>CAVOIY010000005.1:0-494496 GCA_963696165.1 uncultured Acidobacteriota bacterium | reverse complement strand
AGCTGGTCGGCCTCATCCTCGGTGATCTCGATGTAGTCGTTGTCAAGGTCGCCTCGTTCGGCGGAGACCAGCGATGAGCTGTTCTTCCATACCAGATTCCGGGTGAATGCTTCGTCACGCAAGCCGCCAGCCTCCGTGTAAGTACGGCGGAATAGTCCAGCTGGACGATCACGAGTGCTGAGGTCGTTTACCACCGCATAGTAAATGATTTTATCTGCCATCAGAGCCTCTCTCCGGGTAATCTGGAATATCAGTCGCGCCAGACGGGATCGTATGTTGGCGGATACTTTTCTCTGAAAGGCCTTCAATATCATCTTCTCAAACTCGTCGACTTGATAAGTCCGGAGCAGCTTGTAGGCGTCATGCGTGAGCTGCTTCGCCTCGAAGCTGATGCGAGAATGGAACTGCACTTCAAACCGCTGACCACTTTCCGGCTCGATCCACTGACTGTTTATACCCTGGTACTCCTCTTTCGACCAGGCATTCTTAAGCTTATGCAGTTCAAAGCCCTGGCCTTTAAGGCGTTCGACCTCTGCCCATACACCCTGAGTATAGTGAGCCTCACGGTACTGAAAGGTATACCGAAGCACGTCCGATATATCCGAGACGGCTTCCTCTGGAGAGAAATCAAACTCCTCCATCTTGTCACAAACCTTCTCTTTGATGCGGTCACGGCCTTTCCGGCGGTCGTCGAAGCCGACCAAATGACGGTCTGGATCTTGGCTTTCCACGGCACGCATCGCTGGCGTGATCTTCTCTCGCTCCAGTTCGACGATCCTGTCACAGGCTGCTTCGACGCGGCTGTTGTCCTCAACCTCCAGGCTCCTGCCGCCTTCGCCGCGCCAAGAGCCGGGCGGACCGCTCGACCTATCGACCGGCCTGCGTTCCTCCGGCGGCCACCTCCGCTGGTACTCCGCCCATAGCCAGCGGAATTCCGTAACCTTCTCGTTCCACGTATCTGCCGCGGCCTGCTCCTCGGCAGCGATCCGCTGCGCAGTGACGGACTTTTCCTTGGCTTCGGCTACGCGCAGGTCGTTGTAGCACTCCTCGTGACTGCGCGTCTCGGTTTCGGTGCCGCCGGGGCGGGCGGTCCGGCCGCTTCCGGCCTGATCGTCTCGGCGATCCACGTGCCCATCTGGTGGCACGTCCGCTTCCTCGGGCAGGTCGGGTCCCACTGAACCTCACCGCAGCCCTGGAACGGGTGATGTGACATGATGCGAGCGAATCATCACAATGAGTAGCATATTGAGGGTCGGTACGAAATAGGGACCAAGGATCCGGCGCCACTCACTGGAACGATTTCAGCCCACGACCGGTTCAGGTCCGTTTGCCCGCGTGGATTGGTATCTCATGCCCCGGACGTCCCGTGGTGCTCATCTTTCCCGCGTCGGCGGGGCACGGCGGCGGCGCGGCCCCGCGAGTAACCGCAACAATGTGACATCGTGGCGGATAGGACCGCTACGATGTTACATCGTTGCGGTTGTGCGGCTCGGAGTTCGGTTACCGGTGAGCCTCGAGAGGCCAGTGCATCAGATGAGGACCGTGCCGCCCCGGGCCGGAACCCCGGCCCAGGCATGCGCATGGCATGGGCCAGCCGGGGATGGACTAGCGGGCGAGATGAGCTGGCGGGGGACGAGCTGGCGGGTGGAAGGGCTGGCTGCGTGGCGGGAAGCTGGATCTCGCTTGGCGGTCGCGGGCACCGAGATATCTGGAACAATCGTGCGATGAGTCCGAAGAGTCGCGGGCGGCCGCCCGGCCGTGGGCGGAGCCGCAAGTCGAGTCGGCGTCCGCGTTCCGCGTCGGGGCGCCCGCCGATCAGCGGCGTGTCCGCGTGGCAGGACGAGGAGACGACGGACTGCTGGTTCGACGAGCCGATCCCTGGCGACAGGCGGTCTTGGGGTACCGCCGGGCCACGGCACTTATCAGGGGCTCGACCTGGAGCGGCTTGATCCGGACGATGAGCACGAGCGCACGTTCCTGCTCGAGGCACAGCACCTCGAGATGGCCGAGGCGCTCAGGCGCACGAAGAGATCATCACTGAGACCGGCGAGACCATAACCCGACGCTGCATGTCGCCTTGCACGGAATCGTCGCGAACCAGGTGCTGAATAACGACCCGCCCGAGACGTGGCAGACGGTTCAGCGGCTGGCCGGGCTCGGCTACGACTGGCACAACGTGATGCACATGATCATGGGTCCGGTCAGCGCGTTCCTGCACCAGGCCATGACCGGGAAGCGGCCGTTCGATCGTGAGGTTTACCGACGGCAGCTTAATGAGCTTCCCGGGGACTGGCCGTCGCCGGAGGAAATCGACCGCAGCTGACGTCACCCTGCGCCCGGCGTGATCCAACCCTCCGGCATCCGGCGGGGTGAGCGAACCTGGGGCCCAGAGGGCTCGCGGCTCGGTGCGATAGTGGACGGCTATCACGGACCCGCGCGGCGGGGCGGGCCGGGACACCGCCCGCCGGGTGATACCGCTGTTCCGGCCGTACCGGGGGCGGGTGGCGGTCGTGGTCGGGCTCATCGTGCTGACCTCGACGATCGGCATCGTCAACCCGCTGCTCATCCAGGCCGTGTTCAACAAGGCGCTGTTCGTCCCGGGCGGCCCCAAGCTCGACCTGCTGTACGTCCTGGTCGCCATCATGGCCGCCGTCCCGATCGTCAACGGCGCCATCGGGATCCTGCAGACCTACGAGACGACCAAGGTCGGGCAGCTGGTCATGCGGGACCTGCGGGACCGGCTCTACTCGCACCTGGAGACGCTGTCGCTGGCCTTCTTCACCGGCACCAAGACCGGCGAGATCCAGTCCCGGCTGGCCAACGACGTGGGCGGCGTCCAGACGGTGGTCACCACGACCGCCTCGAGCATCCTGGCCAACGTCGTCATCTTCGTCTCGACGATCGTCGCGATGATCATCCTCAGCTGGCAGCTCACCATCGTGGCCGTCATCACCGTGCCGGCCTTCTTCTGGCTGACCAAGATGGTCGGCGACCGGCGCCGCCGGGTGTCGCGGTCGACGCAGGAGTCGCTGGCGGCGATGAGCGCCATCAGCGAGGAGACGCTGTTGGTGTCCGGGGTGCTGCTGGCCAAGGTGTTCGGGAACCAGGGGCGGGATATCGGCCGGTACCGGCGGGAGAACCAGCGGCTGGCCGACCTGGAGGTCCGGCAGCAGATGATCGGCCAGGGCTTCTACGCCGTGGTGCAGGCGTTCCTGTCGATCACCCCGGCGGCGGTCTACCTGATCGCCGGGCTGCTGCTGGCGAACGGGCAGCCGATCTCGGCCGGCACCATCGTGGCCTTCACCACGCTGCAGACGCGGCTGTACTTCCCGATCGGGCAGCTGCTCCAGGTCTCGGTCGAGCTGCGCTCGTCGCTGGCGCTGTTCGACCGGATCTTCGAGTACCTGGACCTGAAGCCGGACATCGTCGACGCGCCCGACGCGGTGGACCTGCCGTCGGTGGCACCGGCGGGCGGGTGGCGCTGCGCGACGTGTACTTCCGGTACGCGGGGGTGCCCGACGACGCGCTGCGCGGGGTCAGCTTCGAGGCCGACCCGGGGCAGCTGGTGGCGCTGGTCGGGCCGAGCGGGGCCGGGAAGACCACGATCAGCTACCTGATCCCGCGGCTGTACGACGTCACCGGCGGGGCGATCGAGATCGACGGGATCGACGTGCGGCAGGTCCGGCAGGCGTCGCTGGCCGCCGCCATCGGGTTCGTGACCCAGGAGAGCTACCTGTTCCACGACACGATCCTGGCCAACCTGGAGTACGGCCAGCCGGGCGCGTCGCTGGCCGAGATCGAGGCGGCGGCCCGGGCCGCGTACATCCACGACCGGATCATGGAGTTCCCCGACGGCTACGACACGGTGGTGGGCGAGCGCGGCTACCGGCTGTCCGGCGGGGAGAAGCAGCGGCTGGCCATCGCCCGGGTGCTGCTGCACGACCCGCGCATCCTGATCCTGGACGAGGCGACGTCGGCGCTGGACACGGCCAGCGAGCGGGAGGTGCAGAAGGCGCTGGACGCGCTGATGGGGTCGCGGACCACGATCGCGATCGCGCACCGGCTGTCCACCATCGTCAACGCCGACGTGATCAACGTCATCGACGGCGGCCCCGTGGTGGAGTCGGGGTCGCACCGGGACCTGCTCCGGCAGCGCGGCCTGTACGCCGCGCTGTACAACGAGCAGTTCGAGGGCGGCCAGGTGCAGTGGTGCTGCGAGGGCGGCGACGTCATGGCCGACGGCAGCGTGCGGAAGTGGGAGACGCTGCCCGCATAGGGGAAGGGGGCCCGGCCCGGCTTCCAGGCGGCCCACCGCTCGGCGATCTTGCCGTCGGCGATCCGGAAGATCACGATGGCGGCGAGCTGACCGGCTGGCCGGTCGCGGACGGCCGAGCATGGGGCCGGTATTGGTGCCCCGCAGGGTCCACCGGATCGTGACCCGGTTGTGTTCGCGAAATTAGGTCATCGACGGTGAAGCGCAGGTCGGGATGGGCGCCGTGCATCGTGGACACGACGTATTCGGCGCCTTCGGGGCCGGGCGGCTGCCCGGGTAGCGGATCGTGGTCGATCCAGTCCGGGGCGACCAGGTTGCGCAGGCCGGCCGGGTCACCGGCCGGGATCACCTTCTCGAACACCTCGCGGATGAGGGCCTTGTTGGGCGTCGAGCGTCACGGTCTTTCCTCCTAGTGAATCGCGGGGCGGGGGCGAACAGGTGCGCGTGGTCGCGCGCGAAGCAGGCGAAGTCGCGCGGGGGCGCTTCCGGTCAGCGCCTGGACCGTCGCCGTCACCTGCCGGTCCGCTCCCTGCCGCAGCTGGGCGAAGATCCTGACCGACCTGCCGGGCGGCGAACGCGGGCACGCCGCCGCCGATCATGGCCTGTTCTGCGGCTTCGCCGGGGATGTCGGTGAACTCGATCGTGCGGCCCGTGGCCGCGGACAATCCGGCGGACACTTCGGTGAAGGTGATCGCCTCGGGGCCGGTGACGAGGTAGGTCTGCCCCTCGTGGCCCGGGCCGGACAGCAGGGCCGCGGCGGCCGCGCCGACATCGCGGGGATCGATCATCGCGACGCGGGCCTGGCCCGGGCGCGTACAGGGGCCTCGGCCGCCACCTGCGCGGCGGCGGCGAGCAGGTTGGACATGTACCAGCTGGACCGCAGGATCACCCACCCCGTTCCGGACCGCCCGAAGGTGCTGTTCCACCTGGGCCGTGCCAGTCCCAGAACACGACCGGCGAGCCTGTCCCGGCGCCTCACGCGCCGACAGCTTTACCACCCGGCGCACTCCCGCCGCCCACGGCGGCGTCGATCAGGCGCTGGTCTCCCAGCCGGACCCGCCGCGGGTCGTCGGCGCAGGACAG
The DNA here is from genome assembly GCA_963696165.1 of uncultured Acidobacteriota bacterium. GTDB lineage: Bacteria > Acidobacteriota > Vicinamibacteria > Vicinamibacterales > CAVVIG01 > CAVQZZ01. The sequence goes on along the minus strand of CAVOIY010000005.1, from coordinate 489,140 downwards.
GAACCAGCGCGTCCGCGCCCGTCCAGCGCGGCGCGCACCGGACCGCGGCTCCGCCAGGTCGCCGACGGCCAACTCGACGCCCCCGCCGAGCGTGGGCGCCGGGCCGTCCCGGAGTCGCGCACGAAGGCGCGCACCCCGCTCGCCCCGCGCGGCCAGTGCCCGCGCCGCCTCGGACGCCCGCCCTGCCCGGTCGCTCCCGTGACTAACTATCATGTCTGCGCCGCCCCGTTCCGCCTGCCTCGTTCCACCGACCATTAACTATGGATGAGAGTTCAAAGAGCTATGGATCAGCACCGGATGTCAACCCCTGAACTGAGCCTGTTCTCCGACCAGGTCCTCGGCCTCGTCGGGCCGAACGGGGCCGGGGGCGCACGACCTCCTGCGGGGATGGCACGGCACGGGCGGATCCTCGACTGGGGCGGTGATAGCGCGTACTACGTCGAGCCCAAGCGGCTCGCCAGGCTCGGCTACCTGGACCGCGCGCACGGAGCCCGGTAAGACCCGCCCGCGCACCGTCTACACGCTGACCGACCAGGGCCGCGAGGCCCTCAGCCAGTGGGCGCAGGACCCCCGGTCCGCTTCACCCCCGTCAAGAGCGAAGCTGCTGCTCCGCCTGCTGATCGCCGACCTGGTGGGAGAGGCGGCCACCCGGGAGAGCATCAGCACGATCCGCGACCAGACATCGGCGACCTGTTCACCCGGCTCGGCGAGTCCGAGGAATTCGCGGACGACCGCTGCCTCGGCGCCGAAAGTACCTGCTGCTCGTCTTCGGCTTCCTCCGCCGCCTGCTCGAGCTTCACCTCGAGTTCGTCGACGACCTCGAACGTGAGCTGGGGGGATGACGAAGGGGCTGGACCTGCATCTCGGCGTGGACAAGACGGCCGGGTTCGTGGAGCGCGCGCGCCTGGAGACCGGCGCTGCGGGAGGCAATCAGGTCGGGCGGCTGCACGCCGGGGCGCGGCTGCCCGGGAGCCGCAGCCTGGCCGCCTACTGGGGGATCCCCCGGGGGACGGTGGTGCAGGCCTACGCGCAGCTGATCGCGGAGGGGTGGCTGACCGGGGTGCCGGGTTCGGGGACGCGGGTGGCGGACCTGCCGGACGCCGGGGCTGGCGGGAGCGCGCCTGCCGCGGGCGGAGGGCCGGATCCGTCGCCGGCGGCGCCCGGCCGCGGTCGACCCGCGCCCGGACGGCCGGACCTCAGTTCATTTCCCCGAACGAACTGGGCTTCGAGCGTCCGCCGCGCCCCGTCCGCCGCGCCCTACGAGGACCTGGACTACACCGAGCCCGCCGGGCTGCCGGTGCTGCGCGCCGCGGTAGCGGACGACGTGACCCGGGCGCGGGGAGTCCGGCGGACGCCGCCGCGGTGGTGATCACGGCCGGGTTCACGCCGGGGCTGGCGCTGCTGGCCCGGGTACTGCACCGGCTCGGGACGCGGGACCGTGGCCACCGAGGACCCCGGGCTGGCCAAGCACCGCGACGTGCTGCACGGAGCCGGGCTAGCAATACGTAACGTGGCACCGAGCCACACAATAAAAAAATGTTGGGCTATTTTTGGTGGTCCGGAATAACCTGGCTAACTCATGCAGGTGCACGAGGAAAGGAGGTCGGTCGAGGTCGTAAGGACTTCGGCCGAACTCTAGGAGCACCTAGCTGAGGTCTTATGCGGCCGAAGCTAGGCCAGAAACTAACGTCATAGGGGTTAAGTACTCTGGCCGGGTTACAAGCTACCCCGGCCGGGGTCGTGGGCCATCAGGCCGAGGTCTCTAAAGATATTATAGTCGTTGGCTGTCTTCTTACAGAAGTCAGCTAGCGTCTTGTCGAGAGAATCGGGGAGAGAATCTAATCATGACGTATACGTACGACCTACGACGAGTCTACGAGAGTAGGCGCTGACTATACGCGTGCGCGGGTACAGTGGTCAGACGGCGCCACAGTGCACGCGTACGGCCGGACATCATCACAATCAACGAGCAGTCGTATCAGTTGTACTTCGTCGATGGGACAGTACCCCGACGAGGGCCCGCACAAGAGCTTTTCCCCGGGAAAGCAGGATCTGGAGGTCAGAGCGGTAGCATCTACCGCTCTGAGGTAAACTCACCCGTGTATAGATCCGGCCACTATATAAGGCCCCATACCCCCTCCTGCGTGAGGGTCGACTCTCTATTCATTCTAGTTTCCACCGTAGAGGAGAGGGAGAATTTCATCTTCTACCTCGAGCTCGGATACAGCTCAAGGAGCACTTGTAGACCCCAGATTGAGATTGAGATATCCACCATAGTGCAGGAGTAGGGGTTTTATCTCACTAGGAGAGCCCCGAACCTGGGTACGTCCTGTGTTCATTTCGGCTAGTTCGGCCGTCGTGTGCGCTTCAGCGCGTCTCCCCTCCCCGGATCCTCCGCACGTCCATCGTGTGCCCCCATCTTTAGCCACCCCATGGCTCCTGTCTAAATCACCACGACGACAGTTGGCGCCCACCGTGGGGCGTGCAGTGGCTGCGGCTGGGGTTTTCATCCGGACGGGCTCTCTCCTGGCGTCCGGCGCCAGGGTCGTTTCCGGCCTCGTCCAGAGGTTCGGCAACATCTGCTTCATCGTCGACAACGCTGGCGACTTCGGCAATGCTCCCTGCCCTCGCAACGGCTGCCTCGTCGAGTTCGGCGGTTTGAGTGCTACGTCGCCACTTCCTCTGTTCGCGAGTACCCCCGAGAGCAGACGACGAAACCACAATAAAAGTTAATTGCTTTGTAGCCATTGATCGTCAGCGCCTTCAGGATGTCCTTCGCCGGAATGCCAGCGGCCTTCCATGTCTTCAGGAACGCGATCGTCAGCTCGCCGCGATCGAGCCACTCGCCGTTCTCGTCCTTCATCTTCTCGTTCCAGTAGTCCATGTCGGTCGAGAACGTCACGCGCAACGCCTTTCTGCCACGCCGACCGCAGCTGCTCGGCGGCGTGCTTCTCGCCCTGATCGGAGCCGCGGTAATTCGTGAACGGCGTGTCGGTGCTCGCCAGATAAATGCCCTTCTGCGCCATCTGGGCGTGCTGCTCCGGCGTGAGCTGCTGGCCGTGCGAGATCACGTGCAGGCCGGCATCGATCGCGCGCTGCCCGCCGTCGCGCGTCTGCACGTGCGCGTTGACTTTGGCGCCGCCTTTGGCGGCTTCGCTGATGAACAGCTTGATGTCGTCAACCGAGTATCCCCACGGCTTGCAGTCGAGGCAGATCTTGATCACCTTCGCGCCGAACAGCAGGTTCTCCCGAACCGCCTTGACGATCTCGTCGTGGCTGTTCGCCTCGAGGTACTCCGGGTACACGATGCTGTGGTACTTGTACATTTCCGGTGACGGCGTGAACTGCCCGCCGGTCGTGCTGATGATCAAACCGGACGGAATGACCGTCGGACCCGGAATCCAACCCTGCTCGATCGCCTGCCGCAGCGCGGTGTCCGCGTACAGACCGTTGTTGCCGACGTCGCACACGACGGTGAAGCCCGAAGAGAGCAGCTGCATCGTGTTCGACGCCGCCTGAATCGCTCGCAGCGCCGTCGGGTCGGCGACGTACGTGTAGTAGTAGATGTTGTTTTCCGGGATCTCCTTGTAAGTCATCGCCTCGTGGGTGTGTGTGTCCACGAAGCCCGGGCACCACCGTCAGCCGTGAAAGGTCGACAACTTCGGCGCCGGCTGGAATCGCGACGTTCGGACCGATGTCGCGAATCCTCTCGCCTTCGACGACGATCACTTGATTGGCGGCGGCGGTGCCGGTCTCCGGATCGATCACCCGCCCGGCCCGAATCGCCGTCAGTTTCTGCGGACCGGGAGGCGGAGCGCCGCGCTGCGCGTCCAACCCCAACGTTGCGATGCCGACCAGTGCGGCCGCGGCGACGACCTTTATCATCGTGATCTCCTCCTAGAAATCGAACCGGAAGCCGAGCTGCTGACGACGCTTGGGGCCTTCGGTCAGCGCCTGGCCGAACTGCGCGGACTGCAGGCTGCCCTGATAGCGCAGCCAGTTGTCCACGTTGAACACGTTGAACATTTCCCAGAACGCCGTCGCGGATCGCTTGCTGCTGCCAAACCGGATGATCTTCGCGATCCGCAGATCGGTGCTTCGCTCGGACCCGCCGCGCCGCGAGCCGCGCGGCTCCGGCCGATCGCTAAACGGATCGGAGTCGAGCTGGACGCTCGTGCTGACGCTGAACGGCAGCGCGCTGCGGTAGGTTGAAAGGCCGGCCACCTGCACGTCGACTTTCGGAATCAGGTACGCCGCATCGAGCACCAGGTTGTGCCGCCGATCGTTGTCGTCGGGGCCGAGATCCTCGTTGAGGTCGAACGGGTTCGTCGTGCCGCCGGTGCTCAGCCCGGTCGAGGTGTTCGAGGTCGTCTTCGACAGCGTGTACGAGAGGCCGACCCGCGCGTTTGCCGACCCCCGCAGCTCGACGCGCGATTCCACGCCGTTGTACCAGATGGAGCCACCGTTGCCGACCAGCGTGATGTTCGAATATCTGGGGTCTTTACGCGTGTAGGTTCCGTTGGGGCCGCACGGATTGCACGTCCAGTTCGTGTCGGGCCCGATGTTCGCATCGTAGGTGCGCGAGTGCACGTAGTCGGCACGGATCGTCAGCCGCTGCCCGACCTCGTGGGTGAAGCCCGCCGCGAAATTCGCCGAGTACGGAATCTTGTAGTCGGGCTGAATACCGAGAATCGTCTCAGTCGAAAACGGCAGGCCGGTGACGTCCGGGTACGCCGGATACGTCTTCGCGAGGAAGGCGCGCATCTGAGCGATGCCGATCGCGGTATTCGCCGGCGTCCAGAACGGGTTGCCTCCCTGGGTGTTCGCGTTCAGCGACACGCGACGAAGCGCGAGCAGCGTTTCGTTCAGGTAGATGTCGGTGAAATTCCAGTGGTTCTGGTCGTAATACAAACCAAAGCTGCTCCGGAGCGTCGTCTTGCGATCTGCCGTCGGGACCCACACCACGCCGACGCGCGGTGAAATGTTGTTCTTGTCGGCGACCGACTTCTGCAGCGGCGGCGCACCGCCCAGCCGCGTGACGATGCGCTGGTTATACGGATCGATGAGGTCGTTCACCGACGTCGGGGTGAGGTCGAGATCGTAGCGCGCGCCGAGGTTGAACGTCAGATCGTTGGTCACCTGCCAGGTGTCCTGCACGTACGCGGAGGGATTCCACACAGCGGGATTCGAGACGCCGGATCCGAAGTTGCCGCTGAACGTATTCGGGTAGCTGCCCGGCACCGCAGGATCGAACTTCAGATCCTGATTGAACCCCCAAAGGCCGATGTGCGCCGCCTCGACGTCCATGTACATCTGCTGCCGAGCGACCACGCCGCCGAACTTGAACTGGTGCCGCCCGCGAATGAAGGAGAAGTTGTCGACGAGAAACAGGTTGCCCTCGCCCTCGAGCCCCGTAAACGAAGTCGACCCGAAGCTCGCCCCGGGAAACGTGCTCCGCGAGAACTGGCCGGTCGGGTTGCCGAGCGTCGGCGCGTAGCCGGCCGCCGTCAGCAATTGCGAGCCGCCAAGACCTCCGGCGATGTTCGCGAGGATCCACGGCTTGTTCACACCGTAGGTCACACGCAGCTCGTTGAACGCCCGGTTGTTCACCGTGGTCGTCCAGTTGCCGAGAATGTTCCACAGCGGGCCGCCGAACGTCTCTCGCGTTTCGAGCGTTTCGAGCGGCGCCGATCCGCCGGGCGTCGTGCCGCCGACGTTCGGGAACCGTTTGTAGTCGTTCGTGTACCGGAAATACGCCCGGTTCTTGTCGCTGAAGTCCGCATCGACTTTCACCATCCCGACTGTCTGCGTCTCGCCTGTCGGGATGACCGTGTCCTTTACGAACTGACGCCAGTAATCGGAGATGCCGAGGACCTCCGACGAGTCGAGCGAGAGCCGCTCGATCCCGCCGAAGAAGAAAATCCGGTTCTTCACGAGCGGCCCGCCCACGAAGCCGCCGTAGCGCTGCTGGCTGAAGGGCGGTGTCGTATCGAGAAAGATCGGCTGCTTGTTCGCATCGTATCGTCCGGAGAACGGCGGTTGATCGAACTTCGCGTCTCGGAAGAAGCCGTATCCGCGTGCGGCGATCGTGTTCGAGCCGCTGCGCGTGATGACGTTGAGCATGCCGCCAGCGGCCTGGCCGTATTCCGCCGTAAACGAATTCGTCAGCACCTGGAACTCTTGAATCCAGTCCTGCGGAAAGTCGTTCGACTGGCGTCCGTAGAACTGCATCTGATTCGAGCCGCCGTCCACCACGATGCCGTTCGTGAAGGGCCGCTGACCAGAGATCGAGACGCCCGTGCCCTGTCCAGTGCCCGTCGCTGTCGACGTCGTGGCGCCAGGCGAAATGCGTGGCCAGCGCGCTGAAATCGCGCGAAACGGTCGGGAGGTCGTCGATCTGCTTGTTCGTGATGATCGTCGCGAGCGTGCTCTGTGTTTCCACGGCGACGCTCTTGCCGACGACGTTGACCTGCTCCGATACGCCGCCGACCTTCATCGAGAAGTTCACGGTGAGGTCCTGCCCGACTCGGAGGTCGAGCGACTGCTTCGTCGGCACGAACCCCTGTACAGTCCAGCGCGACCTCGTACGCGCCGGGCCTGAGGTTCGGCAGAAAGTACTGGCCTTCAGCGCCTGTCTGCGTCGTCTGCTGCGTGTTGGTATCGACCTGCCGGATGGTGACGTTGACGCCGGGCAGCGCGCCACCCTGCTGGTCCACGACGACGCCGCGCAATGTGCCGAGGGCCGTCTGCGCGCCTACTGTTGCTGCGAGAGCAACGGCGCAAAGCACGGCAGTAAGGAAGAAACGTGCGCTGTTCCGCATGGCTGGATTGCCTCCCAAGGTGTGCGTGCATATTTGGATGCTGCGGAATCGCCTGTCAAGCGGAATGTTCACGACGCGGAGCTAAACATCGACACCAAAGTGATGATTTTCATAAATTGACTCCATCTGGCACCGAAACGTAAACTCCCGAACGGCGCCATGCCGGTTTACAGTTCTCATCTCCTCGAATATCCCGATCTGAAACTCGGCGCTCGGATTCGCGAGGCTCGGCAGCAGCACGACCTGACGCTGCGCGAGCTCGCGACCCGGCTCCGAACGTCGTCGGCGCGGCTGTCGCAGATTGAGAACGAACGGCTGCGGCTGAGCCTTGAAGACGTGGTGCAGGTGGCCACGGCGCTCGACGTCCCGGTCGAAACGCTCATTCCCTCGGACGTCGTGCTGCCGTATCAGATCACGCGGGATGCCGAAACGCGCGGCCGCGCGCCGCAGCCGACCTTGTTCACGAGTCCGGCCGGCGACGGCGTGGAGTCGCCGCACCAGTACTGGCCGCTCGCAAATCTCTTTGTCGGGCGCCACCTCGAGCCCGTGCTCGGGCGCATCATGCCGATCGGCGACGCAGAGGGGTGCTTCTGTTATCACCACGAGGAAGAGTTCGCGTTCGTGCTTCGCGGCACCGTCGAATTTCGAATCAAGACGCCCGAGGGCGAGCGCCGCGAGGAACTGCAGCGCGGCGACTGCGTCTACTTCCGTTCGGACCTGCCCCACCGTTTCAGATCGCTGGAGCGCGAGCCGGCCGACAGCATTCACGTGTTCTGCTCGCCGTCGGTCTCGACGTATGGCGGTCTCGATTGGGCGCATTCCCGCGCGATCGCGTACTCCGGCGACGGCACGACGAACCTTCAGCAGCAGCAGATCGGCGCGAAGCTCACGCTGCTGCACGAGGAACACGGGTGGTCGCTCGATCGCGTATCGCGATCGGCTGGACTGAGCGACAAGCACGTTCTCGCCATCGAGCGCGGCGATCGCGCCATGCCGCTCGATGCGGTGCTGAACCTCGCGCGCGCGTTCGGAAAGCCGCTCCGCGAGCTGATAGGGCTGGCGGTCACGAGGAAGCCGTATTACTTCGTTCAGCGGTCGAAGGACATCTCCTCCATCCCGAGCCGATACCGCCGGACGCCGGTCGAGCGCCCGCACGCGCCGCTCTCGAAGACGTGTCAGCCACTCATCGGGAGTTTTCCGGCGCAGGAAATGTATCCCTGCTTTCTGCGGATGCTCAACGTCCAGCTCGAAACGCTGACGCTCCACGAGCACAACGGACAGGAATTCATCTACGTGCTCGAAGGCGAGCTCGAGCTCACGACGTACGCCGGCAACGAGGAGGTTCACGAGACGCTTCGGGCCGGTGATGCGTGCTACATCGATTCGTCGGTGCCGCATCTCCTGCGCAGCTGGACGCGCAATCCGTACTCGGAAACCAGCGCCGAAGTGCTCGACGTGTTCTGGTGTCCGCTGGGCGATGCGTATCTATTCGGGAGCTAGCGCCCGTCAAAAAGCTTCACCGCAGCGATCCCGGCTTCAAACGATCGACATCGGATGATCAAAAGCTCTACCACGGAGGACACGGAGGCAACGGAGGTGCGCCCCTCTAGGGTCCGTTGCTCAGCGGCCTCCGTTCCTCGGTGTCCTCGGTGATGAAGTTTTTTTGTCGTTAGCGGCTGCTGTTCGGCCAACGACACAATAGGAACCCAGGAACGGAGGGGGACCCAAAACTGGTTTACGAACGACGTGCGGCCGGCCAGATCGCGCGACCGGCAAGGCCTGCGGCGACAAGCGCCACCCCTGCGACTCCATTTCGCGTGTCGCCCACCAGGGTGCCGACGAGCAGCGCCACGGCTCCGAAAAGTACGGCGGCCGCCGACCAGGGATAGCCCCACGCGACGAATGGGCGGATGCGCATCGGCTCACGACGTCTGAGCACGATGAGCGCCACGCAGCACACGCCGTAGTTGAACGCGAGAAAGAAGGCGGTGATCGCGATGAGGCGCTGAAATGTGCCGCTGATGATCAGCGCGACCGCGACGGCGGTGGTGATGAGCGTCGCGACGGTGGGCGTGCCGCCGGCGCTGACCTCGGCGGTCCGCTTCCACACGCAGGCCGTCTCGGCCCATCGCGAAGAGAATGCGCGTGCCGATCATCAGGACCGCGTTCAGCATCGGCGGAAGCGAGACGAGCGACAGGATTGTGATGATCTGCCGTCCGCGAGCGCCGATGAGAACTCGCGCCGCGTCGGCCGCTGGCAGTGTCGATTGCGCGAGGTCCGGGATCGCCAGCACGTTGAGCAGCGCCAGGTTCACGAGCAGGTAGACGACTACGACCGCGAGCACGCCGCCGATCATCGCCCGCGGGATGTTTGCGCTCGGATCGCGATCCTCCTCTGAGAAATAGAGCGCGCTCTGCCATCCGCCGTAGGTGATCACCACAGCCTGGAGCGCGACGATGATGCCGGTGACGGAGGCTGTGGTCGAAGGCGCGCTCGCCAGCGGGGATGCGTGCGGCACCGCGAAGGCCGCGACCACCACGGCAAGGAACGCGAAGAACTTGATAGCTGTCGCGACCTGTTGGAATCGGCTGCTCACCTGAACACCAGCCCACTGCAGCGCGACGAGGCTGACGAGGACCGCGACGGCGACCGGAGTCGCCTGCGACGAGAGCGGCGGGAACAAGATCGCGACGAACTCCGCCATGCCAATCGAGACGTAGCCAATCACCGCACAGTAGGTCAGCCAGTCGGTCCAGCCCACCGCGAACCCGATCGTGTTGCCGAAGGCATGGCGCGCGTAAACGTAGTAGCCGCCGGCTTCGGGCAGCGTCGTCCCGAGCTCCGCGAAGCAGACCGCCGAGAGCAGCGTGTACAACCCGCCCGCGATCCACACGAGAAGAATCACGGAGACGGTCGACAGCTGGCCGGCAACAAGACCCGGTGTTCTGAGGATGCCGATTCCGAGCGTGCTGCCGACGATGACGGCCAGGCCGAAGCCCAGGCCGAGAACGCGGCGAAGGCCACCAGCGGGCGCGGCGCTAAGGCTTGAGGGCAACAAGGACGACGTCAATCGGATGACCGATATTCCGCGCCGAATGGCTCGAGCCGCGGGCTTCGAATTCGACGTCGCCAGGCTTCCATCGATTCACGACGGTCTGGCCATTCGCCGTGTCCTCGATTTCCCCGCCCGACAGATGCACGACGACCGTATCCGACGCGTGCGTGTGGAACCCTTCGCGCGCATCGACGTCCATTCGCGCCCGGAGAACCGACACGCGCGTGTTCTCGAACTGCGGCACGAAGCTCATACCGGTAAACGGCGCCTCGCCCGGTTTTGACCCGGACGGCGGCGCAGGCGCCCCTGGGCGTGCGAGCGGCTGAATAATCGCAATCGGGCCGCGGCCCACGCCCTCGGGCGGCGGAACAGCCGCATCGGCCACCCAGATCGCCCGGCCCGGTTTTTCAGTCGGCGTTCCTTCGAGCCAGACGACTACACCCGGACCATGAGCGACGCCTTCCAAAGCGCCTGCCGCCGTTCGATACGCGCGAACCGTTGGATTGTCCAAGACGACGGTCGCGTGAGGCGGCTGCAGTACGGCCAGTGCAACCGCGGCCACGATACATTTCATGAAGCCCTCCAGATGACGCGCTGATATTACCTTGCCTGATGAAACGAGCTACCCTTTGCGGCACGCCTCGGCGACGCTCTGTTCTGGATACGCCGAGCGCTGCGGCGCGGAAGGCGTTATCGAGCGGACGTGGCCTTCGGTGACGTTCTGTTCTAGACACGCCGAGCGCTGCGGCGCGAAGGCGTTATCGAGCGGACGTGGCCTTCGGTGACGTTCTGTTCTAGATACGCCGAGCGCTGCGGCGCGAAGGCGTTATCGAGCGGGGGTGGGGCCCCGCGAGCATAAATATGGTCTACACGCGTCTGGGCTCGACCGGCCTGAAAATATCGCGACTCGGCCTGGGCTGCGGGAACTTCGGCGGCATCGGCTCGGCGCCGGAATTTTTCGGGATGGGTGAAAACGAGGCGGACGCTTTTGCGCTGATGGACCGGGCGTACGATGCCGGCATCAACTTCTTCGATACGGCAAATGCATACGGCGGCGGCCGCAGCGAAACGTACATCGGAAATTGGCTTCACGCGAGAGGGCCGGCCGTCAGACAGCGGCTTCTACTCAGCTCGAAGGTCTTCAACCCGGTCGGACCGGGACCGAACGACCGCGGCCTGTCGCGGCGACACATTCTAGCAGCAGGTCGACGCGAGCCTTTCGCGCTTGCAGACCGATCGGCTCGACATGTATCTGATTCACGAGCCGGACCCCAATACGCCGCTCGATGAGACGCTCGTCGCGCTGGACGATCTTGTCCGCGCAGGCAAAGTCCTGTACGTCGGCGCCAGCAACATCGAAGCGTGGCGGCTCGCGCGCGGGCTGTGGATCAGCGACCTGCGACGCCTGGTTCGGTTCGAATGGGTCCAGAATTCGTTCAGCCTGCTCGACCGGTCTGCTGAGCGCGAGATGTTTCCCCTCTGCGAAGATCAAGGCGTCGGGTTCACGGCCTTCAGCCCGCTTGCGGGCGGGTGGCTCACCGGGAAGTATCGATCGCCGGGCGCCTACCCTGCTGGATCGCGGATGACGCTCAGGCCGGAGCCGTACCAGCATCTGGTCTCGGATAATATCTTCCGCGGTCTCGACGCGTTCGCCGCAGAAGCGGCCGGATTCGGCGTCGAGATGAGCGCGCTGGCTCTCGCGTGGGTGCTTCACCAGCCGCGTGTGGACGCGGCGATCATCGGTCCCCGGACGCCGGCGCACATCGATCGTGCGTTGACGGCAACCTCCGTCACACTGTCTTCGACCGATACTGCACGCATCGAAAAGCTGTTTTGAGAATTCACGATTGGAGACGCGATGCTCCCCCGACTGTCACGATCGATCCTGGCTCTCGCCGTCGCCACGGGTGTCGCGGGCATCGAAACGACCTCGTGGGCGCAAACGCCGCGCCATCTCGCGCTCGTCGGCGGCATGTTGCTCGACGGCTACGAGGTCCCGCCGATTCACCACGCGGCCGTGCTGATCGAGGGTAGCAAAATCGTCCAGGTCGGCCCGGCCTCCGAAGTGAAGATTCCATCGGACGCCACGATCATCGACACCAGCGGCCGGACGATGATGCCCGGGATGATCGAGACGCATGCACATCTCGCCATTCTTGGTCATGGCGATTACGGTCGATGGTTTCCATGGCTCGCCGAGCACAAGGCGCAGTTCCCGCCCGAGCGCATCCTGGAGATATCCGCGAAGGAGCTGCTGATGGCCGGCGTGACGTCGGCCATCGATCTGGGCGGCCCGATGAAGGAGAGCCTGAGCGTCAGGGACCGGATTGCCCGCGGCGAGATTCCGGGACCTCGCATGGAGATGAGCGGCCCGGCGATCAACCATCGCAACGGTCCGCCGAGCGCCACGCCGAGTGTCAGCCTGCTCGCCGGCACGTCGATCACGACGCCGGAAGAAGCTGCACAAGCGACCGAGGATCACATCAGGCAGGGCGTCGACGTGATCAAGTGCCAGGTGCCTCTGAGCTACGAGGAATACAAGGCGATCGTCGATGCGGCGCACAAGCACGGCGTCAAGGTGCACGCGCATCTGTATACGGAGAAGGAACTGGCCGACGCGTTTCACGCCGGCGTGGACGTGCTGCAGCACGTCGGCTCGGCCGGCGTGCCTCTGTATAGCGCCGGGCTCGTCAAAGAGATCGTCGACGCCGGACGCCCCGTCGTGCCGACCGCCGCGCATCGCGTGTTCGTCTGGCCGGCGACGCTCGATTTTCCGGAGCGCCTTCAGAATCCGCAGCTGAAGAAGGACTTCCCTCCCGAGATCTACGCGGAGGTGCAGGCTTCGCTCAAGGATTACCGATCGCTCCGCTACTTCAATACGACGGATCGCCAGATGTTCTTCGCCGATGCCGACATGCGCCAGTGGATCACGAGCGGCGCGGTGATCGGGATGGGAACCGACTCCGGCACGCCGATGAACTTTCACATCGACGCGCTGTGGAGAGAAGCCAAGAGCTTCGTCGACCACGGGATGCCGCCCGAACGCGTCATCTCGGCGCTCACGCGAATCAATTCGCGCATTTTCAACAAGCCGAACGACATCGGCACCATCGAAGCCGGCAAGCTCGCCGACATCATCGTCGTCGACGGTAACCCGCTGTTCGACATCGTGACTCTGTCCCACGTGGTCACCGTCGTGAAGGATGGCGTGATCTGGAAGCAGGACGGACAGCCGGTCGACGGATCGAAGCAGCGCACCCGCTGATGACACCTGAAGAATTCCGAGCCGCCGGGCATCGCCTGATCGACTGGATTGCCGACTATCGCACTCGGACAGAGCGGCTGCCGGTGATGGCACGTACCGAGCCGGGCGAGGTGAAGGCGCAGCTGCCCGCATCGCCGCCCGACGAGGCCGAGGCGTTCGAGTCGATCATCCAGGATCTCGACCGCGTGGTCGTACCAGGCCTGTCCCACTGGCAGCATCCCAGCTTCTTCGGATACTTCCCTTGTAACGGTCTGTTCGCGAGCGTGCTCGGCGATTACGTCAGCACGGGTCTCGGCGTGCTCGGTCTCTCATGGCAGTCGAGCCCCGCACTCACCGAGGTCGAAGAAGTCGTCACCGATTGGCTGCGGCAGATGATGGGCCTCGCCGATGCATGGAGCGGCGTCATCGCGGACACGGCATCGACGAGCACGCTCATCGCGCTGATCTGTGCGCGCGAGAAGACGACACATCACGGGCTGGCGCGCGGCGGCCTGCAGAGTGAAGCGCACCCGCTCATCGTGTACGCGTCCGCGCACGCGCACAGCTCGGTCGACAAGGCGGCGCTCCTCGCCGGCTTCGGTCGCGAGAACATCCGGCACGTCCCGCACGACGATGCGTATGCGATGCGCGCCGACGCGCTCGAAGAGATGATCGAGCGCGACCGCCAATCGGGCGCTTCTCCGTGCGCCGTCGTCGCGACAGTCGGAACGACGACGACGACATCGTTCGATCCGGTGAAGGCGATCGCCGCGATTGCACACAAGAACGGCCTGTGGCATCACGTCGATGCGGCGATGGCAGGCTCGGCGATGATCCTGCCCGAATGTCGGCATCAGTGGGACGGGATCGATGGCGCCGACTCGCTCGTCGTGAATCCGCACAAGTGGCTGGGCGCGGCGTTCGACTGCTCTGTCTATTACGTCCGCGATCCCGAGCATCTGGTCCGCGTGATGTCGACCAATCCCAGCTATCTACAGTCCGCGGCCGACGGCCGCGTGAAGAACCTTCGCGACTGGGGCATTCCGCTCGGCCGCCGATTTCGCGCGCTGAAGCTCTGGTTCCTGATCCGCGAACAAGGCGTGAACAGTCTGCGCGCACGCCTGCGCCGCGACATCGCGAACGCCCGATGGCTCGAGGAGAACATCCGTGCCGAGCCTGGCTGGCGTGTGCTTGCGCCGGTGCCGCTGCAGACCTTATGCGTGCGGCACGAGCCGTCCGGTGTCGACGGCCCTGATCTCGATCGGCACACACTCGAGTGGGCCGAGCGCCTGAACAAGTCGGGCGCCGCGTACCTGACGCCTGCTCTTCTCGATGGCCGTTGGATGGTGCGGGTGTCGATCGGCGCCGAAGCAACCGAGCGGCATCATGTCGAAGCGCTCTGGACCGCGATGCGCGGCGCGACTTCTTGATTTCTTATCGGCTTGCCGCGCCGTTCGCGGAACTCCGTGTCGAAGGCGTGCGCATCGTTACTAAATTCTTGTACACCTTACCGCCCTTCATGACGAACACAACGCGGCGGACGGCCGTGATGTCCTGGAGCGGATTCCCATCGGTGGCGATAATGTCGGCCTCGAACCCGGGCGCGATCGTGCCGATTTTGTCGCCAAGCTCGATCGATTGCGCGGCCGTCGACGTGGCGGCGACGATCGCTGCCATCGGTTTCTGGCCGCCGTCGCGCACCCGGTAAATGAATTCCTCGTAGTTTCGGCCGTTCGCGCCTGCCACCGCGTCCGTGCCGAAGACGATCGGAATGCTTCTGGTCAGCGCGCGCTTGAACGTGTCGATACCGATCGGGATGCCTTTCTCCATGAACGTGAAGCCGGCCTCGTTGAAGTTCCCGCCGATGAACTTGGCCCTGTTGTCCAGGTAGTTGTGGAGGAGGAGCCCGAAATTCGGATCGAAGTACACCTTTCGCTGCGCCATCAAGTCGAGCACTTCGTCGGTCAGCGAGTTGCCGTGCTCGATTGAGTTGCATCCTGCGAGAATGGCGGCCTTCGCACCTTCGGGACCCTGTGCGTGGACCATCGCTCGTTTGCCCAGCGCGTGAGCCTCGGAACACGTCGCCTGTATCTGTTCGTCGCTCATCGTCTGGGCACCGCCCTCGCGGATGCTCGCCGTCGCGAACAGCTTCACGAAATCGGCGCCGTCGGCGACGGCCTTTCTCACGAACGCGCGGATTTCATCCGGCGTGCCGGTTCTTTCCGTGACGGCGCGCAGAGAGGTCAGAATGCGCGGCCCGGGCACGCTGCCGCTCGCGATGAAGTCCCTCAGGTCTTTGTCGAGTTCCGCGCCCGGACTCTGAATCGTCGTGAAGCCGGCGACGAGCGTCGCGTAAGCATTCTCAACCGCGTACATCGCGGACTCCTGCGGCGTTTCCTCGCCGCGCCGCGGGGTCTTTCCTGTGTGCCGATCGAAGTGCTGGACGATGTGCGCGTGGGTGTCGATCCACCCGGGCATGACCGTCAGGCCGCGCAGGTCGTAGGTCGCGCCCTGCGCTTTCGGGTCGATCTTCGTGATCCGGCCGCCCTGGACGACAAGGCTCGTATTCGTCAGTGTGCCGCCCTTACCGTCGAGCACCGTATCCGCCTTGATGACGATGGCGGAATCCTGCGCGAATGCGGGCGCGGGCACGGCCAGCGCTGCGATGAAGACGAGGGCTGCCGATCTCATTGCTGTCTCCTTCAACGAACTTTAACCGCCGGCGAGGGCGCCGACGACCAGAAACGGCTCCGTCCCGGCGACGACCGCTCGGGGCAGCAGCGCATCCGGCTTTTCGTGAGAAAGATCTTCTTCGCATGCGAAGAACCGCACGAAGGGACGCCGCTCTTTCGTGTTGTGATCGCGAATGGTTCCGCAGAGCACCGGGTAGCGCTCCTCGAGCGCATCGAGCAGCGCGCGCACCGTCGCTCGATCGCCGATCTCAATCTGCACTTCGCCGTCGACTCTGGCGAGCGTCCGGAGATGCGCGGGCAATTCGACGCGAATCATGACAGCGTCTGGACCTCCACCGACAGCACCGCCGGCAGATCACGGACGATCGGCGACCAGCTGTCGCCTGCGTCCTTCGACGCGTACACCTGCCCGCCGGTCGTCCCAAAGTACACGCCGCACGAGTCGAGGGAGTCGATCGCCATCGCGTCGCGCAGCACGTTGACGTAGCAGTCCTTCTGCGGCAGCCCCTTCGTGAGCGGCTCCCATTCGTTCCCGCCCGTGCGGCTTCGAAATACGCGCAGCTTTCCGTCGGGCGGAAAATGCTGCGAGTCGCTCTTGATCGGGACGACGTAGATGGTTTCCGGCTCGTGGGCATGGACGTCGATGACGAAGCCGAAGTCGGTCGGCAGGTTACCGCTGACCTCCTGCCATGAATCGCCTGCGTTGTCCGTGCGCATCACGTCCCAATGCTTTTGCATGAACAGCACCGACGGGCGCGACCGGTGCATCGCGAGTCGATGCACGCAATGGCCGACCTCCGCCTTGGGGTCCGGAATGTGCTCCGACCGCAGGCCCTGGTTGATCGCCCGCCACGTCGCTCCGCCATCGTCGGTGCGGAAGGCGCCGGCGGCCGAGATCGCGATGAATATTCGCTGCGGGTCTTTCGGGTCCAGAAGGATCGTGTGCAGGCAGAGCCCGCCCGCACCCGGTTGCCAGCGGGCACCCGACCCATGGCCGCGCAATCCCGGCAGCTCGCGCCAGCTCTGGCCGCCATCGGTGGTTTGAAACAACGCGGCGTCCTCCGCTCCGGCGTAAACCGCGTCAGGATCGGTAAGCGACGGTTCGAGATGCCAAACGCGCTTGAATTCCCACGGATGCGGAGTGCCGTCGTACCACTGATGGGTTCCGGGAACGCCGTCGTACGCGAACTTGTTTCCGACCGGCGCCCACGTTTTTCCACCGTCGTCCGAGCGCTGCATCACTTGCCCGAACCAGCTGGAGCCCTGCGACGCATACAGGCGGTTGGGATCGGCCGGCGAGCCCTTGACGTGGTAAATCTCCCAACCCGCGAAATGCGGGCCTTCAACCGTCCACTGCTCCCGTTTGCCGTCGGAACTCAAGACGAACGCGCCTTTACGCGTTCCAACCAGAACTCGCACTCCACTCATAGTGATCCCTCGTCTGCAGCCATTCATTCTAAGGTCGGGCATCTGCCGGCCGTCAACGTCCGCCTGAAGGTGGACGCTGCACCAGTTCGTAGTCGAACGGGCCAGCCGCAAATCGACATCGGCCGAACGACAACGCAGCGCGAGGGTTCAGCCGAGCGCCAGGCAGGCGACCGCAACGTAGCGCGCGGCACGTAGCGCGAGGCTTCAGCCGAGCGGCACGCACCAGAATCTTGGCCTAACATACGCGCATGGAAGTGCGGCTCTACCCGAACACGAGGCGCCCGGGCGTGGGCTTGAAACCGCGCCGCGAGAGCCAGCGGCCCCTCCTTCCGCAGCACGCGCGGCATTGTCCGGTGCTCGAAGCCGGCAGCGCGCTCGGCTTTCTCGTGTACCCGGCGCTCGAGCCGCACGAGTCGTTTCACCTCGAATTTCAAGGCGACGGCCGCTACCTGTTCTCGTATTTCCTGCATGGCCCGACCGGAAAGTGGGAGCCGCTTTTCTCGCTCACGGTGATACTGCCGATCGGCAGCATGGGCATGATCAAACAGGACGTCGCGTTCATGACGCCAAATCCGCCGATTTCGCCCGAGGAAGCCATGCGCGTCGCAACGGCGTTCATCGTTCCCGAGGATCTCGGCACGCCGCCCGGCGCCCTTTCCGTCCGCGGATCGACGAACTTTCAGACCCCTCCCGGCTGGGACACGGTGTACGCGCCTGTGTTCAACATGATCGAGCGGCCAATGGCGCCAATGCTCGTCGTTCGCGTTGAAACCGACTGGTACGCGCACGAGACCGAGTTCCGCTACGTGCTTCAGCCCGGCGAGGGCATCTCGGCGATGCACAGTATGCCGATCGGTCAGGTGTTCTTCGTCCCTCGAGAAGAGATTACGATGCGCGACTGCACGAAGGACGAGCTCGAGGCGATCAATCAAGCCGCAGAGAAGTTCTCGAGGGAAAAGGCGGCGTTCAAGGTGGCTACGCCTTACGGTGTCGAGTACAGCCCGCATTACCTGCGTGAGAGCCGTACGCCGAAAAAGTAGCAACCGCGCTACTGCGTCTTGGGCCTGATCGACAGCTCGTCTTTGTAGACGACGCCGGCTTTCATGACGAAGTGGACGTCGCGGAGCGTGCCGATCGTCGTCAAGGGGTTGGCGGAGACGGCGATCAGATCCGCGAGCTTCCCTGCGGTGACCGAGCCGATCTTGTCCTGCATGTTCAGAATCTCGGCATTCAGAGACGTCGCCGCAACGATGGCGTGCATCGCAGGCTCGCCGAGCGACACGCGATATTCGATCTCGCGCGCGTTGAGACCGTGAGGCATTACGGGCGCGTCGGTGGCCAGGCCGATTGGAAGGTTCGCGGCGAGTGCGCGTTTGAAGCCGCGGACCGCGATCTCGTTGACGATCCGGCCGCGCGCCTTCTCCGATTCAGGAACGTGATCCGATTCCTCTATATAGGCGCCGAGCGCCAGCGTCGGCACGTAGAACGTCTTGCGGCTCTGCTTCAGCATCGCCACGGCTTCATCATCGAGGTACGATCCGTGATCGACCGTGCGCACACCGGCGCGGATCGCGGCCTTGATGCCGTCGGCGCCGTGCGCATGGGCAGCGACGGGGCGGCCCCATCGTGTCGCCTCGGTCACGGCCGCCTGAATCTCGGCGTCCGAGTACTGCTGCGCGCCAGGGGTAATGCCTTTCGACAGCACGGCTCCGGTGACGAGGATCTTGATGAAGTCGGCGCCGTACTTGAAGTTGGTCCGCACCGCTTTGACAATCTCCTCGGGACCGTCGGCGAGGTTCCGAACGAACGGCACATCTAGATAGATCGAGAACTGGCGCGCATCGCCGGCGCCGCCCGTGGACGACACGTAGTTTCCAGCCACGAGGATGCGCGGACCGGGCACCGCGCCAGCCTCGATAGCTTTTCGCAGTTCGACGTCCACATACGGCCACGTCGGCCCCATGTCCCGGGAGGTCGTGACGCCCGCCATCAGAGTGACGCGGGCATTTCTCGCGCCCCAGAGCGCCGCTTCGGGCGGCGTTGTCGTCGTCAGTGCTGTTTCCCAATGGACGTCGTCTCGATCCGTGAGATGCGTGTGGAGATCGATGAGCCCGGGCAGCAGTGTGGCGGAGCCGAGATCGATCAGCCTGGCGCCGGCCGGCACCGGGAGCGTGGCAGCAACCTGCTCGACATGATCGCCCACAATCCGCACCATCGCCGGCTCGAGCGGAGCCCCGCCACGACCGTCGATCAGCCGGGCGGCCTTGACGATGATCGTTTGCGCCGAAGACGATGCAGACAATGCGAGCGAAAAGCCGAGCACCGCCGTAATGAGGCGAAGACGCTGACCCATGAATATCCCCGACGGAGTCTACTGCCGTTTCCAGATGATGGCAGCGTGCGGGTCCCACCATCCAGTAGTGGCATATCGTGTTCTCTTAAAGACCACAAACTCCCACTAACAGTTCCGGCATTCATCCGAAGTCGTTGATTCGACTGGCGCGAACCGATGCCGAGCTCAGCGGTACATCGGTTGCTGAGTTACCCAGAACTGCTCCCCATGCAGTGAGGCACTCATGTTTTCGCCGATTCGATCCGTCCGTTTCGTGTCGACTTCGATCATCCTCGGTGCGGTCAGCATGCTGATCGCGTGCAGTCATTCGGCGTCGCCAACCGCTCCGAGTACGGCAGCGGCCGCGACAACCATTCCCTCGTCCAGCGGCACGACGATTCTCGGCACGATTTCCGGAGTCGCCGCCTCCAGCCAGTCGGCCATCCGCATGTCGAAAGTGGGGGCGAGCAGCGCGGCGGGCGTTACCGTCACGATCGCCGGCACGACGATCTCGACGACCGCCGATGCGAGCGGCAGCTTTACGCTCACCGGCGTACCGCCAATTCAAATCGTGCTCACGTTCTCTGGTCCTGGTGTCGACGCGACGCTGCCGATCGGCGCCGTCGGGTCCAGCGACTACGTGCAAATCAACGTCACGATCACCGGCAACACGGCAACGCTCAACACGCAGCAGACGACCTCGCCCGACAGCACGGCGAGCCTCGAAGGCTACATCGAAGCGATCGATCTGAATGGCCGCATGGTCAAGGTCAGCGGCATCAGCATCGAGGTGCCGACCAGCGCGGCGCTGACTCGCGGCGGCACGCCGATCGCTCTCTCGGATCTGAAAACGACGGATCGCGTGCATGTGACCGGCGTCAAGGACGGCTCGATGATCCGCGCGTCGGAAATCGTCGCGCAGAACGTGGTCGCGCCGCCGCCAACGCCCACACCGCCACCCGCTACCGTCACGTTCTCAGGCACGGTCAGTTCGCTCAGCGGCACGTGCCCATCACTTGCGTTCACCGCAAAGGACACAACTGTTCACACGACGAGTTCGACCACGTTCGGCGGGGCCTCGTGTGCGGACATTCGAAACAGCGGGTCGGTCGGTGTGGCAGGCACGAAGCAAAGCGATGGAAGCGTTCTCGCGAGCTACGTGTCGGTATCAGTGCCGCAGCCGGCGCCAACGCCTCCGGCGACCGTCAGCTTCAGCGGCGCGGTTGCGAGCGTCAGCGGCGTCTGCCCGTCTCTCAAGCTCACCGTAAGCGGAACCCTCGTCGCCACGAACGGTTCGACGAGCTTCGGGGGAAAACCCTGCAGCACCATTGCGGCCGGGGACATCCTTGGCGGATCGGGCACCAGGCAAAGCGACGGCAGCGTGCTCGCGACGTCAATCACGTCGGCTTCGCCGACCGCGACGTTGACGTTCAACGCGCTGATCACAAGCCTCAGCGGGACGTGTCCGTCGCTTGTTCTCACCGTCGGCGGCAAGCAGGTGCACACGAACGCGTCCACGATCTTTGGTGGCACGTCGTGCAGCGGCATTACATCCGGGGATATGTTGGGCGTCGCCGGCACCACTCAGAGCGACGGCAGCATCCTGGCGAGCTACGTGTCCGACAGCAAATAGGCGCTCAGCGCGCGCCGATCCATCGCGGGAGCACGACGATCGCGATGGCAAGACCGATCGCAAAGGCGATCGCGGCGGCGACATGGCGGTGCGCGGACTGGTCGGTGCCGGTTCGCGCACTGGACCCTGCGGCAGGCGCCGCCGCGCCGCTGCTCCTCGCGCCAGGCAGCGGCGTGGAGACGACGCTGCTCCAACCAGCTGGCCGCGGAAGGGTGCCGGTCGTGCTGACAGTCGAGTCGACCGTCGTGCCCACCTCCCCGACCGGACGATCGGACTCCTCGCCCCGGTCCGCGTGGCGCCGGTTCTTCTCGAGCTCTTTGAGGACGTCGCGGACTTTTCGATCGGCACGTCGGGCCGCATCTTGCGAATCCGCCGCCTCGGATTTCGGACTGGGCGGAGGCGGCACGCGAAGAGTCGTCGTGGCGGGCCGATGCGCGCACCCTGCGGCGAGAGTAAGGCTGAGCAGAATCGGCGCGGCCCCGATCATCGACGAGCGGACGCCGCGCTGGGTCATGGCCTGCGGCCTCTGCAACGAAAATGCCGAGGCCCGACGAATCTAAGAGTCTCCGATCACATTAACCGCAGAGGACGCAAAGCACGCTGAGAGGGGCGAACAAATCGTTGGCGATCGGCTGTTCCTGTGCGCGGCCAGCGCGCGAGGCCGCGCCCGGACCAAGACACGCGGGACACTCGACGTTGTTGCGACGACGGACGGGAACAGCGCGGCGGTTTAGAGGCAGCGGCCGCTCGAGCCGTTGCCGACCAAACTCCTATAGTGTGTCGCGCGACTCTCGTTCGCTCGGCGCACGCCTCCGTGCCGTTCTGCTCCTGTTTGAATACGTGCGCCTCGTCGTCGCTTGTGTTCGCATCCGTCGGTCCGGTTGCGACGGACGAGCGCTCCGTGCCCGTCCCCCACCGTGTTCCCGCAAATTTGGCGTCCATCTCACGGGCGGCATCAGTGTTGCCACCTCATCTCGCGTGACGGTTTTGCGCTCCGTGCTCAGCGGCCGCGATACGCTCGGGCTGATCTCGACGGGCGCGGGACAATCGCTGTGCTATCGACTGGCTGCGGCGCTCGCTCGCAATGGCGCGGAGTTGGTCTTGACGACGCCCGAGCGGCTTGCGAACGACGCCGAGTTCGTCGAGGCGTTGAAGCGCACCGGGATCCGCACGCTCAAGCGGGCGTTTCTCAGCCAGCCGTCTTTATGAGACGTCTTCTCGCGCCGCGCCATGGGAGCGAGCGCCGGCAACGCGACGAAAGAGTGCTCGTCAATCACCGTAAATCCGACGAAGACTACGCCGAGCGGATGAGCGGCGGCATCAGGGTGGGTACCCGCGAGCGCCACAGTGCCGAAGATCGGCCTTCGCCGTCGACTCGAAAACCCCGCAGCCCTGGCGGCTAGCGTGGCGCGCAGTTTGTAATGAACTTGAGAGAGGTCTACCGCATGCGACGAGGGCAGGCCAAATCGTCCGCGCGGAAAAAGGATCCGTCGTCCGGACCCACGCGCGACGCGCCTGAATCAGGCCAGGATCAACAGGATCGTGAGCGCGCCCAGCGTGCTCGCAGGATCCGGGAAGAGCTCCGTGACTCGCGCGCCAAGACAATCAAAGGCGCGATAAATCCCCATTGATCGCTCACGATCTGAGCCCTATAGTCTGATCGGGGCCATCTTTCAGCGGCAACGTACTTCTCACCCATGTCGAGGGACTCCGGAGTTGTCGTGCTGCTCGTTCAGCCATCCACTGACGAAGGCGGCCCGATGTACGCCGAGTTCCTGCGGTTCCACGGCCTGACGCCGCTTGTGGCGTCGAACGCCGCCGACGCATTGCTCGCCGCCGGACGCGCCGACATCATCGTCACTGGCATTCTGCTCTCAGGCGACATCGACGGCGTCGAGTTGATTGGGCGGCTTCGAAGCGACGCCGCAACCAAGGACTTACGCATCATCGTGCTGACGGCGTGCGCGTGGCGCAGCGCGCAGGATCGCGCCGAGCTCGCTGGGTGCGACGCATTTCTCACTAAACCGTGCCTGCCCGAAGTGCTCCTCCACGAAGTTCGTCAACAGATCGCGGCGTCGAAGCTTCCGCGTACGCGCGCCGTCACGGCAAAGGCCGATCTGCCAGACAGCGGAGCAAGCTTGCGTACCGGCCGTGATGGAAAGCGTCCGGCGTAAGATACGCTTTTTCGGAAGTTCTCAGTTCTCAGTTCTCAATTCTGACTTCAGATTCAGTACTCGGAGAACGCGTCGTCAGGGTAGCAGTACAGCCAGCGCTCGCCCGGCTCGGCGGATGCAATCACCGGATGGCCCGTCGCGCGCGCATGCTTGCTGGCGTGCTGGTTGGGCGAAGAATCGCAGCAGAGCGTGCTGCCGCAGTTCTGACATGTGCGAAGGTGAACCCACCGCGCGCCGATCTTCACGCACTCCTCGCAGGCATGGCGCTTGGCAGGCTTGACGGTGGATACGGCAGCGATATGTGTGCACGTGTCTGCAGCCACGACGACCTCGCTCTACTCGGCCAGTACTTTGTGGATGAAATGCACGGACATCGAGCCTTCGCCGACGGCCGAGGCGACGCGCTTGATGTTGCCCGCGCGAACGTCGCCGACCGCGAACACTCCGGGCACGCTCGTTTCGAGCAGATACGGCGGCCGCGCACGCGACCACTTCGCACGCGCCAGATTCGTCGGCGCTGAGATCAGGACCGGTTTTGATGAAACCGCCGTTGTCGAGCGCGACGCAGCCGCTCAGCCACGGCGTGTTGGGGCTGGCGCCCATCATCAGAAACACATGGCGAATCGGCCGCGGCTCGAGCGCGCCCGTCTGGTTGTCGCGCCATGTCACTTCTTCGAGCCGATCGCTGCCGGCGAGCGACACGATCTCGCAGTGCGTCCGCACGGTGACGGCCGGACTGTCTTCGATCCGCCGAATCAAATAGCGCGACATCGTGTCGGCCAGGCGGCTCGACCGCACGAGGATGTGTACATGCTTAGCGCTCGCCGCGAGAAACATGGCGGCCTGGCCTGCCGAGTTCCCGCCGCCGACGACGATCACTTCTTCCGCGGCGCATAGCTGCGCTTCGATCGCCGTCGCCCCGTAGTAGATGCCGGCGCCCTCGAACCGCGATGCGTCGACCGTTGTGAGCTTGCGGTACTCCGCGCCGGTTGCCACGATGACAGTGCGCGTCGGCAGCCGCGCGCCGCCCTCCATTTCGATCACCAGCGGCTGACGATTGCAAGTGAGCCTCGCCGCGGCTCGCGCCACGAGCACTTCCGCGCCAAACTTCTGCGCCTGCGTGTACGCACGCGCAGCCAGCTCCTGGCCGGAAATGCCCATCGGAAAACCGAGATAGTTTTCGATCTTGGAGCTCGATCCGGCCTGGCCGCCCGGCGCGCTGGTTTCGACGACGAGGACATCGAGGCCTTCCGACGCGGCATACACGGCAGCTCCGAGACCGGATGGTCCCGCTCCGACGACCACGACGTCGCGGACATGCGTCTCGTCGATCGCTTCGTTGAAGCCCAGACAGTCGGCGACCTCGGCGTTGCTGGGATTGCGGAGCACGTTCTTTCCGCTGCAGATCAACACGGGCACGTCCTCGACGGCGACGTGGAATTGATCGAGGAGCGCCTGCGTGCCGCTGTCGCGCTCGAGGTCGACGTACCAGTACGGGTGGCCGTTCCGCGTGAGGAATTCCTTGATGCGCAGCGTGCCTGGGGAGTGGCTCGATCCGAGCAGCACCGCGTCCCCTTGTCCGTGCTGCACGAGCTCGACCCGGCGCAGGATGAACGCGCGCATCAGGATCTCGCCGAGCTCCGCGTCGGTCTGGACGAGCGTACGGAGGCTCTCGCGATCGAGCTCGATCACCTCGCCGGCGGTTCGCATGCGGCCGCGAACGATATTGCGCCGGCCGGACAACAAGTGCACGTCGCCGCTGAACTGACCGACGCCGTGCTGCGCGATGATCTCCTCAGTCGCGCCGTCCTCGCGCACCACTTCGATGGAACCGGAGAGGACGACGAAAAACGATCGCGCTTCGGCCCCTTGTTCGTAGAGCGTCTGCCCGGCCTGGACGGCGTGACATTTCCCGTAGCGTGCGATACGGGCCATCTGGGCGGAGTCGAGGGTTGGGAAAATGCCGGTCGGCGGCGCCATGCGAAAGAACGACGGTACTACGGATTGAGGTATCGTCGCTCGTCCGCACATGGCCGGTTCGCCTCGCGCCACAACCACAGATGCACGACGCGGCCAATGGATCCTCGTCGTCACGATTCTCGGGTCGAGCATGGCGTTCATCGACGGGACCGTCGTGAATGTCGCGCTGCCGGCCATTCAGCGCAGCTTCGCCGCCTCGCTCACCGACCTGCAGTGGGTCGTCGAGGCTTACGCCCTCTTCCTGTCGTCGCTCCTGCTGATCGGCGGTTCGCTCGGCGACGTCTACGGCCGCGCGCGCCTGTTCGCCATCGGCGTGGCGCTCTTCGCTGGCGCGTCGGCGGCATGCGGCTTCGCCGCGTCGATCGAACAGCTTATCGCGGCGCGCGCCGTGCAAGGCGTCGGTGCAGCGCTGCTGGTACCGGAAAGCCTCGCGATCCTGAGCGCGTCGTTTCCGCCCGATGCCCGAGGAGCAGCGATCGGAACGTGGTCGGGATTTTCGGCGATCACGTCCGCCGGCGGTCCGGTGCTCGGCGGCTGGCTCGTCGACCACCTGTCGTGGCGCGCGGCATTTTTCATCAATATCCCGATTGCGGCGCTGGTCCTGCTGATCCTCGGATCGAAAGTCGGCGAGGTCGGCGGGCGCGAGCGGTCGGGGTCGCCTGATGCAACAGGCAGTCTCCTCATCACGCTGGCACTCGGTCTGCTGGTCGTCGCGCTGCTCCACTCACCCGCGCGTGGGTGGCGCGATCCGCTGATCGCCGCGATGCTTGTGGGCAGCGCCGTATCGTTCGTTCTCTTCTTCAGGACGGAGTCGCGCGTTGCTCGGCCGATCGTGCCGCTGCGGCTGTTTCGATCAAACGATTTCGCCGGCGCCAACGCTCTCACGTTCCTGCTCTATGGCAGTCTGGGCGCCTGCTTTTTCTTCCTGCCGCTGAATCTCATTCAACTGCAGGGTTACTCGGCAACGGCCGCGGGTGCCGCGACGCTGCCGATGATCGGTCTGATGTTCGCGCTGTCTCGATGGTCCGGCGGTCTGGTGGCGAAATACGGTTCGCGACGGCCGCTCGTCCTCGGGCCGCTCGTCGGCGGTGTCGGCTACGTGATGTTCGCGATGATGGGCGTCGGGCGATCGTATTGGACGAGCGTGTTCCCGGCCGTGGTGACGCTTGGCGCCGGCATGGCGCTGACGGTGGCGCCCCTGACGACGACTGTGATGGCGGCTGTCGACGATGCGCATGCGGGGACCGCTTCTGGGATCAACAACGCGGTTTCGCGCGTGGCAGGCCTTATCGCAATCGCCGCGCTCGGCATTCTGATCGCCGCGGCGGACTCGTTCGCAACCGGCTTTCGATGGATCATGCTCGCATCCGCCGCGCTGGCCTGGGCGAGCGCCGGATGCGCATACATCGCCATCGGGCGCCCTCGAGTTGAGTAGTATTAGCCGAAGTCACGCGAGCTTCGTGTTGCTTCGTGGCTTCGTGATGAACGAGCGGTGGAGTGAACACATGAAATGGCAGCGCGCGATCTGGACGGCCGTGTGGGCGGTGGTTGTCGTGTCCGCCCTCGGCGTGACGGCACAAGACCGGGCGCCGGCGCCGGCAACGACGGCAATCGTCGGCGGGACGGTGATCGACGGCAACGGCGGCTCGCCGATCCCCGATGCGGTCGTGCTGATCGCGGGCACACGAATCACCGCGGTCGGTCCGCGCAGCAAGGTGCCGGTGCCCGCCGATGCGCGGCAAATCGACGCGCGCGGCCGCTGGCTCGTTCCCGGTCTCATCGACACCAACGTTCACCTGTCGCTCTATGGCGGCCAGAACGATCGGTACGAGACGCTCGTTCGCTACCAGCCGCGACAGGAAGAGATCGTCCTCGAAGCCGCGCAGATCGATCTGCGGTACGGCATCACGACCGTGCGGGACAGTTACGGCGCGCTTGTGCCGCTCACGAAAGTGCGCGACCAGATTGCGCGCGGCGACAAAATCGGGGCGCGGATTCTGGCGGCGGGCAACATCCTCGGGTGGAGTGGGCCCTACTCGTTCTCGTTCAGCCGCGTCATGGGCCAACTGACGCTCTTCCAGGAGCAGATGAACGATTTCATCTCGCAGGGCGGCGGCGAAGAGCTGATGGCGATGCGCCTGCCGGAGCTCCGCCGGGCAATCAACGCATACATCGACAAGGGGCCCGATTTCCTCAAGTACGGCGGCACGAGCCATTTCTCGGAGCCGACCTTCATCGGCTTCTCGGCCGAAGCGCAGCAGGCGATCGTCGAGGAGGGCCATCTGCGCAATCGGTTCGTCGAGACGCACTCGACGAGCGTCGAAGGGCTCCGCATTTCGATAGCCGCCGGCATCGATGGCATCCAGCACCCGGAGCTGCTCGACGGCCTCGACATGCCCGACGACCTCGTGGCCGCCATTCACGATCGCGGGCTGATCGGGTCGATGCTGGCGAGCACGATTACGGGACCCGCCTGGAAGAAGCATCTCAAGACGAAGGAAGAGGCCGAGAAGAAGCGCAGCGAAGCTGAGAAGGAGGCGCCGACGCCGAAGCGCGAGAAGACGACCGCCGAGCGGCGCAAAGAGGCGACCGATCTCGGCGCCGACCTCGAGGCGCGCCGCCGCAACGCGCAGAAACTGATTCGTGCGGGTTGCCGGCTCACCCCGGGCACCGACAGCTACTGGGCCGCCGCGGCGGAGCTGACGCGGACGCCCAAACCGCCAGAGCAGGACCACGGCATCGGCACGATCATGGCGATCGAAGGACTCGTGGAGCTCGGAATGAGCCCGGCGCAGGCGATCGTCTCGGCGACGAAGAACGGCGCCATCGCCGCACGCGGCTCGAAGGAGTTCGGCACGATCGAAACCGGGCAAGCTCGCCGACATCGTCATCCTCGGCGCCGATCCGCTCGCCGACATCAGCAATCTGCGCAAAGTGACGGCCGTCCTCAAAGAAGGGCACGTCGTCGATCGCGACCGGCTGCCCGAGAGGCGCGTACTATCAGCGACACCAGTTCATCACGAAGGCACGAAGGATCCACGAAGGACACGAATAACTCTTGTACAAACGTGCTTCGTGCGCTTCGTGATCTTCGTGTCTTCGTGATGAGAAGTCGATGGAGGGAAGAGATCAAATGACGGTGAGAACAAACCGGCGCGCGTTTCTGAAATGGTCGGCAGCCGGCGGCGCGGCTGCGTGTGCAGCGACGGTCTTGCGCGCGCAGGGCGCCACGGATCGCCCCGGCGGTGGCGGCAGCGCGCCGGCACCGGGTCAGGTGCCACCCGCGATTGCCGCGCTGCGCCCGATGACGGCGGGCATCGTTCCGATCACGAAGGATGAGCGGCAGGCCAGGCTCGAGAAGGCGCGGCGTCTCATGGCTGACCGCAGAATCAATGCAATCGTTCTCGAAGGCGGGTCGAGCCTGTTCTATTTCACGGGCGTGCGCTGGGGGCTCAGCGAACGTCCATTCGTTGCCGTGATTCCGGCGAAAGGCGACCTCGCCTGGGTCTGCCCGGGCTTTGAGGAGGCGCGCGCCCGCGAGCTCATCACCTTCGGGAACGACGTGCGGACGTGGCAGGAGGACGAGAGCCCGTATCGGCTCGTCGCGCAGATCCTGAAGGATCGCGGCGTCGCGACCGGGAAAGTCGGCATCGAGGAGCGGCTGCGCTTCTTCGTCTTCAACGGCGTGAAGAAGGAAGCGCCGGGGCTCGATTACGACAGCGCCGACCCGATTACGGCGGGATGCCGCATGATCAAATCGCCGGCCGAAATCGCCCTCATGCAGCGCGCCAACGACATGACGATCGCGGCGTACAAGGCAGGCTTCGCGACCCTGAAGGAAGGGATGACGCAGGACGAACTGCGGGGCAACATCCTCGCCGCCTACCGGGCGATCGGCGCGACCGGCGGCGTCGTGGCGGTCAGCTTCGGCAAATACACCGCCTTTCCGCACGGCAGCATCGCACCGCAGAAACTCCGCGAAGGCGACGTCGTCCAGGTCGACGATGGGTGCAATGTGGACGGGTATCAGTCGGACATCACGCGAACGGTCGTATTCGGGAAGCCGACGAAGCGGCAGGTCGACGTGTGGAATCTCGAGCATCGCGCGCAGGCGGCGGCATTCGCGGCCGCAAAACCCGGGGTGGCGTGCGAGGCGGTGGATGCTGCGGCGAGGAAGGTGATCACCGACGCCGGCTTCGGGCCTGATTACAAGGTGCCTGGGCTTCCCCACCGCACCGGCCACGGCATCGGACTCGACGGGCACGAATGGACGAATTTCGTGCGCGGCAACAAGACGCCGATCCAGCCCGGCATGTGCTTCAGCGACGAGCCGATGATTGCGATCTACGGGGAGTTTGGGATCCGGCTGGAAGACTGCCTGCACATCACCGAGAGCGGTCCGAAGTTCTTCTCGGAACCGAGCCCGACAATCGACCGGCCCTTCGCGTAAAAAAACCGCGGTTCGATTTCGCTCGGCTGAAGCCTCGCGCTACAAAGAAGGCCGCCCTAAAAAAACAGAGCTCGCCGATTTTACTCGGCGAGCTCTGCGTGCTCCGCGGTTCGATTTCGCTCGGCTGAAGCCTCGCGCTACAAATCGCTAGAAGTTGATGCTGAACCCGACGCGCGCGATGCGCGGCGAGATAATCGCGCTCGGCTGTCTCCACGTCGAGCCCACGGCGCCGACAACGGAGGTCGGCGTGTACGAGTTGCCGACGTTGAACAGGTCGAACTGCGGAACGATCCGCCGATTGCCCGCGAACTTGAAGGCGCGCGAGACGCGGAGATCGAGCTGCCGGACGGGCGGCAGCCGTTCGTCACCACGATCGCTCAGCAGCACGGTCTGGCTCGAACGCACCAGCCCTGTCCCGCAGCCGGACGTGCAGAGGCCCGGGAACGCCGCCTTGGTAACCGAGAACGTCGACACGTACGGGAAGCCGCTGTTCGCGATGAACGTGCCGGCCACGAGGATATCCCACGGCGCCGAGTAGCTGCCCGACAGTCTGAACGCCACCGGCGAGTCGTTGCCGACGATGCCGTTCGAGAACGTCAGCAGGTTCGGATCGTTCAGATCGTTGCTGCCAGACTGGCCGCCGGTTCGCGTTGAGACCGCCGGTGTTCTTCCCGAGCGTGAGACCCGCCACCATCTGCCAGCGATGCGAGAACCGCTTGCTCGCGGTGAGGTCGACGCCGTTGTAGACGGTGTCGAGATACGGTTCGTTGTCGAGCACGGTGAACGACTGGCTGTTGAACGCCGGATTGCTCAGGTTATAGAGCGTTGCCGTCGTCGCGCCATTCGGACCGTTCGGAATGTTGACCGTCGCCGCGCGTGTAGTCGTTCGCCGGAACCGCGGTGTTGCGCGTGCCGATCTGGTTCCGATTCGTGCGGTGGTAATACATGACGCCGACGCGCATGTCGGTAATCACCTGCCGCTCGATGCCGGCGGTGATTTCGTCGGAGTACGGCCACTTCGGACCGTTCGTCGTATCGGCGTAGTGCACGTTCAGGCCCGGAAACGCGCCGCAGTTCGAGATCTCGCTCGCTTGCGGGAGACCGTCGTTGTTCGGATCGGTCCAGGTGCACGTGCGGGTCGTGTTCTGGAACGGATTGATGTTCGTTACACGGTCGATGCCGACCTGCAATCCATAACGGCTGTAGCTCGCCTTCAGTGCCGTTTTTCCATCGCCGACCGGGTCGTAGACGAGACCCGTCCGCCATACCGCGAGGTTCTGGTTGATCGGCGACGATTCCGGAATCGACTGGGGCCCGACGAATTGCCCGCCCGGGACCGACTGCGCCGGTAGAATGCCGACGTTGTGGTCGAAGCGCATGCCGAGGTTCACCGTCAGGTGATTCGCCATCGTCCACGCGTCCTGGATGAAGAACCCGATCTCGCGGTCGATGTTGTCGTATTCGGTCGGCGTGTTGGACTGGATCACCGACGTCGCCTTGCCGCCGGTGTATTCGAGAAACGTGTCGTTCAACACCGTGTACTTGTCGTCGAAGTGGAGCCGCGCGAATTGCACGCCGCCTTTGAACAGATGGTCGCCGCCGAAACCCGACTTCGTGTACGAGACGACGTTGTCGAATTCCACGCGGGAGTTCGGCTGATATTCCTGCCGCGGCGCCGCGCCGATGGCCGTGTTGAACGTCGAGTCCTCGATGCGGTACGCCGTCGTCGGCGTCCCGGGCTGGTAGTTGTAATCGGTCTCGCCGTTCATCCAGCTGAACGACGACTCGAACACCAGCCTGTTGTGAATGCCGGTGTACTTCCCCTGCGTCGACGACGCCGGATTCGTTTGCACGACCGATGCGATATCTGGCTGGAACTGGTTCGAATCGCGGCGATGGCCGCGGATCTTGTTGTTCCAGTTGTAGGAGAACTGCACCTTCTGATTCGAGGATGCCGAGAAGACGGCCTTGCCTGAATAGTTCTTCAATGTGTTGTCGTCGATCGCTTGTGTCTTGTCCGGGTTCCGTGCGTTCACCAGCTTGTTGACCGTCCACCGGCGGACCGATCCGTTCACCCAGAGGCGATCCTGCACGAGGGCGCCACCGCCCGCGATGTTGAAATCGTAGGTTGTCTGCGTCGGGTTGCCGAGCAGCGTCGCGGCAGCGTGCCGGAGCTGATGCCCGGCTGGAGGTTGTCCCACTCGAGGCAGCCCGGCGTCGGGTTCGTCGGCGACGCACAGCCGTTCGAATACGAGTAGCGCGTGTCGCCGCGCCACTTGTTGCCGGCGTCCTTGGTGACCATGTTGATCGAGACGCCGCCCACCATCACTTCGGCCGGGATCGCCGACGTCATGTAGTTCACTTCCTCGAACATCCCCTGGTCGTAGTACAGCATCGTCGCGCCGCCGCCGCCGCCCGGCCAGTTCACCGTGGCGCCGTCGATGTTGTAGCTGACGTCGTTGGTGTTCGAACCGTGCGAGGACAGCGAGCTCTGCTGAATCGACTGCGTGCCGCCGACGTCGTACGTGGAGACCTGCACGCCGGGAATGATCTTCGCGATGGACCAGGGGTCGCGGCCCGAGGGCACGCCTTCGAGAATGTCCTGGTTCATCACGGTCTGCTGCAGATTCGACTTCGTGTCGACCGTCGGCGACTCGCCGGTGACGGTGATCGTTTCGTTGACGCTGCCGACTTCGAGCTTCGCGTTGATCGTCGCGATGAAGCCGGCGTCGATCTTGATGTCGGCCCGGTCGACCGTCTTGAAGCCCTGGAGCTCGAACTTGACGCGGTAGTTGCCCGGAGGCAGCCGGTCGAACCGGTACGCGCCGGTCGCATCGGCGGTTTGCGTCTGCACGCCGCCGATCAGTTTGTCGCCGGCCAGCGAGATGGTGGCGCCCGGCAGTACTGCGCCGCTCGCGTCGCTGACGACGCCGAGGATGGATCCGGTCTGCACCTGGGCGCGCGCGGTCGATGCCGCCAGAATGCACATCGCAATCAAGAACGTCCTACGGAGAGCTTTCATATGCTCCTCACCTTTACACAGGGGTACACGGCCGAAACCGATAAACAATGGCTGCAGGGACGCGCCGAGCATATACCGGGAGCCCGGAAGTCGGATAAGGTTTTGTTGCCGAATCGCCTCACTTTTTCCAAAAACACAATTACTTGGATCATTTACCTCCCTTGGCGAGCGCATTCCAGCTGATGACGTACTCGATCCACGTTGGCCGACGTGACGACGTCGACGCCCGAGTCGATGATCGCCGCTGCGGGTGGCCGGCCAGCCTTGATATCCGACAGCAGCCGCACGGACTCGCCGCCCCAACCGAAGTACTTCTGGCCGAGCAGTACCTGCACCTTGCCGGCTTTCAGCAGGTCGGGCGCCGGAGGAATCGTGTCGAACGAGATCACCTTCGTCCCGCGCCGGCACCGCGGCGAGCGCGTTGCGCGTGAACACGGGCCAGCCGCCGACCGATATCCAGGCGCCGAGCCCGGGATAGCGATTGGTGCCGGATGCGATGATCTCCGCGCACCGCACCGGGTCTTCCTTGATGTCGTACACCTCGACGATTTCGATGCCTTTGTGCCGGGCCAGTACCTCCCGAACGCCTTCGAGCCGCCGCTGCAGGTTGGTCGCGCCGACGCTCGTGATGATGGCGACTTGTCCTTTGCCGCCAAGGAGCGCTGCCGCCTGTTCTCCCATGATCCGGCCCGCTGCGAGATCGTCCACACCGTAGAACGCCAGCCGCTTGGATTTGGGTGCGTCGGAATCCCACGTGACGACGGGAATGCCGGCGTCGACCGCGCGATTGATCGTGTCGGTGAGAAAGTCGCCGTTCAGGCATGAAATCGCGATGCCGTCCACGTGCTGTGTGATGAACGACTCGAGAATCTCCTTCTGCTTCAGCTGATCGGCGTTCTCAGGGCCGCGCCAGATCACATCGACGTTCCCGAGCGTCGCCGCCTCGCGCTCGGCCCCGATCTTGGCGTAGTTGAAGACCGGGAGATCGAGCGACTTCGGAATCACCGCGAACCGTAGCCGTCGTGTGATCTCCGTGCGGCCCGGCGCCTTTGCGCCGCCGCCGCATGCGGTGAACGCGATGAACACCGCGACAATTGCAAAGCGAAATTTCATGATCACTTTATTCACTGGCGGCGGGGCCCCACCCCCGCCGCGAACTTACGCTGATGCCTCGCCTCGGATTTACATGTCCTCGGCTCGGCATGGCCGCAGGCGCTTTTCACTCACCCGACCCACAAGCCCTACCTGCCCTACCTGTGCCCTACTGCCCTACGCGGCGCGCCTTTGCAGCGCCTGATCCATGACGACGATGACGATGACGACGAGTCCGACGATGAGGCGATCGTAAAAAGTGGCGCCCGGAATCTGCGGCAGCGCGTTGCGGAGCACGCCGAAGATCAGCGTCCCGACCACTGCGCCGATGACCGAGCCGCGTCCCCCGGTCAGGCTCGCGCCGCCGACGACGGCCGACGCGATGATATCGAGTTCGTAGCCAGTCGCGAGATCGGCTTTCCCCTGGCCTTGCACCACCGCGAGCGCGACTCCAGAAACCGCCGCCAGGATGCCGGCAATCACGTATACGGATGCCTGGACGACTCCGACCGACACGCCCGAGAATTGCGCGGCTGTCTCGTTGCCGCCGACCGCGAAAATCGCGCGTCCCCACTCGAAGCGCGTCATCAGAAACTGAAATACCA
The DNA here is from genome assembly GCA_963696165.1 of uncultured Acidobacteriota bacterium. Lineage (GTDB taxonomy): Bacteria > Acidobacteriota > Vicinamibacteria > Vicinamibacterales > CAVVIG01 > CAVQZZ01. Next base: position 454,610 of record CAVOIY010000005.1, on the reverse strand, counting down.
GCGCGAGCGCGACCATCACGATTGGCGATACCCAGTCGAGCGGCAGAATGCCCAGCGGCCGCCAGCCGGCGGGCAGCGCGCCGGACACATCGAAGTAGCGTCCCTCGGTGATGATGAACGCCCCGCCGCGCGCAATTCCCATCACGCCGAGCGTGGCGATGAACGGCGGCAGGCGCCCGAGGACGATCAGACCGGCGCTGAGCAGTCCGCACGCGAGCCCCACCGCTACGCCGGCTCCGGCGCTCGCCGCCAGCGGCCAATGCGCCTCCACGAACAGCCCGCCAGAGACGACGCCGGCCAGCGCGATCACCGCGCCGGGCGCGAGATCGATGCCGCCCGAGATGATCACGATCGCGGCGCCGATCGACGGCGATGCCGTAGATCGACGAATACTTCAGAATCAGCAGTCCGTTGTCCGCGTTCAGGAACGGGTGAGCGCGGCCGCCCGAAGGCCATAGATACCAGGAGAAGAAGGCAATCTCCAGGACGAGAATCGCGACCGTGCTGAGCTCGCGGACCTGCCACAATTTCTTCAAGCCGCTTCTCCGGGAGCGGCGGCCGCCACGCGCATCACGGATTCTTCGGTCGTTCCCGGATCGCGGGCGCCGAGCTCGCCGCGGATCCGGCCGCCGCGCATCACCAGGATACGATCGGCAAGCGCGAGCACTTCCGGCAGATCGCTCGACGCCACGAGGCACCCGGCGCCGCGAGACGCCAGACCGCGGGCGATGGTATGTATCTCGAACTTCGCGCCGACGTCGACGCCCTTGGTCGGTTCGTCGAGCAGCAGCACTCGCGGATTGAGGGCGAGCCACTTCGCGAGCACGAGCTTCTGCTGGTTCCCGCCGCTGAGCGCGTCCGGCGTCACGGCCGGCGACGCCGCCTTGATCCGCCAGTGCTCGAGCAGACTCTTGGCGAGCCGCTTCCTCCCCCGCGGAATCACGACGGCGCCCTGCGCCTCGGCACGCGGCACCAACAGGTTGTGACGCAGACTCAGGTTGAAGAACAGCCCCTGCCGCTGCCGATCCTCGGGCACGAGCACGACGCCTGCGCGCGCCGCGGCGCGCGGGGAACGAAACGAACGTGCCTCCCCACTGACGCGCACGGTCCCGCGATCGGCCGTATGCAAGCCGACAAGAGTCTCGAGCAGCTCGGAGCGGCCTGATCCGACGAGGCCGAACAACGCGACAATCTCGCCCGCGCGGACATCGAAGGTCGCGTCGGTGAACGACGGCGCGCGCGTGAGATTCTCGACCTGCAGCAGCGGCTCGCCGTCGACGGGACGCGACGACTCGGTGGCGCGCGGCGCGATGCTCGCGGCCCACCATCGACCGTACGATTTCGTCGGCGGTGACAGTGTTTTTCGTGAACGTCCCGATGTAACGGCCATCGCGCAGGCACGTAATCCGATCGCACACGCGAAACACTTCCGGCAGCCGATGCGAAACATAGATCAGCGTGACGCCGCCGCGCTTCAACTCGTCGAGCACGCCAAACAGATGATCGGTTTCGCCGGTCGTCAGCGATGTCGTCGGCTCGTCGAGCGCCAGAATCCGGCAATCGAACGCGAGCGCCCGCGCCACCTGCAGTAGCTGCCGATACGCAATCGGCAGGCGCTCGACCAGCGCGTCGGGCGGAACCGGCACGTGCAGCCGCGCGAGCAGCTCGCTGGCCCGCGCGCGCATCTCGGTTTCGCGCAGCCGCCCGAAACCGCCGGTCAGCTCGCGGCCGGCAAAGATGTTCGCCGTCACCGACAGATTCGGGAACGCCAGCATCTCCTGATGCACGAGCCCGATCCCGCGCGCCAGCGCATCGCGAGGACGCCCGAACGTCACGGGCTCGTCGCCGACGCGCAGTTCGCCGCGATCGGGCTGGAGGCTCCCCGACAAGATCTTCAGCAGCGTCGACTTGCCTGCGCCGTTCTCGCCGACGATGGCGTGGGCTTCGGCGTCGGCGATGGCAAAGGACACATCGCGGAGCGCGGCGACCGCGCCGAACGATTTGTCGATCTGCCGAAACTCGATCGCCGCCACGGCTATCCCTTGAACCGATGCGGCGCGCGGCCCGATGGTCCCGGTCGGCAACGAAAAATGCCGCCCGCATGCGGTTGGCTCGCGCGCTCGGCGGCCGTCAATTTCACCGCCGCCGTCGTGACATAGAGGTCGCGAAGGTCGGCGCCGCCGAACGCGCATGATGTCGGATAGGCAACCGGAAGGCGCACCGTCGTGTCGAGCGTGCCGTCGGGCGCATAGCGCTGCACTGCGCTTCCGCCCCAGAGCGATACCCACACGTGCTCGTCGGCATCGAGCGTGAGTCCGTCCGGCATGCCGAGCTCCGGCGCGATGCTGACGAATCGTCGCCGGTTCGCGATGCGGCCATCAGCCACGTCGAAATCGAACACGTCGATCGCCTGCGTCGGGCTGTCGACGAAGAACATCCGCGTGCCGTCACGCGACCAGTCGATCCCGTTCGAGATCGACACCGGCACCAACATCGTCGACACCGAGCCGTCGGCATCGAGGCGATACAGCGCGCCGGCGTCCGGCCGCTCGTCGAGCGCCATCGTACCCGCCCAGAATCGTCCCGCCGGATCGCAGTTGCCGTCGTTCATCCGCCGGTCGGGCGAACGATTCGCCACGTGAGCAATCGTCCGCACAGCACGCGTCTCGAGGTCGAGCCGCGCGAATCCGTCGCGAACGGCGAGCACGAGATCGCCGCGTTCGGCGAGCGCAACGGCGCCCACGTACTGCCCAATCTCGTACGAGTGTCGACGGACCCATCGACAGGGTGAAAGCGATGCACGCGCGCGCGCAGGATGTCGACGAAGTACAGGCAGCCCGCGCGGTCGTCCCAGACAGGGCTCTCGCCGAGCTCGGCTCTCGCGTCGACGGCCAGCTCCACGCCGATCGTCGACGCGATCACGTCGCCGCCGAATCCCCGGCGTTCCCACCCCTGTTCGAAGAGTCGGATTCGGCCGCCGGTGCGCGGATGCCGCGCGCAGACATCGTGATTCAGCCTGACGCCAAGTCCCGGACGCTCGGGGAGCGCAAAGCAGCCATCGGACGCGTCGACCGTGGGCGGGCAATCGACGAGCTCCTGCACCCATGGATCGGCGAAGTCGTTGAAGTGCTCGAGCACCTTGTAGTTTGGCGTCGACACCGCGAAGTGCACGTTCGCCATCGTCCCCACCGGTCCGCAGACGTTGTGAGGCGCAAGCAGCAGCGAGTAGGCGTTCGCCCATCCAGCCAGGCGCTTCATCGCGAGAAATCCGCCGAAGTGCGTGAGATCGACCTGCACGATATCGATCAGCGTCCTCTCGATGAAGGGGCGGATATCTTCAGGTGTATGCGCCCGTTCGCCCGACGCGATCGTCAGCTTCGTCGCCGCGCGCACTCGCGCTGTCGTCTCGGGATTTTCTGCCGGCACAGGCTCTTCGATCCATTCGGGCTCGTACAGGTTCGAGAAGCGCCGCCATCCGCACGGCCGTTGACGGTGTGAAGCGGCCGTGCATCTCCACCATGATCTGGATGTCCGGGCCGACCGCATCGCGCACCGCGGCGAGCACGCCCACCGCAAGACGTGAATCGGCGCCGGAGATTTCCGCGTTGGCGGCGCCGAACGGGTCCAGCTTCAACGCGCGATACCCGCGCGCGACGACGCGTTCGCGCGAGAGCGGCGACGGCCTTCGGATCGCGATCCGCCTGATACCAGCCGTTCGCGTAGGCGGGGACCCGGTCGCGCATGCGTCCGCCGAGCAGGCGCCACACCGGAACGCCGAGCGCCTGGCCGATGATGTCCCAGCTCGCGACGTCGAACGCGGCCAGCGCCGACTGCGTGATTTCCTCAGGCCGTCCGTACTCGGCCTGCAATATGTTCCAGGCAAGCCGCTCGACATCAAACGGATCGCTGCCGATCACATAGCGAGGCGCCAGCTCCTCGATGCACGCGACGAGCGTGCTCGTCTTGTTCACGATCCGGATTTCGCCGACGCCGACCAGACCGGTGTCGGTGGTGAGCTCGACGAAGACGAGCTCGCGCCACGGCGCGCCGACGACCGTGACCCGCACGTCGGTGACCTTCATCGCCGGCATCGCGCCTGACGGGCTGATCGCGCGGTTTGGTGCCGTCACACGCGCACCGCGACGGGCGAGGCAACCGCATCCGGGCGGTAGCGTCGCAGGAGCGCGAGGCCGATCGCCGCGCGGCGGACCCGTTCGCGAGACAAAGCCAGCACCGTCGACTCGATATGCTGTCCGCTCGGATAGATCGAGGGCGCGTTGCGCAGGCCGAACTTCAAGATAGATCGGCGCCGCAATCCGCACCAGTTCGGGAATCTCGTAGTGCCGAACCGTACCGCCGAAATCGTCAGGGCGCCTCGACGTAGAAATCGATCGCCGCATCGATGGCTTGACGGATGGCCGCAATCTGCGGCAGCGACAGATCGACAGGAAGATTGATCGACGTCGCGCCCGAGATCCTTCGAGCACTCGGGCGGATGCCGGATTGCCCGCCGCCAACGTCACCGAGACCTTGAGCACGAAATCGGGAGGCAGGTCCCCGGCGGTTTTCATTCTGGCCAGAATCATCAGCTGACCGATGTCGGCGACGAGCACCGACCGGATGCCGAGCGTGGCGGCGTGCCGTACATCCTCGATGCCGTACGAAACCTGATCGGCGCCGCGGAGCGACGAGCCCAGACACTCTGCCGGCGCTGCTGGCCGCCTGGACGCCGACGTCCCAGTTCGCGCGCGGCCCGACAAACAGACACACCTCGATGCCGTGCTCGTGCCCGAGCGCGACCATGCGTTCGATCTCGTCGTCGGTCTGCAGCATGACGCCGCTGCCCTGGCTGACGCGGTGAATCGCGACGGCGTGCTCGCGGGCGGCCGCGAGCACCGCCTCCATCGCGCGCGGTCCCTCGCACGACGGGATCTCCACGCGGTACTGCCCATCGTCGGCGAACCGCTTGCGCGATGTCGGCAAGTCGTACGCATCGCGTGCCGGCAGGTCCAAGCTTGTCAGGATGTCCGTCGTTGTTCGCATGGCTCCTCGTCAGACTCGTCGGACCGTACGGAGACTTCAGACCAATTCAGCCACAGACTCTGTGGCCCACTAACGGAATCAGGTCGCAAACTGCACCCCGAGGCCGCAATCGATCGGCAGCGACGCGCCGGTGATGGCCGACGCTTCGTCGGAGGCGACGAACGCCACGAGATTCGCAACCTCTGCGGCGGTCGCGATCCGCCGCAGCGGGTGGACGGCGAGCACGTGCGCCTCGGCCTCCGCCGGATCGGGCTGCATCGCGAACCACTCTTCCACCAGCCGCGTGCGCGTCCAGCCGGGCAGCACGGCGTTCACGCGAATGCCGAGCGGCGCGAAATCGAGGGCCAGGCTGCGGGTCATGCCGACCAGGCCCGACTTCGCGGCCGCGTACGGGAACATGCCGGCCATCGTCAGCGTGGCGTGAATCGACGCGATGTTGACGATCGAGCCGCGGCCGGCGCGCTTCATCGCGCGCAGCGCGTGCTTCGCGCACAGCCACGCGCCTTTCAGATCGACGGCGAACACGTGGTCCCACTCCGCCTCGGTCATCTCCGCGGCGTCGAAGTACGCATTAATCCCGGCGTTGTTCACGAGAATGTCGATGGCGCCGCGCTCGCGCACCAGGTCCTCGATCGCCTGTTGAACATCCGCTTCGAGCGTGACGTCCGCGCGCTGGAAGCGTGGCGGCGGCACCCACCGCCTGCGCGAGGCGACTCCCCGGCCTCCTCGTCGAGATCGATGAAGCGCACGGACGCACCCTCGGCGACGAACTTCTCGACGATCGCGCGTCCGATGCCGCGCGCGCCGCCGGTGACAAAGGCCGCCTTGCCGTCCAGTCGCCCCATTCGCGGCGTATTCTAGCGCCTGGCCCGCGATCGTTTTCCGAGCGCGTCCACATCGCGCGCGGTGCTCTGCACCAGACGGCGCATCGCCGCGCCGGCGCGGTCCGCGACGGCCGGCGCGAATCGCGTCGCAGAATGGCCCGATGCTTCGGCAGCGACGCCTTCGCGCGGCCCGGCAGCGCGCTCGTGGACCTGAAGCTGACGAGCAGCGCCGAGTAGACGACGCGGCTCATCTGCTCGAGCAGATCGTTTCTGCAGGCTCGAAGGATCGCGAGATGAAAGCGCATATCGGCCTGAACGAACGCTTCGAAGTCGGCGCCATGGGCCGGCAGCGCCGTCTGCTCCATCTCGTCGAGCGCCTGTTCGAGCGCCGCGATATCGTCGAGCATCTGCGCGGGCCGCAGCCAGTTCGGCCGCCGCCGGCTCGATGATTCGGCGCACCTCGGTGAGAGATCGGAGCTGGGCGCCGTGGCTTCCAGGGTGCAGCACCGTCGCGCTGCCAGGCGAGCACATCTGGATCGAGCAGGTTCCAGGCATCGCGGGCTCTGACCCGCGTGCCGGTCTTTGGACGCGACTCGACGAGTCCCTTCGCGGCGAGCACCTTCACCGCTTCCCGGACGACCGTGCGGCTCGCGCGCAGCTCGCGCTCGGCGGGCAGCAGCGCGCCGGGCTGCAGATTGCCGCCGAGAATGCGGCGGCCGATCGCGTGGACGATCCGTCCATGCAGGCTCTGCTCGGGATATTGTGAGCGCTCGAATTGAACGGGCGCTCCGTCTGTTGTCATATGGTAATACTATACAACTGGACATTCGTCGCGGGAGCATCATGATCGCGCGCCACGCCGTCGTTCTGGCCGCCCTGGCCATCGTCCCATGCGCGTGCGGTGAAAGCGCGCGCGCGACGCTGGGAGAGAAGACGAGCACGCCTACTGTCTCACGCACACGATTCGGCGCATCGTCGGACGGCTCGCCAGTCGATCTGTTCACGATCGCGAATGCGGGCGGTATGGAGGTGCGGACCATGCCCTACGGCGCGATTCTCGTCTCGATTCGCGTACCGGATCGCCGCGGGCAGCCGGCCGATGTCGTCCTCGGGTTCGACACGTTCCAGGACTACATCACGAAGCAGCCGCCGTACTTCGGCGCAGTCGTCGGCCGGTACGGCAACCGCATCGCCAAGGGACGCTTCACGCTAGATGGAACGCTTTACCATCTGGCGACCAACAACGGACCTAACCACTTGCACGGCGGCGTGCATGGCTTCGACAAGGCAACCTGGGCCGCCGAGCCCTTCGAGCGGGACGGCACCGCCGGCATCACCTACACGCTCACGAGTCCCGACGGCGACGAAGGCTATCCGGGAACACTGCACGCGAAGGTCACGTACATGCTGACGTCGGCGAACGAGCTGCGTGTGGATTATGAGGCGACGACCGACAAGGCGACGCCCGTCAATCTGACGCAACACAGCTATTTCAATCTCGCCGGCGAAGGCGCTGGAGATATTCTCGGACATGTGCTGACGATCGACGCCGATCGCTTCACGCCGGTCGACGACACGCTGATTCCGACCGGCGAGCTTGCTCCGGTCGCAGGCACGCCGTTCGACTTCCGTACGCCCACCGCTATCGGCGCGCGGATCGCGGTCGACGACGCGCAGCTGAAAAACGGCAACGGATACGATCACAACTGGGTACTCAACCGAACCGGTGCGGGACTCGTGCATGCCGCGCATCTCGCGGAGCCACAGAGCGGGCGCACGCTCGACATCGCGACGACAGAACCCGGGCTGCAGTTCTACTCCGGTAATTTTCTCGACGGCACCATTCACGGCAAGTCGGATCACGTCTACACGCGGCGCTCGGGCTTGTGCCTCGAGACACAGCACTTCCCCGACTCGCCGAATCATCCGGCGTTTCCGTCGACGATCGTGCGGCCGGGCACGCCGTACCGCTCGCAGACGGTTTTCTCGTTCGGCATCGCGAAGTAAATGCACACCCGCGGACGTTCACTGATTCGCGTCGGCGGCGCCGCCGCGCTGCTGTCGATATCTGCGCTCGTCGTCGCTATTGCCGCACGTCCGCAGGGCATGCGCGCGAAAGCGGATCACGACTATCCGGTTCAGCCGGTGCCGTTCACCGCGGTCCACCTGAACGACGTGTTCTGGGCGCCGCGCATCGAGACGAATCGCAAGGTCACGATTCCGTTCGCGTTCGAGCAGTGCGAGGTGACGGGACGCGTCGACAACTTCGAGCGCGCCGCGAAGGCGCTCCGCGGCGAACCGTTGACGAACACGAAGGCGCCAGGCTATCCGTTCGACGACACCGACCTCTACAAGGTGATCGAAGGCGCGTCGTACGCGCTGAGCGTCCATCCGGATCCGAAGCTCGATGCGTATGTCGACGGCCTGATCGCGAAGATCGCCGCGGCGCAGGAGCCCGACGGCTATCTCTACACGGCGCGCACCATCGATCCGAAGAACCCGCACCAGTGGTCGGGCGCCGAGCGCTGGGAGCTCGAAAAGGTGGACAGCCACGAGCTCTACGACCTCGGCCACCTCTACGAAGCGGCCGTCGCGCACTATCAGGCCACCGGCAAGCGGACGCTGCTCGACGTCGCGCTGAAGACCGCGGACCTTCTCGACGCGCACGTTCGGCCCCGGCAAGAAGGCAATCTGGCCCGGCCACCAGATCACCGAGATGGGGCTGGTGAAGCTGTATCGCGTCACCGGCGAACAGAAATATCTGGACCTCGCGAAGTTCATGCTCGACGTGCGCGGGCCGGATGGCCGGCAGGCGCCGGGCGCGACTACAACCAGTCGCATGCTGCCGCCGGTCGACCAGAGCGAAGCGGTCGGCCACGCCGTGCGCGCCACCTACATGTATTCCGGCATGGCCGACGTCGCCGCGATGACCGACGACAAGGCGTATCTCGCCGCTATCGATCGCATCTGGAACGACGTCGTCTCGAAGAAGCTGTACATCACCGGCGGAATCGGCGCGACGGGACGCGGGCGAAGCGTTCGGCGGTCCGTACGAGCTGCCCAACATGACGGCGTACAACGAAACCTGCGCCGCGGTCGGCAACGACTTCTGGAACGAGCGCCTGTTTCTGCTGCACGCCGACGCGAAGTACATCGACGTCATGGAGCGCACGCTCTACAACGGCCTGATCTCCGGCGTGTCGCTCGACGGCAAGTCGTTCTTCTATCCGAACCCGCTCGAATCGAGCGGTCAGCATCAGCGCAGCCCCTGGTTCGGCGTCGCCTGCTGCCCGGGCAACATCACCCGCTTCCTGGCATCGGTGCCCGGCTACGTGTACGCGCAGCAAGGCAACAGGCTGTACGTCAACCTGTTCGCCGGCGGCTCTGCGGATATCACGCTCGGCGGACGTCCCGTCAAGATCACGCAGGAAACGCGCTATCCGTGGGACGGCGCCGTGCGCATCACGATTGCGCCGGATCGCGCACGCGACTTCACGGTGAACGTCCGCGTGCCCGGCTGGGCCAGAAACGAGCCGGTCCCGAGCGACCTCTATCGATTCCTCGAACCGTCCAACGAATCTGTCGTGCTGAAGGTTAACGGCCAGGTTGTGACCGCACCTCTCGTCAAGGGCTACCTGTCGGTGACACGGCGGTGGCGCCGTGGCGACGTGCTCGATCTCTCGCTTCCGATGCCGGTTCGCCGCATCGTCGCGAACGAGCAGGTCGTCGCCGATCGCGATCGCGTCGCGCTGCAGCGCGGGCCACTCGTGTATACCGCCGAGTGGCCGGACAACGCGAACGGCCACGTGCGCAATCTCGTCCTGCCCGACACGGCCGCGCTCGGCTCGGAATTCCGCGCCGATCTCCTCAACGGCGTGCAGGTCGTGACCGCGAGCGGCGTGGGCGTCGCGATGAACGGCGACGGCCGGCCGGAAAGAACCGAGCAGAAGATCGTCGCCATCCCGTACTCGACGTGGGCGAATCGCGGCAGCGGCGAAATGGCCGTCTGGCTCGCCCGCACCGAAGCCGCTGCGCGGCCGACGCCCTATCCAACGATCGCGACAACGAGCGCGGTGACAACTTCCGGACGAAAGGATCCGCGCGGGGTCAACGACGGTGACGAGCCGACGTCGTCGAGCGATGCGGCGGCGTATTTCGACTGGTGGCCCGTCAAAGGGACGACGGAGTGGATCGAGTACGCGTTCGCAAAGCCGGCCACCGTGTCTGAAGCCCAGGTGTACTGGTTCGACGACACGGGCCGCGGCGACGTGCGCGTGCCGAAAGCCTGGCGCCTGCTTTATCGAGATGGAGATACCTGGAAGCCGGTCGACCCGCTCGGCCAGTACGGCGTCGCGAAAGATCAGTACAACGCGATCCCGTTCCGGCCGGTGACGACGACGGGGCTGCGATTGGAGGTGACGATGCAGCCGCAGTGGTCGGCAGGCGTTCAGGAATGGAAAGTGAAATGAGCGAGAAGCTCTCGCGGCGCGATCTGCTGAAGCACGCGACGCTCCTCGGCAGCGCCGGCCTTGCTCGCCCACTTGTAGCGCAGGACTTTAGTCCTGCGGAAGGAGTTGTGGCGCAGAACTTCAGTCCTGCGCTGACGATCGCCGGCCGTCCGGTTCAGTTCGTCGTCACGCTCGGTGACGCCTTTGACGACGCGCATTCAGAGTCCTGAGCGTCGACAGGCGGTCGGCTGCAGCCGGTTCCTGTCGATGGCGCCCTCGATCGGCATGGCATTGTTTCCGCGCCGCCAGCCGCGGCTCGATACCAGCGTTCACGAATTCCGCGCACGTCGGCGATCTCGTCGTCCACATCTCGAAACAGCCGCTGACCGTTCCGCGTCGCAGCACAAGGACGGTCGCGCGGTGCAGCTGCTGCGCGTCGATTCCGCAGACCGGCGCGATGACATTCGCGCTGGGCGATGGACCGATCCTGGGGCTCGGCGAAGGTGGTCCGCAGTTCGACCGCCGCGGGTCGGCCGATCGCATGCGGAGCGGCCAGGGCGGCTACCAGTTGCGCACGCATGGCGGGCGCGTGCCCGTCGCGTGGCTGATCGGCACGAGCGGATGGGCGATGTTCGTCCATCACCCGTTCGGCACCTTCGATCTCACCGGCGCCGAGGGCCGGTTCGATCCTGCCGGCGCCGCCGCAGGCGCTGCCGCTGGACATCTTCGTCGTGGGCGCGCGCGAGCCGGCCGCGATCCTCGAGGAATACGCGAAGCTGACCGGCTACCCCGAAATGCCGCCGCTCTGGTCGCTTGGCTATCAGCAGTCGCACCGCACGCTCGCGAGCCGCGAGGAAATTCTGCAGGAAGCGAAAACGTTCCGCGAGAAGAAGCTGCCGTGCGACACGTTGATTTATCTCGGCACCGGCTTCTGCCCGTCCGGCTGGAACACGGACAACGGCGAGTTCGCGTTCAACAAGAAGGTGTTTCCCGATCCACCTGAAATGCTGCGCGAGCTGCACGCGCGATCATTTCAAGGTGGTGCTGCACGCCGTTCTCGAAGGCCGCACGCTGACAGGTTCGGTCAGCGATCCATGCACCGCGCCGCCGCTGCCGAGCGGGAAGGCGCGACGGCAAGTGGCCCGACGATCGCCAGGTGTCCTGTTACTGGCCCGTGCACAAGCCGATTTTCGATCTCGGCATCGACGGCTGGTGGCCGGACCAGGGCGATGGTCTCGACGGACCCTCGCGCCTCGCGCGAATCCGCATGTACTGGGACGGCGCTCGCGAGGCGAGGCCGAACGAGCGGCCCTTCGCGCTGCACCGGAATGGATATCCCGGCATGCAGCGCTACGCGGCGTTTCTCTGGTCGGGCGACGTGTATTCGACGTGGGAAACGCTGAAGACGCACGTGCCGGTGGCGGTCAACACCGGCCTGAGCGGCATGCCGTTCTGGGGCACCGACATCGGCGGGTTCGTGCCGACCAAGGAGCTCACCGGCGAGCTCTACGTCCGCTGGTTTCAGTTCGGGGCGTTTTGTCCGCTCTTCCGCTCGCACGGCCGCACGTGGAAGCTGCGCCTGCCGTGGGGATGGAACACGGGCGAGCTCGGCCCGGACGAACTTTCGAACTACACGGGCGGCGCGTCGAATCCCGACCCGGCCGAGCTCCACAACGCCGCGGTCGAGCCGATCTGCCGGAAGTATCTCGAGCTGCGCTATCGACTGCTGCCCTACCTCTATTCCGCCGTGCGCGAAGCGCACACGACGGGACTGCCGATCGCGCGCGCTCTCTGGATTCACTACCCGGGCGATCGAACCGCGCGTCGCCCGTGGCGACGAATACCTCTGGGGCCGCGACATGCTCGTCGCGCCGGTCGTCGAACGCGCGGCCACCTCGCGATCGACATATCTGCCGCAGGGGCGCTGGTACGATTTCTGGAACGACGAGGCGATCGAAGGCGGACGCGAGGTGAGCCGTCCGGTCGACCTCGCGACAATGCCGCTCTTTGTCAGAGCGGGCGCGATCCTCCCGCTCGGTCCAGTGAAACAATATGTTGATGAAGCGGTGACCGCGCCGCTGACCGTCCAGGTGTATCCCGGCGCGGACGGCGCATTCACGTTGTATGAGGACGATGGGCGATCGTTCGACTATCAGCGCGGGGATTGGATGGGGATCGAGATGCGGTGGGACGACCGTCAGCGACGTTTGACGCTCGCGCGTTCGGCCGGCTCCCGCGCGCGCGGGCCTGCCGAGCGGCCCATCCGCGTTCGGGCGATAGGATCCCCCGCGACTCGCGACATCGTGTTCACCGGATCGCCGATCGAGGTTCGGTTGTGAAACGGACCGCGGCCCTGATGGTCGTGTGCGGCGCCCTCACGCTGGTCGCTGCACGGTCCGGAGCGGAACACTCTCAGGCCGCCGGCGCCTCGCCCGTCGCGGGATACCCGATTCGTGCCGTGCCCGCAACCGCCGTGCAGCTGACCGATCGCTTCTGGCGCCCGCGGCTCGAGATCAATCGCACCGTCACGATCCCGCACATCATGCGCGAGAACGAGCAGACCGGGCGCGTCGACAATTTTCTCAAAGCGGCTCACAAGGTCGAAGGCCCGTACCAAGGTCAGCGCTACAACGACACCGACGTGTACAAGATCATCGAGGCAGCGTCGTATTCGCTGAGGCTCGCGCCTGATCCGGCGCTGGACAAGAAGCTCGACGCGCTGATCGCGACCATCGCCGCGGCCCAGGAACCAGACGGCTATCTGTATACGCCGCGTTCGGTCGATCCGAAGAATCCGGCGGCGGGCGCCGGACCGGAGCGCTGGTCGTGGCTCGGCACCAGCCACGAGCTGTACGACCAGGGACACATGTACGAAGCCGCGGTCGCGCACTTCGAGGCGACTGGCAAGCGAACACTGCTGAACGTTGCGATCAAGAGCGCGGATCTCGTCTGCAAGGTCTTCGGCCCCGACGCGCGACACGATGTGCCTGGCCACGAAGAGATCGAGCTCGCCCTCGTCAAGCTGTCTCGCGCGACAGGCGATCGCAAATACCTCGATGAGGCGAAATTCTTTCTCGACCAACGCGGCCGTGCGCACACGAATCCTCCGATCACGTTCGAGCCAGGCAGCCGCTTCGCTATCTACAACGACCTCGCCTATCGGCAGGATCAGAAGCCGGTTGTGGAGCAGACGCAGGCCGTCGGCCACGCTGTCCGGGCGACCTACTTGTACTCCGCGATGACTGACGTCGCCGCGCTTCTGCACGACGAGGCGTTCGGACATACCGTCGACGCGCTCTGGCGCGACGTGGCATCGAAGCGGATGTACCTGACCGGCGGGCTTGGCGCCGAGCCACGCACGGAAGCGTTCGGCGACGACTACGTGTTGCCGAATCGCGCGTACGCGGAGACGTGCGCGTCGGTCGGCGGCATGCTGTGGTACCACCGCATGTTTCTGCGCGAAGGCGACGCGTCGTACTACGACACGTTCGAGCGCACGCTGTACAACGGCTATCTTTCCGGCGTATCGCTGTCGGGCGATCGCTTCTTTTACCAGAATCCTCTCGTCTCGAACGGCACGATCGAACGAAGCGCCTATTTCGACGTCGCCTGCTGCCCCGCCAATCTATCCAGGCTGATGGAACAGATTCCGGGGCTGATCTATGCGCAACGCGATACCGAGCTGTACGTGAACCTCTTCGTTGGCAGCAAAGCCGCCATGAACGTCAGCGGCGCGTCCGCGCATGTGACTCAGGACACCGAATATCCGTGGGACGGGCGCGTGACGATCCACGTCGATCCCGAGCGGCCGGCCGACTTCACGCTCGCCGTGCGCATTCCCGGCTGGTCGCGAGGAGAAGCGATGCCAACGGATCTGTATCGCTTTGCGAGTAAAAATGACGTCGGGCTAACGCCGGACGCCACGTTGGGCCGTGATGCAGCGTCCGGCTTCAGCCGGACGTCACCGACGCTGTCTGTCAATGGCAAATTACTTACATTTGCCGTCGACAAGGGATTCGCACGCCTTCATCGCGTCTGGCGAAAAGGCGATATGGTCGTGCTCGAACTGCCGATGCCGATCCGCCGTGTCGTCGCCGACGAGGCGCGTGGCCGAAGACCGCGGAAAGGCTGCCATCCAGCGTGGACCGATCGTGTATTGCCTCGAGGCGTCGACAACTCGGCGGCCGGCGCACACATCAGCGACATCCATCTTCCGCTCGAAGCGCCACTCGCGCACGAGTTCAGAGCGCAGCTGCTCGGCGGTGTCGAGGTCGATTACGGCAGCCACATTGTCGCCATTCCCTACTATGCGTGGAACAATCGGGGCAAGGGCGAGATGACGGTCTGGATTCCGTATGAATGAGTGGAGGTCCCGCGTGAAACGGCTGAATACCATCGTCGCTCGCGATTGGGTGTGTCGGCGCGGTCGCATCGTCGCATCGTTGCGGACAGCCGCAGCGCCTTCGGCCGTGCCGGACAAAGTCGCGCCGGTCGCGCGTCCATTCTCACTCACCGATGTGCGTCTGCTCGACGGTCCGTTCAAGCAGGCGATGCAGCTCGACGCGCAATATCTGCTGAGTCTGGAGCCGGATCGGCTGCTCCACAACTTCCGCGTCACCGCGGGCCTGCCGTCGACACGCCACGCCGCTCGGCGGGTGGGAGGCGCCCGATGTCGAGCTGCGCGGCCACGCCGTCGGCCATTACATGTCGGCGCTCGCGCTCATGTACGCGGCGACCGGTGACGCGCGGTTCAAGAGCCGCGCGGACTTGATGGTCGCCGAGCTGACGAAAGTGCAGAGCGGCGGAAGCGAAGAAATTCCATCCGGGCTATCTCTCGGCCTTTCCCGAGGAGTTCTTCGATCGCGTCGAGGCGCGGCAGAAGGTGTGGGCGCCGTATTACACGATTCACAAGATCATGGCCGGGCTCGTGGACGTCAACGAGCTGTGCGGCAACGCTCAGGCGCTCGAGACGGTGACGAAGATGGCCGACTGGGTGAAGTTTCGGGTCGACCGGCTCACCGACGTGCAGATGCAGGCGGCGCTTGGGCACTGAGCACGGCGGCATGAACGAGGTGCTCGCGAACCTCTACGCCGCGACCGGCAACCCGGAGTACCTGCGCATCGCGCACAAGTTCGATCATCACGCCATCTTCGATCCGCTGCTTCGCGGGGAAGATCCGCTGAACGGCCTCCACGCGAACACGCAGTTCCCGAAGATCATCGGCGCGGCGCGTGAGTACGAGCTCGGCGGCGATCGCGCAATACCGCGACATCGCGACGTTTTTCTGGGACCGCGTCGTGCACCACCGGACGTACGTGATGGGCGGCAACAGCGACGGCGAGGCGTTCTTTCCCGAAGAGGAATTCTCCAAGCACCTCGGCGCCAGCGGACCGGAAACCTGCAACACGTACAACATGCTGAAGCTGACGCGCCACATCTTCGAGTGGTCGCCGTCGGCCGAGGCGATGGATTTCTACGAGCGCGGGCTCTTCAACCACATCCTGCCGTCGCAGGATCCGGAGACGGGCATGGTGCTCTACTACTGCCCGCTCAAGCCCGGCGCATGGAAATCGTTCTCCACGCCAGACGATTCGTTCTGGTGCTGCGTCGGCACCGGCATGGAGAACCACGCGAAGTACGGCGACACGATCTACTTCCACGACGATCGATCGCTCTACGTCAACCTGTTCATTCCCTCCGAGCTCACGTGGAAGGACCACGGCCTCGTCGTGCGGCAGGAAACGCGGTTCCCCGAGGAGGACGCGACGCACCTTACGCTGACGACGACGAGCCCCGTGCGAGTCGCGCTGAAGGTGCGCTACCCCGGTGGGCGCAGTCCGGGATGATCGTGAGCGTCAACGGCAAGCCGGCGCCCATCGCCGAAGCGCGCGGTTCGTACGCCACGATTGATCGTGAGTGGACCTCCGGCGACCGCGTCGACATCCGCCTGCCGATGACACTGCACACCGAAGCGATGCCGGACGATCCGACGATGATCGCCGTCATGTATGGTCCGATTGTGCTGGCCGGCGATCTCGGCCGCGAGGGGCTCGAGACCATCAAGCGATACGGACCGAGCACGCCGCAGGTCGGCCGCGTGAAGACGCCGACGATTCCCGTATTCATCGGCGACGTCGCGTCCGTTCCGTCGAAAATCACGCCGGTGGCCGGCGCACGTCTTCACTTCGCCACGAAGGGTCTTGCGCAACCGCACGAGGTGTCGCTGCGTGCCGCTGTACCAGATCGTCGATCAGCGGTACACCGTGTATTGGAAGGTGCTGTCATCGGCCAGAATGGACCGCGCGCAACAGCGAGCTCGCGGCCGCCGACAGCGCGACGGAAAGACGTCGACGCGCGCACCATCGATGCCATCGTCGTCGAACGACGCGAACAGCGAGCGCGACCACCGCTACAAAGGTGAGAACGCGACCGAGGGCTACTTCGAAGGCCGGCGCACGCGCGAGGCCCGCGGCGGTTGGTTCAGCTATTCGTTGAAGGTCCCTGCCGATCGCGCGGTGACGCTCGTCTGCACGTATCGCGGCAGCGAAGGTCGCCGCCGCTCCTTCGACGTGATGGTCGACGGTGAGAAAGTCGCCGCCGAATCACTCGAGTATCACCCGACCGAGGAACTGGACCGCGAATACGCGATTCCCGAATCGCTGACGCGCGGCAAGGACCACGTCACGTTCGGTTCCAGGCGCAGGGTCAATCGACTGCGGGCGCCGTGCTCGAAGTGAGGACGAGCGCGAGCGGCCGCCAAGGCATTGATGCGTTTTTCGAATGAAGTAGCGTCGGCCTCGAGGAGGACCGATCAGGCGGGCGGCTGAAGCTGGCCGCTTAAGCGAATCGAACCATCAGGCGTCGCGGTGGACGAACCGGCCCGCGCGGTCGCGCGTGAGAAACCGGGCGTCTGCGAGCGCTTCGAGGATGATGTCGCAGGTCGATTGCTCGAGGCCCGCCCGTCGCGCGGCGTCCTCGGCGAGCACCGGCGTATCCGGCATCTCGAGGAACAGCCCCTTCAACCGCTCGACCGCCTCGGTGATCCGCGGGGTCTCGTCTCGCATTCGCATCTGGCGTAAAGGCAACCGACGTACCAGGCAATATCGCGAAATATGGCGAGATTATGGAGATTTCGCGAGAAAACGCCGTCACGGAGCGCATCGAAGCACGACGGTAACGGCGCGCCGGATGCCGAACGCTGGCCTACGCGCGGCGGCGGGCTCGTGGCTTGTCATCGGCCTCGACCCACTTGTGCGCCCAGTCGGTAATCGCGTTGATCGGTCCGCGCCAGAGCGCGCCCCTTCCGCGTGAGCGCGTACTCCACCCGCACCGGCGTGGCGGGCACGACCGTGCGCTCGATGATGCCCTCTTCCTCGAGCTCCTGGAGCCGGTCGCTCAGCATGCGGTCCGTGATGTCGGGGATGGCGTCGCGCAGCGTGGCGAACCGGCAGCGCGTCTTGAGGAGCACGAAGATGATCGCGCCCGTCCAGCGCCGGCCGATGAGCTCGCTGGCGCGATGGAAACGCGCGCACAGCGCAGGCGGCGGCGCGAACCTCTCTCATGTCTTTAGGATAGCGCCGACTTGACATATAGTCACTATACATATTATAGTTACTTCCATGAATACAGGATTACTGCTCGCCCGTCTCGTGTCTCGGCTCTCTCATGGCGGCGCACGGCGCCCAGAAGCTCTTCGGCTGGTTCGGCGGCCACGGCCTCGCCGCGGTCACCGGCATGTTCGACGCGCTCGGATTCCGCCCCGCTCGCTTCTTCGCGGCGCTCGCGTCTGCTCGCTGAAGTCGTCAGCGGCGTGCTCGTCGCAGCCGGGCTCTTCGGCCCGGTCGGGCCGGCGCTCATGGTCGCGGTGATGATTGTCGCGGCGATGAGCGTACACTGGCCCAATGGTCTGTTCGCGATGTCGAACGGCATCGAGGTGCCGCTGCTGTACGGCGCAGGCGCCGCTGCCCTCGCGCTGACAGGGCCAGGCCAATACTCATTCGATGCCTGCTGGGGTTCGCCGGCGTCTGGACGCCCGGCCTCAACGCCCTCGTGCTCGGCATCGCGGTGCTTTCGGGGATCGCGAACCTCGCGCTGCGCCAGCAACCGGTGCACGCCTGAACCTACTGTGCATCTGTTCAGATGCAGCGTCCGCCTTGGGCGGACGTCGACCACCGGCTAGTGCCGGCCGCTACGAATTAAGGAGTACGACGATGTCAGTTCGACCGGTCAAGGAAATCATTCACGCGAAGCCCACGCTGGAGGGCGCCGGCGTCAAGCTGCAGCGCGCCTTCGGCTTCGGCAACACGACGGAGTTCGATCCGTTTCTGCTCTTCGACGACTTTCGCAACGAGAATCCGAGCGACTATCTCGCCGGCTTCCCGTGGCATCCGCACCGCGGCATCGAGACCATCACGTACGTCCTCGCCGGCACGGTCGAGCACGGCGACAGCCTGGGCAACCGCGGCAGCCTCGGCGCGGGCGACGTCCAGTGGATGACCGCCGGCAGCGGCATCATGCATCAGGAAATGCCGAAAGGCGATCCGACCGGACGGATGCACGGCTTCCAGCTCTGGGCGAACCTGCCGGCGTCGCTCAAGATGACGCAACCGCGATACCAGGACGTGCTCTCGCGAGACATCCCTGAGGTCGTCGACGATGACGGGACGCGCGTGCGGGTGGTCTGCGGAGAATTCTGGGGCAAGAAGGGTCCGGTGGAAGGCGTTGCCGCCGACCCGCGCTACATCGACGTGTCGGTTCCGCCGGGTGCGCGGAAGCGCCTTGCGGTGGAAACATCGCGCCACGCGTTCGCCTACGTCTTCGCCGGCTCGGGCAGCTTCCGCGACGCGTCGAGCCCGCTCGGCGTGCCGAACGAGCTCACCGGCGGCGTCGACGCCGCCGCCTCGAAGCGAAACGGGCAATCGATCGCTGGTCCTGTTCGATCGCGGCGACGAAGTCGTCGTGCAGGCCGGCGACGAAGGCATCCGCTTCCTGCTCGTCTCGGGCAAGCCGATCGAGGAACCGGTGGCGTGGTACGGGCCGATCGTGATGAACACGAAAGCAGAGCTGCAGCAGGCGTTCACGGACCTCCGGGACGGCACGTTCATCAAGTGACGAGGCTGCGGACCGGTGGACGCGTCATGTGACACCTGTGTCCCGCAGGTGACACACGACGCGGCGTCACATCCGAGAATCGACGCCGTTGGACGGCGTGGCGCTTGCAGCTCAGCGCCGCGTGCCCGACAGGATCCTGATCGTCGAACACGACGCGCGACTGCGCAATTCCTTATGCGAGCGGCTCGGTCTGGAGGGCTACGCTCCTGATCCCGTGCGGGATACGGTCTCCGCTCTGGAGCTTTGCGCAGCGCGGCGATTCGATCTCCTTATCCTCGACCTCCACGCGCCCACAATCGGCGGCGTAGCGCTGTGCCAGCGGCTGCGGCACGCGGCGTTGAATCGCCGAACGCCGGTCCTGCTCGTCACGACCGACACGGGCATCCGCGATGCGCAGCTTGCGCTCGAACAGTGCGCCGACGATTATCTGGTCACCCCGTTCGGCCTCCGCGAGTTCGTCGCGCGCGTGCGTGCGCTGCTGCGCCGATCGCGCGTCGGCGCCGGACACACTGTCAGCCTGACGTCGCCGCCACCGGTCGTCCGCGATCGGCTCGTGATCGATCCTGCGCGGCGGCGCGTCAACGTCGAAGGGCGCGACGTCAAGCTCACCGTGCACGAGTTCCAGCTGCTGTACACGCTCGCGGCGCGCGCCGGCGTGGTCTTCGATCGGGAAGCGTTGCTATCGGAGGTCTGGGGGCAGCAGACGTTCGTCACAGTTCGCAGCGTCGACGCGCTCGTGAAGCGCGTCAGGCGCCAGCTCGATGCCGCAGAGCCGCGGCTCGATTACGTCGTCACCGTACGCGGCGTCGGCTACAAGTTCGACGACGCGCAGACGAGCGCGTCAATCTAGGACGGCTTCCTCAGCTGCGCCAGCAGCGCCGTCAGCATCGCGGAGTATTTGTCGTCGGCGCTCGCGAAGGTCTTCTTGTAGTCGTCTTCCGACAGCTTCTGCGCCTTCCAATCACTGTCGAACATGATGTGCTTCGCGCCTGCGGTGTAGCTGTCGAACGGCTTGTTCTCCTCGCGCTTGATCTGGAGTCCGTCGGCGCCGAGGTCCTCGACAAACAGCTTGCTCTCGAGAAGCGACGCGCTGTTCAAGTCGATGTAGATGTCGCGATAGGTTTTCTGCAGGAGCTTGTCGGACAGGAGCGAAGGGGCCGAGTATCGCGCCGACACGACCAGGAGCTCCAGTCCTGGAAAATAGAGCGCGCCGATGAAGCCGTCTGGCGAGGACGGATCTTTGGCCGCAATGCTATCGAGCTTCGCGGCATCGAGGGCGGCCGCGAGCTGCTTCGCCAGCGGGGCCGATTTCGAGTCCTGCGCCAGTGCACGCGACGGGATGGACAGTGCGAAGCTGGCGGCCAGACACGCGAGCGCAATTGACTTCATACGGGGAGCCCTCCTGGGGTGAGGACGTTCTATCACAGGGACGAGGCTGGGGGCTAGAGGCTGGTAGCTGGGGGCTAGATGAACAGTGCGTCTTCGTCTTCGGCGCGGCTGCGGCGGCCGTGCGGGTTGTGGCGCAGGTCGCGAATGGCCTGCATTGCCGCGCGGAACGCGCTGAACAGCGCGCGGCCTTCGCGGGCGGGCACGCCGAACGAGCTCTGGACCGCGCTCAACGCCTGCTCGATGCGGACGGCGATATCGGCGAACAGCGTATCCGCGCGCTCGACCTGCGCCGTCGCCAGCGCCGCCGCGCGCGAGGCATCGCGGCCGATCGCCTTCAGGTGCGCGAAGATCGGCTTGATGTCGCGCTCGATCTCGCTCAGCGAGGCGGCCGACGCGGCGCGCCAGCAGCCCCGCGGCCACGATCATGCCGACCTGGACGATCGCGATCACCAGCGTCGCGACGGCGATGATCCCGAGAAAGAGCTGCGCGCGATCGGTCACACGCTCTCCCGCGTGCGGGCCTGCTGATACGCCTCGCGGCCCTTCTCGATCGCCGTCGTCAGCGTCTCGCGGCCCTGTTGCACCATCTGGCTCGCTTTGCCGCGGCATCGGTCGCGCGGTCGCGTCCTTCGCGCGCCTTGTCGCCGAGATAGTCGCGCGTCTCGCGGCCGGTTGCCGGCGCATACAGCAGCGCCACCGCGGCGCCGCTCACCGCGCCGAGAACGAATGCGAGCAGAATGCTGCCGGCTCCCGCGCCGTCGTCCTTCGCCATCCCACTCCTCCAGCTGCTGGTGAGTCTCCATCGCAGCCACCAGCCACCAGCCACGTGCTAGAAGATGCTGACCTTCACGTTCAGGTACTTCTTCGGATCCTTCTTGATCTCGGCGAGCAGCGACGAGAGGTCGCGTCGCCACCTTGTTCATGTTCTCATATAACTGCTTGTCTTTCAGCAACTGGCCGGCCGTGCCCTGGCCGTCGTTCAGTCGCGTCACGAGCTCGTCGAGCCGATTCGGTCACCGCGTTGAGCCGATTGAAGAGCGCCGGATCGGTCATCAGCTTGCCCGACGGTGCCCTCGCCGCTGTTCATCTTGGCGGTCAGCGTCCCTGAAGTTCGCCGTCGCCGCCGTCAGCGCACTCGAGAACGCGTCGTCCTTCAGCAGCTTGCCGAGGCTGCCCTCGCCGGCGTTGATCTGCCGCGTCAGCTCTTCGATGTTCTTCAGCGACGCCTTCGAGCGCGTCGGCCGCTTGTCGGATCGTTCGAGCAGCTTGCCGATCGTGCCGCGGCCCTGCCTGATGCCGGCGGTCGAGATCGTTGGCGGAGGCGACGAACTGCTGCAGTTCCGTATAGAGGCGTTCGTCGGTCATCAGCTTGCCGACCGTGCCGCGGCCGCTGCGGACGTCGTGAATGAGCGCCGGTGAGCTCGCCGATGCCCGCGCTCGCCTGATCGGTGACGTCGGCGAGCTGCCGCCGCCGACTTTGCCGGCGGGCACGTAGCCCCACTCGGGAATCGGCGTGCCCGCGCGTCGACGGCGTGATGTCGACGGCGCCTTCGCCGAGCAGCGACACCGACCCGAGCTTCGCGACCGATCCGGTCGTGATGCGGTCGCGCATGTCCTTGTCGCATGTCGAAGATGACGTCGACCTGCTCGCCGGCGAACTCGACCGCCGTCACGCTGCCGACCTCGCACGCCGGCGACGCGCACCGGCGAGCCGGACGCGAGACCGGCGACGTTGGCGAACCGCGTCTTCAGGGTGTAGCGCTGCCAGAAGAAGCCGCGCGATCCCGGTCAGACTGAAGATCAGAAGCGCGGCGATGACAATCGCGACGATCGTCAGGACGCCGATCTTCAGTTCCGACCAGGCGAGCGAACGTGTTCGAGGCATAACTCACTTCCACCACCAACGACTAACCACCAACGACTAGCCACCAGCCACCAATCACGACAAGAATGTCTGCATATACGGATCGGTCGAACGTCGCAGCGCATCGGCGTCGCCCTCGAAGCACGATCAGGCCGTCGCGCAGCATGATGAACTCGGCTTCGCGCTCCTTCTCGCGGCGTCGCCGGCACGATCTCGACCGTGCCGTCGCGCCCGCGCACGGCCATGTGCGTCGGCGACGTAGAACGCGTCGCGCAGCTGGTGCGTCACGACGATCGAGCTGACGCCTTCGAGATCGCGCAGCTTGATGATCTCGTCGTCCACCGTCGTCGCCGTGATCGGATCGAGCCCGGTCGTCGCCTCGTCGTACAGCAGGATGCGCGGCTTGAACGCCATCGCGCGCGCGATCGCGACGCGGCGCCGCTGCCCGCCCGACAGCTCCGACGGCATCTTGTCGATGTGCTCGCCGAGCCCGATGAAGCCGAGCACCTCCTCGACGCGCCGGTCGACGTCGTCGAGCGGCATGTCGGTTTCCTCGTACAGCTTGTAGCCGACGTTCTCGCGCACGGTCAGCGAGTCGAAGAGCGCGCCTTCCTGGAAGATCATCCCGAGGTCGGCGCGCACCGCCATCATCTGCGTGCTCGGTCAGCTGGTCGACGCGCTGCCCGTTCACCCAGACCACGCCGGCGTCGGCCCGCAGCAGCCCGGTGATGATCTTCAGGGCCGTCGACTTTCCCGAGCCGCTCGCGCCGAGGATGATCTTCGTGTGCCCCTTGAGCAGCGTGAAGCTCACGTCCTTCAGCACGACCTTGTCGTCGAACGCGAGCTGCACGTGGTCGAACACGATCACCGGCGCGCCGGGCTCGGCGAGCATCTGTCGCGCGGCCGTCTGTGCGGTCGGTGTCCGGCATCGGTCCACGTCAGTACAATCAGCGTTGATGAGAATCTGCGTGACGAAGAAGTCGACGGCGATCACCGCCACCGACCCGGCGACGACGGCCATGGTCGTCGCCTTGCCGACGCCCTGCGTGCCGCCGCTGCGTCCGCAGGCCGACGTGGCAGCGCGATGGTCACGATCACGAAGCCGAGCACGAACGGCTTGATCAGCCCCATCCAGACGTCCTGCATGTACAGCGCCTTGCGTGATCGACGACCAGTAGATGCCCGCTGGCGACCTGCAGCTGGAAGCGCGGCGACGATCCAGCCGCCGATGATGCCGACGAAGTCGGAGATGACGGTCAGCACCGGCGCCATGAGGAAGCCGGCGAGCACGCGCGGCACGACCAGCTTGCGGATCGGATCGGTGCCGAGCGCGCGCAGCGCGTTGATCTGATCGGTGACCATCATCGACCCGAGCTCGGCGGCGATGCCCGAGCCGATCGCGGCCCGGTCAGCATCAGCGCCGTCAGCACCGGCCCGAGCTCCTTGATCATCGACGCGCTGACCAGCCGGCCGACGACCGGCCGCGCGCCGAACTGGTCGAGCGTCAGGCCGCTCTGCAACGCCAGCGCCGCGCCGGTGAAGAAGCCGGTCAGCAGCACGACCGTCAGCGAGCCGACGCCGATCGTGTCGAACTGCTCGACGATGTCGTGGCGGTAGAACGGCGGCGTGACGATGCGCGCGGAACGCGGCGCCGATGAGGCGGACGTACTCCTGGACCTCGAGCGCCGCCTTCTTCAGCCAGTCGTTCGACGAACGACAGCACGCGCGGGTCAGGCCCTCCGCGCCGGCCGCGGCAGCCCGAGCTCGGGGTTGCGCAGCGCGCTTGATGTCGTCGCGGAGCGACGCGGCCTTCTCGAAATCGAGATTGGCGGCGGCGCGCGCGCATCTCCTCCTGCAGCGACGCCGATGTGCGCGTCGAGCTCGGCCTGCGTGCGGAACCGATCGAGCGCCGTCGCGGATCGGCCGCCGGCGTCAGGTAGTCGCGCTCGTAGACGCTCGACATCACGTCGTCGATCTGCTTGACGATCGACTGCGGCGTGATGCCGTGCTCCTCGTTGTAGGCGTGCCTGCACGCGCGCGGCGGCGGTCGGTCTCGCCGATCGCGGCGCGCATCGAGTCGGTCATCTTGTCGGCGTACATGATCACGCGGCCGTTGACGTTGCGCGCCGCGCGGCCCGACGTCTGAATCAGCGAGCCGGCCGAGCGCAGGAAGCCTTCCTTGTCGGCGTCGAGAATCGCGACCAGCGACACTTCCGGCAGGTCGAGCCCTTCGCGCAGCAGGTTGATGCCGACCAGCACGTCGAACTCGCCGCGCCGCAGATCGCGCAGGATCTGCGACGCGCTCGAGCGTCTCGATGTCGGAGTGCAGGTAGCGGACCTTGCACGCCGAGCTCCTGGTAGTACTGCGTCAGGTCCTCCGCCATCCGCTTGGTCAGCGTCGTCACCAGCACGCGCTCGCCGCGCGCCGCGCGCGTCGCGGATCTCCTGCAGCAGATCGTCGACCTGGCCCTTGACCGGCCGGACGTCGATCGGCGGATCGATCAGCCCGGTCGGCCGGATGATCTGCTCGACGACGACGCCCTGCGACTTGGACAGCTCGTACGGGCCCGGGCGTCGCCGAGACGAAGACCACCTGGCCGACGCGCTCCTCCCACTCCTCGAAGTTGAGCGGCCGGTTGTCGAGCGCCGACGGCAGCCGGAAGCCGTAGGCGACCAGCACCTCCTTGCGCGACCGGTCGCCGTGATACATGCCGCGGATCTGCGGCACGGTCTGGTGGCTCTCGTCGACGATGATCAGCGCGTCGTTCGGCAGGTAGTCGAGCAGCGTCGGCGGCGGCTCGCCCGGCGCGCGGCCGGTCAGGTGCCGCGCGTAGTTCTCGATGCCGTGGCAGTAGCCGATCTCGCGGATCATCTCGAGATCGAACATCGTCCGCTGGTGCAGCCGCTGCGCCTCGAGCAGCTTGCCCTTCGCGACTCGAGCTCGCCGCGGCGCCAGACCAGCTCCTCCTTGATCGTCTCGACGGCCTGCTTGGTCCGGTCGCGCGGCGCGACGAAGTGCGACTTCGGATAGACGGCGATCTTGTCGTGCCGGCGGAGCGTCTTGCCGGTCAGCGGATCGAACGAGGTCGAGCTCGTCGACCTCGTCGCCGAAGAGCTCGATGCGCAGCCCCTGCTCTTCGTACGACGGGATAGACCTCGACGATGTCGCCGCGGACGCGGAAGGTGCCGCGGCCGAAGTCGTGGTCGTTGCGCTCGTACTGGATCTCGACCAGCTTGCGCAGCATCTGCTCGCGGCCGATCCGCTGGCCGCGCTCGAGCGGCAGCAGCATGCCGTAGTACGCCTCCGGCGAGCCGAGGCCGTAGATGCACGACACGCTGGCGACGATGATGACGTCGCGGCGCTCGAAGAGCGAGCGCGTCGCCGACAGCCGCATGCGATCGATCTCGTCGTTGATCGTCGCTTCCTTCTCGATGTACGAGTCGGTCGCCGGCACGTAGGCTTCGGGCTGGTAGTAGTCGTAGTAGCTGACGAAGTACTCGACGGCGTTGTCGGGGAAGAAGCGGCGGAACTCCTGGTAGAGCTGCGCGGCGAGCGTCTTGTTGTGCACCATCACCAGCGTCGGCCGGTTCACGCGCGCGATGGTCTGCGCCATCGTGAAGGTCTTGCCCGAGCCGGTGACGCCGAGCAGCACCTGGTGCGGGTCGCCGCGCTCGAGCCCGTCGACCAGCTCGCCGATGGCGCGCGCCTGATCGCCGGCGAGCTCGAAGTCGGAGACGAGGTTGAAGCGGTCGTAGACCGAGGGCATGGCGAACTCGCAATCGT
Organism: uncultured Acidobacteriota bacterium; assembly: GCA_963696165.1. Taxonomy (GTDB): domain Bacteria; phylum Acidobacteriota; class Vicinamibacteria; order Vicinamibacterales; family CAVVIG01; genus CAVQZZ01. The sequence goes on along the minus strand of CAVOIY010000005.1, from coordinate 428,146 downwards.
ACCAGAGGCTCGACGGTCGTGGACGCATGGCGATCGCGGCATCGGAGCGCTGAGTCGCGGCTCGAGCGTCGGGCTTCTTGTACGGGCGCGAAGTAGCCCTTGCGCGCGCGGACGCGGTAGATCGCGGCCGTCCTTGCGCGCGACCTTGATCTCGACCTTGCGCCAGCGCGCCGTCGGTGCTGCGTGTTGGTCGACAGGTAGCCGAGCGTGTACTGCGCGCGGATCTCGGCGAGCGACCTTGCTCGTAGACGCTCGTCGAGCTCCTTCACCGACAGTCGGGAAGAACGCCTGGCCGCCGGTCGTCTCGGCGATCTGCTGCAGCAGCATCTGCGCGCTCGAGCGCGCGCCGAGCTCGACTGGTGCTCGAGCTCGCCGATCGCGTAGACCGTCACGTCCGACGCCTTCAGCAGGTCGAGCAGCTCGCTGAAGCGACATCGAGCTGCGCGTGTCGCCGCCGTCGGTGTACAGCAGCATGATCTTGCGGCCGTCCTGCCCGGCGGCGCCGTCGAGGTACACGCCGATCGCGTCGTAGAGCGCCGTCCAGCCCGTCGGCCTTGCGCTGGCGGATGCGCTCGACCAGCCGCGCGAAGTCGTCCTGGCCGTAGCGGGCGACGCGCACCTCGGTGTCGAAGTCGACCAGCGTGATGTCGACCGCGTCGCGGCAGCGTGTTGAGGAACTTGACCGCGGCCGTCCGGGTGAACCTCATGTCGTCGCCCATGCTCTCGCTGATGTCGAGCAGCAGGCCGAGGTGCAGCGGCGGCCGTCGGCGGCGCCGTCGGGTCGCCCGACGCGAAGTAGCTGATCGTCTGCTTCCGGCCGTCCTCGATGATCTCGAAGTCGCTCGCGTGACAGGTCGGTGACGAGGCTGCCCTTTCTTGTCGGTCACGGTGACGCCGAAGGTGACCAGATCGACGCCGGCGTCGAAACACCGGCGCCTGCTGCGGCGAGCGTCGACAGCGGCGCAGCACGGCGCAGCGCACACGACAGACGCGACGATGCATCACGCAGCCGCCGCGACCTCACTGCCGGCGTCTCCACTCTACACGGGTGCGGCCACCTCGGCCGGGCGTATAATCGACGGTTGGAACCCTGATGCGGTGTCTCGCGGTCTGTCAGGACGAGCTGGTCATCAGGATGCTCGACGAAATCCTGCTGCCCGGCTTCGAAGTCGAATTCATCGTCGAGAGCCGGCCGCTCGCCCGGCGTCTGCACGACGCCGGCGTCACGGCGGTCGCTCGGCGACCCGCGGCGCATCGACACCTACGTCAAGGCCGACCTCACGCCGAGCACCTGCGTCATCATCGAAGACAACGGCCGGCGCAGCCTGCGGAAGATTCTCGAGGCGGTGCGCGACGCCGGCGGCACGCTGGTCTACGTGCTCGGCATCGGCGCCGGCGCCACCGCCCGCCGCGCCGAGGAGTTCCACAGCGAGTTTCCCGACGTCGCCTACCTGGCGATGTCGGAGCTGTTCGGCGGACCGCTGCTCACCGAGTTCAGCCGGTCGCTGACCCGCGCGCGCGTGCAGCAGTATCAGCGCTACTTCGCGACGCCGACCGCGTCCTGATCATGCTGCACAACGATCCGGATCCCGACGCGATGGCCAGCGGCCTGGCGCTGCGCAACGTGCTGCGCCGCACGAAGACGACGGCGATCATCGGCGCGATGCAGGGCGTGACGCGGCCCGAGAACCTGCGGATGGTGAACCTGCTCGACATCCACGTCGAGCCGATCACGCCGCAGACGCTCAAGGAATTCGATCGCGATCGCGATGGTCGACGTGCAGCCGCACTACTTCGGCGGCCTGATCGATCGCGTCGATCTCGTCATCGATCACCATCCCGAGCAGCCGGGCTACACGGCGGTCTTCAAGGACATCCGCGCCGACTACGGATCGACCTCGCACGATCCTCACCGAGCACCTGCGCGCCGTCGACGTGAACATCTCCGAGCGCACCGCGACGGCGATGCTCTACGCGATCAAGTCCGACACGCTGTTCTTCAACCGGCAGACCAACCGCGTCGACCTCGAGGCGTTCTCGTATCTCTATCCGCTGGCCGACGCCGCGCTGATCCGCAAGATGGAAGGCGCGGAAATCACGCTCGAGCGGCTCGACTACGTGATGAAGGCGCACCAGGGCGGCGCGCTCGATCGAGCAGGTGTTCTGCGCGTTCCTCGGCGCCGTCGCCGCGCGAGGACTTCATCCCCTACGTCGCCGACTTCTTCCTGCAGCTCGAGGACGTCAAGTGGACGATCGTCGCCGGCATCGTCAACGACTCGCTGGTCGATCTCGGTGCGGAATCTCGGCTACTCGAAGAACGCCGGCGAGTTCGTGCGCCGCTACTTCGCCGACATCGGCAGCGCCGGCGGCCATCGCGCGATGGCGAAGGCGGTCGTGCCGATGCGCGGCGTTCCGCGAGAAGTTCGGCGAGCTCGACGCCGACGGCATCGCCGCGCGGCTGCAGGAGCTGGCGGCGCAGTTCCTGCACGACCGACGCCCGCGCCGACAAGAAACGAGAGCCGGCGCGCCGCGAAGAGCTGACGTTCGACAAGCCTCGGCTACGTCAAGTCGAATGTCCAGCGAGCGAACCTGAACGTAGCGCGACTTTAGCCGACGAATCGATCAGCCGAGCGCCTGATCGAGATCGGCGATCAGGTCGGCGACATCTTCGAGCCCGACCGACAGCCGCAACATCCCCGCGTCACGCCGGCCTCCTCCAGCTGCTCGTCGGTGTGGCCGTACTGCGACGTCAGCACCGGCAGGCTGATGAGGCTCTCGACGCCGCCGAGGCTCGCCGCGCGCTTGATGACCTTCAGCCGATCGAAGAGCCGCGCGGCGCGCTCGTACTCGCCCGTCGAGATCGAAGCGTGACCATGCCGCCGAAGCCGGTCATCTGGCGCTTCGCGATCTCGTGATCGGGGTGCGACGGCAGCCCGGGGTAATACACCTGCGCGACCCGTCGATCGTTCGACGAGGAACTCGGCGACCGCTCCGCGCGTTCGCGTTGTGCTGCGCGACGCGCAACGGCAGCGTCTTCAGCCCGCGGCCGAGCGCATACGCCGGCTGCGGATCCATGACCGTGCCGAGCAGCCGCCGCGCCTTCGCGATCGGCGCGATCATCGCCGCCGCGCCGCGTGACGACGCCGCCGGTGACGTCGCTGTGGCCGTTCAGGTACTTCGTCGCGCTCTGCATCGCCAGATCGACGCCGAGCGCCAGCGGCTGCTGATTGATCGGGCTGGCAAACGTGTTGTCGATCACCGACAGCACGCCGCGCGCGCGGCACGCCGCGGCGATCGTCGTGATGTCGACGCAGCGCAGCGTCGGATTGATCGGCGACTCGAACCAGACCACCTTCGTCTTCGGCCCGAGGACCTGCGTCCGGCTGCGCGAGCTCGTCGAGCGACACGAAGCGGACGATGACGCCGAAGCTGCGACAGCAGGTCGTGCAGCAGGTGGAGCGTGCCGCCGTAAATCGCCGGCGCTGCAGATCACTTCGTCGCCCGCCTTCACGTGCGCCATCAGAATCGTCGTCGTCGCGCCCTGCCCGGACGAGAAGAGCAGCGCGCGCCTCGGCGCGATCGAGCGCGGCGAGCTTCTGCTCGACGCTGACGACCGTCGGATTCGTCGTAGCGCGAGTACAGGTACTTCTGCGAGCGCCCCTCGTTGTAGGCGAGCACCTCCGCGGCGCTGTCGAAGACGAACGTCGTCGTCTCGTAGATCGGCGTCGTCAGCGGCACGGCGACGCCCAGATCGGCTTCGCCCGCGTGAATCAGCTCGGTGGCTGGGCCTTTCATAACGCTCCTGTGAAACTTGTCCGACCCGTTCGCCGCTCGCGCCGACGACCGGCTCGATGAACTGGCGGTACGCGTCTTCGTAGCCGCGGCTCATCAGCTCCGCGCAGCGGCTGCCGTCGATCGGATCGATCGTCGTAGCCGCCGCCGAAATCGAACGGGCCGAGCGGATTGTGCGACGGGCGGATCGTGAAGACGCGCGGCACCGCGCGCGGCAGCGGCGCGGACCGCGTCGCGCACGATGCCGCCTCGGCCGACTGCAGGTACTCGCCGAGCCGGCCGCGCGCGATCGAGCCGCGGCGGCTGCAGCGCGTGCGGGCCGGGCAGCTCCGGCGCCGCCGACGACGATCACGATCTGCTCGACGCCGAGCGTCGGTCAGCTCCTCGAGCAGCCGCGTCGAGGCTGGCCGGCCGATCGCACAGCGATGCGTCTCGCCGCGCCAGTAGCCGTCCGGCGCGAAGTGGACGACGTGCGCGTCGGTCGCGACCGGCACCGTCAGCGCGGCGGCGACGGCGTCGGCGAGATACTCGCGCGCCACGCCCGACAGGTCGAAGACTTCCGCGCGCCGATCGTCGGCCGCCGCCGTCGTCGACCGGCGGAACAGGTCGCGGCGCCGCGATTCCGCGACGAGCGCGAAGACGAGATCGCGATGCGCGTCGAGGTCGTGGACCGCGATCAGCAGCTCGCGGAATCCGGGCTGCCCGAGATTCTCGCCGAGCATCTCGGTGTACCGCCGCCCGAGCTCCGCCGGCGACGGCTGCTTCAGCTGCGTCGCGCCGCGCACGAGATCCCACATCGACGCGCCAGCAATGCAGCGCCGCGTCATCCGCGCTCGAGCGGCGGCCGCAGCATCCTCCACCAGAACGCGCCGCGCGACGCGGCGGCCGCTGCTCGCTCCGCGACCGGCGACACCGCCGCCAGGACGGCGACGACGCCGAGCACGAGCAGCGACGAGGCGCGGCAGCCACGTCGGCAGCGCCTTCGGAGCGAACGCCGACTGCGCGAACGCCGACGTACGCGCCGACGAGGCCGCCCGCGCGCGTCGACGCCGACCATCTTGAGCACGAAGTCGATCGGAAAGACGATCAGGCCGAGCCGCGACCGCGGCGATCGGCAGCACGACGATCGCCAGCGACAGCGGCGAGCGCCCACGCCGCCAGCTGCGGAACGCGCCGCCACGCGATACAGGCGAGCGGACGGCCGCCGCTGCCAGAAGCCCTTGTCGTCCCAGAGGCGCGAGCCGCCATCGATCGCGGCGAACAGCGCGCCGACGACGCCGATGCCGCGGCCGGCGACGATGTCGATCTTGACGCCGGCTTCGTGCAGCGCGCGAAGCGCGCCGGCGTGGTACGCGCCGGCGGTGCCGGTGCCGGTCAGGACGAGCGCGGTGCGAAGCTGTGGGGAGTAGGGTTCAGCGAGCGGCGAGGCGAGCGCGATCGCGGCCGGTCATTCCGCGTTCGTCGTGAATGGTGACGAGCTTGATGATCTCGAATTCGCGCGTGCCGCCGGGCGTGACCACCTTGACGCTGTCGCCCGGCTTCCTTGTTGAGGAACGCGCGGCCGATCGGCGACGTCGTCGAGATGAGTCCCTTGGCGGCGTCGGCGTCTTCGGGCATCACGAGCTGGAAGACGAGCTTGTCGCCGGTCTTCTCGATGACGTGCAGCGTCGATCCGAAGCCGGCGCGGTCGGACGGAATGCGATCGATGTTGATCAGCGCGATCTCGGACACGCGCTTCTGCAGCATGCTGATGCGCGACTCGACGAGCCGCTGCCGCTCTTTCGCCGCCTGATACTCGGCGTTCTCGCGCAGATCGCCGAGCTCGCGCGCGCGCTTGATCTCCTTCGGGCAGCTCGAGCTTCAGCTCGCGATTGAGCGCCTGGATCTCGTCCTCGAACTTCCTGATCAGCTTGTCTTTCATCGACACGGCCATGGGTCGGATCATCGTACCACAGTGCTATCCTTCCGGAGCCGCGCCGCCGCACGCGTCACGCACGCCGCATGCCGACCATCACCAGCCGCCAGAATCCGATCGTCGCCCGCTATCGCGCCGCCGCGCGCGGCGAGGAGCCGGATCAGATGCTGCTCGACGGCGCGCACCTCGTCGGCGAAGCGCTCGCGGCCGGCGTTGCGCTCGCTGAAACAGCGGTGACCGTCGCGGCCGCAGAGAGCCCGACGACTTGTCGAACGTCGCTTTCCGCGCTCGGAGCGGGCGAATGTCGAAGTCGTCACCGTGTCGCCGGCCGTGATGGATGCGCTGAGCCCGGTTCGCACGTCGTCCGGAATCGTTGCGCTGGCGCGAGCGCCCGTTGTCAGACGAGCACGCCGATCTACGCGGCGCCATCGCCGCTCGTCGTCATCGCGATCGACATCCAGGATCCGGGAAATCTCGGCGCGATCGTCCGAGTGGCCGAAGCCGCGGGCGCGACCGGCGTGATCGCGGCCGGCGCGTGCGCCGATCCGTTCGGCTGGAAAGCGCTGCGCGGCTCGATGGGCAGCGCGTTCCGTCTGCCGATCGTGATCAGCCGCGACGCACCGCCGACGCCGTCGCAACGGCGCGGCGCCGCGGCTGCCGCATCGTCGCGACGGTGCCGCGCGGTGGGCCGATCGCTCTTCGACGCGACGCTGACGGGCGCGCTGGCGATCCTCGTCGGCGGCGAAGGCGCCGGCGTTTCGCAGGCGCTCATCGACGGCGCCGACGAGCGGGTCACGATTCCGATGCAGGCGCCGGTCGAATCGCTCAACACCGCCGTCGCCGCGGCGCTGGTGCTGTACGAGGCGGCCGGCAACGAGCGCAGTAATCAGCAACAAGCTCGACCACGGAGGACACGGCACAACCGAGGCTCGAGAACCATGCGACTCCGTGCCTCGGTGGTGACGCTTTTCGTGACAAAGTACAGCCATGGACTCGCTGTTCGACGACGACCAACCGAAGACGAACAGTAAGGCGGCGCCCGCGCCGCTCGCCGAGCGGATGCGGCCGCGCACCTTCGACGAGTTCGTCGGCCAGGAGGATCTGCTCGCGCGCGGCAAGCCGCTGCGCGAAGCGATCGAGCGCGACCTCCTGCAGTCGATCATCCTCTGGGGCCCGCCGGGCACCGGCAAGACCACGCTCGCGCGGATCATCGCCGACACGACGCAAGGCGCGGTTCGTCTCGTTCAGCGCCGTGCTCGCCGGCATCAAGGAGATCCGCGAGGTGATGGCCGAGGCCGAGCGCATCCGGCGCGACGACCGGCCGGCGCACGATCGTCTTCATCGACGAGATCCACCGCTTCAACAAGGCGCAGCAGGATGCGTTTCTGCCGCGCGTCGAGGCCGGCGACATCGTCCTCATCGGCGCGACGACCGAGAACCCGTCGTTCGAGGTGAACGCGGCGCTGCTGTCGCGCTCGAAGGTGTTCGTGCTGCACGCGCTCGACGTCGACGAGGTCGGCGGCGATCCTGACGCGCGCGCTGACCGACGCCGAGCGCGGCCTCGGCCGCGAGAACGTCGGCGATCGACGACGATGCGCTGCGAGCGATCGCGCTGTACGCGAACGGCGACGCGCGCTCGGCGCTGAACCTGCTCGAGCTGAGCGTCGGCGTCGCGCGCCGATCGTCGACGGCCAGCGGCGGATCGACGCCGCGCGCGTCGCAGCAGACGATCCAGCGGCGCGCGCTGCTCTACGACAAGTCGGGCGAGGAGCACTACAACCTGATCTCGGCGCTCCACAAGTCGATGCGCAACAGCGACCCCGACGCGGCCGTCTACTGGCTGGCGCGGATGGTCGAAGCCGGCGAGGATCCGCTGTACATCGCGCGCCGGCTCGTGCGCTTCGCGTCCGAGGACATCGGCAACGCCGATCCGCAGGCGCTCACTGTCGCCGTCGCCGCGAAAGACGCCGTCCATTTCATCGGCATGCCCGAAGGCAACACGGCGCTGGCGCAGGCGGCGCTCTATCTGGCGACCGCGCCGAAGAGCAACGCGGTCTACGAGGCGTACAGCCGCGCCGCCGCCGACGCGCACGGCGACGTCGCCGAGCCGGTGCCGCTGCACCTGCGCAATGCGCCGACGAAGCTGATGAAGGAGCTCGAGTACGGCAAGGGCTACCAGTACGCGCACGCCGAGGCCGACGCCGTCGCCGACATGTCGTGCCTGCCGCCGGCGCTCGAGGACCGGAAGTACTACGAGCCGAAGGAGCGCGGCTTCGAGAAGGAGATCAAGCGGCGGCTGGACGGCTGGGAGCAGATCAAGAAGAAGCGCCGCGCGGATTAGCGAACGATCGCGTGAACAGCTCTTCGATCGCGCGCGCGCCGTTGGCGCGAATCGTGCGGGTGCCGGTGCCGGTGAAATGCGCGTGCGTGATTCGCGGCAGGTCGGCGGCGTCGCGCTTGCGCCAGTCGTCGCCGGTCCACGTGTGAACCAGGCGTCTTTGTCCTGATCGAAGACGTGCAGCGGCTTGTTGCACAACTTCGCGAACTCCGCGCCCCACCCAGTGCCGCCGCGCACCGTCCCGTCGTCGAGGATCGTGCCGATGACGTAGATTTCCTGGCCGCTGTTCACCTGATACCAGATCGTCTGCAGAATCTTGCGAATGGTCGGCGCGTCCGTGTAGCGGCGGTGCATGATCCGCGACACGTACTCGAGGCTCACGTCGCCGTTCTGCAGCTCTTCGTGGTTCAGCACGCGGACGCCGCGGTGCCGCACGATCTTGTGCCCCTCGAACGTGAAGTTCACTTCTTCGATGCCGTGGCGCTCGGCGCACGCGCCGAACTCGGCTTCGGCGCCCGCAGCGCCGCCGCTGAAGAGAATGCAATCGCGAGACTCCATCGTGGCATCATAGCATCACGATGTCGGCTCTTCCCCGCTCATATCGCGCCGGCGAGTCGCTCGAGGACTACTGTCGCGCGTGCAAGACGGATCGATCTGCATACGGTGATCGCCGCCGACGCCGACGGGCACCCGATTCGCGTGGCCTGCGGCTACTGCCGCAGCGAGCACAATTACCGTGGTGGGCCGAGAGTCGATGTCGCCGCTCCATCGCGGAGCGCAGGCGTATCGGCCGCGCGGGCGCGCACGGCTGCTGCGCCGTTTCCCCTCGTCAGCGATCGCGAAAGGAGCGCGCCACGAATGACGCCCGATTCGAGCACCGACTTCGAGCTGCTGCTGCGGCGCATCATCCGCGAAGAGACCGGGTTGACCGGCGTCACGCCAGCCGACAAATGGCGCGGCGGCACGATCGTCCTCAAGCCTGGAACGCCGGGGCTTCAGGAGAAAAGCTGGCCGATCGAAACGTTCTTTCACAAGGTGGTGATGCTGCGGAACCGCCTGCGAACGCTCGAACAGCACGTGAACGCGGCGGAGCTCCCTGACGATGTCAAAGTGAAGCTCCAGAGCTACATCACCGGCTGCTACGGCTCGCTCACGAGCTTCAACGTGTTGTTCGCCGAGGAAGACGATCAGTTCAAGGGGGCGAGCGCCGACTGATCAGCGGTGCTCGTGTGTGGCGTCCGGCCTTGCTCGTAACTTCGACATAGAGCTGCCCCTTCTCCAGCGCCTGCCGCTCCGGATTGTTCAACACGATCTCGCCAGGCGTGAGCCGGCCCATGCCGTCGACCAACCGGACCAGCACTGGCCCGATATCCTTTTCAAGGGCTCGGTGCAGCGCCGCGGCAACCGGCGGCTCACCTGCCAGCGTGAGCGTGTACGACAGGCGTCCGGTGGTGACGTCGAATGCGATTGCGGCGCGGAGTGGACCGCTGCTCGCGCTAAACGTCTCTGCCGGCGGTGGCGTGCCATTGATGAGCGCAGGAGTCGTCGGCGGAGGACGACGCGGGTGCGCCGCCTGCTCGTATGAATACGCGATCGACAGCAGCTTCGCCTCGCTCCAAGCGGTGCCCAGCAGCTCGATGCCGACCGGCACACCGTCGTCGCTGAAGCCGGCCGGCATGCTGATCGCCGGCAGCCCCGACGCGGCGCTCAGCTGACAGTTCGTGGCACCGGTCTGCGGCTCGCCGATGATCGCCGCTTTCCTCGAGATCGGCGGATATGCCAGCACGTCGAGCTTCAACTCGTCCATCGTCGCGAGCACGAGATCGCGCGCTGCGCCGCGCTTCACGCGAGCGCGGCGGTAGTCTTCTGTCTCGCGCGTTTCGGGGCGGTTCCTCAGCTTGAACGTGTTTTCGAGCGCTTTGTCGTACGAGCCGGTGTCGATGATCTCGCCGAGTGAATGGACCGGCGCGTTCGGGAACCGCGCAAGGTAGTCCATGAGGTCGAACTTGAATTCGGAATTGATCACGCTGGATCCGCGCAGCACCTCGTCCAGCCCCGGGATCGTCACGTCCTCGACCTCCGCACCGGCCGCCTTCATCGCGTCGAGCGCCTTTCTGTCGATGGCGCCGACCTCCGCGTCCTCCGGCGCGGCGCCGAACAGGTTCTTCAGCGCACCGATCCGTACGCCTTTCAGGGCGCCCGCCTGCAGTTCATCTCGAAAGCTCTTCGGAATGTGGCCGTCGCTCGCGCGCGTCGATCGGATCGCGCTCGTCCGCGCCCACCGTTGCGTCGAGCATCGTCGCCAGATCGACGACCGTTCGTGCGAGCGGTCCGCCGATGTCCTGCGTGTGCGACAGCGGGATGACGCCGGCGCGGCTCGACAAGCCGAGCGTTCCGCGCAGGCCGACCAGGCTGTTGTGCCCCGATGGGATCCGAATCGAGCCGCACGTGTCGCTGCCCATGCCGGCGGCCGCGAAATTGGCGGCGACGGCCGCGGCCGTGCCGCCGCTCGAACCGCCGGGGTTGCGCGCGGGATCGTACGGATTCCGCGTCTGGCCGCCCATCGAGCTGACGCTCGTGATGCCGGCGGCGAGCTCGTGCAGGTTCGTCTTGCCGAGAATCACGGCGCCGGCCGCGCGCAGTTTCGCGACCTGGAATGCATCCTCCTTCGGCTCGAAGCCGGCGAGCGCAATCGAGCCACCGGTTGTCGGCATGTCCGCCGTTTCGAAATTGTCTTTGACGACGATCGGGATCCCATGCAGCGGGCCGCGCGGTCCCTTGGCGGCGCGCTCCTTGTCGAGTGCGTCGGCCTCGGCGAGCGCGCGCGGATTCAGCGCGATCATCGCGTTCAGCTTCGGCCCGCTCTTGTCGTACGCGTCGATGCGCGCGAGGTAGGCCGCCACGAGCTCGTGCGAGCTGACTTCGCCAGCCGCCATCGCGTGCTGCAACTCGGCAATCGATTTCTCCACGAGATCGAACGGCGCCGCGGCGACCGTCCGGCTGAACCCGGACGCGACATTAACGGCCGTCCTGTTGAAACCGGATACGAGGTCGATCGAGGCGCTGATTGCGACCGCCGCCAGGACGCCTGTCGCGAGCCTCGTCATTTCGATTGCTCCCAGGCGCGGATCTTGTTGGTCAGGTACGTCAACGGCACGGCGCCGTCCTCGAGAACGCGATCATGAAACGCCTTGATCTGGAAGCGGCCGCCCATCGCCTTCTGCGCTTCATCGCGAGCCTTTCGAATCTGCAGCTGTCCGAGCATGTACGCCGTCGCCTGGCCCGGGTAGATGATGTAGCGATCGACTTCCGCCGTCACTTCACCTGACGATTCGGCCGTGTGCGCGAGCATGTAGTCGATCGCTTCCTGACGCGTCCATCCGAGCGCGTGCAAACCGGAGTCGACGACGAGACGCGCGGCGCGGAGCGCCTGATTCGACAGCAGTCCCATCCGATCGAGATCGGACGAATACAGCTTCATCTCGTCGGCGAGCCGCTCCGAGTACAGCGCCCACCCTTCCGTGTAGCCGCTGTTGCCGATGTAGCGGCCGATTGGATGGATCGTCTTCCGTTCGACGGCAATCGCTCCCTGAAGATGGTGGCCGGGGATCGTTTCGTGGAAAGCGGTCGACTCGGCTTCGGCGCGACTCTTCCTCTCCGCCTCGTACGCGCTGATGAAGAAGACGGCTGGCCGGCTGCCGTCCTCCGCCGGCGGATTGTATTCGTTCGGGCCGTTCTTCTCGCGAAACTTCGGGTAGGGCTGAATGACGACATCAGCCTTCGGCAACAGTCCGAACCAGGCGGGCATCGCGGCCTTCGCGCGCGCGAGGGCTGCCTGCGAGTACGCAATCAGCTCCTCGCGGCTCTTGAAGAGATACTGCTTGTCGGTGCGCAGCCGCTCCAGCAGCGCCGGCACATCGCTCGTCTGGAACGAGCGCTCGGCGATCGTCCTCATCTCGCCGGTGATGGCGTCGATCTGCTTCAGCCCGGTATCGTGCACCTCTTTCGCGCCGACGGGCAGCGAGCTGTGATATCGGACAGACGCGTCGTAGCACGTGGCGCCGTTCGGGTTCGCGTTCACGCCGACTTCCTCGCGCGCGGCCGGCAGATATTCGTTGACGAGGAAATCGCGATAGCGCCGGAGCGCCGAAGCGATCTGCTGCCTCACCAGCGCGTCGAATCGCTTTCTGAACTCCGGCGTCTTGTCGCGCACCGGCCGGGGAATCGAACGGCGAATCGGCGAGAGGACCGCTCGTGAGCGTGTTCATCTGGTCGATGACGATGCGGACGTTCCCTTTCGGTGCGGAATAGCCGGCCTTCAGGCCTTCGCGGAGGTTCCCGATTTCCGTGTCGATGTACTTCGGCAGCGCACCCCAGCGCGTCAGCGCTTCGGCTCGCGCCTCGTCGGTCCCGACCGGTTGAATGGTGACGAGGTATCCGAACGACACCTGCCATGCGTTGACGAACTGGCTCACGGTCCACAGTTCGCCGCGGCAGGCGCGCACGCCGATAGCGGCCTCGAGCGCCTCGCGGGTGATCGCGTAGGTCGCGCGAAGCGGCTCCTCCGCAATGTCGGCGGGATCGATCTGCTTGATGTCGCGGAGAAACACGTCCTCCTGTTTCTGCCAGGCAGTCAGCGCGCCGATCGAATTGTCCGGCAACCGATCGTGATGGCGTCCGGGCACGCCGTAGTACGTCGCTTGATCCGGATTGCGATCCAGCCAGGCGTTCAGGTATGCGTCGGCAAGCAGCTTGGCGCGGCCGTCCACCGGCTCGCGTTTGATCGCGGCCGGCTGCGGCGCCTGGCGGCACGCGAGCAGCGCGAGCAACATGGAGCCGATCGCCAATTGTCGAAGCATGGCGGGATTATATCGGGCTGGTGCAGGCGCGGCAGCGCGTCGCCCCGACCGGGAGCGTCTCGAGGCAGAACTTGCACGTCTTGGTCGGCTCGCTCGGCGATGGTTTGAGAAACTGCCGCACGATCAGAAACACCGCGAACGAAACGATGACGAAGTCGACGACCGTGCCAAGAAAAAAGCCGTAGTTGATCGAGTTGACGACGTCCTTGCCGTCGGGGCCGACGGCTTGCGACAAGACGATTTTCGCCGCGCGCCAGTCGCCGTGCGGCATGCCGAGGCTGATGAGCGGCATCAGCAGGTCGGCGACGAGTGAGGTGACGACGCGCCCGAGCGCAGCGCCGGTGATCACACCGACGGCTAATGCGAGGGCGTTCTGTTTGAGCAGGAACTCGCGGAATTCACGGACCATCCGAGCCTCCTTCGGAGGCTCGGATTATAGGTGTTACTGCTGTTGTTCGGCGGCGAGAACGTTCGCAGTGTCCGGCCGATCGACGAGCGGCACTTTCCGGAGCATCTCCAGGCGAATCGGCAGGATGAACGAAAAACGGTAATCGCCCTGCATCCGGCCGATTGGAATGCCGACCAGGTCGCCGTGCTGGTCGAGAACGCCGCCGCCCGACACGCCGGGATGACCGTCGGTGAGGCAGGTGACGAGCCCATTCGGCGTCCGCTGGCCGACGTAGCCCGTGGAGAGGATGATGCCCTTCGAGTAATCGTTGCCGAGCCTGAAGATTGGCTCGGCGAAATCGTACGTGAACGCCGCGTCGACGTGCAGCGGCGGCAGATCGAGATCGTGCGTTTTGATGATCGCCCAGTCGCCGCTGTGCACTTCCACATCGGCGTCGCCCGTGTCGATCACCCTGGCGGGAATCTCTTTGCCGTTGTAGACGACCTTCACCGACGTCACTTTGCGCGTGCCATGGTCGTCATCGCCTTTGAGCGCGACGACAGCATGCTTCACCGTGATGAAATAGCCGTGACCGAGATAACCCGCGGTGCCGTAGTTGGTTTTGCCAAGGTTGTCGTACGCGTAGAGCTCGACGAAGCTCGAGCGCCGCTCGCGGAGGAGGTGGACCGGCAACAGACCCATCTCGCTCTGGATCTCCTGCTTGATCTCGGCGACCATTTTCGCGCGCGCTGCACGCGACGGAATGTCGCTCGCCTCGTCCTTCGTGTGAGCCGCGAGGCGTCCAGCCGTGCCAGCCGGGACGGCGGCCGCTTCGAGATGCCGCGTTTTGCGCATCTCGCTCGCGAGCTCGGCGCGAATCGTGTCCAGCTTCTCGTCGTAAGACGCGCGGATCGTCGTATCGCTGCGGCGCGTGTGAATCACGCCGAGCGCAAAAGACGACGACGCCGTGGCGATGATGGATGTGAGGAAGACGACTCGACGAGAGATCATTCTTGACTCCAAGTTCGGCAGCTAAACCGCCTCGTCCACGGAGGCTTACAGCTTTGCGCTCCCGATTGCCCGACCGCGAAAATCGCGGCAGACACGGGATGGCCCTTTCGCTTGGAAAGCGCTGAGCTAATTAAATTTTGGAGGAGCGAACTGCGGCTACTCTAGCAGCCGTCGGCCGGTGAGTCAAGAGCGTTGTCGTCGTGTGAGTGCCCATCCTGACACAAAAACAGCAACGCCGATCGCAAACAGCCGCGGGCTCGGCCCCATCGGCCCCGCTCCCACGATGTCCTCGAGCAGCAGGAACATACCGATGAGCTGTGCGAACCGCCCGAGATAATAAATGGCGGCGCTCATATGCGGTCGAAGTTCTTCTCGATTTCCCGCCGCGTCAGACGCAGCATCACCGGACGGCCGTGCGGACAGACCGTGGAGTACGCCGTCGCGCGGAGCTCGTCGAGAATGTGCGTCATCTTCTCGTACGTGAGCGGGTAATTCGCCTTGACCGCCGCATGGCACGCGGTCGTCGCGGCGATCCGCTGCAGCGCGTCCTGGACCTTCGCGCCGCGGTCGAGGCCGTCCAGATCTTCGGCCAGCGCCTGAAGCGCTTGCGCGCTGTCCTCAGTCTCGAGCAGCGCGGGCACGGCGTCGACCCTGATCGTCGACGCCGCCGAAACTTTCGATCTCGAACCCGAACTGCTCGAGCGCCGCCGCGCGGCCGATCAACGCGTCGTGCGCGGCGGGCGTGAAGTCGATCATCATCGGCACGAGCAGCCGCTGCGATTCGAGCGGACCGGCGGTGAGCCGCTCCATCACGCGCTCGAAGAGCACGCGCTCGTGCGCGACATGCTGATCGATGATCGCCATCCCCTCGTCGTCGACTGCGATGATGAACGTGTCGCGAAACTGACCGAGCGGAATCATCGGCCTGACGTTCTGCATGCGAACAATTGGGGAAGATGTAGCGTCCGGCTTTAGCCGGACGTCGGCGTCGGCGTCGACGTCGACGCCCCGATCCGTCCGCCTGAAGGCGGACGCTACATCCGGCACCCACCGATTCGGGTACGCGCCGCCGGCCAGAATCCCGGGAATCGACGCCGCGATCGGTGTCGATCCGGCGTGCTCCGGCCGCAGCTGCAGCTGCGGCACGCCGCCCTGCCCGAGAGCGTCCATCAACGCGCGCCGCACGACTTCGTGGACGAGCGACTGGTCGCGGAACCGCACTTCGGCTTTCGTCGGATGGACGTTGACGTCGAGCGCGTCCGGCGGCATCTCGATGAACAGATGCACCTCGGGGCTGCGCTCCTTGATCGACGCCATGCTGTACGCGTTGATGATCGCGTGCGCGATCGTCTTGTCCTTCACGATGCGGCGGTTGATGAACACGTTCTGAGCGCCGCGCGTCGGGCCCTGATCGGCGAGCGCCGCGATGTAGCCGGTGAGGCGCAGCCCGCCGGCTTCCTTATGGACCTCGATCAGATCGCCGCGCTCGCCGTACAGCTGGTACAGCCGATCGCGCAGCGACAAGGCGGGCGGGCACTGGATGACCGTTCGTCCGGCGCTCGTCAGCGTGAAACCGACTTCGGAATACGCGAGCGCCAGCTGCGTGACGATTCGCGAGACCTGCGCGGACTCGCCGGCATCGGATTTCAGGAACTTCCGCCGGGCCGGCAGGTTGTAGAACAGGTCGTTGACTTCGACGACGGTGCCTTCGGCAGCGGCGACTTCGAGCGTCGAGGCGACGGTGCCGCCATTCACCCGGATCTCCGTGCCGCTCTGGTGTCCGCGGCTGCGCGTGCGCAGCACGAAGTGCGACACCGACGCGATCGAGGGCAGCGCCTCGCCGCGAAAACCGAGCGTCACGATGGCGGCGAGATCGTCGGCCCGGCGGATCTTGCTCGTGGCGTGCCGCTCGATCGCGAGCCGGGCATCCTCCGGCTCCATCCCTTCCCCGTCGTCTTCGACGCGGACCTGTTTCTTGCCGCCGAGCTCGACGTGGATGAGCGAGCCGCGTCGCGCCCGCATCGATCGCGTTCTCGACCAGCTCCTTGACGACGGACGCCGGCCGCTCGACGACCTCGCCGGCGGCGATCTGGTTGGCGAGATCGGCGGGAAGGAGAGAAATGCGCAGACATGGCCGTCGCCAGTCGTCAGTCGCCATGCCTGACCGCTGAGCGCCGCCTGCGCCGCCGCGAGGCGCGCGACCGGCACGCGGTACGGCGACAGCTCACGTAGTCGAGGCCGACCTTCTCGAAGAAGTGAATCGACGCCGGGTCGCCGCCATGCTCGCCGCAGATGCCGAGCTTCAGGTCCGGGCGCGTCTTGCGGCCGAGCTTGCACGCCGATCGCGACGAGCTGGCCGACGCCGTCGATGTCGATCGATCGCAAACGGATCGCGCTCGAGGATCTTCTTGTCCTGATAGATCGCGCAGGAACTTGCCGACGTCGTCGCGCGAGAAGCCGAACGTGAGCTGCGTCAGGTCGTTGGTGCCGAACGAGAAGAACTGCGCCTCCTGCGCGATCTCGTCGGCGGTCATCGCGCCGCGCGGCACCTCGATCATCGTGCCGACGAGGTACTTGATCTTGACGCCCTGCTCCTTCATCGCTCGGCGGCGACGCGATCGACGATCGACCTTCTGATCGCGCAGCTCCTTCACGAGGCCGACGAGCGGAATCATGATCTCGGGAACGACCTTGAGGCCTTCCTTGTTCAGCTGGCAGGCCGCCTCGATGATCGCGCGCGTCTGCATCTCGGTGATCTCCGGATAGGTGATGCCGAGACGGACGCCGCGGTGGCCGAGCATCGGGTTGAACTCGTGCAGCTGCTCGACGCGGGCCAGCAGCGTCGTCTTCTCGTCGAGCTCCTTGCCCTTCGTGCCCTTGGCGCTTCGAGCCGCGCGATCTCGACCATCAGGTCTTCGCGCTTCGGCAGGAACTCGTGCAGCGGCGGATCGATCGTGCGGATCGTCACCGGCGGCCCTGCATCGCCTTGAACACGCCGTAGAAGTCCTCGCGCTGCAGCGGCAGCAGCTCGTCGAGCGCCTTGCGGCGATCGGCTTCGTTGTCGGCGAGAATCATGCGCTGGACGATCGGAATGCGGCCCTCGCCGAAGAACATGTGCTCGGTGCGGCACAGGCCGATGCCGCGGGCGCCGAACGCGTAGGCGAGCTCGGCCTGATCCGGCAGATCGGCGTTGGCGCGGATGCCGAGGCGGCGGAACTTGTCGGCCCACGTGAGCAGCGTGTCGAAGCGCTGATAGATGGTCGGACTTCTTCGGCTTCAGCGTGCCGTTGACGCACCTGCAGAATCTCGCTCGGCTTCGAGGCGACGCTGGCGATCTTCACCTCGCCGGTCAGGCCGTCGAACGAGATGTAGTCGCCTTCCTTGACCGTCTGGCCCGTTCACGCGTGAACTGCTTGCCGGCTTCGTCGATCTCGCAGCGCGCCGGCGCCGACGATCGACGGCTTGCCCATCTGGCGGCCGACGACCGCGGCGTGCGACGTCATGCCGCCGGTCGCGGTGAGAATGCCCTGCGACACGAACATGCCGTGAATGTCGTCGGGCACCGTCTCGCGGCGGACGAGAATCACCGGCTTGCCCTGCTTCGACCACTCGACGGCGTGATCGGCCGAGAACACCACCTGGCCGCTGGCCGCGCCCGGCGACGCCGGCAGGCCCTTGGTCGCCGCTCGGAATCTTCTTCCACTCCGCCGGATCGAATCCCGGCGCGAGCAGCTGGTTCAGCGATTCCGGATCGACCAGCAGGATCGCTTCCTTCGGCGTGATCAGCTTCTCGGCGACGAGATCGGTCGCGATCACGACGGCCGCGTAGCCGGTGCGCTTGCCGCTGCGCGTCTGCAGCATGAACAGGCGCTCGTCCTGGATCGTGAACTCGAAGTCCTGGATGTCCTTGTAGTGCTTCTCGAGGCGCGTCGTGATCTCGCGCAGCTGCTTGTAGGCCTTCGGCATCACCTGCTCGAGCTCGCGAATCGGCTGCGGCGTGCGGATGCCGGCGACGACGTCCTCGCCCTGGGCGTTGATCAGGAACTCGCCGTAGAACTCCTTCGTGCCGGTCGCGGGATTGCGCGTGAAGCCGACGCCGGTGCCCGAGCGATCGCCGGTGTTGCCGAACACCATCATCTGCACGTTGACGGCGGTGCCGATGTGATCCGGGATGTCGTAGATGCGGCGGTATTCCTTGCGCGCGCGCGTTCATCCACGAGCGGAACACGGCGTCGCGCGCCATCGTGCAGCTGCTCGCATCGGATCCTGCGGGAACGCCTTGCCGGTCGCGTCCTTGCACGACCTCCTTGTAGCGCGTCGACGACCTCGCGCAGCGCGGCCTCGTCGAGGTCGGTGTCGAGCTTGGCGCTCGTCGCGTGTCTTGACCGCCTCGAACTCGTGCTCGAACGCCGTCCTTCGGAATCTCGAGGACGACGTTGCCGAACATCTGGATGAAGCGGCGATAGCTGTCGAACGCGAAGCGGCCGTTGCTGGTCCGCGCCTTCAGCCCTTCGACGGCCTCGTCGTTCAGCCCGAGGTTGAGAATCGTGTCCATCATGCCGGGCATCGAGAACTTCGCGCCCGAGCGGACCGAGACGAGCAGCGGGTTCTCGGTCGAGCCGAGCGTCGCGCCGGCGGCCTTCTCGAGCTTCTTGACGTGCTCGGCGATCTCGCGGTCGATCGCCGGCGGGATCTTCGCCTTCTCGCTGGTAGTAGATGTTGCAGACGTCGGTGGAGATCGTGAAGCCGGGCGGCACCGGCAGGCCGGCGTTGGTCATCTCGGCGAGGCCGGACGCCCTTGCCGCCGAGCAGGTCCTTCATCGTCCGGTTGCCGTCGGCCTTGCCGTTGCCGAAGAAATAGACGAACTTCTTCGCGCCTTCGGTTGCGTGCTTCTTCGCCTGACTTCGAGCGCTCCGTAGATTTCGTATTAATGCTGTCGCATGCCGCGTCCGGCTTCAGCCGGACTTGCTCGTCCGGCGGCGATCTCCGAGATGTCGGCGATGTTCGAGAATCGTATCCCGCAGCGATCGCGAGGAGCGCGAGCCGCGCCTCGCGCAGCTGCGGATCGTCGGTCATCACCAGCACGTCGACGAAGAACTTGGCCACCGGCCCGTGCAGCTTCGCGAGCTCGTTCAGCGCCTCGACGGTAGCCTGCCCGCTCCATCGCGCGCCTTCTGATCGACCGGCCAGCGCTGCGTCGACTTCCGCAGCGAGCGCCATCTCGGCCGGCTCCGTCAGCGCCCGCTTCGACCGCGTCCCAGTCGCGCGCCGCCGGCGACAGTCCTTCGTGATGTTCCTCACGCGCTTGAACAGCACGCGCCAGCGCATCGAAGTCCGGCGACTCGCCGTGCCTGCGCCAGCGCGTCCACGCCGGCGCAGCGACCGATCGGGCTGCCGTCGCAGTCGACCGAGACGACGGCGCGGATCTTCGTCGGCGTCGATACCCGCGCCGCTCGAGCAGATGCGCCTCGCGCTCGGCCAGAAACTCGAACACGCCGAGCTGCCATGCGCGGATCGATGGCCGGCGCGTTCGGACCGTAATTCCTGGTACGCCTCATCGACAAGCGCCGTGACCGCAGATCGCGGCACGGCATGTCGGTCGAGGATCTTGAGCGACGCCCTGCGCCGCGCGGCGCAGGCCGTACGGATCGCGCGAGCCGGTCGGCTTCTCGCCCGCGGCGAACAGACCGACGATCGTGTCGAGCTTGTCGGCGAGCGACACGGCGGCCCACGTGACCGCCGCCTTGCCGAGCTGCGCCTTCGCGTCGGCGGCGCGTCGGCCTCGACGCCGACCGGCAGGTAGTGGAAGTAGATCGCCTTCCACACTT
Source organism: uncultured Acidobacteriota bacterium (assembly GCA_963696165.1). Classification (GTDB taxonomy): domain Bacteria; phylum Acidobacteriota; class Vicinamibacteria; order Vicinamibacterales; family CAVVIG01; genus CAVQZZ01. The sequence continues at coordinate 408,014 of CAVOIY010000005.1, read as the reverse complement.
CCTCGGGCAGTCCGTCGTCGCGCGCGTAGATGCCGCCCATCGTGCCCTGCAGCTCGGTGAACTCGCGCACCATGTCGGTCGTGAGATCGGCCTTCGCGAGCCGCGCCGCGCTGGCGCCGCGTGCGCCGCCGCCTGTTCGCTCGCGCCGAACGCCTCGCGCGCGATCCACGCGGCCAGCCGCTCGATCCGCTCGGCCTTCTCCTTGTAGGTGCCGAGCTTCTTGTGAAACAGCAGCGTCGACAGCCGATCGATTCGCGACTCGAGCGGCGTCTTGCGATCGGCTTCCCAGAAGAACCGCGCGTCGCGCAGCCGCGCCGTCACGACGCGCTCGGCGTTGCGCGCGATCGTGCGCTCGTTGTCGGGCTCGGTGTTGATCACGGCGAGGAACGCGTTCTTCAGCTTGCCGTCCTCGGCCTCGACCGGAAAGTAGTGCTGATGATGAATCAGCGTCGTCGTCAGCACTTCTTCGGGCAGCTCGAGGAACTCGATGCGCGAACGTGCCGCCGACGACCGACGGATACTCGACGAGATCGGGCACTTCCTGCAGCAGGCCCGAGTCGCCGTGCACGGTGCGGCTGACGCGTCCCTGCAGCCGCTGCGCCTTCGCGTCGAGCTCGCGGGCGATCTTGTCGTGGCGCTCGCCGCGCTCGAGGATGACGAAATTCTCGAGCAGCCGCGCCCGGTACTCGTCGAACGATCGCACCTTGATCGCGCGGCCGGCCCGGCCGCTCGTCGTGAGGAAGCGGTGGCCGTAGGTGACGGCGCCGGACGTGACGTCCTGCACCTGGCCGCTCTGCGCGGCCGGCGTGCGCGCGATCGTGAACGGCACGACGCGGCCGCCGTAGATGATACAGAATCCAGCGAATCGGCCGGCCGAACAGCAGCTCGCCGCGGCCGTCCTCGAGCATCGCGTCCCAGTGCATCAACTTCGGAAACGACAGGTCGCGCAGCGCGCCGCCGAGCACGTCCGGCAGCACGTCGACCGCCGCCTTGCCGCGCTGCTGCTTGCGGAACGCCAGATACTCGCCCTTCGGCGTCTTGACGCGCTCGAGCGCCGACACGTCGACGCCGTTGCTTCGCCGCGAAGCCGGCGGCGGCCGGGGTCGGCGTGCCGTCCGGCTTGAACGCGGCCGACACCGGCGGACCGTTCACGCAGCTCCTCGAGATCGGTCTGCCGCTCGGGCACGCGCGCGATGCGCACGGTCAGGCGCCGCGGCGTGCTGAAGGTCTCGGCCGGCGCTTCGGGCGGCAGCCGCTGCTCGCGTCAGCTGCGCCGGCGACGACCTCGCCGATCTGATTCGTCAGCGCCGGCAGCCAGCTCGCCGGCAGCTCTTCGCAGCCGATTTCGAGCAGCAGCTCGCGGTCCACCCTAGACGCGCCGACGCCTGAACGCGGCGCCGCTCCTTCCACGTACGCCTTGGCGATGCCGATGGCGAGCTGCCGCACGCGCAGGATGTAGGCGGTGCGCTCGGTGACGCCGATGCTGTTGCTCGAGTCGAGCATGTTGAACAGATGCGAGCACTTGAGGCAGTGCTCGAGCGCCGGCCAGATCAGATCCGGTCTTCAGCAGCGCCTCGGCGAACCGGTAGTACTCGTCGAACAGATCGCGATGGAAGGCGGCGAACTCGCCCGGCGGCAGGTCCACGACCTGGTTGAACACGTACTTCGACTGCTCGACCTCCTCGCGCAGGCGCACGTCGCCGTACTTCACGCCGGCGCCCACTCGAGGTCGTAGACGCTGTCGACGCGCTGCAGCGACCATCGCGATCCGCTCGAGCCCGTAGGTCAGCTCCGCGGAAATCGGCGACAGCTCGAGGCCGCCGGCCTGCTGGAAGTACGTGAACTGCGAGATCTCCAGGCCGTCGAACATCACCTGCCAGCCGATGCCCCACGCGCCGAGCGTCGGCGATTCCCAGTTGTCCTCCTCGAAGCGGATGTCGTGCTGGCGCGGGTTGATGCCGCACGCTTCGAGGCTCTCGAGATAGAGCTGCTGCACTTCGTCGGGCGCCGGCTTGAGAATGACCTGGAACTGGTGGTGCTTGAACAGGCGATTCGGATTCTCGCCGAAGCGGCCGTCGGCCGGCCGGCGCGACGGCTGCACGTAGGCGACGTTCCAGTGCGCGGGTCCGAGCACGCGCAGAAACGTCTCCGGGTGCATCGTGCCGGCGCCGACCTCGACGTCGAGCGGCTGCTGCAGCGCGCAGCCGCGCGAGGCCCAGAATTCCGACAGCTTGAGGATCAGGCTCTGAAACGTCATCATCTGAAATGCACAGCGCCGCTATCTGCGCATTTCCCGCAACACGCGCGCCGACTTCAAGTCCTTCTCGAGGTGCATCGCGATCAGCGCGCGATGCGCCGCCTCGAGCTCCGCGAGCGCGCGCGGCGAGACCGGCACGTCCGCCGAGCGCCGAACGGGCTCGCGGTGCGCGCGGACGCGAGAAACGCGCGCGCCTCGTCCGACAGCCGCGCGTCGGCTCGTACACGCCCTGCAGCCGCAGCAGCCAGTACTCGAAGTAGCGCGCCAGCGGCTCGATCGGCACGCCGGCGGCCATCGCCTCGACCATCGACGCGCCGAGCCGGAACAGCGGCTCGTTCGGATCGGCCTCCGGCGCCCACTCGTCGATCAGCTCGGCGAAGTAGCCGACGTAGCCGAGCGCCTCGCCGTCGACGGCCGACAGCGGCGACCGCGTCGGCTCGACGTAGTGCAGGCTGACCAGATCGCGCCGCTCCCGCTCGAGATAGCCGACGCGCCCGCAGGTCATCGGCTCGAGCGCGCCGCCGAACCGCCGCCGGCTCTGCCGCGCGTTCTTCGCCACGCCGCGCTTCTTGCCGCGATCGCGCGTCAGGAAGACGACGATGCGATCCGACTCACCGAGCTTGTAGGTCCGCAGAATCAGCGCGTCGGTGGTGTAGAGCGGCATCTGGCGAGCTGATGAACTGCTAATTATTACACGGAAGCGCGGTCTACCTCGACGTGCGTCCGGGACCGAGCCCCAACTCGCTCGAGCACGTGATCGTCCTCGCGCCACTCGGCCTTCACGCGCACGTGCAGATCGAGAAACACGCGCGTGCCGAAGAAGCGCTCGAGCTCCTCGCGCGCCGCCGTGCCGATCTTCTTGATCATGTCGCCGCCCTGGCCGACGACGATCGGCTTCTGCGACTCGCGCTCGACGACGATCGTGCAGTACAGCCGCAGGACGTCGTTCGTTTCGGCGCTCGGCTCCTCGAACCGATCGACGACGACCGCGCTCGAAAACGGAATCTCGGCGTGCGTGAACTGCAGCAGCTTCTCGCGCACGATCTCCGACGCGAAGAAGCGCTCCGGCTGATCGGTCAGGTAGTCGTCCGGATACAGCGCGCTCGCCTTCGGGCAGGCGGTCGATGATCGCGCGCTCCAGCCGATCGACGTTGTCGCCGGTCGCCGCCGAGATCGGGACGATCTCGGCGAAGCGATCGCTTCGCCGCGATACCGATCGATGATCGGCAGCAGCTTCGATCTTCTTGATCAGATCGATCTTGTTCAGAATCAGGAACACCGGCGCCTTCGCGTCTTTCGCCAGATCGAACACGAAGCGATCGCCCTTGCCCGGCGGCTCCGATGACGTCGACGACCAGGCCGAGCACGTCCACTTCGCGGATCGTGTCGACCGCCGTGTCGACCATCCGCACGTTCATGCGGTGCAGCGGCCGGTGGATGCCCGGCGTGTCGAGGATACACGACCTGCGCGTCCGGATAGTTCTTCACGCCGAGAATCCGCGTTCGCGTCGTCTGCGGCTTGTCCGAGACGATGGCCAGCTTCGTGCCGACCAGCCGGTTCAGCAGCGTCGACTTGCCCGGCGTTCGGACGGCCGATGAGCGAGACGAAGCCAGACTTCATGTCAGCTCACCCGGCCTTCTCGCCGGCGGTCTCCGCAACGCCCTGCCGGCAAATGCGGACTTTGTTGATCCGGCGGCGCTCCGCGTCGAGCACTTCGACGGTCAGGCCGTCGATCTCGAAGCGCTCGCCGACGGCCGGCACGCGGCCGAGATGCGACAGCAGAACCCGCCGACGGTCTCGAATCCCTCGCGGTCGATCTGCACGTTCAGCCGCTGCGCCACCTCGTCGATGTCCACCTTGCCGCTGAACAGGAACCGGCCGTTGCCTTCGTCGACGATCGGCTCCGACTCGACGTCGTACTCGTCGCGAATCTCGCCGACGATCTCCTCGAGCAGATCCTCGATCGTCACCAGACCCGCGGTGCCGCCGTACTCGTCCACGACGATCGCGCACTGCGTCTGCTGCCGCTGGAACTGCTTCAGGAGCTCCGGAACCCGCTTGCGTCTCGGGCACGACGACCGCCGGCCGCAGCAGCGGCGTGATCGGCCTCGCGTCGTCGGCGGCGTCGAGCGGCGACGAGATCCTTCACGAAGACGAAGCCCGCGATGTTGTCGAGATTCTCCGTGTAGACCGGAAAGCGCGAATACTCCTGCTCGCGGAACAGCGCGCGCAGATCGCCGATCGTCGCATCTTCCTTGATGGCGACGATGTCGGGGCGCGGCGTCATCACCTCGCGCACCAGCGTGTCGCCGAAATCGACGATGCTCTGCAGCAGCCGCCGCTCCTCGCCCTGGATGATCCCCTCCTGTTCGGCCGTGTCGATGTACGCCTTCGCGACCTCGTTCGCTTCCTCCGCCGCTTCGTCCGGAGTGGCGGCGCCGCCGTTTCGCTTGGCGCTGGCGATCGCGTGCGCCGCAAAGCCCGTAATCGGCCCGAGCACGCGCGCGATCGGTTTGAACGTCGGCAGCAGATATTCGAGAACGCGCTCGGGATCGCGGCCGACGATCGCCAGCGGCAGCAGCAGCTCGACACACGACGACGAAGGCGGCGACGCACAGCACGACGAACGTGACCGTGTGGGCGCCGTCGATGCCGATCGCCCGCGCGAGCAGCACCGTGGCGCTCGCCGTGACGAAGCCGAGCAGCAGCCGCACCGGCACGAAGAGCAGAAGCGGATCGTCGAGGTAATCGCCGAGCGCGTCCGGCCGGCCGCTCCGCTCGGCCACTAGCCGGAGCGACAGCCGCATCAGCGCGCTGAATGCGGCCTCGATCGCGCCGAGGTACACGGCGGCGCATCCGAGGAGGAAAATAGGCAGCGGAGCATCATTGCTGGCGCGGACCCACTCCCGCGCCTGACGCGCTCGCGCCGTCGCGCTCGCGCGTAGTCAGAACAGAACGTCGCCGACCGCTCCGCTCGATCAAACCCTCGCCGAGGCCGCCCTTGCGCCGCAGCCGCGCCTCGAGCCGGTGCATCTCGCCGTCGTCGCGCTCGTGGTCGTAGCCGAGCAGATGCAGCAGACCGTGGAGCGCGAGCACGCGCAGCTCGGTCGCCTCGGCGTGTCCGGCCGCTCGCGCCTGCCGCCGGGCGACGCCGCGGGCGATGACGATGTCGCCGAGAAACCGACCGCGCCGCGCGAGAAGATTCGAGCTGCCGCCTGGAAAGCTGAGGACGTCGGTCGCGGCGTCTTTTCGCCGGTACGCGCGGTTCAGAGCGCGGACCCGCGCATCGCTGACGAGCGCGATGCTGACCGTTCCGCGGGCGCGTGAGGGAGCGACGCGGGCCAGCCAGGCTGCCAGGCCGCGCGCGCGCAGCGGACGGCCGCCCTCGTCGGACACCCGCACGTCGAGGCGCTGTACACCGTCATCCATTGCGCTCACGGCCAGCGCCGTTGCCGTTCGAGAACGCCTCGTACGCCTTCACGATCTGCTGCACGAGCTTGTGGCGGACGACGTCGCGGTCGTCGAAGTAGACGAACGAAATGCCTTCGATCTCCTTCACGACCTTCATCGCCTCGACCAGCCCGGACATGCGTCCGGCGGGCAAATCGATCTGCGTGATGTCGCCGGTGATCACCGCCTTGGCGCCGAACCCGAGCCGCGTCAGGAACATCTTCATCTGCTCGGTCGTCGTGTTCTGCGCCTCGTCGAGAATCACGAACGAGTCGTTCAGCGTGCGTCCGCGCATGAACGCGATCGGCGCGATCTCGATCGTGCCGCGCTCCAGATACCGCGCGACCCGCTCGACGTCGAGCATGTCGTAGAGCGCGTCGTAGAGCGGCCGCAGATACGGATTGACCTTCTCCTGCAGATCGCCCGGCAGGAAGCCGAGCTTCTCGCCCGCTTCGACCGCCGGCCGCGCCAGGATGATGCGGCTCACTTTCTTTGCAACCAGAAACGCGACCGCCTGCGCCATCGCCAGGTACGTCTTGCCGGTCCCGGCCGGACCGATGCCGAACACGATGTCGTTCTGGTCGATCGCATCGAGATACCGGCGCTGGTTGACCGTCTTCGGCGCGACTCGCCGCTTCCCCGCCGGGCGTCAGCGTGCCTTTGAGAAAGTGCTCGCGGAGATCGACCGACTCGTCCTGCGCGACGAGATCCGACGCGGTCTTCACGTCGGCGTTCGACAGCTTGTAGCCGTCGCGCATCAGCCAGGAGAGCTGGCCGACGACGCGGTCGATCTTGTCGAGCGCCGGGGTTTCGCCTTCGACCAGCAGATCGTGTCCGTGCGTGCGGATGCGGACGTTGAAAAGCGACTCGAGGTGTTTGAGGTTCTCGTCGTAGGAGCCGAACAGCGTCTCGATCCCCTCTTCGGGGACGGTGATGCGCTTCATCTGGGTCAATTCTGGGTCTTCACGTGCAATTCGCGCAACTGCTTGGCGTCGACCGGCGACGGTGCGCCAGACATCAAATCGACGGCATTCGCCGTCTTCGGAAACGCGATCACCTCGCGAATCGACGCCTCGCCGCACAGAATCGCGACGATGCGGTCGAGCCCGAGCGCGATGCCGCCGTGGGGCGGCGTGCCGTATTCGAGCGCCTCGAGGAAAAAACCGAAGCGCAGCTTGGCCTCCTCGTCCGAAATGCCGAGCCGGTTGAAGATGCGCGCCTGCAGCGCAGCGTCGTGAATGCGGATGCTGCCGCCGCCGATCTCGCTGCCGTTCAGCACCAGGTCGTACGCCTTTGCACGAACTGCGCCCGGATTGCTCTCCAGCTGATCGACGTCTTCGTCCACGGGAGCCGTGAACGGATGATGCATCGAGTACCAACGGCCATCCTCGTCGTTGTATTCGAGGAGCGGAAAATCGGTCACCCACGCGAACGCGTAGTCGTCGGCACGCAGCAACTTCTCGCGCGCCGCGAGGTGCAGCCGCAGCTGGCCGAGCAGCTTCGACGTGGGGTCGGCGGCGCCCGCCGTCATCAGCAGCAGATCATCCGATGAAGCGCCGCTCGCCTGCAGCGCCGCCTTCAGCGATCCTTCGTTGAGCGCCTTGACTGACGAGACCGGCGGCTCGCCCGGGCGCACCCAGATCAGCCCGCCAAATCCGATCTGTTTCGCCTGGTCGACGATCACGTCGATCTGACTGCGCGTATAACTGTTGCCCCGTGGCACGACGAGCCCGCGAACGACGCCGCCGTCGGCGACCGCCTGCTTGAATACACGGAATTCCGATTCCCGGAACACGTCGGACAGATCGGCGATCTCGAGACCGAAGCGCAAATCCGGTTTGTCGGATCCGTAGCGCGCGATCGCTTCGGCGTACGGCATTCGACGAAACGATGCCGGCACTTCGCGGCCGACCTCGTTGAAGATCTGCTGCATGAGCGGCTCGATGAGAGCGTAAACGAGCTCCGGCCGCGCGAACGACATCTCGACGTCGACCTGCGTGAATTCGAGCTGGCGATCGGCGCGCTGATCCTCGTCGCGGAAACAGCGCACGATCTGGAAGTACCGATCTGCGCCCGCGATCATCAGGATCTGTTTGAAGATCTGCGGCGACTGCGGCAGCGCGTAGAACTGGCCGGCGTGCACGCGGCTCGGCACCAGGAAATCGCGCGCGCCTTCAGGCGTCGATTTCGTCAGGATCGGAGTCTCGATCTCCCAGAACCCCTGTTGATCGAAGTACCGGCGGATGGCCATCGACACGCGATGCCGCAGCCCAATGTTCGCCTGAAGCCGCGGCCGCCGCAGATCCAGGTAACGGTACCTGAGCCGCACTTCCTCGGAAACGGCCTGGTCCTCCGCGATCTGAAACGGGGGCGTCTTTGCCTCGTTCAGGATCCGAATATCGCGCGCGAGCACCTCGACCTCGCCGGTCGCGAGCTTCGGGTTCACGCTGTCCTCCGACCGCCGCTGCACCACGCCTTGCACGCCGATGACGAACTCGGACCGGAGCTTCTTCGCCGTGGCCATCAGCGGCTCGTTCTCCCGAACCACGAGCTGAGAGAGCCCCGCGCGGTCGCGGACATCGATGAACGTCACGCCGCCGAGGTCGCGGACGCGATGCACCCAGCCAAGCAGAACCACTTCCGCTCCGACGTCGTCTGCGCGAAGCGCCCCGCACGTATGAGTACGGGTGAGGGAACCTAACGGATCAGCCATTCAACACTCTGTGCTCCGAACGAAAAACATGAACCACAAAGATCACAAAGAACACAAAGAACACAAAGAACAAGAAGGCAAACAAAACCCATTCGTACCTTTGTGCTCTTTGTGACCCTTGTGGTTAGCCTTTTTGTGATCTTTGTAGTTCGCGTGTTTTTTGTGGTTCATGATTTCTGATCGATCTTTTCCATCCTGGTGGTCATGAATGCGGCCGCTTCGGCGCGCGCGATTGCGGTCTGTTCACCGCTCCTGATGTCCTTGATTGCCACCTGGTGGTTCGCGCGCTCGTCGTCGCCGACGATCGCCACGAACGGCACGTTGCGAACAGCAGCGTACTTGAATTGCTTCCCCAGTTTATCCGCCTCGGGATACACGTCGACGCGAAGGCCACCGCGGCGCAGTTCCGCGGCCAGCTGAATCGCGTCGGCGCGCGATTCGTCGTTCCATACCGTCACCATGACGTCGGCCGCCCCACGCGACACCGACGCGGGAAACATGGAGCGCTCCGCCATCACGACGAGAATGCGTTCGAGGCCGAGCGAGAAGCCGCACGCAGGCACGTCCCTGCCGAGAAACATCCCGACGAGCGCATCGTAGCGGCCGCCCCCGCCGAGGCTGCCGGCGAGATCCGGCACCGCCACTTCCATGATGGCGCCGGTGTAATAGCTCAACCCTCGCGCCAGACTCGGGTCGATGTGGATGCGGCCGTGCGCGGGTGTGCCATCCGACAGGCGGACAATCTCCTCGAGCGTGCTGACCGCCATCGGTCCTTCGTGATGCCGTCCCACGAACTCGCGCAGGCGATCGAGCGGAGTTCTTCTGTGCGGATCTTCGTTCGACATGCCGCTGAAAAACCGGAGGCACGCCATCGTGGCCTCCGCGTCGACCCCGCGCGTCGTCAGTTCTTTCTCGACCCCTTCAATGCCGATTTTGTCTAACTTGTCGAGCGCGACGAGCGCGTCGCCGTGCAGCCGTGCGGGAACGCCGGCGCAGTCGAGGAGCGCCGTGAGCGCGCGGCGATCGTTCAGCCGAATGACGAAGTCCTCGAATCCGAGCCGCGTGAGCACCTCGCTCACCGCTCCGAGAACTTCCGCCTCGACGACCGGCGACGTCGAGCCGAGCGCGTCGATGTCGCACTGATAGAACTCGCGGAATCGTCCTTTCGCGGGGCGGTCGGCGCGCCACACAGGCTGGATTTGATAGCGCTTGAAAAACTTCGGCAGATCGTTCTGATACTGCGCCACGACGCGGGCGAGCGGCACCGTCAGATCGTACCGCAGCGCAAGATCGGCTTCGCCGGTGTGCTCGTGCTCGCCGCGCTTCAGGATCTTGAAAATGAGCTTGTTGCCCTCCTCGCCGTATTTGCCGAGGAGCGTCTCGATGTTCTCGAAAGCCGGCGTCTCGAGCGGCTCGAAGCCGTACCGCTCGTAGATGTCTCGAATGACCTCGATGACGTACTCGCGCCTGCGAAGCTGATCCGGGAGAAAGTCGCGCGTGCCACGCGCCGGCTGGGTGTTATTGGTAGTCAAGTCGATAGGATACGTAACGGTCGGCGAACGCCTGAATGTCCGCGATCTCGGCGTGTGTCAGCAGGCGCTTCACTTTCCCCGGGCTCCCCATCACGAGCGACCGCGACGGCACCTTCATGCCCTCGGTGAGCAGCGTGCCGGCCGCCACGATCGATTGCGCGCCAACATGCGCGCCGTTGAGGAGAATGGCGCCCATGCCGATCAAGCACTGATCTTCGACTGTACACCCGTGGACGACCGCGGCGTGGCCGATCGTCACGTTGTCGCCGATGATCGTCGGGTGCGTCTCCTTCATGACGTGCACGACGGAGCCGTCCTGCACGTTGGTCCGCCGCCCGATCCTGATCCGGTGCACGTCGCCGCGGATCACGACGCACATCCAGACGCTGCTTTCTTCCCCGATCTCCACATCGCCGACGACCTGCGCGCTGTCGTCGACGTAAGCGGTGGGGTGGACGCGCGGCAGCTGTCCACGGTAAGGGCGGAGCACTTACTGAATTATACGGGCAGGGGCGGCGGGAATCCTGCCCCTCCTGCCCTTTCGCGCCGTCCCGCCCTCATTCGGCGCGCAGCGCCGTCATAGGATCGACTTTCGCGGCGGCACGCGCTGGGAGATAAGCAGCGACGAGCGCGGTTCCCGCGAGCAGCACAGCCGCAACCGTCAGCGTTGGCACGTCCAGCGGGCTCACCCCGAAAAGAAGAGATCCGAGCGCGCGCGTTCCGATCACGGCGAGCGCGCAGCCCGCCGCGACGCCGAACGCCGCCGTGCGGGCGCCTTCGCCCACGACGAGCCGTACGATGTCGCGTGATGCAGCGCCGAGCGCCACGCGGACACCGAGCTCCTGCTGGCGCGCGGACACGCCAAACGCGATGAGGCTGTACAACCCGATCGACGCGAGCGTCAGCGCGAGCGCTGCCAGCACGCCCATCAACATCGCTGCCGTCCGCTGCACGAAATAGGACGCGCCGATATAGCTCTCGAGCGCGATCGTGAGCGGCGACGGCATCTGCGGGTCGATCGACTGAAGCATCTGCCGGACCGACGGCGCGATGCTCATGGCATCGCCGCTCGCCGCGCGCACGTGCAGTGTGACGCCGGTGCTCGCGTTGAAGTGCTGCCACAGCGGCAAATAGAAGTAGGGCTGCGGATTCTCCGACAATGCGTGCGTTTTGGTGGTCCTGACGACGCCGACGATCGTGTGCGGCATGCCGAACGCGGTGAACTGACGGCCGACAGCCGGACGCCCGGCGTAATATCGGCGCACGAACTCGTCGTTGACGATCGCAACCATCGGCGCTCCACGCTCGTCCCGCGAGGTGAAGTCGCGTCCCGCGACGAGCGGGATCCGCATCAGCGCGAAATAATCCGGCGAGACCAGGTTGCGGTATATCTTCATGTTCTCGTTCGCCGCCGCCGCATAGCCGTCAATCTTCAGGTCTTCCCACTGGCCGCCGTTGAACCCCAGCGGGACGTCTTCCGACATCGACACTGCCGTGACCCCGGGCAGAGTGGTCGTGCGCTCGAGGATCTGGCGCAGATAGGCGATCCCCGACGCGCGGTCGTAGGCACCGGTCGACAGGCTGATCTCGCCGAGCAGAACGCCGCGAGGATCGAATCCGGGGTCGACCCGCCTCGCGTTCTCGAAGCTCCGCGCAAGCAACCCGGCCGAAGCCAGCGCGAACATCGCAAGCGCGACCTCCCCGACAACCAAACCCGCGCGCAGCGCGGACGTACGCCGGTCGATTCCCGTTTGCCGAACACCTGCCTTGAGAGCGTCTGAGAGGTCGCACGCCGGCATCCGAACCGCGGGCCAGATGCCGACGAGCAGCGCCGCGAGAAGCGATGCCGCACCGGCGTAACCGATTTCTCGCAAGCCGATGGCTGGCGCCAGCGCGATCGGGTATTCGATGAACGGCGTGAACAACCGGAGCGACTCGACGAGCCACGCGCTCGCGAGCACGGCGACGCCGCCCGCGGCCGCCGCAAGCACGGCGTTCTCCGTAAGCAACTGCCGGAGCAAGCGAAGGCGCGACGCGCCCAGGCCGAGACGGATTGCGATTTCACGCTGCCGGGCCGTGGCGCGCGCTAGCTGCAGGTTGGCGACGTTCGCGCACACGATCAGCAGCACAAGACCGCCAAGCGCGAGAAGGATCCGCATCAGCGGACCGAGGTCCGACTGGATGCCGCGCCGCGCGTTCTCCTGCGTCAGCATCGTCGCCGAGATGCCATGATTCGTCTCGGGGGATTCCTTCGCGATCGACGCGGCGATTGCCTGCACTTCGCTTCGTGCCCGGGTCACGGTGACGCCCGGCTTCAGACGCGCAAAGAGGTACAGCGGGCGGGCCGTGCGGCTCGACAGCCATTGGGCGTTGCCCGTCAACGACGCTTGCATCGTCAGCGGAACATAAAGATCGAAGCGGAGCCCGCTGATCGTGCCGGCAAACCGCGCTGGCGCGATGCCGATCACCGTGTACGGATGCCGGTTCAGCAGAATGCGCCGGCCGACGACGGCAGGGTCGCTGTTGAATCGCGCCTTCCACATGGCTTCGCCGAGAATCGCGACCGGCGACTGATCGAATGCGTCGCTTCGCTCCGCGCCTTCGAAGAAGCGGCCGAGGAGCGGCCTCACGCCGAGCACCTCAAAATAATTGCCCGACACCATCAGCGACCACACACGCTCCGCGCGGTCGTCCGCGCCCAGGCCGAGCGGACGCTCCTTGAACGCGATGACGCCGTCGAGAAGCGTCGAGCGATCGCGATAGTCGCGGTAGTCGGGATACGAGCTGTCGATCATTTCGCCCGACGGCGCGACGGTCTCGATCGTGACGACACGGGACGGGGCGGCCACGCCAGGCAACGGGTTCAGCAGCACCGTCCGCACCCAGCTGAACACGGTCGTGTTCACCGCCAGTCCGAGCGCGAGCGACAGGATCGCGACAATCGTCGCCCCTGGTGTCTTGCGAAGAACCCGCAGCGCATAACGAATATCTTGAAACGTCGTGGCCATGGAAAAGGTCAAGGCACGCAGAATGCCAAGGATGAAAACGGAATCACTCACAAAAACGAGCGTACAAAAGAACGGGCAGCGACGAGGCTGCCCGTTCCTGGGATTGCGTGTTCGAGAGCGAACGCCCTGCTAACCCACCCGCCCCGCTTGGCCTACCCGCCCCACCTGCCCTAGTTGTTGTTGTTCGCCTTCACTGCGTTCGTCTTGGGGCTCGGACCGCCGCGGAACGTGAGCAGGTGGTCGCGGATCGCACGGATTTGCGCTTCGGCGCTGCCGTTCATCTCGGGGTAGTACGACTTCGGATAGTCCGGCCAGAAGGCCGGCATCCGCGTGCCCGGCAGGATATCGGACGGTTTCTTCAGCCATTCGAGAATCCAATCTGGATTCAAACGCTCGGGCGCCATGCGGAGATCGGGCGCAAGATTCGCCGTCGGCTGATCCTTGGGGATCGCGCCAAGGACGTGGCACTGCTGGCATTTCAGCTTTTCGAAAAGCTCCTTGCCGGTTGCTTCCTCGCTGGCCACCTTGACCAGTTCGTGCGTCTGGAACGGACCGACGGTATTCGATACGGCGCCGAAGTACCGAATCACGCCGTTTAGATTCGGATCGTCGAGGCCGAACGTCGGCATGCGGACGCTCAGCCAGGGCCGGATCGTGATCGGCCCCCGCAAGAACGCATAAAGCCAGTCTGGCTGGACGCGAGCCCCTTCCGGCGTGAGCATCGGCGGCCCGAGCGAGGGATCGGCGACGAGCTTCACGAAGTCGCCGCCATCCCCTTCGATGATGTGGCAGCCGACACAATTGCGCCGGTGGACGAGCGTTCGGCCATTCACCTCGTAGTCGAGCCGCGCGTTTCTCACCGGCATCGCGGCCGGCGGTTGAATCTCCCGCTGGAAACTCATGATCGCGGTGAGCAGCCGATTGACCTCCCCATCGGTGAGATCGTAATTGGGCATCCGCAACTTCTCGAGCGGCTGCAGCACGCGCCCTTTGTCGAAGATGCGCGTATCGTGGAGCTTCGTCCGGAACCACGCGAGCTTGGACGTGTGCGGAATATCGGTGATGAACGCGAAATCTAGCCGGGTGACGAGCTTGCTGCCCTCTTCGGACAGGTCCGTGCCGATCGACTGCGCGTTCTCGAAACCTTTGATGTCGTGACAGCTGAAGCACCCGTAGCGGCTGATCGCGCGAGACCCAAGCTGCTGCTGCCGCTGCTCCGGCGTCCACTTCGCAAGCTGCGCTTTCGCGTCCTCGAACGGCATCACGTTCTTGAGATAGTCGAGCAGAACGTCGTCGGTGTTCCTCGCGTCGGCGGACGCCTTCGCCGCATCGCCCGCGCCGCCCTTGAGCGTCATCAGATAGGTCGCGACATCCGCGGCCTGCGCGTCCGTAAGCCGCAGATTCGGCATGTACGTATTCGGGTTGTAGTGCTTCGGATCGCGCACCCAATCGAATATCCACTCGAAGGTCGCCTTGTTGCCGATGTTCTCGAGCGGCTGGCCGAAGGTCCGCCGCGGGCCGAGCTGCTCTCTCGAGCCTTCGCCGACGACGTGACATCCCTGACAGCCGATGGATTTCACGATCTCTTCGCCGCTCTTCGCGTCGCCGTGCGGCGGCGACTTGACGGCCGGCTCGTATTGATCGGAGTTTGCGAACAGGTACGCGACGATGGCGTTGATTTCCGTCTCGTTCCTCACCGCGTCTTCCGGTGTGCTGTTGTTCGAGTTGTACCAGAAGCGCGGCATCCACGTGGTCGGCTTCACCGCACGCGGATTCCGGATCCAGTTCTTCACCCACTCGGGCCGCAGCTTCGACTGAATCTTCGTGAGAATCGGCCCCGGCTTCCGCATGTTCGTGTCGAAGCCTTTGGTCTTGTGGCACGCGTAGCAGCCGGCGCGCTCGAAGGTCGCGTACGCAAGGTTCAGGCTGTCTGCGTTAGGGATGTACACCTGCTGCTTGTGGCACTTCGCGCACGACGCCTGGGTCATGCTCGTCGGCAGCATCGGGTAATCCCAGAGGTGCGGCTGCTCCCAGCCGTACTTCTTTTCCCACTCTTCCATCTGCTTCGGATTTGCCGGCGCGTGCGCCGCGTCGCGGAAGCTCACGGACTGGCCCATTCCCTCGTGGCACACCGTGCAGCCGGTCTTGTCGATCGGATGCGCGGAGCTTCCGCCGAGGTACAAGTCGAGACGCGGATGGGTCGTGAACGGCTGCGGATATTTCTCGTAGCCCTTCTTGTCGATCGCCAGATGGCATGTCTGGCATCGATCCATCTTCGGCACGCGAATGAAATTCACGTCGTCGACGACGTTTGGAAGAATGATCTGCTGAATCTTGAGGGTCGGCGCCATGAAGTCGATGAGTGGCGCGTTCAGCACGTAGTCCTTGGCGCTCGGCGCGATGACGTCGAGACGCTTGTTGAGCCGAGTCTGCTCCGCCGTCAGCTCTTCAATCTGCTTCTGAATCGACGCGACCTGGCCGGTGTACTGCCCGAGCTGTTTCTGAATGTCGGCCTTGTCCGCGTCGGCCTTCTCCATGGCCAGATTGAGCTCTTCGAGCCGTTTGGCTTCTTCGGCCGCGGCCTCGCCCTTCTTGGTGGCGCTCGAGAGGTTATTGGCGCGCGACGCCTCGAAATCGTAGCGATCCTGATCGTAGGTCGCTTTCATCGCCTGATAGTCGGTCGTCGCGCGATACAGCTGGTTGTTCGCGTCCTTCAGCTTGTCCTGCAGCTCGTCGACCTTTTTCTGGTTGGCCGCGACGTTCTGCTCGGCCGCCTTCCGCTGCGCTTCGAGTTGTTGCAGTTTTGTCTTGTCGACCGACCTCGCCGCCTGCTGCTCCTGTGCCTGCGTGACCTGATACTGCAGGCTCGCGAACCGGCGCTGCGTGCTCTTCCACTCGCGGTCGTAGTCGTCCCAGACCATCCAGACGACCGACAGGAACAGGAACAAGCTCGCCGCCGCGAAGACGACGTTCAGGAAGTCGACGTTGTAAGCGTGTCCGACGCCCTTCTTTTCAGCCATGATTTAGCTAATGAGCAACTATCAGATGTTGAAGAAGAATTCCGGTATCGCGACGATGTATTTCA
This sequence comes from uncultured Acidobacteriota bacterium, assembly GCA_963696165.1. GTDB lineage: Bacteria > Acidobacteriota > Vicinamibacteria > Vicinamibacterales > CAVVIG01 > CAVQZZ01. The sequence continues at coordinate 391,968 of CAVOIY010000005.1, read as the reverse complement.
GGTTGAAGAGCCAGCGCAACAACATCTTGATCGGCAGCGACATCATCATCAGGAACAGCAGCGCCGACACGTAGTACCGCGATGGTCCGAGCTTCGCGTAATACGCCTTGAAAAGCCCCTTCGCGAGGATCACCGGCAGCGCGAAGACGTAGAAGAGCACCAGCAGAATCCCGAATATCTCGCGGACCAGCCAGTTGGTCGGCACGCCCGTATGGAATCCGCGAACCCAGATGTATTCCGACAGATTCACGTTGGTGAGCGCGGCCAGCTTGTGGATGTCCCAGAACTCGAACGGGCCGAAGAAGTTCCAGTTCGGTCCGCGCAGGAACGTGCCGAGGACGATCAGCGAGCACCAGAGCACGACGAACCCGAACAGGAAGATCGTGATCTCGGCCTTGCGCTCGGCGAAGGTGAAGTAGCCGTTGCCCTTCGGATTCTTGTCGACGTACGGGATGCAGATCAGCCCGACGATGATGAGGCCCGGCAGCACGACGCCGGCGAGCCACGGATCGAAGTAGACCAGCATCTCCTGCAGACCGAGGAAGTACCACGGCGCCTTCGACGGATTCGGCGTGTTCGCCGGGTTCGCCGGCTGCTCGAGCGGCGCCTTCAGGAAGATCGACCAGACGATCAGGATCACCGAGCAGAGAATCAGCGAGATCAGCTCGGTGTAGACCAGGTCCGGCCACACCCAGACGCGATCGGATTCGGCCTTCTCGATCGGTCCCTGGCCGGCGGCGATGCGCTGGTCGTTCAGCACGCCTTCGCGAATCGAGTACCAGACGAAGAAGACGAGCAGGAAGATGAGGCCGACAATCGGCACGTTGTCCGGCTTGGTGACGATCAGCCGGAAATTCGGATCGAATGTTCCGAAGATGAAGAAGATCGTGAGGATGCCGAGCGCGCCGTACCCCACCGCGTTCGAGACGAGGCGCTCGCGCTTCCAGACGATCAATATGAGCGCGGCGACGGCGAGCAGGAAGAACAGCCGCGGATCCGCGACGCCGTTGATGAGTCCCTTGATGAAAGCCATAAGAAAGTTAAAAGGCTAAAGGCAAATGGCAAAAGTTAGTTAAAGAGGCCCACGGATTCCGCCGTCTTTTCGCACGCGCCAGAAATGAACCGCCATCAGCACCGCGATGCCGAGCGGCAGGCCGACGCAGTGCAGCACGTAGAAGCGCAGCAGCGCGCCTTCTCCGACGAACGTTCCGCCGAGCAGCGCGAACCGCGCATCATCCGCCGCGTGGATGAGCGGCACGTCGCCGAGTCGCAAGCAGCTGCGCGCCCGGGCCTTCATGACCGAGGAACGGCGTCGCGCGCGCCATATTCGAGCCGACGGTGATCGCCCAGATGGCCAGCTGGTCCCACGGCAGCAGGTAACCGGTGAACGACAGCAGCAGCGTCAGCACGAGCATCACGACGCCGACCGACCAGTTGAACTCACGCGGCGGCTTGTACGATCCGGTCATGAACACGCGGAACATGTGCAGCCACACGGTGATGACCATCGCGTGCGCGCCCCAGCGGTGCATCTCGCGCATGATGCCGAGCGGCACGTGCTCGCGCAGCCCGACGATGTCGGTGTAGGCGTACTCGAGGGTGGGCCGGTAGTAGAACATCAGAAGCAGGCCGGTGAAGGTGAGCACGAGAAAGAGGAAGAAGCTCAACCCGCCCATGCACCACGTGTAGCGCAGCTTCACGCCCGACTTCCTGATCCGCACCGGGTGCAGGTGCAGGAAGACGTTCGACAGCATCACCAGGACGCGGTTGCGATCGTTGTCGGGTCGCCCGTGACGGAAGATCGACGTCCAGATCTGCGTCTCGGTGAGCCAGTTCCAGAACCGGGTGCCCGGTCCTTCCTTCGGTGCGACAGTCTTGGTATCAGCCATAAGATGATGAAACTTGTTATCTAAGGATCTAAGGATCTTAGGATCTAGGACAGCCCATTCTCCCGGCGTCGGAGTGTCGAGATAACCCATGTCCTTAGATCCTGAAATTCTTAGATCCTCAGATCCTTACATCTTAGAATCTGCGTCATGCCTTCAAAAATGCCTCTGGATCCGTCCACTGTCCGAGCTCGTACTGGAAGTGGCGGCTCTTGTCGACGAGGATCTGCCCGTCGTCGGCGAGCACGATGCGGGCGCGCTCGAGCGGACGTGGCGCCGGCCCTTCGAAGTTGATGCCGGTCAGACGATAGCCGCTGCCGTGGCACGGGCACTTGAACTTGTTTTCCGCGGACAGATAGTTCGGCGTGCAGCCCGAGATGCGTGCAGACGGTGATGAGCGCGTAGAAACCGTTTCCGTGCGGCTCGACGTTCTCGTCGGCGATGCGGACGATCCATATCCCGAATTTCTCTTTCCACCGCTCGTCGACGCCCATGCCGTACTCGCTCGGCAGGCCGGCCTTGAACTGCTGCGGCGGCTCGTTGAGCACGTTGGGGAACATGAAACGGCCTGTCGCCGCGAGCGCTGCTGCCGAAGCCGCGGAGAAGGCGCCCCAGGCGAGCCCCATCCACGCGCGGCGCGTGAGGAGCGGCGACGTATCGTCGGCCGCGCGTGCCGTCGCCTTTGCGGCCGGAGCCGGCGGTGGCCGTTCGTGCGGCCGCGCCGCCAGGCGACGCGGCGTTCGTCGTCCGTCCCTGAAGATCCGGGAGCGGCGGCGGAGCCGGGCGCGCGACGCGGCGGCTTGGGCGCGTTCGGCGCCGGCGCGGCGCCGGTCGCTGCCGCGGCCGCCGCTGTGGCCGGCGCGTCGCCGCCGGGCACCGGCACGTGCTGCGGCGTCGCTGCCGGGTTCGCGCCGGTTGGCGGCGCGCTCGGTTGGATTGGCTTCGTCTCGTCGGCCATTTATCGGCTTTCACTTTATTCAAATGCGCGGGCCCCACCCCGCGCGTGACACGCTCGGGCCATGGCCCTCGCCCACGCTTGCGCATCGCGCCCGCGTCGCAGCCTAGCCCATGATCTTCAGAGCTTCGAGCGCTACCTCGCGTACCTTCAGGCTGCTATCGGTCTGGCTGATCGTGCTGACCGCCGGCTTCAGCGCGTCGTCTTTCAGGACCGCCGCCGCGCGCAGGCCGCTGATCATCACGTCGGCGACCGGGTCGATGTCGGCGTCCGGTCGCGCCTCGCGCTTGACGATCTGCTCAACGTAGCTGCGATCGAGCATCTGCTTCAACACAGACTCACCGTCGCGCCGTCCGTGTCGCGCGAGCGCGACCGCCGCGTTCCACCGCACGTCTGGCGGCGTCGTCTTGAAGCGCCGTCTGCAGGGTCGGAAGCTGCGCATCGCCGGGCAGCGCGCCGAGCGAGTACACGACAATCTTACGTACGCCCGGATCCGGCGGACGCGTACAGCGGCTGCAGCTTGGGCGCGACGGACGGCGTCGCCCGACGCGCCGAGCGCCCAGATCGTGCTGATGTGCGCCTCGCTCATCTCGTCGGTCCACCCGTTGAAGCGGGAGAACATGTCGGGCGTCCAATGCTTCTCCGGATCGTCGAGCGACTTCAGCAGCACGGCTCACCGCCTGCGGCAGGCAGCGGCGGCTCGAGGCGGCCGATAGCGAGCGCGAGATACTTGCGGACGCGCGGGATCGCCGTCCTTCGCTTCATCGAAGGCCTGGACGAGGGCGCCGGCCAGTGCTTTGTCCGACCGCACGCGCGGATCGTCCATCGAGCGCGAGAGCTCGAAGGCCGCCGGCCACGCGCGCGCCATGCCGCCGGTGCGAATCTCGGTCAGGTAATCCTGCGGCGTGCGGTTGTCGGCGAGCAGCGACCGAAACCCGACATAGACCGCGGCCGTAACGGCGACGACGGCCAGCGGGATCAAGAAAAACTGAACGGCCAGGGCGGGCGCGGCGGCTAGTGGGTTTCGAGGCGCGGACTCGCGCTCGATCAATTTATCCATGTCACGGGAGACGCGTTGGCTCGAAAGGCCGAGTCGCCGTAAGTTTTACTACGTCTGTCCTTTAACGGTCAAGCGAGCTCAACGGCATTTCGCTTGCACTGTCGGCGGCATGAGATCATCGCTTCTGCTGCTCGATCTTCGTGCTCTTGTCGGATTCCCTCCACTGCCGCCGCGCAGCGCGCACACGGGCCCGTGCCGAACGACGGCATGGTCGGCGCGTCGGCGTCTCGATCGGCGCGTCGCTGCCGAGCGACGTGAGCCTCAGAACGGTTTCGAGATCGCCGGCAACATCGAAACATATCTGACGCCGCGCGTGTCGCTTCGCGGACAGGTCGACTGGACGACGTGGAACATCGCTCGGCCGGGGGCTTCACCGGCTCGGTGCGGCCGCTCGTCTTCGACGGCAACGTCGTCTACAACTGGGAAGCGCGGCGCGTGGCATCCGTACGTCGACCGGCGGCGCTCGGGCTGTATCCACTACGCGTTCGACATCGACGGCCTCGCGGCGACGCGCACGACAACAAGTTCGGCGCGAATCTCGGCGGCGGCATCGAAGGCTTTCTCACGCTCCACACGACCTTCACGGCCGAAGTGCTCTACCACGCCGTCCAAACGCCGGCGATCGGTCCAGTCGGCACGCTTCGAATCGCGCTTCTGGAGCCTGCGTGCAGGGCTCAAGCACTACTTCTAGGTTCTCCAGGTTCCAGGGAATGTCGAGTGCCGTCTCGGTGCCGTCCGTACTCGGGTTCAGAGACCTCGGCACTACGTCGTAGCGCCGGTCGACGCGGACGACACGGTTCGCGCGTACTTCGCGAACACACCGGTCTCGTAGCGCGGCGGCGGCGGACGCCATTCGGCGAGGCGCGTTCGCGGATCTCCGTTCGGCGACCTCGACGTCGAGTCGGCGCGAGCGCGACGTCGATGGTCACGATGTCGCCGTCGCGCACTGGCGGCGAGCGGACCGCCGCGCGACGCCTCGGGCGACACATGGCCGATCATCAGGCCGCGCGTCGCGCCGGAAAAGCGGCCGTCGGTGACGAGCGCGACCGATTCGCCGAGTCCAGCGCCCACGATCGCGGCGGTCACGCCGAGCATCTCGCGCATGCCCGGGCCGCCGCTCGGCCCCTCGTAGCGAATCACGACGACATCGCCGGGCCGGATTGTCTGACTCTGCACCGCGGCGAACGCGGCCTCCTCGCTGTCGAACACCCGCGCGGGACCGCGGTGCGCGCCGCGCTCGGTCGCCCGACACCTTCAGCACGGCGCCCTCCGGCGCCAGCGTCCCGCGAAGAACGACCAGGCCGCCGCTCGGCTTGATCGGGCTGCCGGGATCGCGCACGACTTCCTGTCCCGCTCGTCGCATGCCGCGGCCGCCGCTTCCTCGGACGAGCGTACCGGCCGGTGACGGTCATCGTGCCGCCCGTCCACGATGCTTCGCGTCGACGAGCCGCCGCGCGACGAGCGCGCTGCCGCCGGCGCGCATGCAAGTCGGTCGCGACGAAGCGCCCGGACGGCTTGAGATCGGCAACGACCGGCGTCGCGGGCGCTGATCGCATCGAACGCGTCGAGCTCGAGCGGCACGCCCGCTTCGCGCGCGATTGCGAGCAGGTGCAGCACCGCGTTGGTCGATCCGCCCGTGGCCGCGACCGCGGCGATCGCATTCGTCGAATGCCGCTCGCGTGAGGATCTCGCGCGGCCGCATGGCCGCGCGCGACCAGCGACATGACGCGCGCGTCCAGCCCCGCGCGCCACCTCGATCTTTGCCGGGATCGGTCGCCGGCACGCTGCCGCTGCCGAGCGCCGCGATGCCGAGAAACTCGCAGGCGATCGCCATCGTGTTCGCCGTGAACTGGCCGCCGCAGGCGCCGGCGCCCGGGCACGCCGCCGCCTCGAGCGCGCACAGATCATCGTCGGAGAGCGTGCCCGCCGCGTGTGCGCCGATCGCCTCGAACACGTCCTGAATCGTCACGGCGCGGCCCGCGCCAGATGCCGGGCGCAATCGATCCGCCGTACAGGACCAGGCCCGGGACATCGAGCCGCGCCAGCGCCATCGCGGCGGCCGGAATCGTCTTGTCGCAGCCGACGAGCACGACGAGGCCGTCGAAGTTGTTGCGCGCGCGCGACGAGCTCGATCGAATCGGCGATCACTTCGCGGCTGACGAGCGACGCGCGCATTCCCGCGCTGCCCATCGTGATGCCGTCGGAGATCGAAATCGTGTTGAACTCGAGCGGCGTGCCGCCCGCCGCGCGGATGCCGTCCTTCACGTGCGCCGCCAGCTCGCGCAGGTGCAGATTGCAGGGGCCGATCTCGATCCATGTATTGGCGATGCCGATGAGCGGCTGTTCGAGATCGCGGTCCGAGAAGCCGGCGCCTTTCAACATCGCGCGAGCCGCTGCCCGCGATGGTCCTGCCACGAGGGGGTTCGTCACTCGCACACATTAACCGCAGAAAGCACTGAGTGCGCAGAGGAAACTAGGGCTCGGCGCGCACTCTGTGCCCGCGGTGAGATCTTCGGCAACGTCACGCCATGATCGGTAGGATCCCAGCACGCGCAAGGAGGGCGCCAGCTCCGCGAGATGCTGGAGGGCGCGGGCACAGGGCAACTCGTCGCGCGCGGCCGCGAGCTCGGCGTAGAACAGGTACTCCCACGGGACGACCGCGAACCGGCCGCGATTCGAGCTTCGTGAGATCGACGTTTCGCAGCGCGAACACACCGAGCGCCCTGAAGAGGCTTCCTGGCTCGTCCGGCAGCGAAAAGACCACCGTCGTTTTGTCCGCGATCTGATCGGCGAGCGCGCGTCGTCCAACGACGATGAAGCGCGTCACGTTCTCTTTGAAATCCTGAATGCCCGAGGCCAGCGCGACGAGGCCGAAGACGTCGCCGGCACGCGCCGACGCAATGGCCGCGGTGTCGAGCCGCTCCTCCCCGGCAACCCGCTTCGCGCAGCTCGCCGTGTTGGCGGCCGCCACGATCTCGACGCCGGTCAGCGTCCGCAGGAAGCGCTCGCACTGCGCGAGCGCCTGCGGGTGCGAGTAAATGCGCCGGAGCCCCTCGATCGTCGATCCGCGCACTCCGAGGAGATGGTGCACGACGGGAACCTCCACCTCCCCGACGATCGAGAGCTCGTGCTCGAGCAGCAGATCGTAGGTCTGGTGAATCGTGCCGGCGATCGAGTTCTCGATCGGCAGACGCCGTGTGTCGCAGGACCGCGCTCGACGGCTTCGAAGACGCTGTCGAATGTCGCGACACGCGATGCGCGGCGCCGCGCGCGTCTACACGCTCCGCGGCGGCCTCGCCGAACGCGCCTGTTTCTCCCTGAAAAGCTATACGCATGGCCGGCTCCTCTTCGATACTGAGGCGTCCGCGCGGGCCGGCCAGAAATGACAAAGGCCATCACCCGCGTCCGGATGATGGCCCTCGGTCGAATCTCGCAAATCAGGCGTTCAACATCATCCGGCGGACCGTCCGACCGTAAAGCGTGGCGCACGCGTACGCACAACGCGCGCCAACGCGCGACGATCGAACCGGCCTAGCGGAGGACGAACGTCGCCATAACTGGATTGGTATTTAAGCCGGACGTGTGGCCGATGTCAATCGCGTCACGGGAAACTAGTCCCGAAGAGACCGCTGAGCTCGCCGGAAATCAGATCTTCGGCAGCGTCACGCCGCGCTGCGCCTGGTACTTGCCCTTCTTGTCCTTGTACGAGACGCTCGCACGGCTCGTCGCTCTGGAAGAACAGCACCTGCGCGATGCCTTCGTTCGCGTAGATCTTCGCCGGCAGCGGCGTCGTGTTCGAGATCTCGATCGTCACGTGCCCTTCCCACTCGGGCTCGAACGGCGTGACGTTCACGATGATGCCGCAGCGCGCGTAGGTCGACTTGCCGAGGCAGACCGTCAGGATGTCGCGCGGAATCCGGAAGTACTCGATCGTGCTGCGCCAGCGCGAACGAGTTCGGCGGGATGATGCAGACGTCCGCCTTGATGTCGACGAACGACTTCGGATCGAAGTTCTTCGGATCGACGACCGTGTTGTAGACGTTCGTGAACACCTTGAACTCGTCGCCGACGCGCATGTCGTAGCCGTACGACGACACGCCGTAGGAGATGACGCCGGCGCGCACCTGCTCGTCGACGAACGGCTCGATCATCTGGTGCTCGAGCGCCATGCGCTTGATCCAGTTGTCGGACTTGATGACATGCCGTCATGTGTCAGCGTCGGAACCAGGCGGCAGCAGGATCGACCGTCAGAGAATAAGATGAGCGTCAGAATGATCAACGAGATCGACGTGGAGCGGGAAGTAGAACGAGAAGTTGCCGCGGCGGACGTAGAAGTCGCCCGGCAGCCGGCCGAGCGGCACGCCGAGCATCATCAGCAGCGCCGAGGCCGGCGATGGCGAGGCCGATCAGGACGAGCGTCTTGCCCACAATCGGCACGCACGCTCAGCGGCCCCTGCCACGTCGAGGGCTACGGTCGGACTCAGACCAGGTCGACGCCGGCGAAGAAGTACCCGATTTCGTAGGCCGCCGTCTCGGGCGCGTCCGAGCCGTGCGTCGCGTTGCGCTCGATCGACTGCGCGAACTCCTTGCGCAGCGTGCCGGCGTCGGCCTTGGCCGGATCGGTCGCGCCCATCAGCGTGCGCCACTTCTTGATCGCGTCCGGCGCTTCGAGCACCAGGACGACGGCCGGCCCCGACGACATGAACGCGGTCAGGCTGCCGAAAAACGGCCGCTCGCGATGGACGGCGTAGAAGCCCTCGGCCTGCGGCTTCGACAGGTGCACGCGCCGCATGGCACGAATCTGGAATCCCGCGTCCTCGATGCGCTGAATGATGCGGCCGGCGAGGCGCCGCTCCACGGCGTCCGGCTTGATGATGGCCAAGGTCCGTTCGATCATCCGGCGATTATATCAGTCCGACTCAGCCGCTCGGCACTCCGCGACGGCAAGGAGACCGCGATGACCGCGATGGCGAACGAAGCAGCAGGACGACCCGGCCGCCCACAAAGGGCGCGATCGAAGGCGACCGGCCGACCGACGAACAGCACGGCAATCCGAACGGCGACGGCGTCGACGAAAACGGGATGCCGGACGATCCCGTCGCCACCGCGGAGGACGAGATCGGCGCGAACGAGGACAAGTCGCAGGGTAGCAGAAATTGCAAATTGCGAAGTGCAAATCGCTGATTTGCTAGGAGTCCGATGAATCAGCTGTTCTGGCTGAATTTCGTCGAACGCTCCGGGCTGAGACGTCCGCCGAACAGCGGCGCTGGTCTCTGAAGGACGAGAACTGCTCGCGATCTTCGCGCAATCGCGAAGACTGCGACTCGAACCAACGCGCCAGTTGCTAATCAATCATCGATTTGCAATCTACGATTTGCAATTGCGATTACCTGAGCCTTCCATGATCTCTTCGAGCGCTTCCCGGCCCGGGCCGCACGCGGTCGAGCGGCAGCGTCGCGAGCGGCTCGTCGACGACGTTCAGCTGCGTGAGGAAATCGTCGCGATCGGGCTCGATGTAGATGAGGCCGGTCGCGAACTCGCCGCGGCGCGCGGTCTCGTGCAGCCGCTTCAGCGCGTTGATCTTGTCGGTCGGATCGTAGTCCTCTTCGAGCTTCTTCAGAAACAGCTTCGACCCGTCGTGCATCGTCACTTCCTGCGTCGTGCCCGGCGCGTAGTCGACGGTGATGTCCTCGAAGAACGGCACGAAGCTGACCTCCTCGACCGGATCGTCGTGATCCTTCACGTACGCGTAGCTCTTGGTCGAGCCTTCGTGATCGTTGAAGGTGACGCACGGCGAGATGACGTCGAGCATCACCGTGCCGCGGTGCGCGAGCGCCGCCTTGAGCAGCGACGAGCAGCTGCTTCTTGTCGCCCGAGAACGAGCGCGCGACGAACGTCGCGCCGAGCTCGATCGCCAGCGCGCAGGTGTCGATCGGCGGCAGGTCGTTGACGACGCCGGTCTTCAGCTTCGAGCCGACGTCGGCCGTCGGCGAGAACTGGCCCTTGGTCAGGCCGTAGCAGCCGTTGTCCTCGATGATGTAGATGATCGGCAGGTTGCGGCGCATCAGGTGCACGAACTGGCCGATGCCGATCGCGCCGGTGTCGCCGTCGCCGCTGATGCCGATCGCGATCAGCTTCTTGTTGGCGAGCATCGCGCCGGTGCCGACCGACGGCATCCGGCCGTGGACGGCGTTGAAGCCGTGCGAGCCGCCGAGGAAGTACGCCGGGCTCTTGCTCGAGCAGCCGATGCCCGACAGCTTGACGACCTGCGTCGGATCGACGCCCATCTCGTAGAACGCGTCGATGATGCGCTCGGAAATCGCGTTGTGGCCGCAGCCGGCGCAGAGCGTCGTCTTGCCGCCCTTGTAGGTGATGGGTTCGAGGCCGATGCGATTGAGTTTTGGCCATGTTATTCGCCGCCGGTCATGCCGCCGGCGCTCGATCGCGAGCGTAACGGTCTTCTTCGCCACTTCGAAGCCTTCCTGCGCCAGCACGTCGTCGGTGACGCTGCGGGCGTCGATCGGCAGGCCGTTGTAGTGCAGCACGCTGCGCAGCTTCGCGCAGCGCTCCGGCGTGAGCTCGAGCTTCATCAGCTGCAGCAGCTGCGCGTCGCGGTTCTGCTCGACGACGTAGACGCGCTCGTGCGCGTCGATGAACGCCGCGAGCTCGTCGTTGAACGGATAGCGCGCGCAGCCGGAAGTACGAGCGTCTTCGACGTCGGTCTCCTCGCGCAGCTGATCGCGGCTCTCGTGTGATCGCCCAGTGCGACGTGCCGTAGCGCGATGAAGCCGATCTTGCGCCTTCGCGATTGCGGTCGACCACCGGCTTCGGCACGAACTTGCGCGCCGTCTCGAACTTGCGCGCGAGCCGGTCCATGTTCTCGACGTAGTCGTCGGGCCGCTCGCTGTACTGCCCCTTCGCGTTGTGGCCGGAGCCGCGCGTGAAGTACGACGGCATGCCGTCGCCCGGGATCGTGCGGTACGGGATGCCGTCGCCGTCGACGTCCTTGTAGCGGCCCCACTCGCCGAGCTTCTGCAGCACGTCTGGCGTGAGCAGCTTGCCGCGGTTGATCGGCTTGTCCGGATACTTGAACCCGTCGGACATCCAGTTGTTCATGCCGAGGTCGAGATCCATCATCACGAACACCGGCGTCTGGAACTGCTCGGCGAGATCGAACGCGTCCTGCGCCATCGCGTAGCACTCTTCGACCGAGCGACGGAATCAGCATGATGTGCTTCGTGTCGCCGTGCGAGAGGAACGCGGTCTGACAGCAGGTCGCCCTGCGCGGTGCGCGTCGGCAGGCCGGTCGACGGCCCGACGCGCTGCACGTCGAAGATCACCGCCGGCGTTTCCGCGTAGTACGCCAGGCCGGTGAACTCGCCCATCAGCGAGATGCCCGGGCCGGCGGTCGCCGTCATCGAGCGCGCGCCCGCCCAGCTCGCGCCGATCACCATGCCGAGCGACGCGATTTCGTCCTCGGCCTGCACGATCGCGAACGTCGCCTTCCCGGTCTCCTTGTCGATGCGGTACTTCTTCATGTAGCCGATCAGCGATTCGCACAGCGACGACGACGGCGTGATCGGATACCAGGCGACGACGGTGACGCCGGCCATCATGCAGCCGATGGCGGCGGCGGCGTTGCCCTCGATGAGGATCTTGCCGGCCGTCTCGTTCATCGGCTCGATGCACGAACGGATCCTGCTTCGTGAAGTTCGCCTCGGCGTAGTCCCAGCCGGCCTTGAGCGCGCCGGCGTTCAGCGCGACCGCCTTGGCCTTCTTGCCGAGCTGCTTGCTCAGCGCCTTCTCCATCAGCGCCATGTCGATGCCGAGCAGCTTCGCGAGGATGCCGTCGTAGATCATGTTGCGCACGAGGCGGCGCAGCTTGGCGTCCGGGCAGACCGGCGCGACGAGCTTGTCGAACGGCACCGGATAGAAGACGAGATCGCTGCGCAGCGCGTTGAGCTTCAGCGGCTCGTCGTAGACGACCGCGGCGCCCGGATCGAGCGTCAGCACGTCCTCCTTCGCCGTCTCCGGATTCATCGCGACGAGGAAGTCGACTTCCTTCTTGCGGCCGATGTAGCCGCGCTTGCTCGCGCGGATGGTGTACCAGGTCGGCAGCCCGGCGATGTTCGACGGGAACATGTTCTTGCCCGACACGGGAATGCCCATCAGGAGAATGGACCGCAGCAGGACGAGGTTGGCGGTCTGGCTGCCGGAGCCGTTGACGGTCGCGACCTGAATGCTGAAATCGTTGACGACGCGCTGGGACCGATGCGCGGCCTGCTGTTCCTGAACCGCGAGATCTGTCGGTGACATTCTCAAAGTCCTTACAACGTATGAGGATAGAGGAAATCCGGCGGCTCGCCGAGCGGAACGCCGAGGAAGGATAACATGCGGACAGTATAGCTCAGCGACGGCGCCGCAGCGAGTCACTTCGTCTTGGATCGCCTTGCCCATGTCGGCCGGGCTCTTCACGACCGTCACGCCGGCGGCGGTGAGCGCGGCCATCTTCTCGGCGGCGGTGCCCTTGCCGCCGGCGATGATCGCGCCGGCGTGGCCCATGCGGCGTCCGGGCGGCGCCGTCTGGCCGGCGATGAAGCCGACGACCGGCTTCTTGAAGTTCGCCTTGATCCACGCGGCGGCCTCTTCCTCGGCGCTGCCGCCGATCTCGCCGATCATGATCACCGCGTCGGTGTCCGGATCGTCGCCGAACAGCTTCAGCGCGTCGATGTGCGTCGTGCCGATCAGCGGATCGCCGCCGATGCCGATGCAGGTCGTCTGGCCGAGGCCGAGGCGCGTCAGCTGATGGATCGCTTCGTAGGTCAGCGTGCCGCTCTTCGAGACGATGCCGATGCGGCCTTCCTTGCAGATGTTGCCGGGAATGATGCCGGCCTTGCCCTTGCCCGGCGAGATGATGCCCGGGCAGTTCGGGCCGATCAGGCGCGTCGCCGGTCTGCGTCTTGAGGAACGTCATCGCGCGCATCATGTCGAGCGTCGGAATGCCTTCGGTGATGCAGACGACGAGCGCGATGCCGGCGTCGGCCGCTTCCATCACCGCGTCGGCGGCAAACGGCGGCGGCACGAAGATCACCGACGCGTTGGCGCCGGTCTTCTTCACCGCGTCGCTGCACGGTGTCGAACATCGGCCAGCCTTCGTGCGTCGTGCCGCCCTTGCCGGGCGTCACGCCGCCGACGACGGTGGTGCCGTAGGCCGCGGCCTGCTTCGCGTGGAACGTCCCCTCGCGGCCGGTGAGCCCCTGAACGAGTAAGCGTGTCGATTTATCGATCAGAACGGACATATCTCATCTCGACTCATCACGGTCACGAGTCACGAAGCCACGAGAATCGTCACGATTCGCTCGTGAACTCGTGCCTTCGTGAAGCTGCCGCTAACCTGCCAGTTGCACGACCTTTGTCGGCCGCTTCGTCCATCGAGTCGGCGGTGGTCGAAGTTCATGCCGCTCTCGCTGCAGCAGCCGCTTGCCTTCGTCGACGTTCGTGCCTTCCATGCGAATGACGATCGGCACCGGCACGCCGAGCTCCTTGACGGCGGCGATCACGCCCTGCGCGAGCACGTCGCAGCGCAGGATGCCGCCGAAGATGTTGATCAGCACCGCCTTCACGTTCTTGTCCGACATCAGGATCTTGAACGCGTTGCGGATCTGCTCGGCGTTGGCGCCGCCGCCGACGTCGAGGAAGTTCGCCGGCTCGCCGCCCGCCAGCTTGATGATGTCCATCGTCGCCATCGCGAGGCCGGCGCCGTTGACCATGCAGCCGATGTTGCCGTCGAGGTGGATGTAGTTGAGCGAGAACTTCGACGCCTCGATCTCGAGCGGATCTTCCTCGCCGAGATCGCGCAGGTCGTTGATGTCCGGGTGGCGGTAGAGCGCGTTGTCGTCGAAGTTCATCTTCGCGTCGAGCGCCAGCAGATCGCCGGCCGCGGTGACGACCAGCGGGTTGATCTCGATCAGCGACGCGTCGGTGCGCGACGAACGCGTCGTAGAGCGACGTCAGCGAGCTTGACGAACTTGTTGACCTGCGGCGCCGTCGAGGCCGATCGCGAACCCGAGCTGCCGCGCCTCGAACGGCACGAGGCCGACGCCCGGCTCGATGTAGACCGTGACGATCTTGCTCCGGCGTCTTCGCGGCGACTTCCTCGATGTCCATGCCGCCGGCGGCGCTCGCCATCATCACCGGCTTGCCGGCGGCGCGATCGAGCACGAGGCTCAGATAGAGCTCGCGCGTCATCTGCAGGCCTTCCTCGATGAGCACGCGCGACGACGACGCGCCCTTCGGGGCCGGTCTGATGCGTGACGAGCGTCATGCCGATCATCTCGCTGCGCGAGCGTCTCGGCCTCGTCGGGCGACTTGGCGAGCTTGACGCCGCCGCCCTTGCCGCGGCCGCCGGCGTGAATCTGCGCCTTGACGACGACGACGCTGCCGCCGAGGCGCCGCGCGATCTCGCCGGCTTCGGCGGCGTTGAACGCGACCTCGCCGCGCGGCACCGGCACGCCGTGGCGCGCGAGAATCGCTTTGGCTTGATACTCGTGGATTTTCATGAGCGGTAGGAAACTCCTGATGCTAGTCGGCATCGCGCGAACGCGTCAAGCGCGCCGACGACGTCGAGCGCATCCTCGCCGCAGTTGCGCGCTCTCGCACCGCAACGTAAACTCACGTTCGATGGCGTCCTCTCGACTGCGTCTCTGCGATTCGTCGGTCGGCGACGAAGATCCTCATCGGCGTCACCGGCCTCGCCCTTTTCCTCTATCTCATCATCCACATCGCCGGCAACCTGATGGTCTTCCTCGGCCCGGCGGCCTTCAACAAGTACGCGTACACGCTCGAAGAGCAATCCGCTGCTTCCGGTCATCGAGATCGGCCTGCTGCTGGTCTTCCTGCTCCACATCTACAAGACCGTCGCGATGTATCTCGGCAACCAGCAGGCGCGGCCGGTCGCGCTACGCAGAAGAAGAAGCGCGCCGGCCGCACCGAGCCGCAAGACGTTCGCCTCGTCGACGATGATCTTCTCCGGCCTGTGGCTGCTCGTCTTCCTCGTCATCCACGTCAAGGCGTTCCGGTACGGCACCGAATACGAGTGGCCGGCCGGCGGGCGCGACCTCTATCGCCTGGAGATGGAGAACTTCAGCAATCCGCTGATGGTCGGCTTCTACGTGCTCAGCATGCTGGTCGTCGGCTCGCATCTGTGGCACGGCATCTCGAGCGCGTTCCAGTCGCTCGGCGCTCGACAAGCCGCGCTGGACGCCGCGTTCATCCTGCCGGCCGGCAAGGTCCTCGCCGTGCTCATCGCCGGCGGCTTCATCGTCATCGCCCTCTGGGCGCATCTCGTCGCGGGGCACGGTGATGGCCATGAAGCTCGATGCGCAGATTCCCGTCCGGCCCGATCGCCGAGAAGTGGGACCGGCACAAGTTCGAGATGAAGCTGGTCAACCCGGCCAACAAGCGCAAGTACACGATCATCGTCGTCGGCACCGGCCTGGCCGGCGCGTCGGCGGCCGCCTCGCTCGGCGAGCTCGGCTACAACGTCCTGAACTTCTGCATTCAGGACAGTCCCGCGGCGCGCGCACAGCATCGCCGCGCAGGGCGGCATCAACGCCGCGAAGAACTACCAGAACGACGGCGACAGCGTCTACCGGCTCTTCTACGACACGGTCAAGGGCGGCGACTACCGCTCGCGCGAAGCCAACGTCTATCGGCTCGCGCAGCTGAGCGTCAACATCATCGACCAGTGCGTCGCGCAGGGCGTGCCGTTCGCGCGCGAGTACGGCGGCCTGCTCGACAATCGCTCGTTCGGCGGCGCGCAGGTCTCGCGCACGTTCTACGCGCGCGGCCAGACCGGCCAGCAGCTGCTGCTCGGCGCCTATCAGTCGCTGATGCGGCAGGTGCACGAGCAAGACGCGTGCAGCTGTTCGCCCGCCGCGAGATGCTCGACCTCGTCGTCATCGACGGCAAGGCGCGCGGCATCATCGTCCGCAACCTGATGACCGGCGAGATCGAGCGCTACGCCGGCGACGCCGTCATCCTCGCGACCGGCGGCTACGGCACCGTCTACTACCTGTCGACCAACGCGGTGAACTCGAACGTCACCGCCGCGTGGCGCGCGCACAAGCGCGGCGCGCTCTTCGCCAATCCCTGCTACACGCAGATTCACCCGACCTGCATTCCGGTCAGCGGCGACCATCAGTCGAAGCTCACGCTGATGAGCGAGAGCCTGCGCAACGACGGCCGCGTCTGGGTGCCGAAGAAGAAGGGCGACACAGCGGCCGCCGGATCAGATTCCCGAAGACGAGCGCGACTACTACCTCGAGCGGAAGTATCCGAGCTTCGGCAACCTCGTGCCGCGCGACGTCGCGTCGCGCAACGCCAAGCAGGCGTGCGACGAAGGCCGCGGCGTCGGCGAGAGCGGCCTCGCCGTCTACCTCGATTTCAAGGACGCGATCGAGCGGCTCGGCCGCGACGTCATCAAGGAGAAGTACGGCAACCTCTTCCAGATGTACCAGAAGATCACCGACGAGAACCCGTACAAGGTGCCGATGCGCATCTACCCGGCCATCCACTACACGATGGGCGGGCTCTGGGTCGACTACAACCTGATGAGCACCATGCCCGGGCCTGCACGTGCTCGGCGAAGCGAACTTCTCCGATCACGGCGCGAACCGGCTCGGCGCCAGCGCGCTGATGCAGGGGCTGGCCGACGGCTACTTCGTCATCCCGTACACGATCGGCGACTACCTCGCGAGCAGCACGCTGCCGAAGGTCACGACCGATCACGACGCGTTCAAGGAAGCGGCCGACAACGTCGCAGAGCGCAGATCAACCAGCTGCTCGTCGGTCAAGGGCAACCGCGGCATTCGCGAGATCCACCGCGAGCTCGGCCGCATCATGTGGGACGACGTCGGCATGGCGCGGACCGAGGCGAGCCTGCAGCGCGCGCTCGCGGCGATCCCGAAGCTGCGCGAGGAGTTCTGGCACAACGTCTCGGTGCCGGGCACGCCCGACAACCTCAATCAGAGCCTCGAGTACGCCGGCCGCGTCGCCGACTACCTCGAGTTCGCCGAACTGCTGGCGCTCGACGCGCTCGACCGCCGCGAATCGTGCGGCGGCCACTTCCGCGAAGAGAGCCAGACGCCCGACGGCGAAGCGCTGCGCGACGACGAGCACTTCATCGTACGTGGCGGCGTGGGAGTTCACCGGCGTCGGCAAGCGAGCCGGAGCTGCACAAGGAGCCGCTCGAGTTCGACGAAGTGCATCCGACGCAGAGGAGCTACAAGTAGGTGGCTGGCTGAGGCTGGTGGCCGAGTCGGTCAGTTGACAGACAATGAGACTCAATCTGAAAATCTGGCGGCAGGCGGGCCGCGTGCGGCCGGGCGGCTCGTCGACTACGCCGCCGACGATGTCTCGCCCGACATGTCGTTCCTCGAGATGCTCGACGTCGTCAACGAAGGGCTGATCAAGAAGGGCGAGGACGCGATCGCGTTCGACTCCGACTGCCGCGAAGGCATCTGCGGCATGTGCAGCCTGGTCGTCAACGGCGTTCCGCACGGGCCCGACCGCGGCACGACCGTCTGCCAGCTGCACATGCGCCGCTTCAAGGACGGCGACACGATCACCATCGAGCCGTGGCGCGCGAAGGCCTTCCCCGTCGTCAAGGATCTCGTCGTCGATCGCAGCGCGTTCGATCGCATCATCGCGGCCGGCGGCTACGTGTCGGTCAACTGCGGCGGCGCGCCGGACGGCAACGCGATTCCGATTCCGAAGGAAGTGTCCGAAGCGGCGATGGACTCGGCGGCCTGCATCGGCTGCGGCGCCTGCGTCGCGGCCTGCAAGAACGCGTCGGCGCATCTCTTCATGAGCGCGAAGATCTCGCACCTGGCGCTGCTGCCGCAGGGCCAGGTCGAGCGCGACGAAGCGCGTCGTCGCGATGATCGATCAGGCCGACGCCGAAGGGTTCGGCAGCTGCTCGAACGAAGGCGAGTGCGAAGCGGTGTGCCCGAAGGAGATCCCGATCTCGAACATCGCGCGGATGACGCGCGAGTACGTCAAGGCTGCGTTTGCGGGACGGCGATAGCTCCCGACAGCAGCAGCGACGCGGCCTGAAGGATTGCCGCCGGGCCGCACGGCTTGTCCAGAAACGCCTCGTCGGCCCAGAGCGACTGCTTCTCGCCAAACAGCCGATCGCTGTACCCGGTGACGTACAGCACCTTGATATTCGGCTGGCGGCTTCGCATATACCGCGCGAGCTGGTGGCCGGGGATGCACGGCATCATCTCGTCGGTGAGCAGCAGATCGAACGGTTCCCCACTTCGCCGCAAGCGCCAGCGCTTCTTCCCCGTCGCGCGCGACCGACGTGTCGTAGCCCTCGTCGCGCAGCACGCGCTGCACGAACGTGCGAAACAGGTCGTCGTCGTCCACGATGAGCACACGAGACGCGCGCGCAGTCGGCGCGACGCCGCGCCAGCTCTCGAACGACAGAATACGCGGCGTCATACGGCCTCGTCCTCGATCGGAGTGAACGCCTGGGCCGTAATGATGGAACCGAGAATGTGGTCGAGCAAGGCATCGACCGAACACGGTTTTTTCAGCACCGCCGCGGCGCCCGCGTCGAGCGCCTGCACCTGGACGTCGTCAGGCGTGCCGGTGAGCATCAGGACGGGAATCGCCGCCGTGTCTTTGTGCCGCTTCAACCGTCGGCAGACGTCCAGGCCGTTCATCTCCGGCATTTCCACGTCGAGAACGATCGCATCCGGCTGCTGCGCGACGGCAATGGCGATCGCTTCGGGACCGCGAGCCGCCGACGCGAGCTCGAAGTACGACGCGAGGAAGTACTCGTACAGCTCCCTCTGCTCGACGATGTCGTCGACGACGAGGACGAGCGGCTTACCGGGTCGCCGCACGCGGGTTGGCCTGGTGCCGCTGTCTCTGAGCCGGAGGATCGCGTCGTTCAGATTCAAAACACCAACTTTACAAAAAGGCACTGATCCGTACGGAAACAGTACGGACTTGCGGGGGTATTGTCGTTGGGAGCAACAATCGAGCCCGGTCGCCGGGACGCTCTCCAATTTCACAATTGCAAGTTGGAGATGTGCGCGAGCCCGCTTCCTGTTGTCAGTCGTCGGTGGCAGGCAAGCGCAGGACCTCGTCGGCACGTTCGGCGTCTTCGGTCCGGACCACGAGTTCGGCGCCGTTGGCGAACGTCATTGCCGGACGCATTCCTCCTGCATCGTCACTGCGCACGACCGACTCGATTCCGGCGGCCTCGAGCGCGGATTGTGCCAATTCCGCTTCGAACCGATCGCCGAACGACCGAACGACGACGAGTGAATGGTCGCCTTTTTCGTCCATTGCCCTACACCTTGATCACGTCGACGAGCTCCTTCACCGCCGCCGCCGATTTCTTGAACGCGGCGTCCTCGTCTGGGGTCAATTTGATTTCGATGATCTTCTCGAGTCCCTTCGCGCCGAGCCGGCACGGCACGCCGACGAACAGATCGCGAACGCCGTACTCGCCCTGCAGGAACACGGAGCACGGCACGATTTTGTGCTTGTCGAGCAGAATCGCCTCGACCATCTCGACGACCGAGGCGCCAGGCGCGTACCACGCGCTCGTTCCGACCAGTTGAGTGATCTCGGCGCCGCCGCCGGCCGTCCGTGCGACGATCCGATCGATCGTCGTCTTGTCCATCAAATCCGTAATCGGAATTCCGGCGACGGTGGAATAGCGCGGCAGCGGCACCATCGTGTCGCCGTGGCCGCCGAGCACGAAGGCGTGGACGTTTTCGACCGAGACCTGCAGCTCCTTCGCGATGAAGGCGCGCATCCGCGAGGAATCGAGCACGCCGGCCATTCCGATCACGCGTTCGCGCGGGAATTTCGACAGCTTGTAAACTGCCTGCGCCATCGCGTCGAGCGGATTCGACACGGGCACGATGATGCAGTTGGGCGAGTACTTCACCACCTGCTCGGTGACCTGCTGCATGATCTTGTAGTTCACGTTCAGCAGGTCGTCGCGGCTCATGCCCGGCTTGCGCGGCATGCCGGACGTGATGACGACGACGTCAGAGTTGGCGCTCTCCGCATAGTCGCCGGTTCCCATCACGCGGGCATCGGATCCGTAGATCGGACACGCCTCGAGCATGTCGAGCGCTACGCCGGCCGCCTTCTGGTCCGCGATATCGATCACGACGACGTCGGCGAGCTGCTTGTCGGCGACGCCGCGCGCCACGGTGGCACCGACATTGCCGGCGCCGCCAACCACTGTCACTTTGCGATTCATCTCAATACTCCTTCGAGCGCTCTCTTCATCACGAAGACACGACGATCACGAAGGCCACGAATCTTCCTGTACAGAATCGGATCGTGAGCTTCGTGCTCCTTCGTGCCTCCGTGATTGAACCGACCGTTACATATTCCCAATCACCGCGTCCGCGAACTGCGAGGTCTTCAACTCCGTCGCGCCGGCCATCAGGCGCGCGAAATCGTACGTGACCTGCTTGGCGGCGATGGCGCCGTCCATGCCCTTGACGATCAGCTCAGCGGCATCCGTCCATCCGAGATGCCGGAACATCATTTCGCCGGACAGGATCACCGATCCCGGGTTCACCTTGTCCTGGTTCGCGTATTTCGGCGCGGTGCCGTGTGTCGCTTCGAAGACGGCGTGGCCGGTGACGTAATTGATGTTGCCGCCCGGTGCGATGCCGATGCCGCCGACCTGCGCCGCGAGCGCATCGGACAAGTAGTCGCCATTCAGGTTCGGCGTCGCGATCACGTCGAACTCTTCAGGCCGCGTGAGAACCTGCTGAAGCGTGATATCGGCAATGGCGTCTTTGATCACGAGACCGCCGCCCGGCTTGCCGTCGGGAATCCGGCACCATGGGCCGCCGTCGATTTCGACCGCACCGTATTGCTCCTTCGCGATCTGGTAACCCCAGTCGCGAAAGGCGCCTTCGGTGAATTTCATGATGTTGCCCTTGTGGACGAGCGTCAGGCTCTTGCGCTTCGCCTTGATGGCGTACGCGATTGCGCTTTGAACCAGGCGCGCGGTTCCAAGGCGGCTGATTGGTTTCAGACCGACGCCTACCTCGACAGTACCCGCGGCGCTGCTGTTCCCCGCGGTCGAATCTGCCGCCGCCACCTGCACCTGCCACGCGTTTGCTTTTTCAATGGTCCCGAACCGGACCTTGTTGAACTCCTTCGGAAACTCCTTCGCGAAGAAATCCAGTATCTTCTGCGCTTCAGGCGATCCGGCCGCGTATTCGATGCCGGCGTAAATGTCTTCGGTGTTCTCGCGGAAGATCACCATGTCGACCTTCTCCGGGTGCTTGACCGGAGAAGGCACGCCCTTGTACCAGCGAACCGGACGCAGGCACACATACAGATCGAGCAGTTGCCGCAGCGCGACGTTCAGCGAACGGATCCCGCCGCCGACCGGCGTCGTCAGCGGGCCCTTGATGCCGACGAGGTACGTGCGGAACGCCTCGACGGTTTCGTCCGGCAGCCAGTTGTTGAACTGCTTGAAGCTCTTTTCGCCCGCAAACACTTCCATCCAGGCGATTTTTTTTCGACCGCCGTACGCTTTCTGCACCGCCGCGTCCAGCACGCGAACGCTCGCGCGCCAGATGTCCGGGCCGGTGCCGTCGCCTTCGATAAACGGAATGATCGGATTGTCGGGAACGACGAGCTCTCCGCCCCGGCGTGAAATTGCCGCCCCGGTCGATGGCGGCTCGAGTGCGTTTGGTTTTGCCATAAGCTCAAAAAAAGAAATTTAGGTCACGAGCCCCGAGGGGCAACCGAGGTTTCACACAGAAAATGTGGAAAACTCTGTGGAAAAGGTCTCCCGTTTACGCCGTTGTGACGTCGCAGTCGAATGATTTAGCGGTTTGCACCACAGCAGGGCGAGCGCGCACGCCGACGATCATCGCGGACGACAAAACCTACGGATTATACTGGCTCCAACGGCGAGTCACTAGCCACCAACCAACCATCAGCCACCGACCCACTTATGAAAGTCGTCGTCGCCGACGATCTCCCCGCGTCCGCACTCGACCTGCTGCGCGCGGAGCCGGGCTGGATTGTCGACGCGCGCTCGGGCCGTTCTCCGCAGGACCTTTCACACGACATCGCGGACGCGGACGCGCTCATCGTTCGAAGCGCGACGAAGGTGACTGCCGCTCTTTTGGCATCAGCGCCGATGCTTCGCGCGGTTGCGCGCGCCGGTACCGGCGTCGACAACGTCGATGTCGAAGCCGCCAGCGCACGCGGCATTCTCGTCGTCAATTCTCCAGGAGCGAACAGCATCAGCGTGGCCGAGCACACATGTGCGCTGATGCTTTCCCTCGCCAGATCGGTTCCGGCAGCGGATCGCGCGATGAAAGGTGAAAAGTGGGAGAAGAAGAAGTTTCTCGGCGCTGAGCTCCGCGGCAAAACGCTCGCCGTCGCCGGTTTAGGCCGCATCGGTCAGGAGGTTGCACTTCGCGCGAGAGCATTTGGAATGCGCGTCGTGGCGCACGACCCGTTTATTTCCAAAGAAATCGCAGCCGGCACCGGCGTCGAGCTCGTGTCACTGGATGAAGCGTGCGCCGCGGCCGACTATCTCACGCTCCACCTGCCGTCGACGACTGAGACGAAACACCTTATTAATGATGCGCGTCTCGCGCGCTGTAAACCCGGTATCCGCATCATCAACACCGCGCGTGGCGAGCTGATCGATGAAGCAGCGCTCAAGCGAAGCCTCGACGCCGGCGTAGTGGCGGCGGCGGCCCTGGACGTGTTCGAGACCGAACCGCCGACCGATTGGTCACTTGCCAAACTCCCGCAAGTGATCGCGACGCCGCACATCGCGGCGTCCACCGAAGAAGCTCAGGAGCTCGTCGGCATGGAAACCGCCGCGACCGTTCGAGATTTTCTGCGCGACGGCCTCGTTCGGAACGCCGTAAACTTTCCGTCGCTTCACGCCGAAGAACTGGAGCGGCTGCAGCCGTGGATTCAGCTTGCGGATCGGCTCGGCACGCTCGCGGCTCGGATGGGCGCCGCGCGAATCGAAGCGATCAGCGTTCGATACCACGGAGCTCTCGGTGACGCCCGCGCAGCAGACGTGCTCGGGGCCAGCGCCGCCGCCGGCGTCCTGAGGCCGATTCTGTCGAGCGGCGTCTCGATGGTGAACGCGCGAGCGATCGCGCGCGATCGCGGCATCGACATCATCGAGTCGCGGAGCTCACGTTCGCGTCATTACACGGCCCTCGTTTCGATCACGCTGCAGACCGACGCGGGTGAACGGTGGATTGAAGGCACGGTATTCGCCCCAAACTCACTACGCCTCGTTTCGATGCAGGGCGTATCGGTCGAAGCGCCGCTGGCCGGCACGATCCTCGTGATCGCCAACGACGATCGGCCGGGCGTCATCGGCGACGTAGGCACGATCCTGGGCCGCTACGGCATCAACATCGCGAATTTCGCACTGGGCCGCGGCGATCACGGAGCGATCGGCGTCGTCAACGTCGATGCCGAGCGGAGCAAACCGGGCGCGCTGGAATCAGCGGTCGCGGAAATCGGTCGCGCCGCGGCCGTGCGAGAAATCGCAGTCATCCGGCTCCCGGCGCCGCTCGGCTGAACCTGCCGGCCGGCTAAAGCCTCGCGCTACGACCGACCGACCCACGACTCGGCGCTAGACCGCGATGCGCAGCGCGCCCGGATGGACGCGGACGCGCAATTCCGTGCCTCCCTGGACCGGTTCGCCGTCTACGTGAAAGATCATCGGCTGCTCCGACTGAATCGTGGCCTCGCGAATTCGCCGAATCGAACAGCCGCGCATCCGCTCGACCGTCCCGTTGAACAGCCGCGGCAGCCCGCAAACGGTTCGCGAACGCGACCGCTCGTCGACGACGACAAGGTCGAGCAACCCATCGTCGACGAGGGCACCGGGAGCGATTCGCGCGCCATTGCCGAATTGAGGTGAGTTGGCAATCGTCACGACCACGCCGCGGCCGACCTTCACGCGCGTGCCACCTGTCGTGATGGTGTACTGCGCGGCCTTATAGGTGAGCAGTGCCCGACCGCTGATGGAGACGTACCGGGCGAAGCCGCGCCGGACGTTTCCGGGACCATTGAACCGCGAGGCAACGTGCGCGTCGAATCCGATTCCGGCAATGTTCACGAACAGACGGCCGCCGAGCTCCCCGACATCGATCGCGCGCCGTTCCGCAGAGAGCGCGTGCGTAATTGCGCGCGCGGGGTTGGCATCGACGCCGAGCTCAAGTGCCAGCCCATTGCCGGATCCCGCCGGCACGATCCCGAGCGGCACGTCGCCAAACGCCAGTTCAGTCGCGATTTCGTTGATCGTCCCGTCGCCTCCCCACGCAAACACAATGCTCGGGCCTCGGGCACGCGCCGCCTTCGCGAGCTCCCGAGCGTGGCCCGGACGTTCGGTGACGAACACTTCGCCGGGATTCCCATGCGCGTCGCGAATCGCTGCGGCGAGCTCGACGCGATGCCGAGCGTCAGCGCGGCGAGCGCCTCCGGACACGGGATTGATGATGATCGTGAATGGCATTGGCGGGTCTGAAGACCCGCGCTACTTCAGAACGAGACGCAGGGTTGAGTTGTCGACGAGATCGATCAACTCGACCACGTCGGCGGAAATCTTCGCGATACGGTAGCGCGGCGTGACCGCGTCACCTTCTTTGGCGAGAAACAACTGGCCTTCGGAGGAAATGATCGCTGTCCGCACGATCGACCCGTCGGCGCCGCGATCTTCGGCAAGGCCAGAGAGCCTCAGGAGCGGTGCGGTCGGAGGTGCGGGCACGGCGTCCGTCAAAACCGCCGCCATTCGCTTCGGCAGGTTGCGGTGTTTTCTGCGTGGGCGCACTGAACGCGAATAGATTTCGACCCGGTTCCCGAGGCGTCGCGTCAGGGTGGAGTCGCTCGTGAAGCCGTCGGATTTCCGACGCGAGCTCTGCGCCGCGGCGTGTCGATCGCTGGCGATTCGAAGATGAGCGGCGCTGCGTTGTCGCGCGTACCCGACGTCGCGGCCGCTGCGAGCCACGCGGCGAGCGCGCCGCCAACGATGCCGAATGTCGCGATCCGCTTCAGGTTCATGGAAGCCGTCGTCGGCGCTCGAATTCTGCGGCGATCGTAGCACGGCGGTTTCGAACGGTGTGTTATTATTCGTCGTGCACCCTTCATCGACTGGCTCTGCGGTCGATAA
This sequence comes from uncultured Acidobacteriota bacterium, assembly GCA_963696165.1. GTDB lineage: Bacteria > Acidobacteriota > Vicinamibacteria > Vicinamibacterales > CAVVIG01 > CAVQZZ01. The sequence continues at coordinate 366,850 of CAVOIY010000005.1, read as the reverse complement.
TACCTTTCCGCTTCAAGTCGTCGCAGTCATCCCCGCTCGATTCGCCTCTACTCGGCTCCCCGGCAAAGCGCTCGCAGACATCGACGGCCGCCCGATGATCGAGCACGTGTATCGTCGAGCGTCGGCATCGCCAATCGTGTCGCAGGTGATCGTCGCCACCGACGATCTGCGGATCGCCACGCGCGTCACAGGATTCGGCGGCAAAGTGCGGCTGACGAAGGCGCACGAAACAGGCACCGATCGACTTGCTGAAGTGGCGACATCGCTCGATTGCGACATCGTCGTGAACGTGCAGGGCGACGAGCCGCTGATCGATCCCGGCGCGATTACCGAAGCCGTCATGCCGTTCGTGAACGATCCGTCGATCGTGATGACGACCCTGTTCCGCCGCATTCACGATCCGGCCGAGCTTGCCAACCCGAATGTCGTCAAAGTCGTCGTCGACCGTGCGGGTTTCGCGCTCTACTTCTCGCGCGCGCCAATTCCCCACGTCGGCAATCCGCGAGGCGGCTGGCCGCCGCTTTACCGCCATATTGGCCTCTATGCGTATCGGCGGAGCGCACTTCTCGTGCTCGCGGCGCTCGACCCGACGCCGCTCGAACGCGCCGAAGCGCTCGAACAGCTGCGTGCGCTCGAGCACGGCATCCGGATCAAAGCAATTGAAACGCGCTACGACTCGTTCGATGTGAACACGGCGGAGGATCTGGAGCAGGTGCGGAGGCTTCTCGCGGCGCCGGCATCAGGATGACAAGACGTCCGGCTGAAGCCGGACGCTACGACTCGATCCAGCGCAGACGATCGGACACGGAATGTCGCGTCCGGCTTCAGCCGGACGAAAACACATCATGACCAACACCGAACGGCGAAACACCAAATACATTTTCGTGACCGGCGGCGTCGTGTCGTCGCTCGGCAAGGGGCTCGCCGCTGCGTCGATCGGCTGCCTGCTCGAGGGCCACGGCTACACGGTCACGATGCAGAAGTTCGATCCGTACATCAACGTCGATCCGGGAACCATGAGCCCGTATCAGCACGGCGAGGTCTACGTCACCGACGACGGCGCCGAGACGGACCTCGACCTCGGGCACTACGAGCGGTTCACGAACACGTCGACGACGAAGAATTCAAACTGGACGACCGGCAAGATCTACCAGAGCGTCATCAATAAGGAGCGGCGCGGCGATTACCTCGGCCGAACGGTGCAGGTGATCCCGCACATCACGAACGAAATCAAGGATGCCATTCGCGCGGTATCGAAGGACGTCGACATCGTGATCGTCGAAATCGGCGGCACCGTCGGCGACATCGAGAGCCTGCCGTTCCTCGAAGCCATCCGCCAGTTCCGGCAGGACGTCGGCCGCGACAACTCGCTCTACATCCACCTGACGCTGGTGCCGTTCATCGGCGCCGCCGGCGAGCTCAAGACGAAGCCGACGCAGCACAGCGTCCGCGACCTGCGTTCGATCGGCATTCAGCCCGACATCCTGCTCTGCCGCACCGACCGGTATCCTCGACCCGGACATCAAACGGAAGATTGCGCTCTTCTGCGACGTGGCCGAGGAAGCGGTGATCACGGCGAAAGACGTCTCGTCGATTTACGAAGTGCCGCTCGTGCTCGCCGCCGAAGGGCTCGACACGATCGTCCTGCAGTACCTGCATCTGCCGCAGACCGAGCGCCGGATGCAGGCGTGGGAAGACCTCGTCAGCCGAATCAAGAATCCGCTCGACGAGATCACGATCCATGTCGTCGGCAAGTACGTCGGCTATGAGGATTCATACAAGAGCCTGAACGAAGCGCTGTATCACGGCGGCTTTCAGAATCGCCTCAAGGTCAACATCAAATGGATCGAAGCGGAAGCCCTCGAGGAACCGAACGGCGAGCACCTGCTGGACGATGCGGAAGGCATTCTCGTTCCGGGCGGATTTGGCAATCGCGGCACGCGAGGCATGATGAAGGCCGCGCAGGTCGCACGCGAGCGCGGCATTCCGTATTTCGGCATCTGCTACGGCTTCCAGTGGGCCGCCGTTGAATATGCGCGGAACGTCGCCGGCCTCACGGACGCCGATTCAACGGAATGCAACCCGGACGCGCCATCGAAAGTGATCTACAAGCTGCGCGATCTTCTCGGTGTGGACGATCTCGGCGGCACGATGCGCCTCGGCGACTACGCATGCGAGCTCACGCCGGGTTCACTGGCGCATCAGCTTTACGGTGCCGCCGTCATTCACGAACGACATCGCCATCGCTACGAGTTCAATTGTCTGTACGAGAAGACGCTCACCGAGCGCGGCCTTCGGATCTCCGGCCGCTCTCCGGATGGCAAGTTCGTCGAGATCGCCGAACTGCCGGGCCATCCCTGGTATCTCGCCGTCCAGTTCCATCCAGAATTCAAATCGAAGCCGACGCGTCCGCATCCGCTGTTCGCCGCATTTGTAGCCGCGTCCTATCGTCACAAGACGGCGCACGTGGGCGCACGAGCCACCGAATCGGTCGCGTGACGCCCCCGCCGGCCGGCGGCCGGACATCCGGCGTTCGACCGATATAATGGCGTCGTGACCCCCGTCAACCTGGGCGAGATCGCGATCGGTGGCGGACAACCGTTCGTGCTCATCGCGGGACCCTGCGTAATCGAGAGCGAAGCGCATGCGATGGACCTCGCGGGCAAGCTCGCAGCGATCGCGCGCCGCGCGGCCGTGCCGTTCATCTTCAAGGCGTCGTACGACAAAGCGAACCGCACGTCCGGCCGATCGTTTCGAGGGCCCGGACTGACCGACGGCCTTCGCATCCTTGCCGCAATCAAATCGCGCCACGACGTACCGATCCTCACGGACATTCACGAGCCGGCTCACGCTGCTGCCGCCGCGGACGTCGCCGACGTGCTTCAGATTCCGGCGTTCCTTTCGCGGCAAACCGATTTGCTCGTCGCCGCGGCCAAGACCGGCCGCATCGTCAACATCAAGAAGGGCCAGTTCCTCGCGCCTGACGATGTGATGCACGCGGTGGCGAAGGTGCGGGACGCCGGCAACTCGCGCGTCATCGTCACGGAGCGCGGAACGAGCTTCGGCTATCACAACCTCGTCGTCGACATGCGTGCCTTTCCGATGATCCGCGAGAACGGTATCCCCGTAGTTTTCGACGTCACCCACAGCCTGCAGCTGCCGGGCGGAGGGGATGGCGTCACCGCCGGGCTCGCGCAGTACATTCAGCCGTTGGCGTCCGCAGGGGTCGCGGCCGGTGTGGACGGCGTGTTCCTCGAAGTTCACGAGCAGCCGATGCACGCGAAAAGCGATGCGCAAAATGCGCTCGCGCTCGATTTCCTGGAGCCACTCCTCGGCCGGCTCGTCGCCATCGATATGATTGCCAAAGGGTCCGAGGCGCGGCTGCATGGCTGATCTCGAGCTCGCGCGGAAGGTCCTCGAAACCGAAGCGGCGGCGATCCTCGCGCTCGTGTCGCGACTCGACGGCCGATTCGAGCGGACGGTCGATCTGCTTCGCGAGTGTCGCGGCCGCGTCATCCTCGCGGGCATGGGCAAGTCCGGAATCATCTGCCGGAAGATCGCCGCAACACTCACGAGCACGGGCACGCCGGCGCTCTTTCTTCATCCAGCGGAGGCGATCCACGGCGATCTTGGTGTGATCCAGGCCGACGATGTCGTCGTCGCGCTGTCCTACAGCGGCGAGACGGACGAAATCCTGCGTTTGCTCGAAACGATCCGCAGGCTCGGTGCGAAGCTCGTCGCGATCACCGGCTCGCCGCGGTCCACGCTCGCGCAGGCCGCCGACGTGATGCTCGACTGCAGCGTCATCGAGGAAGCCTGCCCGCTCAATCTGGTGCCGACGGCGAGCACGACGGCGGCGCTCGCGCTCGGCGACGCGCTCGCGATGACGCTGCTCGTCGAGAAGGGGTTCCGCCAGGAGGACTTCGCCAATCTCCATCCGGGCGGAAAGATCGGCAAGCGCCTGATGCGCGTCGAACGGCTGATGCACGCCGACGCGCAGTGCCCGATCGTCCGCGTCGACGCGCGCATGCGCGACGTCATCTACGAAATGTCCAGCAAGGGCCTCGGCATGACGTGCGTCGTCGGCCACGCTGCCGATCGCGACGGCGACGGCGAGCTCGTTGGCATCATTACGGACGGCGACTTGCGGCGGCACATGGATCGGGAATCCGGGATACTCGGCCTCTGCGCGGGCGATGTGATGACGCGCGGCGCGGTCACGATCTCGCCGGCCACGCTGGCCGTGGAAGCGCTCGGCATCATGGAACAGCGCAAGATCACGGCGATCGTCGTGGTGGATGGCGCGCGCGTCGCGGGAGTCGTCCACCTGCATGATCTATGGCGAACGGAAATGTTCTAGGTTCTCGGGGTTCTGCAGGTTCTCAGGGTTCAGTGGATTCAAAGGATTTAGTGACAGTTCAGGCCAAAGCGGCGCGCATCAAGGTAATCCTCTTTGATGTCGATGGTGTGCTCACCGATGGCAAGGTGCTCGTACATGCGAACGGCACAGAGAGCAAGGAGTTCAACATTCGCGACGGCATCGCGATGGTATGGGCGCAGCGCGCGGGGCTGCGCGTGGGATTTCTTTCGGCGCGAACTTCGGCGACGACGCCGCACCGCGCGGCGCAGCTTGGCGTGACACTCGTCTATCACGGTGTCTCCAGCAAGATCGAAACGTTCGAGCGCATCCTCAACGACCTCGCCGTCCGAGACGAGGAAGTCGCCTACATGGGCGACGACATCGTCGATCTGGCGGTGCTCGATCGCGCGGGCCTTTCGGCGGCGCCGGCCGACGCCGTCGACGAAGTGCGCGGACGAGTTGATTTCGTCGCGCGGTCGAAGGGCGGCCAAGGCGCCGCGCGCGAACTGATCGAGATGATCCTTCGCGCACAGCAGGCGTGGGACGCGATCGTCGCGGCGTATGCGGAAGAGGGGCGCGCTGTGCCTGAGACGGGCGGCAAAGCATGAGCGCGTACGCGCCGATCCTTGCGGGCCTGGTCGCGCTGCTGCTCGGGCTGGCGATTGGCAAGGCGTGGGAGCGCTACAAGCTGCGCGACGGGAAGTGGATCGATCGTCGTAAGGCGCGTGAATCGCCCCATTACATTCTCGGGCTGAACTTCCTGGTCGCGAACCAAATCGATCTCGCAATCGAAGAGTTGAGCCGCGCCGCGAGCCTCGATGCCGACGCACTCGAAGTGCACATGATCCTCGGCAACCTGTACCGCGAGAAGGGGCAGGTCGGCAAAGCCATTACCGTCCATCAGCATCTGCTGCAGCGGCCAAAGCTCAACAGGCTCGAGCACGCGTACGTGCTGCTCTGTCTCGGTCTCGATTACAAACGCGGCGGCTTCGTCGATCGCGCCCTCGAGGCGTTCAACGAAGTCCTGCGGCTCGATCCGAAAAATGAATATGCCCTCGTGAACCTGCAGAAGCTGCACGAGGAACAGCATCAATGGCTCGAGGCGTACGATACGCGGCAGCGGCTCTCGAAGCTCGCCGACGCCGGCGGCCCGCCGCAATCGCAGCCGATTCTCGCGTTTCTGGAAAACGAAATCGGCCTCGAAGCCATGCGCCGGAGAGATCATCGAGAAGCGGTGCGTCGCTTCGAAGCCGCGATCGACCTCGACGCCCGCGCGGTACCCGCGTACTTGAACCTCGGCGACGTGCGCGTCGCCGAAGGCAACGAGCGCGAGGCGGCGGCCATCTGGGAGAAGCTCATCGACGTCGCGCCCGACCGCGCGTATCTCGCCTTCGATCGGCTCGAGGCGCTGGCGGTTCGGATCGGATCGCCCGAGCGCTTCACACGATTGTGCCGCCGGTTGATTGAGGAGAACCCGCAGGACTGGCGCGCCCGCCTCGCATTATCGCGGCACCTTGCGGCCAGCGGTAAGCCCCGTGATGCACTCGATCTGCTCTTCGCCGCCCTTGTGCAGAACCCTCACGCGCTTGGCATTCATCAAGCGATCTGGCGGGCGCTCGGTCAGCTCGGCTATCCCGAATCGCTCGTCGATCGCTACAGCGAGCTCACCCAGCATGCGGTCTTCTATCTCGATCCGCACGTGTGCATGCGATGCAGGTACCGCAGCACAGAGCTGCTCTGGCAATGCCCGCACTGCCACGACTGGAACACGTTCGTGGAAGAGCGGATCGCTCCAGCTCAGGATACGACCGAAGTCGAGGTCTGAGGCATCAGGCCTGTACGGTGCGGCGGGCTCGGGCGATCTCCTCCTCCGAGTAGCGGTAGACACGGAACACGCCGTTGTTCTGAACTTTCGGCGCGGCGGTCTCCGGCCCGAAATGCGGGTTCACGAATTCCCACACGACGTCACCCGAGGGCGTGACCTCGAAAAACCGTCCGAAGACACCTTCGTTGATCGAGCGTGTTGCCGTTCGGCAGCCTTTGGGCGTTCGAGATCCGCGGACTGTAAAAATTGAACGGCCGCGGCTCCTGGTATTTCCACACGATCTCGTTCGTCACCGGGTTGATTTCCACGACCCGTGAGAACGGAAAACTCTCGTCGAGGCGATGCGGACCGTTGTCGAAGATGAGCACGTTGCCGTTCGCCAGCAGATTCGGCGCGTGTTGACCGGCGAGCGGCGGCGACCCGAGCTTCCACGTGATGTCACCGGTTCGACGGTCGATTCTGATCACGGTGGAAATATTCCTGAAGCTGACGAGCAGGTTTCCATCCGGTTGCTCGAACACTGCGTTCGCGTGCGTCCACTCGGCGCGATCGTCCTGCACCGCGGTCAATCCGTCTTTCTCCGGATCAAGGTGCTCCCACGTCCGCCACTCCCATACCACGTTGCCGGCGGTCGTCAGTTCGACGAGAAAATCGCCCCACATTGTTTTCCCGTCCACTTCACTTCCTGGGCGGCCGCCCTTTACCCGCTGTGAGACATCGTGTGGCAGCTCTTGCGAGCACAGCAGGATAATGTTGCCGTTCCTCAGCAAGCGTCCGTCGTGATGATGATCGGGCCGGCGCACCTCCCATAGGACGCGCCCGTTCCAGTCCATCTCGAGCGCCGCACCGCCCATGAATGGCGACTTGCCGAGGTATGTGTCGTTGGGAATCTGGCCGTTAAAGAAAAGCGTGCCGCGGTCCGTGAGATATCCGTACAGCCCGGGCTTGTAGGGTGTCTTCCACGTGTGCGCGACGGCCCCGTGCAGATCGATCAGCTGAACGTCGGTGCCGCCGGCCGGCGCGAACAGCGTGAAACCGGGACACGCGCGCGCCGCGTCGAGGCCACGCAGCCCGACGCCGCGACGACGGATCGGGTTCTGATCGAGGGTGGGTGCGGCCCCGGTCGGCTGTGCGCTGCCTGTCGACGGGTGAACCAACGTCCCGGCAGCGATGCCGACCGTCGACGTCATGAACGTGCGTCGCGACAGCTTATCGCGCGAGTCTTCAGCCATGCTGCCCTCCCCGCAAAATGCGAAGCAGCTCATCGACCTGTCGATCGGTGGCGGCGAAGCTGCCCTCCGTTCGCACTACGAAATCGGCGCGTGCCGCCTTGTCGGCGGCGGGCAGCTGCGCCGCAATTCTGCGGCGCGCTTCGTCTTCGCTCAACCCGCGCTCGAGCAGACGCGCCACCTGCATCTCCGGGGCGCACACGGTCGCGATCACTTTGTCGAAGTCACCAGCATGTCCGCTCTCATAGAGCAGCGGAATATCGACGATAGCGAGCGCGGGATGTTCGGTGAGCTCGAATGCCCGCAACCCGGCCGCGATCGCGCGGTACACGGCCGGATGGACGATCGCCTCGAGCTCCCGTCGTGCCGGCTCGTCGGCAAAAACGATTGCGCCCAGCTTTCTACGGTCGACGGCCCCGTCCACACCGATGACGTCGGGACCGAACCGTGCGGCAATCGCGCGAGTCGATTCGGTTCCGGCCGCTTCGATGCCGTGCACCAGCGCGTCGGCGTCGAGACACGGAACGCCGCGTTTGCGGAAGTGCTCGAGCACGTGGCTCTTCCCCGTCGCGATGCCGCCCGTCAGAGCGATTCGAAGCATTGCAGGTTGCCGGACTGATTCTTCCGTGCAGCCGGATTAACCGTGCTGCAGATTTACTTTATTCACTGGCGGCGGGGCCCCACCCCCGCCGCGAACTGACGCCGACGCTCGCCCTCGGCTTTGCATGGCCTCGGGCTCGCGTGGCCGCAGGCGCTTCTTATCTGCCATTCGCCGACCAGCCCCACCTGCCCTCCCGCCCGTTCGATCGCCGCCGTCAGCGTGTTCTTCAGCAGCATGGCGATCGTCAGCGGACCGACGCCGCCGGGAACAGGAGTCAGCGCGCCCGCCACTTCCGCGACATTCGGATGCACGTCGCCGACGGTGAGCGCGCCCCGTTTTTCGAACGTGTCCCGTCGTTTCGAGCCTGCGGGATACAACTTCTCCACCGTCGCGCGATCGGTGATCGACGTGATGCCGACGTCCACGACCGTCGCGCCCGGCTTGACGAAGTCGCGAGTCACGAACGCGACGCGGCCGATGGCGGCGACCAGAATATCGGCCTCCCGCGCGATCGCCGCCAAATCGCGTGTGCGCGAGTGGCAAATCGTCACGGTCGCATGACGGTGCAGCAGGAGCAGCGCCATCGGTTTGCCGACGATCTCGCTGCGGCCGATGACGACGGCGCGCGCTCCGGTAATCGGGAATGCGCTCGCGCTCGAGCAGCTCGATGACGCCGGACGGCGTACCGGCGACGAGCGACGCGCGATTCTGCACGAGCTTCCCCACGTTCAGCGGGTGGAAACCGTCGACGTCCTTGTCGGGTCTGAGCACATCGAAAACTCGGCGCTCAGCATCGGGGCCCATCGCGTCCGGCAGCGGTGACTGGACGAGAATACCGTCGTGCAGGTCGCTGCGATTCAGCCGTTCGACGACGGTAAGCAGGTCATCGAACGACGCCGTCGCGGGCAGCCGCTCGAGGTCCGCACGAAACCCCGCATCGCCAGCGGCTTTCAGCTTCCCGCGCACGTAAATCTCCGACGCCGGATTGTCGCCGACGAGCACGATACCGAGGCCCGGTGGCCGGCCGGCACGCGCCGTGAACGCGCCCACGGCGGGCTTCAATTCGGCGCGGATCTGTCCGGCGACAGCCGTGCCGTCCAGTATCCTGGCACTCAGGACGCGGCCTCCAGTTCCAGTTTTTTCAACGAGTCGGGCCGCCCGAGGACAACGAGCTTATCGCCTGGGCGCATGGCGGTCTCCGGCTCCGGGTTGAATTCCATCTTGAGATCCTGCCGCTGGATCCCGACGACGATGACGCCGAAGCGTTGACGCAGATTCGCGTGGAGAATCGACTGATTTGCAAGCGGCGATCGGTCCGCGATCGGAATCTCTTCCATCGCGAGCTCGAGGCTGTTCGAGCTGGTCGCCAGCTCCACGAAGTCGACGACGGCCGGCCGCAGCGCCGTTTGTGCGATTTGCATCGCGCCGATCTGGTACGGCGAGATCACTCGATCGGCGCCAGCGCGCTTCAGTTTGGTCGTCGCATCTTCGGTGTCGGCGCGGCTGACGATGAACAGGTCGGGCCTGAGCACCCGCGCGCTCAGAACGGCGTAGACGTTCTCCGCGTCGGTGCCGACTGCGGCAATCAGGCCGCGGGCCCGCTCGATGCCGACGCGCTTCAGCACATCCTCGCGGCTTGCGTCCGCTTCCACGGCCAGCGCGCCGTCGTCGACCGCGGTCTGCAGCCGTGCAGGATCGCGCTCGATGACGACGATCGGCACCTTCTGCCGCGTCAGCTGCGCCGCGACCAGGCGGCCGATGCGCCCGTAGCCGCAAACGATGAAATGATCGTGAACGGTTTCGAGCATGTGAGCGTACCGGCGACGCTGAAGCCGCTTCGGCAGGCCGCCCTCGACCACGACCGTCGCCAGCAGCGTGAAGGAATAGAGGGCAGCCCCGACGCCGGCGAAGAGCACCAGGACCGTAAAGACCTCGCCGCCCCGCGACATCTCGTTGGGTACGCCGAGTGTCGTGATGGCGAGCGCCGTCACGTAGAACGAGCGCCAGATGCTCCAGCGCTCTATGAGGTGATATCCGATCGTACCGCCAGCGCCGACCGCAATCAGCAGAGCGACCGCGAGACCCGGGCCCTGCCGACCCACAATTATCTGCGTCGTGTCTGGCCGGCCGCGGCGAGCAGATCGTCGCGTTTGCGAACCTCGCTGTGGCTGTACCCGTACGCGAAGTAGATCACCAGACCGATCGCCATCCAGACGATCAGCCGCAGCCACGTCTCCCAGGGCAGACCGGCCATGAGACCGAGGCATACCAGCACCGCCATGATCGGGACGAACGGGACCCACGGCGTTCTGAACGGGCGCTCGAGCTCGGGACGCTGGTATCGCAGGAAGATGACGCCGACGCGACACGATCACGAAGGCGAGCAGAGTGCCGATGCTCACCAGCTCGCCGAGCGCGCCGATCGGCGTGAACCCGGCAGCGATGGCGACGACGACGCCCGTGATGATGCTCGTGACGTGCGGCGTGCGGAACTTCGGGTGAATCTTCTTCGCGAAGGGCGGCAGCAGGCCGTCGTGCGCCATCGAGTAGAAGATGCGCGGCTGCGCCATCATCATCACGACCATCACCGAGCTCAGGCCGGCAATCGCGCCGAGTTCGACGAGCATCGTGAGCACGTGCAGAATCGCGCTGCCGCCGGATGCGCGCTCGGCCGCGTGCACCGCCACGACCAGCGGCGCCGGCGACCCGAGCATCTGCTTGTACGGCACGAGGCCGACCATCACGCCCGACACCAGCACGTAGAGAATCGTGCAGATGACCAGCGAGCCGAGAATGCCGACGGGCATGTCCTTCTGCGGGTTCTTCGCTTCCTGCGCGGCGATCGACACCGCATCGAAGCCGATGTACGCGAAGAAGATGACGCCTGCGCCGCGCAGCACGCCGCTCCAGCCGTACTGGCCGAATGTGCCGGTGTTCTCGCGGGATGAACGGATGCCAGTTCGCCGGTGTTGATGAACGCCGCGCCGGCGAGGATCACGATCAGCACGACCGCGACCTTGATGATGACGATCGCCGAGTTGACGTTCGCCGACTCCTTGACGCCGATCACGATGAGAACCGTGACGGCGATCGTGATGAGCACCGCCGGCAGATTGATGACCGCATCGGGACTGCAGCCGGCCGCCGCGATCGACCGAGCAGGGCGCCGCCGCGAGCGACGCCGGGAAGCTGACGCCGACGAAGTCGTGGAGGAAGCTGGTGAGATGTCCCGACCAGCCGACAGCCACAGTCGCCGCGCCAAGCGCGTACTCGAGGATCAGGTCCCAGCCGATGATCCACGCCACGAACTCGCCGAGCGTCGCGTAGCCGTAGGTGTAGGCCGAGCCGGCGATCGGCACCGTCGAGGCGAACTCCGAATAGCACAGCCCGGCGAGCCCGGATGCGATGCCCGCGAGGATCATCGACAGCACGATCGCCGGGCCGGCGTACTGCGCGGCCGCCTGGCCGGTGAGCACGAAGATGCCGGTCCCGATGATGGCGCCGATGCCGAGCGTCACCAGGTTGATCGGACCGAGCACGCGCTTCAGCGAGTGTTCGCCGGTCGCGGCGGCTTCAGCCTTGAGCTGCTCGATCGATTTCGTCGCGAAAATCGACATATCTCGCACCTGTAGGGCGGGTATCTCGGCCCGCCGTGAATGTTGGGGCAGCGGCAGCGCGGATTATACATGACCGTCCGGCTGAGTCCTGGCTAGCGGGATTCGCGGTCGAGCGCCGAGATATAGGCGGCCACGCGCGCTTCCGGGTTCCCGCCGTGCAGCAGATCGGCGATGACCGCCACCGAATCCGCACCCGCGCGTAACACATCAGGCGCACGATCGAGTGTGATGCCGCCGATCGCCACGAGTGGAAGACCGCGCGGTCTGGTTGCAGCGGATGCCGCCGACACGCGGTCGAGACCGAGGGCGGCGTGGCCGGTTGCTTTCGTCGCCGTTTCGAAAACCGGTCCGATTGCGACGTAGTCGATCGGTTCGGACAGGGCGCGGTTCAATTCGTCGGGAGTGTGGCTGGACCTGCCGACGATCGCGGTGTCCCCCACGATTGCCCGCACCGCTGCCGGCGTGAGGTCTTCCTGTCCCAGATGGACGCCGTTCGCACCGGCGAGGCGCGCCACGTCGGCGCGGTCGTTGATGATGACCGTCGCGTCAGCTTCGCGGGCGGCGGCGACGATCGCGATCGACGTGTCGAGCAGCCAGCCGCTCGACGCGCCTTTCGCGCGAACCTGCAGCAGACGCGCGCCGCCGTTCAGAAACGCACGCGCAACGTCGATGAGCGTCCATCCGGCGCGAGCGCTCGCATCCGCGTCACAGATCGCGCAGAGCCTCGGCAGCATCACCATCCATTTTTCTTCGTCAAGAACATCATTCATCACGAAGGACACGAAGACACACGAAGCGCACGAATCTATCAGGGTACAAACCGTTCCTTGTGCCCTTCGTGCGACTTCGTGTCTTCGTGAAGAAAGATACCGCGAAGAGAATTACACGGCCTCTGCGAGGCGCCCTCCGGGATTCGGGCGCGCGGCGAGGAACCGTTCCATGAACGACGTGCTCAGCTTGCCGGCAATAAAGTCGGGATCGTTCAGGATCCGAAGGTGCAGCGGAATGCTCGTCTTGATGCCCTCGATGACCGTCATCTCGAGCGCGCGCCGCATCCGGGCGATCGCCTCCTGCCGGTCGCGGCCGTGCACGACGATCTTCGCGATCATCGAATCGTAGTACGGCGACACCGTGCATTCCGAGTGCACGAACGTCTCGACCCGCACGCCGGGGCCGCCCGGGACGCTGAAGACGTGAATCACGCCGGGCGACGGCACGAACGTCTCCGGATCCTCTGCGTTGACGCGGCACTCCATGGAATGGCCCGTGAAGGTGACGTCGCCCTGCTTGAACGACAGCCGCTCCCCTGCCGCGATCCGGATCTGTTCCTTCACGATGTCGATGCCCGTCACCATCTCTGTGACCGGATGCTCGACCTGCAGGCGGGTGTTCGCCTCCATGAAGTAGAACGACCCTCCCGGATCCATCAGGAACTCGAACGTGCCCGCGTTCGTGTACTGCACCGCCTTCGCCGCGTCGATGACGATGCTGCCCATCTTGCGGCGCATCTTGTCGGTGAGCGCCGGCGACGGCGATTCCTCGATCAGCTTCTGGTGGCGGCGCTGAATCGAGCACTCGCGTTCGCCCAGGTGCACGACGGAGCCGTACTGGTCGGCAAGAATCTGGAACTCGATGTGACGCGGCGACTCCACGAACTTCTCGAGGTACACGTCGCCGACGCTGAATGCCGCTTCGGCTTCGCGCGCCGCCGTCTTGAACGCATGCGGAAGCTCGCCTGCGGATCGGACCACGCGCATGCCGCGACCGCCGCCGCCGGCGGTCGCCTTGATAATCACCGGGTAACCGATGTCTTTCGCGACCTTGAGCGCCTTCTCCTCGGTCTCGACCGGCCCGTCGCTGCCCGGCAGAATCGGCACGCCGGCCTTTTTCATCACGCGCCGCGCACGCGCCTTGTCTCCCATCAGACGGATCGCGTGGGGGTCGGGCCCGATGAACTTGATGTGGCACGCCTCGCACACCTCGGCAAGGTACGCGCTCTCGGACAGAAAACCGTAGCCGGGATGAATCGCGTCCGCGCCGGTGATCTCGGCCGCGCTGATCACGGCTGGCACGTTCAGATAACTGTCGGCGCTGCGCGCCGGTCCGATGCAGACGTCCTCGTCGGCGAAACGGACGTGCAGGGAATTCTCGTCGGCTTCGGAGTAGACCGCCACCGTCTTGATGCCGAGCTCGCGGCACGCGTAAATGATGCGCATCGCAATCTCGCCGCGGTTGGCAATGAGTATTTTCTTGAACATGTACGCGGCGCCGCTTACTTCGTCCGGACGGCGAACAGCCGTTCGCCGTACTGCACCGGCTGCCCGTTCTCGACGTAGATGCTGACGACTTCGCCGTCGTACTCCGAGTCGATCTCGTTCATCAGCTTCATCGCTTCGATGATGCAGAGCACCTGGCCCTTTTTCACCGTCGTGCCGATTTCAACGAAATCGGCCGCGCCCGGCTCCGCCGCGCGGTAGAACGTCCCGACGATCGGCGATTTCACCACAGCGAGCTCGATTTCGGGGTCGCTAACCGGCGGCGCGACGCTCGGTCCGGCGGCGGCGGGTGTGGCTGCAGGCGGGGCGGCGGCGCCCGCCGCGATCGCCTGCGGCGCTGCGATCGGCGCGCGCGGCGATTCGGTAACTGCGAGGACAGCGCCGGTCGCCTGATCCTTCCGCACCTTCAGCCGCAGCCCCTCGTGCTCGATCTCGAACTCCGAGAGCTGGTGTTCGCGCACGAGTTCGAGGATTTTCTTCAGCTCGTCGAGATTCATCAATGCGATCACGTAGTGGCGGGATGCGTCATAATTCCAAGAGGTCCGTCGTCACGTTCGTCAGCACCTCGACCCCCTTGTCCGTCACGAGCACATCGTCTTCGATGCGCACACCGCCCCAGCCCGCGAGGTAGGCGCCGGGCTCGATCGTGAAGACCATTCCCGGCGATACCTCGTCGTCGGGGCCGGCATCGCTCGTGTGGCCCGCGATCGGCCGAGTGATGCGGGGGTCTTCATGAACCTCGATTCCCAGACCGTGACCCGTTCCATGGCCGAACGCCTCGGCGAGCCCCCGGGCGGCGAGCGCGTCGCGCGCCGCCGGTCGATCGCAAAACGTGACCGGCCCGGGCCAACCGTCGCAATCGCGCGATCGTGGGCGTCGAGAACGGCCGCATAGACCTCACGCGCGCGCTCGGTGGCGCGCCCCACCGTTACCGTCCGGGTGAGGTCGACGCAGTATGAGTCGTAGACCCCGCCGAAGTCCAGCACCACGAGGTCGCTTTCGACCAATTTTCGCTCACCGGGATGCGCGTGCGGCAGCGCGGCGTTCGGACCGGCCGCGACAATCGTATCAAACGCGGGACGGCTGAACCCGCCGGCGAGGATGCGGCCGTCGATGGCCTGCGCGATCTCGCGCTCCGTTCGACCCGCCCGCACTTCGCTGAACACGCCTCGCGCAACGTCGGACAGCCGCCGCGCACCCTCGCGCAGCACCGCGAGCTCGTACGCATCTTTCCGCAATCGCGCCCGTTCGACGATTCCTTCCGTGGCGACGAGCGCGGGAGCGCGCTGCGACTGCGCGAGCGTTGACGTCAGCCAGTTGTGACGACTCACCGTCAAGTGCGCGGCTTCGAAGCCGACCGCGCCGCTCCGCTCCGCAAGAACCGTCGCGAGCGCCGCGTCGTACGATCCGTCGACTTTCACAACTTCGAGCGCCGGGCACTCGTGCGGGGTGCCACGCATCTCCGAGATAGCGGTGACGTAGCGGAAATCGGTGATGAACTGGAGCCGCTCCCTGTCCGCGACAACGATGGCGGAGCTGCCGGCGAAATTCGTGAGATAGAGGATGTTCGGCAGCGCCGTCACGACGAGCGCCTCGAGATTCCGGTTGGCGAGCTCGGTGGCGATCGCGCGATGGCGTCGGCTAAGCGTCGCGGTCGGTGCGTGCGCCATGGATGGCCGCGAGCCACTCTTCGAGCGCCGCGACGGTTTTCGACGCGCGCTCTCGTGAAGTGTGACCGGCAGGTTCAACCGTCTGCGCCTGAGCGGGACGTTCGGTCGGCGGACGGTGGAACGACAGCTCCTCTGTGATCTGCTCGAGCGTGAGACCGCCGGCGCCCGGCTTTGGCTGCGCGGGACCGATCTTGCGCGCGAGGTCGGCGACAGTCTGCTCCAGGTCGGGGTCGTTGCGCGCGAGGGCGAGCGCGGCTCGATACTGCTGGAGCGCCTCCTCGAGGTGTCCCCGGCGGTGATGGATCTCGGCCACGCCGCGGATCGCCGCGAGGTTCTCGGCGGCGCTCTTCAGCACGATTTGAAGTTCGGCCTCCGCCTCGTCGAGATGATTGAGCTCGATGAGGGCGCGTCCCAGCGTGACGCGAGCCGAAAGGTAACCTGGATGGATCGTCAGCCCGGCGCGAGCGACCGCGACGGCCTCTTCGTAAGCGCCCGCTCGCCGGCATTCCTCTGCCAGCTGCGCGAACGCGATCGACGCCGGATCCTTCTGGACCCGGCGTCGCAGATCATCGATTCTTGCGGACTCGGCCATGCCTACGGCACAGACACGCTGGTCGAGAATATACCGGATCGGCCAAGGTTATCGGTGACCGTCACCGTCACGGTGAAGGTGCCTGCCGCCGGGAACAGGTGCGTGACAGTCGGCGAAGACGATGGACCGGCAAAACCGCCATCGCCAAACGACCATTGATACGTCGAGATCGTTGCCGACCCGACGGCCCTCGATGCGCTCGCATCGAACGTCATCGAGTGACCGCCCGCCGGCGACGCTGAGAACGTCGCAGTGGGAGCACCCGTGCCGACAGGCACCGTGCTGCTTGTCGAGGCCTGCTGGCCGGCATCATCAATGACAGTCAGGGTCACGTTGTATTGTGCCGCCACGGCAAAATTGTGCGACACATTGACGCCGCTCGCTAAGGGCGAGCCGTCTCCAAAGTTCCATACGTACTGGCTAATAGTGTGACCAACGCCGGCGGTAGATTGGCTGCCGCTGAACTGCACCGCGTCGGCCGCGACTGGTGACCCCGGAGAGAACGTGAACTTCGGCGTCGGCAGAATGCCGGCTCCGATCGTCACCGTGTGCGAGAGGAACGCCGTGAGACCTTGTTTGTTCGTGACGGTCAATCTGACGGAGTACGAGTTCGCATTGCCGAACGAATGCGAAGCGCTGACCCCTGAGCCGCTGCTCCCGTCTCCGAAATCCCAGGCGAAGTTCGCGATGTCAGTGAACGGCGCCGCGCAGTGACCCGCGGAATCGAGCTGAATGGCGCAACTGGTCGACGCATCGAACACGACCGCAGTGTTCGCCAACGCTGTGGCCGGCAAGAACGTGAACTGCGGGAACGGCACGCTGCCCGACGGAATGATGAAGCCAATAGGCACGACGCGGATCATTGCGCTCACCGGCGACGATGTCTGCGCGTCGGTGCCCATGAGCGTCGCACGGATCGCGACCATTTGGGGTCCGCTGGGAGGCTGAACGGGCTGTGGAGCGGTGAAGATCGCTGTTCCATTCCCGCTCGAGTCGAGCTGCACTGTGCGATTCGACAGCGTCCCGCCCAGGAGGTCGTCTGGCGTGCCCTTGTCGTCCAGGATGTCCAACCGGACCTGGCACGATGACGCCGGCGAGCAATTCGTCAATGGACCATCGGGTCCGAACCCTTTCAGCCGGACGGTCGCCGTGTCGGAGCCGTTTTGCGTGACGCTATCCGGCGTGACGGTGATCGTCACCGTATGCGCAAGAGTCGACGGACCCGATACACCCGGCACGTCGGTTTGATGAACGCCGCACGCCGCCGCAACGGCCGCGACGCCGATCGCCACGATTTGAAAGAGCCTGATCCTCATTGGTCCCCAAAATTCGCGAAGTTGATCTGAATTTGTCCGGTGACGGAGATGTCGTTCCCCACCAGGTCTTTGCCGTAAAACGTCACTCGGGCAATCGTGTTGATGAGTTGAGGATTGTTGCGGAGCTGTACGAGTGGCGACTGTTCCTTCGCGACCGACTGCACCAGCTCGAACGGGAGCGAGAAGGTGCCGCTCGCCGGTATGGTGCCGGTCGCGCCGCCATCCACCGAGTACGGTACGTCCACTCCCTGCACATTGCGGCCATCGGTGCGCGTGTAATCAATGTGGTAGCGGGTGATCGTCACCACATTGTTGGATGTGGGAGCGATCGTCGCGTCTTTCGCCGCGAGACTCAGTACCGCTTGCCCGATGTCATCGAAAATGGTCGGGCACGGGACTGTCGACGGAGCACGGTGCAGGAGAAATCACGTTCGTGATCACATCCGAATTCAGTGGGCTGCCGAACGTACCGGGCTTATTGCCCTGCGTACCGCCAAGCGAATTCAGCACGAGTACCGACCGGCCCCTGCCCCTGCCGGATGACGTCGCCGCACGACGCTGCCGCCGCCACGATCGCGGCCAAGAAGAACATTCGAGCACTTGAACGCATACCCATCGGTCCTTATCAGCTCTTGATGATGCGCGGGGTGATGAAGATCAGCAGTTCCTGGTCCGACGTCGTGTTGATGTCGCGCTTGAACAACCAGCGCAGAAGCGGCACGCTGCCGAGCCCGGGCGTCCGGTCCTGCTGCGCCTGATCGTTCGAGATGAACACGCCGCCGATCACCGTCGTCTGTCCGTCGTTGACGAGCACGCTGGTCGTCGCGCGCTGCGTGTTGATCGGCGGAATGCCGTTGATCGAGCGCGTGAAGTCGGCCTGGCTGTTCTCGAGGGCGACCATCATGATGACGGTGCCGGCCGCCGTGATCTGCGGGGTGACTTTGAGGATCAGCGCGGCGTCCTTGAAGCCGACCGTCACTGTGTTGTTCGAGACGGTCTGAATTGGAATCTGCGTGCCCTGCGCGACTTCCGCCGCGATGTTGTTCTGCGTGGTCACGCGCGGAGTCGACAGAATGCGCCCGTTGCCGGTCGTTTCGAGCGCCGTCAAGGCGACGTCGAGGTTGAATGCGCCGTTGACGGAGCCAAGCGCCAGGCCTACGGCGCTCGTCGCGCCCCCGATGCCGAGGTTGACCGCCGTCGGCGACTGAGTACCGCCCGTCGGTCCCTGCGTCGTCCCGGTGCTGCCGCTCAGAGATCCGTTGTTCGGGAACGCGAGCTTGGTCGTGTTGCCGAGCTGCGGGCTGACGGCGCCGTTGAAGCCCCACTGCACCCCGAGCCGCCGCTCGAAATTCTTGTTGGCCTGGACGATCTTCGCTTCGATCTCCACCTGCGGCTGCGGCTTGTCGAGCGTGGCGATCAGGTCGCTCGCCGTGGTCAGGCGGTCGGGCAGGTCGGTGATGATGAGCGTGTTCGTCCGCGGATCCACTTGCACGATGCCGCGCTGCGAGAGGGCGCTCTTCGTAAGAAGCGCCTGCAGCTCGTCGGCCTTCGCATAGCTCAGTGTCTTCGTGAGCACTTGCAGCTGCCCGGCGAGCGCCTGTTCATCCGTCAGCTTCCGGCGCTGCGTCTCTTCGTCGGCGAGAACTGCCAGCGGCGCAATCCGAACGATCGTGCCGTCGACGATATAGCCGAGTTTGTTGGCGCGGAGAATCATGTCGAGCGCCTGATCCCACGGCACATCGCGCAGCTGCACGTCGACTGTGCCCTGCACTGCCGGGTCGAGGACCATGTTCAGCCCGCTCTCTTCCGCGAACACTCGCAGCACAGACCGCAGGTCGACGCCCTGGAAATCCATGCTGATCGGATGGCCACCGTATTTCTTCTGGTTCGTGTTGGCGACCTGCTCGCTCGACGTCGGCGCCTGCGGTACCGGCGGTGGCGCGGTCTGTGAGGGCGTTGGTGGCGCCTGCTGGCGCTGCATCGCGGCAAGCGCTTCGGCGTTCTCGGCCTTCCTGTCGCGACGCTTCTCGAGCTCGAGGGCGGCCATCGCGTCGAGCGGGGGCGGGGCCGCGACGAACGCTCCCCGTACGGTGGACTTGTCGAAATCGACGACCACTGTCTTTCGATCGCTCCGGACGTGATGCGCGACCGGCTGCGCGAGGGTGATACGAACGCGCGACGCCGGCACGGCTTCAGAATCGACCGGCTCCACGACGACGCTTGCGATCGGGCTCTTGGCGTTTGGCGTGAAAGAGTTCGCCACGCCTTCGGCGGCGACGTTCCGGAACTCGATGACAACGGTAAGAGCGTCAGGACGCGTGGCGAC
Organism: uncultured Acidobacteriota bacterium; assembly: GCA_963696165.1. Lineage (GTDB taxonomy): Bacteria > Acidobacteriota > Vicinamibacteria > Vicinamibacterales > CAVVIG01 > CAVQZZ01. The sequence goes on along the minus strand of CAVOIY010000005.1, from coordinate 347,038 downwards.
GTACGCCACCGGTTCGCTCGCTTCGATCACGAGCGATGCACCTTTTGCGGTAACGCGCGCGCTGATCGCCGTGAGGTGAACAGCGCTTCCCGCTGAGGCGACCGCTCCGCGCGAGCGGGAATCGGCATGAAGCAGCGCGCCCGCGAGCGCGACTGTCAGAAACAGGGCGAAGCCCCTCGTCAGAGTCATTCCTTGGCGTCCTCGGGTGATCGCAGCAGTTTGCGAACCTCCCGCTGTTTGACAAGCGACAGCGGATCGTTGACTTCCTGCAGGATGACGAGCCCCTGCGCCGTTATCGTCGTGATCGTGCCGTCGAGGAGCTTGTCGCCCTTGTGCACGATGTAGGTTCTGTTGTCGGGCCCCTTGATCAGTCGCGACGAACCTGCCGCGGCTCTGCAGGACGCCGTTCAGCGAGATGTCCGCGGCGGCCATCGCGGCGGGGCCGTCGCCTTTGCGCAGCGCGCTGCGCTGCTCCAGGCCGGTGCCGAGCAGATTCACAAAGGGATCGCGCCGCCCCGCCGGGTCGTACGCGTACGTTTCGGGCGGCGCAGGCGCCTGCGCGGATGGCGCCGGAGCGGGAGCCGGAGCGGCCGTCGACGGCGCCGGAACGGACGGCTGCGGAACAGACGCTCCCGGCGGTTGGGGCGCCGGCTGCAGGGCAGCGAAACTGGCGAGCAGCAGCAGCGCGCACGCGGCCATCGTCAATTTCCCTTCGCCGCCGCCGCGGGTTTCGCCGCTGTTTTTGCGGCCGGCTTTTCGAGCAGCACGAACGTTGTCGCCGTGCAGCTCGCGCTAATGGTCGAATTCGGCAGCGGGCGCTCCTTGCCCTTCACGTCGAGCGCCGAGATGTTCACGATGCGCGTGAACTTGCCGACGCGATCGAAGAACAGCGCCAGGTTGTGGTACGAGCCGTCGAGATCGAGCTGGATGGGCCACTCGGCGTGGAGCTGCTTGGTAACGGTGGCCTGCGGCTTCACGCCGCGAATCACGATGTTCGACATCGCGGCCACGGTCTGCAATCGGCGGACGAGATCGGCCGCATCCTTTTCTTCAGGCAGCACCGCGCGCAGCGTCGTCAAGCGACCCTCGAGCTCCGCGACTTTCGAGCGGAACTCCGGAAGCTTCTTTGCCGTGAGGAGGCCCGTGTTGATGTCGGCGCGCAGTGCGGTAAGGCGCGCACGCCGCCCGTCGATCTCTTCGCGCGCCGGCTGCGCGTAATAGAAATAGAACGCACCCACGCCCCCAAGCGCCAGGACGACGAACGCGCCGATCTGCGCGTACCAGGGAATCTTCGACAAAGAAAGTTCGGGCATGGCCTGTATCGCTATCGGGGCTTCCCCGCCTCAGCTTTAATGTCCTTATCCGCCCGATTTGATGGTGCCGGCGGGCGTCGAGGGCTTCTTCGACGTATCCGGTTCCTGGAACTGCGCGCGCAGCTGGAACTTGATCAATTCGCCCGGCGGCTGCGCGATCGGTTCGGTCGTGCTGCTGATGATGTCGATCGATCGCTTGAAGTAGCCGGACTCCTCGAGGTTCTTCACGAAATCCGACACGCCGGTGAGCGTCGTGGACCGTCCGTCAATCACGATCTCGTTCGGCGATTTGTCGGATTGTTTCAGCTCCGTGAGCCACAGCATCGTCGGCAGCGCGCGGCTGATCTGATCCAGGATGTGGACCGGGCCGGTCTGCGCCTTGCGCAGCTGTTCGATGAGGTTCACGCGCTGTTCGAGCTGCGCGCGCTGCTGTTCGAACTGCTGCACCTGCTGCAGAATGCCGCGAAGCCTCGTCGTTTCCTTCTCGGCCGCCGCGATCTCCGAGTCGACGGTGGTCGATTCGCGGCTGAGCGCGAGATACCACCACCCGATCGTGACGAGCGTCGCGATGAGCATCAGGCTGGCGCCGATTGTCAGTTTCTGCGCCGCCTGGAACGGCTTGATCTTTTTCTTCGACTGTTCGCGCTCGGCAAGAAGATTGATGCGAATCATCGGTCGCCCGTCTTTCTGAGGGCGAGCCCCACGGCAACGGCAGCCGTCGGCATGAGCCCCTCGAGGTCGGCCTCGTCGACGCCGAACCGCTTCGCGTCGAAGGCGATCGCACGGAACGGATCAAACGGTTCGACCGGCGCACCGAAGCGCTCGGCGAGGGCCGCCGCGAAGCCGTCGACGCGCGACGCGCCGCCGCTCAGGACGATCTTGTCGATGCGGTCGGACGCGGCAGTCGCTTTGAAGAAGTCGAAGGTCTTCTGAATTTCGAGGAGCACGTTGTCGGTCATCGCGTGCAGCACCGGCCGCACGTCTTCAAAGGTCCGGCCGTCGATGGCGTGCCCCTTTTTGAGCTGTTCGGCCGTATCGAACGGCAGATCGAGCTCCTTCTGCACCGCTTCGGTGTAGGCGTTGCCCCCGATCGAGAGGTCGCGTGTGAAGAGCGACTGATCGCCGCTAAGAATATTGATGTTGATCGCGCTCGCACCGGCATTCAGGAGCACGATGACCGCCTGCGCGTCGAGTCCGTAGTTGGCTTCGTAGGCGTTCTGCAACGCGAAGGCATCGACGTCGACGACCACCGGCACGCGGCCGGCCTGCGAGATCACGCCGGTGTAGTCGGCGATCTTTTCCTTCTTCGCCGCGACCAGCAGCACGTCCATCGTGCCTTTCGAGTCCGCGCCGGTGCCCGCGTCGATGATTTGATAATCGAGGTTCACATCCTGGATATCGAACGGGATGTATTGCTCCGCCTCCCAGTAGATCGATTCGGCCAGCTCCGTCTCGGTCATCACCGGCAGGTTGATCTTCTTGACGATGACGGCGTTGCCCGACAGCGACGCCGCAACCTCCTTGGTTTTGAACGCCTTGCTCGCAAACAGACGCTTGATCGCGTCCGCGACGGCCGTGCCGTCGATAATCGCACCGTCGACGATGCTGTCGGGCGGAATCGGTTCGACGCCGAATGCCGACACTTTGAACTTCTTGCCCGCCAGCTTGAGTTCAACCGCCTTGACGGAACTCGAACCGATGTCGAGCCCCACGACGGCTTTGGATTTTCCTAAACCAAACACGGGTTATCCTTCGTTGAAGACAAGAGGCGCTCCCGCGAGCGCAAAGCTGATACCAACCTCGACTTTGGCTCCCCTGTGCGAAATCTGGCGCAACCGCGCGAGAACTGCGATCTGCGCGTACGAGTCTCGTCAGTCGCCGATCACGGATCCGTGCGCCGCTGACGAAACTGTCGCTTGTTGGGTGCCTTTCTGCGTTCGGAGTGTGCTTATCGGCAGGTACCGTCCCTTGCATAACGTCGGCGTGAATGGCTTGACAGTCCCCAGAAACACACGTATGATTTGGGTTTACCGTTGCCGGGAGGGGCAGGACATCTGTTCGTCATGTCTGGCCAGGCCGCCCCGGCGGATCCCTTACATCGGTTTTTTCGGATAAAGGCGTTTTTAGGCATGTCTACGTTCATGGCCACCGCAGAAACGGCTGCGAAAAGCGGCCGCTGGCACATCATCGACGCCGACGGGCAGGTGCTCGGGCGTATCGCCACGGTGGCCGCGCGCCTGCTCCAAGGCAAGCACAAGGCGAGCTATACGCCGTTCATCGACACCGGCGATCACGTCGTCGTCGTGAATGCGAAGAAGGTGAAGCTCACCGGGCGGAAAGAAGATCAGAAGATTTACCGTCAGCACAGTGGGTATGAAGGCGGACTGCGGGAAGAACGTGCCCGCATCGTGCGCGCGAAGAAGCCTGAACGGCTGGTGGAGGAAGCAGTGCACGGCATGCTGCCGAAGACCAAGCTCGGCGCGGCAATGTACCGCAAGCTCAAAGTGTACGCCGGTCCGGATCATCCGCACGCGGCGCAGAAACCTTCAAAGCTCGAGGTCGCGTAACGTGGCAGCAGTGGAGTATTACGGAACGGGCCGTCGCAAAACGTCAACCGCCCGCGTGTTCCTTCGCCCCGGCAGCGGGGCCGTGAAAATCAACGAACGGTCGTTCGAAGCGTTCTTTCCGACCGAAGCGCTCCGCACCCAAATCAAGACGCCGCTCGTCGTCACCGAAACCGCCGATAAATTCGACATCCTCGCCACCGTCGCCGGCGGCGGCGTGTCGGGCCAGGCGGGCGCCGTGCGGCTCGGCATTGCGCGGGCACTCGTCGAATACAACGCTGAGCTGCGCAAGCAGTTGAAAACCGAGGGGCTGCTCACGCGCGACGCGCGCGCGAAGGAGCGCAAGAAGTACGGCATGGCGGGAGCGCGCAAACGCTTCCAGTTCAGTAAACGTTAACGACGTAGAGTCCGGCTGTCGCCGGACCGCAGCATGGAGGACATTTGGCCGCGATCGCGATGAAGGATCTACTGGAGGCGGGGGTACACTTCGGCCACCAGACCAAGCGCTGGAACCCGAAGATGAAGGAGTACATCTTCGGCGAACGGAACGGCATCTACATCATCGACCTGGGCAAGACCGTCAAGCTGTTCCGCGAAGCCGAGGAGTTTCTCACCCGCCTGGCCGCCGAAAACCGCACGATCCTCTTCGTCGGAACGAAGCGCCAGGCCCAGGACGTCATCGCCGAAGAGGCGCGCCGCTGCAGCATGTTCTTCGTGAACGAGCGCTGGCTCGGCGGCCTGCTGACGAACTTCGCGACCATTCAACGCAGCCTCGGCCGCCTGCGCGATCTCGAGGCGATGGCCACCGACGGCCGGTTCGACACGCTGTCCAAGAAAGAGATCGCCCGCAACGAGAAAGAGCGCAAGAAGCTGGCGAAGAATCTGGAAGGTATTCGCGAGATGTCGCGCCTGCCCGACGCCGTGTTCATCGTCGACACCAAGAAGGAAAAGATCGCCGTCGACGAGGCGCGCAAGCTGAAGATTCCGGTGATTGGCATCGTCGACACGAACTGCGATCCCGACGAAGTGGACTTCGTGATACCGGGCAACGACGATGCGCTCCGAGCCATTCGGTTGTTCGCGTCGCGCATCGCCGATGCGATCATGTCCGGGCGCGATATGAAACAGTCGATGGACGCCGACGCCGCGCGTGAAGCGGCGGAAGAGGCCGCAGCGAACGAAACCGACCCGCGGCGCGCCGCGCGGCCGCAACGCCGACGCGAGCCGGCGCCCGCCTCGGCCTAACGGCTCCGGCAGTTTCCTTTCAGGCCGCCGGTCCAGAGGGATCGGCGCTTTTTTTGTACAGTCCAAAACGCAGGACGAAAGTCCTGCGCTACGATTCGAGTGCACGCCATCGGCGGCGTTCTGTTCTGGATACGCCGAGCGCCACGGCGCGACGGCGTTATCGAGCTGGGGTGGGGCCCCGCGAGAAAGCAAATCTGAAATCAGATCGTCTTAACTAGTCACGATCCGGAGCGTAAGCTCAAGCGCGTGGGGGTGGGGCCCCACGCGGAGTAATAGAAGAAAGGCAGAAGCGATGGCGACGGCAGGTTCCGGCGAGAACAGCCCGATTGGCGCAGCAATGGTCAAGAAGCTGCGCGATCAGACGGGCGCGGGGATGATGGAGTGCAAGAACGCGCTCACCGAGGCGGGCGGCAACTTCGACGAGGCGACCACGATTCTGCGCAAGCGCGGGCTCGCGACCGCTGCCAAGAAGGCGGGCCGTGCGACGAGCGAAGGACTCATCGGCCATAAAGTGGCGGCCGACGGAACGTCGGGCACCCTCGTCGAGGTGAACTGCGAGTCGGACTTCGTCGCCCGCACACCCGACTTCCAGCAGCTGGTTGCCGACGTGATCGCTGAAATTGAAAAGGCGGGAAACGCGGCGAACGAGTCCTGGCTGAAGGATCCGCAGGGCCCGGTCGTAAAGCGGCTCACGCCGGCGATCGCGAAACTTGGCGAGAACATGGCCGTGCCGCGGTTCGTGCGCTACGCGGGCAAAGGCTACGTCGGCCAGTACATCCACCTGGGCGGCAAGATCGGCGTGATGGTCGAATTTGGCGGCGTCACGGCAGACATCGCGAAGCGCGACGAGTTCGCGACGCTCGTCAAGGAGATCGCGATGCAAATCGCGGCGGCGAGCCCGTCGTACGTGTCTCGCGAATCGATTCCTTCCGATGTGCTCGAGAAGGAAAAGAGCATCTATCGCGCGCAAATGGAGAGCTCCGGCAAACCAGCGAACGTCATCGATAAGATCGTCGAGGGCAAGTTGGGAAGCTACTACAGCCAGGTCGTGCTGCCGGATCAGGCGTCGATTCGCGATCCGAAGATGTCGGCGAAAGACGTGCTGGGAGCGGCGTCGAAGACGCTCGGTGCTCCGCTCACCGTCACGCGCTTCGCACGACTGAAGGTCGGCGAAACGCTATAATTACGTTTCGTGACCCTCTCCTCGCGCCCCGCGTACAAGCGCATCCTCCTGAAACTCTCCGGTGAAGCGCTCCTGGGGGAGCAAACCTACGGCATCGACCCGGCCGTCGCGACGCAGATTGCGAAGGACGTCTTCGAGATCCAGAGCATGGGCGTCGAGACTGCGATTGTGATCGGCGGTGGCAACATCTTCCGGGGCGTGGCGGCAAGCGCCCGGGGCATGGATCGAGCTACCGCCGACTATATGGGCATGCTGGCGACCGTGATCAACGCGCTCGCGCTGCAGGATGCGCTCGAGCAGGCGGGCGTGAACACACGCGTGGTCACGGCGATCGAAATGCGTGCGGTTGCTGAGCCGTTTATCCGCCGTCGTGCCATCCGTCACCTCGAAAAGGGCCGCGTCGTCGTGTTCGGCGCCGGCACCGGCAATCCCTACTTCTCCACCGACACCGCCGCCGCGCTTCGCGCGATGGAGATCAAAGCCGACGTCATCCTGAAAGCCACGAAGGTCGACGGCATTTACGATGCCGATCCGATGCTCAAGCCGGATGCCGTCAGATTCGACCGCATTTCATACCTTCAGGTGCTCGAGCAGGGGCTCAAGGTGATGGACGCCACGGCAATCTCGCTGTGCATGGACAATCGCCTGCCGATTGTCGTGTTCAATCTGCGCACGCCGGGAAACATCCGGCGCGCAATCTTCGGCGAAGCGATCGGGTCGCTCGTCACGGCCTGAACATCACCGACTCAGGAACGCACACCGAATTTCGGAGATTGGATATGGATGCCAACGACCTAAAAGCGTTGTTCCTCGAGGTCACCAAGCGCATGAACGCGGCGCTCGACCATGTGAAGCACGAGCTCGGAGGCGTGCGCACTGGCCGCGCCTCCGTCACGATTCTCGACAGCGTGCACGTCGAGGCATACGGATCGAAGATGCCGCTCAATCAGCTGGCGGGGTTGTCCGTGCCGGAGCCCACGCTGATCGTCGCACAGCCGTTTGATCCCTCGCAGCTCGGCGCGATCGAGAAGGCAATCCGCGCGTCGGATCTGGGGCTCAATCCAGCCAACGACGGCAAAGTGGTGCGCATTCCGATACCGCCGCTCACTGAGGAGCGCCGCAAGGAGATGTCGCGGCACGTGCACAAGTTGACCGAGGAAGGGCGCAACGTCGTCCGGCAGCTCCGGCGGGACGCGAACGATCGCCTGAAGAAGCTCTTCAAGGACCACAAGATCTCTGAAGACGACGAGAAAAAGGGCCTCGACGAGGTCCAGAAGATCACCGACAGCCACATCAAGCAGATAGACGAAGCGCAGAGCAAGAAGGACCAGGAGCTTCTTGGAAAGTAAGTCGTTCTTCACGCACCTCGAATGCTCCGTTCCCTGCGGAGCCGCCGCACGCGATCCGCGGCAGCGCAACTTCCTCTGCTCGTGCGGCGCGCCCCTGCTCGCCCGCTACGATCTCGCAAAGGCGCGCGGATGGTCCCGCGATTCGCTCGCCGGACGCGTGCCCACGATGTGGCGCTATCGTGAACTGATGCCGATCTTCGACGGCGAACAACCAGTGACCCTCGGCGAAGGCTTCACGCCGCTGATTCACGCGAAATCGCTCGGCGCCAGCATCGGCCTCGAACGGCTCTACGTCAAAGACGAATCGCTGAACCCGACGAATTCGTTCAAGGCTCGCGGGCAGTCTGCGGCGATTACGCGGGCGAAGTACATCGGCGCGACGACGATCGCGCTCCCGACGGCGGGCAACGCGGGCAACGCGGCCGCCGCGTATTCAGCGGCGGCCGGACTGAAGTGCGAAGTCTTCATTCCGAAGGACGCGAAGCAGCCGTTCGTCGACGAATGCCGGCTTTACGGAGCGAACGTGACGCTCGTGGACGGGTTGATCACCGACGCCGGCCGTATGGCTGGCGAAAAAGGCGCGCCGCTCGGCTGGTACGACGTGTCGACGCTGAAGGAGCCGTACCGCATCGAAGGCAAGAAGACGATGGGCTATGAGCTTGCCGAGCAGATGGAATGGACGCTCCCCGACTGGATCATCTATCCGACCGGCGGCGGCACCGGGATGGTCGGCATGTGGAAGGCGTTCGACGAGCTCGAACGCATCGGCTGGCTCGAGCCGCGGCGCCGCCCGAAGATGGTCAGCGTCCAGGCGGAACACTGCGCGCCGATCGTGCGCGCGTTCGAGCAAGGCACTGAGAAGGCGCAGCCGTGGGAAAACGCCAGCACACTTGCCGACGGCCTGCGGGTGCCGCGAGCGATCGGCGACTTTCTCATCCTGCGCGCCGTGCGCGAGAGCGGCGGAACCGCGCTATCAGTCTCCGACGCGTCGATGGTCGAGGGCATGCTCGCGATCGGCAAACACGAAGGCGTGAGCGCCGCGCCGGAAGGCGGCGCCGCCCTGATCGCGATTCAGCGGCTTGTCGAAGCCGGAACCATCAAGCAGCGCGATACGGTCGTCCTCTTCAACACTGGCGGCGCCCTGAAGTACCTCGACGTTCTGCACTAATTCGTTAACCGCAGAGCCCGCGAGAACGCTGAGCAACCACGAAGTTGCTCTGTGCCTCTGCGTTCTCGCGGTTCAATCAATCCCCAAACGTGACGCCGAGCGCCTTCGCGGTCAGCAATAGATCCGAATCCATCGGCACGGTCTTCGTCTTTCCGACGATGTCTTCGAGCCGTCTGGCTACGATATCCGGCGGATCGTACGCGACCATCGTTCCGAATTCGCCGCGCTTGGCGCAGCTCGACCGCCTTGCCGCCGAAGCGGGTCGCGAGCACTCGGTCGAAGCTCGTGGGCGCCCCGCCGCGCTGCAGGTGGCCGAGCACGACCGATCGCGTTTCCTTTCCCGTCGTCGCGGCGAGCGCCGCGCAGACCTGAACGCCGATGCCGCCGAGGCGTTCCGCGAAGCCGGCGTGGGCTTCCTCGAGCAGCGCGAGCTTCCCGCCCTTCGGGTACGCTCCTTCCGCCACGACGACGATGCTGAACTTAGCGCCCCATTTGTCGCGCTCCCGCAGCCGTGCGGCGACGAGGTCGATGTCGAACGGAATTTCTGGAATCAGAATCGCATCGGCGCCGCCGGCGACGCCCGCGTAGAGCGCGATCCAGCCCGCATAGCGTCCCATCACCTCGACGACCATGATCCGTTTGTGCGCCTCGGCGGTCGTATGAAGCCGATCGATCGCATCCGTGGCAAAGTCCACCGCAGTATCGAAGCCGAAGCAGTTCGTGGTGCCGACGATGTCGTTGTCGATCGTCTTTGGAACGCCGACGACTGGAATTCCGCGCTCGAAGAAACGGTGACCGATGGCAAGCGACCCGTCGCCGCCGATCACGATGAGCGCGCCGAGCCCCATCTTGTGGAACATATCCACGACACGATCGGAGTAGTCGTGAGTGCCCTCCGACGTGGCGATCGGATGATGAAACGGATCGCCGCGATTGACGGTCCCGAGAATCGTGCCGCCGAGACGCAGGATGCCGGTGACGTCGCGCGGCGTGAGCACGCGCGAACGATCGGGCTCGATCAGACCGTCGAAGCTGTCCTCGAGACCGATGCATTCGATGCCGCTGTTGGCCGACGACTTGACGACGGCGCGGATGACCGCATTCAATCCTGGAGCATCGCCGCCGCCGGTGAGCACGCCGAGTCGCCGCAGTTGCGCCATCGATCGACTATAGCAAACGTGTTAGGATCGGTTTTTACGCCAGTGGGCGGCTAGCTCAGTTGGGAGAGCGCCGCGTTCGCAACGCGGAGGTCGGGAGTTCGAGCCTCCTGCCGTCCACCAGTTTCTCCATCCGCGAAATCCCGTTTACACGAATCCTCGACGCCGACACTCCCAGTGAGCTCGTCGGAGGCGCTTCGTCAGCCGCCGATCAGCGAAAACAGCGCTACCATGTCGCATTTGCCAAACACAGATCAGGAGGCGAGATGGCGCGGAACACTCGAATGACGAAACAGCAGAAGCAGCTGATGGAGTTCTTACGCCTGGGAGGGGCAAAGATTCCAGCCGGTTTCGCCGGCAAGGCGGCAGCGGCGACAAAGGCAATCCTGCGGGACAGGTCGGAGGCCCGGAATTCGCCGCGCGAGCAAGGCGCGCGGCTGTTTGGCAAGCTGAAAGGCGGATCCACGGTCGCAGTTGACGATCCGGTGAACAAGAAAACGCTGGATGGGCTGTTGCAATGGCACAAAAAGCTCGCCGGTAGGAAACTGCCATTTCCGAAAGTCCCACCCGGAATCGGCGGACTCTTCCCAGGAAGCATCGCGGGAACGATTATTCCGCCATTCGATTTCGCCGACTCCATTCCCACGTTGCTCGCGAATGTCTCCAACCCTACGCTGTCGGTTTCGGCGAGCGTCAACGGGCAGATCAGCGGCAGCGCAGTGAGCTCGCAGACGCGAGGGTTCAACGGCGGCAGCGAGTACGCGAGGGTCGGTATCTTCTTTCATCCGATGACGCAGGGCACGCTGACGATCTCCGCCAGTCCGACGTATTCCTTCCAATGGTCGACAAACTCATTGAACACAAGCCTGGTCACGAGTTCCGGAAGCGTCGGGCTGACGATATACGGCATGAACGATCTGGCACAAATCATCGCCACCGCTGGTGACCTGTACAAGTCTTGGGAAGAGCTTGCCACCGGAGAGATCCACTTCGACTTCGGGTTCAACATACAGAAGTCGCTTTCTGTATCGCTGAACGTCGGTCCATCCCTCGTCTATCTTTGCTTCGTCGAGATCGATGCGCACGTCGTGGGCATGGGATGGCCCGGCAGTCTGGCGACCGCCATGGCTTCGGCGACGGTGCCCTCGATCAGCTACCGGTTTGATCCGCAGCCGCTCGTCATGGAATAGCGTGCCATAGCGGCCGATTACTTCGTGGACTTCCGTCGCGGTCGCTGCTTTGCGGATACTGAGCGGATGATCAGCGCGCCGCGCCCGGTTGGCCGCAACGGCACCCTCGCCTGCGCGATCGCCGCCGCGAGGAGCGCGTCCACCGCCGGCGTCGCGAGCACGTCGGCCGATTCGAGCCGGATAAAGCGCGTCTGCTTGCCCGCGCCGAGGAGGATTCTCTTCGGATCAGAAAGCTTCGCGCCGTGGATGAAGCACAAACCGACGCCGCTCGCGCCGGCAGCGATCGAGACGATCGCATCGGACGGCCGTTCGGTGGCCGAGTACCCGATCACGAAGAAATTGTAATTGTCGTACGCCAGCTCGGATGCCGTGGGGAGCCGCTTGCGCAGCGCCCTCCTCACGGCCCGAATCAGCGCGCGCTGCCTCGGTTCGAACTTGTCGATGAACGCCGTCAGCTGTTGCTCCGCAGTGGGCGTTCCGGCGGCCGATCGCTTCATCGCGGCCTCCAATTCAGCACGAATGCGGACAAACGATCGAGCGCTTGTGCGATCACCGGTTCGGACGCCGCGAAGCACATGCGCACGTAGCCCTCGCCTGCTTCACCGAATGCGACTCCGGGCGCGAGCGCGAGACCGGTGTCGCGCAGCAAAGTGGCGGTAAAGCCAGTCGAGTCCGTCAGCCCCTCTATCTCAGGAAACGCGTAGAACGCGCCAAGCACGTCTGGCAGCGATACACACGGAATCGCGGTCAACGCGTCGGTCACCTGCTGCCGCCGCGCTGCGTAGTGCGCGCGGAGTTCCTCGATGTACGGCTCGCCGTCGCGAAGCGCGACAATTCCGGCCTGCTGCACCATCGCGGCAGGGTTCGACGTCATGAACTCCGCGGCGGTGTACATCAGGCGGATCAGTCGCTCGCTCCCCTGCGCCCACCCGAGCCGCCAGCCGGTCATGTTGTAGGTTTTCGAAAAGCTGTTCACCACGATCACGCGGTCGCGATCGGCGGCAACGCTCGCGAGCGACGGCGCAATCGCACCATCGAACACGAGTCGCTCGTACACCTCGTCGGTGAGAATAATGAGGTCGTGCTTTTCGGCCAACCGATATAGCGCACGCTGCTCGTCCACCGTGATCATCCAGCCCGTCGGATTCGATGGGCTGTTCACAATCAGCATGCGCGTGCCCGCGTCTATCGCCCGTTCGACGCGGTCCACATCGAGACAAAAGCGCTTTCCGTGACGCGCGAGCGGGACGGCGCGCGCCTCTCCGCCAGCAATGCGGACAGCGTTCGAGAAGATCGCGTACGCCGGCGTGATCACAACGGCGTTGTCACCCGTCCCAACCAACACACGAATCGCGGTGAATATCGCCATCGAGGCGCCGACCGTGCAGATGATTTCAGAAGGCCGATAGGCGAGGCCGTGCACTTCCAGCACCTTCGCGACAATCGCCTCGCGCAGAGAAGCGTAGCCGGCCGTGTGGGTATAAAACGTATGACCGCGATCCAGCGCGTCCGTGGCCGCGCGGCAAATGAACTCCGGCGTCGGCATGTCCGACTCGCCGTAGCACAGCTTGATCGAGTTCGGCATCGCCTCGGCCGCGGTGGCGATCTGCACGAGCGGCGATTCGGGCACACCGGCGATTTCCGCTCGGACGCGCACGGGAGTCATGCGGTGTCGTCGCTATTGCGCTGACGCGAGGCGCGCTCGTTCCTGTTTCGCCGCGACCAGGATTGGCAGGTCGGGATCTGCGGTCTTCCAGCCGTCGAGGAAGCGGTCGTATTCGCGGCGGCTGTCGTCGAGCTTTCCGAGCTTGGCGAGCGCACGCGCGTAATACAGGCGCGACAGCGGAGCAAAGAATGACGTCGACGACGCGCCGAGACGGTCGATCATCCGTTTGAACGTCGCCGCTGCCGGCGCCACGTTGCCCCGCTCGAGATCCATCAAGCCGCGCGCGAACTGCACGCCGTTGTCGTTCGCTTCGTTCGGAAACCGAACGTCGTTCAACGGCTCGACGTTTCCTTCTCGAGCGCGGATGACCGCCGCGAGGAGGGCGAACCCCGCCTGGATGGTTTCGTTCGACGCGTCGGGCATTCGCCTCCCCTCGTCTAACATTTTCCGCGCCGCCGGCAGGTCGCCGCAGAGCACCATCGCGAACGACCCATTCAGCAGCGTCGTCGCGCTGCGCTCGAGCGCCAGCGAGCGCTGCGCCGCGTCGTGCGCCGACCGGCAATCGCCGAAGAGCGCTGCGGCCTGGGCCAGATCGTTCCAGGTGCTCGCGGCGGAGCCCTTCAATCCCATCCGGGACGACGCCTCGGACGTGAACTGCGTCACCAGCTCCTTCGCGCGCGTCAGCTGACCTGCGTAGGCGGCAAGCTCCGCCTGCGTCGAAAGGAGCCGGAAGCCCTCTGGAAATCTGCGCGCCGCCTCCACCTGCCGCGCCATCTCCGCCTCGTCATGCCGCAGGAACGCGAGCACGTAGAGCTCAGCTCGGAAGCCGAAGGAATCGAGCCCCCGCTTGATCGCATCCTGGATCGTGCTCTGCGCCGCGTCGAACTTGCCAAGCGACATGTACGAGCTCGCAAGGTTCCCGTACGGCAGCGGCTCATCCGGCGCCAGCGCAATCGCGGCGCGCAGCGTCTCCACCGCTCTCTCGTGCTCCCCGCGGTTCTGATAAATATTCGAGAGGTTCACCCGTGCAACGTAATCTTTCGGGTACGTTTGAATCCAGACGGCGTACGTATCGAGCGCTTTCTGCGTCGCGTCCTCGACCGTCGTGTAATAACGGGTCAGGATGTACAACCGCTCGGGTTCGCTCACCCGATCGCGCAGCGCGTAGGCTCGCGTCACGTACTCGCGCGACGTCTGCAGCTCGCTGAGGTTGTTGTAGACGGTACTGAGCCGCGCAAGCGCGATTGCGAAGTTCGGATCCTGTTCGATCGCTTTCTTGAAAAACGGAATCGACGCCCCATCCCCGAGCCGGCGACGGGTATTGACGGCGAGCGTGTACGACTTCAGGGCGTCCAGCGATGATGTCGTGGCATCTTGAATCGGCGCGTCGTATTTCTCAATCGACGAGAGCGACTCTCCGAGACCGCGGCGCAGTTTCTGGGCTGCCGCCCCGAGCGCTTTCAGCACGTCGTCTTTACCGTCCGCCTGGACCTGCTCTTTTTCGAGGCTGTCGCCCGTCCGGCAATTGGTCGCGTCGAGGAGGATCACATAGCTCTTGCCAAGCTGCGAGATCGAGCCGCCGATGGTCGCCTTGCTGCCGGTCCGCTGGCAGATGTCTCGCGCGATCTCAGGCGTGATGCGCTCGTCGGCGCGATGCCCCATCAGGCGCAGCGTGCCTTGGACGCGCTGCTCGGGCAGGATGGCGAGGAAGGGCGACTGGCGCAGCTGGACGTCCAGCGCCTCCTTCAACGTTCCGTCGAACACCGGCTCGCCGGTCGAGTTGGCGAGATCAGCAAGCACGACGGAGTCGCGCTCGCTGAATGCCCGCGTGCGGCTCGAGCGCATGAACACGCCGGCCAATACGAGAGCGACCGCGGCCGCCACACCCGCGGTCAGCTTCCAGGGGACGAACCGTGCGCTTCGCGCGGGCGATGGAGATGCCGCCTGAGCGGCAGCCGTGGTGCTCGTCGACTCGCCGGTTCGGCGAAGGCGCTTCAGGTCGCCGCGAAGGTCGGCGGCGGTCTGGTAGCGCAGGTCGCGGTCCTTTTCGAGCGCCTTCGAGATGATGCGATCGAACTCATTCGGGAGTGCGGGCACAACGCCGGACGGCGAGGCCGGTGTGCGCGTGAGCAGTTCCTCGAAGATCGCGACCGGAGTCTGACCTCGAAATGGCAGCGCTCCGGTCGCCATCTCGTACAGCACGACGCCGAACGAAAACAGGTCCGATCGGCCGTCGAGCTCCTGCCCGCGGGCCTGCTCTGGCGACATGTAGGCGACAGTGCCCAGTGTCGTTCCGATCGTCGTGACCTGATCGTCCTCGGCCCTCGTCTGGCCGGCATCAGCGGTCAGCCACGGCGTTTTCGGCGCCGACAGCTTGGCGAGGCCGAAGTCGAGCACCTTCGCCTGGCCGCGGCGCGTGACGAAGATATTCGCGGGCTTGATATCGCGATGCACGATGCCGCTCGCGTGGGCGGCCTCGAGAGCGTCGGCGATCTCGATTCCGAGCTCGAGCACGCGATCGAACGGCAGCGGACCGCGCGCGATCTCGTCCTTCAAAGTGCGCCCGTCGAGCAGCTCCATGACGATGAAGTACTCGCCGTCGTGTTCGCCGACGTCGTGAATCGTGCAGATGTTCGGATGGTTCAGCGACGAGGCGACCCGGGCTTCGCGCCTGAACCGGTCGAGCGATTCGGCACTGGCTGCGAGAGACGGCGGCAGGAACTTGACCGCGACCTGGCGGCCGAGCCGGACGTCCTCGGCACGGTAGACGATGCCCATGCCGCCGCCGCCCAGGCGGTCGATGATCCGATAATGGCCAACAGTTGTGCCGATCACAGCGGATTCCGATCTTAAGCCATCAGACGAAGGGCGCGCGGGGCTTTGCGGCACGTGCGCGCACGCGCAAACGGTGACCTCATCGAAAGGGTCCAGGTTCTG
The DNA here is from genome assembly GCA_963696165.1 of uncultured Acidobacteriota bacterium. Taxonomy (GTDB): domain Bacteria; phylum Acidobacteriota; class Vicinamibacteria; order Vicinamibacterales; family CAVVIG01; genus CAVQZZ01. Next base: position 331,266 of record CAVOIY010000005.1, on the reverse strand, counting down.
GTTGTGCCGCCTCTCCGAGGTGGATTCGCGCTTCCGCAAGTACCCCGTGCTGCCGGTGATTCGCTGCGACGGTTATGTGCGTGCGGACGGTTAGCGCGCGTGCAGCAAACGCAGGAGCTTGCGCTCGGCGGCCTCGTCGGCCGCGCCGCGGGTTTGGGCAGTGGCCACAATCCCGACCGGTTCGGTGGTGTTCCGGGCGGCATCGACGAGCTCGACGACCGTCGCCCGCCAGCCGTGGGCGTACGGTTCGGAGATGATCCAGTAGCGTCGGCCTACCAGCTCGAGCTGCTTTGCCATCAGGGCATTTGCCTGAGCGCATCTTCTTACAAAATCGTCCGAAAGGCCATCAGGACTGTGCCGGTTTGGCGCTGAATCGATTGCCCAGATAGGGATGCGCGATCGAAATCATAGACAAAATGCGCACAACGGCTGGCGGCATCGCTCTTGCCACAGCGTGAGCGCGACGCAATCAAAATGCCTGCGATGTGGAACTGGTTCAACTGCTATCTCTCCGGTCGCCATGAGTTCGGCGTCTCGTGCGAGCCAGGGTCCATTTTCCTGCGATGCACGCACTGCGGCCGCCGTTCATCCGGCTGGGCGATCGATCCGAAGCCGCACCAGGCGGTCGTCGCCGTCCCGAAAGCCGCACCCAAGTCGCCCGTCGCGACACGCGTTCTGCCCTTCGGCCGCGTCGCGGCCAATTAACCGAAGTCCGCTCGTACGTTGACAGTGTTCGCGCAGCGCGAACACAATACCGGCGTGGGCGTCCCGCGGATCACCAAAGAAGATCTCAAACAGAAACTCGAAGGTGGCGCGCCCCCGGTGTTGGTGGACGCCCGGCTGAAATACCCCTACGAGCACAGCACGGTCCGTCTCCCGGGCGCGGTCCGATATATTGGCGGCGCGCCGGCGCAACCCTTGCCGCGCGACAAGGAAATCGTCGTGTACGACTCGGATCCGAACGAGCTCGCGAGCTCGCACGTCGTCGCCGATCTGATCCGGCAGGGCTATCGCGCCGCGGCGCTCAAAGGCGGCATCGTCGACTGGCTTGCCGCGAACCTCCCGACCGAAACGAAAGAGGCCCCGAAGCAGGCGACGCCGGAGCCCGGGGCACTGAAAGGCTAGCGCTCGATTCCCGCCGAGACCCGCCGGGGCGCCGCTCCCCTGGATCGCACGCTCGAGCAGCTCGCGCTGCTCGCAGCCATTCGCGGCGACGCCGCCGACCGTGAGCTGTTCGCGACTGCTGCCGATCTCGTCCGCCGGCACGGCGTCGCAATCAGACAGCGATCTCGGACCGCTGCTCGACAGCCCGCCGGAGGCGGACCCCGATCTCTTGCGGCGCTTGCAGCACATGTACGACGCGGGCGCGTGGGTGCTGCTGGAGTCGGCTATCGCGGACCTGCCGGCCGATCTCAGATGGCTTTACGAGTCCGACGCTGTCTCGATTGAACAGCTCGCCGCGATTCACCGATGCGCTGGGGATCACGTCGCTCACCGACCTCGCGCTCGCGACGGACCTGCACGACGTGCGGGCGCTCGCCGGCATGAACGAATCGGTGGAAGCCGCGATCCGCGCGGCGCTTGCCGTCACTCCGCGCGAATCTGCCGCGCATCCCGCTCGGGCGCGCCGCCGACGTCGCCGACCCGCTGCTCGCACAGCTGAAGGCGACGCCCGGTGTCGCATGGACGTCGCACGGCCGGATCGCTGCGGCGCGGCCAGGACACTGTCGGCGACGTCGAGCTCGTCGCGGCAGCCGACAATCCGGCTGCGGCCATCGACGCGCTCGCGCAACTGCCGGAGGTGTCGCGCTGCCTCCATCGCAGTCCGCGGCGCCTGTATCTGCTGTTCGAGCGCGTTCAAGTCGGCGTTCGCTTTCCCGCCGAAAAGAACGCGCCGGCAACGCTCCTGATGCTCACCGGCAACAGGGCGCACACGACCGCGCTGCGCTCGATTGCCAGCGATGCCGGTCTGCGGCTGACCGCCGACGGGCTCTTCGACGCCGATGGCACGCAGCTGCCGTGCTCGACGGAAGAAGACATCTATCGAGCGCTCGGCCTTCCGTTCATTCCACCGGAGATCAGAAACGGCGACGAGGAGCTGCAACGCGGCGCGAACGGCATCGCTGCCGGCGCTGGTCGCGCCGCGGCGACATCCGCGGCGACCTGCACATGCACACGCTCTGGAGCGACGGCCGCGACACCGTGGAGGCGATGGTCGACCGCTGCGCGGCGCTCGGCTACGAGTACATGGCGATCACGGATCATTCGCCGCACTCGAGCGCGTCGCGCAACCTGACGATCGACGGCATCAAGCGTCAGGCGGACGAGATCGACGACGCTGCGCGGTCGCTACAAGGCGATGACGATTCTTCACGGATGTGAAGCCGACATCCTCGCCGGACGGCACGCTCGACTTCCCGGATCGCATCCTCGAGACGATTCGACATCGTCCTGGCGTCGCTGCACGACGCGCGCCGGCCACTCGCCCGACCAGCTGATGCGGCGCTACGTCGCCGCAATGAAGCATCCGCTCGTCACGATCATCACGCATCCCGACGAACAGGCTCGTGCCGTACCGGCGGCCGTACGATCTCGACTACGACCGTCTCTTCGAAGCGGCCGTCGCGACCGGCACGGTGCTCGAAATCGACGGCGCGCCGGCGCATCTCGACATGGACGGCGCGCTGGCGCGGCGGGCGATCGACGCCGGCGCGATGGTCTCGATCGACAGCGATTCGCATCGCGCCGAGATGCTCGATCGCCAGATGGAGCTCGGGCTCACGACGGCGCGGCGCGGCTGGGTCGAGCCGCGCCACGTCGTGAACACGCGTCCGCTCGCCGATGTCCGCGCGCTCATTGACGCTAAACGTCGGCGATAGCCCCGTGCGCAGGCTGCTGGCCGCGGCCCTCGTCGAGCGCGTGTGCGTTCGCGCTGTACCACGCGACGCTTCTGCCGGGTGTCGACTTCGGCGACACGGGATCGTTTCAGGCGACGGTCGGATCGCCGGTCATTTCCCCGCGCGACGGGTATCCGCTGTATTTCGCCATCGGCAGCCTGTTCCTCCACGCGGCCCACGGCGAGCCGGCGCACGCGCTGAATCTCGCGTCTGCGGTCGAAGGCGCGCTGGCGAGCGGCGCCATCGTGCTCGCCGCGGCCGAGTTGAGCGGATCGGTCGCCGCAGCAGTCGCCGCGGCGCTGCTCTTTGCCGGCTCCTACACGTTCTGGAGCCAGGCGATCATCGCCGAGGTGTACGCGCTGCACGCGCTGCTGGTATCGGCAACGCTGCTGCTCTTGCTGCGCTGGCAGGTCGCAGCCGACCCTGAGTCGGCTGACTGCTTTCTTTGCCGTCTATGCGCTCGGCTTTGGCAATCACCTGTCGATGGTGCTGCTGCTGCCGGGCTATACCCTCTTTCTGCTCATTGCGGCGCCAGGCGGATGGCGCTCCATCGTTCGGCCTCGCGTCGTCATTCTCGCGACGACGATCGCCGCGCTCGGTGCGCTGCAATACGCGTGGAACCTGCGCGAGTTGTGGCTGCGGCCGCACGTTCCGAACGGGCTGTTGGACGCGCTGCAGCATCTTCTGGTTCGACGTCACGAAATCCGACTGGCGCGAGACGATGGTCGCGCGCGTGCCGCAGTCGATGCTCGGTGCGCGCGTCGCGATGTACGGATTCGACCTGCGGCAACAGTTCGGCTGGCCGATACCGCTGCTGGCCGTCGTCGGATTGGTCGCCTTGTGGCGCCGCTCGTGGCGGCGCGGCGTGTTGATGCTGACGCTCTACCTCGTGAACATGCTGTTCGCGTTCAGCTACAACGTGGGCGACACACACGTGTTCTATCTGCCGTCACACCTGTTCATCGCGATGCTCGTCGCGCCGGCGCTCGTGCTCATCGCCGAGACCGCATCGCAGGGCCGGATGCGTGCGCGGGTGCGGATTGCCGTCGCTGCCGTCGCGATCGTCTACGCTGCCGCACGCGTTTACCAGGATTACCCGGCCCTCGATCGCAGCAACGATCGCCGCCCGGCCGCCGTGCTCGTCTGCGCTCACGTCGGGACTCGACGACCAGCACGCGATCCTGCTGACCGATCTGAACTGGCAGATTCAGAACGGCCTCTCGTACTACACGAAGGCGATCCGTCCGGAAATCGCGGACGCGCGGATGCCGGACGTCCTGCTGTACGCGCCAGCACTCGATTCGCGACAATCACGCCATCGGCCGCGACGTCGCGCTCACCGAACGGGCGCGCGCCGAGCTGGCTGCGACGTATGGTCCGCTGCTGCCGACGATGCGCGATGCGCGGGTCACAGTGCCGCACGATCGCCGATGATCGTCGCCGGCTTGCCGCCGAAGACGCGATACGTGCTCACGGTGTTGAAGCCGTCGCGCGATCTAGCGCCGAACGAAGCCTGCCCTCGAGGCCGTCGTGCAGGCGCTCGGTGGACGCATCGACGAACAACGAGGCGACTACGTCGCGATTGCGGGCCTGGCCGGCCAGACGCCTGCACTGATGGTCGATTCGACGTCCCCATTTCGCCGCACGATCGATCTCGACAACGTGCGAGTCGACGTGCGCATGGAGTCGTGGCTCGACTTCGACACGATCCGCCGCATGGGGTTCGGCCACGTCATCGCCGGACGCGAGCACACGCTCATCGTCGAACGCGGCGTGAGTTTCGTCGCATTCGACGCCAACGGCCGAGCTGTGCAGACGGCATACGCCGCCAACATCTTCGCGCCGCAGCCACGATATCTGGTCCAGCCCTCCCCGTAGCGCGAGGCTCAGCCGAGCGAGTGCCGGCGGTTGGTGCTATCGTTGGGCATCATGGTTCTGCTTCGCCGGGCGGCCGCGGCAGCGCTCACATGTGCCGCTGCTCGCGGTGCATGCCAGGGCCGTCGATCTATCGGCGACCGAGCTGGCCGCCGCGCTGCAGAAGAAGTACGACGGCGTCAAGGACTTCTCCGCCGACTTCACGCACGTCTACCAAGGCGGCGTGCTGCGCAAGCAGCTCACCGAGCGCGGCCGCGTCCTCATCAAGAAGCCAGGCAAGATGCGGTGGGAGTACACCGCACCCGAAGAAAAGCTGTTCGTTTCCGACGGCGTGAAGATCTACTCGTACCTGCCGCAGGACAAGCAGGTGATCGTCAGCTCCGTGCCGCCCGACGATCAGGCGTCGACGCCGACGCTCTTCCTGGCCGGCAAGGGCAACCTCACGCGCGATTTCGTCGCCTCAATCGAGACGCTTCCGCCAGGGCATGCCGGCCGGCATGCGCGCGCTGAAGCTCGTTCCACGAACCTCCCAGCGCGATTACGAATCGCTGGTGCTCATCGTCGATCCGGCGTCCTATCAGATTCGCGGGCTGATCACGGTCGATGGTCAGGGCGGCAAATCGAGCTTCTCCTTTTCGAACCTGAAGGAAAATGTCGGGCTGCCGGACGCCACGTTCGCGTTCAAGATTCCGCGCGGGGTTGATGTTGTCTCCACTGGTTCACGCCCGTAAGCGCATCGCGCTCGTTCTGGGCGTCATCGCTTCTCGTGGCCGGCTGCGCGACGTCCGCCGCGCTGCGCCGCGGGCGCGACGCCGAGCATCGGCAGGACTACGACCTGGCCGTGGTCGAGTTCACGAAGGCCCTGCGCTCGCATCCGAACGACAACGAAGCGCGCTACGGTCTGGAGCGCGCGAAACTGCGCGCGTCGCAGGATCATTTCACGCATGCGCGGCGGCTGGCTGCAGCCGGCAAGCTCGACGAAGCGCTCGTCGAGTATCAGCTCGCGGCTGAACTGAATCCGACGAACAGCGATGTCGACCAGGAGCTCCGCTCGACGCGCAATAAGCTGCGCGCGAAAATCGCCGTGGCGCGCGAAGGCAAGACCGAACTGCAGACACTCATCGAGCGCACGCGCGATCTTCCGCCGGTCGGCACGGATCTGCCGGCGGGCGTGAAGATGCCCGCGTCGCTCACCTTTCGCGACGCGCCGAGCCGCGACGTCTTCGTCGCAATCGCGCGCATGGCGAACATCAGCCTCATCTTCGACCCCGCGTTCCGCGACGCGCCGATCACCGTGGACCTCCGGAACGCCTCGCTCGAGGATGCGCTGAGCACCGTCGCCGGTGCGACGCGGACCTTCTTCCGCGTAACCGCGCCGAAAAGCGTCACGGTCATTCCCGACACGCCGGCCAAGCGCCGCGAGTACGAGGAAGAGGTCGTCCGCACGTTTTATCTGAGCAATGCCGATCTGAAAGAAACGATGGACCTGCTGCGGCTCGTGCTCGACGCACGCCGCATCTCGCCCACCACCGGCACCAACGCGCTGACGATCAAGGACACGCCCGAGCACATTCAGGCGGCATCCCGCGTGCTCTCGGCGATCGACAAGGCGAAGCCGGAGCTCATCATCGACGTCGAGCTGCTCGAGGTCGATCGCACGAAGTTGAGTGAGTACGGCCTGCAACTCGCGTCCGCTGGTTCGCCCGGCATCAACGGGTCCGTCGGGATCGATCAGGGCACGACATCGTCGATCAACCTTCGCACGCTGCGAAACCTGACGCAGTCCGACATCCTGCTCGCCAACATTCCGTCGCTCTATTACCGTCTGCTGAAAAGCGATACGAACACGCGCACGCTGGCCAACCCGCAACTGCGCACGATCGAAGGCACGCCCGCCCAGGCGAAATTCGGCGAACGCGTCCCGGTGCCGGTCACCACGTTCACGCCGATCGCCACCGGCGGCATCCCGCAGCAGCCGATCACGTCGTTCAACTACGAGAACATCGGCGTGAACATCGACATCGTCCCGCGCACGCATCACGACGACGACGTCACGCTGCAGCTGAAGATCGCGGTGACCAGCATTTCGGGAACCGGCTTTGGCGGGCTGCCGACGTTCGGCAATCGGGAGATCAACACGTCCATCCGGCTGCGCGACGGCGAGACGAACATGCTGGCGGGGCTGATCCGAGACGACGAACGCCGCGCGCTCGACGGAATCCCCGGTCTGAGCGACGTGCCGCTCGTCGGCCATCTGTTCGCGCACAACACGAAGACGATCGATCAGACCGACATCATCCTCACGCTCACGCCGCACATCATCCGGGTGCTCGATCTCACCGAAGCCGATCTCCGTCCGTTCCGCGTCGGACGCGATTCGCTCGCGCCGCTCGCGGAGATCCCGGCGCTCGCCGAGCCGCCGAAAGAGCCCGAAGTGAAAAAGCCGGGCGGCGGGAAGTAGCGCGAGGCTTTAGCCGAGCGACTACGGCAGCTTCGCGACCTTCGCGCCGAGTTCCTGCAACCGTTCCACGAGCCGTCCGTATCCGCGCTCTACCGTCTCGAGCGGCGCGAGCCGGCTCTGCCCGTCGGCCGCCAGCGCCGCGGCAATGAGCGCCATGCCCGATCGCAGATCGCGGCTGTCGAGCGGACGGCCCCGCAGCTTTCGCGGTCCGGTGACGATGATGCGGTGGGGATCGCAGAGGAAGAGATCCGCGCCCATGCCGCTCAACTGCTCGAGGGCGAACAGCCGCAACTCGTAGAGCCAGTCGTGCACCAGCGTGCGCCCCTGTGCCTGCGTCGCGAGCACGGTCACAAGGCTCACGAGATCGCTCGGGAACCCTGGCCACAAACTCGTCGTCACGCGGCCGGCGCCCTGCAGGTTCGACTGCTCGACGCGAAACACGTCGCCGTCCATGCGGCAGCGGCTGTTCATCCGTGCCAGCACCGCTGCAACCACCTCGAGGTCTTCCGCGCGCGCACCGCGGATGTCGATCTCGCCGCCGGTAATCGCGGCGACGACGGCCCAGCTTCCCGCTTCGATATAGTCGCCCCACAAACAATGTTCGGCGCCATGCAGCTTCGCTCCGCCTTCCACGCGGATCGTCGTCGTGCCCTGGCCGGTGACACCGACGCCGAGCTTCTGCAGGAACACGCAGAGCTCGACGACGTGCGGTTCGCACGCGGCGTGGCGGATCTCGCTGACGCCGTCGGCCGCCGCGGCAGCAAGCAGTGCCGTTTCGGTGCCCGTGACGGACGCCTCATATAGATAAATCGAGGTCGGCTTGAGGCCATCCGCCGCCTCGAGCTCGTAGCCCGCGACTCCGTGTGCTTCGATCGCGCGCGCGCCCATTGCGGCGAGCGCTTCGAGATGGGTCGTGATGGTGCGCCGCGCCGGAAAATCGCCGCCCGGCGCTGCCAGCTTTGCACGGCCCCTCCGTGCGAGCAGCGGCCCGAGCAGGAGCACAGACCCGCGAAGCCGGCCAACGAGAGCAGCGTCGGGCTCCTCTTTGTTCACGGTCGGGCATCGCACGGTGAGCGTGGAGCTTCCGATTCCTTCGACCTCCGCGCCGACGTCGAGGAGCAGCCGCGCCATGACCTCGACATCACTGATGCGAGGGACGTTCGTGAGCACGCACTCCTCGCTCGTGAGCAGGCAAGCGGCCAGCAGCGGCAACGCCGCATTCTTGTTGCCTTCGACTTCAACCGTTCCCGACAGGCGCTGACCGCCTTCGATAAGCAGAGTAGACATATGGTCGTTGGTCGTTAGTGTTGGTCGTTGGTCATAGTCGGTGATCGTTAGTCGTGGTGGTCGGTGGTCCACTCGCCGAGGTAGACGATCTCCTCCCGGAGTTCGACGCCGAAGCGCTCGCGGACCTGCTGTCGGCAGCGCTCGATCAGCGAGCGAATGTCGGCGGCGGAGGCGGAGCCGTCGTTCACGATGAAATTCCCGTGTGCCGGCGATACTCGCGCACCGCCGATCGACGCGCCTTTGAGGCCGGCGCGATCGACGAGTGCGCCCGCCGATGCTGGTACGCCGTCCGGTACGTGTTCGTGCGTCGGATCGGGATTCTGAAAAATACAGCCGGCGCTCGGCGTGTCGAGCGGCTGTGTGCGCTTGCGGAATGCGAGCGACTCCCGCGCCGCCGCGCGCATCGCCACGGGATCGCCGCAGCGAACGCGGAAGACGGCCGACAGCAATACTTCGCCAGACTCCTGCAGGCGGCTGCGATCGTAGCCGAATCCCATCGACTCGACCGGAACGTCGGTGACGTGGCCATCGGTGTCGACAAGCCGCGCTTCGGTGAGGTGATCGCCAATCAGGCGGCCTGCGAAATGCGCATTGCCATAGACGGCACCACCAACGGTGCCGGGCGTGCCGGCCCACGCTTCGAGCCCTGCCGCCGCGTGCCCGATCAACCACCGGACCAGCCCGTTAATCGTAACCGCGGCATCGGCGCGCACTCGATGCTCGTCGAGTTGATGGATTTCGCCGCCGCGCGGGCGGATGATCAATCCTCGCACGCCCGCGTCCGCTATCAGCACATTCGACCCGCCGCCGAGAACCGTCACCGGGATTCCGCGGTCGCGCGCGAGGTTCAGCGCGACCACGATCTCGTCGCTGCTGCGGGTTTCGATCAGCCAGTCTGCCGCGCCGCCGACGCGAAACGTCGTGAGCGGCGAGAGTGGGGCATGTTCGCGAATGCGATCGGCGCCAAAATACCGCTGCAGCGCTGCCCCGAACGTCACGCACGCCTTTCGAGCGCCATCAGCGCACGTTCCTGGGCAATGAGCGCGGCCATGGCGTCGCGCGGCGAGCAGACTGAGAAAGAAATTTTATCGCCCGGGCCGAGCTGTCCGGCGACCGCGAGATCAGCTGTGATCACCGTCGCGATTTTCGGGTAGCCACCGGTCGTCTGCCGATCCGCCATCAGTAGAATCGGCTGCCCCGACGCCGGCACCTGGAGTACGCCGAGGGGCGTCGCATCCGAAATGATGTCGGCGCCGCGCAAGTGTCGAAGCACCGGTCCATCGAGGCGAAAACCCATGCGATCCGACTTCCCGCTGATCACGTAAGGGGCCGACTGGAGCTGCTCGAGCGAATCGGTGGAAAAATATTCGACTTGCGGACCGGCCAGAACGCGGACGCGCGTCGGCGATCCGTCCGCGTGGCTCGAAAGCGCACGTGCGGTCGCTCGGCTGACGCCTCGCGCTACATCGCGCGACGGCCGCCCGAGCGGCAGGCGATCTCCGGCCTTGAGCGCTCGACCGCCGAGGCCGCCCATGGCGCTGATCAAATGCGTCGCGCGGCTGCCCAGCACGGACGGCGTCGCGATGCCACCTGAAACGGCGACATACGAGCGGCTGCCGTGAACCCGGCGGCCAAACTGCAGGCGGGATGCAGCACGGACGATGAACGACTCACCGGTGGGAACCGGTTTTCCATCGACCGCGATTTCGAATTCAGCGCCCGCCACGGCGACCACCCGCTCGTCGTCGAACTCCAGTTCCGGACCGAGCAGCGTGATTTCGAGCGTGGCAGCATCCACCATGTTTCCGACGAGGGCGTTCGCGACACGATGCGAATATGGATCCATCGGACCGGCTACCGGCACGCCGCGCGACTGAAATCCCCACCGCCCATTGTCCTGAATCGTCGTCAGCATCCCGGGCTTGACGATCTGAATCACGCCCATCGGTCAAACTCTGAGCGATCGATCCGGAAGAACTGAACGGCGTCGCCCGCCTTCACGAGGAAGGGCTCCGCGCGAGCCGCATCGAACGGCTTTAGCGGCGTGCGGCCGATCAGCTGCCATCCTCCCGGCGTCTCGGCCGGATAAATGCCGGTCTGCACACCGGCGATGCCCACCGAACCCACGGGCACGCGTACGCGCGGTGTCGAATGGCGCGCGACGGCGATCCGGCTGTCGACGAGACCCATATACGCGAACCCGGGAACGAAGCCCAGCATGAACACGCGATAGATTGTGGACGTATGGAGGCGAATGACGTCCGCCTCCTTCATCCTCGTAACCGCCGCGACCGCCGCGAGGTCCGGACCAAGATCATCGCCTCCGTAACAGACCGGTATGCGAACCGGCTCGCGCGCACTATCGACGTGCGCACCCGGCTCCTTCGCTTCGCGCTCGAGCCGCAAATGCAGGTCGTCGTAGTTGGTCCGCAGCGGATCGAAGTAGACGGCAACGGCACGGTAGGTCGGGACGACGTCGCGGACCCCGGCAATCGCAGCCGCCTGGATGCGGTCGGAGACGGCAATCGCACGCGCATTCACGGTCGGATCGATGCGCTCCTCGAACTCGACGATCACGACGGCGTCGCCGGCGTGCACGATCCTGAAATCCGTCACACCAACGCCTTGAGCAGCTTCTGGTGAATCCCGCCGAAGCCGCCGTTCGACATGAGCACGACGATGTCGCCTGGCTTGTGCTCGTCGACGATCGTCGCGATGATGTCGTCGATCGACGCCGCTTCTCGTGCCGGCCGGCCGCACTCGTTCAGATCGCGAACCAGCTGCGGCACCGACAGCCGCTCCGCTTCCGGCAACGTCGAACGAAAGACAGGGGCGATGAGCACGTTGTCGGCACACGCGAAGGCGCGCGCGAAATCATCCTGAAAAATCCGGCGGCAGGAGGAGGCGGACCGGGGTTCGAAGACGGCGAAGATGCGCGCCGAGGGATTCGCTGCGCGGACTCCGGCGAGCGTCTCCGCGACGGCGGTCGGATGGTGCGCAAAGTCGTCGATGATCGTGACGCCATCGGCGACGCCGACCACTTCGAGCCGGCGCTTCACGCCCCGAAATGATTTCAGGCCTTCGCCGATCCGGTCGACGCTGACACCGACTTCCGTCGCGACGGCAATCGCGGCGAGGGCGTTGCGCACGTTGTACGCACCGACGAGAGACATCTCGAACGCGCCGAACGGCAGGCCGCGCCGCCTGACCTTGAAACGCGTCGAGTTGCCGATCGCTTCCACGTCGTGCCCCTGCCAATCGAGCTCCTCGCCGAGGCCGAAGGTCTCGACGCGCGACTTTGCCGGGCTTGCGAGCGCGCGGGCTTCCGGGCTGTCCGCGCCGAGGATCAGCAGACCGCGTCTCGGCACCAGGTTCACGAGGCGACGGAACGCGAGGCGCAGCGCGTCCATGTCCGCGTAGATATCGGCGTGATCGAATTCGACGTTGTTGACGACGGCGATGTCGGGCAGATATTTCAGGAACTTCGCCGTCTTGTCGAAAAAGGCGCTGTCGTACTCATCGCCCTCGATCACGAAATCGCGGCCGCTGCCGATCCGGTAGCTGGATCCTCCGTCGCCGAAGTTCCGCGCGATCCCGCCGATGAGCACACTCGGGTCGACGCCGCCGTGCGTCAAGAGCCAACCGGTGAGAGCCGTCGTCGTCGTCTTTCCGTGAGTGCCGGCGAGCACGATCGAACGCGACCCCCACAGAAACTGCTCGCGGATCGCTTCAGGAAGAGAACAGTACCGGATCTTGCGATCGAGCACTTCCTCGAGCTCGGGATTTCCTCGCGAAATCGCGTTGCCGACGATAACCAGATCGAGGTCGCCAGTAATATGGTCCGCGCTGTAACCCGAGAAGACGCGAATCGCCTCCGCCGCGAGGAAGTCGCTCATCGGCGGATACACGTCTTGATCCGCCCCTTGAACGTCGATTCCTTTCCGCTTCAACATGGCCGCGAGCGTCGCCATCGCCGTGCCACAGACCCCGATCAGGTGGACCTTCGTGCTACTCACGTGTGTCTCTCACAGAACGGCGCTCTCTTCGAAGACGAGCCGCGGCCGGCGATCGGCGATGACGCGGCACGACACGCCGAACGGCAACGTCATTGTCGGCCCCGTGGTGTGGCCGGATGGAAACCCGATCAGCACGGGACCTGGGAAGTCGTCGAACAGGTCCGCCATGACGGTTCGCGCGGTGACCTCCCCAGATGGCTCGTCGCAGTTCGGCAGCTGGCCGATTACAACCGCAGACGCCTTGGCGAGCAGGCCGGCCTGACGCAATTGCGTCACCTGCCTGTCGAGGCGGTACGGCCGCTCGCCGACCTCGTCGAGGAACAGGACGTATCCATGTTGCGGCGCGAACGGGAACGGCGTTCCAAGCGATGCCAGGAGCTGCGTCAAGGTGCCGCCGAGGAGCATTCCCGCCGCTTCGCCGGGACGGATCGCTTCGACGCTCGCCGACGTCAGTTCGCCGATTGGATCACGGTTGGACAGGCACTTCAGAAACGACGCCCGATCGTACCCGTCAGCCCCGCGACTCAGCCGCCGATCGAGCATCGGTCCGTGAAACGAGACGAGCCCACATCCCAGAGTGAGGAACGTGAGGACCGCGGTGATGTCGCTATATCCGACAAACGCTTTGCACGCGCGACGCGCTTCTTCGCGATCGAGCAGCGGCAGCACCTGCGCGCTGCCGTAGCCGCCGCGTGCCGCAATGAGTCCGGCAATCGACGGGTCGTTCCAGGCATCGCGGATCGCTTTTGCTCGTGTCGCAGGCGAACCGGACACGTAGGACTTTCTCTCGAAGACCGATTCCTCGTAGACCGCTTCGAACCCAAGCGTTCTGATCTCCGCGACGCCGCGATCGAACTCGTCACGGTTGAATGGGCTGGCCGGCGAGACGACAGCAAGGCGATCGCCGGGCCGCAAAGCGCGCGGCTTCAGGATCACAGGAAGCGAGCCATCTCGTGCGCAACGGCCTGATGCTCGTCGCGGCCGAGCACCTGCCGCAATGCTTTCCCCCCAAGCGCGCGCGAGGCCGTCGGCGCCGCCAGAAAGCGTTCCTTCGCACGGAGCTGGCGTTTGAGCGCATCCTCGACACGGTTCGATCTCAAACGCCCGTCCTCTACCGCATGAACGAGCTCTTCGAGCGCTGAGGCCTGCGTGGCGTAGTCGCCGCTGCAAATCAGCAGGCCGTCGCACCCGGCCTCGATCGCGAGGACCGCCGCCGCGGGCACGGCGTACGCGGCCGCGATCGCCTTCATCTCGAGATCGTCGCTGAGAATCACGCCTTGGAATCCGAGCTCCTGCCGCAGCAGGTCGCCGACGATCCGCTTCGACAAGGTCGCGGGCCGCTGCTCGTCGAGCGATGGAACGAACACATGCGCCGTCATGATCGTAGCGACCTGCGCCTCGATCGCTGCTCGAAACGGCGCGAACTCGATCGCGCGCAGCCGATCGGGAGGATGTTCGACGATCGGCAGCTCGAGATGCGAGTCGGTGCTGGTGTCGCCATGACCAGGAAAGTGCTTACCGCATGCGGCAACGCCTTCCGCCTGGAGCGCGCGGACGATGACGGCGCCAAGCGCCGATACTTGCTCGGCCTTCTCCGCGATCGCGCGGTCGCCAATCACCGGATTCTTTGGATTCGTATGGATGTCGAGAACCGGCGCGTAGTCGAGCGAGATGCCGACGGCGCGCAGCTCCGCGCCCAGAGCTCTGGCGAACCGCTCGGCCAGATTGGGATCGCCGCTTCGCCCGAGCGTCGCCATCGGTGGCCATTCCGTGAACGGCGCCTTCAGCCGCGCGACGCGGCCGCCCTCCTGGTCGACGCTCACCCAGGGCGGCATGTCAGGAAGCAGCCGCTGCGCCTCTCCGCAGAGCTCCGCGACCTGCTCCGGCTCCGCGATGTTGCGGGCGAAGAGGATGACGCCGCCGAGGCCGAATTCCCCGGCAATCGCTTTGAGCTCGACCGGCAGCTGCTCACCGTTGAACCCGGCGATCAGGAGCTGACCGATTTGACGCCGAAGGCTGCTCGGGGACATCGCGCAAAGATATTACCCTGTCAGCGGCGGCAGTACCGCTAACCACCCGGGCCACGAAGCCGTCCAAGCGGCGGGGGACACGCATGCGCGATCAGCTCCGCTCCGCCAGTCGCTCGCTCTTGCGCCGCCCGGCGCTCGCGGCGGCAGTCATCGCGACGCTCACGCTCGGCATCGGCGCGAATTCCGCGATCTTCTCGGCCGTCGATGCCGTCCTGCTCGAACCGCTCCCCTATCCGAACCCCGATCGGCTCGTGTCGGTGTACGAGTCGAACCTCGCGCGCCGCCAGTCGACGCAGCTCGTCGCGCCTGGCCGTCTGGAAGAATGGAACCGGATGAACCAGACGTTTCTCGGTCTGGCCGCCAGCTACTTCGAAAACATGACCGACACGACCGCCGCGCTGCCAGAGCGGGTGGAAGCCATGCGTGTATCGCCGCGCTTCTTCGCTGTTCTCGGGGTCCCCGCGGCAATCGGGCGGACACTGAACTCTCAGGAGGAGCTCTTCGGCGGCCCTCGCGCAGCGGTGTTGAGCGACGTGTTCTGGCGCAAGCGGTTCGAGGCAAACCCGCTCGTCGTCGGCCAATCGCTCATCCTCGGCGGTGCCAGCTACACGATCGTCGGGATCATGCCCCCCTCGTTCCGCTACCCGAAGGCGACGACGGAAGTGTGGCTGCCGACGCAGGCGCCCGAGATGTTTCTCAAAGCGCGGGGTGCGCGGCTTTACACCGCGATCGGCAGGCTGAAGCCCGGCGTCACGCCCGAACAGGGACAGGCGGACCTCAGCGCAGTGGAAGCCCGCCTTGCGGTGCAGTATCCACAGACTGATGCCGGCTGGGCGGCGGCGGTCGTGCCGCTGAAAGAGGAACAGGTCGGAGGCGTGCGCCGTTCGCTGTGGCTGCTTCTCGGCGCCGTGCTGCTCGTACTGTTGGCTGCCTGCGGCAACGTCGCCTGCCTCATGCTCGCCGACGCCACGCGCCGCGAACACGAAATCGCAGTGCGGCTCGCGCTCGGCGCGTCGCGGATGCGAGTCGTCGCCCAATTGCTCCTCGAGGGCGCGATGCTCGCCTTTGCAGGCTCATGTCTCGGACTGCTCGTTGCACACTGGGGTCTGGATCTTCTGAGGAGCATGGCGACGCAACTGCCGCGCGCCGACGAGCTCGGCATCGACGTTCGCATCGTCGTCTTCACGCTGACGATCGGCGTGATGACGACGGTGCTCTTCGCGCTCGCACCGGCGTTGCAAGCGACTCGGAGTGCCGTCGCGACCCGACTTGGCCACGGCCGCGGCCAGATCGGTGGGCGCCAACGCTTGCAGCGCACGCTCGTAGCGACGCAGGTGGCGCTCGCCATCGTGCTCCTCGCAGGCGCGGGGCTGCTGGTACGGAGCTTTTCTCGCCTGCAGCAAGTCTCGCCCGGATTTGACCCGACGGGTGTGCTCACGTTCCGCATCAGCTCGCAGTGGACGGAAAGCACGGCTGCAACGATGAGCCGTCACCTTCGGACGATGGAGCGGCTGAACAAGGTGCCGGGGGTCGCGTCGTCCGCATTCAGCATCGTGCTGCCGGCGGGCGCCGACTTTCCGCCAATCGAGTTCACGATCGCAGGACGCGACGCGCGCGAGCACTTGTTCTCAACGTCGCGAAGCGTGAGCGCGGCGTATTTCAGCACGCTTCATATCCCGGTACTGCAAGGCGGAGTGTGCCGCGACGATCCCGCCAAGCCGTTCAGGCAAGTGGTGGTGACGCGCGCATGGGCCGACCGTTTCTTCCCGGGCGAAAGCCCGATCGGCCACTTCATCGAACCCCTGAGCCTTGCCGGGCAGGCACCGCAGGAAATCATCGCTGTCGTTGGCGATGTGCGCGAGAACGGGCTCACGAAAGAGCCGCCGGCGTTGATGTACGGATGCGGTCTGCAGCCCTACTGGCCAGATCCGTTTTTTCTCGTCCGGACCGATCCCGCGCGTCCCGCGACGGTGCGGGCCATACGGGAAGCGCTGCGCGAGATCGAGCCGAAACGAGCGATGTACTCCATCCGGCTGCTCGCCGACACGCTGACGGAATCAATATCGCAGCAACGGCTCAACACAGTTCTCCTCGTGCTCTTCGCCGCCACCGCGCTCCTCCTCGCCGCCGTCGGTTTATACGGGGTGATGTCGCAGTTCGTCTCCGCCCGGCAAAGGGAGATCGGGGTCAGAATGGCGCTCGGCGCACGGCCGGCTCACATCCTGTCGACGGTCGTCGGCCAGGCAGCGGCTGTGACGGCGGTGGGCATCCTCGTGGGCATCGCGGGTGCGTTTGCGCTCGCCCGATCCATGGCGACGCTGGTGTTCGGCGTGTCGACGCGCGACCCGGTTACATTTGTCGCTGTTCCGCTGCTCCTGACCATCGTCGCCGCAGCGGCGACGATTCTGCCGGCGCGTCGTGCGGCGCGCGTCGATCCGATGCTCGCACTACGTGATAATTAGTGCGATTTCCACATCGGTGTAGCGCGAGGCTTTAGCCGAGCGTACAAAATTCTCGCGCGGATACGCCGCTCGGCTGAAGCCTCGCGCTACACACAAATCGAAAACGCTCTAGCCGCATCGCGGATGTAGCGCGAGGCTTCAGTCGAGCGTGCGTCCGTGCGCCTGAAGGGGACGCTATTCTTCGTAGCGCTCGGCTGAAGCCTCGCGCTACACAGATCCGGAACTACACAGATCCGGAACCCGGACTAGACCAATCCGGAAATTGCCGCGAGCACTGCGGCGGCGTGGCGGGCGCTCGTGAACAGGCGGAGCGTGCGATCGAACTTGCCCTCGTACTCGACGGTGAACGCACCCGAATAGCCGGAACCGACGAGCGATCGTAATAGCGGCGTGAGGTCGCAATCGCCGGCGCCAAACTCACAATTCTCGGTGCCGATCTTGCCTTTCAAGTGCACGTGCCGGATGAACGGTCGCAGCACCCTCAACGCGTCGGCGCTGTCGACACCGTGCCGCTCGAAATTAATCGGATCGAAGTTCATGCGGATGTTGTCGCGATCCGTCGCTTGAAGAATATCCGCGCACACACGTGGGTCGAGCGAAGCCGCGTCGTGGTTCTCGAATGCAAACGTCATGTCGGGGTACGCATCGGAAAGGCGCTTGAGGTGTGCGGCGATTCTGTCGCGCGCTCCGGCGGAATACTCACTCCGCGGCAAGCGGCCGTAAAAGAGGCGAAGCGTCCTGACGCCGAGCGCACGCGCGAAGCCGACCTGACGATCGACAGACGCAAACGTCTCCTCGATCTTCGGCGGCGCGTCGAAGAAGTCGCACCACCCGCCGGAGACGATGCCCAGACGCTGACCGCCGGCTTCCAGCGCCGCCGAGAACCTCGTCGACGGTCACCGAGCCCTCCCTCAGGTGATGGAGGTTCAGGTCGATGTCGTGCAACCCGAGCCGCGCGAACACCTCGAGCGTCGGCAGCAGCGGCTCCGCTTTGTGCGATGTCGTCGACGGCAGAATCGCGAACACGTCAGACCGGATCGAATTCGAGCGCCTTCTGATACGCGGAGTTCACGGTCTCGGCCATACCCCAGTACTTGAACTCGGCGTGGCGGCCGACATAGCGCAGATTCGGAATCTTCTTCCCGCGATCGACGTACCGGTAATACGTGGCGAACGCCTGCTCCGACTGCTGCGGGTAGGCCTTCTCGGCGAACAGGTTGTGCTCGAGCGCGTAGTCGATCGTGTTCCTCGGAAAGTGCGCCGACGCGCCGGGCAGGATCGGCACCTCGATCAGAATCAGCGTATCCGGGCTGTCGTGCCGCGTGATCACCTTCATCTCGGTCACGCGCGTCTGGAACTCGCACGACGAGTAGTGCAGCGACTCGGCGCCTTCCGGAAACGCGTGCTGAAGACCGGGGATCAGCAGCGGGATCATCATTCGGCCGGTGTACGGCAGCGTGTCCTCGCCCCACAGCGTGTCGATGTCGATCGAGCAGAACACGGTGTGGTAGTCGGAGAAGAAGTACTTCTCGCCGCGCGCGGTCAGCACGTACGGCTGCTTGTGCTCGTCCTGGATGCCGACGATCGATCGCGGACGACGGTCGAGCGCGCGACCATCGCGTCCCAGACGGCGTTCCAGCCGCGTTTCGGATACACCTGGAAGCGGATGCCCTTGCCGAGCGTGTGGTCCTCGAACTTCAGCGGATCGTAGCCGCTGACGGCGTGGGTCTTCGGCGCGCCGCGCTCGCCCTGAAAGCGGTCGGCCCACACCATCGACGTCTCGAGCTCGTCGCCGGGAATGTTCCACATCTTCCAGGTGTAGTTCGCCATGAACTTGTCGTAGAGCGTCTGGCCGATCGCGGCGGTGAAGTAGTCGGCGAACTTGCAGTTGCCGAGCTCCGGCAGCTGCGATTCGATCAGCTTCAGCTGCGCGTCGCGGTTCTTCGAGAGCTCCGCCTCGAATCTGCTCGCGCTCCGGCATCTGCGCGATGTCGCTGTAGTGGACCGGATAGCGGTACTTGCGGTTGTCGGACTCGACGTACGTGAACAGCCGCCGATCGATGTAGAAGAGCTCGTCGTTGGTCAGCGTGACGATCGTGTGGTTGATCGGCTCCTCTTTCCCGCCCGGCCAGAACCAGATGTGCGGACCGAACTCGTACGGGTGGCCGCTGTAGTAGCAGGTGCGCGCCAGGCCGCCGACGCGCGCGTTCTTCTCGAGGACGGTGACGTCGTAGCCCTTTTCTCCGAGGTAGTACGCCATCGAGGAGCCGGCGACGCCGCCGCCGAGGACCAGAATCTTCTGTTGTTCACGCGAGGCAACCCAGGTTGTGTGTCTTCATCCAGTTGACGTTGTGCCACGTCGGCTCGTCGCGCAGCCGCCCGTCGCGATACGCCGCGGCGAGCTCGCCGACGGCCGTCGGCGACGTTCTTCTTCGGCGCGAAGCCGGTGGCCAGCAGGCGGTCGGAGCAGAGCCGATAGGAGCGCGGATCGTTCGACGGCAGCATCGCGATCGTCGACGGCACCACCGCCGCGATCCGCTGCGCGATCTCGAGCACCGAGAGGTTCTCGAAGCCCGCGTTGTAGACGCCGGCCGAGCCGGCGGTCGAAGGCGAACAGATACAGGTCGACGAGATCGTCGATGTGAATGTTCGGCCGCACCTGCCTGCCGCCGAACACCGTCATCGCGCCGTTGGTGAGCGCCTGCATGGTCAGCAGGTTGACGGTGAGATCGAGCCGCATCCGCGGCGACAGGCCGCAGACGGTCGCCGGCCGGACGATCGTCGGCACCATGCGATCGCCGTAGCTCAGGATCACGCGCTCGGCGACCATCTTCGTCTTGTTGTACTCGGAGATCGGCAGCAGCTCGAGATCTTCGGTGACGCGCGGCGCGTCGGTCACGCCGTAGACGCTGCCCGACGAGGCGAAGATGAACTGGCGAACGCCCTGCCGCGCCGCCCGCTCGCACAGCCGCATCGTCGCGAGCACGTTGACCTCCCACGAGGCGTACGGGTTGAGCTCGACCGACGGATCGTTGGCGATGTTCGCGAGGTGAAAAATCGTGTCGAACGGCCGCGAGATCGATGGCGTCGATCGTCCGCACGTCGGCGCGCTCGAACCGTCAGCCGCGGATGCGGCGCGAGATGGTTGCCGAACCAGGCGACGTCGAGCACGGTCACGTCGTACGACGTTCGCGCGAGCAGCGCCTCGGTCAGCTTCGAGCCGACGTACCCGCAGCCGCCGGTGACGAGCACCCGCATCAGATGACGATCTTTCCGATGGTCAGGAATTCCTGCTCCGATGACGGGGCTCTCG
The DNA here is from genome assembly GCA_963696165.1 of uncultured Acidobacteriota bacterium. Classification (GTDB taxonomy): domain Bacteria; phylum Acidobacteriota; class Vicinamibacteria; order Vicinamibacterales; family CAVVIG01; genus CAVQZZ01. The sequence goes on along the minus strand of CAVOIY010000005.1, from coordinate 310,925 downwards.
TTGCAGCGCCGCTGCGCCATCGCGGCGGCGCCGATGCTGCCGACGAGCGCGACGACGGGCGCCGGCGTGCCGACCGCGGCCGCGAGCGCGCTCAGCGCGAAGAACGCGTCGCCGCAGCCGACCGTGTCGACGACGCTCGCGCTCAGCGACGGCACGGCGAACCGCTCGCAGCCGATCCGGCGTCATCGCGCCGTCCGCGCCGTCGGTCACCGAGAGCGCGCGGCATCCAAGCGCGCGCGCCGCGTGGTCCACGAGCTCAGGCAGCGCCAGATTGCGCTCGTGCAGGCACAGCTCGGCCTCGGTCCGATTCAGGCTGTAGTAATCGGCGCCGACGTACTTGATCGGCAGGTTGTAGCCGTAGTTGCTCGAGTTGACCTGCGCCATCGCCGCCACGAACGCGCGCTCCGCCGCGGCGATCCGGTCGTTGATCGGCCCGGCCGTCGAGCAGCCCGTGGCCGTAGTCGGCGACCAGCACGACATCGTAATCGTCGAACCGCGGCAGCGCGTCGTCGTCGATCGGCGCGAGCCCGGGGCTCTTCGACTTGAACAGCGGGTGACCGTTCGTGTGATCGACGAAGCGCGTCTCCAGCAGCTCGCTCGGCGAGAGCTCGCGCAGGCGGACATGCTCGGGAAACGTCGGCCGACAATGCCGTTGGAGAAACAATCGACCTGCGACACGAATCCGGCGAGATGCCGGGCGATGATCCCGGCGCCGCCGATCTGCCGAACGCGCGCCGCTTCGACGCCGGCGACGCAGCGCGACTGCGTCGAGAGATTCGTCAGCGCGACGTCGACCCACTCGTCGACGATCGTCTCGCCGATCACGCAGACGCGCAGCCGATGCGACCTCGCGCGAGAAACAGCTTCAACTGTTCCAGCGTGAAGCCGAGCGCTGAAATGTCCTTGAACAGCACGCGCTCGTTGCGCAGCAGCGGGCTGTCCTGCGCGGCTTCGGGCGACGAGAGCAGGAAATGCGACAGCTTGGTCGACGAAAACGTCTCGCCCGATGTGAAGTGGATCCTGCCGCCGTAGCTCTCGAGCAGCTGCATTTCGTGAAAGATGCTGCGGCTCTTGTCGAGCAGCAGATTCGCGTACTCCGGTCCTTTCACGTATACGTCAGGCTGCAGCGCGTCGATCGCCGGCAGCGCCGTCGGCTCTGGTACGACGGCGACGTAATCGACGATTTCGAGCGCCGCGACCTGCCGCGCGCCGATATTCCTCGGGAAAGGTGATCGACCGCTTCTTCGTGATGTATCGATCGCCGGTGATCGTGACGACGAGCAGATCGCCGAACGACTTGGCTTCTTCGAAATGAATCAGATGGCCCATGTGCACGAGGTCGAACGCGCCGTGGCACTGGACGATCTTCTTGTCGCGGTGTCGCGCGCGAAGCGCCGGGAGCTCGTCGAAAGGAACAAACTTGTAGTCGGTCTTCACAGCACCAGGCCCGCCTTGCGGGCGTCGTTGAAAAACATGCGGACGGTCTCGAGCGAGAACTCGTCCAGGTCCTTGCCGATGATCGGTAGCTTCTGGAGGAGGTCGCTGGTGACGGTGATGATATGGCAGCCGGCCTCGTCGGCCTGGAACACGTTGAGCAGCTCTCGTGGACTGGCCCAAATCAGCTCGATCTGCGGCGTGCCGGCCATGATAGCCGCGGCCTCCCGCATCGTCGGCACCGGATCGCGACCGGTGTCGGCGATCCGGCCAGCGAAGACCGATATCTGCGCAGGCCGCGCCGCCCTTGAGCGCGCACACGGTGCGACGCACCTGATCCAGGGTGAGAATCGCCGTGACATTCACCTGCACGCCGCTCTGCGACAGCGTCCGGATGACCTCGGACGACGACTGCCCGGCGGTGTTCGTCACGGGCACTTTGACGTAGACGTGTCGTCCCCAGGAGGCGATCTCGCGCGCCTCGATCTCCATCGCCGGAAAATCGTCGGACAGTACTTCGAACGACACCGGCCGGTCCGGCACCGCCGCGAGCACGGCGCGGGCGAAGCTGCGGTAATCGTCGACGCCGGCCTTGTGCATCAATGTCGGATTCGTCGTGAACCCGCGGATGTACGGCTGCCGCCGACAGCTGTCGCATCGTCGGCAGGTCTGCACCGTCCGCGAAAATTTTCACGCGCAGGTCGCCGATCGGCTTCATGCCGCCCTCAAAGGTGGAAGCGCCAGAATCCAATCCACCGCCTTCTCGATTGAATCGGTCGCGTGATGCGGCGTCACGTACCGCTCGTCGTAGTGCCCCTCGATCAGCACAGTGGCGCGCAGTTTCGCACGCTGCCCCGCCTCGATGTCGCGCCATCGGTCGCCCACGATGATGCTGGACGCAAGATCGTGGAGAGGAGGTTGCGTCAAGAGCCCGGGCGCCGGCTTCCGGCAGCCGCACTGCTGCGCATCGTCGTGATAGCAGACACGCACTTCGTCAATCGGCAGCGCCGCCGACAGCGCGGCGTTGATGGACTCGACAACTTCACGAGCGCTGCCGTCCCGCGGCGACGTCTGGTTGATTCGTGACGACGACGAGCCTGTATCCCGCCTCCTTGAGCCGCGAGAGCGCGCCGGCGGCGCCGGCTGTGATCTCGAACTCGGCGAGCGAGGCCGGCGGATAGGGCCTTCCGCCGCGAACGATCGCGCGATTGAGGACGCCGTCTCGATCCAGGAACACAGCCGGCGGCTTCATCGCATGGACTCCCATTTCGGCGTCGCCAGCGCCAACGCCGGATGCGATACGAGCAGGTGCCAGACAACTGCCTGGAACGCTTCTACGTGTGGTGTGACCACGTCGGCATTCACCGTGGGCACGATGACGCAGGCATCGGCGGCTGCAGCGGCGTACCCACCGTCGCGTCCCACGATCGCCAGCGTTGTCGCGCCGACGCTCTTCGCGAAGTCGAGGGCGGTGACCAGATTCGGGCTGATGTTTCGTTCGACACTGCCGCCGCCAACCGACAGCACGAGCACGGCATCATCGGCGCGTAATCGGCTCGCGCGTAAGGAAGCGGCGAAAACCGATTGCCAACCTTCGTCGTTGGTGCGCGCGGTCAGCTCCGCCGTATTGTCCGCCGGCGCGTACGCCTCGAAGCCGGCGAGCTTCCTGAAATCGGCGGCCAGATGGGACGCGTTTGCGGCGCTGCCGCCGACCCCGAGGACGAAGAGCCGTCCTCCGCGGCTCCGAACGACGGCGAGCAGAGCGGCGACCTTCTCGACGGCCGCCACATCGATCGCCTGCGCGATGCGAGCCGTCTCGTCGAGATGCCGGCGGGTGAACTCCATCAACCTTCAGCCTTGCGAACGGCTTCGGGAACCCGCGCCGGCAACAGCCACAACCGGCGCAAGGTCGCGAGCACATCAACGACATTTTTCAACCGGAACGCCTTGCTATCGCCGACCTCGCGTTCGCGCAGTTCCATCGGCACTTCGACGTACGAGCCTGCGACCCGAAGCGCCTTTACGAGCACTTCAGCCTGGAAACCGAAGCCGGTCGATTCGATGTCGAGTGCTTTCAGGACATCAGCCCGGTGAATCTGGAGACCGTTGTAATACTTCAACCGCCGGCCGGTAATCACGTTGACCACGGCCGTGAATCCCTTCGAGATCACTGTGCGTGTGAGCGTCCGGCTTCGCCACATGTCGCGCGTGTAGCCGACGATGATGTCGGCGTCCCCGACACGTTCGAACAGATCTCGTGAGCGTGGCGGCGCCCCAGGCGTTATCGCCGTGCACCATGACGATGAACTGACGCGACGCGGCCTGAACGCCGCGGCGGTACGTCCAGCCGAAGCCCATGTTGCGTTCGTTCACCAACAGCCGGACGCCGGGAAATCGCGCACGGGCGGCTTCGACAATCGCACCCGTTCCATCGGTACTGCCGTCGTCGATGACGAGAATTTCGTGATCGAGCCGAACGTCCGCGAGTGCGTTGGCGACATTCTCGATCGTGCCGCTGATATTGCCAGCCTCGCAATACGCCGGCACGATCACCGAGAGCGAGCGCAGGTCGGCGGTCATTCGAGGTGCACCGAGTAAATCCGCGCCGATCGATTGTCGTACACGAGCTGAAACGCGCGCGTGTCCGCCTGCGCCCAGTCGTCTTCGATTGGAAAGCCGGCGTCGTTGTGCGAGACGTACTTGATCTCGTACGGATTGAGCGCGAAGACGCACAAATAGTTGATCTGCAGCTGGCGAAGATTGCGAATCCAGGCGGTGCGATCGCCCGACATACGCTCGAATCGGGGCCTCGGCGCATCGACACGACTGCCGTCGGCGCCGAGCGGGTCGAGCACGTTGGACGCGGATGCGAGCCGCACGTCACCGGCAGCGCCGCGTCGTTCGTACGCGCGCGCGTAATGATCGAAACGCCACTCGACGTGCCGATCGATGTTCACGTAGTAGACGGTATTCTGGAGGTGATGTCCGGAAAGCCCGTACGGCAGGTTGTCGCCGGTGTAGGCGACGTTCGCGCCAGAAACGTGCGCTTCGAGCCACCACCAACCGAACGTTTCCCCGATGCGGATATGCGTCGGCGCCACGGCTACGAAATCGCATCGCGTCGGTTGACACCATCGCTCGGCGCCATCGGCAAGTACGACCGCGCCAAGCACGGCACAAGTTGTCAGCGCCGCAATCCGCCACTCAGTGCGGGCCAGAAGCCGTCCGATCGCGGCGGCGCACACGGCGGCGGCGGCGAAGTACGCGAGATATGCTGGCTTGATCACGCCTTCCCACTTGAACCAGTCGTCCATGAACCATGGGGCCCGGCTCACTTGCAGATCCCCTTTGCCCCGGCGAGAACAAACGCGAGACCGATGAGGTAAACGGCTCCGACGAAGCGATTCCACCGACGTCGATCGGTGAACGGCAGCGCGAACACGCTCATCGCGACAACGACCGCCGGCAACAAGAAGCGCGAATCTGCGTTGTCCGGCACGCCGAGCCAGCAGAGCGGCAGCATCGCGGCTGTCGCCGCCAGCACGAATCCGGCCGGCCACCAGCGGCCCGAACGGATCGTCACGACGATCGCGGCAATCGCTGCCGGCAGCCAGACGAGCAGCAGCGTGATGCCAAAGGCATGAAACATCGACAAGCCGAGCACGCTCACGTCGGTCGAATGGAAAGCGGAATGCGTCAGCGCAGCGTGTGAGAACGCGCCACGCGCGATCGTCACATCCGCGATCGCCAGAGACGATGGATAGATCGGGCTGCCTGCGACAATCCAATTCCGCAGATACCACGGCGCGCCGAGCGCCAGCAACCCGGGAATCGCCCACAACGCACGCGGCCGCATGCCGCGAATGAACGGCAGCACGAGAAAGAGCGGCGCGTATACGAGCGCGAGGTACTTGCTTCCCACAAACAGTCCGAGCGTGATGCCCCAGAACAGCCAGTCGCGGCGCCGGTCCCGCTCGACGGCGATGACGCCGAACGCGAGCGAAGCGACGAGCATCACGGCGCAAATCAAATCGACGTTGGCGCCTGTCGCCTGCTCCGCAATGCGCGGCGCGGCGAGGAAGAACACGCTTGGATATATCGCGTGGTCGGGCGTCGCGCCGAGTCGGCGCGCAAGCATGTAGAGCACGCCTGCGCCCAAAAGGTAGAACGGAACCTGGCCGATCCGCGCCAGCAAGTCGCCATGAAACGGCAGCATCAGCCAGGCAAAAAACAGCTCGCCGTTGCCAGGCTGGTACGCTTGCGCCTCATCGCTGAACGGCGTGGGCACGATGAATACAGCGTGGTCGTGCAGCCAGCGCGCCGGAAAAAACAGGTGGTAGCTCAAACTGTCGTAAGCCGTCAACGGCGAGTGCCCCGCGCCCATGCCGATCACGAACGCCACGATCGCCGTGCCGATGCCGACGACGACCGCCGTCTGCCAGTGGTAGTCGGACCGCGCCAGTGCCCGATGTTCGGTGCGCCAGAGCCACGCGATCGCGAGCTGGACGATCTGCCACACGAGCATCGCCTGCGTCGTGAGCAGACCGATCGCTCCGAGAACCAGCCCAGACAAAACGATGGAAGCAAAGCAGATAATGGCGGTTCGCACGGCCCGCGCCACCCACTCGTCGTCCTCGAACCATGTCGTCATCGGCCACGCCGCGGCGATCGCGCTCAGGCTCAATATCCCGAAGAGCACGTGTGCGCTCAGCGATCCGAATCCGAAGATAACCCCGAGCGCGAACACGCCGCCGAAGACCGCCACTGCGGTCGCACACGACGACATCCTGACGCGGACGGATAACGGACGCATTCGGCAGGCGTGAAGCGGAACGATTCAATCTACCAAGAAAACGAATCGCGTCGGGTAAAAACAACATAAATGTCTTGACAATGACGGGCCGACTAACTGTCGTGAAACGCTACGGTGCCGCTTGGGCGCCTCGCTATAATCCCCAGGTGTCCATCGCCTCTTCCGCACCGACGCGCATCGATCTTGCTGGCGGCACCATCGACATCTGGCCGCTTTATCTTTTCCATAGCGGTGCATCCACGCTGAATGCCGCGATCAGCCTGCGGGCTCACGTCGACATCGCAGAGAGAACCGACGGCCGGATCGAGCTGATTTCGGTCGATACGAACAAGCGGGCCGTTGCCGCCAGCTGGTCGGAGCTCGACGCCGACGGCGACCTCCCGCTGCTGGCCCTCCTCTCGCGGCAATATCAACTCGAAAACGCAACCCTCACGACCCGCGGAGAATCCCCTGCCGGTGCCGGCATCGCCGGGTCGTCGGCGCTCACAATCGCGGCGTGCGGCGCGCTGGCGCGGTGGTCGAGGGCATCGGAGGAGCCCGAAGACATTCTGCGCATCGCGAAGAACGTCGAGTGCCAGACCATCAAGGTGCCGACTGGTGTTCAGGATTACCGGCCGGCCTTCTACGGAGGGATCGCGTCGATCGAGCTGCGGCCCGATGGTATCAGGCGCGTGGGGCTGAACGTCGACCCGACCGAACTGGAACGCCGCATCGTGCTGGCCTACACCGGCGCCCCGCGCAATTCCGGAACGAACAACTGGGACATCACGAAACGCCACATCGATGGCGACCGCCACATCTTCGACTGCTTCGAGCGGATTCGGGATACAGCTGCGGCCATGCGCGTGGCGCTCGAACGAGAAGACTGGGACGAAGTTGGACGGCAGGTTTCAATCGAGTGGACCAATCGCAAACGTCTCGCGCCGGGGGTGACGACGCCGACGATCGACGACTTGATGGCGCGCGCGGCGTCGGCGGGTGCGACCGCCGCGAAGGTGTGCGGAGCCGGCGGCGGCGGATGCCTGTTCTGCTACGGCCCGCCCAATCGCCGCGAGGCGATTACCAGCGCACTCGCTGCGGGCAGCGCGCGGGTCCTCGAGTATCGCATCGAGACCGAGGGCCTGCGCGTTGGATAACGCCGCGATCGGCCGCATCTTTCGCGAGATCGCCGACCTGCTGGAGATCAAAGGCGAGAATCCATTCAAGATCCGCGCGTACCGAAACGGCGCGGACATCGTTTCGAATCATCCCCACGAGCTGGCGACACTCGAGGCCACTGAGCTGCGCGAGATCCCCGGAATCGGCAAGGACCTCGCCGGGCGCATCCGTGAAATCGCGGACACGGGCGATTCAGCGTTTCATCAGGAGTTGCTCGCCGAATTTCCGCCGACGATCCTCGACCTTCTGTATTTACAAGGCGTCGGACCAAAAACCGTGGCGATGCTCTACCGCGAGCTCGACATCCGCACGATCGACGATCTCGAGCGCGCGGCGATCGATGGCCGGGTACGCGCGCTGCGAGGAATGGGCCCGAAGAAGGAGGCGCTCATTCTAAAGGCGCTTCAGGAACGGAAACACGACGCCGGCCGGCATCTGCTGCCCGATGCGCACGACGTCGCCGCCGCCTTCGTCGCGCACCTGCGGGAACGGGCGCCAGCCGCTGAAATCGATCTGGTCGGCAGCCTGCGGCGCGGCTGCGAGACCTGCGGTGACGTCGACATCCTGGTCTCCGGCGCGGAGGCGTCGCTCATGGACGACTTCGTCCAGTACCGCTCGGTCGAGCGGGTGCTCGGGCAGGGCGAGACGAAATCGAGCGTGAAAGTGTCGGGCGGCTTCCAGGTCGACATGCGCCTCGTCGCGCGCGATAGCCGCGGCGCAGCGATGCAATACTTCACCGGCTCCAAGGCGCACAACATCGCGATGCGCGACCGCGCGATGCGGCTCGGTTTCCTGCTGAACGAATACGGGCTGTTTCGCATCGGCGAGACGACGGCCCTCGCCGGACGCGACGAGCGGGATATCTACGCGGCGCTCGGCCTCGACTGGGTGCCGCCCGAGCTCCGTGAATTTCGCGGCGAGCTCGACGCCGCCGCGGCGCACGCGCTCCCAAGGCTGATCGAACGCGCCGACATCCGCGGCGACGTTCATATGCACACGACGGAAACCGATGGCAAGGACGACTTGCGGACGATGGCCGCCGCTGCCGCGGCGCAGGGGCTCGCCTACATTGCCGTGACCGAGCACTCGAAGTCGCTTGCGATGGCGAACGGCCTCGACGAGGCGCGCGCGGCCGCGCACGCAGCGCGCATTCGCGCGCTGGACGCGGAGGGCATCGGCGTTCGGCTGCTCGCGGGCATCGAGTGCGACATCAAGCCGGATGGCTCGCTCGATCTCGCGGACGATTGTCTGGCGGGACTCGATCTGGTGGTCGCGTCGGTGCATTCGGCCTTCAACCAGGACCGCCAGCAGATGACCGATCGTCTGCTCCGCGCGCTCGAGAATCCACATGTGGATATCCTCGGTCACCCCACCGGTCGACTGATTCTGCGACGCGAGCCCTATCCGCTCGACGTCGACGCGGTCGTCGGCGCAGCGGCCAGGAATGGCGTCGCGCTCGAAATCAACAGCCAGGTCCATCGACTCGACCTGAGCGACGTGCACGCGCGGCTTGCGCGCGAGCGGGGCGTGCCCATCGTGATTTCGAGCGATGCGCACTCGCAGGCGGCGCTCGCCACGATTCGCTGGGGCGTCGTCGTCGCCCGGCGCGCGTGGCTCAGTCCCGACGACGTTCTGAACACGCGTCCGCTCGAGGCGTTCACGGCAGCGCTCCGGCGCAACAGGAGGCGTTCGTCATGAAGCAGCTGCCGATGCTGTCGACCGACGACAAGCTCGCCGAGATCAAGCGGCTGTATTTTCAGACGACGCGGCAGACCATCGAGCAGGACTTCGCGAAGGCGATCGATCTTCTCAAATCGATGACGACCGAGGAGGAACGCGAGCGGGCGACCGTATTCATGGACGGCCTCGCAGAAATGCGGCGCGACTGGCGCGGCAAGAAGAGTGGCGCCAAAGGAAAGCTCCGGCGCTAGCGCGATTTCCACATCGATGTAGCGCGAGGCTTTAGCCGAGCGTACAAAATGCTCGCGCTAATACGCCGCTCGGCTGAAGCCTCGCGCTACACAAAAATGGAAAACGCTCTAGCGTTTTGAGGTAGACGAAAGGATCTTCTTGCGAGCGGCGATACGGAGCGCCTCCGGCACGTTCCGGTCGACCGACAGCTGGCCCAAATCGCGATCGTTCAACCGCGACATCAGGTTCATCGACATGCCGAGCGGCGTCTTCGGATTCTTCGTCAGGCCCAGCATCACGCCGTAGTTCTTCATCCACGCGCGGTTCTGACCGATGATCCGCAGCACATCTTCGGAAACGTTGGCCATCCGCGCGTACGATTCGATTTCGGATTCGCTCACCTTCGGGCTCGAGAGGACCGACGCGGCAATCATCTTGTTCGGATCGCGAATGAGAATCGACCGCACTTCGCGCGTGCCCTTGACCGCGGCTTTCAGGCGCGCCGAGAACCCCATCTTGGTGATCCGCTGGTTGACGCTCTCCCGATCCGCGTTCTCATCGTCGAGGCCGTCCTCGTCTTCGTCGGCCGCCTCGATGAGCGGGTCGTCGGCGACAATCGTCGGAATCTCTGACGGGAACACACCACGGTCGGCGAAGAATTCGCGCAACCCGATTGGCACGTCGGCGCGGCCGAGAAATCCCTGCAGCGCCTCGAGTGGAATCCGATTGAGTGTTCCGTCCGCGACCTGGCGTATTTCCGGATCCGGATCTTCGAGCAGCAGAACGAGGATGGCGAGCTGCTCCGATGCGCGCGGCGCGAGCGCACCTTCGGCGGCGAGCAGCCGCACATCACGTGCAACTTCCCCACGCTTGAAGAATTCGAGGAGCGGAGTGGGCGCACTCATCTCGACGACAAATAGTCCCTGAAATTGACGAGGTCGAGACGCGCCGTCACGACTTCGCCGGTTTTTCCAAGCGGACGCGCTTCGGCGCCGTTCAACGTCAGCGCCACCGCCGATGCGTCGCCGGCCGTCAGGACCAGCTCGCGCCGCACTTCGACCGTGCGCTGCTCGCCGGGCTGAAACAGCCTCTCGATCGTCTTTTGACCGTCCACGGTCGCCGACACCCAGACCGCGCGCTTGACTATCAACCCGACGAGCAGCCGGTCGACGACAGCGGGGTCACCGGTATTGGCGGCAGTCGCCACAGGCGCCGACGACGAAGGATGCGGCGCGGGGGCATCCGCCGGCCGGTCGACGGCTGGAGGCGGTGCGCTGGTCGCGAGCGGCGCCGCTGCCGGTTCGCGGGCAGCCATCGACGTCGCCTCTGGCGGAACGGGTGCCCGCCGGCCGACTGCGGCGAAATAGAGCACCAGGCCGGCAGCGGGAACGCTGACGAGAATGAGGCGAAGAAACGTTGACGCCGTGCGGCGTTCGCTTTCGATTGCCTGATTGTCCTCGATGCGGCCTGCCGCCGCCTGCGCGGCAACGGTCACCTCATTCGGGAATGACGCGATGAAGTGCTGAATCGTTTTGTCGGGGTCGAGGCCGACTTCGACGGCGTAAGAGCGCACGAATGCGCGGCTGAAGATGCCGCCCGGTAAATGCGTTATGTCGTTCCGTTCGAGCGCCTCGAGCGCCGCCACCGAAATCTTCGTCGCATTCGCGATCTGCTTCAGCGACACACCTCGGCGCTCGCGCGCCTGCCGGAGCGTTGAGCCGAAGTCATCCGGGATTCGATCGGCCGGCATCAGATGGTTGGGGTCGCGCCTATGTTAGGAGGGCGTTTTCACTCTGTCAAACCACCGGCGAATGGAATGGGCGGTGGTCGCGAGCCCTGCCGGTTCGCAAAACAGCGAGATCGCCGCGACGCCGGCGGCGCCAGTTGCTGCGATCTCGTCCAGGCGATCGATCGTCACGCCGCCAATCGCGAGAACCGGCGCCCGCGATGCCGCGACGATGGCGCGGAGGCCGTCAACTCCGAGCAGCCGCTCGGCACGTGGCTTCGAGGGAGTGCAAAACACCGTTCCGGCGATCAGATAATCGACGGCGCCGGCCGAAGTGGCTTCCTCCACCGAATGGATGGAGCGCCCGACGAGAAACCCAGGCGGCGCGAGCCGGCGAGCCGCCGACGTCGGGAAGGAATCGGCCGGCAGATGGACCCCGTCGGCGCCGCACGCGATTGCGACGTCGATCCGATCGTTCACGACGATCCGCGTGGCTGTACCGCGTGTGAGTGTGACCGCACGCGCCACGATCGCCGCGAGCTCGGCTGCCTCGAGATCGCCTTCCCGCACCTGCACGAGATCGATCCCGGCCGCTGCCGCGGCCGCCACCTGTCGGATGACGTCCAGCCGGCGGCGATCGGTGACGATGCAGATCATCGGGGCTGGCTGGAGGCGTCCCGATACGGTAGATCGTGCCGGTCGCGCGCGGCGAAGACCAGCGCGAGGTCCGCGAAGCCGGCGACCAGGTTCACCAGCCCGACGCCGCTCACCGCGCCGCGCACGAAGTTGTTTTCGAGGAGCACGCGCGTCCAGGACCACGCATCGGCGAAGTAATTCTGTTCCCAGAAGGCCGACCAGGGCAGGACGAGCAGCAGCAAGCCGACCTCGAGGAAGAACGCGACGTACACCAGGCGTCGAATCAGGAGCACTACCCCCGCGCTTGCACTTTCGAGAGCCGATCGACCCGCGCCGCAACGTCGCGGTAATCGCCCGCCTCGGATTGGAGCGCCATGCAGATCGCGAGCGCGCGGGCGGTCTCGCCGATCGACTCGAGCATGTCGGCCAACTCATAGAGCAGCAGATGCGCTTCGTCGGCGGATGGCGCCGGCGCCTCCGCCGCGCGTTCGAACCACTCGATGGCCTGAGGAGCCAGGTTGCGGCCGCGATGAATGCGGCCCAGGAGCGCCGCCGCTTCGAACCGCAGGCTCGGCGCACGCGACGCCTCTTTCAATGCGCCGATCGCGCCGTCGAGGTCGCCTGCCTGCTGCAGCGCTACGCCCTGTTCGTAGTGCTTTCGCGCTGCTTCGGTCGCGGAGCGCCGCGCTGCGTCGCCTCGCAACCGCTCGAACACGCCGTCCAGGTTGCCATCCTTCGACGGCAACGCTGGCGGATTCGACGACTCGGAACCGTTCACGTGCGCGCCGGCGCCGTCGAACGAGATGCTCAAATCGACGTCGACATGCCCCGGCTCGCCCGATTCATTCGCCGAGAGTGAAAGGTCGTCGACGAGCAATGCGTTCAAATCGATCGATTCGGCGCCGAGCTCGAGGTCGAAGGGGTCCTCGGCAGCGCTCGCGCCGCGCCGAAGCGGCGTTTCCGTTGCTCGGCTCGGCGACGATAGTGCCGGCGCCGGCTCGGGGGCGTGGACGATCGCCTCTTCGGCGACAGGGGCTGCTTCGGGAGCAATGTCCTCGTTCAGGTCGGGCAGATCGCCATGAAGCGCCAGGTCGGTGCTCATGAATGGCGACTGGCCGCTCAAACGCGCGGCAATGACACCTTCGGGATCTGCCTCGCCGCCCAGTTCGAGCGCGCGGCGAAAACGTTCCACGTTGGCTCGTTCCCAGGGCTCCCGGGCGACAAGGTCCTCGGAGATCACGAGCGCCTCGTTCGCTGATCCGGCTTCGATGTAGGCATCGGCGAGCTGCGCCTGCGCGCTGTACATCGTCGCTTCGAGCCCGCCGTCGACGCAGATCTCGACGAGCCGCATCAACGCGGGTATGTGATTCGGCACGCGCGTGACGAATTCCTGCAGCGCGGCCGCGGCGCCTGCCCAGTCCGATTCGGCGACGGCGGTATCTGCCGCCATTTCGACGGTCCGAAATCCTGCCTCGGACGCCTGCTCGGCGACCGTCCAGCCGAGGACGGCCATCTGTTCGCGCCGCGATGGGTCCTCGTCGAGCAGCCGGCGTACGATTGCCAGCCCCTCGTCGACCCGATCGCCGCGGAGATACATCTCCGCGACCATCAGCAGCAGGGCCGGATCGGAGCCGGCGCTCTCTTCAGTGAGATATTCGGCCGCACCCTTCATGTCGCCGCGCGCGACCAAGGCGCGTGCGAGCGTTGCCCGCAGATCCGCGTCGTCAGGCGCGAGCCGTGCGGCATCAGACAACGCCGCAAGCGATTCGGCTTCATGACCCTTCGCTTCGAACGCAAGCGCGAGCGACCGGAACTGATCGGCGGTCGTGGCGCATTCGCGCGCACCCGCGAAGTCGCCCGCCTCGACGTAGGCGTCCAGAAGCTGCCCGCGGATCGCGGCATCGTCGGGGCTGAGCCCGATCGCCTCTCGAAGAGCAGCGACGGCGTCGGCCTGGCGGCCCTTTTCGGTAAGGTCCGCCGCCATCTTCGTGAAATCGTCGACGGCGCCGGCGACGTCGCCGATTTGCACGCGCGCGTTGGCGCCGACGCGCCGCGCCTCATAGTCGTTCGGATCGAGAGACGCCAGCCGGATCTGGATCTGCGCGACGCCGCGCGTGTCCTTGCGGCTCTTCCGGCGGTCACCGACGGCATTCAGATACGTGCGGGCGTCGGCCAGCAGACCTTGCGACGCCGAGATCTCGGCTCCCTGCAGCAGCGAGTGCTCGTCGTCGGGCTTGATCTTGAGCGCCTTCTTATACAGGGCCGCGGCCTTCGAAACGAACCCTTCTTCGTTCAGGCTGTCGGCGATGCGGACGTACTGCTCGACGGCCTTCTCACTCTGGCCGGCGCGGGCGTACAGATCGCCCAATGTATTGGCGGCATTCCAGTCGCGCGGCTGTTCCTCGACCACGCGCAGATATTCCGCGATGGCGGAGTCGAGCTTCCCCTGCCGGAGAAATTTCTCAGCTTTGCGCAGCGCGTCAGCGCGATCGATCGGCACGATATGTCAGTCTCGGTCCATCGTATCAAACAGGGTCGGAGGCCGGAACGAGCGGCGATGCACGTCCGAATACCCGAATCGTGCGACGGCCTCCAGGTGGTCGGCAGTGGCGTAGCCTTTGTGGCGATCGAAGCCGTACCGCGGGTCCCGCGCATGCAGATCGCGCATTTGCCGGTCGCGGGTGACCTTCGCAACGATGGAGGCGGCCGCAATGGCCGAGCACCGGCGGTCGCCGTGGCGGACACCCCGCTGGGCCATGGGAATCTCGGGAATGCGGAACGCGTCCACAAGAACGATATCGGGCAATGGGGTCAGCGCCAGCACGGCCCGCTGCATCGCCCGGAGCGACGCCTGGTGGATGTTGATTTCGTCGATTTCCGCCGGATCCGCCCCTGCAACGGCCCAACTGACGGCGTATTTGAGGATCCGCTCGTAAAGACGCTCACGTTCGGCCGCCTGGACGGTCTTCGAATCGCAGACCCCGGGAATGTGTTTTTCGGGGTTGAGGACGACAGCGGCAGCCACGACGGGGCCAGCCAGGCAGCCCCGCCCGACCTCGTCGCACCCCGCCACGTGCACGAACCCAGCGCGGCGCAGCGCGTTCTCGAGCGTGCGCATGGCGGGAACGCGGGTCATACGCCCTAGGTCAGCCCTGCGGCTTGGCGGTGTCCTTCATGCGCGCGGCTTTACCCTTCAGATCGCGCAGGTAGTACAGCTTCGCGCGGCGGACCTTGGCGGACCGCATCACTTCGACCTTCTGGATGATCGGCGAGTGGAGCGGGAAGATGCGCTCGACACCCTGCCCGAACGACACTTTGCGGACCGTGAACGACGCGCGGGTGCCGCCGCGATGCAGGCCGATGACGACGCCTTCGAATATCTGAATCCGCTCTTTGTCGCCTTCGCGCACTTTCACGTGCACGCGGACCGTGTCGCCCGACTTCATCGCGGGCCGCTCGGCCACTTGCGACTTTTCAATCAACTCAATCGCGCTCATCGTCCCCTCCATCACCGAACTGCAGCCGCGCAGAGTGGGAGAATTCCCGGAGGATCTCCCGCTCTTCTTCGTCCAAAACGGCGTCGACCAATAGATCCGGCCGCTCTGCGAGCGTGCGGCTCAACGCCTGCCGCTTACGCCACCGGCGGATCTCCGCATGATTCCCCGACGTGAGCACGTCCGGGACCTTGAGCACGCGCTCGCCGCTCGCGCCGCTCCAGATTATCTCGGCCGGCCGCGTGTACTGCGGGAAATCGAGCAGCCCGCGGCTGAACGAATCCGCCGCGACCGACTGCTCGTCTCCGACGACCCCAGGCACCAGACGCGCAACGGCGTCGAGCATCACGAGCGCGGGCAGTTCGCCACCGGTCAGCACATAGTCGCCGATCGACAGCTCGTCCGTAACCCGCTCCCGCACGCGCTCGTCGAACCCTTCGTAGCGCCCGCAAAGAAATACCACGTGCTCCTGGCCGGCGAGCCGCTGCGCTTCGGCTTGCGTGAAGCGCCTTCCCTGCGGCGACGTCATGACGATCGTCAGCGGCGCGCCGCGTTCGGCCTCGACGGCATCGAGCGCGCGAAAAATCGGATCGGGCTTCAACACCATGCCCGGTCCGCCGCCGTACGGCATGTCATCGACGACATGGTGCCTGTCCATCGTGAAGTCCCGCAGATCGCGGATCTTCACGTCGAGTACGCCCGCGGCAATCGCCCGGCCGATCACACCGGCCGCCAGCGGCTGCTCGACCATCGCCGTAAAAATCGTGACGATGTCGAAAGTCATCGGCCGTTCAAATCCAGCAGACCCTCTGGCGGGTCGATCACAATTCGTTTCCGCACCGTATCCACCGTCGTGCAAATGTGCGCCGCGAGCGGGATCAGAATCTCGCCGCGCGCGCCGCTCACGACGAGTCGGCTGCCTGCCATGGTGCCTTCGACGTCGTCGACGATCCCGACCTCAGTGCCGTCGGCTGTTTCTACGCGGCAGCCGATCAAATCGTGCCGATAGTACGTTCCCGCAGGCAGTGACGCGAGGCGATCGACCGGCACCCGCAGTTCGCAGCCGGCGAACGTTTCCGCGTCGTTCATCGTGTCGACACCGGCGATGCCGATCACAGGCCGGCCGTTCTGAAACCGCACCGTCGTGAGCGTCACCGATTCGACGGTGCCGCGGCGCTCGACGAAGAGCTCGGCCCCAGGGTGAAACCGCGCCTCTGGAAAATCGGTTTCACTGTTCACAATCACCTGCCCGCGGATGCCGTGCGCCCTCGCAATCCGGCCGACGAGCGCCATCTCCGCGAACGCGAGGAGGCTCACTCCCCGATACTCAGCGATCGCGGATTTCGAGCGTCACCGTCTTGCCTTCTTTCTCTCCGGCGGTTGCGGCGAGCGTCCGCAGCGCGGCGGCGGTGCGCCCCTGTTTGCCGATGACTTTGCCCAAATCGCCTGGTCCGACGGACAACTCGAGCACCGTGGTGCTCTTGTGCACCGACTCCGTCACTTTCACATCGTCCGGTCGGTCGGTGAGCGCGCGCGCGAGCACCTCGACGACTTCGCGCACGCCGCTCATTTCGCTGCTTCGCTTCCCGCCGCGGGCGCCGCGACGACCGGCTCCGGCTTGATCGTGAGATGACGGGCGATGAGCGTCCGCACCGAGTCCGACGGCCGCGCGCCTTTCTTGATCCAGTAGTCGACACGCTCAGTGTTGACGTCGACGATTGCGGGTTTCGTGCGCGGGTTGTAGTGGCCCAGAATCTCGACGAACGAGCTGTCGCGAGCGGCGCGGGAATCGGTGACGACGACGCGGAAGAACGGACGCTTCTTGGACCCGGCACGACGCAAACGAATGGCTACCATCTTCTCGCTCCTGAATGGCCTCCGGGGTTCGTTCCCGAACGCCTGTTTCGCTGCACGGCGCGGGTGACGCGTGTCGCTCGTGCGCTTGGCTGAAGCCTCGCGCTACACGCCTCCTCGCGCAACGAACACCGCCGATTACCGGCGGTTGCGCAGCATCTGCATCGCCTGACGACGGGCTTTTTTCCCGCCGCCCGCCAGCCCGGACATGCCGCCGAGCTGCTTCATCATTTTCTGCATCTGCACGAACTGTTTCAGCAGACGGTTCACTTCCTCGACCGATGTCCCGCTGCCCTTCGCGATGCGCTTCCTTCGGCTGCCGTTGATGATGTGCTGCTTGCGCCGCTCATCCGGCGTCATCGAGCCGATGATCGCCTCTACGCGCCCGATCTGTTTCTCGTCCGGCTTGTTCTCCGCGAGCGCCTTGAGGTTGCCCATGCCGGGGAGCATCCCCATGATCGATTCGAGCGGCCCCATCTTCCGGATCGTTTTCAGTTGATCGCGGAAATCCTCGAGCGTGAACTCGTTCGAACGAATCTTCTCTTCGAGCCGCTCCGCGTCTTCCTGGCTGATGGCCGCTTCGGCCTTTTCGATGAGCGACAGCACGTCGCCCATCCCGAGCACGCGCGACACGACGCGATCGGGGTGGAACGGCTCGAGATCCTCGAGGCGCTCGCCGCTCCCGGCGAAGGCGATCGGCACGCCGACCACCGATACCACCGACAGCGCCGCGCCGCCGCGCGCATCGCCGTCCATCTTCGTCAGCACCACGCCTGTGACGCCGATCCGCGCGTTGAATTCGCCCGCGCTCTTGATCGCGTCCTGCCCGGTCATCGCATCGGCGACAAACAGGCGGTCCGACGGGATCAGTCGACTCCTTGATCGCGACGAGCTCCGTCATCAGCTCGTCGTCGATATGGAGACGACCCGCCGTATCCACGATCACCGCGTCGAAGCCCAGGTTGGTCGCCTCCGCGACCGCTCCTTTTGCGCGCGCGACCGGATCCATGACGCCGGCCGGATCGTGCACGCGGACGCCCGCTTTCTGCGCGACGACGTTGAGCTGCTGGATCGCGGCGGGCCGTTTGACGTCGGTCGACACGAGCAGAGGATGCTTGCCCTGCTTTGTCAGCCACATCGCGAGCTTTCCCGAGGTCGTCGTTTTCCCGGCGCCCTGCAGGCCGAGCATCAAGATGACGCGCGGCCGCTTCGTCGACGGCTGCAGCCCGCCGGCGGCGTCGCCGAAGAGCGCCACCATCTCGTCGCGGACGATCCGCACCACCTGTTGCGACGGATCGAGGCCGCGCAGCATGGCGTTCTCCGCGCTGCTCGCCGTCGTAACCGCGTCCATCGCCCGATCCCGCACGCGATCGATGAACGCCTTGACGACCTTGAAGTTGACGTCGGCTTCGAGGAGCGCCAGGCGGATCTCGCGCAGCGCCGCCTCGATGCTTTCCGGCGTCAGCCGCGTCTGGCCCCGGAGCGTCTTGAAGACGCCCTGAAGCCGATTGCTCAGTGAATCAAACATCATTCAAACTGCGTGGGGCCCCACCCCCACGCCTGATGCACTCGCGCCGTCGCGCTCGCGCATATCCAGAACAGAACGTCACCGAGGCTTGTAACATGCTCTGCTGCAAACGCTTATCGTAGCTGACGGGCTTGTGGAGTGTCAACCGTTGACGTAGGATTCCGACCCCAATGACCATCGACGTCGCGATCGAACCGGAGGGCGCCAGCACGAGACTGTGGAGCGTGGGACGCCGAGTCGCGTTTCGCTTCGCGTTTGTCTACGTCGGGATTTACCTGCTGTCGGAGTGGCTCTTCAGGATTCCTGGTCTGGCGATCGTCGGACGCGTGTACTCCAACGGATGGCAGGCGGTCGAATTGTGGACTGCCGCGCATGTCCTCCGCATCGCCGCGCCGGTCGACCTTCACACGCTCGGCACCGGCAGCGGCGACACGCTGATCGACTACCTCCAACTGGTCTGCCAAACCGCATTCGCCGCCGCTTGCGGCAGTCGTCTGGTCGGTCGCGGACACCAAGCGAGGGGCGCACGACTCGCTCTACGAGTGGCTGCGCGTGTACATCCGCTACTCGCTGGCGATCGTCATGCTGTCCTACGGTATGGCCAAGGTTTTTCCCGGTCAGTTCGGAGCTCCGACGCTCGATCGACTTCTCGAGCCGTACGGGCACTCGTCACCGATGGGCCTGCTCTGGACGTTCATGGGCTACTCGCGCCCGTATGCGTTTTTCACGGGGCTTGTCGAATGTTTCGCCGGCGTGCTGCTGTTTTCGCAGCGCACCACCACACTCGGCGCCTTGTTCGCGGCCGCAGCGATGGGCAACGTCGCGATGCTCAACTTCAGCTATGACGTTCCTGTAAAGCTCTATTCATCTCATCTTCTTCTGCTAGCCGTGCTTCTGGTCGTTCCGGACGTCAGGCGATTGATCAAGGTGTTCATCACGAATCAGCCGGCGGCTCCAGCCGACTTCCGCAAGCCGTTCACGTCGGTATGGCGCGATCGCGCCGCGCTCATCGTGAAAACGATCGTCATCGCCGGCGCATTCTGGCAGACGGCGACGCCTTTCCTGTTCGCCATGCGGCAGCCGCCGCGGGCGCGCTCGCCGCACTTCGGCATTTATGATGTCGAACGCTTCACCGTCAACGGTCAGGTGCGTCCAGCGACGCCGATGGATCGAAAGCAGTGGCGGCGCGTTGTGATCAACGAAGGCGGCGCCGTCGCCGTGCAGACGATGGATGATGCGATGACGCGATTCCGCGCAAAAGAGGATGCCGCACGGCACACATTCGAGATGAGCACGATTTACAGTCCGTACAACAAAATAGTGCTGACGTATCGGAGTCCGTCACCTGAGGAGCTCGTGCTCGAGGGACAGTACGATGGCGAGCCGATCGTCGCCACTCTGCGGAAGCGGCCCTTGCCGTCCTTCTTGCTGAACCAGCGGGGCTTCCACTGGATCAACGAGTATCCGTACAACCGGTAGCCTTCAGACCGACGACAGCTTGTGTCCGAGCTTGTCCTTCTTCGTTTTCAGATATCGGCGCGTGGAATCAGAGGCGGGGATTTCGAGCGGCAACCATTCGGTGACCGATAGGCCGTAGCCCTCGATGCCGACGAGCTTCCGCGGGTTGTTGCTCAACAGCCGCATCGTGCGCACGCCGAGCTCCCTCAGGATCTGCACGCCCATGCCGTAGTCGCGCTGATCGGCTTTGAAGCCGAGACGCTCGTTGGCTTCGACCGTGTCGAACCCTTCGTCCTGAAGCTCGTAGGCGCGAATTTTGTTCGCGAGACCGATCCCGCGCCCCTCCTGGTTGAGGTACAGCAGCACGCCGCGGCCTTCTTTTGCGATGCGCTGCATCGCGGCGTCGAGCTGCGCACCGCAATCACAACGGATCGAGTGCAGGACGTCGCCCGTCAGGCACTGCGAGTGGACGCGCACGAGCACGTCCTTTCCGTCCGTGATGTCGCCGAGAACGAGCGCGACGTGCGTCTGCTTGTCGACCTGATTTTCGAACGCGCAAATCTGAAACGCGCCGTACTCGGTCGGCAGCTTCGCGGACGCGACGCGTTTGACGAGCGATTCTGTTCGAATCCTGTGCTTGATCAGATCCGCGATCGTGATCATCAACAGCTTGTGCTTCTTCGCGAACTTCGCCAGCTCCGGCACGCGCGCCATCGTGCCGTCCTCGTTCATGATCTCGCAGATGACGCCGGCCGGATACAAACCGGCGATGCGAGCGAGGTCGACCGCCGCTTCGGTTTGCCCCGCGCGCACCATCACTCCGCCGGGACGCGCGCGCAGCGGGAACGTGTGGCCCGGCCGCGCCAGGTCACCGGGACGCGTCGCCGGATCGATCGCCGCGAGCACGGTCGCCGCGCGATCGGAGGCGGAGATGCCGGTCGTCGTCCGCGCCTTGGCTTCGATCGAGACGCAGAACGCGGTGTCGAACTGCGAGCTGTTCTGCGACACCATGCAGCGGGATGTCGAGCTCGTCGAGACGCTCGGGCGTCATCGACAGGCAGATCAGTCCGCGGCCGTACTTCGCCATGAAGTTGATGACATCGGGCGTCACCTTCTCGGCCGCAATCGTCAGGTCGCCCTCGTTTTCGCGATCCTCGTCGTCGACGACGATGATCATTTCGCCGGCCTGGACGGCTGCAATCGCGTCATCGATGCGGGCGAACGGACTCTGGCGCTTTCGGGCGCCTTTGGCGATTTCAATATTTCTCTGGTTCATGCTCGGACCTTTTTCACGAAGCCACGAAATTCCACGAAGTGCACGAAGCAATTCCGGTCTTCAAAAAGAGTTCATCGTGCATAATCCGCGTTTCATGCTTGTCTGACGGCCACGAGCTCCGCGGCGCGAACCACGTACTTGGCGATCATGTCGCACTCGAGATTCACGCGATCGCCGGCGTGGATTGTGCCCAGGTTCGTGTGCGCCAGCGTGAACGGCACAATCTGCACATCGAATCGAGCCGAATCGAGCCGCGCGACCGTCAGACTGATCCCATCGACGGCAACCGACCCCTTCGTCACGAAGAATCTCGCCAGCTCCGGCGGAAAACTGACCGACAGCCAGTGGAAGTCGGCTTCCGGCTTCAGCGCCTCCACCCCGCCCACAGCATCGACATGGCCTTGTACGAAATGGCCGCCGAACCGGCTGTCCGCACGCATCGGCCGCTCGAGATTCACGCGGCTGCCGTGCGCCAGCCCGCCCAGGGTCGTGACACGCACGGTCTCCGGACCGACATCCGCGTGCACTTCGCCGTTCCCGGCGCTTATTACGGTGAGACAGACGCCGTTCACCGCAAGACTGTCACCCGGCGTCAGCTCCCGCGCGAGGTCCGATGCGATCCGGAGCCGGAATCCGCCTGCCGTCGGCTCGCGATCGATCAACTCGCCAACGGCTTCAACGAGGCCCGTGAACATAACCCTCGATTAACGTGTCCGGACCAAGCGGCTGTACGCGCCGCTCGACGATCGTCCCGTTGATCAAAGCCGAGAACGCACGGTCGCCAAAGAGCGGCAGCCCATTCGCGCCGAGAACGTGAGGCGTCACATACAAGCGTACGAAATCGACGAGGCCCTCGTCCCATGCCGCGCGGTGCAGCGTCGCGCCGCCTTCGAGGAGGAGCGACCCGATGCCGCGCTCGCCGAGAAGTTTCAATGCGCCCCGCAGGCCGTCCCCCGCAACCGTCACCTCGGCGCCCCGCGCCTCGAGCGCCGCGCGCCGCTCGCTCGCGCTTGCTTCTACAGCTGTGGTCACGATGATGACAGGCCCTGCGCCGGCTGTCGAGAGCACGCGGGCCGAGGGGGGCGTGCGCAGCCGGCGATCGAAAATCACGCGCGTCAACGGGCGTTGGCGGTACGCGCCGCGCGCGGTCAGCAATGGATCGTCGGCGAGGATCGTGCCGGAGCCGACGCCGATGGCGTCGATCTCGGCGCGCGCGCGCTGGGCGTGGCGGTGGGCGATTGTCCCCGTGAGCTGGGTGCGCGCGCCGGGCGATGCCGCGATCATGCCGTCAGCGCTCACGGCGGCCTTTGCGATCACGAACGGCCGATGCTCGGTGACGAGGGTGAAGAACGGCTGATTCAGGGCGCGCGCCGCCGGCGCGCCGACGCCGATGGACACATCGATGTCGTGGCTTCGCAGGAACGCGAATCCTTTCCCGGCCACGAGCGGGTTCGGATCGGACGTCGCCGCGACGACGCGGCGCACGCCAGCGTCGACGATGCGTACGACGCACGGCCCGGTGCGCCCGGTATGGCAGCAGGGCTCGAGGGTGCAGTACAACGTCGCGCCACGTGCGCGATCGCCGGCGGCGTCCAGCGCATGGACCTCGGCGTGCGGCCCGCCCGCGAACTCGTGCGCTCCCTGGCCGATCACCACGCCGTCGGGCGACACGATTACCGCGCCGACGAGGGGATTGGGGCTCGTGCGCCCGCGGCCGCGCTCGGCGAGGATCAGGGCGCGCTCCATGAAACGCTCGTCGCCCGGGCGCGTCACCACTTCTCTTCGAAGAGGCCGTCCACGTACTCGGTGGCGTCGAAGGGCACGAGATCGTCGATACCTTCGCCCACGCCGACGTAGCGGATCGGCAGCCGCAGATCGTTGGCAATCGCCACGGCGACCCCGCCTTTCGCGGTCCCATCGAGTTTCGTCAGCACGATCCCGTTGACGCCGGCAACATTCATGAACTCGCGTGCTTGCGCGACGCCGTTCTGGCCAACGGTCGCGTCGAGAACGAGCAGCACCTCCTGCGGCGCGCCCGGTACTTCGCGCGACGCGATGCGGCGGATCTTCTCGAGCTCGTTCATCAGATTCACGCGCGTATGCAGGCGCCCGGCCGTGTCGACGAGAATCGGATCGCGATCTTTCGCTTTGCCCGACGAGATCGCATCGAACACGACCGCGGCAGGATCGGAACCCTCCCTCGCGCGCACCATGTCGACGCCGGCGCGCTTCGCCCATATCTCGAGCTGCTCGACGGCGGCGGCGCGGAACGTGTCGGCCGCGCAGATGAGCGGCCGTTTCCCGTCTGCTTTCAGCAGGTTTGCCAGCTTACCGACTGTCGTCGTCTTGCCGGTGCCGTTCACGCCGACGATCAGCGTCACGGCCGGCCGATGCTCGACGGCGATCGGCTTGTCGACCGCTGTGAACACGTCGCGAATCTCCTGTTTGACCAGGTCGCGAAGGCTGGCGCCATTTCGCGGTTTCGTCTTCACCGCAGCGATGATGCGATCGGTCGCGGCGACGCCGATGTCGGCCGATATCAGCAGTTCTTCGAGTGCTTCAACCGTGTCGACGTCTATTGGGCGCGCGCGCCGCTCCGGCTCATCCGCCTGCCGGACGATGGTGTCGAAGCGCTCGATGATCTGCTGCTTGGTGCGCGAGAGACTGTCGCGAATGCGGCCGAAAACCTTCACGGTAGTACCAGCTTACCCGATGAACGCGGTCAGCCGGCTTCAGCTTCCGCCCGCTGACGCCGCAGCATCAGCGCATCGAGCGCCGTGCGCACATCGGCGCGGCCCGCGAGCACCTCCGCCACCTGTGCGGCAATCGGCAACTCGACGCGGTACCGGGCGCCGAGCGCCAGCGCAGCGCCGGTCGTGCGCACGCCTTCGGCAATCATCTTCATGCCTGCGAGAATGTCGTGCGCCGAGCGCCCGCGTGCGAGCTCGAGGCCGACGTGCCGGTTGCGGCTGAGATCGCCCGTGCACGTGAGCACGAGATCGCCGAGACCGCTGAGGCCGGCGAGCGTCTCTCGCTTGCCTCCCGCCGCGCACGCCAGCCGCGTGAGCTCGGCCAGGCCGCGGGTGATCAGGCCGGCCAGCGCGTTATGTCCGAGCCCGAGGCCTTCGACCGCGCCAGCGGCGATCGCGATCACGTTCTTCATCGCACCGCCCATCTCCACGCCGACCACATCGTCGCTCGCATAGAGGCGGAAATACGGACCGCGGAACTCGCGCTGCACGATGTCGGTGACACGGCCATCGCTCGAGGCCGCGAGCACCGCCGTGGGCAGCTCACGTGCGACTTCGCTGGCGAAGCTCGGGCCCGACAACACGACGATCGCCCGATCGGATCCAACCTCCTGCGCGATCACTTCGGACATGCGCAGGAACGTGTCCGACTCGAGCCCCTTCGTCGCGCTGACAAGAATCGCCCGCGGATTGATGAGGGTCGCCGCCGCTCGCACTACGTCCCGCACGCCATGCGACGGGACAGCGACGATGACGAGCTCGCAGCCGTCGACCGCGCGATCCAACGCGTGCGTGACGGAAACTGACGGCGGGAGATCGACATCGGGCAGGTAGATGGCATTCGCGCGCCGCGCGCGCATGTCCTCGACGAGCGCAGGGTCGCGGGCCCAGAGATGCACGACATGGCCGACACGTCCGAGATGAACCGACAGCGCGGTGCCCCAGCTGCCAGCGCCGAGAACGGCAATCCGCGCGCTCACGCGCGCGCTCCCACGCGGCGCTCGGTGCCGGTCCGCACGCGCGCGAGATTCGATCGATGCCGGAACACGATCATCACGGCAGCGGCGCACGCGGAAACGACGACAACGGCGGGGCTGCCGGTGGCATAAGCGATGGCCGGCAGCGAGACCGTCGCGAGCACTGAGCCAAGAGAAATGTATTTGGTGGTCCACACGCCGACGAAGAAGATGGCGAGAGCTGGCGGCAGCGCGACCGGGGTGAGTATCGAGAACACGCCGCATGCCGTCGCCACGCCTTTGCCGCCGCGGAATCGAAGCCACGCCGGGTAGATGTGGCCGACGATCGCGGCAAGTCCGGCGAATGCGGGCGCAGAAGGGCTGTCGCTGAGGCGCTGCGCCAACAGCACGCTCACGGCGCCCTTCGCGATGTCGAGCGCCGCGACGATCACGCCAGCCGTGACGCCCGAAGCGCGCAGGACGTTAGCGGCGCCGAGATTCCCGCTCCCCGTCCGCCGCAAGTCGGCTCCCCACGTCCGAGCGAGCAGCAAGGCGAATGGAATCGACCCGATGGCGTACGCGCTGAGGAGAACGGCAGGCACGGCAGCTATTGTACGGTCGGAGGCGGGAGGCCGCTCAACGTTGCCTGCGCCAGCACCGTATACGTTGCGCCTCGCGGTGCCAGCCGGCTTTCGAAGAGCGTCACGTGGTCGACGTGCACGCGCGCGACTTCCCGCCCGTTGTCGATGGCGCGTATCCGCGCCGCGTCGGCGGGGCGCGCACTGCGCCAGCGCGCCAGCGTGATGTGCGGATGAAAATGCCGCCGCTCCAGCGCGATCCCAACGGCGTGCAGCCGTTGGCCGATGATCCGGTGGACGGCAACGGCTTCCGCCGAGCCGGTCGTCGTTCCGATCCAGATCAGGCGGGGTGCGCCTCGTGGCGGAAATACGCCAAGGCCGCCGAAACCCAATGTGAATGGCGTCGCATCGACTGACGAGCCAGTGACGCGAATAACCTCTGAGAGATGCGGCTCCTTGACTTCGCCGAGGAACGCCACGGTGAGGTGCATGCGCGCCGGCGGTATCCAGGTTTGGTCGCGGCCGACGTCGACCGCTTCCCTCACGCGATGTTGTTCCTCGACGATTGCCGCCCGCGCGTGGTCGTCCAGCTCGATCGCAGCGAACAGCCGCATTCGCCGCCTACCGGCGCTCGGTCCATTCTCTGACGCCGTCTGCCCGCATCAGCATCAGCCGCAGCAGATTCATCGCAGTCTGGGACGCTTGAAACTTCACCATGTCGCGTCCGCCGAGAAAGTTGAACGTGCGGACCGTCGCCGCATCCTCGGCCATGACAGCGATTGATACAGTCCCCACAGGTTTCTGATCCGTTCCGCCGGCCGGTCCGGCGATCCCAGTGACGCCGATGCCGACCTTCGCCCCTGATCGGGCGCGAATGCCTTCGGCCATCGCGCGGGCGACCGGCTCGCTCACCGCGCCATGCTCTCGAATCAGCTCGGCGGGAACGCCGAGCAGGTCAATCTTCGCGTCGTTGCTGTAACAGACGACGCCGCGATCGAAGTAATCGGAGCTGCCCGGCACATCGGTCAGGCGTGAGGCCAGAAGTCCGCCCGTGCACGACTCAGCGACGGCGACCGTCAGCTTGCGTTCGCGCATCATCTCGCCGACGACTGCCTCGAGACCGCGGCCGTCGGTGCTGTACACGGCTGGACCGAGCGCCGTCTCCAGTTCCCTGACGGCAGCGTCGAGCGCCGCGTCGGCGGCCCCGTGGTCGGGCGCGACCGCCGACAGATGAAGCTCGATCTGCCCGAGCACCGCGAGAATCGTCGTGCTGATCGGAATGGCTTCAGTCGTCCAGCGGCTGTAGATCGGCTGCACGGCGGCATCGAGTACCGATTCGGCGCGCCCAGTGATCTTCAGCGTGCGACGGAACACGCCGGCGGTGCCGGCTCGCGGCGCGAGCCGATCGCGCAGAACCGCCTCGAACATCGGTTTCATCTCGCGCGGCGGACCGGGAAGGAGCACGATCGCGGCTGAGCCGTGTTGAATCCAGAGACCGGGCGCCGTTCCATTCGGGTTGTCGAGCAGCGTCGCGCCGCGCGGACACATCGCCTGACGCCGATTGTTCAGCGGCATGACCATGCCCCGGCGTTCGAATCGCTTCCGAATCCGCTCGACAACGGTCTCGTCGACGTCGAGCTCGACGTTCAGCACGCGCGCGACCGCGTCCCGTGTGATGTCGTCCTCGGTCGGTCCCAATCCTCCCGTCACGACGATCAGATCGGACCACGCAAGCGCGCTGGCGATAACACCTGCCAGCTCGTCGATGTCGTCCGCGACGATCGCTTTGAAGCGGACGTCGTAGCCAATCGTGTTCAGACGCTCAGTGAGGTGCAGCGAGTTCGTATCGACGCGAAATGGCGTCAGCAGTTCGCTTCCGACCGCGAGAATGCATGCCTTCATGATCGCGAATAGAGCTCAGACGATCATAAGGGCAAGCCGCAGCGCAAGATTCGCATAGATCGCCGCCATCCCATCGTCGGCCATCACGCCGACGCCGCCATGCAAACGCTCGAGCCGGTTGGCAGGCCACGGCTTGATCACATCGGCGACGCGGAAGAGAAGGAAGCCGGCAAATGCAGTGCCCCAACCCGCCGGAATCATGAAGAGCGTGATCAACATGCCCATCACTTCGTCGATCACCACCTGGCCGGGATCGGTCTTTCCGAAGTGCCGCTCCGCGAGGCTGCCGCTCCATGAACCAATGGCAAACAACGCGACGATCGCGGCGGCGTGGATTGCAGGGGACGATGGCAGGACCGCCCAGAGAAGCAGGCCGGCGGCAGATCCGAATGTTCCGGGCGCGATCGGAGCGTAGCCGACTCCGAGAACCGTCGCGAACAAAAGCGCAAGACGCTGCAAACGGCCCTGGATCGGTTACGCCGCGCGGACGACGCGCGTGCCGGAGAAACGATCGTGGAGGCCGCGATGATCGCTGCTGAAGAGCGCGGTGAGGAAACCAAGGCCCGCAGGTACGGCGAGCAGAAGCCACATCAGTGTGCGGACGATCGCGCGGCCCAAATCGAGCGGTTCATCGCGCTCATCTGCGACTACGCGGATGCCAGCCGCCATTTTTCCCAACGTCTGACCGCCGGCCGTGAACGCCACGAGATACCCGCCGTTCTGCACGAGCAGAAATGCGATCAGCGGCCCCTTTGGAACGACGCCGAGCTCCTGCATCGTAAGGCCGCAGATCTGCACCGTGAAGTAGATGACGACGAGATCGACGATCGCGAGGATCGAGACGTCGAGAATCACAGCGCAGAGCCGCGCGAAGACGCTCGCGGTTTGTGAATCGTCTGCGTAGTCCACGTCCGCGACTCTCTCCCGTGCACGCGTGGTGTTGGTCGCCGACGGACTCAGGTCGAGGTCCAGCATCGGCGAGCGGGTGGGCTCCGCTTTGAACCGCGGCAACTCCGGCGTCGAGCGGCGAACGGCGAGTGGCGGCCGTGGCGGCGACACTCTTGTGATCAATGGAATATCGTCTTCGATGGGATCGCCGAAGAGCGGCAACGCCGCTGCCGACGAGTGACTCCCAGGTTCAGACAGCGTGAGGTCGTCGATTGGACCGCGTTCGTCGGCGTCGGACCCCGACCGGATCGGCAGGTCCGCCATTGTTGTCGCCGGGGCGAGCGAGAAATCGTACCCGCAATTCCGGCATCGATCGACGCGTTCGAATCCGAGGTATCCGCACTTTGGGCATTTCACGGCACGTGCCTCGCGACGCTCAGGTTCAGAAGCTGCTGCTGGATCTCGGCCCGGAGCCGATCGGCATCAGGCCGCTGCGAATCGGTTGTGCGCACGTTTTCGAGCTCCGTCAGCGCGTCGCGCAAATGCCCGCCGACCGCATATGCGCGCGCCCGCGCCAACGCTGTTTGTCCCCGCCGCGGCAGCGGGAGACCGGTGTCGCCGGCAATTTCGCCGCCTGCGCCGCGAGGACCCTCCGCCGGCGCGCTGTTCCATCGGTCGAGCACCCTCCAGTGCAATCGCCCGCTCGATCGCTCGTAGGTGACGACCGCGGCCGTCACGGCGAGCAACGCGCCAAACGCGAAAAGCAGACCGGTCCACGAGCGCGCCTGCGCCGGCGGCACGAACGCCGAAGCGCTGGAATGTGCGCCGGAGAGCCGCTCGAACGGCAACCCGCCGGCTTCGAGCCGATCCATCCGGTCGAGCACCGCGAGCGCTTCATCGGACGGCGCGCCGCCGGCAATCGCCGCCTGCAGCAGCCGCCGCGCCTCCAGTCCGTCGCCGCGTTGAAACGCCACGACGCCGTTGTGCAGCAGCTCTTCCGATGCGCGCTGCCGCTCGGCCAACGCACTTCGCGCGCGTTCGATATACGCGCGGGCGCGCGGATGCGTGCGATCGAGAAACAGGGCCCGCGTCCAGATGTTGATTGCCTGATCGTATTGCGCGGCGAAGTAGTGATCGAGTCCGACGAGGAGAAGCTGCTCGATCTTGCCGTCGCGGTCCGCCGCGTCGGACGAGCGCGAACCGTCGAGCAGATGCGAATCGGACATAGGGGAATGAACGACGGGCGGATTATAGCATCGCTTGTCTTTCTGCGATGCGGCAATCCTGCTATCCTGCTGGGCCTGTGACGCTCATCGAAAGCATCCCGAACGTGAGCGAAGGACGTCGTGCGGACGTCATCGCGAAGATGGTCGCGGCCATCGAGCGCGTGCCCGGCGTCCGCCTGCTCGATCATTCCTCCGACGCGTCGCACAATCGCTCGGTGTTTACGCTCGTCGGCGACCTGGCGGGGGTCGAGCAGGCGATCCTGGCGCTGTTCGAGCGAGCGGTGGCCGATATCGATCTGCGCACGCACAAGGGCGAGCATCCGAGGCTCGGCGCGGTCGACGTCGTGCCATTCGTGCCGATCGAGGGCGTGACGATGGCCGACTGCGTCGCCCTGGCGAAGAAGGTCGGCGCGATCGTCGCCGAGCGCTTCGCGATTCCGGTGTTCCTCTACGAGGACGCGTCGACGAACGCGGCGAGGAAAAATCTCGAGGACATCCGGCGCGGCGAGTTCGAGGGCCTTGCGGCGAAGATGGCCAATCCGGCCTGGGCGGCCGACTTCGGCCCGTCAGCTCCGCATCCGAGCGCGGGCGCGTCCGTGATCGGCGCGCGCATGCCGCTCATCGCCTACAACATCAACCTGGCAACCGACCGGCTCGACGTCGCGAAAAACATCGCCGCGGCCATCCGCCACAGCAGCGGCGGATACCGGTTCGTGAAGGCGATGGGCATTCCACTCGCCGATCGCGGGATAGTCCAGGTGTCGATGAACCTGACGAATTACCAGAAGACGCCGATTTTCCGCGTGTTCGAAACGGTGAAACGAGAGGCGGCGCGCTACGGCGTGTCGGTGCTCGAGAGCGAAATCGTCGGTCTGGTGCCGTCAGCGGCATTGAACGCCGCGGCCGAGTTCTATCTGCAGATCGAGGGCTTCAGGCCTGAACAAGTGCTCGAAAACAAGCTCCGAGGCTAACCTCACACCGCCTCTTCTTCCCCTTCGGGCCGCCGCGCCGGCGCGATGCCGAACGCCTTCATCTTTCGATACAGGTTGCTCCGCTCCACGCCGAGCACGTCGGCCGTTCGCGACATGTTGCCCTGCTGATCGGCCAGCGTTCGGAGAATGAGGTCGCGCTCGAACCGGTCACGGGCCTCGTGCAGCGTAAGACGCTCGGTGCCGGAGGCGGGCGCGGCCGCTGCGCCGAGTCCGCTGATGTCGAGGAACCCGAGATCGGGAGCCGAAATGCTGTCGCCGGGGACCATGATCATCAGCCGCTCGATCACGTTTCTGAGCTCACGCACGTTGCCCGGCCATTGGTAGCGTTGAATCGCGTCGATCGCCCCGGCATCGAGCGTCTTCACCCGGCGGCCGTATTCGCGCGCGAGCTCCGCCATGAAGTGATCGGCCAGCAGCGGAACGTCTTCGCGGCGATCGCGCAGCGGCGGGACGAAAATCGGGATGACGTTCAGACGAAAATACAGGTCTTCGCGAAAACGACCTGCGCGAATCTCGGCCTGCAGCTCCTTGTTGGTTGCGGCGATGACGCGCGCGTCGACCTTGATGGGCGTCGTCCCGCCCACCGCTTCGAGCGTCTGTTCCTGAAGCACGCGCAGCACCTTGGCCTGCGTCTTCACGCTCATGTCGCCGATTTCATCCAGGAACAGCGTGCCGCCGTCGGCCGCCTCGAATTTCCCGCGACGATCGGCGACAGCGCCGGTGAAGGCACCGCGCACATGCCCGAACAGCTCGCTCTCGATCAGTTCTTCGGGAATGGCCGCGCAGTTGACCTCGATGAACGGTCCGGCGCGGCGGCGGCTCAACGTATGCACGGTTCGAGCGACCAATTCCTTGCCGGTGCCGTTCTCGCCGTAGATCAGCACGCGGCCATTGGTCGGTGCGGCCATCGCGACCTGCTCGCGCAGCTGCCTCATCGCGTAGCTCTCGCCGACCATCGTCTGCGTGCGGTCGACTTTGGCGCGAAGCGCGCGGTTCTCCGCCTCGAGTCGCCGCTGGCGGAGCGCGTTGCTCACGACGAGCACGGTTTTCTCGAGCGAGAGCGGCTTCTCGACGAAATCGAAGGCGCCGAGCTTTATCGCGCGGACCGCCGACTCGATGTTGCCGTGGCCGGAGATCAGCACGACTTGCGCATCGACCTGCCGTTCACGAAGGCGTGCGAGCGTGGTCAACCCGTCGATGCCGGGCAGCCAGACATCGAGCAGGATGAGATCGACCGGGCCGCGCGTCAGCCGATCGAGGCACGCCTCACCGCTCGCAACCGCCTCGACGGAATAGCCCTCGTCCGTCAACACGCCCGTGAGCGCCAGACGCACTCCCGGTTCGTCGTCGACGATCAGGATGGTTGCCTTCATCGCACGTTCATCACGAAGTCACGACGAACACGAAGCGCACGAAACAAATCGT
Source organism: uncultured Acidobacteriota bacterium (assembly GCA_963696165.1). Lineage (GTDB taxonomy): Bacteria > Acidobacteriota > Vicinamibacteria > Vicinamibacterales > CAVVIG01 > CAVQZZ01. The sequence continues at coordinate 278,920 of CAVOIY010000005.1, read as the reverse complement.
GTACAGAAGTTGTTCGTGCCCTTCGTGGACCTTCGTGTCTTCGTGAAAAAGGGACGCAAATCAGCACGGCAACTCGATTGTAAACCGCGTGCCGCTCGGCACGTTGTCGCCCACGTCGATGCTGCCGCCGTGCTCGGCGATGATGCGCCGCACGATCGCGAGCCCGAGACCGCTGCCTCGCCCCTTGGTCGAGTAGTACGGCAGAAATAGTTTGTCGCGCTCGGCCGGCGGGATTCCCGGACCATCGTCTGCGACCACGACGTGGACGAGGTTGTTCGCCTTGTCGTGCTCAGCCTCCACGACGATGTGACCCTCGCGATTGATCGCTTCAACAGCGTTGTCGACCAGGTTGATGATGACGCGGCGGATCTGCTCGCCGTCGAGCCGGACGAGCGGCAGGCCTGGCGCAAATCGCTTTTCGAAGCTGACGTGCGCGAAAAGTCCGTCGTAGAGCGCGAGCGTATCCGCAACGAGCTGCCCGAGATCAGTCGGAACAGTGCGCGGAGAAGGCATGCGCGCGAACTGCGAAAACTCGTCGACTAAGCCTTTCAGCGATTCCACCTCGCCGACGATTGTCGTCGTGCACTCGTCGACAAGCGCCTTCGCCGGCGGCGGTGCGGCCGAGAAATGACGCCGCAGCCGCTCCGCACTCAACTGAATGGGCGTCAGCGGGTTCTTGATCTCGTGCGCGAGCCGGCGCGCAACCTCGCGCCACGCCGCTACTTTCTGCGCGCGAATCAAAGGCGTCACGTCATCGATCACGAGCACGACGCCGTCCGCGGCGCCCCCTTCACCGACGAGCGCCGTCGCGACAGCGGCGAGGTGCACTTCCTGCCCTTCGCGCGCGATGGCGACCTCCTGTGCAGCCGGGTCGGTTTTCCCACGGCCGGCGCCGGCCAGCAGGCGGCCGAGCGGCTCGAGGTCCGTCCGCTCGAACACGGTCTTCGCAGGTTGCCCGAGAATCGAACGATCGAGACTGAGCAAACGCGCCGCTGCCGTATTGATCGTCGTGATCGCGCCTGCCGCATCGATCGAGACGACGCCCGTCGCGATGCGCTCGAGAATCGTCTCGGTATAACGCCGGCGCGCCTCGCCTTCCAGATGTTTTCGTTCGAGCGCGATTGTCGATCGCTCGACGCGACGCCGGCTCGTCGCGAGCTCCGCCGCCATCGTGTTGAATGCGTCGACCAGCTGGCCGAACTCATCGTAGCCGTGTGCCTCGACCCGCTGATCCAGCCGGCCGGCGCCGATTTCGCGCGCGGCGGCCGCCAGCATCTGCACCGGCCGCGTGATTCGTTTCGCGATGTACAGACCCATCCAGCTCGCGCCGACGAGAATCGTCAGCGTGACCATGAGAAAAAACGACAGATAGACGCCGGTGAGGGGCCGCTTGAGCACGCGCAGCTGGTTGTAGCTCTCGAAGGCATGCGTCATCCGGCGCGAGCGCGCGGCCAGCTCGCCCGTGAGGTAATCGGTCGACCACCACGACGCCGGTCGCGCGGCTGGAGGGCGCCCGAATCACGGCTGCCGCGTGCAGCAGGTCGCCAGACGTGCCGAGCGTTTCAACCGACCGCGTGTCGCGCGCCCCGCCGAGCGCTTGTCCGGCGAGTCGATCGGCGGCCGCGCGGCTGTATCCGGACGGCAGCGCCGGCGCTGCCACGTCGACCACCGGCTCGAGCTGCGCCAGCGATCCGGCCGCCGAGGCGCTGCGATACACCTGCACCATCTGCACGCGCTGCATCGTCACGTCGGGCGCGATCAGATCGCGGATCGGCCGGACGTCGGGATTCGTGAGATCGACCGTCGACAGGCGTCCGCGCGATGCGCGCGGCGTGATCGCGGACGACGTTCTGACGTTCCTGGTAGTAGTCGCCGGCGATCTGATTCGCCGACGAGAGGATCTCGTCCATCGGCTCGTTGAACCAGCGGTCGACGCTCGTGCGAATCAGCTCGCTGCCGACGCCGAGGACGAGCATCGCCGGAATCAGCGTCATCACGAGCAGCAGCGCCACCAGCTTCGCGCGAAACCGCGCGAACGGCAGCGCGTGCCGGCGCTCGACCACGAGCTTCACGATGTTGCGCGCAAGCACGAACACGAGCGCGACGAGCATCGTCAGGTCGGCGGCCGAGAGCGCGTAGAGGACGAACTCGGTGAGGAAGTCGGGAGAAAAACGGGGCGAACGGTTCGCGACGACGATCGCAACGAGCGCCACGACCAGAACGCCGATGCCGGCGAGAATCAACCGCGGATTGTCGCGGAACGGACGGCGCGTTGGTGCCGGCGGCGGCACGCCAGCGCGTCCAGGGGTGATTGAGGTGACGGTGGCTGGCATTGCTAAAAGCCGTGTCGATGGCTAGTGACTGGTGGCGAGCGACTGGTGACTTGAACCAGCCACTAGTCACTGAATAAACGTGAACTTGGCGTGTCCAAACGCGGACGCGCGGTCCCACGGCCAGACGAACCACGCGTTGTGCGGCCGTGTGCGCGCCCGGACGCGGACGTAATACTCGCCGTTGGTTTCGAGCGACGCCGTGGCCGAGAGCGGCACGCGGTCGAATCGGGTCATCCAGCGGCGCATCGCATCGTGATCTTCAGTGGGCTGCGCGTCCTCGACCCGCCCGTCGAGGGTCCGCGACATCTGATACCGCCGCGTGAGGTTGTCGAACCGCACCGTCGCCGTGATCGTGAGCGCCGCAACCGTTCGGTCGAACCAGGCGCGCCGTTCCGTGCCGCAGTTCGACCTCGTACGAGAAGGTCGTCGCCAGCCCACTCTGAATCGCGTCCTGCACGTCCGAGGTGAGCCCGTCGGACAATTCGAACGAGACAAACACCTGGCCGTCTCTGGCAATGGGCGTGACCGACAGGTCCGGCGGTTCTGCGGCGTCGACGAATACGCCAGTCGCCAGGACGATTGCCACGAGCAGGTTGCGCGTCATTCCTTCACGTTCAACAGGTCTTTCAGCTCGCTCATGAACTCGCCAAGGTCGCGGAAATGGCGGTACACGGACGCGAAGCGCACGTACGCCACCTTATCGAGCGTCTTGAGCTCGTCCATCACAGATGCGCCGATATCGGCCGTGGTGATTTCCTTTTCGGGACGCTCCTGCAGCGCGCCTTCCACGCGGTCCGCGATCGCCTCGAGCGCGGCGACGCTGACGGGCCGCTTTTCACACGCTTTCAACAGCCCCGCAATCAGCTTCTGCCGTTCGAAACGCTCGCGCGTGCCGTCCTTCTTCACGACCATGTACGGAATTTCATCGATCCGCTCGTAGCTCGTGAAGCGCTTGCCGCACTCGAGGCATTCGCGGCGACGGCGGATGACTTCGCCTTCCTTGCTTTCGCGCGAATCGACGACCTTGTCGCCGAGGTGCGCGCAGTACGGGCATTTCATCGCTTAGGCGGACTGCCGGTGCTCCGCCTGATCGGCAAGGCGTTGCATCGTCGCGAAGTTGAGGCCGACCTGCGCGGCGAAGAACAGCCCGAGCAACAGGGACGGACCGATTGAAAGCACGTGCAGCACGATCGCGGCGCCCACCGCCGCATCGTCCGGCGCGCCGTAAAACATCGTCGCGCCGATGCGGAACGCTTCGTGGAAGCCGCCGATCGCGCCGGGCGTCGGCACGGCGACGCCCACGACGAGCAGCGCCATCATGAGAAAGGAGCCGGTAAACGGCACGAGGAGGCTGAACGCGCGCGACACCGAGTAGATTCCGAGGCCGATGCAGAGCCAGAGCGGAAACGACCAGACCAACGCGCCGAGGAGCCGGCCGGGCCGGCGGATCGCGCCGAGGCCGGTCGCGAACTTCTCTGCGAGCCGCGCAATCATCCCGGCGAGCCGCGACGGCAGCACCTGTTCCAGCCGCGCGAAGAACCGTCCGAGACGCGCGGGGTTGCCGGCCAGCACGAACAGAACAATCAACGCGACAGCAGACGCGGCGCCTGCCGTGACGCCGGCCCACTTCACGGCGCGAAACACGGCCGGGTTCGCGCGTGCCATGTCCCGCCCGAACACAAAGACGAAAGACGCGAGGAGAACGAGCACCGTCACGAGATCCAGCAGCCGTTCGAGGATGATGGTCGCAAACGCGCCGGTCGCGCTCATCCGCTCGTGACGCGCGAGAAAGTACGGGCGAATGACCTCACCCGCGCGCGCCGGAAGCAGGCCCGTCGCCGCGAACCCCACGGCCGTCGCTCGAAACGAGCTGCCGAAGCTGACCCGACCAAGCGGCGCGAGCAGGTATTGCCAGCGCAGCGAGCGGATCGCGAGATTCGCGAAGGTCGTCAACAGCGCGAGGACGAGCCACAGCGGCCGCGCGTGGACGATCGTGCCGACCACGCCGACAATGTCCACGTTGTGCAGAAACAACGCGAGCAAGCCCGCGGCGAGCGCGACGACGATGATCGTCCGGAAGTGCGATCGCATGAGGACTTGAGCGCTCTCTACTATAACGCCCCTACATGTTGTTGTTGTCAGGCTGATGGCGACCCGGTAAGATGCGGACCTTCATTCCGCTTCGAGGGACGCTGTTGCCGCTCGCCGCTCCCATTCTTCAAACCGCGCTCGCCGGCCGGCGCCCTGATCGCCAGGGCAAGGTCCGGGACATTTATGACTTCGGCGATCGGCTGCTGATCGTAGCCAGCGATCGCATTTCGGCATTCGACTACGTCCTCGGCTCGGGCATTCCCGACAAAGGGAAGGTGCTCACGCAGATTTCTTCGTTCTGGTTCGAGAAAACCGGCGCGATCGTGCCCAATCACGTGCGATCGGTCGATCCAGCCGACTACCCGCTCGACGTGCGCGATTCCGCCGACCTCCTGCGGGGACGCTCGATGCTCGTCGCGCGCACGGAGCCTCTGCCGATCGAATGCGTGGCGCGCGGCTACCTGTCCGGGTCCGGCTGGAAGGATTACGTGGCGAACGGCGAGATCTGCGGCATCGCCCTGCCGGCGGGCCTGCGCGAATCGGATCGGCTGCCGGCGCCGATCTTCACGCCGGCGACGAAAGCGCAGAGCGGCCACGACATCAACATCGGCGAGCACGAAGCGGCCGCCCTCGTCGGCGCCGAGACGTTCTCGCGCGAGTGCGCGAGCTGACGCTCCAGCTCTATGCCGCAGGCGCCGCGCACGCGGAGCGCTGCGGCATCATCGTCGCCGACACGAAATTCGAGTTCGGCCTGCTGCCGTCGAGGCGATCTCGCTGCTCTGATCGACGAAGTGCTCACGCCCGACTCGTCGCGGTTCTGGCCGAAGGACGTCATACGCGCCCGGCGGCCCGCAGCCGAGCTTCGACAAGCAGTTCGTCCGCGACTACCTCGAGCGGATCCGCTGGAACAAGCAGCCGCCCGTTCCGTCGCTGCCAGACGATGTCGTGACGAAGACCCGCGAGAAATACGTCGAGGCGTTTCGCCGGCTCACCGGCAAGGAGCTGGTTTGATTAGCGACAAGCTGGAACGCCTCGTCGAGGAGATGGTCGACAAAGGCGTCCAGTTCGACGATGCCGTCCGCGAGTTCGAGAAGCGGTTCATCTCACGCGTGCTCGGCCACTGCGACGGCAGCCTCACCAAAACCGCCGACACGCTCGGAATGCACCGCAACACGCTGTCGCGCAAAATGGGCGAGTACAAGATAAAGAAGCGGGCGGGATAGCCCCCTCCCGACCCCCGTCAAGCACTCCCCGGTTGACACTGCCAATCCCTGACATATAATTAGCAGTCGTCCTCATCGACTGCTAAGCCGTAGGGGGCCACCATTTCATTTCAGACGGAGCACAACGCATGAATGTCAGACCGCTGCACGACCGCATCATCGTTCAGCGCCTCGAGGAAGGCGAACAGAAAGTCGGCGGGATCATCATCCCCGACACCGCCAAAGAAAAACCGCAGCAGGGCAAAGTCATCGCCGCCGGCAACGGCAAGTCCAAAGACGACGGCAAGCGCGTCCCGCTCGACGTCAAGGCCGGCGACCTCATCCTGTTCGGCAAGTACTCCGGCCAGGAGATCAAGCTCGATGGTCGAGGACTACCTCATCATGCGCGAAGACGAAGTCCTCGCCGTCATCGAGAACAACGGCGACGGCGGGAAGAAAACGAAGAAGTAAGAACTTCAGAAGCAAGAACGATTCAGGAGTACATCGATGGCAAAACAGATTGTGTACGGCGAGCAGTCACGCCAGGCCGTGCTGCGCGGCGTCAACCAGCTGGCCGATGCGGTGAAGGTCACGCTCGGCCCGAAGGGACGCAACGTCGTCCTCGACAAGAAGTTCGGATCGCCGACGATCACCAAGGACGGCGTGACGGTGGCGAAGGAAATCGACCTGAAGGATCCGCTCGAGAACATGGGCGCGCAGATGGTGCGCGAAGTCGCGAGCAAGACGTCGGACACGGCCGGCGACGGCACGACCACCGCCACCGTGCTCGCGCAGGCGATCTATCGCGAAGGCGCGAAGAACGTCGTCGCCGGCGCGAACCCGATGGACATCAAGCGCGGCATCGAGAAGGCGGTCGAAGCGCTCACCGCCGAGCTCAAGAAGATGTCCAAGCCGGTCAGCGGCAACATGGTGGCGCAGGTCGGCACGATCTCGGCGAACAACGACGAGACGATCGGCAAGATCATCGCCGAAGCGATGGACAAGGTCGGCAAGGACGGCGTCATCACCGTCGAAGAGGCGCGAGACGCTCGACACGTCGCTCGAAGTCGTCGAAGGCATGCAGTTCGACCGCGGCTACCTGTCGCCCTACTTCGTCACCGATCCCGAGCGCATGGAAGTCGTGCTCGAGAATCCGGTCATCCTGATCCACGAGAAGAAGATCAGCTCGATGAAGGATCTGCTGCCGGTGCTCGAGCAGGTGGCGCGCCTCGGCCGTCCGCTGCTCATCATCGCGGAGGACATCGAAGGCGAAGCGCTGGCGACGCTCGTCGTCAACAAGCTGCGCGGCACGCTGCAGGCCGCCGCGGTCAAGGCGCCGGGCTTCGGCGATCGCCGCAAGGCCATGCTCGAGGACATCGCGATCCTCACCAGCGGCAAGGCGATCACCGAGGACCTCGGCCTCAAGCTCGAGAACATCAAGATGGAAGACCTCGGCAAGGCGAAGAAGGTCACCATCGACAAGGACAACACGACGATCGTCGAAGGCGCCGGCGCCTCGGCGGCGATCGCGGGCCGCGTGAAGCAGATTCGCGCGCAGGTCGAGGACACGACCTCGGACTACGACCGCGAGAAGCTGCAGGAGCGGCTGGCGAAGCTCGTCGGCGGCGTCGCCGTCATCAAGGTCGGTGCGGCCACTGAAACCGAGATGAAGGAAAAGAAAGCGCGCGTCGAGGACGCGATGCACGCGACGAAGGCGGCCGTCGAAGAGGGCATCGTTCCGGGCGGCGGCGTCGCGCTGATTCGCGCGTCGCGCGTGCTCGAGAACCTGAAGCTCGGCGGCGATCAGCAGATCGGCGTCAACATCGTGCGCGCGCGCGATCGAAGAGCCGATGCGCTGGATCGCGACCAACGCGGGCCACGAAGGGTCGATCGTCGTGCAGAAAGTGCGCGAGATGAAGGACGACGGAAGGGTTCAACGCACTGACCGATACCTACGAGGATCTCGTCAAGGCGGGCGTCATCGATCCGGCGAAGGTCGTCCGCTCGGCGCTGCAGAACGCGTCGTCGATCGCCTCGCTGCTGCTCACGACCGAAGCGCTCATCTCCGAGATTCCTGAAGAGAAGAAGGAAGCGCCGGCGATGCCGGGCGGCGGCGGAATGGGTGGAATGTACTGAACTGAGAACTTGGAACTGAGAACTTAGAACTAAGAACTCAGAAGGCAAACGCCGAAAGAAAAGCCCGGGGAGCTTCCGCTCCTCCGGGCTTTTCTTTTTTCTGTTCCGGTCCTGCCCTTCCGGCCTTACCGCAACGTAAACTGCAGCTCTATCGTGACGATCACCGGTACCGCTTCGCCCAGGTGCATGCCTGGCGAGAAGCGCCACTGTTTGGCCGCCTTGATCGCTTCTTGATCGAGCCCGAAGGTGGGATCCAGCGAGCGGAGGACCTGCACGTCGCCGACGCTGCCGTCCGGCCGCACGATGCATTCGAGAAGCACTGTGCCCTGAATCTTGGCGCGCATGGCGTCGGACGTATATTGCGGCTTCACCTCGTGCAGCACGCGGGGGTTCGTTACACCGCTTCCGGGCCGCATCGGACCACCGCCAGTTCCGCCGCCCGAGCCAGGGCCAAGACCGGAACCGGTTCCCGGCCCGCTGCCCGTCCCCGCGCCGGTTCCCGCCCCGCCGCCTTTTCCTGGTCCTTGCGAAGGCGTCGGCGGACCCTGCGGTGCGTCGACCATCCCTGGTAGCGATTGCGTCGCTGCAGCCATGCTCAGCGCCGGCACGTTCAACTGCTGTACGGGGTTCGGCTCGACCTTCGGCGGCTGCTCGGGTTGCTCGAGCTTTGGCGGCTTCTTTACCGGGACTGTGATCTTGTCCTTACCGATTTCCTCGGCCTGCTTCGGCGGCTCCTTCATCTGGTTGCCGCCGCCACCGCCGCCACCGCCTGGTCCTTCCTGCGACAGCCACACGATGTTCGCATTGGGCTGCTGCGGCAGCATGGCCGCCGCCGCGCTCGGCTTCGGGCTGTACTTGATCAGCAACACGATCGCGATGGACGCGAGGATGTGGTACACGAACGATGCGGCCACGGCTGGGCCCATCCGCTTCTGCTGGTGTTCGAGCAGAAACGGAACTTCGACCGGATGACCCGTGTCGAGGTGCACTGACAGGTGCCCTGCCGACGTGTTCAAGCGCAGCGGGTCCCCGGACGTAGTCTCTTCCATTTGGAGCGGAATTTGGGTCGTAGAGATATTCTCACCCACAGGTGTCGGGGAGGCAACTGCAAAACAGGTGCCTCTGAGCGCAGCCATATTCGTTAGGACGATCAGCAGACTTGCGCGGTTGGAGCTGTCCTAAACCGAAACCGTCTGACCTCTTGCGGCGGTTACAGGCGTCCCGTCCACGCGCCGATGGCGGCGTTGCCGCCGCCGTAGGAATGCAGGATGGCGAGCGCGTCTGCGGCGCGGGGCTCGCCGCGGATGGCGACAAGCACACCGCCGCGAGCCGCGAGCGTTTCGAAGATGCGGCCGTCGTGTGGCTGAAAACCGACGCGGCGCAGCGTGCCGGCTAACCCGAGCTTCGCCAGGTCGCGCGCGGGTCCGTCGAGCGCCGCCATGAGAGGACCGCGGGCGAGCGCTGCGCCGACCACCGGCAGCTCGAGGCGATCGCCGGCGGCGCCGAACGTCCGTTCGATGAGCGCCGAGGCGTCAGCGCTCTCCTTCGCAAGAATCGTGAGCGATTCGGCGGCGAAGCCGGCCTTCTTCAGCGCGTCGAGCCCTTTCTGCGCCCACACGTGATCCTGGAACACGGCGACTGTGAATAACGCGGTATCGACGTCGACCATTTCGTCTCTCGTGAGTCTCCATCGCAGGACTGAAGTCCTGCGCCACGACCGTTCATCGACTTCGTGGCGCGGGAATTAAATCCGCGTGCATCGAACGTAGCGCAGGTCTTTAGACCTGCGTCCATCCACGTAGCGCAGGTCTTTAGACCTGCCCGACAAGCGCCAGGCCCGACTCCTGCGCGACTGTCGGAAAGTGACGGTAATGTATCACGGTGGACGTCGCCATCGTCGGCGCGGGCCCCGCCGGTGCGTGGGCCGCCTATCGTCTTGCCCGGAGCGGAGCGCGCGTGACAATTGTCGACGGCTCGCACCCGCGCGAGAAGCCGTGCGGCGGCGGTGTTACCGGGCGCGCTCTCGCGATCGTCGCGGACGCAATTGGCGATCCGCCGCTGGCAGCGCGCGTGATCCGATCGGCGCGCTTCACGAACGCGCAGGCCCGCACGGCGGCCACCGTGCCGCTGGCCGCGCTCGGGATTGGTGCCGCATCGGATATCGTCGTCGCACGCCGTGAAGATTTCGATCGTCGATTGCTCGACGCCGCCTGTTGCGCGGGCGCAACGCTGAAGCAGGCGCGCGTTGTGGACGTGGCGATGAATGGAGCCGGCGTGCGCGTGGAAACGAACGACGGCCCGCTGCATGCCGACTTCGTGATTGGAGCTGACGGCGCCAACAGCCTCGTGCGGCGACGAGTGGCGGCGCCGTTCCGCCGCGACCAGCTCTCGATCGCGACCGGCTTCTTCGCGCACGGCACCACGAGCGATGAAATCGCGATCGAGCTCGTTGCCAGTCCGCCCGGGTACATCTGGTCGTTCCCCCGCCCTGACCATCTCGCGATTGGAATCTGCGCGCCGGCACACGCCGGCATATCGTCGGCCCAACTCCGGGAGACGACCCGCGCATGGATTTGTTCGACGAATATTGCACCGGACGCGCGGCTCGAATCGTACGCGTGGCCGATTCCGTCGCTTTCGGCATCCGATTTTGGCGTGCCGATCCTCGCCGGGCCGCGATGGCTCCTCGTTGGCGACGCAGCCGGACTGGTGGATCCGATCACGCGCGAAGGCATTTTCTACGCGCTGCGGTCGGCGGACATGGCAGCTCGCGCGCTGGCAGCCGGCAATCCGGCGCGCGCCTACGCCGACGAGGTGGGCGGCGCGATCGCCGGGGAGTTGGCACGCGCGGCGCAGCTGCAGCGGCGGTTCTTCGACCCGCGCTTTACGACCCTGCTGACAGACGCGCTGCTTGCAAGCGCGAACATTCGGGCCGTCATGGCCGACCTCATCGCGGGCCGTCAGAGTTATAAGGGATTGAAGTGGAGACTCGCGCGCACGGGCGAAATCGGCTTGGCGTGGCGGTGGTTAGTGGTACAATCGACGCTCGCCGGCCACACCGTGTTGCGGGAGTAATGTCATGGGTTCACTCGGACTGCCAGAGCTGCTCGTCATCCTGGCGATCGTCATCGTAATTTTCGGCGCGAATCGCCTGCCGGAACTCGGCAAAGGCATCGGCAGCGCGATCAAGAATTTCAAGGCCGGAATCAAAGACCCGAACGACAAGTCGTAGCGCCCTCAGAGAATCACGCGAGCATCGCCCACCCGGCGCGTCACGCGCTCCCGATCGAGATATTCGAGCAGCGGGATCGCGAACTTCCTTGTTACCCCGAATCGTTCCTTGAAGGTCCCGACGTCGATCCGTCCGCTGCTCCCGGCAGCCAGCTTCAACGCCGTCACGTCGGCTTTCAGCTGCTTCAACGCCTGCTCGTGAAACACCAGGCTCTCGAGCTTTACCAACACCTTTTGACGCTGCAGTAGTTTCAGCATGCGATCCGCGAGCGGCGGCGCGACGCCCGCGGCGCTCGGCAGCATCGAAGGCTCCGGCGGCGTTAAGGCGGCGTCGCGGAAGACGCGCTCGATCGCGTCGCGCGCGCGCTCCTCGTCGGGCGCGAGTTCGAGCCGATGTCCGGCCAGCGCAAGCCGATCGCGCGCAACGATCGCCTTGCGCGCGACGAGCGCCGCGATCGTCCGCTCGAAGACCGCCGGATCACCTCGGCGGAAGAGCCGCTCTCGCGCCTCTTCGCGCGGCAGCCCGTCCGACAGCGGCTGCGCGGCGTGATGCGCACGCAGCGCCTCGAGGAGCGCGGCCTCCAGCGCCTCGACGACCGCCGCGGCCACGAGCACCTGACCGGCCCGCACGGCAATGCGCTGCTGCTCGAGCGCGGCGATGCGCGCCTCGAGCGCGGGCGGGTCGATCGCGGCGCGGGTCACCAGCGACACCACCGGGCATCCGGCGACGCCAGCATCCTCGATGATCACGCTCGCGGCCGCGAGTTCGGCCGCCTGTCGGTCCGCTGCTTTCGTGGGATCGAAATCGAGCCGTTCGCATCGCGCAAGCGCCGCACCGGTTCGAATCGCGGATCGCGGCGGGTGCGGATCGATGACGTAGCCGCCGCCGATCGTGACAGACGGCGAGTACGCGCGGACGATGTAGCGATCGCCGCGCGCAACGACCGCCGGACCCTCGAGCCGGATGCGTACGAATGCCCGTCGACCCGGCTGGAGGGGTTCGTTGTGTGATAGTCCGATGAGCGATACGCGGCCGAGCATCTCGGCAGTGCCTTGATGGAAACGAACGCGCGCACCGTGTTTCAGCGGTTTTGAGGACCGCAGCAGCTCGAGCGCGGCGTCGACCACACGGGTATCGTCGAACGCACCTGGCGTGACGAGGTTCTGACCTCGCGCGATCTCGTCCACCTCGACGCCACCAAGATTCACGGCAGCGCGCTGCCCCGCCACGCCCGCCGGTTGCGCCGCGCCGTGCACTTGCACGCCTCGAACTTTCACGCGCTTTCCGCCTGGCATGATCGCAAGCTCGTCCTCGACGGAGATCCGTCCCGACACGAGCGTGCCGGTCACGACCGTTCCGAATCCCTTTTTCGAAAACACCCGATCGATCGGTAGCCGCGCGGCCGCGTCGACCCGCCGTCCTCGAACCGTATTCGCAGATGCGCCGAGCGCAGCGCGCAACGCGTCGAGACCAGCGCCGGTTTTTGCCGACACCGGCACCATCGGCGCCCCCTCGAGAAACGAAGCCGCGACGAGCTCGCGCACCTCGAGACGCGTGAGCTCAAGGGTGTCAGCGTCCGCAAGGTCGCTTTTCGTCAGCGCGATGATGCCGGCGGGCACGCGAAGCAGCCGGCAGATGTCGAAGTGCTCTCGCGTCTGCGGCATGACCGATTCGTCGGCGGCGACGACGAGGATCACCAGATCGATGCCCGCGGCCCCCGCGAGCATGTTCTTGACGAACCGTTCGTGGCCTGGAACATCGACAAACGCCACGTTCAAATCGTCGACGACGGTGTGGGCGAAGCCGAGATCGATCGTGATCCCGCGAGCTTTTTCTTCTTTGAGTCGATCTGGATCAGTCCCGGTCAGCGCAAGCACCAGGGCACTCTTCCCGTGATCGATGTGCCCCGCAGTGCCGACGACGATCGACTTCACTGCGACCTTTTGCCGTTCACTTTGTTCTACCTTTTGCCTTTTGCCTTTCGTGCCGTCCCGGCCGCTGTTTTCGCCGGTGTTCGTGCTTCGGCCGGGCTTTCGATTGCCGTGGCCCGCGCTCGCCTTCGCGCACGCGCTCGAGGATCTCGACGAGACCCAAATCGATCTGCCGCACTTCCATGTTCACGCGGATGACCTGCACCTTGACCTTGTCGCCAAGCCGGTACGTCTTATCCGTATTTTCGCCACGAAGCGTGTGCGCGCTCTCGACAAACCGGTAATAGTCGTCGGCCATCGTCGATACGTGGACCATGCCTTCCACGAAATGTTCGATGAGCTCGACGAACAGGCCGAACGACGCGACGCCCGTCACGTAGCCTTCGAATTCATCGCCGACCTTGTCGGCCATGAACTTCACTTTCTTCCACTGCACGAGCTCGCGCTCGGCGTCGTTCGCTCTCCGCTCCATCTCGGAGGTGTGCCGCGCGACTTCGGGAAGCTCGTCGGTCCATTCCTCCCGCGTCTCCGGAGTGAACTCACCGTGCCGCGCCATCCGCAGCGATCGGTGCACGACGAGATCGGGATAGCGGCGGATTGGCGACGTGAAGTGCGTGTAGCTCGTCGCCGCCAGCCCGAAGTGCCCCAGGTTCTCGGGCGCGTAGCGCGCCTTCTGCATCGAGCGCAGCATGAGGTACGCAATCGGCTTCTCTTCAGGCTTGCCGTGAATCTTTTCGAGCAGCTTCTGAAAATGCCGCGGCCGCAGCGCGGTGACCGGCGCGCCAAGGCTGTAGCCGAATCCCGAGATGAACTCTTCGAACTTCGCGATCTTCAGGATGTCGGGCGTCTCGTGAATGCGGTAGAGCGAGGGCGCTTCCTGCGATTCGAGATACGACGCGACCGTCTCGTTCGCGAGGAGCATGAACTCTTCGATCAGCCGGTGCGCGACATTGCGCTGCAGCGCGATGATCGCCTCGACGACGCCGCCCTCGTCCATGATCACTTCGGCTTCGTTCAGATCGAAATCGATCGATCCGCGGCGCCGGCGGGCATCGTTCAGGATCTGGAACAGCTCCTTCATCTGCTCGAACATCGGGACGAGCGGCGCGTAGCGCTTCAGCAGGTCGGGATCATGCTCGGTCAGGATGCCGTTCACAGCCGTGTACGTCATGCGTTCGTTGCTGTTGATCACGCCGTCGTGCATCTCGTAGCGAACCACGGCGCCGCGACGGTCGACTTCCATGAGGCACGACTGGACGAGCCGGTCCACCTGCGGATTCAGGCTGCAAAGGCCCGTCGCGAGCTCCGACGGAAACATATGGACGGCGCGTTCGGGAAAATACACCGAAGTGCCGCGCTCGTAGGCCTCGCGGTCGAGCGCGCTCCCCTCGCGGACGTAATGCGACACATCCGCGATGTGCACGCCGAGCCAGTAGTGGCCGTTCGGCAGCTTCTCGAGCGTGATCGCATCGTCGAAATCGCGGGCGTGCTCGCCGTCGATCGTCACGGTGGGCGTCGATCGAAAATCCGTCCGGCCGCGGATGTCGCGCTCGGACACTGACGCTCCAAGCTTGACTGCTTCGGCGATCGCCTCGGGAGAATGTGCGTCGGGAATCCCGTACTTGCGGACGATGATCTCGGTATCGACGCCTGGTGCGTCGATGTCGCCGAGCACTTCGGCCACGCGCCCGATGGCGCCGCGCGTCGCAGTCGGCCAGCGCGTCAGTTCGACGGTCACCATCTCGCCGGGCGAGGCGCCGCCTTCCTGGCCGGGCGGAATGAAGATGTCCATCAACACGCGGCGGTCGAACGGCGCCACGTACCCCATCCCGTCGTCGGCGCGATCGTATCGTCCGACGAGCCGCTCGTTGGCGCGCTCGAGGATGCGGATGATGCGTCCTTCTGCGCGCCCGCCCTCCTTGATCCGCTCGATGCGGACGACGACGCGGTCGCCGTGCATCGCTTCGTTCAGGAGCGGGCCCGAAATATAGATGTCGCCGGCGCCCGATTCGAGCGGCCGCTCCGGCGTGACGAACCCGTAGCCGCCGGCGTGCGTCTGCAGCCGGCCGACGTACAGATCCATTTTTTCAGGGAGGCCGAAGCGCTGGCCGCGGATCTGGATCAAATCGCCGGAGGAGACGAGCGCGTTGATGTGACGTTTGAAGGAAGCGCGCTCCTCGCGCGGAACTTTGAGAATCTGAAGGAGCTCGCGCATGCCGGCGGGATGGTGAACCCGCTCGCGCATCAATGCGAGCACCTGGTCGCGTGAAAACATGTGAATTTAGGCTAACAGAATAACTTGAAGGTCGCCGACGTTCGTGCCGGTCGGACCGGTCTTGACGAGATCGCCAAGACGCGTGAAAAACGTATAGGAGTCGTTGTTGTCGAGAAATCGTGCCGGGCTCGGAACACCGAGCTTTTCGGCCCGCGTAAAAGTCGTCGAGTCCACAATGGCGCCGGCCGCATCGGTGGGTCCGTCGACGCCGTCAGTGCCGATGCTCGCCAGCGCTGCGACCGACGTCGCGTCGTGCAATAGCGCGGCAGACGCGAGAGCGAACTCCTGATTGCGCCCTCCTCTGCCGCGGCCGGTCACGTGGACCGTCGTTTCACCGCTCGAGATGATGCAGACCGGCCGCCCGATGCTCGCAGCGCGCGCGAGCACTGCACGCACGTGTGATACCGCCGTCGTCCGCGCGTCGCCAGCCACTGCGTCGTCGATCCGGAGCACATGGAAGCCGCGGGTCTCGGCTTCTTGCGCGGCGCCGTTCATCGCGTTGTGCCTGCCACCGATCACCGTCGTCGTCGCGCGGGCAAGCCGCTCGTCCCCAGGCTTCGGCGTTTCCGAAAATGCGCCGCGAGCACCGGCCTCGAGGTGCCCGACGACGGCGTTCGGATACGCGCCTGCGCCGCCGAACTGTTCCAGCACCGCGAGCGCCTGCTCGAAGGTCGTCGCGTCGGGGACCGTCGGGCCGGATGCGATCACGCTCGGATCGTCGCCAACCACATCAGAGATCGCGAGCGTGAGACTCGGTCCCGCAGCAGCAGCCGCAAGCCAGCCACCCTTCACGGCCGAAAGATGCTTGCGAACGGTGTTGAGGGCGTGAATGTCGGCGCCCGCCTCGAGCAATCGTGCAGTCGTCGCGCTCTTGTCACTGATGGAGAGGCCGTCTGCGGGCACCGCCATCAGCGCCGACGCGCCCCCGGACAGGAGGACGAGGAGAAGATCGTCGCCTGTCGTTGAGCGCGCAATTTCAAGCGCGCGCCGACCCGCGCGTTCGCTGGCCGCGTTTGGCGTCGGGTGACCTGCCGCTATCGATTCGAGAGGCGGAACGCTCACCTCGTCCGGCGCGATAAGCACACCACCGCTGCGAACGCGGAGCATGCGGACCGCCGCGTCCGCCATCCCGCGCGCCGCTTTCCCCGCCGCGATGATTCGAATTTGCCGCGACGTCGCTCGGCTGAACGCCTCGTGCTACGTCGGACTCGAGCGCGCGCTCGGTGAGTTGGGCGGGATCGACCGCACCGATCCCGG
Organism: uncultured Acidobacteriota bacterium; assembly: GCA_963696165.1. Classification (GTDB taxonomy): domain Bacteria; phylum Acidobacteriota; class Vicinamibacteria; order Vicinamibacterales; family CAVVIG01; genus CAVQZZ01. The sequence continues at coordinate 262,463 of CAVOIY010000005.1, read as the reverse complement.
CCCGGAGAATTGCCAGGAGATCGGTTCGTAGCGTGTCGAGAGAACGGGTCAGTGGGTCTGCTTGGGGTCGGACCAGGCCGAGAGGCCGGTCACGACGTCGAATTTCTTGAGAAGCGAGCTGACAAGCTGCGGAGCGTCTGCTTTGGTGGAGAGCTGTTCGACCTGCGCGATGATGCGAGCGAGCGCGGCTTCCACATCGGTGATGGCGCTGTCGGTGTAATACGGCCGCTGCTCTTGCAAGCACTGACGGTGCTTGACAAATTCTTCCCGGTAAAATTCGATAAGCAAGTGCTGCGCGCTGGTCGGCCTCGAATCGGTCACGAAGCGTGGCATGCAGGTCCTCGAGAATGAATTGTCGGTGCGGCTAACCCAGTGTAGTGCCGACGGAAAACGAGTGTCAAGATTGTGTAACGCCCGTTCAGGACGCCCGGGGGCCGTTCGACGCCGCGACGAGCCCGCCGACACAGCCGACCACCATCCCGCCGACGACGACCGCCGCGCACAGCTCGGGCGCGAGAAAGTGGATCGCGGACAGATTCACCGCTGACGCAATCGGCGCGAGGTACCGGGCTCTCAGCGCAAAAAATGTAATCGCCAGCACGAGCAGGGCAGCTGTGGCACCAACGCCCCCCTGCAGCACACCTTCCATCACGAAGGGACCGCGGATGTAGGCCTTCGGGGCACCGACCAGTTCCATGATTTCCAACTCGTCGCGCCGCGCGTAAAGCGCCAGGCGCACGACGTTGGCCACAGTAAGCGCGGCGGCAATCGTGAGGACGGATGCGAGCAGAAGGCCGACCGTGCGAACCACTCCAACGGCGGAAAGAAGCCGCGTCAGCCACTGGCGGTCGTAACGGACGTCGGCGACGCCAGGCATTGGCCTTATCCGCGCGCTCAAGGCGTCCAGCGCGTTCGGGCCAGTCGAACCGGCCGAGTCTGTCCGAAGCCGCACCTCGTAAGACGCCGGCAGCGGGTTGCCGCCAATCGTGTCGATCGTGGACGCCAGGTCCGTGAACGTCTGTTTGAAGCGCACCATCGCATCGTTCTTGGATACGAACTCGCGCGCGGCAATCGTATCGCCGGGCGCGAGGGCGGCTTCGATCGCCGTCCGATCGGCGGCCGCGACGTCGTCTTTCAAGTACACCGACATCTCGGCCGCGGTGCTCCACTCGGCGCCGAGGTGTTCGAGATTTCCAGTCACGATCAGAAACGCGCCAAGCACGAAGAGCGCGAGCGCGATCGTCGCTGTAGAGAGCAGGCCCGACTGGCGTCCTCGCCAAAGGCTCTGGATGGCTTCATCGAACGCGTAGCGGAGGGCGCGCACCTACGTGATTTCCACCACGCGGCCGTGGTCGAGCGTCACGGCGCGGCGGCCGACCCGCCGGATCAGCTCGCGGTCGTGCGTTGCGACGACGACGGTCGTGCCGCGTGCGTTGATTTCGCGGAAGAGATTCATGATCTCCAGCGAGAGGTCCGGATCGAGGTTGCCGGTCGGCTCGTCCGCCAGAATCAGCTGCGGATCGTTCACCAGCGCCCGCGCGATCGCGATGCGCTGCTGTTCCCCTCCGGAAAGTTCTTCGGGGCTTGCGTTCATGCGGTGCTGCAGCCCGACCCACTTCAGTACCTGAAATGTTTTGCGCTGCTGCGTCGAAAGGGGCATGCCCAGAACCCGCATGACGAACGCGACGTTCTGGAAGACAGAAAAGCGTGGAACGAGCCGAAAGTCTTGAAAGACGAACCCGACGGTCCGTCGATATGTCTGGATTTGCGAAGGCGTCAGCAAGCTCAGATCACGGCCGCCGACCCGCAAGTCCCCTTCGCTCGGCTGCTCGGCACAGAGCAGCAGGCGCAGCAGCGTCGATTTGCCGGCGCCGCTTGGTCCGGTGAGAAAAACAAACTCGCCCTTGTTGATCGTGAGCGACAAATCGCGAAGCGCATACACACCGCGCCTGTAGAGCTTGGAGAGGTGATAACTTTCGATCAAGTTCGCAGACCGCTCCCCGGCTCACGCTGCCTGTGCACCACGGCTGCCGCTCGTATTAGGTTGGAGGAGTTCAGTATAGCACGCTCGCAACCGTCACGGCAGGCTGCTGATGGCCTTTTCAAGGACAGCCTTGACACGCGCCGGGTTGGCCTTGCCATCCGCCGCTCTGATGACCTGACCCACCAGATAGCCGAACGCCGCAGCTTTGCCGGCGCGATACTGCTCGACGGCGACGGTGTTTCCCGCGAGCACCGCCGCGACGAGCTGATCAATTTGCCGGTCGTCATCGATCTGCGCGAGACCGTCCGCCGTGACGATTTCAGCGGCCGAGCGGTCCGACTCGAACATCTTTTCGAATACAGCTTTCGCGACCGACTGGCTCACGACTCCTTTTTCGATGAGCTCCAGGAGCGCCGCGAGCCGCTCGGCCGTCAGCGGCGATGCGCCAAGGTCGACGCGCAGCTCTTTCAGCTTGCGAGCGAGCTCGCCCATGATCCAGTTGCTGGCCAGCTTCGGTGCCGCACCGGCCGCCACGGCGCGCTCGAAGTAGTCGGCCGACGCGCGCGACTGCGTCAACTGCACGGCGTCATAGGCGGGAATCGTATATTCGTCGACGAATCGTTTGCGCCGCGCCGCCGGCAATTCAGGCATGGACGCGAGGAGATTCGCCACGCGCTCTGAGGCAACGACAACCGCCGGAAGATCCGGGTCGGGAAAATAGCGGTAGTCGTTCGCTTCTTCCTTGCTTCTCATCGCGACCGTGTGGCCCGAGGCCGCATCGAAAAGCCGCGTCTCCTGGACGATGCGCCCGCCTTCCTCGAGAACGTCGATCTGCCGCTCGATCTCGTACTCGAGCGCCTTCTCGAGAAATCGAAACGAGTTGAGGTTCTTCACCTCCGCCTTCGTGCCGAGCGTCGTTCTGCCCGTCGGCCGGACCGACACGTTGGCGTCGCACCGGAGGCTGCCCTCTTCCATGTTTCCGTCAGTCACACCGAGCCACACGAGAATCGCGCGGAGGTGAGTGAAGAACTTTGCGGCATCAGTGGCCGATCGGAGGTCCGGCTCGGTGACGATCTCGATGAGCGGCACGCCGCTGCGGTTGAAATCCACATACGTCTTTCGATCGGAATCGGCGAAGCCTTCGTGCAGCGACTTGCCCGCATCTTCTTCGAGATGGACGCGCACGATCCCGACGTGGGTCACGCGCTCGTCGTTGTCGAATTCAACGACGCCGCCCGTGGCGAGCGGCAGCTCGTACTGAGAGATTTGATAGCCCTTCGGCAGATCGGGATAGAAGTAATTCTTGCGCGCGAAGATCGACGATGGCTGCACGGTGCAGCCCAAGGCGAGCGCGGCGCGGATCCCGTCGTCCACGGCGGCGCGATTTAGCACAGGCAGCGCGCCCGGGAGCCCGAGGCAGACCGGACACACGTGCGTGTTCGGCGCGGCGTCGAACTCGGTGCTGCAGCCGCAGAAAATCTTTGTCGAGGTCTTCAGCTGCGCGTGGATCTCGAGGCCAATGACCGGCTCGTAGGGCATGGAGTCGCGAGGGGCTGAGGGTGACTGCTGGCTGGTACTTTCTTTACGTCCGCGGTCCCGCGGCGCGCACGTCTGCTGAGACGCCGCCCTCGAAGGTCTTGAAATTCTCGGCGAACATGATCGCGAGCTTCTTTGCCTGCGCATCGTAGGCCGCGCCGTCGGTCCAGGTATTCCGCGGTTTCAGCACTTCGGATGGGACGTCCGGGCATGACAACGGGACATCGAGGTTGAACATCGGATCGCGCTCGTAAGGCACGCCGTCCAATTCGCCCGACAGGACCGCGCGCACCATTGCGCGTGTGTAGGCGATCTTCATCCTGCGTCCGACGCCGTACGCGCCACCGGTCCATCCGGTATTCACGAGCCAGACGCGCGCGTTGTGCTTGGCGATTTTCTCTCCGAGCATCTTCGCGTAGTGGCTCGGCGGGAGCGGCAGGAAAGGCGCGCCGAAACAGGTACTGAACGTCGCCTTCGGCTCCGTGACACCCTTTTCCGTGCCGGCGACCTTCGCCGTGTACCCGGAGAGAAAGTGATACATCGCGCCTTCAGGAGTGAGACGCGAGATCGGCGGCAGCACGCCGAAGGCGTCGGCCGTGAGCATGACGACGTTCTTGGGATGGCCGCCCTGCCCCGACAGCACCGCGTTCTCGACGAACGCGATCGGGTACGCGGCCCGCGTATTCTCCGTGAATCGATCGTCGTCCAGATCGAGCACGCGCGATTCTGGATTGACGAAAACATTTTCGAGCACGGTGCCAAAACGCCGCGTGCTTGCGTAGATCTGAGGCTCCGCCTCGGCCGACAGCCGAATCGTTTTCGCGTAGCAGCCGCCTTCGAAGTTGAAGACGCCGCGATCGCTCCACCCATGCTCGTCGTCGCCGATGAGCATGCGATCGGGATCGCTCGACAGGGTCGTCTTGCCTGTCCCCGAGAGGCCGAAGAAGAGCGCGACGTCGCCGGTCTTCCCGATGTTCGCCGAACAGTGCATCGACAGGACGCCCTGCAGCGGCAGAATGTAATTGAGCACGCTGAAAATCGACTTCTTCATCTCGCCGGCGTAGCTCGAGCCGCAGATGAGCACGAGCTTCTTCGCGAAGTTCACGATGATGGCCACGTCGGAATTCGTGCCGTGCCGCTTGGGATCCGCCTTGAAACTGGGTGAATCGATGATCGTGAACTGCGGAGATGAGGCCTCCGCCGCGAGTGGATCGTCGATGAAGAGATTCCGGCAGAACAGATTGTGCCAGGCGAACTCGTTGATGATGCGAACCGGCAGACGGTAGTTCGGATCGGCGCCGGCGAAACAGTCGAGCACGTAGAGCTCTTTGCCGGACAGCGAGTTCAACATGTCCTTGTGGAACGCGTCGAAATGCTCGAGCGACATCGGCCGGTTGACCTTGCCCCATGCGACGTGCTTCTCACTTCCGGGCTCCTGGACGAGAAACTTGTCATTGGGCGATCGACCGGTGTGCTGCCCCGTTCGGCACGACAACGGACCGTCGGCAGAAATCAGTCCCTCCTGCCGCCGTACAGCTTCTTCGTACAGAGCAGGCACTGCCAGATTCCATCGGACGCGGTCGGTGGTGATCCCTTCGCGCTCGAGGCCACGGCCCCGCTCGACTTCAGTGCTCATCAACGGCTCCTAAGCGATGAAGACGCAGTAACATACGTAGAATCGAAGGATCGTACTCGCCCGGATCGGCTCAAGTCAACAATTGTGACATCTGCGATAGACTGTAAACAGGTCTCCTAACAGATCGTAATGCCTTCATGAGTGTTGATTTGCGGCCATTCGAGGACGGCGCTCTCGCGGGACGGGACCGGGATACTGAAGCCCCGGCGGTCGCCGGTCGCGTTCCATCGCGCCGCCCCCGCGCGATCGCTGCGCACGTTTCCGACGATTCCCGGCTCGCCATTGAAATTCGAGGACTGGTCGAGCGCGGAGAGCTCGACGAAGCGCGAGACCGGTTCGGGGCGCTCGTCGCTGTGCAGCAGCGCCGAGCCGTCCGGATTGCCTATCAATATCTGCGCGACGCCTCGGACGCGGACGAAGCGGTGCAGGATGCCTTCGTCAAGGTGTTCAGTCACATCACTTCGTACCGCGAAGAGTGGCCATTCGAAGTCTGGTTCACGCGAATTCTCATCAACGGCTGCCTCGATCGGCGCAAGGCGCGTCACCGACGCGATCGATGGTTCGTGCACGGCGAGATCGGCCCGGCGGACGAAGCGCGCGTCTCACGCTCTGCGTCTCCCGACAGAAGTCCCGAAGGCCGCCTCCTGGCGCGCGAACGGCGGTCGCGGTTGGCGGGCGCGATCGACCGGCTGGATGGACGTCAGCGTACCGTGTTCATGCTGTGTCATTACGGCGACTGCACCCCTCGTGAGGTCAGCGTGATCACCGGGCTCAAAGAATCGACGGTTCGCGTGCACTTGTTTCGAGCGGCGCGCAAGCTGCGCGCTTTGCTGGAGCACCACACGTGACAACTCGAAAGCTCCACCTGGACGAAGAACGGCTGTTCGAGTGCTATGTCGCCACGCGGAGCGGCGCCGCCATCGATCCGCCGGCGGCGGAGCACCTGGCGGACTGCCCCGCGTGCGCTACCCAGTACGCCGAGCTATCCGCGTTCATGGAGCAGGTCCGCGCCGATGGCGACGTCGAGGCTGACGCGGTGTTTACCGCGGAACGGCTGCGCTCCCAGCAGCAGCAGATTGCGAAACAGCTCGAGCACGTCGGACGCGCAGCCCGCGTGATCAGCTTTCCGGGACGCGCGGGCGGCGCCGAAATCACCGGCGGCCAATCGCGATTCGCCGTCAAGTGGCTCGCGGCGGCGGCGGCGGCCGGCCTGTTTCTCGGCGCTGCGCTCGGCGCATCGTACGAGTGGGAATCGCACGCCCGCGCGGTCGGACACGTTGCCGCACTCAGCGCGTCTGCGAACCGCGGGTCCCGCCTGACGCCGATCGCCACGCGCGGCGCCTCATCTGGGGCCGTCGCCGACGACGATGCGTTTTTGTCCGATCTGGAGGCGGCGCTCGACCGTCCGCGCACGCGCGTGCTGCTCCCATTCGACCAGCTCACGCCCCACGTGCGCGACATCAGCACGCAGCGGTAGTTGGCTTCTCTGATATTCCGTAAGGGCCTCGATCTGAAGCACGCCGTCGCCGGCATGCTCTCGGAGAGCTATCACAGCGCGATCGTCGATCAGATCAAGTCGAACGATTTCACGTTCCGCGCAGGACGGCTCACGGTCCATCTCGCCCGAGAATTTGGTTTCTGTTACGGCGTCGACCGCGCCGTCGACTACGCGTATCAGACGCGCGAGCGCTTCCCGAACCAGCGCGTGTTTCTCACTGGCGAGATCATCCACAACCCGCACGTCAACCAGAACCTCCGCGCGATGGGCATCCGCTTTTTGAGCGATCAGCCGAATGCCATCGATGATCTGTCGGCCGGCGACATCGTCATCCTTCCCGCGTTTGGCGTGACCGTCGCGATGCTGCAGCAGCTCGAACGACGCGGCTGCACGCTCATCGACACGACGTGCGGGTCCGTGCTCAACGTGTGGAAGAACGTCCGGCGCTACGCCGAGAACGGCTACACATCGATTATCCACGGCAAGGTCTGGCACGAAGAGACGCAGGCAACCGCTTCACAGGCGGTTGGTTACGGCGGCAGGTATCTCGTGATCTTCGATCGACGCGAAACCGAAGAGGTATGCGCCTACATCCGCCGTGGCGGCGACCGCGACGCGTTCATCGCGCGTTTCGGCGACGCCGCATCACCCGGTTTCGATCCGGACCGCGATCTCCAGCACATCGGCCTTGCGAACCAGACGACGATGCTGATGTCGGAGTCGCTCGAGATCGGCGACATGCTGAAGGCCGCGATTCACGACCGCTTCGGCGAGGCACATCTCGCCGAGCGATTTCAGGCCTTCGACACAATCTGCAGCGCCACACAGGATCGGCAGGATGCCGTCGTCCGCTTGCTGGCGGATCGATCGGTCGACTTGATGCTCGTCATCGGCGGATATAACAGCAGCAACACGGCAAATCTGGCGCGCATCTGCGCCGCGTCGCGTCCGACCTTCCATATCGCCGACCCAGACTGTCTCGTATCGGCAGAGCAGATCCGGCATCGCCCGGTTGGGACGAAGGCCGAAACCACGACGGAAGGGTGGCTGCCGACGACGGGCGATCTCTCAGTCGGTCTCACCTCCGGCGCATCGACGCCGGACAATCTCGTGGGCGCCGCCATCGTGAAGCTCGCGGGGTTCTGCGGCGACGCCCAGCCGTAAAAGTTTGTCTCCCGCAGGAAACCCTAAATACAACACACCCGCCCGTCGTATTTCGATTAAGTAACCGTTCTTTCAGCTGTTTCAGAGGATTCACGCATGAGCCGGGCCTGGTCTCGCCGCGCGCTTGCCACACTGTTCTTACTGGCAATGGCTGCGCCGGTCGGCGCACAATCTTTCGCCTGGTGGAAGTCCGATCAGTTTCAGAAGGAGGTCGGACTCACCTCCGAGCAATGCACCCGCATCGATAACGTCTTTCAGTCCACGCTGCCGAAGCTGCGTCAGGGCCGCGATGAGCTGGACAAACAGGAAGCCGAGTTGTCCAGGATGATCGAGGCGAACGCCGACGAATCGCTCGTCGTCAAGCAGGTGGACCGCGTCGAAGCGACGCGCGCCACGCTCGGCAAGATGCGAACGCTGATGTTGTTTCACATGCACCAGGTGCTGACGGCCGATCAGCTGACGAAATTCAAGATCGCACACGACAAGTGGATTCAAGAGCACCCTACAAAGCCGCGCTAGAGCGATAGAGGATGAAGGTGATGAGACGGAACGGATTGATTTGGGCGCTGGCCGCCGCATTCACGGCGATGGCGACGACGACGTCGGCGCAGGTCGTGCCGGCGGCATCGGAAGCACACATTCAGGACCTGATGCGTCAGGCCGCCGAGCGGTTAGGCCTCCAGACGCAGACGACCAACCCAGCCCCGGCAACTCAAGCGTCGGCGGCTCAGGCCGCGCGCCCAGTCGTGCAGATAACACTGGACGAGGCTGTCAAGCTCGCGCTGGACCGCAATCTCGACATCGCCGTGCAGCGGCTCAACCCGCAAATCAACGACATCGCCATCGCGCGAATCAGCTCGATCTATCACCCGGCGCTGACGTCCACGCTGAACACGTCGTCTCAAACGATACCGACGACGACGGCAATCGGCGGAGCCAACAGCGCCGGCGTGCCGGTCGTTTCCGGATTGTCGACCTATAACGCGGGAGTGGCGCAAAGCGTTCCGTGGGGCGGCGGCCAGTTCACCGTCGCGCTGAATAACAACAAGACGACGACGACGAGTCAAAACTCGCTGTATAACCCGACGTTCAACACCAACTGGTCAGGCGCCTATACCCAACCGCTGCTGCGGGGATTTGGGACGGACATCACCCGACAGTCGCTTCAAGTGACCAGAATCAACCGCGATATCTCGGACGTGCAGCTCCGATCGACCATTACGAACACGCTGTCGAACGTTCGCAACGCGTATTGGAACTACGTCTACACGGTTCAGGCCGCCGACGTGGCGCAGCAGTCGGTGAACCTCGCTGACCAATTGGTCAAGGACAACCAGACACGCGTCGAAGTCGGAACGATGGCGCCGATTGACGTCGTCACCGCGCAGTCGCAAGCGGCCACGGCACGACAGAATCTCGTGGCCGCGCAGTCGGCGATGTACACGAACGAGTTGACGCTCAAGCGGCTGATCGTCTCAGGCACGCAGGATCCGAACTGGAATGCTCGACTCGACCCTGTCGATCGGCCCGACTTTCGACCCGAAGCGATCGACGTCGAGGCGGCGGTCCGGCGGGCACTCAGCGAACGGACCGACCTCGATATTGCGAAGAAGGACGTCGAGGCGAACGCCGTCACGCTGAAGTACCTGGACGACCAGCTGAAGCCGCAAGCGGATTTCGTGGGGACGTACGGCCTCGTTGGCGTCGGCGGCAGCCAGCTCGTGTTTCCCGCGGGAAGCAGCGGCGTCAACCGTCAATCGATTGGTAGCATCCCAGGCGGGTACGCCGACGCCCTGTCGTCGTTGTTCACCACGAACTTCCCGAGATGGACGGCGCAGGTCAACTTCTCGTATCCGCTCGGCCTGAGCTCGCAGCAGGCATCCGTCGCGCGTGCTCGCGTTCAACTCGGCCAAGTCCAGGCGCAGGTTCGGCAGATCGAGCTGCAGGTCGCGACCGACGTCACCAACGCCGCGGTCACCGCGCAAAGTGCAGCCGAGCGCGTTCAGGCGGCACAGGCCGCGCGCGAGCTCGCGCAGAAAACGATGGAAGCCGAACAGAGCAAGTTCGAGGTCGGCATGTCGACCAACTACAACGTGATTCTCACGCAGAGGGATCTCGCGACGGCGCAAATCAACGAGCTGCAGGCGATTCTGAACTACAGAATTGCGCTCGTCGAGCTCGAGCGCCTGCAGCAGACCACGCTGCAGAACTCGAACGTCACGTTGCTGACGCCCCAGTAATCGACTACGGAGAGTCATGAAACGAGCAGTCATCGTCGTTTTGATCGTCGCGGCCATCGGGGCAGGCGCCGGTGCGTACTACAAGCTGAAGGGCGGCGCGGAGGTTCAAGTGAACACGTCGCCCGTGACCCGCGGCGACATCATCGACACGGTCGGGGCGACAGGCACTCTCCAGGCGGTCACGACGGTGCAGGTCGGCAGCCAGGTATCCGGAAACATTTCGTGGCTCGGGGCTGACTTCAACTCGATCGTCAAGAAGGGCCAGGTGATCGCGAAGCTCGACCCGTCGCTGTTCGAAGCGCAGGTCGAACAAGCCAAGGCGAATCTGCTCAAGTCGCAGGCCGACGTCGAGCACAACAAGGTGGCTGTTGTCGACGCGCAGCAGAAGTACACGCGCGCCCAAGAGTTGAACGTCAAGCAGCTCGAGACGCAGGCGGACCTCGACGCGTCCAAGATCGCCGTCGACTCGGCTCAGGCGATGCTGCAATCGTCCCAGGCCAGCGTGACGCAGGCGCAGGCGACGCTGAACCAGAATCAGGTGAATCTCGATCACACGATCATCACGGCGCCGATCGACGGCATCGTCACGCAGCGCAGTGTGGACGTCGGCCAGACGGTGGCCGCGAGCATGCAGGCGCCCACGCTGTTCATCCTCGCCGCCGACCTCACGAAGATGCAGGTGAACGCGAACATCGACGAAGCGGACGTCGGGCGCATCCGGCCGAATCAGACGGTGATTTTCCGAGTCGACGCGTATCCGACCGAAGATTTCCAGGGCACCGTTGCGCAGATACGGCTGCAGCCCGTCGTGGTGCAGAACGTGACGACGTACGGAACGATCATCAACGTGCCGAACCCGGATCTGAAGCTGAAGCCGGGGATGACGGCAAATCTCAAAGTGCAGATCGCGAAACGTACCGACGCGCTGCGCGTGCCGAACGCCGCGCTGCGGTTCCGGCCGAGCGCGGACGTCTTTGCCGCGCTGAATCAGGCTGTCCCGCCCGAAGCGCAGTCTGGTCCCGGCGGTCGCGGTGGCCGTGGCGGACGCGGCAACGCAAGCGCCGGAGGCGCTGCGGGCGGCGCGCCAAGTGCCAATGCAGGCGCGTCAGCCTCCGCTCAGCAGGGAGTAAATCCCAATGGCGGCGCCGGCCAGGGGGGCGGCCAAGCCGCGCAGCAGAGTGGCGACAACAGCGACCGCCAGGCGCGAATGATGGAGCGTTTCAAGACTATGTCCCCCGATGAGCAGCGCCAGTTCATCGCGCGTATGAAGGATCGCGGCCAGGACACCGCGGCGTTCGAGAAGGCCGCGACCGCGACCGCCGCCGCGAAGCCCGGGGCGAAAACCGCGCCGGGCAAGAGCGCTTCGAACTCGGCGACCCAGCCGAAGTACGGCGCCGCGCAGTCGGGCGACACCATCGACGCGCTCTTTGCGCCATTGCCCACAGTGGAAAGCCAGGGCCGCGCATGGGTCTATATGGACAAACAGCTGAAGGCCGTGCGGCTTCGCCTGGGCATCACGGACGGGACGAACACCGAGCTGCTGAGCGGCGAATTGCAGCCGAACCAGGAACTGGTCACGAGCGTGATTACCAGCGGCACAACGTCGCGACCTGCCCCAAGTGGCGCGGCCGGCAACCCGCTGATGCCGAACCAGCGCGGCGGGCCGGGGCGCGGCCGGTAGACGAGATGCCGAACGTCATCTCGGTCAAGAATCTCGTCAAACGCTATATCGTCGGCGAGATTGAGGTGAAGGCGCTTCGCGGCGTGAACCTCGACGTGGAGCGCGGCGAGTTCTTGTCCGTAACTGGCCCGTCGGGTTCCGGGAAGTCGACGTTCATGCACATTGCCGGATGTCTCGACAAGCCGACGTCGGGCCAGTATTTTCTCGACGGCGAAGACGTCTCCCGCATGTCGAAGGACCAGCTCGCGGCTGTGCGAAACCGGAAGATCGGCTTCGTCTTTCAGGGGTTCAACCTGCTGTCGCGGACTTCCGCGCTCGACAACGTCGAGCTGCCGCTGCTGTACGGCGGCGGGCTCAAGACCGCCGACCGCCACAAACGAGCGATGGAAGTGTTGACGGCAGTCGGTCTCGGTAACCGCGCGGACCACCACCCCAATCAATTGTCTGGCGGCCAGCAGCAGCGCGTGGCCATCGCGCGTGCGCTCATCAACAACCCGTCGATTCTGTTGGCGGACGAGCCGACCGGGAACCTCGACACGAAGACCAGCATCGAAGTGATGGACATCTTTCAGCGCTTGAACCGCGAGCGCGGCATCACCGTGCTGCTGATCACGCACGAGGTGGACATCGCGGAGTACGGCTCACGCATCGTGACATTTCGCGACGGGTTGGTCGTTGCCGACCGTGCAGTCACAAAACGCCGTCTCGCGACGGAAGAGCTCGCGGCGCTGCCACCGGCGGCCGAGGCAGTGTAGCGAGCGTTGGTGTAGCGCAGCTCTTTAGAGCTGCGAAGAGGTTTGATTGATGTCTATCATCATGATCTTCCGCATCGCACTGAAAGCGCTCGGTCGCAATAAGATGCGCACGGCGCTCACGATGCTCGGCATGATCATCGGCGTCGCGGCGGTCATCACGATGGTGGCCCTCGGCACCGGTGCACAGACCTCGATCGAGGCGCAGATCCAGTCTGCCGGGACGAACATGATCATCGTCTCGGCCGGCAACTTCTCATCGGGCGGCGTGCGTCAAGGCCAGGGCAACGCGAGCACGCTCGTGCCCGACGACGCCGTAGCGATTACGCGACTGGCAGGCGTCCAGTACGCCGCTGCGGGGTCGAATACACGAGGACAGGTTATCGCCGGCAATCAGAACTGGGGCACCCAAATTCAAGGGACCGACGTCGACCTGCCGCTGATTCGCAGCTGGCCGACCACGCAGGGCGCCTTCTTCACGCCGCAGGATGTGACGACGGCGTCAAAGGTGGCGGTCCTCGGCGCGACGGTGCGCGATCAGCTTTTCGGACCCGACACGAATCCGGTCGGCCAGGTCGTACGCATTCAGAACCAGCCCTTCACCGTCGCCGGCGTAATGGCGAGCAAAGGCCAGTCGAGCGTCGGCCAGGATCAGGACGACATCGTGTACGTGCCGTACACAACGGTGATGAAGAAGCTGAAAGGCGTCACGTTCATCCAGAACGTGACGGTGTCCGCTTCGTCGGCCGGCGACGTGAGCAAGGTGGCCGACAGCATCGCGACGATGCTGCGCGTGCGCCACAAGATTCAGCCGGGCGATCCAGACGACTTCATGGTCCGCACGATGGAAGAAATGGCGAGCGTCCGCAAAGAAGCCACGCAGACGATGACGGCGCTTCTGGCGAGCATCGCCGGCGTGTCGCTGCTCGTCGGCGGCATCGGCATCATGAACATCATGCTGGTCTCGGTGACGGAGCGCACGCGTGAAATCGGACTGCGCATGGCGATCGGCGCGCGCGGCCGCGACGTCCTGCTGCAGTTTCTCGTCGAAGCCGTCGTGCTGAGCCTGTTCGGCGGATCGATCGGCATCGCGCTCGGCTTTGCGCTGTCGCAGGGCGTAACCTTCTGGATGCAGTGGCCCACCGCCGTCTCGCCCAACGCCGTGGCGGTGGCGTTCGGATTCGCCGCGGCGACCGGTGTCTTTTTCGGTTTCTATCCCGCGCGGAAGGCGGCTGCGCTGGATCCCATTGACGCGCTCCGGTTCGAATAGCGACCGGGCAACTTTGCCATTGGATAGATGCGCATAACTTCGAGCGTTCTTGTCGCCTCGCTGATCGGTGCGCTTTCGTGCGGCGCTCTCGGCTGTTCGTCGGGGCCCGAAGCCAGCGCGCAGCAGCCGGCAAGCGGAGGTCGTGGCGGCCGCGGCGGCGCGCAGCCCCCGGTGCCGGTCACCGTCGCACAGGTCGTCGCCAAGCGGATGCCGATCGACATCCGCGTGATCGGCACGACCGAAGCGTTCTCGACCGTGGCGGTCCACGCACAGATCACCGGCGAGCTGACATCGGTGAACTTCAAAGAGGGCGACGACGTGAAGCAGGGGCAAGTGCTCTTCACACTCGATCGTCGTCCGCTCGAAGCCGCCCTTCAACAGGCGCAGGCCAACCTCGCTCGCGATCAGGCGGGCTCTGTCAATGCTCGCGCGCAAGCCGCCAGATACCGCGATCTCCTCGGACGCGGCATCGCGACACGGGAGCAGGTCGATCAGATTACGGCGAATGCGGCGGCCGCGGAAGCCACCGTCGGCGCGGATGTCGCCGCTGTCGAGAGCGCTCAGGTGCAACTGCAATACGCAACCATTTCGGCTCCGATTGCCGGCCGCACCGGCGCCCTTCAGGTACACGCTGGTAATCTGGTTCGTGCGAGCGATACGACGGCGCTCGTCGTCATCAACCAGGTCACGCCCATTTACGTGACGTTCGGCATTCCTGAAGCCCAGCTCCCCGCGCTCAAGCGGTACATGGCGGCGAAGCCGCTGACGGTTGACGCGCGCGCGCCGAATGAATCAGGAAGCCCGTCAACGGGTCGCATCAGCTTCGTCGACAACACCGTCGATCAGACGACTGGTACAATCAAGATCAAAGGGACGTTCTCGAATCAGGATCGGCGCTTATGGCCCGGTCAGTTCGTCAACGTCGTCGTCACGCTCACGACTGATCCGAACGCGATCGTCGTCCCGGCAACTGCCGTCCAAACCGGTCAGCAGGGCCAGTACGCGTTCGTCGTGAAGCCAGACCAGACAGCCGAGCTGCGCACAGTCACCGTCGCGCGCACCAATGGCACCGACACCGTGATCGCGTCGGGGCTGAAGGCCGGAGAAACCGTCGTCACCGACGGCCAGTTGCGGCTGGTCGCAGGCAGCAAAGTCAGCATCAAGTCTTCGGGAAGCGCCGCGAAAGTCACGCCATGAATCTTTCTGAGCTCTTCATCAAACGGCCCGTCACGACGACGCTGATTATTCTCGGCATCATCGTGTTCGGCGCGATGTCGTATCGGCTGCTGCCGGTGAGCGACCTGCCGACGGTCGACTTCCCCACGATTCAAGTCAACGCCGGGCTGCCCGGCGCCAGCCCTGAGACGATGGCGTCGGCGGTCGCGCTGCCGCTCGAAAAGCAGTTCGCCACGATCGCAGGGCTGAACTCGATCAACTCGACGAGCTCCCAGGGCGGAACGAACATCACCCTCCAGTTCGATCTCAGCCGCAACATCGACGCCGCCGCGCAGGACGTCCAGTCGATGATTGCAAAGACCGCGCGGCAGCTGCCGCCGCAGATGCCAGTACCGCCGTCGTACCAGAAGGTGAATCCAGGCGACCAACCGGTGATGTACCTCGTGCTTCACTCGGCGACGCTGCGAGATGTCGCTGATCGACGAGTACGCCGAGTCGACCCTCGCGCAGCGCATCTCGATGGTGAGCGGTGTCGCACAGGTGAATATTTTCGGCGCGGCCAAGTATGCGGTGCGAGTGGACGTCGATCCGCGTCAGCTCGCCGCGCGCGGCATCGGCATAGATGAGGTCGCCGACGCGATTTCAAATTCCAACGTGAATCTCCCGACCGGCACGATTTACGGGTCGGACAAGACGTTCGTCGTGCAGGCGAACGGCCAGCTGATGAAAGCGGCCGCGTACGCGCCGATGATCATCGCGTATCGCAACGGCAGTCCGGTGCACCTGGGCGACGTCGCACACGTGTACGACGGGATCGAGAACGACAAGAACGCCGCCTGGTACAACGGCGAACGCACGATTTATCTTGCGATTCAGAAGCAGCCGGGCACGAACGTCGTCGCCGTGTGCGATGCGGTCAAAGCGCTGCTGCCGACGTTCCGCGAGCAGCTGCCGGCGGCGCTCGGCCTCGACGTCCGCACCGACCGCTCCGTGCCGATTCGCGAGTCGGTTGCGCGACGTGAAGTTCACGCTGCTGCTCACGATCGGCCTGGTCGTGCTCGTGATCTTCCTGTTCCTCCGAAACGTCTCCGCCACGGTCATCCCGAGTCTGGCGCTGCCCGCGTCCATCGTCGCGACGTTCGCGGTGATGTATCTGCTCGACTACAGCCTCGACAACCTGTCGCTGATGGCGCTGACGCTCTCGGTCGGCTTCGTCGTGGACGATGCGATCGTGATGCTGGAGAACATCGTCCGGCACATGGAGATGGGCAAAGGCCCGATGCGGGCGGCCTACGACGGGTCGAAGGAGATTTCTTTCACCATCATCTCGATGACGATTTCGCTCGCCGCGGTGTTCATCCCGGTGCTCTTCATGGGCGGCATCGTCGGCCGGCTGCTGCACGAGTTCTCGGTGACGATCGGCGTCGCGATTCTGGTGTCCGGGCTCGTCTCCATCAGCCTGACGCCGATGCTGTGCAGCCGGTTCCTGAAACCGCCGCACACGCAGCATCACGGCTGGTTCTACAACGCGACGGAGCGGATGTTCGAGACGTGGCTGCGGCTGTACGACTGGTCGCTGAAGCTCAGTCTGCGCTTCCGCGCCGTCACGATGGCCGTATCGATCGCGCTGCTCGTCGGAACCGTGTACCTGTTTCAACTGGTGCCGAAAGGATTCCTTCCGAGTGAGGACCAGGGGAAATTCCAGGTCAGCACCG
The DNA here is from genome assembly GCA_963696165.1 of uncultured Acidobacteriota bacterium. Lineage (GTDB taxonomy): Bacteria > Acidobacteriota > Vicinamibacteria > Vicinamibacterales > CAVVIG01 > CAVQZZ01. The sequence goes on along the minus strand of CAVOIY010000005.1, from coordinate 245,811 downwards.
AAGCGATTCAGGGGATCGGGTTCGATGAGATGGTCCGGCACCAGCAGCAGGTGGCGGATATCGTCGCGAAGGATCCAAACGTGTCGGGCTTCAGCAGCAACGTCGGCGGCGGGCCCGGCGGAGGCGGCCTCAACACGGGTCGCCTGTCTGTGGACCTGAAACCTCGGTCGCAGCGGAAGGTGACGGTCGACGAGGTGATGGCGGAACTGCGGCCGAAGGTGGCGCAGGTGCCGGGCATCCGCGTCTACATGGTCAACCAGCCGCCGATCAACCTGGGCGGCCAGCAGGGCGCGCGCAGCCTGTATCAGTTCACGATGCAGGACACTGATACCGCGGAGCTGTACCACTACGCACCGATTTTCGAGCAGAAGGTGCGCGATATTCCCGGCATCGAGGACGTGAGCAGCGACCTCCAGATCAAGAACCCGCAGATCCAGGTCGACATGGATCGCGACAAGATCTCCGCACTTGGCCTCAACGTCAACCAGGTCGAAACGGCGCTCTACAACTCGTACGGCACGCGCCAGGTCTCGCAGATTTACGCGCCGAACAATCAGTACCAGGTGATCCTGCAGGTCGCGCCCGAGTTTCAGAAGGATCCCGCTGCGCTGTCGATGCTGTACGTGCGGTCCAAGACAGGGCAGCTGATTCCGCTCGACACGGTCGCGAAGGTGCGAACCGACGCAGGCCCGCTCACCGTCAGCCACACGGGCCAGCTGCCGTCGGTCACGATCTCTTTCAACCTGAAGCCGGGGCTCGCGCTCGGCGACGCGGTGAATGAAATTCAGGCGGCCGCGGCGGCAACGATGCCGTCGACGATCTCCACGATGTTCCAGGGCACGGCGCAGGCCTTCCAGGATTCGCTGCGCGGACTTGGCCTGATCCTCGTCATGGCGATCGTGGTCATCTACATCGTCCTCGGCATCCTGTACGAAAGCTTCACGCATCCGCTGACGATTCTTTCCGGTCTGCCGTCGGCCGGATTCGGCGCGCTGCTCACGCTGCTGATTTTCAAGACAGAGTTGAGCCTGTACGCATTCGTCGGCATCATCATGCTCGTCGGCCTCGTGAAGAAGAACGGCATCATGATGGTCGACTTCGCCGTGGAGGCTCAGCGAGAGCATGGCAAGTCGCCGCTCGACGCGATCCACGAAGCCTGCCTCGTGCGATTCCGGCCCGATCATGATGACGACCATGGCCGCTCTCGTCGGCACGCTGCCGATCGCGCTCGGCTTCGGCGCCGGTGCCGAATCGCGGCGTCCGCTGGGCCTCGCCGTCGTCGGCGGTCTCGTCGTGTCGCAGATGCTCACGCTCTACATCACGCCCGTTTACTACGTGTACATCGAGAATGCGCGGCTCTGGCTCGCCGGACGCCGCGAGAGGCCGGCCCCGGCTCCGTCCCTCCACCACCCGGAGCCCACCGCCGTCGTTGCCGAGGGATCAACCTTTCCCTAACCTGAGTCCGTCCAATCGGTTGTAGCAAGGGCAGCCCTTTGGCAACCGCGGTGATGACCGTAAGCGGCGACAGTCCAGCAGCATACGCAGGGCGAGACATCGACGTAGCCCTCGCGGCCGCGGGCGACCAGTCTGCCTTCGAGCGCCTGTATCGCGTCCACGTGGCCCGGATCCACTCGCTCACGCGGCGGATGCTCGGCAGCGACGATGCCGACGAGGTGACGCAGGACATCTTCGTCCGGACATGGCAGAAGCTCGGCCAGTTTCGAGGTGATTCGGCATTCACCACGTGGCTGCATCGGCTCGCCGTGAACGTCGTCATCGAGCGGCGCCGCAGCTACGCCATCCAGCGCGGGCGGATGACGGACGATCCCGACGCGCTCGACACGGCGACGGTTGCACCGGCGCGGGCGGATCTGACGGTCGATTTCGAGCACGCAATCGAGCGGCTGCCGGCCGGCGCGCGCGAGATATTCGTGCTGCACGACATCGAGGGGTACAAGCATCGCGAGATCGCGCTGATGCTCGACGTCGCGACCGGGACGTCGAAACGCCAGCTGCATCGGGCGCGCATGCTCATGCGAAAGCATCTGGGATAGCGGCGGCCCCGAGCCGCCGGCGAGGAACGTATGCACGCGGAATGGATCGACAAATTCTCCGACTATCTGGACGACGAGCTCGCGCCTGGTGAGCGGGCGGCGGTCGAAGCGCACGTGACCGATTGCGCGGATTGCGCGCGCACGCTCGACGAGCTGCGACGAGTCGTCGAACAGGCCCGATCGCTCCGGCCCCGCCCTCCTTCGGTCGATCTGTGGCCAGGAGTCGCAGACCGGCTGACGAGTGAGACGCAAGCGGTCAACGCGCGGCGGCGGCTCGTTTCGTTCACGATGCCTCAGCTGGCGGCCGCGGCGGTACTGATCGCGGCGGTGTCGGGCGCCCTGGCATTCGTGGGCGGCCGGTTCGCGGGTGTTCGCGATTCAGTCCAGCAAACGGCGATGCACTCGACGACTCCCGCCGATCAAGCGAACGCCTCCGGCGGCGACATCATCACGGTGGGCTTCGCCGACGCGCAATACGATGCGGCGGTGGCCGATCTCGAACGCGCGCTGAAGAACGGCCGCGGCAAGCTGGACGCGTCGACGATTGCCGCGCTCGAGCACAGCCTGCAGACGATCGATCAGGCGATCAATCAGGCGCGCCAGGCGCTCGCCGCCGACCCGGCGAACACGTATCTGAGTGGATATCTCGTCGAAACGCGCCGGCGCAAGCTCGATCTGCTGCGGCGCGCCACGGCGCTCACGGAAACCGATTAGCGAACGACCGACTAGCGACGGACTAACGACCAACACTAACGACCAAGGGCCAATAACTATGCTTGCTTCCATCCTGCTCGCGGCGCTGGTCCTCGTGCCGACCGATCAAACGGTGCCGGTCACGAAGGGGACCAAGCTCGACATCAACAACTTCGCCGGCGACGTGAACATCAAGACCTGGGACAAGGATGCCGTGCGCATCGAGGTGAACCATTCGGATCGCGAGACGGTCGACGTCAAGCAGGACGAAGGCGTCGTGCGCATTCGCAGCCGCTCGACCCGCGGCGGGCCGCCTCGTTCGCTGGATTACACCCTCAGCGTGCCGGCCTGGATGGCGGTCGCGGTGTCTGGCACGTACGCCGACGTGACGATCGAGGGCGCGGGCGCCGATGTGACCGTGGAGACCACCCGCGGCGACGTCAAAGTGCGGGGCGGCTCCGGTTTCGTATCGCTCAAATCGGTGCAGGGCGAGATCTCGCTCGAGAAAGCGAAAGGCCGGATCGAGATCCGCTCGGTGAACGAAGGAATGCACCTTGCGGACATCAGCGGCGATCTCTCCGCCGAGACGACGAACGGCAGCATCATTCTCGACCGCATCGACTCCGGCAACGTCGATCTCTATACGGTGAACGGCAACATCTCGTACGACGGCGTCATCAAGGAGCGCGGTGTGTACCGGCTCACGACTCACAACGGCTTGATTGCGATGGCCATTCCGGAAAAACTCAACGCGACGCTGATGGTGCGCACCTACAACGGCGAATTCCGATCGACGTTCCCCATCAAGCTTGCCGACGATCAGAGCCCGAAGAAGCGCTTCACGCTCACGCTCGGCAATGGTAGCGCGCACGTCGAACTCGAGTCGTTCGGAGGCACGATCGCGCTTCGTCGTCCTGGCGAGGCGCGGCCGGAGATCGAACGCGAGCGAAGGCGCCGCGACCATTCGATCGGCGAGAAGGAGAAGGAGAAGGACAAGGAAAAGATCAAGGACAAGGACGACGACATCGAGGTAGAAGTCCACCACGAGGTCGATGCAGCGATCGGCGCCGGAATCGGCGCGGGAATCGGCGCCGGCATAGGCGCCCACAACGCACAACCGCATCCCGTGCCCCACCCCATGCCACGGATACATCCCGAACCGCGCACGTAACGCCAGCACGCACGTAACGCCGACGCGCGCGCAACGCGAGGACGCACGTCCCGCGACGACGCAGGAACCTGAACTGAGAACTTCGGCAACTGGCCCATTTCCGCAAACTTCTAAGTTCCGGGTTCTCAGTTCTGACTTCAGGCGGCGTTCTTCAGCAGCCTGTTAGAGCGCTTCCCATTTTTGTGTAGCGCGAGGCTTCAGCCGAGCGGCGTATCCGCGCGAGAATTTTGTACGCTCGGCTAAAGCCTCGCGCTACATCGATGTGGAAATCGCACTAGGCCGACGAGTTACCGGCGGCTCGCGCCGCCGCTATTGAGCATTGGATATCGCAAGCAGTTCCGCGACCGACCGCCCGGTGACGGGGTCGACGAGCGTGGCGCCAATCTCGGCGAGTGGCGCCAGCACGAAGCGGCGCTCCCGGAACCGAGGATGCGGCAGGATCAGTCCGGGCTCGTCCATGACGACATCGCCGAACAGAACGAGATCGAGATCGAGCGTTCGTGGCGCGTTCGCGTAGGGACGCTCGCGGCCGCGGTCCTGCTCGATCGCGAGGAGACGCTCGAGCACTTCGCGCGCCGACAGGCCGGTGATGCCGACCGCGGCTGCATTGAGGAAGGCAGGAGCATCCGCTCTGCATGTCGACGGGCGCGGTTTCGATGTAGGAAGAAACGCGAAGGGCTGGAGAGAAATTCAGAGAGCCGCTGGACCGCGTAATCGAGATGCGCCCGACGGTCGCCGAGATTCGATCCAAGGGCAATCGCCGCAACGACGCCATCCAACAATCAATCAGCCAATCACTCAATCACCGGATCACCCAATTACTCAATCCATCGAGTCGGCAGGACCGAGCCGACGCGCGGGCCGACGTGATCGGGTCGGCGGCCCAGCAAATCGAGCTGGCCGGCACGCGCCTGCTCGAAAAAGCGCTTCTGCTCGAGCGTCTCGCCGAGAATCACGCGCAGCATCTTGGCGTGCCGGGCATTCGTCATGCCTTCCACCCGCGGAGCCCAACGATCGACGAACGCCTGCGCATCGCGGGCGTCCTCCTCGAGGATACGGTTGGCGCGCTCGGCTGCCGCTGCCCGATTGTGGCCGCTCGGGCTCGGCAGCCTGCGGCAGCGCGCCGCCGAGCTCGGCAATCGCCTGCGCAACCCAGGAGAGCTCGACGTCTTCACGGTTGATCACGTACTGGTAGGTGTTGTTGATGTCGTACTGGCCGATAAGACGCGCGCCCACCTGATGGCGCAGCATCGCCGTCAGCTTGTCGCGGTAGAACTCCTGCAGCAGCGCGAGCAGGTCGGTCACGCGTTCTGCTTCTCCTTGCACGTGATGCAGACGCGCGTCCACGGAATCGCGTTCAGGCGCGCTTCGGCAATCGGCTCACCGCAGTCGCGGCAGAGCGCCGTAGGTACCCTTCTCGATCCGCCACAGCGCTTCTTCGATCGCCTGCAGGATCTTCGCGTCGGTCTGTTTCAGCTTCAGCTGAATGTGCACTTCGTTGTTGCCGCTCGCCTGATCGGCCATGTCGCCCTGGCGCGTGTTGTTCTCCATCGAGGCCTGCAGCGGCTTGATGCCGCCGGTCCCGAGTATTTCACCGCGCTTTCTTAGGAGCGCGTCCTTGAAGTGCTGAACGTCCATAGACCCTCGTGCCAAAAGGGCAATGATAGCACCCGAACGCGAGACCGGGCTACGGGCGACGCTACTCCGATCGCAGCGTCGCGAGCGGCTTGTTCCTGAGCACGTCGAGACTGGAGAGCACGCCGATCGCGGCAACGAGCACCGCGGTGAGCGCGACGCCGCCGACGTGCTCGCGCGGGAAGATGCGCCACGGAATTTCGAGCGCGTACTTGCTGACGCCCCATGTCAGCGCAATCGCGCCGAGCGATCCGACCAGACCGGCGAGCGATCCGAGCACGCCGTACTCGAACAGCAGCATCTGCGCAATCGTCCGCGTATTGGCGCCGAGCGTCTTGAACACCGCCGCCTCGTACACGCGCTGGAACTTCGTCATCGCCACGGCGCCGATCAGAATGAGCCCTCCGCTGAAGAGCACGAGGCCGCCGACGACGGTGATCGCCAGCGTGACTTTCTCCATGACGTCCCGGATCGTCTCGAGCACGTCGTGGAAATCGATGACCGACACGTTCGGGAAACGGCTCACGAGCTCCGCCTGCAGCTTCGCGCGGGCCGCCGGGCCCGCCGGCCCCTTCAGCGGTGCGACGAACGTCTTCGGCGCGCTGTCGAGCGCACCGGGCCGGAACACGAACATGAAGCCGCCGTTTCGCGAATCGCGCCACTCCACTTCGCGGATGCTCGTGACCCGCGCGTCGATCGCGCGGCCGAGAATATCGAACCGCATCGTGTCGCCGACGTTGATGCGCGACCGCTCGTGGATGCCCTTCTCCACCGACACCTCTGGCTCCGGCGACGGACCGTTCCAGAATCGGCCGGCGATCAGCCGCTCGTTCGGCTCGAGATGGTCGCGGTACGTAATCGTGAATTCGCGCTGCAGCCCGGGACGGCCCTGCCGGACACCTTCCACGGTGTCCACCTTCGTCTCTTTCCCGTCCACCGCGACGACCCGCGCGCGCAGCACCGGGATGATCTGCACACGGCTCGTGTCGTTTTTTGGGTCGGCCAGAAACGCGCGTAAGGCGTCCACCTGCGTCGTCTGGACGTCGAGGAGAAACATATCCGGAGAGTCGGCGGCAGCCTGCACCGAGAAATCGTCGAGCAGGCTGGCCTGCAGCGAGCGGACGCCGACGATGAAGAAAGCGCCGAGGCCGACGGCGAGCAGAATCACTCGCGTCTGATTCCCCGGCCGTGAGAGATGCAGAACGGCGTGGCGGAGCGGAAACGACTTCGCGTGTGCCAGCGGCGAGACCGCCTTGACCAGTCCTCGACCCGCCAGGTGCAGCACGACCGCGAGCGCCGCGAAGCCGAGACACACGCTGACGCCCACGCGAAGCGACGCGGCCTGCCAGACGGTGATCGCCACGAGCGCCGCCGAGACGAACACCGCGGCGCCGATCTGCGTCCAGTCGAAGCCGCGCGACGGGGCGGCTTCGTCTCGCAGCAGGAGCGACGGGCGGACCAGGCGAACGTGCAGGAGCGGAACGATCGAAAACAGCAGCGACACGAGCACGCCGATCGCGATGCCCTGCGCTGCGGCCCCAAGCCGGTACGCCGTACTGCACGTCGGCGAGGAGCGACGTCGACGCGGTCGTGGACTTGAGAGCGAGCGGAATCGCACCCACGGCTATCCGTGCAAGCGCGACGCCGAGGAGACTGCCGGCGAACCCGAGCGCCACGATCTGCAGCACGTACACCGCGATGATTTGGCGCGATCTCGCGCCGATGCATTTCAACACGGCGACCGAGCGGATCTTCTGGACGATGAACACGCGCGTGACGCTCGATACCGCGATTCCACCGAGGATCACGATGATCAGGCCGACGAGGCTCAGGTAATTCTCCGCCCGGTCGAAGCTCTGGCCGATCTGGTTGTCCATGTTGCGGTAGGACCGCGTGTTGATGAAATCCTGCCGGAAGTCCGCGCGAAGAGTCCGAACGAGCTCCGCGATGCGGCCCTCCGGCACCTTCACCAGAATCTGCCGGCCGGCTCGGCTGCCGAACGTGAGCAAGGCCGTGGACTTCACATCCGCAAAATCGATGAGCACGCGCGGGCCCAGGCTGAATCCGCCTCCGCCGCCCGGCTCTTTGGCGATGACGCCGCGGATCGTAAACGTCGCCAGACCAATCGTGATCTGGTCGCCGACTCTGAGACCGAGCGTCGTGAGGAGCTCTGGCCGCACGAGCGCGCCGCGATTCTCGAGAAGCGCGTGCGAATACGGGCTGGCCATCCTGGAGCGTCAGCGTGCCGTAAAGCGGGAACGCCGGCTGCACAGCTCGCAGCTCGACCATCTTCGAAACCATCCGCCCATCCGCGGGCCTCGCCATCGTCGGCGTCTCGAGCGTCTCGGTGCGTGCGGTTGCGCCTGCTTCGGCGAGCCGGCGATCAATTGTCTGACGGGCGTCGGACGGCCAATCGCGATTCGTGCCAATCACGACGTCGCCCGCCGTCAGCGCGCGAGATTCGCGCGCGATCACGTCACGGACGCTCTGAATGACCGAGCGCAAGGTGACGATCGCCGCAACGCCGACGGCGATGCACACAAAGAAAAACAGCAGGCGGCGCCACGACGAGCGCGTTTCGCGCAGCGCCATCCGAAGCACGAACTTCATGTGTGCTCCACCACCCGCCCGTCGCGAAGCGAGAGCCGTCCACCCGCGAGCGAAGCAAGCTCGGTATCGTGCGTCACGAGGACGACGGTCGTGCCCCGGCGCTGATGAATCGCGCGCAGCAGGTCCATGATGTGCCGCCCGTTTGCGGTGTCCAGGTTTCCGGTCGGCTCGTCGGCGAGGACGATCGGCGGATCATTCGCGAGCGCGCGCGCCAGCGCGACGCGCTGCTGTTCGCCGCCGGAAAGCTGCGTCGGATAATGGTGCGAGCGCCCAGTCAAGCCAACTTCCTCGAGCAGTTGCTCGGCCCGGCGCCTCGGATCGGCGGCGCCCGCGATCTCCATCGGGACCGCGACGTTCTCATACGCGGTCAGCGATGGGATCAGGTGAAAGAATTGAAAGACGAAGCCGATCTTTTCGCCGCGCAGCTTCGCCAGCGCGTCCTCGTCGAGCGCCGTGATATCGACGCCGTCGATGAGAACCGATCCTGACGTCGGCGCGTCGAGCCCGGCGATGAGGCCGAGCAGCGTCGACTTTCCGCTTCCCGACGGGCCGACGATCGCGAGGAACTGTCCCCGCGCGATCGTGAACGACAACGGGTGGAGAATCGTGAGCGGCTCCGAGCCGCTCCTCACCGTTTTCGAAACCTCCCGAAGCTCGATCATGTGCCTCGCTGCTTGTCGACGATCTGTTTCAACGCGGCCCATACGTTATCGGCCACGATCCGCGCGCCTTCAGCGGTTGGATGAATCCCGTCGCGCTGGTTCAGACGGTCGATCCCGGCGACCCCTTGCAACAGAAACGGCACGAGGGCGACGTGATATTTCTGCGCGAGCGCGGGATACACCTTGTGGAATGCGAGGATGTAGTCGCGGCCAAAGTTCGGTGGCGCTTCCATGCCGGCCAGGATCACCGTGATGTGTCGTGCCTGTGCGCGCTCGATGATCGTCGAGAGATTCTGCTTCAGCTCGTCGATCGGCAGCCCTCGCAGCGCATCGTTGCCGCCAAGAGCGACAATCAGGATTCGAACATCGCCCGACAGCGCCCAATCCAGCCGTGACAGTCCGCCCGCTGACGTATCGCCGGACACACCGGCATTCACCACCTCGTAGTGGAGCCCTTCCTGTTTCAGACGCTCACCGAGGAGAGCCGGGTACGCGCGATCGATCGGAAGACCAAGGCCAGCGGTCAGACTGTCGCCGAGAACGACGATTCGGGGAGCCGATGCCACCGGCGCCGGAACTGCGGACTGCGCGGGCCTGGCATCGCTGGCGACATCTTGATCCTTCTGGCCGCACGCGGGCAGGAGGACGAGAACGAGCAGGAGGATGCTCCTCCGCAAACGCATCTTTTCATTATGCTACGATGCGCGCCCATGCGAAGGCTCTCCATCGTCGTCGTCGGCGCGATGCTGTTGTGGTCGAACGGGATAGCCGCAGAGATGCAGCCGGCGAGCCGCGTGCTCACGCATCGCGAGCAGGCGCCACTCAAGCTGCACTGGGTCCACGAGCGCTTCAAGACGCTGCTGCCGGCGCTCATGCGTCGCACCGGCATAGACATGTGGATCATCGTGTCGCGCGAATACAACGACGACCCGGTGTTCGCGTCGATGGCGCCCGTTACGACCTACTCGTCGAGGCGCCGCACGATTTTGGTGTTCTTTGATCGCGGCGGTGCGCAAGGCGTCGAACACTTGTCGATCGGCCGATTCGATTACGACGGACTCTTCACTCTCGAGCGCACCGACAACGACGGTCAATGGGAGGGCCTTCGCCGCGTCGTCGAATCGCGAAACCCGAAGGTCATCGGCATCGACGTGTCCGAGAATTTCAATCACGCCGACGGGTTGACCGCCAACGAACGCGACAACCTGATGAAGACGCTCGGCCCGAAGTTCGCGCCGCGCGTGAAATCAGCGGAGGCGCTCGCGGTCGGGTGGCTCGAATCGAAGCTGCCGGAGGAGACCGACGCGTACCGTGACGCGATGCGCGTCGCTCACGACGTGATTCGCGCCGCCTTTTCGAATCAGGTGATCGTTCCTGGCGTGACGACCAACGAGGACGTCGCGTGGTGGATGCGACAACGCGTCGCTGAACTGGGCCTCGGACAATGGTTTCACCCGACCATTACGGTTTATCGCAAGGGCGGATTGCCCTCTCCGGTTCCCGCAGACGGCTTCGTGATCCAGCGGGGCGACATGCTCCACTGCGATTTTGGAATCGTCTACATGGGCTTCTCAACCGACACACAGCACAACGCGTACGTGTTGCTGCCGGGTGAAACCGATGCGCCACAGGGGCTGAAGGATGGCCTCAAAGCAGGTAATCGTCTGCAGGACCTGACACTTCTCCACGCGAAGCTCGGCGCGACCGGCAATCAGGCGCTGGCAGGCGCGCTCGCGCAGGCGAGACAGGAAGGACTCACCCCGTCAATCTATTGCCATCCGATTGGTTATCACGGCCATGCCGCGGGTCCACCCATCGGTATGACCGACTATCAGAACGGCGTGCCGGGGCGGGGCGAGGACCTGTTTCGGCCGAACACGTGGCACTCGATCGAGCTGAACGTGAAATTTCCTGTCAAGGAATGGGGCGGACAGGCGGTGCAGTTCGCACTCGAAGAGGATGCGGCGCTGCTCGAAAGTGGTTGGGATTGGATCGACGGCCGCCAGACGACGTTCTATCTGATCAAGTAGCGAGCTGTTTTTCGAGCGCGTCGATCGCCTGCTGCAGCATCTTCTTATGCGCGTCGGATCGAGCGGCGGCCAGATCCGCGCGCGCTCGCGTGAGCGCCAGCTCGAGCGTCTGTCGTTTCGCCTTGCCGTCGCGCTCCTCCGGCGTCAGCTCGCGGCCTGTGCTGCGACCGCGCTCCGCCTCAGCCTGCTGAAACTCGACGTCTTTGCTTTCGAAGCCTCGGGCCATCCCTGACGACTACAGTATTCTACGATTATGTCCGACCTGTTGACGCGCTGGCCGGGGCTCGACGTTGCCGGCAAGCGCGCCCGCCTTCTCAATCGATTTCATAGTGCTGCGGGCCCGCTGCGCGACGCCGTCAACGCGCATTCGGCAAAGGCCGAAGAGGCCGCCGCAGGCCTGTGGCGGCGGAACACGGCCACGTGGAGCGCCGACGCCGCGGTCCAGCAGAAAATCGCCAATCGACTCGGCTGGCTTGATTCGCCGGCGCTGATGGCCGACTCGCTCCCCCGCCTGCAGACGTTTGCCGGCGCCATCGCGCGCGACGGCTTCACCGACGTCGTGCTTCTCGGCATGGGCGGCTCGAGCCTGGCGCCCGAAGTGCTGCGGGCCGTGCTTGGCGGCGCAACCGGCTGGCCGCGTCTGCATATGCTCGACTCCACCGATCCCGCCGCCGTGCGCGCGGTCGTCACCGTGCCAGAGCGCACGCTGTATGTCATCGCGAGCAAATCGGGAACGACAATCGAGCCGAATGTCCTCGCGGCGTACTTCCGCCGGCTGCTCGAAGACGCACGCGTGCCGCACTGGGCGTCGCACTTCGTCGCGATCACCGATCCAGGTACGGAGCTCGATCGACGCGCTCACGCTGAGGGTTTCCGCGACGTCTTCACCAATCCGGCGGATATCGGCGGCCGCTACTCCGCCTTATCGTTTTTCGGGCTCGTTCCGGCAGCGCTGATGGGCCTGAACGTCACGGCGCTCGTTGGCTGGGCGATCGCGATGCTCTCGGCGTCGGAACCAGGTCTGGGCGACGCCGCGTCGAATCCGTCGGTCGCGCTGGGGCTCACGATCGGCGCCGCGGCGCGCGCCGGGCGCGACAAGCTGACGCTGATTCTGCCGGCTGCGCTCGAGCCGTTCGGACTCTGGGTCGAACAGCTGATTGCCGAAAGCACCGGCAAGCACGGTACCGGCGTGATTCCGATCGCGGGGGAAACACTCGGACCGCCTGAGGCGTACGGCGCCGACCGATTGTTTGTCCGGCTGCGGATTCATGGATCGTTCGCCGAAGAGATGCGCGACACCGACGTGCGCGATCTCAAAGTCGCGAACGCGCCCCTCATCGAGATCGAGCTGCCCGAGCCGGCGGCGCTCGGCGCCGAATTCATTCGATGGGAGATCGCGACGGCCGTCGCCGGAGCGCTGCTCGACATCAACCCCTTCGATGAACCTAACGTTCAGCAGGCGAAGGACGCGACCCGCGCGCTGCTGAAACAATACGAAGACAAGGGACGGCTGCCGGTCGCGCCGCCGGATCGCGAGCTGTCCGGCATTGGCGCGCTTACCGTCAGCGCGGCCGCGCGCAAGCATCTGGACGCGCACGGGCCCGAAGCATTCCTGACGCTGCTCCGCACGGGCGACTACTTCGCGCTCCTCGCATACGTTGGTCCGGACCGGGAGTTGTACGACGAGCTTCATGCGTTTCGACAGGCTGTCCGCGATCGTACGCACGCGGCGACGATGTTCGGCTACGGCCCGCGGTATCTGCACTCGACCGGGCAGCTGCACAAAGGCGGCCCGAACAGCGGCGTCTTCCTCGTCCTGTCGGCAACGCCGCGGCAGGATGTGGCGATTCCGGGCGAACCGTTTTCATTCGCAACGCTCGAACTCGCGCAGGCACTCGGCGATTTCACGTCGCTCGATCAGGCGAGCCGCCGCGCACTGCACGTTCATCTGCCCGCACCGGATCGTCGTCTGGTCAGCGATCTCGCGAACGTGTTGCTGGCACGGTTATAGGGCCGGCATCCATCGCATCCTGAGGTGATATGCAACTCGGCTTTGTAGGTCTGGGAAAGATGGGGCTGAACATGGTCACGCGGCTGACGCGTGGCGGCCACGTCATCGCGGCGTACGATCGCAGCGGCGAGGCGGTGGAGCGTGCGGTCGGGGCGGGCGCCAAGGGCGTCGCGTCGCTCGACGCGCTGGTTGCCGCGCTCGCGCCGCCACGTGCCGTCTGGATCATGGTTCCCGCCGGGCGCGCCGACCGAGTCGACGGTCGAATCGCTCGCCGCGCTCCTCTCGCGCGACGATGTCGTGATCGACGGCGGCAATACGAACTTTCACGACGATGTGCGCCGAGCGGAGATGCTGCAGACCAAGGGCATCCACTACATCGATGCCGGCACGAGCGGCGGCATCTGGGGCCTGGCCGAGGGCTACTGTCTGATGGTCGGCGGCGAAGCGGATGTCTGCAAGCGGCTCGAACCGATTTTTCTCACGCTCGCGCCGGAAAACGGCTACCTGCGTGTCGGCGAGCACGGCGCCGGCCACTACGTGAAGATGATTCACAACGGCATCGAGTACGGCCTGATGCAGGCGTACGCGGAAGGTTTCGAGCTGATGCACGAGAGCCCGTATCAGATCGATCTCGCCGCCGTCGCCTCGCTCTGGCTGAAAGGCAGCGTCGTCAGGTCGTGGCTGCTCGAGCTGACTGCACGCGCGCTCTCGGAGAACGCGGACCTGTCCGGTCTCGAAGGCTACGTCGAAGATTCAGGCGAGGGCCGCTGGACGCTTCATGAAGGCATCGATCGGAGCGTGCCGATGCCGGTGCTCACGGCTGCGCTCTTCACGCGCTTCCGATCGCGTGAAGACAACCCGTTCTCCGAGCGTCTGCTCGCCGCGCTGCGGAACCAGTTCGGCGGCCACGCCGTGAAAAAGGCCTGATGGCGGACACGCTCTTCGAACGGCTCGCGGTCGGCCAGACACCACCGATCGTCACCGAACCGGCCACGCTCGTGATCTTCGGCGGCTCCGGCGATCTCGCTCATCGCAAACTGCTGCCGGCGCTGTACAACCTGCACGTCGACGGGCTGCTTCCGCCGCGGTTTTCAGCGGTGGGCGTCGGCCGGCAGGAGATGACCGACGATGCGTATCGCGAGTTCGCGAAAAGCGGCGTCGCGGAGTTCTCGAGGCGGCCGATCGACGAGGGCGTCTGGCGCACGTTCGCGGAATCGCTGTTCTTCGTGAAGGCATCGATCGAGAACGCCGAGGCGTTCGCGCCCCTCGGCTCGAGGCTGGATATCATCGAGCACGAGCGCGGCGCGCCGGGCAATCGCATCTACTACCTCGCCGTGCCGCCGTCGGTGTTCGTGCCGACGGTCAAGCAGCTCGCGCGATCGAAGTTCGTGCCGCCGCGCTCGGACGTCGATCGACCGGATCTGCCGTTCGCCCGCCTGATCATCGAGAAGCCGATCGGCCACGACCTGCAGAGCGCGTGCGACATCAACGACGCGATCGCCGAAGTGTTCAGCGAACGCCAGATATACCGGATCGATCATTACCTCGGCAAAGAGACGGTTCAGAACATCCTCGTCCTGCGCTTCGCGAACAGCATTTTCGAGCCGCTGTTCAACGAGAAGCAGATCGATCACGTGCAGATTACCGTCGCCGAGGAAGAAGGCGTCGGCACCCGGGCCGGCTACTACGAGTCGGCCGGCGCGCTGCGGGACATGATTCAGAATCACCTGCTGCAGCTGCTCGCGCTCATCAGCATGGAGCCGCCGCACTCGCTCGACGCGGACGTCGTTCGCGACGAGAAGCTCGAAGTGCTCGAGTCGCTGCGTCCGATGACGCCGAAAGACGTGGATGCGAACGTCGTCCGCGCGCCAATATGCGGCCGGCTTCGACGTCGGCGCGCCGGTTCCGGGTTATCGAGAAGAGACGCGGCGTCGATCGGCAGTCGCGGACCGAAACCTTCGTCGCGCTCAAGCTGTTCATCGACAACTGGCGATGGGCCGGCGTGCCGTTCTTTCTGCGGACAGGCAAGCGGCTGCCGAAACGCGCGAGCGAAATCACGATTCAACTGAAGAGCGTTCCGCCCATCCTGTTCAACGCGGCGCCCAACGGCGCGCTCGATCCCGAACGTGCTGACGGTGCGGATCCAGCCCGACGAGGGCTTCGCGCTCGGAATCAGCTCGAAGATTCCAGGTCCGCGCGTGCGGATCTATCCAGTGAAGATGGATTTCCACTACGGCAGCACGTTTGGCGCCTCGTCGCCGGAGGCGTACGAGCGGCTGCTGCTCGACGTGATGGCCGGCGATGCCACGCTCTTCATGCGACGCGACGCGGTTGAAGCCGCCTGGCGGTTCGTGATGCCCATCCTCGATCGATGGGCCGAGCAGAAGTCCGGAGATCTGCCGACGTATCCGGCCGGCGACTGGGGACCGGCAGGCGGCCGATCGACTGATCGAAGCGACAGGACGAAAATGGAAGCCCCTTTAATCGATCGACGGATCAAACCGTCCTCGCCTGAAGCCATCAACGACGACCTCGCCGCCCTGTGGCGCGACGTCGGCCGCGACAACGCCTGTCGCGCGCGCGATGATGGCGAACCTGATCGTCCTGCAAGGAAGCGAAGCGACCGATGTCGGCATTCCGCTCGACGCGGTCGTGCGCCGGCACCCCTCGCGTGTGGTCGTGCTGCGGCATGCGAGTGGCCGCGCCGATACGCGGCCTCCGTCGAGCACGTCAGTGGCGATTGCGACGTTCGGCGCCGGACAGGCGCGGTATGGCGTCGAGGAAATCGTCCTTCAGTCGACGTGCGCCGATACGTCGCTGCCGTCGATCGTCCGCCGCGTCACACGGGGCGACGTCCCGGCGAGCATCTGGTGGGCCGAAGATTTCTCGCGCGTGCCGCCGATCGCGCCGCTGTTCGCGCATGGTGCGCCAGGTCGTGTACGACAGCCGACGATGGCGCGACGTTCACGCAGCCATCCGCGCCCTGCGGCCGGTGCTCGACGATCGCGACGCGCCGCAGCTGGCCGACGTGAACTGGCGGCGTCTGACGTCCATGCGCTACGCGATCGTCCATGCCGCACGCACGATGCTCACCCGAGCCGCCACGATACGAAGCGTGGACGTTCGGCATCGGCCCGGCGAGGGCGCCCTCGCTTGGCTTCTGGTCGGGTGGCTCGCAGCGCGGCTCCGGTGGCCGGAAGGGCCGCGGCTGGCGCGCATCGAGGAGGCCGCGCAACGGCGACGAGGTGCTCGCGGTGACATTCGACGGTGTAACCGCCGCGATGAACGCCAGCCGGATCATCGTGCGATCGCAAGCGGCGGCGCGCCGTTTCAAGTTGCCGCACGGCAGGAGTCGGACGCCGACGCGGTGGTCGCCGAGCTCAATACGCTCGCCGGCGATCGCTGCCTGCACGACGCGCTCACGGCGCTCGCCGGCGCTAGCCGTAGCGTCGACGCGGACCGCTGCCCCTACTGCTGCCGCACTCGCAGCATCGTCCGGAGCTGCTGCACTTCGGCGAGAATCTCGTCGAGCGCCGCTCGATCGACGCTGACTTTTCCAGCCTTGCTCTTCGAGTCCACGCCCGGTAGCACGCCGCTCGTACCGACGGCTTGACTGTCGGCTGGCCGATTGCCGAGAGCCGCGTTGAGAATCGATCTGCATGCGATCGAGGAGCGCGGCAGCGCCTTCGGAATCGACCGCCGGTTGGGCCGCGGGAGCTGGCCCCGGTTGGCCGCCCACCGTTGGCTGCTGTGTCGGCTGAGCGCCGGTTGTCGGTTGTGTCGGCTGAGTGCCGGTTGGCGGTTGCGGCGGCTGGGTTTGTTGCGGAGGCTGCGTCGCGGCGGCTGCGTCGCTGGCGGCTGTGTCGCGGTCGGCGGCTGCTGCGCGTCGACGGCAATACTGTTGAGCGATTCCGGAGCGGCTGCAAAATGCTGTTGAGCCGCGGAAGTTTGCTGGGCGACGAGGACGTGTGGAACGAGCACGGCCAGACTCAACGCGAGCGCGAACCGATATTCAATACGTGACACGTCGGTTACCTCCCAAAGCGATCTCCGCTTGTCTCATCGAAGCAGCAAGGCAGGTGCCATAGAATTGAAGTCATGCGCTACCTCGTCACCGCGCGGCTGAAACCGGATTGTGAACAATCGCTGGCGGACGCAATCGCCGACGGGACGCTCGGCGAGGGTTCGATTGCCGGCGACGAGTACACGCGAAACATGGACGCGGCGCGGCAACTCGCGGATGGCCGAGTGCAATGGGTGGAGGTGTGCTACTGCGCGACGCCGCTCGCCGAAGAACGCGAGTATTGGGAAGAGTACTTCGACCTCGTGAAGATTCAGGACGCGCACGCGCGCAGCCGCTGCCGCGACTTGAACGGCACCGAGCCGTGGGCCTGCGGCGACTGCGACTGCTCGGCGCGTCTCGAAGCCCGCCTCGCCACGAAGGGCGAGAAATTTTTGCCCTAGGTTCTATACTCTTTCCGTGCCCACCACATCGCTGCAGGCGTCTTCTGGCCCGCGCAGCGTCTGCCCTCGAGCGCGGCCGCGGCAGCGAAGCCGCGCAGATGCTCGCGCCCTCGCTCCGCGCGTCGTTGCCGCGCGACGACGAGCTCGCCGTCCGCGCGATGCTCGCGGAAGCGTGGCTGCTGAACGACGATCTCGATCAGGCGGCCGCCGCGCTCGGCCGTCCTCCCGACACGTTCCGCGACACGGTATCGTCGGGCCGCCTGTCGACGCTGTGGCGGCTGCACGGCCGCCTGGCGTCCGCGCGCGGCGACCAGTCGCGCGCGATTGCGCTCCACGGCCGCGCGCTCAAGCACGCGGAAACCGCGCACGACTCGCGCGGCATCGGCCTCGCCCACTACGAGCTCGGCCAGTGCTATCGCCAGGTCGGCGACGTGGCGATCGTCCGCGAGCACATCACCAAAGCCGCGTCGGCGCTGCAGGCCGCCGGCGATCGTCGGCACCTCGCGCTGGTGCATTCGCTGTCGAGCATCCCGCTCGCCCAGCTGGGCCGGTACGACGAAGCGATGGGCGCGCTCAGGCAGGCCGAGCGCCTCGCATCGGTCGTGCACGCCGAGGACGTCGTGGCGACGGTCTGCGGCAACCAGGCGAACGTCACGATGATGGAGCATCGCTACGAGCAGGCGCTTGCGCTCGCCGAGCGAAGCGTCGCGCTCCACGAGGCGCACGGATCAGGCCATGGGCTGGCCGTGGCGCTCGCGACGCTCGGTCAGATCTGCGTGCGGCTCGGCGATCTCGGTCGCGCCGAGAACGCGCTGCATCGCGCGCTCGATGTGCGGAGTCCGATTCAGTTCCACGAAACCACCGGCGCCGTCTTCGACACGCTCGCGCAGATCCATCTGATTCGCGGCGCGTACGACACGCGCGAGTGAATTTCTCGCGCCGCGCGAGCGAGGCCTACGGCGCCTACGGGCTGCAGACGAGCAAGTGGTACGAATGGTCGGTCCGCGTCCTCGGCGCCCGGCTGGCGCTCCGCCGCGGCGCGCTCGAAGAAGCGGCGGCGAGCGCCGACGAGATTCTGCGCGCCGGCGCACCGCCGTTCGACGCGCTGCAGGCGACGCTCATCGCCGCCGAAGCGTTCGTCGGCGCGGGACGCGTAGACGAAGCGGCCCAGCGCCTCGCAAGCGCCGCCGACGTCCTCGATCCGAAGATCGCGCCCGCCGCCTGGGGCGAATACCTGCGGCTGCGCGGCGCGCTCAACGCGAAGACGAGCAGCGCCGCCGATGCGTACCACGACTTCGCGCAGAGCGCGACGCTGCTCGATCTCCTGGGCGAGCGCTACCAGGCGGCGCTCAGCCATCTCGCGCTCGGCCGCCTCGTCGCGGAAACCGGCGCGCGATCGACGGCCGAACGGCATCTGAACCAGGCATTCGCCGTCTTCGACCAGCTCGGCGCCGAACGCGACCTGAGCGACACGCGCGAAGCACAGCGACTCCTGACGACGGTCGGGTCCGGCGAATACGTCCTGTCGCCGGCGGATGCCGACGACGCGATCGTGCGGCGGATTGTGGATGCGGCGGCGCTGCCGGATCTGCTGGGCCGTGAAACGGCGGCTGCGTTGTTCGAAGCCGCCGCCGCCGACTGCGCCGTGATCTATGTCGAGTTGCCAGGCGACACGTCGCGTGATCGCGTCAGCAGGCTGCGACGGAGATGCGGCGCGCGCGCTTGCGCGCTCCGCGTCGCAAGGCACCGCGTATGGGCGCGGCGCGATCCTGGTCGAGCCGATGGGCCGCGACCGCGACGGTCCGCGCTTCGCGCTCGTCGCCTCGCCGCGACCGATCGGCCACCCGGTACTGAGGCGCGTTCGCATGATTGCCGCCGTCGCGCGCCAGGGTTTCGCCTTGTGCGCGGCGCGCGAGCGCTCGATCGCCGAACCGGTCGGGCTCGCCGTCGATCGATCGCTCGAACCGGTGCTGCCAGGATTTCTATCGCGCCAGCGCGACGATGATCCGCGTCGTCGAGCAGATCCAGCGCATGCAGGGAAACGACCTCACGGTGCTGATCACCGGCGAGAGCGGCACGGGCAAAGAACTGGTCGCGCGCGCGATTCACGCGGGATCGCACCGGAGCGCCGCGATGTTCCTGCCGTACAACTGCACGACGACCGGACGCGATCTCGCGGACTCGCAGCTCTTCGGACATCGGCGCGGAAGCTTCACGGGAGCCGTGTCGGACCAGCCGGGCCTCGTGCGATCGGCGGTCGGCGGCACGCTCTTCCTCGACGAAATCGGCGACCTGCCGCTCGATGTGCAGCCCAAGCTGCTGCGCTTCCTCGAACAATCGGAGATCATGCCGGTCGGCGATTCACGGCCTCAACGCGTCGACGTCCGGGTGCTCGCCGCGACCAACGCCGACCTCGAACAGCGCGTCGCCGAAGGCAAGTTCCGCGAGGATCTTTACTATCGTCTGAGCGTGATCCGGATCCATGTGCCGCCGCTTCGCGAGCGCCGCGAGGAAATTCCGCATCTGAGCACATACTTCCTCCGTGAGGCGTCGGAGCGGCTCGGCAAGCCGGACATCCAGCTCACGTCAGAAGCGCTCGACCTGTTTTCGCAATACTGGTGGCCCGGCAACGTTCGTCAGCTGAAAAACGAGATCCAGCGCGCCGTCGCGATGAGCGCGCCTGGCGGCATGATCGAGCCGACGCATCTGTCGCCGGAAATCGGGACCACACGGCTGCATTCGGCCGCCGCTGTCGCCCTGGCGCCGATGCCGCGACTAGGTCGCCAGGCAGCCAATCTCGCGTCGGCGGTGGAGCAGGTCGAACGCGACATGATTCAGGCGGCGCTGGACCGGTCCGGCGGCAATATTTCGGAAACAGCGCGGACGCTCGGCCTGACGCGGCGCGGGTTGTATTTGAAGCTGCGGCGGCTCGGTCTCGACTCGCGAGCGGAGATGGATACACGGTAGCTGGATATTTAATAGTCAGCCGCGGGAAAACTGGATACCACCTAAACAGTTTGCACAAATGTTTGTTTCGCTGCACACGATTACTAACCTATTAACAGCGTGGCACTTAGGACATACGACCCAGCTCTGCAGCTTCACACATCTGCATTGGGCGTGTCGTTTGATATCTCACATGGCGTGAAACAACCTCAAACCTCCAAGCGTGCTGCTGAACGACGGTCGGTCACCCTCCCAGCTCGTCTCACCTGGAAGGACCAGCGCGGCGCCACGAGGTTCGCCACCGTTGTCGCGCGCAACATCAGCGACACCGGCGTGTTATGTCGAGTGCCAGTCGGCCTTCTCGATCCCGCTGTTCCGCCTCGTGCAGCTCCAGCTCGAACGCGAAGTGCGCGACGCGGACGGCCTGCCCTACGCGCTGCGTCAGGGGCGCATCCTGTCGGCCGTGTATCGCGTCTCGCCGGCGACCTCGCAGGGCGGCCCGCAGGGTCTGGCGCTGAGGCTCATGGTCGACCCGCGGCGGATTACAGCCGTCGAGCAGACGAGAGCGACTGCCTGATAGTCGGCCAGTCGTCAGTCGGCCAGTCGTCAGTCATCAGTCGTAAGTCTTCAGTCCACAGTCGACAGTCCACAGTCGTCGGGCTTATTCGCTAGTCGCGCCTGTACCCAGCGTCGCGCGGCACTAGCCGACAGCAGGACTGCTGACTGCCGACTGTAGACTGGCGACTACGTCCGTTTCCTCCAATATCTAGCCAGCCCTCGCCAGCTCAAATCGAATCGCCCGGCCACTTCGTACGCCTTCGCATCGGACTCGCCCATCCGGCGGCGAAGCTCCAGTCGGATCTCGTCGGCGAACCACGCTTCGCGGGCCTCGTCGGTCTCGTCTCGCGCGAGCGACTGCCGGACCAGCGCGCTCGTGAACTCCAGGTTCTCGCCGAGCTCCGCGAAGTGTGCATTCGCTCCCTGCCACGCGCCAAAGTGCGTGAGGAGGAGCGTCGAGGGCGCCCACGCACGGATGCGCGTCATGCTCTCGCGCCACAGTTCAAGGTCGATGTCCGGGCGGCGGCGTCGGCGACAGCACCACGTCGCCGTGTCGGCGGATTCCGGCGGTATCGCCCACGAACGCGACGCCGGTGTCTTTGCTGAAATAGCTCACATGGTGCGACGCGTGCCCCGGCGTATAGGCGACGTCGAGCGACATGCCGGCGACGCTCGATCCGTTCGCCGCCGCGGAGAACCGTCATCCGCTCGGCAGGGACGGGACGGAATTCGCCCCACAAGCGATCCATGTCGGCGCCGTACAACCTCGTCGCGCTCGCGATCAGCTTGTCGGGCTGCGCCATGTGCGGCGCGCCCTTTTCATGGACGAACACCCGCAGCCCGGGCACTTCGTGCGCCAGGGTCCCCGTTGCCCCCGCGTGATCGAGGTGAATGTGCGTCAGCAGCACGGCGTTCACATCCGCCATCGCGATGCCGGCCGTCTCGAGCGTGCTGCGGAGCGTCGGCAGCGTGCTCGACGGTCCCGGGTCGATGAGCGCGACGCCCGCCGGTCCGTGAAGGACGGCCGTCGCAATCACGCGCGGCACGCCGAGGAAATTGAGATCGAGATACGACATCCCGGACGCGAGTGCGATCATGATTCCTTCCGGCGCCGCGCGCGCACGACGGCGACGATGATGACGACCGAGACGGCCGCGAGCGCGATGAGGCTGGATCGACCGATCCAGCGTTCGAGGACGTCCCAGCTCTCACCGAGAATGTAGCCGGCGATTCCCGACCGCGGTCGCCCAGACGAGCGCGCCGGTCGCGTTGTAGAAGAGAAACGTCGGCCAGCGCAGCCCGCTCGCGCCCGCCAGCACGGCGCCAAACACGCGCAGCCCGGTGATGAACCTCGCGATGAACACAGTGCGTCCGCCGTGGCGCTCGAAGAAACGATCGAACTGCTTCAGCCGGCGCGGCGTCAGCCCGAACACGCGGCCGTACCGCTCCGCCAGCGCGCGGCCGCCGCGGCGGCCCACCAAAAATCCGAGATTGTCGCCGAGCGTCGCTCCGGCAATCGCGGTCGCAATCACCCAGGGGAGCGACAGCCCGCCGAAATGGGCGAGCGCGGCACCCGCGAGAAGCGCCGTTTCGCCAGGAACCGGCACTCCCGCGTTCTCGAGGAAAACGCCGACGAACACCACCCAGTATCCGTAACGTTCGAAGAGATCGATGATCCAGTCAGGCACGATGCGCGATCGACTACCGACTACTGACTACCGACTAGCGACTTGCGACAACCAGCGCCGTCCTCCGCAGCGGACGCCCTGGCCGTTCATCGGTGATCTTGCCGTCGGCCACCACGGCGCGGCCGTTCACGAACACGTGCCTGACGCCGGTCGAGTAGTGTTTCGGATTGTCGAACGTGGAAACGTCGCGAATGGTCGCCGGATCGAAAACGGTGATGTCGGCCTTCATCCCCGGGCGCAGCACGCCGCGATCCGTGAGGTGCACGCGGTCGGCGGCCTTCGACGTCATCTTCCGGATCGCGTCTTCGAGCGTCAACAGGTGCTCGTCGCGGACGTACTTGCCGAGGATCCGCGGGAACGATCCCCACGCGCGCGGGTGCGACTTCGATTCCGAGAGCTTCCCGTCCTCGGCCTGGGCGCCTGAATCGGTTCCGACGCCGACCAGCGGATGCTTCAGCGCCGTCCGCACATCGTCCTCGCTCATGATCGCGGTGATCACGGCGCTCTCGCCTTTGTCGGCGATGACGAGGTCCATCACCGCGTCCCGCGGGTCCTTCCCCATCGCCTTGCCGATATCGGTCAGCGTCATGCCTTCGTATTTGCGCAGCTCCGGGTTGAGCACGGAGGAGAGCATCACGCCGTCGCCTCCGTTCGCGCCGTACCACTGATTCTCCCAGGCCGTCGCGGTCGCATCGTTCATATCTTTCCTGATGCGCTCGCGCTGCGCCGGATCGCGGAGCCGCGCGAGCATCTTGTCGAGGCCGCCTTCGCGCACCCAGAGCGGCAGGCACGCATCCAGACCATTCGACGCGCGGTTGTACGGATACTGATTCGCGGTGACGTCGAGGCCGCGCGCGCGCGCCGCTTCGATGCGCTTCAGCACGTCCGGCATCTTCCCGAAATTCGCTTTGTACGCGGTCTTCAAATGCCAGATCTCGGCCGGGATGTTCGCACGCTCGGCAATCGCGAACACCTCGTCGAGCGATTCGAAGATGCGGGCGCCCTCCGAACGCTGATGAGTGAAATAGACGCCGCCGTACCGAGACGCGACCTTCGCCAGCTCGACGATCTCGTCCGTCGACGCGAACCGGTCGGGCACGTACTGGAGTGACGTGCTCAAGCCGACCGCGCCCTGCTCCATCGCCTGCGCGACGAGATTGGACATGCGACCGAGCTCGGCCGCCGTCGGCCGGCGATCGTCTTTTCCGATCACGTAGTTCCGGATGCTTCCAGCGCCGACGAACGTCGCGACGTTGATCGCCGGTCGCGAGCGCAGTTCCAGCCGCCGGAAGTAATCCGCCAGCGTGCGCCAGTCCTGCACGACGCCGAAGTGCCGCGCGTTCGCCGCCGCATCCTGGATCATCCGATCGTTGACCGGCGCGATGGACGACCCTTCGCCCGTGACTTCTGTCGTCACGCCTTGCGTGATCTTGCTGGCGGCGCGCGGGTCGACGAGAACGTTGAACTCGGATTGGCCCAGCAGATCGATGAACCCGGGCGCGACAACAAAATTCGTTGCGTCGACCGTCTTTGCTGCGGAACCGCCGGTCAGGTTCCCAACCGCCGCGATGTGGTCGCCGACGACGCCGATGTCTCCTCTGAACCACGGAGCGCCGGTGCCGTCGACAATGCGGCCGTGAGTAATCAAGAGATCGAAACGTGTCGCGGCCCGCTGGGCCTGAAGCGGCGGCGCGGCGACGACCGCAACGGCAATAGTGGCAGTCGCGCAGAGTCGTAGAAGGAAGCGCATGGCGGTGATGCTAACAGAAGTGGGGCGAGCGCAACGCGTGCGATCCTACGAACGGCTCGCGGCGGCACCGAGCGCGTGGATCATTTCGACCACGTCGATCGGTTTGGTGAGGTAAGCCGTGAACCCGGCCGCGAGCGCCGATCTGGCGTCCTCGGGGCGGGCATGCGCCGTGACGGCAATCACCGGAATCGGCGGCCGCCCGCCCTTGAGCGTGCGCAGCTCCCGCAACAGATCGAACCCGCTCCCATTCGGCATTTGCAGGTCCGTCACGATCACATCGGGCCGCAGCCGCTCCACGCACACGATCGCCTCTGAGGTGTCGGCCACCGACGCCACCTTTGCGCCGCATTGCTCGAGCGCAAACATCATCATCTCGCACGAATCGGGGTCGTCGTCCACGAGAAGAATCGTGGTGCCGGAGAGCGCGCCGCTGGCGGCGGCGGTCCGGTGCGTTGACTGCAGCGTTCCGCGCGCCGTGTCCGATTCGAGCACTGGCCAGATGACCGTGAACGTCGCACCGTGATGCTCTCCATCGCTCGCGACCGTCACCGTCCCGCCGTGCAGCTCCACGATGTGGCGGACGATCGCGAGCCCCAGCCCGAGGCCGCTGTGCTCCCGCGTCGTGGTGCTGTCGCCCTGGCGGAACCGGTCGAAGATGAACGGCTGAAGGTCCGCACGGATCCCTCGCCCGCTGTCCTGCACGACCAACGTTGCGGATTTGCCGTAGGTCGTCAAGTCGACGTGGACGCGGCC
This sequence comes from uncultured Acidobacteriota bacterium, assembly GCA_963696165.1. Taxonomy (GTDB): domain Bacteria; phylum Acidobacteriota; class Vicinamibacteria; order Vicinamibacterales; family CAVVIG01; genus CAVQZZ01. Next base: position 220,786 of record CAVOIY010000005.1, on the reverse strand, counting down.
GCCTCGCGGCGTGAACTTCAGCGCGTTCGACAAGAGGTTGCCGACGACCTGCTGCGCGCGGTACATATCACCGTTCACGATCGGCGAACCGACGATGCGGACCTGCAGATCGATCGCCGAGCTCGAGGCGCCGTCGGCCGCGCCGCGTCGATCGCCGCGCCAACGACTGTCGCGAGGTGTAAGGGCTTCAGTTCGACGTCGAACTTGCCCGTAACGATCCGCGAGACGTCCAGGAGATCTTCGACCAGGCGGTGCTGTGCGCGCGCGTTGCGGTCGATGGCGGCGACGGCCCGGTCGATCGTCGGTCCCTTCACGGTGCCCGCGCGGAGCATCTGCGTCCAGCCGAGCACCGCGTTGAGCGGCGTCCGGAGCTCGTGCGACAGGATCGCGAGGAATTCGTCCTTGAGCACGTTGGCGCGTTCGGCGGCGGCAGCCGCGCTGCGATACCGCGACTCGCTCTCTCGGAGCGCGTCGTTGGTCTCCGCCCGTTCCGACAACTGCCGATTGACGATGAGGGCGATGAAGATCAGCAGGCTGACCGCCGCGACGCCGCTCAGGATCTCGGCATTCACCGAACGGCGGAACCGGGTTGCCGTCTGCAGGCTGCGCTCGGCGAGCAGGTTGCTCTCCTCAGCATCGAGTCTCCGTAATGAGGCGGCGGATCTCGCTCATCGAGCGGCGCCCATCGCCGTTAGTCGCAATCGGCCTGGTGACCGCCGCGCCGCGCGCCTGCTGCGTCGCAACGGCGCGGTCGAGCACTTCCAGCTTTCGGTCGATCTGCTCGGTCAGGAGCGCCAGCCGCCCCTGCTGCGCAGGGTTGTCGGCCATGAGCCGGCCAAGCTGCTTCAGCATCGGCTGAATGGCGCCACGGACTTCGTGAAACGGCGCCAGCAGCTCTTCATCGTCGGTGAGCAGGAAACCGCGAACCGCGGTTTCGGACGTCGTCAGATCGACGAGCAGATCGCGCAGCTGTTGACGGACCTCGTGCGTGTGGGTGATCCAGGCGGAGTCCTCGACGAGGCCGCGCGTCTGTGTGACGCCGCGATAGGTGGTGAGCGCGAGGCCGGCAATCGCGATGGCCACCGCCACCGCGACGCTCACCGGGAGGTACCACGCGGCTCGCTTCACGGAAGCCTACGGTTTTTTCGCGGTGATCTGAATCAGCTTGAGGATTTCGAGCTCCTTCGGGAGCTCGGTGTCGCCTGCGGGCGCATCATTTGCCGCAAGGATCGACGCGATGATGTCGACGACCTGTTGACGGCTCAACGTGCCTTCCGCACCTTGCGGCATCGTGATGCGAATGCGCTCCTCGAGGCTGCCTGCGGTTTCGCCGTCCCAGTTCGACGAGAAAGGCGCTGCCGGCCAGCGGCGGCGCCATCTCGCCGCCGTTCATGTCGGGCCCGTGGCAGCGAGGCGCATTGGTCGGTGAACTGCGCGCGGCCGCGCTTCGATTGCTCCTGCGTGTAGACGCCGTCCCACACACTCTTCGTGTTTCTGCGCGTGGAGCGCCGGGCGCATCGCGCCCAGCGCCGTTGCGCTCACCAGAGTGATGATCGCCGAGGGTCAATTTCATCGGTTGTTACCGTTGCACTCCGCTCGTCGGCCGCGCTTCGTCGGGCAGCGCGAAGGCGAGGTATTCGCCGGAGTACGTTGCCGCCGCTGACGGCGACGACGATGTACTGCTTGCCGTTCACCGAGTAGGTCATCGGCGAGCCGGTCTGCGGCGCGGGCATCCACACGGCGCCCAGCTCCTTGCCGTTTGTCTTGTCGTACGCGCGCAGCATCGCGCCGCGCGGGTGATCGATCGAGGTGACCTGTCCGTCGCCGGCGACGACCATCGTCTTCGTGACGAGCGTGCCGATGTTGAACCCGCCCTGGCCGGTTCGCGGAATGTTCATGCCCTTGAGCGCCGGATGATTGCGGATCGCGTCCGGCGTTTCGCCGTGCGGGATCTGCCAGACGATCTCGCCCTTCGACAGGCTGATCGCGCTGATCGTGCTGTACGGCGGCTTGAGGATCGACAGACCCTGCACCGTCGTGCCGCCACGCACCGCCCCTGCGGCTGCGCCCGCGTTCGCGCCACGTCCCGCGCCGCGGCCGCCCTCTGCCGCCCCGCCTTCGCCGCCAGCGCCGCGGCCGCCACCGCGGCCACGCCGTGCGCGGCGCGTCCGCGTACGAGCCGGCGCCCGCCGCTTCCGCGATGCGGAATGGCGCGCCGGCCTGGCCGGCGACGTAGCGAACGTCGGTCTGGAAGCCGGCTGGCGGCTCGATGAGGCCGATCGGCGTCAGACACGAGTTGCACGCGTACAGATAGGCGATGTTCGTTTCCGGATCGAACGATCCGCCGGGCCAGTTGGTGCCGCCGCCCGCCGTGCCGATCGTCATCGCCGCAATCGGGCCTCCGACTTTGCTCACGACGCCCGGGTTGAACATCGGGCCGTTCTTGTACGCCTTCATCTGCTCGAGCGCCTGCGCCTTCATCTCGGGCGTGAAGTCGATGAGGTCGTTGTCGGTCACCGCCTGGCGCGAGTACGCCGGTGGCTTGGTCGGGAACGGCTGCGTCTTCGCGGTCTTCTCGCCAGGCACGTCGCTCTGCGGAACCGGACGCTCCTCGATCGGCCAGATCGGCTTGCCGGTGATCCGGTCGAACACGTAGAGGAACGTTTCCTTCGTCGGGATGGCGACGATCTTCCGCGGCTGGCCGTCGATGGTCACGTCGGCAAGAAGCGGCGCGGACGAGAGGTCGTAGTCCCAGATCGGGTGGTGGACGATCTGATAGTGCCACTTGCGCTGGCCGGTCTTGAGATCGACGCACACCAGGCTGTCGCCGAACAGATTGTCGCCCGGGCGATGGCCGCCGTAGAAGTCGGACGCTGGATCTTCAACCGGCAGATACGCGAGGCCCGCTTCTTCGTCGACGCTCATCTGCGTCCAGACGCCGGTGTTGCCGTTCTCTTTCCACGAATCGTTTTCCCAGGTGTCGTTGCCGAACTCGCCGGGACGGGGAATCGTGTTGAAGGTCCACAGCAGCTTGCCCGTGCGCGCATCGAACGCGCGGACGTTCGCCTTTCGTGTTGTTGTGCGTCGCGATCGTCATGCCTTCCTTGAAGGACGACCCGACGAGCACGGTATTGCCGGCCACGGTCGGCGTCGAATGCAGGCCGGCCTCGCCTTTGGTCAGATCGATCGGCGTATTCGACCCGGTGATCATGCCGACCTTCAGAGTCGACGACGCCGTCTTTGCCGAAGGAAGGAATCGGGCGAACCGGTTTTCGCGTTCAGCGCGACAGCCGGTAACCGGTCGTGACGTAAATCACGCGGTCGTCGCCTTTGCCGTCGGTCCAGTACGAGACGCCGCGGCCCGAGAGCTGACGCGGCGCGTAGAGGCCGCGCTCGCCTTCGAGCTCCGCGTGCACCCAGAGCAGCTCGCCCGTGTCGGCCTTCAGCGCGAACACCGAGCGGCGCGTGCCGCCGGTCGCGTAGAGGATGCCTTTGACGACGAGCGGCGTCCCTTCGAGCTTGAACTCCGGCCGGGAACCGAGGTTATCGGTCTTGAAATGCCAGGCGAGCTCGAGCTTGCCGAAGTTGCTGCCGTTGATCTGATCGAGCGGCGAGTAGCGCGTGCCTTTCAGATCGGCGTTGTACATCGGCCAGTCGCCGTTCTTCGTGCTCGGCACGCCGGTGCCCTGCCCTGAGGTGCGGGCCGTGAAATAACGCCGCAGCCGGCTGCCAAGGCGACGAACGCGAGCGCTGAGCGCATCATTGTTCGCGACATTTCTTCTCTCCAGTAGCGCCGATTATAGCGCCGGCCCGCGATTTTGCCTTTTGCCTTTCCTACTGTGTCTTCCGTGGCCAAACGACGCCCTGATCCGTCTTGGTGACCGGGGCCAGTCCCTTGTACACGAACTTCTGAAGGCGTTTGCCCTCGTAGGTTTCGGTCGTGTAGAGGTTGCCCTTCGAATCGATCGCGATGCTGTGGACGGCGTAGAACTCGCCCGGCTGGCGGCCGCCGTCGCCGAAGCTCGTCAGCATCTCGGCTTCCTTCTTGGGATCGGTGAGCGACTGCGCGATCGAAGACGTAGATCTTCTCGTTCGTGCCGTCCGCCATGAAGATGTACTTCTGCTGCGGGTCCTTCGAGAAGGCGATGTCCCACACCGATCCGTCGCCGAGCGTCTGCTTCTTGATGATCGTTCTCCTTCACGAACTTGCCGTCCTTGGTGAACACCTGCAGGCGGTCGTTCGGCCGGTCGCAGACGTAGACGAAGCCGTCCTTCGACAGATCGGCGCAGTGCACCGGGTTTCGGAACTGCTGATCGAGCGGCGCCTCGGGGTTGTAGCGGCCCATGTTCGTGTCGTCCGGTTTATTGCCGTACGCGCCCCAGTACCGCTTGATCTTGCCGGTCTCGGTGTCGATCACGGCAACGCGCTTGTTCGTGTAGCCGTCGGCGACGTACGCCTCGTTGTTCGGCTCGTCGACGAAGACCTTCGCCACCTTGTTGAACGCCCAGAGATCGTTGCTGCCGGCGTTCGCGTACGGGAAACCGAACTGCTTGATGAACTTCCCGTCCCGCGTGAACTTCAGAATGTGCCCGTCGTCTGCGCCGTTGCCGCCGATGTAGACGATGCCCTTCGAGTCGACGGTGATGCCGTGGTTCGACGTCGGCCAGCTCGCGCCCTCCGGCAGATCCTTCTGGCCGCCCCACGCCTTCACCATGTTGCCGTCCGGATCGAACTCGACCACCGGCGGCGCAGGGTTGCAGCATTCGGAGGCCGGCGGCGTGAGCGCCGCGTACGCTTCCTTGCGATCGATGTTGCCCTGCGGGAGGATGTCGGTGCGGTGGATGATGTAGACGTGGTCGCGCGTGTCGACGCCGACGCCGATCACGTTGCCGTAGATCCAGTGGTTCGGCAGCGGCTTGGGCCACATCGGATCCACTTCGAACCGCGGCGCCATCACGGTGTTCTTCGCCTGCGCGTTGGCGGTGCGTCTCGAGCAGCGACCTGCGCGGTGCCGAGCGCGACGAGCAGCGCGGCGAACGTCGCGCCGACGACAAGGTTGCGATTCCGTTTCATGCGGCCCATCCTCACACCCTCCCTTTACGGACGGCGAGAGTATAACGTAGGCTGACGCCGTGTTCAGAGGCAGGTTCTTGTCCGCGTTTGTCACCGCCGCGCTGCTGGTGACGGCCGCGGCGAGCCGCGCAGGCTCACGACATTCCGACCGACGTCACGATTCAGGCCTTTCTCAAGCCCGAAGGCGGCCGCCTGCGGCTGCTCGTCCGCGTGCCGCTCGAGTCGCTGCGCGACATGCCGGTGCCCGACGCACCCGGACGGCAGCCTCGACCTCGGCGCGGCTTCAGCCGCTTCTCGCCGACAACGCGATGCTCTGGATCGCGCAGAACGTCGACCTCTTCGAGAACGACGTGCCGCTGCCGCCGGCGCGAATCGTCGCCGCGCGTGCTGTCGCTGCCGGCGGACCGATCGTTTACGTCGTACGACAGCGCGGTCGCGCACGTCACCGGACCGCGCGCTGCCCGCCGACACGAAGCTGTACTGGACAGCCGGTCTGGTCGACGCGCTGTTCGAGTATCCGATTCGCGTCCGATCGCGTCGAGTTTTCGATTCGACCGAAGCTCGCGCGCCTCGGCGTCCACACGCTGACGGTCCTGCGGTTCGTGACGCCCGACGGCGCCGTCCGCCCGTTCGAGTATTCCGGCGATCCCGGGCTCGTGCGGCTCGACCCGCGCTGGTATCAGGCGGCGGGCCGCTTCGTGGCGCTCGGGTTCTTCCACATCCTGGACGGCACGGACCACCTGCTGTTTCTGTTCTGCCTCGTGATTCCGTTCCGTCGCCTGCGCGCGCTCGTGCCGGTCGTCACGGCGTTCACCGTCGCGCATTCGATCACGCTCATCGCCTCGGCGTACAACCTCGCGCCCGACGCGCTCTGGTTTCCGCCGCTCATCGAAACGCTCATCGCGATGTCGATCGTCTACATGGCGCTCGAAAACATCGTAGCCGGCGCGGCTCGAACGCGCGATGGCTGATCACGTTCGCCTTCGGTCTGGTGCACGGCTTCGGCTTCTCGTTCGCTCTCCGGCAGACGATGCAGTTCGCCGGGAACGCATCTGCTGACGTCGCTGCTCTCGTTCAACGTCGGCGTCGAGCTCGGTCAGCTGCTCGTGCTCGTGCTGATGATTCCCGCGCTGGAGCTGCTCTTCCGCTTCGTCGTCGCCGAGCGCATGGGCACGATCATCGTGTCTGCGCTCGTCGCACACACGGCGTGGCACTGGATGATCGACCGCTGGGAGAAACTGCGGTTGTACTCACTTCGAGTGGCCGCAGATAAACGTGCTGTTCCTCCTCGGCGTCACCCGATGGCTGCTGATTGCGGTCGCCGTCGCCGCGCTCGCTCTGGGTCGCATCGGGCGCGCTTCGCGGCGCGCAGCGGGCGGCAAACGGAACAGTGAGGCCAGACACAGTGAACGCAAAACGGAAGACAACGTTTTGCCGTGTCTTTCGTTTTTCTTCTCTGCCGTCGCAGCCGCCGCGCAGGCGCGCGGCTCAGACGCCGATGCAGGCGCCCGCCGATGCGAAGGCGTTCAGCCCGACGCTCGAAGATGTTCCGTATCCATATCCGGTCCAGCAGCTGAAGCTGACGATGTACGGGCACGACGTGCGGATGGCGTACATGGACGTGCCGGCAGCGGCGCAGGCGAACGGACGATCCGTTGTCCTGCTACACGGGATGAATTTCTACGGGGAGGTACTGGTCCGCGACGATCGACGTCCTGCGCAAAGAAGGATTCCGCGTCGTCGTTCCCGACCAGGTCGGGTTCGGCCGTTCGTCGAAGCCGATCATGCCGTACACGCTCTCGGACATGGCGTACAACACGCACAAGCTGCTCGAGACGCTCGGGCATCGCGAAGGCGGCGATCGTCGGGCACTCGATGGGCGGCATGGTCGCGGCGCGTTTCGCGCTGCTCTATCCCGATACGACCGAGCGGCTGGTGCTCTACAACCAGATCGGACTGACCGACGCGCGGCTTCAGCGTCCGCCGACGCCGCTCGACGACGTGTACAAAGGCCTGCTCAACCAGGGCTACAACGCGGTCTACCAAGGCATCGCGCGCTATTTCGTCAACGGCATCCCGAAGGAAGCGGAAAAATACATCGCGCGTCAATACGGCTGGACGCTGAGCGGCAACTGGCCCGAGGCCGCGATGGTGCGCGCGCTCGTGCAGCAGATGGTCTACGAAGACCCGGTCGTCTACGACTGGGCGCACATCAAGGCGAAAGCGCTCGAGCTCGGCGGCGACAAGGACGGCCCGAACTTCCCGGAGCTCGCTAAGCATGTGGCGGACACGATTCCCGGCGTGCCAGCTCGTGCTGATCCCGAACGTCGGCCACGTGCCGCACTTCGAGTCGCCGGACGTCTTTTACCGGGAGCTGCTGAAGTTCCTGAAGTCCTGAATTCGCGTAAACTATGCTCTTATGAAGAGTCAGGTGTTCAGGCTGCTGGCCTTCGGAGCCGTCAGTGTCGTTCGCCGCCCCTGCCTTCGCCGCCGACCCGCCGAAGACGCCGACATTCACGAAAGACGTCGCGCCGATTTTCCAGGCAGAAGTGCGAGTCGTGCCACCGGCCCGATTCGATGGCGCCGATGTCGCTCGTCACCTACAAGGACGCGCGGCCGTGGGCGCGATCGATCGCGCAGCGCGTCAAAGGCCGTCAGATGCCGCCGTGGCACATCGACAAGACCGTCGGCATCCAGCGTTTCAAGAACGACCGCTCGCTGTCCGACGAGCAGATCGAAACGATTCTCGACTGGGTGGCCGCCGGCTCGCCCGAAGGCGACCCGAAGCGACATGCCGCCGTCGAAGGTGTGGGGCGACGATTCGAAGTGGAACTTCGCGTCGAAGTACGGCCCGCCGGACCTCGTGATCAAATCGCCCGACTACACGATTCCCGCCGTCGCCCAGGACGCCTGGTGGCGGCCCGTCGTCGACACCGGCATCACCGAGCCGCGCTGGGTGCGCGCGATCGAGATTCGTCCCTCGACGATCAAAGGCCGCAGGGTCACGCACCATGCGCTCGCGCATTTGCAGCAGGTCGAGGACATGCCGAAAGAGCTGTTCACGAACGACCCTGACGTCGCAGGCGACGGTCTGTTCATGGAATGGGCGGTCGGAAAACCGGGCGACGAGATGCGGCCCGGCTCCGGCCGGCTGATGCTGCCGGGATCGAAGATCGTGTTCGAGATGCACTACCACGCGATCGGCGAGCCGGTGACCGACCACGTGGAACTGGCCGTCTATTTCTACCCGAAGGGCCAGGAGCCGAAGCATCGTGAAGTGCTCGCGCTCTTCAGCACGATCACTGGCGGCAACCGTGGGCTCGACATTCTCCCGAATCAAATCACCACGACCGAGAGTTTCTCCGTGCTGAAGGAGAACGCGCGCATCGAAAACTTCCAGGCGCACATGCATCTGCGCGGCAAGGGCATGTCGATGGAAGCGATTTACCCCGACGGCCGTCGCGAGATGCTGAGCCAGGTCACCGATTTCAATTTCAACTGGCACAACATGTACATCTACGCCGACGATGCGGCGCCGCTCCTGCCCAAGGGCACGATGCTGCACTTCGTATCCTGGTGGGACAACACGGCGAACAACCGCTCGAATCCGGATCCCGATCAGTGGGTCGGCTGGGGCGATCGGACGGTCGACGAGATGGGCCACGCCTGGATCAACATCACCTACTTCAAGGACGATGAATTCAAGGCGGAGGTCGAAAAGCGTAAGGCCGTCACGACGAACAACGCGACGCCGCAGCAGCAACGTCACTAGCGTCGTGTTACGGATGCTGCGAAATCGAGCGGTCGGAGGAATCATTCTTACGATCGGCGCGGCCGGCACGCTGCTCGCCGGCGGACCGCAGGTCGGCGTGGGCCAGGTGCCGAGCCCGCTGCCGCTCGCGAATCCCATTCGCGAGCACGGCTCGAGCGTCACGCCGGCGTTCGAGGGCTGGTACAACGACAAGGACGGCGGCGTTCGTCTCCTCGTCGGTTACTTCAACCGCAACACCAAACAGGAATTCGACATTCCGGCCGGCCCGAACAACCGGATTGAGCCTGGCGACGTCGATCAGGGCCAGCCCACGCATTTTCTGCCGAACCGGCAGTGGGGCGTCTTCACGATCAAGGTGCCGAAGGATTTCGGCACCAGGAAGATGACGTGGACGATCGTCGCGAATGGTTTCACGAACACGGTTACGTTGCACACGCGGCCCGAGTGGATCATCGAACCATACGAAGACGCCGCGCAGAAGAACACGCCGCCGGTCTTCAAGTTTGAGCCGGGCGGTCCGTCGTTTACCGGTCCGCCGTCTGTGGTCGCGATGAAGTACACCGCCACTGCCGGCGAGCCGATGGCACTGACGACGTGGGTCACGGATGAAGGGCCGAAGCTGAACATCCCGCCGCCGGCGCCGCGCGCACGAGGCCGCGGCACACCGGCAGCGTCGGAAGCGGCGCCGCGGATCCCGCCGCTCGCGATCACGTGGAGCTTTTTCCGCGGGCCCGGTCCCGTGACGTTCGACAAAGCAAAGCCGTCCATCGACGCCGACAACGGCGGCAAGGCGACGACGATGGTGACGTTCGGCGCCGCGGGCGATTACATCCTGCGCGTCGAAGGCAACGATTCCTCAGGCGTCGGCGGCGGCGGTTTCCAGTGCTGCTGGACGAACGCGCACGTCGCCGTTGCCGTCAAGCCGGCCGCTTCTACCAAACACTGAGCCTCCCCGTCGCCCCCTCGCGCATTCTCCAGTAGTCGCACCTCTCGTGTGCGAACTGGAGGACAGCATGCGACGATGGGTTTCTGGACTATTCCTGCTGATCGTAGCGTCGACCCGCCTGGCCTCTGCTCAACGACCTGAGCTGTCGATCGGCGCCGCAACGCCGGCTGCCGAACTGGGCGCCGCGGTCACGATGCAGGATCCCCGAGACGTCAACGGCCGGCCACAATGCGAGCAGTACTCGCTGCCCTGCGCGTCAGGCAAGGAGTTCGGCGACGTCGGCTGGTCGCTGTCGACCGCGTACAATTTCACGGAAAAATTCGGCCTCGTGAGTGAAGTCGCCGGTTTCGAGAACACCTGGCTGGAACCTCGTCATTCGCACGAGACGGTGAACCACGTCCACTCGCTCATGGGCGGACCGCGCGCGGCGTCGGCATTCATGCACACCGGTGGGATGAATCCCAACGATACTCGCGTGTTCGTTCAGGTCATGGCGGGCATTCAAGTGAGCGACCTCACACCGACCACACTCGCCATTCGACCGGGCGGCGGCCTCGACATCATGACCAGGACAGGATTGATCGTGCGACTCGGCATGGACTACACGTTCACGTCGACTGAGGGGCGCGACCTTTCGGGCGGCCGCTTCGTTGCCGGCATCGTCGTCGCGGTCCCCGGGAAGTGAGGAGCCTCGCCTAGATCGCCGAGACTCTGGATTTCGTGGCTTCGTGATGCTTCGTGGCTTCGTGATAAGTTCACTCTCGGGGTTACCCGATGCGCTCGCTGTTCCTCGCGCGATTTGCGCCGCTCGTCGCCAGCGCCGCGCTGGTGGGATACGCTTTGACGCTGAGCGCGCACGCTAGGATGACGCACATCGATCCACCGGTTTTCCAAGTCGACCCGTCGTGGCCCAAGCCGCTGCCCAACCACTGGATTCTCGGCGCGGTCGTCGGTGTCGCCGTCGATTCGCGCGACCACATCTGGATTACCCATCGTCCGTCGACGCTCCAGCCAAACGAGACGCGATCGATTTGGCGCGCCGCTCCGCCGGTGATCGAATTCGATGCCGACGGCACCGTTCTGTCGTCGTGGGGCGGACCCGGCGCGGGCTATGAATGGCCGCAGCTCGAGCACGGAATCTACATCGACGATCACGATCAGGTCTGGCTCGGAGGCGGCGGCGATAAAGACGCGCAGATCCTGAAGTTCACGCGCGACGGCAAGTTCCTGATGCAGATCGGCCGTCACGGGCGCGGCGGCGGCAGCAACGATCGAATCAATCTCGGCGCGGCGGCAGACATGGTCGTCGACCGCGATGCCAACGAGCTGTACGTCGCCGACGGCTACGTGAACCACCGCGTCATCGTCTTCGATGCCGCCACAGGCGCGTATAAGCGCCATTGGGGCGCGTACGGAAAAGTGCCCGATGACGCGTATTTCACGCGAGCGGGCGAGCACTTGCCGGGCCCGTTCAGCGGCGCCGTGCAGCACGAGAACAAACCGAGCCAGTACGATCCGAGCGGACCGCCGTCCCCGCAGTTCCGCATCGTCCACTCCGTGCGGATCTCCCGCGATGGACTGGTGTATGTGTGCGATCGGACGAACGATCGAATTCAGGTCTTCCGCAAAGACGGAACGTTCGTGCAGGAAGCGTTCATCGCAAAAGAAACATTCGGCAGCGGATCCGTGTGGGACATCGGCTTTTCAGTGGATCCGGAGCAGACTTTCCTTTTCGTGCCCGATGGCACCAATCAACTGATCTACATCGTCGATCGCCGAACGCTGGCGGTCGTCAGCTCGTTCGGGGGCGCGGGGCACTGGGCCGGGCAATTCTACGGCGCACACAACATCGCGGTCGACTCGAAGGGAAATCTTTTCATCACCGAAACGTACGAAGGCAAACGCGTCCAGAAGTTCACAGCCGCTGCGAGGTAACAAGTGACGCTTCCAAGGTTAGTCGTCGTCGCGATGTGCGCGCTGCCGATGGCCGCGCCGGAGCAGCCGACGCCTGCGCGTTACGTATCGGGCGAGCTGCCGGCCGTCCCGGTGCAGGCGCTCGGGGGCGGACAGGTTTTCCTCGAACTTGCGGTGACGGCCGCCGGTTCGGTTGGCGGCGCGACGATCCTCCGAGCAACGCCGCCGTTCACGGATGCGGTCGTCAACGCAATCCAGGGCTGGCGCTTCGATCCGGCGCGCGACACCGACGGTCCGAAAGAACCGCTGCACGACGTGGCGTCTACAGTGCTCGTCGCCGCGCTCTTTCGGCCGCCGACGATGCTGAATGGGCCGGTAGCGGGCACGCCGCCGAAAGACGTGGGCACCGCCTCGATCGCGACGCCTTTGCCCGGATCAATCATCGGTCCGGCATTTCCCGCGAAAGCCATGGCAAGCGGCCTCGTGCTGGTCGAAGCTGATGTGGCGGCCGCTGGAGCTGTCATCGACGCGCGTGTGATCGTGTCGGCGCCCGGCTTCGACGAACCGGCGCTGAATGCAGCGCGTCAGTGGACGTTCCGCCCCGCGCGGCTGCATGGCCGTGCCGCTCCGTCCGTGGTGTACCTGATGTTTGGCTTCCGCCAGCCTGTTACATAAAGTTGTGACACGCAGACCGTCGCTCTATCCGGCGATTGGCGCCTTCGTCGTCTGCTTCGCGATCGGCGCCGCTTTGAGTATCGCTTCCGGATTGGCGTCAAAAATTTGGGTTCCAGCTGGGTTCACGACAAGCACCATCGTCGCCTGCTTCGCGTACGGAGCCCGCCGCAAGACATAACGCGGCCCCGCGTTTCTTAACGCTTCACATAGCGCGCAATCTGCTCGCAGGTCGCGAACCAGACGCCCGGCTTCGATTTCATGTAAGCAACCAGCTGATCGAGGTGATGCATCGGCGCTCTGTGACCGGTGACGTGTGGGTGCAGCGTCAGCACGAACATCGTGCCGAGCTCGTAGGCGCCGTCGAACTCTTCGCGATACAGCTGAAACAACTGCTCGGAAGAGGGCATCGTGCCGCCGCGTCCAAGATACGGCGTCTCGGTGAGCGTCCAGTCGATCGACAGTTCGACGAGCCCCGTGAGCTGCCCGTTCGACATCAGCTCATAGGGTTCGTCCATCGCCATCAGGCTGGTGTCGTACAGAAACCCGTGCTTGCGAATGAGGCCGAGCGTGTGCGCGCTGAACGCCCACGACGGCGCACGGTAGCCGACGGGACGCTTGCCGGTGGCTTTCGTCAGGTACTCGATGGCCTTGACGAGCAGGCGTTCTTCCTCGGCCGCGTCGTCAATCGCCGGCAGTGATTCGTGAATCCACCCGTGAACACCGATCTCGTGCCGGCCGGCTTTGAGAATGGCCGGGATCATTTCGGGATGTAGAAGCGCACTCACCGCCGGAATGAAGAACGACGCGGGCACCTGATACCGGTCGAGCATCGCGAGGATTCGCGCCAGACCGGTCTCGGCACCGAAATCGGCGGCGCTGAGGGTGGTTTGAGACGTCTCGCCGCGAGCGAGGAGATACGATTCGTTGTCGACGTCGAAGCTGAGACAGACGGCGACCCGCGTGTTGTCCGGCCACGATCGTGGGTTGAGCGATCGACCGACACGAGCTGGCGCTACCGCCTGGCGAAGCTGCTCATCGGTCCAACGCGCACCCGGCTGCGTGTTGGCTCCGGCTTGCTGCGCGCTCGGCGCCGGCGACAGCACGCCGCTGCCGAGCACGAGGACTGAAACGGCGAGGGCGCGCTTGGTTCGTGTCATGACGCACATCCTTACTGGCTCTTTGGCTCGGTCGTCGCCTCCGGTTTCGGCGGCCGGGCGCGATCGAGGCTCAACGTCGCGCCACCGAAGAACGACGTTCCTTTCCGTTCGACGACATGGTGGCCATCGAGAAGGTATTGCAGAAGCGCCTTATCCCATTGAAGGCCCATCGTGGCGACCAGTTTCATCCAGTCGCCGTACGCGGTCTCGTCGGGCGCCTCGGTCGAGCCGTACCAGATCGTGATGTTCGGCTGCCGGACGACGAAGTCGTCCTCGTTGTTACCGCGGGTGCCCGGGTCGGCTTTTTCGCCTTTGATGTCGGTATAGATCAACACGCCGTTCGTGAAGTCCATCTTGAAATTCGTATCGTCGAAACCGAACCCGTACCGCCGATAGCGATCGTAGGAACGCTGGTTCAGCGCGCGCACTTCCGGCACCGCGTTGATATTCGCGGCGATCATCTCCCTGATCTTGAAGGCCGCCTCCTTGTTGCGCGGGTACTTCGGATCGTCGAGGTAGTTGAATCCCGGAATAAACCAGCCGCGCATCTGCTGCCAGTCGCGCGCTTCGGTGACACGGTTGCGCACCCACGCGGCGTATTCGGAGAACATCTGGACCCACTCGTGCGATGGGTAGCCATGAGGGTTGAGGAAGATGTCGGGCAGCCACGTCTTCCAGAGCTTCACCCGCACCTTCGATTCGGGATATATCGGATCGCTGTCCCATCTCGTGACGAGGCTTACGCCGAGCGGGCCGAGGTAACCGGGATGCAGCAGGTAGTCGGGCGTCACCTGATAGAGGTCGTACGCGAGCTGCGCACCGTCAGGGTTCGTGAACGGATGAAATACGACGTTGACCTTCTTCAGGGCGTCCTTGTACGCCGGATCGGTCAGCAGCATCTCCGCGAGCTTCAGCGTATGGCTGGTCGACGACACTTCGTTCGCATCCTGCCGCGCCGAATAGACAACGGTAGGTTTCAACGTCGTAGCCTTGGCCTGCGACCAGTGCGTCGCCTCCATCGGAGACATCAGGTCCATCGCCCAGATGTCCTTCCCGAGGTAGCTCTCGCCGACCTTGTAGACGGTCGCCTGTTTGAAGCTGGCCATCTTCGCCAGCATCATGTGGCCCTCCGGCGGGGGAATCGGCGTATCCCACTGGACGATGGGCTCGCTGTGGTACTTGTAGCCGGCCGGCAGAAGCCTGGCCGAATCGGGAAACGGTGCGGGCGAGCCGTTCGGCTCGAGTGCCGCGACGGTCTGGGTCGATTGATCCGGCTGCCAGTTCCACGCGGCCGTGATCTGAAGCCGATTGAGATCGTGGTACGCGAGGGCGTCCTTATAAAGGCCGTCGGTTCGTAACTGGTTCAGGTTCGAGATCACGCCGGTGACCTCTTCTGCCGACATGATCCGCCGATCGACATCCTCGGCACGCGCGCGCTTCACGAGGTCCGCGCGAGTATCCTTCTCTGTATCGACCTTCAGACGGAGGTCGAGCCGCTCGATCCCATCGTGCCCGTCCTTGACCACAATCGTCTGCGCTTCCGGAGCGTCCAGCGCGACGGCCGGAATGTCGAGTCGAGCTTCGCCTGTCGTGCCGTTCCGATCGCGGTACGTGATCACGACTGCCGGACGGCTCGTCGCGAACCCGCTGAATGTGATGTGGGCCTTCCCCGCCTTGCCGTCCGACTTCGGCCTGACGAGCGGAATCACACGCCCGATGTAATCGAGCGACGGCCCGCGCGCCTCGCGCCCAAGCACGTCGAAGAAATGAAGCGTGTTGAAATAGATCTCTTCCTGCAGCGACTCTAGCGGCGCGATGAGCTCGTTGTCGATGCCCGGCTTGTAGCTCGGTTCGCTCATCGTGAGGTCGACCCGAAGCTCACCGAAGTACGGCGCGTCTTCCGGCCGCGGTTTGCCTTTCGACACCGCCATTTCATAGTCATAGATGGCCGGAAGAGTCTTCGACTGAAAATGATCCCAGAAGCGTTCAGGATCGGTTTCAATCCGCTGATCCAGGAGCGTTCGGCCGCCGGCGGTGGCTTTGAGCCAGCCGGTCTCGACACGCACCTTCTCGTACGTGGGGAACTGGTCGAAGAAGTTCCGCAGGACGATGCGTGGTTCGAACGTGTCGTGGTACAGGACGGCGCCGGCCGAACCGTTGACCGTGGCCTCGTACGTCGCCGCGCCGATTGGCGCCTCCTCGAACTTGATCTTCTGCGCGATCGATCTTGAGCTCGCGGGCGAGCACGTCGGCGATCGGGTACGCTTCGAGCAGCCAGCGCGTCGGCGAATACATCGCCTGCTGTTTCCACTCAGGGGGCGGTCCGATGCGCGCGAACCGAATCGTGATGCTCTCGACCGGCTTTCCCGCGATCGCCGGACGCACGACATCGTAGAGCCAGCTGTAGCCCTGCTTGTACGCGCACAGAATCGACACCGATGTTCCCGCTTCCCCAGCGCCGGCCTTGACGAGCTCCGCCCGCGCGTCCTTCTCGATTTGCGCCCGCATTTCAGGCGGCTCACTCAAGCGCGCCTCGACCGTCACCGGCTGATTCTTTTTGACGAGCGGCAGCAGCTTCGTGCGGAACTGCTGCCAGAATTCGTCAACTTCCGACGGGATATCGAAGCTGTCGTCGATGATCGTCTTCGCATGCTGGACGTCGCGGTTATCGATGACGACATTCACGCGCTCCGCCTTGAGTTTCGCCGCGTGCTGCCGTACGACGTCGGCAAATCTGTCGACCGGTTTCTCTAGGGAGACGATCACGTCGGCGGACTCGAGGTTCTTGGCGCCGAGATCGCGCACGAGCGCGTCGAGCTTGTAAAGCGCGGTCGCGGCCTGGCCGGCGGGGGTGCGGCCCGACAGCGTGCGACGGACCTCGTCCTGAATATCGTCGAGCGTCGTGCGATCTTTGCCGCGCGCCCACACGTGCGGCAACCGTTCGGCCGCCTCCGCAAGGGCCCTCGAAAGACCTCGTTCGTCGGCGCCGGTCACGATAACCGCACTCTTCTCCCCGAAGGCCTTTCGGACGACGTGAAGAAGGCCTTCTCCAGGCTGCAGAACCGGAGGCGCGAATTTCTTATCGGTGATCAATTTGTCGACGAGCGGATGCTTGAGTCCGATGAGAACGAGCGTCGGCTGCTCGTCCGGAGCGGTCAGTCGATCGGGAGGGAGCGCGATCGGAATCGAAATCCCCGTCGACTCGAGGCCGAGCCGCGCCGCCAGATTGACGGTTCCCTCAGTGCCCTCACCGAACGGCGACAGAATCACGTCGAGTCGATCTGGAATCCGGTTGCTGTCAGAGTCGCCAAGGAGCCCATCGGCGGTATAGAGATTCGCCAGGGTCAGCTTTTCTTTGGCCTCGGAGCCCGGGCGAGGAGGTTCCGGGCCCCGCGGCGGCGCTGCGGTGCGAGGGAGCTCCACGATCGTCGATTTCGCGCCAGCAGCCGATACTTCGACGCGAATTGAGGCGGCGCCGGCATACGAAAGCGGCCGCGGGCTCTTCGTGGTCGCCACAGGTGTCTGCGTCAAACGCCTGAGCGCGGCCACCGCCTTCGCCGCATCGACACTGTTCTGTGCGCCAACGCCGATGTCAATCGAGCGAATCTCGGTATCGCCCGCTCGTACCGTCACGCGTGGAATCGATACGTCCGTGACAGTGACACCGCCGGCGGTCAGTACGGCCTTCACATCTTCGGTCACCTGTGTGAGCGTCGCACCTTTCGGATCCCACACACGCGGGAGCCGACCGGCGAGCAGTTCCGCCGCGGCCATCGTACCGGCTGCGTCGGCGCCCGCCACGATCACTGCCGGCCCGTCTCCAGCTGTGGTCACCGAGACGATCCCTTCCCCGGGACGAAGCATCGAGGTTGATACGGTCGATCCGATCCGGCGTACTCCATCGGCGCCGATTACAAACGCCGTGGCGCCGGACGCAGCAGCGCCCGATCCAGAGGCTGAGGATGTGACCGGCATGGGCAGATTCATCGCCATGGTCTCGAAGCCGAAGCGCGCAGCCACATCGGCTGCGGCCGACACGTCAGCCGCGCTCGGCTTCTCCGCCAGCACGATGCGCGCGTTGATGAAGTCGACGAACCCGTCTCCGTTGCGATCCTGCAGAACGCTGCCCGGCGTGAAAAGCGATGCGAGATCCGCCGGTCGGGTCGGTGCCGGCTGAGTGTGTACCGCAGCGCCCGGCGCGAAAAGAACAACGGACGCGACCGCACCTATGGCGCTCCACTTTCGGGTGACGTGTCTCATGACCACTCCTGTTCGCAGGATCACGCGTAATTTCCGTGGGCGCGGCATTCTCACGAGCGCCGCGGCCACTCAAATGGCGGTAAACGGGAGCGCGTCGCACGCGCTCCCGGTCTTGATGCTTGATGAACCGGCGTTTACCAGGCGAGGCGCACGGCGAGCTCGGCCTGCTGCCGATTCTTGGCTGTCAGTATCTGTCCGAAGCTGGAGGACAGCGCGTTCGTCACCTGGCCGCCGCTGAACGGCGCGTTCAGGTTGTCCGTTCCGAGAATATTGAACACTTGCGCGATCAGTTCCAGCTTCGTTTCGCCCGACAGCGTATGGCTTTGGCGAACCGGACGTCGATGCTGCTGTAGCGGTCGCTCTGGATCTGGCTCTCTGAGACGGGGCCGAGACCGTTCAGCGCTCGATACGTGTTGACCGCCGCCAGATTCAGATCGCGGTTCCCCTGATTGCGGGAGGTGCCCGGCACGTACTGGCGCTGTCCATCGGCGCTGAAATTCGCCGAGTAGGCACTGAATGGCGCCGATGACCGGTACGTCCAGACCGCGCCGAGGGTCATGTCCCAGGGACAGTAGCGCGGTGCCGCTCGCGACGAGCGCTGTGCCGGCGGTCCGTGTCGGCCGGGACCGACGTCGAGCGACGGATTGCTCTGATCGGTCACGTGGAAGAAGCCACCGTTGTTCGTCGCACGGCTGCCGACGTCATCGCCTTTGGCGAGCGTGTAGGACAGCAGATACATGTAACGATGGCTCAGGCGCTTGTCGACGCGGACGAACATCGCCTTATAGTCCGAACTGAGAATCGATCGGTCCTGGTCGATGAAACCGTATTGCGGCAGCGGCCTGATGCCTGTGACAGGGTTCGGAAGGTTGAGGTTGTACTTGATCCGATCGCCACTGCTGTGCACATATACGCCATCAACGTGCACGGACACGTCCGCCGTAACTTCTGAGTGACGCCGACGCTGTAATTCTCAGCCTGCGGATTCTTGAAATTGTCGGCCAGCACGTTGAGATTGGCCGGCGCATTCGAGGCGAAGGTCAACGGATCCTTGCCCGGGTACGGATCGGGATACGGCGGGTTCACGATCGCGATCGTGAACTGCGAGAAGTTCCGCTGTTCCCCGGTCATGTTGTTCAAGGTCCGGATGTTGTCGTAGTAAACGCCGAAGCCGGCCCTCACGACGGAGCTACCCTTTCCCTTCACGTCCCAGACGACGCCCAGCCGCGGTCCGAAATTGTTCCCGTCACCACGCGATTGCGGATTGGCGGTCGAGCCGAGCGCCTGAACCGCGGCAACGACGCGCGGATCAAGCACGACATCCTCGTTGAACGACCCGAACTGGCGGTCGTACCGAACCCGAGATCGACCGTGAAGGTCGGGGCCGGCTTCCACGTGTCTTGGACGAAGAAGGCCAGATGCTTTGTCAGCAGGCTGGAGTTCACTGCGGGCAGCGAGGCCCCGAAGAACGTCGGATTCTTGAGGTTCGCAATCGACTGCGGGCTGCCGTCCAGAAACTGATCCGACCCGAACACGTAGTAGCCGTTGAGATTGTACAAAGCGTCATCGGCAAACGGGATGCGGCTGTAGTCGACACCCAGCTTGAAATTGTGGCTCTCGCGGCTGAGTGTCAACGTGTCCTTCAACTGAAGCCGCTTCTCCGGGCCGATCTCGTCGAAGCCATTGCCGTAGCTCAGACTCGGCAAATACAGCGACCGCTGAATGCGGTTGATGCTCACGCGGGCCGCGGGGTAGTCGCCGACCGTGGTGAAGGGCTCCTGCCCGCCGGGGATCACCTGATACTCTGCGTATGCGTATTGAACCCTGACCTCGTTCAACACGCGCGGCGAGACGACCCATGTGTGTCCGACAACCGCGGAGTACGCCGGCTTCTGGAAATCGAACCCCGCGTTGGCCGCCCCCGTGCCACCGCATCCAAGGCACGTCTTCTTGCCTCCCTCTTGCCCGTAGCGGAAGAACAGGGTCTGCGCCGAATTGATTTGGTGATCGAGGCGACCCACGAACATGTCGCTCGTTACCGGTGCCGGGAATGTGCCCTCGAACGCCGAATAGAACTGCGGTTTGCCGGTGCCGACCGTGAAGAACTGGTCGGTCTTGGTGTGCTCGGCCGACACAAAGAAGTGCGTTCGATCTTTGATGATCGGACCGCCGAGCGAGGCGCCGTACCGGTTGCGTCGGAAACCGGGCTTCGGGTCGCCGAAGTCGTCGTGCCGCTGCTCTTCGAACGTGTTCAGGGCGTTCAGACTCTTGTCTCGGAAGTATTCGAAGGCCTCACCGTTCCAACGGTTCGAACCGCTCTTGGTGACGATCTGAACCAGGCCGCCGGTCGCGAGCCCGAATTCGGCAGGGAACCCGACCGTGTTTACTTTGAATTCCTGCACGGCGCCCTGGGGAAAATTCTGTCGGGGCTCGCCTTCCTCCGCCCATGTGTTGTTGACGCCGTCCACCAGAAACCCGTTCGAGTAGAAGCTCGTGCCGGCGCCAATCGTCACGTTGTTGTAGAAGGAGCGCGCCGCATCCTGGCTCGTGCCCGGCATCAGCAAGGCGAGGTTCAGGAACTGCCGCGAATTCACCGGCAGGTTTTGAATCTGCTGCTGCGTGACGACGCCCGCGACTTCGCTTTTCGTCGTATCGACGGTCGGCGCTTCACCCGTGACGGTGACCGACTCCTGGACCGACTGCAGGCCCATGGTGAAGTCCTGCGTCAGCGACAAGCCGATCGTGAGCTGGATGTCGCCGATCTCCTTCGACGAGAACCCGGATAGTTGTGCGGACAGATGATAGCGACCCGGCGCCAGCGCCTGGAACCTGTAGCGCCCGTCCGTCTCGGTCGTCGACGTGCGCGTGACGCCTGTATCCAGATTGCGCAGCGTGACAGTGACCCCCGGCAGTACTCCGCCCTGCTGATCCTTCGCGAGGCCGTCGACCGACGCGCCCGCTCCTTGCCCGAAGGCGGGTGACACCAGAGCCAGACCGACGAACGCGACGAGCAACGCGGCCGCAGCGCGATTGCGGAACCTTAGACTCTGCATGATGTCTCCTCGAA
Source organism: uncultured Acidobacteriota bacterium (assembly GCA_963696165.1). GTDB lineage: Bacteria > Acidobacteriota > Vicinamibacteria > Vicinamibacterales > CAVVIG01 > CAVQZZ01. The sequence continues at coordinate 199,921 of CAVOIY010000005.1, read as the reverse complement.
GAAACGGAAGGGCTTGCGCGCTTCTTGTACGTCCTCACCCGATCAAAGTCAAGCTAATAGGGACCTTTTGTTGCACGATCAACGTCGATCGAAGTGGTCGATGAGAGCGGCGGCCCGTGCGATCTCGCGTCCGTAACGATCGTGCGGCGCCTGAGCGACAAACTGTTTCAAGTAAGGCAGCGCTCGAGAAGGCTCTGGTCCATCTGAAAGCACAATTCCAAGATTGAACAGGCTGTCGACGTCGCCCGGCACGAGGGCGACGGCGTGCTCCCACGCGTCGATGGCAGCGGGCGGATCGGTCGCGACGAGCGCGGCGGCCAGACCGCGCCATGCCCCGGCCGAATTGGCATCAGCCGCGACAGCCTGCCGGAACGCATCGGCAGCCGCGCGCCGATTGCCAGCACTCAATTCGAGCGTGCCGAGGTTGCTCCACACTTGCGGCGCGTGCGGATCGGATTCGAGGATCGTGACGAAACATTCTTCGACCGTCGTCGAAACGACGCAGTCGTGCGTAGACGATGCCGAGCGAACTGAGCGTCTCGGCGTCGCCCTCGCGCAGTTCGGCCGCACGCTCGAGACACCGGGCGGCTTCGCTCAAGTCGCCTGCCGCTTCGTACGACAGACCCAATTCGGTCTGAGCTGCGGCCGATGCCGAGGCTCCCGGCGCGGACTGCAGCAGCGAGATCGCTTCAGCGGCGCGACCGTGCGTTCCAAGCAGGGCCGCCGTGGTGATACGCGCTGCCAGGAAATCTGGTCGCTTTGCCAGCACGTCCCTGAGCATCGCCAGCCCCGATTCGTAGCGGCCCTTCTCCTCCTCATTGATTGCCGCATAGAACGCTTCGTTGAGACCGACCAGGTTCTTCGGATCATCGGCCGGCGAGAAATCCCGCTTGCTCGCTGTATCCGTGGTGGCGATGTAGCCAAGGGACGCGAGTCGTCGGCGTGTTTCGGCATCCATCACGGGTCGGGCCGCGTCCGACGGAATGCCGTGTGCCGCGACATCTTTCAATCGGACCTGCAGCGCCCGGGATCGCTGTCGGTCGCGGTCCGCGAGATTTTTCGACTCCTGCGGATCATGGTGGACGTCATACAGCTCCGGAATCGGTAGATCGATGAACTTCCACCCATCCACTCTCACGCCAGTCAGCGGAGCCCAACCGCGCGTGAGATTCGCATCGAGCGCTTCGAAATACAAAGCCCGCGCAGCGCGATCGGCGTCGTGCTCGCCCGCCAGGAGCGACCGCCCGTCAAGCCGCGATGGTCCCGCGATGCCGAGCAGTTGCAGGACGGTCGGCACCACGTCGACGGTCGCGACCGGCATACGAACCACGCCGGGGCGAATGCCGGGACCGCTCACGATCATCGGCACGTGCAGTGTGGAGTCGTACGCGAACAGACCGTGCGTCGCTTCACCATGTTCCCCCAGTCCCTCGCCGTGATCGGCGACGGCGACGACGATGGTGCGATCGAGTTGCCCGGCCGATCGCAGCGTCTCGAGACCGCGGGCAATCATCGCGTCCGTGTATGCCACTTCGGCGTCGTATGGCGCGCGCCCGCTCGCGTATTCGGCCGGAGCCTGATACGGCGCGTGAGGATCGTACAGATGCATCCACGCGAACCACGGCCGCGGATCGCGCGAGCCCGCACGAGCGGGCACGGCAGACGGACTACCGGCGGAGCCGCCGCCAAGGATCCATTCGACGGCGGGCTGGACGACGCGTTCCGCGCGGCGTTCAGTCGGCGGCACACCAGCGGCGCCCCCGTCGCGCCCGAATCGATCGTCGTACACGTCGAAATCGCGATTGAGGCCAAACTTCGCACTGAGGACGAACGCGCCAACGAACGCGCCGGTGCGATACCCCGCACGCTTCAACATGGTCGCCAGCGTTGCTGTCTCGCCGAGTCTGAATCCCGTGTTGTTGCGGATGCCGTGCGAGAAGGGCTCCAGGCCGGTCAGAATTGAGGCGTGCGCGGGCAGCGTCATCGGCACCGGCGTGAATGCGGCATCGAACCGCAGCCCGCTATGCGCGAGCCGATCGAGGGCCGGCGTCAGACCCGAAGGGTTGCCGTACGCGCCGACGCGGTCTGCGCGAAGCGTATCGATCGTGATCAGGAGGACATTGCTTCCGGCGGCCGCTCCTGGAGCAACGTGGGTTGGATCGCCGCCGGGCACCATGAACCATGCGAGGAGCGCTGCCGCGCCAGCCGAAAGGACGAGGGCGTACCTGCTGCCGCGCTGCACGGTCACTCGCCCCTCACTGCCTGGCACCCCATGGCGGGCATTGTAAGACTGCAATTGCGTGATCGGCTGTCGCGATGGGTGTGTATACTCGCGCCAACTCCAACAGCGCAAGGACGATTATGACTACGCACCTCACGGTCGGCCGGCGATCGACCGGCCCACGACTCGTCGCGTGTCTTCTGGTGGGACTGCTCCTGGCCACCACTTCAGGGCGTGGCCAGGTGATGGCCGTGAACGGGATGGTCGTCAGTTCGCATCCGATGGCCACCGAAGCGGGGCTCCGTATCCTGCAGCAGGGCGGGAACGCATTCGACGCGGCCGTCGCCGTAGCCGCAACGCTCGGCGTCGTCGAACCGCTGATGTCGGGGCTCGGCGGTGTCGGCGGATACGCGCTCATCTACGACAGCAAGAAACAGCAGATCCGCTCGCTCGACTTCATCGGCGCCGCACCGGCGGCGACCAAGCCCGAATTGTTCACTGCCGGGGCACGGCTGTGGGACCGGGCTCACCCCGCCCGCGACAGCTTCGTCGCGCCGGTCGTGCCGGGAAATCTGGCGGGATGGGGAGCGCTGCACGATCAGGTACGGCACGATGACATGGCCACAGCTGCTCGCGCCTGCCATCGAATACGCGGACAAAGGATTCGTCGTCACCCCGGCGGTGCGTGAAGGATTCGGGGACGGCGACTTTGGCGGCGCGGTCGGGCGCTATCCGTACGGCGCCAGCATCTTTTTCAAGGACGGGAAGCCGTGGCCTGCGGCCGATGTGCTGAAGCAGCCGAACCTGGCCACAACGCTGCGCGCGATCGCGACCGGTGGTCCGGCGGTGTTTTACGGGGGCGCGCTCGGAAAACGATTCGCCGATTTTTTTCAGTCCAACGGCGGACTATTGAGCGCGAAGGATTTCGCCGACTATCGCGCGCGGTGGCAGGACCCGCTGCACATCACCTATCGAGACTACGACGTCTACAGCGAACCGCCCGGCGGCTCGGGAATGACCGTGCTGCAGACGCTGAACATTCTGGAGCAGTTCGACCTGCGCGCGCGCGAGCACAACTCACCCGAGTTCGTGCACCTGGTCGCCGAGGCGATGAAGCTCGCGTTCGTCGACGAAGACGCGTTCAACACCGGCAAGAGCTACGCGAAGATCCCGCTCGACCGGCTGCTGTCGAAGGCGTACGCGAAGCAGCAGGCGGCGCGCATCGACCTCGGAAGATCGCAGTTCTACGAAGCCACGAAGCGGACGTCGCCGACCAACCCGGCGTTCCAGCACACCACGAATCACACCATCGTCGATCGCGACCACAACGTGGTCGTCATCACACAGACGCTGATGCTGCCCGCGGGCGTCGTCGTGCCGGAAACCGGGGTGATCTTCAACAATGGCATGTCGTACTTCAGTGTCGACCCTCAGGACGTCAACTACATCGAAGCCGGGCAGCGGCCGCGCTTCGTCATGAGCCCGACGATCATCACGAATCACGGTCAACCGTACTTCGCGCTGGGGTCAGCGGGCGGATGGACAATTCCACAGACCATCGTCCAGGTCGCGGTCCGGGCCCTCGACTACCAGATGGACGCGCACGATGCGGTGAAGGCGCCGCGCTTCGTGCTGCAGTATCTCGGCAACTCGATCCCGTATTTCCCCGGGACGGATCTTCGGCTCGAGAAAGGGTTCACGGACCAGACGCGATCTGGTCTCACGGCCAAGGGGCACCGGCTGCTCGATCAGGAGGGATGGCTCGGGATGCTGAACGGGATCATGATTTACCCGCGGACGGGCGTGCTGTCGGGCGGCGCCGACGCGCGACGCGAGGGTCACGCATCGGGCTGGTAACAGTATTACGCTAGAATCGGTTTGTGTTTCGGATGACACGAACGGCGGTCGCATACGTTCTCGCCCTGGCAATCGCCGCTTTGCCGGTCGTCCTCGATCACTGCGCTCAGTCGTGTGAGGCGCATCGGCACACAGCAAGCACGCCGGCCTGTCATCACCTCGTCGGCGGCGGAACGCATTTGTCGCACGCGCCTGCCCCGTGCGGCCACGACCACGGGACGGCGGTTAGCGCCGTCAAGAACGCGGACCTCGGCGGACGTGGAACCGATTCAGTCGTCTCGACGAACTGCCAGCCCGCGGCAGCGCCGGCCTTTGCATCGGCTCTCGGCGCACAACCGCACTCTCCACCTGCCTCGCCTTCACTCGACGGTCGTTCTCTTCCTCTCCGCGTTTAAATCGTTTTTTCGAAACGCCCGTTCTGCCGCAGCGAGCGATGCGGCGGACGCCCGTGTGTGTTTTGGCGGAGAGGATTCCATGTTGTGCGGTCGACGCCGGATTGTTCTGCTGTTCTGCTTGGTCGCGTTTTTCGTCTCGACGCGCGTCTTTGCGCAAGCCGACGTAACATCGGGTGGAGCTGAGGTCAGCGAGGTGCAACACGACCACATGCCGATGAACAAGGGCTGGCAATTCGTGCAGGACGGCATCCTGTTCGCCGAGTTCAATCATCAGGGAGGACCGCGTGGCGGCAACGAGTTCGTCGCGCCGAACTGGTGGATGGGCATGGCGACGCGCACGATCACGCACGGCCAGTTCACGTTCATCGGGATGCTGAGCCTGGATCCTGCGACGGTCGGCAAGGACGGCTATCGCGAGATCTTTCAGGCGGGCGAGGCATTGAACGGACGCCCGCTGATCGATCGACAGCATCCGCACGATCTCTTCATGCAGATCGCCGCCGTATGGCGACTGCCCGTCACGACGTCGACCGGATTCACGCTCGCGGGCGGCCCCGCTGGAGAACCGGCGCTCGGCCCGGTCACCTTCATGCATCGCGCGTCGGCGGCCGACAATCCCACGGCGCCGTTGAGTCATCACACGTTCGACTCGTCCCACGTCGCGTTCGGCGTGCTGACCTCAGCCGTGGATCACGGCCCATGGATCGTCGAAGGTTCCTTGTTCAATGGCCGCGAGCCGGATGAGAATCGATGGGACTTCGATTTTGGCCGGCTCGATTCGTTTTCGGGGCGCGTGTGGTACCGGCCGAACGGCGAGTGGGAGTTGCAGGCCTCGAGCGGACGTCTCGTGAACCCCGAGGAGTTGGAGCCCGGCAACATCGTTCGGTCGACGGCATCCGCGTCGTGGACGCGCAAGAACGGCGCGGCCGTTTCTTCGGTGACGGCGGCCTACGGTCGCAACGACACCGACCACGGCGCGCGGAATGCCTTCTTCGTGGAGGCGGCGGGTCACGCGGATCTGAAGACGATTTATGCCCGCTTTGAAGTGCTCCAGATCGAGACGGCGCTGCTGCAGTCGGATGTCGTCGCTCCAGGCGCAGCGGCCGATGCGAAGGACCCGGTCGTCGCGTTCACCGTCGGCGCCGTACGGGACATCGTCGGCTGGCGCGGCTTCGCAGGGGGTATAGGCGCGGATGCGAGCTTTTACGGCGTGCCCGATGCGCTGCGGCCGATGTACTCGGCGCACCCGGTCTCGTTTCACATTTTCTTCAGGGTAAGACCGCCCGCGGGAGCAATGGGCCGCATGTGGAACATGCGGATGTCGCAGCCGATGGCTGGTCACCCGATGTCATAAACCACAAGGAGCTGATAGACATGCGAATGAGATTCTTTGTCGTCTTGTTGCTGGCCGCAGCGGCGGTCACGACGTTGTCAGCGCACGTCATCGTGTCGCCGATTCAGTCGAAGCCCGGCGTTGTGCAGAAATACGAGCTCCGCATTCACAACGAAGCGAAGGTGGCGGCGACGTCCATCGATCTCGATATTCCCGACGGCGTCACGGTGACCGAGGTCGCCAAAACAGCCATCGGGACGTTCACGACAAAGACGACTGGCGATCGCATTACGGCGATCACGTGGCAAGTCGATGTTCAGCCGAACAAATACGTCGCGCTGCCCTTCACGGCAAAGAACCCGGAGAATGCGACAGAGTTGCACTGGAGCATGCACGAACACCTCGCGGATGGATCGACGGTCGACTGGAGCGACAAACCCGGATCGACTCAGAAGGGCTCTGTCACGAAGTTAGGTGCGAGCTAGTCAATCAGCCTCGTTCATACGGAGTGTTTCATGAAGATGCCATTGATTTTTGGAGCCGTTCTGCTATCCACCGCCACTGCCGCGTTCGGAGCGGAGCAAACGTGGAAGGGCACTATCAGCGACAACATGTGTGGCGCGAGTCACAAGGAGATGGCCGGCAAGATGTCCGATCGCGATTGCACCCTGATCTGCGCGAAAGGCGGCGCGCCGTACGTGCTCGTGTCGGAGGGGAAAGTCTATCAATTGACCGGCCATGACGCCGATCTGCGGACGCACGCCGGACACGCGGTGAATCTGATCGGAGAGTTGAAGGGCGACACGATCCGGGTGTCGAAGATCGAGATGCCGGCGGCGAAGTAACGGCAGTGAGGCCCGGCAGGTTGTCTTGGGTTGACATCTGACACGACAGGAGACACAATTCGGGTCAGGCACTTACCCAACAGGGTTCGTGAAACGCCGCCTCGCCGCGGCCGACACGATGTCGGAGCCGATATGCACTGTCTGTTGATTGCCGCATTGATCGCCGCCGCGCAGGCGCAGCCGTCGACGAAGGCCTCGAATCCGGTGGCGGATGCCACGCGGGCCTGGGTCCAACAGGAAGGCAGGGATCTGATTGCCGCGGCAGAGGAGATGCCTGCCGAGAAGTACATGTTTCAGCCCACTCCGGCGCAGATGACGTTCGCACATCTCATGACGCACGTCGTTGAGTCGAACCGGTACATGTGTTCGAGCATCGCCGGCGAGGGTTTGCCGAAGAGCAGCGATGTGAAAGACACCGATGGCAAGGATGCGATCGTAGCGGACGTGAAGGCGTCGTTCGACTACTGCAACAAGGTCCTTGCGGCGCTCGACGACTCGAGGCTCGCGGAGCAGATTCCTCTTTTCAAGCGGACGCGCGCCAACCTTATGATGTTCGTGGCATCGGATCACGCCGATCACTACGCGACGGCGGCAATATACCTGCGACTGAACGGCCTGATTCCGCCGACCGCGCAGCCCAAGAAATAGAACTAGTTCTCAGTTCTGACGCGCGTGACGACGTCGAGCGTACGATCGCCTGCGGTCGCCGTGATCTTCCAGCAACCCTCACTCGCGAACGCGAGCCCCATCGTCTGAAATTCAGCGCGCAGCTGCGGCCCCGCTACGGCAGCGGCTGCGTGTCTTTCCATCGCTTCCCTCACATCCCTTGCGGGACCTAAGATTTTGATTCTTTCCTTCCCGTAATGGACCTTCCTTACAGCAACACGGCGATGGCGAACACCGCGATCATGAGAAACGCCAGGCCAACCTTGATCGCTGAACCGATGACGAAGCCGAGCCAGGCAGCGAGACCGACCCTGCCGGCACGGGGCAGGTTCCTCGTGACCGCCAGCTCGCCAAGCACAGCGCCAGCGAACGGTCCGATGATGATGCCCGGAAGGCCGAATACGAGGCCGCTCAGCGTGCCGGCGGCGGCACCCAGTGCAGCCGCGCGGCTGGCGCCCACGCGTTTCGCGCCGAAGCTTGCCGCCACGAAGTCCACCAAGTGCGCCCCCACCGCCAGAAGGACGATGATGCTGAGCGTGAAGGCGCCCACGTGGGTGAAGTGATCCGCCCACGCTCCGAAAAAAAGGCCGGCGAGTATCAGCAACGGACCCGGAAGTACAGGAAGGATCAGACCCACAACCCCGGCCGCGACCAGAGCACCGGCGACGATCCACAGGAGAAGCGTCATCGTCTCTTCAAATCCGCTGCCTGTTCAGCGCAACGCCGCTGAGCTCGCAACTGGTCCTTTTCTTGCGACTCGGCCTACGTGCTTTCACCCCTCGATCGAGACGCTGAGCAACAAGTAGCAACCGCGCGTAAGGTTCTGGCCGAACTACGGGATGCGCTGGTCAGGTTCGGCGCCAGTGCGCCGGACAGAGACATTCTCGCGCGATCGATCGAGCAGCTCGATGCCTTCTTCCTGCTCGTCGTGGTCGGCGAATTCAACGCCGGCAAGAGCGCCTTCATCAACGCGTTGATCGGCGAGACAGTGCTCCGCGAAGGCGTGACGCCGACGACGGCGCGAATCCAGCTGGTCAAGCACGGTGAGCAGCGGGCCGAACAACCCGGACCGGATGGAATTCTCGTCATCACATCGCCAGCTCAGTTTCTGCGTGACGTTCACATCGTCGATACGCCCGGGACGAACGCCATCATTCGCCAGCACGAGCAGCTGACGACCGAGTTCGTGCCGCGCGCCGACCTGGTGCTTTTCATCACGTCCGCGGACCGTCCGTTTTCGGAAAGCGAACGGCAGTTCCTGGAGGTCATTCGCGGATGGGGCAAGAAGGTCGTGTTCATCCTGAACAAGGTGGACACCCTTGGCGGCGAGCGCGATGTGGACGAGGTCGTGCAGTTCATCACCGACGCGGCGCGGCGGCTCCTTGGGATTGCGCCTGACGTTCTTCCGGTCAGCGCCCGGCTTGCCGCCCGGGCGAAACATGGTGAACCGGCACTATGGGCTGCGAGCCGTTTCGAGGGTCTGGAGAGCTACCTCCGCGAGTCGCTCGACGATCGAAGCCGGTTCAAGTTGAAGATGTCGAATCCCCTCGGCGTCGCGATTGCGCTCGCGGATAAGTACCGGACGATTGCCGGCGAGCGGCTGTCGCTTCTCGAGCACGATGCCGTCCTCTTGCAGGAGATCGACGGGCAGCTCACGGTGTTCAGAGACGATCTCGCGCGCGGATTCGACCTCCGAATGGACGCGATTGAGAAGGTGCTCGTTGAAATGGAGGCGCGCGGGCATCAGTATTTCGAGGACACGCTGCGGATTGGGCGTGTCATGGACCTGCTGAACCGCGCGCGTGTGCAGAAGGAATTCGAGGATCGCGTCGTCGCCGACGCGCCGCGGCGAATCGAACAGCGCGTTACGGATCTCGTAGACTGGATGATCGATCAGGATTTCCGGCAATGGCAGACGATCACGGCGAGGCTCGGGGACCGGCTGGAACAGCACGGCGCGAACGCGAGCGGCAGCCCCGAAATCGGGACGTTCCATGCCGATCGCGGGCGGCTGATCGACTCCGTCGGCCGTGAAGCCCAGCGCGTCGTCGACACCTACGATCGCCGGCGCGAGGCCGAAGCAATTGCGGATCAGGCCCGTGTTGCGGTGACGACAGCTGCTGCCGTCGGAGCGGGAGCGGTCGGCTTGGGAACCATCGTCACGATCGCCGCGACCACAGCGGCCGCTGACGTCACCGGACTGTTGATGGCAAGCGTCGTAGCCGCGCTCGGTTTTCTGGTCATCCCAGAGCGGCGGCGCCGCGCGAGGGCGGAGATGCGCGAGAAGGTATCGACCCTGCGGGCGAAGCTCGCCACAGCGCTGCGCGCGGAGTTCGAACGCGCTCAGACCAGGAGCCGGGAACGCGTCGAGGGCGCCGTTGCCCCCTACAGCCGATTCGTCCGCGCGGAGCAGACGCGATCGCGCGACGCGCACGACACGCTGAAGCGCCTCAGGGACCTCGCCGCTGATTTGCAGAACGACATCGAGGCCGGGCGGCCCCAGAGTGACGAGACTCGGGCAACCGGTCGTGAGAACGCTCCGCGTTCTGCGTGACGACCACGTCGGTCTCTTACTCTGCGCGCTGCTTGTCCTCTCGATCGGTGTCGCGCACGTCGCTATGCACGCCTCTACGCCGTAGCCGAGTAGACGAGCAAGAGGAACCGCGGCTCGCATGGCGAGGGTCGACTGTCGGAGAGTGAAATGCCGATCGAGATTGGAACGATTGAAGCGATCTTCCGCTATCCGGTGAAGTCCATGCGCGGCGAGTCGCTCGCCGCCGCCACGCTGGGCTGGCACGGCCTTGATGGCGACAGGCGCCTTGCCTTCCGTCGGCTTGACGGGCAGAGCGATTTCCCGTGGCTGACGGCGAGCAACGTTCCGGAACTGATTCTCTTCACTCCGCAGTGGGCGCAAAACGGCAATGGTGAAACGCTGCCGACACACGTTCTGACACCGGAGGGGAAAAGGATGCCGATCTTCGAAGAACCGCTCGCTGCGGAGATCGGGCGCCATTACGGGCACCGAGTGGAGATGATGCAATTGAAGCACGGGTATCTTCGACGATGCCAGCATCTCGGTGATCACGTCCGATACCGTTCACGAGATAGGCCGACTCGCAGGGAGGAGCGGAGACGTCCGACGATTTCGTCCGAACATCGTGGTCCGCTCCACGCAGGCGGTTCCCTTCGAGGAGGATGAATGGTTGGGCGGCGTGCTCACTTTCGGGGACTCAGACGATGCGCCCGCCGTCACGGTCACATCCCGCGACGTTCGCTGCGTGATGGTGAACTTGGATCCGGACGGAGGGAGCCCTTCGCCCGAAATACTAAAGGCAGTGGTCAGTGCCAACCAGAATAACGCGGGGATCTATGCCACGGTCACACGGATCGGGCAACTGACTGTCGGGCAGACCATCGTTCTTCAACGCTGACGACTGTTGTTACGTCGCCTTGCCTCCGCATTCGAACAGTCCGCGACGGGAGTCATGGCCGCAGCCCGTGGGCAACCGTTACGACGATGGGAAGCACCAGTTCCGGGATCAGATACGCCAGCCACACCGCCGCCGGTTGCGGCAAGCCAACCTTCCTGATGGACACTACGCGGCCGCAGCCCGCGAGAAAGACGCCGAGCGCCAACAAGTACACGAGCGTGTCCTGCCGGCGAATCGTGATCGCCGCCCACAGACAAATGAGCCCCGTCGAAAAATACACGCCCGCCATGAATCGGTGCACGTTATCCAGCCGCGGCGAGGTATCGGGTTGCCCGAGGTAGAACTGCAGCGATCCACCGAAGAGCGCGATCGCCGCGAAGACGAATAGACAAACCTGGACGACGATTTGGCTCAGCGTCAGCGGCAATGGCATTGTGACGTGCGGTGAGCCGATATTCTAGCGCGAGCGCTCTCTTTGAGTATCGTCGCGTGGGAATGGGACGCGGACGCCGATCGCATCCTCGCGTCGGCAGCTTTGCCGCTCGTGTACGGCGTGCCTGCGATTGAACGCGTCTCCGGCGGATTCACCCTCGTCCATCCTGACGACGCCGAAGCGCATCACACACTTGTGCACGCTGCCGTCGATCGTGGACGCGGATGAACCCACACGCCCCTTGCGGGACCCAGGATTTTAAGTCTTCCCAACTGAAATCTGCTGATACACGATGAAACGAGGGTTCTACGACGCCCGGCGGGCCTGCCGCTGCATCGCCTCATGCAGATCCCAATCGGCCTGCAGCCGCATCCACAACTGCGGTGAGGTTTTCAGCAAACGTGCAAGCCGTAACGCCGTATCCGCGGTGATCCCACGTTTTCCAAGAACGATTTCGTTCAGCCGGTTGAGCGAAATGCCGAGGCGCTTCGCCGCTTCGAGTTGTCCGAGGCCGAGCGGCTTCAGATACTCCTCCAGCAGGATCTCGCCAGGCGGAATCGCCGGCCCCAGCCATTCGGATTTCCTAGTGATAGTCTTCGACGCGGACTTCGTAGGCATGTCCGTTCTCCCACCGGAAGGTTACCCGGTACTGTTCATTGATCCGGATGCTGTGCCGTCCGGCCTGATCCCCCTTCAACAACTCCAGTCGGTTTCCGGCCGGAATTCTGAGGTCTTCTAGCCGACCGGCCGCATCGAGCAGCACCAGCTTGCGTTGTGCGCCGCGCCAGAGGTCGCGCGGAATCCGCCGCGCGGCGCGTGTATTCCGTTCACGAAACAGATCTGCGGTCGTCTCGTCGGCAAACGACTGAATCACAGGCCCACATTACATATTACACGATTATCGTGTAATGGCAAGTCGCGGGATGCCAGATGAATCGACGACGTGCGGCGGTATACTTGCCGTCGCATTGAGAACGCAATACAAACGGAAGCTCACGAACCGCCAACGGCAAGCTACGCGCCGCCGACCTGCCGTGACGCGGGAGCCGGCGAAACGGCCGATTGAGATTCTGGTACTTTCCGCCGCCCGCGCTGCTATGTACGACCCCTCACTTCATGAGGTCTGTATCTCGATTACTGACCCGAAGAGCGCACCGTTGCTCCTTTCGACGAAGTTTGCGGACGTGCTGAGGCTTTCGTTCAGCGACATCGCGGCTCCGAGTCCGTTCGACTTTCACCAGCTGTTTGCAATCGAGCACGCGAGGGCGATCATCAAGTTCGTGAATCGCTGGCCCGACATCGACCGTATCGTCGTGCACTGTGTGGCGGGATTGAGCCGCTCACCCGGCGTCGCTCTCGCCATCGCCGAGTTGCGCGGCATGCCGACGGCCGATCTCGAACGGCAACACCCGATGTGGAACACGTGGGTACGTGAGCAGTTGGTCGCGGCCGCCCGCACGCACACTTCGCGAACTGGGGCTGGACGGCGGCCGGTCGCGATGAAACGCCGCGGGAGGTAGGGACCTAGCAGGTGGGCTACATGCGGTTTAGGTGCGCACCGCAAGAGCGCTCGACCTGTTTGGAAGTCAGTTCATGCGGCTATCCGCTCGAGGTGACACAGCCACTTCGACTAACGAGTGGATATCCACGACAGAGTGGATCATGACTCCTACCAGGGGAAGTATGGCGCGTGAAAAGCGACGAGGAGCACATGTTCGTGGTGCCGAACCATAACTAGCTGAGCGACAACAGGCTTAAACGGGATCAGTTCGCTGCATTCCGTGTATGCCAACGTCGGTCACAGCGCGACCGCCGCGATTTTGTAAAGATTGGTGCCGGGGGCGGGAATCGAACCCACACGCCCCTTGCGGGACCCAGGATTTTAAGTCCTGTGCGTCTGCCAGTTCCGCCACCCCGGCCTGGCGCAATTATGGCACGCAGATCGGAGAGCCGACCGATTCGGCACGCGTTCAGATTCGCCGCACATCGTGCAGCCGACGGCGACTGACTGGAATACGACTCACGCCGATAATCAAAGCATGCGAGCCGCAGCCGCGCTTCTCAGTTTGATCCCCGCACTCGTCGTCCTGACGCCCAATGGCCGCATTCACGCGCAACCGAACACGATCGACGATCCCGACGCGTACGCGGTGTACGCGTCCGTGCTCGCGGAACCATCGTTTCGCGACGACGCAGCCGCAAGTGAGATCGCGATCTTCGAGGAGACCAGGGCACACACTGATTGTCTGCCACGCGCCGCCGAGCGCGAAGTCGGCCCCGAGTGGGCGGCGGTTGTGAAGAGTTACAGGGAGCAAAACGCTCGGCCCCGGAGGCTGCTGCCGGGTTTCAACCTCGGAATGAGGTATTGGCTGATCTCCCAATCAGAGCTCGAACGGCAACTTGCGGCTCATCCCGGCGTCGGACGAACGGGCGACGGCCTGGTGTACGCGCAATTTCCGCGCGGAAAGCTGTTCTTCTTGTCGGCCGTCGGCTTCGACGCAACCAGAATGCGCGCGCTCGTCACCGTCCAACACACGTGCGGTTTCGACTGTTGGGGCGGGTCGCACATCCTGCGAGTGAGGAATGGAGAACGCTGGGTGCAACCAGCAGGCGACGTTTCAACCTGCACGTGGCAGACGTGACGGTGTTGTCCGAACCACAACGCTAGCTATCGCGTCGCACGCTCGCGCGCGGCCTCTTTCACGGCGCGGACAACCTGGTCGAGGTCGTACGGCTTGCCGACAATTTCGTGCAGCAGTTGGTCTCGTCCCGCCACCTTCTCCACTTGCGCCACGTTGGTCGTCGTCAACACGAACCGCACGTCCTTGCATGCCGGACTGGACTTCATGTGCTGGAACAGCCGCCAGTTCTGCTCATACGGAATCGCGATGTCGTACACCACCACCTTCGGCTTGTGCTGGCGCATGAATGCCTCGAGGTCCACTTTCCCGTCGCGGAACGCGTTCGTCATAGCGGTGACGACGACGAAGCCGGCGTTCTCGAAGAGCACGCGCAGCATGTCGGTGGTGTCCTCGCTGGTATTGAAGACCGCGACGACGTCGGGCGCAGGAGGCATTCATCGAGGATAACGGCGCGGCGCGCCGGCTACCAATGAGCTGGTCTCAGTAGCCGAGGCGGCACGGCTGATGCAACTCGGCCAGGCAGGCACGCAGTACAGCTGTCGCCGCGGAAGCGCGTTGCCAAGGAGCGTCGCGTGATGGCGCAAATAGTGACTCTTGTTTCCCTCGCTGTCGCCGTGGCGGGCCTGGTGCTGTACCACATCTGGAAGTCCCACTTCCCGCAGCAAAGCCTCAAAGTCTCCATCCGGCTCGATCGCATGGCCCCCGGCGCGCATGTGATCTGGGACGTCGTCAACACGAGTGCGACGCCAGTTACGCTCACCAAGCTCGTCGTTCACCCACCGCACGGCCGTAACCGGAAAATCGAAACTGTGCCGTTCGCGTCGCCGACGCGGCTTGCGCCTCTGGACGAGGTAGTCATTGCGACCGACGTCGAGTGGAACGTCCTCACCGCGCGCTCGCTCGCGCTGGTGGATGAGCACGGCCAGGAATACCCCGCGCCGCACCGGCAGCTCGAAGCTGCGCAGGATCAGCTGCACCGCGTCGTCGACCGGCGCGTCTACGCCGCGTCGGCGCGCGAGTTCCTCTCCGGCGCGGGCGACTTGGCCTTCGGCGTCGTCATCCTTGGCCTCGGCTTCTTCATGCTGATGTGGGTCATCGCGACGGGCTGAACAGGAACGCAGGACTAAAGTCCTGCGCTACTACTGCCCCGACTTGATTGGAAATCGTCACATGGCAGATAACCGGCGCGACGAGGAACAGATCAAGAAAGACCGGCACAGCGTGCGGCAGACGCGCGACGAGCTCGGCGAAGAGATTCAGCCTTCCGCCGTCCAGCCGCGGGTGGAGCACCCGAATCGTGACCGCGCCCGCGGCGACTGGGATCGTACAGGCGATCATCACGACGAGGGCACGAGCCGCGCGGAAGAGTAAGGCGATCGGCCCGCTCAGTGAACGGTTGTAGAAGAGGGCGTGGATGGTTGCGCGAGGACTCGCGCGATCATGGATTCGAGCGCCGGCCGCTCGATGTCGAACGGCCCGGCGATCGCGGCGCCGAGCGTGATCTCTATCGCGATCACCACGCCGCCGCCTTCGAACGGGTTCACGATCCAGCTCAAACCGCGCAGCGCGATCTCGCGATCGGCTTCGCCCGGCCGCTTCAGCCGGTCCATCGCTCGCAGCATTCCTTCGAGCACGAGCCGGACATCATCGTCGGTCCAGGCGCGTGGATCGTCCGACACGCCGTCGAGCGGCGCCGTCGTCGCGAAATCGTTTCCCCTGAGCCACACGTCCACTGAAAACGCCATCGACCCGATCATAGTGCCGCGAGTTCCTGCGTCAAAGCTGCCGCGGTCGTCACAGGCTGACGACAAGTGAAGTTGCGGCACACATAGGCCGCCGGCGAGCCGCCGACCGGCCGCATCGCGGCGATAAACGGCAGCCGTTCAGCGAGCGATCGCTGCTGCTCGCCACCGACCGTCAGCGTGATCGCAAACGGCAGATATCTCGCCGCGACCGCGCGCTCCAGGTCGGAGACTCCACCGTCGTTCGGATTCTCACCCGCGGCAATGACGATCTGCTGAACGCCTGCGATAGACGTCGAAAGCGCCGCCGCCATCATCGGCACCGCGCGGCCCATCTGCTCGAGCCGCTCGCCGAAATATCGCAGCGTCCGCTCGATGCGGCTCGGTCCACACGGAATCGTCGATGAGGTGCGACAGCGCGAGCAGATTCAGCACCGACACGGAGCTGGCCGTCGGCTCGGCGCCGTCGTAGTCTTCCTTCATCCGCAGCAGCACGCTCGGGTCGCTGCCCGGTCGTGCTGAACCAGCCGCCGTCCGCCTCGTCCCAGAACAGCTCGTCCTGCCGCCGCTGCAGAGCGACGCGCCCAGTCGAGCCAGCGGACGTCCGCGTCGGCCTGGAACAGCTCGAGCAGGCCGAAGATCAGGTACGCGTAGTCCTCGGCGTAACGCGTCGATCGCGGCGTGGCCGTCGCGATACCGGCGCAGCAGCGTCCGCGATCGTCGGATCCCACATCCGTCGCGGATGAACGTCGCGGCGCGTCGCGCCGCGTCGAGGTACGGCTGCGCGACCGTCGCGCCGTCTGGACCGAGCGCGCGCAGCACGCGCGCCATCCGCGCGAACGCCGCGATCATCAGGCCGTTCCACGCGGTCAGCACCTTGTCGTCGAGGTGCGGACGCGGGCGGCTGCAGCCGCGCGTCGAACATCGTCAGCCGCGCGCCGCTGCAGAATCTCGACGATGTCGTCGGCCGTCTTCCCGGTGTGCTTCGCGATGATCGTCGATCGACCGCGCGACGTACAGCAGGTTCTTGCCGGTGAACTCCTGCTGCGGATCGACCGGCGCGTTGCCGTTCGGCTCGATGCCGAACCGCAGCTTGACGATCGGCCGCGTCGTCGCCGAGCAGCGCATCGAGCTCGTCGGCGCGCCAGAGGTAGAACGCGCCTTCGGACTTGTGCGGCGCCGGCGTCGCGCGGCGTGCTCCGGCGGCACGCTGTCGGCATCCTCCGCCGAATAGAAGCCGCCGCGCTCGTCGGTCATCTCGCGCAGGACGTAGCGCAGCGTGTCCTCGGCGACCTCGGCGTAGAACGGATCGCCCGACACCTGCGACCGCCTCGACGATAGGCGAGGACGAGCTGCGCCTGGTCGTACAGCATCTTCTCGAAGTGCGGCACGCGCCAGGCGGCGTCGACCGAATAGCGATGGAAGCCGCCGCCGATGTGGTCGCGCATGCCGCCGAGCGCCATCGCGCGCAGCGTGCGCGAGCACCATGTCGCGCAGCGCGTCGCTCGTCTGCCCGGCTCGCGCGTGCTCGCGCAGCAGGAACAGCAGCTCGGACGGCCGCGGAAACTTCGGCGCGTCGCCGAAGCCGCCGTGCCGCGGATCGAACGACGTCGCGGAACTGCGTCGACGGTCCGCGTCGAGCGCCGTCGGCGCCGGGCACGCCGTCGTCGCCGCGCCGATCCGCTCGAGCGCGCGCAGCTGCGTCGGTCAGCGACGTCGGCCGACTGCGCGCACCTTGTCGCGCTCGGTCGCGCCAGACGCGCGCGATCTCGCTGAGGATCTCGACGAAGCCCGGCCGGCCCCAGCGCGACTGCCGGCGGAAAGTACGTGCCGCCGTAGAACGGCTTCAGGTCGGGCGTCAGCCAGACGCTCATCGGCCAGCCGCCCGATCCGGTCGTCGCCTGCACGAACGTCATGTAGACGCGATCGACGTCGGGCCGCTCCTCGCGATCGACCTTGATCGAGACGAAGTGCTCGTTCAGCACCGCCGCGACGTCGGCGTTCTCGAACGACTCGTGCTCCATCACGTGGCACCAGTGGCAGGTCGAGTAGCCGATCGAGAGAAAGATCGGCTTGTCCTCGGCGCGCGCCCGCGCGAACGCCTCGTCGCCCCACGGATACCAGTCGACCGGATTGTCCGCGTGCTGGAGCAGATACGGGACTGCGCTCGCGCGCGAGTCGATTCACAGAACGATTATGACACTGTAGAATCGCGCCGATGACCGACTCGGCCGCTCTCGCAGGCAAACGCGTCGCGATGCTCGTCGAGGATGAGTTCGAAGATCGCGAGCTCACCGGCCCGCGCGACGCGCTGCGCGGCCGCGGGCGCGACGGTCACGATCGTCGGCCCGACCAAGGGCGCGCAGTTCACGGGCAAGCGCGGCGAAGCGATCGTGACGTCAGAGCTCGCGCGGGTGCGGCGCGCATGAAGGACTTCGACGCGCTCGTGATTCCCGGCGGCCACGCGCCCGACAAGATGCGCATGCGCCACGCGATGGTCGACCTCGCGCGCGACGCGATGGAGGCGGACAAACCGGTCGCCGCGATCTGCCACGGTCCGCAGCTGCTCATCTCGGCGAACGCGCTGCGCGGACGCACGCTCACCTGCTGGCCGTCGATCGCCATCGACGTCAAGAACGCCGGCGGCCTGTACGTGGACAAGCCGGTCGTCGAGGACGGCAACCTCATCACGTCGCGCAAGCCGGACGACGTGCCGGTGTTCAGCGACGCGATCATCCGCGCGTTGTCGCGAGTTCCCGCATAGCGTCACATCTCAATATTCTGTAGCGGCCGGCTTCAGCCGGCCGTCAACGTCCGCCTAAAGGCGGACGCTACACTCTCACTTCATTTCATGTCTTCGCAGTCGTCACGGCGTTTGGAACGTCGCCCTCGCCTCGAGCACATACGCGCCGGACGCGAGCGTCGGCGTCACCGCCGCGATGCAGTTGCCGGCGGTATCGCAATTCGTCAGCACGGTGTTCAGCGTCACCAAAGTTCCGCCCACGCGCGGCTTTACCGTGACGGCGACCGTCGTCCCGCTCGGGTACTCCTGACGTCGCCAGGTCGATCTCCGTCGGACCCGGAACAGGAACGAATACGTCGATGCCGCCGATGTTGCCCGTCGCCGGCGTCGGCGTCGGCTGACCAGCAACGGTCGTGATCGCGACGGTCGGCGAAAACGGGTTCGCGAGCGGACCGGGCGCCGCCGCACGGAATGCGGGCGGATCGGTGTTCTGCGGCGGCAGCGTATTGGTGACGGCCTCCAATCGGATGACGCCAGCTCCGCCCGTGCGTGTGCAGCAGTCGACGAGGCCGCCTCGCGCAAAGGCTGCGCCCGTGCCGACGATGGCGTTCGCGACGAACCGCACCGCGCCCCCCGCGCCGGCGCCGCCGCGAGTGGCACACGCGCCGTTCGATTCGAAGCCAACGTTCCCGCCGTCAGCCACGATGGCGCCGTTCAGCGTGATCGTGCCGTTTGCCGCGATCAGGATCGCGCCGCCGCCGCCGCCCCCGCCACCGCCCGCGCAGTTGGACTGCGCCGCAAACGACGCGCCGCCTCCGCCGCCGCTGCCGCCCGCGAGAGGCAACAGAGCCGCAAGACCGAAGAACGTGCCGTCGCCCGCACGCGTCGCGCCGCTCGCCAGGCCTGGAGCACCGCCGCTCGGGCCGAGGCCGGAGCCGCCGTCGTTCGCGCCGTTGGTCAGCTGCGACGCGGCATCGCCGCCGCGGAAACCACCAGGTCCGCCAAGACTGCCTGTTCCAGCGCCGCCCGGCGATCCGTTTCCGCCGTTTGCGCCGTTCACGAACAGCGTGACGCTGTTGCCGATGTTCACATCGCCGCTGACGAGAATCGTGAGCGGTGTGTTCGCCTGGTTACCGACGAACGTGACGCTCAGGCAGCACGATTCCTCGGGCCGGACGAGGAAATTCGCGCCGTTCAGGATCAGCGTGCCGTCGGCCGGAACCGGAATCCTGATGTCGCGAAAGTTGTCGACTGTGCCCGGCGGAAAGCCGGTTCTCGCCACGGTGTCGAAAACCCCGAGGCTTTTGGGGCTGTTCACGCAGCCGCAGATATCGAACGCGGCGATTCCTGCGCGGCCGGCCAGCAATAGCCCGCCTGCGATCAACGTCACCTTCATCAACGAGCGTCGCGGCTCCATCACTATCCTCCTGCCTTCGATCACTTCTGAATCTGCACGCCGACGATCGGCGCCGTGATGATCGGCACGGTGCCCGCCGGCGGCGTCCCTGCGATCACGGTGAACCGAACTGTCTGAGCTCCCGCTGTGACCACAACTTCCGCCACGCCTGCCGTCGCCGTCACGATGCCGAACTGCGCGACCTGATCCCCTGCGCGAATGAGCGCCGTCGAGGGCACGTTCGCGACCGCGGCATTGGTGCTCGAGACCTGCGCCACGATGTCGGATGCGGCTGGCGCGCCGATGAGCCGCAGGCCGACGAGCGCCGTGCCGCCGACCGGGCTGATGATCACGCCGGCGAGGGGCGCGGGCCGAACGGCCACGCCGACCGGCTGCGCGAGTACTGGCGCGGCCGCGGCCGATCCATCACCACCGACCACAACCGTCAGCTCACGCACCTCACCCCCGGCGCGCAGCGTAATCGTGGCGATACCGGCGACGCCTGTTTCAAGCGTGATCTCCGACACTCTCGCGCCCGCGCGGATCGCGCTCGCGGTCAGCACGCGGACGACCTGAGAGTTCGTCGACGAGGCGACGACTGGGACGTCCGCCGCCGCCGGCGCGGCAAGCAGCCGAACGCCGATCGTCTGCTGTCCACTGCCCGGGGTCGCGAGCTGGCCGATTGACGGGGCGGCGGCAATTGCGACGCCGATCGGCGGTGCGCCGATAAATGGCGCCGCAGTGCCGCCGCCCGAACTCACGGTGAGAGCGCGGATGTTGCTGCCCGCTCTCAGGAACACATCGGCAGTGCCTGCGGTGCCGGTCACGATCGTGATCGTCGCAACCTGCTGTCCTGCGCGGACGATGACCTGTCCATCGACGCTGGCGACCTGCGGGTTCGAGCTCGTCACGTCGACGATGGTGTCCGCGGCTGCCGGCGCAGCGAGCAGGCGAACCGTAATCGTCTGGCGGCCGCCGGCCGGAGCGAACAGCTGACCGGCCGAGATCGCCGGTGCCACGGAGATGCCGATCCCGGAACTGCTCGCGGCCAAACGCTGCGCATCGCCCGCCGTGCCGACCACGACGACAACCGTGCGGGCTTCGTTGCCGATGCGAATCGTCAGCTCCGCTACGCCAACACGGCCGGTTGCGATGTTCAGCGCGGCTACTTCGAAGCCGGCCTGGACGACGGGAACGTTGACGACGCGTGCGATCGAATCGTCGCTGCTCGTCACGGACACCGCGGTCGCGGATTGTGCCGGCTTCGCCGTGAGCCGCACGACGACGTTCGATTGTGCTGCCGGCGCGCCGATCACTTCCGCGGCGACGGGCGCTGGCGACACGCCGAGGCCGACGGCTGTCGCGGCGGGCGTCAAGGCCTGACCAGATACCGGCTCGCTCACCGACACGACGACGGAGCCGATGCCGTGGCTCGAGTGTGCGACGAGGGTCGTGTTGCCAACGGCTACGCCGCCGACCGATGCCGTTGCCGACGTCTGCCCGGCAGGTATGACGATCGGTGTCGGCACCGCGATGACCGTCGGGTCGACGGCGTCGAACGTCACCGGCAGATCGCCGGCGAGCGGGCTCGACACGCTGACGCGCACTCGTGCCGCGCCACCGAGCGCCACGCCCAGAATCGGTGGCGTGGCCGTGAGTCCAACTGTGACGTTCACGGTCACGCGGTCGCTGGCGATCTGGTTCCCGGAACTGTCGCGCGCGATGGCGACAATCGTGAGCGTGGACGCCGCTGCCGCCGGCGGCACATCGAATGCCGCCGTAAACGCCGGACCGGCAGTGGCCGGGATATTCGTTCCGTTGACCACAAACGTAACGCTGGCGATGGCGAGCGACGCGCTGCCGTGCGCTTCGAGCATCAGCCGGCTCTTTTCGAGGACGTCGGCGCCAGAGGCCGGACTTGTGATCGCGAAGGCACCGGTCGCGAAGCTGAAGGTCAGCGGCTGCAGCAACGGATTACCAGCTGCGTCCGCCAGCGGATTGCTGAACCGGTCGGTGATGGTTGCCGTCAACGCAATCGAGATCGTCGAGTTCACCGGGAACGGCGACGCGGCAGTGAACCGGACGGTCGTGTCGCCATCACTCATCGCGAGCGAGCCGGGAACCGGCTGACCTCCGACGCTCACCTGGAACGTGCTGGACGTGACGCTTGCGGGATTCAGCGGCTCGCTGAACGTCGCGACGATCGGCGTCACGATCGACACGCCCGTCGCCTTGTCAATCGGCGAGATCGACAGCAGGCGCGGCGCAGTCGAATCAACATTCAGCGGGAGCGTGATCGTGTCGCGGCTGGTCTGATTCGCGGAATCGGTCGCGACCGCTTCGATGAGAACAGACGAACCGGCGGAGCCGGCCGGCACGATCTGGCTCGACGTGTACGGGGGCGCCGTGAGCACTGCCACGCTGACGCCGTTCACGCGGAACTCGACCTTCGCAACCGAGACGTCATCGCTCGCGTCGGCGGCGAGTGCGAGGGTCGCGCCTTCGATGAGCGCTACGCTCGGTTGCGGCGATGTAATCCGAACCGTTGGCGGCGCATCGGCGACAACCGTGAGCGTAACGCCTCGCGGATCGGCCGACGTTGGCGGATCCGTCGGTGGCGGAGCCTGTGATCGTCGCAATCCCGCCGATCGGTGCGTCGGCCGGCACCGTCACCGTGAACCTGCCGGACGTCGTCGTCTGCACAGGCGAGACGGCCTGATCGCCGGAACGAACGAAGGCTCCGACTGTGTCGTAGCCGAAGCGTGCCACACCACCTGCGTCGGTCGCCGACACGGTGACGTTGAACGAACGGCCGCGCTGAATCGAGGTCAGGCCACCGTCGATCGCGATCGTCGTCAACGGCGCGACCGTGTCGCGGATCGTCGCCGTCGAGGTCACCGCGGGCGCCGTGTTGCCGAACGCGTCGATCGCGGTCGCCGCGAACACAACCTGATCGGTCGGGCGAGCGGTGCCGGGCACGCTCACCTGGAATGTCGCCTGAGCAGACGTCTGCGGCGGGGACATTACGCGCGTTTCGCTGAACACCGCCCCGCCAGATGCCGTCAGGGAGATGGAGCTCACGGCGCCGGCGTCGGCGGCCGTCACGACGACGGATACCGTCTGGCCGGCGTCCAGCAGAGCGTCGGCCGCGGGCGACGTGATGTGCACAACCGGCGGCGTCGTGTCGGCGACGGTCAGCGACACTGTCGACGTCGGGCTCGACTGGCCCGAAGAATCAATCGCGGCAACCCGCAGATCGATCTTCGACCCGCCAGGCGCGTCGATCGGCACGTCGAACTGGAACGTCGCATCGCGTACGGCGGCCGGCGGATTCACGGTGAGGGCGTCGGTCGCCGTCGCCGAGCCGAGCGCCTGGAATCCGATCTGCGCCACGCCGATGTCGTCGATGGCATGAGCGGAAACGATCACACGCGACCCGCTGTTGACGATCGTCCCGGCGGCCGGCGACACGATGGACGCCGACGGTGGCAGATCCGGCTCGACCGAGTATCTGCAGTGTCTGCAGCGGACCGATATTTCCCGATAGATCGGCCGCCCGAGCAGCGACCGCGAACGACGGCGCCAGCGCTGCGGTCACCGGCACGCTGAACACGAACGGCCGCGAACGGATCGTCTGCGTAACGACGCCGTTGACGAGGAAATCGACCGACGCCGCGTCGGAGGCAGACACCGTCGCCGTAATCGTGGCGCTTCGGCCGACCTTCACACTCGGACCACCGGTTGACGTCAATGCGTCAATCGTCGGTGCGATCGTATCGAGCGTCACGAACGTGTACGACGAGGCCTGTCCCTGCGCGTTCCCGTATACGTCGAATGCCGGCTGCACTCGCACTGTGTAGGTGGCGTTCGGAACGAGCGGTGCGGCCGGCGTGAAAACGATCACGGTGTTGCTCAGCGTGACGTCCACCCGGCCGGCAACGGCGGAGCCGTTCAACGACAGCGAGATGGCGTCGCCGACGAAGCGGTTCGGATCGATCGCCTCTGAGTACGCGACGCGGACGACCGCACTCGATCCGACGTCGCGCGTGCCTGGTGCTGGCGTCCGACTGACGAATGCCGGCGGCGTACTGTCGGCCGTCGTAAATGTCGAGGTCGCCTCGTTCGCCAGCGCCTTGCCGACCAGATACCGTCACGCCCGTCGTCACCTTGACCGCGACCGACGAGAAATCGGCGTATGGCGCGACTGAAGCGAACGTCGCGGTCGTCCGGTCGGCGCTGAGCGTCCACGCGCCTGGCACCGCTCCATTCGGCGTCGAAACCGGCATCGTCGCTGTTGTCACGCTCGCGGCGTCGACCGGTTCGGAGAACGCGACCTGGATCCGCTGGGTAACCGGAATGCCGGCGACGCCGTTCGCCGGAACGATCTGCTGAACCCGTGGCGGCGATTCGTCGAGATAGAGTGTCCCGAGATCGATCGTCTGGCCGGCCCGCGTCAGCACCGTGGTCGCCTTCACGATCCCCGCGCCGAGTGGGTCCGTGATTACGACGTGATATTCGCCGAGCGCGAGGTTATCGAACGAGAGGGAACCGTCGGCCCCCGTTGATCCGAACCGCTGCGATTGCCCCGACAACTCCACGGCGAGACCCGCGGCCGCCGTCGCCTTGTCTTGCCGGAGCACACGAGCACGGATCGCGCCTGCCGGTTGCAGCGAAACCTCGAGGTCCAGCGATGAGCCATCTGCGGTGAGCCGTCCCGACGCCGAGCCAGCCAAACCGCTCGCGTTGTCGACAGCCGTCACGCTTACGTCGCCGACCGGAATGCCTGCGAACCGGACGGTGCCCTGACCGTCGGTTTCCGTTGTTTCCGCAACGTTTCGTTGGAGCGCGTTGCGGCTCGTCAGGGAAACACTCGCGAACGGCACAGAACCACCGTCGGCGGTTCGGACCGTTGCCGATACGACGCCCGTACCGATGAACGTGACGTCGATTGTCGTCACATCGCCGTCGAACTTCAGATCGCCGATGCCGACTCCGCCGTCGAAACCGATGCCGGCGTTGGCGTTCACGCGCACGGCGCCGACGGGTACGCTGTCGACGGCGTAATGACCGTCGTTGTCGACGGTCGTCTGCGCGCCATTGCTGATGACGACCTGCGCGCCAATGGCCGGTGCGCCGTCGGATCGCCGCACCGTGCCCTGCACGCGACCAAGAAGCGGCACCTGGAGCACGATCTCCACGGTCGTCACGTCGCCTTCGTTCACGATGGTCGCTGTCGCGCTGCCAGAGATGCCGGTGATCGGATCGCGTGCCTGAATGCTGAGCGCGCCAGCCGACACGCCGGGGAACGTGAAGCTGCCGTCGACGCCGGTGCTCGTGAGCAGCTGCGCACTGAATGCGCTGTTCACGAACAGCGTAACGTCGGCCGCCGCTGCCGGACCGCTGTCCTTCGAGAACCTGACCGTGCCCTTAACGCTGCCTTGTGCGACAGCCGTAATGTCGGCGATAACAGCGTCGTGATTGACGGTGAGGCTCCCTGTCGCGCGGCCGCGGCGTGCAGTGACCGGATCGAACGCTTCGGCTGTGAATGCGCCGAACACGGCATCGAAAGCAAAGGCGCCGGCCGGGTCGGTCGTTGCGAAGGCGTCGCCTCGCGCTGACGTGAGATGCACTTGCGCGTTCGGGATAGGAGTGGTGCCGTCCGGCATCAGGAATCGGCCGTGGACAGATCCCGCCTGATCGTCCAGATGGACGGCAACGTCTGCTTCCCCGCCGCCTCGGGGAATGGTGCCGCTCGCGAAGCCTGTAATGCCGCTCGCAGAATCGAATGCGGAGACGGTGAATGGGCCCTCCGTCAGCATGTCGCCGCCGCCGAACAGGATCGACCCGTCCGGGCCGCTGCGGCCCTGGCGGCTGTCGTTCGGGAATGTCCCGCGCGTGGCCGTCACGAGCGCTCCGGCAATCGGACCGTTGCTGCCGGCGACGGTCACTCGGACGGGCGACTTGCCGAGCAAACGGATTGTGACGTTCGCGGTCGCGCCGGCATCGACGGTCGCGTTGCTTTGGCCCGAGAGTCCCGAGGCCGTGTCGGTCGCGGTTACGATGAACGATCCGGGGTTTACCAGCGGGAACAGGTACTCGCCGCCATCGTTCGTTGTCACCGTGAATGGGTTGTTCGGGTCGCTGCCAAGCGTCGCGGAGCTGAACGCGACGACGACGTTCCTGCCGATCGGAGTCACACCGTCCGGCCGATAGACGACGCCTTTGACCGCACTCGTCGCCTGAAGCTGCAGCACCACCGGCACCGTATCGCCGGGATGCGCAATCGCGCCGGCTGCGCGGATGATTGCCGGACTGAATCCGTTCGCGGCTTCCACGGTGAAGGGCCCGACGAACACGTTGTCGAACGTGAATGTGCCGGCCACACCGGTATCGATGATGCGAGTGAGAGACGAGTCGAAGCCGATGCCGACCGTCTGGCACTTCGGCAATTCGATCGTCTGGTCGCCGACCTCGATGTCTGCCGCACACTGCGGATTGCCGGCGGGCGCCAGCACGCCTGTCTTCACCAGCAGCTCTGTGAACCCTACGTGCGAGGCAAGCGGCGTTTGACCGTCCGCCGCCAGCACGATGCCAGTGACGCGCCCTTTGCCGCGCGCGACCACGTTGGTCGTGTGGACCTCTCCCTGAAAGGTGATTTTCGACGCGGCGACGTTGCCGTCGGAGAAATCAAATCGGAACGCGCTCACCTGATAGGCGCCGACGGCGAGGTGATCGAATCGATATCCGCCGTTCGCGTCGGTCACGGTCGACGCATTGATGCCGCCGAGCAGGATGACCGGGATCTGCGCCATCGGTGTCTGGCCATCGGCTTCGAACACGCGGCCCGCAATCGAGCCCTGCCCTGGAAGGACGATCTGCACGTTCACAGAATCGCCGGCGTTCAGCAGGTTCACCGTCGCCGACGCGGAGCTCTGCGTTGCTTCGTCGAGCGCGGAGATCTGCCTCTGCCCTATCGCCACGTCGTCGAGCTCGAAGGCGCCGTTCGCATCGGTGCGGACGAGGGCGAGCCCACCACCGACGATCGCGTTCGCGACACGCTGGCCGTTCGCTCCGACGACGATGCCGCGCACGGTGCCGGTGCCGCCGACGACAAGAACGTTCGCGATTACCGCGGTATTGCCGACGACTGTCGTGACGATCGTCCCCTGCTCCAGTCGCACCTGGTCGATCGCACGGATCGTCACGGGCCCGGCCGGAAGACCGTCGATCTCGTAGCTGCCGGACGTGTCCGTGGTGGCCAACCCGCCGCGGTCCGTGAACACAGCGACACCGACGGCCACCGTATTGTCCAGCGCGTGAAAGACCTGTCCCTTGACAGCGCCGGTCGTAAACGTCGTTTGCGTGACCGGAATGAGCGTGAGGTTCTGGACGACGGTCGCGCCCGCGGCTCCAATCGATCCGGCAAGCACCACTTTCGAATTCGTCGCGACGTGTGCGGCCTCGATCGTGAAGTTGCCGGCGGGAATTCCAGCGATCGAGAAGGCGCCGCTCGCGTCCGTTGTGGCGCCGAACACCTCGCCGATCTTCGTCAGGCTGGAGACCTTCACAACCGCACCGACTAGCGGCGTGACGCCGTCAGCGCCAAACGCACGGCCGACGAGCGTGCCAGAGCCGATGAACACGATGTCGACGTCGAGATGCTGACCCGGCCGGCTGATCTGGGTCGACACGTCGGTTCTCTCGTTCGTGTCCAAATCGATCGCCGTCAAACGAATGGATTCGTTGGCGAAGCCGAAACGCCGCACGTAATCGAGTGAGTAGCGCCCAGACGCGTCGAGGTCCTTGACGGTGACAGCCACTTCCTTCACAGCCGCGAGATCACCAAGACCAGCAAGCGCGCCGGCTGCAACTGGAACCGGCGCCGACTGGGACAGCTGGAGCCGGGCGCGCACGATCGGACGTCCGTCGGCGCCGCGCACCTGACCGGCAAATGACGCGCCCTGATCCGAAATCGTCATCGCAATCGGCACCGTCGCCGTCGATGGATTCATAGGGTGCGCCAGCCGATCTTCGAGGCCGGCCACTGAGACGGTTCGCGTGACGAACGGACCGACGCCGTCGCGCAGCGACAGCAGGAGGACGCGTCCGCCAGGCTGCAGCGATGCGCCGAGCACCTGATTGCCGTCGACGTGATAGTTCGTAATGGCGGCGGCGTCAGTCTGTGACGAAGCCGTCGTCACCTCTTCGTTGAACAACAGACCGACCACTTCGCCGAACTGGCTCGGGTCGGGCATGCCCGTTACAACCTGAACGGCGCTGACGAGAGTCGGTCCGAGGTCGGCGACCGCCTCGTCTATCGTCGGTTGAATCGTCCGATCGGGCACACCGTCGCCGTCATCGTCGATCGTCAACGTAATCGGGGATAAAGCGCCGAGCGTGAACGTGACCGAGCCGCGGCCGCCGCGCGCGATCGGAATCTGCGAAAACGTCACGTGCCGCAGATGGTCGACGTCTGGAAGCGTCAGCCCGAGGTCGAACGTTCCACTTCCGGTCCCCGTCACGTCGACGGTGTAGCTGCCAGGTGAAGGCGCCGCATCGAGAATGAGCTGCGACGCGTTCGGGGCCGCGTCGACGAGTATGAGGAAATTCGCGAACGCAAGGTTGCGAGCGATTGCGCCGCCGGCAGCACTCTGGCCAACGTCACCTGCCGGCCCCGTCATGTGCAGAACGACCGGCGCCGCGCCGCCGCCCGTACCAGTCACTACGGACAGGAACGGCGCGTCCGATGCGTCGGCTTGCGCCCACGCGTTCTGGAAGCCGAGCGCGCCCTGCGTCTGCACGTCGACGGCGAAAATCGGCACGATCGCCGCGAAGAGAGACGTCGCGCGCACCGACTGTCTGAACAGGCTGTCGAAGCCACGGTAATCGATCTCGGCGTGCTGCTGAGAATCCGGATCGTCCGGAAACCGCTCGCCCAGACGCGCGTAGCCGTTGCCGATCAGGTCGAGCGTAAGATCCTCGACGGCGCGCGCCAGTGTGTCGTGCATGCCGACCCGCTGCCCCGCGCGCGCGACGTCAGTGACGCGCTCGAACACGATCTGCTGTGTGATCGGCTGCAGGCCGACCGGGACAACCGGCGACGTCGCGAGCGCGTAAGCCTGGCCGAGAAGACCGACGGCAGCTGTCTTGAGGTCTGTCGGCAGCGCGTTCGCTGCCGCTGGCAACACGAGGCTGTTCGGCGACAACGGGATGCCCAACGCACCAACCGCCGTCCGCAATACGAACGCACCGGGCGCATCGTCTGAAGTGAACGACGTTGCCGTGACGTTGCCGGTGACCTGCGAGGTGAGGTGGAAGATCGCCGTTGCGGCGTCGCGCGCGGCGATCGAATTCAGCGTGACGGACCGATCCGACTTCAGCACGGCGCCGCTGATGCTGTTCGGCGACAAATTCACGCTGACCAGATTCGCAATCGAGTCCGACGTGTTCGTGACAGTCACGAGCAGGTCGTAGTCCTCGCCAGCGGTCACCGTTGCCGGATGAGACAGCGTGAGCGAAAACGTGGGATTCCGTACTTCGACCACGCCGGTCGCTGAGCCGCTGATTTTCACCGGTCCGATCGGAAGGCCGTCGAGGATCGCGCTGATCTGGATACTGGACGGTGTGCGTGCCTTCCTTGCGGCCCTCGACGAGGAATTCGGAGTTGCCGTTGTCGCCCGGCGCAAGCCTGCCGATGTCGTCGGCGGTGCCGACCTTGCCATCGGGTCCTGGTTGCGCGATCGGTTGCGTGGCGTCCTGCGCGATTGGCGGGTTTCCGATCCTCGCCATGCGCAGCGGGTCGTCGTCCGAACCGGCGACCGTGTCGGCGCCTGGCGGCAGGACGATCGTGGCGGTCGCGTCGCGCACCGACAGGTTCGATCCGCCAGGGGCGACGTTCGACACCATCAGCAGCACGCTGAAGAACTGATGCAGGAACGCGATGTTGCCGGGAATCACGATCACGCCCGGAATCGGCGGAATCGTGAACTGGCTCGCGACCTCTTCGTCGTCGATCTTCAACGTCAGGCCGCTGATGCCCACGTTGTTGGTCTGAAACACTCGCTGCAGCTGCGGCAGTGTGTTCGGCGGCGGCAACACGGCTGCCGGCGACAGCGGCGGCAGGCTCGGCGTCGGCGCGGCGGCTGGAAGCCCCGACGACGGGTGCTTCGGCAAAATCATCGGGAAGTCGATCGTCTGCTGGCTGCCCTGGATGCCGAAGGCCGCTGTGAAGTTGACGACGTCGAAGCTGGTCTGGTCGACGAAGATTCCCTTCTGCTGTATCTCGGCCGCGGTGAGCTGACGCGTCGTCACCTGCGACACGAGCACCTTGTCGATCACGTCGATGGTGACCGTATCCGGTGTCGCCTGGAGAAACGTAACACCGCCGCTCACGAGCCGGATGTTTTCCAGAAGATACGTACCGACCACCGCGAGCGGCTGAATTTTCAGCGGATCGCCGGGGCGCGCCACGATTGTTACCGGCGTGCCGAATGCGGGTCCCCGCAGCTCCGCCTGCAGGAGCGCGTCCGCTGGAATTGCCGATGTCGCATCGGCGCTGCCGGTCTCATCCCCTGTAGCGACGAGTTGCACCGTCACGGCTGTGGCGATGTTGCGCGGCACCGTCTGATGCTCCTGTGGCACGGTCAGCGCGACGCCGGCAATTAGAATTTGCCCGCGCGCCAGAACCGGCGGCTGCTGCGCGCCCGCTGGTATCGCGACCGCACAGAGCGCGATCGCCGCCCCGATCGAGCTCACACGGCCTCTCACGGCTGCACCGTCACGCGAACAGTCTTCGGAAGGGTCGACGCGCCCTTCGAATCTGTAACAACGAGCGAAAACTCCAACACGTCGGCCGCGGTCACGCGCGGCGACAAGAAGAACGGCGTCGCCGTGTCGGC
The DNA here is from genome assembly GCA_963696165.1 of uncultured Acidobacteriota bacterium. Lineage (GTDB taxonomy): Bacteria > Acidobacteriota > Vicinamibacteria > Vicinamibacterales > CAVVIG01 > CAVQZZ01. The sequence continues at coordinate 169,319 of CAVOIY010000005.1, read as the reverse complement.
GCCGCGCAGGATCACAGTGCGGCCCGACTCCTGCGTCCAGGCGAACGTGATGGGATCGCCGTCGGGATCCGAGCTCGCTGACGCGTCGAGGTGGACAACCTTCACAGGTGCAATCGTCAGGTCGGCACCGGCGTCAGCAATCGGAATGCGATTGTCCGGAGGGTTGGGCACATCGCACTGCACCGCGACGCCCGCGGTCATCACCGTGCCGCTGACGATGTGGGTGTTGGTGACGACGATCTGCGCACGGCCTCGTGCGCGCGCCTGGATGTGGCCTGCGCCATCGACCGCGAGAATATTGCTGTCGGTCGAACGATACGTCGTTCCCTGTTCTGCAAGCGGCAGGTTCCGCGTGACACCATCCGCGAACGCACCCGCGACGGTCAGCTGCGCGATCTGACCGATCGCTGTGAGGACGGGCGGCGCCGTGACGAACAGATCGCTCAGCGGGCCAGGATCTGCCGTGAGAATCACGCTCGCAGTCGCGATCCCGCCTGTCGACAGATCGGCCGCGACGAACACGAAGGTCGGTCCAACAGCGCGCGCCGGAACTTGTATCTGCAGATCGAACGTGCCCGGCTGAGTGCCCGCTGTTGCCTCCACGGTCTGCTCGCTGGTCGCCCCTGACGCGGCGATCAGTACTTCGCCGGCAGATGGACCGACGGTGACGGTCACGACAGTTCCCGCGCGAACGACCGCTTGCGGCGAAGGCGTCAGTACCTGCACCGCAGCGGCGCGAGCCGCGATGACGAACACCAAGCCGACGGTGAAAGCGATCGTTCTCATTGGTTCTTGAAGAACAGCCGTGTCGCCGGAGGCGCCGGGTTGAACGAGGGATCGGCCTCGAGCAGCCGCATCACATGGCAGACGACATCGCGGATGCCGTCGCCGTTCAAGTCCGGCTTCACCGGCGGATCGAGGAAGTCGTTTCCGTTCAGACACGCTGCCGGTTGGATGCCGGCGCTGTTGTGGACGGACGAGTGATCCACGTCCCCCGCAACCGTCGTCGTGCTCTTGCCGAATTCACCGGACGGAAATCCTGCGAGCTGGCTGGGCCCATCGACAATCCGATCGTTGTCCGACGAGAAAATCGGCGAGGGCGGCGCGTCGGGCTGGAGCAGCTGCTTGACTCCCATCTTGAGCGTGGATTGAAGAACTTCGAGGAGGCCCTTCAGTCTTTTCGCGCCCTGCTCCTGCAACGCGTCTTTCATGTCGAGGAGCGTCTCGATAATCTGTTTGGCGTTGATCAGGTTCTGCGTCCACTCGACCGTCGACGCGTCCGGTGTGATGCCGCAGAGGAGACCCATTCCCGCCCAGAGGCCGTTGATGCTGTGTGAAGGCGCGATGCTCAGAAGATTGAGCCTGTTCGTCTCGAGCTGAATCCTGTGACTCGGCACCACCACGTCGGTCAACTGCGCGAGTTCGGCGCTGTCGGTCTTGAGATCGTCGAGCGCGCCGCCGCCGAGATCGGCCGACGGGGTCCAACCGACCGCGCGCACGATCAGCGCGCACCAGTCGACTTCGACCTTCGCCTTCAGGCCGGGCGGCAGTCCGAGCACGCCCTCGCCCGCCGCAAGCGGATCGATGTCCGATTGAGCCTCCTGCTCGAGATCCACGCCGCTGATCGGATTTGTCCGTCGAATTTCAGCGAGCTTGTCTGCCAGGGCCGACCCGCCAAACGGCGAGTCGAGCGTGATCAGCTTGCGAATCGACGCCGCGATCCTCGGATCCTCGTGCGCGAGCTTGGAAACGAGCAGCCCGCCCATGCTGTGGCCGACGACGTCAATCTTGCCGAGCGCGAAACCGGGCAGGTACCGCGCGAGCGCGGCTTTGATGTCGTTGCGCAGCATGGGCGCCAGCGTCGCAAACGACTCTGACGGGAAATCCTTGCCGACGGCGAACACGTCGAACCGGCCGTCGAATCCCGGAACAGAGGCGCCGGGGTCGTGCGCCGCCACACCGGTCGGGGGCACGAGTGGCTGGAAGTTGTCCCAACCGGCTCTGAGCAGATCGACACGCCCGCGAGTCGCGAACAGACCGTGGACGAGGAAAACAGGCGGCCTCCGCAAGCGGATGCGACGCGTCGTGCTGCCGTAGTCGATCTGCGCGACGGTGACTTTTGCAATTCGCTCGACTTTCGAGAAGTCGTCCGCGCGGTGCGCCTCGCGGACGAAGACCGCGGGCGGGAAGTAGTCCACGGTCGCATGGCCGGTGATATCGGGCTGCAGCGTCGCCCGCAGCGTGTGCTGCGGCGTCAAGGTGCCGACGCCGTCGGTGACTCCACCGAGCTCCGCATCGGCGACCAGGATCGTCGCCGGCCTGTCCGGCTTGAGCCCATCGATGCTGATGCGGATGCGGCCACCGCCCAGGCCGCCGCCGTTCGCGTTGGTATCGTCCAGACTATCGCCGTCGGTCACCGCACCGACCAGCGACAGCGAGCTCCCGTTGGTGGCCGTGTTCGTCGCAACCCGCGTGAAGGGATGATCTGCAGCCGCGAGCGGCGACGCATCGAACAGCTTGACGTCGAAGGTCTCCGCCGTTTCGTTTGCCGTCACGTAGGCGAGATCGTTTTCGGGACCGATGGTGTTGCCGTTCGCGTCGCGTGCGCGAGCTGTCGCCCGGATCGCGTAGACGCCCGGTTCGGTCGGCGAGAAGTCCTGCGGATCCGTGAACGTCTGCGTCGCGTTTGTCTGACCGGCGGGAGCGAGCTCGGGAATCACGACGATCTGCCGCACGCGGCTGCCGTCGACTCTCGCGATCTCCACGTTTTGAAGCTTCGCCGGCCCGAGGTTGGCGACGTGATATCGCACCTGGACGCTTTGGTATACCGGGATCGTGACGTCCTTGCCGCCGTAGCCCGCGACGACGTCCCGGGCAGTCAAGCGGACGGTGAACTGGAGCTGCGGCGTCGGCACCGCCAACGGATCCGGATCGGTGCTGGCAGCGTCAGGCGGCGTCGGCGCGGCTGGCGGCGAACCAGCAGTCCGGTTGAGCACGTAGTAGACGAAGGATGCCTGATTGTCCTTCTTGTTGGCTTCGGGGATCGTCGCTTGCGGATCGAGGAAGAAGGTCACGGCCCGTGGCTGCCCTCCGAGGCCGGGTGCGATCTCCGGCGCGGTCAGGTTGAGCACGACCGGAAACGCCGCGAGGGGGTCGGTTGGATCGTCCGGGTTGTCGATCTCCTTGATGACGCGGCGGTCGCCGCCTTCGAGCACGACTGGCAGCGTTTGCTGCTCTGTGTACGTCGACGAATTGATGCCGTCGCCTTCGTACATCGTCAGATCCGGGCGCACGGTGCGCGACCCGAGATTCAGCGCACGTACCTGAAGGTCCTTGGCCACGTAGTTCTTGGCGCCGAGCGATTTCTTCTGCGCCTTGATCGCGTCGCTCTCAGTGTCCAGTTGGAAGTACCGGAGGCCGCCTCCCTGGGACGGGTTGTCCCCGTAGGTTTTCTTCGCGACCAGGATCGCGTTGCACAACCGCAGGTACTTGCGGAAACTGGCTGCGTTGATCGCCGCGACAGTCTCTGTCGGAAGCATCGTGCCCAGGGTCAAGTCGGGCACGTCCGGACCGCTCGGCGGATTCGCGAGCGCCTGCAGACAGATCTGCGCGATTCCTACCGACGGCGAGCCATCGTCGTTCGGTGGCCCGGCCGTGAGATACGGGATGTCGCCGATCGACTTCGTGTCGTTGCGGAGCGTCGCGACGTACGCCGTCCGCGTTTCGATCTTCGCCTTTTCGATGAAAGCGATCGCGGCCGTCAGGAATGCATCGGCCGCCGCATCGGTCTGAATCAACGTCGGATCGCAATCGACCTTCAGGCACCAGAACTCGTAGATGAGGGGCAAATCCTGGGCCGAGAACACGCGGCTGCGCGCCGCGGCCTCGAACGCCGTCGTCGCGATGAACTCTTCGAAGCCGTCGCAGCCTTTCCACCTGTCGTTGTCCGCCTCTGTGGGAGGCGTCGGATTGAACGCCGGCGTGGAGAAGTTGAAACATGCCGTCGCGCGGAAGGCGGTCCGATCGATCGGCACGACGGTCGTCGTGCGGTCGACCTGCAGGATCATAGAATTGGCGGCGTTGTCGGCCAGCATCCGCGCCAGCACCGTGCGAATGCCGGCCTTCGCAACGCTGTGTATCTGCTCGCGGCAATCTGCCCCAAGGAAGGTCTCGTCGTTGGCGCCGGCGATCGGCGCGGTCTTCGCCTGGCGTTTCGCACGCTCGGCAACCGGCGTGACCGGCGACTGGCTGTCGCACGCTCCCGCGATGCGCAGCTGCGAGCCGGTCTTGTAGAAGTTGAATTCCTGGAGCAGCGACCATTCGTAGCCTTCGACACGAGGAATGCCCGACGGCTCGGAATCGTTGCCCCGTGGGAAGATCGGGTTCGGATTGTCGGCATCCGCTTTGTGCTGGAGGCGGTCGAGTATCTCCGAGAGATCCGGCAGTTGGCCCTGGTATCCCGTGACGTATTCGCCGTCGAGCGTCCACAGCAGCAACAGAGATTGGCGGCCCATGCCGAGGTCGCCGGTCGTATCGCCTTTCTTGTAGAGCGGCGTCCCGTTCAGGAGCTCGGCGTTCTGAAATGCCTCGAGAGGCATCGCGAACATCGAGACATCGCCAAGGCTGGAGAGGCCCGCCGGATCGCTGCCGATGTACGCGTTGAGCGCCTCTTGTGCGGCGGCCACGAGCGCCGTCGGCACGAAGAACTCGAGGTCGTGATCGCTGACGCCGGGCTGAAATGCTTTGCAACCCTTCGGGAAGGTGTCGCGCCAGAAGCAGGCGCCGCTTCCCTGCTCGAGCACTCCGAAATTCAGCGTCGTGCCGAGCGCTGTTCGCAACGCCAACACTGCTCCGCCGATGACCGATTCGAGAGTGGCCTTTTCCTGATCGAATGTCGGACGCGTTGATGCGGGACCGATGTTGAAGTCGAGCCCGAGCTCGTTCGCCTCATTCGATATCTGAAGCAGCTGGACGCCCGTCACGGCGCCGGAAATGAACGCGACACCTCGTTCGGTGTCCACCTTCAGCCGCGCCATCGAGATGTCGTTCTGACCCGTTCCGGTGGGCACGATCCGCAGCACGCGATCGTCGACGCCGTCGCCGTTCCGATCGGTGAAACCCAAAGGACCCGACGAGCCGCGGATGACTCCGACGAGGTAGTTCAGATCGACGATCGCCACGCCGCGGCCCCGGATTTCCACGTAGGCCAGGCGCGCGGCCGGATCGACCTGGACGCTGAACGGCGAGCCGGGCAGCGGAATCACGTCGAGTATCCGAGGACCGCCCGCGTGCGCGAGATCGGTCTGGCTGCTCAGGTCGACGACGTAAAGCTCGCCGCACGGGGGCGCGTCGCCGGGACAGCCGGCGCTGATCGGACCACTCGACACGACCGCGACGTCGAACAGCTCCTGCAGCGCCGTCGTCGGATCGTTGTCAGCATCTTCGGCGGGACCGAGCCTTCCGTCGCCATCGACATCGAACACCATATCCTCGGCAGCGCCGACGCGCGCGGCGCCCGCCAGCGCGCTGAGGCCGGGCGGCGGAGGCGGCGGGATATCGATGAGATGTCCGAGTTGGCCGGTGAACATCGACAGCCTGAACTCGTTCGTGCCGTCGTCGCGGCCTGTTGCGACGACCTTGTTTTTGAGGACTCCGACGTCCAGATAATCGCCGCGCTGCAGCGCGTCTGGCGCGCGGCTCGCATTCGGCGTCGCCAGGTTGAACGTCGTCGTCACGTCGACCGCTTCGAGGCCGATGCCGGCGACGACGATGTACGCGAGTGCGACGTCACTGTTGGGCGCCGCACCCTTTTGATGTAGCGCGGCCACTTGCAGCGGGACGCCGCTCTCGGGCGGCACGCCGACGAGCGGCGTGGCCTCCTCGGCGGTCGACAGCAGCTTGAATCCCTTCAGTGCGCCCGCCAGACAGTTGCCGACGTGGATTGTCTGCGTACATCGGGTGACGTCGTACACCGCGAGCTCGCCCGATAGATCGCCCGCGGGCACCCGACCGCCGCCGGCGACGAGAAGCAGGTTGCCGTTGAAGACCGCGCCGCCGGGCTGCGATACGAACGACGCGTTTTCGATCGTGGCGAGGGCCCGCGGATTGGTCGTCGTGGCGTCGAATCCGATCATGTGCGGATGAAACGGATCGGAAACGTCGACGGCCAGCAGCCGCTTCGTATTCGCCGGATCGGGAGAATACTGTTCCTGAGCGGATCGCAATCCATTCGCGATGAACAGCGTGTGCCCGATGAATGCAACGTCGGCCGCCGCGGTCGAGCATGGCGAGCACTTCGTCATCGCCGCGCGAATATCCGCGTCTCCTGAGAGCAGCGCCAGCGACCGCGGATCGAACGGCGTGAACGACAACGGCTGGGTGTCGATCAGGTTGCCCGATTTATCCGCGAGACCGAACAGCACGATTGAATAGTGCTCACCGAGCAGGAACGGCGTCGTCGGATGAAACGTCACAATCGTCGCCGTGTCGTCGAGCTCGATTGTGCCGGCCACGGTTCGTCCGCGGCTGTCGTGAACGGCGAAGTCCTGTTGCACGAGGTCAGGTTGCATCGCCTTTGAGAACACGATCTGCAGCTCGTTCGCGGCCTGGCCGTTCGGACTATTGACGCTCACAATCGTCGGCACGCTCGTGTCGTCGGTAAGAATGTCGGGCGACGTGAGGATGTCGTCCTTCGCGGACGGCGAGAGTAACGTCGCCGCCTGCACCTCCGCCTCGGTGTGCGGATCCAGCACCCGTACCGCCAGGTGCGAGTCGCACACCGCCGGCATCGTCACCCTCTCGAAAAAGATGTCCGTGGGATAGAAGAACGGCATTCCCAGGTCCATCAGCAGGAATGCATTGCTGAAGTTGTACGAGATCGACACGTAGCTGATGCAGCCCTTGCTGTCGACTTGCAGGAAGGCATACGTTCCGGCTCCAGTGACGCCGGGAAATGGCGGCGATTGGGAGACGTACCGATCGCCCACGAGATGGGCGCGATCGATCACGGTCCAGCCGCGACGCAACGGCAAGGCGACCGGCATCGCGAGGAGCACCTGGTCCGCTGCGGTCGCACCGACCGGAGCCTGGACGCCGACGTGGATTTCCTGGGTTGCATGGGCGCCGCCCAGGTCCAATCTCAATCCGCCCGCGAACGGGAATCCGGCCGGCGCATCGAGACCGAAATCCGCCAACGGCGCGACGTCGACCCTCACTACGGTGCCATCGGGCAGTGCGCCGGGCGGCACGTCGGCGAACGTTCCGGCCGGTCCATCCACGTGTCCGCCGGCAGTGCCGACAACGACGCTACCGTCCGCATTTCTGAACGCTGGTAAAGGTACTGTGGTCGTCGTGCCCGCAGCGCTCTGCAGCGTCAGCTGAAGATGGTCGGAGCGCAGCGCGGACACGGAGCCTGCGAAACTGCCGTCGGCGTTCGGTGTGAGCGTCGTGATCGCGCCAGTGCGAAGGTTTCGGATCAACACAACGCCGCCCGGCTCGGATGTGCCCTGCGACCCGGACACGTGCGACACGTTGGCTGCGTCGGGAATCGTCGCCGAGATCGCACCGGCGGTGGGCGCGGCTGGGGGCGCAAGATTCACGGTCGCGAAGTGCGCGATTGCCGGCGAGGCGAGTGGCTGGCCATTCGCGCCACGCAGCCCGCCGCCGACCACGATCTGATAGGGCGTGTTCGACGCCAGCAGCGTGCTTGGACGAAACACGAGCGTCCGTCCGTCAGCCGACAGCGTGAGCGTGCCAGGCACGGAGCTGCCGCCGGCTGTGAGGCTCACCGCGTTCGCGATGCTCGTCGGGTCCACGAGCGTGGATGCGATTACGCGGATTGACGCGGCGAGCGCGATGCTATTGGCCCCGTCCGACGGAGTGATTGACGCAATGGCGAACGGAGTCTGCCCGACTGAAACTGACTGCGCCGCGACAGCGGCCGCGACCACCTGAGCGCCGAAGGTCGTCTCGTCGCCCGTGGCCACGTTCGTCGTCGTGAACGTTGCCGCGCCAGGAGCGGCGGCGATCGTGTACCGACCGTCCGCGTCGGTAATGGCGGCCAGGCCGAGCGCGCCGCCCGAGACGAGCGCGCCTGCGATCGGCGAGCCGTCCGCCGCCGTCGCGATGCCCGTGACGAATCCGACTGCCTGACTCGGCTGCGCGAAGATGTACCAGCCTTCGCGCTGAAGACCCGGAAAGCGCAAGCCGCCGTTCCCGAGCGGATCTGTGCTGGTCGCGAGCGACGACCCTTGCACGAGCGCCACCGCGACGAGCTCCGGATGGGAAAGACCCGCCACCTCGGTGATGCGGAGCACGAGCACCTGCGCCCCCGACTGGAAACCGACTGGAGTCGGAATCGACAGCGCAGCTGGTCGAGAGAGCGTGGCTCCGTGCAGATCGAGCTCCGCCGCTCCGATTACCGAGAGGCTCGGCGGCAGGATCGGTGGCAGATCCGCGGTGTCGATCCGCGAGAGCGCGACCGGGAGATCATCGGCAGCGGAACCCGCGGGCACCACGATCTGCTCGCCGGTGGACGCCGTGAACTGTCCCGCGCCGCCAGGAAGAAGCGCGCCGTATCCTGACGGTCCGTCGCCCGGCTGCCGCGCGGCCAAATCGATCGTGCCGTGCTGCAATTGAAACGGACCGAAGAGCCGCGAGGGCGAGGCGACGAACCGCGACTCGAGCGGCGCGGGAGCAGCGCTCGCCGGCAGTGCCGGCGAAAAACGATAGAGCGCGAGCGACCTCGGCGTGCGAGTCACGAAGAGCGTGCCGCCCGTCACCGAGTAACTTTCCGCGACATCGAGACGGAGGCGCGTGCCGCTCGTCATCGCGCCCGACGGCGTCGTCATCACCCGTACTTGCGCGTGGGCGGACGAGTTCGCAAAAAGAATCTTCGGCGACGGCGTTATCGCCACCGTCGCATCAGAGCTGGTGAGTTCGGCGGCGGCGAGCGGCTGACCGATCGGCGGTCTTACTGGTCCGGCCGCCGCGTCGGGAATGACGAATGAGTACTGCCCGGTCTGGGAAAGCGTGGCCTGAAACGATCCACCGTCGGCGGAGCGCGTCACGCCCGCCGCAGCTACCCAGGCCGCGGCATTGCCATCCCAACGCGTCAGCAGCAGCGTCGAATCGGACGTGATATTGGATGGCGCCGGTACGCTAAGCGTCGCGCTTCGTACGGTACGTGCCAGCGGAGCGACGTCGACCGACGCCACCGGCGACCATCCGGCGGGCAGCGGCGCGATGAGCGCCTGACCGCCGATCCGCGTGAGCCTCACGGCGGCGTCTGCATCGAGCGCGCCGGCCGGAATCGTCAGCCGAATATCGCCCGCCGCGTTGGTCACCGTAGTTCCGAGGACCGACGTCACCGTCACGGTCTTGCTGTCGAGCGCCGTCAGGCGCGCGTCGAGTGGGTCGACCCGCTTGCCGTCGACGACGGCTACAGCGCGATCGATCGCCGTATAGCCGTCTTTGGAAATGCCGAGATGCGCGACGCCGACCGGCGATGCGAGACGGAAGCGTCCCGTTGCGTCGGTCAGCGCCTGCGGATGATCGAACGGGCCTGTATTCGTATCCACCGACCGAAGATCGACGACCGCTCCTTGAAGCGGCAGGCCGTCGGCGTCGGCGAAGACGCGGCCGGTGATGAAGCCACGGCCGATCCCTGCGGGCGCTATTAGAAGCTGAAGCGTCTGTGTGTCGACTCCACCCTTTCCATCGTCGACCGTCAGCGTCACCGTGAAGGTGCCGGCGGCCTGGTAGACGTGCGTCGGCGAGCGCCGGCTGGCGGACGTCTGATCGCCGAAGTCCCACGAGAACGCGAGCGCGTCCTGATCCGGATCGATCGAGCCGGTCGCGTCGAACTGAACCGGCGCGCCCGCCGGTCGCGCTCGCCGGCGCCGTCAGGTGACCCTGCGGCGATCGATTCGGCCTCGGGTTCACGGTGATCGTCACGTCGCCGCTCGCCGACAGCGACGAATCGGTCGCAGTCAGGCGGAGTACGTATGTGCCCGGCGTGTCGAATGTCACAGCGGTCGCGGGAATCGCGGGCGAAGCAAAGGCCGCATGTCCCGGCCCGGTCACCTGGATCCACTGAGACGTCAGCGTGCCGCCAGCCGGCAGCCCATCGTCGGTGACCGTTCCGCCGAGGCTCGCCCCGCCCGGCAGCGTGATGGTCTGCGCGGCGCCCGCACTTACAACCGGTGGAAGGTTACTGGGTGCGACGTGAACCGCCGCCGTGCTCGTCGACGCGCCGCCGCGGCCGTCGGTGACGGACAACTGAACCGTGTAATCGTTCGGCTGCCCGAATGCGTGACTCGGTGCCGGGCCCGTCGCGGGCGTTGAGCCGTCGCCAAAGTTCCACGTGAACACCAGCGGATCGTTGTCAGCGTCGGTGGCGGACCCGCTGAACGACACCGGCTGGCCCGTCGTTCCGCTGTAAGGCCCGCCCGCGCTCGCCACTGGCGCGTGATTCTGTGGGGGCGCAGCCACTGAGAACGCACTGGCGAGCCGGGCCGTTTGCGTGTTCGTGACGACGCTCACGTCGCGCACGCCGATGGTCGCGTTTCCCGCGATCGACACGGTAGCGACGAGGCTCGTCGACGATTCGACCGCGGTCGAATTCACCGTGATGCCCGTCCCGAATGCCGCGCGTGTTGATCCCGCCACGAAGCGGACGTTCGGCGAGCCCGTAACCCGCACGGCGAGGTTGGTCGCGCCCGGCGAGCCAGAGGACACAGCGGGCAGCGCAAGCGTGAGCAGTTCGAGCGATTGGCCAACGCTCGCTTCGCCGGTCTTCTTGTTGACGACGCGAAGCGCTGTCGTACCGGCAGGCAACCCGCCCGGCACCGTCACGCTCAAGCGCCGGAGGCCGGATGCGGAATCGAGCGTCACGATACTCGTGCCGATCGCGGTTACAGGTGCACCAACGACAGGTGCGAACGTGACGCTGTTATTCGCCGCCGTCGGATCGAATCCAACGCCAGTAATGGCGATCGCGACCCCAACCGACGCGCCAGCGGGTGCAACGGACGAGAGCGAGCCTGCATGCGCGATCTGCAAGCCTAGACCGAGCGCCAGCGCCAGCGCGAGGTGCCGCGACAGCGACCGCACACGCGCGCTTCGGGCAACCTTCTGCGGCACCGTTGCTGGGACCTCTGGCACGGGTTACAACCCGCGCGGTCTGGCGCCGAGGGCACGAGCGCGCGCAACGATGAGAGCGCCCGCACCCACGAGCAGAATGGTCGCCGGCTCTGGGACCGGCTGCGGCGCAGGCGCATCGAAATCGATGCTTACGCTGGTTGTGGGCCCGGTGTAACCCACGATCGAGTCGGCCGAAAACGACAAGCCGCTAAGTTCGTTGAGCGTCAGCGAGCCGGCGAGCGAATAACTGAGGTTCAAGGTAGCGCGGTCGAACGGAAACGACAGCGCCGTGATGTCCTGGGTCGTTTGCTGCAAGCCAAAAGGATCGACGACGCCGAGACTGAGATCAGTCGTGTCGGTCGCACCGAGAAGGTGAATGACGACGTCGGAAAATATACCGGCCGAAAAATTCTCCACCGACAAGATCGGACCGAGCTCAGGGTCGACGACGAAGCTGAATGCGCCGATCGAGGTTGCCTGCGCCGGCGCCGCAGCGAGAATCGTGACGACGAATCCGACAATCGCGGCGGCTACGATTTTTCGAATCGACACTTCATCATCCTCTGAGGAGACTTTTTACTTCCCTGCGGACGGATTGTTTTCGCGATTGCACCCGCGCGCGTGATGCATCGGCTCTAGCGGTTTGACACGCCGAGTCGTACGTCGTTGCACGCGCAAACGGCGCACGCGCAAAGTAGGTTGATTAGTGGCTATTTCGCGGCGGGCGGAAGCTGCACGCGGTACACGGCGCCGTCAACGACGACGGTAAACCGTGAGCCGACGGGCGCGAAGCGTTGAAGGTCGCCGTGTGCGTCGAAATCCGAGCGCGATGTGATGTCGACGACGGGAAGCAGATCGGTGCGGCGATAGTCCACATCGATCCACTCGCCCGCGACGAGCCGAAAGGTCTTCCCAGCGACGGACTTCGTGCCGACGCCTCGCGTGCGATCAGGCTGGCCTCGACGCGCCGGCGCGGACGGTGACGCCGGTTCGCCCGGCGATGCGGCTTTCGCGCTATTCAGCGCGGACGGCGAAGAAGGCGTGTCCGCGGCCGGCGGGTTCGTGCTCGAAGAGGCGGGCGCTGCGGCAGAAGGAGCCGCCGTGTGCGACGACGCGGGCGCGTGGTCGCGAAGCGCGAAGTACAGAGCGCCGCCGCCGGCAGCGATGAGGAGCGTGGCGGCAATCGGCAACGCGGACGCGAACGAGCGCGACTGCTTTTGTCGGGCGGCGCCCGCGTTAACCAACTCGGCGACAATCGCGCGGCAGCGCGGGCATTCAGCGAGGTGTTCGACAACGCGTGCCCGAGCCGGCGCGTCGAGACGGCGATCGACAAAGGCAGCAAGCGTGTTCAAGTCTGGCTCGCTGCCATTCGCGTGATCGTCGACGTCCGGTGGCATGACACTCGTCATGAATTAGACACGCGGCGGCCGCGTCTGTCTCTGCCGGCGATGCACGCCGTGCGCAGATCGAGCTCCAACTGACCGAGGTCGACGCCTTTCCGCAGCGCCTCGATGGTCGTCCCTCGTCCGGTCGCGAGCCGCGTGGCTTCTTCTAGGATACGCTCGCGCGCGTCCCTCAGCCGTCGGCTCAACGTCGACTTCGAGGCGTCGAACACCAGGGCAATCGCGTCCAGCGTGAGGTCTTGCTCGTAGTACATCAGAACGAGGGCTTTCTCCGCTGCGGACAGCGCGGCGATCGCGTCCTGCAGGATCGCCGCAAGCTGCCGTTGTTCGACGTCGGCAGGCTCGAGGACAATCGGCTCGGGATCATCAGGCCTCGCAGCCGCCTCCGGTCTCGACGCCAACGCGCGGCGCTCGTTGAGCGACGCGTTCAGTGCGATGGCGCCAAGCCACGTACGCAGTGAGCTCCGGCCCTGATAGCCCGCGAGCTTGCGCCGCTGCCACAAGTCCGCTATGACCGCGTCGACGACGTCGGCGGCCTGCCCTGGCGAAAGAATGCGCCGCGCCATGTCGATCATCGCGGGACGGTGGAGCTCCACCAGCTCGCGCCAGGCGTCGCCCTCGTCCGCCAGACATCGCTGGACGAGAACCGCATCATCGTTGTCGCGCGCATTCCGATGGATCACGGGCAAATAAGGGCGCCTGAACGACTTTGCTGGAAACGAGACGACGCGGATTATATATTGGGCCCCGCATGGCGATGTTCCGGCGGGCCTGCTGCCTGCTCCTGGCGGCGATCATGAGCGGCGCGGCGTCGCAGGCGCCGCTCACGAAGGAACAGCTGCGCGATCGCATCGCGCAAGCGGTGGAGCTGCTGCGCCAGAACGCCAACGCGCAAGCGCTCAGCGCTCTGGAACCGCTCGTCGCCGAACCGCTCGCGACCGATCCCACACTCGCGGGTGATCTGCGCTACTACGTCGGGCAGGCCTGCTACAAACTCGCGAAGTACCCGGAGGCAATCGAGCACTGGCAACGCGCGCTCGAGAGCGAACGCGCCACGCACGACCGCAGCGGCGAGGCGCGAACGCTGCGCGCCCTCGCGCAGCTCGATAAGAATCAGGGCCGCTACGCGGAAGGCATTGCGCTTGGCGAACAGGCGGCGGCGATCTACGCGGAGCTCGGCGACACGCGCAACGCCGGGCTCGCGTGGATCGTCCTCGGCGCCATTCACGATTCGGTCGGGGATTATCAGCTCGCGCTTCAGAGCTACGAGCACGCCACTGCCGCGTTCGGCACGGAGCGGTCCGCCAACCGGGCGAACGCTCTGTACCAGATCGGCATCACATACAAGAACCTCGGCCAGTACTCCGAGGCGCTGCGCCATTACTCAGAGGCGCTCGACATTTACCGTCAGCTGAACGATCTCGGCAACCAGGCAGTCGTTCTTGGCAACACCGGCGTGCTGTACGGCACGATGGGCGACGACGAACGCGGCATCGAGTACAACCAGGCGGCTCTCACGTTAGCGCGGAAGGTAAAGGACCGCCGCGGCGAAACGATCGGGCTGCTGAACCTGGCGGATTCGTACTGGCGTCTGGGAAACCGTGAGCGTGCCGTTCAGGCGCTCGAGGAAGATCTTGCGCTCGCGCGATCGATCGGCGCGCGCACCGAAACCGCGCTCGCGCTGAAAAACCTTGGCGACATCCATTCGGTCGCCGGCGATTTCGACCGCGCGCGGGAGTATTACGACGAGGCGCTCCGGATTCAGCGCGACATGGGCGAACGGCGCACCGAGGAATCCACGCTGATCGCCTTGTCGGACCTCGCGCTCCGCGAGCACCATGTGGACGAGGCCATGAACCTCGCCCGCGACGCGCTCACGATTGCACACGACAGCGGCCGCGCGGAATACGAATGGAATGCGCGCCGGTCGCTGGCGGCAGCCATCGCGGCAGGTGGCCACGCCGAGGACGCCATCAGCGAGCTGAAAGCCAGCGCACGCATCATCAACGACCTGCGCGCCAACGTCGAAGCGGACACCTCGAAGATCGCCTTTGTGGATCAGCGACGTGAAGTGTTCGAGGATCTCGCGTCGCTGCTCGTTGCGGCGGGACGATCGGACGAGGCGCTCGAAACAGCGGAGGCCGGCCGCGCGCGGGCGCTGGCGGATCTGCTCACACAGCGGCAGGTCGTGGGCAAGCCGCGCGACCGCGAACCGCTGCGCGCCGTCCGCGTCGCGGCGGCCGAGCTCAGAAATGCGGCCGCCGCTCCAGCGACCACAGAGGCCGCGGCGTCCGACGCCGCTAATCGACGGGCGCTCTCCGGCGCAGTGCGCAAGTGGGACTCCAGCCTCGCCGCACTCGGCAACGAAAGCCAGGAACTCACAAGCCTGCTGACTGCCGAGACGCCGCGGGCCGCCGCGATCGCGAGCACGACGGCACGTCTTCATGCGGCCCTCGTCGAATATGTCGTCACTGGCAGTCGGCTGCTGATTCTGGTCGTCGAGCCGGACGGCGCCATCCACAGTACTTCGGTGGACGTCTCACGCAGTCACGTAGAAGAGCTGACCCGCACCGTCAGAGAAAGCCTCGAACCTCGTGACGGCGCGGCGCCGGCAGCCATGGCGTCGATCCGCGCGCCGCTGCGCGAGCTCGATCGACTGCTGATTGCGCCGGTCGCACAGTGGTTGCCGGTCTCCTGGAAAACGACCGTGATCATCGTCCCTCACGGTCCACTCGCGCTCCTGCCCTTTGCGGCGATCGAGGATGCGGCGGGCCGGACTCTCATCGAGCGGCACGTGCTGGCGTTCGCGCCAGCCGCATCCGTGTACGCATTCACGCAGCAGAAACGGCGGTCGGCCGCCACGAAAACCCGTGGGGCGCTGATCATCGCGGACCCCACTCCGCCAAGCGACAGCGGCATCGCGCGCCTTCCCGGCGCGCGCGAAGAGGGACGTCGGATCGCAGGTCGGCTGACCGGCGGTCCCGTGCGGCTGCTCATGGGGAACCAGGCAACTGAGGCCGCGGTGAAGCGCGAGGCCGGCGGATACGCGGTGCTGCACTTTGCCACCCACGGACTCGTTGCACCCGAGCGGCCGCTCGCCTCATCGATTGTCCTGTCGGCCGACGACAAGGAGGATGGCTATCTGCGCGTCGACGAAATCTTCGGCCTCGATCTGTCGGCCAATCTCGTCGTGCTGAGCGGATGTTCCTCCGGCCTCGGCCGTCTGACCGGCGACGGCATCGTCGGGCTCACGCGCGCGTTTCTTTATGCCGGAACGCCGACCGTCGTCGTCAGCCAGTGGAACGTGAGCGATAGAACAACAGCTGTTCTGATGGATCGCTTCTACGCGGAGCTCGCGCGGGGCCGAAGCAAGGCCGAGGCGCTGCGCGCGGCCGCCCTCGCCACGCGCCGCCTCTTCCCGCATCCATCGCTCTGGGCAGCGTTCGAACTAGTCGGAGAACCCCAGTAGAAATTGCCTTCGTGTCTTCGTGATGATGTTGAATGTTGATTACGTGCGAGGCGTGGGAGCCGCCGGCAGCTCTTCCGGCCGTCCGCGTCGCAGGCGCGCGTAGGCGGCGGTGAACTCGACGCCGTACAGCAGAATCACTGCCTGAACGTAGACCCACACGAGGAAGACGACCACCGCGGCGATTGAGCCATTCACGCGCGCGAAGCGCGTCATGTCGCGCATGTACCAGGAGAACCCCTCGAGCGCGCCCTTCCACAGCAGGCCGGTGACGAGCGCGCCGATCCACACGTCCCGGAATCGGACTTTCGCGTTCGGCACGAAGTAGTACACGAACCCGACGACGACGATGAACAGGAGCGTGGTGGCGTAGCGGACGGTGAAGCTGCGAAGGATCGAGCAGCCCGGGGAACCGCACGAGCACATTCGCAAACCAGCTCGCGCCGACCATCTGCGTCGCGCTCACGAGCAGCAGCGCGATCGAGGAGGATCAAACCGGCAACGAGGAGCATCAGAAACGAAAACAGCTTGTGCTTCCAGAAACTGCGCTGCTTCTCAACGCCCCACGCGTAGTTCACTGCCGTGCTGATCGCGCCGAACACGCCGAGCGCGCCCCAGACGAGGGCGATCGTGCCGACGACGCCGAGCCCCAGCCGGCTGCTCCGAAACGCATCGAGCTGCCTTGTGATGAAATCGAACTGCTCGGGGAAATATCGCAGGATGAAATCGAACACCGCGTTGCGATCGTGCACGTCGGCGGTGGCGGAGCCGAGCAGCGCGAACGCCAGCAGGAAGAATGGAAAGAGCGACAGCAGGGCGTAGTACGCGATGGACGCCGCGTACGTGAGATTGTCGCTGGTGTAGAAGCCGAGGAAGCCGCGCCACGCGGACATGCCCGTCAGGGCGAGGATGTCGCGTATGCGCCGTCCGATGGCGCGCACAAGCGCCAATTATGTCAGGCGGAGCGCGCCGACTCCACCCACGCGTGACGGACCTGGCTCGCGAGATACATCGGCACGCTCGCACCGAGCCACAACCGGACGCCTCGTACGGCAAGCCGTCGGAGCGGCGGCGTCGTGATGATCACATACGCCGCCGCGAATCCGGCCGCGGCAATGACGACATTGGCGGCAGTGCGCGCGCTCGCTTCGGTCATTCCGCTCTCCGCATACGCTCTATCGTGCTCGCGAATCAGCTGCGGCGCGAGCCGCCGGTGCTGCTGCCGCCGCCCGTCGATCCCGAGCCGCCGGAGTGCGATCCACCCGACGGGCTGCCGGTCGAACCGGAGCCGCGTACGCTCTCGGGGCCGGTGCCGTAGGACGACCCGCCGGAGCCGGTCGATCCGCCGACCGACGACGACCCATGCGAACCCGAACCTGACGACCCCGAGCCGAACGAGCTGGGCGATCCCGACGTCCCGCTGCTGGCCGTCGACGGTTGACCCGTGCCGCCCGAGGCATCGCGCACGTAGCGCTGCGCCTCATCGACGCCGCGCGTCACCGCATCGCGCGCCTGACCGTACGCGTCCTTGCCGCGATCTGCCAGCTGGTTGGCCACGTCGCGGCCGCGATCGGCCCATTGACCCGCCTGTTCGGATGCGCGGCGGTAGCCGTCCGATGCCGTGTTGGCGAGATTCCCTGCCTGCTCGCCGATTTGATTGCGCAGCTCCGAGCCGGCTTTCGGCGCGAACAGCATGCCGAGGCCGGCGCCGAGCACCGTGCCGGTCAACAGCCCCATCACGAAGCTGCCGCCGCCGCCGCCCTCGTTGTCGAACCGATCGTATCCGTCTGCCATGACGCCTCCTTCTTGGTTTCCGTTATCTGGGGACCGCCAGCCGCGTTGATCTCACGCTCGTGCCTCGGGCTCGAGCGTTCAGCTTCTGTATTCCATCGGTTCCTGGCGCGCGTGAAACAACCCTTCGAGCGCGACGCGGAGGCCGCGCAAGAACCCGACCACGCGGCTCGTCTTCACGCGCACGTTGGTTCGGACGCGATCGGCGGTATCGTCGACCCGATCCATCGTCGTCCGGATTGCCATGTCGACCCGCTCGGTTTCCTCTTTTACCTTAGCGGTGACCACCTTGACGTCGTCGAGGATCGCGTTGACCCGGGCCATCGCTGGCGCGACCTGGCGCGATTCGAGCCCTTCGACGAGCGTCATCACGCGACGGTAGACGAGGAAGCCCGCGACGCCGACCCCGATGACCAGGAGTGCTTCGAGCACGCTCACCGCTGCGATGATGCCGAGGAGAAGATTCGTAGTGCCGAGGTTCGGTTGCATGGTTCCTCAGAATGGCGAGCTTTGGTGCGTGGACGGATAACGCGGCGGCTGCGTGCTTTCGCCGAGCGCTTCGTTCAGCAGTTTCCATCCCTCGTTGGCGACACCGGCGGCTTTCTGCACGGTGCCACGGAATTGGCTGAGCTCGCGCGCGATGTCGTCGAGCGCCGGTTCGAACTGCCGCCGGAGCGCGCGCCCACGGTCGGTGAAGAACAGATAGCCTGCGAACCCGCCAACCACTGCGCCAACGACCGTCGCCATCACAGCCCGCGAGTTGTCTGCCACGCGCTCCTCCATAGTTATATCGACAATGTTTGCTTCAAGTTATGTGCCACGGGACGAATTCATGCGCGAGCTGAAGTACATGGGAGATGCACGCGAGCGGTGAAGAGCTCGCGTTCGAAAACGCGACGGAAGCCGTGCGATCGAGTCGTGCTTACAGCCTAGGTTGCCAGCGACGAGGGCGGCTGCGTCGACGAGGCTCCCGACGACCGCGCCGCCTTTCCGGCGTCGCGGATGTCGTGCTTCTTCATCTTGCTGTAGAGCGTCGGACGGTAAAGCCCGAGGATCTGCGCCGCCTCCTGCTTGTTCCAGTTCGTCCGCTGGAGCGTCTGCAGAATCGCCATCTTCTCGATTTCGGCGAGCGTGCGGTGCGGCGGGATGACGAAGTCGGTCGACGTCGTCGATTCCTCGCGGATCGACTCGGGCAGATCGGCAACCGCGATCTCGCTGCCCTTCGCGACGAGCACCGCGCGTTCGATGGCGTTTTCGAGCTCGCGCACGTTTCCCGGCCAGCGGTTCCGGATCAGCAGGTGATACACCGACGGCGCGAGCGTCTTCACGTTCTTCTGGTAGCGCTGCCGGAACTTGTCGAGGAAGTAGTCGCAAAGCAGCGGGATGTCTTCGGTCCGCTCGCGGAGCGGCGGCACGCGCAGCGTGATCGTGTTGATGCGGAAATAGAGATCCTCGCGCAGCCGGCCGTCGCGCAGCGCCGCATCGAGATCGATGTTCGTCGCGCAGATCAGCCGGAAATCCACATGGACGATCCGGTCGCTGCCAATCGGCCGATATTCGCGCTCCTGCAGCACCCGCAGGAGCTTCGTCTGCAGGTACGGCGGCATCTCGCCGATCTCGTCGAGCAGCAGCGAGCCGCCCTCGGCCATCTCGAACAGGCCTTCCTTGTCCATCGTCGCGCCGGTGAAGGCGCCTTTCTTGTAGCCGAACAGCTCCGACTCGATCAGGTCTTTCGGAATGGCCGCGCAATTGATCTTGATGAACGGCCCCTTGGACCGCTTGCTGTTGTAGTGAATGGCGTTGGCGATCAGCTCCTTGCCGGTGCCGTTCTCGCCCTGAATGAGAATGTTCGCTTCGCTCGCCGCGACGCTTTCGATCAGCTCGAAGAGCTCCTGCATCTTCTTGCTCTTGCCGATGACGTTCTGGAACTTGTAGCGGTCCTGCAGCTTCTGTTTGAGCTGCTCGTTCTCGTCCATCAGCGTCTTCTGCTTGATGGCCTTCTCCAGCTTGTCGAGGAGCCGCTCGGCGTCGATCGGCTTCTCGAGGAAATCGAACGCGCCGGCCTTCACCGCCTCGACCGACCGCGGAATGTTGCCCTGGCCGGTGATGACGATCACCTCGGCCTCGGGATCGAGCTGCTTGAACTTGCGGACGAGCTCGATGCCGTCGACGTCGGGCAGAATCATGTCGGTGACCACGGCGTCGGGTTTCCAGGTCCTGAAGACCTCTTCGCCGCGCGTGCCGATGAGCGCGGTTCGCACCTCGAAACCGGCGTGCTCGAGCAGAATCTTCAGCCACTCGGTCATCGCCGGCTCATCGTCGATCGCCAGCACCCGCCTTTTGCGTTTCAGACTCATAACCGTTTGAGTGTAGCGAAAACGCGCAGTATGTCAATACACTATTTGTAACGGCGTAACGTCACGTTACATCTCGTGACCGGTCCAGCCTTCTTCGCCGATCAGCGGAACGAACACGCAGCCCTCCGCGACCTCGCTTCCACCAATTGCTCGCCGACTCGGCGGATGACCGTCAGCGTTTGGTGCTCCCGAGGACCGACCGGAACCACCAGGCGCCCGCCGTCGGCCAGCTGGGTCGTGAGAGACGGCGGCACACCCGGCGCGCCGGCGGCGACCAGAATCGCGTCGTACGGAGCACCGTCTGGCCAGCCGCGACTGCCGTCGCCGACAACGACCGTGACGTTCGTCATAGCCGAACGACGAGAGCGTCGCGCGCGCGCCGTCGGCGAGTGCGGCGTGCCGCTCGATCGTCGTCACATCGGCCGGCAAGGTCGCCGAGAATCGCCGCCTGATAGCCCGAGCCGGTGCCGACCTCGAGCACGCGGTCGGCCGGCTGGAGCTCCAGCGCCTCGGTCATCACCGCCACCATGTAGGGCTGCGAAATCGTCTGGCCGCCGCCGATCGGGAGCGCGCGATCGGCATACGCCAGCGGCGCGCGATTCGGGCGGGACGAACGCGTCGCGCGGCACGCGGCGCATCGCGTCGAGCACGCGCGCATCTTTGATGCCGCGCCTCGCGAGCTGTTCGTCGACCATCGCGCGCGCGAGCCTCCGCGCCATCAGCCATATGCGATAATTCCTCGCATGTCCGAGCCGACTCCGCCGGTTCCGCCGACACCGCCGTCTCGTCCGATTACGCCCATTCACGCCGCCGGACGCAACAGACGACGAGAAGGTCGCTTGCGACCGCTGCGGCGGCGAAGATGTACCGCATGCACGCCGTCTGGCGCTGCCCCACGTGCGGCTACAAGACCGACTGCTGCGGCTGGTAATGCGCTTCCCTCTCATCATGCGCCGCGCGTTCTGATGCGTGCACTCGAGTCGCACGTCGACACCGCCAGCGAGATCTTCACGGCCAACCGCGATCGGATGCAGCAGCTCGTGCAACGAGCTGCGCGAACGCATCTCGAGCGCGCGCGCCAGGGCGGCGGCCCGAAATATCTGCAGCGGCATCGCGAGCAGGGCAAGCTGCCGGTGCGCGAGCGGATCGATCGGCTGCTCGATCCCGGATCGCCGTTCCTCGAGCTCTCTGCCGCTCGCCGCCTTCGACATGTACGACGACGAAGCGCCCGGCGGCCGGGCATCGTCACCGGGCATCGGCCGCGTCTCGGGCCGCGAGGTGCTGATCGTCGCCAACGACGCGACGGTCAAGGGCGGCACCTACTATCCGATCACCGTCAAGAAGCACCTGCGCGCGCAGCAGATCGCGCTCGAGAACCGGCTGCCGTGCGTCTACCTCGTCGATTCGGGCGGCGCGTTCCTGCCGCTGCAGGCCGAGGTCTTTCCCGATCGCGAGCACTTCGGCCGCATCTTCTTCAACCAGGCGCGCATGTCGGCCGAGCGGATCCCGCAGATCGCCGTCGTCATGGGCTCGTGCACGGCCGGCGGCGCGTACGTGCCGGCGATGTCCGACGAGACGATCATCGTCAACGGCACCGGGCACGATCTTCCTCGGCGGTCCGCCGCTCGTCAAAGCCGCGACCGGCGAAGAAGTCACGGCCGAAGAGCTCGGCGGCGCCGACGTCCACACGCGCCTCTCCGGCGTCGCCGACTACTTCGCCGACGACGACGAGCACGCGCTCGACACTGTGCCGGACGATCGTCTCGACGCTGCAACACGGCGAAGCACCTGCCCGCCGACATCGCCGCGCCCGAAGAGCCGCAGTACGATCCGGCGGAGATCTACGGCATCGTCAACGCCGACATCCGGAAGCCGTACGACGTGCGCGAAATCATCGCGCGCCTCGTCGACGGCTCGCGCTTCGACGAGTTCAAGGAGCGCTACGGCGACGACGCTCGTCACCGGCTTCGCGCGCCTGCACGGATTCCTCGTCGGCATCATCGCCAACAACGGCGTGCTCTTCTCCGAGTCGGCGCTCAAGGCGACGCACTTCATCGAGCTGTGCAACCTGCGCGGCATCCCGCTCGTCTTCCTGCAGAACATCACCGGCTTCATGGTCGGCAGGCAGTACGAGCGCGGCGGGCATCGCGAAGGACGGCGCGAAGATGGTGCACGCCGTCGCGAACTCCGTCGTGCCGAAGTTCACGGTCGATCATCGGCGGCTCGTTCGGCGCCGGCAACTACGGCATGTGCGGCCGCGCGTACGAGCCGCGGCTGCTGTGGATGTGGCCGAACGCGCGCATCTCGGTGATGGGCGGCGAACAGGCGGCCGGCGTGCTGACGACGGTCAAGCGCGATCAGCTCGCGCGCGAGCGGCGAGCCGTTGTCCGCCGGAGGACGAAGCAGGCGATCCGCGAGCCGATCCTCGACGAAGTACGAGCACGAAGGATCGCCCTACTACTCCACCGCCCGCCTGTGGGACGACGGCATTCTCGATCCGGCGGAGACGCGCGCGGCGCTCGCGCTCGGGCTGTCGGCCGCGTTCAACGCGCCGATCGCCGAGCCGCGATTCGGCGTGTTTCGGATGTGAAGCTCGCGAGCCACGGATCGTGACCTCGCTGACGTGCGCTCCGATGCTCAGAGCTGATCCGACAGTCTGATACAGCGTACTGGCTTACGAGTTCCTGACGCTCAGACGCGACGGCGCGGTCGAGTACCTCACGCTCAACCGGCCCGACGTGCGCAACGCGTTCAACGAGCAGGTGATCGCGGAGCTGGCGGAGTGGGCCGCGCGCACGAGCCGCACCCGGCATCGGCGCGCGCGCGTCGTCGTCCTCGCCGGCGCCGGCAAGATCGTTCTGCGCCGGCGCCGACGTCGCCTGGATGTCGAAGACGGTCGAGCTACAGCGAAGACGAGAACCTGCGCGACGCGACGGCGATGTCGCGGATGTTCGCGGCGCTCGAACGACCTGCCGATGCCGCTCATCGGCCGCATCCACGGCGCGGCGCTCGGCGGCGGCGCCGGCCTCGCCGCGGTCTGCGACATCGTCGTCGCCGACGAGCGGGCGGTCTTCGGCTTCACCGAAGTGAAGCTCGGCATCCTGCCGGCGGTGATCTCGCCGTTTGTTCTCGCGAAGATCGGCCGGTCGGCGGCGCGCGAGCTGTTTCTCACCGGCGCGCGCTTCTCCGCCGCGCGCGCGAAGGAGATCGGCCTCGTCCACGCGGTCGTGCCGGCCGCAGGAGCTCGACGCGAACGATCGCCGATTACGTCGGCGAGATTCTCGCCGCCGGGCCCGAAGCGATCGCCGCGGCGAAGGCGCTGATTCGGCGAGGTCTGGGAGCGATCGATCCGACGATGCGATGCCGCTCGACGGCGAGCGCCATCGCCGCGCGGCGTGTGTCGGCGGAAGGCCAGGAAGGCCTCGCGCGTTCCTCGAGAAGCGCAAGCCGGCGTGGTCCGCATGATCCGACGTCTGCTCGATCGCCAACCGCGGCGAGATCGCGCTGCGCATCATCCGCGCGTGCCGCGAGATGGCATCGAGAGCGTCGCCGTCTACTCGGACGCCGACGCGCGACGCGCCGCACGTCGGCGCCGCCGACCGCGCGGTGCGCGATCGGACCGGCGGCCGCCGCCGAGAGCTATCTCTCGATCGACAGCATCATCGACGCCGCGCGCGTCGAGCGGCGCCGACGCCGTGCATCCCGGCTACGGCTTCCTGTCCGAGAACGCCGCGTTCGCCGCCGCGTGCGAGACAGGCGGGCGTCGTCTTCGTCGGCCCGCCGTCGCGCGTCATCGCGCAGATGGGCTCGAAGATCGACGCGCGCAGGCTGATGCCGAATCGGCCGGCGTGCCGGTCGTGCCGGGCGAGACGCCGGCCGATCAGATCCGACGATGGCATTCGCCGGGCCGTCGAGCGCGTCGGCTTGCCCGTCCTGATCAAGGCGTCGGCCGGCGGCGGCGGCAAAGGCATGCGGACGCGTCCGCGATCGCCGCGACAGAGCGCGACGCCGTTCAGGCGGCGCGGCGCGAAGCGGCGGCCGCGTTCGGCGACGGCACGCTGTACGTCGAGCGGCTGATCGAGCGGCCGCGTCACGTCGAAGTGCAGGTGTTCGCCGACGCGCACGGGCGCACGTCGTGCACCTCTTCGAGCGCGAGTGCTCGGTGCAGCGGCGCCATCAGAAGGTGATCGAAGAGAGCCCGTCGCCGGCGCTGACGCCGCGCGCTGCGCGCAGCGCATGACCGACGCGGCGGTCCAGGCCGCGCGCGCGGCCGGCTACCGCAACGCCGGCACGATCGAGTTCCTGCGTCGACGGCGTCGGCGACGACGCGCGACGTTCTATTTTCTCGAGATGAACACGCGGCTGCAGGTCGAGCATCCGTCACCGAAGCGGTCGCCGGCGTCGACCTCGTCCGCGCGCAGCTGCTCGTCGCGTCGGGCGAGCCGCTGCCGTGGCGCCGACGGATCGCTGATCCAGCGCGGTCACGCCATCGAGGCGCGCGTCTACGCCGAAGATCCGCGCGCAGGGATTCCTTCCGCAGGCCGGCCGGCTGCTGCTCTACCGCGAGCCGCGGATGCCGGGCGTCCGCATCGACTCCGGCGTCGTCGAAGGCGGCGACGGTGCCGGTGCACTACGATCCGATGCTCGCGAAAGTGATCGCGACAGGCCGAGACGCGAGACGTCGCGATTGCCCGGCTCGTCGGCCGCGCTGCGCGCGTTTCCGATTCTCGGCATCCGCACGAACATCCCGTTCCTGCTGCGCGTCCTCGAGCATCCGCGCTTCCGCGCCGGCGACGATCGACACCGGCTTCCTCGACCGCGAAGGAGCTCAGCTCGCGGACGTGCCCGATGCAGAGCCGCCCGAGTTCGTCCGCGAAGCGATTGCGTTCGCAGCCGGCCAACGATCCAGCCACCGGCCACCAGTCACGAGCCGACCGGCATGCGATCCCTGGACGACGCTGAACGCGTGGGGCCGATGACGCGACAGATCGACGGTCACGCGCGTCGCCGACGGCGTCTATCGCGTGGAGCACGAGGGCAAGAGCGAGACGGTCTACGTGGCCGGCACCGCCGGCCGACCCGTGGGCGTTCTGGAATGGGCTGCGTGTTTCGCGGCGACGCGGCAGCCGACACGCCGCGGGCACGTTCGCGCAGCGCACGGCCACGGCGCACAGGCGCTCGCGGCGCCGATGCCGGCGACGGTCATCAAGGTGCTCGCGACAGCCGGCGCGCGCGTGAAGAAGGGCGACACGCTCGTCGTGCTCGAAGCGATGAAGATGGAGCTGCCGATCCGCGCGCCGGGCGACGCCGTCGTCGCCGCGGTTCACTGCCGCGAAGGCGACCTCGTGCAGGCCGGACGCTGTGCTCGTCGAGTTGACGCTGATGAACCCGCGGAAAGTCACGATCGTCGAAGTCGGGCCGCGCGACGGCCTGCAGAACGAGCACGCGTCGATCTCGACCGCCGACAAGATCGAGTTCGTCAACCGGCTGAGCGCCGCGAGCCTGCCGGTGATCGAAGTGTCGGCGTTCGTCAGCCCGAAATGGGTGCCGCAGATGGCGGACGCCGCCGCGGTGTTCGCCGGCATCACGCGCCGGCCCGGCACGCGCTACACGGCGCTCGTGCCGAACGTCGCCGGTCTCGATCGCGCGCTGCAGGCCGGCGTTGCCGAAGTCGCGGTCTTCGCGGCGTCGACCGAAACGTTCAGCCGCGAAACATCAATCAGTCGATCGACGAGTCGCTCGACCAATTACAAGGAGGTCTGCGCGCGCGCGACGGCCGCCGGCGTGCGCGTGCGCGGCTATCTGTCGACGGCATTCGGCTGTCCGTTCGAAGGCGCCGTTGCGCCGGCGCGCGTCGCCGACGTCGCAGCGCGGCTGCTCGATCTGGGCGTGTTCGAGGTGGCCGTCAGCGACACGATCGGCATCGCGCATCCCGGGCAGGTGCCGCGCGTGCTCGACGCGGTGCTCGCGCGGATGCCGGTCGACACAGATCGCGCTGCATTTTCACGACACGCGCGGCACGGCGCTCGCCAACGTCCTCACGGCCCTGCCCTACGGCATCGCCACGTTCGATGCGTCGGCCGGCGGGCTGGGCGGCTGTCCGTACGCGCCGGGCGCGGCGGGCAATCTCGCCACCGACGATCTGGTCTACATGCTGGATGGATTGGGAATCGAGACGGGCGTGTCGCTGGCGAAGCTGAGCGAGGCGTCGGCGTTCATCGGCAGCCGACTCGACCATCGGCTGCCGTCGCGTTACGCGCAGGCAGCCGCCGCTGCGCGGCGGTTGCCTGAACTGAGAACTGAGAACTGAGAACTCAGACTAGACTCGAGACGTTTTAAGTTCTAATTTCTACGTTCTCAGTTTGAAGATCTTCACCACCTCTTCGAACGGCATCATGTTGATCGCGTCGTAATCCGGCGGGCAGCCGAACTCGCGCTGCTGCGGCGCGGTCGGATTTCCGAGCGTGACGCACAACCCGCAGCCGATGCAGAGATCCGCGCGGACCGCGCACACCATCCGTCCGTCGCGATCCGGTTCCTCGACGATGCAGCCGGCCACGGGGCAGGCGGCCTGACAGATCGAGCACGCAAAGGCGCCGAAGCAGCGATCGGGATCGATGACCGCAATCGTCTTGGGGGCCTTCTTCCGAGGGCCGCCCATCATCTTGGTCCACATGTACTCGAATTATAGCTGATCGGCGGCGACCGTCACCCCGCGCGCATCAACCGCGCGCACAAACCGTCTACGAGCTCACGGTCGGTCGGCGACAAGTCGTGACGAAAGCAATCGATCGCTTCGACGATCACGCGCCACTGCGCGAGACCGGTGACGGCGCTCAACGCATTGAGCCGGGCCTTCATTTCGACAGGTACACGGATGCTGAGCTGCGGGTAGTCTTTGACTTTCTCGCCTTCCCGGGCGCCCGCAGGCGGCCGGCCGGCACGTCGACGCTGATGATGCGCGCGGTTATCGGCCATAGTTGTTGTCGGTGCGCTGGCGGTGCATGGCTGAGATACGCGAATTCCGGTGCGTATCGAACGCATGCGAACACCGATGAAACGCCAGCGAAAACATCACGATGGACCATAGTGCAAAGTCAGGTCCAGTGCATGCCACGAAGTATCTTTCGCGCGTCAACATGACGCGCCAACTACTTGCGATGCGAGAACTTGGCGCGGCAGCGAGCGAAGCGTTTTCGCCGCCGCAGCGTCGCGCCCGACGACGCGCCTGCGCCCGTCTTAATCGCCGTTCACGGTGTTTGTTGGATGTACTCGTGGCGCTGAGGTTGCATGTTGAGCCAGCGTGGTAGACAAGACTCTTGAAACCGACCGTCGTGGAACCGATCGCGCTGATCGCCGCAAGAACTCGCGCAGTGGCCGACGGGTGACCGACCCGCGCGTAAACTGGCGTCGTCTTACGTGGGTGTTTGCCGGATACGCCTTGTATCTGAGCGTCCGCTCGTTGCCGGAAACCGTTCGCCGCCTGTTCCGGCGCACCGAAGCTTAACGGCGCGACAGATCGGGCGCGTCCTCGCCGAGGGCCGTCGCCAGATCGACCTGGTGCTCCTGCTCGTCGCGAAGGATCTCGCGAATGTCTTCGGCGATCGCGTACTCGCCGAGCGCTTCGCACTGCTTCAAGCGTTCCCGATAAGCGCGAATCGTGTTGTTCTCGTTTTCGAGATCGGCGCGCAGCATCTCCTCGGCGCGCTCAGACTGCTTTACCGGGAGCGGCGACACGCCCGGCATGCCTCCGAGATAATCAATGTGCTTCGAGATGGTGAGGGCGTGCGAAAGCTCCTCGCCGGCATGTTTCTCGAGCTCTTTCGCGATGCTCATATACTGCGGGCCTTTGAGCGCCTGCGAATACACCACGTACGCAATGATGGCCTGGTATTCGCGCGCAAGATCTTCGTTCAGTTTGTCGATCAACTGCTGTCGCGTGACGGTCGGTTCGGTCATGTCGCTCACTCTCCCACTCGTAGTCTAGCGGAAGATTTCGAGCGGCTACCTCAACCACGCACGAGGTCGCGATCCGCCTCGACGTGCGCGGCCGATCGGTGACGTGTTCACCACGATCTGCATCAATGGCGACGCGCCGCGGCCGGCGCGCCGTTCGTCAGTCGGTTAGAAACGCAGCGTGAGACCGAGGCTCGCCCGCCAGAAATCGAGCTTGTCGTTCGCGAACACACCAAGGTTCACGTCCTGGAGCGTGTGCAGGTGCCGCACCTCGCCGCGCACGCCGACAGTGTGGGTGAGAAACACGTTGAGCCCGGCGCCGATGTCGTAGCCGAGCGTGTTCTGATCGAACGACAGGCTCGACGCATTGAACGTGACGTGCGGCCGAATGAGACCCAGGCCGACGAACCCGTACGGTTGAATCGGTCCGGCGGGCACGACCACCATGAAATCGCTCATCACCGTGAGCACGGCGTTGTCGGCCGTTGATGTCTCGCCGAAGAAATTCTTCGCGTAGCCGATGTCCTCCTCGAAGCCGAAGATCCCGTGCGTGGCGCCCAGGGAGACGCCCCAGTTCGTGCGCTTCTCGTTGCAATTCGTCAGCGTCAGGCAATTCGCCGAATCGCCGCCGAAGTTGTAACCCCAGTACGGTGTAATGAACCCGTCGGCGCGCGCCGGCGTGGCGGCAAGCGCCAGCAGGCCCGCGGCGCAGGCGATCTGCACAAATCGTCTCATGCGGTTGGATCCTCCATTGGAAAGCTGCTGCAAGAGTCAATCCTGACGGAGCGAGTGGATTGGATCAGCCGATGCCGCCCGATGTGCGGGTCCGACCATGGCTGCCACCGCGATCGCTGCCAGCATCAGCGACGCCACTGCAAACGTCGCCGGACCGCGGACATCAAGCGGCGATTGTTCGAACACCTTCTGCAACGCGCGCGCGCCGACGGCCGCCATTCCGATGCCGATGATCATGCCCGCGAGAATAGATCGGAAACCCGAAAGAAGCATGAGCGCCACGATGTCGCGGCGCGTCGCGCCAAGAGCCATCCGAACGCCGAGCTCTTTCGTGCGG
Source organism: uncultured Acidobacteriota bacterium (assembly GCA_963696165.1). Classification (GTDB taxonomy): domain Bacteria; phylum Acidobacteriota; class Vicinamibacteria; order Vicinamibacterales; family CAVVIG01; genus CAVQZZ01. The sequence goes on along the minus strand of CAVOIY010000005.1, from coordinate 140,132 downwards.
CGCCCGGCGACGAATGCCGTCACGCCGTACAGGCCGATCACCGCGAGAATGATCGCGACCGCGGCGAGAAACACGACCAGGCCTACGATGCGCATTACGCGATCCGCCAGGTCTTCTCGAATCGCCGCCAGCGTTCTCGGCTCCACGGTGGCGCTCGCGTCCCGCGATCGAATGGATTCGCGGACCGCCCTCGCAACCGTAGTGGTGTCGCCCGCGGCTCGAACGAGAAGCACATCGCCCGCTGCGGCCTGGTCTCGCGGCGCGTACATCGATGCGCCAGTCGCCGATCCGCCGATCCCAGAGTCGATATTTCTGGCAACGCCGACCACTTCGCACGGCCCTCCGTGCGCATCTTCGCCAAGTTGTCCAATCGGATCGGCCCCGGGCCATATTGCTCGCGCCAGTGACTCGGAAATGACGATGGGACGCACGCGAGCGGCTTCGTCGCCTTCACGCAGCGCGCGTCCGCGCACGATTGCGATGTTCATCGTATCGAAATAGCGATCACTCACAGCGTAGAGCTGAGCCGTATACGCCGACGCGGTTTCGGCCGGCCGACGCAGCGTCGTCGCTTGCGCGCCGTTCTCAAAGTCGCTGATCGGAGACGTACTCGCGAACGCGACGCTGCGGACGCCAGGCTGCGACGAGACGTCGTTCGCAACCGCACGATAGAAGCTGGCGGCGGAGGCCGGGGTGTACGGCGGCACGCTGATCCTCGGCGAGGCGAGCAGCACGTGAGTGCCGTCGACGCCGCCGTCCGCGGTGCGAAGCGCATGCTCGCCTCGAAGCAACAAACCTGCGCCGACGAACAGCACGAGGCTCGTCGCGACCTGCGCGACGACGAGCATCTCCGGCGTCCGCCATCCGCGAATCCCGATGGCATCCTGTCCCTGGAGCGAGGCGCTGGTGCTCCGCTTCAACGTTTCGAGGGCCGGCGCCAGTCCCGCGACGCATCCGGCACCAAACGTCACCGCGGCCAGATATCCGAATGTGGCGAGATCGAGCTGAAACGGATAAAACGGCAGCGAAGGGATGCGGCTCTTCCACACGACAGGAACCTGCCACGCGATCCATGCGCTCGCGGGTCCGGCGACCACCGCGAGCAGAAGGCTCTCTGTGAGCAGCATGCGCACGAGGCGTCCGCGGGTTGCGCCGAGCGACAACCTCACGGCAATCTCATGCTGCCTCGCTGCGGCTCGCGACAACAGCAGCATCGTCACGTTCGCGCACGCGATCAGCAACAGCAACGACAAGGCGCCCATAACGAGAGGGACGACCGCGAGCGCCATCGCCGGCGACCGCATCATCTCGAACAGCGACCCGTTCGTGAGCCGGAGTGCGGTTTTCCGTCCGGGCGTCAGCTGATCCTGCTGCAGCGCGATGGCCTGGAGCTCCGCGGCAGCAGCTGTGCGAGAGACGTCGGCGCGCAGGCGCCCGACCATCACGAGCCATCGCGATGAGGGCTCGCGGAATAGATCGCGCCCGGCGAAGAACGGCGCTTCCATCGTGTAAGGAATCCAGATCGGGCCTCTGAGCTGGCCGTCGTAATCGGACGGAACCACCCCGACGACGATGAACTGGCGGCCGTTCAGATCGATCGGCGTGCCGACGATGGACGGATTGGCCGCGAAGCGATTGCGCCAGAGCGCTTCGCCGATCAGCGCGACCGCCGTGCGGCCGGGCGACCCGCATTCATCCTCCCGGAACAGGCGTCCGGCAATCGGAACCGTCGGATACACAGAGAAGAAGTTGCACGTGACGAGCAGCGGGACGATGTCCTGCGGCGCGGCGGCCGGAGGACCGCCGCTCAAAGTTGCGCGCGCCGGCAGCCAGCCGGCAAGCGTTTCGAGGGAGCTCGCGCGCTCTCGAAATGCCATGAAGTCCACGAGGGTCACCAAAGGCAGTCCCGCTGCCGGAGCAACACCAGCTCCCGAGTACTCCGGGTCGAGCTGCACGAACGACGATGGGTCTGTCTTGACGCGTGCGCGGAAGAGCACGCCGTCGATCACCGTGAACGCACCGGCGTCGAGCCCGATCCCGAGCGCGAGGGTCGCCACGATCGCAATGGACAGGATCGGATGCTTGCGCATGAGCCGCACGCCGTGACGGAGGTCCTGGATGGGCGCGTCGAGCATGTTCATGTTTTACAGGAGACGAAAACGCCCGATACCCCGTTCATCGTGGCGGTATGCTTGCAGAGAGGTGGATCATGCGAGCCCGACTTCTCACCGCGATCTTCTTGTCGACTATGGTCTCAGCGATTGCGGCGCAGAGCACCGCGACGTCGACGCCGGCACAATCCTCGAAGAAGGATACGCCCAAGTCGCTCACACTCACGGGCTGTGTCACGCCCGACGCGGCGAACGCCGGGCATTTTACGCTGGCCGATTTCACGACCGGCACGCCGACATACCGGCTCGCCGGCACGGATCTTCGCCGGTATCTCGGCAAACGGGTGGAGCTCGTCGGCGCCGCGGCCCAGCCGAAGCTGAGCATCGTCGGCGGCCTGACGCCATCACCCAATGTCGCGGCGCAGGCCGGGGCCATCGATCCGGCGGACGCGGCGCGGGCGAATCTCGGCGCCGAAGGCAATGCCCGCCCAGGCAACATCGTCGTCCCCGAACTGAAGGTGAAAACGATCAAGGCGGTCGCCGGCTCCTGCGGCCCCACGCAGTAACTATCGCCGCGCTGCTCTTCTGCTTCGTCTGTCCGAGTTCTTCGGCGCGGGCGCAAGCGGATGCCCGACCGCCCATCGAAGTCGTCGCGCACGGTGGAGTGGCGCGAGGCGTGCCCGTCGAAAGCGGCGGCGCGTTTGGTACGGCTTCGACATCCGCTCTCGCCGGTGTCGACGTAGAAACGCGACATGCGACTCTCGGTCGGATGTGGGACCTCGCGTTCGATTTCGCGGCCGATCGTCAGCCGCTGCTGTCGATGTCGAACGCCGCGCGTACGATTCTCCCGCGTTACACCGCCGGCTTCACTACATCGGCGGCGTTCCGAATCGCTCACGCCGTCTCGTCGTCGTCAGAAATTGCGGTCGTCGGGCGGGCCGGCGTTGCCCGGATCGACGACACAGCAAATGTCGCAGCCAACGACATCGGACCCGCGGCGGCCGTCTTCGATGCGAAAATCGAGGTCCGCTGGTTTGCCGAAGGCGTCTCGCTCGTCCACCAGATTGGCCAGACGCTCATGCCCGTTCTGCAGGCGTACGTCGGCGTGCGACACGATCAGCGCTTCCACCGCGCTGGCGATCTGTCCGGATTCGATGATCCGACCGGTCGCGTGATCGTCGGCGTAGCCGCACATCCGATTCGTGTGGCCGCCCGGCGCGCGGACGAACACGCGACTGCGACGCTCATCGCGATCGGCGGCGCATTCGACTGGGAGCGCGCGCTGCGCGGCGCCGTGCAGCTGCCGTCAGGCTTCCGAGCGATCCTGCGCGCCGATATCGACGTCACCGCAGCGATCCACCGTCGCTGAGCCTTTCGCGCCGATCGATTCGTGAACGTTCGAGTGAATCAGGTGTGAAAGAGGCGTGCGGCGAGATGATCGACCTGCGCCTGGAGCGCGACGGACCGTTTCGACTGCAGTTCCAACTGTTCGAGAAGATCTTTGAGCTGAAGCTCGATGCGACCGATGCGGTGTTCCAGCTCTATTGATTTCGGCACTTCGGCCGCCGTGTCGCGTACTCGCGGAACGCTGGAAATCCGGCGCGTCGTCAACGAGCACGAATAGTAGCGTGACTGTTACCGCTTTGTCACTAGCAACTATGGTTGAGGCGGCCCCCGTACTTCATCCTTAACACCGGGCGGCGTTCTTGCTTTGCCCACTGCACACATGGAAATCAATGAAGAGCAGATGCCACCGAGCGATCACACGCCGCCGGTAGAAAAGGGTGTTCCGCCGCCCCCGGCGCCCGAAACTGGCTCGAAGCCGGATATGAAGAATCCGGAGCGACAGGAACAGGGCGATCAGCCAGTGGATCCGGTTCCAGATATGGACCCCGACGGGATGGATCCCGATGAAGATGAATCAGTGAATTAGCTCCATACCTAAATCGTTCCTGGCGAAGCACTTCGGGGCTCGCCTTGGATGAGTTCTTGCTCTCATGAAGGTCACCGGTGCCGCTTTTCGGAAGACGCTCGGTTGTTTGCCCCACGTGTGGAAGCCACGAGATTTTCGCGTCTTACGGCGATCTTCAGGTCATATACATGGCGTGTAACGGGTGCTGTTCTGTGTGGCCCGTCGCGGTCGAACCGTATGAAACGGCGAACGACAGCGGCTCCTCACGTCCGAAACTCATACACGAACGACGCGGGAAGCGCGACGGCTAGACATAGACCCAAATCAGCTGGAAACATCTTAAAACGCCGCGCTTTAGCGGCGCTATCCGCGCAAGCCATCCCTCGCGCCCCGTGACGCTTTCCATTGCCCCCAGTCGAAAGTCGGACGATCATGTCACGCCATTCAATCGCGGAGGTGAGCGCATGCGTTCGACCGTCGTCGTCCTCGCCCTGAGCGGCTTCGCCCTCTTGGCGCCCGCGGGCTTGTTGTCAGCCGCGGAACCAACCGTCGCGTGTGAACTGATTACGCAGGAACAAATCGGCTCGGCCACGGGCGCCACTGTCGGCGCCGGATCGCCAATCGCCGCGCCAACGTCGTGCCAATGGGCAGGAAACGGCAAGACTGTCACGCTCACGATCAACCGACCGCGCGCGGCGAAGAGTCCGGTGGACCAATTCAACGAGGGCAAGACACGGCAGATGCCCGGCGTGACGACCGAACCGGTCGGTGGCGTAGGAGACGATGCGTACTACGTCTTTTTCGCAGGCACGACGAGAGCGGGCTGCGGCCTCGTGGTGAAAAAAGGAAGTTCGGTATTCGAAATCCGCGTGTATGGCTTTGACCTCGACAAGGCCAAGACGGTCAGCAAGACGCTCGCCCAGAATGCGACGGCCAAGTTTTAGGTGGGAGCTGCCTCAGTCTTTGAGCCTGTACACCACGCCGGCCTGGAGCCGCCACTCAGGAAAGTGCCAGAGAATCGAGTGCTGCGGTCCATTGATTCGGACAGCGCCGGCCGTTCGCACGGACACGGCTCGAGTGAGATGGACGTCCACACCGCCGCCGAATTGAATGGCGAAAATGTTCGCTGAAAGCTTTGTCTCATCGAGACTAACGAGGCTTGTGTGGTCTTGGCCAACGCCCGCCAACGTTCGCACGAAGCCGGTGGCCGAGCGATCCCGCCGCGATGTGAATTCGACGCCGCCAAGATAGCCATAGCGCCGGTGCGTCTCGCTCACGAACGCGTTGTACGTCTGGGACCAGACGACTGTATCGAACTCCCCCACGATGCCCAACCGCGGCCGAACGTAGAGCGACGTACCGAGCCAGAAGCCTTGATAGTTCTTCCAATCGAACTCGTGCCGGATTGCCGCATATCCGTAGCCGCCAGACACGTCCACTTCCTGCGCGCTGGCCAGGACGGATGCACCGCAAAGGATCAGAATGGCGATGGCGTATACTTTGTAGCGCAAAGTCATTGGCACCAAAATCAAATCGAATGCGTTTATTTCACAAGCGCGGCATGGTGGTCCTGCTCGGACTGCTGACTGTTCTTGCGCTGGTTCTCGTCGGCAGGTGGCTGAACGCGAACAAAATCGGCGGGCAGCAGCCGGTCGAACCGTTCCGCATCGCCGGCAACTTCTACTACGTCGGCGCGAACGACGTCTCCGCCTTCCTCATCACCGGGCCCGAGGGCCACGTCGTGCTCGACGCCGGCTATCCCACGACCGCGCCGATGATCATGGCGAGCATTGCGAAGCTCGGCTTCAACATCAAGGACGTCAAAGTGCTCCTGAACTCAGAGCCGCATCCCGACCACGCGGGCGGGCTGGCGGTGCTCCAGCAGGCGTCGGGTGCGCAGTTGTGGGCCAGCGACGCGAGCGCCGACTCCCTCGCCGCCGGTGGCGACGACCCCGACATCATCCTGCCGTTGAGGGCTCTCGTTCTGGATCGGCGTCGTCGGCTACCCGCCCCCGCGCGTCGACCATCGGTTCAAGGACGGCGACACGATCCGTGTCGGGCCGATCGCGCTCACCGCGCACATCACCGCCGGGCACACGCGTGGCTGCACGTCGTGGTCGTTCCCCGTTCGCGACGGCGACCGCGTGCTGAACGTCGTGAGCGTGTGCGACCTGGGGGTGCTGGCAACATCGATGTATCCGCGAACAAGCGGCGGACCGCGAGCGCAGCTTACGCGTGCTGCGGAGTCTCCCCGCCGACATCTGGGTGACGGCGCATGCACGAGCGTGGGGCCGGTACCGCAAGTTCGTCGCGAGCGCCACCGCGAAGAACCCGGTGGACCCGTTCATCGACCCCGAGGGCTATCGCGCGTTCATCGACGCCGCCGAGGCGGAACTTCGCAGCGGTCGCGTGCACTAGCGGCAGCGGCGCATGAACCCACATTTCCTGCGGCTGTTGACGTTTTGCCACGTTGCGGCCTTGAGCGTGGTCGTGCCGTGTCGGAATGGACCTCAAAAAATTGGAGGCGCCGCCCGGATTTGAACCGGGGGTGGAGGTTTTGCAGACCTCTGCCTTACCTCTTGGCGACGGCGCCTCACGGGGGAGTGCTCGGGTAGGTCTGTAGACGTTACCTGAACGCGCAGGTGGGTTGCAACGATCTTACGTCCGATCCGTTGCGTCGCACGCGCGGTCACCCCGGTGCCCGACTCGACGGAGCACAGGCACGACCTTGTCCGTGCGGCGACAGAAACGTCAGGCTGCTCGTGCAGCGGCGCGCATTCGTGACACCGCAGCAGGCGATTAATCGGGCACGTGGGTTGCGGCGATGCGCGAGCATCAGCTCGTGCAGATTGCGCTGCTTCCCGTCATCACACTGCTGCTCTCCGTTTGGGCGTTCCGACGCCGCCGCAGAATTCTCGCGGATGGAATGGACGCAACCGTCCCCGCGTTCGAACAGCTGACGGCCGGCGCCCACATCAATGCCATTTCGACTGCTCGACGAGTACGCCCGGCGCTCGCCGACATCGGGCTGAATCCGCTCGGACGATCGCTGGCAATCTGCAATGCTGCGGTCCTCGCCGCCGACGTGCTCCTCTTCTCGATCCGCGGCCTTACACTCGATTGGTCCACCACGTGGCTCGGCGCCGTTCTGCTCGCAGCCCTGCTCATCGTCTGGCTGAATTTCTATTTCGTGCCCGGCGCGCGCGATGAACTGTTCGTCGCGGAGGCGCTCTTCATCGTGCTGTTGATCGTGTTCCTGACGAACGTCGCGTCCCCGATGCAGTACGGCGCCATCGCGCTCGGCGCACCGTACGCGGATCCGTGGCTCGCCGCTTCAGACGCGGCGATCGGCGTCCACTTGCCGACGCTCGCAGCGTGGACTCGTGCCCACCGGATGATCTCAATTGCTGCGACGCTCTCGTATGCGACGCTGCTGCCGCAGTTCCTGTTCGCCGTGATCCTGCTCGCCGTCCTGCGCGAGCGCGAACGGCTCTGGGAGTTCGCGTTTCATTTTCATTTCTGCCTGATCCTGGCGGTCGCCGCGCTGACGATCTGGCCCGCTGTCTGCCCGCCGACGTATTACCACTTCGCGTCCACAATCGATATGACGCGGTTGATGCGTCAGATCCAGGGATTTCACGACGGGACGATGAAGGTGGTGAGGTTCGACGAGCTGGAAGGGCTCGTCTCGCTGCCGTCGTTTCACGTGGCGGGCGCGTTGATCGTGACGTGGGCGTTCCGCAGCCGCCCGCGGATACTGATCCCGTTGATCGTGCTCAACGTCGCGTTGGTTCTGTCGACCTTCATCACCGGCGTGCACTACGTCGTCGACGTGATCGCGGCGGTCCCGCTGTGCGCCGGCAGCCTGGCGGCCTACCGTTTCTGGGCGCGGCCGCAACTGCTCGGATCCTCGGAGGCTAGAGGCAGGTTCGATTCCGCGTAGCGGCCGGCTTCAGCCGGCCGCCATTCGTCCGCCTGAAGGCGGACGCTACAGCGTTTCGAAAACGCTTGAAGAAAATTTGGAGCGGGAAACGGGATTCGAACCCGCGACTTCGACCTTGGCAAGGTCGCACTCTACCACTGAGTTATTCCCGCACGAAACTTCAGAGTACCACACGGTCGGGCGGGCCTTCAAGGCACGAGGCCGCTCGGCTGAAGCCTCGCGCTACATCGCTACGGCGAGAAGGCGCGGAGCACCTGGGTCGCTTCCTCCGGCGACGTCGGGTTGATGAAGAAGCCGGTGCCCCATTCGAAGCCGGCCGAGCGGGCAACCTTCGGCAGGATCTCGATGTGCCAGTGGTAGCTCTCGACGGCTTCGTCGGTGAACGGCGCCGTGTGCAGGATGAGGTTGTACGGCGGCAGTTCGAGCGCGCGATCGAGCCTCGTGAGCACCGCCTTCAGCATTCGCGCGAGGCTCTCGTACTCGTGCGCCGGCGCATCCTCGAACCGCGCGCCGTGCCGCCGCGGCAGCAGCCACGTCTCGAACGGAAAGCGCGGCGCGTAGGGCGACAGCGCGACGATGTCGGCGTTTTCCTGCACGATGCGCCGCCCCGCGCCAAGCTCCTGCCGCACGATGTCGCAGAACACGCAGCGCTCTTTGTTCGGCGAAATGCCTGCGCGCGCCGTCGAGCTCCTCGCGGACGAAATCGGGCACGAGCGGCAGCGCGATCAGCTGCGAGTGCCCATGCTCGAGCGTCGCGCCGGCCGCGGCGCCGTGATTCTTGAAGATGAGAATGTGCCGCAGCCGCCCATCCTGCTTCAGATCGCGAATGCGATCGCGGTAGGCCAGGCAGCACGCGCTCGATCTCCCCCTCGGTCATCGTCGCGAACGTTTTCGCGTGATCGGCCGTCTCGATGATCACCTCGTGCGCGCCGATGCCGTTCATCCGGTCGAACATGCCGTCGGCTTCGCGGTCGAAGCCGCCTTCGACTTTGAGCGCGGGAAACTTGTTCGGCACGACGCGGACGTCCCAGCCGGGGCCGTTCGGCGCGGCGCCGTTCGATCGATAGGCGAGCACCTCCGGCGGCGTCATGGCTTCGTGGCCGGGACAGAACGGGCAATGCTCGCGGCCGATCGGCTGTACGTGGGTGACCTGGAAATCGCTCGGGCGCTTGTTGCGCTCGGTCGAAATGATCACCCACCGACCTGTGACCGGATCTCTTCGTAGTTCAGGCATCGAACGCGTTCTGAAACACTTCGATCACCGGACGGCCGGCGTCGAGGTGAATCGTCACCACGTCGAAGCGGCACGGGCAATCGTACAGATCGTGAGCGAGCCACGTACTGGAGCGCGAGCTGCGCGATGCGGCGTCGCTTGAGCGCGGTGACCGCTTCGGCCGCCTCGCCAAACTCATGCCCGATGCGCGCTTTCACTTCCACGAATACGAGCGTTGTGCCATCTCTGGCGACGATGTCCAGTTCGCCCCCGCGAAGCCGGTAGCGCCGGGCAACTATTGCGTACCCCCGGCGCTGGAGCTCCGCGCACGCGAGATCTTCGCCCGTTTTTCCAAACTCGACGCGCGCTCGGGTCATGAGCCGCGGAGCGTGCAAACCGTTTACCGTTTCTCGACCTGCGCCAGCGCGTCGGCGAAGATTCCGATCGCCGTGTCCGCCTGCGCTTTCGTGAGCACGAGCGGCGGCGAGAAGCGGACGGCGTTCTTGCCGGCGCCAAGGAGGAGCAGCCCGCGTCTGAACGCGGCCTCGACCACGGCGTCGCGCTCGGTCGTCGCGCGCTCCTTCGTCTTTCGATCGCGCACGAGCTCGACGCCGATCATCAGGCCGCGCCCGCGCACGTCGCCGATGAGCGGGTGCTTGTCCATCAGCGCCTTCAGACCGCTCATCAAGTGCGCGCCGACGGTCGGCCGCGTTGGCCATCAGCTGCTCTTTCAGCAGCTTGATCGTCGCAATCGCGGCGGCGCACGACACCGGATTGCCGCCGAACGTGCTCGCGTGCGCGCCGGGCGGCCACGCCATGATCGCCGCGCGTCGCGGTCGCCACGCCGAGCGGCATGCCGGACGCAATGCCCTTCGCGATCGCCACCATGTCCGGCTTCACGCCGGTGAACTCGATCGCGAACATCTTCCCGGTTCGCCCCATCCCCGACTGCACTTCGTCGTCCACGAGCAGGATGCCGTTGCTTCTTCGTCATCTCGCGCAGCCGCTGCAGGAACTGATCCGGCGCGACGACGTACCCGCCTTCGCCCTGAATCGGCTCGACGACGATCGCAGCCACTTCGTCGGGCGAGACGAGGTGAACGAACAGCTGATCCTCGAGATAGTCGAGGCATTCGGCGGCGCAGTTATCCGACGTGAGACCGAGCGGACAGCGGTAGCAATCGGCGTACGGCGCGTGATACACGCCGGGCATCAGCGGCCCGAAGCCGCGCCGCTGGATCGCCTTGCTCGCGGTGAGCGACAGCGCGCCCATCGTGCGGCCGTGGAAGCCGCCGAGGAACGCGATAATGTTCTGCCGGCCCGTGGCATATCGCGACAGCTTCAGGCACGCTTCGATCGCCTCGGCGCCGGAGTTGCCGAAAAACGATCGCGCGCCGCCCTCGGTCGGCGACGACGCTCGCCAGCTCCTCGGCGAGCCGCACCTGCGGCTCGTAGTAGAAGTCGGTGCCCGACATGTGCAGGAACTTCTGCGCCTGATCGGTGATCGCCTTCACGACGTCGGGATGCGAATGCCCGGTGGAATTCACGGCGATGCCGGCGGCGCAATCGAGGAACGTGTTGCCGTCGACGTCCTCGACCATCGCGCCGTAGCCGCGCTCCATCACGAGCGGATAACTGCGCGTATAGGACGGCGACACGACACGCGTCGTCGCGATCGATGATCGGCCTTGGCGCGCGGGCCCGGGAGTGGCGTGCTGGATGTCGGGGCGTATCGGTCATTTTCGTTTCCAGCGGGTCGTGCCGGCGCTGTCCTCGAGTAGCACGCCGCGTGCCGCGAGGTCGTCGCGGATGCGGTCGGCGGCGGCGAAGTCGCGGCGGCGCCGCGCCGCGTGCCGTGCTTCGATCAAGCGGTCGATCTCCTCGACCGGCACCGGCGGCTGCTGCTCTTCCCTGCGCCGCAGGCTCAGGATGCCCAGCACGCGGTCGACCATCTCGAACGCATCGCGTGATGACCGGCACATCGTCCTTGCCGACGCGATCCGCGTCGATCGCGGAGTTGAGATCGCTGACCAGCTCGAACATGGCGCCGAGCGCCGCGGCGGTGTTGAGATCGTCCTGCATCGCGTCGGCGAACGCCTTACGCGCCTGCTCCACGCGCGCCGCGACGTCGGGATGCGCGCCGGGACGCGAAATCGCGTCGACGCGCGCGAGACAATCCGTGAGCCGCTGCATCGCCTTCTCGGCGCTGCCGAGGCTCTCCCATGTGAAGTTCAGCTGCTTGCGGTAGTGCGCCGAGAGCAGCAGGTACCGCACGGCCGACGGCCGATAGCCGCTTCGCGATGATGTCGGGGATCGTGTAGGTGTTGCCGAGCGACTTCGACATCTTCTGCTCGTCGACGATCAGATACTCGACGTGGACCCAGAAGCGCGAGAACGGCTTGCCGGTCGCGCACTCGCTCTGCGCGATCTCGTTCTCGTGATGCGGAAAAATCAGATCGATGCCGCCGGCGTGAATGTCGATCGGCGGTCGCCGAGGAGCCGCTGCGCCATCGCCGAGCACTCGAGGTGCCAGCCGGGACGGCCCGGCGGATCGACGATCGTCCACGTCGGCTCGTCCGGCTTCGCGGCCTTCCACAGCACGAAATCGCGCGCGTCTTCCTTCGCGTAGTTGTCGGTGTCGACGCGGGCGCCCGGCTTCATGCCGCCGTGATCGAGATGCGCGAGCTTGCCGTAGTCCGGCATCGTCGAGATCTTGAAATAGATCGAGCCGTCGCTGAGGTAGGTGTGCCCGTTGCGCTCGAGCGCCGCGATGAGGTTCGGCCATCGCCTGCAGGTTCGCCTCGTCGGTCGCGCGTGGATTCTCTTCGACGTCCTCGAGCCCGAGCGCCTGCGGCGTCCTCGCGAAACGCGGCGATGTACTGGTCGGTGTACGCGCGCAGATCCATGCCCGCCTTCTGCGCGCCGAGGATCGTGCGGTCGTCGACGTCCGTGAAGTTCAGGACCTGGTGGACCTTGTAGCCGAGCAGGTACTTCAGCGTCCGGCGCAGCACGTCGACGCAGACGAACGTCCGGAAATTGCCGATGTGCCCGCGCGCGTACACCGTGAGGCCGCACGTGTACATGCGGACGGTGCTGTCCGGCGCCGGGGTGAACTCCTCCTCGGTCCGCGTCAGCGTGTTGTACAGGCGCATGCGTCATCAGGGAAGCGGCCGCGACGCGCGCCAGTCGGTGCCGTTGCCGGAGACGGCCATCCGCGAGCTCGCCGTCCTCGGCGCTGAACTGCACGTCGCAGCGGACGCCGCCGGCGCTCGCGCGCCTGGTGCGAGCGCCGCGCTCAATGCGGCGGCGATGTCGGCGACCGCGTCGGGCGCGTAGCCGGCATGCCGCAGAATGCCGGCCGTCACGTCGTTCATCATGCTGTCGAAGGCACGCTCGTCGGACAGGTCCAGCGAGAAGAAGAATTCGGGAGCGGACACAAACAGCGATTTTACAGTGAAAGACGATCGAACAGCACGCGCGCCCGGCCGCAGTCGGCCGCGATCTGCGCGCGCAGCAGGTCGATCGACTCGAAGGCGCGCTCGTCGCGCAGCCGCTGCACGAAGCCGACGCGAATCGGCGCGCCGTAGATGATCGCGGTCGAAGTCGAAGATGTGGCGTCTCGACGACGGCGCGGCCGGACGCGTCGACGGTCGGCCGCACGCCGACGTTGGTCACCGACGGGTGGACGATGCCGTCGACCGTCGTCGTCGTCGCGTAGACGCCGTGCGGCGGCAGCAGCTCGTTCTCGCGTGCACAGATTCGCCGTCGGGAATCCGATCGTCCGGCCGCGCGGCGTCGCCGTGCATCACGGTGCCGTCGAGCACGTACTCGTGGCCGAGCAGCGCGCCCGCCTCGTCGACGCGCGCCTTCGCTGATCAGCCGGCGGATCCGCGTGCTGCTGACGACGAAGTCCTTGTAGCGGACCGGATCGATCTTCTCGGCGCGGAAGCCGAAGCGGCCGCCGAGCGCGCGCAGCATCGAGAAATTGCCGCGCGCGATCGTGGCCGAACAGGAAGTTCGCGCCGACCCACACCTCCGACACGCGCAGCCAGTCGACGAGCACGTGCCGCACGAACGTCTCGGGATCCCACTGCGACAGCTCGTGCGTGAAGCGGACGATCGCCGCGCCCTGCACGCCGGCGGCGGCGAGCGCCTCGAGCTTCTGCGCCTTCGTCATCAGCAGCGGCGGCGCCTTGTCGGGCCGCACGACGCGCGGCGGATGCGGGTCGAACGTCATCACCACGGATGTCGCGCCGCGCTCGCTGGCGACGCGGCGCACGCGGTCGAGAATCTTGCGGTGGCCGCGATGGACGCCGTCGAAGTTGCCGAGCGCGAGCACCGGCTGCGACCAGCGCGCTCGGGCGCTGATCGTCCGGAAAGTGGATGACGTCCACGAGCTCGCACGCTGCACGAGTCTCCACGACGAGCCCATCATAGGCCAACTCCACGCCGGCGGGCAGCCGCGCGCACGTCTCCGCGTGCGGCAGGTCGTGGCAGATGTGCGTGAAGTACGCGCGCTCGGGCGCCGAGCCGATCGACGACCGCGAGCGCCTCGCTCACGCTGAAGTGCGTCGGGTGCGGACGATCGCGCAGCGCGTCGAGGATCAGCGTCCGCACGCCGCCATCGCGGTGAGCAGCGGCCACGACGTGTCGGGGATCCGATTGCAGTCGGTCAGATACGCGAACGAGCCGATGCGGAATCCGAGCACCGGCAGCGGCCGTGACAGAGCGGCACCGGGACGATCGTCGACGCCGCCGAGCGAGAACGGACCGGCCAGCGGGAACAGCGACAGCTGCGGCAGACCGCCGCCCATCTGCGGCGGCGGGTTGAAGATGTAGGAGAACATCTTGCGCAGGATCGTCGAGCGTCGACGCGTTCGCCGAAGCAGGGGATCGACGCCCGCTGCATCTGGTTGATAGCGGCGCACATCGTCGAGCCCGAAGACGTGATCGGCGTGGCTGATGCGTGAAGAGAATCGCGTCGACGCGGCGGACGTTGTTGGCGAGCGCCTGCGCGCGCAAGTCGGTCGAGGTGTCGACGAGAATCGATCGGACCGCCGCAGCGATCGCCGGCGCCGCTTCGGCGGCCGGCAGCTCGATGCAGGATCGAGGGCCGCGTCCGCTTGTCGCGCGGGTCGGTCGACCGGCAGACCGCGCAGTCGCACCCGATGGACGGGCACGCCGTGCGACGTGCCGCTGCCGAGAACCGTGACGCGCAGCATTCTCAGCTAAGGCTCGATGATGCGCTTGGCGGCGCCGGAGGCCTCGACGAAACGCATCCGCAGCTCGTACAGGACCTGTTCGAGCACCTGCCGTTCCTCGGCGGTGAGATTGCCGCGCGTTTTCTGATCGAGCAGCGCGAGGATCTCGATCATCTGCGCGGCGCCGTCCAGGTTCAGCTCGCCGGGTTCGCCGGAGATCGGATCGGGCAGGTCGCCGAAGTGAATCGCGGCCGTGCTCGCAAGCGAGACGACGAAGGCGGTGAAGGACAGGTCGGACATAAGAATACGTATCTGCTAATTATAGGATCTAGTGATTGGGTGATGGATTGGACGATTGGATGAGATTAGCAGATGCGCGAATTTGACCGGCTTCTCGAGATCATGGCGACGCTCCGCTCGCCCGACGGCTGCCCGTGGGACCGCGAGCAGACGATCGACACGCTGAAACCGTTCGTGCTCGAGGAGACCTACGAGGTGCTCGACGCGATCGATCGCCGCGATCACGCCGCGCTCGCCGAGGAGCTCGGCGATTTCGTGCTGCAGGCGGTCTTCCTGGCCCAACTCGAAGCGGAAGCAGGCCACTTCACGATCGCAGACGCGCTCAAGGCGATTTCGGACAAGCTGGTGCGCCGGCATCCGCACGTGTTCAAGCGAGATGAGGGCGAAGCGGCGCTGGAATCGGCCGGCCAGGTACGAGCGCGCTGGGAAGAAATCAAGGCGCAGGAGCGCTCAGGACAAAGGAGCGCGCCGCCGAGAAGACGCTGCTGAGCGGTATCCCCGTCAGCCTGCCGGCGCTGCTCCGCGCGTACCACATAGGCCTCCGCGCGGCGTCGGTTCACTTCGACTGGTCGCGCGTCGACGATGTGGTCGAGAAGATCCAGGAAGAGGTGAACGAGATCCGCGAAGTCGTGGCGGACCACCAAGCACTCGATCACGATCGCGCCGAAGAGGAAATGGGCGATCTCCTGTTCGCGATCGCGCAGCTGGCACGGCAGCTCCGCATCGACCCGGAGACTGCGCTGCGGAAAGCGAACGACAAGTTCACGAACCGGTTCACCACCATGGAACGCGCGATCGGCGACTCCGGCCGGCGGATGCACGAAATGCCGCTTGACCAACTTGAAAGTGAGTGGCAAAAAGCAAAGGTTCTCGGCGGCAGATCAATAGCGGGCTGCTTTCATCACGAAGACACGAAGGGTCACGAAGCCACGAGCGTCACAACTCTACAGAACGACCCGGCGGATGCCCTGCTTCAGCACCGGCACGTTGAAATTCACAACGAGTCCAGCGCGCGCGCCGGTCGCACGGAGGTAACTGACGACTTGCGCCACGTGCACGGGGTGTATCCGCTCAACGGCCTTCACTTCGACAACGAGCGCCCGCTCGACAAACAGATCGATGCGCTGATGGCAGACGATGCTACTGCGATAACGCACGACTACCGAGCGTTCTCGTTTCGAATTCGGATTCCGCGAAAAGCGAGCTCGATCGCACATGCTCTCGAATAGGCACTCTCATTCAAGCCAGGACCGAGCTCGCGATGGACGGTGACGCAGCAGCCGATCGTTCTGGTTTATCAGCAGCTCGAGGGCCGCTGAGAGCGTCGACGTGACTCGCGTGAGCGTCATTGTTTCGTGGCCTTCGTGCTCTTCGTGTCTTCGTGATGAGTAACGGATGCGGCGAGCGATAGGTGACGCCCGCTGAACGTGCGAACCGTGAGCGACGTGCCGTCCGTATCCAGGGTCACGGCTCCGTCCTGGTCGGTTCGAAAAACCTCCGCGCCGGCAGATCTGTAGCGCTCGAGGACCTGCGGAACGGGGTGCCCGAAGTGGTTCGCTCGCCCCACCGACACGACGGCGATGTTCGGGTGCAGCGCCCTGACGAACTCGTCGGTGCTCGACGTGAGGCTTCCGTGGTGCGGCACCTTGATCACCCGGAGGCGCGCGGCCGCGAGCTGCGTGGTCAACGTGCGCTCGACGGCCTTCCCGATATCGCCGGTCAGCACGCACCGACACCTCGCGCCATCGGAGCTCGATGACGATCGAGTCGTCGTTCCTCACCTTCTGGCGCTCCCAGTCGGCCGTCTCCGGATGCGCCACCACAACCTGCACATCGTCGAGCGAGATGTGGTCCCCCGTCCGCACGTTCGACCAGCGGATGCCTGCCGCCTCCGCCTGAAGGCGCAGCGCGGTGAGCGGCGCAAAGCGCGGCACCGGAATTCCTTCCCATACCTCGCGCGGCCGAAATTCGGAAATGATCGCGGCGGCGCCGCCGATGTGATCGGGATCGCCGTGCGTCAGCGCGACGTAACCGAGCCGCCGGATGCCGGCCTCGCGCAGCACTGGCGCGACGACCCGATCGCCAATATCGAAGGTGGCAGAAGGCGCCAGCCCGCCCGCATCCACGAGCAACGTCGTGCCGCGCGGAAACGTGACGATCGCCGAATCGCCCTGGCCGACATCGACGAACGTCACGTGCAGACGCCCATCGCCGCGCGCAGCGAAAACCGTCCATGGCTCCGCGAGAATCCACACCGCGGCGGCCGCGGAAACAGCGAGCGCGATCGCACGCGCGCTCCGCCGACAGGTCCAGGCGACCAGAACAGCGCCGAAGTACACGCCGCAGGCCCAGAACGCAGGTGGCGCAACGCGGTATGTGACGAACGGAGCCAAACGGACCAGTCCGGCCGACCATACGAGGCCTGCGGCCCCGAGGTGCGCCACAAAACCGGCGGCCACTGCCGCCCGCGTGGAGAGCGCAGCAAGCGGGACGACGATCATGCCGGCGACCTGCGCCACGGCCATCAGCGGGATCGCGAGGAAGTTCAGCGCGAGCCCTGCAAAGGTGACGCGCGAGAAGATCGCCGCACCGATTGGAAACAGCAGCGCCTCGGTCGCGAGCGATGCCAGGAACATCGCGGCTGCCCCTCTGAGCCGCCGAGGTATGCGGTCGGGCGGGACGCGCGCGGCGAAGGTAAGAATCGCAAGCGTGGCGCCGAACGTGAGCAGAAATGCTGGATCGACGATCGAGAGCGGCTGCCACGCGACGAGCAGTGCCGCGACGAACGCAAGCCCGTTCACCGGATTGCCGCGATGATCGATTACGCGCGGCGC
The DNA here is from genome assembly GCA_963696165.1 of uncultured Acidobacteriota bacterium. Classification (GTDB taxonomy): domain Bacteria; phylum Acidobacteriota; class Vicinamibacteria; order Vicinamibacterales; family CAVVIG01; genus CAVQZZ01. The sequence continues at coordinate 122,618 of CAVOIY010000005.1, read as the reverse complement.
CGAAATAGACGATCGCCATCAGTGTGGCGCGATCGACCGACGCCCCGCCGCCGACGAGCGCCGCGTACACGATGAGCAGCGCGATCGACCCCACCATCGCCAGTCGACCGAGCAGCCCGGCGAGGCGAAAGGCGCCCACGATCAACCCGGCGAGAATAGCGATGTTGCCGCCGGAAATCGCGATGACGTGATACGTGCCCGCTTCCTGCAGCTGGCGCTGTACGTCGGGCTCGAGCGCGCCGCGATCGCCGATCACGATCGCAGCCACGATACCAGCCGATCGGCTGCTCCAGCGGCCGACCGATTCGTTGATGGCGCGGCGGGAAAATGCCCGCGTCGCCGCCAGCGCCTCGTCTCCCCAGCTCCCCCGCGACACAAGTTCCACGAGCGCGCCACTCTTCGTCGTCCCGACGAGCGTCGTCCCGTGGCGGGCGAGCGCGCGCTCGGCGTCCAGAACGCCGGGATCGAGATATCGGGCCGCGCGGTGCAATGCAGCCGGAAGGCGAACGCGACGGCCCGCGCGCCACGAGTCCACGCGAGCGACGGCGAGCGACCCCACGACGGTGACGGCCACGCCTCCGGAGACCGCCGCGCAGTGCGGCGTCGGCGAGAAATCTCCACAGATCGCGTCGACGTCGACGCTCAAGGCCACGCTGTTGTCGCCCGGCGTGGCATCGGCGCGGAGCGTGCCTTCGATCACCGCAAACGCCTCGTCGTCCTCCGGCGGATTTCGGCCTTCAGCAATGGCGTGCGCACGCTCGCGAGGCGCCAGATCGTCGAACGCCACGCGCAGCGTCGGCCGCCATGCCGCGCGCCACGCATCAAGAGAAAGGAGCGCGCCGCCAGCGAAAAAGAATCCGGCAACGCCGGCGATGAGAAGGCGTGTGGATCCGAGGACCCAGCCGCAGATCGACGCGGCGAGGCAAACGGAGAGGATCAGGAATACGAGAGTTCGCGGAAAGATCGGAACCGCGAGACCCGCCGCGGCGCCCGCGAGGAGACCGATGGCGGGAACGGCAGCAACCGCGCGCACACGCGCGGGCTGTGCAATATTCGCGGCAATTCTTTTTCACGAAGGCACGAAGATGCACGAAGGCCACGAAACTCCGAACCTAAACGAGTTCGTGTTCTTCGTGGACTCTTCGTGCCTTCGTGAAAAATGTTGTCGTGAGCAGATTCTGCCGCGACCCTAGACCGAGCCGGCAGCAATTCCTGCGTAGTAGTCCTGGAGTGCGTGGACGACGAGCCCCTGCTGGCGCAGCGCGCGGATGGCGCTGACCGCTGCCTGCGCCCCGGTGAGCGTGGTGATGCACGGCACCTGATGCATCATCGCGGCGCGGCGAACGGCGCGGTCGTCGAAAAACGACTCGCGGCCGAGAGGCGTGTTCACGACGAGGTCGACCTTCCGGTTGACGATCTCGTCGGCGACGTTCGGCCGTCCTTCGTTCACCTTGAAGATCACGTCGACGTCGAGGCCGTGCGCGCGCAAATACGCGGCAGTGCCGCGCGTCGCGATCAGCCGGAAGCCGAGTTCGACCAGATCGCGCGCGATCGGAATCAGCTTCGCCTTGTCGTTGTTGTTGACGCTCACGAAGGCGGTGCCGCGCTCCGGCAGCCGCTGGCCGACCGCGAGCTGCGCCTTCGCGAACGCGACGCCGAACGAGGACGAGCCGCCCATTACCTCGCCGGTCGACTTCATTTCCGGGCCGAGGATCGTGTCGACGCCCGGGAATCTCACGAACGGAAACACCGGGCTCTTCACGAAGACGCCGGCGACCTGAAGGTCGTCGGTCAGCCCGAGCTCGGCGAGCGTGCGTCCCGCCATCACGCGTGCGGCGATCTTCGCGAGCGACACGCCGGTGGCCTTCGACAGATACGGCACGGTCCGCGACGCTCGCGGGTTCACTTCAAGGACGTAGACCACGTCGTCCTTGATCGCGTACTGCACGTTCATGAGGCCGACGACCTTCAGGGCGCCGGCGATCCGACGCGTGTAGGTGCGGATCGTCTGGAGGTGCCGCTCGGGGCAGATGAACGGCGGCACGACGCAGGAGCTGTCGCCTGAGTGGATGCCCGCCTCTTCGATGTGCTCCATGATGCCGCCGATCACGACGGCGCCGCTCGCATCGGCGATCGCGTCGACGTCGAACTCGAAGGCATCCTCGAGGAACCTGTCGATGAGAACCGGATGCTCCGGCGATGCGTCGACCGCCTGCGTCATGTAGCGGTCGAGCGTGCCCGTGTCGTACACGATCGCCATGCCGCGGCCGCCGAGCACGTACGACGGCCGGACGACGACCGGGAATCCGATTGAGGCGGCGATATCGCGTGCTTCGCGCCGCGAGATGGCCGTGCCGCTCGCCGGCTGCGTGATGTCGAGCTCTTCGAGCAGCCGTGCGAAGCGCTTGCGGTCTTCGGCCAGGTCGATCGAATCGGGTGACGTGCCGAGAATCGTCACGCCCGCGTGCTGCAGCGCGAGCGCGAGCTTGAGCGGCGTTTGTCCTCCGAACTGCACGAGGCAGCTGACATCGCCGCCCGCCGATCGCTCCGTTTCGATGACCGCCATCACGTCTTCGAACGTGAGCGGCTGGAAATACAACCGGTCCGCGGTGTCGTAGTCGGTCGACACCGTTTCCGGGTTGCAATTGATCATGATCGTCTCGCGCCCTTCTTCCTTGAGCGCAAACGATGCATGGCAGCAGCAGTAATCGAACTCGATGCCCTGGCCGATACGGTTCGGTCCGCTGCCGAGAATCACGACCTTGTCGCGGCCATTCGGGTTGGACTCGCAGGTCGGCTCGTACGAGCTGTACATGTACGGCGTGAACGATTCGAACTCGGCCGCGCACGTGTCGACGCGCTTGTAAATCGGCTTCAGGCCTTGTTGCCGACGGCGATCGTGGACCGCCTCCTCTTTGACGCCCGCGGCCAGCGCGATCTCCTGATCGCCGAAGCCGGCGCGCTTCAACCGGCGCATCGCCGGCTCGTCGAGGCCGTCGAGGCCGCGCTCGGCGGCATCACGCCGCAGCGCGGCGATCTCGCTGAACTGACGCAGGAACCACATGTCCATATTCGTCAGTTCGTGAATCGTGTCGAGCGAGAAGCCGCGGTCGAGCGCGCGGAACAGATCCCACATCCGGCGATCGCTCGGTACCGCCAGCCGTTTTCTCAGCCCCGCATCGTCCTCATCGTCCATGTTCGACGGCGCGAAGAGGAGACCACTGCGTCCGAGCTCCAGCGAGCGGACGCCTTTCATGAACGCTTCCTTGAACGTGCGGCCGATCGCCATCACCTCGCCGACCGATTTCATCTGCGTCGTGAGCGTGCGATCCGCCTGCGGGAACTTCTCGAAGTTCCAGCGCGGGATCTTGACGACGACGTAGTCGATCGTCGGCTCGAAGCTGGCGGGCGTGAGGCGCGTGATGTCGTTCGGAATCTCGTCGAGGTGATAGCCGAGCGCGAGCTTCGCGGCGATCTTGGCGATTGGAAACCCGGTCGCCTTCGACGCCAGCGCCGACGAGCGCGAGACGCGCGGGTTCATCTCGATCACGACCATGCGGCCGTTCTTCGGGTTCACCGCGAACTGGATGTTGGACCCGCCGGTTTCCACGCCGACCCTGCTGATGATCTTGCGCGCGGCATCGCGCATCCGCTGGTATTCCTTGTCGCTCAGCGTGAGAATCGGCGCGACGGTGATGCTGTCGCCCGTGTGAACGCCCATCGGGTCGATGTTCTCGATCGAGCAGATCACGACGAAGTTGTCGGCGACGTCGCGCATCACCTCGAGCTCGAATTCCTTCCACCCGATCACCGACTCCTCGATCAGGACTTCGTGCACCGGGCTGAGCTCGAGGCCGCGCTCGGCGAGCTCGCGGTACTCTTCGATGTTGTACGCGATGCCGCCGCCGACGCCGCCGAGCGTGAACGACGGGCGGATGACGAGCGGAAAGCCGAGCGTCTTCGCCGAGCTCGATCGCTTCCGCTGACGTGCGCGCCAGGCCGCTCTGCGGCACCTCGAGTCCGATCTCGCGCATCGCATCTTTGAACAGCTGGCGATCTTCGGCGACCTTGATCGCCTGGATCGACGCGCCGATCAGCTTCACGTTGAACTTCTCGAGCGTGCCCATCTTGTCCAGATCGACCGCGAGGTTGAGCGCCGTCTGGCCGCCGACCGTCGGCAGGATCGCGTCCGGCCGCTCGCGCTCGATGATCGCGGCGAGCACTTCCGGCGTGAGCGGCTCGACGTACGTGCGATCGGCCAGCTCCGGGTCGGTCATGATCGTCGCCGGATTGCTGTTGACGAGAATGACTTCGAGCCCCTCCGCCCGAGCGCCTTGCACGCCTGACTGCCGGAATAATCGAACTCGCACGCCTGGCCGATGACGATCGGACCGGAGCCGATGATGAGGATGCGCTTCAGGTCAGTGCGACGCGGCATGGGAGGTCAATACTCGGTGGCTGGTGGCTGGTGGCTGGTGGCTACGCTGACTCACCGAGTCTCCATCAGCTTGATGAAATCGTCGAACAGGTAGTCCGCGTCGTGCGGACCCGGCGACGCCTCGGGATGATACTGGACACAGAACACCGGACGCGAACGATGGCGCAGGCCTTCGACGGTGCCGTCGTACAGATTCAGGTGCGTGACCTCGACCTCCTCCGGCAGCGATTTCGGATCGACAGCGAAGCCGTGGTTCTGCGACGTGATTTCGACTTTGCCGGTCGCGAGCTTCTTCACCGGGATGATTCGCGCCGCGATGGCCGAACTTGAGCTTGTAGGTCTCGCCGCCCATCGCCAGGCCGAGGATCTGGTTGCCGAGGCAGATGCCGAACACCGGCACGTCGGCAGCGATCAACTCTTTGCTGTTCTCGATGGCGTAGGTCAGCGGCGCCGGATCGCCAGGACCGTTGCTGAGGAAGACGCCATCAGGATTCGTACGCAGCACGTCGGCCGCGGGCGTCGTCGCGGGATACACCCGGACGTCACAGCCGTGCGCGCTCAGTCGTCTGCAGGATGTTCCACTTCATGCCGAAGTCGTACGCGGCGATCTTCAGCCGCTTCTTCGACGCGGCGTGACGGCACGATCCCGAACTCGCCCGCTTTTTCCTCGGGCCAGTCGAACGCTTCGGCCGCTGTCACACCTCGGACCAGATCCGATGCCTTCCATCTTTGGAATCTCGTTCGCCTTCGCGACGAGCACGCCGTGATCGAGATCGTCTCCGGTCGCGATCACGCCGCGCATCACTCCGCCGGAACGCAGCTGTCGCGTCAGCGCGCGCGTGTCGATATCGGCAATCGCGACGATTCGATGCTCGACGAGATACTCGCGCAGCGTCTGCTCCGACCGCCAGTTGCTCGCAATCGGCGACTCTTCGCGCACGATGAAGCCGGCGACCTGCGGCGCGCGCGATTCGACGTCGCCCGTGGACACGCCGTAATTGCCGATCTCCGGGCACGTCATCGTGACGATCTGTCCGGCGTACGACGGATCGGTGAGCACTTCCTGGTAGCCGGTCATGCTCGTGTTGAACACGACCTCGCCGCCCGTTTCGCCTTCAGCGCCGGCGGCGACGCCGCGAAACCAGGTTCCGTCTTCGAGTGCCAGTATGGCGTTCATGAACTCCCGTACTTCACCGCGGAGCTCGCAGAGGACGCAGAGAATAATTGCTCTGCGAACTCCGCGGGCTCGGCGGTTGATGTCATCGTTCCAACGAGGCCGTAATGCGATTTTTTTCCGTCGCGATGACGCGCACAGATGATGACCACAGCCGGTAGCCGTCGTGCTCGAGGCGCACGGCGTGCTCGCCGGCCGCCACTTCGGGCAGCTGCAGCGGCGTCGTGCCGACAAGCTTGCCATCAAGGTACACATTCGCGCCGGTCGGCCGTGATTCGACAGTGAGCGGACCGGAGAATCCGCCGGTCGTCGCGGGCGTGTCGGCCTTCGAGTCGACCGCCGGCTTCCGCGCCTGCGCAATTTGCGCACGATCGCGCTCGAGCGGCACCGTCATCGATTGCGCGGGCCGGGCGGCGGTGAGGACGATGCGCCGTTCCTCGGTGCCGTAGCCTTCGCGGACAATGCGCACGCGATGCGATCCCCGTGCGAGATCGCGCACGGCAAGCGGCGTCTTGCCGTATTCGTGGCCGTCGACGAACACGCGTGCGCCAGCCGGCGACGAGCGCACGAGCAGCCGCCCGGCCGCCGACTCGGGTTTGGAGGGCTCTGGCCTGGCCGGCTCGGTCTTGGCTGTTTCCCTCTTCTCGGGCGGAGCGGGCGGCTTCGGCGGCGTCACAGGCGCCGCGGGAGGTACGTCGACGCCACCGGTCGAACCCACCGGCTTTGTCTTCTGCGGTTCGGCCACGGCGACTTCTGTCGAATCGTTTCCGGCCGGCGCGGGCGACTGCGTCGCGGCGGGCGGCGGCGGCGCGCCGCTCGCGCTCGGGGCCGTGCGATCGCGCGAGCCGACGCCGTAGCCGCCGGCGAATCCCATCGCGACACCGACGATCAGCGCAAGCACCAGCGGCCAGACCGCGGAGCGCGATTGCTCGATCGCGGAGGCCATGAATTCGGGGCGTGTGTCGACGAAATCGGGCGACGGTTCCCGTCGCGGCGTCGGGAGCGGTTCCACGACCGCGGGCGCCGTTTCGACATCCTGGTAACGCTCCGCTTCTGCCTGTCGTAAATCGAGCTCACCGGCATCGGCGGCTTCGTCGATGAGAATGGGCGCAGTCTTCGCCCCACGAGTCGAGTCCGCGTCGATTTTCGTCGTCGCGTCGATCAGCGATTTATCCGGCGGTGCGATTGGGAGATCCGCGTCGTTGTCGAGGAGCGGCAGGGACGGTCGGCGCTGACGTTTGCCCGTCGCCGGCTGGCCTGGAAACAGCGCCACATCAGGCAGCGCCGCTTTGAGCGCGTCGGCAAACTCGAGCGCCGTGCCGAATCGATCCGTCGGCGCCGTGGCGAGCGCGCGGGCGAACACGTCGCGAAGCGCCGGCAGATCGCCGCCCGGTATCTCGGTCAACGCCTCGGCCGCGCGCGATCCAGCGCCGGCGATGCGCCGGGCCCAGAGCAACTCGTGAATCAGCGCCGCGAGGCTGAAAATGTCGGCGCGCCGATCCCACACGGGCCCGACGTGGCGCTCGGGCGCGGAGTACGGCCGGCGCGCGGGTGCGGCGACGCCGATCGTCTCGAGCGCGCGGGCGACGCCGAGCCCGGTGATTCGCGTTTCCTCGCTCGACAGCAGTACGTCGCGCGGATGCAGCGCGCCATGCTCGACGTTCACGACGGCGGCAAAGTCGAGCGCGCCTGCGAGTTGCGTCGCCACGCGAAGCGCCTCGACCGGCGGTGCCGGCCCGTAGTCGCGCACCGCGATATCGAGCGAGTCGCCCAGCACGTAATCCATCGCGAGGTATGCCGCGGTGCCGTCGATGCCGGTCGCAACCGGCGCAGCGAGCGCCGGATGCGTCAACTGGGCTGCGATCAGCCGCTCGAACATCGCGACCAGCTCGTGCATGCGCTCGGGGGGAACGTCGAGCTGAAACCGTTTGACCGCGACGAGACGGTCGCGTTCCGGATCGAACGCCCGGAACACCGGGCCCAATGCGCCAACGCCAATTTGGTGGAGCACGCGAAACGGACCGAAGGCGTCAGGCGCTGGACCGGCAGCTTCCGTGTGCAGTGAAGGACTCCTCGAGGAAGGCAATCGAATCGTAACATCGAAGCGGCACGCACTCAAGCACCTTTTCGACCCGGACGAGCGTCTTAGTGCTGTCGCATCAAGCGAATACGGCCGCTGGCGGCTTGACAGTCCGCGCGGCGCTCTGAGACAGTAGGCTTCCGGTGCAGGTCAACTCAACAGATCAAGCGTCCGAGTCCTCCGTGCGGATTCCGGTGGACGTTCGGCGCTTTCCGTGGATCCGGCGGCTGGCGGCCGACTACGCGTACGATTTTCAATCGATCGCGCCGTTCTTTTCGGGCGATCCTTCGGACCGCGCCGCCTGGGCGGGTGCTGTCGCGCGGACTCAGGCACACGAACGCCGGCGCACCGACATCGCCGCGATCATTGCCGCGCAGCAGGCACGCCGATCCGCACCAATCAGAGCGCGGGAAGCGGCGAGCCGCCTTGCCGATCGCCGCACCGTGGCAGTGCTCACCGGGCAGCAGGCGGGTCTCTTTGGGGGGCCGCTGTTCACGCTCCTCAAAGCGCTCACCGCGCTGAAGCTCGCCGACCAGGTCGCGCGCGATCACAACGTCCCCGCCGTCGCGATTTTCTGGATCGATGCCGAGGATCACGATTGGGAAGAGGTTCGAAGCTGCTCGATCTTCGATGCCAGCCTCGACGTGCGTACGGCGTCGTTGCCTTCTCGGCCGGCCGCGGACCCGTCACCGGTCGCGACGGTCACGCTCGACGGCTCGATCGAGGATGCGATTCGGTCGCTCGAAGATGCGCTGCCGGCCACCGACTTTCGATCGTCGCTCATTGCCGATCTGCGCGATGCCTACGGACCTGGAATCGGCATGGCGGAGGCGTTCGGCCGCTGGCTCGAGCGTGTTCTCGGCGATCGCGGGCTCATCGTGTACGACTCGTCGGATCCGGCGTCGAAGCCGCTCGCGCGAGACGTGTTCACGCGCGAGCTGTCCATGCCGGGCCAGACCTCGAAGCTCGCCGCGCTCGCCGGATCAGATCTTGTCGCGCGCGGGTATCACTCGCAGGTCCACGCCCAGGACGACAGCCTTGCGCTGTTCCGGCTCGACGGCGACCAGGGCGGGCGGCGCGCCATCCGCCAGCAGGACGGACATTTTCTGGTCGGTGATCAGCGGTTTCTTCCGCCGGCGCTCGTGCAACAGGCGGCCGAGAGCCCGGCCGGGTTCAGCCCGAACGTGCTGCTGCGTCCGGTCGTGCAGGACACGATCTTTCCGACGATCTGTTATGTCGCGGGGCCGAACGAGCTCGCGTACCTGGGCCAGCTGCGCGGCGTCTACGATCATTTCGGCGTGCCGATGCCGCTGATGTATCCGCGCGCGAGCGCGACGCTGATGGACTCGGCCGGCGCTGCGCTTCCTCACCAAGTACAAGCTGCCGCTCGAAGCGCTGCAGGCGCAGGACGAAGCGGCGCTGAACGAACTGCTCAAGACCCAGATTCCCCGCGTCGTCGAAGACTCGGTCGCCGAGGCGTCGCGAACGATCGAGGCGCAGATGGCGCGCGTCGTCCAGACGATACCCGCGCTCGACCCGACGCTCGAAGGAGCGGCGCGCTCGACCCTGCAGCGCATGCAGCATGATTTGCAGACGCTGCAGACGAAGATGATCCAGGCGGCGAAGCGGCGCGACGAAACCCTGCGGCGTCAGTTCATGCACGCCCGGGCGCTCGCCTTCCCCAACGGGCACGCCCAGGAGCGCACGATCGGGTTCGTGTCGTTCCTCAACCAGTACGGTCCGGCGCTCGTCGAGCGCCTGGACGAAGCGCTTCCACTCGACATGGGACGCCACTGGATTGTCACCATCTAGTCGATCCAAGACCGCACTACTGAAGATTCGAGTAGCCGCCGTGTGGAGGCGGCGCTGGGTGCGATGGGCGGCGTTTGCCGCCTCGCTGCCGCTCGCGGCGCTGTTCGGCGCGAGCGTGTACTTCTACATCACCTTCGGCCAGTTGATCGATGCACGGCTGCACGGCGAACGCGATCGTACGTTCCCGCGTGTGTTCGCGCGTCCGCTCGAGTTGCGCCGCGGGCAATCGCTGAGCGATCGGCAGCTCATCGATCGGCTGAACGACCTCGGCTACGCGCAAACGGCAAAACCCGAGAAGCCGGGCGAATTCGCCGTCGCGACCGGCGCGATCGCGATCATGCCGCGCGGCGCCGATTTCAAGGGTCAGCTCGTACGCGTCACGTTTCAGAAGCCGCCGGCCGTCGTCGAAGGCGTCGGCGAAGCGCGCGCCGCCGCGCAAGCCGCCCGATCGCGTCGAGCGGCTGGAGCTCGGCACGCATTCGAGCGAACGGCTGACGCTCGACACGCCGGTGCTCACGTCGCTCATCAGCGGCGAGCGCGAGAAGCGCCGCCCGGTTCGCGCTCGCCGCGATCCCGTCGCGCGTGATTCAAGCCGTGCTGTCGATCGAGGATCGCCGCTACTACGAGCATCCCGGCGTCGACCCGATCGGCATCGTCGGCGCGGTGCTGTCGAATCTGCGCGGCAAGCACGCGTATACGGCCGGCGCGAGCACCATCACGCAGCAGGTCGTGCGCAATATTTTCCTGCCGCGGATGTTTCCCGGCATGACGCTGCAGGCGGCGCGCGAGAAGTCGTTGAAGCGGAAGGCGCTCGAAGCGTGGGTGTCGGTGATCGTGACGCAGCGCGCCTCGAAGGACGAAATCCTCGAGATGTACCTGAACGACATGACGCTCGGCCAGCGCGGTTCGTTCGGGATCGTCGGCGTCGCTGAAGCGGCGCGGCTCTTCTTCGGCAAGCACGTGAGCAACGTGACGCTGGCCGAAGCGGCGACGATCGCCGGCGTGTTTCAATCGCCGTCGGCGCTGTCGCCGTTCACGAATCTCGATCGCTGCACGCGAACGGCGCAACGTCGTGCTGCAGGCCATGGTCGATGCGGGATACATCGAGGCGGACGTCGCCGCTCGTGCGTCGCACGAGCCGCTCCTCATCGTGCAGCGCGCGCTCGAAACCGAGGCGCCGTTCTTCGTCGACTACGTCGGGCAGACGCTGACCGACGATTACCCCGGGCTCACGTCCACGACTCAGACGCTCGACGTCTATACAACGCTCGATCTGCACCTGCAGCGGCTCGCGCAGGACTCTGTGCGCGACGGCCTCACGCACGTCGACGAGCTCCTCGCGCATCGCAAGCGCCACGGCAAAGCCGAAGCGGCGCTCGTCGCGCTCGATCCGAAGACCGGCGAGATTCTCGCGTTCGTCGGCGGCCGGTCGTACAACCAGTCGCAGTACAACCGCGCCATCGCCGCGCGGCGGCAGCCCGGATCGGTGTTCAAGCCGTTCGTCTACCTCACCGCGTTCGAACAGGCCGCCGATCGACGGCGCGGAACGACATCTCGCCCGCCACGATCGTGGACGATTCGCCGACCACGTGGGAGTTCGACGACCAGGTGTGGACGCCGGAGAACTACGAGTACACGTACGACGGACCCGATCACGTTCCGCCATGCGCTCGCCCACTCGCGCAACATCGCGGCGGTGAAGGTGGCGGAGAGCGCCGGCTATCAGAACGTCGTGAACCTCTGGAAGAGGCTCGGCGTCGGGAACGCGCCGAAGCCGTACCCGTCGATCGCGCTCGGCGTCTTCGAGGCGACGCCTTACGAGATCGCGACCGCATACACGATCTTTCCGAACATGGGCGCCATCCGACCGCTGCGGCACATTCTCCGAATCACGAGCGGTGGCCGGATGTCACGAAGAAGCCGAAGAACGAATCGCGCATCGTCGCGCGTCCCGAAACGACGTTCCTTGTGACGAACATGATGCGCAGCGTCCTCAACGAAGGCACCGCGCGCGACGCGCGCGAGCGGAAGGCTTCACGCTCGACGCCGCCGGCAAGACCGGCACCACCAACGATCTGCGCGACGCCTGGTTCGTCGGCTTCACGCCCGATCTCCTCACGGTCGTCTGGGTCGGCTTCGACGACAACCAGCCGGTCGGTCTCTCCGGCGCAAAGGCGGCGCTGCCGATCTGGACCGCGTTCATGAAAGGCGCGCTCGCCGGCCGCGTCAGCGTGCCATTCGATGAGCCGGAAGGCATCAACTGGGTGAACATCGACGCCGACACCGGTAAGCTCGCCGGCCCCAGCTGTCCGAAGATCATCCGCGAAGCGTTCATCCCCGGCACCGAGCCGCTCGTCGCGTGCGACGTGCACAGGGACTAGGGCAGCCCGATATACTTTGCCCGATGAACCAGGAAGTCTTTGCGGCGGTCGCCGACGCGCTGGAGCGCGGCGAACCGGCCGCGCTCGTCACGATCGTGTCGACCACCGGATCCACGCCGCAGCGCGTCGGCGCGAAGATGCTCGTCTTCGGCGACGGCCGGATCGTCGGCACGATCGGCGGCGGCTGCTACGAGAACGACGCCTTCGGAAAGGCACGCGAGGCGATCCTCAGCCGGCAAGCCGCAGCTCCGTCCACTACGAGCTGTCCGACGACTTCGCGCAGGAAACGGGTCTGATCTGCGGCGGCCAGATGGACGTGTACATCGAGCCGATCGAGCCGTCGCCCGAGCTGTACATCGTCGGCGCCGGCCACGTCGGCTTCCACCTCGCGACGCCTGGCGCACGACGTCGGCTTCCGCGTCCACGTCGTCGACGACCGCGAGAAGTTCGCGAACGCCGAGCGCTTCCCGACGCGCCGCGGAGATCGTCGTCGACGACATCCCGGCGTGGATCGCGCGCGCAACTATCCCGTCGCACGCGTACGCGGTGATCGTCACGCGCGGCCATACGAACGACCTCGAGGCGCTGCGCGCGCTTGCACCGCGCGACCTGCGCTACCTCGGCCTGATCGGCAGCCGCGCGAAGGTGGCGCGCATCTACGACGCGCTCGCCGCCGATGACATCGCCGCCCGACACGCTCGAAGCGCGTGCACGCGCCGATCGGCCTCGACATCGGCGCCGTGACGCCGCAGGAAATCGCCGTCAGCATCCTCGCCGAGCTGATCGCCGTGAAGCACGGCAAAGCGAACGCGACCGGCGTCGATGAAGTGGAACCCGCTAAAGCGAAAGGCATTTCGCCTTTTTCCTTGCCTTGCCTTTGACTCGTCTCGCTAATCCGCGACGGCATCGTCTACGATGAACGATCGGCTTCGACATCGTCGAAGGCGACGTGTCGATTCGCGATGGGCGGATCGCGGCCGTCGGTTCGCACATCACGGAGACAGCACGATCGGACGATCGACGCGCGCGGCGGTTACGTCCTGCCCGGGTTTCATCCAGACGCACATTCATCTTTGTCAGACGCTCTTTCGCGGCTACGCCGACGATCTGCCGCTGATGGACTGGCTGCGCACGCGCGTGTGGCCGATGGAAGCGGCGCACGACGCCAGCGGACGCTGCGGCGCGGCGGCGCGGCTCGCGGCCACCGAGCTGCTGCTCGAGCGGGCACGACGACCGTGCTGACGATGGAGACGGTGCACGACACGGATGTGGTGTTCGAAGCAGCTCGCCGCGAGCGGTCTGCGCGCCGACGATCGGCAAGTGCATGATGGACGCGCGACGCGGCGGTGCCGGCGCGTCTGCAGGAGCGCACCGCAGGCGTCGATCGACGAAAGCCTCGCGATCCGTCAGCGCTGGAACGGCGCGCGCGAACGGACGGCTCCGCGCCGCGTTCGCGCCGCGCTTCGCCGTGTCGTGCTCGCGCGCGCTGCTCGAAGCGGTGGCGATCGCTCTCGGGCGAGCACGGCATGCTCGTGCACACCCACGCGTCGGAATCGCGCGACGAGATCGCCATCGTCAGGCAGCTGACGGGCGGAATGAACAACCTGGAGTACCTCGCGAGCGTGCGCGCTCGCGTCGCCGCGGTCTGTGCGCGGCGCACTGCGTGTGGGTCGACGAGGCCGAGCAGGCGCTGCTGGCCGAGCACGGCGTCAAGGTGCTGCACTGCCCCGGCTCGAATCTGAAGCTCGGGTCGGGCGTCGCGCCGGTCGTCGAGATGCGGGCGCGAGGGCATCTCGGTGTCGCTCGGCGCCGACGGCGCCGCGTGCAACAACCGTCTCGACATGTTCGAGGAGATGCGGCTCGCGGCGCTGCTTGCAGGCGATGCGCAAGGCGCCGGGCGCGCTGCCCGCGCGCGACGTGCTGTGGATGGCGACGCGCGCCGGCGCCCGGCGCTCGGGCTGAGCCGATACGATCGGTTCGCTCGAAGCCGGCAAGTGCGCCGACCTCATCGTTGTCGACCGCGATCGGCCGCACCTCGCGCCCGGCCCCGATCCGTATTCGACGCTCGTCTACGCGGCCCGCGGCAGCGACGTGCGCACGACGATTGTCGACGGCGAGGTGCTCGTGGACGATTTCGCGCCCACTCCGAGTCGATCCGACCGAGCTTGTCAGCGCGGCACGGGAGGCCGCACGCGGCCTTGCCGCGCGCGCTCTATAGGTCCATTGCCGAAACTGCACATCTGGCTGTTGTATAATGTCTTAGCAGTCTCAGGTATCGAGTGCTAATGGAAGCTCAGGAACGCTCAAAACGCTTGCTGGCCGCGCTCGTCCGCGAATACATCGCGTCGGGCGAACCGGTCGCCTCGTCGGTGCTCGTCACGGCGGCGGGCCTCGGCATCTCGTCCGCGACGGTTCGCAACATCCTGGCGCGGCTCGAAGAAGACGGATTCGTCCAGCAGCCGCACACGTCGGCCGGGCGCATTCCCGACCGATCGCGGCTACCGCTTCTACGTCGACCTGCTGCTCGAGGGCAAGCGATCGAATCGAACGCGCCACAGCCGTCGAGGCACGGCTGCGCCGCGACGCGTCAGGGTCGCTCCCCGATGGGCTGCTGTCGCAGGTGTCGCACGTGCTGTCGCAGGCTCTCATGGTGTCGGCTTCGCGATCCGGCCTCCGCGCACGAGGCGGCGGTGTTCGATCGCGTCGAGTTCGTGCCGCTCAGCGCGTCGCGCGTGCTCGTCGTGATCGTCGCGCGCGGCGGACACGTGCTCCAGAAAGTCGTCGAGACGAGCGAGGCGCTCACCGCCGACGAGCTGCGAGCAGGCGGCCAATTACCTGAACGCGGAATTCTCCGGCCTGCCGCTGCTCCGCGCGCGCGAGGCGGTGCTCGAGCGGATGCAGGAAGAGCGGATGCTGTACGACGAGCTGATGGCGCGCGCGATGCGGCTCGCCACCTCGACGTTCGCGGATCTGCCGGACGAGCAGATGATCTACGTCGAAGGCGCGGCGGCGCTGCTCGAGGACGCGCCGCGAGCTCACGCTCGGCACGCTGCAGGCGCTCGTGCAGATGATCGAAGAAAAGCAGCGGCTCGTCCAGCTGCTGAACGAATACATCGACGGCCCGGGCCTGACGATCGTCATCGGCGCCGAACATCCGGATCCCGACTTGCGGTCGTTCAGCCTCATCGCCTCGACCTTCGACGATGGGACGGGGACGGGGACGGTCGGCGTGATCGGACCGACGCGGATGCGATATTCGCGCGCCATCGCGGTCGTCGATGCCGCGGCGCAAGCCGGTCTCCCGACGTTCTGCGCGATCCCAACTGAAAGTCTTTATGGACTGACGAACCTCTGATCCACCCGGCCGATCGGAGCGCCGGCGCGACTGCTGCATCCGATGCAGCAGAGCGCCGCCGAACTGGCGACGCTCAAGCGCGAGCGCGACGATCTGCTACGATCGGCTGCTGCGCAAGACCGCCGAGTTCGACAACTACCGCAAGCGGATCGATCGCGAGCGCCGCGACCAGGCGGATCACGCCGCCGTCGACCTGCTGCAGGATCTGCTGCTCGTCGTCGACGACTTCGACCTCGCGCTCACGGTCGACGCCGGGCGCCGGCGCCGGCGCTTACAGGAAGGCGATCGAGCTGATCCACGCGAAGCTGCACGACCTGCTCCGCAAGAACCGGCGTGAAACCGATCGAGGCGCTCGGCGCCGACTTCGATCCGAACGTGCATCAGGCGGTGATGCACGAAGCGAGTCCGGGGCATCGCGAAGGCGAAGTCATCGAGGAGCTGCGGCGCGGCTACATGCTCGGCGATCGACTGCTGCGGCCGGCGATGGTGAAGGTGGCAAAGGCGTGAGCAAGCGGGACTACTACGAGATCCTCGGGCGTCGCGCGGACCGCATCGGACACGGAAATCAAGAGCGCGTACCGCAAGCTCGCGCTGAAGCATCACCCGGATCGCAATCCGGGCGATCACGCGGCCGAAGAACAATTCAAGGAAGTGCGCCGAAGCGTACGCGATCCTCGCCGACCCCGACAAGCGCTCCGCCTACGATCGCTTCGGCCATGCGGGCGTCAGCTCCGCGGCCGGCGCCGGCGGCGGCTTCGATCCGTCGGTGTTCGCCGAGTTCGGCGACTCTCGGCGACATCCTCGGCAACATGTTCGGCTTCGGCGATCTCTTCGGCGGCGGCGGCCGCCGGCGCGGCGGTCCGCAGCGCGGCGGCGACCTGCGCTACGACCTCGAGATCACGTTCGAGGAGTCGGCGCGCGGCACCGAGACGACGATTCAGATTCCGCGGCAGGAAACCTGCGAGACCTGCAACGGCTCCGGCGCGGCGCCCGGCACGTCGCCGACGACCTGCTCGCAGTGCCGGGGCAGGGTCAGGTGCGCTTTCAGCAGGGCTTCTTCACCGTCGCGCGCACGTGCCCGCTCTGCCGCGGCACCGGCCAGATGATCACCAAGCCGTGCCAGACGTGCCGCGGCGAAGGCCGCGTCGACGAAGGACCGGAAGATCACCGTCAAGATTCCGCCGGGCATCGCGACCGGGCAGCAGCTCCGGCTCCAGGGCGAAGGCGAGAGCGGATCGGCCGGCGGCCCGCCCGGACATCTCTACGTCGTCGTCCACGTGAAGGAGCACGACTTCTTCCGCCGCGACGGGCTGCAATCTCTTCTGCGAGATCCCGGTGAACTTCACGACCGTCGCGCTCGGCGGCGAGGTTCAGGTGCCGACGCTCGACGGCAACGAGAACGTCAAGGTTCCCGAAGGCACGCAAACCGGCACGACGCTGCGGCTGCGCGGCAAAGGCATGCCCGATGTCGGCGGCCGCGGACGCGGCGATCTGTTCGCCACCGTGCAGGTCGTGACGCCGAAGAAGCTCACGCGCGAACAGCGCGCGCTCGTCGAGCAGCTCTCGAAGGTGCTGCCGAAGGAGCAGTTCCGTCCGCGGCCGCGCGAAGACGAGCAGGACGAACGCAACCTGTTCGATCGCGTCAAGGACATGTTCGGCTAGCGGTGAAGCTCTACCCGGCGCTCGACGTGTGCGCTTCGTCGTCTGACGCAGTTCTCGCGATGGTCGACGACTTTTCGCCATCCGCGCTCGAAGAGCGCGAGGCGGCGATGCGGCTGTTCTTTCGTCTCGCCGATGCGCGCGACGCCGCGTGCGCCGAACTTCGGGCGCACGGCTTCGAAACCGCGCCGCTCGAAGTCTCCGACGAAGACTGGGCTCGCCGATCGCAGGAGAATCTCCAGCCGGTCACGGTCGGGCGGATTACGGTCGGTTGCCGAGTCGCGCCACGCCGACTCAAAGTCCCGCGCTACCGACCGCCGAAGCACCAGCCACCAGCCACCGATCGTGATCGTGATCCCCCCGTCCATGGGATTCGGCACGGGCCATCATGCGACCACGCGGCTGTGTCTCGAGGCGCTTCAACGTCTCGACATCAGCGGGCGATCGGTGCTCGACGTCGGCACCGGATCCGGCATCCTCGCGATTGCGGCCGACCGGCTCGGTGCGGCGCGCGTTGCCGGCATCGACGTCGACCCCGACGCGATCCAGGCAGCGCGCGAAAATCTCGATCACAACCCTGATGTCAGTCACGTTGAGTTCGATGTCGTCGACCTGTCGGCGACGAGCCGCTGCCGCTGGTCGATGTCGTCACCGCGAACCTCACCGGCTCGATGCTCGTCGGCGGCGCCTCTGCTCCTGACGCCGTCGCCGTCCGGTCGGCGGCTCGCTGATTCTCAGCGGCATCCTCGCCGACGAGCGCGACGATGTCGTCGATGCGTTCGGGCGGCGATTCGATCGCGTGGGAAAAGCAGGATGGCGAGTGGATCGGCTTCGTGGTGACCAGGTCGATGACCGGCCGCGCTTCTCTTTGCGATCGTTGCGATGTCGGCTGCCGCCTTCGCGCAGCGTCGCAGCCACCTCCATCGTCGGCTCAACAACAGCCGGCGCGAGACACTCGCCGCGCAGGCGCCCGCCGCCACCAGCGGGCCGTATCACAGGCCGCGTGCGTCGCGGCGGACAACGGTCACCCGATCAAGCGCGCGCGAGTGCTCGTGACGCGCCGCCGAACTTCCGGGAGGCCGCGGCGTGCTCACCGACGATGGCGGCGTCTTCGAGATCACTGAACTTCCGGCGGGCCGCTACACCGTCGCCGCGTCGAAGGTCGGGTTCGTGTCGCTCTCGTACGGACAACGGCGTCCGCTCCAGGCCGGCACGCCGCTGCAGCTTGGCGACGGCCAGCAGATGAAAGGCGTCGATTTTCGACTGCCGCGCGGCAGCGTCGTCGCCGGCCGCCTGCTCGACGAAGACGGCGAGCCGATGCCGGGCGCAACCGTCGGCGTCATGCGGTATCAGTATCTGCAAGGCGACCGGCGCCTCGTGTCGGCGGGCACCGCTCAAACCGACGACAAGGGTCAGTTTCGCGTATGGGGCCTGATGCCGGGCGAGTACTACGTCAGCGGCGTCGCGCGGAATTTCGGGTTCGGACCTGGTGGCCGCGGCGGCTTCGGCGGCCGCGGTGGATTCGGCGGGCGCGGCAGCTTTGGCGGCGAGGACGAGAACATCGCGTACGCGCCGACATACTTTCCGGGCGTGGAGTCGGTCGATCAGGCGAAGCCGATTACCGTCGGCCTCAGCCAGGAAGTGCTCGACATCAACTTCTCACTGCGCCTGGTGCGCACAGCGCGCATCGACGGCAGGGCCCTCAATCCGGATGGAACGGGAGTGTCGGCTGGCAAGCGTTCAGCTGATTGCCGAATCGGCGCGGACGCGCGGCCAGATCGGCGTGCGTTACGGGTCGCGCATCGACTGGGACGGCGCCTTCTCGATCGGCAACGTGCCGCCAGGACGCTACGTGCTGCTCGCGCGCGCCGACGATGCCGAAGCGCCGGAGTACGGCTCGCAACCGGTCGCCGTGACCGGCGACGATCTGCCCGACGTCACGGTGATCGTCTCGCCTGGCGCCACGATCACCGGCAAAGTGATCTTCTCGCCGTCGTCTCAACCGCCCGATTACACGCAAGTGCGCGTCGTCGCGTCGGCGCTGGAACAAGGCGTCGAGGGTCCGTCGCAGACGCGCGTGGACAAGGACGGCACGTTCACGATCCGCGGCGTCGCCGCCGGGCCGCATCTGATCCGCGCACAAGGTCAGCTGCGCGGGTGGGTGCTCGAGTCGGTGACGGTCGGCGGCCGCGACACGACCGACACGCCGATCGATCTACGCAGCTGGCCAGAATCTCGCGAACGTCGTCGTCACGTTCACCGACAAGATCAGCCAGATCACCGGCACGCTGACGAATGCGCAGGGCGCGCCGCTCGTCGAGTACACGGTGCTCGCCTTCCCCACCGACTCGTCGCTCTGGCGGCCGCAGGCTCGGCAGATCATGACGGCCCGGCCCGATCAAACCGGCAAGTACACGATCCGCGGCCTCCCCGCCGGCGAGTATTACGTCGTCACCGTCGATCCCGCAGAACAGGGCGAGTGGTTCGAACCGTCGTACCTCGACGAGCATCGAACCGGTGCCGTGCGCGTCACATTGTCGGAAGGCGACGCAAAGACGCACGACTTCAAAATCGGAAGCTGACGTCCGCCTGAAGGCGGACGCTGCAGGTCAACCTCGCGGCGCGCCTGATTTCGATGACGCCGCGGCTTGTCGGGCGCTGGTCGCATTCGCCACCTTCGCATCGTTCGTCGTAGTGCCGTTCGGCTTCGTCCCGTTGGTCGTATCGGCCCACGCCCAGCCGGCGAGCCAGGCGGCCTTTCGCGGGTCGCGCCGGTGGGGGTTCGTGTCCTGCGACGCGCCAGCCATCCGCGCATCGCAGCCTTCCTGCCACGCACCTTTCCACAGATTCACGAAAGCGTCGTCCTTGGCCGACGCGCGGCGGCGGCGCCACTGGCCGAGCGTCGACCCGATCCACGTCGCGGCACGGATTACTGATGAGGAATGCGAGCTCGGCATAATCAATACGACTGCTGACTGACGCTACAGGTCGCCCCACAAGAACTGCAGCACGCTGATCGCGGCGACCGGCACGGCGTCGGCGCGCAGCGTGCGATGGCCGAGCGTCATCAGCCGCACGCCGCGGCGCGCGGGCCGTGACCACTCCTCGTCGGTCCATCCGCCTTCGGGTCCGACGATAACCGCCGCATCCGCCGGCGCGGCGCGGTCGCGCAAGCGCGACAGCGGCTCGCGCGTCGGCTTCGACGGACGGCTCGACGAGCATCAACGGCAGCGCCGGCTGCGGCTCGTCGAGAAAGTGCTCGAAAGCTGAGCGGCGTCCGGATTTCCGGCAGGACCGCGCGGCGCGACTGCTTCACCGACGCGAGCGCCACGCGCTTCCACCGGTCGACGCGCGCGCCGCGGAGGAGCGCGGCGACCGTCATTTCGGTCCGCGTCGTGACGATCGGCTGGATCGCGGTCACGCCCAGCATCACCGCGTCGCGGACGATATCGTCCATCTTGTCGCCCTTGAGCACGGCCTGCACGAGCGTCAGCGGCACGGCCGGCTTCCGCCGCCGGGTCGACGCGCGTGGTGAGCTGGACGCGGACATCGCGGCGCTCGACGCCGACGATTCGCGCGAGAAACTCGTGCGCCGCGGCCGTCGAACACCGACACCGTGTCGCCGACGCCCAGCCGCAGCACGCGCGTCAGATGCTCGGCTTCGTCGCGCGGCAGGACGACCGTCTCGTCTCCGGGATCCGATGGCCGGCGCGAAGAAGCGATGCACACGAAGAATTATACGTCAGTGCGGCTCGACGCGACGTAACGACCGAACGGCCGACACGATTGCTATACTCCGCCGCGGATGTTCTTCCGCGGTCAGATCATCGGGAAATACAAGATCCTGTCGACGATCGGCAGCGGCGGATTCGGCACGGTCTACCTCGCGGAAGACACCTGGATCGACAAGAAGGTCGCGCTCAAGGTGCCGCACAAGCAGGGCGTCGACTTCGGCGAGCTGCTGCGCGAGCCGCGGCTGCTCGCCAGCCTCAATCATCCCAACATCGTCACGATCCTGACGGCGGAGAAGCAGGAGAACGTCTTCTTCATCGTGATGGAGTACGTGCCGGGCGAGACGCTCGAGACGATCATCGCGCGCGACGGCGCGCTCGACCTGCCGCGCGCGCTCGACTACACCTGCCAGATCTGCAACGCCGTCGATCACGCGCACCGGCAGGGCGTGCTGCACCGCGATCTGCGGCCGTCGAACGTGCTCGTCGCCGACAGCGGACTGCTGAAGGTCGCCGACTTCGGCACCTCGCGCTTTCTCGAGATCGCCGCGCACGGCACGACGGTCATCGGCAGCCCGCCGTACATGGCGCCGGAGCAGTTCCACGGCAAGGCGGTGTTCGCGTCGCGACATCTACTCGCTCGGCGTCACGATGTACCAGATGCTGACCGGCGATGCTGCCGTACGACACGCCGTCGCCGGCCGATCTCGAGCGGCTGATGCGCGGCGAGCTGCGTCGACCGCGCCGCGGCTCAAGAACCCGAAGATCCCGAAGGCGATCAACGACATCGTCATGAAGGCGATGGCGCCGGACATTCACGCGCGCTATCAGCGGGCGGGCGACCTGCTCGACGACGTGCTGGCGGCGCGCGAGCGGATCGCGCCGCAGCGCCGCCGACGCCGCGGCCGGCGCCCAGCCGGCGAGCGCGGCGGCGACGAGCGCAGGACATCCAGATCGCGGCTGAGGGCGCGCGAAACGCCGCAGCCGCGCTTCTGCTGGCACTGCCGCAAGCCGCTCCACGCGCGATCCGATCGCTGCCCGTTCTGCGGCGAAGCGCAGTAACCCGGTCGCTCGATGCCCGTCGATGCACTCAGAATCGGATCGCGAGGAGCTCGAATCATGGCGTTTCGCGGGCACCGGCAAGATCTGGATGAACGGCAAGCTCGTCGAGTGGAAGGACGCGACGATTCACGTCGCCTCGCACGTCATCCACTACGGCAGCGGCGTCTTCGAAGGCGCGCGCTGCTACGCGACGCCGAAGGGCTCCGCCTGCTTCCGGCTCGACGCGCACATGCGCCGGCTGCTGCGACTCGGCCAAGATCTACCGGATGGAATACCCGCTCGATCTCGCCGGGCTGGACGCGACGCCGTGCTCGACACGATCCGCGCCAACGAGATGAAGGCCTGCTACATCCGGCCGATCGTCTATCGCGGCTACGACACGCTCGGCGTCAACCCGCTTCCGCAACCCGGTCGACGCCGCGATCATGCTGTGGGAATGGGGCGCGTACCTCGGCAGCGAGGCGCTCGAGCAGGGCGTCGACGTGAAGGTGAGCTCGCTGGTCGCGCATGGCGCCGAACACGCTGCCGGCGATGGCCAAGAGCGCGGCGAACTACGCGAACTCCGCGCTGATCAAGATGGAAGCGATCGCCGACGGCTACACCGAGGGCATCGCGCTCGACGTCTTCGGCAACGTCAGCGAGGGCAGCGGCCAGAACATCTTCCTCGTGCGCGACGGCGTCATCTACACGCCGCCGCTCGGCGTCGTCGATCCTCGGCGGCATCACGCGCGACTCGATCATCACGCTCGCGCGCGATCTCGGCTATCGCCGTCACCGAGACGAATCATGCCGCGCGAGGTGCTCTACATCGCCGACGAGGTCTTCTTCGTCGGCACCGCCGCCGAGGTCACGCCGATCCGGTCGGTCGACAAGATCACAGATCGGCAACGGGCGCCGCGGTCCGATCACCGAAGCGCTGCAGCGCGCGTTCTTCGACGTCATCAACGGCGAGGTGCCGGACACGCACGGCTGGCTCACTTACGTGTATCCGAGAAGCAGCTCGCGCCGCCGTCGGCGCGAGCCAGCGGCGCGAGCCAGCCGCTAGTCGCCAGTCGCACACAGCCACCGTCCATGCACGTCAACGATCTGCTGAAGATCGCCGTCGACGAGCGGCGCATCCGACCTGCACCTCAAGGTCGGCAGCTACCCGATGATGCGCGTCCGCGGCGTGCTCGTCCCCGCCGCCGAGGACAAGCAGCTCGATCACGAGGACGTCGTCGCGATGAGCGCGGCCGTCATGTCGACGTCGCAGCGCCAGAAATTCAAGGAAGCGCAGGAAGTCGACCTCGCCTACAGCGTGCCGGGCCTCGGCCGCTTCCGCTGCAACATCTTCCAGCAGCGCGGCACCGTCGGCCTCGTCCTGCGCGTCATCCCGATGCAGATCCGCACGATCGACGAGCTCGGCCTGCCGCCGGTGCTGAAGACGATCGCCGAGGAAGAGCGCGGCCTCGTGCTGGTCACCGGCACGACCGGCAGCGGCAAGAGCACGACGCTCGCCGCGATGATCGACCACATCAACAAGACGCGCTCGCGCGCACGTGATGACGGTCGAGGATCCGATCGAGTTCCTGCACCGCGACAGCAAGTCGATCGTCAACCAGCGCGAGGTCGCGGTCGACACGCGGTCGTTCGCGCAGGCGCTGCGCAGCGCGCTGCGGCAGGATCCGGACGTCATCCTCGTCGGCGAAATGCGCGACTTCGAGACGATCGAAACCGGCCTGCTCGCCGCCGAGACCGGCCACCTCGTGTTCTCGACGCTGCACACGCTCGACGCCACCGAAACGATCAACCGCATCATCGCGGTGTTTCCGCCGCACCAGCAGAAGCAGGTCCGCCTGCAGCTCGCGAGCGTGCTGCAAGGCGGTCGTCTCGCAGCGCCTGCATGCCGCAGCGCCGACGGCAAGGGCCGCGCGCCGGCGGTCGAAGTGATGATCAGCACGCCGTTCATCCGCGACTGCATCGTCGACAAGGACAAGACGCACCTCATTCCGGGCGCGATTGCGCGCCGGCACGTCGCAGTACGGGATGCAGACCTTCGATCAGTCGATCTTCAGCCTGTTCGAGCAGGGGCTCGTCTCGTACGAGGAAGCGCTGCGCTGGGCGACGAACGTCGACGAGTTCAAGCTGAAGGTCCAGGGCATCTCGACCACCGCCGACATGAGCCGCGACCAGATGGCCAAGACGGTCGTCGGCGGCGCCGGCGGTCCGGCACCGCAGATCACGCGCTTCGGGTCTTAGCGCGACGCACGCGGCAGCCTGAACGCAACGAACTCCGACGAATAATTCCCGCCTCCGATTGCGAGCACGATGTACTGCTGGCCATCAAGCATGTACGTCATCGGCGACGCCGTGACCGGCGCCGGAACGTAGACCGCGCCGACTTCCTGTCCCGTCGCTTTGTCGTACGCGCGCACCATCGCGCCGCGCTGGCCAGTCGCGGTCGTCGTGTAGCTCGGCTCGCCGGCGATGACGCAGCGTCTTCGTCACCAGCGTGCCGACGATGCCGCGCTGGCCGGTGCGCGGGATGGTGACGCCCTTTGAGCGCCGGATGGTTCTTGATGGCATCCGGCGTTTCGCCGTGGGCGATCTGCCAGCGGATCTCGCCTCGGTCCATGTCGAACGCCGTGATCCGTCCGTACGGCGGCTTCACGAGCGGAAGCCCCTGCACAGTCATCAATGGTGCCGCCTTCGGCTGGCGTCGCCGCAGCTGCGCCACCCGTCGCACCCGCCCGACCCGCCGCACCAGCCCCACCTGCCCGGACCAGCGCTCGATCCGCCGGCGCTCTTCCCGAGACGAAATCCATGTCGGACCGCTGCAGAAACTGGCGCGACCGAGGCCAATCGGGACGATGTTGGTCTGCGAAAACACGTAGAGGGTGTGCGTCTCGGGATCGAACGAGCCGCCGGGCCAGTTCGTGCCGCCGATGATTCGACGGCAGCACGAGCGTCTGCAGCGGGCCTTCTACCTTGCTGACGACCGGCGGCGTGAAGAGCGGACCGATCTTGTAGTGCGCCGGCCAGCTTCACGGCCTCGGCGTGCAGCTCCGGCGTGAAGTCGATCAGATCGTCGAGCGAGACGCCCTGACGGTCGAAGGCCGGCGGCTTCGTCGGGAATGGGCTGCGTCGGCGAATACCATTCGCCCGGCACATCGCCTTTCGGCACCGGACGCTCGTCGATCGGCCAGATCGGCTCGCCGGTCACGCGGTCGAAGACGTAAAGGAAACCCCTGCTTCGTCGGCTGCGCGAGCGCCTTGACCGGCCGGCCGTTGTGCGTGATGTCGGTGAGGATCGGCGCGCAGGGAATGTCCATGTCCCAGATGCCGTGATGCACCAGCTGGTAATGCCACTTGCGCTCGCCGGTCTTCAGATCGACGGCGACGATGCTCTCGCCGAACAGGCCGTTGCCCGGCCGATGGCCGCCGTAGTAGTCGCCGGTCGGCAGTTCGACCGGCAGATACGCGAGGCCGAGCTCCTCGTCGACCGAGATCTGCGCCCAGACGCCGGTGTTGCCCGTGTACTCCCACGACTCGTTCAGCCAGGTGTCGTAGCCGAACTCGCCCGGCTTTCGGAATCGTGTGGAAGATCCACAGCCGCTTGCCGGTGCGCACGTCGAAGCCGCGGACGTAGCCTTTGACGTTCTTCTTCGAACGCGGCTGCGCGCCCGTCCGGTGCGCCGCACCGACGATCACCACGTCCCTTGCGACGACCGGCGTGGCGTGCAGACCCGACTTCGCCCGTCTCGAGGTCGATCTCCTGATCGTCGTCCTGCTTCAGATCGACGATGCCGTCGTTGCCGAACGTCGTGACAGGGCGCCGGTCTTCGCGTCGAGCGCGACGAGGCGATAGCCGGGCGTGACGTAGAGAATGCGCGCCTCCCTGCCGTCGCTCCAGTACGCGAGCCCGCGGCCGGACAGGTGCCGCGGCGCGTTCGCGCCGCGCGTGCCTTCGCGCTCGCTGTGCATCCACAGCTGCTCGCCGGTAGCGGCGATCGAGCGCCACGACCGCGCGGCGCGAACCAGCGGTCGAGTAGAGCACGCCGTTCACCATCAGCGGCGTCGACTCGAGGTTGAATTCGGGTCGCGGGCCGAGCTTGTCGGTCTTGAACCGCCACGCGATGTCGAGCTCCTTGAAATTGGCGGCGTTGATCTGATCGAGCGGCGCGTATCGCGTGCTCCCGAGGTCGCCGCCGTAGGTCGGCCACTCGCCGTTCTTCGCGCCAGATTGGCCGTTTAGAGGCGATCCGGCCAGCACGCACGCGAGTGCCGCGAACGCAGACATCGAAGCTCGGCGCATCGGGGTACTATAATTCGACTCTTGCTATCACGAAGACACGAAGGGCACGAAGTTCACGAGGCTGATTTCGTACTGTAATGAGCGTTTTTCGTGAACTTCGTGATTCTTCGTGTCTTCGTGATGACCGATGAACCAAATGAACCGATGAACCCATACGTCGACGGCCTGAAGATGCTGGCGCGCCGGGAGCTGTCTGAGAGGCAGGTCCGCCAGCGTCTTGCCCGCCGCGGGCACGACGAGAACGCGATTGATGCGGCCGTCGTCCGCCTGAAGGCCGAGCGCGCGATCGACGATGCGCGCGTGGCGGCCGCGATCGCGAGGACGGAGACGTCAATCAAGCGGCGCGGGAAGCTCCGCGTATCCCGACAAATCGAAAGTGCCGGCATTTCGCGGTCGGTCGCGCGGCAGGCGATCGACGATGTCTTCGAGGAGCTCGATCCGGACGCCTTGCTCGAAGCGTCCCTCGCGAAGCGGCTCCGCGGCAGCCGCGCGATAGCCGACGATCGCGAGTTTCAACGGTTGTACCGGTATCTCGTCGGCCAGGGCTTCGGGGCCGACGAGGTGATCCGGCTTCTGAGGGCGCGTTCAGTAAAATAGGAAAAAATGACTGCGAACGAGATTCGGGCGAGCTTTCTTCAATACTTCGCGCAGAACGGCCACCGTGTCGTGCCGAGCTCGCCGCTGGTGCCGGGCGACGATCCCGACGCTGCTCTTCACGAACGCCGGCATGAACCAGTTCAAGGACACGTTTCTCGGACGCGAAGAGCGCGACTACACGCGCGCGACGACCTCGCAGAAAGTGATGCGCGTCAGCGGCAAACACAACGACCTCGATAACGTCGGCCCGTCGCATCGGCACCACACGTTCTTCGAGATGCTTGGCAACTTCTCGTTCGGCGACTACTTCAAGAAAGACGCGATCCGCTACGCGTGGACGCTGCTCACCGACGTCTGGCACATGTCGCCCGACCGCTTGGTCGTGTCGATCTTCAAGGGTGAAAACGGCATCCCACGGGACGATGAAGCGTTCGAGATATGGAAGCAGTACGTCCCGACGGACCGCATTCTCGAGCTCGGCACCGATGACAACTTCTGGCAGATGGGCGATACGGGGCCGTGTGGCCGCTGTTCGGAAATCTATTACGTGCGCGGCGGAGCCGGCCACGATCCCGAAATCGAAATCTGGAACAACGTGTTCATGGAATTCGAGCGCAGCGCCGATGGCACTCTCACGCCGCTGCCCGCGCCGTCGATCGATACCGGCATGGGCCTCGAGCGCATCACCGCCGTGCTGCAGCGGAAAGAGTCGAACTACGACACGGACCTGTTCACGCCGATCCTTCGGCGCGTCGGCGAATTAGCCGGTGTCGCGTACGGGACGAACGAGCGCACCGACATCTCGATGCGGGTCGTCGCCGACCATATCCGATCGACGACCTTCCTGATTGCCGACGGCGTGGTGCCGTCGAATGAGTGGCGCGGCTACGTGCTCCGCAAGATCATGCGCCGCGCGATGCGTCACGGAAAGCACCTCGGCGTCGCCGAGCCGTTCATGCATCGGCTCGTCGCAGTGCTCGATCGCGAGATGGGCGACGCCTATCCGGAGGTGCGGCAGAACCGCGAGATGATCGAGAAGACCATCCTCGCCGAGGAACATCGCTTCGAAGCGGTGCTGACAGAGGGACTGCCCCGCCTGGAAGTCGAGATCGCCAAGGCCCTCGAGACGCCCGCACGCGTGCTGGACGGCGACGCGGCGTTCAAGCTGTACGACACGTTCGGCGTGCCGTACGATTTCATCGAAGATACCGCCGCGACGCAGGACGTGCGCGTGGATCGCAACGGGTTCGATCTCGCGATGGAGGCGCAGCGCGGAAAAGCACGATCGCAGAGCGCATTCGCCGGGAAAAAGGGCGAGGAGTTCGCGATCGAGGCCGACAGTTCGCTCTCGGGCGTCGGCGATCAGTTCGAAGGGCTACACGAGCACGCGCGTCACCGGCGTCCCTGTGATCGCTCTCTTCGACGAGCGGCGGCAGCCGATCGGCACCATGGTCGCCGGCCAGTCCGGCTACGTTGCTCTGGCACGAACGCCGTTCTACCTCGAAGCGGGCGGCCAGGTATCGGATGCGGGCCGGATCCTGCAACGAGGCGACCGGCGCGACCGCGACCGTCGAAGGGCTCGCTCGCATTCGCGTCGGCCTGCCGCGCGCGCATCGCGTCCGGATGACCTCGGGCGAGCTGCGCGTACGCGATATCGTGACGGCCGAAGTCGACGCCGACGTGCGCGATTCGACCCGGCGGAATCACACAGCGACGCATCTTCTCCACGCGGCGCTGCGTCAGGTGCTCGGCTCGCACGTGAAGCAGGCGGGCTCGCTCGTCGCGCCCGATCGGCTGCGGTTCGATTTTCATCATTTTCAACCGATCTCGCGAGAGGAGCTGAATCGAATCGAACGAATCGTGAACGAGCAGATCTGCCGTAACACCCCGGTCACGACAGAGATTCGCTCGACGCAGGAGGCGATCACGGCGGGTGCGATGGCGCTCTTCGGCGAAAAATACGGCGACAAGGTCCGCGTCGTCAGCGTGCCCGGCTTCAGCATGGAGCTGTGCGGCGGCACGCACGTGAGCGCCACGGGCGACATCGGCTTCTTCGCGGTCGATCACGGAGAGCGGCGTCGCGGCCGGGCGTGCGGCGCATCGAGGCCGTCACCGGCCGCGGCGCTGTGGAATGGGCGCAGCATCAGCGGGAGGCGTTGGGCGCCGTGCTCCACGCGCTCGACGCCCGGGAGGACCACGCGGTCGACGCCGTCGGGAAGCTGCAGAGCGAGAACAAAAAGCTCGCGCGCGAAGTCTCGCAGCTGAAGACGAAAATCGCGATGGGTGGCGGCGGTGCGGAAGCCGACGACACGGTCGACGTGTCCGGCGTGAAGCTCGCGCGCCGGAAGGTTTCGGACCTCGACAAAGACGCGCTGCGAAACCTCGCGGATTCGTTGAAGGCAAAAATCAAGTCGGGGATTGTCGTGCTGGCATCCGCCAATGACGGCAAGGTGCAGATCGTTGTCGCGGTGACGCCGGAGCTCACGTCCAGGATCAAGGCCGGTCAAATCGTCAAAGAGATCGCCCCGATCGTCGGCGGCGCCGGGGGCGGTCGTCCCGATTTCGCGGAGGCGGGAGGCAGCCAGCCCGAGAAAATCGACGACATGCTCGCGGCGGCCAAAACTGTAATCGCGAATATCCTCGGCTAGGCGCAACTCCTACCGTAACAGACACTTCGAGCCGATACTCTAACGGGTTGTTCCCGTTAACGGCAGAGGTGTAAACTGTTGACCTTGCTCGAGATATTGAAGCGACGGTCGCTTGGATCGGTCGCGGCCTGCGCGTTGGTCGCTGCAGCCGTGGCCGCCGCCGCTTCACCGGCTGAGGCCCAGATATATTCCTGGCGCGACGCGGCGGGAAACCTTGTGCTCTCTGGCCGCCCGCCCGCGGACCAGACCGTGCGGACGTACGCCGTGCCGAAGGCCGACAGCATCCGGGCGACCCGGTTCGTCGCGGCGGATCGGGGGCGTGTGTACGAAGAACTGATTTCCGAGCACGCCAGGTTGAACAACGTGCGCGCGGATCTCGTTCGAGCCGTCATGCAGGTCGAGTCCGCGTTCAATCCGTATGCGCGGTCGCCGAAGGGCGCGCTCGGGCTGATGCAGTTGATGCCGGCGACGCTTCAGCCAATTCGGAGTGACCAACGCGTTCAATCCGGTCGAGAACGTCCGGGCGGGTGTCGCGTATCTCCGGCAGCTCCTCGACCGCTACGCGAACAACGAGGAGCTCGCGCTCGCCGCATACAATGCCGGCCCGGGCGCCGTCGACAAGCACGGCCAGACGGTCCCGCCGTATCGCGAAACGCGCAACTACGTGGCGCAAATCAATCACATGGCTGGACGGCCGATTCACGCGCGTGGCAACGCGATCTACCGGATCACGGAATATGTGGACGGTGTCCTCACTACCCGGTACTCGGACCAGAAGCCTGCGCAGGGGAGTTACGAGATCGTTAGTCGTTAGTCGTTGATCGTCGTTGGTCGTTGGTCCTTGGTCGTTCGTCGGTCACTCTAAACCGTCCAAAATTCACCAGTCAGGCTGAGGCTCGCGAGAAGCGCGTTTGTTTCTGACGTGGTTCTGGGGCGCCAGTCGCGGTTCAACCGCGTCGCGTACCACAATGCGCCGAGCTTCGATGTCTCTGCGGCGCTGATTACGGCGCCTTTCTCGAGCGCGTGTTCCGCGCACCAGCGGTCGACCTGCTCTTCGTCACGGAAGAGATGAATTGTGGCTCAGGTGAACGCGACGTTGTCCCAGAAGCGCCGCGGCGGCACCGTGAAGTGAACGACGCCAGTTCCGCCGACGAATGCACCCGCCTCGAACTCCGCGCGAAGCGTATCCCCGGTCTGCGCGCATCGAGCCGTTTGTGCACCGCTGACGCCGATGAGCGGCGGAATGGCGAAATAGTCCCACGCGCAATTGGCCCAATAGCGCCGCCCGCCGAACGAGACGGCGTAAGGCGTCGGCACGGCAGAGAATGGATGCGCCATCCAGACGTTCGCGGTCCCCGGCGCGAGCACCAGCACGTGGCGCAGTTGAAGGCGCTGCAGCGACGCCGCGACCGCATCGACGTCGATGCCGATGACGCCGGCAAGAACCTGCGCGGTCGGCGCAGATCCAGTTTCAACGAACGCACGATACACGTGCCAACGGACATCGGCATCCCGATCCATTACTCGACGCCTTCAACAGCTGTGATATCGAGCCGTTCGTATGCCGGCCCGAGCGCTTCGGATGCCACCAGCACTTCGATGCCGACAATCATCGTGCACACCACCGCGGCCGGGATGAACGCTGCGGCGCCGAGCACATGGCGGAGCGCCAGCCACACGAGGCCGCCGGCGACCGCGCCGGGCACGGCCATCACGATCAGAAGGATCCACGTACCGCCGAGGAGGATGAGCCGCTGCCCCATCGCGTCGAGCCCGCGTGGACGCTGGTTGCCGAGCGGCACCCACGCGGGAAACAACAGCGCCACGCCGTTGTGAATCGTGAACTGCGCGAAAATCAGCGCAGGCGCCAGAATCGCGACCGCCAGCGCCACCCGACACACGGATCCCAAGACTCACGTGCGTGAACACGGCCGCGGATAGGATCGCCGCGAATGCGACGAGCGCCCACGCCGCGCCTGTCAACAGCACACCCGGCCACAGCAGCTCGCCGCGAACGACGGCCGATGCCTTCACCGGCCACGTCTTCAACAGTTCGAGGTGCCGCAGATCCTGCCGCAGGTCGATGCGCAGAGCCTGCGGCCCCATCAGCACCGAGAAGCCGACGCCGACCAGGGCAAACGCGCCCAGGATCGCCGCCACGCCGTTTCCTCGCCCGATCGACGCAGCGGCGACGCTCAGCGACAACACGATCGCGACGAGCCGCGCCAGGCTGCGACGATCGACCAGCCGGAATGTCTGCTGCGCAGCCTTCCAGGCGAACGCCAGCTCCGGTCGTCCTGTCGCTTCGAGATGCAGGCCGGTCGCTCGCGCCTTGAAGCCGACCCCCTTTGCCGACGCCTGCCTGGCCTCGCGTTTCGCGGCAACCTCCGCGGCCGCATCCTGAAACGCATCGTCGCTGGCGAGCACCCAGGCGGCGACGCCGACGAGCACGATCGCCGACTCGGCGAGCGCGCGGAAGAACGGTCCCGGCCATTCGGCGAACAGAGGCCGGGCGACGGCGATGAACGGCCACAACACGAATCGTGAGAGCGCCCGTCATAGAAATCGCCGCCGACGAGCAGCAGCCAATCGCGGAACCCCGCCGGCGGATTCGCGGTCCACGCGCGCGCCAGACCGGCGCCCACGATCGCCATCGCCACGATCAGCACGCCGACCGGCATCCACGCGACACGGCGCGCGCGCGCACTGGCGGACGCGAGCCTCGCGCGCGACAGCGAAATCCCCGTGAAATACACCTTCGTGATCGCCATCACGAGCCACATTCCGAGCGCAACCTGCACACGGCGCACGCCACCGAGTGGCGAGACAGCCGCAACGACACCGACCCGAACAGCATCCCGAGCTGTGATTGCAGCATCCGGTGCACGAGCAGATGGCGGCGCGCCACCGGCGCCGGGAACAGGAATTGAACTTCCGCTTCGGAGAAATCCAGCAGGCCGCTGTCGAACGGCATCAGCCAGCTGACGACTGTGGCCACGAGCATCAGCACGCCCGTAAGTGCCGGCCCGGAGGCATACAGCAGCCTGCATCGCTGCAGGCGACGCCGGGACGCTGCGCTGTCGCCGTTCCGCCGCGCGATTGGCGCTCCGCATCCGCGAGAAAAACGAGAAATACAGATACGCGGCGCCGGCGACCGCGCCGAGCAGATATCGTGGCTCGCGCAAGCGGCGCAGCCGCGTGCGCAGGCGATTGCGCGCGCTGCACACGATGATGTAGAGGCTGGCGGAAATCATCGCCTGTGCTTACCTTGGCTTAGGCCGCTCGGCCTTGTTTTGCTGCGACTATCCGGTCGGGGAGCGCGTGTCATGACCTGTCACGTGTAAGAAGATCTGTTCGAGGTTTGAGCCGACCGCCGCGAGATCGGCGCGCGACGCGAGCTCCGCGAACGTCCCATCGGCGACCTTGCGCCCGCCCGCCATGATGATGACGCGCGTGCAGACCTCCTCGACGAGGTGCAGCAAGTGCGACGAGAGGAGAACGGCGGCGCCCGTACGCGCGCGCGCCACGATCGTCTCGCGCATTCGCCGGATGCCGATCGGATCGAGGCCCGTGAGCGGCTCGTCGAACAAGCAGCGTCGACGCATTGCGCACGAGACCGCACGCGATCACGACTTTCTGCCGCATGCCTCGCGAGAGCTCGCCCGGCAGCGAGCGCTCCTTGCCCGTAAGCTCCAGCTCGTCGACGAGCGCCCGGGCACGTCTGTCGAAATCGTCCACCGAATACAGCCGTCCGATCAGCCGCAGGTGCTCCTCGACCGTGAGGTACTCGAACAGGTGCGGCTCGTCGGGCATGAACGCGAGCCGCTTCTTGGCCTCGAGCGGATCCTGGACGATGTCGTGGCCGTCGATGCGCACCGATCCCGAGGTCGGTCTCAAGATGCCGGCCAGCGACCTGAGCGTCGTCGTCTTACCGGCGCCGTTCGGGCCGATCAGTCCGACGATTTCGCCGGCTCCGACGCTGAACGACAGATCGTCCACCGCGGTGAAGCTGCCGTAGGTGCGCCGAAGATGGTCGAGCGTCAGGGACATGCTATGATTAGAGGTTCCGGAGGGACGAATTTACGTGGCTTCTCACGCATCCGCGCTCAAAGCGCATCGACAGAGTCTGAAAAACCGCGAGCACAACCGCCAGTTCCGCTCGCGCCTGCGCACCGCGCTGAAGAGCATCCGCGCGGCGATCGACGGCAACGACCTCGCCGGCGCCAAGTCGGCGCTGAAACAGACGATCTCGCTCATCGACAAGATGGCGAGCAAAGGCATTATTCACCGGAACGCCGCCGGCCGGTACAAATCGCGGCTGACGACGCGAATCGCCGCCCGGTCCTGAGCGACGGCGCCGCGGCGCGCTACCAGCGCCTCGCGGCTCCGCGTCCCCGCGTTCCCGCACACAGCTCCACGATCAGCCGCTCCAGCAGCACGCGCGGGTCGCCCGCCGAGCGCTTGAGGTCGAGGTCCGTGCGAAACAGCGCCTCGATCGATGGCTTGACGTGCTTCGGCGCGATCGTCGGAAACTTCGATCGCACCAGCCATCCGAGCTGACCTAGGATTTTTTCAGCCGGCGCGCCGGCGTCGAACATGAGCGCCAGCTGGCCGAGCGCCTGGCCGGCTTCGCCAGCCTCGATCGCATTCGTCATTGCCCAATCGTCCTGCAGCGCTGCCGGCCCTGCGATCTCGCGCACGTCGGCCACGGTGATTGTCTTCTGACCGAGGGCATAGAGAAGCAGCCGGTCCACGTCGCCGCGCAGGCGCTTCACGTCAGTGCCGGCGCGCTGCGCGATCAGCCGCGCCGCCGCCGGCTCGAGCTCCGCGCCCGCCGCCGCGATCCGATGGCGCACCCAGCGCTCAGCGTCGGCCTGATCCACGATCACGCCGCATTCGACCACGGTCGCATACTTCATCAGGAGCTTGAACATCCGGCTGCGCTTGTCGAGCGCGCCTGCCACGAGCACGAGCGCCGCCTGCGGATCGGGCGCCTTGAAGAGCGCCTCGAGCTGCTCGAGCGCGCGGGTCGCCGCTTCGCTTTCGCGTTTGGGCGCGAGGAGCGTCTCGGCCTGCAGCACCATGACGATGCGGCGCGGCGCCATCATCGGCAGCGTGCGTGCGGCGGCAACGATCGAGGCGACGCCGTCGGCAAGCCGGTCGCCGGTCGTCATGTCGCCGGCGTGAATGCGTTCGACGTTGAAGGCCCGGAGCCCTTCTTCGACGAGCTCCGCGAAGTCCGCCGCGAGCGCCGACTTCTCGACGTCGTCCTCGCCCTGGAGCAGATAGAGCGGGTCGGCGGTGCCGGACGCGATCTGCTTTCGGACCGCGGCTGGCGTAGCTACCGGCATCTTCTCTTCACGAAGCCACGAAGATACACGAAGGGCACGAAGCACGCTTTGTACAACGGGTTATTCGTGCGCTTCGTGATCCGTCGTGCCTTCGTGATAAGAATGCCCGGCGTGATCAGAACGCCTCGAGGATCGCGCTGACGATCGTGCGCGCGAATTCCGTGCTGAGCCGATCGAGCGCGTTCTGGTCCTGCCCGAAGAACGCGGCGGCGTCGACCGCGTTCTTGCCGCTCGTCGCCTCGTAATCCTGCCGGAAAATCAAGCTCGGGTTTTCCCACAGCACTGAGTTCTGCTTCTGGTCGCGCAGCTCGATTCGTGCGCTCATCGTGATCGTGTAGCGCGAGGCGAGCTGGTTCGGTGTAAAGCTGGCCGGCACGATCGTGATCGCCGTGACTTCGCCGACGAGCAGCGCATCGACGTCGGTCGACTGCGGCAGGACGGTGTACTTGCCGCGGCCGATGAACTCCGACCGCACTCTCTGCGTCAGCAGCGTTTCGACGTTGAACACCGTCGTCCGGTTCGCGAAGGGCGGCACGCCGATCGTCTTGATATACGCCGGCAGAAACGACCCGCGGCCGGCGAGCGCGTAGCCGCAGGATGCGGACAGGCAGCCGTAAAGCTGCGCACAGCACGCACAGGAGACGTTTACGCGACAACAATGCTGACAATAGGCCCCTTCGCGACCAGCACTTTGCGGATCATCTTTCCCTGTGTGTGCGCCTTCACGGCGGTGTCTGCGAGCGCCCGCTCGCGCAGCTCGTCTTCGGAGAGACTCGCGGCGACCGTCAGGCGCGCCCGGACCTTCCCGTTGATCTGCACCGGCACGACCACTTCATCCGCCTTCGCCAGCTCCGGGTCGAAGCTGGGCCACGTGGCCGCCGCAAGGCCGCCGGGATGTCCGAGCATCTCCCACAGCTCCTCGGCGGTATGCGGCGCGAAGGGCGCGATCATCACGCACCAGCGCGCCGATGGCCTCGCACAGACCGCGATCGTCTCCGGCCGTTCCACGCGGCCGACCGGCGCCTCGGCACGCGTCGGCGCACCGTGCGCCGTGCCCTCGCTGAACGCGTAGAGCTCGTTCACGAGCTCCATCAGCGCCGAGACCGCAGTGTTCAGGTGCATCCGCTCTTCGATGTCGCCGGTCACGCGCCGGATAGTGTCGTGCGTCTTCTGGCGCAGGCGCGCGTTCCGCTTCTGTGCAATCGTCTCCGCACGCCGGCATCCCTTCGCCGCCGATCGTTTCCGCCCAATGATCGACGAGGCGCCAGACGCGGTAGCAGAAATCGGAAGCTGCCCTCGAGGCTGCTTGTCGTTCCACTCGACTTCTTTTTCCGGCGGTGCGACGAACATCACGTACAAGCGGAGCGTGTCGGCGCCGTACTTCTGCAGCATGTCGTCCGGATCGACCACGTTGCCTTTGGACTTCGACATCACGGCGCCGTCTTTGAGCACCATGCCCTGCGTCAACAGCCGCTTGAACGGCTCGTCGAAGTTGACGAGGCCGACGTCGCGCAGCACCCGCGTGAAGAAGCGCGAATACAGCAGGTGAAGGATCGCGTGCTCGACGCCGCCGCTGTAGAAATCCACCGGCATCCAGTACGCCGCAGCGGCCGGGTCGAACGGCAGCGTGCTGTTCCTCTGGATCGCAGAAGCGGAGGAAATACCACGACGAGTCGACGAACGTATCCATCGTGTCGGTTTCGCGCCGCGCCGGCCCTCCGCATTTCGGGCACTTCGTGTTGACGAATTCCGGCACCTGCGCCAGCGGAGAATCGCCTCGGCCCGTGAACGTCGTCACCTCCGGCAGCAGCACGGGAAGATCCTCGTACGGGACGCCGACGACGCCGTCCTTTTCGCAGTAGATCACCGGGATGGGCGTGCCCCAGTAGCGCTGGCGCGAAATGCCCCAGTCCTTCAAGCGGTACTGGATAGTGCGTTCCCCGATGCCGCGTTCCTTCGCGAGCGCCGTCAGCCGGCGATTCGCCTCGTCGCCTGGCAGCCCGTTGAACTCGCCGGAGTTGACGAGGCGTCCCGCGTCTTCGTACGGCTCCGTCATCGTGTCGACGGCGATCGGCGATCCGTCACGCTGAATGACGACGGTGATCGGCAAGCCGTACGACTTCGCAAACTCGAAGTCGCGCTGATCGTGGCCAGGGACGCCCATGATCGCGCCGGTGCCGTACTCGCCGAGGACGAAGTTCGCCACCCAAATCGGAACCGGCTGCTTCGTGAACGGGTTGATCGCACGCCGGCCCGTGTCGAATCCCTCTTTGCCGCCCATCCGCGCGTCGCGGTCCTGGGATCGGAACCCTTGCACTTTCGCGCGGAACGCGGCCGGATCGGGTGATGCGCCGGCAAACTGCTCCACCAGCGGATGCTCGGGCGCGAGCACGATGAAATTGGCGCCGTAAATCGTGTCGATGCGCGTCGTGAACACTTCGACGTGCGCATCGGAGCCTTCGAGAGAAAACTGCACGCGCGCGCCTTCGGATCGCCCGATCCAGTTCCGCTGCATCACGACGACCTTTTCGGGCCAGTCGCTGAGCGTCTCGAGCCCCTTCAAGAGCTCGTCGGCGTACGCGGTGATGCGAAAAAACCACTGTTCGAGCTCGCGGGCGACCACGACGGACCCGCATCGCCAGCAGGTGCCGTCGATGACCTGCTCGTTCGCGAGCACGGTCTGGCAGCTCGGACACCAGTTCACCGTCGAACGGCGGCGGTACGCGAGGCCGCGCTCGAACATCTTCAGGAAGATCCACTGATTGAACTTGTAATAGTCGGGAAGACACGTAGCAATTTCGCGATCCCATGCGTAGCTGATCCCGAGTCGCTGCAGCTGCCCTTTCATGTGGGCGATGTTCTCGAGCGTCGACTCTTGCGGCGGCGTGCCGGTCTTAATCGCGGCGTTCTCCGCGGGCAGGCCGAACGCATCCCAACCGAACGGATGCAGCACGTTGAAGCCGCGCATCCGCTTGGTGCGCGCGATCACGTCGCCGATCATGTAATTGCGGACGTGCCCCACGTGCGCGTGGCCCGACGGGTACGCGAACATCTCGAGGCAATAGAATTTCGGGCGCTTCGGGTCTTCGACAACTTCGAACGCGCGTTCGGCAGCCCAGTGGCGCTGCCATTTCTTGTCGAGCTGCTGCGGCTTGTAGTCGGTCATTCTCAGGTGGCTGGTCGGCTGGTGGCTAGTGGCTAGCTGGGCCGGCCAGCACTGGTTATTGTAACTGCCAAAACGGCGCGAGCGCCCGCTTCGTGGCGTCCGCCGAGGCGCGGCCGCGCGTCGATGCGATGCCGCTCCGAGGCCATCGGCCGCCGCGCTCGGGCCCGAGAGCGTCTCGGCGACGGCATCGATCGATGCGGCGAGCGCTTCGAGGTCGTACCCGCCTTCGACGACGAGCGCCATGCGGCCGGCGCAGCACTCATCCGCCACCGCGCGCAGCTCCATCGTCATCGCCGCAAAGGACGGTGTGGTCAGCCGCATCCCGGCGAGCGGATCGCGTTCGTGTGCGTCGAAGCCGGCCGACACGAGCAGCAGGTCGGGACGGAATTGCCGGAGCACCGGCAAGACGACCTCGGCGAACACGAGCTCGTAGTCCTCGTCGACGGCGCCCGCCTCGAGCGGCAGGTTCACCGTAGCGCCTTCGCCGGCCCCGTGCCGACTTCCCACGCGGCGCCGGTGCCGGGGTAATACGGATACTGGTGCGTCGAGACGTACAGCACGGTCGGATCGGCTTCGAAGATGTGCTGCGTGCCGTTGCCATGATGAACGTCGTAATCGACGATCGCGACGCGCTCTGCTCCGAGCGCCCGCGCATGCGCTGCGGCGACGGCGACGTTGTTGAGCAGGCAGAAGCCCATCGCCGCATCGCGTTCGGCGTGATGCCCGGGCGGCCGCACAAGCGCGAACGCCGCGGTATCCGACGCGCCGAGCGCCCGCTCCGCCGCGTCGATCGCGGCGCCGGCAGCGAGCAGCGCCACTTCGTACGACTCGGGCGATGTGTAGGTGTCCGGGTCGAGCGCGACTGCCCGCCCCATCGTCGATTCGATCAGCCGGAGGTACTCGGCGCCGTGGACGCGCGCGAGCTGCGCACGCGTCGCCTGCTCGTGGCGCGACGATCTCGACTCCCCGGCCGCTCCACCGCGCCGCGACGATATCCATGACTTCGGCCCGTTCGGGACGTTCCGGATGGCCGGGCGGCGTCTGATGTTCGGCGAAGCGATCGGAGTGGACGAGCAGCAGCGACATAGGGCCTCCACTCTATCGCAAGCGCTCTCCTCTTGACATTCTAAACGAGCCGCTCCACACTCCTCTAGAATGTCGAAAGAAGTCCTGCAGGGGACGCTCGACCTGATGGTGCTGCGGACGCTCGAAACGATGGGCCCGCAGCATGGGTTTGGCCTTGCGAAACGCATTCTGCAGATGTCGGAAGGCATCCTCGATCTGAATCAGGGGACGCTGTATCCGGCGGTGCTCCGGCTGGAGCAGCGCGGCTGGATCAAATCGCGATGGGGCGTGTCGGACAACAACCGCAAGGCGAAGTTCTACGAGCTGACGGCGCGCGGACGCCGGCAGATCGCCGAAGAATCGGCCAGCTGGGAGCGCACTGTCGCGCTGATGCAGCGCTTCCTGGCGAAACCGGTGGACAGATGATCGCGCCGGCTGTTCGCGCTGTTCCGATCGCATCGCCTCGATGCCGAGCTCGACGAGGAGCTGCGCTACCACCTCGACTCGCTCGAAGCGGAGTACCGCGCGCGCGGCCTGTCGTCCGACGAGGCGCGGCTCGCCGCGACGACGCGACATGGGCGGCGTCGCGCAAACCACGGAAGCGTACCGCGATCAGCGTGGCTTGCCGCTCATCGAGACGATCTGGCGGGACGTCCGCTTCGGCGTGCGCTCGCTCAGGCGAACGCCTGGCGTCACCGCCGCCGTCATCGCGACTCTGGCCGTCGGCATCGGCGCGAACACGGCGATCTTCAGCGTCGTGAACGGTGTGCTGCTGAAGCCGCTGCCCTATCCGAATGCGAGCGCGCTGGTTTCTGTCGGTCATCTCGGCGGCGCGAATGCCGACGATGAGCTTCCGTCGGCGCCGTATCTCTACTTCACGTACCGCGAAGAGAACCGAACGCTCGCCGGCGTTGGGCTCTGGCGCACGGCAGCGTCGAACATT
This sequence comes from uncultured Acidobacteriota bacterium, assembly GCA_963696165.1. GTDB lineage: Bacteria > Acidobacteriota > Vicinamibacteria > Vicinamibacterales > CAVVIG01 > CAVQZZ01. Next base: position 82,862 of record CAVOIY010000005.1, on the reverse strand, counting down.
ACCGGGCTCGATCGGCCGGAGCAGGTGCAAACGCTGCTCGTCACGTCAGACATCCTTCCCGTTCTCGGCATTCCTCCGCTCGCGGGCAGAGCATTCTCGGCCGAGGACGATACGGCCGGCGCGCCGCCGACGGTGATTCTCACCTATGGCTACTGGCAGCGCCGATTCGGCGGGGACGCGTCCGTTCTCGGCCGGCGACTCGTCGTCGACGGTCAGGGCTCGACGGTGATCGGCATCATGCCGGCTGCGTTCAGATTCCTCGACGCGCGCGTCGACATCATCGAGCCGTTTCAGTTCGACAGATCGCAAGTCACGCTCGGGCGCTATGTCTTCTCGAGCATCGCGCGACTGAAGCCGGATGTGCCGCTGAGCGTCGCCTCCGCCGATCTCGCCCGCCTCGTCCGCGTGGCGATCGAGCGGTTCCCGCCGCCGGCCGGCTACACGCGCGAGCGATTCCTGCAGCGGCCCATCGTGCCGCGCCTTCGGCCCGCTCAAGCAGCAGGTCGTGGGCGATGCGAGCGCGATGCTCTGGATTCTGATGGGCGCGCTCGCCCTGGTGTTACTGATTGCATGCGCGAACGTCGCGAACCTGCTGCTGGTGCGCGCGAGCGGACGCCAGCAGGAGCTGGCAATTCGTGCGGCGCTCGGCGCCAGCTGGACGCGGCTCGCACGCGAGCTCATGACGGAGAGCATCGTGCTCGGCATCCTTGGCGGCGTCGCTGGGCTGGGCGTCGCGTACGCCGGCCTGCATTTCCTGCTGACGCTCGGCCCTGCGAATCTGCCGCGCCAGGAAGACATCTCGATCGACATCACGGTCCTGCTGTTCGCGTTGGCAGTTTCGCTGGCCGCCGGCCTCCTGTTCGGACTCCTGCCCGTGTTGAAGTACGCGCGGCCAGGGCTGTCGACCGCGCTCGCAGGAGGCGGCCGCACGATCTCGCACAGCCGCGAACGGCACCGCGCGCGCCGCGTGCTCGTCGTCGTGCAGGTCGCGATCGCGCTCGTCCTGCTCGTGTGCTCGGGCCTGATGATCCGAACGTTCCAGGCGCTCAGCCGGGTGCAGCCCGGCTTCTCGCAACCTGAGCAGGTGCAGATGACGCACGTCGCGATCTCGTTTGGCGACGTCCCGATTCCAGAGCAGGTTGCGCGAACACAACACGCAATCGTCAATCGCATCGCCGCGATTCCCGGCGTCGCGTCCGCGGCGTTCGTCGATCTCCCGCCGCTCGCCGGCGGCAATGCGAACGATACCGTGCTGATGTCCGAGAGCGACGACATACGCCGAGGGCCAGCCGCGGCCGCTTCGACGCTTCGAGTTCATCTCACCTGCCTTTTTTCAGACGCTGGGCATGCCGATCGTCGCCGGACGCGACTTCGATTGGGAGGATCTCTACGGCCGACGACTCGTCGCGCTCGTGGCGGCCAACCTGGCCCGCGCGGAATGGGGATCGACGGCCGCGGCGATCGGGAAACGCGTGCGCGCGTCGCCGGCCGATCCCGTGGCGCGAAATCGTCGGTGTCGTCGGCGATCTGCACGACGATGGCATGAGCCGGCGGCCGCCGCCGATCGTGTATTTCCCCGCGCTGATGGATCATTTCTGGGGCGCGCCGACGATCGCATTCGGGTCCGCGACGTTTCTCGTCCGGACCGATCGCGCGGGAACGGAGGGTTTCGTTCGCGAGCTGCAGAAAGCCGTGTGGGACGTGAACCCGAACCTTCCGCTCGCCGACGTGCGCACGCTGGCCGACGTGTATCACCGCTCGCTCGCCCAAACCTCGTTCGCGCTCGCGATGCTCGGAACCGCGGCTGCGATGGGGCTGCTGCTGGGGTTCATCGGCATCTACGGCGTGATTGGCTACGTCGTGTCGCAGCGGACGCAGGAGATTGGCATCCGCATGGCGCTAGGCGCGCAGGCGGGCACGCTCAAGCGGATGTTCGTCGGGCAGGGCGTCGGGATGGCGGCGGTCGGCGTCGGCGCCGGCCTCGTTGCCGCGGCGGCGCTCACGCGGCTGATGTCCTCGCTGCTCTTCGGCGTGAGTCCGCTCGATTTCGCGACGTATGCGGCCGTGCTGCTGATGGTCGTGGCGGTCGCCACGCTCGCGGCGTACTTGCCCGCGCGACGCGCGATACGAGGAAATCTCCTGAGCGCCCTGCGAAATTCGTAGCGCTCTGCGAGTTCGTAGCGCGGCTTGCGAAGCTCGTAGCGCCGGTCTAGACCGCCGGCGGCAGGACTAAAGTCCTGCGCTACGTCCTGCTTTACATCACTGCTGCGTGTGGCGGCGCGCGCCGACCCGGCGTGCCAGACGCGACTCGAATTCTGGGAACGTCACGCCGAAGCGCTCGACCGCCTGTTCGATCTGCTGGCCGCCGTTCAGATCCTGCAGCAGGTCTGGAAGCCCGGTACCAATGAGATCGAGGAGCGCGGCGGTCGCGAACAGACTCTCTGCGTACGCGACATTCGCTTGCGCGGTGTTCAAGCGCGTGAAGCTGCTTTTCAGCGCCGCGAGGGGGACGTAGAGCCGCGCCGCCGACAGCTGCCGCTCGACCCCGGCGGCATCGTCGCCTTCAAAATGCATGGCGAGGCCTTCGTTCAGCCACACGGGAATGTTTCGAGGCGCGACCGCGCGAAGCATCGCGTGCACGAGCTCGTGGGTGAGAACCCGGTCGAACTCCTGCACGTTCTGAAGCGCACCGCGCACGGGCATGCGAATCTGCCCGTCGAAACCGCCGCCTGCCCATTCCGGCGCGCCGGTGATGTCGCGAAACTGCTTGTCCGTATAGAGAATGACGTTGATCGAGTCGCTCGGGTATGCACCGATGGCCTGGCCGATGCGCCAGAAGGACGCGCTGAGCACTGACGTCGCGCGCGTCGCGAGCTGCCGCTCGACCGGTCCCTCGAACATGATCGAGAAGCGGTCGTCCCTGAGCGTATCGAACTGCTGATACGCCGTCGCCTCGTTGCGCCATGCCTCGAGCCGGCGCTTCATCGCGGTATTGCGGGGCGCCCGGACGATGGCCGCCTCGTAGGTTTTGATCGCGAGATCCAGATCGCCCTGGCGATACTCGATTTCCCCGAGAAGCGTTGCCGCTTCAATGAGCCGCGGTTCGAACTGCACCGCGTTCTGGAGGAGCAGCGAGGCATCGTGCTCGCGCCCCTGCATGTGCGCCGCGACCCCCGCTCCGAAATTCAGCACACCGTCGCGTGGACGCAGCGTCAGCGCCTGCCGAAAGAACGCCTCCGCTTTGTCGGGCTCGTTGGTGTCGACGGCCTGCCATCCCGCCTCGGCGAGCTGCGCGACGCTCATCTGCGCTTGCGCGCTGGCGTGTGCTGTGAAGAGGAGCAGCGCCGCGCCGACGCAGATCGCGTATTTCGACATAGCGCCCCGCGCAGCAACCGCTGTGCCGCAAGAAACTGCGCTCCAGGCACGTGGGCGATGCGCCGTCACCGACGATATGGTCGTCCTGGTCACAATTATGGGCGGGAGACAGCGCCCTTTACAGATCATCGCACGAGGACGCCCGCCAGCGAGCGTGCTGCCGGCTCGAGCGCCTGGAGCCGCTGCTCGAGCGCTTCGCGCGCGCGATCGATTGCCTGATCGTCGGCGTCCGGCGACACCTCGAGCGGTTCGCCGATGGCAAGCGACACCGTCGCGTACGGCTTCGGGATCTGCGTGCGATCCCAGCTGCCGACTTCCCAGTACCTGTTCGCCTCGATGTGGAACGGGACCACCGGATTGCCCGTCACTTTCGCAAGCCACACGGCCCCGGCCTGCGCAACACGAGCGGGGCCGCGCGGGCCGTCTACCGTGAACGCCACGGCCTTGCCGGCTGCCATGTCGCGCCTGAGTTGAAGAAGCGCCTTGCGGGCACCCCGCGACGTCGATCCGCGAGCGGTGCCGTAGCCGAAACGCTCGATGATCCCCGCGATCCATTCGCCATCGAAGTTCTCGCTGGTGATGACGACGATGCCGCGGCGACGGAAGTAACAGGTGGCGGGAAGAATGCGGCCGTGCCAGAACGCCATGATCGGCTGGCGTCCCGCGGCGGCGACACGATCAAGATGTTCGAGCCCGTCGGTGCGCCACTTGAACGTGGAACCGAGCGCCGCGACGACCCGGTAACCGATCGTCGCGATCGCGGCGGCTTCCAGACGCTTGAGACGTGACGCGCGCCAGTTATTTGAGCTAGTCACTGGCGCTGGGGACGCAGGCGCTAGGTTTTTTGCAGTCTTCCATTCACGTACGTCATCAGGTCGACGAACTGCATCTCGCCGCCGGCGGCGCCGGCGCTCGCGTGGGCGCCTTTGAGCATGATCGAGCAGAACGGACACGCCGTGACCACGGTCGTGGCGCCGGTCGCCTGCAACTGCTTGAAGCGAACATCGCTGATGCGGCTGCCGGGCTCTTCTTCTTTGTCCGCGAACAAGAGGCCGCCGCCGGCGCCGCAGCAGTACGGGTTCTCCCGGTTGCGCTCCGGTTCGTTGATGTGGGCGCCAAAGCGTTCGAGCAGCGCGCGAGGCTCGTCGACCTTGCCACCGTAGCGTCCGAGGTAGCAGGGATCGTGATACGTGACCGTGCCGGCGTGCTCGGCTAAAGCCGTCGCGCTACCTGGAGCCGTCGCGCTACCGACAACGTCTCGCAGCAGCTCCTCGATGAACACCGCCGAGTGGACGATCTCGACCTCGTAGCCGAAGCGCCGGTAGTCGTCGCCGATCGTTTTCACGCAATGCGGGCACGACGTCAGAATCTTTTTTGGGCCGGCGGCTCGCAGTTCCTCGATATTCGCGTTCGCGAGCTCCTGAAACATGTATTCGTTGCCGGTCCGCTTCGCCGGATCGCCGTTGCACTTTTCCTTGCTGAGGACACCGAACTTCACCCCGCGCGCGCGAAGGATCTCGAACATCGAGCGCAGCGACTTCTGGAAGTCGGCCTCGAACGCGCCCGCGCACCCGAGCCAGACGAGCACGTCGTGCGTCCTTGGATCGAATGTTTCGAGCTCGGCTGACGTCACGAACTTCTGGCGCTGGTCGTAGCCCAGCCCCCAGATATTGCTCCGGCGCTCCAGATGGTTGTACATGGCGCCGAGATACTCGGGCGCGTCGCCGTTGGACACCAGGCCGCGCCGGGAGCCGATCAGAATCGGGAGATGCTCGATGCCGACCGGACACTGGCTCTCGCAGGCGCCGCAGGTCGTGCACTGCCAGAGGACTTTCTCTGAATACACGTCGACGAGCTTCTTGTCGCGATCGCCGGCGAGCAGCGCATCCTGCGTCTGCAGGATGATCGCTTTCGGGTTGAGCTCTTTGCCGGCGCCCCACGCAGGACAGTTCACCTGACAGCGGCCGCACTCGACGCATGTGAACGCGTCGAGGACCATTTTGCTCTTGAGATCCTTCACCGTCTCGAGGCCGACCTCCTCTTTCTCGAAGTCGAGGTTCGGCAGGTTGCCGAGCACCGGAGATTTCAAGAAGACGGTGATCGGAGAGAGCACCAGGTGAAAGTGCTTCGACGCCGGAATCAGTCCGAGAAACGCGAGGATCACGAGCAGATGCGTCCACCAGTTGATCCGTCCCGCCAGCGTATCCTCGGCGAGCCGGAACGTGAGCAGGTACGTGACCATCAGCGTCGCGATGAAAAGCGCAATGACGATCGACTCGACCGACACGGTCGCCCCGAGCGCTACCGGGCGCACGAACGCGCGGCGGATCAGCAAGTAGACGATCCCGATGAAGACAGCCGTGGCGAAAGGCGAGAGCGCCAGCCGATACGCCGCGAACCACCGCGTATGGGTCAGGTCGACGATGCCGAGGCCGCTCAGAAATTCAACGGTGGTGTAGAGACCAAACGCGACGAAGCCCCAGAAAACGAAGGCGTGCGCGAGGCCGGCAACCGGCCGCTCCTTAATCGTCTGGCGCTGCAGCAGGACGTCGAATACGAAGCGCTTGACGCGGAACGGCAGGTTCTCGATCGAGAAGTTATTCGGCGCAGCGGCGATCAGGCGGACACGGGTTGCGACCTGCGCGGCGAACGCGCCGGCGAAGGCGACGACGAGGAGCCAGAGGACGACGGTCGATGCCACAGAATTAACCGCAGAGATCGCTGAGCACGCAGAGAGATCGTTTCGCTCTGCGATCTCGGCGCGCTCCGCGGTTATTCGTGCTCATGCCTTGAGGGCTGCGATCATCGCAGGGACGATTTCGAATAGATCACCGACGATACCGAAGTCGGCGACCTCGAAGATCGGGGCGTCGGGATCCTTGTTGATTGCCACGATCGTGCTCGCGCCCTTCATCCCGACGAGATGTTGAATTGCGCCCGAGATGCCGAGCGCGAGGTACAGCTTGGGAGCGACGGTCTGGCCCGAGCTGCCCACCTGCCGCTCCATGGGCAGCCAGCCGGCGTCGCAGATCGGCCGCGAGGCGGCGATTTCCGCGTTGAGCGCTTTCGCGAGCTCTTGCGCGAGCGGCAGATGCTCGGGTCCTTTGATGCCGCGGCCGACGCTGACGATCCGTTCGGCCTGCGACAGGTCGACCGCCTGTTTCGCTTCCTGAAACGGCGCTTCGGGCTTCTGTCGGATGGTGGACGCATCCACGTTGACGTCCAGCGCGCGAACCGGCGACGGCGCGGCGCCCTTCGCGGCCTGGTCGACGCGATAAGACCCAATCTGAAACGTGACGAAATGCGGCGCATCGCCTTGCGGTACGACGTCCGCCGTGAGCTTGCCTTGAAACATCGGCCGCACAAATACCGTCTCGCCGCCCTCTCGCTTGAGGCCCGTGACGTCCGTAATCAACGAACGGTTCATGCGCGCGGCGAGCTTCGGCGCGAAGTCGCGCGTCTGATAGGTGTGCGGCAGCAGCACGAACGACGGCTTCAGGGTGTGAATCGCCTGCTCGAGCGCAGCGGTGTAGCCGTCTGGGGTGTACGGCTCCAGCGCCGGGTTGTCGATCGTGACAACTTCCTGCACCTGCGCCGCGGCGAGCTCGGATGCGACGGTGGACACACGCGCACCGATCACGGCGACCGTAATCGGTTCCGCAAGCTGCTGCGCCGCCGCGATCGCTTCCCACGAGGCGCGATTCAGCTTGCCTTCCCGCTGCTCCGCGATGACGAGAATCATGAAATTACCCGAGCATCTTCGCGAAGCTTCTTCACGAGCTCTTTGGCGGCATCGGCCGGTGAGCCCGATATGATCTGGGTCTTCTTGCCCTTCTCGGGCACATACAGGCGGACGATTTTCTGCCGCGGCGGCGTCGCAGCGGATGCGGTGGCCTTTTTGATTTCCTTCTTCTTCGCGGCCATGATCCCTTTGAGCGTCGCGTAGCGCAGCTGGTTGATGCCGCTCTGGATCGTGAGCACGGCCGGCAGCGGCATCGCGACCCACTGGAACCAGCCGCCCTCGAGCTCGCGCTTGACGCGCAGGGAGTTGTCGGCGACCTGCACGTCCATGATGATCGTCGCGTGCGGGAGGCCGAGGCGCTCGGCGAGGATGACGCCGGTCTGCGCGAAGCCCTGGTCGTCGGACTGCAGCCCGGTGAGAATCAGATCGAAACCCTCGCTCTTCATCGCCGCGGCCAGGGCCTCGGTGAGCACAAACGCATCGGCGCTCGCCAGCCCATCATCCTCGACGTGAATCGCACGATCGGCGCCTCGCGCCAGCGCTTCACGGATCACTTGCGCCACGCGTGACGGTCCCGCCGAGCAGACAACGACCTCGCCCCCGTGTTTTTCTTTCAAGCGCAACGCTTCTTCGAGCGCGTAGGCGTCCGGCTCGTTCATCTCGTAGCTGGCGTCCTGCTCGCGAATCCACGTTTTGTCGTCGTTGAGGCGCGGCTGCCAGTCGCGGGTCGGAACCTGTTTGATGCAGACGGCGATTTTCATTTTCCGGCGTCTTCCGCAGGTCTAAAGACCTGCGCCACGGAAACGGCTCTTGCAGGTCTAACGACCTGCGCCACAAGACTAGGCGTCATATCGCTTGAACAGCAGCGCGGCGTTGGTGCCGCCGAATCCAAACGAGTTCGACAGCGCGTACCGGATCTTGAGCGTGCGGCACTTGTGCGGAATGTAGTCCAGGTTGCAGTTGTCGTCCGGGTGATCGAGGTTGATCGTGGGCGGGGCGACTTGATGGTGCACGGCGAGCACCGTGATGCCCGCTTCGAGGCCGCCGGCGGCGCCGAGCAAGTGCCCGGTCATCGATTTCGTTGACGAGGCGGCCAGCGTCAACGCGTGCTCGCCGAAGCAGCGGTTGATGGCGAGCGTCTCCAGCTGATCGCCCTGCGGCGTCGACGTGCCATGTGCGTTGATGTAGTCGACGACCGTCGGGTCGACGCCGGCGCTGTGCAGCGCCGCCTGCATGACCCGGAACGCGCCGTCGCCGTCCTCGGACGGAGCCGTGATGTGATACGCATCGGCCGACATGCCGTAGCCGACCAGCTCGGCGTAGATGCGCGCACCTCTGTCAGTCGCCCGGCCGAATTCTTCCAGAATCAGCACGCCGGCGCCTTCGCCGACGATGAAGCCGTCGCGGTCTTTGTCGAAGGGGCGGCTCGCCTTCTCCGGCTCGTCGTTGCGCGTCGAGAGCGCACGCAGCGCGCCGAAGCCGCCGATGCCCATCGGCGTAATGGCCGCTTCCGATCCGCCCGCGATCATCACGTCGGCATCGCCGCGGCGGATGATCTCGTACGCATCGCCGATGGCGTGGGCAGACGCCGAGCACGCCGTGCACGTGGCCGAGTTCGGCCCTTTCGCCCCGAATCGGATCGAGACCTGGCCGGCAGCCAGGTTGATGATGGCCGACGGTATGAAGAAGGGCGAGATCTTCCGGGGCCCGCCCTCGAGCAGCGCCTTGTGCTCGCGCTCGATCGTCGTGAACCCGCCGATGCCGGAAGCGATATGCACGCCGACCCGGCGCGCGATGTCCTCCGTGATCTGCAGGGCGGCGTCATCCACGGCGAATTGCGATGCGGCAATCGCATACTGGATGAAGACATCCATCTTCTTGATGTCTTTCTTCTCGATGAACGCCAGCGGGTCGAAGTGCTTCACTTCGCCCGCGATCCGAGTGGCGAACTGCGACGCGTCGAACTTCGTGATCGGCGCGACGCCGCTCTTGCCGGCCAGAAGCGCCTGCCAGTTCGCTTCGGTGCCGATGCCGAGCGACGACACCAGCCCAATGCCCGTGACGACGACCCGTCGTCTATTAGTCATTCTGTCTCTGCCCGCCGCGTCCTACTTCTTGCCCTTCGCGTGCGAATCGATGTACTCCACGGCTTCTTTGACGCGCGTGATCTTCTCCGCGTCCTCATCGGGGATTTCGATGCCGAACTCCTCCTCGAATGCCATCACGAGCTCGACGGTGTCGAGCGAGTCGGCGCCGAGGTCGTCCACGAACGAGGCATCCGGCGTCACTTCTTCTTCGTCGACGCCCAGCTGCTCCACGATGATGCTCTTCACTTTGTCGGCTACGGCCATTCAGTCCTCCTACATGTACATCCCGCCGTTCACGGCCAGAACGTGCCCTGTAATATACGATGCCTCGTCTGAGGCAAGGTAGCATGCTGCCGCGGCGACGTCGTCGACGGTGCCGAGGCGGCCGAGCGGAATCTCGGCGCTCCAGTCGGCCTGCGCCTTGTCGGCAATCGCCCGCGTCATGTCCGTGTCGATGAAGCCAGGCGCAATCACGTTTACGGTGATGCCTCGCGACGCCACCTCGCGCGCGAGCGCCTTGCAGAAGCCGATCAGCCCGGCTTTGGACGCCGCGTAGTTCGCCTGGCCGGCGTTCCCTGTCTGTCCCACCACCGAGCCCACCGCGATGATGCGGCCACCTCGCTGCTTCAGCATCGGCCGCATGGCGGCCTGGGCGAGCACGAAGGTCGCTGTGAGATTCGTGGCGATCACGGCGTCCCAATCCTCGCGCTTCATGCGCATCAGCAGCTGATCGCGAGTAATCCCTGCGTTGCTCACGATGATGTCGAGCCGGCCCAGCCGCTCGATGATGCCTGCAGGCGCTTTCTCGAGCGCCGCCGTATCCGTAACGTCGAGCGACAATGCCTCGGCGCGTCCGCCCGCGGCGATGATGCTTTCCGCTGTTTCGCGCGCGTGCTCACCTCGAGCTGCCGCGACGACGACGGCTCCCTGGCCTGCGAGCCGATGAGCGATGGCTCGGCCGATCCCGCGCGACGCACCCGTCACCAGCGCGACGCGATTGGTCAGTTCGAACATTAATGGAACAGCGGTTCAACCGCCGCGAGATCGTCGGGGGTGGCGACGCTGACGACCGTGGCGTCCTTGTGTAACTTGCGCACGAGGCCGCTCAGCACCGTGCCGGGTCCTACCTCAACATACGTTGTGACGCCTTCAGACGCAAGGCGCGCCACAACCGCCTCCCACCGTACGGGCGACGAGACCTGCCGGATGAGTGCCTCAATCGCGTCTATAGCCGTGCGCTTGGGCTCCGCGTCCGCATTCGCCACGACCGGCACGCGTGGGTCCGCCGTGGCAAGGGCGCGCAATTCGGGCGCGAGGCGCTCCTCGGCCGGCTTCATCATGGCGCAGTGGAACGGCGCGCTGACGGGCAGCGGAATCGCGCGCTTGGCGCCAAGCGCCTTGGCGCGCTCGCTTGCGCGCTTCACGGCCTCGGTCGCCCCGGCGATGACGACCTGACCGGCGCCGTTGAGATTCGCCGGGCTCACGATTTCGCCCTGCGCGGCTTCCTCGCAGGCCTGCAGGACGCGGGCGGCGTCCAGCCCGAGAATCGCGGCCATCGCACCCTGACCGACCGGCACGGCCTCCTGCATATAGCGGCCGCGGCGGCGGACGATCTGCAGCGCATCGCCAAACGAAAACGTACCGGCGGCAACGTTTGCGGAGTATTCGCCGAGGCTGTGACCGGCAACGAATGCTGGCGACACGCCTTTCGACGCGAGCAACCGATATGCGGCGATGCTCGTCGCGAGAATGGCCGGCTGCGTGTTTTCGGTCATCGTGAGCCGATCCTCGGGGCCCTCGAAAATGATCCGCGAGAGCGGCTCGCCGAGTGCAGCGTCGGCTTCGGCAAACGTCTCCCGGCAGATCGGAAACGCGTCGGCGAGCGCCTTGCCCATGCCGACCTTCTGGGAGCCCTGACCGGGAAAGATGAGCGCAATCAATGCAGGATCGCCAGCGCCGCGATGTCGTGCTCGATCTGCGCGATGAAGTTGTTGACGGCGAAACGGTAGGCCATCGCCACGGCATTGCGCACGGCTTTCGCGTTCGAGCGTCCATGGCCGACGACCGTGACGCCGGCGACGCCAAGAAGCGGTGCGCCGCCATACTCGGAATAATCGACGCGACGGCGGAGGTGGCGCAGTGCCCGGCGCGTGAGCAGCGACCCGATCCGCGTCGCAAACGTCCGCGACAGCTCGCCTTCGATGAAATCGACCAGACCTTCGCTGATTTTGAGCGCCACGTTTCCAGTGAACCCGTCGCAGACGATCACGTCGGCGTCGCCGCTGTAAACGCGGCGCGCCTCGACGTTGCCGATGAAGGTCAGCGGCGCTGCTTTCAGCAGTCGGTGCGCCTCGCGCGTGAGCTCGTTGCCTTTTGTCTCTTCCTCACCGATCGACAGCAGCCCGATCCGCGGTCGGGCAACGTCGACCGCCAGCCGCGCGTACACGCTGCCCATCACTGCAAATTGCAGCAAGTGCTGCGGCCGGCAGCCGACGCTGGCGCCGACGTCGAGAAGAACGGCAGGCTGGCCACCGGTCGGGATCGTGGCGGCGAGCGCAGGCCGGTCCACGCCCGGCAGCATTCCGAACGCTGCATGAGCGGCCATTACGGTGGCGCCAGTGTGGCCCGCGCTGACGAGGGCTGACGCTTCGCCGCGCGCGACGCAGTTTGCCGCGACGGCGATGGACGCGCCTGGCATTTTCCGGAGTGCTGCGGCCGGCGCCGCGTCCATGCCGACGACATCCGGCGCGTCGACAATCCGCACGCGCTCGCGATCGACATCAACCAGCCGCCCGAGCTCCGGTTCGAGCATGGAGGAGCGGCCGACGAGCAGGACGCCGAGATCGAAGTGCCGCGTCGCCGCGAGCGCGCCTTCGACGGCCTGCGCCGGCGCGAAGTCGCCGCCCATCGCGTCAACAGCTACCCAGATCATCCAAACGGTCTCGGGTTCTAATCCTCGTCGACTGCCTTCGCCTGGCGGCCGCGGTAGTACCCGCAGTTGGTGCACACGCGATGCGGCAGTTTGGGCTCGTGGCAGTGCGGGCATTCCGCCAGGCCGACCGGCTTCAGCGCGTCGTGCGTGCGGCGCTTGGCGGTTCGCGTTTTGGAGTGTCGTCGTTTCGGATTCGGCATTGTTGGTTCTCAGTTCTCAGTTCTCAGTTCTTTCGCAACTCCCTGAGCGCCGCGAGCCGCGGATCTTCCCACGCGCGGTTGCAGCCGCAGGCGCCGGCGTTCAGATTCGTTCCGCAGACCGGGCACAAGCCTTTGCAGTCTTCGCGGCAGAGAGGCTTCATCGGGAGCGCCAGATAAAACTGCTCCCGCATCAGCTGTCCCAGATCGATTTCGTCATTCTCGTAAAACGCCGTCGTCAGATCGTCCTCTTCGACTTCGCGCTCGCCTTCGCCCTTGTTTTCGGTGTGGGGCTGATACCGGAGGTCAAAGGACGCATCGACCGGCAGCGCGAAGGGCTCGAGGCAGCGGCCGCACGGCAGTTCGAGCGTCGTCTTGACGGTGCCGACAAGTCGAAAGTGATCTTTGTCCTTGAAAATATCGAACGCGAGCTCAACCGGCGCAATTACCCGAAAGCCCTCATCGGTCGGGAGTTGGTCCGGCTGGTAAACCTGCTCGAACCGCTCCTGCTGCGTCCGTATCTTTGTCAGGTTCAACGAGAGCATGAACCTCCCAATATACCACGCAGCTATCCGCTTCCCGGACGCGTCCGTCTGATGCGAGGACGGGTGTGACGCCGTCCGGCTTTAGCCGGCCGGGAATGTCCGCCGACGGTGTCGTCGAAAGGCCGCTATGGAATCAATTGGGAACGACATCCGGTTCGCGCTGCGGACGATGAAACGGTCGCCGGCGTTCACGGCGGTCGCCGTGATGATTCTCACGCTCGGGATGGGCGCGACGACCGCGATCTTCGCGGTCGTGCAGGCGGTGCTGCTGCGGCCACTACCCTATTCCGACCCGCAGCGGCTCGTCGCTTTCTCGCGCACGCTTCGGGAAAGCGCTGGCCGGACACTGCCGACCGTCTCGCTCGCCGAAGTCGAAGCGTGGCGTGCTGAGAGCCGCGCCCTCGCATCAATTGGAAGTTTTGTCTTCACCCAATTACCCGTCACCATGGCCCGCGAGTCTCTCTCCGTCGTCGCCGGCGCCGTCGACCCGGAGTTGCTGTCGACGCTCGGCACGCCGATGGCGCTCGGCCGCAACTTCTCCGGAGAGGGAAGCTCGCGGCCCGATATGTCGGCGATCATCAGCCACACGATCTGGATCGCCGCGTTCCACAGCGACCCTGCCGTCGTCGGCCGAACGATGTTGATCGATGGCGCGCTGTATACCGTCGTCGGTGTACTGCCAGCGAACTTCCAGTTCCCTCGTGGTGATGCGTCGTACTTCACCGACGACGTCGGGTTGCTGATTCCGATCGCAAACATCGCGAAGGCGTGGGGAAAAGAGTCGTCGCAGTGGTTTGCGATCGGACGCCTCGCGACCGGCGCCAGCCTCGAACAGGCACAAACGGAGATGAACACGATCGCTACGGGGCTCGCGCGTGAACGCCCGCAGGAGCGCGGAATCTCAGTACGCCTCGCTACGCTTCACGAAGAGACGACGCGTCACGTGCGGCCGGCTCTGACGCTGACGATGGGCATCTCGATCGTCCTGTTACTGATCGCGTGCACGAACATCATGAACCTGCTCTTTTCGCGGTCAGTAGTGCGCGGCCGCGAGATGGCGATCAGGAAGGCGGTTGGCGCGTCGACCGGGCGGCTTGTTCGGCAGCTGCTGACCGAGAGCGCGTGCCTTACGTTCATGGCCGGAGCCGCCGGACTGCTGCTCGCTCGCGTGTTGCTCGATGCCCTCGTCGGTTTGTCGCCCTTTCATCTGCCGGTGTCGGGCACGATCCACGTCGATTTCGCGGTTGTATCGTTCGCCTTCGCGACGTGCGCTCTCGCTGCAGTGGCAGCGGGGATCTTCCCGGCGATCCACGCGGGACGACGGCGGGAGGACCTGGTCGGCGGCGTCGGTACGCGCACGTCAGGTGGGCGCGGTCTCGCAGAAGTTCAGCGCGCGCTGACGATCGCGCAGGTCGCGCTCGGGCTCGCGCTGCTGACCACGGCGGCTTTGCTGGTGCACAGCCTGTGGCGACTGAGCGCGGTCGACCCGGGCTTTCGGCGGGACGGCGTGTTCGGGTTCAGCCTCTCAGTCCCGAGCGATCACTCGCGTCCGCAGAGGATCCAACTCTACGCGCGGATGCTCGATGCGATCCGCACGATTCCCGGCGTGACGTCGGTCGGCTGGATCACGCTCCTTCCACCCGAGTCGCGAAAAGGCATCTTCGTGCCGTTCACGATCGAAGGCCGTCCCGCGCCGCTAAGACCGGCGGATCGGCTCTTCTGCAATTTGCAGGTGACGAGCGAGGACTACTTTCAAACGGTCGCCATCCCGCTCATTCGCGGCCGCGCCTTCACGGCAGCCGACGACGAAGGCGCGCCGCCCGTCGCAATCATCAACGAGACACTCGCGCGACGAGACTTTCCGAACGTCGATCCGATCGGCCAGAAGCTCTCGACGATGTTCGACGGGCGGCCTCGCGAAATCGTCGGCGTGATCAAGACGATTCACGATCGCGGCCTCGCGACGAACACCATAGCGACGACGTACGTTCCGCTCAGGCAGTCTGCCGTGCCGTACGGCAGCATTGCGGTGCGCGCCCAGATTCCGGCGCAGAGTGTCGTTCCCGAGATCCGCCGGCGGCTCAACGCGATCGACTCAACGATCCCGCTCGCCGATTTTCAGACGCTCGATGCGCGCGTGTACAAGTCGCTCGACGAGCCTCGGTTCTACACGCTGATGGCGGCGCTTTGCGCGTCGATGGCGGTGCTGTTCGTGACGCTCGGCCTATACGGCGTCGTCACCCACGCGGTCGCCCGCCGGACCGCGGAAATCGGGATCCGCATGGCGCTCGGCGCCCAGGCCGGGACAATCCTGAGCATGGTGATGCGCGAAGGGCTTGCGCTCGTCGCGATTGGCATCGCTGCCGGCACACTGCTGTCGATCTTCGTAACGAAGATCTTTTCGAGCCTGCTGTTCGAGGTGACGCCCACCGATCCGGCAACTTTTGCCGCGGCAGCGGGAATCATCGCGGCCGTGACGCTCGCGGCCAGCTACGTGCCTGCGCGGCGCGCGAGCCGCGTGAGCCCGATGGTGGCGCTGCGGGACGAATAGCGGCAGGTATTGGTCAGTCGATCTCCCACGGCTTTGGAATGTACAGCTCCTCGAAAAGACGGACCGCGTAGCGATCCGTCATGCCGGCGACGAAGTCGCGGGCTGCGGCGTCGACGCCCTCGGTTTCGACGGTCACCGGGTCCAGAAACTCCTCGGGCCGCTCGTGCACCTTTTGCCAAAGGCCGCTGAGGATGTCGACCGCCTTCTTGAATTCGGCGGTGGCGATCGTGTTCTCGTACACGGCATCGAACAGAAAGCTCCTGAGCGCGAGCATGGCGTTCAGAATGGGCGGGCTCATGCGAATCTCCGCGAGGTCGCCGGCAAGCGTCTCCGTGACGACGTCGCGAACGAGCGTCGAGATGCGCGCTGAGGAGGTCGCACCCAATGCGGCGACCAGATCTTTTGGCAAATCTTCTTTCGTCAACAGTCCCGCACGCGTCGCATCGTCGATGTCGTGGTTCACGTACGCGATCAGGTCGGCGACGCGCATGATCTGACCTTCGAGCGTGCTGGCACGCAGCGAGGGCTCCATGCCGACCGGCGCGCCGGCCTTGCCTTTCGAGTGCTTGGCGATGCCGTCTCGCACCTCCCACGTCAGGTTCAGCCCTTTGCGGTCGTTCTCGAGAATGTCGACGATGCGAAGGCTCTGCTCGTAGTGATTGAAGCCGCCGGGCATCAGTTGATCGATCACGCGCTCTCCTGCGTGGCCGAACGGCGTGTGCCCCAGGTCGTGGCCGAGTGCGATTGCCTCGGTGAGCTCTTCGTGCAGCCGCAAGCACCTTCGCGATCGTCCGGGCGATCTGCGACACCTCGAGCGTGTGCGTCAGGCGGGTGCGGTAGTGATCGCCGGTCGGCCGGAAGAACACTTGCGTCTTGTGCTTCAGCCTGCGGAACGCCTTGCAGTGAATGATCCGGTCGCGATCGCGCTGGAACGCTGGACGCACGCTGTCTTCCGCCTCGGCGCGCAGCCGCCCGCGCGAGTCGGCGCTCTTGGCGGCCTGCGCCGCGAGGATCTCGCGTTCGCGCTGCTCGAGTTGCTCACGGATCGTCGTCATGCCGTCAATTCGCCGAGAAAGCTGGTCCCGTGGCGCATGCGGCCAACGTCGAACAGCTCGGCCAGCGTCTGCCCGAGGTCAGCGAACGTCTGCCGCGTGCCCAGGTCGGCGCCCACCCGCACTCGCGGCCCGGCCGCGATGAGCGGAACGTACTCGCGCGAATGATCGGTGCTCGGCGTGGTCGGATCGTTGCCGTGGTCGGCGGTCACGACCAGCAGATCGCCCTCGCGAAGCAGCGGCAGGATTCGCGCGAGCCGTTGGTCGAAGCGCTCCAGATTTGCTGCATACCCGGCGGCGTCGTTGCGATGGCCGTACTGCGTATCGAAGTCGACCAGGTTCGTGAAGATTAATCCTCGACCGACGTCCGCCATCTGCCGCTCGACTTCGTCCATCCCCTGATCATCACTCTTCGTATGAATCGCCTTGGTCATCCCGCGCGCGGCGAAGAGATCCTCGATCTTCCCGATCGCGACGACCGGCAGCGAAGCGGCTTTGGCGATGTCGAGCAGCGTCTCGCCCGGCGGCGGAAGCGCGTAGTCGCGCCGGTTCGTCGTGCGTGTGAACGCGGCAGGCCGTCCGACGAACGGGCGCGCGATCACGCGGCCGACGCCGAGCCCTTCGCCGACGATTCGGTACGCGATCTCGCAATCGCGATAGAGCTCCGCCACCGGCACGATCTCTTCGTGGGCAGCGATCTGGAAGACGCTGTCTGCTGATGTGTAGACGATGAGCGACCCGGTGCGCATGTGCTCGACCCCGAGCTCGTCGATAATCGCCGTGCCCGACGCTGCCTTGTTCCCGATCACGCCGCGCCCGGTCTCGGCGGAAAACGCCGAGATCACCTCTGGCGAGAAACCGTTCGGAAATGTCGGAAACGCCCGATCGAGCACGATTCCCATCATCTCCCAGTGGCCGGTGACCGAGTCCTTGCCGGCCGACATTTCGGCCATGCGTCCGACCGCCGCCGGCCTGACCTTCACGTCCCCGGACGCCGCACCGGGACTGCCGAGCGACGCGACGCGGCCGAGACCGAGCGCGCGCAACGTCGGCACCTGGAGCGGCACACGCGTGGCGATATTCCCGAGCGTGTTGCTGCCCCGATCCCCGTATGCCGCCGCGTCTGGCAACTCGCCAATGCCGACGCTGTCCATGACGATGACGATGGCGCGCGTGAAGGGCGTGGCCACGCCGCTCAGGAATGGGAGAAGTAGTTCGCGACCGGTTTGGGCGTTTTGATCGCGGCGATCGCGTGCTTGAAGATCATGTGATCCGTGCCGCCGTGATCCATCACCACCGCGAAGCGATCGAAATTCTTGATGCGGCCTTCGAGCTCGCTGCCGTCCATCATGCGGATCGTCACTGACAGTTTTTCGCGCCGCACATAATTCAGAAACACGTCCTGGATATTCGGCTGCGACTTGGATTCGGAGGGGGGCGCCATCAGGGGAAGAGCTCCAGTCTGCGTGCGTCGACCAGACGGTTCACGGCCGCGATCGTCGGCAGCGACTCACCGGGACCGTCAAACCAGATTAGATTAGGCTCTTTACGGAACCAGATCAACTGACGCCGCGCGTAGCGGCGGTTCTCCTGCACGATAAGCGCGCGCGTCGCGACTTCGTCGCGAACGCCGTGCAGGTGCTCGAGCGCCTGGCGGTACACCAGCCCACCAAACGGCCGCGCGCTTTCGGGTATCCCACGATCGAGCAGCGTCCGGATCTCGTCGAGAAGGCCGCGCGCAAACTGCTGGTCGACGCGCTCGGCAACCCGCTCCGCGATCTGCGCCGGCGGCAGCCGAATGCCGATCGCAAGGACGTCGACGTCCGGAATAAGCGACGCGGTGTCGTCGAAGTGCTGCGTGAGCGGCCGGCCCGTCAGAAAGAACACCTCGAGGGCGCGAACGATCCGCTTGAGATCGCGACCTTGAATGCGGGCGGCCGATGGATGATCCACACGGTCGAGCATCCGATGCAGGTGCGCGACGCCGCGCCGCGCCGCGATAACTTCGAGACGCGCCCGGAGGTCGCTGTCGCGGCCAGGACCTGGAAAGAGCCCGCGCGTCAGCGCGCGAAAGTAGAAGCCCGTGCCCCCGACGAGAATCGGCAGGCCGCCGCGCGCGTGAATGTCGCGGATCACCGCCGCTGCGTCGCGTGCGTACTGCGCAGCGGTGTATTCCCCTGTGGGCTCGACGATGTCGATCAGATGATGCGGAATGCCGCGCTGGTCGGCGAGGCTTACCTTGTCAGTGCCGATGTCGAATCCGCGATACACCGCCGTCGAATCGCAGTTGACGATCTCGCCGCGATGCTCGTCGGCGACCGCGAGCGCGAGGGCGCTCTTCCCGGTTGCGGTCGGACCGAGAATGGCGACGGCGAGCGGTTTCAATGCAGCCTGACGACAAGATAAATCAGAAACACGAGGAGGACGATCACGAGCCCGAGCTGCTGAGTCGAGCTCACCGCGACTGTTCGTTGTAGTAGAACGTCACCGTGAAGAACGCCTTGTCGGAGGGATATTCCGGCGGCAGCGGCTGCGTGGGATTCGACCCGGCGAGGGCGCCGAAGGCCGCGTTGTTGAACGATTCAACGCCGGACGGCCCGACGACCGTCAGATCGGTGATGGTACCGTCCTTGTGCACGTTGAAGGTGATGACGACGTGCCCTTTCATCGACATCGCGGCGTACGGCACGAACCAGTTGCGTTTCACCTGGGCGATGAACCGGCGGATCCACGGCCCGAATTCGACACCCTTCGAGTCGAACTGAATGTCGCGGCCGAACTCGCCGCCGCCGCCCTGCTGGTTCTCGAACGAGTCGCGCTGCACGTAGCGCTGCAGGTTGCGAAGCGCGTCGCCGAGTTGCCCGCCTGGCGTTGCGCCGCGGCCCGACGCCCCAGTCTGTGACGACGTCGAGCGTGAGACGTCCGGCATCTGCAGACCGGAGAGCGCATCGGGCACCCTCGGCGTCTGCGAATCGGCAGGCTGCGTTTGGTTCTGACCACGCTGGCCGGCCGCGGGATCGGGTGCGGGCCCCTGACCGCGGGGCCGCTCCTGCGGCACCTGCTCGACGCGTTCGGGGGTGTTGCCGCGCGCGAACGGCATCGTGTTCGTCGGATTCGGCGCGCGCTCTCGTGTGCGCGCCATGCGATCCATGTCCGAGGCTTCGCCGCGAACCGGCGGCCGCGGCGCCTTCAGATCGTTGCGCGGCTGCATGAAGACGAACTGCGTGTGGTCGCGCGGCGGCTGCAGCGCGATGGCCTGCGCCGGCCGAGCGACGAGGAACTTCGGCAGCCACTTCGGCGACATGAGGACGAGGATGACCATGACCAGGTGGAAGACGATGGTCAGCAGCATCATTTCGAGCGGAGTCAGCGCACGGCCGACCGGCTCGATGGAGGGTCGATAATCCTCGAAATCGAGATACATCAGGAGGTTACAAGCAGTATAACAGGCGGAGGCTGGCAGCCAGAGGGTGGGGGCCCGGGCCCCGAAGTAAGAGATCGTAAAGACGCGACGACCTGCCCGATATTCACCCTGCGCTCACGCGCTTCCCGTATAGAGAAAGACGATGCCGAGAGTCAGCGGGGCGGCGGTGATGTCTCGAAAACCGGCTTGCCGCAGGATTGTCACAAACTCATCGAGGCGCCTCGAACGCACCGACCGACTCCGGCAGATAGGCGTACGCGCGGTTGTGGCGCGACACAAGGCGACCGATGCGCGGCAGCACGTGCGCGAAGTACGCGAGGTACACGGCTCGCACGATCGGGATCGTCGGAATCGCGAACTCGAGGATCGCGAACCGTCCGCCGGGCCTCAGCACGCGGTGCAACTCGCGAACAGCCGCCCGCTGTGTTCTCGACGTTGCGGATCCCGAAGGCGATCGTCGCCGCGTCGATGGATCGATCCAGCAACCGGAACCCGCGTGGCATCCCCGCGCACCAGCGTGATCGACTCCGCAAGCCCGGCGCGCCGTATCTTTTCGCCACCGATCCGCAGCATCGCGGCGGCAAAGTCGACGCCAACGGCCCGCCGCGCCCCGCGCGGGGCAGTCCGCGCAGCAATCGCCACGTCTCCAGTACCCGTGCACAGATCGAGCAGCCGCTCGGATCCGGTGAGCGCGAGCGAATCGATCGCGCGCTTCCGCCACCGTTTGTCGATGCCTGCGCTGAGGAGATGGTTGAGTAAATCGTACCGATCGGCGATCGCGTCGAACATCGCGGCGATTCGATCGGCGGACTTTGATATGTCGGTGGTCACAACTTTACTTACTGCTCGCGGGGCCCCACCCCCGCTCGATAACACCTTCGCGCCGCAGCGCTCGGTGTATCCAGAACAGAACGTCGCGGCGGCCTGAGATCGTGGCTCGAGCCGTAATCCAAACCTCTTCGGGTGCTTCGTGTAGCTTCGTGCCTTCGTGATGAAGATTACTGGGGCACCCGGCCGGTCCACGGCGGATATAAATCGTGATCGAAGCCGAGCGCCCCGAGGATCTTGCCGGCCATGAAGTCGGCCAGATCGTCGATCGACTTTGGCCGCTGGTAGAACGCCGGCATCGCCGGCAGAATCATCGCGCCGGCCTCCGCGCAGAGGACCATATTCTTCAGCTGCGGCAGGCTCATCGGCGTCTCGCGCGGCACGATGACGAGCCGGCGCCGCTCCTTGAGCATGACGTCCGCGGCGCGCTCGACCAGATTGCGCGACAACCCGTGCGCTACGCCCGCGAGCGTCTTCATCGAGCAAGGTACGATCGCCATGCCCGAGCAGTTGTGGCTGCCGCTCGCGATCGTCGCGCCCAGGTCGCGGTTGCTCAAGAGCGTCAAGCTTCCGGCCGTCACCTCGGGCCCATACTTGGCCGACAGGTACGGCACCAGCTTCTCTGGCACGACCTGGTCGCCGAGCTCGTCGTGGAGCAGACGGCGGCCGTAGTCGGAGATGACGAGCTCGACATGACACCGATCGCGCGAGAAGCGCCGCGACGGTCCGCGTCGCGTAGATCGCACCGCTGGCGCCCGTGATGGCGACCGCGACCGTACCGCCTGAATCAGCGGCCATAAATCGACGCCGCGAGCACCAGCAAGTACAGAATGCCGACGTACCCGTTCAGATCGAACGCGCGCTTCACCTGCGACAGATCGTCGGCGCGCACGAGCGATTGCTCGTACACGAGCAGCACCGCGACGATGAGAACGCCGGCGAAGTACGCGGGGCCGAGCGGCGTGAAGATCGGCAGCGATGCGAGGCAGACGATCGTCACGATATGGAGCGCGCGCGAGATGACGAGCGACCCGGGAATGCCGAATCGAACGGGAATCGATCGGAGCCCGTGCGCGCGGTCGAAATCGAGATCCTGGCAGGCATAGAGCACGTCGAACCCGCCGACCCAGGAGCCGATCGCCAGCGCGAGAAGCCACGGTTCCCATCCACCGCGGCCGCCGACGGCCAGCCATCCGCCCACCGGCGCAACCGCCATCGCGAGGCCGAGGAAGAGCTGCGTCCACGTCGTGTAGCGCTTCGCGAGCGAATACCAGAAGACGATCGCGAGCGCTACAGGTGAAAGCGCGAAGCACAAGGGATTCAGCTGCCACGCGGCTGCGACGAAGATGAGTGACGACACGCCAACGAAGATCGCTGCCTCACGCGGGCTCATCGCTCCACGCGGCAGCTCGCGAGCCGACGTTCTCGGATTCAGCGCGTCCATCCGCGCGTCCACGAGACGGTTGAATCCCATGGCGGCGCTGCGCGCGGCGACCATCGCGACGAGAATCCACGCGACAGCAGCGACGGTGATCTCGACGTGCCGCGACGCGAGGAGCGCCCCGGCAAAGGCGAACGGCAGCGCGAACACCGAGTGGCTGAACCGCACGAAGCTCAGATACGTGACGAGCCGCTTCATCTACTCCTCAATCCAGTGAATCTGCTGCCGCTGGATGCCTGACACCAAATATTCTTCCACATCGACATCATCGCCGTCCGGCAGGCGGATCGCCACCAGCCGCGCGCGTTTTCCCGGCGAAATCGTGCCGTAATCGGCGCCGAACCCCAGGGCGTCGGCGCCATGCTTTGTCGCGCTCGCGAGCAGTGCGGACGCCGAAACGCCTGGCGCAAGCGCCCGCATCGCGGCCAGTTCGGCAAACACATTCAGGTCGGTCGTGCTTGCGAGGCTGTCGGTGCCGACGGCGACGCGGACACCGGATGCATAAAAGTCGGCGATCGGCGGCGTTCCCGCGCCAGTGCGCCGGTTGCTGCGCGGACACGCAACAAGCGTCGTCCCACGACTCTCGAGCAGCTGCAGGTCGGCGCGGGTCATCTGCACGCCGTGCACCGCGAGCAGAGACGGATTCAGAAAGCCGATGTCGTCGAGATATTGCACCGGCGAGACGCCGGGAGGCTCCCATGCGGCATTCCAGGACCCGACCTCCTCGAGCACGGCGCGCCACGCGCCGCCGCCGGTCCGGATGAAGTCGACCTCGTCGGCCGACTCCGACAAATGCACGCTGCTCGGAACCGATGAAGCCGTTCCGGCAACCCCACGCATCGCACGCAGCAGCTGCGGCGCCACTGAGTACGGCGCATGCGCCGCGAGAGCGACCCTGATGCGATCGTTGGTCTCGACGGCGCCAATCCGCCGCCGCGCGTCGGCGACGAAGAGTTCGGCGTCAGCCGGCTTGAACCCGATCAGCTCGTAGAACACGACCGCGGCGAGGCGGCTTGCGACCAGTGCTGGAACCGTGACCAGCGTGTTGCTGATATCGCCGACGATCGCCGTGCCGAAGGTGTCCGCCTCGGCGATTCCCTCTTCCACACTGCGGATGATTTCGGCCGCTTCCGGATCGGCGCGCTTGCGCCTCGCGGCCATCACATAACGGATCCACTCCACGAATCGGTCGGCGGGCGGCACTTCATCGCGCAGGTACGACAGCTCGAGGTGCGTGTGAGCGTTGACGAGACCTGGCAGGACTGCGACCGCGCCCAGATCAACGTCGCGTCCGTCGCGTGGCACACGATCCGCCGCACGACCGATGGCGACAATACGGCCGCCACTTGTTGCAACCCAACCGTCGCGAATCGGCGACTCGTCGATCGGAAGAATCCAGGAGGCGCGGTAGCGGATCAATCCCGGCGTTTCTTCTCGGCGCGGCTGCGCGCCGGATACAGACGCAGCTCCGCGGGAATCGACGTGTCGCCGTCGGCACGGGCGGTCGCGAGCTCGCGCATCCGCGGAACGTCGCGCTCTCTGAAAATGGGATCGCCGAGGATCTCGTAATGCATGTTGCGGCGTTTCGCGCGGAACCCGGCGTCTTCGATGTTCCGCACGATCTCCGCTTCGTCCATGCAGTAGCTCGCGCCGGCAGCGCGGACGACGTTCTCTTCGATCATGACGCTGCCCATGTCGTTCGCGCCGTACGCGAGACTCAGCTGCCCCACCTTCCCGCCCTGCGTCACCCACGACGCCTGGAGGTTGTCGAAGTTATCGAGCACGAGCCGCGCGATCGCGAGCGTTCGCAAGTAATCGATGCCGGTTGCTTCACTGCCGGCCAGCTCGGTATGGTCCGGCTGGTAGCTCCATGTAATGAACGCGGTGAAGCCGCCTGTCTCGTCCTGGAGCGCGCGGAGACGCAGGAGATGTTCGAGTCGCTCCTCATCAGTCTCCACGGTGCCGTACATCATCGTCGCCGTCGTCCTGAGTCCGGCACGGTGAGCATGACGCATCACGTCAATCCATTCGTCGGCCGTTGCCTTACCGTAGCAATGCAAGAGGCGACGGACACGATCGACGAGAATCTCGGCGCCGCCGCCAGGCACGCTGTCGAGGCCCGCGGCGATGAGCCGATCCAGAACCTGAGGCACCGGCAGCAGCGACAGCCGCGACAAATGGATCACCTCGGGCGGCGACAGCGCATGCAGCTTGAAGTCTGGATAGCGCTCCTTGACCGCGCGGAAAAGATCTTCGTACCACGTCAGCGGCAAGTCCGGATTGTGGCCGCCCTGCAGCAGGAGCTGGACGCCGCCGACGGCGATCGTCTCGTCGATCTTGCGAAACAGTTCGTCGAACCCGAGCACGTAACCCTCGGACGAGCCGACGGGTCTGTAGAACGCGCAGAAGTTGCACTTGGCGACGCACACGTTCGTGTAATTGACGTTGCGATCGATGATGTAGGTGACGATGCCATCCGCGTGCTTGCGGGCGCGCACCTCGTCAGCCAAGCGCCCGAGCAGCGGCGTCGGCGCTCGGCGGTACAGCTCGAGCGCCTCGCCGGCTTCGACGCGCTCACCGCCGCGAATCCTGTCCGCGATGCGATCAACGTTCATCGTAAAACGTGGGCGTCAGGGCTTTGTCCACGATCCCAATCTCGGCGGCGTATCGGTAAAACATCTCGAGGCCAGCGCGTTCGTCGTCCCCAAGATCGTACTTGATGATATCGCGCAGGTAGCGCGCTCCAAGCACCTGTCGTTCAGGTGACTCTGCCAGATATGCGCGTGCCAGATCGGCCGGGCGTTTCACGCCCTCGTCGCGGGCACGCTGGAGCGCGGCGACGTCTGCCGGCGCGAGCGCCGCCGGCCGGCCGGCCCAGAACGCATACACGAACGGTAATCCCGTGAGCGTCAGCCACGATTCACCGAGGTCGATCTTCTCGATCCCGGGCTTCTCGTCGAGAAACAGCGCGTTGTCGCCGATCAGGAGCGCCGCGTCGCAGTGCTGCAGCATGTCGGACAGGTCCGGGCCGCGAGCTTCGATCGCAGGCTGAATCCTGAACAGCTTCGCGCATAGCACGCTGACAAGCGCGACCGACGTGCGCGAGCTCGTGTCCATCGCAATCGATCGCACGTCGCCGATCGGCTTTTTCGTGTACAGCGCAACGGACCGAACGGCGCCGCGCGACGCGATGGCCAGGCGGGGCACGACGCGATACGGCCCACCGCGCAAATACTCGATTGACGGAATCAGCCCGACGTCGATCGTCTCGTCGTGCAACAGAGCGGCGCAGCGGGACGGGACGTCGTACCGAACCGCGAATCGGGGGACGTCTTCAAGGCCGTAAACGAGCGGGCGCGCGTTCAGGTAGCCGACCGCGCCAAGGCGAACCTGAGTCATGCCCCGGCGGCCATCGCGTCGAACCGGCCATTGCGCTCGACCGGCTCGAGGCCTGCCGCGCGGATGTTCCGCCGCACTTCTTCGAGCGGCGCGCGCCGGCGTCCTTCCGTCGTTTCATCCTGCGGCGAGACGGAGTCGACATCATCGGCGCCGACGGTGAGCGCGACCTGCGCGAGCTTTGGACCATACCGAGCCCAGTCGACCTGAATCGACGGGACGTTGTCGACGATGATCCGCGCCAGCGCGACGCGCTTGACATCGTCGTACCCGGTCGACGGAACGGCCGGGTTGATTTTCCGCGGCAGCGGCGCGAACGCACGAATCACCGCGACGTCGTGCTGCAGGGCCGCGACCGCCTTGAACAACGCGACATTGTCTGCAGACGGAAGCTGGTCGATGGTGAGGCGCGCGAGAGCGAGCCCGGAGATGTTCACCTCTTCAATCGCGTGCCGCGGGTCCTGGAGCCGGTCGAACGGCGCGAACGCAATCAACTCGAGGCCCGCTGCCCGCAGCTCCTCGAGCAGCGCGCGCAACGTGGCATGGTCGGCAATCGCAATACCTTCGAGATCCGCCAGGGAGAACGCGGAAACCGGTATCCCATTCGCGCGAGCCGCGACTTCATGTGCGCGCGCCACGGCAGCGGCCCGGCTCGACACGACGCCGTCGATGCGAATCTCACCGGCCGATGAAGCCCACACCGCATCCGATCCAGGTTCGACGCCCACGTCCGCAACGCGCACGAATGTCGTGCGCGTTCCATGCTTCGCGCGGCGCGCATCGTCGGCGATCATGCCGATGTGGAGGATGTCGTGGGTGGCCGCGAGCGAGTTGATCTCGGCGTCTGAAACGGGCATGCCGATCGATGATGATATCAGACGGCGGCTGACCTATCCGGCGCTCGGCTAAAGCCTCGCGCTACATCGAGAGGTTCCGCAGCCATGTAGCGCGAGGCTTCAGCCGAGCGGGTGTCGTTCTCCCGACGCGGGCTCAGGAAACCGTCGGACCGAAGAAGAGCCCAAGAACGACGGCGACGACCGCCGACAGAACCCAGCCGATGACGCAGACTGCGACCGCGCGGGTGGTGCTCGTGTAATCGAGCGCCTGTCGGACCGCGACGACCATTGCCAGAACCATCCACACCGACGTGGCAACGAACACGGGAATGGCCAGGGGCTGCATGATCGCGAGGATGCGCAGAAGGCCCGGCGTCGACGCGAATCCGATCGTGCGGAGCAGCTCCCCCACATCCACGCGCGTCTGAGGCTCCGGCAGAAGGAATGCGCCGACGGTATACGTGACCAGTGCCCACGCGCCCCACGCCAGCAGCGCGACCATGCTGAAGAACGCCACGTTGACGGGACCGCCACTCAACCCGTGAACGCCAAGGCCGCCGGCGATGCTCGACAAGAGCACCACAATAAAGGCCTGAGCCGTCGCCCCTGAATCCGCTTCGACGTCCTCGTAGATCGCGGCATCGAGCGCCGCCGCGCCGATCAACCGCTGGAGAAACGTGTTCTTCGCCGTCGCCGTAGCCATCGTGTGTCCTTTTCCTAACCCACCCTACCAGACCAACCCGACCTACCCGCCCAACCCGACCTACTCGGCCCTGTGCTCAATCACCGCATATATCCGAGCCACGGCGAGGGGGTTCACGCCTGGGCCGTTGATGGTCGCGTAGTGCGTCTTATGGGCCGTGAGATCGATGCGCTTCGCCGCATCCGCAGCCGCCACGTGTTCGTCGTGCAGCTTCGACGCTTGCGCCCACAGATCCTTCAGGTACTCCTGGAAGTACCCGATTCGCTCCTTGCCTTTGAATGGTTCTCCATGTCCGGGAATGACGTCTTCGAAATCGAGCGCTTTCAGTTTCTCCAGCGTCGCAGGCCATTCGTCGACATAGCCGTCCGCCAGATTCGCGATGCCGTTGACGAGCAGGTCGCCGCTGCACACGACGCGTTCTTTCGGCAGATAAACAACGACGTCGCCGCCGGTATGACCGTGCCCGAGATACAGCAGCCGCATCTCTCGGTCGCCCCGTACGATCGTCATGCGATCGTCGATTGTGACGTTCGGCGGAGTCGGCTTCAACTCTTTCAGATGTTCTGAAAATGCCGTCTGGACCCGCAGCTGCTGCTCGAGCCGACCCTTCGCCGTGGCATCCTGCTCGGCCGCCGCGCGCGCATTGAGATCTTCGAGCTGCTTTGGCAGGCCGGTGAGAAGGTCGCCCAACAGGCCACTGTGCATGTAGTTCGCGCCGCTCATTTTCGCGCGCGTGAACTCGTGTCCAATCACGTCGACGGCGGGCCCAAAGACTTGATTGCCATTCGTGTGGTCGTAGTGGAAGTGCGTATTCACGAGAAAGCGGACCGGCTTATCGCTGATCGATTTGAGCTCGCGAAGCATCACACGAGCCGACTCTGGCGAGATGTGGGAGTCGACAATCACCACGTCGTCGCGGTTCACAATCACCGCGGAATTCGACCCCACATTCAACGTGCCTGTGCCGATGGCGCTATAGACGCCAGGCGCGATCGGCTGGAATTTGTAGGCCGCCGCGGGGCCGGGGGACTGGGCGCGAAATGCGAGGCTCGCGACGGCGATCCCGGCGAGTGCGAGCGCGAATCGGGTGCGTGTCATGGCGCACAGTATGCAACAGTCGGCCGGAGGCTCGAAATGGCAACTGTGGCATCACTGCGTGAACATCTGGTCGAGGAGTTGAACGATCTGCTGAACGCCGAGCAGCAGCTCATCGGCGCGCTCCCGCAAATGGCGGAACGCGCGTCGCAGCGCGAACTGAAATCGGCATTCAAAAGCCATCTGGCGCAAACACGGACCCACGAAAAGCGCGTGAGCCAGGCGCTCAAACTCCTCGGTGAAACGGCGAGCGGCAAAACGTGCGACGCGATGAAAGGATTGCTGGAGGAAGGTCAGAGCCTCATGACCAGCAGCGATCCGGGCGCCCTGCTCGACGCCATGCTCATCACTGCGGCACAGAAGGTCGAACACTACGAGATCGCCTCGTACGGCACGGTGCGGACGTACGCCAACGTCGTCGGCGAGCGGGGGATCGCGAAGCTGCTCGAGCAAACGCTGAAGGAAGAGAAATCGACCGACAAGAAGCTGACGGCCATCGCAGAAGGCCAGGTGAACGCGCGCGCCGCGAAGGAGTACCACGAGAAGGCGACCGCCGCGAGCATGCTGCAGAAGGGCGCCGAGTGGGTGGGCTCAACCGTTGGATCAGCGATGAAGACGATCCGCCGGCGCACGCATGCAGCCGACCGCGCGGCCTCGGGCCGCAGCGGCAGCCGCAAGCGCAGCAAGCACTAACGGAGGCGCGACCAGATGTCGGCCGCTTTGCGGCCGGCAGCCTCGGTCGTCGACACGCGGGTCGGCCAGTTGCGCGTGTAGCCTTCTGAAGCCCACTTCCGGGTCGCGTCGATTCCCATTTTTCCGCCGTATGCCGGCAAATCGGCGGCATCGTCGAGGTCGTCGACAGGGCCCTTGGTCATCTGGATGTCGCGAAGCGGATCCATGTGCGTGCCCACGATCCACGCGACTTGACTGAGATCCTGCACGTCGACGTCCTTGTCGACGACGATGATCGTTTTGGAGAACATGAGCTGGCCGAGACCCCAGAACGCGTTCATGATCTTGCGCGCGTGCCCCGGATAGCGTTTGTCGATCGACACGAGCACGAGGTTGTGGAAGATGCCTTCCGCCGGGAAGTGCATATCGACAATCTCGGGCAAGGTCTTTCGGATGATCGGCAGGAAGATCCGCTCGCTCGCGAGCCCGAGGTAGTAGTCCTCCATCGGCGGAATGCCGACCACCGTCGTGAGGTAGGTGGGATTTTTCCGCTGAGTGATGCACGTCAAATGGAAGACCGGATAATCGTCGGGCTGCGAATACAGGCCAGTGTGATCGCCGAACGGACCTTCGCGGCGCCGCTCGGCAGGCTCGACGTAGCCTTCGAGGACGATCTGCGAGCTGGCTGGCACCTCGAGGTTCACCGTGACGCACTTCACCATCTCGATTCGGCGGTGCGATAGGAATCCGGCGAGCAATAGTTCGTCGAGCCCTTCCGGCATTGGCGCCGTCGCGCAGTACGGAAGAACGGGCTCGGGCCCGAGGGCGACGGCCACGTCGAGCCGCTTTCCGAGCCGCTCGGCCACCCGATAATGCTGCGCGCCGCCTTTGTGGCGCTGCCAGTGCATCCCGGTCGAACGGCCGTCGTAAACCTGCATCCGATACGTGCCGATATTGCGCTCGCCCGATTCCGGATGTTTCGTGAAGACCAGCGGAAACGTGATGAACCGGCCGCCGTCCTCGGGCCAGCATTTCAGGATCGGCAGTTCGTCGAGCGCCGCATCGCGGCGAACAACTTCCTGGCAGGCGGCATCTTTCACGGTCTTCGGCATCAGGTCGCGCAGCCGGCCGACCATCGGCAGCATCTTCAGCGCGTCCATCACGCCTTCGGGCACCTGCGGCGTCATGAGCTGATCGATTTCGCCGGCGAGGTCATCGAGTCGCCGAACGCCCAGCGCGAGACACATGCGCTCGACCGACCCGTACAGGTTCGTGACGACCGGCATGCCGAACCCGGTCGGCCGATCGAAGAGCAGCGCCGGTCCGCCGCCGCTCGATTTGCATGCGCGGTCGGTGACGGCCGCGATCTCGAGGTCAGGGCTGACCGGCTCGGTCACGCGCGCGAGCAGCTTCTGACGTTCGAGGTCCGCGAGAAATGCGTTCAGGTCAGCGTACATTCACGTGCCATTTCCAAACATTCATCACGAAGACACGAAGGTACACGAAGCGCACGACGCATTCTTTGTAGATCTTGTTATTCGTGACCTTCGTGATTTTCGTGGCTTCGTGACAAAGAGGTCCGTCTAGGTCGTCCCCATTTTATCGGTAATCGCCTGCGCCAGCGCGAGCGCTCGGCGGCCGTCGGCGCCGGAAACGATTGGCGAGCGGCCGCTGTCGACAGCGTCGACGAAGTCCGCCAACTCGCGTTCGAGCGGCTCCGCATTGACGACCGCGACTTCCCCACCCTGAATCGATGGCATCGCGCCGGCAGTCTTCGTGAGCGTCCATCGCTCGATCTTCTGGGCGGCGTAATCGATCGAGAGATAGGACGCCGGCTGAAAGAAGCGAATCTTCCGCACGCGGTCCCGGCTGATGCGGCTTGCCGTGAGGTTCGCGATGCAGCCGTTCGAAAACCTGAGCCGGACATTCGCGATGTCTACGCGGTCAGTGAGCACGGGGACGCCGACCGCTTCGATGCTGTCGACCTCGGACCGCACGAGCGACAGCAGGACGTCGAGATCGTGAATCATGAGGTCGAAAACGACGTCGATGTCGAGGCTTCGTTCCGGGAATGTCCCGAGGCGGTGGACCTCGATGAACCGCGGATCCGTCACGAGCGGCCGCGATGCTTCCACGGCGGGATTGAATCGCTCGGTGTGACCGACGGCAAGCGCAACGCGGGCGTTCGCGGCCGACTGGATCAGCGCGTCCGCTTCGCCGAGGGTCCGCGCCAGCGGCTTTTCGACGAGCGTCGGAATGCGGGCATCGAGAAAGGCGCAGCCGATTTCGGCGTGGAGCTCGGTCGGGACCGCGATCGTGACGGCGTCGATCTGTCCGACGAGATCGCGGTAATCGGTGAGCGCGCGCGTGCCGTTCGCCGCCGCGATCTCCTCCGCCCGCGCGCGATTCTTGTCGACGACCGCTACGAGCTGTACGCCAGGAAGCGCAGCCAGAATCCGGGCATGATGCCGCCCGAGGTGGCCGACGCCGACGACGGCTATTCGCAGCGACATGCGTTGTTCGCGAATCTACTCGTCACGAAGCCACGAAGCAGCACGGAGGGCACGAACACAATATGTTTTGTACGAATTGTATTCGTGGGCTTCGTGAAACTTCGTGCCTTCGTGATAAATGAAGCGGCTGATGGGTTACGCACGCGACACACGCCGTCCGACGATCGCGATGCCCGCTTCGTCCGCGACCCTGACGATCGCGTCGCCCTCGATCATCAGCGTCTTGCCGGCATCGACTGATAGCGCCGTCGCGCCGGCCGCTTTCATCGCCTCGAGCGTCGCCACGCCAATCACCGGCACGTCGAAGCGCATGTCCTGATTCGGTTTGGCCACTTTGATGATCCGCACCCCGCTGCCCGCGAGCTCCGCCGCGCGCGCGATCACCGCATCGGTGCCCTCCATCGCCTCGACGGCGACCACGGCTGCGCTCTTCACCGCAATGGTCTGTCCGATGTCCATGCCGGCTATCGCGTCCGCGATCTTGCAGCCGAACTCGAGGTCCGCCTGCTCTTCGTCGCTCGGCCCCCGGCGCGTCATCGGGCCTTCCCGCGCGAGGAGCGGCGCGAGAAAGGAAGTCGAGTCGAGGAGTTCGATGCCGTGGTCGCGCAGCGCGTCAGCGACGCCGGCAATCAGGGCGTCGGTGTTCTTGGCCTTCAGCCGCAGAAGCACGCCCATCAGCGTCAGGTCGGGAATGATGTCGGAGAAGAGCTTGGTGTGCTTCACCTGGCCCGCCATCACGGCCTGGGTCACGCCCGCACGCTTCAGCAGATCGATGCAGGTGCCCAGCTGGCCAAGCGATATCCAGTGGACCGCCGCGGCCGGCGCGGGCGCACGACGCGTCGCCACTTCTGCGATGTCGGGAAACGTCTCTTCCTTGAGGGCGATGACCGTGACCTCGTACCCGGCGCCGCGGGCCGCATCGAGAACGAGAAACGGAAAGCGACCGTTGCCGGCGATCAGGCCGAGCCGCATTATTCGTCGGCGAGCACTTCTTCTGCGCGCCGCGTGGCCCGCCGCAAGATCACGCCGCGCTGCGACGCGCGGATGAACTCGAGCAGATAATGCACGTCGGGGCACGCGAGCGATCGATCGGACTGGATCTGCTGGAGCGCGCTCGTCGTGTTCAGCTTCGACTGCAGCAGGTACCGGAACGTTCGTTTCAGCTTGCTGATAACGTCGGGCGCGAACCCGCGCCGCATCAGACCGACCGTGTTCAGGCCGTAAATGCGC
Source organism: uncultured Acidobacteriota bacterium (assembly GCA_963696165.1). GTDB lineage: Bacteria > Acidobacteriota > Vicinamibacteria > Vicinamibacterales > CAVVIG01 > CAVQZZ01. The sequence continues at coordinate 50,243 of CAVOIY010000005.1, read as the reverse complement.
GCCGGGCGCGCGCCGACCGTCCGCGCAAACGGCAGCGCGTCCTTGGTGACGACCGAGTAGCCGCCGATGAAGGCGTGGCGGCCGACGCGACAGAACTGATGCACGCCCGACCCGGCGCTGACGTTCGCGAAGTCCTCGACGGTGACGTGGCCGCCGAGCGTCGCCGTGTTGCCGAAGATCGTGTCGTTGCCGACGTGGCAGTCGTGCGCGACGTGCACGTAGGCCATGAACACATTGCGATCGCCGATCGTGGTGACGCCGCCGCCGCCGCGCGTGCCGCGATGGATCGTGACGAACTCGCGGAAGATGTTGCGCCGGCCGATCGTGAGCCGCGTCTCTTCACCGCGGAACTTCAGATCCTGCGGCACCTGGCCGATCGACGCGAACGGATAGATCTCGCATTCGTCGCCGATCTCGGTCCAGCCGTCGACGATCGCTCGACGCGCCAATCCTGCAGTTGTTGCCGATGGTGACGCGCGATCCGATGGTCACGTGCGGTCCAATGATCGTGCCCTCGCCGATGCGCGCTCTCGGGTGCACGATCGCGGTCGGGATCGATCTCGGTGCGATCGGGAATCAGGCCGAGCAGCAGCTCCGCTTCGGCGACGAGTTGATCGCCGACATAGGCCACGGCCTTCGCCCTTGCGAGCGAGGCGCGCCGCTTGCCGACCGATATCTCGAGCCGCAGGCGATCGCCAGGCACGACCTGCCGCCGGAACTTCGCGTCGTTGACGCCGCGCAGGTACACGCGCGCGTTCGGCGAGGCATCCTCGCGCTGCAGCAGGAGGATGGCCGCCACCTGCGAGAACGACTCGAGCATCAGCACCGCCGGCATGACCGGCGCGCCTGGGAAATGACCCTGGAAGAACTCCTCGTTGACGGTGACGTTCTTCACCGCCATCAGCCGTCGCCCCGCATCGTGCTCCGAGATCGCGTCCACGAGCATGGACGGATACCGGTAGCACAACCGGTCGAGGAGAATCGGAATGTTGATCACATTGCTACTTGGGAGCGCCAGGCTTCGCCGACCCATCGAGCTTTTTGATCGCTTCGGCCGTCAGGTCGATCCCGGGCTCCGCCCAGATCACGCCGGCGTCCTGCACGCTCAAGAGCACCTGGAGCTGCTTCTCCTGCGCGAGCTGCTGGAGCAGCGGGAAGAGTCGCTTCTGGAATTCGCCCTGCAGCTCCTGCGTCAACTCGTTGACCTCGGCCTGCGCGTCCTGCTGGAAGCGCTGCCCTTCGACCTGCTGCCGCTCGATGTCTTTTTCGAGCGCGGCGCGCGCCTGCTCGTTCATCAGCGAGCCGCTCTGCTGCAGTTTCTGCTGATCCGCCTGAAGCTTCTTGCTCTTCTCCGCGCCTTCGGTCTGCTTCTTCTGCATCAGCGTCTGCACGCGTGCGGCGAGCGCTTTGCCTTCGGCCGAGTTGCTGGCGATGGCCTGCAGGTTCACGACCGCGAACTTCGCACCGGCCGGAAACGGCGCGGGCGGCGTCACGGGCGTCGGCACCGGCACGGCCGGCTGCACCGGCACGGCCGGCTTCGGAGGCTGTTGCGCGGGCGGCTGCTGGCCGGCGGGCTTCGGCGGCGTCTGGGTGGGCGGCTGCTGGCCGGCACCCTGAGCGAACACGGGGGCGGCGCTCAGCAACACGGCGAGCGACGCAGCAATAGCTAAACCTTTCATTACACTCGTTCCTTTCGTGAACGGAAGTTCCTGATTCTACTAAAACGTCGAGCCGACGGCAAAGCGGAACTGGAACTTCGACTGCGGATTCAGGGTGTTGTCGAACACGCCACTTCGCTGCGGATTCATGGCGAAGATCAGCCGGAACGGCACGTTCAGCACCGGCATGAAGAAGCGGATTTCCACGCCGGTGGAGGTCTTGAAATCGGCCCAGTTGAAGGTCTTTCCCGGGATCAGCGAGTTGCCGAAGAAGGCGCCGTCGGGCGTGAACGGCAGCGGCCGCGCCAGCTCGGTTCCGGGCTGCACCTGGCCGGCGTCGTAGAAGAGAATCGCGCGCACCGGACCGGCAATCGAGATCATCTCTTCAAGTTGAACAGAAGACTCTTGTTGCCGCCGACCACGACGCCGTTCGCGCTTTGCGGCCCGATGGACCGAATGTCGAACCCGCGCACGCTGTATTCGCCGCCGAGGTACAGCTTCTCGAAAATCGGCAACTCTTCGAGGCCAGAGAATTGATGGATGTACTGATACTGCGCGCGCATGCCCAGCGTGAGCCGGTTGGCCTGCTTCCAGTACCACACGCCTTCGAGGAGCGGCTTGAAGAAATTCGTGTTGCCGCCGATGCCCGCCAGTTCGATTGATGCGGTGTAGCGCTTGCCGCTCGTCGGAAAAATCGGATTGTCCACCGTGTTGTGGACGATGCTCGGACTGATCTTGCTGATGACGCGCTGACCGTTCTGGCCAATCAGCAGCGAGTCGGCGAGAAACGGATTCTGCTGCAGCGTGAGCGCGTTGTTGTAGGCGTCGCTGATCTCGCTGATGCGCACCTGCTCGTAGCTGTAATTCACGAACGCGCGCGTGAAACCGGTGCCGAGCGGGAAGCCGGCGGTGAGCGTCATGCCGGTCGACTGCTGCGTGAACGCACCGATGTAGCGGATGTCGGACCGGAACAAGTTGAAGCCGCCCGTGATGTTCCGATCGAAGAGGAACGGCTCGGTGAACGCGAGCGAGTAATTCTGCGCGCGTGAACCGGCCGAGAGCGACAGCGTGAGGCTCTCGCCGCGGCCGAGGAAATTCGCCGTCTGGAACGACACCTGGCCGAAGAAGCCTTCGAACTCGGACACGCCGGCGCCGAATGTGAGCTGGTTGCGGTTCTGCTCCTCGAGCTTCAGCTTGACGTCGACCTTGTTCTGCTGGCCCGGCGTCTTGTCGATGGTGACGTCTTTTCCGCCTTCGAGCGGCTTGAAATATCCGAGCTGATTCAGCCGCTTGATGCTGAACTTCAGCGCCTCGGTGTTGAACGGGGCGTCCTCGACGAGCCGCAGCTCGCGGCGAATCACGTTGTCGCGCGTCGTCGTGTTGCCGACAAACGTGATCCGGTTGACGAAATACTGCGCGCCTTCCTGGATCCGCAGCGTGATGTCGACGCCCGGTGGGGCCGCCGTTTTCGATTTGGGTTGCTCGGGCGCCTTCAGCAGTTCCGGCGGATCCGGCTCAAGGCCGCTCGTCTCGTCCAGATACTTGTAATCGGGAAACCCGGTGAACTCCATGTACCCGCCGGTCCCGTAGATTTCGCGCGCCTTCTCCATGCCCTTTCGGATTGGTTTCTCGGTGAAGAAGTCCCCCTTCTTCAATTTGAACAGCGGCTGGAGGAACTCGGTTTTCACGACGGAATTGCCGGCGACGGTGAAGCTGTTGACCTTGTAGCGCTCGCCCTCGGTGACGGGAATTTTCAGTTCGATGTAGCGCGTTTTCTTGTCGTCCGAGTCGCCGAGCACCTTCAGCTCCGGCGCTCCGACAACCGCGCGGATGTAGCCGTGATCCCGGTAATACTGCGTCAGCTTCTCCGCATCGTCGTCGAACTTCGCTTCGTTGTACGTGCCACGTTCGCCGATTTTCGCGGAGATCCAGTTCCAGAGGTGCGCGAAATCCTCGAAGCCGGCGCCCTCTTTGTTCTCTTTCATCTGGTGCTTGAGCGCGCCGCTGCCGATCGCTCTTGTTACCGACGAAGTCGATCGTCTTGATTTTGACCTTCGGGCCTTCGTCGAGATGAAACGTGAGGTGGACGAGCTTCGGGCCGCCCGGCACGTCCTTGATGTCGTGCGTGACGTCCGCGAACTGAAACCCCTTCTCGTGGAGCATGTCGCGCACGATGCCCTCGACCTTTCGGACGAGGCCTGGATCGATGAAGGTATCGAGCCGGATGACCGCGTTCGCGTCTTTCAGCTTCTCGTCGATCTTCGACACTTCGAGCTTCTTCGACCCGACGTAATCGACGATCTTGACGCGCTGGCGCTCCTCCATGTTGTAGGTCAGGATCTTGCCGACCGTGCCATTCGGGAACGCGTAGTCCTTGATGTCGATGAAGAGGTTATCGAGGAAGTTCGTGCCCCACAGCCGATGGAAATCTTCCTCGATCGTTTTTTCGGACTCGTCCGTATAAGGAATCCATACGCCTTCCGACGGGCGGCTCTGCTTCAACTGGATGTAATACAGGTAGGTCTGAGGCTCGACGAGCGACTGATTACCCTGCGCCTCGAAGCACGGTGCAATGAAGAGCACGACCGGGCCTGACCCTGCGGGCGGCTGCGCGGCCGGGCGCGCTTCGGTGCCGCAGACCGTAACGCTCGGAAGGGGCGCGGTTGCGGACGGCTGCTGGGCATGAACGGGCCCGGCCACGGCAAAGCCGAGCACGATCAGGAGACACAAAGACCGTGACATGAACAGGTTACTTTACCGGATTTAGACGGGTCAGGCGAGCTTTCGGCCTGCTTCGAGCTCACCTGCCGGCCGGTAGGCCAGCGTGCCGGAGTCGAGATACACCTCGATCTGACCGCCGCGGAGATGACCGCGAATCAACTCCTCGGAGAGCGGATCCTCGACGTACCGTTGGATCGCGCGGCGCAGCGGACGCGCGCCGTACGACCGGTCTTTGCACGTGACCTCGATGATCCAGTCGATCACTTCGGACGTCAGCGCGATGTTGAGCTTCCGATCGACGAGGTTCTCGTTGAGCTGCGTGACGAGCAGCGCCATGATCCGCCGCAGATCGTCGTCGGTGAGCGCCTCGAAGACGATGATTTCGTCGATGCGGTTGATGAACTCGGGGTTGAAGGTCCGTTTCACTTCGCCGAGCACCATATCGGACACGTTCTTGTCGATTGCGAGGCTGTCGGCCGACTGGAAGCCCATCGAGCTCTTCTTCTGGATGAAGCGAGCGCCGATGTTCGACGTCATGATGATGATCGTGTTCTTGAAGTTCACCCGGTTCCCGAGACCGTCGGTGAGATGCCCGTCCTCGAACACCTGCAGCAGGATGTTGAAGATGTCGGGATGCGCCTTCTCGATCTCGTCGAGCAGGACGACCGAATACGGATTCCGCTTCACTTTCTCGGTGAGCTGGCCGCCCTCTTCGTGGCCGACATATCCGGGCGGCGACCCGATCAACTTGGAGACGGAGTGCTTCTCCATGTATTCCGACATGTCGAAGCGGATCAGCGCGTGATCGCTGCCGAACAGGAAATTCGCGAGCGCGCGCGCGAGCTCGGTCTTGCCGACGCCCGTCGGACCGAGAAACACGAAGCTGCCGACCGGCCGATTCGGGTTCTTGAGGCCGGCGCGTGAACGACGGATTGCGCGTGAAATCGCGGAGATCGCCCGCTCCTGGCTGATCACGCGGCGGTGAAGCTCCGCTTCCATCCGAAGCAGCTTGTCGCCTTCGTCCTGATTGATGGACGCCATCGGCACGCCGGTCCACTTCGAGACCACTTCGTCGATCTCGGCCTTGCCGACGATCACCTTGCGGGCCGACGACTTCACATCGAACTTCTCGCGGATCGAAACCAGATTTTCGCGCGCGGCCATCTCCTGCTCGCGATAGAACTGCGCCTTCTCGAAGTCCTTCTGAGACGACGCGTTCTCCCACTGCTCGACGGCGACGCGGATGCTCTTGTTGATCTCGCCGAATTCCTCGCTGTAGCCCGCCTCGCGCAGCTTGGCGCGCGCGCCGGCCTCGTCGACGAGATCGATCGCCTTGTCGGGCAGGAAGCGATCCGTGATGTAGCGGTTGGACTGATAAACGGCCGCTTCGATCGCTTCGCGCGTGTACTCGACGTGGTGGAAGTTCTCGTACCGATCTTTGACGCCGAGCAGAATCTCGATCGTCTCGCGCTCGCCCGGCGGATCGACTTTGATTGCCTGGAACCGTCGTTCGAGCGACCGATCCTTTTCGATGTACTTCCGGTACTCCGCTGGCGTCGTCGCGCCAATGCAGCGGATCTCGCCGCGTGAGAGCGCCGGCTTGAGGATGTTGGCCGCGTCGAGCGATCCTTCGGCCGATCCTGCCCCGACGAGCGTATGCAGCTCGTCGATGAAGACGATGATGTTCGGGTTGTCGGTCAGCTCTTTCATGATCGCCTTGAGGCGCTCTTCGAACTGACCGCGGTACTTCGTGCCGGCGACGATCAACGAGATGTCGAGCGCGAGAATGCGCTTGTCGGCGAGAAAGTGCGGAACGTCGCCGTAGACGATCTTCTGCGCGAGCCCTTCGACGATGGCGGTCTTGCCGACGCCGGGCTCCCCGATGAGCACGGCATTGTTCTTCGTACGCCGGCAGAGCACCTGCTGGACGCGCTCGAGCTCGTGCTCGCGGCCGACGAGCGGATCGAGCTGGTTCTTCATCGCCGACTCAGTCAGATCGCGGCTGAATTCGGCAAGAAGCGGCGTCTCCTTTGCGGCGCGCGTCAGCGTGGTCTTCTCGTTCAACAGCTGGACGATGTCCTCGCGGACGGTGTTGAGGCGCATCCCCTTTTCCATGAGGATGGAAGCCGCCACCGATCGCTCTTCGCGGAGGATGCCGAGCAGCAGGTGTTCGGTGCCGATGTAGTTGTGCAGCAGCCGGTCGGCTTCTTCCGCGGCAAACTGCAGCACCCGTTTTGTTTCGGCGCTGAAAGGAATCTCCACGGAGGTGGAGACCTTCTCCCGGAATACGGTTCGGCCTTCGATTTCCTTGCGGATGTTCTCGAGGGAGAGGTGCGACCGCGCAAAGATCCGGCTGGTGAGCCCCTTGCCCTCGCGAATGAGCCCGAGCAGGAGGTGCTCGGTCTCAATCGAAATGCTGCCGAGCTGACTGGCCTCGTAACGAGCGAAGAAAAGTACTCGTCGGGCCCTTTCGGTGTACCGTTCGAACATCCGGCGTACCTACGTGAAAGCGGAAGCTATGGTGGTCACAGCGTCGACAACCACATTATAAGGCATCGCTGAGTTTCGACAACCGGTTAATTGCGATAAATCACTGCCGCCGTTAGGGTTCCCGCCCCACCTATAAGACGATAGATGTGACGCGTCGGATTCGAACGCCAAGGCGCAGCCTCTCAGGCCGCGTGGAGGCGGCCGCCTTCGAGGCGCAGCATGCGATCGCACGCGGCGGCAAGCCGGGGGTTGTGCGTTGCAATCACTGAAGTGAGCCCGAAATCTCGATGCATCTCGCGAAGCAGGACGTGCAGCGCGTCGGCGGTCTGTTCATCGAGGTCGCCCGTCGGTTCGTCCGCGAGCAGCACGGCGGGCCGCATCACGAGCGCCCGCGCGACGGCGACACGCTGCTGCTCCCCACCCGACAACATTCCAGGCCGATGCGACAACCGATCGCCGAGGCCGACCCGCCGGAGCAGCTCTTCCGCCCGCGGCCGTGCATCGGCGGTGGGTAAGCGCGCGATGCGCATCGGCATCTCGGCGTTCTCGATCGCGCTGAACTCGGGGAGCAGATGATGGAACTGAAAAACGAAGCCGACGTGCCGGTTGCGAAAGGCCACGACGTCAGCATCGGCCATCGTCGTGAGCGTCGAATCGCCGATCGCAATCGTACCGGCGTCGACCCGATCGAGACCGCCAACGACGTGCAGCAACGTGCTCTTGCCGACGCCGGACGCGCCGACGATCGCGACCATCTCCCCCGCCTCGACGTGCAGATCGAGCTCGCGCAGAATGGTCAGGCTCTGGCCGCCCACCGGATAACTCTTGACGATGCCGTGCGCTTCCAGAAATGACATCAGCTCTTATCACGAAGACGCGAAGCATCACGAAGGCCACGAACGCAACTCGTACCGGACTTGTACGAAATTGCTTCGTGTGTTTCGTGGTTCTTCGTGCCTTCGTGAAGAATGGTCGTCGTCATTCGTATCGCAACGCCTGCGCGGGATCGAGGCGCGCGGCCTGGCGCGACGGGTAGATTGTTGCGACGAAGCAGATCAGCACCGCGCCGAGGAGCACGAGCGTGAAGTCGCGCGGCAGAACTTTGAACGGCAAGTACGAGACCTGATAAATCTCGACCGACATTCGAATCACGTGGTAGCGATCCATGATGCGCGAGATCACCAACCCGCCGATTCCACCCACCGTCGTCCCGATGATGCCGATGATCAGCCCCTGCATCATGAAAATCGCCGTCACGCTCCGCGCGCTCGTGCCCATCGTTTTCAGGATCGCGATATCGCGCCCCTTCTCCATCACGAGCATGATCAAGGAAGTTACGATGTTCAGCGCTGCGACGATCACGATGAGGCCGATCGCGAGCGAGACCGCGATCTTCTCGAGCGTCAGCGCCGAGAAGAGCGCTTTATTCAGCTGCGCCCAATCCTGCGCATAGTATTCGTGGCCGAATTTTTCAGGAATCTCGCGCGCGATATCGGGTGCCGCGTAGATGTCGTCCAGGCGGAGCTGGATGTAGTCCACCTGGTCCTTGTCGAACAGCCGCATCGCCACCGGCAAGGCGACGAACGCAAAGGTGTCGTCGAACTCGTACAGGCCCAGGTTGAAGATGCCGGCGACGCGGAACCGCCGTGGAAACGGCTCGAGCCCGATTCGGCGTCAGCGTGCCCTGGGCGGTGACGAGCGACACCGAGTCGCCAACCGCGACGCCGAGTTGCGCGGCGAGGTCTGTGCCGAGGAGAATGCCCGGGCGTCCGTTCGGCGGAGTCGGCCAGCGCCTCGAAGCTGCCGCTCTTGAGCGCGCGCTTCAGGTCGGTGACGCGCGGCTCGAGCTCGGGATCGATGCCTTTGATCTGCACCGGCGCCTGCTCGCGGCCGGCCGACAAAAGCCCCTGGCCCATCAGCGCCGGCGCCGCGCCAACGACGTGTGGCAGCTGCGACAGCTTCGCCGCTTCGGCGCGGTAATCGACAATGCCGCCGGACGTTTTCGAGACGTAGATGTGCGCGTTCGACCCGAGGATCCGGTCGCGCAGCTCGCCCTGCAGCCCGGTCATCACCGCGAGGGCGATGACGACAGCCATCACGCCGACCGTGACGCCGAGTGTCGAGATCAGCGAAATGACGGAGATGAACGCCTGCTTCCGCTTCGCGAGAAGATAGCGCAGCGCGATCTGGAGCTCGAAGGGAATCGCGCGCTTATTCACGTTTGCGCATCAGCGGAAACAGGATGACGTCGCGGATCGACGCGCTGTTGGTCAGCAGCATCACGAGCCGATCGATGCCCACGCCTTCGCCCGCCGGTCGGCGGCAGCCCGTACTCCAGCGCGCGGATATAGTCCTCGTCCATTTCGTGCGCCTCGAGATCGCCGCCGGCTCGGTGTTCGAGCTGCGCCTCGAAACGACGCCGCTGCTCCGCCGGATCGTTCAGCTCGCTGAACGCGTTCGCGATCTCGAAGCCGCCGACGTACAGCTCGAACCGTTCCACAGTGTCGGGATCGTCCGGCTTCTGCTTCGAGAGCGGCGACACCTCGGTCGGAAAGTCGTACACGAACGTGGGCTGCACGAGCTGATCTTCGCAGAGCGCCTCGAAGACCGTCGGTGGCGATCTTGCCAGCGCCCTGGCCCGCCGTTACCTCGAGTCCCAGCTGACGGGCGATGCCGGCCACGACGTCGCGGCGGCGGAGATCGGCGTCGTTCACTTCGCGTTTCAGACGCGCGGAGGCGGCCTGCCGCGCGCCTTCGCGCAGCGACAGACGCGCGAACGGCGTCGCGAGCGATATCTGGTGCTCGCCGAACGTGATCTGGTCGGTGCCGATCGCCTTCCTCGCCACCGTCCCGACAAGTTCCTCCGTCATCGTCATCAGCGTCTGGTAATCGGCGTACGCCTCGTAAAACTCCATCATCGTGAACTCGGGGTTGTGCTGCGTCGAGATCCCCTCGTTCCGGAAGTTGCGGTTGATCTCGAACACCTTTTCGAGGCCGCCGACCGTGAGTCGCTTCAGGTACAGCTCGGGCGCGATGCGCAGGAACAGGTCCATGTCGAGCGCGTTGTGGTGGGTCACGAACGGCCGCGCGATCGCACCGCCGGCGATCGGCTGCATCATCGGCGTCTCCACCTCCAGGTAACCGCGCGCCGTCATGAACTCGCGGATCGCGGCGACGACTTTGCTGCGCGTCTCGAACACGCGGCGCGACTCCGGATTCACCACCAAATCGAGATACCGCTGCCGATAGCGGATCTCGACATCCGACAGCCCGTGCCATTTCTCCGGCAGCGGCAGCAGACACTTCGCCAGGAAGTGCACCCGCGAGGCCCAGATCGTGAACTCGTTGGTCTTTGTTCTGAACAGCCGCCCTTCGACGCCCACCCAGTCGCCGAAGTCGAGGAGCTTGAAGATCTTGAAATCGAGCTCCGGCATCGAATCCTGCCGCACGTAGACCTGGATCTTCGCGCGTCCGTCCGTGATGACGAGAAAGTTGGCCTTGCCGAACGAGCGGATCGCCAGAATGCGTCCGCTCGTGACGGTGGTGACGCGCTCCGCCTCGAGCTCGTCGTGCGTGCGCTGACCAAACTGCTCGACGAGCGCCGACACGGTCGACTGTCTCTCGAACCGCCGCGGATACACGTCGACGCCGAGCTTGCCCGAGTTCCTCGAGGTTGGCGCGACGCTGGGATATCTGTTCGTCTTCTGAGGACATATGAAGCTCTCTACCACGGAGACAGGGGGACACGAGGCCAAGCCGTCTTGCGTACGAAGTGTTTCCCCGTGCTCTCAGTGTCCTCCGTGGTGGAGAGTTTCCAGTTTTTTCTGATGGCGTCGAGCATGCCGTTGATGAACTTCACCGATTCTTCAGCGCTGAACGTCTTCGCGAGCTCCAGCGCCTCGTTGATCACGACCGCAGGCGGCGTCTCCGGATCGCGCATCATCTCGCACACCGCCATGCGCAGGATGAGGCGATCGAGGATCGCCATGCGTTCGGGCCGCCACCTCTCGGCGGTTTCAGCGATCAGGGCGTCTATCGCCTGGAGCCGGTCGACCGTATCGCGCGCGAGCGAGGTCGAGAAGGCGCGCAGCACGTCGGAGGGCGGTTCCTTGTCCGGCCACTGCTGCTCGAAGAAAGTGCCCGCCGCCCGAACGACATCGGTGCGCGCGATCTCCCACTGATAGAGAATTTGCAGCGCCGATTCTCGAGCTCGATGGCGCGGGTCTTTTTTCACTTCTCGCGGGGCCCCACCCCCGCTCGATGCCATCGCGCCCGCTGCGCGCAACGCGCGCGCGCCGCTGGCATAGCCGCAGGCGCTTTTCAATTTCTCGCGGGACCCCACGTGCCTTACCCGTCCGACCCGCCCAACCTGCCTCACCTGATCCAGCCGTCCTACCCGCCCGACCCGCCGGTAAGTTGCGCGACCACGCTCGCCATTTCGATCGCGGCGGCGGCGGCTTCCCATCCCTTGTTGCCTGGGCCGTCGCCCGCCCTGGCCAGCGCTTCCTCGACCGAATTGGTGGTCAGCACGCCAAACGCCATCGGCACGCCGGTCGCCGCAGCGGCGTCGGTCAAACCATGCGAAACAGCGGACGCGATGTAGTCGAAGTGCGGCGTCTCGCCTTTGATCAGACAGCCGAGGCACACGACGGCGTTGAACGCACCGCTCTCGGCGGCATGCTGCGCGGCGATCGGAATCTCGTATGCGCCCGGTACGCGCACGATAGTCACCGACTCCGGGGCGCCGCCCGCTGCGCTCAACGCCGCGAGAGCACCAGCCTCGAGCTTGCTGGTGACGAACTCGTGATACCGCGACACCACGAGCGCAAAGCTGAAGCCTTCCGCCGATTGATTCCCTTCAATGACTGTCGCCGGCATTATTTATTGCTCGCGGGGCCCCACCCCGCTCGATGACGCCTTCGCGCTGTAGCGCTCGGTGTTCCTAGAACAGAACGTCCATTGCCACCCCACTACCGGCCTTTGAACGTCGGCTTCCGCTTCTCGAGAAACGCTGCGGTTCCCTCGCGCATGTCGTCGGTCGATGCCACGAGTCCGAAGAGCGTCGCCTCGAACACGCAACCCTCAGCGAACGGCATCTCGAGCCCTTTGTTGATCGCCGTGATGATGTAGCGCATCGCAATCGGCGCATTCTTCGCGAGCTGGTGCGCAAGCTGCTTCGCTTCCCCGACAACTTCGGCCAGCGGCACCACGCGATTGACGAGGCCGATGCGCTCGGCCTCAGTCGCCGAAATCGGCGTACCGGTCAGCATGATTTCCATTGCGCGCCCTTTTCCGACAAGGCGCGAGAGTCGCTGTGTCCCGGCGTAGCCTGGGATGAGACCGAGCCCGATCTCCGGTTGCCCGAGCTTCGCGGTGTCGGCCGCAATTCTGAGCGTGCACGCCATCGCGAGCTCGCAACCTCCGCCGAGCGCAAAGCCATTGATTGCGGCAATCACCGGCTTGCCGAGATTCTCCACGAGGTCGAACACGTGCTGACCGGCGAGCGCGTGTTCCCGCCCGCTGGTCGGCGTCTGGACGGCGAGCTCGTTGATGTCGGCGCCCGCGACAAACGACTTATCCCCCGCGCCGGTCAGGACGATCGCGCGAACCGCTCTCGTCGTGACCGAGGTCCAGCATCGCGCGACGCAGCTCGTCGAGCGTCTGCGCGTTCAACGCGTTCAGCACCTTCGGACGATTGATCGTGACGAGGGCCACCGCGCCGTCGCGTTCGAGCAGCAGGTTGTCGAATGCCATGTCGGAGCCTAGAGCGGCAATGGGTACAGCAGCCAGCCGAGGACGATCGCCGACACGACGAAGCCCGCGAACAGCACGCCGCCGAGTTGCAGCTGCTCGCGCGTGTCGTCTTTGGTGATCGCGGCGAACACCAGCGAGACGAACAGCGAAAACAACACGAGCAGCACGAAGTGACTCTGCATTCACTTGCGGCCCTGCGCGATGTCGTACGCGTCGATGACGACGAGCAGATTGAGGAGTCCGGCGACGATCAGAAACGCGTTGCCGTACTCGTAGGTCACCGCGCGGACTTCTCCGCCGCCGAGTCCAAGCGCCGCGGCGGCGAAGTACGATCAGCCCGATGCCGAAATCGGCGATCGCCGCGAGACAGACGAGTGGCTCGGAAATGTCGAACGGGAACAAACGGCCCTTGATGCCAAGACCGATCGCGAACATCAGCGGAAGCGCGACCAGGAACACGATGCCCTTTGCGGCGGCCCAGCCACAGGTGCCCGACACCCGGAAGCGCCCAGGAGGCGAGGCACAGCAGCACGAGCCCACCCGAGCGTGTCTCTTCAGCGGCGGTAGCGCGCACGGCCGACTAGTTTACCTTACCCGCTCCGCGCGACGATCCACGCGACGCCGCCCCGAGCGGGAATCCAGCGACGCGCACGGACCGACATTCGACGGAGTGCTGGCCGGTCGTCCATTCAAAGAGCAGCGTCGCCGCCGTTGGGAGCGCGGCGGCGATGAGGAGCGCGCGAAGCGCGGCGCGTGTCGTCGACGACCGGCGACATCCGGTGATGGCGACGTCCGCCAGCGAAGACCGCCGCGACTCCACACACCGCGGCGCCGAGATAAATGCCCGCGCACCGTGCGCACACCGGCAATTGAGCCGACCAGATCGAAAACGACCGCTCCGGCCGCTGATGACAGATGAGTGAGCCGATCCCGTAAACGCTCAGCGCAAAGGCGTAGCCCGGCATCGACGCGTGCGGACGGCTCGCGGCCCACGCGGCGAGCGGCAGCGCGGCCGTCCAGACGAGCGATGCGGCGACGAACGCACGCCGAAGAACGATCACTACCGGATGGTACACTCTCGCGCCATGAGTTCCGGACGCCGCGCCGACCGGCCGCCAGCTCGGCGGGGTCGCGCTCGTCTCGGCGACGCTGCTGATGACCGAGCTGTGCCTGACCCGCATCTTCTCGGTCGTCATGTATTACCACTTCGCCTTTCTGGCGATTTCGATCGCGCTTTTTGGCCTGAGCGCGAGCGGCGTGTTCGCATTCGTGCGCGCGCCGAAGGTTCGATCGACAGCCCACGGACTGGCTGCTCGCCCGCCATTCGATCATCTACGCAGCGTCGACCGTCGTCGCCCTGTTCGTTCTCGTGCGACTGCGCGTGGGGCTCAACTACTCGCCGCGAAATCTCGCGCTGATGCTCGCGATCTACACGCTCGCTGCCGTTCCGTTCTTTACCGGGAGGCCTCGTCGTCACGATTGCGATCTCGAGGCTGGCATCGCGGATCAACAGCGTCTACGCCGCGGATCTCATCGGCGCCGCCGGCGGCTGCCTGGCGCTGATTCCGCTGCTCGATCGCCTGGGCGCTCCCGGCGTCGTCCTTACGGCTGCGGCGCTGGCGTGCGCCGCTGCGCTGCTGTTTGCGCCTCGCGCGCGCCGCGAGCGCGTCGCAATCGCTATCGCTGGTGCTGATGCTTCTGCCGCTCGGCGGCCAATGGTCCGGCGTCGCCTCGTTCGACGTGGTCGACACGAAGGGCCACCAGGGCGACCGCGTGCTGTTCAGCAAGTGGAATTCGTTTTCGCGCGTCGGCGTATACGAGCGAGCGCACGGCGACTGGTCGCTGAGCTCCGCATACACCGGCCCGCTGCCCGACACGCGCTTCATGGACATCGACTCGGCGGCGTCCACGCCAATCCTGCACGCCGCGCCCGATCTGTCGAACGTGCAATACCTTCGCTACGAGCTCACGGCGCTCGCGTACCAGCTGAAGAGCGACGGTCCGCCATTCACCGCGCTCGTCATCGGACCCGGCGGCGGTCGCGACCTCGTGTCGGCGCTGGTTTTCGGCGCCGGCACGCGTCGACGGCGTGGAGATCAACCCGATCATCGCCAACGACGTGATGCGTGAACGATTCAGCGACTTCTCCGGCGGCATCTACACGAACCCGCGCGTCCGCATCGCCGTCGACGATGGGCGGAGCTTCGTGCGGCGGTCGTCCGGACCGCTACGACGTCATTCAGGCGTCGCTCGTCGACACGTGGGCGGCGACCGCTGCCGGTGCGTACACGCTGACGGAAAACACGCTCTACACGGTCGAAGCGTTCGACGATTACCTCGATCATCTCAAGCCGCGACGGCGTACTGACGATTACGCGATGGGTGTTCGACGGGCTCCGGCTGGTATCGCTCGCGCAGGCGGCGTGCGAGCGGCGCGGGTGGGACGCGGCGTCCCGGCTCGCGATCGTGCAGCACGATCGTGTGGCAACGTTTCTGCTGAAGAAATCGCCGTTCACGCGAGACGAAGTCGAGCGCCTTTCGCAGACGGCCGATCGACTCCACTTTCAGGTGCTGTACGCGCCGTTCGGCAACGCCGAAGGAACGGCCGCGGCAGCTGACCGATCGGAATTCGGCGGCGTCGCGCCAAACGACTACGCGCGGCTGATTCGCGCAGCCGACCGCACGGCGTTCTACGCGGCAATACGCGCAGGACATCCGGCCGACGACCGACGACCGCCCGTTCTTCTTTCACACGACGAAACTGAAGGATCAGTTTCAGGTGGCATTCGGCCGCTCGATGCTGTTCGGCAACGGCCTCAGCGCATTGCTGACGCTGCTCGGCATCTCCACTGCGTTGGTGCTGCTCTTCATCGTGGGCCCGCTGCTGCTGGCCGGTGGCGCGCGCACTGAAGGGTGGCTGTCGTGGCTGATCTTCTTCGGCGCGCTCGGCGCCGGCTTCATGCTGATCGAGGTCGCCGCTGCTGCAGCGGTTCGTGCTGCTGCTCGGTCATCCGGTGTATTCGCTCACCGTCACGTTGTTCTCGCTGCTCCTCGGCACCGGGATCGGTGCGCGATTGAGCCGTCGCTTCGGCGCTGACAGACTGCGGATGTCGACGCTTGCCGTCGTGGCGTGCATCGCACTGCTGGCCGTCGCGGTCGTCCTCGTCGTCGAGCCCATTGTGCTGTGGGCGATCCCGTTCTCCCGGCCGGCGCGGATCCTCGTGGCCGTCGCAACTTTGATCCCGATCGGCATCGCGCTCGGGATGCCGATGCCGTCGGGCATCCGAATGCTGAGCGTCGCGACGCCGCAGATGGTGACCGTGGGCGTGGGGCATCAACGGCGCGCTCTCCGTGCTCGGCGCCACCCTGGCGATCTTCATTGCGATGAACTGGGGATTTAGGGTCACCCTGCTCTCGGCCGCCGCCGTCTACCTCATCGGTCTAGCCGGCCTCAGCTCAGCCACGGTCAAATAACCGGTGCCAGGCACGTGCCTGGCACCGGTTGAAACTTTCAGATTCATTCAGCGTCTAACAACGTTGGACAAGTGAACAGTGTTCAGCTCATGATACTGAACACTGTTCACCTCGTCTGACTGGGCCGGAAGAGATCATGGGTATTAAAGAACGTCACGAACGAGACCGCGAAGCGGTACGCCGGGGCATCCTGGACGCGGCACGCGAGCTCTTCGTCTCCGAAGGCTTCCGCAACGTATCGATTCGCAAGATCGCCGAGCGGATCGAGTACAGCCCCGCCGCTATTTACGGCTACTTTCCGAGCAAGGACGACATCTTCTTCGCGCTCGCCGAAGAAGGATTCCGGCTGCTTGGCGATCCGGGAGCCGCACCCGCCGCGACCGAGCTCAACGCGCTCGAGCCGCTGGATCGCCTGCGCGCGATTTTCTGGCGTCTGTACCAATTCAGCCGCGACCATCCGCAGTACTTCGCGCTGATGTTCGTCGAGCGTTCGGTGCCGCGGATCAGCCGTGAATACGAGCGGTTCGCCTTCGCGCGCGAGATGAAGCGACATCTCGTCGAGCACATCCAGTCGTGCATCGATGCCGGCGTTCTGCCGGCGACCGTGAAGCCGTTCGTCGCCATCCGCCTGCTCACGATGAGCATCGTCGGCCTCGCCACGTTCAGCCTCTCCGACCGGCTCGCGCCAGCCGAAGACCCGGATCGCCTCGCGCACGACGTCATCAACGTCGTGCTGGCGGGCCTTCAATCCGGGATCGAGCTCGAATCGTCGGGAGATATCGATTGTCCGCTTGGTGACGAAGACGAAGCCGCGGACCTGCAAGCGTCATGACACGAGGAGTCGTTCCGCCGATGACTACGAAACCCATCACGAAATTCGCCGTCCTGCTGTTCGCCGCCGTTCCGATCGTCGCGCCCGCCTGCAGCACGGGCGATGCGCGGACCAGGGACGCAAACGTCGAAACGCCCGCAGTGTCGGTCTCGCCGGCCGCGGCGGTCGAGCAGCCGATCGCGCGATTCGTTCGCGTCAGCGGATCGCTGACGGCCGAGGAGCAGGCGGACGTTGCCGCCGAGATCGCAGGCCGCGTGATCGCGACGCCGGTCGAACGCGGCACGCGCGTCAGTCAAGGCGCTGAGCTCGTGAGGCTGTCGCCGGTCGAAACCGACGCGAGCCTCGACGAGGCGGTCGCCAACGCCGCGCAAATCGAAGCGCGGCTGGCGCTTGGCCCCGACGGCGCGTTCGACGACGCGAAGGTGCCGGAGGTGGCGAACGCAAAAGCGAGCCTCACGCTCGCCGAAGTCGGAATTCGATCGGATCGCGAAGCTGCTCGAGCAGCGTGTCGTTTCGCAGTCCGAATACGATCAGCGGCGCACGCAGGTGGAGGCGGCGCGGCAGCAATACGAGTCTTCGAAGAATGCCGCGCGCCAGCAGTATCAGGCCCTGCAGGCAGCACGCGCCCGCGTGGCGCTTGCGCGAAAGGCCGCGGCCGACACGATCGTGCGCGCGCCATTCACGGGCATCGTCGGACAGCGGCTGGTCTCGACGGGAGACTACGTCACCAAAGGCATGAAGATCGCGGAGGTCGTCAAGATCACGCCGCTCCGTGTTCAGCTCACCGTTCCCGAACAGTTCGTCGCGGCCGTCGGCGTGGGCGCGCCCGTGGCGCTCGCCGTCGACGCGTTTCCGGCGCGAACGTTCGACGCCAAGGTGCGATACGTCTCGCCTGCCCTCCGCGCCGATCAGCGGGCACTGACCGTCGAGGCCGTCGTGCCGAACGAAAACGGCGAGCTCAAGCCTGGAATGTTCGCGACGGCTCTCGTACAGCAGACGGCAAAGACGCCGGCGATTCTCGTCCCCGGTACTGCTGTGCAAACCGCCGCGGGCACGAGCCGCGTCTACGTCGTCAAGGGCGACCGTGTCGAGGAGCGCGTCGTGACCATCGGGCAAAAACTCGACGCGCTCGTCGAGATTTCGAACGGCCTCAAGGCCGGCGAACGGGTCGCGACGACGAACGTCTCGCAGCTCGTCGACGGAACGACGATCAAGTAACGCGGCGCCGCATAGGCGAGCGAGGTTGTCATGCAGTGGTTAGCAGAGATATGCGTGCGTCGGCCGGTCTTCGCGACCGTGTTGATCCTGTCGCTGACCGTCGTCGGCGCGTTTTCGTTCCTGCAGCTTGGCGTCGACCGCTTCCCGAAGGTCGACTTTCCAACGGTCGTCGTGACGACGCTGGAGCCGGGCGCCGCGCCGGAACAGATCGAGACCGAAGTCACCGACAAAATCGAGGAAGCGGTCAACACGATCAGCGGCATCGACGAACTGCGATCGACCTCGTCCGAAGGCGTCTCGCAGGTCGTGATCAGCTTCATCCTCGACAAGGACGCCGACGTCGCCGCCCAGGAAGTGCGCGACAAGGTGAACGGCGCGCTGCCGCTGCTGCCGAAGACGATTCAGCAGCCGCGAGTGGATCGCTTCGATCCCGACTCGGCGCCGGTGCTGAGCCTCGCGCTGACGGCGAACAAACCGGTCCGCGACATCACCGAGTACGCCGACAAAGTGCTCCGGCGCCAGCTCGAAAGTCTGAACGGCGTCGGCCAGGTGCTGGTCCTCGGCGGCCGGCAGCGCCAGGTGAACATCTGGCTCGATGCCGATCGCCTCCGCGCTTACAACGTCACGGTGACCGACGTCTCGAGAGCCCTGCAGTCGCAGAACATCGAGATCCCCGGCGGCCGCATGGACCAGGGGCCGCAGTCGGTCACGCTGCGGACGCGCGGCCGCGTGCAGTCGGTGCAGGAATTCGACGACATCGTCGTCCGGCAAACGCAGGGACACGCGATCACCGTCGCCGACGTCGCGCGCGTCGAAGACGGCGAAGCCAATGCCGACACGCTCGCGAACGTGAACGGCGTCGATACCGTGCTCCTCCAGCTTCGGCAGCAGTCGGGCACGAACACCGTCGACGTCGTCGAGGCGTCAAGGAGCGGCTCGCAGACGATTAAGCAGGCGCTGCCCGCCGGCTACGAGCTGCGCATCGTCCGCGACAAGTCGGACTTCATCGAAGCGTCGATTCACAACGTCGAAGAGCATCTGATCGTCGGCTCGATTCTCGCCGCGCTCGTCGTGCTGCTCTTCCTCGCGAACCTGCGGTCGACGATCATCGCGGCGATCGCGATCCCGACGTCGATCATCGCGACGTTCGGGCTGATCTGGTTCATGGGCTTCACGCTCGAACTCGATCACGATGCTCGCGCTCACGCTCGCGGTCGGCATCGTGATCGACGACGCGATCGTCGTGCTCGAGAACATCTACCGCTTCATCGAAGAGAAGCACGAGGACGTTCAAGGCGGCGATCGACGCGCACCAAGGAGATCGGCCTCGCCGTTCTCGCGACGACGCTCTCGCTGGTCGCCGTCTTCCTGCCGGTCGCCTTCATGAGCGGCATCGTCGGCCGGTTCCTGAAGAGCTTCGGCCTGACGATGGCGTTCGCGATCATGGTGTCGCTGCTCGTCAGCTTCACGCTGACGCCGATGCTCTCGGCGCGCTGGCTGAAGGTGAAGCCGCACGGCGACAAGGATGGCAAAGGCGGACACAGTTCGAAGGAGTCGGGCGCGTTCCACGCCGTCGACGAGCTGCTACACGCGCATGCTCGAGTGGTCGATGGCGCACCGCGCGGTCGTCGCCGGGCTCGCCGTGCTCGTGCTGCTCTCGAGCGTTCCGCTGTTCTCGATCGCGAACAAGAACTTCCTCCCGAACGACGACCAGTCGCAGTTCGAGATCAACGTGCGCGCGCCGGAAGGCACGAGCCTCGAGGCGACCGAGGTGATCGCGAACCGCATCGCCCGCGATGTGCGCACGCGGGTTCCGGAAGTCGCCTACACGCTCGTCACGGTCGGCGGCGATCCGGCGCAGACGCGCAACGTCGGCGAACATCTACGTCCGGCTGAACGCCGATCGAAGACGCGGGCGCGCGATCAGTTCGCCATCATGGGACAAGTGCGCAAGGACATCCTGCCGCCGCTCGCCACGACGCTGCGGACGTCGGTGCAGCCGATCGCGACTATCGGCGGCAGCGGCAAGCCAGAACGCCGACGTGCAGTTCATCATCAACGGGCCGGATCTGCGCGAAGCTCGACGCGTTCGGCCAGCAGCTGGTCGCGCGCGTGAAGAAGCTGCCCGGCGTCGTCGACGTCGACACGTCGCTGAACACCGGCAAGCCCGAGCTGTCGGTCCAGATCGATCGGCCGAAGGCGGCGGACATCGGCGTGCAGATCGCCGACGCGGCCGAAGCGCTGCGCCTGCTCGTCGGCGGCGATCAGGTCACGACCTACAACGAGGGCGGCGAGCAGTACGAAGTGCACCTGCGCGCGCGGCAGGCGGATCGCACGACAGAGCAGGCGATCGCCGGCCTCACCGTGCCGTCGACGCGGCTCGGCGCGGTGTCGCTCGACAACGTCGCGAACTTCCAGCCGGGCTCCGCGCCGTCCGACATCAACCGGCTTGCGCGGCAGCGTCAGGTGACCGTCTTCGCCAACCTGCGCCGACGGCGTCGCAGGCCGAAGTGCAGAACGCGATGGCATCCGAGTTCCAGAACCTGAAGCTCGGGCCGAGTACCGCGGCGGGTTCACCGGCCGGTCGAAGGAGCTCGGACGGGCGGCGCAGAACTTCCTGATCGCGTTCGTGCTGTCGTTCGTCTTCATGTACCTGATCCTCGCGGCGCAGTTCGAGTCGTGGCTGCACCCGATCACGATCCTCCTGTCGCTGCCGCTCACGCTGCCGTTCGCGCTGCTCTCGATCATCATCTTCCGGCAGTCGCTGAACATCTTCTCGGCGCTCGGCCTCCTCGTGCTCTTCGGCGTCGTGAAGAAGAACGCGATCCTCCAGATCGATCACACGAACCAGCTCCGAGAGACCGGCCTCGCGCGCACGAGGCGATCCTCCAGGCGAACAAGGACCGGCTCCGCCCGATCCTCATGACGACGATCGCGTTCGTCGCCGGCATGATCCCGCTCATCGTCTCGAACGGCATCGGCGCGGGCACAACCGCGCGATCGGCGTCGTCATCGTCGGCGGCCAGTCGCTCTCGCTGCTGCTCACGCTGCTCGCGACGCCGGTCGCCTACTCGCTCTTCGACGATGCGGCGCGCGTCAGGATTTTCCGGCGCGCACCCGAACCTCCAACTGTGCCAAGGTCATCCACGCGTAAGACGTTCTCAGCACCCTCGTCATCGCCGCGATCGCGGCGCCCGCCTCGCGCAAGCCCGCCGCGCCGTCACCGGCGCCGCACGCTCCGTCTCACCGTCGACGAGGCCGTGAAGCTGGCGCTCGATCACAACGTCGACCTGAGCGCGAGCCGTCTCGACCCGCAGATCAGCGACACGACGGTGGCGGCGGCCGCCGGCGCGTTCAAACCAACCGTCAACTCGGCGGTCAACCGCAACAATCAGCTGCAGCCGCCGTCGAGCGTGCTGTTTCCGATCGCGACGCGCACCAACGTCGTCACGACGACCGCGGGCGTGAGCCAACGCTGCCCCGGTACGGCACGACGTACGGCGTGTCGTGGACGGCCGCGCACACCAACAGCAACAGCATCCTGAACAGCTTCAACCCGCTCCTGCAGTCGGGCCTGACCTCACGGTCTCGCAGCCGCTCGTGCGCAATCTCGCGATCGATCCGGCGCGCCAGCAGCTCGCGACGAGTCGGATCAATCGGGACATCGCCGACTCGCGGCTTCGCGAAAGCGTCGTGCACACGTCGGCGAGCACCAAGGCCGGTACTGGAACCTCGCGTCGGCGCGCGCGGCCGTCGACGCGCGGCAATCGTCGCTCGATCTCGCGCAGGAACTGGTGCGCGTGAACAAAGCCAAGGTGGACGTCGGCCAGTCGCCGCCGCTCGACCTCCTCTCCGCGCAGGCCGAGGTCGCGGCCGACAGGAGCAGCTGATCATCGCCCAGACCGCCGTCAAGCAGGCAGAGGATCGGCTGCGCGTGCTGATCTTCGATCCAACCGATCGCTCGATCTGGAATGTGCCGCTCGAGCCCATCGACTCGCCGCCGATCGCGACGATGGCGCCCGACGTGAACGCGGCCGTCACGACGGCGCTGCGCGACGCACCGATCTCCAGCCTGCGCGCAAGGACATCGAGATGGCGCAGACGACGTCAAGTTCACGGAGAACCAGAAGCTGCCGGACGTGCGGCTCGAACGCCAGCTACTCGGCGAGCGGCGCTGGGCGGCACGCAAGTGCTCCGCGACTTCCGGCGCGGGTTTCCCGGCACGCATCGTCGGCGCGGGCACGTCACGCCGTTCGGCAGCGTTCTCAACCAGCTGTTCGCGCGCGAACTACCCGACGTGGACCGCCGGCGTCAGCGTGACGTATCCGCTCGGCGAGAGCGCCGACGAGGCGAACTACGCGCAGCGCGGCTCGAACGGACGCAGTCCGAGGAGCGGCTGAAGAGCGCCGAAGACGCGCGATCCAGCAGGTGCGCGACGCGGCGTGGAAGATCGACATGAACGCCAAGCGGATTGAGACGACGCGCGCGGCGCGCGAACTGGCCGACCAGCGGCTCGACGCCGAGCGCAAGCGATTCGAAGGATGGCGATGGACGCTGGCTCGATTGTCTGGCCCTTCTCAAACCCGGCGTCAGCCTCACAAGAGCGCAGGCCGAAATCACCGAAGTGGCGCGCCAGCGCGCCGCGCAGGACCCCTCTTTCAGCAAGGGCTGGGCTGCGGAAGTGGAACCTCTTCGCGATGCGCTTGTTCGTGAGGTGAAACCCTCCCTGCTCGTTTTGCTGGGTGCAGCCGGATTACTGCTGACAGTCGCCTGCGCCAACGTCGCCAGTCTGCTGCTGGCTCGTTACACGGCGCGTCAGCGCGAAATCGCCCTGCGGATCTCGCTCGTCGCGGACGTATGCGAGTCATTCGCCAATTGCTGACCGAAAGCCTCATCCTCGCCTTCATCGGAGGCGCGGTCGGTACGCTGCTCGCGCGCATCGCAGTGTCGGCGCTGGTCCAGCTCGCGCCCAAAGATCTCACGCAGTCCATCAATATCGTGACCGATACGCGCGTCTACATCTTCGCCCTCGTGCTGACCGCGCTTACCAGCGTTCTCTTCGGACTCGCCCCGGCGCTCGCAGGATCGCGCACCGACCTGTCTCTCCAGTTGCAGGATGGCGGCCGCTCCAATATCGGGTCGGGCTGGGTACCTCCGCGCGTGGTCGTTGGCGGGGAAATCGCCATTTCCGTCATCCTGCTGAAGCGCAGCCCTGCTGTTCTCCGCACTTTAGACAATTTGCAGAGCGTCAATCCGGGCCTGCGGGCCGATCACGTACTGACTCTGCGCATATCCCTGCCGGAGGCGCGATACTCTCATGACGAACAGACAGTACAGTTCTTCGAGCGAACTGTCGAACAGGTGCGCGCCCTTCCCGGCGTCATCTCAGCGAGCGCGATCAGCCACCTTCCCTTCAATGGAATCTTTCCTGGAACCTGGGTCCAGATTCCCGCAGAACCGCCCTCGCGGCCTGGCGAGGAAAAGGTTGCCTCCATTCGAACCGTGCTGCCGGGATACTTCCGGACCATGGGCATTCCCCTCTTCCGGCCGTGACTTTACAGATGCCGACAACCGCGTAAGCGCTCCCTGCGCTTCATCGTCAGCCGCCAGTTTGTTGAAAAGTTCCTGCGCAATTCCAATCCTCTGGATAAACAACTGAAGGTCTGGATGGCGCGCAATAACCCGTTCGGTCAGATTATCGGCGTCGTCGACGACGCGCACGACGAGACTCTGGAAGACGAGCCGTCAGCCACCGTCTACTATCCGCACGCGCAGCTCGCCTATGACCAGATGGTGCTATTGGCCCACACCGCCACGGCCCCGTTATCGTTCGCGACGCCCCTTCGCCGCATTGTTCGCTCCATCGACCCGGCGCAGCCCATTGCGGATGTCCGAACGATGGAAGAGGTCATCGCCACCACGTTTTCTCGCCAGCACTTCAGCGCCCTGCTGCTGGCTGGCTTCTCCTGCGCTTCGTTGCTGCTCGCGGCGATCGGTGTCTACGGAATCCTCGCCTACTGGGTATCCGAGCGCGTTCGGGAGATCGGTGTTCGTGTTGCTGTCGGCGCGACGCCCGCCAATATCAGATCGCTGGCTTTCCGGAGTGCCGCCATTCCCGTTGTTGTCGGCGTAGCTGCGGGAATCACGGGCGCACTCGCGCTTGCGGGATTGATTCGAACGCTGCTGTTCGGCGTCGGCCCGCACGATCCGGTCACGCTCGCGCTTGCGCCTGCTACGCTGGGCTTGGTGGCTCTCCTCGCCGCGTGGATTCCCTCGCGCCGCGCGGCCACTCTCGATCCCGCATGTGCGCTGCGCGCGGGCTGATTACGATGAATTCTGCTCCATCGCTGCATCTGCGGCTCGTCGCTCTGGAAAAACTTTCTGGAAAACCGGCTCGTCCCGTGGACACTCGACGGTGTTTCGCTCGGTGCGAACGTCCTTGAAATCGGACCCGGCCCCGGCGCTGTAACCAGCCTGCTTCTCCCGAAAGTCCCGCGCCTCACCTGCGTCGAAAAAGATAAGCGCCTCGCGAAATCGCTTCAACGCCGCCTCGGGAGTCAAAACGTATCGGTGCTCTGCGAAGACGCAACCGCCACCTCGCTCCCGTCCGGCGCATTCGACAGCGCAGTCTGCTTCACGATGCTCCACCATGTGCCCTCGCCGACGCTGCAGGACCGGCTGCTCTCCGAAACTGCACGCGTCCTTCGTCCCGGCGGCATCTTCGCCGGAGCCGATAGCCTCTACAACAAGGTCTTCGGACTCCTCCACGTCTTCGACACCATGGTCATGATCGATCCCAACACATTTCCAGAACGCCTCGAAGCCGCGGGCTTCAAAGAAATCGAAATCGATATCATGAAGCCGCACGCCTTCCGCTTCCGCGCCCGCAAACCGGAACTGCCATCGGGCACGGCGTAAAATCGGAGTTTGCTCCCCCCCAAAGACCATCTGGATCTGCTACCATTCCCGGCAGCCTGCGGCCAGGTACGCCTCCCCGGCTCAAAAAGCATCTCAATCCGCGCTTTGCTGCTCGCAGCTCTCGCCGAAGGCGAAACGCGCCTCACCAACCTCCTCGACTCCGACGATACCCGCGTCATGCGCGAAGCCCTGGCGCAACTAGGCGTCGCAATTCAGCGCGAAGGCGATGACCTGGTAGTGCAGGGAACGCACCGCTTCCCAAGATCCGAGGCGGATATCTTCGTAGGAAATTCCGGCCTCTCTGCCCGCTCCCTCGTCGCCGTCCTCGCCCTGACCGGCGGCGCATACCGAATCCACGGCGTACCTCGTATGCACGAACGCCCCATCGGCGATCTCGTTGACGCCCTCAACGCCGCCGGCGCCTCCATTCGCTATGAGGCCCAACAAGGTTATCCCCCACTGCTCATCGGACAAGGCGCCATCAGCCCCGCAAAACCATTCCGCGTCCGGGGCGACGTCTCAAGCCAGTTTCTGACCGGAATCCTCCAGGCCGCCCCCTTACTGTCAACGCAGCAGGTAGTAATTGAAATCGATGGAGAGCTCATCTCGAAGCCCTACATCGAAATCACGCGCAAAATGATGGCCCAATTCGGCGTAACAGTCGAACGGGAAGATTCGCGCCGATTCACCATTGCAGCCCACAGCCAATACCGTGCGCCCGGCGCGTTTGAAGTCGAAGGCGACGCATCCGCCGCATCGTATTTCCTCGCGGCAGGCGCCATCGGCGGCGGCCCTGTTCGAATCACCGGCGCTGGCCGCTCCAGCATCCAGGGCGACGTTCGATTCGCCGATGCGCTCGAGGCAATGGGCGCGCAAGTAAGTTGGGGTGAGAATTGGATCGAAGCGCAGGCGCCTGTATCCGGTCGGCTCAACGCAATCCAGATCGATCTGAATCACATTCCGGACGCCGCCATGACCCTGGCAATCTGCGCCCTTTTTGCCGATGGCACAACTGTTCTCCGCAATATCGGAAGCTGGCGCGTAAAAGAGACGGACCGCCTGTCGGCAATGGCCACCGAGCTTCGCAAGACCGGCGCGACAGTGGAAGAGGGCGCGGACTACCTCAACATCACACCACTCGCGGCGCTGACTCCGAACGCAGTGATCGACACCTATGACGATCACCGGATCGCGATGTGCTTCTCGCTCATCGCCGTCGGTGGCGTGCCGGTGCGAATCAACGACCCGCGCTGCGTCGCCAAAACCTTCCCCGATTATTTTGACGTGCTGGCGCAGCTCAAACCGCGAACGCTTCCTTGACGCGAGCCACAGCCCAACCGAGATCTTCCTGCGAAATCACCAGCGGCGGCGCAAGACGAATCACGTAATCGTGCGTCTCCTTGCAGAGCAGCCCAAGATCCTTCAGGCGTTCGCAATAAGGCCGCGCCGGGCCGTGCAGTTCGATTCCGATCAGCAGGCCGCGCCGCGCACTTGATGAATCGCCGCATGGCGAATCGTGCGCAGCTCATAGAGCAGCCACGCGCCCAATTCGCGCGAACGGTCGGCACAGCCGTTCGTCATCGAGCACCCGCAGTGCCGCCCGCGCCACCGCGCACGCCAGCGGATTCCCGCCATACGTGCTCCCATGGCTGCCCGGCCGAACACACCCAAGCACCTCGCGCGTCGAAACCACCGCCGACACCGGATAAAACCCGCCCGAAAGCGCCTTGCCCAGAATGAACACATCCGGCTGCACATCTTCGTGCTGGCAGGCCAGCATCCGTCCGGTGCGGCCCAGGCCGGTCTGAATTTCGTCGGCCACCAGCAGCACGCGTTCCGCCGGCAGATCTCGCCGCCTCGCGCAGGTATCCGTCGGGCGGAATCAGGATGCCGGCCTCGCACTGGATCGGCTCGAACAGAAACGCGCACGTATTCGGCGTGATCGCCGCCTTCAAGCGCCTTCGCGTCGCCGAACGGAATGGTTCACGAAGCCCGGCGTGAACGGTCCGAAGCCGTCGCGATACAGCGGCTCGGAGGAGAAGCCGGTGATGGTCGTGGTGCGCCCGTGGAAATTGTTCTCGCAGACGATGATCTCGGCCTGGTCCGCCGGATGCCCTTCTTCGTGTAGCCCCAGCGGCGCGCCGCCTTGATGGCCGTCTCCACCGCCTCCGCGCCGGTGTTCATCGGCAGCACCATCTCCATGCCGCACAAGCTCGCCAGCTTCCGGCAGAACAGCGGCAGCTGATCGTTGCGGAACGCGCGCGAGGTCAGCGTGACGCGCGCGGCCTGCTCCTGCAGCGCCTGCAACAATCCGCGGATGGCAGTGGCCCTGGTTCAGGGCCGAATACGCGCTGAGGCAATCCAGATAGCGCTGGCCCTCGACGTCGTACACCCACACGCCCGAGGCGCGCTCACCACGATGTCGAGCGGATGGTAATTATGCGCGCCCCACTGGTCTTCAATCGCGATCAGCGTTTCCGCCGTGGATTCCGTCCGCGCGCTAGCCATGACGCTTCTCCTTCTGAGCCGTGGCCGCTGCGCCGAGATCTCCCGCGATCTTCGTCGCTTCCTCCACCGCGCGCGCCAGCACGGAACGAATCCTCCCGTCTTCGAGCATCAGCAGCCCGCCGATCGTGCAGCCGGCCGGCGTGGTCACATCGTCGCGCAGCGAGGCCGGATGGCGTCCGGTCGACAGCACCATGCGCGCCGCGCCGAGCGCCGTCTGCGCCACCAGCGTCAGCGCCAGTTGCCGCGGCAATCCGACGCGCACGCCCGCGTCGGCCAGCGCTTCCATGATCAGGAACTGATACGCGGGCCCGCTGCCGCTCAGAGCCGTGATGGCGTTGAAGTAGCCCTCATCCACTGCCACGCACTTGCCCACCGCTTCGAAAATCCGCTGCGCCTTCGCGAGATGTTCCGGCGTCGCATGAGTCCCGGCGCACACCGCCGTCATCCCTTCGCCGACCACGCAGGGCGTATTCGGCATCGCGCGAACCCACGGGTTCTCGGTGCCCAGCAGCGATTCCAGTTGCGCAACCGTTGTTCCGGCAAGAACCGAAATCAGCAGCGTACCCGGCTTCAGCCCGGCCGCTTTCAGTGAGGACAAAACGCCCGCAATCTGCCGCGGCTTTACGCAGATCAAAATCAGCCCGGCAGTCGGGATGCGGCTCCCAACATCCGTGCTGACCGCAATTCCAAGCTCTTGCGTCGCCGATTCGCACGTCTCTTTCGATCTCGAAGACGCCCAGGCCTGCTCGCGCGACAGCACGCCACTGTCAAAAAGGCCCTTCAGAATCGTCCGCCCCATCACCCCGGCGCCAATGACGCCGAGCGTTTCATTGCCGGCAATCAGAGCCGGCGCTTTCTTTGTCGATGTACTCATGAATACGAGCGGAGCAGAGCGCTACGCTGTCACATTTGAAAATAGCACCGTCTACTGGACCGCGATTGTAACGCTGTTTCCGGAAGCCGTCGCGCCAGTGGCCGAATCGGTTGCCGTGATCACCACGGGCACCGCGTCGCCCGGCGTCACGCCTTCCGGCAGCTGAATGTTGATTTGGTAGAGGCCCACCAGATTGGGCGTCAGGCCGGAGAACAGCGCCGGCGTCTGCACGCCGCCCACTGTCACTGTTACCGCCGACTTCGTGTGGAACACAACGTCGCCCGGCGCTCCCGCCCCGTCACCCGGCTGCGTTTCTCCATTCGGCCCTGTGAGGCCGCCGAGGCCCGTCGCATAGATCACCAGGTAGTCTCCCGCATGCGCCGGATTCGATGTTGTGATCAATTCAGCCGTCAGCGCGTTGGTCACGATGCCTGCGCCGGAGCCCGACGTATTCACTGTGTAAGCGCCCGGCTGCAACTGCGTCACTGTCAAAGGCACCGGCACCGACTGCGCCGTCCCCCGCTCTATCACGAGCGGATAGGCAGCGTTGGGCGCAATTCCTTCTGGTATGAGCGCATTCACCTGTCCCGCTCCCGCATAGAGCAGCGGCATCGGAATCCCGCCGAGGAAAAGCTGCGTTCCGTTGAGAGTGGTTGGCAGCGGTATGGTTGTCGCCGACGGATTGTCGTTGCCCGCCAGACCGGTTCCGTAAATTGCGACATAACTGCCGGGCGCTACTACGCCGGGGACCGCCTGCCCTGCGCTCGCAGCGTTGGCGATACCGGTCGGCTGCGGCGCCGAGTTGGCGCCTGCGGCTTTCACCGTCACGGTCAGGCTGCTGAGCGACGCCAGCGAGGCGTTGCCGGTCAGGCCGCCCGCGGTCGCCGTCAGCGTCAGCGCGACCGAGGTTCCCGCCGTCGCCGGCGTCCAGGTTGCTTCCCAGACTCCACCGCCGATATCGTGCAGATTGATGCCCGCATCGCCGTTCGAGAACGTCACCTGCACCGAGCCGCCGCCTGCCGCCGTAATGGCGTGCCCGCAATCGTCAATCACCTGCGCCTGAACGGTTACCGCCGAGGCGGCATTGACCGTCGTCTGATTCGCCGGAGACCGGAAGATCGGGATCAGATAAGAGGCTTTACCCGCGGAACAGGCTGCGATCGCGAGCGGGTGGAATCCACCGCGCGCGCTCGGAGTTGTCAGCGTGGGGAGCGCCAGCAATACAACGTTGACCGCAGCGGAGGAGCCGTCGCCGAAGCCCAGAGTCACCGTCCCCTGCTGCACACCCGCCGGCAGGCCGCTGAGATTTGCCGAAATCTGCAGGGAGTTCGAACCGGCAATGGCATTTCCGCTTGTGGGGCTGGCCGACAACCAGTCACCGGTGGAACCCGCCGCCGCATAGGAGACCGCGGTCGATGATGGATTAAACAGTGTCACGGTTTGGCTGAGCGGCGTTGCGCTGCCCGCCGCGCCGGTGAGGAGGATAGCGCCGGTCGAAACCGTAACACCGGGGCTCGAAGCCGCGGCGAGGATGTTGAGCGCCACTGAGACGGTCTGCGGGCTGTTCACAGCGCCCGCCGCGACAACGTTCACGGAGCCATAGTACTGGCCCGCCGCGAGGCCGGTCGGCGTCGCCTGGATGGAAATCGAATTAGCTGATGCGGTGGCGGTCAGCCAGCTTCCTCCGTCGGTCGTGGCAACCTGCGGGGTCCAGTTGAGCGTGCCCGTGCCGCCGTTGGTCACGGTAACAGTCTCCGCGGGAGGCGCGGAACCGCCCAGGACTGCGGTCATCGTGACGCCGGTCTTCGATAGCTGAATGGAGGGCGCGGCGGCCTTCGTCACCGCCAGGACGATTGTGACGACGTCAAGGTCCGCGTCCGAACCGCTTCGGCGCACCGTGATATGGCCCGTGTACGTTCCAGGCGTCAGTGACGCGGGGTTCGCGCTGAATGGCAATGACGAGGGGCTTCCGGCAAGGGCAGTTCCACCCGCCACTACTGTCAGCCAGGCGGAATCGCTCGTCGCGGTGTAGTCCATGCTTCCGCCACCGCCGTTGGTGACAGTGATCAGGCCACTCAGCGCCGTCGCATCATTCGCGACCGACAGGCTTTCGGTCAGGGGCCCGACGCCCAACTTCGGTGGAAGGGCCGCGGAGGTTACTGTCAGGGTCACCGGGATCGGGATGACAGTTCTTCCGCCGCTGACCGTGATGATTCCGTTGTATGTGTTGGGCGCAAGATTGCTGACGTCCACCGAGACGGTAAGAGCAGCAGGCGCTTTTCCGCTCGCATCGACCTTGAGCCACGACTGGTTGCTCGATACGGTGAAACTGCCGCCTGTGGGCGTGCTTGCGACAGAGAGAGATTTCGAGGGCGGCGTCGCCGAAGCGCCCTGCTGATAGCTGAAGCTCAGCGCCTGCGGAGCCACCGAATACGTCGAAGACTGCGCCGCAGAGACGGTGAATATGACTGGCACTGGAAAGATTGTCCCTGCCGTGGCGATGTTCACCCTCCCGGTATAGGTATTGCCCACTGTGAGACCCTTGGGATCGGCGCCGACAGTGATTGTCCCCGTATAAATGTAACTGAGATCATCCGGATGTGAGAAGAACGTCGCCGTGCCGGACGCCGACGTCGCGCTGAGCCATCCCTGGCCCTGAATCGTACTCACGGTGCTCGTATACGTCGGCGCGACCTTGGAGCTGGTGGTGTAAGTCACCGTCACGGTCGTGGAGCCTGGCGCTCCGCCACTCGGCGCCGTGATCTCGATCGTCTGCGGATCCAGCGCCACGGTAATCGAGCCGCCTCCACCGCCTCCTCCGCCACCGCCTCCGGTTGAACCGCCACCGCTCGACGCAGGACTAATCGTGAATGTGCGCGTCACAGGATCCGCCGCCAGGTAATTTGTGTTCCCGGGCTGGCTGGCAGTAATGGAACACGAGCCGGTTGAAAACAGACTGACTTCGATGCTGTCGACCGAGCAGACCGTCGGCGTATTGGAAACATACTCAACTGAAAGACCTGAACTGGCCGTCGCCTCTACGGCCCAGCCCGAATCTGGGGAGGGATTATACGTGACGTCCTGCAGATTTGGAAATCTAATTGTCTGGCCAACCTTATTAATGCTGAATGTATTCACCACGGGTGTCGCGGCCCCGAAGTTCTCATTGCCCAATTGAGTAGCTGTGATCGCACAGGTTCCTGCGGCCACGATCGTAACCGTCGTTCCCGAAATCGTACATACGCTCGTTGTATTCGTAGCGAAGCTGACGGAAAGTCCCGAAGACGCGGTAGCTGTCACCGTGAATGCCGCGGCGCCAAAAGTGAGATCCGGCAGTTGCGCGAACGTAATCGTCTGGGTCGGCAGCGATTTGCCGAGGAATACAGCGATGTTGCTGGCCCCGGAATTCGCAACCGCCAGATCTGACATGCCATCACCGTTAAAATCGCCCGCCACAACTCCCATCGGTAACGATCCAGTCGAATAACTGACTGCCGGTTGGAAAGTTCCGTCTCCGATTCCCAGGAATATCTGCAGATTATTGTCGTACTGATTGCTGACGACAATGTCCCGAAACCCGTCGCCATTAAAATCACCGAATGACAGCGACCGGGGGTATTGCCCGGTTGTATACGTGGTCGGACTTCCAAAGATTCCCGTTCCGTCATTCAAAAAGACGCTCAACGTTCCGGGCGTGCCGGAGGCTGTCGCTCCATAGCCGACGGTTGCGATATCGGGCTTGCCATCGCCATTCAGGTCCGCGGCGATCACGGTCTGAGGATTTTGGGCGCCCCCGGCATAGACGATCGCCGACTGAAGCGTTCGATCACCGTTCCCCGCAACCACCGTCATGGCCGATTTGGTGATGTTCCGGTTGGAGCCACCGGCGAAAGCAAAGTCCGGCTTCCCGTCTCCATTCAGGTCTTCAACTGACCCGTCGTAAACAGCAAAACCAAATCCATATTGGACTCCGGAGCTGAATGTTCCGTCTCCGTTGCCCAAAAGCGCAATGACACCATCGGCCGTCGTTACGCCAATGTCCGCGATGCCGTCGCCGTTGAAGTCGCTGCAGGCCAGACCAACGACGAAGCCGGAATAGACCACGCTCGGCGTAAACGTTCCGTCCCCGTTGTTCAGCAGAAGATTCACACTTGTTTCCCAGCTGGAAACCGCGAGATCCGTTCTCCCGTCACCGTTGAAGTCTCCCGCCACAATGCTCCATGCACGTGGGGATCGTTGCGATGCTCACAGGACTTCGGAACGAGCCATCTCCGTTGCCGAGCAACAACGAGACGCTTCCCCCGCCGGTAACCGCCAGATCCAGTTTGCCGTCGGAATCGAAATCACCTTCAGCGATTAGCCACGCGCCAGCCCCGGAATCGTAGTTCACGGGTCCGCTAAAGGCATTTTGAGAATGGCTTGTGACGGTTTGTAGCACGTGACTCGACAAGACAGGTGCATACGTGGGATCGCCGCTGTAATATGCGGTCAGGGAATGAGTCCCTGCAGGAAGGAAATTTGCCGTAAACACAGCGCTCCCCGCTGAGAGCGATTGTGTACCCAGCACGGTGACCCCATCGTAGAAAGTCACATGCCCCGTCGCGGCTGATGGCGAAACCGTCGCCGTGAGTGTCACCGGTTGCCCCAGCAAAGACGAATTCAGAGACGTCCCGAGGGCTAAATTTGCAATAGTACCGGTCGAAACAATCGAAAACGTTCTTGTCACGGGCTCCGCCGCGGCGTATGTGGGATTGCCGGGCTGCGTAGCTGTGATCGAACACGTTCCGACAGCGACAACAGTCGCGACGGCGTCGGAGACGGTACAGAACCGCGGCGTATCGGACGTCAACGTGACAGCTAATCCCGAACTCGCGGATGCACCCAGATCAATCGGCGCTCCCCCTGACTGACCAGCGGGGCTGGCTAAAAGTGATCGTCTGCGGAGTCTGCCCCACCAGTGAAATCACTGTCGAATCAGATGAGGTATTGTTCCAATCGCTCACGTCGCCGCCGCCGGACACAGTCACGTTGTTCGTCAGACTCGTGCTGGCGTCGGAGGCCACGGAGACTGTCACCGTGATCGCCGGGTACGAAGCTCCTGCCGCAAGAGGATCGGCGCGCGTGCAGGAGACCGCCAGCGTGCACGTCCACCCGGAACCTGAGGCCGCTGTCGCGGTAAGACCCGTCGGCAGACTGTCAGTCACGGTGATCGATCCGGATGATGCGGCATTCCCCACATTCGAAACCGTCAACGTATAGCTGAACCCACCCTGATCGATAGCGAATGTCCCCGAATGCGAGCCAGCAACCGTCAGGTCCGGACCTGTCGCCCGCCCAGGGAGAATGAGAATACCGTCATATTGACCGGAAATGGCGAGGTCTGCGAGCCCGTCACCGTTGAAGTCCGCCGCAGCTACGGCAGTCGCGCCCGGCACAGCATAACTCGCTGAAGGCTGGAAGGTTCCATCGCCTTTCCCATAGAAGACGGTCGATGAGCGATGCTATTCGCCGCACGAGATCGGGAATACCATCACCGTTCAGATCCGCTGTCGCCAGGGAATCGGGCAAACGGTCGCTCGAAAAGCTGACCGGGGCTGCGAAGACGCCATCATTCTGGCCCGCAAATATGAGAATAGAGCTGGCGGCGCCATCATCCGTGCCAACGGCGAGGTCGAGTTTGGAATCACCATTGAAATCGCCCGCTACAATCGATATGGCGGATCCGCCGACAGACTGGTTTAAAGCAGCACCGAAAGTCCCATCGCCTTTACCGGGAAGAATGCTGAAATTGGCATCGAACCTATTCGCCACAGCCAGATCCGCAATCCCGTCGCCGTTGAAATCGCCAGTCGTGAGGCTAACGGATCCGGAACCGGTTGCATAAGATATTTCGGGATCAAATGTTCCGTCACCTTTACCCAGCAGAACGCCGACGCCGTTGTAGTACGTGAGCGCCAGATCCGCAATGCCGTCGCCGTTGAAATCACCGGATACAACGGAATCGCTGAGCGTCTGATTGCAAACCGAGCGTTGCCTGAAACGTTCCATCACCATTCCCCAAGAACGTATTGAAGCTGCCGCCCACGGCAACGAAGTCGAGTTTACCGTCGCGGTTGAAATCCCCTGTCACGATAGCAACAGGATCATATCCGCACGGAAAAGTGACAGGCGGCTGAAAGGTTCCGTCGTTATTTCCGATAAGGAGGGCTGATGTAGCTGGTGGTTCCGGAAATCCCCGGAACAAGGAGGTCTGGCCTGCCATCGCCGTTGAAATCGGCGGCTGCAACGTTCTGTGCGCCGGCTAATGAATAGAGGTTCCCTGTCGCAACTCCATTCTGCGGAATCGAATTCACCGTGTGGAGAACAGCCTCAGACTGAACAGCAGGATGACTGGCGTCCCCACTATAAATCGCCTTCAGAGAATGACGACCTGGCGGAAGACTGCTGATCACCAGACTAGTTGTGCCACTAAGCAGTGGTCGCGTGCCCAGGATATTCGTGTCTGACACGAATGAAACAAATCCGGATGCCTCCGCTGGCGACGCTGTAGCGGTCAGCGTGACAGCCTGGCCATATATTGAAACGTTCGACGAAGACGCCAGCGCCAATGAATCAGGTAGTTGCGCACGGAAGAGACTCACGGTCGAGGTGTCGCCGAGCGACGTGTTGACGGCGAGTAGATCCAACCGTCCATCTCCACTGAAATCACCGGCAATGAGTGAAGATACCTCGCTGGGAGAAAGGTATCGCCCGGATGGCTGGAATGTGCCATCGCCCTTTCCCGAAAAAATCCGTATGTTATACGTTAATATTCCGGACAGATCCGCAGTTGTGCCGATTGCGATATCAGGCTTACCATCTCCGTCGAAGTCTTCCACGGAGATCGGCCCGAGGCGTACGTCGAGATCAGATGACCACCCGTCGCGCAGCGTACCATCGCCGTTGCCGGGCAAAACCACGATCTTCCCTGTATACACGCCGACGGTTAAGCTTGATGTATCGACGATAAGATCTGGTTTTCCGTCCCCATCGACATCCACAATTTCCATCGCGGGCACCTGTGGCGCAAAGCCGCTGATTGGAAGCGCAATCATCCGCCTTGAGAGCGTCTGGAATGTCCCGTCACCATTGCCCAGAGCCACGTATGCATAGACACCGGCGTGGTCATCCGTCGTGGCGCCGGCTAGGTCGGGAATATTGTCCCCGTTGAAATCACCTACGGCAAGAACGGCGATCGGCGCAACCGAACTCACCGCGATCGAGAATGTACCATTGCCGTTGCCTAGCAAAACCTGACTACCGGCTACGACATCTGCGATTCCATCTCGGTTGAAGTCAGCAACGAATAGAGGGTAGCCGCCCCCGTGCGTCCAGGTTTCCGACGCCTGAAATGTGCCATCCCCGTTGCCCAGGAAAATATTCAGGAGCATTGGAGTCGCTGCTCGCAATCAGATCGGCCTTGCCGTCGCCGTTAAAATCACCGGAGGCTATGCCTCTCACCCAGACAGTGGGGATCGTGTAGTCGGCGCGCGACAGCGACGTCCCGCCGTTATTCAGGAAAATAGAAATTCCGTTGACATTACCCACAGCCACATCGGGCCGACCATCGCCGTTAAAATCCTGGACAACGACCGCACCGGCTCGGGACCCCGCGGGAAAAGTTGTGGCCGTACTAAACCCTTGAGCAGCCACTGGGCTGACACTCTGGCGAAAGACCGCCGACTGACCTGCTGCGTAAGTGCTATCGCCGTTATATCTGACCGCGATGTCATGTGACCCGTTGAGCAGAAGCGCCGTTGTGAAGGTCGCGTGGCCGTTCGTCAGGATTCCAACCCCGAGCACCTTCGTCCCGTCATAGAAAGTTACTGTCCCGCGGGCGGCGCTGGGCGCGACGCTTGCCGTTATCGTAAGTGACGCTCCGGAAATCGATGGGTTGGCTGACGTAGCCACTGTGACGGAGGATGAAGAGGCTCCAGAGGGCGGCTTTCCGAGCAGGATGCTCACTCCAAAGTCACTCGAAACAGCAAGACTCACTAGCCCGTTGCGCTCGAAATCGGCAGGAACGATCGCCAGCGGGCCGGAAACAACAGGCAGGTTTGAAGAAGCCACAAATGTGCCGTTACCGGCGCCTCGCAACACACTGACTGTATTCCCCTCAGTGACGTTGTGGAAATTGGAATTCGCGATAAGAATATCGCTGTGACCGTCTCCGTCAACGTCACTGGTCGTGACGAATACGGGAGTATCGCCGGTCGAATAACTGTTTGCCAAATGAAAGGTACCGTCGCCGACGCCTTCCAGAATGGTGACTGTGTTGGTGAATGAATTCTCGAAGGCAAGATCTGGTTTCCCGTCCTCGTTGAAATCGCCAATTGCGAGCGACTTCGGGTTCGACGCAATTGCGTAGCTAATCACCGGTTGAAAAGTTCCATCGCCCTTACCGAGCAGCACGCCGAGCGAACTCGACCCAGGAACGGATCCGGCAACTGCGAAATCAGGCTTACCATCCCCATTAAAATCGCCGGCAACAATTACATTGGGATAGAAGGGGATATCCACCTGGACAGCCTCCTGAAACGTTCCGTCGGCATTGCCCGCCAGAAGCTTGACGCCTCCGACGAACGCGACCGCAAGATCCTCCCGGCCATCATTATTGAAGTCCGCAATCGCGATCGATTGGGCTAAGTTTCCTGCGGGGTAGCTGACCGGCGTCCCGAAAGTGCCATCTCCGTTTCCAATCAAAACCGCTACAGACTGCGACCCGTAGTCGACCGCGACAATATCCGTTTTTCCGTCTTCGTTAAAGTCACCCGTCGCGATCGAAACTGGATTGAAACCAGCCGAAGAGTTCAGGGGCGACGCGAATAGTCCCCCGCCCTGATTCAGAAAGACGCTGACGTTATGAGTATTGAAATTTGCCACCGCGACATCGGGCTTTCCGTCTGCGTTGAAGTCGCCCACGGCAACCGATTGAGGAGCGCTGCCGCCTGACCCATAATTCACAGCGTTAAGAAAGCCCGATTGCGCTACCCGGTTAACCGTCTGAGTCAGAACTGAGGACGTGCTCGGCAACCCTGTTCCGCCCAGGTAGGAGGCCGTGAGCGAATGAGATCCCGACTCGAGTAAGTTAGTTTGTAATGACGCCTGTCCGTCTCTGACCCCACCCGTGCCCAAAATGCGAATCCCGTCGAAGAAAGTGACGACGCCGGTAGCAGTCGGGAGAGAGATTGTCGCCGTAAGCGTGACGTTCTCTCCAAACCGGGAGGGATTCTGCGACGACATCAACGTGGTCGATGTGCTCATGGCGGCTAAGCCGGAAAGGAGGCTGACGCTATCCGAACCCGGAATCGCAACTGCAATATCCGGCCTGCCATCGCCGTTGAAGTCCTGCACTGCAACGGCGCCGGGTGCGCCCGAAAGCGCGCTGCTCGTCGCATGCTCGAACGTGCCATCTCCCTTACCGAGCAGGATGCTGATACCATTGCCGGACGAATTCGTGGCGACAATATCGGCGTTGCCATCCGCATTGATGTCCTCGATTGCCGCGTATTTTGCACCCGCTCCCGCCGCATAGCTCACTGAATCTTGAAATACACCCGTGCTGCTCCCCAGCAGGACGCTGACAGTACTGGCGGAAGAACTCACAGACGCAAGATCGGTCTGGCCGTCGTGATTGAAGTCACTCGCAACAATGGTGTCGGGCTGCGGAGTCAACCGCATAAGCGACGGGATTTTGAAAACTGGAATCTCCATTTCCGAAAAGGACGCAGACTTTGCTGTCGCTCTTGCTGGCAACCGCGAGGTCGATCTTCCCATCCCGGTTGAAATCGCCCGAAACAATGGACCATGGCTGAACGCCACCGCTGAAACTCACTTCCGTTGCGAACGTCCCATCTCCGTTACCCGTGAAAATATTGACCGCCGTGCCGGCCGCGACTGCGATATCGGCTATGCCATCTCCGTTAAAATCGGACACGACCAGAGACGATGGCGGACCACTGGCTGCAAAATTGACCGCAGCCAGGAATGTGCCATCGCCCTTGCCGGCAAGAATGCTGATAGTATTTGCCGTAAAGTTGGCGACAGCCAGATCCTGTTTCCCGTCACCATTGAAATCCCCAATTGCCGTCATCGCGGGACCGTTACCCACGCTGTAACTCACCGGCGACTGGAATCCACCCCCTGCATTTCCAATCAGCACGCTGATGCCGTTGCCGCCCGGATTCGTAAGAATCAGATCGGCAATATGATCCCCATTCAGGTCGGCGGTTGTCACGAACGTGGCATCGTTCCCCGCCGCCGACAAAACTCCGGACGAGAACCCGCTGTCCGGCGTTGCCGAAACAGATTGCGTGATCGCAGTCGAAAGGCTGGGGGCATGAGAGCCATCCCCTCCATAACGCGCGGCCAAAGAATGCGAACCGGCGGAAAGCAGATTCGTCGTCAAAGTCGCCTGACCGGCGGCTATCGAACTGACTCCCAGAATGGCGGAACCATCGTAAAAAGTGATCTTTCCCGTAGCCGCTGTCGGTGAGATAGTAGCCGTCAGCGTGACATCCTGGCCATATCCGGATGGGCTCCGCGACGAGGTCAATGTCGTGACGGTAAACGGAGCACGACCGGTCAGACTTGCGACGCCATCCGGTCCGGCCGCGATCAGATCAGTAATTCCGTCCCCATTGAAATCGCCAGCCGCCAGGGCATTCGGCGCTCCCCCCGCCGGATAGTGCACCGCCGTCTGAAATGTTCCGTTTCCACTGCCCGGAAGGATGAATACGAGACTGTTTGGATTTCCGACCGCCAGGTCCGGCTTCCCATCACCATCGAAATCACCGGCGACAATCCCCATGGACACATCGAACCCATTCTGCAGTGCGTAGTAACCGACTACGGCGTTAAACGTTCCGTCCCCATTGCCGATCAGCACACCGACGTTTGGGCTGGAAGTCGTCACGACCGCCAGATCCGCCTTGCCGTCGCCATTGAAATCGCTGGCCGTTATTCCTACGGCGCCGGAAAAAGTTGTATATGCGACTGGGGCTTCGAATGTTCCGTCAT
Organism: uncultured Acidobacteriota bacterium; assembly: GCA_963696165.1. Taxonomy (GTDB): domain Bacteria; phylum Acidobacteriota; class Vicinamibacteria; order Vicinamibacterales; family CAVVIG01; genus CAVQZZ01. The sequence goes on along the minus strand of CAVOIY010000005.1, from coordinate 10,738 downwards.
TCTTGCCCAGAAAGACAGTGACAGCCCCCGTCCGGCCGGCAATGGCGACGTCGGCATTTCCATCACTGTTCAGATCGGCTATAGCGATAGCGTCAAGCTGCGAGCCGCCGGAATAAATAACAGACGATTGAAAAGTCCCGTCGCCGTTACCGAATAAAATACTCAGCGTATTCTCGCCCAGGCTCGCGACCGCCAGGTCCGAATTTCCGTCATGGTTAAAATCGGCGGAACCGATAGCGTATCCGCCGTCGAAACCAGGAGCCAATCGCAACGTTGACAGCCGCCTGAAAGGTTCCAGTACCGTCACCGATGAGGATACTGACATTCTTTGAAAGGGCGTTGGCGGTGGCAAGATCGGGCTTCCCATCCCCGTTAAAGTCACCGGTGGTGATGGAAAGTGGTTCGCTACCCGCCATGTAATTCACCGCCGCCTGAAACGTGCCATCGCCGTTCCCCAGAAATACACTCACGTTGTTCGACTGCCCATTTGCAGTCGCAAAATCGGCTTTTCCGTCGCCGTTGAAGTCCCCTCTGACCACTGAAACGGGCGTCAGAGGGCCGTATACGTCACAGGCGGGTTGAACCCTTCCTGCGGCGAAGCCGCGACGGTGAAAGGTACGGACGCGGAACTCGCGGCCGAGTTGTTCCCATCGCCGGTATAGTACGCCTTCAGCGAGTGCACTCCGGCCGCCAACTCGTCTGTTGTGAGTATGGCCGTGCCGTTCGACAATGACTGCACTCCGAGGGTCAAGACCCCGTCGTAGAACGTTACTTTGCCGGTTGCCGTAGCCGGCGTTACAGTTACATTCAGGCTGATGGTCTGCCCGAGCCGGGCGGAACTTCCGGGGTTGTCAGTACAACTGAGGTCGCTGCACTTGCGGCGATTGAAGCGGCAATAATGAGGGGAAAAAGGGTAATGAGGCGCAAGAATAGATCCGTATTTCGCCGTACATTTCGACTGGCTCCGGCGATTGTAGCATTTGTCGCGGATTGCGCTCAAGGTCTAAAGCGGTTACATTTTGCGGAGATATTCGAAAAACAAAAGAAAATTACCCTAATCAGGTACCCGTACAGTCCCCAGGCGGCATTGCGATAAACTCCGAACAAATGCGCTCTCTCCACCGTTTCCTGCTCTTCTCCGCCGTCATCGCAGGCGTTGCCGCATTCGCCCAAACCAAGCCCGTGCCCACAGTCGCCTCCGCCCGCGCCTGGGTCGACCGCGCCGAGGCCGAACTCCTGAAGCTCAGCATCCTGGGCGCACGCGCCGAGTGGGTCGATGAAACCTACATCACGGACGACACGCGACATCCTCACCGCCGCCGAAAACGACCGTCTCATCGCCCGCACCACTGAACTGGTCGACGAAGTCGAAAGCGTTCTCCAAACTCAATCTCCCGCCCGACCTGAAGCGCAAATTCCTCCTCCTCAAGCTCTCCCTCACCATGCCCGCGCCGCACGACGCGAAGCTGCGCGAAGAACTGACGCAGACCGCGTCCTCGCTGAACGGCAGCTACGGCAAAGGCAAGTACTGTCCCGGACACCGCCTCCAAGCAGAACTGCCTCGGCATCGACGATCTCGAAGAACGCATCGCAAAATCCGCGATCCGAAAGATCTCGAAGCCATGTGGGTCGGCTGGCATAAGGTCGGCGCGCCGATGCGCGACCGCTACGCCGCTTCGTCGAGCTCTCCAATCAGGGCGCGAGGGAACTCGGCTTTCGCCGATACCGGCGCGCTGTGGCGCTCGGGCTACGACATGACGCCCGAGCAGTTCGCGCGCCGAACCGACCGGCTCTGGAAGCAGGTCGAGCCGCTCTACGAGGAGCTGCACTGCTACGTGCGCGCGCAAGCTCAACGCAGAAATACGGCGACGCGGTGCAGCGCGAAGACCGGCCCGATCCGCGCCGACCTGCTCGGCAACATGTGGGCGCAGGAATGGGGCAACATCTACGACATCGTCGCGCCGCCGGGCGCGGGCGACCTCGGCTACGACATCGGCGACGCTGCTGCAGCGCGCAAGAGCTACGACCCGATCAGGATGGTGAAGGCCGGCGAGGGCTTCTATCACTCGCTCGGCTTCGCAGCCGCTGCCCGAGACCTTCTGGGAGCGCTCGCAGATCACCAAGCCCGCGCGACCGCGAAGTGGTCTGCCACGCCTGCGCCTGGGACGTCGACGATCAGGACGATCTGCGCATCAAGATGTGCATCCAAGGTCAACGCCGACGACTTCGTCACCGATCCACCACGAGCTCGGCCACAATCTACTACCAGCGCGCCTACAAGAAGCAGCCGTTCCTCTATGCGCAACGGCGCCAACGACGGCTTCCACGAGGCGATCGGCGATTCCATCGCGCTGTCGATCACGCCCGAATATCTCGTGCAGATCGGCCTGCTCGATCCAGCGAAGGTGCCGAGCGCGGACAAGGACATCGGCGCTGCTGCTGCGCCAGGCGATGGACAAGGTCGCGTTCCTGCCGTTCGGCCTGCTGATCGACAAATGGCGCTGGGAGCGTGTTCTCCGGCCAGATCAAGCCGGCCGACTACAACAAGGCGTGGTGGGACCGCTGCGCCTGCAATATCAGGGCATCGCGCCGCCGGTGCGATCGCGACCGAAGCCGATTTCGATCCGGGCGCGAAATACCACATCCCGGCGAACACGCCCTACACGCGCTACTTCCTGGCGCGCATGCTACAGTTCCAGTTCTACCGGGCCAGTGCCGCGCCGCCGGCTAGAAGGGGCCGCTGCACCGCTGCTCCTTCTACGGCAACAAGGCGGCGGGCGACAAGCTCGAAGCCATGCTGGCGCTGGGCCTCGAAGCCCTGGCCGGAAGCGCTGAAGGCGATGACCGGCGAAGACCACATCGACGCCTCCGCCATGGTCGAATACTTCCAGCCGCTGCTCGCCTGGCTGAAGGAACAGAACGCGTCCGAAAAGCCCGGCTGGACGGTCGGCGCGGACCCGTTGAAGGCCCATTGAAAACGTTTCATATACCTTCGCAAACCAGTACTAAGGGACCTGATGATCTTGTCCGATTCCGGCAAGTCATGGGACCATTGAGCTATGAAATTGATTCGATGGTCTCCGGGCGCGGTACTGCTGTTGGCGGCCATCCCTTGATACGCGAGTACGGTCTACTCTCTCGGCGCGGCTGAAGGGTACAACGTCTTCGTTTTCAGCAACTACTCGACTTCCGGTTGGACCGATATCGAAGGTTCCGCAGCTGTCGGAGGAAGCTTCGCCTCCGCGGGTTCCATGGGTTTCGATCAGACGCCCGGCACTGCTCAACCGGCCGTTTCCGGTCTGGTCGTCGGCGGCAGCCTCTCGCTGGCTGGCGGTCAGGTCAATGGCGATGCCTGGGTCGGCGGCGCAACTTCGTCCGTCAACTATGGCACGTTCACGGTAACAGGCGACCTCCACTACGGCAGCGCGCCGGCCGGTAACGTCAACGTATTCGGGACCAAAACCGCGCTCAACGGAAGTGCGTTACCAATCGATTTCGCGTCGGCGGCGACTTCTCTGACCCAGCTTTCGAACGCTCTGAACAACATGGCGGCGAACGGCACGGTCACCGGAAATTCATCCGCCTACACGCTCACCGCGACCAACTGCACCGTGTGCGTTTTCAATCTGCCCGGCGGCAGCATGCACAGCATGACGATCAACGCCCCGTCTGGCGCCACGGTACTGATCAACGTCGCCGGGACTTCGAGCTCCTTCAGCAACGGCTCAATCAACTACGCGGGCGGCGCGACCGCGGCCAACACAATTTTCAATTTCGACGAAGCGACGACGATCTCCACCAGCAGCATCGGTTTCAACGGTTCCATCCTGGCGCCCCTCGCTACCTTTACCGGTGCGAACGGGAACATCAACGGCGAATTGATCGCGAAAGCCGTCAGCGGCGAAACCGCCGAATTCGAGAGCGGGAACATCTTCCACGGCAGCTTCGGCAGCTCCACCACCGGCGCATCGCCTTCAGCGACGCCCGAGCCTTCCACCTGGCTTTCGCTCCTCACCGCCCTGGCCGCTTTCGCCGGATTTCAGAAGCGCCCCTCAGTTAACTCGTAGGGCGAAGCTTCGGCCGCTGAGCTTCCGCTCGGCGCAAGTGTGCTAAACTAAAGACGTACACGAAGTAGATCCGCGTTTCTAACTCCCGCCGACTCTGTTCTGTATCACTCCTTTAATGACAAACTTTGTAGATTTACTTGCCTCACCTGTCCTGCGCAGCAACCTCGCGTCCGCGAACTTTACGACTCCGACCGCCATTCAGGCGCAGTCCATTCCGGCCGCTCTTGCGGGCCTCGATGTGGTTGCCACCGCCCAGACCGGCACCGGAAAAACTCTGGCGTTCTCGCTTCCCATCATCGAAACGCTCACTCGGGGACCGCTCGTCTCCAAGCCGCAGGCTCTGGTTCTGACGCCGACGCGCGAACTCGCCATCCAGATTTACGAAGCCTTTTCCGCAGTAGCGAAAGGCGCCGGCATTCGCGCCGTGCCAGTCGTCGGCGGCATGGGTGAAAACCCGCAGTTGCAGGCGATTCGCCGCGGCGCGCAGGTTGTCATTGCGACACCCGGCCGGCTGTGTCGATTTCCTCGAAGCGCAAGCTGGTTTCGCTCGACGGCGTGCAAGATCGTGGTTCTCGACGAAGCCGACCGCATGCTCGACATGGGCTTTCTGCCCGCATGTGGAACGCATTCTTCGCGCCACGCCCGCCGACCGCCAGACGCTGTTCTTTCTCGGCGACGATTGAGACCGTCGCGTCGCGCACCTGATCGAGAAGCACATGAAGAATCCCGATGCGCATCGCGATCGGTTCGACGACCGAAGCCGGCCGATAACAGTCGAAATGCACGTTTACGAGGTGGATCAGGACCGCAAGCTCAGCCTGCTGCAGCAGCCTGCTGAAGACGCAGCAGGGCTCGTTCCTGGTCTTCGCGCGCACCAAGCATGGCGCCGATAAGCTGGCGAAAAAGCTGGGCCGCGGCGGCGTCAAGTCCACGGCAATTCACGGCGACCGTTCGCAGAATCAGCGCAACCGGCGCTCAAGGGATTTCAGGACGGGTACTACCGCGTGCTGGTCGCGACCGACGTCGCGGCCCGCGGCATTCACGTGGACGACATCGCGCATGTCGTGAATTACGATCTGCCGCAGGCTCCCGAAGACTTCATCCATCGCGTGGGCCGCACGGGACGCGCAGGCGCCGCCGGTGTTGCTTCCACATTCGCCACAAGCGCGGAGGCGAGAGAAGTGCGCGCCATCGAGCGCGTGCTCAAAATGTCGCTCACACGTCGCGAACTGCCGGAAGGCCTCGGGCGCGAAGAGCGTTCCGCCGCTGCGCCGGTCATTGTGATGCCGACGCGCGGCGCGAAACCCGCGTTTTCCTTTAAGCCCCGCGGCGACGTTTCGCTTCCAGCCGCTAACGCGGAATCCACGTAATGCCTGTGAGGGCTGCCCTGCCCTGTCAGAAGTACTTTGCTGTCGGAGCCGTCCAGCCTCGCGCTGTATACATTGCCGCCGAGATCGGTGTAGAACATCCGCCCGCCTTTCAGGTCGAGCGCGATGCCGATTCCTTCTTTTAGACCACGTACCAGAATCTCCTGTTGCGCCTTTCCCGGATCCATCGGCGCGCGGCTGACCGTGTTGCCGGTTGGCGGATCGCCGCGATCGGTCCAGTACATCATGTGCTTGCCGAGGTCGAGATCCATGTCGATCGGCTCCGGCAGAGCGTCGAACAGCGTCTCAATGTCTCGATGAGCCATCGAGAGTTGGCGCGGAAGATACGGCCGTTGCCTGCCGCTTCCTTTCTGCGTCCAGTAGATCTTGCCGCCATCGACATCGAGCGCGATGCCGACGCACCAGTTGCGCGCGTCCTTGCGGGCATCGTCGCCCTGCGCGGTTTCGACCAGCGTTTCGATGTTCGAGCCATCGAGGTTGGCGCGCATGATCCGCATGCCTTCGCGATCGGACCAGTAGAGCTTGCCGTGTTTCGCATCGAGCTTGAGTTGCTTCGGCGTCCACGTGCCGGCGGCGGGCACGATGGTCGTGAGGTTGCTGCCATCGAGATCCGAGCGTTCGATGGTGCCGTCGTTCGCGCTGACTTTGCCCATGTTGGTCCAGTAGATCTTCTTCGTCGCAGCATCGACGACGATGCCGTCAGGGCCGGCGTTGCGGCCATCGACGACAGTGGTGAGTCCGCTGCCGTCATCGTTCGCCGACATCACGCGGCCGCCGCTTCCGCGGCTCCCAAACGTCAGGTAATAGATACGGCCGCCGTTAGCGCCGAATAAGCTCACAGTGCAAGCGAACAGAAGCGCCGCGCGGAACATAGTGATGCCAGTATATGCGATTTGTCAGCGAACGGGAGCAACCGCGTCGAGCGCGAAACCAGCCGTGGACGCCGCCACATTTTCGACAGGAATCAAGGTACCGGTGACCTGCTTCTGGGCGATGGGACCGATCTCCGGGCTGAGGACGTACAGGCGGACGAGCGCGGCATCCTTACTGGCTGGGGCGCCCACTTCGGTGAGCGCGCGATCGAGCCGCTGGACAGCGAGGGCCGCATCCTTCTCTTCCGAACCGAACGCAACCTGGGTTCCGGAGAATGCGAGACGCGCCGCCGAAGTTCCTCCGCGCACGGTACCTTCGCAAGCCGCGGCTGTGCGCCACGGAAGCCGGCGCGGCTGCACCAGATTCACCGCTGCTCCGGAGAAGCGCGACTGCACCATCGCGAGAAGATCTTCGCCCGCCTGGAACGCGCTGACGTAGCAGGTGACTGCGACGGGCGTTCCGCTCATTTTCGCGGCAAGCTGATCCATGGCTTTCTGGAGCAGCGGCTTCGCCGGCGAGTCCGTCTGGTCCGCGATGACGGTCTGGGCTGGCACGAACGTCAGTCCTTCTTTGCTGACCTCTTTCTTCGAAACCGAAATCGTCTCCAGCACCACCTGCGCGCCATCGAGAGTCAGGTCGCCCGCCTGGACGACACTGACCGAGGGAAGCGGCGAATGTTTGTCGCCCAGCACATCCGCAACGATCTGCGGGATGCGCCGGACATCGCCATTCCCGGCCGAGAAAGCCCGGATATGGACAATCGGAGCATTCTTGTTGAGCTTGAGGATGGCCTTGAGGGCTTCGCGGGTCTGATCGGACAGCAGACCTTTGCCGGAAAGCGGCGAAACCTCGAAGGTCAGGTGGCTGGTCTCGCCGATGGCGACAAGGGGCGGATCTTCCGGGAGCTTCAGCTTCTCGGACACCTTATCTTGTTGAGTCTTCTGGGCTAAACTCAGGCCCGGAACCAGAAACACGAAAAAGCATAAACGAACCCATTTTTCCCTCATTGCCGAGCCGACTTTCATTCTACTCTATGCATTGGTAGTGGGTCAGTTTCAATAACATAGCCACAACTACGACAGTAGAGTGGCATAATGAACCCATGAGCGGTCCCAAAGATCCGAACGAAGTGGCGCACCGGGTTTTCCTGGAATCAATCGGAGAGGTACCAAAGAGCGATCCGGACGCCAGGCCAGCCAAGGCGGTAGATCCGAACAAGAACCCTCACGCTGTGGCGCTGGGGCGTTTGGGTGGGCTCAAAGGCGGTACGGCCAGGGCGGCGGCACTCACGCCAAAGAGACGGTCAAAGATCGCGACGAAGGCGGCGCGGGCGCGGTGGGACAAGGGGAATAAGTAGTAAGCAGGCTCACGCAGCTTCGTACTGGATATTGTTCTTTTTGAAAAGGTCTATAACATGCTCGACATGCGTGGCGTGGCCCACATTTAGAAATTGATGTTCGGTAATTTCTCGCCCATTATCAATTTTCTTCGGGGAGAATCCGAGTTCTAGAAAACTGGTTCGTACCTAATTCCCCACACATCCCCCTTTGCGTCAAAAAGGGGTCCACCGCTTTGCCCGCGAAGCCCTGGGGTGGATGTCTCACGAATTTGATTACGCGGCCAGTTGAGTTGTCAATTGCAATCCTTGTGTGTATCCCGTCGTTGGGGAATACTGGCGGTACCGGTGTCTGCATCGAAAAGCTCCGCGTGGCTTCATCATAGGTTGCTGCGATTTGCGCGAAAGCGTAGCCCATTCGGCAAAGGGAAGCACCGAGCGCTGGATCTGAATTCGGATCTTTAAACTTGGAGACGTGCCTATTCCTGACGTGTCAAATTCTTCAGTTTGGCGACTGCGATATCAGCTTGCTTGTCCACGTCAAGTGCCTCAACAGTCGCCCCGTTCTGACTCCACCAGAGAGATTGTGTTAATACCCAATTTGGGTCGGGGCGAGCACCCTCAAGCTTTCGATTTCTCTGCTTCACGGACAGGTTCGCATCGGCCCTAACTGAGGCTATGAGATTGTCGTACTCAGCCTTCTGTTGGAGGTGGGCTTGACATACCCCGATGATGTCGAATACATGTCCAGCCGTAACAATCCATCCATCCTTGTTTACTACAATGAAAGTAGCCAGCCCACAGGAAGCATTTCCGGACTGGGTAAAGGTTGACGTGGCTACGGGGCACACGAATTGTCTGACGATGCCACAAGCTGTTGAAAACACTATGCCTCTGTTGTTTTGCGTTGGATTACGTACAAATAATAACAAAAATAAGCATTGACGTGCTATTATCCCGAAAGGAAAATTACGATAGAGCAGTAGAAGGAGTGCAACCCATGACAGCTATAGATTTTGAAGCAGTAAACGCGGTGCCCACAATCGCCACAGATCAACCCGATGAGGCAGCACGCCTGACGCAAACGATCATGCCAACCGCGAATGCATACGTTTTCACGAACGACGCCACAAAGGCTCAATACATCATCCAAGCCAGAGAAAAATAGCCGATCACCGGCACAATTTTAATAGACGCCCTCCCGAGAGGGCGCTTTTATTCAGGTTTTTTAACTTGAACAGTTATGCTTGACCGTGTATGCTTAAGTCGTGAACCGGTTGAGCACAGAAGAGCGAGTCCGAATCATTAATTGTCTGATCGAAGGCAACTCGATCCGCTCGACCGTACGCCTCACTGGATTCAGCAAAAACACCATTGCGAAGCTGCTTGTGGAACTTGGTGAAGTCTGTCTGGCATACATGGACAAGAATCTGCGCGGGCTGAATTGCAAGCTCGTACAGGTCGATGAGATTTGGTCGTTTGTCGGCTGTAAGGAAAAACAGGCCACAGATAAAAAGCGTGCCAAGGGTGCCTGTGGCGATGTTTGGACTTGGATCGCGATTGACGCGGAATCGAAGCTGATTCCCTGCTTCACAGTCGGCCCGCGCGACACCGAAACGGGCCATGAGTTCATTCGTGATCTGGCGAAGCGGCTGAACAATCGCGTTCAACTTAGCAGCGATGGATACAAAGTTTACGTGAAGGCGGTAGCTGCGACTTTCGGAGAGGATATTGACTACGCGCAGATTGTAAAAATCTACGGCAACGATCCCGAAGGGCAGCGCCGCTACAGCCCCGCTGAATGCACAGGTTGCGAGAAGCTTCCGGTGATTGGAGATCCCCAGCACAAGCACATCAGCACAAGCTATATCGAACGGCAAAACCTCACGCTGAGAATGTGCAACCGCCGGTTTACCAGATTGACGAATGCGTTCAGCAAAAAACTTGAGAACCACGTCGCATCGCTGGCGATTCACTACATGCACTACAACTACGTCAGGATTCACCAGACGCTGCGGATGACGCCCGCGATGGCGGCGGGGATAACGAAGGCTCACCTGTGGGACATAGCGGATCTGGTAAGGCTTCTCGCTTAATGTAGATCCGGGATGTATCCCTGGGGCCATGCTTATTAGCCAGCTTCTTCAACTCGCTGAGAGTGACAGGCGGATTTCCAAATGGACTAATCACCCGGTTTTTGCCCATATGGTAATACCGGTCTTTTGTGGCGATAAGAATCTCGATCTCATCATTCACTGTCGGGGCTGAGCTTGCAAACTTCCCTGCCTCGAAAGCATGAAGAGCAGAGCGAACAACGGACATGCCGAGATGCTGTTTTCTGTAGTTGAGCCACATGTTCGCGTTATACGCGCCTGTCCCAATGCTCCAGTGGCCAGGAAACGCTTTAATTTTTACGAACCCCGGATGCGCAGGGTCTGGTGTTCCATTGACCTCATACAGTAATACCTGTCCAGTGTCGTTGAATACCGCGAACAGCATTTCCACCCCCGGATGATATTCTCTCCAGCACCTCTGAAGTTCTTCAACACTGGATTCAGGAATTGCTCCCTGGTCGTTCTGTAGAAAATTCGGGTCTTACGATCTCAAACTTAAACTTCTCGTGGCGATGCACGCGAGTCCAGTCACTCAGCGTCGCATAGACAGATCCGCTGACTCTTGACAGCGTCATTGATTCGATCTTGTCGCTCAAGAAGCTAAATAATTCCCCGGCGATCTCCAGCCTCCCGGCAGCAACCGCATACACGCCGCGCTCAGGCGACATGAGGATTTTGTGGGCATGTGTCGAATCATTTTCATTCGAAAGATCACGTATCGGCAAGCATGACAACCGCGTCGGGTCTGGTTCTGGCAGTAGGCGTCATTCGGGGCCTCGTGGGTTGAGCACAGCACGCCTATTCCGATGGTCATAGGCGTAGGATATCCCCCATGCTTGACCGCTGGCGGGTTTTTCTTCTCAAACCGCTCAGGTATCCGATTGGCTGGCCTTTGACTATTCGTTTTCATTGGCACATTCCTTTGCTTGACCGCTGATTGGCGGTTTGAGCATGTTTCAA
>CAVOIY010000004.1:0-1393926 GCA_963696165.1 uncultured Acidobacteriota bacterium | reverse complement strand
TCGGGAGAGTTTTTTGATGCAGCGCCAGCTTCGGCTTGGTGACATTCTGGACGATTATTGTCCGCGCGAACGACGCGTAACCAATCATGCCGTCGTCGCGATGGTCGGACCCGACGTGAAGCAGACGCGTTGCTCGACCTGCGACACGGAACACGAATACAAGCACGCGAAGATTCCGCGTCAGCGCCGTAAGGTCGACACGCCGGCGGCGCTCTACTCGCAAGTCCTCGCCGATGCGCCGAAGCGCCCGACGCTGCACGAGCACGCAGCGGCGCCGTCGAACGACGACGTATCAGATATGCCGGAACCACCACCGACGAGCCGACGCCAACGCCGCACCGGAGCCGGTCGCGGAGCCCGTCGCGGCAGAGCAGCCCGTCCTCGCCACCAACAACGGCAACGGACCTCACGAAGAAGCTCCCGACTCGGACGATGACGACGATGCGCGCGACGATGTGGACGAAGGTCCGGTGCACCGGCCGCTGATCCGCGCATCGCTGCCGCGGCAGGAAGGGCAGGCGCCGCCGCCTCGTCCCGCGACCGACTTTACGATCCGCCAGCCAGGCGGCCGGCCGAATCGGTTCCGTCCGCGTCATCAGCGCGGCGGCCAGATGTTCCAGGGGAACCGATCCGGCGGCAACATGGGCGGCGGCTCGCCGCGCGGGGCTGGCGGCGGCGGCATGCCGCGTCACGGCGGCAACCGTCCGCCGATGTCGAATCGCCGCGACGGCGGCGGCCGCAAGCGGTCGAAGTAAACTCGTCGAGCTCATGCCTGATCTGTCCGGCAAACACGGCCTGATTGTCGGCGTCGCGAACAAACGATCGATCTCCTGGGCAATCGCGCAGGCGGCCGCCGCGGCCGGCGCGCGCCTCGCGCTGACCTATCCGAGCGAGCGGCTGGAAGAGAACGTCCGCGAGCTGGCCGCGAAGCTCGAGAATCCGCTCGTCCTGCCGTGCGACGTGTCGAGCGATGAGCAGATCGAAGACGCTCGGCGTCGGATCTCGACCGTGAGTTTGGCGGCCTCGATTTCTTCGTGCACGGCGCTGCGTTCGCGCCGGCGGCGGATCTCAACAAGCCATTCGTGCAGACGTCGCGTGAAGGCTTCAGAATCGCGCTCGACGTCAGCGCCTACTCGCTCATCGGGCTGACGCGCGCGGTGGTGCCGCTGATGGAGAAGCGCGGCGGCGGCAGCATCCTGACGCTCACTTACATCGGCAGCCAGCGCGTGTTCACGAACTACAACGTGATGGGCGTGGCGAAGGCCGCGCTCGAATCCTCGGTCCGGTATCTCGCGTCGCGAGCTCGGCCCGAAGAACATCCGAGTGAATGCGATTTCCGCCGGTGCGATCAAAACGCTGGCGGCCGCCGGCATCTCCGGCTTCTCGAGCATTCTGCAGGTGTATCGCGATCGCGCGCCGCTTCGACGCGGCGTCGAGCAATCCGAAGTGGCGGACACGGCCGTGTTCCTGCTCGGCCCGGGCTCACGCGCGATTACCGGCGAAATCGTGATGGTCGACGCCGGCTTCCACGCGATGGGCCTCTGAGTCGATAGTCCGACGATTCACCACTCCTCGATCCGTATTCGTTTCGGCGCGATCCCCAACTCCTCGAGCAGCTTCCTGGTTCCATCCACGAGCGCGGCCGGTCCGCAGACGAAGCAGAGCGTCGCCGGATCATGCACGAGCGGCGCCAGCTCCGCGCGTCCGAAGCGGCCGCGACCGCCACTCCACTCGCCGGCCGCGTTCGCGCGTGATCGTCTGACGGAGCTCGATGCGCCGCGTCGCGCGCGAGCTCGACGAGCTCGTCGTGATAGGCGAATTCGTCGGGGCCGCGCGCGCTATAGAGCACGCCGATCTCGCGATGCGGAATCCGCAGCGCATGGCGCAGCATCGCTCGGAGCGGCGCGATTCCAGTCCCGCCGGCGATGAACACGAAGCGCTGCTCCGGTGGATCGGCGGGAAGATGAAGCTGCCGAGCGGGCCCTCGACATCGACGAGCGTGCCGGGCTCGAGCGAGAGATGCGATCCGGCGCCGCCGCTTGCGTCGACGCCGATGAGCAGCTCGAGGCGGTCCTCGCGCATCGGCATCTTCCGGCGCGGCCGCGATCGAGTACGGCTTGCGGGTCGGCGTGCCCGTGCGTCGCGATGCGCACGGCCTGGCCGGCGGCGTACGGAAAGAGATCGCCGGCCGAGATCGATTCGCACGATTCGCGCACGTGGGCGTCGCGCGCACGACTTCACGGATCGGCCGCGTCAGCATCGCGGGATAATGCTATCGCATGGCTTTGTTGCGCCGCGCGCGCGGCGTCGTTTTGCGGCTGGCGCGCAATCGCGGCATCTCGGCGCTGGTCGGGGCGGCGTTCGTCGCGCCGGCGGGATGGATGGAATTCGGGAGCTCGCGGTTGATTGCCGGCGCCTGGTGGGCGGACGGCGTTGCGCTCATTCTCGGGGCGACCGGTATAGCGCTGCTCTGGACCGCGATGACCGGCCTGTCGCCGGACTGGGTCGACGACAACCAACCTTAAGACCTGAAGCCTCTCATCACGAAGTCACGAAGAACCACGAAGGACACGAAACCCTTTGTGTTCTTTGTGCCCTTTGTGGTGAAGACGAGTATCCGTTGTAGCCAACGGGTTCGTGATCTTCGTGCTTCTTCGTGGCTTCGTGATGAAGCGCGGTGGTTAGAGAATCCCGATCGACGATCGCTTGAGGTCCGAGTCCGATACGTTCGGTGGTTCGGATGTCGGCGGAGCGTCGCCGTTCTGGCGCTTGCGTCGCGTCTTGTCGCGGTACATGCGGCTGTCTGCGGTTGCGAGGAGCGTTTCGTACAGGTCGCCGTCGTGCGGGAACACCGCTGCGCCGATGCTGATTGAGAGCGGCAGCATTTTCCCTGGACGCGGTTCGAATTTCAGACCGTCGACCGCGGCCTGCAGCTCCAGGCGCTTTCGCTCGGCTTCGTCGGCGCCGCACCCCGACAACACGACGATGAACTCGTCGCCCGCGTAGCGGACGCAGATGTCGTACGGGCGGATGGCCGCGCGGAGCACGGCCGCGACATCGCGCAGCGCGCGGTCGCCCACGTGATGCCCGAACGTGTCGTTGATTTCCTTGAAATTGTCGAGGTCCATCACGAGCAGCGAGATCTCCGTTTTGAGGCGATCGGCGCGGGCGAGCTCGCGCGTGAGGTGCATGAACATGAACCGCGTGTTCGGCAGGCCGGTCAGCGGGTCGGTCAGCGAGTCTTCCTGCGTCTGCTCGAAGATCATCGAGTTGTAGATCACTGCCGCGGCCTGCTCCGAGATGCGATCCAGGAGCCGCCGGTGGTCGTCGCTGTACGCGGCCGCGTTCGTGTGATAGACCGAAATCGTGCCGATGAACCGCTCGTTGAAGACGAGCGGACAGACGAGCGCCGAGAGCAGCTGCGTCTGCTCGCCGGCGCGCCCTGCCGCTTCGAGGTCGGCGCTTGGCCGTGCGTTCACGAGCGGACGGCGATTGCGCGCGACCCATCCAATCAGGCCATGGCCGCTCTTGATGACGAGCTGCTGAATCTGCTCGGCCTCCAGACCCGACGCGTACCGACAGCGGAGCGTCTCCGTTTCGTCGCTGTAGAGAAACAGCGCGCAGCATGAGAATGGGACGATGTTGCTCAACTTGGAAGAAATGAGCGCCATCGTGTCCGACACGCCGAGGCTGCTGCCCATCGCTTGCGCGATTTCGTACAGCGCGTAGATCTCGCGGTGGGCGAGGGCGATGTCCTGGAACACGGTCGAGCGTCCCGCCGCACCGGCCGCCTCGGTGACGAGACCGGCGCCCGGCATCGCGGCAGGCGCCGGCGATGCGACGCGCGTGAGCTGCCGCGTGGGCTGTGTGGCGTCGGCTTCCGCCGACAGCGCCGGATACATCTCGATGAACGTGCGGACGACTTTCGGGTCGAGCGCCTTGCCGCTTTCCTGCCCGAGAAGTCCGATCGCGGCGTCGAAGCTCATCGCCTTGTGATACGGACGCTCGGAGAGCAGCGCATCGAAGTAATCGACGACCGACAGGATGCGCGCGCCGAGCGGAATCTCCTCGCCTTTGAGTCCGATCGGATAGCCCTTGCCGTCCCACCGCTCGTGATGGCTCAGGATGAGCGGCGCAACCGGATACGGAAATGGCACGCCGCTGATGATCTCCGCGCCCACCTGCGGGTGAATGCGGATCTTCTGGAACTCCTCCTGCGTCAGCGGCCCTGGTTTGGACAGGATGTGTTCGGGCACTGCCAGCTTCCCGATGTCGTGCAGGAGCGCGGCGGTTTTCACGCCTTGAATTTCGTTCTCCGACATGCCTAAGGCGCGCGCGATGCCCGCGGCGTACACCTGGACGCGGCGAATGTGGCTTTGGGCAGTCTGGTCCTTCGCGTCGATCGCAAGCGCGAGCGCTTCAATCGTCGCCAGGTGAAGATCGGAAACTTCCTGGACGTGCCGCTCCTGATCCTGCACGCGGCCCATGTAGACCCGGTACGTGCGATATGTGAGGTAGAGCGGCGCGGCGAGGAGCAGCGCCATCCAGTAGCCGCCGCGATCGATCACCCACGTCGCGATGGCTGCCGCGCCTGCGCCGACGAAGTAGCTTGGCGCGCTCCACAGGAAGTTCTCGTTCCACACCCGGCCGAAAGGCTGGCGGCTCGAGAGCGCGATCGCGGTCGCGATCAGCGCCGTGTTGCAGAGGAAATAGGTCGTGGCGGCGCCGACGAGCGGCTTCGGCAGGGCAGAGGGATCGAAAGCGACACTCGTCGTTGGACCACCGAGCCACAGATACACGAGCCCGGCCGCCTTCACCGTCAGGACGAGCGAGGCCATCGAGAACAGCGTCCGATAGACTTCCGCGCGCGCTTTCGTGCGGAACGTGCACTGGCTCCAGGCGCTGAGCGCGGCGACGAAAAGCGTGGGGTCGGCGCCGAGGAGGAGCAGCGATGCGAAATCCACCGCGTACGACACGGACATCGTCGATCCGGCGCCCGCGAGCGGGAGATTGACTTTGAGCGCCGATGCGACCGACGAGCAAACCAGGAGGATCGCGAAGAGCAGGGGGTTGGCGAAGGAGTGCGGCGCGAAGACGGCGAGGACGATCGCGCCCCCGGCGAGCACTGCGCCGACATAGAGCCGGGCCGCGAGTGGCAGTTCTTTCATCACCGTTAGAGGACCCGCGGCGAGCGGATGTGCGACGCTCCTCTACGCCTTGTCATCGCGCACTGCTGCACGACGACCTCCACCCGCACGAGTTTCCGGTTCGAGTTGAAATTCGACGATCTTCCGGTACAGCGTGCCGCGGCTGATGTCGAGCACGCGCGAGGCTTCCTTCTTGTTCCAGTCAGTCGACTCCAGAACCCGCACGATGTGAGCGCGTTCAGCTTCGGCGAGCGACGGCATGCGATCGCCGGATGGCTGCGGGACCGAGTTGTTCGCGTGGAGAAACTCGATATCTGACGCGCGAATCGATCGGCCCGGGGCCGACAGAGCGGCGCGTGAAACGGTGCTCTCGAGCTCGCGGATGTTTCCCGGCCACTGGTACGCGATCATCCGATCGAGCGCCTCGCGGGAAAACGACTTGCTCTCGAGCGGCAGGCCCTGCGCCGCGCAGTAGCGGGCGAGGAAGCGCTGTGCGAGCACCGGAATGTCGACCTGACGTTCGCGGAGCGACGGCAGACGAATCGCGAAGGCGTTCACGCGGTAATACAGATCTTCCCGGAAGCGGCCATCGCGGACAAATTGCTCGAGCGGCCGGTTCGTGGCCGAGATCAGCCGGAAGTCGACCGAGATCGACTTGTTGCCGCCGAGCCGTTCGAAGCGCCGCTCCTCGAGGACACGCAGCAGCTTCGCCTGGGCGATGAGTGACATGTCCCCGATTTCGTCCAGGAACAGCGTGCCTTCGTTCGCGAGCTCGAGGCGCCCCGGTTTCCGGTCGTGCGCGCCGGTGAAGGCGCCTTTTTCGTAGCCGAAGATCTCGGACTCGAACAGCGTGTCGGGCAGCGCGGCGGTGTTCACCGCCTGGAATTTCGCCGTGCTCCTGCGACTCAGCTCGTGAATCATCCGCGCGACAACTTCTTTGCCTGAACCGGTCGGCCCGAGAATCAGCACGGAGATGTCGGACTTGGCGGCAGTGCGGATCCACTCGAACACCACCAGCATTTTTTCGTCGCGGCCGATCATCTCGCGGAAGCGCTGCACCGAGGGCGACTGGTCTTCGGTCGATACCGCCGCGCGCCGTTCGAGGAAATGATCGAGGAGGTCGACGACCGCATCGCTGACGGCCCGTTCCGCGACGTAGCGCGGCGGGTTGCCGGGAATTTGCGTCGCCACGCCGAAATCGGCGAGCTCCCGCACACAGTTTTCGACGTCGAGCTTCAGCCGCCCGAAGGTCTGCATCAGCGATTCGACGTCGAAGCTCTCGTCCGGTCTCGCGCTCAGATACCGCAGGATGCCTGCACGGAGCGGCGACTGCACCAGCGAGCGGAACCGCGTCTCCAGGTCGCTAGGCTCAGCGGTTTTGACCGCGGCTCCGGCGGTCGCGCGCCGCGCGCTAAAGGTCAGATCGTCCATATGTGGCGTGTTATTTATCGGCTGCTGGAGCCGGGCGGAACAGGGCTGCTGGGGGCATGGGCGCCACCCCCCCGGTAGTAGTCCGTCTGGTAGCGCTCGATGAGGGTTTTCATCTGGGCCGCATCGCCTTTGCGGTGCCCATGACACCTTATCGGATCGGAGCCGCCGCTCGTTTCGATGATCACGTCCGATAGCAGCATCCGCGTGTCGATGGAAACCGAGGAGATGTGCGCCATGTGGATGGTCTCCTCATGGCGGCCAACCCACCGCGGCGTGTACTGGACGACGCTCGTAGGGGTGATCAGCACTTGCGTGGGGAACAGATGATTCCCGCGGCTGAAGCGGCTCGCCCGGAACACGTCGCCGGGCGCAAACGGACGCCCTTTTCGCCAGATCCACAGCCAAAGCATGAAGAGTGCGGCGACCGCGGCCGCCGCCACCCACCAACGCCAGTCCGATTCACCGGCCATAACACGTGATGTTAAGCTATTTCCAAAAAGGAGCACACATTTGCCCTATCGCGCACCCGGCTCGCCCGGGCATTCCCGGCAGCAGTTTCTGTCCGGAAAACCTATCCGGTACTACCGCCCGCAGGGGAGCCCCGACATACGACACCTAATAGACGAGGGGTTCCAGGCGTTCAATGCCGGCCGGCTCTCGGAAGCGTGCGCGATTTTCGCCGACAAGATGCTCGCTGCCGACAATAACGTCACGATCGGCCTGACGGTAGCAGGCGCGATGACCCCGGCAGGCATCGGCGGATGCATCATCGAGCTGATGGACCGGGGTCTTGTCGATTTCATCATCTCCACCGGCGCGAACCTCTATCACGACCTTCACTACGCCCTGAATTTCACGCTTCGGCGCGGCTCGCCGTTCGTCGACGATCGGGAACTCTACGAAGACGGCATCATTCGGATTTACGACGTGCTCTTCCCGGCCGATGTCCTGCTGCAAACCGACGCGTACATCCGCGATTTCATCGTGCGGTCGGGCTTGAACGAGGCGATCTCGACATCCGAATTCCATTACCGCCTCGGGCAGGACCTTCGCCAGAAATTCCCCGGTTGCGAAGAGCACTCCGTCGTGGCCCGTGCGGCGCAGGACGGTGTGCCCATTTACACCTCATCGCCCGGAGACAGCTCGATCGGCATGAATATCGCGTATCACGAGCTGATGAACGGCAGCCGCTTCATGATCGACCCGAACAAGGACGTCAACGAGGTGTGCGCGATTGTCCTCGCCGGTCAGCAGAACGGCTGCGTCATTCTCGGCGGCGGTTCGCCGAAGAACTTTTACCTGCAGGCTCAGCCGACGCTCTGGGAGGTTTACGGCATCCCGAAAGGCGGCAACGATTATTTCATCCAGATCACGACCGATTCGGTGGTCTGGGGCGGTCTCTCCGGCGCGACGCCGGCCGAAGCCGTCAGCTGGGGAAAGATCAATCCCGGTGTCTTACCCGACACCGTCGTCGCCTACGTCGACTCGACGATCGCATTTCCACTGTTTTGCGAGTACGCGGTCGGCTCCAAGAATGGCCGCCGTGCGCGGAAAGAACTGGTCCACAAGCGCGACGAGCTCGTCGCCGACCTCACCGCGCAAGCCAGATCCGCACACGAGAAGCGGCTCGCAGGACAAACCTAACGTTCGCATACGCGCCGGCGGCGCAAGAGGACGCGCTTGGGGACACTGGCAAGCGAGCTCGGAATCCACGCGGAACGCTTGTCGCCGCGGCCGCGGATCTACGTCGATGCAAACGTCCCGGCGCCTCTCGTCGCGCACATGCGGCAGCGTCTCGACTGGGATGTCCTCTGGGTGATTGAAGAGGACGAGCTGCGCCGCGCCTCCGACGTCAGGCATTACCGCCTCGCGCAGCAGCTTCGACGGACGCTGGTGACGATGGATCGCGACTATCTCGACGATGCCCGGTTCCCCCCTGCGGAAGGGAGCGGCGTCCTCGTGATCCAGGCGCCGAACGAACGCGAGCTCTTCGCTCTCGTCGACCGGATCGATCGTGCGCTGTTTCATTCGGCGGGTGATGGTGATCCGGCCGATGCGGTTGACGGCGATCCGCCGGCCCTTCCACTTGCCGGAAAGAAGCTGCACGTCCACACGGATTGGGGACGATAAGCAAAGGCAAAAGGATGCTGGGACTCGAGCTGCGTGATTCGTCCGTACTGGCAGTCGCCGTCGACGACGATGGCGGTGTTCGTGCGCGTGCGGAGGTTGCGCTTGGCGGGCGGACGCTCGCGGACGCGGCGTGTGACGCGATTGAACGGGTCGGCCATCCGTCTGATGCTTCTCCAACGCTTGGCGTTGCTGCGCATGCGCCGGAATCACCGGCATGTCAGGCGGCGATTCACGTGCTTGCCGGCCGTTACGTGGGTCCGTTCATTCAGACCGGTCCTGATGCGTCGGGCACCGCTGCGGCGGTCGCAGAATCGTGGGTGGGCGCCGCTCGCGGGGTTCACGACGCAGTGTTCCTTTCGATCTCGGATCACGCCGATGCCGGGATCGTTCGCCGCGGCGAGCCGGCCACGGGCGCGAGACGTCGCGCGCCGGCGATCGCGTGGCTCGCGCTCAATCCGGTCGAGCGCGAGGATTATCGCAAGATAGGCTGTCTCGAGGCGGAAGTGGCGACCGCGGGGATCGTGCGGCGTCTCGTATGGCGCATCAAAGCAGGCGATCGCTCGTCGGCCCAGGACGCTGCGAACGGGGATCTCGCAAAGATACGCGCGGAGCATGTGTTTGCCGCCGCCCGCGACGGCGACGGCGTTGCGATTTCCGTGATGCGCGATACCGCGAAGTACCTCGGCATGGCCGGAGCGAATCTCGTGCTCCTCATCGATCCCGAGATGCTCGTCCTCGGCGGCATCATGGCAACGGCGGCCGATCTTCTGATGGAGGCGGTGCGCAGCGAGATCGCGCGACGGCTGCCCTCGCCGATGATGGACGCGCTGGCGATCGTCCCGGCGGCACTCGGCGACGATGCGGCGGCGATTGGCGCCGCAAGGCTGGCCCTAGCGGCGCGCACATGATCGTGCTGTCGGGCGCGCAGTTGGTCCTCCCGGACCGCATGTTGACGCCCGGTACGCTCGTGATCGACCAGGGGCGCATCGCGGAAATTCGATCCGATGCGGCATCGGGTCACCTCGGCACACTGCAGAACCACTACATCGTTCCCGGGTTCATCGACGTTCACGTGCACGGCGTCGAGGGATTCGATTCGCTCGACGGCGGCGACGCGCTGGCCGCGATCGCCGCGCGGCTTCCGCGGTACGGGGTCACCGCGTTTTGTCCGACGACCGTCGCGTGCGACCCGGCGAAGCTGCGCACCGTGCTCGACCAGGTGCGGCGCGCGCGCGAGACGCCGATCGCAGGCAGCGCGCGGATTTTGCCGGCGCATCTCGAGAGCAACTTCATCAACCCGGAGTACGCGGGCGCGCAGCCGCGGGCCTGCCTGCGGCTGCCGGCAGATGCCTTCCGCGCTCAAGCTCCCGGATCCGTGGACAGCGAGTTCACGGCGGCCGACATGCTCGCCGAAATCACGCGCGCGATGCCAGACGTCGGCATCGTGACGCTGGCGCCGGAGCTCGAAGGCGGTCTCGACCTCGTTGCGTGGCTCGCGGCGCACGGACGCCGCGTGTCGCTCGGCCATTCGGCGGCGACATACGAACAGGCGCTCGCGGCAATCGCCGCCGGCGCGTTGCACGCGACGCATTTGTTCAACCGCATGCCGCCGCTTCATCATCGCGCGCCGGGGCTCGTCGGGGCCGTGCTGGAGGCCGACGAAGTCGCCGCAGAGCTGATCTGCGACGGCGTCCACGTGCATCCGGCACTCATTCGTGCCGCGATTGCGGCCAAACGACCGTCCCGCATTTTCGCGATTACCGACGGCACGGCTGCCGCCGGGCTTCGACCCGGCGCCCACGCAGCGCTCGGCGGCCAGCGGATCACCGCGACAGCCTCCGCGGCTCACTTGGACGACGGAACGCTGGCCGGCAGCGTGCTGACCATGGATCGCGCGTTTCAGATGCTCGTCGGCAGCGTCGGCGTGTCGCTCGTCGATGCGGCCACGATGTGCTCGACGACGGCGGCCCGCGAGCTGCAGCTGGTCGGCCACGGCATGCTCAAGGAGGATGCAGTCGCCGATTTGGTCGTGCTCGGCCCTGAGCTCGAGGTCGTGCAGACGTATATCGGTGGTCAGCTGGTCTACACTCGAAACACCACCGCCGCGAACTCCGTCTAAATTCCACGGAGGGCTTTGTGAATCCCATGATTTTTCGCGCTCGCTTCCTCCTGACGGCCGTCGCGGCGGCGGCGGTCCTGGCCGGACCGGCCTGCGTCGACATCGTCGGGTCGGATCCTCGGCAAGTACATGGAGCGCGACGAGAAGCGCTTCACCGTCTCGGGCAAGCCGGACGTCGACCTGTCGACGTTCGACGGCTCGATCGAAGTCCGTCCCTGGGACAAGAGCGACGTGCTGGTCGTCATCGAAAAGCGTGGCCGCGACAAGTCGGATGTCGCGACGATCGACGTCCACGCGGAGCAGGCAGGCAACCGCGTCACCGTCGAGGTCCGCGAGCCGAAGAACGGCGCGGCATTTCAACATCGGCTGGAACAACGGGCGATCCGCGAAGCTGATCGTGTCCGTGCCGGCCAGTTCGAACATCTCCGCCAAGAGCGGAGACGGTTCGATCGATATCGAGCGCCTGTCGGGCAACCTCGATCTGCGTTCAGGAGACGGCAGCATTCACGCCCGCGATATCACGGGCGATCTGAAGGTGCACACCGGCGACGGGTCGATCAAACTAGATGGGCTGAACGGAGCCCTGGATGCGGACACCGGCGACGGCGGCATCACGGCGAGCGGAAAATTCACCGGCCTCAAGACCCGGTCGGGCGACGGCAGCGTGACGATTCACGCGGCGCCCGGCAGCGCCGCGAGCGCCGATTGGGACGTGGTCACGGGCGACGGGTCGGTGATCGTCGAGCTGCCGGACGGATTCGGCGCCGAGCTCGACGCGCATACCGGCGACGGCAGCGTGCAGCTGCAGAACGTCACGCTGTCGAACGTGAGCGGCCGGCTCGATCGGAACACCGTCAAGGGGACGCTCGGTTCCGGCGGCCGCGCGCTTCGCGTGCGCACCGGCGACGGCTCAATTACGCTGCGTCGATTCTGAAATCTTCTTGCCGTCGGTATCGTAGATTTCGACGGGTCCGAGCTTCTTCAACGTGTCGGCGACTCGCACCGGGTCGCCGACCGCCACCACCTGCAGCCGATCAGCGGCGAGATACTTCTTCGCCATCGCCTGAACCTGCTCCTTCGTCACCGCGTTGATTCGCTCGGCATAGCGATCGTAATAATCGGTCGGAAGCTTGTAGCGCCACCGGTTCACCGATAATCCCGAGCAGCTGCGACGGCGACTCGAGCTCGAGCGCGTACTGCGCGGTCAGCGATCGCTTCGCGTCGGCCAGCTCCTCGTCGGACACCGGCTCCTCGCGAATCTGGCGTATCTCGTCGAGCAGATCGTGCAGCGCCGGCTCGGTCACCTCCGTTCTCACGTTGGTCGATGCCTGCCATTCGCCGCGGTAGAGCGGCGCAACGAGCCCGCTGCTGGCGCCGTAGGTGTAGCCCTTCTCCTCGCGCAGGTGAATGAAGAGACGCCCGGTCGGGCCGCCGCCGATGATCTTGTTCATCACCACGAGCGCGTCGTAATCGGGATTCGTCCGCTCGATCGCCTGCGTGCCGACGATCGAGATTTGTCTGCACGGCGTTCGGCCGGGCGATGAAGAAGATCTTCGGTCCCGAGATCGGCGGCGGTTCCGTGACAGCTGTGCGTGACGAACGTCGGCGGATTCTTCCAGACCGCGAGTTTGCCTTCGAGTACCGTTCGTGCCTGGAACATCGAGACGTCGCCGGAGATCGCCAGCACCGCGCGATTCGGGATGTAGTGCGCGCGGTGAAAGTCCACCAGATCGTCGCGCGTGATCTTATTGAGCGCATCGGGCGTGAGCCCCATGCGCGCCGCCGGGTGCGTGCCGTAGACCGCACGCGAGAACATCTCGGCCGCGAGGAAACCCGGGTTCGACGCGCTGCTGCGTCAGCTGCGCGCGCGTGCGCTGCTTGTAGCGTCGCGAGCTCCTCTTCGGAAAACGCCGGATGCATCAGCACGTCGACCGCGAGATCGAGCAGCTTGGTCGGCCTGATCCGTGAGAGACGATCCGCTGATCGTGGCCTCCGGCGACGATGTGCCGGCGCCGATGTTCAGGCTCGCCGCCATCACCTCGAGCTGCTGCGAGATCTCGCTGGAGGTCTTCGTCGCCGTGCCTTCGCGCATCAGCGCCGCCGTCACGCCCGCGAGCCCCGATTGCCCGTCCGGATCGTAATAGCCGCCGGCGCCCGGGATGATCAGCTGGAACTGCACCTGCGGCGCACGGTGATCCTCGAGCACCATGATGTGCACGCCGTTGGACAGATCCGCTTCCGCGGCCTTCGGCAGCTTGATCTTGAGTATCTCGTTCGAGATCGGCACCTTGCCCTTCTTGACGACGCCCTTGGTCGACGGTGTGTCGCTCTGCACCGGGCGGCGGCTGCGCGGAGACGCGTCGCGAGCCCTGCGACGAGAGCGAACGCGGCGGTGCTGAGCAGAGCCGGCGTGTCGCGATCATCGCTGGCCTTCCTTTGGCCGCCGGCGGCCTTCGGCGTCGTGATGACGACGACGCGATTCTCCGGCGGTCAGGTATTGCTTCGCGACCCGCATGAACGTCGCTTCGCATTCAACTTGGCCGCCCTGTCGTACAACCGTGTTGAGCTCTGCCGGGATCGCCGTAGATCCGCGTCGGCTTCGGCGAGCATCGACGCGCGCGACAGCGAGCTGTTGAGCGATGCCGACGAACTGGCGGCGCGTGCCGTTCCGCGACTTTTCGATCTCCCAGTCGGCAATCGGGCCAGCCTTCAGCCGCTCGATCTCGGCGTAGATGCCGGCTTCGACCTCGTCGGTCGTCTTGCCTGGCGGAACCGTCGCGACGATGCGGAAGAGACGCGGTCCGCGGCTGTTCTCGGCGAAGGCGCCGACCGCGAGCGCGAGCTGCTTCTGCCGGACGAGCACCTCGTAAAAGCCGCGAGCTGCGGCCCGTCGCCAGCACTCTCTGCCAGCAGATCGATCGCGTCATCGTCTGGCGAAAGGCTCGACGGAATGTGATACGCGATGTCGACTCGCGGCGACGCGCGCCAGCGGATCGTCGAGCGTGAGTCGGCGCTCCGCTTTCTGCGGCGGCTCGGACGACGTCGACCGGCGGCGGCGTCGGGCTGCGACGGGATCGGCTTCGAAGTACTTCCGCACGCGTTCGACGGCGGTCGCGCGGCGTTGACGTCGCCGAAGATCGCGAGGATGGCGTTGTTCGGCGCGTAGTACGTCTTGAAGAAGGCCGCGACATCCTCGACCGACGCGGCGCTCAGATCGGCCATCGAGCCGATCACCGAATGCTTGTAGGCCGGATTGTCGAAGGCGAGCTCGTCCATCGCTTCGAAGGTGCGTGCCGTACGGCTGGTTGTCGACGCCCTGCCGGCGCTCTTCCTGCACCGCCTGGCGCTGGTTGTCGAGATTGCGCCTGCTCGATCGACAGCGACCGCATCCGGTCGGCCTCGAGGAACAGCGCCATGTCGAGCTGATTGGCCGGCAGCTCCTCGTAGTAGAGCGTGCGATCCTTGTTCGTCGTGCCGTTCATGGAGCCGCCGTTGCTGAACACGCTGTAGAAGTGCTCGCCGGGCCCGACGTTCTCGGAGCCCTTGAACATCATGTGCTCGAAGAGATGCGCGAAGCCGGTGCGGCCCGGCCGCTCGTCGCGCGAGCCGACGTTGTAGACGAACGGCGACCGCGAAGACCGGCGCGACGTGATCCTCGTTGACGATCACGCGCAGCCCGTTCTTCAGCTTCGTGTCGGTGAACTTGACCGTCGGCTGCGTGGCGGCGGCGAGCGACACCGCGAAAACCGCCGCGCGCGATCGCCGCGGCCGACAGTCGTCGAACCAGGGCAGAACGCATGGGGAACCTCCAGGAGATGAAGCCGCGATTATAGGACCGAAAAGGCGGATTCGAGCGCGGCGAAGAGATCGTCAGCGTGCGGCAGCGCGCTCGCTTCGAGCGCGCGCGCCACGAATGCCGGTCGCGTTGGCGACCGCGAAGCTGATGCCTTTCAGGTTGCGCTCGCGCGGCACGCCGGGAATATCGCGCGGATACCCGAGGCCGCGATGCACGATCGTCCGTTCTCGGACACGATGCGATACGCGTCGCGCTCGCACGACCAATCGAGCTCGTACCGGCACGACATCGTCCAGCGCGCCCGGCAGCCAGATCGCGTCGCCGTCTCGCGACGGCCGAGACGATGAACGCTCCGCCGGCCGCGCGCGCGCTGCACGGCGCGCGCGAGGTCGGCCTTGCGTGCCGAGCGTCGGTCGTGCCCGAGGCTGAGATTGATCAGATTGGCGCCCCGCGCGCGGCTTCGTCGATCGCCGCGACGAGAGTCGGCACATCGGTCGCGAGCGATCGATCAGAATACCTTGATCGCGAAGAGCTCGGCGTCCGGCGCTTTCTCGCGAATCGCGGCAGCGACCGCCGTGCCGTGTCCGAGTCGATCGACGAATCCTGCCTCGGTCGATCCGTCGGGACGAATCGCGACGCCGCCGGCGACGCCGCCGACGTGCGGATGCGCCGCGTGAACGCCGCTGTCGATGACCGCGATGCGAACGCCGCGGCCCGTGAGTTCTTCAAAGAACATACGATGGCCGGCCGCGCTCGACGACAGTGCCGCCCGCGAGCGTCAGCACCCGATCGGCCGCGTCGGCGACAGCCGCTCGGTGCGTGATCACGATGACGGTGCGGCCGTGCATCAGGCGGCGGTACTCGGCGATCACGTGGCGTTCGGTCGTCCGGGTCGAGCGCGGCCGTCGGCTCGTCGAGCACGAGCACGTCGGGCTCGCGCCACGAGCGCGCGCGCGATCGCGAGGCGCTGCCGCTCGCCGGCCGAGAGCGCGGCGCCGCGCTCTCCGACGATCGTGGCGTAGCCGTCGCGGCTGACGGCCGATGAACTCGTCGATGCCGGCCGCGCGCGCGGCGATCGCGCACGTCCTCGTCGCTGGCCTCGGGCCTCGCGTAGCGAATGTTCTCGATGATCGACGCGTGGAACACGAACGGTTCCTGGTCGACCAGCACGATTCGACGTCGCAGATCCGCGAGCGACACCGTCGTCAGGTCGTGTCCGTCGACGTAGATGGCCCCCTCGTCCGGATCGATCAGGCGAAGCAGCAGGTCGGCGATCGTCGACTTGCCGCTGCCGCTCGGTCCGACGAGCGCGACCATCTCTCCCGGCGCAACGGCGAACGACAGCGAGGCGAGAATCTGTCCGCGTCCGAGATCGATCGACACGTCGATCGAACGCGATCGCGCCGTTGACGCGATCGAGCCGCACCGGCGACTGGCTGTTCGACGACATCAGGCTTCGCGTCGAGCAGTTCCTGCACGCGCGCGAGCGACACCTGCACGGTCGCGAGGCTCGCATAGAGGCCCATCAGCGCCTGCACCGGCTGGAGCAGCCGCATCTGATAGGCGAGGAACGCGACGAACGCGCCGACCGACAGTGTGCCCTCGATCACGCGATGGCCGCCGTACACGAACACGGCGCCGTAGCCGAGCGACAGAATCAGTCCCGGTACGCTGCCGGCGAGGTACGACCAGCGCTTGCATCGACATCAGCGCGTCGATGAACGCCGCGTTCTTCCGGCTGAATCGCTCGACTTCCCGCTCCTGCGCGTTCGACGTGACGATGAGCCGCATCGCCTGCAGCGTCTCGATGAGGAAGCTGCCGACGCCGGCGCTCGCCTCGCGCACGGCACGGACGCGATCCGCGAGACGCGCGCGCGCGCGCTGGAGCGCCCAGACGCTGACCGGCACGAGCGCGACTGCCGATGCAGCGCGAGCCGCACATCGAGACAGAACATCGCGAGCGAGGCTGCCGACGAGGAAGATCGCGTTGCCGACCCACGCGAGCAGCGATTCGGCGGCGACCCGCTGGATCTCGCCGACGTCGTTGTTGACGCGCGCGAGCACCTCGCCGAGCGGCGTGCGCGCGTAGAATCGCGGCGACAGGCGCTGGAGATGGCGATAGACCGCCAGCCGCATGTCGAAGAGAATCTCGGCCGAGACGCGCGTGTATCGAAGCCCGGTGACCGCGGTCAGCGCGAAGCCGGCGATCGAGGTCAGCGACGAACCAGCCGACGGTCTCGTAGAGCGCGGTGAGGTCCCGGCCGATCAGCGCGCGATCGACGAGCATCTTCGACAGGTACGGCTGCACGAGCGACAGCGCCGTGCTGACGAGGCTCAGCACGGCGACGAGCGCCAGCCGCCGCCAGTACGGAAGGACGTAGCCGAGCGCCCGCTGAAGCGTCGCGCTACAAAGCCCTCGCGATCGACGTCGCGATCGCTACTGCGAGCTGGTCGCATTGACCGCCGGCGGCACGACGATCAGCTCCGTCGTCGTGTCCGCATCGAGCGTGATCGTCCGCAGATATTTGTACGTGCTCGCCTCGTACAGATCGATCGTGTTGCCCGCCTGGTAGATGTAGAGCACCTTGCCGTTCGAGCTCGTGCGCAGCGCCATGCGCGGCCGGCCCGAGAATTCCATCTTCGAGCCGAGCTTGTGGTGCTCGAGATCGAACGTCCAGAACTCGTAGTGGCGCGATGTCCTGCAGCAGGCCGTACGCGCGCTTCCGATCGGGCGCGAGCGAGAAGCCGACGGGGCGGAACGGGCCGAGCGGCCAGAAGTCGACGCTCTTCGCGCGCGAGATTCACGCGCGCGACGCCCATGATGCGACGGTTCTCGCACCGGATCCATCACCGAGAAGATGCCGCTGTAGAACCCCGGCTCCTCGAACGTGACGTCGCGCGGCCCGAAGTCGAAGCGGTTCAGCCCTTCTTCGAGCGGCCGCGACAGCTCCCACTTGTCGACCTGCTTGAAGTCGGTCGTGTCGTAGATGAGCACATCGTCGGCGAAGAAGTAGAGCAGCTTGCCGTCGGGCGACATCATCACGTTGATGAACTCGCGCTCCTCGTTGTTCGGCCACGGAATCGTGCGCGTCACCTTGTGCTGCTTCAGGTCGTACACGACGAGCGTCGGCGCGCCGATCTCGAAGCGGTCGACCTTCTTGTCCGCCGATTTCGTGAGCAGGATCACGAAGCGCTCGAGCGGATCCGGAATCATGCTGCGGATGCGCACCTTCTTGCGGCCTTCGCTGAGCGTGAAGTGATCGATGCTCTTCTTCGTCGCGATATCGAGAATCTCGACTTCTTCGCTGACCGAGTTCACGAGATAGAAGTGCTTCTTGTCCTTCGACAAGCGTGAGCCCCTTCGGCGCGCCGGTCGTCACGTCGATCGCGCCGGTGACCTTCTCGGTCGCTTCGTCGACGACGAAAATCTTGTTCGGCCAGCCGCCGATGTACAGCGTGCCGGTGCCGCCGGTGAGCTTGGTCGGCGGCGCGGCCGCCACGAGCAACAGCAGCGATCCAGCAGCGACAACGCCCGGCGAGAATCCGTTTCAGCATCAGAGACATCTCTCTAAGCAAGACGAATCGCATCGCTCGCGGTTTATCCCGGGAACACGAGATCGAGCTTGCGCCAGTCCTTCTGCGCCGACGCGCACTTGGCGGTCCAGTCGGGCGCGTGATTGAGCTGATCCGGCACCTGCGCCGGCCAGAAGCAGCCGACGTGGCAGTCGAAGATGTCGCGCTCGACCGGCTGGCAGAGTCCCGCCGTGCCGCCGGTCTGGTCGGCTTCCCAGCCGGGCGAGAACACGAGCGAGCAGCCGAGCGGAAAGTGCGGCGGCTGCTGCGGCGGCCCCTGCTGCAGCGCGACGACATCCTTCTTCGGTCTCGGCGACGGCGTCGACGATGCGGTGAGCTTTCTTGTTCATCGCCTTCAGGTGTGGCATGTGCGGTTCTGGTCAGATCGACTGCTTCGGCTTTCGCCTCTTCGCGATCGAACTGCGCCAGAAATTCCGGATTTCGCTCCGACAGCTCGCCGTAGATCTCGAGACAGGTTTCCGTCCAGCCGCGAATCCACTCGCAGTAGTGCAGGTTCGGATGGCCGGTCGAGCCGTAGCGGACGTGCGCCTCGTGATAGCAGCCGCCCGAACAGAGCGGCCGCGCCCAGCACTTGCTGCAGTCGGTCTTGTCCGCGATGTGATGCTGCTCGAGGAACGCGCTCTGCGCGCCGCGGTCGATGCCGTCGCGCACCGTGCCGAACTTGTGCGCGTCCGAGCCGGCGAAGCGATGGCAGAGCGCGACGTCGCCTTCGGTCGAGACGCCGAGCAGGCCGAGCCCGGCGCCGCACGGATACGCCTTGCTCACGCCTTTGTGGATCTCCTCGAGCGTGTCCTTCACGTTCGAGAACCCGTGATGCCGGTTCTCGGCGACGTGGTCGGCGAACTCGCGCGCGAGCCTGCGGAACTGATCGAGCATCCGATCGAATCCCTGCTCGCCGATCGCGTACTGCTGCTGCGGCGACGTCGTCACCGGCGCGAAGCCGACTTCCCAGAAGCCGATCTCCTCGGTGAGGTGCTGGTAGATGCGCGTGATGTCGAGCGTGTCGGACGTGAGCGTCACGCGCGCGCCGATCGGCCGGCTGCGATGCCGCCGCAGCAGCTCCTTGATCTTCGGCGCGACGACGTCGTAGCTGCCGGCGCCGTTGTGAAACACGCGGAACTTGTCCTGCAGCTCGCGCGGGCCGTCGATCGAAATCGTGACGCCGACGTGGTTCTCGGCGAGGAATTCGATGATGTCCGGCCGGAGCAGCGTCGCGTTCGTCGTGAGGCTGAAGTCGATCTCCTTGCCCGTCTCGGCCGCGCGCCGCCGCGCGTAGGCGATCGTCGACTGCAGCACCGGAAAGTTCAGCAGCGTCTCGCCGCCGAAGAACGTCAGGTGCGCGATCGCGGCCGCTCTCGCGCAGCAGGAAGTCGACGCTCTCGCGCGCCGTCTCCTCGCTCATGAACTTCGCCTGCTTGCCGTGCGCGGTGTCGACGATCTTGTCCTCGCCGTACTCGTAGCAGTAGGTGCACGACAGATTGCACTGGTTCGTCACGTTCAACACCATCGTGTTGAGCGGAAACGGCATCATCGGCAGCATCCGCGGGACGACGGCTTCCGGCTGATGCTCGTAGCCGATCGCGCGCACCTCCGAGCAGCTCGCCGATCGCGGCGCGGACGGCATCCGGCGTCGAAGCGATCGGCCAGCGCGCGCGACGACCTCGTCTTCGGCCGGCTTCGATTCGGCGACGACGCGCAGCACGGCCGCCGTGGCCTCGTCGAGCGCGAAGATCGCGGCGCTCGGCACGAGATACAGGAAGCTCTTGCCCGGCGGCGTTGAACAGGTGGAACTCGCGCGGGACGAGCGCCATCATCGGCCCACCTCCGCCTGGTCGAACTTGATGTAGAGCGGCACGGTGACGAGCAGATGCGCGCGCGCCTTGATCGTCCGCCTCGCGCTGCGGTTGCCGACGACGGCCGGCGGCGCGTCGAAGGACGGCGACGACCCACACGTCGCCGTAGTTGTTCGCGTTGTGCTTGCGCTTCGGGTTCGGGCCGTCGAGATTCGGCGTGAACAGTCCGGTCTTCGGCGTCGATCGTGCCGACGAAATCCTTGTCGTCGTCGTCGAAGGTCGCCGTGTACTCCTCGATCGCCCACGAAGCGTTCACCGGGCCGAGCTCGATGTCGTCGTTCGTGTCCGGCTTGCCGTCGGGGCCGTTGGCGTACGCGATCGCCTCGAACTGCTGGAACTGTTTCGGGAAGTTCGCGCCGCCGACGCGCGCGAGGCCGGCCTGCGGCGTCACCTTGATGTAGTCGATCATCGTCCGGCCGACCGCGATCGTCGCGCTGCCCGTCGCGCCGTTCACGAACACGATGCGCCGGCCGGCCGTCGCGTCTTTCGCCACCGACGACCGCCACGACGAGCTGCTCGGCGCGGCGGACGACGATGCGATCGACCGTGACGCCGGGTCCGAAATTCAGGTCCGCTGCGGCCGGCGCGCGCTGGAAGGTTCGCGCCGAAGAGCGTCACCTCCTGTCCGCTGCCGCCCGCCCTGCAGCATCGTCTGGCCGACGCCGGTGAGCACCGGATCGCCGCCGACCCGCTGCAGCTGCACGTCGATGCCGAATTCGTCGTACGCGCCGGTGAACCAGCGGCCGCTCGCATGGCGCCAGTCGCGATCGACGAACATCACTTCGCGCAGCTCGCGCTCGCGTTCCTCGCCGCGACGTCGTCGTGCTGCGGCCGCGCCACTGGAAGCCGGTGTAGACGATCGCCTTTCCGGTCCGCTTCACGTGCTCGCCGGTGCTCGCGGAACCGTGTACGTGATCTCGGTCGTGAACTCGCCGCTGTCGGCGCCGCCCTGCGGCGCGATCGTGACCTGACCGAAAATCGCGCCCTTGCCGGGCTGATAGCCGGACAGCGCCCACGTCCCTGCAGCTGCGGCGGACGCATCGTCGCCGACCACGCGGCCCACTCGGGCGTCGTCAGCGGAAATGCCGTCGAGAGCTGCGTGATGGCGACGTCCATCGGATGGCGGTTGTCGGGCGGCGGTCCGTCGGCGCCCGGGTTCGCGCCGCGAGCGGGCCGGTGCGCCGGAACGCCTGAAAGTCGGACAGCCAGTAATAGCCGCGATGCATCGCGACGAGCAGCTCCCATTCCTCCTTCGTGCGCCGCTGCGAGATCACGCGGCCGATCGAGTGGCAGGCGATGCACGTTTCTTCGGTGAGCTTCTTGTCCTTGTCGGCGTTCTTGTCGTGCGTAGCTGAAAATCGATCTGCCGCCGCTCGACTTCGAAGGCCGCCGGTCTTCGCTTCTTCCGGCGCGAGCCCCTGATGGTCGGCGAGATAGCGCACGACCTCGCGCGCTTCGGCCGGCTCGATCTTCAAGTTGTTCAGCGTGACCATGCGCTTGAGCGTCTGCTCCCAGCCTTCGGGCGTGGTGCGGCGATACGAGATGCGCGTCAGGCGGCCCTTGTCGTCGGCATGGTGACAGCCGAGCACTTGCGCTTCACGACGATCGCTCGTGACCGCGAAGCCTTCGTCGGGTTCTTTCCTCGGCCGTCGGCCGCGCCGGAGGCGACGACAGCGGCGGCTGCTGCGCGGCGCGCGGCCGGGCGGCGAGCGCAAGAGGAACGATCAACAGCAGAAGAGCAGCACGTTTCATCAGCGAGCATCCTCGAGAATGAGCGCGTGGCGCGCGACGAGCAGCGACAATCCGGTGAGCAGATTGTCGACTGGCGCCGGACCCGACGTGCGCGTGATAAGCAGAAAAGATCGCCGGCACGTCGTCGCAGCCGGTCGGCGAGCCGGACGAGCGCCGGCAGATTCACGCCGGCGGCAAACCGCAGCGGCACGGTCGGCGCCCGGGGGCACGATCGCATCGCGGAGCACGACTTCGCGCCCTTCGATGTCCGGCGTCGTCGTCGAACCGGAGCGCCGCCGACTGGCGCAGCCTGACGCGAGTCGCGCCGCGCAAGCCGGTCATGCGCGGCGCTGAGGTCGACGAGTCGTCGCTCCGTGCGCCGCAGACGATGCGCCTGCGCGCGGACCCAGAAGGGCGTGCGATGAAACGCCGCCGCGTCGCTGAAGAACCGCGCGCGAGCTCGCTGGCACTCCGCGTAGATGTCGCGCTCGCGCTGCGCGTAGAAGTCGAGCGCGTGCGACGTCATCGCCGGATTCGAAAGGCACGTGTTTGCGACGACCGCTGCGCGCCATCCCGACGTCATCGCCTTCTTGACGCCGGCCGACGACAGCGGCTCGATGAACGACGCGGCGTCGCCGACGAGCAGGACGCCCCGGTCGCACGGCGTCGGCGCGTGATAGACGCGACGCGTGCGTTCCCCACGGACGCGAGAGCTGACGTGCCCCTTCGAGGCGCGCCCGCAGGTCCGTGGCCCCGTCGAGCGCGCGCATGTAGACCTGCTGGAGCGCGGCGTCGCGCGGCGCGCCGGCTCGCGCGGCCTTGACGCTGCCGGGATCGATCATCACCGTGCATTGCCGGCGCGTCGACGACAGCGGCACCGACCACGCCCAGCCGGTGTCGTAGCTCTCGACGACCGTCCGGGTCGATTCGTCGGCGGGCCAGCTGCTCGATTCCCATTCGGCGGCGATGGCCAGCGTGCGATACGCGACGTCGGCTGCGGCGAAAGCCGTGGCGCGCGACGATGCCGGCGCGGCCCGAACAGTCGAGCACCATGCGCGCTTCGGCCTCGCGCGTCTCGCCGCCTGCGGCCATGTAGCGGATGCGCGACGGCTCGCCGAGTTCCACGTCGCGGACGACCGCATCGACAATCGGAACGCCGGCGGCACGCGCCGACTGCCGCAGCAGCGCGTCGAACGACGGCGCGCGACGACGTGAAACCCGGCGTCGGCCGACGCTGTCTCGCGCCGCTCGCCGCCCCAACGCGCGACATTGCCGCTGTTCGGATGGAACGGCGCGGAGCCGACGGTCTCGAGCTGACCGAGGAACGCGAGCAGTTTGCGCGTGCGGGCCGGCAGCGATTCGGCAAGGCTCGGTCGATCCAGTCGGCGGTGGGCGAGATGAACGGACCAGCCCCAGCCCGCGAGCAGGCGGGCGGCCGTCGCGCCGGCCGGGCCGCCGCCAATCACGAAGAACGTCGGGGGACATGGCCGTGCGACTCTACGCCCGCACGTGCCGCTCGTCAACATACGATGGTCGGGTCCGCGATGCCGGCTTCGAGAAACGCGTCGTGCCGCTCGCGGCACTTGCTGCACAGGCCGCAGTGACGCGGTGCCGACCGGGATTCATGCACGAGAGCGAGAGCTCGAACGGCACGCCGAGCGCCGACGCCGCGCCGGATGACGTCGGCCTTGCTCATCCCGGCGAACGGCGCGTCGATCGTGATCGGTCGATGCGCCAGGCCGAGCGACAGCGCGTCGGCCATCGCCGCTCGGAAGGCCGGCGTCGCGTCGGGAAACGGGTTGTGGGCGAGCGTGCCGATGACGATGCGATCGATGCCGGCGGACGCGCAGAAAATCGCCGGCCTTCGACGAGCAGCACGATGTTCCGGCCGGCGAGATACACCGTCCTCGTCGGGCGTGTGATAGGCCGGCGGCGTTCCGGCGATCGCCCAGTGCGCCGGCGGGTAGACGTCGCGCATGTCGACCGTCAGCGACACCAGCGGCGCGACGCGGCCGCCGAGCGCCTCGTCGGCGAGCAGGCGCGCGACGACGTCCCGTTCCGCCGCTTCCCACGCGAGGCCGACGCTGACGTAAATCGGCTGGACGCGCCCTTCGCGCGCCGCCTCGTCGGCGAGGAGCACGGCGCTGTCGAGCCCGCCGGAGAGGAGAACGGCAGTAGGCATGAAGTGATCTGATAATCTGGTGATCTGGTGATTGGCTGATCTGGTGATTGCATTGATCGATTGGCCCAATCAATCACCCAATCACCAGAATCACCCGATCACCAGATTACTAGAATGTATTCAGTCACCAAACGCATCGACTTCTGCTACGGCCATCGGCTGCTCGACTACGACGGCATCTGCAAGCATCCGCACGGCCACAACGCATCGGCCGAAATCGAAGTGCGCACCGGCACGCTCGACAACCGCAACATGGTGTGCGACTTCAGCGACATCAAGCGGGTCGTGAAAGGCTGGATCGATCGGGAGCTCGATCACAAGATGATCCTGCGCCACGACGACCCGCTCGTCGAAGCCGCTGCAGCAGCTCGGCGAGCCGGTGTATCTGCTCGACAGCAATCCGACGGTCGAGCGCATTGCGCGGCTCATTTTCGACTACGCCAGCGAGCAGGGACTTCCGGTCGTCCGCGTGAAGGTGTGGGAGACGCCCACGTCGTTTGCGGAGTACGGCAGCTGACGAATCGAGCCGCGGCGCCGCGTCGAGCCGATCTGGTCGTCTTCGATCTGGACGGCACGCTCGTCGACTCGCGGCGGGATCTCGCCGAGGCGGCGAATCTGGTGCTCGAAGAGTCCGGCGCGCCACGCCTCTCGGAAGAAGCGATCGGACGGATGGTCGGCGACGGCGCCGCGACGCTCGTCGCGCGTGCGTTTGCCGCGGCCGGTGTGCGCGCCGCCGGCCGACGCGCTCGACAGGTTCCTGGAGATCTACGACGACACGGTTGCTCGTGCACACGCGCGCCTATCCAGGGATTCCGGAGGTCCTCGCGCTCTTGCGCCAGCGCAGTGCCGCTCGCCGTGCTCACCAATAAGCCGCTCGGCGCCACGCGTGAGATTCTCGAGGGTCTGGACCTCGCGCAGTATTTCGAGCAGGATGCGATCATCGGAGGCGATGGCCCGTTTCCGCGAAAGCCGGACCCGGCGGGCTTGCGGCATCTCGCCGAACGCGCGGGCGTGGCGATCGGCCGACACGCTCCTTGTCGGCGATTCGCTCGTCGACCTGAAGACCGCGAGCGCCGCGGCCTCGGCGATCTGCCTGGCGAAGTATGGTTTCGGATTCGAGACAGTTCGCGCCGCAGGAAGCGGGTCGACGGAGTGGACGATTGATAGCGCCGGTGGACCTGCTTAGCGTGTACGGAAAAAATACGTTGAGGTAGCGGGAACTGTTGGGCTTCGATGCAGCCTAACGCGAGCCGTGCCACAGGAATCCCTCGCAGAAGCCGCGTGGCATCGCCGTTGCTCGAATGAGCCAGTTCTAGCCCTGCAGCCAAAATACGCGTGCGCGCCAAAGTCCGTAGAATAGCGAACCTATGCCGACGTCAATGACTGAGGGGCACGGACGGTCCACTGGTCTCGTCGACGTTCTCGACCGCGTCCTCGACAAAGGCCTCGTCGTCGCCGGCGACATCAAAGTCTCGCTCGCGGAAGTCGAGCTGCTGACGATTCGGATCCGTCTGCTCATCTGCTCGATCGACAAGGCCGAGCAGATCGGGCTCGACTGGTGGAAGTTCGATCACCATCTCTCGCCGGGAAAGCAGGCGCTCTCGGCGGAGAACGAAGAGCTGCGCAAGCAGGTGCGGTCGCTCGAGCGCCGAGCTCGCATCGCTCACGCGGCACCGCTCGCTGCTGAAGTGATCGCGCAATGACGATGATGGTGCGGTAGGCCGGCGTTTCGACTCGAAGGAGTGTTCGATGCCCGTTGAACGTGCAGCAGGTGGCACAAGTCTCATCGATGTCCTCGACCGCGTCCTCGACAAGGGAATCGTCATCGACGCCTGGGTGCGCGTCTCCCTCGTGGGCATCGACCTGATCACGGTCGAAGCCCGCATCGTCGTCGCATCCATCGACACGTACTTGAAGTACTCGGAAGCCGTCGGGCAAGTCGGGTACGGTGAGCCGTCCGGTGGTGGAGACCAAGCCGTATGAGGAAGTCGTTGCCGAGAACGCCGCACTCAGGGCTCAGCTCGGAACGGGCGCACCAGCCCGTCGCGCTGCGGCGGGTCGGCGCCGTGCGGCATCGCGAACCTAAGGCAAACGGCGGAGCCGCCCGAGGCGACCGGCGCAATCTGCAGCTGGCGTTCGCTGGCGGCAGCGGCACGAGACCCTGCTGGCGCGCGCCTGCGGCTGCTCGAAGGGTTCATCGGCCGCACCGAGGTCGCCGACTGCGCGCAGTACGCGCTGCAGTGGCTCGGCGAGCAGCTCGGGGTGTCGCAATCGATCTGCATGGTGAAGCCGGCCGGCGAGCAGTCGCTGTTCACTGTCGGCCTCGTATGGCTTCGTGCGCAACGAGGTGGCCGGGTTCACGCTTTCACTCGAGGACTGGGCCAACCCTCTGGTCGCCGGCGTTCGACGAATCGCGGCTTGCGCCATTTCCGCACGCGCACTCCTCCGCGGATCGGAGGCGCCGGCCGCACACGCCCTTCGAGGATCTCGCCGTTCCACGTGGTCCCGCTCGGCGCCACCGGCGTGTCCGACGATGCGTTCGCGCTGCTGCTCACGGCGTGGCAGCCGTCCGCGCCCCGCCCCGAGCTGCAGTGGTTCATTCAGCACTTCGGACAGAAGCTCGATCAGACCCTGCGGGAACAATCGCTCTCCGACGGCGATCGAAAGCAGGGACGCGAACGCTCGCTGCTGCACAGCATCATCAACGCGGTCACCGATCCGATTCTGCTGACCGACACCGAAGGCCGGCTGATGATCGCGAACGCGCGCGCGCTCACGCTCTTCACCGCGTCGGAAGAGGAGAGCGAAGGCCGCCGCGGCGCTGTTCGCATGAACAACATGCTGCTGTCGTCGGCCTTGTCGAGCAAGGCGATCGAGGAGACCGGCGCGAGCGCGGCGCGAACTGCTGCTCGTCAATCCGGTCGACGGCTCCGACCTCCTGTTCGAGCTGCTCAGCACCGTCACCGAGGATCCGCGGCACGGCACCGGCGTCGTCTCGATTCTGCGCAACGTGACCGACCTGCGGCGAGCGAGCGAAGAGATCGAGGAGAACTATCGACGCCTGCGGGTGGCCGAAGCGCAGGCGCGTGCCGAGAGCGACCGCTTGAACCTGATCATCGATTCGGTCGCCGACCCGATCGTCGTGACCGACGCGGGTGGCGCCACGTCGCTGATGAACGAGCCGGCCGAACGGCTCTTCACGACGCGCATGCCCGCGAGCGCGCTCGCAGCAGCGTTGGGTTCAGGCAAACGACGCGCATTTCTCCTCGTTCATCGCTGGCATGCTCGTGAGCGCCGACCGGCGCCGTGTCGGCGAGATCGGACTGATGGATCCGGCGAGCGGCGACGCGATGCCGGTCGAGGCGATCGCCGGCAAGATCCTGTCGGAGCACGGGGAGCTGACGGCCGTCGTCACCATCCTGCACGATCGACGCGAGGCGCTCGAAAAGGGCAAGCTGTACGAGCAGTTGAAGCAGGCGTCCGACGAGCTCGAACGCAAGATTCAGGCGGCGACGGCCGACATCGCGCAGCAGAACGAGCTGCTCCGCCGGCAGGCGATCGAGCTCGAGCAGGCGTCGGCGCTCAAGTCGCAGTTCCTCGCGAACATGTCGCACGAGTTCCGCACGCCGCTGAACGCGATGCTCGGCTACACGTCGATGCTGCTGCAAGGAGTGGCCGGCCCGGTGGACAGCGGCGTGAAGCGACAGCTGTCGCGCATCGAATCGAACGGTCGCCATCTGCTGGCGATCATCAACGAGATTCTCGACATCTCGCGGATCGAAGCCGGCCGGATGCCGCTGCAGCTCTCGCAGTTCAATATCCCGGATCTCGTCGGCGAGGTGAAGGCGGAGCTCGAACCGATCATCATGCGGTCGAAGCTCACCGTCGTCCTCGACCTGCAGAAAGGCCTCAGGCCGATTCGCGAGCGATCGCCAGAAGGTGAAGCAGATCGTGCTCAATCTGTTGAGCAACGCGCTCAAATTCACGCATCATGGCACCGTGACGATCGTCGCGCGCAGCAATCTTTCCGACCGGACGCTCACCGTGTCGGTCAACGACACCGGTATCGGCATCGCGCCCGCGGACCAGGAGCGGATCTTCGAGGACTTCCGTCAGCTGGATAATTCGCCGACCCGCGCTTACAGCGGCACGGGATTGGGTTTGTCGATCTGCCGCCGCCTCGCGCAAATGCTCGACGGACAGATCTCGGTCAAGAGCGAAGTCGGCAAAGGCTCGGCGCTTCATGCTGACGCTGCCGCTGAAGGGACGGAGATGAGGACCAACGTGGAACGACCGCGCGTGCTGCTCGTGGACGACTATCCGGACGCCCGAGAAATGTACAGCGAGTATTTGCAGTTTTCTGGTTTCGACGTCGTGCAGGCGGCGAACGGGATGGAGGCGTTGCAGCAGGCGCTCGAGTCCAGCCCGGACATCATCCTGATGGACCTGTCGCTTCCCGTGATGGACGGCTGGGAAGCGACGCGGCGGCTGAAGGCAGACAAGCGGACGGCGGGCATTCCTGTCGTCGCGCTCACCGGGCATGCGCTCGCCGGAATTTCTGAGGGCGCGAAGAAGGCCGGCTGCGACGCGTTCGTCACGAAGCCGTGTCTGCCGGAAGACCTCGTCAAGGAAATCCAGCGAATTCTCGACGACGGATCCCCGTCACGCAAGGCGCGCAGGAGCGGCAAAC
The DNA here is from genome assembly GCA_963696165.1 of uncultured Acidobacteriota bacterium. Taxonomy (GTDB): domain Bacteria; phylum Acidobacteriota; class Vicinamibacteria; order Vicinamibacterales; family CAVVIG01; genus CAVQZZ01. Next base: position 1,365,253 of record CAVOIY010000004.1, on the reverse strand, counting down.
ATGCCAAAACAGTCGGTTAGCACGCGAAAGGCTGCCCGCGGCCGGGCTCCGTTGAGCGCTGTCACGAAGCGCGCGCCTCAGAAGCCTGCGGTCAGCGCGAAAACGAACGGGCGAGCCGCTCCGCGCGTCGTCGCCAAGCCGTCGGGCCGAAACGGTACGAGCCCCGAGAAACGGGTCGCCGAGAAATCACCCCACGCCAAGACGGTGGGCGCGAGCACCGTGGCGAGCCGGGGGAAGTACGTTTACTGCATCATCCAGGCATCCGATGCGCTTCGGTTCGGACCGATCGGCCTCGGCACCGACCCGTCCGAGGTGTACACGGTGCACTATCGAACGCTCGCGGCCGTCGTATCGGATGCGCCGCTCGAAGTGCTCGACTCGACGCGCGAAAACGTGCTGGCGCACGAGCGCGTGAACGAAACGGTCATGCGCGAGCACACAGTGATTCCGATGTCCTTCGGCACCATTTTCAAGACGCGCGAGGACATCGTCGAGTTGTTGCGCTCGGCGGCTGAAGCGTTCGGCGACGTGCTGAACAAGATGCAGAACAAGCTCGAGTTCGGCCTCAAGGTGCTCTGGGATCGCGATCAGGCGATCGGCGAGGTCGAAGGAGAAGATGAGGACATCCGGCGGCTGAAAAAGGAAATTTCCGGGCAGAAGGGACCGACCTACTTCGCACGCATGCAGTACGGCCGGCTGGTGGACAGCGCGTTGCAGTCGCGCTCGGAGCGCTATGTCGGCAACATCCTGGAAGAGCTGCGCGACGTCTCGGTGGCGTCGCGGATCAACAAGCCGATCGGCGACAAGATGATCATGAACGCCGCGTTCCTGATTTCGCGCGACCAGGAGGGCGCCTTCGACGCGAAGGTCAAGAACATCGCAAGCAAGTTCGAGCGGCTCACGTTCAAGTACACGGGGCCCTGGCCGCCGTACAACTTCGTCAACATACGGCTCAAGCTGGAGAGGGCATAGCCTTTCACGCCGATGTTCGTGCTCGACACGCTTCTCATCGGATCGCTGCGGTTCGTGCTCGACAAGGTCGTCGCCGCCGCGGAGGCCGAGATGCAGGACGACTCGGCGCTGCGCGACCGGCTGCTCGAGGCGCAAATGGAGCACGAGCTCGGCGATCTGAGTGACGAGGAGTTCGCCGAAATCGAGCGCGATGTTCTCATGCGCATCCGCGAGCTGAAAGGCAGCCAGCAGACCGGCGCGATCTCGATGGCCAAAGGCACGACGATCGAGCTAGAGCACTTCGACGACGACCGAAAGAGCTAACTTCATTTTCTTCGGCGGCAAAGGCGGCGTCGGCAAGACGACCTGCGCCGCTGCGCGCGCGATTGCAGAATCAACTCGCGGCCGGCGCGTGCTTGCCGTCTCGACCGATCCCGCTCATTCTTTAGGCGACGCGTTGAACGTGCGGTTGTCCGCGCGGGTCAGCGAGGTCCGTGTGGCGCGCGGCATGGCGCTGAACGCCGTCGAGCTCGATGCGCCCCGCGCATTTGCGCGCTGGATCGCCGAGCACCACGACGCGCTCGGCGACGTTCTCGCCCACGGCACGTGGCTCGATCGCCACGACATCGACGCGTTGCTGTCGCTGCCGCTTCCCGGCGTCGACGAGCTCGTCGGCATGCTGGAGATTGTTTCGCTCGCTAACGACCCTTCCTACGATCTCGTCATCGTCGACACGGCGCCCACGGGCCACACGCTGCGTTTGCTGGCAGCGCCGGACGCTGTCGCCGCCATCGCCGCCGTACTCGACGCGCTGGAAGAGGAGCATCGGATCATCAGGCGCGAGTTCGGCCGAATTGGCCGGCCCGAGGCCGCCGATCAGCTGATCGATCTGCTCGGGCGCGAAGCGGCAGATACACGCGCCTTGCTGCGCGACCCTCACCGCACCACATTCGAGTGGGTGATGCTCCCAGAGGAGCTGTCGCTGGATGAAACCAGGGACGGCATGGCCGCGCTGCGACGCGCGCGCATTCCCGTCGCCGAGGTCGTCGTCAACCGCGTGCTGCCGGCGGGCGCGCGCTGCGCACTGTGCGATCCTCGCCGTGTCGAGGAGCGTCGCGTGATCGCGAAAACCATGCGAGCCGTTGGGAAAGTGCCGATCCGCGTCGTCCCCGCAGAATTGATGGAACCGCGCGGGATCAAACCACTCCTGGTGCTCGGGCGATCGCTCGTGGGTTCGGCCGCGACTCTTAAACGTTTGCCGCGCCGCGTGGAGGGCCGGCGATCGACGCCCGATTTTGAACGCGTACCGGCGGCTCAGAAGCCGGGGTCCGCGGGTCCCGAAACAGTTGATGCGCTCCGCGGCGCGCGTTTGTTGTTCTTCGGAGGAAAAGGCGGCGTCGGCAAGACAACGGTAGCCGCCGCTGCGGCGCTGCGGCTCGCGCGCTTCGATCCCTCGCGCCGCGTACTGCTTCTGTCCACCGATCCCGCCCACTCGCTCGGCGACGTTCTCGACGTTGAGATCGGCGATCGAGAAGCGGCGGTACGGGGTGGCCCGAAGAATCTCCACGTGCGCGAGCTCGATGCGCCCGCGGCGCTCGCCATGCGTCGGACAACTCTCGAAGCCGCCCTCTCGGAAGTAAGCGCGACGGCCGGCGGCGGATCGTCGGCCGCTTCGCATCTAATGGCGCTCGCGCCGCCGGGAATCGACGAGTTGTTCGCGTTGCTGACGGTGACCGAGCTGACCGCGGCTGATATCGATCGGACGACAGCCGATCGTGCGACCTTCGATCTCATCGTCATCGATACGGCGCCCACCGGCCACGCGCTGCGACTCATGGAAATGCCACAACTCGCGCGCGAATGGGTGCAGCTGTTGATGCGCATGCTATTGAAATACCGATCGGTCATGAAGCCGGGGCGGCTGGCGCAGGAGATCGTCGAGCTCTCGCAGTCCATCCGCAGGCTGCAGTCTCTGCTCCGAGATCCCGACGAGACGCGGTTCATCGTCGTGACGCGCGCTGCTGACGTGCCACAGCTCGAGACGGCGCGGCTCATGACCCGCCTTCGCCGGCTGCAGCTCGCCGTTCCTGCCGTGATTGTCAACGCTCGGACGTTTCCGGTGAGCGATTGCGCCCGCTGTCGAGCGGTCGCTGCCGCGGAGCGACGCGTCGTGTCTGCGCTGGCCCGGAGCTGCCGCGGCCGGCGGTGCGTTATCATCCAGACGCCGCTCGTCGCGCCGCCTCCGCGCGGAAGTCGGATGCTGGAGCGGTGGGCGAGCCGTTGGATCGCATGATCGAGAACGCTACTTACGTTTACTGCCTCGTCGCGGCCGACCGTCGACCCGTTCTCGGACGAGTGCCGCGCGGCCTGCCCGGAACCGGCGCCTGTCGGCTCGTCGACGTCGATCGCGGCTTGTGGCTGGTCGTCGCCGATGCACCGCTCGGTCGCTACGGCGCCGACGCGATCAACGCGAAGCTTTCTGATCTCGACTGGGTGTCGCGTCTCGCCGTGGATCACGAAGCCGTGATCGAAGCATTCATCAATGCGAAGGCCGTTCTTCCGATGAAGTTGTTCACGCTGTTTTCCAGCGACCAGCGCGCCAAGGATCATATCGTCGAGGAGCGCCGGCGCATTGACGCTGTTCTGAAACGGGTCGCCAGACGTGTCGAGTGGGGCGTCCGCGTTGTTCTCGACAAAGGCAAGGCGCTCGCGAAGCCGCGCGCCGCTAAGCCGACGGCGGTGTCGACCGGTATCTCGTATCTTGCGCACAAGAAAGGGCAGCGAGACAGCGCGTCGGAACTTGCGAAGCGGGCGCGTGCGGTCGTGACCGAGCTGTACGACGATTTGGCGAAGAGCGCCGCGCTCGCGCGCCATCGTCCTGCGAGCGAAATGCCGGTGCAAGGCGGACCGCTGCTGCTGGACGCCGCCTTCCTCGTGCCTCGATCGAAGTCCTCGCGCTTTCGCACCATCGCCGAGCGCCATGCCCGTACGTTGTCACCAAGCGGCTATCGCGTCACCGTGAGCGGCCCCTGGCCGCCTTACAGCTTCATACAGGAGTAGCCGATCGTGGCCAAGCGCTCGACCGACATCGACGAGACCGTCGCCGCGCAGGTTCTCGATGCGCCCGATTCGACGATGCTCGATTTGCTGGATCGGCTGCTCGATAAAGGCGTAATGGCGACCGGTGACGTGACGCTTGGCGTCGCCGGCGTGGATCTGATTTATCTTCGGCTCTCGGCGCTCCTCTGCGCGGCCGATCGGCTGCTGCCTATTCCGCCCGACTCACGTCCTCGTCGGCGCCGGAAGCGGGGCGGCGGACGCGGATGAAGAAGAAGCCCGCTGGCCGCAAGCGCGGTAAGCCTGCGGCGCAACGGCGCAGGAAGCGCGCACGCCCGCCGACGCTCGTCAAGAAAGTCACAGCGGCCGATCTTCGCGCGCTTCGTAGAGAAATCGATCGCCGCGCCGCGCCGATGCGATGGAATCCCGCCGCTGACGACGTGCAGCGCTCGGTCGCGCAGCTGGTCCTGACGATCGTCGAGTTCCTGCGCCAGCTGATGGAACGCCAGGCGATTCGCCGAATGGAGCAGCGGACGCTCACGCGTAAGGAAGTTGAAGCCGTCGGCGCCGCGCTGATGCAGCTCGAGAAAACGATTGTCGAGATCGGCGAGCGTTTCGGCCTCACGCCTGAGGATCTGAATCTCGATCTCGGCCCGCTCGGAAAATTGATGTGAGCGCGTTGCGGTATCATGCGGATGTGATTCGCATTCGCGGTCGTGCATCTGTGATGAGCACGGCGCTCACCGTGTGCGCGCTGCTGTTTGTAGCGGTCCCGGCGCACGCCGAGGCGACGCTGCCGGCAAATGCGGACGTGCGCGTCGGATCGGCCGTGAACCTGGAGACGTTCACGCGCGCGGTCGCGACGCGCTATCACGTCGAGCTACGGCGCGTTGTGGCCGCTGACATCGATCGAGATGGCGACGTCGACTTCGTCGCCGCGACCGACGCCGGGTTGCGCGTCTGGGTCAACGACGGTGGCGGCCAGCTGACCGCGAAGGCGCCTCAGCATGGCTCCGCGCCGATCGCCTGGGCACCGGGCGTCGCATGGAACGGCGAGAGTTCGCGGCGGGAGCTCTCGGTTCAAAACGAGTTGCCATCCCCGCGCGTCCATTCTCCGTACGCGCACGCGCCGCCGCCGGCGGTTACGACAATCCGATCCCCATTCCCGGCAGCCCGCGTTCCAAGCCCTGTCTACGGCGTCCGCACCCCTCGTGCCCCTCCGCGCTGAGCCCTAGAGATTTCAATTCTCTGCGGCGAACGCCACAACTTTTTCCAGGGGTCGTTGATGGTTGGACCACGGTTTGTGCTGGTGGTGTCGTGCGCGCTCGCGTCGGTTTGTGCGGCGCAGGCGCAGGCTCCCACTCCACCGAATTCACGCGCGATTACGCTCGCTGAGGCCGTCGAAGAAGCGCTACAGCACAACCTCGCTCTGATGGCGGAGCGCAGCAATCTGTCGATCGCCGATGCGTCGATGGTTGCCGCCCGGCTGCGGCCGAACCCGGTCGTGAGCGTCAGCGCCGATCATCTCGACTGGCTCGGCACCGGCTTCAACGACATCAACAACGGAGGGCCGCCGGAAATTGCGGCACGAGTGGACGTGCCGGTCGAGCGCGGACGAAAACGCGAGGCGCGCATCGACGTCGCGTCGGTGCTCGTGTCGGCCGCCCAGGCGCAGTTCGCGGATGCGGTCCGCGCGTTGAGAGGTGACGTCACGCAGGCAGCGGTGGACGTCATCGCCGCGAAGGCGACGCGAGATCTCGTCGCCGAGAATCTGCGCGCGTTCGAAGAGCTCGCCCGGGTGAACCAGGCCCGGGCCACGGCCGGCTCGATCGCGCCATTCGAATCGACGCGCGCGCAGGTCGCGATGCTGCAGTTCCGCAGCACGATGGTGCGTGCCGACCTCGATCTCGCGACGGCGCAGTCGCGGCTGAGGACGCTGCTCGGGAGGTCGCCGGGCGAGCCATTGGAGCTCGCGACTGGTCTGGACGGCGGCACGTCTGGTCCGATGCCGGCGCTTGTCGGAACTCCAGACGGGTGGCTCTCGCCACGCGGCCCGACCTGCGCGCGCTCGAGCTTTCTCAGGCGCGATCGCTCGCCGACCTCCGGCTGCAGGAGGCGCTCGGGAAGATCGACTACACGATCGGCGCGGAATATCGGCGTCAGCAGGGGATCGCCGGCAAGTCGAACTCGCTCGGGTTCTTCTTCAGCGCGCCGTTGCCGATCTCGAATCGCAATCAGGGTGAGATCGCGCGCGCCGGCGCTGAGGGTCAGCAGGCGGCCCGGCAAATCGCCGCTCGGCGGGCGCAAATCGTGGCAGACGTCCAGAGCGCGTATCACGAATACGTCGAGACGCGCGGCCTGGTCGTCGGCATCGAGCGCGATCTCCTGCAGCCGGCGACGACGGTGCGCGACATCGCCGCGTACACGTACCGGACGGGCGGCTCGACGCTGCTCGAGCTGCTCGACGCTCAGCGCGCCTTCACCGACACGATGCAGAGCTACGTCGAGGCGCAGGCGAGCCTTCGGCGCGCGATCGCGCGGCTGAACACCGCCGTCGGCGACGGAGGTGGTCCAATGATCCGCACCGCTCGACGGACGATCGCCGTTCTTCTCGACCGTCTCGGCGGTGGTGGCTGCGTCGTGCAGCCGGCCGTCCGCGGACATGCCGCCGAACTGCCGCGTCGACGCCGCAGCGCGGGCCGGCGGGCGCTTTTCGTCGATCCCAAAATGCGCGCGTCGATTACGGTCGCGGCGGTGCAGCCGCGCGACGTTGCCGCCGTGCTCAACGTTGCCGGCAAGGTGCAGTTCGACGAAGACCGTCTCTCGCGAGTCCTCGTGCCGGTCGCGGGTCAGGTCGTGGATCTTCGCGTCAAGCTCGGCGACGCGGTGCAGAAGGGGCAGCCGCTCTGCGCCATCAACAGCCGCGAAGCGGCAAGCGCCGTCGGCGAGCATGCCGAAAGCCACAAGGATCTCGATCTCGCCGAGAAGAACGCGGCGATGACGCGAGGATCTGTTCGATCATCAGGCCGCATCGAAGATGTCGCTGCAGCAGGCGCAGAACGACCTCGCGAAGGCGAGGGCGCGCGTCGCGCGCAACGACGAAGCGCTGCGGCTGCTCGGCCTGCGAAGCGAGAGCGACGATGGCGTCGTTCACCGGACGCGTCCCGATCGTGTCGCCGATCGCGGGCATCGTGATCGAGCGCAAGGTGACCGACGGCCAGTTCGTGCAGAGCGACAGCACGCCGATCATCACGGTCGCCGACCTGTCGGCGGTCTGGATCGTCGGCGACCTGTTCGAGCGCGATCTGCGCCTCGTGAAGATCGGCAGCGCCGGCGACCGTCACGACCGCGGCCTACGCCGGTGAGCCGTTTCACGGTCGCGTGAGCTACATCAGCGAGTCGATCGACCCGGCCACGCGGACCGCGAAAGTGCGCGTGGCGGCAGCCAATCCAGGAGGTCGCCTGAAGCCGGAGATGTTCGCAACCGTCTCGCTCGACCTGTCGGAGGTCGAGCGCGCGATCACGGTGCCTGCGCGCGCCGTCTTCGTCGACGAGGGCCGATCGTTCGTCTACGTCGATGCCGGAAGCGGACGGTTCGAGCGGCGCGCTCATCGAAGTCGCCGACACGCCTGGCGCCGACCGCCGTGTGCTGAGCGGCCTTCGCGCCGGCGATCGCGTCGTCGTCGACGGTGCGCTCCTGCTGCGGCAGGAAGAAGACAAGAAGGCCGGCTGATGGTGAAGCGACTCGTCTCCTTCGCGCTCTACCAGCCGCTCTTCCTCGTGCTGCTGACGGCGCTGTTCGTCGCCGGCGGCATCGTGGCGTTCAAGTCGCTGCCGGTCGAAGCCTTTCCCGACGTCACCGACATTCAAACAACGGTCATCACGCTGTTTCCGGGCCACGCGCCCGAGGAAGTCGAAAAGCAGATCACGATTCCGCTCGAGATCGCGCTCGCGGGCATCCCGCACTCCGTGCGGATGTTCTCGCACACGCAGTTCGGCCTGTCGTATCTCACGCTGACGTTCGACGATCAGGTCGACGACTACTTCGCGCGGCAGCGCGTTCTCGAGCGGCTGCCGCAGGCGGACCTGCCTCCCGACGTACAGCCGCAGCTTGCGCCGCTGTCGACGCCGGTCGGCGAGCTCTACCGATTCCGGCTCGTGTCCGAAACGGTGAGACGCGACCGAGCTTCGCAGCATCGAAGACTGGGTGGTCGAGCGCGCGCTGCGCATGGCGCCCGGGCGTCGCCGACGTCGTCAGCCGCGGCGGCTTCATCAAACAGTACCAGGTGCACGTCGATCCCGCGCGCATGAAGGCGGACGGCGTCACGCTCCAGCAGGTGTTCACCGCGCTCGGCCGCGGCAACGCCAACGCCGGCGGCAACTACCTCGAACAGGGCGAGCAGCAGTATCTGATTCGCGGCGTCGGTCTCCTGCGCTCGCCGGAAGACATCGGCGTCGATTGTCGTCGCGGAGCACGGCGGGCACGCCGCTGCTCATTCGCGACGTCGCCGAGGTCAGCGTCGGCGCCGTTCCGCGCCAGGGTCTCGTCGGGCGCGACGACGAAGACGAGATCGTCGCCGGCATCGTGCTGATGCGCAAAGGCGAAAACCCGTCGGAGGTGCTGCGCGAGATCAAGGAGCGCGTCGATCACCTGAACACATCGGTTCTGCCCGAAGGCGTCCGCATCGTGCCGTTCTACGACCGCTCGTGGCTGATCGCGACGACGCTGACGACGGTGTTTCGGAATCTGATCGAGGGCGCGCTGCTCGTCACGCTCGTGCTCTACGTGTTCCTGCGGAACGGCCGCGCGGCGGGCATCGTCGCCGCGATCATCCCGCTGGCGCTGCTCGCAACGTTCATCGGGCTGCGCCTCCGCGGCATACCGGCGAACCTGCTGTCGCTCGGCGCGATGGACTTCGGCATCATCGTCGACGGCGCCGTGATCGTCGTCGAGAACGTGTTCCGCACGCTGGCGGAGCGCGGGCGGACGATCGACCGAGAATCGCGCGAGGCAGACGGTGCTCGACGCGACGGTCCAGGTCGGGCGGCCGACGCTCTTCTCGATGCTGATCATCATCGTCGCGAACATTCCGATCTTCACGCTCCAGCGGCAGGAAGGGCGCATCTTCGCGCCGATGGCGTACACGATTTCGTCGGCGCTCGATCGGCTCGCTGATGTTCTCGCTGACGCTTCGTGCCGCTGCTTTGCTTCTACCTGCTCGGCCGAGGCGTCGCGCACGAGGACAACCGGCTCGTCGACGCTGTGCCAGCGTGCGTATCGGCGCCTCCTGGAGCGGACGCTACGGCGTCCGTTTGCCGTCGTCGGCTCGGCGCGTCGCCGCGCTTGTCGGCGGCCATCGCTGCTCGTCCCGCAGCTCGGCTCCGAATTTCTTCCGGAGCTGAACGAGGGCACGATGTGGGTGAATCTGATGCTGCCGTCGAGCGTGTCGGTGTCGGAGGCGTCGCGCATGTGCGGACGGGTGCGGAGCATCATCCGGCAATTTCCCGAAGTGGTGCAGGTCATCTCGCAGACAGGGCGGCCCGAGGACGGCACCGATCCGAAGACGATCAACATGGCCGAGTTCTTCGTCGATCTCAAACCGCCGTCCGAATGGCCGCGCGGGGTCGACCGTGAGCAGCTTGCGGCGCAGATCGAGGACGCGGTCGGCGCCGTGCCCGGCTTCGAGCCGGCGATGTCGCAGCCGATCCGCGACAACGTGCTCGAGAGCATTTCGCAGATCGACGGGCAGATCGTCATCAAGGTATTCGGCGACGATCCGGTGATCCTCCGGCAGAAAGCAGCGGACGTGCTGCGCGTCGTCTCGAACGTCCGGGGCGTATCGCAGGGCGTTCATCGATCGCGGCGGACAGGTGCCGCAGCTGCAGGTCGAAATCGATCGGCCGAGGTCTGCGCGGTACGGTCTCAACGTCGCCGACGTCGAGGACGTGATCGAGACCGCGCTTGGCGGGAAGGTCGCGACGCAGATATGGGAAGGAGAGCGTCGGTTCGGCGTTGCCGTACGGCTGCGGGAACAGGACCGGCACGATCTCGCCGGCATCAGCAACCTGCTCGTCGATACGCCGAACGGCGCGCGCGTGCCGCTCGCGCAGGTGGCGAACATCGCCGTCCGCAGCGGCAACATGAACATCAGCCGCGAAGGCGGGTCGCGGCTCGTCGCGATCGCGGTATTCATCCGCGGCCGCGACATGGGCGGCGTCGTTCAGGAGATGCGCGACACGATCCGGCGCGACGTCACGTTTCCGGCCGGCTACTACGCGACGTTCGGCGGCGAGTTCGAGAACCAGGAGCGCGCGATGGCGCGGCTGGCGGTCATCGTCCCGGTCAGCGTGTTCCTGATTTTCATCCTCCTCTTCAACGCGTTCGGCTCGGTGCGCAACGCCGGCATCATCCTGGCAAACATTCCGCTCGCGTCAATCGGCGGAATCGTCGCGCTGTACCTCACCGGCATTCACTTGAGCGTCTCGGCCGCGGTCGGCTTCATCGCCTTGTTCGGGCAGGCCGTCCTGAACGGCGTCGTGATGGTCAGCTACTTCTCCGACCTGCGCGCGCAGGGACAGTCGCCGTTCGACGCGGTCGTGAACGGCGCGACGATTCGACTGCGAACCGTGTTGATGACGACGCTGCTGGCGATGCTCGGCCTCATGCCGATGGCGCTCTCGCACAGCATCGGATCGGAAGTGCAGAAGCCGCTCGCGGTCGTCATCATCGGCGGCCTCGTGTCGGCGACGCTGCTGACGATCTTCGTGCTGCCGACGCTCTACTTCCTGTTGGAGGATCGCGCTGCACGCGCGCTCGAGCCGCGCGCTGACGCGCGACGGCTCCCTGCGACCCGAGCACGTCGCCGACAATCATCGAAAGGCCGCCGAACACCGCGAACCGTGGCGCGTTCGCGGTCGACGCCGAACTGAACGCCGCCGTCGAGCGCGTAGCGGGTGCCGATCTGATAAATGGCGCCGCCATCGATTGACGTCACACTGGTGCCGCCGATGTCCTGCCTGGAGAACCAAAAGACCTCGACGTACGGATTCCAGTTATCCGAGATCGCGTCGCTCGCAGAGACGGAGACCAGGTGCTGAACGAAGTGCGCCTGATCTCCGCCGCTGCCGATTGCGCCGATGCCGTAGTTGACGTCCACATGCGCGTGCCGGCCGAGGTCTGTGCCGGTCAGCAGCGACGACGCGTGTAGTCCGCTACGCCGGAGCCGAGTCCTTTGTCGGCGCTCGCCGTCGGCAGATTGATCGTGGGCAGAATCGACAATACCGGCACGCCGCCGGGGTCGGCCCACAGGCGGAGCTTCGCACCGAGCTGCGTGTTCCCAATTCCTGTAACGCGCCCGCTGTCGTCGGCCTGCGTCAGCAGACCGTCGGTGCCGATGCGTGCCTCGAGCCACTCCAGCACGCCGACCCGAGCGGTGAATGGCGACCCGAACGCGCTCGCTGATCCGGCGCCGCGCGTGAAAAGGCCGCCGAATTCGATCTGCAGCAGCCCGGTTCCGACGATGTGCGTGCCGTTGGTGACGTCGGGGCGGTCGGGTTCGATCGCCTGCTGGGCGTGGCACATCGCTGGGGCCGCGCCAGCAGGAGCGAAATCGCCATGAGCGCGCGCGGCAGGCTCATCGCTCGACTTCGACGAGCAGCTTCGATGCGGCCCGCGCGCCGATCGTGATCGGTCGCCGATCCTTGCCGCCGAGCAGAACAGAGTCGGCCGCCGCATCGCGCGCCTCGACTTCGATCGGACGTCCCGGCTTGAGATCGTGCTTTTCGATGAACCGAAGAAACGCAGGATCCTGATCCGCGATACGAGTCACCCGCAGCGGCGTCCGCACGGGACACGTCAGCAGATTGTCGAGCGGACGCTGCGCGATGGTGCCTTCCGGGCTCGGAATCGGATCGCCGTGCGGATCGTGGGTCGGCCGGCCGAGCATCTGGTCGATCCGCTCGATCAGCCGCTCCGACACGACGTGCTCGAGCTGTTCCGCATCGTCGTGCACTTCGTCCCAGCTCATGCCCATCACCTGGACGAGAAACAGCTCCACGAGACGATGGCGCCGTAGCACGAGCACCGCGAGCCGCTCGCCGGCAGCCGTGAGGCGCACGCCGGTGTACGGCTCGTACTCGGCGAGGCCCGATTCCGCGAGCGCCTTCACCATCGTCGTCGCGGTGCCAGGCGTGACGCCGAGCGACGCGGCGACCTGGCCCATCGGCACGAGCAGCGGCTCGTCCTCCGCGCGCGCCGGGCGGGCAAGGCCCGACTGGCCGTGGAAAATGGCCTTCAGGTAATTCTCGACGGTGCTCGACGGGAGCATCGAGCGATATTATCCAACAGCATGGCGGTTCGCGATCGTATTGCCACGCCGGACGGCAAGCGGCACGTACGTGCGTGCGCTGTTTGCCACGATCGCCGATCGATACGACCTGATCACGCGCTTGCTGTCGTACGGGCAGGATCGCCGTTGGAAGCGTCACGCTCGTCGCGCTGGCGGGCGCCGACGGCCGCACGCGTGCACTGGATCTCGCGACCGGCACGGGCGACATCGCGTTTGCGCTTTCAGCGCGCGGCGCGCACGTCGTCGGCCTCGACATCACGCCGCGGATGATCGAACTCGCGCGCGACAAACGGGACGCGGCGAATATGAGCGAACGAGGCGGTGCAGTGCATTTGCTCGTCGGCGACATGGTGGCTCTGCCGTTTCCGAGCGCGTCGTTCGACCTGGTGACGACGGGCTACGGCTTGCGCAACGTGCCCGACCTCTCGGCGGCGATCGACGAGATCCACCGCGTGCTCAAGCCTGGCGGCCGTATGTTGTCGCTCGATTTCAACCGGCCGGCGAACGCTATGGTGCGCGCGGTGTACCTCACATATCTGTCGCTCGTCGGCGGCGCAATCGGGTGGATGCTGCACCGCGATCCCGATACATACCGGTACATTCCCGCGTCGATTCGCAACTATCCCGGGGCGGAGGCGGTCGCGCGGCTGATGGAATCGTCGCGGCTTCGCCCGCGCGAGATACGATCGGGTGCTCGGCGGCCTGATGGCCATCCACGACGCGCGTACAACATGCAGATTGACACTGAGAAATGGTCGGGCGAAGGGCGCGTTTACGCAGGTGCTCATCGACCATCTGCAAGTCGATGGATCGCGTCGCCTTTCTTCGCGTGGAGGACGCGCCCGCGAGCCGCAGCGAAGCGGATTACAACTTCATCAGCAACGAGATCTTCGTCGGTTTCGAGACCGTCGTCCGCCAGAGCGCATTCGCCGCTTCGGAGTGTTTTCCCGGGATCCGCGACGTCGTCGAGAAAACGATGACGATGGACGAGCTCGAGCGCGCGCTCGCGGCGATCTCGCGGCGTCGGCGAACCGGACTATTCCGACGCGAGCATGATGCAGTACCTTCGAGCGGAGCGGATTGTGCCGCCGTACCAGACACGCGGATACAAGCTGGTCGAGCTGGTGCGAATCTACGAAGTCGGCGCCGACGGGGTGAAGCCGACTCCGTTGATCTAATGTCGAGTAGGCGCCCCGCCGAAACTCTCGGTGTGCGACACCTGCGCGTAGCTTGCCGATTGTGCAACCCCGCGCATAACCACGCCAAATCATGAGCCTTGTTCCGTCACTCCTCCAGGCGATCGTCCAACTGGACGGCGAAGCGCTGGTCATGCACGCCGGCGACAAGCCGTATGTCGTCGCGCCGAACGGCCAGGTCGATCTTGCGACACGCGGGCTGACGCTCGACGCGGTGAACGGAATCGTCGCGCAGATGCTGCCCTCCGACGTGCAGCGCGCCCTCGACGAGTTCGGCGCGGCCCAGTACGAGCTGCCGGCCAGTCCGGAATTTCCAGGCGAACATTTCACGGTCGTCGCGGCGCGCGGCGGCGACGACGTGTGGGCGGAGATTCGACGCCGGCGCGTTGCGGAAGAAGCGCCGGCTCCCGCCGAAATGTTTGCGCTGCCCGAGCCAATCGTCGCTGTGGTTGCGCAGCCAGCCTGCGGCGATCGCGATTGCGCCTCCCGCGCTGCCTGAGCCAAGCGTCACGATGTCCGACAGCCTGGCGGCAACGACCACCACTGAGACGTCCTGGAGCGACGTCGGCGACGTATACGGTACCTTGCCGCCCGCGCACGGCGACACGATGCCTGGCGCTGGCGCCGATGTGGACGACACGCTCGACATGCCGGACGCCGCGCAATTCTGGAGCGCGGAGCCGAAGCGCGACGTTCCCATCGACGACGATGACGACATCGCATACGAGCCGCGCGAGATCGAGGGTACGTACGCGGAGGAGTTGACGTGGCCCCGGCCGGCGAGTCCGGTTGACGTTCCCGTCGAGACGCCGGTCGTTGCGGAGGCGACGACGACACAGGAAAGCCCGGCCGCAGCCGCGACGCCGGAGCCCGTGGTGGCCGAAGCGGCTCACATCGGTGACGAGGCACACCACAGCGTCGAGCGGAAGACGTACCCCACATCGCCGAGACGGAAGGAGCACCTCACGTCGTCGAGCAGATTGCTGCCGGCGCCTGCCGCCGAAGAACCGGTGGAGCTCACCGCCGAGGCAGCCACACCTGTCGCAGACGCTCCGTCGGTCGAACAGCCCGCTCCGGCAGAACACGAGCCAGTGTCGTTCGAAGCGGCTGCAATCATCGAAGAAGCGGCGCCACTGCCGGTTCCCGAAATCTCGGTCGTCGAACCGGTCGTCGTTGTGGCGGAGACACGATACGAAGACGAGCGTCCGTTCATCGTCGCGGAACGCGCGATCGAAACGCCGATCGCCGAGGCGGTGATCGCCGAAGAGCCGGCCGCTGAAGAGACAGCCGTCGAAGAGCCGATCGCCGAAGCGCCGATCACCGAAATGGCTGTCGGTGAACAGGCAATCGCGGAAGAGCCCGTCGTCGAGACGCCGATTGTTGTCGCGGAAGAATCGACGATCGAAGAAGCGCCTGCTGAGGAGACGACCGTTTTCGAGCTGACGCCGGCGCCGGAACTTGCGGCTGCCATCGAGGAAGAGGAACAGGAGCCCGCGTTCGCGGACGCGGCGGTCACGGCAGGAGCACCGCTCTTCGAACATGTAGCCGTCAGCGAGGAAGCCCCGTACGCAGCGGAGTTCGACGAACGAGCTGCCGATTCCGAGCCGGCACCTGTCGCAGAAGCAGTTGCCGAGTTCGAGCCAGCGCCCGCCGCCGCAGCAGCGCCGATCGTCGATGAGCCCGCGGCTACCGAGGAGCCAACGGATTTCGAAGACGACGAAGTGCCGGCGTTCGAAGAAGCGGCGTTGTACGAGCCAGCGCCGCCGTTCGAATTACCCGCGCCGTACGAAGCAGCGGCGGTATTCGAGGATGAGCCGTCATTCGAACACGAGCCGGAGCTCGAGGACGCGCCGTTCGAGGACGCGACGGATCTGGACGAAGCAGCAGCGGAATATCCCGAGGCACCTCCATTTATTCCGCCGCCCGCCTTCGAAACGCCGGCAGCTCCGCCGCCGTACGTCGCCGCGGTGCCGCCGCGACCAATGCAGCAGCCTGGCGTCGTGCTGCCGATGGCTCGCAACCCGATCCGGTCCGACACCCCGCCGCCGCTCGTCGGCAGCGAATCGTATTCGGGTCTCGCTCGCCTGCTTCGGATTGCGGCCGCGCGAGGCGCGTCGACGCTCTATCTGTCGTCCGATGCGCGTCCGTCGGTGCGTCTCGACAGCGAGATGCAGGCAATCGAGGGCGAGCCGATTCTGACCGCTTACGACGTGGAGTCGCTGCTCCTCACGCTGATGCCCGAGCGCAGCCACGAGGCGCTGCGCACCGGCGCTGCCACGGAATGGATCTCCGACATCGAGGACGTCGGCCGCGTCCGCTGCATGAGCTTCCGCGACCAGCGTGGGCCGGGCGGCGTTTTCCGGCTGATGGCGGGCCGCGCCGTTTCGACCGAGCAGCTCGGGCTCTCGCGCGAAGTCCAGGCGCTGGCGATGGAGCCCGAAGGGCTCGTGCTCGTCGCCGGTCCGCGGTCGAGCGGCAAGCGCACGATCATGTCGTCGCTCGTCGACTACATCAACCGCACGCGCCGCGATCACGTCATCACGATCGAGCGTGAGATCAACATCGTTCACGATCGCGGCACGTCGTTCATCAGCCAGCGCGAAGTGCGCGGCGGCAACGACGACATGTACGCGGCGGCGCGCGCGGCGCTGCGCGAGGATCCCGACGTCCTCGTGATCGAGGAGATCAAGACCGGCGCGCTGATGAACGTCGCGATCGAGGCGGCCGCGTCCGGGCACCTCGTGATCGGCGGCTTCTCGGCGCACAACGCGACGCAGGCCGTCGATCGCATCATCGATCTCTACGCGCCGGAACACCGCCGTCAGATTCAGATGGCGATCGCCGATCACCTGCGCGGCATCATCGTGCAGGTGCTGCTCCGAAAGAACGGCGGCGGTCGGCTCGCGGCGCGCGAACTGCTGCTGAACACGCCGGCCGTCGCGAGCGTCATCGCCGAAGGGAAGACGTCGCAGCTGCCGATGGCGATCGAAGGCGGGCGCCGGCACGGCATGGTGCCGCTGAACGATGCGCTCGTCGGCTTCGTTCAGGGCGGCACCGTCGACCCGCGTGAGGCGTACCGCAAGGCGACCGATCGCGCAGGCCTGCTGGCCGTGCTCAAGCGCCAGGGCGTCGATACCTCGTTCGTCGAGCGGTTCGGATAGAACGATCAGCCCTTCTCGACGAACGGCTCCAGCTCCTTCGCGAGAAACGACAGCACGTCCTCTTCGGTGAGCTCGCCCGGATTCCCGCTGCCAATCACCCGTTCGGATTCCATGACTCGTCGTCCGCGGCCGCGGCTCGTGTGGCCCATCACGAGCGGCTCGGCGCCGGTCGAGTCGAGCGCGAGCTCGATGAAGTCATCGCCGGACGCGATCCGACATCAGCCGGACGCTGCCAGCCGGCGTGAAGACGGTGAACGCGTGGTTCTCCGACTTGAGCACGTTCGACACCTGCCGGAACATCGGAACGGCGACGCGCTCGAGAAACGCATCGTAGTCGCGCGCTGCACGATCGACGCGTCCCCGCCGTTCGGCGGCGGCGCGCTTCGCCGCCTCGATCGTCTGCTGGATCCGCCGTTTGACCTCGGAGATTTCCATCAGATGACGCCTCGCGCGCGGAGTTCCGCGACAGTTTCGCGCGTCATGCCGAGATCGCCGCAGAGCACCGCGCTCGTGTGCTGGCCGAGCGTCGGCGGCGCCGTCCGCACGCTCGCCGGAGTGTCCGACAGTTTCACCGGCACGCCGAGCAGCCGCAGCGGGCCGACGGCTGCATGCTCGACGACGGCAATCATGTCGCGTGCGGTGAGCTGCGGATCGGTGAACACTTCGTGCAGGTCGCGCACAGATCCGCACGGCACGCCCGCCTCGCTGAGCCGTTCGATCCAGTAACGGCGCGGATGCGCTCGCAGCTTTTCGGCGATCGTCCGCTCGATCTCGGCGTGCTGCACGACGCGCTGCCGGTTGGTCGCGAACCGCTCCTCCGGCTCGATGCCGGCGACGCCGCAGAATTTCCGCCACTGCTCGTCGTTGCCGACCGCCAGCACGAACTCGCCGTCGGCGGTGCCGAAGGTTTGATACGGGACGATCGTCGGATGACGATTGCCCATGCGGCGAGGCGCCGCGCCGGTGATGAAATAGATCGCCGCCTGATAACTGAGGAGCGCGGCGACCGAGTCGAGCATGCCGATGTCGACGAGCTGGCCGCGGCCGGTGCGCTCCCTCGCGAACAGCGCCATCGCGATGCCCTGCGCCGCGAACATGCCGGAGACGATGTCGCTGATCGCGACGCCGAGCCGGTACGGCGGGCCGTCCGCCGCACCGGTGATGCTCATCAGACCGCCTTCGGCCTGCATCACAGCGTCGTAGCCCGGCTCGTTCTTCCGGGGACCGGTCTGGCCGAAGCCGGAAATCGAGCAGTAGACGAGCCGCGGATGCCGCGGTGCGAGCGTCGCGTAATCGAGCCCGAGCTTCGCCAGGGTGCCGGGACGGAAATTCTCGACGAGCACGTCGGCCTTCGCGATGAGCTGCTCGAGCGCGGCTCGCCCCTCGGGCGCCTTGAAGTCGAGCGTCACGCTCTCCTTGTTCCGGTTGATGCTGAGGAAGTACGCGCTCTCGCCTTCAACGAACGGCGGACCCCAGTGGCGCGTGTCGTCCCCCTTGCCCGGCTGTTCGATCTTGATGACCCGCGCGCCCATGTCGGCGAGCAGCATCGTGCAGTACGGGCCCGAGAGAACGCGAGTGAGATCGACGATCGTGATACCGTCTAAAGGCTGCATGTCTGATCGAACAATTATTGTCTACGCCGGCAGCGCGTGACACGCGTGCGAACAGGTGAAAGAGTTGCTTTCACGCGAGGCCGTGTCGTTCGATGTCAGGAACGTTGACGAGGACGATCGTGCGTACGACGAGCTGATCGCGCTCGGCTTCCGCACAGTGCCGGTCACCGTCGTCGGCGCTCGGACCGTCAAGGGTTCGACGAGGCGGCGCTCACCGCCGCGCTCGCCGAGTACCGCGCGGCCGACTGACGTCGCGCGCGATCGTCACGAGGTCCGACACGAGCGCGTACGCCGTTTGCGTAAGGCCCGAGCCTCGCTGGACGATCGCGATTTCCCCGAGCAGATCCGTATCGAAAATCACGGCGTTCTGCTGGCCTTCGAGGCCTGCGAGCAGGTCTGTTGCCGGCAACTCAGTAGGTGCGACGCTCGCGCGAACGCGGCGGCCTTCGCGTCGCGCGCGTGGCGACCAGCTTCACGCGACGTCCCCGTGCACGCGGCTGCGACCAGGCGATCCACCGTGAGGCCCGCGATGCCCTCCCGGTTCACGAGCTTCGGCGTCAGGCGTGCGCCGAGCAGAACGTTTGCGAGCGCCGCCGTCTTCGCCGCGGCGTCCCAGCCGTCCACGTCGAGCGACGCATCGGCTTCCGCAATGCCGGCCTGTCTGCATCGCTTCGAGCGCCCGCTCGAACGGCTCGCCTTGTTCCATGGCGGTGAGGATGAAATTGGTCGTGCTGTTCACGACGCCGCGAAAGCCGGTCACGCGCACGCCGGGCAGCGTCTCCCGCACGAGGTCGAAGATGGGAATGCCGTCCATCACGGCGCCTTCGAACAGCAGCCGCCGGTCCGCGCGTTGCGCGGCGCGAGCGAGATCGCTGTACGCGAACGCGATCGGACCTTTGTTCGCCGTGACGACATGCGCGCCGGCCGACAACGCCGTCCTGACGTGATCGATCGCCGGCTGCCCTCGTTCGATATCGAGCGTCGTCGTCTCGACCACGACGAGCCGACGCTTTCGTGCGGCAGCAGAGTGGGCCTGCAGCACCGATCGGAGAAACGCAACCGTCGAACCCGCTTCGTCAGGACCAACCGGAAGCCCGCGCTCCACGCGGTTGGCAACGCTTCGCGCGTCGAGCCCGCGGGCTGATCGCACCGCTCCATGGCGCCTTGTGGCGATGGCGACGACCCGTGCCTCGAAATCGAAATCGCGGTCGAGCGTCCGTTTCTGCTCGTGAAGGAGGTGGACGAATCGCCGTGGCGACGTGGCCGAAGCCGACGAGAATGAGGTCGAAAGTCATGGCACGCGACCGGCGAGCGCTATTGCCGCGCGGCCATCTCTACGAGCAGATCGCGCAGACGGCCGAGCCCCGCTCGCAGGTAGTCGGTCTTGTCGCCGAAGCCGATGCGCAGATAGCCGTCCATGCCGAAGTGATCGCCCGGCACGATCAGCACGTTCTTCTCGACGCGCAGACGATTCACGAGCGCGGTCGAGTTGATTCCGTGCTCGTAGTGCACGTAGACGATCGCGCCGGCGTCAGGCGGCGCATAAGTGAACAGGCCGCCCTGGGCGTCGAGCCACTCCGCGATGATCGGGTAGTTCTCGTTGAGAATTGCGCGAGTGCGCGCCAGGATCTGCGAGACGCCGCTTCGGCTCGAGCGCGCGGCGGGCGAGCGCGTCGCTCAACGCGCCCGGCGAAATCGTCGTGTAGTCGTGATACGACCAGAGCTTGCCGACGAGCGCCGGTGGCGCGACGATCCAGCCGATCCGCAGTCCCGGCAGTCCGTACGCCTTCGACAGTCCGCTCGTGACGATTGCGCGGTCGTATCGGCCCCACATCGACGGTGTTTCGCGTCCGTCGCGCTCGGCGCCGCGATAGATCTCGTCCGACAGAATCCAGGCGCCGTGACGCGCGGCGACTGCGCCGATCCGATCGAGATCGGCAGCTTCGATGCGCGCGCCAGTCGGGTTGTTGGGATTGCAGATGATGATCAGCTTCGTCCGCGGTGTGACGAGCTGCTCGAGCCGGTCGATCTCGACGCCCCACGCGCCTGCCGTTCCACGTTGAGACAGCGGCCACTCCTTGACGTCGCCGCCGAACGCGCGTGCGAGGCCCCACGTCTGCATGTAATTCGGCACCATCAGGACGACTTCGTCGCCAGGCTCGACGAGGTTCCACGTCGTGATGTAGTTGGCTTCGGATCCGCCGTTGGTCACCTGCACGTGGTCGGTCGATGCACCGGGGTACATTGCCGCGATCGCGGTGCGCAGCGGGATCGTGCCGTTCGACTGCGTATAACGCAGCCCCTCGGCAAGTAGCGCGTTTCTCGATGCATCGTCGTCCACCAGCTCGCCGAGCGTCAGCGGGTGGACGCCGCTCTCGGACAAGTTGAACTCCACCTGATTTTCATAGGTGGATTGCATCCGTTCCATCGCGAATTCGTCGACTCTCATGGCGTCCACTGTACCCTATACTGTCGCCTCTGACTGCGACCCCTCCAGACCTCGCGCCGATTCCCGCCGGTGAATTTCTAATGGGATCCGCGGATGCCCACGAAGACGAACGTCCGCCGCATCGCGTTTACGTGAGTGAGTTCGCTATTGGGCGCTTTGCCGTGCGCCAGGAAGAGTACGGCCGCTTCATCAACGCGACCGGTTATCCCGCGCCGGCCGTACGCAATCTGCCACTCGTCACGGCCGGCGGTCGCGATGCGATATTTCGCGAGCGCGCCGCGCCGTACGTGTGGGAAGAAGATGGGCCGCCTCCGGGCCGCGCCGCGCATCCGATCGTCCTCGTCCGTTTCGACGATGCCCTGGCGTACTGTGAGTGGTTGTCGGGGTCGCTTGGCCGCGTCGTCCGGTTGCCGACCGAAGCCGAATGGGAGAAAGCCGCGCGTGGCGGCGTCGATGGATTGCGCTATCCGTGGGGCAACGAGATCGATGCTGCGCGATGCAACTTTCTCGCTGATCCGGCCGCGAAGCCGCGGAGCGGCACACGACCTGTCGGCACGTATGCGCCGAACGCGTACGGTCTGCACGACATTGCCGGCAATGTGTGGGAATGGGTCTCGGACTGGTATTCGAGCGACTACTACTCGCTGAGCGAGCCGCGCGATCCGAGCGGCCCTCGGGCCGGCAGCATGCGGGTTGTGCGCGGCGGCTCGTGGGTGAACGATGAAGTCGAGATGCTGCGGTGCGGTTACCGGCATCAAGTGCCGCCCGATACGTACGCGTACAGCATTGGCTTTCGCATAGTCTGTCCAGGCTGACCATGACCAACGAGTCCCGATCGCTTACACCGGAAGGCTACGCGCGTGCGAGACGCGTGTTGATGCGGCGCGATCCGATCCTCTCTGCGCTCATCAAGCGGATCGGCGCCTGCGGCATGGCCGAGCGTCAGCGGAACGATCACCTCACGGCGCTCGTCGGCGCGATCGTGAGCCAGCAGCTCTCCACGAAAGCAGCGGCAACAATCTTCGGCCGCTTCGTGGCGCTGTTCCCGGACGCCGCGATTCCCGGAGCCGACGCGATTGCGGCCGTCGATGACAAGTCGCTTCGAGGCGTCGGGCTCAGCGGACAGAAAGTCGGCTACCTGCGCGATCTGTGTTCGCGGATCGCCGATGGCCGGCTGGTGCTCGACGAGCTCGACGCGCTCGACGACGAAGCGGTGATCGAGCGGCTGACGGCCGTGAAAGGCTTCGGCCGCTGGACCGCCGAGATGTTTCTGATGTTCCGACTGCATCGGCCCGATGTCCTGCCGGTCGGCGACCTGGGCATCGTCACGGCGATTCAGCGCGTGTACAGACTGCGTAAGCGGCCCGACCCGAAACGCGTGTTGAAGATCGGCGAGGCGTGGAAGCCGTATCGATCAGTCGCGTCTTGGTACCTGTGGCAGTCGCTGCGACAAACCGACCGCTACTCGACCAAAAGCTTGACCGCGATCAGCACGTAGCCAACCCCAATCGCGAGGAGCGTGCCGCGCTCGCTGAAAAGCGTTTCGCGCCACGAGAAAAGTCCGACTGCATGGTCGTCGGCTCGCCGCGCTGGTCGGTCAAAAAATCTGGGCAGCCATCGGGGTACTCGCGTCGAGTATTCGCGATACGGAGCGCCAATCCGCGACTCGAGAAGCTGTTCTTCCCACCGCACGATCGCGTGATATTCGAAGCCGAGGACGAGCGCGAGGATCGGAGCCAGCCAAACGAGCCCGGCATTGATCGCGAAGCCGACCCACAGCGCGATGTTGCCGAGATAAAGCGGGTTGCGCACATAACCGAACGGTCCGCGGTCGACGAGCGGGCCGAGCCGCTCGCTGCGCGTCCGCGATATGACGCCGATATGGCGAACTCCCCACAAACGCAGGAGCTCACCGCATGCAACCAGACCGGCGCCGCAAAGCTCTAAGAGGAGTGTTGGCTGGGCTGTCGACGGAATCAGCAGCAGCGCGAGAGCCAGAGGCAGCGGCAGCCAGGTTCGGCGTTTGAACAGCCAGCCGCCGAGACGAACCATCGGGGAGCGAGTATACGGTCCTGCTGCTGGATTACAAAAGCACCACCAGCGAGGTTGGCCGTGTGCTCGATCTATCCACGGTGTCCTCCGGGTTCGAGCTTTGTTCCGGCGGTTTGACACGATCGCTCGCGTTGATATAATTCGGACTAGTTCGGTCGTATATACATGTCTCGGTCAATGCCAGTAACTTCCGGTTCCTCAGTCATTCAGCAGCCGTCGGGCGCGGTTCTCGACCTCATCGGCCGCACGCCGCTCCTTCGCCTCCGTCGGTTTGAACAGGAAGTGCCGCCCGGCGTCGAGTTGTATGCGAAGGCCGAATGGCAGAATCCCGGAGGTTCGGTGAAAGACCGCGCCGCGGCGCGGATGGTGATCGACGGCGAAACGACGGGCAGGCTCGTGCCGGGCAAGACGATCCTCGACGCCACATCGGGAAACACGGGAATCGCGTACGCGATGGTGGGGGCCGCAAAGGGCTACCCGGTGAAACTGTGCGTGCCCGACAACGCGAGCCCTGAGCGCAAGATCATCTTGCGCGCGCTCGGAGCGGAACTGGTCGCTCACCGATCCGCTCGAAGGCACCGACGGCGCGATTCGGGAAGCGCGCCGCCTCTACGCTGCCGACCCGGACCGTTATTTCTATCCGGATCAGTACAACAACGACTCGAACTGGCGCGCGCATTACGACACGACGGCGCCCGAGATCATCGAGCAGACGAGCGGCCGCCTCACGCACTTCGTCGCCGGACTCGGCACGAGCGGCACGTTTATGGGGACCGGCCGCCGATTGCGCTCCTTCAACCCGAACATCCGGCTCATTTCGTTTCAGCCCGATTCGGCGTTCCACGGGCTCGAAGGCCTGAAGCACATGGCGACGGCGATTGTGCCCGGCATCTACGATCCGTCGCTCGCTGACGAAGATCTTCGCGATCTCAACCGAGCGTGCGCACGAACTGGTTCGGCGCCTCGCGAGGGAAGAAGGCGTGCTTGCGGGCATCTCTTCCGGCGCCGCGCTCGCAGCCATGCTCGATGTCGCCAAGCGGATCGACACGGGAATGATCGTCACCGTGTTTCCGGACGGCGCCGAAAAGTATCTGACCGATTCGTTCTGGACCGCCGAATGAGCGACCGCCATCTGACGATCTCCGCATCCGTCGAGACCGCGATTCGCCATCACGGCGAGGAGACGTTTCCGCACGAATGCTGCGGAGCGCTGATCGGCTCCGGCGATCGCGTGACGAGCGCCTTTGCGCTGCCGAATACGACCGAAGAAGGGCCGCGCCGCCGATTTCTGGTGAGGCCGTCGGACTATCGCCTCGCGGAGCAGCGCGCGACCGAGCAGGGTGCAGAGCTGCTCGGGTTCTACCATTCGCATCCCGATCATCCGGCACGGCCGTCGCAATTCGATCTCGATCACGCGTGGCCGACGTTCGCGTACATCATCGTGTCGGTGATGGAAGGCCGCGCCGCTGACATGACTGTCTGGTTTCTGAAAGAAGATCGTTCCACATTCGACGAGGGCACGCTCAATGGCGACCAGAATCCTGATTCCCACGCCGCTCCGGCCGTTCACCGATAAACAAGACGCGGTCGAAGCGGAGGGAAAGACGATCGGCGAACTGCTCGCGGATCTCACGGCGAAGCACGCCGGTCTGAAAGCGCATCTGTACAACGAACAAGGGAAGCTGCGCAGCTTCGTCAACGTGTATGTGAACGACGAAGACATCCGCTATCTGCAGAAAGATCAGACGCCGGTGTCGCCGAGCGACACCGTGAGCATCATTCCGTCGGTCGCCGGCGGCGTCGAGGTCGCGGAAGACGCGCGTAGCGTCCGGCTGTCAGCCGAACGAACTGCCGACGCTGACGAACGACGAAGTGAAGCGGTACTCGCGGCACCTCATCATGCCGGAGGTCGGTGTCGACGGGCAGCGCAAGCTGAAGGCGGCCAAAGTGCTCTGCATCGGCGCCGGCGGGCTCGGATCGCCAGCGGCGCTGTACCTCGCCGCCGCCGGCGTCGGCACGGCTCGGGATCGTCGATTTCGATGACGTCGACGTCAGCAACCTGCAGCGGCAGATTCTGCACAGCACCCCCGACATCGGCCGTCCGAAGCTGGTCTCGGCGAAGGAGAAGCTGCACGCGCTGAATCCCGAGATACAGATCGACACGTACGAGACGGCGCTGTCCTCGGAGAACGCGCTGGAGCTGTTCGAGCCGTACGACATCATCGTCGACGGCACCGACAATTTTCCGACGCGCTATCTCGTCAACGACGCGTGCGTGCTGCTCGGGAAGCCGAACGTGTACGGCAGCATCTTCCGCTTCGAAGGGCAGGCGTCGGTCTTCGCGACGAAGCAGGGTCCGTGCTACCGGTGCCTGTATCCGGAGCCGCCGCCGCCGGGATTGGTGCCAAGCTGCGCCGAAGGCGGCGTGCTCGGCGTGCTGCCTGGAATGATTGGCGTGATTCAGGCGACCGAAGCGATCAAGCTGATTCTCGGCGTTGGCGAGCCGCTCATCGGCCGTTTTCTGATCTACGACGCGCTGCGGATGCGTTTCCGCGAGCTGAAATTGAAGAAAGACCCGGAGTGCCCGGTGTGCGGCACCCATCCGACGGTCACGAAACTTATCGACTACGAACAATTCTGCGGCGTCGCGCCCGCCGCGCCGGAGCAGTCCGTCATGTCGCAGACCAGCAACGCGGGAGAACTGACAGCGATCGAGCTCAAGCAGCGCCTCGATCGCGGCGACAAACTGCGCATTATCGACGTCCGCGAGCCGAACGAATATCAGATCAACCGCATTCCCGGATCCGAGCTCATCCCGCTCGGCGACATACCGAAACGGTACGCCGAGCTCGACCCGAACGAGGAGATCGTCGTCCAGTGCAAGATGGGCGGCCGCAGCGCCAAAGCGGCGGATTTCCTTCGTTCTGTAGGGTTTAAGCGCGTTCTCAACCTCAAGGGCGGCATCCTCGACTGGGTGGATAAGGTTGATCCCAGTCAACCGAAGTATTAAACTCGGACTATCCGGGTCGGATATGTTGAGGCTTTCAAAAAAGGCGGATTACGCGCTCATGGCCATGAAACACCTGGCCCTGCGAGAGGACCGGGGGTCCGATCGGTCGTCGTCCGCTCGCGAGATCGCCGAGCAATACGACATCCCGATCGAGCTGATGGCCAAAGTGCTTCAGCGGCTGGTCCGCCGCGGTCTGCTCGCGTCGCATCAGGGCACGCGCGGCGGCTATCACGCTCGCGCGAACCCCGGCGAAGATTTCCGTCGCGGATGTGATCCAGGCGATCGATGGTCCGGTAACCGTCACTGCCTGTTCCACTGAGGAGGTCAGCTGCGATCAGTTTGCGAAATGCAACGTGCGCGACCCGCTCTGGCGCGTGCGCGAACGAATTTTGAGCGCGCTCGGCGAGTGCACCATCGCCGAACTCGCGTCCGATCCGCAGACGGTGCCCGCCCGTGCGGCTGTGCTGCATACACATTTATGACTCTGAAACTTCCGATCTACATGGACTACCACGCGACGACGCCGGTCGACCCGCGCGTCGTCGAGGCGATGGTGCCGTATTTCACCGAGCATTTCGGCAACGCCGCGAGCCGCAACCATCCGTTCGGCTGGGAGGCGGAAGAAGCGGTCGAGAAGGCGCGCAAGCAGGTGGCGGATCTCATCGGCGCGCATCCGAAGGAGATCGTCTTCACGAGCGGCGCGACCGAGTCCGACAACCTGGCGATCAAGGGCGTCGCCGAGATGTACCGCGAGAAGGGCAACCACATCATCACGTGCGTCACCGAGCACAAGGCCGTGATCGACACGTGCAAGCGCCTCGAGAAGGACGGCTACCGCGTCACGTATCTGCCGGTGCAGAAGAACGGCCTCGATCATCGCTCGACGACCTGCGGGCCGCGATCACCGACAAGACGATCCTCATCTCGATCATGACCGCCAACAACGAGATCGGCGTCGTGCAGCCGATCGCGCGAGATCGGCGCGATCGCCAAAGAAAAGGGCATCCTCTTCCACACCGACGCGCGTGCAGGCGGTCGGCAAGATTCCGTTCAACGTGAACGAGCTCAAGGTCGACCTGGTGTCGATCAGCGCGCACAAGATGTACGGACCGAAAGGCGTCGGCGCGCTCTACGTCCGCCGGCGCAATCCGCGCGTGCTGCTCTCGCCGATCATCGACGGCGGCGGCCACGAGCGCGGCATGCGCTCCGGCACGCTCAACGTGCCCGGCATCGTCGGCTTCGGCAAGGCGGCGGAGCTGTGCAGGCTCGAGATGGATGCCGAGACGAAGCGGCTGCGCGGCCTGCGCGATTAGCTGAACGATCGGCTGCACAAGGGGCTCGACGAGATCTACATCAACGGCTCGATGGAGCACCGGCTGCCGCACAACCTGAACATCAGCTTCGCGTACGTCGAGGGCGAATCGCTGCTGATGGGCATCAACGACGTGGCGGTGTCGTCGGGCTCGGCCTGCACGTCGGCGAGCCTCGAGCCGTCGTACGTGCTCAAGGCGCTCGGCGTCGGCGACGAACTCGCGCACTCGTCGATCCGCTTCGGCCTCGGCCGCTTGAGCACGAAGGAAGAAGTCGATTACGTCGCCGACAAGTTGATCAGCGTCGTCACGCGGCTGCGCGAGATGTCGCCGCTGTACGAGATGGCGAAAGAAGGCGTCGATCTCTCGACGATGCAGTGGGCGGTTCACTAAACAGCATGAAGCGTCCGCCGACCGCGGACGTTTGAGGACACAATGGCGTACTCAGACAAGGTCATCGATCACTACGAGAACCCGCGCAACGTCGGCTCGCTTGCCGAAGGACGACGCGAACGTCGGCACCGGCCTCGTCGGCGCGCCGGAGTGCGGCGACGTGATGAAGCTGCAGGTCAAGGTGAACCCGGCAACGGGCGTCATCGACGACGCGAAGTTCAAGACGTTCGGCTGCGGCTCGGCGATCGCGAGCTCGAGCCTCGCGACCGAATGGCTCAAGGGCAAGACGGTCGACGAGGCGCTGGCGATCAAGAACACCGACATCGTCAACGAGCTGAGCCTGCCGCCGGTGAAGATTCACTGCTCGGTGCTCGCCGAGGACGCGATCAAGGCGGCGATCGCGGATTACAAGAAGAAGCAGGAAGCGTCGGCCGGCGCCGCGAAGACGGTGCAGCCGACGGCATGATCACCATCTCCGAGACGGCAGCGCGCAAGATCCGGACGCTGATGGCCAAGCAGGGCATCAGCGAGGGCGGGCTGCGTGTCGGCGTCAAGGGCGGCGGGTGCTCGGGGCTGAGCTACACGTTCGCGTGGGAGCGCGAGGCGCGGCTCGGCGACGAAATTTTCGAGGGACCCGAGGGCGCGAAGATATTCATCGACAAGAAGAGCCTGCTGTTTCTGAACGGCACCGTGCTCGATTACGACACGAACATGATCAGCAAGGGGTTCGTCTTCAACAACCCGAACGCGAAGACCACCTGCGGCTGCGGCAGTTCGTTCGGCGCGTGATCACGGCGCGCCCAAAGGATTACTTCAGCTTTCTCGGCCTTGCCTCGAAAGCTGAACATCGACATGGCGGATCTGGAGAAACGGTTCCGCGCCCTCAGCCGGCAGTTCCACCCTGATTATTTCGTGAACGCGCCGGCTGCCGAGCGGCGCCAGAGCCTCGAGCAGTCGTCGTACCTGAACGACGCGTATCGCACGCTTGAAGAACCCGGCGGCGCGGCTCGAGTATCTGCTCGGGCTCGAAGGCCTGGCGCTCAAGGGTCCGCAAGAAGCGTCGAAAGCCGTGCCGCCGGCGCTGCTCGAGGAAGTGTTCGCGCTGAACGAAGAGCTCGACGAGATACGGGAGCTTCGCGGTGCCGGAGCCGCCCGCCGAGCGAATGGAAGCCGCGTCTCGAGCGGGCGCGCGCGCCGATCGACGCGAAGCGCGAAGCGCACGAGGCGCAACTCAGGATCGCTGTCCGGACCGATGGGACGCGCTGGTCGACAGCGGCCGCGAGAAGCGCCGACGGGCAGGAAACGCTGACGGCGCTGCAGAGAACGGATGCTCGAACGCAGCTATATCAACAATCTGCTCGCAGGCATCGAACGGGAGTTGGCGACATGAGCAAGGTCGTCGGCATCGATCTCGGAACCACGAACAGCCTCGTCGCGTACGTGAAGGACGGAAAGCCGATCGTCATTCGCGACAGCACCGGCGACGCTCTCGTGCCCTCCATCGTCTCGGCGGCGGAGGACGGCACGATTTACGTCGGCCGTGAAGCGCAGCGACGTCTTCTGACCGACGCGCAGCGGACCGTGTATTCGGTGAAGCGCTTCATGGGCAAGGGTATCGACGACGTGAAGGAAGATGCGCGGATGCTGCCGTTCCGGCTCAGCGGCGGCAGCGTGGCATCGGATCCGACGCGGCGCAGAAGCGCGGAGGCATTGTCAAAATCGGTCTCGGCGAGCGCGAATTCACGCCGCCCGAAATCTCGGCGTTCATCCTGCGGGAGCTGAAGCGGCGCGCAGAGGAGCACTTTGCGGCCGAGGGCGATGTCGATCCGGAAGTGGATCGAGCGGTCATCACGGTACCGGCATATTTCAACGACGCGCAGCGGACGGCCACGCGCGATGCGGGCCGCATCGCGGGGCTCGATGTGCTTCGAATCATCAACGAGCCGACCGCGGCATCGCTTGCCTACGGGTTCGACAAACGGCACTCCGGGATCATCGCCGTGTACGACTTCGGCGGCGGCACGTTCGATATTTCAATTCTTCGCGTCGAAGACGGCGTCTTCCAAGTGCTCTCGACCAACGGCGACACGCACCTTGGCGGCGACGACATCGATCAGCTGTTGATGGGCAGCGCGTCGCTCGAGCGACCGGACGCGCGACGCGTGTCCGCACCGACGGACGCAGTGTCCGGCCCGCGTGGTCCGGCTTCAGCCGGACGTCAGAAGACGTCCAGCGCATCCGCCAGGCCGTGATTCGAGCGAAACTGGATTTGTCCGAGCGCGACGAGACGGATCTGCTGGGCACGCGCATTACTCGTGGCGAATTCGACGCGCTGATCCGGCCGATCGTCGACCGCACGCTCGAGCCCTGCAAACAGGCGCTCCGCGACGCGGAGCTCGCGCCGCGTGACATCGATGAAGTGGTGCTGGTCGGCGGCTCCACTCGCATTCCGCTCGTCCGCCGCCTTGTCGCTGAGCTTTTCGGCAAGACACCGCACAGCGAGCTGAATCCAGACGAGGTCGTAGCCGTCGGCGCGGCGGTGCAGGCAGACATTCTGGTGACCGGCAATCGCGAGATGTTGCTGCTCGATGTCACGCCGCTATCGCTCGGAATCGAGACGATGGGCGGCGTCACGTCCAAGATCATCCTGCGCAACTCAACGATTCCTGCGACAGGGAGCGAGATGTTCACGACCGCTGTCGATCAGTCAGACGGCCGTCGACGTCCACGTGCTCCAGGGCGAGCGCGAACTCGTCGCCGACAACCGGTCGCTGGCGCGCTTCAAGCTTCGGGGAATTCCGCCGATGCCCGCCGGCATGCCGCGCGTCCAGGTGCAGTTTCAGATCGACGCAAACGGCATCTTGAGCGTCACCGCCCGGGAACTGCGGACCGAAATCGAGCAGACGATCGAAGTGAAGCCATCCTACGGGCTCACCGACGATGAGGTCGAGCGCATGCTGCTCGATTCGTTCGAACACGCGGAGGCCGACTTCGCCGCGCGCCTGCTGATCGACGCGCGCAACGAAGCCGAGAGCGTCATCATGGCGACCGAGAAATCGCTGCGCGCCCCGGAGTACGCCGGCCGTGTCCGCTGAATTGAAGGCTGGGGAACGTGCAGCGGATCGACGTCGCGCTCGCAGCGCTGAAAGGTGTGCTGAACGGGGACGATCGCGACGCCATTCGTCCAGGACACGCAGGCGCTCAACGAAGCCACCAAGCACCTCGCCGAACTGATGATGAATCGTTCTCTTCAGGCCGCGCTCGGAGGCAAGAACGTAAACCAGATGTAGCGCGAAGCTCGCACATCGCACGAGGTTCGCACATCGCGCGAAGTTCGGACGTCGCGCGAACTTCGTACGTAGCGCGAGGCTTTAGCCGAGCGAACCATATGCCCAAAGTCACATTCATCATCGACGGCGAGCCGCGGACTGTCGAGTTCGAACACGGCTCGCTGCCGTATTCGCATCACGGCAAGCCCGAATCGTTCCTCGATGTCGCGAAGAATCTCGACATCCCGCTCGAGCACGCGTGCGGCGGCAGCTGCGCGTGCACGACCTGCCACGTCATCATTCGCGAAGGCGAGCAGAACCTGAGCGAGATGGAAGACGACGAGGCCGATCGCCTCGACACGGCCTGGGGGCTGACCGCGCGATCGCGCCTCGGATGCCAGGCGGTGATTTCAGGCGACGTCGTCTGCGAGCTGCCGATGTATACGCGGAACTACGTGCAGGAAGGCGGCGGCATTCAGCTTGGCAAATCCGACAGAAAGCCGAAGGAAGAGGTGACGCGATGAAGTGGACCGACGCGGAGGACATCGGCATCCTTCTGGCCGAAAAGTTTCCGGGCATCGATCCGCTCACGATCCGTTTCACCGACCTGCGCGAGCGCGTCCTCGCGCTCGAAGGGTTCGACGACGATCCCAAGGGCTCGAACGAGCCGAAGCTCGAAGCCATCCAGATGGCGTGGTACGAGGAGTTCAAGGACGCCCAATGACCGCCGGCGGGATCTTCCGACCCGGGATGCGCACGTATTTCATCCCGCTCGTCGCCGGCGTCGTACTGTCGGCGAGCGCGTTTCTTCCATGGGTAATCGTCGGCGGCGTCGCTCTGAGTGGCGTTCCAGAGGCCACGGCGCTGTGGATTGCCGGCCTCGGTGCGCTCGCAGCCGTCCTGGCGCTTCTCAGCCTGATCACGCGCAGAAATTCGCGGCATCCGCTGCTTCTCATCGGGCTCGTGGCGCTCGGCATCATGTTCCTGTCGTGGCGAATCATGCCGCGCACCGCCGGCGAGCGCGCCCTCACGATTTCGCAGGCGTTCGCCATCGTCGAAAACACGCCGATGAAGACGTCGGCTGACGCGATCGCCGGTTCCGGCATTTACCTCGGGCTGTCCGCGTCGGCCGTGCTCGTCGCGTTCGGCCTCACGATCGTCGTCAATCGCGTGAAGAAGCCCTACACTGTTCCGGACGTCGACGACGACGTTTAGGCCCACGTACGACCCCGACCACCACGATGAAAATTCGAATCGCGCACAGTCCGGATTCCGACGATGCGTTCATGTTCTACGGGCTGGCGACGGGACAAGTGCCGACCGAGGGCTTCGAGCTCGAGCACGTCCTCTCGGACATCGAAACGCTCAATCATGCTGCGTTCGACGGCAAATACGAGATCACGGCGGTGTCCTTCAATGCGTACGCGCATCTGACGGATCGCTACATCCTGCTGCCGCACGGCGCGAGCATGGGCGATCGCTACGGTCCGATCGTCGTATCGAAGACGGCGGCACCATCGCTCAAGGGCATTCGAGTCGCCGTGCCGGGCAAGCTGACGACCGCGTTCATGACGCTGCGCCTGTTCGATCCAACGGTCGAGTACACGGTGATGCCGTTCGACAAAATCCAGGAAGCGGTCCATGCCGGCGAGGCGCAGGCGGGACTGCTGATCCACGAAGGGCAGCTCACGTGGGCCGATGAAGGACTGAAGAAGATCGTCGATCTTGGCGAGTGGTGGGCCGACCGGACCGGCGGGCTGCCGCTGCCGCTTGGCGGAAACGTCATTCGCCGCGATCTCGGCGCCGCCAGGATCTCGACCCTGTCGAGGCTGCTCCACGACAGCATCGCATTCGGCCTCGCGCACCGCGACGAGGCCGTGAAGTACGCGATGCAGTTCGGCCGCGGGCTCGACAAAACCAAAACCGATCGCTTCGTCGGCATGTATGTGAACGATCTCACCCTCGACTACGGCGAGCGAGGCCGCGAGGCCGTGCGGCGCCTGCTCGGTGACGCCGAGCGCGCGGGACTTTTGCCGAAGCCCGTGAACGTCGAGTTCGCCGCGTGAATGCTCGCGATCTCACGCTCGGCTAAAGCCTCGCGCTACATCTGTCGACGATCCCATCGTTGCAGCGCCGAGGCTTCAGCCAAGCGGCAACGGCGCATCGTTGTAGCGCGAGGCTTCAGCCGAGCGGTAACCGGGGATCCTGTAGCGCGAGGCTTCAGCCGAGCGACTGTCAGCCGAGCGAATGAATCCGAGTGAAGACGTCGTGCAGCTGCTGCACACCGTCGGTGAGGCTGGCCGGACCGGGCTGCAGGATGTAGGTCGATTTGATCTCGAAAATATGGTCGCGCGCAACGGCGTCGACCGTGGACCATCCCGTGCGCCCGACGATCGTCGCTTTCTTCATTCGCTTCCCGCACCACGACGCGAACACGATCTCCGGATTTCGGCGCGCGACCTCAGCGGGGTCGACGATGCGGTCTTTCGCGAGGCGGGCGGCGGAGAGTTCAGGAAAGATCGGCGCGCCACCGGCAATGTCGACGAGCTCCTCCACCCAGCGAATTCCTGAAATCAGCGGCTCGTCCCATTCCTCGAAAAACGTGCGAAGCCGAGTCGGAAACCGCGACGCGGCCGTGCGAACGCGATCGAGCCGCGACTCGAGGTCCGTCGCGAGCTGCTCGGCACGCGCCTGGCAGCCGACGAGACCGCCGAGCATCCGGATCATCTGAAGAATCTCGGCGACGCTACGCTGATTGAACGTGACGACAGGAATGCCGCGCCGGACAAGCTCGGCGCCGAGGTCTGCCTGCAGATCGGAGAAGGCGAGCACGAGGTCCGGTGCGAGCGCCTCGATCTTGTCGAATCGCGCGTTGATGAACGCCGACACTCGCGGCTTCAGCCTCGCTTCGGGCGGACGGACGGTGTAGCCAGAAACGCCGACGATGCGATCGCCTTCGCCGAGCAGGTACAGCGTCTCGGTCGTCTCTTCGGTGAGGCAGACGATTCGCTGCGGATAGGCGGTCATTTCGACCAATGAATCGCGGGACTAAAGTCGCGCGCTACGACGGACTGGGTATGGTCGCGCGCCGTGAGGTCACCGAAGACGAAACCGTCGCGCTCGACGACGATGCCGGTGTCGACCGCGATCGAGTGTCGGAACATGGGGCCGGCGTACGCGAACGTATGGAACTCTCCGCGTTCGCCGCACGGGTCGATGCCGGCAGGCAGGTCAGCGAGCAGTGTCTCGTCGAACTCGCGGCCGACAAACTGTTTATCGAGGCTCCGCGGATCGACGCACGTGAGCTTCGCGCGCAGCCCGCCATCGATCATGTCGCGGGCGAGCGCCTTTGTGTCGGAGCCAAACAGCGGGAAGATCGGCGTCAGGCCGGTACCGAGCAGCCGTTCCTCTCGATATCGACGGATGTCCTCGAGAAATAAATCGCCGAACGCGATCTGCGAGTAGCCTTCGTTCACCGCGCGTTGAACCGCCGAAGCCATGGCCCGCTCGTAGATCTCATTCGGACACGGCGACGGAATCGGCACTTGCCACAACGGCAGTCCGAGCGCCTCCGCCTGCGCCTCGACGAGGTCGACACGGACGGCGTGCATCGCGACGCGATTTGCGTCAGCGTTGATGGTTGTAAGCAGCCCGCCGATCTCGATGTCGCCGCGCGCGCGAAGCACAGTGGATCATCCACGCGCTGTCCTTGCCGCTGCTCCACGACACCAGCGTCTTCATTTGAACGCCTCTGGATGCAGCGTGCGCGCGATGCGCTCGGTGGCGGCGCCGACCCGCGGGCCGGGCACGACGAACTCCTCGCCTCGAAGCAGATACACTCGATGATTCCTGACGGCTGGCACCGAAGCGAGCCGATTCCACGCGGCCATGTCCGCGTCGGATGCGGTATCACCTCGCGCGTACCGCAGTTCGATAATTACCTCGGGCGCGCGCGCGAGGACCATCTCTGTCGTCATCATCACTGACTGCTGATGGACATCGCCGAGCGCATCGGCACCCCCGGCCACTTCGAGCATGTCGTGCAGAAAGCCATAACCGCCGCTCGCGTCGATGTTCGTGAGCGTTCCTTTGTCGCGTCCAAAAACGAGAAGCGTCTTCGGCCGGTCGCTGTTCGCCACGCGCGCGCCGATTTCTTTCAGCTGTGCCTCGACGCGGCCGGCCAGCGAATTCGCGCTGGCCTCCATTCCGATCCGCGCGCCGAGCGTCCGTATCGTTTCGGTAATGTCCGAAAGCCCCCGATGGGTGTACGCATAGAACGGGATCGTGGCACGCTCGAGCTGCGTGCGCAGCTCGGTCTGTGTACCGTAGAGAATGACGAGGTCTGGATGGATCGCGATGATCCGCTCGACGTCGGGATCGAGCAAGCGCGCCGACTCTCGGCAGCTTGTCGACTTCCGGAGGAAAACGGTCGTAGCTGCCGACTGCGACCACCCGGGTCCCCGCTCCCATTGCAAAGAGCATCTCGGTGGTCGCGGGCACAATGGACACGATTCGCCGCGCTTCGGCGTGGAGTGCGAGCGAGGCTGCAACGAGAAGCAGCGCCGCCGCGGTCCATCGCCGCCGTTCTAAGCGAGCCGTCGGAACAGCAGCCATAGAAAGAATGGTCCTCCAATAATCGCCGTAACGGTGCCGACCGGCAGCTCGACCGGCCCGAACATCGTTCGGGCGACCAGATCGCAAACGATGACGAACGTGGCGCCAAAAAGCGCCGAAGCCGGCAGCACGATCCGGTGGTCGGCGCCCACGAGCAGTCGCACGATATGCGGCACGACGATTCCGACAAATGGTATCGGTCCACCGAGCGATACGGCGGCTCCGGTCGCGAATGACGCGCTCACGAGCGCGACGCGCTCGGCTCGCCGCACGTCCACGCCGCGCGATTCAGCCGCTTCCGTGCCGAGGCTGACGAGATCGAGCACACGCGGAAGAGACGCCATCGCGGCGAACGCGAGCGCCATCGGCACGAGCGCGCCGACGATCGGCGCGTAGCTGGCGACGTCGAGCGAACCCATCATCCATCGCACGCTTCGAAACGTGTCGGTGAAGTCCGCCGCCAGCTGGAGCAGCCGGATCATCGCGCCAAGAAATGCCGAAAGCGCGATGCCGGCCAGCAGCAGCACCGTGCTCGAGGTGCCGCGTCTGCGCGCAGCGGCCATCGCGTAGACGATCCCGAGCGCGCCGGCCGACCCCAGAAAGCTCGCCAGCGGCAGCGCGGAGATGCCGAACGCGTGAACGTCGGTGTGGAACGTGATCGCGATCATCGCGCCGAGCGTCGCGCCCGCCGACACGCCGAGCGTATCCGGCGAGGCCAGCGGATTCCGCAGCAACGCCTGGAAGACGACGCCGGCGACTGCCATGCCCGCGCCGACGAGCGCCGCGGCGATTACGCGAGGCAGACGCGCGATGAAGAACACCTGCGCATCGACGTTGTCGGCGAATGGAATAGTCCGGCTGAATACGCGCGACAGATGAATCGTTGTGCTGCCGACGATCGGCGCGATGAGGCAGGCCGCAGCCGTCGGTGACGCCGAATACGGCGAGCGTCGCGATCAGCCGCCGCCGTACGTTATTCCGTGCGGGCAAGTGGCACCACCGTGAGATGACCGGCGCGAGGATGCAGCGTCACGTCGGCGTCGACGCCGTACAGCGCCCGAACATTGGCTGCGTTCAGCACGCGCTCGGTTGGTCCGTGGGCGATGACGCGACCCGACTTCAACAGGACGAGCTCGGTGCAGAGCGTCGCGGCCAGATTCAGGTCGTGCGTCGACACCATCATCGTGACGCCACGCTCGCGGTTCAAGCGGACGAGCAGCGCGGCGATTTCGAGCTGAAACCCGATGTCCAGCGACGCCGTCGGCTCGTCGAGCAGCAGCACGTGCGAAGCCTGCGCGAGCGCGCCCGCGATGACGACACGCTGCTTCTCGCCGCCGCTCAATGTCGCGAAGGGCGCGCAGCTCGAGTGCCGCCGTGCCGGTGGCGGCAAGCGCTTCCCGCGCGATCGCCAGATCGTCTGCGCCTTCGAGCTCGAACGCACCGAGGTGCGGGTATCGCCCCATCAGCACGATCTCGATCGCGCTGAAGTCGAACGTCGAGTGCGTCTCCTGCGGCACGACGGCGATGCTGCGAGCCAGCTCGCGGCGTGATAACGCGTTGACGGCGGCGCCGTCGAGCGATCACGCGTCCGCGTGCCGGCGTCAGCGTGCCGGCGAGAATCTTCAGCAGCGTCGTCTTGCCCGATCCGTTCGGGCCGAGCAGGCCGACGATCGAACCGCGCCGCACGGATATCGAGACGTCCTCGAGCACGTAGTGTCGCGCCGCTGACGGCGGACGCCGTCCTCGCTCATATCCGAACCAGACGCCGACGGCATCAAGCATCGACCCTCACGTCGAGCGCCCAGCAGTCGGCACGCTGAACGGAGTCGCCGAGCGACACGCGTAACGGAGCGTCGAACAACGGACTGTCGATGACCAGCGTGTGATACTCGCCGCGCTCGCCGCACGGATCGACGCCGCGCTCCGCGAAATCGGTCAGCATTTCGCGGTTCAGCGAGCGACCGAGCCACGTCGCATCGAGCAACGGCGCGCGCGCGGTCACGATCAGTGCCCGCGACCCCGGACGCGATCCATTCGTCGAAAAGCGACCATCGGTCGACGAGCCGCACAGCGGCTCGACCGCCGTCAAGCCATGGCGAGCGCACTGGCGCTCCGCCCATTGCCGATGCTCATCGAACAGAATGTCGCCGAAGATCGACGTGGGTGATGCCGTCAGCCGCGAGCGTCTCGAGCGCCGCGGCGAACGCCGCATCGTATGTCTCCCACGTGCACGCGCCGACGACGCGTTCGAGACCGAGGCGCTCGGCCTGGGCGGCGAGCACCTCAGGACGGAGGCCGTGCGACCGGCTTCGCGCCGCCTCCTCGTCGCACATCGTCACCATCGCGACGACGTCGAAGTTGGGGAGCGAGCGGGCGAGCGCGGCGCAGCTGTCCTTGCCGCCGCTCCACGAGATCGCCGCCCGAGGTTTCGCCGCCACTGCCTAGAATCCGAACCGAAGACCGATTCGGGCCGCACGGCCGAGCGCGGGGTAGCCGAGCGGCTCCATGTAGTTCGCATCGGCAAGGTTGTCGATCGACAGCAGCGCACGTAAGCTGCCGTGTGACCCGGTACGACACCCGCGCGTCCCAGGTCGTGTAGCCGGAATTCGACAGAATCGCCGGCTGCAGCGATGCGAAGTCGCTGTCGACGAAGCGCCCGATGAACACACCTGTGAGGTCGCCGGTGATGCGGCCCCAGGAAACGGTCGCTCCGACGAAACCTGAATGGCGAGGTCGCCGGAACAGCCACTGACCAGGCTGAAACACCGGGCTCGTCGGCGCGGTGCTGTCGAGCACCTCCGATGCGAGGAAGGTATAGCCCGCGCGTCCGCGCACTGCGCTCACCGGCGCGACGTCGACGGCAAGCTCGGCACCGCGCGCCGATGTGAGCCCGATGTTGAAGTACTCCGAGGCGAAGGTTGCCGGATCGGTTGTGCGCGTCGCAATCAGATTGCGATAGCGATTGTCGAACCAGGTCGCCTCGATGCGCGCGCGGTCCGACGCGAATCGCTGCTCGATCCCCGCTTCGATCGTCCGTGAGCGCTCGGGCTGAAGGTCCGGGTTGCCCTTGAAGAACGGCGATGGGCTGAACGATTGCAGCACCGTCGGCTCCTTGATGCCAAGGCCGGCGCTCGCTTTGAGGCGCGTGTCGCCGAGCGTTCCCGTCGCGGTGTGGGCGACGTAGACGATCGATCCGCGCGGAACAGCTGCCGTCCCGAAGCTGTCGTTGTGCTCCACGCGGGCACCGACGGTGACGAAGATGCGCGCCCACAATGCCTGATGCTGAACCGAGGCGCCGAAGTTGTTTCGCGACGCCGGAGTTTCTGTCGCCGCGAGCTTGTCTTCGAGCGTGGCCCGCTCGCCGTCCCAATCGGCCAGAAGCGTGAGGCGATGGTCGCCGTAAGACGACGCGTCGGTCGTCAGCCTCCAGTCGGCCTGGTAGCTGGCGTGATGCCGCCGCAGGTTCGTGCGGCTGTCGAACGTGAAATCTGAAAACTCGAACGGCGCGACGCGATCGCCGAAACGCGGCGTGTACGGCGGGTCGGCGACGAGATCGGTCGATTGCTGATGTGAGATGGCAAGCGAGTAGGCGGCGCGCTGCCGAAACGCCGGACTTAGCTGTTGATCGAACGTGATGCCGCCGACGCCGTCGTGGCGCTCGAAAAACGCGTCGAGGTCGGGCCGCGCGAATGCCGTCTGTCCCGGAGTGCCGACGTGCTCGAGTTCGCCACGTCCGATGACGCGCAGCGTCGCCGTGTCGCCGAGGGCGACGCCGACGTTCGCCGACAGCGTCGTGTTCTTGAACTGATTGTTCGGCGCCTGATTGTCGGTGTCGAACCTGGAGGCCGCGAGCGAGTAGTCGAGCGGTCCCGATGCGCCCGAGACCGCCGCGCTGGCGCGCACGGTGCCGAACGTGCCGCCCTCGAACGACAACGCGACGTGCGGCCGCGCATCGGCGCGATCGGCGCGTTTCGTGAACAGCTGGACGACGCTCGCCATCGCGTCTGACCCGAACAGCGCCGATTGCGCGCCTCGTACGATTTCGACGCGCTCGATGTTGTCGGTCGTCAGGTTGCTGAAGTTGAACGTGCCGCCTGGCTCGTTGAGCGGAATGCCGTCGAGCAGCACTTTGTTGTAGTTGCTTTCGCCGCCCCGTACGAACAGCGACGTGACGCTGCCGACGCCGCCCGTGCGAATCAACATTGTGCCGGGCGTCGAGCGCAGCAGATCTGCGACGAGCGGCACGCGGCGCCGCTCGAGATCGGCCGCGGTAAACGCGGTGACGCTCGCACCGGTCTGATCCGCGGGCGCCTCGGTCCGAGTCGGCGTCACGACGACGGTTTCAGCGATCGGTGCGACGGACAGGACGAGTCGCGACGACGATGAGCAAGGCGCGGTGCACGGAAGAAAAGCCAGTCATCGATGCTTCGACGCGGCAGTTTGCGGGGACCGCCGCGACTTGGAATCGCCCGGCATCGTCGGTGAACGTACTGGACGCCGCGGCACCAGACGCGTCGAGGACGCGAACGAATGCGCGCGGCAACGCTCGACCGGACTGATCGACGACGACGCCGGCGAGCGGCGCGGGGTCGGCGAGCGATGGAATCGCGCTGAATAGAACGAGCGTCAGAACATACGAGGGACGGCGGGCCATCGCCAGCCGCCAGAGGCGGGACGTACGCATCGGGTCTCCTTCCGGCGTCTCACGCGCCGAATACAGGACGCCCCCGATGGCCAGGTTTCCTGACTCGCGGATCGTGCACGCGACGCGCGCCTTCCCAAGCCGAAGCTCAGTGGCGGGACCGAAGGACCACGACGAAAGGTCCAGGGCCCGAGAGCGTGGCGTTAACCGCTTACAGTGGCGGGACCGTGTGGGTTTCGCACCCACTTCGCTTGGCCGCCGGGGTAGTCAATCGCGTCCGGCTTCAGCCGGACGTGCCCGGATGATAGCACGGCGAAAAACGGTCGCGATCGCGCGGTTGGGTTGCGAGAACCGTCGGTTTTCTCGTAACATAGCCTGTTCGTGTCCGGTTGCGGAACACGCCATCACAGAGAAACGGACCGGGATTTCGACCCGGGCGGCGCAGTCGGGCCGTTGACGTTGGAGTGATCAAAGAGGGGCGCATGAGCAAGAGTTCGACCGTCACGGTTCGCGAGCGGCCTGTCGAAGAGACGGCGACCGCGAAGGTGGGCGGCCTTACGATTCACGGCGAAACGATCGTCGTCCAGACGGACCAGCGCATCGAGCTCGTCGATCTCACTAACCTCGTCATGGAATTCGTTCGCAAGTTCAACGTGCGCGAAGGGCTGGTCAGCCTCTGGTCGATGCACACGACCTGCGCGCTGTTCATCAACGAATTCCAGGTCGCGCTCCTCGCCGACATCAAGCGGTTCCTCGAACAGATGGTCGCGCGCGATGCCGAGTGGATGCACAACGACCCGAACCATTCCGATTGCGACCGCATGAACGCCGACTCGCATCTGCGCGCGCTGCTGCTCGGACACAGCCTCACGCTGCAGGTCAGCGGCGGGGAAGTGGTGCTCGGTCAATGGCAGCGCATCCTGATGGCGGAGCTCGATGGCCCGCGGGCCAGATCGCTGCGCATTCAGATCTTCGGAATTGGG
The DNA here is from genome assembly GCA_963696165.1 of uncultured Acidobacteriota bacterium. Classification (GTDB taxonomy): domain Bacteria; phylum Acidobacteriota; class Vicinamibacteria; order Vicinamibacterales; family CAVVIG01; genus CAVQZZ01. Next base: position 1,324,205 of record CAVOIY010000004.1, on the reverse strand, counting down.
TGATCTCCCGCCTCCGATCCGCCGGCCTCTCGGACATCGAAGAAAAGCTCGCGGCCGGTGTGCGTCTCGATTTGTCGGAAGGCGTGCGGCTTTTCGACGCGTCTGATCTCCTTGCGGTCGGATGGCTCGCGAACCGCGAGCGCGAGAAGCGGCACGGCGCGAAAACCTTCTACAACTACAACATCCGTCTCGAAGCGACGAACGTCTGCGTCGCGAGCTGTCTGTTCTGCTCCTTCGCACGGCTGAAGCCCGGCGATGCCGGCGCGTACACGATGTCGCTCGAGCAGGTGTGGGACAAGCTGCGCCAGCGCGCCCACCAGCCGCTCACCGAGATCCACGTCGTGAACGGCCTGCATCCGGATCTGCCGTTTTCGTACTACACCGACATGCTGCGCGGGTTCAAACGCATCCGCCCGGACATTCACCTCAAGTGCTTCACGGCCGTCGAGATCGCGTTCTTCGCCGATCTATACGCGATGACCGACGAGCAGGTGCTGCGCGAGCTGATGGCCGCCGGTCTCGACTCGCTTCCAGGAGGCGGCGCCGAGATCTTCGCGGAGCGCGTGCGCAAGAAGATCGCGAACGATCGAAACAAGTGCGACGCAGCGCGTTATCTGTCGATTCATCGGCTCGCGCATCAGCTCGGGCTTCGCACGAACGTCACGATGCTCTACGGTCACATCGAGACGGCGGAGGAGCGCGTCGATCACATGCTGCGCGCCCGGGCGCTGCAGGACGACACCGGCGGGTTCCAGGCGTTCATCCCGCTGGCGTTTCATCCCGACAACAACCAGATGCGGAAGCTGCCGGCGCCGAGCGCGGCCGATACGCTGCGGGTGCACGCCGTCGCGCGTCTGATGTGCGACAACATCGCGCACGTGAAGGCCTTCTGGATTGCGACTGGCGTGGAGGTTGCGCAGACGTGCCTGTGGTTCGGCGCCGACGACCTCGACGGCACCGTGCAGGAAGAAAAGATTTATCACATGGCTGGGTCGCCGACCCCGACGGCGATGACGCCCCGAGAAATCGAGCGGCTGATCGAGGCGGCGGGCCGTGAACCCGTCGAGCGCGACACGCTCTACAACGTCGTCGGTTCGCGGCAGCTGGTCAGCTGATCCCGCCGTTGCGTCGAATCTTCCGAATTTAACGGTAGTGTCGGGCTTTACCGCAGCGTGGTTTTGGCTTTATCGCACTGTAGCGTCTGGCTTTAGCCGGACGTCGCCGGCTGGAATACCGCGTCGATTCCCAGTGTTATACTGAAATAGACGCCAAGCTCACGACGGTCGGCCGTTCGGAGTTTGGCTTTTTCGCGTGCCGAGATTGAGAAAAGTTTCACAAGCGCACGGACATTTATGCTGCTCCCGATGATCACCGCGTACGAAAAAGAGCACATTTCGGAACGCCAGGCGCTCCCGGATAAATACCTCGGTCTATCCGACCAGGAGATGGATGTACGCATCAGCGCCGCGAAGCGCCAGCTCGGTAATCGCGTAATCATCCTGGGCCACCACTACCAGCGCGATGAGGTGATCAAGTTCGCGGACTACACCGGCGATTCGTACAAGCTTGCGCAACAGGTTTCGCGCCATCCTGACGCCGAATTCATCGTCTTCTGCGGCGTGCATTTCATGGCGGAGAGCGCCGACGTGCTCACCGCGCCGTATCAGCAGGTGATCCTCCCCGATCTCGCCGCCGGCTGCTCGATGGCCGACATGGCGGACCCGGATCAACTGGAGCTGTGCTGGAGCGATCTGCGCCAGATGGGCGTGCTCGACAGCGGCGGCGCGCGCCAGTCCTGTGTTCCCGTCACATACATCAATTCCGCTGCGTCGATTAAAGCGTTCTGTGGCGAGCACGGCGGCGTGGTCTGCACGTCGTCGAACGCCGCCGCAACGCTGAAGTGGGCCTGGGAACGAGGCGAGCGGATCGTATTTCTGCCGGATCAGCATCTCGGCCGCAATACGGCATACAAGCTCGGCGTTCCGCTGGACGAGATGGTCGTGTGGGATCCGAACGAAATCTGGGGCGGTCTCGATCCCGACGCCGTGAAGAAGGCGCGGATCATTTTGTGGAAAGGCCACTGCTCGGTCCACACGCGCTTCACCGTCCGCCAGATCGAAACCATTCGCGCGCAGAATCCTGGCGTCCGCGTGATCGTCCATCCCGAAGTGCCATGGGAGGTTGTGCAGGCCGCCGATGATGCGGGGTCGACGGAATACATCATCAAAGAGGTCACCAACAGTCCAGCCGGGTCAGTGTGGGCGGTCGGTACGGAAATCCATCTCGTCAATCGGCTCGCACGCCAGGTCGCGCCTGAACGGACCGTCCTCTCACTCGATCAGTTCGGCTGCCTCTGCTCGACCATGTTCCGCGTTTCGCCAAACCATCTCCTCTGGACGCTCGAAGGTCTCCTCGACGGCGTCGTTCACAACCGGATCGTCGTGCCGGACGATCGCAAACATTGGACGAAGGTCGCGCTCGATCGCATGTTGTCGATTCAATAGAGCCTGAAGTACGATCGTCGGATGGCTCACACACTTCCACCCCTCCCTTATCCATCCGACGCGCTCGAACCGCACATCGACAAGCAGACGATGGAGATCCATCACGGAAAGCATCACAACGCGTACGTCACCAATCTCAACGCCGCGCTCGAGAAACATCCTGAGCTGCAATCGAAGAGCGTTGAGGACCTGCTGAAGAACATCAACACGGTCCCGGAGGACATTCGCACCGCCGTCCGCAACAACGGCGGCGGCCACGCGAATCATTCGATGTTCTGGCTGATCATGGGTCCGAAGGCTGGAGGCGCGCCGAGCGGCGCGATCGCCGACGCGATCAACTTCGTCGTTCGGCGGTTTCGACAAGCTCAAAGAGGAATTCAAGAAAGCGGCGACCGGCCGCTTCGGCAGCGGATGGGCGTGGGTCATCGACAAGGGCGGCAAGCTCGCGGTCGAGAGCACAGCCAACCAGGACAGTCCGCTGATGGAAGGAAAGAAGATCGTCTTCGGCATCGACGTCTGGGAGCACGCCTACTATCTGAAATATCAGAACCGGCGCCCCGACTACATCGACGCCTGGTGGAACGTCGTGAACTGGACGGAGATCAACAAGCGGCTGCGTTAATTGTCTCTGTCCGCCGTTCTCTTTCTTTTCCTGGCCCATCTGGGCGTCGGCATCGTCTTCACGCTCGTCTTCGTTTCGCGCGAAGCGGGCGTGAAGTTCTTCCGATTCAACGCAGGGCTCGCGGCGATTCTCCTGGCCGTCGCCTTCGCGCTGCGGCCCTCTGAATCACCGGATACCTACTCTCGCCTCGCGCTGGCCGCTCTCGCAGTTGCCGAGTTGGCGATCGTTCTGTACTGGGCAACGGTCGGCCGCGCGCTCGCATCCATTCGCCCGGCGATCGCGGGGGTGGCGGTTGTGGGCGGACTGATCGCTGTCATCGCGCAGGCGCTCGGCGCATCGGCAGGCCGCGCGATCGTCGGCCAGGCGATGACGATTGCGAGCTTTCTCAGTTCCGCGGCGCTCCTCGGCGGCGCCTGCACGGCGATGATCCTCGGCCACTGGTACCTCGTCATTCCGTCGCTGCAGGTGTCGCACCTGCAGTCGATCGTGAAGGTGCACATGGCGTCGATGGTCGTTCGCGTCGTAGTGGTTGGTGCGGCGGTGTTCCTCGCGATCGCGACGTGGCAGCCGGGCCTCGGTCCGAACTTCGAGCGCTACATCACGTCCGTCGACGGCATCTTCTTCTGGCAGCGCGTGCTCTTCGGGCTCTTCGGCCCGGCGCTTGCTGTCGTATCTCACCTGGGAAACGGCGAAAATCCGCTCGACGCAATCGGCCACCGGCATTCTCTACGTCGACTTTTTCACCGTGGTCGTCGGCGAGGTGCTCGCGAAGTACATCCTCCTCGCGACCCGCGTGCCCGTGTAGTACCAGTGATTGTTTGCGGATTGCACCGCGGCCCGGAACCTGTGCAATTTCAGCCTACGAACCGCGTCAGGGCCGGAAGGCAGCAGCGCTAAGTAGATCCTGACATGTGCCGCAGGCCTCCCGGGCTGCGGTGCAGTCCGCAACTCCAGTCCGACACCTGATTCTTGAACGCCGTGTCCTACCAAGTCATCGCGCGCAAATGGCGGCCGCAGAAGTTCGACGATGTCGTCGGACAGCAGGCCGTGACGCGTACGCTGCGCAATGCGCTCGCGAGCCGCCGGCTCGCGCAGGCGTTCGTGTTCGCGGGACCTCGCGGTGTCGGCAAGACGACCACCGCGAGGATTCTGGCGCGCGCGCTCAACTGCGAACAGGGCCCGACCGCCGATCCGTGCGGCACGTGCGATGCGTGCATCGAGATCGCGGAAGGGCGCGACATGGACGTCCTCGAGATCGATGCGGCGACGCACACGCAGGTCGACAACATCCGCGAGGTGATCATCTCGGGCTTGTCGATCGCGCCGGTCCGCAACCGCTACAAAGTGTTCATCATCGACGAAGTGCATCAGCTCTCGAACGCGTCCTTCAACGCGCTGCTGAAATCGATCGAAGAGCCGCCGCCGCACGTCGTGTTCATGATGGCGACAACCGAGCTCGAGAAGATTCCGGAAACCGTCCTGTCGCGGTCCCAGGTGTACGAGTTCCGCACGATCAGCACGAAATCGATTGCCGAGCAGCTGCGCAAGATCGTGGACGCGGAAGGCATCGCCGTCGGCGACGAGTCGCTGCAGCTCATTGCGCGCGATGCCGAAGGCAGCATGCGCGACGCGCAGAGCAAACTCGATCAGGTGATCGCGTTCACCGGCACGACGATTACCGTCGAGGATGTGGGAACCGTGCTCGGGCTCGTAGGCCGCGACCTGCTGCTCGACTCGATCGAGGCGGTCGCCGACGAAGATGCGCCGGCCGCGTTCGCGCTGGCCGCACGAGCGGTCGAAATGGGCTACGACCTCCGCGCCGTCTGTCGCGAGCTGTCACGCGTCGTCCGCGACCTGCTCGTACTGTCGGTCGACCCGTCGCGCCTTGCCGATCCGGAAATTGCGGGAGAGGGCGAACGCGATCGGTTGAAGACGCTCGCCGGCCGCTTTTCCCGCGAGGACTTCCTTCGCGCGTTCGATTTGTTGACGCGGGCCGAAACCGATATTCGCGGCGCGGCGCAGCCCCGCTACCATCTCGAGATGGCGCTGCTGCGCTGGATGCACCTGCGTAAGCTTGTGTCGCTCGAGGATCTGATTGCTGGCGCGCCGGCCGCGTCGCCCGCTGCGCCGCGCCCGCAGTCAAAAACGAACGTGGCGCCTTTATCGTCGTCGTCGAACGTTGTAGCGTCCGGCGTAAGCCGGACCGCTCCCGCTCCCGCGCCGAAGCCCGCGGCGGTGCCCGTCCCGTCGGCGAACTACAAGGACGCGTTCCTCGCGGAGATACGCAAAGGGAAAGGCGTGTTCTACAACACGGTCGTCGCGCAGGCGCAGAAGATTGAGGTCGCCAGCGATCGCGTGACTTTTACGTTTTCGGCGAACCAGCGCGCCCTGAAGGACATGGTCGAGCAGAACCGCGCGTGGCTCGAATCCGTGGCATTGCAAGCAAGTGGTCGCCGGGTCGTCGTGGCCGCCGTGCAGCTGCGATGCCGCGCCCGCTGTGCCAGACGCCGCATCATCGAAGGCCACCGACAAAAAGAACGCGCTCCGCGAGCAGGCGCTCGCCGACGCAGGCGTGCAGGCGATGCTCGAAGTATTCCCGGCGGAGATCCGTGACGTCGAGGAAATGTAAGCGACCAGCTACCAGCCACGAGCCATCACGATGAACATTCAGCAGATGATGAAACAGGCGCAGCAGATGCAGGAGCGCCTGCAGAAACAGATGACGGAACTGAAGGTCGAAGGCAATGCCGGCGGCGGCATGGTCACGGTGGTCGTCAACGGCGCCAAGCAGGTGCAGTCGCTGAAGATCGATCCCGAAGTCGTCTCGAAGGAGGATGTCGAGATGCTGCAGGATCTGATTGTCGCGGCGATCAACGACGCGCAGCGGAAGGCCGACGAGGAGATGTCGCGCAACATGGGCGGAATGCTGCCGCCCGGCCTCAAGATGCCCGGCTTCTGATCACCGTCCGCCTTCGCATACGCTCGCATGTCGCTTCCAGATCCGCTCGTCCGTCTCATCGAGGAGCTCCAGCGTCTTCCCGGCATTGGACCGAAGGGCGCGCAGCGCCTCGCCTTTCACATCCTGAAAACGCCGCGCGAGCAGGCCGATCGCCTCGCCGACGCGGTGCGCGAGGTGAAGGAGCGCGTCACGTACTGTTCGATCTGCAACAACATCACCGATAACGATCCATGCGCGTTCTGCACGAGCGATGCCCGCGATCGTCGCGTGATCTGTGTCGTCGAAGAGCCGCAGAACGTGGCAGGCGTGGAGAAGACGCGCGAGTTCAAGGGTCTCTACCACGTGCTGATGGGCGCACTCTCGCCGTTGCAGGGCATCGGGCCGGACGATTTGAAGATCAAAGGCCTGCTCGGCCGGATCACGCGACGGCGTGAGCGAAGTGATTCTGGCGACCAACCCGAACGTTGAGGGCGAAGCGACGGCAATTTACCTGGCGCGGCTGCTCAAGCCGCTCGGCGTCAAGGTGACGCGCATCGCCATGGGTGTGCCGGTCGGCAGCGATCTCGAGTACGCCGACGAAATCACGATGCACAAGGCGATGGAAGGGCGGCGCGAAGTCTAGCCCGCGATGCTGCCGCACTCCTACGAGCTTCCCGCTGCGATTGTGTTCGTGCTTGCGGGCGCGCTGGCCTGCTTCGCCGGCTATCGGCTCTTCAAGCTCGTACTTGGCATCTACGGCTTCATCATCGGGGCGGCGTTCGCGAGCTCCATGGTCGCACCGTCTAACACGATCGGCATGATCCTCGCCGCCATTGTCGGCGGATTGGCGGGATCGGTGATTCTCGTGCTCGCGTACTTCGTCGGAGTGGCGCTGGTCGGCGCGGCGCTCGGCTGGCTGGTTCTCCACGTCGTATGGACCCTGGTCAGCGTCGGTGACCCGCCATGGATCGCCGTCGTCGTCCTCGCGGCGGTCGGCGCAATCGGCGCGATGTTTCTGCAGCGCTACGTGATCATCGTCTCTACCGCATTCGGCGGCGCCTGGACGCTCGTCGTCGGCGGCGTTGCCGTCGCGGCGGAGCGAGGAGCCGCACGAGCGAACGATGTGTGGATCCTGTACCCGTTCGCGCCAGCTCCCGGCGCGCGGTGGGTTCCCGTCGCATGGATCGTGCTCGGCCTGATCGGCACCGCTGTGCAGCTGGGTGTGACGGGTGGGAAGAGGACCTAACGAGCTCTGGACTAGCCTAGCTCTCCACCGCGGGGACACGGCCGCTAGGAGCAGATTCAGGTGAGCGGATGGTCGATGGAAGCAAAGCCGAGCGCGTGATCAAGCGCAAGGCTGCAGCGAGGCGGTGCGAAGGGGCCCCGAGACCGCTCACTGAGAGGAAAGTCAATGGAAGCAAAGCCGAGCGCGCGAGGGCGCGCGAGGCACAGGCGGCGGGGGTGGGGCCCCGCCGCAAAATAAGAAGAGAGGATTAACTGATGGCAACGTTTGAACGGCACGTCGACGTGGAATGGCAAGGTTCAGTGACTGAAGGCAAGGGAGAGGCGAAGGCGGGCACCGGCGCGTTCTCTCTGCCGGTCTCGTTCCCGGCGCGCATCGGCGACCCTGGCGGCAAGACGAGTCCCGAGGAGTTGATGGCGGCGGCCCATGCCGCCTGCTATGCGATGGCGCTCAACGGCACGCTCGGGAGAAAGAGCGCGTCCGCGGATCGCACGCGCGTGACTGCCACCATCACCGCCGACAAAGGCGAGGCCGGCATCAAGATCGTCTCGTCGAAGCTCACCGTCGTCGCGTACGGGCTCAAAGGCATGGATGCCGGGCAGTTTGCCGACACCGCGAAGGAGGCCGAAGGCCGGTGTCCCGTCTCGAACGTCTATCGCGCGACCATGCAGATCACGGTCGACGCGAAAGTCGGATAGCCGCGAAGCGGGCGTCGGTGGAGACCGCATCGAAGGCGGGATCGCGCTGCGCGTAGACGAGATCAGGATCGCGCTCGGCGGCGGCGCGCTCGAGCCAATCGAGCGCCTCGCGGCCGTGTCCGGCGAGTGCGTGGAGAAGCGCCACCTTGGTCGGCGGCAAGCTGTCTGATCGCTCCGCGCTTCGCTGCAGAAAACGGAGAACTGCGGCGTGCGGTTCGGCAGCGGCGAAGCGTTGTCGCTGTTCGTCCGGCGCGCCGTAAAGAGTGACGAGATCCAGCGCGGCCGCGCGCGCCTCGTGCCAATCGTGCTCGACGACGCGGATCGCGAGTCGCTCGAAGGCGAGCGTCTGTTCCCACTCAGTGTGCGATACGTTCGAAGGCGCACCGACCGCGGCGGCTTTGTCGAGCTTCTGCAGCGCTTCGTCGTACCGTCGCGCCCGGGCGTGAATCACGCTCGAGTCGTACAGGATCAACGCGCACGAGGGGCTCAGCGTTTCTGCCCGTCTGATGGACCGCACGGCGCCGGCGTCATCACCGATGGCAGAGAGAAAGCGCGCATACGACACCCATCCGCGGTCCCAGTCGGGCGCCAGCTGGATCGCGCGCTCGAACTCGCGGCGCGCACCTCTGGAGTCTCTATCTTTGAGCAAGCGGATGTGGCCGAGGATGTCGCGCGATTCCGGCATCTCGTGCAATGCGACAGCGCGCCGCGCTGCTGCGTCCGCTTGTTCGAGGGCCGCCGGAATCGGCAGCTCGCGCCGGCTGGCGAGATTCAGGTAGATGTCGGCAAGCGCATATTGAGCCTCGGCAAATTGCGGATCCAGCCGTGTCGCCTCGCGAAACGCATGGACGCTCCGGCGCATGCCGAGAATCCCTTCTCCTGACGCGTGCAAGCCGCGCTCGAACGCCGCACGCGCATCGCTCGTCGCGGTCGCTCGCGTGTGCGCGACACGAAGCGCCGGACTCTGTGCGATGAGGAGCGGCAGCGCCGCAGTCCATGCCCATCGTCTGGCCACCGCCGCCCACGGAATTGGCGGCTGCACGTCGCGGCTCACATCCGCGAGAAAGCGATAACCACGCCGGGGGAGCGTTTCGATGAATCGCGGGCGTCGGGCATCGTCGTTGAGCGTTGCGCGGATGGTCGCGATGCAGAAGTTCAGGCTGCGGTCGAACTCGACGAACGTGGCCGGGCCCCATACTTCCCGACGCAGCTCGTCTCGGCTGACGACGTCGCCCGCGCGGCTGGCAAGGAGCCAGAGGATCGCGAACGGCTGCGCCGTGATGTGCACGCGCCGGCCTTGGCGCCGCAGCTCGCCGCTCTCAGAGTCCATCTCGAAGACGCCGAACCGAAGGACGCTCATCTCGCGCGCATCTTACATCACCGCTCAACACCTTGACCTGCAGCGTGTTGCTGTCTCACGTAGGTCTGGCTTGTGTCGTGCCGCGCGCGTCTCTAAGGTCGTCCGGCAGGAGGGCCGATGACGCGATACCTGGGAATGATCACAGTGTGCGCAATGCTGACCGCGTGTGGAGGATCGACGGCGGCACCGTCGACAGGAAGCGCGGCGTTCACGCTGACGGCAGCGCCAAATCCGATTACTGGCGCGAGCTGCCAGGGGTGCGGCGCGCAAAGCACAGACCGCGAAGCGGTGACCAACCTGACGATCCAGGAAACGGGCGGTGTCGGCGGGACCGTGACCGGCATCGATGTCGCACTTCGCGAGGCAGGCACGACCACACTCATCGGAACGTCAGGCACGTTCGACAGCGCGGCCGTGGCGTCGCTGGCCGGTTCGAGCCGGCTGGCAGCGAACGGCACGCTCGTAGTGCGGAGCGTGGGCACTCATTACGCCCGGGAGCTGGCTGGAAAGTCGGCGACGCTCACATTGACGGTCCACGTAGCCGACGATCGCGGCAATCAGGTGTCGCGCGACCTCGCTGTTCCCGTCTCAGCGACCTGATCGGAAACATGCACGAAAGAGACACGGCTCACCGGGCGGTTCCAACACTCCGCCCGTCCGCACCGTCTAACGTGCACATGGATACCATTCTGGCCGACGTCCGCCACGCGATCCGGGCGCTCGCTCGCACGCCCGGCTTCGCGCTCATCACGATTCTGACGCTCGCCCTCGGCATTGGTGCAAATACGGCGATTTTTTCAGTCGTCAACGCAGTCATCCTGCGGCCGCTCGGCTATCCCCGACCCGATCGGCTCATGTACATCTCGAGCCAGTTCCCGCAGATGGGGTTTGACCAGTTCTGGGTGTCGCCGCCTGAGTATTTCGAGCTCAAGGAGCGGGCGAAATCGTTCTCGTCAGTGGGCGCGTTCTCCGCCGGCAACGTGAACCTGTCCGCCGGGGATCGTCCGCGCCGCGTCGACTCGGCCGTTGTGTCGGCAAGTCTCTTTCAAACGCTCGGCGTATCGCCGACCATCGGCCGTACGTTTTCAGAACAGGAGACGCTTCCGAAGGGCCCGGCGGTCGTCGTCATCGGCAGCGAGCTGTGGCAGACCGCGCTCGGCGGCCGCCGCGACGTCGTCGGCAGCCAGGTTGAGATCGACGGCGTTCGGCGAACGGTCATTGGCGTGATGCCGAGCGGGTTCGACGTCGCGGACAACCACATTCAAGTGTGGCTTCCGCTCGGTCTCGATCCCGCGAATCGGCAGAATCGCGGCAGTCATTTTCTATATCTCGTCGGACGGCTCGCGGACGGCGTAACCGAACGCGGTGCGCGTGCCGAGCTCGACACGCTTCTCGCCGGGTGGCAGCAGGCGTCGACCGGGATCGCAAACCCGGCGCCGAATCAGCGCGTGCACACGCCGAACACGCAGCGTCATCGGCTGCGGTACGACGCGCTGCAGGCGCAGATCGTCGGCAGCGCCGCGCGCGCGATCTGGGTGCTGCAGGGCGCGGTCGCGCTCGTATTGCTGATCGCGTGCGCCAATCTTGCGAACCTGCTGCTGGCGCGTGCTGAAACGCGGCATCGCGAGTTTGCGGTACGCGCTGCGCTCGGCGCGGGCCGGATGCGGCTGCTGCGCCAGTTCATGACGGAAGGCTTGCTGCTGTCGACGACCGGCGCCGCGCTCGGCATCGGCGTCGCCGTTGCCGGCGTGCGCGCGCTGCTCGCTGCATTTCCCGACAGCTTGCCGCGTGCGACAGCGGTGAGCGTCGACGCGGGCGTCCTCGGCGTTCACGCTCCTCATGGCCGTTGCGACTGGCGCGGTGTTCGGCCTTGCGCCGCTGCTGCATCTCGCGCCGAACGCGACGTCGATGGCGCTCAAGGAAGGCGGTCAGCGGTCGACGAGCAGCGGGCGCAATCGCCTGCGCCGCACGCTCGTCGTCGGCGAAGTGGCGCTTGCGGTCACGCTCGTCATCGGCGCGGGCCTGCTGCTGCGGACCGTGATGAACCTGTCGCGCGTCGACGCCGGTTTCAACAGATCGCATCTCGTCACGTTTTCCGTCAGCCTGCCGGGTTCCACGTACGCGAAGCAGGAGCAGATCATCGCGTTTTACCAGCGCCTGCAGCAGCGGCTCGCGAGCGTCGGCGGCGTGCAGGGCGTCGCCGGCATGGACGGTCTGCCGCCGCGCCGCGACGTCAACGCGAACGACACCTCGATTGAAGGCTACAAGGCGCCGCCGGAAGGGCCGTTCGAGAACGTCGACTACTACCAGAACGTCACCGGCAACTACGTCCAGACGATGGGCATTCCGGTGGTCGAAGGACGGGCGTTCGAGCCGACGGACGCGAACGGCGCGCTCGTGGTGCTCATCAATCAGACGATGGCGCGGACGTTCTACAGCGGGCAGAATCCGATCGGCCGCCGCGTTCGGCCGTGCTGCGGCGACACGATTCCCTGGTTCACGATCGTCGGCGATCGTCAAGGACGTGAAGCAGGGCGGGCTCGATCGAGAAGACCGGGACAGAGCTCTACTTCGACATCGATCAGGTCTGGCGCGTGCCGAACGCGCTGCCGAACGCGCTCAATTTCGTCGTGCGGACGACGCTGCCGGCCGATGCGCTCGCGGGCACGATTCATCAGGCGGTGTCGCGAGCTCGATCCGGCGCTGCCGATCATCAAGCTGCGCGGCATGGACGACGTGTTCGACGAAGCGATCGGCCGTCCGCGGCTGCTTGCGCGATCTGCTCGGCATCTTTGCCGGCGCTCGCGCTGCTGCTGGCGGCGATCGGCAGCTACGGCGTGCTGGCGTATATGGTGACGGAGCGGCGGCGCGAGATCGGGATCCGGATGGCGCTCGGCGCCGACCGCGGCTCGGTGCTGCAGATGGTGCTCGGTCAGGGCCTGCGGCTCACCGTGCTCGGCGTCGTCATCGGCCTGGCCGCGGCGGTCGGCGATCAATCGCGTGCTGTCGTCGCTGCTGTTCGGCGTGGCGCCGTTCGATCCGGCGACGATCGGCGTGGTGCTCGCGCTGATGACGTGCGTCGCGCTGCGTCGCCTGCTACCTGCCGGCGCGCGGCGCGACGCGCGTGGATCCGATGATCGTGTTGCGCGAGGACTGAGCGATTCGTTAGTATTGAGGTTCGGTTCACGCGCAACCTGCCGCATTCCTCAGTAGCTCAATGGTAGAGCATCCGGCTGTTAACCGGAGGGTTGTAGGTTCGAATCCTACCTGAGGAGCCAACTTCGAGATTTCCGCGCAATCCGTATGGATCTAATTGGTTGCGAGTTCTAGGTGCAACCTCGCACGGCAGTGGTGCCGATGAACCATGCTCTATCGCCCGCGATTGGTCCGATGAAGAACGGAAACCAACAGGAGAACCGTAAGCGGGAGGTGGCCAGGCTCGATGCAATCGCGCTTGAGCATGCTTTGAGCCGTCGGCGGCGGACGTTTATCCTCTTGGAGCGGAGCTCGCAGGGCACGCAGAACGAACGGGCATCTCGACATGCACCGTCGGTCGATGCAGTCCCGCAGCGCCCGGGCACTTGGTTCTGTTGGCACCGAATCCGTCAGTGGCTGTTGAGGAACAGACTCATGTCAAGACTCGTTGTCAGAAGCTTCGGGATGTCTATCGATGGCTACAGCGCGGGGCCGAATCAGAGCCTCGACAATCCGCTCGGCGTCAACGGTCCCGAGTTGATGGACTGGTTCTTTCACACTCACGTCTGGCGGGAGATGCACCAGCAGCCCGGCGGAGACACGGGCGTGGACAACGAGATCGCGAAACAGGGATTCGAGAACATGGGCGCCTGGATCCTTGGGCGCAACATGTTTGGGCCGGTCCGTGGGCCGTGGCCGGATGATCACTGGAAAGGATGGTGGGGCGATGAGCCGCCGTACCACGTGCCGACGTTCGTCCTCACCCATCACGCCCGCTCGCCGGTGCGCATGAAGGGCGGGACGACATTTCATTTCGTCACCGAGGGGATCCACGCCGCGCTGGAACAGGCGAAGGCGGCCGCCGGCGGACGTGACGTTCGCATCGGCGGCGGCCCCGCTACGATTCGGCAGTACCTCCGCGCCGCCCTGATCGACGAAATGCCACCTCGCGCTCCGGCCGGTACTGCTGGGTTCCGGGGAATCCCTACTGGCCGACCTCGATCTGCGCGAGCTGGGCTACGACTGTACCCGGTATGTGGCAGGAGAGCGTGCGCTGCATGTGTTCATCGGCCGCCGCGTCTGATGCGCACCTTGAGCCGGCAGAGGCTGTGTCGCCCTTTGCAGGCTCAGCTCGCGAAACCTCGGCCATCCGGCAGGCCGGGTACGCCGGAGCTTCCACGAAAGGTCGGCGTTCTCGACGATCCATCACGACGACGGCAGTCCGATCTTTCTCACAAGATTCTCGAACCGCGGATCGGCGCGGAACTCGTCCCATCGCGGGTCCCGTTTGAGCCAGAGTAGCCAGTGGGAGTGCTCGCGGTATGCGGCGTCCAGATAATGAAACATCTGCTCGCGATCGCCGAGGCCCGCGTAAATCGCCGCAATCGCGTATGCCGACGCGTGTCTTCCGTGCCGCGTCAGCATGTCAAATTCGGCGAGGATGGCCTTCGCATCCTGCACGCGACCCGCTTTCCCGTACATATAGCCGAGAGCTGCCATCGCAGGGGTCCAGGTGCGCAGCGGCCCGATTTGGTGAAACGCCTGGTCGGCGTCGACGTAGCGTCGTTGAGACGTGTAGATGCGTCCAAGCCAGAAATAGGCGAGCGCGAATTTCGGATTCATCTCGAGCGCGAGCCCGACCGCGCGCAGCGCGTCCTCGTTGCGGCCGTAATAGTAGGAGATGTACGCCCGATCGGCGTGGATCGCAGGCGAGAGCGGGTCGAGCCCCTTCGCGATAGAAATCTCGGCATCGGCCGCCGCGAACGGGCGTTCCATGGCGGTCAACAGGTACGCGTACCACTGATGTGCGACGGCGTAGCTCGGATTCAACTGGATCGCGCGCTGATACTCCGATTCGGCGTCCGCGAAGTCCCAGTCGTAATACATCAAGGCATACCCGCGTGCGGCGTGGCCTTCGGCCAGCGACGGATCGAGACCGAGCGCGCGCTCCGCCGCGGCTCGCGCGCGGGGAAACGTGTCCTCGGGAGAGACGTACGATCCGTAGCCGAGTTGCGCGTAGGCATCGGCGAGTCCTGCGAAGGCGGCCGCGTAAGTCGGATCCGCGTCGATCGAATCCTGAAAGAAGCGAATCGCGTCGTGCAGGTCCGACTCGCTCCGCTTGTTCCACGCGTGTCGGCCGCGCACGTACGCGTCGTACGCCGCTGGAGCGACCGTGTGCGGTGAGTTCGAGAGCCGCGTCGCGACGCCCGGCGCCAGTTGCAGATCCGTCTGACGCGCAATCGCGCGCACCATGTCATTCTGCACGACAAGCACATTGTCGAGCCGCTGCTCGTACGCGCCTTCCCATAGCCGCCGGCCCGTTCTCGCGTCAACGAGCTGTGCCGCGACTTTCACGTTGGACCCCTGGCGGTCCACTGATCCTTCGACGACGGCGTCCACGCCAAGCTCCGCGGCAATCTGCGCGACCGGTGTCCGGGCTCGGCGATAGCGCAGGGCCGCCGCCGGCGACGCGACGCGCCAACTACCCAGCGAAGCGAGCCGAGCCGTCAACTGTTCCGTCATCGTCTCGGCGAAATCGTCCTGCCGCCGATCGTCCGAGACGCTTTCGAGCGGAAGCACCGCCAGCGCGCGGATCGGCGTTCGCCGCACGAACACAGACCGCAGGCCTCCTGCTGGCCAGAGGACGGCGGTGAGAACGATCAGAACGCCGAGCACAACCAGCGGCGCCAGGCGCAGCGCGCGGATCCAATCGGCGCCAGAACGGTGGCCGGAGTCGCTGAGAACGTCTCGCAGCGCGAAGGCCAGATCACGTGCGGACTGAAAGCGGTGATTCGGATTCTTCTCCAGACAACGTCGCACGAGTGCTTCGCCGCGCGCCGGGATCCAGCGGTCGAGTCGCGCAAGATCGCGCGGCTGATCTCTGAGGATCGCGGCGAACACTTCTGGAGCCGTGTCGCCGCGGAACGGACGCGCGCGCGCAATCATCTCGTAGAGCACGCAGCCAAGCGAGAAGATATCGCTCCGATGATCCGCAGGCTCGCCGCGCACCTGTTCGGGCGACATGTATCCGACCGTTCCGAAAATGACACCTGGCGCGGTGTCCGTCGCGACGTCGGCTGAGGTCGGTTGCAACGCCGCGTCGGTTGCGAGGCCGAAGTCGACAATTTTCACCAGCCCGTCGCGCATGATGAAAATGTTCGCGGGCTTCAGATCGCGGTGAACGATGCCCCGGTCGTGGGCGGATGCGAGCCCGTCGGCAACGGCTGCTGCGATAGAGAGCGCCGTCCTCCACGGCAGGTCCGCCGTGGCGAGCCGTCGATCGAGTGGCTCTCCATCGAGCAGTTCCATGACCGCGTACGCCGCGCCGTTGTCGTGGCCCACGTCATGCAGCGCCACGATATTTGGATGCGACAGAGCGGCGATGGCGCGGGCCTCACGCTCGAACCGCGCCAGGGTGTCGGGATCGGTCATGAGGCGATCGGTGACAACCTTGATGGCGACTTCGCGCCCAAGCCGCGTGTCTCTCGCGCGATAGACCTCCCCCATGCCTCCTGCGCCGATTGGCGCCAGAATCACGTACGCGCCAAGCCGGGCGCCTGGGGCGAATCTCACGGTCGTCATGGACGACCGGCGTCCGACGGGCCGACCCTGCCGCTCATCGGTCGCGTCGATGCGGCGCCTGAGAGCGAGACGAACGTCAACGTGATCGGACCCACACCGACGACGGTGCCGTCGTGCAGGTCGGTTGGTGAAGTGATGCCGCGCCCGTCGACGGACGTGCCGTTCCGGCTGTTCAGATCCTCGAGCGTCACTCGACCTGCCGTGATTGAAATTCGCGCGTGGCGCCGTGACACCGACGGATGGTCGAGAAAGACCTGGACGTTGGGATCGCGGCCGATCAGGTTTTCGCCGTTCTGCAGTGCGAAGGCGTGCGTCCCTCTGGTGAGCCGATAATTTGCAACCCGGTTCTCTGCCTCCATCGTTTCCCGAACGATCGGCGCGACAAATCGATAGCCTTTGCCCACGACGGTTTCGACGAATCGCGGCCGATCCGCATCGTCGGCGAGCGCCTTTCGTATCTTCCGCATCGCGGTATTGATCGCGGCGTCGCGATCGAGGAACACGTCCGAGCCCCACAAGGCCGCATAAATGCTGTGGCGAGCGACGAGCGTGCCGGCGTGCTCCACGAGCAGGACCAGCACCTCCATCGGAATCTTCTCGAGCCGCACCGAGGCGCCCGCCCGGCTCAGCGTAAACGCCGCGACATCCAGCTCGAACTCGCCGAAGCGAAAGCGGCCGGCCACTGCCGCGGATCATACCGGAATCTTCAGAGAAACTTCAGACGCCCTCTATGGCGTGCGAGGGGGTCGCCCGGCCATCATCGGGCGCTGATTATCGACACATTGCCGCGCGGTCTGGCCGGCGGAGGAGAGGTCACATGAAGCGTTGGTGTTTCGCGATCGGATGTGTCTCGGTTTTTGCGATGGCGTGCAGTGGCCGTGGTGTCAGCCCGACCGCTCCAACGGCGGGATCCGGGAGTGCGACTGTCGTGGCTGCGGCGGGATCGAGCCAGTCGGCGGCGGCAGAACAGCCGCCGTTCAACCTCGAAGCGATTCTTCGCGGCGACGGCTTCGGGCTCGTGAAATTCCGGCAGGAGCGGGATGCGACACACAACATCGTCAGTCTTGACGTCTGGGTGCGCGATCTCCTCGCCAATACCAGCTACAGCCTGCAGCGAGCGACCGACGTCACGCTCGACGGCGTGTGCACCGGGACGAACTGGCTGACGCTCGGGGAAGGATCGACGCCGCATCCACTGGTCACGGACGATAGCGGTACGGCCCGCGCCGCCCTATGGCGTGACTTGTCGGCCGTCGCTCCCAACACGACCTTCGATATTCATTTCCGCGTGATCGAAAACGGCACGAGCCCGGTCCAGGTGGCGCTGCAGAGCGATTGCTACCGCTTCGTCGTGCGGAATTGACCGGGCCCTGCGTATAGTGATTCATCGCCGACGCGTAACAGGGCGAGCCGCCCATCGGTTTGATCGCGTTACGCTGACGCCGCGCACTCGAAAGAAAGATGGAGTCGGATGTCCCGATTGCGAAGTGCGGCGATTGTGGCCGTGTTCGTCGTCGCAACTGCCGCGCCGCAGCGTGCGTTCGCGCAGGGTTGAGCGCCCATTCGCTTCACGTCCCCCGGTCCGGGCGGACTTCAGCAAACCTACCTCGCTCGTCACGGGTGGCAGATCGGCGCTGATTACCGGCGGCTGACCGCCGATCGCTGGTTCGTCGGCCGTGAGGTGCGTGAGGACAAGGCTCCGTTTGGAGAGCCGCTGCTGCTGGAGATCGATTCGCTCGATGTGTCCGTGTCGTATGGCGTGACGGATCGATGGACCATTTCAGCGACGCTGCCCTTCTCGCGAGGGACCCATTCCCGCTTCTACGCGGACGGCCGCAGGCATCTCGTCAGTGCCGCGGGGCTCGGCGATGTGAGCATCGTCGGCAGCACCTGGGTGGTGGAGCCGAGCAGCCATCCGAGTGGGAACGTCTCAGTGGGTGTGGGCGTGAAATCGCCGAGCGGACGAAATGACATTCGCGACACGTATTTTGTGCCACAGGGGACAACGGACTTCACTGTCGATCAGTCAATTCAGCTCGGGGACGGCGGCTGGGGCCTCGTGCTGCAGGGTCGCGCGTTCGCGCGGCTGCTCGAGCGCGTGAGCGGCTATGCCTACGGCTCGTACCTCGTGACGCCGCAAAATCAGTCTTCGGTATTTCAGTCGCCGACTGGAACTTTTGCCGCGGTACACGTGTCCATTCCGGACGTGTATAACGCCAGCGCCGGACTGTCGTTCGTCCTCTCCCGCCGTCACGGGATCGCCGCCGGTCTCGGCGGCCGAATCGATGGCATCCCGACGCGCGATCTGGTGGGTCACAGTGACGGGTTCCGCCGGCCAGTGGTGCTGGGGTATCTCGAGCCGTCGGTCACATTTGCGCGGGGCCGCAGTACCGTCACCCTGACCGTCCCAGCAAGAATCTACGAGGACTTCAGGCCAAGTCTGGTCGACCTGCAGCTCGGGTCCGCTGGCGGTGGCGATCTCGCGCGGTACTTGCTCTTCGCGGGATATCACGTCCGGTTCTGATCTCCTCTTCGGCAATTGCCGTCGGCGAGCGAACGCAATCGCGAGACGGCACATCTGTCGATTGTCGAGATCGCTGTTCCTCGTAAGGCCTAGCTACGAGCTTCAGCGATGAGCCAGTTGCGGAAATCGTCCAGTGCGGCGAGCCATTTTCCTCGGGTTCGTTCCGGTCACATGGGTGACAGTTTATTCCGAGCACATAGGTGACACTTTCGGAGTAAACGGGTTATCAAAGCTCGAGTTATTACATTTCAAGACACCTCTGCCGCCGACGGTGATGTAAAACTCCTACCATGAATCGCCGCCACTTTCTTGCCGGAGCTGGTGGCGTTGCCGCGTACTCCATGTTTGGCGGCCATCCGCTTCAGGGTGCGGAGACGTCCCCGATCACCGTCGCCGCCACCGGCGACTGCATCCTCAGCCGCCGTGTATCGCACCTGAAGGACCAGGGCTTCCTCGACGTGGTGCAATTGCTGCGCAGCGCCGACTGCGCGTACGGCAACTGCGAGCTGGTGATGGCGGCGGGCGACCCGGGCTATCCGACAGCGGCCGGCAGCAGCCTGAGCGTCGTCGTCGATCCGAAGATGGCCGAGGAGCTCGCCTGGCTCGGCTACGATCTGATGGGCACGGCGAACAACCACTCCACCGACTACGGAGTCGAGGGCGTCCGCTCGACCATCGCGAACCTCGAGCACGTCGGCATCGGCTGCGCCGGGACTGGCATGAACCTGCAGCAGGCAGCCGCGCCTGGATACGCGGATACTCCAGGTGGCCGCGTCGCCCTCATCAACTGCGCGTCCACTTTTGCGGCGTGGTCGCCGGCCGTTTATGCGCGCGGTGATTTCAAGGGCGTACCCGGTCTGAACGCCGTTCGCGTGCAGCGGCGCTATCAACTCGAGCCGGCGGCGTTTGCCGGGGTGGAGACTGCGGCGCGGTCGCTCGGCTCGCCTCCCCCACCCGAGGGGCAACGCGAGATCACATGGCTCGGCAACACGTTCGTCCCCGGCCCCACGTCAGATTTCTTGAGCGAAGCGGCGGCCGCCGACGTCAAGAGGCTGACCGAGGCCATTCAGGTCGCGCGGCGAAACGCGCGGCTCGTGATCGTGAGCATTCACGCGCACGACTCGTATCGCACCCTCGACACGCCGGCTCGCTTCCTCCAGCCGCTCGCCCATGCGTGCATCGACGCCGGGGCGGACGCCTTCTTCGGCGCGGGTCCACACGTCACCTGGGGCATCGAGCTGTACAAGGCCCGGCCGATCTGCTACAGCCTGGGTGATTTCATTTTCCAGTACGAGAGCGTGCGCGGCTATGCCGCGGATACGTATGAAGCGTTCAAACTCGATCCGCAGTCGCTGGATCATTCGCTCGCGAGCGACCGCATCGCGCTGCCCAAGGATCGATCGCTTTGGGAGAGCGTTGTCCCGATAATGACGTTCTCCGAATCGGGCCTGCAGCAGATGATCCTGCATCCGGTGGCGTGCGACATGTCGCTGCCACGCTACGAGCGTGGGACGCCGTCGATGGCGACCGCAGAGACGGCCGAACGGATCGTGAGCCGGATGAGCGCCCAGTCGAAGCCGTACGGCACGTCCATCGCCTACGAGCGCGGCCGCGGCGTTGTCCGTATCTGAACGATAACCTCGGGTGTTTTCTGCCGCATCTTTCTGCTCACGGCGCGTCGCTATCGCCCGCCACGAAGAACGCCGCCATCTCCTTGTACTCGAAAATCTTCACCGTCGGACCCGCGGGGCCTCTGCCTTGCGCGAGCGCGAGGAACGTCTGCTCCGACTGCGCGACCATAGCGCGCGCCAGGTCGTTCTTGTGAATCGAGTGGTAGCGAGACGGCATCGCCCAGTCGAACAGCGGCATGACAAGACCCAATGCAGAAGGCGTGTTGGAGTTGCCGAGGATCACGGCCGGGCGGTAAAGCCCGAGGAAGTCGAACTCGAGCGCCTCCGACTTCTTCTCCTTGTCGCCGATGTTGCGGAGGTACTTGGTCGACGACCGCGAGTCGGCGCCGGCCGCGGTCATCATCGCCAGCACACGAGCGCCGCCCGCCTTGGCCGCAGACGCGAACGCCGTGGGGTAGGTGATCTCGATCTTGCGCACGTCCTCGTCCGCCATCTTCGCGCTGCCCTTGCCGACGCCGAATGCCGCGAGCGCGATGTCGACGCCCTTGGCGTGCGGCGCGAGCTCCTCCTCCAGCGTGTCCATGTTCACGACCACCTGCTGCACCTTAGGGTTCGCGAGCGCCTCGACGCTGCGCCGCGTCACGACAACCACCCTTTTACACAGCGGGCTCTGCACAAGCAGGTGCAGGATGCGCCCACCCACGTTGCCAGTGGCGCCCAGCAACATCGCCGTGTACTCGACCTTGGGCATGATCGCACGCACCGTGTTGGCCTACTTCGCTACGGTCCATTCCGGAGATATGGGTAACAGTTCATTCCGAGGACATAGGTAACAATTTCCGGATGAACTGATTATCGATCGGTTCGAGCCGGCGCGTTTCGTCGTCGAAATAACCCAAATCGTACCGCATGAAGGTGACGAGCCAGATGCGCTCGCCGACCTGCGTCACGCCGACGGTCTGGCCCGCGAAGGCCGCGTTCGCCACACACACGCCGTTCAACAAGTTCCCCGCGGGGCACAGGTGCGGTCCGGTCGATCTGAGACCCAGACGTTGATATGATCTGCAGCACGAGTATGTGCGCACGCATAGCGTACGTCCGTGGGTCGTGGCATCGTTAGGAGGGCGTCTGGAGGCCGGAAACGGATGGTGGCGACGCGCCGCGCTCTGGCTGCCGCCGCTGCTTTACATGGCCGTGATCTTTCATCTGTCGGCGGAATCCGATCCCCTTCCAGTGCTCACGCAAAACTTGTGGGACAAGGCCCTGCATGTCACGGAATACGGCGTACTCGCGTTGTTACTATGTCGCGCCCTGCGCGGCGAGGCCCTCGGTTGGACGGCGGCACTGACGGTGGCCTTCGCGGTGACGAGCGCGTACGGTGCCAGCGACGAATGGCATCAGCTTTATACGGTGGGGCGCAACGCCGACGTTCATGACTGGATGGCCGACAGCCTTGGAGCGGCAATGGGTCTTGCAACGTTCGTCCTTTTGGCAAGGACAGGATTGATGACTCGCACACTTCCGGACGAGTAAACCGGAACGTCGCTGTCAGGACGAAGAGGAGAGCCCGCGTAATTCGTCTACCTCAGCTTTTGTTGATAGTGACAATCGCTTTGTCTCAACTCATAATCGCGACAGCGTGGCTCTTGAACGCGAGTCCGGCAGCAGAAGCGTCATTGATGTTCTCGACCACGTGCTCGACAAGGGCATCGTCATCGATGCGTGGGTCCGCTTGTCAGTCGTGGGCATCGACTTGCTCACCATTGAGGCGCGGGTGGTCGTCGCCTCGATTGAAACCTATCTGAACTACGCAGGCAGTTTGTCCGACGTCATCGCACGACGTCTTCCTATTCGGACGCTCACGCGTCAATAACCTCTTTCAATCACCTACCATCGCTTGTCAACCGCGAGCGAGTCGTCGAGCGCCGAGCCCGAATTCGCCATCGACAGCCGCAATCGCCGTGCTACACGAACCGGTCACTTCCGTGTGATTTCTCACGGTGCTCAGCGGCTCTAAGATCGGCATCGACATCGCGTTCCGGCGGTCATGCCGAGGCGCTGCCTCGAAGCGGGAAGTCATTGAATGTCTCAGCACGCCGACGAAGGGTGCGGTCCGCTTGTTTCCGAACCAGATGTGTCGTCGGAGAGAGAGACGTATCTCGGCTTTCCGGTTGACCGTCAACAGGACCCGCACGCCCGACTCGATCAATCCGCTGAGCGCCCCCTGGTCGACGGGCTGCGCGTATTCAAGTTCGGGGGCTCGTCCCTCGCGACGCCGGACTGCATTCGGGCCGCGGCGCGAATCGTCCTGGACCGCATTGATGGTTTGCCCGCCGTCGTGGTCGTCTCGGCGTTCCAGGGCGCGACCGATCAACTGATCGAATGCGCACAGCTCGCGGCCCGAAACGATCCCACGTGGAAGCACGTCTACGGCCGGATCGCCGCGCAACATCGATGCGCGGTCGACAGTCTCCTGAGCGGCGCCCAGGCACGGAGGATCCGCGCGCGAGTCGATCAGCAGCTCGCCGCCCTCCGCGACACGCTGGAGCACGTCTGTGTTCTCGCTCCTGAGCGATCGGCCTTGGATCTGGTCGCCAGCTTCGGCGAGTGCCTGTCAGCCCGCATCGTGGCCTCCCATCTGAGTCAGTTCGCTGACGTCGAATTCGTCGATGCCCGGCACTTCGTGAGGACCGACGACAACTTCACGCGCGCGAGGGTGAAGTTCCCCCAGACCAATGGCACGGCACGACAGTACTTCGCCTCCTTCTGGCGTCAGTCTCTCGCGCGCGTTCCGGTTGTCACGGGCTTCATCGGCCGCACCGACGACGGCCGGACGACAACTATCGGTCGAAACGGATCCGACTACACCGCCGCGATTGTCGGGGCCGCGCTCGGGGCGTCGAGGATTGAAATCTGGACCGATGTCGACGGTGTGTTGAGCGCGGATCCCAGAACCGTCCCATCGGCATTCACCCTGCCGCACATGAGCTACGACGAAGCCGCGGAGCTGGCGCATTTCGGCGCCACGGTGCTTCACGCCGGCACGATTGGACCGGCTGCGGCCAAATCGATCCCCATCGTTGTCAAGAACACCTTCAATCCAGCTGCGCCAGGGACGCTCATCTCGCGGAAGATCGTCGGCCGGGATCGACCGCTCCACGGCATCGCCTCCATCGGCGATGTGACGCTTCTGACATTCCGCGGACGCCTCGCGATCGACTCTCGCGACACCACCGAACGGCTGTTCAAAGCTCTGGCATCGAGTCGCGTGAACGTGATGCTTTTCGCCCAGGCATCGTCGGCGCCTACGGTTTCGCTCGTGATGCACAGCAGCGAGGCTGCCGTGGCGACCCGTGCGATTCGCCATGAATTCCGGGCCGAGCTTCGGCAGCGTACGGTGGCCCTCGGTCTTAAGCGCGATCAGGCGATGGTCGCACTCGTCGGCGCAGGCGCGACGCGACAGACCGACGTCGTCGGAAGGGTCTTCGGCGCGCTCGGTCGGCGTGATGTCGCCGTCACGGCGGTCGTTCGAGGACCCTCCGAGCGCCATATCACCTGCGTCGTCGACTCCGCACAACGGCGTCGCGCGCTCAACGTCCTCCATGAGACGTTGTTCGAGAAGCGTCGGTCGCTGGCGCTCGCGGTCATCGGCGTCGGGAACGTGGGCGGCGCGCTGCTGCGACTGCTTCGTGAACGCCATGCCTACTTCTTCGAGCGCGGAATCGATGTGCGGGTGGTCGCTCTCGCGGACAGCAGACGGTTCCTCGTCAGACCCGAGGGCATCGATCTGCGGCGATGGCGGGAGCAACTCGACGCGTCAACCGACGAGGCGCATCCCGGCTCGCTGGCGCAGGCGATCGCTGGTTTGGAGCTCGCCCACGCTGTGCTCGTCGACTGCACTGCGGCGTCGGCAGTGGTCGACGCGTACCCAGCGTTCATCAGGGCCAACCTGGATATCGTCACGCCGAACAAGCTCGCCAGTACTCTGCCGTGGCGGCGCTACGTCGCGCTGACGGCACTGCTGGCCAGCCATCGAAAGTCTCTCGTCTGTGACAGCAATGTGGGCGCCGGCCTGCCCGTCATCGCGACGCTTCGGGACCTGATGGCGAGCGGCGAGACCATTGCGAAGGTCGAGGGCATCTTTTCCGGGACGCTCAGTTATCTGTTCAACACGTTCGACGGCGCCGCGCCATTCAGCCTGCTGGTTCGCGATGCGCACGCGATGGGATACACCGAGCCGGATCCGCGCGACGACCTTAGCGGCGAGGACGTTGCGCGCAAGCTGCTGATCCTGGCTCGCCAGATCGGCATGAAGATGGAGCTCGAGGACGTTGCGGTCGAGAGACTCCTGCCGCCGCATCTGAGCAACATGGCATTCTCGCCGCACTTCTTCACGGCCTACGGGGCGCACGACGCCGAGATGCAGGAGCGGGTCCGCTGCGCCCGGTCGCGGGGAGCCGTCCTGCGTTATGTGGGCACGCTCGAGGGCGGTCACGCGCGCGCGGAGCTGAGGGAGTTCTCCCGGGATCATCCGTTCGCCAAGACAGCCGGCACCGACAACGTCGTGGCGTTGACGACGAGCCGCTACTCGCGAACGCCCCTCGTCCTGCAGGGACCGGGGGCTGGCGCCGACGTGACGGCGGGCGGTGTCTTGTCAGATGTCGTCAAGCTCGCGCGCTCAGCCGAGCGGTAGGCCCATGATGCAGCAATTGACAGCGCGCCATCGCTTCGGTCCCGGCGAGCGGGAGCCGGACGTCGTAGAACAGCTGCTTAGAAACGATCAGGAGATTCCGATCCATCCGCTGCACTTTCCGAACGACAGCGAACACGCCGTGATCTACACCGCGACCGGCGACATTCTATTCTTCGCTCACCCGCTCGTCGTCAACGACGCAGAAATCGATCGGCTGATCGCCGTCGCGCAGGAGGCCGTCGAGGCCATGCTCGGAACGTGACATGGCGGCGATCTTCTCGCGATCGGTGGGTGAGGTCATCGACATCCGGACGACGGCGCCGCACGAAGCGGCTGCGCTCTCCGACTTCCTCGGACGGACGCTGCCTCGCGGCCGGGAGCATCCGATGCCGGCCGACGCACAAATGCGATGGAAGTACTGGTCGGATCGCCCCGACTGGGAGGGCTCGCGGAGCTTCGCCGCGACGCATGACGGCCACATCGTGGCGCACGCGGCAGCCTGGCCGGTACGCGTACGGGTTCCCGGTCTGGTCGTACCGGCGGCGCACCTGATCGACTGGGCATCGGATCCGCGATATCCGGGTGCGGGAACCTGGCTGCTGCGGCGGATCCGCGCGCGCGTCGGCATGCTGATCGCGACCGGTGGAACCGAGATCACGCAGCGCATCTTTCCGCTCCTAGGATTTCACCGGAGCGGAGAGCTGGGTCGTTACGCTCGTCCGGTGCGCCCGCTCAGGCAGGCGCTGACGACGCCCGAACGGGACTGGCGGCTCGCCGCGCGACTCGTGCGAAACACTCTCTGGCGTGCGCTGCCGCCATTGTCCGTTCCGTCCGGATGGGCGGTCGTGCCGCTGGCGCCGGAAGACGTGCCGGAGGGTCTGTGGTGTCAACCTTCGTCAGCGATGGCCGTCACCGCGCGAGACTCCGGCGTGTACGGCTATTTCGTCCGTTCTCCCTCCGCGCGGCACACGCTGTTCGGGTTGATGAAGAACGGGCAGCTCCTGGGATATTTCTGCCTCGCCTTCGCGCCGCACGTGGCACGCATCGCTGATCTCTGGCTGCGGTCGACGAGCGCCGACGACTGGTGCTCGGCTTTCAGAACCGCCGCGGTTGCAGCCGCGCGCGGGAAGGACATTTGTGAAGTATCGGCCTGGGCGTCAACCGCGATCGGAGGCGTCGCGCTCCGCCGGGCCGGATTTCGATTGCGGGAGCGTTCGGCGCTGAGCGTGTTCGGCGACGCGGAGATCCTGCGGGGTCGAGAGCTGCACGTGCAGATGCTCGACAGCGACGCCAGCTTTCTGTCGGACCGAGGGGTTTCCTACTTGACGTAGCGTCGCGCCACTAGCGGCGCGGAGGAACTCCACCACGCGTCGGCCGGTCTCCACATGACGCTCGATGCGCAGCGGCGTGACGGTTTCGTGCAGGCCTTCAGGCCTTCCCGGCACACGGCGCACCTGAAGGTCCGCACTAGACGTGAGCGAAGACGCTCTAGTTGGCGGTGACAATGTTTTGAATCAAGGTCCGAAGCAGCCAGACCCCCTCGAACATGTCGCGCTCGGTCACCCCCGGCGCCAGCGCCATCTCGGCGTCGAGCGCGCGGAAAAGCTCCTGGGTGTGCGTGACGTCGCAGACGCCGTGGACGTCGGTATATTCCATCTCCGCCGAGCCCTGACGCTCCGCCAGTTCAGCCAGATAGGCCATGAAACGCTGAATGAAGCCCTCGAAGAACGCCATCGTCACCACGATGGGGACCGGCGACAGGCGTCCCACGAACAGGCGGACATTCATCAGGTTTCGATAAACGGCCGCGGCGTCCGCCTCGGTCGGGACGGCATCCGCAGCGAGGGCAAACCGTCGCATCATCCCCGGATGGCAGTCGCGTACCTCCTCACGAAGGTTTTCGAGAATTTTTTCGCGCGCCTCATGCGATCCGACGGACAGTAGCGCGCCGGTCATCCAATAGATGAAGTTGCCTTCGAGGACGGCCGTGTAGCGCGCGATGATGCCGCGCCGCTCTTGTGCCGACAGCTGTGCTGGTGCCGGGAGCGACGCGAGCAGATCCTCGACCGTCTCTTCGATGCGCGCCTGGATTGAGGCGAGTGATTCAGTCGACGAGGCGAGATCGACGGCGGCTGGAGCCATGTTGATCCTTTCGCGATGATGTGTGCGTGAATCGGCCGTGCGCCTGAACGTCGCGAACGGGACTCATCATCGACCCTGAACATAAGGCCGCGGCGGCACAGGTGGAATCACTCGGACGTGACCGATGCGCGTAGCACGTCCGGCCACAGGTCGATGGCGCGATCAGCCGCGAGGGCGCAGCGCACGCTCCGCCGATTCCGACGGGCGGCTGCGGGAAAGAGCTGGCATCAAATCTGCTGCCGCCGCGCCGACGATTCGATAAATGTAATAAAGAAAGACAGAATGGCAGCGCGATCGGGCTCATTGTCAGAAAGTCAGACACAGCAGACGCTCTGGTCGCTGACGACGCCCGCGGCAGGCGAGGACGCCTTCCCCGGACCGCACCCCGCCATTAGCACCTTCGGGTGATGGACGACCGAATCCTGACGGCATCACGATTGACGGATATGTCTGGATCTCGATACAGACGCTGGCGTCGGGCAGTCTTGCTGATAGTCGCCCTGGCGATGCTGGGCGCTACGGCCACGGTCGAGGGCCAGGGCAGCGGCACGCTGGATCCAGTGTTGAGCCGCCGCGTCGGGCTGTTCGGTCAATCGAATGTCGTCGTCATGGCGCGCGATGCCGCGTCGTTGTCGGCGGCGACGCTGGCGATTCAGTCCGCGGGAGGCGTCCTTGGCCGCACGCTGCCGATCATCAACGCCACGGCAGCCGTCGTCCCGAACGCCAGGCTGGCCGCGATCTCGGCGAGCGGTGGTGTTCTGCACGTTGCCGAAGATCGACTGATCGTGGGCGCGAACGAGCGGAACGGCTTCACGGTTGGCTCGCGGGCTGCGCGCACGGACTTTGGCCTGGATGGCTCGGGCATCACGATCGCCGTGATCGATTCCGGAATCACGGCCTGGCACGATGACCTCGCCGACTCATCGGGAAGCATCCAACGCGTCGACCGGTTCGTCGATTTCGTGCAACAGCGTGGCGCGCCCTACGACGACTACGGCCATGGCACCCACGTCGCCGGCATCATTGCCGGCAACGGATATGATTCGGGCGGCGCGCGCGCCGGGATCGCACCCGCGTCGCATCTTGTGGTGTTGAAGGCGCTCGACGGCTCCGGGCGCGGTCGCATCAGCGACGTCATCGGTGCGCTCGACTACGTGCGCGCGCATCACGACGAGCTGAACATTCGTATCGTCAATCTCTCGATCGCTGCCAATGTCCTCGAATCGTACCTCGTGGACCCGCTCACGCAGGCGGCTAAGCAGGTCGTGGACGCGGGCATCGTGGTCGTTGCCGCCGCCGGCAACGCCGGGCGTGATTCCAACGGCAATGTTCAGTACGGCGCGATCACGGCTCCGGGTAATGCCCCCTGGGTCCTGACCGTCGGCGCCTCGAGTCACATGGGCACGATCGATCGTGCCGACGATGTCGTCGCGCCATTCAGCTCGCGCGGGCCGACCGCCGTTGATCGGATCGCGAAACCCGACGTCGTCGCACCGGGCGTCGGCACCGAATCATTGAGCGCACCTGGCAGCCTGTTGTACGGCTCGATGTCGCCGTATCTGCTGGGCGGCACCAGCGCCACTCCGACACTTCCGTATCTCAGCCTCAGCGGAACGAGCATGGCGACGGCGGTCGTGAGCGGGACAGCCGCGCTCCTCTTGCAGGCCAATCCTGCGCTGACGCCGAACGCCGTCAAGGCCATCATCGAATACACGGCGCAAATCTATCCCGGGTACGACGCGCTGACGGAGGGCTCCGGCTTTCTCAATGCGTACGGCGCCGCCGAGCTGGCGCGCATCCTGGGATCACCGTCGGATGCGTCCGAGCCCTCGACGGCGACCGACTGGAGCCGTCAAATCATCTGGGGCAACCAGCGCATGGCCGGCGGCCAGCTGATCGCCTCTGCCGACGCGTGGGACATCGGGGTCACCTGGGGCCAGGCGAGGTCGGCGGGGCAGAACGTGTTGTGGGGTCTCATCTGCACCGCGAACTGCGGGACCGCTGCCGCCACCTGGGATCCGTGGACGGCCCACTGCGTCGATGCTGGGTGCAGCATGTCGTTCCCCTCCGGAGGCGGCACGTCCGACAACGTCGTCTGGCACACGTCGTGTGGCCTGCTGGGTTGCACGACGTCGCTCATCGATTGGTCGAGCGACCCTGGCAACGCTGTCCGGGGGGCGAGCGGCGACGGTGACACCGTCGTCTGGGGCACTGGCGACGGCGACGACACCGTGGTCTGGGGGACTGGCGACGGCGACGACACCGTCGTCTGGGGGACGATGTGCGCGGATTCGAGCTGTAAGCCTGTCGTGTGGGGCCAGTGATGAGTGCGCGTTCTGGACCGCTCGGCGCCTCGCGGCTTCCAGTGGCATCACGCCTGTATGTGGGTGCCGTGGTGATCGTGGGCACGTGCGGCCTGGTCGCCTGCTTCCCGTTCACGTTGTCGAATCCCGTGCTGTTCGCGTCGCTCCTGGTCGCGGCATGCGTGACGTCGGCGTGGAAAGTCAACCTGCCGATGCCGCTCTCGAGCGGCTCGACGCTGTCGGTGTCGTACGCAGCGGATTTGACGGCATTGCTCCTGCTGGGCGTGCGTCCGGCGATGATCATCGCCGCCATTGGCGCCTGGACGCAGTGCACATTCAAGGTCAAGCAGCGCTATCCGTCGTATCGCACGGCGTTCAGCGTGGCGGCCGAAATCATCACGATGTGGACGACCGGATGGGTGTACGTGCAGCTGGGCGGCGTGTGGGCGCCGCACAGCTTCGAGTCGCTTCCCAGGCCGCTCGTCGCCGCGATCGCCGCGTATTTCTTCGTCAACACCGGTCTCGTCGCCTTCGCGATCGCGAGCTCGACGCGGCAGCGTTTCTGGAAGATATGGCACGACGATTTTCTGTGGAGCGGGACGAGCTTCATCGTCGCCGGCACGGTCGGTGGGGTTGCTGCCGTGGTGATTGCCAACGGCGAGCAGTGGATGGGGCTGCTCCTGATCGCGCCCATCTATTTCGTGTACCGGACGTATCACACGATCGTCGGCCGGCTCGACGATCAGCGTCGCCATCTCGAAGAGACGCACGCCCTGCACGAAGAGACCATTTGCGCGTTGACGCAGGCGCGGCGCGCCGAGCAGGCCCTGACCGCCGAGAAGGAGCGCCTCGCCGTCACGCTGGCCGGCATCGCTGACGGTGTGATCGCGACCGACATGGAGGGAACGATCGTCCTCATCAATCGCGCGGCGGAATCGATGACCGGCTGGAGCCATGACGCGGCAGTCGGCCGCCCGCTCGCCGATGTGTTTCAGACCCTCGATCCCGAGACGCATACCCGCTGCGACAATTCGGTCTCGATCCTCCCGACGTCGGCCGGTCAGAACGGCCGGCGATGCACGCTTCTCGTGGCGCGAGATCTGAGCGAGCGCCCAATTGAGGAAAGCGCCGCGCCGCTGCGCGACGACTATGGCCGCGTGATCGGCATGGTGCTGGCGTTCTGCGACATCACGAACGTGCTGAAGGTCCAGGAAGAACGGGCGCGAGCGAACCGGCATTCGGCCCTGGGACTGCTCGCTGGGGGGATCGGTCACGACTTCAACCAGATTCTCATGATGATCGTCGGAAACATCGGCATCGCGCGAAAGCTGACGCAGGCGGAGCCGGCGGCGGACGCGCTGATTGAGGCGGAGCGGGCGTGCCTGCGCGCGCGGGAGCTGATCTGGCAGCTCCTGACCTTCTCGATCGGCTCCGTCCCGGTGCGCAAGCCGGTGAAGCTGGCGCGTGCCACCGAAGAAGCTGTCGAGACCGCGATGCGCGGATGGAACGTCGACTACACGCTCGATATCGCCCAGGATCTCTGGTCTCTCGAGGCGGATGAGGAGCAGCTGATCCAGGCGCTGACGAACGTCCTGATCAACGCCAGGCAGGCGACGATGCACGGAGGCGTCGTCGTGATCCGCGCGGAGAACGTCGTCCAATCAGTGCGCCGCTCCGAGTACGGGCTGCAAGTCGAGCCCGGACGGTACGTGTGCGTGTCCGTTGCGGACAGCGGACCAGGCGTCGCGGCCAAAGATCTCGGCAGAATTTTCGACCCCTACTTCACGACGAAGAACCAGGCGACCGGCCTCGGTCTCGCCACGACCCATTCAATCGTCAGAAACCATGGCGGGTTCGTGACCGTCGACTCGAAGGTTGGGCAGGGCACGACGATGAGCATCCATCTGCCCGCGGCGACGCGCGAGGCCGTGTCCCCGGCGTGCCCGGCCGTCACTCCCGAAGCCCGCTGGCGCAGCCGCGTGCTGATCATGGACGACGAAATTTCAGCGCGTAGCGTGGCGGCGAAGATGCTCGACTTCCTCGGCTACCAGGCCGAAGCCGTCGAGAGCGGCACCGTGGCGATTGACCGGTTCACGCGCGCACGCGATCGGGGGCGACCGTTCGACATCGTCCTGCTGGATCAGATCGTTCCCGGTGACCTGGGGGCGAAAGAGACGATCGATCGATTGACTCGGATCGACCCGACGGTCAAGGCCGTGCTGGTCAGCGGCTCGAGCGCACCGGCCGACGCCGACTATCAGAAGGATGGATTCGAGGCGGTGATTTCCAAGCCGTTTACGCTGCAGGAACTGAACACGATGCTGCACGTGGTGCTGGCCTCTGGGCCCTACCGCGTTCACTGAGGCAGCACTCTTCAGAAGCGAGTCTATTGTGTGGCGCAATTCCGCAACCGCTGAAGATCGATCGACCGATTCCGAATCGCTGCCGACACCGGCACCGCTCACGCTGGTGCTCGCCCCGGCACCGGCGCCGATCCGGGCGGTGATCGCCGACGAGCATCCGATCTTTCGCGACGGGTTGCGCTGTCTGCTGGAGACCTCGCCCAAGCTGCAGATCGTGGGCGCGGCCGATGCGTCGAACGTGATGGCGGTCGTCGGACAGCTGTCGCCCGACATTCTCATCCTCGGCATCTCGGTGGCCTCGCGCCTGTCGGTGGACACGATGGAACAGATCGCGGCGGCGAGCGCGACGGTTCGCACGATTCTGCTCAGCACCACGACCGATGAATCGGACATTCTCGAAGCACTGCGCCTCGGCGCCTACGCGCTCGTGCCGAAAGACACGACGCCCGACACGCTGTTCGAGACGATCGATTCGGTCATGGCTGGACACTACTGGGTGGGTTGCGAGCGCGTGGCCAGCGTCGCCGCGGGTGTTCGCGAGCTTGACAGCGAGCGGCGGCGGTCCAAGGCATTCGGCCTCTCGCGCCGCGAGCTGGAGATTGTAGGCGCCGTGATGAACGGCAACACCAACCGCCAGCTCGCGAAGCGCTTCTCGATCAGCGAGAACACCGTCAAGCGTCATCTCACCCACATTTTCGACAAGGTCGGCGCCTCCACGCGCGTGGAGCTTGCCGTGTTCGCGGCGCACCACCATCTGGCGCCGGGGGCTGCCAATCGATGTCACCCGACGAAGCGTGAAATGTTACCAGGAAGAAAACCGTGACAGACCTTGCACCCTCATCGAATCGCAGCGCTCAACCCACCCGCGTTGTCGTCGCGGACGACGAATCGATGTTCCGGGCGAGCCTGCGCCAGCTGCTCACCGTCCCGCCGCATGTGATCAAGCAGGTGTACGGCGTCGACGTCGGCGTGGGATTCGACGTGATCGGCGAAGCCGGCAGCGGGGAGGATGCGATCTCCGTGGTACGCGCGACGAAGCCCGACTTGCTGCTGGTCGATCTGCTGATGCCGCGGCTCACCGGCCTGGACGTGCTTCGCGAGCTGCAGTCGTGCGGCGGCAGGCCGCACGTCGTCGTGCTCGCGGGCGCGCTCGACCGGCGGCAGCTGCTCGCGGCGATCCGCCTCGGGGCGCGCGGCGTCGTCTTGAAGGACTCGACGACCGAGCTGCTCTTCGAAGCGATGATCAGCGTGATCGCTGGCGGCTCATGGCTCGGCAAGACCCTGGTCGCCGATCTGATGGAGCTGGTCGGCGGCCCTGCGAAGGACACCGACAGCGTCTTCAAGCCGCAGTTCGGCCTGACGGCCCGTGAGTGCGAAGTGCTCGCGCTCGTCGTCGCCGGCTATGCGAACAAGGAAATCGCCCGCAAGTGCTCGGTGAGCGAGGAAACGGTCAAGCACCATCTCACCCGCATGTTCGACAAGGTCGGCGCCTCTAATCGTCTCGAGCTCGCGATGGTCGCCAGCCAGAGCGGCCTCATCGGCCAATAAACATCGGGCGCCGCCGATCCGCGCCGGGTGTGGCCCGTATCCCCAGCCACCGAGTGCTACGAGTGCCGGTCACGTCCGGGTGATAGTGCCCGGACGTCCCACGAACTATCTTTCAGCTGCGAGGTCGGCACGACTCGCAGCGTCCGCTGCAAGACTCGCGAACGCTTCCGGCTCCTGATGACACAGACGCTCTCGAGCGAAGGGGGCGAAGCCTTGCCAATCGACACGCGGACCAGTGAAGCCATGGACCAACACCACGAGATCGAGCCGCCGCGTACGCCGCAATGGTTCGTCGTGTGGACCTCGAGCCACTGCGAGCGGCTGGTGTACGAGCAGCTCCGTGCCGCACGATTCGAGACGTTTCTGCCGACGATGCGGGCGTGGTCGCGGCAAGGCGGGGTACGGCGGACGATCGCTGTCCCGATGTTCGCAGGCTACCTGTTCGTCCGTTGCGGGATGGACAAGCGCAGCTACGTCGACATCGTCAAGATTCGCGGAGTGGTGCGTCTGCTCGGCGAAGCGTGGGATCGCCTGGCGCCCATACCCGAGGACGAGATCGCGACGATTCGGCGCGTCGTCGAAACCGACATTCCGGTGTTTCCTTATCCCTACCTGCGCGACGGGCAACAGGTGCGCATCACCGACGGACCGTTGAAGGGTGTCGAGGGAGTGCTCGTGCAGTCGAAGCCGCGCAAAGGCTTGCTCGTCGTCTCCGTCAGCCTGCTGCAGCGCAGCATCGCCGTCGAAGTCGAAGGCACGGACGTCGTGCCAGTGTCAACCATATGCCGCTCCCATTCACTCGGACGGGGCCGCGCTGCGCTCGCCGCGCAGGGGCTCTGCGCCTCCGAGGCCTGATCGTGGCGCTGGCCGTGAGCGCGTTCCTCGTCGCGCGTGACGCGGATGGGCAGGCTGTGCTCAAGGTGGCGCCCTCGGTCGCATTCACGACCGTCGTCGATGACAACGTCTTCGTGACGCCAGACCGCGCGGAAGGCGATGTGATCGCGCGCCTCACATCCGGCGTCGACATGCAGTACGAGCGGCCGCTGATGACCATGAGCGGGCACTACCGCTTCGATGCCGAGCGGTTCTCCGACCACCCATCGCTCAACACCGTGAACGGCCGCCAGGACGCCGCCGTCGACGTCCGGTCCCGTCAGTTTCGCAACGTGATCTTCGGCAGCGATGCGACGATGACGGCCACGAACACGCCGAGCGAGCTGAACACGGTCAGCGGCCTCGCCGTCCAGCGGGCCCGCGCGGCGCGCGTCGCGGCGCACCCTTCGCTCGAGTGGGAAGGCGATCGCAACACAACCTTCAAGCTCTCGTACTGGTACGCCTACGATCGGCTGGAGGCCGGCCCGAGAGCTCACACGCACGGGGCGGCGTTCGCCATGGAGCGCCGCCGATCGGCGCGCCAGAAGTTCGCCGTTACCTATGCCGCCGAGCGCTTCGCCTTCGACCAGGCCCCGCCGGTCCTCTCGCACGTATCCACGCTCGGCCTGGAGACGAGCGGCCGATCGTCGAGCGTGAACGTCGCCGCGGGCGCGCGGCTGACCGACGGCCGGCTATCGCCAGAGCTCTCGCTTGCGTCCCGTCGAGCGCTGAGGCGAGGCGAGCTGTCGCTGGGGTACGCGCGCACCAAGACGACGGTCGTCGGCGTCTTCGGCGCCCTCGACACGCAGAGCCTGGTCGGCGCCGCCACCTACGACGCCGGCCGAGGCCTGCGCCTGCAAGCGGCCCCCGGCATCTCGGCGCTCACGATTGCCGATCGCCAGGCGTATGTGTTTCGCGTCGCGCTCGAGGCCTCGGTTCCGATCGGCAGGGCGTTGGCGCTGGTGGCCGGGTCGACGATCAACTCACAGCGGGCACGGTTCGGCGATCCGCGGTGGATCGACCTGTCGCATCGCGTTCTGTCGGTCGGCGTTCGCGTCGCTCCGCCTACTACCAGCCGGGAGTAATTGTGGTACGCACCATTGCGGTCGTCCTGACGCTTGCCACCGCGATGGCGATCGGTCCGTGCCGAGCCGCCGCGCAGGAGAGCGAGGCGCATCCGGACTACACCATCGGCCCCGAAGACGTGCTGGACATCGCCGTGTGGAACAACGCCGACATCAGCCGGACCGTTCCAGTCCGGCCCGACGGCAAGATTCTCTCTGCCGCTCCTGAACGACGTGCAGGCGGCCGGTCTCAGTCCCGCGGAGCTTCGGGCTGCCCTCGCCGCGCGGCTGGCCGACTACGTGTCGTCACCGATCGTATCGGTCATCGTGCGCGAGATTCACAGTGTCAAGGTGACGGTGATCGGCGAGGTCAAGACACCGGGCCGCTACGAGCTGCGGAGCCGCACGACCGTGCTCGAAGTGCTTGCGATGGCCGGCGGCCTCAACCAATACGCGGCGCGCGCACGGATCACCGTGCTGCGACGGGATGGCGAGAAAGTACCGCGAGCTTGCGTACGACTTCGACAAGGCGATGACCCGCACCGGCCCAAAAGGTCCCCCCCAGGAGAATTTCTGCGTTCAGGCGGGCGATATCGTCGTCGTCCCGTGAGCCGAGAGCTTCGATGAATTCCCGATTGGCCGATCATTCGATCCAGGCGCGAAAGCTCGATCTCGCGCTCGATGCGTGGAGCCGGCGAAAATGGCTGGCGCTGCTGGTATTTGCATCCGTCGCGAGCGGCACCTTCACGGTGGCGCGGACGCTTCCGAACCTGTACAGCGCGGCGGCGACCGTCCTGGTCGAGCGCCAGCAGGTGTCGGAGGCGTTCGTCAGGCCTTCGGTGACGGCCGAGCTCGAGACGCGGCTGCAGACGATCCGGGAAGACGTGATGAGCCGGACGCGCCTGACGGATCTGATCACGCGCCTCGACTTGTATCCCGAGCTGCGGCAGAAGGCGCCCCTCGACATGCTTGTCGCGCGCATGCGCGCTGACATTCAGCTCGAGCTCAAGAGCGTCGAGTCAGCCCTGGGCGGGCGCGCATCGACGATCGCGTTCACGATCAGCTACGGCGGCGCGCATCCCTACACCGTGGCACGGGTCGCCAACGAGCTCGCCCGCATGTACGTGAAGGAGAACACCAGTATCCGCGAGGGCCAGGCCTCGCGGACGGCGGAATTCCTCAAGGTGCAGCTCGCCGACGCCAGGCGCGAGCTCGACGAACACCAGCGACGCGCCAGCGAGTTCAGGTCGAGCCATCTCGGCGAATTGCCGCAGCAGGTGCAGACCAATCTGGCCAGCCTCGAGCGCCTGAACATGCAGCTTCGATTGAACGGCGAGAACCAGATTCGCGCGCTCGACCGCCGTGAGCGGCTCGAGCAACAGCGCGCCGCCGCCACCGCCGTCGCCGCACGCCCCGCCCTCGCGGCGTCGCCCGAGTCCGAACGGGTGGAGAAGCTCACCCAGCAGCTCGCTGACCTGCGCGGACGCTACACCGACGCCTATCCCGATGTCGTCCGGCTCCGTGAGGAGATCGACACGCTGAAGGGCCAGATGGCCCGGCAGTCGCGCCCCGACGAACGGGCCTCCGCGCCATCGGCGCCGCCGGCCGCGTCCGAGTCCATGCTCGAAGTCGACTCCGAGCTGCGATCGCTGCGGGAGGACGAGCGTGTCTTGCGCGAGGCGATCGCCGGATACGAACAGCGTGTCGACAACGCCCCGCGCCGCCAGCAGCAGCTCCAGGAGCTCTCACGCGATGACGACACGACTAAGGAACGCTACGAGACGCTGCTGAAACGGTACGAGGAAGCCCAGCTCGCGGAAAGCCTCGAACAGGGCCAGAAGGCCGAGCAGTTCCGGATTCTCGATCCCGCGCTGCCGCCCCGCGATCCGGTCGCACCCAATCGCCTGCAGATCCTGATTCTCGGGCTCGCACTCGCGCTCGGGCTCAGCATCGGTGCGGTGCTCGCCGCCGAGCGGCTCAACACCTCCTTCCACACCATCGACGAGGTCCGCGCCCTGATCGCCGTGCCCGTGCTGGGTCGGGTTCCGCTGATTCAGAGCTCGACCGAGACGCGTCGGCATCGCCGGCGGGCCGTGCTCGCTGCGGTCTCCGCCCTGGCGGCGCTGTTGTTCATCGTCGCCGGCTCCCACCACGTCGCCAAGAACAACGAGCCGCTCGTCCGGATGATGGAACGAGGTCGCGCGCAATGAGCGTAGAAGGTCGGGTCGAGCGATTCGACCGCATCGTCGAGCCACGCTTTCACGCCGGCGTCCTGTCGCGTGCGGCGGCCAGCCACGAGATTCTGCCGGCCACCGTCGCCGAGCCGCTGGTCAGCATCAACGCTCCGGCCACGGTCGCCGCCGACCAGTATCGCGCTCTGCGCCACAACCTCGAGAGTCTTCTCGAGGGCACGGCGCCGTACCGTGATCGCAATCACGAGCCCGTCGCCGGGCGACGGCAAGACGGTCACGACTCTGAATCTCGCCGGCGCGCTGGCCGAGAAAGAGGACGCGCGAGTCCTGGTCATCGATGCGGATCTGCGGCGCGCCAGTGTGGCGGCGTACCTCGGATTGCCTGGTCACCCGACGCCGGGAGTGGCGGATGCACTGAGCGAACCGCGGTGCGATCTGAGTCAGATCACTCGTCGCGTGAGAGGCACCAATCTGTCGATCGCGCTGGCGGGGACGCCCGGTTCGGCGCCGCACGAGCTGCTCGGTTCCGGCCGCTTCGAGGCGCTTCTCGAAGATGCGCGTCGCGAGTTCAGCTGGGTGCTGATCGACACGCCGCCCTGCGTGCTGATGCCCGATTGTCGCCTGATCGAACGGTTGGTCGACGGGTTTCTGCTGGTCATTGCCGCCCACAAGACGCCGCGACGGCTGGTGGCGGAAGCGTTGCACGAGTTGCCTCGCGCGAAAACGCTGGGCGTCGTGTTCAACGCCGACGACCGCGCGAGCGCGAGCTACTACGGCTACTCCGGCAGTCACTACGACGATTCCGCGCGGCGATCGCGTCGCGGCGCGTGGTGGAAGCGAGTGATGGGTGTGCGATGACAATGATCGTTGCGACGCTGGTCGTGCTGCTGGTGTG
The DNA here is from genome assembly GCA_963696165.1 of uncultured Acidobacteriota bacterium. Taxonomy (GTDB): domain Bacteria; phylum Acidobacteriota; class Vicinamibacteria; order Vicinamibacterales; family CAVVIG01; genus CAVQZZ01. The sequence continues at coordinate 1,285,835 of CAVOIY010000004.1, read as the reverse complement.
GTCGAGCGTGATGCGGCGCCTGAAATCCGCCGAGCGGGTACTGATCGTCGGGACGAGCGAGCTTGCGCGCCAGCTGGTCGAGAAACTCGCCGGCCGAGCCGCGGGCCGGCAGCGTCTGGCTGGCGTCATCGACGACCTCGAGGAGCGCGACGTCCTGAACGCCACGCGCCTGGCGGGTCCGCTCGCACGGCTCGGCGCGATCATCACCGACCTGCGCCCCGATCGCATTGTCGTCGCCCTGGCCGATCGGCGCGGCCGGCTTCCGATGAGCGCGCTGCTCGAAGCGCGCGTGCGCGGGGTGGTGGTCGAGGACGGCGTCGAGTGTTACGAGCGCCTCACAGGAAAGATTCCAATTGAGTCGCTGGCGCCGAGCCACCTCGTCTCATCGCGCGAGTTCAGAAAGAGTCACCTTGACCTGGCATTCGGGCACGCGCTCAGCCTCATCGTGTCGGCGGCAGCGCTGGTGGCTCTTGCGCCGCTGTTCGCCGTCATCGCGTTGATCATCAGGCTGGACTCGCCCGGCCCGGTGCTGTTCGTTCAAGATCGAATCGGCTGGCGCGGCCGCCGCTTTCGTCTCTTCAAGTTTCGAACGATGCGTCCGAGCGGCGAGCACCGATCCGAATGGGTCCGCGACAACGAACACCGCGTCACCAGGATCGGCCGATGGCTGCGCAAGTACCGGCTCGACGAGCTGCCGCAGCTGATCAACGTCGTCCGGGGCGAGTTGAACCTCGTGGGGCCGCGGCCGCACCCCGTCTCCAACTTCGAGCTGTTCGCCAGGGGAATCCCCTTCTACTCGCTTCGCTCCGTCGTTCGTCCGGGCCTCACCGGCTGGGCGCAGGTCCGCCAGGGGTACGCCAATGGCCTCGAGGAAGAGACGGAGAAAATGCGGTACGACCTGTACTACATCAAGCACATGTCGGTGTGGCTGGACCTGCGCATTCTTTCCAGGACCATTCCGATGGTGTTGTTCGGCAGCAGGTCCGAGGCCCCGATGGCCGAGGCCGCGAAGCGGCCCACGAGCGCCGCGACATCATCGCCGCCGATCGCCCGCATCGGAATCGCGCACTGACAGACCTGCCCAATGAGAATCGGTCGCACGCTACCTCCCGCCGCGGCGCCGGTGAAATGGGCCGACCTCTGGGACGGTCTGCGCGGCTTGTGTTCCGCCGGGTCATCGATTCAGGCGATCGAGGACCAGATCCGGCAAGACTTCGGTGTCTCTCACGCATTTCTCGTGTCCTCGGGAACGGCGGCGCTGACGATCACGTTGATGGCGCTGAAGGCGCGAGCATCGTCGGGAGGGCGTTCGCAGAGAAACGACGTCGTCATCCCGGCGTACACGTGCTTTTCGGTCCCGGCGGCGGTCGTCAAGGCGGGGCTCCAGCCGGTGTTGTGCGATGTCGATTCAACGTCGTTCGACTTCGACCACGATCAGCTCGAGCGAACGCTGAACGACCGGACCCTTTGCGTCGTCGCGCATCATCTGTTCGGGTTTCCGGCCGCGATGAGCCGGCTTCGCACGCTCTGCCGTGCGCACGGGGCCATGCTGGTCGAGGATGCCGCGCAGGCGATGGGCGCAGAATGCGACGGACGGCGCCTCGGCACGCTGGGCGACGTGGGACTCTTCAGCCTCGGCCGCGGCAAGAACATCACCTGCGGCGGTGGCGGGATTATCGTGACCAGCTCGGGTCCCATCGCCAAGGCGATTGCGGACTACTACCGCCGGTTGAGCGTGCCGTCGTTCGGCGATCAGGCGCTCGACTTCATCCAGATTCTGCTGATGGCCATCTTTGTCCGGCCATGGCTCTATTGGGTTCCGGCAGCGATGCCATTCCTCGGACTGGGGCGGACCACGTTTCCCGCGCGCATTCGGCTTCGGCGCCTGTCCGGCCTGCAGGCCGGTCTGCTCCGCAGCTGGCGGTCACGTCTTGCCGAATCGAACCGGGGCCGCGCCGAAACAGCCGCCTATTTCGTTCGGCGGCTGCCGTTTCAATTCACGAACGACGACCCGCGTCCGTGGTTGCGGCTGCCGATCGTCGCGGCGAGCGCGCGCGAGCGCGCGCGGGTGTACTCGGCTTCTCAAAAACGCGGCCTGGGCTTGAGCCTTGCGTATCCGGCGCCGATCAACGAGATTCCCGAGATGCGGCCCACCTTCGCCGGTCAGCGTTTCCCGTCGGCCCGAACGTTATCCGAGCGGCTCCTAACGCTGCCGACCCATCACTGGCTGTCGGAAAAAGACAAGCACGCGATCGTACAGTTGTGCCGCGATCTGTCACCCGCATGATCCCCGTCGTCGTCTTCTGGTCGTCCGTGATTCTCGTCGCCTACGCGTACGTCGGGTATCCGTGCGCGCTGGCGGCGCTCGCCGTCCTCCGACGACGCGTCGTTGCGAAGGCCGGCATCGCCGTCCCTGTGTCGTTCATCATCACCGCCCGCAACGAAGAGCGTCGCATTCGCGAGAAGCTGGAGAACACGCTCGCTCAGGACTATCCGCTGCTCGATGATCCTCGTCGCGTCGGACTGCTCGAGCGACGCGACCGACGACGTGGTGCGGTCGTACGGCGATCGGGTGCACCTGGTGCGGGCGGCCGAGCGGAAAGGCAAGGAGGCCGCCCAGCAACTGGCCGTCAACGCGGCGTCGGGCGACATTCTGATCTTCTCCGACGTCGGGACCGCGCTGGCGCCGGACGGTGTCTCCACCATGGTGCGCAACTTCGCCGATCGGACGGTCGGCTGCGTGAGCAGCGTCGACGCGATGCTTGGTGCGGAGGCCGCGGGGAGCGGCGAGGGGGCGTACGTGCGGTACGAAATGCGCCTCCGCATGCTCGAGACCGCCGCGCACAGCCTCGTCGGGTTGAGCGGATCGTTCTTCGCGGCCCGCCGCGAGGTCTGCCGGAAATGGACGGCCGACCGCCAGAGCGATTTCAGCACGCTGTTGAATGCGGTCGATCTCGGGTTCCGCGGTGTGCTCGATCCGGAAAGCATCGGCTATTACCGCAACATCGTCGACGATCGGCGCGAATCGGAGCGGAAGGTCAGGACCGTGGTCCGCGGAATCGCCGTCGTGGCGAGCAACGTCCGGATGCTGAATCCGTTCCGATACGGGCTGTTTGCGTGGCAGCTGACGAGCCACAAGGTCTGCCGCTGGTTGGTGCCCTTTGCCATGCTTGGGGCGGCGGTCGGCGATGTGCTCCTCCTCCAGCGGTCTGTGGTCTACGCCGCGACGGGCGTCGGTCAACTGCTGTTCTATGCGGCGGCCGTGCTCGGCGTATGGACGGGCGCGCGAGTGTTGCGGATTCCGGCGTTTCTGCTTCGATCCAACATCGCGATTCTGACCGCGTGGGTACGCTTTGCCGCCGGCGAGCGGATCACTCTCTGGGATCCATCGGATCGTCTGACCGTACCGCCTCCAACCGCTTCACGCTAACGCTTTACCCAGAGGTTCATCGTGCTAAACGCTCTCAGCGTTGATGTCGAAGAGTATTTCCACGCCGCGATTTTTCGCAGCGGCACCCGGACCACCGCCGGCAGAGGCTTCGAGAGCCGGGTCGAGCGAAGCGTCGATTTGCTGCTGTCGATCCTGAGCCACAGCGGCACCAAGGGCACCTTCTTCACGCTCGGAGAGATCGCCGCGGGCCATCCGTCGGTGGTTCGCAGCATTGCGGCCGAGGGGCACGAGATCGCGTGCCATGGCGACCGGCACGAGGACGTTTATCGTCTCTCGCGCCGCGAATTTCGCGCGGACATTCGACAGGCGAAGAGCCGGCTCGAGGATCTCGTCGGCGAGCCGGTGATTGGTTACCGCGCGCCGAATTTCTCGATTCGCGCCGACCAGCCCTGGGTGTACGAAACCCTGATCGAGGAAGGATTTCGCTACGACTCGAGCACGTTTCCGATCCTGCACGATCGGTACGGGCGTCCCGGCGCGCCGAGGTTCCCCTACGGGATATGGCGAAGCGGCCTCGCGTGGCTGACCGAATTCCCCATCGGCACTGCCCGGATACTCGGCGTCAACCTGCCGATCGGCGGCGGCGGCTATTTCCGATTGTCGCCCTTCGATTTGATCCGGCGGGGGATTCGTCACGTGAACATCCACGATCGTCAGCCGGTGATGTTCTATTTCCACCCGTGGGAGCTCGATCCGGATCAGCCACGACCGCCGATGGCCTGGCGCCATCGGTTCCGTCACTACGTCGGGCTGGAGACCGAGGCGATCAAGCTGCGCCTCCTCCTCTCGCTGTTCAGCTTCGGCACTGCCCGCGAGGTGCTCGAGCAGCGGGAGTGCGCGATTGAGTCGTTCGACGCGGCCGACGATCCGATCGGCGTGGTCACGGCCTGAATCGCTCTCGCACGCACCGCTCACGCGCGACCGTTTCTGTCATGCATACCGCTGCCACCGTTTCCAGTCAATTCTCGTCGACGCTCCCGACCGTCGGGTTGGTTGACGACGCTCGTCCTGCCTGGAACTGGGCGGTCGAGCGGCTGCATCATGCACGCCTGGCGCACGCGGTCGAATGGTCGACGGCGATCCAGCGCGCCTACGGCCACGAGCCGCTGTATCTGACGAGCGGCGACGATGAGAAAGACTTCGGAGTGCTTCCTGCCTTCGTGGTGAGGCGCCCGCTGCTCGGCGCCGTGGTGACGTCGATGCCGTTCCTGGACGGCGGGGGGCCGTGCAGCACGTCTCCACGGCGGTCCCGCCTGCTTCTCGAGCAGTTGATTGCCGAGGCCCATCGGCGCGGCGCGAAGTTCGTCGACGTGCGATGCGCAGAGCCGCTGTCGACCTCGGCTCCGGTCGCGGACCACAAAGTGAACTTGAGGCTCTCCCTTCCGGAGCAGGCCGATGTGTTGTGGAGACGGTTCGACAAAACCGTTCGGAACCAGATTCGCAAGGCGGAGCGCTCGGGCCTCTCCTTCGAGTGCGGCCGGCAACCGCTGCTCGGGTCGTTCTACGAGATCTTCGTCGAGCGGATGCGCGATCTCGGATCGCCCGCACACGACCTGCGGTGGTTCGAAGCGATCCTCGAGGCATTTGGTCCGCGAGCGCGGGTCGCGCTCGTCAAGAAAGGCACGACGACGATCGGTGGTCTGATTGCGCTGGCGTTCAAGGACGACGTCACGGTCCCCTGGGCGGCCTGCTCGAAGGACCACTTCGCGCTCTGCCCGAACATGCTCCTGTACTGGGAAACGATCAGAACGGCCTGCGCCGACGGATTCACCCACTTCGATTTCGGGCGGTCGACGCGGCAGTCCGGGACGTATCGCTTCAAACGGCAATGGGGAGCACAGGAAGAGCCGCTCTTCTGGTGTCGAATCCCGATCGCGTCTGCCGCCGCGCGGCTCTCGCGCGACGGCAGCTCCAGCGCGTTCATCACCAAGGTCTGGCGGCGTCTCCCCGCGACGGTGACGAGGCGCGTCGGTCCCCGCATTCGACGGTATCTCATCCAGTGAACAAGCATCGCGAGACCAATCGAGCCGTGCGTGTCGGATTCATCGGCGCCGGCCAGATGGCGCGAACCCATCTCGACGCGCTGAAGCGCATCGGCATCGCGAGCGCTGTCGTCGGCGTGCACGACCCGCTGTCCAGCCGGGCCGAGGAGTTTGCCAGTCTCGCCCAAACCGGCGCCTTTGCATCGGTGCGCCGCCTGCTCGACGAAGGGCGACCGGACGTGGTGCATGTCTGCACGCCCCCGCATGCCCACTTCGACGCGGCGGCGGCGGCGCTCGACGGCGGCGCGCACGTCTACGTCGAGAAGCCCTTCGCGCTGACCGAGCGCGACGCGCGCTCGCTGCTGGAGCTGGCGCGCACGCGCGGACGGATCGTCTGTGCCGGCCATCAGCTGCTTCGAGATGCGGCGTTCGAAGCGCTCCTGATCGGCGCGGGCCGGCTCGGCTCGATCGTACAAGTCGACAGTCATTTCGCGTTCCGTCCAGCGGGCGCCGGCGCCGCGCACCAGGGCGCGCGGGCCCTGGTCGATCAGCTGCTCGACATCCTGCCGCATCCGCTCTACACCCTCGTCGCGGCGCTGGAGCGATTCGCCCCGCCAGGGGCGGCGGTCGGCATCGAATGGGCGCGCTGCGGCCCCTCGGATCTCCAGGCGATCCTTCGGGCCGGCGACGTCGTCGGCCGGCTCTCGGTCAGCCTCCGTGCCAGGCCGATCGCGTCGGCCATCACGCTCGTCGGCACTCAGGGTTCTCTCTCCTGCGACTTCGTCCGATCGATCGTCGTCGGCGCGGCGAATCCCGGAATCGCCGCGCTCGAGAAAGTGCTGAATCCTATTGTGGAAGGGTCGCAGCTCGTGTCGCGGACGCTGACCAGCGTCGTGCGCCGGCTCCGGACGGGCGTGCGCTATCCCGGACTCTCGGAAATGCTCGACGAGTTCTACCGCGCGATCGTGCAGGGCGGCGCGGCGCCGGTGTCGCCCGAACACCTTGTCCGCGTGACCGGTCTCTTCGAAGCGCTGGCCGATCGCGTCCGCGCTGCCGCGTCGGCAACGAGCGTCAGTGCGACTCCCGTATCGCCACCGCCTGAGACCGGGCCGCTCGTGGTGGTGACGGGAGCGCGTGGTTTTCTCGGCCGGCACATCGCGCGAGCGCTTCATCGCGTCCGCGGCATCGGTCGCTTGCCGAACTTCGACGATCCCAACGTGCACGAATGGGTGGCCACGGATATGGGCGACGGAGTGTCGGCAGCCGCCCTGACCGGCGCCGACGTCGTCGTGCACGCCGCCGCGGAGACCGCCGGCAACTTCGCCGCCCACCAGCGGAACACGATCGATGCGACACGTCATCTGCTCCGCGCGATGCACGAGGCCGGCGTCGTGCGACTGGTCCTCGTCAGCAGCCTGTCGGTGCTGAGACCGCCGCGCACGCCGTGGGAGTGCCAGGACGAGCACACGCCCCGTCCTGATGACCCCGAGCGCTTCGGTCCCTATGTCTGGGGCAAGTCACGGCAGGAGGAGCTCGTCGAGCGGGAAGCGCCGGCGCTCGGGATATCCGTTCGCATCATCAGGCCCGGCGCCCTCATCGACTGGAGCGAGCCGGAGCTGCCTGGCGTGATGGGACGACAGGTGTTCGGCCCATGGCACCTCGCGCTCGGCCGCTCACGCCTTCCGATTGCTGTGTGCGACGTCGTCCGCTGCGCGGAGGCGATTGCCTGGTGCGCGACGCACTTCGATGCCGCGCCGCCGCTCGTCAACCTGTTCGAGCCGGCACTGACGACGCGAGGCAGCCTCCTGGCGCGGCTGCGGGAAGCTGGCTGGGCCGGACGAATCGTGTGGGTGCCGATCAGCACGATTTCGTTCGCGATTGTCGTGGCGCGTACGCTCCAGTCGCTCGTCCAGGGGCGACTGCCGACGAGGCTCGCGGCGTGGTCGATTCTGCGGCCTCGACGCTATGACAGCCGGATGGCGGCGAAGGTGCTTGCCGCGTGCCGATGACCGTCTTCGTGACCGACGGCAATCAGCGCTCCGCGCTGGCGATCGTCCGGGCCCTCGGGCGCCGTGGCGCGACCGTGATCGTGGGCGACGAACAACCGGTCAGCCTGGCGTCCGCGTCCAAGCACTGCGCGCGCCAGGTCCGCTATCCATCGCCGTGCGAGAACCGCGACGCCTTCGAGCGGTTCCTGCTCGATTTCGTCGCGCGCGAGCACGTGGACGTGCTGCTGCCGGTCACCGACGTCACGACCCACTCGGTCTGCGCTCTGCAGGACCGGCTCGAGGCGCATACCGCCCTGGCAGTCCCGCCGTTCGACGCCTTCGAGCTCGTCACGCACAAGGGCAGGCTCATGGAGTACGCCGCGAGCTGCGGCGTGCCGGTTCCGCGCACGCATTGTGTGGATGGTCTCGAGTCGCTCGATCTCGTGGTCGATCGGGTGGAGTATCCGGCCGTGGTCAAACCCGTCCGGTCGCGGCTGCGAACTGAAGATGGCTGGATGGCCGGCAACGTGCACTACGCGTATTCCCCCCGAGAGCTCCGGACCCTCTACCGCGATCATGAGTATCTCGCGGCGCATCAGTCGCTGATTCAACAGCGGATTGTCGGCGCCGGCATCGGCGTGTTCGTCCTGTTCGATCGCGGTGAGCTCGTCGCCGACTTCGCGCACCGCCGCCTTCGCGAGAAGCCGCCCGGCGGCGGTGTGAGCGTGTTGTGCGAGAGCGAGCCCGTCGCCGGTCCACTCCGCGATCATGCGATCCGCATGCTGGGGCCGCTCCGCTGGCACGGCGTCGCGATGCTGGAATACAAACAGGATCTGCGCACCGGCGAGTGCTTTCTGATCGAAGTCAACGGCCGGTTTTGGGGATCGCTGCAGCTGGCGGTCGACGCCGGGGTGGATTTTCCGGCCCTCGCGTGCGAGCTCGCTCTGGGGCATCGGCCGCAGCTCGTGCCGCCCTACAAGCTTGGGGTCCGCAGCCGCTGGCTGCTCGGCGATCTCGACTACCTGTTGCTACGCCTGTTCACGACGGACCGGTCGTCGGAGGCTCCTGCGTTGGCTCCCTCGAAGCTGCGCGCGCTGCGCGATTTCATCATGTGCGCCAGCAACGGCTCACACGACGGCATCGATGACGACGCCGATTTCGGTCCGTTCGTTCATGAGCTCCGTGAATATGTCCTCGCGCTCGTGACGTCAGCCGCTCAACGCGTGGGCCGTCGGTGGGCGCCTGCGGCGCGCGTGCATCCCCAGCCACCAGCTCTCACGTGATGGTCGATCCGATGACGCCACACGTTCGGCGGCCGGCGCATGACACGGGCGACCAGCGGGCGATCCCGTCCCGTCCGATGCGCATCTGTCAAATCATGTCGGCCGACTTGTGGGCCGGCGCCGAAGTTCAAGTGGCGACAACCGCGGCCTTCCTGGTGAGGCAGCCGGACGTGGTCTTGACGGCTGTGCTGTTCAACGACGGGTGGCTCGCCGGCCAGTTGCGCGGTCTCGGCATCGAGACGGCCATCGTCGACGAGCGGCGCAACAATGGATTCCGGATCGCCGCGTTCCTCAGGCGCTTTCTGATCGAGCACGCGGTCGACATCGTGCACACCCATCGTTGCAAGGACACGGTGCTCGGGACGCTGGCGGCGAAATGGGCGGCCGTGCCCCACGTCGTCCGAACCGTTCACGGCCTGTCCGAGGCGTTGCGAGGATGGCAGCGCGCGAAGCTCGCAGCGTACGAGGCGCTCGACAAGGCAACCCTCTGGTGTTTCGCCGACAGAGTCATCGCGGTGTCGAATCAGATGGCGGCCACCCTTCGCCGGTCCGGGTATCGATCGCGCGCTGTCACCTGTATCCACAACGGCATCAACCTCCAGGAGCTGCGCGCGACTCGCAGCCCGCAAGACGTGCGGCGGGCGCTTGGCATTCGAGCCGACGCGGTCGTGATCGGTTCGGCCGGACGGCTTGCGCCGGTGAAGGGGCACGAGTACCTCGTCCGCGCGGCGCCGCACGTCCTCGCCGCGGAGCCCACTGCCCGGTTCCTGTTCGTCGGCAGCGGACCGCTCAGAGGCGAGCTGATGGCGCTGGCGGCGACGCTCGCCGTCGATCATGCGTGCGTGTTCTACGATCCGAACCTCGACGATCGAGCCGGCGTCTACGATCTGATCGCCGCGATGGACGTGTTCGCGCTGCCGTCCCTCAGCGAGGGCGTCCCGATGGCGCTCCTCGAAGCGATGGCGCTGGGACGACCGGCAATCGCGACCGCCGTCGGCGGCGTTCCCGAGGTCATCACGGATCGCGCCACCGGTCTGCTGGTGGCGCCGCGAGACGCGCCGGCGCTGGCCGACGCCTGCCTGGAGCTAGTGCGAAACACCAGGTGGGCGCACACGCTTGGCATGCGCGCCAGGCAGGCGGTCGAAGCGCAGTTCTCGCAGGACCTGAACGGCGATGCCCTGGTCGGGCTGTATCGTGACATCGCGAGCGGCAGCGGCCCTGCGCAGCGGCTCAGCGTGGTGGCGCTCATGTGCGCACCGGTTCACGTCCTGCTCACGCGTGTTCGGCGCAAGCTCGCGCATGCCATCGAGCGGCGGCGAGCCGGGCGGATGCGGCATACGCCCGCGTCCGTGGCGGCCGCGCTGCGATCGGCCACCAGCGTGCTGATCGTCTGCCACGGCAATATCATCCGCAGCCCGTTTGCCGCGAGCCTGCTCGCCCGTTCGCTGGCGGGGTCGCCGTCGGTGTCGGTCGCATCCGCCGGACTCGAAGCCGAGCGCGGACGGCCGTCGCATCCGTTCGCGGTGCAGACCGCGGCGTCGCGCGGCATCGACCTGAGCGCCCACGCCGCCGCGCCGCTGGCACTCGAAGCCGTGATCCGCGCCGACGTGATCTTCGTCATGGACGTGCCGCAGCTCGTCGCCCTCAAGCGGCGGTTCCCGGCGGCGCGCCGCAAGACATTTCTCCTGGCCTGTCTCGCCAGCGATCAGCCGCTCGAGATTGCTGACCCGGTGGACGGCGCGCCATCGCTCTTCCACCGGTGTTACGACCACATTTCACAGGCGGTGAAATCGCTCGAGCCTGTGTTCGCCGGGGGCGCTCGATGAAACGTCCCGCCAAGGCATTGCTCGGACATCTGCTGTTTGCGTCGCGGCTGCATGCGGTTCTGCTCGGGCGGTCGGCGGCTGTCGTCGCGTTCCATCGGGTGAATGACGGGGGAGATGCCGACGGCCTGTCGGTCAGCCGTGCAACGTTCGAACGCTACTGCGATTTCTTCAGCCGCCACTTCCGGGTCATCTCCCTCCGCAGCCTCGTCGATCGGCTGGAGCGCGGCGACACGCTCGAGCGGCATCTGGCAATCACCTTCGACGATGGATACCGCGACAACTTCGAGATCGCGGCGCCGATTCTCGAACGCCTGTCGCTGCCGGCGACGTTCTTTCTCGTCAGCCAATGGATTGGCAGCGACGTCGTGCCGTGGTGGGACCGGGAGCTCGAGGTCCGTCACCCCTGGATGACCTGGGATCAGGCGCGCGAGCTGCGGCGGCGCGGATTCGACATCGGCGCTCACACCCGCACGCATGCGAATCTCGGCGAGATCCGGGGCGACGTTGCCCGTGAGGAAATCGCCGGCGGTCGGCGCGAGCTGGAGCGTCAACTCGGCGAGGCGGTCGACCTGTTCGCGTATCCATACGGTGCGAAGAACCAGATGACGCCGGAGAATCTTGAGCTCGTGAGGGCAGCGGCGTTCCGCTGCTGCTGCTCGTGCTATGGCGGCCTGACGACCACCGGCACCGATCCATTGAGGCTGCGGCGCGTGCCGATCACGCCGTGGTATGCCTCGCCCCAGCAATTCGGCCTCGAGCTCGCATTCGAAACCGCCCCCCTGTTCGCATAGGTCCGCCAATGCTGCGAAATATCGGAAGCAACTGGGCGTTGACGCTGGTGACGATTGCCGCCACCTACGTGATCACGCCGTTCGTGATCCGCAAGCTCGGTCAGGACGGGTACGGCACGTGGACCTTGATTACGGCGATGACCGGGTACATGAGCCTGCTGGCGCTCGGTGTGCCGATGGCGTGCGTCCGTTACCTCAGCCAGCACATTGCCGAAGGCGATTCGCGCGCGATGAACAAAGCAATCGGCAGCTGCGTCGGCCTGTACCTGATGATCGGCGTCGCGGCGCTCGCCATCGGCGCCGCGCTGACGGCGGTGTTCGCGCTCTACGACGTCCCGCAGACGCTGCGCGGCCAGGCGCGAGTGGCCTTCATGGTCATGGTCGTACAGGTCTCCGTCGGGTTCATCGGCCTGTTGCCCGAAGGCATCATGTTCGCCCACCACCAGTTCGTCGTGCGAAACGTGGTGCGCGTTGGCGCCGTGCTGCTCCGCCTCGTCCTGACTATTGGTCTGTTGGCTATGAACGCGTCGCTGGTCGTCCTGGCGGCGATTCAGCTCGTCTGCCTGCTGTTCGATTTCACCGTGTCCATGCTGTTGATCCGGCACTGCTACCCGGCCGTGCGCATCACCCTTGCCGACTTCGATTGGGCGATGGTGCGCAGAATCTTCTCCTTCAGCATGTATGTGTTGCTACTGAGCGCCGGCGCCCGCCTCAGTTTCGAAACCGACGCGCTCGTGATCGGTGCGGTCCTCGGCGTGGGCGCCATCGGGTTCTATGCCGTCGCTAACAGCCTGGTCGTGTATCTGATGGAGTTCACGATTGCGATCGCCGCGGTCGTCGCGCCGATGACCACCAAGTTGAACACGGAAGGCCGCGTGCCGGAGCTGCGCGAGATGTTTCTGAAATGGTCGAAGGTGTCGCTGTCGATCAGCCTCATGGCCGGCCTGTTTCTGGTCGTGCTCGGCCCGCGCTTCATCGCCTGGTGGATTGACCCGTCGTACGAACGTCCGGCCGGCGCCGTCCTGCAGATTCTGATGATTTCCAGTCTCGCGTTCCTGCCGGTTCGAGGCGTGGCCTTGCCGATCCTGATGGGGCTCGGCAAGCCGAAGAGGGCGACGATCGCGTTCGTCCTCGCCGGTTTGGCGAACCTCGTGCTGAGCCTGGCGCTCGCTCGGCCGCTCGGACTGGCCGGCGTCGCGCTCGGGACCGCGATTCCAAACGTCGCGTTCGCCGCCGTGGTGCTCGACGTCGCCTGCCGTGAGCTGGAGATCCCGATCGCCACATACCTGCGCTACGTCGTCCCGCGCGCGATGCTCGGCGCGATTCCGCCGCTGGCGCTGCTCCTGTGGATCAAGCTGCGAATCGGCGTCGAGCACCTTGCTGGATTCATCGCCGCCGGGACCGCGATGGTGGTCCTGTTCGGGCTCGTGTGGGTGTTCTTCGTCTATCGCCATGATCCCTACGTCGACCTCGTGCCGCGACTGGGTCGTCCCCGCGCGTGGAGCCGGGCGTGAATCGTTCGCAACCCCGAGGCGCGTTCGCCGCGGCGCTGAGCTGAATGGACGGGATCCGCGCTTTCATCGAGTCAGACATCCCGCAGGTCGTACGCCTGCACGAGACGATCGCCGAGACCAAAGCGGCCGCCCGTGCCGGGCAGCCTCCATCGAACGGCTACTTCGCGCGCGTGTTTCTCGACAACCCGTCGCGCGACGACACGCTCCCCTCGCTCGTATATGAAGACGACGACGGACGAATCGTCGGCTTTCTCGGCGTGGTGTCTCGCCGGATGTCGATGAACGGAGAGCCTCTCAAAGCAGCGATCTGCTCGCAGCTTGTCGTCGACACCGCGTGCCGGCGAGCCAACGTCGCGGTCCAGCTCGCGGGCACATTCCTCGACGGCCCGCAGGACGTCTCGATTTGTGACGAAGCGAACGATGCGGCCCGCACGCTCTGGGAACGGCTCGGCGGCGCCACCGCCCTCTTGCAGAGCATTTACTGGACGCGACCATTACGGCCGGCGCGGCTGGCGCTGTCGTTTCTCCGGAACTGCCATGCGCTGGCGGCCGTCGCCGGCCCGCCGTTGTCGCTCGTCGACGCGCTCGCCGCGCGGATGCCGCGCAGCCTCTTCTTCCAGCCGCAGCCGGGCGCCGCCGCCGCGGACTTCCGCGTCGACACGGTCCTCGCGCGGCTGGCCGAGTTCGCGCCCGATTCGCTCCGTGTGGAATACGACGATCGAACGTTCGAGTGGCTGCTGCAGCGCGCCAGCGAGCGCTGCGGCGATGGCGCGCTGCACAAGGCGGTGGTCCGCAACGGCGAGACGATCAGGGGCTGGTACCTCTACCGTCTCGATCGCCGCGGCGTCGCCAACCTGCTGCAGATTGCCGTCAAGCCTTCGTCAGTCCGCGAGGTGCTCGATTGCCTGTTCTATGACGCGTGGCAGCACGGGGCCGCGAGTGTCACAGGCCGTCTGGAAACGCGCCTCCTCGAAGCGCTGTCCGACAAGCTGTGCTTCTTCCGCCGTCGAGGTCCGTGGATGCTCGTCAACGCGAAACGGTGCGAACTACTGCGCGCGTTTCAGAATGGAGACGTCTTCTTCTCCCGTTTCGACGGCGAGTCGTCTCTCGGGCTCTCGTCCGACGACGAATCAACTTCCTGGAGTGCGCCGTGACGATGCTGTGGACCTCAGTTGCTTCACTGATCGCCGCGTTCATCGTCCTCGAGATGTGCGCGAGATGGTGGATTCGCTTTCGGCGCGCGTACTACGTGCTGCCTCCCGGCCTGCGCTTGCGCCTGCACATCGACCGCGAAACGTTTCCGGAGCTCGAGCCGGTAGTGCGGTTCGAGGTCAACGGCGACGGCGAACGCGGACCCGATGTGCCGCGAGTGACTCGCGGTGAGCGTCTCTATCGTGTGCTCGTCGCCGGCGGCAGCCAGCCCGAAGGGTACTTGCTGGACCAGGAGACGAGCTGGCCAGGCGCCGTGCATGCGTTGCTCGCGCAGCCGCGTCATCTCGTCACGCTGGGTGCGACGAAGGTACACGTCGGCAGCATCGCCCGCTCCGGGGTCGGTGCCGAAGCGCTGGACCTGCTGCTCGCGCGTGTGCTGCCGCGCTATCCACACCTCGATGCCATCGTCATCCTCGTGGGCGCCAGCGACGTGCTGCACTGGCTGGAGGAAGGCGCGCCGTCGGCGAAGGCGGCGCCGCGGGTGCCGATTTCTGACGTCTTCCGGTGTCATCCCGAAGGGCGGTTCCGCTGGGCGCCGAAAGCGCTGGCACTCGTCGAGCTGTTCGCGAGGCTGCGCCGCCGCTGGCTTCGGCCGTTGCAGGTGCACCATCACGCCGGCAGCTGGGTCCGTGGCGCGCGCACGATGCGGGCGCGCGCCAAGACCATCCGCGCGACGATGCCTGAGCCGATGGCGATGATGGATCATTTCGACCGTCACTTTCGAAGCCTCGTTCGGCAGGCGAGGGCGCATGCCGATCGCGTGGTCGTCGTGCGCCAGTCCTGGTTCGCGAAGGACGAGTACACCCCGGAAGAGGCCGCTCACATGTGGCACGGAGGCGTCGGACGCGCCTGGTGCGAAGAGGTCACGACGTTTTACTCCCTGGACGTGACGTCACGGCTCATGGCCCTGCTGGACGGCTGCGCGGCGCGTGTCGTGAGGGATCTCAACGTCGAGCAGATCGACCTGACGTCGCTGCTCGAGCCGAGCCTCAGCACGTACTATGACTTCTTCCACCTGACGCCGGCCGGCGCCAGAACGGTCGCCTCGGCGGTTGCCTCTAGGCTGCTCGGTGAGAACGTCAGCACCGGCGCCTTCGAGCGACCGCCGGCCAGACGCGCAGATCTGCGAGCATCGTGATGTTGCCCGGCGAGGCAGTCGATCGCGATGCGGTGAGGTGGGACGGGCTGCTCGTCTGCGTCGCCGGGTATATCCTGACCGCGGTCGGCCGCATCCACCAGCTCTTCGGCGCACTCGAGGCCATCCATCTGGCCGCCGTGACCGGACTGTTCGCGATCGTGCTGTACATCACCGACGATCGCGAGGAGCGAAGGGCGGGAGCCGTACCTCGTGCGGCGGTCAGGGTGACAGGCTTGCTCGTCTGCTGGATGATGCTGTCGGTCCCAGGCGCGTTGCGCCAGGGCAACAGCTTCGCTCTCGTATTCGACAACTTCATCAAGACCGCGCTCATGTCGTTCGTCGTGGCCGCGAGCATCCGTCACCTGCGGGACGTCGAACGGTTGGCCTTCGTGTATCTGGTCGGAGCGGTCGTCTATACGGGCGTGGTCATGACGCGGTTCGACCTCGGCGCCGGCGACGCGTGGCGGCTCGGGCACCTCTATTACTACGACGCGAACGACTTTGCGACTTTCGCGGTCACGGCGATGCCGCTCGGCCTCTACTTCGCGCACGGGGGCCGGCGGACCGGTGTCCGCCTGTTCGCGGCGGCGAGCCTCGTCGTTCTGACGCTCGGGTGCGTACGGTCCGGTTCGCGAGGCGGCTTCATCGCGCTGTCGGCCGTCGCCGTGTTCATCGTGTTCCGCTTTTCGGCGATTCCTCTCGCGTGGCGTCTCTCTGCGACAGCGCTGGTCGCGATCGTCCTGATTGCCGCGGCGAGCGATCACTATTGGGAGCAGATGGGCACGATCACATCCGACGCCGACTACAACCACACTTCGGAGAGCGGGCGCCTGCAGATCTGGAATCGCGGGATCGGCTACATGGTCTCCAATCCGCTGCTGGGCGTCGGGCCCGGGAACTTTCAGGCGGCCGAAGGTACCCTGTCACCGCTGGCCGAGCGGCAGCAGTACGGCATCGGCGTCCGCTGGAATGCGCCGCATAACAGCTTCGTCCAGATCGGCGCCGAGCTCGGGTTTCCGGGGCTCGCGCTCTACATCGCGTTGCTTGGGTGCGCGTTTGTCGCGCTGCGGTGCGGCGGCAGCATCGGTCCCGCCCTGACCGCATCTTTGCTCGGATTCGTCGTCGGATCATTTTTCCTGTCGCTCGCCTACTCCGAAATGCTTTACACGCTGGTCGCGTTGGCCGTGGGGCTGCAGAAGGTCACGGCTCGAACGCTCGACGCCCGCGCACGGGAATGCTGCGAATCGCCCAGCTGATCGAATCGGACGGCCCCGGTGGCGCCGAGCGGGTGGTCGCCGACCTCGCGACCAACCTCCAGGCGGCCGGCGCGGAGAGCGTCGTGTTCCTCCCTGCGCATGGGGAAGGATGGCTGGCCCGTCAACTCGCGGGCTCTGGCGTGGACATCGAACGCTTCCATCTGGACAGACCTGTCTCGCTGCCGTGTGCGCGATCGCTGGCGGCCGCCCTTCGCCGCCGCCGCATCGACATCGCACACAGCCATGAGTTCTCGCTGGCGGTGTACGGCGCCTGGGCCTCACGGCAGGCCGGCGGCCGGCACGTCATCACGATGCACGGCAGCCGGTACTACGCCAGACGGCTGCAGCGTCGCGTCGCGATGCGAGCTGCGATCGCGCTGAGCCGGCGGACCGTCGCCGTGTCGAAACAACTGGCGAATGACCTGAGCCGCGATCTGCTGGTGGCGCCGTCCGCCATCACGATGATTCCGAACGGCGTTCGCGCGATGTCTGCGGACGGATCCGCGGTGCGTGCGGAGCTGCGGCTCGCAGCCGGCGATCGGCTGGTAGTGGCGATCGGGAACCTGTATCCGGTCAAGGGCCACGTTCACCTGATCGACGCGATCGCTCAGCTGGCCGAGCGTCATCCTCGGCTGCAGTTGGCGATCTGCGGCCGCGGCGATCTGGAAGCGACGCTTCGAGAGCGCGCGCGGGCGGGTGGCATCAGCGATCGCGTGCGCCTGCTCGGTCTTCGCTCCGACGTTGGGGCTGTCCTCGCGGCGGCCGATCTGTTCGCGCTGCCGTCACTCTCAGAAGGGCTGCCGCTCGCGCTGCTCGAGGCGATGTTCGCCGGTCGCCCGATCGTCGCCAGCGATGTCGGCGAAGTCCGCACGGCGCTCGGCGGGCAGGAAGGCGGCGTGCTGGTCCCGCCCGCTGATCCGCCTGCGCTGGCGTCCGCGCTCGACCTGCTCCTGAGCCAGCCCGAGCGCGCGCGCGAATTGGGAGCTCGGGCACGCGCGCGTGCGATTGCTGTTCACGACGTGTCGAATATGGTCCGCGCCTATTCCGCGATCTACGAAGACCTCCTCTCGCACTAGTTCCATCCATCCTTATCGACGACCACGGAGATTGCCATGAACTACAAGCTGCAGGCCCTATCGCTCGTTGTGTGTGCGCTCGTACTGACCGTCGTCGTGCGCGGTGCGTCGATTGTGATTGCACCTCAGAATCCGACGCTGCTCGTCGGTCAGACGATGCCGCTGACATCAAGCGGCGCCGTCGTGCCGGGCGCCATCGCCACCGGGGCTGGGCACACGTGCGTCCTGTATTCAGATCAGACGATTCGCTGCACCGGCCAGAACAGCCAGGGGCAGGTCGGCAATGGGAGCTACACCAACGTCTTCGAGCCGGCGCTCGCGAGCGGTACCGTCAACCCGGTCAGCCTTCAGGCCGGGCTGGAGCATACCTGCACGCTCGTCGGGGACGGCAGAATGCAGTGCTGGGGGACGAACTACACCGGGCAGCTCGGCGACGGGACAATGGGCGGATTTGCCATGACGCCGCAGTTCGTGCACGGGATGACGAACGCGGTCAAGGCGATCACCGGCGGGTTCTTCACCTGCGCCATTGTGTCCGACAGCACCGTTCAATGCTGGGGACGCAATCAGGATGGACAGCTCGGCAACGGCGACAGCACGACTGACGTCCCGCTGCCGGCACCCGTTCAGGGTCTGGGGCCCGTCGCCGATTTCGCCGCGGGTGGCTATCACGCGTGCGCCATCATGAGCGATCGGAGCGTGAAATGCTGGGGGCGAAATGTTCGTGGGCAGGTTGGCGATGGCACCACCGATAGCCCGGTCGTGCAGCCGCACGCCGTCGGCGGATTGAGCAACGTCGCCTCACTGAGCCTCGGCACCTATCACAGCTGCGCGCTCCTCCAGGATCGAACGGTCCAATGCTGGGGCCAGAACGACTACGGCCAGATTGGGGCTCCGGGCGTCGTCTTTTCGGCCACGCCCGTCGCGGTGAGCGGCATCACGAACGCCGTCAGCATCGCCACCGGATTTCTCCACACCTGTGCGCTGCTCGCCGACGGCACCATGCGATGCTGGGGACACAACGACTTCGGTCAGCTTGGAGATGGGACGACGACCAGTTCGGCGACGCCCGTGCTGGTGCGCGGCATCGCCAATCCGCGCGCCATCTCGCTCGGCGAAGGACACACGTGCGCGCTGATGTCCGACGCCTCGGTTGTCTGCTGGGGTGAGAACGATCTGGGTGAATTTGGCAACGGCACAGCGGCGAACTCGCTCTCCCCGGAGCAGGTGCACGCGACCGGGATGACATGGACGAGCAGCCGGCCCGACATCGCGACCGTTAGCCCGGCCGGCGTCGTGACCGGGATCGGACGGGGAACGGCGACTATCGGTGTTTCCGACGCCTTCGGCAACAGCGGCAGCACCACTGCGAGCGTTCGACAACTGCTGACCCTGAACCTGCTACGGCAAGGCGATGGATTGGGCAGCGTGACGTCGGTTCCGTCAGGCATCGACTGTGGCGCGACCTGTTCCGCGCAGTTTCTCAGCGACTCGTCCGTGACGCTGACCGCAACGCCGGCGGCGAGCTCCACCTTCACCGGATGGACCGGATGCGACGCGGTCTCCGGCACGACATGCACCGTGAACATGACCGATGCGCGATCCGCCACCGCCATCTTCATGCTGAAGCGTTTCACGCTGGCGGTCACGAAGACCGGCATCGGCCGAGGGACGGTGACCTCGAGCCCGCAGGGCATCAACTGCGGAACCGGCTGCTCGAGCGACTTCGTGTCCGGCACGGTGGTGACGCTCACAGCAGCCCCCGCGCTCGGCTCGCTGTTCACGGGCTGGAGCGGCTGCGACGCGGTGAGCGGATCCACATGCACCGTCGCCATGAACGCGATGCGATCGGTGAGCGCCGGTTTCGTCGGTCTGCCGGTCCCATGAGGCTCGCCGCGACGGGGCGCATGATTCAACCAGATAGGGAGCGCGTGATGACATACGTCCAAGCGGAAATTGTGGTGGAACGTCCTGGAGACTACTGGCGCCAGGAGCAGATGGCGGAGGGGTACGATCGCGGCCGTTTCGACAGCCTGTGGGGGCGGATCTACCGATCGCGCGAGGAACGCACGATTGTGCAGGGGCTGCACGATGTGCCGCGCGGCGGAACGGTCCTCGATGCCGCTTGCGGCACGGGACGGATCACGGCCCTTCTTCAGCAGCAAGGACTTCGGGCGGCGGGGTGCGATGTATCTCCGGCGATGATGGCGGTCGCACGCCGACGCCTGACATCACTCGGGTACGACGGTGTTCGACTCGTTGAGAGCGGAGTCGAGCAGCTGCCGTACCCGGACCAGTCGTTCGACGCGGTTACCTGCATCGGCCTGCTGATGCACCTCGACGCGGACGTTCGTGTTCGGGCGCTTCGTGAATTCGCGCGCGTGAGCCGCGGTCCGTTGATCATCCAGTACGGCTGCGTGGATGCCTTTCAGCGCGTGATCGCGCGGGTGACAGGCTTGCCGCCGGGCCGGGTCCGAAGGCCGGTGCCGGCGTGTGAAGTGGACACCGATCTGTCGTGCGCCGGACTGCTGGCCCGCACGCGATCCTGGGTGCTGCGAGGTGTCTCGAGCAGCGTCATCGTCGTGGCGGACAGAAAGGCGGCGCATACCCGGTGAGTCTGATCGCGAGGTCCTACTACGGCGGCCTTAAAGTCGCTCGTGTGCCTGCGGTTCGGCGGCGCTTGAAGGACGCCGGCCTCATCCTCTGCTACCACAACGTCGTCGAGAGCTCGCAAGGCGCCGGTTGCCCGGGCCTTCATGAGGGACGCGAGCGATTCGCGCGGCAGATGCAATGGCTGCACGCCCACTACGATGTGATCGGCCTCCGCGAGTTCACCGAGCGGCTGACGAGCGGCGGCAGCCTGCGATCGGTGGCCGCTGTGACCTTCGATGATGGATACGCCGGTGTCTTCGAGCACGCCGTTCCCGTCGTCCGCGCGCTCCGCATGCCCGCCACCGTCTTCCTCGTCGCTGAAGCCGTCGGTCGTTCGGCGCCGTTTCCATGGGACGGGGCAGCGGCGCACCGCCCCGCGGACTGGGATCAGATCCGGGCTGCGCTCGGCGCCGGCATCGAGGTCGGCGTGCATTCGTCCACGCATCCCTCGCTGCCGCGCCTGACCGACGCGGAGCTCGCGCGCGAGATCGTAGCGAGCCGCGCCATTCTTCGCGATGCGACCGGAGTCTCGCCGCAATTCTTTGCATACCCCTTCGGCGACTGGGATGCACGCGTCCGGGACGCCGTGCGAGCGGCAGGGTACGTCGGAGCGCTGACGCTCGACTTCGGTCTCAACGACGGGACCGTGGATCGGTGGGCGCTCCGTCGTGTCAATGTGCCCGCCGGGATCTCCGATGCCGCGTTCGAAGCCTGGGCGTCAGGCTGTCGCGGGCTGAGTACTCATTGATGTCATTGCGGCTCCTCCTCTTCGCCGCGACAGTGCTGACTGCCGGTTGCTCCATGCGCGGTGCGACGGTTCCTCCCGAGCCGTTTTGTCCGGGCGGTGTCAGCCCGAACCCGAACGTCGTCTTGTGCGAAGGGTTCGAAGACGACGGTGTCCAAAAGCGGTGGGACATCGGAGGCCACCAGGGCGTCTGGCCCGTGTCGCAATTCGTGCTGTGCACCCAGGACCGGTTTGGCTTCCACGATCGCTGCGCCGCCTGGAGCAACCGGCTGGTCTTCGATCAGGAGTGGGGCTTCTACGGGTATGACGCGCGGCGGACGTTTCCGCCCCAGTCCGAGTTCTATGTCCGTTGGTACCAATACATTTCGAATCCGTACGTGTGGGGTACGCTCGAGGACAAGTCCGTTCTGCTTCACGACCAGGAGAACACCATCACCGCTTACGTCGGGACCAACCGGAACCATCTGCCCGTCGTCCGCGACAGCGGGCCGGGGATGCCGTACATCGCGAACTATCAAGACGTGGATACGCCGGAGACTGGCGGTCGATACACGCTGGTCAACCGGTTTCAGAATCAGCAGCGCAACATCACTCTGCAGCCAGGCAAGTGGTACCTCTTCGAGTGGTACGTCCGGCTGAATGCTCCCGGGCTGTCGAACGGCGTCACCCGGCTGTGGATTGATGACGCAACCGACCCGATTACCACGCAGACGCTGCGCATGGAGTACCGCGACATGCGTTGGCTGAAAGCTGAACAAGCGAAGAAGCAGTTCGGCGTCGTCCGCCTGACGGTCTATGACCAGCGCTGCGACATCGGACGCAACACCTGTCCGCCGAACGGGCCCGACATGCTCGATCAATCCCAGCGGTGGGATCACATCGTCGTCAGCAAGCGTCCGATCGGCCCTCGTGCCGACGCGACGCCCCTGACCCAGTGACATGGTCGTCATCATCATCGTGATCGTCGCGGTGGCGGCCGTGCTGATGCTGCCGGCGGTGTCCGATTCGCTGTGCCTCGTGCGGTCGCTGGGCCGGCGACCCGGCCGGTCGGAGCCCGCCAATCTGCCGCGGTTGCTCTTCCTCGTGCCGGCGCACGACGAGGAGCAGCTCATCGGAGACTGCGTCCGCTCTCTCCGAGCGCTCCGCTATCCAGCCGATCGGTCAACGGTTGTCGTGATCGCCGACAACTGTAGCGATCGGACGGCGGAGCGAGCAGGCGCCCAAGGCGCCGTGTGTCTCGAGCGCCACGATCCGGCGCACCCTGGCAAACCGCGCGCGATCGCCTGGGCGCTGACGCAGCTACCGCTCAATCACCACGACGTGGTGATCATCATCGACGCCGACACCACCGTCGATCCCGGCTTCGCGCGCGCGCTGTCTCGGGCGGCGCCGCTCGAGCACAAGGCGGTGCAGGCGTACTTCGACGTGGCGAATCCTCAGGACAGCGCGCTCACCCGAATGGCCGCCGTGCTCGCCGCGGCCAACTTTCGCGTCGCCTATCCGCTCAAGCGGCGCGCCGGCGTCAACGCGCCGTTGCTCGGCAACGGCATGGGGATCGGCGTCGGCGTGCTCGCGGCGCACGGATGGAAGGCGTTCACGATCGCGGAGGACTGGGAGTTGTACGCGCGCTATACAGCCGAGGGTGTGCCGATTGAGGGCGTGCCGGACGCCCGGCTGTTCGCGCAAGAGGCGTCCTCGCTCGGTCAGAGCTCGACGCAGCGCCAGCGGTGGACCGCCGGAAAGCTCACGGTGTTGGTGCGCCAGCTGGGCGCGGTGCTACGCAGCCGCCGGATCGGCCTGCACCAGAAGCTCGATGCCGCGGCGGAGCTGAGTGCGCCGGGGCCGGTCGTGCATCTCGGCATCGTGATCGCCGCCTCGCTGGCGATCGTGCTGCTCGCCGCGCCGGGCGCGGCGTGGCTCCTCGCCGCGCTCTGGATCCCCGTCCTCCGTCTATCGACGTACACGCTGATCGGCCTTGCCGCCCAGCCCGATCCCCTTGGTGCGGCCGTCGCGTTTCTCTTTCTGCCCGCGTACGCCGCGTGGCGACTCGCGACCGCGGTGATCTCGCTGAAGATGGTCGGCGACAAACCGTGGGTCCGAACGGCCCGTCGCTAGTGCCGCCTATTTCTTGCTCAGATAGCTGTGGTCGAACGAGTAGGAGTCGATCTCGGTCTTGATGTCGCCGGTGTTTCCTCCCCACGTCGGGCTGATCTGGTACTCGACGAAGCCGTTGTCGTTCGGGAACTTGACGTTCGTGTAGTTGCCGACCAGCACGCCGTTCAGCCACCATCGAATGATGCCGTCCCCTCGGCCATAGGCGCTCTCGTACTTCAGGTACCACTCGAGACGATGCCATTGGCCGAGCGTCACGACCCCGCTGTTGACGTTCGGCGTCAGCCACCCCGTGCCCTGTTCTGGCCACTGCACGTCGGATCGCAGCTCGTACGGCCCGCCCTTCGGACCGTACATCGCCATGTACACGCTCGAGTTCTGCACCTGCAGGAACTGAATCTTGTTGACGTTGCTGATGTCGCCCTGCCACGGATTGCTTGGCTTCCACCACAGGCCGATGAAGACTTCCTTCGTGCTCAGCGGATAGTACTGCGTCGCCGGCGCCACGCCATCGACCAGCCCGATCGGATAGAGGTACTTGAGGACGTTCGACGGCGACATCGGCGCGCTGGCATCGCTGAAGATGATATCCGTGCCACCGGCGCGCCGGTTCCATCCACCGCCGACGATCGCATCCCACGGCTGGTCGGTCAACGTCACGAAACCGGCCGGTTCGTTCGGCCACGCCGACGTGCTCGCGTTGTTGACGACGATGGTGACGCCGGCCGATGTCTTGGTGTTGCCGGCCGCATCGCGGGCAACGGCCGTCACCGTATGGGATCCGTTGGCGACCGATGTGGAGCTCCACGTGATGGAGTACGGCGAGCTGGTATCTTCCGATCCGACGTTGACGCCGTCCACTTTGAACTGTACGCCGCTGACCCCGACGTTGTCTGACGCGGTTGCGGAGAGCGTCGCCGCGCCGGCGACGGTCGATCCGCCTGAAGGCGCGGTGATCGATACGTTGGGCAGTGTCGTATCCGGAGATCCTGCGGCGAGGCAGCCGATGTAGCTCCTGGATGCCACGACGTGCGCGAATTTCATGCTCGCCGTGAAGCCCGCCGGGTCGTTCGGTGCGTACGTCTGCAGCCAGATGTAGTTGAGGTTCAGGTTTGCGTCGCTTCGCCACCGCAGTCCGCCAAACGGCGTTCCGGCAGGGTTCTGCGTGAAGATGCCTCCCGACCATGAGCCGTTCGGAAATCCTGGCCCGACGTGGCTGACCTGGACGCCGTCGACCCAGATGGCATGCTCGCCGTTCGACGCGCTGACCGGATTATTCAGCTTGACCATCTGTTCGACGCACATCCATTGGCCCGCCTTGCCGAGCACGTTGGGGTTGTTGAGCAGCAGGTTCCCCCAATAGTTGCCGTCGTTGGAGAGGTGCATGTCCATCCAGTAGTCGTAGTGATCCATCCGCAGCGTCGCGGCGTCCTGCTCGGCGGCGGCCGAGAACAGATCGTTGCCGGCCGGCTTCAAGCCGGCGCGAGGGTTCGGCCACGCCAGCGGCGGGTTGTAGCCTCCGGTCCAGATCCCGTGGTGCACGTACTGACCGCTCGTCGGGTACTTGATGTAGTAGCGCAGGTACAGCGTGTCGTCGACCCCTGGGCTGAGCAGCTT
Organism: uncultured Acidobacteriota bacterium; assembly: GCA_963696165.1. Lineage (GTDB taxonomy): Bacteria > Acidobacteriota > Vicinamibacteria > Vicinamibacterales > CAVVIG01 > CAVQZZ01. The sequence goes on along the minus strand of CAVOIY010000004.1, from coordinate 1,261,192 downwards.
GTACAGATGTCCGCCGCTGCTCACGCCACCGCCGACCCATGGGATGTTCAGCGACACGGGCACCGGGCTGCCCGGCGGTACGTCGGGACTCAGGGTCATCGTCGCGCCGCCGAGGATATCCGTCCATCGAGCGAAGAGCGACGTCAGGCTACTTTCGTCGAATCGCTCGACGAAGACCACATTCGGGTTCGTTTCGATCCCGACGTCTCCTGGATAGAGCGCTGCGATGCCTGCCTGCGACACCGTGACGGTCACGATCGCCGACGTCGTGTTATGGCCAGCCGCATCGCGCGCGACTGCGGTCAGCACATGGCTGCCACTGGAGGCGGTGGTCGTGTCCCACGAGGCGTTCCACGGCCCGGTGACGTCCTCGGCGCCAAGGTTCGTGCTGTCGACCTTGAATTGCACGCCGACCACGGCGACGTCGTCGGCCGCGCATGCCGAGAGCGTCACGACTCCTGAAACCGTCGCGCCAGGCGAAGGCGCCATTATCGCGACGGTCGGCGCGGTGGTGTCGATCGGCGGCGGCGGAGCCGCGCCCGCGAATACCCTCACGCCCGACGGCGGGCATGGCGCCGCACCCGCGCTCTGACTTCTGACCACCGCGGCCGAGAAGACATTCGCGAAGACGAAAACGCCAACGATCGCGCAAGGAAGAAGAATGCGCGCACAAATCCCATTACGTAGGGTGTGTTTCATTTGGGTGGAAGAGCCGTTCCATTGGACTCCGGAGCAAAGTCAATACCAGCCAACTGTGCTGGGGCCGCCCGGCAGCAAGGCCGTGTCTGCGGCCACGGAATTGGCCGCGCGGAGGGCGAATCTGTCACCGCGCGAGGCGCCCTGTGCCAGCTAAGCAGAAGCGACATCCGTCGCGAAAGCCGATGGTTCGGTGTGTGCGATCGACCATGAACGGCAAGAGTGGCTGGCGTGTGACCTGGCTCGACTATGAGAAATCGAGCTGGCAGCAGAGCGCGTTCTTCACGTTGGAGGAAGAGGCACAGGCATTTACGACAAAATTACGTCGCCGCTTCTCTGCGCGATAGTTGCAGAAGCCAACTCAGCGGGGAAAACTTACATCAGTCAAAGAGGCCTCCGGACTTCCGGCGGCCTCTTCGTTTGTTAGGCCTCCGCCGATCTGAGCCAGGTGCGGTGAGGGCCTGTCATTTAAACGTTCCGATGAAGAAATGGCTAAGAGGATCAAGTTCGATGGGAAGGATCATCCGGACCTCGATCCGAACGGGGGGATAAAGGCACGGCACATTCGGTAAACGCCGCAGTCCCTTGGCTCGTCCAACGCCTTGATGCGCACTCTCAAGTTCGCCTTCCGCACGCTTTTCGGAACTCCGTTCGTCACGGTCGTCGCCATCGTCTCGCTCGCGCTCGGCATTGGCGCGACTGCTGGAATCTTTTCGGTGTTCCATCAGGTGCTGCTGCAGTCGCTCGCCGGTTCCCGATCCGTCGGCACTGGTGAACTTGGGCGCGCCCGGCCCGAAGCCCGGCTTCGGGAGCTGCGGCCGCGCGGGCGACTGCGAGGTGGTCTTCAGCTATGCCATGTTCCGCGACTTGCAGAAGACCCAAAGCGTCTTCACGGACGTCGCGGCACACGTCGACTTCCGCGCGAACCTCGCGTACGGCGCGCAGACGTCGAGCGGCGAGGGCCTGCTCGTGTCCGGCAGCTATTTTCCGGTGCTGGAACTGCAGCCGACGCTGGGCCGACTGCTCAATTCGAATGACGACAAACTCGTCGGCGAGTCGCGCGTCGTTGTGCTCAGCTACAACTATTGGTCGTCGCGATTCGGGCTCGATCCAACCATCCTGGACAAACAGATCATCGTCAACGGCCAAAGCCTCACCATCGTCGGCGTCGCGCCGAAGGGCTTCGACGGCACGACGATCGGGATGCGGCCCGCCGTGTTCGTCCCGATCACGCTGCGCTCGCTGCTGGACGCCGACAACCGGCTGGTCGCTCCGGACCGACTATTGGGCGTACCTGTTCGCGCGCCTGCGGCCGGGGGTCACACTCGACGCCGCGCGCGCGTCGCTCGGCACGCAGTATCACGCCATCATCAACGATGTCGAAGCGCCGCTGCAGAAGGACATCAGTCCGCAGACGATGGCGCGTTTTCGCGCGAAGCCCATCCTCCTCGCGCCGGGCGGCCGGGGCCAGAGCTCGGTTCCTGACGAGGCGAAGACGCCGCTCCGCCTGTTGCTCGGCGTCACGATGTTCGTGCTGCTCATCGCCTGCGCCAACATCGCGAACCTGCTGCTCGCGCGATCGGCGGCACGCGCCGGAGAGATGGCCATCCGGCTCTCGATCGGCGCGAGCCGGGCGCGCTTAATCGGACAGCTCCTCACCGAATCGTTAGCTGCTGGCGGTTCTCGGCGGAATGGCCGGCATGGTCGTCGCACACTGGACGCTCGTGCTCGTCATCTCGCTGCTGCCGCCCGAAGTGCAACACACGATCACCTTCAGCATGAGCGGCACCGTCATCCTGTTCGCAATCGGCCTGACGTTCGCCACGGGCCTGCTCTTCGGGCTCTTCCCCGCGCTCCACAGCACGCGGCCGGACCTCGTCTCGACGCTCAAGAACCAGGCTGGCCAGCCGTCCGGCGCGAAAGGCGCCGCGCGCGCCCGGCTGCTGCTCGCCACGTCGCAGATCGCGCTCGCCATGATGCTGCTCGCCTCGTCGGGTTTCTTTGTGAAGAGCCTGCTGAACGTCAGTCGGGTGGATCTCGGATTCAAGGTCGATCACGTGGTCACGTTCGGTCTGTCGCCCGACCTGAACGGCTACTCGGTCGATCGCACCCGTCTGTTCTTCCAGCGCCTCGAAGACGAGCTGCGGGCAGCGCCGGGCGTGACGGCCGTGACGATGTCGAACGTGCCGCTTCTGGCTGGGACCAACCGGTCAAGAGGTGTCGCCGTACAAGGGTTCAAGGCCGGACCAGACACGGACAGCGACTCCCGCTACAACAGAGTCGGTCCGGGCTACTTCTCCGCGCTCGGCATCCCGCTCATCGCCGGACGCGAGTTCACCGATGCCGACACGGTGAATTCCGCGAAGGTCGCCCTCGTCAACCAGACGTTCGCAAAGAAGTTCGGCCTGGGGAACGACGCCGTCGGCAAGTCGATGGGATGGGCGCCGGGAGAAGGCTACCGCAGCAAACTCGACACGACGATCGTCGGAGTCGTCGAGGATGCGAAGTACAGCGAAGTGAAGCAGAAGGTGCCGCCGCAATTCTTCGTGCCGTATCGGCAGGACAAGGGGCTAGGCGGGATGCACGTCTACGTGCGGACCTCCGGTGATATCGCGCAGGCGGCGTCGGCGATCACAGCCGTCGTGAAGCGGCTGGATCCGAATCTACCCATCGAGGACGCTCGAGACCCTTCCCGAGCAGGTCCGCAACAACACGTATCTCGATCGCATGATGACGACGCTCTCGGCGGCATTCGCGCTTCTGGCGACGCTGCTCGCGGCGATCGGTCTCTATGGCGTCCTCGCCTATACCGTCGCACAGCGCACGCGCGAGATCGGCCTCCGCATGGCGCTTGGAGCCGCGCCCGACCGCGTTCGCGGCATGGTGCTCGGTCAGGTGGCGATCATGACGCTCGTGGGAGCGCTCGTGGGCCTCGCCGGCGCGCTCGGCGTCGGCAAAGTGGCGCAGTCGATTCTCTTTCAGATGACCGGTGCCGATCCGGCGGTGCTGGCGCTTTCGGCCGTTGCGCTCGCGCTGGTCGCGCTATGCGCCGGCTTCATCCCCGCGCACCGTGCGTCACGAGTGGATCCGATGAGGGCGTTGAAATACGAATAGGCGCCGATTGTTGAAATTCCTTCCGGGAATCGTGGATCGGTAGCCGTCGGTTCGGCACGAAACAGGAGGGCTGTTCGGCTATGGAGCGCGAGCACGACGACGTCGTGAGGCCTGATCGACTGAGTCGCCGCGAGATGATCGTCCTCAGCGCCGCTGGGATGTGGTCGCTCGTCGCCCCGGCGCCGGCCGGCTCGGACGCCGCTGCGTGTGACTTTCCAATCCGCGAAGATGTGCCCGGCGTGGACTATCACGTTCACATCGGCGATGGGATTTCGATCCATCAGGCCGTCGCGCTTGCCCGACAACACGGGTTGAAGTTCGGGCTGTTGCAGCACGGCGGCGTCGAAGGTCATGGGTACGCGGTCAGCAACGACGCCACGCTCGACGCTTGGATCCGATCGCTCGAAGGACAGCCGGTCTTCAAGGGCATCGAGGGCGAAGGCGTCGACTGGATGTCGGCGTTTTCCAAGGCCGCGATTGCGAGGCTCGACTACGTGCAGGCCGATCCGCTCGCGGTGCCGGACGCGTCAGGTGTACCGATGCAGATCTGGCGGCCAGATTTTCGTCCGCGCAACGTACAGGCGTTCATGGATCGCTACGTCGACTACCATCTGCGGTTAATCACGACGCATCCCATCGACATCCTGGCGGTGCCGACGTTTCTTCCGGACGTGTTGCGCGGGGACTACGATCGTCTCTGGACACCACGGCGCACGCAGTCAATCATCGACGCCTTGCTCAAGTTCAACGTCGCGCTGGAAATCGACTCCCGTTTCCGAGTGCCATCGGTGCGATTCGTCGAGGCTGCGAAATCGGCCGGCGTCACGTTTGCGTTCGGCTCCAACTACCAGACCGCCGCGCGACTCGGCGACATTCGCTATGGCGTGGAGATGTACAAGCGCCTCCGACTGTCCGCTGATCAATTTTTCTGTCCCGCTCCTGCGGGGAAGAAGCCGGTCGAGCGGCGATAGCCGCCGCGGACAGTGAACGCCATTCGTAGCTCCGAACGACCGGTCGCCGCTATCGCCGAAAGAACCCACGACAACAGCGCCGGGTGTGTCGATTTGAGCTTCGCCCGTTCGACAGAACAGTGAGACTAGCGCGGAACTGCAAGATCTGACGCCGTCAACACCTCTCGACAAGGCTGACGCAGGCGTCGGGCGGCGTGCGAAGCCGCGATCGTCGATTGATCAAAGGAGTTCAGCATGAAAGTGGCCATCGCGTTCCTGTCGATCTTCATGGCATCGGGTCTGACAATGGTCACGGTGTACAACACGTTAGTCGACGCCAAAAGCTGGAGTTCAGACATCCCGGCGTCAATTCAGACGGCCAGAGACTACTACGCCCACGCGGACCCTCGCCGTTTCTACCTCATTGCCGGTCCGCCCACGGTGTTGCTCGGTGTGTTGACGACGATCCTGTTCTGGAGAGACAGCGTCTCGCTGCGGCTCCTATTCGGCGCGTCCGCTGCGTGCTACGTCGTCATCGTTGTCTTGACGATCTCATACTTCGTGCCGCGTGATCTGATTCTGTTTCGCGGGCCCATTCAAGAGCACCTCGACGCGATCCGCGCGGCGGTTGGCCAGTGGAGGCGCATGAATTGGGCACGCACGGTGCTCGGGTGTGGGGGAGTATTGTGCTCGATGCGGGCGCTTGACTTGTACTACATCATGCTGACGGAGAAGCTTAGCGGTCGGTGAGGCCGAGCATCAGCCAGTACGCGCCTTCATTGCGATACTCTAGGCCGTTTTCATCGGAGGCTCATATGACGCTGGTTGAATGGACGATGCAGGGCACCGAAGTCGTGAATTGCAACTGTGACTGTGGGTGTCCGTGTCAGTTCAGTCGCCTGCCGACGCACGGCGACTGCAAGGCGATGATCTTCGTGCAGATCGACCGCGGACGCTTCGGCGGCGTGTCGCTCGATGGGCTTCGCTGGGGGATTCTTGCCGCCTGGCCGGGCCCGATTCACAAAGGCAACGGGACGCTGCAGGCGATCGTGGACGAGCGAGCGGACGCGACGCAACGCGCAGCACTCGAGACCGTGGCGCATGGCAAGGAAACAGACCCAGGGACTGTCGTGTGGGCTGTCTTTGCGAGCATGGTGACGACGTTCTTGCCCACCTTGGCGAAGCCGATCGATCTCAGCCTCGATCTCGAGAACCGGCGCGCGTCCATCCGGGTGCCCGGCGTTGTAGACGGGACAGTGGGACCGATTCTGAATCAGGTCACCGGCAAGCCGAACCGCGCGCGGGTGACGATGCCCGCCGGCTTCGAATTCACCGAGGCGGAATTCGCCAGCGGTACAGCGAAGGTCCAGGGCGCCGTCCCGCTCGACTTCGAGGACACTCATGCCCACCTCGCGCGCGTTCATTGGAGCACTCACGGGGTGGTCCGCTGATTGTCGCCGCACCGGCGCGGCGCGCTGTTTCCGATCACACGTTGATCGAAGCCGTAGCGCTGCGCGAGCGCGCGATCCTGGTCGTGGTGCTCGCGCTCGTCCCGTTGTTGTGTTGGGCGTGGATCGTGGCGATGGCGCGCGACATGTACGGCTCCATGTCGGGACCGTCGGCGTGGATGATGACGCCCGTGTGGGACGGCTGGCATGTCTTGCTGCTCGGTGCGATGTGGGTCGTCATGATGATCGGCATGATGGTGCCGTCCGCCGCCCCGACGCTCTTGATCTATGCCGCGATCATGCGCAGGAGCGTCGAGGGGCCCCGCGCGGCGCTGCGCGTGTACCCGATGGCCGCCGGGTACCTGCTGGTCTGGATCGGGTTCAGCGTCGCAGCCACGCTCGTGCAGCGCGCGTTGAGCCATGCGCTGCTCCTGTCGCCCATGATGACGCTCGCGAGCCCAATGGCCGGGGCTGCGGTGCTGATCGCAACCGCGCTGTACCAGCTGACGCCGCTCAAGCGCGCATGTCTCGACTCGTGCCGGTCGCCGATCACGTTCATCACGGAGCATATGCGGCCTGGTGCGCCGGGCGCGTTCCGTCTGGGCCTCGACCATGGGGTGTATTGCCTGGGCTGCTGCTGGACGTTGATGCTGCTGCTCTTCGTCGGCGGGGTGATGAATCTGTGGACGATCGTGGCACTGACGGTGTTCGTGTTGGTTGAGAAGGTCGCACCGCTCGGCGAGTGGAGTCGATGGCTGAGCGCCGCCGGTCTAACTCTCGCGGCTGCTTGGTTGCTCATCCGTTAGTTGCCCGGTGCGTCCAGGCTCGAGGACAGCTCGACGTCAATATCGGCGTGAATCAGCGAACTGGCTGCGGCACGAGAGCTGCGGTAAGGTGATTCATGCGAACAAATCCAGCTCTAGCTCGCGTGCGCAGCTACGCCCCAGCCCTTCTTATCGCGGTAGCCCTGGCGTTTCCAGTGGCTGCAGTTCCGGTCGAGGCCCACGGCAGCGCAACTACGGCGACGACGCCATCGATCCGGATCGATAATTTCGGACGCGTCGATTCGCACTTGTATCGCGGCGGCCAACCTGAAGGGCACGATTTCGTCGATCTCAAGGCGCTCGGCGTGAGAACCATCGTCAATCTGACGAGCGACGATGCCGATCCGCAGGAAAAGGCGATGGCCGAAGCGGCTGGCATGACCTACGTCCAGATTCCGATGACGACGCACACCGTGCCGACGTCGGCACAGGTCGCGCAGTTCCTCGGCATCGTGAACGATCCCGCGAGCGGACCGGTTTTTGTCCACTGCGTCGGCGGCCGTCACCGGACCGGCGTGATGACGGCCGCGTATCGGATGACGCACGATGGGTGGACAGGAGAGCAGGCCTTCAAGGAGATGAAGCAATACAAATTCGGTTCGGATTTCCTGCACGCAGAGTTCAAGCAGTTCGTCTACGGCTATCACCCGGCCATAGCTGCGGCCACCGCCACGGCTGCCATCGTTCAGCGGTAACATCGTTCAGCTTCGACCCAAACGGCAGTCTGTCCTCGTGCACTGAACACCGCGACATGGCCCACTCCGGCGTCTTCTGGGATGATCCTCGCAACCTGGCGATTGGGCGCTTCCTGAAGCCGGAGACGCTGACTGCGCAGTCGGTCACCGCGAGGCTCCTCCGCATTTATGCCGGCAAGCCACCGGCGGACCTCGCCGAGAAGGTCGCGCGGATCATGAGCCGGCCATCAGAGGCGGATACGCTGCCCGACCAGCCCCTCGATTCGGTGGCGGATCCACATTTCGGGTTGGGAACCCATCCCGATCTCATCGAGCGTCTGTGGAAGCTCAATGCAGGCTTGCCTGAAGATTGTCGCTGGGTGGTGTACGGCAAACCCGCTCTGGTTCATCCAAAGGGCGGCATCGTGTTCGGCTTTGCGACGGGAACGTTGGGATACGTCCTGCGCTTGGGCGAGCCGCATCGAATCGAGGCCGAACGGCTCGGCGCCAGAGTGCGCGTCGAGCTACGCGGACAAGACCCGTTCGATCTGTCTCTCGCGGGCCCGGAATGGCGGTTCGGCAAATGGTTGAACGAGGAGGCCGCCTGGTGCCGCGCCGCCTACGATCGCGCCGCCCAGGAATAACGTCGTCGGTCAGCCATCACGCGCGTGTTGCTCTGCCTGGCATGGCATGACATGTAAAATGCCCCGGGGCGAACAGCGTGAAAGCGCAGGCACTCATCGTGGCGGTATGCATCGCGCTCTGTTGCTGTGCGAAAAACCCGTCTGCGCCAACAACCACAGGAACGTCGTTCGCTGATCAACTACGACTCTGGAGCGCCCGAGCGAATTCTGATCAGGTCAGTTAGTTGGCGTGTCGGGTGAGAACGGCCGCCCTCACTGATTTTGCGGGATGCGGCGGTGGTAGCGTTGTGAGCGTAGCGTGGACGGCAAGTAAAAAGTGATCGTAAATGCGGAAAGCGAAATTCAGCGTCGGCTGAAGAGCGCGCGCGACACGGTCGGCAATTACCGCGGGAGGCTTTGACGTCGCACCCACCCACCTATTACACGGAGACGTGTCGATGAAGCTGGCAACCGTAAGGGCGCTCGGCCTGCTGTTGATAGTGGCCGCCTCGGCCTGCTCCAAGCCCGCATCCGAGGCGCCGAAACAGGCGCCGGCTCCAGCGCCGAGCGTGGCGGCGAATCTCGCCGACTATCACAACGGCCTCACGGATGCCGATCGACCGACTTTCTATCACCTGTCGGAAGGTTCGGAGATGTTCCCGCTCGCGATTCTGCAAGCGCTCGAGCGCAAACGCACGGCTCAGGATCCTCCTGGTGACGGCCTCGTGCCGTTCACCAGCAACCTCGCTCGCTACGGCTTCATTCCCGACGACAAGAGCAGTCAGAACCCGTACGCCCTGCCTGTCGGCATGACCGTCGAACGATCGCATCTGACCAATCGCGTGATGGTCGGCTTCAACTGCACGACCTGCCACGTCGGCGAGTTGTGGCGCAGCGGCCGCCGCGTCCGGATCGACGGCGGACCGAACATGGTGCGGATCAACGATCTCTTCGAGGACATGAAGGGAGAAGTCGACGCGACGCTCAAGGATACCCTGGGACGGCGCGAACGCTTCCTCGCGAACGTGGCCCGGCACCGCATCGAGAACGATGCAGCGTTTCCCTCAGATCGGACGCTCGCGGAGCGCGGGAAGGATCTCGCAACCGACGTCGAGCTCGCGCAGGCGTTCGTCGAGTACCTGAAGAAGATCCCTGTCATCGCCGCACAGACGAAAACGCAGAACGGCTACGGCCGCGCCGATGCGTTCGGCGTTGCCAGGAACCTGCTGTTCGGCAAGGATCCGCAGAACCTCCGACCGCAGAACGCCCCCGCCAGCTTCCCGCACATGTGGGGAATCGAAACCACGGCGTGGCTGCAGTGGGGCGCGAGCATGAACTCGGTGATGGAGCGCAACATCGGCCAGTCGCTCGGTGTCGGCGCCGTGTTCGACGCTGCGAGTTTCGCGACGACGTCGCGCCTGGACAACCTCAATCGGCTGGAACACACCGTTTACAGGCTGACGCCGCCGACCTGGCCGGCCGACGTTTTCGGCGCCATAGATCAGACCAAGGCGGCGCGCGGCCGCGAGCTCTACGACCGGCAGTGCGCGAACTGCCACGAGAAGCCGTTCGCTGTCACGCCCTCCGGCCTCGTCGTCTATCAGCTGTTCACGCTGAAGGAATTGGGCGTGAGTCCGCTGGTCGCGACGAACTTCGACGACACCGTCGTCGTCAACGGCAAGACGGTGCGGTTCGCCGCCGCGGCGTTCGCCGCGCTCGAAGGACTGAAGCAGCAGTATTACAAAGCTAACAACGTGCCTGAGGAGACTCAGGCTGAATGGGAAGGCCGTACGCGCCGCCCGCCGCCGCAGTGGAAGCCGTCCATGCGCAGCACGCTCGCCGAGGCCGACAAATTCCCCGATACGAAAGGCGGACGTGTCTATCCCGCTAAACCCCTAGCCGGCGTCTGGGCCACCGCACCGTACCTGAACAACGGCTCGGTCGCGAGCATCTGGGACCTGCTGACGCCGCCCGCCAACCGGCCCAGGCAGTTCATGCTCGGATCACGCGAATACGATGTCCAGAAGCTCGGGTACGTGACGGCGGCGGAAGCGAAATCGCCGGCTCCGGCATGGGAATACGACACGTCGCAGGTTGGCAACGCGAACACCGGGCACGTCTACGGCACCAACCTGTCGGACGATGATAAGTGGGCGCTGATCGAGTTCTTGAAGGCGCTGAAGCCGGGCGACATCAAAAAGGAGCCGCTACACAGGTGAGAGCCGGAGTGTGATGACGGGATGACGAACGTCAATCCCATTATTAGTATCGCTCGACACCGACCCACTCTTCAAGACTGTTTGTTGGCTGCGCAGGCCGGGTATCATCGCCGGCCCATGTCGACAACCACGAACCGCGAAACGGCGCCCCGCGACGGGCGCTCGGTGGACCATCGGCTCGCGCGTCTCCTGGACACGCCATTCCTCGCGCGGGTCGTCCCGCACCTCGCGCCGGAGACGCTGCATCAGCTCATTCAGCACCGCGGACTCGAGGCGTGCGGCGAGCTCGTCACGTCTGCGACGCCCGCGCAGCTCACCTCCCTGCTCGACCTCGATCTGTGGCGCCACGCGCAGCCGGGACGCGACGAACAGTTCGACGTCGATCGCTTCGGCGAATGGCTCGAAGTGCTGGTGGACACCGGAGACTCGGTGGCCGCACGCACCGTCGCCGCCCTCGACAAGCACCTGGTGATCGTCGGCCTCTCCCGCTACCTGCGTGTCTTCGACCCGGGCACGTTCGAACCGACAGCATCGAGCGACGACGAGCCGATCGATCGCCACGAGCATGATGAACAGCGAGACGAGCGGTGACGTGCTCGAGTGTGAAGTGGGCGGCTATCTGGTGCGGGCGCGGCGAACCGATGCGTGGGATGCGATCGTCGCGCTCCTCGTCACGCTCGAGATCGAGCACCACCACTACTTTCACGCGGTGATGCAGGGATGCCGCCGCCTGTCCAACTCCAGGCCGGAGATCGACGGCCTCGACGATCTGCTGATGGCGCCGGAGCAGCACCTCCACGACGTCGCGATCGAACGGGAGCGACGGCGATCGCGGCACGGCTACGCGACACCGGCCGACGCGCGCGCCTTCCTGCAGATGGCGCGGCAGCCGCGACACGCGCCAGATGCGTCGCCGACGGCCCCGATCGCGACGAACCCCATCGCCACGGCCTACTTTCGCGCGGCCGAAGAAGAAGCCGACGCGGCACGCCGAGACGCGCCGACGCGCCGCGACGCGGCGACGCACGACGTTCCCGCCGAGCGCGCGGACGACGACATGCCCGGCATCGATCGACGCGGTCATCGAACTGCTGGCCGAGGCTGGCGTGATGCCGGAACGGCCGCGGGCGCTGCTCGAAGCCGCGGACGAGGACCCTCGAGCCGCGAGACTCCCGCTCCTGAGGCGGCTGATGGAGTTCGTGCTGCACCACGACGAGACCGCGTACCTCACGCGCAGTCGTGAGCTGGCGTTCCTCGCGAACACGCTGCTCGCGGGATGCTCCGTTCAGTCGCGGCCGTTCACGCCGCAGGAAGCGTCCGATGCGGCGGCGTGCATCTGCAACCTGGGTCTCGAATGCTGGCCCGCGCGCTGGCCGGCGCGACCCCATGCGTCGTCACGAGAACTCGACACGGCCGTTCCTCCCGATCGCGATCACGACCTCGTGACGGCGTTCGAAGTGGGCTGGTCGGTGCTGTACCAGGACGTGAGCCTGTTCGTGGCGGATCAGCTCATCGTCGACGTTGGCCGATCTTCGTGGCGTCGACGCCGACACTCGCCGCGGTCTCCGCGCGCTGCGGCGCGAGCTCGTGAAGCAGCGCGAGGCCGGCACACCGTGGCTCGCGCGCGACGCCGCCGACGTGCTCGCGATGCTCGACATGACCGCCTGGATCAGCGTGCTCGGATTGCTGGACGAATGTCCCATCCTGCCCGCGGCGCTGACCGCCGTTCTCGAACGGCGCACGACGTCCGTCAGCCCGACCGCGTTCGAGTTCATCTCGACGACCGCGCAGATTGGCGACATTCGCCTCTTCATGCAGAACGCTCCCCGGCGTCTTGTCACGCTAAGTGCGGGCACGTTACTCCGTCCGCCGTGCGAATCGACCGTCGCTTTTAACGACCCACGTCTTGCCGTCGTCGGCGGACGTGGAATAAATGTGGCGAATGGTGCCGAGCGATACTTCCTGAAGGACGTTCGACGCCAGAAGCCGTTTGCCGGTGCGATCCAGGACCCATCCGTTGAAGCGCATCGCGCCGTCTTTGTACGAGCCTTCGAAGTCGTTCGACTGATTGGCATCGTCGTTCCAGACCATCCGCCACACCCGCCGGTTCGTGTCGTAGAACGACATGCTCATGCCGGCGGAACCTGCCGTGCCGATCCAGCGTTCGACGATCACGCACCCCTCGTACTCACGCGTGTTATGGAGCTGGCCGGTGGGTCGCGCCGTCGGCTGATCCCACGGCGTCGCGTCGAACGTCACCGACCCAGAAGTCGAACGTATGCTCGGCCCGGCAGGGATAACGGCTTTCGTCCGCAGTTTTCTGTGCGGGCAGGCTCGTTGACGAACCGAGCGCGATCAGGCATACGAACAATGACCCTGCGATGACGCGAACGAGACGCATGTTCATCTCCTTTTCAGCGGAACCTGAGCGATTGTGCGGCGGCGCTCGCGCAAGATATTGATAGCCGCGCATCCGCACCGGCTCTAGCATCGCCGCATGCGTCGGCGCCGGCTATCAGGTTCTTGCGGCAATCGCACACCGCACCGGCGGCCCTTCAACCGGAGATGACGATGAAGTTGCACGCAACGGCGATCGCGCTCGCTCTGCTGATTTCTTCAGCATCGAGACTCACGGCGGCCGGATGCGAGGCAGCGGTGTTCCATCAACTGGACTTCTGGATTGGCAACTGGAACGGGGTATCCGACAAGGGTGAGCTCGAGGGGACCAACCGGGTCGAGCGTGTGTTGAGTGGTTGCGCCCTCATCGAGCATTGGACCGGCGCAGGTGGCGACGAGGTGAAGAGCCTGCTGTACTTCTCGCCGAACGACCGGCGATGGCAACAACTCTGGATCGGCGACACACCAGGAGCCGTAAAGCAAAGGCACGTCGTCGCGCAGCTCGGCAAGTCTGTCCGGCTGCAAGGTGAGATCTCGATGTCCGATGGCCGCGTAGTGTTCGACCGGAGCACGTTGACGCCGATGGACGACGGCCGCGTCCATCAGTTGATCGAAACGTCGCACGATGGCGGCGCCTCGTGGGAAACGTCGTTCGAGGTTTATTACATCGCCCGCAAGCCCTGAAAGGCGCGGTTGCCGACCTAGCGTGGCGGACCGTCGGCGTAGGCCAGCTTCGCGTACCAGTCGTCGCGTCCCTGTGGCGTGAGATCGAGCAGGTTGTAGACCGGCGTCAGCAAGTCGATGCCCCGTTCTTTGACATCCGCCGCCATCCATGGGTGTGCGGAATACGAATGTCGAAGCGTGCCGTCGCGGTCTCGAGTGAAGACCGAAATGGTTGAATCTTGCCGGCCTTCCGCGTCTTCACTTCTAAGGTCGTACTTGAACGTGCTGTCGCCGCAACTGAGCAACCGCAGATTGCGCCATCCACGATTGCGCGCGTGCTGTCGCAGCGCCGGCGGATCCGCGGCGGCGGCGATCGCGAAGTCGACGTTCTGTGCGATATGGTGGGCGACGCCGTTGTATCCGTCGATCCACATCGTGCACATCGGGCAGGGACTGGTCTGCAGCTTTCCGTACATCAGGTGATAGATCACGACAGACCGGTTCGGACCGGTGAAGAGGTCACTCAGGCGAACCGTCCGGGTCGGTGCGTCGCCAGCGTCGAGATTCGTCGGGCCTTCCTGGAAGACATAGTCCTCGACGACCGCTCCCGGCGGAAGATCGCGGCGCATCGCGGCGACGCGTTCTCTTTGTCGCATCAACTCGATCTCCGCGAGTCGGAGCTCTTCCCGTCGAGCGACGTACTCGGCCGATTCACTCTTCAACCGGGTCAGTTGCAGCGTTCCGTTCGTCTCGATCATTTGATGTCCTTCAACTGCGCCAGCACTCCGTCAGCTCGCTGCGACAGGTACTGGAACACGTCATACATCTGCTTGGTCGGCCGTCCCTCTCGCCCTGACACTACGGATGACAGAGCGGACAGCTTGTTGTCGAGCGCCTTCGGCGGGAGATACATCGGGTTCCTTCCAGGCAGCCGCGTCAGCTCTCCTTCGATGGCGTGGAGCTTCTCCTTGAGAGACTTCACCTGCGGGGTGGCAGCGTCGCTCTGCGGCAGCTTCTCGAGCCGTTGCTCGGACTCATGCACCTTCCTCAAACCGTCGTTCACGAGTGACAGCTTGTCGCGGATCTGCACCGCGAGATCGAACTGCGCCTGTAGGTCCGCATCGGTTGCGGTCCCGGTCGGATCGCGCCGAACATCGAGCCGCTCCTCATAGGTCTGCGACCCGGCCGTCAGGCGGACGATGTACCGCCCGGGCGGAGCGATCGGCGGCGTAGACCTCGGCGACGAAATCGACGGTAACTGAACGGAGCTGTCTCCACTGCGGGCTGCCGCATACCGCAGGTCCCAGACGAACCGGTTCATGCCGGCCCGAGCAGGAAAGGCCTGACCGTCCCTGCTTTGATTCGAAAATCGTCGGACCTCGTTTCCGCCGGCCTCGATGATGGATAACGTCAGCGGCCCCGAAGGCACCTGACTCAGGTAGTACTCGAGCATCGCGCCTGCAGGCGGATTCTGGCCGCCGTCGAGAAAGGTCGGCCGCACGACACCGTCTGGTCCCTGTGTATCCTGGTATGCGACGCTCGTGCCGGAACCGTTCACGTATTGCAGTCCCTTGAAGGTGCCGCCGCTTCGGAACGTTCCGCGGCCTCCGCCCTGCCGGATCGCCGGGCGGGGCGTGAACAGGTGCACGGGAGCCGACGTGATCTCCGGCGTGATCTGACGAAGCGCGCTGATGTTGTCGAGAATCCAGAAGCCGCGCCCGGACGTGGCCACGACGAGGTCGTCATTCTTGACGAGCATGTTGTTGGCCGACGCGGGCGGCATGTTGCGCCGCAGCGATTGCCACACTGCGCCATCGTCGAACGACACGTACACGCCCGTTTCGGTGCCGGCGAAGAGCAAGCCCGGTTTGATCGGATCTTCGCGAATCACGTAGGTGAACGACGGGGCCGTGATCCCGTTCGTGATCTTCTGCCACGTCTTGCCGTAGTCGGTCGTCTTGTACAGGTACGGCTGGAGGTCACTGACGCGGTGTCGTTCGGCGGCCAGGTATACCGTTCCCGGCGCGTGATGCGACACGTCGAGCGCGAGTATCGTCGACCACTCGGGAAGGTCAGGCGGCGACACGTTCTGCCACGTCTTGCCTCCATCCGGCGACATCTGCACGGTGCTGTCGTCGGTCGCGATCCACAGTTCGCCCTTCTTCAGCGGAGACTCGGCGATCGTACGGATGGTGCTGACGTAGTACAGCGACGACTCGATGGTCGTCAGCGGCCGCCCGATCAGGTCCTGCATCTTGTCCTGTCGGTTGCGCGTGAGATCGCCGCTGATTTTGTCCCACGACATTCCTTCGTTGGATGACCTGAAGACGTATTGCGCCGCGGTGTAGATGACGTTCGGGTCGTGGCTCGAGACCATCACCGGAAACGTGTAATAGAAGCGATACTTCACGTCCTTGACGGGCGCGCCGAACTCATTCTCGGGCCAGACGCTGATGTCCTCCGTCCGCCCGGTCTTCCTCTCCCAGCGAACCATTGCCGTGCGATCGCAGGCGTATACGACACTGCCGTCTGGCTTGACGGCCGTCCGGCCCCCTTCGCCGCCGCCGATGTCGATGACGTCCGGCCAGCCGATCGCGCCGCTGTGGCTGCGACTCGGAACGGCGATGTGGGAGTTGTCGTTTTGCGCGGCGTACAACCAGTACGGATCCTGGTCGTCAATCGCAAGGCTGAAAAGCTCTGAGGTCGGCTGATTGTCGACGCTGGACCACGACAGGCCGCCGTCGAGCGTGATCGAACCGCCGCCGTCGCCGCCATCGATCATGCGCTTGGGGTTTTGGGGGTCGATCCAGAGCGTATGGTGGTCGGCGTGCCGCATCGGGAGCACCGTGAAGGTCGCGCCGCCGTCGGTCGATTTGTAGAACGCCTGCGACAGCACGTACAGCGTGTCCGCGTTGCCCGTGTCGGCGGCAATCTGGAAGTACATCATCGGATTGAACAGCATCGCGACGTCGGCGGACACGCGCGTCCACGTCGATCCTGAATCGTCCGATCGAAACAGACCGCCGTCGTTGGCCTCGATCATCGCGTAATACCGGGTCGCGCGCGCGGGAGAGATCGCGAGCACGCTCTTGCCGATGACACCCTTCGGGAGCCCCGGGCTGCGGGTGATCTCGGTCCAGGTGGTGCCGCCGTCCGTGGTCTTGTAGATGCCGCTATCGGGACCGCCGCTGACCTCGTCCCACGGAAGCCGCGCGTACTCGTTCAGCGACGCGATGAGGATATTCGGGTTGGCTGAGTCCATCGACAGGCCGATCGCACCGGCCTTGTCGCTCTTGTACAGCACCCGCTCCCACGTCTTGCCGCCGTCCTTCGTGCGGAAGATGCCGCGGTCGGGATTCGTGCCGTATATATCTCCCCGCGCTGCCACGTAGACGACGTCGGGATTCGTCGGGTGGATGAGGATCCGCGCGATGTGCTTCGTGTTCGCGAGGCCGGCCTTCGTCCACGTCTCGCCGCTGTCGATCGACTTCCACACCCCGTCGCCTGGCGTTGTGTGCTGGTAGGCGTTCCCTTCACCGGTTCCCACGTAAACGATCTTTGAGTTGCTGCGTGACACGTCGACGGCGCCGACCGAGGCCACCTCGAAGAATCGATCGGTCACATTGCGCCAGTTCGCGCCCGCGTCGACCGTTTTCCAGACGCCGCCGTGAGCGGTCCCCATGTAGAAGACCATCGGATTGCCGGGGTCGCCGACCACCGCCGGCGCGCGACCGCCTCTGAAGGGACCGACCAGCCGCCACTGGAGGGCCGCCAGGAAAGCCGGATCCACACGCGGGCTTTGCGCCGTGGCGGCGACGACCAGCAGGCAGGCCGCCGCCATCGCGATTCCGTGGGAAGAAAATCTGAGCCTACGGTTTGCCATGAGCCAGATCATCCGCCCTCCCGGGTGATTCGTAAAGCGGAACAGCCACATCTCTCGCTTGACCGCGTGCCGAGAGTTGCGCCATCCTTCCGGAGCGCTGCGGCGACATCGTCTTCAGCCTTGCCGCGACACCGACCATCCGAAAGAGGAGTTGAATCGATGCCTTTCCGAAATGTGTTCCTTTGCACCGCCATCTTCACGGCCGCGATCCTGTCCGCCAACCCGAGCTGGGCTCAGGGTGAGACACGCTTCGGCGTGTGGGACAACGCGACCAATCCCAACAACGTGATGACGTACGAGCCCTACGAGAAGGGCGGTATGAAGATCACCGTGAGCAATCCCAGCAATCCGGCTGCAGCGTGGAGCTATGTGACGATGTTCGACGGGAAGTTCCGTCCGGTCACAGGCCAGGAAGGCTCCGAAACGGCCGTTGAAGTGATCAACGCGAAGAGCACTCGCATTTACAACAAGCGCAACGGCGTGGTGAACCAGGTCGTGATCAACACGTTGTCGGACGACAACAACAAGATCGAAAACGAGTACATCCGCATGGACAAGGAAGGCAAGATCACGGGCGTCACGCACGCGACCTACATCCGCCGCAAGAAGTAGCACCGCCCCGGGTCGCGTTGCGAGCACACGGCCACCGGCTCGCCGGCGGCCGTGTCTGCCTGTGCACTCGCCGCCTGTTCACTCTGCGGCGACCACGATCGTTTGTGGTTCAGCCGATGCCGATGTCTCGTCGGCGCGAGCGCCGCGTGACATCGGTAGCCTCGGAAACGCGAATCCCTCGTCGTTGGCTACCCACATCTCCGACAGGCGATATTCCTGCTCGTACCGCGTGAACACGAGTGCCGGCCGACCGTCCAGTGGATCACTACCATCTGCCGGAACCGTCAGCGCGAATACTCCCGCGCGGTTGTTGAGCCCGCGAATCGTGAGAACGCCGGCCTCGTCGCTGACGCTGTAGCGACCCGCGGAGAACTCCTCGCCGTGCACGACAAACGAGAACGGCACGGTCGCGACGATCGTTTCCTGTGCGCTGGCCGAGCCGACAAACAATCCGACGAACGCCGCCCCTATTACTGCTGCTGTCTTCCACGTTTTCATGACTGACTCCTCTTCTGCTGAGAACTACGGTGGACGGATGCCATCCTCAAAAGCGGTATCCGAATCCGAACGTCACCCCGTTGGCGTTGAGCGGCGATGCGCTGAGCGCATCGTCAGCCGCGATTCGTGAGTACCGATAGCCTGCGTCGACGACCCAGTGCGGCATCACCGGCACCTGCACACCGCCACCGATCGTGAACATGATCCATCACGAACACTTTCATAAGTCGCCTCCTGCGTGTCGACGCGTCGCGTCGCACGCGGAATGTCACCGCGCCTTTATCGCATCGCCTCTTCGCGATGCGCGTGCTCGCGGCTTCGATTGAACGTAATGAGCGAGTGCAGGTGGGATGCCATCGAGGATGGCGTCCGCGAATCGTGGGCCAAAATCCTCTATGTAAAACGGCGCGGCCTGAAGCGTCGGCGACGTGATGTGTGACAGAACAACGACAGCGAAATCGGCCTGAGGTGTCGCAGTACGGGGGCACCCTGTCATCGATCGAAAACACGCGAGTTGTTTATGTGCGACCCGCCGCACAGCTGCACGACCGCGCTAGCCGACCCGCGCGATAAACTTCGCTTCACGTCATGATTGGAGTGCGATGATGCCGCTTACTGCGGCGCGCGTGAAGAAGGCATGGTTCGCGACGCGACCTGATCCTCATAACGGAGACAACATATGAGTACGATCGGATTCATCGGGGCAGGGCATATTGGCAGCCAGCTCGCGCGTCTGGCCGTGAAGAACGGCGATCGCGTCGTGATCAGCAACTCGCGCGGACCGGAAACGCTCACCGACCTCGTGCGCGAGCTCGGTCCGTTGGCGCGTGCGGCCACGGCCGAGGAAGCCGCGCGCGCCGGCGACATCGTCGTCGTCACGATCCCGCTGAAAAATCTTTCGAACGTGCCCGTGGCGCCGCTCGCGGGAAAAATCGTGATCGACACGCTGAATTACTATCCGCAGCGCGATGGCCATATTGCCGATCTGGACAACGAGCAGACGACCACATCACAGATGGTGCAGCGGCATCTGCCGGCGTCCAAAGTCGTGAAGGCGTTCAATCACATCTACGCCGCGGAATTGACGACGCATGGCCAACCGGCCGGATCAGCCAACCGCCGCGCGCTCGTCATCGCGGGCAACGACGCCGCGGCGAAGAAGACAGTCAGCGAGCTCCTGGATCGATTCGGCTTCGACACGGTCGACGTCGGGCCGCTCAGCGAAAGCTGGCGCATCCAGCGCGACACACCAGGGTACGGTCCGCGACGCACGGCGGAGCAGCTGCGGAAGGACCTGGCAGCGGCGAAACGTCCTCCGAGCTGAGATCGCAACCGCCTCGAACGCGAGTCGCGCGGCTCGACAAGACTCATAGGTCAAGCACCGAGAACGGTCCGTGTCATCGCTATCGGCCCGCGGTGTCGTAGATGTGCACGCTATTGTGGTAGAGGCTTGCGATCAGCGACCAGTCGAGCCGGCCGAGCGGCGTATGCCCGCCAAACCGAGCGCGGAACTGCGGCTCTTCCCAATCGTCGAGAAGCAGATAGGGGACGTAGCCGAGTTGACGCAACTGGCTCACGACGGTCGCGAGGTCGGACGGCTCGATGATGTCGTAGCGGACGGTGATCCGGCCCGAATAAAAACGGGCGCTGCCACTGTGCTGCATACAGATAAGCGCCGCGCGATCTGGCAGCGCCGCGGCGACATAGGCGCCCGCCGTCTTGTATCTCTGCTCGGCAATCCACTGCAGCTGCGCGCCGCGTTCGACAGAAAACGAAACACCGTGCCACGTCACCGCCGCGACGATTGTGGCGGCGACTAGCCCCTGCGCGCCCGAACGGAAACGCTCGAGCGGCGCCGTAAGCGCCCACAGCGTTGCGGCGGTCAACGCGAGCATCGGAGGATAGGCCGGCATCAGAAACCGGACGTACCACCACTCTTCCCATGGAAGGTAGAAGAGATACGAGAGCAGATTCAGCGCGATGAACGACAGCCACACGACCGCGAGTGTGCGCGGATGCCGTTCCCGGTCGCGCCCTGAACGATCCGGTTTCAGGACAAAAGGGGCTAAGAAGGCGAGGAGGACGAGCACCGTCTCGGTCTGAACGATCCACGTCGGGTACCGCGCGATATTCTTCCAGAAGAACGACCAGCTGTAGAGCGACTCGAAGGGTCCATACCCTGTTGCGAATGCGCTGCCATACAGACGCCGATTGATCAGCGCCACGGCAATACACGCCGGAACGGACCCGACGGCAAACAGCAGCATTCGCATCGTCGCATCGGCGCGTGTCTCGGTTTCAGCGGGATCGTCGAGCTGAACGCGACCGGATCGAGCGCCACACCAGCACCGTGGCCGGAACCGCCGCCAACGGCACCAGGTTCGGCCGCGTGAGGATCGCGAATCCTACGGATATGCCGGCGGCCAGCGCTGTCCATCGGCGATCGATCATCAGCAGCGCGAGGCCCAGTGCCCACCAGGCCGTGCAGGGAATGTCGCTCGTGGGTGAAACGACTTCGAACAGAAATGTCGGACTCGCCGCAAGCAGCACCGCCGCGGCCGCGCCGACCGGCGGGCCCGCGAGTCGTCGCACCCATAAGATAGGTCGCCCAGACGGCCAGTCCCGCGAGCAGCGGCACGACAAAGAACACCGCGCGCTCGCCAGCGACGCGCTTGAAGACGCGCCATCAGCATCGGCAGGCCGGGCGAGTAGATCGGCACGATGTCCTTGTCGGCGGGATCTGCGGTATGAGGACGATAGCCGAGCGGCGCGAGCGACGCCGTCGCGTTGGCGCCACGTCATCTGCGCCGCGAACGGTTGATGGATCACGAGCTCACCGCGCGCCCAGAGATCGGCCTGGCTGACGTACCCGTATGCGTCGGCTGCGGCCGCGACGAAAAGTCCCCGCTTCAACCCGAACGTGACGATCGCGGCGATGGTGACGACGACCAGCAGCTGTGCGACCCGCTCGGACGCTTTCACGCGGCGAAGTGTAGCTCAGCTCCTCCTGGGCAGATCGGCTTACCACGTCACTCTTGGCTGAAGTCGAAGGATGATGGTAGGTGCGGACATATGTGAGAGCGCGATAAGTGCCGATCTCAAAAGCCAAGAACTACATCACCCCGGCCGGCTTCGAGCGTCTCTTGGAGGAGCGACGGTTTCTGCTGACCCGTGAACGCCCGGCAGTCACGAAAGTTGTCGCCTGGGCCGCGAGCAACGGTGATCGCAGCGAAAATGCCGACTATCAATACAACAAACGGCGGCTGCGCCAGATCGACGGACGGATTCGCTTTCTCACGAAACGGATCGATGCGGCGGAAGTGGTCGATCCAGAAACGCCGAGAGAAGGTCGGGCGGCAACGCAGGTTTTCTTTGGAGCGACCGTTCGTTACGTCACTGCGGCCGGGACCGAACGGATCGTGAGCATCGTCGGCGTCGACGAGGTCGATCTGGATCGCAGTTACATCAGCTGGATGTCGCCACTTGCACGCGCGCTGATGAAATCGGTGCCCGGTGACCATGTAGTACTCCACGCGCCAGGCGGTACGGAGAAGCTGGAGATACTCGAGGTGCGGTATCAGCGAATCCCCGTCGAGCGCTTCCGCGAACCGCCCGGCGCCGAGGCCGCGCTAAAGCGATGATCCGACCGCTGACGAGATGAGGCCGACGCGGTGTGTCGTGAGCGTGGCGGAACATACCGGCTGGGCGCACCTGGTCTGCGTCGCGGCGCGCGACGACGTGCCCGCAGTCGTTGAACGCAGACGAGTGGCGCTCATTGATAAGGGTCTGCCGACGCTGCCCTACGAACATGAAACGTCAGCCATGAGAGAGGACGAGGCCGACGCGGTCATAGCGGGAGTGCGTCGATCGATCGCTGCCCGAACATCCGAGGTATTGCGACGCGTCGTTTTGGAGTTGGCACCCGCGCATATTGCCGTCGCCATCGCGATTCGAAAGCCGCCGTTTGACTGTCTTCCCGCAACAGTCGCGGCCGTCAGGACGTCATATCGTCTGCTCTGCGCTGCGGATGGAATGCTCTATCAGCTGGCTATCTGCGACGCCGCTCGGCAGCTCGAACTCGACGTCCACATGTGCCGCCGTGGTGAGGAAACGTCACGGGCCGCGCAGCAACTCGGCATGGCATCCGGCGACATCGAAGACTTCGTCAGTCGTACCGGCCGCCCGTCCGGTCCGCCGTGGACGCAGGACCACCGGCGGGCGTACGCAGCCGGCATCGCGGTGCTGGCGACGTACGAGGGACGGCGCCTCAGGATCCCGACGCCATGACTATCGTCCGCACAAGGACTCTCGAACTGGCGTAGCGTCATCGTCGGAGAGTCGAAGGGCTTGCCGTCCAGCACGATTGATTGTTGAGCCGTAAATTTCGGCTCGTGATGGTGCACCAGTGTTAGCCCTTCCGCATCTGCTTCAGCTCGCAAAAACAACGATGCTACAGCTCCGCTCATCGCTGAGTCGTGTAAAAAGTGCTCGCGTCACGATTTCAGCGGGACCATCGCGCCGTAACTACTTGGTCGCGACCTCTGATCCAGGCACTTGTAATGCGATGTAAACGGTCATGGACCCGCAGCAGCTGCTGCAGTCGAGTGAAGGACGCGCGATTCTCGGCGCACGCGCCAACGCGTTGCTGATTACAGGCGCCGCGAGCATCGGGGACGAGCTGGTGCGTATGCTCGCGCCACATGTTGCGGCACCGGTTCACACGCTGATCGGGTGGCCATGTGAAGGCGCGCCGCAGCAAGGCACGCTCATCATTCGCGAAGTCGACCGGCTATCGGCCGACGAGCAGCAGGCGATGCTGAGGTGGCTGATTGAAACCAGCAGGAGCGTGCAGACGATCTCCGTATGTGCGGAGCCGCTGTTCCCGCTGGTCGCACGCGGTGAGTTTCTCGTCGATCTGTACTATCACCTGAACATCATTTACGTGCAGCTCGACGCGGCCGGGTCGTAAGACGCCGAATAGCCACCCGGCACGGTCGGTCATGTGGTCGCCGTCCGCTCACAAGCCGCGCATGGCATTCTCCAGCCACGCCGTCAGCCACGGACGCATCGCGAAGCCAACCATTGATGCCGAGACGTAGATCGCGAAGACCGCAATGAGCCGATAGCTTCGACGGCCGACGTACTCATTCGTGAGACCGACGGCCGGAATCAGGAGCGCGTCGCGCCTGCTTCTTGTCGAAACGCGGGATATCTCCGTCTATGGTGATCCTCCAGCAAGATTGTATGCCCCACAAGGCGGCACGGTTTGACAGCCGTAATGAAAGCGGCGCACCATCGCGGCGAATTCTCGAAGGGAACCGATGTGCAGTTGAAGGCGCTCCAGTGCCTCGTGGTCGCGTCGCTGACGGTTGCCGCCCTTACGGTCGCCTGCACGCGGCCCGACAGGTCGAATGCCGCAGTCGAAGTGCGGACGCCGAATCCGGACGTCGGCGTAGACGCCCTCGCCGCGCGGCGCACGGCGCAGATGAAGGCCGCTGCGCAATTCGCAGTCTTCCATCAATTTCAGTTCGCCGATCGATTGAAGGAGAGCGGCATCACCTTCGTTCACCACATCGTCGAGGACGCCGGCGTCCACTACAAGGCGGTCCACTACGACCACGGCAACGGCATCGCCGTCGCGGACGTCGACGGCGACGGCCTCTACGACATCTATTTCGTGAACCAGGTCGGCGGCAACGAGCTCTGGAAGAATCCCGGCGGCGGCCGGTTCACGAACATCACCAAGGACGCGGGCGTCGGCCTGCCCGACCGAATCAGCGTCACCGCATCGTTCGCCGACATCGACAACGACGGCGATCAGGATCTGTTCGTGACCACGGTCCGCGGCGGCAACGTGCTGTTCGAAAACGACGGACACGGCCACTTCAAGGACATCACGCAAAGAGGCGGGCGCTCGATCTCGTGTCGCATTCCTCCGGCGCGGTGTTCTTCGATTACGACAACGACGGCCTGGTCGATCTCCTGGTCTGCAACGTCGGCCGCTACACGACCGACCAGAAAGGTCCCGACGGCGCCTACGTCGGCCTGGCCGATGCGTTTCTCGGTCACATGCATCCGGATCGATTCGAGTATCCCGTGCTGTACAAGAATCTCGGCCACAACCGGTTCAAGGACGTGACCGCGGACGTCGGGCTGCGGCCGTCGGGCTGGGGCGGCGATGCGAGCTGTCGCCGATCTGAACGGCGACGGCTGGCCCGATCTGTTCGTGCTGAACATGCAGGGCCACGGCCACTACTTCGAGAACGTCCGGCGGCCGCGCGTTCGTCGACAAGACGGCGCGAGTACTTTCCCCGAACGCCGTGGGGCGCGATGGGGATCAAGTTCTTCGACTTCGACAACGACGGCCGGCCGGATCTCTTCATCACCGACATGCACTCGGACATGTTCGAGATGCTGCCGCCGGATCGCGAGAAGCAGAAGGCGCCGGTTCATCCGCCCGAGCAGCTGCTCGGCGGCGCCGCCGACACATTTATTTTCGGCAACGCGCTTATTCCACAACCTGGGCGGCGGGAAGTTCGAGGAGATCTCCGACCGCGCGGGCGTCGAGAACTACTGGCCGTGGGGGCCGAGCGTCGGGGACGTGAACGCCGACGGCTGGGACGACATCTTCATCGCATCGAGCATGAACTACCCGCACCGGTACGGCATCAACTCGATGCTGTTGAACAACCGCGGCGAGAAGTTTCTCGACGCCGAGTTCCTGCTCGGCATCGAGCCGCGCGCCGGCGGCAGGACGCACACGCCGTGGTTCGATCTCGACTGCCTTCAGGAGGGAATCGGCACCGATCTCTGCCGCGGGCAGTCGGGAAAGATCACCGTGATGGCGCCGCTCGGCAGCCGATCGGCGGCGATCTTCGATCTCGACGGCGACGGCGACCTCGACATCGTCACCAACGACTTCAATTCAGCGCCGCAGGTCCTGGTCAGCGATCTGGCCGCAGCGCCGGGCGATTCACTGGATCGCAGTCGTCGCTCGCCGGCACCGCGTCGAACCGAAACGGCCTCGGCGCGACCGTGCGCGTGCGCGCCGGCGGCCGCGTGTACACGAAGTACAACGACGGCAAGTCCGGCTATCTTTCGCAGAGCGCGCTGCCGCTGTATTTCGGGCTCGGCGACGCCGACGACGATCGACCGCGTCGAAGTCGACTGGCCGTCTGGCCGAAAGCAGGTCGAGACGGAGCATCTCGAGACGAACCGCACACGACGCATCGTCGAGCGGCAATAGAACGTTTTGGGTTGGTCTGTAGCGCGAGGCCTTAGCCGAGCGGAGAGGTCAGCGCTTGCCTGTGCCGCGTCGCAGCGTGGCGATGCGATCGGCGGCGAGATCGCCGAACTCTTCGCGTGTTCCGTCCGGCCATCGAACGGTCACGTTCTGCGCGCTCGATCGCCGCTCCCAGGCCGACATGGACCCGCGGATCGTTGCTCGCGAGATAGCTGTAGGCGGCCCGCACGTCGCGGCGAATCGTTCTGGCGCCGACTTTCAGCGTGACGTCGGCGCCGAGCGCGTCGCGGCCGTGCTCCTCGAGCACGCGGAACATGCATCCAGTGGCCGCGCGGGCTGCACGACGTTGTGCAGCAGGAACGGACGGCTGTCGCGGTTCACGACCACGACGTCGATCCCGCCGTCGTTGTCGATGTCGCCGAACGCCGCGGCGCGGCTCGTGGCGACGAGCGGCTGCCGCGTGCCGCCGCGCGGCGCTCACCTCCTCGAAGCGCGGACCGGCAAAGCCTCGAAACAGCAGGCTCGGCTCCGCGTAAGGGTCAGGTGCGTAGCGCTCCGACTGCATGCCCACGCGGCCGTTCGCCTCGTACAAGTCGAGGTACCCGTCGTTGTCGAAATCGCACGAACGCCACGCCGAACCGCGTGAACGGCCGGCTCGCGGTGCGCAGACCGACCGCTGCGGTGTCGTCGCTGAAGAATCCGCCGCGGTTCCGGAAGAACGAATCCGACTCGCCGTCGAGATTCACCACCAGCAGATCGAGATCGCCGTCGTCGTCGACGTCGACGGCATCGACGCCCATGCCCGACTTCGCGGTCGCCGTCCTGATCGAGGGCGGCTCCCATCGTGAGCGCCGCCTCGCGGAAGCGGCCGCCGCCCTGATTCGGACCAGAGATGATTCGGCGTCCGATCGTTGGCCACGAAGATGTCGATGCGGCCGTCGCCGTCGAAGTCGCCGGCGACCACGCCGAGGCCGTTGCCGACGGCGGCCGAGGCATTCCGGCGCGCGCCGACACGTCGGTGAACGTGCCGTCGCCGTTGTTGTGATACAGCGTCGCCGCCGACGGGCAGATCGTAGCTCGCCGGGCTGCAGTAATCCGGCACGCCGGTCAGGCTGAAGCACTCGACTTCGGCCGACGGCCGCCAGTTCAGGTAGTGGGCGACGAACAGATCGAGCGCGCCGTCGCCGTCGTAGTCGACGAACGCGGCGCTCGTGCTCCAGCCCGAGCTCGCCACACCGGCCTTCGCGGTGACGTCGACGAAGTGGCCGTGGCCGTCGTTCTTGCAGCAGAACGTTGTGGCCGAAGTTGGTGACGTAGAGATCGGTGAAGCCGTCGTTGTCGAAATCGCCGGCGGTCACGCCCATGCCATAGCCGCGAACGCCGGCGCCGCTCGCGCTCGGTCACGTCCTCGAACGTGCCGTCGCCGCGGTTGCGATACAGGCGATTGCCGCTGCCGGCCGACTCGTCGAGCAGACTGCCGCTCTGCACGAGATACAGGTCGAGGAAGCCGTCGTTGTCCATGTCGAACAGCGCAGCGCCGCCGCCCATGATCTCCGGCATCGGTAGTGTCGGCTTTCGTGTCCTGAGTGATGAACGAAGTCGATGCCGGCGCGTGCGGCGATTTCTTCGAACCACGGCTGCGTTGCCGGTGGTCGTGCGGTCCGCCTCCGCATTTCGGCGGCAGCCGTTCGACCCGTAGGCGAGCGCGATGAACAGCGCGGTCGCAGCCGGACGCCAGCGCATCATCGGCCGCGTCCGGGCGCTGCCGTTCCCGCACGTCGCCTGAAGCGATTGGAGACGATCGGCAGTCTCCTTCACGGCCGGGCGATCGGGCTGAAGGCGTTGCGCGTTCTTCAGGGCTGCTCGGCGGCCGCGTCGAGATCGTGCCGATTCATCTCGTGCGTTGGCGATTCCGATCCAGGCGTCGACGTTCGTCGGATCGGTACGCGCGGCGCGGTCGAACGTCGGCGAGCGCATCGGCGGTCCGGTCGAGGTTGGTCTAGACCATCGCCTTTCCACACCAGCGCGCGCGACGTTGCGCGGATCGCGTTCGACCGACTGCGATCGAACGCCGCAATCGCGGCGCGCGCGATCGCCGCCGCGCCACAGGACGAGGCCAAGCGTTTCGAGTGCCGGACCGTACGAGGCGTTCAGCGACACGGCGCGCTCGACTTCGGCGCGCGCTTTCGCAAGGTTGCCCTGGTGCATGTATCCGGTCGCGAGATCGACATACGCCTCGAAGCGATCCGGCTCGCGAGCGATCACGCGTTCGAGCAGCGGCACGCCGTCGGCATCCCGACCGGCGGCCACGTAGACCTGACCGAGATGCGCCATCAGCACGAGATCGTTCGGGTTTCTCGCGGCGCAGCTGCTCGAGGATCGCGAATCGCCTGCGGGAAACTGGCCGGCGACGACGTAGGCGGTCGCGTCTTTCAGCAGCGCGGCGTAACCGCGGCGGAATCCGAGCATCTCGTCGGTCCAGGGATCGCTCCACTGCGCCTCACCCTTCGCGCCCGACCTGCAGCGCCGCCGCCGCTTCGTCAACGCGGCCGAGCCGGCGGTAGGCCGTGCCGAGCAGCTGCAGCGTGTACCGCTTCGGCCGGCGCGGACGCGACGAGCCGTTCGAGCAGGCCGGCGGCGCGCGCGTTCTCGTCGCGCTGCAGATACACGCGGGCGAGGCCGATCCATCCCGCGCGGTCGGCCGGATCGATCTCGGTCGCGCGGCTGAACGCCCGCTCCGCGTCTTCGGTCTGATTCTGATCGAGCAGCCACAGGCCGAGGCGCCAGTACGCCGGCGCGTACGTCGGATTCACATCGATCGCACGCCGCATGTCCCGTACGGCATCATCGACGTTCGCCCGAGGCGTGAATTCGACGGACGGCCAGGTGAAACCACCACTTCGCGTCCGAGCCCTGGAGCGCCGCGGCGTTCGCGTAGCGCGTCTGCGCGCGGCGCCGGCAAGCCCATTGGCCTCGCACACCATCCCGAAGCGACCCCAGCGGACGCCATCGCGCGGATCCTGTGCGACGCCGTCGCGCGCCTGCCGGACGATGTCGACGATTTCCGGGGCGAGCGGATCCGAGAGTCGGCGAGCGCGGGCGGCTGCGGCGCCGCTGCTCCGCAGCGTTCGCACAGCGGCGAGTCCGCCGACCAGGGCTGCCGCGGCGACCGCGATCAACATGAGGCGAGTCGACGATGGACGGCGCGGAGAGCGATTGCGTGGTGGAGTGGATTGGCGCGGCCGGGACACGAGACCTGGGGACGAGACTCGCAGCCCGAGGCGCGGGAGAGCCCGCGCCCCGGGCCGCATCAGGCGGATTACCAGTCGAACTTCGCGCCGAACCGGAACAGCCGCGGCGGGACGATCGTCGTCGGCGTCGTGAACGTCGAGCCCGAGCTCCAGTTGATGTTCTGCGGCCGGCATTCGCATTGCGTCAGATTGTAGCCGTCGATGAACACGGACAGCCGTCTGGGCCTTTGCGACCTTGAACACCTTCTCGACGCGCGTGTCGACGAGGATGATGTTGTCCTGCTGGCGCGTAGCCGAACGGCTCGGCCAGGATGCGCTGCGTGCCGTAGTTCATGCGTGACCGGAACGTCCGCGCGTACGGCTGGCCGGACTGCAGCCGGATGGCCGGCGTCACTGCGGAGGCCCCATGGCGCGTCGTAGCTGCCGTTGATCTTCGCGGTCCACAGGCCGAACATCGAACTGGCCGTTGTCGGTGTTGATCGCGTCGTTCGGGTTCGCCACATCCTGGCGGACACGCAGCGTGTTGCCGAAATAACCGGTCGAGTTGTCCGATTCCAGCGATAGGCGTACGACGCGTTCAGCGACCAACTGTGGTTCATGCGCTTGATTTGCCGCTGAACTCGACGTTGTAGAAGTCGTCTCTCCCGGGCGTGTTGTGCAGGAAGTTGACGATCGGCAACGCGAGGTTGGCCGGATTCAGGTTGAACGCCTGGATCGGCGTTCCCGCTCGCCGTCTGCGTGCCGTCCGGCTCCGGGATCGTGAATCGTGATCGGCACGTTGAAGGCGCTCGACCGGACGATTCAGGTTGTCGCTCTGATACAACTGATCGATGCGCCGCCAGACGAAGCCGGCGTGCACGCCGAAGTTCGCGAACACCTCGCGTTCGAGCCAGAACGTCGCGACCTCGCGCGTCCGCTGGTCCTGCAGGTTCGGATCGAGCTGCGTGCTGCCGACGCCGCCGCTCGACTGGTGGGCGCGCGCCCTGCTCGCCGTTCTGCCAGACGCCATCGTTGTTCGGTATCCGTTCCACTTGTAGCGCCGGTACCAGTCGGGGGAATTCGGATTGACGAGCGAATCGATCGCCGTCGTTCCGGGATTCCACCAGTACAGACGCGTAGTTCGCCTTCAGCACGGTCTTGCCGTTGCCGGTCAGGTCGTAGGTGAAGCCGAGCCGCGGCGCCGTCAGTTCCAGGTGATCAGGTTGTCGACGGCCGGGAAACTCGCTTGCGTCGCGTTGAACGGGCCGACCGGCGGCCCGGTCTGCTCCGGCAGATACGATCGGTAACGGTCGAAGACGACGCCGAGCTTGAACGTCAAGGCGCGAACGTGACACGCCAGATGTCCGACGCGTACAAGCCCGGTCGTCCACAGGCCGTTCAGCGACGTGGTCGGCGACTGGAACGAGCAGCGACTTCCGACGGGTTGCCGTTCGCTGAGCACCATCAGCACGTCGTTCGGGACCTGACCGTGGCCGTCCTGTCCGCGCAGGTCGTCGAAGCGCTCGTTGAAGAACTCGCCGCCGACCTTCAAGTTGTGGCTGCCCGCCCCAGCCGTCCTTGAAGTAGTTGAGCGATCCGAGGACCTGGTTGCGCGTGATGTCGCGGAACCAGCCGTCCTGGTTGCCGCCGCTCACGATGTTCGTGCTGAGGTCCTCGTAGGCCGGCGCCTGCGAATTGCGCGTGTTCGGCCACAGGTAATGGAACTGGCCGCCGTGCACCTCGAAGAACATCTTGTCGTTGACGACGCTGTCCCAGCCGAGCTTGTAGGTGTGCGCCCAGTACGACTGGTTCCACGTCGAGTCCGCGCTGTTGTGAATCGCGACCGTCGGGCTCACGAGGAACGTATCGAGCCGGTTCGGCTGCTGCTTTCTTGCCCCACTGCGCGAACGCCACCACCTTGTTGTTGGTGCTCACCGCGTACGTGCCTTTGCCGGTGACGTTCCTGAGGTGCGTCTCGAACGGCTTGACCGGGAAGTTCGGCAGCAGGCTCTGCGCGTCCTGGTCGCGCAGCGAGCTGTACCACCACAGCTTGTCCTTCTTCACGAAGCCGCCGATGTCGCCGTTGACGTCGTGGTAGCTGTGCAGCCGGTTCAGGTCGGTCGGCCCGAGGCCGCCGCCGCCCTTCACGCCGAGCGCAATCTGCGCGGCGTCGATGTTGCGCGACTGAATGTTCTGGTTCTCGTAGTCCGCGTAGATCTTGCCGTGATAGGTGTTGCCGCCCGACTTCGCGATGAACTGCGACATCACGCCGGCCCACGGCATCTCCGCGCGTGTTGGCGCCGGTCGTGACCGACACTTCCTCGACCGATCCGTAGTCGTAGTAGAACCCGGCGGCGTTGGTGCCTTCCGTGTTGACGATGCCCTCGACCATCGGCCGATGCTGATCGGACTTCGTGTCGTAGGTGGAGTAGCCGGTCTGCGTGCCGGCGGCGCTGCCGCCGACGTCGATGCGCTGCATCTGGATGGCCGGCGCCGCCGCGAGAATCGCCCAGAAGTCGCGCGCGTTCGGCAGCGCGGCGAGCTGCTGCGCAGTCGAAGTTCGTCGACGTCTTCGTCGTCGCGACGTCGACGACCGGCGACTGCCCGCTGACCGTCACGCTTCCGACAGCGCGCGACGCTGCAGCTCGATGTTCACCGTCGCCGTGAATCCGAGGCCGACGCGCAGCGCTTCGCGAATCTGCGTTTCGAAATCCGCCGAGCTCGTAGGTGATCTTGTACTCGCCTGGCGGAATCGCCGGAGAAGCGGTAAATGCCGTCCTCGTTGGTGACGTCGGTGCGCGTGCCCTGCATCGACGGGCTGGCTGATCGTCACGGTGACGCCGGGCAGCACAGCGGCCGATCGCGTCGGTGACTTTGCCGTTGATCGCGCCGGTGGTCGTGCCGACCGTCTGGCTGAATGCCTCGATTGACGAACCGAGTGTCAGCAGGAGAACCAACACCGGAATCTGGCCGCGCAGCCGCCTCATGCCGCCTCCTCTGTGTCCGGAAAAAACGAGACCGAGAGAACGAGAGACCCCGACGCCGCCGACAAGGATACGCGTGAAATTCCGACGAACTTACTCCCGAATTGAAGTCAACGCAATCGAATTTTCGTGCGAACGCGACCGATCAGACGATCCGCTGCAGGAACTTGGATTCGCCGTTCGTGCCTCTCATCGGGGCTGGATAATTCGCGTCATCGAATCGATCGGCACGCCGCGAATCGTTTGGACCGACCCGTCGGGCCAGCGGACGCGCACCTCGTCGACCGAGGTGCGGTCGCCAAGCCCGAAGGTCACGGGCAGTTCGGACTGCGACAGATAGCCGCGGGTGGGCATGACGGTGCGCCGAAGCGTCTCGGCACCGCTTTTCAGTTCGATGGCCGCACCGATCGCGTCGCGGTTGCTTCGAGTGCCGGTCAGCGCCAGCCGCACCCAGTGGTGGCCCGACTTCTGGTCGTTGCGGAGGAGGCGCGGCGGCCCGGCGTTGCCGGTCAGGACGACGTCGAGATCGCCGTCGCCGTCGATGTCGGCGGAGGCGCCGCCGCGCGCGACGATCGGCCGAAAGAGGTCGCCGCCGGCGCCTGCCGTAACCGGGACGAAGGTCGTCCGGCCGCGGGCGCCCGTGTTCCAGAAGAGCTGCGGCGGCTGCTCGTACTGCTGGCTCGCCTGGACCTTGGCGATCTCCTCCTCGAGGTGGCCGTTGGCCGACAGCAGGTCGAGCCGGCCGTCGAGGTCGTAGTCGAAGAAGAACAGGCCGAACTTCAAGCGCGCTGCGGCTCGTCGGGCCGAGGCCGGAGACGATCGCCACGTCGGAGAACTGAAGTGGCTGCGGCTGCGATACGTAGAGGGCGGTCATCTCGTTGGCGAAGTTGCCGATCGCGAGGCCGAGCGACCCGTCGTTGCGGAAGTCGGCCCATCGATGCCCATCGCGCTGCGGCTGTTGCCGTAGGCGTCGAAGGCGATGCCCGCGCGCGCGCCGATTTCCTCGAACGCGGCCGTTGTCCTCGTTGTGGAACAGGAAGTTCTGCACCGTGTCGTTGGCGACGACGAGGTCCGGCCAGCCGTCGCCGTCGACGTCGACGGGCGCGACGCCGAGCGACTTGGCCAGCGGCACGCCGGTCGCCGGGTTCGCAACCTGCACGCCGGCGCTCGCCGAAACGTCGGTGAAGTGTCCGCCGCCGTCGTTGCGGTACAGGTAGGGGAACGTGCCCTTCGAAGGTGCGCGGCGGGCCGTAGGCGCGCCCGATGCCGACGACGCGGAAATCCTGCTGCAGGTCGATCGCCGGCGACCAGCGGACGTAGTTGCAGACGAACAGGTCGAGGTCGCCGTCGTTG
This sequence comes from uncultured Acidobacteriota bacterium, assembly GCA_963696165.1. GTDB lineage: Bacteria > Acidobacteriota > Vicinamibacteria > Vicinamibacterales > CAVVIG01 > CAVQZZ01. The sequence goes on along the minus strand of CAVOIY010000004.1, from coordinate 1,227,781 downwards.
TCGTAGTCGAACAAGGTCGCGCACGTGCTCCATTGGTCAGGTCGGCCCGCCGACGCCCGCTCGCGGCGGTCACGTCGATGAAGTGGCCGCCGACGTTGCGGAACAGGTGATTGCCGCCGACGGCCGTGACGAAGAGGTCGACCCAGCCGTCGTTGTCGTAGTCGCCGACGGCCGACGCCCATGCCGTACAGGTCGACGGCGAGGCCGGCGGCCGCGGTCACGTCCGTGAAGTGCCCGCCGCCGTCGTTGCGGTACAACACGAGGCGCGACCGCGCGGCCGTGCGCTGGCTCGGTCGACCATGGCCACGGCCGCGAGTTGACGAAGAGCAGATCGGGTCGGCCGTCGTTGTCGTAATCGAAGAACGCGACGCCGCCGCCCATCGTCTCGGGCAGCAGCTTCTGTCCCTCGGCGCCGTTTTCGTGCTCGAAGGTGATGCCCGCGGCGCGAGTGATGTCGACGAACGCCGCGTCTGGCAGTTTGTGCGGCCGGCGCGCTGCTGCGCACGGGCAGCGGCGCCGCCGGGACCGGCGGCCGACGGCGCAGCCACAGAACGGCCGCGACGACGACGCAAGAGACGGCGAGCAGAGCGACGGCGATGCCGCGGCGCGTCATCGTAGCGGGTAAATGACGATCGATTGCGCTGCGTGGTTGGCAGCCGGGTTCGCGAGGCGGTGAACGGCGACCGCGTGATCGCGCGCGTTGTCGTCCGGCTTATAACGCGCATGGAGCGCCGCGTGTTCGCGGCTGCGGGCAGCGTCGCCAAGCTCGTCGTAGATGAGGCTGAGCGCGTAATGGGCGGTCACGTTTTCCGCGTCGATGACGAGCGTCTTCTCGAACTCGTCGGCGGCACGCCGCAGGTAGGCGCGCCGTGCATCGACGCGCGCGGCGCCGCGTTCGATCTTTGCGCGCTCGAACAGCGCCTGACCGAGCTCGTTGATCACTTCGTAATCGAGGCTGAAATCGAATCGCCGCCGGGCGCCCGCCGACGGCTCCCGCCGCCAGCGCGCGCGTGAAGTCGGCGATCGCTTCGTCGAGGAATCCGTTCTCCTTGTTGACCAGGCCGCTCAGCCACGCGACCGTCCACGGCGGCGCGCCGGCCGCGGCAGCGCGGTGCAGCGCGTCGGCCGCCTCGTCGATGCGACCTTCTTTGTAGAACACTCGCGCCAGGTTGAGCGGTCCGTCTGCGTGCCCGAGCCGCTCCACCTCGGCGAAGGCGTCGGCGGCCTGCCGCAGTTCGCCTTTCTCGCTGCCGCTCGCGCCTTCGAGCAGCAGGCCGATGCCGTAGTCGTTCCACCGCTCCCAGGCGGGCGGCACTGGCGCTCCTGCGGCGTCAGAGCGTCGTTGCGGAGCCGACCGGAAAGACGACGCGATCCGAGGAGATCGTCGTCACAGGCAGCGCCGGCGCGGCGAGCCCGAGGGCGTAGGTCGTGAAGCGGCGCGTGAACTTGCGGTACTGGAGCTTTACCTCGACCTCGATGGGCGTCGTGATGCCGCCCGGCACATGCAGCTCGTAGTGAACGACCGCCGCGGCGCCCGGCGGAATCTGATGATCGTAGAGCGGCACGAAGATGTCCTGCACGTTGCGGCGATCGACACGCCGACCCTCCCGATCGAGCATGTACACGTTGATGAAGTGCGCGCGCGGATCGACCGCGCCGTCCTCGAGGCTGCCGCTGCGGCCGATCACCTGTCCCGCGCTCGTTGCCGTGACGTCGAGCCAGAGCTCGTTCGAATCCGCGGTGCCCTGAGTAAGCGGATGGCCGACCTTGAGCGTGCGGACGACCGTCTCCAGCAGATACGTCGTCGACCGACGCAGCGCGGGAACGATTGGACGAATCGGCGCGCGGAGCTCGCCGTCGATCGCGCCACCCGTCTTCACGCCGAAGATGTCGACACGGGCGACGCCGGCGAGAAACGCTTCTGACGTCCGAACTGCGGGCTCGTCGCCGCGGAGAAAGGGGAGCGCCGTGTTCGCCGCTGCGAACGCGTGGTTGTGAATGCTGCGCGTGTCGCTGCCTTCGAATACCCGTGCGCCGAAATCGTCGGATGGAACGAGCGGCATGTGGCAGCCGGCGCAGGCGCGCTCGGCCGCGGCCGGGTAGTAGAAGCTGCGCGCGCCGTGGCCCGACGCGGCGCTCAGCAGGAACGGGTCGTAATGATTCTGGCCGCGCAGAAAATCCTTGTACTTCGTGACCTCGGCCGGAATGCGACACCTTGTGGCAGGTCGAGCAGAATTCCGCCGTGCGGTGCACCGGCTTGAGGAACGTCCGGCGGTGGAACGCGGGCTTCGCCTTCACCAGCTGCCGATTGACGTACTGCAGCAACGGGCTCGTGCTGAACGCGAAGGGATACTGGAGCGGCTCTTCGATCAAGTAGTCGCCGTTGCCGCGCGTGCTGTTCACCTGCGTGATGCGCGTGGCAGACCGTGCAGGTGATCCCCGCCTGGCCGGTGGGCTCGATCGGTTCTTCGAGCGACGCCGTGTCGAAGGTGCCGCTCAACAGCGGCACCGGATCGTGGCATCCTGCGCACCAGCGGCTGCCGCGGTTGTTGCCGTCGCGCTGCTGCAGGACCTCGCGCGTTTCCTTGACGCTCGCCAGATAGAACTGATTGTTGAACGAGCTGAAGCGATGCGCGCTGTGGAACCAGCTCTCGTACGCGTCGGCGTGGCACGTCCGGCAATACTCGTTCATCGTCAGCACGCGCAGCGGCAGCAGACGTCCTTCGTTCGTGCGCGCGAGCGAGGGCGAAAAATATCGCTCGCCCTCTCTCGGCGTGCCGCTCTTCGGATGCGGATTCATCGCGTGGACGACGAGGAGCGCCGCCGAGAGGAGCGGCCACGGCGCCGAACGAGGCCCACGCGCGCTGGATGCGGAACCGGCCGCCTCGCTCGCGATGCCAGAGGTACAAGCTCGCCGCCGCGAGCGGCAGAAGGGCATGGCACCAGTACGCGATCGTGCGCACGCGCGGGTCGCGGATTTCGAAGATGCCGAACCGCACGAGCACGAGGCCCGTCGCCAGCAGCGCAAGGCTCGCACCGCCCAGCGCGTATCCGGTTCTCAGCGCCAGCCGGTTGCGACGGCCGCGCGCCGCACGGAGATGGACGATGAGGAAGACCAGGAACGGCACGATGAGCGCGAGCCCCAGCGCCAGGTGCGCCAGGAACATGTACTGGTAGAAGTAGTTCTGGAAGCCGCGGCCGGTCGTCCATTCGGTGAACGTGATGGCGGCGAGATAGATCGAATTCGCCGCCAGGCCGGCGGCAATCGCGAGCACGGCCGCGAGCAGCCGGCGAAGACGCGGCCCGACGGCCCGCCTCGGCGACCGCTCCGTCGTCATCGTCCCGACTCGTAGCGCGTGGTGTAGCGCTGCTGCAGCGCGGCGGCCGCGGCTCCGCGGCGGCCCGGCAGCGGGTCGACCGTCTCGCCGTCTTTCGTGTAGAGGTCCATGTCCTTGCACCAGCCGCGCGCGTCGAGCACGAAACGCCGCGTCCACCCGGGGCGCACGGCAGGCAGCGACGCCGCGAACTCGAGATGCACTTCCTCGCCCGGTCCGATCACCGCGACCGCGCCGTCATCTGCGGCCAGCAGTTCGGTGACGGTGCCCTCCGCGCGTGTACATGCCCTTCGGATAACGCGTGTCCCACAGCGGCGCGCGCCGATCGTAGTCGTACGACGGCCGGCGCTGCGCAGCGACCGCGCGAGCAGCGAAGCCGGTCTGTGCGAGGCGCGCGGCGGTCACCGGCAGCGTCCGTCACCGTTGCATCCGGCGCGGGCAGGGCATAGCCGACGGCGAGCCGATCCCAATAAATCTCCTGCGTCGTGCGCAGACGAAGCGCGGTAGCGCCATGCGGCAGCCGGCCGAGCGGCACCGACATGCGTCTTGGCATGCCGGCAGGGTAACCGAACTCACGCCGGACGATCTGCCAACGACCGTCTGCGCCGCGCGCCTCGATCGTCGGCGCCTGATATTCGGCGTGCGCCTGCCACGCAGCGAACAGCGTCTGCGCGTACGGATACTCAATCCATCCGTCGGCGACGAGCATCGGATCTCCCGCGATGCTATCGAGCGCGCTGTCGAACTCCAGGGTCAACGTGCGATCGGCGGTCAGCCCGATGTATCGCGCGATCGACGCGGCCAGGCGGTGCCGCGATGCCGTCTACTGCTGTCACCGCGCGCGTGACGTCTTCGCCGTCGTCGGCGACGACGCGAACCGGCAGGCGCTCCTCGCGGTAGAAGCGCGGTTCGCCGCTCGCCTCCGGCGGCGAGATCGCCTTCCGCTCGTCGAGCACGAGCTGCCAGCCGGCGGGAAGATCGTACGCGAGGAGACGCGCCGAATCGATGTAGGCGACCTCTTCCATCGGTTCGGTGATCTTCAGCTCGTAACGGCCGTCGCGGCCGGCGAGCAGGCCGTCGGGCAGCAGCACGCTTTCGCGCGGCCGCGGCTCGTCGGTACACACCGGGGCTCGTCGGCGTCCCCATGCCGCCGACGCCGAGAATGTCCGTGACGAACGCGAAGTGGCGCCCGTCGAACGCGAAGAGCACCGGACAGCTCGATAGCTGGCGCTGCACTTCGTCGATGCGCCGCAGCGTTCCGGGCGCGAGCCCGAGCTCGGTCTGGAAGACGCCGTCGGACCATGTGATCGAGAGGAAATCGAGCTGCGGCGCTCCGCCCGTACCGAATGCGAGCGGCTGAAGGCTTTGACCGATGCCCGACTGCCCGCGATACGTGGACAGCGCGGTCCACCGCGATCCGGCGCGCGCCAGGACCTGCGTGCCGATACCCGAGACGTTCGACCGGATCTGCGTGGTCATGCGGTCGCGCCCGCTGAACATCACGGACACGTACGAGAAACGTCCGGCGCCGGGCTGCCATATGAGCGGCGCGCTGCCGGCGTCGACCGGCACCGCAACGATCGACGGTCCTCTCGCTGGATCGAGCACGGCCAGCGTCCAGCCTGCCACCGGGGGGCCCTGTTCCGCGAAGAGCGGCGTCGCGCCGCCGTCGTCGCTGATTGCCATCGCGTGCCAACGGCCATCGGATCCGGTGCCGATCAGATCGAGGCGGCCGTCGCCGTCGACGTCGGCGACCGCAAGCTGCGGGCTTTGCGCGAGAGCGGCAGACCCGGCGATTCTCCGCGGCTCCCACGTGCCCGAAGAGCCGCGCGCCCATCGCGTCACGCCGCCTTGATCGCTCGAGTAGAGCACCGGGTGCGCACCGGCGTCGAGATCGCCCGCAACAGCCGCGGTCATCTCGGCGCCCGCGAATCGGCTGAACGCCTGTCCCGCGGTGATACTGCCACGTGCGATCGTTGATCAGCACGTCGTGCTGCGGCGAGGATCGGATCACGACGATATCGGCGTCGCGATCGCCGTCGAGATCGGCGACGATGACGCCGGTCGATGGACGGCGATCGCGGGCGAGCCCGATCGTCGCGCCGAGCGATCGAAAGGTACCGTTGCCGTCGTTGTTCAGCAGCTCGTTGGCCGCGCCGGTTTTGATCAGCAGGATGTCGAGATCGCCGTCGTGATCGGCGTCGAACAGCGCGCCGTCAATCGTCGTCCCGCCTCCGCCGTCGGCGTGCGCGGACGCCGTCACGTCGGCCCACTGTCCTTTTGCGATCTGCCGCCACAGCTGATTCGCACCGTGCCGGCACAGATAAACGTCGGTGAGCCCGTCGTTGTCGTAGTCGCCCCAGAGCGCAGCGTTCACGTCTGGGACTGCCGCGAGCGGATGCGTCGCGTCGAGCACGAATCCCGAGGCGCCTCGGTTGAGCAGTACCGCGTTCCGCACGACGCCGTGATCCTCAATTGCGCCGGCGATGAACAGATCGATGGTGCCGTCGCCGTCGATATCGGCCGCGGTGATGCTCGGCCGCTGGGTTGCCGTGAATCGCCGCCACGTGACCGTCGGCGACGTCACGGCGATGGGCACCGGATTTGGCTGGAACACTGGCCCTGCCGGACGTTGGGCAGCTGACGGCGCCGGCTGATCGACGATTGCCGCCTGACCGAGCGGTCCCATCCGTGTGTACTTGAACTCCACCGCGTCGCTGCGAGGGTCCGCGTCGAGGGTGCGAAATCGATCCAGCATGCGCGACGCATCGGCGCGGCCGAGCCGCTGCATCGCCTGAAAGGCGCCGTACGCGGCGCTGCGCAGGCGCGGATTCAGTGTCAGGGCGCGCTGGTACGCGTCGAGCGCCCCGGCGGCGTCGCCTTGCTGAAACTTGCACTGGCCCACGTAGTAGACGGCGTAGGCATCGCCTCGCTCGTGCTCCGACGCAAGTAAGAAATGGCCCAGCGCCTCGGCTGGGCGGCCGTCGTTGAGCAGAATGAGGCCGAGGTTGTAATGCGCGCGAACCTGTCGTGGATCGACGCTGAGCACCTTCTGCAGAATTCGCTGCGCCTCCCTATCGTCGCCTTCCCGCTGGCGATTCAACGTCGCGACGGCGAGGTTCACCTGGACGTCGAGCCGATCGGGATGCGATGCGGCAAGGCGCGCGAAGATGTCGCGCGCCTGCGCGTAGTCGAACTGCCCCATCAGCCCGACGCCGCGATTATTTGCTGCGACGAGATCGTCGACTGCGGCTGGCCGCCGATCGGGCGAGCGCGAGCAGCCGGCGAGGCCGATCACAAGGGACACGAATGCGAACGTGAGGCGGCGCAGCGTCATCGTCCAGCCGCCACCGACGCTACCGGGCCGCGTCGCTTGTCGCGCCGGCCCCCGGCCGGATCACGCCGACTCCGTCCTGAATCGTAATGCGCGTGCCGAAGGGCTGCGACAGGCGCTGCAGCCGTTCGAGAATCGTTCTGGCGACGTCGGGAGCGGCCAGCTTCGGTACGCCGCGATCGGCGCCGCGCGCTGCATAGTTCAGATCGATCGGATGCAGCCGGATTTCCGAGAGCCGCCCTTTCTCGAAGCGGCTGGTGGTGACGACGCTCTGGTACCAGATGTCGCCGCCGAAGACGAGGTGATTCCACATCGCGTCGAACTCGGCGTCGGTCGTCACCGCGGCGTCCATCTTGTACTGTTCGTACAGATCGCTTGCGACCGGTTCGAGCAGATCCAGTTGAAAGATGAAGTTGCCGAGGCTGTAGAAGATCGGTTTGCCTTTGTACACTTCGATGCCGCGGACCTGATGCGGCCCGTGCCCGATGAACTCGTCGGCGCCGGCATCGATCGCCGCGTGCGCGAGCGTCGGCAGGAAATCGGCCGGCTCCTGGCTCCAGTTGCCGGGCTCGTGCGCATGGATCGTCACGATCACGAAATCCGACAACTGCTTCGCCGCGCGAATGCTCTTGAGCACCTCGCGCAGATCGATGGGATCGATCGTGTACGCGAAGCCGCGGTGATCGGCTGCCTTGTACCGAACGCCGAACAGGTCGAGCTCGTCGGCCGGCTCCTTCTCCGGCACGCGAACCGAGTCCGCCGGCTGTTCGTCCCGAATCTTCCGGAGCACCTTCAGTTCGTCCGGTGTGACGAGCGAGTAGCGCGTCGTTCTCAGCGCGTTTACACCGGGACGCCCGGGTGCCTGGCCGGCCGGCGGTGCCGATCGGGACAGCGGCGTGAAAGTGGACGCCATCGAGATGAGCGCGACGCGCCCCTTGTCCGTATCGAAGTACCGCGCCGCACGTGCCGCCGCCCGGTGTTCGCCCACGCCGGCGTGCACGATTCCGGCGTCGTCCAGCGCGCGGCTCGTCTGACGCATGCCCTCGAGGCCCCAATCAGTGGCGTGGTTGTTGGCGCGCGACATGACGTCGAATCCGATCGCCTTCAGATCTTTCGCGACCGACGGGGAACCGATGATCCACACGCCGCCGAATTCGGCCTGCGGCACAGCCGGCGTCCGCGACAAATCGATCGCCGTACCTTCGAAGTTCCCGAATGCGGCATCGGCGTCGTGAATGAGCTTGCCCACGGGCCCGAAGCCGGGCGTCTGCGAAACCGGCCTCGCAATGATGTTGTCGCCGACGGCCGCGACAGTGAACCCGTCGGCGATGCTCATCGTCGCCTCACGCTGCGGATCGCGAGGTGACGATGACGGTAGCTGCTGCGCCGCGGCGACGGCCACCGTCGCGAGCGCGAGAGTCGATACGAGTACGCGGACGCGCGGCATAAGGGCCTCCATTACCACGCCATCACGTAGCTGTCGCCTGTCGGGCTCACGCCGCCCATCAGCACGCCGGTGCGGGGATGAATCATGATCCCTTTCACCGAACCGACTCCCTTCACGTCGCGCACATCGAGCTGGTGGCCCTTCGCCGCGAGCGCGTCGCGCACGCTTTGCGGCAGCATCGCCGGCGTGAGCAGCTTCCCGAGAACCTTGTGCGGATAGTACGAGTCGCGGAAGCTGTTGCTGATCACTGACGGCTCCTCGAGCGCCTGCTGAACGGTCATGCCGAACTCGACGACGTTCAGGAAGAACTGGAGCTGCGTCTGCGGCTGCGTGTCGGCGCCGGGCGTGCCGAAAACGATGTACGGCTTGCCGTCTTTCAGCGCCAGCGCCGGGTTGATGGTCTGCCGGACGCGCTTTCCGGGCTGCAGCGCATTCACATCCGCCGGGTCGAGGTAAAAGTACTTCATGCGGTCGTTCATGAAGAATCCGCCGCCCTCGACGACCATGCCGCTGCCGAACCCGCTGAGCAGGCTCGACGTCACCGACACCATGTTGTGGTCCTTGTCCACGACGGCGAGGTAGGTCGTCAAGTTGAGGATCTCGTCGGGGTCGAACGGCCTCACCGTTGAAGGCGAGGGTTGCGGCGCCTCGTAGCGATTCGCGGCGGCATTGGACGTCATGAACCGCGCCGGATCACCGGGCGCCGGTTCGCCGGCGATCGCGTGATTCGGATCGATCTGAGCGCGCCGCGCCGCGGCGTATTCCTTCGACAGCAGCGCCTTCATCGGGATGTTCGGGACAAATTTTGGATCGCCGACGTACTTGTTGCGATCGGCGAACGACAGCTTGAGCGCTTCGGTCACGGCGTGCAGATACGGCGCGCTGTTGTGGCCCATCGCCTTGAGGTCGAATCCTTCGAGGATGTTGAGCGCTTCGAGCATGACGAAGCCCTGTGAGTTCGGCGGGCATTCGTACACGTCGACGCCGCGATAGCTCGTGCGAACCGGCGGATCCTCGAAGGCCTGCACAGCGGCGAGGTCGGCTTCGGTGATCAGGCCGCCGTTCGCCTTGATGAATGCCACAGTGTTTTTCGCGATATCTCCGCGGTAGAACGGCTCGGCGCCCTGCGTCGCGATCGCGCGGAGTGTGCGCGCCAGATCCTTGTTGACGAGCAGATCGCCCATTTCGAGCGGCTTCCCGTCCTTGAACCAGATCTTCGTCGACGAGGGGAACTTCGCGAGTTTGTCGCGGCTGCTCTTCAGGCCTTGCGCGAGCGCCTCTGTGATGGGGAAGCCCTGTTCGGCGATCTCGACTGCCGGCGCGAAGACATCGGAGAGCGGCTTCGTGCCGTACTTCTGCACGGCGTAGGCGGCGCCTGCGACCGCCGCCGGCACGCTGATCGTCAGCGCGCCGTCATCCGGGATGCCGCCTTTGCTCTTGTACAGATCGATCGTCGCCGCGTGGGGCGCGAAGCCGGTGCCGTTGATGAACTTCACCTCGTGGGTCTTCGCGTTGTAGTAGAGGATGAACATGTCGGCGCCAAGGCCGGTCATTCCGGGTTCGACCTGTCCCTGCACGGCCCACGTGGCCATCGCGGCGTCGATCGCATTGCCGCCAGCCTTCAGGATGCGCATTCCGGCTTCGGCCGCGAGCGGATGCCCCGCGGCCACCATGCCGTGCTGCGCGACGATCGTCGGACGCCAGCTCGTGGTCTGCGCCGGCAGATAAGCGACCGACATCAACACAACGAGTGCGATCGTGCATGCTCTCTTCGCCATCTTGATCCTCCAGGCTCAGTGACTCGTTGTCGAGGTGTGTCCGCTGCCGTACACGATCTTTCCCGGCTTCGAGCCGGTGTGCTCGCCGTTCCTGATCACCGGGACGCCGTTCACCAGCACGTGCGCGATGCCGGCGGGATATTGCGCGGGGCGTTCGTACGTGCCGCGGTCTGAAACGGTTGCGGGATCGAAGACGACGAGGTCGGCCCAATAGCCCTCACGGAGCAGCCCTCGATCTTTGAGATGCAGAATCTGGGCAGGCAGCGACGTCATCTTGCGGACCGCATCTTCGAGCGTGAGCACGCGATCCTCGCGCACGTACTTGCCGAGCACGCGCGGATTCGTGCCGTAGCTGCGCGGATGCGGCAGCCCGTCGCCCAGGATGCCGTCGGGTCTCAGCGCCGCGCCGTCCGAGGCAATCGCCACCCAGGGCAGCCGCATAATCGTCTTCACGTCGTCTTCCGACATGTTGTGGTGGACGCCGTCGACGAAGCCGCCCTCCTCGACGATCAAATTGAAACAGGTCTCGGCAGGATCGCTGTCACCGCGCAGCTTCGCGATTTCCGCGATGCTTTTGCCTTCGAGCGGCTTGTCTTTCGGGTTGCTGAAGCGCGACGCCACGATGCCTTCGAACCCGCCGTGCTCCTCGACGTACTGCTTGAACTGCGGGTCCTTCTTCAGCTTCTCGCGATTCGCCTGATCCGAGAGGACACGGACAATCGTGGCGGGCGGTCCATTTTTTGCCCATTCCGGGAAGAAGGCGCCCCACGGGTGCTGCATCGCGGTGTACGGGTACTGATTCGCCGTGATGTCGAGCCCGCGGCGGCGCGCGTCTTCGATCAGCTTCAAAGCCGGACCGGCCTGCCCCCACAGCTTCGTCCCGCGAATCTTCAGGTGGTAGATGTGCACCGGCAGATGCGCGGCTTCGGCGACGGCGATCGCTTTCTGGACTTCTTCAACGAGCTGGTAACCTTCGCTGCCGACGTGGCTGCCGTAGTAGCCGCCGTATTGCGCTGCGACCTTCGCCATTGCGAAGATCTCCTCCGGGTTGTCGTAGCCGCCGCCTTCGTACGCCGTCGACAACCCGACCGCGCCCTGCTGCATCGCCTGCGCGACGAGCGCGTTCATTTTCGCGAGCGCCCCGGCATCGGCCGGCCGCTTGTCGTAGCCCATCACGACTTGCCGGATCTGCTGCGGTGCGACGCTCGTGGCGACGTTGATCGAGACGCCTTGCCGCTGGAGCCGCGCGAAATAGCCGGCGACCGTAGTCCAATCGACATCGAGATCGTACCGCCGCTTCATTTGCGGTTTGAGACCGTCGAGCACCACGCCGTCGAGCGGTGCGATTGACGCGCTCTCGCCAAGAACGTCGAGAGTCACGCCCTGGCGCACGGCGCTTTGTGCCGTCCCGTCGATGACCAGCGGGATGTCGGAATGCGTGTGCAGATCGATGAACCCGGGCGACACGACCTTGCCGCTCGCGTCGATGACGACCGCTGCGGCGCCGCGATCGATTGATCCGATCGCGGCGATGCGGCCATCGCGGATGCCGATGTCGCCGTCGTACCACGGGTTGCCGGTGCCGTCCACGATCGCGCCGTGTGCGATGACGACGTCGTAGCGTGTCGACGGCTGGGCGAAGATGACGAGCGAAATCGTCGCGATCAGTGCTGCGATCGAAAGCGTTCGGGTCATGGGAGACTCCGTGATCAGGTGGCACTATAGACCAAGAGGTCTAGAATAGGCGCCGAACTTTATGCGCATTAGGTTCAGCAGTGCCGCCGCGCTCGGCGTGGTCCTGTGTGTCCTCTGCACCGCGTCGCGCGTCCCGCACGCACAGACGCCGAAGCGCCTGGCGCTCGTCGGCGGCATGCTGCTGACCGGCTACGAGGTGCCGCCAATCCACCACGCGGCGGTCCTCATCGAAGGCGACAAGATCGTCCAGGCGGGACCGGCCTCGGAAGTGAAGGTGCCGGCGGACGCGACTGTCGTCGACACGAGCGGGCGGACGATGCTGCCCGGTCTGATCGAGGCGCACGGCCACCTGATCGCGCTCGGCCACGGCAACTACGAAACCTGGTTCCCGTGGATCACCGCGCACGGCGGCGACGCGATGCTGATGCGCGTGATGGAGACGGCCGCGAAGCAGCTGCTCATGGCCGGCGTCACGACGACCGTCGATCTTGGGGCGCCGCTGCAGCCGATCCTCGCGATCCGCGATCGCATCAACAAGGGCGAAGTCGTCGGCACGCGCGTGTTCGCCAGCGGACCGTGGATTTCGCGGGGCGCGACGCGGCGCCATGCAGGTCGGCTTCGGCGGAGTGAACATCGCCACGCCGCAGGAGGCGGCGCAGCAGGTCGACAGGCTCGCGAACGCCGGCGTCGATCAGATCAAGGCGCACGCGGGCCTGACGTTCGACGACTACAAGGCGATCGTCGACGCGGCGCACAAACACGGCCTTCGCGTGCACGCCCACGTCTATGCGGAACAGGACGTACGGCACGCGCTCGAGGCCGGTGTCGACGTGCTGCAGCACGTCGGCTCGGCGGGCACGGCGCCGCCGTATTCGCCGGAACTGATTCGCGACATCGTCAACGCCGGCCGCCCGGTCGTCGTCACGGCGGCGCACCGCGCGTGGGTGTACCCGGATACCGCGGCATTCCCCGAGCGGCTGCAGGATCCGGAGATGAAGAAGCTGTTCCCGCCGGAGATCTTCGCCGAGATCCAGGACTCGCTGAAGAACTGGCCGGCGCTCCGCTTACTTCCAGCGCACCGATCGCGAGATGCTCTATCGCGAGCGCGGCGTGAAGCAGTTCATCGAGTCGGGCGCCGTGATGGGCATGGGAACCGACAGCGGCACGCCGATGAACTTCCACAGCGAAGCGCTGTGGCGCGAGATCAAGGTGCACGTCGACATGGGCATGACGCCGCAGCGCGCGATTGCGCGCGGCGACGCGCGTCAACGCACAGATCATCGGCAAGGGCCGCGAGCTCGGCACGATCGAACCGGGCAAGCTCGCCGACATCATCGTCGTCAACGGCAACCCGCTCTTCGACATCGTCGCGCTGTCGAACGTCGACATCGTCGTCAAGAACGGCACGGTCACTCGACACATCCGCCCATGAAGGCGGCCGTCTGCCCGCGCTATGGACCTCCTGAGGTTCTGCAGATCCAGGACGTCCGCGATCCCGTTCCCGAAGCCAGGGACGTCGTGATCAGGATCCGCGCGACGACGGTCTCGCCGAGCGACTGCTACATCAGGAGCATGATCCCCTCGGCTCCTCTCGCCAAGCGGCTGATGGCGCGGGCGGCGATCGGTTTCACGAGGCCGCGGCGGCCTATCCTCGGCGCAGTCCTGGCCGGTGAGATCGAAGCGATCGGACCCAAGGTCACACGGTTTCACGTCGGCGACGGCGTGTGGGCGTTCACCACGCTGCGCATGGGCTGTTACGCCCAGCGCACCCGCTTGCCGGCAACCCTCAAGCTCCTGACGCGGGCGCCGTCGAATCTGAGTCATGACGAAGCCGCAGCGGTGCTCGGAGGATGGATGGCCTTGTACTTCCTCGGCAAGGCGAACATTGGGAGCGGTCAGCGAGTGCTCGTCTACGGCGCATCCGGCGCGAACGGAGCCTCTGCGGTTCAGATCGCGAAGCTCCGTAGGCGCGGAGGTGACCGCGGTCTGCAGCACGGCGAACGTGGAGCTGGTGCGGTCTCTCGGCGCCGACACCGTCCTCGACTACATGAAGGACACCGCGTCGGCGCTGGGCCGCTATGACGTCGTGTTCGATGCCGTTGGACGCAGAAAAACGTCGCCGATGAAAGAGGCTGCGAGGAACGCGCTGACGCCCGCGGGCAAATTCACCTCGGTGGACGACAGGCTCCCGCGCTTTCGCCGCGACGATCTCATGCGGCTCAAGGAGCTCGCCGAGGCGGGGAAGCTGAAGCCGGTGATCGATCGGCGATACCCGCTGGAGCGGATCGCCGAAGCCCACCGGTACGTCGAGCAGGGACACAAGAAGGGGAACGTTGTCATCACCATCGCCGATTGAGCGCGGCGGCGGTTCGCTGTGTGTTCACCGTGCTAGAATCCACCGCCTTTTCACCTCACAACGAGACCCGCACGGAGGTGCGATGCGGACACTGCTCACGGTCGGGGCGCTCGGGCTTGGCCTTCTCGCCGGCGACGCCTTCGGCTTCGTCACGCAGCCGGGCCGTGTTCAAGTCGTGAAGATTTCCAGCGGTCCTTCCGGCCAGGAAGCGAATGGAAATTTCGTGTTGTCTGCCGAACGGTCAATCTTCAATCGAACCGACGATCACGATGTCATCGGTACTCTTCGAGTGGGAAGGTGGGGCGGGTGGGCATCGCCTCGTTGCGCAATGGCGCAGCCCCGATAGCGCGCTCACCTCAACGTCAGCGATCGATTACGTCGCGAAAGCGGAACGGTTCGGTGCGTACTGGAAGCTGCCGCTGTCCTCCTCGATGTCACTCGGCACCTGGTCAATCGAAGCAACAGTCGACGGAAAGCCAGCCGGTCGATTTACGTTCGAACTGACAGATGAGAAGGTCGAGTCGTCCCCGCGAAAAACAGTTCTCGCGGAGGCCGAACTCTACGATCGATTGAACCGCGCGTTCGTTGTCCTGCAGCGATTCTCGACCGACGGCCGCGAACTGCCGGCGACAGCTGGATTCAGTCCCGCGCCCGGACTGATTTATACCGCGATGTCGACGCTCGACAATGCTGACGAAATCCGCTCAGTGGCGCGAGATGGCGCAACGAAACCTGTGTTGTCCGCGGTCGCTTGGAACCGCAGCCAGCATTGGGCCGTTTTGTCAGGCTCGATTGATGGGGAACCGCTGCCCGTCGCCGGCCTGGACGCGACGAAAGTCGGAAGTCGGTGTTTCGCTCTGCAAAACAGCAGTGGAGGGCGTGTCCTTAGTCCATGCACGATCAGCGGCGAGAACGGTACGGGCGCATCGCCGATCCTGACTGCGACGTTTCTGGTCGGGTCAGCCGCTCCCGGTGCGCCGGTGCTCAACGAGTTTGGCGAGTTGATCGGACTTGTGAGCGACGTGGGACGCACCGGCGAGCGCGAAGACGTCGCGTCGGCCGGTTCGACGCTGGCGACGGCGGTGATTCCGCTGCAGGTCATCAATTTCAAACCAACCGCGCCGACCGTGGCCTTGAGTGATTTGCGCTCTCGGGAGATCACGGTACCCGGGGTTTTCGGCGATCAGCACGTACTGACCGGCGGAATCGGGCGCGTCGACGCCAAGGGCAAACTGGAGGCGCCGGAGCACCATAGTCAGCTGTCGATCCGTGACAAGGCGTTCGCCGTATTCGTCACATGGACGCCGAGAGATCGGCTGCGCGGTCAAATGGTTGTGCGCATTTACAACGGCGAGAACGACGTGGTCGGCGAGAGCAAGGCCGCAAAAGTGGATTTCCGCAAATCAGAAACCTCGAGATCTGCGTGGAGCTTTCCGATGCCGCCGAGCCCCGGAGTTTATCGCGCGGACGTCCGCTTGGATGGCAAGACGATGTGGCGTGGCTACGTTCGGATCACCGGATAGCGCAATGACTGTCGAAAACATATTCCTGACCGAGGCAGCGGACAAGCTCGCGGAAAATCTGAGCCGCATCGAAACCTGCGTGTCGAAGCTTCCGGCTGGAGCGTTGTGGGCGCGCGCGTCGGAGAACGAGAACGCGGCAGCCAATCTGCTGCTGCATCTCGAGGGTAACGTGCGGCAGTGGATTCTGTCTGGCGTCGGCGGCGGGGCCGATCACCGCGATAGGCCGGCTGAGTTCGCGGCGCGGTCAGGGCCAGATGCGGCGGCGCTCCTCGCGAACCTGCGCAACACGGTGAGCGATGCGATCAACGTGATCCGCACGCTGCCGCATGCGCGGCTGAACGACCCGGTCACGATCCAGGGCTATGAGACGACCGTGCTCGCGGCGATCTTTCACGTCGTCGAACATTTTTCAGGTCACACCTACCAGATCATTCTGATCACGAAGCAAGCGACCCACAAAGATATGGGCTTCTACGGGTACCTTGCGCAGACCGGCCGCAAGAATGGTAGCATCCGCTTCAACAACGGCGCTTCGTACGAACGCTACATGGGAAAGTGGAGCCAGCTTGCAGGCGAGACGTTCCTCGACTGGCTCGCTGTCGCACCAGGTTTGCGATGGCTCGATGTTGGCTGCGGCAGCGGCGCCTTCACCGAATTGTTCGTCGAGCGATGCGCGCCGGTTTCAGTAGCGGGGTTCGATCCGTCGGAGAGGCAGCTTGCCTACGCCCGGACACGCCACGGGCTCGGTCCGGCGCAGTTCTGTCAGGCGGATGCGATGGCCCAGCCTTTTACCGACGACACGTTCGACGTCGCTGTCATGCCGCTGGTAATCTTTTTCGTTCCAGACCCTTCTGAAGGCGTCGCCGAAATGGCTCGAGTGGTTTGCCCGGGCGGCATCGTCGCAGCCTACGCGTGGGACATGGCCGGCGGCGGTTTTCCGTACGGCGCATTGCAGGCTGAAATGCGCGCGATAGGACTGACAGTCCCGATACCGCCAAGTTCTGACGCGTCCCAAATGGAAGGTACTACGGCGCTTGTGGACCGGCGCAGGGCTGGATGCGCGTCGAAACGCGGCAGATCGCCGTGCAGCGGACATTCGCCGACTTCGACGACTACTGGACGACCATCCTCGGAGGATCGAGCGTTGGCCCACCGCTCGCCGCGGCGTCGCCAGAACAACTCGCGCTTCTCAAGAGCCGGATGCGCGCCATTCATCCGGCCGCTGCCAATGGCCGCATTACCTACAGCGCGCGTGCGAACGCGGTGAAGGGTCGGGTGACCGGCGCTACGCGCGCCTGATCTCCTTGACGCCCAACTGCAGCGTTCGGCGCAGCAGCGTTCGCAGCGTCGCGCCGTCGCCGTATCCCACCTGGACGGCCACTTCGTCGACGCTTGCGTTGCCGGTCTTCAGTAAGTGGACGGCGCGTTCGACGCGCAAGCTCTGGACGTAAGACAGAGGAGACCTTCCGAGCACGCGCTGCATGCGGCGGGCGAGCGTTCGCTTGCTCGCGCCGACGGCCCGTGCGGCGGCGTCCAGGGAAAACCCGCGCTTGAGTCGCGCACGCGCCCACCGCTCGAACCGCTGAACGAGAGGGTCCGAGTGGGTTAGATGGTCCGTGAGCGCATAGGCAGACTGCGACGGCCGTGAATCGACGATGAGATATTTCGCCGTGAGCGCGGCGAGCTGCGGGCTGATGCTTCTCACCAGCCACAACGCCAGATCCATGTGGCTCAGCGCCGCTCCGGCCGTGACGAAGCGGCCAGATTTCACGATCATGTGCGAGTCGTCCAGCAGCACGCGGGGATATCGCTGGCGGAACATCGGCGCGAGCCACCACGTCGTCGTGGCTCGCTGACCGTCCAGCACGCCGGACTCGGCCATCACGAACGTTCCGATGCAGGCCGCGGTCATCATGCTGCCGCGCCGAGTCCACTGGCGCAGCGCATCACCGGCATCGCGGACGTCCGGCCTCGCCAGCGCGCCCTCGAGCGGCCCCGGCATCTTGAACCCGATCGCCGGCAGCACGACGCAGTCGGGCGCGCGTGTGCCCACAGGGCGGACCGGCACCGTGAGCCCCTGCGCCGTCTTGACGACCCTCCGCATGCCCACGGTCCGTAGCTGGAATCGAGGCGCGGCTATGCCGGACATCTCGATGAGTTCGTTGGCGGTCTGAAAGACGTCGAGAACCGCGGACAAACCGAGATCGAACACGCCGTCGAGAGCAAGGACGTCCACACGCATGGCAAGAATGATACTCAATGCGGCGTTCCTGCCACTCGCGCCTGTGAACGGTCTTTGTCTACGATCGCTCATGGACATCCTCGACGCGATCGGCAACACCTCACTCGTGCGGCTGCGGAAGGTCGTGCCCCCGCGCGCTGCAGACATCTTCGTGAAGCTCGAATGGGAAAACCCGACGGGCAGCATGAAGGACCGGATGGCTCGAGCCGTCATCTCGTGCGCCGAACAGGACGGCCGGTTGAAGCCGGGAGATACGGTCGTCGAATACACGGGTGGGAGCACGGGCGCGTCGATCGCGCTCGTTTGCGCCGCGAAAGGCTATCGCCTGCGGATCGTCACCTCGGATGCGTTCAGCCAGGAGAAGCGCAATCACATGGCCGCGCTCGGCGCGGAATTGACGATTGTGCCGAGTGAGGGTGGCCAAACCACCAGGCAACTGATCCTCGACATGATCGAAGCCGCCCGGAGGATAAGCAAGGAGCCGCGCACGTTCTGGGTGAATCAGCTCGAAAACGAGGACAGCGTGGGTGGTTATCACTCACTCGGCGAGGAGATCTGGACACAGACGGATGGTCGAGTGAGCGCGTTCGTGCACGCCGTCGGTGCGGCGGCCTCTTCCCGCGGCGTCGCCACCGTGTTGAAGCGCCATAATCCGACGATCAAAAACATCGTCGTCGAACCGGCCGAGTCCGCGGTATTGGGGGGCGGACGTCCGGGGGCTCACGGCATCGAAGGGATCGGAATCGGCCGAACTCCTCCGCTATGGAGTCCGACGCTTGTCGACGACATCCTCGCCGTGTCCACAGATGATGCCAAGGCGATGGCGAGGCGAATCGCACGGGAGGAGGGACTCTTTGCCGGCACATCCTCCGGTGCGAACGTCGTCGCCGCGATTCAGGTCGCCGAGCGGCTTGGGCCGGGCGCCACGGTCGTGACGCTGATGGTCGATTCGGGCCTCAAGTACGCGAGCACCGAACGCATTGTGTCCACTAGAGCGATTTCCAGATCGATGTAGCGCGAGGCTTTAGCCGAGCGTACAAGATTCCCGCGCGGATCTTCCGCTCGGCTGAAGCCTCGCGCTACGTCAAAATCGAAAACGCTCTAGGGCGTCGGCTGCAACGGAGTGAATCGGCGGGTCCGGATGTTCATAGGGCGCATTCGCCACGCCAAGTGCGCGACGGGAGCGGCCATCAGGGCAAGCGCCACGACGAAGAGCCGGCCAGTTGAAGGCCGTCGGCAACACCGTCCTTGTCGCGTCGATGCCCTCATGCGCGACGTGGAGTGAGTCGGCCATGAACACGTAGAGCGCGAGGGCTGACGCCGAGCCAGTTAACGCGCCACCATAACGTCGATGCGACCGATCGAGCGCGACCTTTCACCCGGCGCTGGACGACCATGGTGCCCCACGCGATCATCAGCAGCGCGACGCACATGGGCGCCAGCACAGGCCCCCACCAGGGCAGCGGCAGCAGGAAAAGTACGTCCCAGTCGAACAACGACTTCGGCCAGTCACAAATCACTTTGAGAAACACGTAGTAACAGATATCCCATACACCGAAGGCAATCGCCGCGTAGCCGAGACGCGTCGTTCTCGTCCGCCCGGCGACCATACCGACCGTGAGGAGCATGACAAGGGTCGCCGCCTCACGCACGAGTTCGACGGTCCCCAGGTTTCCGCTCATCGGCAATGGGTTCGCCTGGTACGGATCAACGCGGTCAGCCATCAGACGAAGGTAGTAGACCGTTGCAGCCTCGACCCATGCCATTCCGATGGCAAACACCACGACGAGCAGCCACTGCGTCCGCGCTCGTGCAGGGCGGGTCATTTCTCGAGTGGCTCCGCGTGAGAAGCGCTGCCGCTTCGATCCGCGGCGAGTGCTCGAATCTGTTCGTCGACGCGATCGACGACCTCGTCTGGCGTCGACGTGCCAGCCGTGATGCCCACCGTGCCTGCGGCAAGAAACCATTCAGCACGAAGATCCAACTCTGTCTGGACATGATGCACGTGTGAACAGTAACGGCTGCACGTGTTCACGAGCTCGTGCGTGTTGTTGCTGTTCGCGCCGCCAACGACGATGACGACGTCGCAGCGCTGTGCCAGCGCCGCGGCGGCGCTCTGACGTTCCTTGGTGGGACGACAGACGGTATCGATGAACCGGACGTCTGATTGAGGGAATCGTCGTCGAATCAGATCGACCAGGTATCGCACCCGGCCGATCGGCTGCGTCGTCTGGGCGGCGACGCCAAGGCGCGGATGCCGCGCGATTCGCAGCACGTCGCTTTCGTCCAGCACGACGTCGAAGTCGTCGAGGTCGTCCGTCATGCCGCGGACTTCTACGTGGCCCCGCTGGCCGATGATGACCGGATGATACCCATCGTCGACGAGAGTTCTGACAGCACGATGCGCGACCTGCACGAGGGGGCATGTCGCCTCGACGATCTCGAGATTGCGCGCTCGGATGTCGGCGAGCGCGCGATCCGACGCGCCATGGGCCGTCACCATCACCATGTGTGTTGACACCTGCGCCGGATCGCGGGCGATCGCAATTCCTTTGGCACGCAGAGCCTGCAGCACCCCGGCGTTGTGAACAAGATCGCCGAGGACGGTGAGCGGCGCCGTCTCGGCGTGGTTGAACGCCAACGCGATCGCGTCGCGTACGCCGAAGCACATGCCGAGATGTTCTGCGCGGATAATTTTCACGACGACGACCCTCCGATAGATCTACGTTGACGTGAACTTTGCATTACAAAGTATACTGCCATCCTGCGTCATGTCAAGCCGCCCATAGGCACGCCGCGAAGGCGCTGAGAATGCAATATTCGCTGTTTCCGCCGCTCGGGTGGCTGCTCGAAGCGGTGCTGCCGAGGGTCTCGCAGTCGGGGTCGCGCGCGGCGGCGCGGTCGCGTATTATCGACGTGAACACATGCGTAAGCCTTCACGAGTGATTCGCGTCGCACTGCTTTTGATTGTCCTCGGCGGATGCGTTGCCGGGCTGCTGGCGCAGCCGACCGCGCCCGCTCGAGTGTCGGACGTCACCGGCTTCTGGGTTTTCCGCGTGCCGACCGGCGACGGTAATTTTCGCGAATCGTTTCTCGACTTGAAGCAGGACGGCGACGGCGTCACCGGGAAGTTGATCCAGGGAAGGCGCGAAACGGCGATTGTCGAAGGCAGCTATCGCGCTGGCGTGCTGCACTTCGTCGTGCCGGTCCGGGCGGGCGATCCGCCGCAGGAGCGACAGGTCGTCTATGACGGAAGAGCGCAAGGCGACCAGATCGAACTGACGTCGCTATATCCGGGGCGCAACCCGATCGTCGGGTCGCTACAACGCAGCAGTCCCGCAGCTGCCCTTCCGCCTGCACCACTGCCGCTCCCCGCGCCGCATGATGTGCGCGACAACGGCCTGGCGCGCACGCCGCCCATGGGCTGGAATAGTTGGAACAAATTCGCAGGACGGGTGGACGATGCGGCCGTGCGAGGTGTCGCCGATGCGATGGTCGCGAGCGGAATGAAGGACGCGGGCTACGTCTACGTGAACATCGACGACACGTGGGAAGGGCGCCGCGATGCACAAGGCAACGTCACGAGCAACCGGAAGTTTCCGGACATGAAAGCGCTCGCCGACTACGTGCACGCGAAGGGGCTGAAAATCGGTATCTATTCGTCGCCGGGTCCAAAGACGTGCGCCGGCTATGAAGGCAGCTTCGGACACGAAGAACAGGACGCGCGACAGTACGCCGCCTGGGGATTCGACTACCTCAAGTACGACTGGTGCAGCGCAGGGGACATCTACAAGGACGGCGACATGCAGACCGTCTACCAGAAGATGGGCGACGCGCTGCTCCGAACGGGTCGTCCGATCGTCTACAGCCTCTGTCAGTACGGTCGCGACGATGTCTGGAAATGGGGTGCGACGGCCGGTGGAAATCTCTGGCGTACGACCGGGGACATCAGCGACCGGTGGTCATCACTGGACCGCATCGGATTTGGGACCGCGATACCAGGCCAGCTGCATCAGGTCGACATAGCGCCGTACGTGCGAGTCGGACACTGGAACGATCCCGACATGCTCGAAATCGGGAATGGCGGCATGACGCTCGACGAGTACAGGACGCACCTGAGCCTGTGGTCGATGCTGGCGGCGCCATTACTCGCCGGCAACGACCTTCGCACTATGAGCGACGACACGAAATCCGTGCTGATGAACCGCGAAGTCATCGCGATCGATCAGGATCCCGCCGGCAAAACGCTGACCCAGGTGTCCGAGCCCAACGCGTCGCTGGTCGTTCTCGCGCGTTCGCTGCACGACGGCTCGTACGCCGTTGGGCTGTTCAATCGCAGCGACCAGACTGAGACGATCGCCGTCGAGTGGCGCGCGATCGGGCTCGGCGGCAAAAAGTTGCACGGCCGCGATGTGTGGAAACACGCCGACCTGCCGTTGCCCGGAGACTCGTACAGCGCGGCCGTGCCGCCGCACGGCGTCGTGCTGCTGAAAGTATCGGCGGACTAGGGGGCCAGGAACGCCGTCAGGTGCCGCCCCTGCTCCGTCGTCGCGCTCGGGCTGACTTCGAGTGTCCACGCCTTTGCCGGATCGTCGGGGACGAATCGCAGCCCGAACCACTCGAGCATCTCGTTGTAATCGAGCTCCGCGGTCGACGCGACAAGCGTCCGTAGCAGCGGCTTCAAGTCGACACCGGCAGCGTCGGATGCCGTCCGGGCGAACTCGTCTGCAGTGTAGCCGCGGTCGCCCGACCACCGCTTGTACTCCAGCCGCATCACATCGTCCAAACTTCTGCGGTCGTTCGTGAGCCGCCGGACGTGCGCATCGAGGATCAAGCCGACTACTGGACCTTTCACGTAGTAATCAACCTTCTTCTCCGCCGGGATTCGCTCGAACATCTGCGCGGATGCCTGTTGGAGCGTTTGCAACAGGCGGCCCGGTTGCTTGGTCTGGAGGTCGGTGATGTGGCGCGAGCAGATGTTCAGATAGTCTTCCGTCGAGCCCATCCCGGCACGCGCGGCGAGAAGGTCGCCGAAATACGACGTCAGGCCTTCCGCGATCCAGAGCCCCGTCGTGATCGGAGGCCTTTCATAGTCGAACGGCCCGAGCTCCACCGGACGCAGCCGCTTGACGTTGATGGCGTGGAAGTACTCGTGGCTGATGAACGCGGCGTTTCTGAACCGCGCCGTGGCGTCTGCCGGCTCTTTCCCGCCCGTGGTGATCGCCACCGAATTCAGGTGCTCGACGCCCGATCCGCCTCCGCCGCCGGTGACGATGTTCAGGAAGGCGTATTTTCTGAACGGGAGGTCGCCCCAGAATTTGCGGTGCTCTTCGATGAGCGGCGTAATCGCAGCCGCGATCGCCGCGCCATCCCATTCCGCCTTGCCGAGATACGTCCAGTAGTGCGTGACGCCGCCAGCGGTGAACTCGGTCGTCGTGAGGTTCGCGCCGGCGAGAATCGGTGAATCGACGAGGACGTCGTAGTCTGGCGCAGTGAAATGATTTGGCTGGCCGTCAGCGGAGGATTCGAGTGTCGTCATCGCGCCGCGCCACTCGACCGGCAGCTCGAGATTGATCTCGGCGCGCCGATGGGTCATCTCGACCGGCGCGACATAGGTCGCCGGCCCCACGATCACTGCCGATGTTTCGGTCACGCCGTTGGATAGATTGGTCCCGCGTGGGGCGGACAGCGTGTATGAGAACGTAAACGAGGTGCCGCTGGTGTCCACGGTCCAGCGATTCGGCCGAGTCCTGGTCAGGCGCAGCGACGAACCGTCCGCGCGGAGAGCCGAGACTTCCGTCACGCGGTCGGCGTAATTCTGCCGGCCGTAGAAGCCAGGCGCCCAGACCGGCATCATCAGATCGACCGTTGCATGTTTGTCGGCGGGCACCACGAGGTCGACGGTGAGCGTCTTGGACGCGGGCTCAGGGAAGCGGATCGTGTAGCGCAGCGGCGCAGGCCCCTTCGGCGACGCCGCGAGCAACTGCGCCGCAGCCGCGATCGCCACGACAGCTGCCACCGCCGCGGAACGGCGACGAATAGGTAAGCGTGGCCCCGTGTTCATCCGAACACTCTACTTCCGATAGCCGCCTTGACTCGCGCAGCCGCGTTATTTCGACCGGCCGCTCGTCTGCGTGCCGAGAAATCCGTTGAGCGCGGTGCGAACGTCGCCTGGGCATTCCATATACGCGAAATGGCCGCAATTCCTCAGCGTAACCAGCTTGCCGTTCGGAAGCGCCTGTGCGATGTGCGCCGCGAGCTCGACGGGTACGATATCGTGGTCGCCGACCATGACGAGCGTCGGAACATTCAGCGTCCGCAGCTTCGGCAGCAGATCGTAACCGTCCATCTCCCACGTATCGAGCATCAGCCGGTCTTCGACCGCTCGCGCTTTCAGAATGCCCTGGCTGCCCTGGCTGATGAAGCCAGCCTTCATCCTCGCCATCAGCGTTTCGTAGTCGCTCGATTTCGCCAACGCATGCTCGAAGTGAATGCGATAGCGCGCCGCGACAGCCTCGGGATCGCCGCGTTTGTATGCGTCGCTGGCCGCGATCTCTCCCTGTCGATCCATGTCTGCGCCGAGTTGCCGGAGGTACACCCTGCGGAACACGGCGAGATCGCTCGCGGACACCGGCGCCGGATTCATCAGGATGAGGTGAGATACGCGTGTTGGGTAACGAAGCGCGTACTCCAGCGCGAGCACGGCGCCCCACGAATGCCCGAGCAGCGTCGGCGACTCGACTCGAAAGTGCTGCCGCACGGCGTCGAGATCGGCGAGGTCGGATTTGAGCGTGACGTCTTGCGGCTGCACATGATCTGCGCTTTTGCCGCGTCCGCGCTGGTCGTAGTAGAGGAGCCGGAACGCGTCCGACCATCGATCCATGTCGGGAAGCAGATAGCCTGTGTCGAAATCAGGGCCGCCGTGGAGCACGACGATCGGCTGTCCCTGTCCGATTTCCCGCACATAGAGCGACGCGCTTCCTACAGAGATTCGGCTCTCGTGCGCCGCAGCGTCAGCGCTGCGTTGCGCGTTCGCCGAGCCTGAAGACAATCCCGCCGCGAGCGCGGCGGCGAGGGTGGCGATCACCAAACGGGAGCACATAGCTCATGCCTTTCCACGCCGATTCGGCCGTCAATCGATAGTCGATACTCGCGACATACAGTAGCTCGTTTCGTCCGCCCTTCGGCGAAAACCCGGTGCACGCGTCGGATACAATGACGCCAATCACCGGGTCACATCAGATGGTTCTCTCCGCCGGGGCGACGCTTGGGTCCTACGAGATCGTGTCGCTGCTCGGCAGCGGCGGTATGGGCGAGGTGTACCGCGCCCGCGACACGCGCCTTGGCCGTGACGTCGCAATTAAAGTGCTGCCGGCGGCCTTTGCCGCTGATCCGGACCGGCTGCGCCGGCTCGAACGTGAAGCGCGCGCCGCCGCGGCTCTGAACCATCCGAACATCGTCACGGTCTACTCGGTCGAGCAATCGGGAGCGCTTCTGTTCCTGACGATGGAGCTGATCGATGGACGGTCGCTCGCGCTCGAAATTCCCAAAGGCGGGCTGAAGCTCGCTGACCTGCTGAACGTCGCCATTCCGCTTGCGGACGCGATCGCGGCAGCGCACGCGAAAGGCATCACGCACCGCGATCTGAAACCGGCGAACATCATGATCGGCGCCGGCGCTCACAAAGGCCGCGTCAAGGTGGTCGACTTCGGCATCGCGCAACTCGACGACTCGTCGCTTCCGCCGGGTGCGACCACGATCACCGTCGAAGGCCGCGTGCTCGGCACGGTCGCCTACATGTCACCGGAGCAGGCGGCCGGCGCGCCGATCGATACGCGCTCGGATCTCTTCTCGCTCGGCGCGATCCTCTACGAGATGGCGACGGGCCAGCGGCCGTTCACGGGAGACACCAGCGTCACGGTGCTCTCGTCGATCCTCAAAGACACACCGCCTCCGGTGACGGCGATCAACGCGACGATGCCGTCGGAACTGGGTCGCATCATCAAACACTGCCTGGTGAAGGATCCGGCGCGTCGCTATCAGACTGCTGCGGACTTGCGCAACGACCTGGAGGAACTGAAGCACGATCTCGATTCAGGCTCGCTGGCTGTGAGCGTCGTCGCGGCGCCGCCCGCCGCTCGGCCGCCGAAGACGAAGTGGATCGTGGCGGGAGCCGCCGTCGTTCTGGCGATTGTGTCGGCTGCCGTCTATCGCGTGTTGCCGCCGCGTGTGGCGGCGGCACGGCCGGCGGCCGGCCCGGAGCGGACGTTCGCACAACTCACGACGCTGCCTGGTCTCGAAGAATCCCCGAGCTTGTCGCCTGACGGCAAGTGGATCGCGTACGCGGGCAACCAGGCCGGCAACGCCGACATCTACCTGCAGAGTGTCGGCGGGCACAACGCGATCAACCTCACCAAAGATTCACCGGACGACGACACGGAGCCAGCCTTCTCGCCGGATGGCGAGAGCATCGCGTTCAGGTCGGCACGTGATGGCGGTGGAATCTTCGTCATGGGGCGGACCGGTGAGTCCGTTCGGCGAATCACCGACGTCGGGTTCAGTCCGGCGTGGTCACCAGATGGGACGCGTCTCGTGTTTGCCACGGCGCCTCCCGTCCTTCTTTCGCAAACACCGGCGGTACTGTGGACGGTGACACTGGCGACGGGCGAGAAGCGCCCGCTGTCGGGCGTTGTAGACGGCGTTCAACCATCCTGGTCGCCGCACGGCCAACGCATCGCCTATTGGGCCGCAGCCAGAGAAAACCGCGGTCAGGCCCAGCGCGATATTTTGACCGTGCCGGCCGAGGGCGGTTCACCGACGCCTGTGACGTCTGATGCGGCGCTCGACTGGAGTCCCGTCTGGTCGCCGGACGGAGGCTTTCTGTACTTTGCCAGCGATCGGGGCGGAAGCCGCAGTCTCTGGCGGATTCGTCTCGACGAAGCCACTGGACGTGTCCTCGGAACCCCCGAAGCATTGACGACGCCGGCACCCGACACCCGTCACCCGAGCATCTCCGCCGACGGGCGACTGGTGGCTTATGCGTCATATGCCGAAACCGCAGGCATTCAGAAGATTGTCTTTGATCCGGTGGCTGCCGCAACGAGCGGGCCACCCGACACACTGCTCGC
The DNA here is from genome assembly GCA_963696165.1 of uncultured Acidobacteriota bacterium. Lineage (GTDB taxonomy): Bacteria > Acidobacteriota > Vicinamibacteria > Vicinamibacterales > CAVVIG01 > CAVQZZ01. The sequence continues at coordinate 1,200,943 of CAVOIY010000004.1, read as the reverse complement.
CGGATCACGCTACTTGTCTCACGTGAGCGTGTCCCCGGATGGCCGGTGGTTGGCGTACTACTCTCGTGACCGGCAGCTCGACATCTTCATCAATCGGTCCGATGGCACCAGCGAGCGCCAGCTCACGAACGACGCAGCGTTCGATCGAAACCCGACATTCTCGCCCGATGGTCAGTGGATCGCGTTCATGTCCAATCGCAGCGGCAAGAACCAAGTCTGGTTGATCAAACCTGACGGCAGCGGGCTGCGGCAAGCGACCGACGCTCCGGACGGTGCGGGGTCGTTCAATCCCTGGTCCCCGGACGGTTCACAGCTTATTTGCATGGATTCGATCGCGTTGCGCATGTACCGGTTTGACCCCCGCAAACCATGGAAAGAGCAGAACCCGCAAGCTCTGTCAACGGTGATTGGCGCAGACCGGGACTTCACACCACTCGTGTGGTCTCCGGACGGGACTCAGGTGGCGGGCGAAGGAGGGCTCGTAGGGCGGTTCGAGGTTTTTGCGTACGCACTTGCGTCGAAGCAATTCACGCGGCTCGCTGATGGTTGGCCGTGGGTCTGGCTGCACGATAGCCGGCGCCTCCTCTTTACCGATCGCGGAAAATTGTTCGTCCTCGACACCGTGTCGAAGAGCACTCGCGAAGTCTTATCGATCGCGCCTGATGAGTTCGACGGTGTCGCGCTTTCGCCTGACAGTCGGACGATCTACTTCAGCCGCGCGACACAGCAAGGCGACATCTGGTTGATGACGTTGAAGTAACGCGGTGCTTCGCGTCGGATACAATGACGCGCGATCGCTGAGCCACATCATGGTCCTCTCCGCCGGAGCGACGCTTGGGTCCTACGAGATCGTGTCGCTGCTCGGCACCGGCGGCATGGGCGAAGTGTACCGCGCTCGCGACCTGCGCCTCGGGCGCGACGTCGCGATCAAGGTCCTGCCGGCGGCCTTCGCCGCGGATCCCGAACGCCTCGCGCCGACTCGAGCGTGAAGCGCGCGCCGCCGCGGCGCTGAATCACCCCAACATCGTCACCGTGCACTCAGTCGAGAAGTCCGGCGACGTCCTGTTCCTGACGATGGAGTTGATTGAAGGACGCTCGCTGGCGCTGGCGATCCCCAAAGGCGGCCTGCCGCTCTCCGATCTGCTGACCATCGCGATTCCGCTCGCCGACGCGATTGCGGCGGCGCACGCAAAGGGCATCACGCACCGCGATCTGAAGCCCGCGAACATCATGATCGGGGCGGGCGATCACATAGGGCGCGTCAAAGTGCTCGACTTTGGGATCGCGAGGCTGGACGAACCGTCGCTGCCATCTGAGGGCGCGACGAAGACGCCGGCGGCGACGCTCACACTCGAAGGTCACGTCCTCGGCACGGTCGCGTACATGTCGCCGGAGCAGGCGGCAGGGACGCGCGTGGACGCCCGGTCCGATCTGTTTTCGCTCGGCGTGATCTTGTACGAGATGGCGACGGGCCAGCGCCCGTTCATGGGCGATACGAACGTCAGCATACTGTCGTCGATTCTCAAGGACACGCCGCCTCCGGTCACGGCGATCAACGCGACGATGCCGTCGGAACTGGGTCGCATCATCAAACACTGCCTGGTCAAGGATCCGACGCGCCGCTACCAGACAGCTGCGGATTTGCGCAACGACCTGGAGGAACTGAAGCACGAACTCGATTCAGGAGCGCTCGCCGCGAACGGCGCCGTGATCACCGGCAGTCGAGGAAGCGTTGCGGCGCGGCGGTGGATCTTGCCGGCAGCGGTGATCGTCGTTGTGCTAGGCGCGCTGCTGACCGGCGGCTATCGGCTGCTGCCGCACCGGGCGGGAGATCGATCGACGTCAGGTCCCGAGCGCACGTTCACACAACTGACGACGCAGCCCGGCCTCGAAGCATCCCCGAGCTTGTCGGCTGACGGCAAGTGGATCGCGTACTCGGGAAACCAGGCGGGCAACGCCGACATTTATTTGCAAAGCGTTGGTGGGCACAACGCGATCAACCTCACCAAAGATTCAGTAAGAGACGACATCGAGCCGGCCTTTTCCCCAGACGGCGAAAGCATCGCGTTCCGATCGGAGCGCGAGGGCGGCGGAATTTTTGTGATGGGCCGGACGGGCGAGTCTGTTCGGCGAATCACCGACAACGGGTTCAGCCCGGCGTGGTCACCCGACGGAACGCAGCTTGTGTTCGCGACGGCCTTGCCCGATCCCTTCGACCGAGCGATCAGCGAGCTCTGGACGGTCACGCTGGCGACCGGTGAGACGCGCCGGTTGTCCAGCGTTGCCGAAGGCGTCCAGCCAAGCTGGTCGCCGCACGGTCTACGTATCGCCTACTGGACCGTGTCCGCAGAAGGCCAACGAATGGGGCAGCGGGACATCTGGACCGTCTCTGCGAACGGCGGGACTCCAACAGCGGTGACGTCCGATTCAGCCCTCGACATCAATCCCGTCTGGGCGCCGGACGGACGGTCCCTGTATTTCTCGAGCGATCGGGGCGGCAGCATAAGCCTGTGGCGCATTGCTCTCGACGAAACCACGGGACGAGTCCTGGGAGCGCCTGAGGCCTTGACCACACCATCAGCCGACAGCCGTCACCCGAGCGTCTCGGCCGATGGACGGCTGGTGGCCTACGCGTCGTTTGCAGAGACGTCGAGCATTCAGAGCGTCGCGTTCGACGCCGCGGCTGGCAGCGTCGCCGGGAATCCGGTGATTGTCGTCGGGGATCCCGATTTCTCTCCCATGTGAGCGTTTCACAAGATGGCCGCTGGCTGGCTTATCACACGCGCGACCGCCAGCGCGATATCTGGATCAATCGATCCGATGGGACTGGCGAGCGCCAGCTCACGAACGATGCGGCGTACGATCGAAACCCGACGTTCTCTCCCGACGAACAGTGGATCGCGTTCATGTCGAACCGCAGCGGCAAGAATCAGATCTGGTTGATCAGACCCGACGGCAGCGGACTGCGCCAGGCGACCGACGCGCCAAACGGCGCGATGTCGTACAACCAATGGTCGCCGGACGGCTCTCGGCTGGTTGCTGTCGATCAGAACGAGTACGCCCATGTACATATTCGACCCTCACAAGGCGTGGAGGGAGCAGACCCCGCAACGCGTGGCGACTTTGATCGAGGCGGGCAGCACGTTCGCGCCCTCCGCCTGGTCTGGCGACGGGAGGCAGTTGCTCGGCGGCGGCGGCTCGGACGCGCAGGACGAACAGATATTCGTCTACTCATTGGACTCCAAGAAGTTCACGCGACTATCTGACGCTGGCGATCCGTGGACGTGGCTGAACGACGGACGTCGGCTGCTGTACACCTATCAGCGAAAGCTGTTTGTCCTCGACAGCGTCTCGAAGAGCGCTCGCGAGCTCTTGTCGGTGGCTCCCGATGATTTCGACAGCGTCGCGATGTCGCACGACAACCGCACGGTCTACTTCACGCGCGCCGTCCAGCAGGGCAACATCTGGTTGATGACGTTGAAGTAAAGTCACATCAGATGGTCCTCTCCGCCGGGGCGACGCTTGGGTCCTACGAGATCGTGTCGCTGCTCGGCACCGGCGGCATGGGCGAGGTGTATCGCGCCCGCGATACCGCGGCTCGGCCGTGACGTCGCGATCAAGGTCCTGCCAGCGGCGTTCGCCGCCGATCCCGATCGCCTGCGACGGCTCGAGCGGGAAGCGCGCGCGGCCGCGGCGCTGAATCACCCGAACATCGTCACCGTGCACTCGGTCGAGAAGTCCGATGACGTCCTGTTCCTGACGATGGAGCTGATCGAAGGACGGTCGCTGGCGGTGGCGATTCCCAAAGGCGGCCTGCCGCTCGCCGAGCTGCTGACGATCGCGATTCCGCTCGCCGACGCGATCGCGGCGGCGCACGCCAAGGGCATCACGCATCGCGATCTGAAGCCGGCCAACATCATGATCGGCCGGGCGATCACGAAGGCCGCGTCAAGGTGCTCGACTTCGGCATCGCGAGGCTCGACGAATCCGTCGCCGCACATCTGCAGGCGCGACAACGACCGCGACGGCGCGCTCGACCGATCGAAGGCAGCGTGCTCGGCACGGTGGCGTACATGTCGCCCGAGCAGGCGGCGGGCAGCGCGCGTCGACGCGCGGTCCGATCTGTTTTCGCTCGGCGTCATCTTGTACGAGATGGCGACGGGCAGCGGCCGTTCAGCGGCGACACGAACGTCAGCGTGCTGTCGTCGATTCTCAAGGACACGCCGCCGGCGGTCACGGTAGTCAATCCGACGATGCCATCGGAGCTGGGTCGCATCATCAGGCATTGCCTGGTGAAGGATCCGGCGCACCGGTACCAGACCGCGGCGGATCTGCGGAACGAGCTGGCGGAACTGAAGCAGGACCTGGATTCGGGCGCGCTGGCTGCGAGTGCCATGGTGATGCCGTCGCAGTGCGCGACCCGTTCCATTGCTGCCGCGCATCCTAGCAGGAGCCGCCATCGTCGCTCGCCGTGGTGTTGGCTGCTGCCGCGTATCGATGGTTGCCGCGGTCTGCGGCTGGAGATCGACCGCCTGCCGGTGGCGACCATGCGTTCGTTCAACTCACCGCGCAACCCGGCCTCGACGAATTCCCGAGCTTGTCCCCTGATGGGAAGTGGATCGTCTACGCCGGCAACCAGACCGGCAACGCCGACATCTACCTGCAGAGCGTTGGCGGGCGCAATCCTATCGACCTCACCAAAGATACACCGGAGGACGACACGCAGCCGGCTTTCTCGCCGGACGGCGAAAGCATCGCCTTCCGATCGGAACGTGCGGGCGGCGGGATTTTTGTGATGGGGCGCACCGGTGAGTCGGTTCGGCGACTTACCGACAGCGGATACAACCCGGCGTGGTCACCCGATGCGACGAAGATCGTGTATGCGACCGATCACGCGGACTACGAGCACGTTCTGGGTCGCTCGCATGTCAGCGAGCTCTGGACCGTGGTTGTTGCGACTGGTGAGAAGCGGCGGATATTCAAAGGCGACGCCGTTCAGCCGAGCTGGTCTCCGCACGGGCTGCGCATCGCGTTCTGGGACGCGCTCGGCAAACAGATGGGTCAACGAGACATCTGGACGATATCTGCTGACGGGGAAGCCGCAGTTCCGGTCACTTCGGATCCACCTGTCGACTGGAATCCGGTCTGGTCCGCTGATGGTCGTTATCTGTACTTTTCGAGCGATCGCGGCGGTCCGATGAACCTCTGGCGGGTGCCGATCGACGAGAGATCAGGCAAGGTCCTCGGCCCACTCGAACCGCTGACGGCTCCATCGTCGTCCGCGGGACTGATGAGCCTCTCCGCCGACGGACGCCTGCTCGCGTACACGTCGTTCGCGAGCAGCGAGACCATCCAGAGTGTCGCGCTCGATCCCGCGACAGCTGCGGTTCGTGGCGAGCCGGTCACCATCGTTGCCGGCTCACGTTCCTTTACGTCTCCCGGCTCCCTCGCCCGATGGACGCTGGCTGGCCTTTTCCAGCAGGACACCCCAGCTCGATATCTTCGTCAGCCGCACGGACGGGAGCGGGATCCGCCAGTTGACGAACGATCGTGCGAACGACAAATTCCCGACGTGGTCGCCCGACGGACAGCAGATTGCCTTCATGTCCAATCGTGATGGACAAGAACCAGGATCTGGTCGATCAGACCGGACGGCAGCGGGCTGCGGCGTCTGACCGCCGCGAAGGACGGAGGCGGGTTCAGCTCGGAATGGTCCCATGACGGTTCGAAGTTGATTCTCGATAGGCCCGACAAGATGTTCGTGTTCGACCCGCGGGTCGAGTGGACGCATCAGACCCCTCGAACTATCTCGACAGCTCGTGGAGCCCGACCTCGTGTTCTCCGAAACGTCGTGGTCTCCTGATGACCAGCAACTCTCCGGAACCGCGGGGCCCGTCGGCAGGGAGAAAGGGGCGCTGGTCGTCTACTCGTTTCAGACTGGTCGATTCACGCGGTTGTACGACTCCCAATCGGCGGGCGACCCTCTCTGGCTGAACGACGGTCGTCGACTCCTGTTCGACGAGGGGTCGAAGCTACGTCTGATTGACAGTCAGACGCGGAGCGTTCGTGAGCTGCTGTCGATTGCGCCAGACACATTGTGGCTGTGGTCGCTGTCACGTGATAACCGCACCGCTTACATCACTCGGCGGGTCTCGCAAGCCGACATCTGGCTGATGACGTTGAAGTAAACGTGCTCCGTCGAGTACCAGTTACGAAGCGGTTTCCGTCGAGCCCGGCGTTGTCAGCGTTCGAAAAATCAGCTCGCAGTCGCCCATGCGGATGCGATCCCCATCCACGAGCGGCGTCGGCGTTGTCACGGCTTGTCCGCGCAGAAACGTGCCGTTCTTGCTGCCCAGGTCCTCGAGCGTTGCGCTCACGCCTTTGATCGTGATCCGCGCGTGCTGCCGCGAGACGGTCGACGAGTTCAAAGGGAAAGCCACCTCGGCGTCGCGGCCGAACACGTGCTCGCCATCCTGAAGCGACGTCTCCCGACCGTCGTAGACAATCCAGTTCGCAAGCCGCCGAAGTTCGGGCAAGACCGCTTTCGTGCGCGACCGCCGAAAACGCGTAGCCGAAGCCATGCACCGTGCGGATGAAGCGCGCCTCGCGCCCCCGCTCGCCGAGCGCTTCGCGCAGTTCGGCGACGAGGCTCGCCAGCGTGGCCTCCGACACGAACGTCGACGGCCACAGCCGTTCGTGCAGCTCGCTTTTCGCGATCGCGCGCGGACGCGTTTCGACGAGCACGCATAACAGCTCGTACGCCTTCGGCGACAGGTGCACGGGCTGCTGCTCAGGGCCGCGCAGCAGCAGCCGGCTCTCGGCGTCGAGCAGAAACGGCTCAAAAGACACGCGTTTCAGTGGTCCCAGAAATTCCCCCAAAAACTCCCCAACAGCCCCAAAGACTCATAGAGCGCGGACGTTCAGATTGGGTAAACCATGGTTTACCTCAATCGCGCGTGCCGTAACAAGCGGGCCAGCTTCCCGCGCTTCGAGCCTCGTCATTCTGGCCGCCATGCTCGTCTGCAGCGCGGCAGGCGAGACGGCCGCGTCCGCCGCCGATGCATCTCGCGTCCGCTCGAGCGACGCGGCGATACGCGCGCTGCTGCGTGAAGGCGCCGATCGGTCGGCAACCTTCAGCACGCTCGTGGACGCGATCGAACACTCGAACGGCATCGTGTACGTCGAGTTCGGATACTGCGCGTTCGGCCATCTGAACGCATGTGTCCTGCCGCTCATCGCGTCGCCGCACGGCGACCGCTACCTGCGCATCCTCGTCACGCCCGACAAGAACCGGCGAAGCCACGATCAGCTGCTCGCGCTCATCGCGCACGAACTGCGGCACGCGCTCGAAGTGTTCGACGCTCCCGAGGTGGTCGACGTGGAGACGATGAACGCGCTGTACAGCCGAATCGGCACGCCAGAGACCGGCGGCCTGAACGGCTACGAGACGTCAGCCGCTCGCGCCGCCGGCGATCACGCGCTGAACGAATTGCTCGCCGCAAGAAAGCACGTCGTCGAGTAACGGGTAGATGCGTTCCGTCAACGCGAGCTGACGTCCCAGGCGCCCGGCCGCAGGTAGTGGAACCGAATCAGGTACACCTTGCGGCCGCGGCCGTGTCGTGCCATCTCGAACAAATCAGCGACACCATCGAATCCGGATTCACGGGCGAGGTCGGGTGTAATGTCGCGGACGGCGATCCGCTCGATCGAGTCCACGACGACGCTGCCCTCGTCCATCGCGTAACGACCGCCGACCTTGACGTTCGCACGTGTCCAGAAACGGACAGTGCATCTGATCCGTCCTCGGCGGATTCTCTCGCGAAGACGTTTGGTAAACACCATGATCTCTCCTTGACACGTCCGTCACGCTCAGCCACACTGGCCCGCCTTCCGACACCTTTTCGAGGTGACCTATGAAAGCGGGCACACTCGGTCTCATTCTCGCAGCGTTCGCGCTGTCGGCAGCTACCGCGCAGCAGCCGTTCACTGTCGGTGCGCCGACGATCGTCGTTGAACTGCAGGGCTCGAAGTTCAAAGGCGATCCGTCGCAGCTCGCGTGGTCGCCTGACGGGACCACATTGTGCCTGCAGACGCTGCAAGGCGATCGGCCGCCGATAACGACACGGTATTACCTCGTGAAGCTGGGCGAGCACGACTTGCACGGGTTCGACGTCGCGCCGGAATGGGCCGCGACGTACTGGGCGTGGAAGTCTGCGCGCATGCCGCCGGGCCATCCCGAGCTCGTCATCCAGGTCGAAACGCACAACAAGGGCGGCAGCATTCCGACCGAGAGCTCTGAGCACCAAGGCGGCGAATATGGGAGGCCGCGGCCTCGAGAACGCCGTTGCAGCGCAAAACGAAGCGGAAGGTTCCGTCGTCCGAACACTGACGCTCAAAGGTGAACCGATCGGCCAGTTCGTCAACCAGCCGCTCGTCCCAGGCACGACGTTCGGCTGGTCTCCCGAAACGCTGCACGCGTTGGCGTACACGAAGGCGAACGGCCGCCTCGCGCTGATGGACCTTCAGGGCGGCAACCTGGAAATCGAGGGCAGCAAAGCCATCGAGCTGCCGGCGTGGTCGCCCGACGGATCGAAGATCGCCTACGTCGAGGCACAAGGGCATCATCGCTTCACGTTGATGCAGGTCCCCGTCGATCGAAAGTAGCGCAGGAAGTGCGGATACTCCCGCTACTTTCAGCGGCGGCGCTTCTGGTCGCTGGCCTCTCCGCTCAACCACGCTTCAAAGCCGGCGTCGACATCGTCGAAGCCGACGCCGTTGTAGTGGACGCGTCCGGTCGCCCAGTGCGCGATCTCACCGCTGCCGACTTCAAGCTCACGTCGACGGCCAACCGCGACCGATTGAATCGGTCGACTACGTCGATGCGTCCGGCGTGCGCGCCTCGAACGCCGCGCGAAACCTCGACCAGCACGCACCGCCCCCTCTCAACGGTCCTGCCGAACGGCACATCGTCTTCGTCGTCGACGAAGGGAACATCAGCGCCGGCGGCGGCAAGGCAGCGATCGCGGCCACGAAGCGCATGCTCGACCAACTCGGACGGGCGGATCGTCTGGCGCTGTTGTCGATTCCGTCCGGGGCCGCCGTCGACTTCACATTCGATCGTGCGCCGATTCGCGACGCGCTCGACCGCGCGATCGGTCGCGCAGCGCGGCCGATGAGCGGTGACGACTTCAGCCTGAGCCTGCAGGAGGTGTTTGCGTTCGACATGGCTGCGACGGCGGACGAGCGCGCGCTCCAGCAAACGATCCTCTTCCGTGAATGTCCCGCATCGATGCCGCCAGGAGCCGGGAAGCATGCGAGACATCGCTCCGCGACGACGCGCTCGGCGCGGCTCCAGTCGTATCGCGAGCGATCGCGGGCGACTCTCACGGGCTGGACAAGCTCTTTCGAGCGCTGTCCGCGATGCAGGGGCCGAAGATCGTCGTGCTCATTTCAGAGGGTCTGCTGGTGCGGCCCGATCTGCGCGATTCGTCCGGCGTCTCGCAGTTGGCGAAGACCGCCGCGCTGTCGCGCGTCACGCTGTACTCCGTGCTCCTCGAAGGTGCGTTGAGCGGATGCTGGCGAAGGGCTGGGACGCGAGCGCGCCGGCACTCGCTCCGCGACATCCGCGATGGATCGAACGATCGAGGAACAGGGATTGACCTGCACTCACCGGCGAATCGGGCGGTCTCCTGTTCCGCGCTGCTGCGGCGCCCGACGATGCGTTTCGCCGACTGGCCGACGTGCTCGCCGGATATTACCTCGTCACGTTTCAAGTGACGCCCGCCGACGCCGAGGGGCCGCATCAAATCAAACTGCAGGCGACTGCGTCCAGGCGTCGTCGTCCATGCGCGAGCGCAGTTCGCGATGAGCAAGGCCGCGCCGGCGCGCACGACATCCAACTCCGCTGCGGGCGAGACATCGACCGTCGAGCCCGGCGCGTCGTTCCGACGCAGCGTCGACGTTCAACATCGACAAATCGACGGTGCAACTTCGCCACGCGATCGATTGCGGACGCGAACGGCACGATTCGAATTCTGGTCAGCCTCGACGTGCGCGATCCGGCGGCGCACGCGACCTCGGCGCTGGCGCTTGGCTACAAGTTGAAGCTGGGCGATCGAATCATCGCGGACACCGGACGCGTCGTGCCGGTGCAGCGCGAGCCAGACGGCACCACTCAACCGATCAGCTACATCGCCTTTCAAGGTCTGGCGCCGGGTACGTACGAGCTGCAGCTGTCCGCGTCCGACGGGTCGAAGCACTCCGCGTTCGTCAGGCACCTTGTGTCAGCGCGCTTGCACGCCATAGGCGGCTATACGCTGAGCGACCTGTTGATCGCGGCGTCGGCGTCCACGGCAGCCGGACCATTTCCCGTGCCGGCGCGAACTGGTCGTGCGCGATCAGACGGTGATGGGCATCGAAGTCACGGCGCGAGACCGCGCGGCGCTTGCCAACGCGACGTTCCGATTTGCCGTCGTCTCGTCCGCGAATCGCGACGTGCTCGTATCGCAGGACATCAGCCTTTCGCCCGACGGTCCGCTGACGCAATTCGTCCGCGCGACGCTCAATCTCGCCACCGCCAGCCCGGGGGCGTGGTTTGCGCAGGCATCGATCATCACCGACGGCAAGGTCATCGGCGTGGTCGACTCACCGTTTCGTATCGACAGGTAGATTCTTCACGACGTCAATCAGCAGCGGAGTTGCAGATGCATCGAACACTCCTTTCCGTCGGCATGACGGCGATAGTGGCGTCCGCCGCGCTGGCGCAGGTGCCGGCGACCGAACTGGCAAAGCCACCGGCGAACGCGCGGCATTTCGTGATCCAATCGACCGGCGGCAAACATGGCGACTCGTGGAGCTGGGTCGACGCCCGACGGCACCCGCATGGGCCGCGAGAGCATGAACCTGCGCGGTCAGGTCGTCGAGGTCGACTCGAGCGGCAAGCCGGGAAAGGACGGCATGCCGTCGACGATGACGATCCGCGGTGTGACGCCGCAGGGCGACGCCGCGGAGACCTTCACGATCGTCGGTGGGACGGCGCGCTGGAAGAGTCCGATCGACGCCGGCAGCGCGAGCTATTCGGGTCCGGCGTTCTATGCGTCGCAAGGCGGACCGATCGACACGAACGCCTGGTTCCTGGAGGCGCTGCTGGCGACGCCGGACAAGACGCTCAACCTGCTTCCGGGCGGCAAGGCGCACGCGGCGAAGATGACCGATCTTCAGATCGGCACGCGGCGCCGCGGCGCGGACGATCACGCTGTGGGGAGTCACCGGTATCAGCACGTCGCCGGTGCCGATGTGGGCGGACGCGAACAACAAATTCTTCGCGATGACGTTCGGTCTCGCTGGCTGCCGGAAGCGTATGCCGGCGAACAGAAAAAAATTGAAGCGGCGCAGGCGGACGCCGTCGCGAAACAGGCGCCGGCGCTGCTCAAGACGCTCGTCACCGTTCCGGCAGCGCCGGTTGCATTCACCGGCGTCCAGCTCTTCGATGCCGACGCCATGCGATTCGTCGCCGACCAGACCGTCGTCATCGACAAAGGAGTGATCGCCGCCGTCGGCGCGTCGCGATTCGGTGTCAGTGCCGGCCGGCGCGCAGGTGATCGACGGGCGCGGCAAGACGTTGATCCCGGGCCTGTGGGACTGCCACATGCACGTCGGCGACGACTTTACCGGGCTGCAAGAGCTGTCGATGGGCGTCACGTCGGTGCGCGACCCTGGCAACGACGACGTGCGCACGATCGATCGCCGGACGCGCGTCGCCGCCGGCGCCCTTTTGTTCCCGCACGTCTATGCATCGTCACTCATCGACGGCAAGAGGTCCGTATACCGCGCAGGTGGCGAATGTCGCGACGAGCGAGGCCGAGGCGATCGCGCTCGTGGACAAGGCGAAAGGCGAACGGATTCACCGGGATCAAGTTCTACGGCACGCTGAATCCGGCGTGGCTGCCGGCGAGCATCGCCGAAGCGCACAAGCTCGGTCTCCACGTTCACGGCCACATACCGGCGGGCATCCGGCCGCTCGATGCGATCAAGGACGGCTACGACGAGCTCACGCACATCAACTGGGTGATCATGCAGGCGATGCCGGACAGCGTCATCGCCGCGTCGAACGGGATCATGCGGTTCGAGGGACCGGGCCGCTACGGCAAAGATGTCGACCTCGATGGCGCGGCGATGAAGGAGATCGTTGCCACGATGGCGGCGAAACATATCTACAGCGATCCGACGATGGTCGCGTTCGAGAGCCTGTACGTGCCGGAGAACGGCGACCTTTCGCCCTCGTATGCGCCGTTTGTCGGCACGCTGCCGCCGACGACCGAGCGCGGTTTCAGGAGCGGCGGCTTCGCGGTGCCGAAGGATCTCACGCGCGCGGACTATCGCGCGAGCTGGGCGAAGATGGTCGCGCTGCTCGGCCGCTTGCACAAGGCGGGCGTGCCGATCGTAGCCGGCACCGACGGCGCCGGAGTCGAGCTCGTGCACGAGCTCGAAATCTACGTGCAGGCCGGCTTCAGCCCCGCGGAAGCGCTCGCGGCAGCGACGATCGTGCCCGCGCGGCTTGTTGGTCAGGACGCGAAGACTGGATCACGTGAAAGTGGGCAAGACCGCCGATCTGGCGCTCATCGACGGCGATCCGTCGACGCGGATCGGCGACCTGCGACAAACGCGTGTGGTAATGCTCGACGGCAAGCTGCTCGATGCCGACGCGCTGCGCACGGCCGCGGGATTCTCCGGCCGTCCCAGGTCGACCACCGCGTCGCGCTGAGCTTTATCGTTCATCGAAAACGATGTAGCGTCCGACTTATGTGGCTGCCATGGAGACGTCGGCCGATTGGTATGGCGCAGCTGACGCTGTTCGACTCGACGGACACGTACTGCGGACGACGAGCGGAGGCGGATCACCTATACGCCTCGCTTCGTGGACGAGGCGACGGCGCAGGCGTGGTTTGCCGACCTGCGGACCGGCGTGAACTGGCGTGCGGAGCGGCGCATGATGTACGACCGCGAGGTCGACGTGCCGCGGCTCGTCGGCTCCTTCCGGCTCGACGCCTCGCACGACTCTGATCCCGGAGCCGATTCTCGCCGGCTGCGCAGCTCGTCGTCGACCGTCTCGCCGTGCCGTTCAACGCCGCCGGCCTCAATCTGTATCGCGACGGCCGCGACAGCGTCGCTCCGCACAACGATCACCTCAACGAAATTCGCAAAGGCTTTCCAATCGCGCTCGTGTCGCTCGGCGCGACGCGGCGCATGACGATTCGCGCGAAGGCGGAGCCGCGCACGGTCGTGCACGTCGACCTCGAACCGGGCAGCCTGCTCGTGATGGACTACGCGCACGCAGCTGCACTACACGCACGGCGTTCCGAAAACGACGGCACAGGTCGGCGAACGCATCAGCGTGGCGTATCGCGTGAAGCGGCCTCGCGGCGCGGCGCCAGGACGATGCGGGAAGCGGCTTCTACCGGTGAGCGAGGCTGCGCAGCTTTTCGATCGGCCGTTTCAACGATCGGCCGCGCCGTCGCATGTCCGCCCATAGATCTCCGACGGCCGACATGCGAGCGGGCATATTCCTCAGCGTGAACGTGCCGGGATCCACGTCACCGCGCTCGATCTCCGGCCAGGTGCACGGCGCCGACACCGGCGCGCCCGGTTTAGCGCGCACCGTATAGGCTGCGGCAAACGTCGCGCTGTAGCCGTTTCGTCCCGTGTCGACGTAAATCCGTCCGCCGTCGATCGACCTTGCTGAACTCCTGCGTCAGGCGGTCGGGCGCGCGGTTCACGAACACCGTGCCGACGCGCATTCGCAAAGCGCGCAACCGTTCCCATCGGCGACTTGCCGTCGAGCGGCACGACGATGTGGAAGCCCTTCGAGCCGGTCGTCTTGATCCACGACGGCAGCGTCAGCTCGTCCAGGAGATCGCGCAGCTCGATCGCCGCGTCGCGAACCGACGCTGGATCGTCCTGCGACGGATCGAGATCGAACACGCAGAGATCGGGGAAGTTCAGCTCCGGAACTCGCGACGTCCAGACGTGCTGCGTCACGGTGTTCTGATTCGTCATCCACAGCAGCGCGCGCGTGTCGGTGACGATCGGATGATGAACCACGCCGTCCTTCTTTTTCACCTCGACCCGCTGAAGCCATTCCGGAAAGCCCTTCGAGACATCCTTCTGCCAGAATCCCTTCTTCGCGATGCCTGCCGGATATCGCTCCATCGTGATCGGCCGTCCGCGCAGGTGCGGCAGGATCACCGGCGCCATGGTTTCGTAATACGCCGCCAGATCGCCTTTCGTGATGCCATCGTCGGGGAAGAGAACCTTCTCGGGATGCGTAATCACGATCTCGTCACGACGCGCGCGCAACTTGCCGATGCGAACGCCGAGCAGCCCGGATGCCGGAGCTTGCCGTGGACCGTCCACTCGATGAACGCCACCGCACGACAACTTCGGGCCGCACCCAGTGCGCGCGCAGCCGCGGCAGGCCTTTGCGCTTTCGTGAACGGAGACGTCGGCAGCTCGATCGCGTCGAGGCGCTCGCGCAATTCGCAGCAAGAGCTTCGTGTCGAAGCCGGTGCCGATCTTTCCGGCGAAGACGAATTCGCCGCCTTCGTAATAGCCGACGAGCAGCGCGCCGAGGCCGACGCGCGCACCCTGCGGATCGGTGAAGCCACCGACGACGAATTCCTGCGACAGCTCGCACTTCATCTTCAGCCAGTGCTTCGATCGCCGATGCTCGTACGGCGAGCCGCGCCGTTTGGCGATGACGCCTTCCCAGCCTTCGCGCCTCGCGCGTTCCCACGGCTCTGCCTCGTCGACGAGCGCGACGCGCCGCATCGGGTCGACGAACGGCAGCCGTTCGAGCAGCGCGCGCCGCTCTTCGAGCGGCAGCGCGGTGACCGCACGTCCGTTCAACCAGAGAATGTCGAAGACGTGATAGGCGCTCTTGCCGTCCCAGGTCATCTCGCCGTCGAGAATCACCTCGTCGACGGGCAGGTTCGCGATGGCGGCGGCGACGCCGGGGAGATGTTGCGGAAGGCGGTTGCGCGAATACAGCCGCACGTCGGCGCCGCGTTTGTACGCGAGCAGCCGGATGCCGTCGAACTTGCGCTCGAACAACCAGTCGGGCCCGCTGAAGCGGTCCTGCGTCAGCGTGGCGGCCATCGGTTCGAGCCAGTCGGGCATCGGCATGAACAGACATCGTACGTCTCGACTGGTCGGCATCAAGCTTGCCTCCCAATAAAACATTTACGCCAGGAACCGACCGACGTGTCTGCTTTCGCGACGGCCAGCTGAACTGATGACGATGTATCGACACAGTGCGTCACTACCGGTCAATCGCTCCGGCCTCGACTCGATGTCGATGCCGAGACGACCCGATCACAGCGTCCATTTCTATGAGAGCGAGGCTCTCCTCGCGAATACCGTCGCCGATTTCCTCGCGTCTGGCCTCGCATCCGGACAACGCGTTGTCATGATCGCGTCGGAGGCGCATGCGCCGGAGATCGCCAGCCGCCTCGTGTCGAAAGGGATCGATATCGACGGAGCCCAGCGTTCTGGCCAATTCCTGACAATGGATGCGGAGACGACTCTGTCCGGATTCATGATGGACGGCGTGCCAGACGAACACCTGTTCGACGCCACGGTCGGCGCGCTCATTCAACAGCAGCTCCAGCGGGCGTGCGGCGGTGGGCTCCGGGCGTACGGCGAGATGGTCGATCTGCTCTGGAAACGGGGTGAACGCGACGCGGCGATACGCCTCGAAGAGTACTGGCATCGGCTCGCGGCCCAGCATCCCTTTGCGTTGCTGTGTGCCTATTCGATGGGCAACTTCTACGACGAGACGGGCACCGGCCCGTCGGTCGACGATGTCTGTCGGACGCACACGTATATCGCGGCGCCCGAGGAGGCGACGAATCGTGGCGATGATCGACAGCAACGACTTGCGTCCGCGTTGCTCGAACGCCGGGCCCGGAGCCTCCAGGTCGAGATCGAACATCGGCGAGAGCTCGAAACCGCCCTGCGCGGCGCGCTCGCCGAGAGAGCGCGTATCGAGAATGCCGTGCGCGAGACGGAGCAGGAGCTGAGAGATTTTCTCGAGAACGCCGTGGACGGCATGCATTGGGTAGGGCCCGACGGAACCATCTTGTGGGCGAACCGGGCGGAGCTTCAGCTCCTCGGCTATTCGCGGGAGGAGTACATCGGCCGTCCCGTCGCGGAATTCCACGCCGACCAGGAGGCGATCACCGACATGCTCGCGCGGCTCCGCCGCAACGAGATTCTTCGCGATTACGAGGCGAAGCTGCGGTGTAAAGACGGCTCGGTCCGCGACGTGCTGATCAGTTCCAGCGTGTTCTGGCGCGATGGTGAATTCGTCCATACGCGCTGCGTGACGCGCGACGTGACGGACCAGAAGCGGGTTGAACTCGAGCGCCAGCGCGTGGTGCGGCACCTCGCCGCGGAGCACGCGGTAACGCGCATCCTCGCGGACCGTCGGCCGTTTGAGGAGGCCATTCCCCGGCTGCTCGAAACGATCGGAAGCGTTGGACACTGGCAGACCGGCGCGCTGTGGCTGGTCGACGAGTCGACGCAGACGCTCCGATGCGTGGACGTCTGGCGGAATGCAGCCGCGCTCGAGCCGTTCGAAATAGCGACACGGAGCAGCAGCTTTCAGCGAGGGGTCGGATTGCCCGGGAGGGTCTGGGCCGCGGCCGAGCCCGTCTGGGTCGACGACGTGGCCGTTGATACGAATTTGCCGCGGGCGGCGCTCGCAGGCCAGGTCGGAGTGCACAGCGCACTCGGATTTCCAATTCGTGTCGACCGGCGGGTTACCGGTGTCCTCGAGTTCTTCAGCGGCGAAGCGAGGCCGGCCGACCGCGATCTGTTGCAGATGTTCGACGCTGTCGGCACGCAAATCGGCCACTACATCGAGCGCCGCGAGACCGACGAAGTCCGCGACCGACTCGCCGCCATCGTCAATTCGTCGGACGACGCCATCGTCAGCAAGACATTGGATGGAGTGATCACATCGTGGAACCCGGGAGCCGCAGCAAATCTTCGGCTTTACCGCGGAAGAGGCCGTGGGGCAGCACATCTCGCTCATCATTCCGAGTGACCGGCGCGGCGAAGAGGACGAAGTTCTCGCGCGGCTGCGGCGCGGCGAGAAAATCGATCATTACGAAACCGAGCGGCAGACGAAAGATGGCCGGCGGCTGAACATTTCACTCACCGTTTCTCCGGTGCGGAATGCCGATGGCGTGATCGTCGGCGCGTCGAAGGTCGCGAGAGACATCACCGAGCGCAAGCAGATCCCATGCGGCGCTGGCCGAATCGGAACGGCGATTCCGGATCCTCGCCGACAGTGCGCCGGTGTTGATTTGGGTCGTCGGCACCGATGGCGCTTGCGAGTTCGCGAACAAAGCCTACCTGGATTTCTTCGGCGAGTCGCTCGAGCATTTGCAGGGATTCCGCTCGTCCTCATACGTCCACCCCGACGATCGCGAGCGCTGTAACGCTGCCTATCGAGCCGCCGTAGCCAGCCGGCTTCCGTACCGTTGCGAGCTTCGTCTTCAACGTGCCGACGGCGAGTACCGATGGGTGGAGTCGCTGGCCCTGCCCCACATGTCTGCCGGAGGCGAGTTCCTCGGGTACGTCGGGGTCAGCCCTGATATCACGGATCGCAAGAACGCCGAAGAGACGCTTCGGCAAAGCGTGGTGGCGCGCGATGAGTTCTTGTCTGTCGCATCTCACGAGTTGCGCAATCCGTTGAACGCGCTGCAGCTTCAGCTCGTGGGCCTGCATCGCGCGGCTCAGGAGCACGATGGCTCGTTGGACAAAGACTGGGTTTGCACGCGGGTCAGTCAGGCGACCGGCGATGTGGGGACGCTCGTGCGCCTGGTCCACAATCTGCTCGACGTTGCGCGAATCACGGCCGGTCGTCTCGACCTGGAGCCGGAAGACGTGCGTTTCGACGCGGTCGTGCAGACCGTGCTGCGCCGGTTTGGCACGCAGGTGACCGACCGTCAGGTCCTTCTCGATCTGGAGCCGATCGCCGGGCGATGCGATCGCCTTCGGTTCGAACAGGTCGTGACGAATCTGATTTCGAACGCCGTGAAATACGGCGAAGAGCAGCCGATCGCGATTTCACTTCGCGCCGATGACGAGATCGTGCACTTCTCCGTGACGGACCATGGAATCGGCATCGATCCGGATCGGCAGAAGCAGTTGTTCAAACGATTCGTGCGCGCCGTTCCGCGCCGTCAGTATGGCGGCTTCGGACTCGGATTGTGGATTGCGCGGGAGACCGTCACGGCAATGGGCGGGCAGATATCGCTCGTGAGCGAGCCCGGCGCCGGCTCGACCTTTTCGGTCTCGCTGCCGCGCATCGCGCCGGCGCAGCTTGACCTTCAGCACTGGCAGAACGCTTTACCGCAAATGCAGGACACACAATGAAGCAGATATTGGTTGTCGAAGATGATAACGGCTCGCGCCGCGCGTTGACGAACGTGCTGCAGGACCGTGGCTATACGGTTGCTGCCGTTGGAAGAGTGACTGACGCGATGGACCTGCTTCGCCAGGAGCCGCTTCCCGATCTCATCGTGCTCGACCTGATGCTTCCTGACATGGAAGGATGGGACTTCCGCCATCAACAAAAGAGAGACACGAGGATTGCCGCGATTCCGGTGATTGGCGTGTCGGCCGTCGGCAAGCTCGTCGACGTCGAGTATTCGTTCAGAAAACCGCTCGACTACGATCAATTCCTCGCGGCGGTCGAGCGTTATGTCGAGCGGCCCTCGCCGCGCAAGGTCCCGACCAGAGCTTGACGATGTAGCGTCCGCCTCAGACGGACGAGCGCGTATGGCGCTAGTTGATCGACGAATTGTGCAGCGCGCTGTCGGCAGCGATGACGTGCGAGTGCTGCGCGCAGATATCGCGCATGCCGGCATCCTTGTAGAAGCTGCCCATGGCGTAGCCGCACAGCAGCGAGAAGTCGTGGGTCATCGCGAGCTGGTTCCACAACATCTCGAGACGAATCGCCGCAGCGGTCGTGGCCGTCCTGCCAGAGCACGTCGACCATCTCGCCGTAGGCGCGGATCGTGCAGTCCTTTCGTTCCCGGCAGACGCGAGCGATCGCGGCCGGCACGTGCGTGTTGAAGCAGCGCGGCGTCCGGCATCCCATCGACCATGAATGTCGCGAGTACCTGGCGCGCGTCGAGCAGCAGGAGATCGCCGGCCGCCTCGATCGCGTCGACGTCCAGATCGCGCGACCGGAGCTCGAGCAACAGCGCCTCGCGATGTTCCGGCGTCGCGATCACGAGCGCCGGCTGATGGGACGCCAGGCCTTCACCGAGAAAGTCGGCCACGGTCCGGCACAAGCGATGCCTTGTTCTCGTAGAACCGCACGGCGTGGAAGTGACCGAGGCATCGGCGTGCGCGGCGTTCGACTTGTCCATAGCGCGTATGATAGCAGGGCTGTATGTCGTGCGCGCGCTCGCGACGTGCGGTCCAGCTTCGGAATTAGTTGATGAAGATTCTCCCTCCCGACGCGGCGTTGCGGCTGGCCGCAATCGTCGAGTCGTCCGACGACGCCATCGTCAGCAAGGACCTCAACGGCATCATCACGTCCTGGAACGCCGGCGCCGAACAGCTGTTCGGGTATACGGCTGACGAAGCGGTCGGCCGTTCGATCACGATGCTGATTCCGCCGGATCGGCTCAGCGAAGAGGATCTGGTGCTCAGCCGAATCCGGCGCGGCCTGCGCGTCGAGCCGTTCGACACGATCCGCTGGCGCAAGGACGGCACGCTCGTCGACGTGTCGGTCACCGTCTCGCCGATCCGCGACGCGAACGGCACGATCATCGGCGCATCGAAAATCGCCCGCGAACATCTCGGATCGGAAACGGATCGAAGCCGAGCTGCAGGGATCTGCAGCACCGGCTGCATGGGGCTCGCGCGTCGCCTCGGCGTCGATCCTCGATTCGCCGGACGTCGACGCGGTGCTGTCGGCGACCATCGATCTGGCGCGCGAGGTCGTTTGCGGCCGACGGCTATGCGCTGTGGCGCGGCGACGGCCGCGGCATGTGGAAGATCGTCGCGTTCGTTCGGCATCTCGCGAGGAGTTCTCCGCGCGGATCATCGCTCGCCGGCGCAGCGCCTGCCGGCGGCACCGCGTGCCGTTTTCCGAACCGCTCATCGTCGACGACGTCGGCACGACGCCGCATGGTCGCGGATATGCGCGACGCCTACGCGCGAGAAGGCATCGCGTCGATGATCGTGTTCCCGCTCGTCATCCGCGGCGAGCGATGCGGCACGATGGTGTTCTACTCGCGGCGGCGCCGCGAATTTCGAGAACGTCGACGTGCAGGTCGGCGCGGCGCTGGCGAACATCGCCGCGGCCGCGCTGACCACCGCGGAGCTGTACGACGAGCAGCGGCGCGCGCGGGAAGCGGCCGATCACGCGCGGCAGCAGGCGGCGTTTCTCGCGGAGGCCGGCACGGCGCTCAGCGCGTCGCTCGACTACGAAGCGACGTTGACGGCGGTCGCGAGGCTGGCGGTCCCGACGATCGCCGACTGGTGCGCCGTCGACATCGTCAACGACGACGGAAATCTGCAGCGGCTGGCAGTGGCGCACGTCGATCCCGCCGAAGGTCGAGATGGCGCGGACGCTCGAGGAGCGCTATCCGTCGGATCCCAACGCGCCGGGCGGCGTCCACGAGGTGATCCGGACCGGGAAGCCGGCGTTCATGTCGCGGATTCCCGCAGGCGTTGCTCGACGCGGCGGCGCGCGACGACGAGCATCGGCGCATCATCGAGCGAACTGCATCTGACGTCCTACATGTGCGTGCCGCTGCTCGCGCAGGGCAAACGTTCGGCGCGATCACGTTCGTCAGCGCCGAATCGGGGCGCGAGTACGACGACGGCGACCTGCGGTTCGCGCGCGAGCTGGCCGACGCGCGCGTCGCTCGCCGTCGAGAACGCGCGGTCGTACGCGCGCGCGAACGAGGCGAGCCGGCTGAAAGACGAATTCCTGGCGACGCTGTCGCACGAGCTGCGCACGCCGCTGAACGCCGTGCTCGGCTACGCGCGGATGCTGCGCCTCGGCACGACGCCGCCCGACAAGACCAAGGCGGCGCTCGAGGTCGTCGAGCGCAACGCGACCGCGCTCAAACAGATCATCGAAGACGTGCTCGACGTTTCGCGCATCGTGGCCGGCCGCCTGCGACTGAACGTCGAACCGGTCGATCTGCCGGCGATCGTCCAGGAGTCGTGCGCCACGGTGATGCCGGCGGCCGACGCGAAAGGCGTGCGCGTCGAACTGATTGTCGATCCGCTCACCACGCCGGTTTCCGGCGACGCCGATCGGCTGCAGCAGATCGTCTGGAACCTGCTGTCGAACGCGATCAAGTTCACGCCGCGCGGCGGCAAGAGTGCAGCTGCGCCTCTCGCGCGTCAATTCCCACGTCGAGATCGCGGTCAGCGACACCGGCCAGGGCATCGCGCCAGACTTCCTGCCGTTCGTGTTCGAACGGTTCCGTCAGGCCGACGCGACGTTCTCGCGCGAGCAGGGCGGGCTCGGCCTCGGGCTCGCGATCGCCAAGCAGCTGACCGAGCTCCACGGCGGCACGCTGTCGGCAATGAGCGGCGGAGCGGGTCAGGGGGCGACGTTCACGGTGAAGCTGCCGCTGATGATCGTCCGCTCGGCAGCTCCCGACGCCACCGCGCCCGAGCAGCCCCACAGCGATCGGCAAGCTCCCTCCCTCGAAAATGTGCCGCGGCTGGACGGCATCCGGGTTCTCGCGGTCGACGACGAAGTCGATTCGCTGAGCCTGCTGCGAGCGGTGCTCGAGGGTGTCGGCGCGACGGTGACGACCGCGGCGTCCGCTGCCGCAGCGCTCGATGCTGGTTCGACAAGAGGTTCCCGACGTGATGGTCGCGGACATCGGCATGCCCGGGATGGACGGCCTCCAGTTGATCCGAGCGCTGCGGCAGATGGAGGAGCCGGTGCGCAGCATGCCGGCCGCGGCGCTGACCGCGTACGCCCGGTCGCAGGATCGCATCACATCGCTCGCGAGCGGATTCCAGATGCACCTCGTGAAGCCGATCGATCCGCTGGAGCTCGTCGTGGCCGTCGCGTCGCTCGCACCGCGACGAGTGCGCGCATAGCGCCAGCGCTCACACCCTGCCTCCCGCTTGACCGTGTTCAGCAAGGCATGATACCTTGCTGGCCAAGGTTACTCCTCGATGGACTACGATCGCGAATTTCTCACAGGGACGGTGGGCGTGCTGATCCTGACGCTGCTGAGCGAGCGCGCCATGTACGGGTACGAGATGGTGCAGGAGGCCGAGCGCCGCAGCGATCAAACCCTCCAGCTGAAGGAAGGCACCGTGTATCCCGCGCTTCACCAGATGGAGCGCTGCCGGCCTCCTCAAAGCGACCTGGCGCGAGAGCGACGCCGGACGCTCCCGCAAGTACTACAGCCTGACGGCGAAGGGCCGCCGGCACGCGGCGTCCAAACGGCGGCAGTGGACGAGCATCTCGGCTGCGATGCGAGCCATTCTCGGTGACGGACATGCCTGACCAGGACGTCGACGCCCTCGACATCCTCATCGATCGCATCGTCGCCGGCGCTCACATTCCGAGCCGCGCCGAGCGCGACGATCTTCGCCGGGAGCTGCATACACACTTCGAGGAAGGAGCGCCATCGCACGATCGCGAGGCGTTCGCGATCCGGCGGTTCGGCCCCGAGGAGCTGATAACCGAATCGCTGCGGCGTGTGTATCGGTGGGACTATCTCGCCGCTCACGTAGTGCGCCTCGCCGCGTCGACGATCGCGTCGCTCGCGGCTGCGCTCGTGATTCTCGCACTCGTGAACCTGCGGGTCGAGATTCAGACGGAGGTCTGGCGGCTCACGCCGGGATTCTCGCGCGCGCGGGTGTCGCGCTCGCAGTCGTTCTCGGCATTGTGGCCGTGCAGGAAGCAATGCGGCGGCCTTTCAGCGCCGCGCGCGCCCTGCTGGCGATCGGCACGTACGGCGCGATCTGCGGGCTCGATGCAGTTGCTCGTCGCGCACAGCGCCGGAGCGTTCGTCGTGGCGATGGTCTTCGTGGTGCTCGGCTATCTGTGCTCGAAGCTGCCGTCGCGGCCGCTTCGCTGGATGATGACGTTCGTCCTGTTTGCCGCGATCGAGTACGCGATTCATGCGAGGCTCGCGATCAACTTCGCCCCGAGCCGCGCTGCGCTCGCGAGCGCGGCGCTCGTTGCGGTGTGGGGCTCGACCATCCTGATCCTGTCGAGAATCGACCGCGCGTTCGCGCACAGGTTCGACTCCGCAGCGCGCTGAGGCGCACGCACCATGTGGCAGGACCTCCGCATCGGAATTCGCATGCTGCGCCGGAGTCCCGGCGTCTCGATCCTCGCGATCCTGTGCCTCACGCTCGGCATCGGCGCGAACGCGGCCGTCTTCAGCTGGATCGAAGGCATCCTGCTGCGCCCGTATCCGCAGGTCGTGAACCTGGACCGCCTGTTCGTCCTGAGCGGCACGAGCCGCAGCGCCTCGAAAGGCACTGACGTGTCCTGGCCGGACTTCGACGATCTGCGCCGGCGCTGCACGCTCATCGACGCGTTCATCGCGGAAAAAATCGTCGGCACGACGCTGAGCGTCACCGGCGATCGCGCCGAGCGGGCGACCGGCAGCGTCGTGTCCGCGAACTACTTCGACGCGCTCGGCGTTCATCCGATTCTCGGCCGCGGCTTCGAGCCGATCGAAGAGACCGGCCGCAACGCGCATCCCGTCGTCGTCATCAGCTATCAGCTCTGGAAGGATCGTTTTCGCGGCGAGCCAGGCGTCATCGGCTCCACGCAGGTGCTGAACGGCGTGCCGCACACGATCGTCGGCGTGGCGCCGCAGGACTTCTACGGCACGTTTGTCGGCTACAAGTTTCAGTTCTGGGTGCCGGCGTCGATGCAGGAGACGTTCGATCCTGGCGGCTACAAGCTCGAGGATCGCGGCGCGCGTGGATTGAAGGTTTCGTGAAGCTCAAGCCGGGCGTCACGGTCGCGCAGGCGCAGGCGGAGATATCGGCGGCGGCCAGGCAGCTCGACGCCGCGTATCCGACCACGAACCGCGGCCGTGGCATACAACTGCTTCCTGTGTGGCAGTCGCCGTTCAATCCGATGGAAGCGCTCGCTGCCGACGCTCGGCATCGCGCTCGCCGTCGTCACCTCGGTGCTGCTCATCGCGTGCGCCAACGTCGGAAATCTCCTGCTGCTCAAATCGTTCGCGCGGCGGCGCGAGATGACGATCCGCCTCGCGGTCGGTGCGGCGCGCCGGCGCCTCGTCCAGCAGCTCCTCACCGAAGGGTTGATCCTGTCAGCGATCGCCGCCGCTGGGGGCCTCGTCGTCGCCTACTGGTGCCGCAACGCGCTGGTGCTCCTGTTCCCGCCGCGCGGCGGCACGGTGCTGCGGCTTGCCCGCGGAGCTCGATTGGCGTGTGCTGGTGCTGAGCGTCGCCGTCTGCAGTGATCGCGACGCTGCTCTTCGGACTCGCGCCCGCGCTGCTGACGAGCAAAATCGATCTCGTCGACGCGTTGAAGTCCGAGTCTGGCGGTGTCGTCGGCGGACGCGGGAAAGCATGGGTGCGATCCAGCCTCGTCCTCATCCAGGTGTCGATCAGTTTCGTGCTGCTGGTCGGCGCCGGCCTCGTCATCCGCAGTCTCGAGCAGATGCGCACCGTCAATCCGGGGTTTACGACGGACGGCGTTCTGGTCACCGCGATCGACGTCGTATCGGCGGGTTACGACGCGGCGCGCGCGCGAACGTTTCACGACGAGCTGTCCGCTCGCCTCGAGACGATGAGCGGTGTGCAATCGGCGGCGTTCGTGCGTGTTGCGCCGTTCAGCTATCGCGGTTATTCGTCAGCCCCCATTGCGGTCGACGGTTACGAGACGCCGCCCGACGAAGCGCCAGTCGTCGACTACGACGAGGTCGGGCCGGGCTACTTCGCTACCATCGGCATTCCCCTGGTCGCCGGACGTGAGTTCACGCGCACCGACGATGAGAACTCGGGGCTCGTGGCGGTCGTCAACGAGGCGATGGCCGCGCAGTATTGGCGCGGCGCCGATCCGGTCGGCCGTCGCCTGCAGGTCAAAGGCCGCTCGATGCGCGTCGTGGGCGTGGCACGCGCGTCGAAGTACGGGAATCTGCTCGAACCGACGAAAGCATTCTTCTATGTGCCGCTTCGTCAGAACGGTCTCGGATCAGGCCTGCTGATCCGGACGTCGATGCGACCGGAGGCGGTCGCGACGGCGCTTGCGCGCGAGGTCCACGCGCTCGATGCGAACCTCTCGCCTTCGGAAGTCATCTCGATGCGTGAACAGATCGCTCGCACGACGTCGGCGCAGACGATGGCCGTCCGGCTCCTGACGGTATTCGGCGCACTCGCGGTGCTTCTGGCGGGAATCGGGCTCTACGGTGTGATGTCGGCAGCGGTCTCGCAGAGCACACGCGAGTTCGGCTTGCGGCTCGCCCTTGGGGCGACGGCAAACGATCTGCTGCGGCTCGTGCTGTCGCGCGGCCTCCTGTTATCGGCTGTCGGCATCGCGCTCGGCGCCGGAGCGGCGATCCAGCTCACACGTCTGTTGGGCAACCTGCTCTACAACGTCAGTCCACGCGATCCTGTCGCGTTTGCCGCTGCGTTCCTGGTCATGGCGATTGCATCATCAGCCGCGTGCCTCTTGCCGGCGTGGCGCGCAACCCGCACGGATCCGATGCTGGCACTACGCGGGTAGCGCAACAACGATGAATCGCATTGTTTTTCTCGCTCTGCTCGGCGTGCTGACGCTTGTCCCGCTCATGGCGCAGGCGCCGGCGGGCTGGAAGCTTCGGCCCGACAACAGCACCAACGCGTCGGATCCCGACGCGAAGGGCGACATCACGTTCGTGGCGAGCGGGTCTGGCTTTCATGCGACGAATCCACGCGCAGCGGTTTTCTGGCGGCCGCAGGACGCCGTCACCGGTTCGTACTCGCTGAAGGGCATCTTCACGCTGCTCGAACCGAGCAATCACACCAATTACTACGGGCTCGTATTCGGCGGAAGCAACCTTGATGGGCCCAGGCAGCAGTACGTATATTTTCTCGTGGCGCAGGATGGATCGTGGCTGGTGAAGCGCCGGGATGGCGACGCAAAGACGGACACCATTTTACCGAAGACCGCGTCGACGGGCGTTAGAAAGCCTGATGCGAGCGGCCGATCGGTGAATGCCCTCGAGGTGCGCGTCACACCCGCCGCGATTGAGTTCCTGATCAACGACACGCCTGTGAGCCGGTGGACGGGCGCTTCGCGTTTGGTGAAAACCGATGGCACGTACGGCATCCGCGTGAATCATTTCCTGAACGTGCAGATCGAGGGGTTCACCGCAACACCCCTTGCGACGACGACCGATCGAGCGCCGATTGTGGGAGGTGGATCGAACGGGTCCCAGACCGTGGCAATCACGGCCAGCGTCGCCCGAATCCTCTCGCCAAAAGCGTTTGCGATAAACGATGCCGCGGCCGGTCCCGCCGATCAAGATCAGCTTGTCGTCGCGCCCACGCTTCAGGCGCCGGTCGATGCCAAGGCGGCCGTCACGGTCGTTGGCACGATCGTGCCGTTCGAGGCGGCGACTGATCTGCCGTCCGGCGTCGCCGAGAAGTACCGGGGGCGCCGCGCGATCCTCGCATCGACCGTGCTGAACGCGGCGATGATCGATCTGACCAAGCCCTTGCCGCCGCCGATTACCGCAGATGAAGAATTACTCGACGGACTGATGAAGCGGATCGCGCCGGCATTTGCCTCGCTGCGGCAGGCGATCGACGGCGCGAATGCCGCGGCGGCGAACCAACAGGCGGAAACACTCGAGCAGGCGTTCACACGGGTTGAGGCATTCTGGACCACCAAATCGCAGGTGGATGCGACGGGCTGGGCGCGGACCGCGCGCGAGAGCGCAAGGGCGATCGCGCGTGACGCGGCGGCGGGCTCAGTCGACTCGATGAAGGCCAACAACGCCACTCTTGGCCAGCAGTGCCAGTCGTGTCACGCCGTCTACCGTGAACAATTCGCGAACGGCGACTTTCGAATCAAGAAAAGCCGCTGACGCTTCGCGCGGCGTTTCAGGCCTCATCTCCATTACTGTAGATGAGCGCCATGCTTGTGATCTTCGCGGTTGCGCTCATCGTCCATGGCCTCATTCATCTGCTTGGCTTCGCAAAGGCATTCGGCCTGGCCGATCTGCCGCAGCTGACCCAGCCCATTCCACCGATCGTTGGCCTGTTCTGGCTTGCGGCGGCGATCCTGTTTGTCGCCGCCGCGGTTGCGCTGTCCGTGTGGCCGCGCGCGTGGTGGGCGATCGGTGCGGCTGCAATCGTCGTCTCGATGGCCGTGATCGTGCCATCGTGGACCGATGCGAAATTCGGCGCGATCGCAAACCTCATCGCCCTCACCGGCGTTGTGTTCGGATTCCTCGCGCAGGGTCCATTCAGCCTGCGGGCGGCGTACGATCGTGACGTCGCTCGCGGTCTGTCGAGCGTCGGCGTCGGCGATACGATTCGCGAGGCGGACCTCGCGCATTTGCCCCCGCCCGTCCAGCAGTATCTCCGGGTGACGCGCGCGCTTGGCCAGGCGCGCATTTCCAACTTCCACGTCCGAATGCATGGACGCATCCGCGGCGGCCGCGATGACCGATGGATGCCGCTGACCGCCGAGCAGTACAACTTCGTCGGCGACCCGGCGCGCCTGTTCTACCTGAGCGCATCGATGTTCGCGATTCCCGTACAGGGCTACCATCGATACGCGGGCGCGTCCGCGACAATGACCATCAAGGCGGCCGCTCTTGTGCCGGTTGTGCGAGCCTCCGGCCGCGAGATGGATCAGGGTGAAACCGTCACGATGTTCAACGACATGTGCGTGATGGCGCCAGGCACGCTCGTCGATCGTACGATCGAGTGGCAGTCGATCGACTCTCGGACCGCACGCGCAGTGTTCAGGAACGCCGATCAGGCGATTCGTGCCGAGCTCTCGTTCAACGACGCCGGTGAGCTGACGAATTTCTCTTCCGACGACCGCTATCAGACCGATGGCACGACCATGAAAAGAGTTCGATGGTCGACCCCTATCGGCGAATACCGTCCCTTCGGGCCCGTGCGTCTCGCGTCGAAGGGCGAGGGGCGCTGGCACGAGCCCGAGGGCGAGTACGCCTACGTCGAACTGGCGATCGACGATGTGATGTACAACGTTCGGGGACGGTGATGAGGGGCGACGCCAGATGATTCCAGTCGAGGATCTGTTCGAGTGTCACCTGGCAGTGGCGGACCTGAACCGCTCGATGACGTTTTTCGCCGACGTGCTGGGATTCGAGCTCGCCCACGCCACCTCCGATGGCAAGGCCGCCTTCTACTGGATCGGTGGCCGAGGCCACGCGATGCTCGGTCTGTGGGAGTCGCAGGGACCGCAGAAAATGAGTCTCCACGTAGCCTTCCGCGTGAAGCTCGACGATCTGTTGGTTGCGGTCGCTCACCTTCGCGCAGCCGGCATCGAACCTCGCGATTTTTCCGGCAATCCTACCGGTGAGCCTGTCGTACTGGCGTGGATGCCTGCTGCCTCGCTCTACTTCTACGACCCCGACGGCAACCTGCTCGAGTTTCTCGCAATGCTGCCCGAGGCTCCGGAGCCGGCGCTGCACGTGGTGAGCTGGACGGCGTGGACGACACGGCGGCGGTGAGCGTCACTGCCGACTGCCGCGACGGACGCGGTGGGCGACAGCCTTCAACCGATCGAGAAGCCGTCGTGCCCACTCGAATTCGCTGGCCAACAGCGCCAGGCCTGCGAAAATCGTGACCCAGCCCGGACCGGGGAGCACGAGCATCGCCACACCTGCCGCCAACAGGAAGAATCCCGCGATTGTTTTCGCAACCCGCATCGGCGCCCGCCCGATAACCCTTCGCTCGTCTAACCGCAGAGCCGTAGCGCGCTCGCAGTACGGCCCCTTCCGCATCGTATTGCACGACGGTGGCCCGAAGCGGCCATTTTGGCCAGATGTCTAAAATGACCGGTCGGGGCGACGCCGCGCGGCGCATGTCGCGGCTACAGTAGCTGCTGCCTGGAGCGAAATGACGGACGCATTGCGAATGTTGGTCGTGGCGGCTCATCCCGATGACGAAACACTCGGGTTCGGCGGCGTGCTCGCGCGTTATGCGCATGAAGGCGTCGAGACGTTTCTTGTCACCGCCACGCGGGGAGAACGCGGCAGATTTTTCGGTCATCCCGCTGACAGGCCCGAGCATCCCGGCGCGAGCGCGCTCGCGGAGATCCGCGAACGCGAACTGCACGCGGCGGCCGGCGCGCTCGGCATCCGGCGGGTCT
This sequence comes from uncultured Acidobacteriota bacterium, assembly GCA_963696165.1. Lineage (GTDB taxonomy): Bacteria > Acidobacteriota > Vicinamibacteria > Vicinamibacterales > CAVVIG01 > CAVQZZ01. The sequence continues at coordinate 1,171,557 of CAVOIY010000004.1, read as the reverse complement.
TCCTGCTCGATTACGAAGATCAGCACCTGGACCGCGCCCCCGTCGTGGACGCCGTGAGCGCAATCGTCTCGTGCATTCGGCAAACGCGCCCTCACGTCCTGCTCACCTTTCCACCGGACGGTGCGTACGGGCATCCGGATCACATCGCCGTGTCGCAGTTCGCCACCGCCGCGATCGTCGCCGCGGCTGACCCGAATTACGGCGCCCAGCGCGAGGAGGCCTTCGGACCGGCCCATGTCGTGTCGAAGTTTTACTACCTCGCGTGGAGCGACGCGGCGTGGATGGTCTATCAGGCGGCGTTCAAAAAGCTCGTCGCTACTGTGGATGGCGTCGAACGGCAGGCGACGCCTTGGCCAGACTGGGCCCTGACGACGGTAATCGACACGCGTCAATGGTGGCCGGTTGTCTGGCGTGCCGTGTCGTGCCACGAGTCGCAGGTCGGTGGTTACGCGGCGTTGAAAACCCTGGAGCCTTTGCAGCACGAGGCGCTCTGGGGATCGCAATCGTTTTATCGCGCCTTCAGCCTCGTGAACGGCGGGCGCAAAAGGGAAGCGGACCTGTTCGAAGGGATCGACGGTCGCCCGCACGCTTAATCGACTCAGGAATCAGAACAATGACGACATCAACGTCGAGAAACGCACCGCTTGCGATGAATGCTGAAACATTCAGCGCGCTCGGTCACGAGCTGGTGGATCAAATCGCAGGCCTGTTGGCGTCGGTTCCCGAGCGGCCGGTGACCGCGAACCATTCTCCATCGGCGATTCGCGAGGCCCTTGATCTGAACGGATCGCTGCCGGATGAAGGCGCCGACGCGTCGGCGCTTCTCACCGACACGGCGCGCCGGCTGTTCGACAATTCGCTGTTGAACGCGCACCCCCGCTTCTTCGGATACATCACCGCACCGCCGTCGCCGATCGGCATCCTCGGCGACTTTCTGGCATCGGCGTTGAACGCGAATGTGGGCTCGTGGACGCTTGCGCCGGCAGCGACCGAAATCGAATCGCAAACCGTGCGATGGATTGCGGAGCTGATTGGGTTTCCATCGGGCAACGGCCTGCTCGTCAGCGGCGGCACGCTGGCGAATATCGTCTGTTTGATCGCGGCGCGAGCGGCGGCACCTTGGGCCATCCGCTCACAGGGCATGAATGGGGCAGGCGGGCGGGAGTTGGTCGCGTACGCATCGGCTGAAGCGCATACATGGATTCAGAAGGCCGCCGATATGTGCGGCCTCGGCACGAACGCGATCCGATGGATCGAAACCGACGACGCGCTGCGCATGGATGTCACGGCACTTCGGCGCGCGATCGACGCCGACACCGCTGCCGGCCGGCTGCCATTCATCGTCGTCGGCACGGCCGGGTCGGTGAGCACTGGAGCCGTCGATCCGCTGCCGGCGATCGCCGCGCTCTGCCGCGAGAAAAAAATCTGGTTTCACGTCGATGGGGCATACGGCGGATTCGCTGCCGCCGTGCCGGGCGCATCTGCGGAGCTCCTTGGGTTGTCGGAAGCCGATTCTGTCGCGGTCGATCCGCACAAGTGGCTGTATGCGCCGCTCGAGGCGGGATGCGCGCTCGTTCGCGACGCGGAGGCGCTCACGCGCGCATTCGCCTATCACCCGGCGTACTACCATTTCGAAGAGCGGGCGGTGAACTTCGTGGACTGTGGACCGCAGAACTCGAGGGGGTTCCGCGCGCTCAAGGTGTGGCTCGCCCTGCGGCAGGTCGGCGCGAGCGGTTACCGGCGGATGATCGCAGACGACATCAGCCTGTCGTCTGCGATGGCGGCCGTAGTTGATCGACATCCTGAACTGGAGTTGATGACACAGGCGCTCAGCATCACGACGTTTCGTTACGTGCCGACCGACCTGCGAACACAGCGTGGCGACCCGCATGTCGAACAGTACTTGAACGAGCTGAATAAAGCGCTCCTCGACGGCCTGCAGCGCGGCGGCGAGCTCTTCGTCTCGAACGCGGTGATTCGGGGCCGCTACGCCCTGCGTGCGTGTATCGTGAATTTTCATACCGAAGCGCATGACGTCGAGGCTGTTCCGTCGATCGTCGCGACATATGGTCGTCGTCTGGACGCTGCGCTACGGCCGGTTGCGTCAGCTCGTTAATCCGACGTTCGACGCTGCATCGATTCAAAAAGACGTTACGTAAACACCCGCGGCGCCGCAGGCGCGGCGGAAACACGAAAGGACAGTGTCAGATGACGAGTATTGTTTCGGAGAATGACGTGGTTACATCAGAGCAGTCACGATCGGTGAACGGCGGCAGCGTGCGCGCGAACCTGCTCGCGGTTCGTCTCGAGGAGGGCTCACGGGCTCTTGCGGCGTTCGCGGGTGCCCTCACCGAAGCGGAATGGCAGACGCGCATCCCGAAGGACGGACGCAAAGTCGGCGTTGTCGTGCATCACGTTGCCAGCGTCTACCCGCTCGAGATTCAGCTGGCGCAGACGCTTGGCGCCGGCCAGCCGATCGTCGGCGTCGCGTGGGACGACGTCCACAAGATGAACGCCGGGCATGCTTCCGAGCACGACGCGGTCGCGAAAGAAGAGGCGCTCGCGCTTCTCAGCCAGAACAGCGCGGCAGCGGCCGCGGCGATCAGAGCGCTCACCGACGAGCAGCTTGCGGCCGCCGCTGCGGCATCGCTGTACTCGGACGCTCCGCTCACGTGCCAGTTCATGCTCGAGGACCACGCCGTGCGCCACAGTTATCATCACCTGGCGGCGATTCGACGCGCGCTGAACCGGTGAACTGCTCGGTAGACCGGCGGGATGGATATTCTTTTTTGCGGCGACACGTTCGCGTCAGCGCGGACGATGCTGCGCGAACGGCTCGACCCGGCATCGGCCGACACACTGACCGTGTGGCTTCGTCCCGATTCACCGTTGCCAGTCGATCGCGCCGACGTCATCGTCCCGCTGATGTTTCAGATTACCGGAGCAGTGATGGATGCGAGCCAGTGCCGTCTGATCCATCAGTGGGGCTCTGGTCTCGAGGGTGTCGATCTCGCCGCGGCGCGCGAGCGAGGTATCTGGGTGGCCAACGTGCCGGCGTCCGGCAGCAACGCGGACTCCGTCGCCGAGCACTGCTTGCTCCTGATCCTCGCCTTGCTGCGGCGGCTGCCGGAGGCGCTCGCGAACGCTCGCAGTGGTGTGTTGGGCACGCCGGTTGGTTTGATCCTCGCCGGTCGGACCGTCTGTCTTTATGGCCTCGGCGCGACGGCGCTCTCGCTGGCGCGACGGCTTCAGCCATTTGGAGTTCGCCTCCTCGGCATCACACGCGACCCTGAGGCGTCGAAGGTCGCCGCCTTCGCGCTCGATCGCTGTTACGCGTCCGATCAGCGCGATGAATGTCTCTCGCAAACGGACGTCCTTGTGCTGTGCAGCCGTTTATGCGCCGAGACGCGCGGCATGATCGACGCTCGTGCGCTCGCTGCGCTCCGGCCGGGATCGATTCTCGTGAACGCCGCTCGGGGCGCGCTGATCGACTACAGGGGCGTTGTACGACGCGCTGTCCAGCCGCCGGCTCGCCGGCGCCGCGCTCGACGTGTTCTGGCAGGAACCGATCGCGCCCGACGATCGTCTGCTGGCGTTGCCGAACATCATCGCGACACCGCACGTCGCGGGGGTGACCGACCGCTCGTACGCCGATATTGCCGACGTGTTCGTCGCGAACATCGAGCGGCTTCGCCGCGGTGAACCGCCCGCCAACCGCGCCGCTTAACGACCAACGCCTAGCCATTCTTTGTATCAACGTGTAGAATGCCTGCCTATGGCTACGAGCGACCGCTCCGACCTGCTGCAGGGCACGCTGGACATGCTGATTCTGAAGACGCTGGAGCTCGTCCCGCTCCACGGCTACGCCATCGCGCAGCGGATTAATCGAACCTCGCAGGCGCTCCTGCAGGTTCCGCAAGGCTCGCTGTACCCCGCCCTCCACCGGCTCGAGAACAAAGGATTCCTCGCCGCCGACTGGACCGAGACCGAATCGGGACGGGAGGCCAAAGTCTATCGGCTCACCAGAAAGGGCCGCGCCCGCCTCCACGCCGAGATCGCCGATTGGAGACGCCTGTCCGACGCGATCGCGCTGATCCTGCAATCGAGCACCGCCTGAGAGCAACGGGAGCTGGTATGAGCTGGTTGAACCGGTGGTGGCGTCGCGATCAGTTGGACCATCAACTCGATCGGGAACTGCGGTTCCACGTCGACGAAGAAATGGCGCGCCTGCAGGCTGCCGGCGCGACGGCCGAAGACGCCCGACGGCTGGCGTTGGCGAGCTTCGGCGGCCTGGAACCGATTAAAGAAGCCGCCCGGGACGTCCGCGGCACGCGCTGGCTGGAAGATGCCGTCCACGATCTGCGGTACGCCGCGAGGACGATGCGCAGGCATCCGGCGTTCGCGATTGCGGCGGTTGCGTCGCTCGCCATCGGCATCGGTGCGAACACCGCCATCTTCGGCGTCGTCGACGCGCTGCTCATTCGGCCGCTGCCGGTCTCGAATCCAGGGGAGCTCGCGTACATCACGCGCACAGGTCCCGCGGCTGAGGGTCGACGGACGCTGGCGGTCACCCGTTTTTCTCGCCCCGCGTTTCTTCGGTATCAGAGCACGCTGCAGGCGGTCCACACTTCTCTCGCGGCCATGGCGCCCGTGAGCAGGATGCAGCTGAGCGTCGCCGGCGCCGCCGGGGACGACGGCGCGGAGCTCGTGCTGGCGCAGCTGATCAGCGGCGAGTGGTTCTCGGTGATGGGCGTCGCGGCGCAACGAGGGCGCCTGTTTACGGCGGCCGACGACCAGTCGGCAGGCGCGCAGGCAGTTGCAGTGCTGAGCGACGGGTATTGGGCGCGTCGCTTCGCTCGTGACCCCTCGGTCGTCGGCCAAACGATTCGGCTCAATGGACAGTCACTAACCGTTATCGGCGTGGCGCCTTCGGCGTTCGAAGGTTTCATCGTCGGCGATCCCGTCGACGTGTGGGTTCCGACCGGACTTCAGCCGCAGCTTCATTACGCCTCGAACGCGGATTCGACAAACGGAGACGTGTCCAAGCCCTGGGGGCCGCAGGAAGGCATCGCGTGGTTGACGCTTGTCGCGCGCGTGCACCAGCCGGCGACGCGAAAAGGAGCGACGGCGGTCGTCGACACCGCGTTTCGCCGCGACGTCGAGGCGAGCGCGGCAGAGACCCGCAACCCGCAGCAGCGGGCGTATCTGCTGCGCACGCACGCCGTCCTCGCCAACGGATCGCGTGGGTTGTCGGACGTCCGCGACGAATTCGGCCGCGCCGTGCTCGTTCTCATGGCGACGGTGGCGCTCGTGCTGCTCGTCGCCTGCGCGAACCTGGCGAATCTCCTCATGGCGCGCGGCGCGGCACGATCGCGCGAATTCGCCGTGCGACTGTCTTTAGGCGCCGGCCGCGCACGGCTCGTGCGCCAGCTGCTCACTGAAAGCCTGCTCTTGTCGATCGTCGGCGGCATCGGCAGCCTGCTGCTGGCGCGCGTCGGAAGCGACGGCCTCCTGCGGCTCGCGTCTGACGGTCCCGCGCCGCTCCCGCTCGATGTTTCTCTGAGTTGGCCGCTCGTGGCATTCGCCATCGGGTTGTCGATCGCGACAGGCGTGCTCTTCGGGTTGATGCCTGCGCTCCGTTTTTCGCGGTCTGACGTTCATGACGCGATCAAAACGGGAGGTCGGGGCACGTCGGGCGGCCGCCTGCCCGGAGGCCGTGTGCTGGTCGTGGCGCAGATTGCGCTGTCGTTCGCGCTGCTCGCGGGCGCGATGGTTTTCGTGCGCACGCTGCACAATCTGCTGACGATCGATCCTGGTTTCCGCGCCGCCCACCTCGTCACCGCGAAATTCGATCCGCGCATGGCGGGTTACACGCCGGCGACGATGGCATCGCTCCGGGAACGTCTGCTCGACGGCGCTCGCTCAATCCCCGGCGCCCAGTCAGCTGCGGTGGCGATGTGCGGGACGATGGCGAATTGTCATGCGATCAGCGATATCGAGGTCCCGGGACGGCAGGGAGGCGTGGGCGACGACAACGACGTTCAGGAAGATTATGTGACCGCTGGATATTTTCCCGCACTCGGCATGGAGCTCGTGGCGGGCCGCAATTTCCTGGACACCGATTCGGACCGCACGGCCAAGGTTGCGATCGTGAACGAAGCGATGGCGCGCCATTTCTTTGGCGACGTGAACGCGGTCGGCAAACATTTCAGCGAAGGCGACGTATTCGAGATCGTGGGCGTGGTTCGAGATTCGCGAATCAACGGCTTGCGGGAGACGCCTCCGCGCATGGCGTTCTATCCGTATAGCCAGCACTCGGCGGTGCCGATTCGAAATGTCTACGTTCGCGTCGACGGCGACGTCGTGTCGGCGGCGCAGAATCTTCGCGGCGTGATTCGGAACGCCGACCGCGGGATCGCCGTGCGTGAGGTCGTGACACTCGCGGAACTGGAAGAGCGGTCGATCGCGCGAGAGCGGCTCGTCTCCACGCTCACCGGAGCATTCGGCGTCCTGGCGGTGGCGGTTGCATGCCTCGGCCTCTACGCGATGGTCTCGTATTCGGTGGCGAGGCGGACCAACGAGATCGGAATTCGGCTGGCGCTCGGCGCGTCGCAGGCGAACGTACGCTGGCTGGTACTGCGTGAGACGATCGTTCTCGTCGTATTCGGCATTGCGGCGGGCATCGCGGTCACGATGCCCGCCCTTCGTTTCGTGGCGGCGCTTCTGTACGGGTTGTCGACGCGCGACCCGGCGACGCTGGCGTTCGCAGCCGCGACGCTCTGCACTGTCGCGGTCGTTGCGGGCGCGGGCCCGGCGTGGCGGGCATCGCGCGTCGATCCCGCCCGCGCGTTACGGGCCGACTGAATTTACTTGCGTCGCTTGCGGCGGCGAGCGATCAGCCATCCTGCGACGCCTGACACGATCAGCGCACCCGTGGCCGGTTCGGGCACCGAATAGGTCGGGACAGGTGTCACGGCGAACGATGAGGTCGCGGTCGCGAGCAGAGCGCAGACGGCGATCAGAACCACTGACGTTTTTGGCACGAGGGGCTCCAGGGTTTCGTGTTGGCCAACGTGCGCACCAAACTGCACGGAGCGGGCCCGCGTGGCGGCAACCGTAAGAAGCGCGACAACGCTTTTGAAGACCGCAAATTACGGGCGAGCGGCGGCAGCCGGTCCACTGACGCGGTGCCGCACAAGTCAGCCCTTGCGCGGCACAAATGTCTGCCACTCGCTCGCGAGCCGTGAGCTCTACTTGCCGACGATCATCGTGTCGTTGGTCCGGGTTCCAGGCGCCACCTTCAAGTACGCATCCGCACTGATAACGATCTGATCGACGATTGCGCCGTCTTCGCGCTGCTGGATGCGGATCGTGTGCGTGCCCGTCGTGGAGAAGAACACGTCCGGCCCACGAGAACCCCAACCGTTATCGGTCCACCCCCACCCTTGGGGATGCGAACCCCTCGGTCCATTCTGGAGCACGAACTCGGCGGAATTCGTCGTGCCGATCCGGGCATACGGAGCATTGGCAGCATCGACCGAATCGTTGAACTGCGCATGCACCGAATCGTTCGAGAACGAGTTCTTCTGCGCACGCATGCGGATCCAGACGTGATACGCGACTCCTGCGCGAGCGGTGAACGTCGCCTCGAAATAGTTCGCCGGGTTCGCGAGCGCCGGCGCGATCTTCGCGACGCCTGCATCCGGGTTCCATAGAGCGGTGCCGCCGGCGGCGGTCGAGTCCGTGAGGCGCTGCCACGTTGCCGTGAACGCTCGATGCCGGCAGGTCGCTCGCCCACGTCACGGCCGTATCGAGCGTCTGCGGTGTCCCTTCCGTGTACGGCAGCACTTTTACATCGTCGGTGTGGGCGCCGGGCGACTGACATCAGGTACGTGTCGGGACTCAGCACGATTTGATCGACGATCGCGCCGTCCTCGCGCGCCTGCACACGAACCGTGTGGGCGCCGGTTGAGGCGAAGTAGATATCGCTGCCAAGAGAACCCCACCCGTTGTCGGACCAGCCCCAGCCGTGCACGGCGGTGGCATTCGGTCCATTCTGCAGGACGATTTCAGCCGAGCTCGTCGACCCGATGCGGAGCGTCGCAGCGTGATTCACGTCGGTCGAATCGCTGAACTGCACGTGAACTGAATCGTTCGACAGGGAATTGTCCTGCGCGCGAAGCCTGACCCATAGGTGATACGGCACTCCGGCCGACGCGTGGAACGTCTGCTCGAAATAGTTCGTCGGCGAGGCGAGTGCCGGCGCAATCTTGGCGGCGCCCGCGTTCGGGTGCCAGAGTGCGACGCTGCCGGCCGCCGTAGAATCGGTTTGCCGTGTCCACGCGCCGTGGACGTTCGACGTCGGCGTGTTGCCCGCCCAGAGGACAACCGTCGAAGCGGTCGGTAGTTTGCGTCGACGATGGAGATCGTGGCGGTTGTCGTCGCCGAAGCCGTCGCGGCCGCGTTGTCGGTGACGGTCAGCGTGATCTGATAGGTTCCGGCCACACTGTAGCTGTGCGACGCGGTCGAAGTGGCGAGCTGCGCGGTATTCGTTCCGTCACCCCAGCTCCACGTGTAGCCGACAATCATTCCGGCCGGATGCTTCGATCCGCTGCCGTTCACGGTGATCGCCGTGCCGACCTGGCCTGTGTACGGGCCGCCCGGAGCCGCAATCGGCGCGACGGTCAGCGGGCTCGAGGCCACTTCACCAGAGGCGTTGTACGCGCTGACCACGAGCGTGTGGCGGCCGCCCGAAAACGGAAGCGCCAGCGAGCAGCCGCACGTTCCCGTCGTCGACAGCGGCGATAATTTGTAGTCGGTCCTGACACCGTCGATCGTGAGCGCGTATCCGTTCACGGTGGTTCCGGAGCTTTCGTCCCACGCGATCTTCGGGCCAGTCTGCGCATGCATGCGGCGGGCACCTGCGGCGACCAAAAGCACTCCGACTTATCGCGAGACACACGCGTATCCACCTCGTCATCAGGACTCCTCGAGGACGTTGCCCTAGGGCTTGAACTATTGGTGCTGAGCCGAGCGGCCAGCGCAGGTGGTTAGCACAACGATCGTGCCACGCTGAATTCCGTACGAGGATCGGAATCACGTGTGAATTTTGCGATTTGCATCGTAGGGCGACGTTCAGATTTATTGCTCAGTCAGTGTCTTGATGCAGACGGCCGGTAATACCTACTCGTGAAAATGTGAGACATCAACTGAGCCGTAATCGAGCTCGACAGCTCCATCTGTTTTGGCGTGAATGGTGAGCTGGATCACGAGGCGCGTGTGACGGGCTTGAGCTTGTGGTACGCCTCGAGCGCCGCACGCTCGGCGCCTTCCGCTTTGCCCATCGCCGCGAGATTTGATCGGTAGCGCGCTTCGGCCTGCAAGACGCCACGTCGGATCGCCGACCTGTTCCGGCCGCCGTCGCAGCTCGGTGTTCATCCGGCGAACGGCTTCCGCGCGAACGCGCCAGCTCTCGCCGCGCAAGCGCAGGTATTCTCGCGCCTCCGAGACGATCGGCTGATGCTCGGGCGGCACGTTCTTGAGCGCGACGAGGCGCGCATCGGCCGCTTGCAGCTCCGGTACGATGGTGCGCTCCGCCACACGCGCGAGTGCCTCCGCCGTCAGGCGTCCTTTCTTGAACGCATCGACTGCCGTCTGATACTTCGCCGCGGTGAGCTCTTCGGTCGCGATCGACGTGCGCGATCTCCGGCTTGACGTCGGCGATGTTGCGCAGCGGGACGGCGCACGCGAAGCGCTCCGGCCGCTGCGGCCGTTACGAGAAACGCCACGTGACGCATCGACGCCACACGCTCGTCAGCGTGCACGCCAAGCGCGAGGCCGGCGCCGAGGCCGATCGCGCAGCCGACGAATTCGGCCGCCTGCGCGAAGCCGTTGAACGCGCTGTACGCGAGAAACGCCGCCGCGCAGATGCCGATTCTCTTTACGGCGACGAACGGGACGACGATCTGCGGCGCGGCAGCCGGATCGACGAACGGTTCAATCTCCGGGTCGACTTCAGGCGCGAAGAGACGATGGATCGTCTGCCACGCGAGCAGTCGCGATCAGCAGACCATAGATGCCGAAGACCGCGGCCGGCGTTCCGATCTCGACGTCGACCGGATGCGACGAGAGATTGACGAGCCCGCCGAACACGCCCGCCGACAGATACACCGCCGCGAGGGTCAGCCGGCCAAGGAAGCGCTCGAGCATGGCGCCCACCTGCAGCAGCACGGCGACGTTCACGAGAACGTGCAGCATGCTCGTGTGCAGGACGGTCGAGGTGACCAGGCGCCACCATTCGCCGTTCGTCGTGCGTGGCCCGATGCTGGCGCCCCAGTCGAGGAGCGTCGCGGGATTGCTGATCGGCGTCGGGCCGAACAGCATGAAGCCGAAGATCGCCGCGTTGACGCCCACAAGAGCAGCGGTGACCAACGGGTATCGCGCCCGCGCGCGAAGTGCTTCGCGAAACGCTTCGTATTCCGGCCGCGGTTTCTGCGCGGCGGTTTTTATCTCTTTGGCCGCATCGACCGCCATCCGCAGGTAGCGCGTGCGGTCCTCCGCGGTCGTTCCGCGGTACGCGAGGACAGCGATGACAGTGAGGAGTACAAGAAAGGCCACGTGGACGTATGCACAAGACGTATGCCAAGCATGCCGCGGAATTCCCGTGCGTTTTCGATGCGTTTCCGTCGCAGACGCAGGGCTTCAATGACATTTCTGGTAGCCTTACGCCAATTCACGTCAGGAGGCTCGTGACAGACGAACGTTGGCCCGCGCTGCCGCTACGACGCGTGGAAGGACACATACGCGACTTTGCACATGTGGACACAGGTCGTCGGAAAGGTCGCGCTCGCGCTGGCGCCGCCGCTCAATCACTCATGGGCGATCGCCATGCAGGTGACCGCGCGCGGGCTCGCCACGCGGACGCTGGCCTACGGCGCGCTGTCGTTCACGATGGAATTCGACTTCGTCGACCACCAGCTCGTCGTCCGCGCGTCGGACGGCCGCGTGCGCAAGCTCGCGCTCGAGCCGCAGTCGGTCGCCGACTTCTACCGGAAGGTGATGGCCCTTCTTGCGCGAGCTGTCGCTGCCGGTCAAGATCTGGCCGATGCCGGTCGAGATCCCGTCGCCGATCCGGTTCGACCAGGACACGGTTCACCATTCGTACGATCCGGAGTACGCGACGCGGTTCTGGCGGATCCTCGTGCTCGTCGAGAGGGTCTTCACCGATTCGCGGTGCGACTTTGTCGGCAAGTGCAGCCCGGTGCATTTTTTCTGGGGCAGCTTCGATCTCGCCGTCACGCGCTTTTCGGGCAAACGGGCGCCGCGCGCGCGAGGGGCCCGCATTCATGCGCGAGGCGTACTCGCACGAAGTGATCAGCCACGGGTTCTGGCCCGGGCAGCGGCCCGGTGCTCGAGCCGGCGTTCTATTCGTACGCGGTTCCCGAACCGCCGGGCCTCAAAGAGGCGCGCGTGGAGCCTGCGGCCGCTTTTTATCATCGCGAGATGGGAGAGTTCGTCCTTCCGTACGAAGCCGTGCGCACAGCTGCGGCGCCCGAGAAAGTGATCACGGCGTTCGTCGACAGCACATACGCACAAGCCGCCACCCTCGCGCGGATGGGATCGCGCCGCGCTCGAACGCGCCGGCTAGCGCCGCAAGCCGATTCCGTGCCGCGGCCGGCTTCAGCCGGCCAGCTCGGCCGAACGCCTGCAAGACGGAAAGGGATCTACTCGTGTCGCAGCGCCAGCGCCGGATCGACGGCGACGGCGCGCCGCGCAGGCACGTAGCACGCGATGAGCCCCACGATACAGAGCGCCACCGCGCCACCCACATACGTGACGGGATTCGTGGCAGCAATGCCGAACAGCAGTCCGCTGAGCACCCGGCTCACGGCAAAGGCGCCGAGGAGGCCGACGATTGCGCCGCCGAGAATCGCGCTCATTCCCTGACGCATGACCAGCAGCAGCACCGCAGATTGCTGCGCGCCGAGCGCCATGCGAATCCCGAACTCATGACGCCGCTGGTTCACGAACAGCGTCGTCACTCCGTAGAGACCGATCATCGCCAGCGTCGTCGCCAGCACCGCGAACGCGCCAAGCAAGCTGCTGGTGAACTGCTGCTGCGTGGTGGACGCCGCGACGACTTGCTGCATCGGCGTGATATCGGCGACTGCCTGATCGGGATCGAGATGCGCGACCTCTCGTCGAAGAACGGCGGCGACCTGATCGGCCGCAAGCGGAGAGGCCGCAACGACCGTCATCGACGGCCAGGGCACCTGACGATACGGCAGATACACCTCGTCCTGATCGGCCTTTGCCGGGCCGTCGAAGTGCACGTCGCCGACGATGCCGACAATTTCGCGCGCGAGGTTGTCGGTCGATGCCGTAAGATGCCGGCCGATCGGATCCACGTTCGGGAAGTAGCGCCGCGCCGTCGTCTCGTTGACGATCGCGACCGGCCGCGACTGCGCATTGTCGAAGTCGGTAAACGTGCGGCCGCGCCGTAGCGGAATGCGCATCACCTGAAAGTAGTCGGCGCTGACGTGGCGAGCCGACGTCACCGGATCGCGCCCCAATCCGAGCGATGGTTGCCCCTCGACGAAAAAGAAGAAGCCGAAATTCTCTCCGGTTCATCGGCAGCACGCTCGTCGCGCCGACGTGAGTCACTCCAGGCGCAGCCTGCGAGGTTGTGGAGGAGCTGCGCGAAGAAGGCCTCTCGCTGAAACGGCTGCGCATATTTGGCGCGCGGGAAGCGCAATGCGTGCCGCGTACACGTGGTCCGGGTCGAATCCAGGATTCACCGCCTGCATCCTGACGAGGCTCTGGAAAAGCAGGCCGGCCGCGATCAGCAACGTGACCGTAATGGCTGTTTCGGATGCGGCCAGCAGATTGTGAAAGCGGCTGGAGTTTCGGCTCGTCAGGCCACCGGCGCGGCCGTCCTTGAGCACATCGCCGACCGCGATGGCGCTCGCACGCACGGCCGGCGCGATGCCGAAGATCACGGCCGTGAGCACCGAGACCACAATCGAGAATGCCAGCACTCGCGCATCCGGCGCGACGTCTCTCAGCCTCGGAATATTCGCGGGTCCGTGGGCGACCAGCAGACCAATTGCGGATCGCGCCATGACGCCGCCGAGCGCGCATCCGCCCAGCGACAGCACGAGGCTTTCGGTGAGGAATTGCTGAATCAGGCGGCCTCGCGACGCGCCGAGCGCCAGGCGCACGGCGATTTCGCGCTGACGCACCGCTGAGCGGGCGAGCAGAAGATGCGCGACGTTCGCGCACGCGATGAGCAGCACGAGCCCGACGGCGCCCATCAACACCAGCAGCGCCGGCCGGACGACGCCGACCAGATTATCCGTGAAAGGCACGATGTGGAGCGCGTACTTGCTCGCGTCGACGAAGCTCCCGAAATCGCGGCCGTATTGCGCGTCGACCGACGCAAGATCGGATGATGCCTGCGTAAACGTCACGCCAGGCTTGAGGCGCACGACGTATTCGAGAAACCCGGCGCCGTGGCGAACCTGGGCGGCCGTCATGATCGCCGGCATGAACACCGCCGTGAGATAAACCTGAGGCTCACGGTTCGCGAATTGAAATCTGAACTCCGGCGGCAGTATTCCGACGACCACCGTGTCGCGTCCGTCGATCTTGATCGAGCGCCCGACGGCATCCTGCGACCGCGCCGAGACGCCGCTGCCAGAAACCGTCGGTGACGATCGCAACGGGCGAGGCGTTCTCGACGTCTTCTTCGCTGCGGAATGTGCGTCCTGATACCGGCCGGACGCCGAGCACGTCAAAAAACGTCCACGTGACACGCGCGCCGAGAATCTGCTCCGGCGTACTGGTGGTGCCAAAGGTCACGTCGCGATCGACGTACGCCGCCGTATTGCTGAACACGTGGTTCGACGCGCGCATGACTTCGTATTTGGTCCACGACGCGCCGACGGTGTCGTGCCGCTTCACTTCCTGTGCGTTCACAATCCCGACCTGCTGAGGATCCCGAATCGGCAACGGGCGGAGAAGGACCGCGTTGACGATGGTGAAGATGCCGACGGTCGCGCCGATGCCGGTGGCGAGCGTGATGAGGGCGATTGCTGTGAAGCTCGGGGTCTTCGCGAGCGTGCGGATTGTGTACTCGACATCCTTCGTCACGCGTTCAACAGTGCCCATACGCCGCATGATAACGGGATAACCGACTGCGAGACGACGATGGATGCGCCGCGGGTCGTCCATGCAATCGTTCGATAACGCACAGCGTCTGGTCGGAATCGGCCACTTCAAAGGGCATCAGCGCGCAAACGGCAGGAATACCGCGGCACGGTGCTTGCCTCCGCGCCGGTCATCATGAAAACCAACCTTGCGGTTCTTCTTGCGATTTCGTGCGTGTGCGCCGCGGCAGCCGCCCGCCCGAGTGCCGCCGGTGGCGGCGGCACTGCCATGTTCCGGGGTGACCTGCAGCACACCGGCGCCTACGACGGACGGGGAGTGCCGGAGCTTCACGGCGTGCGATGGAAGTTCCGCACGAATGGACAGGTCTATTCTTCGCCGGCCGTGGTCGACGGCCTGGCGATCGTGGGCAGCACCGACGGCAACCTCTACGCGATCGACGCCGGCAGCGGAACGGCCAAATGGAAATTCCAGACGAAGGCGCGCATCACCTCGTCGCCCGCTGTCGACGCGGGCGTCGCCTATTTCGAGAGCTACGACTCGAACTTCTATGCCGTCGACGTCGCGACCGGTGCGCTGAAGTGGAAGTTCGCGACCAACGGCGAAAAACGATTCTCCGCGCCGCACATGCACGGCATGCTGCCGGCCTCCGAACCGGTGCCCGACCCGTTCGACTTCTATCTGTCTTCACCCGCGGTCGCGAACGGTGCCGTCTACTTCGGGAGCGGCGACGGGAACATCTACGCGCTCGACGCGTCGACCGGATCGCTGAAATGGAAATTCCAGACCGCCGACGTCGTACACGCCTCGCCGGCCGTATCGGACGGCCTCGTGTTCGTCGGAAGCTGGGATACGTACTTCTACGCGCTCGACGCGAACACCGGGTCCGAGAAGTGGAAATTCAAGACGGGCGAGGATCCCGGCATTTCACAACCAGATCGGCATTCAGTCGTCGGCCGCCGTCGCGAATGGCATCGTGTACTTCGGCTGCCGCGACTCGAAGCTCTACGCGCTCGACGCGCACACGGGCGCAAAAGTGTGGATCGTCGACAACAAAGGGTCGTGGGTGATCGGTTCTCCCGCCGTCCACGACGGCAAGGTGTTCTTCACGACCTCCGACAGCGGCCTGTTCCACGCCGTCGATGCGCGGTCCGGCGCCGAGCTGTTCTCGTTGTCGTTCAAGTGGCCGATGTTCTCGTCCCCCGCCGCCGCCGGCAATCTCGTATACATCGGCTCGCACGAAGGCAAGCTGCTGGCGATCGACGTCACGGGGCGGAAGGCGGCGTGGATCTTCCAGACAGACGCGTCGCGTCAGAACGGCCCGGCGCTCACGACGCCAGACGGGCAAGCCGAACTATGCGGCGGCGATGCAGACGATGTTCTTCGACGAGGTCGTATCAGGGATACAGCGGATGATGAGCGTCGGCGCGATTCTCTCGTCGCCGATCGTCGTGGGCGATACGATCTACGTCGGCAGCGCCGACGGCTATCTCTACGCGATTCACTGATCGAGACGATGTAGCGTCCGGCTTTAGCCGGACGTGCCTTTAGGCGGACGTAACCGAAGAATCGAAACAACACCGGCTTCCCCTAGAGCGTTTTCCGTTCTTGTGTAGCGCGAGGCTTCAGCCGAGCGGCGTATCCGCGCGAGAATTTTGTACGCTCGGCTAAAGCCTCGCGCTACATCGATGTCGAAATCGCACTAGAGCCGCGCGGATCGCGCGGCGGATCGTGCGGGCTGACGTTCGAGCCCGAGGCTGATGAACGCATCGACGAGGTCTCGCTGCCGGACGCCGGTCGCGGCTTCGACGAGAAGTTCGTCGTAGGCGACCTCGGGAGCTCTCGCGCGGCGGTACGGACGGTCGGTCGTGATCGCATCGAAGGTGTCCGCGATGCTGACGATTTGCGCCAGGAGCGGAACCTGATCGCCGCGCAGCCCGTCGGGATAGCCGCGGCCGTCCAGCCGTTCGTGATGATGCCGCACGACCTGGCGGACGAGGCGCAGCGAGCGCAGCTCGCCGCAGAGCCGATCGCCGATCGTCGTGTGCTGCTTCATCAGCGCGTATTCGACCGCCGTCAGCGCGTTCGGTTTCAGCAGCACGTGGTCTGGAATCCCGATCTTGCCGACATCGTGCAGGTATCCGCCGCGATCGAGCGCCGCCACTTCTTCATCCGTGAGGCCCAGCGCCCGCCCGAGCGCCGTTGAATAGTGGGAAAGCCTTTGGCAGTGCCCGACGGTGTACGCGTCGCGCGCTTCGACGGTCATCGCGAGGCTGAGAATCACCGATTCGGCCGACTCGAGTTCGTCGGTGTAGCGCTTCAGCCTGATCAACGAACTGACCCGAGCCTGTAGTTCCTCCGCATCGAACGGTTTGGTGAGGAAGTCGTCTGCGCCCGCATGGATGCCGGCGATTCGATGCTCTCGGGCACCGTCGCCGGTGACGAGCACGACCGGGATCAACCGCGTCGCAGGCGCCTGCTTGATTCGGCGGCAGATTTCGAAGCCGCCGATGCCCGGCAGGTGAACGTCGAGCAGAATGAGGTCGGGCTGCTGCCGTTCGATCATCGTGATCGCCGCTTCGCCGCTGCTCGAGGCTTCGACATGGTAGCCCTGCACCGTCAGAAGGCGAACGAGCAGCCTGAGATTTGCGTCGTCGTCCTCGACGACGAGAACCGTGGCGTGGGGCTGTTTCAACGTGCCGGCATCTCCGAGACCAGGTCTCCGCATGCGGCTTATCGGCAATCGACGTCCAGCACGTTACGGCGCGGCTGGCGGCGTCCCAGTGCAGTTGTGTAACTCAGTCCGGCCACCACCACGGGACCACTCTATTCGGAACCATCCGCGCGGCCGACGCTGACGTATCGCTCACCGTTATCGAATTCGACGCGCACAAGCCAGGGGTTGCAGCACACCTCGCAGTCCTGCACGAAGCTCCCGTGCGCGTCCGGCTCGACGTACAGCTCGATCGCCTCGCCGCAGTACGGACAGGTGACAACCGTCGTTTCGTCCATCCTGGCGATCTTACTGCCGCGGTAACCGCGGCGGCCGCGACGGCAAAGAACACTGCACAGTGTGGTCTGAAGAATGGAGGCAGCGATGGTGAGTGTTCGTGCGCGCGCGGCAGTGGTCGGAATGCTGATGATCTTCGCCGTGGCCGCAACGCGCGGCCAGCAGCGTCAGCCGCCGGACCCGGCCAAAGCGTTGACCAACTCGTTGACGTCCGTGAACAAACAGCTTCTCGACATGGCCGAAGACTTTCCAGCGGAAAAGTACGGTTTCCGCGCCTCGCCCGAAGTGCGTTCGTTCGGCGAGGTCATCGTGCACGCGATGTCCGGGACCGTTTACGCCGCAAAGGCCGGGCGAGGTGAAGACGTCCAATGGACCGAGATCGACCCGAAAGGGTTCAAGGACAAGGCTGCGATTGTGGATGCGTTCAAGAAGGCGGTCGCCGATTGCGACGCCTCGCTGAAGGCGACGCCCGCGACGCGCTTCGCAGCGTCACCTCAGCCGTGGCTGTCGGTGATCGAGCACACCGGTGAACACTATGGTCAGTTGGTGGTGTATTACCGATTGAACAAGATGGTGCCGCCCGCGTCACGGCCACAGAAGTGAGCCGCGCGCTTCTCAGCGGGGCTGCCGAATAAGCAGCCTGCGACCTTCTTCGAGAAGCACGTCGGGTGTGGACGGCTTGGTGAGGACGTGATCGACGCCGGCGCCCATGGCCCGCTCGTGGTATTGGCGGTCGCCGTAACCCGTAATCGCGAGGACGGGAATTCCCCGTGTCCGGGCGTCGGCGCGCAGGCGACGACACAGTTCGATGCCATCGATGCCCGGCACCGCGATATCCGTAAGGATGAGGTCGGGTAAGGTGGACACGGCTTTTTCGAAGGCCTGCAAGCCGTTATGCGCCTGTTCGGTGCGGAATCCGTCCGATGCGAACGCCGCCGTGTAAAAAAGGCGAGTCTCCGCATCGTCCTCGACGATGAGGACGAGGGGCGATAAATCGGCGGGGGACGAGTGTCCGTCGTGCACCCAGGCCATCCACTCGGGATGATATCGGAGAAAGAAACAGGCCGCAAAAAGATGGCTTGTCTCTACCATCAATTCGCGATCGGTGGACGGCGACGAATTGCGGTGCGGCGGCAGCCGATATGCGACAGCGTATCGCGCACGGCGTCGAGATCGAGCGGCTTGCGCAACACACTCTGCGCGCGCACGGCGCGCGCGCGGTCCGCCGCATCGACGGCACCGGACACGACGACGACTGGAATCCACGCGAGCGATCGATCCCGCAACTGCGCCGCGCGAAACTTGGCGCCGTCCATTCCCGGCAGCATCAGATCGAGCAGGATGATGCACGTGTCCGCGTGCGACCGTAGGTAGTTCAGCGCCTCGCGACCGTCAGACGCGGTCGCGACGATGTACCCGCTCGCAGTCAGCGACAACCGCAGCAGTTCGCGTGCTTCCGCGTCGTCGTCGACGACGAGCACGGTACAGCGGTGAGGGGCGACGCCGTGAGGCACGCCGATGCGTGGGGCAAGCGCAGTGCCACCTCAGTGATGAACGAGATGTTCGACCGCCGACGCGAGCTCGAAGGGGTCGACCGGCTTGGCAACGTGCATCTCGTAGCCGGCGCTGAGCGCGCGGCTGCGGTCGTCGCTGCGCGCGAGGGCGGTCAGCGCGGCGGCGGGCGTGTGACGGCCGGTAGGTGCCTCGAGCGCGCGGATCTTTCGGATCAGGTCGAGCCCGTCTTCGCCCGGCATCAGTAAATCGCTGACGAGCACGTCAGGCGGCTGCTTGGCGAATCGATCCTGCGCTTCGCGCGCCGACGCCGCCGTCATCACGGTTGCGCCGAATTGTTCGAGCGCCGTGCGTATGAAATCGAGCGCGAGCAAATCGTCGTCGACGACGAGCACCTTGATGCCGCGAAGGATTGGCGGGGCGCTCTCGTGCTGCGCCGGCTCTGCCGCGTGAGCGCGTGCCGCTCGCAGTGGCAAGGTCACGGTGAACGTCGACCCGAGATTCGCGCCGGGGCTTTCAGCGGTCACCGTGCCGCCGTGCAGCTCGACAACGTGGCGAACGATCCCGAGCCCGAGACCGAGACCGCCGTACTGGCGCGTCGAGCTGCTGTCGCCCTGGCGGAAGCGCTCGAACAGGTGGCTCGCGACGTCGGGACTGAAACCGATGCCGGTGTCTCGAACGACGAACCACAGCCGAGTGCTGTCCGCGTCGAGCGCCACGTCCACATGCCCGCCGGAAGGGGTGAACTTGATCGCATTCGAGATCAGGTTCCACACGATCTGCTGCAACCGATCGGGATCGGCCTCGATCGGCCCGATTGCGGGATTCAAGGAAAGGTCGATCGAAATCTGCTTCGCGTCGGCCGCGGGCCGAACGGATTGCACGGCCGCTTCCACCAGCGGCTGCGCGACGACGGGACGCGGCGTGATCTGGAGTTTGCCGCCGACGATTCTCGACACGTCGAGGAGATCCTCGATGAGGCGCGACTGCGCCCATCCCGCGCGCTCGATCGCCTGCACGGCCCTGGCGTAGTGATTCGCGTCCAGCTTTCCGCTCCCGAGCAGCCGCGCCCATCCGAGCACCGAGTTCAGAGGGGTTCTGAGCTCGTGCGAGAGGGTGGCGAGGAACTCGTCTTTCATCTGGTTCGCGGTTTCGGCGCGCCGCGATTCTTCATCAGCGGTTTCGAGGAGACGCTCGTAGTATCGCGACAGCTCGTCGATTTGCCTCCGGACGCCTCGCGCGACGAACACGCCGACCGTGAGCCCGACGAGCGTGAGAACGAGAGCCAATATGACCGACCCCACATGCTCGATCTCCCAGACGAGGAGCGCCGAGAGCACGCCGATTGTGGCGAGCGGGGTGACCACCAGCTGGCCGAGCCGGGGTCGCATGTGGTCGGACACGGCCGACCGACTGCAAGGAAGCCGCCGAACGACCGACCTCAGCTGGACCGACGGTTGGCGTGGGTCTTGAACAGCTGCGATCTATGGCCGATGGCATCGTGCGCGTCGCTGCACTCGGTGACCTCCATTGCACGAAGAGCTCGCCGGGAGCATTTCAGCCGCTCTTCGCCCGGATCAGCGAATCCGCCGACGTGCTCCTGATGGCCGGCGACCTCACCGACTATGGTCTGCCTGACGAAGCAAAGATCCTCGCGCGGGAGCTGAGCGCACTGCGCATTCCGGTTGCGGCGGTCCTGGGGAATCACGACATCGAATCGAGCAAGGAAGCGGAGGTGCGCCAGATCCTCTCGGACGCGGGCGTCGTGATTCTCGACGGCGACGCGTGCGAGATGCAGGGCATCGGGATTGCCGGCGTCAAGGGCTTCGGCGGTGGTTTCGGCCAACGCGCCCTCGGTCCGTGGGGCGAGACGATCATCAAGCAGTTCGTCCGCGAGGCGGTCGACGAGGCGCTGAAGCTCGAGGCCGCGCTCGCGCGGCTGCGCACGAGCCACATGGTGGCACTGCTGCACTATTCGCCGATCCAGCGGACGGTTGAAGGCGAGCCGCTCGAGATTTTCCCGTTTCTCGGATCGAGTCGCCTCGAAGAGCCGATAGGACGCTACCCGGTCACACTCGTCATCCACGGTCACGCGCACCGCGGATTCCCTGAAGGCCACACCAAAATGGGTGTGCCGGTCTACAACGTCGCGCTGCCGCTCCTGACCCGCACGTTCACCGATCGGTTGCCCTTCCGCGTATTCGAAGTGCCGGTCGGACAAAAGCTCGCCGGCGAACCGACGCCGGCGCATTCGACACCGCCTGCGGCGCGGCCGGTGCCTTCTGCGCCCACTGAGCCGGCGCCGCAGCCGACGGTCGCAGCCGGCCGCCGTGCAACCGACGCCGTGACTCACTGAGAGACGTATGGAAACTTCCTCCGCTCGTGCGATTCATGATCCGGCCGCCGAGTTTTACATCGACGCCGTGCGCAAGCTGCAGGAATCGGGCATTCCGTTCCTGGTGGGCGGTGCGTTCGCGTTTTCGCATTATTCGCACGTGCCGCGCGATACCAAGGACATCGACGTGTTCGTCAAGCCCGAGGACTGTCCAAAGGTGCTCGAGGCCTTCGATCGGCTTGGCTACCAGACAGAAATACCGTTTCCGCACTGGCTCGGAAAGATCCGCGGCGGCGACTATTTCATGGACGTCATCTTCAACTCGGGCAACGGCGTGGCGCGCGTCGACGATCTCTGGTTCGATCACGCGCCGAGGACGAACGTCCTCGGTCTCATCGTCCGACTGTCGCCGGCCGAAGAGATGATCTGGTCGAAGGCTTTCATCCAGGAGCGCGAGCGGTACGACGGCGCCGACGTGCTTCACTTGCTGCGTGAGACAGGCCCCTCGCTCGACTGGCCGCGGCTGTTGATGCGTTTCGGCGACTACTGGCGCGTGCTCCTCAGTCATCTGATTCTCTTCGGCTTCGTCTATCCCGACAAACGCCAGAACATTCCGGCGTGGGTCACCGAAGAGCTCGTGCGCCGAATGTCTGTGAGCCGGCCCAATCTTCAGAACGACGTCTGCTACGGCACACTGCTGTCGCGCGAGCAGTATCTGCACGACGTCGACGCGTGGAAGTATAAGGACGGCCGCGAGCAGCCGAACGGCCCAATGACGCGCGAAGAAATCGAGATCTGGACCTCGGCGATCAATAGGAAGTGACCAACGTCCAGCCCCAACGACTAACGACCAGAGTCCATTGCCAGGCGTAAGACTTCGGCAATGTGGAGCGCCTGCTTCGACGCGCCCTGGCGGATCTGCTCGCGGCAGCTGAAGCCGTCTGCGACGATAAGAGTGTCGGGAGTCGCGCGGCGGACCGCCGGCAGCAGCACGAGCTCGCCGACTTTCATCGAGACGTCGTAGTGATCGGCTTCGAAGCCGAAGCTGCCCGCCATCCCGCAGCACCCTGAATCGAGCGAGTCGAGTCGCACGCCCATGTCTCTCAACACCGCTTCTTCGTCGTCGAGCTTCGCGATCGCTTTGTGATGACAATGGCCGTGCAGCATCACGGCGCGGTCGAGAGCGGGCGGCTGATAGCCCGGAAGTTTCTTGTGCAGAAACTCACTGAGCAGGAAGGTTTGCTGCGACAGCCGCTTCGCGTCCTCGTCAGTCGGGAAGAGGTTGAGGAGCTCGTCGCGAAAAACGGCGAGGCAGCTCGGTTCCAGCACGACGATCGGCGTTCCCGCTGCCAAGTGCGGCCGAAGCCCGCGAATGATTGTGCGGAGCTGACGCTTGGCCTGCGTCAGAAATCCATAATCGTACAGCGGCCGCCCGCAGCAGAACGGCTGGTGGGGAACCAGCACGTCGCAGTTCGCCGCTTCGAGCACTTCCGTCGCGGCGATGGCAACCGACGGATGAAAGTAGTTGTTGAACGTATCCGGCCAGACGATCACGCGCGTCGCCTTGCCGTTTTGTGACGGACGCCGCTTTCCGGCGCCGCGCTGGTGTTTGCCGAACCAGTCGACGAACGTGCTCGGAGCGAACCGCGGCACATCGCGCGCCGTCGCGACGCCGGCCGCGCCCTTGAACATCGCCGACAACCCCGGGGCGTGCGTGATCGCGTTCACCAGCCCGGGCGCGATCGACGCCAGACGCGCCCAACGGTGCATGAAGCCCATCGCGTACGCGGCTGCGGGCCTGCGCCGCTTCTCGTAGTAGTGCGACAGGAACTCGGCTTTGTAGGTCGCCATGTCGACGTTCACGGGGCAATCGGCTCTTGCATCCCTTGCAGGAGAGGCAGAGATCGAGCGCGTCCTTGACGTGTTCGTCGCGCCAGCCGCCGTCCAGCGCATCGCCGCGCATCATCTCGAACAGCAGGTGCGCGCGGCCGCGCGTCGAGTGCTTCTCCTCGTGCGTCACGCGGTAGCTCGGGCACATCGTCCCGCCGTGCTCGCGCCGGCATTCGCCGACGCCGACGCAGCGCAGTCGTCGTGAACGTGAAGCTGTGGCGATCCTGCGGGAACTGGAAGTGCGTCGCGACTTCGGGCGGCCGGTAGTCGGCGCCGAGCCGCAGGTTCTGATCGATGCGATACGGATCGACGACCTTGCCGGGATTCATCTTGCCGTCGGGATCCCAGATCGTCTTGAACTCGCGGAACGCTTCGCACCAGCTCGGGTCCGAACATCTTCGGCAGGAACTGCGCCTTGCGACTGGCCGTCGCCGTGCTCGCCCGACAGCGAGCCGCCGTACGACGACCACGAGGTCGGCGGCGTCGTCCATGAACGACGTGTACTTCGTCGATGCCCGGCGGCGGTCTCGAGATCGAAATCGATGCGCGTGTGGACGCAGCCCTGGCCGAAATGCCCGTAGAGCGACGCAGCCGTAGCCGTACTTGTCGAACAGCTTCCGCAAGTCGCGCAGATATCCGCCGAGCTTCTCCGGCGGAACCGCCGAATCCTCCCAGCCTTCCCAGGTGATCGGCTCGCCGGGCACCCGGGCCGTCGCGCCGAGGCCCGACTCGCGAATCTTCCAGACCAGCTTTTCTTCGCGCGGGTCGTCGTACAGCTTCATCGACGGCGCGTTCGGCTTGCTTCTCGAGCGCAGCCATCAGCCGCGCGCGCCTGTGCGTCGCTCTCTTCGCGCGTCTCGCCGCCGAACTCGACGAGCAGCCAGCCGCCGCCTTCGGGCAGCAGACTGCAGGTCCTGCGGGTGCAGGTTCATCTTCTTCATGTCGTCGATCGAGCCGGTCGTCGAGCCCTTCGAGGCCGATCGGCTGGAACTCCGAGAATCTCGGCGACGTGATCGGCCGGCGCTGTAGACGTCCGGGTAGCCGAGGACGACGAGCGTTCGCGCCGGCGGGCTGTGGACGAGCCGCACCGTCGCCTCGAGCACCGTCACGCACGTGCCCTCGGTGCCGACGAGCGCGCGCGCGACGTGGAAGCCGTTTTCGGGCAGCAGCTCGTCGAGGTTGTAGCCGGAGACGCGGCGCGGAATGTTCGGGAAGCGCTGCGCGGATCAGGTCGGCGTACTGGTCGCGCAGGCGCTTCAGGCCGGCGTAGATCTCGCCGCGCGCGTCCGCCTGCGCGAATGATCGCTTCGAGCTCGTCGTCCGGCGTCGGCGCCGACGCCATCCGCGAGCCCGTCGTAGGTGAGGATCTCGAGCGTCTCGACGTTGTCGACCGGTCTTGCCGCGCCATCACCGAGTGCACGCCGCAGGAGTTGTTGCCGATCATGCCGCCGAGCGTGCAGTGATTGTGCGTGGACGGGATCGGGCCCGAACGTCAGGTGGTGTCGCTCGGCCGCGTCGCGCAGCGTGTCGAGCACGAGGCCGGGCTCGACCCGCGCGCGCTTGCGCTCGCGCGATCGAGCTCGACGATCGCGGTGCATGTACTTCGTGAAGTCGAACACGACCGCGACGTTGCAGCACTGGCCGGCGAGGCTCGTGCCGCCGCCGCGCGACAGCATCGGCGCGCCGTGCTCGCGGCACACCGCGCATCGTCGCGACGACATCGTCTTTGTCGCGGGGAACGACGACGCCGATGGGCACCTGGCGGTAGTTGGAGCCGTCGGTCGCGTAGAGCGCGCGGCTGCCGCGGTCGAAGCGGACCTCGCCGCGCATGACGCGGCGAAGATCGGCGGCAAGATCGGTCATGGGCATGTCGGCATGACGCACGTCACATCACAGCGCGGAGGCCGGCCTGCACGATTTCGGTCGTGATGCCGTAGACCAGATGCGATGCAAACGCCTGGAGATGAACTTCGGCGGGGTACTCGGTGGTTGGGCGCGACAAGCGCAGCATCGGCACCGCTACTTCATCGGCCACCGCCCAAAGCGCCGTCCCCCATGCGGCGCCGGTCAGCGGCGCGACACGGTTCGAGCGTTCTACCAGCCCGCCAAAGAACGCGCCCATGAGCGCACCGAAGGCGTAATGGACAAACGGCGCGGCGACGGACAGCTCGTCGCGCGTGAGGGATCGATCGAGCGCCGTTCCGGCGAGACGCTGTGCAACGAGCTCGGTGGCGTTCGCGTCCTCGCCGCGCTCCTGCCAGTCGCGGCCGTCGTGCCGGCCTCCGCTCGACGGCGATTCGTTTCCGTCGACTGCGTGCGTCCACAGCGTCTGAAACTCGTTCATCACCCACGCGCCGACGAGCCCGCCGACAAATCCGGCGATCATCCCTTTGCTCACGCTTCGCGCCATTTGCGTACTCCCATCAGAAGCGCCACCGCGCCCATAGCGGTCAGCACATACGGCAGCCGCTCATTCGCCCAGGTTTGCACGCTGTGGTCGGTGCTCCGCGACGAAAAGCGGCCATGCGCGCCGTGATCGCCGGGCAGCGGCTCCCACAAATTGTTCGGCCGATCTGGATCGGCGAGCACATCGGTCTGCTGCGAGTCGTAGCCGGTGCGTGCGAGGTACCGGTCGGCGAGGCCCGCGGCGAACTTGTTGCCCCAGATCGCGACGGCAGTCGGAATCGCCGACGCTGATCTCGCGTCGCCGCTGCGTGGCCGCCCAGACGATCGCGTCGGCCGCCACTTCCGGCTGGTAGATCGGCGGAACCGGCTGCGGCTCGCGCGGCAGCCGGCTCTTCACCCAATCGAACTGCGGAGTATTCATCGCCGGCAGCTGCACCATCGTGACGTGCACGCGGCTGCGATCGTGGAGCAGCTCGCAGCGCAGCGATTCGGTGAAGCCCTGGATCGCGTGCTTCGCGCCGCAATACGCGGCCTGAAGCGGAATGCCTCGGTACGCGAGCGCCGAACCGACCTGCACGATCGCGCCGCGGTCGCGCGGCAGCATCCGCTTCAGCGCGGCGAGCGTGCCGTACACGACGCCGAGATACGTGACCTCCGTGACGCGTTCGACGTCGCTCGACTGTGAGCTCCTTGACGGGCGAGAAGACCGAGACCATCGCGTTGTTGACCCACACGTCGATCGGTCCGAGCTCGCGCTCGATCCGTTCGGCCGCAGCTCGACCTCGACCGCGACGCCGACATCGGTCGGCAGCACGAGCGCGCGTCCGCCAGCCTCCTCGACCTCGCGCCGCGCGCCCTCGAGGCCGTCGACGCCGCGCGCGATCAGTCCGATATCGCAGCCCTCTTTGGCGAAGGCGCGCACGACGGCGCGGCCGACGACCAGCAGACGCGCCTGTGACGGCGACGATTTTTCTCATGATCGCTTCTGTTCTCGCGGAGCCCCGCCGCCCGCGCTCGATGACCCGCTCGGAGCGTGGTGTTCGCTTGATGACCTGGCGCACCGTCAATCGCTCCAGCTCGCGCGGGTCGAACTCGATGCCGTGTCCGGGCGTCTCGAGCGGAATGGCGAAGCCGTCGCGCATCAAGACCGGCCGTTTCAGGATCGGCTCCATCTGCGGAATGTATTCGACGAAGACGCTGTTCGAGACGGCGGCCGCCACCGTGACGCTCAGTTCGGGCGACACGTGCGGCGCGACGGCCAGGCCCGCCGCCGCGGCCGGCATGACACACCTGGATCGCTTTGGTGATGCCGCCGACGCGAGCGACATCGGGCTGCAGAATATCGAGCGCGCCGTCGGCGGATGCACTCGTGAAAGGCGGCGGGGGAGTAAAGGCTCTCGCCGCCGGCGCGCGCGATCGTCGTGTGGCGGCCGAGCCGCGCGAACCCGTCGAGGTCCGTCGCATCGAGCGGCTCCTCGAGCCAGAAGAGATTGAATCGTTCGAGCTGCTGCGCGCGCGGGATCGCTTCATCGACGCGCCACGATTGATTGGCATCGACCATCAGCGTGACGCTTGGTCCCGACCGCTTCGCGCACTTTGGCGACGCGCTCGACGTCTTCGTCAGGATCGTCTTTGCCGACTTTCAGCTTCAGCGCGGTGAATCCGTCGCGCGCCACCGCTTCGCTTCGACAAGTGCACCATCTCGTCGAGCGGACGATTGAGCCATCCGACATGCGTGTTGTACATGCGGACGCGGTCGTGTGCGCCGCCGAGGAGGCGATAGAGCGGCATGTTGCGCGCGCTTGCCCGCGAGATCCCAGAGCGCGACATCGATCGGCGGCGAGCGCGGTCGAGCTCAAGCAGCCCGGCGTCAGCGCGTGGATGCTCTTCTCGCAGGCGCGACATCAACGCTGCGATCGTCGCCAGGGTCTGCGCCGACGAGTTTGGGCAGCAGCTCGTCTTCGAGCAGCGCCAGAATCGCCGAACCGCCCGTCCCGATCGTGTAGCCGAAGCCGACGCCGCTGTCGCCGCTCGCGTCGGTGAGATCGACGATCGGCAGTTCGAGCGCGTCGAATTGCTGAATCGCATCGCCGCGCGGAGGATCGACCGGCACGCGCACGAGCCGCGCCTTCGCGCTGATCAACCGATCACCGCTCACGATTCACGACCTTTGAAATCGCTGACCTTGTCGCGGAACAGCGTCAGCGCGATCCGGCCGCGGTTCGGCTCGCCGCGCGCCAGCGACTCGGCCATGTGCAGCGCCTGCTTCGCCGTCACGCGCGCGGGCATCGGCGGCTCGAACGGATCGACGATCGCCTCGCACAGCGCCGGACCGTCGGCGAGCAGCATCGCCTCGAGCGCCGGCCGCACCTCCTCGGGCCGCTCGCAGCGGAAGCCGACGCCGCCGCACGCCTCGGCGAACTTCACGAAGTCGATCGGCTCGAGCTCGACGCCGTACTCGGGGTTGCCGAGGAAGACCATCTGCTCCCACTTGATCTGCCCGAGCACGTTGTTCTTGATGATGACGACCTTGATCGGCAGCTGGTACTTCACCGCCGTGGCGAACTCGCCCATCAGCATCGTGAAGCCGCCGTCGCCGACGAACGCGACGCACTGGCGGTCCGGGATAGGCGACCTGCGCGGCGATCGCGTACGGCAGGCCCGGCGCCATCGTCGCCAGGTTGCCCGAGCAGGAGAACATCTGGTCGCGCTTGCATGCTGGATGTGGCGCGCCGCCCACGTCGTGATCGTCCCCGAGTCGGTCGAGATGATCGCGTCGTCGGCGAGCAGATCGTTGAGCGCGCCGGCGACGACCTGCGGCTTCAGCGGCATGTCGTCGCGCTGCGGCGCGCGTGCGCATCAGCTCCCGCCACTCCTTCATCCCCTTCTGCGCCTTCTCGAGGAACGAGCGATCGCTCGCGCCGGCGGATGCGCGGCAGCGAGGGCCTGCAGCGTCGCCTTGGCGTCGCCGCACAGGCCGACGTCGACGGGAAAGCGCAGGCCGATGCGCGTCGGGTCGCGGTCGATCTGCACGCCGCGGCCTGGTCGTGCTTCGGGTAGAACTCCATGTACGGGAAGCTCGTGCCGACCATCAGCAGCGTGTCGCACTCCTCCATCGCGACTTCCGACGGCGCGGTGCCGAGCAGGCCGATGCCGCCGGTGGTGAACGGCGAGTCGTCGGGCACGACGGCCTTGCCGAGCAGCGGCTTGACGATCGGCGCGGCCAGCAGGTCGGCGAGCTGCTCGAGCTCGTCGGCGGCGCCGAGCGCGCCCTGGCCGGCGAGGATCACGGTCTTCTTGCCGGCGTTCAGCACGTCCGCGGCGGCGCGGACGTCCTCGTTCGCGCGGCACGACGATCGGCGGCGTCCAGGCGATCGCGACGTGTGGCCCTCGACGTTCTTCGCCGACTGCTCGTCGTCGGCGACCGCCTGTTCCTGCAAGTCGACCGGGAAGGTGATGTGCGCGACGCCGCGGCAGCGACAGCGCCGCGCGGCAGCCGGCGTCGACGAGCGACTGCGACGTGCGCCGGCGCCGTGCACCTGCTGGTTGTAGACGCGCGACGTCCTTGAACAGCGTGACGCAGGTCGACTTCCTGCTGATAGTGCCTGCCGATCAGGTCGTGATAGGTCTGGCCGGTGATCGCGAGGACCGGCGCGCCGTCCATCTTGGCGTCGTAGAGGCCGTTCAGCAGATGAATCGCGCCCGGGCCCGACGTGGCGAGGCAGACGCCGAGCCGGCCGGTGTACTTCGCGTAGCCGCAGGCCATGAACGCCGCCGCCTCCTCGTGGCGGACCTGGACGAACGAGATGCGATCCTGCCGCGTGCGCAGCGCCTCCATGATGCCGTTGATGCCGTCGCCCGGCAGGCCGAAGACGACGCGCACGCCCCAGTCGATCAGGCGATCCGCCAGCACATCCGCAGCCGTTCTAGCCATCTGAATTCTCCAGATCGATCACGTGTGCAAGCCACCAGCCAGTTACTGTTGCCGCTCCAAAATCCACGCGACTGTTCCGATGAGCTTTTCCCACAGCGGCCGCTCACGCCACACGTCGAGCGAGATCTCGACGCTTTGCTCACGGTCCGCGTCGAAATCGCGCGTAAGCCTCGCTGTCACACCCCGATCGCGGAAGGCGACGTTGACCTCGTCGTTGTGCTCGAAGGATCGGTTGTCGATATTGGTCGTGCCGACGACGGACCAGAGATCGTCGACGAGCAGCGCCTTCACATGCGTCATGCCGGGTTGATACTCGAAGATGCGGACGCCGCTTTCGAGCATCTCGCCGTACATCCGCCGGCTCGCCAGGCGCACCCACCGCTGATCGGTGCGCTAACCGGGGACGATGACCGTGATCTCGATGCCGCGCGCAGCCGTGCGGCAGAACGCATCGCGGAAGGCCTTGTCCGGCAGAAAATACGGCGTCGAGATCGCCACGCGTCGGGTGGCTCCTTCGACGAGCGTCTGAAAGAGCACGCGCGACGCCGTCGACCGATCGGCCGGCGAGCTCTTGATCGCAAAGGCCTGCACGCCGTCCGGCGGGCCGGTGCGGCTTGTACGTTTCGGGGCCCGTGAGGATTTCGCCGCAGCACTCGAGCCAGTTCTCCGCGACGACGCCCTGAATGTCCGAGACGACCGGCCCCTCGATGCGCGATCATCATGTCGCGCCACATCGGCTTGCCCTTGGTCGGCTTCGCCCACCAGTCGGCGATCCCGGCGCCGCCGACAAACGCGACGGTGCCGTCGACGACGAGCAGCTCGCGGTGGGTGCGGTTGTTGAGCCGCGCGAGGCTGTACCACGAAAGCCGGTGATACGGCTCGACGCGGCAGCCGGCCTTGCGCAGCGGCCCCGCCGACGCGTGAAACGCGCCAAAGCTGCCGATCGCGTCCATCACGATCGTCGTGCGCACGCCGGCCCGCGCGCGCTCGGCAAGCGCGTCGACGAACTGCTGACCGATCTCGCCTTTCTTGAAGATGTAGCACTCGAGGTTGATCGTTTCCCGTGCGCCGCGAATCGCCTCGAGCATCGCCGGATAGAAGTGATCGCCGTTCGTGAAGACGTCGACCTTGTTGTCGTTTTCGAGCGTCGTGTGGCACGTCGACTCGAGCACGTGGATGAAGTGATCGCTCGTGCCGTCGATCTCCGCCTCGATGTGATACGGGATGTGCGGTGTGAAGAGCACGACGAGAATGAGCCACGCGATGAACGCGCCGCCGATAATCGTGAGATAGAGCATCAGCGCGCCGGCGCAACGAGCAGCGCGACGGGAAAGCGGTCGAATACGGTCGCGGCCGCCAGCGTTGGCGCGCCTCGTTCCCGCCTCGGTCGTCACCGTCGCACCGGTGAACGCGTTGATGTAGCGCGGATCCCGAGCCGGGGAGAAGAATGCGCGTATCGCCCCACACGCGTGCCCAGCGGGGGCGCCGACGCGTCGGGCGTCAGCGTGGCGATCAGCCGCGGCACACAGGTGATGGCCATTCGATCGCCCAGTCGCCTCGCGAACGCGAACAGGCAGTCGCGTCGCGCGCCGGCGGTCTCGAGCGCGACGTACTCGCCCTGTTCGTACACGCTCGCGTTCGCGGCACGCGATCGCGAGCGCGCGCGCGATCGCGAACTGCTTGATGCGTCCGTCGGCGCGCGTCGCGAACAGTTCGTCGACGTTGGCGCGTGCCGCCAGAGTCCGTCGAGGCTGCTCTGCGCGCTCGCGGTAGTCGACCGGGCGCCGGTTGTCGGGATCGACCAGCGACAAATCCCACAGCTCGGTGCCCTGATAAAAATCAGGCACGCCCGGCGCGGTGATCTTGATGAGCAGCTGCGCGAGGCTGTTGTAGATGCCGAGCTCGGCGACGCGCTTCTGAAATGGCAGGAAGGCCTGGAGGAACGGATTCGGCCGCTGCCGATCGAGAATCGCATCGACGAATCGCGCGACGGCCTTTTCGTACGCCTCGTCCGGGTCTCACCCAGCTCGTGTGGACCTTCGCCTCGCGCAGCGCCTTCGTCATGTACGCGACAAGGCGATCTCGCAAGGCCGCGCGGTCGTCGCCGCGCGCTTCGAACGGCCACACGCCGACGAGCGTCTGGTAGAGCAGATATTCTTCGTTCGCGCCCGGCGCGAGGTGGCCGCCGACGTCGGTCTTGTAGCGCCGGTTCAGCGTCCGCCACCGCGTCACCGCCGCCTTCCACGCGCCGGGAATCTCCGAGAGCACGTTGATGCGCGCGCGCACGTCTTCGCCGCGCTTCGTGTCGTGCGTCGCGGTCGTCGACAGGGCAGACGGCCACGTGCGCTGGCGGCGCGCCATCCACGTCGTGGACGTGCGCCGGCTCCAGACCGAAGCGCGTCGGATCGCCGCCGACCTCGTTCAGCGACAGCAGCCGGTTGTAGATGTACAGCGCGGTGTCCTCGATCCCCTTCGCGGCGACCGGGCTCGTGATCTGCTGGAACTTGCCGATGAATCCGCGCGCGCGCTTCGCATTCTTCAGGCGCGGCGACTCGCGTTTCCTTCAGCAGCAGTCGCTGCGACGAAGTCGAAGACGAGCGTCGTGAAGCGCCGGCGCGCGGCGCTTCGCGCAGCGAATCGCCTCGGTCGACGTAGCGCCGGTCGTGCTCGGTGACCGGCTGATCGGGCGTGATGTAGGTGCGGTACACCGGGAAGCACGCGATCACTTCCTTCAGCGTCGAGATCAGGCTGTAGAGCGTGAAATCGCGGAAGTGCCGGTTCCGTTCCGAGAACCGGTTCAGCTGATGGCCGAGCGAGTTGATGTCGCCCGACATCGTCTCGTGCATCGCCTGTTTCTTGCTTCGGTACACGATGTCGTCGAACGACTCGCGTTCGCGGCGGATGAAGCGCGCGTACAGCTCGTCGAGCGCGCGCTCGTTGCGGCGATCGACGAACAGGTTGTTCACGACGAAGGCGAACTCGTAGCCGGTTGTCCCGTGCACCGGCCATTCCGGCGGCAGCTGCTCGTCGGGGCCGAGAATCTTCTCGACGACGAGGAAGAGCGGGTGATCGTCGGCCGAGTCCGAGCACTTCGGCCGCGCGGGCCTGCAGGCGCGAAGGTAGTCGCCCGGGCGAGTAGAGGCCGTCGACGTGATCGACGCGCAGTCCCGTGGCGGCGCGCCGCTGCACGAGCTCGAAGGCGAAGCGGTGGACCTCGTCGAAGACCGCCGGATCTTCCATGCGCAGCGCGGCGAGCTGGTTGACGTCGAAGAAGCGCCGGTAGTTGATTTCCTCGGACGCGACGCGCCAGTGCGCAAGGCGGTACGACTGCTCGTTCAGCAGCCGGTCGAGCGCATCGAAGCTGCGCGGCTCGTCCGGCGACGCCGTTGAACCGCGCGACACGCGCGGTCGACGAGGCGCGCCGACATCGGCGCTGCGTTCGGTGAGCGCGGCGAGCCGCCGCTTGACGACTTCCTTTTCACGCGCGCGGATCGCGATTTCGTCGGCGTCGCGCGTCGTGCGCGGCGGAAGATTTCGGCTGGCCGTCAGGATCGACTGCAGCTCGTCGGCATCGTCGCCCGCCGTGATCGCGCGAGCCAGCCGTCCAGCGTCTTCGTCGAAGATCGTCGGCACGGTGTCGGGCGCAATCGGCAGACGCTCGTCGTAGTAGTGCACGACGAAGCTGCCGTCGCGGTACTCGAGGGTGAGCTCCTGCCGTTCGAGCACCTCGCCGTACTGATCGCCGAGAATCGGAATCAGCACCTTGTCGGCCAGCTCGTCCTTCACCGGATGCCATTCGATGTCGAAGAAGCGCGCGAAGCGCGAGCTCGGGCCGTTTTCGAGCACGTCGGTCCACCACGGGTTCGCCGACTTGGCGATGCCCATGTGATTCGGCACGAGGTCGAGCATGTGGCCCATGCCGCGCGCGTTGCAGCGCGGCGATCCACGCCGAGTACGTCGTCTTCGTCGCCGATGTCCGGATTGAGCTGCGTCGGGTCGGCGACGTCGTAGCCGTGCGGGCTGCCCGGGACGGCCTTCAGGTACGACGACGCGTAGCAGTCGCTGATGCCGAGCGCGTGCAGGTAGTCGACGATCGCCTGCGCGTCGGCGAACGTGAACGCGCTGTTGAACTGCAGCCGGTAGGTCGCGAGTGGAATGCGAGCGCGCGCGTCGGTCACCAGATGAGGAAAGTGCAAGCACAGCGCCAGTCGATCCGCCTCATCTGTCAGCGCAGGTTCGACTTCACTCTGGTCGCGCTCTGTCTGCGATCAGACTAGAACCGGCCTCGGACCGGACTAGGACCGGACTAGGACCAGACTAGGACAGACTAGGACCGGACTAGCCGGCAATCGGGCGGACGAGCTGGCAGCGTACTTGCTGAACCTTCATCTGATGTCGCGTATTACGACTGTCGCGTCGATTCTCCTCGCCGTCGCGAGCCTCGCGGCCGTTGCGCCGATGGCGGCGGCAGCCGCGCGGCAGCCCACGCCGCCGCCGCAGACCGATTCCCAGAAGATCGACGACACCGACAAGGACGCAGGTAAGAAAAGCAAACGCGGCGATGTGCTCGGCGATGCGCCCGATGCTGCCACCCAGCTCGAGCAGCTTCAGCACGCGCTCGCGCGGCTGCCGGTCGCGGCGGGCCTCGCGTCTATCCTCGCGCTGCGTCCGCGCCGCCGAGGCACACCGCGGCGGCAGGCGCCGGTAATCCAGACGCAGATCATCCTCGCCGTCGTCGGCGCCGTCGTCATGCTCGTCGTCGGTTCGAGCCTGGCGCGCGCGTTCGGCATCGTCGGCGCCGCGGGGCTCGTGCGATACCGATCGAAGATCGAGGATCCGAAGGACGCCGGCGTCATGCTGTCGACGCTTGCGATCGGTCTGGCGTCGGGCGTCGGACTCTGGCCGCTGGCGATTTTCACGACGGTGTTCATCCTGGCGCTGCTGTGGGTCGTCGAATCGTTCGAACCGAAGGCGACGCAGCTCTTTGCGCTGAAGGTGAAGGCGAAGGATCCGGCCGCGCTCAAATCGAAGCTCGATCAGCTGCTGACGCGGTATCGCATCGAGCACCAGCTGCGCGTCGACATCGAAGGAAGACGTCTGCTACGACGTGCACTGGCCGATCGACCGCCGGACCGATCGTCTGTCGGCGCAGATTCTCGAGCTCGATCCGGAGGCGGCGGTGCGAGTGGGAGGAGAAGAAAGAGAAGAAATGAGGCGTGCTATCGGTAGTTGCCGAACTGCAAGGCGACGCCGAAGTCGTGGTCCTTCAGCACGCGAATCGCATCCTGCAATTCGTCCTTCGACGGCGAGCTGACGCGCACCTGGTCGGCCTGAATCGCGGCCTGGACCTTCTTCAGCTTCTGGTCTTTGATGAACTTCACGATCTCGCGCGCCGCCTCGATCGGGAATGCCCTGCTGAATCGGTGACGACGCGGCGCAGTTTGCCGCTGGCGGCCGGCTCGCTGTCGGCGGCCTTGAAGTTTTTCACCGCGACGCCGCGGCGAACCAGCCGCGTCTGAATGATTTCCCAGAGCGCGTTCATCTTCATCTCGTCGTCGGCGATGAGCGTGAGCGTCTTTTCCGCCGCGTTCAGATTGATCTCGGCCGTCGCGCCTTTGAAGTCGTAGCGCTGCCCGACCTCCTTCCGCGCCTGGTTGAGCGCGTTGTCGACTTCCTGAAAATCGATCGTGGAGGTGATGTCGAACGATGCGGCAGCGGGCATGCGGCTATTTTATTACGTCCGCTCGCGGGATCCTCGGCCTACAATCGAGAGGATGGAGCCGTTCAGGGGCGTCGACATCGTGCGCGTGCGCGACGGCAGCACCGCGGCGGCGATCGATCGCGCTGCCACGGAGGAACCGCTCGAAGTGCGGCTGCACGGGCATCCGTTTGCCGTGATCATGCGGACGCCTGGCGCCGACCGCGAGCTCGCGGCGGGCTTCCTCCTGTCCGAGCGCGTGCTCAAGACGGCCGATGATCTCGGCACGATCGAGCACTGCACGGACGCGCCGCCGAGCATCCGGAGAACGTCGTCAACGTGACGCTTGCAAACGGCTCCGCCGGATCGCTCGACCGCATGCTCGCCGATCGTCGTCAGGTGACGACGAATTCGTCGTGCGGGCTGTGCGGGAGGCGGACGATCGAATCGCTGCACGCGGACACGCCGCGCGTCACCGCGAACTGGATTCTTCCGCGCGATGTTCTTCTGGCCATGCCCGAGCGTTTGCGCGAAGCGCAGGCCGTGTTCGACGAAACAGGTGGACTGCATGCGGCCGGCCTGTTCTCGCGGGCGGGCGTGCTCGAACAGTTCGCCGAGGACGTCGGGCGCCACAATGCGGTCGACAAGGTCGTCGGCCGCATGCTGATGCGCGAGGCGCTGCCGCTCGACGCGCACGCGCTGTTCGTCAGCGGGCGCGCGTCATTCGAGATCGTGCAGAAAGCGATTATCGCCGGCATTCCAGTCGTCGCGTCGGTGTCGGCGCCCTCGACTCTCGCGATCGATCTCGCCGTCGACGGCGGCGTCACTCTCGTGGGCTTCGTCCGCGGACAGGGTTTCAACGTCTACAGTCATCCATCACGCCTCGAGCTGTGAAGACGCGTCGGCGGCCCCGCTCAAATTCTGTGATCGCATTCTCGAACATCAGCAAGCAGTACGGCCGGCAGGTGCTCTTCGTCGAGGCCTCGTTTCAGCTCAATCCCGGCGAGAAGGTCGGCCTTGTCGGTCCGAACGGCTCCGGCAAGACGACGCTGTTTCGCATGATCGTCGGCGAAGAGGAGCCGGACGAAGGCGACGTCTCCGTGCCGAAGAAAATGACGATCGGCTACTTCCGTCAGGACGTCGAAGAGATGTCGGGCCGCTCGGTGCTCGACGAGGCGATCGCCGGCAGCGGACGGCTCGGCGTCGCTTCATCACGAGCTCGAGGAGCTGCAGCAGGCGATGGGCGATCCCGCCCGTGCCGCCGACATGGACGCCGTGCTCGCATCGGTTCGGCGAAGTGCAGGACGAATACGAGCACCTCGGCGGCTACGCGCTCGAAAACCGCACGCGCGAAATTCTTCACGGCCTCGGCTTCGACGACGAACGGATCGACGGCGACGTCGGCGCGCTCTCCGGCGGCTGGAAGATGCGCGTCGCGATGGCGCGGACGCTTCTCGGCGAGCCCGACGTCCTGCTGATGGACGAGCCGACGAATCATCTCGACATCGAGTCGATCATCTGGCTCGAATCGTTTCTGAAGTCGCGGCCCGGCGCGCTCCTGATGACCTCGCACGACCGCGAGTTCATGAACCGGATCGTGACGAAGATCGCCGAGATCGACGGCGGCGAAATCGCCGTCTACTCCGGCAACTACGATTTCTACGAGCGCGAGCGCGCGATTCGCGAAGCGAACCGCGAGGCGGCCTATGCGCGTCAGCAGGCGATGCTCGCCAAGGAGCAGCGCTTCATCGAGCGCTTCGCGGCGCACGCCGCCAAAGCCGCGCAGGTGCAGAGCCGCGTGAAGGCGCTCGAGAAGATCGAGAAAATCGAGCTGCCGAAGAAGCGGCGCGTCGTCGAAGTTCGAATTCCGCACGCCGCCGCGCTCCGGCGATCAGGTCGCGATGCTCGAGCACGTGTCGAAGGCCTACGGCCGCCGCGTCGTCCACGACGATCTGAACCTCGACGATCCGCCGCGGCGAGCGCTGGTGCGTCATGGGAAAGAACGGCGCCGGCAAGTCGACGCTGCTGAAGATGGTCGCCGGCGCGCTTGCGCCCGATTCCGGCGACGTGAAGCTCGGCGCCAGCTTGAAGATGGGCTACTTCGCGCAGCAGGCGCTCGATCTGCTCGATCCGGACCTCACCGTCGAAGAGCAGCTCCGGAAGGATTTCCCGCACGAATCGATCGGCGCGCTGCGAAGCCTCGCCGGCGCGTTCCAGTTTTCCGGCGACGAGATCGACAAGAAGATCCGCACGCTCTCCGGCGGCGAGAAGACGCGGCTCGTGATGGCGCGCATGCTGCTCGACCCGCCGAATTTCCTGGTGCTCGACGAGCCGACCAACCATCTCGATCTCGCGACGAAGGAGATGCTGCTCGAAGTCGCTGGCCGATTTCGAAGGGACGATGCTGTTCGTCTCGCACGACCGCGCGTTCCTGCGCGGCTTGAGCAACCGTGTGCTCGAACTTGGGCGGCGAGAGCGGCACCGACGCCGAGCCCCACGTCTATCCAGGCTCGTATGTCGAATACGTCGCGCGCACCGGCCACGAAGCGCCGGGCGTGCACAGCTAGCGAGATCAATGTAGCGCGAGGCTTTAGCCGAGCGCCGCGACGCTCGGCTCCAGACGCTCGGCTGAAGCCTCGCGCTACAACGAGAGCCTATCGCGCCAGATCGCGATACCCGTGAATGGTGCCGAGGCGCAGTCGCTCCAGCAGGTCGTCGATCGGCTGCGTGAACGATTCGCTGTAGTAGCCGGGTCCGGCGGAAAAGGCGTAGCCGTCGAACATCGATCGGATGATGACGCTCTGCCGCGTGTGCGGGAGCCGACGGAGATTCTCGAAGTAGCGCGGGAACGTGCCGTCGCCGAACAGATAGAACTCGACGTTGGACGTATAGAACGCCGACAATTTCTCGCCGCGCTGTTCAAGGAGCTCGCCGATCTTCACGAGCGCCGAGGCGCCGCTCAGGTTGCCCACGACCGGAATTACCAGATCGCGCTGCTCGATGCCGCGGACGAACTGATAATCGTCTTCGGCGGCAAGATAGTTCCAATGGTGACCCTCGCGGTCGCCCTCGAGCAGCAATTCTCCGTAGGTCGGGTAATAGCTGCGCGGACCGCGGCCGTGGCTCTCGAATTTCAGCGACAGGCCGGCGGCGATGAAACGGTCGTGGAACCGATGAATCGTCGAGAGATCCGCGCGCGAGAGCGGCACGCCCGATCGCGCGAGCGTCGCATCGAGGCGCGTGCGGCGCGCGTCAGCGTCGGAGGCAGGTTGCGAGCCGCTGACGTAGGCGGCGAGACGTTCAATCGACGCGGTTTTCCAGCTGTCAGCAGCCGCCGGCGGTGCACGTCCGAACAACAGCATCAAATAGTCGATCCGCGTCGGCGCTTCGGCAAACAGCGCCTTGAAGAGCAGCTGGAGCAGCAGGTTGTCGCGCCGGATGTCGACGATGAACGCGATCGCCGGGCGAATCTGCGCGATATACGAGAAATTCTGATCGGGCCCGACGCCGATGTAGGCGCCGCCTTTCACGCCGCCATTCCGCAGCGCCGGCACGACCTGCAGATACGATCGCTCGTTCGAAATCAGGTTGTCGGTGTCGAACGTAGCCCTCGGGCTCCGACAGTTCGGCGATCCGATTGGCGAAGGCGGTCGCCTTGCTCGGCTGCCCGTTAGGCGCCAGCACGCACAACAGCGTCAGCGACAGAGCGAACCCTTTGGCCATCACAATCGTTCGGATTATAGTCGGCCGCATGAAGCCGTTCATCGTCTTGGCCCTGGCGGCGCTCGCGCTTTCAGCGGTCGACGGCGGCGCCGCGCGTGGGGCAGACGACGGCGTCGATAACGCATTTGCCCGATTCTGGGATGCGCGATCGCCGGAGGACGCCGCGAAGGCTGCCGACGGCGTCGTCAAGTCGGGCGTCAGCACCGACGAGGCGCTCGCGCGGCTGAAGCGCGGGCGTCCGTACCGCGCCGACGCGCCTCGCGGTGTGCTCGCTCGGACCCATCGGACGATGGGCGCCGATTTTAATTATTCGGTCGATGTCCCGGAATCGTACGACTCCTCGCGCCAGTCCAGAGTCCGCATTCTCCTCCACGGTGGCGTGATGATGCGCGATACGAACGCGCCTCGCGCGGGCCGGGGCGGACCGATGAACGTCACGCTTCGCGGCGACGAGCAGATCTACGTGATGCCGACCGCCTGGCGCGACGCGCCATGGTGGACCGACGCGCAAATCGACAATCTCCGCTCGATTCTCGATACGCTGAAGCGGACGTACAACATCGACGAGAATCGCGTCGCGCTCAGCGGTGTGTCCGACGGCGCGACGGCGGCGTACTACGTTGCGATGCGCGATACGACGCCGTATGCGAGCTTCGAACCGCTGAACGGCTTCATCATGGTGCTCGGGAACGAAACACTCGGCATCGCCGGCGACCTCTACGCCGGCAATCTTCGCAACAAGCCGTTCTTCGCCGTCAACGGCGCCCTCGATCCGCTGTATCCAGCGGCGGTCGTCGGACGCTATACCGAGAAGCTCGAGAAAGCAGGCGTGGCGATCGACTATCACCCGAGGCCGGAAGGCGTGCACAGCACGGCGTGGTGGCCCGAGGTGAAGGATTCATTCGAGAGCTTCGTCCGCGAGCACCCGCGCACCCCAATCCCGGATCGCTTGACGTGGGAGACCGATCGTGTCGACCGGCGGAATCGTGCGCACTGGCTGGTGATCGACAAACTGGCAAGCCATGCCGGGGACCAGATCAAAGACGACGCGGAGCTGTTCGCGCGCAGGCGCCAGTCGGGGCGCGTCGAGCTGACGAGGCGCGGCAACGCCGTCGACGCGACCACGCACGGCGTCTCGGAGTTCACCGTTCTCGTGTCGTCCGACGCGTTCGACCTCACTCGGCCCATCACCGTCAGCGTGAACGGCCGGCCGATGTTCGACGGCAAATTGAATCCCAGCCTCGAGACGTTGATGAAGTGGGCGGCGCGCGACAACGATCGCACGATGCTGTTCGTCGCCGAGCTTCACATCAGGACGAACTGACCTGGCAGCGCGGGCACCAGTAGGTCAGCCGCGCGTCTTCGCCAGTCTTTCTGCTCAGGATCGTCGCGCCGCACTTCCTGCACGGCAGCCCGCCGCGGCCGTATACCCAAAGTCCTTTGTCGGGATGCAAACTGCCTGTCGTCCGCCGACCGCGCGTGGACGCCAAGCTGCGCGCCTGCGCAACGTTCACGCGAAGTTGCTTCAGCGCGACGTCGATCAGCCGGTCGAGAGCCTCGTCGGCCAAGTCGGCGACGCGCGTGAACGGATCGATGCCGGCAATAAACAGGATCTCGGACTTGAATACGTTGCCAATGCCGGCGATCGCCCCTTGATTCAAGAGCACGTCGCCGATCGCATGCTGCGCGAGCACCCGGATGCGCGCCTGCGCGGCGGAACGATCGAATGCAGGATCGAGCAGGTCGGGACCGAGCGCCTGCAGCTGGCGGTGCCGCGCAAGATCGCTGCTGGTCAGGAATTCAGCTACGGGAATGTTGAACCCGACCGCGAGGGCATCGCTGGTCGCGACGACGACGCGCATGTCGCGCGCGGGGCGATGCCAGCGCTCGCCGGGGCGATACACATGCCAGCTGCCGTTCATGCGCATGTGGGTATGCAGAACGAGATCGCCAGAGAAAGACATCAGCATGTGCTTGCCGCGTGAGGTCACCGATTCGATCGTCCGGCCCGCGAGCGGCCGTGTAGCGTCGACGCGAGTGAGCGACGGCAGCACCGATTCGAACGCGGTCACGATCTTTCCGGCGAACACACGCTGTAACGTCGCCGCCGCGAGAAATATCGTGTCACCCTCAGGCATCTGACAGTCTCAAGTCGTCAGTCTGCAGTCGTCAGTCCGTCCACAACCTGCTGGGAGCATCAGTTCTCGTCAGGTTCGCCGGAGGTCGATGGCTCTCGAGCACTATCGAAAAATCGTCGTCCAAACGGACTGGACACTGTCGACTTGGACTGCCGTCTGATGACTGGCGACTGACGACTGAAGACTGACGACTGATGACTACCGATCTTCGGTTGCATTCCCAGGGCGCCGACGACGAAGCCGGCCGCGGTGAGCTGCGGCGCGATCGGGTGCAGTGAGGGCTGCATGCCGTCGATCTCCTCGAGCAACATGCCGCGCGGGCCGTCGATGCCGGTGCGGGCGCGGTCGATGAGCACATGCGCAATGGCCTTCGACGCGCGGGCGCGCACCGGTTCGGCCTCGGGGAGATACGTCGTGAGCTGCCGATCGCCGCGCGCCAGATACGCAACGAGGGCGCCGTCGACGAGGATCACTGTTGCGCCGACCGACCGCGTCGGTCCGCGGCTTGCGTCCGCCGCTGATTCCTTCCGCGGCCAGCGGAGCGTCGCGCCGTAGGGGTTGGCCGGGTCGGTCGCCGCAAGCACTGCGATTTCCGGTTCGTCGGGCCGGTCGCGCAGCGAGCGGAGAAGGTCCAGCGCGCCAGGGAGCGCGAACTGCGTCGCGCCGAGACCCGCGACGAAGTAGCCGCGACGCAAACGGCCGCTTTCTTCCATCGCTTTCAGAACGGGATACACGACGCCGAAGCCGCCAGGCGTCGCTTCCGACCCGACCGCCTCGCGCGTCAGCACGCCGTGCCGAGCGAGCAGCTGCTGCGCGACTGCGGCCGCCCATTTCGTCGCGTCCTTCTCGCCCCGTTTGAAAGGTCGACCCGCGTTCACCGGACCCGTTCGCGCCGTGTCGGCCGCTGGCCGCGCCGCTGCTGCACGAGAGACGATGCTCCATCGTCCTTCGGCCGAGGGGGGCGCGAGCCGCCGCGACCGGAACGCGGGCGCGTTGACGGCCTTGTGCTTGCGACGCCGCGACGGCGAGCGCGTAAACGCACGCAGCGCGTGAAACGTGTCG
This sequence comes from uncultured Acidobacteriota bacterium, assembly GCA_963696165.1. GTDB lineage: Bacteria > Acidobacteriota > Vicinamibacteria > Vicinamibacterales > CAVVIG01 > CAVQZZ01. Next base: position 1,129,683 of record CAVOIY010000004.1, on the reverse strand, counting down.
TTGGTGACGAGCCCTTGCCACGCGAGATTCCACAACGCGTTGACCGTCTCGGCCGGATATCCGCCCCCGCTCGCGTCGTGCAGAGGGCCGAAGAACGACGCGCCGCGCGTGCGCAGGAACTCGAGAATCATCCTCGCGCGTTCGTCATCAGCGTTCGCCTCCTGCGAGACATTTGGCGGCAGCAGCAGCGGCATATGATCTGCCAGATATAACGCCACACGGCCATCGTGCTCGCCGAGCGGTTCGACGCCGACCCACACCACCTCTCCGGCTGCCGTAACCGCGTCGAGGTCGGCTGGATCGTACACGTCGATTCGTGCCGGCAGAATTTCTGTTTCGAGAATCGAGGCTGGAAGAGGCGCGCCCTGCAGCTGGTCGATCGCGTCGAGCAGCGCGTCGGCGCCGTGCCGGCGCTTCACGACCCCCTGCCACGTCGTCGTCAGCCGGCCGAGCACCGCCTGATCGACCGGTTCGACTTCGTGGCGCAGCTTGGCGAGCGATCGTCGCCGGATCATGCGCAGCACGTTCGCATCGGTCCACTCGCGGTGCGTGCCGCCGGGCCGGAATTCGCCTTCGAGCAGGCGGCGCTCCGACGGCAAGGCGCATGAGGATTCCCTCAGCGGTGGCAGTGCCGAGCGCGAAACGCGACGCGAATTCGGCGGCGGTGAACGGAGCGTGAGTGCGCGCGTAGCGCAGCGCGAGATCGCCGATGGGGTCCGCGACCGGCTGCAGCAGCGCTTCCGGGATGCCGAGCGGCAGCGGGACGCCGAGGCCGTCGCGGTATCGGGCCGAGTCCTCGACGGCGATGTAGCGCGGTTCGCCCGCAACGCGGACCATGACGACGCGGCGGGCGCGTTCGAGCTCGGTGACGCGTGCCGCCACGTCCGCGCTGGCAGACCGGCCGGCGATTTCTTCCGCCGTCAAATCGCCAAGGCCGAGCAGCAGATCGTGAACGCCGTCTGCCGATCCGTGCGCGGTACTTCGGATCGAGGCGTTGAAGCTGCTGCTCCACGAGCTCGATCGATTCCGCATCGAGCAGTTCGCGCAGCTCGGCGTCGCCGACGAGCTCGCGCAGCTGCGATTGATCGACGGCGAGCGCCTGGGCACGGCGCTCGGCGAGCGGCGCGTCGCCGTCGTAGAGGAAACTGGCGACGTAGCTGAAGAGCAGGGACGCCGCGAAAGGCGACGGTGTCTCGGAGTCGACGGTCGCGATCCGGATCTTGCGGCTTCGCACGTCGGCAAGCGTCGAGACGAGCGCCGGCATGTCGAAGAAATCGCGCAGGCATTCGCGATACGTCTCGAGCAGCACCGGAAACGACCCGTAGCGCGACGCCACCGCGAGGAGATCGGACGCGCGCTTGCGCTGCTGCCACAGCGGCGCGCGCATTCCCGGCCGCCGCTTCGGCAGCAGCAGCGACCGCGCGGCGTTCTCGCGGAACTTCGCCGCGAACAGCGCCGTGGCGCCGAGCTGACGGACGACGAGCGCCTGCACCTCGTCGGGGTCGGGCAGCAGCAGCCGCGGATCCGGTGGCGCGTCCACGTCCGGAAACCGGACGACGAACCCGTCGTCGCCCCAGATCGTTTCGACGTCGACGCCGGTCTCTTCGCGAATCTTCGCGGCGACCGCCATCGCCCACGGCGCGTGGATCCGGCCGCCGCGCGGCGTGAGGACGCAGACGCGCCAGTCGCCGAGCTCGTCGCGCACGCGCTCGATGACGCACGGTCGCCGCGTCGGGCAGCGCGCGCGTCGCGGCGATCTGGTCGCGCAGATACTGCAGCAGATTCTCGGCAGCGCGCGCGTCGAGGTCGTGTTCGCGCGTCAGGCGTTCGATCGGCTGCGGCCGGCGGCAGCCGCACGAGATCGCGCATCAGCTTGCCGATCGCGAGGCCGAGCTCGAGCGGCCGTCCCGCGCGATCGCCTTTCCAGAACGGCATCTTGCCCGGCTCGCCGGGCGCCGGGCGAGACGAGCACGCGGTCGTGCGTGATCTCCTCGACGCGCCAGCGTCGAGGCGCCGAGCACGAACGTCTCGCCGACGCGCCGTCTCGAACACCATCTCCTCGTCGAGCTCGCCGACGCGCGCCGCGCCGGGTCCGGCGCCGACGAGAAAGACGCCGTACAGCCCGCGATCCGGAATCGTGCCGCCGTTGGCGATCGCGACGCGCTTGGCGCCTTCGCGCGCGGTGATCGTGCCGTCGACGCGATCCCACGTGACGCGCGGCCTGCAGCTCCGCGAACTCGTCGGACGGATAGCGGCCCGAGAGCATGTCGAGCACGCCGTCGAACACGGTGCGGCTCAGCTCGGCGAACGGCGCGGCGCAGCCGGATCGTCGCGAAGAGCTCGTCGACGTCCCACGTCGTCCATCGACGTCATCGCGACGATCTGCTGCGCGACGACGTCGAGCGGATTGCGCGGGATAGCGGGTCGCCTCGACGGCGCCGTCGTGCATCGCCTTCGCGACGGCGGCGCACGCGAGGAGGTCGCCGCGGAACTTCGGAAAGATGATGCCTTCGCTGACGGCGTCGACCTGATGGCCGCCGCGGCCGATGCGCTGCAGGCCGCTCGCGACCGACGGCGGCGCCTCGATCTGGACGACGAGATCGATCGCGCCCATGTCGATGCCGAGCTCGAGCGACGAGGTGGCGACGAGCGCGCGCAGCGCGCCGGCCTTGAGCAGGTCCTCGATCTCGATGCGCTGCGGCCGCGCGATCGAGCCGTGGTGCGAGCGCACGAGCGTCTCGCCCGCGAGCTCGTTGAGCGCGCCGGCGAGCCGTTCGGCGAGCCGCCGGCTGTTGACGAAGATGAGCGTCGATGCGGTGCGCGCGAATCAGCTCGAGGAGCCGCGGGTGGATCGCGGTCCAGATCGACGGCCGCGAGTCGCCGACCGACGCCGGTCCGCTCGGGATGTCGTCCGCCGTCGTCAGGCGCGCCATGTCCTCGACCGGCACTTCGATGCGTGAGCTTGAGCGCCTTCTTCCTGCCGGCGTCGACGATCGTCACCGGACGATAGCGACAGGGCCGCGCGAGCCGCGGCGAACTCCGTGCGTCGCATGCTCCGGTTTCGGCGGACGTCTTCGCCGGCTGCGCGGCGCCGCGGCGTCGCGACGCGCGACCGCGACGCGGCTCGTCGACGCCGCCGAGAAAGCGCGCGACCTCGTCGAGCGGCCGCTGCGTCGCCGAGAGGCCGATGCGCTGCGGCGGCTGCTCGCACAGCGCGCGGCGAGCCGCTCGAGCGAGAGCGCGAGGTGCGCGCCGCGCTTGGTCGGCACGAGCGCGTGAATCTCGTCGACGATGATCGTGTCGACCGAGCGCAGCGCCTCGCGCGCGTTCGACGTCAGCAGCAGGTACAGCGACTCCGGCGTCGTGATCAGGATGTCGGCCGGCTCGCGCTGAAAGCGCGCGCGCTCGGCTGCGGCGTGTCGCCGGTGCGGATCGCAGATGGCGGGCGTGATGAACGGCGTCGCCCAGCGTTCGTCGCCATCTGCGCGATGCCGGCGAGCGGCGCGCGCAGGTTGCGCTCGACGTCGACGGCGAGCGCCTTGAGCGGCGAGACGTAGAGCACGCGGCAGCGCGCCGCTTTGGGCGGCGGCGGCGTGAACATCAAACGGTCGAGGCACCAGAGGAACGCGGCGAGCGTCTTGCCGCTGCCGGTCGGCGCGAGAATCAGCGTCGATTCGCCGCGCGCGATGGCGCGGCCAGCCGAGCGCCTGCGGCCGGTGGGCGCCTCGAATGCCGCCGCAAACCACGCGCGCACGGCCGGATGAAAGGGTCCAAGAGGATCGGCGCTCGCCACACCGTCATCTTATAATGTGGGTTCAACGACTTTTTGGGCTGGGGGCTGAATGGGTGATGCGGGCGAGGGACTCATCGACGCGGAGTCGAGAATTCAGGAACGGATGGAAGAACTGGAGCGCGAGCGCACGCGCAAGCAGATCAAGGCGCCGCGCGACCCCGAGGCCGTCCGAGCCTTCGAGTCGTTGAGGCTGGCGCGCACCGAGCTCGAGCGTCAGCTCGAGGCCACGGCGCACGAGCGCCGCAAGGCGCAGATCAAAGAGGCCATCGCCGAGCTCGATCGGCGCATCGCGAAAGCCAAGCTCACTCTTTAACCGTCACGCCGAGCTGCCAGAAGAGGAACGCAAGCCGGTCAGCCTGCTGCGCCAGGCTGTCGGTGAGCGACGTGCCGAACCCGTGGCCGCTCCCCGAAATGCGCAGAAGGATCGGATGCGTCGAAGAACTCGCCGCCTGGAGCCGCGCGGTCATCTTGCGCGAATCGGCCGGGTCCACGCGCGGGTCGTTCGCGCCGGTCAGGAACAGCACGGCGGGATACGGCGTTCCGTCCTTCACGTGGTGATACGGCGAGTAGGCGTAGAGCGCCTTGAACTGCTCCGGGTCCTTCACGGTGCCGAACTCGGTCACGTTGAAGGCGCCGTTCGGCGACAGCTCGACGCGCAGCATGTCGTAGATGCCGACGTGCGAGACGACCGCGCGGAACAGCTCGGGGTGCTGCGTGAGCGCCGCGCCCATCAGCAGGCCGCCGTTGCTGCCGCCCTCGATGGCGAGCGTCGACGCGGCGTCGTGTACCGCTCCGCGATCAGGTATCGCGCGCACGCGGCGAAGTCGTCGAACACGTTCTGCTTGTGCGTGAGGTTGCCGGCCGTGTGCCACGCCTCGCCGAACTCGCCGCCGCCGCGCAGGTTGGCCTCCGCGTACACGCCGCCCTGGTCGAGCCACGCGTGGAGCATCGCGGAGAAATGCGGCTCCATGCTGATGCCGTAGCCGCCGTAGCCGTAGAGCAGCGTCGGATTCCGGCCGTCGAGCGGAGTGCCTCTTGCGGCTCAGGATCGTCATCGGCACGCGCGTGCCGTCGCGAGACGTCGCGCTCTCGCGCACGACATCGATGTCGCCGAAGTCGACCGGCGCCGTCGCCACGAGCGCCGTTTTCTTCGGCTGCCCGCCGGGCGCGACGCGATAGAAGGCTGAGGGCGTCACGTAGCTCTGCGCGGCGAAGAGCAGCTCGTCGCCGTCGAGCGCCACCATCGAGTCGACCGACGAAACCGGCAGGCAGATTGACTGGCGCCTGCGCGTTCCCGTGCAAGTCGAATACGTCGATCCGCGACGGCCCACCCTCGAGGCTGTGGACGTACACACGGTTGTCCGTCACCGCGAACTCCTGAATCGCGGCGCCGCTCTCGGGAACGAGCACGCGCGCGTCCGCGAGCGACGTGCGGCCGCTGGCGACATCCAGCCGGAGAATCCGCCCGCGCGGCGCGCCTTTTCGCGATAACAGATACAGGGCGTCGTCGCGCCCCCAGACGGCGCCGATCGCCTCGTCGGCGAACGTCGCGACGCGCACCCAGCCGCCGCGGGACGGAAGAACGTACTGCGCGACCTCGCCACCGTCGCCGTTCCGCACCGAGGCGAGCATGAAGCGGCCGTCGCGGCTCGCGGCGAGCGAGGTCTCGGCGATGCGCGGAAAATCCTTTCCGAGCGAGTATTCGTCGGTCGACGCGGGCGAGCCGGCGCCGTGGAAGTAAATCTGCTGATAGAAGTCGAGGTCTTCCTTCGGACGCTGGCCGGCGCGCGGATATCGCGTGTAGTAGAAGCCGCGATCGCTGGCGCTCCACGCGACGCTTCCGCCGGCGGTTCCGCCGTTCACGCGCGGCACGTGGTCGGGACGTTCGCGGCCCGTGTCGGTTTCGAACACGTGAACGTCGCCGCTCTCGGTGCCGCCTTCCGACAGCGACACGGCCACGAGCCGGCCGTCGGGTGACGGCACGTAGAAATCGATCGCGGTCGTGCCTTTTGGATTCCTGACGTTCGGGTCGACGATCACGCGCTCTGTGGCCAGATCGTCGACGAAGAATACGCGACGAGAACGGGCTGTTCCTTCGGCGGCTGCCGCTTGATCGCGAACACCCGCTTGCCTGCGTAGCGCGCGTCGAACCAGGTGGGATGCGTGTCCTTGCCGAGAACGGCGACTCTGGCTCGCACCGCCGGCATGAACGGCAGCGCGTCGAGCTGCGCGCGCGTGTACGCGTTCTGCTGCTCGCTCCAGGCGCGAACCGCCGGATCGTTCCAGTCTTCGAGCCACCGGTACGGGTCGGCGACTCGGATGCCCTGATATTCGTCGACGACCGGACGCTTCGGAGTTGGTGGGGGTGTGGTTTGAGCTGCCATGGACGCGGCGACGAATGCGAGCGCCGCGGTCGACGCCAGGCGCCATCCGAGCGAAGAACTCGCCATGATGTTCAGGATTGTAGCCACAATGCGGGCCGCATGCGCAGGCCGACTATATTTGTTCGAGGATGTCGACGGCGACGCCGAATTGCCGTGCCACCGCGAGGCGCCGCTTCGCCGTGGTCGTGAGTGAAATGCGCCGGCAGCTCCGGGACGATCGGCGCTGCGCGTCCTGCGGCTTGCGGCAGGAGTCTGGTGTAATCGGCGACCATCAAGTCGATCGTGTGATGCGCGGCGAAATACTCGAGTCCCGCGCGGCCGATGGCGCGGCGCAGGTCGCGGTCGGTTGCAAGGCGACGCATGGCATCGGCGAGCGTGGCAACTTCGTCCAGAAGATCGATCCTGAGCGCGACGGCGGACGGCACGTCGGCGACGTGCGCGAGATCTGAAATGACGGTCGGCGCGCCCTGCCGCAAGGCAACGCAGCCACGACGCCGACGTCTCGAGTGCCGTCGGCCAGCGCAGGCAAAGGCACGCGTCAGCTGCTGCCAGGTACGCGTCGAATCTCCTCGTCCGCCACGTACCCGATCGCGCGCACCGAGTCGGCGATGTTCAGTCGATTGACGTCAGCCGCGAGCGCCGAGTACTTCATCGGTGTCGCCGACGAGCAGCAGCACCGCGTCAATTCGCTCGCGCCGCACCGCCGCGAGCGCTTCGAGTATCGCGCCGATGCGCTTCTCGGCGGTGACTTTGCCAAACGCGGCGAACACGACCGCATCAGCCGCCAGATTCCACGCGATGCGAATCCTCGACCGCGCATTCTCGGGTGGCGCGGAGGCGTGGACGCCCATCCGGATCGTCTCGACGGCGACGTCGGGATACTCGCGCGCGAGGTCCGCCGCCACGCGCTCGTTGTGAACGGCGACCAACCGCGCCGTGGTGAGCGGCACGCGCAGCATCGACCAGAAGTAATAAATCGACCCGCTCAAGCCGTCGACCGCATATTCGGCGGCGGCGGCCGGCGCGTCCGGATGATCGAATTCGAACTCGCGGCGGTAATCGTCTGGACGGTGCGCGGCGAGCAGATGACGGGCGCGTGCGTGGTGCAGCCGAGCGTCGTGCAGCACGACCAAGCCGGGATACCGCACGAGATAGGCCCACATGTAGTCGTGACAACGCGCGTTGCCCAGATGATAGACGGTGAGGTGGTAAGGCTCGCGCTGATGTTTCCACACGAAGTCGTGCGCGTCGGCTTCGCCGTACCAATCAACGTCGAACGTTCGGCGCAGAACCGGCAGCAATTCGGCCGAATACGCCGCGATTCCCGATCGCACAGGCGGGCGCGGAGAAAACCACGCCACTCTCATGGTCGTTGGTCGTTGGTCATTGGTTCTTATAGTTCGAGAAGAATAATCAATTTGCTTTGCTTCTGACTCTGCCCTAGAGTTGCGCTCTTAACGATTTCCTTAGGAAGAAGGGTCACTATGCGCGCTGCAAACCGATTGGTCGCAGGGATCCTCGTCGTCTGCGCGCTGATGCTCGCGGCATCGGCCTCCGCGCAGACCAGCCTCGCGACCCTGCGCGGGAAAGTTCTCGACGAGCAGGGCGGCGTGCTGCCCGGTGCCACTGTCACCGCGCGGCAGACGGAAACCAACACCACGCGCTCCGGCGTGACCAACGAGGCCGGACAGTTCTATTTGCCAAGTCTGCCGGCCGGTACGTACGAGGTGACCATCGAAATGCAGGGGTTCTCGACCGGCACGCGGACGCTGGCGCTCCGCGTGGGTCAGGAGGCGACCGCCGACTTCTCGCTGCGCGTCGGGGCCGTAGCCGAAACCGTTCTTGTGAGTGGGACCGCGGCCATCGTCGCAACGACTTCAGCGCTTGGCGGCCTGGTCGACAAGAAAGAAATCGACAACTTACCGACGATCGACCGCAACTTCGCGAGCCTCGCGCAGCTTGCGCCCGGCATCACGTCGAGCGGCGGGAGTTCGATGGGATTCAGCACCGGCGGCCAGCACCAGTACCAGAATCAGATCTTCATGGACGGCGCCACGAACGCGCAGCAGTTCTATGGAACGCAAGCCGAGTCGTATCCGCAGGACTGGGTTCAGGAGTTCCAGGTGATGACGAGCGGGTACTCCGCGGAGTTTGGCCAGGCCACCGGCGGTGTGCTCAACGTGATTACGCGCAGCGGCGCCAACACGCTGCAGGGTCGCGCATACGGCTTCTACCGAAACTCGAAACTCGATAGCGCACCATTCGCCGGGCGATTCACGAACGGCGATCCGGTATTTCTCGCCGCGCCGCCGCCGTATCACAACTACCGTGTCGGCGGGTTTCTCGGCGGCCCTCTGGTCCGCGATCGTCTGTTCTTCTTCGGTGGAGTCGAGGACTACGACAACACGCAAAGCGCGATCCTCTCGATCTCCAATTACTGGATTGGACAAGGCGTCCAATCCGTGATTCCGGCCGAGAATACGAGCCGCGTGTACATGGCAAAACTGGACGCGAATCTGAGTCAGAACCATCGGCTGTCGATTCGCAACAGCCGCACGTTTCACACCGACACCAACTGCAGCGGCCAAGGTGGAGACGGATGCAACAGCAGCCCGCTCTGGGCGTTGGAGAAACGAGCCACTTTCGACGGACCGCTCTGGTCAGTGCTCGGCAACCTGACGAGCACGCTCGGCACGCGCTCGTTCAACGAGCTGCGCACATATTGGAGCGTCAACAAGCTGCTCATCACGGGCAACGCCACCGGAAAGTACGGCCTCGCACTCCTGCAGGACGCTGCGAACGAGCCCCTCACCACGGAAAAGAGCTATCCGGGTGCGGCGTTCGGGTCGGCGACGACGGGCGGACTCGAAGGCGAGAACAACCTGTACATCATCGACAATTTCATGTACGTGAAAGGCAAGCACCAGCTCAAGGTCGGCGCCCAGCTCGCCCGCGTCGGCTTCTTCATGGACATCGACGCGTCGCAGAAGGGCCGCTGGGGCTTCCGGACCGATCGCGTGTTCAACATCAACGATCCGACCAGTTATCCGTTCACGCTGAGCCTCGCGATCGGCACGGCGCAGTACTTCAAGCCGTCATGGAACCCGTCGGTGTTCGCGCAGGATACCTGGCAGGTGCGCGACGATCTGACGCTGAACCTTGGCGTCCGCTACGACGTCGACAACACCATCCTGGTCGGCAACGAGCTGGTCGACAACTACAACCAGATGTTCGTGAAGAACTACGGCGGCACGGCGCCGCTCAGCAAGGTGCAGAGCGACTTGAACAACGTCCAGCCGCGCCTGGGATTCGTCTGGGTCCCGACGAAAGACCGTCGGACGACCATCCGCGGCAGCGCCGGACTCTTCTACGATCAAAATCATTTCAACTACAACGATACGTACATCAATCAGACGCTGCTCACGCAGAACCGCGTCACTCTGACCGACAACAACCCGACAGCCAATCCGTTCTGGAACCCGGCCGACCCGACGGGCAGCGCGACGAAGCTGCGCGCGTACCTCGCGCAGCTCTTCCCGCGCTTTCCAGATTTGTCGATCCTGGGGACGCCGCAGCAGACGGCTACCGCCATGGCGCCAGACTTCCACGTCCCGTACACGATGGAGTTGACGACCGGCGCGACACACCTGTTCGAGAACAAAATTGCCGTACAGGCCGATTACGTCTACTCGCATGGATACGACGGGATCGTGCAGCGGAACATCAACCTCGCGCAGGTCAATGGTCAGTTTGTCTCGATCGATCCGCGGTTCAGTGCAATCAACATGTATCAGAACCTCGGTTGGATTCACTACCACGCGCTCGTATCGCGCATCGAGTATCGCGGCACGAAACTGCGTGCCGGCACGTCGTACACGCTCTCGAAAGCAACCTCAAACAGTCTTGCGACCGGCGTGGGTGGCGGCGCGGCGACCAATCCGCTGGACCTCTCGATCGACATCGGCCCGACCAACGAGGACCGGCGCCACGTCGTGGCCTCCGATTTCGCGTACGTGTTCCCGTTCGACTTTCAGTTGGCCGGCATCGCGCGGTACCAGAGCGCGCTGCCGTACAGTGTGAGCAGCAGCCTCATCGTCTTCGCGCGGCCGGAGCTTCGTAACAGCCGTCGTGCCGACGGCGAGTCGAACATCGATCTGCGCGTGAGCAAGAACATCAAGCTGGGGGGCCGTCGCGCCGCGACCGTGTTTTGGGAAATGTTCAACGTCACCAACACGACGAACTTCCTGCAGTACCAAGGCAGCCTCCAGTCCTCGTCGTTCGGCTTGCCGCAGGCCGCCGAGCCGATGCGGCGGCAACAGTTCGGACTGCGTTTCGATTTCTGACGCAAGGAGTCAGTTCATGTACCGACGACTGATGGTAATGGCGGCCAGCGTCTCGCTCGCCGCAGCGGGAATCGCCGCCCAGGAGAGCATGGGCGGCAAGCTCGATTACGCGATGTATTCGAAGATTCGCGATGAGGGATTGAACCACTCGCAGGCGATCGACCACGTCAGCTGGCTCGCGGACGTCTATGGTCCGCGGATTCAAGGCTCGCCTGCGATGCGCCAGGCCGCCGACTGGGTGACGAAGAAGCTGACCGGCTGGGGCCTCACGGGTGTCCACCAGGAGAAATGGCCGTTCGGCAAAGGGTGGGCGCTTCTTCGGTTCAGCGCGAACATGATTGAGCCGCAGGCGCTTCCCATCACTGGCGTGCCGCGATCGTGGACACCGGGCACCGCTGGAACAATTACCGCCGACGTCGTCCGAGTGGACATCCACTCGGAAGCGGACTTTGCGAAATACCGCGGCCAGCTCGCCGGCAAGATCGTGCTCACGCAGGCGGTCCGCGACGTCAAGCTACTCGAAGGCATCGTCGTCCAGCGATGGACCGACCCGCTGCTCACCGAAGCCATGACGATGCCGATTCCGTCCGGAACGCCTCCGCCGGCCGAGGGTGCGCCCCGGGGTCCGAGCCTCGCGGACAAGATGCAGCAGTTCTTCGCCGACGAACACGTCGCCGCCACGTTCGACCGCGGGAGCGACGCGTTCATTGTCCCTGGCGACAACCAGATGTCGTGGCGAACGCAGCGCACCGACGGCGGCACGATCTTTCCCAGCGCGGGCGGCACGCGCGACAGCAATCCAGCGAGCCTGGTCCCGTCAGTGACGCTCGCGGTCGAACACTACAATCGGATGCTCCGCATTCTGGACAAGGGAATTCCAGTCAAAGTCGAGTTGAATGTCCAAACCCAGTTCTACGACGAAACCGATGGCAATGGCATGAACGTATTCGGCGACCTGCCCGGCACCGATCCAAACGGCGAGTTCGTACTCCTCGGCGCGCACCTCGACGGCGTCGGCACGGGTACCGGCGCGACCGACAACGGGGCCGGCGTCGCCGTGATGATGGAGGCCATGCGCATTCTGAAGACGGTCGGCGCCAAACCGCGCCGCACGATTCGTGTAGGGCTCTGGGGCGGCGAGGAAGAGGGGCTGCTCGGATCGAAAGCGTATGTGCAGGCGCACCTGGGCGATCCGAAGACGATGACGCTCAAACCCGAGCATCAGAAGCTGGCTGCATACTACAACCTCGACAACGGCACCGGCCGCATCCACGGCGTCTGGATGCAAGGAAATCTCGCGATCGTCCCGATCTTCGAGGAGTGGATCAAACCGCTGCGCGATCTCCAGGTGACGACGCTCACACCGCAATCGGTGCGAGGTTCAGACTATCTCTCCTTCGACGACGTCGGCATTCCCGCATTTCAGTTCATGCAGGATCGCCTCGAGTACAACTCGCGCACGCATCACTCGAACATGGACGTCGTCGACCGCGTGCAGCGTGATGACCTTGTTCAGATGGCTGTTGTCGTCGCCACGTTCGCGTACAACACAGCGATGCGCGACGAGAAGCTGCCGCGTAAGCCGCTGCCCGCGCCGGCGGCCCGCTCGAGCCAGCACTAACCCGCACAGGAGGACGCCATGCGAATGAATCGACGCGGCTTTGTGAAGCTCGGAACTGCCGGTATCGCCGCAGGCTTCGCGAGGCGCGGGCTCCAAGCCTTCGGCGCATTGGACACGGGTCCTCAATTCGAGCTCGTGCAGCCGGAATTGTTCGCGGCGTCCGGTGGGCAGCCAAACTGCTGGGCCGATTTCAACGGCGATGGCGCTCTCGATCTTTTCGTCGGCTTCAAGGACGCGCTTCCGAATCGCCTGTATCGCAACGACCACGGCACCTTCGTGGAAGTCGCCGCCGATCTGGGGCTCGCGGATCTCGCTGCGACGCGAGCCGCTGCCTGGGGCGACTTCGATGCCGACGGCCGCCCGGAGCTGTACGTCGGGTTCAGCCGCGGTGCGAACGCGGGGAACAAACTGTACCGCTACGATGGCAAGCGATTCGTCGACGTTGCGCACGATCTCGGCGTCGACGTGAAAGGCGAGACGCGCCAGATATCGTGGGTCGACTTCGACAACGATGGTCGAGTGGATCTATTCGTCGCGTTCCGTGACGCGCCCAACATGCTGTTTCACAACGATGGCAACAAGTTCATCGACGTGGCACAGGACCTGGGCGTCGCCGATCCGAGGAAGACGGTCGGCGCTGTCTGGTTCGATATGAACGACGATGGACGGCTCGATCTGTTCACAGCGAACCAGGACGGAACGCTGAATGGGTTCTTCAGAAACGACGGCCACAAGTTTGTGGACGTGGCCGGCGAACTGGGGATGGATGCGGCCGGTCGGCCCGCCAACTTCGGGAGCAACGGTCCAAGCGTCGTCGACTACGACAACGACGGCCGGCTCGATCTCTTCGTCGCGGGCTACGGCCGCAATTTTCTGTTTCACAACGAAGGTGACGGCCGGTTCAAGGACGTTGCGGAAGGGATGGGGGTTGCGGGCGGCGACAAAGCGACGCCGTCGAGCTGGGGCGATTACGACAACGACGGCCGTCCGGACCTGTACGTGTCGTCGTATGTCGATAAACCGATTAACGAACACGACTTCCTGTTTCACAACGACGGGGCCAAATTCGGCGATGCGATGCTCGACGTGATCAGGAAACATGGCGCGACGCATGGCGTCCAATGGGTCGACTTCGATGGCGACGGCGCGCTCGATCTCGCGTTGGCCAACAACAACCCGGAAGGGGGTCACTACCTGTTCCGAAACAAGCTGCCGCCGGATCGTGCGCGGCGGTCGATCCAGGTGCAGGTCACCGATGCGCACGGGCGTCACACCCGTGCCGGATCGGAGGTGCGCGTTTACGCGCCCGGCACGCGCAAAGTGCTCGGCGGCCGCCTCGTCGATACGGGCGGCGGGTACTGTTCGCAAAGCATCGTGCCCGTGCACCTCGGGTTGCCAGTCGACGGGAAGGTGGACGTCGAGGTAACTGCCATGACGAGTACCGGACGCAAAGTCACGAGGGTCGCGAACGTCGATCCCAACAAGTTGCCGAAGCGAGTGCTGGTCGTAAAAGTCGCATTCGCGTAAGGCTCGAGCTGCCGACTGAGGGTGGCGTAGCGAACACACTCAGTCGAGCTGGCAAAGTCGCTCGGGCGACGAACGACTAACGACTAACGACCCCGACCAGGACCAATCACCCACGACCAACGACCAACGTCCGTGCACGTCGACTCTCGACTGCCGCATGGTCGTCTGCGGTAGCATGTGGAGTTGGCTTGGGAAATCGTTCACAAGCCTGACGGTCCGACCACAACTCGCCATGCAGGGCTGGTTCTCCATCCTTCTCATGATCGCGCTCGGCGCCGGGTTCGCGCTGATCTCGGTCGTGCTCTCGGGCCTGCTCGGGCCCAGCAAGCCGTCGGCCGGAAAAAAGCGCGCCCTACGAATGCGGCATGCCGCCCGTTGGCGACGCGCGCGAGCGCCAATCGGTCAAGTTCTACCTGGTCGCGATGATCTTCCTGCTGTTCGACATCGAGGTCGCCTTCCTGTATCCCTGGGCCGATGGCGCTGCGCGATCTCGGCTGGAACGGTTTCGGCCAGGTCGTGCTGTTCATGCTGCTCCTGCTCTTCGGCTACATCTACGTCTGGCGCAAAGGCGCGCTCGACTGGGGCAACGAGAAGGCATGACATGGGTCTAGAGTCCGAAATTCCGGTTCTCACGACGACCGTCGAGAAGATGGTGCAGTGGGCGAGGCGATCGTCGATCTGGCCGGTGACCTTCGGCCTGGCGTGCTGCGCGATCGAGATGATGTCCATGAGCTGCTCGCGCTACGACATCGCGCGCTTCGGCGCCGAGGTCTTCCGCGGCAGCCCGCGGCAGTCGGACCTGATGATCGTCGCCGGCCGGCTCTCGCGAAAGATGGCGCCGGCGCTCCGCCGCATCTACGATCAGATGCCGGAGCCGAAGTGGGTGATCTCGATGGGCGCGTGCGCGTCGATCGGCGGCGTCTTCGACAACTACGCGATCGTCCAGGGCGTCGATCAGGTCGTGCCGGTCGACGTCTACGTTCCCGGCTGTCCGCCGCGTCCCGAATCGCTCATCTACGGCATCGTCCAGCTTCAGCGGAAGATCGCGCTGCAGAAGCTTTCGTGATGGACGCGCCGACGCTCATTCGGACGCTGCAGGAAGCGGTGCCCGGCGCCGCGTTCGAAGCAGCGCCGACCGTCGACCTCCACACGACGATTTACGCATCGCGCGACGAACTGCCGTCGACCTGCCGTGCGCTGCGCGATCGCGCCGACCTCCGTTTCGACCTCCTCTCCGAGTTGACCGCCACCGACTACCATCCCCGCGAACCGCGCTACGAGCTCGTGTACATGCTCGTGTCGATCGAGCACAAACTCCGGTTACGGATGAAGGTGCGGCTGCAGGGGGAAGACGCGCACGTCGCGACCGTCTGCGACCATCTGGCCGGCGGCGAACTGGCTCGAGCGCGAGGTGTGGGATCTTTTCGGGATCGTGTTCGACGGCCATCCCGATCCACGGCGGCTGCTGATGCCGGAGGACTGGGAAGGGTTTCCGCTGCGCAAAGACTATCCGGTGCAGATCCGGATGAAGCCGCACGTGGCGCAGCCGCTCGAGGTGACCGAAGCGGAGTTCCGCGCGAACCTCGAGAAGGATCGGTTGACGCGCCGGTGAGTGCCGATGGCCGAGCGCTCGTGCGTTCGACGATGAGCGATGCGATTGCGCTGCATCAACGGACGATGACGGATAGCGTGCAGCCGGTCGTGGACGCGGCCTCGGCAATTGCCGCGGCGCTCGGCGCCGGCGGCAAGCTGCTCGCATTCGGCAACGGCGGCAGTGCGGGCGATGCGCAGCATGTCGCGGCGGAGCTGGTCGGCCGCTTCGAGAAGAAGGATCGTGCGGGGCTCGCAGCGTTGGCGCTGACGGCGGATGGCAGCGTGCTGACGAGCATCGGCAACGACGAGGGGTTCGAGCGCGTGTTCGCGCGGCAGATCGAGGCGCTCGCGCGCCGGGGTGACGTGGCGCTCGGGATTACGACGAGCGGCGCATCGGCCAACGTCGTGTCGGCGCTCGAATCGGCGCGCGCGCGAGGCGTGCAAACCATCGCGCTCACGGGCAGGGACGGCGGCGCGGCAGGACGCGCCGCGGCGATCCACATCAACGTGGCGTCCGATTCGACGCCCCGCGTGCAAGAGGTTCACCGAACGCTGCTGCATGTGATTTGCGACCTGGTGGAGAGAGCGTTCTCGTGAACCACAACGCAGCAGCGAAGCCTAACCACAAAGCGCACAAAGACCACAAAGAAAGGTGGCTGTCGCTTTGTGTTCTTTGTGAACTTCGTGGTTAGCGGTTTTTTTGTTAGCAGTTAGGGACCTCTAGGTTCATGCCCGAGATCAAGACCGAAGTGATGACCGTCAACATGGGGCCGCAGCACCCCAGCACGCACGGCGTGCTGCGCCTGGTGCTCGAGCTCGATGGCGAGACGGTTCTTTCGGCATCACCGACGATTGGTTATCTGCACACGGGCATCGAGAAGACGACGGAACAAAAGAAGTGGCAGCAGGTGATTCCGCTCGTCGAGCGGATGGATTACCTCAGCGCCCAGTCCAACTCGATGGCCTTCTGCCTGTCGGTCGAGCGGCTGCTCGGCATCGAGGTGCCCGAACGCGTACGCCACATCCGCGTGCTGATCGCGGAGCTGCAGCGCATCAACAGCCATCTCGTCTGGCTCGGCACCCACGGTATGGAAGTCGGCGCCGTCTCGGTGATGCTGTACTGCTTCCGGGAACGCGAACTGCTCTTGAACATCAACGAGATGCTCGCGGGCTTCCGCATGTTCCCGAGCTACATGCGGATCGGGGGGCTGCGCGAGGATCTTCCGCGCGGGCTGCACGAGGCGGTGCGCGCGTTTGTCGATCGCTTTCTCGTGAAGCTGGACGAGTACGAAGACCTGCTCACCAAGAACGAGATCTATATCAAGCGCACCAGCGGCGTCGGCAGGATTTCACGCGACGACGCGGTAGCGTACGCGCTGGTCGGGCCGATCGCGCGCGCCGCAGGGATCGACTACGACGTGCGTAAGGCGTTCCCCTATATGGGGTACGAGACCTACGATTTCGCGGTGCCGACCCGCCAGGAAGGCGACGCGTACGTCGCGCTATCAGGTGCGTGTCGCCGAGATGCGCGAGAGCGTCAAGATCGTCAATCAGGCGCTCAATCGCATCACGCCGACCGGCGTCTGGGCCGTGAACGATCCGCGCATCACGCCGCCGCCGAAGGACCGCGTCTATACCGAGATGGAAGCGCTCATTCAGCACTTCCTGATCTACTCGCAGGGCTTCACCGTTCCGGCGGGCGAGGCGTACGTGCCGGTCGAAGGGCCGCGCGGCGAACAGGGTTTTTACGTAGTGTCCGACGGCACGAACCGACCGTGGCGGGTGAAGTCGCGCGCGCCGTCGCTTCTCGCGTGCCAGGCGCTCGAGCGGATGATCGTCGGCGGTTTGATCGCCGACGTCATCGCGGTGATCGGATCGATTGACGTCGTGATGGGAGACGTGGACCGGTGAGCTTTCATCCGAAGATGTCGTACGACGCGACATTCCACAAGTCGGCGCGCGTCCTCGGCGACGAGGGTGCGCCATTCACCTACACGGCCGAAAACCGCGCGCGCCTCGACGAGATCGTCAAGCGCTACCCGGCCGATCGGCGCCGGTCAGCTGTCCTGCCGGCGCTCTATCTGGTCCAGTCGCAGCAGGGCTACATCACCGCGAGCGCGATGCGCCACGTCGCCGAGGCGCTCGAGATGACCGCGGCGGACGTCGAAGACGTCGTCTCGGTCCTACTCGATGTTCTACCGGCGGCCGGTCGGCCGCTTCGTGCTGAATGTCTGCCGCACGCTGTCGTGCGCGTTGAACGGCGCCGAGCGCGTCACCGAGGCGATCTGCGCGAAGCTGTCGATCAAACCTGGCGAAACGGATCCGAGCGGCACGTTCACGCTGGCCGAGGTCGAATGCCTCGGCGCGTGCGACCGCGCGCCCGTCGTCATGGTGAACGATGCCTGGCACGAGAATCTGCGTCCCGAGCAGGTCGGCAAGTGGCTCGACGATTTGCGGACGAAGGGTGAGTCAGCGGTGAGCGGTTGTCATCACGTTGTGGAGCGCAACACGCGATGATCAATTTTCACGAAGCCACGAAGGCTCAGGAAACCTTCGAAGACGGAAGAACAGTCCGGGGATCATTCACTGAGCAGCAGCGGCGCACGAATCACGATCCGGAGCGTAAGCGACGGCAGCGAGCGGGGGTGGGGCCCCGCGAGAAAGTAAATAAAGTTGGACCCGATTCTTACTAAGTACGTCCGCGAACCAAATGCCTTCACGCTGGACTTCTATCTCCAGCACGAAGGCTACAGTGCGCTGCGGACGGCCCTGACGAAGAAACCCGACGAGCTCATCGAGCTCGTGAAGGCGTCGGGTCTGCGCGGCCGCGGCGGCGCTGGATTTCCGACCGGGATGAAGTGGCAGTTCGTCGACAAGAAAGCCACGCCGCGCTACATCGCGTGCAACGCGGACGAGAGCGAACCGGGCACGTTCAAAGATCACCTGCTGATGGAGCGCAACCCGCACCTTCTCGTCGAAGGCTGCGCGATCGGCTGCTACGCCATCGGCGCGGCGGTCGCCTACATTTACATCCGCGGCGAGTTCCTGCACGTGCAGCGCATTCTCGAGCAGGCGATCGACGATGCGTACGCGAAGGGATTCCTCGGCAAGAACATTCTCGGATCGGGCTTCGATTGTGACGTGTTCGTCCATCGCGGCGCCGGCGCGTACGAAGCCGGCGAAGAGACGGCGCTCCTCGAATCGCTCGAGGGCAAGCGCGCCCAGCCGCGCAATAAGCCGCCGTTTCCCGCAGTGGTCGGGCTGTACGGCAAGCCGACCGCGGTGAACAACGTCGAGACGCTCTGCAACGTGCCGTTAATCGTTGCGCGGGGTGCTGAGTGGTATGCCGCCCTCGGGCCAGAGAAGAATGGCGGCCCGAAGCTGTACTGCGTCAGCGGACATGTGAAGCGACCGGGCGTTTACGAAGCGACGATGCAGGTGACGCTTCGCGAGCTGATCAACGACTACGCGGGCGGCGTCCGCGACGGCCGGACGCTGAAGGCGGTCATCCCGGGCGGGTCCTCGGTACCGATTCTGATGCCGGATCAGCTCGACACGCAGGCGAGCTTCGATGCGATTCAGAAAGCCGGTTCTCTGCTCGGCTCGGCGGCCATCGTGGTCCTCGACGACACCACGTGTATGGTCTGGCTCGCCGAGAACCTGCTGCATTTCTATCGCCACGAATCATGCGGCAAGTGCACGCCCTGCCGTGAAGGGACCGACTGGCTGCACAAGATCCTTCGGCGGATCGAAGGCGGCGAGGGTGAGATGCGCGACCTCGATCTGCTGACCAGCATCTCGGCGAACATCGCCGGCAAGACGCTGTGCGCGTTCGGCGACGCCGCGGTCACGCCTGTGCAGACCACGCTGAAGCATTTCCGGCATGAGTACGAAGCGCACATCAAAGAAGGGCGCTGCACGCTGCCAGCCGATTGGCGCGCGAGCCACAAAGTTGCGGCGCATTCATAACCGGTAAGACGATGAACCACGAAGCGTTCAACCACAAAGAGCACAAAGATCACAAAGGGATGGAATCGGATCCGTTCGGTGTGGTCTTTGTGCGCTTCGTGTCCTTTGTGGTTCAAGTGTTTGCGGTTCCGATGTCATGACGCCGCTCCTCGTTGCGCAGATCGTGCTGACGCTGTTCGTGTTCGTCATGCTGCTGAACTCGGCGGCGGTGATGGTGTACGTCGAGCGCAAGGTTGCCGCGCTGTTGCAGCAGCGCATGGGGCCGTATCTGGTCGGCCCGAAGGGCCTGCTCCAGCCGCTCGCGGACATCATCAAACTGATGTTCAAAGAGGAACTGCGGCCGAAAGCCGCCGATTGGTTTCTCTTTGCGCTCGCACCGATCATCTCGGCGACCTGCGCCTTTGCGGCGTTCTCCGTGGTGCCGTTCGGCGCCGACACGACGATTTTCGGATGGGTGCCCGAAGGCCTGCGCCTTCAAGTCGCGGATGTGAACGTCGCGATTCTCGTAGTCTTCGCCATCGCCTCGATGAGCGTCTACGGGATCGTGCTCGCCGGCTGGAGCTCCAACAGCAAGTACTCGCTCCTTGGCGGCCTGAGATCGTCGGCGCAGATGATCAGCTACGAGCTGTCCTACGGCCTCGCCCTGGCGAGTGTGCTCGTGGTCGCCAACTCGCTGTCGCTCACCGACATCGTGAACCGCCAGGCGGGCGCATGGTGGCACGTGCTGCCGCGGTGGTTCGTCTTCGTGCAGCCGCTCGGGTTCTTCATCTACATGACGGCGGGAATCGCCGAAACGAACCGCGCGCCGTTTGATTTTCCCGAAGCGGAGCAGGAGCTCGTCGCCGGCTATCACACCGAGTACAGCAGCATGAGCTTCGCGATGTTCTTCCTCGCGGAGTACGTGAACATGGTCACGGTGTCGGCCGTCGCGACGGACCTCTTTCTCGGCGGCTGGCACGGACCATTTCTGCCGGAGTCGCTCGGCTGGGTCTGGTTTCTGCTCAAGGTGGCGGCGATTCTGTTCTTCTACGTCTGGATGCGCTGGACGCTGCCGCGGTATCGATACGACCAGCTGATGCGCTTTGGCTGGAAAGTGCTGCTGCCGCTTGCGGTCGTGAATCTCATCGTGACAGCGGCCGGCGTGCTGTATTTCGGCGCTTGAGCGACACACCGATGATTGCGTTCTATCTCTTCGGAGCCGTCGCCATCGTGGCATCGCTGCTCGTCATCGCGCAGCGGAATCCCATTTACAGCGTCCTTCTGTTGATTGCGTCCTTCGGCGCCTTGTCGGGCCTCTACGTTCTGCTCGACGCGCCGTTTGTCGCTGTGATCCAGATCATCGTGTACGCCGGCGCGATCATGGTGCTCTTTCTGTTCGTGGTGATGCTGTTGAATGCGCCGCACGAAGAGACCGAGCATGACGAGCGGGTCCATCCGCTGCTGCGCCGCGGGCCGATGCGATTCGGTGGATTGCTGGCTGCCGCGCTTCTCGTCGAGCTCGTCTGGGCGCTGACGAAACGCGGCGGCGAGTCTGGCGCGTTTCCGTCGGCGGCCGTGAGCTCCGTCCGCGACATCGGCCGGACGCTCTTCGCGGACTATGCCTTCCCGTTCGAGGTCACGTCGATTCTGATTCTCGTCGCGATGGTTGGCGCCGTCGTGCTCGCGCAGCGTGAGGTCGGTCGCTGATGCCGTCGATCAACGACTACCTGATCCTGTCCGCGATTCTGTTCGCGATCGGCACTGCCGGCGTGTTCGTCCGGCGCAATCTCATCACCATCCTGCTGTCGATCGAGATCATGCTGAATGCGGTCAATCTCACGTTCGTCGCGTTCGGCCGCGCGTTCGGCGCGCCGGAGGGGCAGATCATCGTGTTCTTCGTGATGACCGTCGCGGCGGCCGAAGCGGCGGTCGGTCTGGCGATCGTCATCGGTCTGTTCCGGCACCGCGAGTCGCTCGACCCCGATACGTTCACGTCGCTGAAATGGTGATGCGTTGCTGCTGCTGATCCCGCTGCTCCCGTTCGTCGGCTTCCTGGTGAACGCCAGCTTCGGCAGGCGTCTCTCGAAGGCGGCCTCGGGCGCGATCGCCTGCGGCGTCATGATCGCGTCGTTCGTGGTGTCGCTCGCCGCGGTCGTGCAGCTCGTGCGCGTCTCGCCGCTCGCGTCCGCGCTCGTCGCTCGGGTGTTCACGTGGATCACGTCGGGGGACTTCAGCGTCGGGTTCACGCTGCGTCTCGATCCGCTTGCCTCGGTGATGATCCTCGTGATTACCGGCATCGGCTCGCTGATTCATATCTACTCGACGGCGTACATGCACGAGGAGACCGACTCGGAATTCGCGCGCTACTTCTCGTATCTGAATCTGTTCGCCGCGTTCATGCTCGTCCTCGTGCTCGGCTCGAACTTCCTCGTGATGTTCGTCGGCTGGGAAGGGGTCGGCCTGTGCTCGTATCTGCTCGTCGGATTCTGGTTTCAGAAGAAGTCGGCCACCGACGCCGGAAAGAAGGCGTTCATCGTCAATCGCATCGGCGATTTCGGTTTCATCCTCGGCGTCCTGCTGGTGTTCGTGCGCTTCAGGTCGCTCGACTTCCAGGAGGTCGCGCGGTCGGCGGCGGCGCTCTCCCCCGAGACGACGTTCGGCGCCGTGTCGCTGATGACGCTGCTGCTGTTCATCGGCGCGACCGGTAAGAGCGCGCAGATTCCGCTCTACGTCTGGCTGCCTGACGCGATGGAAGGCCCGACGCCGGTCTCCGCGCTCATTCATGCCGCGACGATGGTGACGGCCGGCGTGTACATGATTGGCCGCAACGCGGTGCTGTTCAGCCATGCGCCGCAAACGCTGACCATCGTCGCGATCATCGGCGCCGCGACCGCGCTCATGGCGGGCACGATCGGACTCGTGCAGAACGACATCAAGCGCGTGCTCGCCTATTCGACGGTGTCGCAACTCGGCTACATGTTCCTCGCGATGGGCGTCGGCGCCTTTGCGTCGGGTATCTTTCATCTCTACACGCACGCATTCTTCAAGGCGCTCCTGTTCCTCGGGTCGGGCGCCGTGATTCACGCCCTCGGCGGCGAGCAGGACATGCGCCGCATGGGCGGATTGAAGAACGCGCTGCCGATCACGTACTGGACGTTCGTCATCGGCGCGGTCGCGATTTCCGGCGTGCCTGGGTTTGCCGGCTTTTTCAGCAAGGACGAGATTCTCGCGCGCACGTTCGCGAGCGGTCATCGTCTGCTGTGGATGGTGGGACTCTTCACGGCGCTGTTGACGGCGATCTATATGTTCCGCGTCGTGTTTTTGACATTTCACGGTCCCCGGGCCCCCGAGCCCGCGCGTCCCGAGCATCCTGAAGAGGAAGAACCGGCGGCGCATCAGCCGCACGGACGCCATTTGCACGACGCCCCGCCGGCAATGGCATTCGCGCTCGTCGCGCTCGCGGTCGGGTCGGTCGTGGCTGGTTACGCCGGCATTGGTGGCCGCTTCGAGCACTTTCTCGCGCCAAGCTTTGGCGTCGAGACCGGTGATGTCGTGTTCGAAGGCGTCTCAGAGGGCATGCTGACGGGCGCGTCGATCGTGACGGCGATCCTCGGCATTCTGATCGCGGCGTGGTACTTCCTGCAGCACCGGTCTTCGGCCGACGCCCTCGCTCGCAGATTCAGCGGCGTCCATCGTCTGCTCACGAACAAGTATTACGTCGACGAGATCTACGACGCGGCAATCGTCCAGCCGATCCACATCGTGTCCGAAGACGGCTTGTGGCAGATCGTCGACGTGAACATGATCGACGGCGCCGTGAACGGCGTCGCCGATACCGTCGGCGGCGCGAGCGCAATCCTGCGCCGGCTGCAGACCGGGTCGGTGCGCGCGTACGCGGCATCGCTCTTCGCGGGCGTCGTGTTGATTCTCGGCTTCTACCTCTGGCGCTGATGCCCTTTCCGATTCTCACGTCGCTCGTCGCGCTGCCGATCGCCGGCGCTGTTCTGCTCCTGTTCGTCCGATCGGGCGATGATCGCGGCAGCGAACGGTTGGTCCGCAACATCGCATTGGTCGTCTCGGTACTGGTGTTCGCGGAAACGCTGCTCCTTTGGAGCCGCTTCGACGCGACATCGGCGGAGTTTCAGTTCATCGAGCACCATCCGTGGATTCCGGCGTTCGGCATCAGCTACTTCGTCGGCGTCGACGGCATCAGCCTGCTGCTGTTGGTCTTGACCGGATTTCTGACGCCGATTGCACTCCTCGGGTCATGGGAATCGGTGCACAAGCAGACCAAGGCCTTTTGCGTGTTCATCCTCCTGCTCGAGAGCGCGATGATGGGCGTCTTCATCTCCCTCGATCTGTTCCTGTTCTACGTGTTCTGGGATGCGATGCTCATCCCGATGTATTTCCTCATCGGCATCTGGGGCTACGATCGGCGGATTTATGCCGCGGTGAAGTTCCTGCTGTACACGATGGCCGGGAGCGTGCTGATGCTGCTCGCGATCATCGGCCTCGCGTATCTCCACAGCACGACGAACGGCGTGTACACGTTCGACCTCCTGAAGCTCTACGCGCTCAACGTGCCCGACCGCCTGCAGTTCTGGTTCTTTCTCGCCTTTGCGCTCGCGTTCGCGATCAAGGTGCCGCTGTTTCCGTTTCACACATGGCTGCCCGATGCGCACGTGCAGGCGCCGACGGCAGGCTCGGTCATTCTCGCCGGCGTGCTCCTCAAGATGGGCACCTACGGATTCGTGCGGTTCGCCTTCCCGCTGTTTCCGCACGCGGCCGTGGCGTTTGCGCCCGCGCTGGGGACGCTGGCGGTTGTCGGCATCATCTACGGCGCGCTCGTCGCGATGGTGCAGCCCGACATGAAGAAGCTCGTGGCGTATTCGAGCGTGAGCCATCTTGGCTTCGTCGTGCTCGGGATCGCGGCGCTGAACCGGCAGGGCGTCCAGGGGGCGGTGTATCAGATGCTGAATCACGGCATCAGCACCGGCGGCCTCTTCCTCATCGTCGGCATGCTGTCGGATCGCCGCCACACGCGGCTCATCGCGGAGTTCGGCGGCTTGAAGAACGTGATGCCTCGTCTCGTCGCGGTGTTCCTGATCCTGACGCTCTCGTCTATCGGCCTTCCCGGGCTGAACGGCTTCGTCGGTGAGTTCCTGATACTGCTCGGCGCGTTCAGATCGCATCCGGCGATGGCCTCCTTTGCCGCGATCGGCGTGATTCTGTCGGCCACCTACATGCTGTGGATGTTCCAGCGCGTCAACTACGGCGCGGTGACGAATGAGAAGAATGCGCACCTGCCGGATCTCACGCCGCGCGAGTGGGTGGTGCTCGTGCCGATTGTCGCGCTGACGGTTTTGATGGGCGTCTTTCCCAACCTGTTCCTCAAACCGATCGGTCCTTCGGTCGACCGGCTCCTGAACCAGATTCAGCAACAGGCCTCTTCTCGAGGCGGGCAAGTGGCGTCGCGATGATGTCGGGCGCCTTCAACGCGATCGTCCCGATGGCCTGCGTGGCCGCCGCCGGTATTGCGGCGATGACCGCCGAGGCGTTTCGTGCGCCGGGCGAGCGTCTGCCGATCGGCGGCCTCGGCATTGTCGGCCTCGTCGGCGCCGCGTTCGCGTCGTTCGTCCTGTGGAACCACAACGCGTCGAGCTTCGGCGTGGTCGTCGCCGACAACTTCGGCCTGTTCACGACCGGCGTGCTGATCGTGATCGGCGTGTTGTCCATTGCGATCTCGGGTCCGACCGTCGAGCGGGAGAAGTTGCCGGCGGGCGAGTACTACGCGCTGATGCTCTTCTCGTTGTCCGGCATGATGCTGATGGCGATGGCGTCCGATCTGCTCGTCATCTTCCTCGCGCTCGAAGTGCTCTCGCTCGGCGTCTACGTGCTGACCGGCATCCGCCGCGACTCGGCGGCCGGGACCGAGGCCGCGCTCAAATATTTCCTGCTCGGCGCGTTTGCGAGCGCGTTCTTCCTCTACGGCATCGCGTTCACGTACGGCGTCACGGGGAGCACTCGGCTCGATCGCGTCGGGAGCCTGATTGCTGCCCAGGCCAACGGGCCGACGCCGATGCAGTTGCTCGCGCTCGCGCTGCTGCTCGTCGGCTTCGCATTCAAAGTGTCGGCCGTCCCGTTCCATATGTGGACGCCCGATGCGTACGAGGCGGCGCCTCCCGCCGTCACCGGGTTCATGTCGACCGGCGTGAAGGCCGCCGCGTTCGCCGCGTTCGCGCGCGTGTTTCTATCGGCGCTCGAACCGCTGCGCGTCGAGTGGGCGCCGATCCTCTGGATCATTGCGGCCGCGACGATGATCCTGGGGACGGTTGTCGGACTCGCGCAATCGAGCGTGAAGCGGATGCTCGCGTATTCGAGCATCGCGCACGCCGGTTATCTTCTGGTCGCGCTCGTATCGGCGAACGATGTCGGCAAAGGCGCGCTGCTCTTCTATCTTCTGGCGTACGGCGTCGCGAATCTCGGCGCGTTTGGCGTCATCGCGGCGCTCGACAGCGCGGAGCGGCCGAACGATCAGGTGCGCGATTACGCCGGCCTCTGGGGTACTCATCCCGCGCTCGCGGCGCTGATGACGATCTTTCTGCTGTCGCTCGGCGGATTCCCGCCGATGGCCGGTTTCATCGCGAAGTGGTACGTATTCAACGCCGCGGTGAAAGCCGGGTACCCGGGCCTGGCGATCATCGGTGTGCTCACGAGCGTGGTGTCGGTGTTCTTCTATCTGCGCGTGGTCGTCATGATGTACATGACGACCGCCGATCGCCCTGCGCGCTTCCCGTCGGTGCCCAAGGCAGTTGGCGCGGCGCTCATCGTCTCCGCGATTCTGACGTTCTATCTCGGCGTCCTGCCGACACGCGTCATGGATTGGGCCGCCGCGTCGATCTCGACGATCTTCTGATCTCTTCCGGCACTTCTCATCACGATGTCACGAAGGATCACGAAGCGCACGACGCACGCTTTGTGGAAAAAGAGTTCGTGTTCTTCGTGACCGTTCGTCTCTTCGTAATAAACAACTTGCTAAATGTTTTTCAAGACAAGGGCGAGCTGGCTGTCTTCCGGGGCGAGAACCGTGCGAAGGTCCAGGAGCACGCGTCCCTGCTCGATCCGCGCGATGATCGGCGGCGTCGACTCGCGGAGCCGTTCTTCGAGCGCGCTGGCGGAGAAGCCGCGCTTCTCGAGCGCCACGAGCCACGTCGGCAGTTCGATGCCCGGCGCGCTGCCGCCGCCGACCGCCGACGCGCCGGGTACCAGCCCGATGATCCACCCGTCGATTTCTCCGAGCGCCGTCTGCAGCGCCGTCGCGCGCTTCAGCACGTCGTCCGCCGTCATCGACAGCATTCGCTGTACGGGTACGGCCATCGAGCCGCGGCCGGCGGCGTATTCGGCGAGCGTCGCATCGAGCGCCGCGTAGGTCATCTTGTCGACACGGAGCGCGCGCATCAGCGGATGTGAACGGACGCGATCGACGAACGCGGTGCGGCCGACGATGATGCCAGCCTGCGGTCCGCCGAGAAGCTTGTCGCCGCTGAAGCAGCAAAGGTCCACGCCAGCTGCGATCGATTCCGCAACCGCCGGTTCCCTCGACGTGCCTGGCACGTGCCAGGCACGTGCCAGGTCGGTGCCAGGCACGTGCCTGGCACCGAAGTCGGCGAGGAGGCCGCTTCCGAGATCTTCGGCGACGGGGACGTTGAACTTTTTGCCCACTGCGATCAAATCTGCCAACTCCGGCCGTTCGGTGAACCCCTGCATCACGAAATTCGACGGATGGACCCTGCAGCAGCAGAGCCGTCCGCTCGCTGATCGCCGCGGCGTAGTCGGCAGCGCGTGTCTTGTTGGTCGTGCCGACCTCCCGCAGAACGGCGCCCGACTGCGTCATGACGTCGGGGACGCGGAAGCCGCCGCCGATCTCGACGAGCTCCCCGCGCGAGACAATGACTTCGCGCCCTGCCGCGAGCGACGCGAGTATCAGCATCGTCGCGGCGGCGTTGTTGTTGACGACGGTCGCGGCTTGCGCGCCGGTCAAGCCGGCACAACATCGATTCGGCGTGGACGTCGCGCCTGCCTCGCTCCCCGCGTGCGACGTCGTACTCGAGCGTCGAGTAGCCGCGCGCCACCTCCGCCACGCGCGCGATCGCGGCTTCTGACAGCGGAGCGCGTCCGAGATTCGTGTGGACGATGACGCCGGTGGCGTTGATGACGCGCTGCAGAGACGGACGAAACGCCACTTCCAGTTGGACAGCCGCCATCCTCTCGATTTCCCGAGCCGTGTCCTCGTCGGGCTGTGCGCTGACGCCGCGACTGAGCGCCTCCCGCATTTTGGAGGCCGCGCCCCGAAGCGCTTCCAGGGTCGCGTCGCCGCCGTAGCGCGCTTCGAGCAGGCGAATGGCGGACCGTTGTCTCAGCCGCTCGATGGACGGAATGGATCGCAACGTGGACATGCGGATTCGCGTGTGCGCCGCGCCGAATCGGCGCCCGCGGCACGCTCAATTCTGCAATACTATGTCAATCATCCCGATGACGTCGGACCCGCCGAAATCCCGTCCGCTCGAGCGCTTCTGGCCGTACGCCGATTTGCCCGAGCAGCCGACCGAGGCGGAGCTCGCGGCGCTCGATCCTGATCTTCAGGAAGCGCTCTTCGGCGCGCAGCCGCGGCCATTCTCGATCTCGGTTGTGTTTCCGACGCTCGATATCCCCGACTTTCCACGCGCGGTGGAGCTCGCCAGGCAGTCGGCTGAGTTCCGGGAGACCGGCCGCGGCGCATCGCATCGCTACCGTGCGCGCTTCTGGTCGACCGACGCGGCCAAACTGCGCGACCTTTTCGAGATCGTTGGCGGCCACGCCGCGACCGACGTCCTCATCGACGATCGACCGCTTCCGTACGCGCGCGAGTTGTGGCTGCCGCTCATCTGGTTCCTGATTCCTCGGTGAGTGATCGTGCCAGAACCCTCTCAAACGGAACGCGACCTGCAGCGCCTCGAATCCGAGCTGAAACGGCTCGAAGCGGAATACAACATGTACTTCGCCGGGCCGGCTGCCCAAACCGCCGTGGGAAACCCGCGCGCGGGTCCAGGCCATCGTGAAGCAGTTCGATCGCGCGTTCATCCGGAACACCGGCGACCGGTTCCGCTTCGAGACGCTGCAGTCGCGCTATGCGACCTTCGTCGATCTATGGGATCGCGGATTGCGTGCGCGGGAAGAAGGGCGCTCCGGCCCGTTCGCTCAGAAGCAGACCGAAAAAACGCCTGAGAAGAAGCGCGACGGCGACACGCTGCACGTCGCGTCGTTCAAGGATCCCGTCCGCGAGATCGACAAGCTGACCGAGCTGTACGACTCGCTCACCGAAGCGCGCCGGTCGATCGGCGAAGAGTCGGTGCCCTTTCACAAGTTCGCCGACCTGGTGAAGAAGCAGGTCAAGAAGCTGCGCGACAGCGGAAGCGGCGAGGTGGCGTTCCGCGTCGCGGTGAAGGATGGAAAGGTGAATTTTACGGCGAAAGCGCTGAAGGAGAAGAAGAGAGTAGGGCAGAGGGTTCGCCTCTGCCCTGAACGGTTAGATTTTGGTGACGTTGCCGGCCTGCGGGCCCTTGGGGCCGTCAACGATCTCGAACTCCACCGCCTGGCCCTCTTCGAGCGAACGGAAGCCGTCGCCCTGAATGGCCGAGTAGTGGACGAAGACGTCACTGCCTCCGTCGCGTTCGATGAACCCGTAACCCTTGGCGTTGTTGAACCACTTGACCTTGCCTGTGATGCGCATCGTTCTCTTCCTACGTGCTGTGACGCAGCGTCGCGTCGTTTAACGGAACAATAAGGGACCAAAAAAAAAGGCCGCGTGTGTGCGGCCTTTCCCTTACGGCGCCAGGCCCGCCCGGCGTCGCCGAAGATAATACTGGAACTCGCCCCGTATGCCAAGAGCCCTTCTGAGTGTCTCCGACAAGAGCGGTATCGTCGACGTCGGCCGCGGGCTCGCCTCCCGCGGATTCGAGCTCGTATCCACTGGCGGCACCGCCCGCGCCCTCGCCGACGCGGGCCTGCGCGTAACGAACGTGTCCGACATCACCGGTTTTCCAGAAATGATGGACGGCCGGATCAAGACGCTGCATCCACACGTTCATGGCGGCATTCTCGCGCGTCGCGACCGGCCCGACGACATGCGCGCGCATCGCCGCGCTCGGCATTCAGCCGATCGACGTCGTCATCGTGAACCTGTATCCGTTCGCCGAAACCGCGAGGAAGCCGGACGTCGACGTTCGACGAGCTCGTCGAGCAGATCGACATCGGCGGCCCGAGCATGGTCCGCGCGGCGGCAAAGAATTTCCGCGACGTGCTGGTCGTCGTCGATCCGGGAGACTACTACCGCTTGCTCGACGCGATCGACAAGGGACCGTGGCTCCAGTTCCGGTTCGATCTCATGCGAAAGGCGATCGAGCACACCGCCGACTACGACGCGGCAGATCGCCGCGCACGCTCGGCAGGTTCGCCGTGCGCGACGACCATTTCGTCCCGGCACGCGGCTCGTACGCATCCGGCTTCTCGCTCTTCTCGCCTGACATGACGCTGGAGCTGTCGCTCGGCGCACGCGCGCGTGCTGCGCTACGGCGAGAACCCGCATCAGAAGGCGCGCCTGGTACACGACCGCGAGGTCACGGCCGAGCGCGCACGGCGGCTTCGGCGACCCGGTGATCCTGCAGGGGAAGGAGCTCTCCTACACGAACCTGCTCGACCTCGACGCCGCCGCGCGGATCGTTCTCGAGTTCGAGGAGCCGGCAGCCGCCGTCATCAAACACTCGAACCCGTGCGGCGCCGCGATTGGCGCGTCAGCGGTCGACGCGTACGTGCGTGCGCGTGATGCCGACAGCCGCGCCGCGTTCGGCGGCATCGTCGGCGCTGAATCGACCGATCGACGTCGACGACGGCGACGGCCATCGCCTCGACCTTCATCGAAGCGGTGGTCGCGCCGGCCGTTGCAGACGACGCGCGCCCGGTTCTCGCGAAGAAGACGAACATGCGGGTGCTGACAGCCGATTTCAGTCCTCTGGCGGCTCGAGCGACGCCGGCGTCGGCGTCGAGTTCCGCTCGATTCTCGGCGCGATGCTTGCGCAGGAACGCGACCGCGTCGCCGAAGCGGCGCAGCCGTGGACGGCGCAGTCCCTCCCGGATGGCATTCGCGTCGTCACCAAACGACAGCCGACGGCGGACGAATGGGAGGCGCTGCGGTTCGCGTGGCGCATCTGCGCGCACGTGAAATCGAACGCGATCATCTTCACCGACGCCAACCGGACGCTTGCGATCGGCGCCGGGCAGATGAGCCGCGTGGACGCGGCGAACGTGGCGGTGATGAAGGCGAGACGCGGGCACGTTGGCGGGATCGGTCGCGGCCTCGGACGCCTTCTTTCCGTTCCGCGACGGCCTCGACGTCGTCGCAGCCGCTGGAGCGACGGCGGTCGTCCAGCCGGGAGGATCGGTCAACGATCAAAAAGTGATTGACGCGGCCGACGAGCACGGGATGGCGATGGTCTTCACGGGCCGGCGCCATTTCCGCCACTGATGTCGCCGACGATCATCACGAAGGCACGAAGACTCACGAAGAACACGATTTCGTGATCTTCCTGTCTTCGTGATGAAAAGCTAGTCGAACGATCGAAGGAGCTCGTCGCGGCTGAGGGTTGCGGCACCGAATTTTCCCACGACCACTCCGGCGGCATGGTTCGCGAGCACCGCGGCTTCGAGCAGCGTGGCGCCCGCGGCAAGCGCGAGCGCGAGCGTCGCGACCACCGTATCGCCCGCTCCGGTGACGTCGGCCACCTCGCGCGCAACCGCTGGAATCGCTTCCTCGGCCTCGTCGCTCGAGAGCCACATTCCCTGCTCGCCGCGCGTAATGAGGGCTGCGCCGGTTGCGGCCTGGCGCCTGAACTCGCGCCCGGCATCGCGCGCCTCCTCGTCGGTCCGGATGCGCCGATGCGTCGCCGATTCTGCCTCGTGATGATTCGGCGTGATGAGCGTTGCGCCGGCGTAACAGGCCAGGTGCGGAATCTTCGGGTCGATGATCAGCGGTCGGCCCTGCCCGCCCGCCGTGCGCGTGGCGGCCGCGAGGAGCGAGTCGACGATCGGCCGTGTCACCGCGCCCTTTGAGGTAATCCGACACGAGCAGAGCGTCCGCGTCGTCGACTCAGGCGCGCAACTGCGGCGACGATCGCCCGCTCGACCGCGGCAACGACATCGCCGTCCTCTTCGTAATCGATCCGCGCGACCTGCTGGTTCCGTTCAGTCACCACGCGAACTTTTTCCGTCGTCCGACGCGCGGAATCCTCGATCAAGCCGTCCGCCCCGACTCCAGCCGCTTCGAGCTGCTGCACGGAGCTTGCCAGCCGTCAAATCGGCGCCGACGACGCCGACGAGCGCGGCACGTCCGCCGAGCGCGGCAATATTCTGCGCGACGTTGGCAGCGCCGCCGGCGCGCACGTGTTCAGACTGGAATCGCACGACGGGCACGGGCGCCTCAGGAGAAATGCGCGTGACGTGGCCGACGATGAACCGGTCGAGCATGACGTCGCCGACAACGAGGACCGTGAGCGCGGAGAACCGGTCAGCGAGGTGGCGCGCTCGCGCGGCGCCGAGCCGCGGGCTGCTCATGCGGCGGCGGCGTGCTCGGCGGCGAAGGGCACCGTCACGAGAACGAGGAACAGCATCAGGAACTCCGAGTCCCCGAAGTTGTTCTCGAAGAAGCCGGCGGCGAGCATTGCCGTGACCGCCGCGAGCGCAGCCGCGACGAGGAACCGATGATCGCCGGCGCGAAAACGTCCGGCGAGATCTGTCAGTAGGGTCACGATGAACCAGAGCCAGATCGCGAGTGCGGGCAAGCCGCGCTCGGCCGCGATCTGAAGCGGAACATCGTGCAGGTGCGGATTGACCTTCTCGACAGCTTCGGGATCGCGGTACTGCGCGTAGAGCGGCTGGACCATGTTCGGTCCCGACGCCGACGACCGGATGGGCGGCGATCATGTGCCCGCCTTCGTGAATCATCGCGATGCGATCACGGTTCGTGGGGTCGTTCATGTCGAAAATGGACGCCACGCGCGCGTTCACCTTGCCCGGCGCGAAGACGACGAACAGCGCCGCCACCACGGGCAGCGCGGCCAGCAGCCGGAAATCCTTGAGCGTCAGCAGAAGCGCCGCCGCCGCGCATGCGCCCACGACCGCCGTCCTCGTGAACGTGAGCGCCACGGCGACGACGAGCGCCGGCATCACCAGCGCCGCCCACGTGCGCTCGCGTTTTCCGAACAGCACGCGCGCGAGCGCGACGCCGATGACGAGCATCAGCAGGCCGGAATAGGTCATGTAGTGACCGAGCGTGCCCTGGACGCGCCGATGCAGATCGTCGTAATGCAGGATGCCGTATTCGAAGATGCCGAGCGCAGCGCTGATTGCGGCGAACGTCAGGATCACCGTCATCAGCGTCAGCCCCCGGTTCCCGCGCACGAAGCTGTACGTGATCGGCACGATGAGAAACAGCACGAGCTGCTTGCACTCCATGAGGCTGTGCCGGAGGTCCGGCGAGAAGGCCGCCGACACAAGCGTCCACGCCGCATAGGCCGCGAGCGGCCAGAAGAAACGCGGCGCCTCGAAGCGTTCGCGTCCGGAAATCAGCAGGATCAGCCAGCAGAGGACGGACACCGCGAGCAGCGTCTGCGCCGCGGCAATCGAGAACTGGAGCGACGCCAGCCATCGCGCAGAGCGACACGACGCCGACCTGCTCGACGCGGTCGAGCGCGGGGGTGCGAACAGCGATCGCCGCGTCAGCCATGGAGGGGCAATTGTACTGCTGGCCGCAATTCCTGGGGTGGGACCGGAGTACGACCGAAGTGCCTACAGCCCGAGCAGGCGCACAGCGGCCTCCGCGACCTGCTCGGGCGAAATTGTGGTGAGGCAGCGGAAGTCTCCTGGTGCGCAGACGCGCTGGTCGCACGGCCGACATGGAAGACCGTGAATCTCCACCGCTTCCGCGAGCAGCGTGGGATCGCGCCATGGCGCGGAGCGGGCAGGCAGCGTCGGCCCGTACAGGCCGACGATCGGCACGCGGCTCGTCGCGGCCACGTGCAGCGGGCCGCTGTCGCCACCGATGTACACGCTCGCGCGGTCCATGAGCGCGCGCAGTTCGGCGAGTGAAAAATCACCGCACTCGACGACGCGATGCTGTTGTTGGACGTCGAGCCGCCGCCGCGCCGCCTCGATCACGCGGGCGGCCGCGACGCGATCGGACGGTCCTGCAGTCAGCACGACGCGATGACGCGCGTCTCTGGCGGCGAGGTCCGCGACAAGGGCGGCAAAACTATCGAGAGGCCAGCGCCTGAACGGATTGCCGGCGCTCACGTGAACGACGATCAGGCGATCGTCAGCTGAGACGCTTCGCTGCATCGTTGAGACGCTGCGCGACCGTTCGTGCGGCAACGGCATCCACCGTCATTTCAACCGGCGCGCGCGATGGATCCGGCGCCGCAACGCCGAGCGCGGCAAGCAGGTCCCATTGATTCTCGACGGAGTGGCGTGGCCTCAGCTCTCGCGCGCGAGTGACGCGCCGCGTGTACATCCAGCCGCGTCCCGGAATGTCGTAGCCGATCCGTTCGCGTGCGCCGCTCAGCCATGTGAGAAGCGACGCGCGCGGACCGCCATGAAAATCGATTGCGAGATCGTACCGCTCATGGCGGAGGCTGCGGCCGAGCGCGAGGTCGGCGATAAGTCCGCGCTTTGGCGCGATCCGCACGTCATTCAGGAGTGGGTTATTGAGGACGATGGGTGCGGCAGCCGGTTCAACGATGTACGTGAGGTGCGCGTCGGGGAAGCGTTCACGGAGCGCACGAATGGCCGGGGTCGTGAAAACAACGTCGCCAATTTCGCGGAGCCGGACGAGCAGAATTTTCAATCAGGGTTCGATGGTCGCTTCGTCGATGAGCATCACGGGAATGTCATCTTTAATGGGATACACCCGGTGACAAGTCGCGCATTTCAGCGCAGTCCCGTTCTTGACGAGCGTCACCGGTGTTTTGCAGTTCGGACACGCGAGGATCTCGAGCAGTTCCGGGTCGACGGCCATCGCCGAACTATATGACAGCTCTTCGAGTTTGTGGAACAATTCGATCGTATGAAAGGTGCTGTTCTTCTCGCGGCCGCGCTCCTCGTTCCCACTGCTGTCTCCGCCGAGGCCGTGCAGGAGCCGCGCGCCGCGCAGCCGCCAGCCTCGTCCGCGAACAGCGCGAAAATTGCCGAAGCCTACGATCAGTTTTTACTCGCGCGCCACTACGAGGACGACAACGTCGAGCAGGCGATCGCGGCGTACAAACGCGCGATGGAGCTCGATCCGCGCGCCGCCGACATCCCCGCGGAGCTCGCGGCGCTGTACCTGCGCGAGAACAAAGTGCC
Source organism: uncultured Acidobacteriota bacterium (assembly GCA_963696165.1). Lineage (GTDB taxonomy): Bacteria > Acidobacteriota > Vicinamibacteria > Vicinamibacterales > CAVVIG01 > CAVQZZ01. Next base: position 1,095,045 of record CAVOIY010000004.1, on the reverse strand, counting down.
TGAAGCGCTTGCCGCTGCGGAGCAAGCGGTGAAAATCGCGCCCGATAATCGTGAAGGAAATCGGGTGCTCGGTGTCATCTACGCGGCGCTCGCCGAGGGCAGTCAGGGCGACACGCCGCGCGGCCGCGGCACTCAGACGCAGTCGCGCAACACCGCGCAGACGGCCGACAACGTCGCAAAGGCGATCCGGCACCTCGAGGTCGCGATCGCGCACCCCGAGGGCGAGCCGGATCCGAACGTACGGGCGACGCTCTCGCGCCTTTACATGCAGGGGGGGCAGTTCGATAAAGCGATTCCGCTGCTGACCGCGCTCGTGAACCAGGAGCCGCAGTGGCAGGATGGCCCGCTGCTGCTCGCCGAGGCCTATGCTGGATCCGGTAAGAACGCCGACGCGATTGCGTGGCTGAAGCAGAAGTCGGCTGACGATCCGCGGCTGCTGCCGCCGCTCGCCGATTTCTACGAGCGAGAACACCGCTGGCCGGAGGCGGCGGCGACCTATGAGCAGGCCGTCCGCCGGGCGCCGCGAAACACCGAGCTGAAGGCGCGATATGCCTCCGCGCTCATGAACGCCGGCGGCCGGGAAGCGGCCGGCAAGGCGCGCGACGTCCTGAACGAGCTTCTCGCGGCGCAGCCGCACGATGGCCGCGCCCTCTACCTGCTCTCTCAAGCGGAGCGGCGGCTGGGCGATCTCCCCGCAGCCGAAAAAACCGCGCGGCGCGTGATCGCTGAGGACGCAAAGAGCCCCTGGGGTTATTACGCGCTGGCCGAGTCGCTCGAAGAGCGCCATCAGTATCAGGCGGTCGATCGACGAGCTCACGCCGCCATTGACCGAGTTCCGCACGCGCTCGGGCGCGACCGCCTTCGAGCGCGGCCTTCTGCTCCCGCATCTCGGGTTTCGCGTATCAGGAGCTCGGACAGATGGACAAGGCGATCGCCGTCTTCGAAGAAGCGAAGCAGGCGTCGCCGAGCGATCCGTCCGTCGCCGCGTACTCGATCGAGGCGAATATCGCCGCCAAGAAGTACGCCGCCGCCGCCGCTCTCGCGCGTGCGGCCGCTCAGGATCACCCCGACGATCTGCGGCTGGCGCGCCTCGAAGCCCAGGCGCTCCGCCAAAGCGGCAAACCCGATGAAGGCATCGCGGTGTTGGAGAACGCAGCCAAGCGGCACGCGGACGACCCGACCGCGTACGTTGCCCTGGCGCAGTACTACGCAGATGCGGATCGCAGCGCGAAGGCGATCACCCTGTTGCAGGAGGCGCGGACCAGGTTCCCGGACGATACGTCGATTGTGTTCGAGCTCGGCGCCGTGTTCGACAAAGATAAGAAGTTTGCCGACGCCGAAGCGACATTCCGCGAGCTGCTGAAGCGGGATCCCGAAAATGCGGCCGCGATGAATTATCTCGGCTACATGCTCGCCGAGCGCGGCGAGCGGCTCGATGAATCGGTCGGCCTTCTGAAACAGGCGCTCGCGATGGAGCCCGACAATGGGTCGTACCTCGACAGCCTCGGCTGGGCGTACTACAAGGAAGACAAACTCGATCTCGCGGAAAACAATCTGAAGCGCGCCGCCGACCAGCAGCGAACCAACTCGGTGATCCAGGATCACTACGCCGAGGTGCTGTTCAAGCTCGGTCGCTATCAGGACGCGATCGCCGCGTGGACGCGCGCGCTCGGCGGCGACGGCGATTCCATCGACCGGGGCGAAATCGACAAGAAGATCAAGACCGCGAAGCAGAAGCTCGAAAAGAAGTGAGGCGCGCGGTCTGCCTGCTGGCCGCGCTGCTGGCGTGCTCCTGCGCGCGCCACGGCCTCAAGCTGCCGACCGGCGCCGGCGAGCCGGCCTCCGATGGACGCGAGGCGCTGGCACAAGCCACGGCCGCCTGCGCCGCCATTCGGACGTTTACCGCCGAAGTCGGACTCAGCGGAAAGATTCAGGGGCAGCGTCTCCGAGCACGTTTGCTCGTCGGCACGGCGGCGCCGGCATCGGCCCGGGTCGAAGCGGTCGCGCCGATCGGTGGGCCGGTTTTCATTTTTGTCGCGCGCGCCGGCGACGCGACGCTGCTGCTGCCTCGCGACAATCGCGTCCTCGAGCACGCGCCGCCCCAGGACGTTCTGGGCGCCATTGCGGGCGTGCCGCTCACGCCCGAGGGACTGCGCTTCACGCTGACCGGCTGCTGGCCGCCTGATGCGGTCGTCGGCGCCGCGCGGCGCTTCGGAGACAGTTGGCGCGTTGTCGATCTCCCGGGAAAAGACGTCGTCACGCTTCACCGAGCGCGCGCGACCGACCCGTGGCGAATTGCCGCCGCCGAGCGCCACGATGAGCAGGGTGGCCGCTGGCAGGCGACTTACGACACGTTCCAAAACGATCTCCCGCGTGCGATCCGGCTTTCGAGCGCGGCGGCGACGGGAGCCAATGCATTCGACCTCCAGCTTTCGCTCTCTCAACTCGAGACGAACGTGCCGCTCGACGACGATGCGTTCCGTGTAAAAATTCCTGGCGATGCGGCGCCGATCTCTCTCGACGAGCTCCGCCATGCGCGTCCGGGCGCCCGCCAAAATTAATCTCTCGCTCCACGTCCTCGGCGCCACCGCCGATGGATTCCACGAGCTGCGGACCGTGTTCCAGTCGATCGCTCTGCACGACACGCTGACGTTTCGATCTGCACGCGGTCCGTTTCGCATCGCGTGCAACGACCCGTCGTGTCCAGCCGATGAGACGAACCTGGTCTGGCGCGCCGCGGCGCTCGTGTGGGCTGCGGCACATCGCCGTGGGAAACCTTGCGATCTCATCGTTCGCCTCACGAAGCGCGTACCGATGCAGGCCGGCCTCGGCGGAGGCAGCAGCGATGCCGCGGCGACGCTCCGCGCGTGCGCTGCGCTGTGGGATGCCAAGCTGACGGCGCGGCAGCTCAGTCAGTTCGCGTCGACGCTCGGCGCCGACGTGCCGTATTTTCTCGAGGGCGGCACGGCGCTCGGCACCGGCAAAGGCGACGTGCTGCGGCCGCTGGAGGATGCGGAGGCGAGATGGGTGACGCTGGTGCTTCCCGCTTTCGGAGTCGGCACGAAGGACGCCTACAGCTGGTGGGATGCCGACGGTAGGGAACCCGGTGCTCAGTCGGAGGTTCGAAACGACCTTCAAGCGCCGGTCGCGGCCCGGCATCCGGAGATCCGAAGAATCGTGACGAGGCTTACCAAAATCGGCGCGGTTCAGGCGATGATGTCCGGCAGCGGCTCGGCCGTTTACGGGCTGTTTCGCAATCGGCAGGCGGCCGCGCGGGCGGCCGACCTGCTCCGTTCGCGTGCAACGCGGACGCTGGTCACGCGCACCGTTAATCGCATGAGATATCAGGCACTTGCCGGGCTGTAAGCCCATCGTATACACTTACCGTTTGCGTAGGACCTGCGACAGTCATCAGTCCCCAGTCATCAGTCTGCAGTCGTAAGTCATCAGTCTGCAGTCACAGTCGTCAGGCTGCGGCAGCAGTCCTCGGGCTGCGGCGACAGTCTTCAGGCTGCGGCGGCGGTCCTCAGGCTGACGCCACGTCTTCGGACCGACACTGCGGGATGTGACACTCGTGACGGCGGTCGGGCCGCCGGCATCAGACAAGAGGTCCGGTTTCTTCGATGTGACGTTCGGACCGAAGACTGCGACTGGCGACTGCCGACTGAAGACCGAAGACTGGCGGACTGAGGACTGATGGGGCGTGGCCAAGCGGTAAGGCGCGGGACTTTGGATCCCGTATTCGAAGGTTCGAATCCTTCCGCCCCAGCCATCTCTCGAGGGCAGAGGCTGCAGGTGATGGGTGATCCGTTCATGGCGACGGGTTTTGGTGAGCTCAAGATTTTTTCGGGCAGCGCCCATCCGGGGCTGACCGCGGAAATCGCGCAGTTTCTCGGCGTCGAGGTCGGACAGGCGAGGCTGCGGCGCTTCCCGGACTCCGAAGTCGCGTTTCAGATCGACGAGAACATCCGCGGCACCGACGTCTTCGTCGTGCAGCCGACCTGCGCGCCGGTCGACCACCACATCATGGAGATGCTGGTGATGATCGATGCGTTCCGCCGCTCGTCGGCGGCGCGCATCACGGCGGTGATTCCGTACTACGGCTACGCGCGGCAGGACCGGAAAGACAAGCCGCGCGTGCCGATTTCGGCGAAGCTGGTGGCGAACATCATCAGCGCCGCCGGCACGAACCGCGTGCTCACGATGGACCTGCACAAGGCGCAGATCCAGGGGTTCTTTGATATTCCGGTCGATCACCTGTTCGCCGCGCCGGTGATCATCGAGCATCTGTCGCGGCTCGACTATCCGAAGCGGACGATCGTGTCGCCGGACGCCGGCGGCGCCGAGCGCGCGCGCGCGTACGCGAAGCGGCTCGACGCGGAGCTGGCCGTCATCGACAAACGGCGCAGCGACGATGGCACGGCGGAAGTGATGAACGTGATCGGCGATGTCGAGCGGGCGGACCTGCATTCTGCAGGACGACATCATCGACACGGCCGGCACGATCACGAAAGCGGCGACGGCGCTCAAGGCGAACGGCGCCGAGCGGGTGTTCGCGTGCGCGGTGCACGGCGTGCTGTCGGGGCCGGCGCTCGAGCGCATCGAGAAATCGCCGATCGACAAGCTGATCGTGACGAACACGATCCCGCTGCACGGCGACAAGGCGAAGAAGCAGCAAGATCGTGGTGCTGTCGGTCGCGCGGCTGCTCGGCCAGGCGATCAAGAGCATTCACGAGGAGACGTCGGTATCTAGTCTGTTCGTGTAGTGGCTGGTGGCTGGTGACTGGTGGCTGGGACAGAGCCACTAGCCACCAGCCACTAGCCACGACAATCGTAAGAGGGGAAAGATGGAAGCGACACTCGAAGCAACGGCGCGGGACACGTTTGGAAAGAACGAAGCGCGGCGCACGCGGCGCGACAACAAGGTGCCGGCCGTGCTCTACGGCGGCGACGGCGGGAAGGCGACGCCGATTGCGGTCGAGCCGCGCGCGCTGCTGAAGATCCTGCACTCGGATTCGGGCGCGAACACCCTGATCTCGCTGAAGCTCGCGGGCGCGGGCGATACGCGCGTGCTCGTGAAGGAATATCAGCTCGACCCGGTCACGCACCAGGTGCTGCACGCCGATTTCTATCGCATCGCGATGGACAAGATGCTGCGCGTCACCGTGCCGGTCGTCGGCCGCGGCGAAGCCCCCGGCGTCAAGCAGCAGGGCGGCATCGTCGAGTTCGTGCATCGCGAGATCGAGATCGAGTGCCTGCCGGCCGACATTCCGGAGCACATCGACGTCGACATCAGCAACCTGATGCTGCACCAGGGCGTGCGCGTCCGCGACGTGGCGGCCGACGCGAAGTGGAAGGCGGTGAGCGACGCCGACATGATGCTCGTCCACGTCATCCTGCCGAAGGCCGAGGAAGCGCCGGCGGCGGCGACCGAGGCGGCCGCCGCGCCGGTGGCGACGGCGGAGCCCGAAGTCATCAAGAAGGGCAAGAAGGACGAGGACGCGGAAGACAAGGACGAGAAGAAGAAGGACGACAAGAAGAAGTAGCGCCGATTGCAGCGTGCAGAATCTGCTTGAAAGCGATTTTCGGATTAGGCAACCCAGGCGCCCGGTACAAAGGCACGCGGCACAACATCGGCTTCGAGGTGCTCGACGAGCTGGCGCGCCGCGCGACCGTCGGGTTCGAATCGGCGCCCGCAGAAGCGCTGATCGCGCGTCGGATTCGCGGGCCCGACGACGATGTTCTGCTGGCGAAGCCGCTGACGTTCATGAATGCCAGCGGCCAGGCCATCGGCGAGCTGCTGCGGTACTTCAAGATCGAGATCGCCGACATGCTGGTCATCGTCGACGAAGTGCAGCTTCCGCTCGGCAGGCTCCGCGCGCGGGTGCGCGGATCGGCCGGCGGGCACAACGGCTTGAAGTCGGTGATCGCGCACCTCGGGACGGATTTTCCGAGGCTTCGAATCGGCGTCGGGCGCGGCGATGCGCGGCGCGACCTCGCGGATCACGTGCTCGCGAAGTTCGACAAGGATGAAGCGCGCGGAAGTCGAGCGCATGACGATGCGCGCGGCCGACGCGGCGGAGGTGTTCGTCACCGACGGGATCGCCGCGGTGATGAATCAGTTCAACGGCGGCGATCCGGCAACAACTGAATAGCGCGCGATTTCGCGCGCACCTTGCCACCTGAGTGGTGGCCTCGGCCGTCCGGCTGGCCGACGTCCGACGTGCGCCGCGCACGAGCCGAGTCCTGAAGGAGTAGTTCATGGCAGATCGACAGTACGAGCTCGTCTACATTCTTCCCCCCGACACGACCGAACAGCAGGTGACCGAGCTGCACGAGCAGATCGAGCAGGTCGTCTCGCGCATGCACGGCACGTTCGACCGCACGGAAAACTGGGGCCGCAAGAAGCTGGCGTACGAAATCGGACGGCAACAAGGAAGGCGTGTACGGCCTCGAAGTGATCAACGGCTCCGGCGAGCTGATGAAGGAGCTCGATCGCCGGCTTCGCGTGATGGATCAGGTGATCCGCCACATGATCGTCCGCGTCGACGAGGAGAAGAAGGTCGTCGACCGCACGCGCACGAAGCGGCAGACCGAATCGGAGCGCCGCCGCGTGAAGCGCGGGCTGCCGCCGCAGCGCCAGCCGGGCGAGGGGCGCCCCGCGGGCGAGCCCGACGATGTGGATGACGATCGCTTCGACGGGGTGGAGGTTTAGACCATGGCATTTGGACAAGGACGTTCGAGCGGCGGCCGCGGCCGCGGCGACAAGAAGGCGGGCGACAAGGAAAAGGGCCAGCGCCGCCCGATGTTCCGCCGCCGCAAGGTCTGCAAGTTCTGCGCGGACAAGATCGACGACATCAACTACAAGGACGTGAAGCTGATCGGGCCGTTCGTCCCCGAGCGCGGCAAGATTCTGCCGCGGCGCATCTCGGGCACCTGCGCGATGCACCAGCGCAAGCTGCAGACGGCGATCAAGCGCGCGCGTCAGATCGCGTTGATTCCGTACGTGACGGATTGAGGACACGATCATGGAAGTGATTCTGAGAGAACACGTCGACAATCTCGGCCGTCGCGGCGAGCTCGTGAAGGTCGCCGACGGCTACGCCCGCAATTTCCTGCTGCCGCGCAAGCTGGCGCTGCTCGCCGACGGAGGGCAACCGCAAGCAGATCGAGCGCGAGCGCGCGAAGTTCGACGCGAAGGAAGCCGAGGAGAAGAAGGTCGCCGAGGCGCTGTCGGCGCGGCTGGCCGACGTCGAGGTTTCAATCGCGCGCAAGGTCGGCGAGACCGAGGCGCTGTACGGATCGGTGACGACCACCGACATCGCGGACGCGCTGGCCGCGAAGGGCCTCGAGATCGATCGCCGCAAGCTGCAGCTCGCCGAGCCGATCAAGAAGATCGGCGAGTACCAGATTCCGGTGAAGCTGCACCGCGAGGTGACCGCACACATCAAGGTGAAGGTGGTCGCGGAAGGCAAAAGTTAAAAGGCAGAAGGCAAAGAATCTTTTCCTTCGCCTTTATCCTTAGTCGTTCCCGCCGCATGCCCGACGTCGCCGTCGCCGAACGCACGCTTCCGCACAACCTCGAAGCCGAACGGTCCGTGCTCGGGGCGATTCTGCTGCACAACGACGCGTTCAACCTCGCGGCGGAGGTGATCGACTCGAAGGATTTCTACCGCGACGCGCACCGCCGCATCTTCGACAAGATGGTGAAGCTCGTCGAGCGCGGCGACGCGATCGACCTCGTCACGCTCAAGGAGGAGCTCGGGCGATCGAGCGAGCTCGACGAGGTCGGCGGGCCGGCGTACATCGCGGCGCTCGTCGACGGCATCCCGCGATCGACCAACGTCGAGCACTACGCGAAGATCGTCAAGGAGAAGGCCACTCTCCGGAACCTCATCTACTCGGCCAACAAGATCGTCGCGAGCGCGTACGAGGCGGAGGAAGAAGCCGACGTCATCCTCGACCAGGCGGAGCACGCGATCTTCGCGATCGCGGACGACAAGGTCCGCGACGGGTTCGTCTCGCTTCGCGATCTCGCGCAGGGAAGCCTCGACACGATCGAGAAGCTGCACTCGCGCCGCGAGCTCGTCACCGGTATTCCGACCGGCTTCACCGATCTCGACGAGATGACGTCCGGGCTGCAGCCGTCCGACCTGGTGATCGTCGCCGCGCGCCCGTCGATGGGAAAGACGAGCCTCGTGCTGAACATGGCGCAGCATGTCGGCACGAAGACCGACATGACGGTCGGCCTGTTCTCGCTCGAAATGTCGAAGGAGCAGCTCTTCCTGCGGATGCTCACCGGCGAAGCGCGGATCGACGCGCATCGGATGCGCGGCGGCTTTCTCGGCGAGCGCGACTGGGGCCGGCTGTCGCAGGCGATCGGCACGCTCAGCGAGGCGAAGATCTTCATCGACGACACGCCGTCGATCGGCGTCCTCGAAATGCGCGCCAAGTGCCGGCGCCTGGCGGCCGAGCACGGGCTGCACATGGTGATCATCGACTACATCCAGCTGATGCAGGGCCGCGGCCGCTTCGAGAACCGCACGCTCGAAGTCGCGTCGATTTCGCGATCGCTCAAGGGGCTCGCCAAGGAGCTGCGCGTGCCGATCGTCGTGCTCTCGCAGCTCAGTCGCGCGCCGGAAGCGCGGTCCGACCGGCGCCCGCAGCTCTCCGATCTCCGCGAATCGGGCGCGCTCGAGCAGGACGCCGACGTCGTCATCTTCATCTACCGCGAAGACATGTACGCCGACAAGAACGCGCCGCCGACCGATGCGCAAGGCGTCGCCGAGCTGATCATCGGCAAGCAGCGGAACGGCCCGACCGGCGTCGTGAGGCTCGCCTTCATCCGCGAGTTCACGCGGTTCGAGAACCTGGCCCCGGGCAGTCAATCGGCGTAGATGATCCGGCCGACCGTCGCGCGCGTCGACCTCGGCGCGATCAAATCCAACTTCCGCAACATCGCCGACCTACCTCACGCGCGAGCGGCGCTCGGCGCCGCGCGTCATCGCCGTCGTGAAGGCGAACGCGTACGGGCACGGCGCGGGCCAGGTCGCGCGCGCGCTCGAGGACGCCGGCGCGGATCTCCTCGCCTGCGCGGACATCGAAGAAGGCGCGGCGCTGCGAGCGGCCGGTGTCGCGAGCCGGGATTCTCGTGTTCGGCGCGCTGAGCGTCAGCGACCTCGACGGCCTGTTCGACTGCAGGCTGACGCCGACGATCTCGACGCCTGGCGCGGCGCGCGCCGTGCAGGCGGCCGCCGCGCGTCACGGCGAGCGCTGCCGTATCACCTGAAGATCGACACCGGCATGAACCGGCTCGGTTTCCGGTTCGACAACCTGCGGCGCACGCTTCCGGAGCTGCTCGAGAGCCCGAATCTCGAGCTCGCCGCGATCTACACGCATTTCGCGACCGCCGACGATCCCGACAGCGCGCTGTTCGAAGAGCAGCGCGTTCGATTCGAGCAGCGCGCTGGCGACATCGAAGTCGACCGCAGCTCGCAGAGCGCGGATCTCTGCGGCTCTGCGACTGCGTACGTCCACGCGGCGAACAGCGCCGCGCTGCTTCGCGACTCCCGCGTGTGGTACGACCGCGTGCGGCCGGGTCTGCTGCTGTACGGGATCGTTCCGCCGCCGATTGCGTCGACGCATCGAGCTGCGACCTGCCCTGTCACTCACGAGTCGTATCGTTGCGGTGAAAGGCGTGCGCACGGGCGAAGGCGTCGGGTACGGTGCGAAGTTCACAGCGGAGCAGCCGACGACGATCGCGATCGTGCCTGCCGGGTACGCCGACGGTCTCGATCTGCGGCTGGCCGGGCGCGGGTTCGTGCTGATTCGCGGCCGCCGCGCCCCGATTGTCGGATCGGTCTGCATGGACATGCTCATGGCCGATGTCACCGGTCTCGACGTGTCGCCCGGCGACGAAGTCGTCATTCTCGGCCGCCAGGGCGACGCATGCATCGACGTTCGCGAGATGGCTGCACAGATTGGGACGATCCCCTACGAGATCCTCTGCCGGATCGGGTCTAGGATCGAACGGGTCGTACGAGTACGGGCGGGTCGCGTCACGTCATGAAAGCACCGAAGACCGTCTTCGTGTGTCAGGAGTGCGGCAGCCAATCGCCGAAATGGGTCGGGCGCTGCGCGGACTGCGGCGCGTGGAACTCGTTCGTCGAAGAGCGGCCGCAGGAAACGGCAGTCGCTGGCGGCGCCGCGGCCGCGGCGGCTGGTCACCGCTATGCGCTCGCCGGCGCGGGAGCGGGCGCGCGGCTGTACTCGGACATCGAAATCGAGCAGCACGCGCGGATCTCGACCGGCATCGACGAGTTCGATCGCGTGCTCGGCGGCGGCGTCGTGCCCGGATCGCTGGTGCTGCTCGGCGGCGAGCCCGGCATCGGCAAGTCGACGCTGCTGCTGCAGGCCGCGGCGCACATGGCGCAGACGGTCGGGCCGGTGCTCTACAGCTCGGGCGAGGAATCGGAGCACCAGATCAAATCGCGCGGCGAGCGGCTCGCGGTCGGCGCGCGCGCCGCTGTATCTGCTCGCGGAGACCTGCCTGGAGCGCATCCTCGAAGAGATCGCACGCATCAAGCCGGCGCTCGTGATCGTCGATTCGGTGCAGACCGTCTTCTCGCTCAAATTTCAATCGGCGCCCGGCAGCATCGGCCAGGTGCGCGAGGCGGCGACCCAGCTGCTGTTCGCCGCCAAGGGCCAGAACGTGCCGACGTTTCTCGTCGGCCACGTGACGAAGGACGGCAGCCTCGCCGGACCGAAGGCGCTCGAGCACGTCGTCGACACCGTGCTGTACTTCGAAGGCGAGCGCCATCATTCGCATCGCGTCGTCCGCGCCGTCAAGAACCGGTTCGGCGCGATCAGCGAGCTCGGCGTCTTCGAGATGACGGCCACCGGACTCAAGCCGGTGCCGAACCCGTCGAAGATGTTTCTCGCCGAGCGGCCGACCAACGCGCCGGGCTCGGCCGTGCTCTGCTCGGTCGAAGGCTCGCGGCCGATCCTCGTCGAAGTGCAGGCGCTCGTCAGCACGAGCAGCTACGGCACCGCGCGGCGGATGGCGAACGGGATCGATCCGCAGCGCCTCTCGCTGCTGCTGGCGGTCCTCGAAAAGCGCGCCGGCCTCGATGCTCGTGGGCGACGATGTGTTCGTGAACATCGCGGGCGGTATGACGATCGACGAACCGGCCGTCCGATCTCGGCGTGCTGGCGGCGATCGCGTCGAGTGTGCGCAACCGCGCCATTCCGGCGACGACCGCGATGTTCGGCGAAGTGGGCCTCGCGGGCGAAGTCCGCGGCATCACGCAGGCGGCGCTGCGCGTTCGCGAAGCCGCGCAGATGGGATTCGAACGCTGCATCATGCCCGAGGCGAACATCGACCCAGCCGACCGCGCCGCCGCGAGCGCGTGTGAGCTGGTCGGCGTGCGCACGCTCGGCGAAGCGCTCGACGCGGTCCTCGGATAGTTCCGAGCGGAAGCCGCGGATCGAATCGCTCGGCTAAAGCCTCGCGCTACACCATTCACCAGCCACGACCCGTGATATGGTGTGCCCGGCAGCCGCGCCGCCGGCGCCTTTTCATTCCGTCGCGGCGCTTCATAACGGGGGTCGGGAAATGGCCTGGTTTGCGCTCGCCCGAGTTCTGTTCGTCGCCGTCGTCGCCTACGCCGCCGCGATCCTGCATCCGCTTCCGTTCAATCTCGCCATCAACGTCGCGTTCGCGCTCGTCCTGTCGGGTCTCGTCGTGATCGTTCGAGAGCCGCCTGCGCGAGACAGCCGTTACGCGTGTCCTCGGCGCGCTGATCGGCTGCGTGATCGGCCTCGCGCATCGCGCGCGCGATCGGTGCGGGTCTGTTCTGGGCCGATTCCGGCGATCGCCGCGTCGAGTTTCTCCACAGCTTCGTGCTCATCGTGCTGCCGTATCTCGGGCTGATGCTCGGCGCCAAGCATGGCGAATGGCTCGAGCCGGCTCGGCTCGTGAGCCTCTTCCGCGCCGCTGGTCCGGAACGCCGCTACAAGATTCTCGACACGAGCGTCATCATCGACGGCCGCGTCGCCGACGTCTGCGAGACGGGATTCGTGGACGGCACGCTGGTGATTCCGCAGTTCGTCCTCAAGGAACTGCAGCTCGTCGCCGATTCCGCGGACTCGATGAAGCGGAACCGGGGCCGCCGCGGGCTCGACATCCTGCAGAAGATCCAGAAAATGTCCGGCGTCGCGGTCATGATCTCGGATGTCGACTTTCCGGACGTCAAGGAAGTCGACCTCAAGCTGATCGAGCTCGCGCGTTCGCTGCCGGGCAAGATCGTCACGAACGACTTCAATCTCAACAAGGTCGCGCAGCTTCGCGGCGTCGAAGTGCTCAACGTCAACGAGCTCGCGAACTCGCTCAAGCCCGTCGTTCTGCCCGGCGAGATCATGAAAGTGTTCATTCTGAAGGAAGGCAAGGAGTACAACCAGGGCGTCGCGTACCTCGACGATGGCACGATGGTCGTCGTCGACAACGCGCGCAAGATGATCAGCAAGACGATCGACATCGTCGTCACGAGCGTGCTGCAGACGACGGCCGGCAAGATGATCTTCGGTCGTTTCATCGAAGCCGGCATCACCTCGCCTGCGGCGCCGTCGCTCCAGGTCGTCGAGCGCGAAGTGGACAACGGCCGGCCGCGTGTTCGGCCCGCGGTTCAGCCGCAGGCATAAGGCGGGTCGGTCGGGCGCGTCCTGCAGGCGGGGCGGGTATGGCAGGTCAGGTAAGGCGAAGGAGGAGAAGACTATGAGACGAACTGGATTCGGGATTTCGATCGTCGGCGCGGTGCTGCTCGCGTTCGTGTTTCTTGCGGTCGGACACCTGCGAGCGGAGCCGGAGAGAAGAGGCGAGAGCCGTGTTCAGCAGGGGTTTCGCATCGCACCCGTGAAGTTGAACTTGAGGCACTTGAACCCCGAGCTCGTTGGTGAAGGCAGCTACCTGGTGAACGCCGTTGCGGGCTGCAACGACTGCCACACGTGCCCGTCTTACGCACCTGGTCATGATCCGTACGGTCCGCCGTTTGGACCTCCAGGCGGTGGCGACGGCAAGGTCAACGCGAAGAACTATCTGGCCGGCGGCGTGCTGTTCGCTCCGCCTGGCGTCGTCTCGGCGAACCTCACGCCGGATCCCACGACGGGACAGCCCGAAGGGCACACCTTCGAGCAGTTCGAATTCATGCTGCGCACCGGGCATGATGTCGATGAGCCGGGACGCATTCTTCAAGTGATGCCGTGGCCGGTCTTCCGCAACATGACCGACCGCGACCTGCGGGCCATCTACGAATATCTCCGCGCGATTCCACACGCCGAGCCCGGCGTGTGCGTCGCCCCCGGCCAGTAAAGCCCGCGCATTGATGCCGCCGGCCGGAAAGTGATTCCGGCCGGAGCATCTTTCTCGCAATGGAAGAACCACACGCCGGTCGCCTGATCCGGCCCTGGTTTCTCGGCGCGGCGACCGTCATTTTCATCCTGCTGATCCCGGTGTTGATTTATTCAATCTGGGATTACAAAGAACTGCGCCATCTGGATGCTGCGCTGGCGGCTATCGACAAGGCCGGTGAGCCGACCACTGTGGCTTTGCGCATGGACCTCGCCGGCGCACCCGCGGACGCGGACCGGTATTACCGTGCGGCGGCCGCCCTCAGTTCCGGGCGTGCGACCAAGCAGCTCCGGAACGACGACATCGTCGCACTCCGGACCGCCGAGCGCGACGACGTGTGGCCGCCGGAACTCATCGCGGCGCTGCGGTCGTGGATCGACTCGCAAAACGAAGCGGTCGAGCTCGGAGATCGAGCCGCCGCGCTTCCATTCGTCGGCTTCGCGCCCGGGAGTTCGTACTCGTATCTCGTGGCCGACCTCGTCAACCTGCTGCGCGCCTTCGGATATCGAGCAATCGTTCGTGCGATCTCCGGCGATGCCGAGGGCGCGGCCGAATCGCTCTACGCTGAAATACGAATGAACCGCCCGCTCGACGGCTTTTTCGGCGCGGCGCGGATGGCTGCCGACCTCCGTATCGTTTTTGCGCACGTCCGCCCGCCGGCAGGTTCGCTGGTGCGTCTCGCGTCGGCGCTTGCAGAACTGGACCGCGACGACGCGCTGAAGCGCGAGGTGGTCAAGATGCGCGCGTATTTCATCGACGTGGAGCGGAATGCCCGTGACGACGTGCTCATGCGCCCGTGGCGGACGCACGTGATGAACGGCACGCTCGCAAGTTATGCCGAGATGATTCGCGTCAGCAACGAGCGGTGGCCGGACCGGTTGGATGCGATTGTCGCCGCGGATTACGCGCCGCCGTTCTCTTCGCGCGATCGCGGCCGCGCGTTCATCCGATCGGTCATCGAAGCGCAAGCCGAACGGCTGGCGCTCGTGCGCGCTGCTCGGATTGCCGTGGCAGTCGAGCAGTACGAGCGCGAGCACGCGGACCGGCTGCCGACTTCTCTCGATGCGCTCGTGCCCACGTATCTTGCCGCCGCGCCCGTGGATCCGTTCTCAGGTCGAGCGCTCCTTCTGCGTGTCGATGACAACAGCTACGCCGTGTACAGCGTCGGACGAAACAGGCGCGACGACGACGGCCGCGACATGGGCCAGGCGTTCGGCGGGGCGATTGCCGGGCCGCGGCAGTCCTTCGGGACGGATGTCGGGATCAGAATCAACCGGAACCACTAGTGCGATTTCCACATCGATGTAGCGCGAGGCTTTAGCCGAGCGTACAAAATTCTCGCGCGGATGCGCCGCTCGGCTGAAGCCTCGCGCTACACAAAAATGGAAAACGCTCTAGGCCCAACTCGCGCGCCGCAGTTTCGCAATCTCGAACTACAGAGATCACAGAACCACAAAGGACACAAGAGCACAAAGGATTCGCTATCCTCGCAGGTTCTTGTTGAAGAACTCCAGCGTGCGCTGCCACGCGAGCTTGGCCGCCTTCTCGTCGTAGCGCGGCGTCGTGTCGTTGTGGAAGCCGTGCTGCGCGCCTTCGTAGATGAACAACTGATAGGTCTTGTTGTTGGCCTTGAGCGCCTGCTCGAACGCAGGGATGCGCTGGCCGATGCCGGTATCCTTCGTCGGGTCGGCATAGTGCAGCATCAGCGGCGCTTTGATCTTCGCGGTGTCCTCCGCGCTCGGCTGGCGCCCCGTAGAACGGCGCGCCGGCAGACAGGTCGCCGCCGAGCCGGACCGCCAGCTGGTTGACGATGCCGCCGCCGAAGCAGAAGCCGATCGCGCCGAGCTTTCCCGTGCACTCCGGGTTCGTCCTTCAGCCAGTTCGCGGCGGCGACGAAATCTTCCAGCATCTTCGGCCCGTTCACCTCGCGGAACTTCGCCGCGCCCTGTTCGTCGTCGCCGGGATAGCCGCCGACCGACGTCAGGCCGTCCGGCGCGAACGCGATGAAATTCTCCACGGCGAAGCGGCGCGCGACGTCTTCGATGTACGGATTGAGGCCGCGGTTTTCGTGGATGACGATCACGCCGGGCAGCTTCTTGCCGGCATTCGCCGGACGCGCGAAGTAACCCTTGATGCTGCCGTTTCCTTGCGGCGACGGCACCGTGGCGTATTCTGTCTTCAGCCGCGGATCGGTCTTTGGGCACCTGCTGCGCCCACGCGTAATTGGGCTTGAGGCTCTCGAAGATCGCCATCGCGGTGAGCCCGCCAACCGCGAACTTGCCGATCTTGTCGACGAAGTCGCGGCGGCTCATGTCGCCGTGCTGGTACTCGTGAAACAGATCGAGCACTTCCTGCGGGTAGTCCGACGCCTTCTTTCGCTCCATCACGTCCTCCAGATGCTGCATCCTATCGCGGTTCGCTTTTGAAGCCTCGTAGATTGTAAATTGTCCGAGTTGCCCGTTGTGCGCGTGCCTCCGTTTCACTGGTGGCGGACCGTCTTCTTCCTGATCCCCGCCATCACCGTCTACACCGTCGTCCTCGGGGCGGCATCGCTCGTGTCGAGCCTCGTCGACCGGCGGGGCTACTTCGCGCATGGGTGCGCGCGCGCCTGGTCGTGGCTGATTTTGAAGACGACGGGCGTCCGCGTCGCGGTCGAGGGTCTCGAGCGGATCACGCCAGGCACGACGTACGTGTTCGTTTCGAATCACCAAAGCATCTACGACACGCCCGTGGTCTTCGCATCGCTGCCGTACCAGCTCCGAATTATTGCGAAAGCATCTCTGGCGCGCTTTCCCGTGCTCGGCTGGCATCTTCGCCGCGGCGGCCATCTCTTCGTCGACCGCAGGCGGCCGGATCGCGCCGGTATCTTGAAACGCTGGCGCGCGCTCGTGTCGGATGGGCTCTCGCTCATCATCTATGCGGAGGGCACGCGGAGCCAGGACGGACGGGTCGCACGCTTCAAGGCGGGCAGTTTTTTGCTCGCCATCGAGGCCCAGCTCCCTATCGTGCCGGTGGCGGTGATTGGCACCCGCGCGGTGATGCCGAAGGGCCGACTGCGAACCGAGCCGGCCAGCGTGCGGCTGATCATCCACGATCCGATTCAACCGCCCGCATTGCCCGAGCCCACCATTCAGGACGCCAAAGATCTCGCCGATCGTGTCCACGCGATCGTCAGCGCCGCCGTCGACGCGAGGCAGAATGGCATAATCGTCTGATGCACGTGACGGCGATCGTGGCGGCGGGCGGGCGGGGCGTTCGGTTTGGCGGCGCGCGTCCCAAGCAGCTTGTCGAGATCGGCGGCCGCGCGATCCTCGAGCGGAGCGTCGCGCTGTTTACCGAGCACCCCGCGATCGACGAGGTCATCGTGGCGTTGCCGCAGGCCCTCGTCGACGATCCGCCGCGATATCTCCTCGGTGCCGCGAAGCCGCTGCGGATCGTTGTTGGCGGAGCGCGCCGGCAGGACTCGGTCGTCAACGCCTTTCGCGCAGCGAACGCGCAAACCGACGTCATTGTGATTCACGATGCCGCGCGGCCGTTCGCGAGCGCCGACCTCGTCGGCAGGACGATCGCCGCCGCGGCGGAAACCGGTGCGGCCCTCGCGGCGATTCAGTCGCGCGACACGGTGAAGCGCGTCGAGCGGCACGCAGGCGAGGTCCTCAACGTGGAGGAGACGCTCGCCCGCGAGTCGATTTACCTCGCGCAGACGCCGCAGGCATTTCGGCGCGACGTGCTGCGCGATGCGCTCGCGCTCTCCGGCGATGCGACCGACGAGGCTGCGCTCGCCGAGAAGGCGGGGCACGTCGTGCGCGTCGTCGAAGGCGAGGCGTCGAACATCAAAATCACGGGCGCCGACGACCTGGCGGTTGCGGAAGCGATCGCGGAGGCGAGAGACGACCGTGGCGCGCGCGATCCGAAGCCGGCGCGGACGGGCAGGGCGGGGATCGGCTACGACCTGCATCGGCTGGTCGAGGGACGTCCGCTCATTCTCGGCGGCGTCACGATCCCCTTCGATCGCGGCCTCATCGGCCACTCGGACGCGGACGCGCTCTCTCACGCGATCGGCGAAGCCGTTCTGGGCGCGGCGGCCGCGGGCAACATCGGCAGTCATTTTCCGGATACCGATCCGGCGTGGGAAGGTGCGTCGAGCATCGACCTGCTGCGGCGCATCGGCGTGATCGTCGGCGAGCAAGGGCTGCAGGTCGGTAACGTCGATGCGACCGTGATCGCGGAGCGTCCGAAGCTGGCGCCGTTCATCGACGCGATGCGCGCAAACGTCGCCCGTGCGCTCGGCATCGGCGATCGATCGCGTGAGCATCAAGGGCAAGACCAACGAAGGCATCGGCGAGCTCGGACGCGGCGAAGCGATCGCCGTCCACGCGATCGCGCTCTCTGCGCAGCCCGGATTCGCGACGCATGCGAGATCTCGGTCTTTGCTCCGAGCCCGACCGGACAGCTGCATGTAGGCAACGCGCGGACGGCCTTGTTCAACTGGCTGCTGGCGCGCGGCGGCGGCGGCACGTTCATCCTCCGCATCGAGGACACCGACGTCGAGCGCTCCACGCGCGAATCAGAGGCGGCGATTGTTCGCGATCTGCACTGGCTCGGGCTCGATTGGGACGAAGGGCCCGACATCGGCGGCTCGCGAGGTCCGTACCGGCAGTCGGAGCGCTTCCACCTGTATCAGTCGTACGCCAAGGAGTTGTTGAACGACGGCCAGGCGTATTACTGCTTCTGCACGACCGCGCAGCTCGCGGCCGAGCGCAGCGAGGCGCTCGCGGCAGGACGGCCGGCGCTCTACTCGGGGACGTGCCGCCGGCTGACTGCGGATCAGGCGCAAGAGCGGATCGCGAAAGGCGATCGCGCCGGCGATTCGATTCCGCGTGCCGCAGGGACGCGACGTCGTCTTCACCGACGTCGTCCGCGGCGACGTCCGGTTTCACACCGACGTGATCGGCGATCCCGGTCATTCTTCGCGCCGACGGGACGCCCGCGTACAACTTCGCCGTCGTGATCGACGATGCGCTGATGGAGGTGACGCATGTGGTCCGGGGTGAGGACCACATTTCGAACACGCCGCGGCAGATCCTGATGTACGAGCGCGATGGGGTTCACGCCGCCGACGTTCGCCCATCTTGCGCTCGTCATGGGTCCTGATCACAGCCCGCTGTCGAAGCGTCACGGCGCGACGTCGGTTGCGGAATTCCGGTCGAAGGGCTACCTGCCCGAAGCGCTCTGCAACTATCTCGCGCTGATCGGCTGGTCTCCGGGCGGCGGCGACGAGCTGCTGCCGATGGACGAGCTCGCGCGCCGATTCTCGCTCGACGCCGTCGGGCACAGCGCCGGCGTGTTCGACGAAGAGAAGCTTGCGTGGGTGAACCGGCACTACCTCAAGATCGCCGATCCGCTTCGCATCGCCGAGCTCTCGCTGCCGTATTTTCGGGAGGCCGGCATCAAGATGTCGCCCGACGAGCGCGGCCTCGCCGTGCTCGCGGCGGCGATGTCGATGGCGACTGCATCGGTCGATCGGCTCGATCAGATTCCTGCACGCGTCGCGCTGCTGTTCGACTACTCGCCGAACAAACGCTGGCGGACGCGCGCCTGCGCGACGAGATGACAGCCGACGGACCGCGTGCCGTCGTCGCCGCGCTTGCCGAGGAGCTCGCGACGGCGCCGCGGCTCGATCGCGAGCGGTTCCGCGCGGTCGCGAATCAGGTGAAGTCGGCGACCGGGCAGAAGGGCAAGGCGCTGTTTCATCCGATCCGCATCGCTCTCACCGGGACGTGCCGAAGGTCCGGAGCTCGATCTGGCGATTCCGGCGATCGATCGCGGCGCCGATTTGCCGCCGAGCGCCGGCCTCCCGAAGATTCTCGGCTGCCGCGAGCGGGCCGCGGCGTTTCTTCGAGCGCTTGGCTTAATCACGAAGACACGAAGTCACGCACGAGTCTCAGACACATGCTCATTTACGGCATCAACCCGGTTCTCGAGGCGCTTCGCGCGGGGCAGGTGCGCGAGCTGCGCGTTTCGGATCGTGCCGGCGCGACGCTGCGCGATCGTGATCAAGACGGCCGAACGCGAGCACGTCGCCGTCCGGCGTGTGCCGCCGGGCGATCTGGATCGTGCGGCAAAGGGCGGCGTGCACCAGGGCGTCGTCGCCGACACGCGCGACGCGCGCGCATTCAGCGTTCAGGATCTCGTCGCGAGCGCCACTGCCGCGCCCCTCATCGTCGTACTCGACGGCATCGAAGATCCGCACAACGTCGGCGCGATCCTGCGGACGGCTGACGCGGCCGGCGTCGACGGCGTCGTGCGGCAGTCGCGCCATGCGGCGTCGCTCGGCGGGGCGGCCGCGAAGGCGTCGGCCGGCGCGGTCGCGTACGTGAAGGTGGCGGAGGTCGTGAACATCGCGCGCGCGCTCGACGAGCTGAAGGAGGCGGGCGTCTGGACCGTCGGCCTCGCGGGAGACGCTCCGCAATCGTATGACCGAATGGACTTTCACGCTGCCGACCGCGCTGGTTGTGGGCGCGGAAGGGAGCGGGCTGCGGCGGCTCGTGCGCGAGCGCTGCGACTGGCTCGCGTCGATTCCGATGGGCGGTCACGTCCAGAGCCTGAACGTGTCGGTCGCGGCGGGCATCGCGCTTTTCGAGGCCGTCCGGCAGCGTAATCGGAAACGAGTAGAATAGAGGGTTGTAATCGCCGCACCAGACTCAGCCGTAGCTGTATGTCGAACGTTGTGCACGCGGTTGCGCTGGTGGCACAAGACGTGCTAAAGTTCGTCTTTTGTTTTCGCTGGCGTAGCTCAGTCGGTAGAGCAGCTGATTTGTAATCAGCAGGTCGGGGGTTCGATTCCCTTCGCCAGCTCCATCGGCCGGTAGGCAAGCGCCCAGGACAGCACGCGTTTCCAACAACACACAGTTGGCGAGGTAGCGAAGCGGTCAAACGCAGCAGACTGTAAATCTGTCGCCCTAGCGGCTTCGAAGGTTCGAGTCCTTCCCTCGCCACCAGCCTTCGATCCTGTTGCGCGCATTCAGTCAGAGGCGACTTGCGGCGAATGTGGCGCGGAGTAACTCAGTGGTAGAGTCACAGCCTTCCAAGCTGTTGGTCGCGGGTTCGATCCCCGTCTCCCGCTCCACGACAGTCGACAGTCATCTGTCGTCAGTCTTCAGTCGTAAGTCGCCAGTCATCAGTCCCAGTCGTCAGAGTCACCGGCCTTGCCGAAGCTGGAATTGGCGCGGCGATTGGCGAGTGACCCGACTCACGGACTGAAGACTGTCGCTGGCGACTGAGGACACGACAGCTGAAGACTTACGACTGACGACCGATGACTGGCGACTGACGACTGTCTTGCCGATGTAGCTCAGTTGGCAGAGCGCGTCCTTGGTAAGGACGAGGTCTCCAGTTCGATCCTGGACATCGGCTCCAACCTTCGCCCACGCTGGCCCGACGCCGTGCGCGAGCTTCGAGTTGGCAGGCCAGCGAAGGTTGAGAATTTTTCGACGAGTAAGACAAACGCGAGGGACGGTAGAACGACATGGCCAAAGAAAAATTCGACCGCAGTAAACCGCACGTCAATGTCGGCACCATCGGCCACATCGACCATGGCAAGACCACGCTGACCGCGGCGCTCACGAAGGTCGCCGCCGACAAAGGCTGGGCGAAGTTCATCCCGTACGACGAAGTCGCCAAAGCGTCGGAGTCGCAGGGCCGCCGCGACGAGAGCAAGATTCTCACGATCGCGACGAGCCATGTCGAGTACTCGACCGCCAAGCGTCACTACGCGCACGTCGACTGCCCGGGCCACGCCGACTACATCAAGAACATGATCACGGGCGCGGCGCAGATGGACGGCGCCATTCTCGTCGTCAGCGCCGTCGACGGCCCGATGCCGCAGACGCGCGAGCACGTCCTGCTCGCCTATCAGGTGAACGTGCCGTATCTGGTGGTCGCGCTGAACAAAGTCGACGCGATCGACGACCCCGAGCTGCTCGACCTCGTCGAGCTCGAGGTGCGCGAGCTCCTGAAAACCTACAAGTTCCCCGGCGACGATGTGCCGGTGGTGAGGCTGTCGGCGCTGAAAGCGCTGCAGGGCGACCCGGAAGGCGTCGCCGGCGTGATCAAGCTGATGGAAGCGCTCGACAGCTACGTGCCGCTCCCGCAGCGTGAAGTCGACAAGCCGTTCCTGATGCCGATCGAAGACGTGTTCTCGATTTCCGGTCGCGGCACAGTCGTCACCGGCCGCGTCGAGCGCGGCAAGGTGAAGGTCGGCGAGGAAATCGAGATCGTCGGCTTCAGGCCGACCGAGAAGAAGGTCGTGACCGGCGTCGAGATGTTCCGAAAGCTGCTCGACGAGGGCGTAGCCGGCGACAACATCGGCGTCCTGCTCCGCGGCGTGGAAAAAGAAGATGTCGAGCGCGGACAGGTGCTGGCCAAGCCGGGCAGCGTCAAGCCGCACACGAAGTTCAAGGGCGAGGTCTACATCCTCTCGAAGGAAGAAGGCGGTCGTCATACGCCGTTCTTCAACGGCTATCGTCCGCAGTTCTACATCAAGGTGACCGACGTCACCGGGACGCTGAATCTGCCCGAGGGCGTCGAGATGGTGATGCCGGGCGACAACACGACGATCAGCGGCGAGCTGATGGCACCGGTGGCGCTCGAAAAAGGCTTCAGGTTCGCCATCCGCGAAGGT
This sequence comes from uncultured Acidobacteriota bacterium, assembly GCA_963696165.1. Classification (GTDB taxonomy): domain Bacteria; phylum Acidobacteriota; class Vicinamibacteria; order Vicinamibacterales; family CAVVIG01; genus CAVQZZ01. The sequence continues at coordinate 1,072,957 of CAVOIY010000004.1, read as the reverse complement.
GGCCGTACGGTTGGCGCCGGCACGATCACTGAGATTATCGAATAGTGCCTGGTGGCACCAGCCACCAGCCACCGAGTGAATATCATGCGAGACATCGTTTCGATGGCGTGCCAGGACTGCAAGCGGCGGAACTACAGCACGACCAAGAACAAGAAGAAGACGACCGAGCGGCTCGAGATGAGCAAGTACTGCCGCTTCTGCCGCAAGCATACGTCTCATAAAGAGAGCAAGTAGTCGGTAGTCGGTAGTCGGTAGTCGCGAGCCAATGACGACAACCGACTACCGACAACCGACTATCGACTAAGTAGGCCAGTAGCTCAATTGGCAGAGCACCGGTCTCCAAAACCGGGGGTTGGGGGTTCGATTCCCTCCTGGCCTGCCAACCGTCGGGAAGTTAGAACTTAGAAGTTGGAACTTAGAAGTTGAAGGCGTTGCATGGCTGAGACGACGACACTCGAAACAGTAAGAGAACGGGCCGGCGGGCGCATCGAGCGCGCGCGCCTGTTTCTCAGCGAGGTCCGGAACGAGCTGAAGCGCGTCACCTGGCCGAATCAGAAGGAAGTGTACGCGACGACCGTCGTCGTGATCCTGACGTCGGCGTTCTTCGGCGTCTACCTGTTCGTGCTCGACTACGGGCTGAACAGCGTCGTCAGCTGGATCTTCCGGAAGTTTGGGGCCTGATGGCGCAGCCGGCGGTCGACCATATGGACGAAGGCAAGAATTGGTACATCGTGCACACGTACTCGGGCTTCGAGAAGAAGGTGGCCGAGTCGCTGCAAGAGCGTGTGAAGGCGTACGGACTTCAAAGCGACATCGGTGAAGTGCTGATTCCCACCGAGGACGTCGTCGAAATGCGCGGCGGCAAGAAGGTCGTGACGGCGAAGCGTTTTTTCCCCGGCTACATCCTGGTCGAGATGAACATGTCCGACCACGCGTGGCACGTGGTGAAGAACACGCCGAAGGTGACAGGGTTTGTCGGCGCCGGCGCGAAGCCGACGCCGCTCAGCAAGGACGAGGTCGACCAGATCCTCACGCAGGTGAAGACCGCCGCCGAGAAGCCGAAGCCGAAATACATGTTCGAGAAGGGCGAGCAGGTGCGGATCAACGAAGGACCGTTCACCAGCTTCAACGGCGTTGTCGACGAGGTGAATCTCGACAAGAACACGTTGAAGGTGATGGTGACGATCTTCGGCCGTGCCACGCCGGTGGAATTGGATTTCTTGCAGGTGGAGAAGATCTAACCGCAGAGACCGCTGAGATCGCAGAGCGATTTGGTCTCTGCGTGCTCGGCCAGCTCCGCGGTTATCCGAGCAGCTATGGCCAAGAAAATACAGGCAGTCGTGAAGCTCCAGATCGCCGCCGGCAAAGCGACGCCGGCGCCGCCCGTCGGGACCGCGCTCGGTCCGCAGGGCGTGAACATCATGGACTTCTGCAAGAACTTCAACGCGAAAACGGCGAAGGACGAAGGGCTGATCATCCCCGTCGTCGTCACCGTGTATGCGGACCGGTCCTACACGTTCATCACGAAGACGCCGCCGGCGCCGGTGCTGCTCAAGCGCGCAGCGAACATCGCGAAGGGATCGGCCGAGCCGAACAAGAACAAGGTCGGCACCGTTACGGCGAAGCAGGTCGAGGACATCGCGAAGCTGAAGATGCCGGATCTGAATTGCGATTCGCTCGAAGCCGCGATCAAGACCGTCGCCGGCACGGCGCGATCGATGGGGCTGGACGTCGTCGGTTAAGTAAGACCTCCGAACTCTCCACCACGGTGTGAAACTCTCCACCACGGAGGATACGGAGGACACGGACGATAAGCGGAAGGCGCTGACTAGCAGCCAGCGAATCCCGCTAAGCGGAGAGTCGCCGCAACCAAAGCCGAGCGCGTGAAGCGCGCGAGGCACGGGCGCTGGGGGTGGGGCCCCAGCGCAAAGTAAGAAAAGTGGGAGCGCTCGCTGAGCGCGTTTGAACCACGGGAGGGTCCATGAGAAAACGCGGTAAGAAGTTCACCGCTGCCCAGGCGCAGATCGCTCCCGATCGGAGTTATTCGATCGAGGACGCGATTCCGCTCGTGCAGAAAGTCAAGTTCGCGAAGTTCGACGAGACCGTGGAGCTGTCGCTGCGGCTCGGCGTCGATCCCAAGCACGCCGATCAGATGGTGCGCGGCACGGTCGTCCTCCCGTTCGGTCTCGGCAAGAGCAAGCGCGTGCTCGCGATTGCCGGCGGCGAGAAACAGAAGGAAGCCACCGAGGCGGGCGCCGACGTGGTCGGCGGCGAAGAGCTCGTCGAGAAAATCCAGGGCGGCTTCATGGATTTCGACGCCGTCGTGGCCACGCCCGACATGATGCGCGCGGTCGGCAAACTCGGAAAGGTGCTCGGCCCGCGCGGTCTGATGCCGAACCCGAAAACCGGCACCGTCACCACCGACATCGCAAAAGCGGTGAAGGAAATCAAAGCCGGCAAGGTGGAATTCCGCGTCGACAAGACCGGCATTATCCACGCGCCGGTCGGCAAGACGTCGTTTGCCGCCGATTCGCTCGTCGCCAACACGCACGCGCTCGTCGACAGCATCGTGAAGGCGAAGCCATCGGCCGCGAAAGGCAAGTATCTCAAGAGCGTCACGCTGTCGTCGACGATGGGTCCGGGGATCCGGATCGATACGACGCACATCGACGCGGTGGTGAAACACTGATGGCGGTCACCAGGGCGGACAAGGAATCCGAGCTCCAGGAGCTCGAGTCGGCGTTCAAGAAAGCGGACAGCGCGATTCTCGTCGACTACAAGGGTCTGAACGTTCCGCAGGTCACCGAGCTCCGGCGCCAGGTGCGCGGCGCGAAGGGCAGCTACAAGGTCGTCAAGAACACGTTGGCGCGGCGGGCGCTCAAGGGCAGCTCGTTCGAACCGCTCACCGAGTTCTTCGCCGGAACGACTGCGATCGCCTACACGACGTCGGATCCGGTAGGGCTGGCCAAGGTCCTCACGACGTTCGTGAAGACCGCGCCGACGCTCACGATCAAGGCAGCCGTGGTGCAGGGCCGGGCGATCAAGCCGGCCGAAGTCACCGATCTGGCGGCGCTGCCCGGGAAGCCCGAGCTCTACGCGCGCCTGCTCGGAACGCTCCAGGCGCCGATGACGAACCTCGTGCGCGTGCTGAGCGCAGTCCCGCGCGATTTGATGAATGTGCCTCGCCGCTGCGAGAAGAAGCGCGGCGAGACGCAAGTCGTTAAAAGCCAGACCGATAAAGAAAAGAGAGAACGCAATGGCAGACGTGACGCAGCAGCAGGTTGTTGAATACATCAAGGGCATCAGCGTGCTCGAGCTCTCGCAGCTGGTGAAGACGCTCGAATCGGAACTTGGCGTCTCGGCCGCGGCAGCGATGCCGATGTTTGCCGGCGCGATGCCCGGCGCAGGCGGCGGCGCGGCCGCTCCCGCTGAAGAGAAGACCGACTTCACCGTCACGCTGACCGAAGTCGGCGGCAACAAGATCAACGTCATCAAAGTCGTCCGCGAAGTCACCAGCCTCGGCCTGAAAGAAGCCAAGGACCTCGTCGAGAGCGCTCCCAAGCCGATCAAGGAAGGGATCCCGAAGGACGAGGCGGCGGCCATCAAGAAGAAGTTCGAGGACGTCGGCGCGAAAGTCGAAGTCAAGTAGATGTGCAGGATCAGGACTAGGATCTGAGGATGTAAGGATCTGACCTCCTTACATCCTCGCTCCTTGTCGTCCTCGCATTCCGATTCGACCCGTTCAGCCGTTTTCTGCGCTCTTTCTCGAGGTCTATTAAGCATGTACAGCCTTCCCAAGAACGTCTACCGCGAGCGCATCGACTTCTCGAAAATCAAGACGACCGTTCCGATCCCGAACCTGATCGAGATCCAGAAAAAATCCTACGAGCGCTTCCTGCAGATGAACCGTCTGCCGAGCGAGCGCGAGGACGCGGGTCTGCAGTCGGTCTTCAAATCCGTGTTTCCGATCAGCGACTTCCGCGAGAACTCGTCGCTCGAGTTCATCGAGTATTCGATCGGCAACTGGGAGTGCAAGTGCAGCAAGCTGCAGGGGCTGCACCACCTGCGCAAGCCGTGCAGCAACTGCGGCGCGACGCTGATTGCCGATCCGTACGGCGACCGCGAAGTGCTCTGCCCGCGCTGCGGCAAGGCGAACCAGGCGCGCGGCGACGTGTGCGACATCTGCGGCAACACGGTCGGCCTCAAGCTGAAGTACGACGTCGACGAATGCCAGGAGCGCGGCATGACCTACGCCGTGCCGCTGAAGGTCACGATCCGTCTCGTCGTCTGGAACAAGGACCCCGAGACCGGCGTGAAGACCATCCGCGACATCAAGGAGCAGGAGGTCTACTTCGGCGACATCCCGCTGATGACGGAGAACGGGACGTTCATCATCAACGGCACCGAGCGCGTCATCGTCAGCCAGCTGCACCGGTCGCCGGGCGCGTTCTTCCATTCGGAAGACAAGACGCTGTACGTCGCGCAGATCATTCCGTACCGCGGCTCGTGGGTCGAGTTCGAGTACGACGCGAAGAACCTGCTCTACGTCCGCATCGACCGCAAGCGGAAGTTCCTCGCGTCGGTGTTCCTGCGCGCGCTCGGCCTGCGCGGCGCGGACGAGATCATCCGCGCGTTCTACAACGTCGACAAGCTGTACCTGAAGCAGGGCACGATCTACTGGGCGGTCGCCGACTCGCTCGTCGGTCTCCGCGCGGCGAAAGACATCGTCGTGCCCGGCGAGAACTTCACGGTGCAGCAGGGCAAGAAGATCACGAAGAACGCGGTCGAAGCGCTGAAGCGCGCCGGCGTCGAGGCGGTCGAGATCTCGGACGCCGAGCTCGAAGGCGCGTTTGCGGCCGTCCGACGTCGTCGATCCGTCGACGGGTGAGGTCATCCTCGAGGCCAACGAGCCGCTCGAGCCGCGCGTCCTCTCGATGGCGCAGGAAAAGAACCTCGATCGCCTCGACATCTTCTTCCCCGAGAAGGACGAAGTCGGGCCGATCATCGGCGCGACGCTGAAGAAGGATCCGATCCACACGCACGAAGAGGCGCTCATCGAGATCTATCGCCGTCTGCGGCCCGGCGATCCGCCGACGCTCGACAGCTCGCGGTCGCTCTTCGAGAACATGTTCTTCAACCCGCAGAAGTACGACTTCTCGCGCGTCGGCCGGCTGAAGCTGAACACGAAGCTCGCAGCTGAACACGCCGCTCGACGAGAAGATCCTGCACCCGCAGGACTTCTACGAGGTGCTGAAGTATCTCCTCAAGCTGCGTCGCAATCCGGCGAACGTGGACGACATCGATCACCTCGGCAACCGCCGCGTCCGCTCGGTCGGCGAGCTCCTCGAGAACCAGTTCCGCATCGGTCTCGTCCGCATGGAGCGCGCGATCAAGGAGAAGATGTCGGTCTACCAGGAAATGGCGACCGCCATGCCGCACGACCTGATCAACGCGAAGCCGGTCATGGCCGCGATTCGCGAGTTCTTCGGGTCGTCGCAGCTGTCGCAGTTCATGGACCAGACGAACCCGCTCTCGGAGATCACGCACAAGCGGCGTCTCTCCGCGCTCGGGCCGGGCGGTCTGTCGCGCGAGCGCGCCGGATTCGAAGTCCGCGACGTCCACCCGACGCACTACGGGCGCATCTGCCCGATTGAGACGCCGGAAGGTCCGAACATCGGCCTCATCTCGTCGCTGTCGTGCTACGCGCGCATCAACGAGTTCGGGTTCATCGAGTCGCCGTACCGCAAGGTCAAGGACGGCCGCGTCACCGACTACTGCATCGTCACGAACGCCGCCGGCAGCAAGTTCAAGGCGGGCGACATCGTCGAAGCCGACGAGCTGGTGAGCGACGATGGCCGGCCGAAGAAGAAGGGCGTCGAGTTCGAGCCGTACTCGTTCTACCTGTCCGCGTGGGAAGAGGACCAGTACATCATCGCGCAGGCGAACTCGGCGGTCGACGACGACAACAAGCTGACGCAGGAGCGCGTGAACGCGCGCCAGGCGGGCAACTTCATCCTGTCGCCGCGCGAGAACATCCAGTTCATCGACGTCTCGCCGAAGCAGCTCGTCTCGGTCGCGGCCTCGCTCATCCCGTTCCTCGAGAACGACGACGCGAACCGCGCGCTGATGGGGTAGAACATGCAGCGCCAGGCCGTGCCGCTGCTCCGTGCGCGGGCGCCGTTTGTCGGCACCGGCATGGAGTACATCACGGCGCGCGATTCGGGCGCGGTCATCGTCGCGCGGCGGTCGGGCACCATCGACTACGTCGACAGCCAGCGCATCGTCGTCCGCGTCGAGGGCGAGAACGAAGATGTCAGCGTCAGCAAGGAGATGGGCGCCGACATCTACCCGATGACGAAGTTCAAGCGGTCCAACCAGAACACCTGCATCACCCAGAAGCCGATCGTCCGGGTCGGCCAGAAGGTGCACAAGGGGCAGGTGATGGGCGACGGACCGTGCACCGAGCTCGGCGAGCTCGCGCTCGGACGAAACGTCCTCGTGGCGTTCATGCCGTGGCGCGGCTACAACTTCGAGGACGCGATCCTCGTCTCCGAACGGATGGTGAAGGACGACTACTACACGTCGATCCACATCGAGGAGTTCGAGATCGAATCGCGCGACACGAAGCTCGGGCCGGAAGAGATCACGCGCGACATCCCGAACGTGTCGGAGACGTTCCTGCGCGATCTGGACGAGAGCGGCATCATCCGCATCGGCGCGAACGTGAAGCCGGGCGACATCCTCGTCGGCAAGGTCACGCCGAAAGGCGAGACGCAGCTGACGCCGGAAGAGAAGCTGCTCCGCGCGATCTTCGGCGAGAAGGCGGGCGACGTGAGAGACGCGTCGCTCATCTGCCCGCCGGGCATCGAAGGCATCATCGTCGGCGTGAAGATCTTCTCCCGCAAGGGCATCGAGAAAGACGATCGAGCCAAGGCGATCGAGCAGGAAGAGCTCGACATGATGGAGAAGAACCTTCAGGACGAGATCCGCATTCTTCACGACGAAGTGAAGAAGCGCGTCGTCATGATGCTGAAGGGCCAGCAGCTGCGCTCGGATCTCTTCGACGAGTACGGCCGCGAGCGGCTGCTGCAAGAAGGGCACCGAGCTCACGCCGGACATCCTGCAGGAGATGCCCTACGAGACGATGGTGCGGCTGAAGATCGCGACCGACGATTCGCGGCTCGAGGACGACCTGCAGGATCTCGAGGAGCGGACCGAGCGTCAGGTCGAGGTCATCCGGAACCTCTTCGAGGAGAAGAAAGAGAAGATCCGCCGCGGCGACGAGCTGCCGCCGGGCGTCATCAAGCTGGTCAAGGTGTACGTCGCGATGAAGCGCAAGCTGTCGGTCGGCGACAAGATGGCCGGCCGGCACGGCAACAAGGGCGTCATCGCGCGCATCCTGCCGGAAGAGGACATGCCGTATCTGCCGGACGGCACGCCGGTCGAGATCGTGCTCAATCCGCTCGGCGTGCCGTCGCGTATGAACGTCGGTCAGATTCTCGAGACCCATCTCGGCTGGGCCGCGCACGCGCTCGGTCTCTACTTCGCGACGCCGGTCTTCGACGGTGCGACCGAGAACGGAGATCAAGAACTGGCTCGGATCGCGCCGGGCCTGCCGCAGGGCGGCAAGACGCGGCTCTTCGACGGCATGACCGGCGAACAGTTCGAGCAGAACGTCACCGTCGGCTACATCTACATGCTGAAGCTGTCGCACCTGGTCGACGACAAGATCCACGCGCGGTCGATCGGACCGTACTCGCTCATCACGCAGCAGCCGCTCGGCGGCAAGGCGCAGTTCGGCGGACAGCGGTTCGGAGAAATGGAGGTCTGGGCGCTCGAAGCCTACGGCTCGGCGCACATCCTCCAGGAGCTGCTCACGGCGAAGTCGGACGACGTGACGGGCCGCGCGAAGATCTACGAAGCGATCGTCAAGGGCGACGCGTCGTTCACGGCCGGGCCTGCCCGAATCGTTCAACGTGCTCATCCGCGAGCTCCAGTCGCTCTGTCTCGACGTCGAGCTGATGAAGACGAAGAAGAAGCCGTCGAGTGCGACAGCCGGTGCTGGAGAGTCACGGCTGGCTCAGACGTCAGGTCGGCAGCGCGAGTCGTCTGAAGCCCGAGGCCTCAGCCGAGCCGAATAGCCGACTAGACGCAGGAACACATGAGACCAAGTTTCCACGAACGTTCGGCGCTGACGAGCGACTTCGATGCGATCCGCATCAGCCTCGCGTCGCCCGACAAGATCCTGTCGTGGTCGCACGGCGAGGTGACGAAGCCGGAAACGATCAACTACCGCACGTTCAAGCCGGAGCGCGACGGTCTGTTCTGCGCGAAGATCTTCGGACCGATCACCGACTGGGAATGCCTGTGCGGCAAGTACAAGCGCATGAAGCACCGCGGCGTGATCTGCGACAAGTGCGGCGTCGAAGTCACGCAGGCGAAGGTGCGCCGTGAGCGCCTCGGCCACATCACGCTCGCCACGCCGGTGAGCCACGTGTGGTTCTTCAAAGGCCTGCCGAGCCGCATCGGCCACCTGCTCGACATCTCGCTGCGCGATCTCGAACGCGTCCTCTACTTCGAGGCCTACGTCGTCGTCGATCCGGGCGAGACCGAGCTGAAGCAGAACCAGCTGCTGAACGAAGAGCGGCTACCGCAAGGCGCGCGAAGAGCATCAGCACCGCTTCAAGGCGCAGATGGGCGCCGAGGCGATCAAGGAGCTGCTGAAGCGCGTGAACATCGAGCGGCTCGTCGATCGAGCTGCGCGACAAGATGAGGACGGAGACAGTCGGCGCAGAAGAAGCTGAAGTACGCCAAGCGCCTGAAGGTCGTCGACTCGTTCCGGAAGTCGAGCAACCGTCCCGAGTGGATGATCCTCGACGTGCATCCCGGTGATTCCGCCGGAGCTGCGTCCGCTCGTGCCGCTCGACGGCGGCCGGTTCGCGACCTCGGATCTGAACGATCTCTATCGCCGCGTCATCAACCGCAACAACCGGTTGAAGAAGCTGATGGAGCTGAAGGCGCCCGACGTCATCATCCGCAACGAAAAGCGCATGCTGCAGGAAGCAGTCGATGCGCTCTTCGACAACGGCCGGCGCGGTCGCGTGCTGCGCGGCGCGAACAACCGTCCGCTGAAGTCGCTGTCCGGACACGCTCAAGGGCAAGCAGGGACGTTTCCGTCAGAACCTGCTCGGCAAGCGCGTCGACTACTCCGGCCGTTCCGTCATCGTCGTCGGTCCGGAGCTGAAGCTGCACCAGTGCGGTCTGCCGAAGAAGATGGCGCTCGAGCTGTTCAAGCCGTTCATCTACAACAAGCTCGAGGAGCGCGGTCTCGTCGCCACGATCAAGCAGGCGAAGGAGATGGTCGAGCTGCAGCGTCCCGAAGTGTGGGACGTGCTCGAAGAAGTCATTCGCGAGCATCCGGTCCTGCTGAACCGCGCGCCGACGCTCCATCGGCTCGGCATCCAGGCGTTCGAGCCGGTGCTGGTCGAAGGCAAGGCGATCCGCATCCACCCGCTCGTCTGCACGGCGTTCAACGCCGACTTCGACGGCGACCAGATGGCCGTCCACATTCCGCTGTCGCCTGAAGCGCAGATCGAAGCGTCGGTGCTGATGCTCTCGTCGAACAACATCCTCTCGCCGGCGCACGGCGCGCCGATCGCGATTCCGTCGCAGGACATCGTCCTCGGCTGCTACTACCTGACGAAGGCGAAGAGCGGCGCGAAGGGCGAAGGCCGCGCGTTCGGCAATCCCGACGACGTGATGCTGGCGCTCGAGGCGCAGCGAGCTCGAGACGCTGTCGCCGATCCGGCTGCGCTACACGGGCGATCTGCAGGACCTGACCGCCGCGCGCGACGATCAGGACGTGCTGCGCACGGAAGTGCAGACGGTCTCGAACAAGATCATCAACACGACCGTCGGCCGCGTGATTCTGAATCAGGCGCTGCCGGCGCAGATGCCGTTCGTCAACGGCCTGCTGAAGAAGAAGGGCCTGCAGCAGCTCGTGCAGAGCTGCTACCTGAAGTTCGGGCTCGAGAAGACCGTCGAGATGCTCGACGAGCTCAAGAACCTGGGCTTCGCCTACGCGACGCGAGTCGGGCCTGTCGATCGGCATCGACGACCTGATCATCCCGAAGGAGAAAGCCGCGCTCGTCGGCAAGGCGCGCGACGAGGTGATCAAGGTCGAATCGCAGTACCTCGAAGGCGCGATCACCAACGGCGAACGCTACAACAAGGTCATCGCCATCTGGTCGGAGGCGACCGAAGAAATCGCCAACGCGATGTTCGGCGAGATGGAAGCGATCGACAAGGAAGGCAAGACCTTCAACCCGGTCTACATCATGGCCGACTCCGGCGCGCGCGGTTCGAAGCAGCAGATCCGTCAGCTCGCCGGCATGCGCGGATTGATGGCGAAGCCGTCGGGCGAGATCATCGAGACGCCGATCACGGCGAACTTCCGCGAAGGCCTCGAGGTGCAGCACTACTTCATCTCGACGCACGGCGCGCGCAAGGGTCTCGCCGACACGGCGCTCAAGACGGCCGACTCGGGCTACCTGACGCGTCGTCTCGTCGACGTCGCGCAGGACGTGATCATCCACGAGCACGGACTGCGGCACGCTCGACGGCATCGAAGCTCGCGCGATCGTCGAATCGGGCGAGATCATCGAGCCGCTGCGCGACCGCATCATCGGCCGCGTCACGCTCGAGCGGATCACCGACCCGTTCACGGGCGAGGTGCTCATCGACGTCAACGAGGAGATCACGAAGACAAGGCGTCGGCGATTCAGGACGCCGGCATCGAGAAGGTGAAGATCCGTTCGGTGCTGACGTGCACGTCGCGCCGCGGCGTGTGCGCGAAGTGCTACGGCCGCGACCTCGCGACCGGCAAGATGGTGGAGCTCGGCCAGGCCGTCGGCGTCATCGCGGCGCAGTCGATCGGCGAGCCGGGCACGCAGCTGACGATGCGGACGTTCCACATCGGCGGCACGGCGTCGCGCGTCTGCGAGCAGTCGACGCTCGAAGCGCGGCACGCCGGCACGGTCCGGTTCCAGGGTCTGCAGGTCGTCGAGGCGAAGGACGGCGGCCTCGTCGTCATGAACCGCAGCGGGTCGCTCGTCGTGCAGGACGCGAAGGGGCGCGACCGCGAGCGCTACCCGATCGTGTACGGCGCGCGGCTCAAGGTGAAAGACGGCCAGCAGGTCGAACAAGGGCAGGTCCTCGTCGAGTGGGATCCGTACACGTTCTCGATCCTCACCGAGGAAGCCGGCCAGGTCCGCTTCAAGGACATCCTCGAAGGCATCACGGTGCACGAGGAAGTCGACGAAGTCACCGGCCTGTCGCGCCTCATCATCGTCGACTCGCCGGACGAGAAGAAGCAGCCGGCGATCGAGATCAAGGCGAAGGACGGCAAGGTGGCGCGCAAGTACCACATGCCGGTCCACGCGCACATGATGGTGCAGGACGGCGAGAACGTGTCGGCGGGCGACGTGCTCGCGAAGATCCCGCGCGAGACGACGAAGACGAAGGACATCACCGGCGGTCTGCCGCGCGTCGTCGAGCTGTTCGAAGCGAGCAAGCCGCGCGAGACGGCGGTCATCTCGGAAATCGACGGCATCGTCAAGCACGGCGGCATCGTCAAGGGTCAGCGGAAGATCATCATCGTGCCGGACGAGCCGGGCGCCGAGCCGCGCGAGTACGCGCTGCCGCGCGGCGTGCACGTGAACGTCCAGGAAGGCGAGCGCGTCCGCGCGGGCGAGCCGCTGATGGACGGGCCGAGCAATCCGCACGACATCCTGAACGTCCTTGGCGAGAAGGCGCTGCAGGCGTATCTCGTCAACGAAATTCAGGAGGTCTACCGGCTGCAGGGCGTGAACATCAACGACAAGCACATCGAGACGATCGCGCGTCAGATGATGCGGTGGGTGAAGATCGAGGACGTCGGCGACACCGAGTTCCTCGTCGACGAGCAGGTCGACAAGTTCCGATTCCTCGAAGAGAACGAGCGCGTGCTGAACGACGGTGGACGTCCGGCGCAGGGCCGGCCGCTGCTGCTCGGCATCACGAAGGCGTCGCTCTCGACCGACTCGTTCATCTCGGCGGCGTCGTTCCAGGAAACGACGCGCGTCCTCACCGAGGCGTCGATCTCCGGCAAGGTCGATCACCTGCGCGGCCTGAAGGAGAACGTCACGATGGGCCGGCTGATTCCGGCCGGCACCGGGTTCGAGTACTACCGGAACGTGCGGATCCCGGCGGACGAGCCGCCGCCGCCGCCCGCGCCGGTGCAGCCGACCGACGAGGAGCTCGATCTCGAGCGCGACATGGAGTATTTCGTCGAGCCGGACGAGGCGATGGTGCCAAAAACTGGCGACCTCGGCGACTAACACGTGATGTAGCGCGAGGCTTCAGCCGAGCGACCACGACGGAGCGCGAGGCTTTAGCCGAGCGAATCAGGGCGGCGATCGAAGGATCGCCGCCCTTTTTTTGCCTTATGATGGCGGCCATGCGCCCAGACAGCACCGAAGCCGCCGAGTATTACTTCACGTACATCAGCAAGGTTCCGGACGGAGATATTTGCGCGATCCTGGAGCGCCAGCAGGCCGACACGCTTGCGTTGCTCCGCGGCATCTCCGACGAGCAGTCGCTTCACCGCTACGCGCCAGGCAAGTGGAGCATTCGTGAAGTCGTCGGGCATCTGAACGATACCGAGCGCGTGTTCGCCTTCCGCGCGCTCTGGTTCGCCCGCGGCTTCGACAGTCCACTTCCGAGCTTCGATCAGAACGTCGCCGTTCCCGCGTCTGCCGCCAACGAGCGGTCGTGGGCGAGCCACGTCGACGAGTTCGGCGCGGTACGGCAATCGACCCTGGCGCTGTTTCGGAATGTCGCGCCGGAGGCCTGGAGCCGACGCGGAATCGCCAGCGGCAATCCGTTCACCGTCCGCGCGCTCGCATGGATCGCCGCCGGGCACGTCGTGCATCACGCCGGCATTGTCCGCGACAGGTATTTGCAATAACACGGAGGTGGATATGAGCGTTGTGGCCGCGTTGTGGCTCCCGATTCTGTTGTCGGCGGTGCTGGTGTTCGTCGCGAGCTCGATCATTCATATGGCGTCGCCGTGGCACAAAAGCGACTACCCCACGATGCCGAACGAGGGCCGCGTGATGGATGCGCTTCGTCCGTTTGCCATTCCGCCGGGCGACTATATGGCGCCGCGGCCGTCGTCCCGCGACGATCTGCGCTCGCCCGCGTTTGCGGAAAAAATGAAACAGGGCCCCGTCGTGATGATGACGGTCTTTCCAAACGGACCGATGTCGATGAGCCGCAACTTCATTCTGTGGTTCACCTACGCGCTCGCCATCGGCGTCTTCGCCGCGTACGTGGCGGGCCACGCCGTACCGTTCGGTGCGGGCCGGCGGCCGGTGCTCAGGTTTGCCGGCGTCACGGCGTTTCTCGGCTACGTCGTCGCGCTGTGGCAGTTATCGATCTGGTACCGCCGTTCCTGGACCACGACGATGAAGAGCACTGTGGATGGGTTGATTTATGCCGCGCTCACGGCCGTCACTTTCGCATGGCTCTGGCCCCGATAGGATAACGGTCGGGCGACATGATCCGTAAGCTCGCATCCGGACAGTACCGCCTCTATTCGAGGAAGAAAAATCCGAAGACCGGCAAGCGGCGTAATCTGGGGACCTTCTCTACGCGCGCGGCGGCCGAGCGGCACGAACAGGCCGTGCAGTTCTTCAAGCGGCGTTAGCGGTCCGGACTCGATTCCCAACAGACGCCGAACCACACGGAGACGCGCCGCCCTTTGAAAGGGCGGTCGCGTCTCCGCGCGCGCTCAGCGTTCAGGCTTGCTTGCGGGCGGGCGCGCTCGCGGTCGTCTCGGTGTCGCGGCCCGACGTGCGAGCCCGCCGCCGCGACGCGATCGTCACGTTGTTCTGCACGTCGTTCAGCGCCGGAATCGCCCACGCGATTTCGCCGACGTCGTGCTTCACGCGCTTCTGGGGCACGCTGCCCGTGAGCGTCGCGCGGCCACCGTCGCACCGGACTTCCACGTCAGCGGCGCCAGGCAGCAGCTCGAGGGCATCGTAGATGAACTCCTCAGCCTCCTGATCGTTGGCCGGTCCCTGCGGCTGTCCGCGACGGAGCGCGATCGCCGTCAGCAGAGATGCCGCTGTGAGTCCAGCAGGGATGGGCGGAGCGATCGTCACGACATTCGCGCCGTAGCCGTACGAGCTCGACGGCGCGATCGCCGGCGGAAAGTTCTGAACGCCCGGCGACACACCGGCGAAGGCGGTGATGGGCGACGCGCCGAATATCGGAGCGGCGATCGGCTCGTTGCCGACAGACCCGGGTGCTTGCACTGCAAATCCTGCGGAGGGAGCCGCCGCCCACATCGGCGACGCAGATCCGTAAAGTGGTTCCATGTGAATCTCCTGTTCTCGAACCATTCGTCATGACGGCCTGCGGCGATGCGACGTGTCGCGCGCCGCAGGCCAGTGATCTGTCCTCGGAGCCGTTACATCACATGACCGGCGCCCTGCGCACTGAAGGGTTGTGGAAGGTAGCCCAGGCCGAACGGGCTCTGAAGGGGTTGTCCGCCCGGCTGCGTCTGCTGGAGCTGATGGGCGATGATCTGAATCACCTGCTGCAGCTGCTGTAGCTGCGCGGGCACGATGTGGAGCAGCTGCTGAAGATACTGCACCTGTAGCTGCTGGATCGCCTGCAGCTGTTGAAGCTGCTGAGGCAATGCGTGCAGATACGGTGGAGCGAACGGCTGGCCGCCAAACGGCTGACCAGGCTGGGGAGAGAATGCCCACGGAAGCGTCGATCCCGGATACGCGATCGGCGCGCCGAATCCGAATGTCGTTCCTGCTAACTGATTCATCAGATCTCCTCGTTGATGTCTGTGTTGTATGGTGCCGTTCCTCGAGTCCGGTCGTCGGCAGCGGCGTCGTGACGTGGCATCACTTGCGCGCGTATGCGCGCGGTCGGCGCTTCCCGTCCGTGGACGAAGCGTCCGATGTCTACAATTTGTGAGCGTTCGTCACGCGTCGTGGCGGCGAGATTCGCCGACGCGAGGAACGGCGGCTCTCACGCTGCGTATCGAGTGGCGTGAAACGAAGAAGGCCCGCAACTGGCGTACCAAGCAAAGACCCCGCGCCAATCAGCCGTCACGCAGTCTCGGCGCGCCGATCGTGTAGAGGTACCGGCAGTCGTGTATGACCTCGCACCAGGACCGTTCCGCGCGCGCCGGCCGCCGCGATGGACACGAGATCGACGACCACAAGCGCCGGCCTCGGCGTAGACTATGTGAGCTCATGAAACAATTTGTTCTCTTCATCGGACTCTTATGTGTGTCGTCGTCGCCGCACGCAGCACCTGACAAGGATGTTGCCGGGTGGCAGCGGCAGGCGCAGAACATCACCATCGTCAGGGACACCTGGGGCATACCGCACGTCTACGGCAAGACCGACGCCGGTGCGGTGTTCGGCGTGATGTACGCGCAGGCCGAAGACGACTTCAACCGTGTAGAAACGAACTACCTCAACTCGATGGGGCGTCTGGCGGAAGCGGACGGTGAAGCTGAGATCTACCGCGATCTCCGCATGAAGCTGTACATCGATCCAGCAGACATGAAGGCGCAGTACCAGAAGAGCCCGCCCTGGCTGAAGAACCTCATGAACGCGTATGCCGACGGCTTGAACTATTTTCTTTATACCCACCCGAAGGTCACGCCGCGCGTCATCAAGCACTTCGAGCCGTGGATGGCGCTGACTTTCAGCGAAGGCAGCATCGGCGGCGACATCGAGCGGATCAATCTCACACAGCTGCAGGCGTTTTACGGCAACGGTCCGCGGAAGGAATCAGCGCCGATAAACGAGGAAGCTCCGGTGTACGTCGAGCCAACGGGCTCGAACGGAATCGCGATCGCGCCGTCGAACACGACGGCGCATCATGCGCTGCTGCTGATCAATCCGCACACGTCGTTCTTCTTCAGAGCCGAAGCGCAGATGGTCAGTGAGGAAGGGCTGAACGCGTACGGCGCGATCACCTGGGGCCAGTTCTTCGTCTATCAGGGCTTCAACGATCGCGCCGGCTGGATGCACACCTCGAGCGGCGTGGACAACATCGACGAATACCTCGAGACGGTGGTGAAGAAAGGCGACCGTTTGTATTACAAGTACGGCGCCGAAGAACGTCCGATCACGTCGACGACGATCACGGTGCCGTACAAGAGCGGCGGGGGCCTCGCGCAGAAGCAATTCACCGTCTACCGCACGCACCATGGTCCGATCGTTCGCGAGGTCGATGGCAAGTGGGTGAGTGTGCGGATGATGCAGGAGCCGCTCAAGGCGCTGACGCAGTCGTTTTCCCGGACCAAGGCGAAGAACTACAAAGCGTTCCGCGATACGATGGAGCTCCACACGAATTCCTCCAACAACACGATCTTCGCCGACGCGGATGGCGCAATCGCCTATTTCCATTCCAACTTCATCCCGAAGCGCGATCCGAAGCTCGATTGGACGAAGCCGGTGAATGGCAGCGATCCGGCGACGGAATGGGGCAATCTGATGTCGGTCGACGAGAGCCCGAACTTGCTCAATCCAGCGAGCGGATGGCTCTACAACTCCAACAACTGGCCGTGGTCCGCCGCTGGGCCGAACAGTCCTAAAAAGGCCGACTACCCGTCCTATGTAGATCGTGGGGTCGAGGAGAGCGCGCGCGGTCTTCACGCCTTGCGTGTGTTGAGCAATAAGAAGGACTTCACGGTCGACGGCCTCATCAAAGCGGCTTACGACAGCTATCTCCCAGCGTTCGAGAGCCAGATTCCGGCGCTGATCAAAGCCTTCGACGGGACCGCCGCGTCCGATCCGCTGAAGCTCAAACTCGCCGATCAGATCGCCGTGCTCAAGAAATGGGATTACCGCTGGGGACGTGTCGTCGGTACCGACGGCGCTCGCGGTGTATTGGGGAGAAGAGACTGGTCGCCGTGTGGCTGACGATGCGCGTAAAGCGGGTGTATCCACCGACCGGTTCATCGTCACGAAGGCAGCCCCGGAGCAGCTGCTTCAGGCTCTTTCGACTGCGTCAGACAAGCTCGCAAAGGATTTCGGCACCTGGAAGACGCCGTGGGGCGACATCAACCGATACCAGCGGGTCAACGGCGAGATCGTTCAGCCGTTCAACGATGCGGCGCCCAGCATTCCGGTCGGTTTCACGTCGTCGCGATGGGGTTCGCTGGCCTCCTTCGGCGCGCGAACGTATGCCGGGACCAAGAAGATGGTACGGCACCACCGGGAACAGCTTCGTGGCCGTCGTCGAATTCGGCGACCGCATCCGCGCCCGGGCGATCACTGCCGGCGGGCAGAGCGGCGATCCTTCGTCACGTCATTTCAACGACCAGGCGCTCCGCTACAGCACCGGCGACTTGCGCGAGGTCTACTTTTATCGCGACGATGTCGAGAAGCACGTGGAGCGTACGTATCATCCAGGGCAGTAGTCGCTAGTCGCTAGTCGCGAGTCGTTAGCGTGGGGGAGGGATTATGCGGGCGCGTCAGCTGATTGCGTTGGGGGCGGTCTCGGTCAGCGTGCTTATCGGCGGTTCCGCGGCCGCGCAGGAACGCGCGGCGGACGGCGTGGCGCTGAATGCGGACGGGCTGCCGCAGTATTCCACCTTCTCGCTTTGCGCCATCGATCCAGCTACGGGCCAGTCTGGCGCCGCAGTGACGACTCGCGTGCCGTTTGTTGGGCGCGCGGTCCCGTGGGTGCGGGCGGGCGTTGGCGCGGTGTGTACGCAGGCCTCGACGATGGTCGAGTACGGCGTGCGAGGACTCGACCTGATGGCGAAGGGCGTCGAGCCAAAGGCGGCGATCGCGCAACTCCTTTCCGACGATGCCGCGCGCGAATCTCGGCAGCTCGGCATGATCGACATGAAAGGACGCGCCGCGGCGCACACGGGCAAGCAGAACAACGCGTGGGCCGGCAGCCGCCAGGGGCGCAACTACACCGTCCAGGCGAACATCATGGTCGGTCCCGAAGTCGTCGACGCCGTCGCGACGACGTTCGAGGCCAGCGAGGGCACGGGGATGCCGCTTGCCGAGCGGATGATTCTCGCGCTCGAGGCCGGCTACGCCAAAGGCGGCGACAAGCGGTGGGGGAATCTGCAGTCGGCAGCGATCAAAATCGCCGATCCCAACGATCCCGGTCGCGGCGGCGACTTCATCGCTCTCGCGATCGAGGTCGGCGAGAACGCCGCGCCGGTCGCGGAGATGAAGCGGATTTACTACACGACCGGCCGGCGGCTCGGGTACCGCAGCTTCTCGAACATCGAAGGGCCGGACGTCATCGAACTGAAGCGCATGCTCCATGCGATCGGATACTGGAAGCCGGCTCTCGCGGCGTTTCCCGACGCGCCTTCCTCCACGAACACGCCGAAGATGCGGGATCTGCAAAAGACCGACGCCGCGCAGTACGACAAGCTCATCACGGAGTCGCGGAAGGCTTCCGCCGAGTACAACCGCGAGTACGGAACGTATGACGCGGAAACGATCGCCGCCGTCGACAAATTTCGGGCGGAGCACGACCTGAACTACCAGGGCGACGCCGCCGGATTGGTGGACGCACGGCTCGTCGACGCGCTGCGCACGGCCTATTTCGCCCGACGGAAGAAGACGCCCTGACGGCGTTCTTCACGCACATCGCGCTTCTTCGCGGCATCAATGTCGGCGGAAACCAGATGGTCGCCATGTCGGAGCTGCGCGCGCTGGCGAGCAAGCTCGGCATGTCGAATGTACGGACGCTGCTGCAGAGCGGCAACCTCGTGTTCGACAGCTCCAGGAGAGACGCCGCGCAGCTCGAACGGCTGCTCGAAGCCGAGGTCGCGCTGCGGTTCGAGTGGCCGATTGGCGTGTTCGTCCGCACCGCCGAGGAATGGAAGACCGTCGTGGCGCGCAATCCGTTCGTGGCTGAAGCGGCCAGCGATCCAGCGCGTCTCGTGGCGATGTTTTTCAAGGATCCATGCGCGGTGAAGCAGGTGAGCGCGCTGGAGGCGGCGATTGTCGGGCCGGAGCGCCTCCGCGCCATCGGCCGACAGCTCTACGTCGTCTACCCGGACGGCATGGGCCGATCGAAATTGACGAACGTTTTGATCGAGAAAACGCTTGCCATGCGCGGCACCGCGCGCAACTGGAACACGGTCCTCAAACTCGCGGCGGCCGCGACGTCCGGCTGAAGCCGGACGCTACCGAGCACAGCGGCCGCGACGTCCGGCCGAAGCCGGACGCCAGAGAGAGCGCGTTACGGATGCGTCGCGTGCACGCGCGTGTCGAGCAGCACGACTTCCTGGCCGTCGATCTCTGAGCGGCGCGCTTCCCGACAGCCCTTTGATGACGCTGAGGAGCGCGGCGCCCTCGCCCGTCGACGGATCGAGCATCAGCACGTCGTTGTGCGCATCGCGCGTGACCGGCACGAACGAAACGCGGACGATCTTCTTGCCGTCGATCACCGCGTCGCACGACGATGCCGTCCTTCGACTTCTCGTATCCGGGCTGATCGAAGGCCGAATGTCCGATCGCGTAGAGAATCGGCTTGCCTTTGTAGACTTCGACGCCCTGCACGGTGTGCGTGCCGTGGCCGTACACCAGGTCGGCGCCCGCATCGAGCGCCAGGTGCGCGAACTGCTTCTGATAAGGCTCGGAAATGTGGTTGTCGCGGCGCTCGCCGGAGGGCGGCCGCGCGGGCGGCTTTCGCCGAACTGCGTCGCCGTCGCGCCGTCGCGGTTGTGATGCGACACGACGACGATGTCGACCTGGGAGCGGAGGCGGCGGATGTCGTCTCGGACGCGGTCGACGTCGGCCGGATCGATCGTGATGCCGTCGCGCGACGATATCTTCGCGACACCCGGCTCCGTGTCGGTCGCGATCTGCTCGTTGTCCTGATACCAGCGCGCCGTGTACTGCAGGAATCCGATCTTCACGCCTTTGCGCTCGACGATCGCCGGTTTGTGCGCTTCGGCGATGTTCGTGCCGCCGCCGGTGTGCGCGATGCCGTTCGCGTCGAGCACGTTCAGCGTCTGCAGGATGTTGCTGCGGTCGTAGGCGACGTTGTTCGCGACGCCGACGACCTTGACGTTCCAGGCGGTCAGCGCCTTCACGCCGTCGGGCCCGGGATGTCTCCAGCCGCGCTTGTCCGGGAATGTCGATTTCCGGACCCTGCGGCTTGACGAGCATGCCCTCGAGGTTCGCGTAGACGAGGTCGGCGTGCTTGAGCGTGTCGCCGATGTGCACGAAGGCGGTCGTCGGATCGGCGCGCAGCTGAATGTCGATGTCGCCGATGATCAGCATCGACACCGCCTTGTCGCCGTACGAGCCCGCCCACTTCCACGCCGCGTCGGCCGCCGCAAGTGTGGCGGCGCAGCCGATCGACGCGGCATGCAAGTCTCACGATGTGCTTCTGCATGCGCGCCTCCGTTCGTCGTCGATCGTCGGACGGCCACACTATAATCGCGGCCGCCGCGCATAGCCAGCGCCCCGCGCGTCACTGTATAATCCGGCCGACCGCGTTCATTGGAGATCCTCATGCGTCGAATTCTGCTGCTCGCGCTGCTGGTATTGCTCACGTTGCCGACATCGGCGTTTGCCACCTGGTCGGTAATCGCTGTCGATCGCAGCACCGGCCGCGTCGTCATCGCGTCCGCGACGTGCGTCAATCGGAGACGACGACTTTCTGAAGAACGTTCAGGCCGTTGTCGTGCCGGGCAAGGGCGTCGCCGCGTGCCAGGCGGCCGTCGACGACACGCATCAGAATCAGATGCTCGTCTTTCAGGAGCTGCAGAAAGGGCACCGATCCGAAAGAGATCATCAACCTGCTGAGCAAGGACCCCGCGTATCAGAGCCGCCAGTTCGGCATTCTCGATCTGACCGGCCGGCGCGCCGGCCATTCGGGGCTGACGAACGGCTACGTGTCGCAGGACATTCAGGGCCAGGTTCCTGGCACCGAGATCTTCTATTCGATTCAGGGCAATATCCTGCGGCCCGGCAACGTCGTGCCGAACGCGGTGCAGGCATTCATCAACGCGAAAGGCGCGATCACCGATCGCGTGATGGCAGCGATGGAAGCGGCCGATGGCTCCGGCGGCGACAGCCGCTGCACCTGTCCGCCGTGGCCGACCGACGGCTCGAAGCCGCCGATCCCGTGCGACGAGAAGACGGCGCACGTGTCGTACATCCTCATGGCGGAGAAGACGGACACGAACGGCGACTCGCACAACAACGGCAAGTACGCGATGTACATCAACGTGTCGCAGCCGGCGCCGGATCACCCGAAGGGAATCAAGGAGGGCGAGAACCTGAACCCGGTGAAGACGCTTCGCATGCGGTACGACGCCTGGCGGAAGCTGCAGCCGGCGTCGTTCAAGTAGGAGCCTACGTCGATGCGATTCACAGATGCGGTCTCCGCCGCGTGGCGCAGGACTTTAGTCCTTTCATCCCTGCGGCGCAGGAGTCCCACCGTATGGCGCAGGACTTTAGTCCTGCCGTGTGTGGCGCAGGACTTTAGTCCTGCCATCCCTGGTTCTCGCGTTCGCGTATGCCGGCTTTATCGCCGCCGGCGCGCAGACGCCGCCAGACCGGGCGCCGTGCAGCCGCCGCCTCCTCCGCCGCCTCCCGGTCAGCGCGGCGCGCAACCGGCGCCCCGGGCGGCGCGGCGGACGCGGGCGCGGTCCGATTCCGGTGATGACGCTCTCCTCCGCCGCCTTTGCGGACGGCGCGAAGATTCCCGCGAAGTACACGCAGGCGGGCGAGGAGGCGTCGCCGCCGTTAACGTGGAGTGGCGCGCCGGAAGGCGTCGAGAGCTTCGTGCTGATCGTGCACGATCGTCGACACGGCGATCGCGCCCGGCAACGACGACATGCTCCACTGGATGCTGTGGAACATTCCGCCGACCATGACGAGCCTCGCCCGAACACGTGCCGCTTGGGCCGCAGCTCCCCGACGGCACGCGTCAAATCAGCGCGACCGGTCCGAGCTACCGAGGTCCGGGCGCGCCGCCGCGGGACCGACGCATCACTACGTGTTCGAGCTCTTCGCGCTCGACACGATGCTCGACATCCCAGCCGTCGGCGCATCGCCGCCCGCAGACACGTGCGGCGATCGTCTCCGCGATGGCGGGCCACGTGCGTGCGAAGGCGGCGCTCGTCGGCCTGTTCAAGCGCGAATAACGCCTGGGCTCTACCCGGATCGGCGCTGCTTCGCCACTTTGGCTGCCTGTTTGCCGAGCGCGGTGCGCGTCTTCTTCGGCAGATGGGCGATCGTCCGCTTCCTTTTCGCGGCCGCTGCCGCTTTCTTGATGTTGCGACGCGCGGCCGCACGCTGACGCGGCGAGCTCATCGCGATCCTCCTATGCGTCCGCCTTTCCGCATCGGCTCATGATTTTCTGGTTTGCCGTAGCCGCTGCCGCCGGGCTTTTCGCCGCCGCCGTGCACCTTGTTCACGGTCGCCCAGGCGCGCCGTTCAGCTTCGTCTCTCGAGATGCCGCGCTCTTCGTAACCTTCTTCGATATGTTCGGCCTGACGCTTCTCCTTGTCTGTGTATTTGCTTTTGTCGCCGCGTGGCATACCTCACCTCCCGACTCTGTGCGCGCAAATCAGGTGCCAGCAAGGGTCATAACGCTGTTGCAGAGTACGATCCGGCGGTGTCCCGAACCGTTCGAGTAACACGAAGACCGCGACCTCAAGAGGCGCCTCGCCCCTCGCCGTGGCGCAAGACCTTTCGTGATGTTCGCGAGCTCGCGCGGCACGTCGAGGCGCTGCGTGCATTCGGCGATCACCGCGCCGTCGCGGTTCTCGAAACCTCGCCTGACGTATGCGCCGTGTTGCTCGAACGTGCGGTACCGGGAGCTACTCTCGCGTCGGCGGCCACTGAAGACCGAGCGCTGCGGGTTGCAGCTCGATTGCTCGAGGATGGTTGGCCGAGCCTGCCAATCGCCGCAGTCGCGGAGCCGTTCGCTGAGTTCGCGTCTGCGCTTGGGACCATCGCCGTCGGGCGGCGAGAGCTTGCGCGAGCAGCGGCGGTGTTGCGTGAGCTGCTCGAGGATGCTCCGCCGCCATCGCTTCTGCATGGCGACCTGCACTATGGAAACATCGTCACGTCAGAGCGGGCGGGGCATCTCCTGATCGATCCGAAGGGCGTCGCCGGGGATCCGGCGTTCGACATTGGTTATCTCGTGAGCCGGGCGATGCCACGCGCGAAGGACGAACTGCCGTTCCCGAACGCGATCGATCGGCGCCTTGCATTCCTGCCGGCCGCGACCGGCCTCGATCGGCGGCGCGTCGCAGCGTTCGCGTACGTCGCTGCCGCGCTATCGGCGGCATGGGCCATTCAAGATGCCGATCCGAGCGTGTCGCTTTTCCTCGAAGCGATGGACACGCTCCGCAGCAGAACCTAAAGACCCTCTCGCGAACCTCGAGACTATTTCCTCGCGTAAGCCTTCGCCTGTTGCTTGACGATCTCGACGAGATTGCCCATTCCGAGATTCACGTCGATGAGGTGCAGTCCCCAGTTTGCCGCCACGCTATCGCCCGCGCCGATGTCGCCGGTGATGTCGTCGACGCGAGGATCGGCGGGATCGCCGTGCACAGTCACTTCGAGGTAACCCGAAGCATTCTCGTTCGACGCGCACTTGGCGGTGAGCAGGCCCGGTACGCTGACCCACGGTGTCTCGATCGGCTGTTCGGGCATCACCCACGGCTTCGGCGGGCCGTTGCTCGTGATCGTGTGGCCTTTCGCGTCGAGATACGCGTGCAGCTCGCCGCTGGCGCCGGCCGCGAGCGCCGCGGGGTTCGTGCACGCCGCGGTCATGTTCTCGTCCGCAACCTTTCCGAACAGGGTGTTCGGCGGCGGCGGGATCGTCGAACGGTACGAGGCGTATGTGATCACGCACCCGGTCTGCGACGAGGCACGGCAGAGCGGAACGTGCTGGAACGAGCCGCCGACATCTTTCCCGCGCGGCACCGCAATCGTCGTTCCGAGGAGAATCGCCGACACGAGACGCGATTGAACAGGCTTGCCGTCGATCTCCTGACGGATCAGCTCCGCGAGGATGTACGAACCCTGTGAATGGGCGACCAGGACAACGCCGCGGCCTTTGTTGTCGTGATCCAGGTAGTACTTCCACGCATCCCGCACGTCGTCGTACGCAAGCCCGCGATCGAGCACCGCGCGCGAGCCGCCAGCCATCATGCGGCGGAGGCCGGCCAGCGTCACCTGTCGATACATCGGCGCGTACGGCCGGCAGGCAGAAGCGAACCGCGCGAACTGCTGGCGGATGACGTTCAGTTCGGCTGGGTCGGGATTCATGTCGCTGTTCTGCGTCGGATCCGTCGAGACGGTCGGATACACGTAAAAGCAGTCAATCGCGGCGTTCGGGTCGCTCTTCCACGCCTCCCGCGTCAACGTGCCCTTCGCGGCGACGATCGTCGTGGACAGATCGACGTCGCACGCGTCGTGCCTTCCCGGCCGGCACAACCAATCATTGGAATCGCTGTAATCGTTCGGTTTGACCGAGGCGTCGGCGGCGGCCTGTGCCGGCGTGGGTGTCTGCGCGACCGTGACTGCCTGTGATAAGCCGGCGGCGAGCGCCGCTGCGAGTAGAAGTCGTGTCAACACTTCGGCCTCCCGGTGTGCGCGCATCATATACTGCGACGTCGGCGCCATAAACCGGAACACCTCGAACAGGCGAACATGCATCGCATCATCGTTCCGCTCGTCTCCGTGCTTGTCCTCGCATCGATGCCGTCACAACCGTCGCGGCCAGCGGACTCTCGCGCACGGATGGACGCGTACAGCCGCGCGCTCGGCGTCGACTGCGAGTTCTGCCATGTGCCGAACGACTGGACCAACGCCGCGAAAGCGCCGTTTGCCGCGGCCGCGAAGATGGCGCAGATGGTCGAGACCGTCAACGCGAAGCAACTGGCTGGAACCGACGGCGTTAGGTGTTGGACGTGCCATCGAGGCCAGCGCACGCCGTCGCGCCTGCCACAAGCGGCTCTTGCGGCGGAAAGGGAACGCTGGCCGTCAACGCTCGCCGACGCGTCCGATCGCGTGAAACTGGTGATGACGGTGAACGACGTGACGCTCGGCGTCGGCTGCGATCACTGCCATGACCCGTCGGACTGGAAATCCGACGTCAAGCCAGCCTACAAGATCGTTTCCCGGATGAATGCGATGTTCGACGAGTTCCCGAAGTTCATGCCGGCGAGCGCCCGCACACAGTGCTGGATGTGCCACAAGGGTGATACTCACCCTGAGCGAACGCCGCCGTCGATCGCCGCCGCGGCGGGCGGTGGCGCCGTCGAGCAGACATCGCAAGGCAGCCGTCCTGCGCTGCCGATTGTTTCCAGCTTCGACGGCCTCGGCTTCGGCATGACGCCGGGCGCCGGCACGAACAATCCGCCCACTCCGAGAAATCCGTCCGACAACACCATCGCCGTCGGCCCCGATCGGATCGTGCAGATCGTCAACTCGCAGGTCGCTGTCTTCACGAAGAAAGGCGAAGTTCTGTACGGTCCCGTGAGCACGAATACGTTTTTCGCCGGATTTGGCGGCGTCTGCGAAGCGCGGCCGAACGGCGATGCGGTTGTTCGCTACGATCAGCTTGCCGATCGATGGCTCGTCGTGATGCCGATCTTTCGGCGGACCGTGTTCGATCGCGATCGCTCGAAGCCGGGCGAGCCCGCTGGGCCCGGAGAGGCCGCGCGCCCTGGCGCTGCCGTGAAGCCCGGTCCGCCGCCACCCCTGCCAGCCGCGCCGCAACGGGGCGGCGCTGCGCCGCCGCAGCCGACGGAGGGTACGTATGCCATGTGCTACGCGGTCAGCACGACGAGTGATCCGCTGGGCTCGTACTATCGTTATGCGTTCGAGCGATCTCTATTTCCCGACTATCCGCGGCCGGCAATCTGGCCCGACGGCTACTACGTGCCGACGAGCACGGGCGACGAAGTGATTCAGAAACACGCCTGCGTCGCGGAACGCGCGAAGATGCTCAAAGGCGAACCGGCGCACGAACAATGCATCGTCGTCGACGGCGTCAACTTTCTGAACAACGCGGACCTCGACGGGAAAACGCTGCCGCCGCCCGGCGCGCCGAATATCGTCCTCGCCGCCGGCGGCACGCAGCTCAAGAACATCTTGAGCGACGATGCGATCTTCGCCTGGAAATTCCACGTGGATTGGACCCAGCCGGCAAGGACAAAACTCGAAGGACCGGCGCGGATCGCCGTTGCGCCCTACAGCTACTTGTGCGGAGGCCAGCTGACCAGCTGCGTGCCGCAGCCGGGCAGCGACCGCAAGCTCGATGCACAAGGCGACAAGATCATGGCGCGAGTTGTTTATCGAAACGTGCGAGGCCGTGAAGCGATCGTCGCAACCCACTCCGTGAATTCGTCTGTCGGCGGCGGCGGCGTCCGCTGGTACGAGCTCACGCTCGACAAGAACCGCGACGTTCATCTGAATCAGCAGGGGACGTACGCGCCCGACGGATTCTTTCGCTGGATGGCGAGCCCGGCGATCGATCGCGACGGCAACATCGGGATCGGCTACTCGTTCGGCGGCGCTCCCAACTTCGCAGGTCAACGATTCGCGGGCCGCCGCGCAGCGGATCCGCTCGGTCAGTTGACGTTCCACGAAGCAGTGCTGGCCACGGGCGAGGCCGCGCAGAACAACACGCTCCGGTGGGAGGACTACACGCAAACGGCGATCGATCCGGCCGACGATTGCACGATCTGGTATGTTGGGGATTATCTGAAGAAGGACGCGCCGAGCTACTCGACGCGCATCGGCGCGTTCAGGATGCCTAGCTGCAACGCACGGTAGAAAAATTCGCCACCAGCCACCAGCCACCAGCCACCAGCCACCAAACCATGTCCGCAGCCTCACATCTCGGCATCAACCTTCGCGAGTACGACGCGCGCATCCGGACGTTCATCCCGCGCTACGAAACGATGCTCGACGAGGCGGCATCCGTCATTCGGCTCGTCGGGCGTTCGCCGGTCGTCGTCGATCTCGGCATCGGGACGGGAGCGCTGTCGGCGCGAGTACTTCGCGTCGCACCGCGCGCGCGGATCGTCGGCATCGACAGCGACGATGCGATGCTGAATGTCGCTCGTCGGCGCCTTGGCGGTCGGCTGTCGACGATCCACGGCGATTTCGAGCGGGTCCTGGGTCGCTCGGCGAAGCCTCGAATCGACGCTCGCCGAGCCGTCGCGCTACCCGCGGTCGACGCGGTCACGGCGTCCTTCGCGCTGCATCATGTGCGAACGCGGGCGCGAAAGGCGACGCTGTATCGGCGGATTCACGCGTCGACTCCGCCGCGGCGGGCTGCTCGTCAGCGCCGACTTGTTATCCCGCGTCCGACGCGCGCATGCGCGACAGCCGATCGGGAGGCGTGGCTCGCCCATCTGCAGGAGTCCTACAGCCGGCGGCAAGCCAAGGGCTTCTTCAGAGCGTGGGCGCGGGACGATGTGCATTTCTCGCTCGAGGAAGAGCTCCGGATGCTGCCGCGCCGCCGGGTTCGCGACCGAGATCCGATGGCGGGTGGAGTCGTTCGCGGTCGTGGTCGCGCTGAAGCGGTGAGGCCGCGGCTCACTCGCGCACTCGCGACTTCGATGCGCCGGTCCGGCACGAGCCAGATCAGCGCGACCGTCACGTAGATCGCATCGGAGATGCGCTGATTGAACGAACGCCATCGGGATGGCGAGCACGTAAAGCCCCAGCGACAGGTAGCCTTTCATGTCGTTCCCGATCGCTTCCGCGAGCTTCGAGTGCGGCCCTTCGTACGCGAGGATCGTCCGGAGAAGAATCGTGTACGCCAGCGCGGCGCACAGCAGCACGCCGCCGTAGAGCGCTGTCGGCAGCGCGTCGAAATGATTCTCGCCCATCCAGCTCGGTCACGAACGGCACGAGCGACAGCCAGAACAGCAGATGCAGGTTCGCCCACAGGATCGCGCCGTTCACGCGCGTCGACGGCGTGGAGCATGTGGTGGTGATTGTTCCAGTAGATGCCGAGGAAGACGAAGCTGAGGACGTAGGTGAGGAAGACCGGCAGAAGCGGACTGAGCGCGGCCCAGTCCGCTCCGTGAGGCACTCTCAGCTCGAGCACCATGATCGTGATCAGGATCGCGATCACGCCGTCGCTGAATGCTTCGAGTCGAGTTTTGTTCACGTTGATGCTCGGCTATAGCTATTCGCTCGGCTAAAGCCTCGCGCTACATCGCTTCCGCTCGGCTAAGCCTCGCGCTACTTTGTCCTGTTTCTCCGGCACCGGGTCGAGCCCCATGCGCTGCGCCAGCCGGTTGAACGTCGGCAGGTCGGTCGTGAGCACCTGCTGCAAGCCGGTCCGTCTGCGCTTTCAACTCGGTCTTGATGTCGTTGAAGATCGCGCCGGTGTTGCTCGTCGGCCTGCCGTCGCCGGTCTCGACGACCCGCAGCAGCGACGCGAGCCGATTGTTGATCTTGATCGGGAAGTTCAACGGATCCTGATTGCTCTGGTTGCGGACCTGATAGACCTCTTCCTCCACAACCGTCAGCTCTCGCGTCAGCCGATTCGCGATCGCGCGCAGGTCTGCGTCGTCCTTCTTCTTCGAGCCGATCGTCCACCTGCTGCTTGATGCGGCGGATCTGAATGACGGCATCGTTCGCTTCGTTGACCTTGTCGCGAATCTGGCTCGCGAGATCGAACTGCGCCTGCAAGTCTGCTTCGGTGGCCTCGTGATACGGATGCTTCTTCACCGTGAGCGGCTGCGTCTGCGCCTGTCCGTCGACGGTGAGCCGCACCTGATACGTTCCGGGCAGCGCGACCGGACCGTTGGTCGTCGCGCCCCACAGGACCATGCCGGGGAACGAAACGACCGGCTGGTATTGCAGATCCCAGGTGAATCGATTCAGGCCGGGGGTGATGTTCGCGGTCTGCGGACCTCCGCGGCCGCGTCCTTCTTCCTCGTCGGGCGGCAGCTCGTCGCTGCCGCGGCCTGCCTGCGCGCTCGGCAGCCGCTGGAGCGCTCGTCGTCTGCGTCGCCGTCCCGCCGGCGCTTGCCGCGGGTGCGCCGCCGCGGCCTCCGCGTCCGCCTCGGCCCGCATTCGGCAACGCGCCTTCGAACGACCGCACGACCTGCCCTTTGCTATCGAGAATGTCGAGCGTCATCTTCTGAGGCTGCGTCTTCAGCAGGTAGCTGATGGTCGCGCCGCCGGCGCCGCGGATCGCGTCGCCGGGTTTGAACAGATACGCATTGGTTGTCGTGACCTTCGCGGCGTACTCGCGCAGCGGCTGCACGTTGTCGAGAATGTAGAAGCCGCGGCCCATCGTGGAAATCGTGACGTCGTTGCCTTCGACCCAGATGTCGGATACCTGCGTGTCGGGCAGGTGCCGCGTCAGCGGCTGCCAGTGGTCGCCCTCGTCGATCGACACGTAGAACGCGTGCTCAGCACCCGCGTAGAGGAGACCTTTTCTCGTCGGGATCCTCGCGGACTGAGGAGACGTAGTCGTTCGCCGCGATCCCATTTACGATCTTCGTCCACGTGCGACCGAAGTCGTGCGTGCGGAAGATGTACGGCGCGTAATCGTCGAGCAGCGGTTTCTTCACCGACACGTACGCGGTGCCGGCATCGAACGCGGACGCGTCGATCTGGCTCACGCGGCCGAGGTCCGGCATGTCTTTCGACGTCACGTTCGTCCATGTCTTGCCGCCGTCGCGGGTCACGTGCACCAGCCCGTCGTCCGATCCCGCCCACAAGACGTTGATGTCCGTTCTGCCCGGCGCGAGCGAAAACACCGTACCGTAAATTTCAGGGCTGTTCATGTCGTGCGTGATCGGCCCGCCCGACTCCTGCATCGTCTTCGGATCGTGACGCGTGAGGTCTGCCGCTGATCGCGGTCCAGTCCTGTCCGCCGTTTGTCGTCTTCCAGACGCGCTGCGACGATGTGTAGAGCGTTTTTGAATCGACCGGCGAGAAAATAATCGGGTACGTCCACTGCCAGCGTTCCTTGACGGCGCTCGACGGCTCGCCCGAGAAGAAGCGCGGATAGGCGCCCACTTCTTTCAGTTCGCCGGTATGGCGATCGAGCCGTGTGAGAAACGACCCGTTGTTCGCGCCGGCGTAGTAGATGTCGAAATTCGTCGGATCGGGCGCGATGTATCCCGGCTCCCCGCCGCCGGCTTCATACGGCGGCACGACGTTGCCGCGTCCGAAGCCGCGGCCGCCGCCGAGGTTCGTCGCGCTCGACACGCACATGGTGGTGTTGTCCTGCTGCGCGCCGCACACGTGATACGGCACGTGCTTGGTCGTGGCGACATGATAGAACTGACCGGTTGGAAAATCCTGGTTGGACCACGTGCGCTGCGCGATGTCGACGTTGTAGCTGATGGCGCCGCCGCCGTCGTTTCCAAGCACGACGTGCTTCGAGTCGTCCGGATCGATCCACAGATCGTGATGATCGCCATGCGTGCCATTGCCGATGTTCTGCAGCGTCTTGCCGCCGTCGACCGAGCGGAACGCGCTCGTATTCAGCATGTAGACGATGTCTTTGTTGTTCGGATCGGCGAACACGTGCGTGTAGTAGAACGCGCGCTGCCGGATGTTGCGGCCGGCGTTCACCAGCTTCCACGTCGCGCCGGCATCGTCCGAGCTGAAGAGGCCCGCCGTTTTCGTTCTCGAGCAGCACGTAGACGCGGTTCGAATCCGCGCCGGAGATGCCGACGGTGATCTTGCCGTCGAGCCCTTGCGGAAGGCCCGGGCTGCGCGTGATTTCCTTCCACGTGTCGCCGCCGTCCGTGGACTTGAAGAGACCGCTGCCGGGCCCGCCGCTCGACATCTGGTACTCGACGCGATAGGCCTGCCACAGCGCGGCGAACATCACGTTCGGGTTCTTGCGATCGATCTCGACGTCCACCGCTCCGGTCTTTGCGTCGCGGAACAGCACCTTCTTCCATGTTTTTCCGCCGTCGGTCGTTTTGAAGACGTCCGCGCTCGTCGCTGTCCTTGCCGTAGCGGCCGAAGTCGGCGACAAATGCGATGTCGGGATTCGTCGGATGAATGCGGATCTTCGAGATCGCGTCCGAGTCGGTGAAGCCGACGTGCGTCCAGGTCTTGCCGGCGTCGGTCGACTTGTACACGCCGTCGCCCGGCATGATGTTGCCGCGGATGCAGCTCTCGCCGGTGCCGATGTAGACGACATCCGGGTTCGATTCGGATACGGCGACGGCGCCAACCGACGAGCTCGTGATCTGACCGTCGGTGACCGGCGTCCATGTCGTGCCGCCGTCAGTGGTTTTCCAGAGACCGCCGCCAACGGCCCCGAAGTAGGCTTCCTTGGCGCGACCTTTCACGCCGGAAACGGCGATCGATCGGCCGCCGCGAAGGGGACCGATGCTGCGCCATTCGAGGCCCTTGATGATCGCCGGGTCGATTGCGCTGTCGGTTGATGCGGCCGCTTGCACGACGTCGGCGTTCGGCCTCCGTTCGGCGCCGACGCCAAAATTCCATCCGGCAGCGAGCGCCAGAATCGCGGTAGAAAACAAAAATGTGCGGTGTGCAAGAATGCGGGACATGCGGACGTCCTCCTCGGAATTTGTCGAGGAGTCTAGCATGACGCTTCATGGCACAAGGCGCAACGCTCTACACGTTCGACATCGACTTGGCGGACGCCGATCGCGCGGTGTACGAGTCGCTTGCGCTGCGCGTCGCGCGCCACCCGTCGGAGTCTGAGGAGTATCTCGTCACGCGGGTGCTCGCCTATGCGCTCGAGCTCACCGACGGCATCGCGTTCTCAGCGGGCGGGCTGTCATCGCCCGACGAACCAGCAATCGCCGTGCGCGATCTCACCGGCGCGCTGCGCTCGTGGATTGAGATCGGCAGTCCCGATGCGGCTCGGCTGCACAAGGCGTCCAAAGCATCCCCGCGCGTCGCCGTGTATACATATAAAGACGTCGAGCGCCTGGCGCGCACCCTCGACGGCGAACGGATTCATCGCGCGGCGGAACTGGAGCTCCACGCGATCGATCGCCGGCTGGTCGCGGCGCTCGTCGAGCGGCTCGATCGTCGCATGACATTCGCGCTCGGGGCGTCGGACCGTGAGCTTTTTGTGTCGATCGGCTCCGAGACGCTCACCGGCCGCGTCACGCGGTGGACGCCGAACAGCTGACCGCGTTTACCGTCGTGGCAGCAGCGCCTTTGGCACCTTGGCGACGACGGTGAAGTTGGGATCGACGACATTCGCGATTTCGTACTCGGCGGCCTGGCCCATGAACGTCTGCGCGCCGCGTTCCGTGAATCCGTAATCCGCCATCAGCCATCGCTGCATCTCGCTCGTCGCGTGCTGAAAGGCTTCGAGCAGCGGACGCGCGCTGCCGAGCACCATCACGTGCGTCGCGCTTTCGAGGCGGGGCCATGCGATCGTTTTCTTCTTCACCAGATTCACGGTGAACTCGACATCCATCGACGTCTCGAGCCCAGTGCCGGCTACTTCGCCTTCGCCCATTCGGGCGTGACCATCGCCAAGGAACAGCAGTGCGCCCGGTTCGTTCACCGGCAGCATGAGCGTGACGCCGGCATTCATCCCGGCGTAGTCCATGTTGCCGCCGAAGGAGCCCGGTGTGACGGCGGCGATCGCTTCTTTTCTCGATGGCGCCACGGCGACGCAGCCCAGCATCGGCTTCAGCGGAAGCTCGATGCCGCCCGGCTGCACATCAGACTGATCGAGGCGTGCAACTCCTTTAGCTTTGTCGATGGTCCACGTCAGCCGCTTCGGGTCGCGCTCCACGCGCGCCGAAATCGAGCCTGGATCGACGGCGTACGGCGCGAGGAGACTGCCGGAGTACGCCATCGTGCGGTTCGTCTCGATTTTTTCGAACCGTACAACGAGCATGTCGCCCGGCTCCGCGCCTTCGATGTAGAAAGGACCGGTCTCCGGATTCCCGCCCGTCCCCGTTGCCTTGCCGTCCCAATCGACTCCTGCCGCATCGATCGTCTTTGTGACGACGTGGTCGCCGGGTTTGATCCGAAGCGCCGGCGGATGAGCGGCCGAATACGTGTTGAAGAAATGATCCGGGACGTAGCGATGCGTTTCCTGTGCCGCAACGACGGGCGCGACCGCGAGGAGCAGAGCCACGGACGAAAACGTTCGAGAAATCATGGGTTCATTCTATAATCACCGCGACTTCCCATCAGCCTGCGGAGAACAACATGAAGCCATTCCGTCTTTTCACACTGCTCGCGGCACTCGCCGCCGCGTTCGGCGCCCAGTCGCTCCTCGCGCTGTCGCAGCAAAGCGGTGAATCCAGAGCGGCGGCGGGCGGCGGTCCGTTCGACGCGCTGCATTTCCGCCCGATCGGTCCGGCGTCGATGTCCGGCCGCATCGCGGATATCGCGGTGTACGAACCGAACACCGCGATCTTCTACGTCGGCACCGCGCACGGCGGAGTGTGGAAGACGACGAACAACGGCACGACATTCGAGGCGCAGTTCCAGCAGCAAGGCCTGATGTCCATCGGAGACGTCGCCGTCTCACAGAACAATCCCGATCTGGTCTGGGTCGGCACCGGCGAGTCGAACAATCGGCAAAGCACGTCGTGGGGTGACGGCGTCTACAAGTCGATCGACGGCGGCAAGACCTACGTGAACATGGGCCTCCGCACCTCTCGCTACATCAACCGCATCGTCATCGACTCGCGTAACAACGACGTCGTCTTCGTCGCGGCGCACCGGCAGCTTGTGGGGATCCGGCGGCGAGCGCGGCGTGTTCAAGACCAGCGACGGCGGCAAGACGTGGAAGCAGACGCTAAAGGGCGACGATGACACGGGCGCCAACGATCTCGTGATGGATCCGACCAACGATCAGATCCTCTACGCGACGACGTACCAGCGTCGGCGCTCGGCGTGCTGCATGAACGGTGGCGGTCCGGGGAGCGGCATCTGGAAGTCGACTGATGCCGGCGAAACCTGGAAACGTCTGACGGAAGGACTGCCGAACGAGCCGATGGGACGCATCGGCGTCGACGTGTACCGCCGACGTCCGAGCGTGTCTGTACGCGGTGATTGAAGGCCAGGCGCCGCCCGGGGGACGCGGGGCTGGACGGGCAGGAGGGGCGGGCGAGGCAGGAGGAGCGGGAGAGGCTGGAAGGGCAGGAGGCGCAGCAGAGGCGGAGCTGAAGGCGGACAGGCGGCAGGTGGCGGACGGAACAACGTCGTCACTGGCGTGAACAAGGAGCCGACGGGTCTCTACCGGTCCGACGATGCGGGCGCGACGTGGCGGAAGGTGAACAACGAGAACCCGCGGCCGATGTACTTCAGCCAGGTGCGCGTCGATCCGAACGATCCGGACGTCGTCATCTACGGCGGCGTCGACCTGCACATGACGACCGACGGCGGTAAGACGGTCAACACCGCGGCCGCGACGAAAATCCACTCCGACCACCACGCGATCTGGTTCGATCCGTCGAACTCGAATCACGTCATGATCGGCAACGACGGCGGCCTCGCGGTCAGCTACGACCACGCGGCGACCTGGAATTTCCTGCCCAACGTGCCGGTCGGGCTCTTCTATCACGTGAGCTACGACATGGCGACGCCGTTCCACGTGTGCGGCGGCATGCAGGACAACTACGTCTGGTGCGGTCCGAGCGCGGTGCGCGGCGTCGCCGGCATCGCCAACTATCAGTGGACGACGATGCAGGGCGGCGACGGCTTCATGGCGCTGCAGGACCCGGCCGATTTCCGGATCGCGTACAGCGAATCGCAGGACGGCAACATGGTGCGCATCGACCGCGTCACCAACGAGACGATGTCGATCCGTCCGCAGGCGGCAGCCGGGCGAGCCGCCGCTGCGCTGGGAATGGGACACGCCGCTCACGCTGTCGCCGCACGATCCGAAGATCGTGTACGCGCCGGCGCAGAAGGTGTTTCGATCGGTCGATCGCGGCCTCACGTGGACCGCGATCAGCCCCGACCTCACGACCGGCGCGAACCGCGACGACATCGTGACGATGGGCGTGAAGGGGAGCGACATCCGCATCTCGAAAGACGACGGCGTGCAGGCGTGGCCGGCGATCGTGTCGTTCGCCGAGTCGCCGAAGCGCGCCGGGCTGCTGTACGCGGGCAGCCGACGACGGCAATCTGCAGGTGACGCGCGACGCCGGCAAGAACTGGACGAACGTCACCGTCGAAGCTGCCGGACGTGCCGAAGGGCGCGTGGGTCTCGCGGATCGCGCCGTCGCGGTTCGACGAAGCGACGGTCTATGCGACGTTCGATGCGCACCGGCAGAACGACTTCGAGACGTACGTCTGCGTGAGCCACGACTACGGCCAGACGCTGGCAGTCGGCCGTCGGGCAACCTCAAAGGCGAAGTCGATCAAGACGATCACCGAAGACCTGAAGAATCCAGACGTGCTCTACCTCGGCGCCGAGACCGGCCTCTTCGTCTCGGTCGATCGCGGCAAGAGCTGGACGCACGTGAAGGCGAACCTGCCGACGGTGCGCGTCGACGAGATCACGCTGCATCCGCGCGACAACGCGATGATCCTCGCGACGCACGGCCGCGCGATGTGGATCCTCGATCATCTCGAGCCGATTCAGGAGTACGCGGCCGCGCAGGCGGTGACGACCGACGCGAAGCTCTTCACGCCGCCGCCGTCGGCGATGTATCGCCGGCCGGCGTCCGATCGCAACTACGAGTTCTGGGGCGATCAGACGTTCTTCGGCGAGAACCCGCCGCAGGCGGCCGTGATCTCGTGGCTGAACAAGAAGGCCGTCGGCGACGTGAAGCTGAAGATCACCGACAGCGTCGGCAAAGAGGTCCGCGAGATCGCGGCGCCGGTGCTCGCGAACAGCAACGAAGCCGGGCATCCAGTCCGCGTGCTGGGACCTGCGCGTGCAGCCGGCGCCGCAGCCTCCGCGCAGCCCGCCGGCCGCGGCGATCAGGCAGGCGGAGGCCGGCAGAATCAGAACTGCGCAGGAGACGAGCCCGTTCG
This sequence comes from uncultured Acidobacteriota bacterium, assembly GCA_963696165.1. Taxonomy (GTDB): domain Bacteria; phylum Acidobacteriota; class Vicinamibacteria; order Vicinamibacterales; family CAVVIG01; genus CAVQZZ01. The sequence goes on along the minus strand of CAVOIY010000004.1, from coordinate 1,036,946 downwards.
GCGCCGGATGCAACGCCGGGCGGCGGACGGCGGCGGCGGCGGTTTCGGCGGCGGGCGCGACAACGGCGGGCCCGTTCGTGCTCGGCGGCGTCTACAACGTCGCGCTCATCGTCGACGGCAAGACGGTCGACACGAAGCCGCTGCGCGTCATCGAGGATCCGGAAGTCGTGCTGACGTCGGTCGAGCGCAAGCGGCTCTTCGACATGGCCAGCGAGATGCACGCATATGCAGCCGCGGATCAGCGAGGCGTCGGCCGCGCACGCATCGCTGACGCGGCAGATGACGGAGCTGTCGACGAAGCTGAACGACGTGCCGGCGGACGTGAAGGCATCATTCGACGCGCTGAAGACGGAGCTTGCCGGCCTGGCGCCGAAACTGGCGCCCCCGCCGGCAGGCCGCGGTGGCGGCGGCGGGCGCGGCGGCGCTCCCGACAGCCTCGTCATGAAAATCGGTCAGGCCAAGACCGGGACTGATGGCCGGCATGTGGCCTGGCGAGCAGACGATGAAGGCGTATAACGAGGTCGAAGGCGCAGACGCCGAAGGCCATCGCCGATCTGAACGCGGCCATCGCGAAGGCGAACGCGGTGAGCGTCTCGCTCGCGAAATCGAATCTCACGCTGACGGTCCCGAAGCCGATCGAAGCCGTCGCTCCAGCGGGCAAGAGGACGTCAACGCAGCAGTAGGGGTTCGCAACAGTCAGTGGTCGCGAACGGCTCAAGTTGTCCTACTATGTCTCCGACACATAAGGAAGCCATGTTGGAGGTGGTATGACAAGGGCGTGCACGTCGTCGCGGTTTTCGGCATTCGTCAGCGTTTTCGTTGGCGTGACCGTTTTCGCTCAGCCTGAGAAGGTCGACTTCCGGCGCGACGTCCTGCCGATTCTGCGGCAGAACTGCGTCGGCTGCCACGGTCCCTCGAAGCAGATGAACTCGCTTCGACTCGACCGCCGCAGCCGCGCGCTCCGCGGCGGCACGCAGACCGTGCTCGTCCCCGGCAACTCCGCGTCGAGCCGCCTGTATCACCGCTTGATCGGGCAACAAGTTCGGCAACCCGATGCCGCCGAGCGGCCCGCTGCCGCCCGACCAGGTCGACACGATCAAAACCTGGATCGATCAGGGCGCCGAGTGGCCCGACGATCTCGCGAACGAATCCGAGCCGCTGCCGATCGATCCGGCCGCGAAGCACGTGATCGACCTGCTGCGCACGGCCGACCTGGCCGGCTTCAACGAGGCCGTTGCCGCGAAACCGGCGCTCCTCAATGCGCGCGGCGTCGACGGTTCGACGCCGTTCATGTATGCGGCGATCTACGGCGACGCGGTGTTGCTGAAGCAGCTGCTCGCGAAGGGCGCCGATCCGAACGCGCACAACGACGCGAACGCGACAGCACTCGTCTACGCCGCATGCTCGTTGGAAAAAACCCGCGTGCTCGTCGAAGCCGGCGCCGACGTCAACGCGCGCTCCGACGATGGCCGGACGCCGTTGTTCATCGCGGCGGGCATTCCCGGCAACATCGCGACCGTCCGGCTGCTCCTCGATCACGGCGCGTCTGTCAATCCGACGAGCCGCTCGTTCGCCGATTCCACTCCGCTGCGGAGCGCGATCGAAGCGCCCGACTACGAAATCGCGAAGCTGCTCGTCGAACGCGGCGCCGACATCAAAGCCGCAGGTTTTCTGGCGCTCGCGTCCGCGGCTGCAGTGTGCCCGAAGTGCCTCGACCTCATCGCCGGCGGCTTCGAACCGAAGGCGTATTCGCAGGCGCTCGTCATCAGCGCGGCGAACGGCGATGCGGCCGGGATAAAGCTGCTGCTGGATCGCGGCGCCGACGTCAACGCGACGGATCCGAATGGACGCACGGCGCTCATCATGGCGACCGCCGCCGATCACGCGCCGCAGGACCTGGTGACGCTGCTGCTCGAGCGCGGCGCGAAGCTCGACCCGAAAACCGAGTTCGGGTTGACGGCGCTCGACTACGCGAAGCTCCATGGCGACACGCCGATCGTCGACCTTCTCGTGAAGGCCGGCGCGCCGGACACCGGCGCGTGGAAGCAGCCTTCCTTGACGTTCGTCAAGAACAACACGGTTCAGGCCGCGGTGCAGCGGAGTCTGCCGCTCCTGCAGAAGGCCGACGTGAATTTCCTGCAGAAGACCGGCTGTATCTCGTGCCACAACGACAGCTTCACGGCGACGGCGGTAGCGTCGGCGCGCAAGAGCGGTTTCCGCGTCGATGAAATGTTGGCGAGCCGTGCAGTGGAACTGAACCTGACGATTTCGGACGCGCTCCGTGAACGCATGCTGCAGGGCATCTCGCCCGGTGGTCCGCTGCCCGGCCCGGCGATCCAGGCGTACGTGCTGATGGGTCTCGCCGCCGAGCAGCACAAGGCCGATCTCCTCACCGACGCGATCGCCCGCTTCATCTACCTCCGGCAATCGCCCGACGGCCACTGGCCGGCCATGACGCCCACACCGCGTCCGCCACTGACGGCGACCGCGATCGTCCAGACGGCGGTGTCGGCCCGGGCGCTTCAGCTGTACGCGCCGGCCATCGCACGCGCCGAATACGAGGCCGCGGTCCGTCGTGCGGCCGCGTGGCTGACTACCGCGGTTCCGCGCAACGCGTCCGAGCGCGCGTACCGGCTGATGGGGCTGGCGTGGACGAACAGGGACAAGACCGCGATTCGCGCCGCGATGAAGGACATCGTCGCCGACGCAGCGGGCGGACGGTGGATGGTCCGATCTCGCGTCGCTGCCGAGCGGCGCGTTCGCCAGCGCGCAGGCGCTCGTCGCGCTCCAAGAGGCGGGCATGCCGACGACCGACCGCATCTATCAGCGCGGGCTTCGCTTCCTGCTCGACACGCAACTCGAGGACGGCTCGTGGTACGTGAAGTCACGGTCGGCGCCGCTTCAGCCGTACTTCGACAACGGCTTCCCGCACAAAACCGACCAGTGGATTTCCGCGGCCGCGACGAACTGGGCCACGATGGCGCTCGCACGCGCCGCGTCGGTCGCGACAACGCCGCGCGCGACTGTCGCCAGCCGCGAACGATAAACGGCGGTTTCGTCGTGGCGCAGGTCTTTAGACCTGCCGCAGACAGGACTGAAGTCCTGCGCTACGACAACGGCGAGACAGGCGCGGTGCTATCATCTCGCGGCATGAAACGACTGCTCGCTCCGTCGATGGCCGGCGTCGTCGTCGCGGTCGCAATCGTCGCGGTCGCCGGCGGTTTTCACCGGGCCGGCGCGGCACAATCCTCCACCACAGCCGACCACTTCGTGGTTCGCGATGTGATGATTCCCGCGCGCGACGGCGTGCGGCTGCACGCGAAGATCTTCACCCCGAAGGATCAGCAGGGCCCGCTGCCGATCGTGATGCAGCGAACGCCGTACGGCGTCGAGAACGCGGCCGGGCAAGTTCACGGCGTACCTCAAGGCGCTCGAAGAGGAAGGGTACATTTTCGTCTTCGAGGACATCCGCGGGAAATTCGGCTCCGAAGGCACGTTCGTGATGCAGCGGCCGGCGCGGGCGCCGGGCGATACGAAGACGCTCGACGAAGGCACCGACACCTACGACACGATCGACTGGCTGCTCAAGAACGTCCCGCAGAACAACGGCCGCGTCGGCATGCTCGGCGTCTCGTACGACGGCTGGACGACGATCATGGGCGCGCTCGAGCCGCATCCTGCGCTGAAGGCGATTTCTCCCCAGGCTTCGCCCGCCGACATGTTTCTCGGCGACGATTTCCATCACAACGGCGCGTTCCGTCTGAGCTACGGGTTCGAGTACGCCGCGATGATGGAATCGGGAAAAGAGGTTCAGCAGTTCCCCTTCGATAAGTACGACACCTACGACTGGTATCTCGCGCTCGGGCCGCTCGCGAACGCGAACAAGAAGTTCTTCCACGAGAAAATCCCGACCTGGAACGATTTCGTCTCGCATCCCGATTACGACCCGTTCTGGAAACGCCAGACGATGACGCCGTACCTGCGCGACGTGAAAGTGCCGACGCTGAACGTTGCCGGCTGGTGGGATCAGGAGGATTTCTACGGCCCGATCCGTATTTACTCCGAGCTCGAGCCGCACGACACGAAGCACTTCAACCACCTGGTCGTCGGGCCGTGGAATCACGGCGGCTGGTCGCGCGGCACGGGCGAGCAGCTCGGTCCGATTCATTTCGGCAGCCCGACGGGTGAGTATTTCCGCGACAAGATTCAAGCGCCCTGGTTCGCCTATTACCTGAAGGACAAAGGCCATCTCGATCTGCCCGAGGCGCTGACGTTCGAAGCCGGCACCAACCAGTGGCGCCGATGGGACGCGTGGCCGCCGGTGGCAAACACGCAGGCGCGCGCGCTGTACTTCGGCGCCGACCGCATGCTGTCGTTCGACAAGCCGACGGCGACGGCCGATGCGTTCGACAGCTATGTCTCCGATCCGAATCATCCCGTGCCGTACCGTCATCGTCCGATTCAGCCGACGTATTTCCCCGGCGGATCGAAGTGGCCGACGTGGCTGCTCGAAGATCAGCGGTTCGCGGAGGAGCGCGCCGATGTCGCGACGTGGCGGAGCGCGCCGCTCGAGGCCGACCTGACGATTGCCGGCGAAGTCGCGGCGCATCTGTTTGCCTCGACGACCGGGAGCGACGCCGACTGGATCGTGAAATTGATCGACGTCTATCCGGAACAGTATCCGCAGAATTGGGAGCTCGCCGGATACGAGCTGATGGTGTCGAACGAGGTATTCAGGGGACGCTACCGCGCCGGTTTCGAGAAGCCTGAACCGATCGTGCCGCAGGCGGTGCGGGAATATGCGTTCAGCCTGCACACGCAGGACTACACATTTGTCAAAGGCCATCGGCTCATGGTTCAGGTCCAGAGCAGCTGGTTCCCGATCATCGACCGCAATCCGCAGACGTATGTGACGAACATTTTCCAGGCGAAGCCAGAGGACTTCCGCTCGGCCACACAGCGGATTTACCGCTCCGCTCGTTCGCCCTCTCACGTCACGCTCCCGGTCGTCGCGACTCGGGCCGTCTCCGTCAGCAAATAGCGGTCGAATCTAATGCCGCACGTCGACGTCAACGGCACGCGGATTTACTGGGACGCGAGCGGCCGGGGAGAGCCGCTGCTGCTCATCATGGGCCTCGGCGCCACTTCGGACTGGTGGCACCGCGTTTCCCCGATTCTCGCTGAAGATTACCGCGTCATCGTCTTCGATAACCGCGGCGTCGGCCGGAGCAGCGTTCCGCCGGGCTCGTACCCGATCCCAACGATGGCGGCGGACGCAGCCGCGGTGCTCGATGCGGCAGGTGCCGAGTCGGCGCACGTGTTTGGCGCGTCGATGGGCGGCTACATCGCGCAGGAGCTCGTCGCTCGGTCATCCGACTCGGGTGCGCTCGCTGATACTCGGCTGCACGAGCTGCGGCGGTCGGGATGCGGTGATCGCGGCGGATGAGGTCCGCGCCACGCTCGCCGCGGTCGCGACGATGCCGCGTGAACAGGGGCGGCGCGCGATGGCGCCGTTCATCTACGCTCCCGCGACGCTGGCTGCGCGGATTCAGGAGGATCTCGCAGTCGCACTGGAGGCGACGTTCAGCGCGGACGGATATCTGTCACAGCTTCAAGGCATCCGCGCGTGGCCGGGCAGTTTTAGTCGCCTGAAATCGATCGGCGTGCCGACGCTCGTCATTCACGGTGAGTGCGACGCGCTCGTGCCGCCGGAGAATGGTCGCATCCTCGCGCGTGAGATACCTGGCGCGCGGCTCGTCACGCTGCCGTCGGCGAGCCACCTGTTCATCACCGATCAACCGGAGCTGTCGATCGCGGCGGTGCGCTCGTTTCTCGCGGATGCGATAGCGGGACGGGTCGACACACATTTGTCATCGCATGGCGGCTCCTGACGACTACCATCAGGACTGGCCCGCGTCTTCGCCCGGAGGACAACCGCCGGAGGACCCCTCAATGACCCGTGTCCACATCCTCGCGATCGTCCTGGTTCTCGCGTCGCTTGGTGGCGCCGTGCGCGCCAGGCAAGCGCAGCCGCCGTTCACCGGCGGCACTCAAACGGTCGCGGTATATGCGACGGTGACGAATGCGGAAGGACGGCTCGTTCCCGATCTCGGCCGCGACGACTTCACCGTGGAGGACGAAGGTAAGCGCCAGGTGCTGACGCTGTTTGCGAACGACGTCCAGCCCATCACCGTGGTCATGCTCCTCGATCGCAGCGGCAGCATGGTGCCGAACTTCGCGCTCGAAGAGAAAGCCGCCGAAGCATTCGTCCGCGAAATGGGGCCGAAAGACAAAGCCCGCATCGGCAGCTTCTCGAAATCCGTACAGGTCGATCCGCCTGAATTCACGTCCGATCACGCGGCGCTGATGAAGATCCTGCAGAACAACCTGCAGGGCGAAGGCCCGACGCCGCTCTGGAACGCCGTGAACACCGGCATCGACGATCTGCTGCTCGAGGAAGGGCGGCGGGTGGTGCTCGTGTTCACCGATGGCGTCGACGGGCCGATGAATTTCAGCAACCGCAACAAGTCGCTGAAGGACGTGATGAAGCGAGCGGAGCAGGAAAACGTGATGGTGTACGCGATCGGTCTGGCCGGCGAGAACGGGATGCCGACTGCCTTTGCGCGTCCGGGCGACGCAGGCGGCCGCGGGCTGCCGCCTGGCGGGGTCGGCGGACTTGGCGGGCGCGGCATGGGTGGCTACAGCCATACCGGGCTGCAACTCGAGAAACCGGATGAAGGTCTGCCGAAGATCGCGGCGGCAACCGGCGGCGGCTACTTCGAGCTGAAGTCGAAAGACAACCTCGTGTTCACCTTCGAGCGCGTCGCCGACGAACTGCATCAGCAGTATGTGCTCGGCTTCACCCCCGCGGTCCTCGACGGAAAGCTGCATTCGCTGACGGTGCGGATCGTCAAACCGCAGCTCACGGTGCGCGCCCGGAAGAGTTATCTGGCGACGCGCGTCCGGCCATCCTGACGTAAGCTATCGGCCTTCGAGCCGCCTTGCGGCTGTTTGATTCACGGAGGTCACCATGTCGCTGCGCCGCTGTCTCATCGCGGTCTTCGCGCTCTCGTTGATGGCGATTGCCCGTCGCGCGCCGCTTTCCGCCAACGGCACCGGCACGCGTCTGCTGCGCACGCCGACCGTGAGCGCGACGCAGATCGCGTTCGCGTACGCGAACAACATCTGGATCGTCGAGCGCGCCGGCGGCGCGGCGCGGCGGCTCACGAGCTTTCAGGGCCAGACGACGAATCCGCATTTCTCGCCCGACGGCAAGTGGATCGCGTTCAGCGGCGAGTACGCCGGCAACACCGACGTCTACGTCGTGCCGGCCGAGGGCGGCGAGCCGAAGCGGCTGACGTGGCATCCGGGCGCCGACACCGTGCAGGGCTGGACGCCCGACGGCAAGTCGATCGTGTTCGCGTCGACGCGCGCGACGTGCGGCGCCGAGCGCGGCGCCGCGCTTCTGGACCGTGCCGGCCGAGGGCGGCGTCGAAGAGCCGATGCCGCTGCCGCGCGGCTATCAGGGCAAGATCTCGCCCGACGGCACGCACATCGCGTATCGCATGAACAACTCGTGGGACGAAGAGCGCCGCAACTATCGCGGCGGCCAGAACCGGCCGATCTGGATCGTCGATCTCAAGACGTTACGACCTCGTCTCGCCGCCGTGGACCGATTCGAAGGACATGGATCCGGTGTGGGTCGGCGACACCGTCTACTTCATCTCCGATCGCGACGGCGTCGCGAACGTCTGGTCGTACGACACGAAGACGAAGAAGCTCGCCGCAGCTGACGCACTTCACCGACTTCGACGTGAAGACGCTCGACGCCGGCGGCGAGCGCGGTCGTGTTCGAGCAGGCCGGCTACGTCCACGAGCTCGATCCGAAGACCGGCAAGGAGCACGTCGTGACGATCACGGCGGCGGGCGATTTCCCGTGGATGATGCCGCGGTGGGAGGATGTGACGGCGCGGATGACAGCAATCTGGCGCTGTCGCCGACCGGCAAGCGCGTCGTCGTCGAAGCGCGCGGCGAGATCTTCACGATCCCGGCCGAGAAGGGCGACGTCCGCAACCTCACGCAACTCGAGCGGGTCGGCCGAGCGCGAGCCGGCGTGGTCGCCGGACGGCAAGTGCGATCTCGTACTTCAGCGACAAGTCCGGCGAATACAAGCTCGTGCATCGAAGCGCAGGACGGCCTGGCGCCGCCGCGCGAGATCGCGCTCGAGCACCCGACGCACTACTACACGCCGTCGTGGTCGCCCGACTCGAAGAAGCATGCTCTACACCGACACGAACCTGAACGTGTGGGTGATGGACGTCGCGACGCGGCAAGGCGAAGATCGTCGGCAACGATCCGTGGATGGTGCCGACGCGCACGCTGAATCCGGTGTGGAGTCCCGACTGCAAGTGGATCGCGTACGCGAGCCGCCTCAACTCGCTCTATCACGCGATCTTCGTCGCGAACGTCGAGACGGGCGAGAAGAAGCAGGTCACCGACGGCCTGGCCGACGCGGTCTGGCCGGTGTGGGACGCGAGCGGCAAGTATCTGTGGTTCCTCGCGTCGACCGACTTCGGCCTGAAGTCGCAGTGGCTCGACATGACGTCGTATCCGTACAACGAGACGTTCGGCCTGTACCTGGCGGTGCTCAAGAAGGCCGATCCGAGTCCGCTGCTGCCGGAGAGCGATGAAGACAAGGGCGTCGGCAGCGCGCCGGCGCGCCGGTCGAACCGCCGACGCCGGCGACAGCGGCGGATCAAGGCCGCACGACCGGCGCGCCGCGCGTCGCCGGTGACGGTGCAGATCGATTTCGACGGACTGCAGCAGCGCATCCTCGCGGTCGCCGGCGTCCCGGCGCGCGAGTACTCGCGGCTGAAGGCGGGCGTCGCCGGCACGGTGTACTACCTCGAAGCGAGCGCCGGCGGCGAGGACCGCAGCCGATGCGCCGCCGCCGACCGGGCCGCGCGGCAGCGTTCTGCATCGCTATCGCCTCAGCGATCAGGCGCGCCGTGACGTTCGTGACGGGCGTCGCCGAATACGGCGTGAGCGCCGACGGCCACAAGCTGCGTGTATCGCACGCGCCGGCGGCGGCGGCGGCCGCGGCGGCCGCGGCGCGGCGGCGCCGGCGAGCCGGCGCGGCCCGGCGCTCTTCCTCGTCGACGCGGATCGCGCAGCCGCCGCACGGCCGGGCAGGGCCGCGTGAACGTCGACGCTGCGCATGTACCTCGAGCCGAAGGAGGAGTTCAAGCAGATCTTCGACGAAGGCTGGCGCAACCAGCGCGACTATCTCTACGTGCCGAACATGCACGGCGCCGACTGGCCGAAGATGAAGGAGATGTACGGCGCGCTGCTGCCGTACGTGAACCATCGCGCCGATCTGAACTATCTGCTCGACATGATGGGCGCGGAGATCGCGATCGGCCACTCGTACGTGCGCGGCGGCGACATGCCGGAGGTGCCGCCGTCGCCCGGCGGACTGCTCGGCGCCGACTTCGCGATCGAGAACGGCCGCTACAAGATCACGCGCATCTACGACGACGAGAGCTGGAATCCGGATCTGCGCGCGCCGCTCGCCGCGCCCGGCGTCGACGTGTCGCGTCGGCGACTACATCCTCGCGATCAACGGCGTCGAGCTGAAGGCGCCCGACAACATCTATCGTCTGCTCGACGGCACGGCGAACCGGCAGACGGTGCTCACCGTGAACGCGCGGCCGGCGATGGACGGCGCGCGCCAGGTCACGGTCGTGCCGGTCGCCAACGAGCAGGCGCTGCGCACGCGCGCGTGGGTCGAGGAGAATCGCCGCCTCGTCGACAAGCTGTCGGACGGCCAGCTCGCGTACGTCTATCTGCCGAACACCGGGCAGCCGCGGCTACACGAGCTTCAACCGCTACTACTTCGCGCAGCAGGACAAGCAGGGCGCGGTCATCGACGAGCGCTACAACGGCGGCGGCTCGGCGGCCGACTACATCATCGACGTGCTGCAGCGCGACTTCGACGGCTACTTCAACAACGTCGCCGGCGATCGCATGCCGTTCACCAGCCCGGCGGCCGGCATCTGGGGACCGAAGGTGATGATCATCAACGAAATGGCCGGCTCGGGCGGCGACCTGATGCCGTACATGTTCCGCTACCGCAAGATCGGCACGCTCGTCGGCAAGCGCACGTGGGGCGGCCTGGTGCACACGGCCGACACGCCGACGTTCGTCGACGGCGGCTCGATGATCGCGCCGCGCGGCGGCTTCTTCGCGACGCGACGGCAAGTGGGCGGTCGAGAACGAAGGCGTCGCGCCCGACATCGACGTCGAGAACTGGCCGAAGGAAGTGATCGCCGGCCACGATCCGCAGCTCGAGCGCGCGGTCGCAGGAAGCGATGCGGCTGCTCAAGGAGCAGCCGGTCGATCGCGCTGACGAAGGAGCCGCCGCCGCCGACGTGGGGGAAGAGGAAGGGCGGAAAGTAGCGCGAGGCTTTAGCCGAGCGAACACGGTGAAGACCGCTGGAGAGTGATGGCGATTCAACATTCGATGACATCGACGGTGTGGACTCTGGAAGGGTTTCGCGTGACGAAGACGCTCGGTGTCGTACGTGGCGTGAAAGTTCGCTCCCGCTCGGTGATTGGGACGATCGGCGCCGCCATGCAGACGCTCGTCGGCGGAGACATCACGCTGCTCACCGAGCTTTGTGAGAACACGCGTGCGGACGCGTTCGATCTGCTGCTCGAACACGCGTCGCAGCTTGGCGCGAACGCGGTGATCGGTGTTCAATATGATGCGACGGAAGTGATGCAGGGCGTCACCGAAGTGATCTGCTACGGCACGGCCGTGCGCGTCGAGCCGGTTGCATCCGCGTGAGCGGTGTCGTCCGCCTGAAGGCGGACGCTACACGGCCCCAATGTAGCGTGACGAATGTAGCGTCCGGCTTTAGCCGGACGTGCGACGAGGAGCACCCATGCATCCGAGGTTGCAGGAGATCGTGACGTATCTCGACGAGCGCCGCGCCGAACTGCGCGCGGCCATCGACGCCGTGCCTCACGGCGAGCGTCAGACGCGCCCCGCGCCCGATCGCTGGTCGGCCGCCGAAGTGGTCGAGCATCTCGCGATGGTCGAGGGACGCATGGCGCGCGGCATTTTCGCGAAGCGGATCGAAGAAGCGCGCGCGAGCGGCATCGGCCTCGAGCGCGAGACGACGCCGGTCGCCTCGTCCTTCGATGCGGCACGCGTGCTCGATCGCACTCAGCCACGGACCGCGCCGGAGCCGGTCGTGCCGCTCGGCACGAAAGACTTCGACACGGCATGGGCGGAGCTGGAGCAGGTTCGCGCCGGCCTTCGCACAACGTTGACCGCGGCGGACGGGCTCGCGCTCGGCGACATACGGCATGTGCACCCGAGCCTCGGCGACATGAACCTGTATCAGTGGGCGCTCTGGATCGGCAGCCACGAAGCGCGGCACGCGGCGCAGGTTCGCGAGATCGCCGCACAGATGGCCGTCGCCAAACAGCTCTGACCTTCGCGCAGAGCAGCGGCCGACCAAGCACTCGCAAATCGGAGAAGGGCGATGGGAAAACGCGATCCGCGCGTCGACGATTACATTCAGCGGTCAGCCGGCTTCGCCCGGCCCATTTTGACTTCGCTCCGCGCCACGGTGCATGCCGCGTGTCCCGATGTCGAGGAAGCGATGAAATGGAGCTTCCCGCATTTCCTCTACAAAGGGATGCTGTGCAGCATGGCGTCGTTCAAACAGCATTGCGCCTTCGGGTTCTGGAAAGGCTCGCTCGTGCTCGGCGCCGGCGCCAGCCCCGAAGCCATGGGCCAGTTTGGTCGGATTGCGTCGATGACGGACCTTCCGTCGCGACGGCAGCTGAGCGCGCTCATCAAAAAGGCGATGGCATTGAACGATGAAGGCGTGAAAGTCGTTCGCGCGAAGCCTACATCGCCTGGATCGTCGAAGCCAAAGGCGAAGAAACACGAAATCGGCGCCTGAAAACGGCGATTCAGTGGCTCTCGGAGGGCAAGCCCCACAACTGGAAATACATGCGAACGTAAGGCAATTCGGGGCTACACTATTGCCGAACGGAGGAGCAGCCAATGACCGTGAAGAACAACTTATCGCGCCGTCAGTTCGTGGGTGGAGTCGCCGCCGCCATCGGCTACGCCGGGCTCGGCCCAAGCGTTGACGTCTTCGCGCAGAGCGCGCGCGGCGCGGGTCAGGCAGCGCGGACGAAGATGCCGCTGTCGCAGGCCGTTGCCGAATACGACGCGGCCGCGAAGCTCGCCAACAACGAGAACCCGTTCGGGCCGCCGGAATCGGTCATCAAGGCAATGACCGGCGCGTTCAAGTACGCGAACCGCTACGGATATCCTGACGGCGGAATCATCGATGCGATTGCCGAGCATCACGGCGTGAAGCCGGAGAACGTCATCCTCGGTGCGGGATCGAGCGAGATCCTGACAATGACCGATACGACGTTCCTTCAGGGCGGCAAGAAAGTGATCGGCGTCGAGCCGACCTACGCGACTGTTTATCAATACGCGACGAACAGCAAATCGGACGCGATCAAGCTGCCGCTGCTCAAGGACTATCGCCAGGACATGCCGGCGATGATTCACACGGTCAAGGCCAATTACCGGGACGTCGGCTTCGTGTATCTCTGCAACCCGAACAACCCGACGGCCATGATCATTCCGAAGCAGGAAGTGAAGCAGCTGCTCGATTCGATTCCTGAAGATGTGCCGGTGCTGATGGACGAGGCGTACCATCACTTCGTGGACGACCCGAACTACGAGACGTCGATTCCGTACGTGAAGGAAGGGCGCCAGGTCATCGTGGCGCGCACCTTCTCGAAGATCGTCGGCCTCGCGGGCATGCGTCTCGGCTACGCGGTCGCGCCGAAGAGCGTGATCGATCGCATGCGTCCGTTCTCGATGAGCTACGGGATCAACGCCGTCGTGAAGTATGGCGGCACCGCAGCGCTCGCCGATTCAGCCGCGCAGGACAAGGTCCGCCAGTACACGATCAACATGCGTAAGAAGACGACGAGCGAGCTTCAAGCGTATGGCTACGAAACGCTTCCGACGCAGACGAATTTCTTCATGGTGAACATCGGCCGCGAGGTCGTGCCGGTGATCGAGGAGTTCAAGAAGAAAACGGTCCTGGTCGGCCGGCCCTTCCCGCCGATGACGCAGCACCTCCGCGTCTCGATCGGCACGGAAGACGAGATGGCCCGCTTCATGACCGCATTCAAGGAGATCTTCCCGGCGAAGGGTAAGGTTTCGACGGCGGCGGACAGAGGCTAACGTCCGGCTTCGGCTTGTTGCCTTTTGCCTTCTGCCTTTTCTCTTCGGTGGGGCGGCGGTCGAACGATCGCCGCCCTTTTTCTTTCTCTGGCGGGCATCGCCGCCATCGCGTGGGCGATCTATCACGACGATGGGCGGTCGAGTGACGATGCGCGCTTCGCGTGGGTGGCGACAGCCCACCAGCTCGGACCCGTCGGGTATCGCGATCCCGCGGGTGCCGTTTCTCCCGACGGAAACTGGATCGCGTATTCGGAGGGACGTTTCCTTCGCGTCCGTCCGATCTCGGGCGGCCCCTCCGTCGATCTGCCAGCCGGCGACGCGCAAATCCGATTTCTGTCGTGGGACCTGACCAGCCGCTATTTGCTCACCGACGGCGTCGCGCCACCGGGCGGTTGGGTGATCTTCGACATCGTCGGGCGCACACGCCGGCCGCTCTGGCCCGAACACGATTCGAGTTCGCTGCGTCAGGCGGTCTGGTCGAATAACGGCAAATCGATCGCGGCGATCGTGGCGACGGAAACCGGCCAGGCGCTGCGGGTCGTCAGCCTCGATCGAAAGAGTGTGTCATCGGTCCCGGTCGAGGGGCGCATCAGCGCACCGGCATGGACGCCCTCTGGCCAGGTCGCCTGTATCGTCTCGGCGAACGGCCGCGCCCGCATCACGATTCCCTGCGGCGGCGGCGCCGTCAACATGGACCCTGACGTCGATGTCTATGGACCGCTCGCGTTCTCGCCGGACGGAGGCACCGTCTACGCCGGAATCGCGAACAGCTCCGGCACACTCGACCTGTGGGCGATTCCGGTCCATGGCGGCCGCTCACGGCGCCTTACATCATTTTCCCGGGACACCTATTCGCCGAGCGTCACCGCCGATGGCGCAGTCGTGTTCAAGGTACAGAGCTATCGGACCTTCGTGGCGGTGGCGCCTGCCGACGGTGGCGCGGCGCGGGCGCTCGCCACGTTTCAGAGCGAGACGCCGTCGTGGCACCCCGGCGGCCGGTTGCTCGGCATCACCTATGGCACGTGGCGCCGCGTCTTGGACGATGCGAATTATCCGGATATTGCGCAGGACGTCGGGATCATCGGCGTCGATCCCGATCGGCCGGCGACGGCGGTCTCGCGTGTCGTGCACAACTCCGCGTCCGAAGATCAGTCGCTCTGCTGGTCGCCGAACGGAAAGTGGATCGCTTTTCACTCGCACAAAGATCAGTCCGACGACATCTGGCTGCGCGCCGCCGAAGGCAGCGCTCCACCGGTGCGCATCTCGTTTCTCGGGCGAGGCGCCGAGGCTGGCTGGCCGCGCTGGTCTCCTGATGGCAAATGGATCCTGTTCGATGGCGCCAGCCGCACGACCCATCATTCAGCGGCGTATCTTGTTGGCGTGAACCAGGACACCGGCGCTGTGACACAACCGGCGCGCGAGTTGATCGTGCGTGGCGTCGACGGCGAGGTCAGCCATGGCGAGTGGATCGACAACGACAGGATCGCCATTCTGAACGAGCAGCCGCCGGACCATAACGTCATCTACACCGTCCCACGCGAGGGCGGCGAGGCGCGCGTCGTCTACCGGTTCGCGACGGAGCATCACGCTCCAGGTCTCGCTGTGTCGCCCGATGGACGTCATGTCGCGTTCGTCGCTCCGGCGAGCGATGGTTTCTATCAGGTGTTCCGCATGCCGATCAGCGGCGGCGCGATAATTCAGGTGACGAGCGATCCCTCGAACAAGACCCAGCCCGCATGGTCGCCCGACGGCGCAAGCATCGCGTTCACCGTGTGGAGCTACGACGCGCAGTTCTGGATGGCGCGGCCATAGGCGGCAGTTCTCAGTTCTCAGTTCTGTCATGAACATCACCCTGTCGCTCACATTGGCGGTTTGGCTGGTCGCGGCGCCGCTGGCGGCGACTCGCGGCGCGCCGAAGTCCGGTCGGATCGCTGCGGCCGCCCTGCGCGAGTCGACCAGGATGGCCTCCGCTTCGCAGGATCGTTTCGACGACTCGAATTGGTTGCGAATTCGGCAACTGGCCCCCGGAACGGAAGTCATCGTGACCATTCGCGGCTCGAGAGCGGAACGGCGGGTCTTCTCGTCGGCCGATGCTTCTCACCTCACGGTCGCGGATCCGAGTGGCCGGACGACGTCTCTTGCACGGGGAGATGTTGTCGAAGTCAGGGGGCCGGTCAGGACGCGAAGCTGGCTCGGCGGGCTGGTTGGGGCGGCAATTGGCGTGGCGGGAGGCTACGCGGTCGGCGCATCCATCGTCCACAACAGCGGTCGCGAGGCGTACGGACCGCTGTTCTGGGGCCCATTGGCTGGCGGCGTCGCCGGCGGACTCGTCGGCGCGCACACGCTGCGTTACGTGACCGCCGACGTCCTCTACCGCGCCGCTCCTCATTAGTTGACCCTCGGAGGCTCGTCGCGATATAAGCGTTCGATTTCGGACGCCGCGTTTTTGAACCGCGCGCACTCTGGCCACAGTTGGGCTTGCCTCGATCGAGGAGAGAAATGACACGACTGCATCGTCTGCTCCGTCTCGCACTTCCGCTGCTGATCCTTCCATTCCTCGTCATCACCGTGAAGCCGCAGAACGCGCCGGTGGGCCAGCCGGCGCGGATCATCAACCAGTCGAACGACCCGCTGCTCGCGCAGCTTCCGGTTCCGCTCGATCGGACCGGCGAGCATGGGCGGCCGCATCGACGACATCGAGGTCTCCGAGAGCGATCCGAACATCATCTACATCGGCTACGCCGTCGGCGGCGTGTTCAAGTCCGAGAACAACGGCGTGTCGTTCGAGCCGGTGTTCGAGACCTACGGCACCGCGTCGATCGGCGACATCGCCATTCATCCGACGAACCCGAACATCGTCTACGTCGGCACCGGCGAGCCGAACAACCGGCAGACCGTCGTCGTTCGGCGACGGCATCTACAAGACGACCGACGGCGGCAAGACGTTCACGAACATCGGACTGAAGGAGACGCAGACGATCGCGCGCATCGTGATCGATCCGAAGAATCCCGAGACGCGTCTACGTCGCGTCGCCCGGCCATCTGTTCGGCCCGAACCCCGAGCGCGGCATCTACAAGACGACCGACGGCGGCAAGACCTGGAACAAGATCAAGTTCATCGACGAGGACACCGGCTTCACCGACATCGCGATCGATCCGTCGAACAGCAACATCGCTCTACGCGGCGAGCTATCAGCGCCGCCGCAGCGGCTGCTGCTTCAACGGCGGCGGTCCGGGCAGCGCGCATCTGGAAGACGCACGACGCGGGCAAGACGTGGACGAAGCTGACGGGCAACGGCCTGCCGCCGGGCACCTACGGCCGCATCGCGCTCGACGTCTCGCGCTCGAATCCGAACGTCGTCTACGCGCAGATCGAAGCGGGCGAAACCGGCGCGCCAGAGCGGACGCCGGCGGTCGAAGCGGGCGCGGCGACCGAAGCCACGCCGGCGGGCGCGGCGGCGGTGACGCCGCCCGGGGCGGCGCAGGGCCGGTGCAGCGGGCGCGGCTGGACGGGCAGGCGGCGCCAGGACAGCCCGGCGGCGCCGCAGCAGCGCCCGAAGCGGGCGGCGGCGGCGCGGCCGTCGTTCGACTGGTGCAACAACGGCGGTCCGGCGAAGGGCTATCGCGGCGGGCGCGGCGGCGGCGGCGGCGGCCGCGGCGAGCAGCAGCCGCCGCCGGCTGGACGCCGCCGGCGCTCGATCCGAAGAAGGGCGGCGTGTTCCGCTCGGACAACAAGGGGCAGTCGTGGACGCTCGTCAGCAACTGCAACGCGCGGCCGATGTACTTCAGCCAGCTGCGCGTCGATCCGACGAACGACAAGACGATCTACGTCGCCGGCCTGCCGGTCGCGAAGTCGCTCGACGGCGGCAAGACCTTCGCGACGCTCGACGACGCGGGCGGCAACGGCGATCGCCGGGCCACGTCGATCAGCACGCGATCTGGATCGATCCGAAGAACCCGAAGCACATCATGAGCGGCAACGACGGCGGCCTCGACATCAGCTGGGATCAGGGCAAGACGTGGGACTTCGTCAACACGATGGCGACCGCGCTCGCCTACGTCGGTCACGGCCGACATGCGGCATCCGTACTACGTCTACATCGGCCTGCAGGACAACGGCAGCTGGGGCGGTCCGAGCGCGATGCGCGGCCGCGGCGGCATCATGAACTCGGACTGGTTCGGCATCGGCGGCGGCGACGGCTTCTAGACCGCGGTCGATCCGACCGACTTCAACATCGTCATCACCGAGTCGCAGGACGGCAACGACGAACCGCTACGACCTGCGCACGCGGCCGCGGCGAGAGCATCCGGCCGAGCGCCGGCGGCGGCGCGCGGCACGGCGGGCGAGGGCGGACGCGGGCGGCGGGCTGGCAGGGCGGGTCGCGGCAGGTGCGGCGGCGGCGGCAGGCGCGGCGGCGCGGCAGGACGGGCCGGCCAGGCGCCGCCGGTGCAGGTCGGCGGCGCAGGCCGGCGTCGGCGGACGCGGCGGCGCCGCCGAACGTGATCAACGCGACGGCCGGGCGACGCCTATCGCTTCAACTGGAACACGCCGGTCGATCATGTCGCCGCACAATCCGAAGATCGTCTGGCTCGGCGGCAACCGGCTGTTCAAGTCGTACAATCAGGGCGACACGTGGGTCGCGAGCGCGGATCTGACGAAGAAGATCGATCGCAGCACGGTGGCGGTGATGGGCGTGCCGGGCAACGTCACGCAGCTCTCGAAGAACGACGGCGTCGTCGTCGTACAGCACGATCATCGCGATCTCGGAGTCGCCGGTGATGCCGGGCGTCGTGTGGGCCGGCACCGACGACGGCAATCTGCAGGTGAGCCGCGACGGCGGCATCGACGTTCACCGAAGTCGGCAAGAACCTGCCGGGCCTGCCGCCGAACAACCTGTACTGGATCTCGCGCATCGACGCGTCGCACTTCGACGCCGGGCACGGCGTACGTCTCGGTCGACGGACATCGCAGCGACGATCTGAAGCCGTACGTCTTCGTCACGCACGACTACGGGCAAGACGTTCGAGAGCATCGCGGCAACCTGCCGGCGTACGGCAACGTGCAGGTCGTCCGCGAAGATCCGAAGAACCGCGACCTGCTCTACGTCGGCACCGAGTTCGGCCTGTTCGTCTCGCTCGACGCCGGCAAGGAGCTGGGAGAAGTTCATGAACAACTATCCGACCGTGCGCACCGACGACATCCTCATCCATCCGCGCGACGACGATCTGATCGTCGCGTCGCACGGCCGCAGCGTCTGGATCGCCGACGACATCACGCCGCTGCAGCAGCTGACGCCGGCGGTGCGCGCGCAGGACGCGACGCTGTTCGACGTCCGCCCGGCGGTCGCCTAGCTGAACGATCAGCAGCACGGCCAGCAGGTCGGCGGCCAGAAGGTGTTCGTCGGCGAGAACGCGCCGCGCGGCGCGGCGATCAGCTACTACCTGCAAGTCGGCGGCGAGCGGCGACGTGAAGATCACGATCGCCGACGCGACGGGCCGCGTGATTCGCAACGCTCGAC
This sequence comes from uncultured Acidobacteriota bacterium, assembly GCA_963696165.1. GTDB lineage: Bacteria > Acidobacteriota > Vicinamibacteria > Vicinamibacterales > CAVVIG01 > CAVQZZ01. Next base: position 1,018,136 of record CAVOIY010000004.1, on the reverse strand, counting down.
GGCACGAAGACCGCCGGCATCAACCGCGTGATGTGGAACCTCGCGCCGAAGCCGCCGCCGGGCCGCCGGCCGGCGGGTTCGGCGGCGGCGGCCGCGGCGGCGCGCCGCCGGCGGTCGACGCCGGCACCTACATCGTCACGCTGAGCGTCGGCGGAAAAACCTATACGAAGCCGGTGAGCGTCCTGCAGGACCGGTGGCTCGGGCGAGCGCTAGTCGCGGCGTTTTCCCTCTGAGAAAGCGCCGAATCGTGGTACTCTCCCCGTCGACGCCACGGGGCGATTCAAAGGAGACGAGATGGCGAAGAAGGCGAAGAAGACGGGCCGCAAGCCGAGCGCGGCATTCATGAAGCCGATGCAGCCGAGCGCGGCGCTCGGCGAAGTGGTCGGGTCCAAGCCGCTGCCGCGGACCGAAGTGACCAAGAAGCTGTGGGCGTACATCAAGAAGAACAAGCTGCAGGACGCGAAGAACCGTCGCATGATCAAGGCGGACGACGCGCTGAAGCCGGTGTTCGGCGGCAAGGCGCACCGTCAACATGTTCGAGATGACGAAGCTGGTGAACAAGCACTTGAAGTAACGCTCCGGGTGCAGGGTTCAGGGTGCAGCGTTCGTTTTTCGAGGTTCACTGCACCTTGAACTTGTTCCGAAGTCCGTGACCAGGCGACGCTTTCTTCTCGTCGTTGCAGCTCTTGTCGCGGCCTCGCACGGCCTCGGCGGCGTCCTCGCGTACCGTGTGGCGCCGGCGGCTCTTCCCGATCGACTCGCCAATCAGGAATTCTGGAAGCTCAGCTCCGACCTCTCGGAATTGAGCGGATTCTTCCGGTCCGACAATCTGCTCTCGAACGAAGTCTTTCTCCAGTACGTCGTGCCCGAGCTGACGCGGCTGTCGAAGCCAGGACGCGTGTATCTCGGCGTCGGGCCCGAGCAGAACTTCACCTACATCGCGGCGCTGAAGCCGGCGATGGCGTTCATCATCGACGTGCGGCGCGGCAACCTCGACCTGCACCTGATGTACAAGGCGCTGTTCGAGCTGTCGGCCGATCGCGCCGACTTCGTGTCGCGTCTGTTTTCGCGAAAGCGTCCCGACGGTTTGACGGCGTCGTCGAGCGTCGCGGACATCTTTCGCGCCTTCGAGCACGTCGAGCCGAGCGAGCCGTTCTACCGCGACAACCTGCACGCCATCGAACGCCAGCTGACGACAACGCACGGCTTCGCGCTGACGAGCGACGATCTCGGCGGCGCGAAGGGCCTCGAGTTCATCTACAAGGCGTTCTTCACCTTTGGTCCGGAGCTCACGTATTCCTCGATCAACGGATTCGGCGGATTCGGCGGCGGCCGCGCGATGCCGACGTACGCCGACCTCATGACGCTCACCGACGAGGGCGGTCAGGCGCGGGGTTATCTTTCGAGCGAGGCGAGCTTCGCCGTCGTGAAGGATCTCGAGAGCCGCAATCTCGTCGTGCCGGTCGTCGGCAACTTCGGCGGCCCGAAGGCGATTCGCGCAGTCGGGGACTACCTCAAAGAGCACCAGGCGCTCGTCTCCGCGTTCTATCTATCGAACGTCGAGCAATATCTCCGGCAGGACGCGATCTGGTCGGATTTCTGCCGCAACGCGGCCGCGCTGCCGGTTGACGGCACCAGCCTGTTCATTCGATCGACCCGCGGCGGCCGGAACGGCGGCTTCGGCAGCTTGAGCAACGAGCTCGAGCCGATCGCCGACGTCGTCAAGAGCTGCGGTCCGCAGTAGACGATCGAAAACACACCGCGCGTACGTTATTCTTCCGGCCATGCTGAACAAACGATTTCTTGCTCGCGCGGCCGTGGTGTCGATCGCAGCCGCCAGCGCGTTCGCTCGGTTCGGGCCGTTGCCGCTCGGCGCGCAGCCGTTCGCGCCCGACTTCGTCGGCGGACTGCACTGGCGGATGCTCGGTCCGTTCCGCGGCGGCCGAGTGGACGCGGTGAGCGGCGTACCCGGGCGCCCGCACGAGTTCTACTTCGGATCGGTGAACGGCGGCGTGTGGAAGACGGTGAATGCGGGCCGCACGTGGATGCCGGTCTTCGACTCGCAGCCGGTTGCATCGATCGGCGCGCTTGCCGTCGCACCGTCCAGCCCTGACGTCGTTTACGTCGGAAGCGGCGAATCGTCGCTTCGCGATTCGGTCGGGTACGGCAACGGTGTGTACAAGTCGACCGACGGCGGCAAGAGCTGGACGCATCTCGGGCTTGCCGACACGCAGCACATCGGCAAGGTTGCCGTCGACCCGCGGAACGCGAACACGGTATTCGTCGCGGCAATCGGCCATTTCTACGGACCGCATCCCGGAGCGTGGCGTCTACCGATCGAAGGACGGCGGATCGACGTGGCAGAAGGTGCTCTACAAGAACGACAACGTCGGCGCGATCGATGTCGCTATCGATCCGGTCAATCCTCAGATCGTCTACGCGAGCCTCTGGAACACGCGCCGTCCACCGTGGTACGTGTACGGGCCGTCGAACGGACCTGGCGGCGGCATCTTCAAGTCCACCGACGGCGGCACGACCTGGAATCAGCTGACGAACGGTCTCCCCGCCGAAGGCGTCGGCCGCATCGGTCTCGCTATTTCGCCAAGCAACCCGAAGATCGTGTACGCGGTGATCGACGCGAAGGAAGGCGGCCTCTTTCGATCGAACGACGCCGGCGCTACGTGGACGAAGACGACCGGCGATACTCGTGTGTGGGGGCGTGGCTGGTATTTCGAGAAGGTCGCCGTCGACCCGAAGAATCCGGACGTCGTTTACGTGCCGAACGTCGGGATTCAGCGGTCGACCGACGGCGGAAAAACGTTCAGCACGTGGGCGATGCGCGGGTCGCCGGGCGGCGACGATTATCAGGGCGTCATGGGTCTATCCAGGCGATGGGAACATCCTGATCGCGGCGAGCGATCAGGGTGCGATCATCACCCTGAACGCCAGCGCCGAGACGCCGCAGTGGAGCTCGTGGCTGAATCAGCCGACTGCGCAGATTTACCACGTGTCCGCGGACTCTCGCTTTCCGTATTGGGTGACCGGCGCGCAGCAGGACAGCGGCGCCGTCGCGGTGCGCACGCGCGGCAAGTTCGGCGAGATCTCGATGCGCGACTGGGAGCCGATCTGCGCCGGCGGCGAGAGCGGCACGACCGCCGCCGATCCGCTCCATCCTGGCATCTTGTACGGCGGCAGCGTCGAGCGCTGCGATCTCGACTGAACGGCAACGCGGTGAACCTCCCGCCGCCCGCGGGTCCCGAAGGCCCTCGACGCGATTGGACACAACCGCTGACGTTTTCACGCGCGGACCCGCGCGTCCTGTACTACGCCGATCAGTATCTCTATCGCACCATGACGGGCAGCACGACCTGGACCCGGATCAGCGACGATCTCACGCGACCCGATCCGGGCATTCCGCAGACGCTCGACGCCGCTGCCGCGGCGCTGACGGATCGCAACGGCAAGCGCGGCGTGATCTACACCATCGCGCCATCGCCGGTGCTGCGCCCGATGGTCTGGATCGGCACCGACGACGGGCTGATTCAGATGACGATGAACGAGGGGAAGACGTGGCAGAACGTCACGCCGCCGCCGCTCACCGCGTGGAGCCGCGTGACGACGGTGGAGGCGTCGCACACCGACTTCAACGAAGCGTATGCGAGCGTCGATCGTCATCAGCTCGAGGATTTCGATCCCCACATTTACCGCACGCGCGACAGCGGCAAGACCTGGCAGACGATCACGAACGGCCTGCCGGGCGGCGTCTACGCGCACGTGGTGAAAGAGGATCCGCGGCGGCGCGGCCTTCTGTTCGCCGGCACAGAGCGCGGCATCTACGTGTCGTTCAACGATGGCGACGCCTGGCAGCCGCTGCAGCTCAATCTGCCCGTCACGTCGGTACGCGATGTGGAAATCCACGGCGACGATCTCATCGTCGCCACGCACGGCCGCGGCTTCTGGATGATCGACGACATCACGCCGTTGCGTCACCTCGATGATGCGGCGACTGTTGACGTGTTTCTGTTCGAGCCGGCCGAAGCGATCTCGGTGATCGCCGGCGGCGACAACGGCACGCCGCTGCAAAAAGACGAGCCGCAGGCCGAGAACCCACCGGTGGGCGCGTACATCGACTATTACTTGAAATCGGCGGCGAGCGGACCGGTGACGCTCGAGATCCTCGACGGAAACGGCCAGCCTGTTCGTGCGTACTCGAGCAGCGATCAGTTGGCGCCCGCCACGCCGCAGACGGTCACTGTTCTGTGGAATCGCGCGCAGGAACCGTTGTCGGCGGCGGCTGGCATGCACAGGTTCGTGTGGGATCTTCGCCGGGCTGCCGTTGAGGGCGGCGGGCGGGGACGCGGCGGACGCGGCGGCGGTGGCGGGGGAGTCGGCCGGGGCGGCGCGCCGCTGAGCGGACCGGGCAGCTACACGGTGAAGCTGACGGTCAACGGCAAGAGCTACACGCGAGCTCTCACCGTACGGCGGGATCCTCGAGACCGTTAGAGCGTTTTCCATTTTTGCGTAGCGCGAGGCTTCAGCCGAGCGGAGTATCCGCGCGAGAATTTGCACGCTCGGCTAAAGCCTCGCGCTACATCGATGTGGAAATCGCACTAGCCCACGAGCGGAACCGATGCTGATGGTGCGCCGACCCTCGGTTCGCCAAATCGACGCATTTCTCGCGCGTCAGGCACAGGCGTCGCTGTCGTATGCCGCTGTAGGCGCAACGGCGTCGACCGCTCCCGACGGCTTCACGATCGATTCCAATCGCGTGTGCCTCGGCCAGGGCGCTGAGACACTTCGAGCCGCCGCCGCGGCGCTCCGCCGGTGGGAGATGTTCGCTCTGGGCTGGGTTCATGTTCGCGCCGATAGCGCGCCGCCGTCGCGCGGCACGAACGTCGCGGTGATCGTCCACCTCGCGGGAATGTGGTGGCTCAATGCCTGCCGCGTCGTCTACATCGTCGACGAACCGACCCGGTTCGTGCTCGCCTACGGCACGCTCGACGACCACGCGGAGTGTGGCGAAGAGCGTTTCAGCGCCGAGTGGAACGCGGCCGACGACTCAGTGTGGTACGAGATCGTCGCCTTCTCGCGGCCCCGCCATCCGCTGGCGCGGCTCGGGCGTCCTTTCGCTCGAGCCGTGCAGCGGCGGTTCGCACGGGATTCCCTGGACGCGATGCAGCGTGCCGTCAGCGCGCGCTCTTCATCGCCGAAACGATGAAGTTCTGAAGGTCCGGTTTCACAGCATAGGTTTCACGCTGCGGCGCCGGCCAGTTCGCCTGGTCCGCCCACATCTTGTTCAACCCTTTTTGAATGTCGGGGTCGCCGCCGGTGAAGCCCTCGACGAGCGTTCGCCACCTCGCGGCGAGCGCCTGCGCGCGGGGTCCCTCGGGGAGTTCGCCGTCCGCCATCGCACCTTCGATGTCGGCGAAGAGCTCGGACCATTTCAGGCTGACCTCGGCTTGCAGCTCCGGCGACCAGAGCTTCTTCCGCTCGTCGACTTTCTTCTGAGCGTCGGGCGTGTAGTATTTCTTCGACCATTCGGTGTCGTTCTGCATTTCAATCTCCCTCACGATTCGCTTGAACAGGTCCCAGTTCGGCTCGCCGCTCTCGCGCAGCGATCGCTCGGCTTCGCTGATCGCGTCGATCGCCCATCCGAGCCGCCGCCGTCTCTCACTGAGCACGCGCCCCTGGCTGCGCAGCGTGTCCAAAAGGCTCGATTCGCGCCGCAGCAGTCGGCCGATCTGCTTGAGCGGCAATCCGAGGAACTTGAGGACGACGATTTGCTCGAGGCGCGCGAGGTCGCAGTCGCGATAGATGCGATAGCCGGAATCCGATCGTCCGCTCGGTTTCAGCAGCCCGAGACGGTCGTAATGGTGCAGGGCGCGCACCGTTACGCCGGCGATGGTTGCGAATTCCTGAATCCGATATGCGCCGCGTTTCTGCTTCACGCTGCCTCGCTCACCATGGTCAGGCCTGACGTAACGTGAGGGTCAAGCGACTAAAATACTCCCATGGAGCTGCTGATCGGGTCCCACGTCCGCGAGAATGGTCTACGCGTGGGACGGCTCGCAGGGTTCGAGCTCGAACCGGCCGATTTGCGAATACGACGCATCATCTTCAGCCCCGACGGAGATCTCGGTCCGCAGGCAACCATGCGCCCGCTCCCGGCGATCGGGCGCGTGCACGACGATGGAGAAATCGAGCTGCACGACGTGCAGATCGAACCGATGCGCGCGGTCCGAGACGTCGCGTTGCTTGCCCGCGCGACGCGTCTGCGCCACGGCGGCCGCGACAACGGCCGCCTCGTCGGCCTCGACGTCAACCCGTCGAATGGCGTCGTCGTGTCCGTTTTTGGACGACTGCACTGGTGGTCGCGCCGGTTTTCCGTTCCCGCGGCATCCACCGACATGTCGGCGCCCGGCGAAATCCGTTTGAGCCCGAGCAGCACCCACGCGGCGTGATACAGTCGTCCGGCTCGATTACATCAGGAGGAATCTGCGATGAAACGCGTCATTTGTCTGGTATCGGCGATAGGTCTTGCGGGAACGATCGGATTCGCCCAGGGCGGCGGCCAGGGCGGGCAGAAAATCGGACTGGCCGCGAGCCTGCAGCGCGGCTACGCCGGCTTCAAACAGAATTTCACCGGCAACGCGGAGAAGATGCCCGAAGCGGATTACAACTTCAAGCCGGGATCGATGCCGGAAGTGCGCCCATATGGCGCCCTGTTCATGCACATTGCGAATTCGCAGTACGGACAATGCGCGGCCGCCAAGGGCGTGGCGAATCCGAACCAGGGCACTGATCTCGAGAAGACCAAAACGACGAAGGCCGACATCGTGAAGGCCCTCGCCGACTCGTTCGCGTTTTGCGACGACGCGTTTTCGGGAACGACGGACGCTAATGCGGTCGAATTCGTCAAGCAGGGCAACAACGAGGCGATGCGAGCAGTTGTCCTGTACGGTGTGCTGACGCACGGCAACGAAATGTTCGGCACTTCCAACGTGTATCTTCGCGCCAAAGGTCTGGTGCCGGCGTCGACGGAGCGGATGATGGGCCGGGGGCGGGGGAATCAGTAGTCAGTCATCAGTCGGCAGTCGTGCTGGTCGACCGGGCGGGCGCAATGCGTCCGCCCTTTTTTTTGGTAATGCCGGTTTGCCGCCGCGCGCTCTACGAAATATTTCGTATTGACAGCTACGAAGAACGTCGTAGATAATCCGATCATGAAACGGAAGCCGACCGACGCCGAGCTCGCCATTCTGCGCGTGCTCTGGTCCCGCGGCTCGAGCACGGTGCGTCAGGTGGCCGAAGCCCTCGGCAAGGACACCGGATACACGACCGCGCTCAAGCTGCTGCAGATCATGACGGAAAAGGGGCTCGTCGTCCGCGACGAGACCGAGCGAACGCACGTTTATTCTTCCGCGTATACACAGAATCAGACACAGCGGCAGCTCGTCTCTGATCTGGCCGACCGCGCGTTCGGCGGTTCGGCCGCCAAGCTCGTGCTGCAGGCGTTGGCCGGGACGAAAGCTTCGCCTGAGGAGCTGGCGGAAATCCGGAAGCTGTTGGACAAGGAACGGGGAGGCGCGCGATGAACGCTTTCATTCCGGTGGCCGGCTGGACGCTGATTCATTTCGTATGGGAGGGCGCCGGCATCGCGCTCGCCGCCGGCCTGGCGCTCGGCGCGGTGCGTCATCGAAGCGCGAACCTCCGTTATCTTGTCGCGTGCGCCGGTCTCGGTGCGATGCTCGCGGCGCCGATTGCGACGGCGGCGCTGTTGCGCGCCGGCGACGGCGCCGCTCGCCTGACAGATCTCGCACGCATCGCACTTCCCAGTAGCGCAAGGCTTCAGCCGAGCCCGAATCTCGGACGTAGCGCGAGGCTTCAGCCGAATCTCGGACGTAGCGCGAGGCTTCAGCCGAGCGAATCTCCGAGGGTTGAATCGGAAGCGGCGACGGCAACTGAGTTGACCGGTGCGGGATTCGCGCTGCCGCACCTCGATCCCGATCGGATCGTGCGAGGCGTCGTATTCGTATGGGTGGTCGGCGTCGCGATGCTTCTCGGCCGGATGGCGGCGGGTTGGTGGTACGTGCGTCGCCTGCATGGCTTCGCGCTCGAGACGGAGCCGTCGCGCTGGCAGGCGGCAGCAACGAGGCTCTCCGACCGCCTGCGCCTGCGGCGGGTCGCGCACGTGGCCGAATCAGTCCTCGTCGAAGTGCCGACGGTCGTCGGCTGGCTGCGGCCGGTCATCATTCTTCCGGTGGCTGCGATCGCGCATCTCTCGCCGTCGCAAGTGGAAGCGATCCTCGCGCACGAGCTCGCGCATATTCGCCGCTGCGACTACGCGGTGAACCTCGCGCAGACACTCGCCGAAACGCTGCTCTTCTATCATCCCGCGGTCTGGTGGCTGTCCGGACGTATCCGCACCGAACGCGAACATTGCTGCGATGACATCGCGGTCGCGACGTGCGGTGACGCGATCGGTTACGCGGAAGCGCTCACCGAGCTCGAGAGCTGGCGAACCGCTTCGTCCGCGCTCGCGCTCGCGGCTACCGGCGGTTCGCTCCTCGGTCGCGTGCGTCGCATCCTGCGGGTGCCGGTCGGCGACGAACCGCGATCATCGAGCTGGGCCTTCACGCTCGCACTTACGTTGCTGTTCACAGCCGGAGCCGGCGGCCTGCAGTCCGCGCCGGCGACGGTCGCTCGCGCGACGCATGCGCTCGAGGCGCGCGTTGTCGTGGCAGATGCGCTTGCCACGCCGGCCGCCCCGCGCGGGGGCATTGCAGGCGGCATCAGGGCCGGCGTTGCCGCCGGAATCAGTGGAGGCGTTGCCGCCGGAGTCAGCGGAGGCATCGAAGGGGGCGTGAGCGGCGGGATCGCGCAGGCAGTACCGCAACCTCCACCACCACCACCGCCGCCGCCAACTCCGCCACCGCCACCGCCGCCAGCGCCAGAAGCGGTACCGCAAGCACCTCCGACACCGCCAGCGCCCCCGGCGCCGCCCGCACCGCCGGCCGCGCCTCGTTCTGAGCACATGTCGATGTCACAGCACGACACCGACTGGACGATGACGTGGTCGAACGACGGACAGCGGATCGAGGTGAAGGCGCACGGCGAGATGACGGTCACCGACGACCTGACGGACATTGCGACGTTGTCTGACGGCGGTTCCATGACCATTCGCGATTGGACCGGCGCGGTTCCGCACAGCGTCGAAGTGAAGTCGAGCGGCGGCAAGATCACGCGCACCTACTTCGTCGCCGGCGTGGAGCGTCCATGGAACGACGAGGCGCGCGCGTTTCTCGCAACCGAGATCGCGCATCTGGTCCGGCGGTCGGGATTTGGCGCGGAAGGCCGCGTCAAGTCAATCCTTCAGAAGAAGGGCATCAGCGGCGTGCTCGACGAAGTCGATCAGGTTGAAGGCGATTATGTCCGCCGTCTGTATCTCCAGCTGCTCCTGGCAAACGCGCAGTTCGATCACACGACGATTCTGCCGGTTCTGCAGCGCATCAAGGATCGGATGACCTCCGACTACGATCGCCGCGTGCTCCTCACCGCCATCGCGGCGAAGACGCCGCTCGACGACAAGATGGCCGCTGCGTACCTGCCGGTGGTCGCCTCGATGCGGTCTGACTACGATCGCCGCGAGGTCTTGAGCGCCGTGCTGGCGCGGCGACCGCTCTCGCCGGGCGTGGCGCATGCGGCGCTGCAGGCGGCGGGATCGATGCATTCGGCATACGACAAGCGCGAGGTGCTCGCAAAGATGTTGACGGACGCGCCGTCGCTCAACGCCGACGAGAAGAGCCTGCTGCTCGGCTCGGTCACGTCGATTCACAGCGATTACGACAGCCGCGAGGTACTGGTCAAGTTCGTCCAGACCTACGGAGTCGACGAGGCAACGCGTCAGGCGTTTTTCGCCGCAGTGGACTCGATCGGCAGCGCCTACGACCACCGCATGGTCCTGACCGAACTGGCCAAAAGGCGCGATCTGCCCCATGGGGTCCTGCAGGGAGCGCTCGATAGCGTGAGCCGCATGCGCTCCGACTACGATCGCGCCGAGGTGCTGATGGCGTTTCTCCAGTCACAGCAGATCGACTCCAGTCTGCGTCAGGCGTTCATGTCAGCAGCCGACAGCATCAGGTCAAGGTCGGACCAGGATCGCGTCCTCGCAGCCCTCGCCCGTTCCGAACGCCGCTAGCTTCCGGTGCCAGGCACGTGCCTGGCACCGGAAAAACAAGAAACAGGCCTGAAAGGGCCTGTTAACTATCGGTTCGAGCCAGTGCTGAGACTCGGTGCCAGGCACGTGCCTGGCACCAGCGGTTGCCAGCACGCCCTCGCTCGACACGCAGCCGGCGGTACGTTCACAATCGGGTCGTGCCTACATCAGGAAACCTGAGCTACCTCGAAGCGGCGCCGCGGCCGTCGACTGATTCGGCGCGAGCGGTCGAGCGCGCCGGCCGCACGCTTGTTCTTCTGCATGCCTTTCCCTTGAGCGCGAAAATGTGGGAGCCGCAGTTCGCGCTCGCCGACGAGGGCTGGCGCGTCATTGCGCCGGACTTCGCCGCCTCGTCCAAACCCGCGCTTCCGACGATGGACGATTACGCCGGGCAAGTGATCGACCTGCTCGATTCGCTGCGCGTGCACGAGGCCGTGGTGGCCGGGTTGTCGATGGGAGGCTATGTCGCGCTGGCGCTGGTCCGCCACGCGCCTCGCTACCTGCAGGCGTTGATTCTTTGCGACACACGCGCGGAGGCGGACACACCGCAAGCCATCGAGGGACGCACGAAGATGCAGGCGCTCGTCCGCGAGAAGGGGCAGGCAGCCATCGCCGACGAGATGCTGCCGAAGCTTCTCGGCGAGACGACGCGTCGCACGAGGGCTGAAACGATCGAACGAGTGCGCGGGCTCGTGCTGGCCAGCTCGGCCGAATCGATTGCCGGCGCGCTGAACGCGCTCATGACGCGCCCCGATTCGACGTCGCTCCTGCCGTCCATTCATTGCCCGGTGCAGATCATCGTCGGCGAGGAAGACACGGTGACCCCTCGCGCGCTCAGCGAGAGCATGCACCAGCTGATCGCCGGGGCGGAGCTCGTCGTGATTCCGCAGGCGGGGCATTTGTCCAGCATCGAGCAGCCGCAGGTCTTCAACCAGACCGTCGCGCAGTTTCTCGCGCATCGGGTATAGTCGACAAACGATGCGCGCGATTGCGGCACTGCTTGCCGTTCTCATCCTGCCGATCACGAGCACGCAGGAGAATTCGGACGCGGCACGCCGGAAGGCCCTCGATACGATCCTCGACATGTACGTGCGCGACGGGTTCGTGTACTACCGCGCGCTGAAGGCGGATCGCCGCCGGCTCGACGGGTATCTTTCCCAGATCGCGTCCGCCTCGATCGAGAACGACCCGCGCGACGCGCAGATCGCATTCTGGCTGAACGCCTACAACGCACTCGTCCTGGAGACCATCGTCGAGCACTATCCGATCCCGCAGCGGTCGAGCGAGTATCCGCAGCACAGCATCAGACAGATTCCCGGCGCGTTCGAGAGGACCACGCACCGGGTGGCGGGCAGAGCATTGACGCTCGATCAAATCGAACAGACGATCCTCTCTTCCGTATCACGACCCTCGCCTTTATTTCGCCGTCGGACGCGGCGCCGTCGGCGGCGGACGGCTCCGCAGCGAAGCGTTCGCGCCCGAGCATCTCGAGGCGCAGCTTGCGGAAGTGGCCTCCGAATGCGCGAGCCGGCCGCAGTGTGTGCAAGTTGATCGCGAGCAGAACAAACTGATGGCGAACGCGATCTTTTCCTGGCGCGAAAAGGATTTTGTCGCCGCATTCGCGTCGGCCGTCCGCGACCCGTTTCAGGAGCGCAGCGACCTCGAGCGGGCCGTTCTCGGCTTCGTCTGGCCCAGGATGCTGACAACCGAGAAGGAATTTCTGACAGAGAACCGGTGGCAGATGGCGTTCAAGCCGTTCGACTGGAGCTTGAACGATCTGACAGGCCGGGGGGGACGATAGAAAAGGTAAAAAGTAAAAGAGTAAAAGGCAAAAGGCAAAGTAGTCGAAGCAAGTCAGAGGCAGAACGCAACTCCAAGCGGACAGTCGTCGCGAGTTAGTGCGCCGAGCGATGGCGAGGCGCGGCAGGCGCGGGGGTGGGGCCCCGCGCAAAATAAGAAAAAGTAAACACTGGACCTTCAGCTTCAAGAAAAAATCGCGATCGTCACTGGCTCCAGCCGGGGCCTCGGTCTGGCTTCAGCTCGCGCGCTCGCCGCGGAAGGGTGTCGGGTGACGATATGCGCTCGCGGGGAGCAGGCGCTTTCCGCGGCGGCAGCCGACCTGCGCAACGCTGTGGGGGCCACCGATCGGATCCTCTCGGTCGCGGTCGACCTGGCCACGGCGGCAGGCGTCGAGCAGGTGATCGCCCGCACGGTCGAGGCATTTGGCGGCATCGATATCCTGGTCAACAACGTCGGACTCGCCCGGGGTTCCGACATCGTCGGCACATCCGACGCGGACTGGAACGAAGCGCTCGAGCAAACCCTCTTTCCGGCAATCCGCGCCTCGCGGCTGGCGGTGCCTCACCTTCGCCGGCGCGGCGGCGGTTCGATCATCATGATCGCGTCGATTTGGGGCCGCGAATCGGGCGGACGGATGACGTATAACGCGGTGAAAGCAGCGGAAATCAGCCTCGCGAAGTCGATGGCGCAGCAGCTGGCGGCTGACAACATCCGCGTCAACAGCGTCGCGCCAGGGTCAATCAGGTTTCCAGGTGGTTCGTGGGATCGGCGGGTGGCCGAGGATCCCGAAGGGATGCGGGAATTCGTGCGGCGTGAACTGCCGTTCGGGCGATTTGGCCGCCCCGAGGAAGTCGGGGCGGTCGTGGCGTTTCTCGCGTCGTCGCGGGCGAGCTGGATCAGCGGGGCAAGTGTGACCGTTGACGGCTGCCAGTCGCGCTCCCTGATCTGATTTCTGGCCGCCCTTCCTCAACACCTGACGCCGGCCGCGTCTGACGACCACCCGTGAACTGGCGGGGACTGCCGGAGCGGTTCACTCGAATCCGCACCGTCACGCCCTCGGCGTTCTCATGTTCTCCGGTCGTCGCTTCCGTTTCGTTGCCGTCTGTGGAATGCAGGAAAAAGCCTCGGCGCCGCACGCGCGGCTCGCATACATCCATCTTCAGAATCTCCTTGTTATTCCCTATCGGCAAGAGTAACAGCCGTCTGCAGACGCGTCAACGAGTTTGAGTGCGATCGCGCGAAAAAATTACGTAATAAATCGGAATGCCCGACAGGATCAGCGCGAACGTGATCAGCGAGTTCATCGTGTCGTGCACGAGCGAGTTCGCGACGAACAGAACGACAGCGAGGACGAAGAGCGCGGGCACGATCGGATAGCCGACGACCCGATATGGTCGCGGCATCTCAGGCCGCAGCCGACGCAGGCGATAGACGCCGGCGACGCTGAGCGCGTAGAAGGGCCAGATCGCGAGCACGAACGTGTTCGTCAGCGATTCGAAGCTGCGGCTCAGGACGAGTGCCATGCCGAGCACTCCGGCGAGGAGAATGGCGACGTACGGCGTCTTATAACGCGGATGAATCCGCGCAATCGGTTCGAAAAACAGTCCGTCGTCGGCCATAGCGAAGAAGATGCGAGGCGATGCGAGCATGCTGCCGTTGAGCGAACTGAATGACGAAATCATGACAAATACAGACACGAGCACGACACCCACTTGTCCAAAGAGCGCCAGCATCGTGTCGGCGGCTACGAGCGGTGAGCGCGCTACAACCTCGATGGGGCTCACGTAGAGGTATGCGACGTTGGTGGACACATAGATGGCGATGAGGGCGAGGGTGCCGAGGATGATCGCGGTCGGGAGGTTCTTCTGCGGATTTTTCACTTCGCCACCGGCAAACGAGAGGTCTCCGAACCCGTCGTACGCCCACAGGATGCTGACGAGCGCGAGGCCCATCGCGCCCACCCCGATCGGCGAGCCGGTCGATCTCGTAAGATTCTCGAGCGCGGCGCCATGACTGCTGCCGAGCAGCAGCGCCGCCGCGACCAGCACGGCAAGCGCCGCGAATTTCGCGACAGTCGAGATGCCGACAATCGCCGCTCCGAGATCGGCGCCGGCGATGTTGACCGCAGCCGCGAATGCGATCGCGCCCGCGGAAAGGCCTCGTGCCGCTACGTAGTGCGCGACAGGGTCGATCCGAATCGACCGCAGCAGATACTCACCAAATACCACTGCGATGCCGCCGAGAGCAGACGCGCGAATGAGCACGAGCTGAGACCACCCGAAGAGAAATCCGGCCCATCGGCCCCAGCCTTCCCGCAGGTAAACGTAAAACCCTCCCGTTTCCGGCAGCGCGGCGGCGAGCTCCGCGAGCGACAGCGCACCGCATAAGGTGATCGCGCCACCGAGTGCCCAAAGACCGAGCATCAGGAGAGGACTCGGCACCAGCCGCGCGACGCCGGCAGGCGTTCGAAAAATTCCTGAGCCGATCGTGATACCGATCACGAGCGCGACCGAACTCCACAGCCCAAGCGTGCGCGGCAGCTTTTGCGGCGTCGTGGTTGTCTGCATGAGGTCTCCGGCGCGAGCGTAACACGGCACGGTTCCTGAACACCGCTCCACAGAAAAGGAGCAACAGATGGCGATGGCAGAAACGAATGTGGCCGAGGTCGAGCGTTGGGCTTCCGCTCTCGGCGGTGCGGCGCTCGCCGCCTACGGCATCAAGCAGGTCCGGGAGGAACGATCCGTGGCCGGTGCGATGATCGCCGCGTCCGCGGGCATGCTCATCCTTCGCGGCGCAACAGGCCACTGTCCGATGTATGCGGCGACCGGGATCAATACAGCGGATACGGACACAAGAGCGACGTTGTCCGGTTCACGCGGAGTGAACGTCGAGGACTCCGTGACGATCAACCGGTCTCCGGAAGAGCTCTATTCCAGATGGCGCGACTTCGAGAAATTGCCGACGTTCATGAGCCATCTCGTTTCGGTGCGGACGATCGATCGGCGCCGGTCCCACTGGGTCGCCAAAGCGCCGGCGGGCCGAAAAGTTGAGTGGGACGCCGAAATCATCAACGAGATACCCAATGAGCTGATCGGGTGGCGCACGCTCGAGAACGCTGATGTCGTCAGCGCGGGCTCAGTGCGGTTCAGGCCGGCCGACAACGGTCGCGGCACCGAAGTGCACGTGAAGCTCCAGTACGACGCGCCGGCGGGCAAGATGGGCTCCGCCATTGCGTGGCTGTTCGGCCATGAGCCGTCGCAGCAGATCCGCGAAGACCTTCGCCGGTTCAAGCAGCTGCTCGAAACGGGCGAAGTCCCAACCACGAAAGGGCAGCCGCGAGGTCGAAAATGAAAGCACTTGTGTGGCATGCAACGAACGACGTTCGAGTGGAGCGCGTTCCCGATCCTGAAATCCTGAACCCGCGCGACGCGATCGTGAAGATCACGACCACGGCGATCTGCGGATCCGATCTGCCATCTCCTCGACGGCTTCATCCCGACGATGCAGGCCGGCGACATCCTCGGACATGAGTTCATGGGCGAGGTCGTCGAAGTGGGCAAGGAGAACACCAAGCTGAAGGTCGGCGACCGCGTCGTCGTGCCGTTCACGATTGCGTGCGGCCACTGCTTCTTCTGCGAGAAGCAGCTCTGGTCGCTCTGCGACAACTCGAATCCGAACGCGTGGATGGCGGAGAAGCTGTACGGCTACACGACGTCAGGGCTCTTCGGCTACTCGCACCTGCACGGCGGCTACGCCGGCGGGCAGGCGCAGTACGCGCGCGTGCCGTTCGCCGACGTCGGACCGCTGAAGGTTCCCGACGGCCTCACCGACGAGCAGGTGCTGTTCCTGTCGGACATTTTTCCGACCGGATACATGGCAGCCGAGAACTGCGACATCCAGCCGCGGCGACATCGATCGCGATTTGGGGCTGCGGCCCGGTCGGCCAGATGGCGATCAGAAGCGCGTTCCTCCTCGGGCGCCGAGCGCGTGATCGCGATCGATTCAGTGCCCGAGCGGCTGCGGATGGCGACGCGAAGGCTGGCGCCGAGATCGATCAACTTCGAGGATGTCGATGTGTTCGAGCAGCTGCGCGCCGCATGACCGGCGGCCGCGGACCGGATGCGTGCATCGATGCGGTCGGCCTCGAGGCGCACGGCGCGACGCTCGATGCGTATGTCGACAAGGTGAAGACGGCGGCGTTCCTCGCGACCGATCGGCCGAATGCGCTGCGCCAGGCGATTCACTGCCTGCCGCAAGGGCGGCATCGTGTCGATTCCCGGCGTGTACGGCGGATTCCTCGACAAGATTCCGTTCGGCGCCGCGTTTCAGAAAGGGCTGACGTTCCGGATGGGTCAGACGCACATGATGAAGTACATGAAGCCGCTCCTCGACCGGATCGAACGCGGTGAGATCGATCCATCCTTCGTCATCACGCATCGATTCGCCCTCGACGATGCGGCGAAGGCGTACTACTTGTTCCGCGACACAAGGACGAGTGCATCAAGGTCGTGCTGAAGCCGCACGGCGAGACGGTGCACTGAGAAAGAGCAAAGGCCTTTGAACTTTCCTTAGTGCGGCAGCTCATTGTTCCGGGCTGCCGCCCGATCTGTCAGTCGCGTGAGCTTCGACGGCGCCCAGTCCGAGAGGCTTTGCCAGCCGCTGTGAGCATCGGTTCGCTCCGCCGTCGATCGCCGCCGGCAGCAGCCGGTTCGCGACGCTCATCCCGAGTGCGACCGCTTCCGGCACGACGGCATTCGCGATGATCGCAAGCGCGCCGGCCATGTGATCACGAGCTCCGCGTCGCCATGGCGGCACGCATCGATCACCTGCCAGGCCGCGCGCTCGCCGCTGATCGAAAACACCGGAATCGAATCGGACACCGCGAACCAGGTGAACTCGTCCCGATGCCGTCCCTTGAACCACGCGTTGAACGGCGATCCGGTGCGCATCATGCCCGGGCACACGGTCGTCATCGCGATGCCGTCCTTCGCGAGCTCGCGCGCGCATCGAATCCGACAGCCCGGTGAGCGCGAACTTGCTCGCGCAGTACGGCACGAGGTGCGGCACGCCGATCTTGCCGCCGATCGACGAGATGTTCACGATGCGTCCGCCGCTGTCGGCGACGCATATCCGGGATGGCCGCGAGCATCGCGTGCAGCGGTGCCCAGAAGTGCACGGCCATCGCTTCTTCGAAGTCCGACACCTGCATGTGATCGAGTGGACCGACCTGCATCATGCCGGCGTTGTTGATGAGAACGTCGATGCGAGCCGGCGCGCGCGATAACGTCCGCGCACGAGCTGTTCGGCATCGTCGCGGCGGCGAAGGTCGCACACGGCGACGTCCACGTCGATGCCGCGCGACTTCAGATCAGCCGCGCGCGCGCTGCAGCTCGTCCGCATCGCGTGCGGCCAGCGTGATGCGCGCGCCTTCGCGTCCGAGCTCTCGGGCAATCAGCAGACCGAGGCCGCGTGACCCGCCGGTGATGAGGACCGATCGGCCGCGAAAATCGATTGCGCGT
This sequence comes from uncultured Acidobacteriota bacterium, assembly GCA_963696165.1. GTDB lineage: Bacteria > Acidobacteriota > Vicinamibacteria > Vicinamibacterales > CAVVIG01 > CAVQZZ01. The sequence goes on along the minus strand of CAVOIY010000004.1, from coordinate 1,000,604 downwards.
CCCGCGCGAAGGCTCCGCGCGATCAAGGCGCCGCCGACGGCCGCGGCCGCGGCAGCAATGCCGATGTGATGAGATTTCGCCATGCGGCCGACAGGTGCCAGGCACGTGCCAGGCACGTGCCTGGCACCGATGGCACGGTGTTCGCGCCGCCGTTGACGACTTTCACCTCTTGATCGCCCCGCGGGCGGCTGCTAGGATCACCCACTCATGGGAGAGCCGCGCACGGAGATTGTCCCCGCAACTATCGCGGTTGCAGCGCCTTCCAAGCGCGACGGGGCTCTCGACGCGGCGTTCGACCGGCTCGCGCCGGGAGCGGCGTTCGAACGCCAGGACACCCCTGATCTCCACGTCACCGCCGTGCGGCGGCTACCGGCGACCGCGGCGCAATACGCACCGTTCCCACCCGCGCTCGACGACCGGTTAACCCGTACGCTTCATACCCGCGGGATCGCTCAGCTCTATACGCACCAGGCCGAGGCGATCGACCACGCGCTCGCGCGCCGCAACGTCGTTGTCGTCACGCCGACCGCGTCCGGCAAGACGCTGTGCTACAACGCGCCGGTGCTTCACGCGATCCTGCAGGACCCGGCAAGCCGCGCGCTCTATCTGTTCCCGACCAAAGCGCTCGCGCAGGATCAGCTCGCCGAGCTGCAGACGATGTGCGAAGCGATCGCGACCGGGACGGGAGAACAGATCGGCGTGTTCACGTACGACGGCGACACGCCGCAGGACGCGCGGCGGACGATCCGCGCGCGCGCGCAGCTCGTGCTGAGCAATCCGGACATGGTGCACTCGGGCATCCTGCCGCACCATCCGCGCTGGGCGAAGCTGTTCGAGAACCTCCGCTACGTGATCATCGACGAGCTGCACGCGTACCGCGGCGTCTTCGGCAGTCATCTGTGCAATGTGCTGCGGCGGCTGCAACGCATCTGCCGGCATTACGGATCGAACCCGGTGTTTCTCTGCTCGTCGGCGACGATCGCCAACCCGAAGGAGCTCGCCGAGCGGCTGACCGGCCAGCCGTTCGAGATCGTCGAGCAAAGCGGCGCGCCGCGCGGCGAGAAGTTCTTCGTCTTCGTCAACCCGCCGGTCGTCAATCATCAGCTCGGGCATCCGCCGCTCCTATCTGAGCGAAACGCGGCGCGTTGCGTCGGAGTTCCTGAAGCGAAACCTCCAGCTGATCGTGTTCGCGCAGAGCCGCCTGTCGACCGAGATCCTGACGACGTATCTCAAGGACGACTTCGAAAACGTACCAGGAGCTGCCGAGCGCATTCGCGGGTATCGCGGCGGCTACCTGCCGAACCGGCGACGCGAGATCGAGAAAGGGCTGCGCGAGGGCGCCGTCCGCGCAGTGGTCTCGACCAACGCGCTCGAGCTCGGCATCGACATCGGCGCGCTCGACGTGTCGGTCATGGCCGGCTATCCGGGCACCATTGCGGCGACATGGCAGCGCGCCGGACGCGCGGGCCGGCGCGCGAGCCGGTCGGCGGCGGTGATGGTGGCCAGCAGCGCGCCGCTCGATCAGTTCGTCGTCCGCAACCCGTCGTATTTCTTCGACGCGTCGCCCGAGCGTGCGCTGATCGATCCGGACAACCTCCATATCCTCGTGGACCACATCAAATGCGCGGCGTTCGAGCTGCCGTTCACGACGACCGAATCATTCGGCGCGCACGACGTGCAGGAGATCCTCGCGCTGCTGGCCGAGCAGGGGCTCGTTCATCGCTCCGGACCAATCGACGATCTGATGCGACACGCCAGGGCGGAGTCTAGCGACAGAGCGATCGAGCCGACATGGCAGGACTGAGCCAGCGCGGGCGGGAATGCTGGAGGCGCGCGAGAACTGGTACTTGGACTGGACCAACGAATCGTACCCGGCAGACGCCGTCAGCCTGCGATCCGTGTCGTCGGACAACTTCGTGATCGTCGACACGACGCGCGAGCCGCGCGTCATCGGCGAAACCGATTTCACGAGCGGACCAGCGACGCTGCATCCGAAGGCGATCTACATCGTCGAAGGCAAGCTGTTTCAGGTCGAGAAGCTCGATTTCGAAGGGCGCAAGGCGTTCGTCCGCGAGATCGACTGCGACTACTACACGACGCGATCACCTACGATCGCGTGACGATCATCGACACATTCGCGGAGCGCGCGCCCGATCGCGTGTCGCTCGCACGGTGAAGTCCACGTCGTGTCGCGCGTCGTCGGGTTCAAGAAGATCAAGTTCTACACGAACGAGAACGTCGGCTCCGGCGAGCTCGATCTGCCCGAGCAGCAGATGCACACGACGGCGTACTGGCTCACGATTCCGGCGCCGGTGATGGCGGCGCTGCCGTACGCGCCCGACGATCGCCGCGACGGCGTCGTCGGGCTGTCGTTCGCGATGCAGCAGGTGGCGCAGCTGCTGCTGATGTGCGATCGCCACGACGTCGGCATTTCGCTCGACATCGGACGACGGCGAGCGCACGAAGATCTTCCTCTACGACAACTATCCTGGCGGCATCGGCTTCAGCGAGCCGCTGTTCCGGATGCATGATGAGCTCGCTCGCGAAAACGCGACGATCTGATTGCGGAGTGTCAGTGCGAGAACGGCTGTCCGGGCTGTGTCGGTCCCGTCGGCGACACCGGTCCGCTCGCGAAGGCCGCTGCGCTGCGGATTCTCGAGCTGCTGCTTGCGAGCTGTCGATCGGCGCTGGCGCCGATGCGACTGCGCTGCGAGCGGTTTGAGCATGATGGAAGCGCGCCTCTCAGAGCGACTTCGCGGGATCATCGGCGCCGCCTGGCGGCGCTTTCACGCGGGTCGGGCACGAGTCCCGTGCCGCGGGAACAGCTGTCCACGATCTTGGCGGCGCTTGGCGGCGAATGGCGCGACAACTGCTTCGTCGTCGAGCGCTGCAGGAGCGCCGCATCGGCTCATGGCATGGAAGCGTCGGCGTCCTTGCCGATCGTTTGCAACAGGCGTCTGCTGACGCGCCGATGCTCGCTGCCGGTGCTCCGGCGCGACCGCCGTTCGTCTTCTTCGATCTCGAGACCACTGGTCTCGAGCGGCGGCGCGGGCACGTACGCGTTTCTCGTCGGCTGCGGCTGGTTCGACGATGGCGCATTCGTCACGCGCCAGTTTCTTCTGACGCGCTTCGCCGACGAGCGGGCGCTCCTGGCCGCGGTGCGCGCGGAGCTCGCGCGGGCGGGCGCGCTCGTCAGCTTCAACGGCAAGTCGTTCGACGCGCCGCTGCTCGAGACGCGTTATCTCTTTCATCGTCTCGAATGGATCGGCGCGTGCCTTCCGCACGTCGACGTGCTCCATCCGGCGCGGCGGTTCTGGGCGACCGGCGGGTCCGTCGGTCGCTGGCAACTGTTCGCTCGGCGCGCTCGAGCAACAGATACTTGCGGCGCGGCGAACCGGCGACATTCCCGGCTTCGAGATTCCTGAACGCTATTTCCGGTTCGTCCGCATCGGGCGATGCGGGACCACTCGCCGCCGTGCTCGAGCACAATCGACTCGATCTGCTGTCTCTCGCCGGCCTGACGGCGCGGTTGCTCGAACTGGTGCGGTCCGGCCCCGCATCGGCGCGGAGCGCCCGAGAGGCGCTTGCGCTCGGGCACGTGTACACGCGGAGCGGGTTCGACGACGCGCGGCCGCGACGCCTACGCGCATGCGATCGCGGCGTGCGCGCGCGCCGGCCGGCGCCTTCGATGCGATAAAAGTCGATGGCGTTGCGAGCGCTCGCGCTCGCCTGGCGTCGGGCGCGGCGGTACGAAGAGGCGGCAAGCTGCTGGCAGCAGCTGCTCGAGCGTCCGAGGGTGTCCGCCGCACATCGCGCGCGAAGCGACCGAGGCGCTCGCGATTCATCACGAGCACCGCGAGCGCGATCTGGCCGCGGCGAAAATGTTTGCGCTGAGAAGTCTGGAAGCGGGAGACGAATCCGGCCAGGAGCGATGCCGCGCGGCATCGCCTGGCCCGGCTCGGACAGAAAGATCGCCGTCAGCGCGCCGCTGTCGTCGTTTCTTTCTTAGCCTTCGCGGCTTTCTTGCGGCTCTCCGACGTCTGCGCGCCGAACTTCTTCGTGAAGCGCTCGACGCGGCCTTCCGTGTCGATCAGCTTCTGCCGGCCGGTGAAGAACGGGTGGCAGTTCGAGCAGATTTCGAGGTGCAGCTCGGGCTTGGTCGAGCGGGTCTTCCAGGTCGCCCCGCACGCGCAGCGCGCCTCGACGTCGTAATACTTCGGGTGGATGCCTTCCTTCACGGCGAACTCCTTGGGTCTGGGAAACCCCAATTATAACAGTCAGGGCTGGTGCCTGGCTTACCTGACGTACTCCGACGGTCCGGTCCCACCGGTGTGCTCGCAGCGCCTCGACCAGGCGCGGCGGCAGCGGCTCGCCGTCGCTCGCGCGAGATTGCGTTCGACGTGGCGCGGCTTGCGCATGCCGGGAATCGTCGTGCTGACGGCCGGATGTTCGAGGATGAACCGCAGCGCCATCTCCGGCAGGTCCATCCCTTCGGGCACCAGCGGCCGCAGCCGTTCGACGCGCTCGAGCGTCGCCGGGAGGTTGCTCGGCGTTGAAGTAGGTGTTCCGCCAGTCGCCGTCCGGCCAGCGCGACTCCGGCGTCAGCGTTCCGGTGAGGCTGCCTTCGTCGAACGGCACGCGCGCGATGATCGCGATGTCGTGCTGCCGGCAATACGGAAACAGCTCGTCTTCAGGCGCCTGGTCGAAGATGTTGTAGACGACCTGCACGCTGTCGATCAGGCCCGCTGTCGAGCGCGCGCAGAACGTTGGTCGGCTCGCGCCGGTTCACGCTGATGCCGAACGCGCGCACCAGCTTCTCGCGCTTGAGATCCTCGAACGGCTCGCTGCCATCCGTCGTCGTCCGCCCACGCTGTCGCTCCAGACGTGAAACTGCTGCAGGTCGATGCGTCGACAGCCCGAGGTTCTCGAGGCTCTTCTCCGTGTACTCGCGAATGTGATCGGGCGGATATGTGTCCGCGACCGGATATTCGGCCTTGCGCCGGCCACTTCCAGTTCTTCGGCGGAATCTTCGTCGCCGATGTACACGACGGGCCCGCCGTGCGCTCGCCGCCGTCGCAATGCCTCGCCGAGCAGCTTCTCGCTGCGTCCCGTCGCCGTAGACCCACGCGGTGTCGAAGAAGTTGCAGCCGAGCGCGAGCGCGCGGTCGAGCGCCTTCAGCGATTCCTCGTCGTCGGATCCGGTCCAGCCGCCCATGCCCCACATGCCGTAGCCGATCTCGGACACCTGCCAACCCGTGCGGCCGAATCGTCGATAGCGCATCGAGCGATTCTACAATTAGAGCGTTCTTATTTTGACGTAGCGCGAGGGGTCAGCCGAGCTGAGATGGCGTCGTGAGAAATGGTTCGCTCGGCTAAAGCCTCGCGCTACATCGGCCTTGCGCGAGATCGGCCTTGCGGTGCATCGGCCTTGCGCTGCATCGGCCTTGCGGAGCATCGATCGGGAAGTCGCACTAGAATTCATCACGATGCTTACACACGAAATCATCGGCGACGACATGCAGGCAGTGGTGCTCACGATGGGAGCGGGCGACGAAGTGAGAGCCGAGGCCGGAGCCATGACGTACATGACCGACGGCATCGAGATGGACGCGCGGATGCAGGGCGGGCTGCTCGGCGGCCTCAAGCGGAAGCTGCTCGCGGGCGAGAGCCTCTTCCTCACCTTCTTCAAGTGCACGGCGACCTCCGGCAAGGTTGCGTTCAGCGCACCGTATCCCGGCAAGATCATCCGGTTTCCGCTGTCCAACAGCGCGATGCTCTGCCAGCGCGAATCGTTTCTCTGCGCAACCGGCGACATCAACATCAACGTCGCGTTCACCAAGCGGCTCGGCGCCGGATTCTTCGGCGGCGAAGGTTTCATCCTCGAGCGCTTCGAGGGGACGGGCGAAGTGTTCGTCCACAGCGGCGGCACGATCGTGCCGTTCGAGTTGAAAGCCGGCGAGAAGCTGAAGGTGGATACTGGCTGTCTGGTCGCGTTCGACCCGACCGTCGACTACGACATCGAATTCGTCGGCGGGATCAAGACAGCGGTGTTCGGCGGGGAAGGCCTGTTCTTCGCGGCGATGACGGGGCCGGGACGCGTGTGGGTGCAGACGCTGCCGTTCTCGAGGCTGGCCGACCGAATCATGTCGGCCATGCACGGCAGCAAGGAAGAGACGCGCCGCGGTGATCTCGGCGGCGCGCTCGGGGCGCTCGGCGACATCATCGGCGGCGACTCGTAGCGATTACGCTTTGCCGCCGTTGCTCATCGAGGCGAGGAAGTCCTGGTTCGTCTTCGTCTTCGACATCTTCGACAGCAGCAGCTCCATCGCCTCGACCGGCGACAGCGGCGTGAGCACCTTGCGCAGCACCCACACGCGGTTCAGATCGTCCTTCGGGATGAGCAGCTCTTCCTTCCGCGTGCCGCTCTTCTGGATGTCGATCGACGGGAACACGCGGCGATCGGTCAGCTTGCGATCGAGGTGGATCTCGAGGTTGCCGGTGCCCTTGAACTCCTCGAAGATCACTTCGTCCATGCGCGAGCCGGTGTCGACGAGCGCGGTCGAGATGATCGTCAGCGAGCCGCCTTCTTCGATGTTGCGCGCCGCGCCGAAGAAGCGCTTCGGCCGCTGCAGCGCGTTGCTGTCGACGCCGCCCGAGAGCACCTTGCCCGACGGCGGCACGATCGTGTTGTAGGCGCGCGCGAGGCGCGTGATCGAGTCGAGCAGGATCACGACGTCCTTCTTGTGCTCGACCAGCCGCTTGGCCTTCTCGATCACCATCTCGGCGACCTGCACGTGGCGCTGCGCCGGCTCGTCGAAGGTCGACGAGATCACTTCGCCGCGCACCGACCGCTGCATGTCGGTGACCTCTTCCGGCCGCTCGTCGATGAGCAGCACGATCAGGTACACCTCGGGATGATTCTTCGTGATGCTGTTCGCGATGTTCTGCAGCAGCATCGTCTTGCCGGTGCGCGGCGGCGCGACGATGAGGCCGCGCTGGCCCTTGCCGATCGGCACCATCAGGTCGAGGACGCGGGCCGAGAGGTTCTCGCCGTCGGTTTCGAGCGCGATCCGGTTCTGCGGATAGAGCGGCGTGAGGTTCTCGAAGAACACCTTCTCGCGCGCGTGTTCCGGCGGCTCGAAGTTCACCGCCTCGACCTTGATCAGCGCGAAGTAGCGCTCGCCGTCCTTCGGCGGCCGGATCTGTCCCGACACCGTGTCGCCGGTGTGCAGGTCGAACTTCCGGATCTGCGACGGCGAGACGTAGATGTCGTCGGGGCCCGGCAGGTAGTTGTAGTCGGGCGCGCGCAGGAAGCCGAAGCCGTCGGGCAGCATCTCGAGCACGCCTTCCGAGAAGATCAGGCCGCTCTTTTCGGCGCGCGCCTTCAGGATCTCGAAGATCAGCTCCTGCTTGCGCATGCCGGTCGCGCCCGGCACGTCGAGCTGCTTGGCGATCTTCGTGAGCGCGCCGACGCTCATGTCCTTGAGCGTCGCGAGGTCGATCCGCTCTATTTTTTCCGCGGGCGCGGCGCCGTTGCCGCCGCGAGCCGGCGCTGGGGCGGCGGGCTGCTGTTGCGGCTGTTGCGGTCCAGGCTGTCGATCAGTTTCCACAGTTCGTCCAATCCTTCGCCCGTGACGGCCGAAACCGGCAGCACGGGATCTTCAAACACGGATTCGAGTTCTCTCATCGCGCGGATCCGTTCGCCGCGCGCGAGCTTGTCGATCTTCGTGGCGACGACGGCCGCGTCGTCGACGACCGTCTGCAGCCATCGCCACGCGTCGCGGTCGCTCTGCAAGCCCGGATGCCGGGCATCGACGAGCAGCAGAGCGCGCGACGTGCCGCTGGCATGCGCCGCCGCGCGCTGAAGTACGCCGGTCAGCGCTTCGAACTGCGCGCGGCGAAGTCGCTGCGCCCCGCCCCGCGCGTAGCCGTAGCCCGGCAAATCGACCAGGTAGAACGGGTCGGCGCGCGCCGCGCGCGACACGATAGATGTTCGCCAGCCGCGTCTTGCCCGGCGCCGCGCTCGTGCGCGCGAGCTGCTGGCGAACGAGCGCGTTGATCAGGCTCGACTTGCCGACATTCGAGCGCCCGACCATCGCAACTTCCGGCGAGCTCGTCGCGCGGCAGATCGCCGCGCCTGCGGCGCTCGTAACGAAGCTCGGCTGCGATTTTCACAGGGCTGGACGGGCTGGATTGGCGGGGTAGGCGGGATCGGCCGCGGCGCGCTGCGCTCCTGCCTTCCTGCCCTCCTGCCTATCCCGCCCTTCCTGTCCAGATCGTCAGTGGGTAATGGTGTCGTCGACGATGGCGCGTCGACCGGCTCCGCCTGCGCCTCGACGGGGAGGCGTCCCGCCAGCGGTTCGGTCAGCGCGATCTTCAGGACCTCGTCCATCGTCTGGACCATGTAGACGTTCAGCGTGTCGAGCACGTTCTTCGGAATGTCCGCCAGATCCTTCTCGTTGTCCTTCGGCAGGATGATGTTCTTGATGCCGGCGCGGTGCGCGGCCAGCACCTTTTCCTTCACGCCGCCGATCGGCAGCACCTTGCCGCGCAGCGTGATTTCGCCGGTCATCGCCACGTCCTTCCGGACCGGCACGCGCGTGAGCGCGGAGACGAGCGCCGTCGCCAGCGTGATGCCGGCCGACGGGCCGTCCTTCGGAATCGCGCCTTCCGGCACGTGCACGTGCACGTCGGTCTTGCGGTTGAAGTCCTTCGGGATGCCGAACTCTTCGGCCTTCGTGCGCACGTAGCTCATCGCCGCCTGCGCCGACTCCTGCATGACGTCGCCGAGCTTGCCGGTGAGCGTCAGGTGGCCCTTGCCCGGCATCAGCGTCGCTTCGGTCACCAGAATCTCGCCGCCGACTTCGGTCCAGGCCAGGCCGGTCGCGATGCCGATTTCGTTCGTCTCCTCGGCCATCGTGTTGCGGATAGCGCGGCACGCCGAGATACTGCGTGACCTTGTCGGCCGTGATCTCCTCGCTGAACTTGTCGCCTTCGACGACGACCTTGCGCGCGACCTTGCGGCAGATCGACGACAGCTCGCGCTCGAGATTGCGGACGCCCGCCTCGCGCGTGTAGCGGTTGATGACGGTCTGGATCGCCTCGTCGGTGAAGATGATGTTGTCCTTCGTGAGGCCGGCGCCTTCGATCGCCTTCGGCGCGAGGAACTTCTTCGCGATCTCGATCTTCTCGAGCTCGGTGTAGCCGGCCAGCTGCAGCACTTCCATGCGGTCGCGCAGCGCCTGCGGAATCGTGTGCAGCACGTTCGCCGTGCAGATGAACATCACGTTCGAGAGGTCGTACTCGACGTCGAGGTAGTGATCGAGGAACGTGCTGTTCTGCTCGGGGTCGAGCACTTCGAGCAGCGCCGCCGACGGGTCGCCGCGGAAGTCCATCGACATCTTGTCGACTTCGTCGAGCAGGAACACCGGGTTCATCGAGCCGGCCTTCTTCATCATCTGGATGATCTGGCCGGGGAACGCGCCGATGTAGGTGCGGCGGTGGCCGCGGATTTCCGCTTCGTCGCGCACGCCGCCGAGCGACAGCCGGACGAACTTGCGGTTCATCGCGCGCGCGATCGACTTGGCGAGCGAGGTCTTGCCGACTCCGGGAGGTCCGGAGAAGGTGAGGATCGTCGCCTTCGGCTTCTTGACCAGCGCGCGCACCGCGAGGAACTCGAGGATGCGCTCCTTGATCTTCTCGAGGCCGTAATGATCTTCGTTGCAGGATCTCTTCGGCGCGCTTCAGGTCGCGGCTCTCGCGCGTCTTCTTGTGCCACGGGCACGGCGATCAGCCAGTCGAGGTAGTTGCGCGAGACGGTCGCTTCGGCCGACATCGGCGGCATCGCTTCCAGGCGCTTCAGCTCCTGGACGGCCTTCTCCTCGACGTCCTTCGGCATCTTCGCCTGTTCGATCTTCTTCTTCAGATCGTCGACCTCGTTGCCCTTCTCGTCCTTGCGGCCCAGTTCCTTCTGGATCGCCTTCATCTTCTCGTTGAGGTAGTACTCCTTCTGCGCCTTCTCCATCTGCTTCTTGACGCGAGACTGGATGCGGCGATCGACCTGGAGCTTGTCGACCTCGATTTCGAGAATGCCGGCGATGCGATTGAGCCGTTCGATCGGGCGAGATGATCTCGAGCAGGTTCTGCTTTTCGTCGACGCCGACGAGCAGGTGCGCCGAAATCGTGTCGGCGAGCTTGCCCGGATCGTCCACGCGGACGGCGGCGATCATCGCGTCGTAGTGCAGGTTGTTCGACAGCTTCACGTACTGCTCGAACAGCGACACGACGCGGCTCATCGTGCTTTCGGCGTCGCGCGCTCGTCTCGCGCTGCTTCGGCAGCACCTTGACGACGACGCGGTAGAAGCCTTTGTCTTCCTTCCACTCGACGGCGCGCGCGCGATCGACGCCTTCGACGAGCACCTTGATGTTGCCGTCCGGCAGCTTCAGGCTCTGCACGACGTTGGCGACGCAGCCCATCGTGTAGATGTCTTCCGGCCGCGGGTCGTCGACCGACGCGTCGTGCTGCGCGGCGAGGAAAATGCGCTTGTCCTTGAGCAGCGCGTGCTCGAGCGCGCGCGTGGACGATGGCCGTCCGATCACGAACGGCATCATCATGTGCGGGAAGACGACGACGTCCCGGAGCGGGACGATCGGGAGCGTTTCGTAGACTTCCAACAGGGTCTCCTGGGAATCGAGTGATTGGGTGATCTGGCGATTGGGTGATTGATTGGGCGAGATTGACTGCCAGTCAGGCAATCAATCACCAGATCACCAGATCATCCAATCACCAGATTACGCTATCCGGCCTTCTCGATCAGCGCGATCGGCTTGTCCTTCGCCATCACGACTTCGCGCGTGATGGTGACCTCGCGCACTTTCTTCTGGTTCGGCACCTGATACATGAGGTCGAGCATCAGGTCCTCGATGATCATGCGCAGGCCGCGCGCGCCGATCTTGCGCTCGAGTGCCGATTCGGCGATCGCGTCGAGCGCATCGTCGGTGAAGCGCAGCTTCACGTTCTCGTACTCGAACAGCTTCATGTACTGACGCGTGATGGCATTGCGCGGCTGCGTGAGGATCTGGATCAGCGCCGGCTTGTCGAGCTCGTGCAGCGTGCCGACGACCGGCAGGCGGCCGACGAACTCGGGAATCAGCCCGTACTTGATCAGGTCCTGCGGCTCGAGCTGCTCGAGCGTCGCGCCGATGTCGCGGCCGCGCAGCGACTTCACGTCCGCCTTGAAGCCGAGCGTCTTCTTGCCGACGCGCCGTTCGATCGCCTTGTCGAGGCCGACGAAGGCGCCGCCGCAGATGAACAGGATGTTGGTCGTGTCGACCTGGAAGAACTCCTGGTGCGGGTGCTTGCGTCCGCCCTGCGGCGGAACGTTGGCGACCGTGCCTTCGAGGATCTTCAGCAGCGCCTGCTGGACGCCTTCGCCCGACACGTCGCGCGTGATCGACGGGTTCTCGTCCTTGCGGCAGATCTTGTCGACCTCGTCGATGTAGATGATGCCCTGCTGGCACTTCTCGATGTCGCCGCCGGCCGCCTGCAGCAGCTTGAGGATGATGTTCTCGACATCCTCGCCGACGTAGCCGGCTTCGGTGAGCGTCGTCGCGTCGACGATCGTGAAGGGGACCGACAGCAGCTTGGCGAGCGTCTGCGCGAGCAGCGTCTTGCCGGTGCCGGTCGGGCCGATGAGCAGGATGTTGCTCTTGGTCAGCTCGATGTCGTTGCGGCTGCGCGGCTGCTTCTGGATTTCGATGCGCTTGTAGTGGTTGTAGACGGCGACCGCGAGCTTCTTCTTCGTCCGCTCCTGGCCGATGACGTACTCGTCGAGGAACTTCTTGATTTCCTGCGGCGTGGGCAGCGAGGAGCGGGTGCCGCGGTTCTCGAAGCGGTTGTCGTCGGCGATGATGTCGTTGCAGACCTCGACGCACTCGTCGCAGATGAAGACGGTCGGACCGGCAATCAGCTTGCGGACGTCGTTCTGGTCCTTGTTGCAGAAGGAGCACCGCAGGACTTCGGTTTCGCCGGCCTTTTTCACCATGCGAACCCTTTTGCCCTTAACCCTTTGGCTTCAACCATTTCGCCGGCCGCCGCTAGGCTCGTTTGCGGATGACATCATCAATAATACCGTATTCCTTGCCCTGGTCGGCCGACATGATGTAGTCGCGCTCTGTGTCATCCTGGATGCGCTTGACCGACTGGCCCGGTGTGGTGGACCAGGATTTCGTTGATTCGCTCGCGCATCCGCAGGATTTCGCGGGCTGCAATATCAATATCGGTCGCTTGGCCGGCCAGACCAGACATCAGCGGCTGGTGGATGACAATCCGTGAATTTGGCAGCGAAAATCGCTTCCCCTTCGCCCCCGCCGCCAGCAGGACCGCCGCCATCGACGCCGCCTGGCCGATGCAGATACGTCTGGCACGTCGGGCTTGATGAACTGCATCGTGTCGTAAATCGCCATCCCGGCCGTAATCGAGCCGCCCGGACTGTTGATGTAGAGCAGGATGTCCTTGTCCGGATCCTCGGCCTCGAGAAACAGCATCTGGGCGATCGCCAGATTGGCGATCTGATCGTCGATCGGCGTGCCGATGAAGATGATGCTGTCCTTGAGCAGGCGCGAGAAGATGTCGTACGCCCGCTCGCCGCGATTGGTCTGCTCGACCACCATCGGGACGAGTTGCATGCGCGGGTCGGGAAGCTGATAACGCATAGTGTGCGATCGGTGCTGATTTGATTGTCGGGGAAATTGCCGTGCGGGGGTGCCTTACGACTCTCCCGCGATTGTAGCACGCGCCATGAGGAAGTCAATTGACTTCTCCCGCCGCAGGCCCGAGTACACGCGCGACAGTCCGCCTTCTTTCTCGAGGCCGGCGCGCACGGCGGCCGGCGTACGTCCCGTCCGCTCGGCGATAGCGCGCGATCTCCTGCTCGACGTCGCTCTCGGTCGCGTCGAGCTGCTCGCGCCGCGCGACTTCGTCGAGCACGAGCGCGCTCGCCGACCGCTTCGCGCGCCACCTCGCGCTGGCTCTCGCGGAACGCGTTCCAGTCGATGCCCGGCCTGTCGCGGGTCGATGTTCTGATCGATCAGCCGCCGCGCGAACTCCTCGAGGCGCCGATCGAGCTCGCGCTCGACGAGCGACGCCGGCACCTCGAACGGCACGCCGCGTCGCGAGCTGCTTCATCAGCTCGGCGCGCAGCTCGCGCTCGGCCGCGTGCCGGGCCTCGTGCTCGAGGTCCTCGCGCACGCGCGCGCGCAGCGCCTCGAGCGTCTCGAACTCGCCCAGATCCTTCGCGAACTCGTCGTCGAGCTCCGGCAGAACGCGCCGTTTGATCGCGTTGACCGTCACCGTGTAGCGACACGTCCGTATTCGGCGAGCTCCGTGATCGTGTAGTCGGCCGGATAGTGGATGGTGAAGCTCTTCGTCGCGCCCGACGTCGAGGCCGAGCAGCTGCTCGTCGAATCCGGGCGGGTTCGCCTTCGCGCCGAGCTCGATGTTGACGTGCCTTCGTGGGTGTCCGGTCGTTGGCCGCGGCTGTTCACCGCCGCTCCAGATCGACGACGACGGTGTCGCCGTCGGCGACGCCGCGTCCTTCGACCGGCTCGAAGCGCGCGGCGCGCTCGCGCAGCCGCTGCAGCGCGTGATCGACCGCCTCGTCTTCGACGCGCGCTCGACGGAGCGCCGCAGCGAAATGCGTCGCGTAGTCGCCCGGCTCGAACGGCGGCAGCGTGTCGAAGGACGCCGTGAAGGTCAGCGGCTCGTTCTCGTTCGACGCTCACGTCGCGGATGTCCGGCGTGTCGACCGCTTCGACGCCGCGCTCCCGCAGCGCATCGTCGACGGCGCGCGGAATCAGATCGTGCGCGACGTCGTGCAGGATCTCGCTCCTTGAAGCGCTGCTTGATGACGCGCGCCGGCGCCTTGCCTGGCCGGAAGCCGGGAATGCGCGCCTTGCGCGAGTAGTCGCGCGCGATGCGATCGATCTCCGCGTCGACGATGTCGCTGGGAATCTCGACGCGAACGTTCTTGCGCGTGTCGTTGACGTCGACGAATTCGGTTTTCATTGCAGGGGTCGGTTCAGTTCGATCGGACACTATTTCTCGCCGCCGAAGCCCGCACGCGATCGCTTGCGAGCGAAGGCTGCGAAAGGGGGGAGTCGAACCCCCAAAGCCTTTCGGCTACCGGATCCTAAGTCCGGCGCGTCTGCCAGTTCCGCCACTTTCGCGTGGTTCGACTGTAACATGCTGACCAACGCGCAGCGACCCACCATATATTGCGGCCGGTAGTAACCCTATGCTACCATCCGCCGCCAACTTGCCTGGCGATCTCTACCATGGACTGTTTCGCCGCGAAACGCGGCGGCGACGGACATCCGCTGCTGACGCGGCACGAATCCGGACCATCGAAAATTCCGTGTCCGACCACCGGACGGATGCTGCGCGTCGCGACGATCGAAGCGCACGCGATGGCGATCTGCCCGTCGTGCAGCAGCCAGGGCGAAGGCGGCTTCGTGTCCTTCGAGGGTGACCTGCGCATGGCGTACGCCTGCCCGGCGTGCCGCAGCTCGTCTGGCTCGCCGGCGTCTAATCGCGTTTTTCCGATTTCGCGCTGACGTTCGTCAGCAGCAGCTCTCCGACCGGGCCGCGCTTGGCCGCGTTGCTGTTGAGGGCGCGCCGCGCGGGAACGACGAGCGCCCGCAGGCCCGCGCGTCGCGCGCGGCCTTCGTGTCGTACAACGCCACGACATCGGCGGCCGTGGAATTGCTCAGAAGCACGTGGCACCCGCGCCGCGCCGCCGCGATCACGAGCTGCTGCAGGTGGCGTTGATCGTCGGCCGAGAAGCCGGTTGCCGTGTATGACGTGAAGTTCGACGACTGGCTGACGGGCGCGTACGGCGGATCGAAGTAGAGAAAATCGCCGTCGGCCGGCGATCTCCACTGCCGATTCGAACGACCGCCGCTCGAGCTGCACGCCCGGCGCGGCGAGCGCCTCGGCGACTCGCGCCAGCTTGTCGCGATCGCAGATGTGCGGCCGATCGTAGCGGCCGAGCGGCACGTTGAACGCCCCGCGGCCGTTCACGCGGAACAGGCCATTGAATCCTGTACGGTTCAAGATAGATGAACATCGCCGCGAGTTCCGGCGTGTACGCGATGCCGCCGTCGGCCGTGCGCCGTTCGTCGCGCAGCGGATTGAATCGCTCGTCGCGGACCGCGTAGTAGTGCGTGCGCTCGTCGCGCGCGTGCGACTCGGCGAGCGTATCGAGCGCGTCGGCAACCGCATCCGGCGCGTCGCGCACCGTTTCGTAGCAGCCGATGAGATCGGCATTCGAGTCGATGAGGATCGCCGGATGTCCGCGCAGCCGACCCGAGGCATACAAGTCGAAGAACACGGCGCCGCTTCCGAAGAAGGGCTCGATGTAGCGGCCGAACGCCGCTGGATAGAACCGGCGGAGTTGCGGGAGCAGCTGCCGCTTGCCGCCCGCCCATTTCAGCAGCGGGCGGACACGGGAGTCGGAGATCTGGTGATTGCGGTAATCTGGTGATTGGGTGATTGATTGGAATATTGTGCACCCAATCAGCAGCCAGTCCCGCAATCAATCACCAGATCACCCAATCACCAAATCTCCCAATTCTTAAAGCGCAGCGCCCCCTCGTTCCGCCCACCACCAGATGCCGAGCGCGCCGGCGAGAACTGCCGTCGCGGCGCCGTACAGCGGCAGCGCCGGTCCGACGCGGTGGGCCAGCGCGACGAATCCCGTGCTGAACAGATCGAGGAGATCGTTGCTGACCGCGGTCATTCCGGTGCGGTGCATCAGGATCCACACGCCGGCCACGAATCGCGGCGACGACGAGGCCGATCGCGACGTTGAAGGCGAGGTCGAGAAACTGATCGCTTCGCCAGCGTGCGCGGCGCACCTTCGTCATCGTGCGCGACGTGAACTGCGCAGGCACCTTCGGCACCGGTCGCATCTGCAGCAGCCGTTCGAGCCGCCGCGCCGCTGCGAGCGCCGCCGCGCAGTTCGGGCACGATCCGAGATGCTCGGCGATCCGGCCGTCTGGCGTCAGCTCGCCGGCCGCAATCGCTTCGACCGCATCCAGCGCTTCGTCACAGAACATTTTTTACGCTCGCGGGGCCCCACGCCCGCTCGATAACGCCTTCGCGCCGTCGCGCTCGGCGTATCTAGAACCAGAGCGCTCACCCTGAGCCCGCACCCGTCACTTGAGTTCCGTTTCGAGCAAGCGCCGCAGCTGCTGCTTCGCGCGATGGAGCTGCGTCTTCACGGTGCCGAGCGGAATTTGCAGCGCCTCCGCAAGATCCTCATACCGCACGCCGTCGAGATAATGCGCCGCGACGACGAGCCGATAGTTCGCGGGCAGCCGCGCGATGGCTTTCTCCAGTCGATCGCGCAGCTCGATATCGCCGAACCGGCGGTCCGCCGCCGACGGCATCACGCTCCCGCGCGCCTCCGCATCGTCGAGCGACACGCGCCGCATCGAACGCAGCCGTCGCCGGCCGCGTCTGGCTCTGCAGGCACACGTTGGCGACGATGCGGTAGATCCATGTGGAGAGGCGCGCTTCGCCGCGGAAGTACGGCAAGCCGCGATGAATCCGGAGAAAGACGTCCTGCGCGAGATCTTCCGCACGAGAGCGATCTTGCACCGTCCTGGCGATCAACGCGAAAACGAGCCCCTTGTATGCCTCGACCAGCTCCTGGAACGCGCCTTCGTCGCCGCGGCGACAGCGCTCGACGAGCTCGCGCTCGCTGGCAGGCTCCATTCGCCATCGTATTAGAGCACGCGCCGCGCCAAATTGTTTCAGGCAGCGCGTCGTGAAACAATTCAGAATCGCATCCAGTCTAATCATGTCGAACGCGTGTCGTTCGGAGGTCTGATGAACGAGTGGGGACCGGTTTCGTGGGTGTTCTTGATTCCGGTCGTGGCGATCATCGGCGGCATCACCGTCGCGATCGTTGCGACGGTCACGAAGGGCCGCATTCGCGAGCTGGAGATCCGCGAACGGATCGCCATGATCGAAAAGGGACTGGTCCCGCCGCCTGAGGTCGACCCGCGCGGCTTCGAGCGCGTCATGGACCGCTACGATCGGGTTCGGCAGGCCACCGACTCGCCATGGCGCAACTCCGTGTCGAGCGGCCGTCACCGCCGGGCGGGCGTCACGCTGATGGGCGTCGGTTTCGGGCTGATGGTGCTCATCTCGATCGCGGGCGGAGCGCCCGACGCGGGCGTCGGCGTCGGCGGCTTTCTGGTCGTGATTGGCCTGGCGTTCTTCGTGAACAGCTTCTTCGACGCCCGCCTGAACACGCAGCCGCCGTCCCATAGCGGCCCGATCAGCCCCTCGTCTGCAGCCGCCCCGCGCGGGCCGGAGTCGATGCCCCCGAGCTGATCCCCGACGACGCGGCCGATACCCGCCAGCGCTATCCATACTGATACAGCCCGCCCCTGCCGATAAAGCAGATGACGAGCGGCATCGTCAAACGTCTGTAACTCACTGAAAACAAAACACTCTTTGTCTGGTCTGTGAGTGACAGGGCGGAGCTGTCGATGAAAGTATTCATCTTGTGCGGAGGATTCGGGACCCGGCTCGCCGGCCTCGGCGGCGATCTGCCTAAGCCGATGGTGCAGCTCGGAGGACGCCCAATGGTCTGGCACATCATGAAAGGATTCGCCCACTGGGGCTTCTCGGATTTCGTCCTGTGCCTCGGTCACCGCTCCGATGCGTTCAAGCAGTACTTCCTGAACCTGCCGCTGATGGTCGGCGACGTCACCGTCGATCTCGCGCGCCGCGACCACAAACTGCACGACGTCGCAGAAGAATCCAGCTGGCGGGTGACGCTCGCAGAAACCGG
Source organism: uncultured Acidobacteriota bacterium (assembly GCA_963696165.1). GTDB lineage: Bacteria > Acidobacteriota > Vicinamibacteria > Vicinamibacterales > CAVVIG01 > CAVQZZ01. The sequence goes on along the minus strand of CAVOIY010000004.1, from coordinate 982,740 downwards.
CGTTCACAGCCTGACCGGCTACAGGATCAAGCGCGCCGCGACCGCTTTTCTCGAGCCCGACGACGATGTGTTCGCCGTGACGTACGGGGATGGCGTCTGCGACGTCGACTTCCGACGGGTTGTGGAGTTTCATCGATCGCATGGCCGGCTCGCGACCTTGACCGCGGTGCATCCGCCAGGCCGATTTGGCGAGCTCTCGCTGTCGCGTTCCGCGCGCGTCGACGACTTCAGTGAAAAGCCGCCTGCGTCCGCGACGTGGATCAGCGGCGGCTTCTTCGTTTTTTCCCGCGCGTTCCTCGAACAGCTTCCGGACGATCCCGCCGTCGCCCTCGAGCGCGGACCGCTGCGCGAGCTCGCGCGGCGCGGCCAGCTGATGGCGTACACGCACGACGGCTTCTGGTTCTGCATGGATTCGCCGCGTGATCACGAGCAGCTCTCGGAAATGTGGGCGGCCGATCGTGCGCCGTGGGCCGTGTGGAACACGGAGTGGGTTCGAGTTTGAGCTCACCGCCGCAGCGACTGGTGAGCGTCGGTGTTCCGATTCGCAACGGAGCGGCGACGCTACGGCGCGCGCTCGACTCGATCGTCGCGCAAACCTACGAGAACCTGGAGATCATCATCTCGGACAACCAGTCGTCCGATGACACCGAATCGATCTGCCGCGAGTACGCCTCACGCGACCCCCGCGTCCGCTACATGCGGCAGTCGCAGCCTCTCACGGCGGTTGAAAATTTTCGTGCCGTCGCCGACGCGAGCCACGGCGAATTTTTTATCTGGGCTGCGTACGATGACTTACGCGATTCGAACTACGTCGAGACGCTGCTCCGCGGTCTCGACCGGCATCCCGGCGCGTCGATTTGCTTCAGCGAGGCCGCTGAATTCACGTCTCTGGAGGCGCACGAGGCCGCCGCGCGCATCCAGCATCGGTTTCAGACGCTCGGCCTCTCGTTCATGGACGTCGTCAGGCAGCAAACGTCAACGTATTGCGTGCATGTGTACGGTTTGATCCGATCGAGTTACCTGCGCGAGTACCCATGGTTCAGCCCGACCGAGGGCTGGGACGTGTCGCTCCTTTTCTGGCTCGCCATGCGCGGTCCGTTTGTCTTCGAGCCCGGCACGACATTCACTTACTTCCGGCCGGCCGAGGGAGTGTCGAACGAACAGCGAGCCCTCATAAATAATTTTCGGAGGCTGTCGTTCTGGTGGCCCGAGGACCTCGCATGGGCCTGCGCAGGCGCGATCGCGGACGCCACGAGACGCAAAGGCGAGCCGATTCACCGTGGGCGCGCATTTGCCGTCATGTACTTCCACATCCTCCAGGGCTGGCGCGGTATCGTCGCGCGATGGACACCTCGTCCAGTCATAAAGGTGTATCGACTCGTAAGGCCGCGCCGGCGAGCGCCGGCGAGCGCTTGATAGGAATGTGAAGCCACGATGAAACGCGTGCTCGTCACCGGCGCCGGCGGATTCGTCGGCCAGCCTTCGTTGTTCGCGCTTGCGGACCGCGGGTTCGAACTTCACGCTGTGTCGCGTCGCCCGCACGATGCTCACGACGGCGTCACCTGGCATGCGGCGGATCTTCTCGTACTCGGACACGGCCGACGTGATTGCCCGTGTTCAGCCGACGCACTTGATGCACCTGGCCTGGTGCACCGACCACGGCACCTTCTGGAGGTCGCCCGACAACTTGCGCTGGCTTGCTGCGAGCGCGGAGCTGGTCAGCCAGTTTGCGGCGCATGGCGGCAAACGGATTCTCATCGCTGGCTCGTGCGCCGAATACGACAGCGTCGGCGGAATGTGCGACGAGGAAGAAACGCCGGTTCGGCCGGCGACGCTCTACGGCGCGTGTAAACACGCGCTGCACGTCGCGGTCGACGCATTCTCGCGGACGCACGGCGTCAGCCTCGCGTGGGCGCGGCTCTTTCATTTGTTCGGCCCGGGCGAACAGGCCGGCCGGCTCGTCCCGTCGATCATTCGTCCGCTGCTCGCGGGCGAGCCCGCGCGATGTTCCGAAGGCAGCCAGCTTCGCGATTACCTTTCCGTTGACGATGCCGGAGCGGCCTTGGCGGCGGTGCTCGACAGCGCGGTCGAAGGCGCGGTGAACGTCGGGTCTGGATTGCCGGTTGCGCTCCGCGTATTTGCGCGGCGGATTGCCGCCTTGGTCGGCCGCCCGGAACTCCTCCAGGTCGGAGCGCTCGCCAGCCGGTGCGGCGAACCTCCCATTCTGGTCGCGGACATCCATCGGCTCACCGGCGAAGTTGGATGGACGGTGAGAAGCGACGTCGATCGTGCGCTGGTGCGCACGATCGAATGGTGGGCAGAACAGACATCGCCACGGGCGGAATCAATCGGATGAGGCTCATCATCGACAGCGACGCGCGTACGCTGACCCACGAGAAGGATCGCGAGTCGATCGAGATGCCGCTGTACAGCACGCGGGCGTTCGAGCTCCTGTCGGCGGAGTGGGTCAGGGTAGGCTGGAATCAGAAGTACACCTACACGTTTTCGTGGTTGGGCCGGCCGATCATTCAGCTGCCGTCCGATCTGCTCCGATTGCAGGAAGTGATCTTTCGCCTCCAGCCTGACGTGATTGTCGAAACCGGTGTCGCGCACGGAGGATCGCTCGTATTTCACGCGAGCCTTTGCTCGCTCATTGGACGAGGCCGAGTGATCGGCATCGACGTGGAAATCAGGCCCCACAATCGCGCCGCGATCGAGGCGCACCCGCTCAAGCCCGCTGATTACGCTGGTCGAGGGCTCTTCGGTGTCGCCGGATGTCGTGCGGCGTCGTCAGCGAGATGATTCGGCCGGGAGAAACGGTGCTCGTGCTCCTCGACTCGAATCACAGCAAAGATCATGTCCGTGCCGAACTCGAGGCGTATCACCGGCTCGTCACACCTGGGTCCTACATCGTGGCGACGGACGGCGTGATGGCGGAGGTCGCCGACGCGCCGCGCGGCCGCCCGTCGTGGACGTGGGACAACCCGCCTGCGGCCGCACGCGAATTTCTGGCGTTACATTCCGAATTCATCGAGGCGCCGCCCGCCTGGCCTTTCAACGAGAGCGAGCTCACGAACGACATTACGCATTGGCCCGCCGCCTGGCTGCAACGCCGCTTTGAACGTGCTGTCTGTCTTCGACAAGAAAACGGTCCTCGTGACCGGCCACACCGGCTTCAAAGGCTCGTGGCTGTCGATGTGGCTCACTGACCTGGGCGCCAGGGTCGTCGGCGTTTCGCGCGACGTGCCGACCGAGCCATCGCACTTCGACGCGATCGGTCTTGCCGATCTGGTCGAAGACATCAGACTCGACATTGATGATTTGGCGGGAATGCGCGGTGTAATCCAGGCCAATCGACCCGACTTCGTGTTTCATCTGGCGGCCCAGGCGCTCGTACGGCGATCGTACGCTGAACCGATCGAGACGTTCGCGACCAACGCGATCGGATCCGCACATGTCCTCGAGGCACTCCGATCCGTCGACTGGCCGGTTACGGTGGTGATGATCACGAGCGACAAGGCGTACGACAACGTGGAAACCGCCGTCAGCTACCGTGAATCCGACCGCCTCGGGGGACGCGATCCGTACAGCGCGTCAAAAGCGATGGCCGAGCTCGTCACGCGCGCGTACGTCGCTTCGTTCCTGCAGCCGCCCGCCTCAGGCGTGCGTGTGGTGATCGGCCGCGCGGGAAATGTGATTGGCGGCGGCGATTGGGCGGCGGACCGCATCGTTCCCGATTGCGTGCGCGCGTGGTCGCGAGGTGCCGCAATCGACGTGCGACGCCCCGGCGCGACACGGCCATGGCAGCACGTGCTCGAGTCGCTCAGCGGCTACCTGACCGTCGCGGCGCGCGCGTCGGTCGACGCGACGCTTCACGGCGAAGCGTTCAACTTCGGACCGTCGCCTGAGGAGAACCATACGGTCCGCGAGCTGATTGCGGAGCTTAGTGTGCACTGGAGCGGCGCGAGGTCGAAGGAGGTTCCGGCTGTCGACGAGGAGCTGCACGAGGCTGGACAACTGAGGCTGAACTGCGAGAAGGCGCGCCGCATTCTGTGCTGGCAGGCAACGCTCGAGTTCCGTGAGGCGGTGCGCATCACGGCGGCGTGGTACGACGCGTTTTATCGCGGCGAATCGATGCGCCCCATCACGCGCGCGCAGATCTCCGATTACACGCTCGCCGCGCAGAGGCTGGGGCAGCGATGGACGGCGGCATGAACGTAACCTCGTCGACGATCCGCACATCGTGCCGCGCGTGCGAAAGTCGACGACTCTCGCCGGTGCTGTCGCTTGGCAACCTGCCGCTCGCTAACGGACTGCTGAGCGCCGACCGCGTCAACGCTGCCGAGCCGAGATTTCCATTGGACCTCGTCTTCTGCGCCGATTGCGCGCTCGTTCAGATCACCGCGACCGTCTCGCCTGACGATCTCTTTCGAGACTACGCGTACGTGTCGTCCGTGTCCGACACGGCGGTGCGAAGCGCCGAAGCGCTCGTCACGCGCACGATCGCACGGCACGGTCTCACGTCGAGCGATCTGGCCGTCGAGATCGCGAGCAACGACGGCTATCTCCTTCAGCACTATCGCAATCGCGGCGTAAAGGTGCTCGGTGTCGACCCGGCTCTGAACATCGCCGCCATTGCCGAAGAGCGCGGCATCGCGACAGTGCCCGAATTCTTCTCGGCGGTCCTCGCGGTCGACCTGCGCGAGCGCGGCCACATCGCCGGCGTGCTGCACGCCAACAATGTGCTCGCGCACGTCCCGGACCTTCCGGGCGTGCTTCGCGGCATCGCGACGCTCCTCGAACCGGCCGGTCGCGCGATCATCGAGGTTCCCTACGTCCGCGATCTCATCGAACGGCTGGAGTTCGACACGATCTATCACGAGCATCTCTGTTATTTCTCATTGACGGCGCTGTCGCACGCCTGCCGCGATCAGGGACTGACGATTTGCGACGTCGAACGCATCCCGATCCACGGCGGCAGCCTTCGGGTCACCGCCTCTCTGTCGCGCGGAACGCCGTCGATCGCGCCGGCTGTCGCCGCGCTCATTGCCGAGGAAGACGCGCTCGGGATGCGACAGCTGCCGTACTACACGGGATTCGCGGCCAACGTCGAGGATCTGCGCGCGCGCCTTCGAATGCTGCTCGCCGATCTCAAGGCGGCCGGGCATCGCATAGCGGCCTACGGCGCATCGGCGAAAGGCGCCACCCTGCTGAATTACTGCGGTATCGGATCCGAAACGATCGACTTCGTTGTCGATCGCAGCGCTCTCAAGCAGGGGCGCTTCACGCCTGGTACGCATCTCCCGATCGAGTCACCGGATGCTTTGCTCGTCCGAAGACCCGATTACACGCTGCTCCTCACCTGGAATTTCGCCGAGGAAATTCTCGGGCAGCAGCGCGCGTACACAGAACACGGCGGACAGTTCATCGTGCCCCTGCCCGTGCCGGCAGTCCTCGAGGCCGTCGCATGAAGATCCGCCTTCTGGATGTAGAGGGCGCTTTCGTCATCGAGCCCGATTTTCTGTGCGACGACCGCGGATCGTTCGCGCGTGTTTTCTGCGAGAAGATTCTGCGTGAACGCGGTCTCGAGGGACGGATCGTGCAGTGCAGCGTGTCGTGCAGCACACGGCGCGGCACGCTCCGCGGTATGCATTTCCAGACCTCGCCGCACGAGGAACAGAAATTCGTCCGCTGCACTGCGGGCGCGATTCATGACGTCGTCCTCGACCTGCGCCCCGGTTCGAAATCGTTCCGACGATGGGCGGCGGTAGAGTTGTCGTCGGCGAATCGTGCAACGATGTTCGTGCCAAAAGGTTGTGCGCACGGGTTCCAGACGCTCGTCGACGACGTCGAGGTCTTTTACCAGATGACCGAGCCATTTGCGCCGGCAAGCGGCGCGAGGGTGCGGTTCGACGATCCGGCGTTCGGCATTGCGTGGCCGATCGCTGATCCGATCGTCTCGCACGAAGACCGCACGGCGCCCTTGTGGCGCGTCTCCCACACCGGGGACGTCGAAAAGCCCTTCTCGACATCGCCCCGGGATCCGGCTGAAGTCGGCGAACGAGTGAACGGCAACGGTGCCCTGGCGTCGTCGTTCGTCCCTGACGGCAATCTGCGGGACGCGCGGCGGCGGTTTGAACGCGAGTACATTTGTTCGGTCCTTCAATATCACAACTGGCGCATGGCAGACGCCGCACAGACGCTTGGCATTCAGCGTCCGAATCTCTATCGAAAAGCGCGGCAGCTGCACATCGCGGTCACCGATCCGACCTCGTAATCAGGATACGCACATGAATGTGATCTGGTCGCTCATCCTCGCTGTTGGCCTCGCTTCGTCGGCGAAGGCGCAGCAGCCGCCCCTTACCGCGCCGCCGCCTCGGCCATCGTCCGAGCAGGCGACACGGCCGGATCCGAAGGCGGATGTGAACGCCGCGTATGTGATCGGCTCCGAGGACGTACTGAACATCTATGTCTTCGACGAGCCGGACCTGAATCAATCGACGAAATACCGCGTCGATGCCGACGGGATGGTCACCTTCGCGCTCATCGGCCGTGTGCCAGCGGCGGGCCTCACGATTCGTCAGTTCCAGGATCAGCTGATCGCGAAGCTGGCGGAAGGCTACATCCGCAATCCGCAGCTGCGCGTGGACGTCGAGTCGTATCGAAGCCAGAACGTCTACGTCAGCGGCGAAGTCCGCTCGCCGGGCAAAGTGCCGATGTCAGGTCCCACGATGTCGCTCATCGAAGCCCTCGCGCTGGCCGGCTCTCCCACCGCGCAGGCGAGCGCCGAGCTGATCGTCGTGCATCCGAAAAAGGCTAAACAGGGAGAGACGCTGCCCGACGATGCAGACGCCATGCGGACGAAGGTGAACATCAAGGACCTGCAGATCGGTAAGGCAGGGCTCGGCATCATGCTGCAGGCAGGTGACACGGTCTTCGTCCCGAAGGCGCAGCTGATCTACATCAGCGGCATGGTGCGCAACGCCGGATCGTATGTGCTCGATCCGGGGATGACCGTGCAGCAGGCACTCGCGCTTGCGGGCGGACTGAACGATCGCGGCTCCGATCGGCGGCTGACGATCGCGCGCATGGTGAACAATCAGCGCGTGGTACTCAAGGTGAAGCTCACCGACATCGTGCAGCCGAACGACACGATTGAAGTCGGACAGCGTCTCTTCTAAATTCAGCCGTCTATGCACCCACGCGCGAGCGCGGCGATCAAGTCCGCCTTCTACGGAAGCGGCTTGTACGCCCGGCGGCTCCGCCACGTTCAGTTCCCCGGCCTTGCTGTGCTGTGCTACCACGGCCTGCGAGCCGGTACTCCGCGGGGCACACCGTTCGAGCCGCTCCAGGTGCCCGTCGAAACGTTCGAGCGCCATTGCCGGCTGATTCGCGACTCCTGCGATCCGATCAGCGCTGATGTGCTTCTCGCCGCGCTCGACGGAGGCGCGCCGCTTCCCCCGCGTGCCGTCCTCGTGACGTTCGACGATGGTTACCGCACGGTGTTGACGCTCGCGAAGCCTGTACTCGAGCGGTACGCGATTCCAGCGGTGGTCTTCGTCTGCAGCGACCCGATCGCGCGCTGCAAACTCCTGTGGTACGACGCGGTCGCTCGAACGCGCGGCGAAGCCGAAGTCGAGCGTTTGAAGACGGTGCCGTTCGCAGAGTGGCATGACGCGGTTGATCCGTTCGACATCCGCCCGGCGGAAGACGAGCCATGCGCGCCGCTCACAGTCGAGGAGCTTCGCCGGTTGGCCGACGGTCCGGGGATCGAAATCGGAGGACACACGCTGCGGCACGCCATTCTGTCGAAGGCGACCGCGGACGAACAGGCGCGGCAGATCGGCGATGACAAACGGACGATCGAAGAGTGGACGGGGCGGCCGGCACGGCTCTTCTCGTACCCGAACGGACGCCCGCGCATCGACTACACACTCACCACGTGCGACATCGTGGAGCGCTGCGGTTACCTTGCGGCATTCACGACGCAGAGTGCTTACGCGAGGGCGTCGAGCGACAGGTACGAACTGCCGCGTTTTCTCATGGTCGATTCGATGACCGCGCCCTCGCTCGCGCATCGGCTCACGTTCGGCTGGGTCCCGGCGCATTGAAGATCGTCCAGGCGATTGGGTGGTACTTTCCTGAATCACTCGGCGGGACGGAAATCTACGTCGCTGCGCTATGCCGCGCGTTCACGAGCGCGGGCCATGAGGTCCTCGTTGCCGCGCCTGATCCCGCTACTGAGCGCGAGCGCACGTACTGCCACGATGGGACGTCCGTTTACCGCTACCCGATCCCCGCCAAGCCGACGCGCGCTGAAGCGCAGGGCGGTCAAACCGTTCGCGGCGCTGAGCGCTTTCACCGGTGGCTCGGCGTCGAGCGTCCCGACATCGTCCACATGCACACGTTCGTGACAGGCATGGGTTTGCCGGAGCTGCGTGCAGCGAAAGCGTCGGGCGCAAGAACGGTTGTCACGACCCACTCGAGCAGCCTTGGCTTCGTCTGCGCGCGCGGAACGCTGATGCAATGGGGCGAGGAGCCGTGCGACGGTGTCGCGCGGTGCGAGAAATGCGCCGCGTGCGTGCTGGACGCTCGTGGCATGCCGCGGACATTCGCGCGGGCGATCGCGAACGTGCCCGCCTCGGTCGCGCAGTTCGCCGCGCGTGTGCCGGGCCCGCTTGGCACCGCGATCGGAATGAGCGATGTCATTCGCCGCAACATCGAACGGGAGCGGGAGCTGCTTGCAACGGCCGACCGCTTCGTGGTGTTGACGGAAGGCGCCAGGCAGATTCTTCAGGCGAACGGTTTTGCCAATGGAAACGTGGCCGTCAACCGGCTCGGTGTCGGCGTGCAGCTCGATCGCAGGCACGAAGGACATCGCCGCAGCCCTGGTCGACCGATCATCGTCGGATACGTCGGGCGCTTCGATGTGATCAAAGGCGTAGAGGTGCTGGCGGACGCCGTGTCCCAGCTCGAGCCGGACGTTCCGATCGTCGTCGAATTTCGCGGTCCTGTTCAGAGCGCCGCCGAGCGGGGCGTTCGCACGCGACTCGAGACAATTGCGGCGGGCGACCGGCGCGTGCGTTTCGCCGACTCCGTGCCGCACGATCAGATCGCGGGCGTGCTCCGTGGATATGACGCACTGTGCTGTCCCGCGATCTGCTTCGAAGGCGGCCCGACCGTTGCACTCGAGGCGCAGGCCGTCGGAACTCCCGTCATCGGCAGCCGCATCAGGCGGCCTCGCCGAAATCGTCGAAGACGGGGTGAACGGACGCCTTGTGACGGCGCACGATGCACGAGCGCTTGCGGCCGCGCTCCGCGAGATTGCGCTCGACCCGGCCGGTCACAATCGATCTCTGGCGGGAACGCGCGCCCATTCCGCGCACGATGCAACAAGTCTCCGATGATTACTTGCGGCTGTACGCAACATGCTGAGTCGTTCGCCAAACCTCGCGACGGCTGCTCAGCACGCCTTGCGACATCTCGTCGCGTTTCCGCGGCCGTTCGAACCTGCTGAACAACTGGCGATCGCGCTCGACGAATGCGGCTCGTTGAGCGAGTACGTCACGGGCTTCGTGTGGTCATCGCCTGAGGGCGCCTCCACGTTCATGCATGCTGCCGATCGCGTGATGGGCCGGCGCGCCAGCGCCGCGCTGCGGCGGCGTCGTGCGCCGTCGCTCACATCGTCCATTCATTCGTTCCCGACGATCGATGCCGGTCGAACAGTGTCTGCCGCCGTCGGGTGGCGCGGCCTTGAAGATCGCCTATGGGAGCTGGACGATCACCGATTCGCCAGCCTGGCGGGCCAGCGTATCGCCGACTGTGACGTGGTGCACGGATTCGAGCACGCCGCGCTCGAGCTCTTTCTGGACGCCCGTGCGCGCCGCAGGTCGACGGTTCTTTACCTCTCCGGTGTGCACCCATCGTTCCACGACGAGATCTTCGATCGTGCATACGAGCGGTGCGCCGCAGTTCAAAACGACGATTGCCTGGCGCCTGCGCGAGCGGCGCCATCGACGCGATGCGCGGCGGATCGCCGAATACGATCTCGCCGACGCTGATCGTCGTCGGCTCGTCGCTCTTGAAGCGCAGTCTCGTTCAGCACGGTGTGGCGGCCGCGAAGATCGAGGTCGTGCCGCTCGGCGCCGCTCCGGCTGCAGCTTCCGGGCAGAATGTCAGTCCTCGGTCTGGCGGACTTCGCGCGCTGTTTGCGGGAAAGGTCAGTTTTCACAAGGGCTGCCACGTGCTCATCGACGCATGGATGAGTGTCACGTCCGATCCGTCCGTTCTCACGCTCGCGGGCCACAGCGAACTGCCTTCAGCGATGGTACGGCAGCGGGGCGTTGAACTCGCCGGCGCGCTGTCGCAACGCGAGCTGTTCGACTTGATGGCGCGTTCTGACGTGCTGGTGCTGCCCACGCTTTGCGACAGCTTCGGGCTCGTGGTCGCGGAAGCCCTGATGCACGGCGTGCCGGTTCTCACGACCGCCAATGCCGGTGCGGCCGATTTGATCGAAGAAGGCGTGAACGGATGGGTTGTTCCTGCCGATGACGTAGCGGCACTCGGTGAACGTCTGGCCTGGTGCGAAGCGCATCTCGATTCGCTCCGCGCGATGCGTCTTCAGGTCAGCGAGTCGGCCGGCGCACGGCGCACGTGGGATGTTTATCGCGCCGATCTCCGCAACGTCCTTGCCCGGCACGGGCTGCTCTAGACGTGGCGCCGCAAAAGATCTGCGTCGTGACCTCGGGGCATTTGACGACCTGCCCACGGATCGTGAAGGCAGCACGCGCCTTCTCCGGGGCGGGATACGACGTACGCGTCGTCAGCGCGACGCTCATGAACCATTTTCGCGAAATGGACAAGGCGCTCGTCGCGCGCGAGCGTTGGGAATGGGATCCGATCGAATGGGCCGCCGACCGTGAATGGCTGACATACACACGCACCCGCGTTCGGCATAACGTCGCACGACGGGCGACTGCGGTGATCGGGAATGGTCGTGCACCTTTCGCAGTCGCGGCCGCGGCGTTTCACCGGCTGCACTGCGAGGTTCGCGACCGCGCAGCGAGCCGACCTGCGGACTTGTACTACGGCGGCGGCGGAGGGACGACAGCGGCGGTTGCGGCCGCCGCGGCGCAGAACGGCGCCAGATTCGGCGTCGACCTCGAGGATTTTCACAGCGGCGAATCGGGTCAAGGCGAGGGTCGTCGCGCTCTCGTCGAACGGATCGAGCGCGCCGTGCTCACGCGCGCCGATCTGTTGACCGCCGGGAGCCCCGCGATCGCGGATGCCTATCGTCGCAAGTACAACGTGACGATCACGCCAGTGTGCAATACGTTTCCGCTCCCGATGGAGCGGCCTTCGCCAGCCGCAGAATCCGGCAACGGTCTGCGACTGTATTGGTTCAGCCAGACGATTGGGCCCGGTCGGGGCCTTGAAACAGTCGTCGATGCGATTGGACTCGGTGGTATCCCGAGTGAGTTACACCTTCGCGGCGCATGTGATGACAGCTTCGTCGGGTTGCTGCAGAAGCGCATTGCACGAAGCGCCCCGACTCTCCGGCTCATCACACACGGAGTCGAGCCGCAGGAGCGGATGGTCGACCTCTGCCGCCCGTACGATGTCGGTCTCGCCGCGGAGCCCGCCAGCTCGATCAACAACGCGCTCAGCCTTTCGAACAAAGCGCTCACGTATCCGCTCGCAGGTCTTGCGCTCGCACTGACAAATACGCCGGGCCATCGTCCGCTCATCGACGACGTTCGTCACCATGCAGTTGTCTACGGCCCGGACGACGCCGCGGCGCTCGCGCGCGGCCTGCGCGCCTGGCACGACGACCGCGCGGCGCTTCGATGCGCGATGGCTGCGTCGTGGGATGCGGCCGTCAATCGATGGCACTGGGAGGATCACGACCGTGAGGCGCTTCTCGCCGCGACGAGGAGCGCGCTCGGGTGATGCCGCTCAGGATCGCGCTGACCGCCGACCCGTACATTCCGGTGCCGCCGATCTTCTACGGCGGCATCGAGCGTGTCGTCTACTCGCTTGCGAGGCACCTCGTGGCACGTGGTCATGACGTGACGCTCTTCGCGCACCCAGACAGCGCGGTGCACGGTGCGACGCTCGTGCCGTACGGAGTACCGCCGCATCGCGGCGCCGTGCGGCGCGCACGCGAGCTCGTGCAGGTGGGCGCCGGGTTGTGGCGCGGCCGCACCGGGTTCGACGTCATCCACAGCTTCGGCCGGCTGGCCGCGCTCGCGCCCGTCCTGGCGTGCCGCCGCGTGCCGAAGATCCAGAGCTACCAACGCGCCGTGCCATGGAGCGGCATTCGCCGGGCTGTTTGCGCGGCGGGCGAGTCGCTGCAGTTCACGGCCTGTTCGGCCAGCATGTTCATCGGCCACGCCGTGGGCTCGAAGTTCGGACGATGGCGCGCGATCTTCAACGGCGTGGACCTGTCGGCCTATCAGTGCTCGTCAACGGTTCCCGACGATGCGCCGCTCGTGTGCCTCGGAAAAGTGATGCACAAGAAGGGCGTCCACGTGGCGATTGCGATCGCCAGGCGCGCGGGACGTCGTCTGATCATTGCCGGGGATGCGGTTGAGACGGGATCGGATCGCGATTACTTCGTCAACGAGATCATGCCGTCAGTCGACGGCGAGCGCGTGCAGTACGTCGGACCTGTCGACGATGCGCAGAAAAATCGATTGCTCGGCGCGTCTGCTGCACTCGTGTTCCCGACAATGTACGAGGAGCCGTTCGGCATCGTGATGGCGGAAGCGATGGCGTGCGGGACGCCGGTGATCGGACCCCGGCGCGGCGCCCTCCTCGAGGTCGTGCAGCCCGGGATCAACGGGTTCCTCTGCGACAGCGTCGAGGAGAGCGCAGCGGCGGTCGAGCGGTTGCGGACGATCGACCGCGCCGCCGTTCGGCGCGATTGCGAAACGCGGTTCGACGCCGCCGTGATCGCGTCGCAGTACGAAGCGCTGTATGCCGAGGTCGCCGCACGATGATCGGCCGGAAGCGGCGCGTCCTGCTCGTGTCGCCGCACTTTCCCCCCGACACGAATGCGGCGTCACATCGCGTCCGTCTGCTGGCGCCCCACCTTGCTGTATTCGGCTGGGAACCGACGGTTCTCACGGTAGACCCGGCCGACTACGAAGGACGGATCGATCCTGCGCTGGCCGCGCTCGTTCCCGATACCGTTCGCGTTGTTCGTTGCCGCGCCTGGAACCACCGGTGGACGCGGCGGATCGGCTTGGGCGATCTCGGGCTCCGCGCTTTTGCGGGGCTTTACCGCTCGTGCGTTTCGCTGCTCGAGCGCGAGCCCTTCGACGCTTTGTTCATCACCACGTATCCGTTATATCCGGCGGCGCTCGGGCCGATCTTGAAGCGGCGCTTCTCGATCCCGTTCGTGATCGATCTGCAGGATCCGTGGGTCGGCGCGTGGGGCGAAACAGTCGGCGGCGGGGCCGCCGGAGCAGCCGATCTAAAAAGTCGGGTCACACGGCTCATCGCGCAGCGGCTGGAAGCGTGGGTCCTTCCATCGGCCGACGCGATTACAGGCGTTTCACCAGCGACCTACGACGACGCGCTCGCGCGCGTCGGCAAGCCGACCACCACTGTCCGCTGCGCGATTCCGATCGGCGGCGACGAAAACGATTTCGAGGCGATGTGCCGAAGTACAACTCGCGTCGAGCTGTTCGATCCGCGTGATGGGTATCGCCATCTGTGTTACGTCGGCACGCTGCTGCCGCTCGGCGTCGCGCCGATGACGGCGCTGCTGGCCGCGTTCGCACGGCTTCGCGTCAGCCGGCCGGATCTCTATCGCCAGACGCGCCTGCATTTCGTCGGCACCAGCAATCGCACGATCGCCGAGGAGCAACCCGTGCGGCGGATTGCCGAGAACCTCGGCGTCGACGACATCGTCGTGGAGCATCCCGCGCGGATCGATTACCTTGATTCCCTGCGCGTGCTGTCCTCGGCGACGGCCATTCTGCTTCTCGGCAGCACCGAGCCGCACTACACGGCGAGCAAGCTGTTTCCGGCGCTGCTCGCGCGACGTCCGATCCTCGCAGCCTTTCACGAGCGAAGCACCGCGGTCGATCTGCTGCGTACCGCCGGCCGATCGCCCTCGATCCGTCTGATCCACTACGACAGCGACTTTCAGCTGGAAACGCTGGCTGCCGCTTTCCACGCGGAGCTCGTGCCGCTGCTCGAGTCGCCCGAATACAACGTGAAAGACACATCCCCGCAGCGATTCGCTGAATTCTCCGCAAAGGTGCTTGCAGGGCGGCTCGCTGCAGTCTTCGACACGGTTCACGCGAAGAGGTGCGCGGCATGAGCGCGCCAATCCGCTTGACGATCGTGTTGACGCATCCGGTGCAGTACTACGCGCCATGGTTTCGCTACATTCACAAGTGCTGCGCCGACCTGGCGCTGACCGTCATTTACGCCACGCAGCCGAGCGCCGCGCAGCAGGGCACCGGTTTTGGACAGGACGTGCGATGGGACGTCCCGCTGCTGGCGGGTTACGAGTCGCGCGTCCTTCGCGCCACATCGCCGCGCACGCACGTCGGCGCGGATCGGTTGTTCGGTGCGGATGCGCCGCAGATCGATCAGGCTCTTCTGGATTCGCGGCCCGATGTCGTCCTCGTCATGGGATGGCATTCGACGACCTATTTCCGCGCGATGCGAACTGCGCGGCGTGAAGGCATTCCGCTCATGGTGCGCGGCGACACCAACCTCCTGAGCGGACCGCGCGGATGGAAGCGGCCGCTCTGGAACGCCCGTACACGCTGGCTCCTGAAACAGTTCGACGCGTGCTTGAGCGTCGGGCTGCGGACGGGCGCTTTCTACCGTTACTTCGGAGTGCCGGATCGACAGATTTTCGACACGCCGCACTGCGTCGACAACGAGCTGTTTGCGCAGTCCTCGATCGACAGAGCTGCCTGTCGCGAGCGGTTCGGTCTGAGTCCATCCGCGTTCGTGCCGCTGTTTGTCGGGAAGCTCGAAGACAAGAAGCGGCCCGAAGACCTCATACGCGCGGCGGCCGCAATGACTGGCGCGCCGGAAATCCTGGTCGCCGGCACCGGACCGCTCGACGCTCGATGCCGGAGCCTCGCCGCGGGGCTCGGCGTCCGTATGGTGCCGCTCGGTTTCATGAACCAATCGGAGATGCCGGCCGTGTACGCGTCGGCCGATTGCCTCGTGCTGCCGAGCGATCGCCGCGAAACGTGGGGCCTCGTCGTCAACGAGGCGCTCAGCGCAGGGCTGCCAGCCGTGGTCACGGACGAAGCGGGCTGCGCGCCCGATCTCATTACGCCGTTGACCGGCACGATCGTGCGAACCGGCAACATCGACGAGATGTCCGCGGCGCTGCTTGGCATTCGCGAACGCGTTGCCGGCGGACACGACTTCAAACCCGCATGTCAGGCGCAGGCCGCGCGGTATTCGTTCGCGCGCGCGACGGAGGGCCTCGCGGCCGCTTGCCGGCATGTCATTCGCGAGCGCCGCGGCCAACACGAACCCGCCGCGTCGGAACCAGCGTCGCGGGTTCTGGCGTGCTGCGGCAGCATGGTGCTCGTCGGCGGACTCGAGCGGATGACCTTCGAGGTGCTCGGCGTGCTGCGCCAGCGCGAAGTGCCTGTGCACTGCATCGTGAACTACTGGGGCAACATGCACATCGTCCCGCTCGCCGATCGGATCGGCGCGTCGTGGTCGACAGGTTTCTATCTGTATCGTTTTGCGCGGCGCTCGCGCCGGCCGCTCGACTGGCTGCGGTTCGGCGTCGACATCGCGCTGACGAGCGCAGGACTCGTGCGCGACGCGGTCCGGTTCCGGCCGACGCACATCTTCGTCTCGGACTACGTGACGGCCGTGCGCAACGCGCCGGCGCTGTTCGCTGTTGCGCCTTCTCGGACGGCGCGTCGTCATGCGGCTCGGCAATGCACCCGATCAGGGCACGTTCTATCACTGGCTCTGGAAGCTGGGCGTCAACCCCTTCGTCGATTTCTTCGTTTGCAACTCCGAGTTCACGAGCCGCGAGCTCGGCACGCACGGAGTGCCGCCGCACCAAGCGCAAGGTGATGGCCCATACGCCGCCGACGCGCGCCTCGGCGGCACCGCCGAACATCGACCGCGACAGCGGACGGATCATCTACGTCGGTCAGATCATTCCGGAGAAGGGGCTGGACCTGCTGCTCGACGCAGTCGGTATGCTCGTGCAGCGAGGGCACGATGTGCGGCTCGACGTCGTCGGGCGAGATGACCGGCTGGGTGCCGCCGGAGCACGAAGGGTATCGAGAGCGTGTGAGCGCCCGCGCGAGCGCATCCGATCTGCGCGGACGCGTGTCGTTTCTCGGTTTCAGAGACGACATTCCGGCGCTGATGGCGCGAGCGGCGATCCACTGCATTCCCTCCCGGCGAGAGCAGCGCGAAGCGTTCGGCATCGTCGTCATCGAGGCGAAGCACGCCGGGCATTCCAACCGTCGCGCTGGCGAGCGGCGCGCTTCCTGAGCTGATTTCCCAAGGCGACGACGGCTGGGTGTGCGAAACGGAAACGGCGACGTCGCTGGCCGAAGGGCTCGAGTATTTCCTGCAGCCGGATCACCTGCAGCGCGGCATGGCGTTCGCGCAGGGCATCTGCTGCCAACTACGGACGCGGACGATTCGAGCAGGCGTGGCGCGGCATCTTCGCAAGTGCGTGAACGCGCGTGACAGCAGCAGACACCTCGCTTGTCAGTCAGCCGCTCGAGCCGGGCGATGTGCACAAGCTCGCCGACGGTACGCCTATCGACGCGCAACCCGCCGAGGACGCGCGCTCCGCCGCGGCAACCGATCGACGACGGCTGATCATCAGCGGCCTCACGTGGGGCGTGATGTTCCAGGCGCTCGAAGTGGTCGTGAGCTTCGGCGCGATGCTCGTGCTCGTGCGGATCCTGTCGCCCGTCGACTACGGGCGAGCGGCGGCGACGACCGGCGTCGTTGCGATGCTCGGCATCTTCAACGCGCACCTGTTCATCAGTCACGCGCTGCAACTGCCCGACGGCGAAACGCCGGACTGGTCGCAGCACTGGACGTTCGCGTTCTACATCCAGACGACGCTGTTCGCGGTGTGCCACGGCGATCGCCGGAGTGTGCTGGCTGATCCCCGCGTACACGCCGATCGCGAAGCTGCTGCACCTCGCCGCATTCGGCATTCTGTTCGATGCGGCCGAATCATCTTGGCGCGACGATGCTCCGACGCGATCTGCGGCTGCGGCGCATCAAGATCATCTCGTCGATCGGCATCCTCGTCCGGATCGCAGCGATCGTCGGCCTGGGCCTCGCCGGAGGCCGCGCGTACGCGATCGTGCTCGGCAACAACGTGTTCGCCGCGATGCCGTTCGCCATTGATCTGTTCATCGTGCGCGGCTGGCGGCCCGATGGCGGATGGTGGCGGCTGCCGGACTGGCGCGGGTATCGCGACGCGTTGACGTTCGGGGCGCAGCGCATCGCCGGCGGCCTGATGAGCGGCGGCCGTGACGCGGCGGAAACCGCCGTTCTTCCTGCGACACTCGGGTTCACCGGCATCGGCCTCGTGAATCGTGCCCAGGCGCTGTACGCGACCACGCTCGGCCGCATGACCGCGGTGTTCGCGGACACGGTCTATCCGTTCCTGCCGCGCGAGAGCCGCAACCCGCAGCGCTACGCGGTAGCACGCCACGCTTTATCTGCAAGTCACGATGCTGATCGCGATTCCCGGGGCGATGTTCGTCGGCGAAGAAGGACGTGTGCTGTCGCGCGTGCTCTACGGGATGAAGTGGATCGGCGCCGATCCGTTGATCTGGCCGGGCGCGCTCATTGGCTTCGCCGGCGCGGTGTCGACCGCGGCTTCCGGCATCCTGCTCGCGGCCGGTCTGCTCCGCGCGTGCGTCCTCATCGACGCGGCATCACTCGCAAGCGTCGTGCCCAGCCTCGCGTTGGCGTGGGCCGGCTTCGGGCTCGTCGTCTATACCTGGGCGCTCGCGTCGACGCAGTTGCTGCTCGCGGCCGTTTCGATCGTCGCCGCCGCGCGGCTGCTGCAGCGCGACTGGCTGGCGGTCGCTGTTGTCCCTCCTGTGGTCGCTGCAGTGGCGGGCGGCGCTGGCCGCAGAAGCGACGTCGCTCCTTGTGAATCATCAATCGGCGCTGATTCAGCTCGTGTCGACGGCGGCCACGTTCGGCATCACCGTGTTGCTGCGTACTGCGCGTGTGCTTCGCGAGCTGCGTGGACACGCTCCTCATTCGGTTGCCGGCGGGTGAGCAGCTGCGCCGTCTACTGCTGCTTCACGCCGACCAATCCGCTGGCGGCGCGGCGGCGCGCCCGGAGGAACAGCACGTATGAACAGATCGTGGTCTCTGGCGGAAGCCGTCGCGATGGCGATCGCGTCCGGGCTCGGCGGGGCAGTGGCGGACGATTGGATCGGCGCCGCGGCGGTCGCGACCTTATGGATTGTGTGGAAGTACATGCGCGACGCCGACGGGCTGCCGGTGCTCGCGATGGCGCTGACGTTTCAGTGGATGCAGGTGACGATCGGCATCTGGTATTTCGCGCTGACCGGCCGTCACCTCGACGCGATGGACCTCAGCGACTATCGCCCGATGGTTTTGATCGGCCTGGGATGCGTCCTGGCGCTGACTCTCGGCCTCTACGCCGGCTTCAAACTGGCTCGGCATTGGCATCGCGGCGATCCACAATGGGCATCTGTGGAGCTCGGCGTGAAATGGCCGATGCTCGCGGGCCTCTACGTCGCCTCGCTCCTCGCACAAGGCGTGCTTCAGGATCTGGCGTTCGATTACCCGACCCTCACGCAAGCGATTCTGTCGTTCAAATTCGCTCACCTCGCGCTGCTGTTCATCGTCCTGCGCCGGTTGACGCGGCCAACGGTGCGTCTGCCGATCATCGGCGCCGTGATCGCGCTCGAGATCGTGCTCGGGCTGACGCAGTACTTCGCCGGCTTCCGTGATCCGATCATCATGGTCGTGATCGCGATGTTCGAGGTGTTCAACCCGCGCCGGTTCCAGCACTGGATCGTCGTGACCACTTCGGCCGTGCTCCTGGCGATCATCAGCGTCATGTGGATTGGCGTCCGCGGCGCCTATCGCGCCGACCTCGATGCCGAAGTGTTCGAGCAAGTGGGCCGGTCGAAGTTCGACACGATCACGGCCTTGTCGCAGGGCTGGATGCACGAAGAGCAAGGCGGACATGCTCGTCGACCTCGAGATGCTGCTGAACCGGATGTGGGTCATCTACTATCCGGCGCTGACCGTCGCCCGCGTTCCATCCGTGCTGCCTCACACGCACGGTTCGCTGCTCCTCGCCACAGTCGAGCACGTCGCCAGCCCGCGCGTCTTTTTCCCGACGAAAGCGGAACTGCAGTCAGACAGCGAGCTGGTTCGCAAGTACACAGGTCTCTTCGTTGCCGGCACCGAGCAGAACACGAGCATCGCGTTCGGCTATGCGGCGGAGATGTACATCGATTTCGGTGTGCCGATGATGTTCTTTCCGATCGCGGTCTTTGCGTTTCCTGATGGGCATCGCGTACGAAGAGCTGCGGATCCGCATTCGCCACGACGAGCTTCGGCGAGGACTTCTCGCCGTGATTTTCTGGCTGACGTTCTATCTCTTCGAACGCTCGCTCGCGAAGACGATGGGGCTCGCCGGAACGCTGCTCGTCTACCTGGCAGCCCCGGCCCTGATGCTCGACTTCTACTTGAGCCGCAACGATTTTGCTCCCGTTGCGATTGAGCCTGAGATCCGACGAGGAGGATGAGCGCACGAGACAACTTCGCGCGTGGCATCTCCGGTGACCGAACGCATCCTGCACGCGACACCGTACTTCGCGCCAGCGTTCGTGCTACGGCGGTCCGCCGCGCTCAGTGCTGGGGCTCTGCCGCGGCCTCCAGCGAGCCAACGTACAGGTCTCGGTCGTGACCACGACAGCCAACGGCACCGGTGAGCTCGCGCCGGAGGTAACCGCCGCCGGAATGTTTCAAGGCGTGCGAGTCGAGTACCTGCCACGGGCGTTCCCGAGACGATCGTTCGCCGCGCCGCGCCTCGCCCCGATGCTCGATGCGCACCGGCGCGACTACGACCTCGTGCACGTCCATGGCTGCTGGAATTTCTTCGGGTGGGCTGCGGCGCGATGGTGCCGCCGCGCCGGCGTCCCATATGTCGTCTCGCCGCGCGGGATGCTGCATCCGTGGTCGTTCGCGCATGGCCCGATTCGGAAGGCGGTCGCCTACCGCCTCATCGAAGCGCGCACGCTGCGGGGCGCCCGGTTCATTCACACGACGAGCGACGAAGAAACGCGCATCGTCTCGGCGCTTGGCGTCGCCGCCGACATCGTCATGATCCCGAACGGTGTGGATGCGGCAATGCCTGAGCCGTCGGCGGCGGTCCGCGAGTTCAGGCGACGGATCGCCGCGGATTCCGCCGATTTCGTGCTGCTGTTTCTCGGACGGCTTCATCCGAAAAAAGGCCTCGACGTTCTGATCGACGCGTTCCGCATCGCCTTGCGAACACATCCGCATTTGTTTCTCGCGCTCGCGGGCAGCGGCGACGACGCCTATGTGGACCATCTTCGGAACGCCACGCTTGATCTGCAAGGCCAGCATCGCATCGTATTCCCCGGCTTCCTCGACGGGGACGAGCGGCGATTGGCGCTCGCGAGCGCCGACGCTTTCGTGCTGACTTCACACTCGGAGAATTTCGGGCTGAGCGTGGCAGAAGCGATGGCGGCCGGGCTCCCGGTCGTCGTGAGCCGCGACTGTCCGTGGCACCAGATCGAAGAATGGCATGCGGGCTTCTGGGTGGAAAACACCGCGACGGCAATAGCAACTGCGGTCGGACGGCTTGCCGAAAATCCGGAGGCCGCACGCGTGATGGGCGAGAACGGCCGACAGGCCGTCGGACGCGCGCTCGACTGGAACGATCTCGCCGTCAACATGCTGAGTGCGTACCGATCGGCGCTTGCGGTCCATTGAGTATGGCAGCGCGTCCCCACGTCATTGTCGCCTCGACAGAGTTTTTTGCGCCGGGCGGCGTGCAGTACGTCAGCCGTCAAGCGGTTGCGGCCTTGAATGGGGTGGCCGACGTACACGCGTGGGCGCTCTGCGACCGCGCCATGCCGCCTGGCGATCCGCTCGCCGGCGCGCGATTCCGTTTCGCGGCGGGGCGCGACTGGCAGATGGGACGCTGGGCCACGACCGCGGCGATGACGAACGACGAGCACAGCGTTCTTGCTACTGATGCACCTCAATCTGGCGCCAATCGCTGTCCCGTGGCTCGCGCGCGGACGGCGGGTCGTGGTCTTTCTCCACGGCGTCGAAGCGTGGCGCAGGCTCTCGCGCCCGCAGCAGTTCGTCCTCTCGCGCGCCGATCTCCTCGCGAACTCGCAATACACCGCCGACAAATTCGCTGAACTGAATCCCGAACTGGCCGAACAACCCGTTCGCATCTGCGCGCTCGGCGTCGCGGATCTGGCGACCGCGCACTGTGCAGCCGCGTCGCCAGAAATTGCGCTGACCGTGTCGCGTTTGAGCAGGGAAGATCGATACAAGGGGCACGATCGGTTGATCCGTCTCTGGCCTGCGATTCGGGCACAGGTGCCGGGCGCCACGCTCGTGATCGTCGGCGACGGCGACGACCGGCCGCGCCTGGAGGCTCTCGCCCGCGATGTCGTGGAACCGGGCGCGGTACGGTTCGAAGGTCGAGTAAGCGAGGCGGATCTCGTCGATTGGTACGCGCGAAGCGCTTTCTTCATCCTGCTGAGCGGGCGCGAAGGCTTCGGGCTCGTCTTTCTGGAAGCGATGCGCGCCGCGAAAGCGTGCGTGAGCGTCCGCGGCGCCCAGGACGCGATCATCGAAGATGGCATGACCGGTTTGATCGTCGATTCTGACGATCAGCGTGCCAGCGCGGCGATCGCACGCCTGTTCCGCGACCGGCAGCTCCGCGACGCGCTCGGCGCGAACGGCCGGCGCAGGTTTCTCGCCGAATTCACCGTCGAGCGGTTCGGCGAGCGGCTTCGCGCGCTCGTTCTCGGCGCCGGCAGCACAGATCGGGCCGCATGATTGTCGTCGGCCTGAACGCGTATCACGGCGATGTTTCAGCCGCTCTCGTGCGCGACGGTCAGCTGATCGCCGCAGTCGAAGAAGAGCGCTTCCGCCGCATCAAACACTGCGCCGGGTTCCCGCATCGCGCACTGGCCTCGTGCCTGGAGATGGCCGGCGTCGCCGCCGCCGATGTCGACTGCTTTGCCATTTCCCGCGATCCGCGCGCGCATCTCTGGCGCAAGGCGCTCTTTCTCGCGACGAAGCGACCGAAGCGTACCGATCGGCGACCGGGCGAAGAACCTGCTGAAGCTACGATCGATTCCCGATACGATCGCCGAATCGCTGGCGATCGATCCGCGTTCGGTGCGGCAACGCATGATGGCGGTCGAGCATCATCCGGCGCACCTCGCGAGCGCCGCCTACGTCAGCCCGTTCGACGATGCGGCGGTTTGCGCAATCGACGGGTTCGGCGATTTCGTGAGCACGTCGTGGGGCGTCGTCGAAGGCAATCGCGTCGAGGGCCGCGGCGCCGTCTACTTTCCGCACTCGCTGGGGCTGATGTACCTGGCGATCACACAGCATCTCGGGTTCATGAAGTACGGCGACGAGTTCAAGGTGATGGGTCTAGCCCCATACGGAGAGCCGCGGTTCAAGAAGGAGATCGCGCAGCTGGTTCGCGTGCACGAGCGCGGCACGTTCGAGCTCGATCTGTCGTACTTCAGCCATTGGTCGGGCGGCGTCGACATGACCTGGGACGATGGCGAGCCGACGATCGGACGCGTGTTCACGCCGAAGCTCGAAGAGTTGCTGGGGCCGGCGCGCCAGCCGGCGGAATCTGTAGATTCCCGGCATGAAGCGATTGCCGCGTCCCTGCAGTCCGTTTTCGAGGATGCAGTGATGAAGCTGCTGTCGCACGTCCGTGGCGCCACGGGCGAAAACGAAGCTGTGTCTCGCAGGCGGCTGCGCGATGAACAGCGTCGCCAACGGTCAAGTGCGCGCTCGCACCGGATTTCGGGAAGTGTTCATTCAGCCCGCCGCCGGCGACAGCGGAACGGCGCTGGGGGCAGCGTTCGAGGCCTGGCATCGGCGATCGGGGGCACCCCGGGATTTCGTCATGCGCCACGCGTATTGGGGACCCGAATTTTCGGACACGCAGATCGCGGCAGCGCTCGACGCGGCCGCGCGCGAGATCGGCCAGTTCAGGATGTACCCGTCATCTGTTCGATGGCGACGACGTCGTCGGCTGGACCGCGAAGCAGATCGCCGACGGGCGTGTCGTCGGCTGGTATCAGGGGCGAATGGAGTGGGGCGCGCGGGCGCTGGGCAACCGCAGCATCGTCGCCGACCCGAGGCGCGCGGACATGCGGGAGATCATCAACACGCGCATCAAGTTTCGCGAGCGCTTCAGGCCGTTCGCGCCGTCGGTGCTCGAAGAGGCGGTCGACGACTATTTCGTGGGCGCAGCGATCGATCCGTTCATGCAGCAGGTGTATCCAATACGGCCGGACAAGCGGGCGGTCGTTCCAGCGGTCACGCACGTCGACGGTTCGGGTCGCCTCCAGACTGTCAGCCGCGAGGGAAATCCGCGCTACTGGCAGCTGATTCGCGCGTTCGGCGACCTCACCGGCGTTCCGATGGTGCTGAACACCTCCTTCAACGAGAACGAACCGATCGTGCTCACGCCGACCGAAGCGCTCGACTGCTTCCTTCGGACGAGCATGGACGTGCTGGTCGTCGGCAATCACGCGCTCGAACGGCCCTGTCGTCAGTGACGGACATGCCGCGGCCTTTGCGCATCGTGTTCTTCAACCGGTCGTACTGGCCCGACATGGCGGCGACCGGGCAGTACCTGACGGAGCTCGCGCAAGATCTCGTCGACCGGCATGGCTGCGAGGTCACGGTCGTGGCCGGGCAGCCGCTCACCGTATCGGCGGTGCGCTCGCGCGCAATCTTCTCGCGCGAAACTCGAAACGGCGTGCAGATCCTCCGCGCAAACGGCACGCATCTCCGGCCGCGTCGATTCGCCGGCCGCGCCACGAACTATCTGACCTACTTTGCGTCGGCGGCGCTTGCGTCGCTATTCGTTCGCCAACCGGATGTCGTCGTTTCGCTCACCGACCCGCCGATCGTCGGCCTGCTGGCGCTCGCGACGGCCCGGCGTACGGGCGCGAAGTTCGCCTTCTGGTGCAACGACATTTTTCCGGAAGTGGCGATGCTGCTCGAAGATTTTCAGAGCGGCCTCGTGAATACCGGACTCGATCGAATCAACCGGTATCTCATCTCGAACGCCGATCTCATCGTCGCCATTGGCGCGCGTATGAAACGACGCCTCGTCGAAGAGAAAGGCGCGGACGCGTCGCGCGTGGAAACGATTCACTACTGGGCCGACTGCGAAGCGATCTCGCCGACGCCGCGCGACAACGCGTTCGCGCGGGCGAACGGCCTGGTCGATAAGTTCGTCGTGATGCATTCCGGCAATATCGGCGCGTCGCAGAACCTCGAGATGATCGTCGATGCAGCCGATCGGTTGCGGGGACGGTCTGAGATCGTGTTCGCGATCGTCGGCGATGGAGTGAAGCGGCCTGCGCTCGCTCAGATGGCGCAGGCGCGCGGTCTGACGAACCTGAGATTTTTTCCGTATCAACCGAAGGAATCGCTGGATCAATCGTTCGGCACGGCCGACGTGTTCGTCGTATCACTGAAGGCCGGCATCGAAGGGTACATCGTGCCGAGCAAGCTGTATGGAACGCTGGCGGCCGGGCGGCCCTACATCGCCGCGATCGACCCGTCGGCGGAGCCGGCTGAAGTCGCGCGCGACCATCGATGCGGCCTGCTCGTTACGCCCGGTGATGTCGAGGGCTTCACGGCAGCCGTCATGCGGCTCAAGGACGATCCTGAGGAGTGCGCCGCGATGGGGCGGCGAGCGCGCGAGGCTGCGTGGCTTTTCGATCGGCGCCGCGCCGTCCTGACGTATTACAACGCCTTCACGCATCTGGCCAAACGCGCGGACGCGTCGCCGAACGCTTCACCCGTGGGCGCGTGATGAAGCGCACCTTCGATATCGTGCTGGCGGCGATCGGATTAGTGGTCGCCGCGCCGCTCTGGGTGATCGTCGCGGTCGCCGTGAAACTCCAGGATGGCGGACCCGTCATGTTCCGCCAGGAGCGGGTTGGACTGAACGGCCGCGTGTTCGAAGCGTTGAAATTCCGCTCGATGATTCCCGATGCGGAAGCGCGAACAGGCGCCGTGCAGGCGACGGAACACGATCCGCGAGTCACGCCGGTCGGGCGACTGCTTCGCGCAACGGCGATGGACGAGCTCCCGCAGCTGTGGAACATTCTGCGCGGCGACATGAGCTTCGTCGGTCCACGTCCGCTGCGTCCGGGAGAAGCGGACATCGCCGACGACGGCGTGGTCGTTCCGCTGTGCGACATCAGAGGTTACGAGACACGACATCTGATTCGCCCGGGATTGACTGGTCTCGCCCAGGTGTATGCGGCCCGCGATCTCAGAAGGTCTGGAAAGTTCCGTCTCGATCGCCTGTACCTGAAGCGGGCGAGCTTCGGGCTCGATATGAAGCTGCTGCTGATCTCGTTTCTGATAACCGCACGCGGCGCGTGGGAACGACGCGACCGCAATGCATGAGTTAGAAGCCGTATAATGTCGCACTCCATGCTTTATGACGCGCTGATCGTCGGCGGCGGACCCGCCGGCTTGTTTACCGCGCGCGAGCTGTCGCGCCGCGGCTTCAGCGTCGTCCTCTTCGAAGAACACGAGCGGGTCGGCGATCCGGTGCACTGCACAGGTGTGCTCGGCACCGAGAGCTTCGACGAGTTTGGCGTTCCGCGAACGTCCATTCTGAACGCACTCGAGACGGTTCGCATGACTCGCACCAGGCGGCATATCGGTGGCGTACTCGCCCCGGTCGGTCGAAGCGGTCGTGATCGATCGACGCGCGTTCGACGAGAGCCTCGCCGACCAGGCGCGCGCGGCGGGCGCCGAGCTGCATCCGAGCACGCGCGTCACGTCGCTTGCCGTGGAGAACGGCGCAGTACGGGCCCTTGCCGGCGACGCCGGTGTCCGCGCTCGCATCGCGATACTGGCCTGCGGCGCCAGCTACGGGTTTCAGCGGCGAATGGGTCTCGGCATGCCGCAGGCGTACTTGCAAACGGCGCAGCGCGAGCTCAGAGCGCGGCAACCGGGCGACGTCGAACTGCACTTCGGCTCCGCCGTCGCTCCGGGAGGGTTCGCCTGGGCCGTACCGGTCGTGCGTCCGGACGGCGCCTACGTGCGAGTCGGGGTCATGGCAACGACCGATGCTCCGCTCTGGTACGAGCGGATGCTCGCGCGGCTCGCGCCGCGATGGGGCATAACGGACGACGGTGAACCTCCCCGACAGAAAATGCTGCCGCTCGGCACGATCGAACGAACCTTCGACGACCGACTCCTGGTGATCGGCGACGCGGCCGGCCTTGTAAAGCCCACGACCGGGGGCGGCATCTATTACAGCCTGATTAGCGCCTCAATCGCAGCGGACGTCGCCGCAGATGGACTGCACCGCAATCGACTCGATGCGGCCGACCTTTCGGAATACGAGACGCGCTGGCGTGCGCGGATCGGATCCGAGCTCGACGCACAAGCTTCGCTGCGCCGCGTGTCGGAGCGGCTCACTGACGATGAAATCGACGCCTTGTTCGATCTCGCGCGCACTGAGGGAGTGATGCCGCTCGTGCGGAAGACGGCCCAGTTCAACCAGCACCGGCATCTCATCAAGGCACTCTTCAAACATCCACCGGTCCGCAGAGTATTATTTCGATCGCTGACGGGTTGATGACGCGATGAAACGGTGGTGGTCGTTGTCGCACTCAGAACATCGGGTGCTCGTCGCCGCGTCGGCGTCGCAGCTGGCGATCGCCTTCGCGCTGCGGGTCTTGCCGTTCTGGGTAGTTCGGCGGGCACTCGCCGCAACGAGTACGCCCGGCCGCGGCCCTGCCCGAAGCGCGGCATTTCTGCCGCTGTTGACGTGGGCTGTCGGTGCATCGGGGCGACGACTTGGGCCTCTGAGCACTTGTCTCACACGCACGCTGGCGGTCCAGTGGCTCGCGGCGCGGCGTGGCATCGTCGTGCCGATACACATCGGCGTGCGCCGAAGCGGCGCGTTCGACGCTCACGCGTGGATCGGTGCAGACCCGGCGGCCGATGCGCGTTATGCGCCACTGATCTCGTTCGAGGGACCGTCGTAACATGACTCCAAGCCTCGGGCTCGACGATCGCCTCGTCGTCGCAGCGGACGTCGTCTCGCGCGACCTCGAAGGCGAAACGGTCATCTTGAATCTCGATACCGGGTTGTACTTCGGCCTCGATCCCGTCGGCACGACGATTTGGAACCGGCTGCGCGAGGCGTCGTCTCTGCGCGAGGTGTTGAACGACGTTCTTGCGGAGTACGACGTCGCCGCCGACGTGGCCGCCGCCGACCTTCTGCGAATCGCGGGCGAGTTCGTGACCAAAGGCCTCGTGCAGCTCGTGCCCGCCAGAGATCGCGGCCCGCAGACGTGAGCACGATCGCAGGGATCCTCCATCTGGATGGACGCCCTGTGAGCCGCGACGATCTCGCCCGCCTCACCCAGTCTCTCTCTCACCGAATCGGCGACACCGAAGGCACCTGGATTGACGGAGCCATCGGTATGTTCGCGCGTGTGATGGAGACCACGGTGGAAGCAGCCGGCGAGCGGCAGCCCTGGCACGACGACCGGCTGACGGTCGCGTTCGACGGACGGCTGGACAATCGCGACGAGCTGATGACCGCTCTGACGTTTCACGCGTGCGACCGAGCGGGCGCCACCGACGCGGCCGTGGTCGCGCGTGCTTACGCTCGGTGGGGCGCCGATTGTGCGCTCGAACTACTCGGCGATTTTGCGCTCACAGTCTGGGATCGGGTAGAACGCCGGCTCTTTTGCGCCCGGGACGTCATCGGCGTCCGCCCGTTCTATTACCGGCTCGACCCGTCGCAGGTCTTGTGGGCGCCGGAGCCGCATGCGCTGTTGCGGTACGACAACAGTCGCGTCGAGCCCAACGAAGGCATGGTCGGAGAGGTGCTCGCCAATGCGATTA
Source organism: uncultured Acidobacteriota bacterium (assembly GCA_963696165.1). Taxonomy (GTDB): domain Bacteria; phylum Acidobacteriota; class Vicinamibacteria; order Vicinamibacterales; family CAVVIG01; genus CAVQZZ01. The sequence continues at coordinate 954,564 of CAVOIY010000004.1, read as the reverse complement.
CCGACACGAGCGAGACGCTGATTGCCGGCATCATGCGGTTGCCGCCGGCGCATAGCCTCGTGGTCGACGGAACCGGCGTTCACGTCAACCGGTACTGGCAGATCGATCCGGCGCACGAGTTGCGCTATCGCGACGAACGTGAATATGTGGAGCACCTCGACGCGCTCCTGCGCGAAGCTGTCGCGGCTCGCCTGCGCGCGTCGGGGCCGGTCGGCGTGCTCCTCAGCAGCGGCCTGGATTCGTCCACAGTGCTCGGCGTCGCGCGAACCCATGAAGCGGGCGCCGGCGTGCCGCTTCATGCGTACACGCTCGCGGTTCCTGGCGCCGACGAATCGCCCGTCGCACGTCAGACGGCGGATTCGTGGGGCGTCCCGCATCACGTCGACGTTGCCGATCTCGCGCGTCCGCTTCCGCTCGTCGACGACGTGCGGCGATATCTGGATCTGCCTGACTATCCGAGCGCGACAGTTGCTGTGCCACTGCGTGCGCGCGCGCGTCGCGACGGCGTCCGCGTCCTCCTGACCGGGCTCGCATCCGACAATTGGTTCGGCGGTTCGCTGTTCCGCTATGCGGACGATGTTCGCGGCGGCGCGTTCTTGAACCTTGCGCGAAGCGTGTATCAGGCATTCAGGGGAGAGAACTTCGACGGCTGGTACACATCGCTGCGAGCCGCGCTCTGGCCGCTGGTGCCGCCACGGGCACAGCGGCGCGTTCTGCGGGTCATCGGCCGTTCCGGCGTTCCGCATTGGATCAAACCCGACTTCGCGCGCCGAATCGATCTCGTTGATCGCATCCGCCGCGGTGCGCCGGCGGCGTCGTTTCCATCGTTCGCGCGGTACGACGTCTGTCGTGAAGGCTTCAGCGGCTGGATCGCGCACTCGTTGGAGTTCAGCGACCGCTTAGAGGCACCCCTGGGGATCGAGCATCGTCACCCGTACTACGATCGACGTCTCGTCGAGTTCGCCGTGGCGCTGCCAGAATCTCTCCGCTGGCGGGCAGGTGAGGCGAAGTATCTACTGCGCCGGGCCGCGGCGCCGTACGCACGAGACTTCGTCCGGCAGCCGCTCGGTCGGGTCGACTACTCGCCGTTGCTGGTGCGGGCGCTGGCAGTCCATTCGGCGGGCCGTGCGTTCGCGACCTCGCGCCTGGCGGCCGCGGGTTGGGTCGACAAAGCTGCCGTAGTGTCGCTCCACGCCCAGTTGACCGAGAGCGCGTCGCGCGGTGGAGTCCCCGACCACGTGTGGCCGGTGTGGACGCTCTTCGCGATGGAGCTCTGGCGCACGCACGCGGTCGAGGGCGCGAGTACAATGGCGTGACCAACGAGGACCGCAATTCATGACCGACCGAGAACTCCGGGCAACCGCGGCGGACGCCTCCGTCGGGAACCGCCGACCGTGGAGGTGCCAGTAGATGGATGAACGCGAACAGCAATCTGACCCCTCACGGGCGACTGTGAAGAAGGGGCGCCGCAGCAGCTATACGGCCCCTACACTGACCGAATACGGCAGCGTCGCGAAGCTCACGCAGTCTGGCGGCTCGACGAACCCCGAAGGCACAGTGCTCGCGAAAATGGCGATGTGCCTCTAGCGTCGCGATGTCGCTCGTCATCGACGAACACCGGCAGTACCTCGCCGACGCCAACCGGGTTACTGCGTTCGAGCACGCCATTCGAGAAACCGTCCGGCCGGGCGACGTAGTCGTCGACCTGGGATCGGGAAGCGGCATTCTCGGCCTCCTGGCGTGCCGCGCCGGCGCGCGTCGCGTCTATTCGATCGACGAGGGTCCAATCGTCGGCCTCGCCCGCGCGATCTGCCACGCCAACGGATTTTCCGATCGCATGGTCTTCGTTCGGGATGTCTCGACGCGTGCGACGCTTCCCGAGCGTGCCGACGCGCTCGTCACGGATCAGATCGGCCGCTTCGGATTTGAAGCAGGCCTGGTCAGCTACGTGCGCGACGCGCGCCGCCGGCTCCTCAAAGCCGACGCGAGCACCGTCCCCGCGGCCGTCACGCTGGCCGTGGCGCCCATCGAGGCGGAAATGCAATGGAACGACGTCGTGTTCTGGACGCGTCCCGTCGCGGGACTCGATGTCAGCGCCGTCCTGCGATCGGCGATATCCACCGGCTATCCGCTGAACGTGGCGCCGAATCAGCTGCTGGCCGAGCCTTCATCGATCGTTGATCTTCCGCTCTCAACGGGTACCACGGTGCTTCGGGGCCGCACACGACACGTCGTCACGCGCGCCGGCGTCCTCCATGGCGTCGCGGGATGGTTCGACGCCCGGCTGTCGCGATCTGTCACGATGACGAATTCGCCGCTCGATACGAGCCGGATCAACCGCCGGCAGGTCTTCTTTCCGATCGAGCGGCCGGTCGAGGTAGGACCGGGCGACGCGATCGAGATCGCCATGACCATCCTCTCTGACGATCAGCTGCTCGCGTGGACCGTCACTATCTACCGACAGAGCGGGGACGCGCCGATCGTGTTCACCGCGTCGACCTTCGAAGGAATGCTGATCTCCGCGGAGGACACCGCGCGCACGCGTCCCGCGTTCGTTCCCGCGCTGACTGCCGCGGGCCGCGGCCGGCGCACCGTCCTCGAGCTGTGCGACGGTGCGCGCGATCTGTCGACAATCGAGCGCGAGGTTCTCGCGCGACACCCGGATCTGTTCAGCAGCCTCAGCGAGGCAGCCGCTTTCGTTGCCGAGGTCGTTACGCGCTACGCCACGACGACGTGAGGCACTACCGCGTCTGCGGCGTCACGATCGCGAGTGACCGCCCCCTGCCCGAACTCGTGGCGGTCCGACCGATGCGCCGACCGCAGTGGACAGTTCGCACGTGCCCGGCCAGAGAGGTCCGCGCGGCCTGGTTCCACCACGTGACCTTCCCCGACGGAAAACGCTGGATGTCGATTGCGCGCGACGTCGACAACTACGTCGTGAAGTTCTGGCGCCATGCAACGTTCGAAATTGACTTGAAGACCCGCGAGATCGTGTCGAGCGCGGCTCGACGGACGCCCGCGGAAACGGTGCGCCACCTCTTGCTCGACCAGGTCATCCCGTTGATCGCGACGTCACGGAATCGAATCGCCTTGCATGGCAGTGCCGTGGCCGCGCGCGGCGGCGCCGTCGCGTTCGTTGGGGCAGCGGGAGCAGGCAAGTCGACGATCGCGGCGCTGCTGGCGACGGCGGGGCTGCCTGTGGTCGCCGACGACTGCCTGCTCGTCGAACGGCGCCGCGGACGGCTCGTGGCGATCCCCAACTATCCTGGCCTTCGCCTGTGGCCTGACGCGGCGACCGCTCTGTTCGCGGCCGTGTCGCCGAGCTTGGCGCCCGTCGCGCACTACACGACGAAGCGGCGCGTCGGCGGATCGACGCTTCCATTCGCCCGCGTGCGGACACCGCTGCGCCGGATCTACCTGCTCGGCGCCAGGCCGACGCCAGGCGCTTCGCGGGTCGCGATCCTCAGGCGCGCGGCGGCGCCTGCGATGGTCGACCTCCTCAAGTGCGTCCATTGCCTCGACGTCGGCGATCGCGCGCGAATCTGTCAGATCTTCGATCTCGTCGGCGCAATCGCCTCCGGCACGTCGATCCGGACGCTCGCCTTTCGCCGGAATCTGTCGCAGACGAACGAACTGCGCGACGCAGTGCTCGCTGACCTCGACGATGACTAACCTTGACGCGACCGTGTCGGCCGCAGTCGTGGGCTCTGCGACGCCCTCATCGATAGATGAAGCGCGCGCATGGCTGGCGCACGCGGAAGTTCACCGCGTCCATATGCTGCTAGCAGCTCGCTGGCTGCCGCTCGCCGCAGGGCACCCGATCCTCGGCGCGATCCGCGACACCCTTCGACAGCTGCTGCGGGCGGCAATCATCGCCGACGCCGTGCAGGATGCCGAGTGCCGTCGTGTGTATGCGGCGCTGTCGCGCGACGGGATTCGTGCCGCGGTCATCAAAGGCGCGGCGCTCGCGCACACGATTTATCCTGCGCCGCACCTGCGTCCGAGGTGCGACACCGATATCCTCATCGACCGCGACGATGCTGCGGCCGTCGGGCGCGCGCTCGTCGGGCTCGGTTACGCGGCCGAGGTCGAGACGAGCGGTGATCTCGTCACGTCGCAGTGTCACTTCAGCAGGCTGGATGGAAACGGCCGGCGGCACGCGTGGGACGTGCATTGGCGTGTGTCGAATGCACACGCGATGGCCGGCATTCTGTCGCTCGGACGGATCGACGCGGCAGGAAGCCGGCCTGCGGCGCTCGAGGGTCTGGTCGCTCCCAATCGCGCCGACGCCCTGCTGCTCGCGTGCGTCCATCGCATCGCTCATCACTACGACCAGCGGGATCTCATCTGGCTCTACGACATCCATCTGCTCGCTGAGTCGCTGTCCTCGAGCGATTGGGCCGCGTTCGAAGCTCACGCGAAGGCCTGCAGCGCGTGGCCCTTGTGCGCCCGCAGTCTCGTGCTGGCGAGAGAGCGATTCTCGACGCGAGTGCCGGCGCTCGTCGGCGATGTCGATGCCGCGGCGACCGGGACAGAGTTTGCCGGCGCTGGCTGGCGGGAAATCGACGTCCTCCGGATGAACCTTCGCGCGCTGCCGACGTGGTCCGACCGGCTGCGGCTCCTGCGCGAGCATCTGTTTCCGCCCGCCGCCTTCATTGCCGCCAAATATCACGTAACCCACCGCGCCGCGCTGCCTTGGGCATATGTGCGGCGGATCACCACCGGCGCGCCGAAATGGTTCAGACGTCACGGCGCGGCGTAGCGCTGCCCACGCGCGCGCTGCCGCTTGCGCTGTCGCTGGCGTCGCTCGGTGCCACCGTGGGCGTCCTCATTGCCGCCTGTCGCCACGACGGCCGTTTCATCCTGCCAATCGACGATGCGTACATTCATCTCGCCGTGGCGAAGCACCTCGCCATGGACGGTGTATGGGGCGTCACCGCCGCCGGATTCACCGCGTCGGTATCGTCGATCGGCTGGTCGCTGCTGCTTGCCGCGATATTCAAACTGACCGGCCCACGCGTTGTCGTGCCGATCGTGTTGAACGTCGCCGCCGCGGCTGCGACGCTCGTCGTCGCCGATGCCGCGCTGCGGCGGGCCGACATCGGGCACATGGCGGCGCGCGGCCGTGTTGCAGGCGATTGTGTTCTGCACCCCACTGCCGGCGCTTGTCGTGCTCGGCATGGAGCACGTCGGCCAGATCCTGATACTGCTCGCGTTCGTCCTGCACCTGAGCAGAACGATCGCTTCGTCGGAAGGCGGCGCGGGCGCCGAAGCAACTGGCGGTGCCCTCGCGCTTCTCGCGACGTTCATCCGCTACGATGCGATTCTCGTCGTATTCGTCGCGGTTGTCGCGCTTCTCGTCGCGCGGCGGGGCCGCGCCGCTCTTTGGATTGCAGCCGGCGGCGTCCTGCCGCTGGCAGCTTTCGGCGTCGTCGCGGCCGCGCACGGCTGGCCGCCGATTCCCACGTCAGTGCTGATACGGCTTCCGCTGATGAGCGAACCGCGGACGCCTCTTCGCGCGATCGTCCATTTCTTCGGCTATCGCGGACTGCGAACGTTGCTGCACGAGCCGGCGCTCGCGACGCTCTTGATTGCCGCGCTAGGGGCGCTCGTCCTTCGCGCAAAAAGCCGGACGTGGACCGTGGGACGAGCGACAGTGGCTGCTCGCGATCTTCGCGGCCACGCTCGCGTTGCACCTGCAGTACGCGGCCACCGGTTGGATGTTCCGGTACGAGGCGTATCTCGTCGCGATCGGCCTCATCGCGATCGTTCTTGCCGCTGAGGACATCGCGTTTCCCTCATCGCGTCGCGTCATCTTTGCCGCGGCGGCCGTCGCGCTCGCCGCATTCGGAGGCCGCGCCGTCCATGCACTGCAACAGGTGCCCGCATCGTCGTTCGAGCAGTTCGCATCGCGGCATCAGGCCGTTCGATTTCTCAGCGGCGCTTACGCCGGCGCGGTCATCGAGATCGGCGATATCGGCGAGCTGTGCTACGCGACGGATGTTCGATTGATCGACGTGAACGGGCTCGGCAGTCTCGATCTGGTGACGTCGATTCTCGGGACCGCGGAAAACTCGCCAGCGTTGGCCGATGTGCGCGGCGCCGCGCCGAATGCGGACCTCGTCGTGACGAACCTCGAAGGCGTGCCGCCACCTGGATGGCAACTGGCAGGCTGTTGGGTGACCGACGACGATCGCGGCTGCCGCGATGCGTACTATCAGTTTTACGCGCGGCGTGGAGACGACGCTCGGCGTCTGGCGTCCGCTCTACGTGCGTTCGGGCGGCCGGACGGCGGGCTCGCTCTGGTTCTGCCGATGGACGGCGATCGCGCAGACGGCCGCGAAGAGGAGCGCGTTAGCCGGCGCGGCGAGCCCGACTTCCCACACGCTCTGGAGCAGCGCGCCGACGACCCCGGTTACGGCGCCGGCGCGAATCCAGTAAAGCGCTGAGCGATCGGCGCGCAGTCGCGCGACGACGAGCAGCGCGAAGGCGCACAGAGCGATCGCCAGCGGCACCGCGACGAGCGCTCCGCCTTCCGCGATCACCTGCAGATACTGGTCGTGCGCGTGGTTGTTGAAGAACAGTCGGCTGCCTTGCTGATAGACCAGCATGCCAGTCGGGTACGCGCCAGCGCCGACTCCAGTCCACGGAAAGTCGCGAATCATCGCCCGCGTATCCCGCCAGATGGCCGTCCGCCCGTCGGCGCCCCTGATCGTCAACGTGCGATCGAATCGTCCGATCAGCTCCGACGTTCTCGGCATCGCGAGCGCGATGACGATCGCTGCCGCACCGATGCCGACCGCCGCGAGCGCGACATGGCTGCGCCGCTCGGCCGCGTTCAGCGAGAGCGCAACACCGACAAGCGCCTCGACGGCCGCTGCGATGATGCCCGACCGCGACAGCGAGAGCACGAGCGCCGCGATCAGGACCGCCGCCCCGCCCGCAAACCAGACAGTCGTCGCATCCACGATCGCGAAGGCCGCTCTGTGAACGCCGCCTGATGCGAGCGGCGGCGTAGCCGACGATGAGCGGCAGGGCGAGCAGCACCCACGTGGCCATCTCGTTCCGGTTCACGAACGGCCCATACGGGCGCGCCGCAGGATCGGTCGGCTCGAACAGGCCATAAACGAGGTGCGACGCCGGCGATCGGATCGCGGCGCCGACGATCGCGGCGACCGAGACCACCAGCCCGACTCCCAGCATCGTGCGGACGAACGTCCGCATGCCGCTGCCTGCCACCGCATCTCTGACGATCCAGAAAACCGCAAGCGCCAGTACATCGACGAGCAGGGCGATGGCCGTCTCGGGAGGATTCAGCGACAGCGGCTGCCAGCCGGTGCGGCCGTCGAAATGAATCGCGCGATCGACAACCGCCGCCGACGGCGACAGCGCATGAATGCACGGCGGGCGGCAGCGGCACCAGCTGGAGGATCACGGCGGCAATCGTCGCAAGCAGCGCCAGGTCGATCGCGCGCCACCCTGGACGGAAGAGGCGAGGCCGCGCCGCGAGCGCCGGCGAGCGCCAGCAGCACGAGCGTGGGAATCAGCGTCCACAGCCGCGCGCCTGCGAAGGCGACGAGGGTCCAGACGATTGCGGCGCCGGCCAGTGCGGATGCTCGATTGTGACGGGAAAAGCGAGGCGGCTAGACCGATGCTTCGGCGTAATAGTTCTTGTACTGATGGCCGTAATAGCGCGAATAGTAGTACTTGTTTCGCGCGAAGTCGACCTTGTTCAGCACCGCAGCGGCAAAGCGGGGATGGCCCTGCATGATCGTTTCGAGCGCGCGCTCGGCCAGGCGCCGCCGCGTCATCTCAGCGCCGATGACGAAGGTCACGCCCGAGACGAGCGGCGTGATCACGACCGCGTCGGTCGCGGCGAGCACGGGCGGCGTGTCGATGACGATCCAGTCGAACGGTCCATGTCCCAGGTTGGCGATCAGCTTCTTCATGCGCTCTGAGGACAGCAGCTCAGACGGGTTCGGCGGCGTATGCCCTGCAGTGATCGCGAGCAGATTCGGATCGACCGTGCGCTGAATGACGTCGCGAACGCGCGCCTGGCCGACGAGCACTTGCGAAAGGCCGCGGTCGTTGTTGAGGCGCAGCGTGCGGTGCATGCCCGGCCGGCGCATGTCGGCGTCGATGATCAGCACGCGCGCACCGCCGTAGGCGAGCGCCATCGCGATGTTGCACGCGGTCGTGGTCTTTCCCTCGAGCGGCTGCGCGCTCGTGACGATCATCGTCTTCGCGCCCTCTTCCGGGTACTTCGATATGAGCGCCGTGCGCAGCGCGCGGAACGATTCCCCGAAATCGTGCGGCACGTCCGACGAGGTGAGCAGCGGATGCTTGTCGCCGCGGATCGCCGGGACGAGCCCGAGGAACGGCAGCTTGAGGCGCCGCGCCACGTCTTCCGGCGTCTTGATCGTGTCGTTCATGTAGTCGAGGCCGAACGCGACGGCAATCGACAGCACGGCGCCGATGACGAGCGCCATCAGCCATGTGCGCCGCCCGCCCGGCGTGATCGGCGCTTTGGGAATCTCGGCGCGGTCGACGATCCGGACGTTGTTCGCGCGGCTGTTCGCCGCGACGCTCAGCTCGTTTTCACGCTGCATGAGCGACTGCAGCACCGCGCGATTGCTCTGCGCCTCGCGCTCCATGATGTTGTAGTTGATGCTCTTGTGGCTGAGGTCCGTCGCGTCGGCTTTGGCGGCATCGAGCGATCGGCTGAGCGTCTGCTCCTCGAGCCGCGCCGAGTCGGTACTCCTGCTTCACCGTCACGAGCGCGCGCTGCGTCTCTGCCTGGATCTGCCGCTGCGTGTCCGACGAGCTGCGCGTTGACCTTCTGGATTTCGGGATGCTTGTCGCCGTACCGCTCGGAGAGCTGCGCCTTCTGCCGCTGCAGCACGCTCAACTGCGACCGGAGCCCCTGGATCGTGGCGTTTTGCGCGATCACCGGCAGCGAATCCGGCGAGGCGCCCGCCGGCAGCGACGCGACCTGCTGGTAAATGGACTCGCGCTGCACGCGCGCCGTCTTGGCTTTCGTCGCCGCGTCGTTCAGCTGGTTCAGCCGCGACAGGACGATGTTCTGCTTGTCGTCGAGCGACAGCGCGTTCTGCTTGTCGCGGTACTCCGCGAGCGCGCGGTCGTTCGCTTCGACCTTGTCCTGCTGCGCGCGCTTCTCCCGCTCCAGCCAGTCGAGCATGTTCTGCGTCGCCTGCTGCTTGACCGCGAGGTTCTGGTCGACGTATTCCGTCGCCAGCGTGTTGATCGCCACCGCGGCGAATTTCGGATCCATCGCGACGAACGTGATGTTCACGAGGCGGCTTCCGCGCACCGGGTCGACCTGAACGCGGCTGGCGATCGTGTCGACCATCGCGGACTCGTCGGCGTCTTCGTCGGGACGCGGCGGCTCGGCGGGGCGCGGCGCCTGCCGGATGCCCGACCATGATGAGCGTGCGGTTGGCGAGATCGCGAACCGCCGTCAGCGGCGTCTTCGCCGGCGCGGCCGTGCCGTTGAATTCCGCGACGTCCTTGAGATTGAGCTTCTTGACGACGCGGCGGATCAGATCGCGCCCTTTCAGAATCTTGTATTGCGTCTGATAGTAGGGCTCAGGGTCTTGCGCGTAGGACGAGTCGGTGGCAATCCCAGGCATCGCCGTGGTGCGCTCGTCTTCGATGAGCAGCTGCGCCTGCGCCTGGTACAGCGGGACGGCCGTGTAGCCTTGAAGCATCACGGCGAGCGTCGTGAGAATGAACACTGCCGCCGTGATCGTGCGGTAGCGATAGAGCACCGCGAACCGATCGAGCAGATGCATCTCGCTCTCGACGGCGTACGTGCCGGGGCCAGGATGGCCGGGGCTCGCAGCCTTGGGCGCGGTGGCTGGGTGGTTTCGGTGCTCGTGCGACGGCATCGGTTGTTATCGTGTGCTGGTCGACGAAGCGCGTCGCCGACGTGAGCGCCTTCACCGCGAGAACTTGCGACGCGCCAGCGGCGGCGGCGACGAGCGAGGCCGACTGCGTCGAATGGCCGAGTACGCCCGCGAACGGCGGAATGCGGAACGGCAGCTTCACGACGGCGGACGCGGCATCGCCGGCTTCGACGGTGAGCAGCTGGCTCGCGGCCAGAACGGTAGAATCGGGACCGAGTATCTCGACGATGTAACTGCCGGGATCGACGCCGCGGAACTCGAACACGCCGGCCTTGTCGGTCGTTCTGCGCGTCGACGATGTGGCCGGACCGGGCGTCGCGAAGCCGGACGGGCGCTGTCGGCGAGCGGGCCGCCCATGGAATCGAGCGCATTGCCCCGGATGGTCGTCAGCACTCCGGACGCGAGTACCGGGCAGAAGGCGGCCTTTCGCCGGTTTCTGCGCGGCGGCGCAGACCGGGAGCAGGCCAGCGATATGACCGCCGCGGCGCGAAGTATCTTCTGCATAGGAGAACTTAGACTGTTTATCGGTCCGAAGCGCTGGGAAGTTAAGGTTACGGCGTTTCTATTGATATGTCAATATATGACAATAACGTCATTTTATACACATTTACACCCTGCCCGAGTTGCACGCAGACGTCGGCAGGGCGGCCTGGTCGAGGAGGAGCGAATGGGCGAACGACTGACGTTCCCATCAAATGGCTCGACGACGTCCGGTTATCTGGCGACACCCAAAGGGCGGGGTCCCGGCGTCGTCGTGATCCAGGAATACTGGGGCCTGGTGCCGCACATCGAGAGCGTCTGCGACCGGTTTGCCGCTGAAGGCTTCGTCGCGCTCGCGCCCGACCTCTATCACGGCCAGAGCGCGAAGTCGCCGGACGAGGCGGGCAAGATGATGATGGCCATGCGCATCGACGAGGCCGAGCGCGATCTCGCCGGCGCGATCGAAGCGCTGCTCGCACGTCCCGAGGTCTCGACGAAGCACGTCGGCACGGTCGGCTTCTGCATGGGCGGCGCGCTGTCGCTCTTTGCCGCATCGAAGAACCCGGAGGTCGGCGCATGCGTCGTCTTCTACGGTGGCCATCCGAACGTGAAGCCCGATCTCCCGTCGCTCAAAGCGCCCGTGCTCGGCATCTACGCCGGCAAGGACAACTTCGTCACGCCCGCGGTCGTCGCGGAACTCGATGGCGAGCTCACCAGGCTCGGCAAGCGGCACGAATTCCACACGTACCCGAACGCGCAGCACGCCTTCTTCAACGATCAGCGCGAGGTGCACGACCCGGCAGCCGCGGCTGATGCGTGGGCCAAGACGATCGCGTTTCTACGCCGCGAGCTTCGGGCGTAGCGTGCGCTGGCGTGCCGGCCGTCGTGGCGCTTGCGGCGGCCGCCGCGCTCGTTCCGCTTTCGCCTGCGCGCAATCGAGCGCGTCTATTCCAGCGGCATCTACCCCGTGTGGCAGTCGTTGATGACCGCCGCGTCGAACGCGACGACGTAAATCTGTTTTGGATCTGCTGATCGTCGGCACGTCTCGTCATGTGGCTCGTGGCGGCCGTCGTCGACATCGCGAAGAGACGATGGCGCGCAGTCGCTGCCGATTGCGGTGCGCACGGTCGTGTGGAGCGCCGTCGTGTACCTCGCGTTTCTCGCATCATGGGGATTGAACTACCGGCGCGTGCCGCTCGCCGACAAGCTCGCGTTCGAGCGCTCGCGTGTCTCGGCCGAGTCCGGCACGGGCGCTCGCCGACAACCGCGGTCGCGCAGGTGAACGGGCTGTATCGCGCGGCGCACGCCGAGGGCTTTCCCGCCGCAGGCGTCGTCGATCCGCGGCTGGCGTCCGCGTTCGATCGCGCGCAGCGCGAGCTCGGCGCGGCGCGAACCGCAGTCGCCGGGCCGTCCGAAGCATTCATGGCTGGACCGCGTACTTTCGACGCGCCGTCGTCGACGGCATGACCGATCCGTTCTTTCTCGAAACGCTGACGTCGTCCGATCTCCTGCCGTTCGAGCGGACGTTCGTCATCGCGCACGAGTGGGCGCATCTTGCGGGCTACGCGAACGAGGGCGAGGCGAACTTCGTCGGCTGGATCACCTGCCTGCGTGGCGACGAGGCGGAGCAGTACAGCGGCTGGCTGTTCCTGTACGGCGAAGTGGCGGCGACGCTCACGCGACGCGAGCGCGCCGACATCTCCCAGCGGCTGGCGGATGGTCCGCGCGCCGACCTCGCAGCGAGCGCCGAAAGGGTCGCGCGCAACGTGAGCCCGCGAGTAGCTGACGCCGGCTGGCGCGTGTACAACCAGTATCTGAAAGCGAATCGCGTCGAGGCCGGAACGCGGAGCTACACGCGAGGTCGTCCAGCTGATTCTCGGCACGCGCTATCGCACGGCTGCGACCGGAGTAGCGGTACGCCCGTAGCGCGAGGCTTCAGTCGAGGCCCGTAGCGCGAGGCTTCACAAGAGGCGCGTAGCGCGCGGCTTTAGCCGAGCGTACCGGCCGTGGCGTCGCTCGGCTAAAGCCTCGCGCTACAAATAGAGCCTCGCGCTACGGGCGGCGCAACGGTGTCACCGGCGCGATCGACCGATCGCGCGTGTCACCGTTGTAATACACGCGATAGAGAAAGAGGCCCGAGGGTGGCGCGGTGAGCCGCGCAGGCGCGGCCGACGATTCAGCAAGGAACGTCGCGGCGGCGTTCACGTCCAGCCCTCCGCGGCCGATCTCCACGAGGACGCCGACGACGCGCCGCACCATCTTCCAGAGAAAGTGCGATCCCTCGATCGACACGAGCACGAGGTCGCCGTCTTCGACGATGTCGAGCCGGTCGACCAGGACGAGCGTCGATTTTTCGGGTGGGCGGCCGTCGCGGTCGTCCTCGTCGCTTGCGGCGAACGATCGAAAATCCTTCATGCCGACGAACGCAGCCGCGCCTGCGCGCATCCGCGACCGCGTCGAGCGGCTCCTTCACCCACCAGACGAACGCCTTCGCGAACGCCGTGCGCCGGCGCGCGATCTGATAGAGATATCGCCGCGCGCACCGCGTCGTGCCGCGCGTGAAACCGGTGCGGCACGACGGTGGCCGCCGACGATGTTGATGTCCGCCGGCAGCTCGTCGTTCACCCGGCGACGGAGCAGTTTCGGGAGCGAGCGACGTCGCGACGTCGAGGTGCGCCACCTGCGCGAGCGCGTGCACGCCGGCGTCGGTTCGGCCCGATCCGTACAGCTCGAAGTCCGTGCGGCCGGTCGATCGTGCGGACGGCGCGGTCGATCTCGCCCTGAACCGTCTCGCGCGTTCTTCTGAATCTGCCAGCCGCTGTAGCGCGTTCCCGCATACTCGATCGTCAGCTTGAACCGCGGCACGCCGGCTATCTTACGATGCGCCGCTATAATGCCGGTTGGATGACCGAAACGTCCGCGCCTCGTCTGCTGATCACCGACGCGCTCGGCCGCCGGATCGTCGTCGATCGACAAGCCGCTGTTCACGATCGGCCGCCGCAGCGAAACCGATCTGCGCCTGCGCGGGCGCCGACATCTCGCGCGTGCACGCCGAGATCACCGTCGAGGACGGCGTCTGCATGCTCCGCGACAAGCAGTCGCGCTTCGGCACGTTCGTCAACGGCGAGACGCGTCACCGAGCGCGTGCTCGTGCACGGCGACCGCATCCGCTTCGGCCAGGCGGGCGACACCGAGATCGTGTTCGTCATCGAGCGACGATGCGCCGTCGGTCGAGCGGAGCGCGGTGTCGGCCGCCGGCGAGCTGCGGCAGATGGCGGCGCTGCTCGAAGGGCTGCGCGCGCTCGGCTCGGGCCGCGTGCTCGACGAAGTGCTGGCGCTCGTGCTCGACTCGGCGATCGAGGTCACCGGCGCCGAGCGCGGCTTCATCATGCTGGCGCAACCGCGGCGCAGCTCGAGTTCAAGCTGGCGCGCGCGCGCGGCAAGGTGACGCTCTCGGGCCGCACGCTTCGAGACCAGCCGCAAGATTCCCGAGAAGGTGTTCGCGACCGGCCAGCAGACGATCGTCGAGGATCTGCTCGACGGCGATCTCGCGCAGCTGCACACCGGCACCGTCGCGCTCGGCATCCGCCACGTGCTGTGCACGCCGCTGCGCCTGGTGCGCTACGTCGAGCGCGCCGACGAGCGCGGCGGCGACGAAGCGATCGGCGTGCTGTATCTCGACAGCCGCGAGCGCGGCGCGCTGCGCTCGGCGTCGGCGCAGGCGGCGCTCGAGACGCTCAGCGCCGAAGCGGCGCTGGCGATCGAGAACGCGCGGCTCTATCGCGAGACGCTCGACAAGGCGAAGCTCGAGCAGGAGCTGAAGGTCGCCGCCGGCGATTCAGCAGTCGCTGCTGCCGCAGTCGAATCGCGTCGGCGCGTTTTTCTCGACCGCGGCGGCGTCGGTCGCGTGCCGCGCCGTCGGCGGCGACTTCTTCGACTACGTCGATCTGCCCGCCGGCCAGTTCGGCTTCATCGTCGGCGACGTCGCCGGGCAAGGGATCGCCGGCGGCGCTGCTCGCGGCGGCGGTGCTCGGCATGTTCAGCGCCGAAGCGACCTATCAGACCGGCCCGTCGCCGCTGATGACGCGGCTCAACCACGGCGTGTTCCGCCGCGCCATCGAAGGCCGCTTTCTCACCGCGTTCTACGGCATGCTCGCGCCGGACGGCGCGCTTCACGTACACGCAACGCCGGCCACAACGCGCCGGTGCTCGTGTCGCCGTCAGCGGGCGTGCGCCGGCTCGAGACCGGCGGCATGGTGCTCGGCCTGTTCGAGCACGCGGCGTTCGAGGAGGAAACGCTGACGCTCGAGCCCGGCGATTTCATCGTCGCGTTCAGCGACGGCGTCACCGAGGCGCTGAACGAGCAGGGCGAGGAATTCACGGACGATCGGCTGCTCGCGTGCGTCGACGCCACAGACGAAGCCGCCGCAGCAGATTCTCGACGCCCTCCTCGCCGACGTGCACGCGTTCTGCCGGCGAGGCGACCGCAGAACGACGACGTCACGGTGGTGATGGTGAGGTACGGCGGCTGACGATCGGGCGGGTCTGCGTCAGCGTTTGGCGATCTGATTGACCATCGCCTTCGCGAGCGGCAGGCTGACGCCGCAGCTCGGATCGTCGATGCGGCACTTCGCGACCGAGAGATCGCACCCGCACGTGCAGCCTTCGGAGTTCAGCCGCTGGAGCGCGGCGGCGCGCTGCTCGCGCGTGAGCTTCGCGAGATCGATTCCCGGAATCGACATCGCCTGCGCGCCGTTTTCGAGCTGCGCCTTCTGCATGCGGTCGACGCGTTCGACCCTCGCGTCGACCGGCAGACCGGCGAGCGAACGCGTTTCGGCTTCGGTCAGCGCGGCGTTCAGCGTGCCCGCGTGCCGCATCACGATGCGGCCGTCGCGATCGACGATGTAGGTCGTCGGCAGCGCAGTGATGCCCGGGGAAGAGCCGCTCGATCTCGGGCGTCGTCATCGCGACCGTGTAGTTCATCTTGTTCGCCGCGGCGAACTGCTTCACCTGATCCGCCGGAATCTCGTCCTCGGAGATGCCGACGATCTGCAGCTGCGACCGGTACTTGCTCTGCAGCGCGATGAGATCGGGAATCTCGATGCGGCACGGCCCGCACCAGGTCGCCCAGAAATTGATGATGCGTGACCTTGCCTCGAAGGTCGGCGGCCGAGACGGTGCGGCCGTCGCAGGTCGCGCAGCGTGAAAGCCGGAACCTGACCGGATCGCGGAAGAACCGGATCGTCCGCACCGGTCCGGCGTTGCGCACGGACGCGACGCTCGTCTCCGGCGCTGGCGACGTTGCGTTGTGCGCACGGACGAACGCCCAGCCGGCGCCGCGCGGCCACCATGACCAGCCCGACCAGCAACAGAGACGCCGCCTTCATCAGTTCATGATACCGAAAAGGCGACGATGCTGCTGCCGGACGGGGCGCCGTTCTTACCGCCGCCGCACACGATGACCACGAATTCGCGGCCGCCGATCGAATAGACCGACGGCGTCGCGTTTCCGGCGGCCGGCAGAGTCGTTTCCCAGAGCAGCTTGCCGGTGAGCTTGTCGTACGACGTGGAATTTCTTGTCGAAGTTCGTCGCGCCGATGAACAGCAGGCCGCTCGCCGTGACGACGGGTCCGCCGTAGTTGTCGCTGCCGGTGTTCTTCAGGCCCTTCGCGACGAGCTCCGGGAACTCGCCGAACGGAATCTGCCAGCGGATCGTGCCGCTGTTGAGATCGATCGCGCTGAGCTCGCCCCACGGCGGCGTGAGCGGCGGATAGCCATCCGGGTCGCGCCACAACGTCTCGCCGTCGCTTCGATATTTCAGCCAGGTCGGATCGGCCGCCAGGTTCGGGTCCGCGCCCTTGTCGCGGCCGGTGATGAGATAGTCCACGACGTCGTTGATGTTGCGCGCGCCCATGTCGGGAAACGCCGGCATCCGGCCGGTGCCCTGGCGGATGATCGCGGCCATTTCCTCGCGCGTGTGCCGGTCGCCGATACCGACGAGCGACGGCGCCGCGGCGCCGCCAGTCTTGTCCTCACGGTGACACGTCGCGCACTTGCTGTTGTAGAGCGACGCGTCGTTGTTGGGAATCAGCTTGACGAGCCACGGCATCTCGTTCGAGTTGACGTACAGCAGCGCCGTCTCCGGATCGAATGCCGTGCCGCCCCACTCGCCGCCGCCGTCGACGCCGGGAAACACGATCGTTCCCTTCAGGGACGGCGGCAGGAACATCGCGCTGTCGAATTGTCTGAATGTCCTCAGCACGTCCGCGTGCGCCTCGGGCGTTCTCGTCGTCAGCATCGACTCGGTGAGGGTCTGCCGCGTGAAAGGCGGCGGCTTCAGCGGAAAGGGCTGCGTCTCGGCCGCCTGCTCGCCGTCAACGGTCGACGCGGGCACCTTTCGGTACTCAATCGGAAATAGCGGCTCGCCGGTCTTTCGATCGAGCACGTACACGAAGCCGAACTTCGTAATCTGCGCGACCGCTTCGACCGGGTGGCCGGCGCGCGTCACCGTGACGAGCGTCGGCGGAGCGGGGAAGTCCCAGTCCCAGAGATCGTGCTTCACGCCCTGGAAATGCCAGAGACGTTTGCCGGTGCGCGCGTCGAGCGCGAGCACGCAGTTGGCGAAGAGGTCGTCGCCATGGCGCGTGACGCCGTAGAAATCGAACGATGCCGACCCCGTCGCCGCGAACACGATCCCATTCTTCGCGTCGAGCGTGACGCCGGCCCACGCGTTGGCGCCGCCAGAAATCTTGTATGCGTCTTTCGGCCACGTGTCGTACCCGAACTCGCCCGGCTGTGGAATCGTGTGGAATATCCACCGCAGCTTGCCGGTGTTCACGTCGAACGCGCGGATATGTCCCGGCGATCCCGGCAGCGTCTCCGGCACCGTGCTGCCCATGATCAGCATGTCCTCGAAGACAACTCCGGGCGTGCTCGCGCTCACGCTGAGGCGCTCGGCGGGCTGATCGAGCCCTTCACGCAGGTCGATGCGACCCTCGCTGCCGAACGACACGATCGGCCGCCCTGTTTTCTGATCGAGCGCCCACAGAAAGTTGCGGTACGAGACGAACACGCGGTCCTTGTGCACGACCACGCCGCGATGACGGAACCGCGACCTCGTGGAGGTGCCGCCGCTTGGATCGAACGTCCAGACCTGCTGTCCGTTCTCCGCGTTCAACGCCACAACCTTGAGCGTCGGCGTCGTCACGTACAGCAGCCCGTCCACGACGATCGGGTTGCTCTGCATTTCAGAGCCGGTGAACGCATCGTGGGAATCGTACGTCCACGCGACATGCAGCTTCGTCACATTGGACTTGTTGATTTGCGCGAGCGGCGAATAGCGCGCGTTGCCCGGGCCGCCATTCACCGGCCACTCGGCGTTCGGTTCGTGTGCAGGGGCGAGCGCGAGGAGAGGAAAAAGGACGATCGAGAACGCGGCCGCTCGGCGGGCGATCATCCTTTGGGTTTGTCGCCCTTCGGCTTCAGCTCGAGCTTCGGGTAATACGGCTCCTTCGTCTTCTGAAATTTCTCCAACCATTTTTTTCCGGCCTCGGCCGGCGTAAAGCTCCATTCCTGACGATGGTAGTTCCAGTCGTCAGGGTTCAACTCCTGCGCATGCTCGAAGTATGTGGCCGCGCGTTGCGCGTCGCCCGCCTGTTGAAACCAGACGCCGAGCTTGAAACTCGCTTCCGCTTCCATTTCTCTTGCCGACCGCGGTTTCACCCGGCGCGCGAACTCGTCGTCCGAGAGGACGTACTCGCTGCGCTCGCCTTTCGTGACCCAGTCGCGGATCGCGTCGACATATTGCGCGCCCTCGATGACGAGCGCCTTACCGCCGAACACGTCCGTGCGGTCCGACGTCCACGCCGGCTCCGCCGGCCGTACCACGCGGCCCTGTTCGTCGATCCACACGCCGGTGGGCACGTTGACGAATTGAAAGGCCGAACTCACAGCATGCTGGGCGTCCACAAGCGTCGTGAACGTGGCGTGCGCGGCGTCGTACCACTTTCCCGCGGCCGCTTCGCCGCCCGTGTCCTGGGCTGCCGCGACGATTTCGAAGTTCCGATCCTTCAGCTCGTCGTAGAGTGTCTGCCAACCTGGCAGATCCAGCCGGCACCCTCACCAGGAGGCCCAGGTGACGACCAGCACCTTCTTTCCGCGAAAGCTCGCAAGGTGGACCGGGCGGCCCTTGCGATCGGGAACGCTGAAATCGGGCGCCCGACGCGACTCGAGAAAGGCGCCGGTCACGAGCGGGATCTCGCCGTAGCTCCACACTCGAGTATCCGTGTCGGCAACGACCGCCTGGCCGACTTTTCGCGCAAAGGCGGTGAGATCGAAATACGCGCCGCGCGTCATTGTCTTCGGAATCGGAACGCACACGTCCGCGCGACACGCGCCCTGCGGTTTGACCGCGAACTCGTTGATGCGTGGCAGATCGGACTTGCGCACCCACAGCGCATCCTTCTGGCGCGCGTCGCTCGGCCCGACGTGCTGCAGCGTGACGACACGGTCTTCGTACAGAACTGTCGTCGCGTGAGCGGGCGCCGATGGTGCCTCGGATATCGTCGTCGGCGCGATGGACGCGGCGCCGACCAGGCGGAGAAAATGTCGTCGCTCCATGGAGCGGCCATAATACGCTTCGCCGCCCGAAAATTGATACTTGGGCCCCCGTCGTCCTCCAAAAGGCCGCTAGGGCCTCCTGCGACTCTTGTATTTCTGTGAAAGTGTCTGATTTTAGGACGGTTATGGCGTTGACAGAGTATCTCGGCAGCAGTCAGACTCTTCGTCTGCCCGATGGCACCGAAGAAGCGCGTGATCCGTAAGGTGAGCCGGATTGCTACGCCCAAGCGCGTGGACGTCACGCGCGAGGAGTTCGATCGCGTCATCGCGCTCCTGAACGAACGGGGCGACATCATCAACGGGATCCGCCACGATCTCGACATCCAGTTCAAGCGGATGGCGCAGATTCAGGGCGAGGTCGACGAGATCCAACGTGCCATCCAACGGCTTGCGGATCAGCTCAAACGCTGACCGACCGTCCTGCCCTCGCGTCCCGCATCCAGCCGGTTGAATCCGGTCACGTATAATCCGCGCGGGAACTCCGTTCTCCCTCAGCGTTTCAATGGACACCATCGGCAAATATCAGATCGTCCGCGTGCTCGGTCAGGGCGGCATGGGACGCGTCTACGAAGCCGTCGACCCGATCATCGGCCGCCGCGTCGCGATCAAAACGATCTCTGCGAACATCGTGGCCGACGAGGAAGCGCGCGCGCGATTCTTCCGCGAAGCGCAGGCGGCCGGACGGCTCTCCCATCACAATCTGATCACGATTTACGACATCGGCGAAGCCGACGGCAGTCCGTACATCGTAATGGAATACCTCGACGGCGCGGACCTGAGCCGGACGATTCGCGGCGGACGGTTGTCGTACGACCGCAAACTGCAAATCATGATCGATGTCTGCGAAGGCCTCGCGTACGCGCATGGCCGCGACATCGTCCATCGCGACATCAAGCCGGCGAACATCTTCATCACCGCGCACGGACAGCTCAAGATCCTCGATTTCGGATTGGCGCGGGGCACGCTCTCCGAGGTCACACAAACGGGTCGCATCGTGGGGACCCCGAATTACATGGCGCCCGAGCAGATCCGCGGTGACGAAGTCGATCACCGCGCGGATATTTTCGCCGCGGGCGTCGTGTTCTATGAGCTGTTGAGCGGGCGCAAGGCGTTCGAGGGCGATTCGGTCGCGACGACGATGTACAAGGTGCTGGAGAGCCATCCGCAGCCTGTGCATTTGCTGGACACCGCGCTGCCGCCGGCTCTCTCGCTCGTGATTGAACGCGCGCTCGCAAAGGACAAAACGGCGCGCTTCCAGACGAGCAGCGAGCTGCTCGACGCGCTGCTCCAGGTGCGTGGATCTCCGTTGGCCGCTCGAGACGTGCTGACGCCGCCAGTCCCGTTGCCGGTGCGCGGCGCCGAACTCCCCGGCCCTCGAACGTCTCAGCGCAGGCGGCCTCTCGTAATCATCGCGGCAGTCGTGGCGCTCGCAATCGGGAGCGCCGTGTACTTGATGACGATCGGCCGATCTGAAAAGGAAAAGCCCGCGACGCCGGTGGCAACGGCGCAGCCGCCGACGAAGGAGCTGTCGCCGACGCCGGCGGCGCCGCCCACGCCCGTGCCGACGCCAATACCGGAGGCGAGCCGTCGCAGTGTTCCTGCGTCGCCGCCTCGCGCGCCGATCGAGCCGCCGGCACGGAAAACGCCAGTTGAAACAGCGCCGGCGGTGCGCCAGCCTGAATCCGCTGCCGACCGCGCTGCCGTCCCTCGCGACAAGGCGCCAGCGGCGCAACCCGACGTTCCGCCGCCAGCCGTGCCGCCGCCGGTCGTGCCGGTCGCTCCGCCAGTGGTTGCGGCGCCGCCTCCAGCCGCGCCGTCACCTGCTCCGTCCGCGAGCGATGCAGCGACGGCGCCGGAGAACCCGTCGGACGCGGTCCGCGCCGTGTTGACCAGATATCAGCTTGCGCTCGAGTCGCGCGATATCGACGCGTTGAAACGGATCTGGCCGGGGCTCGCCGGGCGTCAGGAAGAAGCAATCAAGACGGAGTTCGACCGTGCGCGGGGAATTGCCGTGCGGCTCGACGGTGTCAACGTGAAGATCGCCGGCACCGTCGCGGCCGTAACATGCCGGCGCGACTACGCCGTCACGACCGGCGATGGCCAGACTCTGAAAACAGCGACGGAGATGCAGATGACGCTTTCGCGGCGGAACGGCGGCTGGACGATCGACGCGGTTCGCCATCAGGTCGTTCGTTGATGCGTCGGCTATTGATTGCAGTCGTCTGCTGTCTCGTCAGCGTCGCACCGGCCTTCGCACAAACGACCGTGCAGTCGTCGAGCCCGACGCTCGCCGAACTCTTGCGGAACATTTATGGCCCGAACGGCCTCATCGTCGACAGCGAATCGGTGCTGCCGGATGGGTCGACCCATTCCGCTCATTTCAACGGCGCCTTCCAGACGGAGTTCGGCCAAATCAACATCGCTCTCGTCCGACAGCTCGGTGCGCTGCCGATTCCATCTCCCGCCTCCGGCTTCACGTACGCGTTCGATCCCGCGAGCGGAACGTTCGTGCGGTCGACGCAGAGCTTCGGGCCGATTCTGGCGGATCGTGCGGAAACCATCGGGCGCGGGCGCTTCGCCTTCGGCTACAGCCTTCAACAATTCTCGTTTCAGACGTTCGACGGGCTTCGTTTGAGCCACATTCCCGCGGTCTTCACGCACGACGATTTTCAACTGGGCGGCGGCCGCGCCGATTTCATCACGACGCAGAATGCGCTCTCGGCGTCGGTGTCGCAATCGACCGCCTCGTTGACGTTCGGCGTTACGGATCGGCTCGACGTCTCGATCGCCGTGCCGCTGATCCGCACATCCCTCAGCGTCGTGTCGGACGCCACCATTCATCGCCTCGGGACGGCGTCGAACCCGGCGATTCATTTCTTTCGGGATCCCGACGCGCCGGGCACGTTCGGCAGCGAGCGGCGGTACGTCGCGCAAGGGTCCGCCGCCGGCCTTGGCGACGTCATCGTCCGGGCGAAGGGGACCGCCCTGAAGACGCCGCGCGGCGGCATGGCGCTCGGGCTCGAGGTCCGGCTGCCGAGCGGCCAGGAAGAAAACCTTCTCGGGTCGGGCTCCTTCGGCATTAAAGTGTTCGACGCGATGTCGATGACATTCGGGAGGCTCGCGCCGCACGTGAACGTCGCGTATCAGCGCAACGGCGCGTCGGTGCTGGCCGGCGACGTGACCGCGGGGACGAAAGGCGATCTGCCGGACGAGCTGTCTTATGGTGTCGGAGCCGACGTCGGCATCGAAAAGAGGCTCACGCTGGCGTTCGACGTGCTCGGCCGCCATTCCGCGGATGCGCCGCGGCTGGCCAGCACGACGTTCAACGGAGGATCCCGCACAGTCGTTCCCGGACATCACCTTCGGAGCAGGCTCGCTCGATCTCGTCAGCGGCGCGATCGGTATGAAGGTCAATATCGGCAGGACGCTGCTCGCGAACTTCAATTTGCAGTTCAAGTTGAACGACGCGGGCCTGCGCACGCGCGTGACGCCGCTCGTCGGACTCGAGTACGGGTTTTAGCATGCGATTGGTTGGGCTCATCATCGGATCACTCGTCATGCTCGCGGCGGCCATCAGCTTTGCGGTACCCGATCTGCGGCTCTCACTGGAGCGGTCGCTGATGACGCCGGCCGGCTTCTACGGGATCGCGGCGATGAGAATTGCAATTGGGCTGGTGTTCGTGCTCGCTGCGCCAGAATCGCGCGCACCGCGGACGGTCCGCGTCCTCGGCCTCATCGTGATCATCGCGGGACTGGCGACGCCGTGGTTCGGCGTTGCGCGTGCGCGGGCGGTCGTCAACTGGCTGGCGAGTGCACCGCCGTTGTTGATGCACATTGACGCGATTGCGGCATTCGCGCTTGGCGGCTTTCTCGTGTACGCCTTCCGCGCGCCGACACAGGCTGAAGTCAGAACTGAGAACTGAGAACTGAGAACTCGGATTCTGAAGTTCGCGGAAATGGGCGAGTCTCCGAACTCCGCAGTTCTAAGTTCTAAGTTCTCAGTTCTAAGTTCAGCTTCCATTTATAATCCTTTCATGAGCGCGATTAGTTTCACCGTGAATGGCCGTGCGCATTCCGTCGACACTGATCCGGCAACTCCGCTCCTCTACGTGCTCTCCGACGACCTCGGGCTGCGCGGTCCGAAGTTCGGCTGCGGGCTGGGCCAATGCGGCGCGTGCACCGTGATCGTCCGCGGGCGCGCCGTGCGTTCGTGCGTCACGCCCGTGAGCACGATGTCGGGCGCGGACATCACGACGCTCGAAGGACTGGGCACCGTCGAGCATCCGCATCCGATTCAACAGGCGTTCATCGACGAGCAGGCGGCGCAGTGCGGCTTCTGCCTGAGCGGCGTGATCCTCACGGCGAAGGCGTTTCTCGATCAGAATCCGAAGGCGAGCGAGGCCGAGATCCAGCAGGCGCTGTCCGGCGTGCTGTGCCGCTGCTTCGCGCACACGCGGATGCTGCAGGCGATCGCGCCGCTACGCGGAGACGCTGCGATGACGCCGCGAAGCCGCTGACGCTCTCGCGCGCGCGGGTTTCTCGCGCCGCGATTTCCTGAAAACCTCCGGCGCGCTGATCGTCAGCTTCAGCGCGGTGTCCGTGCTCGAGCCGGCGGGTCTCGCGCAGGGGCCGTTCGACACGCACGCGTCGCACGTCGATCCCGCGCAGCTCGATTCGTGGATCGCGGTCGCCGCCGACGGCACCGTCACGGCCTACACGGGCAAGTGCGAGCTCGGCCAGGGCATGTTCACGGCGCAGATGCAGCTCGTCGCCGAGGAGATGTCGGTCCCGCTCGACCGCGTCCGCCTGATTCAGTGCGACACGGCGGTCTGCCCCGACCAGGGCACGACGTCGGGCAGCCAGTCGACGCCGACGAATTTCAACACGCGCAACCTCGCGCAGGCGGCCGCGACCGCACGCGAGGCGCTGCTGCGGCTCGCGTCCGACGCGGTTCTCGGCGTCCCGGTCGAGTCAGCTCACGATCGCCGACGGCGTCATCAGCGTCGGCGTCGGATCGCTTCGAAGCGCGTGACGTACGGCGAGCTCGTCGCCGGCCACAAGTTCAACGTGCCGCTCGATGCGCAGCGCGCGCCGGCGTGCGCCCGCGAATGGCGCGTGCTCGGCAAGCCGGTGCCGCGCGTCGACATGGCGGCGATGGTGACCGGCACGTTCGAGTTCGTGCACAACGTGCGCGTGCCGGGCATGCTGCACGGCGCCGTCGTGCGTCCGCCGGAGGTCGGCGCGACGCTCGTTCGCGTCGACGAAAGCTCGATCAGCGGCATGCCGGGCGTCGTGAAGGTCGTCGTCCGCAAGAACTTCGTCGGCGTCGTCGCCGAGAAGCCGTGGCAGGCGATGCAGGCGGCGGCCAAGCTCGAGTGCGACGTGGACGCCGGGCGTCGGCCTCCCGCGGCAGGCCGACTTCTTCGATCGCCTGCGGAAGCAGCCGTCGCGCGATGCGTTCGTCGTGAAGTCGACCGACGTGGACGAGAAGCTCGCGCAGGCGGCCGCGGTCGTGAAGGCGACCTATCTGCATCCGTATCAGATGCACGGCTCGATGGGCACGTCGTGCGCGGTCGCCGACGTGCAGGGCGGCAAGGCGACGATCTGGTCGCCGACGCAGTCCGCGTATCCGACGCGCAGCGGCGTCGCGATGCTGCTCGGCATTCCGGTGGAAAACGTGCGCGTCGTGTTCACGCGGGGCGCCGGCTGCTACGGCATCAACGGCGCCGATACCGTGTCGTACGACGCCGCGCTGCTGTCGCAGGCCGTCGGCAAGCCGGTGCGCGTGCAGCTCTCGCGCCGAGGACGAAATGCGTGGGAGAACTACGGCTTCGCGTACGTGATCGATCAGCGCGCCGGCCTCGATGCCGACGGCGCCATCGTCGCGTGGGATTACGAGGCGTGGTTCGCGTCGCGCGGCGGACGGCCCGGCTACGACACAGCCGGGCAACGTGATCACCGGGATGCTCGCCGGCTTCGCGCCGGCGCCGTTCACGCCCGCGCACGGCGGCCGAACCGGCCGGCGAGTTCCGCAACGGCAGCAACGCCGCGCCGTCGTACGTGTCGGGCCGCGTCGCGGGCAAAGCCGGCGGCGCCGGGACGATCGCGAGCGAGCGCGTGCTCACGCACACGGTCGAGTCGCCGTTCTTCACCGGTCCGCTGCGCTCGCCGTCGCGGCTGCAGAACACGTTCGCGCACGAGTGCTTCCTCGACGAGATCGCGGCGCACGTGAAGGCCGATCCGGTCGCGTACCGGCTGCGGCACCTGCGCGATCCGCGGCTGAAGGAGGTGATCGCCGCGGCGGCGAAGGCGGCGCAGTGGGATGCGCGCCCGTCGCCGAAATCGCGCGCGCCGCGAACGCGGCGTCGCGAGCGGGCGCGGCATCGCGTGCGTCGCGTACGAGGGCACGAACGGCTACGTGGCGATGGTCGCCGAAGTCGACGTCGATCAGGCGCACCGGGAAGATCGTCGCGAGGCGGCTCGTCGTGGCGCAGGACTGCGGTCCGATTTCGAATCCCGACGGCATGCGCAATCAGATCGAAGGCGGTGCGCTCCAGGGCCTGAGCCGCGCGCTCGGCGAAGAAGTGACGTGGGACGATCGCAAGGTCACGTCGATCGACTGG
The DNA here is from genome assembly GCA_963696165.1 of uncultured Acidobacteriota bacterium. Taxonomy (GTDB): domain Bacteria; phylum Acidobacteriota; class Vicinamibacteria; order Vicinamibacterales; family CAVVIG01; genus CAVQZZ01. Next base: position 928,916 of record CAVOIY010000004.1, on the reverse strand, counting down.
CGCACCTACCACAGCCTGCCGCTCGGCTTCGCCGTGCCGAGAGTCGAGAGCGTGCTGATCAATCGCACCGATGTCGAGGCGACCGGCGCCGGCGAAACGGCGATCACGGTCGTCGCCGCCGCGATCGGCAACGCCGTGTTCGACGCGACCGGCGCGCGACTGCGCCAGGTGCCGTTCACGCCGGAGCGCGTCAAAGCCGCGCTCGCAGCACGGTCCGGCGAACGAGCCTGACGTGGACGACGCGCACCTTCAGCCCACGCTGTCGCTTCGTCCAGGCACGAACGACGATGTGATTTACAACAGCGTGGTGCGGCAGAACGAGTACCGGCTGCCGCCGCAGCTGCCGGCCGGCGCGGTTGTCGTCGATATCGGCGATGCACATCGGCGCGTTCAGTTACCTGGCGCTCACGCGCGGTGCGGCGTCGGTGTACGGCTTCGAACCCGAGCCTTCGAATCTGGCGCGCGCGCGCGAAAATCTGGCGCCGTTCGGCGAACGCGTCCATCTCTTCAACCGTGCGGTCTGGCGCTCCGACATTCCCGGCGCGCCGCTCCATTTCTGGGCGTCGAGCGACAGCGCGAATACCGGCGGCGGCACGCTCATCTGGGACACCGATGGGCCGCTTGTCGATGCCGTGCCGTTCGACGAAATCATCGATACGTTGAGCGAAGGCGGCCGCCGGCGCGTCGACCTCGTAAAGATCGATTGCGAGGGCGCCGAGTTTCCGATTCTCCTCAGCTCGAAGCTGCTCGAGCGGATCGATCGGATCGTCGGCGAGTATCACGAGCTCCGCGCCGAGCTGCCGGTTCACGTGCGGGTCGGGGACTGCACGGAATTCACGCTCGACGTGCTGACGGCCGCGCTCGAGCGCGCCGGCTTCAGCGTCAGCGCGCAGCCGCAGGCGACCGCACAGTACGGCGCGCTCGGTCTCTTCTTCGCCGATCGCCGCGCAGTTGTGTGAACAACGGCGACGGCCGTGTTCCATCAAAATGATCCACGCGTGTGCCGAAACGGGCCCCCGATGCCGCAAAGCGCGGACGCGCCGCGTGAACCGCCGAAGCCGCGCCTCTCGTAAGTCATACCTGCCGAGTCGTTTGCCGCGCACGATCAGGCGGCGCGATGTTCTTCCCCTTGCTGGAATGCCGGTTGCGAGAAGTGCGACTCGAGCGTACTCGGAGCGACTTCACGTGGTCGGAGGTGCTTTCCGTGGCGGGGACAGTTGTACGGCGTCTCGAGAAGGTGAACAAAGAGCTCTGGGTCGTGCTCTCGATGTTCATCATCGCGCTCGTTCTGAATCTCGTCATCGACACGCAGCGCATGATGCTCAGTTTCTACACGCTGCCGACGCTCGGCTCGGCGTACTCTGTACGGCCGTCGCCATGCGACGCTCACGGCGTTCGCCAGCGTGCTCATGGTGATTCTGCTCACCGCCAAGGCGACGATCGTTGGCGATCCGTCCGTGTCCGTGCCGGCCTCGGCGTGGCTGGACATCACCGCGTGGGGCGGCATCCTCGTCATCACCGGCTACCTGATGGGCACGATGTACGACCGCAAGAACGCGCAGCTCGTCGAGCTCCGCGAAACGTACAACGGCGTGCTCCGGCTGCTCCGCCATTTCATTTCCAAGGACGAATACACCGAACATCACTCGTATCGCGTGTCGGTGTACGCGACGCGCATCGCCGCGCATCTCGACCTCGACGCCGAACGGATCGAGGACGTGCGCGCCGCGGGGCTGCTGCACGACATCGGCAAGCTGAACGTCAGCCGCGATCTCCTCTACAAGGCCGCGCAGTTCACGCGCGAGGAATACGAGGACATGCAGCGGCACGTCGACAAGGGCGTCTCGATGCTCGAAACGATCGGCGGGTCGATGCGGCGGGTGATCCCGATCGTGCTCGCGCACCACGACAAGTTCGACGGGTCGGGTTATCACGCGACGCGCGGGCAGGAGATTCCGCTCGAGTCGCGCATCATCTCCGTCGCCGACGTCTACGACTCGCTCACGAGCGATCGTCCGTACCGCAAGGCGATGTCGCCCTTCGACGCGAAGGATGTTCTGGTGAAGGGCTCGGGCACCGACTTCGATCCGCTCGTCGTCGACGCGTTCCTGGCGGCGTTTCATTTCGGCGAGATGGACGTCACCTCCGCGGTTGCGTAAGACCCGCTCGGCTGAAGCCTCGCGCTACAAGAGTGCCGCTCGGCTGAAGCCTCGCGCTACGTTGATCACACCGGAACGCCGGCTGCGTGTTCCATCTCGCGCGGCTGCGCGAAGCCGCGCATCCGCCGCGGTTCGTCAGAACCCCGCGGGTGATCGGCCGGCAGTCCCCGATACAAGTGAAATGGCAGCCGGCAATCGTGCGTCGACAGGAACGCCAGGAAACGCTTGTAATCAGCTTCCGGCAAATGGAATAGACGCAGCAGACCGCGATAGCTGCCGAGCGACTCCTGCAGCCCGCGATGGACGATCTCCCGCACATCGTCGCGCGTGAGATCGCGCGCTTTGAACGGTTCGCAGACGACGCTCCAGAAGTTCTCGCCCGCGACCAGACGGCTCCACAGCGTGTCGCGCAGCGCGGTCGATCCCGCAGCCGGTCGCGTGTTCGCGTAGCTCGACGCCGCACCAGCTGCCGGCACCGAGGCTCCAGCGGACTCGCCGTGCTCGCGGATTTCCGCCGGCAGATCGTCCGGGCGTAATCGCGCCGCCGGCGTGCCGCACGACGAGCCGCTCCGTGATGTTCTTCAGCTGCCTGACGTTTCCGGGCCAGGGATACCGCGCGAGCAGTTCTTCCGCTGCGCCGCGTGAGCGCGGGGCACGGAATCTTGTGCGCGTCGCTGGCGATCCGGATGAAATGGCGCAGCAGCACGTTGACGTCGGCGCCCCGCTCGCGGAGCGGCGGAATCCTGGATCTCGACGACGTTCAGCCGGTAGTAGAGATCGAGACGGAACGCCTCCGCGGTGACCTGCGCGCGAAGATCGCGGTGCGTCGCCGTGATGAGCCGCACGTCCATGCGTCCGATCGGCGTGTCGCTGCCGACCGGCTGGATCTCGCCGCTCTCGGCAAAGCGGAGCAGCATGGCCTGCATGCGAAGGCTCATCTCGCCGAGCTCGTCGAGGAACAGCGTGCCGCCGTCCGCCTGCCGAACGAGCCCGACCTTGTCGCGGTACGCGCCCGTGAAGCTGCCGCGCATGTGGCCGAAGAGCTCCGATTCGAGCAGCGTTTCGGGGATGCCGCTGCAGTTCACCGGCACGAACGGCCGCGCGCGCCGCGAGCCGTGCGCGTGAATCAGCCGCGCCACCACTTCCTTGCCGACGCCCGTCTCGCCGAGAATCAGCACCTTGGCGTTCGTTCGAGCGGCGGTCGCGATTTCGGTCGCGCAGCGCCGTCATCGCGGGGCTCTCGCCGACGAGCGTCAATTCCTCACCTCTCGATGCACATCCGACCAACGCACACCACCTTCTTTGCAGACGAGAAGCCGCTTTGAACCATGTCCCGTGCGGACGGGTTCACTCGACGGCCGCTCGAGTCCGCGCGCGCGAGATGCAGCTGCACGGACCCGAGACGATGGAACAGTCCTTCGAGAAACAAGCCCGATTCGACGAGACGATCGATGCGCTCCGTCGTGAGCGCGACGACGCGGATGTTGCCGGTCCGCGGGCCGAGCCAATCGAAGAGCGAAATCTGTTGATCCAGCTGCAGCCGCGGCGGCGTCGAACAGCACCAGCGTTCCACGACGATCGAATGGAAGGTGCAGCGCGCCCGGCAGCGCACAGAACCGCACCGGCGCCGACGCGCCGTTCGTGATTTGCCGGCATGCACGCCGTCGAGCCAGCGCCTGCGGGCACCGGACGACGAGGTGCCGCTGGCTGCGGTTGGACGCGAGCCAGACCCCCAGGCGCGCGTCCGTGGTCACCTCCTCCATCAGCTGATGCAACACCTTCGTCCTCCTGCCTTTAACCCGCGATTCGGGAAGGTAGTGTCGGGACGGCAGGAATCGTTTCAGGTCGGACGAATGAAACGCCAGACCGCACCGCATCACCACAGAGAGACGGCGAAAGTCGAGGCGCCGCGGGTTGCGTGAGGGTGACGTGAACGCTACGATTTCTACATTTGTCGATCCGGCCGCTTTACAGCTTCGATCGCCAGTATCTGGAGCGATTGATAGCGGAAGACCCCGAAACCGAGCGCCATTTCACCGAGTATTTCGGCGACCTGCTCTCGCTGAAGCTTCGATCGCAGCTTCGCTCGGCGGCCCAGGTGGAGGACGCCCGGCAGGAGACCTTCGCGCGGGTGCTGATCACGCTCAAGCAGAAAAAGGGGCTGGCGAGTGCCGAAAGCCTGGGCGCATTCGTCAATTCAGTGTGCAACAACGTGCTGTTCGAGATGTACCGGTCCAATGCGCGGGCGACGCCGCTCGACGACGAACCCGAGCCCGAAACGGGCGAGGCGAGCGCCGAATGGCGCGTGATGAAGGCCGAGGAGCGCAGCATGGTGCGCGACGCGATTGGCGAGCTGCCGCAGAAAGACAAGGAGCTGATTCAGTGGCTCTTCTTCGAGGAGCGCGACAAGGACGCGATCTGCCGCGAGCTGAACATCGACCGCGACTATCTGCGCGTCCTGTTCCACAGAGCCAAACAGCGTTTTCGCGAACGGCTGGCCGTTCGGATGGACCAGCGGTGAACCCATGACGCATCACGAAGCCGTGGAGACGATGGCGGCGGAGCGGTATCTGCTCGACGAGATGTCGGACGCCGACCGGCAGACGTTCGAGGAGCACTATTTTTCGTGCACCGACTGCGCCGACGGATCTTCAAATGACCGCCGCGATGCTCGAAGGCGCGAGAGAGGGGTTCGCGAAATCCGCGCTCTCGAAGGTCCGATCGATCGACGCCGGCGCGGCGCCCGAAACCCGCATGGCATCGCTCGGTCGCGCTGCCGTGGGCGGTCGCGGCGACGCTGGCGATCGTCGCGGGGTACGCGTCTCTGCGCAGCGTGCCTTCGCCGGCGCGCGCGGACGCGCCGTTCGCGCTTGCGCCGGTCACCCTCAGGCCCGAGAGCCGTGGCAGCGAACCGGTCGTTCACGTTCGGCGCGACGGCGGCCCCGTGAGCCTTGCCGTCGAAGTGAACGACGCGCCGCAGAGCGGCGAGCTGACGCTACGACCTGAGCCGTGCCAACGGCGACCGCATCGTCTCGGGCCGCGCGCCATCGCCCGCGCCCGGAAGCCCGCTGCTGCTGTTGATGCCTGCATGGACACTGACCGCGCCGATGCACTACATTCTTTCCGTCCACGACGCTGCCGGAGATGGTCGGCTCCTCGGCGAATACCGGTTTGCGGCGGCTCCGTAAAAACAACGAAGCGTTCCGAATAATTTATGGATCTCAGACGCCGTTTCGTCTTTCGCGGCAATGCGGCGGCCATCGGCGGCCGCATCGTCCGACCGAACGATCTCATCATCGATCCCGGCATCGCCAGCTCGCTGACTGCGGTCGGCGGGCGATCGCAGTCCAAGGGCGGGTCCAAAACGTTCGGCGATTTCGTCAGCTACAGCGCAATCGAGACGCTGGCCGAGGGTGTGTTCGACAAGCTCGAACGAGCACATCGAGCTGACGCACAAGTGGACGGGCGAAGACCAGCTCAGGACGACCACGCGCGTGCACGCGGAGGTGAACGACCTGAGCGTGGGCAGGAAGCCGAAGCTCACGGTCAAGCGCCTGCATGCCGCGCTCCTGTCGAAGAGCCCTGGCGGAAGCGGCGAGCCGGCGATTGCGGCTGGCGCCGGAACCGTCATCGAGAACGCCGCGATCGACGGCCACGGCATCGTTGTCGATCTCGCAACCGAGGTGTTCCAGAAGTACGACACGCGATCGAAGCTGCTGACGGCGGTCGACGATCCAAAATTCGTCAAGGAATCCGGCGACTGCCTGTTCTTGAAGGCGTCCGCGGCCGGAGCCGCCCGCTTCGGCGATCGGGCGGCTGCTGCATGCGTGCGGCACGATCCACGCGACGATCGTGCGATCGATCCGGTGGGCCGGCGATCCGTATCCCGGCGCGACGATCGATCACAACAGCATCACGGTCCCCGACTTCGGGAAGATCTTTTTCGGCGAGCTGATCATCACCGACCTGTCGCGCCGGCTGACGCTGATGCGTCTCGAGCTCGGCTCGCCCGACGGCGGCACGGTCGCCGCCACCGACGTCGAATCGACAGGAATCTGGTCGACATAGGAGCGGTTCGCGTGAGGCGATGAAGGTCGTCGTCATCGTCCTGGCGCTCGTGGCGATGAGCGCCTGCGCCGCCGACCCGCAGCGCGAGCTCGAGTCCAACCTCGAGGCCGCGCGGACGTCAATCCGGCGCGGCGAGCTCGTCGAGGCGCGCGCGCTCGTCGAACGCGCCCTCGCCAAGACGAAACCCGATTCCGAAGCCGCGTGGCGGCTCCGCCTGCTTCGCGGCGATATCCTGCTCCTCCAGAGCCAGCCGGCCGAAGTCGTGGAGCTGGTGACGACTCCTCTCCCGTCCGATCCGCGCTTCGATCCGCTGCGCGCGCAGCAGAAATACCTCGAGGCGCGCCTGATGGTGGCGAAGAATCAGCTCGCCGATGCGCAGCGCACGCTCGACGCCGCGCGGCGGCTGGCGCCGACGCGTGTCGCTCCAGCTGGAGATCGCTGAACTCGCGGGGCAGCTCGAGATGCGGCTCGGGCATTGGAGCGTTGCCGACTCGCGCCTGCAGCAGGTCGCGGCGCAGGCCGGAGCCGCAGGCGATCGGTACTTGCAGGCACGCGCGATGAACGATCTCGGCATGGGGCAATTCGTCCGCCACCGGTGGGACGAAGCGCTGCAATGGTTCAACCGCGTGCTGTCGTTCAACGATCTCGATCAGTTCACCGTCTACGCGGCGGCCTTGAGCAACGCCGGCTCGTGCTATGCGCGGCTTGGCGAGTTCGACCAGGCGCTCGAGCTGCAGCGTCGCGCCGTCAGCGTCCACGCCGGGCGTGGGCCGCGCGTGGATTTCGAGCTGGCGCTCGGCGAACTGGGCAACACGTTTCAGCAGAAAGGCGACGCGCGCCAGGCGCTGCCTTTCTACCGGCAGGCGCTGGCGGCGGCGAACGAATCCAAGCTGACGCGCGACGCGGCGGTGTGGGCCGGCAATCTCGCATCGGCCAGCGTGGACCTTGGCGACTGGGACGAAGCCGAGCGCTTCAACAACGAAGCGACGCGCTCTGAAGGAGGGCGGCCGATCGGGCGACCTGATTCACAACACGCTGTTGCCGCGGAAATCGCGTTGGGCCGCGGTCGCCTGGACGAAGCCGCGCGCTTGTTCGACGAAACGCTCTCCGCGGCAAAATCCGGAGGCCAGCGTCGGCTGGTCGGCTCACGACGGCCTGGCGGAGATCGCCCTCGCCAGGTCCGAACCGGACGTGGCCGTCGCGCCATTTCGAGGCGGCGCTCGACATCATCGAGAAGACGCGATCGGACCTGCTGAAGACCGACTACAAGCTGACGTTCCTCACGCGGCTGATTCGCTTCTATCAGGAATACGTCGACGCGCTCGTCGATCAAGGCCGCTACGAACGTGCGCTCGAAGTATCCGAATCGAGCCGCGGCCGCGTGCTCGCCGAGCGGAACGGTCTCGCGCTGCCGGCGAAAGCGACCGCTGCGGTTTCCGGAGCATCGCCGGACGATCGCGAACGGTCTTCCTGTCGTATTGGCTCGGGCCGTCGCGCTCGTACGTCTGGGTTGTGACGGGCGCGGGCGTGCAGTGCGTCCGGCTACCTCCTGCGCGCAGAAATCGAGCCGCTCGTCCGGCAGTATCGGGCGCTGATCGACAACGCCTTCGCCGATCCGCTCGGTTCCGCCGACAATGCCGGGGACCGTTTGTATCGAATGGTCGTCGAGCCGGTGCTCCGCTGGATACCGGAAGGCGCGCGGCTCGTCATCGTGCCGGACGGCGCGCTTCACGCCATCAATTTCGAGACGCTGCCCGTCGCTGGTGCGCGGCGGCACTACTGGATCGATGACGTCGAGATCGAGACGGCTCCCGGCCTCTCGATGCTGTCGATCGCCGGCGCCGCGGTCGGCTCGGCTCGCTCCTGCTCATCGGCGACCCGGCGCCGCACGATCCGGAATTTCCGGCGCTGCGCTACGCGTCGGCGGAAATCGACAACGTCTCGAAGCACTTCGCGGCCGCGACCGTCGTCTCGTATCGCGGCGCGCGTGCGTCGCCGCCGGCGTACCGGACGCGGCGCCGAACAAGTTCGGATTCGTGCATTTCACGGCGCACGCCGCCGCCGAACCTCGAGAGTCCGCTCGACTCCGCGGTGATCCTCTCGGGCCCCGAGCACGCGTTCAAGCTGTACGCGCGCGACGTCGCCGACGTGCCGCTGCACGCGGAGCTCGTGACGGTCTCCGCGTGCCGCAGCGCAGGCGAGCGCGCATACTCGGGCGAAGGCCTTGTCGGTTTTGCGTGGGCCTTCCTTCGCGCCGGCGCAAGCCGCGTGATCGCCGGGTTGTGGGATGTCGACGATCGTTCGACCGCCGACCTCATGGATCGCTTGTACGCAAGGCTCGCGGCCGGCGATCGGCCGGCCGCGGCCTTACGAGACGCGAAGCGCGCGCTGCTGGCGAGCGGCGGCAACTTCGGCAAGCCGTACTACTGGGCGCCGTTCCAGCTCTTCACCGTCGTTCCCTGACGCGCGCTGTTCGTTACTTCTTCGTAGACGGCCCGAGAACACGTCGGGCTGCGCATGCTTTCCCGGCGCGGCCGATCCGGGTGGCCCCACCCACGGATTCCGGTTGTCGCCCCACGCCGCGATCGGGTTGTTCGGGTCGTCGCCAGCCGCAATCGACATGTATTCGCCGATGTCGTAGCAGCTCGCAACCGCCCGATCGTAGTTCGTCGTCCTGAACGGATCGGTCGCCGACGGGAACGGGATATTGCTCGGCGTGAGATCGAATGAGACGGTGCTGAGACCGCGTTGCGCCCGCGAGCTTCAGATGATTTCCGTTCACGTGCAGCGTCGCGACGTCTGTTCGGAGTTTGCCGTCGGCCGATTGCACGTAGTACGCGACCCACGGCCGATTGCCGTGCTGACCGAGCGCGATCGCCGGATGGACATGCTGCGGATCGGCCGCCGTCGACGGCGCGATGAGAAGCGGATCGCTCCAGGTCGATCCGCCGTTGTCCGAATAGAGCACGTTGATCTCCGATCCGGAAGTCGGATCGCCGAAGAACGGACTCGTCGACGTCTGCAGCGCGATCAGCAGACGTCCGCGGAATGCGGCGGCCGCCGGCTGCGTCACGAGACGTGTCGCCTGCGTGAAACCGGAACGTGCCGAGGCGGCCTGCGCCGGCGCTCGGACCCTGGTGCAGCACGTTGCGAATGCCACCGTCGCCGCAATCGTTCAGCGCGCCGGGCGTGACGTTCGGATACGCGAACGCGTCCACCGCGCCCGGAACATGGAAAGCCAGGAACCTGAACGTCTGTCCGCCATCGTCGGACACCATCACGCGAACGTTGTCCGCGTTCTGATCCGAAAAATGCAGGAACGGAACGTACAGCCGTCCACTCGATGCGTCGACCACCGGGTTGGAGAACGTGACGAAGCTGCTGTTCGCGCCGTCGTCGACCGGCGTGAAGATCGCTTTCGATGACCACGTCGCGCCGCCGTCCGTGCTCTTCGCAAGACGAAGCTGGCTGCCGATCGTGGCGCCGTTCGCGTCGCTCAGGAAGCTGGTCCACGTGATGTACAGATTGTCGCGCGAGGGAACTGCCGGGTCGGGCCCGATCGCGAGCCATTCCTTGTCACTGCCATCGTCGACCGCCACGACGGTAGCGGGCGCGAAGGACGTGCCGTTGTTCGTGCTCCTGTTGATGATGATGCCGTTGTGCTCGCCCGTCGCGTCAGTACCCAGGCTCGCGTAGAACACCTTCCCGTTCCGGTCCAGTGCGAGCGATGGATCGCCGAACGTGAAAGGCACATCCGGGGTGATCGGCGGCACGAAGCCGCTCGACCACGTTGCTCCGCCATCGTGCGACACCGAGTAGCCGCTGAACAGCAGCTTCGTGAAAAAGAGTCCGGCTCCTGGGAAGAACTGCACTTCGGCGCCTGCCGAGCTGTTGTAGCCGACGACGATGTGGCTGCCGTTGGCGACCATCGAGGTTTCACTTTGCGTTGAGAATTCGAAGGGGCGCGTATTCACGACCGCCGGATCGAAGGCCGTGATGTGGTCGAGCGATGGATCGTTGACCTGGCTGTTGGCGCCGACGCCGCCGTGGCTCCCTTTGCCGGGCGCAAACTTACCGCCGATCGGGCTGCCTTTGAGCGGCACCGTTCCGCGCTTGATTGCGGTCTGGAGCCGCCGCGCCATCTGGCCGCCGCTCGATCGCAATCCGATCCCGCCTTTGATATTCGCATCTAATTCGTCGTCTCCATCGACCGAGAAATCGTCGGCGGGAATTCCGAGTACGCCCTTGAACCGTCTGCACCTGTTGCGCGTGTGCGGCCGGGCGGTGAAAGGCGAGAAAGATAGCGGCGCCGGCTGCTGCTGCGATTCTCAGCAGGCGCACGGCGCGTGCGCGTCGATTGTCTTTGCTTGGCATCACCAGGTCTCCTTGGGTTCGGCGTGGCTGATTCGCGAGGGCGCGGAGTCTGACATAGCGGGGGAATGGCCGTCAATCGGTTGCGAATCCGATGCGCCCCAGCCATACAATCCCGTCTGGCCCTGGATACGTAGCTTCTTTATGTGGATTCTTTGGGCGGTGCTGAGCGCGCCGGCCGCAAGCGCCGCCGATCGTGCGGCACTCGACCGCCTTGCCCGCAGAGACGGCGAAGCGCTCGCCGAGTTGTACCGATCGGCACGCGCGCCTGGTCTACTCGCTCGCCTTCCGAATTCTCCGCGATACGGCGGATGCCGAGGACATCGTGCAGGAAGTGTTCTCGCAGGTGTGGAATCAGGCGGCCCGCTACGATCGGGCGCGCGGCAACGTCGCCGCGTGGCTCGTGATGCTCACGCGCAGCCGATCGATCGATCGCCTGCGCCGTCGTCAATCGCGCCCCGAAGCGCCGAGCGCGGAATCGGAGGCCGTGGACATGTCCGATACCGCGCCGACCGCAGATGAACAATTGGTGATGTCGGTGCGCGCCGAGGCCGTGCGATCGGCGATGGAAGCGCTCCCGCTGCTTCAGCGGCTCGCCATCGAGCTCGCGTTCTACGAAGGGCTGACTCACGTCGAGATCGCCGAGCGGCTCGAGCAGCCGCTCGGCACGGTCAAGACGCGCATCCGCCAGGGTCTGCTCGCACTGCGCAGCCGGTTGACGGAGACCGCGTGATGGCTGATACGAATCACGCGATGTTTGCCGACACTGCGGCCCTCTACGTTGCCGGCGCGCTGCCCGACGACGAGCGGTCGTCATTCGAAGCGCACATGCGGGACTGTGCGACGTGTGCGGCGGCCGTTCGTTCGCTTGGCGCGGTCGTTCGAGTTTTGCCACAGGCGCTTCCGCAGATCGATCCGCCGGCGGCCTTGCGCGCGCGCGTGCTTTCTGCGGCGACCGGCAGTTCCGCGGCGGCAGCGGCAGCTGGCCCGCGTCGAGAGCCATCCGCGTCTCGGCCCTTTCTCCAGGGCACGAACGCAAGATGGCTCAGCGTTGCGGCGCTGCTGGTCGTCGCGCTCGGCGCTTCTGTGTACGCCGTCGCCACCCGGCAGCGACTCAGCAGCGTCGAATCGCAGCTCCGCGATGTGCTCGTCCGCCTCGCGCAGACCGAAGAGCGCGCCGCATCGGCATCGCGCGAAGCGGCCGGCATTCAGGCGCGCCTCGCCGTGTTGACGTCGTCGGACCTGGCCGAAGTGAACCTGTCGGGCCAACCGTCGGCGCCGGCCGCCACGGGTCGCGCGTTTCTGAGCCGATCGCGTGGCCTCGTGTTCGCCGCATCGAACCTGCCGGCGCTTCCGGCAGGGAAGACCTATCAGCTCTGGTATCTCACCGCCGCGGCGCCGGTCAGCGCCGGACTCTTCAAGCCCGATGCCGCCGGCCGCGCGATCGTGACGCTCGATCCTCCCGCCGCGCCGGCGGCGGCAAGCGGCCTCGCTGTGTCGATCGAGCCAGAGGGCGGCGTTCCCGCGCCGACCGGCCCGATCTATCTCGCCGGACAGACGCACTGAACCGCGCTGTTCCGGTCCGTCCATCCTTGCGCCCACATCCAACCGTGCTCCGCGCGCGTAGGGTGTTGCAGACGGAGGAGGACGAATGGAACAACGTGCAATCGATCGTCGAGGTTTTCTTCAGAACGCGCTCTCGGTGGGCGCAGCAGCCGCGGCTGGCGCCACGCTCGTCGGCGAGACGCTCATCGCGAGCGGCCGCGGCGATCGAGACGATGACGATGGACGAGGCCGCCTGACGAAAGAGGACGTGCGGATTCTGGTCGCCGCGGAAATCGCCGAAGCATTGGCGGTGACGACGTACACGAACATCATCAAGGTCGCGCCGTTCTTTTCGCGGCTCGCGGACGACGATCAGGGTTATCTGACGGCCGCGCGCAACGAGGAAATGTCGCACTATCTGCTCGAACAGTCGGTCAGCGGCCAGCCGTCGCCGTTTTCGACGTTCTTCTTTCCGTTCCACATGTTCGACAACGCGCAGGTCACGCTGAACACGCTCGTGACGCTCGAAGATGCGTTCATCGCGGCGTATCTCGTCGGCGTGCGGCGCTTCAGCACGGACGATCTTCGCGTGACGGCCGCGCGCATCATGGGGATCGAAAGCGATCACCGCACGCTTGCGCGCGTCGTCGGCCCCGGCGTCGCGGCGGCCGACGGCGGTCCCGTCGAATCGATTACTGGAGCGCAAGGGCAGGCCGAATCGGTCGACCCGCCGAACAACAACACGTACGAGCGCACGCTCGGCTGGACGCGGATCGAGCAGGCGGTGGATGCGCTGCTGCCGTTCGCCGACGCAGCCGCGGCGCAGCACGCCGGTTTCGACACGAGCCGGCCGTATCAGTTCGTGCCGTTCTCTCCCACGCTGCCGTCGTCGCTCGGCGCATTCCATTCGTTCAGAGGGTGAGCACGCGGAGCACGCATTCGGCGGCACTGCGGTGAGCATCAGTTCGACGCCCGCGTGACGTAGCGCGGGCGTCGTGCTAAAATTTCTGTTTCTGCCACCCACCTGGGGGCCAGTAGCTCAATTGGCAGAGCAGCAGACTCTTAATCTGCGGGTTGAAGGTTCGATTCCTTCCTGGCTCACCATCAATACACCTTCTCGATTCAGCGATCGCGCAAAATGGCGTCTTGAAGCGCGTGGTCTGGCTTCTGTCGATTTGCTCTCGCGTTTCCGTCAGGAATCTCTTTGCCGGCGAATCCGACATGGCCGTCGTTCCTGAACGTGCCATGGCACCTTCGGGTGTAATCTCGAAACCGTGTTCATGGCCAGGCGGATTGCGCGGGTCGGCGTCGCCGCGGCTGTGATTATTGCGGCGCTGGCCGTGGACGCGCGAGCGTGGAACGGCGACGCGCAAATATCCACGGGCATCGTCACGGGCGTTGTCGTCGACGACACAGGCGCGCCAATCGCCGGCGCCGCTGTGACGCTCACGAGCGCCGCGGGATCGCGCGTCGCCGTGGCGACCGGCGCCGACGGCCGTTATTCCGTGACGAATGTTCCGGCAGGGCCTTTTCAAGTCACCGTCGCGGCTCACGGGTTCGCCGAGCAGACCGTATCGGCCAGCGTCGCGGTCGGCGACGCCGCGCACCTTCGCGAAATCCGCCTGCGCGTCGTCAATGCCGTCTCGATCGACGTCACGCCATCGGTGGTCGACGTTGCCGAGCAGCAGATCAAAGAGCAGGAACACCAGCGGCTCTTCGGAGTCGTCCCCAACTTCTTCATCACGTTCAATCCCGATGCGGCGCCCTTGAACGCGCGGCAGAAGTTTCAGCTGTCCTGGAAGACGCGCGCCGATCCGATGCAGTTCGCATTCGTGGCGATCGTCGCCGGCGTCCAGCAGCACCGCAATGATTACAGTAGCTTCGGCGGCGGCGTGTCAGGGTACGCAAAGCGGTACGCGGCTGCGTACGCGACGGCCTGGACAGGCAGCCTGATGACGCGCGTCGTGATGCCGACGCTGTTCAGGCAGGACCCTCGATATTTCTTCAAAGGCTCGGGCAGCACCAGGTCGCGAATCGCCTACGCGGTGTCGCGCAGCGTGGTGCGGAAGGGGGACGACGGCCGGTGGCAGCCGAACTATTCGGGTCTTCTCGGGACGCTCGCATCGGGAGCGATCTCGAACGTCTACTATCCCGAAGAGGATCGCCGCGGTGCGCGGCTCCTTTTGACGAACACCGTGCTCGGGATCGGCGGCAGTGCCGCCGGGCATATCGTTCAGGAATTTCTGTACGCGAGGTTCACGACGCGCGGTCACCAGAAATCGGACAAGTAGCGTTACAACCCAGGTCATCACCGGTTTGGACGCGTCAATCGTGATGCAACGCCACCAGTGGATCGACGCGCGAGGCTCGTCTCGCCGGGATGCCGCATGCGGCCAGCGCGACCGCCAACAACAGGACCGCGACGCCCGCAAACGTCACCGGATCGCGAACGGGGACCCCGTACACGAGGCTCGACGCGGCGCGACTCACCGCGAGCCCGCCGATCAACCCGATCCCGATGCCGGCGAGGCTGACTTTCAGACCCTCGCCAACGATCAGGCGCATCATCGCTGCTGGTTCCGCGCCGAGCGCCATGCGGAGTCCAATCTCCTGGGTGCGTTGACCGACGGCATACGCGAGCACGCCGTAGATGCCGATCGCGGCGAGCAGCAGCGCGGCGAGTGAAAATCCTCCGAGCAGAGCCGCATTCAGCCGGGGCTGCGCGGCGGTGTTCGAGATCCAGTCGTCCATCGTTCGCACGTTGGCGAGCGCGAGCTCCGCGTCGAGCTCGTGTATTTTCTGCCGGACACTCTGCAGCACCGCTTCAGGCGAACCGTCGGTCCGCACGACGACATCCATCAGCGGCCACACGCGCGACGCCATCGGGTAGTGACAGCGCCGGCGACTCCTGGTTCAACGCGGTGCTCCGCACGTCGCCGACCACGCCAACCACCGTGAACGGACTGCGCGGATCGGCGGATCGCTTCAATATCCTGCCGATCGGGTCGGCGTCACCCCAGAACTTCCGAGCGGTTGCCTGGCTGACGATGACGACGGGAAGCGCCGCGGCGTTGTCGGCATCGGTGAATTCGCGGCCGCGCACGAGCGGCACGCCCATCGTCTTGAAATATCCGGGACTGACGATGCGCCAGTCGATGGGGATAAGCGTGCCGGGCGCCACGACCGACGCGCCGGTCGTGAGCATCGGGTGCGAAGTGAAGTTGCCGGCGCCGAACGGAATGCCGCTCGATACCGCCGCGCCGCGCACACCCGGCAGCGGCTGGATCGAGTCGAGCATTGCGCGGTAGAGCAGCGGAGCCCGGTTGCCGAGTGGATATTTCGCGACGGGCGGCGAGAGCTGGAACGTCAACAGTCCGTGTGCGTCGAAACCGAGCCGGGCCCGTTGCAGGTTCGCAAAGCTTTGGATGAGCAGTCCTGCGCCGACGAGCAGCACCGTGGCCAGCGCGATTTCCGCGGCCGAAAGCGTATTGCGAAGCCGCGTGCCGGCGCCGCCTGCCGATCCGCGCGCGCTTTGCTTGAGGATGTTGTTCAAATCCACCCGCGCGATCCGCCACGCCGGAAGCACACCAAAAAGGATCCCCGTGCCGATCGTGAGAGCCGCGGCATACAACATCACCGTCGCATTCATTCCGATGTCCGGCACCGGCAGCACATTCGGCGGGAGCAGCTGCGCGATGGCTCGCAGTGCCCAGAAGGCCGCCAGAATGCCGGCGCTGCCGCCGATCGTGGAGAGCGCCACGCTCTCGGTGAGCAGCTGGCGAACGAGCCGGCCTCGACTGGCGCCCATCGCCGTTCGAACGGCGATCTCTTTCTGCCGGGAAATCGCACGCGCGAGCAGCAAGTTCGCGATGTTCGCGCACGCGATCAACAGCACGCACGCCACCGCGCCGAGCAGCATCAGCAGCGCCGTTTGCAGCTGCGCGCTCACGAACGTGTCGAAGAACGAAATGAGATGGATGCCCCAGTCGCGCACTTCGGGGTACTGCTCACCCACGCGCGCCGCGATCGCGTCCATTTCGGCTTGCGCCTGCGGCAGCGAGACGCCCGGTTTCAAGCGGCCCGCGACGAAGATCACGTGGTTGAGGCGGATTTCTTTCGCGGGGTCGATCGTGAGCGGCGTGTAGACGTCACCGCCCGAGATCAGGTTCAGCGACGCGGGCGCGATGCCGACGATCGTGGTTGGGGTGTCGTTCAGCGTGATCGTGCGTCCGACGAGCGTCTGATCGCCGCCGAATCGCCGCTTCCAAAGACCCTCGCCGATCATCGCGACCGGAGCGGCGCCGGGCTTTTCTTCCTCGTCGGTGAACGCGCGGCCCGCGACTGGCCGAACGCCCAGGACGGCAGTCAGCGCCGGACTGATTCGATTTCCGCTCAACTGCTCCGGTTCGCCCGTGCCGGTCAAGGTGTAGTTGCTGAATCCCACCGCCGCGAGCCGCTCGAACGCGTGCGTCTGCTCGCGCCAGGACAGGAAATTCAGGACCGAGGCGCCGAAATTTGGCAGATTGAGCTTGTCGTTCTTCTCCGCGACCTGGACGAGCCGCTGCGGGTCCTTGTACGGAAGCGGACGCAGCATCACCGCATACACCACGCTGAAGATCGTGGTATTCGCCGCGATCGCGAGCGCGACGGTGACGAGAACCGCGATGGTAAACGTGGGCGCACGCCGCATCGTGCGGATCGCGTATCGGATGTCGTTCAGCAGCACGGTCGTCCTCCGCGTGTAAGGCGTTGTCAGTACTTTAGCGCACCATTCGCCCGACTTTCATCGACTGCAGCTCCGCGAGGACATGCTGGCAGGTATTGGGCTCGAGAGTCCAGAATCGAGCGCCTTCGTCGACGGTGACGGCGAGGCCAGGCGCCTCGTCGTGGCCATCATCATCGCGCTCGTGCTCTGGCGACGAGACCGCAGCGTTGCAGCCGCGAGTCGATCCATTCAGGCCCCGATTCCCATAGCTGACGATCCGTCTCGGTGAGAGCCTCGATCTCGGCCGTGGTCAGGTCGAGACCCATGTCGCGCAGCGATGTCAGCGTTTCGAGCGGCGAGGCGACGAACTGCGCGCGAAGCTCCTCATCTGTCAGGATGCGTCCGATGATCGCCTGGACGGTCTTGTGAGCCATCGTTACACACTCTCTGAGTGAACTGTTTTGATGTTGATCAGAATTCGAAAATCCACTTGCCGCGGAACGTGCGACCGACGCTGTTGTCGAAGCCTCCGAAGTCGGCGCTCGCGACGTTGGCCTGGAAGTCGCGCGGATTGAAGTGATTCGTGATGTTGAAGATCTTCACGCCGAGCGTCGTGGTGTGATGGAACAATCTGAACCTGCGCATCGCCTGCACGTCGAGCGAGGCGAACGTCGGAAAGCGACCCGCCTGGTTACGCGGTCCGAGGAAGCTTCGGTCCTCGTTGACGAACGACAGTGGGAAACCTGTGCGCATGTCGAGCACCGGGAAGACGCTGAAGCCGTACGGCAGCGTCACGTTGCTCCAGAACAGATAGCGGTTCGGTGCGTCCCACGGTAGCGGTCCGCGTTCGTTGGGCTCGATGACCGGATTCTGGATGTTGCCGAAATAGCTGTTGTAGTCGTTGAGATCGCCCACCGCTGACGAACGCGTGTAGGAGGCGACGATCTGGTCGGTGCCGCGGAGCTGATATCGTGCCGTGATCTGACCCTCGCGGTACCGCGATTGCCCGTCGGTCTCGAGGACGAGCGCCGACGGCACAACATCGACGACGGGCTCGAACCGCGTCTCGCGCTGCTGATATCCGACGCGCACGAACAACTTCTTGACCCACTCGCGATCGACTTCGACGTTCCAGTTGACGCTTCGCGGCGTGTGCAGGTCGGCCGTGATTTGGTTTGTCAGGATCACGCCGTCGATCGCTCGGTCCTGCAATTGGTTGAAGCTTGCAACGTTCAGCGTGACGGGATGGTAGAACGCTCCGGCGCCTCCCCTGACGACGGTGCGGCCGTCACCGGTCAGACGCCATTGTGAACGATGCGCGCGGAGCGACGTTGACATCGTCGGTGAACGAGTCGTAGTCGGATCGTGCGCCGTAGACGACCGTCAGGCGCGGCGACATAGTCCAGGTGTCCTGCGCGAAGCCGCGCACCGCCGTGCGCCGGCGATCCAGCCGGCCGTCACCGTGGAATGTGATGTCGTAGATGAGCGTGTCGTGTTCACCGACGATGTCGACGTTGCGGCTTTGGCTGACACCGTCGACCGTTTCGTTGGCGGCCCCTGCGCCGGCCTTGACGATGTGGTCGGGGCCGAACGGCGTGAACGAGTACGTCGAGAGGAGTTCGACCCGCCGGCTCGTGCGATCCTGCGTGTTGAAGTAGCTGCCCGAGTTGACGTTCGGCGCGAGGACCATCACCGCATCGCCAAGACTCGGATAGATCGTCGTGTCGAATTCCTTCACGCTGACGCTGTTCTCGAGCAGTCCGCTCTTGCCGGTCACCATCTGATTCGAGACGCTCAGCAGGAGGTTGTGGTTCTTGACATCCGGCGTCACGGGCTGCGGATTGAAAGTGCTCAGGCCCGCGTAGGTGGCCTTGCGCGGCGAGACCATCGCCGAGCCCGTGACGTGGTTCGTTGGCGACGTCATCACGTCGACGCGGCTGTAGGATTCGAAGGTTTCGACCTTCGTGTCGCTTTCGAGTGCCGGAAGACCGAAGACCCGCGTCTGGCTGAACTCGTATTGCGCCGATTCGAGGAAATTCACCTTGCCCTTGACGATCGGTCCGCCGATGGTCAAGCGCGGTGTCCACGATTCGATGCCGTGAAATGCACCGGCGCGGCGGCGGAGGCGCGGCTCGAGATCGTTGACCGTGACATGCCACGCGTCGCCGCCGCGCTGCGTGTCGACCGTTGTCACGGCTCCCGCCGAGAGGCCGAAATTCCGGCGCGAAGGCGGCGCCGCGCACTTGCACGGCGCTGACGGCGTCGATCGGGACCTCGATCGCGTCCTCGCCCGTCACCGGATCCGTGCCGTCGGCCTTGTTGAACGTCAGGGCGTTCTGGCCGCTGCGCGAACCGTTGATGCTGAGCAACCCGTCGGGGCCACGCACCACGCCGGGAATCAGCGGCAGCGCGTCCTGGAATCGCTCGCTGGCGATCGGTGCCGATTGCAGGGCCGCCGCATTGATCGTCTCAACGTGGGACGCGATCGGATTGCCGTGGATCGTGTCCGCGCTCGCAATCACATTGATCTCCTCGTGGAGCGATGCGAGATCGAGCGTCAGTGCGACATCGGCGGTTTCATTCGTCGTGACGACGACGACCTTCGTGGCCGAGCCGAAACCTTGGAGCTCACCGGCGACGGAGCAATTGCCGGCAGGCACGTCACCGAATCGGAACTGTCCCTGGTCGTTGGAGACCTCGCTGCGCGGCTGATTGTCGGCGCACGTGAGCGTGAGCACGACGCCAGGCACCGTGACCAACTGCCCATCGGGTGCGGCGAGCGTGACCGTGCCGGCCACGGCGCCCGCCATGACTTGTGCGAGAAGGAGAAGCGTGTGCACCATGTCATGGCGTTACGGCAAGGGTCAGACCGTTTGCCTGCGTGGTGAAATCGGCCGTTTCCGAGGGATGTGTCAGGCAGCGATTGCGTAACGGCGAGCAAGCTGCTTGCGGCTGCGCATCGCGAGCAGGAGCAGTCCGAGCGCGCTCCAGAACAGCATCCGCAGCTTACGGACGAGCGCCAGCATCACGCCGATGTTCGAACCGAGCGCGAGGCCGTTGGCCGTCATCGCGGCGCTCGCTTCGTCGACGCCGAGCCGCATCGGAAGCATCTTGAACACAATCGTCACGCCGCGATTGACCGTCTCGAGCACGATCGCCGATGTCCACGCGGGGGCGTTCGGCGAGATCATGCGCAGCGTGATGTAGACCTCGGCGATGGCGAGCGCATGATAGAGAAGTTCGAGCGTCGCGATCTCGCCCGCCCGACGTGGCTGACGCACCGCGAACACGAGCAGCGGCGTGAACAGTGTCCTGGCAAGCAGCGCGAGGGCGAGCGACCCCGCCGCCAGTAACGGCACGACAGCCCACATCGGCAGCACGGCTAGGGCGCCGGCGCCGAAGAGCACCAGGAGCGACGCAGTGTAGAACGCGAACTCGATCATGAGCCCGCCGAAGGCCGTCGAAAACGGCAACCGGTGTGCGACGTGCTCCGCCTTCGCCGGTTCCCCGACGATGAATCCCATCGGCAGCAGTGTGCACAGCGCTTCGCCGGCCATGCGGGCCCTCAGGGCCTCACGGAGCGGCAGCTGGTCTGGCCCGTCGAGCGTTCGCGCCCAGGCCCGCGCTCGCGCCGCTTCGCGCAGGCCCGACAGCCCGAGAATCGCGCCAAATCCCCAGCCGATGTTGAACAGCGTGTCGCGAATCTGTGTCAGGCCCAGCGTTTGAACTGAATACAGGAATGCCGCCGCGCCAATGACGGTGGCGCCGCCGACGAGCATTCGCTTCACCGCGTGACCCGCGCGAGCGATGGTCCTGACGTTCGATCGTCCAACGTCAAGAGGACTTCAAACCACCACCGCGGCTGATACGTGATCGCGAGCGGCGTCTCCGCCAGCGGTCCGTCCGTGCCGTACGTGATCGAGAAATCCGTCAGCTCACCGCCGCGCAAGCTCTTGATCTGGAATTCTGAAGTCAGCACGCGATCGTACGTGGCGCCACCGATCGGCACGCTCGGCCGAGCGCGCGTTCGTGTGACGCGGACTTCGTACAGCTTGCCGTGATAAACGTAGCCGATCGGCTCGCTGGCGCCGGTCTGGTGCGAGCGTCGCCAGTCGATCACTTGTGCGTGAACGAGATCGGCCAGCGCGGCGAGGAAGCCAGGACGCGTGCCGGCAGGATATCGGATCACGCGGGTCTTTCCGTTCGCGCCTGTCTGCTCGGCCAGTTCGAGCAGCGTACGGACCTGGTGGAATGTGTAGTCCGAGGGTGCCGCGATCGCCGTCACGACCGACCGCGCCTCACCCCCGGCGACGGACGCGTGTATGACGTTGAACGTCCGCTCGACCGTTCTGCTTCGACACGTGCGCCTCAGCCTCGCCGATCGACTCTTCGTCCGACTCGGTCATCAGACCGATGAGCGTCGCCTCGTCACCGCGAATTTCTTCGTCGATGTAACCCCAGCGATTGATTCTTCGTGGGGCACGCTCCGGATCAGACCCGATGAGCAGCGAATAGCCGATGCCGTCCGCATCGCGACGCCTCGCGATCACCGCATCGCCGACGTCGTCCTTGCCGATCCAGAAGAGCAACGGCCGAACGCGCGCGGTCATCGTGTAGTGGTGCCGTTGATTGTTCGGAATCTGACTCGGGCCGATCGTGGGCTGATGCTCCGCGCGCGGCGCGGCGTGCCACACGGTCGCGACGGCAATGGCCGCCATAAGAACATTCCCGAGTCATTGCAGCATCCTCGTGGTGTCGCCGACGAGCGGCGGCGGATCACTCCAGACCATCCGCTGCGTGTCCTTGCGCGCCGATCGCAGGCTGTAAATCCGGCGATGATGTCCATCCATGTAGATGCGCGTGAGCAGTTCGGCGAGCAAACCGAGGCCGAGTAGAACGATGCCGGCCTGCACGAGGACCGCGCTGAGCAACAGCAGCGGTCCGTGCGCGACGAACATCGGCGCGCCGGTGAACACCTTCGTCAACAACACCCACGTCATGCCTCCGAGGCCGGAGCCGGCGCTGACGAAACCGACTGGTCCGAACAGGTGCAGCGGCCGCGTGACGTACGTGAGCAGAAACCGCACGGTGATGAGGTCGGCCATCACGCGCCACGTGCGCGAGAGGCCGTAATGCGACGCGTTCTGCGCGCGCAGGGATGTTCTTGATCGGGACTTCGGCGATGCGCGCGCCGTTCCAGCTCGCGAGGGCCGGAATGAACCGATGCAAATCGCCATACAGCTGGATGTTCTTGATCGACCGGCGCGCGATACGCCTTGAAGGTCGTGCCGAAGTCGTGCAGCGACACGCCCGACAGCCGCGCCATCATCCAATTCGCGATCATCGACGGCAGCCGGCGCGTCAAGTAGCCGTCGACACGCCGCTCGCGCCAACCGCTGACGATGTCGTAGCCTTCGTCGAGCTTTGCGAGCAACCTGGGAAGCTCCTCCGGCTCGTGCTGAAGATCGCCATCCATCGCCACGATCGCTCGCCCGCGCGGCGGCGTCGAAGCCGGCGGCGAGCGCCGCGGTCTGGCCGTAGTTGCGGGCCAGGGTGATCGCCCGGACGCGCGGGTCGCGGAACGCGATGGCGGCGATCGCCCGTCCCGTCGTATCCGTACTGCCGTCGTCGACATAGATGATTTCGGTCTCGAGGCCGAGGAGCAGAACGACGTCCGTGAGGCGGCGGTGCAGTTCGCTCAGCGTGCCGGCTTCGTTGTAGAGCGGCACGACGATCGATAGATCGATGGATGATTGCGGCGTCTTACGAGGCATCGCGAAAACTCCTTGCATCCGGCGTTTCCACCGGCATCAGGTCGTGACGAACCAGTTGAATGTGTTCCTCGAGCAACGCGTGGATGACGTCGGTCGACGTCAGCAGCTCGACTTCTTTCGCGCGCGACGCGAGCAGCCTCGTGGCCATCCGTCGCAACGCGTCGTCCACGTATCCGGGGTGGACCATCAATTCGGTGACGCCCGGCCGCAGCTGACGCATCGATTGCGCGAGTGAATCGGCGTCGAGCCTGCCGGTGAGGGCGCGGCCGACGAACTGCGGCGTCCGCACGCGATGAGCGGCTGCGATCCGATAGTCGCGGCGCGCCCACAGGAACAGCGGGAGATCGTTCAACGATCGCTCGTAGGGCACGCGCACGACCGGTACGCGGAACCGTTCCGCCAGTCGGGCGACGATGCGGAAGACGGGCGGGTACGCATGCACGTGCTTGTGGGCATCGAGGTGGGTGAGACGGATGCCGTCGCTCCGGATGCGTTCGATCTGCGCGGTCAGCTCCTGTTCGACCTCGCTCAACTTCACCCGTCCGCGAAGGCACGCCACGATGAACGGCTTCCACGACGGATAGAGCCGACCGTCGTCTTGCACCAGTGTCGGGACGCGGTCGGGAGGGAGCGTCGGCCTGCCGTCGACAAGCATCAGGTGCACGCCGATGCCCAGAGTCGGTCGAGCGCGCAGACGCCGGATCGCGTCCGCCGTCGCGGAGGCGCTGGCCATGAGACTTGCGCTCGTCAGGATGCCGCGATCGTGCGCGTCGAAGATCCCGTCGTTGACGCCGACCGTGAGGCCGAGGTCATCTGCGTTGGTAACGAGACTGCGGTGCACGATTCAACGCCTGGGAATCAGAAATACTTGCGCTGCAAGCGCATCGCCCGCGTAGAACTCCCGCCACGGGACAGCGGCGCGCTTCAGATCCGCGACCACGTCGCGGTTCTCGAACGTGGCGTGCTCGCTTTGCACGACGACGAATGACTGCCGGTCGCGTGCGGTGAACCCTTCGGCCGACAGCGATCGCGCCCGCAGATCCGGCCGTGCGCTGTGCTCGATGTAGTACGCGACCACCCCGGGGGCGTCGCTCACGATGGCCGCGCCAGGCGCGGCGACCGCGGCGATCGATTCGACCGCTTCGCGAACGCCGAAGTCGTACGTTTCTTCAGGAAACGTTTCGCCAGGCCCCGCAACGTGCTCGCCGGCGGCATTACGGAACAGCGAGTAGAACGGTTCGGCGGCGTGCTGCGCGAACAATGGGCCGGCGATGCTGACGGTGAGCGCCGCGGCTGACACCGACACGCGCGTGATCGGTGACAGCCAGCGCTTTCGCATCAGCCAGCGGACACCGGCCACGACACCGACGGCGGCAAGGATGTCGATTGCGGCGAACAACGGCAGTGCATACCGGAGGAACTTGACCGCCGCGACCGAATACCCGAATGCGAACAGACCAAGCCAGACCTGTAGAAGAACGAAGCCGCGTTCGCGACGGTGGCGATACGTTTCGATAAGGCCCGCCACAACCGCGCCGAGAACGACGACCGGCACTTTCGTGGCGAGCAACTCCAGGTAGAACGTCGGCGGAATGCCGTGCCAGCCCAACAGTGACGTATTGGCGTACAGGTGACCGGCGAATGGGTAGCCGTGATGGACGATCGTGCCGCCGCGGACGTAGTCCAGGCAGTACTTCCAGGTCGCGGGCGCAAGTACCGCAAAATTGCCGGCGGTGAACGTTGCGGCCATCGCGCCGAAGTACCGCAGGCGGTTTGGCCGATTGGCGCCGGGCGCGCGGTCAGTCAGTTCGTTGAACAACGCGTAGACGCCCAGGTATTGCGGGAAGAATTTGGATGCGAAAAGCAGCCCGAATGCGGCGCCGCTCGCGGTGTACCGGCTTGTGCGCCGGACGGATCCGCCTGCCCGTGCCGCTTCGCGCGTTCGTAGGCCCAGACGGCGACGAGAAAGAAGAAGAGCGCGAAGGTATCTTCTTTGCCGATTCGATTGATGGCGATCGCGTTGACGTCCAACGCCCACAGCAGCGACGACAACATCGCCACCGGCGTGTCGAACAGAAGCTGGCCAACGCCGAATACCGCGGCGCTCGTCGCGGCGCCGGCCAGCGCGTTCGGTATGCGGAGCGCCGTTTCAGGGCGGATCGCATCGCTCGCAGGCGCGACGCGGTTCCACGCCTCGACGGCGTCGAGGCTCGCCCACATGGCGAGCTTCAGGAGCATCGGATGTTCCGCATTCGCGGACAGGTTGCCGCGGCGGGTCCTGTTCGATCGCCCGAACCTTGTTGATTTCGTCCTCGCTGAAACCGTAGGTGGAGAGCCTGGCCGCGCGCAGTCCAAACGCGAGCGCGATGACGACCGCGATGTACCCGGCCGTGGCGGCAACTCGTGGAAATGCGAACGAATCGGGGAGCGGGAGTGCGACCCCTGTCGTTCGCGTCAGGGGGACTGCGGCGGCCATGCCGACCAGCAAAGGCAAGGCGGACACCACCGCCCGCGACAGCCACGGCGCGCTCGCAACGACCGTGTTTGTTGATAGTTACGTGTGTGACCGCAATCGACTCGCGTGCGGCCGTTGGTGCACGCGATGATTAGCCGCGCGCAGGGTGCGTATCAGCGAGCAGTGATATCCGGGGTCGCGGTGCCTCAGTCGAGACGCACGAGGCCACGCTTGGTCGCGACCTTGATCGCTTCCGTGCGACTGGTGACGCCGAGCTTCTCGAACAGATGACCGAGATGCGTCTTGACGGTGCGCTCGCTGATCGACAGATCGTTCGCGATTTCCTTGTTCGCTTTTCCGTCAGCCAAGAGTTTCAGCGTCGTCATCTCTCGCGGCGTCAGCTGCACGCGGGTGACGCCTTCGGCGAGCTTGGCGGCCGCCGACGGCGCCAGATAGGTCTTGCCGGACAGCACGTCGCGGATGCAGGCAATCAGGTGGTCGGCAGAGATGTCTTTCAGCACATACGCCTTGGCGCCGGCCTTGAGCGCCCGTGAAATCTCGTCGTCTGTGTCGTAGGTTGTCAGAACGATGATGCGGGCGCGTGGATCCCGATCGCGAATGTGGCGCACCGCTTCGACGCCTTCCATGATCGGCATTCGGAGATCGCACAGCGTCACATCGGGATGATGCCGCTCGTACGCGGCGATCGCCTCGAGGCCGTTGCTCGCCTCGGCGACGACCTGGAGATCCGGCTCCTGGTTGATGATGTTGGCGACGCCGGTACGCATCAGCGCGTGGTCATCGACCAGCATCACTCGCGCCTTGGCGACCGAGCCGTCGCGGTGCACTTCAGGCGACAACATGGACCTGCGTCGGCTGCGCCGACGGCTCCCACGCCAGGACGACTTCGGTACCGCTCCGCGGCGCAGTGACGATGGTGAGCGACGCGCCGATGCGGTCGGCGCGCTCCTGCATGCTGGTCATGCCGAAGCCGCTTGCGCTGCGATCGCGCGCGAATCCGCGTCCATCGTCGGCGATGGACAACCGAACGCCGATCGATCGCACAGCTGAGGCGCGGACGCGAATCTGTCGCGCGCGGGCGTGGCGAACGGCGTTGGTCAGCGCCTCCTGCGCGATGCCGACGATCTCCCGCTCGATGACGTCGCCGACGCGCGGGAGCTCGTCCAGGTTCAAATCGATCGGCACGCTCGTGGTCAGCTGCGCGAGATCGGCGATGCGCTTGAGCGAAGTCGTCATCGCTTCGGCGTCACCGACGTTCGGACGCAGCGTGCCGACGGAACGTCTTGCTTCGACCAGATGCGTGCGTGCGAGGTCGATGGCCGTGCCGAGTTTCTGCGACACGCGCGCGGATGCACCGTCCAGGTCGCGCTGAGCCGCCTGCAGCTGCATCAAGATGGCGCCAAAACCCTGAGCCAGGTTGTCGTGAATGTCCCGCGCGAGGCGGTTGCGTTCGTCGAGAATCGCCTTCTGCCGCTCTTCGCGCCGCCCCTCCACGATGAGCCGCGTGAAGTGCAGCGCGAGCGCCGCTTGACGCGCGATCGCCTCGGTCAAGTGCTGCCGCCACCATTTGGCGCTCGGACATGCGTCCAGCTCAGTGGTCGCCAACTTGAACCACCCGAGCGTTCTGGCACCGATGACCATCGGCACGACGACCATCTCCTCGCATCCGTAACGCGATTGGAAGCCGCGGATGGTCTCGGGCAGTCGGGGATCGTCGCGGTGATAGTCGATCGTCTGTTCCCATCCCGGCTTGTAGGAAAACAGATGTGCCGCGAACGCTTCGTGCGGGAACGGCATCGACTGAACGTCTTTCTTCGTGTACAGCCGATTCTCACGGTACGACATCCAGAGCTCGCACCGCTCGGCGGACTCGTCGAGCAGCCACACACTGCAGCCGGCGCTCTCGGTTTCCTCGACCATGTTTCTCGTGAGCCCGCCGAAGAACCCTTCGATGTCGGGTTCGCTCACCAGGAGATCGAGCGCCAGCTGAACGACGGCCGCCTGCATCTCGGCGAGGCACTCGGCGCGTTTGCGCTCATCGTGCTCGCGCCTGAAGCCGGCGCGCAATGCCTCGAGATCGTTCGACGACAGCTCCGGTGGAGGAGGACTGTCGGGTCGGCACTTTGATTCGTTGGTCACGCTCCCATTATCGAGCAGTTCGATGTCCGCGCCATCGTCCAAAAGTCGTAGATCGGCGTCGGCAGAAAGTTCATCGTCCTTCTCCCGCCGACGCATGAGCCTCGCGTCGGGCACCTGCCTGATTGTTTGGACGTCCTATCGCGAGCCACAGTGACGTTGTCACTTTTGGCGATGGTTGTTCGTCTTAGCTCTGAGGAAACGACATGGTGAAGCGGATGGTGGTAATGCTGGCGGTGACCGCGTTGTTGGTCGCCGCGCTCGGATTCGTCAAGTTCAAACAGATTCAAACCGCGATTGGTCAGGCGGCCGCGTTCCAGCCGCCACCCGAAGCGGTGACCACAATCGTAGCGGCGGAACAGCAGTGGCCGCAGACGCTCAGCGCGATCGGCACGATCGCGGCGGTGCAAGGCGTGACCGTCAGCGCCGACCTGCCGGGCACGGTCGAGCGAATCGGGTTCGATTCCGGTCGCGCCGCGCGAGAGGGCGAGGTGCTGGCGCTGCTCGACACGCGCCAGGAACAGGCGCAGCTTGCCGCGGCCGAATCGCAACACGAGCTCGCACGCCTCAACTACGAGCGCATGCAGGGCCTGCTGGACGAGCACGTCGTGTCTCGCGCCGAGTTCGACCGCGCGACAGCCGACTACCGCCAGAGCGACGCACACGTCGGCGAGATCAAGGCGGCAATCGACCGCAAGACGATTCGTGCGCCGTTCTCGGGTCTCCTGGGAATCAGACAGGTGAATCTCGGCCAATACCTCTCGGCCGGGACGGCGCTCGTCACGCTGCAGTCGCTCAATCCGATCTACGTCAACTTCGGCGTGCCGCAGCAGGCAATGGCCGACGTTCGTCCGGGGCGCAGCGTGCGCGTGATGGAGAAGGACGTGGCCGACGGGCCGGAAGTTGCCGGCCGGATCACGGCGATCGACTCCGTTGTGGATGCCTCCACACGCAACATCCAGGCGCAAGCGACGCTCACGAATCCCGACGGCAAGCTGCGACCCGGAATGTTCGTGCAGGCGGAGGTCACGCTCGGTTCGCCCTCGACGGTCATCGCACTTCCAGCGTCGTCGATCAGCTATGCGCCATATGGCAACTCGGTGTATGTCGTGGCCGAGCTCACGAATCCGAACGGCAAGCCCTATCGCGGCGTTCGCCAGCAGTTCGTGAAGGTGGGCGTCGCACGCGGAGATCAGATCGCGGTCACATCGGGATTGAAGCCAGGCGACGAGGTGGTGACGTCGGGTGTATTCAAGCTGCGCAACGGCGCGGCCGTGCAGGTGAACAACAAAATCCGGCCTTCGAACAGCCTGAAGCCCAAGCCGGAGAACAGCTAAATGAAGCTCACGGACATTTTCGTCAAGCGGCCGGTCCTCGCGATCGTCGTCAACCTCGTCATTCTCATCGCAGGACTCCAGTCGATCCGGTCGCTGAGCGTCCGCCAGTACCCGCGCAGCGACATCGCGGTCGTCACGGTGACGACCGCGTACGTCGGCGCGAACGCCGACCTCGTGCGCGGCTTCATCACGACACCGCTCGAGCGCGTGATCGCGAGCGCCGACGGCATCGACTACATGGAATCGTCCAGCGCGCAGGCGGTGAGCACGATCACGGTCCACCTGAAGCTGAATTACGACACGAATGCGGCGTTGACGCAGATTCAAGCGAAGGTCGCGCAGGTCCGCAACGATTTGCCGCCGGAAGCCGAGGCGCCGATCATCGATCTGCAGACCGCTGACAACCAGTTTGCGGCGATCTATCTGGGCTTTTCGTCGAAGGATCTCGATCCGAACCAGATCACGGATTACCTCACGCGGGTTGTTCAGCCCAAGCTGAGCGCGATCTCTGGCGTCCAGCGCGCAGACATTCTCGGCGCCCGGACCTTCGCGATGCGCGTCTGGCTGAAGCCGGAGCGCATGGCGGCGCTCGGCATCGCACCGGCCACGGTGCGAGACGCGCTGGCGAAGAACAACTACCTGTCAGCGGTGGGACAGACCAAAGGCTCGATGGTGTCGGTAAACCTCGTCGCAAATACCGACCTGCGGACGCCGGAGGAATTCCGTCAGCTCGTCGTGAAGCAGCAGGACGGAGTCGTGGTGCGTCTCGGCGAGATCGCCGATGTCCAGCTCGGAGCGGAGAACTACGAGCAGGACGTGCGCTTCAACGGCGAGGCCGCGACGTTCATGGGCGTCTGGGTGCTGCCAACGGCCAACACGCTCGACGTGGTCAAGCAGGTGCGGGACACGATGCCGCAGATAAAGGCGCAGCTGCCAGCCGGCATGCAGGTGGGGATTCCGTACGACTCGACCGAGTACATCAAGGACGCGATCAACGAAGTCCTCCGCACGCTGACAGAAACGCTGCTTATCGTCATCGTCGTGATCTTCCTCTTCCTCGGATCGTTCCGGTCGGTGTTGATTCCGATCGTCGCGATTCCGGTGTCGCTGGTCGGCGCCGTGTTCCTGATGCTGGTCGCCGGATTCACCGTCAATCTCCTGACGCTGCTCGCCATCGTGTTATCGGTCGGCCTGGTCGTCGACGATGCGATCGTGATGGTGGAAAACGTTGAACGTCATCTGCACCAAGGGAAACGGCCAGTCGCAGGCCGCAATCGACGCCGCTCGGGAACTGGTCGGACCGATCATCGCGATGACCATCACGCTGGCCGCGGTGTACACGCCTGTCGCGATTCAAGGCGGCCTGACGGGATCGCTCTTCCGCGAGTTCGCGCTGACGCTGGCCGGCGCGGTCACCGTGTCGGGCATCGTGGCGCTGACGCTCTCTCCGATGATGGGTGCGACGCTGTTGCGTGCGGGCGACAACGAACGCGGGTTCGCCGGTTTCGTCAATCGGCGCTTCGACAGCGTGCGGAACGGCTACACGCGCGCGCTGTCGCGGACGTTGAAATACCGGCCCGTCGTCCTGGCCGTGTGGGTCGTGGTCGCACTGCTGATCGTGCCGTTCTATTTGTTCTCGCAGCAGGAGCTGGCGCCCTATGAAGACCAGGGGTTCTTCTTCGGCTTCGTGCAGGCGTCGGCAAACTCGACGCTCGAGCAGACGCGGCTGTTCACGCAGCAGGTCTACGACGTCTATCGGTCCTTTCCGGAAAGCGGCAGCATCTTTCAGGTCACGTCGCCAAACGGTGGATTTGGCGGGATGACCGTCAAGCCATGGAGTCAGCGGACGAAGACGACGCAGCAGCTGCTGATGGAGACGATGGGGCCGATGTCGAAGATCGCCGGTATCCGCGTGATTCCGCAGGCGCCGCCGCCCCTGCCCGGTGGTGGCAACTTTCCGGTCGATCTCGTGATCGCGTCCGCGGCCGAGCCGCAGCAGTTACTCGACATCGCGAACCAATTGGTGAAGAAGGCCTTCGCGAGCGGACTGTTCATCTTCGCGGACGCCGATCTTAAGTTCGATCAGCCGCAGACGGAGATCGTCTTCGATCGCGACAAGCTCCGATCGCAAGGTGTCGATCTCCAGCAGGCGGGACGCGATCTGTCGGCACTCCTGGGCGCGAACTACGTCAACCGGTTCAGCATACAGGGCCGCAGCTACAAGGTGATCCCGCAGGTCGAGCGAGTGGAGCGATTGACGCCCGATCAGCTGTCGCAGATTTACGTGACAGGGTCGCAGAACAAGCTGGTGCCGCTGTCGACGTTTGCCACGCTGCAGACGACGACCGAACCGCGCGAGCTCAAGAAGTTCCAGCAGCTCAACGCGGTCAGGATTCAGGGTGTCATCCCGCCGCCGGTGCCGCTCGACAAGGCGTTGTCATTCCTCGAGAACGAGGCGCGGACGATGCTGCCGCAAGGCTTCAACATCGACTACGCCGGCGAGTCGCGTCAGCTGCGGACCGAAGGCAGCAAGTTCCTTGGAACGTTCGCCCTGTCCGCCATCTTGATCTACCTCGTGCTGGCGGCGCAGTTCGAGAGCTTCCGCGATCCCGTTCATCATCCTGGCCGGGTCGGTTCCACTCGCCGTGTCTGGCGCCTTGATGTTCTCCTTCCTCGGTTTGACGACGTTGAATATCTACAGCCAGGTGGGGTTGATCACGCTCGTCGGCCTCGTGTCGAAGAACGGCATCCTCATCGTGCAGTTCGCCAACGAACTGCAGCAACTCGGACGCAACAAGCTCGCCGCGGTCGTCGAGGCGGCTGCGACCCGTCTGCGCCCGATTCTGATGACGACGGCTGCGACCGTCGTCGGTCACTTTCCGCTCGTGCTCGCGACGGGTCCCGGCGCCGGCGCACGCAACAGCATCGGCATCATGCTCGTGAGCGGCATGGTCATTGGCACGGTCTTCACGCTGTTCGTCGTCCCGTCCATTTACGTCCTCGTCGCGAAAACGCACAAGGCGACGGTGCGTGAGGCGGAGCGCGTCGTTCACGTTCCCGAACTGGCGGAGGCGTCATGATGAAGTCCACACGAATTGCCCTGGCGGTGTGCGCGCTCGCCGCGGCCGTCCCAGCACACGCGCAAAGCATCTCACTCACCCTCGACGACGCTGTGCGGCGGGCAGTCGAGCACAACCCGGACCTCGCGATCGTGAAGCTCGCGAGCGAGGTCGAAGCCGCGCACGTCGGTGAAAGCCAGACGGCCTACACGCCGATGCTCTCGACGACGGTCGGCCGGTCGAGCAACACAACGCCGGCGACGAACTTCCTTCTCGGGACACAGGGCATTGATACGCGCGACTGGTTTTCGTCAGCGGGCGTCCGTCAACGCGTGCCGTTCGGCAACGGCACGTGGAGTCTGTCCTGGGACGCGGCGCGGACGACGAGCAACAGTCCGCTGAACAGCTTCAATCCGAGCGTGGCGTCAGGATTCCTGCTCGCGTACTCGCAGCCGCTTCTCAGAGACCGGAAGATCGATGCCGCGCGCGTCCAATACGTCATCGCGAAGCGGAATGAGGCGAGCTCGGACCTTCGATTCAGGGAATCGGTCGTGCAAACCGTCGCCGCCGTCAAGCAGGCGTACTGGACGCTCAAGGCGCTTCGCGCAAACGTTGGCGTCCAGCAGCGTTCGCTCGAGCTGGCCGAGCAACTCGAGAAAGAAAACGGCGTACGAGTCCGTGTCGGCCAATCGCCGCCGATCGATCTCGTGCAAGTCCAGACGGAAGCCGCTCAGCGGCGCGAAAACCTGATCAGCGCTCGAGCCGCGGCCGATGACGCCGAGGATCGTCTGCGGCGTTTGATCATGGATCCGAACGACACGTCGTTCTGGCATGCAAGGCTCGATGTCGTGGACGAGCCGTTGGGCCGCAGCGAGCTGCCCGACCTCGACGGGGTCGTCGCCAAAGCGCAGAACGCGCGGTACGACATCGCACGCGCGCGCAATGACGTCAGCAACGCGGCGACCAGCGTGGAGTTCCACTCGAATCAGCGGCTCCCCGATGTGCGCCTCGAGACCTCGTACGCGGGCGCCGGCCTGGGCGGCGGTCAGCTGCTGCGGACGGGAGGGTTTCCCGGTGTCGTGACCGGCACGCTCAACTCAGGCTTCGGCAGCGTCCTCGGTCAGACGTTCGGCACGGACTATCCGACGTGGAGCGTCGGCGTGACCGCCAGCTACCCGATCGGCCGCAGCTTCGAAGACGTCAGCAAGGTTCAGGCGGAAGTCGAGCGCCGGCAGGCGGCGCAGCGCATCGCGAGCCTGCAACTCGACGTCGCGGCGGCGATTCGCCAAGCGGCGCGTCAGGTCCGGAGCACCGCGGAGCGCGAAGATGCCGCTCGCGCCGGCGCGTCGCTCGCCGAGCAGCGGCTCGATTCCGAGCAGCGGCGGTACGAGGTCGGGTTGTCGACGAGCTTCCTCGTCACGCAGGCGCAGCGCGATCTCTTGCAGGCGCAAGTGAATCTGCTGCAGGCGACGCTCGACTATCAGTCCTCGCTCGTGACATTCGAGGCGCTGCAGCTTGCCCCGGCGATCTCGAGCGGCGGCACCGTCAACGTCAGCGGATCGACTGTGCAGCCCGTTCCGACGCCGAACCCGCAAGGGCTATTCCGCGCCGGTCCTGGGGGAGTCCAGCCGTGACCGTCGCGGAGTACACCGCCAGCCTGGAAAGCTCGGTCGAGCTCCTCCGCACCATCGCATCCGTGCTCGACATTCGTACGGTATTTCCACAAGTGTCCGAGATCGCGAACCGCGTCGTCGCACACGATCTGCTGACGATGATGTTTCACGACCGCGGCGGACAGATTCTGATCGAAGCGGCGTCGACCGACGAATTCAAGGGGTTGAGCCGCTTCATCAAGCAAGACGACGCGCAGCCCGACGAGGGCTTCGTGATCATCGACGATTTCATGACGGCGAAGCTTCCGATTGTCGAGCCGAGTGACCTTCGCGAGCGGCTCATCGGTGCCGGATTTCGATCGCTGCTCGTAGTGGTGACGCGCGCGCGGCACCAGCACATGGGCCTCGGTTTCTGGGCGAAGCGTGTCGGCGCCTTCACCGCAGACGACGTGCCGGCGGCCCGACGGATTCTCGATCATGTCGCGCTGGCCGTGTCGCACGAGCAGCTCGCCGAAGCAGAGCGTCAGGCGGCCGAGGCGCACGCGCGAGCCGAGCGGCTCGAGGCCCGCGTGCAGTCGCTTGTTCAGGAGCTGCATTCACAGTCTGAACACGCGCATGTCGGCCGTTCAGCTCAATGGCGGGAAGTCCTCCGCAAGGCGACGCAGGTGGCCGAGACCGACACGACCGTGCTGCTCACCGGCGAATCGGGGACTGGCAAGGAAGTGGTTGCTCGGTTCATTCATCGGGCGTCGCCGCGGAAGGACGGTCCGTTCGTGGCGCTGAATTGCGCAGCGGTTCCAGAACACCTTCTCGAGTCGGAGTTGTTCGGGTACGAACGCGGCGCGTTCACCGGAGCACAACAGGCTAAGCCAGGTCAGATCGAGCTGGCGAACGGTGGCGTGTTGTTCCTCGATGAGGTCACCGAGATGAGCCTGTCGGCGCAGGCGAAGTTTCTCCGAGTGCTCCAGGAGCGAGAGTTCCAGCGGCTGGGGGGCGTGCGTGTGCAGAAGACGAATGTCCGCGTGATCGCGGCATCGAATCGCGACTTGACGAAAGCCGTTGAACGGGGAGATTTCCGCGAGGACTTGTATTACCGGCTGCGAGTGTTTGATATCGGCCTGCCGCCGCTCAGAGAACGGCGCGCGGATATTCTGGAGTTCTGCGAGGTATTTCTCCGCGACATTGCCCGATCGTTCGGGCGTCCGCCCGCCGGGCTGACGCGCGACGCGCGGGAGGCGCTTCTGGCGCACGAGTGGCCGGGGAACGTGCGCGAGCTGAGGAATACGCTCGAACGAGCGGCGATCCTCTGTGATGGCGGTCTGATCGGCGTCGAGCATTTGTCATTGCAGCCGCGCGCAAGAACGCTCGGAGCAGCGAACGGCGAACTCGGCGCCGTCGAGCGCGAGACCATCGTGCAGGTGTTGCACGACTGCCGGTGGAACAAGTCGAAAGCGGCCAGGCGGCTCGGCCTGTCGCGTACACAGCTCTATGTGCGAATGCGTAAGTACAACCTCGAGCAGCCTCCGCTCGCCGGCACGTCAGCATGAATACTCCAGCGCTTGAAGAACATGTCACATGTGGGACATGTCTCCGGTCTTGGCTTCGTAGGACGCTTCGTCTTCAACGACCATTTCCCCTTTCCTAACGGTCCTGAGGGCGCGATCGTCCATCTTGGATTCCATTTCGGCCGCGGCGACGCGTGCAATCCGAGACGCACCGGCGCTCAGAACGAAACTGTCAGCACGGTTCCAAATCTGACAATCACCATTGGCCTCGCGCACCGTTCTTGCGATCGCGCGCGCGGCACAAAACCTGCTCCTCCCGGCTGAGTGGCCGCGATCGCACACGCCAGCCGCATACCTGCCATGGTGGTGGTCGTGTGCCTGCCCGCGCTGCTGCTGTTTGAGCCGTTCGCGATCATTGCGAGCATCTGGTATACGCGGCAATGCTCGTTCGAAGCGCCGATCGGGCGGCTGTTCGTGTGCTGGCTCGCGGTCATCGGGCACACGGCGGTCCTGATCTCGTACTTCCGGCTCGGACGGTAATGATCGGCCTCTTCGGCCTGCTCGCGTACATTGCGATCGGCACTGCCGTCGCGGCGCTTGACCGACGCGGCCAGGAGTCCTGGGAAGCAACCGCAATTGCGACGGCCCGGGGCCGTTTCGGGCGCGTACGTCGGCGGGAGGATGGGATTCCACGTTGTCATTGGCGAGCTTCCCGGCTTGATCTGCTCGTTCGCCGGAGCGGTCGTGTTCGTGCGCATCTATCATTCGCAGATCGTCGGCACGGCGATCCGGGGCCTTGCTCCGGCGTCCGAGAGCGAATTGCTGTCAGCGCCGACTTCCCTATATGGTCCGGCCGCTCCGCGCGGCTCGACGGAATCGATGGGCCAGTCGCAATCACTCTTCGGCCTCATCGCAGAGGCTTTCGGGTGGGGCACCATCGGCGCATTTCCGACCGCGGCGGCTGGGTTCGTCGGTCATCTCATTGGCAGCTCTCTCTATCCGCAGCCGTACGAACAGATTCCGTCCGACTTTCTCTTTGTGCCGCTCGGGATGGTGGTGGGTTTTGTTGCCGCTGGCGTGGAGCGGCTCGCCCGGAGCGATTGGGGCGCGTCCGCGATGGTCTCGGTCGTCGGGCTGGCGACCGTCGTCTACGGCGGAGCGCTCTTCCAGTACTCGCGAATCCATGCGCTTCCTGCGCACGTCGACGCGTCGCTCGAGCCGGCTACGGTCGCCGCGATCCGTTGCTCGCCGGACACGTGCACTGCCACCGATCCACCGTCGCAGTGGTATGTGACCGGTCGTCTGCGAATGAAAACGTCGCGACTGGCCGCGACGATCGACAGAATCGAGATCAGCTCGAATACGGAACCGCTACATCCAGTCACGCCGCATCGTTATACAAAAGAGGCCGCAGCGGAGGCGGCAAGATGGCGCGGGCCTCTGGTTATGCTCACCGGGCGCCACATTCTGGGCGCGCGGCGTCTTGTGCCGGACACGGAGAGCACCTACACGATCACTTATCCGTATCACACGCAGGACGGCGTTTCACGCCGTACGATCTCGATCTCGGTGTACTTGACCGACGCCGCTGGGAACGCTGCCTATGCGAGCGCGAACTGGAACGTGCGGTGAAAGACGGGCAGCGAGCCAGTGGCGGCAAGTAGCTACCTCCGCTCGCTTACCGATCGCCGTGCTGCCGCCGCATGGAATGCCGTCTGGCATTTCCCGGAGGCGGAGACGCGCTGGTCATCTTGAAAGGTGACATCTCGGTCGCGAAATCATCTTCGACCGGTCGCGAGAAGAGTCGGATATCGTCATGTTCGATTTGCCCGATCGATGACGCGCCGACCGCCCGAACAGAGTTAGCGCACGACTGGGCCGCCGCCGAGGTTGCCGGTGAGCCAGAGAATCAGCAGGATTAACACCACGAGCCCGAGGAGTCCGCCGCCGTAGTGTGGAGCGCCCCATCCAGCCCGCGGGCCGTAATAGTAGCCGCCACCACCACCTAAGAGCAGCACCACCAAGACGATGATCAAAATGAGCGGCATGATGTTTTTTCCTTTACGTTCTTCGAAGTGAAGCTCCGTCGTTAATCGAACAGCACGACGGACGGCGCGG
Source organism: uncultured Acidobacteriota bacterium (assembly GCA_963696165.1). Taxonomy (GTDB): domain Bacteria; phylum Acidobacteriota; class Vicinamibacteria; order Vicinamibacterales; family CAVVIG01; genus CAVQZZ01. The sequence continues at coordinate 892,050 of CAVOIY010000004.1, read as the reverse complement.
CCTGGAGAAGTCGCGCCGTCCGCTACGACGCTAGCGCGCGAACGCCCGCCACCCCGGGAACCCCGCCGACAGCACCATGTGATCTCTCGGCGTCGCGCCTTGCGTCCCACTCATGTAATACACGTCGGCTTCCATCGTCATGTCGTTTTGAAAGACGAGATCGGGCGTGCCGTCGTGATCGAAATCGTTCGCACCGACAATCTTCCAGCCGGGGGTGCCGGCGGTCGACACGAAGGCCCACGACTTCATCGTGGCGCTTTGCGGTCCACCCATAAACCAGATCAATATCTGCCGCGTGCCGTCATGCTGCCAGACAATATCCGGTTTGCCGTCGCGATCGAAGTCGCCAAGGGCCACGACGCGCCAGCCGTCTGCACCGGGCGCGACAAAGCTCCAACTCTGAATCACGTCTCCTGTCGCACCGCCCATGTACCACACGAGGACTTGGCGCGTCGTGTCGTTTTGCCAGACGAGATCGGGGTAGCCATCGCCATTGAAGTCGGCCGCGCCGACGACGGTCCATCCCGGCGCACCGGCCGACGACAACCACTTCCAGCTTTGGTAAAGACCTGTCATGTACCACACCAACACCTGGCGTGTCGTGTCGTTCTGCCAGACCAGGTCCCTGTAGCCGTCGCGATTGAGGTCGCCGCTTGCGACGATGCGCCAGCCGCCGGACCCGCCGGTCGAAATATAGTTCCACGCCTCGATCGTCGTGCCTTGTGGGCCGGTGAGATACCACTCGAGGGCCTGACGCGTTAGATCACTCTGCCAGATAAGCGGAACTGTTACGACCGGTGCGTCGGCTGCGGGGATTGCGAGGCTCGTCACGAGTCCATAGTGACTCGATGGTGCCGGCGTGTCGGTGGGGACGACGCCGAACAAATCGCTCGCGGTCACAGTTATCCCGCGGGCCCAGGCGTAGTCGATGCGCTTGTAGGCGGCGCCGTCCGGCACGCCGCAGCCATGCCGGTTCAACGTGGCGGTGACACCAAGTGCCGGGTCGTGCAGCGATGCCCACGCGTCCGTGTACCCTTCGCCGCGCATCAGCGACGGTGTTTGGAAATTGTGCTTGTCGCCGCAGTTGCCGAGCAAATTGGGTATCACCTCAGAGGCGTTGAAGTCGCCTACGACGAGATGCTGATTGACATGCGGTTGCGTGTTGATCCACGCGACCATGTTCGCGGCTTGGGTCATCAGCGCCGTGTCAAACAGGTCGTCGGCCTGGTTCGGCACAAAGTTGTGCGTGACATATACGCGCATCGTGCCCGTGCATGCCGCGTTCGTGCAGACATCCGCGCCGATCACGTATTCCGGGTCTTGGCCGGTCGTGGAAATCAGGGCGGATTGCACGGTACCCTGAATTCCAAACCGCGCGAGCAACGCGGTGCCGTTGAACGCCTTCGATGCGAACGGCCAGCCGAGAGCGGTTTGGACGGCAGTCGGCACCGCGCAATTCCACGCCTCGTTCAGGCCGAGCGCAATGACTTGGGGATCCTGGGCAAGCTTTGTCAGCACAGCTTGCGGAACGCCCATGCCCCACGCATTCAGCAGTTTCGTCGCGTCCGTACAGTTTTGCGTGTTGGTGTAAAAGGGACACGAGCCCGTGACCGGGCAGGAGCCATCACCCGACACGATGTTCCAGCTCGCGACCTTTACGATCCCGGTCGGTGTGCCGGCCGCGTTAACGCGCGGGGCAAGCGGATGCATGACGAACGCGAGACCGAGAGCGATGGTAAGACCGACGAGCGAGCGCCAAACACTGCTGGTCATAAAAGTCACGATGGCCCGGCGACATCTCCGGATGCTGCCCTGCGATTCCTCCGCATACCGCAGAGCAAGCATACGGCCGAGTCTTCACGCCTTCGAGCTCAGAAGCATTCGTGACTTGAAGTCACTGATAGCTAAGCGGTTGTTCTTCCTGCGGCGGGCTAAGAGCCGTAACGCTTCTCGCCAGCGCTGGCCGGCCGAGTTCCCTTAAATGGAAGAGCAGTGGTGTTGCTGAGGCGTCGACAACGTACGGGTGTGATCAAGCCTCCGGGTTGCGGCCGCGGACGGGCGGCGCAGCCAGCTCCTTTTCGACGGCGATCGCGAGCTGCATGATGTCGGTCTCCTTCAACAGTTGCTCGACGCGCCGGTCGTTGATGCGCGCGCACGTCCCGGCCTTCTGACAGAGCGCATAGAGCATCTGCAGAATCGCAGTCAGTTCCTGTTCGGCAAGGAGGTTCACCTGCAGGTCGAGATGTGCTCGCCTGTCGGCCTGATGCGTCATGCGGTTCTGCGTCATCAGCACGAAGCTCGTGAGCACAATCGCTTCGAGCGACACCAGCACATTCAGCAGGCTGTACGGATAAGGATCGAACGCCTGCGGCTGACGGTTCAGCACGATCCACGCGATGAACCAGACCACGTGGACAATGATGAACGTGCCGCTGCCGGCAGCATGGGTCACTCCATCGGTCAGGCGTTCGAGCCCGGAACGCTGGTGGAAGGCCTGGCGTTCGAGGTCCGCGACGGCACGGACGTTCTGAAGCGTGGGATCGGCGGGAGTAGTCATCCCGCCGCTCGCTTCAAGGGGGGTGCCAGCGAGTTTTATCGGGACCGCTCCGCCAACTCACGCGCTTCGATGAGCTCGGGTCGCCCGGGCCTGTCCGCGCGGTCGCAGATCTTCAACAGCGTGCTCGCATACGTGCGCGCTCTCTCGCTATCGCCCGCCGAAGCCGCGGACCTGGCCGCGCCAAGCAGCGCGCGGAATCTGTTCGGCTCCTTCTTAAGAGTCGCTTCGAATTCCTTCAGCGCGTCGGCCGGCCGCCGCATCTGCAACAGCATCTCGCCGACAAGCTCGCGCGTCGGCGCGAGCGGCCCAGGCGTGACGGCCGACTTCTCGGTGCGATCTTCAGCCCCGGCCGCGGCGCGCATTTCAGCAAGCGCCGATGCGTGGCGGCCTTCCGTGAACGCGAGCCATGCCGACGCCGACCGCCGCTGAATTCCCGTTTGCTCCTTCCAGTACGTCTCTTTCTGCTCGCCGAGGCGGCTCTTGATCGCGTCCAGCCGATCGATCGCCGCACGCGCCCCCGCGGTGTCTCCCGAGCGGGCGGCGCCGAGTGCCTTGGCGAAGTAGGTCAGCGCGTCGGCGTACGGATACGCGCTCGGCTGCGGCACGAGTTTCGCGGCCTCGGCCCACGCGCCGCGTTCGAGCGCGTAACGCGCCGGAATCGCCGCGAGCGCGAACACGCCGGCCGAGCCCGGTGCGGCCGAACCCGCCGCATCCGGATCGAAACGGGCCTTTACTTCGGGAAGCGCCGCGAGGAGGCCGCGCGCGGCGCCGTCCTGCGCCGTCTGCAAGTATGCGTACATCTGGTAATCCATCGCATGCAGCTCCTCGGCGGTCGAGCCGTCGCGTCTTGCCGCGTCGCCGGACGCGATGTTGGTGTCGATCGATTCCTGCCAGCTGCCGACGCGCGTAAACGTGTGCGACGGCATGTGCAGCGCGTGCGGCGCCGAGGGCGCGATCTTCGCGTAGCGGCGCGCCGCGTCGAGCGCCCGGCCGGCCAGCGCCGGCACGTCGTAACTGTGAATGATGTAGTGCGCCAGGCCTGGGTGTTCGGGCTCGCTCGGCATGATCTTCTCGAGAGTCGCACCGGCCTTCAGCAGGTCCGCGTAGCTCTTGTCGGTGGGCGGTGCGGCGGCGGCAAGCGCCAGCGCATAAAAGATCGACGCTTCGGCATCGCCAGAGTTGCTTGCCGCGACGGCACGCATTGCGTCGCGGTACGCGGCGATGCGCGTGCTCTGGTCGATGGCATCGACCCCGACATACAGGCGCGACACGGCGTCGACGTATGCGCGCTCGCGTGGAGTTTTTGGCCCGATAGCCCGCGCGCGATTCACCGCGTCAAGCCCTTGTTTCAGCGGCGCCGGCGCGCGAAGGCCAGCCGCGAACGGATTGCCCCAGCGGCTGAGCGCGATGCCCCACTCCGCCATCGCGCACGTGGGGTCGATGCCGAGCGTACTGGTGAACCCATCGATCGCGCGCCCGAACTCGAACGAGTGGAGCAGCGCGACGGCACGATTGAACACCGGCTGCGCGTCGACGCTGCAGGATGTCGAAAAGTGAACGACGCCGACCTTTTCGTCAGCCGGCGCGCCGTGCTCGTGCAATTGCCCGAATGCAGGCGTGGCGAGGACGAGCGACGTGATCACGACGTACCCGAAGGAGGCGGGCGTGCGCATGGCCGATTATCGTCCCGGGCTCCGCTGGCGTCGTGGATGAAATGGATCGGGCCATGTACGCCTATCTGGTCGAGCGGCCATGCCCGATTCGCCGGCGTAGCCCGCGAGCACCCCACAAACCTGCAATCGACTCTAAAGGAGAATCATGGCCACTCGACATCTGCGAGCTCGTCGCCTTCGCGTCACGGCACTCGTCGGCGCCGCCATCTTCGCGTGCCTCGTCGCGGTACCACGCGCCGATACGCCGCCGAAGCTGCTCGACGACAACCGGAACGACTTGACGCTCGAAGCGCTGGAGACATCCGCGTTCAACCTCGCGATCAATCTCGCCGGCTTCAACGTCGACCCGCTCACATTTTCGTACCCGCCTGTGATCGTCAGCGGGCGCGTTCTCTCGCACCCCAAGATCCACAATCTCTATCTGGATGACGACTGGGATGGCAACAATCCCGACGCGCCGACCGTGGCGCAGCTGGATGCCTTCACACAGGCGCTGGTGTCGAGCCATTACCTCGACGAGGCCGGCCAGTACGGTGTGCACAATGCGGAGTTCACCGGCTCTCACGGGCGCAGTCTCTTTTGCGCTCCCGTCCAGCCTGAATTCGGTCACGCGGAATTCGTCGAGCTGCTCGCCTGGGTCAGCTGCGAGGTTGGGTTCGATCCACTCGGACCCCCAGGTGCTTTTCCGGCGATTACCGGCGTGCCGCAGACCAACGACGATACGCTCTACGTCATCTACCTGCCTCGTTCCATGAACATCGTCGACGGCGGCTGCGACGCGTTGAGCGGATTCCACTTTTTCGGCGCCGCTCCGAATGCGAAGTTCGAGTTTCCCGATCCGCTTCCGATTTTCTTCTCACAGACATTCGCGTACGCCGTGATCCCGACCTCGTGCGCATCGGGCAGCCCACAACAGATCCGCGACCACATCACGAAAGCGGCCAGCCACGAAATCGTCGAGGCGGCGACCGATCCGCTTGTCGGTACCGGGTGGATCAACGACAGCGTGGTTACCGATGTCCACGGCAACTTCTTCACCGATCTCATTGATGAATTCAGCAACGTCTCGACCGATCTGAAGGTGGGCGAGGCTGCCGATATCTGCGAACAGACCGCGAGCCCGCAAACCGGTCCGCCGGCATTTCAACACCCGACGGCGCCGATTCCGCTTCCTGTCTCGAACGCGTCGCTCGGAAATCAGGTGCTCGTCGAGCCCTACTGGTCGAATCAGCACAACGGCTGCGCGCCGTTCGTGCCGAAGAGCACGGTTACGTTCGGGACCCCGGCGTTTCCGGCAGGCGGCCGCACATTCGTGACATCGGCTACGCCTCTGACAATAGACGCCACCGACGGCGGCTCGACCACGGGCGTCGCCTCCGTCTCGTTCCGGGTCTATCCACAAGGATCGACCCCTCCGGATTTCACGACCGAGCCGCCTCCCGCACAATTCACGTTGAGTGGCGCCGACGGGCCTGTACGTCGTGGACATCTTCGCGACGGGGAACAACGGGATGGTGGAAGTGACGCATTCGGTCGTTGCGACACTCGACAACACCGCGCCAGTCGTCAGCATCGTCTCGCCCACGGCGACACAGTACGCGCACAGCGACGTGTTGACGCTCGACTTCTCCTCGAGCGATGGCGTCGGCTCTGGCGTCGCGTCGACAACGCCGAGCCTGGACGGGCAGACAACGCTCGGCGGCCACGGGCTTGCGAGCGGACAAGTGATCAATCTCCTTACGGAACTTGCTCTCGGCCCGCATTCCTTCACCGTCGAAAGCGCCGATCATGTTGCCAACGACGGGATATCGGCAGTGTCGTTTGCGATCGTGGTGACGCCGGACAGCATCAAGAAGGACGTCGATCTGTTCCTGGCCGCAGGACTGATCAAGAACGGCGGGATGGCCAACTCGCTGCTCGCGAAGCTGTCGGCCGCCGCGGATGCGAGGATCCGTGGGAACTGCAGTACCGCGTCGAATAACTACAGCGCGTTCATTCACGAACTGCAGGCGCAGTCGGGAAAAGGCGTCGACGCACAAGCGGCGGCGATCATGATCGCCGATGCCGAATATCTGATCGCGAACTGCCCGTAATCGGCCGGGGTACAGGCGTGGAGCGAAAATTCGCTCCCGCCTGTGCCGCTGCGGTAAAGTGACGCCGAGGAGAGATCAGCATGGCGGACGATACGTTCGATCGCGAACCAGATGCTCAATCACCGGCCGAACTGTCGCGGCGCGAGTTCGTTGCGTTGTCGGTTGGCGGCCTCGCCGCAGCCGCCACCTCGGCGTCCGCCGCGGACCTCCCGGTGGTCGAGGACAACGTCGAGATCAAAACCGCCGACGGCACGTGCGACGCCGCGTTCATTCATCCGAAGACCGGCGTCGCATCCGGCGTCCTGATCTGGCCGGATGCCTTCGGCCTGCGTCCCTCGATGCGCGACATTGCCAAGCGGCTGGCTGCCGAAGGCTACTCGGTGCTCGTGCCGAATCCGTTCTATCGCGTCGCCAAAGCGCCGGTCTTCCAGGACGCATCGTCGTTCAGCTTTCAGAACCCGGCGGACATGGCGAAGCTTCAGCCGCTGATGGCATCGGTGAACGCGCCCGGCGTCGCTGAAAAGGATGCGGCGGCGTACATCGCGTTCCTCGACGCGCAGCAGCAGGTGAACAAAGCCAAGAAGATCGGGACGCAGGGCTACTGCATGGGCGGGCCGCTGGTCGTGAAGACGGCAGCCGCCGTCCCGAGCCGCGTCGGCGCCGGCGCGTCGTTCCACGGCGGCGGCCTGGTGACGGACAAACCGGACAGTCCGCATCTGCTCGCCCCGAAGATCAAGGCACGGATGTATTTCGGGATTGCGTCGAATGACGATGCGCGGCAGCCGGATGCGAAGGACAAGCTGCACGAGGCGTTCGCGGCGGCGAAGGTGCCGGCCGAGATCGAAGTCTATCCCGGCGCACTGCATGGCTGGTGCGTGCCCGACATGCCGACGCAGAACGGCGCGCCGATCTACAACAAGGCCGACGCCGAGCGCGCGTGGGGCAAGCTCCTCGCCCTCTACAAGACGGCGCTCGCGTGATCCTGCGTCAGTTTTATTTGAACTGCCTCGCCCACGCATCGTATCTCGTCGGCGACGAGGAGACGCATACCGCGGCGGTGATCGATCCGCAGCGCGACATCGAGCAATATTTATCCGCCGCCGCCGAGCAGGGCCTGACGATCCGCCACGTGTTTCTCACACACTTCCACGCCGACTTCATCGCGGGCCATCTCGAGCTTCGCGATCGGACCGGCGCGCGCATTTACCTCGGCGCTGCGGCGCACGCGGAATACGCGTTTACACCGCTTTCCGACGGCGACCGCGTGGAGTTCGGCAACGTGCGGCTCGAGGCGCTCGAGACGCCGGGGCACACGCCCGAATCGCTGTCGATTCTTGTGTACGATCGCGCGCGCAGCGTCGACCAGCCATACGCCGTGCTCACCGGCGACACGCTGTTCATCGGCGACGTCGGGCGACCCGACCTTCGCGCCGCGCTCGGCTGGTCGGCGGGCGAGCTCGGCTCGATGCTGTACGACTCGCTCCGCAACAAATTGCTCGCGCTGCCCGATGCGAGCCTCGTGTATCCCGCTCACGGTGCCGGATCGCTCTGCGGCAAGGCGCTCAGCAAAGACACGGTGTCCACGATCGGCGAGCAGCGGCGCGCGAACTACGCGCTGCAGCCGATGACCAAGGCGGCGTTCATCGATCTCGTGACGGCGGATCAGCCGGACGCGCCGCCGTATTTCACATACGACGCCGTGCTGAACAGCCGCGAGCGACCGACGCTCGAGCAGACGCTGGCGCGCGAACTGAACCCGCTTCCGCTCGATCGCGTGCTCGCGCTGCAGAAGGCGGGCGCTCAGGTTCTGGACACGCGTGAGGCCGGCGAATTCGCCGCTGCGCACCTTGCGGGCAGCGTCAACATCGGTCTTGGCGGCCAATACGCGACGTGGGCCGGCACGATTCTCAAACACGATGAGCCGATCGTGATCGTCGCCGACCCCGGCCGGGAACACGAATCGGCGGTGCGCCTCGGGAGGATCGGATTCGATCGAGTCGAAGGCTATCTGCAGGACGGCATGCGAAGCCTCGAGTCGCGTCCCGATCTGACGGCCACCACCGAGCGCATCAGTGCGGCGCTCGCGGCCGAACGTGTGAATGCAGGTGCGACTCTCGTCGTCGACGTTCGCGGGCCTGGCGAACGAGCGGACAAATCGATCGCGGGGAGCGTCGGCATCCCTCTCAATCATCTCGGCGAGCGGCTCGGCGAGCTGCCGCGAGATCGTCCGTTGCTCGTGCACTGCGCCGGCGGTTATCGATCGTCGATCGCGGCAAGCCTCCTGCTGCGCGACGGCTTCCGCGACGTGTCCGAGCTTGCCGGCGGCATCACCGCGTGGGAAGCGGCGCATTTGCCAGTTCACCCCGGTTCGAACAGCTCGACCATTCTCTGACTTGCGGCCTTTCTGTCTGTCGCGAACGGCCGATGGTCGGCAGCGCGATTGCACGCCCCTCACAACTCCCGGCGGCTACGGCATCTTCCGACTGAACATGTCCGCTATTGAGCAGACAGGTTCCTTGTCGGGGCATATCGTCGCGCGGGAAACATGGCCGCCGCGTGGACAAGACAACCGGAAACGGGGAAGGTGCTGGGCATGGCTCGACTCACCGCGTCGGCGGCACTTCTCGTCGGGTCCCTCGTTCTCTCGGCGACTGCTGGCGCGCAGGTCCTGACATTTGCGAAGGACGACTACGCGTCGGACGCCGGCGCGCGTGCGATCGTCGCGGCCGACTTCAACCGCGATGGCTGGCTCGATGTGGCGGAGGCGAGCCTAACCACCAACCGCGTGACGATCCTGCTCAGCCGCGGCGGCACGAGCCTCGCGCGCGCGTTCGAGATCCCCGTCGGCCTCGGACCGTTCGCTCTCACCACCGGTGATTTCAATCGAGACGGCATTCCCGACCTCGCGGTCGCGAACGCCGACAGCCATTCGATTTCGATCCTTCTCGGCCGCGGCGACGGCTCGTTCACGCGCACAGACATCGCAGCGCCTTCGCAAAATCCGCGCGGCATCACCACCGCCGACGTCAACAACGACGGCCGGCCCGATCTGATTTACACCGGCTACGCGACCGGCACGGTGCAGGTGCTGCTCGGAAACGGCGCGGGCGGGTTCACGCAAGGTCCTACCGTGACGGTGGCGGGATCTCAGCCGCAAGGCGTGGCGACGGGCGACTTCAATCACGACGGTCATCTCGATGTCGCCGTGGCCTGCAACGACGGACTCCGAATCCTCTCCGGCAGCAGCAGCGGCGCGTTCACCGCGCGGACAATCGCTGGTCACACGAACCTGAACGTCGTCGCCGTCGGCGATCTGAATGGCGACGGCTGGCTCGACGTGGCGGCCGCGTCCACAGGAAGGAGCGACGTCTCTATCTACTTGGGCAGCGCGTCCGGGCCGACATTCGCGCATTCGTACGTCGTCGGCGCCTCGCCACGCGGCATCGTGGTCGACGACGTCAGCGGCGATGGCCGCCTGGATGTGATCACCGCGAACCGCTCGTCGAGCACGGTGAGCGTCCTCGCCGCCGACGCTGCGCATCCGGGCGCATTTTTCAGCCATCAGGAATTCGCCGCGGCGCGCGGCAGCCGAGCCGTCGCGATGGGGGATTTCAACGGCGATGGACGACTGGACGTCGCGACGGCCAACGAATACAGCGCTGCCGTCAGCGTCCTGTCGAACGTCACCGCGTTGAAGAAGGCGGCATTTACCTTCGGCGCGGTCACGCTGCCGAGCGACGCGCAGCTCGCCGCTCTGGACAGCCTCGGCGACTCGCGGTTTTCGACGGTTCCTCGTATCGCGGCCGCCGACTTCAACCGGGACGGCAAAATGGACTTCGTCGTGCCTGGCGGTTCAATCTCCGCACCCGACGCCGTCGTCGTCATGCTGAGGGACGGTCCAACCGTGACGCTGCGGGGGCCGACGCCTTTGACGAGGTTCGTCGTCGCCGACTTCAACGGCGACGGCAATCCGGACATCCTCTATTACTCGACGGACGCTGCGGGAACGGATCAGACCACTCGATTCCTGACGTATCTCGGCGACGGCCGCGGTCACTTTACCGCCTCGCCGATCACCACGGCACCGCAGTCGCTCGCCTGGTGCGGGTCGGGCGACCTGAACCGGGATGGACGCCAGGATCTCGTGTGCGACAACGTGATCCTGCTCGGAAACGGGAACGGTACGTTCCGCGGCGGCGGCGCGTATGCCGCGGCGGGCGCGAACGCGTCGTTCCCGGGTCCGCTCGTGGCCGACGTCAATCGCGACGGCAAGTTGGACATCGTGAGCGGCGAGGGTGTTTCTCTCGGCGATGGAATGGGTGGCTTCACTCCAGGCGAGAGCTTCGCCGATCTCGGCTTCTTCGAGGGGGTTTTAGCCGTCGCCGATCTCAATCATGACGGATTCCTCGATCTGGTCGTCCGCGACTTCCCTGATTCGATATTGGTGGTCTTCGGCGCAGCCGACGGATTCCAGCCGGCCGTGCGTTACACGGTCATCGAGGATTACGGGGGAGTCGCCGTCGCCGATATGAACGGCGACGGGCACCCCGACATCATCGTGAACGGAACCCTCGACCCGGAGAGTGCCGGCCTCGTCATGATCCTGTTCGGCAACACGGAGGGGACGTTCACGACCGACACGTTCCTGCAGAGGCCCGGGCCGATCGCAGTCGCGGACGTAACGGGAGACGGTCTGCCGGACATCGCGGCTTACGATGCCCACGCCGTGCACGTGCTCGTCAACGAGCGCAACGACATCAGTCATCCGCCAGTCGCTCCCGATTACAGCGTGACGTCCGGATATCCCTGCGTGACGCTCGACGCCAAAGTGTCTGAACCCGATCAGCATGTCGTCTTCGTCAGATGGTTCGATGCGTCGGGTGCGGAGATTTCCTCCGGCTCCGGCGACGTCACGAGCTTACACGTGTGCGTGGACAAGCCCGGCACGTACAAATATCGTCGGACGGCCGACGACTTGCGCGGAGGAACCGCGAGCGGCACCGTCACGTTCACCTACGTGGTGACGCTGCAGGAAATCGTTCTCTACGCCGCCGCCGACAACGTGGGCATGGCCGGCAACTGGTCGCGCGTCGCCGATCCAACCGCCGCCGGCGGCTTCCGGGCGCACGACGCGAACCTCGGCGCGCCGAAGGTCACGCAGCCGTCGGCGACGCCGACCAACTACATCACCATTCCGTTCGTCGCCGACCCGAACCTGACGTACAAGCTGTGGGTGCGGCTCAAGGCCGACGCGCAACTCGTGGGCGAACGATTCGATCTGGGTCCAGTTCACGGGCGCGGCGAGCGCGCCGTACACCGCCGGCACGACGACCGGCCTGTCGGTGAACCTCGAGGAGTGTGTCAACTGCGGCGAGTCGGGCTGGGGCTGGGAGGACGATGGGTACGGTGCGGTGAACAAGAACGGCGTGCTGCTGCGGTTCGATCCGGGGCCGCAGACTGATCGTCATCCAGACGCGTGAGGACGGCGTCTCCATCGATCAGGTCGTGCTCTCCGCCGCGAAATATCTGACGACGCGACCGGGCCCGGCGAAAAACGATCACACCATTCTGCCGGCGACGCCGAGGCAGTAGGGCGGGGTCGCTAGAAGTGCTCGTCGGCCCAGACGAATGGCGTCTTCTTGTTCGCCTGCTGCATGTCGCCCGGCGGCGCACCTTCGAGGTCGCTGAAACCGCTCAAGCTCCGGTGAATCGTCGCCTCGGCGCCGTGGATGTGCCCCTGCCGATCGATCATCAGGCGAGCTACCGGATGCTGCAGAGAATACAGATTCCCGTCTGAGTTCATCGTCGCGACGCGAATGCCGACGAAGGCGCCGCCCTGGCTCGACACGCCGACTTCCTCGGCGTGGGCCGGAACCAATTTCGCTGAGAGCGTCACCATCTCGACGCCGCCGGCCTTCACGACCATCGGCATCTTGGGCGATGTGACGGCGATATTCGGGTGCACCTTGTCGCTGAGCGCAATCCATTCCATCTTCGTCTGGCCGGCGTGTCGCCCCCACAACGCCGGTTCGACGCGCAACAACGCGGCGTCGCGATTGCCGCCGTTCGAGAACGCGACGGTCATGTACAACTCGCCCTCGTTCGTCATGTACGAGACCTCGGTCACCGTGACGTCGAGCTGCTGCTTCGTATAAATGTAGCTGCGATAGAAACTGAGGCCCGAGACCCCGAACGCCATCAAGGCGACGAGCGTCGTGATGTCCATCCGAGTCCGCCAGCTGTCGAGTCCTTTGGCGGCATTAGTACTTTTCTGAGTCATCCCCTCGCCCTCCGAATTGCGCCTTTTCGCGGCGAACCGTCCTCGGCGCCTTGTCGTCGCGCAGGCCGAGCAGCCGTGGATGACGGAGCAGCCCGTCGCGCGTCCACTCGACGAACGAGACTTCGACGACCTCGGTCGGACGCACCCAGTGCAGCAGCGCCATCTCTTCGACGGTGATGCCTTCGCCCCAATGACTGCGATTGCCGCTGTTCGGCAGGTTCACGAAAGGGCAGCGCGCGCTTGACCGCTTCGCGAGACGCCTGATGAGCTCTGCGCGCAAATGCGGTGTGAGACCCGCGCGCACCTTCCCCGCGAAATACAGATCGTCGCCCTGATAGTACCCGACCAGGATCGATTCCATGCTGCGATCGGCCGGCTTGTAGCCACCAACGACGAATTCCTGGCGGGGGCTGAACTTCACCTTCACCCACGCGTCGCTCCGTTCACCCGGCCGGTACAGCGAATCGCGGCGCTTCGCGACGACGCCTTCGAGGCCGAGACGACGGATTTCGCGCTCGATTTGTCGAGGGGCCCCAGGGAGCGGCTCGGACAGCAGCACGTCCGAGCCGAGCGTCAGCAGCGCGAGCCGCTCGCGCCGCGCCTCGAGCGATTCTCGAATGAGAGATTCCGCGCCGACTTCGAGGACGTCGAACGCGTAATAGACGAGGGCGAGGTCGATCGTGGCGCGATGCTGCAGCGCCTGGAACGACGGCCGTCCGTCGGCGTCGAGCGCCACGATTTCGCCGTCGAGCACGACGCGGCGGATGCGAAGAGCACTGATCGCCGAAACGATCGCCGGGTAGTCGCGGGTGAGATCTTTTTGGTTGCGCGAGATCAGCTGAACGCGCGGGCCGTCCTTGACGGCGAGCGCGCGGTAGCCGTCCCATTTCACTTCGTAGGTCCAGGCGGGGCCTTCGGGCAGCGCCTCCGCGGAGGTCGCGAGCATCGGCCGAAGCAGCATTGATCTAGCTTAGGCCAGGCCGCGGGGCGCATACCTTGACAATCGACAATCGAATCGACACACTGTTGTCGAACGACAAGGTATCACGTGCGCGCAGCGAAGCCCGACCTCCTCCAAGGCACCCTCGACCTGCTCATTCTGAAGAGCCTTGCGCACGGCGCACTGCACGGATGGGCAGTGGCGAAGCGAATCCAGCAGATGTCGAGCGACGTGCTCACCGTCAATCAGGGCTCGCTGTATCCCGCGCTCTATCGTCTCGAGGATCGCGGCTGGATCGCGAGCAGGGATGCGATGTCCGCTGAAGGCCGGCGCATCAAGATTTACCGCCTGACAACCGCCGGCCGGCGGCAGCTATCCGACGAAATCGAGGCATGGAGCGTTTTTTCCCGCGCCATGAATCAGGTCGTCGGTTCGTAGAGATCATGCCTGTCCTGGGACAATGGATGCGTCGAGTGCGGATACTCGTCCGACGCCACGCGGTCGAGCGTGCGATGGACGACGAGTTGCGCTTTCACGTTGAATGCGAGACCGCCGAGCGGATTCGCGCGGGCCAGTCGCCGGAGGACGCCCGACGGGCTGCGCTGCAGGATTTCGGCGGTGTCGAACGCATCAAGGAAGAAGGGCGCGACGCTCGAGGCGGTCGCGCCATCGAGGACCTTCTCGGCGACCTGCGCTACTCGCTTCGAGTATTACGGCGACACCGGGGCTTCGCCACTGCGGCCATCCTGACGCTGACGCTCGGTATCGGCGCGGCCGGCGCGATCTTCAGCGTTGTCTACGGAGTGCTGCTGCGACCGCTGCCTTACGCGGATCCAGCGCGTCTCGTCGTCGTGTGGGAGCGCAATATCCGAAGAAATACAGATCGGAACGTCGTCTCAGTCGGCAATTTCGAAGCGTGGCGCAACCGCAGCGACGTGTTCGACGGGATGGCGGCGCTCGTGCCACGGCCCGTGACGCTCGTCGACGGCGCGACGGCGGATCGTATCAACGGCGCCGAAGTGTCTGCCGGATATTTCCGGCTTCTCGGCATCGTCCCGCTCCTTGGCCGCGGCTTCGACTCTGTCGACACGACGACCGCACCGAACGTCGTCGTGCTCAGTCATGCATTCTGGCGCCGGCGTTTCGCGGCCGATCCTGCCATCGTCGGGCGGACGCTCCGGTTTTCTGAGAAGCCGTACACGGTCGTCGGTGTGATGCCGGCATCGTTCGAGCCGCCGAAGTTCAACTGGCTCGGAGCGCAGGACGTCTGGTTTCCGTTCGTGGCCACGCCCGAGAATCGTGCGTGGGGACGATTTCTTCTCGTGGTCGCGCGGATGAAACCGGGCGTCTCGCTCGGGCGCGCGCGTGCGGCCATGACCGCGCTCGGTGAGCAGATGTCGAACGAGACGGCCGGCAACGCGGGGTGGGGCGCCTCCATCGTTCCGCTGGCGGATCAAATCACCGGAGATGTTCGCACGGCGCTGGTCGTCATTCTGGGCGCGGTCGGGCTGCTGCTGCTGATCGCGATCGCCAACGTGTCCACGTTGACGCTGTCGCTGATGCAGAAACGCGGTCAGGAACTCGCGACCCGGCGATCGCTTGGTGCGAGCGATGGTCGGCTGGTTCGGCAGCTGATGACGGAAGGCGCGCTCGTCGCCGTGTGCGGCACAGCGTCCGGCCTCGCGCTCATGTCGCCGCTCGTCGGCGCAATCCTGCGGTTCGCGCCGGCGGATGTACCCCGAGCCGAGTCGATTCGTGTCGACGCGCCGGTCGTCTTGGTCGCAGCCGCCATCGCGCTCGGTGCCACGATCGTGTTTGCCGCGCTCGCCGCGGCCCGCGGCCGTACGGCCGCCATTTGGCACAACCTGAGAGGCGACGCGGACGCCCGATCATCGTTTCTGTTTTCTGGCAGCGCGCTGGTCGCGGGTGAAATCGCCGTAGCGCTCGCGCTGACCGTGATGGCGACGCTCATGGTGCGCAGCTTCATCAGCTTGCGCGCGGTGGTATCTCGGTTTTGCTGCGGATGGTGTGTTGGCGGCTCGCGTCTCCGCGATCGGCGCGCGGTACGACTCCCCGACCAGTCAGCGGATATTTTTCGCGACGCTGCTGGAGCACATGCGGAGCATCCCTGGCGTGACGTCGGCGAGTCTCATCAGCACCCGTCCGCTTGGCGGGCCCGGGCCGGCAACGGAGGCGAGTGACGCGCAGCAGCCGCAGGATCGCGCAACCCATTCGACGGTCGCCGATATCCGGTACGTGGATCCGACGCTGTTCGCTACGTTGCGTATTCAGTGGACCGCCGGCAGCTCGTTCGCTGCGCGCGACGCGGCCAGCGGCCCACTTCGCGTCGTGATCAGCGAATCGCTCGCGAACGCATTGTGGCCGAGCCAGCGCGCCGTCGGGCGACGGCTGCGGCTCGACCTCTTCAATGGGATCACGCCTGAAGTGATCGGCGTCGTGCGCGACATCCATCTGATGGACCCGCGAACCCCGGTTCGGCCGATCGCCTATCTCGCGGATGCGCGGTTTCCGAGCGAGACGCGCGACGTTCTGATTCGCACGAGCGGCGATCCGGCGTCGATCGTGCCGGCGATGCGCGTTGTGCTGTCCGATCTCGATCCGTCGGTTCCGCTGTCCAGAGCCGCGCCGCTGACGGAGCTCGTCGACGGTGCGCTCGCCTCCGATCGATTCACCGCGTTGTTGCTCTCGGCGTTCGCCATACTGGCGCTCTCGCTCGGCGCCATCGGCGTATTCGGCGTCATTTCGAACGACGTGTCGCGGCGACGGCGAGAGATGGCGATCCGGATGGCGCTCGGCGCCCGGCGCGGCGCCGTGGTCCGCCTGGTGCTGAAGCAGGCGCTCGCCCGCGCCTTTTGGGGCATCGGCTTCGGAATGGCGCTCGCTCTTCTATTCGCGCGGTCGATGCAATCGCTCCTCTTCGGGGTAGCGCCGAACGATGCCGCATCGCTTGTGAGCGTCGCGCTGTTGCTCTGCGGCGTGACCACGGTGGCCACGCTGGTCCCGACGCTTCAGGCGACGCGGTCATCTCTCGGTTGGCTGCGCGAAGGGTAACCTCGTCAGAGCGCGCGCAAAAAGGCGACGAGGTCGGCCTTTTCGCGTGGGCTCAGTCCGATATTGAATCGCGTGTCGTAGAAATCGACGACCTCTTCGAGCGATGCGGCGGAGCCGTTGTGGAAGTACGGCGCGCGCGAGGCGAGCGCTCGCAGAATCGGTCCTTTGAACTTGCCGACGTCGGCCCACTTCCCGGTCACCATCGCGCGGCCCGGGTCGGTGGTCTGGGCGGTTTCACCGGTCGAGAGTCGGCGCAGCGTGTATAGCGGCATGTCGGGCGTGCGGCGGGACGCGTCGGTGAGCCCGATGTTCAACGGGGCTTTTACAGAGTGGTCGCCGGCGTTCGGCGCGTCGTGGCAGGTCGTGCACGTGCCAGTGAACGATGCCGGGAGGGTGACGCCGTTCGAGAACGTCTGGTTGTTCAGACCGGCGACGCCGGTGATCGTGATCGACTTCGTGTTGAACAGTTCCTGGCCGCGCGCGATAGCCGTGCGCGCCCGGTACAAGTCGTCGTGGCGCGGCGCTGCCCACGCGTTGAACAGCGTGAACGCACGCGAATCGAATACCGCGCCCGTCGGATTGAGACCGACAGGATCGTTCACGCCGATGAAAAACGGCTGCTGCAAGAGCGCAACGGGTCCGCCGAGCGCGCCGGCGCGCTGGAGCGCACCGGCGTCGTTGTCGAAGACCTGCGCTGTGAACAGACCGCTCTCGAACGCGACGATGTCCGAGGCTTCCTGTGCGGTCAGGTCGAGCGACGCCTGCGCGTGCCCAAGCGTCGCATCGTTGGCCTGGTGCGCAAGGTCCTGGAGCACGGACGTCGTCGGAGTTGATTCACGGCCGTCCCACATGACGGCGCTAAGGAACCGCAGATTCGTCGACGGAAGCGGTCGGCGATACATCGACGCACCCGTCAGCGGTGCGCCGCATTGATACGGATCGTCGACGGAGTCGATTGCGAACTCCATGCCGGTGGTCGGCAGATCGATGCCGACCCGAATCAGCCCCTTCGTGAGGAGCAAGCTGAAGGCTGCCCTCCGTTTGGCGACGCTCGAGACGTCTGCGCCCGCACAGTTGGACCCGTCGTTCGTGCGAAAAATCGGATCCAGGCCGCCGGAGTCCTCGAAGCGGTTCCTCACAGATTCGGGCGTGATTGTCCAGCCCTGCGCCGGCCGGTGACACGTCGAGCAGCTGCGGCCATTGGTGCCGAGCGACTTGAAGAACGGATTGCTCAGGTCGAGGGGACCGTTTACGTTGACGGTTCGCACGAATCCGGAGGCGTTCGGCGCAAGAAGGGCGGTCGTGTCGTCCGCGTGCGCCTGCGCGTCCTGTCGACCGGCGAACGACGCGACCATGGCTCCCGCGCACACGACGACCCACAAATTCATCAGGCTCTTGAACATGGCTGGCTTCCCTCTACTGCTGTAAGCAAAAAGCCAGGAATCCATTTCAGACGGATCAGCGATGTCCCGAGAGGTTCGCCCACTCGCCAGCCTGTATGAAGCTGGCCCAATAGAACGGATGGCGGCGGTTGGGCCGCGACAGCATTGCCAGCTCCGTCGCGCGTAGTGCGTCGCCGCGCCCGAGGCCTGATTGCAGTCCACGGTAATAGCCCGACATCAACTCACGCGTCACCGCATCGCTGACCGGCCAGAGGCTCATGACCAGCGTCTCGGCGCCTGCGAGGACGAATGCGCGGCGCAGTCCATACACGCCTTCACCGCTCCGGACCTCCCCAACGCCTGTGTCGCACGCGGACAAGGTGACCAGCTTCGTGCCCCAGAGGTTCAGGTTCGCCGCCTCGAGCGCAGTGAGGATACCGTCGCGCGCGCCGTCGGCGTGGCGATTCGCTCCGCTCAGCGCCAGGCCTGAACGAAGCAGCGGGTTCTCCATGCCAGCGGTCGCCGCGCTCCCGGCCGGCGCGCCGCGGATGAAAAACGCGTGCGTCGCGATGTGCAGAATGCTCGGCGCAGTGACCTGCATGACGGCGAGCTTCGTCGCGTTCGACTGCGTGAGCACCCGGGCATCCGGGAAGAGCGCGCCGATCGTGCGGGCCTCACGCGCGGTTCCCGCGAGCGGCGCGAAATACACGGCGGCGAGGTCGTCGGCTGAGGTGACGCTCCTTCGCGCCGCGGTCGTCGCGGGCCGGCTCTGTGGCCGGCCGGCGCTCTCGGCGGTCGCCTCGCCGAAGTCGGGGTCGGCGACGACGATCGGCCCGCTTCGGCTCGCCCGAGCCACCTGCATCCGCAGCAGATCGCGGCCACTCGTCAGGTAGCTGATAGCGTAGCGCTCGACTGCGTAGCGGCCCTGCTCGTCACGCAATACCTCGAAGGGCATCAGGTTGAGCAGGCCATCCGGGGAGATGAGCAGCCGCGTGGCATCGCCAAGCGCCGCGCGAATGGGCTGCAACACGCTGTGGTCCGCCGTGCGCGCGAGCGCGCTCACATCGTCGCGCTGAGGATCTCGCAGCGCCTCGAGCAGTGCGGCGACCGTGCGATCGATCGGCTCCACAGGTCCGAGATCGCGGCCGCGAGGAACGCCGTCAGATCCGAGAACGTACGCCACGTAGTGCGGGGCGCCGTAGGCCTCGAGATTCCGCTCCGCCTTCGGATCGAACGGGCGAAACCGCGCGAATTCGACCAGCGCGGCGCCTCGCGGGATCGCCGCCTGGATCGCCTCGAGCGTGACGGTCCGCGACTGCGAACGGAACTCGGCGCTGTGCTCGCTGATCTCGGCTTCGAGATTCTCCTTGTCCGCCTCTAACTGCGCGATCGTCTGCAGCCGTTCCTGCGGCGGCATGTTCTGAGCGGTGTTCATTGCCAGCCGCGCGAGCTTGGCCGTCGTCGTATTGAGCCGATCGAGCGAGCTCCTGGTCGGCCGCGTTGCCGATTCGCTGCCGAAGCGATCCCAACGAATCGGTCATCGCATCCAGAACGCGGCCCTTCCGCTGCAGAATCACGAGCATGGCGAGGGCGCTCGCGGCGGGGTCGCCCGAAGAAAGGTGAAGCGAAATCGTCCGGTCCGTTCGGTCAGAAATGGACTCCGCAAAGGCGAGCTTCTGACGTTCGGAGCCGATGGCCAGGTTGAGGGTGAGCTGTGTTTCGATTGCGGAGTCCACGCGTCGCTGGAACGCCAGCGCGTTCGGGACGTCGCCAATCATCGCATACGTTCTCGCGATGTTGCCGAGCGACAGCACCGTCCCGCTGCTGTACGGACCGGCGGTCTTCGCGAAAATTGCGAGCGCGCGGAAGTTCATTTCGAGCGCCCGCGCGGTGTCACCGGTGGCGCGATAAATCGTGGCCAGATTGCTCAGATTCGACGCGATGTCGGGATGGTCCGGGGCGAGCGCCCTCTCGCGGATTGACAGCGCGCGGCGATAATATTCCTCCGCCTTTGCATAATCCTTCCGCTCGCGGGCGACGACGCCGAGGTTGTTCAGCACAATCGCCGATCCTTCCGGGTCGGGCCCGAGCAGCGATTCCTGGATCGCCAGTGCCTGCGCGAGGAATTCAGCAGCTTGCGGGTACTCTTCCCTTTCGAGCGCGAGATTCCCCAGATTGTTCAGCAGTGCGGCACGCCCCATCGAATTCTGCGACTCCGTGTGTTCGCTGACGAGGAGCGCGCGTCGATACAGCTCGTCGGCTTTGGCAAGGTCTCCAGCATCCAATCGAATGTTGGCCTGCGTGGTGAGGGCATTCGAGGTGAGGGGATGATCGTCGCCGAAAGCCTTTTGGTACACGTCGAGTGCCCGCGCGACAAGCTTCTCGGCCTGAGGCCGCTTTCCGAGATGCTCGTACGTGGAGGCCAGCCCATCCCATGCCTCGGCAGTGAGTGGATGCTCCGTGCCAAGCGTACGTTCCAGGATCGCGATCGCACGCTCGAAGAGCGGCTGCGCGTGCACGTAGTCGCGTTTCATCTGGTAACAATGGGCGAGAAGCCGCAGATGTTTCGCGGTGAGGAGATCGTCCGGCCCTCGTGCGCTTTCCACGAGGGCCGACGCGCGCGCGACGAGCGGAATGGCGTCGGCGTAATCGCTCATCGCGAGAAGCCTCAGCACGTCCGCTACGAGAGTCCTCGCCTCCTGCAGCGTTCGATCCTCAGCCGTCGCCGTGCGAATGCCATCGAGACGAATCGTGTAAGCGGCGGACTTCGGGTGCGTCAGCGTCGGGGCGACGACGACGGAATAATCACCGCGGACGTTCGCCGCGATCGTGACGTGCTCCTCGCCGTCGGTGCCGAGCTCGTCCTGAAAGTCTCCGATTGACTTGCCGTCGGGATCGATCGTGCGTACGGTCACGTCGACGCCTGCCTGGAGGACGGTGATCGTCGCGTATTCGCCCGCCGCGAGAGCAACGTGGTACGCGTGTCGTTCGCCCGCGGAAATCTCGTGCGTGACGTCTTTTCCGGCTTCGAGACGAGAAACGGGTTGCTGCGCGGGCCGCGACGCGGCTGGCAACCGCGCGCTCGCGATCGTGGTAATGCACAGTACAGCGGTTATGACGACGATCGGTCGGATCGGACGCCGATGGGCTAAGTCAGCGGACGCGGTGGGCGTCATCGCGACACCTCAGGAGTCGATGCGTCTGGGGAGCGCTACTCTAACACGGCCTTGAACGGATAACTCGCGAACGCCTCCGTGGCTCCGCGACGGGAGACGCCGCTCACTTCGAATGTGTAGGTCCCGGGCTTCAGGACCTCATTACCGACCGTAAACGACAACACCTTGACGTCGCCCGCAGGCACCGATCGAAGGGTGCCGCTTCGCCAGACGATTCGGCCCGCGACGGCATCGCGCAGCGCAACACGGTATCCGGCGAAGTCGTCGGCGTCGAGCGCGAGCCGCACGGCCACATCACCAATGCCGCGCGGTAAGGGCAGCGTTCGCTCAGCGCCGCCGCCGCGCATCGGCGGCAGCAGGACGAGCGACGCGATCACATCACGATTCGGATGTTCGGTCTGGCCGACTGGCGCTTGCGGCTGCGCAGCCGATTGTTGAGCGCGCTCGAGTGTGCGCGCAGCATCTGCCGAGGCAGTCTGCTCGTGCCGAACCTGCTGTTCGAGCTGGCGCTGGCCCGCCTCGACGCCGGCGCGCAGATCGGCGACCTGATGCCGCAGCCGCACGTTCTCCGAGAGGAGGTACGTCGTCGTCGCCAGGAATAATGCGGCCGCTGCCGCCAGCCCCCACTGCAGCACCGGCCGTGTCCGCCCAAACAGCGGCGATCTCGCCGCACCGGACGCGACCGCGGTCTGTTCATATCGGAGCAGAGCGCGCGCGAACTCAACCTTCGCGAAGGCGCCAGGCAGAGCCAAGTAGTGCGTCTCGAAGCGCTGGAGAGTGTCTTGGGAGAGCGTGCCCCTCGCATAAGCATCCACGAGGTCGTTTTCGACGACGCGTATATCCGCGGCGAAGCGATCATCTGAGATGCTCAGCTCGTCGAGGCGCTCGGCCTCGTCCTCGGTGAGCGCGCCAGTGAGATATCGCACCAGCAGCTGATCGTCGCGTGAGTTCGTGGCTGCCACGGACATCATCCCTTACGATAAGACGAATTCGTTCGAAGCATTTCACTATCCGTCGTTCGGCCGGCGACGCACGCTTCGAGCGTGTCCCGTATCCGGCATGCGCGAATGCTCAGCGCGTTCAGCGTCAGCTCGAGGCGCGTCGCGAGGGCGCGACGACGGGCAATCCGCTCGGTGTCGGTGCCTGAGTAGTATTCGAGGATCAGCGTCCTGTCGCGATCGGATAGTTCCTGCAGACACAGATCGAGGCGAGAGAACACGTCATCATCATCCGCCGTCCGGATTGGCGCGGCCGCTTTTCCACCGGCAGCCGCATCCTCGTCGAGGTTTGTGAGGCGTCGATCGGCGCTGCGGAGATATTCGAGGAACACGAAGCGCGCGACGATGTAGCAGTAGCGCGCGGGCGGGCCGTCGGTGATCGAGCCGTGCTCCTCGAGTTTGCCCGCGACCCGCGCGAGCGTTTCGTCTGCCAGATCGTCGGGCGCCAGACAGCGTTTGCGCCTGAAGTACGCCGCGAGCCGGCGGCGCATCTCGACATACCGCTGCCCGTCGGAGTCGACGCCCTCGTCCAGCCACGACAGGAACCGCTGGAAGGCAGCCGGACTCTCCGTCCACGTCTTCGTCACTGCTACCGGATTATCCGCCAGCTCGCTCGGTCGCGCGATGCGCACGGCTGCACAGTACACGGCAACGAGGCAGCTGGTCCATCGCTTGCACGGCCAACCGTACACCCGACGATTACAGGAGAAACACTGATGTTTTCACTCAACGTCGTCGACCATGTGCGTCTGGATTCGGAGCACATCGCGCAGAATTACACGGTTCACGCCCGCGCCGCCGAGCGGATCGTCGGCATCGTGTTCACGTGCCGGATCGTCATCGCGGCGCTGCTCGTCGTCGCGACGTCGGCGACCGTGGCGAGCCTGCTGATCTCGGGGCGCAACTATCAGATCGCGGCCGTCGTCGCGACGGCGCTCGCGCTGTTTGGCTTCGCGGTCTACGCGGTGCTCGGCCTCGAGGCGCGGCTCTTCGCGCATCGATCGTTCGCACATCGGCTGTGGCTCATGTCGGAACGCTATCGCTCGCTGCTCGCGGAAGTGCAGGAGGGGATGGTGAGCACGCCCGAGCTCCTGCGGCGGCGCGACGAGCTGATTCACGACGTCCACGCGATTTACGAGTTCGCGTTCGGCGCCGAGCAGGCCGGCCACGAGAGCGTACGCCTGCCGGCGCTCTCCGACGAACGCGCGGCCTAAAGCAAAACGATCCGTCTTGCCAAAGCGCCGACCGTTTGACTATGGTTGATGGCGTCCGCGGCTGGATCTCGATGCGCCCGTAGCTCAGATGGATAGAGCGACAGGCTTCGAACCTGTAGGCCGGGGGTTCGATTCCCTCCGGGCGCACCAGACACAGTCGTCAGTCGGCCAGTCTTCAGTCTTCAGTCGTGCGGTCTCGTAGTTGGGCGCGCGCTGTATGCTACGATCCGGATTCGCAGGGCCACAGTCTTCAGTCACCAGTCATCAGTCGCGCCCGTAGCTCAGCTGGATAGAGCGACGGCCTCCGGAGCCGTAGGCCGCAGGTTCGAATCCTGCCGGGCGCACCATCTCTGATTCACAAGAACTGATCCAGTCGGCGGCGGATATCGCCGTCTCGTCAAAGGAGAACGTACCCGACCACGATGCGCGGTGTATCGACTGCAGCCGCGCACGGTAGCTGTGCGATCAAGGCATCGAGTCGCGAACCGTCGCAGTGATCGCAGCTTTAGTGCGGCGGAGGCTCTTCGATCTCGAGCCTCTCGAAACGGCCATCTCTGTGGCGTAGCCAGATCGGGCGCTCCGACCCGGCCATCTCTTGCGCGGCCGCACGGGCGCGAGCCCAGGCGTCAACGCCCTCAAATACGGGAGTGGCACTGCCGCGGGCGTGCGTTCGCACCCAGAAGATCGGAGTCGTGCCTTCGGGTTCCAAGTCCAGAATGATAACGTCGCCGCCTTTCGGATAGTTTCCGTCCATTGGAATCGAAATGAGCCTATACCACCGCCGGCAGATTCCGTCAGTCCCAGTGACGCGGCTCCGCGATAGGATCGCCGGCGTGTCGGACGAGCGTTCGCCCTTCTTACAAGGCGTAGGTTCAATAGCAGGCGAGGTACAGCCTTTATCCGCAGTCATCCTCTCTTCGAGCGTTTTCGCTTTTTTCGTCCGTTTTCCTGGCGCCAAACGATGGCGCCGAGATGAGTTTGTTAGATCACCACGTCGTCTGAACGCGTCCGTACGGGCGTTGGAAATTCGCGCTGACTTTCCAGTCCGTGCCCGTGTTGCGCCACACTCGCAAGGCGGCTCCGTTCCGCGTCTGATGCCCGCCATCGTCGTCGAACGTCAGCGTGTATGTACCTGTATTCGTAGGCCATCGTGCGATCCTGCGACACCACGATGCGCTCGATTGTGGTCTTGCTCTGAATGTTGCGGCGGTTCGGTGCAGCCACAAAGTCTTTGGGATCCGGCTTGGTGGCGCCCACGACAGGCCGCGCGTACGCGCCTGTCCAGATCACCGCGTCCGCCTCCGTGTCGCTGCTCGGAATACCCGTCGCCGATTTATCGATCTGCACGACGCGCGCGCGGATCATCTCAGCGGGATCCGACTGGACATGCGCGATGGTCACGAAACCCATGAAGCCCAAAAACACCAACAACAGTCGTTTCATACTTCCTCCGTGTCGCTATCGTGTCGCAAAGCCGGGGACCGTTAAAGTTCGTGCGTGCGGGCAGCTACCTTCGTTGAAACACCGTGCGGTTCAGCGCGATGCGGCCATTGCTTACGACGAGCAGCACGTCCTGCACCGCACGGATGTTCTCGAGCGGGTTCTCGTCCACGGCGATGATGTCGGCCTCGAGCCCGGGCTCGAGCGCGCCGGTCTTCTTTTCGATTCGGAACAGTTCGGCGGCGGTGATCGTCGCCGCCTGGAGCGCTTCAAGGGGCGTCAGGCCGATCTCGACGAAGTTCGCGATTTCGTGCGATACGCGCGTGATGCTTTCCGGGCCATAGCTGGAATCGGTGCCGGTCACGAGCCGCACGCCGAGGGCGCGGGCATGCTGAATCATCTTCTTCGCGCGCGGGATCATGAACAGCCCGCGGTTGTGCACGACCGGATTGTCGTAGTCGCCCCCGGGCTCGACGAGGTCGATCAGGGTCGAGAACGTCGGCACCAGGAACGTCCCCTTCTGTTTCATGAGCCGCAGCGTGTCGTCGCTGAGGTAGGTGCCGTGTTCGATGCTGCGGACGCCGGCCAGCACTGCGGCACGCGCACCCTCTTCCCCGTGCGCGTGGGCGAGGATCGGGATGTTGCTGCGCGCGGCTTCCTCGACGATCACGCGGAGTTCCTCTTCGGAATACACCTGTTCACGAGGGTCCGTGTCTGGCGTGCCTGCGCGCTCGGTGCCGCGCGTCTTGATCACGTCCACCCCGTGCGCAACATTCACTCGAACGACCTGCCGCAGCTGTTCCGCGGTGCGGACGCCGCCGCCGAGCCCGACAAGCGCCGGATCCGCCAGCATCGTGTCCTCGAGGGCGGGCGTGACGAAGATGCCGGCAGCCAGCATGTCCGGACCGGCGATGTAACCGCCCTTCGCCATCTCACGTAAGGCGACGTCGCGGAACGATCCGACGCTCGCACTGCGAACGGTAGTGACACCCGAGAGGAGCGCTCGCCGCGCCGCAGCCATCGTGTCCAGATGCGTGTGCGCATCCATGAGGCCGGGCAGCAGAAACTTGCCAGCCATGTCGATCACCTGCGCGCCAGGCGGAGCGGCCCCGGCGCCTATGCTGACGATCCGCCCTTCGCGGACGACGAGCGTGACGTCGTCCGCGATCGCGCCTGTGCGCACGTTGACGACGTGCGCGTGCGTCAACGCAAGGAACGGCTGCGGCAGGACGCCGGCGGCCTGCGCGGACAGACCGATCGCAGCCTCGCAGGCGAGCGTCGTGATAAGGAGTGCGCGGCACAGACGAGGACAGATCGGCATGGCGCGATTATGCGCGATCGCCGACGCGTCGCAGACGTTAAACGAAACGAGCGATCGCGAACGGCCTCAGATCGCACTGTGTGGGCTGTTCCAGCGCGAGATCCGCGAGAGCCTCGCCGATCGCGCTCGCGAACTTGAAGCCGTGTCCAGAGCAGGCGCTCGCCAGCAACACGCGGGAGCTCGCGGGATGCGTGTCGATGATGAAATCGCGATCGGGCGTGTTCGTGTACATACACGCCGCCGACCGCAGATACGTGCCGTTCGCGTCCGGCAGGTACCGCGCCAGAAGCGAGCGCATTCCCTCGACCTCGCGGTCCGCCACCTGCCGATCGAGCGTCTCCGCCGTCGTCGTCCGCCCCTGGTGATGGCGCGCGACCTTCACGCCGTCGCCGGTATCGGGGAAGCCGTAGAACAACAGGTTCGGCTGCGCGTATTCGAAGAGATACACCGGAAATCGATCGCTCTGAAAGCGATCGGCATGAGCAGCGGCGCGGAACCAGTGCTGCACGGTCCGCTCGATCTCGAGTGGCAGCGCCAGGTCCTCGAGCAACGACGGCATCCACGAGCCGGCCGAGAGAATCAACCGGTCCGATCGGTACGCTCCCCGCGTGGTCGATACGGACACGCCGGTCGCGTCGACACTCCAGGCCAAGACCGGTTCGTCGGTGTGGAGTTCCGCGCCAGCAGCGCCTGCCAGCGCGAGGTGCGCGCCGATGCAACGGTCGGCGTAGAGCAGCCCTGCGCGGGGTTCGAATACGCCACGCATCTCCGCGTCCGGGCGAAAAGCCGGGAAGCGCCGTGTGATCTCCATGCCGCTCATGTCGTCGACTGACAGCTTGTACTGCGCGGCGCTCGCGCGCGCGCCTTCGAGCAGCGGCCCACCAGATGCGCCGACCATGAGGCCACCCGTCTTCACGAACAACTGCTCGCCGCTCGTCCGCTCCAACTCGTCCCAGCATGCATACGCGCGCTGAATCAACGGCACGTATTGAGGATGCTCGTAATACGCTTCGCGGATGATCCGAGTCTGACCGGTGCTCGAGGCGAGTTGGTGCGGCGGGGAAAACCGGTCGAAAGCGACAACCGTATGGCCGCGCCGAGCGAGATGAAACGCCGCGGCGCTGCCGGTGGCGCCGAGGCCGGCAATCGCAACGCGCAACTGAACAGCCAACAGAACGATGTTAGCGCAGTGGATCGATTGTTGCTCCTCGCACGCGCCGAGGAGGCTTCCAAATGGCAGAGAAAGATCCGAATCCCATGAGCGACGAGCCCATGGACGCGCCAGACGATGAGGATATTGTCGGAGCGGCAGACGAGGATGACGACTTCGAAGATGCCGACGTCGACGACGACGCGGAGGACGACGAGGAAGCTGACGAGGCTGAATGAAGAAGCGGTAAAGACGACGATACGGCCGGCGCGCGCAACCTTACGCGCGTCCGGCCGTCCTCTTCAGTTTCTGCGATCCCGCCCGGCTGGCGTAGCGCTCCACACGCGAGAGATCCACACCTTTTGACGTTCGCAGCGGCTTCCACAGGTCGCCGACATCCTTCAACCGGCGGCTCATCGTCGTGATCGTGAAGTCTTCACGGTCGATGCCGGCGTCGATTTCGTTCCAGGTGAGCGGAGCCGAGACGCCGGCGTACTCGCTCGCGCGGGCGCTGTATGCGGTCGCGAGCGTTTTGCCGAGCACGTTCTGCATGTAATCGACGTACACGCGCGCGCCGCGGGCGCGAACTGCGCGCTCGATCGTCGCGATCTTCGGATGCTTCTGCGCCACGACGGTCGCGACGATCTGGCAGAAGAGAAGGCCCGCATCGTACGGCGTGCCGGCTGGCAAAGGTATGTACACGTGTAACCCCGACGCGCCCGACGTTTTGGGAACGCCGACTGCGCCGATCGCGTCGAGCTCATCGCGCACCCACCTGGCGACGTCGAGCACCTGCGCGAACGGCGTTCCTTCGGCGGGATCGAGATCGATAGCTGTGTAATCGGCGAACTCGGGCGTCGAAACGCGCGAGAACCACGGATCCTGCGAGATTGCGGCGAGCTGCGTCGTATACAGCAGCGTCTTCAGCGTGCCGCCAACGATCTGCGGACGCTCGTCGGCGACGCGCACCGTTTCGACTCGAACGCCGGCTGGCACATCCTCGACGCGATGCTGGTAGAACGGCGCGCCGTCGATGCCGTTCGGAAAACGCTTCATCACGAGCGGCCGCTCGGCGACAGCCGGGAGAATGACGCTGGCGATCTCCGCGTAATAGCGGAGCAGGTCGCCTTTGGTGAGCTTCTGCTTCGGCCAGAAAATCTTGTGCAGGTTCGTCACCGCGAGGCGATCGCCATCGGGCAGCTCGATCGTTCCGTTGATCCGCCGGTCCTCGAGCGCGCGCAGCTGCTCGACAATCGTGTTCGCGCCCTGTGCGCGACGTGGAGCGGTTACGCGAACCTTCGTCTCGCGCCGCACCTCTTCAGGCTTCTTGTCGTCGCGGAGTCCGAGATACACGGGATGCCGCAGTTTGGCGTCGGCGGTCCATTCCGTGAACTTGATCTGTGCGACGAGCTTCGGCTTCACCCAATGCGCGCGCTCGTTCGTCTTGGGCTTCGGATCGAAGGGGCACTCCTTCGTTTCGAGCGGCTTCAGCAGCTTCATCACGCGCGCGAGCTCCCGCTCGTTGAAGCCGGTACCGGTGTGACCGGCGTACATGAGGTGGCTGGTGGCTAGTGACCGATGGCTGGTGGTTGGTGGTTGGCGACGCGAAACACCTGTCCCTTCGTACACGCCGAGGAGCAGCGCCCCGAAGTAGGAGCGCGTCTGCCGCGGCTCGGTCCAGCCGCCGATGACGAATTCCTGCTCGTGAACGATTTTCAGCTTGCGCCAGTCCGGCGTGCGTTTGCCGCTCTTATACAGCGACGCGGCGTGCTTCGCGATCAGGCCTTCCCAACCCTCGGCCAGCGCGCGGCGATATAGCTCGCGGCCGTTGCCACGAACCATCTCGCTGATGCGCAGCAGCGGTGAGCCGGTGTCGCTGAAAAGCCGCTCGAGCTCGGCGCGCCGCTCGAGGAACGGACGGCTGCGCAGGTCGCGTGTGCCGTCGCGGAGCAGATCGAACGCGATGAGCGCGACCTTTCCACCCCCGGCGCTCTCGTCGACTCCGGTCAGATGAATGCGGCCCTGAAGCTGCTGAAATCCGGTCGGTCGGCCCTTTGGCGTCGAGAGCGACGACCTCGCCGTCGAGCACGACTGGCGCCTTGATGCGCGTGCTCCAGGTCCGCAGCGCCGCGACAATCTCGGGGAACTGCTGCGTCTTTTCGTTTCCGAGTCTCGACCAGAGGCGCACATCGCCCGCTTTAGCGCGCGGAGCGACTTCCACGATCGCGCGGATGCCGTCGTACTTGGGTTCGTAGACCAGCTCGGGGTCGTCGAGAGGCGCGTCGGCGAGCGACGCCAGCATTGGCGACAGGGGCATTGATGAATGGTAGTTCGGGTGTCGGTTACGCCGCGTGCCGCGACCGTTTCCTGGCGGTGGCCTTCTTCGGCGCTTTCTTGCGTCCGCCCTTTGGCGCGGAGACGCCTTTGCGCGTACCGCCGGCGTGGGCGAGGCTGCGGCGCAGGCGCTCCATCAAGTCGACCACTTCACCGCGCCGAGGCGTTTCGTCGGCTTCGAGCTCGGGCTCGGCACCCTCGATCTTGCTCTTGACGATCCGCATCAGGTTCTCGCGGTACTGGTCGGTGTACTTGGACGGATCCCATTCCGCCGCCAGGCTGTTCACGAGCGCCTTCGCCATCTCGAGCTCCGGCGCACGCACGTCTTTCGCGGCCGGCAGATCGAACTGCGACACGTCGACCAGTTCGTCGGCAAAACGCATGATCGAGAGGACGATCGCCTGCTCGATCACTTCGACAGCCGCGAGATGCTGTGCGTCGCGGAGGATGAACTTCGCGATGCCGACGCGGTCCGACGTCGCGGATCGCCTCACGCAGCAACGCGTACGCGCGTTCGCCGCCTTTGGCCGGCACGAGGTAATAAGGCGTTTCGAAAAAGCGATCGTCGATCTCCTCGGCCTTGACGAAATCGATGATGTCGACCGTCCGTGTCTTCTCGAGCGCCGCCGCCTTGAAATCGTCTTTCGTCAGGACGACGAACTGGCCCTTGGCGAACTCGTAGCCTTTGACGAGATCCTCCCAGGCGACCGGCGTGCCGTCGCGCATGCACACGCGCTCGAAACGCACCGGCGACCGATCCTTCGCATGCAGCATGCGGAACTTCGGCCGATGATTTCGAACCGCGGTATGCAGTTCGACCGGGATGTTGACGAGACCGAACGAGAGCGACCCTTTCCAGAGGGCGCGGGGCATACTTTTTCCTTCTGCCTTTTTACTTTTTCCTTTTGAGTTCCCGCTCGGCCTCGAGCCAGTCCTCGAAATCCATGCCGTGGCCGCCGCCGCGCTCGAGATATCGCTGATAGGCGCGGATGCCGGATGTCGTCCTCGCTCGGCGAGGAACTCATCGATTCCGATCGATTCTCGCTCTGCGACACGTCCTCGGGGCGGTTTTGATCAGCGGCGGGCCGGTTCTGGTCAGCGGTCGAACGTGCCGCAAAGGTGTCGTCGATCTCGGGCGCAGGCACCGCGGTGGCTTGCGCCTCGGCGCGGCCGGAATTGCCGCCGGCGCGAGTGCGATGGGATTTTTCTGGTTGAGCTGGTCGATCGCCCGAAGCCTCAGAGCTACTGGATCGCGTGCGGTTGTTTGGCCATGAGCATCTATCCTCGATCCCGCGACGATGCCACACGAGCCGTCGTGAAATCCAACGCTCGAGATGGTCGTCGACGGTAATCGGAAGCGAATGTGCAAAGGGTTCGCCAAGAATCACTTCGGCCTGACAAGGCCGGTCAGCGGGATTCGCACCCAGTCAGGCCGATTGTTCAATTCGTACGCGAGCTCGTACGTCGCCTTTTCCAACACGAACGCCGAGAGCAGGCGATCGAACGCTTCGCCAGACGGCAGCAGTGCGGCGCTCTGCGCCCGCGACGCGGCAATGGTCGCGCGATAGCCGGAGAGAAAGGCGTCAGCGGCCCAGTGCTGCCAGGTATCCGCCCACGATCTCGAGCATCGGGTAGTCGTTCGGGGCGTGGAGCGTGAACGCAAAGAGCGCGGCATACGCCGCGTAGCTGTACGACCGCATCATGCCCGCGACGTCCTTGAGCGGCGAGTATTTGGCGCGCCGTTCTGCGACCGAGCGTGCCGGCTCGCCTTCGAAGTCGAGGATCATGAAATCCTCTTCGGTGCGCAGCACCTGCCCCAGATGATAGTCGCCGTGGACGCGCGTCTTCATGCCGCCGCTCCTGAGGCGGCGAATGCGATCGAACTCGGCGAGGAGCGCGTCGCGGCGCTTCAGCACGGCCTCGGCCTGCACGCGCGACGCGTTCGTTCAACGTGTCCAGCCGCGACCGCAGCAGGTCGAGCGCATGCTCCGCATGCGCGCGCATACCATCAGCGAGCGCCGCGAGGTCCGCCGCGATCGAGCGGCTCCGGTGCGAACGCTGGATCGGTGCCTTGACGCGAGCGTCAGATGCAGTTCCGCCGTCCGCCGGCCGAGCGTCGTCGCGGTGCCGAGGTACCAGTGTTCGAGCGCCGCAAAGAACGGAGGAGGCTGCTCGGGCTCGTCGGCAGGCAATGGATCGTCGAGCAGTCCCGATTCGCGCCGAGACGCGCTCGTAGTACCGCCGGAGCTCGTCGATGGTGAATTCCCAGCCGGATCCCTGATGCTTCACGGCCGCCTGGACGACCGCGAGCGTTCCCGGCTCGAGGCCGGCGCGGTCGTATTCCAGCGCGCCGACGAGCGGAGGTATGCGGGTGAAGCCGCGTTCCGCGAGGAACCGCCCGATTTCGAACTCGGGATTCGCCGACGGCTCGATCCGGCGGAACAATTTCAGCACGTAGCGATCGTTCACGAACGCGATGCTGTTGCTCTGGTCGCCGCCGCCGCGGATCCATTTGTGTTCTGGCGGAAGATCGAAGCGCTCACCGTTCGACCAGCCCCGCACGCTGCCCGCGCTTGGTCGCGAGCCCCTCGCCCCGATCCGTGGCATTCAGCAGGCGGTCGCACGTATCGTCGTCGAGCAGACCGTCGACGATGACGCCTTTGCGCGCGCCGGTGATGCGCGTCAGAACCGCACCCGGCGTCTGCTTCAGTGCGCGGTCGGCCTGCTCGCCTGACAGCAGCGCGAGCGGCACGAGGTAGCTTTCCATCCAGCCGTCGGTGTATTCGACCGAGACGACGGTGAGGAAGGACGGATCGCGGGCCGTGCGGAGCGCCGTCCAGTCCGAGAAGCGCGGCGCGGCGGATCTCGCGCGCCTTCGAGCCGAACCATCGCTGCCGCTGCAGGAACGGCATGAGCGCCTGCCGCTCGAGCACCGCGCGCGTGCCGCCGTCGAGCACGTTCTGCCAGTCGGCGCCGACGAGCAGCGACGGCAGCGCCTCGACGAATCGCCGCGGCGGATCGGCGTCGTTCGTCGCCGACGCGCGATGCGTCATCTGCATCGGCTCGTGCTGCAGCGTGAACCAGTACGACGCGTACGGCGCCGAGCGTCAGGAAGTACGGGCGGTCGCCGATGCGCGGAAACTCGGTCAGGCCGAGCATCTCGACCGGGAGTCAGGCCCGGCGAAGGCCGTCAGGTCGAGCTCCGCCGGCTGCACGGTGCGCGACAGGTTGGCGACGACGAGGATCGTTTCGCGGTCGTCGCGCCGGAGGTAGGCGAGCACCTTGCGGTTCGGGCAGCCGACGAACTCGAGCGTGCCGCGGCCGAACACGCGGTGCTGCTTGCGCATCGCGATCAGCCGCTTCATCCAGTTGAGCAGCGAGAACGGAGAGCGCTCCTGCGCCTCGACGTTGATCGACTGGTAGCCGTAGACCGGATCCATGATCGGCGGCGCGAAGAGCCGCGCGGGATCGGCGCGCGAGAAGCCGCGCGTTGCGGTCGCCGTTCCACTGCATCGGCGTGCGCACGCCGTTGCGATCGCCGAGATAGATGTTGTCGCCCATGCCGATCTCGTCGCCGTAATAGATGATCGGCGTGCCCGGCAGCGAGAAGAGCAGGGTGTTCAGCAGCTCGATCCGCCGGCGGCTGTTCTCGACGAGCGGCGCGAGACGGCGGCGGATGCCGACGTTCAGCCGCATCTGCGGATCGGCGGCGTACGACCGAGTACATGTAGTCGCGCTCTTCGTCGGTGACCATCTCGAGCGTCAGCTCGTCGTGGTTGCGCAGGAACAGCGCCCACTGGCAGTTCTCGGGAATGTCGGGCGTCTGGTTCAGGATCTCGGTGATCGGATGGCGATCTTCCTGCCGCAGCGCCATGAACATGCGCGGCATCAGCGGGAAGTGGAACGCCATGTGGCATTCGTCGCCGTCGCCGAAGTACGGGCGCACGTCGGCCGGCCACTGGTTCGCCTCGGCGAGCAGCATCCGGTTCGGGTACGCGGCGTCGAGCGCGCGGCGCATCCGCTTCAGCACCGCGTGCGTCTCCGGCAGGTTCTCGCTGTTCGTGCCTTCGCGCTCGAACAGGTACGGCACCGCGTCGAGGCGCAGCGCGTCGACGCCGAGATCGAGCCAGAACTTCATCACGTCGATCACCGCGTCGACGACGGCCGGGTTGTCGAAGTTGAGATCCGGCTGGTGCGAGAAGAAGCGATGCCAGTAGTACTGCTTCGGCGACCGGGTCGTAGGTCCAGTTCGACTTCTCGGTGTCGGTGAAGATGATGCGCGTCTCCGGGAACTTCTGGTCGGTGTCGCTCCAGACGTAGAACTCGCGCTCGGGCGAGCCCGTCGGCGCGTGCCGCGCGCGCTGGAACCACGGATGCTGATCGGAGGTGTGGTTGACGACCAGCTCGATGAGGACGCGGATGTGCCGCGCGTGCGCCGCGTCGACGAACCGCTTGAAGTCGTCGAGCGTGCCGTAGCTCGGATGGACGCTCAGGTAGTCGGCGATGTCGTAGCCGTCGTCGCGCAGCGGCGAGGGGAAGAAGGGCAGCAGCCACAGGCGGTGATGCCGAGGCCCTGCAGGTAGTCGAGCTTCTCGGTCAGCCCCGGGAAGTCGCCGATGCCGTCGTTGTTGCTGTCGAAGAACGAGTTGACGTGCGCCTGGTAGATGACCGCGTCCTTGTACCAGAGCGGATCGTCGTCGCCGCCGGCCGACGTGCCGGCGGACACGCGCGTCAGTTGGAACGGACAACAGCGGGATGTCGGTGCTGGCCACTAGCGCCTCGCGTCGATCTGCAGAATGTGCCCTTGCCGGACGTCGGGATCGAGGCGGACGTAGTTCCAGCCGCGGTGCCACGTGTACGTCGCGTCGTCGAGCAGGTCGTGCGACGACGTAGCGCGTCGGCGTCGACCGGCGCGTCGACGAGCGCCGTGCTGCATGTGGTGCGGATCGAGGTTGACGACGACGAGCAGCCGGTCGCGAGTCGTCGGGCGCGCGTCTTCGTGTAGGCGATCAGCTCCGGGTTGTCGGTCGTCGTGGAACTCGAGCGTCCAGTCGAACTGCAGCGCGCGGATGCGCGCGGCGGATCCGGTTGACGCGGCGCGATGAGCTCGTTGATGTTGCCGGGCTGCGTTCCAGTCCCGGTGCCGGATCTGGTACTTCTCCGAGTCGAGGTACTCCTCGCTGCCCGGCGCGCACCGCCCGGTCTTCGCACAGCTCGAAGCCGCTGTAGATGCCGTAGCTCGCGCCGAGCGTCGCGGCGAGCAGCAGCCGCGCCTCGAACGCCGGCCGGCCGCCGTGCTGCAGATACTCGTGCAGGATGTCCGGCGTGTTCGCGAACAGATTCGGCCGCAGGTACTCGCGCACCTCGGTCTGCGTCAGCTCGGTGAAGTAGTCCGTCGAGCTCCGGCTTCGTAGTTGCGCCAGGTGAAGTAGGTGTACGACTGCGTGAAGCCGACCTTCGCGAGGTGCCGCATCAGCTTCGGCCGCGTGAACGCCTCGGCGAGGAAGATGACGTCCGGGTGCGCCGCGTGGACCTCGCGCGATCAGCCACTCCCAGAAGCCGAACGGCTTGGTGTGCGGGTTGTCGACGCGGAAGATCCTGCACGCCGTGCGCGATCCAGAACAGCGTCACGTCGAGCAGCGCGTGCCAGAGCGCGCGCCAGTCGTCGCACTCGAAGTCGAGCGGATAGATGTCCTGGTACTTCTTCGGCGGATTCTCGGCGTACTTGATCGTGCCGTCGGGCCGATGGCGGAACCACTCCGGGATGCTCGCGCACCCACGGATGATCCGGCGAGCACTGGAAGGCGAGGTCGAGCGCGATCTCGAGGCCGAGGCGCTCGGCGGCGTCGCGAAAGGCGACGAAGTCGTCGAGCGTGCCGAGCCCCGGCTCGATCGCCGTGTGGCCGCCTGCTTCGCGATCCGATCGCCCACGGGCTGCCGGGATCGCCGGCGCCGGCGACAGGGCTGTTGTTCGCGTCCCTTGCGGAAGCTGCGTGCCGATCGGATGGATCGGCGGCAGGTAGACGACGTCGAAGCCGAGGTCGGCGATGCGCGGCAGCCGGCCGCGGCGTCGCGAAACGTGCCGCTGCGGCGGCGGATCGGCGCCGGCGGAGCGCGGGAACATCTCGTACCACGCGCCGAAGCGCGCGCGCTCGCGATCGACCCACACGCGCAGCGGCGGCGATTCGGTCGCGTGCGATCGATCGGCGTACGCCGCCATCAGCGCTGCGAGCTCATCGTCGAGCGCCAGGCCGCACGCGATCGGCAGCCGGCGCGTCGCCGCTCAGCGCGGTCGGACGCATGTCGAGCAGCGTCGCCGAATCGCGATCGCGCCGATCGGCGCGGCCCGCGACGCCGCGTCGCGGATCGAGCAGCGATCCTTCGAGCAGCTCGACGCGCGACGTCCTGGCCGGCCGCCGTCTTGATCTCGCAGGTCGCGGCGCCACGTCCTGAAGCGATCGACCCAGCCGACGACGGTGTACTCGTGCCAGCCGACGGCGTCGACGTCGAACGCGCCGATCCATTCGTCGGTGCCCTCGAGCGGCGAGCGTCATCGGCGTCTCGCGCCAGCCGCCTGCGGCGTCGTCCCGTCGTTCGCCGGCGCGGGCCGGTCGCGCACGATCACCGCGAGCACGTCGTGGCCGTCGGCGAAGACGTCGGCGTGCACGTCGACCGATTCGCCGGCCGTGCGCTTGATCGGGAACCGCCCGTCGTCGACGCGCGGGCCGAACGTTCTCGACGACGACGCGGCGTGCGAGTCGATCGTCGGGATCGTCGGTGTCGGACGGTCGTCGGACCGCGTCGCGACTGCGCGACTCGTCCGACGCGTTCGACTCGCGACTCGACTCCGACTCGCGCTTCGACGCGTCACCCTTCCGCGCCGACCGGCTCCGGCGTCTCCGGCGTCTCGGCTGGTGCGGGCGCCGCGGTGGCGGCGCGCGCCACGTCGCGCGCGCGGCGACGCTCGCGGACCGGCGGCGTCACCCTGCAGCACGGCGACCGAGCGCCCCGCGAGCGGGTAGCGGGCGCCCGGCTTGAACGTGCGATCGGGCGTCGCGGGATCGCGCGTGTCGAGGATGCGCTGCCATTGCTGATCGGCGTCGAGCGGCGGCAGCGTGAACGGCACCGCGTCGCTGTGGGCGTTGAGCAGGATCAGCAGCGTGTCGCCGACGATCGGCTCGCCGCGCTCGTTCACCTCGTCGATCGCGTCGCCGGTCAGCCGCACGCCGAGGCAGCGGACGAAGTCGGCGTTCCACGCCTCGTCGGTCATCTCGCGGCCGTCGGGCGCGAGCCAGGAGATGTCCTTGACGTCGCGCCGCGGATGCTGCGGCCCTGGAAGAACTTGCGGCGGCGGAGCACCGGCTGCGACAGCCGGAGGTGCACCAGCTTGCGCGTGAACTCGCAGGAACTCGCTGCTGCTCGTCGGTCGAGGTCCCAGTCGAGCCAGGTGATGCTCGTTGTCCTGGCAGTAGGCGTTGTTGTTGCCGTGCTGCGTGTGGCCGAGCTCGTCGCCGCCGCAGAGCATCGGCACGCCCTGCGAGAGCAGCAGCGTCGCGAGGAGGTTGCGCTTCTGCCGCGCGCGCAGCGCGTTGATCGCCGGGTCGTCGGTCGGCCCTTCGACGCCGCAGTTCCAGCTCAGGTTGTCGTTCGCGCCGTCGCGGTTGCTCTTCGCCGTTGGCCTCGTTGTGCTTCT
This sequence comes from uncultured Acidobacteriota bacterium, assembly GCA_963696165.1. Lineage (GTDB taxonomy): Bacteria > Acidobacteriota > Vicinamibacteria > Vicinamibacterales > CAVVIG01 > CAVQZZ01. Next base: position 854,727 of record CAVOIY010000004.1, on the reverse strand, counting down.
CGTTGTAGCTGACGAGGTCGTGCAGCGTGAAGCCGTCGTGCGCGGTGATGAAGTTGATGCTGGCGTACGGCCGGCGGCCGCTGTGCGCGTAGAGGTCGCTGCTGCCGGACGAGCCGCGTGGCGAGCTCGGACACGCGTGCCGCCGTCGCCCTTCCAGAAGCGGCGCACGCAGTCGCGGTACTTGCCGTTCCACTCGGTCCACAGCACCGGGAAGTTGCCGACCTGGTAGCCGCCCGGGCCGACGTCCCACGGCTCGGCGATCAGCTTGACCTGCGACAAGCACCGGGTCCTGGTGGATGATGTCGAAGAACGCGCCGAGCCGGTCGACGTCGAGCAGCTCGCGGGCCAGCGTGCTCGCGAGGTCGAAGCGGAAGCCGTCGACGTGCATCTCGAGCACCCAGTAGCGCAGGCTGTCCATGATCAGCTGCAGCACGTGCGGGCTCCGCATGTTCAGCGTGTTGCCGCAGCCGGTGAAGTCCATGTAGTAGCGCGGGATCGTCGGCGACAGGCGGTAGTAGGAGGCGTTGTCGATCCCCGCAGCGACAGCGTCGGGCCCAGCTGGTTGCCCTCGGCGGTGTGGTTGTAGACGACGTCGAGGATCACCTCGATGCCGGCGGCGTGCAGCGCGCGCACCATCAGCTTGAACTCGCGGACCGCGCCGGCCGGCGACTGCGACGCCGCGTAGACGGCGGTCGGGCGCGAAGAAGCCGAAGCGTGTTGTAGCCCCAGTAGTTCGTGAGGCCGCGCTCGACGAGGTGGCGGTCGTGCGCGTGGTGGTGGACCGGCAGCAGCTCGACGGCGGTGACGCCGAGCTCGTGCAGGTGCTTGAGCGCCGGCTCCGACGCCAGCGCGGCGTAGGTGCCGCGCAGCGTGTTCGGGCACGTCGGGATGCAGCATGGTGAAGCCCTTGACGTGCAGCTCGTAGATGAGCGTCTTGTGCCAGGGCGTGCGCGGCGGCCGGTCGTCGCCCCAGGTGAAGGCCGGGTCGACGACGGCGGCGAGCGGCGCGAACGCGGCGTTGTCGCGGTCGTCGAACGAGAGGTCGCCTCGCGGATCGCCGACGCGGTAGCCGAACAGCGCGTCGGCCCACCGAATCGTACGCGCCGACCGACTTGGCGTACGGATCGAGGACGACCTTGTTCGGGTTGAAGCGGTGGCCGTTCGCCGGCTCGTACGGGCCGTGGACGCGGTAGCCGTAGAGCTGGCCCGGCCGTGCATCGGGCAGGTAGCCGTGCCAGACCATGTCGGTCTGTTCGGGCAGCGGGATGCGCGCCGATTCCTTCGTCGCGTCGGCGGAGTCGAACAGGCAGAGCTCGACCTTCGTCGCGTGCTCGGAGAAGAGCGCGAAGTTGACGCCGACGCCGTTCCAGGTCGCGCCGAGCGGATAGGGATCGCCGGGCCAGACTCTCACGGATGGCCGAGGTTCAAGGGCTGTGCCATTTGATGGTGGCTGGTGGCTCGGTGGCTAGTGACTGGTGGCTGGTGACTAGCGACTTACGACTGGTGACTGACGACTGTCGTTCGTCCGATAAGCATTTTGGCGACCTAAAGTGACCTTCCGATGACCACTCTTGCGACTGAACTCGCGCACGTCGGCGGCGGGCTTCGCCGCGGATGCACGTACGATCGGCTACTGCCGGCGCTGCTTTTCATTGCGTTGTTCGTCGCGGCAGCCCTCATGCCGATCCAGCACGACACGTGGTGGCAACTGCGTGCAGGCCGCGACATGTGGTCGACTCGCCGCGTTCTCCTCATCGACACGTACTCGCACACCGCGTACGGCGCGTTCTGGCCGAATCATGAATGGCTCGCCGAAGTCCTCTACTACGCCTGCTACCGGATGGGCGGTCTCGCGCTGGTGACGCTCTTCGCAGCGACGTTGATCGCTGTCGCGTGGTCCATCACATGGCATCTAACCACTGGGTCCATGCGCCTGCGCTTCGCGCTCACCGCGCTCGCTCTGGTGCCAGCGAGCCTCCATTGGGAACCGCGGCCGCACGCCTTTTCGTTTCTGTTTTTAATGCTGACCGTTTATTTGATCGTCAGAGAGCGCTACGCGTGGCTCCCGCTCGTCTTTCTCGTCTGGGCGAACTGCCACGGCGGTGTGCTGACCGGATTTCTCGTTCTCACGACCGGCCTCGCCACGCAGATGCTGTGGTCCCGCGATGGATGGCTCCGCCGGTTGGCGGCGCTCGTAGCCTGCGCGATCGCCGGATCGGTGACACCGCTTGGGCTGGCGCTCTGGAGCGAGCTCCCGAAATCGCTTGCGCGCATCCGGATGTACCCGCTCAACGAATGGCAGCCGGCCACCTTCACTGATCCACGGCTGACGCCGTTCTGGCTGATCGCCGCTCTTCTTTGCATCTGCGTCGTAAGACGTCTGACCAGCGCGACCGCTCACAATCGGTCGACGAAGACGTCGATTTCGGCGGCGACGATGACGGCGTGTGCGCTGGTGCTGCTGCCGCTTGCGGTCTCCGCGGTTCGAAACGTCGGGCTGTTTCTGATGATTGCCGTGCCGGCGATCACAGCTCTTGTGCCGGCGGACGCGGCGCCGCCTGCGCAGCGGCGCGAGCGGACCCGATTGAACCTGACGATGATCTCAGCGGCCGCGGCGGCATCCATTGCGGCGATCGTGTACGCCTACGCGATGCAGATCGAGCACCTGCGCTGGACGCCGTTGCCCGCCGCCTCGCTTCGCGCACTCGCGCGTTGTCCCGGCAACCTCTACAACCGGTACGACGAAGGCGGTTATCTGATTTGGTTTGCGCCAGAGAGGCCGGTTTTTCTCGATGGCCGTCAGGATCCGTACGAACCGCGTCTCATCCTCGAGCAGATCCGGATCGAATCGACCGGCGACTACGCCGAAGCCTTCTCGGAGTACCACATCGGATGTGCGTATCTGCCGACGAGCTCTCCGGTCGCCCCGCGGCTCGCAACCGCCGGCTGGCGGTCGCTCTATAGAGATCAGAAATGGGTGGTCCTGGCGCGTTGACTAACGACCAAATACCCACCACCGACGACTACCCCGAATACCGATCATTCAGCCACGGTTCGGCTGTGTTCGAATAGCCGCGGATTTCCCAGAACCCTTTCTTGTCCCGTGGCAGGAATTCGATCTTCCGGATCCATTTCGCGCCTTTCCATGCGTACAGCTTGGGCGTGATCATCCGGCACGGGCCACCGTGCTCGCGCGGCAGCGGCCTTGCCCTCCCACGTGTGCACGAGCAGCACGTCGTCTTCGATCGCGCGCGCGAGCGGAATGTTTGTCGTATATGGAATCGACGGATCCCGGCATGACGTCGTAGCCGGTGCAGAGGACGTAGTGCGCGCTGTCTCTCGGGACGGCGAGCTCCGCGATCGTCTTGAACCGCACCCCGCGCCAGTGGTTGTCGTAGCGGCTCCAGGTCGTGACGCAGTGAAAATCGCTGGTATCGTCGACCTGCGGCAGCGCGAGGAATTCGGTCCACGTCAGCGTGACCGGGTTGTCCACCTCGCCCGCGACGTCGAGCCGCCATTCATCGAGTTCGACCTGCGGCATGTCGCCGAGATCGAGGACCGGCCAGTTCCTCACTTCGTGCTGGCCGACGGGCAGCTTCGGCATGCCGTGTCGATTGACAGGCCCGCTGCCTTCGGGCGATCTGCCCTGCAGATCGACGTTCACCGCGGCGCCTTCGAGCGCAATCTGCCGCTCGATGTAACGCCGCCGCCGTTCCACGAGATCCGCGCGGTTCGGACGATTCAGCTCGTCAGCCACTGAATTATCTTAGCGGTACATCCCTTGCGACCGCTGCTCGCATGACTCAAGCAAACCAAGAGAACCGTGAGAACCCTGAGAACCCCGAGAACGTCGATCGCCGCGGTCCCCTCGACGGCAGCGTCAGCGGGACGATCGGCGGCGGCGGGCCGGAAGCGGGCGGTCCGACAGAGAGACCCAAGGCGCCGGATATGCCGCGTGTGAAGCCTGAAGATGCGGCGAGCGGACGGCTCGCGCCCGATCCGCTCGGTGCGACAGCGGAGCCCGACGATCTCAAGCCGGGGCCGAGCGACGTAACGGGGGAGTGAAGGATCGTCTAGGCGACGGTCTGACGGAGCGCAGCGTCCGCCTGTGCCGGCTGGTCGAACAGTTCGTCTGGGGGCGGTGGAAAGTGCGCCGGTCCGAAGGGATGCGCCGTGACGACGTCGCCGCGCCGCGCCGTCTTGTCACGGTACATCCGCTGGTCGGCGTCCGCGAGCAGCGCCTCCTGCGTTGCGCCGTCGTGCGGAAACACTGAGGCACCGGCGCTGACCGAAATCGCCAGCCGTTTGCCCGGCCGCACCTCGAGCTCGATGCCGGCGACCAGTTCCTGCAACTCGCGGCGCTTCGCATCCGCCGCCTCGCGCGAGGAGTCGGCGAGCACCACGATGAATTCATCGCCCGCGTAGCGAACGCACAGATCGTAGGGCCGCAGCGCCGACTGTAGCGTCGCGGCCACCTGGCGCAGTGCGTTGTCGCCTACGTTGTGGCCGTACGTGTCGTTGATGGTCTTGAAGCCGTCCACGTCCATCACGATCATCGCGACCTCGCCTTTCGTGCGTGCCGCGCGCGACAGCTCGCGCGACAAATGCACGAACATCGATCGGCGATTCGGCAGGCCCGTGAGCGGATCGGTCAGCGAATCTTCCTGCGTCTGCTCGAACACAATCGAGTTGTGGATGACCGGTCCGGCCTGCTCGGCGATGCGTTCGATCAGCCGCCGGTGGTCCTCCGTGTAGCGGTTGGCGTCCGTGTGATATAGCGCCAGGCAGCCGATCAACGCGTCGTTCAGATAGAGCGGACAGACGATCGCCGAACGCAACTGCGTTCCGGTACGAACGCCGGCAGCTTTGAACGAGATGCGCGGGTCGGCATTCACGAGCGTCCGCCGGTTCCGCGCAACCCAGCCGGCGAGTCCGTGGCCGAGCTGCAGCGTCGTGTTGAGCAGTTGCGGCGCATCGACGCCGCTGGCAAACCGGCACGCGATCGAATCGGTGTCCGGCTGGAGCAGGTACAGCGCGCATCCACTCCACGGGACGAGCTTCGCGAGCTTGGCCGAGATCAGCGCCATCGTGTCGGCCACTCCCAGGCTCGTCCCCATCGACTGCGCGATCTCATAGAGCGCGTAGATCTCGCGGTGCGCGAGCGCGATGTTCTCGAACGCGCTCGGGCTCGCCGACGCGATTCCTGGATGCGCCGATCCTCCTATGGCCGGCTCCGGTTGTTCCGGCGCGGCATTACGCCGCTCCTCGGCGGCCGCGGCGGCGAGAAGATCCGGCAGCATGTCGATGAACAGCGGTACGAGAACCGGATCGAGGGCGCGGCCGGCCTCGTGCCGCAACAGCCCGATCGCGCTCTCCGAGCTGAGCGCCTTGTGGTAGGGCCGCTCCGTCGTGACCGCGTCGTAATAGTCGGCGATCGACAGAATGCGCGCGCCGATCGGGATCGCGTCGCCCGCGAGACCGATGGGATAACCGGCGCCATCCCAGCGTTCGTGGTGGCTGAGAATCAGCGGCGCAACCGCGTAGGGAAACGGGACCGCCGCGATAATCTCCGCGCCGACCTGCGGATGGATGCGTATTTTTTGAAACTCTTCCTCCGTCAGCTGACCCGGCTTCGACAGAATGTGCTCAGGCACCGCGAGCTTGCCGATGTCGTGGAGCATTGCCGCGGTGCGGATGCCCTGGATATCGGCCGGCGCCACGCCGACCGCGTCTGCGAGCGCGGTCGCATATAGCTGGACGCGACGAATATGTGTATGCGTCGTTTGATCCTTCGCGTCGATCGCCCGCGCGAGCGCTTCGAGCGTCGCGAGATGCAGGTCGGAGGTCTGCTGCACGTGCCGCTGCTGATCTTCGATCCGCCCCATGTACACCTTGTAAGTGCGGTACGTGAGGTAGATCGGCGCGAAGGTGAGCGGCGCCACCCAATAGCCGGCGTGCGCCACGAGCCAGGCCGCCACAGCGGCAACGCCGGCGCCGACGAAATAACTGGGCGCGCTCCACAGGAAATTCGTCTGCCAGATCGTGCGGGCGCGCTCGCGCGCGGTGAGCGCGATAGCCGTCGCAATAAGGCCGGTGTTGAGCAGGAAGTACACCGTCGCCGCACCGACGAGCGGACGCGCGATCTCGACAAACGGCGCGGATGGCCCGTGATAGCCGAGCAGCCGCGACGCCAAGCCGGCTCCCTGCACCGTGATCACGAGTGCCGCCATGCTGAAGAGCGTGCGGTGCAGCGGGTTGCGATCCTTGCTGTTCAGATTGCACTGGCTGTAGGCGCTCCCGGCGGCGACGAGCATCGTTTCGTGCGGACCGAGAAGCAGCAGCGACGCGAAGTCCACGGCATACGACACTGAAAGCGTGGAGCCGCTCGTCGTCAACGGCAGCTGGACCTTCAACGCCGCCGACGCCGACGAAAGGGACAGGAGCGCGAGAAACACAAACGGCTGATCGAACCGCGCCAGCGGCAGACAGGCAAGGAGCAGCGCGGCGCCCGCGACAACGACGAGGCGCACGTAGACGCGCGCGGCGGTCGGGATTGGGTGCGTCAATGAACGCGGGGACCGGTCGACACCCAGTGGTCGCCCCAGTCCTCCTTCAAAAGCGACCAGAGCACCTGGTCGACGTATTCGCCGTGTTGCCGCATCGAGCGCCGAAGAATTCCTTCCTGCACCGCGCCGAGCTTGCGCATCGCGCCGTTCGCGCGGCCGTTCTGCAGCGCCACCCGGGCCTCGATCCGATGCGTGCCCATGGAGCCGAACGCGAGCGATCCGACGAGTCGCGCCGTTTCGAGGAACACGCCCGTGCCGCGCGCCGACGGCGCAATCGTGCACTCGCATTCGGCCGTTTCGAAGGGCGCATCCACCTGACGCATCTGAATGAGTCCGACGACCATGCGTCCGCCGGTCGCGTTGATGACGTACGTGAACGAGAGGCCGGCAGCACGCTCCCGGATGGCGCGATCGATCAGCTGCTGGACGGCGAGTTCAGTGATCGCTTCATCGATGCCGAAGCGGGTCGCATCTGCGAGCGAGAGAATGTCGATGAGCGAACTGAGATCGCGCGCCGTCGGTTCGCGCAGGTTCACGGCGCGCCCCATCAGCGTCGGCAGCGCAGTTCGCCAGTCGGCGGCACGTGAGACGTCGGAATCAGGCGACATGTATGCGCTGGTTCGTTTCGGCCACACGTCGGCCGTCAGCACGGCTGGAGCAACTCCAACGCCAAGCTCTACATTCACGTAAGTGCCTGATTCAGTTGTAGTTACGAATTCGTCCAAAGCGACTTCTGGGTGCGTTGTGTGCGTATATATGACGTGCTCGCTTGCGACCGGCGGCGGCGCACACCAGAGGTGGTTCAGACACAACGGGTTAGACCGCCGTGTTCAGGTACGGCACCCGATGTGCCGTTATTGTTCACGTAGAATGTCGACCGTGGAGGATCGCGCGAGGCGGCCGCTCCTGGATCTGTTTCCGCCTTCGAGGCCGCCGCAGCGAAAGCCCGAACTGCACGCCGATTCGCGACCCGACACTTCCACATACGAAGGCTTCTATGGGTTGAGCGAACAACCGTTCGGCCTTTCGACAGATCCCAGGTTCGTCTTCCACAGCGCTGCGCACGACAAGGTGGCGCAGGAGCTTCTCAGCGCCATTCGCCGACGCGACGCCGTGGTCGTCGTCACTGGCGACGTGGGAGTCGGCAAAACGATGCTGTGCCGCGCCGTGATCGAGGAGCTCGATCAGCGGACGCTCACTTCGTACCTCGCGTGCCCGATCGCCTCGGTCGAAGACCTGCTCGCGACGATGCTGATCGATTTCGGGGTTGTGGAGGCCGAGATTGACCGCGAGCGTCTGGGGCAGTCGTCGCGCGAAGATCTCGAGTCGGCGCTCCGACATTTTCTCGCGACGCTCGCGCCGATCGAGGCGCTGGCGGTCGTGTTGATCGACAATGCCCACAATCTGAGCGGAGAGCTGATGGAGCAGGTCAAGCTCCTGTCGGAATGCTCAGAGACGCCGCGGTTGCTGCAGTTCGTGCTCGTTGGGCAGCCGTCGCTGACGGCGCGGCTGCGAGACGAAGAGCTCGGATTGCTCGGCGCGCGCGTCGGAGTGCGATGCGTGCTCGAGCCGCTGGCGCCGGAGGACATGATCGATTACGTCAGCCATCGGCTGTCTGTAGCGGGTGCGAGCCCCCGTGTTGATTTCAGCGACGCGGCGGCGGAGCGCCTCTACCAGGTCTCGGCTGGGGTGCCGACGCTCGTGAACCTTCTGTGCGACCGCGCACTGACGCTGGGGTTCGCGGCGCTCGCGAGCGTCATCGACGTCGACCTCGTCGACGCCGCGGTGGACGATCTCGAGCTGACGCCGGCGGAGCCGGTGAGCCGCTGGTTAGTGCGCGACGCGGCCATCATCCTCGCGTTTGCCGTCCTGGTTCTTGCCGGCGCCGTCGCGGCCGCGCTCATCTTTCACGAGCCGCTGGCTCGCCTCATTGTTCGGTGGGGACAGCCGTCACCGTAGACGTTTATCTTCTGGCCTCCGCATCGTAGGGATCAGGCTGACCGTCGGGCTGACCCGGCGCCGGATCGCCGCGGCGTCCCGGGTGCGTGTCGCCGGCGCCGTCAGGCGTCCGCGGGCCGAGACTGACTTTGCCCTTCGTGATTTCCTTGTAGAGATAGGGTCCCCAGAGGATTGCGGCGAGCACGAGCGCGATCAAGATGCCGATCCCAAGCCCAGGAGTCATTCGACTTCCTCCTGAGATAGTCGACGCAATGCCTGTGCCCGCTCGGCCGCACGCGCCGTGCGCTTCGCTCGGCTAAAGCCTCGCGCTACGTCACGAGCTATAGCGACCGATTATTCTTTTTGGACGGGATTGGGGTGGGCGACGGGTATCGAACCCGCGACCTCCTGAGCCACAGTCAGGCGTTCTGCCACTGAACTACGCCCACCACACCGGGACGATCGTGATTGCGTCCGCGTTCGAGGCGGACGCAATCGGACGATCTCGCGTCTGAGCCGAACTCCCAAGTGTAGCAGATTACTCAGCTTGCTCGTGCGCGCCAGCCAGTGGTGTTTCGGTATCGTCCGTCACTTCGACGAGCGCGCCATTGCTGATGTTCGCGCGCACCAGGTAGATGTGATTCGCACGTTCGCCTTTTGCTTCGTACATCAACTTGTCGGCGCGCTGAATGAGATCGGCCGCCAGCCGCCGGGCGATGAATCGACGTTCGGCGACGCGGCCGAGCCACAAGCACACGACGCCGACGTCGACCCTGACCGGCTGCACCGCGAGCCTGCGGTCCTCGAGCGTCCAGTCGTAGCGCTCCACTGCCTCGCGAAACCGTTCCGCAACGGCGTATGCCTGCGGGTACTCGGCGAGATCCGGAATCAGAAAACAGAATTCGTCGCCGCCGAATCTCGCATGGAGCTCCTTCGATCGCGTCTTCGGCCGCTCCTGGGCGATCAGGTCGTCGGAGCGCACCTGCTCGCGCAGAAGATGCGCGACGCGTTCGATGATTTGGTCGCCGACCGAATGCCCGAGCGCGTCGTTGTACCACTTGAACCCGGTGATATCGACCAGACCCACGGCGCACCAGCGTCCGCGCTGCTCGAGGGCGAGAAACGACTCGAGCTGCTCGGTGAACCGGCCGAAGTTCATCAGCTTCGTCTTCGGGTCGCGGTGCGATTTGTCCGTGAGATCGGCGACGAGTGCCTCGAAGTACCGGGAGATGCTGCTGACCGTGGCGTCTTTCGCGAGCAGCTCGCGCTTGACGCGCGCGGTCTTGTCAGCGAAAGCCGCCGAGAGCGCCTGAATCGCCTCGTGCTTGGATTCCTGCCAGAGCCGCTCGTGGCGGCTGAAGACCGCTTCGATCGCCGCGAGCAGCGACTGCTCGAGAGGCGTGGCGAGATGGAGGTGCTCACGGATCCACGCCTGCAGCTCACTGCGTGTCTGTGGCTGAGGCGCTTCGCTCGAGAGCTTGTCGGACCGCATCGGGCGACCACCTCTACAAAGGGCGTACCTGATGAGGAGCGAGCTTTTCGCTCGATTTCCTATGCCGGCGCGCGCGAACTGTATCGTGGCGCGTCAGACGCTTCCACTTTGTGGCAAATAGAACCGCACGGGCGGCCGCGGTGCGGCACGCCCGTGCGGTAGTCGTTCGTTACGAGCAGCTCGAAGAGATCATCTTCACCGACTTCACGTCGAGCGTGCGGGTCGCGTGATCGCTGGTGCTATGACGCTGTTCGGCCGCCGCGCTGCCGGTCGTCCCGGTCGTGCCCGTGGCGGTTGTCGTTGCGCCGGTCGCGGTCGTTGTCGCGGACGCTTCGTCCTTGTCCTTCGACGCGACTTCCTTGCCGGTCACCTGAATCTTGTGGCCGACGTGCTTGTCGAGATCGCTGCCGCCTTCGAGAGTCCAGCTGCTGCCGGCGGTGGCGTTCATCGCGCCCGCGGTCGTTCCAGCAGTGCCGCTGGTCGTCGTGCCGGTGGCGCTCGTTGTACCGGTGGCCGTCGTGCCGCTGGTGCCGGTGGTCGTCGTCGCCGATCCGCTGGCGCTGTTGTCCGCTTTCGCGTTCATCAGCGTGTAGCTGCCGTTCGCACCGCGTTCGAGACAGCCTGTGATCGTGACTTCGTGGTCGTTCGAGGTCTGGCTCGCCGGCGTTGTCGGCGTCTGCGCGCTGAGCGATGCGACGAGCCCGAAGGCCGCCGCGACACCGAACCCTGTCATGAGTCGTTTCATACTCGTGGCCTCCTGATGAATGTCGTTACTTCTTGATCGAGTCGCCGAGATCTTTCAAAGCATCGCCGACCTTGCGCCGGCCTTTGCCGAACGTCTCTTGCACGTTGCCGGCGGCCTCGTCAGCGGCGCCTTCTTCGCGGAGCTTGTCGTTGTCGGTCAGATCGCCAGCCGCTTCTTTCGCGCGGCCTTTCGCGCGATCGACTTTGCCCTCTACTTCGTCCTTATTCCACATGGTGCCTCCTCCACGGCTCAGCGGTTGGTCGTGCCGGCCACGTCAAACACTGCAGGACTCGTGCCCCAACGCGGCTTCCTGCGGCGCGAAATCACAAAGAAAAATGAGCGGTGACTCGAGAGGAGAAATGGAAGCGACGCAACTGTTGCGCAACCAAGAATGGCTCAGTTGTGATCTATGACGGTCGAGTGCGGCGGAGCTAGGTGAGCGCTGCCTGCGAGGATTCAGTGCCGGAGGGCGCAGCGTAATTTGCGAGGATCGCGACGACGCGCTCCATCGCCACGCTGACGGCGTTCCATGATGCTTCGGCCGCTGTGAGGTCGCCCGATTGACCCATCTCTTCGAGGACGCGCGCGGCGCCGACGAGATCGGCAGCGTCGAAATTCGCCGCTGCTCCCTTCAGCGTGTGCGCGGCGCGCCTGAGCGCATCGCCGTCCCGGGCGTCGAGCGCGGCGCGAATGTGCTCGAGATGCTTCGGCGCGCCGTCGATGAAGATGCGACTGATGTCGGCAAGGAGGTCGGCATCGCCGCCGATGCGCGCGAGCACGGCGTCGTGGAGCGCCGACGCCTCCACGTCGAGAAGCGCGACGAGCCCTGCCGCCGCGCGCTCAACGGTCTCGCACAGCCGTTTCGAGTCGAGCGGTTTGGTGATGTATTCGTCCATGCCGGCCGCGAGCGCGCGCTCACGATCGCCTTTCATCGCGTGCGCCGTCATCGCGACAATCGGAAGATGACCACCGGCGGCCTCCTCGCGCTTCCGGATGGCCGCGGTGGCTTCGAGGCCGCCCATCAGCGGCATCTGCAGATCCATTAGCACGACGTCGAAATGCGTCCGGTCGAGTGCCGCAACCGCCTCCTGACCGTTGCCTGCGATCGTGACGCGATGACCGCGCCGCTCGAGCAGCGTCGCCGCAAGCCGTTGGTTCACGAGGTTGTCTTCCGCAAGCAGGATGTGGAGGCGCCGGTCGGGCAACTGCGCGGGCATCATCGTGTGCGGAATGGCGGCGCGCGCGGGTCCCTCGTTCGCGAGAGTCCGGCGAATGGCGGTCAACAGCTCGCGCTGCTCGATCGGTTTGGTGAGATGCTGCGCGATCCCGAGCTCCCGGCATCGCGCGCTTTCGCCGTATTGCCCTGACGAGCTCAGCATCATGATCGTCGATCCGACGGTCTTGAGCTCGTCGCGTATTCGACGCGCCACCTCGAAGCCGTCCATCTCCGGCATGTGGACGTCGAGGAGGACGAGCGTGAACGGGTCGCCGCTCGCTCGCGCGTCTTCGAGCGCCCGAAGCGCCGCCGCGCCGCTCTCGACGACGGTCGGCCGCATCTTCCAGCGGATCAGCAGATCCTTCAGCACGCGACGGTTCACGGCGTTGTCGTCGACGACCAGCGCGCGTAGATCGGTCAGGTTGACCGTCGTCGGCTCGACGCGAGCCTCCGGGGCGCCGAACGGCGCGGTGAAGTGGAACGTGCTCCCTTCGTTCGGCGTGCTCTCGACCCATACACGGCCGCCCATCAGCTCCACGAGCGTCGAAGAGATCGCGAGGCCAAGGCCCGTACCTCCGAATCGCCGCGTCGTCGAGCCGTCGGCCTGTTTGAACGGCTGAAAGATCTCCTGCTGCTTCTCTTGCGGGATGCCGATGCCGCTGTCGCTCACGAAAAAGTGCAGCGTCGTATCCTGATCGCGACGCGACTCGACTTCGACCTGCACCAGAATCTGGCCGCGCTCGGTGAACTTGATCGCGTTGCCGACGAGATTCACGATCACCTGCCGCAGCCGGCCAGGATCGCCGGTGACGACGCTCGGCACGTCGGGCAGGATATGGCAGACGAGCTCGAGGCCTTTTTGCTCCGCGCGCAGCGCGAGCGGCTTCAGCAGCTCCGCGAGATGATCGCGGACGGAGAACGAAATGCGCTCGAGCTCCAGCTTGCGCAGCTCGATCTTCGAGAAATCGAGGATGTCGTTGAGGATCGCCGAGGAGCGCGTCGGCCGAGCTCTTCACCATCGTCGAGGTATTCGCGCTGCTCGGCGCGTGAGCTCGGTGTCGAGCGCGAGCTCCGTCATGCCGATGATGCCGTTCATCGGCGTGCGGATCTCGTGGCTCATGTTCGCGAGGAACTCGCTCTTCGCCTGGCTGGCCTCCTCGGCGGCGTGCGTCGCAGATGCGAGCTCCGCGGTGCGCTCGCGCACCTTGCGATCGAGGTCCTGCGTGAGCGCCTGCAGATCGTTGTTCAGCCGTTCGCGCTGCCCGAGCGCCTGCTCCACCTCGTGATAGGACTGCGCCAGGCGCGTCTGCATCGTGTTGAACTCTTCGAGGAGTACCGCAATTTCAGCCGGCGGTTCGGAATCGAGCGACGCGAGTGCCGGTGTGCCGACGGACGAGACCTTCTGCACGACGGTGACGAGCTCCTCGAGCGGATGTGTGACGGCAGCCGCGAACCCGCGCGCGCCAAGCACGGCGCCGCCAAGCGAGAGCATGATGACGAGGAGCGTCATCGCGTAAAAGCCGGTGGTCTGCAGGCGCATGTTCAACAGCGGCTGTTCGACGAATACGCGCCAGCCGGCGCCCGCATCGGCCCATGCGGCCAGCTGCTGGCTCCTTGAGCGGCCGCTGCCCCGCCGAGTGAAGCGGAACACCCCGTCGCGGGTCGGTCCGACGGCATCTCGTGCACGCACCAGATCGTCCTGCGACATGTTCTGCAGGACGCCGTGGTTCGACTGTGCGGTCGAATAGATCACGCGGTCGTGCTGGTCGACGATCGTGATCACCGCATCCGGCAGCGTTCGATAGGCGTCGATGAACTGCTGAAACTTCGAGAGATCGAGCGATCCGCCTGCCACGCCGACCGGCGTTCCGTCGGCGGCGAGCATCGGCACCGCAATCGTGACGATCGGCACGTGCGATACGCGGCCGATGATCACATCGGAGACGGCCGTGTGGCGCGTGCGCATCGCGTCGGCGAAATACTGGCGGTCGGCGATCTGCTGAGGGCCACCCTTCAACCGCTCGATGGGAAACAACTCGTGCACGGCGCCGCGGCTGTCCGCGACGAACAGCGTGATGAAGCCCTCGTATATCCCGTGATATTCGTCGAGCAGGTCCTGACGGCGCTTCTGATCGTCGCCGATTGCGTTGGCCGCGGTGGCCAGCGATTGGACCGCTCGGGTGTGCGTATCGACGTACTCGCCGATGTGGCCGCTCAACGACGCCACGGTTTCGTGCAGCAGGGCTCCGCCGTCGGATTCCTGACGCGACGCGAAGAGCTCGCCGTTAACCGCGCTCAGGAGCAGTACGGGCAGCGTGGCCACGAGCACGAATGCATGAAACGACGATGTGCGCAGCGCGCGAACGCGGGCGTCCCGGATGCCGTGCCACCGCGCGGCCGCGGCCACCGCCATCAACTCGGCGACGACAACGGCAAGCATGCCGTTCATCACCTGCTGCAGTGCCATCGACCAGACGGTCGACGGCGGATAGGTGACGCCGTACCAGTTCGGCGCCGCGACGAAGGTCAGCGCCGCGACGGTCCACACGAGCGCGCCGCCGCCAAGCGACGAACGTCCCCGTTTGACGAACGTGCCGACAACGAGCGCCTCGACGGCGATGAGGACGAAATACACCGTGACGGAGCCGGCGAACGGCGCCGCGCCGATGACCCCCGCCAGTAAACCGAGCCACGGACCGAAAAGAATGGCGATCGGCAGCGTCAGCATGCGGCCCGGCACCAGACGTGCGAGCCCGGGCAGCAGCAGGTGAACGGCGGCGCCCGCGACGCCCGCGAGCGTCGCGACGAACAGGCGTGAGACCGGTGGCCGGCGTGTCACTGGCGTTTTGCCGACATTTGTATACGATATCGGTCCGAAATGAGGATTTCAGGATGCCCATCCGCGTCGTAATCGCCGACGACGACCAGGTCACCGCGGAGATTCTGGCGCGTACGCTGCGCCGATGGAACTACGACCCGGTGGTCACGAGCGACGGCGGCGAGCGCCTGGGACGCGCTGCGGCGCGATACCGCGCCCGACGCTGGCCATTCTCGACTGGATGATGCCCGGAGCTCGACGGGCCTGAAATCTGCCGGCGCGTGCGACAGGAGCTGCCGCTGGCGAACATGTATCTGATTCTCGTCACGGCGCGCGAGAGCCGCGGCGACGTCATTGCCGGCCTCGACGCGGGCGCCGATGACTACGTCATCAAGCCGTTCGACGCCGACGAGCTGCGCGCGCGCGTCGCGGTCGGCGTCCGCGTCCTGTCGCTGCAGGAAGGGCTCGCCGAGCGTGTCGCCGAGCTGCAGACGGCGCTCACCAACGTGAAACAGCTGCGCGGCCTGCTGCCGATCTGCAGCTACTGCAAGCGTATTCGCGGCGACGATCAGTATTGGCAGCAGGTCGAGGGCTACATCGCCGAACATTCGGATGCGCAGTTCAGCCACGGCATCTGTCCCGCGTGCTACAAGACGGTGAACGACGAGCTCGACGCCGCCGCGCGCGCACGCGCACGCGCTAATCGGACTTGAGCGCCGCAATCGGATCGACGCGGCTTACGCGCCGCGCCGGCAGATAACTCGCCGCGACGCCGGTCGCGAGAAGTGCCAGCGCGGCTCCGCCGAGAACCCGCTGGTCGAGCGGCTGAACGCCAACCAGCAACGACGACAGCGCACGCGCGCCGGCAAGTCCGCTCGCGAGGCCGACGACGACGCCCAACAGTGTCAGCGCGGTGCCGTACACGACAACACCTCGAACGAGCGCGCCCGGCCGCGCACCGAGCGCGAGCCGGATCCCGAGTTCCTTGGTTCTCATCGTGACGGAGTAGCCGACCACCCCCGCCAGTCCGATCGCGGCGAGCAGCCATGCCGCGGCGGCGAGCGCCACGAACGTGAACGCGCCGAGGCGTGCGCCACCGGCAGTCTCCGCGATCTGCCGGGCCATCGGCGCGGTGTTGAACAGCGGCAGGTCGGGATCCATGCCGCGCATGATGCGTCTGACTGCCGGGATCGCCGTCATCGGATCGGGGCTGGCCGTGCGGACGATGAGTGCCGTGAAATGCAGCGACGAGGCGAATAGGGGCGTATAGATCTGCGGCTTGCCGGCATAATCGAGCGTTCTGGTCGCGATGTGCCCGACCACGCCGACAACCTCCATCCAACTCGTCGACCGATTCAGTCGAATGCGTCGGCCGAGCGCCGGACCTGTTCCGAAATAGGTTTTCGCGAAGCGTTCGTCGACGAGCGCAACCGGCGGAGCATCGCGGCGATCGTCCTCGCTGAAAAAGCGCCCTGCCTTCAATGGAATATCGAGAGCGGCGCGTGCGCCAGGCGTGGCGAGAAAGCTGTCGGTTCTGATAACTCCGTCCTGCCCGTCGATCACGACTTCACTCTCGCTCGAGCCAAAGTCGAAGGGCGGCGGCGTGATGAGGCCCGCGGCCGTTACGCCAGGAAGCCGTGAGACGCGATCGACGAGCGTGCGATGAAAGCCGACCAGTTGCTCGTGTGTCACATACGTCGAATCCGTCAGATAGTACAGGCCGGTCGCGACGCGCTCAGGTTGAAATCCCGGATCCACGTTCAGCAGGTGCACCAGCGTGGCGATCAGCAGGCCCGCCCCGACGAGCAGCGCTTGCGACAGTGCAAGCTGGCTGACGACGAGCGCGGCGCGCAGATGTGGCCGCGCGGCAACGGGCTCGACCCGCGCGCTCGCCGTCGAGTGGAGCGACGGACCCGATACCTGCCACGCCGGCAAGAGACCCGTCAGCACGCCGGTCGCGGTCGCCGCGAAGAGTGCGAAAAGCACCGCCTTCGCGTTCAGCGAGAAATCGGCCATGCGCGGCAGGTCGTGGGGCAGCAGCGCGACGAAGGCCGGCAGTCCCCAGGCGGCGAGCAGGATGCCCGCCGCCCCCGAAACGCCGGCCAGCAACAACGCCTCAGTGAGAAGCTGACGCACCAGATCCGCCCGCGTTGCGCCAAGCGCGGTGCGTATCGCGAATTCGCGCGCGCGCCCCGCGCCCCTGGTCACGAGCACCGTCGCCGCGCTGGCGCACGCGACCAGCAGCACCGCGAACACGGCGCCCCAGACCGCGAGCAGCAGCGTTCTCGACGACCCCACCATGCGGTCGCGATACCGCGTCACGGTGACGCGAACGTCGCGATTCGTCGCGGGGTAATCGTGCGCAAGGCGGCTGGCGATCGTGTCGAGATCCGCGCGCGCACCATCAATCGTCGTCCCCGGCTTCAAGCGGCCGACCACGAACAGCACGTGCAGACCGCGATCGCGGTAATCGCGGGAGATGAGGCCGAAAGGCGAGTAGATCTCCGCGCGGTCGCCGGCAGTGGGAAAGTTGAAGTTCGGAGCGAGCACGCCGACGATCGTGCGCGGTATCTTGTCGAGCGTGATGGTCCGTCCGATGATGCCTGGGTCGCCGCCGAACCGGCGCATCCACGACGTGTATGTGAGCAGCACGACGGGCGCGGCCCCCGGCCGGTCGTCGTCGGCCCGCAACAGGCGGCCGGCGAACGGTTTCACACGAAGGACATCGAACAACGATTCCGAAACGTGCGACCCGAACACCTGCGCCGGATCGCCGGTGCCGATAAGATTGAACGTCTCCCGGCCCATGACCGCGAGCGAGTCGAACACGGTGTTGCCCGTGCGCCAATCGACGTAGTCGAGATACGACGCGGACATCACGTCCGCCCGCGGCGATCGTTCGTTCAGAACGACCAGTGCGTTCGGATTCTCAAATGGCGGGGGTTCGAGCAGCGCCGCGTCGACGATGCTGAACGCAATCGTGTTGGCGCCGATGCCGACCGCCAGCGCGACGGTTGCCGCCATGCTCACGCCGCGTGTTCGCCACAGCGCGCGCCACGCCTGTGCGATCCGCCGGCTCGAATCAGCGAGCGACATGCTTGAACACCTGTCCGGCCTTTCATCACGAAGACGGCACGACGGACGGCGGTGATGTCGTCGAGCGGATTGCCGGCGACCGCCACCAGGTCGGCGTCGTAGTCCGGCGCGATCGTGCCGATGGCGCTCGCCGAGGCCGAGCGACTCGGCCGACAGCGACGTCGCGCTGACGATCGCGTCCATCGGCTTCTCGTGCGCCGTCCTGCACGCGGTACACGAACTCCTCGGCGTTGCGGCCGTGCGCTCCGGCAACGGCATCGGTGCCGAAGATGATCTTCACGCGCTTCGCGCGCGCGCGGCGCAGCACGTCGAGCGTCGGCGCGATGCCTTTCTCGAGCGTCGCGAGCGCCTCGGGCGTGAACGTGAAGCCGCTCGCGGTTGTCGAGGTAGTTGTGCAGCACCAGGAGATTCGGATCGAAATAGGTGCCGCGCGCCAGCCATCAGATCGAGCGTGGCGTCGGTGAGAAACGTCCCGTGCTCGATGCTCGTGCAGCCGGCGTTCGACCGCGGCGCGGGCGCCCGCGTCGCCGATCGCGTGGACGACGGCGCGTAAGCCGACGGCCTTTGCCTCGCTGCACGTCGCCTCGATCTGCTCGTTGGTCATGCTCTGGTTGCCGCCGGCGCCGAGTCCCGTCGTCGCGAACAGCTTGATGACGTCGGCGCCGTCGGCCTTTGTCTGCCGCACGAGCGCGCGAAGCGCGTCGGGATCGCCGCTCTTGTCGTTGATCTGGCGGAGCGAGGTCAGGATGCGCGGGCCCGGCAGCAGTCCGCGGTTGATGTGGTCGCGCACCGCGGCATCGATCGCCGCGCCGACGCTCTGCACCGTCGTGAACCCGCCCATCAGCGTCGCCCACGCATCGTCGGCCGTCGCCAGCGCCGCTTCGTCGGGCTTGTCGCCGCCGCTCACCGACTTGTGGTTCGCGTCGAAGTGCCAGTTGATGTGGACGTGCGTGTCGATCCAGCCGGGCATGAGCGTCGCGCCACGCAGGTCGTAGTCGACCGGCGTCGCCTTCGGATCGATCGCGACGATCTTCCGTCCTTCGACGACCACGCGCGTGTCGCGCAACGACCGAGCCGCGCCCGTCGATCACCGTCGACGCCGCGATCACGACGCGCGAACCCTGCGCCCGCGGCAACACCGCCGCGATCCCCAGGAACACCGCCGTCGCGATCACATTCCAAACACGCATATCAATGGACTCCCGGCCAACGACCATCCGACCAACGACTCCGACCACCGTCTAACACCAACGACCACCAACCAACGTCTATTAGTGCGTCATCCCATACATGATGTAATTCACGCCGAGCTTGTACGCTTCGTTCGTCTGATCGATCGGACGCAACCCGCGGCCCGACCACTCCCAGAACTGCGAGATGTCGGTGTTGTAATTGATGATCATCTGCAGCCGCTTCTGCGGATCGTTGTCCTCGTAGAGACCGCGAAACACGGGCGGCCCGGCATTGTACGCCTGAGGAAAATTACCGAGCGAGTTGATCTCGAAGAACGAGTGGAAGATCGGGTGCGACGCGTCCATGTCGTAGTAGCGCGCATCGGGAAAGACGCGGCGCATGTTCTCCTCGAAGTGGGCCCAGCCGCCGCCGCCGTAGCCGAACGTGCCCTCCACCTTGAAGTCGTCGAGAATCACGAAGCCGCCCTTCTGCAGGTACGTCCGCAGACCGGCGGCTTCGGCTGTCGGTGAGCGTCCACCATCCTGCTTCGATGAAGTACGCGACCGGATACTTGAAGAGCTCGGGATCGTCGAGCGTGAGAACATTCGTCTCCTCGACGTGGGCGTCGAGGTCGCTCACCTCGTTCATGATCTTCATCAGGTTCCACTCGGATTCGGGATAGCCGTGCGCCCACGACGGCAATCCGCGATACCAGTAGCCGCCTGGCGCGGTCTCGTATTTCAAGCGAACGAAGGTGAATCGCCCGTCGTAAGGCGTGTTGGGAGGCGTGTCGAGGTGGATCGGTGTGTTGCGGAAACGGAAGCCGCGCTGAGCGTACAGCCGTACCCGCGAGAAGCGCGGCGACGAGGACCGCGACGAACGTGCGCACCGCCGAATCTTATCCCGGCTCCATTCGACGCCGTATCCGCGCGGGTAGTGCACCTGCCAGCGCTGTTGTAGTGCAGGTCTTTAGTGCACCTGCCAGCCCTGTTGTAGTGCAGGTCTTTAGACCTGCCAATGTCTTTAGACCTGCAGGTCTACTTCGTGCTGAAGCTCACGCCGATCTGCGACCCTGCCATGTTCTGGCGCAGATCGAAAATCTGCTCGAGGTTGACGTAGCCAATCATGCCGAGCGCTGGCACCTTGCCGACCCGGTAGTGCACCGAGGCCAGGCTGATGAACAGCGTCGATTCGTCTTTCGCCGCGACCTGCTTCCGCAGCGGATCGTACACCTGGTAATGGCCGAATCCGATCGCGGGTGACGGGATGCCGTAATTCCACCGGCCCCACTCGACGACCGTCAGATACATGCCGAGGCTTCCGTGCAGCACGCCGTTGTCGTACCCGGCGGCCACGCCGATGTGCTGCTTGATGCCGAAATGGCTGTGCGGCTCGACTTCAGCGACAACCGGCTTCGCGCGCTGCGCGCTGCTCGGCGCGCCAGTCGATCAAATCGAAGCTATAGCGGCTGAACATCCGGCACGATGGCGATTGGTAGCAGCGAGCGGCACGCTCGGAAGCGGCGCATCGGCGGCGCGGGCTGAGGGCGAAAGCAGGAGGAGAACGATAGCGGCCGCCGGCAACCAACGCATGGAAACCCCCGGACTCGTTCGGAATGTTGCGGAGTCGGCGCTGGCCGACGGGGGTGAGACTAACACAAATAGTCAGTAGTCAGTAGTCAGTAGTCGATAGTCGGTGGTCGGTCGCCTAGCGACTCACGACTCACGACCACCGACTCACGACCACCGACTACGGACTCTCGACTCTGGACTCTGGACTCTGGACTCTCGACTACTTCCCCGGCATCTTGATCCTGAACGATCCGTCGTCGAACCGCTCGCGATACGCGGCGTGGCAGGTCTGGCAGGTCTGGCCGAGCGGTGTCGATGGCGGCCTTCGCCTCATCCCATTTCGCGGCGGGCGTCGCCTTGTCGATCGTTTCGACGCTGGCGCGCGCGTCTTGTGCCCACTTCACTGCGTCCGCGCGGCCGCGCGCCTTCCAGAATGTCTCCGTTTCTGCGAAGGCCTGCTTCAGAACGGCGTGTGTTCTCCGCGGTCTTCTCCGCGTTCGAGCCGTCGACCGAGGTGCGCAGCGCCGCGAAGGCCGGGCCCGACCTTCTTCATCACTTTCTGGTAGTTCTCTTCCTCGGCGTTCAGCGGCGGCGGCAGCCGTTTCGCGACGTCGACGAACGCTGAATTGATCACCGACGTGGCGATGACGACCGGCTTGCCCTGGTACTTCGCGGCGGCGTCGGCGGGAAGATCGAGCGTGTAGTTCTTCGTCTTCTTCGCGATCTCCGCCGGGTCGAATTTCACGAGCTCGCCGATCACGGTCACGTATGCGTTCTGATCGACTTTGCCGTTCATGTTCGGCGCGATGACGAGCACTTCCTTGCCGGTGCTCTTCGTCGCATCCTGATCGATCGAGAACGATGTGCGCGACAGAATTTGCTCGACCGCAGCGGTCACCGTCACGTATTCGCCGTAATACGGGTCGGGATTGTCGGCCACCGTGCTCGCGGCGAGCGGCACGAGCGGCTTCGGCGGCGTGCCGGGCGCCGGGCGGTTGCTGCGGCGGCGGCTGCTGCGCAGGCGGCTGTTGTGCGGGCGGCCGTTGGCCGGCCGGTGGCTGCGCGGGCGGCGGCTGCTGAGCGTACGGCGTCGCGAGCAGTGCGAGCAGCGCAACGAGCGCGGCGGCGACGAGTCGGCCGCGATGGCTATCCATCCGTGCGGGCATGGGGTAAATCCCTCCTGGTTTCGAGTGCATTGTAATAACTATCGAACGTCCGCGTCGAACGCAGCCGTGAGCACGCGCGCATCGCGCTTCATCTGGACCCATATCCGGTAGCGTCCTGGCTTTGGAAATGCGTAAGGAATCGAGACGTGGCTGTCGAGCGGGTGATCTGGATGCGCCATGGGCGCGGTCGCGGACATTCCGGTAAAGCGCTCGAGCGCCGCCATCGAGATCGAGCCCGACGGGTGCAGGTGCACGAACACCGAACCGTCCAGGTTGGTGATGGCGACGTGCGCCGCCATGCCCATGTACGGTTCCACCGTCGATCGGGCGGCC
The DNA here is from genome assembly GCA_963696165.1 of uncultured Acidobacteriota bacterium. Taxonomy (GTDB): domain Bacteria; phylum Acidobacteriota; class Vicinamibacteria; order Vicinamibacterales; family CAVVIG01; genus CAVQZZ01. Next base: position 832,613 of record CAVOIY010000004.1, on the reverse strand, counting down.
GGCTGCGTCGTCCGCCGAGAAGGACAGCAGCCGCTCCTCGCGGGCGACGAGCGGACGATCGCCGCGAGCCCACACGATGCGGCGTGCCGTCGGCGACGGCAGGTCTAAAGACGGCAGGTCTAAAGACCTGCGCCACGATGACCCAGAGTCCTGCGCCGCCTGCGCGTCGAGGAACCATGAGTCGTCGGGATCGGCGGGCGGCGACGCGGCAGGCGATCGATCCGTCAGCTCGACCTGGCTGACGAGCGTCTGCGCGTAGCCGCTCTCGTGGACGATGTCGCCGTAGACGCGGTAGGTGCCGCTCGGCAGCGGCGGCAAGCGGCGCATCGAAATCGAGCGCGGCTGGCGTCCTCGGAACCGGATGCAGATGCGCAAAGGCGTCGAGCGCCGGCTACGCGGACCACGAAGAGGTGCATCAGTTTGCCGTGGTCGGGCAAGAGCGCGCTGTATCGAGCGACCGGCAGCGGTTTGCCCGTCCAGCGCTGGATCGCGAATCGAGCAGCGTCAGCGTACGCGCGATCGCCGTTCGTCGCGTGCACCGCGGCTTCCGACGCGAACGGCCGGTACAACACCGACTCGGCCGTAGTCGGCGGCTTCGGCCGACCACCACGCGCGTGCCGCCCCACAGCGCGAGCGCAACGAGGACTCGCCGCCGCGGCGATCGCGATGCGTGCGCGCCGCCGGCGCACGGCGTCGGCGTCCGACACCCGGCGGCAGCACGCTCTCGCGGACGGCGGCGCCGATGATCGTCAGCAGGCCGACGGTCGAGAAACAGCCCGAGCGCTGCCAGGACACGAGACCAAGCCGACGATCCATCGAACGCTCCGCGGTCGCGAGCGCGAGCACCGGAACGATGGCGGTGCCCTGACCGGACGGTCCGTCGACTGTGACGAACACCTGATACGACGTCGGCGTCATGAACCAGAGCTCGGCGGAGTACAGCTGCGGATCGCCGGCGACCGGCGTGGCCGCTTCGGCCGGCGGCGCGCCGGCACGTCCGACGTTCCACTGGCCGGCGCAGACCGCGACGTGGTACGCGCCGGCTGCCGCGGCGTCGATGACCCGAACCGCGATCTGCCGCGCGGCCCGGGATGACGCCCGGAAGCCGCACGCTGACGCGGACGTCGATACGGGCCCGCCTTTCCGACGAAGAACGTGTCGGGACTGCCGACGTGCGCCATCGACAGCAGCGCGAGCGCCACGACGAGCGAGGCGCGCGCGCGTCATCGCTGAACTCGCGCCATCCAGTTGCCCCACCACAGTCCGCAGCGCGCCGACACGAAGCGCAAGCGCGACCGCGATCGGAAGGCCGACGCGCAGGTTGTCGGGCGGGTCGAGCATGTACCAGCGCTGCTGCAACGCGACGTCGGCGTAGTACGGCATGCGGTCGGCTGGCGAAGATCCAGTTCCGCGCCCAGCGCGTCATCAGGAAATCGGCGAACGGCCACTGCGCCGCGAGGAACATGGCGACGAACAACACGCGCGGCGAGCAGCGCCAGCGCGCCAGTCGTGGCCGCGCACGCGGCGCATGCGCGACGTCGATGCGCGAACGCCGGCACGACGAGCAGCAGCGGAAAATCGGGCGGCATGAAGTGATCCATCTGCACGTAGATCGGTCCGAGCATCGGCTGCGCCGGGAACGAGCGGCAGCACGACGCAGCAGGAACCAGGTCAGCCCCATGTAGATCACCGCGATCGTCGTCGCCGGCCAGCGCGCGATCGACGCGCGCGCCGCGCAGACGAGAAAGAACGGAAGACCGCCCGCGCGCGACCTCGTAGAAGATCGCCTGGTGCATGTCCCAGCGCTGCAGGTGCTCGCTCGCGATCGTCGCCGCGTTGAGAGCAGCAGTCCGGCGGCGAGCAGGAATAGCGCGGCTGAGCGTGCGCGTCGATCGACGACGCGCGCGGTTCTGCCAGGCGAGCGCAATCAGCATCGCGCCGACCTGAATCGCCGCGATGCCGGCGGCGAGCAGCATGTGCGGCGGGCTGAGGATCTTGACGTCGAGCCCGTACGCGTTGTGCCACCAGTCGTCGAACGGCGCCGACGTGAGCATCGCGAACGCGCCCCAGATGCAGATCCAGGCGCCGAGCGGCGCGCGGAATCCCCAGAAGCGTACCGCCGCAGCCTTCTCGCGCTCTGCCCGGGTCCGCCGCGAACGTCGTCCGTCAGCGCGAGCCAGCCGCAGGTGAGGCCCGCGACGACGCCGCCGATATAAATTGCCAGATGGGCGCGGGGTCCAGAACGTGTCGCGGCCGATCGTGCGGTGCCAGGAGATGTCCCAGAGGACGCCGATGATGACGCTGGCCGGACGCAAAAAGCACCGCGTAGAGGAACCACGGTGCTTTTTGCCTGCCAACCCGGAACCCGGCAGCGTCGTCTAACGTCACATTGATACATCGCCGGGAGGGCGCATGTCACTGCTGAAGCGTTTGTTTGGAAAGAGCACCGAGCCACCGAAGCCGCGCATCCGAGTCTGCGTCGAGTGCGGCATGCCCGTTGCCGACCACAAGGCCTGGTGCTCCATCCTCCAGGGTCAGAACGAGATGAAGCTCAAGGGTGCCGTTTCTCCGCCATCTGCTTCTTGATCTCGGCCACCGTATTGTTGATGCCGATCTCGGCAACGACTTTTCCGATTTCCTTCGTGGCCGGCCGCGGATCGCCGGTCACGCCGTTGTTCACGCGCGGCGCTGCGTTCGGATCCTGACCGCGTCCGCGCCCGCCCCCCGCTCCGGCGCCGCGCTGGCCGCCGCCCGTGTCGCCTGACGCCTGGCGCGCCATTCGCGCGTCGCGCGCCGCTTTCCACTGCTCAGGCGTCTGCCCTGTCGGATCGAACGCAACGGTCTTGTAAACCGGCCGCACCAGCTCGCCCGGCATCGATTCCCAGTACAGGCTCTCCGAGGTTTCCATCATCGCGCCGTGCCCGCCGATCGGAAGCTTGTGCTCGAACATGTACATGTCCACATCGTCGTGCGTCTTCTGATAGAAGTCGCCGATGTAGTAAACGTGGACGCCTTTCGAAGCGAGCTTCGCGTCTTCTTCCGCGGCGGCGTCCTTCATCTCAGCCTGACCGCCGCCGTGATCGCCCATGACGAAGATGTCCTTGAAGCCGTTCATCGCCATGCTTTCGATTTCGGCGATCTGCACCGCCTTGAACACGTCGGCCGGCATCTGAATCGCGCCAGGCTGGTTCGTTCCTTCGCGGAGTCCCGTCGCGTTGACGGCGACCGGCAGAATCGGCGCGACGAGCGCGTTGCCGAGCCGCTGAGCAATCGCGCGCGAGCGGTAGCGCGAGAGGAACGTGTGGCCGCCGAGCACGTCGTGCGGTCCGCGTTCCTCAGTGCCGCCGGCGACGATCAGGATCGACGTCTTGCCCTGATGCAGCTTGTCGGTGACTTCAGTGTGCGTGAGCAGCTCGAGATCGACGATGTCGTTGGGGTTGACCGATTTCTGGGCCTGCAGGAGCGCCGCGGTGACTGACAGCGACAGCACGAAAAACAGGGCGATCATCTTCTTCATCTATAGGTCCTCCGAGTCCGTGGGCCGCCACTCTACCATCACCAGCGGCCGTCCGGCTAAAGCCGGACGCTACATGCGCTGGGTTTTTTGGACGTCCGGCTGAAGCCGGACGCTACATCGCGCGCAGATGGCCGATTCTTCGTAGCGTCCGGCTTTTTCGCACTCTCTTCGAAGACGAATAATTACAAAATTGCCGGCAGACGCAGACGTGCCTGGAGGCCGCCGTAAGGCGAGCTGTCGAGAGAAATGGCCCCGCCGTACAGCTCGGCGAGCTCTTGCACGATCGCCAGGCCCAACCCCGAGCCGGGGGATGCCTCGTCGGCTCGCATGCCTCGCTGCAGGACGACGTGGCGCATAGCCGTCGGAATCCCCGGACCGTCGTCGTCGACCATCACCGTGATGTCGCTCGCAGACCTCGACGAGCTGACGGCGACCCGCGACGCCGCCCACTTGCACGCGTTATCGAGAAGGTTGCCGAGCATCTCGTCCAGGTCTTCCCGCTGCACGCGAACGGCGTGATCAGGATCGACGTCGACGCGAATCGTGATGCCGCGATCGGCGTACAGACGGTCGAGCGTGCGCGCGAGGGCGGCTGCCGACTCCGCCACCGTGCAGCGCGCGCCGGGCGTAGCGCCCGACGCCGCCGCGCGGGCGTGCGCAAGATGGAAGTCGAGCTGCCTGCGCATGCGCTCAACGTGTTCGCCAATCGTCGCGGCAAGCTCGTGGTGGCCGGCGGCATCGACGAGCGCGGCTTCGTGCGTGAGGACCGCCAGCGGCGTCTTCAAGCCGTGCGCGAGGTCGGCGGCCTTGGCGAGCGCGCGCCGTACGGTGCGATCCCGGTGATCGAGAAGCGCATTGAGGTCGTCGACGAGAGGCTGCACCTCCGCCGGATAAACCCCACTGACCTGGCGATCGTGGCCGGCCCGCACGCGCGCGAGCTGTTCGCGCAACTGCTCGAATGGCGAGAGCCCTCGGCGAACCTGCCACAATCCCGCCGCCATGCACGCGAACGCGACGATGGCAGCCGACACGCTGTGGATGAAGAGACTGTGGAAAATTCGCGGCGTGCTCGGGTGATGGAGCAGCATCCCCGTCACGAGCACGCCGGCCACGGTGAACAGCCCAACCGTCCAGAGCGCGGCACCGAGCAGCACGCGCGCGCGAAGCGAGAGCGCGGGCCTCATGCGCCAGGCTCGATTCGGTAGCCGAGGCCGCGGACCGTTTCGATGAACGACGCTCCCAGCTTCCGTCTGAGTCGCGCGACGAACACTTCGACCGTGTTCGAATCGCGGTCGGCGTTCTCGGCGTAGATATGCTCCGTCAGCTCGCCTTGCGACACGACGCGGCCGCGGTGATGCATCAAGTACGAGAGCACGCGAAACTCGTGGCTCGTGAGCCGCACCGGCACGCCGTCGAGCGACACCTTCGCGCTCCGCGGGTCGACGACAACGCCGCCGCATCGAAGCTCGGGAGCAACCTGGCCGCTGGCGCGGCGAATCAGCGCACGGAGACGCGCGAGCACCTCCTCCATCCGGAACGGCTTGGCGACGTAATCGTCCGCGCCGCCGTCGATGCCCTCGACTTTTTCGTGCCAGCTGTCGCGTGCCGTTAGAACGAGCACGGGTACGCCGATTCCCGCCTCGCGCCATCGGCGCAGCAGCGTCAGCCCGTCGATCTTCGGAAGGCCGAGATCGAGGACGACAGCATCGTAGCGTTCCGTGTGGCCGAGGAAATCCGCACGTTCACCGTCGACGGCGCAGTCCACAGCGTAGCCAGCTTCGCCGAGCGCGTTCGCGAGTTGCTGCGCCAAGAGCTGTTCATCCTCGACGACGAGAACCCGCATGGGACCTTATAGCGCAAACGAACCTGAACATCACCTGAACGAGGCATTCACCCGCGATTCAGCGCCGCACGGTTATGCTCGTCATGATCAGCCACGGAGCCACAGAGGCACAGAAATACGGAGTAGAGATGTTTGCGGACGTTCGGCACGCGTTCAAGATGATCCGCCGGATGCCATGGCTTGCGGCGGTCGTGATCCTGTCGCTCGGGATCGGGATCGGCGTCAACACTGCGATTTTCTCGTGGATACAGGCGGTCGTCCTGCAGCCGATGCCCGGAGTCGCCGGCGGCGGCCGCTTTTATTTCGTCGAACCGCGCGCGCAAACCGGATCGTACCCGGGCGCGTCCTGGCTCGAATACCGCGATCTCGTCGAACGGGTCCGGACGCTGCCAGACTTGATCGCGTTTCGCATGGCGCCGTTCAACGTCGGCGACGCGGCGCGCACGGAGCGGACCTACGGCTTGCTCGTATCTGGAAATTACTTTTCGGCGCTCGGCCTCCGGCCAGCGGCCGGCCGCTTCCTGCGGGCCGACGAGGCGGCGCCCGGCAGCCGCGAACCGGTCGTCGTCGTCTCCTACGAATTCTGGCAATCGCGGCTGGCCGGCTCGCCGGTGGCGTCCGGCGAGACTGTGCGCGTAAACGACGTCGTTCTCACGGTGATCGGCGTCACGCCGCCGGCCTTCCAGGGCACGGTGCTCGGGCTGAAGTTCGATCTCTTCATGCCGGCGACGCTCGCGCCGGCTCTTTTCGCCGGATCGCGCGAGCTCGAGGATCGCGGCGTGCGCGGCTACGCGGCGATGGCGAAGCTCGCGCGAGGCGCTACGCGCGCCAGGGCGCAGGCCGACGTCGACGCCGCGATGCGACAGCTTGCCCGGGACTATCCGGAAACGAATCTCGCGCTCGCGGCGGAAGTGCTGCCGTTCTGGCAGGCGCCGCACGGTCCGCAGCGGCTGCTCGCGCGCGCGTTGTTCGGTCTTCAGGGCGTGATGCTGCTTCTCCTGCTGGCGGTCTGCGGCAACACGGCGAACCTGGTACTCGCGCGTGCGAGCGCGCGCCAGCGCGAGATCGGCGTCCGCGCCGCGCTGGGTGCGGCGCCTGCCCGTGTCGTGCGGCTGCTGCTCACCGAGAACGTCGTTCTGGCGCTCGGCGGCGCGGCGCTCGGCATCGCGATCGCGTTCTGGGGCACGAACGCGCTGCGCGCCGTTCCGTTCATCGGCGCGTTTCCCATCCGGTTCCAGACTAACGTCGATTCGACGGGTCTCGCAGTAGCCGTTGGGCTCGGGGTGCTTTGCGGCTTGATCGTCGGCGTGATTCCCGCAGTGCAGCTCGCGCGGCTCGACCCGCAGGTTGCACTTCGCGCAGGCGCGAGCGGCGGCGGACGGAATGGCCTGCGGAACACGCTGATGGCGGTCGAGGTCGCGCTCGCGATCGTGGTGCTGCTCGCGGGAGGCCTCTTTTTCCGGAGCTTCGACGAGACTCGCGAAACCGACCCGGGCTTCTCTCGCGAAGGCGTCCTGCTCGCCGCATACGATCTGAGCGGAAAGAGAATCGATCGCGCGAGCGCGCGCGATTTCGCGTCGCGGCTGCTCACAGGCCTGCGCGCTCTTCCGTCGGTCGAAGCGGCAGCCATCGCGACGTCTGTGCCGCTCGACATCCACGGTCTGCCGGTCCGCTCGTTCACGGTCGACGGCCGCGCACGGACCAGCGCCGCGGCCGATGAGGCGCTCTCGAACACGGTGACGCCCGGCTACTTCAAGACGATGGGCATTCCGTTCGAGAAGGGACGCGATTTCGCGGCGCTCGACGATGCGGCAGCCCCAGCGCAGGCCGTCGTCAATGGCGAGTTCGTACGCCGCTACCTGGCCGGCCTCGAGCCGGTCGGCCGCCGGCTCGAGACGCGCGGCACGGGCTACACGATCGTCGGCGTGGTGCGGACGTCGCTGTACGATGCGTTCGGCGAATCGCCTTTACCGATCATTTATCTGTCCTATCGTGATCGTCCTGCGACGGCGGGCGATATCCACGTCCGCACGCGGGTCGGGGCGGAGCCGCTGCTCGCACCGGAGATCGAGCGGGCCGTGCGCGCACTCGATCCCGCGCTCCCGATCTACGACGTGCGCACGATGAGCGACCACATCGAGAAGAACCTGTTCCTGCGCCGCATCCCGGCGCGGATGTTCGTGGTTCTCGGGCCGATGCTCCTCGTTCTTGCCGCGATCGGAATTTACGCCGTGGTGGGCTACACCGTCTCGCGCCGCACGACCGAGATCGGCGTGCGCCTCGCCTTAGGCGCGACAGCGGGGGTCGTCGTCCGTCAGATCGTCGGCGAGAGTTTGCGCGTGATCGGTGTGGGGGCTGTGGCAGGCTGGTCGGTGGCGTTCATCGTTGCGTTGCACGTCGTGCAAGGCGGCCGCATCGACGCCGTCGTGTTTCTGGGTGTGCCGCTCGTACTGGTGATGCTGTCGGCGTGCGCCAGCTGGCTGCCAGCGCGTCGCGCGGCAGCGATCGATCCAATCTCCGCACTCCGGGAAGAATAAATTGGTTGTTGACGCGGTAGACTCCCATCGTGCTCCGGCCCAAGGCGTTCGTGCCGATCATCGTCATCGTGATCCTGTCGAGTGCCCTTGCGGTCGCCATGCTCACCCACGATCACGATTGGGGCGACGATTTTGCCGCGTACATCATGCAGGCGGCCAGCATCGTTCACGGCACCGAACGGCAGGAAGTCGCGCGTGCCGCTTTTTCGATTCAGCAGTCGTCGCGGTACTTCGGACCTGTCGCGACGCCCTGGGGGTTTCCGGCGCTGCTCGCACCGGTGTACGCGGTGTGCGGCGGCGTAAACATCTGGTGCCTGAAGCTGGTCAACGTGCCGCTGTTTGCGCTGTTCGTTGCCGCTTTCTGGGTTTTTGCCGCATCGCGGCTCCCGTTTGCAGACGCCTTGCTTCTGACGTCGGTGCTTGCGTTCAACCCCGTGCTGCTCGCGTTCGAGAATTTTGTTCTGTCCGATCTCGCGTTTCTTTTTCTGTCGACCTTGTGCATCGTGCTGATCGACCTCGTCGTCGTGCGGCCGGCCACGCCTGAAGGGTCGCGGCGCGGCAACGTCGCGATCGGCGTCTGCGCGTTTCTCGCGTTTTTCGTGCGCGCCAACGGCGCGCTGCTCATGCCGACGTTGTTCGTCACGCAGGTGGCGCTGTATCTGCGGCGCCGGGGTCGTCATGATATTCAACTGAGGCCGCCGGCCGCGGCGCTCCTGCCGTACGCCGTGTTCATTGCGCTCGCTGTGCTCGCCGCGATTGTTTTTCCTGGGGGCGGCCTTTCCGACGCGCAGCATTACCGCACGCTGACGGTCGGACGGCTGCTTGAAAACGTCTCCGCGTACCTCATCGTTCCGTCGATCTTCTTCTGGCCCGTTCCGTTCTACGAGCTGTTCTACGGCGCGCTGTTCCCGTTTCTCCTCTGCGGTCTCGCATGGCATGCACGCGAGGACCTGCCGGCGGTCGTGTATTCCGGATGGACTTTGCTGCTGTTCGTCTTCTGGCCGGAGCAGCAGGGGCTCCGCTACATTTTCCCGGTGCTGCCGTTCTTCGTGTATTTCTGTTATCGCGGGATGAAGGCGAACGCCTTCGCGCTCACCGATCGGTATCGGGCCGCGGGAAATGCGCTCACACGCGCGGTCTGGATCGCGGTAATCGTCATCTTCGTCCTCGCGTCGATTCGCATCGCCCGCCAGCGATCGTCGCCTGCCGGCGCCGCCTTCCAGCCCGCGAGTCTCGAGATGTTCGATGCGATCAAGGCGCGGACTGCGCCGGGTGACGTGGTGATTTTCGACAAGCCGCGTCTGATGCGATTGATGACCGATCGCGACGCGATTCTCGTGGATCGGTGCGACCAGCTCGCCAAGGCGCGCTACGTCGTCGTGCGGAAACGCGGCGGCGCGACGAATCAGATCGCGCCGGAAGAGATCGGCGCGTGCGACCCGTCGCTGCAGCTCACGCCGGTCTTCGACAACTCGCAGTTCGTCGTCTATCGGATTGCGCCGAAGCGAACGTCTTAGGACGACGGCTTCGCCAGTGACATCGTGTCAGTGACCACCTTCCCCTTGAACACGACGAGCCGCACTTTCTCGATCGCATGAATGTCGGTGAGCGGATCGCCGTCCACCGCGATGAAGTCGCCCTCCATTCCAGGCGAGAGCGCCCCGAGCTTATCGAGCCCGAGAAGCGCGGCGCTCCGGAGCGTCGCCGACTGGATTGCCTGCTTCGGCGACATCCCGTGTTCGACGTCGGCGACGAGCTCGGCAAAGACACCCGTGCTGTTCGGCGCGTAAGAGTTGTCGGAGCCAGCCGCCATGACCACGCCGCTCTTCAGCGCGAGGGCAAAGCTCTTGACGTGCTTTTGCATCAGCTGCGCCGCCTTGAACTGGCTGTACTTCGACGCGCCGAATGTACCGGGCGCGCCGGGCGGCTCGGTCGCAGTGGTGAGCGCCACGCGCACCGTCGGCACCAGCACGATGTTGTGGCTCTTCATGTAGTCGACCGCTTCCTGGCTCAACTCCGAGCCGTGCTCGATCGAGTCGACTCCCGCATGCATCGCATCCATGATCGATTGCAGGTTCTCGGCGTGCGCCGCCGCTTTGAGGTGGTGCATGTGCGCCTGCTCGACGGCGACGCGCATTTCCTCGACGGTGAGATTCGCATCGGCGGGGGAGTCGAGCGGCGAGCCGACGCCGCCGGAGGCCATGAGCTTGATCACGCGGGCGCCGTATTTGATCTGGAGCTGGACGGCGCGTTCGGCTTCCGCGGGGGAGCTGACGTAGCCGTGAAGCGGCGTATACAAGCCGACGACGTCCAATGTGTACGGCAGCGGAGCGAAATCATCGTGCCCGCCGACGATCGAGAGCGGATTGGCCGCCGGAATCACGTGCGGCCCCGGAATCGTGCCGTCGTCGATCGCCTGCTGGATCGCGACGTCGAGAAAATCGGACGTGCCGAGGACGCGCATGGCGGCCACGCCAAGCCTCAGCGCCGACTCCACGTTCTTCTGCGCGCGCAGCGCCGCATACGAAGGCGACGCCAGCGGCTGCGGCATCCCCGGCTGCGGCACCGGCCCGCCGCCGCCGAGATGCGTGTGGGCGTCGACGAGCGAGGGCATCAGCGTCAGATTGCCGAGGTCGATCTGCCTCGCGCCTGCCGGCGCCATGACGTTTGCTCCCGCGGCCGTGACGACGCCGTCCGTGATGACGATTGCGCCCGGACTGATGGTCGGCTTCTCCGCGTCCACGATCAAATGCGCGGCTCTCACAAAAAGCACGTCCGCCGCGTTCGCCGGCGCGGCGCCGCAGAACACCATCGCGATCAGAACGATCGAGAATCGCACTCTCATTTCTTCCCTCGCCGACCCACGATGTACCGTCCGTCTTCAGGCGGACGTCGTGAAAGTGTTGCTAGAGAAATCGGACCTCGCGCACGGCCGACGAGACGACGAAGACCGACATGCTGTCGCCGAGCTGCGCCGAGCGCATGATGAACCCCGGCGTTCCTTCTTCGTAGTCGCGCGTCGTGCCAGCCATCACGTAATTATCTTTGAACGTGACTTCAATCCGGCGAGCAGAGCCGCCGGGATGTCCCTGCATCGCCGCGGGATGGGCGGGACCGAAATGCCGCAGAAAGAGAACGGTTCGAAGGAGCGACAAGGGGACCTTTTGCGCTTGCTGCTCGGAAGCCGTTCTCGATGGCAGGATGTCGAGCATCGCGCGCGACGGATGGAAGCCGCGCGTGAAGCCTTTCAGAAATCGTCCGTGAAGAAACGCGAGGAGCACTTCGTTCCACGAATCGGCGAAGGCCGCAGGATCCACAACGGGCTGGATCACGATCGGAGGGGACTGATCGAATGCGGAGAGGCGCTCGGTCCAGCGAAGGGGACGCCCGAACACACACGCGCCGCGATACCGCATCGACGTCGCCTGCAACGCCACGACCTCACAGCGGACGATGCGTCCCGCGACCACGCGCTGCTCGTGGTCCGCGCCGAGTTCCAGCACCGTGGCCGCACCGGGCCGCAGCGGACGCTCCGCCTCGAACGCAGCGCCGCCGATCGACAGATCAACCAGGGAAACAGACGGACCGTATTGCAGCCGGACGTGCTCGAGCCACTGAAGCTCCTCAGCAGCGAAGCGGCGCGAGGATCGGCGATCCGAGGGCACGAGCGTCAGCGTGCTCGCGTGTTGTGAGTGGCGCAAGGTGGATCGAGGCGCAGAGCGCTCTCCGGAACGATCTTACACGCGAACCCCACGACACGGATGCACGCGGTTGCCTCAAATGTCGCGCAACGCGACGAGTGGCGCAACCCTCGTTGCTCGCCGCGCCGGCAGGTAACACGCCGCACCCCCGACTACCAGGAGCGCCGCCACGACCGCGCCGAATACCACGACATCGTGCGGCTCCACGCCGAAGAGCAACGACTGCAAGTACCGCGTGAGACCCGCCGCGGCCGTGATGCCGATCACGATGCCGCCGCCGGCGGTGCGGAGCCCCTGCGCGAACACGAGCGACAGGATCGATGCGTGATCCGCGCCGAGCGCCCGGCGGATGCCGAATTCACGCGTGCGTTGCGCCACCCCCGATGCAAGCACACCGTAAATGCCGATTGCCGATAACACGAGCGCCACGACACCGAAAAGCGTCAGGAGCATCGTCGGCGTGCGCCGGCCGCCGAGCGAGCGCGATACCCACTGCTCCATGGTTCGCACTTCGGAAACGGCCTGTTCCGGATCGATCGCTCGAACGGAGGCCGCAACCTGCGAGGCAAGCGCCGTCGGCTCGACCGCGGACTTCACGACGAGCCGCATGTCTGCGATCGGGAGCTGCCTGCCGCTGAAATAGATCCGTTCTTCCGCGACTGGCTGCGAAAGATCCGCGTCGTTGATTGTTCCGACAACGCCGACGATGGTGTAGTTGCGTGGGCTGCCGAAGTTCAGCTGTTGTCCCACCGCGGACGCGCCCGGGAACTGTCGATTCGCGAGAAACCGATCGATCACGACGACGCGCGGACTGTCCGGACCGTCCGCGTCGCGAAACACCCGGCCATCGACGAGCGGGATGCCCATCGCGCGGAAATAATCGCCGTCAACCTGGTCCTGCCGTGCGTGCGGCGGCCTCGCGCGTGAATCCTGGACGTGTCCGGCGACCGTGTACGACCCTGAGCTGAGATCGCCGCTGAACGGCACCGTTGAAATCAGCCCGACCGCCGTGGCGCCAGGGATCTGACGCGCGCTCTCCAGCAGCCGCTCCCAGAACGCGCGTTGCGCGGTCACGTCGCGATACCGCGTCCGCGGCAGCGAGACCTGGGCGGTGAGCACGTGGTCCACCGAGAATCCCGGGTCGACGCGCGTCAGTTTCGCGAAGCTCTTGAGCAGGAGACCGGCACCGACGAGGAGAACGACCGCGAAGCGCTGTTTCCGCGACGATGAGCGCATTTCGCACCGCACCGGTGCGTGCGCCCGACGATCCGCGAACCGAATCGTCCTTCAACTTCGAGGCGACGTTTCCGCGCACGACGGATATGGCAGGTACGACGCCAAAGACGATCGACGTCAACACGGCAAGCGCCAGCGTGAACATCAGCACCGCCGGGGCGATGGTCGCGCCCGCCATCTCCGGCCATTGATCCGCCGTGATCGTCGCGAGGACGCGCATCCCGGCTGCCGCGGTGGCCGCGCCAGCCGCGGCGCCGAGCGCCGACAGCGCCGCACCCTCGGCGACGAGCTGTTTCACAAGACGCCAATGGGTGGCGCCAAGCGTCGCCCGAATCGCCAGCTCGCGGCCCCGCCCCGCCGCGCGCATGAGCAGAAGGTTCGCCACATTGGCACATGCGATCAGCAGCACAAGGATCACGCTCGCCTGGAGCAAGTACAGTGACCGCCTCGAATCGCCGGCGAGCTGATCCCGCATGCCGACTGCGATTCCGGTGAAGCCGCTGTTCCGCATGTACGCGGCGCGGGCCGGCACGCGCTCCATCAAATGGTCGACGATCGTGCGCATCTGCGCGTTCAGCTGCGCGATCGTGGCGCCCTCGCGAAGGCGGCCGATCATCAGACTGAATTCGTTACCTCTCTCCGCATCGGAACGCTGCGCGTCGGTGAACGAAAACGGCACCAGCATCGTCGCCTTCGGCCACGGCAGCTCGAAGTCCGGCGGCAGCACGCCGACAATGCTGTACGGTTCGCCATCGACGCGGATGTCGCGGCCGACAACAGACGCGTCTGCGCCGAGCCGCGCCCGCCACAACGCGTCTGTGAGGATGACGACGCGATTGGCGCCGCCGGCTGCATCGGTGTCGGTGAAGCCGCGTCCGAGGCGCGGCGTTCGTCCGAGCGTCGAGAAAAACGTTGGCGTCACCGCGAGCGCGACCAGCTGTTCAGGGGTGCCGCCGGTCGAAATCGTGGCGCTTTTCGGCGTGAAGAGCGCCGCGTCTTCGAGCGCAGGAGCGCTCGTCTTGCGGTCCAGATAGTCGGGGATCGAAACGCGCGACGGCTCAGAGCCGCCTTTCGGATACGAGTTCCACACGAACACGAGCTGTTCCGCACGCGGGTACGGCAGCGGCCTGAGAAGCAGGTGGTAGACGAAGCTGAAGATGGCCGTGTTGGCGCCAATACCCAACGCGAGCGTCAATACCGCAACGGCCGTGAATACCGGCTGCTTTCGCAGCGTCCGGAGGGCAAAGCGAAAGTCCTGCATGGTTCGCTTAGACGCCTCCGAGCGGCGCAGCGTTGTCGGCCTCCTGAGATTCGCGGAAAGGGCTGCTCGAGGGCTACGGGAACTGCACGTGGCGCACGGCGGCGCTCACGACGAAGGTGCGCGAATTGTTGCTGTGCGCGTCGGCAGGATACACGAAGAAGCCGTCGCCGTCGCGCGAATACGACAGCGTCGTGCCGGAGAGCAGTTCGCCGTCGACGAAGGTGACGTCGATGCGCCGGCCGGCCTCCCGCTGATTCTGCGGACCTTGCCGCGCGGCGCCGCCTTCGAGGTCGTGGACGAAGAACACGGCTTTGAGCTGTTTGAGCGAGACGATCACGCGCGACTCGCGCGCCGCATTCGGCGCCGGGCTGACCTGGACCTGTCCGGTCGGCGGTGAAAACTCGTCGCAGAATCCCTTCACCAGCCGCCCGTCCAGATAGCGCACGACGATCCGCTTCCATCCCGTGGGCACGTCGACGAGGTCCTCAGCCGGCGGCACGCGCAGGCGGTTGGCTTCGCGGACGACGGTGAGAAGCTGGGCGGCGCCTTTCAGGTACTGCAGATGCCATGGCTCGAGGTGACAACCGCGCGGAAATTCCACGAGCAGCCGATCGGGCGAGCCGCCATCCACCGACGGAACGTCGAAGTGCACGGCGTCGGCGCTGTGAATCAACGGCGCGTCGGCCTTGATCAGTTTCACGCTGCGCGTCGGCACAGCGCGCTTCAGACAGTCGGCAATGTGAGCGACCATCGTCTCTGCGGCTGCAGCACTGGCGATGCCGTTCGTCAGCACGCGCAGCAGACGACCCATCTGGTGCGCAAGCGGATTGCTCGCGCGATGCGCGCACGCGGCCTCGGTGATGGCGACCGCCGCGGCCGTTGCCGCTTCCGTCGCGGTGACGCTGGCCACTCGATCGAGGCCCGCCGACTTGTAGAGGCGCCGCAATGCGAGCGTAAGGCGCGCGTGTTCGTGAGCGACGTCGACGCGCTCCTCGGCGCGCGATGACCTGGGGCCGATCTCGAGATCGAATCGGCGCTTGAATTCGAGCGCCGCGCGATACGTCGTGTGCGGCCGGATGCCGGCAACGTGCGCGCGGAGGACGTGCGCAGGAATCGCCAACGTCCGGTTCCGCCCGGATAGTTCGAATACGACGGTCGTGCCGGGCTGGAGGCGATGACTCGCGATTTCGATCTGAGCTCCCCCGGCAGAGAGATCTATGAGCGAGACGCTGGGGCCGTATTTCAGCCGCGCCTCTTCCAGCCATGTCAGGTCCGCGGGGTTGTGGCGTGCGTTCACACGTCTGTCGTCGCCCGCGTCGTCGCCCAGCGTTGGGTCGAGCGAGACGGAATCCGGCAGGCGCGGGACCGCGGAAAGACGGGCCCGCGCGGCTGGGACGACTGACAATAGGGGTGTCACGGCAACCAGCTCCGCAGCAAGTGGGGAGCCACAAACTGGCTGGGTCCTAACACCCTTTCTTTTCAGGAACTTACTTTCAGGCCGCGGCCGGAGCAGACATGCTTCCGTGAGTTGTTTGAGGACACGAGCAGCGATTCAGCGTGAAAAACACCCGTATTTGGCTGACTATTGGGCCGCTCTGAGACTGCTGCGATATGGAACACCTGGACGTGTTAATAGGACAGAAGACGACACGAAAGTGCACGTCTCCACCGCGTCAAGGGCCGCTAGCTGGTTTTGGGGAGGATCGTGGTGTCGTTCTGCCGCACGCCGGGGGATGTCGTCAGATACGTGTCCGGACTGATCACGATCTGATCGATGCTCGCGCCGTCTTCTCGCTGCTGCACGCGGACGCGTGTGCGAGCCGCCCGCCGCGAAAAAGATGTTCGGTCCAAGCGAACCCCAGCCATTCTCCGTCCAGCCCCAGCCCTGATCCGCCGGTCCACTCGGTCCGTTCTGCAGCACGTATTCGGTCGACGAGGTCGTGCCGATTTGCGCCAGGGAGCCGCCGTTTGAATCAACCGAGTCGCTGAACTGGAGGTGCACGGAATCGTTCGACAGAGAGTTGTTCTCCGCGCGCATCCGGACCCAGACGTGATACGGAGTACCCGCATCCGCGCTGAACGTCCGCTCGATGTAATTGGCCGGAACGGCCAGGGCTGGCGCCACCTTCGCTTGGTTAGCGTCAGGGTTCCATGATGCGGTCCCGCCCGCCGCCGATGAATCGGCAAGCGGTTGCCAGTTGCCATTGATCGACGCTGCCGGCGTTTCGCCAAACCAGAGAACCACGGTGCTCGCGGATGGCGGTGGCGGCGGCGGTGGCGGTGGCGGTGGTTCCGAGTTGCCGGTGTTCGGGAGAATCGTCGCGTCGTTCTGCCGCGCACCAGGTGCGGTGTTCAGGTAGGTGTCGGGACTAATGACGATCTGGTCGATGATGGCCCCGTCCTCCCGCTGCTGGATGCGCAGTGTGTGGGTGCCGCTGCTGGCAAAAAAGATATTGGAGCCGAGAGCACCCCAGCCATTGTCGGTCCAGCCCCATCGCTGGTCCGCCGGGCCGTTCGGTCCGTTCTGCAGCACGTACTCGGTCGATGCCGTGGTGCCGATCCTGGCGATCGGCGTGCCGCTCGAATCGACCGAATCGCTGTACTGGATGTGGACCGAGTCGTTCGACATCGAGTCGCCCTGCGCCCGCATGCGAACCCACACGTGGTACGCCGTCGACGCGTCCGCCGTGAACGTCGTCTCCAGGTAGTTGATCGGCGATCCGAGCGCCGGCGCGATCTTCGCGGCGCCCGCATCCGGATTCCACACGGCGCTGTTACCGGCCGCACTCGGGTCACTCAGCACCTGCCAGTTCCCATGAAGAGCGGAACTGGGGCTCACCCACAGAACGATTGTGTTCGACGGCGGCGGTGGAGGAGGAGGTGGCGGCGGCCCGCTGCCATCGGTATTTGGCAGGATGGTCGCGTCGTTCTGCCGTGGCCCCGGCGGCGTGGTGACGTAGGTGTCGGGGCTGAGCACGATCTGATCGATGATTGCGCCGTCCTCGCGCTGTTGGACGCGAATCGTGTGCGCGCCGTCGGCGGCGAAGCGGATGTTCACGCCCGGGCTTCCCCAGCCGTTGTCGCCCCATCCCCAGCCGTGATCGGCCGCGCCGCTCGGACCATTCTGCAGCACGACTTCAGCAGAATTAGTCGACCCGATGCGCATGATCGCTGTGCCGACTGAGTCGACCGAATCGCTGAACTGAACGTGTACTGAATCGTTCGACAGCGAGTTGTTCTGCGCGCGCAGGCGCACCCACAAGTGATAGTCGGCGCCGCTGACGGCATTGAACGTCTGCTCGAAGTAATTCGTCGGCGATGCGAGCGCCGGCGCGATCTTCGCCTGAGCGGCGTCTGGGTTCTGAAGCGCGCTCCCACCCGCGGCGGTCGAGTCCGCAATGGTCGTCCAGTTCCCATGGACGTTCGCAGCGGGGATGTTCGCCGTCCACATCACGACGGTCGTTGCGCCCGGCGGCGGCGGCGGCGGCGTTCCTGCGGTCGTGAAGCTGAAGATCGATCCCGCCCTCGTCTGGTTCGCCATCGTCTTCGACACGACTTGCCAGTAGTACGTGGTGCCGGGCGCGAGCGTCGGCAGCGTGAAGCTTTGATACTGCGGCTTGCTCTGCGTCGGATCGTCGGGGCCGAGATTCTGATTCGGAGCGAAGAGCGGCGGCGTCGGGCTCGTGCCGAAATAGATGTCGTAGACGTGCGCCCACGGACCGCCGTCCCACACCAGCTTCACGCCCGAGGTGGCCATTCCGACGGTACTGTTCGCCGGCGTCTGATAGACGGGCTTGTCGGGCGGCAGTGGCGTGAACGGACCCGTCTCCGCGAATCCGGCCGAGTTGTTCCAGCGCCGTTCGAAGTAGGTCACGAACCAGTTGAAGATATAGGTGTTCTTCGTGAAGTAGTTGTGCTCGTGCTGCGAGTTTGCCGACGGAGTCGTCCAATTCGACGATCCGAAGATCGTCATGCCCTGTCCGTACAGAAGTACCAACTTGGAGTGATTCAACCCCTGATGCACGGTGACCCGCGTTGGGATGCCGGCTGCATACATCCGGTCGACGTTCCAGGCGTCCCAGAGCCGGGTCGGCAGACGATATTCATCGGGGTCGACGAGCAGGCGGATCGGCACGCCGCGACCGGCGGCCGCGATGATCGCGTTCGTATGCCGCTGGTCGGTGATGCGGAACATGTCCACGTCGATCTTCTGCGTCTCGGCGTTGTAGCGGCCGACTGAACGGTTCGCGAAATCCTGCCCCGGCGGAAAATTCAGCTCGGGATCGATCGACGATGTCGGGTAGCTGCGCGTGAGCGGCCCGACGATGTTCGCGTACGTCGCGTAGCTGACCGTATCGGTCCACGCATCGTCGAACTTCGTCATGAAGCTGTTGACGACGGAAGCGTCGTCGGTGAAGTACACCGTTTCGTCTGCGTAGTTCTGGTACGGCTGGTCCGGCACGAACGCCAGCGGGTCGAAATTTGCCGACCCGAAATACACGGTGTTCTGGCTCGCGAAGATCATCGCCTTCCAGTGCTCGATGCCCGACGCGATGCGCTTGCGCATCGGAATACCAGCCGCCTGCAGCTGGTTCATGATTGGTCTGGTCGACCGAGTCCTGGGCGAACTCGCGGGGATCCATCAACACGCGGATTTTGACGCCGGCTTGCGCTCTCGACACCAGGAGGTTCGAGTACCGCGCATCGGTCATGAACCAGAGACCGACGTCGATCTCCGTCGTCTCGGCTTTCATCAGGTTGATGAGCGGTGTTCGGCAATCCTGAAAGGATGGGTCGCACAGCTCTTCCCTGGCCGCGCTGACGTTCGCGCTCAGCGCGACGAGCGCGAACGCGGCCGAAAGCAACTGAGAAAAGCTCTTCCACCGGCGTTCGACGACGACCATCTGCATGCGTACTCCTGGGCTGCTGGCGAGCGTGGCCGCTGCTAGAGCCATGCCATGGGTAAAAGCGGAAAGATTCCGCCGAATCGGAGGCGTCCGTTCACCACGCGGGAAACGGATTTCTACTTTTCGGCACCGAGCGCCGAAGGCTCGGCTTGGAAGTGGTGGTCGACGTCCTAAACGGCTGCGGTGTGGCCTGGCTCTGCCAGGCACGTTACGTGCACTGGCGCGGGCCGCGTGCCGCACGGATTAGTTGCGTCATTAGGCACGCTCGAGGGACGAATGCGCCGCACGTACATCGGACTCTTCCTGCTTGCTCTGACCACGCTCGTCGTCGAAGTGCTCCTGACGAAAATTTTCGACGTGCTCCTCTGGCCGAACGTGTCGTTCATGATCATCAGTTGCGCGATGTTCGGTTTAGGTCTCGGAGGGCTCTACGAAATCCTCTGGCCTCGAGCAGGTTCCACCAGCGGATCGAAGTTACCACAGACCACTCTGTTGTTCAGCCTCAGCATTTGGATCTTGCCGCTGCTGCTCAACGGCATTCCGTTCTCGTTCGATCGCGTGGGACGCGAGCCGTTCCTGCAACTCGTGTGTTTCCTTCTTCTCTATCTCGTCGTGCTCGCGCCGTTCTTCTTTGGTGGACTCTGTATCTGCCGGTTGTTCTCACAGGCGTCGAGCGATATTCAGCGTCTGTACTTCTGGGACCTCAGCGGCGCGGCGGTTGGGACCGCGATATTCATTCCCTTGCTGCCCCCGCTCGGGCCCGAACGCGTGCTGATTCTCGCCGCGCTGGGCGCGCTCGCTGCGTCGGCACTCTTCGGCCAATCGAAGAGCTGGGCAATGGTCGTGCTCTCAGTCGCGGCCGTGTTCGTCGGCGTGCCGAATCTTCTTGGAAGCCGGTACCTGACGCTTGCGCTGCACGACAACAAGCGCGACGTGCTGACGTCGGCCGAGATGGGCCGGCTCGAATACTCCAGGTGGGTATCCTGTTTCGCACATCGCGATCGTCGACCAGCCGGCGTCCAAACGCGTTCCGGCTGATCACGGGAAGAAGCACGTGGCTTACGACGGCGGCACGCAGAGCTCGAATTTCTATCCCTTCGACGGCAACTTCAGCGCGCTGCGGCAGGACCTGTCCAACCGGCTGATCTATCAGTTCTGGCAGCGCGGCGTGCTCGCGTCACATTACTTACGCCGGGACACCGGCCACTCGGCGCTCATCATCGGGAGCGCAGGCGGCCAGGAGACGAAGGCGGCGTTGATGTACGGCGCCCAGGATATCGACGCCGTGGAAATGGTCGGCACCGTCGTGTCGCTCGCCACCGGCCGGTACTCCGATTACATCGGCCACATTTTCGAACAGCCCGCCGTTCATGTGCATGTCGGCGAAGGCCGCAGCTTCTTGCGCGCGTCGCCGAAGACGTACGACGTGATCCAGGTGTTCAGCAACTACACGTCCTCGAGCGCGGCGTCGGGCTCTGGTGCGTTGAACCCTGTGTACCTTCAAACAACCGAGGCCTACGTCGAGTATTTCACGCATCTGAGCCGCAACGGCATTCTGCACATCAACCATCACACGTATCCTCGGATGATCTCGACCGCCGCGGCCGCGTGGCGGTCGCTTGGACGCGATCAATTCCGTTCTCACGTGCTCGTATTCGAGAAGGCGTATCCCGAGCCGGATCATCTGCCGACGATGCTGATCAAGATGTCGCCGTGGACACCCGCCGAGGTCGCCGACCTGAAGCAGTTCTTCTCGATGCACGTGGCCGCCGAATCGCCGTTCGCGCTGGTCGAGAACCCGCTGGACGCGTCCGCGAGCTTTCTGCCCGACACGTTCTACTCAGGCGATCTTCCAGCTACGCTCGTCGCGTCCGCGCCGTTCAACATCCAGCCGGTCACGGACGACAAGCCTGATTTCAATTTCCTGCGGCACTCGCCCGCGCATCTGGAACCCCAAAAAGAGGGCGGCCTCAATTTCTCTACGGCGTCGTTCCTGAATTCGCAGGTGCGGCAGGGATGGCTGCCCATGGACTGGCTCCCGCTGATCGTCGCTTCGGGCGCCAGTATTTTCTACGGGGCCATTTTCGTGATCGCGCCGATGTTCCTCTCGCAAGTCGGCCGCCAGAAATGGACCGGGAAGGTGCCGGTGCTGCTGTATTTCTCGCTGCTCGGCGTCGCGTTCATCGCGATCGAGTTCCTATTCATCCAGATATTCATGAAGCTCATTGGCTACCCGCTCTATGCCGTCGCGACGGTGATCACCGTGATGCTGATTGGAGCAGGCCTGGGCAGCATCTCGTCGCGCTGGATCGCTGGAGAAGGGTCGCCGCGTTGGTACATCGCGTTTGGAGGCGTGATCGCGAGCGGCCTGGCGATCTGGCTCGGCTACCCGCGCATCTCGGGCCATTTCATGGCCGACCCGACCGCGATCCGTGTTCTGGCGGCGGCCGCGATGATTTTGCCGATGGCGTTCTTCATGGGGATGCCGTTCCCCCTCGGCATTCTGGAACTGAAGACGAAGCCGGCCGGCGCCGTGGCATGGGCGTGGAGCATGAACGGCCTCTTTGCCACGATCGGCGGCGTCGCGGCGGTGCTGTTCGCGCTGTGGCTCGGTTTCCGCACGACGATGCTCGTTGCGATAGGAATGTATGCGCTCGCGTGGGTGACCTTCGCGGCGCTCAGGCGCGGAAACCGCCGTCAGGAAACAGCTTTTGGAGCGGAGCCTGCGGCGCTGGAGAACCACAGCGACGCGGTCGATCGGACCGGCGTCGCCGCTTTGTGGAATACATCCTCTTCGCCCGCGTCTGAATCGTAGGGTGTGAGTTGTAGCGTCCGGCGTAATCGTAGCCGGACGAGCGTGACGGCCGGCCGAAGCCGGCCGCCACGAAATCGCTTTACTTGCGGCCGGTCGTCGCGCTCACCTCGCGCTCGAGCGAGGTGACGAATGTCTTTGCCGCCGCCGGCATCACGACGTGACCGGAGCCGTCAATCACGCTGCGAGCCGTCGCATTCGCTCCGTACGCACGGGCATCGGCTTCCTTGTCGGGACGCAGCACGCCACCCGAGATGTCGACGCCGGCAAAGAGCCCCTGCGACCGCGAATACGCCAGCATCTCCGCGCCCATCTGCGCGTCAGTCGCGGCATTCGCCGAGCGGCCCACCGGACCCGCCGCGACCGATGCATCCGCGCCCAGCGAGACTTTGTCTTCCAGCAATTTTTCTACGCCGCGCCGGTTCATAACGAGGAGCACGAGATCGATCTGCTGCGCGCCGATCTGCAATCCCCAGCTGCCCTTCGCGAGCTGCATGAACACGGGAGCGCTCCAGCTGTTCGCATGCCGGCAGCTCATCACCCCAGACCCGTATTCGCCGCCGATTCCGAGTGCCGCCTTCTTCAGCGACGGGATCACGAGGACGCACTCCGCCTTGTTCCAGAGTTCGTCGGGGATGCCTTTCTCCGGCGTCGCCCGCAGTTCGTGAAGGATACCGACCGACTCGTTCAACCGCTTCACCTCGTCCTTGGACAGCGCGGCGAACGCAGACGCCGCCGCAAGGCAGACGACGCCACACATGACTGCTACCTTCCTCTTCATCGCTCACTCCTTTGCACGGCTCGAATCGGCGACGCGCTGGGCCGATTCGTTTTGCCTGCAGTTAGCCCACCTCTGACAACGGATCGCTCGTCAGACCGCTGGTCTTGCAACGCAAGTGCCCGAAGCCGAACAACGAAGCGTCAGCGGGTCGGCGTCTCCTGACGCACTTTCGCGACGATGAGATCGACGAGCGCGGCGTTCGGCATCGTGCTCAGCACCGACGTCGGGGTATCGCTCAGTTCGTACGCGGAGACAATGTTGACGAGGTGCCACGCCGACAAGGCGCCGAGCTCCTGCCGAAGGAGCAATTCGCCTTTGTCGTACACCGAGAACGGATCCAGGACGGCTTCTCGTCCGGTCGTGCGCCGTGGTGATGTCGGCGGCGCAGGCCGATCGAACACGGAGTGGTTGGCTAGGCCAGGCGCGGGGCGTGGAGCCGGAGTGAGAGCGCGCATCAGCGCACCTTCCAAGTACACGGCCGTGAGTCCTGTCGCCCAGTACTCGGCGTCCGTACGGTTTGGCTGGGTCGTCTCACGCGGCGAGCGAAGCGCGGCCTGTCCGTCCGGCGAAATGAACTCGATCCAGCCTTCCCAGAGCCCATCGGTATTGGGCGCGCCGCACGCCTGCGCAATGTATCGACGACCGTCCGACGTCCGAACCGGATCTGTAAAACGCGCCAGCAACTCGGCCACAAGCGCCTCCTGAACCGCGACGGTTGCAAAGACGCGACCCGACGCGCCGGCTGAGGCTCAGGTCCTAACTCAACTGACGCCTGCTACAATCCGCGCACATGCGATTGAAGCCGTTGCACGTGGCGGCCATCGGCCTGCTCACTGCGTCCGCCGCGCTCTCTTCGCAGAGCCAGCAGGCCGCATCCTTTGAGGACGTGCTGGACAAGCTGACGCTGCGCAACATCGGACCGTTCCGCTCGGGCGCGTGGGTCACGACAGTGGCAGTCCCCGATTCGCCGCTCCACGATCACCTCTACACGATGTGGGTAGGCCAGCGAAGCGGCGGCGTCTGGAAGACGACGAACGGCGGGGTGACGTGGGATCCGGTGTTCGACAGCGCGGGCGTTGCGCCAATAGGGGCAATCGCGATCGCGCCGTCCGACGGCAACGTCGTGTGGGTCGGCACAGGTGATCAGGCGAACGCGCGCAGCTCCTATTCGGGACGAGGCGTGTTCAAGACAACCGACGGCGGCAAGACATGGCAGGTCATGGGCCTCCCCGATTCGCACCACATCGCGCGAATCGTGATCGATCCCAAGGACGCGAATCGTGTCTACATCGCCGCGATGGGACATCTCTTCTCGAAAAATTCCGAGCGCGGCGTCTTTCGCACTCTGGACGGTGGACGGACATGGAAGCGCGTGCTCTATGTGGACGATGAAACTGGCGCGATAGATCTCGTAATGAACCGCGAGTCGCCGGCTGTGCTCTACGCGGCGATGTACGACAAGCAGAGGCTGCCGTGGCGGCTCATCGAGAGCGGACCCGGCAGCGCAATCTTCAAGACCGCCGACGGCGGCGACACCTGGCAGAAACTTGGAGGCGGTCTGCCGGTCGGACAGCTGGGCCGCATCGGCCTCGATATCTACCGAAAAAATCCCGACACTCTGTACGCGCTCATCGAGAACCAGAATCCTCCAGCGTCGGGAGCTGCACGCGATGACCAGCCGGCGGCGCAGGGCCGCGGTGGACGTGGCGCAACGGCGCAGGGAAGCCGCGGCGGCAGCCAGCCGATCGTCGGCAACGAGGTGTATCGCACCGACGATGCGGGAAAGACATGGCGGCGGACGAGCACGACCAACGTTGCCGGCGGCAAGGCGCCGTACTCGTTCAACCAGCTTCGCGTCGATCCCGCGAACGACCGCCGCGTCATCGTGACGAGCGACAGCATGACGATCTCGGAAGACGGCGGCCAGACGTGGGATGACCGCGGCGATCTGGCCGAACGGATTCTTCCGGCGCGCGTTCGGCGATTTCCGCACGATGTGGTTCGATCCGGACGATCCACGGCGGATTCTGATCGGCAGCGACGGCGGGCTCCAGTTGTCGTTCGACGGCGGCCACACCGCAGATTTCTTTCCGAACATCCGCGCCGGCGAAGCGTACGCGGTCGGCGTCGACATGGACGATCCGTATCACGTGTACGCCGGTTTCCAGGATCACGATTCGTGGAAGGGCCCGGTCAACGGCCGCTGGGGAGTCGTCACGCTGGAAGACTGGGTGACGGTTGGTCCCGGCGACGGCATGTACAACGTCGTCGACCCGACCGACAGCCGCTGGGTCTACAACACGCGCGAGCTGAACCAGCTGGGACGCATGGATCAGCGAACCGGTGTGCGCGTGGACATCCGGCCGCCGCAGCCGCCCGACGTCGCCCGGCTCCGCTACAACTGGATCGCGCCGATCGCGATCTCCCATCACGATCCCCAAACGATTTACGCCGGCGCGCAGGTTCTGTTCCGCTCGAGAGATCGCGGCGATCACTGGGAGGTGATCAGTCCGGACCTCACGACGAACGACGCGTCGAAGATCGGATACCCGAGCACGCCGTTCTGCACGATCTCGACGCTGTCCGAATCGTCGATCACCGCCGACGTCATCTGGGTGGGCACCGACGACGGCAAGGTGCAGGTCACGAGCGATGCGGGAGGCCACTGGCTGGATGCGACCGCGGCGCTCAACGCGGCCGGCGCACCAGCGGATCGGTGGGTGAGTCGCGTGTTCGCGTCGCCTTCGAACGCCGCGACGGCGTTCGTCGCGAAGAACGGTTTCCGCAACGACGACTTTCGCTGCGTACCTCTACGAGACGACTGATGCCGGTCATTCGTGGAAGTCGATCGCCGGCGACTTGCCCGCAGCGCCTGTCAACGTCGTCGTCCAGGATCGCCGGAACCCGCATCTGCTGTTCGTCGGCAACGACATCGGCGTGTTCGTGTCGATCGACGACGGCGGCCATTGGTCGCGGTTGAAGGCGAACCTGCCGACCGTCGCGGTGCACGATCTGCTCGTGCATCCGCGCGAGCAGGATCTGGTGCTCGCGACGTATGGGCGCGCGCTGTGGACTGGCGATATCTCGCCGCTGCAGGAAATCACGCCCGAAACACTGCACGAAGACGTGCATCTCTTCGACGTCAAGCCAAAGGCGCGATACGGTTTCGGCCGGCAGGGCATGAACTACGAGTTGTACGGCGACAAATACATCGAAGTGCCGAACGAGCCCGAAGCGTTCGTCGTCAACTACTACCTCCTTACCGCGCAACGAGCGGCGCAGGTCACGGTTGAAGATGCCGCCGGCGTGGTCGTCAGGAAGATCGACGCGACCGGCGACCGTGGTCTGAACCGCGTGCTCGTGCCTCTGGGAAACGATCGTGGCCGCGGCGCCGCAGGCCGTGGCGCGCCGCCGCCGCCACCGCCGCTTGGCGTCGGGACCTACCGAATTACTTTGAACGTCGCGGGCAGAACGCTCACGAAGATCGCAAAAGTCATCGCGTGGCCATGACGACGGCAGTCGTTTCACGTATGCCGCGCACAGGAAAAACCGCGCTCTTCCTGTTTCTACTCTTTCAAGCGCTTTACGCGCTCACGTCGTCTGGAAACGCCTTCCGGGTGCCCGACGAATTCGAGGTGTACTTTCAAACCGAGCACCTCGTGGATGCCGGCGACCTGTCCGTGCCGCAGACGCTCGTCATTCGGCAACCGTCGGTCGTGAACGGACGCGTGGTCGGCAGCGAGCCGATCTTCTACGGTCGATTCGGCATCGATCGACGGCCGTACGCACCGTACGGACCGTTCTCGGCATTTCTTGCGGTTCCGCATCATTTGATC
Organism: uncultured Acidobacteriota bacterium; assembly: GCA_963696165.1. Lineage (GTDB taxonomy): Bacteria > Acidobacteriota > Vicinamibacteria > Vicinamibacterales > CAVVIG01 > CAVQZZ01. Next base: position 806,182 of record CAVOIY010000004.1, on the reverse strand, counting down.
GCGCGTGCCATCGCCCGGCTCGCCGGGATTCCGCGGAAGCCGCTGCCCGGCGGGTTGGCCTGGGTGTTCTTCGTCGGCGGGTTGACGATGCTGTCGAGCGCGACAGGTGCGGCGCTGGCGGTTGCCGGGTTTCATCAGGCCGCGCTTTCGCTGAAGGCGCCGCCCCGGACAGCGCTCGCGCTGTCGCTCATGCTCGGCGGCGCGACGGTGCTGTGGGTTTACGGCACGTCGTTCTACACGGAAGGGTGGCAGGCGGCGTTCCTTATCTGGACGGCGGCGCTCCTTCTCGGCGCACGAGAATCACCGCGGCATGCCGAGGCCAAGGTGATCGGCGCGGCGCTGCTTTTGACGGCGGTTGGCATCACGAAGGTGACGAGTCTGATCTTCGCGCCAGGATTCGTGCTCGCGGTGCTCGCGGACCGTGCGCTGGATTCGCGCACGCGTCTTCGCGTCGCGATCGCGCTGCTCGTCGGGATCGCCGCGGCGGTGGCGATTCATCTCGCGTGGAACGCGCATCGATTCGGCGACCCGTTGGACTTCGGCTACGACGCGGCGGAGACGATTCCGCAGATGCCGCCGCAGCCCTTCCGCCTTGCCGACGTGCCGCGCGGACTCGTCGTGTTGCTGGCGACTCCCGGCAAGTCGCTGCTGCTCTGGGCGCCGATTCTCCTGATCGCTGCGGCATCGGTGAAGGAGTTCTGGCGCCGCGAGCCCGCAATGGTGGCGGCGCTCGGCGTTACCCTGGCGACCGGGCTCGTGTTCTACGCGGCATATTTATTTCCCGAAGCCGGTTACTCGCATGGCCCGCGGCAGCTCGTTCCGCTCGTTCCGCTTCTGCTGCTGCCTGCCGTGGCGTGGCCGATCGAGTCGTGGTCCAGAAGTGCGCTGATAACCTGTGCGGCGGTCGGCTTCAGCATCGCACTTCTCGCGACGTCAGTGTCGTTTCTCGAGGACCAGGGCATCGGCTCGGACCTCGGCGCGGGCGCACGGCTCGCGTATTACGATCGCATCGACCCGCCTCCAGGGCGTCCGTGGAATCGCTACCGGCTCGGGTACATTCCGTTCCTGCGAACGCTCAGCGGCGGTCAGTGGCCGTCGGGCGATTCTCTGGGTCACGGCCTTGATTACTTTCCGCACCACCTCGCCCGCGCGCGGCGTGAATTGCCTGGCGGCGCGGCGATTCCGGCGTGGACGATCTGGGCGCTGCCGCTCTTCTGGCTGGCGCTGTTCGGCGCCACGGCCGCCGCGCTCGTCCGGCGCTTCAGAGACGACCAGATTCAGAACGAGTTGACCACCGACCGCTGATGCTGCGCCATCTGCTGCGCGAGCGTGTAGTGGTGGTAATGGAGCGCGCAGCGGACGAGATAGCCGAAGAGCCGTCCGGGATCGCGATGCGATCGCAGCTGCCGCCCAACTTCCCGTCGATAGCGCCGCCGAAGGCTCGCGTCGTCGACGCGCAGCATGAGCCGCGCGTATAAGGCCGCGGCGCGCGCCAGATTCCAGGCCTGCCCGCGCACGCGCGCGATCGGATGGCTTCGCCAGTACCGGCGCGCGCGCAGGCGCGAACGGGATCGACGGGTCGCCGAGCCCGGCGCGAAGCCGCGCGAAGTACGCGTCCGGGTCGTAGACCTCCTCCATCAGCCGGATGTACCCGTCGCGGAGCGCTTCGCGGCTGAACCTTGCCGGGATCACGTTCGTGCCGAACGGCGAGTCGTCGTCCGGATCGAGCCGGCCGGCGGCGGCGAGCCGGGCGTGCAGCGGCGTCTTCGGGATCGCGTACAGCATGCCGATCATCGCCTGCGCGATGCGCGCGTCGCGAAGGAACTCCCGCTGCGCGTCGAAGATCGCCTCGTCGTCGTGATCGAAGCCGAGAATCATTCCCGACCACACTTCGAGCCCTGCTTCCTGCACCGTGCGCACGCGGTCGACGAGCGTCCGCCCGTTCTTCACGTTCTGGTGCTTCTTCGTTTCGACGAGCGATGCTTCGTTCGGCGTCTCGATGCCGATGAAGACGCTCAGGATGTTCGCGTCGACCATCAGGCGCATCAGCGCCTCGTCTTCGGCAAGGTCGAGCGATGCTTCGGTCACGAAGATGAACGGGAAGCCGTGGGCCTCCTGCCACGTCGCGCACCGATTCGAGCAGCGGCGAGGACGGCCTTCTTGTTGCCGATGAGATTGTCGTCGACGATGAAGACGATCTCCATGCCGCGGGCGTGCAGCGCGTCGAGCTCGCTCAGAATCTGCTCGGCGGTCTTCAGCCGCGGCCGCCGGCCGAACGTGACGATGATGTCGCAGAACTCGCACTGGAACGGGCAGCCGCGCGAGAACTGAATGCTGCCAAACAGGTACTGCCGCATGTCGAGCAGCTCGTAGCGCGGCACGGGCACCTGCGTCATGTCGGTTCGCGCGGTCTGCTCGTAGCGGCCGCTCGGGGCGCCACGCTGCCAGTCGCTCAGGAAACGTGGCCAGGTCTCTTCCGCTTCGCCGACGAAGATCGTCCGCGCGAGCGCCCCGAAGTAGCCGTTCGTTCACGCTCACCCACGGACCGCCGACGGCAGTGAAGACATCGCGCCGATGAAGCTCGGTGAGAATCTCGCGCATCCGCGCGCGCTGCACGCTCATCCCCGTGAGTCCGACGATGTCGGCGCGCGCGAGCCGATCGAAATCGAGCGGCTCGACGTTCTCGTCGACAATGCGGACGCGATGGTGTCGGCGGCGTGAGCGCGGCCAGCAGCGGCAGGCTGGCGACCGGCATCGCCGTGCGCTTGCCGAAGAACGGCAGCGCCCGCTCGAGCCCCCAGTACGAGGCTTCGAATCGCGGATTGATGAGGACGATGTCGGCCGCGTCGCGAACGGGCATCAGTTCACTGCTGCTCTGAAGGCCGCGATTTTAGCATCGCGGCGCTCGCTCGGCTGAAGCCTCGCGCTACGGTCGGGCATTCCGATCGCACCCGTAGCGCGAGGCTTTAGCCGAGCGTTGATGATTCGCCGCGCTCGAGCTCCGGGAGAAATCCCGTGAGGATGCCGATCGCCGGCAGAAACGAGCAGACGCGATAGACGAACTCGATGCTCGTGCGATCCGCGAGCTGGCCGAGGACCGCCGCGCCGAGGCCGGCGATGCCGAACGCGAACCCGAAGAACACGCCGGCGATCAGCCCGACTCTGTCGGGGAACAGTTCCTGCGCGTACACCAGAATTGCCGAAAATGCGGACGCGAGGATGAGCCCGATGACGATCGTCAGTATTCGCGTCCACAAGAGGTTCGCGTACGGCAGAGCGAGCGTGAAGGGCAGGACGCCGAGAATGGAGACCCAAATCACCCATTTGCGACCGATGCGATCGCCGATCGGTCCTCCGAGAATGGTGCCGGCGGCAACGGCCGCAAGGAATATGAACAGGTCGAACTGCGCACCGCGAACGGATACGTGGAACTTCGTGATCAGATAAAAGGTGTAGTAGCTGGTCAGGCTCGCGAGGTACACGTATTTCGAGAAGATCAGCGCGACGAGGATCGCGAGCGCGACGCGCGCGCGCTTCGGATGAACGCGCCTGTCGGCTCTGTGCGCCGGACGGACCGGCGAGCTCGCGCGTGTCGCGATCGTGCGTTGCGCGTACCATCGTCCGATCCGCCACAGCACGAGGAGCGCGACGAGCGCCACGACGGAGCACCAGGCGATGCTCGCCTGTCCGTACGGGACGACGAGGAATGCAGCGAGCAGGGGACCGAATGACGAGCCGAGGTTGCCGCCCACCTGAAAAAGCGACTGCGCGAGCCCGTGGCGGCCGCCCGACGCCATCCGCGCCACGCGCGAGGACTCCGGGTGAAATACCGCCGATCCCGAACCCATGAGAGCGACGGCCGCGAGCAGCGTCGGCAGGCTGCCGGCGGCCGAGAGCAGCAGCAACCCGACGAGCGTGCACGCCATGCCGACGACGAGCGAGTAAGGCGTCGCGCGCCGATCGGTGTAAAGGCCGACGAGCGGCTGGAGCAGCGACGCCGTGAGCTGCTGCGCAAAGGCGATCATCCCGATCTGCGCGAAGGTCAGGTGAAATGACGACTTGAAGATCGGGTAGATGGCCGGAACCAGCGACTGGATCGTGTCGTTGAGCAGATGGGAGAAGCTGATCGCGGCGAGCACGCGGAAGAGCGTCCGTTCGGGCGCGGCGGCCGGGGAAGAGAGATCTCCAAGCAAGATTCCGAATGGTACGACGCGGACCACGCAGATCGCGAGTGCCGGGTAGCAGGTTGCCGGAAAAGCCAGCAGCCTGAACTCAGAACTGAGAACTCAGAAATGAGAACTCGATATCTGCGAACTTCGGAAATTGGCCCATTTCCGTAAAGTTCTCAGTTTCGAGTTCTAGTTCTAAGTTCTCAGTTCTGAGTTCTCAGTTCTGACTCGGCGGAGCCTCGCTCCTGCGGGCGCGGGAAATACGAGCTCCGAGTAGGCCACCGGCAGCCACAGCAGCCCCAGCGCAGCGCGCGTAAACGAAAACGTCAGGTGTGCGACCAGGCTGAACGCGAGCAGTCGCGGCGCCGACGCGTACGCGCCGAAGAAGAAAATCCACGCCGCCTGCGTCGTGCCCAGATGCGCGACCGTGACCGGCAGCGCAGCGGCCATGAAAATCACTGGAAGAAACGTGAGCATCTGGCCGAAGGGGATGTGGATGCCGAAGGCGTGCGCCCCGTAGTAATGCGCGCACAGCGAGACGACGAACATCGGGGCGCGCAGCAGCACGACTTCGACGTACCGGATCGCCTCGGCGCGGCGAAACGTCTGGAACAGCTGCCAGTCGCGCGGCGCGAACAGCCATCCGATCGCGCGCCGCGGCGTCACGTTCAGCCGCGTGTAGCCGATGATCACGAGCCACAGCGCAGCAACCACGGCGGCAACCGAGAGCACGCTCGTCGTGATCTCGCTGCGAAACGCGAACACACCGAGCGAGCGCCCAGACCACGAGCTGCGTGTATTCGGTGAGCACCAGAAAGATGACCGTGCTGCCGAGCGCGAGAAAGGGCGCATCGAGCCGGCGCCATAGATACGCAGCGAGCGTGCCGCGTCCGGCGTTCGTGTTGAAGAAGCCGACGACGTACGACGAGGCGCGAACCGGCAGGAGATCGCGGTACGGCACGTCGCCGTGGAACCAGCCGATCACGTATTTCAGGACGAGCGTGTCCCAGCAGAGATAGAAGACCGTGTTCGGAATCATCCACGCGAGGAACAGCTGATAATTCGCGTCGCGCAGCGCGGCCTCGAGCGGCGCGAGTGGAACGCGGCGGGCGAGGAGTGCCAGTACGACAGAGCGTCGCCACCGCTGCGCCGATTCTGCGCGTGTGCTTCATCTGAACAGATCAGCCGCTGCGGGACGGATCAGCGTCGTCGCCGAGCCGTCACCGAGCCACTCGCCGGCGCCACGCACGATCGCGGCCGGCACCTGCGCCGTTTTCCCCATCACCAGTTCGGCCGCGCTCGCCACTTCGTCCGCGATCGCGACGACCGTCGTCTGCAGCACGCGGCCGTACGGGTCGGTTTTGCCGCGCCAATCGAGCAGCGGCTGAAAGCCGGCGACGCCGAGAGCGACGTTCACCGTCCCCTCGCGCCAGGGACGTCCGAACGTATCGGCGACGATCACCGCGAGCGCGACGCCGAACCTCGCCGCGAGACCGGCCCTGATTCGCGCGGCCGACGCGTCGGGATCGCGGGGCAGAATCGTGACGGTGCCGGCGGCAACGTTCGATGCGTCGACGCCGGCATTCGCACACACGAAGCCGTGACGCGTCTCGGCGATGATGATCCCGCGGTCCATCCTGACGATTCGACGAGATTCACGGAGCACCACTTCGACAGCCGCCGGGTCTTTCGCGTACTTCGCCGCCCATTCCGAGGCGAGCGGCGAAGGTGTCACGTCCGACAGCCGCGACCACCGCGCCTTCCGCTTTCGACACGAGCTTCTGCGCGACGACGATCGACGTCGCCGCGCTGCACACTCGAGATTCGCGCGCCGCATCGCATCCGCGATCACGCCTGCGATGTCGGCGCCCGCGGTCACCTCCGGAATGCCCGGAATGCCGAGGACGTGGAGTTCGGTCGCCAACGCTCTTCGCCGTGCGCGGCTCGCGTTAACCGTTCGTGTGGACTTTTTCCGGCACGATCTTCAGCAGCACGCGGACTTCGCCCGGCGCGCGGAACGGATACTTGTCTTTGTTCAGGTACTTCTTCGCCAGCTTGTCGATGTGCGCGTCGGCACCGTTTTCGGTCATCTCGCTGACGCGGCCCTGGATCCCGACATAGCGATACGGATTCTCTGGATCGGTGATCGAGACCGCCACGCGGGGGTCGCGCCGCAGGTTGCGATCCTTCATGCGTCCGCGCGCGGTGTTGATGAGGAGATTCGTTCCGTCGAAGTCGAACCAGACGGGCGTCACCTGAGGGCTGCCGTCCGGGTTGAGCGTCGCCAGGTTGGCGAACGCCGGCTTCTGCAGCAGATCGGAATGGGTCGAGGGGATCGTTTTCGGCCATGCGTTTCTCCTTACAGGTGCAATGGAATCAGAGGCCGGCGACGCGGTACCGGGCGTCGCGGACTTTGTGCTTGCGGTTGATCGCGATTGCGAGCAGCGTCATGTGCTCGATCGAACGTGCTCGCGAGAGTGGACCGACGTCGACGGGGCGAAGCCCTTCGATCGCGGCGGCCACCGCAGCTCGCGTCGGCTCGGGCCTCGGCTGAATCGCCGCAGATGAATTCGTCGCAGTCCACTGGCCGATCGAGCTCGCTGAGGAGATGCGCCGGCAGCGTCTTGAAGGCGCCGGCCAGGCGGACTCCGTCTGGCAGTCGTGCCTTGATGTGCTCCGTCGCCGATCCTTCGGCGACCGCGACCATCGTTGCTCCGCCCGAGCCGAACGCAATCGGCACGGTGACGTCGATGACGAGTGTGCCGGGCTGGAGCGACGACCGCAGACCGTCGAGCAGAGCATCGAGTGCGTCGAACGGCACGGCCAGCACAGCGATACCGGCAACCGCGGCGGCGCTGACCGTAGCCGTCAGCCGTGACGGTGCCGGTCGTGGTGGGCCACTCCGACACGATCGTCGCCGCTCGCGCGGCGTCGCGCGACCCCACGATCACCCGATGTCCTCGGCGCGCCAGGCGTAAGGCGATGCCGCGGCCCTGGTGGCCAGTTCCTCCGAGGACGGCGACCGTCGGCAGCGTCATCCTGCCATTCTAGTGCGGCTCCTCGATTGCGCGTCGCGTGTCCCGCTCAGTCGGTGCCGTTCTCGTACAGGTCTTTCCGAATCGTGACGCCGAGGCCGGGCGCTTGCGGGAGCTCGAAGTAGCCGTCGCTCGTGAGCGCAATCGGCTTTTCGAAGACGGCGTAGCTGTGTTCGTACGCGCCCTCGGGCCCTTCGTTGCCGCACTCGAGCAGCGGCGCGTTCGGCCACGATGCCACGAGGTGCATGTCGCACACCGTGCTCAGACGTCCGTCGCCGAGGTGCGGCATGATCAGCTTTTCCATCGACTCCGCGATCACCGCCACCTTCTGCAGCACGGCTGGCCCCTGGACGTTGATCTCCGGCTGGATGATGTCGAAGCAGCCCTTCTCGAGCAGCCAGCGAAATTCATGAACGCCCGGATTCTGCTCTTCGCCTCCCGCGAGATTCACCGTCGTCAGGCGGTTCAATTCCGCGAGGCGATCGAAGTCGAACCGCGGCAGCGGCTCTTCGAGGAAGAAGACGTCGAGCCGCTCGAATTCCTTCACGGTGTCGAGCTGCGCGCTTGAAGCTCCACGGAACGCCGCGGGTACCGGGGAAGGCGACGTCGAAGCCCGCCTTGTTCGCGTCGGTCGCGATGATGAAGTCGGGGCCGCACGCGTCGCGCACGGCGGCAATCTGCTCGACATCTTCCTTCATCGTGGGATAGTGCGACTTCAGCTTGATCGCTTTCCACCCCTGCTTCTTCAGCGCGAGCGCCGTCTCGGCGCGCTCGCGAGCGGGGCCGAGCCGGAACATGCTCGAGTACGGCACGATGCGATCCTTCGTGCCGCCCCAGAGTTTGTAGAGTGGCTGATTCGCGGCTTTGCCAATCAGATCCCACAGTGCGATCTCGGCGCCCGTCGGCCGCTGTCCGCCGCCAAGTCCGCCTTCGCGGCCGCCGCCGTACAAGAACGCGGTGTGGCGATTCACATCGAACGGGTCCTTGCCAACGAGATAGGTCTTGATCGCCTGAAGCGAAGCCGGCGGGACGCCAGGACCGATGCCCACGAGACCTTGATCCGTGTGTATCTCGAGGATCGCGCCGCCGCCGGTGCGGCCGCCGCGGCGCCCGCCCATGTAGTCCTCATACGTGCCCCAGTCTTTTTCAACACGGATCCGCTGCAGCTTGAGATCCATGATCTTGATTCGGCCGGCCGCCGTACGCGCCTGCGCGAACGCTGAGGACGAGGTCGCGAGCGGCAGGACCGCAGCGGCCGTCAGCGTTTGCAGGAAGGTGCGTCGCGTCCAGCCGCCGCGCGGAGGATCGCGCCAGATGTCGCGAATGCGTGCGGCCGCGGGCGTCATCGATTTCGTCATCGCGTCGGTCTCCCGCGCGAAGTCTACTCTCGTTCATCGGCTCAGACGTCGATCACGGAACCGGGCGCGGGCGGCGTTCCAGCCTGCTGCTTTTTTCGGAGCGAGACGACGAGCGCGACGCATCCAGTCCACGTGGGGAGCAGATCGGTCATCGGCAGGAATTCGAGCGCGAAGGTCGGGAGCAGCAGCGGATGAAAACCGATCGCACGCGAGATCAGAATCATCGCCGACACGTCGAGGATTTCGTCGGCGAAGGCCCACCCGATCGGGCCGAGCATCAGTTGAAGCGCGTCGCAGGCAACGCCGACGGCGTAGGCGAAGCGCACGCGGTTCGGCGTGAGGAGCGGCTGCCGGAGAAGCTGCTGTAGCTGCACGAATCCCATTGTGATACCACGCGCGCGCAAGAAGTGCTCAGCAATATCCGCGAAGTCTGAACGGCTGCGTTCAGATCCAATGCGCTTGCTCGAGGACGCCAAGTAATTGCCGCCGCGGAATTAGGTTTGCAACGCACAGTGCTGAAAGCTAACAGGGAGGGCTACATGAAACGTCAGATCTGGACAGGTGGAGTGATGGCGGCGGCGCTCGCGTTCGGCGTCAGCATGGCCGCGCAGACGAGTAGTAGCGCGCAGAGCAGCACAGGGACCGTTACAGTGACCGGCTGCGTCGAGCGCGGCGGCGCGATGGGCGGTGCGACGGGGACGAGCGGCAGCGGCACGAGCAGCGCGACGAGCGGCAGCAGCGCCAGCAGCAGCAGCGATCAATTCATTCTCGCCAACGCGCATATGGGAAGCAGCGCCTCGGGCAGCTCGGCGACAACCGCTGGTGGTGCGACAACGGGCAGCGCCACGAGCGGCACAACAGGCAGCGGAACGTCCGCCGCCGGATCGACCATGAGCGGCACAACCGGCACGCAGTACATCCTCGAAGGCAGTACCAGCGAACTGAAAAATCACGTTGGACACGAGGTCGAAATCAAGGGTCGCCTCGAGAGCGCCTCGGGTTCGAGCTCGGCGTATGGCAGCAGCGGCAGCGGCACGACCGGATCGACGACCACCGGCTCCGGAACGACCGGCTCGGCGACGAGCAGCACGGGTTCGACGGCCGGCAGGACGAGCGCTTCATCGAGCGCCCAGAAGCTGAACGTTGAATCGGTTCGGATGATCGCGTCGACCTGCTCGAAGTAACCGACCGCTTGCCGGTGCAGTCAAAGACTGCACCGGCCATTCTCGCTACCGCGCAAATTTTACAGATCGCATCCGCGGACCGCCGTGATTGGCCGCAGGTCCGGCTCGATCCAACTCTGCCGTGCCGCGTCGCTCATTAGGCACTCGCGAGAGTAGTGCTGAAACGGCAGATCCTTGTCGAGCAGCTGTGCCACGGCCCGCATCCAAAACACGGTCAGCGTGTGGTGGTACTTCTCCGGGTGTCCCGCCGCGGCAGCGAAGCGTCGCAGCGCTGCGCACATGCGTTCGCTCGCCTCGTCGACCGAGCCTGTTTCGGCGAGGTATGCCAGCGCCAGGCGCAGATGCGACGCATGGTGGAAATCAGCAGGCGCGATCGATCCGCTCTCGAATGCGCGCACGAACTCAACGTCGGTGTTGAAAAGGCGGCCAACGACGTTCGCGAGCGGCCCAGCAGCAGACATAAATAATACGATATCGTATTATACGAAAATGGTCAATTAACCGTGGGCGCGACCTGCGGACCCGCGCGTCAGGTGGCGTGCCGGTTCAGCGCTCCGCGCACTCGCCAGAGCAGCGTGTGCGCCGTGAACGGCTTCTCGAGCATCTCGCAGTCGGCCGGGAACTCGTTGCGCACGAACGGATCGGCGTATCCCGACATGAACAGCACGGGCAGGTCGGGAGCATCGCAGCGCAGCGCGGTCGCGAGCTGCCCGCCGTCCTTGCCTGACAGCATCACATCGGTGAGCAGCAGATCGATGCGGGCTTCCTCACGGCGCAGCGCATCGATGGCCGCTTCACCCGATTCGACGGCGATGACGTGATAGCCGTGCCGCGTGAGGATCGTGCGCGCGAAGCCGCGGACGCCCGGCTCGTCTTCGACCAGCAGAATCGTCTCGTGGCCGACCGGCACCGCGACCTCTCGCGCCGTCGTCACGACCTTCGGAGTGGGTTGACTCGTGGTGGGCAGGTAGATAGCGAACTGCGATCCGCGCCCGGGCTCGCTCGATACGAAGATGTGCCCGTCCAGCTGCTTCACGATTCCGTGCACGGCGGCCAGCCCAAGACCGGTGCCGCGTCCGCGCTCCTTGGTCGTGTAGAAAGGTTCGAAGATGTGACCCTGCACTTCGCGGCTCATCCCGACGCCAGTGTCGGACACACTGATGACCGTGTAGTTGCCGCGCGGGCATTCCGGCCGGTCGTCACGGTTGGCATCGTCGAGCGCCGCGTTGCGTGTCTCGATGGTCAGAACGCCGCCGGCCGGCATCGCGTCACGGCCGTTCACGGACAGGTTCAATAGCACCTGTTCGAGCTGTGTCACGTCAGCGAGCACGGCATGAATATGAGGATCGAGCGTGATGCGGATGCTGATGTTCGCCGTAATCAGACGCCGGAGCATTGGCTCGAGCTGCTCGACGACAGAGTTCAGCGACAGCGGAACCGGCGTAATCGCCTGCCGCCGTCCGAATGCGAGGAGCTGCCGGGTGAGCGACGCGGCGCGTTCGGCTGCTGCGACGATCTCCTGCAGGTCGCGGCCGATTGGCTTGTCAGGTCCGATCTGTTCGGTCAGCAGCTCGGCATAGCCAAGTATCGCCGTCAGCATGTTGTTGAAGTCGTGCGCAACGCTTCCCGCGAGCTGGCCGATCGCTTCGAGCTTCTGCGCTTGTCGCAGCTCCTCCTGGAGCGCCTGATGCACACGTGCGCGCTCGTGCCGCAGGTCGACTTCACGACGCTCTCGTTCGATTGCGGGAATGAGCCGCGCCAGACGGCCTTTCACCAGGAAATCGGATGCGCCGGCCTTCAGCGACGCCACCGCCGTTTCCTCGCCGATCGTGCCGGAGACGATGATGAACGGCACGTCGAGGCCGGTGTCGGCGAGCACGCGCAGCGCGTCGGGCGCCGAGAATGCAGGCATGCTGTAGTCGGAGATCACGACGTCCCAGGAGTCGGATGCGAGGGCGGCGATCATCGCTTCGGCCGTATCGACGCGGCGCGCGGTTACTTCGTAGTCGCCCTTCGACAGCTCGTGGAGCAGGAGCTCCGCATCGGCTGCGGAATCCTCGACCATCAGGACACGAATCGATTTAGCCATGACCGATTAATACAAACACCGCACCGACTATCGGTGCTCGTTGCCGCGCGGCACAGACCGTCGCTCAGCGCACGTGCACAGAATTGCGTCCCTGTTCGAAGCCTGGAGCACGACCGACCGATACACGAAAGGTGAGCAAGCGTCGGACGCGTGTCACGTGCCGGACATGAGGGGCTGGCGCATCGGCGGTTCGCTGCGGTGGCGGTTGCCGCTGCTCATTACGGGGCTCATCGCTCTGGTGGTCGCGACGTTCCTCGCCGTCGCGTACCGTGAGGTGCAGGCGGACCTCCGGCACGCCGCATCGGCGCGTGCGGTGGCGGCCGCGAATCAGGTCGGCGGCCTCTTTGGCCAGTCTTCGCTGCAGCGACTCAGCGAGTTCCGCCGGCTAGCATCCGATCCGGTGTTCCTGCGATTACTCGACGAGCCGACCGACCCGATGCGCCAGGCGGCGCGCGATCGGCTGGCTGCGTTTCCGAACACGGGACCGCAAGTCATCGAGGTGTGGAACGACACGGGCGCGCGGCTGCTGATTTTCGCGGCGCCCCCGGCGGCCGACGCGATGCTCCCGGGCGGCGCTCGGCCGATCGCAAGCGGAATCGGCCCGCTCCGCAAGGCAGACGCGGCGGTGTTAAGTGAAGCGGCCGTCGAAATCCAGCCGGGCGCCCCCTCGGCCGACGGTCGATCGACGAACGCGCCTCGCGGTTGGCTCGTCGTGCGGCGGCCGGCGACGTCGGCACCGACTGCCGACGTGCTCAACCGGCTCGTCGGAACGGATGCGCGGATTGCCGTCGGCAATAGCAGCGGGGATGTGTGGACGAACCTCGCAACGTCGACCGAGCCACCGCGAATCAATCTCCGTCAGCCCGGCGCCGCCGAGGAGGTCGCCGCCGACGGCTCGCGATCGGTCGGCGCGCTGGCCGCGATCCGCGGCACGCCTTGGAGCATCTGGGTCGCGTTCTCGGATGCGTCGGTTCTGGCGCCGGCACGAGCCTTCCTGCAGCGGATGCTCCTCATCGCGGTCGCCTTCCTCGTGTTCTCCGCGACGGTTGTCGCGTTCGTCAGCGCGCGCATTACGCGTCCGCTCTCCCAGCTGACTGCTGCGTCGGAGGCGATTGCGGGTGGCGAGTACTCACGCCGCGTCCCTGTGAATCGCGGTGACGAAATCGGTCGGCTGAGTGCGGCGTTCAATGCGATGACGGAGCAGGTCGAGCAGTCGCACCGCGAGCTCGAACACCGGGTCGCTGACCGCACGGCGGCTCTACAGCAGCATGCCGCGGAGCTCGCGACCGTCAATCGCGAGCTCGAGGCGTTCAGTTATTCGGTTTCCCATGATCTGCGGGCTCCGCTGCGGCACATCTCCGGTTTCGCGATGATGCTGGAGGAATCGGCCTTGCAGTCGTTGGATGCCAACGGGCGCCGGCTGCTCGCGACGATCAGGGCCGCGGCGACGCGCATGGGGCGCCTCATCGACGATCTCTTGTCGCTTTCGCGCGTGGGGCGAACGGAGCTTGCCCGATCGAACGTCGATCTCGATCGCCTCGGGCGCGACGTCCAGGTTGAAGTGTCGCGCGACCTCAACGGCCGCCATGTCGACTGGCGGCTGCACGATCTGCCCACCGTGCACGGCGATCCCGCACTCCTGCGGCTCGTGCTCGTGAATCTGCTCTCGAACGCCGTCAAGTACTCAGCGCCCCGCACGCGTGCCGAGATCGAGGTCGGTTCGATCGCCGGCAACGCCGAAACGATCGTGTTCGTCCGCGACAACGGCGTCGGCTTCGATATGGAGTACGTGGACAAGCTGTTCGGCGTCTTCCAGCGGCTCCACAACAGCGACGAATTCGAGGGAACCGGCATCGGTCTCGCCAACGTGCGCCGCATCGTGCAGCGTCATGGCGGTCGAACGTGGGCTGAGGGGCGGGTCGACGCCGGCGCCACCTTCTACTTCTCGTTACCGGACGGGAGCGTGAGCTGATGACTGATCTGCGGCAGATTCTGCTGGCGGAAGACAATGCCAACGACGTCGAGTTGACGCTCACGGCATTGAAGGCGAATCGGATCGTGAACGAGGTCGTGGTCACCCGGGACGGGGCCGAGACGCTCGACTATTTGTGCCGGCGCGGCAACTACGTCGATCGGCGTCATGACGACCCGGCGCTGATCCTCCTCGATCTCAAAATGCCGAGGGTTGACGGCATGGAAGTGCTCCGTCAGGTGAAGAGCCATTCGACGCTGAAATCCATTCCCGTCGTCGTGCTCACGTCGTCGCGGCAGGAGCAGGATTTGATCCGCAGCTACGACCTTGGCGTGAACGCGTACGTCGTGAAGCCGGTCGACTTCCACGATTTCGTCGATGCCGTCAAGCTGCTCGGCGGCTTCTGGGCGCTCGTCAACGAGCCGCCGCCGCGGCGCAATGTTGCGGCGTCCTGACCTCGCGCGTCAGCGCAGCGTACACAAATAGGCGGCACACGGCGCGGCAAATGACGCCGACGGGTCGAGTTGGTCGCGGTGGCGAAGATCGATTACTGGCCGGGCTTTATCGGGGCGGGACAAGGACGCCACCATGGAGGTCGGTCCTCCGTGGTGGCGCTTTTCGGTTATGGTGCAATCGGGACTACGATTTGACGCTGCACGACGCAGCGACTCGTTGAAGCGAGCGCACCTGCATCTCGCGGTCGACGAGCGTGCCGGTGACGCTCACACGCTGGCCGACGTGCGCCGGCAGCTTGACGCGGTTTGCCGCGTCGATCACTTCGACCGACGACCGGCCCTTCTTGAGGAATCCGGATTTCCAGCTGCGCGCCTTCGGCGCGTTCTCGCCGGCGGTGTCCTTCAACCGGAAGGATTCAGCATCGCGCTCGAGGCAGCCGGTGATCGTCACCGGGGCTGATTTCGGGGCGGTGGCTTTGTCCGCCGACTCGATCGGCGGGAGCTCCGGCAGCGGTGCCGCTTGTGCACCCGCGGTGATAGCCGACGTCGTCGATCGATTGCCCGGCGACGGCGCGGCGCCGTTGTCGGGATGCACGTTCGAGCTGACTGCGCCGAGCATCACAGCGACACCACCGGCGCCAATCGCCGCAATGGTCATCGTGCGCGTGCTCATATTCCGCATCGAACGCAGCAGCCTCTTCACGCCGATCGAGTGCCGTGATCGCACAGGTTTCTTGACGCGCGGTTTCATGCGCATTTGTCCCCCTTCGCGAAATCGCCGGATCGCTCGGTTCTACAGAGCAAACCGGGTGCCCATCGAGCCCTAAATGCTCGTAAGCAGCAGCGAACGCGCCGGTTGCGGCGGCCATAGGACCGCCTGGTGGTGACGGGGCGGCGGTGTGCAGCGGTCAATTCTGTCATCGCGGTCCGAATGTTGCGGACGCGGCGTCCACGCGCGAAAATGGCTGATATTGTGATTGACGAGGACCTATGCATTTCAATCCGCTCGCGCTTCTTGTGTTTGCGACTTTCTGTATGCTGCTGATCGTTGCGCTGACGTCAGGATCAGCGGCGCTCCATGTCGGGGAAGCGGTCGCCACGGTGCTCATCGCGATCGGAATCGGAGGCTTGGCGCGCAATCGTCTGCGCGGTTGATTCACCGTGCGGATTCTCGTGATTGGCGGCACGAAGTTTATCGGGCCCTTCCTCGTCCGGCAGCTTGCGGCTCTGGATCACCGAGTCACCGTTTATCATCGCGGGCACACCGAAGCGGACCTCCCGTCCGGCGTCCAACATGTTCACCATGCAGCGGCGTCGATGCCTGTCCTCGCGTTTCCAGACGAAGTGCTGCGTCCGGTTCCCGACGTCGTCATTCATATGGTGCCGCTCGGCGAGCGTGACGCTCGCGCGGCGGTCGACGCGTTTCGAGGACGCGCGCGGCGACTCGTGGCGGTGAGCAGCGGTGATGTGTACCGGGCCTATGGCCGGTTCACGGGACTCGAACCTGGGCCGGTGGATCCGGGTCCGCTCGTCGAGAGCTCGCCGCTTCGGACCGTGCTCTATCCGTACCGGAAAGACGCGAAGTCGGCCGACGACTGGCTGTACCTGGTACGAAAAGATATTGGCCGAGCGCGTCGTTCTCGGCGACACGAACATCGAAGGCGTCGTGCTGCGGCTGCCGAAAGTGTACGGGCCTGGCGGAAATGCCGACTTCGCCACGGTCCGCGGGTATCGCCACCAGCCCCAGTGGCGATGGACGCATGG
The DNA here is from genome assembly GCA_963696165.1 of uncultured Acidobacteriota bacterium. Classification (GTDB taxonomy): domain Bacteria; phylum Acidobacteriota; class Vicinamibacteria; order Vicinamibacterales; family CAVVIG01; genus CAVQZZ01. Next base: position 790,156 of record CAVOIY010000004.1, on the reverse strand, counting down.
CTACGTCGAGAACGTGGCCGCGGCGATCGCGCTCGCGGCAGTGCACCGATCGCCAGTCGGTCGCGTGTATAACGTCGGCGAAGAATACACCCCGACGGTGAGCGAGCGGCTGCAGGATCTGCCAGACCTCGAGCCACCAACGCCGCCGAGCCCCGTGGTCGCGAATTTCGCGCAGGACATCGTCTACGACACCACGCGAATCCGCCGCGAGCTTGGATATACGGAGCTGGTGCCGTACGAAGAAGGAATACGAAGGACCGTAACGGACGTTATTCGTCGCGCAGCGCGATGAGCGGATCGACGAGCGAGGCGCGCCGCGCCGGAAAATAGCTCGCGATCATCGTGAGGCATACGAGCGCGACCGGCACTACGACGTAGGTGAGTGGATTCGGCGAGCCGAGACCGACGAGAGCGGCCGCAAGAAGACGCGCGACTACCACGCTGGCCGCTCCGCCGATCGCAATCCCGATCACAGAGAGCCGCAGTCCCTGGCCGAGAACCAGCTTCAACACAGTCGACCTGTCGGCGCCAATCGCCATGCGGATCCCGATCTCTCGCGTACGGCGAGCGACGGAGTACGCGACGAGACCGTACAGCCCGATGAGCGCGAGAGCGAGCCCGAGGACGCCCATCGTGCCGACGGTCTGCATGACCATCAAGGGCACGGCGATGGCGCGCTGCTCGTACAGGCTCGAAAATGTCTCGAGGTTGAAGATCGGCTGATTGACGTCGAGGGCGCGCACGATATCGCGAAGCGGCGCGGCGAGCGACGACGCGTCAGCGGTCCGTGTTTCGACGAGGAGCGACAGCCGTGTTTTCGTACGTTGTGCCAGCGGAAAGTACAGAAACGGCGTTGGCGCTTCGCCGATCCAGACGTATTTCGCTGTCTTCGCGATGCCGATCACTTCGACGAAATCGCCGCGGCCGTCTCCCACACGGATGCGTTTGCCCAACGCGTCCTGCCCAGGCCAATACGTTTGCGCAAACTCCTCGTTGGCGATGGCGACGCGGGGAGCAGTGTCGGTATCGTCGGCCGTGAACGCGCGCCCGCGAAGGATATCGATGTGCATCGTGGAGAAATACGCCTCGTCCACAGTGGCCGACGCTGTCGAGACGTTCTCCTGGCCACGCGGCAACTGATAACCGTCGGGCACGACGGCCTCGGTTCCCTGATCGGCAATCTGGAACGGAACGGAGCTGGTGAGCGTGGCCGACACCGCTCCCGGCACTGTCCGCGCCCGGTCGACGAGCTCATGGTAGAACGCGCGCGTCTGCGGTGCCGTGTACCGGACGACGGATGTGTCGGTCGACAACATCATCAGATGATCGGTTCGGAATCCGGGATTCAATCTCACCGCTTTGCGAAATCCGTCGAGGAGCATCGCGACCGCAATCAACAGCACCATGGACGCCGCGATCTGCCCGACGACGAGCGCGCTACGGCCGAAAATTTTCGCACTCTTCGTTTCGGCGGGTTCGGCTGTTTTCAACGCCGGCGTGAGTATCCGTCTGAAGGCTCTGCCGGAGAGGCGCAAGCCCGAAGAGGACGGCGCTCGCCGCCGCGGCCGCGAGGCCGAATACGAGCACGCGCTCGTCCAGCGCGGGAGCGATGACGACCTGATCGTTCACCGGAAACGTGCGGAAGAATCGGATCGCGCCAAATGCCAGGCCGACGCCGGCCGCGAAGCCGGCGAGCGCGAGCACGACGCCTTCCGTGAACAGCTGACGAAGGAGCCGGCCGCGACCGACGCCAAGCGCGAGTCGGATCGCCATCTCGCGCGATCGCGCGCGCGCGCGGCCGAGCATGAGGTTCGCGACGTTCGCACACGCGATCACCAGGACGACCGCTGCGAGCGCGCCAAGGATCGCCAGGAGGATCGCGTCCCATGGATCCTGCCGGATGCGTTCGTCGAGCTCCGTGCGGACCGTCACCACGCGATCGCGGTTTGCGTCCGGATATCGCTCGGCGAGCGTATTCCAAAACACAGCGAGCTCCGCGCGAGCACCCTGACGCGAGACGTGAGGTTTGAGCCGGCCCTTCACGATGACGGAACGGACCTGTCGCTGTTCGCGCAGGTCGTTCGGCGCCGCGCTCAGGCGTTGGGCCATTGCGAGCGGAACGTAAAACGCCGGACGCAGCGGCGGTTCGGTGCCGTCGAAATTCGGCGGCGCAACGCCGACGACGTGAAAATCGATGCCGTTCATCCAGATCACGTCGTTCAGAATCGCACGGTCGGCCGCCAGCGTGCTCGTCCAGAAGTCGTAGCCGAGCACGACGACGGCATCCTTGCCGGGGACGCGCCCCTCTTCGAGAGTAAAACCGCGGCCGAGCGCCGGAGTGACGCCGAGGACGCCAAAGAAGTTGTCGCTCACGAGCATCCCGACGCGCATATCGCGGGCGGCGTCGCGGGATCGGGCCACGCTGACCCGTGTGAACTGATAAGCGACGAGCCCGTCGAACGATGCCGAAGCCGCGCTGAGGTCGCGATAGTTCGGATACGACATGCGTCCGCCTGTCGCTTCGTGGTCCGGCGTATCGGCGTGGATCGTCACGATCTCCGCCGGGTCGCGAACGGGAAGCGGACGAAGGAGCAGCGCGTCGGCCAGGCTGAAGATTGCGCAGTTGGCGCCGATACCGACCGCGATCGAGAGTACGGCGATGCCGGCAAATACCGGATTGCGGAGCAGGAGGCGCACCGCATGGTGCCCGTCGCGGACGAGGTCGCCAATCCACGGAAGGCTTCGCTGATCGCGCATGGCTTCCATCGCCTGCCCGACGCCGCCGGCGCGGATCGCCGCCGCGCGGACAGCGGCGCCTGGGTGCGCCGCTCTTTCGCCGCGCGTCCTCGACGGCGAATTCGAGATGCTGCCGGAGCTCCTGCTCCATCTCGGCTTCGCGTCGCCGGTGCGGCAGAGTGCCCAGCAGCCGATGGATCCATTCGCGCAGAAGCGCCATGCAACCTGCTTCCTCTTACGTGTGCTGCCGGATGAGCGCGTGAATGATCGAGGCCATGCGATCCCACTCCGATTTCTCCGCCGAGAGCTGACGCCGGCCCGCCGGCGTGATCGTGTAGAACCGGGCCTTGCGATTGTTTTCCGTGACGCCCCATTTTGCCCGCACGAGCCCGCGCTGCTCCAGCCGCATCAGGCCCGGATACAGCGTGCCCATATTGAGCTGGAGCGACCCGCCGGACACCTGTTCGAGCCGCGCGGCGATGGCGTACCCATGCAGCGGACCGAGCGTATCGAGCGTCTGCAGCACCATCAGGTCGAGCGTCCCCTGGAGGACGCCGGCTTTCGCGCTCTCTCTATTTGACATACGAATGAAGTGTGCCGCGTGTTCATTTGGATGTCAAATGAAACGATGGTCGACGCGGAGGCGAACGGTCAGTGGACGCCGCGCGCGAGCAGCGAGAGCACGCCGACCAGCCCGGCGAAGGTGGCGAGCACGCGCGCATCGCCGGGGCCGGCGTCTTTTTGGGTCGCGCGCCAGACGGCGACGGCGCCGACGATGAAGAGGAGGCGCTGCTCGGTGAGCATCAGCGCCACGGCGATCGCGCCGACGAGCGCCCAGCGCTCGGGGCGAGAGAGCACGTGCAGGCCGCGCGATCCATCCAGCTGCCAGACCGGAATCAGGTTGAACAGGTTCAGAAACGCCGTCAGCTGTGCGATCGCCAGCCATATTCGTGCGCCGGTCGCCGCGTACATCGTCATCGCCACGAGCGCCGCGGCCAGGCCCCAGACCGGGCCGGCTAGTCCAATCTTCGCGTCCGTCAGCGGATCGGCCACGTGCTGTTTCAGCATGACGAGCGCACCGACGCCGGGAATGAACATCGGCGCGCCCGCCGCGATGCCGAGCTTACGCAGCATCGCAACGTGACCCATCTCGTGGATGTAAATCGACAGCACTAGACCGAGCGCCAGCGGCCAGCCGTAGATGGACCAGTAAACGCCGAAGAACGCGAACATCGAAATGAACGTGCTCGCCTTCGTCAGCCCGAGCAGCAGGAACTTGAGCTTGCCGAGAAGCAGGAGACCGATCGACACGAGGCCCGCGGCGCCGCGTCGCCACCACGGCACGTCGCTCCGCGTCGGCGTCGGCGTTTCCTGAACGCGTGCGATCTGGCGAGAGAGCTCGGTGATCCGTCCGCCGACGGCGGCGTATTGTTGTGAGCTGGCCGGCAGCAAAAGGCGCGCGGATTCCCACTGGCGCCGCGCGAGGTCGAGATACTCCGGCCGCCGTCGCACGTTCCGCATCCCCGGCGAGCTGTTTCAGCGCGTCGGCATGAATGAGCGAAGCGCATGCCGGGCACGCGAGAGGATCGGGCGGCAGTTCGGTGCCGCAGCGCGGGCAGTGTGTCGTCGTCAAGCGGGCTCGGCAGCGAGCAGCGCGCCGACGCGGTATGGCCCGAGGATGTGCAGCTTCGCCGCGGCCGTCATCCGCCAGGCCTGCCGCATGCCGATGAAGATGATGAAGCCGCTGATGAGGCCGAACGGAAGCGAACCGACGACAACCAGCACCGGGAGCGCCGCGATGAACGCGGACAGCACGCCGAGGCTGAGAAGCATCCTGCCTGCCGTTGGCCGTTCGACGGTAACCGGCTCCACGTCTGCGACCGACGCCCGCGCACTCGTCGTCTGCGCCGTGCGACCCGGCGACGCCAGGCGGCCCAGGGCCAGCGGCGAATATGCGAGCGCGACGGACGCGTACGTCAGGGTCGCGGCAAGAATCTGGAACCGGAGGCCGCCGCGGCCCCCCGCGCCTTTGCGAACCGAGTACCCGACCATGTATCCGATAAGAATGGCGACGATGCCGATCTCGAGGTGGGCGATCGCGATGACGGCGTAATAGATCGCCGCGCCGCCGATGCCGGCGCCGAGACCGAACAGTCCGCCGACCGCCAACGGGCGGATGTCGCGAGGCGTTTCGGCGGCGGCTTCGACCAAATTGCGGCAGCGACCGCAGAAGACGTGGCCGTTCACCTGAAAATATTCCGTCTCGATCCCTTTACGACAGCCGGCGCAGACCACTCGCGCCACGGACGCTGACGCCGGCGAATCTGACGCGGCAACCGCCCGATCGAACTGCAACGGCGCGCCTTCGAGCGGCTGATGGTCATCAGGCATCGGTCCCTCCTCGTCCGGATCGTCTTTCTATCGGCCCGAGCATGCCACGTCTTTATCGCTCCTCTTCCACGAACGCCCGGAGGCGGGCGATCGCGCTGTCCCAATTGTTCGCGATCTGATCGAGATAGCGACGCGCCTTCTCCAGCCGCTTCGGCTCGAGCTCCCAGATACGCTCGCGTCCGCGCCGGCTGTCACGCACCAGGCCGGCGTCGCTCATGGCCTGGAGGTGCTTGGTAATCGCCTGACGGGTCACGTCGGCGTTTTCGGCCAAGCGTGCGATCGACAACGGCCCCTCGTCGCAGAGGCGCGCGACGAGCCGCAGCCTCGTCGCGTCGCCGAGCGCGGCGAACACCGGAGCAGCCGCCGCCAATGCCGCCGCCGACGCCTTACGGCTGCGAGACATAGCGCTCGATATTGGACGCTTGTTGCGTCCACCCACGATCGTTCATTCGAAAGGCCTCGGCACGGCGCGCGAGCGGGATGCGATCGAAACCGGATTCGACGATCGTGAGAATCGTCCGATCGCCGTCTTCCTCGAGGTTGAATTCGACCAGCGTCGTTGGCTCTTTCGAATAATCGACGTGGGAATCGACGGCGTAGGGATGCCAGCGGTAAGAGAAGTGGCGCTCGGGCTCGATCCGTTCGACGAACATCTCCATCGCGATGTGCTCGTAGCCAGGATGGGTGATCTGGCCGTGCATCGTGGCCCCGGCGTTGAAAGGGCCAGCCAGCTTCACGCCGAACCACGCGCCGAACTGTTCGGCGTCCGCGATCGCGCGCCAGACGCGGGAGCGCGGCGCGCGAAGGACGATCCGTTTTTCGACTCGATCTGTGCCGCTCATGTGATGTGCAACCTCCAGGTTGCATATACTACCGCTGTCGTCGACTGAAAGGCAACCGTTTGGTTGCATGCAGAATGTCGCGGCCGGGCTCGGCCGTTTCGGACATCTCGTCCGCGGTTCTCGACCGAAAGCGCAGAGCTGACGGCGACGGTCTGAGCGTTGCAAGCCAGTCGGCCGGAGGCTGCATGACGAAAACAATCTGGACAGGAGTTTGTACGGCACTCGTGGCGTTCGCCACAGCGGCAATCGGGCAGACGACCTCTGCACCGCAGACCAATGCGTCGAGCTCTGAGCGACGCATCACCGTGACAGGATGCCTGAAACAGGCGCCGTCGACGTCGACTGACACGGCAACCAGCGGCGCAGCTGGCGCGACCGGCACCACGGGCACCACCGGAACGGCCGCGGCCGGTACCGCTGGCGCAGCTGCAGACCCGATGGCGAATGCGAAATTTATTCTCACCAACGCGTCGGCGGCAGACAGCTCGAGTGCGCAGGGCGCGACCGCAGCCGGTGCGACTGCGGCCGGCACCGCGACCGCGACGGGCACGACGGGCACGACGGCCACGACGGGCACGACGGGCACGACTGGAACCACCGCAAGCGGCACCTCCGCAACCGGCACCTCGGGCGCGACTCAGGCCAGTGCGGCGACCGCGCAAACGTATCGTCTGATCGCGAACCCGACGGCGCTCAGTCCGCACGTTGGCAAGAAACTCGAGCTGACGGGCACGCTTGAAGATCAGAGCGGCACGGCGCATCCAGACGCTGGCGGACCAGATGCGAACGCACCGGCGCTGAGAGTCGAAGCCGGCAAAGTGATCGCGGCGTCCTGCTCACAGTAACAACCCTGCGAGAGGCTGCGGCTTTGCCGCAGTCTCTCGCATCCCCCACATCTCGTGCCTCTCTGAATTTCTGCTTGACAGCGGAGCGGTAGTTGCCGCACAGTCACACTGTGCTAGATCAGTAGCACAGTTGATGACGCTTCGATGACGATGTTCCTGCGGCCCAACCCATCATCGGGGGTCCCGATTTACCTCCAGCTGATGGAGCAGGTGAAGCACAGCATCGAGACAGGCGCGCTTCGGCCGGGCGAGCAGCTGCCGGGCATCCGGCCCCTCGCCGAGGAGCTCGTCGTGAACCCGAACACCGTCGCCAAAGCGTACCGCGAGCTCGAACACGAAGGCGTCATCGACCTGCGTCATGGCGCCGGGGCGTTCGTTGCGGCGAACGCCGGTGCGAAGAAGCTGACCGAAAAACTTCGCGGCGCGCAAGCGATCGTCGAAGCGGCCATCGAGAAGCTGCACGCGCGCGGCGTCACCGACGAGGAGATCCGGCGGCTGTTCGAAGCGGAGCTCGCAGCCGCATCGAGAGAGAGGAAGAACACGTGAGCGCCTCCTTCATCATCGAGACCTCCGACCTGCGGAAGCGATACGACACCGTCGACGCGCTGCGCGGTTTGAGCCTCGCGGTGCCAGCCGGCTCGATCTACGGCTTTCTCGGACGAAACGGCGCCGGCAAGACGACGACGATCAAGGTGCTTCTCGGCATGGCGCGCACGACGAGCGGCCGCGCCAGCGTGTTTGGCCTTCCAGCCGACGTGGAGCGCTCGAGCGTCGAGATTCGCAGGCGCACCGGTTTCGTCAGCTCGGAAAAGGACCTCTACGATTCGATGACCGTCGACGAGATGATCCGCTTTACCGCGTCGTTCTTCCCCCGCTGGCGAACCGATCTCGAAGAGCGGTATCTCCGCAAGTTCGAACTGCCGCGCGAGCGGAGCGTGAAGGCCCTGTCTGGCGGCACGCGGACGAAGCTGGCGCTGCTGCTGGCGCTGTGCCGCGGCGCGGAGCTGCTCATCCTCGACGAGCCAACGTCAGGTCTCGACCCAGCCATCACCGAAGAGGTCCTGCAGGCGCTCGTCACGCACGTCGCTGCCGAGGAGATGACGGTGTTCTTCTCGTCGCACCAGATCGCCGAAGTGGATCAAATCGCCGATCACATTGCGATCATCGATCGCGGGGCCGTGCGTCGTGAGCGGCGCGCTGGACGATCTCCGCGAGAAATTCCGCCGGATCCAGCTGGTCTTCGATCGCGAGGCACCCGAGGCGTCCTTTCGCGCGCCCGGCGTCGCGAAGCTCCGGCGCGACGGACGCGTGATGACCGCTGCTGTCGAGCGCCGGCGCAGAATCGATTCTGGCCGAAGCCCGCGCGCCTCAACCCCGTATCGATCGACGTGACGCGCGTCACGCTCAAGGAAATATTTCTCGATGCCGTCGCGGTGGAGGTCTGACATGCTCTGGCACAAAGCGTGGCTCGACACGCGATCACGGTTCCTGATCGGTCTGGCGCTGCTGTCGTTGTCGGCGTTCGCCGCCGTGTTCAGCTATCCCAAAGTGATGAAGCTGCTTCCGCTGGCGCCCGCCGTCGACGTGGGCGGCGAACTGGGCCGCCGGATCCGCGAAGCCGTGGACCTTTCCCGCGACTACCGCGGCTACATCTGGTCGCAGTGGTTCCGGCAGAACATGGCGCAGCTGTTGACGATCTTCGCAGTGCTGCTTGGCAGCGGAAGCCTGTTCGCTCGCGGGTCGCGCGGCGGACTGTTCACGCTGTCGCTGCCGATATCGCGCGGCCGCCTGCTTGGTGTGCGCGCCGCCACCGCTCTCGGCGAGCTCCTCGCGCTGGCCGTCCTGCCGGCGCTGCTGCTGCCGGTCGCCTCGCCTGCAATCGGCCAGGCATACGGAATCGGCGATGCAGTCATTCATGGGGCCTGCATGTTCACGGCGGGAACGGTGTTCTTCAGCCTCGCGTTTCTGTTGTCGACGACGTTCGACGATCTGTGGCGGCCGATGTTGATCACGTTCCTCGTGGCAATGGCGCTGGCGCTCTGCCCGCAAGTGTTTCGTGAGTTGTCGCCGTTCAGCATTTTCACCGTGATGAGCGGCGAAGTGTACTTCCGCAGCGGTCATCTGCCGCTCGTCGGCATGGCGGTCAGCCTTGCGGTGTCCGCGTCGATGTTGTACGGAGCCGACCGGAGCCTCGCGCGCCGCGATTTCTGAACGTTACGGCGCGAAGAAAAAACCTCCAGGGCGGAGGCAGATGTGGTAAACATACGCCTTCTTTGGGACAACTTGGCCCAGAAGCACGGAGGGCAAACATGTTCAACACGATCAGGGTCGGCATCGCCGTCGTTGCAGTCGGATGCGTGGTCACCGCGTCGGCACCCGCGGGAGCGCAGGGCATCACGCAGCCGAAACAAGGGCAGGGCGGCAGCGTCGTCAAAGGCGCGGCCGGCACCGAAGGGAGCGTCGGTGACAACGGTCTCGAGCATTGCGCCAAACCCATGGGCGCGATGGCGGTCGTCGAGCCGCAGAGCCAGATTCTGACGGCCCTCGCGCGCTACAAGCTGTCCTCGCCCGTCGGGCTGATCCGCCTGATGATTCAGCAATCGAACTGCTTCATCGTCGTCGAGCGCGGCGCGGGGATGCAGAACCTGATGCAGGAGCGGCAGCTGGCCTCGGCCGGCGAGGCGCGGCAAGGGTCGAACATGGGCGGCGGGCCAGATGGTCGCGGCGGACTTCGTGATGACGCCGGCGGTCGAGTTCTCCGAGAGCAACGCCGGCGGCATCGGTGGCGCGGCCGGCGGACTCCTCGGCGGCAAGTTCGCTGCGATCGCGGGCGGGTTGAAGTTCAAGGAAGCGCAAACGAGCATGCTCGTCGCCGACTCGCGAAGCGGCGTGCAGGTCGCCGCGGCCGAAGGCAGCACGAAGAAGGCCGACCTGCGGCTCGGCGGCGCGCTCTTTGGTGGCGGCGGTGGGGCGGCGGCGGGCGGTTACGGCAACACCAACGAAGGCAAGATCATCGCCGCCGCGTTCATGGACAACTACAACAACGTCGTCAACGCCGTGCGCAACGACACGAGCCTGCAGCGGAACGTCGGCTCGCTCAAAGAGGAAGCGGCGGCCGGCGGCAAAGTGAAGTCGGGCGCAGTGTTCAATGAAGGCGACGTGCTCGTGCCGAAGATCGCGAACATCAAGCTGCTCGCGCAACCGGTGGAAACGGCGAAAGCGCTCGCCACGCTCGGCGAAGGGCGAAGAGCTCGTCGTGACCGGCGCCGAGAAGGACGGCTACATCGCCGTGCAGGGCGCGACCGCGAGCGGGTGGGTGAAGATCGTCCTCGTCCAGAAACAGCGCTGACGTCCAACGAACCGTCGCCGTAGCCGTAGCGCAGGACCTGTAGTGCAACCAAGTAGCACAGCTGCTGTAGCGCACCTGCTGTAGCGCAGGACTTTGTCCTGCGATCCGCGATCTTGGGGACTCCGCGGTTGATTGGAGCAGAGAGTCGCTTCAATCAATACCCGCGTTCGAAATCGACGCGGCACCGAAGCGGCTCGCCGCGCAGCAGCCGGCCGTAGTTGTCGACGAACACGGCTGCGATGTCTTTCGGGAAGCTCAACGCCGCGGTATGGGATGTGATGATCACATGCGGCGTTCGCCATAGCACGTGATCCGCCGGCAGCGGTTCCTCTTCGAACACGTCGAGCACCGCGCCGGCGAGCCTGCCTGCCTGCAATGCGTCCGCAAGCGCTGATGTATCGACCACGCTTCCGCGCCCTGGGTTGACCAGCACGGCGCGAGCCGGCAACGCGCGTAACAGGGTGTCGTCGACCAGACGCCGCGTGTCGGTGGTGTTCGGCATCACGCAGACGAGATAGTCCAGTTCGCTCGCGAACGCGGCGAGCGCCTCGCGGCCATGAAAGTATTCATCGACGTCGTGGCAATTCTCTGACGCGCGCGTGTAGCCGTTGACGCGCATGCCGAAGTGCTTTGCCGTGCGCGCCAGCGCCGCGCCGATCGATCCCACGCCGAGCAGCCCGATGCGCTTGCCGCGAAGCCTGCCGGGCGGCGTCGTATCCCACCGCTTCTCCTGCTGCGACGCGTAGCGCTCGAGGATCAGCCGTTCACGGGCGATCAGGTATCCGAAGACGTACTCGGACATCAACCCGCCGAACACGCCGCACGCATTCGTCAGGACGTAGTCGCGCCGCAGCGTCGGATCGAGCAGCGGTTCGACACCAGCCCAGGTCGCCTGCATCCACTCGAGTCGCGTCATCGCGGGCAGCGCCTGCGCGAGCAGCGACGGCTCACCGAGCGCGAGATCGCACTCGGATGCATGCACGCGCGCGTTGTCCACGTCGTTCGTGGATGTAATGTGCAGGTCCGGCAGCGCCGCGGCCTCGAGCAAGGCGCGGTATTCCTCGGCGCGGCGCGCGAGAATCAGAACGGTGTGCACGCGGTCGACGTATTCCTGGCGGCTATCTGTCGGTCTTCGGCTTCACAGCATTCGCGAGCGCCAGACGGTTTTCGCGCGTGACGTAGCTGATCTGCAGGTTGTAGCCGTTCGGCGTGCCCGTGTGATAGCTCTTGAACGCGGCCGTGTGAATGTCGTCCGGTACGTACGTGCCGTCAGGTCCGAGATGTCGGCTCGAGGTGTCGATCTGCGCGCGGAGCCCGCGCTTCTCGAGCTCGGCTTTCACACCGTCAGTGTCCCACGGCGAAATTCCGAACGAGATGTGATCGATCCGTGCGCTGCGCGCCGGCGGCGCGCCCGGTTGCGCTGCGGGCGGCGGCGGTGCGTCCTCGCCTTCAGCACCACGGCCTCGCCGCGCTCCAGGCTTTCCGAAGTTCGGATCGAGCGGATTGCCGCCGCGGATGATCGCGTCGCCGACGTCGCCGATCATGCATTCGTTCTGGCTGCCTTCATCGTAGGTCGGCTTCCAGCCGAGCAGATTGCAATAGAACGAGACGCTCTCCTTGTAGTTCGTGACGCCGAACGACAGGTGGTCGAGCCACACGGTCTTCCAGCCCGTCGGCTCGAACGGCGCGGGCGCCGACAGGCGCGCGGTTGCCGGCGATGTCTGGCGCGCTTTCGTCAGCCCGTTGCCGTTGCCGATCTGCAGATCCCATCCGTCGGGATCCTTCACATGGAAGCTTTCGAACCCGTGGTCCCCATTGTCAGCGATCGGCGTGAGGCCGCGCTTCCGCAGCTCCGCGTCGACCTTCTTCGCGTTCCACTGATCGATCACGAAGCAGAACGACTCGACGACTGCACGCGGCGGACCGCCGCGGCCGCCGGCAGCTGCTGCCGGAGCGTCCATCGTGCCGGCCGCCGCCTGCCTGAAAATGACAGACCCCCAGTCCCCGATATCCATCACCGCCTGTTTCCCATCGTCGCTCCGAAGCTTCCATCCCATCAATGCGATGTAGAACGCGGCTTCCTTTTGATAGTCCGCGACGCGGAACGTGAGGTGGTCGAGCGACGATCGTTTTCCAACCCGTGGGCTCGAAGACCGGCTTGATGTCGGCCGGTGTTGCAGGCGGGAGTTCCCGGCGTCAACATGCATCGACCCTGGGCGAATGCCGACAGCGGCGCTCCGACGGCCGCCGCTCCGAGCGCCTGCAGCACCCTGCGACGCGAGATCATCCCGCGATAGTCGTCACTTACAAATTTCGCGAAGCTGTCGTTCATGATGGGTGAATTTGTAGTCTTTTATCCCGAAGAAGACAAGACTCGGCGCGGGGTCATACTCCTCGCCGCCGCGAAAGCGATCGGAGACGGCCTGTCGGTCGATACCGTTGGTCCCGTTCTTGCCACCGCAAAGGCGTGCTGATGACGTTCGCGGCTCTCCCCACCCTCGCCGGCCGATCTCTGGCGATGTGCGCCCATCCCTACGCCGCCTGGCGCGTGCACTCGAAGCGCGCTCGCGCATTCGTGGTCGTGGCGTACGCCGTCGCCGGCTATGGGCTCGTGCTCGGCGTTCTGATGTCGTTCTGATCGATGTCGTCGGGACGTACGTCCGGCTAAAGCCGGACGCTACACCGGATCGATCGCGATATCTGTCCACCGCTCGTACCCACGGTCACCCCACTCGATCAGACGCGGCGAACCTTCGGACCACCAGACGAGGATGCGTCCGGCCAGCGACTCATCGCGCGCGAGCCGTACAACCGCTTGCACAATCTGCGTCGTCGAGAGGAGCACCGACGGCACACCGCGTTCGACGCGCTCCGCCGCCGTCAGCGATTCCCAGTACTGCCTCGGGCCGTCGGTCGCGATCCAACCGGGGGCGAGACAGTTCACTCGGATTCGATCGGTTGACGCGAGCGGCGCAAGTCTGGTGGTCATGCGGATCATCCCGGCCTTCGCCACGTCGTACGCGAGCAGGCCTCCCGATGTCGTCCGGCCGTGCCAGAGCGCGGAAATCGACGCGATGTTGACAATCGATCCACCGCCCGTGCGGCGCATCGCCGCGATCGCATGTTGACTCGTGTAAATCGCGCCGATCAGATCTGTCCGCAAAGGGTCCGCCCACCCTTCGAGGCCTGCGCCAGGACCGTGTGGCGCCGACGCGTTGTTCACGAGCACGCTCAGAGCGCCGTAGGTCTGCTCGGTGAAGGCGACGAGAGCGCGAACCTGGGACTCCTCGCGAACGTCGGCGCGGCAGAACGTGGCGACGCCGCCAGTGCTCGTGATAAATCGCGCGGTATCCTGACCGCCGGCTTCGTTGATATCCGAGACGACGACCGGCGCGCCGTCCGAGGCGAACCGCGCGGCAATCGCGCGGCCGCAACCCGTGCCGCCGGCGCCTGTGACAATCACCGCTCCCCGATCCTTATTCGTGCCCGGCTCGGTCATGTCGTTCCGCCGGCGCGAGTATAGCGGTATCCTTCGGCATGAACACGCGCCGACAATTTCTGATCGCCACTCCACTCGGAGTAGTCGCCGCCGCGATGGCGTGCGGAGACGATGCGCAGCACGGCGCTGCGACTCCGCCGTCCGCGACGCCCGGAGCCCCGCCAACGTTCGCGACCGCGCCGGCCACCGGCCCCGCCGTTTCGCCGTCCACGTTTGCTGAAGCGGAAAAACTCTCGCAGGTGACGATGACCGCTGACGAGCGGAAGATGGCCGCCGACACCTGGCGGCGATCGATGGCGCCGCTGCTCGAGCGCCGCGTCGGACCGCGGAAAGTGGAGCTCGAATCCGATACGGCGCCGGCGACGCGGTGGAACCCGGTGCTTCCGGGCCAGTCGGTGCCAACGCGAGACGCGTTCGTGCGCGGCCAGGAAGAGCCGCCGCCGTTGCCGGCGAGCGATGTCGACATCGCCTTTGCACCGGTCACGCATCTCTCGCGGTGGATCGAACAGAAGAAGCTCACGTCCGAGCGCCTTACCAACATTTATCTCGCTCGTATCGAACGCTTCGACCGGCAACTGCGGTGCATCATCACCGTGACGAAAGAGTTCGCGCTCGCGCAGGCGAAGAAGGCCGACGCGGAAATCGCGGCCGGACGCTACCGCGGTGCGCTGCACGGCATCCCGTACGGGGTGAAGGATCTTCTCGATACGGCAGGCATCGCGACGACGTATGGTGCCGAGCCATTCAGGAACCGCGTGCCGGCGGCTGACTCGGCGGTTGTGCATCGGCTCAACGAGGCAGGCGCCGTGCTGATCGCGAAGTTGAGCCTCGGCGCGCTCGCACTGAACGACATCTGGTTCGGCGGCCAGACGATGAACCCGTGGCTGCTCGAAGAAGGCGCGTCGGGATCGAGCGCCGGGCCTGGCGCCGCGACGGCGGCCGGCTCTGGTCGGCTTCTCGGTCGGCAGCGAGACCGGCGGGAGCATCATCGCGCCGTCGATGCGCTGCGGTGTCACAGGCCTGCGTCCGACGTTCGGTCGCGTGCCTCGCACCGGCGCGATGACGCTCTGCTGGTCGCTCGACAAGCTCGGACCGATGACCCGCAGCGTCGAAGACGCGATGCTCGTGCTGCGCGCGATCAGCGGACCCGATGCGGGCGACGTGTCGAGCGTGCCGAGTCACCTCGACTTCGACGCAACCGCACCGGTGAAAGGCCTGCGCGTCGGTTATTTCCCGTCCTGGATGAAAGAGGATCCGGCCACCGACGTCGACCGCGCCGCGCTCGATATGGTCGGAAAACTCGGCATGATCGCGACCGAGGTCAAGCTGCCCGATTGGCCGTACGCCTCGCTGCAGCACATCCTGTTCAGCGAGGCGGCCGCCGCGTTCGAGGAACTGACAGCTGTCGGGCGGCATCAGGAGCCTGAAGGCGCAAGTGCCCGACGCGTGGCCAAACCTGTTTCGGCAGGCGCGCTTTCTGTCCGCCGTCGATTTCGTCCAGGCAGATCGTTTCCGCCGGCGTGTCGCCGTCGAAATGGCGCGGGTGTTCTCGGAGGTGGACCTGCTGCTCGTGCCGTCGCTGCGCGACGAGATGCTCACGCTGTCGAACTTCACCGGCCATCCGTCGCTGACGCTCCGCGCCGGCTTTGTCCAGGTATCAGAAGCGCGCAGCGACTGGGCGCCAGATCCGGCAAACCCGCTGCCGAAATTCTCGCCGCCCGGCGCGTGCCGCACGGCGTTACGCTCCTCGGCCGTCTGTTCGAGGAGGGCACGGTCGCGCGCGCCGGCCTGGCGCTGGAGCGGGCGTTCGCCGTCGCCGGAGAACGCCCGCCGGGCTTCTAGAACGAACGTCGCGCGAGCCTGGCGTCGACCTGACGTAGCGCGCGGCTTTAGCCGAGCGTCGACCTGATGTAGCGCGAGGCTTTAGCCGAGCGTTGGCCTGATGTAGCGCGCGGCTTTAGCCGAGCGTCCGCGCATCACCAGATCCGCACGCGCTCGGACGGCGCCAGGTAGAGATGGTCACCGGGCTTCACCCCGAATGCGTCGTACCACGGATCGAGATTGCGAACAGTGTCGGCGCGGTACTCGGACGGCGAATGGCCGTCCGTCACGATCACGAGGCGCAGCAGCGGTTCACGCATCTTCTCGCGCCAGCTCTGGGCGAAGCTGATGAAGAACTGCTGATCTCCGTTGAAGCCCTGCTGCTCGGGCGCCGGCCGGCCTTTGAGCGACATGCGATACGCGTCGTACGCCGCCGCCAGACCCGCTACATCCGCGATGTTCTCACTCAGTGTCTGCTGTCCGTTGATCGACACGTCAGGCAGCGGCTTGTAGGCGTTGTACTGCGCGACGAGGCGCGCCGACGCCGACTTGAAATGCGCGAAATCCTCCGCGCCCCACCAGTTCGCCAGTTTGCCTGATGCGTCGAACTGACTGCCTTGATCATCGAAGCTGTGGCTCACTTCATGACCGATCACGGCGCCGATCGCGCCGTAGTTGTCGGCATCCGGCGCGTTCGCGTCGAAGTACGGCGGCTGCAGAATCGCGGCGGGGAAGTTGAGCGCGTTCTGAAGCGGAAGATTCACGGCGTTGACCGTCTGAGGCGTCATCCACCACTCGCCGCGATCGATCGGTTCGCCGAGTTCCTTCAGCCGCCACTTGGTACTCGACCTCCTCGGCTCGCATCGCGTTCCCGAGCGCGTCGTCTCGCTTCACGTCGAGCCCGCCGTAATCGCGCCACTTGTCGGGGTAGCCGACGCCGACGATCAGCGTGTCCAGCTTCTGCTTGGCCTTCGTCTTTGTCGCGGCCGACATCCAGTCGAGTTTATCGATGCGCTGCGCGAACGCGGCTTTGATGTTGGCGACCATCGCTTGCGCGCGCGTCTTCGAAGCCGGTGGAAAGTACTTGGCGACGTACAGCTTGCCAACCGCGTCGCCCATCGCGCCGTTCGTCGATGAAACGGCGCGTTTCCAGGCGTCCGGCATCTGTGGCGTGCCCGACAGCGTGCGGCCGAAGAAGTCGAACCGCTCGTCGGCAAACGCCTTCGTGAGAAGGCTCGACCAGTGGTTCAAGGCGATGTACGAGAGATAGTCCTTCCAGGCGTCAATCGGCTCCGACGCGGCGAGAGCCGATTCGCCGACGACCGCGTCGGGCTGCCACACGATGAACGCACGCTGAGCGTCGAGTCCCGCCGCGTTGAAATACGCCGCCCAGTCGAGGCCCGGTGCGCGGCTGTCGAAGTCGGCGCGCGCCCAGGGCTTCACTTTGTGGACGTCCTCGGATTCTTCGCGCGGCGCATGCACGCGAGCGATTTTCGTTTCGAGCGCGATGATTGTCCGCGCCTTGGCGTCGGCGTCCGCGATTCCCGCGAGCTGCAGCACTTTGGCGACGTGAGCGCTGTACTTCGAACGCGTCTCCGCCATCTTCGGGTTGTCGGCGAGGTAATACTCGCGATCCGGCATCGCAAGGCCGCCCTGCAGGAGATAGGCGGCGTTGTGCATCGGGTCGTTCAGATCTTGCGCGACCCACAATCCGAAGAGGTGGTCGGTGTGGAAGTTGGTCGCGTTCAGCGGGTCGACATCGGCGCGCAGCTCGGATCCGAGCTCGTGTGCCAGCGCACGACGATCTGTGATCGCGCGGATGCGGTCAAGAGCGGGTTTCAGCGTAGACACGCCGCGCGCCTCGCGCGAAGCGACATCGATATAGGCCGCGTAGTAATCGGCCGCTTTACGTTCGTCGGCGTCCGCCGGCACACTGGCGGCCGCCACGCCTTCGAGCAGTTCACGCGTGTGGAGCGCCGCCTCTTCGGCCAGCACGCCGTCGACGCCCCACGATGCGCGATCGGCGGGAATTTGCGTGGTGCGATCCCACGTGCCGTTCGCAAACTTGAAGAAGTCGTCTCCCGGTTTCGTCGCGCGGTCCATGCCGGCGACATCGATCCCGTGAGCGGCGGCGCTGGACTGCGCGGCGATCGGTGAGTGAGAGATGGAGAGCACGGCGAGCGCAACGACGCTCGCGAAGATCACGGGCCGATGAATGGTTCGAGCCATCCATTTAGTTTAATGCGCACGAACGGCTGGGCCGGTCCCCGCCGTCGGCGGCTACGAGACCAACCAACTGCCGAACGCGATCCACGCTCCCGACCGAGTGAACAAAAACGCAACCTGCAGCCCACCAAGAACCGCTAGTGCTCCCCATGCGAACGCCGGATGCAACCGCCGGTGGCGGAGCGTGTCGACAGCGACGCACGTGAGCACGAACGCGTAGAGGCCCGACAGGATCAGCGCGTTCGTCATGAAGCTGACGGGAAGTCGTGCGAGGGTTGACGGCATCATGCAGGCGATGGTGAGCAGCATCAGCCGCTTGTGAACATCGGTTCGCCGGCGCAGCACGATCGCCGTGGCCACCAATCCAGCGAACAGAGCCATCTGGACGAGCTCGAGGCCCATGATGGTGACCTGTGGGCCCGCGAAGCCGGAGCGGATGTGCACTTCGCGCGCCGCCGCGTGCACCGTCGTCGTCGAGCCGAGCAGCACGACCATTGCCGCCCACACGGTGCCGGCGACGCCGACGCGGCGATGCCACCGCACCTGCCGTCCGGCGATGAGGCCGGATTGCACGACGAGCAGAACAACCCATCCGGTCATCACCGCGCCGTGCACATGAAGCAAGAAGGGTAGCGGCGCGCTGCCGAAGAGCGGACGGAGGTAATAGGTTCTGGCAAACGTCCAGCCGACCAGTGCGAGAAACAGGATGCTGGTGGCGAGATAGAACCGCCGCTCGAACTGCCGCGACGTATGAGCTGTCGTCGCTCTCACCGTGCTATTCATCATTCCCTCTCGGACTTCTCGAAAATCTTGTTGCATAGATCGCCCAGGCGCTTCTTGACGACCTCGCTGGCGACGGAGCCGCCAGGCGGCCCGCCCACGCCGATGTCGCAGAGGATGTCGTTCTTGGTCGCGATCACTTCCTTCATGACCGCGGACCACACCGCGCGGTCGCCGACGCCGCTGAGCGTCTCGGCCGGCGTCGGCATCCTGCCGCTTGCCCACGTCGCCACCGTCGCGTTGCCGAGGCCCGGCCTCAACGAAATCGTGACCGATGCGAAGCCCGCCGTTTCGAATGAGCACGACTGCGCATCGCCGTCGGTCGCGAGCGACTGCACCCGCACGATCGGCTCCCGCAAAATGCCGGCGACGTCCTCGTTCGTCACGAGCCCGCGATCGCAGGCGTTGCCGGGTACGGTGCGCGGGCCCGTTGACCCGCTTGCGGAGCATGCCGCGGTCGCGAACAAGGCGATCGGGGCGATCGACCGGAGCGCGCAACGCACGTCAGCTCACCAGCCACGTGGCGAAGCGGATCCACGCTTCTGTCTGCGACCCGAGATACGCCAGCTGCAACGACACGATGAGCAGCGGCGCGCCCCACGCAAACGCCATGTGCAATCGGCGATGGCGCAACGTATCGATGGCCGCGCAGATCAGCACGCAGAGATAAACCAGCAGCAGGGCGGTGGAATTGCTCACGACGCGGGCGAACGGCTGTCCGAGCATGCTCAACGTGGCCAGCAACATCAGCCGCTTGTGGAGACCGCTGCGACGCCGGAGGACGATAGCGATGGAGACGAAGGTCGCGAAGAGCAGCAGATCGACCAGGTTGAAGCCAAGAATCGCGAGAAAGGCCGGCGAATGGGTCGGAGGAGTAAGTACCGCGCCCACGGCGGCGTGCACGTTCGCGATCACACCGACCACGACGACCAGGACCGCGAGCGCGGCCCCGAACATGCCGAGGCGCCGATGCCAGTCCACGCGGTGCGCCGCGATCAAACACGTCTGCGTGAAGAACAGCACGATCCAGGACGTCATCACCAGGCCGTGGACGTGCAGCATCAGCGGCAACGCTGGCATGCCGAACAGGCTTTTCAGGTAATACGATCGCGCAAAGCCGGCGAACACAATCGCCGAGACGCCGATTGCCGCGCCGAGGAACAATCGATGGTCGGTGTTGCTGCGAACTGCGGTTGTCTGGACGTTCATGGCATTCGAATACTCCATCGGCTGGTAATCGCCGAGGCGACCAAGGTCCGCCCGCGCGGTGGCGCGGTCAAGCTAACCGGACGTCAACGGCGTGCTAACCAGCAACTGCTTGGCGCTGAGATGTTTGAGGCGGCGTCCTAACTCGAATCGGCGTGATCGCGGAAGCCCTGTGCTACGCTGACCATCCACGGCGCGCCCCTTCTGGCGCATCCTGTGCCCCTCGATGCCTTCGGGTCGGACCGCTTACCAGTTCGGATTCTTTCGAGTCGACCTCGTCAGAGGTCTCCTCCTTCGGCGGGGCGAGCCTGTCCGGCTGCAGGACCAACCGTTTCAAGTGCTGCTGGCCCTGCTCGAGCAGCCGGGCGAATTGGTGACGCGCGACGAGCTGCGGCAACGTTTGTGGCCTGGCGACACGTTCGTCGAGTTCGACAAGAGCCTCGGCGTCGCGCTGGCGAAGCTGCGCGCGGCGCTCGGCGACGATGCGGCGAATCCGCGGTTCATCGAGACGGTGCCGCGGCGCGGCTATCGGTTCATCGCGCCGGTTTCGGTCGAGGAACGGCCAGACGGTTCGGCCGACCCTTCGCGTGCGACTCCAGCTGAACTCGTTACGCCTTCCGCCGCCCTTCCATCAACGGTACGGCATCGGCGCAGGTGGCGTGCGTGGTGGGTTTTCGCTGCCGCGGCGGTTCTTGCCGCGAGCGCTGCCGCGATCCGTTGGAGAAGCATCGCCGCCGGCGGTTCGCCGATGCAGACTCTCGTCGTCTCGGAGTTTGCGAACGCGACCGGCGACCAGGTGTTCGACGGGTCCCTCCGCCGCGCGACGATCGTCGCGCTCGGTCAGTCGCCCTTTCTGAAGGTATTGTCTGACGATGCGATCGCCGATGCGCTGCAGGACCTCGGACGGCCGCCGGGCGGAACGCTGTGGTCCGCTCTGGCCCGCGACGTCTGTCGGCACGATCGGGCCTCCGCGGTGATTGACGGCAGCATCGCGCCGACCGACGATCGAGGCTACCTCGTCATTGTCGCAGCGAGCCGGTGCGCGGACGGGACGTCGCTTGCGCGCGAGACGAAGAGATTCGCGCGCAAGGAGGACGTGCTCCCCGGCCTCAGCCAACAGCTCGTGAGCGTGCGCGCCGCGCTCGGCGAATCGCGAACGACATTGTCGACATACGACGTTCCGCTCGAAGTGGCGACCACGAGCTCATTGGACGCGCTCCGCGCGTACGAGCTCGGCATCGACCTGCGCGCGCGCTCCGACAACCAGCACGCGATTCCAGCGCTCAAGACGGCGGTGTCGCTCGATCCGCAGTTCGCCATTGCCTATGCGCAACTCGGGTCGGCGTACTCGAACCTGGGAGACACAGGCGGGGGCGCGCCGTTTCTGAGAAAGGCCTTCGAGCTGCGCGATCGCGTGACGGAGCCGGAGCGGCTCTATATCACCGGCCGGTACTTCGACGTGGTCACGGGCGAGCTGGAGAAAGCGTCGCAAACGTATCGCTTGTGGACGCGCGTCTACCCCGATGAATGGATTGCGTTCAACGCGTTAGCGAACGACGCCAATCTCATGGGCCGGTACGACGTGGCTGTCGACGCCGCAAGCCGCGCCGTTGCGCTCGCCCCGAAGCAGCTGTTTGGTCACGTGAATCTGATGACCGCACTCGCAGCATTGAACCGATTCGACGATGCGAAGCGGGCCGCGTCGCGGATTCTCGAGGGAGATTCCGATAATGCCTCCGCGCATCTGACCCGCTACGCGATCGCCTGCTTCGCGGGTGACACGGCTGCACGCGACCGTGAGGTCGCCTGGGGCGAGCAGCATCCAAACGATGCCGGCATGCCGTATGTCGAGGCCGAATGGGCGGCTGCGGGGGGGCACATCCGAGCGACCGCGCGTTTGTTTCGCCTCGCGGCGCGCCGCAATCACGACTCGGGGAACGACCCCGGCGCCGCGAACGCGCTCGCGTCGTCAGCGGAGATCGAAGCGCTCGTTGGCGACGAGGCTGGCGCGACCGAGGACGCGATGGCGGCGCTCGCGCTGTCGCGGGACGAGCTGACTGTCGGAATCACTGCGCTCGTGGCTGCTCAGACAGGACGAATCCGCGATGCGGCGAAGCAACTCGACGAGCTTGGCCGCGAGCGGCCGCTCTCGACGTTCACAATGGGCGTATATGCGCCAATGCTGCGCGGAGCCGTCGCGACGGCAGAACCCGCGACGGCGTCGGCGATCACCGATGCGATGGCGCCGGCGCTGCCTTACGAGCTGGGTCAGCAGGCCGGGCTGATGCCGGCGTACATCCGGGGACGCGCGTACCTGGCCGCGCGCGCGCCCGATCTCGCCGTGACGGAGTTTCAGAAGATCATCGATCACGTCGGTGTCGATCCCGTGTCGCCGCTCTACTCGCTGGCGTACGTCGAGCTGGCCCGCGCCGATGCCGCTCTCGGCAGGCGCGACGACAGCCGCAAGGCCTATGCGGCGTTCCTCGATTTGTGGAAAGGCGCGGATCGCGACGTGCCGATTCTGCAGGCGGCCGTGAAAGAGTACGCCGCCCTCCGGTGATCACCAGCGATCCCGGATCGCCGCCGCGACGCGAAGCGCCTCGATCGAGATTTCTCGGAGCGCCCCGGTCGGAGGGTTCCTGAAGCCGACGAAGAACAGGCCGGGAACAGCTGTTTTCAAACCGAAGCCGTGCGGCCGGCCGCGTTCGTCTGTCACCTGTTCGACGCGGTCGATGAATCGATCGAGCCCGGGCCGGTAACCGGTCGCGAGAACTATCGCCTCGAATGGCTCGGTGCGGCCATTCGCGAAGCGCACGCGATCGCGGTGTATTTCCTCGATCGCCGGCACCACGCGTATCCGCCCGGCCTTTACCTTGGCAATCGTTCCAATATCCAGAATCGGAATCCGGCCGCTATCTTCGATGGTGCGATTCGGTCCAAGCACCGGCCGTGTGATTCCCCATCGCGAAAGGTCGCCCACCGCCATTCGCAAAATCGGAGAGACGATCGCGTCGCGGACGGCCGTTGGCAACGGCGACAGCATGATGCTCGTTTCCTGCGACGGCCGGCCGAATAGATCGCGAGGCACCACGTGCACCGGTCCGCGCACGACCATCGCCACATCGACGCCGTGCTCGGCGAGGTCGAGTGCGATTTCCGCACCGGAGTTGCCACATCCGACAACGAGCGCACGCTTACCGATGTACGGTTGCGGATTCTTGTACGCTTCGCTGTGCACAACCGTGCCGCCGAAATCAGCGAGCCCTCGAAAGTCAGGTCGATTCGCGATGCCGTTGTATCCCGTCGCCACGACAACGACACGGGGCGTAAGGCGTCCGGCGGTTGTGTCGACCGTGAAGCGCTCGCGTCCGCGCGCGACGCGCTGGACTTCGACGCCGAGTTGCGGCGCCACGCGGTGGGCTTCCGCATATCGATCGAGATAACGAACCATGTCCGCCCGCGATGGGTAGCGTGGAGTCTCACGCGGCCACGGAGAAAACGGCAGGCTCGAGAATCTCTTCACCGTATGGAGGTGCAGGCGGTCGTAGTGGCGCTTCCACGATGCCGCCACGTCGTCGGCGCGCTCGAGCACGATGTGCGCGAGCCCCGTGCGTCGCAGGGCAGCGGAAACGGCGAGCCCTCCGGGCCCCGCGCCGATGACAACAATGTCTTCATCTCCCACGTTCGTCGTCATCGTACGCGAATACACTGAGCGCACCAGTAGGAGCAGCCATGAAAATTGTCTGGCGTTCGGCGCTTCGGATTGCGGCGGCGGGGGCGGTAGCCGCCTGTGCGGCAGGAACCGAGGCATGCCTGAA
The DNA here is from genome assembly GCA_963696165.1 of uncultured Acidobacteriota bacterium. Taxonomy (GTDB): domain Bacteria; phylum Acidobacteriota; class Vicinamibacteria; order Vicinamibacterales; family CAVVIG01; genus CAVQZZ01. The sequence goes on along the minus strand of CAVOIY010000004.1, from coordinate 766,643 downwards.
TCGGCCGAGCGCGCAGTCGCCGCTGCGCATCGCACTGTCCTTCGCGGCCACAGCGGACGACCGGCCGCTCGACGGCCGCATGCTGCTTTTCCTGTCGACCGACAACAAGCAGGAGCCCCGCTTTCAAATCGGCGACAACGATGCCACCCAGCAAGTGTTCGGCGTCGACGTCGACGGGCTCCGGCCCGGGCAAGAGACGACGATCGACGGCAGCCAGCTCGGATATCCCGTCGCGAGTTTGTCCGGCGTGCCTCCAGGCGAGTACTGGGTGCAGGGGCTGCTCCATGTGTACGAGACGTTTCAGCGCAGCGACGGGCACACGGTCAAGCTGCCGCCTGACCGGGGAGAAGGCCAGCAATGGACCGCCGCGCCCGGCAATTTATACAGCACGCCGAAACGGGTCCGGATCGACCCATCGTCGGGCGACGTGATCCATGTATCGCTCGACAAGAAAATTCCGCCGCTGCCGGATCTGCCGGAGACGAAGTACATCAAACGGATCCGGATTCAAAGCGAACGCCTGACCAAATTCTGGGGACGGCCCATGTATCTCGGCGCGGTGATCGTGCTTCCTGAGGGATGGGACAGCCATCTGTCGGTGCACTACCCGGTCGCGATCTTTCACGGGCACTTCCAGCGCGAGGTCTTTCCATGGCGTGAGACGCCGCCGGATGCCAAGCTCCCGCCGGCCGATCTCAAAGGCCTGTCTGAGTTCTGCCCGAACGGTCATGAAGGCGAGTTCTGCGCCAAGTACGGCTACGAACGCGTGCTGCAGGAGTACGGGTACGAGTTGTACAACCGCTGGCGCGCGGCGGACTTCCCACGCGTCATCATGGTGAACATCCAGCACGCGAATCCGTACTACGACGACTCCTATGCGGTGAACTCCGAAAATCTCGGGCCGTACGGTGACGCGATTACATACGAGCTGATTCCGTACATCGAGAAACAGTTCCGCGGCCTCGGACCGTGGGCGCGCGGGCTCTACGGCGGATCGACCGGCGGCTGGGAGACGCTCGCCGCGCAGGTGTTCTATCCAAACGACTACAACGGTGCATTCGTGAATTGTCCCGATCCGATCGACTTCCGGCGGTTCACGAACATCGACATCTATCAGGATCGGAATGCGTACTTCATCGACGGTCCATGGCGGCGGACGCCGCGGCCTGGTTATCGCAATTTCCTCGGCGAGACGCTGTCGACGATTGAGCAGATGAACCTGCGCGAACTGGTGCTCGGCACACGCTCGAGATCGGGCGGCCAATGGGATATCTGGGAGGCGGTCTATTCACCCGTCGGCGCCGACGGTTACCCGCAGCGCATCTGGAACAAACGAACCGGTGAGATCGACAAGAAGGTCGCAGCCTATTGGCGGGACCATTACGATCTCGTCCACATCATGCAGCGCGACTGGGCAGACGCTCGGCCCGAAGCTGCGCGGCAAGCTGCGGTTCAACGTCGGCCTCTCGGACAACGTGTTTCTGAACAACGCGGTCTATCTCGCGGAGCAATTCCTGCGGTCTGCGACGCCGCCGGCCGACGCGACATTCGACTACGGCCTGCGCGACGAGCATTGCTGGAGCGGCGATCACGAGCACATGAATTTCATCTCGCGGCTCACATACAGCAACCGTTTCATCCCGGCGATGGCGAGCCATTGGCAGCACACGGCGCCGGCGGGCGTCGACACGCGAAGCTGGAGGTACTGACTCAGTTCACCTTACCCGGGCCCCACAGCGCGCGGCCCGGCTTCTTGCCGGTGTGCTCGCCGTCCTTGAGTACCTGCACGCCGTTGACGAACACGTGTCGCATGCCGACGGCATAGGCGTGCGGCTTTTCGAACGTGGCCCGGTCCGCGATCGTCGCTGGATCGAAGACGACGACGTCGGCGAACATGCCGGGCTGGAGGCGACCGCGGCGCGCAAGGCCGAGATTTTCGGATGGCAGCGCGGCGAGCTTTCGGATCGCATCAGGCAGCGTGAGCACCCGCTCATCACGGACGTACTTCCCGAGCACGCGTGCGAAACTGCCGTACGCCCGCGGGTGCGCCGAGGATTTCAGAAACACGCCTTCCGCGGCAATCGAGCCCGCGTCCGACGCGAACGATACCCACGGCAGCTTGATCTCCTTCTTCAGGTTGTCGTCCGACATCAGGAAATAAATTGTCCCGATGCGCGACTGGTCCTCGAGCACGAGGTCCATGATCGTCTCCTCGGGCGATTTGCCGCGAAGCCGCGCGACCTCGGCGAGCGTTTTGCCGGTCATCGGCTTCAGGGCGTCGGACTTGAATTCGACGAGCAGCACGCGATCGGGTGATCCCGCGGCGAGATAGAGGTTCTCCCATTTGTCGGTCGGCGTACGAATCGCCGCCGCAATCTTTGCGCGCTGCTTCGGATCGCGCAGGCGCTTGAATAAGGCGTCGTAGCCGCCGTCTTCCGCCCACGGCGGCATCGCGGCGTCGAGGCCGGTACCGCCGGCCGTGTAGGTGTACATGTCAGCCGTGATCCGAAGGCCGCTCTTGCGCGCGGCTTCCACCATCTCGATCACTCGGTCCATCTTCGGCCAGTTCGGCTGGCCGGCCGCCTTCAGGTGATAAATCTCCGCCGGCAGTCCGGCCTCGCGGCTGATGCGAATCAGCTCATCGACCGCTTCGACGAGCCGATTTCCCTCGCTGCGCATGTGGGAGATGTAGATGCCGTGATGCTTCGCGGCGACCTTCGATATCTCGATCAGTTCGTCCGTCGTCGCGTAGAAGCCGGGCGCGTAGATCAGCGCCGACGCGATGCCCAATGCGCCAGCCTTCATTTCGCGCTCGACCAGGTCGCGCATGGTTTGCAGCTGCTCGGGCGTCGGCCGTTTGTCATCCAGTCCGATCGCGTACTCCCGCAGCGTGGCGGCGCCGATCGAGGACGCGAAATTCGGCGAGACGCCGCGCTTCTCGAGGTCGACCATGCCGTCGTGCAGCGTCAGCCATGTCATCGGATACTTGAGGTCGCCCTGGTTCGCCAGCCGGCGCGCGCGCATCTCCTCGGTGAGCGGGCCCATCGAATCCCCCTCTCCGAATATCTCCGTCGTCACGCCCTGCTTGATGTCGCTCATCGAGCGGCCGTCGACGCGAAGTGAGTCGTCGCCCGACATCATGTTGACGAAACCGGGCGCGACGGCCAGGCCGTCGGCGCGGATCGTCGTCGCGGCATCCGCTTTCTGAAGGTCGCCGACCGCTTTGATTTCGTCGCCGACGATTCCGACGTCGGCCCGCGCGCCGGGCGCGCCCGTTCCGTCATATACGGTGCCGCCGGAAATCACGACGTCGTATCGCGCCGGAGGCGACGCGCTGGTGCATGCGATCGCCGACCCGAATGCGACGGCGACGAGAAGTAGCGCCGAGTTCTTGACGAGGGCTGAACTGTTCATCACGTCCTCCAGCACGCTCGGCTAAAGCCTCGCGCTACATCTCAGGACCGTGTAGCGCGAGGCTTCAGCCGAGCGCCAGTCCGTCGTAGCGCGAGGCTTTAGCCGAGCGTTATCTCCTACGGGCGAAACAGCAGGAACTCCTGCACTTTGCCGTCCGTACTCCGGTACATCAGCGCATCGAGCGCGCCCGATGCGAACGTCAGCCGCACCGAGCTCACCTCCATGCCGCCGCGCTCGCCGACGGATCGTACCGACACGCCGCTCGGCGCGCCGAACGGCTTCAATGCCGCCGAGGCCGCGCGCAGCTTTGCATCCGTGACGAAAACGCTGAACTCCTCGCCGAGGTCGGCCCGGTCGAGAGCGCCTGCCTGGAACGCCTTGAACACCGCGGCGGCCTTGGCTCCCGGTTCCTCGCCTTTCACTTTCGGTATCGCGCCGCGGTCTTCGCGCGCGGCGGATGGCCCAGTGGTGACGGGCAGATTAGAGGCACGCGCCGGAAACACGACCTTCAGCGCGCGGTCGACGATTGCATTCGCGAGCGGACCATCCTCGTCGTTGATAACCACGACGACGGCGGAGTGCGTCTGCGGAATGAACGTGTTCCTGGCGATGAACCCGCTGACGGCGCCGCCGTGCGTGAACACGGTCATGCCGTCGCGCGTTCCCACGCCGAGCCCGCATCCGTAGTTGCTCGATTTGCCGTTCGCGAGTATTCGCGCCGTTGTCATCAGCTTCCACGACTCGGGTTTCAAGACGCGTCCATCCATCAGCGCGATGTCCCAGCGGGCAACGTCGGCCGCGGTGGAGTAGATTCCGCCCGCCGGTCCAACCCAACCCGCGCCCTCGCGCGTAGCGGGAGTGAGCGGCGTCAGCTCGAATGACGTGAAGCCCGGTGCAACGCGACGGTCGTCGGCAGCCGGCTCGTACAGCGTGTGCGTCATGCCGAGCGGTTTGAAGATGTTGTCGCTGAAGAACGCGCCGAGCGGCTGTCCGCTCACGCGTTCGATGATTCGACCGAGCAGGACGAAGCCAGTGTTCGAATATGACCATCGGGTGCCCGGTTCGAAATCGAGTGCGCGCCCGGCGTAATCGCGGATGAGATCGTCTGGAGCGATCGGCGCGAGCATCCTGCGGTCGACGAAGTCGAGCGGATAATAGTCCGTGTAGCCAGATACGTGGTTCATCAGGTCGAGAAGCGTGATGTCGTTCGCATGTGTGAGGCCCGGGTAGTATTTCGCGACGCGATCGTCCACTGACAGCTTGCCGCGCTCCGCAAGGAGCAGCGCCGCGGCCGCCGTGAACTGCTTCGTCACCGAACCGAGCCCGAAGAGCGTCGACTCGTCGACCGGCGCCGGCGAATTCGACTGCCCGGTGGCCAAAGCCCTTCGCGAGGAGCACACGTCCGTTCGCGACGACGGCGACCGTCGCGCCGACGCCGCCGCGCCGCGAGAGCTCCTGCTCGATCGCTGGCCCCAGTGGTCCAAGTCCGGCCGGGACCGGACTGGGACCGGACTGGGACCGGACCAGGACCGGACTCGCGAGCCAGGCGGACGCCAGGACCAGAACGACGACGGTCGTTTCAAGAATGCGCTTCAACCTGCACCGCTCCTTTGCCTCGCCGCCAGATGAAATGGACCGGTATACCGAGCAGCACGACGCCGATGCCGACCGCGGCCCGGCCCGGCTGCGTCGCGATCGTGTTGATAACGAGCGCACCCGCGGCGACGATGAACAGCAGTGGCGTCCATGGATATCCCGGCACGCGGAACGGGCGCGGCGCGTTCGGGTTCGTACGCCGCAGCACGAGCACGCACGCGGCTCCGAGCCCGTAGAATATCCAGCCGACGAAGACGACATAAGTGAGCAGCTGTTCGAATGTGCCGGAGGCCGCGAGCACCATCGACCACGCCGTTCCGAAGACGATGCTCAACGCTGGAGTGCCGAATCGCGGGTGTACTTCGCCGAGCCTGCGGAAGAAGAGACCGTCTCGGGCCATTGCGTAGTAGACGCGCGGCGCAGTGATCGTCAACCCGTTCGTGGCAGAGAAGATCGACACCAGAATCGCGGCCGCGATCAGCTTCGCAGCGGCTGGACCGAGCGCCGCGCCGACCGCTTCGGCCGCCACGCGATCGGACCTGGCGACGCCTTCCGCGCCCAGGGCGGCCAGGTACCCGGCGTTCGCCAGCACGTAGATCACGATGAGCGACGCCGTGCCGAGCACGATCGCGCGCGGGAACGTTCGCTGCGGATTCACCGCCTCGCCGGCTGAGAACGTGACGTACTGCCACCCTTCGTACGCCCACAACACGCCAATCATGCCGAGGCCCATCCCCGAGGCCAGAGAGGGCGTGAACGCGGCAGGCCAGAACGGCGTCGCCGGCGCGGCCGCCGCTCGACGCGCGACGAGAAGGCCGATGCTCATCACCAGCAGCGCGGCGACCTTGATGCCCGTGCTCCAGTTCTGCACGTCGGCGCTCCCTCTCGTGCTGCGGACGTTGATCGCCGCAACGAGGGCAAGTAGCAGGACTGCGGCAGCCTTCTGGCCGACTGGTCCCAACGCGACGAACTGCTGCAGGTACGAAGTGGAGGCGACCGCGAGCGTCGCGGCCGATCCGGTCGCAATCACCAGGAAGAACGTCCATCCGTACAGGAACGCCGTGAGTGGTCCGAACGCATCGCGCAGGTAGACGTACAATCCACCGGCTTCCGGATTCATCGCGCCGAGCTCGCCGTACGCCAGCGCGCCGAGCAGTGAAAGCACGCCGCCGACGATCCAGACGAGCAGTGCGGGACCGGCGTAGCCGCCTGCAAGCCGCAGCACTCCGCCGGGCACCAGAAAAATTCCGGAGCCGATCACCGTTCCGACGACGATCAGGATCAGGTCGCGCAGGCCGAGCACGCGCGCGAGCCTGTCTGGTGTGTTCAAGGCCGCTACCATACCATCCTCGGAGGCTTTACCCTCGGTCGTTGCGATCAGTACGATGGCGACAGCACACGCGATGGCCAGCGCTACCCTCACAGGCGCGACGACCCGCACTCGCCGGACGTCGCGCGAGTCTCTCCGGCGGCAGCCGCTGCTGCGGCTCGATCAGGTGATCGTCAGCCCGGAGACGCTGCTGCCGTACCGCATCGGACAGCTGCTTGGCGCGGGAGGTTTTGGGCAGGTCTACCTTGCGCGGCGCGAAGGGCGGTCTGCGACCATTCCCGAAGTGGTGTGCATCAAGGTGAGCCCGCACATGGACGGCTGGCTGCGCGAGGCGTACTTCGGCCAGCTCCTCGACGATCATCCGCGGGCGATTCGCGTCTTCGACACGTTTCCGCTGATGGCCGCCGGGGAGCGCATGCTGTACTGCCTGGCGCTCGAGTACGCGCGCCACGGCGATCTGGGCGCGTTTCTGAAACGCGAAGCCTCCGGCTGGTCAGAACGCGTCGTCCGGCGCGAAATCGCCGGGATTCTCGAGGTGCTCGGCAAGCTGCATCGCGGGCAGATGCTGCATCGCGATCTCACGCCGATGAACGTATTCGTCTGCGACAACCGCTGCCTCAAGCTCGGCGACTTCGGCATCGTCCGCCAGCAGAGCGACAACCGCGGCATCACCGCGCGGACGATGAACACGCTGACCGCGCCGAGCGACATCCTCGCGGGCGCTGCGCCGAAATGGCAGGCGCGCGACGATGTCTATCAGGTCGGGCAGCTCGTGGGCATGCTGGTGCGAGGGCGACGCGCGGCGCGAGGATCCGCACGAGCGACGTGCGGACGCTCGACGTGCAGCGATCATCTGAAGGAGATCGTCTACCGCTGCATCGGCGAGCGGCGGAAGCGATACGAGAGCGCCCAGGAGCTGATCGACGCGCTCAAGCAGCCGCCGTCGCCGCTGCGCGTCGGCGTCGTGCGATCGCTGAAAGGCGTGCACCTCGCGTTCACCGGCATTCTCAGCCGTCCCCGGCGCGACGCGATTCGCCTCGCGCGACGGGCCGGCGCGATCGTTCACGGCGGTCCCTCCGCGCTCACGACCGTCGTCGTGCGCGGCCGTCCCAACGCGCAGCAGGCCGCCGGGCGCGACGCCGGCCTGAAGCTGATGGAAATCAAGCGGCTGCGCGACAAGGGCCACCGGATCACGCTCCTCAACGAAGCGCAATTCCTGCGTCTTGCCGCCAAACTGACTGGAAGGCTTGAGAATTTCAGCTGCGGCGCGCTGGTTCACCATCGCGTTCGGGTGCGCGTCAAAGCGCTCACCCACGCCACGCGAGCATCGGCGAACGTCGAGAAGAGCGGCAGGAGATCGAGACAGCGAACGTTTTCGGCCACGCAGGTTTCGCGAACGCCATCGTGCAAGTAGCCAATTCTGAGGTGTACGTGAAGTAGTCCATGTTCGTCCAGAGACTGCCATCCTCCCGAATGTCGAGCAGGTGCTCTTTGATGAGGTCACATACCGGGGCTCGCCGTACGGCGCAAGCCCCATCACCTTGTATTCGCCGGAGTTCACCCGGAATCCCGTGAAGTACGTGAAGGCGGATTACAGGAGGCCGAGCGAGTGCGGAAATTTCAGCTCGCGAAGCAGCTCGAGCTGATGCCCGCGTCCGACGCCGATCGACGAGGTGGCCCACTCGCCGACGCCGTCGATCGTGAGAATCGCGGCATTCTCGAACGGCGACGGGTAAGACGCCGACGCGGCGTGCGATTCGTGGTGATCGCCAAACAGGATCTCGCCGTTGTACCCGTCGAGGCGCTCACGGATATCGTCTCGAATCCACAGCTTGTCGGTGAGCCATACGGGCAGGGCCGTCAGGTACGACCGGAAGCCGCGCAGAGCGCACGCGATGTACGTCTCGAGAAGACGCGAGAATTTGACGAGTGGGTTTTCGTAATAGCCGACGAGATCGAGTTGGGCCGGTGAGATGCCGCAATGTCGGAGGCAGTGACGCGACCGCGTCAACCGGGAAGCTCGCGTCGTGCTTCTGGCGGGTAAAGCGCTCCTCTTGTGCGGCGGCCACAATCTGGCCGTCCTCGACCAGACACGCGGCCGAGTCGTGGCGAACAGCCGCACGATCGCCCGCGAGGTCCCGGTCGATGCTCGCGCAAGCCGCGGACGACATCCGTGGGCAGCGTGACCGGGACGAGTTCGCTCGGCCGGCCGAATTTCGGTGGACGCCCGGTCGGCGTCGGGTTGCGGACGACGCACGTTTCATCTGGGTCGGAAAATAATATACGTAGGCAAAATTCTCTAATAAATGAATTTTATTCCAATGAATTGAAGTCGGCTGCTGCCGGGCGCGCGTGAACAAGTGATATCAAAGATGCGGGACGGCGCGGCCGATATAGAGACAGACGGCCAAAATCAACAGGGTTCGTTGCGAGGAGGCGAGATGCGCTGGAGACGTGCCGGGTGGGCAATCGTGGGTGCCGGAGTCGTGGCGGCATGTTCGAGCAAGAATCCGGCGCAGCCGACGGCGGCCGCCAGTGCCAACCCGACTCCGACGCAGGTCGTCATCAGCGCGCCTGCGCCGGTTTCACCAATGAACGGTGCCAGCGCCGCGAACTGGCCGACCTTCGTCGTCACCGACGCCGTGCGGTCTGGAGTCGCCACGCCGCTGTCGTACCGGTTCGAGATCGCCACCAACGCCGCGTTCGCGCCCATTCTGCTCACGGCCACCGTCGCCGAAACACCGACGCAAACGAGCTTCACGCCGCCAGCCAGCCAACCGGCGCCGCCGCCCGGCGGCCTGTTCTGGCGCGCCACGGCGATCGATCCGATCAGCGTGGTCAGCAGCCCCGCGAGCAGCGTGCAGAGCTTCACATGGCCCGCGCCGCCGACCGCCGCCGCCCTCCTCGCGGTGCAGGAAGGCAGCACGCTGTGGCCAGGCGCGCAGCCGCCGGGCGCGGGCGGTCACGCGGTCCTCGGAAATCTGTGGGACGTGGCGACGCTGACGTCTTACGACGGTATCCGGTTTGTCAGCCCCGAGCTCGAGGAGCTCCGCGTTTTCGACCTGCTCGATCGCGGTTTCGATCCACAGAGCGCGATCGATTGGATGCACGGCAACGGCTACCCGACGATCGCCGCGTACTATCCGGCGGTGGCCGTGATCGGTTTTCAGCACGAGTACATGGCCCTTGTGAACGGGCGGTGGGTATCTCGTGCTGAAGGTCGGCGCCTGATCGCGGCTCGTCCTCGAGGACTGGCGTCACCCGGCGCCCGTCGAGGGCCTGCTCATGAAGCACGGACCGGGCGCGCGATCGCAAACGATCGGCTCGTCAGCGTCTTGGCGAGTCGTACAGTCAGGAGCCATCTATGAGAGACCGTCGATGGACACTCAGGGGAGCGGTCATTGGAGCGCTTGATCGCGGGCGCGATGATCGGTATCGGCTTCGATCATGCGCTGGTCGCGCAGCAGACGGGCATCACCCGGACCGAGCTGACGCGCGTCGACGTTCCCGCGTCGACGACGCACGAGGCAGTGATGGCGATGGCAGAGATCGCGCCAGGAGCGAGCTCAGGACGCCATTTCCATCACGGCGTGGAGATCGGATACGTGCTGTCCGGATCGATGGTCGTCGAGCATCCGGACGGCTCGACCGCGACGTTCACGCAGGGCCAGGCCTTCAAAAACCCGATCAGCGCCGTGCACAACGCGAAGAACACGGGTGCCGCGCCTGTGAAGATTCTCGCGGTGTACATCGTCGAGAAGGGCAAGCCGCTGGCGGAAGCGGCACCATCGCCGAAGTAGCGGGCGCGTTACTCGGCGCGGAGCGCGACCATCGGGTCGACCCGCGTCGCGCGTCGTGCAGGCACGAGAGTCGCCACGAGCGCCACGATCGTCACGAGGCCCACGACGGCTGCGTACGTCGGCGGGTCGCTCGGCCGCACGCCGAAGAGCGTGTTCTGGATGCCGCTGCCGAGCGCCGTGGCGAGCGCGAGCGCCAGGCCGACGCCGATCGTCAGGCCGATGGCGAGTTGCGCGATCCCCTGCTTCAGCACCATCGCGAGAATGCGTCCGTCGTGCGCGCCGAGCGCCATGCGGACGCCGAATTCGAGCCGCCGCTGGTTCACCGAGAACGACATCACGCCGTAAATTCCTACGGATGCCAGCACGACGGCGACTCCGCCGAAGATCGTGAACATGATCGCGATGATGCGCGTCTGCGCGAGGAAGACTTCGGCCTGGCTCTGCGGCGTGCCCACGAAGTACAGCGGCAGATTCGGATCGGCCTTCGCGACCGCCTTCCGCAGCGTCGTCGCGAGCGCGTCGGCCGGCTGCGCGCCGCGCGGCTTCACGACGACCGTCGCGAACTGGCTCACGAACGGCGTCGGCAGGGCCGGGCCGGTCGGCGTCGAGTAGAACGGCACGTAGAAACCGGTGTCGTCGACGCCCGGATTGTTGAACGGCCCGAGCATACGCACGGTCGATACCACGCCGACGATCGTCCGCCAGGGCCCCGGATTTCGTCCGCTCGGGTCCACGGTGCGGAAATGCCGGCCGATCGGGCTTTCGCCGCCGAACTGCCGGCGCGCGAAGGCGGCGTTGACGACCGCGACCGGCAGACGCGCATCGGCGTCGTTGTCGTTGAACGTGCGCCCTCGAGGAGCCGCTGACCCGTGACGTCGAAGAAACCACCGGTGATCTGCTCGAAGTTCGCTTTCGGGCGATCCCGATTGTCCTTGTACGTCTTGCCCTCGATCTCGATCGGCGCGTTGCCTGAGAACACCATGCGGAAGCGGTTCGTGTAGGCCACTGCATCGAACTGCGGATCGGCGGTGAGCTCGCGCAGCAGCCGGTCGTAGAACAGCTTGCGCGCGTCCTGCGACGGATAGTCGCCGTCCATCAGGCCCATGCGAGCCGACAGAATGCCGGCGGTGTTGTAGCCGTAATCGATCGACTGCTGCTTGAGGATCGACCGCAGCTGCAGCATCGAGCCGATGAGCAGAATGCACGTCACGACGATCTGAAAGACGACGAGACCGCGCGAGATGAGATTGACGCCCCGGCTCGTGCTGCCGCGCCCGCCGCCTTTGAGCACCTCGACAACCGACGCGCGCGACGACATCCACGCCGGCACGAGCCCCGACGCGACAGCGGCCACGATCGTCGCGGCGACCGTGCACGCGAGCACAAGTCCGTCGACATCGAAGGTGATCCAGGATGGCGGCGGGTTTTCGAGGTTGTGCAGCGTCGACGAGAGCCAGTTGATCGACAAGTATGCGAGCGCGACGCCGACGCCCGCGCCAATTGTCGCGAGCAGCAGGCTCTCCGTGAGCATCTGCCGGATCAGCCGCATGCGCGTGGCGCCGAGCGAGGACCGGACGGCGAGCTCTCTCGCACGCAGCGTGGCGCGCGCAAACTGCATGTTCATCACGTTGACGCACGCGATGAGGAGGACGCCCACGCAAAACCCGAGCATCGTCAGCAGCGTGCCGCGCAGCGGGCGCGGCGTGAACGTCTTGATCAGCGGTTCGACGAGGCCCGCATTGAACTGCTTGTTGGTCTCGGGATACGCCGCGGCGAAGCGCTTGGCAAAACCGCCGATCTCGGCGTTCGCCTGGTCGATCGCCACGCCGGGCTTGATCAATCCGATCACGGACGGGTTCACATTGGCCGGATCAGCTCGCTGGCGCACCGGGAATTCGGAGTACAGCGGCAGCCAGAGCTCTTCGTTGGCCGGAAAGGCGAACCCCTGCGGCATCACGCCAATGATGCTCGCCGCCTTCCCGTTGATGCGGACCGCCTTGCCGACAATGTCCTTGGCGCCGCCGAAGTCGCGCTGCCAGACGCCGTATCCGATGATCGCGACCTTGCCCGCACCCGTCTTGTTGTCGGCTGCGGTGAAATCGCGACCGAGCAGCGGGCTGACGCCGAGAACCCGCAGAAAGTTCTCCGTCGTATACGCGCCGGTATAGCGCTGCGGCCGTCCGTTCACCGAAACGTTGACGGTGGATCCGCTGAGGTACGCCGCCAGCAGCTCGAACGATTTCTGCTCAGGCAGGAACTCCTCGTAATCCATCGCGGTGACCTGGCCGTTGACGCCGAAGAAGCTCGCGCTGGACGGATCGATGAAGTTCACGCTGGTGAGGCGGCTGCCGTTCGGAAATGAAAATCCGCGAAGCATCACGCCGTTGACGACGCTGAACATCGTCGTGACGCCGCAGATGCCGAGCGCCAGCACGACGACGGCGAGGCCGCAGAAGGATTTCTCCTTGATGAGAACCCGGAGGCCGATTCGGAGGTCGCGCACGATTGTTTCGAGCATGAGCTGATGTCCGCCTGGGGAAGTTGTGACGTTAGACGGCCATGGCACGCGGATGGTTCGATGTAGAATCCGGGGCCGTACTGCGGCGCCAACTTCCCCATGGGAGACACCCCGCTCCTCGCTGCCGCGACCGTCACGCCTCCGCCCACCCCCTCGTACCGATGGATCGTTCTGCTGGCGATGAGCGTCGCGCTCTACGGCAGCTACTACGCGTTCGACTACATCGGGCCGCTCGCGCCGCTGCTCAGCCGCCAGCTGCACTTCTCCGACTCGCAGATTGGCCTGCTGCAAGCGGTCTACAGCCTGCCGAACATCGTCGCGATGCTGGTGTGCGGCGTGCTCATCGATCGGATCGGCACGAAGAAGTCGATGGCGATGTTCAGCGTGCTCGTGTTCGCCGGGCTCGCGATTACGGCGGTCAGCCCGCGGATCGGCATCATGGTCGCGGGCCGCCTCCTCGTCGGATCGGGCGCCGAAGCGCTCGCGCTCGCGTCGAACGTCGGCGTAGCGCGCTGGTTCTGGCACGACGATCTGAGCCTGGCGTTCGGAATCCGATCGACGTTCCTACGCCTCGGATCGCTCACCGCCCAGATCTCGCCGACGTGGGCGCCCGGCGCGTACACTTACTGGCAGTGGCCGATGCTGATCGCCGTCGGCTTCGGCGGATTCTGCCTGATCGGCGCCGCGCTGTACTGGATGCTGGACGCGCGCGGAGAACGCCGCTTCGCGCTCGGCCATACGGCGGGCGAGCACCGAGTCACGGCCGGCGATGTCTTCCGGTTCAATCGATCGTTCTGGCTGATCTCGGCGCTCTGCATCACGTTCTACGGCTGCATCTTTCCGTTCGAGACCTTCGGGCAGAAATTTCTGATCGAGGCGCGGCACGTCTCGCCGCGGACCGCGTCGCTGCTCGTCGGCATGGAGCCGTTCTTCTCGATGATCGGTGCGCCGATCTTTGGCTACCTCGTCGACCGCTACGCGCGGCGGTCGCTGTTCATGATGTTCGGCTCGATGCTCATCGTGCCGGTGTATCTGATGCTCGGCTACACGGACATTTCGCCCGTCGATCCCGATGGCGATGATGGGCGTCGCCTTTGCGCTGGTGCCATCCGTGATGTGGCCGGCGCTCGTTTACGTCGTCGAGAAATCGCGGCTCGGGCATGGCCAACGGTATGCTGGACACGATTCAGCAGGTCGGGCTCGTCGCGGTCAACCTTCTCATCGGCTGGCTCGAACGATCACTGGCTGGCGAGCGCGACGAACGCGGCCGGGCTATCACGCGAGCATGTGGATGTTCACAGGCGATCGCCGTGCTCGCGGTAGCTGTGCGCGTTCGCGTTGTGGCGGGTCGAAACCGGTCCGGACGCACACGGCCTCGAGACGATTACGACGATGTAGCATCCGACAAATGTAGCGTCCGGCTTCAGCCGGACGGAGAGATCATGAAAATTGCCGACATGAACTGGATGCAGGTCGAAGCCTGGGTGAAGCGCGACGGCCGCGCCGTCGTGCCGATGGGCAGCACCGAGCAGCACGGCTACCTGAGCCTGTCGGTCGACGCGATCCTCGCGGAGCGCGTCGCGCTGCGAGGCCGCCGAGCCGCTCGGCGTTCCGGTGTTTCCAGTTCTGAGCTACGGCATCACGCCGTACTTTCGCCGATATCCCGGAACCGTGAGCCTTCGCCTCGATACGTACCAGCGCATCGTCGCCGACATCCTCGAAAGTCTCGCCGGCGTCGGCTTCACGCGCATCCTGTTCGTCAACGGCCACGGCGGCAACAGCCCGGGCGGTTCGATTCTGCAGGAGTGGATGAACGAGCATGCGGGCGTCGCGGTGAAGTGGCACAACTGGTGGAATGCACCGAAGACCGCGGCGGCGGTCGAGGCGATCGATCGGGAGGCGTCGCACGCGTCGTGGATGGAGAATTTCGCGTGGACGCGGCTGCCGGGTGTCGACGTTCCGGCCGGTAAGAAGCCGATGATCGACATCGCGCGCATGCGGCTCATGGATGCCGGCGGCCGTGCGCGCGTATCTCGGCGACGGCAACTTCGGCGGCGCGTACCAGAAGCCGGACGACGAGATGGCGCCGCGTGTGGCGCGCCGGCGTCGAGGAAACCCGCGAGGCGCTCGAAGGACCGTGGGCGTGAGCGCAGAACGCATTCTCGTCTGGGGAGCGGGCGCGATCGGCGGAACCGTCGCCGCCTGTCTTGCCCGCGCCGGGCTCGACATCACTGTCGTCGACGCGAACGCGGCGCACGTCGCGGCTATCCGGGAACGCGGCATCGAGATCACCGGCCCGATCGATTCGTACGTGCAGCGGCTGCCGGCGCTCGGCCCGGGCGAAGTGAGCGGCGTGTGGAGCATGATCTTTCTCTGCGTGAAGGCACTGCACACGGAAGCGGCCGCGCGTGAACTGGAGCCGCATCTTGCGGCCGACGGCGTCGTCGTTTCGCTCCAGAACGGCTTCAACGAGCTGACCATCGCGAGTGTCGTTGGCGAAGCGCGCACGATCGGCGCGTTCATCAACTTCGGCGCAGACGTGCTCGGACCTGGCGTCGTACATTTCGGCGGGCGTGGCGCGGTCGTCGTGGGCGAGCTGGATGGACGCGATACCGATCGTCTTGCCCGTGTGCATCGCGCGCTGCTGGAGTTCGAGCCGGCTGCGGTCGTCACCGACAACATCTGGGGCTACCTGTGGGGGAAGATGGGCTACGGCGCGCTCCTTTTCGCAACCGCGCTCACGAACGCCAGCATCGTCGAAGTCCTCGAGGCTCGCGACGCCCGTCCGGCGTTAACGGCGTTGGCGCACGAAGTGATGGCGGTAGCCGCTGCTGAGCGGGTCACGGTGATGGGCTTCAACGGGTACGACCCGGCGGCATTTGGCCACGCGGCGAGCGCGCGCGCGATCGATGCATCTTTTGATGCAATGGCCGCATTCAATCGGCGATCCGCGAAGACGCACACGGGTGTGTGGCGCGACATCGCGATTCATCATCGCCAGACGGAGTGCGATGCCCAGTTCGCCCCAATCCTGAGTCTCGCGCGCAAACACGCGGTGCCGGTTCCAGCTCTCGAGCGGCTCGTCTCGCTGATGCGCGAGGTCGAGAGCGGCACGCGTCCGCAGGAATGGGAGAATCTCGCACGGCTGCCGGACGGCGCTGTCGTCATGAGGACCGATGCACGTTCGCTTTGACGGCCGGACTGCGATCGTTACCGGTGCCGCGCATGGCTTCGGCCGCGCGATTGCACTCGGTTTCGCGACCCTTGGTGCGCATGTCGTCGCCTGCGACGTGGTGAGCAGTGAGCTCGATGAGACCGCGCGCATTGCTCACGACCGCGCCCTGCCGCTCGACGTGCGCGTCGTCGATGTGAGCGATCGTCAGGCGGTTCAGTCGATGGTGTCGGACGCGCTCGCGGCGCGCGGGCGGGTCGACGTGCTCGTGAACGATGCGGGCGGCGTGCTCGGGCAGGTCGGCAGGCCGCTCGAAGAGGTGTCGGCTGCGGAGTGGCGCGTGATCTTCGCCGTGAATCTGGACGGCGCCTTCTACTGCACCCAGGCGGTCGCGCCCGCGATGAAGGCGGCGCGGTATGGCCGCATCGTGAACATCTCGAGCGGCGCGGGGCTGGGAATCAGCCTGACCGGCATCCAGGCATACGCATCGGCAAAGGCCGGACAGATCGGGCTGACGCGGCAGCTCGCGCACGAGCTCGGACCGTGGGGCATCACCGTCAATAATGTCGCGCCGGGCTTCGTGCGATCGAACCCGACGACCGAGAAGCAGTGGGAGTCGTACGGTGAAGACGGCCAGCGGCGCCTGATAGACAACATCGCGCTGAAGCGGCTCGGCTCGCCCGAGGACATCGTCAACGGCGTCCTGTTTTTCGCCAGCGATCACGCCGCGTGGATTACTGGTCAAACGCTGTCGATCGACGGCGGCAAATAAGGAACCGTAGCGCGAGGCTTCAGCCGAGCGAACGATGCTCGCCTAAAGGCTCGCACTACACCAACTGGAGCATTCGATGCCGAATAAAGCGCTACACGTCGGATCGCTGACCGCGGCGTCCGGTGAAAAGCGGTACGGCGTGAACGAGTTTGCCGTCGGTGGGCAGCCGTACACGCTGCCGATGTGGCTCGTCAACGGCAGCGCCGAAGGACCGACGCTCGTCGTGACCGGCGGCGTGCATGCCGCTGAGTACGCGAGCATCGCGGCGGCGCTCGATCTCGGGCGCGCGATCGATCCGGCAACGCTGCGAGGCCGCGCGATCATCGTGCCGGTGATGAACATCCCGGCTTTCTCCGCGCGTTCGATCTACGTGTTTCCACTCGATGGCAAGAACCTGAACCGAGTGTTTCCGGGCGATGCGCACGGCACGGCGTCGCAGCAGCTCGCCGCATGGGTGTTCGACAATGTGATCTCGCAGGCCGACTACTACGTTGACTCTGCACGGCGGCGACCTTGTCGAGGCGCTCGTACCCTTCACGATCTTCTTCCGCGCCGGCAATGCGCGCGTCGACGACGTGTCGCTCGAGATGGCGAAAGTGTTTGGCATTCGCTATCTCGTGTGCAGCGAGACGCCCGGTTCAACGTTCTCTGCCGCCTCGCGCAAAGGCATTCCGTCGATCCTCGCCGAGTCGGGCGGACAAGGCATCTGGACGCCAGACGATGTTGGGCTGTTGACGAATGGTCTCGATCGGCTCTGATGCGGCATCTGCGGATGATCCCGGGCACGGCGCCCGAAGCAGCACCGTTCACGCTCCTCGAACAGTTCCTGTGGCTGCGGAGCGATCACGACGGCTTCTGGTATCCGGCCGTGCCGGTCGGCGCCCTCGTCAAGAAAGGGCAGAACCTCGGTGAGGTCAAAGACGTGGAAGGTCACGTCTTGCAAACGGCGTCCAGCCCGGCGGACGGCCGCGTCCTGTTCATCGTTTCGTCGCTTGCGATGAATCGCACCGATCCGCTGCTCGCGGTGGGCGCGTAGCCGATGAGGGTGAGGCGCGAGTGATGCCGATCGCTGGCATCGATGCCGTGCTCCAGGTGCTCGCGGATAACGAGCGCCGATATCTTCGCGAGCTCGCCGAGTTCGTGGCGATTCCCTCGATCAGCACCGATCCCGATCGCAGCGCCGACGTGCGGCGCGCCGCCGAATGGGTGGCCGCGCGACTGCGCCGGTCCGGCGACATCGACGTCGACGTCTGGAACACGGCTCGGCATCCGGCTGTATACGGCAGATGGAACGGGAGCGCCCGGCGCGCCGACGGTGCTCATTTATGGTCACGTGGATGTCCAGCCGCCGGACCCGATAGAGCTCTGGGAGTCGCCGCCATTCGTCCTCACCGAACGAAACGGGCGCCTCTATGGCCGGGGCGTAAGCGACGACAAGGCATCCATGCTGCTGCCGATTCTCGCGGCAGAAGCGTTCTTCGCGGCGGGGCAGCGGCCGCCGGTGAATCTGCTGTTCCTGTTCGAGGCGGAAGAAGAGATCGGCAGCGTCGATCTGCCGGATCTCGTGCGCGAACGGCGCGACGCGCTCGCCTGCGACGTCGCGCTGTCGGCCGATGGCGGCATGTGGCGCGCCGACGTGCCGAGCATCACGGTCAGCGCGCGCGGTCTGGCATCGCTCGCTTTCACGGTGCGCGGACCGCGCAAGGATCTGCACTCAGGTCGCCATGGCGGCGGCGTGGCGAATCCGCTGCACGCGGCTGCTGCGCTCGTCGCTTCGCTCCATGATGGCGGTCGCGTCGCGGTCGAAGGGTTCTATGACGATGTGGAACCGATCGAGCCGGCGCTCCTGAAGGCGCTCGATCATCTGCCGTTCGATGAGTCCCGCTATCTCGCCGATATCGGCGCAGTCGTCGGTTTCGGCGAACCGGGCTACGGCACGCTCGCGCGTCAGTGGTATCGCCCGACGATCGAAGTGAACGGCCTGTACGGCGGCTATCAGGGCCCTGGGAGCAAAACAGTTCTGCCGAGCGACGCGCACGTGAAGATCACGTGCCGGCTCGTACCGCGCCAGCAGCCTGACGATGTGATCGCGAAGGTGCGAGCGCACCTCGAGCGTCAGTGTCCGGAAGGTGTGAGCCTCTTCTTCGAGGAGGGAAGCCACGGGGCCGCTGCGTATCGCGTTTCCGCGGACAGCCGCGCGGTGCGGGCTGCGGCTGACACGTTGCAGGACGTGTTCGGCACGCCGGCCGTCGTCGTCGGCATGGGCGGCACCGTGCCGGTGACGACGACGTTTCGGGAGATCCTCGGTGTCGACACGGTGTTCTTTTCGTTCAGCACCGCCGACGAGGATATCCACGCGCCGAACGAGTTCTATCGGCCCGAACGCTTTCGCCTCGGATTGCGCGCCTGGCCGCTGCTGTGGCGCAGACTCGCCGGATCCACGCTCGG
Organism: uncultured Acidobacteriota bacterium; assembly: GCA_963696165.1. GTDB lineage: Bacteria > Acidobacteriota > Vicinamibacteria > Vicinamibacterales > CAVVIG01 > CAVQZZ01. The sequence goes on along the minus strand of CAVOIY010000004.1, from coordinate 747,593 downwards.
CTGAAGCCTCGCGCTACGCAAAAAATAAGGAACGCCTTAGCCGGCGTCCTTCAGCGCCTTCAAGGCCTTTTCGTACACTGGCAGGTTGATCTTCTGATTGTCAGGTACGTTCCGAAGCGCGATTTCCCAGTTCGCAATCGCGTTCTTGCGATCGCCGAGCGCGGTGTAGCCGCGAGCGAGCCCGACGTAGGTGACGAACTGATCGTCGGGGTGCTGCTGTCGATTGAGCTTGAACACCGTCATCGCGCGATCGTTCCGGCCCGCGGCGATCAGCCGGACGCCGTACTGGTGCACCGGGAGCGGCGGCGCGCCGGCGACGCGAATCGCCTTGTCCATCACCGCGTCGGCGTCGGCGGTCCGATCCATGGCCGTGAGCACGGCCGCCTTCGTTTGCAGCGTGAAGAAGTCTTCGCGTCCCTGCGCCGCGCCTCGGAACGGATCGCTGATCGCCTTGTCCGCCCAGGCGAGGGCTTCGGGCAAATTCACTTTGTTGTCCGCGCAGAACTGCGCGGCGCGTTGCCAGTTCTGATAATTGAATCCCGGCCAGCCGAGCAGCTCCTTCCGCATCTGGTCGACGTACAGTTCGGTCGCATTGGGCACGTCAATCTTAAGAGGGACGCGTTTGTTCTCCCACTGCAGAAACGCGACCGCCGATCCGGGCCGGCGATCGTCGAATCCGTAGGTCATGAATTCGGTGTAAGCAGCTGCTTCAGGGTTTGTCTGGACACGCAGCACATCGTTCGCCGGATCGTACTGAAAGCTTCCCCATCCGATCTGCTTCGAGAAGATCCACGACCAGGCGCCGGATTGCTCCAAATCGAGGAAGAGTGCGTACGTGCCCGCCGCGAGCGGTTTCCCGTTCACCTTCACGTCGTGTGAAAAGGAAACCGTCGTGCTCTCGTTCGCGCCCGCGCGCCACGGTGCGGCATGCGACGGTCCGAAGCCCTCGTCGACGAACCCGTAGTGCAGGAGCTCACCCCAGATGTGACCGGTGCGATCGGCGCCGCCGCCGCCGTGCACGTTCGGGCTGTGATACGCGATCGTCACTTTCACGAGGCCGATCCACTGCGAAACCTCCGCCTTCTGGTTGTCGCCGTTCGGCGGCAGCGACAGCTCGGATAGTTCCTGCGCGAATACAGGGGGACAGCAAAGCGATCCAACCAGAACGAGCAATGGACCGAACGCGAGCATTTTGATCAGACGCATGGGTGCAGTCTCCAGAGTCGTAAGTCGGAATTCGTGTGTTGCGACACGACGCCCCTGCAACAATCGTGCGGCTGATGAACGCGAGCGTAGCGGCGCAAACGCGAGAATTCGAGCGAACAGGTCGATCCAGCGACCGCCACGATTCCCAGAAACGAAATCGCGGCGTCCGTTTCCGCGCAATGCCAGAGCCGCTACAATCACCGTCTTGATGGACGCTGACGTTCCGCGAGACGCCGAGCCGCCGCCTCCGTATCGGTGGGTGATTCTCACCTTCGGTGTGCTCGCGTACGGCGCGACGCTGTTCGCGCGGCAGAACTACGCGGGCATTCAGAAGTTCATCGCATCCGATCTTCATCTCGACAAGGCGTCGCTCGGTGTGCTCGGGTCGGTCTTCTTCTACGCATACGCCCTCTTTCAGATGCCGTGGGGCGTGGCCTCCGACAAGTGGGGAAGCCGCTCCATCACCGCGGTCGGCGTCCTGCTCGTCGCAGGAACTATGGTCGGATTCGCGACCAGCCGGACCGAGGCAGAGCTGCTGTTCTGGCGGGGCGCCAGCGGCATCGCAGGGGCGGCCGTCTACGTCGCGATGACAGGCGGCGTCGCTCGCTGGTTTCCACAAAGCGAACGCGGGCTGAGCCAGACGGCGCTCGGCGGCGTCGGCGGCGCGCTTGGCGAGAGCACGGCCTTCTTTCTGCTGCCCGCGATATCGATCTACATCGCGTCAGGGTGGCGCGAGGCGACGTTCATGGTTGCCGGCGCGCTCGCGTTGATCGGCATCTTGTGTGCGATCTTTCTGAGATCGGCGCCCCCGAATCGCCCGGCGACGACGAGGAAGCCGTTCGATGCGGCGCTGCTCGCCGATTCGCAACTCTGGGCCTTCACGTTGCTGTACGCCGGCTTCATCATGGCCGTGCGGATCGTGCAGCCGTGGATTGCGGTGTACGCTGCGGACGTCTTCATCGCGCACGGATCCGGTACGAGCCGCGCGGTCTTGAGCGGCGGCCTTCTCGCCGTGGTGACCTACTCGCTGCTCGGCCGGGGCGTTGGCTGTCCGTTGGCTGGCCGCGCGTCCGACTGGGCGCTCGACGCGGGCGTGTCGCGCACGACGGTGGCGATTTCCTGGCTGGTGTTCGCGCTCGCACTTCTCGGCATTCTGTCGCGCGGAACGACCCACGTCTGGTCGCTCGGGATCACCGCGTTCCTGCTCGGCATGGCCATCAACTCCTTCTCGCTGATCACCGCGTCGATCGCGGACACATACGGACCGCTGCGCACGGCGTCCATCGTCTCTTTCGTCAACATGGTCGCGCAGTTGGCCGGCGCGACCGGTCTCGCGCTGAGCGGCTATGCGGGCATCTCGCTGAGCGTGCAGGCCGGCAACTCGCTCGCGGAATATCGCGGCATCTGGTTATCCGCGATGGCCGGCGTTGCAATCATGACCGCGGTTGGCTCGCTCCTGCAGTGGCGCTGCGCGCGTCGGCGACGAGCTTCGACACAGGAGTGGCCCGCCTCCGCGTTGAGAAGCGACCGGGCGTAGACAGAACGCTTACCGGCCGCGTCTGGCGCGATTTGGCGCCGAGCACCAGCGCGACGCCACCGGCAATGACCACCGCGGCGATTCCGATGGATAGCGTGATGCGCTCGCCCGCGAGGCCGGCGCCGAGCGCGACCGCGATGAGCGGGTTCACGTACGCGTGCGTGCCGACCCGGGACGCCGGCGCGACGCCCAGCAGAAACATGTAAGCGGAGAAGGCGACGATCGACCCGAATACGGTGAGATACGCCAGCGCCGCGAGCGACGCCCCGGAGATCGCGTGCGGATCGAAGCGGTGCGACTCGCCGACGATGAGTGAAAACAGCAGGAGCAGCACGCCGCCCGCGGTGAGCGGCATCCCGGCATTCAGCAGGAGCGACTTCGGCAGACGCGGCTGCGAGACAACCGAGCCGGTCGCCCATGCGAGCTCCCCGATGATGATCACCGCCATCGGCCAAGCGGCCGATCGCACTGTCAGGCCGTCGGTGACGAGCAGCGCAACGCCGAACAGGCCGACTGTCAGTCCGACAAGGGCTCGGGCGGGCGGCCGCGAGCCGCGCATCCACTCAATCAACGCCAGCCAGAACGGCAGCGTCGCGACGAGAAGCGCGGCCATCCCCGACGAGAGGCGCTGCTCGGACCACGCGAGAGCGGCGTAGGGACCGCCGAACAACAACGCGCCGGCCACGGTGGCGTCTCCCCACGCGCGCCACCGTGGTCGCTCACCCCGAAGCACTGCGACGGCGAGCAGCAGCGCACCGGCACTCACGCACCGGATGCCCATCATCAGAATCGGGGGGATGGTGGCGATCGCGATCCGGATCGCGAGAAAGGTCGATCCCCAGATCAGATAGATGGCCGCGTAGGCGAGCATGGTGGTCATGTAACCTCCAAATAACTCATTGAAGGTTACTTCTCCGCAGTGGTAACCTGTCAAGAGTATTTTGATGGTTACATCGCCCTATCGCTTCGACTTCTGCGGCGGTCACGTCGCAATCGATTTCACCAACACGGTTGGGGATCGCGGCGCCGAGCCTACGGAGCACTTCAATACGTTCGGCGACATCCTCGCCTGGGCGGAAGCGCGCGGCGTCCTCACGCGACGCGCGGCCGGTGCGCTTCGCCGCCAGGCCGCGTCAGATCCTCAAGGCGCCCGGCGCGCTCATCGGCACGCGGTCGAACTGAGAGAGGCGCTTTACCGCGTGCTCGCAGCAGCCGCCGCTAAGCGGCGACCCGCTTCGCGCGATCTCGACGTGCTGAACGCTTATGTCTCGGCCACTTTCGAATGCGCCGCGCTGTCGCGTTCGGGCGCGCGCTTCACGCTCGAAACACCTCCGGGCCGGGGTCTCGACGATGTGCTGCGGCCGGTGGTTCGAGCAGCCGTGGATCTGCTGACCTCGGAACAGGTCGAGCATGTCGGCCGCTGTGCCGACGACTCGTGCGCGTGGCTGTTCCTCGACACGACGCGCAGCCGCACGCGCCGATGGTGCGACATGAAGGCGTGCGGCAACCGCAACAAGGTCCGCCGCTTCCGCCGCGGCGCTGACGATTGAAAACGTTTCCCGCCGCGATCGTCCACGCGCTGAATCGATTTGCGGATAGAATGCAATTTCCATTCAAGGGGAGCGGTCGTGAACCGTGGCTGCGCGCTTGTAGGCATCTGCTTTTTCGTCACGGCCTGTGCGGGGAGCGACGGCACATCGCCATCGGTCGCGCCAACCAGGTCCGTAGCATCTTCAACCACCGCTGCGCCTCCTGCATCTGAGCCCGCGCCACCGGCGGGCAACATCGTCATCACATTTCACGGCGGCTCTGGAGCGCTGACGACCTTCGTCGAGTCCGGCTTCACGGTTACGGCGACGTCAGCGAATTGGTTCTTCAGCAACTACGGCGTGCCCGGCCCGTCCGCGCAGTTTTCAACCGCAGCCGGCATCACGACGCAGGGAGAAGTGATGATCGCCGCTGGAGGCACGCGGTTTCAGTTCACGTCGGTCGACGTGTACTCGAGCACGACGCCAATCCCGTACGCGTTTACGGGGTTCGCCGGGTCGACGAAGGTGTTTGCGGTGTCAGGACAGCAGGGCAATACCTTTGGCAAATTCGTGACCGTTTCCAGTGGGCAGACCCGTGCATCGATCGACACGCTGCTGATTCGTCTGACCAATCCGGCCGCACCGTGTTGCAGCAATCCGATGGGGCTCGACAACATCGTCATCAAGCGGTGACCAGGTAACGAACACATGAAAAAACATCGCCACAGCCGGAGAGAATTTCTCGGACTCACCGGCGCAGGGCTTGCCGCGGGCCTCGCCGGCGTGCCGTCTTTCGGCGCGTCAGCGGCCGCGGCCGCGCCTGTCGCCGAGGCTCGGGATCCGGATCTCGTCGTGTTCAACGCGAAGGTCTACACGGTGGACGCCGCGATGCCGCGGGCGGAGGCGTTCGCGGTGAAGGGCGGCCGGTTCGTCGCCGTCGGCAGCACCGCCGAGATCAAAGCGCTGGCCGGCAAGAGCACGCAGACGTTCGACGCGAAGCAGATGACCGATCGTGCCCGGCTTCATCGACTGCCACAACCACGCCGGCGGCGACGTGCTGCTCTACGAAGTGCTCGTCGGCAATCCGTTCGAAGTCGAGTTCGTCACCATCGCGCAGCATCATCGACAAGCTGCGCGCGAAGGCGCGCGAGACGCCGCCGGGCACCTGGGTCGAGGGCTACTTCTTCGACGACACCAAGGTGAAGGACAAGCGCGCGCTCAACGTGCACGATCTCGACGAGGTGTCGACGGAGCATCCGGTCGTCGTGCATCATCGCGGCGGCCACACGTCGTTCTACAACAGCAAGGCGCTCGAGATGGCGCGGCGTCACCAAGAACACGCCGAATCCGCCGGGCGGCACCTTCGACCGCGACGAGAACGGCGAGCTGAACGGCCGCGTCACCGATCGCGCGCGGCAGCGTGTTCAACAGCGTCGGCAAGCGGCCAGACCTTCACGCGCCGAGCAGACGCGCGCAGCGCGACCGCGACGGCATCGCGCACATCTCGAAGCAGTTCGTCCGCTACGGCCTGACGAGCGTGCACCACGAAGGCGGCGATCTCGTCGGCGATCCAGGAGGTGCGCGCGCGCGGCGACCTGCTGCACCGCGTGAGCTACGAGGCGAGCGGCCGGGTGCTCGACGTCGATGATCGCCGGCGGCATCAAGACCGGCTTCGGCGACGAGTGGATCAAGTTCGGCGCGACCTCGGAGCACACCGTCGACGGCTCGTTCTCCGAGCGCACGATGGCGCTGAGCACGCCGTATCCGGGCGTCGAGCCGCCGTACAAGGGCAACGTCACCGAGACGCAGGACGATCTCGAACGCGTGGATCGAGCGCGTGCATCGCGCCGGCATCCAGGTCAACTGCCACGCCAACGGCGACGTCGCGATCGACATGTATCCTCACGGCGGTCGAGCGCGCGCAGAAGCTGTTCCCGCGCGCCGACGCGCGGCCGAAGATCACGCACTGCACGCTGATCAACGACGATCTGGTGCGGCGCATCAAGGCGGTCGGCGCCGTGCCGGCGCTGTTCACGACCTACGCGTACTACAACACCGACAAGTTCGTGTTCTACGGCGAAGAGCTGATGAAGCGGTGCATGGCGTATCCGCTCGTTGCTCGACGCCGGCGTTCCGGCGGCGGCCGGTTCGGATTTCAGCCCGGGCCCGTTCGCGCCGCTGATGGGCATTCAGGGCATGGTGACGCGCACGGGCTGGGACGGCAAGACGTGGGGCGCCAACCAGCGGATCACGCGTCGACGAGGCGCTCGCGGTCAACACGCTCAACGGCGCCTACGCGTCGCGCGAGGAGGCGATCAAGGGATCGATCACGCCGGGCAAGCTCGCCGACTTCGTCGTGCTCGCGGACGATCCGCACACGGTCGACTCCGGAGAAGATCAAGGACATCCAGATCGTCCGCACGGTGGTCGGCGGGTCGACGGTCTACCAGGCGTAACGTCGACTCGGTTAACCGCCTCGTGTCGCGCGCGTCGTCGAGCTGATCTGCAGGTCGTACCCGTTCGGCGTCGTCGTGTGATAGCTCTTGTAGGGCGCGGTGTGTATGTCGCCGCGGCCGCCCGTGTCTTCACGTGTCGTCAGTCCGCGTTTGGTGAGCTCCGCTTTCACCTGATCGGGATCGAACGGCGTGATGCCGAATGCGATGTGCCCCATCGTGGCGCGCCGCGCCGGCGGCGTCGTCGGTGCCGCGCCCGCTCCGCGATTACCTCCACCACCGCGGCGAATGATGATATCGCCCACATTTCCAATCCCGCACTGGTTCTGACTGCCTTCATCGGTCCCCGGCTTCCATCCGAGGAGCGCCGTGTAGAACGCGACGGTTTCCTTGTAGTTCGAAACCTCGAACGAAATGTGATCGAGCCAGACGGTCTTCCAGTTCGTCGGCTCGAACGGCGCCGGCGCTGATGTTTTCCCGTTTGCCGGACCCTGGCGGCGGTTCCGCGCGTTGCCGTTGCTGATCTGCAGGTCGAAGCCGTCGGGATCTTTCACGTGAAAGCTTTGAAAGTCCTTGCCCTGATTGTCGGCCACCGGCGTGAGCCCGCGCTTTCGCAATTCCGCCTCCACCGTCTTCGCGTCCCACGGCTCGATGCCCCAGCAGAATCCATCGAACACCGCGAGGCGAGGTGCGCGGGGACCGCCGCGGCCGCCTCCACGCCCGCCGCCAGCGGCATCCGCATCAGGCGCGGGTGGCGGCGCGGGCGGCGCCTGATAGCCGCCTCTGATCACGAGGCCGCCCCAGTCGCCGATGTCGAGCACGGCCTGCTTCCCATCGTCGCTTCTGATCTTCCAGTTCATGAGCGCGGCGTAGTAGGCGGCTTCCTTCGGGTAGTCGGCCGCCTGACAGGAGAAATGATCGAGGAGCACCGTATTCCATCCGGTCGGCTCGAAGGGCAGTTTGGCCGGCGTCGGATCGCAGTCCGGTGTGCCAGCACGCGCGCCGCCGCACTGGCCTTGCGCGAACGCCGACGCAGGTCGGACCGCGACCGCAGCGCCAAGCGCGATCAGCAATTGCCGGCGCGAGAGCCGACCTCGATCGAAATCGTTGAACAGCGTCGCCAGATCGGCACTCATCGATCTCTCCTCTGGAAGTAGTCGCTCGGAAGAACTCCGGAGAGTATGGGGCGAGGCGGGGCTGGAGGCAAGCCAACTCAGTTCGCAGTTCTCAGTTCTCAGTTCTCAGTTCTCAGTTCTGAGTTGCAGGTTGCTGGCTTTTTCAGCAACCTGCTACGGCTGAGGATGCTCCCAAAAGTAGAGAAAGCAGAACGCAAGAACGACGGCGACCGCCGGAAAGGCCAGGCGCCGCACGATTCGCAACGGTTGATTCCAGTCCGCCGTCGCGAGAAAGACGATCCCAGTGGGCACGAGTGCGACGATCGACAGCTGAAAGATATGCGCGGCAGTGCCTTCGTCCAGATCGGGCGGCGGCATATGGCCGCTGACGACCGCGCGCGCGGCGACCGGGAGCAGCAACAGGAGTGCGATAAGGGAAAAGACGATGAGTCCGATGGTGCTCACGCGGTTCATTTGCTGTTCACGCATCGCGCCGCTTTCATAATCGGATGACGAGCTGAGCACAAACAACTTTGCACAATAAAGTAAACGGGACCGGTTGTCAATAGAAAGGCCTGCTCATCCGTATGGCCGCGAGAATGTCATCCCTGAGGATGCCTTCCTCGCACGCGGCCGTATTCGGATTCAAAACGAAACACAATTTTCGTACGCCGAGAAGAATTTTCTGAAAATCGCGTGTCGTATAACGGTCGCTGATAGTAGTATGCTCCGCGCTTCGAACGCCCGCCCATAACCGAAAGGACTCTATGAAGTCTTCCCGCTTGCGTATCGCGATTGTCGGAGGCGCCGTTCTCGCTGCCTCCGGACTCGGGCTCGTCGTGACAAAAACGTTAATTCCGGGCCGACCGACCGCGCCCGGCTTCGCGCTCAAAAAAGGCATCCTCGCCACTAAAGAAAATTCGAACAAGCGAGCGCTCTTTGGCCAGAACGAAGTCCGCGGACTCTACACGCCCGCCGTGGAGGACTATCTGAAGCGCGCGTTTCCGGCCGGAGACGTCGCGCCGGAGTCGACAATCGCCGCGTGGAACGGATGGGCGTCGCTCAACGGCAATCCGCACTCTGCCGGCACCTGGCAGCTCGTCGGACCGAGCATCGCCAATGTCCCTGGAGTGTTGAACGCGCTTGGCGACGCGGCACCATACATCACCGCGGGCCGCGTCACGGCGCTGGCGCTCGCGCCCGATTGCACGGAAGGCCATTGCCGACTGTACGTGGCTGCCGCCGGCGGCGGCGTGTGGCGAACCGACAAGGCGCTCCACACCAATCCATCGCAGAAATGGGAGTACATCTCCGGCAGCTTCGGGACGAACGCGATCGGATCGCTTCTTCTCGACCCGGCCGATCCCACCGGCAACACGCTCTATGCGGCGACCGGCGAGGAAAATGCGTCAGCCGACTCCGAAGCGGGCGTCGGCATCTATAAGACGACCGACGGCGGCGATAACTGGTCTTTCGTCACGGGCAGCGACATCTTTTTCCAGCGATCGATCGGCCACATGGCGCTCGACAGCGCCGGCAATCTTCTCGTCCCGATCGGCAGCGGCGTGCGCGGCATCAGCTCGACGAGCGGCGGCTCGCTCTCGAGTGGCGCCACCGGCCATCCACTCCCAGTCCGCGGGTTGTGGCGGCAGACGGGCAACACGTTCACGCTCATCTGGGCGTCTCCGCGCTCCGGTCCGCGGCTCGACGACGGTTGCGGTGGATCCGACGCACGCCGGCATCATCTACGTCAACGGATTCCAGCAGGGCATCTGGCGCTCGACGAACAACGGCGCCAGCTTCACGCAGATTTTCGCGGCGAAGGATAACACGCCCGCAACGTTCAATTCCGCGACCGACCGGAGCGAGTTCGCCATCACGACGCTTCCAAGCGGAGCGACCCGCATGTACGTCGGCGAAGGCCAGGGTGGCGCCGACGGGTAACCTGTCGAACTTCTGGCGCAGCGACAACGCCGACACCACTGCGACGTTTGCGTCGCTCGGCGGCGCGCAGGTGCAGGACTACTGCACGACGCAGTGCTGGTACGACAACGTCGTGTACACGCCAGCCGGCTTTCCGGACGTCGTCTATCTGCTCGGCTCGTTCAGTTACGGGCAGCTCGGCGGCGTCTCGAACGGCCGCGCGCGTGCTGCTCTCGAGCGACGGTGGCAACGACCTGGAGCGATCTCACGCAGGACGGCGATCCGTCGCACGCCGAGTTCACGCATCCCGATCAGCACGCAATCGTGACGCTGCCCGGCAACCCGTATCTGTATTGGGAAGGTTCGGACGGCGGCATCGTCAGCTCGGACGGGATCGTTCGCGGACGTCTCGGCCAAGTGCGATACGCGCGGCGCTGAACGCCGCCGGTATGGCGCTCTGCAAGAGCCTGCTCTCGCGCGTGCCGAATCAACTGGCAAACAACATCAACCGCGGCTTCTCGACGCTGCAGTTCCAGAGCCTGTCGGTCAGCCCGCAGCATCCGAACAGCATCATTCAGGGCGGCACGCAGGACAATGGCACCTGGCAGAACGGCGGGAACCGTGCCGCGAACGCGACGCTGGAATCAGATCATCTACGGCGACGGCGGGCTGTCTGGTTTCAGCTCGACGAACGACGCGCTGCGCTTCAACACGTTCACCGGTCAGGCCAACGACGCCAACTTCCAGAATGGCGATCCGACGAAGTGGGTCATCATCTCGGCGCCGATCATCAGCAGCCCCGAAGGCGCGTTCTTCTATCCACCGGTCGTCGCCGATCCGCACAAGGCGAACGGCGGGACCATCTTCCAGGGATCGTTCAGCGTCTGGCGCACGCAGGACTGGGGCGGCAATCAGGCATTTCTCGAAGCGAACTGTCCGGAATTCACGACCTCGGCCACAAAACTCGGCTGCGGCGACTTCGTGCAGATTGGACCGGCGGGTGCGACGGACCTGACGGACACCTTTGCCGTCCACTACGGCGCCGGATCGCCGAGGCAGCGCGCTCGCGTGGATTCAGCGCACCCCGAGCCAACACCGGCACCGCCTGGGTGGCGACGGGTGCTGGCCGTGTGTTCGTTTCCGACAACACCGATGCGGCCGCGGCATCGGTCGTCTGGCACCGGATCGATCACGTCCGGCCTGCCAACAGCCCCACGCGGTACATCAGCGCGATCTGCTGTGGATCCCGCCAACGTGCACCACGGCTGGGTCTCGTACTCGGGTTACAACGTGAACACGCCGGCGACGCCAGGCCACGTTTTCGAGGTGACCTGGGGCGGAACGGGAGTGGCGGCATGGACGGATCGTCAGCTTCAACCTGCCGGACTTCCCGATCACGGGCTGTCATCCGCGACGACGTGACGGGTGATCTCTACGCCTCGTCCGACTTCGGCGTGATGAAGCTCGCGAAGGGCGCGACGACGTGGGCGGTGGCTGGAGCGGGTCTGCCGAACGTGGAAGTGGCGGGCCTCACGATCTCGCAGCGCGTGCTCTACGCGGCGACACACGGTCGCAGCGCCTGGACCCTGCAATTGCCGTAGGTGATCGAAATGGGGCGGGGCAGCGCTTGCTGCCCCGCCTACATCGTTGCCGACCCACACAGTTCTCCGCGAAACACAGTGACCGCCTGACCGAGCAGCCGCACGCGATCCCCATCGAGCGTCACGCGCATTTCACCGCCGCGCTCGGAGAGCTGGCGCGCGCGGAACGCGCTCTTCCCAAGTTTACGGCCCCAGAAGTCCGCTAGGCAGCAGTGCGTTGATCCTGTGGCAGGGTCCTCGTCGATGCCGAACCCCGGCGCGAAGTACCGCGACACGAAATCGACATCCGCTTCGGCGGCTCGGCTCGTCACGATCACCCCGCGGGCTTCGATCGCGCGCAGGCCGCTGAAGTCGGGACGCAGGGCGCGGACGATCGCCTCATCCGCGACTTCGACGAGGTAGTCGAAACGGCTCTTCCCCACGTACGCCGACGACAGGCCGAGCGCGTCGAGCAGCCCCGGTGGCGGCTCTGTCGCCTCCTCCGGCGTCACGGGAAAATCGAGCTCGATCCAATCGCCGCGCCTTGTTGCCGTCAAGGTCCCGCTTCGTGTGTCGAACCGAGCGGGTCGATCGGCCGGATGCTGTCCCGTCGACCAGAGCACATGCGCGCTGGCGAGCGTCGCGTGCCCGCACAGGTCGACTTCCACCGTCGGCGTGAACCAGCGCAACCCGTGCGCATCCTTTCCGCGCACGACGAACGCGGTCTCCGATACGTTCATCTCGCGAGCGACGAGTTGCATCCAGCGTTCACTGCGCGGCTCCTCGAGCACGCAGACCGCTGCCGGATTGCCGCCAAACGGCTCACTCGTGAACGCGTCGACCTGAGTAATCGCGAGCATCAGACGGCCTCGACGGCTTCGAGAGCGACCGACGGAATCGGCGTGCCGGTGGCGCGTACGAGCGAGGAGTAGGCTGCCATGATCCGCGTCGTAATCTCACCAGGCGCTCCCGATCCGATCACTCGACCATCGACGGATCCTACCGGGACGACTTCCGCCATCGTCCCGCAGAGGAAGACTTCGCGAGCGGTCCAGACGTCCACGAGCGAAAGCGGACGCTCGTCGACAACGATACGCTCGGTCTCGGCAATCTCGATGACCGTTTCGCGCGTGATGCCCTTCAGCGTCTGCGAGGTAGGCGGCGTCGCAATGCCGCGAGGCGTGACAATGAAGATGTTGTCCGCGGTGGCTTCGGCGACGTGGCCGTCATGGCCGAGAAAAAGCGCTTCGTCGGCGCCGCGATCGGATGCATCGATTTTCGCGAGCACGTTGTTGAGGTAATTCAGTGATTTGATTTCGGGGCTCAGCGCGTCCGTGGCCACACGGCGGAACGGTGACGTCGCCAGCGAGATGCCCTGGTTGGGCGAACGGCGGTACAACGCGCCGATCGGCCGCGCGATGACGAACAATGCCGCGCGAGCGCAGGAGCGCGGGTCGATCCCGAGATCGCCGGCGCCGCGCGTGACGATGAGCCGAATGTAACCATCGCCGATTGAATTCTGCCGACACGTTTCGAGCACGAAGGCGGCGACCTGCGCCCGAGTCGTTCCGATCTCGAGCCGGATTGCCGCCGCCGACTCGAAGAGTCGGTCGATGTGCCGCTCGAGTTTGAAGACGCGGCCGTTGTAGGCGCGGATGCCCTCGAAGATGCCATCGCCGTACAAGAGTCCATGGTCGAACACGCTCACCCTGGCGTCCTGTGCCGGCCCCCACGTTCCGTTCGCGTAAACGATTCCGTCCATTTCCAGTCCTTTCGATACAATGAGCCCCAGCGGCCAGCAGTGATGATGAAGAAAACAGGCGGCCTCAAACAGAGCCAATCGGTCATTGGTCTGTTTCGCGCGCTCGGAGCGGATGCGGCGACGATTCCGCGCATCCGGCCGATTTACCGTCGCGTCGTCGACGTCGTCGAGCACGGAATCTCGCGGCATGCGCTGCTGCCCGGGTTTCAGTTGCCGCCGGAGCGGGACCTCGCCGCCGCCTTGCGCATGAGCCGCGCAACGGTGGTCGCCGCGTATCGCGAGCTCGAGGCACGAGGGCTGGTGCGCGCGTATGTCGGACGCGGCACGTTCGTGTGCGCCCGTCCCGATCCAGGCAGCGCGCCGTTTGCCTGGCGCGGCAAGGTGTCCGCGAGCGCGTTGCAGTCGGCCGATTCAACGGTTCGCGATCTCGTCGGGCACGCGGCGGACGCGGCCGTGGTCTCGTTTGCAGCCGGCCAGCCCGCGCTCGAATGCTTTCCGATTGACGCGTTCCGTGCGGCCGTCGATCTGGTGCTCACGCGCGATTCGCGCGCCGCGCTTCGGCTGGGCGCGACTGAGGGGCAGCCCCGTTTTCGCGCGGCGATCGCGGAGCGCTTTGGCGGCAACCCGGAGAATGTCCTCGTACTCGCCGGCGCTCAACAAGGGCTCGACCTGCTGGCCCGATGCCTCGTCGATCCTGGAGACGCCGTGCTGCTGGATCGCCCCGGCTATCTGGGCGCGATCGGCAGCTTTCGAGCGGCGGGCGCGCGGCTCGTGGGGTGGGACATCCGCCGCGCCGACCTCGACGAGCTCGAAGAGTTGCTCGTCCGGTACCGGCCGAAGTTGATGTACTTCAATCCGACGTATCAGAACCCGACCGGCACGACGCTGCCGATTCGCACCCGTCGCGAATTGATCGAGCTCGCCGAGCGCTACCGAGTCCCGATTATCGAGGACGACACGTATCGTGAGCTGACGCTGACCCACGATCCGCCGCCGTCGCTGTATGAGCTCGACGAGGTGAACGCCGTCGTGATCCGTTTGCACAGCTTCGCGAAAATGCTGGCGCCCGGTTTGCGACTGGGATGGATTTCCGCGGTGCCGGCGATCGTCGATCAGCTCACGCTCATCAAGCAGCGGGTGGACCCGCACACGCAGAATCTCGCGCAGCTGGCCGTCACGGAGCTGCTGGAGACCGGCGTGTTCGATCGGCATCTTGCAGCGCTCCGCGGCGAGCACCGGCGTCGTCGCGACGCCATGATGAGCGCCTTCCGCCAACACGTGCCCGGCGGCAAGATGCGGTTCGCCATTCCCGACGGTGGCCTCTATTTCTGGTGCGAGTTCGATGTGAGCGTGCGAGCCGCGTCGGTGTGTCACGAGGCGCTCCGCGACGCGGTGGTCTTCGTGCCGGGCGAACACTTTTACGTGGATCACGGCGGAGCCCACGAGATGCGCGTGTGCTTTACGGCGCAGCCTCCCGACCAGGCCACGAAGGCCGCGCGATCGCTGGCGCGCAGTATCGTGGCTGTCGAACGTCAGGCCGGGTCGAGGTCGGCGGCCGTGCCGATTCCCTGAAGCATGCACGCCATCCTCACGCCGGTGGGATCCGCCGGCGACGTTCTGCCGTTCGTCGTGATCGGCGCCGAGCTTCGCCGGCGCGGTCACCGCGTTTCGCTCCTCGCGCCCGAAACGTTTGCCCGCATCGTCTCAAACGCAGGACTCGAGTTCGTGCCGGTCGGTACGGCGGAGGAGTTCGACGCCGCAACGAACAATCCGGACCTCTGGCACCCGCGCCGCGGTCCGGCGGTGGTGTTCAAAGAGGTCGCGAGCCATTTGCGTGATGGCTACGCCGCGCTCGAGCGGGTCTACGAATCCGACACCACGGTGCTGGTCGGACACTCGCTCTCATTCTTTACGCGTGTATTCGAGGAAACGCACGAGGTGCCGGCGGTCACGGTGCATCTCGCGCCTAGCGTTTTTCGATCCGAGTTCAACCAGTCGCGGCTGCCGTTCGGGCTCGACATCTCCCCGTGGCCGCGTTGGGCAAAGCGCGCGTTTTGGTCGGCGGCCGATCGGTTCGCCATCGATCCGGCCATCGCCCCGGCGCTCAACGGGTGGCGTGCTGAATTTGGTCTCGCGCCGGTCTCGCGAATATTCAACTCATGGCTGCACTCGCCGCAGCGCGTGCTCGGACTATTTCCCGAGTGGTTTGCGCAGCCGCAGCCGGACTGGCCGCCGCAGCTTCGGCTCACCGGCTTCCTTCTGAGCGATCACGACGACGCCGCGGAAGTGGCGGCGCCAACCGGCGATCGGCCGATCGTGTTCACACCCGGGTCGGCGAATCGCCACGCCGCGCGATTCTTTACGACGGCGATCGCCGCGACAGCCCGCATGGGCCTGCGCGCGATGCTGGTAACGAGCTACCGCGATCACCTTCCGCGCTCGCTGCCGGCGCATGTGGAGCACGTCGGCTGGGCATCGTTTCCAGCGCTGTTTCCGCGGGCAGCCGCAGTCGTCCACCACGGCGGGATCGGGACGTGCGCTCAGGCGCTGGCTGCCGGCGTGCCGCAGCTCGTGATGCCGCTGGGATTCGATCAGCCGGACAATGCGCTGCGCACGAGCCGGCTTGGCGTCGGCGAAGTAATTCCGCCGGAGCGGTTCACGCCGCCACGAGTCGCGGCAGCGCTCGAGCGGCTGCTCTCGAACTCCGATGTCGCCGCTGCCTGCAGGCGGTGGGGCGCACGAGTCGACTCCGCCGAGGCGGTCCGGCGCGCGAGCGATTTGATCGAGGAGCAGTACGACAGTCGGCCGCGTCAGAGCACCTTTTTATAGTGCACACACCGATCGACCACGGTGAAGCCGATGGCCTCGTGTGCCCGCTGCGAGACGTCGTGGTCGATCCACGTGTCGGACGCCATCTCGATGCAGCCGCGTGCCCGTCCCCAGTTCTCCGCTGCTGCGATGAGCATCCGCCCGACTCCGCGCCGGCGGAACTCTGGGTGCACGTACCATCCCTCGATGAACGCGACCGGCTGACGAGGATCGCAGCCGTCCGCGTGCGACCGCAGGTTCACCTCGACGAAGCCGACGATCTCGTGGTCCGATTCGGCGACGAGAATGTCTGACGCGCGCGCAGCGTTCGCGGTGAGCATCTCCGATAGTTCGGCCTCGTGCTGCTCGCGCGTGGCTTCGGGCCACAGGTCGGCGCGTGCGACAGCCAGCGCGGTACGATCGCTCGGTCGGGCCGGACGAACGGCGACCATCGCGTTAAATGCTATCGCGCAGCCACAGGCGCTTCGAACCGCACCGCTGCGGTGTTGCCTCCGCAGACGATCACCGCGACGCGCTCGGACTGGCGGGGTTGATAGCGGCCGCTGAGGAGGGCGGCGAACGCCGCTGCTCCGCCTGGTTCTGAAACAACCCGAAGTTGATCCCACAACGCCGCTTGCGCGGCGCCAATCTCATCGTCGGACACCAGCACCACCCGATCGACGCTCTGTTGTGCGATAAGAAAATTCAGCTCGCCGACGCGTTTGGGCGCGAGCGAGTCGGCCGCGACTCCGCCGGCGGGGCTGTCGACCGGATGCCCCGCGCGAAGAGCGTGGGTGAGTGTCGGCGCGGCGGTTGGCTCGACGCCGATGATTTTCACGCGGTGGCTCGCGATGGGCTGAGAGAAATAGCCGGCGAGTCCGCCGATCAATCCGCCTCCGCCGACTGCCACGAGAATCGTATCCAGCGCGGGAACCTGTTGATCCAACTCGAGGCCGAGCGTGCCCTGGCCGAGCAGCGTTTCGACAGAATCGTACGCGTGCACGCTCAGCGCGCCCGATTCAGCGGCCCACGCGCGGCTCGCTTCGAGGGCGTCCGCGTAGAGATCGCCAACGATGTGAAGGTCGGCGCCGTAACGGCGAATCGTCTCAATCTTCACCGGAGAGGCGACCGATGGCACGAAGATCGCCGCCGGAACGCCGAGCTTGTGGGCCGCGTACGCGACCGCGAGACCGTGGTTCCCGCCCGACGCCGCCACGACGCCGGCGGCCGGAAGCGGCCGCGACAGCAGAGAGGTGAAGGCGCCGCGCACTTTGAACGAGCCGGCATGCTGCATCAACTCGAGCTTGAACAGCACGCGATCGACGGGGATGCCGAAATCGGCACCATTCGCTGCAGACGACGGGCGTCGTTCTGATATGCGGGCGAATCAGCCGCTCGGTCTCGGCGATCCGGGCCGCGGTAATCGGTTGCTCGACGATGGCCATGGTGATCGCCTTATGATACTTCGTCGATTCGGCGAACTCTTTCCACGCGGTGCGACGGCAATCTTCACCGCTAATGTAATCTTGTTCCATGAACGAGCAGCCCGCGCGAAGTCCGATGACGTGGCTGGTCTGGTGGCCGGCCATCGTGATGATGCTCGGCACGCTGCTGTCCTACGTGGATCGCGCGAGCCTGGCGTTGTTGTCGCCGATGTTTCTGAGCGCCACCAACATGACTGCGCAGGATTACAGCTGGTGCATCAGCGCGTTCAGCTTCGCGTACATGTTCAGCGCGCTCGGGTGGGGCTCCGTGCTCGATCGCATCGGGCTGCGCCTCGGCATGACGATCTCGCTCATCATCTGGATGCTCTCGAGCGCGAGCCACGCGCTCGTCGGCTCATTTCTCGGTTTCGCCGTCGCGCGCGCGGCGCTCGGCATCGGTGAAGGCTCGATCTTCCCCGGTGGATTCCGCACGGCGCTCGATTCGCTGCCGATCGACAAACAGGCGCGCGGCATCGCGCTGGCCTACAGCGGCTCGTCGCTCGGATCGATCCTCGCGCCGATTCTGCTCACGCCGATCGCGATTCATTACGGATGGCGAATCGCGTTCCTCGTGACGCCCGCGCTCGCGCTGATTTGGCTGTTCATCTGGACCGGCACCGTCGATCCGTCCCGATTTCCGAACAAGAGCCGAACCGCGCAGAAGATGGTCTTCCCGGACATGCGCGAGCGCCGGTTCTGGAGCCTGGTCGCGAGCTACGCGCTCGGCGCGCTGCCGGTGGGCGCCATCATTTATCTGACGCCGCTGTATCTGTCGCGCGCGTTCGGTCTGACGCCGGCGCAGCTCGGCTTCGTCCTTTGGATCCCGCCCGCGGGGCTCGAGAGCGGATATTTTTTCTGGGGCTGGATCGCCGATCGCTTTGAACGCGCCAGTCCGCGTCCGGTCTGGCTGATCGTCGTGATGGCGCTGCTGATGCTCCCGTTGGCGGCGGTGCACTTTTTCAACAGCGCGCCGATCGCGATCGCGCTGCTCACGTCGAGTCTTTTCGCCGCCGGCGGGCTCGTCGTGGTCACGTTGCGCACGGGCGCGCTGGCGTACCCGCACGACCAGCGCAGCATGGCGGCCGGCATCGCATCGTCGTCGTTTTCTGCGGCGGTCGCGATTATGCTGCCGATCTGCGGTCACCTGTTCGATCGCCACCTGTACACCGCAGCATTTGCGCTGGTGTCGCTGATGCCGATTATCGGGACGACGATCTGGTGGCTCTTCCCAGTGCGGGCGGCGGACGCTACGTCGGTTTCGGCGGTTCCTGACCTCGCGTGAGCACCAGGTACGTGACCGTATCCCACGCGTTGTGAATCCCAATCACGAGCAGCAGAAATGCCGCGGTCGCGATGCTGAAAAGAGCCGGTTCGACGTGCGAACGAACGACGTATGCCGCAGCGGCGAGGACCAGATACGCGACCGCCGGCAGCAGCACGTGAAAGACCCAGTCCTCGAGTACCGGCGTGTAATCCGTCTGCGCGCGAGTTCGCCGCGCTACGATGACGACGTACACGAGCCCGGCGGCGCCGCAGAGGCTGCAGAGAATCGTCGGCGCGCCGATGCCTCGCCACGGGGCGCTCAAAACTGCTGACAGCAGCAGGACGGCGCCAAAATGCACCATCGTCGGTGTGGCGAACGCGTTGATCGAGCGCTCGCTTCCCCGTTCGGGCAGGTCGGCCACGAGCGCCATCACGACGAACTGCAGCCCGGTCAAGGCCGCGGCCGACGATCCGACAATGACGTAAAAATTTTCCCAGCCGGAGATCGGTGTCACGGCGCCATCATATAACCCGCCGCGTTGCCTTAGTGACGTCGCAGGCTACCTCGCGACGCTCCACAGCTGCACCGTGTTCGCTTCGAATGAGGGAATGAGCAGCCGTCGGCGCTTCACGTCGAAGCCGATCGCCGCCGGCGTGGTCAGGCGATCGATGATCCGCCGCTCGCGCCCATCGCGAATCTGGTAGATCGCGCCCGGATCGAGACTGCTCACGAGCCAACCATCGCCATCGACGACGATGCCGTCGTAGCCGCCGACGCCTTGCCACACGGGCGCGGCCGCACGGCTTCCGGGACGCCATTCGAAGATGTGAGTGCCTTGCAGGGCTGTAATCAGGAAGCGGCTGCGCGGCGCATCCCACGTGATGCCGCTTGGTGCTTCGAGGTCGCCTTCGAGAGCGACCGTCGCCTTGCCGTCCTTCGATATCCGAAACACGCGGTCGGGCCCGAGGTGGCGAGCGTTATCGCCCTTGAACTCCAATCGCGAATCAGTCACGTAAACGGCCTGGTCGGGGCCCGTCGTCATCTCGTTGAGAAACAGCGCGCCGAGCGGCGCGATGTCGACGGTGCGAACAGGCCTGCCACTGCTCCGGTTGAAGGAGCGCACGCAGTCGATGTCCGCAACCCACAGCTCGTCGCCGAGGATCGCGAGCCCTTTCGGTGCATTCAGCGTTATGGCATGGCGGCCGCCTTCGATGAACCGCGCGGTCAGGACGCGGCCGTCTGGAGCCACGCGGCTGATGTAGCCATTGTTGTCGCGTGCGGTGCCTTCGCCGTTGATGTTCGACACGAAGTAGACATCCTGCTTCGCGTCGTGCAGAACGCACACGGGAGCATCGAGGCGCGAGATCGTCAAAAAGTGGGCGGCAGGTTCAGTGGTGATGACGAGCGCGAGCGCGAACACGATGAACCGCATTGAATCGCAGCGATTCTCAGGCTCGCACGCAGCTCGCGTTGTCGTCTATCGAAATCTTGCTGCGGTCTACGTCCGGCTGAAGCCGGACGCTACATTACTCTGTGGGCGTCGTCCGCGCAGCGCTGATGCCGCCGAACGTCGCCGCATCGGTTGGTGTGACGCCAAACAGCAGCGTCTGCAACGCGTTTCTCACGATTGCCCACTGGTTTACCCGCCCCGCGCTCAGCGCTCCACTTTTGATCACTTCGAGCCGATAAGCACTGCGGCTCCAGGTCCGGCGAACCCACATGGAAAAGAGTTCGATCAGCGAAGGCGACCACTACGAGCAGCTGCAAATCAGCGCCAACGCTGAGCCGGAAACGATCCATCGCGTGTACAGGCTGCTGGCCGCGCGATTTCATCCTGACAACACGGAAACCGGCGACGAGAGCCGCTTTCGCGCGATCAGCGAGGCCTATCAGGTCCTCAGCGATCCGGAGCAGCGGGCACGGTACGACATCGGCCACGAGCAGCGCCGCCAGCAGCGATGGCGGCTCGTGTCGCATTCGGCCCGTCCCGACAACGACTTCGAAGCCGAACAGATCATCCGGCTCACCGTTCTCGAAGTGCTGTACGCCCGACGACGGACGGAGCCGTACGCGCCGAGCCTGTCGCAACTGGAAGTGGAAGAGATGACCGGTACGCCGCGCGAGCACCTGGAGTTCACGATCTGGTTCCTGCTGCAGAAAAAGTTCGTGACCCGCGCGGATAACATGGACTTGAGCATCACCGCGGACGGCGTCGAGTACATCGAGCAGAGCTATCGGGCTGGCGCGCAGGCTCGCCGCCTCCAAGCCGCGCCGCAATAGGCGTTAGCCGTTCAGATTCCTGGCTTTCTCAGCAACCTGCTGTTTACTCCGATCGCAGCGCTTGCAAGACGTCCACGCGCGAGGCTCGCGCGGCGGGCGTCAACGAAGCGAGCACCGCAGCGGCAAGGAGCACCGCCGTCGCACCGACGACAGGTAGGACACCCGGCAGCTGCACCGGCCCGAGCAATTTTCCAGCGACGCGCGCCAGCGCGTAGCCGCCCGACGGCGCCTGCCGCGATACCGATCGTCGCAATCACCACGCCCTCAGAGAGCACCCGCGCGAGGAGCTGCCTTGGCGCTGCGCCGACGGCGAGCCGCACGCCGAACTCCCGCGTTCGCGCGCTCACCGAGAACGCCAGCACGCTCGCCACGCCGACAACCGCGATCAGCAGCGCCATGCCGGCGAATCCGGAGAACACGAAGGCGTTGACCCGGTCCGGCGACAGCACCGTCGCCCGGACATCAGCGAGCGTCGCCGCGCGTTCCACGGGCTGGTCCGGCGCGAGCTCGCGGACGATCCGCGTCACCGCCGGCACGAGCGCGTA
Source organism: uncultured Acidobacteriota bacterium (assembly GCA_963696165.1). Classification (GTDB taxonomy): domain Bacteria; phylum Acidobacteriota; class Vicinamibacteria; order Vicinamibacterales; family CAVVIG01; genus CAVQZZ01. The sequence continues at coordinate 726,107 of CAVOIY010000004.1, read as the reverse complement.
CGGATCGCCAGCGGTCCGAACGAACAGACGTCCGCCATAACTGAGCAGCCGGTGCGTCGGCAGGTAAATCGTCATCGTCGGCTGCCGGCACCACATTCTCGTCGTCCACGTCCGCGACGACGCCGACGATGCGGCGCGGCTCCGGGTTGGCCATCATCGGATCGGCCCACACGATGTGACGGTTCAGCGCCTCGCCGTTCGGAAACAGGCGCTGGGCCACGCTCTGGCTGACGATCGCCACCGGGTCGCGCTCGTCTGTCGGTGAACTCTCGTCCCTCGAGAACCGCGATGCCGAGCGTGGCGAAGAAGCGAGGTCCGACGATGCGCACGCGGCCGATCGGAGGCTCTTCGCCGTCTGCGGGCGTGTAGCCCTCGACGGTAAATGGCGTCGCGTTGCCGAACGCGTCCGCGTCGCGCCACGGCACGACGGTGCCGATGCTGGCAGACTCGACGCCGGGCAGCTCGCTGATGCGCCGCGTCGCCTCGCGTGAAGAAGCCGATCCCGTTCTTCAGAGGCACGCCGAGCGCCGCCGCGGGGATGTCGATCGCGAGCACATGGCTCGAGTTCGCGTAACCGGTCTTCGCCGATCTGCGTCGCGACGAGCGTCGCGAGCAGCATGCCGGCGCCCGCGAGCAGCACGAACGAGCACGCGATCTGCGTCGTCGCGAACATGCGCAGGCGACGGTTCGTGCCCGGCGTGATCCGCACGCTGCCGCTGGCGAGGCCGAGTCCGGCGGGCGCGTGTGACGACGGCAGCCGCGGCACGAACGCGAGCAGAATCGCCGCGGCGATCGCGAGGACGCGCCGACCCAGCAGCACGGTGCCGTCGACGTGGACGTCGAGCGCGCGAATCGAGAAGCGCGCGGCGTACCGGCTGACCACCGCGACCATCGGATTCGCCAGCGCGATGCCGAGGATCGCGCCGGCGCCGCAGAGCACGAGACTCTCGGCGAGCAGCGTGCGGCGCAGCGCGCCCGATCCCGGCGCCGAGCGCGGCGCGCACGGCGAGCTCGCCTTCGCGCCGGACCGAGCGCGCGAGGATCAGGTTGGCGACGTTCGAGCACGCGATGACGAACACGACCGCCGCCGTCGCGAGCAGCACGAGCAGGATCGTCCGCGCCGGCGCCGCGATCTGATCGCGCAGCTTCGTCACCGTCAACTGCGTCCGTGCCTTCTTCGAGTACGCCTCCGGATGCTCGCGCATCATGCGCGGCGTGCACGGCCGTCAGCTCCGCGCGTGCGCGCTCAATCGACGTGTCCGGCGCCAAGACGGCCGAACAGCTCCGTCATCCGATGCGTGCGATTCGTCTCCATCGTCGCGCCGAGGTGATGCGGGCTCGTGACGACGTTCGCGATGATCTCCGTGTCCGCCGGATACGGGACCGACGGCTCGAGGACGCCGACGATGGTCGCCGGCGTCGGGCCGAGACGGATCTTCTTGCCGACGACGCGCGGATCGCTGTTGAGCGACGTCGTCCAGAAGCGGTACGTGAGGACCGCGACGCCCTCGGCGTTCGGTGCCGTCGTCGCGCCGGTCGAGCAGGCGTCCGAGCACGGGCCGCAGGCCCATCACCTCGAAGAACGACCCGCTGACGACGCCTGACTTGACGAGGCGCGGCTCGCGCCGAGTCCGATCAGCGTGAAGTCGAGCGTGGAGAAGTCGCCGAATGCCGCGACGCTCTTGACGCGCGACTTCAAATCGCGCAATCTCGGCGACCGAGAAATTCAGGTTCTCGACGTCGGGCCGGCCCTGGCGGATGTAGATCAGGCGATCCTCGTCGCGATTGACGAGCGGCCGCAGCAGCACGCCGCGGACGACGCTGAAGATCGCGGCGTTGGCGCCGATGCCGAGCGCGAGCGTCAGGACGACGGTGGCGGCGATGCCCTTGACGCGCATCAGCGCGCGCAACGCGAACCGGATGTCGCGTCCGAGCGCCGCGGCTTCCTCGAACCATCGCGGGCGCCAGACGCGTCGGATCGAATCGCGCGTCAGCGTGACGTTGCCGAATTCCCTGCAGCGCGGCCAGCCGCGCCGACTCCGGATCCTCGCCGCGCTCGATCCGTTCCTTGATGCTGATCGCGAGATGACCGCGAATCTCCTCATCGAGCTCGTCGCTGCCGGGAATGCGAGACCGCATGGGCTACTCCTTCGTGGCGGCTGCCGGATTCATGATACGTCCGATCGCGTCCACGAGCTGCGACCAGCGATCGCGCTCGCGCGACAACTGCGCCTTGCCGGCCGCCGTCAGGCGGTAGTACCTCGCTCGCTGGTTCGCCTCGCTCACGCCCCACTCGGCCTTGAGCCAGCCGCGCTTCACGAGGCGGTGCAGCGCGGGGTAGAGCGAGCCGGTTTCGACCTTGAGTAGATCGTCGGACTGCGCGCGGATCGCCTGGCCGATGCCGTGGCCGTGCTGCGCGCCCCACTGGAGCGTTCGCAGAATGAGCATGTCGAGGGTGCCTTGGAGCAGCTCCAGGCGCTCGTTGGTCGGGGTGTTTGGCCATGTCGTAGACAGTCTACGGCCTTTAGACGTAGGCTGTCTACGGCTTGTTCAATGACCGCCCGCCGGAACCGGCGATCGGTTTGCGACGTCCAACGCCGATAGTCTTTCGAGCCACACTGCGCCCACCGGCCCGAACGTAAGGAGCAGGTATGTCGATCTGGTCGTGGCTGACAAGACGTCGTCAGAACGAAAGGGATTTCGATGAAGAAATCCGCGGCCATCTCGCGATCGCGGCGCGTGAGCGGATGGCCGATGGCGTCGACCGCCCGAGTGCCCACCTCGCTTCGCTGAAGGAGTTCGGAAATCTCACGCTCACCACGGAAGCGGTTCGCAGCGTCTGGACGCCGGCATGGCTCGATCTCTTGCGTGAATACATGAGCGACGTGCGCTATGCGCTGCGCGTGCTCGCGAAGAGTCCCGCCTTCGCACTGACGGTGGTTGCCGTGCTCACGCTCGGCATCGGCGCCAACGCCGCGGTCTTCACGATGCTCAAGGGCATGGCGCTCACGCCGCTCGCCGGCATCGCGAACTCGAGCCAGCTCGGCATCATCGTGAACGAAACCGACAAGGGACGGAAGGCCGGCCTGTCGTACCACGATTATCAGTACGTTCGCGACCACGACCGCGCGTTCTCTGGCCTCGCGGCCACGGGTGTCGCCATCGTCAATCTCGGCCGAGGCCGAAGCGCACGCCCGATTTACGGCGAGCTCGTGAGTGGAAATTATTTCCAGGCACTCGGCGTCCGCGCGGGGCGCGGCCGGACGCTTCTGCCGTCGGATGAAATCGCACCGGGGCGCCATCCCTTCGTCGTGCTCAACGACGGGTTCTGGCGACGCGACTTCGGCGGCGATCCGGACATCGTCGGCAAGACCATCGAAATCAATAACTATCAGCTGACCGTCGTCGGCATCGCTGATGCCACTTTCCACGGCACCATCGTCGGCTACGACGTCGAGGTGTTCATTCCGCTGATGATGGCGCCGCAGCTCGGAATCAATGTCGGCAACCTGCAGAACCCGACGAAGGCCGACATCCTTGCCGACCGCGGCGCGGGGATACTGGATGTCCTCGGCCATCTGCGGCCGGCCACGACGTTCCGCAATGCGGGCGCGCAGCTCGAGGCTCTGTCGGCGACGCTCTCGCGCGAGGGAGCGTTGACCGATGTGGCGGAGCGGCTGAAAGTGATCCGCATCTGGCAGTCCCCGTACGGCGGCCAGACGTTCCTGCTGCCGGTGCTCGTCGTCCTCGGTGCGATGGGGCTGCTGGTGCTGACGATCGCCTGCGCGAACATCGCCGGGCTCGTGCTGGTGCGTGGCGTCTCGCGACGTGGGGAAATCGCCGTGCGCCTGGCGCTCGGCGCCACGCGTGCACGAATCGTGCGTCTGCTGATCATCGAGAACCTCGTTCTCGCCGTGCCTGGCGCCGTACTGGGCATCGTGCTCGCGGCGCGCGGGCTCCCGGTGCTCGTCAACTACGCGGACATGATGTCTGCGCCGCAGCGTCTCTTCTTCAATATCCAGCTCGACCGCGTCGTCATCGGGTTCTCGGCGCTCGTGGCGTGCGCGAGCGCGCTGGCCTTCGGGTTCGTCCCGGCGCTCCGCAGCTCTCGGATCGATCTCGTGACGGTCATCAACGAGGACTCATCGCCGCGCGGAGCGTCGCGAGGCCGGTTGCGCGGCGGGCTGGTCGTTGCGCAGGTGGCCGTGTCGCTTCTTCTGCTCGTCGGCGCCGGCCTTGTCGCCCGCAGCCTCGATGCGGCGCGGCGCGCGTATCCCGGCTTCGACGCGAGCCACGTGACAGCGATTGCTCTCGACGTCAAGGCAAACGGCTACAACCCGGCGCGCGGTCGCGTGTTTTATCGACATCTTCTCGACGCGGCAAGCAATGATGCCGGCATCGAATCGGCGACGCTCGCGTCCACGACGCCACTGAATCTGGTCGGCACGCGCGAGCAGCACGTGGAGATTGACGGCTATACGCCACGCCGAGATGAAGACCTGGGCTTTCCGGTCGAACACGATTGGCCCCGATTACTTTCGCACGCTGCGGATAGGTCTTGCTGGCCGGGCGCGGCGTTCGAGGATCGCGACGACGAAACCGCTGCGCCGGTCGTGGTCGTCAACAACACGCTCGCGCAGAAATTCTGGGGCGGGGCGATCAATGCGGTCGGCAAGCGAATGCGCGTCGGCACCGGCGACCGGCGTACGGTGATCGGTGTCGCAGCCGACGTGAAATATTCGCAGATCGAACGAAGCGCCGCAACCCTACGTGTACCTGCCGTTCTTCCAGGCGTATCGATCGAGCATGACGCTGCACACGCGCGGCGCAGCGCCGGTGAACGTGCTGGTCGATCAAGCGCGCGCGCGAGTTGCCGCTCTGGATCCCGAACTGCCGCTGATCCACGCGCGGCCGCTCGCCGAGCAGACGCGCGGTGCGACGATCCTGCTGGAGTTCATGTCGACGATGCTGTTCGTCTTTGGCGCGGCGGGCATGATGCTGGCCGGCATGGGCATCTACGGGCTGGTGTCGTACACGGTCAAGCAGAGCACGCATGAAATCGGCATCCGCATGGCGCTCGGTGCGTCGGCGCGTTCGGTCGTGCGCGACTTCCTCGCCCGCGGCCTGCGGCTTGGTGCCGTCGGCGCGGGCATCGGCATAGTCGCGGCGCTCGGCGTCAGCCGGCTGCTCGGCCAGCGTGCTATTCGGCGTCAGCGCGACTGACGTCATCTCCTTCGCGCGGGCGCTGGCGATCGTTCTTGGCGGCGTGGTCCTCGCGACCGTCGTCCCCGCGTGGCGCGCGTCACGGACGAATCCGCTGACTGCGCTGCGGCATCAATAGGTGGCCTGGCACAGATGCCGCTGCTCGCCTACTCGTCGATAACACGTTCGATCTCAGGCGTGCGCACCTTTCCGTCCGCCGCTTCGTCGTAGCCCTGATTGTGACGCGATCGCTTACCTTCGCGTTCGAGCTCCTGATCCCGATCGTTCGATTTCCGAATGCGGTTGTGCTCGGCTTGCGTCTCGGATGAGGGAATCGGGACCACGGTCAAATCGTCGTCTTCGTTCTCTGCCATCGGGTGCCTCCGTGACCACTACTTGAAAACGTTTTTCTCAGGCACGCCAAAGTTCGGAGCCTTGGGCGCGCACGTGTCGATCGATTTCAAGACGATGCCGGCCCCTTCGCCGAATGCCTGTCCTGAAATAATGTACCGGACGATATTGTTCGTTTGGCGTGTGATTGTCCAAATATTTCTTCACGAACGGCGAGCAGTTCACCATCATCGCCGTCGCCTTGTCGTCGGTCCACCACGCAGCCTTGAATGTGAAAGGACGACCGGCGATCGTCATACCGGAGATCACGGAGTAGGAGCCGTCCTTACTCGTGGCGATCGAGGTGAATTCACCCACCTTGAACACGAGCCAGCGGCCGTTCTTCGTGTCGTCGAGAAACCTGCACGCTTCGGCGTCACAGGTGCGCTTCACGCGGTACACGTTGATCGTCACCGGCTCGCGCGAGAGGTTCTTGTATTCGACCGATATCTTGCCGCCAACCGGCTCGTACCTTCCGCGCGGCCCCGAGCGCGGTCGCGATGGTGTAATTGATGCCCCCGGTTACGTCGGTCGCCTGGACGCAATTGGTCGTGCACGGTTTCGGCTGCACCGCGAGCCAGCCGATTTCCATTGGCTCGGCCGCGTCAACCGTGATGGTGTAAGCCTCGCCAGGCTGCAGCACCAGGCCGGATTTAATCGGCACGTGCACAACCGCGCCGTTCGCCGTGCTGGCGCATAAGATCAGAAAAGACAGCAGTGAAAGGCGCATGGTGAATATATCGGCGGGACCCGACGCGGACATTCATCTCGCGTACGAGCTCGTCCTGCACCGTAAGCCGGACCCCGACGGCCTCCGTCACTACACGGCGCTGGCTGCGCGCGGGCTCACGTTCAGGGCGCTCATCGATGCGCTGATGAATTCCCAGGAGTACCGCGATCGCGTTTCGGCGCAGCAATCCACGCCGGTCGCGTCGGATCCGATTGCGGCCGTCACGGCGATCAAACCCGCCGACGTGATCGCCCGGTACAGCGTCGAGGAGCTGATCGCAACCGCCGACGACTACTACAAGGAAGTGTCGGATCCGACGCCGCTCATGAGCCGGCCGTTCGGATATCTGCACGAAGCGCCGGTGATGCTGCAAAGCCTTGGCGCGCTCTTCGCCGGACTTCAGCTCGGCAAGACGATGACAGTGCTGGAGTTTGGATCGGGGCCGTGCTGGCTCTCGCGTCATCTGGCCCAGTTGAACTGTCGGCCCATTTGTTGTGACGTGTCGAAGGCCGCACTCGACATCGGACGGCGGCTCTTCGCCGAGTATCCGCTCATCGGCGACACCGCCTTTGCACCGTCGTTCCTCCAGTTTGATGGCCACCGACTGGAGCTCGGCGACGAGTCGGTCGATCGCATCGTGTGTTTCGACGCGCTTCACCACGTCCCGAATGCGGCCGAAGTGATTTCAGAGTTCAGCCGTGTGCTGCGCGACGGTGGCATCGCTGGTTTCAGCGAGCCTGGCCGCTTCCACTCCCGCTCGCCGCAGGCGCAGTCTGAAATGCGCGACCACCGTGTGCTCGAGAACGATGTGGATTTGGCCGCCATCTTTTCGGTCGCGCGGACTGCCGGATTCACGCACCTCACCGTGCGCGTCGCCAACGAATTGGACGTATCGATCGACGACTACGAAGCGATTGTCGAAGGGCGCGGCGGAGAGGTCGAGCGCGCGATCTGGAAGAACACGTGCGAGACGATGCGCAGCCGCGCCGTCTTTTTTCTCCACAAGGGCGAGCTGCGGCGCGACAGTCGCAGCCACGTCGGGCTGGCGCACGCGCTGAGAACCTCGCCTCTGGACCGGGACGTGCCGCGCGGCGCGCCGCTCGAGGTCGCCCTTGATATTACAAATACCGGACAGGCGACCTGGCTGAGCACGAACACGCGCGCGCTCGGCATCGTGCGCATCGCGACGCACCTGTACAGATTCGAACGCGAGGTTGGTTGCGCTCGACCACTCGCGGCACGATCTGCCGCATGACGTGAACCCGGGCGAGTCGATCCACATGAATATCGACGTCCCGCTGCCGGCCGACGGCAGCTTCGTCGTCGGCGTCGACCTCGTCGCCGAGGGCGTGATTTGGTTCGAGCACGTCGGTTCGAAGCCGCTGATGATCACGGCTCGCCGCGCCTGAGGATTGTCTGGATCGGTTTTGTCGCGGCGCTTCGCGATGTCTGTTGACTTATTCTGGAGTCCAGAATATCGTGAGGCGTCATGGAGTTCACGGGCGCCATCCGTGAGGCGAAGAAGGGCACCGCCGAACTCGTCGTGCTCTCGCTGCTGGAGCACGAGCCGCACCACGGCTACGAGCTCGCGAAGCTGATCGAGGATCGCTCCGCCGGCGCGCTGACGTTCAACTTCGCATCTCTTTATGCCACGCTTTACAAACTCGAAGAACGCGACTGGATTCAGGGTCGCTGGGTAGAGAAGGCGGGCCAACGCCGCCGTCGGTACTACAAGCTCACGACCAAAGGCCGCGGCGTTCTCGCGTCGCAGCGCAAGGAATGGCAGCAGTTCTTCGAAGTCATTCGCGATCTGGCAGGCGTGCGCTATGCGTGATCGCGAGCTTCGTCGCTGGCGGACGTTGATCCGCGAGCGGGCCGGCGATGAACGCCGCGATCTCTCCTTCGACGTCGTCGACGAGCTCGCGTCGCATTTGGCGGACCTGCACGCGTCGGCGCTCGATCAGGGGCGGTCGGAGGAGCAGGCGCTGCAGATTGCGGTCGACGACGCTCGACGCCGCCTCCTTCCTGGCGCTGTCGAAGCGGCCGCGTGCGAGGCGCTTTCATCCCGCAGAGAACATGCCGACGCTTCTTCGCGACATCCGGTACGCGCTGCGGCAGCTGGGCGATCGCCGGGCTTCACCGCGACGGCTCTTGTCACGCTCGCGATCGGGATCGGCGCGAACACAGCGATCTTCACGCTCGTCCACGCCGTCCTGCTCAAGTCGCTGCCGGTCGCGCATGCCGGCCAGTTGTACAAGCTCGGGGACGACTACGGCTGCTGCCCCACAGAAAACATTCAAGGGAGCTGGACGAGATTCTCGTACCCGTTCTACCTGCAAACCCGCGACGGAATGCCACCGTTCGAGGAACTCGCCGCGATGGACACGCTGCGATCGAATCTCGGCGTTCGACGCGGCAGCAGCACGGGTGTGGCCGAGCCGTTCACCGGTGAGTTCGTGTCGGGCAATTACTTCACGACACTCGGCGTGCAGGCGCTGGCCGGACGGCTGCTCGATCAGTCCGACGATCGCAAAGACGCGGCGCCGGTGGCGGTCGCGAGCTACCGCGCCTGGCAGAAGTACGGCTTCGACGCTTCGATCGTCGGCCAGCCGGTCACGATCAACGGCATCTCCCTGACCCTCGTCGGCGTGACGCCCCAGCCCTTCTTCGGCGACCGGCTCGAGAGCCATCCACCCGATTTCTGGATGCCGTTGTCGCTCGAGCCGACGTTCAGACGCGAAAGCTCGCTCATCGAGTCGACGGCCGCGGGCTGGCTGTACATGATCGGCCGCTTGCGTTCCGGCGCCCAGCCGGCACAAGTGCAGGCGCAGCTCACGGCATCGCTGCGAGCGTATTTGCGCGTGCCTGGTCACGTGAACTACGCCGAAGACCCCAGGAAGATCGACGCACAAGTGATTCGGCTCGCGCCGGGCGGCGGCGGGATCAACGCGATGAAGAGTAACTATCAGCAGAGCCTCTATCTGCTCCTCGCCGTGTCAGCGGCGGTGCTGCTGATCGCCTGCGCCAACCTCGCGAACCTGCTGCTCGCGCGCGGCGCGGCTCAGCGCGTGCGCACGTCGGTGGAGCTGGCGATCGGCGCGTCGCGCGGCCAGATTCTGCGACGGCACCTCACCGAAAGCGTCGTGCTGTCGCTCGCCGGCGGCGCTGCTGGACTGCTCACCGCTGTGTACGCGAGCCGCGCGATCCTGCTGATTGCGTTTCGCGGTTCGCCGCACGTGCCGATCGACACCGCGCCGTCGCTTCCGGTGCTGTTGTTCACGTTCGGCGTGGCGCTGGTCACCGGCATCATCTTCGGCGCGGGTCCGGCGTGGCTGGCGTCGCGGTCAAATCCGGTCGACGCGCTCAGGGGCTCGAGCCGGGTCGTCACCGACAGCGGATTGCCGCAGCGGTCGCTCATCGTCCTGCAGGCGGCGCTGTCGCTGGCGCTCGTCACGGTCGCGGGTCTTCTCACACAGAGTCTGCGAAACATCGACAAACAGGCGTTCGGGTTCGAGGCGAACGGCCGGCTGGTCGTCGAGATCGACCCGCAGAGCGCCGGCTATACACAGTCGGGGTTGACTGCTCTGTATCGGAGGATCGACGGTCGACTCTCGCAGCATTCCCGGGGTGATCAGCGAGAGCGTCTCGCTCTACACCGTGCAGCAATCCGGAGCGATCTGGGGCAGCCGGATTTACCTCGAAGGGGGAACGGGACCGTTTCCATCGTTTTTCAACCGGGTCGGCGCCAGGTACTTCGAGACGATTGGTACGTCGATCCTCAGAGGGCGCGCGATTTCTGAGCACGACACGATCGATTCGCAGCGCGTCGCCGTCGTCAGTGAGACGTTTGCGCAGCGGTACCTCACGGGCCAGGATCCGATCGGACGCCATTTTGGCCGATCCACTCCCGGACACGCGACCGACTACGAGATCGTCGGCGTAGCGGCCGATGCGAAGTACGCCGACGGCTCGCAGGCGATGCGGCCGATGTTCTTCCTCCCGGTGTCGCAGAAAGTTACGTTCACCGGCGAGATACCCAACAAGATCGAGGAGTCGTCTTTGTATCTCGGCTCGATCGAGCTGCACGTGCACGGCGATCCGGATGCGATCGCGCCGGCTGTTCGCACCGCGCTTGCCGACGTCGATCCAAACCTGCCGCCGGTGTCGATGACGAGTGTTCCGGAGCTCGTCCGCATCGAGATCAGCTCGCAGACGCTCGTCGCGCGGTTGAGCGACGCGTTTGGCGCGGTCGCGCTGCTGCTCGCCGCAATCGGCCTCTATGGCGTCACCGCCTACCGCGTCGCGCGGCGGACGAACGAGATCGGGCTGCGCATGGCGCTCGGCGCGACCCGGGTCGACATCGCCGCGATGGTCGTCCGCGGCGCCGTGTCGCAGACCGGTATCGGCCTGCTGGCCGGCGTTCCCCTTGCGCTGATCGGCGCCCGCGCCTTGCAGCACCAGCTGTTCGGCGTCTCACCATTCAACGTACCCATACTCGCGGCCGCCGCGGCGGTGGTCGGCGCATGCGCGCTCGTCGCGAGCGCGCTGCCGGCCCGGCGTGCGACGGCGATCCAGCCGATCGATGCGCTGCGGTCGGAATAATCCGCATCCGTTCCGTACTCGAGCGCCTATCACCGAGGCATAATCCCCATCTATGCGGGTTGCCTGCAGCAGGACTGAAGTCCTGCTCTACAACAAATGACGCTAAGGCGATGAATGCGTTGGGCGCTTCGGCGCACGTGGACACGTTCACGCGCGATCATCTGCCGCCGTTCGATTGCTGGCCCGATCTGCTGCTCGATCGCCCGCAGTTTCAGTATCCCGAGTACCTGAACGTCGGCGTCGAGCTCACGGACCGCATGGTCGAGAAAGGGTTCGGCGATCACGTCGCGCTCATCGGCAACGGACGACGCCGCACCTACAAGGAGCTGGCGGACTGGACGAACCGGCTCGCCCACGCGCTCGTCGAAGATTTTGGCGTCAAGCCCGGCAACCGCGTGCTCATTCGATCCGGCAACAACCCGGCGATGGTCGCGGTGTGGCTCGCCGTCACCAAGGCCGGCGCCGTTGCCGTCAACACCATGCCGCTGCTGCGCGCTGGCGAGCTGACGGCGATCGTCAACAAGGCCGAGATCGGCTTGGCGCTCTGCGACAATCGCATCGCCGACGAGCTCGTCGCGACGGCCAAGGAAAGCGCGTTCTCTGCGAGGCGTCGTCGGCTTCGACGGCACCTCCAATCACGATGCCGAGCTCGATCGCGTCGCGCTCAACAAGCCGGTCAGATTCGACGCCGTCGAAACCGGACGGGACGATGTCGCGCTGCTTGGATTCACGTCGGGCACGACGGGCGAGCCCAAGGCGACGGTGCATTTCCACCGCGACCTGCTGATCATCGCGGACGGCTACGCGAAGGAAGTGCTGCGCGTCACGCCCGACGACGTGTTCGTCGGCTCGCCGCCGTTGGCGTTTACCTTCGGCCTCGGCGGGCTTGCGATCTTCCCGCTGCGCTTTGGCGCAACGGCCACGCTTCTCGAGAACGCTTCGCCGGCGAACATGATCGACATCATCGAAACCTACAAGGCGACGATCAGCTTCACGTCGCCGACCGCGTATCGCGCGATGATGGCGGCGATGGACGAGGGCGCGGATTTGTCGTCGCTGCGAATGGCGATCTCCGCCGGGGAGACGCTCCCCGCGCCGGTGTTCGAGGAGTGGACGCGCAAGACGGGAAAGCCGATTCTCGACGGCATCGGCACGACCGAACTGCTGCACATCTTCATCAGCAATCGTCTCGAGGATGCGGCGCCGGGCGCAACCGGCCGTCCCGTGGCCGGCTACGAAGCGCGGATCGTCGACGATGAGATGAACGACCTGCCGGACGGCACGTCCGGGCACCTGGCCGTGCGCGGCCCGACCGGCTGCCGTTATCTGGCCGACGATCGTCAAACCGCGTACGTGCGCGGCGGCTGGAATGTGACGGGCGACGATTTCGTCAGGGACACGGACGGCGTCTTCCACTTCGTCGCGCGCGCCGACGACATGATCATTTCCGCCGGGTACAACATCGCCGGCCCCGAGGTCGAAGCGGCGCTCCTGTCGCACCCCGACGTGGCTGAATGCGCCGTCATCGGCGCGCCCGACGCCGAACGCGGCCAAATCGTGCAGGCGCACGTGGTGCTGAAGCCCGGCGTCGAGCCGAGCGACGCGTATGTGAAGCGGCTGCAGGACCACGTGAAAGCGAAGATTGCGCCGTACAAGTATCCGCGTTCGGTGAAGTTCGTGAGCGAGCTGCCGCGGACGCAGACCGGCAAAATCCAGCGTTTCAAGCTGAAATCGCGCTGATCTGAAAACACCAACCGCAGAGAACGCCGAGATTGCGGAGAATACCCAACCGATGTGAATAACTTCTAGAACTGAGACCGGATCGCCCACAGATCGGGAAAGAGCGGGCGGCCAACCGTCTCTCGCAGATACGCGGCGCCAGCCGATCCGCCGGTTCCGCGTCTGACGCCGATGGTCCGTTCGACCATCTTCACGTGGCGATACCGCCACTCCTGGATGCCTTCGTCCAGATCGACGAGGCGCTCGCAGAGCTCCGCGTTCTTCGGATCGCGTCGATACACGTCGACCAGAATCGTGCTGCATCTCAGGGACGGGCTCGACCGGCGCGGTCACGTCTCGCGTGAGCGCGGATTGTGGAACCGAGTACCGCTCGCGCGCGAGGTAGTGAAGAAACGCGTCCCACAGCGTCGGCGCGCGGAATCGGCGCTCGAGCGCGACGCGCGCCCGGCTCCCCGTCCGCGAAACGCTCGAGCGTCCGCTCGGACTTCACGCCGAGCACGAACTCGACCTGGCGGAACTGGTCCGACTGAAAGCCGCTGGCCGCATCGAGCCGCTCGCGAAAACTGAGGAACTCGAGCGGCGTCATCGTTTCGAGGATGTCGAGCTGCGAGACCATCACCTTCAGGATCGTCAGGATCGCGCTTCAGCGTGTGCTGCGAGCCGTGCGACTGGTCCGCCTCGAGCAGCTGCATGACGCGATCGAGCTCGTGCAGCAGCTCCTTGAACCAGAGCTCGTAGACCTGGTGGATGATGATGAACAGCATCTCGTCGTGTTCGGGGCCGGCCGAGCGCGGCTGCTGCAGCGACAGCAGCTCGTCGATCTTGAGATAACTGCCGTACGTCGCTGCAGCCTGCGTGTCTTCGGACATTCAAAAGAGTCTAGGCGTTCTTCGGCACGAATGCGAGCGCGCGACGGGGATTCTCGACGAGAATCTTGTGCATGATCGCGTCCGTGACCCCGGCGCGGCGCAGCCGCGGCACGGCGGTCGTCATGATCATGTCGATCCCGGGTCCGCCGTTCTTGCGAAGATATTTCCCATTCGAGAAATCGGCGGACAGGCACAGGCGGTCTTCGTGGCCGGCGTCGAGCACGGCCAGAATCGTGCGCGTGTACTCGTCGGCGCGCGGATCGTCAGGTTTGCCCGAGTGATCGAACCCCATGTACGCGCCGCGCTTTGCGATCGCGAGAGGGGCGGCCGTCGGCTGATCCTTGATCTCGTTGAGATGGCCGATCACGACTCTGTTCGGGTTCACGCCCGCCGACTCGAAGAGGTCGAGCTGATCCAACGCGCACTGTGCGCACCCATCGGAGGTATGCGTGATGATCGAAAGCCCGGTCCGCGCGTGGAGCCTGGCAGCGGCCCGCAGCACTTTCCGTTCGTCGCGATCCATAGGCACCGCCGGACCCGTCCCCATCTCGCCGATGGCGCCCCATCGTTCCGCGGCCGCCAGCGCGTGAAAGTCATCTGCGATCTGCTCCTCCGTCTTCTGGAACGTGTCGGGAGGATACCCGGACTTCAGATGAAGGCCGCCGCACGCCACGATGAGCATGCCTGAGCGGGTCGCGATCGTCCGAAGGTCGTCGATCTTCCGGCCCAGGTCGCGCCCGCCGGCGTCGACGATGCAGCGCACACCGTTTGCGGCGCACGCTTTCACTTCATCCGTCATGAGCGCGACATCGTCGTAGAACTTCAGCGAGGGGGCGTCGACGTGCAGCGAGAGGTGTTCGTGAATCAGCGTCACGCCGGTGATGCTGTCGGGCGGGACGTCTTCGAGCACCGTGCGGACGACGACGCTCCCAGACGCGGCTCGCTGGATGTTCGACGTATGCGACGCGGCGGCCGTCTGATCGTGCCAGCCCGTGAGCACTCCCAGCCCTGCCCCGACACCCATGAGTCTCATCGCGGCCCGGCGACTCATGTCTCCCAAACGGCATCGCATCTTCGCTCATCGCGTGCCCCTCACGTTGTTGTTCCGAGTCGGGTAGAAAGTTCACCCGAGCATGCGCGACGCTCGGGTGAGATGTCAACCTGTAATGTGCATCGCGATTTGTCGTTGACATCCGCCGGGAGCATCCGTATCGTCAGGTGAGACGTTTACCCGACGGTCTGCTTTTGCGAGGAGCGAGGAGCGATGAAGCGTACAGGGTGCTTGTGGCTGTCGACCGGCATCGTCATTGCGATGAATGCGTTCATGGGCAGCGCTGTGAGAGCGGCCGCCGGTCAATCGCCGCAGCCGTCGGCGCCGCCGACAATCGCGTCGACCATCGACCGCGAGATCGACGCCATCGAAAAGCTGATCGTCGACGCGGCAGATGCGATGCCGGACGAACGATTCAATTTTGCGCCGGAATCTCTGAAAATCGCCGGCGCGGACTACAACGGCGTTCGGTCCTTTGCGCTGGAGGTGAAGCACATCGCCGCGTCCAATTACGCGCTCTGGTCGCCGCTCACCGGCGACACCGTGCCCGATGATTTCAAGGGCGGCGATGGTCCTGTGAACCTGAAGACCAAGCCGGAAATCCTCAGGTTCCTGAAAGACTCGTTTGCGCTGGGGCACAGAGGCGCCGCGACCCTGACCGCCGGAAACATGTTGCAGCTCGGGGCCAAGAGCAAATCGTCGCGGCTGTATCTGGCCACGTTTGGCGTCGCCCACGCGTACGACCATTACGGCCAGATGGTCGAGTACTTGCGGATGAACGGCATCGTGCCGCCAGCCAGCCGGTAAAAAGCTGGCTGCGCGCGACCCTAACGTGTGGCGCGACGCTAACGTGTAGCGCGAGGCTTCAGCCGAGCGCCTACCGTTTCGGGAAAATCACCGGCAACACGTCGTCAGTCGTGTAGACGCAGCGATCGTTGTGCCCGCATTCGGAAACGATCAGCACTTTGTGTTTCGCGCCGAACTGCTCGTTCACGAGCTTGACGTAGGCTTCACCGCGCGCGCGGCGCGTCGCGCCCTGCGCCATCGCGGGACACGAGGAATCGAAGCCGCCGAGCGGCAGCGTGTCCACCTGCGACAGCAGATACGTCGTCGGTCTCGCCGCCATCTGTTTCTTGAGCTGGTCGTCGGATTCGCCGACCGTGTAGCCGCTCGTCCGCTCCTGCAGCCCTGCCGGCCACCGGTTGTAATTCGCGCACGCGCTCGCATCGAACGCGCCGTAGGAGAACTTGGTGTGCGGCGTTTCTTCTTTCCATCCGAGCTGCGCGTTCGCCGGCGCCGCATCATCGGCGGGAAGCGGCCGCATCGCGTCGGGCCAGGCGTAGCTCGAGGGGTTTGCGACGACGTAGGAAACCGGGACGCCGAGGGTGTCGTGGACGCGATTGGCCATCTCGTATCGCGTCACGAACTGGCCGCCCGCCGAATGCCCGGCGACGACGATGGCCGCGAGGTTCGGAAAGACTTTCTTGTCGGCGAGCCGCTTGAGCAGCGTGTCCATGAACTCGAATGAGGTCAGCGCGTTGTCACTCACGGCCTTGCCGCCGGAGCGCCAGCTGTCGCCGCCGCACGTCCAGCTGACCTCGTTCGCCGCGAGCTGGTCGTGGCAGTTGCGGTCGGCCGATGCGAAGCGCGGCGAGACGACGATCGTATCGTCCAGTGCGCGCGCCAGGAATGCCGCTGCCGTGGCGGTCGTGAAGTAGTGATCGGCGTTTCTATTCGCACCGTGCACCATGACCAGAGCGCGCACGATCCGATCGTTGCGCGTCGTTGTCGGTTGGCTGCGATAGACAAGCGATCGCGAGGCGCCTGATCCGAGCGGGATAAATTCCGTGCACGCTGGGGTGGCCGTGGTGCAGGGAGCGCCGCTCGGCGTTTGGGCCGAGCCTGTGCGCGATGGCTCGTTCAGCATGATCAGCGCGGCTGCCGTCAGAAAGATGACTGTTTTCATGCGGCACACCATACACCAGTGCGCATCGATTCGCTCAGCACCTTCCACAGAATCCGCGCCGGCATGTTCCTGAAATCGATTTACGCCTAGCTGCGCTCGTTGAAGCCGGTCGCGAACCACGTGCCGGATCCGCGGCCGCCTGCCGGCCAGGCGACGCAGTAGCGCAGTTTTAGAAACAATGTAGCATCCGCTGCAGATGCAGCGCGTTACTAGCAGCCCGAGGTACAAGTCGCGATTTTCACGGGACCGACTCGGCGACGAGCACTCCGAACGATCGGACGGTCTGACCGATAAAACGTGTGGCTTGCCGCCGTTGGCAAGTCCGTCGTCGTGACCCACATCGTCGGTTGTCGATCGCGTTTGCGCTTGCCCATCGCCATGGGCGAAGTGTAGTACGAGAGGTCAGTCGTGTCGATCATTCACTCGGAACAACGGGCAGAGGAAACTCACATGACTAAACCCGACATTTCCGGCATTGCGCCATTCTTCATCGTCAAGAATGTCCCCGCCGCGATGTCGTTTTATCGCGACCGTCTCGGGTTCGACATCACGTTTCAAGGGCCCAGTGACGACGACATTTTCTTCGGCATTGTCCAGCGGGGCGCGGCGATGATCATGCTGAAGGCCGTCGGTGTCGATCCAGTGCCGAACTACACGCGAGATATCAAAAAAGGCATCGCCCGCTGGGACGCTTACCTTCATGTCCCAGATCCTGATGCACTGGCGGCAGAATTCTCGTCGCGCAATGTCGAGTTTTTTCAACCACTCAAGGACGACGATGATGGTTTGCGGGGATTTGAAGTCAAGGACGCTGACGGCTATATGTTGTTCTTCGGGCGTCCTCGTTCATGAGGGCCGATTCACATTGGGATTCGGCGCTGCCAAGTTCGTGGTGACAATCACGACTTCGACCACAGACAGGCTGCTAGCCGTTGCCTGACGCCCAACATGGACGCGGTTGCGCATGCGCCACAGCCAGTAGAACATCGCGACGAACACGAGCAGCACCGGAAGCGCGCGCATCGGAGCGGAAAGGAACGGCTCCGGAAGAATCCTTGCCACGCGGGAGCGGATGGAGAAGAAGGAGCCGGCGGCGATGAACAGCGCGAAGCACATCCGCCACAAATGCCGCTTGAGCCTCGCCGCTCCACGAAGAGCTCCAGACCGAATCACGCGTAGATCGCCGGCGGCCGCGGCCATCGTCACACTCGCGAGGAAGAACATCATCGGCGCTGGGACGCCGTTGAGTATCCAGTGCGGACTGGCTAAGGCCCTGACACCGAGCCCGCCCTCGAACAGGCCGAGCGAAAAGGCGAGGGCCATGGCCCCGAGAGTCACTCGGCGCGACCAGTCGGACGCCGGGCGCACGGTCAAGAGGGCGGTGAGGACGAAGTACGCCGACGTGAGCCCGCCAAGAAAATTCGGATCGAACCCATGGCGCAGCGCCAATATCGATGCGCTGATCCCCATCGTGAGCATCGCATAGACGAACAGGAGGCCGGCCTTGCGGTGCAGCGCGCCGCCTTTCGCCGCCAGGAGCGCCAGGCCGCCCAGGACTATGGCGAGGCCGCCAGCGACGATGTGGACCGGTAGCAGCACGTGCATGGAATCATAGACGTAGACGTAGACGACCTACGTCTTGTTTCAGGGACCTTACGCGGCCGACGTGCGAGGGGTAGGGCCGTCGGTGTGGCCAAAGAGCAGCAGCGACACCGCCTCCAGCAGTTCGCTGACGGAGACGGGCTTCTCGAGGAACGCTTCGTGTTGCCAGAGCGTCTGGCGTTCTTCGAACAGCCGGTCGCTGTAGCCGGTGAAGTACAGCACCTTCGCGTCGAGATCGCGCTGGCGCAGTAGCCGCGCGAGCTCGTCGCCGCGCATTTCCGGCATCACGAGGTCGAGTACGAAGAGCGCGAACGGCTGACGCTGCGCTTCCACGAGCCGCAAGGCTTCGGGGCCATCGGAGGCGACCATCACGTCGTAGCCCGCGGTGCGAAGCGTCCGTTCGGCGAATGCGCAAATAGATGCTTCGTCGTCCACGACGAGCACGTGCAAGCGATCAGCTTCAGTGGGCATGTCTGACAAGGCCGGCAGTGTATCAATCTGCGGGAGCGTCGCCAAGCTCCGCGTAATGCGTCTTCCAGCACGATGGACAGAACGCGTGTGAGAACTTGGCCTCCGAACGCTCGGCGATGAATTTCTCCAATCGCTCCCATTCGCCCGATTCGTTCCTGATCTTCTTGCAGAATGCGCAGATGGGCAGCAGGCCCTCGAGGGTCTGCACCTGGCTGCGGAGTTCTCGTTCGTGCTCTGAAAGGCGCGCGAACCAGAACGCCATGGCAATGATGACAGCGCCCCGCACGGTCGTCGTCAACAGGAGCGCCGCCATCGATCCGGGTTGTTTCCAGAGCTCGACGAGCAACACCACGTGTATCAGCGGCATCGCGACGGCCAGCGCCACGGCAGGCCACCGTCCCGAATACCAGGCGGCCAGAGTCACAGGGATAACGTACGCGACGGGGAACTGCGTCTTAGGCCCGGTGATGGAGTCGATCCACACCAGCAGCGCTGCGATGGCGATCCACCACACCGGATGCAGGCGCCCGATCGGCAGCAGCCACCATGGCTGCGCGATTTCTTGTTTGCTCATGAGATGCCGTCGCCAGATCGTCAGACGTGCCGGGAAAGTTTACAGACCGCCGGCCGATCGGTCCACCATAACGAGAGCGCATGGACACTGGCTCCGCCTTACCGTTGATTATCGGCTTCAAGGCCTTCAAGGCGACGACGTTGACGGTCGTCGGCGTGGCGCTGCTCGTCACACGACATACCGACCCGGTCGATCTCGTCGTGCGGCTCGCGCTCGCCGTTCATCTGCCGCTCACCTCGGCGCTGCTCGATAAGGCGCTCACGTTCGCGCTTGGTCTCACCGTCGGCAGGCAGATCGCGCTCGGGATTACTGCGCTCGGTTACGCGCTGCTCATGGGCGCAGAGGGCGTCGCGCTGCATCTCCGCAAGCCGTGGGCGCGCTGGTTTACGATTGGCGCGACGAGCTCGCTGATTCCGATCGAGCTGTACGAGATCATCCGGGAGCCACGCCCGCTGCGGATCCTCATCCTGCTCGTCAATGTGGCGGTCGTCGTCTATCTTTACCGGCGCAAGGAATTATTCGAGTAGACGGGCGACCGAAGAGCAGTGTCTACAGAATCCGATAGACGCGGTAGGCGACCTTGCCCGGCATCGCCTTGTGCACGCCAACCGCGACGATGTTGTTCAGCCACACGTACTTTTGGGCACCAGTCTCGAACATCGGCAGGATTCGCGCGTACTCCACGCTTCCTGATGGCGTGTAGCTGACGCCGCGCCACGTCATGAAAATCTTCTGGGCATCATCGGTCTGAAGCACAAGGCGGCACGTCCAGAAGCAGCGATCCGTCGGGCCGGCCGACGATCCAATCGCCGCTCGGCTGCTCATTGTGTGTGTCGCCGATGACGCGGTCGACCCCAAAAGGTGCCGCGTAGTAGCCACGTTATAGATGAGGCGCCGACGATGCCGCGCAGTCCGGACAGGATATTGCAGAGGAGAGGAGTATGAATTTCAACCGTCTGAAAATGATCCTGATCGTTACGATCGGCAGCCTTCTTCCGGCAGGCGTGGCGAACGCCCAGCGCAGGGCGCCGGCTCGAACGCCCGCATCCCTCCAACAGCGGTACGGAGTGCAAGGCACGTACGACGGCACGTTCCTCCACCCTGAAGGCCGCCGAAGCGCGGCGGTGCCTGTCACTATGGAGGACGGCAGGACGGGCGAGTTGGTAGTCCCCTCGGACCGCCGCGATCCTCATCCCGTGTACTACCGCGACGACGTGACGGGCGAGATGCATCCCGTGAGGATGGATCCGCGCGCGACTCGCCAGCAGATCGTTCAGCAGCCGCGAGTCGTCCGGTACGCTCCGGAACCCCGGCACAGCAACAAGGCGTCCTGGGAGAGCGACGCCCTCATCGTCGGCGGCGGCGCAGCGGGAGGCGCGCTGATTGGCGCCGCAGCCGGCGGCTCCAAGGGCGCCGGCGTGGGCGCCGTTGCTGGTGGTGTCGGCGGCTTGATCTACGACCTGCTGTCGAAGAACAAACAGAACAAACGATAGCTTTCTTACAACCTTCGCGCGGTGGGCGCAGTAGCATGGAGCGTTCGCGCTCCAGGAGGTGCCCACCGTGCGATCCAGATTGATCGTGGCCGGCCTTGCTGCGTTCCTGGCGGTTGCCGCGAGGGCGCCGCGCGCGGCGGCGCAATCTGAACAATCGGGCTCGATCGACCTCGTCGTGAACGCTGGGCGACCGCTGAGGGTCGCGCTCGACGAGAGAATCAAGCTGAAGTCGGTGGGACAACCGGTCATGGGTGTCGTCACTGAGCCGGTCTACGCGTACGACCGGATCGTGATTCCCGTTGGTAGCAAGATGCGCGGCCGCGTATCGCGCATCGATCGCGGTTCGAAGCTCGCTCGGGTGCGTGCATACCTCAACGGCAACTTCTCGCCGCCGAAGCATGCGGAACTCGTGTTCGACGCGCTTCTGCTCGATGGGGATCAGGAGGTCGCGATCGACACTGTCGTCACGGGTGGAATTTCGAACGTGACGCGACGTGTGGCGCGTAACACGTCACCGACACGAGCGAGCGGCGACACCGGCGCCGAGGACAGCAGCAGCCGGCCGATGGCTTCGCGCGCGCGAAGCGAAATCAGGCAGCGCACGACGGATGCGCTTTTCGAAGCAAAACAGAAGCTAGGCGACGCTGCCGCATCGATTAAGGCGCTTCGACAGCCAGGCGAGCTCCATCGTTTGAGAGACGCGGCCGTGCAGCAGCTGCCGTACCACCCGCAGTACATCGCAAAGGGCACGGTGTACGATGCCGACGCTCTCATCGCCCCTCTCGTTCGGCCATGCCGTTGCGGCGGCCCCGGCGCCGGCCGGCACTTCGCCGGCGCCCGACAGCATCCTGACAGCCCGTCTCGCGACGACTCTCGATTCGTCGAAGACACCGCGCGGCACGAAGTTCGAAGCGGTGATTACTGAGACCGTGTTCTCGGCCGACCATCAGGTCGTTCTTCCCGAAGGCACGACGCTGACGGGCGAGGTCACGTTCGCTGCGCCTGCTCGCCGATTTCACCGCAACGGACGGCTGCGGTTCCTGTTCGAGCGCGTGCAGGTTCCCAATCAGCCGGACGCACCGCTCCTCGGCGCTCTGCACGCCATCGACGCGAGCGACGACGATCACGTGGCGGTGGACGACGAGGGCGGCACGACGATTGAGAACTCGAAAACCCGTTTCATCGCACCGGCGTTGTCGCTATTGAGTCTCCGTGCGTCGATCGACCGCGACGGCCGCCGCTTTGCCGATCCTGACGGTGACGGATCCATCAAGACTGCGGGCTCCGGTGTGGGCAGCCGCGGCGTCGGCGGGTTTATCGGCATGGGCCTGGTCGGTGCGGCGGTCAGCCAGATGACACGTCCGGTCGGCATCGCGATGGGTATCTACGGCGCCGCTCGCACGGTATACACGAACGTTCTTGGCAAGGGTCGTGAGGTGACGTTCTCAGCAGACACTCCGATTGAGGTGCGACTGGCTCCAGGCCCTGTACCGCGTTGAAAGACGTCGCCAGCCTCGCGCTGCTCGCGTTGGCCGCTCTTTTGGCCCAGCAGCCGTCGTTCCGTGCGGAAACGCGTCTCGTCGTGCTTCATGCGACCGTGAGAAACGCCCGCGGCGAGCTCGTCACCAATCTCGAACGCGGCGCCTTCACAGTCTACGAGAACGGCAAACGACAACCGATCACCCTCTTTCGGCGCGACGACATTCCGGTCTCGCTCGGACTGCTGATCGACAACAGCGGCAGCATGCGCACGCTCCGCGCCGCGTGTGGAGGCGGCGGCGCTCGCGCTCGCGCGCGCCTCGAATCCAGCCGACGAGATCTTCGTGTTGAACTTCAACGACAAGGCGCGCGTCGACGTGCCGTTCACCAGCGACGTCGACGTGCTCGAGACGGGGATCGCCCGTGTCGACTCCATCGGCGGCACCGCGATGCGGGACGCGATCGATTTGGGGCAGACCTACCTGACCGAGCATGCCGCGCGCGACCGTCAAGGTGCTGCTCGTGATCACCGACGGCATCGACAACGCGAGCGTCGTCACGCGCGACCGGATCGAGAAGCAGGCCGAGGAGCGAGACACGGTCGATCTTCGCGGTCGGCCTCTTCGGCAGCGATGAACGCGCGAGGCAGGGCCGGCGTGAGCTGGATCAGCTCGTGGATCGGACCGGCGGCATGGCCTACTATCCGGCAACGATCGACGACATCCAGGCTGTCGCGCTCGAGATCGCGCGGCAGATCCGCAATCAGTACACGATCGCCTACGCGCCGATCAATCAAGCGCTCGATGGGACGTACCGCGCGATTCGGCTCGCCGTGGCGGGGAGGGAACGGCTATCGGTCCGCACCCGCGCTGGATATCGCGCGACGACGCTGCCGCAGTCGAAGTAAACGGTCCGTTCATCGTCTCGTCATCGTCAGTGCCATAGACTCGTCGCGTTGAAAGCAGTTCGCAATGCGGTGCGACGAGTGGCGCTCTCCATCTTTTCCGCGGCACTCCCGTTCATCGCGGCCGCTCACGTCGCGGCTCAGCCCACCCCGACGGTAACCGTGACTGGCGTCGTGCAGGACCAAACGGGCGCTGTGCTGCCGGGCGCGACCGTCGACCTGCTGACGGCCGCCGGTGTACTGGTGCAGTCCGCCACTGCAAATGGCGCTGGGACGTTCCGGTTCGAAAAGGTCCCGCCGGCCCAATATCAGCTCACGGCGCGCTTCGAAGGGTTCACCCCGGCATCCGTTCGCCTGCGCGTGACGACCAGGGCTCCAGCTGCGCAGAAACTCGTCCTCGGCATCGCCGGACTCACCGACGAGCTGACCGTCAGCAATGCGACCGTGGCACTCGGTGCGACCGCCGCCGGTAACATCGATGCCGTGTCGGTGGACACCGCCACGCTCGAAAGCCTGCCGGTCTTCGACAACGACTACATCGCGACGATGTCGAGGTTTCTCGACGCTGGTTCCCTGGGCAACGCAGGTGTCACGATTGTCGTCAACGGCATGGAAGTGAATGCGCTGAACGTCAGCTCGTCGGCCGTGCAGCAGATCAAGATCAACCAGGATCCGTATTCGGCGGAGTACTCGCGGCCAGGCCGTGGACGCGTCGAGATCATCACGAAACCGGGTGGACGGGAATACCACGGTGACGTCAACGCGATCGTTCGTGATGCGCGTTTGAACGCCCGCAACGCCTTTGCCACCACCAAGCCTCCGGAAGAACGGCGTATTTTCGAAGGGTTCTTCGGCGGCCCGCTCGGCCACAGTGGCAAGACGTCGTTCATGTTGTCGGCGAATGACGCGATTCTCGATCAGCAGGCGTTCATTTATGCGCTGGGCCTGACAGGCGTCATCCAGGACGCCGTGCCGCAGGCGAGCGGGCGCGCGCTCGTATCCGGCAGCATCACGCATCAGGTGAGCGATGCGAATACATTCTCGATTCGGCCGAACTACCAGTACGAGAGCGACGAGAACCGGGGAGCGGGTGGCACCACGCTCGCGAGCGCCGCGACGACGTTCAAGCACCATGAACAGCAGATCACGTATACGCAGCAGACGGTGTGGCGGCCGACGCTGCTCAACCAGTTCCAGGTGCTCTTCGGCCACGAGCGCGAGCCGACCACGAGCGCCTCTTCGTCGGTCGGCATCGTCGTCGCGGGCGCCTTCACTGGCGGAGGGGGACAAGGCGACTTGACCCGCACCGAGACGCACATGAACCTGAACGAAAGCATCGCGTGGACGAAGGGCCGCCATCTCGTTCAGGCGGGATTTCAGCTTCCCGACTGGAGCCGGCGCGGGTTCTACGATCGGACGAATTTCGGCGGGACGTTCTTCTTCTCCGGTCTCGACGCCTACGCGAGCGGCCGGCCTTACGCGTTCACCGAGCAGCGAGGGAATGGCGACCTGGCGCTGCTCGAAAAACAGGTCGGCACGTATATCAAGGACGACTGGCAGGTGCGCCCGGGCCTTTCGCTCGGACTGGGGCTCCGCTACGACTGGCAGAACTACTTCCACGACGACAACAATGTCGCTCCGCGCTTCTCGCTGGCGTACGCCCCAGGCAATCAGAAGACGAGCGTGCTCCGCGGCGGTGTCGGCGTGTTCAACGATCGCAGCGGCCCCGTCGTCATCGCCGATGTGTTGCACTCGCAGCCGGGCGGCCTCACGCGGATTGTCATCGAGAACCCCGCCTATCCCGATCCGTTCTCCCCGCTGGTGCCGGCGAGTGCGACGCCGCCGAGCATCGTACGGCTGGCGCCAGACGTCCAGATTCCGCGGACGGTGCAATACAGCATCGGCCTCGACCACCAGCTGCACAAGTCGACGACGCTGTCGCTGACGTATACAGGAGCACGCGGCTACCATCTCTTTCGCTCGCGCGATGTGAACGCCCCTCTGCCGCCCTCATATGCTGTACGGCCGGATGCCGCCTACGGAGTCGTGCGTGAGGTGGAGTCGACGGGACGCCAGGACAGCGACTCGCTCCAGATTACGGCGCGCGGACGTGTGACCCCGTGGTTCACCGGGCAGATGCAGTACACCCTGAGCCGCATCTACAACGACACGAGTGGCATCAGCGCTTTTCCCGCGAACGATTACGACCTGACTGGCGAATGGGCGCGGGCAGACTTCGACCGGCGCCATCGCGTGCTCGTGCTTGGGCGCTTCACGGCGATCAAATTGGTCGATCTCGGCGTCGGCGTGACGATGAATTCGGGTGCGCCGTACAGCGAGACGCTCGGCGGCGATGTGTACAACAACGGACGTGGGCGAGCACGCCCCGCCGGCGTGCCGCGCAACGGCCTCGATGCGGCCGGCTATGCGTCGCTCGATCTGCGTGCGTCGCGCGAGGTGAAGGTCGGCGGCACGAAGCAAGCCGCGCGGACGATCACGCTGGCGATCGATGCCTTCAACGTGCTCAATCGCGTCAACGACGGCACGTTCGTTGGCACGGTCGGCTCGCCGCTGTTTGCCCAGCCCGTCTCAGCGCTCCCGCCGCGCCAACTGCAGTTCTCGGCGCGCGTGAAATTCTAGCCGCGCACGGCTAAGCGTCGTGCTACGTCACGATTTGATGACGATGAACCACGCCGCGACGATCGGACCCTGCGGACCGCGGCCGCGACCGGCGGCCGGCGCGGCGGGCGGCGGCGCGCCGGCGGCGGGCGGCGGCGCCGGACCGCGCTCGGGCTGGAACAGATACACGTTGTGCGTCTTCGGATCGACGGCGATCGTCTTCGCGCCGGCGAACGTCGGCACCGTCGCCACGACCGTGTACTTGTCCGGCGAATCCTGGTGGACGACCGTGACGTTGCCCTCGCCGCCGTTCGGAATGTAGATCAGTTTCTTCGACGGATCCCAGCCCAGCGCGTCGACGCGCGTGCCGTTCTTGATGGTCGCGACGACCTTGCCGGTGCTCGGCGTCGACGACGACGGACGTCTTGTTGCAGCCGGAGAAAATGCGGTTCGTCGCTTTGTCGTACGCGATGCCCGTCGGGCCCTTCGCACGGCGCGAGCGGCCACGACGCGGTCGCCTTCCACGTCTTCACGTCGATCACCTGGATCGTGTTCTTGCTTTCGTTGTTGACGAAGATGTGTCCCTTGCCGTCGGCCGCCGCGCCTTCGGGCGCCGTGTCCTCGAGCTCGACGGTGGCGACGATGTCGCCGGTCTTCGGATCGATCGCGGTGAGGGTGCCGATCGGGCGGCTGTGATTCGTCAGGATGATCTTGTCGTCGGGCTCGTCGTACATGATGCCGTCGAGCCCGGGCCCGACCTTGATCTGCTTGAGCACGGCCAGCGTCTTCAGATCGAACATCGTGACGGTCTGGTCGCCGCCGTTCGTCGTGAAGCCGTGGCCGGCCTTGGTGGCGATGCCGGCGCCGTGCACGCCCGGCGTGTTCGGAATGTCGCCGAGCACCTTGCCGGTGGCGCCGTCGACGACCATCATGTGGCGTGCGCGCGCGACACGAACACGCGGCCCGTGGCGGCTTCGACGGCGACGTAGTCCGTGCCGCCGTCGCCTTTGATATCGAACTTTTCGACCTTGAACGTCTGCGCGTGCCCGACAACCGGGGCAGCAAGGCTGGCCGCAATGAAGCAGAAGAGAATGCTCAGCGTATGTCGAATCACGGGAACCTCCATAAGAAACCGCGGAGGCGGAGATTATAGCTTCGCGAACATGTCTGGAAGATGACAGAAACACACGGGCTAAGGCCATGGAAAGGACATCTCGATGGACGCCGAGGGCCATGTCCTGGAAGTCGAAGAGGAAGTGACACTGGCGACTTTGCCTGCCGCAGTGCAGAGCGGTCTCGAGGCGGCGGCCGGCCAGGCGACGATAGGCAAAGTCGAATCGCTGATGAAAAACGGCAAGCTGGTCGCGTACGAAGCGGTCGTCACGACGGGCAGGAAGCAACGCGAAGTGCAGGTTGGTCCGGATGGAAGAAAACTCGCGCGCCCTCAGGAGCTCCCGGTTGAGGACGGCTACGAAAATCATGCGACAGACGCGGGGCTGAAGGTATATAAGAGCGCATACATTTCTCTGAACGAGGAGATCACTGTGATCGTAAAGATGGCTTCGCTCTCTGTCGTGGCTGCGTTGATCGCTGTCTCCGGTTGTAACCAGAAGGCCGGACCGCAACAACAGGCCGCGCCCGCCGCGGCCAAGGCGAAAATCGGCATTCACCCGTACGGCACCGGCGATCCGAATTTCAAACCGGATTACTCCAAGCTGCCTCCCGATCTTCAGAAGGTGTTCACTTACATCGACGCGAACATCGATGAGCACGCTGAAAACATCCAGAAGTGGATCAAGCAGCCGAGCATCTCGAACAGCGGCGAAGGCATTCCCGAGAGCGCCGAGATGGTGAAGGGGTTCTTCGAGAAACTCGGCTGCCAGAACTCTCGCGTGTTCGACACCGGCATTACTGAATACGGCAGCCCCGGGAATCCGGTCGTCTACGCGAAGTGCGACGAAGGGGCACCGAAGACGCTCGCCATCTACTGGCAGTACGACACGATGCCGATCACGCAGCCTGACATCTGGATCGCGCCGCCTTTCGAGGGGAGGATCGTCGACGCCACGACGGCCGGCGTGGACAACGCGTCGCGCGTCATCATCGGCCGCGGCGCGACCAACTCCAAAGGGCCCGAGATGGCGGTGCTGAACGCCCTCACGTCGCTGAAGGCCGTGATGGGCAAGCTGCCGGTGAATTTGATCTTCGTCGCTGAAGGCGACGAAGAGCGGATGGACATCGGACTGCGCAAGTTCATGAGCGAGCACTCGGATCTTTTCGCCGAAGCCGATGCGCTCTTCGCCGGCGGTCCGTCCGAGGGTTGCGTGTATGTCGAGTTGACGACGAGTGGGAAGAGCTGGGGTCGCGGTCCCGTGCAGTCGGACGTTCACGGCGTGATGAAGCGGACGACCGACAGCCCCGCGTGGCGGCACATTCAGATGCTGGCGTCGCTGACGTCGAAGGACGGCAACACGCCGCTGATCAAAGGCTTCTTCGAGAACATGGATCCGCCAACGCCGGCGGAAGTCGAACAGATGAAGGCGCAGGCGGCGCGCACAGACCTCGCGGTGATGGCCAAGAATGCGGGCGTCGCGCGGTTCATGCACGACGATCCGTTTCAGGTGTTGAAGGACGGCCGCTTCGGCGTGTCGTTCAATCTCGACGGCGGGTGGGGCGGCAACATGTACGCGGGCGGCGCCGGCGCGATTCTGCCCAACAAGTTCACCACGAAGCACAACTTCCGGTACGTGCCGAGGATGAACGGCCTCGACCTGGTCAAGAAGCTCCGCGCGCAGCTCGACGCGAATGGTTACAAGGACGTCGAGATGAAATTGATTGGCGACGTGCCGTGGTCGCGCGGTTCCTCGCAGGACACCGACATCGCGCACGCGCACCAAAAGGCTGGCGAGCTCATGGCGTCAATCGGTTTGGGCGGCGGCCGCGGCGCCGGCCCGGTGGTTCCGACCTCGGCCAAGCTGACGGATCCGAACATGCTGCTTTCCGACACGGGAGCTGATGCGACAGGCGGCTACTGGCCGGCGTATCTCTTCGCCGACGGCGAAGTTGGACAGAAGGTCGGGCACGTATCGATCCCGATGGGCGGGCGCGGCGGCGGCGGCGGCGGCGGCCGTGCGCACGCGGCGAACGAGTACTACACCATCGAATCAAACGGCAAAGGCGGCGGTCTCGCGAATGCCGAGAAGAACGCGGCGGCCGCGATCGTTCAGTACGCGCAGCTCACGACGGTGACGCCGAAGCCCAAAGGGACTGCTGGAACAAAGTAGCGCGTTGCCGCGCGGATGCAATCAGCGCGCGATATGGCGCAGCGAGAACCACCGGTTCGCTTCGCCGTGCAGGCGCGCCTTGATCGCCGATGCCATGAACTCCGCCGCCGATGCGGCGCGTTGATAGATCAGCTCGAAAACGACTGGGCTCATCGAAGAGCTCCACGATGTGCCCCCCGAGGATGTTCGACGTTACTACCGGATCACTCCGTTCGGCCGCAAAGTAGCGGCGGCCGAGTGCGCGCGGCTCACCAAGCTCTTGCGCCAGGCGCGCGTTTCTGGTCTGCAGCGGTAGTTAATCTGAGCGCGGATCAATATGGATGAGTGAACGTTCGAGATCGTGCTTCCGATAAAGCGGGCATGAGCGCACCGAGGCTGAAACGCGCGCGCGAGGATGCAGGGCTCACCGCCGCCGAGGTTGCGTCCCGCACCCGCTTGTCGCCGCGCATCGTCGCCGCGATCGACGCCGAGCGCTATGAGCTTCTTCCCGCCGGTCTTTACGCGCGGACGGCGGTGCGCGCCTACGCCCAGGCAGTCGGTGTCGAGCCCGACGCGGTTATCGCCGAGCTGAGAGCGCGATTGCCGGAGGCGCCTCTCGACCTCGCTGAAGTAGCGGAATTGCGCGCGCCGGAGCCGCGGCCGCGGCGCCATCATTACGCCCTCGCGGCGGCGCTCGACGCGGCGATTCTGCTGTCCATCGACGCGCTGATCGTGAGGGTCTGCGCCGGAGCCTGCGGCCTGCTGCCCTTCGAGTTGCTCGCAACAGCCCCGGGTTCGATGGCGATGCTCTGCGCGACGCCGATCGTGTTCTACTTCTGGCTGCTCGGCGCGACCGACGTGCGCACCGCCGGCCCCTGGCTGTTCGATTTGGAGATTCTTCCGCCGTTCGATGGTCCACTGTCGTTCGAGGAGTGGTGGCGC
The DNA here is from genome assembly GCA_963696165.1 of uncultured Acidobacteriota bacterium. Taxonomy (GTDB): domain Bacteria; phylum Acidobacteriota; class Vicinamibacteria; order Vicinamibacterales; family CAVVIG01; genus CAVQZZ01. The sequence goes on along the minus strand of CAVOIY010000004.1, from coordinate 696,210 downwards.
CGCGGTTTCGAGTACGTGACCCGCGAGTTGAAGCTCGCTTCGGGCCTGATCGAAGAAAACGGTGGTGCTCTGTTATGTGAGCACCACCGCTGACGTGATTCTGGCGCGTTCGAGAGAAGCGCCGATCGCTAGAACACGAACCGCGCGCCGATCCTGGCGATGCGCGGGTTCATGATTTCCTGGATGTTGTTGAATGTCGGCAACCTCGCGTTGAGCTGCCGCTGCAGCTCCGCGCCCGAGTTCAGCACGTTGAACACGTCGAAATCCACCGCGAGCGTCGAGCGCCCGAAGGTGAACTTCTTCTCGAGCCGTCCGTCGAGACTCGACACGGCCGCTGTCCGGAATTCATCGGCCGCCGAGACGATGAGCACAGGTTTGGAGGGCTGCACCACATCCGGCGTCGCAACGCGATCGCGATAGTAGGGGAGAGCATACCCCTGCCGCAGGACGTAGTTCGCGCCGAAGTCGATGCCCCAGCGCGCCTGCCAGAGTCCATTTGCGATGAACTGGTAGCGGACCGGCGTGATGAACACATTGCCCTTGTTGCCGCTGCCGGTCGACTGCACGGCCACGGACCCGCCATTGACGTTCGGTCCGCTTTGATACGGATTGCTGTTGCCACCTGGCGTGGCCCCGAGGCCACCCTGATTCCAATTAGGTGACCGTGTGGGATCCAGAATGGCCGTCGATGGGTCATCGAAATATTCGCGGTAGTCGTTCGTCGAAAAACCGATGCGCGCCATCCAGCGGTTCGCCATCCGCTTCGTGGCGCTCGCTTCGAGCCCGAGATACCGCTGGTGATAGCCGGGACGGTTCTCGGCGACGAATGCGCCGCCGGTATCCTTCGTCGTCGCATACACGGGGACGTTGACGCTCCCGACGATCGGGAATGTTCCCGACACGGTGCTCGTCTGCTGATAATCCGCCGACGTGATGCCGACCGGGATAGCCCAGGGTAAATCGTTGTAACGGCGGTAGGTTGCCGTGACGCTCACGCCGAGGTCGCGCGCCAGCTGACGGTCGACGCCGACGAGCAGTTCGTGCGTGAGCGGCGCGGTCATGTTCACGCGGTTGCTGTTCGACAACGGCCCGATGCCGACTGTCGTCACGAGATCGGTGAGCTCGTTTGCGTCGGCGATGTTGTTGCCGTTGCGATCGACGGCGTTGTACAGCGTGTACGAATATTGAATCGGCGAAACGAACGCCGCTGCGTTCCCGGGCAGCTGCGACGCGAACATCGCGTAGCTGACGCGGCCGATCGTCCGCTTGTTCTCGTCGAACGCGTAGGTGACGCCCACGCGCGGGGTAAACGTGTTGAGGTCGTACGCGTTCGAGACGCCGGCCGCGGTAACCGACGGCAGGTCCGCAAAGCCCGGCACGCCGGCCACGACCGTTTGATCGAGTGACGAGGTCTGATGGTCGAAGCGGACGCCGCCGTTGATCGTGATGCGATTCAACGCAATCGTATCGGTGAGGAATGCCGTCGTGTAGCGGCCGGCCGTGTTGTTCGGCAGGTTGCGCGTCACCTGCGCCTGCATATCGGGATAGCCGTTCCAAATCGTCAGGATGTTGGAGCCGGGCCACTCACTGAGAGACTCGACCGGTGTCTTGCGCCATGAGAATCCGGCCTTGATCTCCTGACGCCCGACGAAGTAACTGGCATCGCCGCTCGCGTAGTACTGCGGGCGGTTCGTCTCGTAGAACAGGTACGAGTTGTGATACACGCCGCTGTCGTCGAGGTAGACGCTCTTGTCGAGGCCGCCGGCCGGCGCCAGCTGAAATCCACTCGTGATGTAGGCGAACCGCGCCGTGGCGAAGATATTGGTGCCGGCGACGAAATTGCCTTCACCCTTGTAGTAGCGCGTGGGCCCGGTCTGGTTCCACGCGGTTTCAACGGGCCGCGTCGGGCCGACGCTCCGTCCGTTCTTGATCTTGTTGCCGTCGAAGAAGGTGAAGTTGCCGCGGACCTGCGGTGTGATTTGCGCGTCGACCTTCGCGGCGTAGTTCTCGAGCAGCGTGCGGTCGAGCTGATCGGCGATCGTGAGGTTGTGCACGTCCGTGCGGCCGACCGTGCCCCACGCCCAGAGCCGGTCCTTGAACACCGGGCCGCCAATGTCGAAGCCGGTGTCGTCGTAGCGATCGGTCCGGTTGCCTTTGCCCGTGATGCTGCCAAGCTGCACGGCCGTCGCCGGCGAGATGTTGGTCCCCTGCAGACTCTGATTCTCGAAGTAGATGCGGCCGTCGCCGTGGACGGCGTTCGTGCCCTTCTTCAAGACGAGGTTCAACTGCACGCCGGGCGTCGAGTTCTGCGCGTCGGCGCCTCCCGTCGTGATCGCCATCTCCTGGAACATGTCGAAATCGAAGTACGTCGGCGACGAGCCGGTGGACCCCATGTCGGTAATGGGCACTCCGTCGATGCTCCATGTGTTGTCGGTGACCTGGGCGCCTTTGGCGATGTACACCGACTGCTGGCCAGACTCCGAGCCGCCGACGTTTACGCGGTCGACGGTGATCGTCGGCACGGTCTGCATCACAACCCACGGATCGCGCGCCGTCGGAATGTTCTGCAGTTCCTCCAGCGTCACGTTCGTCGTGGTTGTCTGCCGCTTGGGATCGATGACCGGGGTGGCGGCCGTCACGACAACGTTCTCGGTGGTGCCGGCGACGGCCAAACGCACGCTGAGCGGCGTGGACGAACCGGCCGCGACGATCACGTTGTCGTTGGTGTACGCGTTGAACCCGGTCAATGCCGCCTTCAGCGTGTAGCGGCCAGGCGGCAGGTTGAGAAAATGCGCCTGCCCTTGAGCATCGGTCACCTGTGATTGGTTCACTGGGCCGGTGAGATCGACGGTCACGCCCGGCAGACGTCCGCCGGTGGCATCATCGATCGCGAGATCGACCCGGCCGGTGAACACCTGCGCGCGCGCGGGTGCAGCGGCCCACAGCAACACGAGCACTGCAATCGACGCGGCATAGCGATGTCGTTTCATGACACTCCTCTTCGGCGGTTGTAGGAAACCCGTCACACGCCGTCATGCTGCTAGCGTGAAGGTTCACAGCCGCAGTGGGAGTACGACTTCGAGGGTCGTTTGAAGATCGATGAACGAGCTTCGCCGCGTTGGATCAAAACCTGTTCGTTCGTCGTCGCGACGAACGTTGTGCGGTCTCGGAATGTCGCAGGGCGAACGTTGTCCGTTCGCGGAACGATCTGGAGACGAAGGGTCCAGCTACTATTTGAGCGAGTTGACACCAGCCTTAGCAGCCTGGCCATCCTGCTCGACGCTGCCACCCGAGATCCCGATGGCCCCAACGAGCTTTCCTTCTCCGATGATCGGAACACCGCCCTCATTTGGAATCGTGCCGGTGAGCCGCAAGACACGGAGGCCGTCGCCCCCCGCGGCTAGAGCGTCCTGAAACACCTTCGTCGGCCTTCGGAACAGGGCCGCGGTGCGCGCCTTCTCGATGGCCAAGTCAACACTTCCCAACTGCGTATTCGGCATCCTCTCGAAGTACACGAGGTAGCCTCCGATATCGACGAGAGCGACAGCCATGTTCCAGCTGTTTCGTCGTGCCTCAGCAATAGCTCCCGCAGCCACCCGCTTGGCGTCTTCAGTACTGATAGGCATGCCATATGGCGTCTGCGGGGGCGGGGGCAGAAGCGCTTGTGCCATGGCGCGAAGAGGGAGTGCACAGAGAAGCGCGGCGAGGACCATCGCGAGAAGCTTCGGGAAAACCATTGTGTACTCCTTGTCGGCAGTCTTTATTCCTGAACGGGCGCCGGCAGTGTAGCGTGATTTTCCAACACGATCGCTTGCCACGGCAACGCGACGGGAAGTTGCCTGGGATGTGCAGAACTTCAGAACGCGATTGAAAGCTGCGGGCGCAAGCGAGGGGCCGCAGACCACAAGTGCTGTAAACTTTGCTCCAGCGGTAAGAGGCCGCTGCCGGTCCGCGGAAAGGGCAGAAGCCCACCTCGTTCAAGTCGGTTCACGCGAACCTTCTTTCATGCCCGCGATGCGGACGCCGGGCGCTTCGATGAGAGGAGGTTGCCCGTGGCCCAACCGAAATTCGGGAGGCGTCTGCTTCCCGACCATCCAGACCTGAATCATCTGAAACACCAGGCGCGAGATCTCCTGAAGGGCGGAGCAGCATCGTCGCTCGCCGCCGCGCGGTTTCAGATCGCCCGCTCGTACGGGTTTCCCAGCTGGCCGCGGCTCAAGACGTACGTCGATTCATTTCACGAGATCGGCGACCTGAAGGCGGCGATCGACTTGAATGACGTCGCGCGCGTGATCGCGTTGATGACCGGCAACCCCACGCTTCACACTGCGCCTCTCGGGTACCACAAGAATGGACCGCTGACGTGGGTCGCCGAGTGCCGCGTGCCCTGGGAGCCGCCTCGGCCCGAGCGGCTGAAGATCGCCGCGTGGCTGATCGAGCACGGGTCCGATGTTCATCAGGGCGGCGATGGACCGCTGATGCGCGCAGCGCTCGTCGACGAGCGGATCTCGATGATGGAGCTGCTCGTCTCGTACGGCGCGGATGTAAACGCCCGCTGGAGCGGCTATTTCCCGATTATCTTCGCGCCGTGCGAAACGCTGGAACCGGCTTCGCTGGAATGGCTGCTCCGTCACGGCGCGAATCCCAACTCCACGGGCGGGCGGACTGGCATCGCGCGCACGGCTTTGGACTACGTCATCAGCACTTACTCACGTTCACGGCAGTTGACGCGCTGCATCGACATCCTGCGCGAGGCCGGAGGCGTGACCCGATACGACATCCCGGCCGTGCTGGACGTGATGTGCGACCACGTCGAGAGCCTGCGGGCGCAGCTCGACGCGGCTCCCGACCTGCGGCATCGGCGGTTTCCGGCGCTCGATTTCGGAAGCACGGGCCGGCGTCGCCTTTCGCTCGTCGGTGCAACGCTGCTGCACGTGGCGGCCGAGTACGGCGCGGCCGGCAGCGCGACGCTGCTGCTCGACCGCGGCGCCGACGTGGACGCCCGCGCCGAGATCGACGCGCGCGGCATCGGGGGGCAGACGCCGATCTTCCATGCGGTGACGCAATTCGACGACTTCGGCTATGACGTTGCGCGGCTTCTGATCGACCGCGGAGCCGACCTTGGCCTTCGCGCGACGATTCCAGGTGATTACGAGCGTGAAGATGACGTCCTGGAGACGACGCCGCTTGGTTACGCGGTCAGGTTTCCCGGCGACCGCAACGACAAGACGATAGAGCTGTTGCGGAGACTAGTCGACGCCGGGAAGGACGAGAACGGCGCGGCATCCTGATCCTGTGGTTCGATTCTCGAGCGTGAGCGTGCCGCCGTGGGCTTCCGCGATCTGCCGGCTCAGCGCGAGCCCGATGCCGGACCCTGTGGCTTTGGTTGTGAAGAAGGGGACGAAGAGGTTGGAGGAATCCGGCAGGCCAGTGCCCTCGTCTTCCACGACGAGCTCGAGGTCGCCGTTCGAGCGCTTCCACGCGATCCACGCGCCGCCAGACGTTTGCGCCGCGGCGTCCACCGCGTTTCTGACGATGTTGATCAGCAGCTGCTCGAGCTGATCGGCGTCAGCATGCACCCAGAGGTCGCCGCCGTCGCGAACGGCAACCGGCTGCCGCGTCCTCGAGCTCCGCGACGCGTTTTGCGAGCGGCCGGATCTGCACCGGCGCCGCTGCGGTTTCGGCAGCCGTGCGAGCTGGGCGTACGCGCCGAGAAAGCGGCCGAGCGCGCCCGAGCGCGATTTTCGATCAGCGACAGCGCCTCCTGCATGTCCGGCTCCCGCGGAATGTTCGGCATCCGCGCCACAGCGCGCCGCAGGCTGTGCGCGATCGACTTGATCGGCGTCAGCGAATTGTTGATTTCGTGCGACAGCACGCGGACGATCCGCTGCCACGCCTGCTGCTCCTCTTCGCGAAGCGCGCGGCTCAGATCGGCGAACACCAGCAAGTGATGCGGTCGGCCATCGCGCCTGAAGGTCGACCGCCGAAGCTCGAGGCGGCCGCTGTCGGGTCCGAACGGGCGCTCCGACGAGGCGCGGCGTGTCGCCCGAAAGATACGGCGCCAGTCGCAGCTCAGCGGCGCGGCGGCCCACGAGCGAGGCGGCGCGTTGGCCGATCAGCCGCTCGCCGGCCGGGTTGACGAGCACGAGTGTCTCGTCCATGTCGAACGCAAAGACGGCGACGTCAATCGCTCCCATTACGCTCGTGAGCAGCGCCGTCGACTCGACGGCTTCGGCGCGCTGGCGCTGCAACGTATCGCCGAGCGCGTTGATCTCGATCATCACGAGATCGACCGCGCTTCGCCCTTCAGCGGCCGTTCCGCCGCGGATGGAATAGTCGCCTTCGTCGCAGCGCGCCGAGCAGATTTGCGGCGACGAACAGCGTACGCGTGACCCATCGCGCGTGCCACAACCGCCGCGCCCATCCACACGATCAGAACGACGGCGGCGACCGTCCATCGAACCTCGAAGGAAAGCGCCTGGGTCGAGATGAAATACAGAACGATGGCGCTGCCGGGCAATCCGGCCAGAACGCCGAGACTGAGCACCGACTGCTCGAGGTTGCGGTGCGGCCGGCTACGACTCAGTACGTACGCCATACTGCTGCAGCCGTCGATAGAGCGCGCTGCGGCTCATGCCGAGCTGCGCTGCGGCGGCGCGCACATCGCCGCGGTGCCGGGTGAGCACTTTTTCGATGAATACGCGCTCGGCGTCCTCGAGCGACTGCTCTCCGCTGGCTGCGCTCGCACTCGAGCAGCTGTAGACCCAAGTCGCGCGCACTCACAGCATCCGCGTCCGGCGATCGCCAGGAGCACGGCTCGCTCGACCGCAGTGCGCGAGCTCGCGGACGTTGCCCGGCCACCGGTGGGCGTGGAGCGCCCGCATCGCGCCCGCGTCGAACGTTCGCAGTGGCTTCCGGTACCGTGCGGCGTACTGCCCAAGGTAATGTTGCGCCAGCGCTTCGACGTCGTCGCCGCGTTCGCGCAGCGGCGGCAGGTGAATGACGACGGTGTTGAGGCGGTAGAGAACGTCTTCGCGGAAGCGACCGGCGGCGATCTCGGCGTCGAGATCGGCGTTGGTGGCGGAAAGGACGCGGACGTTGACGTAGCGGACGCGCGACGAGCCGACGCGCTGCACCTCGCCGGTCTGCAGCACGCGCAGCAGCTTCGCCTGGAGCCGCACCGGCATGTTGGCGATCTCGTCGAGGAACAGCGTGCCCTCGTCGGCGAGCTCGAAGCAGCCGAGGCGATCTGTCCGCGCGTCGGTGAAGGCGCCTTTCACGTGACCGAACAGCTCGCTTTCCGCGACTCCTTCCGCCAGCCCGCCGGCGTTCATCGTGACGAGCGGCTTCGACCTGCGGTCGGACAGCAGGTGCAGCCACGAGGCCACCACCTCCTTGCCGGTTCCGTGCTCGCCGGTGATGAGTACGGCCGCGTCCGACGCGCGCGACCCGCTCGATCGTCTGCCGCACCTCGCATATCGCGGGCGCATCGCCGAGGAACGTCGGCGTGTCGCCTGCGCTGCAGGCGCGCGTTCGCCTCCTGCAGGCGCTGCGTTCGCCGCAGGGCACGGCGCAGATCGACCTGCGTGCGCACCGTCGTCGGCAGCCGATCGTCGTCCCACGGCTTCTCGATGTAGTCGCGGGCGCCGCGCCGCATCGCTTCGACCGCGCCGGCCACGCTGCTCCACGCCGTCATGACGAGCACCGGCAGCGTCGGGTCGAGTGTGCGGATGCGCTCCATCAGGTCGAGCCCTTCCTGGCCGGACGTGGTGTCGCGCGTGTAATTGAGGTCGAGAATCGCGAGGTCGAAGTCGGCGCCTTCGAGCTTCTCGATGACCTCGGCCGGCGATCGCGCGGCGACGACGCTCGAAGCCCTCGTCGTTCAGCAGCAGGGTGAGCGCGTCCAGCATGTCGGCTTGATCGTCGGCGACCAGGATCCGGCCGGGATTTGCGTTCGACATCTTTCGTTCGCGTGCACCGTGCACGCTCAGTGCCACAGGTAAACCCACGTTGTTCCGTTAGACGGAAGCGCCGCGCACTGAGTTGTGTGTGTGCGCGGTCGTCGCGTACACGCGACCGGCTGTCGCGCGCGCGCGACAATTGCCGCTGATACCGGCCGGAAACGCGCATGTTTCGGCGAGCGACCCCTGGCACGGACATTGGTCGTCGAGAGCCAAGGCGGTGCGACATCTTCCGGCGAAGTTCCGATGGCCGAAACACTAGATACACGGACCGCACGCGTGCTCGTCGCCGACGATCAGCCCGACGTGCTCGAGGCGCTGCGCTGGCTGCTCGCCGGCGAGGGCTACGATGCGCAGTTCGTGAGCTTCGGCCGACGGCGTCACCGAGCGGCTCCGCGCCGACGCATTCGACCTGCTGCTGATGGATCTCAACTACACCCGCGACACCACATCGGGCCGTGAAGGCCTCGAGCTGATCGCGCAGGTCCGCGCGCACGATCCGGCCCTTCCGATCGTCGTCATGACCGGGTGGGGCAACGTCGACACCGCCGTCGAAGCGATGCGGCGCGGCGCGAAGAGCTTCGTGCAGAAACCGTGGGAGGACGTCACCCTGCTCGAGATCGTCCAGCGCGAAATCGCGGATGGCCGTGCGACACGGCGGCAGGATCGCAAACAGCGGCGCGAACAGGAAGAAGCGCGGCTGATTCAGCGCGCGCTGCTGCCGGCCGCGCTGCCGCAGGTTCCCGGCCTTCAGGTTGCGACCGCCTGGCAGCCGGCGGACGGCGTCGGCGGCGATTGCTTCGACCTCATCGAGGTCGGCGGCGACGCTCGGCGTCGTCATCGCCGACGTCGCCGGCAAGGGCGTGCCGGCAGCGCTGCTCATGTCGAACCTGCAGGCGGCGGTTCGCGCCTTTGCGCGCGATCGGCCGAGCCCCTCAGCGATTTGCGCGAACGTGAACCGTCTGCTGTGTCAGCACATGGTGAGCGGCCGCTTCGTCACCTTCTGCTTCGTGTGGGTGGACCCGGTCCGCCGAATTGTTTCGTATGCGAACGCGGGGCACAACCCGCCGCTCCTGGTGCATGCGGACGGCACGATCGACCGGCTCGCGCAGGGCGGCATGGTGCTGGGCATATTTCCGGAGAACCGCTACGACGAGGCGGTGCTGCCGATGGCACCCGGCGATCGCCTGCTCCTCTACACCGACGGGATCACCGAGGCCCGCAACGCCGCGGGTGAGGAATTCGGCGACGATCGCCTTGGCGAGGTCGCCGTTCGTGCGCGCACTCGACCGGCCGACGCCATGAAAGACTACGTGATGCAGGAGGTGCAGGCGTTCACCTCCGGCGCGTTCGACGACGATGCGACGTTGATCGTGGCGGCGATTCTCTAGCGAGGCGACATGCTCTACGACTTGAAACACGCCTGGCGATCGTTGTTCCGATCGCCGACGCTCACGCTCACCGCCGTGTTGACGCTCGCGCTCGGCATCGGCGCCAATACCGCCATCTTCAGCGTCGTATATGCGCTGCTGTTGAAGCCGCTGCCGTTTCGTGACCCGGATCGGCTCATCTACATCCACGATACTTTTCCCGCGGTGGCGAACGCATCGGTCTCCTGGACGAAGTTCGTCGCCTTGCGCGACGGCACCCGCACGCTCGACGCGCTCGCGGGTACATCTTCAGGCATCCAGACCATCACCGGCCGCGGCGAACCGCGACGCATCGTCACCCCACGCGTGTCGGGCGACTTCTTCAAAGTGCTCGGCGTGCCTCCGCTCGCAGGACGCGGCTTCACCCCGTCGGACGATGTGCCGAACGCGGCTCCCGTTATCGTGCTCACTTACGGGCTGTGGCAGCGCGTGTTCGCCGGCGATCCTCGAATCATCGGGGAAGCCCTGACGACCGACGGCCTTCAACGGACGATTATCGGGGTCATGCCCGCGGGCTTCCTTTATCCCTCGAATGCCGACGCGTGGATTCCGCTCCGGATGGAGCCGCTGCAGCAAAAAATGAACGCCCTGCGTCTGATTGGACGTGTGCGTGACGGCGTGACGGTCGAGCAGGCGGCGCAGGATCTTGCCACCGTGACCGCCGTATTCAACCGGGAGAACGGCCTGCGTCGCGGCATCCGAGTGTACCGGCTGCACGACTTTCTCTCGCAGACCAATCGTCAGATGCTGCTCGTCCTTCAAGGCGCGGTGCTGCTGGTGCTGCTGGTCGCGTGCGCGAATGTTGCCAACATGCTTTTGGCGCGCAGCATCTCGCGATCGCGGGAGTTCGCGATCCGCGCCGCGATCGGCGCGCGGCCGTGGCGCATCCTGAGGCTGCTGTTGACCGAAAGCGTGCTGCTGTCGGCGATCGGCGGCGGCGCCGGCGTCCTCGTTGCGAGCTGGCTCTTGAGATTCTTCGTCGCGCTCGCGCCGACCGGGTTCAGCGGCGTGCAGGTGATCGCGATCGATTGGCACGTGATGGGCTTCACAGTCGCCGTCGCGGTGGTGACGGGGCTCATCTTCGGCCTCGCGCCCGCGCGTCGCGGATTTCACGTCGACGCAAACGACGGCTTGCGCGACGCGGGCGCCCGCGGCGCGTCGAGCGGTGGCGCGCGCGGCGCTAGCCGCGTGCTCGTCGTGGCCGAGATTGGGCTGGCGATCGTGCTGGTTGTGGGCGCCGGCCTGATGGTGAAGAGCCTGCTCGTCCTCGAGGCGCAGGACACCGGCTTCCGTCCAGACGGCCTGCTGACGTTTCAGATCACGCTGCCTGAGGGGCGCTACAACGACGATCAGATCGTTCGCACGCTCGCGAGGATCCTGGACGATATCCGTGCGCTGCCGGGCGTGAAAAGCGCCGGCGCGATCAACTTCTTGCCGCTCACGAGCTTCGGCTTCAACGGGCCGTTCTCGATTGCGGGCCGCCCGTCGCCTGGCACTCCCGACCGTCCTCCGGTCATCGAGTACCGCATGGTGACCCCTGGATACTTTTCGGCGATGGGGATTCCGATCCGCCAGGGTACGGAGTTCACCGAGCGGGACACTCGGAACAGCCAGCCGGTGGTCATCATCAACGAGGCGATGGCGCGCCAATACTGGCCGAAGGAGAGCCCGATCGGCGCGACAATCAATCTCGCGGTCGATGGCACGACCGTCGCACGACAGATCGTGGCCGTCGTCGGCGACGTGCGATCGGCCTCGCTCGGCCAGCCGCCAGTGCCTGAATCGTACATCCCGCACGCGCAGCTTGCCGGCGACAGCATGGGCATCGCCGTGCGCACCGAAGGCGATCCCACCGCGAGCCTGCCGGCGATACGTCAACGAATCGCGGCAATCGATCCAGACGTTCCGCTGGTCCGGGCACAGCCGATGATTGAAACCGTCGACGCGTCGGCTGGATCGCTGCGCCTGTCGTCGCTCCTCACCTCGGGGTTCGCGCTGCTCGCGGCCGTCCTCGCCAGCATCGGCATCTACAGTCTGGTTTCCTACTCGGTGGCACAGCGCACGCGTGAGATCGGCATTCGCGTCGCGCTTGGCGCGAGCCCCGGATCGGTGATGCGGCTCGTGGTCGGCGAGGGCCTCGTGCTCGCCGGCTGCGGCGTCGCGCTCGGCCTCGCGGGCACCTTTACGCTCGCCGGCGCGGTCCGCTCGCTCCTGTACCACGTGAGCCCCGCCGATCCGCTGGTGCTGACCGGCACGTGCGCCGCCGTCGCGATGGTGACGGCCGTCGCCTCGTTCGTGCCCGCGCTGCGCGTCACACATGTCGATCCGACGGTCGCGCTGCGAGCCGAGTAGGCATTCCTGAACGACACCTGAACGACGCGTTCAGGTGTGATTCAACAACGTGTTGATACGGTGAGTCTCAGGAGGCCGAATGAGATTCATCGTTGCAGCACTGCTCGCGATTGCGGCGCCATCGAACGTTACCGGCACCTGGAACATGGCGTTGGACGCCGGCCATGTCATTCCAACGCCGCTCGTCCTGAAACAGGACGGCCAGTCACTCACCGGAACGATCGCGCTGCCCACCCAGGACGTCACCAAACGCGTCGAAGTGCGCCTGACCGGCGAGCTCGTCGACGACGCGTTTACGTTGTCGGGCACGGTCGACCACGCGAAAGAGCCGACCACGCTGACGATCGACGGCAAGGTCCTCGAGGATGGCACGCTCGAAGGACACCTCGACCTCCCGGGCCATGCGCATCTGCCCTGGACGGCGGAACGGCTGAAGGAACGGAAGCCATGATTGCGCTGTCGCGCCGCAGCGTTGTGCGCGGCCTGGGCGCGACCGTCGCGCTCCCGTTCCTCGAAGCGATGGTTCCAGCGCGTCGGGTTGCTGCGGCGCGGAAGAAGATCCGATTGGTCTGCGTCGAGATGGTGCACGGCGCAGCAGGGAGCGCCCCGATCGGTGTCAAGAAGAACCTGTGGGCACCGGCATCGGCCGGCCGGGACTTCGATCTGGCGCCCACGAGCCTGCGATCGCTCGAGCCGTTTCGCGACCACCTGACCATCGTCAGCAACACGGACGTCGATCCCGCCGAGCCGTTCACCGCGAACGAGATTGGCGGCGATCACGCGCGATCGAGCGCCGTGTTCCTGACGCAGGCGCATCCGAAACAGACGATAGATGGCGACGTCAAGGCCGGAACGTCGCTCGATCAGCTCTATGCACAGCGGATCGAGGGAGAAACGCCGGTGCCATCGATGCAGTTGTGCATCGAACCCGTCGACCAGGCCGGCGGCTGCGGCTTCGGGTACTCGTGCGTGTATACGGACGCCATCAGCTGGGCCTCGCCCACGCGACCGCTGCCGATGATTCGCGATCCACGGATCGTGTTCGACGAGCTGTTCGGCGTCGTCGGGAAGAGCCCCGAAGATCGGAGCATCCTTGATTGGATTCTGTCTTCCTCTGGCCGTCTCATGAAGACCCTGGGCGCCACCGACCGCCTGCGGCTCGCTGAGTATATGGACACCTTGCGCGAAGTCGAACGGCGCATTCAGAACGTCGAGCGGCTCAATCGCGGCGGCGAGCCACGCGAGCTGCCGCTCGCGCCGGCTGGCGTGCCCGATTCCTTTTCAGAGCATGTGAAGCTGATGTTCGATCTCCAGGCGCTGGCATTTGCGTCGGATGTCACGCGTGTGTTCGCATTCAAGCTGGGGCGCGACAACTCGAATCGCGTGTACCCGGAAAGCGGTTTCCGAGGTGCATTCCATCCGACATCGCATCACAGCGGCAGAGAAACGAAAATCCTGGATTTCGCGAAGATCAACAGCTACCACGTCAGCCTCATTCCGTACTTTCTGAACGCGCTGCGGCAAATCCCAGACGAGGACGGTGGCACCATCCTCGACAACACGCTGCTGCTGTACGGATCGGCCATGGGCGATTCGAACCAGCACAATCACAAGCGGGTGCCGTTCTTCATCGCTGGGCGCGCTGGTGGTGCGCTGAAAGGCGGGGTCCATTTACGCGCGCCGAACGGCACACCGCTCGCGAATGTGATGCTCGGTGTGCTGCGCGCGCTTGGCTGCGAAGACATCGAACGGTTCGGCGATAGCGAAGGCGCGTTCGACCTGCGCCAGATGTCACAGATTTAGCACTTGTACCAATCCGGCGAGCAGGTCATCATTAAAGGACATGCTCATGCGCAGGGCGGCTCTCCGGGTCGGTATCCGGTCGCTCGTCCTGACCGCCGTTGTGGCGATCGCGCTCTCGGTCGGTCTTCCAGCGGCGCCGGCGCCAAGCCGCAGTCGCATTGCCGTCGCGCCACCTCCCCGTGCGCGACCCGACATCATCCTGGTGACCATTGACGCGCTTCGTGCGGATCATGTGAGTCGTTACGGGTATATGCGGCTCACCTCGCCGCTGATCGACGCCTTCTCTCGCGGCGCCATTGTCTTCACCAACGCCATCGCCCAGGCCCCGTACACAAAAGCCTCAGTGGCGTCGCTGATGACGGGCCTGTATCCGAGCGCGCACAAGACGGTGACCGCGTCCGTGCCGTTTCCGGAGACGATGACGGGCCACGTCACCAGCTTGCCGATCACGACCGACGTACTTCCTCCGAACGTGACAACGCTCGCGGAGGCGTTCCACAGCGGGGGATATCGGACACTCGGCTTTACGGCGAACCCGTTTCTGATCGACGCATTTGGCTTCGCGCGGGGGTTCGACACATTTGAGTTTTTTCCGGGGCCGGACTTTGCGAGCGCCGATCACGTGGTCGACGAAACGCTCGAGCAGGTTGCGAAGATCGAGCAACGGCCGATGTTTCTGTGGGTGCATGTGATGGAGCCTCACAGTCCGTACACGCCGCCCGCGTGGGCGAAAGGTACGTTTCCCCTCGCTGGCCGGCCGGAACCGATTGCGTCTACCATACCGATTCCGGGATGGCTGCTGCCGGGTTCGCCGCGCGACCTGCGTGCGTACGTCGACCGCTATGACGAAGAGATCACCGCGGCCGATGTGGCGGTCGACCGGCTGCTGCGGCAACTGCACGACGTACGCGGGACCGACAATGCGGTAATCGTGTTGACGTCGGATCACGGCGAGCAGTTTCTCGATCACGGCGGGTGGGAGCACAGCACGACGCTCTACGAGGAGCTGATCCGCGTGCCGCTGATCATCAAGGCGCCGCATCCTTTACCGGGGATCGTGAAGACACAGGTGCAACTGATCGATCTCTTTCCCACGCTGCTGGAATATGCCGCTATCACGGTGCCGGAACCCATCGCCGGCCACTCGTTGAGCGCGGCGCTGCACGGGGTAGACGAGTCCCGACCAGCGTATTCGGAGATTGCAGGGTCGCAATACGCCGTCCGCGTCGATGGCTGGAAGTTGATTGCGTCATCGGACGGCAGCCGGCAACTGTTCGAGCTCGGGGAAGACCCGAACGAACAGCACGACGTCGCGGCACGACAGACAGCGCGCGCGGATGAACTCGAGCGTCTCCTTTATCGCAATCTCGCCGCGTCTCTCGAGCGCGGCCGCAGCATTTCGGCGACGACAATGCCCGTTGCGCCGAATGTGCTGCAGCGACTCGCCGCCATCGGCTATTTCGGCCGCTAAGACGGCGGCGTCCCGGCGTCGTCGAAACACCGCGCCATTCTTTTGCTCGCGCGGATCATTCGCGCGCGCGTGTGTTCCACTGCCAGAGGCCCGCGGCGACCGCTGAAGGCACGCGATACCCCAGTTGTCGCGCGAGCATCAGCAGTTGTCCACGGTGATGCGCCTCGTGCGCCACGAAGTAGCTGAGAAAGTGCGGTAGATCGGTCGGGAAATTCTGCCAGGCTGCCCGGGGCACGACGCCGCCGTGATCGACGCCAAGCCGGATCAACCCAGTGATGCCGTCGCTGCTCCTCGACAGCGCGCGGACAAGCTCCGATTGACGGACACGGCGGCGGTCAACAGTGCGAGGCACTGGAACACCATGGCGCGCACCGAGCATCTTGATCCACATGCACCGCGTATTGTGGAGGTGCGCCGCGATCATGCGCACCGTTTTGCGCGGGTTTCCGGGAACGGTTTGCGCCCATATTTCGGGCGGCAGGTGCTCGATGAGATACACCGTGACGCGGTGACTCGTGTGCCACGCGGCGATCAGCGCTTTTGCGTCCTCGGAATCTACCGCCACTCTCGCTCGCCTCCAGGCTTCAGTGTTCCCGAAGCGCCGCAATCGGTTCGATCGCCGCTGCCCGTCTCGCAGGAACCAGCGCCGCGGTCGCGCCTACGATGAGCGTGAGCAGCGCAGCTGCGGCGTAGACGAGCCAGTCGGGCTGGGCGGATCCGTACAGAAGGTGGGCGACGATGCGCGTCTGCGCGACGGCGAGCACCACACCGACGGCGGTGCCCGCGACGACGACGTTGATGCCTTCGCCCGCAATCGATAGAACGACCGAGGAGGGGGCTGCGCCGAGCGCCAGCCGAATGCCGATCTCCTTCGTGCGGCGCGAGACCGAGAACGCCAGAGCGCCGTACAGGCCGATCGCCGTCAGAACGACCGCGAACAGTGCAGCGTAGCCGGCGAAAACCGCCCCAACCCGGACGGGCCTCATCAAGCCCTCCATCCGAGCCGTTAGAGTGATCGTTTCGGCGATCGGCACGTCCGGATCAACCGCGTGAACCTCGCGCGCGAGCGCCGGGAAGACGACCGCAGGGTCGCCAGCAACACGCACCGCGATCCGCGAATCGACCTGATTTGGATTCTGCCAGAACGGGACATAAATCCAGGCATCCGGCCCACTGTCGCGAGGCTTGATCGAGACGTCCGCCACGATGCCCACAATTGTGTGCGGTGTGTTTCCAATGAGGATTGTCGAGCCGAGCGCGCGACCGGACGGCCACAGGCGCATCGCAAGGGTTTCGTTCACCACTGCCGCGCGATACGAACCGCTGGTGTCGGCATCGTCGAACTCCCGGCCCGCGACGATCGGAGTCCGCACCGTCGAAAAGTACATCGGACCGATCTCGTTGTACCGGACGGAGAAACGCGCATCGGTCGATTGCGGCAGCGCCACGATGGCGGCCCCGCCGCTCAGAACCGCACCGACTCCCACCACGGTGACAGATTCGACCGACGGGATGGTCCGCAGTCGTCGTAGTATCTCGCGCTGAAACGATTGCGCGCGAGCAGGTGTGTAGTTCACGAGCCGGGGCCGTACGCGCATAAGTGCAACGTGTGACGTTTCGTAATTACGACCGGCGAGGACGACATGCGCGCTTGTCGCCAGAAGCGTCGCAGTGGCAATCATGGCAACCGCGACAGCCGCCTGCGCCGACAGCAACCATCTTCCCGTCGACCAGCTGCTCGTGATTTTGCCGGTGATTGCCGGGCGGCCTTGACGCCGAACTGCAGAAACAGCCGGAATGAGGCTGAAGACCACACCGGCGGCCAGCGCGGCGCCGAACGTCGCCGCGACGATTGTGGTCGTCGGGCTGAAGTCGTAGGAAAGCACGTGGCCTTCGTCGTCCATCGAGTAGAACATTGCCGATAGGATCCCGATGAACCCGTGGGACAGGGCGACTCCACCAACGCCACCTGCGGCAGCGAGCAACAGCGACTCGGTGATCACCTGTCTGACGATGCGGAAGGGCCCGGCGCCGAGTGCCAGGCGCACGGCGAACTCGCTTTCGCGCGCCGCCGATTGCGCGCTCAGCAGCCCCGCGAGATTTGCGCAGCAGACGACGAGCAGCAGGATGGCCACACCGGCCAGCGTCGCAACGAGCCGAGGTTCTTGATCGTCTTCGGACATCCCACGCAGTGGCCGCACGACGATGCCGCTGTTGCTGTCTGCGTCTGCATGCGTCCATGCCGGCGGCACGAGCGCCGCGAACTCCGCGTTTGCGTCTCGCACGGTGCGGCCGGGAGCGAGGCGGCCAATCATCCGAAGCGTAGTGCAGTCCGCAGCGAGCCCGTCGCACCAGCGATAGCCGACGCGGAGCATCATCGTCGGGATGTACACGTCAACCGGCAAGGGCGACAGAGTGACAGCGCGTGGAGGCGCGATCCCTATGATGGTGAATGTGGCGCCGTTGATCGTCATCGACGAGCTTACGGCGTCCGGCGACTCGGCGAACCAGGACCGCCACAGTTCGTAACTGATCACAGCGACGCGATCGCGGTCTGGAACGCGATCTTCATCGGAATGGAAGAAGCGGCCGCGGTTCGGATGCAGGCCAAGCAATGGAAAGAAATTGGCAGAGACGACAGCGCCATTGATTTCTTTCGCGTTGCCGCGGACTGTGACGAACAGCGGCGCCGTCGAGTAGTGCGCTGCCAGCCCGCTGAGCGTCGTGACGCGATCGCGGAACGCCGCGTAGTCAGGATACGAAACGGCGCCGTCGCTCGCCTGATGACCGCGTGTCGCGGTCACCGAGACGACGTCGTTCGCTCGTTCCACGCCCAGCGGGCGCCAGATGAGCGTGTAAGCGAGGCACGCAACAGTTGCGATCGCCGCTGTTGAAAGCGCGATCATCGCGACGGCGGTCGATGAGAAAATCGGGCTGCGCCGCATCGTGCGCAACCCATAACGGACGTCCCGCAGCACCGACTCGACGAGAGTGATGCCACGTTCAGGTGTACTCAGGGTCATATGACACTCCGGTCAGCGCACGATCGACTGAGCTTCAGTCCAGAGACGAGCGACGAGCTGCGCGGCTGGTTCGGCACGCGCGAGCGCCGCGGATTGGCCGGCCCATGCCTGCATGCGATCGATGTCGCCGTTCTTCACCGCCGCCGAACGCATCGGCGCTGTGAGCCCGCGCTGCACCGGGTAGGCGGCCGCCGGCGGCGCATCGGCGCGTGTTGCCGCGTGCACGTACGCCGTCGCAATGCTCCGACCCGCGCGGCCGCTGAAGACGCGGCTCACGATGGTGTCCTCGGGCGCGGTTCTGCCGATCGCGTCGGCCCAGGCGGGATGAATCTGCGCCTCCGGACACCGTAAGAATGCCGTTCCGATCTGAGCGGCGCTCGCGCCCAAGGCCAGCGCCGCCGCGACACCGCGACCATCGGCGATGCCACCTGTGGCTACAACCGGCACTTTGACGGCATCGACGACCGCCGGCACCAGCGACACTAGTCCGACGAGCTCCCGCTCCGCCGTCGCCGCATCGAAGGACCCGCGGTGGCCGCCTGCCTCCATTCCTTGCGCAACGATCGCGTCCGCCCCGGCAGCTTCGGCGATCCTGGCGTCCTTCACGCTCGACGCGACCGCGAACCACGCGATCCCGACCGATTTCAGCCGCGCGACGAAAGCCCGCGGATAAACGCCCATCACAGACGAGACAATCGGCGGGTGCGCTTCGAGCAGCGCCTCGCACTGCGCGGCGAAATCGAACGGCACTGCGTCGCCGGCATCGGGTGAAACGGGCGGTCCCCACTGTGAGAGGAACGCTCTCACGTCCGTTTCCCGGCGTGCGTCTCTCGCCGGCGGGGGATCCGGAATCCAGAGATTGATCTGAAAGGCGCCGGCAGTCGATGCTCGGACCATCACAGCCCAATTCGCGATTTCCTCAGGGCGCATCGGCAGGGCACCGCACGCGCCGAGCCCGCCGGCGCTTGCGACGGCGATGGACAAGGCCGGCGCGCTCGCGCCCGCCATCGGCGCCAGCAGAATCGGAACGCGAAGCCCGAAGCGTGCGCAGAATGCAGTCGTGCGCTCGATGATAGACACGAATCCTCCCGATGTTCAGACGCGTTACTCGACCACGAACCGGCGGATATCGCCTTTGAGCGACGCCGTGTCGATGTCGCGATCGCGCGGCAGGCTGAGGAAGTACTCGACCGACGGCCGGTCGTCGGTCAGCAGCGGTCCGGGTCCGACGAACGCCGCGAGCTCGTCGGGACCCGCGTCGAACGCCGCGAGCAGCTGGTCGAAGCTCTCGGTGCCGAGGTCGCGCATTCCCTGCGCACGCGAAGGGTCGCGGAGCTTCATCTCGAAGTCGCCGCGCGACAATCGAAGCGGCTCAGTCATGCCGACCAGCAGCGACCCGCCGGCCCACACCGTCGTGTACGGGAACACGCTCAGAAACGTTCGCGCGATGATCTTGTACTCCGCCTCGGTCCCCGCGACCCATTGCACGGCCATGCCGCCCGGATTCAACACACGGCGCAGAAGGCGGAAGTACTCGACCGAATACAGATTGCCCGAGCCGGCGAAGATCGGATGGATCACATCCGCCGTGATGACGTCGTACCGCTTCCGCGTCAGCATCAGAAAATTGCGCCCATCGTCGACCTGCAGATGTGCGTTCGGTCGGCCGAGCACGTTGTAATTGATAGGCGCGAAGAACCGCGCCGCTCGGACGACCGAGCCGGCGAGCTCGACGATGTCGACGTTCGATCCGTGGAGGCTGACCGCACCTGCGGTCGCACCTCCACCGAGGCCGATGACGAGCGCATCGTGCGGATTGGGATGGAGCGCCATCGGCAGATGCCCGATCCGACGATGCACGTACGTGGTCGACGCGTCGGTACTGGCCTGATGATTGCCGTTGACCGTCAGGATCAGGTGCCCATCCGGCGCCTGGTGCACGACGACCGTCGATTCGATGCCTTCCTCTTTCGAGATGATCCGGTCGTGCGCGTAGCGCTGCGCCACGAATTCGTCGAACGGATCCGCGGACCACACGATCGCACCGGCGAACACGAGCGCTGCCGCCGCTGCCGCCGTGAGCCGCGCACGCCAGCGCCACTCCGACACGGCGAACAGCGCCAGCGCGGATATGAACGAAAGCGCGGCGAGAATCGTCAGGGATCGATAGCTGCCGATCGCGGGCAGCAGGAGAAAGCCGCTCACCAGCGACCCGAGGATCGCGCCGGCGACGTTCAGCGAATAGAACTGGCCGATTCGCCGCGCCACCGCGCTGCGATCATCTACACCGCCGGCATCGGCCCACAGCCGGAGACCAATCGGAAACGCGATCCCCATCAGCAGTGCCGTTGGCAGAATCGCGAGTAGACTGCCGGCCAGCTGATACCCGAGCCATTCGGGCAGCACGTGCGCAATGGCCGGCGTCAACTGGTCGGAGACCGCCTGGAGCTTTGCAAGTGGCCGGAACGACAGCGCCGCAGCGACGGCGATCCCCGCTTCGAGCATGGCAAGCACCGCGATCCACGAGCGCTTACGATCGAGCAGCGGCGCGACCGCATAGCTGCCGAGCGCAGTTCCGGCAAGAATCGTGGCCAGCATCATGGCAAAGCCGTACACCGTCGGCCGCAGGAACAGCGTCAGCACGCGAAACCAGACGACCTCGAGTGCCAGCGCGATGAAGCCAGACAGGCCGAACGCCGCGATAACGATGCGAAGCCGCAGCGGTGCGCGCGAAACCGAGGCCGTTTCGTCGCCCGACTTCTCAGACCTGGTCGCCGAAGGCAACCTTCGCGACAGCGCGATAGCGCTGACGCCCACGATGCCGTTCAGCGCTGCGGCGACGAAGAACGTCCATTGGATGCCGATGCCGGGAATCAGATAGAGGCCGGCCGCGAGCGTGCCTCCGATCGCCCCCGCCGTGTTGCTGCCGTAGAGCACGCCGACGCGCTCACCGAGACGCCCGCCCGAGATCGTCGCTGCTTTCACTGCGAGCGGCAGCGTCGCACCCATCATTGCCGTCGGGACGATCAGAACGGCAAAGGCGATGGAGAAGCGAACGATCGTCAACGCCCAGAGCTGATGGGGCAGCGACGGATACGCGACCACATACACGCGGTGCAGCGCGTCGAGGACCAGCGGGCTCGAAGACGGCGGTGGCACCGACGAGCAGTTCGGCGCATCCGAACCAGAAGAGCGGCCGCCCGACGCGATCGCCGACGCGGCCAGCGACGAGGCTGCCGATTGCCAGCCCCGCCATGAAGCTTGCCCACACGCTGCTGGCCGCGTACACCGTCACGCCGAACACCCAGCCGAGCACGCGCAGCCACAGCACCTGATAGACGAGCGCGCTTGCGCCGGACAGAAAAAGAAGAATGGGCAGGATGATCGACAATCGGATGCGGCCTCGAGCGCATGATACGGTTTCAATGGCTTCGAGCACCATCCTTGAATGGCTCTCGCAGTCGCTTCGCTGACAGTGGACGTCGCATAATGCGCATATGCGAGTCGGCATTCTCGGTTCGGGTCTCATGGGCGGCAAGCTGGGGACGCTCTTCGCGCGCGCCGGGCATGACGTGGTGTTCAGCTATGCGCGCAGCGAGCGGAAGCTGAAGCGGCTCGCGCGTGACGCCAAAGGAAACGCGCGCGCCGGCACTCCATCCGACGCGGCGCGCGACGCGGATGCGCTGTTGCTCGCAGTCCACTGGCGGCGCATGGACGACGTGCTGAAGCAAGCGGGGGACGTCTCGGGCAAGGCGATTATCACGTGCTCGCTGCCGATGAACGCCGACGACACGGCACTCGTCGTCGGCCGCACGTCCTCTGGTGCGGAGGAGCTGGCGAAAAAGATTCGCCGCGCGAAGGTCGTGTCGGCGTTCGGCACCGTGCCGAGCGAAGTGTTCTTTGGCGTCTTCGCCGCGAGGCGGCGGTCGAATCGTCCGAGCATGGCGTACTGCGGAGATGACAACGGCGCGAAGAATGTCGCGGCCACGCTTATCCGCGACGTCGGTTTCGAGCCGGTTGACGCCGGCCCTCTGCGGATCGCGCGCTACCTGGAGCCGTTCACCCTTCTCATGGGCCAGCTCGCGTATGAGGGCGACGGCGGCCAGGAGCTCGCCTACCGCTTTGAACGATTCGAGGAGTAAACGAGTCGATTCGCCGGTGGTGTCGATCGCCGGCTGCTTCATTCGACAAATACATAGGAGGCGACACACGATGAAACTGTCTACGTACGTAAACTTTGCCGGGAAATGTGCAGAGGCGTTCCGCTTCTATGAGAAGCAGCTCGGCGGGAAAATCACGATGATGATGACGCACGGGCAGGGGCCCGATCAGAGCAGGGTCAACCCCGACTGGAAGGACGCCGTCCTGCACGCCCGCATCTCAGTCGGTGATACAGAGCTGCTGGGTGCCGATATACCGAGCGCGCAGCCGATGCGCAGCGCGTATCTCACCCTGGCCGTCGACAGCGACGGCGACGCGGAACGGATATTCTCGGCGCTGTCGGACGGCGGCGAAGTGTTCATGCCGATGGAGGAGACGTTCTTTGCCAGCCGTTTCGGTCAGCTGCGTGATCGGTTCGGCATCAACTGGATGATTCTCCGTGAGCGACCGATGCCGACGCGTGCGACGGAGAGATGATGTGAGATAAACGCGCGACCGCGCGTCCGCTGACAATGGCTGAAACACGTCGAACGCGTCAGCGATCTGGCAGGCCGCTTCCTGGCGAGTACGCGGACTACGCCCAATCGGACATCGACCAGGTCGATGGTGACGACGCTGTGTCGGTCCTGTCGGCACTTGCCGAAAAAACGCTGGCGTTTCTCGGCGGACTACCTGCTGGAAAGGTCAATGCAATCCGTTACGCCGCCGGGAAGTGGACGATCAAAGACGTCGTCGCGCACGTCATCGACGACGAGCGCATCTTTGCCTATCGAGCGCTTTGCCTGGCGCGCGGGGAGAGGAGCCCGCTTCCGGGGTTCGATGAAAAGCTTTACGCCGCCGGCGCAGACGCTGACGAACGGCCTTTGGAGGATCTCCTCGCGGAGTACTCCGCGGTGCGCGAGGCCTCGCTTGCACTGTTCCGCTCGTTGTCTGCGGCCGCCTGGACGCGCGTCGGGACGGTGAACGGATATTCGGCGACGGCGCGCGGACTCGCGTTTCACATTGCCGGGCACGAACTGCATCACGTGCGGATCATCCGCGAACGGTATCTGCCGCTTGTTGGCTGACTCACGTGTGGTCGAACTGAACATACATCTGCTACCCTCAGCCCTCGTGAGTGAAGACCTTCCGACCCGCCGCGACATCCTGCGAAGCATGGCTGCGCTGCCCCTCGTGACGAGCAGCTTCGAGGGCCAGGCGACCGACCCCTCGATCTGCTTCATGAGCGCGATCGAGCTGGCGCGGCTGATCCGAGCGAAAAAGCTGTCGGCTCGTGAAGCGCTCGCCGCACACCTGAAGCAGATCGAGCGTGTGAACCCGACGGTCAACGCGATCGTGACTCTGGTGCCGGAAATGGCCGGCGATGCCGCCGCGAAGGCTGATGAGATGCAGGCACGTGGGGAGAAGTTGGGCGCGCTGCATGGCCTGCCGGTCGCGCACAAGGACCTGCTCGACACCCGCGGCATCCGGACGACGTTTGGATCGCCGCTCTATAAGGACAACGTCCCGGCTGAGGATGACATCGTGGTCGATCGGATGCGGCGCGCCGGCGCGATCACCATCGGCAAGACGAACACGCCGGAATTCGGCGCCGGGTCGCAGACGTTCAACGAAGTGTTCGGCGCGACGCGCAATCCCTACGATCTCGCCAAGACGTGCGGGGGATCGTCCGGCGGCGCCGCCGTCGCCTTGGCCTGCGGCCTTGTGCCGGTCGCCAGCGGCTCCGATACGGGCGGTTCACTCCGCAACCCTGCCGCGTTCTGCAACGTCGTGGGCTTCCGCCCTTCGATCGGCCGCGTACCTAATCCGAAGGCCGCCTTCGCGTGGTCGACGCTGAGTACTTCGGGATGTCTCGGGCGTTCGGTGGCTGATCTCGCGTTCGTGCTGAGCACGATCGCCGGGCCCGATTCGCGCGCGCCGCTCGCAATTGCCGAACCGGGAGAACACTTCGCGCGTCCGCTCGACCGCAGCTTCAAGGGGGTGCGCGTCGCCTGGTTCAAAGACCTGGGCGGCGTGCCCTTCGATCCCCGCGTCCGCTCCGTGGTGGACGCGCATCGCAAGACCTTTGAATCCCTCGGGTGCATCGTCGAGCAGGCGGAGCCGGACTTCGCTCCAGCCGAGGTCGCGTTTCGCATACTGCGTGCGTGGAACACGGCGAATTCGTACGGCGAGCGTCTGCGCGAGCACCCGAACGGATTCAAGGACACACTCAAAGGAGAAATCGAGGACGGGTTGCGTCTGACCGGTAATGATCTCGCCCGCGCGGAAACGGCCCATGGGCAACTCTGGCGCCGCTTTCAGGCATTCCTCGAAAAGTACGAGTACTTCGTTCTGCCGACGACGCAGTCGCCTCCATTCGACATCCACACGCCGTATCCAACCGAGATCGCCGGCGTCACGTTCGACAGCTACATCGATTGGATGAAGTCGTGTTGGTATATATCCTCAACAGGAAATCCTGCGGTCTCGGTGCCCGGCGGCTTCACGCCCGAGGGGCTGCCGGTTGGCGTGCAGATCGTCGGCAGGGATAAACAGGATTTCGCTGTGCTGCAGATGGCCCACGCATTCGAGCAGGCAACCGGCTTCGGCAAGACGCGTCCAGCCGTCGCGTAGTCCGCGCGTTACGCTCGGCGCGAGGGCGCTGCCCAGGTGAGCCAGTAGCCACTTACGTCACCCATCGGCCTGGACAGCTCGGAATCGAGGACGACGAACTGCGAGCCATGCAGTTTGGCGAACCCGTACAAGGTGCAAAGAGCGGCGGCGATCCAGCGAGCTCGCGACGGCGGTTTCATCGCGCTTACAGACGAAGTTGCAAAGGTCGTTGTTCCTCGTCGCGCGCGGCGGCCTGACGTTATCGATCCGATCGGAACCCAAACAGTCCCGTCATCGATTCGATATCGCGGTACTCCTGCCTCGCGACGAGCGGACTGTTCACTTTTCGATCGTCTGGATATACGCGGAACCCGGCCTTCCCGAGCAATCCGATCACGGCATCAAGCCGTTGCGGCTGATGTCTGAAGGAGTGATAACTGACGTAAACCTGCCGGACGAGATGTAGTCGATTCGCGCACTCTTCCAGTACATCCAATTCGGCGCCCTCGATATCGAGCTTGAGCATGTCGACCGGTTCGGTCAAGAAAGAGCTGAGACGAACAGTCCGAATCTCGACGGTGCCGTTCGTTGTCGTCTCGCGAGCAATGCGACCCGAGTCTGCTCCTTCCGAATTGAACTTCGCGACGCCGTCCGCGGCCGACAATCCTGCGCAGTGACAGACCACATCGGGATAGCCCCAGGTCAGAAGATTTCGACGCAATACGGCAAATATCGCCGCATCCGGCTCAAAAACAGTTATCCGGCTCAGAGGGTACAGGCGTTTGAAAAACAAGGTCGCGAGCCCGATGTTCGCGCCACCGTCAATAATCAGCGGCGTCGAGGATGACGCCGGAAACGCGAGCATGCCGCGATCGAAGATGTCGGGGAGTGTCCAGAGGAACGATGTTGCGTCGACGATGTCGATGGGAACGCCGAGCAGCGTCGTCGTCGTCGGCGTGTAACGAGGCATTTGCGAGAGCCGATCAAATTCGGCCTGCCGCGCTGCATCCGACATAGCGGTCAGTATAGCAATGGTCATACGTGGCGAAGCCACGTGTCGCCAATCACCATGTGACCGATCCCGCCAGATTCGCAGAAGGCGATCAGGTCGCTGCGCCTACGCTTCGCGGAGGGCTTCGGCTGGATCGATTCGCGATGCGCGCCGTGCGGGGAGCCAGCCGGCCACCGCCGCAACCAGTACAAGCGTTGCGATGGCCGCGGCGAATGTCAGCGGGTCGCGCGGCGCCACATCATAAAGCAGCGCGGTGACAAACTGCGAGGCCCACGCGCTCAGCAGACCACCCAGGAGAATCCCCACGGCGACAAGGCCCGCCACACGCGACAAGACGAGGCGCACGACGCGGATCGGCGCAGCGCCGAGCGCTAGCCGGATCCCGATCTCGCCTCGGCGGCGCGCGACGGCGTACGCGGTCACGCCGTAGAGACCCAGTCCGGCGAGGACCAGCGCCAGGCCACCAAAAAACGTCCCGAGAATCGCCGTAAGGCGTTCCTGCACCAGCGCCGCCTCGACCTGATCCGACAGTGGCCGGAAGGTCGTCGCGAGATCAGGCTGAATGCGATCGATGCCGGTCGCGACACTCTTCACCATCGCCGCCGGCGACTCACTCATCGTCCTGATGCTGAGATTGATAGGAAACGCGACGGGCGGCACTTCGGCTTGCGCCAGAGGCTCGTAATACGTCGGCATCGGCGGCTCACGCAACGAGCCATAAAGAGAGTCGGCGACCACGCCGACGATTTCGCTCCGGGCGCCGCGCAGATGAGTGAGCGTATGTCCAATCGGACTCGCGCCATTCAGGAAGGTTCGCGCGAATGCCTGATTGACCACCGCCACTTGAACGGAGCCTGAGCGATCCGCGCCGGAAAAATCCCGGCCTGCGAGGAGAGGTATGCCGAGCGTATGGAACCAACCGGTCGATACGACGTTGCCGTAGACGTTGCCGATTCCCCCGACAAGCGCCGGCGGAACAGTTGCCCCATCGGACACCTGAATCTGATCGATGATCCCGCCGCCTTGAATGGGTGTGACGAACGACAGGCCGGCCGCGGCGACACCGGGGAGGTGGCTGACGGAGTCGCGAATGCGCTCGTACATCGCCGCACGCTGCGCCGGATCGATCGCGGCCCGCTGTGAATTCACGTTCACCAGCAGAATGTGATTCGTATCGAAGCCCACGGGCCGTGATTCCAACGACACGAACGTCCGCAGAAACAGTGCGGCGGCGACGACGAGGACAACAGACAGCGCCACCTGAGCGATGACGAACGCGTTAGCTGCCCTCGCTCCTCCGGTGCCGCCGGCGCCGCGCCCGTGCTCCTTGAGCGCGTCGTGGGGATCGACGGTGGACGCGCGCAAAGCGGGGACCACGCCGAATACGACGACAGTGATGGTCGCAACCGCAAGCGTGAACATCAGGACGGTACGATTCAGCGACACATCGAGGAACACCGCGTTCGTCGTTGTCGACAATTGCCGGATGAGCAATCGGCTCGCCACCGACGCGAACGCCAGGCCGGCAACGGCGCCCGCAGCCGCGAGAATCGCGCTTTCGACCAGAAACTGGCGCGCCAGCCGCCACGGCGACGCGCCGAGCGCGCGGCGCACCGCCGCTTCATGGCGCCGGGCCGTCGCTCGCGCGAGCAGCACGTTCGCGATGTTCGTGCAGGCGACGAGAAGCACGAGTGCGACAACGGCGAGGATGGTCACGAGTGGACGCTCGTAGCGGTTGCGCAACGCCGAGTTTCCCGTCGGCGCGGGAACGATCACGAAGCCTTCTCGACCACTCAGGTACTGACTGAGAAGATGTTTCGGAACGTTGGGCGGGAGCGTCACGTCGCGAATCTGCGGCTCGACGGCTTTGAGAGCGGCGGCGGCTTGCTCGATTGTCTGTCCGCCACGGAGTCGTCCGATAATCGTCAGCCAATAAAACGATCGCGCGTCCAGCCGACTCTCGCGACGCATCAGCGGTTCGTCACCAATGGGGACCATCACGTCGAACGTGCGTCCAACATCGGTTCCGAAAAACGACGGGGGCGCGACTCCGACGATTGTGAAAGCCGCCTGCTCGATCGTCAGCGTGCTCCCGATCGCATCCGCCGCCCCGCCAAATCGCCGTTGCCAGAATCCGAAGCTGATGACCGCGACCGCGCCGTCGGGGCCGCCGCCTCGCCGGTCATCGTCTTCCGTGACGGTTCGGCCGAGAATGGCCGGCACGCCGAGCAGACGGAAGAACGATCCGCTGACGTAGACCCCGTCGACGAACTCCGTCTCGCCGTGCTGAGCGAGATTGAAACGCTGAGTGCTCCATGCGGCGACGTTCGCGAACAGGTCGGGCCGGCGGCGAATTTCATCCCAGACGGGGTACGGCCACGCGGCCGTCGAGCCGATGCTGCCGGCGCGTGGTGTCGAGACCATCACGAGCTGCTGCGGCGCGACGACAGGCAACGCGCGCAAGACCAGGCTGTCGACGAGCGAGAAGATTGCGGTGTTGGCGCCGATGCCGAGGGCGAGTGACAGGATCGCAACCGTCGTGACGATCGGCGTCGAACGAAGCGAGCGAATTCCGAGCCGCAGATCCCGCATGAGGACCCCAGCGAGTTATTTAATCACAAGGCGCTTCGTGATCTACCCCTTCTTCGCCAGCGCGTCATTCTGGGCCACCGCGGCCTTCACGAGCGCCTTGAACGCGGCCGCGTCGACCTTCTCCCCTTCGTGGATGTCGATCGCCCTTCGCGTGTTGCCTTCCAGGCTGGAATTGAAGAGGCGCGATGGGTCGGGGATGCTCGCCCCTCGGGCGAACGTGAGCTTCACGACCTTCGTGTACGTCTCCCCGGTGCAGACGATCCCGTCGTGCGACCAGACCGGGACGCCCGCGGTCGAGTTTATCCACTTCCACTCCTCGATCATCTCGGGGTCGGCTTCCAGGATCAGCGCCCGCATGCGGGCCAGGGTCTCCCCGCGCCATCCCCCAAGGTCGCGGATCCGCTGGTCGATGAGCCGGGAAGCGGGTTGCGCGGGTGCGCCTGCCTTCGGCGCGGACCTGGGCTTAGTGGCGGGCTTGCGTGGCTTGCTTGTGGGGCTCATCAGGATCTGCTCCTGAGTGTCACTTTGGCGTGCGCCGGCCCGTCAGTCAACTGACGAACCGGCACGTATGAGCTACCGTCCTTCGCAGGACACGCGCGGGTTCCAGTCGACGAACGCGCCATGCGGATTCTCTCGCGACGACCACACGTGGAGCTCGTAAAACGGCGGCAAGCCGTACCGATTCGGGCTGTCGTTGAACTGGAACACCTGGCCTTCGAGTACCGGTGTGTCGGGGTGGTTCGCGTGCCAGGCGTCGGCTAGCACGATGTACTCCACACCGACCAGCCGAAGCACTCCATTCTTCGGCTCGTAAATCAGCGCTTCGGGTTGATTGACGTCGAGTTCGCCATCCATCACGAGCCGGCCATTGACGTAATGCACACCCATCGCGCCCTCCTGCGGGCCGCTGACGCATCCGAGGAACTCGGTGTAGCCGGACGCTTTTGCCTGACCGACATCGCGGAACGGCTCGGTGACCTGCCGCACCAGCTCCACCAGACCCGGCGCAGCATTCATGTTGTGCTGCATGGAATTCGACTGCGCGCTTCCGCCGGTCGCTGCGATGAATGGAGCGATTACAGCGGCGAAGGTGGCGTGAACGAAACGTGCGTTCTTGATCATCATGGGCTCCCGTTAGTGAAGGTTATCGATAGAAATACGGATCCAGCACCGACACTTTCGTTATGCGGTCGACAGGCAGCTTGTTCTCCTCGGCCGCGCGCCGGATTGATGCGGGGTCGGGACCGTCGTAGATGCAGAACGTCTTCTTGCGGTCGTCGCTCACGTAAGAGTGCACCCACGTCACGCCTGTGAGCGTGTTCGTGCCGACGACGGCCTGGCAGACCGCGGCGCCGGCGTCGGTCGGCGGGATGTCGAGACCATCCGGAAAGCTCCTCTCGACCATGTATCGCGGCATCGTTTCAACCTCCGATGGATATCGAGCTGCGTCTGATCACGCGCAAACCGTGAGAAGACTGCGTCACCGGCTGTATTGACCTGTCGGACACAAGGCCCTATAACAGGCGCGGGATGCCAGACCCTGCGGTGGATGTCAGCGATTTGCTTCAGGCGTGGGGCCGCGGCGACCTGGGCGCACGTGATGCGCTCTTTCCGCAGGTGTACCGCGAACTGCGACGGCTGGCGGCTGCCTACCTGCGGCGCGAGCGACCGGATCACACGTTGGCGCCGACGGCGCTCGTCCACGAGGCGTACATCCGGCTCGTCGGCCAGCGGCAACTCACGTGGCAGAACCGCGCGCACTTCTTTGGTATTGCCGCACAGATGATGCGCCGCGCTCTGGTCGATCACGCACGCGAGCGCCAGGCCGCCAAGCGCGGCGGCGGCGACGTGCGCGTGGCGCTCGACGAAGGGATCGCGGCCGTGCACCCGAGGGACTGCGACCTGCTTCTGCTGGATCAGGCGCTCTGCGAGCTCAGTGCGCGCGATCCGCGTCTCGGGCAGGTCGTGGAGCTTCGCTACTTCGGGGGACTGTCCGAAGAGGAAGTCGCCGTCGTGCTGTCGCTTTCGCGTGCGACGATCACGCGCGAGTGGCAGACGGCGAAGGCGTGGCTGTTTCGCCGCCTGACAACCGGCGACAAAGGACCGGCGCGGTGAGCGATCGCGCGAGTTGGGATGAGGTGAAAGCGGTGTTCCAGGCCGCACTCGATCAACCAGCGGCGGCACGAGCGCCTTTCCTGCGCGAAGCGTGCCGCGGCAACCCTGCGCTGCAGGCGGAAGTCGACGCACTGCTCGAGGCTCACGATCGAGCCGGTGATTTCGCCGAAGCGCCGATCTTCGCGTCGATGGACGGCGTCGAAATCGCTGATTGGTCCGTCGCGAGCGGCCTGCCTCGCACTCTCGTCGCGGGCGATCATCTCGGCCGCTACGCGATCGTCGCTCCCGTCGGTCAAGGTGCGATGGGTCTCGTTTACCGTGCCCACGACTCGAGGCTGGGGCGCGAGGTCGCGATCAAGGTGCTGCCGCGTGCCTTCAGCGACGACCCGGATCGACTCGGCCGGTTCGAGCGCGAAGCGCGCGCCGCCGCCGGCGTGACCCATCCGAGCGTCCTCGCTGTATACGACGTCGGCGTTCACGATGGTTCCCCCTACATCGTCTCTGAGTTGCTCGAGGGACAGACGCTGCGCGATGCGCTCCGAGGCGGTGCGCTTCGGTCGTCACAAGTGCTTCGATATCTCGTGCAGATTGCCGCGGGCCTCGCGGCAGCGCATGCGAACGGCATCGTTCACCGCGATATCAAACCGGCGAACCTGTTCGTGACGACCGATGAGACGGTCAAGATCCTCGATTTCGGCCTGGCGAAGCTCATGGCGGCAAGGCGGGGAGGACCATCGCCGCGGTCCTCCGACGCACACGCGGACAGTGCGCCGGGGCTCATCATCGGGACGGCCGGCTACATGGCGCCAGAACAGGTTTGCGGGGGAGAGGTGGACGCTCGCGCCGATTTGTTCGCGATGGGCTGCGTCCTCCACGAAATGCTTTCCGGGGAACGTGCGTTCATCGGTGAAACGGCCGTCGAGATCATGACCGCGATTCTGAAAGAGGAACCGCGACCACCCCATGCCGCGGAGAACGATCCGCTCGCGCTCGGGTTGTTCTCCATCGCGCGGCACTGTCTCGAGAAAGATCCGGCGCGCCGGTTTCAGTCGGCGCTCGATGTCGCATTGGCCGCGGATGCCGTGTCGCGAACGGCCGGCGTGTCGGTTGCCGCGCGCGCGCTGCCGGCTCGAGAAGACGCCGACGCACAAGGCGTGTCGCGCATGGCGGTGCTGCCCTTCGACAATCTGAGTCGATCTTCGGCCGATGATTGGCTGGCGGGCGCGTTCGCCGATTCTCTGACGCTCGGTCTCGCCGAGGCGCCGGGAGTGATCCTCGTGAATCGCGAGCATGTAGTCGGGCTGAAGGACGTGAAGTCGGATCCGCAGCGTCTTTCCGAGATACTCGGTCTTCGCTACTACGTCGCCGGCAGTTACCAGCGCGTCGGCGTCGACATCAGAGTGGTCGCCCGGCTGGTCGACGCGGCAGCCGGCACGATCAAGGTGCAGGAGAGTCTGACGGACAAATTCGAGCAGTTGCTCACGATTCAAGACGAACTGGCCCGTCGTTTCACCGCGGCGCTGCGGCCCGCATACGTGGGCGTGCCCGCGGGACGAACATCGTCGCTCGGCGCATACAAGGCGTTCGCCGACGCGCGCGATCTCCACCTCGCAGGCAGATATCGCGAGGCGATTCCGCGGCTCGAGGCGGCGCTGTCGCAGGACGACGGGTACGCGGAGGCGTGGGCACTGCTCGCCAAGACCTTTGCCCGCTTGAGCTCGCCCGCGTCGCTCGACACGGTCGCCGGCTCCGAGTTGCACCGGCAGACGCTTCGCGCAGCGCTGCGTGCGGTGGAACTTGCGCCGCAGCTCTACGATGCACAGATCGCGCTGGCGCTCGCACACCGCGGCGTCGAAGACGTCGAACCGTGGCGCGCGGCCGCGCAGCGGGCAATCGAGTTGAATCCGCGGTTCGCGGAAGCGTACGCGCTACTCGGACAGTCGTACTTCTCGACGCCGGCCTGGGGTTTCACACGAGGAAGAAATCCGGAATTGGCCGAGCATTACTATCGAAAGGGTCTGGCGATCGATCCGCGCTTCGGCCTTGCGTACAGCGGTTTGATTCAACACCTCTCGTGGGCCGGGCGTGAGCACGATGCGCTGGCAGTCGTGGATGAAGCGCTGCGTCTGCTGCCCGAGCATGTGGATCTCCACCGTGGCCGCGCGATGGCACTTCTCTGGCTGACCCGCGTGGACGAAGCCGAACGACAGCTCTCCGAGTTAATCAGCCGCAACGCGACGACGATTCAGGATGAGTGGCAGCTCGGGGCCATCGCGCTCTTGCGGGGCGATGGAGACGCTGCCGCCGCGCGGTTTCGAATGGTGATCGCGCGCGATCCTCGTGCCGTCCGCTACGTCGACACGGCCCGGATCTACTGCGCTGCTGGTCGTATCGCCGAGGGAGCGTTGCACTTGCGTCACGCATGCGAAGCGGAGGCGGCCGCCGCTCAGTTCGTGGCCGCGAGCCCCGCTTTCGCGGCGTACCGTTCCACACCCGCAATACGCGACGTGTTGGACCCGTACATCACTACACGTCCTAACGACTCGAGCCTTCGCTCGCCTGCATAAGTCGCGAAGTCGCACACCGTGCGACGACGAACAGTATCGGATACGCATTGAATGGCGTAGCATGACGCGCCCATGGATTCTTTGCTTCGCGACGTGCGCCACGGCATGCGACGAGTTGTCTCGGCGCCGGGGTTCACCGTCAGTCGCGATGCTGACGCTCGCGCTCGGCATCGGCGCGAACATCGCGATCTTCACCGTCGTCAACGCCGTCCTGCTCCGGCCGCTGCCGTTTCCGAACCCGATCGTCTCGTCCGCGTCGCCGCGGACGCGCGCGCGACCGGCGGACGCAACATCGGCATCTCGCAGCCCGAGCTCGAGGATCTGCGCGACCGCGCCGGCATCTTCGAAGGCGTCACGCGCGCTGTGGCCGGTCAGCGCGTCGTTTGTCGGCGGCGAGCGGCCGGAGCGGATCGAGGTGATGGTCACGAGCGCCAACTACTTTCAGCTGCTCGGTGCCGCACCGCAACTCGGGCGCGTCTATGGCCCCGCGGACGCCGTGCCCGGGATTCTCCGACGCCGTCGTCATCAGCGACGGTCTGTGGCGCCGCGCGTTCGGCGGCTGCGCGCGACGTGATCGGCCGCAAGGTCGTCATGGACACCGACACCTACACGATCGTCGGCGTCATGCCGCGCGACTTCCGTCATCCCGGCGAGACGGTGCGCGGCGACGTCGACATGTGGAGCGCGTGCGGCTTCGCCGCGGCGCCGTTCACAGCCCGCCGCAGCGCCAGCAGAACTTCATTCCCGGCGTGATGGGACGTCTCAAGCCGGGCTGACGCTGCCGCAGGCGCAGGATCGTCTCGACGCG
Organism: uncultured Acidobacteriota bacterium; assembly: GCA_963696165.1. Lineage (GTDB taxonomy): Bacteria > Acidobacteriota > Vicinamibacteria > Vicinamibacterales > CAVVIG01 > CAVQZZ01. The sequence continues at coordinate 662,323 of CAVOIY010000004.1, read as the reverse complement.
CTCGCCGCGCAGCTGCAGTCGGCGTATCCGGTCGAACTATCCGGCCAACGTGCAGATGGGCGCTGCGGCTCGAGGGCGTGCAGAGCGAGCTGACCGAGTCGCATTCGCCCGATGCTCGGCGTGCTGATGGGCGCGGTCGGGCTGCTGCTCGTCATCGCGTGCGTCAACATCGCGAACCTGACGCTGGCGCGGGCGTCGAGCCGCGTGTCCGCGAGATCGCGGTGCGGCGCGCGCTCGGTGCGACGCGCGGTCAGCTCGTGCGCCAGCTGCTCGTCGAGAGTCTCGTCGTCGCGATCGGCGGCGGCGCCGCGCGCGCTCGTCGCGCTGGCGTGGTCGAAGGATTGGATCGTCGCGATGCTGCCGGCCGATCTGCCGCGGCTGCCGGAGGTGCGCTTCGACGGCGGCATGATCGCGATCGGCCTCGCGCTGTCGATGGTCGCGGGCGCCGCGTTCGGCATCGTGCCGGCGATTCAGGTCTCGGGCGTCAATCCCGGCGACAACCTGAAGGACGCGGGCCGCGGCGGCGGCGCAGGGCGGCGGCGAGCGTCGCTTCCGCGGCGCGCTCGTCGCGGCGGAAATCGCGATCTCGCTCGTGCTCCTCGTCGGCGCCGGGTCTGCTGGTGCGCAGCTTCTGGAGCATGCTGCAGGTCAACCCCGGCCTCGATCCGGCGCGCGTCGGCTTCGCGCAGATCTGGATTCCCGTCCCGAACGATCCGTCGAAGAATCCCTACGGCACGCCGGCGCAGCGCAATGCCTACATCAACGAGGTGCTGCGGCCGCGTCGGCGCGCTGCCTGGCGTCGAATCGGTCGGGATGAGCGTCAGCAACCGCACGCCCTTCAGCGGATCGGGTGTGACGCAGCGCTTTACGTTCGTCGGCGAATCGACGGCGCCCGCCGATGTCCGGCGCGCGCAGTTTCAGGTCGCGAGCCCGGAATATTTCGCCACGCTGAAGTCGCCGATCCTCAGCGGCCGCGCGTTCACAGCCGCCGACACGATCGGGACGCGAGCCGGTCGTCATCGTCAACGACACGCTCGCGAAGACGCAGTCGCCCGGCAAGGATCCGGTCGGCCGCAGCATCTCGCTCGGCCGCGCAGTCCGTCCGCATCGTCGGCATCGTCGCCGACATTCACGACGATGGGCTCGACGTGCCGGTGGCGCCGCGAATCTACTTTCCGCTGTTCCAGCGCTCGAACAACGCGCTGACGGTCTACTACCGCTCGTCCGTCGATCCGGCGATCGCTCGGCGCGGTTCGAGCGCGCGATCCACGCCATCGATCCGACGCTGCCGGTGTTCGGTCAGAGCACGATGGAGGACTCTGCTCGCCGACTCGATGGTGCGGCGCAAGCGTCGTGCTGTCGCTGATGGCCACGTTCGCGGTCGTCGCGCTGCTGCTGGCGGCGATCGGCACCTACGGCGTGATGAACGTCGCCGCGAATCGAGCGCGTCCGCGAGATCGGCATCCGCATGGCGCTCGGCGCGCAGCCGCGCGACATCGAGCGGCTGATGGTCGTCCCCGGCTTCGCGCTCGCCGGCAGCCGGCGTGGCGCTCGGCATCCTCGGCGCCGCGTTTCTGACGCCGCTGATGAGCGCGGTGCTGTTCGCCGTCGACACCGACCGACGCGCTGACGTACGCGGTGGTGTCGGTGCTGCTGATCGTCGTCGCGCTGGTCGCCTGTTACGTGCCGGCGCGCCGGGCGACGAAGCACGATCCGCTCGTCGCGCTGCGCACCGAATAATCGATTGGCCGGTATGATCCCACTCTCTGAGTCCACCTTCGGCTGGCGCGCCTACGGCCTGGGCGTGATGGCGTTGGCCATCGTGGGTCTGGCGCTGGGGGACTTTCTCCCAGGACAGCCGGTGCCGAAAGATTTCCCAAACCGCATGGCGCTCGCGTATGCCGCCGATACCTGCATACTCGTGGCAGGCGCGGCCGTCGCGTGGCGTCGGACCGTGGCCTGGGGCGCCGCGGCGCTCACCGCCTACTACGCGCTCGTTGTCGTCGTCCTGATGGACGGCCGCGTGGTGCTCCGCCATTACGCCGAGTTCATCGCCTACAGCGGCACCGCCGAGCAACTTGCGATCGCGGCGGGCGGGCTCGTCGTCTATGCCGCCAGCGCAGAGATCGACGCGACGCTGGCCGCACGCCTTACGCGCCTGGGTGAACTGGCGTTCGGAGTATGCGCGTTGCTCTTCGGCGGAGCGCATTTCGTCTATATGAACCTGACGGCTCCGTTGGTCCCGAAATGGCTGCCGCCAACGCAGGAGTTCTGGGCTTATTTAACCGGGGTTGGCTTCATCGCGGCAGGCGTGGCGATTCTGACGGGCGTGCAGGCCCGTCTCGCCGCGATCCTGCTGACGGTGATGCTCGCGTCCTTCACGCTGATGGTGCATGGGCCGATGTTCGTGGCCGATCCCGCCAAGCATATGGTCTGGATCGAGAACGCCACCAATCTCGCTGTGATGGGTGCTGCCTGGGCCGTGGCGGACTCACTGGCGCGCTGCTGATGTGCCTCACCGCACGCGGCGAGGTAGCACGCGGCCATCGCGGCCGCGCGCTACCCGAGTGTGCTTAGTGGTCCTTTCGGAACGTGTCAGGCCTGGAGGCTTCGCCCCGTTCGGCAGCGTCGGTCTCGGACTCGTTCACCCTTTCACGCGCGATCATCCGCTCGGACGCGGTTGGGGACGTGTCGGCTTTATCGAGTCCCGCGCGTGCATCGGCGTCGAGGCCTCGCGGCATCGGCCTGTCGGTCTTTTCGAAATCGGCTTTCGCTTCCGACGCGGACGCGATGTCCTCGGCCCCAGTGTCTTCCAGCAACTTCTTCGCCCGGCCCGTCCATTCGGAATTGTCGGAATGGACCGACAGGAGGACGCCGCCGTTTTTCACTCGGCCTTCGTACCGCTTCGCCTCATATTCCGGGATTCCCATCCCGACGAGGGCGCCGGTCAGTCCGCCGACGGCACCGCCTACGCCGACGCCCGCGAGCGCTCGCCATGATGGGCCCCGCGGCGATAAAGGGACCGAGTCCCGGAATGGCCAGCGCGCCGATGCCCGCGAGCCAGCCGAGCGTGCCGCCAACGACGGCGCCAGTACCTGCGCCGGTCGTTGCCCCTTCAGGAGCCTTCGTACCTTTCTCGTGCGCGAAATCTTTCGTGCCGAGATTCTCTGGAAAGAGCACGGAGACATCCGTGTTTCGAAAGCCTGCTGCCTGCAGCGTGCTGACCGCTCGTTCGACCGCGTCGTATCCGGGATAGATACCAAAGACCGCTGTGTTCTTTCCAGCCATGGCTAACGCCCCTTCCTGTTGGTGGTTGATTTCGACGACGCGTTCGTCACACTGATCAGATTCTTCACATTGGCTGCGCCTGCGACCTCCGCGGCCTTCGATGCCACGGCCTGTTTTTCCTCTTCAGTTTTCACCGGCCCTTTCAACGTCACTTTGCCGGCCCGCGTGATGATCTTGACGTTATGCGCATTCGTAGAGAGGTCTTTGTCGGCGACGATCGCCCGACGGATCTGACGGGTCGTTTCAACATCGGTCTTGGCGTTCGATTGCTGATCGGCCGTTTTCGCACCGGCCTGCCGATCGCGTGTATTCACCTTGGTGTCATCCGGTGGCGTGCGCGGCGTCTGCGCGACCGCACCAACGGCGAGTACCCAGCACACAGTGCAGATCGTTGCGCTCTTAATCGTGAATCGGTTCATGCGTCTCTCCTGACGAGCACTGGCTGCTGAGCACGTTCGCGTCTCCGCCACATGGCATCGCCGGCCCGAGACGAGCAAGAACAGAGCCGCGATGCATCGTCACGACCATTGTTCGGCGCCGTCCGTCGCAACCGACCTGCGCGGAAGCGCTACCCGGGGCACACTCGTTGCAGCGTTTGTTTCGTCCGACATCCGCACTGCTCGTCCAGTACGTGCAGCGCATCCCTTCCACTACGAAAGAGGTCTCATGTATCACCACGTCAAGAAATTGATGTACACCGTCCGCGTCGACGCACCCGACCCCGCATTCGGCAACATGCTGCTCGAACAATTCGGCGGCGCGAACGGCGAGCTCGCCGCGGCGATGCAGTACTCCATTCAGGGGCTGAACTGCGACGACCTGGAGCGCAAGGATCTGCTGATGGACATCGGCACCGAAGAGCTGAGCCATCTCGAGATCGTCGGTGCTCTCGCGCGGCTGCACCTCAAGCCGATGAAGTTCGACCGCGACGCCGCAGAAGCCGATCCGCTGATCGCGATCGCCGGCGGCGGCGGAGTCAACGCTGTACAATTCGATGGGCAACGCGTGGACGGCCGACTACCTGAAGATCACCGGCGAGCTCGACGTCGACCTGCGCAGCAACATCGCCGCGGAGGCACGAGCGAAGATCGTCTACGAACGGCTGATCAACTTCACCGACGATGCCGGGACGAAAGATGCGCTGCAGTTCCTGATGACGCGCGAGATCACGCACATGAAGGCGTTCACGGCAGCGCTCGAAAGCCTGGGCAAGCCGCCGTTCTCCATCGGCAGGATTCCGCCGACCGCCGATCCTCGTCGATCAGTTCTTCAACGACTCGACCGGCGCCGGCGACGACGGCGAAATCGATGCTCGCGGCCCATGGAACGAGGGCGGCGAATGGGAGTTCGTCGATGCCCCGGCATTGCAGGACGCGCGCGCCAAGGGTGCTGCGGAGAGCACCGCGATCGACGACCGCAGCACGAGCACCACGGCCGCACCGGCCACGATTCAGGAGCGTCCTCGTCGAAGGCTTGCGAGATCTGCTGCACGCAGAAGGGCAGCTCGTGAAGGCGCTTGCCGAAGATGGCAAAGGCGGCGAATTCGGATCTGCTGCGGCTCGCGTTCGAATCGCACCTGGACGAAACGCGCGGGCAAGTCGATCGCGCTGAAGGAAGTCTTCGAGCTTGCTCGGAGTCGCCGCGAAGGCGAAGCCGTGTAAAGGCATGGCCGGACTCATCGAAGAAGGCGACGAGGTCATCGAGGAAGGCAGCGCGAAGGACGACCTGGCCGCCGACCTCGCCCTGATCGCGGCTGCGCAGAAAGTGGAGCACTACGAGATCTCCGCGTACGGCACGGCGCGCGCGCTGGCGGGACAGATCGGGCGGCCCGATGTCGCGGAGTTGCTGGCCCGCTCGCTGGCGGAAGAAGAGGGCGCCGACAATCTTCTGACGCAGATTGCCCGAGAGCTGCTCGGCCAGGCGAGGACCGGCTCCAGCAAGGCGCCGAAGCTCGTCGCAAAGACAGATCGGCAGACATTAACCACTGATAGGAGCAAATGAATGGACACGATGACGAAGCCTGTGAGCACGCCCCACGCGGAAGGTCCGGTTGCGAAAACCATCGAGCAACAAACGGCCAAACTGCCCTCGGATTGGTTTCTTTGGGCAGCAATCGGATCGATCGGTACATCGCTGACGCTGCAGCTGAGCGGCAAAAAGCACGCGAGCACATTCGTGGGGCAATGGGCTCCGACGTTCCTGATTCTCGGTCTCTACAACAAGCTGGTGAAGCAGTTGGGATCGGACCGCGCTAGTCGCGCCGCCGCTTAGCATTCCGGAGAGCGAGCCGTTCGGCACCGCGTCGAGTGGCTCGCACTCGATTTCTACGCCGGCGTTTCCTCGAGTTGAGTTCAGGGTCGTGCAGGCCGCTCGAAAAGCCGCTGCAACTCCCAGGCATTCTCGAACGCGGCGCCACTCGCCGTGTTGTCGAACACACACCACGCGTCAACGGCGGACGGAAGCAGACGCACGGTCTGCGCGAGAGCGGCGACCTGTTCGCCGTCGTACGGGGACCAGTACTTCCGCGGCGCGCCATGGAGCCGAAAGTACGTCATCCCGTTCCAGCCTCCCGGGCGCTCGGCGCCTTCTACCGGAGGAGGATCCGCTGCCACGCGCGCAACTTTATAACGATCGAGAAGCGCATCGGCTCGGGGCGAAAACCACGTCGCGTGACGCGGCTCGCAGACGATGAAGGCGTCGTAGAGCGAACGCATGAGGTCAAAGAACCTCATGGCCACCTGCGCGTCGAACACCAGTGACGGTGGAAGCTGCACGAGCAGCGGCCCGCGCTTGCGCCTCAGCGCTGCAGTTTCTGCGAGGAACCGATCGAGTGGGAGGCGCGCCCGCCGCAACTGCCTGTCATGGGTGATGGAACGAGGCAGCTTGACGGCGAATTGAAAATCGCGTGGCGTCGACGCCGCCCATTTAGCGTACGTGGCGGCGGCGTGCGGACGATGAAATGAGGAATTGATCTCGGCGCATCCAAACACGCGGGCGTAACGATGCAGGTGTGTGGCTTCGTCTGCGACGCGATGTGCCGAGGCGCGCGGAATGGACCAACCTGCAGTCCCGATGAAAACCCGTCGGGGCATCTACACGTTCAACTTCCAACGGTCAGCTGCTACGGGCGTTTCCTGTAATGGTCCATTCCGGTGCCGTAGTTCTTCGTGCCGGACAACGTATAACCGTGCTCGACGATCATCGTCGTCTCAACAATCATTTCGCGCCCATCGTCGCTCAGTGTCCGAACCTCTTTGTTTCGCACGGTGTAGGGCACATTCTGAACGGTTTCGCACACCAAGCTCGATCCATTCCAATACGAGTTGAACGGCGGACCAAGCTTCGCGTCGGCGGGCGTGGCTGTCTCGACGCGTGGCGCCTCTCCGATTCTGTATGTGAGGAAACTACTCGTGCCGCCGCGTCTTGTCTCGACGGTCAGCTCAGTGGGGGTCTGCGTGATCACGACGACGACCGGGCCGACAAAGTCGGGATAATGCGCCGATTCGCTTCGCGCTTCATCCATCGTCCACGTGCCCGAAAAGTCGGGTTTCGATTGCGCGGCCGCCGGACACACGACGACGAGACCGGCGAGAAGGGCAGTCAGCACTGTGCGAGCCATGTGCGCACCTCCTGCGGGTGAGAATACACCGCAACGAGACGCTCGGCATGCGCTGCTCCACGCCACGTTCATTTGCGCTCAGCAATATAGGCGCGGCGTCGTGCGTTTGCAGTGCCGTTGTCCGCTCGCATCGTCGCACAACGTTCAGATGGGGACGTTCTTGCATTCGGCCCGCTGGATGGCGCCATGCGTTTTGATAGTGGACGACGATGCGGACGTCCGGGAGATGATGGCGCAACTACTGGCGGTCGAGGGCTTCGCGCCGTGTACCGCGGCGAACGGGCGAGATGCGCTCAATCAGCTGGCCGATGGGCTTCTTCCGCAGGTCATCCTGCTCGATCTAATGATGCCGGTGATGGACGGTCGGCAATTCTTGGCGGAGTGTCGGCAAAACCCTGCGTGCGCCGCGATTCCTGTAATCGTGCTTTCGGCTGCCAGCGAGAGCCGTCCGCCGGTGCAGGCCGACGCGGTCTTCCGAAAGCCGCTTGATTTCTCGCAGGTTGTCGACGCGGTACGTCACTACGTTTGACCGGAGGCACGTCGATGAGCCGGGCCAAGGTTGCCGTCTTCAACGCCCATGCTGAAACGGTCGCCATGCTTCACGTCGCGCTCCAGCAGGCTGGCTTTGACACGATCGATGCACCGCTCGCCGAGTTTAATTGCGGCGTGGAGCAGGGCCTCGCATTTCTGCGCGAGCATGCGCCGGACGCCGTTGTGTACGATATTTCGCCGCCCTACGAAAAGACGGCGGCGTTCTGTTGCGAGCTTCAGGAGGCGGACGGGCAGCGGGCGTGGGTCATCACGTCGACGAATCCGCTGCGGACAGCCCGCGACTTGCGTACGCACCCGGAGCGGTACGAATTAATCGGCAAGCCATACCACTTAGAGCACGTTATCGCGGCCGTACAACGGGCAGTGGAGAAGAATGCCGCTGCGCGGCGCGCCGGACCCGCCGAGTTCACCGGGCCGCGTCCACCGCTGCCACGATGGCCGCCAACGACTGGTTGAGCGACTTCGTGCCCGCGGCCGAGCCTCGCTGGTGACCCATGCGCACCACCACCAAGTCGTGCGACGGCACGACGAACGTGTGCTGGCCGCCGGCGCCGGCCATGAAATAGGCGCTCCGCGGCAGGTCCCACTGGCCCTCGCCGTTCACCCAGAACATGCCACCGTATTCGCGGCGTCGCCATGCTGGCGCGGGTGTACTGACGAACGTGGTCCAGCCTTCGGGCAGCAGGCGCTGGCCGTTCCACACGCCATCTCGCAGGTAGAGGAGTCCCAGCCGCGCCCAGTTGCGGGCAGTCCCGTAGTCATATCCGCTCAGCAGAAAGTTCCCCCACGGGTCGGGCTCGAGTATCTGACGTCGGATGCCGATGCGATCGAAGAGCGCGCGTTGAGGGTACGTGAGGTACTCCTCGCCGCGCTTCTCGACCGCCTGCCGCACGAGAAACCCAAGCGTCATCGGATCAGAGTTGCGATAACGCCCGACGGTGTTCGGCGCAAACTCCACAGGCGACGCGATCGAGTAGGCGAACGCGTTGACCGCGCCGGCGTAGATGAAGAAGTGATCGTGGTACTGGGTTGCGGGATCCATCCATCGGTCGTCCTGGCCGGTGAAGCTCAGACCGCTCGACATGCGCATCAGATCGCGGACTCGAATGGCCCCGCGCGGGTCGCCCGGGCGCCGCCAGTCGGGAACCGGTGCGGGATCGTCGAGCGCGAACGCCCCGTCTTTTACCACAAGGCCCACGAGCGTGGCGGTCAGGCTCTTGCCCATCGACCAGCTTTCGAGCTGCGTGTCTTTGGTGATGCCGGGCATGTAGCGCTCGCCGACAATCTGGCCTTTGAAGACGACGACCATCGCGGCCGTCAGGCCTTCGGGATCCGCGAACGCCAGGTCTACCGCCGTTTGCACTTTCGCGCGGTCGAGCCGCGACGGCCACGGCTCGCTCGACGGCGCATCCCCTGCGGGCCACGCCTGTGACGCCGAATCGGGCAGCGTGGTGCGCACCGGCACCGGAGTGAAGTACACACCGTCGTGCCGTTCCGGATGGATCACGCATCCCTGGTCGCCATAGAAGGCCGCCGTCCGTGTAACGTCCTGCAGGGTCACGCGCACGCGCCGGGCTTGGCGGTCGACGTCCACGGTGATCGGACGCGCGCGATCCGGCTCGGCCATCAGAAAGTACGCGCTGTTCTTCCGAGCCTCGTCGACGTCCCGCCCAGACACGAAGACGGCGGAGCACAAGTATCTTGGCGTAGCTAGCGGCGCCGAGAGACGCGGGCGACTGATAGGGGACATCGGGGTGATGCGAGCGCGTGGGTGGAACGGCGGATTGAAAGCTCGCCAAACCGGAGAGGCTCGACGCCATCAGGAGTAGGACGGCAGCGAGCAGCCGCGTGGGAATCATTGGTAGATCCTACCTCGCCGCACAACGGGGCGCGTGCCGCGGCCGCTTTTCAGCCGCTCACGGTCCCGCTGCTGAGCAAGGCGCGCGCATTGTTTTCGCATTCGCTATTGATTTCTCACGTCGAGCGGCATAGATTGCCGGCTCCCTCCGCCGTTCCAGGCGTAGTGCAGCTTTCTGAGGAGAACCGCCCATGTCTTCCATTGCGAGACGCTTCGTCGTCGGCACCTTCACGACCCTGCTGATATCCGCGACGGCAGTCGCCCTCAACTCCATGCAAGGATCGCGAGACGTGCCGACCGAGTTCAACGAGTTCACCGTCGCGCAGCTGCAGGACGCGATGAACAGCCATCACCTCACGTCGGAACGGTTGACGCGGTACTATCTCGATCGAATTTTCGCGCTCGATCAGAATGGTCCCGGAGTGAATTCCGTGATCGAGCTCAATCCGGATGCCATCGAACTCGCCGAGAATGCCGATGCGATGCGGCGCCACGGTGCGACGACCGCGCAGTTCCCGCTCCTCGGTATTCCAGTCCTGTTGAAGGACAACATCGATACTGGCGACAGGATGCAGACGACCGCGGGGTCGCTCGCGCTCAGAGGCGTGCCGGCTGTTCAGGACTCCACGATGGCAGGCAAGCTGCGCGCTGCAGGCGCCGTCATTCTGGGAAAAACGAATCTGTCCGAATGGGCGAACTTCCGCTCGACGCATTCGACCAGCGGCTGGTCGGGCCGCGGTGGCCTCACGCACAATCCGTACTCGCTCGATCGCAACGCATGCGGATCCAGTTCAGGATCGGGCGCGGCGACAGCGGCGAACTTCACGGCGATTTCGTTTGGCAGCGAAACCGACGGCAGCATCGTGTGTCCGGCGAGTGTCAGCGGCGTCGTCGGCTTCAAGCCGACGATTGGCCTGGTGAGCCGCGCAGGCGTTGTGCCCATCTCCCACACTCAGGACACGACGGGGCCGCATGGACGCACGGTGGCCGATACGGTCATCGCGCTCAACGCAGTCGCCAGCAGGGCCGTTGATCCGCGCGACCCGGCGACCGGCGGCGTGCCGCTCGGCTGGCAGGCATGCAATCCGGTTTGCAATGGGACGCCGCTGGCAGGAAAGAACCGTCCAGCGCTTCCCGCCAATTACTCGGCCTTCCTGAATTCTCACGGCCTGAGCGGCGCGCGCCTCGGGCTCACGCGCCAGGGAATCGACGGCGCTCCGCCGCAAGTGGTCGCGGCGTTCGATGCCACCGTCGCCGCGATCAAGGACGCCGGCGCCACCATCGTCGACCTCGATGATCCGGCCAACAACTTCAGTTTCACATCGCCCGACGGCGAATTCCTCGTGCTCGAGTACGACCTGAAGGTCGATCTCACCAAGTACTTCCACACGCGGGTTGGCGTGCCCGTCGCCGGAGGTAACCTCCAGAGCGCGATCGATTTCAACAACGCGCACGCGGCGGCGGAAATGCCGTACTTCGGCCAGGAGATCTTCATTCAGGCTCAGGGTTTGAATCTCGATCCGAACTTCTGTCAGCCTGGCTTCACGTCAACGGTGCTGCCGTCGACGACGACGTGTATGTCGTACAACGATGCGCTGAAGATCGATCACATGGCAGGCGCCAGCCTGGATGCCGCGCTCGCCAACTTCCACCTGGACGCGATTCTCGCGCCGACCGACAGCCCGGCGTGGACGACCGATCTGATTCTTGGCGATCACTTCCTGTTCGCGAGCTCGGGCCTTGCGGGGCCGGCGGGCTACCCGATCATCCAGGTGCCGGCGGGCGAGGTGCTCGGGATGCCCGTGGGCATCAGCTTCATCGGAACGGCGTTCAGCGAGCCGACGCTGATCAAGCTGGCGTCGGGGTTCGAAGCCGTGACGCACGCGCGGTCTCAGCCAACGTTCGTGCACGACATCACGAAGACCCACACCTCCGGAACGACCCTGGCGCATCCGCCCAATGAGGATTCTCATCCCCCGAAGCGTCCGCGCCATCCGCATCACATGTAGTGTGATCCGCTCGAGACGTAATAAGGGCGACTTCGACCACGGCAGCACGAACCGCGCTGCCGTGGTCGCCCGCAACGAACGGCGGTAATCTCTTCGTCAGGTGGATCCGCTCCGCGACGGCGACAGCCAACCAGACGTACAACGTAAGGCTCGAGGCAACTACGCCAGCGATCTGGAGCTTGCCCGGCAGTGCGCCGAGGGGGACGAGCGCGCCTGGGAGCGCTTCGTGCGCGAGTACCGGCCGGTCCTCTACCGCGCCGCGGACGCACTGGATCCCTCCGGCGGCGCGCGCGATCTCGCGGACTCGCTGTACGCCGACTTGTACGGCATCGGTACGGCTGCGACGTCCGAGTCAGGATCCGAGCGCCGGTCCCTGTTTCGCTATTTCCAGGGCCGCAGCAGCCTCGCGACGTGGCTGCGTGCGATTCTCGCGCAGCGTTATGTCGATCGCCTCCGCGCCGGGCGTCGTCTGCAGCCGCTGCCCGACGAGGACGTCGCCGGCGCCGGGGCGGACCGTGCGCGTCGCGCTCTCGTGTCGCCCGACGTGCCGCCGGATCCCGACCGCACGCGAGATCTGGCGCTCCTGGAACGGGCGCTCGCGCAGGCGGTCGGCGATCTCCCCCCGAAGGATCGCCTCAGGCTTGGGTGCTACTACGTGCAAGGGCTGACGCTCGCCGACACCGGCCGCGTCCTGCGCGAGCACGAAGCGACCGCGTCGCGGCAGCTTGCGCGGACGCGGCGCGTGCTCCGCGACGCGATCGAGCGGCGGCTGCGCGAGGATGCCGGCCTTACCGACGTGCAGATCGGCCGGTGCTTTGCGTCGGTCTCCGAGGACGTCGGCCCAATCGACCTCGACCGTGTGCTCGCGGCGGCGGGCCGCAAGGATGCGCCGCGCGATCGTTCAAGATGATGAGGCTGATGTGAACAACCACGAGCACGAGCGCGATGGGAGCATCGACCGGCTGCTGGCGGCCGCGATGCCGCGAGGCGCGACCGATCGGTCCTCCCGCTGCCTCGACGAGCACACGCTCGCCGCATGGGCCGACGCGCGGCTGACTCGCGCCGAGCGCGCCGCTGTCGAGACGCACGCGGCGGATTGCGATCGGTGTCAGGCGATGCTGGCGGCAATGGTCGCGATCACGGCTGCGTCCGACGCGAACGCGTCGAAGAGCTCGACATCTCCGTGGCGTTTCGTCTCGTGGCGTTGGCTCGTTCCCGCGACCGCAACGGCGGCGATCGTTCTCGCCTGGATTCTCGTGCCCACCCGCGACCGACGCCCTGCACCTGTGGAGGAACGTCAGGTTGCCGAATCGGCGCGTGCGGCTCCAGTGCCGCAGGCACTACAAGAACGCAAAGCGGACGCGCCAGCACCGACCGGGCCGGCGAATCGCGCGAACCGAGCGCGTGGCGATCGGCAGTTGTCCGCGACGCCGCACGAGGCCGCGACGGACAACAAGACGGTCGCCGCGCCGAGCGCGAACGCGCTCGCGCGGTCGGCGGATGCAGCACTCGAGAAAGATCGGCTGGCAGACCAGGCTGCGCCGGCAGCGAAGGCACTCGCGATCGGTGCCGCCCCGGCAGTCATCGTATCGCCGGATCCCGCGATCCGCTGGCGGATCGTCGAGGGGGGCGCCGTAGAGCGATCGGCGGACGGTGGCGCGAGCTGGCAGACGCAAAGTACAGGCGCCGCCGAGACACTCACTGCCGGCGCATCGCCGTCGCCGTCGGTGTGCTGGCTCGTCGGACCGCGTGGCGCGGTGCTGCTGTCGGTCGACGGGCAGTCGTGGCGGCGCCTTGTCTTCCCGGAGGCGATTCCGCTCGTCGCCATTCGCGCGGCGGATGACAAGGCCGCCACCGTGACGACCGCCGACGGCCGCGCTTTTGTCACCACCGATGGCGGCCAGACGTGGGCGCCCCGGCCCGAATAGGGTTCGCTGCAAGAAATCCGGCCGGCTCCGTTCCAGGGATATGCCCCCGAAAGGAGCCGTCTCATGACGACACGCATCGGTGCCGCCGGCCTGTTGATGCTGGCAGCTGTCCTCGGCCTTCCCTCACGTTCCACGACGGCGGCCAGGATCACCAGCGATCCTGGCGACGCATCGTCGACGCTCGACGATCAGGTCGACCTGGCGCTCACCGTCTACAACTCCGACATCGCGCTGGTCCGCGACGTGCGCGACATCACGCTCGCGCGCGGGAGCTCCGACCTGCGCTACATGGACATCGCCGCGACGGTGAATCCGGCCACCGTGCACTTTCGATCGCTCACTGAACCGTCGCGTGTGAGCGTGCTCGAGCAGAACTACGAATACGACCTGCTCGAACCGGACAAGCTGCTGCGCAAGTATGTCGGCCGCGACGTCACGCTGGTGCGACGCCGATCGGAGAACGGCGAAACGCGCGAAGAGGAAGTGAAGGCGCGGCTCTTGAGCGACAACAACGGGCCGGTGTGGAAAATTGGCAACGAGATCGTGACCGGGCTGAACGCGGATCACATCAAGTTTCCGGAGCTGCCCGGAAATCTGTACACGCACCCCACGCTGATCTGGACGCTGGACAATGCGGGAGCGGCGAAACACCGCGTCGAGGCGTCGTATCTCGCGGGCAAGCTGTCGTGGACGGCGGACTACGTGCTCACCGTCGCGCGCGACGACAAAACGGCGGATCTCGACGGCTGGGTCACGCTTGTCAACGGCAGCGGGACGTCGTTCCGCAAGACGAAGCTTCAGCTCGTCGCCGGCGATTTGAACCGCGTGCGTCAGGTGTTCAACCGCACGATGGAGCTGGAGGCGAAGGCCGCTGACAGAGCTGCCGCGGCGCCGATGGCGCAGGAGTCGTTCTCCGACTATCACCTGTACACGCTCGGCCGAAAGACGACGATCAACAACGATGAAACGAAGCAGGTGAGCATGCTGGCTGGAACCGGCATCCCCGTCCGCAAGCGTTACATCGTCGACGGTCAGGCGTTCTACTATCGCAACCCGCAGCATCCGGGCTCCGCGCTGAAGGACACCGTGCAGGTCTACTACCAGTTCAAGAACGAAGAGCGCGCGGGGCTGGGCATGCCGATGCCCGCGGGAACCGTACGCGTGTATCAGGCCGATTCGCACGGCGGGACGCAGTTTGTCGGCGAGGATCGAATCGCGCACACGCCGAAGGACGAGGAGCTGAATCTGAAGATCGGCAACGCGTTCGACGTGGCGTGCGAGCGCAAGCAGACCGATTTCCAGAAGATTTCGCCGAACGTGTACGAAGTCGAGTACGCGATCACGCTGCGGAATCACAAGACGACAGGAATCGTGGTCGAGGTCAACGAACCGATCGGCGGGTCGTGGCGGATGCTGCGCTCGTCGCATCAGTGGCAGAAGTCCGACGCGTGGGCGGCGAGTTTCAGCGTGCCCGTTGCTGCCGACGGCACGGCAGTGCTGACGTATCGCGCGCGGGTGACGTACTAGAGGCGCAAATCTCTAATAGCGCCCTCACACACCGAAGCGCGATACTGACCGCGGAGGAGATCCGTATGCGTGTCATCCTGTCGACGATGTGTGTGATGCTCCTGGCAACGTCGGCCGGCGCCCAAACAAGCGACGGCGGATTCGATCGAGCCCTGTCGACGTCGCTCGCCTCGAGCGCAAAGGCGATGTTCGCGACGATCCGGCGGGATCTCGCCGACGCGGCGGCGGCAATGCCGCCCGAGGAATACGCGTTCAAGCCCCATCCCGACTCGCGGACGTTCGCGGCGCTCGTCGGGCACGTCGCGAGTGCGAATTACTTTTTCTGCGCGATGGCGACAGGCGCGTCACCGATGTCCACGCCGGCCGTGACGGGAGCCTATGAGAAGCTGACGGACAAGGCGGCGCTCGTACAGGCGCTGAACGGCTCGCTCGAGTACTGCGGCGCGGCGTACGAGGGGACGACCGACGCGAACTTCGGCGACGCGGTCACGACGCCGGCGTTCGGGCCCATGACCTCGACGCGCACCTTGCGAGGGTTATTGCTCGTATTCAACACAGCGCACAACAACGAGCACTACGGCAATGTCGTGGTTTACATGCGCGCCAAAGGTCACGTGCCACCCTCAACGGCGGCCAGGAGTCAGGCGGCGAAGTAGCCTGTCGCGCGCGCTTTATGGCATCAGGTTGCTTGCAAAGAATCGCTCGACGCGCTGCCACGCATCGCGGAGAACGTGGGCACGCTGAAAGTAGTGAAACTCGCCCGGGTACACCATGAACTCGAACTGTTTGTGGGTTTTCAGCAGGCGATCGATCAGGCGCACTGATTCCACGTACGGCACGTTCACGTCGGCCGTGCCGTGAAGGATAAGCAGCGGCCGCGAGAGCTGCTCGATCCGGTCGATCGGTGCAGCTTGGCTGTAGAGCGCCGGATGCTCCTCCGGCGTCCCCATCCGAGCATCCACCCACGGTCCGCCCGGATCGACATGCCACATCCCGAAATCCGGCACGCCGGCCACATCGACGCCGCAGGCATACGTGGTCGGCCTGTCGGTGAGTGCCTTCAACGTGAAGAAGCCGCCGTAGCTCAGTCCCCAGATGCCGATGCGGTCCGCGTCGACGAACGAGAGTGTCTTCAGGTAGTCGGCCGCTGCTGCTGCGTCGCGGCTATCCTTCCCGCCAACGTCGAGATACACACCCTCCCGCCACTCGCGCCCGTATCCGATGCTGCCGCGGTAATCGGGCGCGATGACGATGTAACCGCGCTGCAGCAGATATTGATGAAATGAGTAGTAGACCGCGTAGTTCCGCTCGACATGCCAGCCGTCGTAGTTCTGATTGATCCCGTCGCCGTGGACCCAGACGATCGCCGGGTGCTTGCGCGATCGATCGAGTCCCTTCGGAATGAACACGTACGCGGGCACCTTGCCGCCGTCGGGTGCGGTGTAGCTGACGAGTTCAGGTTCGACGAATGCCTTGACATCGACGCTGGCCGGCATCGACTTCGTCAGGCGCTTCGGCTGCTCGGATCGCGACGCGGTGCCGGCGACGAAGAGTTCCGCCGACGTCTGAGGATCCGTGTGCTGATAAACAACTTTGTTTCCATCTGGCGACCACGACGGCGCGATGTTCGTTCCCCTGCCGGAGGTCACGTCCACGATGGCCGGCTTCGACGCGTCCTCCCCGATCGCCACGACCGCGAGATGACGCACTCCAGGCTTGCCCGGAAGGTTACGGTCGAACGCGATCCGATTGCCGTCGCTCGACCACGACGGGTTGCGCACCTCGTAATCGCCACGGGTGATCTGAACCGGATCCCCGCCGCTCGTCGAGACGAGGTACAGGTGATCCCACCCGTCGCGATCGCTCACAAACGCGACACGGCGGCCGTCGGGCGAAGGCGCCAATGTCGACGCGACATACGCGAGACTCCAGAACTTCGGATCCTGTTCGCGGTAGATCACTTTGGTCTGACCGCTGCGCGTGTCGCTGACGGACAGCTCGCGCGTCCGGTTGTCTTCGCCGACGCGCTGCACGAGCAGGCGCGATCCATCGAGCCACATCGGCGTCGGATCCCAGCCGGGACTTGGCGACAGCTTGGTGACCTTGCCGCCGGCCGCTGCGACGAAGGCGGGCGAGCTCGGCCCACGCTCACTGCGCGTGTAAAGGATCTTCGCGCCCGAATACTCCGGCGCCTCGGATACGCGCCGCACCGGCGTGAGGGTGAACGCGAGGTGCTGACCGTCGGGCGACCAGGACGGCGACGAAACGACACCTTCGTTGTGAGTCAATCGCGTCTCGGATCCGCCGGCGAGCGATCGCACCCACAGGTCGCCTTCGCCGCGCTGCCAACCGGGCACGCTGGGATCGTCGCCGCGCACGAACGCGACGCGCGTGCGGTCAGGCGAGAAGACCACGTCGTTTTCGGCCGCTGGCGTCGTCCACAGCGGCTTTGGCTGCTCGCTGGCGTCAGCCGAAACCTGCCACAGATCACCGGCATGAACGAACAGCACCGCATGCCCGTCATGCATCCATGACACGTCGCTGATTGGGCCATCACTGTACGACGTCAGCGGAGAAGGCGGCCCACTCGCCTGCGCATCGACGACGTACAGGTTCTGCACGCCGCCGATGTCCCAGACGAACGCGACGCGCCGGCTGTCGGGCGACCATGCTGCCTGCGAGGGGTGCTTGATCTGAGTCAGGAGGTCGATCGTGAGCCCGCCGGCAGGAACGGCAGCAGCCTGGCGTTCGGCCCCGGCGTTTCTACACGCGGAGACGAGCGTCACAAGAGCAATCACGGCGATAAGGCGCATCAGTTCCTCGAGCTGAACTAAGAACTGAGAACTCGGAACTTAGAAATTGGCCGAGATGCCAGTTTCCGCAGTTCTCAGTTCTCAGTTCTCAGTTCTCTTCGAGTTCAGGTTGCTGGCTTTTTCAGCAACCGGCTAGCCTAGAAGATCAGGTGCGCACCAAAGCCGACGATCACCGGCGTCATGATCTGCTGTGGCGTACCGAACGCGGCGCCGACCGTCGTCACTTCACTGATCGTCGTTGCCGAGTTGAAGACGTTGTAGATGTTCAGCATCGCCTCCAGGCTCGTCTTCGACCCGATCTTGAACGTTTTGCCGATCCGGAAATCGAGCAGTGACACCGATGGATATCGCGTGTCGCCGCGGAGTTCGGTCGGCACGCTGACGAAGCCCTGGTTCAGGTTGGCGGTGAGCGTCGGAGTCAACGGCTTACCCGTGTAATAACGGTAGTTCGCGCTCAGCCCGAGGTTCCATGGCAGGACATAGGTGCCCGACAGCTTGAAGATGTTCGGCGTGTCGTACCCGGTAACGCGGCCGTTGATGAAGAGCGTATTGTTCGGATCGTTGGCGTCGATGAAGCTGAAGGGCGCTTCTACGTAGTTGCTCGTCGCGCGGCTGTACGTGTACCCCATCATCATCTGCCACCGGTCGGCCATCCGCTTCTTGAGGGTGAACTCGAGCCCGTTGTAGTTCTCCCAGAACGAGGGCTCGTTGGTGATGACACGCTTCACCTGGCCGACAAACTGCGGTGCGAGATTGTAGGCGGTGACCGAACCGCCGGCTGGCAACGGCTCCTGCACGGCCGCGTACCCACTCGCGGGAATCGCCTGATTCAGCTGCGCGAAAAGATTCGAATTCCGCCGGTGATAGTACGTCGCGGTGAGCCCCAGGTCGCGCCCGAGCTGATGCTGGACACCGGCGGTGATTTCGTCCGAGTACTGACGGGTGATGTTCGGATCGAGCGAGATCCCGCTTGCGCCGCCGTAGAAGCTGGTCGGCGCGGTCAGCTCATTGGCCTGAGGGGTCCCGTCGTGGTTGGTATCCGTCCAGTTGCGGAAATCGCCGCTCAGCGCGTTCGGGTTCAGCGTTTCCGGAAACCGGGATCCTTCCTGGAGCGCGTAGCGGCTGAAGCTGCCCTTCAAGGCAGTCCGGCCGTTGCCGAACACGTCGTAGCTCGCGCCGACTCGCGGCATCACCATATTGATGTTCGGGATGTCGTTGGCTTGTGAGAACTGACGGGCCCCCGAGAACGCGCCGCCCGCGGCGCCTTGCGCGGGATTCCACCCTTTGAAATTCTCGAAGCGCGCGCCGACGTTCAGCGTCAGGCGCTGAATCGTGTAGGCATCCTGCGCATACACCGCGAGATTCTGGATGACGCTCTCCTGGTGCATGGGCGTGTTGTAGGTCTGGACGTAAGACGCGACGCCGTCGAGGAAGTGGGCGTTCACATCGCCGTTTGCGGAGTAGTCGTACGCGTTGAGCGCGCGTGCCAGCTCGAAGCCGAACTTGAACGCATGCGTGCCGCCCGCCAGGTGATCGTGGAAATAGCTGACGGACGCGTTCGTCTGCTGTCGCGTCGCCAGGTTGGTCTGGTAGTTTGGCGCCGACCCGGAGACCGTCGAGAGAATGTCGTCGATCTTCGATATGCCCGCCGCAGTCGACTGCGGCCCGAGCGGGAAGATCTGGTGCAGATAGCCGAAGCGCACATCGAGGAAGAGCGCCTTCGACAGCACGGAGGTCCACTGCCCTTGAATCAGGTGCGCGGGCTCGATCTGGCGCCATGAGGCGTCCTGCGTCGTGAACGCGTAGCCGTTGTCGCGGCGGAAGAACCGGTTCTGACCGTTGAAGTAGTACTGCACCATCAGATTGTTCTGCGGCGTGATCTGCGTCGTGACTTTGCCGAGCACGTTCGCCTGATGGTTGATGTCCACGTTCTCGCCGGCGGGGAGCCCAAGGATCTGGTTATCGATCACGTACATGCGATACGAGCTGAAGAACCAGGCGTGTTTCGAGATCGGACCGCCGAAGGTCGGCTCGAAATCGATGATGTGCTCGATCGGGTTCGCGGTCGTAATCCCCTGCGCTTTGAGCTCGTCGGTGACGTTGTTGCCTTGCAGCTTGCCCGGCTCGTACATCAGGGTCGTTCCGCCGTGGAAATCGGCGCTGCCCGACTTGGAGATCATGTTCATGTAGAGCCCGCCGACACTGACCTCCGCCGGCGCGCCGGCCGTCTCGACCTGGACCTCATCGAAGCTGTCGTAGTCGAAGTAGAACATCGTGTAGTTGCCGGCGCCGCCCGGCCAGTTCATGCTCAGGCCGTTGATGCTGTAATCCTGCTGCGCGGTGGCGCCATGGATTGCGAACGTGCTCTGCTGGGCGCTTTCCGTCCCGCCGACGTTGTAGCGGTCGGGAACCGTACCGGCGACCTCCTCGGTCAGGACCCAGATGTCGCGACCGGTGGGGATGTTGTCGAGCAGACCCTTGTCCAGCGTCGTCGCGACCAGCGCGCTCTTGCTGTCGATGACCGGTGATTCACCCGTCACGCTCACTGTTTCCGAGAGCGCCTCGACGCCCATCGAGATATTCACGGTCGCGATGAAGTTGGCCGAGATCTGGATCGCCTCTCGCGCAATCGACTTGAACCCGGCGAGCTCGTATTTCAGGTCATAGCTGCCCGGCGGCAGCGCGATGAACTTGTACGTACCTGTTCCGGTCGTCGTCGTGGTGCGGCTGCCGCCGATCAGTGCGCGGCTGGTGAGCGTGACGGCCACGCCAGGCAGAACCGCGTTGCTCTGGTCGGTGACGGTGCCGGTGATGGTGCCGGTCTCGGTCTGAGCGAGCGCGCTCACCGAAAGCGTTGAACACAAGAGAAGGAGCAGTGTAAGAACCCGACGCGCGTGAACAATCATGATATGAACCCTCCGTAACGTCCCGATCAAGCCGGCGGATTGTACTACTTCGTTTGAAGCACCAATGGGTTCGCACCATCATTTCTGCGAACCGATGATGTGAAATCCAAGAACGCCGCGAAACCGGCGCGTCTCTTGAGAGCTATACAGTCAGCCTACGGCCGCTCGAATCTGGGACGCTCGGCACAGGCGTGTCTGCCTGGAGTGCGCATGATTCGGACAAGGCTGGGACGAAACGACAGGAGCAGATTGCTGGGTGTCTTACGCGGCCAGCCGTTGCGGGCCGACGAGCGACGCGCGGCGCGGTCGGATACTCAGGCGCTGGATGCCGTTCAGCAGGCCGGCTATTGCGACGACGATCGCGATCTGGACGAACGTATTGAGCCAGAGATTATTTGGGCGGGGCAGGTGCTGGAGAATGACGAGCGCGTAGACGTGCAACACGAACGCGCTGAGCGACTGTTGACCGAGCGTTACGAACACGATGGCGAGACGGCTCGCCGCCTTCCAGCACCACGTCAACACTCCATATCCGAGCGGCAACGCGACGGCGAGATTCAGCAGACGGCCCGCGCCGAGATTCGAGAGCCCAAAATATCGGCTGTAGAGATCACTGAAGCGATCGGGTGAGATGACGTGCCAGTGCAGCCACGACGGACCAGCCGACCATGGATTGCAGAGCGCGAACACGAGGAAGGCCGCGGTGGCGATGGCCCCGCCGATCGGAAGCGCCGTGGGACGCGCTTGCACGAACGCACTGACGCGATCGCGATAATAGCCGATGACGACGCCGTGGACGAACAGCAACTGCCATGCGGGAATCGGAAAAACGTCCTCGAACTCGGCAGACGTCAGGGGATGCGGCGCGATGCGATATGCGAGGTAGAGCGCCCAACTCACGGCCAGCACCGGACGCCACCCGGCGAACTGCAGGGCGAGCAGGCAGGGCACGGCCGCCGCAACGAGCCACACGTATAAACCGACAATGTCGAATGGCCACGGCCCGGAGCGCATGAGCGCGAGGTCGCGCCACGCGGCGATGTCCATGCCGCGAGGATTGGTCACCCAGTCGCTGAGCGGATCCACGCCTCCCGCAAGGGACTGCACGTCGACGCCGGTCACCGAAATCATCAACAGGGAAACCGTGACGGCGATGAAGCTGACGTAGAGAATCAGCGCGCGGCGGGTCAGCCCGCGCGCGACCGCCAGCCAGCCGTCGCGGGCGAGCCGGCGTCCGTAGACCATGCCGAGCACCACTCCCGAGAGCACGACGAAGACCTCAGCCGCTGTGACGACCCAGAATCGCTCGTAGGAAAACCAGCTCAGAAGCGACGACATCTTCGAGTGATTGATGATCACGCAGGTCATCGCGAGACCGCGCAGCCAGTCGATGCGCAGGTCGCGTCGCGGCGTGGCGGCAAATAGCTCGTTCGGCACGTCGCCCGAGGTGCGCAAGGGCGATGCCGTCGCATTACCGCTGGCGCGCAGGCGCGCGGACGAAAGAGTGTTTTGATTCACTGCAACCCTGGCAAAAAGTAACGGAGAGCGGCCTATCTAACTGCTATACTTACGCCGACTCCAACGCCTGGTTGTAGTTCCCCCCAAACAAGCGCGCGTCAAGGAACCGTCATGGAATCTCGCGACACTCGCGGGTTGCAGCGCCGACGTCTGTCCCTGGGTGCGACCTCAGCAATTCTGTTCGCCTGCTTCGGCGCTATTTCTGGTCCCGTCGTCAACAACACTGCCGGCTCATGCGAGCGGCTCGCCGGCGCCGCATTGCCGGCGGCCACGATCACCTCGACCGAAGTCGTACCCGCCGGCGACTCTCGATTTTCTGCCGCGCATTCGTTCTGCCGCGTCGCGCTGAGAATCGCCCCGACCGTGGATTCGGACATCAGGGTCGAAGTGTGGCTGCCGATCGGTGCATGGAATGGCAAGTTTCAGGCGGTCGGCAACGGCGACGCCGCGGGCGTCATCAGCTATGAAGCGATGGCGGAAGCGGTGGATCGCGGCTACGCGACAAGTTCGACCGATACCGGCCACATCGGCAACTCGATGGCGTTTGCTCTCGGGCATCGCGAGAAATACATCGACTTCGGATATCGCGCGCTACACGAGATGACGCTGAAAGCGAAGGCGATCGTCAAACGGTTCTACGGCACGTCGCCGCGCCTTGCATATTGGAACGGCTGCTCGCAGGGTGGCCGGCAGGGCATCACCGAAGCGGCGCGCTATCCGGCGGATTACGACGCGATCATCGCCGGCGCTCCCGCGATCGACTACATGGAGCTGCACGCCGCCCGGATGGCGCTGAACGTTTTCGTTCACCGAAGCCGCGGCAGCTACATTCCACCCGAGAAGTATCCAGCGATTCACAAGGCGGCGCTCGACGCGTGCGACGCCGTGGACGGCGTGAAGGATGGGTTGATCGAAGACCCGACACACTGCCGGTTCGATCCGGACGCCATGCGGTGCGCGAACGGCGACGCTCCGTCATGTCTTACGGCGGAGCAAATCGAAACGGCGCGCGGTCTCTACGCGCCGATCACGGATCGTTCGACCGGCCGCGTGGTCGCCCCCGCGCTACTCGAGCCCGGCTCCGAGCTGGACTGGGCCAGGCTGGCGGGACCGGAACCGCTCATTAACGCCATCGAGCCGTTCAAGTACGTTGTCTTCCAAGATCCGAAGTGGAATTGGCGCGCGTTCAATCTCGTCGCCGATCTTCCGCGTGCGCTTCAGGCAGATGGCGGCGTCATCAATTTCACCGATCCGAATCTGGAGCCGTTTTTCAATCGCGGCGGCAAGCTCTTGATGTATCACGGCTGGGCGGATCCGCAGGTCACGCCGCTCATCAGCGTCAAGTACTTCAACGACGTCTTGACGGCCGCAGGCGACGGCGCGAGAGGGCGATCGATCCAGCTGTATATGGAGCCGGGCGTGAGTCACTGCTGGGGCGGCAACGGTCCGGATACCTTCGACGTCCTGAGCGCCGTCGATCACTGGATGCAGAGCGGCGTCGCGCCGGCACGGATTGTCGCGTCGCATCTGACCCATGCGGCCGTCGACCGCACGCGGCCGCTCTGTCCGTTTCCGCAGATTGCGACGTACAAGGGCGTCGGCAGCATCGATGCGGCGGAGAATTTCCGCTGTGCGGCGCGCGGTACCCACCGACGTCTCACGGACGCGTATACAAGAAGGCTGCAGTTCCACCTTTAGCAATTCAGCTGGAAGGCCGCCCGCGCAACCCGCCGGGCGCGTACAATGACCTCGCCTCAGGAACGCACGTTTGCCCGCTTTCGTGGAGTATCGGATGACCAACATCGTTCTGGCCCTTTCGATCGCAACCTTGCTCGCGCAGCAACCGGCATCCAGCCAGGCTGTGGCGCGCCCTGCAGACGTCTCATCGATGGACGCGATCGTGGCGGCGCTCTATGACGTGATTTCCGGTACCGGGGGGCAGGCCCGCGACTGGGACCGCATGCGCTCGCTGTTCGTGCCGGGCGCCCGTTTGATTCCGAGCGTCGCCGGTGAACACGGCGGTGCGACGGCCCGCGTCCTCGACGTGGACGGCTATATCGAGCGCGTGCGCCCGAACTTCGAGCGCAACGGATTCTTCGAGCGGGAGATCGCCCGCAAAACCGAAGCGTTCGGCAACATCGCCCATCTGTTCAGCACCTACGAGTCGCGGCACGCCGCTGCCGACGCCGCGCCGTTTGCCCGCGGCATTAACAGCATTCAGCTATTGAAGGACGCCGATCGGTGGTGGATCGTCACGGTGTTCTGGGATGCCGAACGCCCAGGCAACGCGCTTCCCGCGCAATACCTCCCGAAGAAATGAGGATGAGGCTTACCCTCGTGGCTGGCTTGCTGGTGTTCATGGGCCCTCAGTTCATCCTTGCCCAGAATCAACTGTTCGTAGGGACATGGAAGGTCGATGTCGCCAAGTCCAGATACCAGCCGGGTGCGGCGCCCACGAGCGAGATACTTCGGTTCGAGCCAGTTGGTGACCGGTTCAAGGTGTCACTCGACGGCGTGAACAAGGAGGGACGGTATCACTCTGAGGGCACCGGTAAGTTCGACGGCGTTGACGTGCCGGTCCTGGCGACTCCGGCGCGGCCGGTCAGCTTTACCTACGGATTCAGCCGTATCGACGATCACACATGGGACATCGTCATCAAAGTGAATGGCGAGCGGCGGATACAGATCCGCAACGTCGTGTCGGACGACGGCAAGACCATGAGAGGTGTTTCCACGGCGGTAACCAACGAGGGTAAGACGGCTTCTCAGGTCGTGATCTACGAGAAGCAGTAGCGCAGCCGACGGCGATAGCGTCATTACTCACATCGCAGCGCTACGACGGGATCCACCAGAGAAGCGGCTATCGCCGGAAGGCTGCACGCCGCGATCGCCGTCGCTGCGACGCCGACACACGCGACGGCGAACGAGCCGACGTCGGTCGGCTGGATGTCGTACAAAAAGGCCTGTCAGTACTCGACTCGCTCCGGCGGCAGAAAGCGCTCCGATCGCGACGCCCGCGGCAGTCAATCGCATGCCCTGCGTCATGATCATCATCAGCACTGCCCGTCGCGTGGCCCCTAATGCCATTCGAACGCCGATCTCCTGGGTCCGTTGCGCGACCGAATACGCCATCACGCCGTAGATGCCGATGACGCCGAGCAGCAGTGCCGATCCGGCGAACACCGCGAGCAGCGTCAGCGTCATTCGTCGCGGAGCAATCGAGTCGCTCAGCGCCGTGTCGAGTCGCTTCACTTGATACAACGCTTGTGTCGGGTCGATCGCAGCCAGCTTCGCCCGGACCGTCGACGCGACTTGTAGAGGATCGGCCGCGGTTCGCACGTTGACCGTCATCACAACCGGATTGCCGTGACGGTAATCGACGAACAACTCCGGCTCGATTGCCGATTCGAGGTCCGTCATCCGGAGGTCGGCGACGATCCCGACAACAGGGACGGAGATCGCGCGCGCGGTACTGGTCCGTTCGGAAGCAGTACACGCCGGCCGATCGGGTTCTCGCCAGGGAAGTAGCGACGCGCCAGCGCTTCGTTGATCACAAACACAGCCGACGGTTCATCGTCGGTCATCCACCGTCCTTCGACGATGCGCATGCCGATTGCCGAGGCAAATCCAGCCGACGCGACGTTGAGATGAACGATCGGACGATCGAGCATCGACATCGGGGGGCCGTCCTCGCGGATGAGGCGCGTTCGCGCGTCCGCGGCCGATGAAACGCCCGTTGCGAGCACGCCGGGTACGGCTCCGGTCTGCTGCAGCACCTGGTCGAGGTACGCGCGCTTCCTTTCCAGCGTGCGGTACGCCTGACCGGACATTTGCACCTTGAGTGTGAGCACATGCTCGGGGTCAAAGCCCGCGGGATATGCCGTGATTCGCCAGAGGCTCTTGACCAGCAACATGGCGGCGACGACGAGGACCGACGCGAGCGCGAGTTCGACCGTGACGAGCGCGCGACGTGCGCGCAGCGCTCGCGGCGGAGCCGTCGTCATTCGCGAACCGTCGGTGAGCGCATCCTGCACGTTCATTCGCCACAACGCCGCTGCCGGTGCGATCCCGCAGGCAAGCGCGGTGACGACAGACGCGATAGTGGCAAACGTCAGCACGCGGGCGTCGATCGTCGTTTCCGTGAGGCGCGGAATCGCGTAGGGCAGCAGCCTCACCATCGACGACACGGCGGCGCGAGCGACAAGCAGCCCGACGATGCCGCCGGCGGAAGCGAGCAGCAGATTTTCGACGACAAACTGCCTGAGCACGCGTCCGCGTCCGGCGCCGATGGCCGCGCGCACGGCCACTTCTTTGCGCCGCGCCGACGCGCGTGCGAGCTGCAGGCTCGCGATGTTCACACACGCGATTGTCAAGACGAGGAGGACGCAGCCGAACAGAATCAACAGCGGGCGCCGCGCGTCTCCGACGAGGACGTCCGCAAACGGCGTCACTTTCAGTCGAGGCGCGAACGGGAACTTCGGATAGGCGCGCCGAACGTCCGCGCGTAGCGTCTCGAGCTCGCTCCGCACTTGGGCGACGGTGACCGCAGGCCTTGTCCGTGCGATCACGTAGAACAGCCGGACGGCGAAGTCGGTGGGCGAAGGCGGCTGAATCGTCGTTGCGTGATACGCCTCGACCTCGCCGGGTGCCAGCTGCGAGACGCCGGCTGGCGCGGGTAGTTGGGGGTGGAATGTTCGCGGCAGAACGCCGGCGAGGAGCACCTGCCGATCGTTGATCGTGACCATTCGTCCGACGAGGGTTGCGTCGCCGCTGAATGCGGTTTCGAAGAATGCGTGCGACAGCACGACCGCGTCCTCGTTCGTCGAGGGCAGCCGGCCGAGCGCCGGCGTCGCGCCGGCGAGGTCCCAGAAGTCACTCGACACCGTCGCCACCCGCGTCGCCACGACGCCGTCTTTCGCCGCGACCCGTTCCATGCTGATGTCGAAGGCGACGACGCGCTCGAGGGTCGATGCGTGGTCATGGAACGCCACGAAGTCCGGCGCGGAAACGACCTCGATCGATTTAATCGGTACGCGATCGTCGTAGGTCACGATCCAGATCAGCCGGCTGCCATCTCGGAACGGCAGCGGACGCAACAGCACCGCGTTGACGACGCTGAACACGGCGGTCGTCAGACCAATGCCGAGGGCAAGGGTCGCGACGACGAGCGAGGCGAAGCCTGGACTTCGACGAACGAGCCGCAGCGCGTAGCGAACGTCCTGCAGGAGTTGGTCTGCCCAGATCGGAACCCACACCGCTCGCGTGTCCTCCTTGATTCGTGCGACGCTGCCGAAAGCGCGGCGCGCCGCCGCGTTCGCCGCTTCCGGCGACATGCCACGCGCGATGTTCTCTTCTGTTTCGCGCGCAAGATGTTCGCGAATGTCCTCGTCGAGATCCCCGAGCGCCCGGCGGCGTCGCCAGATCATGCCGGCCTCAGCACGCGAGCGATGGCGCTTGCGAGCTTTTCCCAATTGGAAGTCGCGACCGCGAGTTGCTTCAGCCCCTTGGCGGTGAGGGTGTAGTACTTCGCTCGGCGATTGTTTTCTGACGTGCCGTGTTCGAAGGTGATCCAGCCACGCTTGATCAGACGGTGCAGCGCCGGATAAAGCGATCCCTGTTCGACGTGGAGAACCGAGCCCGACCTGCGTTCGATCGCCTGCATGATGGCGTGGCCGTGCGCCGGACCGCGGCGCAGGGACTGCAGGATCAGCAGGTCGAGCGTGCCTTGAAGCAGTTCGAGCCGATCTTCGGTAGACATTCTAGGTGAGTATGCGGACCTTCACCTAGAATGTCAAGGCGTGTCGCCAAAACGCCATGCCCTTTTTCCGTTGTCCGGCGTCTAATATGGCGGCTTGGAGGCGAGAGGAAACCTGATCATGCGAGCCATAGTGTGCGCAGCCGTGCTGGCAGCGACCAGTGTCCTAATCCGGGATCCATTCCTTCGCGCGCAGACACGCGACGCCGCGTCGGTGCTCGAGCCGGCCCGCGAGGCCCTCGGTGGCAACAGGTACAGCGGCACGCTGACCTCCCGGTTCTTCGGCAGACCCACAGCGGTCGGTGGAATGCGCAAGATCGACGTCGGCTTCAACTTCGGGTTCTGATCGACATTCAATAACGGTTCGTTCGGTGACGCCGCCCGCACACCGTCGTCCGCCTACTCGGCGGGTCCGTTGTTTTTATTTTTATGTAGCGCGAGGCTTCAGCCGAGCGGAGTATGCGCGCGAGAATTTTGCACGCTCGGCTAAAGCCTCGCGCTACATCGATGTGGAAATCGCACTAGCTGTAGATCGGATCGGACGTTCATCCAGACGACCGAGGTCGCAGCGGCAGCGACGACCAATCAGTAGCGTCCAGACAACCCTGCGCTCCATCGCCCCGTCAAAGGAGCCATGACCGCTTCGACAGGAGACCTCCGTCTCGCGATCCGCGGCCTGCGCCGCAGCCCCGTCTTCGCCGCTGTCGCGATACTGTCGGTCGCGCTCGGGATCGGCGCGAACACGGCGATTTTCACGCTGATGGACCAGATACTGTTGCGCAAGCTACCGGTCAGAGAGCCGGATCGGCTCGTGATGCTGTATCAGCAGGGCGCACACAACGGCAGCAACATGGGTACGCGGATGCATTCGTATCCTGTTTATCAGGATCTGCAGCAGCGTGCGGAGCCGCTCGCCGAAGTGATCTGCCGCCGCCTCGCGCCGGCGGCTGTCAGCATCGACAACCAAACGGAGCGCGTCACCGCAGAGCTCGTGTCGGGGAACTACTTCTCGATGTTGGGCGTGAAGCCGGCGATCGGCCGCGTATTCTCCTCCGAAGAAGACGACCGCGTCTACGGCGGCGGTCCCGTCGTCGTCCTCAGCTACGACTACTGGGTTCGCCGCTTCGCCCGTGACGGGAACATCATCGGCAAGAAGATCCTCGTCAACGACTATCCGATGAACATCGTCGGTGTGTCGTCGGCCGAGTTCCGCGGCCTCGATCCGACGCAGTCGCCGCAGATCCGCGTGCCGATCCTCATGAAGCGCGTCATGCTGCCGGAGTGGACCTGGATGCGCGCCGACGATCGGCGTGCGCGCTGGGTGCAGGTGTTCGCGCGACTCAAGCCGGGATACACCGTCGAAACGGCCGCCGCGCCGCTGCAAGGTTTGTTCACGCAGATCCGGCAATTCGAAATCACGCTGCCGGCGGCGAAGGATTGGTCCCCGTACTCGCGCGATCAGTTCATGAAAGGGAAGTTGCTGGTCGCGAAGGCCGCGACCGGATTTTCGCCGCTGCGAAACGACTTCTCGACTGGCCTCATTGTGCTGATGTGCATGGTCGGTCTCGTGTTGCTGATTGCGTGCGCGAATGTCGCGAACCTGCTGATCGCGCGGGCGTTCATGCGGCAGAAAGAGCTCGCGGTGCGCCTGGCGCTCGGGGCCTCGCGCCGGCGTCTCATCCGCCAGATGCTCGTCGAAAGCTGCGTGCTGTCGGCACTCGGCGGCATCATGGGAATTGCGCTCGCCGTGGCGTTGACGCGCACGCTTCTGGCGCTCGTGCCGGCGGATGGTCAGCCGCTGCCGATCACTGCGCGGCCGGATTTGCGCGTGCTCGCCTTTACGGCGGTCTTGACGGCGGCGACCGGCATCATCTTCGGGTTGATTCCGGCGATTCGCGCGAGCCGTTCGGATCCGTGGACGACCCTCAAAGACACGATGGGATCGATCGCGGGCGGCAGCGGATCCTTGTTCTTGCGTAAAGGCCTCGTGGCGGCGCAAGTTGCGCTCAGCTTCCTGCTGCTGTTTGGCGCAGGGCTGTTCGTCCGCAGCCTGCAGAATCTGAAAACCACGGGCACCGGTGTCGCGCTCGATAATCTCGTGACGTTTCAGCTGGCGCCTCAATTGAACGGCTACGACGGAGAGCGCGGGACCCACCTCTATCAGGAACTGCTCGACCGGCTGCGTGGATCGGCTGGCGTGACGTCGGCGGCGCTGGCGGCGGTGCCAATCCTCGCCGGCAGTGAGTGGGACAACCGAACGGCTGTCGAAGGACATAAGGCGGCCGACGGCGAAGACATGCAGGCGTTCATGAACGCGCTGTCGCCGGGGTATTTCAAGACGATGCAGATCCCGATTCTCGAGGGTCGCGACTTCACGGACGCAGACGTGAAGAAAGACCCGAAGATCGCCATCGTCAACAAGCGATTCGCGACGCATTTCTTTGGCGACAAGAGCGCGATCGGCCGTCACCTCGGGCAGGGCGGTGGACCAAATCCCAAGCTTGACGTTGAAATCATCGGAGTCGCCGACGATTCGTTGTACGAAGGACCGCGGGAAGGCGTGCGGCGTCAGGTCTTCATTCCCACGTGGGGTGCAGGGACCGCGACCATTTACGTGCGAACCACGATGGGATCGTCGTCGGCGTTCTCGCTGATCCGGCGCGAAGTGCACGCGGTCGATCGCGCGTTGCCGGTGTTCGAAACCAAGACGGTGCAGGCGCAGCTTGACGAGACGCTGCTCACCGATCGGCTCGTCGCGCTCCTGTCGGCTGGATTCGGTATGCTCGCGACGCTGCTCGCGTCGATCGGCCTCTACGGTGTCATGGCATTCGTGGTCGCGCGACGGCGCAAGGAAGTCGGCATTCGCCTCGCGCTCGGCGCGCCGCGTCCGGCGATCCTGTGGTCGGTCATGCAGGAGGTTCTCATCCTGCTATCGATCGGGTTGGCTGTCGGGATTCCGACGGGACTCGGGCTCGGGAAGTTCGTGTCGGCACAGCTGTACGGCATCCAGGGCGACGACCCGTCGGTCGCGGTTGGGACGATGGTGCTGCTGACGGTCATTTCAGCGTTCGCCGGTTTAATCCCGGCGCATCGAGCTAGCCGCGTCGATCCGATCGTCGCTCTCCGATACGAGTGACAGCTGTCGGGCGAATGTCTCGACGGCCCGTCGAACAAATCGACCGGTCTCGCGAGCGGCAGTTCAGACTGGCGTATCCGGATTGTCGATGACGAAGCGCCAGGTTCCGTCTGGCTGTCGTCGCGCAACCTCCGTGCTCAACCCTCGCCGTGTGGTGACGGAAGCGCTTGGCTCGGGCCATGTGATCGTCCAGGCGCCGTGGAGCACAACCAGCCCGTCAGGGCCCTCGATCACGGCGCGCGTGTCCAGAACCATCTGCCCGCCGGCGGCCAGCCATCGCTCGAGCGCAGCTCTCACACGGTCGTGACCCGCCACCGGCTCACCGCTCACGACGACGGTGGCGTTCGGCTCGTACAGCGCGAGCAGTTCGTCGAGTTTGCGAAGATTGAACGCCTGCGCAAACAGCGCGTGCAGCTCGGTCGGCCGATGAGCGGGCATGGGCGGCCACATGGTACTCGTTGTTTCTACTCTGCCCGGAGCGCGACGGTCGGATCGACGCTGGACGCGCGACGCGCAGGCAGGTAGCTCGCGATGCACGCCACAGCGAGCATGGAGCCGGAAACGAGGACCGGCGATCCCGACCAACGCGCCATAGCGTTTCGTGAGGCGGTCGACCTGCAGCATCGTCCGCGGTTCCTCAACGAGCCGCTTCGCTGCGGCCGTACGCGTCCCTCCACGTCCACGCGACGAGAAGCACCACGGCGAGCATCCCGACGCCGCCGACCACCGCCGCGACGCGTGTTCCTGGTGGGATGAGCACCGCTGCCGCGACAATGGCGATTCCGAGCGACACGGCGATGTACCCGGCCGTCCGGTTGACCCGCAGCCAGGCGTCGCGATCGCGCAGCGTCCGCGATGTGCGGATCCCGATCGCGACGTTGGGCCTGACCCGCGGAAGGAGGTTGCCGACCGCGATGAACGCGGCTCCGAGCAGAATCGGCGCAAGGCGCGGCACGAGCGGACCCGTGCGGGCGGCGACCCCGCGCCCGAGCAGCCCGACCAGAACGGTTGCGTGGAGCGCGCTGATGAAGAGGACGATGCGGAAGACGATCGCGTCGTAGGTCGCCATGAAATGGCCATTGCCCTGCCGAACGTGATCGTGCACGGCGAGCAGACGCATCATTACGTAGATCGCGCCCGCGGCCGTGGGCAGGAGAAACGCGATGAACACGGGACCGAATGTCGCCGCAGGCAGTCGCGCGTACGCGACAGCGCTGAGGGCATACAACGTGGCAATGGTCGCGAGCGGGCGTCGGTCAGCGTGGACGGCCATTCGGTTTCACCCATTCCAGCAGGTGTTCGACGAGATCCTGGAACACCGAGGTGTTGAGCTCGTAGCGGATTTCCTGTCCGTTCCGTTCGGCTGTGACCAGGCCGGCGTCCTTCAGGACGCCGAGGTGCCGCGACACGGTGGGCCAGCTCGAATCGAACTTGGCCGCGATCTCGCCGGAGGTCCGCGGCGCGGCGCGGAGCAGCCGCAGGATCTCGCGACGGGTCGGATCAGCCATGGCGCGGAAGACCGCATTCCGCACTTGCATGATTAGCACACTAGCTAATTACCGGATGACCTGTCAAGACCGTGCGACACCTTGACCTTCGACCTATCGTGTGCTATCTGAGACGGTAGAAGGTTGAGGTATCGATGCCATCTTCCCGTTTTCCCATTCCGCAAGGCACGCTCGACATGCTGATTCTCCAGATCCTGTCGCTGGAGCCGGCGCATGGCTACGGGATCGCGCAGCGACTGGAGCAAATCTCGAACGTCCGTCGTTCAGGTCAACCAGGGCTCTCTCTATCCGGCCCTTCACCGGCTGGAACAGAAGGGGTGGCTGAAGGCCGAGTGGAAGCAATCGGAAACCGGACGCGAGGCCAAGTTCTATTCCTTGACGCGCTCCGGACGCAAAGCAGCTCGCGCGTCGAGAAAGACAGCTGGGCGCGGCTTGCGGGAGCGGTCCAACTGATTTTTGACGAGGGTCGCGTGATGATGCAACAACTCCTCAACTGGTTCCGGCGCGACAGTCTGGAGAGCGACCTGGACCGCGAATTGCCGTACCACATCGACCGCCGCGTCAGTGACCTGATGCGTTCGGGTCTGCCGGAGCCGGAGGCGCGGAGGCGCGCCGCGTTGGAACTCGGCGGCGCCACGCAGGTTCGGGAGGAAGTGCGCGACGTCTGGCTGACTCGATGGCTGCGCGATTTCGTGTACGACCTGCGCTTCTCCGCACGGTCCTTTCTCCGCAGTCCCGTCGTTTACCGCCACGGCAGTGCTTTCGCTCGCGCTCGGCATTGGAGCGACGACCGCCATCTACTCTCTGGTCGATCAGGTCGTTCTGCACGCGCTTCCGGTCGACCATCCCGAACGCCTGGTTCTCATCGACTGGAACGGAGATCAAGTAGCCGAGACCTTCGGCAGTCACAACCTGATGTCGTACCCGATCTGCCGCGATCTCCAGCAGCAGAAGCGATTCTTCGACGGCGTATTCTGCCGTGCCGCGACAACGATCAACCTCTCGACGGGCGGAGAACCGAAGCCGACGGCCGCGGAACTCGTCTCGGGTACATACTTTTCGGTGCTGGGAGTGAGCCCCGCGCTGGGCAGGCTGTTGACGATCGATGATGACCAGGCGCCAGGAGCGAGTCCGGTGGTCGTGCTCTCGTACGACTTCTGGAAGAACCAACTCGGAGGCGCTCCGGATATCGTCGGGCCGAAAGGTGCTGGTGAACCAGTACCCGATGACGGTTGTCGGCGTCGCTGCGCCGGCATTTCGTGGCATCGACGTGGGCGAGGTTCCATCGCTCTGGATTCCAGCCGTCATGTCGGCGCAGGCCATTCCCGGCTTCACCACGATGCTCGATCGTCGCACGCGCTGGATGCAGATCCTGGGCCGGCTGAAGCCGGACGTGTCTCTGGCGCAAGCGCAGGCAGGGCTGCAGCCCTGGTTCAAAGCGATGTTGGACGAGGACACGCGTCGCGCAGGCTTCCCAAGAGTCAGCGCCGAGCGGCGGCGGCGGTTTCTTGCGTCGACGCTGGAACTCACTCCCGCGCCGCAAGGTCATTCTGGTCTGCGGCCACGCGCTTCTCGCAGCCGCTCTGGGTCTTGTTCGCGGCGACGGCGGTGCTCTTGGCTCTGGCCTGCCTGAATGTTGCCGGACTCTTTCTGGCGCGCGGCTCGGCTCGCGAGCGGGAAATCAGCACACGATTGGCATTGGGCGCGTCGCGCGGGCGGATTGGCCGGCAGCTTCTCGCCGACAGCGTCCTTCTCGCACTTGCCGGTGGACTGCTCGGGGTCGCGATGGCGCCGCTTGCCGTGCGGGCGCTCATCGCATTCCTGCCTCAGAACACTGCTGCGAACGGCCTGCACGCCAACGTCGATACGCGCCTGTTGCTGTTTGCGTTTCTGGTAAGCCTGGCCACCGGTTTCCTCGCCGGCTGCGCCGGCTTTGCAGGCCGGCCGCAAATCGCTGGTCTCCTCGCTCCGGGAGCGGGGCGGCACAGCCTTCGGCGGCCTCGCGCTGCGCAAGGTGATTGTGACGGCTCAGATCGCATTTACGCTGATTCTGGTCGTCGCGGCAGGTTTGTTTGTGCGAACGCTCTCCGGGCTGTTGGCAAAAGGTCCGGGGTTTGACACGTCCAGCCTGATCTCGTTCGGCATCAAGCCGGCTCTGAACGGCTACTCTCCGTCCGAAGCAAGCCAGCTCATTCGACGAATTCATGAGGACATCCGGAGTTCCGCGAGCACTCAAACCTCGGCCATCGCGCGTGTCCAGCTACTGATCGGCGGAGCGTGGAACAACTCCGTTGACGATTCAGAGCGGCGACCGATTCGCCACCGATCGCGATGTCCAGCTGAATGCCGTCACTCCCGGATTCTTCGCGACCCTCGGAACCAGGATTGTCGCCGGACGAGACTTCAACGAACGCGATGTCGCGGTCACGTGCTGAGCGAGGGCGGACAGCGCGTGGCCATTGTCAACGAAGCCTTTGTGAAACGATATTTCGGAGGACGCAATCCTCTCGGCGCGCGCATCGTCATGGGATCCGGACCCGACGCCAAACCGGATACCGAGATCATCGGCGTCGTGGAGAACATCAGCTACCGTAGTGTTCGCGAGCAGTGGGAGCAAGCCTACTTTCCCATGCGGCGGCGAGTTCTCTGGCTCGAATTTCTATGTGAGGGTTCGGGGAACTCCCGAGTCAGCCTTTCGATCGATTCGGACAATCGTTCGCAACGCCGATCCGACATTGCCGATCACCTATTTCCGCACGCTGGACGAGCAGGTCGACCGATCCTTGAATACGGAGCGTATGCTGGCGGCGCTTTCCAGCAGCTTCGGCACGCTGGCGCTCCTGCTCTCGCTGGTTGGCCTGTACGGTGTGATGTCTTTCGTGGTGACCCAACGCA
The DNA here is from genome assembly GCA_963696165.1 of uncultured Acidobacteriota bacterium. GTDB lineage: Bacteria > Acidobacteriota > Vicinamibacteria > Vicinamibacterales > CAVVIG01 > CAVQZZ01. Next base: position 627,011 of record CAVOIY010000004.1, on the reverse strand, counting down.
CGCGCGAGATCGGTATTCGACTGGCGCTGGGGGCGACACGCCTTTCTACCGATCTGGCTGGTGCTCCGCGATGCGCTGGTGATGATCGCCGCGGGAACAGCGATCGCGCTGCCATGCGTCTGGGCGTTGGGCCGTCTTGTTGAATCGCAGCTATACGACGTCAAGCCGACAGATCCGGTAACGATGGCCGTCGCGACGTTGATCTTGTCCGCAACGGCGCTGGGCGCGGCGCTCATTCCCGCCCACCGCGCGGCGACGGTGAACCCTACCGACGCCTTCGATTCGAGTAATCTCTCTACCGACCTAGCTCCAGCGCGCGGATCGTTCCCGAGATCGCCTCGTCCAGCTCGATCGGCATGCGGGTCCGACGATGGCGCACGTCGGCCAGATGCACGGCGACAATCGCGGCGAGCATGGCACCGAAGAACACGACGCCCCCGGTCGCACTCTCGAACGCGATGCGTTCCAGAGCTGAGAACATCAGCGAAATGATCAGCACCGCGACGACGTACAGGGGCACGAGCGATTTCAGATCGTCGGCACGCACGTAGCCCGAGGCGAACGGCAGTTTCTGAGTAGCTGCAGGAATGAGCACCTCCATCAGCAGAACTGCCGTTACCGCACCGCACGCCGCGTGCTCGAGGGCGAGGCGAGGCGTCAGCATTCCACGCATGCCAGACGAACAGCACGCTAAGCGTCGGAACGATCAGCGGCCAGCGCGCCGGCTCGCTTCACGCCGGCGAGGTAGGGACGTTCGTCGCCCGACCACGCCAGGTGGAACGTCCAATTCGCGCGCGACTTCAGCCGGTAAACGCACCGCGTGACGGAATCCTGTCAGCACCGCCGCGAGCACCCACGTCTGCACCGCCAGTCGGTGGACCGGTACGCTCGAGAGCGCGATCGCTCGAGGCCCGCCGATCCCGCCAAGATTGACCAGGACGAGCGCCAGGCCGATCGCCATCGACGTCGCCATCGTCACTCGATGCGACGCGCTGCGCGTCAGCGATCTGCAGGGTGAAGAAGAAGCCCGCCTGCGTTGCGGGATCGCGCGCGACCAGGTGGGTAGCGAGCCACACGAACGCGCGGCCGACGCACATCGGGTCCGCCGCGGCCCGCCACCGGTGGCGTCGGCAGCCGCCGACTGTTCCACACGCACGCGGCCACGGCCACGACGATGGCGACGAGAAGCGCGAGAACCGCGACCACGGCGAGGCGGTGAAACAAGCGGCCAGAGGCTCCGGTACAGCAGCGTCGCCTGCAGCTCCGCTGCGGCGTAGCGCCGCGGCAGGCTCACCGCGCGGCAGTCCGTCGATCACGCGGCCCGCCAGCGTCTCGTGCAGCCCGACGAACCAGAGTGGCGGCACGGCGAACGGCGACACGCGTCCGTCCGTCATCCACGAACGCGCGACGGCGCCGTACGACGCCGGCAGCAGCAGCAGCGACGTCGCGAGGAACACGACCAGCAACGCCTGCAGCGCCGCCGAGATTTTTCTGAAGCCCGCCAATCCGATGAGCGCGCGCAGCGCTTCACGTAAGCCGAGCACGGCGACGAATCCGAAGGCGCCCGCCGCCAGGGCGCAGCCGGCATGCGCCAGCGTCAGGATCAGTCCGCCGGCCAGCGTCACCGGCAACTGCACGGGCAGCGACGCGATTCGGAGCAGCGTCGGCGCGAGCATCAAGGCGACGTCGAAGCCGACGACGAACAGCGCGACGGCGACGAACTTGGCGCGCACGATCGCCGAACGTGGAATCGGCAGCGGACCGAGCACCGCCGTGTCGCGTGCGTCGAGCGCGAGCGCGTCCCACTCGGCCACGCGCGATGAGCGCCATCACGAGCATCGACAGCGACAACCAGAAGAAGCGATCGTCGAGCGAGAAGAGCGACGTCGAGCCCGGCGGCATGAAGATGTCGAACAGATACTTGACGGCGAGGAACACCGACAGAAACAGCGTCGACACGATCAGCATCGCGCCGGTGACCGTGAGCACCTGGCGTCGATCGGCCTGCGGCGAAATCAGGTCGTGATCGAGGAAGCGCTGCAGGAAGTGTCGGACGAGGAGCCGTTCACGCATGGTCCGGCCACGACCTCGGCGATGTCGCGCGCGGTCCGCTCCGGATCGTCGCGCAGCACGAGCTGCGCGAACACCTCCTCGAGCGAGCGGCTCGTCATGAGCAGCTGGAGATTGGACACCGAGTCGTCGGCGACCACGCGGCCGCGGTGCAGCACGATCACGCGGTCGCACAGCTTCTCGACGAACTCGAGGACGTGCGAGCTGTAGAGGATCGCCTTGCCGCGCGCGGCGAGCGCGCGCACCAGATGGCGCAGCACCAGGGTTGCCGTCACGTCGAGGCCCGAGTCCGGCTCGTCGAAGATCAGCACGTCGGGGTCGTGGAGCAGCGCCGCGATGAGCAGCACCTTCTGCTTCATGCCCTTCGAGTACGACGCGATGCTTTGATGGGCGGCATCCGGTCAGACCGAACAGCTCGAGGAGCGCGCCGATCTTCCGCTGCGACGCGCGCGTGCAGGCAGCTCGCGCAGCCGGCCGACCAGTTCCAGGTACTCGCGTCCCGATTGAAAACCGTAGAGGTGTGGTTCTTCTGGTACGTAGCCGAGCCGACGGCGGAACGCGATCAGATCGTCGGCGATATCGTGGCCGTCGAAATACACGTGTCCGGCCGACGTCTCCGACCAGCCCCGTCAGCATCTGTCCGGTCGTCGTCTTGCCCGATCCGTTCGGGCCCAGATAGCCGACGACCTCGCCTGGTCGCACGATGAAGCTCACATCGTTGACGACGGTGACGCCGAAGAACCGCTTGACGAGGTGACGGGCTTCCAACATACGAGCCGGTTGCTCCGACGTTATTGATGTAGCAACACCGGGCGGATTGCGTCGTCCGCCAGGAGCGTCCAGTGCCCTTCGTGTCTCACGAACAGTTTGACTCTCGATTCAGGAATCGTGATGTGGAGGATTGTGAGGCGGCGGGCCACGCCGGCGTCATCTCGCCCGTTCCCGCCTTGCGCGCTCACGACGATGGCGCGGCTCGTCGCGCCGGGATTCAGCCCGTGCCCTCCGACAACCGATACGAATGTTCCGCCCCATCCATCTTGGTTTGCGGGACCGCCGTAAAACAGCGCGTTCACCTGCAGAGCGCTCGTCGCCCGGTCGGCCAGATTGGTCAGCGTGAAAGCGACAGCGGGGACGATGACATCGCCAGTTTGTCTCGTCGACACGGCCACCCAGCCCGTCGATGCCACGTTCACACGAAGCGTGTGTGCGACGTCGAGCGGCCGACGGTTCGCCGAGACGACCAGTCCTGAAGCGGCCGTGATCAAAACGACGACTCTGATGACCGCGAACGGGCGGATCGCGCGGGGATGATCCGGCAGCTGTTCGCAGCACCACAGGAGATCGTCAGGTACACCGAGCACTGCTCGCAGCAACATGCACAGCGCGCTCCGAACCTGGTCGTCGTCGAGTGTCGGATCGTGCTGGAATTCCCAGAGGTCCGATGCGACTTCCGCGCGCCGCGCATGTTGAGCCGCGCCGTCGAGCGGCAGCGTGTACAGCCACGTCCAACCGCGCACAGCGGCGGCGGCGAGAGTAAGCAGTGCTCGCGTCATGCCGGTGCCCACCGGCGCGGACGTTTGCGCGAAGAGGCGGTGGCCGTGCGCCGCGCTTCGGCGACAGCCGCTTGACCGGCCGCCGTCAACGTGTAGAGGCGACGACCCGGCCGGTTTTCGCGCGCCGGAATCGCGGGGTCCTCCCAGCGACTATCGAGAAGCCCCATGGCTTCCAATCGGCCGAGGGCACGATACAGCGTGCCATGCGCCGTCAGCAGGCGCGCGCCCGCGCCGCGAGCGAGTGTCTTTGCGAGCTCGTAACCGTGGAAGGCCTTCTCGCCGCGTTCGCGGAGGTCGACCGCCGCTTCGCAGATCGCGATCTCCAGCGGGACGAGATGACCCGGTTTCCGTCGCACCGCCGAAGAATACGCAGATATATGCGGTTACGTCAAGTGCGGCGCTCTGCGCATAGAATCGGACGCGATGATCCCGAAGCTTCCGGCGAACGTCCACTGTCCCGAATGTGAGGTCATCCTGCGACGGTTGCTGGATGCACGGCAGGCTGATTCAGAGGAAATGCGCGAGCACCTGTTCGAGGCCGCGCGGTCGTCCGGCCGCGAGCCGGAGGAAATGAGAAATGTCTGGTTGTCCTCGGTCATGAAGATGCCGGATGACGAGATGCAGACGGTGCTTCGTGCGCACGCTCCACGGACCGCCGAAGCGCGCCGCCGAAAGAAGTCGGACCACGAAATCGCGACCGGCCATTCCGTTGATCAACTCGTCTCGATGGTTCTCCTGGGTTACCGGCAACGACCACTCCGTGAATCCGAGTAGCGCCGCGTCGACGCTCTTCTAAGCTTCAAGGAGCGCACAAAGGCCGCCTAATTAGTCGATGTCGGCCGGCAAGTTTTCGTGGCGCTGGCCGTCACGCGCTGTGCTGGAGGCGATGCGAAACAGCGTCCAGCAGCTGATTCATCGTGACCGGCTTCATGAGGACGGTTTCGTTCTCGCGCAGCTGCGGACGCGGCCCGAAGAACTGGTCGGCATACCCGGTAAAGTAAAGCACTTTGATGCCCGGGTCACGGTCATGAAGTCGCCGCGCCAGCTCGTCGCCGCGCATGCCCGGCATCTTGACGTCAAGGACGAAGAGGTCGAACCGAGGCTGGGCTTCGACGAGTCGAAGCGCCTCCAATCCGTCGGACGCTGTCACGACTTCGTAACCAGCCTGGCCGAGGGCTCGGGCGGCGAAGTGCCGAATCCCATCGTCGTCATCCACGATCAGCACGCGGAATAATCGCGAGGTCATTCAGAACATTCTATCGATGTCCGCCATAACGGAAGTGAAGTATCCACGAGAGTGTCTCGCAAGTCCCCTTCGCGGAGGTCAATGAGATCCGCCACACCGGCTTCGGCAAAATGAGCCGATGCGAACAATCCGTGTTCCCGTGATTATGTGATTACATCGTAATCACAGCTGGAAGTACTGGCAATATTGTGTCCCATGAGTCTTGGAAAAACCGTTCCAATCCTACGGATGTTCGATGAAGCGAAGGCGAAGGAGTTCTACGTCGATTTTCTCGGCTTCGCCGTCGACTGGGAACATCGGTTTAACGATGACGCACCGCTATATATGCAGGTGTCAAAGGATGCCTGTGTCATTCAGTTGTCAGAGCACTACGGTGACAGCAGTCCCGGTGCGGCTCTGCGCATCGAGACGACCGAGCTGGATGAATGGCATCAACGGATGTCCGCGAACAAATCCAAATACGCGAGACCCGGGGCGCCGCAGGACACGCCATGGGGCACGAAAGAGCTGGGAATCACAGATCCATTCGGCAACAGATTGATTTTTGCAAATCGAGCGTGACAACGAGTCAAGGAGGACGGTATGAGGATTCGGCGTTTTCAGGCCCTTGTAGTCGCGGTATTTGCAGTCGCACTGACAGCCGCGCCCGCACGCGCGGACCAGCAATGCAAGCCCGTCGTCGGAAGCTTTGAAGCGCACGTCGTCGTCACCGGTTGCACCTCGCCGGTCGGCCTCTGCACGGCCGGACGGGTGTGGGGTGGCATTCAAGGCACCTACGAATTCACGATGTCGAGCGCGGTGCCAAACGGCGAGCCTGAGGTACCGACGATCATGTTCTTCACCGGACACAGCAAAGTGGCGCTGAAGAGCGGCGACATCGTGCTGGGGACCGACACCGGCGTCATCGATCTGCCGCCCGGCAATGGCGGGTTCGCCTCGCTCATCACGTTCAAAGGAGGGACGGGCGCCATGTCGAACGCGACCGGGCAGATTCGTCTGCGCGGCGATTTCGATGCCGCCGCCGGAATCACGAGCGGCGACTATCTCGGCACGCTCTGCTCGCCGAAATAAACGAATTAGAGCGTTTTCCATTTTTGTGTAGCGCGAGGCTTCAGCCGAGCGGCGTATCCGTGCGAGAAATTTGTACGCTCGGCTAAAGCCTCGCGCTACATCGATGTGGAAATCGCACTAGCCTTTGTGCAGTACTTCGAACGTCACCTGGCCGAACGCCCCGACGACCCCAAGCTGCGACGCGTTGACGCTGTAGCCAGGGATGCTGCTAATGAGCAGCACCACCTTGTGCGTGGACTCATTGAGCACCGCGACGAAGCCCGGCTTGTGCGTTGGACTGCCCGGGTCAGGCACGAGTACGCAGTCGTTCGAATAGCTCTGCCCCGCGTCCACGAAGTAGCTCGGAGCGCCGAGCGTTGGAAAATAGGGACACGTAAACGGCACCGACAGTTCCATGGTGATGCCTGTGATGACCGCTGTCGCCGGAGTGAAGAACGCCTTGGCGATGCGAAAGTCGACGACGGCTGTATCCGGGCTGATCAGTTTGTATCTGAGGAACATGAGGTCGGCAGGAGCAACCGCAACGGTCGCACCGGCCGATGAGCCCGTGAACACACCGAACGTCACGTGACTTGCGTGAATATCAATCCAGGACATCTGCAGCCTCCGGTCAACTACTTTATATGCTCTGTGGGCTGGGGGTCGCGCTCGCAGCTTCCGACGGGGCCTTAAACCGCCGTCGGGCGCCGAGTTGTACGGCCGCCATTCTGAAGGTAGAAGCTCGCGACCTGCAACAGCGTCGCCTCGCTGAACGCACGGCCCACAAACTGCATCGCGACGGGCAGACCGTCCGCATCGAAGCCGCAAGGCACCGTCAGCGACGGCAGCCCCGCAATGTTGGCCGGCCGATTCAGCCGGATGAGCGCATTCCGCACGCTTTCTTCGTCCCGTCCGATCCGTACTGTCGGCTGGCCGATCGCCGGCGCGCCGATTGGCACAGTTGGCGCGACGATCGCGTCGACGTTTGCGAGCGCCGCGGCAAATTCAGCCCGGATAATCCGCCTCGCCTCATCGGCGCCGGCGCAGTCGATCGCCAGCACCTCGGCGCCCTTCTGCAATCGCTCGAACACATCCGCGCCGTAGTCGGCGGCCCGCGCCGGGAAATAGCCCATCCGACGATGAACAGTTGTCGCCTCGGCGTAGGCGAACGGTGTGCAGCGGTCGGTCGCCTGTTGAAGGTCCGCAAGCCGCACCTCGCGGACGATCGCGCCGGCGCCTTCGAGCTCGGCAAGCGCTCGATCGACGCACCGCGCGACGTCGGGCGCGAGCCGGTCGAAGTAATAATCGCGCGGACGTCCGAGGTGGAATCCGCGGCCGGTGGGCGCAGCCCCGTCGCGCGCAATCTCGGTCAGAGGCTTCGATGACGCGGGCGGTCCCCCGCGGTGCCGGCCGGCGATCGCTTTCAGCATCAACGCGGCGTCGGCGGGGCTTCGCGCGATGGGTCCGACATGGTCGTACGTCGGAACAAGCGGCATCGTACCGTGGCAGCTCACGAAGCCGAACGTCGGCTTCAGTCCAACCACGCCGCACAACGCGGACGGAATCCGGATGGAGCCGCCCGTATCGGTGCCGAGCGCGGCGAACGCCAGACCAGCCGCGACGGCTGCCGCCGATCCACCGCTCGAGCCGCCCGTCGTCCGCTCCAGGTTCCATGGGTTCCTGGTCGGCCCGTAGTGCGCATTGTTGTTCGTCGCGCCGTACGCGAACTCACTCATGTTCGTCTTGCCGACGATCACCGCGCCGGCGCGCCGCAGGCGTCGAACAACGGTCGCGTCTTCCGCCGGCACGAAGTCGGCCAGGATTTTCGAGCCTGCAGTGGTGCGCAGGCCGGCCGTCCAGATGTTGTCCTTGAGCGCGATCGGAATCCCGTGCAACGGGCCGCGATGGCGGTCGCGCAGTATCTCGGCCTCGGCCCGCTCCGCATCGGCGCGAGCGCGTTCGAGATCGAGCGTCATGTACGCGTTGAGGGCCGAGTTGTACTGCTGTATCCGCTGGAACACCGACTCCAGCAGGTCACGTGGCGACACGGCGCGTTTGGCGACGAGCGGCGCCACCTCCTCGATCGTCATCCACGCGAGATCGGACTGCATCGACGACGGTGGCCCTCAGTGCGGTCGGGCGGCGCTCGGAGCGGTACGGCCGTCGATCTTGTTCACCACGACCTGGCCGCCCTTCATCACCCAGCGGACGTTCTTGAGCACGACATTCACGTCGGCAAGCGGGTCTCCCTGGACGGCGACGATGTCGGCGAAGTAGCCGGGTGCGACGGCGCCGAGCGATTTCTCGGCCGGCAGAAGCGTCGCGTTGACGCGCGTCGTGGCGATGAGCGCCTGCTCGGGCGTCATGCCGCACTGCACGTAGATCGGCAGGTCGAGTCCGTTCTGGCCCCACATGACGAACACCGCGTCGGAACCCATCCCGATCTTCACACCCGCCTTGATGGCCCGGCGCAACGTTTCCTTGTTTCGGTCGATATAGTCTTTGAATTTTTCCGCGTAGCCGGGCGCGAAGCCGTACCAGTCGGCGTTGTCCCAATAGTTCTGGTTGTGCGCCACGGTCGGGATATACACGGTGCCGCGCTTCACCATTTCGCGCAGCGTGTCCTCGTCGATGTCGACGGCGTGCTCGAGCGAATCGGCGCCGGCCCTCACGGCGTCGTGCGCGCCGCTCGCCCCGTACGAATGGATCGCGATCTTCTTTCCGTACGCGTGCGCGACTTCCACCGCCGCTTGCATCTCATCGAACGTGAACGTCTGCGTCGTGTTGACATTGTCGAACCCGCCGACTGAACCGAACATCTTGATCACGTCGGCGCCGGCGGCAATCTGCTCCCGGACCGCTTTGAGAACTTCGGCGCGTCCGTTCGCCTCTCCGCCCGTCGGCACGAGCACCTCGCCGGCCCGCGGCGCGCGGCTCGTCGTGTGCAGACCGTAGCCCGCGCCGAATATCCGCGGGCCGATCATCGCCCCCCGATTGATCAAGTCCCGCATCGCGAGGTCGGCGTACTCCTGCGCGCCGAGATCGCGGACGGTCGTGAAGCCGGCCTCGAGCGACTTGCGGGCGTTCTCCTGCGCCATGAAGACGCGCACGGCGGTCGGTAGTCCCATGCTGGTCTGAAGTGGCCGGATGCCAGGACGCGGATGCGCCTCGGCCCAATACGTGATGTGCGTGTGGTCGTCGATGAGACCAGGGATCGCGTACAGCCGGGTGAGGTCCACGACGCGAGCGTTCGGCGGGACTGCGGACGTCCCGCTGCCAACCGACTTCACCCGGTCGCCCTCGACGACGACGACCGGATCGGTGATGACCTTGCTGCCGTCCCAGAGCTTCCCGAAACGGAGGACGGTCACGTCCGATGCCCCAGGCGCGCCTCCGGTGGGCGCCTGTCCGGCGACCACGCCGATCGACGGCAGCATCGCTGCGACGATTACTGCGAACAGTTGCTTTCGCATGACCACGGTCCCTCTCAGAAGATGTACTTCACGCCGATCTGCATCTGTCGGGGCGACCCGGCGTTCGCCTGAAGAATGCGCGTGAAGTTCCGCGAGTCGAAATTGGCGACCGGAAGGTTGTACTGCGCGGTGTTGAACACGTTGAACATCTGGAGCTCGAACCGCAGCCGCCGATTGCTCGACGACAGTGGAACCTCACGGAGCAGCGACAAGTCGAGGTTGTCGAAGCGCGGGCCGATCAGGTTGCCTCGCGGCGCGCTGCCGAAGCGGCCCGGCGCCGCCATGAACGCGCACGGGTTGAACCAGTTCAGCGCCGTGTGAATCTCGGTCGGTGCGACGCACGTCGGGTTTGCGGCCACCTGTCCGGCGACGTTCGGATCGCCGACCATGTCGGGCCGGTCAGATCCGCCGCTCGGCACCGTTCCGCTCTGCGGGACACCTCTTGTCACGGTGAACGGATGCCCGCTCTGGACCGTCAGGATCCCGCTGACGTCCCAATCACCGAATATCTTTCCGAGCGCCCCGGTCGTGAGCATCCGGCGGCCGGATCCGAACGGCAGCTGGTAGACGACGTTGGTGACGAAGCGGTGGTCGGTGTTGTACTGGCAGCGACCCTCTTCCGCGGCGAGATTGTACGGGTTCTGCGGCGTCGTCCCGCCCGCGGAGCCGGAGCCGAAGAAGCTGCCGTCGTCGAGACACTTCGACCACGTGTACGAGCTGAGCAGGTTGAGACCGATGTTGCTCCGTTTCTCGACCTTCAACTGGAGCGCGTTGTAGTGGCTGCTCGCGCTGTTGTCGATAATCTGCAGCGTCGGCTGGAACTGCGGATACGGCACCGGCTGCCCGGGCAGCGGCTGGTTGACGCGATGGAAACGCGCCAGGTCGACGCCGCGGCTCCCGACGTAGCTCGCGTCGATCAGTAGATTCGGCGACGGCGTCACCTGCGTACCGACGTTCCACTGCTGCTGGTAAGGGTCCCGATAATTCAACGACATGAAGGTGCCGCCCGGCGGCGTCTGAGACGCCGGCTGGTTGACGATCGTCTGGATCGTTGCGGTGCCGGGGTTGACGATCGTCTGCGTGATCCGGAAAGGCGGGTTCAGCCGCGCGTTCAGTTGCGCGTTGAGCAGCAGCTCGTCGTAATAAATACCAAAACCAGATCGCACGACGAAGTTGTCGGACGACAGGGGACGCCAGGCAAACCCGACACGGGGCGCGAGGTTGTTGCGATCCGGAAGGTACGTCGCATCCGGTAAGCCGCCGGTGCCGGCGACGATGAACTCGCACCCGGGCTTCGGCGTGCACGTCGCGGACGCCGCGCTGAGATCGGGCACGCTCAACTCGTTGTGCCCCTCCGTGACCGGAACGTTGTACTCGTAACGCACGCCGAGATTGAGCGTCAGGCTCGATGTGATCCGGTAGTCGTCCTGAAAGTACGCGCCGTACGAGGTGGCGTACAGATCCATGTTGACTTCGGAGTTCACCGTCTGAGCCGTCGACGGGAGCCCCTGCAGCAACTGGACGAGCGAAGGCGTACTTGCGGTGCCGTTGAAATTCCAGATTCCCCGCGCGGTCGTGTCGAACAGCAGGTGATAGAAGATAGCGCCGGAACTCACCGCCTATTTTGAGCTGGTGCTTGCCGCCGTCGAAACTGGGATTCCAGACGAAGTTGTCCATCACGTGAATCGTGTACGTCGGGTGATCCTGAGGCGTATTCGTCGGCTGGCCGATCCCGTCGAAGCCGGCGACCGCCACGTTCGGGTAGCCGAGATCGATCGGCGCCGTGAGCACGTTCGGGAATCCGAGCCGCGTGTTGTAGTCGGTCTTGTCTGCCTGCAGAAAAATGCCGTGCTCGCCATTGAAGCCGCCACGCAATTCGTTCAGGACGCCGTCGCTGAAGACGTGATTCCAACTGGCGCCGCCGTTCTGGCCATCGGTGTCCACCGTCGTCCCGTACCCCGGAAGCTGCGTGAACGGCGCCAGCGGATCGAACGGATTCACTTTGTGGCCAAACGAGAGCGCGTAGTGACCGGCGATGTTGTCGTGCTGCGTGAGCACGTGATCAACCTTCGTCGAGAAGAGCGGCAGGTTCTGTTCGATGAGCGGCGCCGATACGAAGGTATTCGACGTCTGCGGATCGCCGACGTTCGCCGCCGGGTAGAGATTGAAGATGTTGACGCCGGCCGAATTGCGAAGCCCGGGTGGAACGGCCGCCAGGGCCGCAGCCCGCTGCGCCTGCGACGGTACAGTGGCGAGCCGCGTATCGGCCTGGCGTAGCCGCAGGTATTCGAACGACGAATAGAAGAACGTCTTGTTCTTGATGATCGGTCCACCCATCGAACCGCCGAACTGGCTGCGATCGAGGCGTGGAATGTCGCCGGGCTGGTCGAAGGCGTTCTTCGCGTCGAGGTGGCTGTTGCGGAGGTATTCGTACCCGGTTCCGTGGAACGCGTTGCTGCCGCTCTTGAGCACGACGTTGATCTGCGCGCCGGAGCTGCGGCCGAACTCCGCCGAGTACGTGCCGGTCTGCACCTTGAATTCCTGGATCGCATCCACGGACGGCAGCGCGCTGTACTGATTGATCACCAGATCGTTGTTGTCGATGCCGTCGAGGAGGAAGTTGTTCGAAATCTCGCGAGCGCCGTTGGCGCTGAGCGCGAGCCCCTGGCTCGACACGAGTGTGTTTTCGGCATCGATTTGCACGCCGGGTGCGAGGTAGGCGAAGTTGACGAAGTTGCGCTCATTGAGCGGCAGGCTCTCGATCTGCACCTGGCCGACGACCTGGCCCGTTGACGACGTATCGGTCTGAATGAGTGGCGCGGACGCGGTGACGACGACATCCTCCTGCAGGCTGGCGACTCCGAGCGAGAAGTCCATGCGGATCGTCTGGTTGACCTCCAGCTTGATGTTTTTCGCGACCTTCTTGCCGAAGCCGGCGAGGTCGGCGGCAATCTCGTAATTGCCTGGCGGCAGGAGCGGCGCGCTGTAGTCGCCGCTCGCGCCCGTGACGACGTCGCGTTTCGCATTCGTCCCTTCGTTGCGGATCGTCACGGTGACGCCCGGCAGCACTGCGCCGCTCGAATCGCGCACCGTACCGACAATCGCGCCGGTGCTCGCCTGTCCGAAGGCAACAGCCGCGGTCGCGATGAGGAGCAGCAGGGACACCGCGGTCCGCGACGCGAGCCGCGGGTGTAGATGTGATCTCATGGTTGCCGCCATTCCTTTTGTTGCGGCGCGGCCCGGCGAGCCGCCGACAAACCGCAGATTCTGAGTTCAGGTTGCTGGCTTTTTCAGCAACCTGCTAGAACCGGGTTAGCGCTGGAACGCGATTAGCGGCCGGGTGGGTAAGGTGCGCCGCCGCAGGTTTCGGAACTCGGACGGCGTGAGGCCGGTCTCCTGGCGAAAAACGCGCGTCATATGACTATGGTCCGAAAAGCCGGCCTTCACCGCGATATCGACGATCGGCTGTTCGGTTGCGATCAGCTCGTCGCACACGAAATCCACGCGCAGCTTCCGGACATATTCGCCGACGGTGACGCCTTGCCTGCGGCGGAATTCTCGCGCGAGATGGACCGGGTGAACGCCGGCCGCGTCAGCGACGTCGCCGAGCGACGGCGACAGGGAGAAGTGGGCGCGCAGGTACTCGATGGCCGTCTGCATCCACGGCGGCTGGACGCCCTCTTTCGATTTGTGCAGCGCGCTGTGGGCGACGAGCTCGAGCGCGAGCCCTTCGATGCACAGTGCGGAGATCCGCTCGTCGCTCCAGAGCTCGCGGTGCAGGCGCTTCCCGAGCTGCAGGAATTCACCGCCGTTGCACGTGACACGAAAATCCAGGCGCGTGCCGAACGAGGCCATCCGATCGAGCCAGGGCTGCGTGAATTCCAGGTTCAGCAGACAGCACTCGCTGTCGTGCATGCGGTCGGCATGCGCTTCTCCAGCGCCGTGCAGGATCACGTCGCCTTCGACGACGTCGAAGCTACGGTCGCGGCATTCCTCGGTGTAGCCGCCACGCAGCACGAATGTGAAGTACGGCCAACGGTGCGTGTGCCACGGCAGTGTTTCGTTTGGCTGGAAGACGCTCTCGACGACGTGGAGGCCGGCGGTGTGGCGCTTCGCGATCTGCGTTCCGCAGAACTTTCCGGACAGGACCTCCATGGTGCCCTCCCAGGCCGTTCGCCAAGCCTTTTATTACCACACTGCGTGAAGCACGAAAGAGAAATCGAGCGATCAGCGTCTACTGAGACCCGTCCTGGCTGAGCAGGAAGGCTTGGCCCGCGATCATAAGCGTCACCGAACGGGCCGTACCGGTGTTCGGCTCCACGACCAATTCAACGGTGCCGTCGCCGGTTCCGCTCGCGCCCTGAGCGACCGCTACCCATGACACGGTGCTCGCGGCCGTCCATGCACAGCCGGTGTCTGCCGTGACGCCGATCTGGATGTGATCGGGCCCGCGGCCCGAGTTGTACCACGTCGGTTTGATGGCCGCGCTGCATCCGTCCTGCATCAGCGTGAACGCATTGCCTGCGATCGTGACGAGCGCCGTCCGCGCCGGACCGTTGTTCGCCGGAATCGTCAGCAGAACGCTCCCGTTCCCCGTTCCGCTGCGGCCGGATGCTATCGTCACCCACGCGGCACCGGTGCTGGTCGTCCATGCACAGCCGCCAGCAGCCGTGACGTTCACCGTGACGCTGTCGGGGCCGTGACCTGCCGTGTACCACGTCGGCTTGATCGTGTCAGCGCAGGTCGGAGTTGGCGACGGAGTCGGACTCGGCGAAGGCGACGGCGGTGTCGGCGTCGGGCCCGCCGTCACAAGCGCCGCCTGCGTCACGCGAACCGTCGCGTTGCCGATTGCCACGTTTCCAGCGCGCGCGGCGGCGGCGTTCGCGGCGATGGCGATCTGGATCGTCGCGTTGCCCGTTCCATTCGCGGGCGCGGAAGCGCCGATCCAAGGCGAGTCGGCGCGCACCGTCCACTGACACCCGTCTGTCGCGGTGAGCGCGATCGCCACCTGCTGTCCAGGTGCGTCCACGCTCACGCTCGACGGAGAAACGTCGTACCGGCACGCCGCGGCAGCCTCTGCGACAACGATCGGTTGCTGCGCCACCATGAGCCGGGCCTGGCGCGCCGTCCCGAGCGGGTTGGCCTGGACGACGTAGTTGACCGTGTCCGATCCTTGGCCGCTGGTGGCGGCCACCGCAATCCAGGACGCTTCACTGGACACCGTCCACGTGCAGTCCCGCGCGGTCGTCACCGTAATGGTGCCGTTGCCGCCCGAGGCGGGTAGTTGAGGTGTATTGTTCGTGACCGCGACATCGCATTTTGCGCCGGTCGGACCGGTGACGCTGGTACTGGTTGATCCGCACGCGGCGCCACCAAGCGCAAATGCCAGCAGCGCGGCTCGAAAGACGAACCGACTTAGATCACGAGAGACGCCCATCGTTCGATGACCCGACGATAAATGAATTGGAGGCGGGACGGTCCCGCGGTAGCGGGGTCGATGCAAACGTGCTGACGTCAACAGATTGTGGACCGTGGCGCGGCGGCTTGGCTCATCGGCGTGCGCCGTATTCGGCATGCGATGTGCTGGCTGATTGGCGCATCACCTCGACTTGGAGTTTACGATGAAGAGAATCGATGTGAATCTGCCGACGTTTGGGTTCGTCGTGATGACGCGCGCCATGCTCGGTGTCGGTATCGGACTTCTCGTCGCCGGACGTATGGCCGAGGAACAGCGTCGAGCAGTCGGCATGACGTTGTTGGCGGTTGGCATCGCGACGACGATTCCGGCTGCGCTGGCCGTATTCAGCAGCGGAGATCGTCCAGCCCTCGCGGCGTAGCATCGGCGGCTCGACGCGCGTGCGGCAGGGGCGTCCCAACGTGAGCGAGTTTCTCTCCGCGGGATAGTGCCTTGAAATTCAGGTAGTGTCCGTCATTGACATCGCCCACGCATTTGCCCACGCGTGCCGTCGGTTTGGCTTGCCCACAGCGTTGCCCACGCCGCGACTGACGGTTTCCGATGTGAAGAAGAACAGTGGCGCAACTCTGAAGCGGCGTTGGTTCGAATGATTGGCGGCGCTACCCCACGCGCGCTGACGATTTGCTCGAGGCGCTGCGACTACGTCTGTTCACACTTGTGAACGTGTGGTGGGGAACTCGATCCGCCGAAACCGCTCACGTCGCGAGACTACGTGGCTGTCCGCGTCGCAGATTCCACAATCCGAGCGCCGAGAGGATAAAGGTGACGCCCCCGAGCCCGCCGAGCGCCCAGAGTGTCCAGACGAAGAAGAACCCGCCCGCGGACTTCGCGATCTCGCCGTAATGCGCCCCCCTCATGTGCATGACGGGCATGGCTGCTGCGAGCAACCCGACGACCAGCATGATGACGTGCCCGGATCGCCGCTCGGCGAGCACGAGCGTCCCGTACAGCAAGACCACGAGGACGACCAGCGCCGTGTTCGAGGACTCGGCCTTCGATATCCCACGGACGATGTCGTCCGTAATGTGAAGCGTCAACAAGAGGATCGAGAGCAGAGAAGTGACGACCAGGATTGCGTTGTGCTTCATGAGCGTGCGTTTACTCCTCGCGCAGCAGCATCAACGGACTCACCGACAGCGCCCGCTGCGCTGGAATCCACGTCCCCAGCAATCCGAGCAGCGCCATCGCGGCGACCACACCCGTCAGCACGACCGGATCGCGCGGGCTCGCCTGATACACGATCGCCGCGAGGACGCGGCTCGCCAGGATGCCAAGAATAAGGCCGGCTCCGGAACCAATCGCCAGCAGTTTGACAGCACGCCCGAGCGCCGCCCGCAGAACGTCGGCGCGCTGCGCGCCGAGGGCCATGCGGATGCCCAATTCGCGCTTCCGCATGCTCAGCGAGTAGGCCGCCAGTCCGAAGATGCCGGTCACCGACAGCATGGCGCCCATCGCGCCCAGCACACCGAGCGACGCGGTTGCGATCCGCGGCCCGAACAGGGTTGCGCCGCTGTCGAACTCGCTCCTCCATGTTTCGATCGTGAACGGCATCGCCGGATCCACATCGCGCAGCGTCGTTCTGATCGCCGACGTGAGCTGCCGGGGATCGCGGGACGAGCGCACGACGAGCCATGTCGATGTCGTGGGCGATTGCAGAACCGGAAAGAACATCGCCAACTGTGGACGCTCGGCGACGCTCGTGTATTTTCCGTCTTCGACGACGCCGATCACCTCGATGCGCGAGCCGCCACGGATCTTGTAGTGGCCGCCGATGGCGTTCGCGACGGAGCCAAAGATTCTGCGGGCGAACTCCTGATTGATCACCGCGACGCGCGGTGCATCCTTGTCGTCGTGCCACGTCGGCGTCCGTCCGGCCAGGAGCGCGGTGCCGGCTGCCTGGAAATATCCGGGCGAGATCTTGTAGGTGTCCGGGTTCGCCAGCGGCGTTGGCCGGCCTGAGGTCCGTCATGGTGTCGGTGAAAATACTGACCGTAGTTCGAGCCGGCCAACAACGGCGGCTGATCGATCAAGCCGACCGCGTCGGTGCCTGGAATCGTCTGCAGCGTCATCGATCATGCGCTTCTGCGCCGGCGCGACGGTGCCTTCCTTGTAGCCGGCCATGCTGAGATCGGTGTCGACGAGCATCGCGCGATCGAGGTCGAATCCGAGCGACACGGTCTGCGATCGCAGCAAGCCGCGCACCGCCACGAGCGACGAGGTGACAAGCACGGCGCAAATCGCGATCTGCACGACCAGCAGCACATCGCGGACGGCGATCCGCCGCACGACGTAGCCCGTCGTTCCCGCCTTGACGACCTCGTAGGGGTCGGTGCGAAGTGTCTGGCGCACCGGGACCGCGCCGAACAGGAAGCCGCTCGCGATGGTGACGAGCAGCGCGACGGCGTACACCGTGCCGTCCGGCGTCACCGGCACGTGGATCGGAAATCGCGAAAACGGCTGCCAGACGCTCAGGCCGCGCAGAACGACGACGCTGGCCGAGACGCCGCCCGCGCCGCCAATCAGCGCGATCAGCACCGCTTCCGTCAACAGCTGCCGCACAATCCGCACGCGGCTCGCGCCGAGCGCGAGGCACAGCGCCACTTCGCGCGAGCGATCGGCGGCGCGCGCCGCAAACAGACTTCCGAGATTGGCGCAGGCGGCCAGCAGAATCAGCCCTGCCAGCAGCATCAAGCCGACGAGAAACGCCTGCACCACCGGGCCAAGATAGTCGCCATACAGACCCGGCCGCGCCAGCGCGAACGTCATCTGCCCATCGTCTTTCGGATATGTCTTCTCGAGAAAGGCGCCGATCGAGTTCAGATCGGCGATCGCCTGCGAGGTGGTCACGCCCGGCTTCAGATGCCCCATGACCATGAAGATCCAGTGGGTTCCGCGCGTTGTTCAAATCGGTGTTGCCCTCGAGCTGTTCCTCGTTGACGAGCGGCACGAACACGTCGGGGCTGAAGAACATCAACGTGCCGTGGAACCCGGGCGGGGCGACGCCCACAATCGTGTACGGATGCTTGTTCAGTCGAACGACGCGGCCGACGACCGACGGATCGTCCTGAAAATGCGTATGCCAGTAGCTGTGACCCAGCACGACGTCGGGCACGCTGTTGGGGCCATGCTCGTCGGAGGCATGGAAAAACCGGCCCAGCTGCGGCTGAATCCGCAGTGCGTCGAAATAATTCCCGGTGACCGACTGGGCCCAGGCGCGCGTCGGATTGTCGCCGGTGTCGAGGCCGACCTGCGCGAAGCTGAACGCGGCGAGATCGTCGAAGGTGCGGTTGCGATCGCGGAGGTCGACGTAATCGGGATAGGACTGCGAGCCCGCTTTGTCGGGCCCGCGCTCGATTTCGTAGAGACTGTCGGCGTCGGGCACATCGAGCGGGCGCAGGATGAAGGCGTTCAGCACGCTGAACACGACCGTGGTCGCGCCGATGCCCAGGGCCAGCGTCGCCGCGGCGGTGAATGTGAATCCGGGCGACTTGCGCAGCAGACGCACGCTGAAGCGCAGATCCTGCGCGAGCGTGTCGATGAACGCGATGCCAACCGCCTCCCGGCATTCCTCCTTGAACCGCTGGTGGCCGCCGAACTCGAGGCGCGCCCGGCGCTCGGCGCCGGCGCGATCGATGCCGGATCGCTCGAGATCGTCGGCGCGGTGCTGGATATGGGAGCGGAGCTCCTCGTCCATGTCGTCCTCGACGCGCGAACGATGAAACAGGGCGGCGACGGAACGAACGAGCGGCAGGAGACTCATATTTCCTCCGGATTGGCGGCGAGCGCCGACCCCATGGCCGCGGCGAGCCGCTTCCAGCCCTCGGTTTCCTCACGCAGCCGCCGGCGTCCGGCCGGCGTCAGCTCGTAGAACTTGGCGCGGCGATTGTTCTCCGACGTCCCCCAGCTCGGTTTCAAGAGGCCCTGCCGCACGAGCCGGAAGAGCGCCGGATAGAGCGCCCCTTGTTCAACGAGCAGGGCGCGCCCGGAGATCTGCTCGATCCGCAGCAGGACGCCATAGCCATGCAGCGGGCCGAGCGACACGGCCTTGAGAATCAGCAGATCGAGCGTCCCGGGAAGAAGCTGGGCCTGCGGCGACATGCACACTCCTAAGAAGCTCAGGAGTGTACGCGAGCCTCTCCTAAGCTGTCAAGGAGAGTGGACTGATATCCCTCACACGTTGAATGGCGAGGCTCTGACGGAGACGCTCGAGCGCGATTGGCGGCCACGACCGCGGGCTTCGAATCCCCGCGAAATCGGCACAAGTCCTATTGCCGAGTAGACTCGATGGCTCCCCTGATCAGATCGGCGACTGAGGGCAAATGCTCGACGACACATGCGCGATGTCCGCCGTCGATCCGTGAGACGTATACGCTTCTCGCCGTCCGACGCCACTCCCGTTCCGCATCCTCGTCCAGCACCTGGCTCGAGCCCACGACATGGACGTCGCCCTCGTAAGGCCGCGGTACGTACGCGTCCATTGCCGCCGCATACGCAGCCCAAAGGCGCGTGTGCGTATCCGCCGGTGCATCCGCAACGGCGGTAGCGAAGCGGGCGCGATGACTCCTCACCCGTGCGACGCGACGTGCGAGGCTGTCCAGAACAAATGCGAGACGAGCAGACGTGCCGCGAAATCGTTGCGTCGGCCTGACGCCCAGCAGCTCGGCTACCGCGATTTGGCGGTCGCGCCATTTGAAAAAGCGGTTGCGCCGCGATGTAGCGGACCAGCGGCGGAGACGGGCACAGGCGCCGACGACGGCGGCCAGCGCCCTGAACGGCCCGGTGCGGATGCGCGCGTCGATGACGACCAATGTTCCCACCGCGTGACCAAGTTCACGCAAGCGATGGGCGGCTTCGAGTGCGACGAGGCCGCCGTTGCAGTAGCCTCCGAGCACGAAGGGCCCATCGGGACACAGCTGCAAGACCGCGCGAACCCGCTCGTCCGCCATTTCTTCGACCGTGGCAGGAACCGGCATTCCGTCGACGCCATGCGGATGCACGACGATCAACGGCTGATCGGGGCCGAGCAGACGAGCGAGGCGAGCGGCATACAATCCACCGCCGACATAGTCTCCGTGGAAATATACGAACTGCGGTTTCGTGCCGTTTGGGTTGAGCCGATAGACGGGTCCCGACCACGCGTCCGATGCCGCGTCGTTCAAAGCCGCGGCGAGCTTCTGGACGGTTGCGTCTGGAAACATGATGGACAGCGGCAGCGTCCGGCCGAGCCGTTCGGCGACAGCGTGGATCATGCGCGCTGCGAGCAGCGAATGTCCGCCGAGGCTGACGAACGTGTCCTCAGGCTCGACGGTGTCGACCTGCAGGAGCTGCTTCCAGATCGCAAGGAGCTCGTCGTTGACCAAACCGTGTCGCGTGTTCGCCGGCGAGGGACGGCCCCGCGATCCTCGCGCCGAAACCAGCGCGGCGCGATCGACTTTGCCATTTGTGGTCAGCGGTAGACTGTCGCATTCGACGATGGACGAGGGGACCAGGTAGTCTGGGAGGATTCGGCGCAGAAATGCACGCACATCGTCGTCCGCGGCGCCGTGGCGTCGCACGACATACGCTTCAAGGCGGTTCGCGCCGGTCGCATCGGGTCGCGCGATAACCGCGCTTTGAGAAATCCCTGGATGCCGCGCGAGCGCCTGCTCGATCTCCATCGGCTCCACGCGGTATCCGCGAATCTTCATTTGATCGTCAGCCCTGCCCAGATATTCCAGCTGGCCGTCGTCCCGGTATCTGACCATGTCGCCCGTGCGATACATCCGCTCGCCTGACACGCTCGGAAAGCGCTCGGCCGACAGCTCGGGTCGATTCACGTAGCCACGCGCGACCGCGGCGCCGCCGACGAACAGTTCTCCCGCCACGCCAATCGGTTGCGGCTGGAGATGCTCGTCGAGCACGCGCATGCGGATGTTCGCCAGCGGCCGACCTATCGGCACTGGATCCGGTATCGTGTCGTCCGCTTCGAACATCGACGCGCCGATCGTGGTTTCTGTCGGGCCGTATTCGTTCACCCAGCGCACCAGGCGTCCAGCGCCGCTTCGAAACGAGCGCAGTACGGCCGACGAGGGCGCCTCGCCCCCGACGATCACCAGGCGCAGGCACAAAGGCGGGGAGGCCGCATGCATCTCCAGCGCGCGCGCCCATTCGTGCCAATACGCTGTCGGCAAATCGACCACGGTAACCGCATGATGGTCGATGAACCCGTTCAAGGCCGCGGGATCCCGGCCGATCTCCTGGTTACGCAGCACCAGCGCCGCGCCAGACGTCCACGCGAGCCAGAGCTCGGCGACTGCGACATCGAAGGCGAGGTTGTGAAACTGCAGAACGCGATCATGAGGCGCGACCCCGAGTACGCGTTGTGCGGCCCCCAGATAGTTCGAAAGGGCCGCATGCGCGATTGCCACACCCTTCGGGCGACCGGTCGATCCTGAGGTGTAAATCACGTAGGCGAGATCCGCTTCCGATGGCTCCTCGAGACTTTCCGCCCCGTCGTCGCACGAGCTCGTCGCGGCGCCGCAGCGGAGTCCCGTCAACACGACGGCCCGATCGCCGACGATCGTCCGCAGTCTGTCGGCGTGGACATCATTCGAAAGAATGTGTCGCACCCCGGCGTCGTTGATCACGAACGCAATCCGTTCGTCTGGCCAGTCGAGATCCACAGGAACCCAGGTCGCGGCTGCACACAGGACGCCGAGCACCGAGGCCATCCCGTCTATGGAACGCTCCATGGCGACGCCGATGCAGATCCCACGGGCGGAGCCGGCAAGCGTCTGTTTCAGACCCGCGGCGACGCCCCGCGCGCGCTCCACGAGCTCGCGATACGTGATCGACGTGCGTCCGTCCACTACCGCGACGGCGTCCGGCGTCCGTCGAGCATTGGCCTGGACGGACGCGACACAGGTCGGCCGAGGGGCGTCAATGCAATCCGTCGTGCTCCACTCCTCCAGCATCCGCGCTTCGGGGACCGTAACGAGCGCCGGCCCGGCGATCGATTGCTGCGCATTCGATCCGCACGCGTCGACGACGGCGAGAAAATGTTGGACGGCGCGGAGAGCCTGTGTCTCGTCGAAGAGGTCGTCGCGCAGGTCGAGGTCCACGCTGAACGCCCCGTCGGCGGTGCGGCGCACTTCAAGGCTGAGACACTCATCCAGGTGTCCGGAAGCGATCCGCGTCTGCGACGCCTGGAATGGACCGAACTGCCCGACATGCCGGACGTGATAGTTCACAGCCGAGTGGTACCGCGGTGAAGAGAGCGACTGCGTGATCGGGTAATGGCCGTGTCCGAGCACGGTCCTGAGCTCGGCGCTGACCTGCGCGACGACGTCGGCGAATGTCGCCCGCGGATCGAGGCGAACGATGCAGGGAACGACGTTGACGAAGAGGCCCAGCGTGTCGCGAAATTGCGGGAGCCGGTTGTGATACGGAATGCCGACTGCGAGGGTCGTCGCGCCCGAGACGCGCCATTGGTAAACGGCGACGCACGCCGTAAAGACCGCAACCGCGGCGTGATTGGCGGAATCGCCGCGCGCGCACAACGATTGGGCGACGCGGCGCAGCGCAGCGGTCCGGTCCTCGCCCATCGAGCAGGGCATCCGCCTGGCTCGGCCGGATAATGCGCCGCCGGTGCGGCCGTATAGCGCTGGTGCGGGCACTCGCTCGGAGAGCCGGCGTTGCCAGAACGACGCCGCGTCCAAGCGCTCGCGGGACGACTCGTGGGCCGCAAGGTAGTCGACGTATTCGCGGAATTGCGGCAGCTCCAGCTTCTCAGGGACGCGGCCCTCGAGCGCGTTGCTGTATAGCCGTCCCCAATATTTTGTGGCCAGTCGCGTCGACCACCCGTCTGTAATCAGGTGGTGCTGGTTCAGATAAACGATCGATCGAGCCGGTCCGAGCGTTATGAGCGCGGCGTCGAACATCGGCTCGCCGAGAACGAATCGACGGCGCACGCGTTGGCCAAGCCATCCCGCCAGGAACGCGTCTGGAGCGTCCCCCTCGTACCGCACCACCTCGAGTGGCGCGGGGACACTGCCGTCGGTAATCGCTTGCGGCCCTTCCGGCGAATCGACCACCCGCGTGCGCAGCGCGTCTGACGAATCGACGAGCGCTTGGAACGCAAGCGAGAGCGCGCTGGCGTCAATCGCGGCCGGGCAGTCGATCATGATCGGGCCGCCGAGCACGCTGGAGTCCTCGTAGAGGCGGTGCGCGAGCCACACATCCTGTTGCGCGCGCGTCAGCGGGTGACTATGGACGGCAAGGGTCAAATCGCAGGCACCCCCAGAAATCGCCTGGCATGGATCAGATAGGTTGCGCGCGTCACCGGGCGCAGACCGACGCCGAGCACGGTCCACACGTACGTGATTACGACGGGCGCTGCGAACACGACGATCGTCAGCAGGTGCTGGGGTTCTACAAGGCGACGTATGCCGATGCACACGGCGATAGCAGGGACGGCGCCGACGAAGGCCGGGCCGAACATTTCCTGAGTGGCGCTCCAGACGCGCAAACCGGCTCGCCGGCACGCTGCCGGCAACAGGACACCAAAATGGCCGACGATGAGCGGGAGCGCAGTCCCGACGGCGACGCCCGTGAGCCCGTGCGTGCGCACGAGGATCAGGCTGAGGACCAGGTTTGCCGCCGCTTCGAGCACCCAGACCGTTGCCGCGAGTCGATGACTGCCAGTGGCGATCAGCACGTTGTCGAGAGGTTCGACCGCCACGACCGCGACTCCGGCGATACCGAGCGCGATCAGCGCAGGGACGCTGGCTTCGAAACCGGGCCCCATCCAGGCGCGAACGAGCGGTTCGGCAAACCCGATAAGACAAATCGTAGCGCCGACGACGAGGATCGACGCCATGCGCGACCCTTCGATCATCGTCGCCTGGACCGCGGCGGCGTCGCCGCGGGCCTGGAAGGACGCTGCCACCGGGAACAGCATCCCGCTGAACTGATCGCAAACGCGCCGCTGATACTGGCTCAGCCGAAGCGCCACGGCGTAGATGGCAATCGCGCTCGTTCCGAGCGCCGCCCCAATCACCAGATTGTCGACGTTGAAGACGACTTCGACCGCGACGTCGATGACGAACAGATAGACGCTGAACGCCGTGACGTCGCGCCAATGCGCGCGACTGAACAGCCGGCGGCGGATCCGCAGCGTCGGAAACAAACGGCGCGCGACGGCGGCATACGCCGCGTACGCCGACACGCTGACGGCGGTGGTCGTGCTCACGAGCAGGACCAGGCCGCCGCCGTTCGCCAGGACGACGTACGTGACGCCCGCGTTCACGAGCACGACAATCGTCGCGATGGAGTTGTTGGCGACGAAGCCCTGCCGGGCGTTCGTGATGGCGCCGAAAACCGTCATCGGAAACCCTATGGCGACGCGCAGTGTGAGAATCGCGACGAGGAAACGTGCCGTTCGCACCTGTTCGGCGGTCAAGTGCGGAAACCGCGGAACCGCGAATAGGATGGCGGCGGCCGCTCCGACAATCGCCAGCGCTCCCAGACCGCTGTATACGGAGAAGAAGGTGCTGACGATCCGGTTGATGTCGTCCGCGTCGCCGCGCGCGTCCGCTGCGACGATGTGCCTGACGACCCCGTTGCCGTAACCGATATCGAGCAACTGGAAATACGAGGTCAGCGTGGCAGCGAGCATCCACAACCCGTACTGCCCCGTCCCGAGGTGCGACAGCGTGAACGGCATCAATACGATGCCGGTGCCGATCGTGCAGAGGAGCAATCCGTACTTGGTCGCGGTTCCCGCGACGACGTTGCTCGATGCGCGACGTTCACCGTGGGGCACGCGCGACGATGTGCACGATTGACGCCGACGGCCGATTGGCCGAAGCCTGGCGGCCGGTGCCGCATTTTCTCTGTTTGGGCATTTAAGTGCGCATTAACTGTAGAGGTCTCGCCAGAAACGCGCATCAGCGCGTCGAACAGCCTGTCGGCGCCCGCCTCGTTCAGGCGTGGTACCGAACCACCGAGGGGCACGGTGCGTCATCGACCGATACCGCCCGAGCCGCCTTGTCTCAGGAGGAGCGAACGAGGTGTGACCGGCTTCGGTTCCCAGAGGATCGGCGCGACTTCGTGTTGGCGCACGATTTACTGCGCCGCGCGTTATCCGGATATGCGGGCATACCGCCTCGATCCTTCAGCCTTTCGCACACCAACGGCCTCGTCGCATGCGCGCTCGCGCGCGACATGCACGTCGGCGTGGACGTCGAGCGGGTCGACAATGAACTGCCAAACCTCGAGCTTGCCGATCGTTATTTTTCAGCTGTCGAAGCCGAGGGCCTCCGACGGTGCGAAGCGCATCAGCGGGCAGGCCGGTTTTGCGACCTGTGGACGTTGAAGGAGGCGTTCCTTAAAGCCGCGGGAATGGGGCTGGCCGAGGCGCTCTCCCTCACGACCTTCGAATTCGGAGCGGATGGTTCGGTTCGGTTTGCATCGCGCGTCCACCTCGAATCATGGCACTTCGCGCTGTTCGCGCCGTCTCCATGGACCAGGTTGGCGGTCGCCGTTCACGACAACGGCCTCGAAGCGCCGCGCGTGATCATACGACCCGCCGGGCACGAAGACACAGAACCTCTCGGTCGCGCGTTCTTCGGTCCCACGCAGCAGATGCATTACGAACGGCATCTCTAAGCAAGAGGCTCAGATGATAAGAGTGAAACTCGACATGGTCATCGCCCGGCCCATTGAGGACGTTTTTGGTCGGCTGACGGATCTGTCGGACTACTCCCGGTGGATGCCACGCGTCGGAGTGTTCATCCGGAGCGGCCAGACTTCGGAAGGCGCAGTCGGCATGGGGAGCACCTACTACGACAAGGGCTGGATGGGCACCTTTCTTGGCGAAATCGCGGAGTTTCATGCGCCCACGAGAGTCGCGTTTAAGGAGAAGCTCCAGTGGCTTGGAGTGAGCGTCATGGAAGCGAGGCCGGAGTACGACTTGGTTTCCACGCAGACGGGCACTGAAGTCCATCACGTGGCTCGGGGGCGGCTTTTCGGGATCTTCATCGTCATGAAACCGGTGGTGGCTTGGATAGCTCGCGCGGAACGGGGAAGAACGCTCCGCGCGCTGAAGGACTCTCTCGAACAAGGGGGTTAGAGAAGACGCCATGCGCTTTTCGGTAGGACGCGTCACGAAGGGCGCGGGCTCACGCACGAAGGCGCGACTGGAACTTTCACGACGGGCAATGAGTGATTCGGATTTCGTTCCGCTTGTGGTTGAACGTGTCGACCCATGCGTCAATCGTGGAGGGACCGGGTCCGCCGCTGTTCATGCGGTCGATGAATCGCGCCACGGTAAACAGATCGCGAATCTGCTCGTCACGGAGTTGATCCAGAAGGCCCGAGAGAAAGCGGCGGCCGGCCTCCGAGATGCGCGGATGCACCAGCGTTCCCGTTTGTGACTGCGCTAAGTTGCCGATGCACTGCGGCGCGTCTTTCCAAATCGGCGTATGCGCCCAGCGATCAAGGTTCACACTGCCCACGCTGGTCCGGTTGAAGAGATTCGCGGAGCCGAAGGTCTGCCCAACATCATGGACCATCATGAAGGGGTCGGCACACTCCGCGAGTACCCGTTCCGACTTCTTGTCGCCAAGACATACGAGCCGCTGCTGATCGGCCTTGCTGTCGGTGTGCTGAAGGAAAACGCCCAACAGCTTGAGGCCATCGCGCTGATCGACGGGTGCCCCACCCTCGCTTTCGTCAACCACGTCGAGTTCCGGCCACGCCCACCCTTGCCCCGGCACGGCGTCAATGTCCTTGCCCGGAAACTTCCGCTCAATCGCCGCCACATCGACGTACGTGGCTCCTGATGCCGGATGATCACCGGGAATATCCACGGGACAGCCGTGGCAGACCACATGAACGGGATAGGTGGGGTCGGCACCGTACCCGAGCGCCCACAGCAAGCGCGTCGCAGCCACGCCTGCGAACACTTCGCCGTTGTCGCGGCCGTACCGCACTTTGAGGCGGTCATCATCTGGCGTCTGACAGGCGAACTTTGGCGTGCGCCCACCCAACGGCTCGTTCACGTAGTTGCAGCTCACGATGTCGCCCGGAGCAAATGCACCGGGGCCTTGCGGGCCGGCCGTGATGTTCATGGACGCGACGTCGGTCGGGGCCCACACGTGTGCCCGGCGCAACGCCCGCATCCGCTGCGCGGCCGTCACAAATCTCTGTGAATCCTTGGGACGCCCGTGGCTGCACGCCAGGGTGAGAAGGGACACGGTGACGGTAGCCGTCACGAGGATGTTACGCACTACATAAGGACGAGGTGCAAAATCGTGACCACCCGGCCTTCCAGTGGACTTCATGTAGCGCCTCGAACTTCGTGCTACGCAGGCCTTGGCCGGGCCTTGTCTTGCTTCTCTTGGTCCAGTTGTTTCTGTTTCGTCACCTGCTGTTGCTTACTTTTCTGCTTGTCTTTCTTTCCACCCTTGTCTCCCATGCCTGCTCCTTTCAGCCACTTTGACGCGTGGCGCCGAGCTTCTTAGTCCCGCCGATTTCCGAGGAACCGCAGCAGGAATAGAAACAGGTTGATGAAGTCGAGATACAGCGCGAGTGCGCCAACGATGGCGTAGGTGTCCGTCGCCCCCGCGGTGGTCGCCAATGCCATCGACTTCAATCGTTGCGCGTCATAGGCAGCCAGCCCGGAGAACACAATCACCCCGATGAACGAGATAACGAACTGAAGGGCGTCATTGTGCCAGAAAATCCCCACGACAGACGCGAGCACCACACCGATCAATCCCATGAAGAGGAACGATCCCATTCCCGCGAGACTGCGGCGCGTCACCGTCCCATACGCGGCGAGTCCTCCGAACATCCCTGCCGTGACCACGAACGTGTTGGCCACTGATTCGCCGGTGTACGCCATCAGCACGAACGACATCGTGACGCCCGTCAACGCTGAGTAGACCGCGAACAGTAGCGACGCGGTCGAGGCCGCCATCTTCTCGACTCGCGCGGAGAGCGCGATCACGATTCCGAACTGTCCGCCGATGAGCAGCCAGAACAACAGGCGGTTCGTCGCGATCGCGCGGAGGACGGCTGGGGAGCCAGCGATTAACCAGGCGGTCGCAGCCGTGATCGCCAGTCCTGCGGCCATCCAGCCATACACGGCGCGTAGGAAGGCGTTGACGCGCTCGGCCGGGAGCGCTGCCGGAAATCGGCTATCGGATGAGAGTGCCGAAAAGGCCATGCGCTAATGCTACCACCCGCTACGGTGGTACGACGCTCACCGACGAATCGGTCGCTCTATCGCCGAGGATGCTTCTGCCTATATTCCGCGCTGTTGCGCAGCTCATTTTCGATCTGCTGCTGCGACCAATGGTCGTTGAACACGCGGTCCACATAGCCGGCACTGGCCGGATCCGGCTCGCGGCCGAGCACATTCTGGTACGCGGATCGCACGATCGCCTGCGCCTGCTCCCGCGTCATCGGTCCGTTCGGACCCATATGATCCAGAGCCGCGTTGGCGCCCTCCCTCGTAGGAGCCGTTCGTGCCGCGCGGACTTCCTTCGTCGTAGCCCCAGCGCTCATCTCGCTGCCTGGTTTGGTCCCAGCCATGGTCGTGATGGACATCGCCTCGACGGCCTTCCCAGTGACCGGTGTAGTACTGGTCGCCCTCATAGTACGGCGCCACCCAATACGCATCCGGATAGGGAGGGCGCGTCCAGTAGCCGTTGTGCCACCGATACTGACCGTTCACCGGGTACCAATAGCCATCGACCCACACGTAATCGGGCCCGGGCTGCGGCGGGACGCGGTACGCGCGAGGCGCAGGAGGCGGCGTGCCGATGTGGACGTCGAACGAAATCTGCGCATGCGCTGCGGGCGCAAATGCGCAGGAGCAACGCTGAGATTGACAGTGCCTGAAGTATTCGTCTCATGCTGAAGGTGGATGCAACGCTCAAGCCAGAACAAGCATCGAGACCAGTGCGCGAGTATTTTCGTCTCCGTCGATGAGGCTGTCGATCCAGCGGTCGATGATGCGACTAGGACACAGAGCGCGTCCGCAGGACCGCAAAAGGAGCGAACCATGCGATTTCTATCGATGATACGGATCAACGAGAACAGCGGCCAGGTGCCGAACGAGCAACTCATGCAGGACATGGGCAAGCTCATTGAGGAGATGACCCGGGAGGGGACTCTGGTCCGCACCGCCGGATTGCGCCCGACGAGAGAGGGCATGCGCGTGCGTCTGCGCGCAGGCAAGCTGTCGACGATCGACGGGCCGTTCACCGAGACCAAAGAAGTGATTGGCGGCTTTGCAATTCTCGAGGCGAAGTCCATGCACGAGGCGCTGGAGCTCACGAAGCGCTTTTTGAAGATCCATGGGGACGGGTGGGACATCGAGTGCGAAGTGCGTCAGATAGAGGGTCCGGAGTTCGGCGCCTCGACGTAACGCCGCCGCTACACATTCAGGGACACACGGCGGAATCCCCTCGCTGCATCACCCGACCAGGGCCGCACGTACGCGAGTGAGGACGCGGAACCGTTCGCGATGAGCGACGCAGTCGCGAGTCGCGACGCTTCCCGAGGATGGCCGAGCGCCGCTTCTCGCGAAGCGAGAAGCGCGCCCGGCAGGACTCGAACCTGCGGCCCCCGGCTTAGAAGGCAGATTTTACCTCATCCCAAAATGCGTCGATTTAAACGTCTTTAATTTTCCGAGCAATTACCCTCGATATTGGAGTGCGTTGAGCAACATTGAATCGTGAGGCTCCGGCGTACTGCAAAAAGATCTACATCGTGTCCGGTTCTCGAGACCACCGGCACACTGGAGTCGGATGATCGACGAAGTACCGCCAGTGCTTGCTGGCCGATCATCGTGAGTCGCTCTTCTCGACGTAGTACCCGGGCCGGGCGAGGATGTCGCCGCGCGCCCCCTTCAGCCTTAGCTTCAGCTCGTGCCAACCGTCACGCGCTGGCGTCTGCGGCGAGAACGTGAGCAGGTATCGATCACGCATTTTCCTCAGGGTCTGGCGGCCTCATAACGGTCTCCTGAACGGTCTCCCTGAGTCGCTATCTCGGCTTCGTCTTCGTTAAGGCGGCTGATGTAGAACGACGCTTGGGGCGAGGAACCACTTCCAGCGCGCGTCGCAGACTTTCAAGATTGGCCTGAGGCATGTCGAGGAGCTCCGATGGAGGCGTCAGGAATTCCTCCATCAGCTCGGTCTTCGTCTTCACGCCGCGCGCTGTGAGGACCACGAGCGTGACGCGGCGGTCGTGCGGCACGCCGCGCCGCTCAGCGAGGCCAAACCGCTCCAGACGATCGACGATCCACGTCGCGTTGGACGCATCGCACTCCCACTCTTCCGCGAGCGATCGCATCGTCCGCCCCTCCTGCGGGTCGAGGCTTGCGAGCGCGCGGGAATCGTTGGGCGTTAACCCCCGACGGCCCAGGCTTCGTCCGCGATCGGGCGCGGAACGCATCAGAAATTCAAACATCAGCTGCCACACTCCCCGCGCGAGGGCGGCCTTGCTCTTCGACGCGTTGGCCATGCTCAAGGATACGGAACTGCCGCACGCTATTCAACGTCTTCAATGGTTACGTGTATTCAATACTTGAATATATTCAATCATATGACTACAGTGGGGAAGGAGCATAACCATGACTCGGATCGTCCTCGTCTTCGTGCACGTCACAAGCGCTATGGGCATCTTTGCGGCGCTCGCGATTGAAGGCGCGATGCTGCTGCAGATCCGTCGATCGCTGGATACGACGCAACTGCGTGCGGCGCTCACCGGCTTTCGCCTCGTTCCGCGCGTGGCACTCCCCAGTTTGGTGTTCACGCTCCTGTCTGGGCTGTACCTGACCACGACCGTCTGGGGCTGGACCGCGGCGTGGATCGAGGTGGCATTCCCCACCCTGATCGTGATCGCGGTCATCGGCGCGATCACGACCCGTCCAAGGATTGCCCGCTTGCAGAACGCGCTCAATGTGGACAAGCGCCACGATCCACTCCTGTCCGCGTCGTTCGTCATGAGGGCGTCCCTTCTCATAGGCATTGTCTTTCTGATGACCGTCAAGCCGCCGCTGGAGTCGTCGTTGATTGCGATGGCGACGGCGACAGGAGCGGGGTTACTCGCCGCGCTGGCGTGTTTCGGGCGACGAACATCGCACGGCTCGATGGTGTCGGCATGAACCGTCTGGATGGCAAGGTGGCGTGGGTGACTGGTAGTTCGCGCGGCATCGGCGCCGCGATCGCGCGGCTGTTTGCTGCGCGAGGCGCGCACGTCGCGGTACACGGAAGAGATGGACGGGCGGTCGCACAGGTGCAAGCGGAGATCGAACGTGCTGGCGGACGCGCGATTGGCGTCGAGGCCGACGTCACGAAGTACGCGGATGTTGAGCGGGCGCGTCAGGAGATTGAGCGCGGACTCGGAGCCATCGACATTCTCGTGGCGAGCGCGGGCGGCAGCGCCACCCTTCCGGGTCCGCTCGAAGAAACGAGCGAAGACGGCTGGCGCGCGTCGGTCGACGGTAACCTCACCGCCACTTTCCTGACGCTCAAGAGTGTGCTGCCCGGCATGAAAGCACGCCACAGCGGAAGCATCATCACGATCTCGTCGATCGCGGGACACCGGCCGCATCCTCGATCGCCGATGCCATATGCGGCTGCCAAGGCGGGCATCGAGATCCTCACCAAGGATCTCGCGGCGCAAGTCGGCCCATTCGGCATTCGGGCCAGCTGCATCGCTCCGGAAACCATCCTGACCGAGCGGAACAAAGAGCGCATTCCCGAGGAGCAACAGCGAGCGCTGATCGGCGTTCACCCGATCCGACGGCTCGGGACACCCGAGGACGTCGCCCAGGCGGCCCTCTTTCTCGCGTCCGACCAATCGAGTTGGATCAGCGGCATCGTCGTGGACGTAGCGGGCGGAGTCGCAGGGTACTCCTTCTCATGATAGAGGCTCTTCTGGGGGGCGTTCATTCTTAGTTCTGGACGAAATCTCTGCGTGATTGAATGAAGCGATGATCGATCGAGAACGAGGCCACCAAAGCGCGCGCCTGGGCGCCATCGGTCGAACAGATGAAACGCTCGCCTCGTACGCGGCTCCGAGTATTTGATGTCGAATGGAATGGACGCGGTCGATTTCAACGATGTCTATTCGACAAGGGAAGAGAAGCCAGAGACGGCTTATTCGCGCCTCATGGCGCGGCGAGGAACTTACGATGAGTGGGAATGCGAGCAATGCGAACGCTGAGGCTGAAGTCCGTCAACTCGTCACGGACTGGGCTGCTGCAGTGCGAAGAAGGGACGTGGCCGGAATCCTCCGGCAGCATGCTCCGGATATCCTGATGTTCGACGTGCCGCCGCCGCTGCAGTCGAAGGGCATCGAGGCGTACACGCGAACGTGGGACCTGTTCTTTGCATGGTCGCACGATCCTCTCGTGTTCGACATCCTCGAGATGAGCGTGATGGCTGGAGACGCGGTGGCATTCGTGACCGCGGTGATGCGCTGCTCCGGGAGGGAGACCACCGGCGAAGATACCCGAATGCAGTTCCGGTTGACCGTCGGCCTGCGCAAGAGTGAGGGTGAGTGGATCGTGACGCATGAGCACCACTCGATTCCTGCTGTCAGCTAACGGGTCGTTCAAGTCACTGCCGCAGAGCGGCCGGAGGAGGAGTGCCGTGCGCGTCGACGGTACAGGCGAGCGCGTGCAGAACGTCGGCACGAGCATGCTTCGATACGGACTGGTTGGCATCTTATTGATGATCGGTGCGACAAAATGGACGCCTGCCGAGGCAGAGGCCATCCGGCCCTGGGTCGCGCACAGCCCCTTTTTGTCGTGGATCTACACGGTTGCCACCGTCCAAAGAGCATCCGAGATCATTGGGAGCATTGAAGTCGTCGCAGCCGTGCTGATCGGGCTGCGCCGGTGGCTCCCCCAAGCGACAGTTGTCGGCAGCCTGTTGGCCGCAGGTACGTTTCTGATCACCTTGAGCTTTCTCGTGACCACGTCGAATCAGAGTCCCGATGCCCAGGGCTTCCTCATGAAGGACTTTTTCCTCCTCGGCGCGGCAACGTGGAGCGCTGGCGAAGCGCTCCAGGCGGCTGAGCGCAGGCGGAGGACATGATCTCAAGAAAATCAAGCGGTGGCCGAGCAGGTGCGAGTAGATCGTGACCGTGAGCCGTCGAGCGCCGTGTGGTCGCCCTTGCGGGCCAGGAGCACCGCCGGTTCTGTGACCCCTGTCCTGGGATTTCACATTCCAAACATTGGCGCGCCCGGCAGGACTCGAACCTGCGGCCCCCGGCTTAGAAGACAGATTTTCTTCTCAGCACGAATCTCCGCGTTTTCAAACGCGCCGAAAATCGAAGGAGTTTTCGATGTCATTGCGACTTGTTGAACTGCGTTGACCCGTGAGGCTGTCGCGCACTACAAAATCATCTACATCCAAGATTTCAAGCCGAAGCATCGAACGTGGTTGAGAGCTGATGCGGAGATCCTGTCAGACGGGCGCTGGAGTTACCTGCCGGCAACCATCCCCTCGTGAGAAGGACGGTCTCCAGTTGCATGAACGTCGTTAACGACGAGACAACAAGAGATTTTCGCGCATTCATGCGTCGGTGAACGTCGCACCGTGCATAGTGACGTGTGGCGGTCGGGTGTTGCGCGCGCGTGCAACCCTCAACAGCCTAGTGCGACGAGTTCATATTTCAGTTCGTAACGTGTACCCACGTGTACTCTGACGGGTTCTGACGGCTTCTGAAGGAACGGGACGGACTGCGACCTTCCCGATTGGCT
Organism: uncultured Acidobacteriota bacterium; assembly: GCA_963696165.1. Lineage (GTDB taxonomy): Bacteria > Acidobacteriota > Vicinamibacteria > Vicinamibacterales > CAVVIG01 > CAVQZZ01. The sequence goes on along the minus strand of CAVOIY010000004.1, from coordinate 593,380 downwards.
AGGAAATCCGCAAATATAAGCGCGCCCGGCAGGACTCGAACCTGCGACCCCCGGCTTAGACGGGCAGTGGCGCGACTCTGAAGTGACCTTGTTGCAATGGTTTGTGGTGGCTGCCACGCGGAAGAGTCACGCGGAACTTGACTCGCACGAATTACCGCCGTCACGATGTCACTGCTCATGATTGAGATGTAGCATCCCGGTCATGGAACTGAAGACAGCTTCGCTATCCGCGGCGATTGGCACCCGGAAGATTCTGCGTCGCGACATTCTCGCGGGAATCGCAGCGTTCGCCCCGTGGGGCGCTGTCCGAAACGCTCGCGCGGCCGAGATCCGGCCATTGGCGGAAAGGCTGGCGGAGTATGTTTTAGCGCTGCGTTACGAAGACTTGGATGCAGCGACCATCGAGCGCGTCAAGTTACACGTCATCGACACGGTCGGCTGCGGCATCGCAGCCTTAGACGAGCGGCCCGTGCGAGTGTGCCGCGAGATCGCGCAAGGCGCTCACGGCGACGCCACCATCATCGGTACCTCTCGCAAGACTACGGCTGATCTCGCTGCCTTCGCAAATGGTGCGGCATTCCGTTATTACGATCTGAACGACTTCTACAATGGCACCACAACAACCCACCCGAGCGACCACATCGCGCCTTGTTGTGCGGTTGCCGAAGCAGTGCGAGCCGGCGGGCGTGACCTCATCGCGGGAATCGTGATCGCGTATGAGATCGATTGCCGCTTGACGGATGCCCTCGATATCTTCCCGCACGGTTGGGATACACCCGTCTACAGCCTGCCGGCGGTTGCCCTCGCTTCCGGCAAGTTGATGGGGCTGGACGTGGCGGCCATGACCCAGGCGGTCAATATCGCGATCAACGACCATATCTCAATGGGCCAGACCAGGCGGCAAGTGCTCTCCGATTGGAAAGGGCTCGCGGATAGCGAAGCTTCGCGCAATGCGGTATTCGCCGCGATGCTGGCACGTGGCGGCCTCACTGGTCCGGCGCCGATCTTCGAAGGCACGCTGGGCTTCTTTAAACTGGTTTCGGGCCAGGGCTCCGTCGATTTAGGGAAATTTGGCGGCCACGGCAACAGCTTTCGGATCCACCGATGTGGGATCAAGACCTTTCCAGCTGTGATCTTCTCACAGACAGCGATCGTCGCGGCCCTCGCCGTTGCCGACGCGATCGCCAACGGGCCGTCAGACAAGTTCGCGGCGCTCGAACAAGTGGCCTCGATCGAAGTCGCTACGTCCAAGTTGGGCTTGACACAAACGGGGACTGATCGTGAGAAATGGGCGCCAACGACGCGCGACACCGCTGATCATTCCATGCCCTACCTGGTGGCGCGTGCCATGTTCGACGGCGGCATCACGAACGAGAGCTACATCCCAGAGAAGTTGAAGGAGCCGCGCATTCTTGCCTTCATGCAAAAGATCACGGTTGTGGAAGACCCAGCGTTCACCGCCCGACTCGGCGACCCACCGACCCGTGTCTCTGCGATTTTCGTCGATGGAAGGCGCGTTAGCCGCGAGGTTATCGACATTCCGGGTTTTGCTGGAAGGCCGATGCAGAGACGGGACGTAGAGCGAAAATTCCGCGACAATATCGGGAAGCGATGGCAGCGCGGGAAAACCGATGCGGTTCTTCAATCGTTGTGGGCCCTAGAGTCCACGCGGGATATCAGCGCTCTGCTGGGCGGGCTGACTGTTTGAGTTTTTCAGACACATTTCCTCAGGTCCGCGCGGCGGATGCCGCCAGGTTTTTATCGGATAGTAGACACGGTGCATGAATGGTGAAGATGACGATGGCTCGGTGGTTCGTCCTGGTGTCTGCCGTCGTTGTGGGCGTCATCATCATCGGCGGGTGGATCAGGCAACAGCTTCTTGTGGAGTCCCACGACCAGCCCGTCACCGAGGCTGACCTGCGGATTCTGCAGCGCGCCGATGCGCTTCTGAAAGATACCCGCTTCCTGGAACCGCTACGACGATCGGGTCTGCATCGACGATGAGGCGACCGGAAAACGCAGTCTGTTTTGCGCACTTCAAAAGGCCGACACGGACGTGCTCGGCGCGTACGAACATCGGAACGTCGCGCTTCAGGAAGTTCGGTTTGCCGTCGAGGATGCGACGCGCGATCGACAAACCAAAATGATGTTCGATGCCCTAAGGCATTTTAGACTTCCTCACCGCCTGATGGATTTCAACAATCTTCCGGAGACGCGTTTCGAGGACATCCACAACGTGCTCCGCGTGGCCACGACGCGTGTGGCCGTCCGAATGGCGGCGAATCGTTAGGGGTAGGTGAGGGTTACCGTCACGGCCGACGTCGTCGTCAGGGTGCCTGCGTCGGTGACCTGCACGCAGTAGTTGCCGCCGTTCTCCGTTACCGACAGCTGAGGGTTCGCGCCGACGGTGGCTGCTGACGTTGAGTTCGCGATCGTGCGCTCCCCGCTGGCGGATGGTCCGACGCCCAGGAATTACAGGCCCGTGTTGCCCAACGAGACCGAAAACATCGGCGCGCCCGGCAGGACTCGGAACCGCTCGCGACGAGCGGCGTAGCCGCGAGTTGCGAGCCTGGCGCGAAGACCCGAAGCGGGTCGCGCGCCCGGCAGGACTCGAACCTGCGGCCCCCGGCTTAGAAGGCCGGTGCTCTATCCAACTGAGCTACGGGCGCACGCGGTCTTAGTGTAACGCGTGCAACCCGTGCGCGACGGCGCCGCCGGGCGGAACGTCTCAGAGGGTTTCGAGAGGAACTTTCTTCGCTGGCGCCGGGAACGCTCGGTCGAGTTCCTGCAGATCATCGTCGCCCAGCCGAAGGTCGAGTGCCGCGCGATTTTCACGGACGTGATCGAGGTTGCTCGTTTTCGGAATCACGATGACGTCCGGCTGCCGAAGTACCCAGGCGATTGCGATCTGCGAAGGCGTCGCGCCGATTCGCGCCGCCATCCGTTCGAGCGTCGCGTTTTTCGTCAGCCGCGCCTGTTCGATCGGCGAGTACGCCATCAGTGGAACCCTCCGGTCGCGGCACCACGGCAACACGCCGCGCTCGATTCCGCGCCGCGTCAGGTTGTACAGCACCTGATTGGTCGCGACGGCGTTGCCGCTGGGCAGGTCGCGCAGCTCCTCCATGTCGTCGACGTCGAAATTGCTGACGCCCCAGTAGCGAATCTCGCCGCCGCGCGCGAGCGCTTCGAACGCTTCGAGCGTTTCGTCGAGCGGCAGCTCCTCGCGCCAGTGCAGCAGGTACAGATCGATCTGCTCGACGCGCAGTCGTCGAAGGCTCGCGCGGCACGCCGCAATCGTGCCGCGGCGCGTCGCGTGGTTCGGAAGCACCTTGCTGACCAGAAACACTTCACCGCGCCGCCCGTCCACCGCGTCGCCGACGATCTCTTCCGCGCCGCCGCTCGCGTACATCTCCGCCGTGTCGACGAGCGTCATCCCGAGATCCAGCCCCCGTCGAAGCGACCGAACCTCGTCGTCGCGCTCCTTTCGCTTCTCGCCCATACCCCAGGTGCCCTGACCGAGCGCCGGCACAGCTTCGCCGGAGGGGAGCGCTATGCCGCGAACCGCCGTGGACGTTTGAGCCATGGATGGTGGGATTTGCAACGCGGAGGCCAGTCTGTCGCTCGAAGGCGCGAGTGCGTGCCTCCGCTCGCGGTCGTGTCAGAATAGCCGCTGCCGAGGGAGGCCGTAGATGGGACTCACAGACTTCATCCGCACGCAGTTCATCGAGATCATCGAGTGGACCGACGACTCGCGCGACACGCTCTCGTATCGTTTTCCAGACGATGACAAGGAAATCAAGAACGGCGCTCAGCTGATCGTGCGCGAATCGCAAGTCGGTCCAGTTCGTCTACCTCGGCCAGTTCGGCGACCTCTTCGGCCCGGGCAAGTACTCGCTCACCACCGACAACATTCCGATTCTCACGCGCCTCAAGGGATGGAAGTACGGTTTCGAGTCGCCGTTCAAGGCCGACGTCTACTATCTGACGACGCGCCTGTTCACCGGCAACAAGTGGGGCACGTCGAATCCGGTGATGATGCGCGATCAGGATTTCGGCATCGTCCGCGTCCGCGCGTTCGGCACCTACGACTTCCACATCGTCGACGCGCCGAAGTTCCTGAAAGAAGTTGCCGGCACCGACAATCATTTCCGCCTCGACGAATTCGCCGACGTAATGCGATCGCGCATCGTGAGCGTGTTCAGCGATGCGCTGGCGAGCGCGAAAGTGCCGGTGCTCGACGTCGCCACGCGCTACAACGAGCTCGGCGAGGCGCTGCTGCCGCTGATCAACCCGGCGCTGAAGGAAAAGTACGGCCTCGAGATGCCGACCTTCGTCGTCGAGAACGTCTCGGTGCCGCCGGAGGTCGAAGAGGCGATCGACAAGCGCGCGAGCATGGCGGCTGTCGGCAACCTGAACGACTACGTCAAGTTCCAGATGGCGCAAGGGCTTCGAGAAGGGCAGCGAGCGGCGTCGCCGGCATCGGCGCCGAGATGGCGGTCGGCATGTCGATGGCGCAGCAGATGATGAATCAGCCAGGCGGCGTGATGGCGCAAGGCACGCCGGCCGCCGGCACGACGCCGGCAGCTGCGGCGGCATCGGCGATTCCCGGACACGATCGGTCCGGCCGATGCGGCGAAGGCGCTCGGCGTGTCCGAGGCCGACGTGATCGCGAGCCTCGAGGCGGGCGATCTCAAAGGCAAGCGGATCGGCTCGCAGTGGCGCATCACGAAGGCGGCGATCGCCGACTTCCTGCAAGTAGTGTCGATCCGCCGTGACCGAACCGCCGGTCGGCGCGGGACCGACCGAACAGGTCGCCTCCGCACGTCAGAAGTTCAGCTGTCCCGCCTGCGGCGCTGAAGCCGACTGGAATCCGGCGAAGCAGGCGCTGGTCTGTCCGTTCTGCGGCACCGAGTCGCCGGCGACGCTGCAGACACGCGGCGCCGACACGGTCATCGTCGAGCACGATCTCGCCGCCGCCCTCAGGAACATTCCAGACTCGGCGCGCGGATGGCAGAGCGCAGAAGATCTCGGTCCGCTGTCAGAGCTGCCAGGCGATTTCCGTCTTCGACCCCGACCAGATCGGGCAACGCTGCGAGTTCTGCGGTTCGACCGCGCTCGTGCCGTACGAGGAGGTCAAGGAAGCGTTTCGTCCAGAGTCGCTGCTGCCGCTCAAGATCTCCGAATCGCAGGCGCGCGACCTGATTCGCGCGTGGTACGGCCGGCAGTGGCTGGCGCCGAATCGATTCAGCGCAAAGGCGCTCACCGACACGGTCAAGGGCATCTACCTGCCGTACTGGACCTTCGACGCGAAGGCCGACGCCCGCTGGACCGCCGATGCCGGCCAGTACTACTACGTGCGCGAGAACAACCGGAACGTCCGCCACGTGCAGATGGACGCCGGCATCGGGCGAGCTCGTCGCATTTCTTCGACGACGAGCTGGTGTGCGCGTCGGTCGGCGTGAACTCGTCGCAGCTTCGGCACATCGAGCCGTTCCCGACCGCAGCGCTCGTGCCGTTCGATCCAGGATATCTGGCGGGTTGGACGGTCGAGCGCTATCAGATCGATCTGGTCGCGGCGGCCGAACGCTCGCGACAGCAGATGAACGAGGAACTGCGCGAGTTGTGCGCCCGCCAGGTGCCGGGCGACACGTATCGGAATCTCGTCGTCGACGCGATTTTCACAGATCAGACGTTCAAGCACATCCTCGCGCCGGTGTGGTTGCTCACGTACGTCTACGGCGCGCAGTTCCTATCAGGTCGTCGTCAACGGCGTTACCGGCGCGACCGCCGGTTCGCGTCCGTGGAGCTGGATCAAGGTCTCGCTGCTCATCCTTCTGCTCACCATCGTCGCAATCGTTCTGATGTATGTGAACAACTCGCGGTAGCGTCACATTTTCTGTTTCAGCCAGCGCGCGAACGAGCTGAGCCCTGCCGCGACGAGCCCGCGTCGCGCGGCATCATCGAACCATTCGGGCTCGCGATCGAACGACGCGAACGCCGTCTCGACCTCACGGCGCGCCTCCGCAAGGCGGAGCGGCAGCGCGGGATCGATCGGATGCGGCTGCTCGGCTTCGTGAAGCGCGCTCACAAGGGCGCCGGCCTGGTGCATGTCCAGCATCGAGATTGGCGAGCCGCAATGGACGCACGTTGAGCTCGTCGTCAGGTCGATCGGCGCACCGCAGTTCGAGCAGTTGATCACCTGGACGTTCCTTCGCAACTCTTCGATCTGCTGCGGCGTGAGCGGCCTGATGAAGTCCTTCTCGCGAAGGAAATCGACGAACGTGATCAATCGGCCGTCGCCGCGCGCGCAGCGCTGGTAGTGAAATCGCGTGTTGCGCTGCTGGTCTGTCGTCAGGATCAGATGAAGGCCGCATCGCGGACACGCGGGCGCAATCGCTCCAGGCGCCGGCGCCGCGACCGCGTGCTCGCCAATCACACGGAACAACTGCAGTACCGCGGCAGGCGAGAGCTGCAGGCTCTCGTGCCCATCGAACCAGATCACCTGGCATGGAAGGCACAGATCGATGGTGACAGGCGTGCCCAGCCGGCTCGGCAGGTTGTCTGCGACCATTTCCGCGCTGCAGCAAGGGCATTTTGTCGGCACAGAGGCTTGATTCTAGCGTGCCCGTCCGAGGTTGTCTGTCCGGGAACCTTTTTGCCTTCCAAACTGAATATGTAGTGCCGGCGTCAAAGACCGGCAGCCGATGGCCGCCCCCGAACATCCGCCCGACGACGATCTGATGACGCGGATCGCGGATGGCGACCGCGACGCCTTCGCGCTGCTTTATCGGCGATTTCGCGGCGACGTTTTTCGATTTGCGCTCCACGTCAGCGGCTCGCGCTCGGTAGCGGACGATGTGACGCAGGATGTGTTCATGGCCGTGATTCACCAAGGTGCGGCCTACGAGGCAGGGCGGTCGAGCGTGCGCGCGTGGCTGCTGGGCATCGCACGCAATCACGTGAGGCGCGCGCGGGCACGCCGCGTGGATTCTTCGCTCGAGGACGATCCCTCCGCAGCGGCGTTCTCCGTGGACGCGGACCCGCTGCCGGATCTGGCGCGGCGGGAGGACCTGATTGCGCTGCGCCGGGTCGTCGTGCAGCTGCCGGTGAAATTTCGAGAGGCGATCGTGCTGTGCGATCTCCAGGAGCTGAGCTACATGGAAGCTGCCGCGGCGATCGGCTGCGCGGTCGGCACGGTCCGCTCGCGTTTGCACCGCGGGCGCGCGCTCTTGGCGCGGCGGCTTCGAACCGGGCGCTGCAGCGTCTGCCTTCGCGCGGACGTGAACGGCCGGCTAAAGCCGGCCGCTACAGAGGATTCATGATATCGGGCCCGCTCCGTGTAGCGTCCGCCTTCAGGCGGACGTTCGACAGTCGGCTGAAGCTGGCCGCTACTGAGGAATGATGACGACCGGAATGATGAACTGCTCACGCGTTGGCCCGTCCCTCGTCGATCTCGCGCGCGGCGTTCCGCTGGATGCGAGCGACCTCGAGTTGGTTCGGCATCATCTCAGCGGATGCCCTCGATGCGCAGCGCGGCTGGACACGGAGCGCACGATGTCGGCATTGCTCCGGCGCGTCGCCGAGGACGCGAGCGTGCCGCCCTTGGACGGGGCGTCTGAGGCGGCGCTCCTCGGCGCATTCGATGTTGCGCAACGGCGCCGGTCGTCGCCGCGCCACTGGTTTCTGTATGCCACGGCAGCGGCCGCAGTGCTCGCGGTTGCGACGACCGCCCTCGTGCAGCATCGACAACCCGCGCGCCTGGCAGTCGTCGTCAAGACCTCTGCGCCTCCGATCGTCGCCGCGCCGCCTGCGCCGATTGTGGCGGCGGGCGAGCCGCCGCGCGAGATCGCCGCGAAGCCGATACGGCCGCGCCGAACTGCCGCGGCAAAGGCGACAGCTTCCGGATCGGACGCCTCATTCATCGTGTGGCCGGGAGCGGGCGATCTCCCGGCGTTCGAAAGCGGTCAGCTGATGCGCGTACAGCTGCCGGCTTCGGTCGCCTTATCGCTCGGCCTGGTGCCGTCGGCTCGCGCGACGATCGTGCAGGCAGATGTGCTCGTCGGACAGGACGGGTTCGCGCGGGCGGTTCGGCTCGCACCTTAATTTGAGAGAAGACGTGAGAGAAGGAGTGTTCGCATGAGGAAAACAGTCATCGTCATCGGCATGCTGCTCATCGCCGCTTCGGCGGGTGCCGGGCAGGAACAAGGCGGCGCCAAGAGTGTCGTGATGAGAGCGCGAGTGCCGCTCGAAGCAAAGTCGGTCAAGGGCGCGCCGTACTCCGCCGAGACCGTGAACGATCACGTACAGCTGCTCGCGGACGGCAACCGCATCGTCGAGCATTCGACCGGACGCGTCTACCGCGACAAAGACGGCCGCGTGCGGCGCGAAGAAGATCGCCCTTCCGGCGGCGTGTTGGTCTCGATTGTCGATCCCGTTGCCGGCGTGTCGTATTCGCTCGATCCTCAGAACCGCGTCGCGTGGAAGACGCCGACACCGTCGCTTCTCGCGAACGTCGCCGAGGCAAAGGCGCAGATCGATATGAAGGTCCGCCGCATGCGGGAAGCCGGGCAGCCGGCCGAGGCCTTGTCGTTTGAGGTGTCGGACGGTCGCGTGGAGATTCGACGGCGCGCCGGGGAGTCCGAGCAGCGGAGTGACGAGCAGCTGACGGCTCGAACGATCGAAGGCGTGCAACGCGCAGGGTCACCGAACGACGACCACAATCGCCGCCGGCACGATCGGGAACGACCTGCCGATTGTCGTCACGTCCGAGGAATGGACGTCGCCGGATCTGCAGGTGCTCGTGCTCACCGAGCGAAAGGATCCGCGCATGGGCGATTCGACGTATCGCCTGGTCAACATCAACCGGGCCGACCCTGATCCATCGCTCTTTCAAGTGCCGGCGGATTACACGATGAAGGACACCGGCATTCGCCGTCTCGAAAGGCAGTGAGACCAAAGTCGATCGCGGCCGTTCGAATCCGGACGCCGCCGTCCCGCGATCGACCATCCTTGGAGCCGGAACCGCGCGGTGGCGGCCGAAGCGAGCGGCACGCTTCTGGCTGAGCCGCGGACATGGAATCGATCCTCCTCGACGCCAGATTCGCGGTGCGGAGCCTCACCCGCAGCCGTGCGTTCACCGCGGCTGCGGTGCTGACGCTCGCGGCTGGCATCGGCTCGGCGACGGCGGTCTTCAGCGCGTTCGACCAGGTGCTCGTCCGCCCGCTGCCATATCCCGACTCCGCGCGCCTGGTTCGCATCTGGGAAGAGCATCCGGGCGCGGTGCGGATGCAGGCTGAGCCTCCGCTGAGCAACCACACGATGTACGCCTGGCGCGAGCGCATGCAGACGCTCGAAGGCATTGCCGCATACGGGTCACGCGAGTACACGGTCGGCTTCGACGGCGCGCCGATGCGTGTCAAAGGCGCGGAGGTGTCGGCGTCGCTCTTCTCTCTACTTCGCGTTGCGCCGGCAGTCGGTCGGTTCTTCAATCCCGGAGAAGACGCGCCGGCCAACCGACGCTTCGTCGTCCTGAGCGATCGCCTCTGGCGCGACCGCTTCAACGGACGCTCCGACGTTGTCGGCCGGCCGTTGGCAATCGACGGCGATCCTTACCAGATTGTCGGGATCGCACGCGCCGGCTTCACGTTCCCCGATCACGACGCGCAACTGTGGACGCCGTTCGACGATCCGACGCTGACGTCGCCGAACGTGCAAGGCGGCATCTGGCTGGTGTTCGGCCTCGGTCGCCTGAAGCCTGGCGTGTCGATCTCTCAGGTGGAGCAGGAGGGCACGGCGGTCGCGCGCAGCATTCCGCGCCCGCCTGTCGCCAATCTGTTGTTCGGCAACGGCGGTCCGGTGCAGGTGCGCGCGCAGACGTTCGCCGATCAGTTGACCGGAGGTGTGCGGCCGGCGCTGTTGGCGCTCGCAGCGGCCGTGCTGTTCGTGCTCCTCATCGCTTGCGCCAACGTCGCGACGCTGTTCCTCGCGCGCGGCGTCGCACGCGAGCGCGAGCTGGCGCTTCGCGCGGCGATCGGCGCGAGCCCCGGCCGGATCGTACAGCAGCTTTTCACCGAAACCGCGATTCTTTCCGTCGTCGCCGGCGCGCTTGGGCTCCTCTTCGCCGCCGCGATCATCCGGGCGCTGCCCGCGTTGGCGCCGCGAGATTTTCCACGGCTCGATCAGCTGCACCTCGATGGCCGCGTTGCGCTCGCCGCCGTCGTGTTGACGATCGCGACGGCGCTGCTCTGCGGGCTGGCGCCGCGGCTGCGCGCCCGAGTCGATCTCGCGACTCCACTGCACGGAGCGGGCGACGGGTCGACGGCTGGCGGTTTTCGCGGCGGGCGCTCGCGCCGGCTCCGCGACGCGCTGCTCGTCGCGCAGTCGGCCTTCGCCGTTCTGCTCATCGTCGGCGCGGCGCTCGTCGGTAGAAGTTTCAGCCGGCTGGTTCACGTCGACGGCGGTTACGATGTCAACGTGCTGTCAGCGCGGCTGTACATGCCGGCTGGCCTTGCGCCTTTGCGCGCGCATCAGAAGACGATGGAAATTCTCGCGCGGTTGCGAGCGGACCCGCAGATCGTGGCGGCGGGCGCGGGCAACATGATGCCGTTCGACAGCACGACGTGGATCACCGGCTTCACGCTGCCGGCCGAAGTCGGCGGTGGAAAGGCGCCCAATGTCCGCGCGATCAATTACCGGGTTACCGCAGGCTACGCTGAAGCGCTCGGGCTACGCCTGCACGAGGGACGATTCCTGACGCCGGCCGATGCCGGCCGCAGCCGTGTCGCAGCCCTGGTCAACGACGAGTTCGTGCGGCAGCATGTGTCGAGCGGCCCCGTGGCGGGCCGGCAGTTCCGCGGCGGAATGGGCAAGGATCAGCAGACCGCGATGACGGAAATCGTCGGCGTGGTCGGGAACGTCCTGAAGGACGGCAACGATGCGCGTCCACAGCCCGAGGTCTACAGGCTCGGGACCGACGATCGTCCGCTTACCGACGAGATCGACGTCGTCGTTCGCACGCTCGGCCAGCCAGGTCGCGTGGCACCGGCGCTTCGCGAGATCGTGCATTCGGTCGGTCCGGAGATCGCCGTGGCTGAAGTGATGACGATTGCCGACCGCCTGTCTGTCTCCGTCGCGCGCCCGCGATTCGCGGCGACGGCGTTCGGCGGGTTCGCGAGCCTGGCGCTTGCGCTCGCCTCGATCGGCCTCTTCGGTGTGCTGTCGTACGCGGTTTCGCAAAGGCGTCGTGAGCTCGGCGTCCGCGCGGCTCTTGGCGCGACTCGCCGCGATCTGATGCTGCTGTTGTTTCGTGAGGGACTGACGCGCACCGCCGCCGGCGTCGCGATCGGATTGGCGGCATCATCGGTGCTGTTGCGGCCGATGAGCGTGCTGCTGTTCGGCGTCACGCCGAGCGATCCGATGGCGTTCGCAGCCGGTCCTCTCGTGCTCCTGCCCGTGGCGCTTGCCGCGTGCCTTGGCCCGGCGCTGCGCGCCGCCGGCGCCGATCCGACCATCGCGCTGCGGAGTGAGTAGCATGCGAAGAATCTCGGGCGCTGTGTGGCAGGATCTCGCGTACACCGTCCGTGGCTATCTTCGGACGCCATTTTTCACGGCGGTCGCCGTGTCGACGCTCGCCCTCGGCATCGGCGCGACGACCGTCGTGTTCAGCGTTCTCGACGCGGTAGTGCTGCAGCCGCTGCCGTATCCCCAATCCGCGGAGCTCGTGGCGGTCGCGCAAATGCGGCGCGACACGACCGCGCGGCTGCCGGTGTCGCCGCCCAATTACTTCGATCTCAAAGAGCGAAACCGTGTCTTCGCCGGGCTCGCTGCGTACGGCACGCCGAGCGTCACCATTTCAGGCGCCGGCGGCGATCCGGAGAAAATTCTCGCGGCGACGTGCACGGAGGAGCTCTTCGGCGTACTGCGCGTAGCGCCTGCCATCGGCCGCGCGTTCACGGCAGCCGACACCGCGCCCGGCGCCGAGCGTGTCGCCCTCGTGAGCGACGGCATGTGGAGACGTCGCTTCGCCGCCGACCCGCGCATCGTCGGCCGGGAGGTTCTCCTCGACAACGCGCCGACCGTGATCGTCGGTGTGATGCCCGGCGGGTTCGAGTTTCCAGTTCGCGGAACGCAGCTCTGGGTTCCCATGCGGTTGTCGCGCACGCAGCCACCGAATCCAGGCATTCCGCCGTCCAAGTACCGGCAATACCGGATTCTGTCTGTGGTCGCACGCCTTCGCCCTGGCGTGCCGATCGAGACAGCCCGCGCTGAGACGAGCCGAATCGCGGATGCGCTCGCGCGCGAATATCCGGACGCCAATTACCAGCTGACCTCGATGGTGACGGCGCTGCACGACGAGGTGGTCGGATCGTCGAAGTCCGCACTGATACTGCTCCTCGCGGCGGTCTGCGGACTGCTTCTGATCGCGTGCGCGAACGCGTCGAGCCTTGTTCTGGTCCGTGCGGCTGGCCGCGCGCGGGAAATGGCGATCCGAAGCGCGATGGGCGCGGGGCGCGGACGCCTCATCACGCAGATGCTCATCGAGAGCGTCGTCCTCGCACTCGCGGGAGGCGCCGCGGCGCTCCTCTTTGCGGCGTGGGCCGTCGACGCGTTCGTGCACTTCGCTCCAAGCGGCATCCCGCGCATCGAAGACGTCCATGTGAATCTCCCGGTGGCAGCCTTCGCGCTCGCCATTGCGAGCGTGGCCGGCGTGTTGTTCGGCGTGTTGCCGGCGCTGCACATCGGCCGAAACGTCGAGCAGGAGACGCTGCGCGGAGCGGGCCGCGGCTCGGTGACGACGGCGAATCGACGGACGCGGCACGCGCTGGTCGTTGTCGAAATCGCGCTCTCGACCATTCTCACGATCGGCGCCAGCCTGCTGATTCAGACGTTCGTCCGCTTGAGCCGCGTCGACACGGGCTTCCGTCCGGCCTCGGTGGTCGCCGTCGATCGCATCGAGCTGCCGCGCAGCCGGGCGTCGTTGTCGAGGAGCGGCGCGTTTTTCGACCAGCTGATCGATCGAATTCATGCGACGGGCCGGGTCGACGCGGCGGCCGTCACCATCGGGCTGCCTCTCGACCGCCGCGCGCGGTTCTTCGTCGACGACAGCACGTTCACAATCGCGAGTCGTCCCGCGCTGCCCGTTGGCCAGCGTCCGTCCGCGGCGCTGCACGTCGTGTCAGGCGAGTACTTCGCAGCTGTCGGTATTCCGCTGAAGCGAGGCCGGTGGTTCGACGCCCGCGATCGCGCAGACGCGCCGGCCGTCGTCATCATCAACGAGGCGATGGCGCGGCGCTACTGGCCCGGCGAGGATCCGCTCGGCCAGGCGCTCACGCACGATCTGACGATTCTGCCGGGACAGCCCGACACGCGACGCGTGGTTGGGATCGTGGGCGACGTGCGTCATTTCGGACTCGACCGTGCGGCGGAGCCGCAGATGTTCATCCCGCATCTGCAGATGCCCTGGCCGTCGATGGCGCTCGTAGTCCGCAGTTCGCTGCCCGTCGATGCCGTCAACGCGCTCGTGCGCGACGCCGTGCACGAGCTCGATCCGACGTTGCCAGTTCCAGCGGCTCGACCGCTGCAGCAGATTGTGTCCGATGCTGTCGGGCAGCCCCGCTTCCGGGCGGGGCTCGTCGGGATGTTCGCCGCGTCGGCGCTGCTGCTCGCGATGATCGGGCTTTACGGCACGATCGCCTTCAGCGTGCATCAGCGGACGCGCGAGCTCGGTCTGCGGATCGCACTGGGCGCGTCGCCAGCGCAAGCCACGCGGCTCGTTCTCGTATCAGGCGTGAAGCTGGCGATTGTGGGCGCAGCCGTTGGACTTGCGGCCGCCGCAGGGCTTACGCGACTGCTCGCGTCGATGCTCTTTGGCGTGGCCGCCGCCGATCCGGTGACGTTCATGATCGCGCCGCTCGCGATCGTCAGCGTCGCAATGCTTGCGTGCTATCTGCCGGCGCGACGCGTGCGCACGATCGAACCGCTTCGCGCGCTTGTAAGCGAGTGATCCCGCGGGCTTCAGCCGGCCGTGAAAGAGCTGAGCGGCAGGCTGGCGGGATTTCTGCAGAAGCTGGCTGCGGAGGATCTCATGCGAGCCACACACCTCATCAAGGCGGCCACTCTGTTCAGCGCATTGGCGCTGGTTACCGGCGGCTGCAACAGCAACAAGAACCGGCAGACCACCCCGGATGCGCAAACGAGCACGGGGGAACAGCCGCGCGCGCAGGCGATTACCGTCAGCGGATGTTTACGGACCGGCACGCTCGCCGAAAACACGTGGGTTCTGATTGGCGACGCCACCGGTGCAGCGACTACCGGCCAAGTGCCGACCTATCAGCTGATCGGCGGCGATGCAGCGGCATTCCGCAACAACGTCGGGCAGCGCGTGGAAGTGTCGGGAACCGTCGAGGCGGAGCAGCAAGTCGCGACGAGTAGCGGAGCAATCCCCGAGAACCGCGCAAAGGGCACGTCCGGAACGCCGACCGTCGAAACCAAAACGAACGTGGACATCAAACGGTTGGACGTCACGACAGTGAAGCCGACGGGCGATCGCTGCCAGTAGTCTCGATTACGGTTGGTCGCGCAGGTGCTGGTTGACGAACACCAGCATCTGCCGCCACGACTCTTCACGCGCCTTCGCGGTGCCCGCGGGCGTCCCGCCCATGTGCACCGTCCGTCCCGTCAACGGATGTCGCCGCGAATTCAAGTTCATCGTGGACGTGTATGGCCGCGTGATCGCGTGGCCCGCATGATCGTAGCTGAGTGCCTGGTAGGGAAACTTGAACTCATATCGGCGCAGCCGTGCCACAACTTTTTCCGCCATCGGCGCCGAGTCCCACACGCCATCGTCGCGGCCCGACACGAGCAGCACGGCGCCCTGGATTCGCTCGACCGGAATCTCCGGTCTGGACATATTGCTGAAGGCCATTCCGCGGCCGCGGCCGATCATCGGCTGAATCGGCGCGATCGGCCGCCCCTCGTACGTCCATGCGACCTGCGTGCTCATATCGCAGCATCCGCGGTTGACGACATTGCTGGGCATGTACGCGACGACGGCGCGAATCGTCGGGTAGATCGAGCCGAGAAGCAGCGCGAGCTCGCCGCCGCGCGATCCGCCGAGGACGCCGATCCTGTGCGGGTCGACCGACGGTTGCGCTGCGAGCCACCGCAGCGCGCCGCCGAAATACTCGAGCGGAATATTCGATAGCGTTCGCGGCAGTCCCTCGACACCAAAGTACGCGAGCGCAAGAACTGCATAACCCCGCGACGCGAGGCCGCCGGCCGGCCCCGCTGCCGGCGGCATGCCGCCGCCCGATCCGGTGAGCACGAGAAACGCGGGGTGGACGCCGCCTCCAGCGGGCTCGTAGAACGTCGCGATCATCCCGCCGTCGTGAACCGGCTTGACGCGCACGTTTGGCGAGGCGGCGCGCCGGCGAATGCTCGTGCGTGCGACCACGGCGCCGCCGACTTCGGCCGTCAGCGTCCATTGATCGGGCGCCGCTTCGTCGGGATCGTCTTCGGGACTGTTCGATGTTGCACTCCGCTCAGCCGACCAGAAAAGCCCCATGGGATCGACATCTTTGTAGCTCCCCTTCGCCGGCGCCATCCGCGCGAGGTCGATACGGCCGCTCGCGTCGGCGGTGAACGTCGCGCTCGACGTCCATTGCCCGTCGAGCCCGCCGCGCAGCCGAATGAGGACGGCGGCCTGCGGCGTCAGGCCCGAGACAGCGATCGGAATCTCCTCGTCGATGAGCACGTCGTCCTGGTGAGCATCGAATCGCGCGACCGGCTCTGTTTGGCTGACGGCCAGTGAAGACAAGACGATTGCAGAGGCGGCGAAGATCAACCGATTCATGAATGGCTCCGCACGTTACTTTCGACGATGATGCAACGCGTACACGCGGCTCGCAGCGTCGGTGTACACGAGCGTCAGCACTTCGTCAAGAGATCGAATGCGCGTCTCGACGGCCGGCCACGCGCCCGGTAGGAACAGATCGCAATGCACCACGACGTAATCCACGTTGAAGGCGTTCAGCATCAGAAGGCTTTCGTCGTCCGGGAAACGCGTGAGCGCGTCGTACAAATCGAAGTGGCTGACCGGCAGGAGTCCGGCCCACCCGTGGACGGTCTTCTGCCAGTGTGCCGTCGAATGCAGCATGTACGTCGATTGCCGTTTGTTGAACACCGCGACGCTGTGCATGTCGGGCAGCGGTACCTCCGCGACGACGAACGGCATCGGCCGTGTCGCGAGCCAGCGATCGGCGTCCGGCACATCGACGTGGTACTTCACGCCTTCGAGCGGGACGAGGCACTCAATGAAGATCAGCGCGCCGGCGAGAATTGCTGCCGCTGCGCGCGTGCTTCGCGCCGCACGCGCCGTAACCGCGTCGAACCCGGCGCCCGCGAGCACCGCCAGCCCGATCAGGCCCATTAACGTGAACCGCGACGGCGCGCGGATGAAATTGAATCCCGGAAGCCAGTACACGTACGGCCATAGGCCAAATGGCGGTCCGCTTGCGAGCCATAGGCTGAGGAGCAGGACCAGTAGATATACGGTGATCCTGTCGCGTCGCTTTGCGTTCAGCCACGCAGCAACACGGTCGGTCACGGTTCGCAACGCAGCGCTCGCAGCGAGCGGCACGCGCCGCAGCATTGCCGCGCGGGCTGCAACGCACGTCGCCGCAATCAGCCAAACGCGCCACGCCTCGCGGACCGAGAAGAGTACGACAGATCCCAGTTTGAGCCGCTGCGCGCCGCTGGCCGCCACCAGCAGGCCGACTGCGATTGCGGCGATCGCGGCGGCATCCAAGAGGATCGCTGCCGTTCTCCACTGCGTGTGCACGTCGCCGGTCGACTGCGAATCCGCGTGAACCGTCGATCGGAACCCGGCGCCGCGAATCACAGCCGCGCTCGCCAACAACAATGTCGTCCAGCCAGGAAATAGGTACGCATCCGCCGTGTCGTTGATGCGGGCTTCTGGCGCGAGCCGCGCGAGCAACCAGCTTTGAACATAAGTGGGCGCGGCGAAGTAGCTTTTCGCATGGAGGATACGCCAGTCGTCGAGCGATCGCCGCAGACCCAACTCTGCCTGGACGCTTCGATACGGAACGATCAATAGGGCGACTGGCAATAGCAGCAGGACTCCCGTGATGCCGATGTCTTTCGGCAGACGACGGAGGAGGGCGGCTCGATCGCCGTGAAGAAGGCGATCGGCAAACAGCATCGCGGCCGCGACCGACAGAAATACTCCGCCGTGACCGCTGGTGAACACCTGGAGCGTGAAGAAGGCCACCGCGATCCGCAAATCTCGCGCACGTCCGCGATCGAAGTACGTCTGGAGATACGCGAGCGCAAACGGGATCCACGCGATGGTCGCCAGGAACAGCTGGTCGAGGCGCAGAAAGCGCGGCGGCGCGAACGCGAATACCAGGCCGGCGACCAGTGCGCCATATTCGCCGATGTCGCTCCGGCGAGCGAGCAGGTAGCATCCCGCGCCGCAGGCCACGCACGAGAACAGCGCGATCAGGTTCATGCCGAGGACGACATTGCCGGTGATCCAGACGACCGGCGCGGCGACGAGCGCGCTGCCGATCAGGTTTTCGGAAAAGGCGAGCGTGTGATGGAGCGGCGCGAATGTGTTCGCATCGAAAATGGCCCAGGGTCGATGCAGAAACGCGTGGATGTCCCACGACAGCAGCCACGCGACGAGGTCCGTGTCCGCGCTGTCGGAGAGAACGAGGCTCGCCGGATGCAGCGAGAGCGGGTAGGCGATTGCTGCGGTAAGCGCCGCGTACAGCGCGGCGGCACGCCACAAGTGGCAGGGCTCAGCTGGAGATCGCACGAGACGTCGAGTATAGACGCGCTACGCGATGCTCGGCTGAAGCCTCGGGCCACAGAATCGCTCGGCTAAAGCCTCGCGCTCCCAGACGTCGCTCGGCTGAAGCCTCGCGCTACGGGAGTCGCTCGGCTGAAGCCTCGCGCTCGAGTCGCTCGGCTGAAGCCTCGCGCTCCCAGACGTCGCTCGGCTGAAGCCTCGCGGAACTCTCAAGCTGTAGCGCGAGGCTTTAGCCGAGCGAAATGGCGACTGGCTTGCAGGTTTCAGCCGTGATTAAGAGAAGGAGCATCCACATGAGATTGTCCGTGATGTCAGGTCTGATCTTCGCGTGCGCCGCGGCTACGGCCGCCGCGCAGTCGACTCCGACACAAACACCGACGACAGGTTCTCAATCCGCGTCGCCGCAAACCGTCACGATGGTTGGATGCGTCGGCGGCGGCACGTCGGCCAGCGATCCGTTCATGTTGTCGAACGCGACGATGGGCGGTGCGGCGAGCACGACACCCGGGATGCCGACGACAGGCTCGACCGGCGTTGCAGGTACCGCCACGGCCGGCGCTACTGGCACCGGCGCGACCGGCGCGGTCGTTCCACCGACCGGTTCCGCGACGGCCGGATCCTCCGGAGCCACGGGCGCGGCGGGAACGACCGGCGCGACTGGCGCAGCAGGAACGACTGGCGCAGCGGGAACGACCGGTGTGGCAGGAACGACTGGTGCCGCGACAGCAGGGACAACGGGCGCCGCGGGTGCCGGAACGACCGGCGCGACGGGCGCGGCGGGAACAACTGGAGCCACGGGCGCAGCAGGCACGACCGGCGCGGCCGGCACATCAGGAGTGGCGGGAACATCGGGAGTAGCCGGAACGACGGGCGCGGGCGCCGCGGCTTCGTCGACGCCAACCGGGTATCGCCTTGGCGGAACTGACATGCAGCCGTTCGTCGGCCAGCGCGTACAGATTACCGGGATGCTGGCGCCAACTTCGCCGGGCACTGCGTCGGCGACCGGCAGCGGCGCCTCCGCGACCGGGGCGGCGACAACCCCAGAATTCCGCGTCTTGACCGTGCGTCCACTCGGCAGCTGCCCGCAGCACTAATGCCGGCGGCGCCGCAGCTCTCGACGATGCAGGCGTGGCTGCAGGAACGACAGTACGCCACGCCATATCACTGGGAGCAGACCGGTAACGACGAGATCGAGTACCGCCTCCGAACGGAGGTGGTGCTCGAACTCGCTGGATTCTCTCCGTCAGACTCAGATCGAACCGACAAGCGCTTGCTGGATATCGGCTGCGGCGACGCGCGCTTCGCGGCCGACGCCGCCGGACGTGCGCGGACCGTCGGCATCGATGTGTCGCGGCGCGCGCTGACGTTCGCCCGCGACCTCGTGCCAACGGCCAGCTTTCTGTCGAGCGGCGCCGAAGCGCTGCCCTTCAGGGACGGTGCGTTCGACGTCGTGACCCTTCTCGACGTCATCGAGCACATTCCCGACGCGAACGAAACCGCCGCAGTGCACGAGGCGGTTCGCGTGCTCAGGCCAGGCGGCCGGCTCGTCATCTCGACGAACACGAACCGCAGCTCGCGCGAGTGGAAGCACTACCGGCACTATCCGATCGATCGCTTCCGCCGCCTGTTCGACGGCTGTCGTGATCTTCGTCTCGTCGGGCTCATCCCGTACTTTCCAACGCTGCGCGTCTGGATGCACGCCCCCGGTGTGTCGCGGCTGCTTCGCACACGAATCAGGCGATGCCCTCCCGAACAGGCGCACGTGGTGATTGGCGGCGGCACGAAAGCGTAGACTCTCCCACGCATGTCCCGCCTTGCGCGCGCGCTGCTGCTGGCGGCCGGAGCGATCGTGCTCGCCGTGCTGGTTTCGCGCGTCGGGCCGACACTCATCTTCAATCTGCTTCGCCGTGTCGGATGGGCGTTCCTTACTGTCTCACTGCTGTACACGGCGCACCTCGCGGTGAGATCCGCGGCCTTGTGGCGCAGCTTGCCGACCTCCGCGCTGCGATTCATCGACGTGTTCCAGATACGTCTTGCAGGGGAAGCGGTCGAGATGCTGACGTTCACGGGACCGTTCCTCGCGGAACCGACGAAGGGTTACCTGCTCACACGGCGAGGTGCGACGGGACCTGATGCGTTCGGTGCGGTCGCCATCGAATACCTTTTATATACGCTGGTGTCTGCATGGCTCGCGGCAGGAGCGCTGACGCTGCTGCTCGTGCGCAATGCGCTGTCGTCGTCGCTGCGGGGTCCCATCATCGGTCTGGTCGTGGCCATTGCGGTGTTCACGGCTGGATTCGTGGTCGCTGCGATCACCGGTATCGGCCTGATCGTCCCGGCAGTTCGGGGCGCTGGCCGGATTCTCGGAGGCCCGCGAGCGGATCGCGTCATCGCGGCTATTGAGCCGGTCGAGCGCGTGCTCGTCACCTTCATGCACGCACGGCCGGGGCGGCTGGCGGAAGTCATCATTCTCGAGGGCAGCGTTCACGCACTGCTCGCGCTCGAGGTCGCCACGGTGTTGCACGCGCTCGCTCTCCCGTTCGGCTGGCTCGATCCGTTCATCGTCGAAGGCGGCGTGAAGTTCGTCAGCGTGGTCTTTTTCTTCATTCCGGGACAGATTGGGGCGTCGGAGAGCGTTTATACAATCCTGTTCCAGGCGCTCGGGTTTCCGGCTGCCGCGGGGCTCACGCTGGCGCTCGTGCGCCGCGTCCGGGCGCTCGTCGTTGCTGCCGTCGGAACCATTGCACTCTCCTTAACGTCTTAGGAGAGAATAGAAGCACCGGTAAGAACGAGGTGAAGGCATGTTCGCTCGGGTGCGATCGCTCCTGCGCGGCGTCTTTCGGCGATCCGCCATGGAGCGCGATATGGCCGACGAACTGAACTTCCACGTGGACGCCCGCGCCGCAGATCTTGCGGCCTCCGGCGTGCCGTACGGAGAGGCGCGTCGCCGCGCGCGGATCGAGTTCGGCGCCGCTGAATCGTACAAGGACGAGTGTCGCGAGGCGCGCGGCTTGAGGCTGTTCGACGATCTCCGCGCCGATCTCCGATACGCTGTCCGAACGCTCTCGCGGACGCCGGCCTTCGCGCTCATGGCGATCGTATCGCTCGCCCTGGGCATCGGCGCGAACACCGTCGTCTTCAGCGTCGTCAACGCGCTCGTCCTGAAGCCGCTGCCGATCGACCATCCCGAGCGCGTGTTCTTTCTGCAATTCGGCAGCAGAGCCAGCCACCCGACGACGTCGTTTCCGAATTATCGCGACTTTCGCGACCGGTCGGTGTCGTTCGACGGACTGGTTGGGTACCGCATCTCGCCGATCAACCTCGAGAACGGTGGCGCGCCGGTACGCGCATGGGGCTATCTCGCCACGGGCAACTACTTCGATGTTCTCGGAGTGAAGCCGGTCGTCGGCCGCTTCTTCCATCAAGCGGACGATCTGCACGTCGGAGAAGCGCCTTACGCCGTGCTGAGTTACGAATGCTGGCAAGGCCGCTTCGGTGGGAACCCGGCGGTCGTCGGCCAGACGATTCGCTTGAATCGGACGCCGTTCACGGTGCTTGGCGTCGCGCCACGGGGATTTCGCGGAACAGAGCTGTTCCTCCAGCCAGACCTCTGGGTTCCGATGATGATGGAGCCGCAGATCGAGATCGGCAATCCGTGGCTCGACAGCCGCAACACGGGCAATACGTGGGTGATCGGCCGATTGAAAGCCGGGTTGAGCGTCGGAGCGGCCGAGGGCGATCTGAACGCCGTCGCCGCCGAGCTCGGTCGTGAGTATCCGCAGATCAACGATGGCATGCGCGTGAAGCTCGCGAGGCCCGGGCTCGTGGGCGATCTGCTCGGCGGCCCGGTGCGCGCGTTCACGATCGGCGTGCTCGTGCTCGCCGGCCTCGTGCTGCTCGCCGCCTGCGCGAACCTCGCAAGCGTGTTGGCGGCGCGCGGCGCCGACAGGCAGCGCGAGCTCGCCGTCCGGATATCGATCGGCGCAAGCCGCGGACGCATCGTGCGCCAGCTGCTCACTGAAACGCTGCTGCTCGCCTTGGTCGGCGGCGCCGCCGGCTGCGCGCTTGCATTTGCGGCCGCGCGTGCGCTCACGGCGTGGCACGCGCCGATCGACGTGCCGATTCAGTTCGATATCCCGGTCGATGTTCGGGTCCTTCTGTTCGCGTCGATCGCGTCTGCCGGCGCGGGGCTGCTCTTCGGCGTCGCGCCCGCGCGCCAGGCCGCGCGGACGAATCCAAACAACGCGCTGAAGGAGAGCGACGGCAGCCAGGCGGCCGGCCGCGGCTGGCCGATGCGTGATGTGCTCGTCGCCGTCCAGGTGGCGCTCTGCGTCGTCCTGGTCTCCGCGTGCGCACTGTCGCTGCGCGGCCTTCAGCAGGCGTTGACCATGTCGCTCGGGATCGATCCGCGGGGCGTGACGATTGTCGGGTTCGATCTGGGCCTTGCCGGCTACACGAAGGAGGCCGGCGCGCAGTTTCAACGGCGCGTGCTCGACACGGTGGCGCGCGTGCCGGGTGTGGAGTCGGCGGCGTATTCGAACTCGCTGCCGCTCAGCATCGATCAGTCGACGAACACCATCTATCCAGACGATCGTCCGGTGCTCAAAGCGTCGGAAGTCTACACGGCGAACGTGTACGAAATCTCACCCGGGTTTCTTCACACGCTCGGGATCCGCCGCGAGCTCGGACGCGACATCGAGTGGCGCGACGCGGCTGGAGCGCCGCGCGTCGCGATCGTGAATCGCGCGTTCGCGCGGAAGATCATGCGGACGTCCGATCCCGTCGGGCGGCATTTCACCTGGAGCTGGCGCTCGACCGACCCGACCGAGATCATCGGAGTCGTCGAGGACGGCAAGTACGAGTCGCTCACCGAAGCAGCGAAGCCGGTCGTGTTCGAACCGATCCTGCAGCGATACAACGCCACGACGACGATCGTCGTGAAGTCGGCGCTGCCTTCCGAGCAGATCGTCGCAGCGGTGCGGCAGGCGATCGCGGCGCTCGATCCCTCGCTGCCGCTCTATCAGGCCGGGACCGTCGGGCAGATGCTCGGCTTCGCGCTCTTTCCCAGCCAGGCCGCGGCGGTAGCGCTGAGCGCATTCGGCATCCTCGCGCTCGTGCTCGCGGCCACGGGCATCCACGGGCTCGTCGCGTATGCCGTTTCACGACGCAAGCGCGAGATCGGCATCCGCATCGCGATCGGCGCGAGCGCGGGTAACGTGCTGCGCGTCGTGCTCGGCCGGATCGCCCTGCTGCTCGGAATCGGCGCCGCCGCCGGCCTGCTTCTCGCCGTCGCCGC
Source organism: uncultured Acidobacteriota bacterium (assembly GCA_963696165.1). Taxonomy (GTDB): domain Bacteria; phylum Acidobacteriota; class Vicinamibacteria; order Vicinamibacterales; family CAVVIG01; genus CAVQZZ01. Next base: position 570,254 of record CAVOIY010000004.1, on the reverse strand, counting down.
AGGCCAGCTCTTATCGAGCATCGTCTACCAAGCGTCGCCGCGGGATCCGGTCGTGCTCGCCGCCGTCGCGGCCACCATCGTCGCGGTGGGCGCTGTCGCAAGCTGGGCGCCCGCGCGGCGATCGCTTCGCACGCAGCCGATTGAGGCGCTGAGGACGGACTGAATGCCGCGATCAGATCCGCATCGCGCATCGCGCTCGCTCGTATCTAGAATAGAACGTCTCTGCGGGATGCTGACGTCATCATCGGTGCGCATCGCGCTGCGCGCTCGCTCGACGATCAGCTCGTAAGGCTCCCCTGACATTACTTAATTCTCGCGGGGCCCCACCCCCGCTCGATAACGCCTTCGCGCCGCAGCGCTCGGCGTATCTAGAACAGAACGTCACCGACGCCGATCGGCTCCCTCCATCTCGCGGCGGCGCGCGGCCCTCTCGCCGCCACTTGCCTCACCGACTCCGCAGGTGGCCGCTTACTTTGATTCGATTCGGGTGACGGTGATCGCGTCGGCGTTCAGGTCGCCGGTCACTTTCACTGAGCGGCCGGCGTCAGCGCTTAGTTCCGCAAAGTCCTGATTTGCGATCTTGTAGATGGTTCCGTTGTCGGCGACGAAGACGTACTTCGAGCCGCCCCGGACGCACGTCCTGGCGCAGTCGGCGTCGGGCATCTTGTCCTCGCCCTCAGCCGCCGCTTCGTGCTTCGCGCCGCATGCGCTGTCACTGATCTGGCCCGACCACGTGCCTGCCACCGCCGCCGCGGAAGCAAAGTCGAACAAGCAGCCGAGCATGACTGCGACGGAAAGGATCTGGGTCACGCTGTAAATCATACGTCGCGACCAAAGAGCCTGGGAATCGATCGCGAGCGCGAAGCGCGAAGCGCGAAGGGACCTGAGGACCGACTGAGATGACGCCGCTGTGACGCTCTGTTCTAGATCACCCCGAGCGCGGCGGCGCGAAGGCGTTATCGAGCGGGGGTGGGGCCCCGCGAGCAGTACGTAAAGTTGGCAGAGTCGCTGCGATGACCACCGAGCGAGCGCGGAGCGCGAAGCGACTGAATCGTGTAGGATGCGCGGACAGGAGGCCAGCAATGGAACACGTCATCAACAATTTGTTACAGGACTTCGAGCGCGGAAAAATGTCTCGCCGCCAGCTCATTCAGAGCCTCGCGATGGCGGCGACGGCCGCGGCGGCCGCGGGCGGCGCCACAGTCACCGCGGCAGCTGACGAAGGGAAGGGTTTCGAGGCGATCGCCGTCAACCACATCTCGTATCAGGTGAAGGACTACACGAAGACGCGCGACTTCTACAGCAGCCTGCTCGGCATGAAGCCGGTTCAGGACAACGGCAAGCAGTGCTATCTCACCTTCGGCAGATCACGGCACATGGCTCCTCCCGCGCAACGCGCGCGACGAGGCCGCCGCGCCGAAAGTGGACCACATCGCCTACACGATCAAGGATTGGGATCAGAAGAAAGTCGAAGCCGAGCTGAAACGCCGCGGCCTCGAGGCGCGCGTCGACACCGAGAACAGCTTCCACGTGAAAGATCCCGACGGGTTCGATCTCCAGATCAGCGGCGAAGGAATGAAGCCGACGACCTAGTGCGTCATCGCGTAGAGCAGCGCGTTCACGCCGAACGCATAGCCCTCGGGCGCGAAGGTGAGGAAATACTCGTGGTCGTCGCCTTCGCGCTCGAACGCATCGCCGAAGTCGGTGTTGTGCGTCATCAGCACCATCATCCGCCCGCTCTCGTCGAAGATCGCGCGCACGTGCGGCACGGCGCTCGCGGCGCCGCGCTCGGACGTGCGGCCGCCGGTGCCGGCCCAGAAGTTGATCGACGGAATCTGCGGCACTCGCTTCATGTCGTACAGCAGGTGAAAGATCGGGTGCGACATCGGTAAGTCGACGATCGGGTAGTGGTATGGCGGCAGCGCCTTCGCCGATTTCTCTCGCCCAGATGTTGAACGCGTAATCGCCCCAGAAATCGTCGGCCCACAGAAACCCGCCGCGCTCGAGATAGCCGCGCAACGCAACCGCCTCGTCGTCGTCGAAGTAGGCGCCGCCCGGCTCGGTCATCATGATGAACGGGCACCGGTACAACTCCGCGTCCGTGAGCGGAATCACGAGGTGGTTGTACTGGCCCCCGATGTCGCGGCTCACGATGATCTTCGTCAGCTCCGACAGCCGGAACGTCAGGTTCTGATCGGCGCGCGGATAATCGACGCTCCAGCCAGCGCCGTCGCCGTCGGGCGAGTTCCTGAACATGATCCGGCAGAAGCGGAACGCGCCATCGTACGGCGAGTCGGCCGGCGTGCGGATCCGCAGCTGCGGACCTCGCCGGCCTCTCTGCGCCTCCGCGCCGGTCGCAACCGCCGCGAGCACGATCGCGGCGAGAACTGCGCGTCTCATCACGCCCGTTTGCGCGCGCGAATCGTGACGCGGTAGCTGTTCTCGGCGTTCAAGTTGATGAGCGCGACGAACGCGCGGCCCTGATAGGTGCCGATCGTGCCCGACTGCGACACGCCCGAGACCTCCCATCCAGCTGGGAGCAGAACCGTGTTGCGCAGCCCATGCAGCGTTCGATCGAACACGAGATCGCCGTTCTCGATCTTGTAACCGGGGTCCTTGATCGTTCCGGTGATTCGGATGTGCGCGCTCTGCTTGTCGTCCACGATTGGAACCTCGAGCTTCACCACCGTCTTGTTTCCGTCCTTCGCGGGTGTGAACGCCTTCGCCGTGTCGAGGTCGGTCACCTTCAGGTCCTGCAACGGCAGATACGTGAGCGCGTCGAGCGTCGCCTTATCGCCTTTGCGGTAGTCGCTGTAGCTCTGGTCGACTTTGACCACGCCCGATTCGGGAGCGTCGAGATCGTAAAGCGTCTTGATGTCGTCGAAGAACATGTCGGTGAATTTCTGCGGCGGGAACGCGGCGGCGGTCTTGTGCGCGTGGATGGTCACCGGATTACTCTGGCCGCTCGGATTCGCAAAGGCCAGCTTCAGCCGTCCATCCGCCGCCGTCGTCAACTGTGCGGCGACGTTCGATGAAATGAACGAGAATCCTTTCGGCAGCAGCACGCCGAGCCGGTAGCCGCTCAGGCTGCGCACCCAGACGATGTCGTCGCCGTGCATCATGTAGGTGCGCGGATCTTTGTACGTCTTCAAGATCAGCACGCGGCCGATGCCGCCCTCGGGAACGGGGATCGGAAGCTGCGCGTGAATCGCGTGGTTCTCCGGATCGTTTCCCTGCTGTTCGTACGTGAACTTCAGCGGCTTTCCGGTGCGGGGATCGAACACCTCCACGCCAGAGCCTTCGCTGCCGCCGCGCGTCGCGTTTACCAGTTCGGTGGCGCCGACCCGATTCTCCTCGGGGAGAAACCGGATGCTGAAGGATTCACTGCCCGGCTCGAGAATGGAATACTCGGTGTACGCGTCCTGCGAGAACAGGCGCGTTACGGGTGCCGTCGGACGAAGGGAGCCGTCAGGATTCGTGCCGCCGGGAAACGGATTGTCGCCGCCGCGGCCGCGCTGCTGGGCGATGATGAATGGCGCGCCCGCGAGCACGAGAATCGCAGCCGCCGGAACGACCAATCGAAATCGATACATGAGTGTACCCTCTGGCCCGGAAGTTTATCCGACAACGAACGACAAAACCGTATGACTGCGAACTTGCGACCGATGGCCTTGCTGCTCGATCTCATCGACGAAGCTTACGACCACCCAGCCTGGCACGGACCGTCGCTCTGCGACGCGCTGCGGGGCGTGACTGCGACAAAGGCGAACTGGCGGCCTGCGGCAGGCCGCCATAGTATTCGCGAGATCACGATTCACGCTGCGTATTGGAAGCATGCCGTCCGGCGGCGACTGCTCGGCGGCGCGCCGTGGGCGTTTCCGCTGACTGGTGCGAATTGGTTCGACGCCGATCTGCACCGCACATGGAAGGCGGACGTCCGCCTGCTCGCCAACGAACATCGAGAGCTTCGCGCTGTGATTGCCCGTTACCCCGCGAGCGCGCTGGAGAAGAAGATCGACAAGAAAGGGCACACCGCGGCGTTCTCGATCAGAGGGATCGCGGCGCACGATCTCTATCACGCCGGACAGATCCAGCTGCTGAAGAAGATGGCCCTTACATTCCCGGCTCCCGCCAGAAATCGAAATTGAATCCAGGCGACGCGGCGTACCACGGCGGCGCGGCAAGCCAGTCGTTGCCGCTGTCGCCGATCGGTGCGCCGGGTGGTGCGTCGGGCGCCGGCATGATGTGCGTCGGTTCGCCGGGCCGGTCGAGGAAACGCTTGATGTCGGCCGCGATCAGCATGTGCTGCGCGTGGTCGGCTTCGCTCGCACCCGGTTGCGTCTTGAGACGCGCCGCGAGCTCGGTCAGCTTGAGCGCCGCGATCGCGCGCACCTGTGGATTCGGTGCGGCGGTCGCGAGCCACGTCACGCGATCGACGAGCACGCGCTCCTCGGCGCGCCGCACTTCGGCTTCGTACGGCGTCGCTGTCGCCGCGCCGAAGGTCGCCTTCGTCAGCCGATCGATCACGTCCTCGAGCCCGGGCAGCGACGGATCGACCGCGTGCTGCGCGACCATCCGCGCGGCGCGATCGAGCTGCAGCGTGAAGCCGATCGTCACGTCGGCGGCGATCGTCGCGGGAGACAGCGGATCGAACGTGTCGCCGGTCGTGCGCGGGAAGAGCTCGCGGTGGCGTCCCCAGCCGGGCGGCCGCGGCGGGATCGACGCGAGCAGCTGCTTCGACAGCGTCAGCTCCGACGGCTTCAGCGTCGCCGCGAGCGCGTCGAGCGCCTTGTGCTGATCCGCGGCCGTCTTCCCATTTCGTCGCGACGCGGCCGTCGCCGCGCATGCCGTAGATGTAGTCCTGTCCCGCGACCATCGACGCCGCCGCCTCCACCGCGTAGCGGTGATACATGTAGATCGGCACGAGCGGCTCTTCGATCGTCGCCATCGGCTGGCCGTTGCGAATCGTGTGCTCGCCGATCCGGCTCAAGCGCGGCGTGTCGCACCTTCATCAGCCGGTTCAGCTCGTCGGCCTGGTTGACGCCGTTGGACCACTGATCGACCTTCGGGTGCGATTCCGTGTCCTGATTCGTCATGTAAATCAGATCCTGCTTCCATGCGTCGTCCAGGATCTTCGTGAGCGCCGCCTTTTCGTCGGTGCCGGCGGCGAACTGACGATAGCCGTAGTTGATCGTCACCTTGTCCCAGTCGCCGATCCGCTGCGGGTAGGCGTTGCTGATGTCGATCGTGCCGTCCGCCTTCAGCTCCTCGAGCGGGTGCGGATAGTCCATCACCGAGATCCAGCCCTTGGTGCTGTCGTAGTAGTTGTGGCCGAGGCCGAGCGTGTGGCCGACTTCGTGCGCCGCCAGCTGGCGGATCCGCTTCAGCGCCGTCTCGTACAGGATCGCCGGCCTTTCGTTGCCGGTCGCGTACGGCGACAGCAGGCCCTCGAAGATCATGTAGTCCTGCCGATCGCGCAGCGATCCGAGCGTGACCGTCGCCTTGATGATCTCGCCGGTGCGCGGATCGGCGAGGCTGCCGCCCGAGCTCCAGCCGCGCGTCGAGCGGTGGACCCAGTTGATCATGTTGTAGCGGACGTCCATCGGGTCGGCGCCGTCGGGCAGCACGTCGACCTTGAACGCGTTGCGGAAGCCGGCGGCTTCGAACGCCTGGTTCCACCAGCTCGCGCCTTCGACGAGCGCCTTCCTCACGTCCTCCGGCGCGCCGTTATCGACCCAGTACTGAATCGGCTTCACCGGCTCGCTCATCGCGGCGCTCGGATCCTTCTTCTCGAGGCGATGGCGGCGGATCCAGTGCATCTGCATCGGCTCGCCGATCGGCACGCTGTAGTCGACGAAGGTGAGGCCGCCGTAGCCGGCGCGCGGATCGTCCCAGCGCGGCTTGTAGTTGTTGTCGGGCAGCTCGACGAGCGAGACGTGCTCGCGCATCGTCACCGCTTCCGCGGTCGGCGTCACGCTCGCGACCGATGCCCGAGAAGAGGCCGCCGCCGCGTCCGCCGCCGCCGCCGCCGCGTCCGGCCGCGGCGACCTTCGGTGATCGGCGGCGGACCCTGCTGCGGGCCGCCGCCGCCGCCGCCGCGTCCGCCGGCGGCGTCGTTGGCGAACGTCAGCATCATTTCGATCTCGGTGTTCTTCGGGAACGCCTTCGTGCGCGGCATGTAGAACGCGCTGCGCGTCCGATCGACGCGGTACGTGCCCGGGCGCAGCGCGCCGCCGGCGCCGTGCACGTCGCGCAGAAGGAAATCGGACGCGTCGACGAGCACGTGGCCGTTCGCTTTCGGCCGCGACCGTGAAGCCCCAGAGGATCGACTTGGCGAACGAGTCCTCGACCGACTTGCGCTCGGCCGGATTCGGGCTCGTCGATCGGAACGACTCGTTGCCCTGGACGAGCAGCACCTTCGGACCGATCCGTTCGAACGAGACGACGCGGCCCTGGCCGCCCTGGCCGCGATCGAGGCCGATGTCGTTCGAGCCGAGACCGGCGGCGAGGCCGGTCGAGAAGAGGAAGTCGGAATCGAGGCGCGGAATCTCGAGAAACATCGAGCCGGTGCGCTCGTCCCAGTACAGCGGGAAGTAGCCGTCGATCTTCTGCATGCCGGCCGTGCGATCCTCGATCGAGCCGATGCGCCCGCCGCCTTGCGCCGCTGCGCCGCCGCCTCCGCCACCGCGGCCTTGGCCGCCGCCGCCACCTGGCGCCTGCGCGTGCAGCACGCGGCGCGGCGCACCCGGAATGGCGAGTACGGCGAAAGAGAGTACGACCGTAAACGTGACGAACGTTTTCTTTAACATAGGGGAAGTGTCCTCGCGGCGCGCATTGTATCGCGCCTGCGGAAGTGGATGTAGCGCAGGACTTCAGTACCTGCGGTGACGTGCTGGACGTCCGACAAATGGAGACAACTATGGATGATTTGGAAAAACTACGGTATCCGGTCGGACGGCTCGGATACGGTGAAGCCGCCGGCCGACGCACGCGAGCGCGCCGCGCTGATCGATCGGATCGCGGAAGCACCGGCCGTGTTCCGGTCACTCGTTCAGTCGCTGAACGACGCGCAGCTCGATACGCCGTATCGGCCCGGCGGCTGGACGATCCGTCAGGTCATCCATCACGTGCCCGGACAGCCACATGAACGCGTACGTCCGCATGAAGCTCGCCGCGACCGAGGACGCGCCGGCGATCAGGACGTACGAAGAATCGCGATGGGCCGAGTTGCCCGAAGCGAAGACAGGGCCGATCGCGATGTCGCTCGATCTGCTCGACGCGCTGCACCGGCGGTGGGTCGCGTTCCTGCGTGCGTTGCCTGAGCCGGCGTTCACGAGGACGTTCGTTCACCCTGAGTGGGGCAGTGTCTCCGTCGAACGCGCGATCGCGATGTACGAGTGGCACTGCCGTCACCACGCCGCGCACATCCGGCAGAGCTTGTCGCGCACGTAACCGGAACAGCGAGCGGGAATAGACGGTGCATCTCGTCCGGTTGGACAGGAGGTACCGCACCATGCGCGCACTATTCGTGCTCGGAAGAGCAATCTTTGGCGGATATTTCGTCTATAACGGCCTGAATCATTTCCTGAACCACAAAATGATGAGTCAGTACGCCGCGAGCAAAGGCGTCGCGAATGCCGACGTCGCGGTGCCGACGTCGGGCGGTCTCCTCGTTGCCGGCGGGCTCAGCGTGCTCGCCGGAATCAAGCCGCATCAGGGTCTCGCGACAATCATCGCGTTCCTCGTCCCGGTGTCGCTGCAGATGCATCGCTTCTGGGAGATCGAAGGTCAGCAGGAGCGGATGTCCGAGATGGTGAACTTCACGAAGAACATGGCGCTCGTCGGCGCGGCGCTCACCATGATGCAGATCGCAGAGCCATGGCCGATCGGCATCGACGAGGCGCGCAGCGCGAACGAGGACATGTACATCCACCTGGGCGGTCGGGACCTTCGCGCACTGCCGGCGTAAGCGGGGCAGGAGCGGCGGGACGGGCAGGAGGGGCGGACGGGCAGGAGCGGCGACAAGGCACCGCATGAAAAAGCTCGCGTCGATCGGTCTCGGGATTCTCACCAGCGTCGGCGGGTATCTCGAGGTTGGATCGATGGGGACGGCGCTCCAGGCGGGCGCCGAATTCCGTTACAGCCTGCTGTGGGCGATCGCGCTCGGTACCGATCTGCATCGCGTTTCTCTGCGAGATGACGGGACGCCTGGCCGCAGTCAGCCACCACACAGTCGTCGCCGCGATGCGGGAGCGGTTCGGGTTGTCGTTTCAGATATGGCCGCTCACGGCGCAGATCATCGTGGACCTCTTCGTCCTCGCGTCCGAACTCGGTGGTGCGGCGCTCGCGCTGCGGCTCGTCACTGGTCTTCCGCTCGCGATCTGCGTCCTGCCGGTGATTCTGCTCGTGTGGTGCTGCCTCTGGTTCGCCACGTTCGGCGCGATCGAACACAGTGTCGCGGTTCTCGGGCTCGTGACATTGTGTTTCGTCGTGGCGGCCTGGCGGCTTGGCCCCGATTGGAGCGAAGTCCGCGCGGGCCTGCTGCCGCACGTGCCGTCCATTGCGCGAGCGCACTTTGCCTATCTCGCCGTGAGCATCCTCGGCGCGACGATCAGCCCTTACCTCGTGACGTTTTATTCATCCGGCGCAGTCGAGGAGAAATGGGATTCGGGCGATGTGATGCCAAATCGCATCGTCGCGGCCGCCGGTATGGGATTCGGCAGCATCATCTCCATGTCGATCGTCGTCGCGGCGGCGTTGGTGCTGGCGCCGCGCGGGATTGTTCCGGACTCGTTCGAGCAAGGTCTCCCGATTCTTGGCGTGCCGTTCGGCCAGTGGGGGTTGTGGCTCTTTGCCGGCTCGCTCTTCATTGGCTGTGTCGGCGCGGCGCTGGAGCTCGCGCTCGATGTCAGCTACATCATCGCGCAGACGTTTGGATGGACCTGGGGTGAAGATCAGAAGCCTGCGGATGCACCACGGTTTGCGCTGGTCTACACCGGCGCGCTCGTTCTGGCAATCGTGCCGTCGCTCGTCGCCGTCGATCCGCTGAAGCTGACGATGTTCTCGATGGCACTGACGGTCATTGCGTTGCCTCTCGTGGTCGGACCCCTGATCGTCGTGATGAACGACCGCACGTATCTCAGAGACAGGACGAACGGCGCGATCTCGAACGTCGCCACGATCTTCATCGTCGGCGTCGCCTTCGTGCTCGCGCTGCTGGCCATTCCCGTGCAGGTGATGGGGAGCTGATGGACCTCGCTCGCGATCTCCTGGACAAGCTGCTCGTCGACCGAAACCAGCGTCCGCTGGGGCGCGTCGACGGCCTCGTCCTCGAGCTGCGTCCCAACCGCCCGCCACGGGTCGCCGCGATGGAGGTCGGCCTCGTCACCGCGGCGCGGCGGCTGCATCCTGCGCTCGGCCGATGGATTCGCGCGCTCGCGCTCCGATGGTCGCCGGTGCCGATGACGCCGGTACGTCTGTCGCCCCTGCTGTTCCGACACATCGGCGTCGACGTCGAGCTCGATCTCGACGCGTCCAGCGAGCCAAAATTGCTCCGCTTCGAGAAGTGGCTCCAACGTCACGTCGTGTGTCGTCTGCCGGGAGGCCGGCCGTGAAGCGCCATCGGTACCTGCGGCTCGAACACCTCCTCGGCAAAAAGGTTATGGCTCCTGACGGCACCGTTGTGGGGCGGCTCGAAGAAGTGCGTGCCGATCGAAAAGGGGAACATCACGAAGTGACCGAGTATCTGATCGGCGCGGGTGCGATGCTCGAACGGCTGGAGTTCGTGCGCAGGGTGTTCGGCCGCCGACCACGCATGATCGTTGCGCGATGGGATCAACTCGACATCAGCGGCGGCCGTCGGCTGCAACTTCTTTGCAGCGCCTCCGATCTTCGGATCGAGCGCCCGCACAGCCGATGATCGACGCGAACATCTGCTCGCGGACACGCAGGGCGTCGTGACGACGTTTCTGCTCGTTCGCCACGGTCTCACCGACGCCGTCGACCACGTGCTGACCGGCACGCAGAGCGGCGTGCACTTGAATGCTGCCGGCCGCGAACAGGTCGCGCGGCTCGCCGGGCGGCTGCGGTATGTGCCGCTCGTTGCGGTTGCGTCGAGTCCACTCGAGCGCGCCCTCGAGACGGCGACGCCGATCGCGGCGAACCATCAGATCGACGTCGAAACGATCGCGGCCCTGACGGAATTCGAGGTTGGCGAGTGGGCCGGACGCACCTTCGCGTCTCTGGATGGAACGCCGGAATGGCAGCGGTTCAACGCGGTCCGGTCGTTGACTCGAGCGCCCGGCGGCGAGCTGATGCTCGACGTGCAGCGCCGCGGCGTCTCGACGCTGCTCGATCTGCACGCGCGTTACGCGAGCGGCAACGTAGTCGTTGTTTCGCACGGGGACGTGATCCGCGCGATGCTCCTGTTCGCGCTCGGCATGCCGATAGATTTCTTTCACCGGCTCGATGTCGCGCCTGCGAGCATCAGCGTCCTCGAAATCGGCGCCGGGCCGCCGCGCGTGCGGCTGATAAACGGCGCTAACATTCCCGACGAGCCTTGAATGTCGACTCGTCCGCCCGCCGTTCGTCTAGTGGGTGAAAGGAGGGCATGATGCCCGAATTCACGTTGATGCTTAGAGATACAGGCGAGATGTTCGCCAAGCTCGGTCCCGCCGAGATTCAATCCACGATCGGTCGTTACAGGGAATGGTTCGATCGGCTGGCCAAGACCGGGAAGCTGAAAGGATCGCACAAACTGCGCGATCGCGCCGGCCGCGTCGTTCGCCGCACCGGATCCCAGGTGATGGTCACTGACGGCCCGTTCGCCGAGGGCAAAGAGGTGCTGGGCGGGCTGTTCATCATCGACGCGCCAAGCTACGAGGCGGCGATCGCGACCGTGAACGACTGCCCGCATCTCGATTTCGGCAGCATCGAAGTGCGCGAGATCGAGATCATGCGGACGTGAACCAGCTGCTCGACGATCTGTTCCGACGCACATCGGGGCAGATCGTCGCGACGCTGACGCGGATTCTCGGCGCACGGAACCTCGCGCTCGCCGAAGAAGTGGCGCAGGACGCGCTCATCAAGGCGCTGCAGCTCTGGCCGATCGAAGGCGTGCCGGCGAATCCGTCCGCGTGGCTCATCCAGGTCGCCAAGCATCGCGCGCTCGATGTGCTTCGGCGCGAGCAGTGGCTCGCCGACCGCGCGCCCATGCTGGCGGCGCTCGACGCCGTTTCGCAGGCGCCGAACGCGGACGTCCAGCTCCGCGGCGAGCCTTCGCTGCCCGACGACGATCAGCTCGCGATGATGTTCCTCGCATGCCATCCGATCCTCACGCGCGAGGCAAGGGTTGCGCTCACGCTCAAGACCGTGTGCGGCTTCGGCGTGGCGGAAATCGCGCGGGCTCTCCTGTCGCGCGATGATGCGATCGCGCAGCGGCTCGTTCGTGCCAAGCGTCAGCTTCGCGACGCCGACGTGCGGTTCGAACTCGGGCCCGATGAATATCTGGCGCGCCTCGATTCCGTGCTGGACGCCGTCTACCTGCTCTTCAACGAAGGCTATGGAGCGCACGCGGGCGGCGACTTGATTCGAAGCGAGCTCTGCGACGAAGCGATTCGCCTCGCGTCCGTGCTCGTCGAGCACGCGACGACGTCCACACCCGCGGTGCACGCGTTGCTCGCGCTGATGCTGCTGCAGGCGGCACGACTGCCCGCGCGCTTCGGCGCGTCGTCGGACCTGCTGACGTTCGCCGAGCAGGATCGCAGCGCGGTGGGATCGGCAGATGATCGCGCGAGGCCTCGTCTCTCTCAACCGCTCCGCGGACGGCGACACGCTGACGCCTTATCACGTCGAAGCCGGCATCGCCGTCGAGCACGCGACCGCCAAGAGCTACGCCGCGACCGACTGGCGGCGCATCGTCGAGTTGTACGACGTGCTGCTCGAGATCAATCCGACGCCGGTCGTCGCGCTGAACCGGGCGATCGCGATCTCGCGAGCGCGCGGGCCGAAGGCGGGGTTGGATGCGGTGAACGCGATCGCGAGAACGGGAGCGCTACGCGATTACTATCTGCTGGCAGCGACGCTCGGCGAGCTCTCGCGAGAATGCGGCGACGTTGGAGCCGCCGGCGCGCATTACCGTGCGGCGCTCGCGTGCCGCTGCTCGGAGCCCGAGCGCAGGTTTCTCGAGCGGCGCCTCGCCGAAGTTGACGCGCTCCGTTAGTCGATTTCTCGAAACAATCTAGCGGCCGCGGATCTTGCCTGCTCGTCCAGCTGGTAGGCCTTCAGCAGCCAGCGCGTCATCTCGCCGTCGATATCGTCGTGCGACCGGATTTCGATGCGGTGCGTGATGCGATCGTTTTTCTTGAGGCCCCCGGTCTCGATCACCCGCTTCGGCGTTTTCATGTCGCCGAGCGACAGCCCGAGATCGATTCGCGACCGCGTCGCGGGCTTGATCTGCGCGAAGACGCGGTTGCGATAGAGCGGAACGATCGTCTTGCACGGGCACGCCTTGACGTCTTGGCCGATCGCCAGCGCGAATTTCAACAGCGCGTCGTAAATCGGGCGGAGCGCCGCTTTCGCGCCGGAAAACATATCGTCGACGTAGTGGTCGGCCATCTCGAGATATTTATCAGGGTCGCCGTCCTCACCGTGGCCGGCCGCGCGTTCGGCGAGCCAGGTCGCGTAGTTCGTCCCGAGCTTGTGCTCGCGCTTCAGCCAATCGCGCGGTCGCGCGAATGTCGGACACGCCGCGCTTCTTGATGAGCGCGATCCAGTCTTCGAGAGTTCGTCCGGTTTTCGCGGGCAGCTTCGCGATTGCCCGCTGCACCATCGCCACCCCGGGGTGAACGCTGTAAATCGAACATCGCATGATGCTCTTCTCAGGTTGTCGATCGGCGGAAGGGATTTCTCTAGTCGAGCGCGGCCTGGACGGCGCCCATCGTCGCGTGCGCAGCCGCGCCCGTCGAGGCCGGTCCCGGGGCGACCGGCAGCTTGCGGTCCATCCACCGCTGATGCGCGAGGCCGGCAAAGAAACAGAGCCACAGTTCGTACTCGAACGCGAGCGAGATATCGCGTTTCAGTGTATGCCAGGCGAAGCTGCGCGCGGTGCGCAGCGCCTTGTACACGCAGGTGTATCGGAACGCCGCCGATGAGCCGCTCGCCCGCGTACCGCGGGTTGCAGAGCTCCGGCTCCTCCATATCGAAGCCGCCCTGCCGATACAGAATCGCGCGGCTGATGCCGTGCCAGTACAGCCAGCGTCGGAAGTACTGTTTCTGCAGGCGCTCGCGTGACACCAGATGATGCACGACCATGTCGGGCACATAGAAGCCGCGGGCGCCGGCGGCGCGCGCGCGCAGGTGCCACTCGCGCTGCGCCTGATTGCGAAGTGTGCCTGTCTTGCGGCCGAGGCGGTTGTCGAACAGGCCGACGCGCTCGAACACCTCCCGACGGTACGCGACGTTGACGCCGAGCGGCCACGAAATGCCGCGGCCGAACTCGCGCACCGTGTCGCCGTGGTCGAGCAGCGCGATCACCTTCGCGTGCAGACCGTTCCGTTCGGCGACCCACACGGGCTTGGCGCCGCCCCAGAGCGGCAGCACGCGTCCGCCGACGAACTCGCATTCGTAGCTGCTCAGGGCATCGAGCGCGCGCTCCAGCCAATCGGCTTCGAACCGCGCATCATCGTCGGTTGCCGCGATCGTGCGTCCGGTCGAGGCGCGGATTCCGGCATTGAGGGCGGCGTATTTACCCTCCTGTCGCACGAACAAATAGCGGATCGGAAATGGGAAATCGGCTGCGGCCGACTGCACGACGCGTTCGGTGTCGTCGGTCGAATGGTTGTCGACAACAATCAGCTCGGTCGACCGCGGCGCGCGAACGAGCGCCAAGCTCTTCAATGTCTCGTGTAGCTCTGCGGCGCGATTGACTGTGCAGATGATGATCGAGACGTCCATATCGGCTCAGCTCTGCGCAACGGCTATTCAATAGCCGGGCCAGGCCTAAAGGAGTGTTAAGGGTCAACTTCGACCATATCTTTTCCATTCAAAGTCTTCCTTGTTCCGCAATGGTGCCAAGCCTGGGCCATCCGCGGAAGGGAACGCAGGTTGCTCTAGCCGCCGCGCGTGACGCCGGTTCGACGCGGCTTTCTGAACGCAATCTTCCTCATCCTCATCCTCGGGTCCGCTTACGACATCGCGACGGATCAGGAGCACTGGCCGTTCTCCCAGTACCCGATGTTCTCCGTCGAGCTGGCGCAGCCACACCTTCACATGGCTGCGCCTCTTTGGCGTCACGGCCGACGGGCGCGAGTTTCCCCTCACCTCGAACAACTACATCGCGCCGTTCGACCAATCGCGTCTCCCCAAGGCGCTTCGGCACATCATGGACGGTCCCGACGCGGCAGAGCGCGTCCGCACCGCGGTCGCGGATTGCCTAGCGCGGTACGATGCGCTCCGCGATGACCGGCAGCACGACGGCCCGCCGCTCGTCGCGATGCGTTTGTACGAGCTCGATTGGACGATCGATCCCGCCGCCGCGAACGTCGATGCGCCCGACCACCGCCGGCTGATTGCAGAAGTGAATCAGCCGTGAGCGCATTGTTCTCGCGCCTGGAATCGTTTCTGGTTCGCGCCGGGCCCTGCCGGCGCGCTCGGCATGTGCCGTCTGCTGTTCTTCGGCATGCTGTCCGTCTGGATGCTGCCTCACGATTTTTCGCGCGTGGGGCGGCTACTCGCCCGTGTTCTGGATGCCGATCTGGCTGTTCGACGCCGCCGCGGCTGCATCCGCTGACGGTGGACGGCCTGATGCTGACGCAGACCGTTTGGAAAACCGCCCTCGTCCTGAGCGCCGTCGGCCTGTTCACACGCCCCGCGATGGTCGTTGCGGCTGTGCTAGGCGACGTACCTGATGGGACTGCCGCATAATTTCGGGCAGACGCAGCACTTCGATACGCTCGTCGTCCTCGTGCTCGTCGCCCTCGCGCTGTCGCGCGCCGGCGATGCCTGGTCGCTCGACGTGTTGTTGAACCCGGGCCAGCCGCGTGAACCGGACGAGAGCGGCGAGTACACGTGGCCGATCCGGTTCGTGTGGGTCGCGATGTCGCTGATTTTTTTTGCGGCAGGTGTATCGAAGCTGCGGCACTCCGGACTGGACTGGATCTTTTCCGATAGCTTCGCGCTTCTTCTGCTGCGCCAGCAATATCACATCTCGGACGGCGATCCGCTCACGACGTGGGGCATCGCGGTCGCTCGTCATCCATGGCTGACGCATGCGATGGCCGCGTCGGCCGTGTGTGTCGAGACGCTGTTTCCGCTCGTTCTGTTCAGCCGTCGCGTCCGCGCCGTCCTCGTCCCGGCGGGCCTGCTGTTTCTCGTCGGCATCCGCCTGTTGATGGGCCCGACCTTCGAGCAATTCATGATGTGCTACGTGTTCTGGGTGCCGTGGGAACGCATGGCTGCTATAGTTCGCGATCATGCGCACCTGGATATTGGGCGCCGCCTTGCTCGCGCTGACGCCGACCGCCTTCTCACAACAGCCGACGAGTCGCGCTGACGCGGCCCCGCCCGACACCGACATCTATCTCGCGCCGCTCACGATCGTCGACGGCCGTCCGGCGGTCGGGACCCCTGAAAACATCACGAAGACGCCGGGGTACGACAACCAGCCGGCGTTCACGCCCGATGGCGGCGCCGTCCTCTTCACGTCGGCGCGCGGCGGGAAGCAGACCGACATCTACCGCTACGACATCAGCACACGTCAGACAACGCGCGTGACGAACACGCCTGAGAGCGAGTATTCGCCGACGAGTCACGCCCGACCGGCAGCACATTTCAGTGATTCGTGTGGAGGCCGACCAGACGCAGCGGCTCTGGCAATTCGCGCTCGACGGCACCGATCCGTCGCTCGTGCTGTCGGACATCAAGCCCGTCGGCTATCACGCCTGGCTCGACGATCACACGCTCGCGCTCTTCGTCCTCGGACAGCCAGCGACGCTGCAGATCGCCGACACGAAAACCGGGAAGGCCGAAATATTCGCGCGGGACATCGGCCGGTCGATTCAGCGGATTCCGACAGCCGACGCGGTCAGCTTCGTTCAGCGCGAGGCGCCGAGCGAGGCGGGCGCTCCACCGATCCTGTGGATACGCGCGTTCGATCTGCGCGTGCGCCAGATCACCGAGCTCGTTCGCGCGGTCGCCGGCGCCACCGAAGCCGATACGGCCTGGCTGCCGGACGGCATGGTCCTGATGGCGTTCAAGGACACGCTGTACGGCTGGAAGCTTGGCCAGCGCGACTGGCTAAACCTCGGCGACCTCGGCGCGCTCGGCCTGCACCACGTCACTCGGCTGGCCATCAGCCCGCGCGGCGATCGGATCGCGCTGGTCGTCGGCCCCTGACGCGGCCCGTTCGCGCGATTTCCGCAAGGATGTAGCGCGAGGCTTCAGCCGAGCGTCCAAAATTATCGGGCGTATCCTCCGCTCGGTTGAAGCCTCGCGCTACGTCAAAATGGAAATCGCTCTCTAGTCGTCCAACAGGAGAAAGTGCAGCGCGACCGGCACCAGGATCGCGCACCCCGTCAGCCCTATGACGAGCGGCAGCGCCGGCTTCAAAGCGGCGCCGGACGCAATCGTCAGATCGCTGCAGCTTTCCGCGAGGCGTGTCGCGGCGTGCGTCGCGACGGCCGCCCATGCCCGCGCCGGCGCGACCCACGTGAAGGCCGCGAAGAGGACGCCTGTCGCGCATGCGGCCGCAAGGCGCTCCGTCACGATGATTGGCTGCGCCGCCGCGTGCTGCGCTTCGACGCGCGTCCGGATCGCGGCGCGCCGCCAGATCTGCGCCGCAGAGGGTATCTGCGCTTCGCGGCAGAGCGCATCGTGATCCTCGTGCAGCATCGTGGCGAGGTCGGCGAGCGCCGAGCAGCTGTCGCAGACGGCAACGTGCGCCTGCAGCGCCGGTTCGGCCGCCGCCGGCCACTCACCCGATGCGACCGCCTCGATGACATCGCGCTCGTGGATGCAGTCGGCGGTCATCGTCCACCCCTCGCGAGCAGCGTCGCCAGGCGCCGGCGCGCGCGGAACAGCAGCATTTTTATGCTGGACGCCTTGAGCCCGAGGGCCGTCGCGATTTCCTGGTGCGAGCAACCGTTGGCGTATGCGAGCCACAACAGTCCGCGCTCGCGCACCGTCAACCGCGCCATCGCTCGACCGATGTCGATTCGCTGCGCCGAACGGGCCGCCAGGTCTTCGCCGCTCGGCACGAGCGCCGCATCGACGGCTGCGCGCTCGTCGAGCGCGTCGAACGCGCGCCGGCGGCGCGCATCGCGGACGAGATTCGTCGCGATTCGAAACAGATAGTTGCGACGGTGATTTTCCTCGCTGGGCGGCGCCGCGCTGCGCAGGAACCGGTAGTAAACCTCCTGCAGCATATCGTCGGCAAGACGCGCATCGCCGGTCGTTCGCCAGAGATACGCCCACAACGATCGCGCGGTTCGATCGTAGAAGCGCCGAAACGCGTCTTCGTCCATCTGGAACGTCCGCGCCGCCTCGGACACGTCGGTGTCAAGGTGCGCGAGGTCGGTGAAGGTGAGGTCAGGCGTCATGAGGCTGCGCGGCGTCGAGCAGGCCGAGCCGGTGCGAGAGCGCGTATGCCGCGAACGCCGATACGACGAAACCGGCGCCGAGCGCAAGGATGACGATGCCGATGACGTACAGCGGGGTCGCGATTTCCTCGAAGACGTGGTTTTTCGCGACGAAGAGTCCGACGCCGACGAAGGCCAGCACCACGCCCGCTTGCACCGACCAGAGAATTCGGGTGACCGGAGCGTTCAGCGGCGGCGGCGCGCCGCCGTCGAGCGGCATTGGGGCGGCTTCGAGGAACCGCTTGCCGGCGGGCGATTGGATATAGGCGAGCAGGTCCTCGTGCGACGTGAGCCGATCCAGCAGCTTCGAGTGCGCGTCGGTCTGAGTCTTGGTCAGCCGCTGCCAGCGGCGATCCGCGAGCCCCGTGCGGATCACCCATCCGAGGGAAAGCAGTCCGACGCAAAAGCCGCAGAGCATCATCATGCCGAAGATCACATCCTGCACTAGACCGATGGTTCTGAATCTCGACATTGTCCACGTCACGCACGCGCGGCTCGCCGAGAAAATAGAGGGGAGAGCGCGCCACGTCGGGATGCTGCGCCAAGAACCCGGCGAGCGCGGGGTAGGGCGCAAGGTATTCCGGCCGGGTGAGCAGCGACGGAGTCGAGGCGCAGCACCTCGCGCGACCGCTGGCGGGTACTCGCCGAGGAGCATGCGCAGCCGCTCGCGGGTATCGCGTGGCGTTCAGCTCGTCGGCCCCCGGCGTTTGCGGCTGCGCCGCGACCGATACCGGCGAGACGCCACCGGCAAGGAGCGTCACCACCATCAGCGCCGGCGCGACCCGGCGAAACCATTGTGTGTTCATTGCTCCGGTATTACGCACGACGGCGAAGGAGGTTCACAGTGGACGCGAGCGTTGGCTCGGCGATACCCTAACGCGCCAGCAAACCACAGCCTCGGCCAGCCGGGGTCCGACGAGGATGAATGCACATGATGAAGCGCTTGATACCCGTGTTGATGGTGGCCGGTGCTGATCGTGCCGGCGCTCGCTCAGTCGCCGTGGCCGCCGACATCGACGCCAGGATTCGCGCAGGAAGAGAACGCGCACTCGCAGATCATGCGCACGCTCCATTTCCTCGCCGACGTTTACGGGCCGCGCCTGACCGGCACGCCGAGCCTCAAAGCGGCGGGCGAGTGGGCGATCAAGACGATGGAGTCGTGGGGCTTTACGAACGGCCACCTCGAGCCGTGGGACTTCGGCCATCCCGGCTGGGTGAACGAGCGCTTTTCAGCGCACATCATCTCGCCCGTGAAAGATCAGCTGACGTGCGAAGTCGCCGCGTGGACGCCGGGTACGAACGGCACCGTCACGGCCGGCGCGTACCAGATGATTCTGCCCGAGCGGCCGACGCGCCGAGGCAGCTCACCGCGTTTCTCGCGACGCAGAAGGACAAGGTCGCCGGCAAGATCGTGCTCGTCGGCAAGGCCGCCATGGTTCCGGTCAACCTCAACCCGCCGGCGAAGCGGCGCGACGACGAGCAACTGCGCCGTCAGTACGATCCCGGTCAATCCCGAACGCTGGCAACTTCTGGCCGGGGCGGCCCGCAGGGACCGCCGCCGCCGATGACCGCGGCGCAACTGAATCTGCAGATCGACGAGTTCCTTGTCGCGAACGGC
Organism: uncultured Acidobacteriota bacterium; assembly: GCA_963696165.1. Classification (GTDB taxonomy): domain Bacteria; phylum Acidobacteriota; class Vicinamibacteria; order Vicinamibacterales; family CAVVIG01; genus CAVQZZ01. The sequence goes on along the minus strand of CAVOIY010000004.1, from coordinate 551,003 downwards.
GCCAAGGTGCGCGTCGACGACGCCGCGCGCGAGCACGGCCAGATCATCGAGCACCACAATCGCACCTACGACGTGACGAAAGCCGTCCCGACGGTCGTGATGCGCAACGAGGACTACGGCCGCATCGCCCGCATTCTCGCCGACGGCACGCCGGTGGAGCTCGAGTTCAACATCGTCGAACACGTGGTACCCGGAAGGGAAGACCGCCTACAACACGATCGCCGAGATCCCGGGCACCGACAAGAAGGACGAAATCGTGATGCTCGGCGGCCATCTCGATTCGTGGAACGTCGGCCACCGGCGCCACCGACAACGCGATCGGCTGCGCGACGATGATGGAGGCCGCGCGGATTCTGAAGGCGATCGGCGTGCAAGCCGCGCCGCACGATCCGCGTCGCGCTGTGGAGCGGCGAAGAGGAAGGGCTGCTCGGCTCGCTCGCCTACGTCGACGCAGCATTTCGGATCGTGCCGAGCGTCCGAAGCCGGAGTTCGCGAAGCTCGACGCGTACCTGAACATCGACTCCGGCACCGGCCGCGCGCGCGGCGCGAGCATCTTCGGTCCGCCCTCGGCCGCCGCGCATCGTGCGCGAGGCGCTCGCGCCATTCGAGGACCTCGGCGTCGTCGGCGCCGTCGCGACCAAGAGCCGCAACGTCGGCGGCACCGACAGCACGTCGTTCAACAACGCCGGGCTGCCGGGCATCGGCTTCAGCCAGGATCCGATCGAATACAACACGCACACGCATCACACGAGCCTCGACAACTACGAGCGCATCATCGAAGACGACGTGAAGGCGTCGGCGATCTCGATCGCGGCGACGCTCTACGAGCTCGCGATGCGCGACGAGATGGTGCCGCGGTTCAGCGCGGCCGAGATGCCGCCGCCGGTACCGGCGCGTACCGGTAGCCACTAAGAACGCATACCCGCGGAGCCCGCAGAGCACGCAGAGAAATCGGTTTCTCTATGCGATCTCAGCGCGCTCCGCGGTTGCTCACTTTGACATCAACCAAAACCGGCTTTCGCCGCGAGCTCGGCCTCCTCGACTCCATCGTCGTGGTCGCCGGCGGCATCGTCGGCGTCGGCATTTTCGCCAACCCGTCGAACGTCGCGCGCGTCGTCTCCGATCCGGTTCTGATTCTCCTGGTGTGGGCGATCGGCGGCTCGGTCGCGCTCGTCGGCGGCTTCGTGTGGGCGGAGCTCGCATCGCGTTTTCCGGAAGTCGGCGGACAGTACGTCTACCTGCAGCGCGCGTATCCGCCGGTCGTCGGGTTCCTCTACGGCGTCGCGCTGCTGTTCATCATCAACGGCGGATCGCTCGCGGCCGTGTCGATTCTCTTTGCGTCGTACGTGGATCGATCGTTCGTGCCGCTCGGGCCGGTCGGCATCCGGATCGCGGCCGCGGCGGCGCTGCTCGTCGCTGACCGCCGTGAACGTCGTCGGCGTCCGGGCCGGGAAGTGGACGAACAACCTGCTGATGGCCGCCAAGGTCGCGGGCATGCTGGCGCTGGTCGCGCTCGCGCTGCGGCACGGCGCTGTGCCCGCCAGCCACTTCGACCTCGCGCCGTCGTCGGTCATGAGCGGCTTCTCGATTCACCTGCTCCTGACCGCGCTCGTGCCGATCCTGTTCGCGTACGGCGGATGGCAGAGCTGCGCGAACATCGCCGGCGAGATCAAGGATCCGGCGCGCAACCTGCCGCGCGCGAACGTGCTGGGGCGTCGTCGCCGTCGTCGTGCTGTATCTGTCGTTGAACCTCGCGTACCTGTGGGTGCTGACGCCGGCGCAGGTCGCGGCGTCGCCGGCGCTCGCCGCCGACGTGGCGCGAGCCGTCGCGGGCGAAGCGGGCGCGCGATTCGTGGCCGCGCTGATCGTCGTGTCGAGCCTCGGCTTCCTCGCCGTCGTGATTCTGACCGGCCCGCGGCTTGTACTACGCGATGGCCGCCGACGGCCTGTTGTTCGAGCGCGCGGCGCGGCTGCATCCGCGATACCACACGCCGGCGTTCGCGTTGTGGTTCCAGGCGGGCGTGTCGCTCGTGCTGCTGACGACGAATACGTACGATGAACTGCTGTCGTACGTCGTGTTCGCCGACTGGCTGTTCTTCGGGCTGACCGCCGGCGCGCTTTTCATCGTGCGGCGCAGAGGCGCGAGCGCGGCCGAGGAGGGCATCGCGCAGGTGCCCGGTCATCCGTGGACAACGCTCGCGTTCGTCATCGTCGCGGCGTGCCGTCGTCGTCAACACGTTTCTGACGTATCCGACGCAGTCCGCGATCGGATCCGCGGTGCTCGTCGTCGCCGCGATTGGTTTTGTTGCTGCGCGCAGGACTAAAGTCCTGCGCCACATGCGAATCGGGCAGGACTATAGTCCTGCGCTACACGACATGAACTTCCCGACACTCGAATACATCCGCTGGGCCAAATCGCTGCCGCCGGTCGAGATCAACCTCGCACGGAGCGGCATCGAACATTGCCCGCCGTCGCTGCTCAGGCTCACGACTCGCGATCTTGTTGCGAACCTGCCGGTGAAGTACGGCTACGAACCGTTGAAAGCCGCGATCGCGAAGCGGTACGGCGTCGGCGTCGATCGTGTCTTCACCGTTTCAGGTGGAACGAGCTTCGCGAACTGGGTCGCGTGCGCCGCGGTGTGGCACGGTGCAGGACGCGGGGCCGAAGCGCTCGTGGAGCGACCCGACGTACGAGCCGCTCCTCAAAGTGCCTGAGGCGCTCGGTTTCCGCGTGCGCCGGTTCGAGCGCCGCTTTGCCGACGGCTACGCCATCGATCTCGATCACTTCGCCGCTCGCATCACGCCGAGGACGCGACTCGCGCTCGTCAGCAATCTCCACAACCCATCGGGTGCGCGCATTCCGCTGTCGACGCTGAGAAAGATGGCGCGGCTTCTGGCGAGTGTCGGCGGCATGCTGCTCGTCGACGAGGTGTATCTCGAATGCGTGTTCGGCGATCACGCTGAATCGTCGGTGCACGCGGGCCCGAACGTGCTGACGACGAACAGCCTGACGAAGGCATACGGCCTCGATGGTCTCCGCGCCGGCTGGATTCTCGGACCGCGTTCGGTCGTGGAGCGCGCCGGCCTCGCAAACGATCTCATGACGAACAACGGCGTCGCGCCAGGCGAGCGGATGGCGCTGGCCGCGTTCAATCGGTTGGCCGCCATCGATCGCCGCGCGCACGGCATCCTCGATCCGAATCTCCGGTCGATCCACCGGTTCTTCGCCGACGAGCGGCGCCTCGACGCCTACGTGCCTGCGGGCGGCAACGTGGTGTTTCCGCGTCTCCCGCCGTCGGTGGACAGCGACCGTCTCGCGAATCGGCTTCTGCGCCGCTATTCGACGCTCGTCGTTCCCGGGCGATTCTTCGGTACTCGTCGACACGTTAGAATCAGCTTTGGGTGCGCGCCACGGCTGCTCGAGCGCGGCCTCGCGAATATTTCGCGCGCGCTGACCGACGAAATGACGCGTTAACGCGAGATGTCGAACCTTTCGTCAACGGTCGACGTCTTGTCAGAAGAGGTAGACATGGCTGAGCGGACATTCAAGGAATCCTTCAAGGTCGCGGGCGCGGAGCTCGTCGACGCAGTGAAGAAGCTGGTGCGCGAAGGCAACGTGCGGCGCGTGATCATTCGACAGGACGCGCGCATCGTCGCGGAGTTTCCGCTGACTGCCGGCGTGATCGGCACTGTGCTCGCGCCGATGCTGGCGGCGGTCGCGGCGATCGCCGCCGTGCTGAACGATTGCACGATCGAGGTCGAACGCGCGGTTTCGGACGTTGTGAAGGACGATAAGGCGAGCGAGCACGTCGCCTAGTGATCGCTCGTCGTTCTTAACCGGCGGCGTTGCGCGAGAACGCGAACAGATCGAGATCGGCCGTTCGCCTCCCGCGGTACCAGTCCAGCAGCATCGTGGCTGCGAGAAACCCGAAAGTCATCCCATTGCCGCCGTACCCCAGCGCAAAGAGATGGCTCGGGTACCGCTCGTGCCGACCGATGTACGGAAGGCCGTCGGGCGTCGTCGCGAATAGACCTTCCCAGGCAAAGTCGATGTCCGCGGCGTTCAACGCGGGATAAATCCGTTCGAAATACTTCCACACTCGCGTCGTGCCGTCTCGCAGTGCGCCGGCGCGCTGCTTTTCGCCGACGCGAGGCCGATCCCCTCCGCCGAGAAGCAGCCGATGATCGCGAGTCCACCGGGCGTAGTGGTAAGGCCGCGCCGTATCCCAAAGCATCACCTGGCGCAGTCCGATGCGGCGGCGCAGCTCGCTGCTCAGGGGATGCGTAGCGACCACGTAGGTGTGGAGCATGCGAAAGGCGGCGCGGAGCGGCTCGAAGCTGGGGGTCGCGTAGCCCGTCGCGATTACAACCTGCCGCGCGCAGAGTTCGGCGCCCCCCTCGACGTGCAGCGACACGCCGTTCCTGTCTGCATCGATACGTTCGACGCGCGCGTGCTCGTACACGCGGGCTCCGCGGTCATGGGCCGCGTCCATCAACCCCGCGCACGCGCGGACGGGATTGACCTGCCCATTCCCGCTCGTCTGGATCGCGCCGCCGCCACGAATTCCTGCCACACGTTCGAGCGTCTGCGCGTCGAGCCACCGGCCCGGGATGCGAGCCGCACGCCGACGGATGAACTCGCGATGGAGGCGCTCGGCGCCCTGCGCTCGCAGCGTGTAGTACAACGAGTCGCGCCGGTCGAGGTCGCAGCGGATACGCAGCCGCGCGAGCAATTCGATCATGTCGCGTGTCGCGCGCCGGTTGAGCTGCCAGATGCGCCGAACGTGTTTCTCGCCATGGCGCTTCGCCAGCTCGACGAAGTCTCTGTCCGGCTCCTGCATTAGAAGCGCGGTGCTCGCTGCCGTGCTCCCACGGCCGATACGGGCCGCTTCGACGACCGCGACATTGATGCCGGCGTTCGCAAAGACGAAGGCGACCACAGCGCCCGTAATGCCGCCACCCACAATTGCGACGTCGACGCGGTGATGTCCACGGAGCCGTGGGTACGCGTGCGAAGTGTGGGACGAGTTTGTCCAGATGGACTCAGCAACGCGAAGGCGTGTCATACAGCTCACACATCTTTGGCGGCCCGATTGCTTCAGGTCAACAGGTGGAGACTGCCCGATGACGCGTCATGTCGATACGACTCCTTACTGGTCCGACTCTGCTACGTTCCCGCGATTCTCAAAGCTCGAACGCGACGGCCACGTCGACGTCGTCGTGATCGGCGCCGGCATCGCAGGCCTGACGACGGCGTATCTGCTGGCGAAGGCGGGCCGCTCGGTCGCCGTCCTCGAGCGCGACAGGTGCGCTCAGGTTGATACGGGGCACACCAGCGCGCACCTCACGATGGTTACCGACCAGCGGCTGTCGGAGCTGGTGAAACTTTTTGGAAAGAATCACGCGCAAGCCGTATGGGACGCGGGGCTGGCGTCCATTTTCGTGATCGACCGAATTGTCAGGGAAGAAGAGATCGCGTGCGACTTCGAATGGGTGCCCGGGTACCTGCATTCGCCGGCGGGCTCAGCCGAGCGCAACGACAAGGAGTTCGAGAAAGAGGCCGCACTCGCCCGTGAGCTTGGCTTCGATGCCGAGGCGGTCGCTGACGTCCCGTACGTCGGCGGCCCTGGAGTGCTGTTTCACGATCAGGCGCGCTTCCATCCGCGCAAATATCTCGCGGGGATTGCGCGGGCGATTGTTGCCGGAGGCGGATCGATTCACGAGCACACAGCGGCTGACGAGTTCTCAGACAACCCACGCTCCGTGAAGAGCGGCGGCGTGACGCTCACGTGCGATCACATCGTGATTGCGACGCATACGCCGCTCGTAGGTAACACGAACCTCGCCAGCGCCACGCTGTTTCAAACGAAGCTGGCCCTCTACACGTCTTACGTCGTCGCCGGCCGCGTCCGGCGCGGCACCGTTCCCGACGCGCTCTTCTGGGACACTGGCGATCCTTACCACTACCTCAGGATCGAGCCGCATCGTGATGACGACGTCGTGATTTTCGGAGGCGAAGATCACAAGACGGGCCAGGCCGCCGACACAAATGCGTGCTACGAGCGTCTCGAGAGCGCGGTCACGACCGTTGTGCCTGGGATCGAGCTCACGCATCGATGGTCCGGCCAGGTGATCGAAACGCCAGATGGTTTGCCGTACATAGGTTCCACGGCCGCGTGCCAGTTCGTGGGCACCGGTTTTTCAGGAAATGGCATGACGTTCGGCACGCTCACCTCCATGATGGCGACTGACCATGTGCTCGGCCGGCAGAACCCGTGGAGCGACCTCTTTGATCCATCGCGCAAGAAGCTTCGCGGCGCGACGTGGGATTACCTGACGGAGAACAAGGACTATCCGTATTACTTGATCCGTGACCGCTTCGCCGGCGCCGACGGCAAGTCGCTTCGCGCCGTGAGGCGCGGGCATGGAAAACGGCTCGAGATCAACGGCAAGTCGGTCGCCGTGTTCCGCGACGCCGACGGCACGACGATTCAGCGGTCGGCGATCTGCACGCACATGGGATGCAAAGTCGAATGGAACGACGCCGAGTTGACGTGGGATTGTCCATGCCACGGCTCGCGCTTCAAGCCGAACGGCAGTGTCATCGCCGGCCCAGCCGAGTCGCCGCTGCCAAAACTGGAGTAGCGCAACATTCCCGTAGCGCAGGACTTCAGTCCTGCGTATCCTGTTTCCATGTGCGACTTTGGACACGATCACGCTGAGCACAAACACTTCGGCTATCTGGTCGACAGACCTGAGATTCGCGCGCTCATCGATGAGACGCGCCGGCTCACAGCGTCCATTCCCGACGCGGCGGCGAGGGTCGAGGCGCTGAAGCCGGCATTCGGCGCGTTGCTCGCGCTCGACGGGTGGCTGCCGGATGCCTGTGCCCGCCCCGACGACACGAGCAAAATGGGCGGCGGCATCGGCCAGTACGCGCTCTATCGTGCGGAAGATGGATCGCTGTGCCTGTTTTCGCTCGTGGTTCCCGTCGGCGCGGAGACGCCCGTGCACGACCATCTCGCGTGGGGCATCGTCGGAATTTACCGGGGACGCCAGGACGAAACCGTTTACCGCCGCCTCGACGATGGGCGCGATCCCGCGCGCGCGAAGCTCGAAGTCGCGCGCCGTCAAACGCTCGCGCGCGGCGAATTCTATCCGCTGCTGCCTCCAGTCGACGACATTCACTACGTCAAGACGATCTCAGATACGCCGTCGATCTCGATTCACCTTCTCGCGAACGACACCGCGTGCGTCTGGCGCCATCGCTTCGAGCCCGCCTCGGGCGTCGTGACGCCGTTCCGATCGGGCTACGCCAACGCGCCGTGCCCCGACGTCGCCGCCGGCTGATTCGGTGGTTGCTCCCGCGTCTCCCGACGACGTCGTCTTTCTCGTCGACGTCGATAACACGCTGCTCGACAACGACGCCGTCGTCGAAGATCTCCGTCGTCACCTCGCCGATCGCTTCGGCGCCGACGCGCAACAACAGTACTGGGAGATTTTCGAGCAACTCCGCACAGAGCTCGGGTACGCCGATTATCTGGGCGCGCTGCAGCGGTTCCGGCTGGAGCATCCGCGTGACCCGCGCATACTCGGCGTATCGCTGTACTTGCTTCATTATCCGTTCGCCGATCGCCTGTATCCGCATGCGCTCGACGTCATCGGCGCGCTGAAGCATCGCGGGCCCGTGGTGATTCTTTCGGACGGGGACGTCGTGTTCCAGCCGCGCAAGGTGGAGCGCTCCGGGTTATGGGCGGCCGTCGACGCGCACGTGCTCATCTACGTGCACAAGGAGCAGATGCTCGACGATGTGGAGCGGCGGTATCCGGCGAAGCGTTACGTGATGGTGGACGACAAGGTGAGGATTCTCGCGGCGATGAAAGCGGTGTGGCTCGATCGCCTCACGACCGTGTTCGTGCGTCAGGGTCACTACGCGACGGACGCTGCGCTCGTCGCCTCATATCCGCCGCCAGACATAGCCATCGATCGCATCGGCGATCTCGCGGATCACGTGTAGCGTCCGGCGCCGGACGCTACATCGTGGGCACGATCATGTGTAGCGTCCGGCTTTAGCCGGACGTCAGGGCGTCGTGGTGATTTTTTCCGTGGCACCACGCGGCGTCGTTCCTGCACAATGACGATTATGTGTCGCGTTCTCATACTGGCGGTCGTGCTCTACACAGGCTCACTTGGGTTGGCGGGCCAGGGACAAACCTCTCAGGGCATGGCCACCCGCGGCGGGAATCCTGAAGCGGCGAAGGTGCAGAACCCTGTTCCTAATACGCCGGAGTCTGTCGCCCAGGGCCGACGCCTCTATCAGCGTCTGTGCTCGCGCTGCCACGGTCCGGAAGGCAAAGGCGACGGCGGCGGCAGCGGCGGCGCGCAGGCCGCTGACCTCACCGACGACCATTGGGACTACGGGTCCAGCGACGGGGAGATCTTCGCCGCCATCCACAACGGCACGTCCATCGACATGGAAGGCTACGCCGAGCGGATCAGCGACACCGACATCTGGAACCTCGTGAACTATATCCGCAGCGTCGGGCCGTCCAAGAAGTAATCCTTCGCGCAGTGAACTGAACAGGAGCCGTCTCATGAAACCGATGCTTCTCGTCGTATTGGCCGCGGCGCTTATGGTCTCGGGCAGCTTCGCGCAGTCCAAGGTGGATGTGACCGGCAAGTGGGCGTTCAACGTGGAGACATCGGGCGGCAGCGGAACACCGACGGTCACACTGAAACAGGATGGCGAAAAGCTGACGGGCCACTATTCATCGGCGACGCTCGGCGAAGCCGAGCTCACCGGCACGATCAAGAACGCCGAGCTGACGTTCTCGTTCACGGCAAATGTGCAGGGCACGAGCATCAACGTTACGTACACGGGCACGGTCGTGGATAAAGACTCGATGAAGGGCACGGTCTCGCTCGGAGACATCGGCGAGGGCACGTTCACTGGGAAACGGCAGTGAAGCGGGCGCGCCACATGGCGATCGCGGTCGCCGCTTTGGCCGCCGCATCCCACGTGGAAATGCTCGCTTCGGGCCTTGGCCACCACCTGCTCGCTGCACCCGATGGCAAAGCGATCTACAAAGATCACTGCGCCCGCTGCCACGATGCGCCGCAGGGACGCACGCCTGGAATGGAGGCGCTGCAGGCCCGTTCAGCCGACACGATTCTCCTCGCGCTCACCAGCGGATCGATGACGATGCAGGCGCAGATGTTGAGTGATGGCGAGAAGCGGGCCGTCGCTGAATTCCTCGGAGGCAAGCCTGCCGCGGACCCTGCGTCTTCGCCCTCGAGCGGCTGTTCGACATCGGGCACAGGGTCCGCCGACATCGCATCCCGTCCGCAGTGGAGCGGCTGGGGCAACGACCTCTCGAACACGCGCTTTCAACCGACGCCAGGTCTGACGGCCGCTGATGTGCCGACGCTGACACTGAAATGGGCGTTCGGATTCCCTGGCGGCGCGCAGGCGTACAGCCAACCTACCATTGCAGGTGGACGCGTCTTTGTCGGCAGCGACACCGGCACCGTTTACGCGCTCGATGAGGCGAGCGGCTGCGCGATCTGGTCATTCAAGGCGGACGCCGGCGTCCGTACGGCCGTCAACGTTGGCGCGTCTGGCGGCGCCCAGGCGACTGGACGAGTGGCCGCGTACTTCGGCGACACGGCGGCGCACGTCTACGCGGTCGATGCCACGACGGGGCAGTTGCTCTGGAAGAAGAAAGCCGACGACCACCGCTTCGCGCGCATTACGGGCGCGCCAGCCCTGGATCGCGGGCGTCTCTACGTTCCGGTGTCATCGATCGAGGAAGCGATGGGCGGCAAGGCCGACTATCCGTGCTGCACCTTCCGTGGCAGCGTGATCGCCTACGATGCGGGCACCGGTGACGAGATCTGGAAAACGTATACCGTCACGGACGTTCCGCACGAGATCGGCAAGAACGCCGCAGGCACGGCGATGCTGCGGCCTGCGGGCGCCGCGGTCTGGAGCGCACCGACGATCGACGTCGCGAAAAACGCGTTGTATATCGGCACCGGCAACTCGTATACGGAACCGGCCGTCGACACGAGCGATTCGGTGATGGCGCTTGCGCTCGACACGGGCAAGGTGCTGTGGCACAACCAAGTGACGCCCAACGACGCGTACGTCATCGGCTGCAAGCCCGGCGCCGACGGATGCCCTCACGAGGTCGGACCCGACTTCGATTTCGGCAACTCGCCGATTCTGAAAACGCTGCCAGGCGGCAAACGGATCATCGTCATCGGACAGAAATCGGGAGTCGCGTACGGCCTCGACCCGGACGACCGCGGCCGGAAGCTGTGGGAATTTCGCGCCGGCAGAGGGACCGCGCTCGGCGGTATCGAATGGGGATCGGCGGCCGACGATGATCAGGCGTATGTGCCGGTGTCCGACGTGCTGCTGCAGCCGAACGAAGCGGGCGGTCTGTTCGCGCTGAAGCTCGCCACCGGCGAAAAAGTCTGGCACACGCCGGCGCCGACGCTCGACTGCACGAGCGGCCGCGGCTGCTCGGCTGCGCAATCGGCGCCGATCTCGGTGATGCCGGGCGTGGTCTTTTCGGGATCGGTGGACGGTCATCTTCGCGCGTACTCGACGAGCGACGGCCGGATCATCTGGGACTACAACACGGCGAAGGAGTACGAGACGGTGAACAACGTAAAGGCGAAGGGCGGATCGCTTGACGCGGCCGGCCCCGCAATCGCCGATGGTCTCGTAGTTACGAACTCCGGATACGCGTTGTGGAAAGGCATGCCCGGCAATGTCCTCCTGGCGTTCGGCAAGCGATGACACCTGGCGCAAGGATCGCGGCGGCGGCCGCGGCTGCCCTGGCGTTCGCGACCGGCGCGGCTGCAGCGCATGTGGCAGCATCCGTATCGGCCGCGTCGTGCGACAAACTCGCATCGGCGAAGCTCGCGAACGCCACGATCACGTCAGCGTCCGTTGTGGACACGGGATCGTTCACAGCGCCAGACGGACCTGATGGACCGCGCGACGGCTCGGTCTTCGCGAGGCTGCCTGCGTTCTGCCGCGTCACCGCGACGCTCAAGCCTTCGAGCGATTCGGACATCAGGATCGAAGTGTGGTTGCCGGCCGACGGCTGGAACGGAAAGTTCGAAGGCGTCGGCAACGGCGGGTGGTCGGGCACGATCGCGTACGCGGCCTTGGCCGCTCAACTCGCTCGCGGGTATGCAACGGCGTCGACCGACACCGGGCACGCTGGGTCGGCGGCGGACGGCAGCTTCGCGTTCGGCCATCCTGAGAAGCTGATCGATTTCGCGTATCGCGCCGTTCACGAGATGACGCTCGACGCAAAGGCGATCGTCACCGCGTATTACGGCAACGCGCCGCGGGTGTCGTACTGGAACGGCTGTTCGTCTGGCGGCAAACAGGGGCTGAAGGAAGCGCAGAAATTTCCGGCGGACTACGACGGGATCGTTGCCGGCGCGCCAGCCAACTACTGGACGCACCTGATGGCCGCGTCGGTGTGGATCGCGCAGGCGTCGCTGAAAGATCCACCGAGCCTGATTCCCCAATCGAAGTACGGCATCGTCCACAAAGCCGTTATCGATGCGTGCGACGCGGCCGACGGAGTCAAGGACGGCATCCTTGAAAACCCTCTGGCGTGCCATTTCGATCCCAAGACACTTCAATGTGCCGGCGACGATCAGCCGGACTGTCTCACGGCCGCGCAGGTCGAGACGGCACGGCGCATCTACGCGCCGGCGGCGAACCCGCGGACACACGAACCGATCTTCCCGCCGCTCGTGTACGGCAGCGAGCTCGGCTGGGGCGGCCTCGCGGGGCCGCGGCCGATGCCGATCGCCGTCGACTATTTCAAATACATCGTCTTCAAGAATCCTGCGTGGGATTTCAACACGCTCGACTTCGACAAGGACGTCGCACGCGCCGATGGGATCGACGCCGGTGCGATCAACGCCGTCGACCCGAAGATGGACGCCTTCTTCGGGCATGGCGGAAAAATCCTGATGTACCACGGCTGGAGCGATCAGCTGATCGCGCCGCAGAACAGCATCAACTACTACAACCGCGTTGTCGAAGCGCGCGGCGGCGCCGAAAAGGCGAAGGACGACATCCGGCTGTTCATGGTTCCCGGGATGGCGCACTGCGGCGGAGGCGACGGTCCAAACGCGTTCGACCCGCTCGGCGCGCTGGAGCAGTGGGTCGAGCGGAAAAAGGCGCCGGATCAGTTGATCGCGTCGCGCATGAACGGCGGCGCGGCCGTTCGAACGCGGCCCCTGTGCCCCTATCCCCAGATGGCTGGCTACAACGGGTCGGGCAGCACCGACGAAGCCGCCAGCTTCACGTGCCGGACGCGCTGATCGCGCGATTGACTCGGACGGCGCGTTAGAGCACGCCGTTTTGTCGCAGCGATCGCGCCGCGAGATCGATTGCGGCGCCGCTGTCGATGTCGTCCGCGCCCGTGACGCAGCTCACGAAGATCCACGCATGACCGCCACGCTTCACGTGACCCACGATCCATCGTACGGCCCGGCGATCGCCAAACGTGGTGCTGCCCGTCTTCGCGCTCACCTGCGTGCCCTTTGGCCACGGCGCGTCGAACGAGTGTTCGCCCGCCGCGTTGACGACGACGCCGTCCGGCTGGATCAGGATGTCTGTCACCGTGTGCATGACACCATTCGGAGACCGGCAGTAACCCGTCGTAAAGCCGGCGCACGAACGTCATTTGCTCGATCGGCGAGATCCGCAGCGAGCCGCCCAGCCAGAACGTCGTCAGCCCGCTCGACGCGATCGGCGTTCCCGTACCGCAACCGGCGCAGGTAGTAGTCCTCGCGTTCCATCCCTAACCGCTTCGCAATCTCCTGGAAATACCAGACCACGGAGTAGCGCATCGCCGAGGCGAGCGTGTGATTGCGCCGCCACGCTTCGTAATCGCGAGGCGTGCCGTCGTACGGGATCACCTCGTCGGCGCCCTTGATGACGCCGCTGTCGACTGCGGCAATCGCGTGTGGAATCTTGAACGTCGACGCCGGCGGCAGTCGCGTGTCGCAGACGGTATCCGGGATCTCGCAGCAACGTCCCGTTAGCGGTGTCGAGGAGGAGGAAACAAGCCCCGGCGGCCGTACCGGGTCGCTGCGGCTGGAACAGGTCGCTTGTGAGGAGGGCGAGAAGAATCAGGATCGTCGGGCGCACGGTCGGTATTCTACGGGATTCTGTGACGACCGCTTGACATTGCAATCGGCGATATATATATTGCTAATTGCAATGACGCTCGGCGAAAAAGTCCGCACGCTGCGCTCGGTCGAAGGCGATCTGCGCGGCCTCGGCCGGCCGATGAGCCAGCAGGAAATCGTTCGCGCGATTCGCCGCGACACCGGCGGGTCGTTCAGCCAGTCGTACTTGTCGCAGGTCGAGAGCGGCGCGCGGCCGCACCTGACCGAGCGCACGCGGCTGCTGCTCGCCCGCTTTTTCAAGATCCATCCCGGGTATCTGGTCAGCGATCCGCCAGGATTTCACACCGAGCTGGCATCCGATTTACGAACCGACGAGGCGCCGTTGGACGATTGGCTCCGCGGGGGCGCGCTGAAATTCAGCGGCGACCCGGAGCTTCGGAACGCGCTCCTGCGGATCGCCGGGCACGACGACTCGCGCCGGTGTCTGGCGTTGCTCGGCGCCATCATCGACACCCCTGGGCTGGTGGATCGGTTGCTCGAGACGCTCTCGCGGGACGACGTCGCGCCGCGCAGCGTACCGCCGGCCGATTCGCGTACTGAGTGGCTGCAGTAGGGCGGCTTGCATGAGGACGCACCATGTCGTGGACGGCCATTTATCTCGTCTGCTTTTGGTTAGGCTTCTCGCTGAGTGCCGTGTCCTGGCTCCTGGGGGCGGCGGGGACGCATGTGCCGCACCTGCCGCACGCACATCCGCACTTGCCGCACGCGCACGGCCATCCCGGCAGCCACGCCGGACACGCGCAACACGGCGCCGATAATCCGTCCTTCTTCAACTTCGCGACGCTCACGGCGTTCCTCGCCTGGTTTGGCGGCGCCGGGTATCTACTGACGCGCTACGCCGATCTGTGGCCGCTCGTTGTGCTCGGCGGCGCCGTTCTGGTTGGACTTGCGGGCGCATCGCTGATGTTCGTGCTCCTGGCAAAAGTGCTCTGGTCGCCCGACGAGAATCTGGATCCCGACGACTACGACGTGATCGGTCAGGTCGGCGTCGTCAGCAGCCCGATTCGCGATGGTGGAACCGGTGAAATTCTTTTTTCGCTCGCCGGCACGCGGCGCGTCGCCGGCGCGCGGAGCGACGACGGCGGCGGCATCGCGAAGGGCGTCGAGATCGTGATCGTGCGATACGAAAAGGGGCTCGCGTACGTGCGCACGTGGGCCGAGCTGTCCGCGGATTCCGCGCGCACTTAGGAGGCGAATATGGTTACGTCCGGCGTCGTCGTCACGGTGGCGCTCATGGCGCTCACCATTATTTTTCTGTCGAGCATCATGGCCACTCTCTACCGGAAGGCGGGCCCGCACGAGGCGCTCATCGTCTACGGGTTTCGCGGCACCCGCGTGATCAAGGGGCACGGCACGGTGATCTTTCCGATGATCGAAACGTACCGCGAGCTGTCGCTCGAGCTGATGTCGTTCGACGTCGCGCCGGTGCAGGATCTCTACACGAAGCAGGGCGTGGCCGTGACCGTCGAGGCGGTCGCGCAGATCAAGGTCAAGTCCGATCCCGTAGTCGATCCAAACCGCCGCCGAGCAGTTCCTGACGAAGTCGCCGGACCAGCGCGAAGGGCTGATCCGTCTCGTGATGGAGGGGCATCTGCGCGGCATCATCGGTCAGCTGACGGTCGAGCAGATCGTCAAGCAGCCGGAGATGGTCGCCGAGCGCATGCGCATCCACGTGCGCCGACGACATGAGCAAGATGGGCCTCGACGTCATCTCGTTCACGATCAAGGAAGTCCGCGACAAGAACGAGTACATCGTCAACATGGGCCGGCCCGACATCGCGCGGATCAAGCGCGACGCCGACGTCGCGGCCGCCGAAGCCGACCGCGACACCGCGATCAAGCGCGCGGAAGCGATGCGCGCGTCGGCGAGTCGCCAAGGCGCAGGCCGATCAGGAGCGCGTGCTCGCCGAAACGCTGTCGCAGGCCAAGCAGGCGGAGGCGCAGCGCGACCTCGAGATCAAGAAGGCGCAGCTACGTCGAGACCGTCAAGAAGCAGCAGGCGCAGGCCGACAAGGCGTACGAGATCCAGACCAACGTCATGCAGCAGCAGGTCATCGCCGAAGCGGTGCAGGTGCAGCAGATCGAGCGCGAGTCGCAGATCAAGGTGCAGGAGGCGGAAATCGTGCGCCGCGAGAAGGAGCTGATCGCGACCGTGCTGAAGCCGGCGGAGATCGAGCGGCAGCGGATCTGAGACGCTCGCCGAACGCCGAGAAGAGCCGGCTGTCGATCGAAGCCGAAGGCTGCGGCGTCGGCGATCCGCGCGCAGGGCGAGGCCGAGGCCGACATCATCTTCAAGAAGGGCGACGCCGAGGCGCGCGCGATGAACGTCAAGGCCGAGGCGTTCCAGGAATACAACCAGGCCGCGGTCATCGACAAGCTGCTCACGCAGCCTGCCCGAGATCGTCGCGCACTGGCGACGCCCGCTCGAGCAAGGTCGACAAGATCACCATCGTGTCGACCGGCAACGGCGATACCGACCGGCATGCACAAGATCACCGGCGACATGACCGAAGATCGCCGCGCAGGTGCCGGCGCTGTTCGAGGCGCTGTCGGGCATGCCGATGTCCGAGCTGCTGTCGAAGGTGCGGAAGCTCGGCGACAAGGCGCCGAGGCCCGAGGTTCTCGGAACCTAAATAAGGGGATGGGGCCGGGAAGGACAGAGGCCTGCTTGCACCGACCGATTCTGAAGCAAGCGCGCAGAGATGTAGAGCGCGCGGCGGGGAGAAGGCCCTTCGAGAGCTCACTGAGCAGATCGCTGATGGAATCAAAGCCGAGCGCGCGATGGCGCGCGAGGCACAGGCGGCGGGGGTGGGGCCCCGCCGCAAAGTAAAGAAAGGACCGACGTCATGGCAGTACTCGACCGCGTCGCAACGCTCGTCCGAGCCAACCTCAACGACCTGATCGACCAGGCGGAAGACCCGTCGAAGATGATCAAGCAGGTGATCCTCGACATGGAGAACCAGCTGCTGCAGGTGAAGACGCAGGTCGCGATTTCGATGGCCGACCAGCACATGCTCGAGAAAAAGCAGAAGGAGCACACGACTACGCACCATCGGCTGGATGCGCAAGGCGGAGCTCGCCATCGACCGCGGACAGGACGACCTCGCCCGCGCCGCGCTCGAGCGGCACAAGAGCTCCGAGCGCACCGCGGCCAGCTTCGACGAGCAGATCGCGGACCAGCGCACCCAGGTCGCGGCGCTCAAGAGCGCGCTCGGCAAGCTCGAACAGAAGCTCGCGGAAGCGCAAGCGAAGAGCGACATGCTCCTCGCCCAGCATCGCCGCGCACGCGCGCTCGGCAAGGCGAGCGACGCGCAGATCGCGATCGGCAGCCGCTCGACGGTCCGCACGTTCGAGCGCATGAAAGACAAAGTGGCGCAGCACGAAGCCGTCAGCCAGGCCAAGTCCTCGATGGCCGGCGACGATCTCGATGACCGTTTCGAACAGCTCGAGCGCGACGATGAGGTAGATCGGCTGCTGGCGGAGCTGAAAGCCAAACGCGGCGTGACAGCCTAGCAACGTCAAGCTCGCTGAGCCGGTTTGGCGGCATAATACGGCTCCGCGGTAACCATCGAGGAGAGAGAATGCGCCAGGCGCCGTATGGAAGGGTCAGCGTATGCGGCGTCGTGCTCGGCGCCCTTGCCATGATCGCCTGCGGCGGACCGAAGCCGCCGCCGTTCAAGCCAGTGGCCGATACGAAGCTGCTGATGCAGTCGGTTGTCGATCCCAACGCCGACACAATCTGGGAAGCGGTGAAAACGATCGCCACCGTCGGCAACACCGAGGAAATCCGCCCGCGTACCGACGAGCAATGGACGGCCGTCCGCAACGCTGCCGTAACGGTGGCCGAGGCCGGCAACCTGTTGATGATTGTGCCGAGGGCCAAAGACGGCGGCGAGTGGATGGCGCGCGCCAAAGAAATGGTCGACACGGGCGAAGCGGCCGTGCGCGCGGCCGACGCGAAGAATGCGGAGCGCCTGTTCACGGTCGGCGGCGATATCTACGAAGCGTGCTCGCACTGCCATCAGCAATACATGGACGCCATCAAGAACGCGAACAGATAACATTCGCGGCACAGGAAGGACTCGAGGCATGGGCGCGAAGCTGAGAACGGTTGGGATCGCCATCGCGGCGGCGGCCGCCGGCGCGTTCGGCGCGATGATGGCGCTGCCAGTTGCGGGACAATCACCGGCCGCGTATCGCGCGCCGAGACTCGCCGATGGACACCCCGACCTGAATGGCATCTGGCAATCGATCGGCGAGGCGAATTACGACGTCGAAACGCACATGGCGCGTTCCGCGATGCAGGTGCGGCCCGGCCCCTACGGACCAGTGCCGGCGCCGCCCGTGCTCGCGCTCGGCGCCGTCGGCTCCGTGCCGCCCGGCCTCGGCATCGTCGAAGGCGGATCGATTCCGTACAAGGCCGAAGCGCTCGCGAAGAAGAAGGAAAACCTCGAGCACTGGATCGAGCGCGAC
The DNA here is from genome assembly GCA_963696165.1 of uncultured Acidobacteriota bacterium. Taxonomy (GTDB): domain Bacteria; phylum Acidobacteriota; class Vicinamibacteria; order Vicinamibacterales; family CAVVIG01; genus CAVQZZ01. The sequence goes on along the minus strand of CAVOIY010000004.1, from coordinate 533,297 downwards.
CCCGAGATCAAGTGCTACCTGCCGGGCGTGCCGCGCGCGACCTACATGCCGTATCCGTTTCAGATCCTGCAGAGCGACACGTCGCTCTTCTTCGCGTACGAGTACGCCGGCGCGACGCGGAACATCTTCCTGAAGAATCCCGGACCGCCACCCGCCGATTCGTGGATGGGACAATCGGTCGGGAAATGGGACGGCGACACCTCGTCGTCGACGTCACCGGCTTCAACGATTCCACCTGGTTCGATCGCGCCGGTAATTTTCACAGCGACGCGCTGCACGTGGTCGAGCGCTACACGCGCACCAGCCCGGATGTGATTGCGTACGAGGCGACGATCGAGGATCCGAACGTGTTCACCCGGCCGTGGAAAATCAGCCTGCCGCTCTACCGCCGCGTCGAGAAGAACGCTCAGTTGATGGACTTCAAGTGTGTGGAGTTCGTCGAGGAGTTAATGTACGGTCAGTGGCGTAAGAAGCCGCTGAGCCGATGAGCGCGGGGGCTGTTATGTCGAATCGACTGCTGATGATCGCCGGTTCGGCCGCCGCGGCGGCGGCAATCGCCACTATGCTGCCGGCGCGCGTGGCCGGGCAGGCGAGAACGGCGCCGCCGGTGCGGAAGCCGGCCTCCACGGCTGCGCCTCGCACGCCCGACGGACATCCAGATTTCACCGGGACGTACGATCTCGCGATGTTGACGCCGCTCGAGCGGCCCAACGGCCTACCGGCGGCGTTGTCCGACGAAGAGGCCGCGAAGCGCGAGAAAGAGGCCGAACAGAAAGTCGTCGAGGGCGACGCGAAAATCTCCGGCGATCGCACCGCGCCGCCAAAGGGCGGCGACGGATCGGTCGGCGCCGCCGGCAACGTCGGCGGATACAACACGTTCTGGCTCGACGGCGGCACGAAGTATCCGAAGATCAACGGCGAGCGGCGCACGTCGATAGTGGTCGATCCGCCGGACGGGAAGGTGCCGGCGCTCACGCCGGAAGCGCGGCAGCGCAATATGAGCCGCCTCGCGCAGTTCCGCGCGCCAACGTCGGACGCGAGCGAGAGTCTCGATCCTGGGCTCGAGCCGGCCGGTTCGTACGACGACCCCGAGCGCCGTCCGCTGGGCGAGCGGTGCATCCTCGGGTTCGGATCGACGTCGGGTCCGCCGGCGTTGCCGAACTACTTCTACAACAACCTCCACCAGATCGTGCAGACGTCCGACTACGTCATGATCCAAACGGAAATGGTGCACGATGCGCGCATCGTCCGCATGAACGCGGACCATCTGCCGCCGACGATTCGCAATTGGATGGGCGACTCGGTCGGCCGCTGGGAAGGCGACACGCTGGTGGTCGACACGACCAACTTCACGGACAAAACTCGTTTCCGCAATTCCACTGAAAACCTCCACGTCGTGGAGCGCTTCTCGAGGCTGGACAGGAACTCGCTGCTGTATCGCTTCACGATCGAAGATCCGCAGACCTGGACGAGGCCGTGGACGGGCGAGATGGCGTGGCCCGCCACCAACGAGCGCATCTACGAGTACGCGTGCCACGAGGGGAACTACGCGCTTGGCGACATCCTCCGCGGCGCGCGGCTGCGCGAGGCGGAAGCTTCGAAGACCAAGGAGAAGTAGCCATGACCACGACGAGGAAACTGTGTGCTGCGCTTTGCGGCGCGGGTCTGTTGATGGCCGCAACGCCGATCGTGGCGCATCACGCGTTCGGCGGCGAGTTCGATCCGAACAAACCGGTGCTCCTGAAGGGGCCGATCACGAAAGTCGAGTGGACCAATCCGCACGCGTGGATACACATGGAAGTGACGAAGCCGGACGGGACGAAGGAAGAGTGGATGGTCGAAGGTGGCACGCCGAACACGCTGTTCCGCCGCGGCATCACCAAAGATTCGCTCAAGCCTGGGATGATGATCGTCGTCGACGGCTACCAGGCGCGCGATCACTCGCAGCTCCGGGCGAACGGCCGCAACGTGACGTTCTCTGACGGCCGGAAGCTGTTTCTCGGGTCCTCGGGCACCGGTGCCCCGCTCGACGGTGCCGATCCCACCGAAGGGAGAGGCCGAGGGCGCGGCGGGCGCTAGCAGAAATAGTGGAGAGTTATTGGTATCACCCCGAGAAGCCGATCCATCGCCCGCCTGCGCCGACGCCGAACCAGAGCGTCAGCGAGACGAGCGCGACCAGCTTCAGATAGATCCGCCCCGCGCGCACGTCGTCGGTCATCGTGGCGCGCCGGCGGATCGTGAACGCAAAGATCACCGCGAGCGCCAGCGACGACATCTTCCACCAGAACGGCGTGCTGTAATAGCACTTCACCGACTCGGACAAGAACAGCGACACGCCTGTGACGAGCATCACGATCAGACTGCCGACGAACCAGGGCTGAGCGTCGCGGGCGACTTCGGCCACCGTCTGACGACGCAGCCCCCAGCCCAGAAGTCGGAGATCGACGACCAGCACTGCGCCGCCGATCGCGGCGAGCGCCAGAAGATGTACCGACTCGATGACCGCGAACGCCCACGTGGATTGTCGGATGGCGCTGCCGATAGCCGAGGCCTCGCACCACTGGAAGAACGGCAGCATCGAGCCGGCGGTCATCGCGTGTACCCGTCGCAGCCGGCGGCGACGAACGCCCACCGAGGCGGCTGCATGTCGCAGTCGAACCAGTTGTAGGCGATCATCCGGCCCGAAACGATGATCGCGGCCCAGAGCACGAGCGAACAGGCGCCGGCGGCGCGCGCCGCGCGCGGCGCACGCGGCGCGACATCCCATTCGAAGACCTTGCGATAGATTCCGTTGTGGAACACGAATGCGTTCAGTCCGGCCAGGACGAGCATGATCGCTTTGATCCGAAAGAACACGTTGTGATACGAGCGGACGGGAATCGCGTAGAAGAGCAGCCCGCCGGTCACGATCATGACGAGGAATCCGATGCGCAGCCACGGCAGCAGGCGTGCCGCCATCTCCGACATGGGCACCTGCCGCATGGTGAGCCCCATGAGGCGCAGATCGAGGATCGCCGCGAGCCCGACGAAGACGCAGAGCGTGAGGACGTGCGTCGACTCGACGAGCGGATACATGTACAGCGATTCGTGAAGCGCAATGCTTCCCTGCGTTGCGGCGAGCCATTGACAGAATGCCGACACGCGCGTAGGTTTCACCGAAATGTACGGGGTGTCAAGCCGCCTGCTGCTCCTCGCGTTCGTCGTGCAGACCGCGACGCCGACCATTACGCACCGCGATCACTGGCCCGCCTATGGCCAGCGGCCGTCGGTCACAACGACTGCCGACGGCCATCCGGATCTCCAGGGTATCTGGAGCTTCGCAACCCTCACGCCGCTCGAGCGCCCGCGTGAGTTCGCAGGCAGGGAATACCTGACCGAGGCCGACGCGAAGGCGTTCGTTCGGGAAACGATTCAGCGAAACGATCGGGATCGACGGGATGGCAGCGCGGAGACTGATGTCGGCCGCGCGGTGAACGACTACTGGTTCGATCGTGGGACCGCGCTCGCGCGGATCGGCGGAAAGATCAGATCCTCGCTCATCGTCGACCCGCCCGATGGACAAGTGCCGCCGATGACGGAATCGGCACGCCGTGCGACCGCCGCAAGAGCGGCTGACGCGCGGGCCCATCCGGCGGACGGACCAGAGAATCGCTCGCTTCAGGAGCGATGTCTCACGTTCAATGCAGGACCACCGATTCTGCCCGGACCGTACAACAACTACATCCAGATCATCCAGACCGCCGACCACGTCGTCATCTTCAGCGAGATGATTCACGAAGCGCGGATCATTCCCGTCGCCGCTGCGGGCGGCTCGTCCTCGCACGCGCCTGCGGTGCTCCGGTTCTGGCAGGGCGATCCGCGCGCGCATTGGGAGGGCGGCACGCTTGTCGTGGACTCGACGAACTTCAGTGAGAAGGCGTCCATCCGCGGATCGAGTGCGGACCTGCACCTCATCGAGCGGTTCACGCGAACCGACGCGAACACGTTGCGATACGAGTTCACCGTCGACGATCCGACGGCATTCACCAGGCCATGGTCCGCCGTCCTGCCTATGCAGCGGTCGAAAGATCGTCTGTTCGAATACGCCTGCCACGAGGCGAATTACGCGCTCGAGGACATCCTTCGCGGCGCGCGCTCGCAGGAATCGCCGCGCTGAAATCTTCGGCAGGGCCGAAAACGGCGAACCCTGCTTGACATCTGCCGGATGGCTTCTCCATACTCCTGTGTGCAGGCCACATGAGACCCTATTTCCGGCGGCGCATCTGGCTGACGCCAATCCTCTCGACAATCCGCCGCGTGCTGCCGTTCCGCGATCGCGATGCGAGCGACTTCGCGCTCGAGCTCGAGAGCCACCTCGAGCTGCTGACGGCCGAGCACCTCGAACGCGGCATGGCGCGCGACGAAGCGGAACGCGCCGCTCGCATCCGGCTGGGCGGCGTTGCGCAGTTGAAGGAAATCAATCGCGAGCTCCGCGGGTGGCGGCTGCTCGAAACATTCCTGCAGGACGTGCGCTACGCGGCGCGGACCATGCGCCGGAATCCAGGCTTCTCCCTCGTCGCCGTTCTGACGCTCGCGCTCGGCATCGGCGCGAACACGGCGATTTTCAGCGTCGTGCGCGCCGTCGTGTTGAAGCCGCTGCCGTATGCTGAACCCGAGCAGCTGTTCAACGTGTTTCAGCAGCGGTTGCAGGACGAGACAGCGCAGACCGGGTGGTCGTACCAGAATTTCGAACAGCTGCGCCGGCAGAATCATGTGTTCAGCGCAATGGCCGGCAGCCAGTTTCATCAGCTGACGCTGACGGGCCATGGCGAGCCTTCGGTCGTGAACACATCGGTGGTCACGTCGGAGATGTTCACGCTTCTTGGCGAAAAGCCGCTGGCTGGCCGGATCCTTCGGCCCGAGGATGGGAAGGCGGGGGCGCAGCCCGTCGCGGTGCTGAGCGAAGCGTTGTGGCGCCGCGCGTTTGGCGGCGATCCGGCGATCGTCGGCAGCTCGATCGATCTGGACAAGCGATCGTTTGCGGTTGTCGGGATCATGCCGGCGACATTTCGGTTTCCTGTCGGCGGCGACGGCGACGAGCTGTGGATTCCTCTCGCGCAGGATCCGCTCTTCGGCAGCTGGATGCCGCGTCGGGGAGGCCACTGGCTGCAGAGTGACCGGCCGCCTGAAGCCAGGCGTCACGACGGCGGCGGCGGCAGCCGAGCTCACGGCGCTCGCCACGCGCCTCGCGAAAGATCTTCCCGACGAGAACAACGGCTGGACGATTGGCATGATCCCGCTGCAGCAGTTGGTCGTCGGCAACGTGAAGCCGGCGTTATTCGTGCTGCTCGGCGCCGTTGCGCTCGTGCTGTTGATCGCGTGCGCCAACCTGGCGAGCCTCCTTCTCGCGCGCGCGACGTCGCGGGCGCGGGAGATCGCCGTTCGCACGACGCTCGGCGCCCGGCGCGGTGCGACTCGTTCGTCAGCTGCTCACCGAGGCGGCCGTTCTCGGGCTGATCGGCGGCGCCGTCGGGGTCGGCGTGGCGTATTGGGGCGTGCAGGCGCTGAGCGCACTCCTGCCGCCGAGCGTGCCGCGAGTGAACGCGATCCGCATCGATTACGGCGTGCTTGCGTTTGCGTTTTTCATTTCCATCCTCGCAACCTCTGTGTTTGGCCTCGCGCCTGCGCTCGTTGCCGTGAATGGCGACGTGCAGCGGGGGCTGCGTGAGGGCGGTCGTTCGAATACCGGCTCGAACGGCCGCGCGCGCAGCGTGCTCGCAGCCGGAGAGATCGCGCTCGCCATCGTACTGCTCGTCGCGGCCGGACTGCTGATCCGCAGCTTCGCGAACCTCACCGCCGTACGACCCGGCTTCGATCCGCAGCACACGGTGAAGGCCGAGATTTCGCTGCCGCAGTTCCAGTACTCGACGCCACGCCAGTGGATCGCTTTTGGCGACGCGCTTCTCGACGGCGTCCGCGCCGAGCCGGGCCTCGCGAACGCAGCGCTGGCGGTTCCCATGCCGCTGGCCGACGGCATCGTCAACCTCGCGTTCGACATTGTGGGAGATCCGCCGCCGCCAGCCGGAGGTTCGCGGCTGGCGAACTACGTGTCGGTCAGCGCGGGATATTTTCGCGTGATGGAAATCCCGGTGGTGGCCGGGCGGCTCTTCAACGAGCACGACACGCTTTCTGCCGCTCGCGTTTCTGTAATCAGCCGCCGGCTGGCGCAGATGTATTTCCCGGACCGCAATCCGATCGGGAAGCGAATTGCATTCGGGTTGCCGCCCGACAGCGGAGCCGCGCGCGAGATCGTGGGCGTCGTGGGCGATGTGCGCGACGTAGCGCTCGGCGACGCGCCGGGACCGATGATGTATGTGCCGTTCGCGCAGTCGCCCTTGTGGGGCGCCGGCGTCGTCGTCAGGAGCTCGTTGGATGCGGCGAGCGTGGCCGCCGCGATTCGACGGCAGGTTGCCAGAATCGACAAGGATCTGCCCGTGAGCGACGTGGCGACGATGAATGACGTGATCGACGCGTCGGTGGCGCAGCCCAGATTTCGAACCATCCTGCTGGCGCTCTTTGCGGCGATGGCGCTCGTCACGGCCGCGACCGGGATCTTCGGCGTGATCTCGTACTCAGTATCCTGCCGGACCAATGAGATCGGGATTCGCGTCGCGCTCGGAGCATCTCGCGCTGCGATCTTCAGGATGATCTCGCGAGAAACAGCGGCGCTTACACTCTCGGGTGTCGCTGTAGGCGTACCGTGCGCGCTCGCTGCGTCCCGCCTTGTCGCGCATATGCTCTTCGGCATCTCTGCTCACGATCCGACGACGCTCGCGGTGGTTATCGCCGCTCTGGTCACAGTCGCGGCGCTCGCTGCGTACATGCCGGTGCGTCGCGCCGTGCGCGTCGATCCGATGGTCGCGCTGAGACATGAATAGACGATGTAGCGTCCGCCTTTAGGCGGACGTCTTTGTCTGCACCTACTTGGATATAAATTCGACGGCTGCTTCGAGCGGACCGGCCGGCGGTCTCGGCGGATCGTCTGGATCGATTCGCGCGGCCGTTGTGCGTCATCTCGATCCGGGCGCCGGCGGGCAGTGCAATCGGTTTCTCCAGCCAGTAACGCCGGGCCCACTCAGGCCGCGGATGGCTCAATCGCAGAAGCGGCACCGTCGTCCCGTCGGTGAGCACCGCATGCACGTCGATCGATCCATAGGACCGATCGAGACGCGGCCGCACTGCAACAACCGAAACGCGCTCCGGCGTCGTCCCGTTCAGGCCGACGCTCGAGATCGCATGCGCGGCTCCGGTCGGTGTCGCGAAGTAAAGTCCGACGCGGCTGCGATCGGTTTTTTGAGCGCGCTCGTCCTGCCAGCCCTTCTTGTAATGGATGCGAAGCGTCAGCCGCGCTCCCGGCGGCACTTCGAACGCGGCGTCGTCGGGCGGCATCGCGCGCATGCTCGCCTGGAACCCACACGGCGAGCACCGGTCCGTTCTCGACCGCGATCGTCGCGTCGCGGACGATGCTGGCATCGCCTGGTTGCAGGTCGGCGGCTTTCAGCCAGCGCCGCTCGGTGAATCCGGTGTCGAGCGTGAGCTCGGCGACTTCTTCGGTCACCGTCGCGCTGACCACGTGTTCGGCGGGCATCGCGAGGACGGCGTCCGGTTTTCCCATCGGCCACTCGTCGACTGCCGCGGACGGGCACCGGCCGCTTGCCCGGATCGCCCTCGGGCGTGCCGCCCGTCGCCCATGTGATGATCGTGTCGAGCTCCTTCGGCGTGATCGTGTGTTCGCCCTTTACGGCGGGACCGAACGGATCGACGAAGGAGGGCGGCATTTTCTCGGCGACAAGCTCCTCGCGAATCGACTCGGCCCACGGCACCGCGTCTTTGTATTCGAGGAGCGACATCGGCGCCGGGCCGCCCGCTCGGTGGCACTCGCCGCATCGAGCGCTGAAAACCGGAAAGACGTCAGCTGTTGTAGGTGTATTTCGACGTGATCGGCTTGTGCGCGTCGGCCGGGCGCACTGCGAACGCGATGAGAGTCGCCGCAGCGAATCCGACCGGTCCGATGGCGATGTGTTTAGCGCGCATAGGCTCTCAACAGCTCCGCGACGGCCGCTCGCGAACGCACTGATACGCATCGTCGATCCTCTGACGATCGCCGAGGTCCCCGTATTGGTCGAGCAGCCACGCGGCGAGAACGATCTGTCGCACCGCCGCGGTGATCTGCACGCGCGTCGTCTCGGGCTGATCGCCGTCGGCCGCTTCGAGCTGCAGCGCGGCGTCCTTTGCGGCCAGCGCCGAGAGATAAATCTGACCGAACGCACCGTTTTTCACCGCTGCTTCCACCGCTTTGCTCTCCGCCGTCGAGATCGTCGAGCAGCGCTTCTTTCGTCCGCGGAGCGTCGCCTGCGAACGGACGCTTCGAACTGCGCCTTGGCGGCCGTCGGCGGCGCGACGACGATCGGCGCGCCCGGCTTCGGTTCGCTGGTGAACGCCGGGAACGAAAAATCAAATCGATGTTCTGAGTCGCCCGCCTTGAACGTGACCTTCGCCGTGATCTGCGCCGGCAGAACGTCTGGCACGTGCGCCTCGAGGTAGCGTCCGTCTTTCGAAAGCGCGAGCGGCACCGTCTCGACGTCCTTGTAGCCTTTGGTGGCCGGATCGAAGATCTTCCGCGTCACCGCTCGGGCCGCGAAATTCGCGATCGTCGCTCGACCGAGCGGCCGCGTGTAGTCGTCGTAGAAATACAGGCGGAACACGCCCTCACGTGGATACGTGCCCTCGAGATGGTGAAAGTTGTCGGACGCCATGAAGAACTGGCCGCCGTGGCGCGGATTGTGATCGCCGTGCGCGCGCCGCTCGCGCGCAAGGAGACGCGGCTTGCCGTCGGCGCACGTGCCGGGATTCAGATCGTGAACCGTTGGATTGTCGGCGCACGTGAAATACAACGAGACCGTCACCGGCACGAGCGGCCGTCCGTCGATGCGGCACTTTCCGGCAGTCGCCTGGATCTCGGTCGTGTGCGTCGGACACGCATACGCCGGTGTCGAGCCGAATCGGCTCGAGCGTCATCTTGCACCGCGGGCACGTGCCCGGCTTGTCCTCGACGATGTCCGGATCCATCGGGCAGGTGTAGGACACGGGCGGCAGCTTCTGCGCGTGCGACGCGACCGGTCGCACCTGTGGCGCCCGCTGCCGTGACGACAGCTGCCGCAGCAAAAAAGATGGACAAAAAGAACACGACAATCAATTCTACCGCGATGAAAAGCACCGAAGTGCGTCTCGCGTCGCGACCGAGCGGGTTCCCGACGCCCGAGAATTTTTCCCTGGCGCAGGTCGACGTGGCCGCGCCTGCCGACGGACAGGTGCTCGTCCGCAACCTGTTCATCTCGGTCGATCCGTACATGCGCGGCCGCATGAACGACGTCAAGTCGTACGTTCCGCCGTTTCGACTCGGCGAACCGCTCCAGGGCGGCGCCGTCGGCGAGGTCATCGAGTCGCGAGACCCGAATCTGAAACCAGGCGATCTCGTGACGTCGATGTTGGCTGGCGCGAAGCGTTCGTCGCGAACGCGAATGAACTGCGATCGGTCGACGCCCGGTTGAAGCCTTCGTCGATCTATCTGGGGCTCCTCGGCGTGACGGGCATGACGGCGTGGGTCGGCGTGAACCTGGTCGACGTGAAGGCTCCCGATCGCGTGTTCATCTCGGCGGCGGCCGGCGCCGTCGGCAGCGTGGCCGGACAACTCGCGAAGCTGCGCGGGTGCTTCGTGGTCGGAAGCGTCGGATCGGCGGCGAAGGTGAAGGTGGCGATCGAGGAGTTCGGCTTCGACCGCGCGTTCGACTACAAGGACGGCGATATCGGCGGCCAGCTCGAGAAAGCGGCGCCCGACGGCATCGACGTGTACTTCGACAACGTCGGCGGCGATCATCTGGAGGCGGCGCTCTCGGCGTTGAACACGCACGGCCGCATCGTCGCGTGCGGAGCAATTTCCCGCTACAACGAAACCGCGCCGCCGCCAGGTCCGCGCAACCTGTTCCTCGTCATCGGCAAGCGTCTCACCATGAAGGGCTTCATCGTCAGCGACTGGGCGAAGCAGACGCCGCAGTTCGTCGCCGAAGTCGGCGGCTTGTACACCGCCGGAAAAATCAGGATGAAGGAAACCGTCGTGGAGGGTATCGCTCGCGCGCCACAGGCGTTCATCGACATGCTCAACGGAGCGAACATAGGCAAGATGATCGTGAAAATATGACGCCTGCAGGCGCGCTACGAGGCGAGCGCCGCGGCGGAACGCGCGAGGAACTCGACGCGCTTGTCGAATGTCGCAAATCGGCTGTCGATCGTTTGGCCGCGGGCGTAGCGGTAGAAGATCTGCTGGATCACGACCGCAATCTTGAACACCGCGAACACTTCGTAGAAGCGGATTCCCGAAACGTCGCGGCCCGAACGCGCCGCATAGCGGTCCACGATTTCGTCGCGCGTGAGATAACCCGGCCGATCGGTGACGGCCGTCAACGCATCACGTTGCCCGGGCGGCGACGTAGGCGACCAGTACGCGAGCAATATCCCGAGGTCGACCAGCGGATCGCCGAGCGCGCTCATCTCCCAGTCGAAGATGGCGACGATTCTGCCGAGATCGCCGGGATCGAGCATGACGTTATCGAGCTTGAAGTCGCCATGCACGATCGTCGGCGTTGCCGGATCAGGCGGCAGGCGCGCGAGCAGCCATTCCGCGAGCGCATCCATCTCCGGCAGCGCTGCGATTTTCGAGCCGTGCCATCGATCGGTCCAGCCACGCACCTGCCGTTCGACAAATCCCGCGGGGCGGCCGAGCGCCGACACGGCATCGTTCGATATGTCGACGGCGTGAAGACGCGCAAGCGTGTCCACGAGCGCTTCGCTGACGCGGCGTCGCGCGGCAGGCTGATCGGCGATTTCGGGCGGCTCGGTGTGCCGGACGACGAGCCCGCGTCGCCGTTCCATCACGTAGAAGATCGCGCCGATGATGCTCGTGTCTTCGCAGAGGAAGTACAGGCTGCGGCGCCAGTGGAAAGAGCGGGTGGACGGCGGCGAGCCACCTGTATTCGCGCGCCATGTCGTGCGCCTTGCGGCGGCACGGGCCCGAGCGGCGCACGCCTGACGACGAGCTCGGACGCGCCGAATCTGACCAGATACGTGAGGTTGGAATGACCGCCGGCAAACTGCGAGGCTGCCATCGGCTGTGCGAGATCAGCGGCCGGAATCTCGACCGGCCGCCGAGCCGCTCGCGCAGGTACGCTTCGAGCCGATCCCATTCGAGCTGCTCGCCGGGCCGGATCGGCGACGCGTGGTCTTCCACCGGGCCGTCAGACTATCATGCGCGCGATGATCTTCGAGCCTTCCGCGAAGGCGGTCGATCTCGGTCAGCGCCTGCACGCGTTCATGGACGCGCACATCTATCCGAACGAACCGACGTTCCGCCGGCAGATCGACAGCGGCGATCGCTGGCAACCGTCCGAGATCGTCGAAGAGCTGAAGGCGAAGGCGCGCGCCGCGGGGCTGTGGAACCTGTTCCTGCCGGAGAGCGAATCGGGCGCCGGGCTGACCAACGTCGAGTACGCGCCGCTCTGCGAAATCATGGGCCGCTCGCCGATGGCGCCGGAGGTGTTCAACTGCTCGGCGCCGGATACCGGCAACATGGAAGTGCTCGTCCGATACGGCACGCCCGAGCAGAAAGCGAAATGGCTCGAGCCGCTCCTCGCGGGTCGAGATCCGCTCCTGTTTTGCGATGACCGAGCCGGACGTTGCCTCGTCTGACGCGACGAACATCTGCGTCGCGCATCGAGCGCGACGGCGACGACTACGTGATCAACGGTCGCAAGTGGTGGACCTCCGGCGCCGGCGATCCTCGCTGCCGGATCGCCATCTTCATGGGAAAGAGCGATCCTGCGGCCGAGCGCCACAGGCAGCAGTCGATGATCCTCGTTCCGATGGACGCGCCCGGCGTCACGATTCGGCGCATGCTGCCGGTGTTCGGGTACGACGATGCGCCGCACGGGCATGGGGAAGTCACGTTCGAGAACGTGCGCGTGCCGGCGGCCAACATGCTGCTCGGCGAAGGCCGCGGCTTCGAGATCGCGCAGGGCCGCCTCGGGCCCGGCCGCATTCATCACTGCATGCGGTCGATCGGCGTGGCCGAGCGGGCGCTCGAGGCGATGTGCCGCCGCGTGACGCTCGCGCGTCGCGTTCGGCAAACCACTCGCCGATCAGGGAACGATCCGCGCCGACATCGCCGAGTCGCGCATGGAGATCGAGCAGGCGCGGCTGCTGACGATGAAAGCCGCGCACATGATGGACACGGTCGGCAACAAGGCGGCGCGCGGCGAGCTCGCGATGGTGAAGGTCGTCGTTCCCGAATGACGCTGCGCGTGCTCGATCGCGCGATTCAGGCGCACGGCGGCGCCGGCGTATCGGACGATTTTCCACTTGCTGCCGCCTGGGCCCGAACGAGAACGCTGCGCCTCGCCGACGGCCCCGATGAAGTGCACCGCGAGGCGATCGCGAAACTCGAGATACAGAAGGGCAGATAGGGCAGGTGCGGGGCTCCGCCGGGTTGGGCGGGTAAGGCTGGTCGGGCAGGTTGGCCGGGTCGGTTGGTTGTAGCGTCCGGCTTTAGCCGGACGTTGGAAGTTTGAAGGAGGACTCCATGAGTCGCGCGCGTTCGCTCCTTATCGCTGTTGCTCTCGTCTACGTCAGCGTTCCTGCGCGGGCGCAGGCGCCGAGCGTTGGCAAGGTCGCCTTCGCCAATTCGGGTGCGGCGGCGGCGCAGGCACCCTTTCTGACGGGCCTCGCGCAGCTCCACAACTTCGAGTATCCGGACGCGGCTCAATGGTTCAGGAAAGCGCAGGAGGCCGACCCCGCATTCGCGCTCGCGTACTGGGGCGAAGCGATGACTTACAACCATCCAGTCTGGATGGAGCAGGACATCGCATCGGCGCGCAAAGCGCTGAAGCGTCTTGCGGACACTGCCGATGAGCGCCAGGCGAAGGCGCCGACCGCGCGCGAGAAAGCGTACATGCACGCCGTCGACATCCTGTACGGCGAGGGCGACAAGTATGCGCGCGATGCGGCCTACGCCGAGGAAATGGCGGCTCTTCACGCCAAATATCCCGACGATGTCGACGGCACCGCCTTCTACGCGCTCTCGCTGCTCGGGACGGCACACGAAGGGCGCAACGTCGAAACGTACATGCGCGCCGCGGCGCTCCTCGAGCCGCTGTTCATCACGAATCCGCAGCATCCGGGCATCGCCCATTACCTGATCCACTCGTACGACGATCCGGATCATGCGGCGCGCGGGCTGCCAGCGGCGCGCGCCTACTCGAAGATCGCGCCGGCAGCGGGGCACGCGCAGCACATGTGCTCGCACATCTTCATCGCGATGGGCATGTGGGACGACATGGTGAGTGCGAACGAGACCGCGATTAGCCTCGTGAATGCCATCTTCGCCGAGCGCCACCTGCCGCCGGCGGCCTGCGGCCACTATCCCGAATGGCTCGAATATGGATACCTCGAGCAGGGACGCGCGCGCGACGCCAAGAAGCTGCTGGCCGACTGCTACGCAAACGCGAAAGCCGCGGCAGGGCGCATGGCGGATTCCGCCGCAAAGCCGCGTCCGAGCGATCGATTCATGCTGCTGTCGTATGTCGGCATGCGGCTGCGCTATCTGTTCGACACCGAGGACTGGAGCGACGAGTCGCTCAAATGGACAGTCGCGACTGAGATCGATCGCCAAATGGACGTCGCCGATGCGTTCATCACAGGCTACGCCGCTGTGAAGACGGGCCATCGCGCCGATGCGGAGGCCGAACTCAAACGGCTGAAGGAAGCGCGAGCCGCGCTCGACGTCGAAGTTTCGAAGACGATGCCGGAGATGGCCGCTCACGTTCGCGGATGGGCATCGATCTGCGAGATGGAGCTCTCCGCGCTGGTGCAGATGGCGGCCGGCGGCGTCGCAACGCCGATCGCGCAACTCCGGCAGGCGGCGACGATCGAAGATCAGCTGCCGTACGAATTCGGTCCGCCGTTCATCGACAAGCCGACGTACGAGGCGCTCGGCGAAGCGCTTCTTGCAGCCAATCAGCCGGCCGACGCGCGCGCCGCGTTCGAGAAAGCGCTTGCGCGGACGCCCGGCCGCACCGACCGCGCTCGTGGGGCTGATGCGAGCCGCTGAAAAATCCGGCGACAAGCAGAAAGCGGCCGAAGTGAAAGCGCAGCTCCGCACGATCTGGTCCCACGCCGATCGGCTGCCGACCGACTGGCAATGAGCCGGCGCCCCGTTGCGCTGCGTACACGCGTCATCGCCGCGGTGCTCGCTGTTCTGGCGAGCGCCGCGTGCGGCGCATTCGGGAAGCCAGGGGGACCGTCGATCGATCGCAAAGCGACCGCCGAGCGCGTGCGTGCGGAGTTTCTGCACGCCTGGAACGGCTACAAGCGGGGCGCGTGGGGACACGACGATCTGAACCCGGTGAGCAACACGCCGCGCGACTGGTACGACCACGCGCCCATCTACATGACACCGGTCGACTCGCTCGACACGATGATCATCATGGGCCTCGACGAGGAGGCCCGGAAGACCCGCACGTTTCTCGACGACACGCTCGATTTCGATCGCGACATTTCGGTCAAGAACTTCGAGATCACGATCCGCATCCTCGGCGGACTGCTCTCGGCGCATCAGCTGACGAAGGATCCGCGTCTCCTCGCGAAAGCGGACGACCTTGGTCGCCGTTTGCTGCCGGCGTTCGATTCCCCGACGGGCATGCCGTACGTGAACGTGAACCTGCGGACCGGTGCCGTGAGCGACGCGCAATCGAACCCGGCGGAGGTCGGCACTCTGCTCCTGGAATTCGGCACGCTGGCGAAGCTGACGAAGAAACCCATTTACTTCGATAAGGCGAAGCGCGCCCTGGTCGCGATCTTCGATCGCCGGTCGACGACGACCGGACTCGTTGGCGACGGCATCAACGTCGAGACAGGTGCCTGGACGAGCGCGAGCAGCCACATCGGCGGCGCGATCGATTCGTACTATGAGTACCTGCTGAAGTGTGAGCGCCTGTTCGGCGACAAGGACTGCGCGCACATGTGGCGCGCGAGCCTGCCTGCGATCGAAAAGTACCTGGAAGACGACGGGCCGGCGGGATTGTGGTACGGCGAAGCCGATATGAACACCGGCGCCCGAACGACAACGACGTTCGGCTCGCTCCAGGCCTTTTTCCCGGCGGTGCTCGCAATGGGCGGCGAGCTGAAGCGCGCGCGCCGGCTGCAGGATTCAAGCTTCGCGATGTGGACGCTGAACGGCGTCGAGCCAGAATCAATCGACTACAAGTCGATGACCGTGCTGAGCGGGGGCTACCAACTGCGCCCCGAGATCGTGGAATCAGCGTATTACCTCTACCGCTACACGAAGGATCCGAAGTACCTGCGGATGGGGTTGATTATTTTCGAGGACCTCATCAGATACTGCCGAACCGACAATGGTTACACGGTCCTGCGCAACGTCGTCACGCATGAGCAGGGCGACAGGATGCACAGCTTTTTCCTCGCCGAGACGCTGAAATACCTTTATTTGCTCTTCCAGCCCGACGCGGTCGACTTCTCTCATGTCGTCTTCAACACCGAGGCTCATCCACTCCGCCGGACGTGGTAGGGGACTTGCTGACTCAATCAAGGAGTCGGCGGCGTTCACCTCAACTGTTTGAAGGAGCAGAACATGAGATCAGTATTCGGAACGTTCGTGTGCGCGGCCGCGATGATCGCGGCGGTGCCGCACCAGTCGACCGCGGCGCCGCAGGCGACCACGACGACCGCTTCGTCGTCCGACAGGGCGGATAAGGCGATCGATTCGAGGATCACGCGCCGGATCAACGCCGATGCGTCGCTGAAGAAGCATCACGTGAAAGTGTCGGTGGAAAACGGCGTGGCGACGTTGTCGGGCACCGTCAGGACCGACGCCGAACGCGAGCGCGCCGAAGCGCTGGCGACAGCGGGCGGAGCGACGCGCGTCGAGAACCGCCTCAGCGTTGAGCCGAACGCTCGAACGGAAGGCACGACCGGCAAGCTGGAACGCAAGAGCAAGGAAGGCGCGGACAAGACGAAAGACGGCGCGGAAAAGGCATGGGACAAGACTAAAGAAGGCGCGAATCGAGCCGGCGCCGAAGTCACGGACGGGTGGATCACGACCGATCTGAAGACCCGGTTCGAATCGGACGACATGCTCCGTAAGAGCGACATCCACGTCGACACCGATCACCACGTGGTGACGCTCACCGGATTCCGTCCCGAGCGTCGAGGCGCGAGCGAAAGCCGTCGCCGCTGCCCGCAAAATCAACGGCGTCACCCGCGTCGTCGACAAACTGAGCATCCGGCAATAACCAGAGCGAAGCGACCGGCCTGGGGAGGGGAGTTCGCTCCTCTCCCCAGATCCTTAAATCCTCAGATCCTTACCTGATCCTTAGATTAGAAACTGACCGTTCCCCCGGCGTGCAGGCGCGTCGATCCGCCCACGCCGTGGGCGATGGCCACGCTGAATCGCAGGAATGCGGCCGTCACCCAGACGCTGCCGCCGAATCCGCGTTCGAGCGGCTGGTCGGCGAACCGCTGGCCTTTGTCGTACGCGGCGCCCGCATCGACGAAGCCGCTCACGCCGAGGCGCGCGACGTTCAGCGGCGAAGTGAGCGGTACGAGTACTTCGAGCGATCCGGCGGCGATCGTATCGGCGAGTGCGTGACCCGATCTGAATCCACGCACCGTGCCGATGCCGCCGAAAAGCAGCTTTAGGTACGGCGGAAGCGGTCCATCCGCGTCGGCTTTGTACGCCCGCACGATCAGGACGTTCTGCCCGAAGAGCCCGATGTAGCCGCGGCCGTCGAGCTCGACGCGGTTCAGCGAGGGCGATCCGCTCGAAAAGTTCAGGTGCTCCCACGCCGCGCGCCCGTAAACCGCGTTGTGCGCGAGCATCGGATCGAGGCGCGTGTCGACGATCACATCAGCGCCGGCGCGTGCGAGGTTGTCGCTGAGATCGTCGTGGTCGGACGGGCCGCCGAACCGCACGTGCTCCCAGCCGCCCGTGGCGCCGAAGCGCAGTCCTTTCAACAGCTCGCGTTCCGCGCGCGCCCACACACGCTCGCGCGTGTCGTGCTCGTCGAAAAACGGGTTGGTCCGCTGCGAGAATCCGGCGCCGCCGGTGAAGCGCACGAGGTGTGTTCGCTCGAGCCGTTTATCGAGTTCGATGGCGGCCTGGCGCTCGCCTCCCCACGTCAGCGGAAACGAGATGCGGCTCTCCTTGCCCAGGGGATCGGGAAGCGCGACGCGTGCGCCGTAGCTGAAGCCGTACGAGTCCTCGGACTCGAGGATCGGCAGAAACAGCAGATTCGGCCCGCGATTCTTGACGACGCGCGCCGGATGCGCAGGGTCGCCGGTGCGTTCGACGTGCACCGGTCCTTCGTCGACGATGACGACGAGCACGATTTTGTTGGGATCGGAGATCGAGGCGAAGCGCTTCCGGATCTCAACGTGGTCGAATTTCCTCGCTGCGCGCAGCCGTGCCGCCGCTTCGTCCACCGTTTGCGGCGTCACCGCCATCCCGATCTCGAGGCCCGCGAGTCGCTGCACTTCGGCGTCGGTCGTCAGGACGTTGCCGTGAACCGTGATTTCGGCGATGACCTCTCCGGACGGTTGAACGGCGACGTCGTCGCTCGGCTGAAGCCTCGCGCTACACGTGTCGCCGGGCGCGCAGAGGACCATCGCCGCGAGCAGCGCGGCGACGCCGATCATTTGATCGTGACCTTGGTCGCGACGTCGGCGCGCTTGTAGTTCGCGTAATCGAGCCCGTAGTGCACGTCGAACTGGCCGATGGCGAGCGTGAGCGCGAGGTTCAGATTGAGATCGCGTGGCAGCCACACGTCCGGAAATGGCTGGCCCATGTTCATCGTCGCGTGGAGATCGTCGACGTGAACGAGCCACTGGACCGGCAGGAAATCGAGCGACACGTTATCGAACGTGTACTTGACGATCTGGTGAGCCTTCGGCTCGATCCACAACGTGACGAGCGAGACCTTGTTCATCAGGCGCTGAAACTCGGCATCGTACGCCTTGTCTTTCTCTGAGGCGCCCTTCTCCGCGCGCCGGCGATCCGTGCCGCCGAACAGCTTTGCCGGGTAGTACTCGACGCGCAGGACTTCGCGTCCGTCGAGCTGCTCTCTGCCGACGAGCGCGTACTTGCCTTCGTCGAACTTGAAGCGAAGGAAGTAGGCCGAGGACACGAACTCGGGCTGGCGGGTCTGGAGGATCAGATTCTCCAGGTTCTCAGGGTTCTCGGGGTTCTTGGGGTTCTCGAGGTTCTCGGGGTTCTCGCCGCGCCCGCGCTTCTCGCGCTTCTGCAAACGCTGCAGGTAGTCGCGCTCGTACTGAAGACGGTCGGCCTCGGCGATCGCGACGCCGTTGAACTTCACCGGACTTCGAATGAAGAAACCATCACGGAGATACCAGCTGTACTCGCGCCGCTCGCCCCAGATCGGAACGTGCGACGGACCGCGAAGTTCGATCACCTCATGCTCGTCGAGGATGTACTGCTGCAGCTTCTTCCAGTTGTCATCGCGCTTTGCGACCACGTCGCGCATGAACGCGTCGAGATCGCTTTGCGCCGCGACGGGACGAATCGTCGCGGCGGCGAGAACGCAGGTGACGACGGCGATCGCGGCGTGGATGGCTCGATGCATCATGATCACCTTACCAGACTGGCAGGTTGGGGACAGCCCTGAACTCAGTTCTCAGTTCTCAGTTCTCAGTTCTCAGTTCATAGCGTCCTCCAGCGATCGAGCGAGGCGGCCGCCAGCAGCACGACCCCTTTGACGACCATTTGGTCGTACGGGCTCACGCGATAGAGGTTGAGCCCGTTGTTCAGAATCCCGATGAACAGCGCGCCGGCAAGCGTGCCCCAAATCGACCCGCGCCCGCCGAACAGGCTCGTGCCGCCGACCACGACCGCAGCAATGGCGTCGAGCTCGTAGTACTCGCCCGCGCGAGGATAGCCCGCGTTCAGGCGCGAGGCGACCAGCACGCCAGCCAAAGCGGCGGTCGCCCCACAGATCGTGTAGACCGCCAGCGTCACCCGTCGCACGCGCACGCCGGACAGCCACGCCGCGTCCTCATTGCCGCCGATCGCATACACGTGGCGGCCGAACGGCGTGCGGGTGAGCACGATCCACGACAACAAAAAAACGATGATCATCATCGCCGCCGACGCCGCGCCACTGCTGAGCACTTCGAACGAGGCGGGCAGCCCCGTAATCGTCCGCGCATCCGTGTACTCTGAACGCCGCGCCACGCACGATCAGCATCGTCGCCAGCGTCACGACGAATGACGGGATGCGCATCGACGTCGTCACGACGCCATTGAAGAAGCCGACAAGGATGCCGATCATGATGCCGGTCGCGAGCGCTGGCCCCAGGCCGTGCCCTCGGGCCAGCGCGTCCGCGCACAACACGCCAGACAGGCCAACAACCGAACCGACCGAAAGGTCGATCCCGGCGATCAGGATGACGAACGTCATGCCCGCCGCGAGAATCGCCGTGAATGCGTTCTGCCGGATCACGTTCGTCAAATTGGCTGTGGTCAGAAAGCTGTCGGTCGCGGCGGCGAGCACGACGCATTCGAGCGCAAGCGCGACGAAGATCGCGTAGTTGAAAATACTGTGGCTGGCGCCTGGTGGCTGGTGGCTGGCGAGTTGGTCGCTCATGATGCCAGCGCCATGACGCGCTCGGCGGTCGCGTCGGCACGCGTGAGCTCGCCGGTCGTGCGTCCGCCGCGCATGACGACGATTCGGTCGGCCATGCCGAGCACCTCCGGCAGGTCGGATGAAATCATCAGGATCGCGGTGCCGTCCGCGCTGAGCCGGCGCATCAGCGCGTATATCTCACGCCCGGGCGCCGACGTCCACGCCGCGGGTCGGCTCATCGAGGATCACGAGCGTGCGCGGCTTCAGCAGAAACCGGGCAAGCAGCGCTTTCTGCTGATTCCCGCCAGACAGAGTGCCTGCCGGTTGGCTGAGTCGAGCGGCGCGCAAGTCGAAACGCTTCGCCGCGTCGGCCGCCGCGCTGCGCTCGCGAGCGGCGTCGAGCAGGCCGGCGCGTGCGAACGTCGAGAGATACGTGAGCGTGATGTTCGCATCGACTCCGAGCTGCGGGAACAGGCCGCGGCCTTTGCGATCCTCCGTCACATACGCCACGCCCCGATCGATGGCGTCGGCGGGCGTGCGAAAGCGAACCGCCGATCCATTGAGGCGGACCTCGCCGTGCGCCGGGATTGCTCCCGCAAGCGCGAGTGCCGCCGACGTGCGTCCCGCGCCGACGAGCCCCGCGAGTGCGACGATTTCGCCAGCGCGGACCGTGAACGACACGTCGAAAAATCGCGGCGGCGCGCTCAGCGACCGGACTTCGAGGACCACCGCGGCGGTCGCACTCGCCGCCGGCCGGAGGTCTGGCGAAAACTCCTGATTCACCTCGCGGCCGACCATCGCACGAATCAGCTCTGCGCGGTCCAGAGCCGCGACATCGTTTGTCAGTACGTGGCGGCCGTCGCGCAGGACGGTGACCCGGTCGGCAATCGTGAAGATCTCCTCGAGGCGATGGCTCACGTAGATTGTCGGAATACCGCGATCTCTGAGCTGCTGAACAACGCGCAGCAGCCGGTCGACCTCGACAGATGACAGCGTCGCGGTCGGTTCGTCGAGTATCAACACGCGCGCGTGTCCCTGGATCGCACGCGCGATCTCCACCATTTGCTGCTGCGCGACGCTCAAGGTGCGGACACGGGTCGACGCTGCCGCGCGCACGCCGAGCTCGTCGAGCACGTGCTGAGCCTCGCGCTCCATGTCGGCCTGGCGCAGCCAGAGACCGCCGTGCTCACGCCCGAGAAAAATGTTCTCCGTAATCGTCAGATCGGGAACGAGCGTGAACTCCTGGTAGACGATGCTGACCCCCGCACGGCGCACCGCGCGAGGATCGCCGACTGGCAGCGGCGCGTCTTCGAGCCGCACGGTACCGGCGTCAGGTGCAATGGCGCCGCCGAGCACTCTTATCAGCGTCGATTTGCCGGCGCCGTTCTCGCCGACGAGAGCGTGCACTTCGCCGGCGCGCAGCTCGAAATCGACGTCCGACAGCGCGCGCACCCCGGCGAACGCTTTCGTGATGCCCTGGGCGCGAAGCCGTGTCACTGGCGGGGAAGCGCGTCCGCCGTGAGGACGCCGACATCAACCGACACGATCGGCGGCACCTGTTCGCCCTTCAGGTAGCGTGCGATAACGTCCACCGCGGTCTTGCCGATTGTGCCCGGATGCTGAATCACTTCGGCCTTGAGCGCGGTCCCCTTGCGCATCGCCGTCTGCGCTTCGTCGGTCGCGTCGTAGCCGACGATCGCGATGTCCGTGCGGCGCGCCGAGTCGACGACCGACAGCGCGCCAAGCGCCGAGTCGTCGTTGATGCCGAAGACGCCGTTGAGGTCGTGGTGCGCCTGCAGCATGTCCTCCATCACCGCCATCGCCTTTGCGCGCTGACCGTCCGCGGACGGACGGCCGACGATGTGTATTTGCGGGTGGTGCGTGAGCTCCTCTTCGAAGCCGCGGACCCGGTCCTGGACGGACGCGACCGTCGGGTGATCGATGATGAGCACGTTGCCGCGATCGCCGAGAGCCGTTGCCATCGCACGCGCAGCGAGCCGGCCGCCTTGCACGTTGTCGCTCGCCACGTGCGACACGACCTTGCCGCTGCGTGCGGCGATGTCGACGGTGAACACGGGAATCCCAGCGCGTTCCGGTCCCGCAAGGTGCGGCCCCACCGCGTTCGAATCGCAGGGCGCGAGCAGGATCGCCGCGACGCGCTGCGCGACGAAATCCTCGATCTGCGCCGCCTGTTTCGCCGGGTCCATTTCGCACGCGACGACCACGACGTCGAGGCCGCGCGCGGCCGCTTCGTCGCGGAGCCCGCGCTCGAGCTCCTTGAAAAACGTATGCGTCTCCGTGAGGAGCGACACGCCAATCACCGGACGCTTCGGCCCCGACGTGCGCTGACACGCGACCGAGCCGATGAGAGCGACAACAAGCAGCGGGCGGCTGATTCGCAACACGCGCTATTGTAATGTTCGAGAGTCCACCTCGGCATGCGGATCGGCATAGACGTCGGCGGAACCAAGCTCGAAGCGATCGCGCTCGACAACAACTCGAGCGAGCTGCTGCGCCACAGGATTCCGGCGCCGAAGGGCGATTACGACGCGACGCTCGCCGCAATCGTGGCGCTCGTCGCCAGGATGGAGACGACGCTCGGTGAACGGGGGACTGTTGGCATCGGCATCCCCGGCGCGATCTCGCCGGCGACCGGGCTCGTGAAGAACGCGAACTCGACATGGCTGAACGGCCGTCCGATGGCCGACGACCTTCCGCGCCTCCTCGCGCGTCCCGTTCGTTTCGAAAATGATGCGAACTGTTTCGCGCTTTCCGAGGCAACCGACGGCGCGGCGCATGGAGCGGCCGTTGTGTTCGGCGTCATTATCGGAACCGGAACAGGCGGCGGCCTGGTGATCGCAGGACGCGTGGTGACTGGTGCGAACGCGATCGCAGGTGAGTGGGGCCACAATCCGCTGCCCGCACCAGAAGACGACGAGCGGCCGGGGCCGCCTTGTTATTGCGGGCGGCGCGGCTGCATCGAAACCTTCTTGTCGGGCCCGGCGTTGGCGCGCGACTACGCCGGCATCGGCGTTCCTGTCGCCGCGGCGGAAATTGCGGAGCGCGCCCGCTCAGGCGATCGCGCTGCCGATGCTTGCCTCGCACGCTACGAACATCGCATGGCCCGTGCGCTGGCCGGCGTGATTAACATCGTTGATCCCGATGTAATTGTGCTCGGCGGCGGGCTGTCGAACATCGAGCGGCTGTACGAATCGGTGCCGCGGCTCTGGACGCCGCACATTTTTTCCGATCGGGTGACGACGCGCCTGGTGCGCGCGCAGCACGGCGACTCGAGCGGCGTCCGTGGCGCCGCCTGGCTCTGGAACGAGTGAGGCCGCCGTACACACCGGCCATCGTTCGCCCGCGCATTCAGTCGTCCCGGCCTTGCGAGAGGCTCACGTTCAGCGGAACCGTTTCACCACGACGCACTTGGACGTCCGTCGTGTAAACCCTGTAGCCGCTCTTCCGGATCTCGACGTGGTGCGTGCCTTCGGACAACTGAACAACCAGCCGCTCATCGCCTTCGGGGCCGCGCCACTGCTCGCCGTCGATCCACACTTCAGATCCGCTCGGCTGCACCCGCACAACTAATGCGCCGCTGTTCGTTCCAGCGGCTTCCGGCGCCTGCTGCTCCGGCGGCATCGGCTGCTGCGGCGGCTGCGGGGGTTGCGGCTGCTGTGGCGGATACGGCTGTTGCGGCGGATAGGGCTGCGGCGGATATCCCCGTGGCGGATACATGCCACCACGAGGCGCTCTCGGCATCGGCATCGGCTGCGATCCGCCTTGAGGCACAGCTGCTGGCGGTTCGGGCGGCGCCGGCGGCGGCTCGCTCGTCTCTCCAGCCAGATTTCTCTCCATCGTGTAACGGAGCTTGTACGTGGAATCGGGGGTGAGATATATCTTCTGGTGCACGGTGCGGTAGCCCTCGAGGTACAACACCACTTCGTGCTGGCCAGCGGGAACGTGCAGACGCTGAAACACGCCGTCGAAGTCGTCGACGATGCCGGCGTAGTAGCCGTCGACGTATACCTTGGCATCGTTCGGTTTCACGAGCAGCCGCAGCGCGGTCAGGTCGCGTTGAACGTAATAGCCGGGGTACCGCCACTGCGCGTCGGCGCGCGCGGGGTAAAACGTGGTCGCGAGAGTGAGGCAGATTCCAACGGCCCAGACGATTTTTTTATGTGATCGCACAGATGATTCCTCGGCTTCAGGCGCCAAGTACCTCGGCAGCAACGCGGGTGCCATGAAACATGGTGATGCTCGATGCGAACTAAACCGCACATCGTCAGTGTGTTAGGCCCAGATCAATCGCCGTGCGCCGCTCCGCGCGGCGTCGCCCAATGCGCACAGCGCTGTCTCGCGGCGAGGACGGAATGACCGATTCACCCAAGCCGCCGGAGGCCGCGAAGTACGAAGTTGCGCCGTCCTCGGCTGCCACTGCGTCAGCCGCTGCCGGTGTACCGGCTCTGGCGCGCGCCGGCCGCCGGGCGCCGGCGGCGATTCTTGTCGCGCACGGGATGGGGCAGCAGATCCCGTTTCAAACGCTCGACGATGTTGCGGATGGTTTATGCAAGGTCGCGCGCGTCGCGCGCCGTGCGCCGCGCGCAGAAACCGTCGCCGTCGGCGGCGAGCGGTTGCAGCGCTTGGATCTCGCGATATCACTCGATGACGGATCAGAGCGCGACGTGCATGTGTACGAGGCGTACTGGGCGCCTCTCACCGAAGGGCGTGTGACGCTTCGCGACGTGATGGCTTTTCTCGTCCGCGGCGCCGTCGGCGGGATTCGCGCCGGCCGAAAGCCGTTTCACCGCTGGCTGTTCGGCAAGTACGTCAGGTTTCCCGCCCCTGTGCGCGCCGTTGTCTATCTCGAGCTGGCACTCGCGGTCGTTGCCTCGCTCGCGATCCTGAACGTCGTGATACTCGCGGTCGTCGCGGCGAGGCTTCCGCTGCGCGACGTGCCGCGATGGGCGAGCGACGCGTTTGTGCACGACCTGACAACGATCCTCAATGCGCTGATCTGTGCGCTCGCGCCATTTGGCGTCGTGCTGTCGTGGGCAGCCTTCGAGCGGCGCGCGAAGCGCGTCGTGCGCTTCGGCCGAATTTCGGTCGTCACGTTCGTCATCGCCCTATGGGCAATGATGGCCGCGGCCGTGGTTGTCGTCGCGACGATGGTGTATCACGGCTCGGCGATGAGCCAGCCTTACTCATTCTTCGATACGACGACGTGGAGCGATGCTGTTCGCACGTTCGATTATCAGTTCGACCGCGTCGTCACCTTCATTCTCGTGGCGGCAACGGTCGCGGCGCTGCTGCTGCGGCTCGTGAGAACGCAAGGCGAGCTCGGCGGCGATCTGCCGCAAAATCAGACGACGCGCGGGCTCACGTTGCGCGTGCGTATGCTGTATCTCGCGATCATGGGTACGCTGACGCTCTTTGCAGAGGAAGTGCTCCGGCGCGGTCATTTGCTCCTGACGGTGCTGGCGGGGTGGCACGGCTTGTCGTGGCCGCTCGTGATCGTCGTGACGCTGCTCGTCCGCACGTTCTTGATCCAGTACGCCGGAGATGTGGCGGCGTACGTGCAGCCGCAGCTGTTGGATCGATTTTTCGAGGTGCGCCGCGAGATCAAGGAGTGGGTGTGGCGCGCCGCGCGCGCGGTTTACAGCGATCCGCAGTATTCGGACGTTCTTCTAGTCGGCCATTCGCTCGGCTCCGTCGTCATCTACGACGTCCTGAACAGGCTGATTCTGGATCGGCAGCTCGACCCGACCGCGCCGGAGATCGCAACACGGACGCGGCTGCTCCTCACCTTTGGCAGCCCGCTCGACAAGACGGCATTCGTGTTCGGGATCCAGGGTGCGGGGACCGAACCGCGCGAGGCGCTCGCCGCGTCGGTGCAGCCGCTGCTGACGCAGCCGGCGGTGCGACCGACATGGATCAACATCTGGTCGCCCTGGGACATCATCAGCGGCGCGCTCGATTATTACGATTTGCCGGGTAGAACGAATCCCAACCCTGTTCAGAACATCAAGGACCCGGACGCGACGACGCTCCTCGCAGCGCACGTCGAGTACCTGGAACAATCCGCTGCTGTACAAGACGATCCTGAAGCATCTGTGACACCTGTAGCGGCCGGCTTCAGCCGGCCGTCAAACGTCCGCCTAAAGGCGGACGCTACATGATCAACGTTACGACGCGCTTATGTGTGCGTTCGCGCGCGGCCGCCGAACATGGCCGGGAGGCGGAACTTCGTGCCGAATACGCGCTCGCGCCGCTGCTCGGCCTCGAGCACGCGCGAACGCGCGGTGAGCAGATCGGTGAGCGCCAGCATGCCGACGAGCGTGCCGTCCTGTCTGGAAACGACCGGCAAGCGCGTCAATCCGGTTTCGGCCATCCGGAACACGATGATGCGCAGCGGCTCGTCGGCGTACGCGACGACCGGCTGCCGTTCGATGGATGCGCCGAGTGGCCGTGCCGCACCACCGCCGGCGGCGGTCAGCCACTCGCGCAGATCGCCGCGCGTGACGACGCCGACCAGACGCCGCGCTTCGTCGATCACCGGGAACAAGCGCTGTTGATGCCGCGCCTCGGCCTTCTTGTTCAGCGCGACGGCAACGCTGTCCGGCGTAGCGTCGGCCGGCAGCGCCACGACACCGGTGCGCACGACCTCGCGCGCGAAGATGATTTCGAGCGGATCGATCGCGTACTCGCGGCTCAGGTGGTAGCCGCGGCGGCTGATCTTCTCGGTCAGGATCGATCGCTTCAGGAGCAGGACGGTGAAGCCGTGCGCAGATCGATCACGGCGAGCAGCAGCGGCAGCATGATGTTGACGTCGTGCGTCAGCTCGAGCGCGAACACGACCGCGGTGAGCGGCGACCGCATCGTGCCGCCGAGCATCGCGCCCATGCTCACGAGCGGCCAGAACCCGGCGCCTTCGAACGGCAGGACGTGCGCTTCGAGGCCGCCGAGCGCGCCGCCGATCATCAGCAGCGGCGCGAGCACGCCGCCCGATGTGCCGGAGCCGAGCGAGACCGCCCAGATCGATCGACTTCACGACGAGGACGCCGACGAGAATCCGCAGCGGCGTATCGCCCTGCAGCAGGCTGCCGATGACGTCGTACCCGACGCCGAGCGCCTGCGGAAAGATCATAGCCGCCGATGCCGATGACGAGCCCGCCGATCGCCGGCCACCACATCCAGTGAATCGGCAGATGCGCGAACGCGTCTTCCGAGGCGTAGACCGCCTGCGTGAGCACCGCCGACAGCGACGCCGGCGAGCAGGCCGACGACGACGCAGCCGGCGAGCCCGGCCGCGCCCGATCGACGCCGGATGCGCCGGCACCGGGAAGAGCGGGCCCATGCCGAGCAGGTGACGCCGCAGCGCGCCGGCGGTGACGCTCGCGAGCGCGACCGGAATGAGGCTGCGCGGCTTCCATTCGAAGAGCAGCAGCTCGACGGCGAGAAGCACCGAGGCGACCGGTGCCGCGAACGTCGCCGACATGCCTGCCGCGGCGCCCGCGACGAGCAGCGTCTTCCGCTCGGCGCTCGTCAGATGGAAGAACTGCGCGATCAGCGACCCGAAGGCGCCGCCGGTCATGATGATCGGCCCCTCGGCGCCGAACGGGCCGCCCGAACCGATCGAAATCGCCGCCGAGATCGGCTTCAGCAGCGCGACCTTCGGCTCGACGCGGCTGCCGTTCATCAGGATCGCTTCGATCGCTTCCGGGATGCCGTGGCCGCGGATCTTCTCCGAGCCGTAGCGCGCCATGACGCCGACGATGAGCGCGCCGGCGACCGGGATCAGGATGACGAACGGCCCGAGATGATGCCCGGCCGGCGAGACGAGCGTCGTCTCGACGCGCTGGAAGAAGAAGAGGTTCGTGAAGAAGCCGATCAGTTTGAGAAGCACAGCGGCGACGTAGGCGGCGAAGACGCCGATGACGATCGCGAAGCCCGGACAGCGGCAACACGCGCGCGGTGAGCGTGAAGTCGCCGAGGCTTGCGGCCGGTTGTTCAGACTTATCCATGGTGTCCCATGTATTCAGTGTACATGACGCGAGACACCGGAGCGAACCGCGACCGTAGCGCGAGGCTTGAGCCGAGCGAGACTACCGCAGCGAACCGCGACCGTAGCGCGAGGCTTCAGCCGAGCGAGAGGACGAGCGTGACCACCAGCCGTAGCGCGAAGCTTCAGTCGGGCGCTCGCGCTACGATTCAACGGATGGACGTGGTACAACGTCGAGCTGGTTCGAACATGAACGACATCAGGCAGGGGCGACCGCAGTGAAGAGCCGGATGGCATGGGCGATCGTCGGCGGCCCTGTTGTGGCGGTCGCGCTTGGAGTATGGCTCGCGCGCGGCCATCAGCCGCGGCAGACGCAGCCGCTGCCGGCCGGAGCGCTTCGAGGCGCCAACGTGTTGCTGGTCACCGTCGACACGCTGCGCGTTGATCGCGTCGGCGCCTACGGTGGGGATCGAGGTCTGACGCCCGCGATCGACCGTTTTGCAAGGAACGGCCTGCGCTTCGATCACGCCTACGCGCACGTGCCGCTGACCCTGCCGTCTCACGCGACGCTGATGACGGCCAGCTACCCGCCGCACAACGCGGTGCGGGATAACGGCACGTTTCGTCTCGACGCAGCGCAGCCGACGCTCGCCGCGGCGCTCAAACAGGCCGGGTACCGCACGGGGGCGTTCGTTGGCGCGTTCGTGCTCGATGCGCGATTTGGATTGAACACCGGCTTCGACGTCTACGACGACCGCATGCTGGGAAGCTCAGCGGATCTGGAGGTCGTTCAGCGTCCCGCCGAACAGGTGCTCGCGCCGGCATACGACTGGATCGCATCCACACCGTCGGGCAATGTTGCGTCTGGGAACGCCGCATCCGGCACCGCGCCGTCCGGTAACGCGGCGTCCAGAAATGTAGCGTCCGGCTTTAGCCGGACGTCCATTCCGTGGTTCGCGTGGGTGCATCTCTACGATCCGCACGAACCGTACACGCCGCCGGAGCCGTACCGCTCCCGCTATGCCTCGGCGCCCTACGACGGCGAGATCGCGTACGCGGATGCCGCCCTTGGCGCGTTCATGGAGCGCCTGCAGACGGCCGGCGCGCTCACAAACACTCTCGTCGTGATTGCGGCGGACCACGGCGAATCGCTCGGAGAGCACGGCGAGCGTACGCATGGGCTGTTCGCGTACGACGCGACGCTGCACGTGCCGCTGATTTTCTGGGCGAACGGCCGCGTCCGACCTGCGGTGTTCGACGACACGATGCGGTTGGTCGATGTCGCGCCGACGGTTCTCGATCTGCTCGGCTCTCCGCCGTTGACGCGCACCGACGGGCGGAGCATCCGGCCGTTTGTGAGCGGCGAGCGGCCCTTCGATGAGCCTGGTTCGTACTTCGAGGCGCTGAACGCGAACCTGGCGAGGAACTGGGCGCCGCTGACCGGCATGCTGCGCGATCGCCTCAAATTGATCGATCTTGCCGATTCCGGAGCTCTACGACCTCAACGCGGATCCTGGCGAGACGCGGAATCTGTACGCGAGCGCGCGCGACCGCGCACGCGACCTCGAACAGCGGCTGGACGCAGTCGTGAAAGGCGCCGGGCCCGCGACGCCGAGCGTCGTCGACGCCGACGCCGAAGCGCGTCTCCGCTCGCTCGGCTACGTCGTTGGAGGACGCGCACCAGGCGACCGCCGCTACACGGCTGCCGACGATCCGAAGACGCTCGTGCATCTGAACCAGGCGCTCGATGATGCGTCCACGCGGTGGGCAAGAGGCGATGCACAGGGCGCGATCGACGAACTGCGCGCGGTCGTCGCCGAGCGGCGCGATCTGACGATGGCGTACGACCGGCTCGCGTTCATGCTGCGCGCGAGCGGCCGGCTGACCGAGGCGATTGCCGTCCTCGACGATGCGGCGAGAGCGGGGCATGCGGACCCATCGCTGTTGCGATCGCTCGGATCGATGCTGCGCGACGGCGGCGACCTGCCCCGATCAGCCAGCGTGCTCGAAGCGTTGGTCGCGGAGAATCCGTCGGACCTGCAATCGGCCGACGCGCTCGCGCAGACCTACACGCGGATGGGCCGCGCGGCCGAAGCGGAGGCGCTGTTTCGCCGCGTGCTCAACGCATCGCCGAATGCGGCAGCGACGTGGAGCAATCTCGGGACTCTGTTTATTTCGACGCACCGAATCGGCGATGCCGTGGACGCGCTCTCGCGCGCCGTCGAGATCAATCCGGACCTCGCAACGGCGCACAACGGACTGGGCGTTGCGCTGGCAGCGCAGGGGAACATGGACCGTGCCGTGAAGGAATGGCAGACGGCGCTGACGCTGCGGCCGGGATATGCGGACGCGCAATACAACCTGAAGCGCGCCGGCAAATAAAAAAAGGGCCTCGCCGCGGCGAGGCCCTCAGGTCAGCAATCATCCAATTCGCGATCAGGAATTTCAGAACTCGATCCGGAATCCCAGCTGGAACACGCGCGGGTCGAGCACGGCGATCACGCGCCCAATACGTAGGTCCGACGACCAGGTTGAAGTTGGTAACCGGGTCGGCGTTCAGCAGGTTGTAGATGTCGAGCATCACCATCGCCTTGGCTCCGTGGCTGCCAATCGGGATAGATTTGTCGATGCGGAAGTTCATCAGGTTGACGCTCTCCGACCGGTTCTGATCGAGGTTCTGCGTGAAGAACGCGCAGTTGAAGTTGCACACGTTCAGGTCCACTGAGCCGTCCGGCACGATCGGCGAGTACGGGAAGCCGCTCTGGAAGCGGTAGTTCAGCCCGAGCCCGATGTCGTACGGCAAGGTGTAACGACCCGACACCTGCGCGTGGTACATCGTCGTCTTCTGCCGATTCGGCGCGCTCGGATTCGACCGTCAGGAATGCGGATACACGCCAATCGGATCGGTCCCCAGCGGGATCGTGCGTCAGCTCGTTTGCGGATTCGGCCGAGCGCAGCTCGTTGCGCCACTGATAGTCGCCGCTGCGTCTGGAAGAAGATCTTGCGCCGATACGCTTCGAGAACGCGAGCTCGATCGTGTCGTACGTGAAATCGCTGTCCGGGTAGTTCGTGTACTCCGTGCCGGTCGGCATTGGCGAGACGCGTTCGGCACGTCGAGCAGGTTGTACGTCGTCCCGAGATAGCTCGCCGTCGTCGGCACCGTCAGCTGGCCCAGCCACGCCGTGACCATCGGCGAGTAGTAGAACGGCACGAAGTCCTTCTGCATCTTCCGCACGTAGGTGCCGCGAATCGACGACTCTTCCCAGAACTGGTGTTCCAACGTGACGCTGTACTCGTCGGTGTGCGGCGTCTTCGTGCTCGCGAGCACGGGCGACGCGTCGCCGCCGATGCGCGTGCGCCAGCGCGCCGAGCTCCTGCGGCCCGTCGTACTTGCCGTTGTGGTTCAGGTCGTTGAAGTTGTACTCGTTGTAGTTCTGGCCGCCCGGGTTCACGCCCGAGAAGCCGTCCGCCAGGTTGTTGTAGTAGCGGCCGTAGAACGCCTTCAGCACGGTCTTGCCAGTCCCGTCGACGTTGTAGCTGAAGCCGATGCGCGGCGCGATGTTCGTGTTCTTGAGGAACGTGCCTGCCGGCGACCGGTGTCGATCGTCGGGAAGATGGCGCCGCCGTCGCAGAGCGCTGCCTGACCGGCGCAGACCACCGACTGCACGCCCAGCGTCGAGTCGGTGATCTCGCGGCTTGCGCAGCCGTCCGTGTAGCCGACGCGCTGGTAATCGAAGCGCACGCCGAGGCTGATGCTCAGGCGGTTGTTCGGCGCCCAGCGATCCTGCATGTAGCCGGCGTAGTGCTGGTCGATGTTCGCGCGACGGCGTCCAGCCGCTGCCGTAGTCGCCCGGCGCGCCGGTGTCGACGAAGCGGATGCGATCGGGCGATGCCGACGTCGGCGTTGCGTACGACAGCCGATACGGTCCTGACTGTCCGTTGATGCCGATGCGGTAGTTGTCGTAGAGGTCCTCGAAGCCGAACTTGAAGTCGTGGCTGCCGGCCTTGCTCCGGCAGGAAGTACGTCATCTGCGCCTTCACCTGCGGCTTCGAGCGCGGTCGACGTGAACGCGTTCCAGCCGGAGCCGGTCTGCTGGCCGGGGACCGACCGGTAGATGGCGGGGATGTTCGCCGCCGCGCCGCGCGGATCGACCGCCGGCACCATCGGCCACGCGAGCGTGAAGCGGCCGACGTTCACGTCGAGGAACGCGCGGTTGCTCAGCACCGACTGCCACTCGCCCTTGTACATCGCCGACCAGCTGTCCTGCGCGAGGATCGACTGCGGCGGCACGAGCGTCGACAGGTCGCGGAACGGCTTCTGCTTCCGGCCGCGCCTGGGCGTAGCCGATCAGCGTGTTGCTGTCGTTCAACTTCGCCGTGCCCTTGCCCGTGTAGTTGTTGAACTTGCCGAGGTCGGTCGCGACGCTCGGCGAGACGCCCGACACCTGCTTGTCGATGTGGAACTGGTTGTACGCGCCGTAGAACCAGAGCTTGTCCTTCATGATCGGACCGCCGAGGTCGGTGTGGAGCTCCCAGAACAGCAGGTTCGGGTTGTCGCACTGCGCCGCGCCGCTGCTGTTCGGCGGACACGTGTAGCCGCGCGCCGTGATGTCGCTCGGGCGCCGCGTTGCTGCCGACGAAGCTGCCCGGCTCGTACGCGAAGTTCTCGAGACCCTTGAACTGGTTGCCGCCGCTCTTGATCGTCGTCACGATCGCCGCGCCCGGCGAGTTCATCTCGACGTCGCTGCCGAGCGAGCTCACGGACACTTCTTCGTTCGCGTAGTAGTCCTCGTAGAATCCGGTGCCGCCGACGCCTTCCGTGTGGTCGACGCCTTCGGAGACGACGCGCGCCTGGTTCTGCACGCCGAAGCTCTCGTAACCGGACTGCTGGCTCTTGTGGCTGCCGCCGACGTCGAAGCCCTGCATGCGGACACCGGGCGCTTCCGACAGCGCGCCCCACGCGTCGGTCGATGTCGGGACGCCGATGAGCGCTTCGCCCTTGAGATCGCGCCGACCTTCGTCGTCGTCACGTCGACGACCGGCGATGCGCCGGTGACGGTGACGTTCTCAGTGAGGCTGCCGATCTGCATCTGCGCATCCTGCGAGATCGTCTGGCCGAGCACGACCTGGATGTTGTCGCGTTCAAACTTCTTGAAGCCTTGCAGATCGAAAGAGAGCTTGTAGCTGCCCGACGGCAGCGCCGGGAAGAGATACTTGCCGTCAGCTTCGGTCACTGTCGTGCGTGTGCCGATCAGTGCCGGCGACGTTGCGGTGACGGTGACGCCAGGCAACACCGCTCCCTGCGAATCACGTCACCGTGCCGGCGAGACGCCCTTGTCCGATCTGGGCGAACGCGGGCGTCGCGAAGACCGCACGTTACCATCAACGCGACGACGAGCCATGCCGTTCTCGATCTCATAGAGGCCCTCCACTGAAGAACCAGACGATCGCCGAAAAATGTCACGAGTTGTTTCGAGTGCGCGTGATAATAGCAGCGGTTCGGCCGGGTGTATCCGAAAAGTAATCGTCTTAACGAAAATAAGGTGTGCGGACGCTGTTCGATCCAGGTGTTTGAATTACCCGCCAAAATGTTGCGTTTTTGGACAGTCCTTAGGCCTCCGTCGAGCTCAAATCAGACCCGATCGTGTATAGTGGAAAGGTCTGAGCCCGCCCGCGTCTCGCGACTCACACCAGCACTGACCCAAGCCCGCGGATCAATGCGATCCCAGCCGTTTCTTCTCGCGGAAACGGGACACGGAGGCACAAATGTCTGAACGAAACGGCGATCGCGCCAGATTTCAGAAGAACCGCAAACGCAAGCTGCGCCACAGGGAGCGGATTCAGAAGCTGGCGGCGGGACAGAGTGCCGAGGTGGCCGCACCCGCCCCGCGCGAAAAGGCGGCGCGCCGATGATCAAAGCCGTTTCGTCGGAGCCCGAAGCGCCCGCCGCCCCGACGGCCTGCCCCTTTTGCGGCGTCGGCGAACGTCACGACGACGAGCGAGAAGGTCGACGCGTCGGCGTACTGGCGGTGCACCGCGTGCGGCGAGATGTGGAACCTCGGCCGACTGCAGGCCTCGAATCGCTACAATCGCGCGCCGCGCTGGAAGTAAGCGCTACGCGAGCTGGGCGCGCGTGAAGAGTGCGAGCATCTCTTCTGCGGGGGGCGGCTTGAGCAGATAGCGGCTCACGAACTCCTCCGCTTGCGGGTACTCAGTGCGCCGGATGCGCGCCGCGGCATCGGCGAGATCGTACGACGTGTGGCGCAACTGCACGTCGGGCCCAAGCAGCAGCCAGTCGGCGCCGGGTTCTCCGAACGGCATCCCCACACTCCCCGCGTTCACCACGCGCGTTTTTCCAACCATCCGATCGAACTGCATGTGCGTGTGTCCGCAGACTGCCACCGCCACGTTCAGCGGGTCGAACAGCGGCGTGAGCCGATCTTCCGGCGTCAGGCGCGTGAAGCACTCGTTCTCGTTTCGAGGCGTCGCGTGGCAGAAGAACACGTCGCCTAATCCTGGAATATCGAGACGGAATGTTTTCGGCCAGCTTGCCATCAGCCGCTGGCCGTCCGGATCAAATTGTTGCGCGGTGTCGTGGATTGCAGCGCGAGCCTGTTCGGGCAGCGGACCCGGATCGCCGCCCGCCATGTCGGCGAGGACCGCCACTTCGCAGTTGCCCTGGATGAAATCGACCGGTGTGTCGAGATCGAGCAGCCGCCGGACCGCATCGCGCGACATCGGTCCGACGACCACGTCGCCGCCGACGAGGATGCGATCGACGTCTGCGCGGCGAACTTCGTCGAGGACCGCTTCGAGCGCGGGGAGATTTCCGTGAATGTCGTAGAGTGCGGCGACGCGCATAGAATTCGCTCGGCTGAAGCCTCGCGCTACAAGACGCACTAGATTCGACTTGTGACGCGGGCCACATTCTGCCTATAAATCACCCGTGACGTCGAGAGGCATCCGTCCGACGACTGTGGCCGAGAGTGCGCGCGAGACCATGAGCAATTACTTCATCGCGTGCACTCTGGTGCTCGTCCTACACCTCGCCGCGGCGTTTGGGATCCGGCCGTACAGCGACATGCTCATCGCCGTGGGGCTGCACTTCGTTCGCGGCAATGACATTGCGGATCTGCTGAACGTGGTTCTGGCAGGCGCCGCGGTCGTCGGAGCCTTGCTGCTGTGCGCCACGGTCGCGGCGGTCTACGCTATCCAGCTGGCGCGGAGCGATGGCTGAGGCATCGCACACTCGCAGAGTCATCGGGGCGACTGGATTCGAACCAGCGACTTCTCGCTCCCAAAGCGAGCGCTCTACCAGGCTGAGCTACGCCCCGACGCGGAGGATTCTTAATTCTACTTCAGCCATGTTCCTTTACCTGACCACCACTGGCCGCGTCAGCGGCAAACCGCGCGAGATCGAAATCTGGTATACCGAGCGCGACGGGCGCTTCTACCTCATCGCCGAGCACCGAGAGCGCGCCAACTGGGTCCGCAACATTCAGGCACAGCCCCAGGTGAACGTTCGTGTCGGCGACCGCCGATTCGACGCCCTCGCCCGGATCGTCCGCGAGAACAGCGAGCCCGAGCTCGCCGCCGCCGTGAGGGCGCTTTCGGATGCCAAGTACGGCTGGAGCGACGGCCTCGTCGTCGAACTCACGCCGGCCTAGAGCGTTTTCGATCTTGACGTAGCGCGCGGCTTTAGCCGAGCGGAAGATCCGCGAGAACTTGTACGCTCGGCTAAAGCCTCGCGCTACATCGATGTCGAAATCGCTCTAAACGACGAGAAGCCGACGTTGGTCATGGCCGTCGCCTGTCAGGTGATCCCTCCGCACGTGAAGCCGGCGCCGTGCACTGCTGATCGGGCCCCATCATGGACCGGAGCTGCGCTTCGTGTTCGCGTACGGCATCGCTTGCACCTGACGCGGCCCAGTTCCACGTCCGAATCGAGCGCTCCCGGTCCGGCGCCCAGCGGCGCAGCATGTGTCGCGCGAGCGGACACTGCACGTCGGGCGGCAGCGCAGGCAGCGCGTCGATCAGCACGGGCACTGCATCGGCGCTCAGCGACGTCGCATACGCGGCGTCGAATCGGACTGGCGCGTCCGCCGACGCCATTCGCGCGACATTCGCGCGCGCGATGACCGCGTCGGGACTGATGACGAACAGGAACGCGATCGTCGCGAGGCCGGACGTCAGCGTTCCGATCGCGAACAAGTCTCGGCGGCCGCGCAGTACCGTTGCGGCCATCCACAACAGCATCGCGCCGATCCAGACGAGCAGCACCGCCGCGTAGAACCGCGACTCGGTCAGCCCGTAGCTCGCGTGATAGAGGCGCAGCCGCTGGAGCGCGGAGGCGGCGATGGCGAGCACCAGCACGATCTGCACCGCGGCGAGAACGCCAAACACTGTGGCGTCACGCCGGATTCGACGGTCGAGGAGCCAGTCGGCTGCGAGCAGGACCGGCACGACGAGCGCGACCGCGACGACCAGCTCGAAGAAGCCGCGCCGCGCGTAATCGGCATACGTCAAGTCTGGCGTGAGCTGGACGAGCGTGTCGGCGCCGAAGAGATACCGGAACTGGACGATGACGAAGGCCAGGAACAACAGGTCGATTGCAGACAGCGCCGTCGCGACTTCGGTAATTCCGAGCGCCGGCGATGTCGGCACCGATGGACCGCGGCCGTCCATCGCCTGGCGATCGGCCGGCGGCCGGAGCTCCGTGCCCGTTAGAAAGCCGCGCAGGTACCCGGCCGAGAGCCACGCAAGGATCGAGAACAGTGGGATGTGAGTCGTAATCTGTTCGAGGTCGAAACGGAGCACGTTCGCCACAAGCTTGGCGAATACGGCGTCGGCCGACATGAACAGCGCGCCGAACACTGCGACGAGGGGCACGGCAATTGCGAGGCCGCGCGCGACGGCTGCCGCACTGCGCCAACGGGACGCGCGGCCGGCGTCGACACGGCGGGGGGACCGCATCACATCGACAACCGCAAG
Source organism: uncultured Acidobacteriota bacterium (assembly GCA_963696165.1). Classification (GTDB taxonomy): domain Bacteria; phylum Acidobacteriota; class Vicinamibacteria; order Vicinamibacterales; family CAVVIG01; genus CAVQZZ01. Next base: position 496,562 of record CAVOIY010000004.1, on the reverse strand, counting down.
CGTGGCGGCCGTCCACGCGTGCAGAGCGCCCAACACCAGCGCGCCGGCGTATCGAATGACGCCGGCCCGACGCACCCATGCCGCAACAGGGCGATGAGCCGCGAGCGCAAAGGCCAACGTCGCGCACCCAAGCGCGAGCAATTTCAGCGGCGGAGCGTCGCGCCACGCGAGCCCGGCGGCAAACAGGACGCCGATCGCCAGCCAGCCGGCGCGCTCGCGGTCCAGCACCAGAGCCGCGCGGCGCTGCAGCGCCACCGCGGCGATCGCGACCGCCGCGATCCACAGCGACAGGTTCAGACCGGGCGGGTCGGGGACGCGCAGCAGCGCATCGCCGATGGCTCCGAGGGTGACGGCCGCAACGAGCAACCCCGCGACCGAGCCCGATGGCAGCGGATAGAAACAGGCCGCCGCGGCGAGCACGCGGCCAATGATCCCGTTGTCTGTATAGCTATCGCCCGCGCCGTCCCGGCCGCCACTCATACGCCCGTCCTCCTCCAGTCGCGCTGATGCGGGCGCGACGGAGGAAGACTTTATAACACAAAGTTCTCTGCGTCAAAGCTAGAGGCCGCCCCGCGCTTTCCCTCGGCCGCTGGCGGCGGTCGACGGGCCGCTCGTCGGCGCCGTCTGGGGTCCGAGCGCACACGTCGGCATCGCGATCGAGGGCGCCGCCGCCGGAATCGCTTGCAGGTTGTTTTTCGTCAGCAGCGCGTTGAACGCCACGAGATCCTTCGCATTGATGGCCTGCCACTCGCTGAGCGCCGTGCGCATGTCGGTGCAGACTTTCGTCCACCCTTTCCGCATCGATTCGGTGGGCGCCATGTCGCCGTAGTCCTGGATCTTCAGCTGGCCGTTCATGGACACCATGACAGCGCCCTCCTCAGGTTCCGTCCCGTTGAGCGTCGTGAAGTTCAGCGGCGGCGGAGCGCCGCGCCCGCCGCGTCCGCCGATTCCCGTGCCGGCGAGAGCCAGCAGCTTGGCGTCGAGCGCTCGAGCCGCCGTGGCGATCTCCGCCGGCGGGTTGGCGCTCGCCACGCGCGCGACGGCCGCACGCATCGCGTCGACCTGATGGTACGCGTCCCAGGATTGACGGGTGCCGTCGTAAAGCTTCACCTGCAACTCATACTGCGCGCGCAAGTCCGCCGGCGTCGCCGGCGAGCGCGGATCGTTCTTCACAGTCACCTGCTGCGTGTACGATTTGCCGTCCACTGTAAGTTTCAGGTTGTACACGCCGGGGATCACCATCGGCCCTTCGGGCGACGCCGGAGTATCTCCAGGAAGAGCGCCGGTAACGTGTTCCCACCAGTGGACAAACGCCGGCGGTTCGTCGTAGCGGAGATCCCAGTTGATCCGGTTCGTACCGATGTCCGTCGGCATCGGCTTGGGATGCGTCAACCACCAATCCGGGAGCCTCGGTGGAGGATCGGGATACGGAGTGATCGGGGCGCTGGACATGTGGCGCACGACTCGGCCCACCTTGTCGGAGATGTCGAGCGTGATGTAACCGGTCGGCTTGGAGTTGAGATGGTAGTAGATGACTGCGCCGAGCGGCGGGTTATCCCCGTGCGGGATTTCCGGCGGGAACGGCGTGCCGGCGTTGATGTTCCGCCGCACGCGGTACGCGTCGCCAGGCTTGAACAGGTGCGCGGGCTCCGTAGCGACGGTCGCGGAGATCTGCCGAAGCGGCGAGAAGTCGTCGAGGATCCAGATGCTCCGGCCATAAGTCCCAACCACCAGATCGTTGTCCTTGATCACCATGTCGCGGAACGCAGTGGTCGGAAGATTCAGCATCAGCGATTGCCAGTTGTCGCCATCGTCGAGCGAGACATAAACCGAGCTTTCGGTTCCCGCGAAGAGCAAGCCGCTCCGCTTCGTGTCGGCGCGAACGACGCGCACAAAACTTCCATGCGGCTGATTCGTGGCCAGGCCCTTCGAGATTTGCGTCCAGGTCTTGCCGTAATCGTGCGTGCGATAAATGTACGGCGTCATGTCGCCGATGGCGTGCGCATCCATCGACACATATGCTGTAGCGGGATCCTGATGCGAAGCGTCGATGGTGGACACCTGCGTCCCCGCCGGTAGAGGATTGGCCATGGTGACGTCTTCCCATGTCACTCCATGATCCTTGGTCACCTTGATCAGTCCGTTTGAGGTGCCGGCCCAGATCACACCCGCGGCGACGCTCGACGTGGAAAAACCTGTGATGGTACCGCCGCCGGTCGGCGGCGGCGTCTCGCCTTTGCGATTACCGAGGTCGGGAGACAGCCGCTTCCAGTGGACACCGCCGTCGGTGGTCGCCATCAGACATTGGTAACCTGCCAGCAGTTCGCGCGGATTCGAGGCGTTCCATTCCAGCAACTGATTGCCGCTGCGCCTGAGCCCAAGCGATGTGTCGACGTTGGGGGCAACGTTTATCTCTTGCCCGCTCGGGTACGTGATCTTCACGATCCCCTGCATCCAGCCGACGCCGTAGACAACCTTCGGGTTGAGTGGATCGGCGATGATCGTTCCGAATTCGTATGCGGGCGTGGGATACCAGTCGAGCATCGTGACGGCCCCGAGCTCCCCGCGGCTGCGCACGGCGACAGCGCAGGCGTCTTGTTGACTCGCGTGCACCCAGTACGGGAACGAGTTGTCGACCGAAATCCGGTAAATCTGGGCGGTCGGCTGGTTGTACCAGGACGTCCAGGTGTTGCCGCCATCGAGCGTGATCGTGGCGCCCTGATCGACGCCGAGGAATTGCCGATCGCCGTTCGTCGGGTCGATCCAGAGCTGCTGCGGATCGTCGCCGCCGGGCGCGCACTTGTACCCGTCGAAGGTTTTGCCGCCGTCGAGTGATCGGTAACTGCAGGTTCCCACCGTGTAGACGATGTCGGGATTCTTCGGGATGGACCCAGACGCCGTTCAAGTAATTGCTGCCGATGATGCGCGCGGTCGGTCGTGGCCTTGTGCCACGTTGCGCCGCCGTCGTCGGAGCGGTAGAGACCGAATCCGCCGATGATGAACATCCGCTGCGAATTGGTGTTCATAGCGACGGCAACGGTGGTGCGTCCGGTCATCGGCGGAAGTCCCGTTGCCGGGGAGCTGCCGTCCACGTCGCGCCTTCGATCGGTCGACTTGTAGATTGACGTCCCGCTCGGCACGCCCGGCGCCGCGGCCGGCGCGGCCGCCTCCGGCGTTCCCTCCGCGGGCGGCGAGCTCGCCTGGCGACGTGTAGTGACGGATCGTGGTGGCGAGCATCACGCGCGGATTGTCGAACGCCCACGCGATGCTCTGCGCGCCGATCTCATCATCGACCTTCAGACGTGCGGGTCCATGTCTTGCCGCCGTCGGTCGTGCGAAAGACACCGCGCTGATCGGTCTTTTCGCGGACGTTCCCTTGCGCGGCGATGAGGACGAGGCTCGGGATCCTTCGGATCGACGAGGAGCGCGGGGATGTTCTTGGTGTTCTCGAGTCCCGGCAGATGCTGCCAGGTCTTTCCGGCATCGGTGGACTTGTAGACGCCGTTGCCCTCGTTAATCGCGCCGCCCTGCACCAGATCGCCGGTCCCGGCGTAAATCACGTTGGGATCCGACGGCGCGACCTGAATGGACCCAACCGCGGCGACGTCCTTTACATCGTCGAACACGGGAAACCACGTGGTCCCTGCGCTGGTGGTCTTCCAGACGCCGCCGGCAGGAAGTCCCATGTAGAAGACGGCCGGTTGACCAATCACGCCCGTGACGGAGGCGACGCGACCAGCCCGGAACGGACCGATGTTGCGCCACTTCAATCCGGAGTAGAGGCTTGGATCGATCGACGATGCAGCGGGCGCCTGTGCGTAGGGATGGAATCCAAATCCCAACAGGCCGCCGAGAACGACCAAGAAGGTGAGCAGCCAACGGGAGGCGAGGCATCTCGATGTCATATGAACCCCAGGCGGTACGGGAAGTGGCACACGTGCCCGGGCAAAATATCACGGATGAGGCCACGGCGGCGGTAGGCACACCGACCCGTACCATATCCATTTGGCGATGGAAGGGTCGATCGCACCGACGTCGCGGTGACGCCTACGGACTGACCGTCACAGGCGGGCTCGTTGCCGCGACCGTGTACCCGTTGTTCGGGAACAACCGGAACTCATATTGCCCGGGCGTTGCGGGTGCGGCCACGGTCCACGTGCGTGTGGAAACGCCGGCGCCAACGTAGGTGTACTGCACGTAGCTCGTCGCCGCCGCCCCGACCGGGGCCAGCGCGATCCAGTCGAACGACCCGCCGGCGCCGTTGGCGAGCGTCACCGTAATCGGCGACCCCGGCGCGGCGGTCGTCGTGCTCACCGTCAGCGTCGGAGGCGGCGCTGCCTGGACGGTCACCGGCGCACTGGTCGCACCACGCGTGTAGGCTCCGCCCACGAACAACCGGAACTCGTACATGCCGCCGGCCGCGGGCATCGGGACGGTCCACGTGCGCGTGCTGACGCCGGCGCCCACGTACGCGTACTGCAAATAGCTCGTGTCAGGCGCGCCGACCGCGGCGAGCGCAAGCCAATCGAGCGGTCCGCCAGGGCTGCCGGTGAGCGTCACGGTGACGGGCGTGAAGGCTGCAACGTTCGTCGCGCTCACTGAAAGCGTCGGCCCACTGGGAACAGTCGTCACAGTCACGGGGGCGCTTGTCGCCGCGCGCGTCGTCCCGTTGTTCACGAACAGACGGAACTCGTACACGCCGGGCGTCGTCGGCATGTTCACGGTCCACGGACGCGTGGTGACGCCGGCGCCGACGAGTGTGGACTGAATGATCGTCGTGTCGGGCGACCCGGCCGGCGCAAGCGCGATCGAATCCTGCGCGCCGCCCAGCCCACCGGTCAACGTCACCGTGACGGCACCGCTCGGCGACGCGTTTTGCGTACTCACCACGAGCGCTGGTCCAGCGCCACTCCCCACGGTCACCGTCGGACTCGTCGCGGCGCGCGTGTATCCGTTGTTCGGGAACAGGCGGAACTCGTACGTGCCGGGCGCCGACGGCATGTTCACCGTCCACGTCCGCGTCGTTACGCCTGAGCCAACCCACGTCCACTGGACGTAGCTGGTATTGGCCGATCCGGTCGCGGCGAGCGCGAGCCAGTCGAGCGCACCTCCGGGCCCCGCCGTCAACGTCATCGTCACCGGCGCTCCCGGCGCCACCGTCGTCGCGCTCACCGCCAGCGTCGGCGACGGATCGATCGTGAATGTCTGCGCCGTCGAAGTTCCGCCGCCAGGAGCCGGTGTCCTGACCGCCACCGACGCGATGCCGCTCGTCGCGATATCGTTCGCGCCGATCGACGCCTGCAGCTGGCTCCCGCTGACGACCGTCGTCGGCCGATCGCCGCCGTTCCACCGCACGATGGACGCTGCGCTGAAGGCGCTGCCATTCACCGTCAGCGTGAAGGCGCCGCTCCCGGCAAACGCGCGCGCCGGCGCAATTGACGTGAGAATCGGCGGCGGGCTGAGCGCCGCATCGACGACGACGGACGGGCTGGTGGCGGCGCGGACGTACCCGTTGTCGCGGTACAGACGGAACTCGTACGTGCCCGCGGTTAACGGCGCCTGGATCGTCCACGAGAACGCGGTCGCGCCGGCGCCGATCCAGTTCCAGCTGACGTACGACGTATCGGGCGAGCCGACCTGCGCGAACGAGATCCAATCGAGCGATCCGCCAAAGCCGTTCGCGAGCGTGACCGTTTCGCTGGCGCCCGCGCCGATCGGCGTCGCGCTGATCGTAAGCAACGGCGGCGGATCGATCGTGAACGTCGCCGGCGAACTGACGCCGCCGCCCGGCGTCGGGTTGAATACGCTGATCGCGGCCGTTCCGGCGGCGGGCAGATCAGCCGCCGGAATCGATGCGACGAGCGAGTGCGTGTTGACGAGCGACGTCGGACGATTCTGCCCGTTCCAGCGGACGACGGAGAAGGCGTCGAAACCGCTGCCAGCGATCGTCAGCGACGCCGGTGTATTCGCGCGCGCGTGCGTTGGCGAGATCGACAGGAGCACCGGCGCCGGGTTCGTCACCGGCACCAGGGCGCCGAGCGCGGCGAAAATGCTCACGCGCGGGGCGGTCACGGTGCCGCCGACGCGCGTGTCGGCGATGGGCAGCCCCGTCGTTTTGAACGCGTCGAGGACGGCGCTGACGCTCGCCGTGGGCGCCGCCTGGTGGAGGATGCCCCACGCGCCGGCGACATGCGGTGTCGCCATCGACGTCCCGCTCAACGCTTCGTACCCGCCGCCGGGCACCGACGACGTGATGGAGTCGCCCGGCGCAAAGAGCGACATGAAGGGCGCGGCGTTCGAGAACCACGAAATCACATTCGACTTGTCCGTCGATCCAACGCTGATGGCCGACGAGATGCAGCCGGGCGAGGTGAGCGCGGACGTCGAGCTGTTGTTGCCCGCCGCAATCGCGGTTGCGATGTTGATCGAGCGCAGGTTGTCGATGATCGGCTTCTCGGGCTCACCGTCGCACGGCGCCGAGAACAGCGATCCGCCGAGGCTCATATTGACCGACGCGATGTTGTAGGACGGCGCAACCGTATACACGCGCTCGAGGCCGGCGATGATGTCGCTCGTGAACGCGCCGAGACACGGCGCGATGCCGCCGCAGCTTTTCGTGCTGGTGATCTTCGAGAACACCTGGACCGCCATCAGCTGCGCGCCCTTGGCCACGCCCGAGAACGGCACGCCCGCGTGGTCGCCGTTGCCGGCGGCGATGCCTGCGACGTGCGTGCCGTGGATGCAGTCGGCCAGCGGGCACGGCGCCGCCGAGCCGGGGCCGATCTGCTGCGGCTGGCCGTTCGGACACACCGACCGGCTCACCGACGATGTCGTCGAGTAGCACGCCTCCTCGACGACCTTGCCGACGAGAAACGGATGCGTCGAGTCGACGCCCGAGTCCACGATGGCGATTGTCGTGCCGGTGCCGTCGTAACCAGCCGCCCACGCTTCGTCACCCTGAATCAGCGGCACGCTGTCCGCGAGCACCGGCCGTGCGATGGCGTCCTCGACGACGCGCGCGGCGTCGGCGGCCGAGCTCTCGAGCGATGCGAGCGCCGCCGGCGTCAATTCGAGCGCGAGGTAGGGGACCGTGTCATACCGGCGGACGAGCGCGTCCGAGGGCAGTCTGGCGAGGATCCAATCGGCGGCGCCGCGCAAGCGGGCGCGCTGGTTCGCGATGCTCGCGGCCGACAGCAAACCTTCCGCGACGCGGGGCCCGCCGCCGTCATTGAGCTCGACGATCACGCGCACGCGGCCGTCGCGCGCCGCGCGGTCGCGCAGCGCTTGTGGAATATCTGGACCGGCGCCGCCCGCATGTGGGCGCCCGGCGGTAAGCATCGCGACAGCCGCGGCTGCTACGACCGATGCGATGGTTCCCAAGGCAGCGGACTTCGAGCGCGTCATGATGCACTCTCCCAGCGTCACACGAGAACAATCCAAGCTCGGCAAGGACGATACCAGACGGATTGAGCGGAGAGAGGCGCGAAGCGGTGCTCGCTGAAGAATGTGTGAAGACGAAAATGGTCCCGCGATTGCACTTTGCGCGAACGCGGCCTTACCGCGGCGCGATGTTTTCCCCTCCGCACCAGCAGGCGGGCGTTGGCTCGGGCTCGCCGTCGATGAACAGCTCGCCTCGGCGGCTGAAGGCGGCGACGAGATCGGCAATCACGAGCGCCTGCGTCTTGTAGGCCGCGAGCGCTTCGCGTTTGCGTGCGGATTCGGCTGGCGTGAGCGCGACGGTTCGCCAAATGCCGTCACCGGTGGGGAACGCTGCGGGAGGATCGAGCGGCGCGCCAGCCGCGAGCGTTGTCGGCCATGCACCGAAGTGAATCAAGTAGTGGAGGACGGACGGCCGCGGCATGCCGGCGCGGACGACGGCGTCGAGCGCGTTCTGCACGAACATGTGCGTGGCGCAGTGGTCGGGGTGCTCGTCGCGCGCGGCGGGAACGACCATCAGCGTCGGCGCGAAGCGGGCGATCACGCGCTCCAGCTCCCGGCGGACATCGTCGCCCAGGTAACTCACGCCGCGAATCACCTGCTCGCCGGCAGGTGGACTGCGGCGTTTGGTGTACGGCGACTCGAATCCGGTATGCGCGTCGTGCCTGGAGACCAGCACGCATAACCCGTCGTCGGGAAATCCGAGAAACGTGATGCTCGAACGGCGGACGCCGAGCGCGTGCATCGCCGCCATGGTCTCGCGCTCGCGCTCTGCACCGTACCGGCGATAGTCGTCGGCGGTGGGTACGACGGCGCGGTGGTCCGCCATGACGCCCTTCGAGAACGCGTCGCCGCTCGTCATCTGCACGACGTGGACGGCGCCGTGCGCTGCCGAGACGCGGGCGATCAGGCCGGCGGCCGCGAGCACCGCGTCGTCAGGATGTGGGGAAACGACGAGCAGCCGCGTCGCGCGGGAGAGTGGTGCGTTGAATGCGGCAGCCCGCGGTGTGTCGGCCGCAGACGTGCGGAACGCGAATATCGACACGGCCGAGGCGACGGAGAGGGCAGCCCCGAGTCGAATGCTACGAGCGAACGAGCGTCGCGGGACTATCGAGGCCCGCCCTTTTTCGCCAGCGCGCGGTAGTACTCCTCGATTGCCTGGCGGAACCCAGCCGGCACCTCGTCGGATCCGGAGAGCGAAACGGATTCGTTCCCGCTCTCCATCTTCTTGCGCAGCGTGAACTCGAACTTCTTCAGATGCTCGAGCGCCGCGGCCTGCAGCTGCTGGAGCCCTTTCGGATCGGCGTACGGCAAATCGCTGTCGAGTGCCGCGAGGTCGCGCATGATTTGATCAAGATCCTTCGGGTTCATGCCCGCGGCCTGCAGTTGCTGGCGCAGTTGCTGCGCGTCGTTCTGCCATTCGCGCGCCTGTCGCCGCAGCTGCCGCACATCGTCTCCGCTGAAGGTACCGGGTCGCGCATTGCCGCCGCCGAACGGCCCTTGATTGCGCCCGCCGCCTTCGCCGTTCTGCGCGTTTTGCTGACCCTGCCCTTGGCCTTGACCCTGACCCTGACCCTGACCTTGCTGACCTGCCTGACCTTGTTGCCCCGCCTGACCTTGCTGACCTGCCTGACCCTGCTGACCCGGCTGACCTGACTGGCCTTTCTGTCCTTGTTCTTGTGCCTGCGCAGGTTTACCCGTCCGACTATCCTGTCCGGCCCGACCTTCCCGGCCGTCCTGCCCTACCTGCCCTTTTTGCGCCGACTCGACGCCGCGCACGAGGTCCCGCGCCTTTTCCGCGGCGCGAGCGAGCGCATCCGCCTTCTTCGCCTGACCGACGGCGCCGGCTGCGTCGCCGATCTTCTTCTGCAGCGCGTCGAGATTCGCACCGATGTCGGCTTCCATTCCGCGCGCGTAATCACCGCTGCTGTTCAACGTGTTCTTCGAGTAGCGGATCTTCTCGCGCACGCGCTTGTCGCGGATGCCCGCCGACGCTTCATCCAGCTTGTGCGCCGCATCGCGCTCGGTGCCGCGCATGTCGTTCGCCAGCTTTTCGAGCTGCTGCTGCAGGCTGCCGACCTTCGCGTCCATCGCGTCCTTCCGCTCGGCCAACCCCTTCGCCTTCGCGTCGCGTCCGGCGCCGGCCTGATCCAGCCCCTGCACCTGCGATGCGACGTCATGCTGCTCGGCCGCCAGCTCCTGCGCCTGGCGTTGTGCATCCTGCAGGTCGCGTTCGCCGCGTCCCGCCTGGCTGCGCTCGAGCCGCTGCTGCGCTTCCTTCAGCCGATCGAGCGCCTGATTCGCCTGCGCGCCGCCGTCCTTCGATCCGTTCGCGGCTGCCTGACGCATTGCATCGGCCGCCTCCTGCATCCGTTGCGCTGCATCCCGCAGATCCTGCCGCTGCTGTTCCCGCGTGAGCTGCTGCAGCCGGCGCGCCGCCTCTTGCGCTTCGTCGGCGAGCGCGCGCTGCGCCGCGCTCGACCCGCCGCCGCTCTGATTCTGGTTCTGCGCCATCCGTCGCTGACGCTCGGCTTCCTGCAGCTGCCGGCGCGCGAGCTCCTTCAGTTTTTCCGCGAGCTCATCGATCTTGCGGTCGTTCTGCTGCTGCTGCGCGCGCTGCTGCATCTCGTACTGGTTCGCCAGCTTGTCGAGCTCCAGTTCGAAGAGGTCGGCGAGGTCGTCGGCCATGGCGTTCTGTCCGCCGCCGCCACCGCCGCCGCCCTGCTGCATCGAGACCATCGTCTCGTATTCCTGCTCGGCGTCCTGCAGCAGCTTCAGCGCCCGCTGCTCCGGTGGCAGCGCTTCGTCCGCCTTCAGTCCCTTCAGTTGCGATTCTGCCGCCTTCATCTCTTCGGCAGCCTTCGGCAGCGCCTCCGCGATCTTCTTGAACCGTTCGTCGTCGCTGCCCAGGCGTGACGTCAGCTTGCCGACGAGCTCAACCACCTGCTCGCGCAGCTTGCCCTGGGCCAGATTCAGGAACACGACGTTCTCGCGGTACTTGTCCGGCTTCGTTTTGGGTTTATCGCGCACGGCGTTGAACGTGGCCGCGACGATCTGCCGCTGCTGCTCCGAGAGCTGGCCGACGTTGTTCTGCTGGCCGCCGCCGCCCTGTGCCTGCGACTGCTGCGCTTTGTAATCCTTCTTGAACGGCCGCACTTGCACGAAGTAGATGTCGCTCGTGCCGGTCTTCGGTCCGGCAACCGAATCGTTGTCCGTCGCCTTTGCGTAGTAGGAGACGAAATCGCCCGGCTTCACGTCGAGCTCTTCGAGGTAGATCGTGTGCGAGGCCGAAACGTCAGGCAGCGTCTTCCCGCCGCCAAACAGCGTGACCGTCTTGGCGCGGCCGCCGTTCACCGAGTAATTGAGCTGCAGTTGACGCACGCCGAAGTCGTCGTTGGCCTTCGCTTCGAGGAACACTTCGTCCACGGGGCTTGCCTGCGTGTCGCGCCCGGGCTTCACGAACGAGACCGACGGACCCTGGTCTTCGAGCACATCGATCGTGTACTGCGGCGACGCATCGACTTTCTCGCCGTGCGGGCCGGTGAGCTCGATTCGATAGAACCCCTGTTTCTCGATCTTGAAGCTGCCCGTCAGCGATCCGTCCGCCTGCGGCGCCAGGTCGGCGGGCTGATCGTTCACGAGCAGCCGACCCGCATTCGTCTTCATCGACGGAACGACGCGAACCATCACGTCCGTGCCGTGCAGCGCGGCGACGTCGCCGCCCGAGTCGACTTTGCGCGGCGGCAAACCGGTGTACGGCGGGAACCGGTATTCGAGCTCGAGCTGCGCCACCGTCGGCAGGTCGAGGACGGTCATCGTGAACACGTCAGAGCGAACGCCGTTGGCTTCGACGAAATACTTCGATTCCTTGTCCAGATGAAAAAGGAGCCCCTCGAATGCCGCCGGATCGGAGGTCGGCACGAGCGGCACGCGGTCGTACGCGCCGCCGGGCGCCGTCTGCACCATCAGCGTCACGTCCTTCGACGTGAAGCCGAGAAGCTTCGCGCGAACGGTCTGATCGGAGCCGCGCGGCACTTTCGCGTTGCCCGGGCGTGACATCGATCTTGTACGGGCTCGCCGCCTCAGCGCTGCGCGAGATGATGAGGAGCGCCGAAAGGCCGTGCCGCAGAAACGCCGGCCCGATCAGCGACGGCGGCCAACGCGGCGACGGCAATCGTCGCGAACGTGGCCGCATGGCGGCGGACGTTCGCCCGCTCGACGACGCGCGCGTGATCGGCGGCGCGGCACTTTTCAACCGCCTCCTGAACGAGACGCTCGACGAGGTGCGGCGAGTGCGCGGTCGATGTCGACGTCGACGCTTCGATCGCGCTGAGAAGCGCCGTCTCGAGCGTCGGATCGCACTCTTCGAGATACAGCGCAACCTGCGCGTCGCTGACCTGCCGCATCAGCGGCTTCAGCAGCGCGACGATCACGAGCGCGGCGAAGACGACGAGCGCGACGATGCGGAACGCGATGATCGAAGCGGGCGTGAACCGCAGCTGCTCGAGGCTCGATGCCGACAGAAACAGCGTGAGGACGATGCCCGCCAGCACGATGACGGCGCCGCGGAGCGCCAGCCGCACGCGCCATCGATTGCGAACGCGGCGGATGATCTCGACGAGTTCCGCACGATGTTCCATGTCGGCATCTCCCTGTCGACAGCTTAACACCGGCAGGTCTGCGATCGCGCTACGAGCGACCGATCTCCGAGCAGGTCTTTGACCTGCTATAGAAATTTCTCTCGGCGCGACAACCGATTCGCGACCACCGTCTCGGCCGCGAGCAGCAGCATGCCCGCGAACAGCAGGTACCACCAGAGCGCCTGCCGCTTCTCGCTCTCCTCGCGCGTCACTTCGACCGGCGCAGCCGGCTCGTTGCCGGACGGTGTCGCGTGGCCGGTCACCGCCGCGACCAGTTCGCGCGTGTCGAGCGGCGTCAAATCGGACTCAGCCGGATCGAGGTTGACGGCGATCGCCTCCGGACGTGGCCGTCGCCGCGGCGCCCGGCCGCGGCGCCCCGCACTTCTTCGTACGTCCCTTGTTCGTTCAGCTCGACGATGGCGGCGCCGGCCTTCGCGGTTGTCCGCTGTCCCGAAGGAGAAACGATCACGCGATCGCCGCGCACCCGCGACACGCCGGCGAGATCGACGACCTGGCCGACCGTCTGCCACGAAGCGGGCTGCTCGTACCGCGCGAGATATCGCACGAGCTGATGGACGAGCGGCAGGAATACCGGCTTCAGGGCGAGGTCGCTCCACGAGTCGTCCAGCGTCGATGTCCACACGACGACGCGTCCGCTGCCGATCCGCCGCTCCACCCCGGTGACCCCGCCATCGTCGAACCGCGCGAGCACGCGCGCGTCGGGCAACGGCTCGATCGCGCGGTAGCGGAAGATGTGCGCGGACGAAAAGTCGCCGCTGCGCGGCGCCTTGAACACTTCGAAGACGGGATGGCTGTAGTCGATGAATCCGATCGCGTCGCCGCGTCCATTCGTCGGATCGACGACCGCGGCGAGGCGACCCGGCAGCACGTCGGTGTCCGCCGGCCGGCCACGCGCTGTGCTCGCCGAGCACGACGAGCAGGCCGCCGCCGCGCTCGACGAACCGTTTGAGCACGCCGCCGCCTGCGGCCGACGGCAGCGGCGCGTCGTTCAGGATCACGACGCTCTTGTTGTCGAAGCTCGCCGGCGTCACGCGGCTCGCCGGCGACGACGTCCGACGTGAAACGACGGCGTCGTGCCGATCGACGAGCGCCTTCGACAGATACAAGCTGCTCGACGCGTTCGATCCGTTCTCGATCGACGAGAATCGAGACCGGCGCGCTCGGCGCGAGCACGAAGTAGAACGAGTTGTCGGCCGGCAGCGGATCGTTGCCGGCGCGAACGCGGCCTTTCACGTTCGCCTCCGCGAGCGTGAACGGCGTGAACGATACCGACCGCGACGCGTTTGCGCCGACAGTGACGCGCTCGGTCTGCAGATTCGTGGCCGTCGATCTCGAGCGTGACCGGGACGTCGGCCGCCGGCTGATCGCTCTTGTTCGGCGATCCCGGCGGTGACGGTGACACGCTCCTGACCTGAGAACGACGCGCGGCTGAAAGTGACCGACGGCACCGAGACGTTCGTGACCGGCGGCGAAGCGACCGATGCTGTCGTGAGCGTCATGCCGTCCGGAAAGCGCGCGTCCTCGGAGCCGCTCCACCCGGTGCGTCTGGAAATCGCTGATGAGCACCGCCTCGCGCCGCTTCGCCTGCGATCGCGCGAGGATGCTGGCGGCGAGCTTGAGCGCGGGACCGTAGCGCGTCGCGCCGGAGCCGACCTTCGCCGCGTTGATCGCGGCCTCGAGGCGGCCGTGATCCGACGTCGCGCGCATGTTCTCTTCGGCGTTTCGGCTGAACAGCACGAGCGTGGCGCGGTCGTCCGCGCCGAGCGAGCGGATCGCCTGCTTCGCCGCGTCTTGCGCGCTTGCTGCCAATGATCGCCGTAGCCCATGCTCGCCGACTGGTCGAGCAGGACGACGACCTCGCGCGATCCGCCGATCGGCCGCGGCCGCTGCGGCGCTCTGCCGGAAGAACGGCCGCGCGAACGCGGCGACGAGCAGCGCGATGGCCGCCGCGCGCACGGCCAGCAGCGCCCAGTGGCGGATCCGCCGCCGGCGCACCGACTGATACGGAATCCGCCGGACGAACATCAGCGACGGAAACGCGACGACGCGCTTGCGCTCGCGCTGAATGAGATGGATGAACACCGGAATCGCGATCGCGGCGAGGGCGACGAACGCAAACGGGGCGAGAAACGACATGACGCTCATCGCACCCGCATCAGCTTCTGCCGGCTCGACAGATAGCTGAAGAGCGCACGGTCGAGCGGCTCCGACGTGTTCAGCAGCGTGTAGTCGATCCGATGCTCCGAAAACTTCGTCGTCAGCGCGTCGATGTGATCCTGAATCATCTGACGATACTGCGCGCGCAGCGACTCGGGCACGACCGGCACCTGCTCGCCGCTCTCCAGGTCCTCGAAGCTCGATGCGTCGTCGTACCCGAAATCGATCTCGGCCGGATCGAGCACGTGGAAGACGATCAGGTCGTTGCCGAGAAACCGGAGCGGCTTGATGGCGTCGAGCACAGCGTCCGGTTCCTCGTAGAAATCGGAGATGAGCACGAGCAGGCCGCGGCGCTTGAAATGCTCCGACATCTTCGCGAGCGGCGCGGCGAGGTTGCCGGGCCGTTCGCCTTTGGCGCGGTCGAGCGTGTGCAGCACCATGTTGAAGTGCTTCGCCGACGGCGGCACGTGCGTGACGATGTCGCTGTCGAAGGTGACGATGCCGACGCGATCGCGCTGCCGCTGCGCGAGATAGGCGAGACACGCGGCGAGATAGCTCCCGTACTCCAGCTTCGTCACGTCGCCGCGGCTCGCGAACTGCATCGAGCGCGAGATGTCGAGCAGGATCGAGAAGTTCGTGTTCGTGTCCGCCTCGTACTGCTTGACGTAGTAGCGGTCGGTGCGCGCGTACAGCCGCCAGTCGACGCGCCGGATGTCGTCGCCGGCACGTAGCCGCGATGCTCGGCGAAGTCGATCGACGCGCCGAAGTACGGCGCGCGGTGCAGGCCGTTGATGAAGCCCTCGACGACCGAGCGCGCGAGCAGCTCGAGGTTGCCGATCCGCGCGAGGACCTTCGGGTCGACGAAGCGTGCGCCGAGGCGGCAGTGTGGCATGCGCTAACGGCGCATCTCATCACGAGCACGAAGAGCACGAGCCATGAGTCGTCAAGACTGAATCGTGCCCTTCGTGACCTTCGTGCCTTCGTGATGAGCGGCGCACTACATCCCCGATTTCGGCACCGGCACGGCCGTGAGCAATTCGTCGATGATCGAGTCGGTCGTCACGCCTTCCGACTCCGCGCGGAAGTTCGTGAGCACGCGATGCCGCAGCACCGGATGCGCCAGCGCGCGGATGTCGTCGAAGCTCACGTGGTAGCGGCCGCTCGTCAGCGCGCGCGCCTTGGCGCCGAGGATGAGGTACTGCGCCGCGCGCACGCTGGCGCCGAACGCGACCCACTTCTTGACCGAGTCGGGCGCCTGCTTCGATTTCGGCCGGCTCGTGCGCACGATGCTCAGCGCGTAGCGCATCACCGGCTCGGCCACCGGCACGCGGCGCACCAGCTGCTGGAACGCGATCAGATCGTCGCGCCGGTCACCGGCCGCTCGAACTGCGGATCCTGCAGCGCCGTCGTCGTCGCGCACGACTTCGAACTCCTCGTCTTCGGGCGGATAGTCGATGATGATGTGGAACATGAAGCGGTCGAGCTGCGCTTCGGGCAGCGGATACGTGCCTTCCTGCTCGATCGGGTTCTGCGTCGCGAAGACGAAGAACGGCTCCGTCGAGCGTGTAGGTGCGGCCCTGGACCGTGACGCGGTGCTCCTGCATCGCCTCGAGCAGCGCGGCCTGCGTCTTGGGCGGCGTGCGGTTGATTTCGTCGGCCAGCACGATGTTCGCGAAGATCGGCCCGGGCGCGAACACCATCTGCCGCCGTCCGGTGGCGGTGTCCTCCTGGATGATGTCGGTGCCGGTGATGTCGGACGGCATCAGGTCGGGCGTGAACTGGATGCGGTTGAACTTCAGGTCGAGCACCTGCGCCAGCGTCGCGATGAGCAGCGTCTTCGCCAGGCCCGGCACGCCGACGATCAGGCTGTTGCCGCCGGCGAAGAGCGTCAGCAGCACGAGGTCGATGCACGTCCTCCTGGCCGACGATGAGCTTGCGCAGCTCGGCGAGGATCTGCCGCGCGCCCGGCGTTCATCTGGTCGGCGAGCGCGATGTCGTCGGTTGAATCGAAATCGACGGTGTTTGTTGGCATGGTCGTTGACTTTATCTACTCTCTCGCGGGGCCCCACCCCCGCTCGATAATGCCATCGCGCCCGCTGCGCGCTGCGCGCTTGCGGCCGCTGGCATGGCCGCAGGCGCCATTTACTCTCTCGCGAAGCCGCATCCCCGGCTCCGTTGCGGTCGCTTATGCTCCGGATCGTGATCAGTACCGTCCTGGCCGGGCTACTTCCATCTCGCGGGGCCTTTTCTAAGTTCTAAGTTCTAACTTCTAAGTTCTTTTCAGTGCGTAAGCGCGTACATGATGTAGTTCACCCCGAGCTTGTAGGCCTGGTTCGATTCGTCGATCGGTTTGAAGCCGGTTGCCGAGAACTCCCAGAAGTCCGAGACGTCGGTGCTGAAGTTGACGATCGCCATCAGCCGCTTCTTCGGGTCGTTGTCCTCGAAGATGCCGCGGAGCACGGGCCGGCCGAAGTCGTACGACTGCGGAATGATGTCGAACGAATCGATTTCGAAGAACGAATGAAAAATCGGATGCGATGGCTCCATGTCCACGAAGCGGACGCCCGGGAGCACGCGCTGCATGTTGTCGGCGAAGTTCTGCCAGCCGCCGCTTCCACGGCCGAAGTCGTCGCGGAAGTCGTCGAAGATCACGAAGCCGCCCTTCTGCAGGTACGCGCGGAACGCGGCGGCTTCCACGTCGTTCGTCTCCCAGTAGCCCGCCTCGGTCATGTACGCGACCGGGTACTTGAACAGCTCGGGGTCGTCCATCGCCAGCACGACACTGTCCTCGACGTGCGCGCCGAGATAGCTGACTTCGTTCATGATCTGCATCAGACTGCGCTCGGCGCGCTGGCCGCCGCGGCACGACGCGTAGCCATGCGCCCAGGACGGCAGGCCGCAGTAGTAGTAGCCGGCCGGCGCGACCGTGTACTTCAGACGCGCGAACGTGAACTTGCCGTCGTACTTGGCGTTCGGATCCGGATCGAAGGCGACCGGGCGTGCGAACCCGAACCGCCGCTGCGCGATCGCGCTCGCGCCCGCGGCGAGCGCGATCGTGAGGGCGAGCACGGCGGTCTTCCTCCACCGTGTCACTTCTTCACCTCGAGCTGCTGCAGTGCTTGCGTCTTCTGCGCGAGCGCGAGCAGCAGCGTCTCGAGCTGCTGGTCGTACTCGGCGGCGTCCATGCTCGCCTTGCGAAGCTTGAGCGCGGCGACCTGCTGCTCGAGCGCGTCGCGTTCCTTGACGAGCTCGCGCACGCTGCGCGTTGTTCATGTCCAGGTTGGCCGACACGCGGCCCGCCGTGCTCAGGAACAATGTCGCCGCCAGTTTCCCTTCGCTTCCATCGTCGAGCGCGGCGTGCTCGGTCTGCAGCGTGCCGGCCTTCTGGTAGGCGCTCGTCACCTGCGCCTTCGCGTACTCGAACGCTTCAGCGACCGAGATGCGGCCGTTGCGATCGCGATCGGCGGCGTCGGTATCGTACGCTTCGACGAAGAACTGCGCGAAGCGAGGCTCCAGTTTTTCGCCGCCGGTCTTCGTCGCGGTCACGATCGTCCGCCCTGGGCCGGCGAGCGCTGACAGAAACCCGCCGCTCGAACTCGTGGTGTCGACGAACACGATCCGCTCGGTGCGGAACTTACCGAGCAACCGCGCGAAATCGGCCGCGCTGAAGTCGGGCCCGGGCATATTGAAGGTCGCGGTTTTTCCGTCGAAGCCGCCGTGGCCGATGAGCAGCACGAATATCTCGTCGTTCGGATGCGCCTTCGCGGCCAGATCGGTGAACGCCTTCTCGATCCCGTCCTTCGTGGAGCGGCCGGCGATTCGCGACGGGTCGAGCTCGGTCTTTTCCGCGAGGTAGGTTACGTTCGCCGGCAGCACGCCGTCCTTCTTCTTCGCAGCGACGATGAAGCGCGTGGCGAGCTGATGAAAGAGCTTCGCATGCTCCTCGTCCCCAGAGATGCCCGTAATCACGAGGACGTGGGTTTCCTGCGCACTCGAGGGCCGTGCGGCGACGAACATGAACAGAAGCGCGAGCAACCCGGAAACACTTAACCGCAGAGCTCGCGGAGAACGCTGAGAAATATGTTTACGCCTGTTTTTCTCTGCGTGTTCGGCGAGCTCCGCGGTCGAGAGTTGTTTCTTCACGCGAGGCCTCGTGTGCGGCGGTAGCCCCATTCGGTCGCCATCAGCGCGATCAGCAGAATGAGCACGATCGGCATGTCCCACAGCTCGCGCTCTTCGACCACCGTCACGCCACGGCCGCTGTAGCTGATTGCCTCCGGCAGGAGTGCGGCATTCGCCGTCGTGAAAAACCGCCCGCCCGTATCGTCGGCGATCCGTTTCAGCAGCGGCGCGCGCATCGGGGCGTCGAAGTACTCGTTGTCGCCCGCCGAGGCGCGGACGTGGATCTCGGCTCGAGCCGAGTGTCTTCTCGCCGCGCGTCGCGGTGACCTTCACCTGGTAGAGCCCCGATTCGTCGGGAACAAAGCTGCCGTGATATTCGCCGTCGTGCTCGACGATCCATTCGAGCGGCAGCTCGCTCGTCTTACCCGAGGGTGACGTCACCGCCGCGACCACGCGGCTATCGTTTACTTCGACGTAGGCGGTGTCGAGCACTTCCGCGGACAACTTGATCGGTTCGCCCGGCTCGACGCGATCCTGCGGTCGTCGTCACGTTCACCTGGTTCGGAACGCCGTCGACCAGCCACCGCACGAGGCGTCGCCAGTAGGTCGCGTGCGTCTTATCGGTGACCGGCAGCTTCGCGTTGAAATACCACTGAAAGGAATCCTGGATCGGCATGGCGAGTGCCTTGCCGCGTCCGTACCGCTGCACCGCGAGGACGACCTGTTCCTGGCGCCGATTGTCGATGGCCGACAGCAGGACGGTCGCGCCTGGCTTCACGGCATACAAATGGATTCACGGTCGTGACCGGCGGCAGGTCTTCCCACTTGGTTGTCGATGCGGCGTTGCCCGCAATCTGCGTCACCGGATACATCGCGCCGTCGCGCGTCGGGCGCACGTTCAACCATGACGACCGTCGGCTCCTGCGGACGTCCGGGCGCCGGATCGAGGACGACCGGCAGCGCTTCGGCGAGCGGTGTTCCGGCCCAGCCGCCTTCGACAAACGAGCGGCGCCCGCCGAGCATCAGCAGGCCGCCGCCGCGTTTGCTGACGAAGTCCGACAGCATCCGCATCTGTTCGGGCGTGAACGCCGCCGCCTCGACGCTGCCGAGAATGATTCCGCGGTACGCGAAGAGCTCTTCGCGCGTCTTGGGGAAACCGGTGATCACTTCATCGGGCGAGTCGACCGTGAACCGGTAGTACTTGTTCTCGGCCGTGCGCTGCAAGATGGTGACGCCCAGATTCTGGTCGTCCTTGATCGCGCGCCGCATGAACGGCATTTCCGAGCGCGGCTCGCCTTCGAAATACAACACGCGGTCGCGCCGATCGTCGACTTCGATGAGCGCCTCGCGCGTGTTGTTCTGCGTGACCTGTTCGCCTTGCTGCACCGGCACACGGAACCGGAAGAGCCGCGGCCCAGCCTCGGACGCGGTGAAGCGCACGGGCACCGTCGCCGATTCGCCGTTGCCCGGTAACTCCACTTCCTGCGAGCTCACCAGCCGCCCATCGTCTTCGACGTTGAGAGGGACGGTTTGGCCGCTGTAGCCGGTCTGCGACAGCACGACCTGCACAACGAGCGAGGTGCCTTTGAGCACGGTGCGCGGCGTTTCCACGCGCGATACCTGGATGTCTTTTGCGAAACGCTCCTGACCGACGCCGAGCGTGAAGACCGGGATCGAGCGCGCTTTCATGCTGGCGAGCGGGTCGTCGATGGCGGCGTCAGACGTGTCGGCGCCGTCGCTGACGACCACGAGCCCGGCAAGCGGAAGGCCCGCGAGCTCGTCGCGTGCGTGCTCGAGCGCCGGGCCCAGGCGCGTCGCCGTGCCTTCGAACGTCAGGTTCGCGGCGGATGCGACGCGGTCGGTCGTCGACGAAAAACGGAAGAAGCGCAGAACGAAGCGCTGCGAAAGCGCGTTGAGCAGCGCGCCGTTCTTCGGGCCGAGCTGCTGCTGTACGAACGCGCTCCGCGGCTCTCCTGCCCGATCCGCAATCGCCATGCTGCGCGAATCATCGAGCAGCACGCCGAGAAAATTCTGCTGCGGCACCGCGGCCTTGAGAATCAGCGTCGGCCGCACGAGACAGAACAGAAGCACCGCGACCGCGGCGAGACGGAGCGCGATGAGCGCGGCGCGATCGCGCGGCGTGGCATTCGCCGACAAGCGACGGTACGTGAGAAGCGCGGCGACGGCGAGGCCGGCTGCGGCGACGAGCGCGATCAACAGGGGCCGCGACAATCCCCACGTGAAATCGCCCTGCTCGAAGACGAGGAGCGGGTATTTGAAGAGGAAGCGAAAGACCCGATCGCCCACGAGTGGATTCTACTGCGAAGGGCGACGCTCGGCTAAAGCGAGGACGCTCGGCTAAAGCGAGGACGCTCGGCTAAAGCCTCGCGCTACACCGATGCGCTGGCGCTGCACCGATGCGCTGTTGTAGCGCGAGGCTTCAGCCGAGCGATCCTCAGGCGCGCAGCTTTTTGAGGCGCGATCGCAGGCGGGCATATGTGAGAATGGCCGCCTCGCCGAGCGCGAATCCGCCCAGGATCCAATCGCTCGCTCGAGCGCGCGGTTGCGGGCGTGGGCCGCTGCTCATCGGCGGCAGGTCGTTGTCGATGTCGCAGTTCGCGGCCGCGATCGCCGGCCGCAGCGTGCCGGCGCGCTGCTTCTCATCGAATTCCTTTTCGGCCAGCGCTCCGAGCTTCTTCTTCTCGCCGATCGTTTTTTCGCCGGGATCTTTGCCGTATGGCGACGCATGTTCGATTTCGGAATTGAGTTCGGCGCCGACCAGCACGGCAAGCGCGGACACATAGAACCAGGTCATCAGGATGATGATTCCGCCGATTGCCCCGTACGTGGCGTTGTACGAAGAAAAGTGTGTGACATAGAACCTGAATCCGAGCGACACGAGCAGCCAGAGCACTGTCGCGAGCACCGAGCCGGGCGTAATCCAGACCCACTGCTGCTCGGCGTCCGGCGCGTAGTAGAACATCACGGCCACAGCGAGCGCGACCAGCGCGAAGACGAATGGCCACTGCAGGATCTTCCACGTCCACGTGAACGCCGCACCCAGATGGAACCAGTCCGCGACCTTTTCAGCGAGCGTGGGGCCGACCAGTACGAGGACCGTCGACAGCACGATGAAGACGGCAAGCGCCACCGTGAGGCCAAGGGCGATCGCTTTCACCTTCCACCACGGGCGGCTTTCCTGGATGTCGTACGCCTGATTCAGCGTGTCGATAATCGCGTTGACGCCGGAGGATGTGCTCCAGATGGTCCCCAGCATGCCGAGCGTGAGCAGGCCCCCGTTCTTGTTGCCCGCGATCTTCAGTATCTGGTCCTGGATCAGCTTGAGCGCCTCATAAGGCGCCACGCGCGACAGCGAGCCGGTGATCGCATCGAGCAGACCGTGAATGGGTATGAAGCTGACGATCGCGACCAGAAATAACAGCGCGGGGAAGAGCGCCAGCAAGAAGTAGTAGGCGAGCTGCGCGGCGAGGCCGAGGCAATTGTCCGCCATCACCTCGGCGGCGGTCCGCTTCCCCAGCTCCGTCCAGGTTATCGGAATTCGAAACGCCTTGAGCATCAGCGGCTCCGGGTTTGATGGCGCAAGCCGGTCCCTACGGTTGGCGTCCACGCGGGGGCATCGCTCGCGGGAAACGAATCGGCCGATGCTTCGTGCACTTCGTCACCGCCCGCGCTCCATCCAACCCGTTCGAGCGCGTCATTGAACCACCGGCGCGCCTCGGACAGGTCGCCTTCGCCGGTGAGCGACCACCAAGCCAGTGATCCACCGAGGCCAGCGAGCACCCAACCCGACCTCGAACGTTGCCGAAGTCCCTGGATCGCTAAAGCGCCGCCACCGACGCCGACGAGCCATCGTGTCAGCGTGAGTCGCTCGCGCGAGCCGTCCCACCCGCGCCGATTCCACACGCTTGTCGGTTCGCGATGCGCCGTGAGGTTGAGTTCCTGGGCCGGTGTGGATGAATTCATGCGAGCGAGCGATGCAAGTTCGGGGACAGATCCGTCCATGATGGGTTTTCCTACAGCGGCCGTCACCGCGGTTACAGAAGATGGGCTTGGACGGACACGTCCTGCGTCGCGCCGCAAATACGGCCGAGCAACTTTGCGAGCAATTTACGAGG
Organism: uncultured Acidobacteriota bacterium; assembly: GCA_963696165.1. Classification (GTDB taxonomy): domain Bacteria; phylum Acidobacteriota; class Vicinamibacteria; order Vicinamibacterales; family CAVVIG01; genus CAVQZZ01. Next base: position 474,049 of record CAVOIY010000004.1, on the reverse strand, counting down.
TACGCCTTCGACCCTTCAGCTCGGATTTCAATACTGCGCGTGGCACATCCGTTGCTCAACTGCAAACCAACACCCGACGCGACCACGCCTGTAGCCACAGACCGGAGGAGACGATGACGCCTGAGCCCAATCGAGCGACCGACGAAGTCCTCCGGCGCGTTCAGGGAGAATTTCTGGAAATGCCGGGGTTGCGCCTGACCGAAGCGCAGGCTCGTCGTCTGTGGGGCCTCGATGCGGCATCGTGCGATGCACTCCTCGGCGCCCTGGTAGATGCAAAATTCCTGTTTAAAACCCGCGACGGGGCTTTCATGCGGATCGAGCACGCTCAGCCGCATAAGGCAACGCTGCGGAGAAAGAGCGCCGCGGCCTAACGCCCAAAGATTCCTCGTAAGAGGAATGCCTGCCTGTCCGGCTGGAGCGCAAGTCTTGCCTATGAGCCGTCAGCCAGCCGGCCGAACTGCCTTCCGATTTCACCCGGGCGGCCGACCCTCACCGGTCGCCGCCCGCGGCCAAGCCTTTAAAACGCTTCTTGAATGGAGAGATAGAAGCCGCGTGAGCCGTCTTTGCCCCAACCGTAATCGGTGCAAAGGTTTGTGCGCGACCGCTTGTTGAGGAGGACGCGGAATCCGAATCCGGCGCCCGGCGCGAACGTCTCGAACAGCCTTGTCCCGGCGTCCACGCTGCCGATCGTCGTCGTGTTGAGGAAGGCTACGAAACCGAGCAGGCCGTTTTCGGTCAGCGTGTTCCGATATTCCACCTCACTGTAGGCGAGGTGCTCACCTCGATACCGACCTTCGCTGTATCCACGCGCCGAGCGGCCGTACGTATCGCCGGCACTGGTCGGAAGATCGAGGTAGGGAGCGGTGCCGCCGACGACCATGTCGCTCAAAAACCAGAACGCAAAGCGTTGGCGGCCGTTGGCTTTGAGGTTCCGGTAGGTCCGCACGTCGACGTACAGTTCCTGCCAGCTCGAGTCGCCGCCAAGGAAGCCGTCGAAAAACGTGCGGTATGTTGCGCTGGCGAGCCAGCCGCGCTGCGCGTTGATCGCGTTGTCGCGTGTGTCGTAGATCAATCCGACGCCCGCGCCGGCGGATGTCTGACCCGCGGGCGTAAAGCCGTTACGGCTGGTGTAGGCGAGGTACGCCGAGTCGTCGAACACATCAGTGCTCGACGTGCCGGGCCGGATGTTCGTGTGCGCGCTGAAGTTCAGCCCTCCTCCGACGTAAAGGCCTCTCCCGACGTTCCGGTACACCGATTCGTACAGTCTGAAAAGATCGTACTTCACGTTCGCGCTGTCGGCCGGTCCCGTGTCGCTGCCGAGCCCGTAGGTGTTCTGCGACGTCAGCGAGAGCCGGTTGTCGCCCTGAACGAACCACCGGTTGCTGTCGGTGAAGACCGCGAACTTCATTCCTGAGAGTGTCTGGCCTTTCTGAGAGATCTTGAGTCCGCCCGACACGGACGAGATGTGTGTCGTGTCGGTGTTTCCCTGAAAGAACGCCACGTTACCGGCAAGCCCCGCATTGAGGCCGGTCGACGGCTTGGAGCCAATGGACGGCGCGATCACAAAGAACTTGCGCGCGGCTTCAGCCTCCGGCGCCTCCTTATGACGCGCGATGCGCCATAGGTCCGCGACGTCCATCAAGGAAGGGTTCGGCGTTTCGACCGGGACGACGACGTCCTGGGCAGCGACCGGGTACAGCAGAGCGCCGCAAAAGCGCCGCAGAGACACAACTTCCACAACCGCGAACTCATTACAAGGGTACCTAGATCGATTCTACCGGCCTGTTCGTCCGCGGCGCACCGGCGACGTACTCTTTTCACATACTAAACTGGTCCGGATGCCCCGGCTCGTTGTCGCCACCACCAACCAGCACAAGATCCGCGAAATTCGCGAGCTTCTGGCTGACGGTCCGGCGGACATCGCCACGCTTGGCGAATGGCCCGGATCGCCGGTTGCTGAGGAGCCCGGCGCGACGTTCGAAGAGAACGCGCGCGCGAAAGCCCTGCATTACGCGGCAATTACCGGTGAACTCACGGTCGCGGAGGACTCCGGCCTCGAAATAGACGCGCTCGGCGGACGCCCCGGCGTCGAGTCCGCGCGATTCGGGGGCACGGACGCGTCCTATCCAGAAAAGTTCGCGCTGATTTACGATGCGCTGGCTCGCTCCGGATCAACAGATCGCACCGCGCGGTTCGTGTGCGCGCTTGCGCTCGCGCGCGGCGACACCGTCCTGTTCGAAACGCGCGGCACGATTGAAGGCACGATCGCTCCGGAGCCGAGAGGAACCGCTGGATTCGGTTACGACCCGATATTCTGCTACCCGCCCTGGGGCATCACGCTCGCGGAGGCTGGCCCGCGAAAGAGCGAAGTCAGCCATCGCGCCGCGGCATTCAGGAAGTTGATGCAGTATTTCGAATCCAACGCGCAGACGCAGGTCTAAAGACCTGCGCTACACCTCCGGCGACTGCTCAGAACAATCGATCCGCGCGCCAGCGCTTCTCGTGATCGAGCAGCCAGGTTTTCCGGTCCAGCCCGCCGCCGTACCCGACGAGCGACCCAGACGAACCAATTACCCGGTGACACGGAACGATGATCGCGATCGGGTTGGACCCGTTCGCAAGGCCGACGGCCCGCGATGCCCGGACGCTGCCGAGTTGCCTCGCGATGGCGCCGTAGCTGCGCGTTTCTCCTGCAGGGATCTCGAGAAGGGCGCGCCATACGCGCTGTTCGAATTCGGCGCCGTGCATTTCAATCGGCAGCTCGCCGCTGTCGGCGCTCGCGCCGTCGAAGTAGCGCGCCAGCCAGGCGCGTGTCTGCTCGAAAATGGGGGAGTCGCGCTCCACGACGTCATGCGGCGGAAACCAGCGGCGCAGCCGCCGTTCGAGCCGGTCGTGCCGCGCCGGGCCGTTGAATTCGAGCGCGCAGAGTCCGGTCGGCGACGCGAGCGCGTACATGTCGCCAATCGGCGTCTCGATGGTCGTGCGCGCGAGAGTCATGCAGGGCTCTTGACGAGGTGACCGACAATAGCGCGCTGCTTTTCGACGAGCTGACGGATCCCGCTGTCGGCGAGGTCCAGCAGCGTCAGCAGCGCATCGCGGCTGAACGGCTGTCCTTCGGCGGTCCCCTGCACCTCGATGAACCGCCCCGCGCCGGTCTTGACGATGTTCATGTCGACCTCGGCGCGCGAGTCGTCTTCGTACGCGAGGTCGAGCAGCGGCTCGTTGTCGACGATGCCGACGCTGATCGCGGCGACGTAGTCGGCCAGCGGAATCGTGCGGATCATGTCGCGGTCGCGCATCTTTTCGAGCGCGAGCGCGAGCGCCACGAACGCGCCGGTAATCGACGCGGTCCGCGTGCCGCCGTCCGCCTGGATGACGTCGCAGTCGATCCACACGGTCCGCTCGCCGAGCGCCGGGAGATTTGTGACGGAACGCAGCGATCGGCCGATCAATCGCTGAATCTCCTGCGTGCGGCCGCCGACCTTACCGGCGGACGCTTCGCGCTGCGTCCGCGTGTTGGTCGCGCGCGGGAGCATTCCGTATTCGGCTGTCACCCAGCCCTTGCCGGTGTTGCGGAGAAATCCCGGCACGCGGTCCTCGACGCTGGCCGTGCAGATCACTTTCGTGCGGCCCGCCTCGATGAAGACGGAGCCCTCGGCGTGGGGCAGGTAGTGAGGCGTGAGTGATGTGTCGCGCAGCTGGTCGGCCGGTCGCTTGTCTGATCGCATCCCCAGAGTTTATTGCACCCACGCGAGATTTTTCGCGAGCGGGCGCCGCAAATCGACATGGCCGGCGAGCGCGTCGACTTCCTTGCCGTCGATCAACAGCTCCACCGACGTGATTGCCGGGAGATTCGCGGTGAGGACGTTGACGATCGTATACACGGACAGCAGCTCGCTCGTGGTCCCGCCGGTGTGCGCCGCCGCAAATGGCTGCGTGAGATCGACGTAGGCCTCGCCGCGATCGGTCACGAACAGCGCCCGCAGCGCCGTGTTCGGCGGAATCGCCGACACGATGGGTTCCGCCACCGATGCGAGCTGCGCGCTCACGATCTCCCTTGCCTGCTGTGCCACTCCCTCGCCGAACGGCACGTCGCGCTCCACGCCGACGAGGCGGGCGCCATCGTCCGACACGTAATAGAGCCGCGCCTTGATCTTTCGGCCGGTTGCGGCAGCTGTCGAAGCCGCGGTTGGCGCCGCGCTGCGCGGAGGAGCCGCGCCTCGCCGAGGCATGGCCACGATGAGCACGCTGATCAACACGGCAGCAACGCTCAAGCCGGCCGCGACGATGAGCGCACGGCCGAGCGTCAACGGCCGCCTCCAGCCGGCTGCGCCTCACGGAACTTCACGATCGCCTCGTAGAGTGCCTGAACGATCGTCGCGTGAAAATCTGCGCCCGCGAGCTGTTTCTCCTGAGTCGGGTTCGACAGGTAGCCCATCTCGAGCAGCACCGCCGGCATGTTCGCGCCCTCGAGCACACGCAGCGGCGCCTGCGCGAGCGGCTGCGGCGCGAGCGGCACGTGATCCTGCATCTGCTGCTGGAGGAGCTTCGCGAAGGCGTTCGACGCATCGAGGTAGCGGAACTGCGCGAGGTCCCATGGAACGAGGTCAATTTCGCGCAGGCCGCCGCCGAAAGTCGGCAGCCGCTCAGGCGTGAGGGATGCGGTGGCGGCGTGCTCGGCCTGTGGAGCAAATCCCGCCGAGAAGATGACTGCGCCCGCCGCCGCTTTTCTGGGCGACGCGTTCGCGTGGAGGCTCACGAACAGATCCGCCTTGTTGTTGTTTGCCATCGCGCTGCGATCGTCGATCGGCACGTTCCGATCGTCGTCTCGAGTGAGCAGTACGCGGACGCCGAGACGTCCCTCGACGGCGGCCTTCAGACGACGCGCGATTGTGAGCGCGATGTCCTTCTCTTTCGCGCCGCTGGCGCCTTTCACGCCCTCGTCCTCGCCGCCGTGACCGGGATCGATGACGATCGTGTGGACAGCGGACGAGGGTTGCGAGAGCGCCGGCGGCATCTCTGTCGGAGTCGCGGGAGCGGGCAGCGCCGGAGCGGGCGGTTGAGGCTCCGTCGTCTGCACCGCGATCAAATCGATGACCTGCCGCATCGACGCATCGGCTGGCTGGCCTGGAAGAACGGTCGCGCGGAACGATCCGAAACGCGGTCCGAGCTCGATGACCAGCGTGGCCGGGGCGACCAGCCGGATGTTCTGAACGATTGCCGTCGGCGGCTGCTGCGGCAAGAGCGGCGTCGGCGGGTCGAGAGCGTCGGCGTCGAACTTGACGGTGAGCCGGTCGTTCTCCTGCGAGACGCTGCTGGTGGCACGGGGCGCTGCATCGATAGTCAATCGCGCGTTCGCGCCTTGCGGCTCGTACCGGATCGTCAGCCGCGGCACGCGGAGGTCGCCAAGAATCAGCAAGTGCGATGGCTTCCGGAGATCGAGCCGCGCGTCATAAATTAGCGCCAGCGCGCGGCTGATGAATTCGAGCGGCACGAGCCATCGCCGCCCGGCGCGCGCGGGGGCGGCCGGCAGGGAGACGAGGCGTCCGGCGACGGAGGCGAGCGCCTGGTCCGGCGTGAGGACGATGGTTTTTCCCTTGTACGAGACGGTGATGGCACCGGCCTCTTCGCGCACCGCCAGCTGAAATGCCGAAGCCAGATCGTCCAGCCCAATCAGTTCCTGATCGTTTGCGACGACGGTGGGTAGGGCGCGTCGGCCGTCTTTCGACAGAATCGTGAGCGCCGCGCCGGCCGGCGGCTGGGTGGCCACGCCGCGACCGAGCGCGATGATGCCCACCGCGATGGCAGCGCAGATGAAGATAGGGGAACGGAAATTCAAATAGGGGCTCTCGAAGTTGCGAGAGCCCCCATTGTATCGAAAGCGCGGCCGCCGGTCGGGCTAGTCGATGATTCGCCGGGCCGCCGTCAGCCCGATGACGAGAAACACGAGGAACAACACGAGGAACAGCCCCGCGAGGAACTTCGCGATCGCGATCGACGCGCCGGCTATAGTCGTAAAACCGAGGACTGCGGCGATGAGACCAATTACCAGGAACACCAGAGCCATGTGGAGCATTTGTGCTTCCCTCCCCACTGGCTGCGTGTGCGAAACGCGTGCCGGGGGCCTGAATGGCTGAGCCTGTGAGCATGTTCCTCGATGCCGCGCGCGATGAAGCCGAACAGGGGCGAGCAGAAGGCGGCATTCCCATCGGCGCGGTGCTCGTCCATCGCGGCCGGATCCTCGGCCGCGGGCACAACCGGCGAGTCCAGCAAGGGAGCGCGATCCTGCATGGCGAGATGGACGCGCTCGAGCGCGCAGGGCGGCAGCCGGCGTCGATCTACAGCGAGAGCACGATGGTCACAACTCTCTCGCCCTGCGCGATGTGCACCGGCGCCATCCTCCTGTACGGCATCCGCCACGTCGTCGTCGGCGAGAACTGCACCTTCAAGGGTGAAGAGCAGCTGTTACTGGCGCGAGGCGTGAGGGTCGAGGTCGTTCAGGATCCGCGCTGCATCGCGATGATGGAAAGGTTCATCGCCGAGTATCCGCAGTTATGGAATGAAGATATTGGGCGCTAGCTGCTGGTGGCTGGTGGCTGGTGGCTGGTAAGTAATTACCAACCACCAATCAACAACCACCACTTCAGACTATTTGTCCGCGCGGTACGTAATCGTTTCGCCGGGCCGGACGTCGACGTCGAACGCGAGCGGTGATGCGTTCTGGCCACGGACTTCGATGTGGTGGGCGCCCGGCTCGAGATTCAGGTGCTGGAATGTCCCGTCGAAGTCGTCCACGACACCCGCGTAGTACCCGTCCACGTACACCTGCGCATTGCTCGGGGCGCCTTTGATTCGGACGCCGCCGTACGCACGGCCCGCGGCGACGCCCAGGTACCCGTAACCACCGTAGTATCCCGGGTAAAGGCCGTACGGATAGCCGTAGCCATAGTAGCCATAGGGATAACCGTACGGGTACCCGTAGAAACCCGGGAATCCTGCGTAGAAGCCCAGAGAAATACCGGGACGGTACGGATAGAAGAACGGCCGGAACGGCACCGTGCGAACGATGCCTGGCGAGACGATGCGTGGCGCGACGACGGCTCGTGGTGCGCTACGGCCGACCGCGGCGCCTCCGCGACGCTGCGCGGACGCAGGGACGGCAACAGCGAGCGCGATCACGAGTAGAAAAGCAGTGAGAAACCTTGTCTTCATGACACTACCACTCAGGCAACGGCAGGCTGGCACCTCCAGTATACGGCAACATGCCGTATCGTATCCGGACCCCATGACCGAGGCGCTCGGCGATCTCACGGTGCTCGACCTGTCGCACGCCCTCGCCGGACCGTTCGCGTCGACGATGCTCGGGGACTATGGGGCAGACGTCATCAAGATCGAATCGCCTGACGGCGGCGACATGGCGCGCCGCTGGGGTCCGCCTTTCTACGGCGGCGAGTCGGCGTACTTCGTCAACCTGAATCGCAACAAGCGCAGCCTCGCACTCGACTTGAAACAGCCGGCGGGGCGCGATCTGTTCTTCAGGCTTCTCGACCGCGCGGACGTCGTGATCGAGAATCTGCGCGTGGGAGCCGTGGAGAAGCTCGGCATCGACTACAGGCGGTGCCGCGCGCGCAACGCACGCATTGTGTACGCGTCCATTTCCGGGTTCGGCCAGGACGGGCCGTACCGGGATCGCGCAGCGCTCGATCTCGTCGTGCAGGCGGAAAGCGGAATGATCAGCGTCACCGGGCCCGCGGAAGGAGACGGCGTTCGCTGCGGCATTTCGATCGCCGACATCACCGCCGGTATGTTCGCTGCGTTCTCGGTGATGACCGCGCTGCACGCGCGGCAGGCGGGCGGTCGCGGCCAGTACATCGACGTTTCAATGCTCGAGGGACAGATGTCGATCCTCTCCGGCGTGATCGGTACGTACATCGCTGATGGGGAGATTCCGGGTCCAATGGGTACAGCGTACAAGGCGCTGCTGCCGTATCAGACATTCCGCACGAGAACGCGCGACATCGCAGTCGGGGTCGGCAGCGATCGCCTCTGGCACGTGTTCTGTCCGGCGATTGGCCTCACAGACCTTGCCGACGACGCGCGGTTCGCGACCAACGCAGCGCGTGCGGCCAACCGTCGCGCGCTCGTGGACGCCCTTCAGGCAGTGTTCCTCACAAAGAGCTACGAAGAGTGGGAATCGATCCTGATCGACGCCGGCGTACCGGTCGGCGCGATCAATACCATCGCGGACCTCGTCGATCATCCGCAGGTCCGCGCCCGTGGAGCGCTCGTGGAGACGGAGCATCCGACGGCCGGCCGCATCCGCGTCGTCGGTCCGCCGGCGCGGCTGTCGGAAACTCCCGGCGCCTTACGACGGCCTGCGCCGCGACTCGGGGAACACACGAAAGAAATATTGAGCGGCATCGGCGTCGAGGCCGGCGAATTCGCACGCTACGAGGCAGCTGGCGTGATCGTATGCGCCGCACCGTGACGACGTCTCGAACAACGTACCGTGGTAGCGCGGGTCTTTAGACCCGCCCTGGAGGGACCGTGCTTTTACCCGGCCGAGTCGCGATCATTACCGGCGCCAGCAAAGGCATCGGCCGCGTGATGAGTCATTTGTTCGCGCGAGAAGGGGCGCGCGTTGTGTGCGTGGCGCGATCCGCCGCGCTGGTGGAGGAAGCGGCAGCCTCGATCCGCCGCGCGGGCGGCGACGCGATTGCTGTCGTCGCCGACACCAGCCGCGAGGAGGATGCCGAACGGATTGTGGATGAAACCGTTCACGCGTTCGGCCCCGTGAACGCGCTCGTGAACAACGCCGGCGACTCCGGGCCGACGAAATCCGTTCAGGAATACTCGACCAGCGAGTTTCTCGACACGCTCAACTCATCGCTCGTGAGCGCCTTCCTCTGCACGAAGTTCGCGGCGCCGTTCATGATCGAGGCGGGCGGCGGCGCGATTGTCAATATTTCTTCCATGGCGGCGCGGCGCGGCCTGCCTTTTCGTGTCGGCTACTGTTCGGCCAAGGCCGGCCAGATCGGGATGACCTATGGCCTTGCGCTCGAGCTCGGACCGCACAACATCACGGTGAACGCGATCGCGCCCGGCGCCGTCGCCGGCGATCGCATCGAGCGCGTCGTCGCGGCCCAGGCGGCGATTCGCGGCATCCCGGTCGACGCGATGCGCAAGTCGTTTGTCGAGCGGTCGCCGCTCAAGCGCATGTCGACGGCGGACGACATCGCGTCGCTCGCCGCATTTCTCTGCAGCGACATGGCGCGAAGCATCTCCGGGCAGTGCATTCCCGTCACGGCCGGCGAACCGAGCTGATCAAGATCTAAGGATCTAAGGATGTAAGGATGTAAGGATGTAGGGATTAAGGATCGGCTCGTCGGGTTCGATTAGATCCTGAGATCCTTACATTCTTCAGATCCTTAGATCTATTTGATCGCAATCGGATTCACCGGTGATCCCACCGCGCCGGTAATCGGCAGCGGCGGCGCGACGAAGAAGAATTCGTACACGCCGTCGGCGGCGCAATCTTCGGCGAGCTCGTCGAGATTGAAGATCTCGCCGATCGTCAGCCCCATGTTCGTGATGAACACCTGATGCAGCGGCTGATACGTGCCGGGGATTTCGTGCGGCTGCACTTCCATCGCCCACGTGTCGGTCGCGACCGCGGCGAGCTCGCGTGCGTGGACCCATTCGGCGATGTGGAATGAGAGGCCCGGAGCCGGTCCGCCGACATAATCGCCCCAGGCGCCCTGGTCTCGGCACATCGCGAGCATTCCGGTGCGCACGATGAGCACGTCGCCCCGGCCGACGTCGACCCCTTCGGAACTGAGGGTCGCCTCGAGGTCGGCGACCGTGATCGCGTAGCCCGGCTCGAGCCACTTCACGCCTTTGGCCCGCGGCAGGTCGGCGAGCACGCCGCGCGCGGCGATCCCGCGCGACACTTTCTCGATCCCGTTCTTCTGCGCGCCCGCGCTCGATACCGTGTTGGCGTCGTAGCCGTTATAGAGCTGGCCGTCGAGAAAACAGTGGCTGAGCGCGTCCCACTGCGTTGCGCACTGCAGCGGCATCACGACGAGGTCGTCCGTGAACCCGACGCCGCCCGGCCGTGTGATCGCGCCTGTCGTGAAATCGGGACCCGTGAGCGTCATCTGGTGAATCGGGTTGAAGCGGCGGGACTTCACGGTCTGCGGCCCGTTCGCGTCGAACGGAATCGCAAGCGAGAACACCGCACCGCGCTTCACGAGCCGCGCCGCGCGCACGATCGCATCGGCGGTGATGAAGTTCAGCGTGCCGCGCTCGTCCTCCGCTCCCCATCGGCCCCAGTTGCGAAGCCGCAGGCCGGTGTCGCGAACGATGTCGGTCATCCGCGCAATGATAGACTGCGCCGCGTGAAAGCGGTGCTCTGTCGCGCCTACGGTCCGCCCGAATCGCTCGTCGTCGAGGAGGTGCCGCCGCTTGTGGCAGGCCCCGGAGAAGTCGTCGTTTCGGTAAAAGCGGCGAGCGTGAATTTTCCCGACGTCCTGATCATCCAGAACAAGTATCAGTTCAAACCGCCGCTGCCATTCTCACCGGGCAGCGAAGTGGCGGGAATCGTAAAGGCAGTCGGCGAGGGTGTGACCGCTGCAAAACCTGGCGATCGCGTCATGGCGTTCACGACCTACGGCGGCTTTGCCGAAGAAGTGAAGACCGACGCGCGGCGCCTCCTGCCATTGCCCGACGGCATGGACTACACGATCGCCTCGGCTTTCGTGCTGACGTACGGCACGTCGGATCATGCGCTGCGCGATCGCGGCGCCCTCAAGGCCGGCGAGACCGTGCTCGTGCTCGGCGCGGCCGGCGGCGTTGGGATTGCCGCCATCGAGATAGCAAAAGCCGTCGGCGCGCGCGTGATTGCGTGCGCATCGCGCGACGACAAGCTGGCCGTGTGTCGGGAGCACGGCGCCGACGACACCGTCAACTATCAAACCGAAGATCTTCGCGAGCGGGTGAAAGCGCTGACGAAGGGCAACGGCGTCGACGTGGTGTACGACCCCGTTGGCGGGCCTTACACCGAGGCGGCGGTGCGATCGTGCGCGTGGCGCGGCCGGCTGCTGGTGGTCGGATTTGCGGCCGGCGATATCCCGAAAATTCCGCTGAATCTGACGCTGCTCAAAGGCTGCTCGATCGTGGGCGTGTTCTGGGGTGAGTTCGCCAGGCGCGAACCGACCGCGTTTGCCGCGAGTATCGCGCAGCTCGTCCGCTGGTACGCGGAAGGAAAGTTGCGGCCGCACGTGTCGGCGACGTTCCCGCTCGAGCGTGCAGCGGAGGCGCTCGCGCTCATGGCGGCGCGCGAGGTCAAAGGCAAGGTCGTGCTGACGGTTGCGTCATGAGCGCCGCGCCGCGAAATAGCGGTCAGCGGCCCACGCCGCGCGCGAAGAGCTTCAGGTCGATCGCGTTGGCCATCGCGTCGTAGCCCGCGTCGTTCGGGTGCAGGTGATCACCGCGCTGCAGCGCCGGCAACATCTGCGCGGGCTGCTGCGGATCGGCGATCGCACGTTCAAAATCAATCAGGCCGTCGTAGGTTCCGCTCGTCCGCATCCAATGATTCACGGCCTGGCGCTTCGCTTCGCCGGCCGGCGTGAAATAGGCCGCGCCTTCAAACGGGAGGAGCGGCGCGCCGAACGCCTTGAGGCCGTGCGCGTGGACGCGCGTGACGATCTGTTGATGAGCGGCGATGAGCTCCTCGGCGGTGGGCGACGCACCGGCACCGGCCATGCCGATGTCGTTGATCCCTTCCAGAACGATGACAGACGTCGCGCCCGTCTGCGCGACGACGTCGCGGTCGAGTCGCGCGAGGGCACTCGTGCCGAACGCGAACGTGTACGCGTCGCTCACCAATCGATTGCCGCTGATGCCCTGGTTCATGACCGCCACGTGCGCCGTCGCGAGGCGCCTGGCGAAATCGTCGGGCCAACGCTTGTTGGCGTTCAGGGCCGATCCGGTGCCGTCGGTGATTGAATCGCCGAACGTCACGACACCTGCGGTCGTCGCCGGCGCCGCGACCTCGACGCGCTCGAGAAAGAACCACGACGTGATCGTCCGCGCGACGGGAAACGGCGCCTCGCCGGTGTGATCGCCGGGCTCCGAGATGTAGTTGGTTTGCGCGGCGCCGCTGTGCAGCGTCCGCGGAGACATCCCCGCCTCGTCCGGCAGGAAGACGTCGACGGCCAGATCGGCGAACGGTCCCACCTGCAGCGACGTCGCGTCGCTGAACATCTCGGCGCCGGCGGGCACGGTCGCCGACGGCTGACCGCCGAAGGTGAGCGCGCGTGACGACCCGGCGACGATCGCCGACTCGTTGTCTCGCAGCGCGAGCCGTGCCGCGCCGACCCGCAGCGGAGAGGTGCCGAACACGTTCGTCAACACGATGCGGATCCGTCCACCGCCGATCGAGGTGTGCACGATCTCGCGAATCGTCTGGTTGCTGAAGGTGAGCGTCGACGCCGCGGGCGGCGGTGCGTTGGCGAACTGCGGCAGCGGAGGCGGTGAGACGCTTGACACGACCGCCGTCGCCCAAGTCCCGACCCAGTGCTCGGGCGCGCGCTGGGCCAGAAGAGTGACACCCGACAGCAGCAGGACGGAGATGAGGGGTTTCAGAGACATTGTCAGTCCTCAGTCGGCAGTCGTCAACCCTCCGTAGTCTTCGATCACAAGGGTCGGGCGATCATCATTCCCAGTCGGCCGTCATCAGTCTGCGACTGACGACTGACGACTAGTGACTAGTGACTAGTGACTAGTGACTGGTGACTAGTGACTGGTGACTAGTGACTGCGTGACTGCTAGGTTCTCTCGAACAGTGCCGCCGCTCCTTGTCCTCCCCCGACGCACATGGTGACGACGCCGTAGCGGTGTTTGCGGCGCTGCATCTCGAGCGCGATTGTGCCGACGAGCCTCGCGCCCGTCATGCCGAAGGGATGGCCGATTGATATTGCTCCGCCATTCGGGTTCAGCCGTTCCATCGGGATACCCAGCGTATCGCGGCAGTAGACGACCTGTGAGGCGAACGCTTCGTTCAGCTCCCACACGTCGATGTCTTCCACTCGCAGCCCGGCTTTCTTGAGCAGCTTCGGCACGGCGAACACAGGTCCGATGCCCATTTCGTCTGGTTCGCAGCCCGACACCGCGTAGCCGCGGAAGACGAGGAGCGGCGTCAACCCGAGCGTGGTTGCCCGATCCATCGACATGACGACTGCAGCCGCGGCGCCGTCGGACAGCTGCGACGAATTGCCGGCGGTGACGCTGCCTTCCGCGGTCTTGTTGAATGCGGGCGGCAGCTTCAACAAACCCTCGAGCGTCGTATCAGGACGATTGCATTCGTCGCGATCGGCGACGACGTCCTCCTCGCCGATTTTCTCGCCGGTCTTCTTGTCGAGCACCGCGCGGCGGACGGCCATCGGTGCGATCTCATTTGCGAAAAAGCCCTCCCGCTGCGCCCGCGCGATGCGCACCTGGCTGCACAACGCGTATTCGTCCTGCATCCGCCGGGTGATGCCGTACCGCTTCGCGACGACTTCGGCCGTGTCGCCCATCACCATATAAATGCCGGGATAGTGTTCGAGCACCCAGGGATTCGGCGATCTGTCGCGCTCCATCATCGTGATCGACTCGACGCCGCCGCCGATCGCGGCGTCTGCGCCCTCGGCGATCACCATGTGCGCGGCCTGAACGATTGCCTGCAGGCCAGAATTGCAGAAACGGTTCACGGTCACCGCCGCGGTCGTCACCGGCATCCCGGCCCGCAAGGCGGCGACGCGCGCCACGTTATGTCCCGCGGGGCCGTGCGGTTGGCCGCAGCCGACGATCACATCGGCGATTTCCCTGGCATCGAGCTCGGGCACTTTGGCGAGCGCGGTCCGAATCGCATGCGCCGCGAGCTCATCGGGGCGCGTCAGGTTGAAGGATCCGCGGCCTGATTTCGCCAGCGGCGTCCGTGAGGCGGCGACAACGACGGCTTCTCTCATAGTCCTGTATGAATTGTTACACGTGCGATCGCGGTTTCAACCGCGGCCGACATTGCCGTCACCACTGAATGATTCCCCGGGCGCCTTCGCCGCATCCGAGCGCCGTGAGCGCCGCGTCGATCTCCTCCAGGCCGTATCTGCGCGTGACGAGTTCCAGCAGCTTCAGATGACCGTCTCGATACGCGCCGACCAGGCGAGCGATATCGCGAGCCGGATTGCCGGATCCGTAAACCGAACCGATCAGGCGCTTCTCCTGCATCACAAACGGGAACGTCGCGATCGAGGCCTGACCGTCGATTCGCGGCAGCCCGGTCAACACCACGGTCCCGCCTTTGCGCGCGGCATCGATCGCGTCTGCAATCGTTGCTGGCAGCCCGACGGTGTCGAATACGACGTCAGCGCCGCGTCCGTTTGTCAGGCTGCGAATCGCATCCGGCACGCCCGCCGCCGACTCGATCGTGTCAGTCGCGCCGAACTGCCGTGCGACGAAGAGCGGCGCCGGGCGCGTGTCAACGGCGATGATCCGCTCGGCCCCCGCGAGCGCCGCCCCTTGGACGACGTTCAGCCCGACTCCGCCGGTGCCAATCACGGCGACGCGCGAGCCCGGGGCGAGCCGGGCCGCGTTCTTCACCGCGCCAACGCCGGTGACGACCGCGCAGCCCAGTGTCGCGAGCGCGTCGAACGGCACGTCGCGCGGCACCGGCACGGCGCCTTCGGCGGCAACGACCGTATGGCTTGCGAAGCACGCCGTGCTGAGGAACGGCGACAGGGTCTGACCGCGTGCGCGAAGGCGAGAGGCGCCCGACGGCAGCCGGTTCCGATAGGTCGTCCGCTCGAGACGGTCGCACAGCGCGGCGTGGCCGTCGCGGCAGCACTCGCACACACCACACGCTGGCGCCCAGCACAAGACGACGTGATCGCCGACATGTACGGATGTGACACCGCTTCCGACCTCCCGGACGATGCCGGCGCCTTCGTGGCCGAGAACGACCGGTGTCTTGATTGGCCAGTCGCCACGCGCGGGATGAAAGTCGCTGTGGCAGACGCCGGCGGCTTTCATTTCGACCAGGACCTCGCCGGGACCGGGCGCGTCGAGCTCCGCCGACTCGACGGCGATCGGTTTGCCCTGCTCCCACAAGATCGCGGCGGTGATGTTCATGCGTAGTAGCGGACGAGCCACTCCACCGTGCACGCGGGCTTCTCGCTGCGTTCGCGCTCGATCGTGACGCCCCACGTCACCTGCACCGCTCCGCCGACCTCTTCGACCGCAGCGGCGTGAAGCGGCCGCGGATGCGCGATCCCGAGGGCACCGGCGACACGAATCGCACGCGGTTGCACCCGTAGTTGATCGCCATGCGCAACCCGGGAAACGAGACCGCGCTCCGGAGAAGAACGCTCGTGAGCGCCAGGGTGAGGAAGCCGTGGGCGATCGTGGACTTGAACGGTGAATCGTGTGCCGCGCGCGCCGGATCGACGTGAATCCACTGGCGATCGTCGGTGGCATCGGCGAACTGATCGATGCGCGCCTGCGTGACGTCGACCCAGTCGCTAACCGCGATCTCTTCGCCAATGCGGTCCGCGAGCGAGCGAACGTCAGGGATGTTGATCATCGGTCGTGTTTCGCTCGGCTAAAGCCTCGCGCTACAGCCCGCGAGATCGGCGCGCTCCCGATCGTCTCTTATTCGTAGCGCGAGGCTTTAGCCGAGCGTCCTCAGCCGAGCGTCGCAGCGCCCGCTTCAGTGTAGAACCCGCGCCCTTCGGCGACCAGCTTCTCGAGGAGCGGCGCCGGCTGCCAGTAATCGCCAAAGCGCGCGCGGTACTCCTTCACTCGCGAAAGAACGGTCGGCAAGCCGATGGTGTCGGCGTAGAACATCGGTCCGCCGCGATAGCGCGGGAAGCCGAAGCCGTAGACGTAGACGACGTCGATGTCGCCGGCGCGAAGCGCGAACCCATCCTCGAGGACGCGCGCGCCCTCGTTGGCGAGCGCGGTCGTGATGCGCGCGACGATTTCCTCGTCGGCAACCGCGCGCCGCGTGATGCCGCGCTTCGACGCTTCCTCGTTCGCAAGCTGCTCGATCAGCGGATCGACCGAACGGTTGCGGCTGCCGGGCGCGTCGTACTTATACCAGCCGGCGCCGGTCTTCTGTCCGTACCGTCCCATCTCGAACAGCCGATCGGGAACGGCCGACTGCGGACCTTCCGCGCGGGTCTTGCCGATCGACTTCAGATACATGCGGATGCGCGCGCCGACGTCGATGCCGGCGATGTCCTGCATGCCGAACGGGCCGACCGGCAGGCCGAAATCGGTCAGCACCTTGTCGATCTGCGGCACCGTCGCGCCTTCCTCGAGCAGCAGGTACGCCTCGCGCATGTAGTACGCCAGCATGCGGTTCGCGACGAAGCCGAAACAGTTGCCGACCACGACGCCGACCTTGCCCAGCTTCTTCGCGAGCTTCAGCGAGCTGGCGACGACTTCGCTGCCCGTCTCCTTCCCGCGCACGATTTCGAGCAGCTTCATCACGTTGGCGGGGCTGAAGAAATGATGGCCGAGCACCTGCGACGGCCGGCCGCTCGCTCGCGCGAACGCATCGATGTCGAGCGTCGAGGAGTTGGACGCGAGAATGCATTCCGTGCGCGTCACCTTGCCGAGCTCCGCGAACGTCGACTTCTTCAGCTCCATGTTCTCGAACACCGCTTCGACGACGATGTCGACCTGGTCGAATCCGTCGTAGCTCGTCGTCGGCGTGATCAGCGCGATGGTGCGGTCGACCTGCTCGGCGTCATTTTGCCCTTGGACAACGTGACGTCGTAGTTCTTGCGGATGGTCGCGAGGCCGCGATCGAGCGCCGCCTGGTCGACGTCCTTCAACAGCACCGGGATGCCGGCGTTGGCATACGTCATCGCGATGCCGCCGCCCATCGTCCCCGCGCCGACGACGGCGGCGCGCCTGATCTCGCGGACGGGCGTGTCTTTCGGAATGTCGGGAATCTTCGCTACCTCGCGCTCCGCGAAGAACAGATGACGCAGCGCCTTCGACTCGGTCGAGACGACGCAATCGGCGAACAGTTCGCGCTCGCGGATCGACCCGGCGTCGAACCCGTGCAGCAGGCCGGCTTCGATCGCGTCGACGGCGGCGAAGGGCGCGCGCAGGCCTTTGGCGGTCGTCTTCAGCGACTCGCGCACGCTCGCGCACGTCTTCACGCCGTCGCGTCGCATCGCTCGCGCGAAGCGGGATGTCGCGCGTTTTGCGAACCTCGTGTCGCGCCGCCTTGCGCCTTCGCGAACGCGATCGCGCCGGCGAGCAGGTTCGCCGTCGACGATCTCGTCGAGGATGCCGGCCGCGCGTGCTTTCGGCGCTGGGACCGGCTTGCCGTCGGTGCACATCTGGAGCGCGAGCGCGACGCCGGCGAGCCGCGGCAGGCGCTGCGTGCCGCCCGCGCCCGGGATGATCCCGAGCAGCACTTCCGGCTGACCGACGTTCGCGTCCTTGGCAGCGACGCGAAAGTGGCACGACATCGCGACTTCCATACCGCCGCCGAGCGCGTTGCCGTGAATGGCGGCGACGAGCGGCTTGGTGGAGTCCTCCAGCCGTCGCAACATCGCGTGCGTGCCCGCCGATCGACTCATCGAATCGCCGCGGGTCTTCAGCAGGTCGAAAATCTTGATGTCTGCGCCTGCGATGAACGTCGAGCCGGCGCCGATCAACACGATCGCGTCGGCGCTCGCATCGGCCACGCCTCGCGCGATCGCCTCGTCGATGGCGTCCCAGACGGCCGGCGCCAACGCGTTGACGGGCGGATTGTCGATCGTGACCACAGCGACACGATCGACGACATCGTAGCGAACGAGAGCAGCCATGAGGAGGAACTCCAGCTAACCGGTAGGAAAAGCAGAACCCCGAGAGTCTTCAGAACCCGGAGAACCCTGGTCACCCTGAGAACCTCGAGAACCCTGGAGCCCACGATCGCGATGCACGTCGTAGTGGCGTGCGCGTAGAGCTTCCCGCGTGCGTCGACGATCCGTCGCTTCCGACACGCCGGTGCGATGCCCGACGTGCAGCACCTTTCCTTCGCAGCGCACCTCGCCGACATCGACAGTGAGCGCGCGCGTGAGATTCACTTTCAGCTCGAGCGTCGTGAACCGCGTGCCGGCAGGCGTGGTCGAGTTGATGGCGCAGCCGAGCGCGGTATCGAGGAGTGTCGCGGCAAAGCCGCCGTGCGCAACGCCGGTGCCGTTGTAGAACCGCTCTTCCACACGCGCTGCAAACACGACGCGCCCGTGTTCCACGTCGACGAGCCGGATGCCGAGCAGCGCGAGCATCGGCGGCGGCGGCAGATCGCCGGCTCAGCATCTTGCGGAAGAAGTCGAGCCCGCTCATGGTGCCGCGCGTGTCGGTGAGTGTCATGGTTTGGATGCGGCGGCGTGTTCGTCGCGCAGTACACGATACAGGATCTTGCCGACGGCGCTCATCGGCAGGCCGTCGCGCACCTCGACGTGGCGCGGCACCTTGTACGCGGCGAGGTCGCGCTGGCAGTGCGCGATGATCTCGCGCCGTGTCCACCGTCGCGCCCGTCCTTCAGCGCGATGCACGCCTTGACGACCTCGCCATGATAGCTGTCGGGGATGCCGATCACGGCCGCGAGCCGCACGGCCGGATGCGCATAGAGCACCGTCTTCCACCTCCGACGGATACACGTTGAAGCCGTCGACGATGATCATGTCCTTCTTGCGCTGGACGATGTAGCTGTAGCCGTCCTCGTCCATGCGCGCGATGTCGCCGGTGTGGAACCAGATGCGGCCGTCGAGGTGCGTGCGCAGCGCGTACGCCGTTTCCTCGGGCCGGTTCCAGTAGCCCGTCGAACACCTGCGGGCCGGCGATGCAGAGCTCGCCCGTCTCGCCGACCGGCATCTCGCGAAGACCCGTCTCGACGTCGACGATCTTCATGTCGGTGTCGGGCACCGGCAGGCCGATGCTGCCCGAGCTTGCGCGCGCGAGAGCTGCGCAGTGCTGTGCGTGACCGGCGACGTTTCCGAAAGGCCGTAGCCTTCGTTGAGCGGGCGTCCGACCGTTTTCTCCCACTGCTCGAGCACTTCGACCGGACACGGCGCGCCGCCGCTGTTGAACGTGCGGACCTTGTCGAGGCCGTAGTCCTTCACCTTCGGATGATTCAAGCAGCGACGAACACGGTCGGCACCGCCGGGGAAGTAGGTCGGCCGGAAATCGCGAAGCGCGTTGAGCACCTGCTCCGGATCGTACTTCGGGCAGCAGGATCTGCAGCGCGCCGACCCAGATGCCCTTCATCATCCCGACCGTGAACGCGTAGATGTGGAAGTACGGGATGACGAGCAGATAGCGCGCCTCGCCGCGCGTGCGGCGTCCGGTACATGAACGCTTCGGTCTGCACCACGTTCGAGAAGATGTTGCGCGTGCGTCAGCATCGCGCCTTTCGGTGTGCCGGTGGTGCCGCCCGTGTACTGAAGCACCGCGAGATCGTCAGGCGCAATCGGCACAAGCGGAAGATCGGGCTCGCCTGCGTCGGCGAGATCCGCGCAGCGTGATCGTGCCGTCGATGCGCGGCGGCGGCGCGCGCGGCCGGCGAGTACTCGGCCGAGCGACGTGACGATGATCCGCTCGAGCGCCGTGTCTGGGCGCGAATCGCCGAGCGCGAGCGGCGCGAGCGCGTCGAGCGTGACGAGCGCGCGCATGCCCGAATCGGTCGCGACGTCGAGCACTTCGCGCGCGGTGTAGATCGGGTTGATGTTCACGACGATCGCGCCGAGCCGCAGAATCGCGAACGTGGCGATCACGTACTGCGGGCAGTTCGGCAGCATGATGCCGACGCGGTCGCCTTTGGCGATGCCCGAACCTGCGCGAGCGACGTCGCCAGAACGATCGGTGCGGCGCTTGATCTCGCTGAAAGGTCAGCGTCGCGCCGAGGAACGACGTCGCCGGCGCGTCCGGCATGTCGACCGCCGTCGACGCGAGAATCTCGTAGAGCGGCCGCTCCGGATAGGTCATGTGCGGCCGGACCCAGTAGTCGTAGTGCGTCAGCCAGGGACGCGCCGCGTAGGGCGAGCTCGCGTCGCTCGCGGTCAGGCCGTGCGCTACCTGCGTCATGCGATTGTCCTGCCCCCGTCGACGACGATCGTCTGGCCGGTGATGTAGTTCGACGCGTCGGCGGCGAGAAACACGCACACGCCTTTCAGCTCGCCCGCCTCGCCGACGCGCGGAATCGGGCTCGAAGCCTTGATCGCCGGCTTCGGCGAGCGCGATCGCCGCATCGGCGAGGCGTGAATGAAAGAAGCCCGGCGCGATCGCGTTCACGCGGATGCCGTTGCGGCCCCACGACGCGGCCAGCTCGCGCGTGAGGCCCATCAGACCCGGCCTTGGTCGCCGCGTAGCCGGCGATAATGCGGGCCGTTCACCGAGCCCTGGAGCCCGGCGATCGACGCGACGTTGATGATGCGGCCCCACTCGCGCGTCGAGCATGTCGCGCGCCGGCGGCCTGCGCGAACAGAAACGCGCCGGTGAGGTTGATGTCGACGACCTTCTGCCACTTGTCGAGCGGCATCGCTTCGGGCTCCGCCGCCCAGCTCACGCCGGCGTTGTTGACGAGAATGTCGACCTTGCCGAATCGCGCGATCGTCGCGTGCGACGACGCGATCGACGTCAGCCTGACGGGCGACAGTCGCACACCGCGCCGTCGACCGCGAACCCGCGGCGCGCAGCTCGATCGACGGTCGGCGTGAGCCACTCCTCGCGACGCGCGCACAGCATCAGCGAGGCGCCGGCTTCCGCGAGGCCTTCCGCCATCTCCTCGCCCAAGCCCGCGCGAGCCGCCGGTGACGATCGCCGCGCGACCGGTGAGATCGAACAATTCGCTGAGAGTTGGCACGTTGGCAGGCTTATACTTCCCAGCCTCTCGACTGTCAACCGGAGTGCAGGCATGAAGACCACCTCGGAGACGTTCGCCGGCGGCTCGTTTCTGACCACCGGGATCGATCCGCGGACGGTTTTCACCCGCGAAGACCTCACCGAGGAACAACGGTTCTTCGGGCGCACCGCGCGCGAATTCATGCAGAAGGAAATCCTGCCGCGCGAGGCGGAGCTCTACGCGCACAACTGGACGCTGACCCGCGAGCTGCTGCGGAAGGCGGCGGAACTCGACCTCACGCGTCTCGAGATTCCGGCGGCCTACGGCGGCCTTGGTCTCGACAAGATCAGCGCCGCGTACGTCGGCGAGCAGATCGCGCTGAATCCCTCGTTCGCAGGCTCGCTCGGCGCTCACACGTCCATCGGCACGCTGCCGCTCGTGTACTTTGGCACCGACGCTCAGAAATCACGGTACCTCCCACGCCTGGCGAGCACCGAGTTTGTCGGCGCCTACGCGCTGACCGAACCTCAATCAGGATCGGACGCGCTCGCGGCAAGGACCACCGCGCGGCTCACACCGGATGGCCGGCACTACGTGCTCGACGGTCAGAAGATGTGGATCACCAACGGCGCCTTCGCCGATCTGTTCACCGTCTTCGCCAAGGTCGACGGTCAGAAGTTCACCGCGTTTCTCGTCGAGCGGTCGATGGGCGTGGTGAGCGGCAGGGACGAGCACAAACTCGGCCTCGACGGCTCGTCGACCACCGCGCTGATGCTCGACGGCGTGAAAGTGCCGGTCGAAAACGTGCTGGGCACAGTCGGCGAAGGGCACAAGGTCGCCTTCAACGTGCTGAACTTCGGCCGCGTGAAGCTCGGTACGCGCAATATCTCTGGCGCGAAGCAGGCGCTCGCGCACGCGGCGAAGTACGCGAAAGAACGCCGGCAGTTCGGCAAGGCGATCGCCGAGTTCGGCATGATCAAACAGAAGCTCGCCGAAATGTCCGTGCGCTGCTATGTCGGCGACGCGATGGTCTACCGCACGCTTGGCGACGTCGATCGCGCGCTCGGCGCGGTCGATCCCGCGGATGGGCCGCGCGTGATGAAGACGATCGAGGCCTTCGCCGTCGAGTGCTCCGTGAACAAGGTGTGGACGAGCGAAGCGCTCGCGTACTGCACCGACGAAGCGATTCAGGTGTTTGGCGGCAACGGGTACTCGCGCGAGTTCCCGGTGGAACGCGCGTACCGCGACGCGCGCATCACGCGCATCTACGAAGGGACGAACGAGATCAATCGCCTGATCATCCCGACGCGGCTGCTCAAGAACCCCGACCGCCTGTTCGAGAGGACGATACCGCCCGGACCGACGGACGGAGCGCTTGGTCCGGAGTACCAGCTGCTCGCATCGGCCAAACGGCTGGCCGTCGCGGCGCTGAAACATGCATCCGAAGCGTTCGGTGATTCAGTGCGCGACGAGCAGGAACCGATGGCCCACATCGCCGACATCGTGATGGAGGTGTACGCCGTCGAGAGCGCGCTCGCGCGCACCGACAAGATTGCCTTGTCGCACAGCAGCCTGGGTAACATCGCCGTCGACAGCGTCTCGGTCTATACGAGCGACGCGGTCGATCGCATCTATCACGCCGCAAAGCAGATCGCGGCGGCCCTCGGCTCGCGCGGCCGGCGCGGCGTCCTCGACGAGGTGCTGCGCCCATTCGCCACGCACACCGCGGTCGATTCGGTAGCGGCGCGCCGCCGTATCGCGAACGCGGTGATCCACGCCGGGAAGCATCCCTTCGACTGACAGTCAGGACGGGAGTCCTGCACCAGGCCATCTATATGCCAAGCCGAGCGATGTACGCGCTGATCGTGCTCTTCGCGATCAACCTGATGAACTTCTTCGACCGCAACATCTTCGGTGCGGTTGGCGAGTCGATCCGGAAGGAATGGGGCCTCGGCGACGCCGCGATGGGTTTCCTGGCCACCTCATTCACTCTGATTTACGCCGTCGTCGGGCTGCCGTTCGGACGGCTGAGCGACAAGATCCGGCGAACACGGATCCTCGCCGGCGGTCTGTTCGTCTGGAGCTTCCTGACGGGGGCGTCTGGCCTCGCGCGAAATTACTGGCAGTTGTTCGCCGTGCGCATCGGCGTCGGCGTCGGCGAAGCGACGTGCGCGCCGGCGGCGAACTCGCTGATTGGCGATCTCTTCGCGACAGAGCGCCGCGCCTGGGCGCTGTCGGTGTTCATGCTCGGCCTTCCGATCGGCAATGGCCTCTCGTACGCCGTCGGCGGTCCGATTACGCAGGCGTACGGCTGGCGCGTCGCCTTCTTCGTCGCCGGCATTCCCGGTTTGCTGTGTCTGATCGCTGTGCGGTGGCTATACGAGCCGCCGCGCGGCATGTCTGAGACGCACGGCGTCGGCGAGCGCTGCCGTCCGGGCTCTCCGTACGCCGTTGTTCTGTCGCTGCCGACGATGTGGTGGCTGATCGCATCGGGGGCTCTGCACAACTTCAACATGTATGCGATCGCGCAGTTCCTGTCGCCCTTCCTGATTCGTTTTCATCACGTGACCATCAAGGACGCTGGATTGCTGTCCACCTTCATCTTCGGGCTGTCGGGCGTGGGCGGGCTGCTCGCCGGCGGGATCGCAGCCGATGCCGCGTATCGTCGGCGCGTCGATGGCCGGCTGCTCGTTGGTGCGGCCGCGATCGCGGTATCGTCCCCGCTGATGTTCCTCGCGCTCGGCAGGCAGGCGGGCGACGTGATCGGATTCGCGCTGTTGATGGGCAGCGCATGCGGTGTGATGTACTTCTATTACTCGTGCGTCTACTCGACGATCCAGGACATCATCGAGCCGTCCCTGCGTGCGACGGCGATGTCCTTATACTTCTGCGCGATGTACGTGCTCGGGGCGTCGCTCGGTCCAGTGGGCACAGGGCTCGCGAGCGATTACTTCACGAGCGGAGCCGCGCGCGCTTCTGGCGTGCTCGACAGTACCGCGAAGGCGCTCGAACCGTTTCGCGGCGCTGGACTTCACGCGGCGATGTACATCGTCCCGACGCTCTTTGCGTTGCTCGCGCTCGTGCTGTTCGCGGCATCGCGAACTGTAGGAAAAGATGTCGAGAAGCTGCACGCGTGGATTCAGGAATCGCCGGCCGCGCAGGTCTAGAAGACCTCAGGAGTTATCCGTGGATTTCCCTTTGTGTGTCAGATCGGCGGGCACGGACACACCTTTGCTCAAACGGTCGAGCACGTCTTCATAGTCCACGACGCCGCGGATGAGGTGACCCGGATTGGCAGGGGAACTCTCGGGATCTTCGTCTTTGGGCGCGCGAGAGACCGGCTCTGTGTTCGAAATGCGCAGGTCGCGCGGCTCGGGCATGCTGTCGCACTGAGCAAGCGGCGTGCCGATTGTTGCCAGCAAATACTCACGACCTTAGAAAGCCAGAATCCGCGCGCGGCGCTCGACCTTCGCGGACGTCACGAGTGGAACGTCGGGTGCCAGCCCGCCACCAATCAGCTCGGTCCATGAACCGTCCGAGAATCCGGTGCGCACCCATACGGGCGCGAGCGCCTGGCCGTCGCGCCGCCACACGAGCCGTGCGCGACCGGCGTCGTCGCCGGACGTTTCCGGAGCGGCCGATTCTGATTCGTGCAAAGCCGACAGCACGTCGTCGGTCGGCCGGAACATCAACGCGACATTTGGAATGCGAACCGCGTGCTCCCGCCGCGATCCGTCGAGGACCACCGTCGCCGTCATCCCCGGCCGGAGCCGTTCGTCGGCATTTTCCACGTCGACGATCGTCGTGTAGCTCACCGTCGTTCCCGATGGTCCGCTGTTCGTCGCTGCCGTGTTCGTCGGGGCGATTGCAGGAGTCAACAAGGAAAGCGGCGACGGAGGGGACGCAGACGTCGTCGAACCGGAACTGGTGACGGGCTGGAGCCGCACTTCCTGAACCGCTCCGTGAAACGATTCATTCGGATACGACCCGACCTGGAACGTCACCGGTTCGCCCGCCGCGATCCCGTCGACGTCCGACTCGTCGATCGCCACCTGCACCTGCATGCGCCGCAGATCCGTGGCAATCGAGAACAGGGTCGGCGACTGCACGGACGCGGCGAGCGTCTGGCCGACGTCGACGTCTCGTGCGATGACGATTCCGTCGATCGGAGAAGTGATCACCGTGCGATCGACGTCGAGCTGCGCCTGCTTCAGCTGCGCTTCTGCGTCGACGACGTTCGACTTGGCCGCCGCCAGATCGGCGCGGGCTGTGGCCGCGGCGATTCGTGCCGAGTCGCGATCGGAGGCTGGAATCAGATCGCGCGCCGCGAGCGCTTCGGCCCGAGTCAGTTTGATCTCGGCGTCGCGCAGCGCGGTTTCCGCACTCACCTGGTCGGCGCGCGCTTTGCCGAGAACCGCCTGCGCCTCGCGCAGCTGTGCTTCATAGAGAGCCGGATCGAGCCGCGCGACGACCTGGCCAGAATGGACGATCGAGTTGAAATCCACCTCGAGCGACTCGATGTTGCCAGATTCCTGCGAACCGATATCGACCGTTCTCACCGCTTGCACCGTGCCCGTTGCGACGATCCGCCGCACGATCGTTCCGGACGTCGTGTTCGCCGTTCCTACGTTCACTTCGACGGTCGGGTGTAGCAGCCAGGCGCCGCCGCCGGCAGCGGCCGCGATGAGAACTCCACCGATCACGAGCCTGCGGCGCTTCACGCGATCGATTACACACCGCGCGCGGCTCGAGGAGTGTGATCAGTCGTTGAAAGAATTGTGACGGAGCGGTGTACGCTGCGTGCCGTCGAGGTCGAAGTTCTCCGGCGCAAGCCACCGTTCGAACGCGGCCTTGCGTACCGGCCATTCGCTGTCGAGCATCGAGAACCACGCCGAATCGCGATTTCGGCCTTTGACGATCATGTGCTGCCGAAAGACGCCCTCGAACGTGAATCCGAGGCGCAGCGCGGCAGCCCGCGAGGGCGCGTTCAGCGCGCTGCACTTCCATTCGTAGCGGCGATACCCGAGCTCTTCGAAAGCGTAGCGCGCGAGCAGATACATCGCTTCGGTGGCGCCGCGCGTGCGCTGCAACGCGGGGGCGTAAACGATGCTCCCGACCTCGATGACGCGGTTTGGGGGATCGATGCGCATCAACGCGGCGAGGCCGAGCGCCGAGCCGTTCCCCGCATCGACAATCGCGTACATGAAGGGATCATCGCCGGCCGCTCTCTCACGCAGCCACGGATCGAACGTCGATCGATCGGCGAAGGGCCCGTGGTGCAGATATACCCACAGAGCGTCGTGCACCGGTCCGCCCAATCCATCGAACAACGCGTCGCCATGCGCCGCGGGATCGAGGGGCAGAACCGTCACGTAGCGGCCCGCCAGCGTCACGCGACCTGGCCTGGGAGCCGTACGGGCATCGACTCGAGAACCGACCGGCAGCCCTGAGGTGAGGTCCACGGGATTACGCGTCGGGCTTGGGCTCGCGCCGATCGTCTTCGAGGCGCAACGGCAGCGCCGAGGACGAGGACGGCGAAAGGAGGCCGGATCTCGTGTATGTGATCAACTTGTCTCGTGTATCCGAGATGTCGAGATTGCGCATCGTGAGCTGGCCGATGCGATCGAGGGGTGTGAAGAACGCCTCGCCTTTTTCCATCGTGAGCCGTTCGGGGTGGTACGTGAGATTCGGACTCGTTGTGTCGAGGATGGAGTAGTCGTTGCCTCGACGAAGCTCGATGGTCACTTCGCCGGTGACCGCGCGCGCAACCCACCGCTGCGCCATGTCGCGCCGCATCATCGCCTGCGGATCGAACCAGCGGCCCTGATAGAGCAGCCGGCCGAGGCGTCGTCCGTTGTCGCGGTACTCCTCGATCGTGTCCTCGTTGTGGATTCCGGTGACGAGCCGCTCGTACGCGATGAACAGCAGTGCGAGCCCGGGCGCTTCGTAGATGCCGCGGCTCTTGGCCTCGATGATCCGATTCTCGATCTGGTCGCTCATGCCGAGGCCGTGCCTGCCGCCGATGCGGTTCGCCTCCATGAGCAGCGCCACGGGATCATCGAACGAGGCGCCGTTCAGCGCGACCGGCTGTCCTTCATCGAACCGGACGCTGATCGTTTCGCGCCGCACGCTGACCTCGTCGCGCCAGAACGCGACACCCATCAGCGGCTCGACGATCGTGACGCCTTTGTCGAGGAACTCGAGGTCTTTGGCTTCGTGGGTCGCGCCCAGCATGTTCGAATCCGTCGAGTAGGCTTTCTCGACGCTCATCCGGTACTCGAGCCCCGCGCGCCGCATGTATTCCGACATTTCGCGGCGTCCGCCGAGCTCGTCGATGAATTGCTGATCGAGCCAGGGTTTGTAGATGCGAAGGTTGGGGTTGGCGAGCAGGCCGTACCGGTAGAACCGTTCGATGTCGTTCCCCTTGAACGTGCTGCCATCGCCCCAGATGTGCACGTCATCGTCGCGCATGGCGACGACGAGCATCGTGCCGGTCACCGCGCGGCCGAGCGGCGTGGTGTTGAAATAGGGAACGCCGGCTGTCGAGATGTGGAACGCGCCGCATTGGAGCGCCGCGATGCCTTCGGTGACGAGCTGGTTCCGGCAGTCGACGAGCCGCGCTTTCTCGGCGCCGTACTGCAGCGCGCGGCGCGGAATTTCGTCGTAGTCCGGTTCGTCGGGCTGGCCGAGATTCGCTGTGTACGCGAATGGAATTGCGCCCTTGTGCCGCATCCAGTGCAGGGCGGCGCTCGTGTCGAGCCCGCCGGAAAACGCGATGCCGACTTTTTCGCCGGCCGGAAGCCTCTGGAGAATCGTGGTCATGAATGCGGTGTTCCAAATCATACGTGACAACACCGCTCGGCTGAAGCCTCGCGCTACTTACGGTTCCAGTAGAATCGTGCGCGTGGTGGGCTGGTCGAAGCTGCGGCGGCGTTTTTTTCCCAGGCGGCGCGTACGCGCTCGCGCGCTCGAGACCATCCGCGACGTGCGCAGCCCGCAGCTCGGAAACACGCGCCACGTCACCGTCTATTTGCCGCCGTCCTACGACCAGAGCAATCGCCGTTATCCGGTGATCTACATGCAGGACGGCCAGAATCTCTTCGAGCGATCGACGAGCTTCGCCGGCGACTGGGGGCTCGTCGATAGGCTGGATGCGCTGGCCGCTGCGGGCATCGAAGCGATCGTGGCCGGCGTCTGGAATTCGCCTCAGGAGCGGCTGAATGAGTACAGTCCGTTTCGCGATGCAAAGCACGGCGGCGGCTCCGGCGATCGTTACCTGTCGTTCCTCGTGGATACGCTGAAACCACTCGTAGATGCGAAGTTCCAGACCGAGACGGCGGCCTCGTCCACCGGGATCGGCGGCAGCTCGATGGGCGGCCTGATCAGCGCCTACGGGCTCTTCGCTCGTGCTGAAACGTTCGGCTTCGGTTCCATCCAGAGCCCGTCGGTCTGGTTTGCCGATACGTCGCTTCTCGACTTCGTCGCGTCCTCCGCTAAACCGCAGGGACCACTGTACCTCGACGTGGGCCGCAAAGAAGGCGACCGCGAGCTCGGCGACGTCAGACGCCTGCGCGAATTGCTCCTCGCCAAGAATTATCGCGACGGCACCGATCTGATGTACGACGAGGATCCTGACGGCGAGCACAACGAAGCGGCATGGGGCCGGCGCTTTCCGCGCGCGCTCGCGTTTCTCTTGTCGCGGAGCGGCGCATGAACGTGGAACATTTCGGGTGGCACAGCCCGGCGCTCGGCCGCGACATGCGCGTGCTGATTCTCGGCCACGCCGGCGCGCGCGTGCTCGTCTTTCCGACAAGCGATGGCGGCTACGCCGAATGGGACGAGCGCGGAATGCAGTACGCGCTCGACGAGCACCTCGAGCACGGCTGGCTCCAGCTGTTTTGCGTGGATCACGTGGACAACGAGAGCTGGTACGCGGAACATCTGCATCCGGGCGCGCGCGCGTGGCGGCATCTGCAGTACGACCGATACCTCGCCGCAGAGCTCCTCCCTTCACCGCGTCGCGCAACGCGAACCCGTTCGTGATCACCACCGGCGCGAGCTTCGGCGCGTATCACGCGATGGCGTTCGGGCTGCGCCATCCCGATCTCGTGGACCGCATCATCGGCCTGAGCGGGCTGTACGACATCCGCCGGTTCACGGGCGGCTACTCGGACGAGAACGTCTATCGTCCAATCCCGCCGACTTCATCCCGGACGAGCACGACGCGAGCGGCTCGACGCGATCCGGCGCAGGACATCATCCTCGCCATCGGCCGCGACGATCCGCTGTGCGACGAGCAACGGGATTTTTCGACGCTGTTGTGGAAAAAGGGATCGGCAACGCGCTGCGCGTCTGGGACGGCTGGGCGCACGACTGGCCGTACTGGCAGCAGATGATCCAGCGCTACATCGGCGGACACGACTGAAGGCGGAGCGCGTGACGATGACGAAGACGGATCGGACTGCTCGTGGGCCGAGAGTGGTCGTTCCCGCCGGAGTTCATCGAGGAAGTGAAGCGGCGCGACGCGGGCGTCGCCGCCGAGTACGTGAAGCTCGGCGGCGCGGCATGGACGAGCCGTGCCCGTACGCCGTGATCATCGACCGCATCTCGCACGAGGTGCCGTACTACCGCACGTACCTCAAGCACGCCGTGCTGCAGGGCGCGACGGTCGTCAACAACCCGTTCATGTGGACGGCCGACGACAAGTTCTTCGACGCCGCGCTCGCGACGAAGCTCGGCGTCGCGCAGCCCGAAGACGGTCGTGCTGCCGAACAAGGACTACGTCCCCGGCATCGTGCACGACGAGAGCCTGCGCAACCTGATGTACCCGCTCGACTGGGACGCGGCTGGTCGAGCTACGTCGGCCTGCCGTGCATCCTGAAGGATGCGCACGGCGGCGGCTGGAGCGACGTCTACGTCTGCCGCACGCTCGACGAGCTGATTCGCGCACTACGACGACTCCGGGCCTGCTGACGATGATCGTGCAGGAGTTCATCGAGTGGGACCAGTTCGTCCGCTGCCTGTGCCTCGGCCAGCGACGAGGTGCTGCCGATGAAGTACGACCCGCGGCGAGCGGCGTTACCTCGTCGAGCACGAGCATCTCGCGCCGGAGCTCGGCGCGCGCATCGTCGACGACTCGCTCAACGCTCGTGCGCGCGCTCGGCTACGACATGAACTCGGTCGAGTGGGCGGTGCGCGACGGCGTGCCCGTACGCGATCGACTTCATGAACCCGGCGCCGGACATGGACGTCAACTCGCTCACGCCGCACTACTTCGAGTGGGCGGTGACGCACATGGCCGACATGGCGATCCGGCTCGCGAACGCGAGCCGCGCCGATCCGCGACGAAGGAGTCTTCCGGCTCGGAACACGCTGTTCGCGGCGACGCGGCCGTGACCGCGCACGTCGACGCCTATCCACGAGCTGCTCACCGACGAGGTCGCGCAGGCGACCGGCGCGCGATGCTCGACGAGCAGCTGCGCCGCCGCGGGCTCTTCTTCGGCGATCGCGCGCTCTGCACGGTGCTGCGGCCGCGCTTGCTGCGCGCCGAGCGCAGCGCCGATGCTGGAACGCGCGCGTCGACGGTCGCTGCTGCGCGCGTTCGCGCACGGCGCACGCGCGCGCTCGGTCGAGCAGCCGGCGGTCCGCCGCAGTTCCGGCTCGACGGACTGGGAGGAGCAGCTGCGTCACGGCGGATCCGGGCTTCCGCGACCGCGAGCCCGCACGTCGCGGCTCGATGCGTTCTTCGTCGACGAGGCCGGCGGCATGGCGCTTCACCGAGTACAACGCCGAGACGCCGGCCGGCGCCGGCGTACAACGACGCGCTCACCGAGGTGTTCCTCGATCTGCCGGTCATGCGCCGTTTCATGCGCGCGATTGCGACGTGCGTCCGCTGCCCGCGCGGCACGGCGTGCTGCACGCGCTGCTCGACTGCGTGCGGCAGTTCTCGGGCGCACGCGCGCGCGCCGCGCATCGCGATCGTCGACTGGCGCGAGGTGCCGACGCGCAGCGAGTTCTCTTCTTTCGAGCACTACTTCCGCGAGCAGGGGCTCTCGAGCTGCGAATCGTCGATCCGGCGCGAGGTCGAGTATCGCGACGGTCGGCTGTACGCCGCCGGCGACGCCGATCGACGCTCATCTACAAGCGCGTGCTGCTTCACGAGCTGGTCGAGCGACGGCGGGCTCGACCAGCCGATCGTGCGCGCCGTGCGCGACGGCGCGGTGTGCATGGTGAATCCGTTCCGCTGCAAGATTCTGCACAAGAAGGCGAGCCTCGCCGTGCTGAGCGACGAGCGCAACGCGCAGCTGTTCGACGCCGAGGAGCGCGACGAGCGATTCGCGACCACATCCCGTGGACGCGCGTCGTCGAGGAGCGGCGCGACCGAGCATCGCGGCGACGCGAGGTCGACCTGCGTGCCGTTCATCGCCGAGCACCGCGAGCAGCTCGTGCTCAAGCCGAACGACGAGTACGGCGGCAAGGGCATCGTGCTCGGCTGGGACGGTGGACGACGAGGAGTGGGCGCGCGCGGTTCAGCGCGCGCTCGCGCGAGCCGTACATCGTGCAGGAGCGCGTTGCGCTCGCCGACCGAGCCGTACCCGAGCCTCGTCGACGGCAAGCGTCCGAGTTCATCGATCGCATGCTCGACACCGCGCCGTTCGTCGCGACGGGCGATACGCGTCGACGGATGTCTGACGCGGCTGTCGACATCGCGCGCTGCTGAACGTCACCGCCGGCGGCGGAAGCCGAGACGTCCGAGCGTTCATCGTGCGAGCGCGCGGTGACATCGACATCACGGGAGCCGCAATGAAGCCGCCGTCGCTCACGCTCGGCATCGAGGAGGAGTACCAGATCATCGATCCGGAGACGCGCGAGCTGCAGCTCGTACATCACCGAGATCCTCGCAGGGCGACCACGTCATCCTCGGACGAGGTGAAGCCGGAGCTGCACCAGTCGATGGTCGAGATCGGCACGCAAGGTGTGCCGCACGCCGGCGGAGGCTGCGCGCCGAGCTCGTGCGGCTGCGCGGGCTCGTGATGGATCTCGCCGGCCAAGAGCGGCCTGCGTGATCGCCGCGGCGGGCACGCATCCGTTCTCGTCGTGGATGACGCAGGAGATCACGCCGCTCGAGCGCTACATCGGCGTGAAGGAGGACCTGGCGACCTCGCGCAGCAGCTGCTCATCTTCGGCACGCACGTCCACATCGGCATCGAGGACCGCGACTTCCTGATCGACGCGATGAACGTCGCGCGCTACTTCTGCCGCACGTGCTCGCGCTGTCCACCAGCTCGCCGTTCTGGATGGGCCGCAACACGGGGCTCAAGTCGTACCGCAGCATCGTCTTCCGGAACTTCCCGCGCACCGGCGTGCCGCCGATCATGCGCGATCGTGGACGAGTACGAGGAGCTGCTCGACGCGCTGGTGCGCACGCGGCTGCATCCCCGATGGCTCGAAGATCTGGTGGGACGTGCGGCCGCATCACAGCGTATCCGACGCTCGAGTTCCGCATCTGCGACGTCTGCACGCGCGTCGACGAAGCGGTCTGCATCGCGGCGATCCTCCAGGCGATCGTCGCGAAGCTGTGGAAGCTGCGCCGCGACAACCTGACCTTCCGCGTCTATCCGACGCGCGATGATCGAGGAGAACAAGTGGCGCGCGGTGCGCTTCGGGCTCGACGGCAAGCTCGATCGACTTCGGCAAGCGAGCAGGAGCTGCCGGCGCGCGAGCTGATCGCGCGAGATGCTCGACGTGGTTCGTCGACGACGTGGTCGACGAGCTGGGGAGCCGGCGCGAAGTCGAGTACGCGTTCCGAGATCATGCGACGAGGGGACGAGCGCCGACCGGCAGCTCGCCACCTTCGGGCGGACCAGCAGCATGAACGCCGTCGTCGATCAGCTGATCGCCGAAACGGCCGAAGGCGTTCGGACATGAGCGGAATCGCACACGATGCCCAGCCGGCCGGTCATCGGCATACCCACGCAGACGCTCCACGCGATCGAGGGCATCTCGAGCGAGCTTCCGCCGTCGTGGGTGATGAGCCAGCGCTACTTTCAGGCCGCGACCGCCGTCGGCGGCGTGCCGTGGATGATTCCGCTCGTCGACGATCCGACGACGCTGCGCGAAATCTACGATCGGCTCGACGGCGTGTTCCTTCCCGGCGGCGTCGACATCGATCCGATCAATTTTGGCGAGGAGAAGCGCGCCGAGTGCGGCGTCGACCGACCGCGCCGCGCGACCGCGTCGAGCTGCGCTGGCGCGGTGGGCGGTCGCGGACAAGAAGCCGGTGCTCGGCGTTGTGCCGCGGCCTGCAGGTGATCAACGTCGCCGCTCGGCGGCACGCTGTATCAGGATCTCAGCGCGGAGAAGCCCGGCGCGATCAAGCACGACTACTTCCCGAACGAGCAGGCTACCGCGCGCGATTACCTCGCGCACGACGTCGGCGCTCTCGGCCGGCTCACGCCTGCGCGCGGCGTTCGAGGCGCCGGCGATCGCCGTGAACAGCATGCACCATCAGGGCATCAAGCGAGCTCGCGCCGGCGCTGCTGGCGTCACGGCGTGGCGCCCGACGGTCTGATCGAAGGCGTCGAGTCGACGAACGGCGCACTTCCTCGTCGGCGTGCAGTGGCATCCCGAAGTCTACGAATCGACCGACGCGCCGACGCGCCGGCTGTTCGAGAACTTCATCGCAGCAGCGCGGAGCCGCCGGAGCGTAGCGCTTCGGCTCGTGAGCGCGAGCACCGCATATGCGGTCGCGGCGTCGCTCATGAACTTTCCAGGATCCGACGCGAAGTCGCGCTCTTTGTTCAACGAGGCGGCGTACCAGAAACCGCTGGCGGCGTCCTGATGCCGCGTGAGCCAGCGCAGGGCCGCGTCGACGTGCGGATCCGGGCGATCCGGGGAACCTCGCCGCGCCTGCTGCAGCGCCAGGGCGACCAGGCCGGTAGCAAAGCCGTCGCTCGCGCGATCGATCGCCGTCGCGTCGAGCCGCTTCCACGCCCCGAGATCCGCCGTGCTCCACCCTCCATCGTCGTGCTGACGAGCGGTGAGTGCGTCGACGATCGCGTCGCGGTCAGCCGGCTGCAGAATGCCATCGAGCTTCGCCGATGCCCAGAGCAGCATGACTCGATTCAAGAGAGGTTGCGCGTCCGCGTGCTGGTGCAGATACTCGCGGAGCAGAGTGACCCGGGGCTGGAGCTCGGCACCCGATGCATAGCCGCCTGGCGCGGTGCCGACGGCGAGCGCGGCCAGAGTGGCGCCGAAGTACGTCGAGTCGGACGATTCCCACGGTTCGTAGTGAAAGTTCAGCCACGCCCACGTGCCCTTGAAGTCGCCCGCCTTGAACTGCAGCGGCCAGAGATTGTCGAAAGCGCGTTGCGCTTCCGCACTGAGGCGACCGGTCGGCGCGTCGTGCGACGCGAGGATCAGCGCATTCATCACCGCTTCAGTGCCGCGAGACTCGCTCGTTTTGGGCAGGCCCCGCGTCTGATCGGGATAAAACGGCTCGACCTCGTTCCACATCGTGACGCGTTTGACCACGTTGGCCAGCAGCAGCCGTTCGGGCGCCGCCGAACTCTGCTCGCCGAGCGGCGCATGGAGCGCTGGCCGCGCCAGCGCATACGGCAGAGCCGTGTGGCACGAGACGCACGCCGTCTCGTGATCGCGCGCAGCCGTCGGCGAATGCAGCCACCAGTCCGCGCGCTTATCGAGGTAGGCCGCGGCAGCCTGCGGACTCCAGGTGGAGCGCTGTACGGCCTGATTTCCGGCTCCGGCGCCCGCCGCGAGAGCCGCCGCGATGCACGCCGAAAATGTAATCACTACGCCCGCGAGCCATCGTGCGTTCATAGCCGAACGGTACGGCTCCCGGAGGCCGCCGTCAAGTTGTGATCGTTGCAATCTCTAATAAGGGTATAATCGCCGCTCGTTCGGACCTAAGCCAGCCTGCGTTCATCCAGCGCCGACCGGCGTTCGGGGCAGGCGTTGGAACTATCCAGATTCCGCAGCGTCCTGCCGCAAGTGTTCGTTATCATCTGGATTCGAGGAGATAGATCGCTATGGCGCCCATGAACGGCACTATCAAACGGCTCGTCAGTGACAAGGGTTTCGGTTTCATCCTGGCGAGCGACGGCAACGAGTACTTCTTCCATAACTCCGCCTGCGTCGACACGCGGTTCGACGAGCTCCGCGAGGGCCAGGCGGTCACGTTCGAGCGTGGTCAGGGTCCCAAGGGGCCGCGCGGGGAAAACGTTCGCGTCGCCTGACGCGTGCTGGTCACACAATGAACGCAACCGAGGTTGAGATGATGGTGCGCAGCGTCATCATCCAGCTCGGTCTGCCGTTCACGCTGTTGTCCGTCGTGGGGTCGCCGACCGGGTGGAACATCCGCGTCGGCACCTCCACCAAAGGCATCGTTCGGCTGACCATTTCCGGCGGACCGTCGGTGATGCGGGCAGCCCTCCAAGAAAAACTCGAAGCCGAACTGTAGCGCGAGGCACGATTCGTCGTAGCGAGCACGATTCGTCGTAGCGCGAGGCTTTAGCCGAGCGGCTGAACTGCGCGCGGCTCGACGGCTGGTACCGCGCGGTACGTGCGACGCGCGCGCGGTGCCTCGATCCGTATGGGGCCGGCCACGCGTGCCACGGATACATCTGGCGCGGCGGGCTGTGGCGAGCTTGCTTCGCGCGCCATCGCGACGGCTGCCGCCGCGATGTCCTTGACGTCGAATTCCCCGGCCAACGCCTCCACGACACTTCGAGCATCGTCGAATCCCGATCCCGCTGGTCCGCCCGCCTCGCGGCTCGCTTTGGCGGCGAGGGCGCGCTCCCGCAGCGCGGCGCGCATCCGTTCGAGCCGCCGCGCGCGGACGTCGCCGAAGGTCGGCAGGCGGCGTGATCGTAATCCTCTGCCGGGTGAACGACTCGATGTTCCGCAGCAGCCGCTGCTCGCGCGGATCGACGAGCGTGATGGCGACGCCGTCGCGGCCGATCCGTCCTGTGCGGCCGATCCGATGCACGTAAGCCTCGGGCGCCGACGGCACGTCGTAGTTGATCACGTGCGAGAGATGCTCGATGTCGAGCCCTCGTGCTGCGACGTCGGTCGCGACGAGAAGATCGGCCTTGCCTGCGCGGAACAGCTGCATCACGCGATCGCGCTGCCGCTGCTCCATGCCGCCGTGCAGCGCCTGCACGCGGCGGCCGCCCGCGTTCAACGCCTCGGCGACCGTTTCGACTTCGATGCGCGTGCGGCAGAACACGATCGCCGACTTCGGCTGCTCGAGCTCCAGCACGCGCCCGAGCGTCGCCGGTCTTCTGCCGGCGCGGCGTGATGAAGGCCGCCTGCCGCACGAGCGGCAGCGTTCCAGCGGCCGGCTTCTCGCGTCCGAGCACGACGCGGCGCGGATTCTTGAGATGACGCTCCGCAATCGCGGCGATTCTCGCCGGCATCGTCGCCGAGAAGAGCGCCGTCTGGCGCGTCGGCGGCGTCTCGCTCAGAATCGCCTCGAGATCGTCGGCAAACCCCATGTCGAGCATTTCGTCCGCTTCATCGAGCACGAGCGCGACGAGCGCCTCGAGCTTGAGCGTCGAGCGCCGCAGATGATCGAGCGCGCGGCCGGGCGTCGCCACGATGATGTCGGCGCCGCGGCGGAGCGCATGGATCTGATCGCCCATGGACGCGCCGCCGTACAGCGACACGACCGTCAGGCCCAGACGCGAGGCGTACTTGCGGATGGCGTCCGCCACCTGCATCGCGAGCTCGCGGGTCGGCACGAGCACCATCCCGCGCGGCAGGCCGCCTCGCCGCTCGGAGGCGTGCGCGGCGAGTCGATCGAGCATCGGCAGCGCGAACGCCGCTGTTTTTCCGGTGCCCGTTGCGGCCTGCGCGAGCAGGTCGTGCCCCTCGAGGAGCAGGGGAATCGTCTGTCGTTGAATCGGCGTCGGCTCTTCGTAGCCGAGCCTCGTAACGGTCTCGACGAGCGGCTCGCTCAACGCGAGCGCCGCGAAACCGGTCTGGGCATCCTTGTTCATCATTTTCCGTTCACAAAAAAAGGGCTCGACGGCTTTGCCGCCGAGCCCTCGACTACACGCGCCTCGAGGTTACCAGCGCGGTTCTGATCGCCGGCGCGGGCCCTGCCCGTCGCCGCCGCCGCCGGCAAACGCCGGCTTCGGCCGCGCTTCGTTGACGATCAGCGCACGGCCGCCGAGATCCTGGCCGTTGAACCGCTGAATCGCCGTCTGCGCGTCATCGTCGGACTGCATTTCCACGAACGCGAACCCGCGCGCGCGGCCGGTCGTCATGTCGCGCATGACGCGCACCGTGTCGATCGCGCCGGCCTGGCTGAACAGCGCTTCGAGCTCCGCCTCGCCGGTTTCGTACGGGAAATTGCCAACAAATAACTTTCGACCCATCGTTCTTCACTCCACGTTGAGGGGAACCTAGCCTGAGTGGAACATCCACTCTGCCTGCGCGTGATGTGAGGAACGAGTCTACAGAAGGGGGCTCGATCGGCTCAAACTGCGGAAAGCGGGAGGGGCTAAACTTCCTACGCCGCGATTATACCCGAATACGGCCGGTCCGGCCATTAATCAGCTCCATGCTGAGTGCGACCCGAGGCGTGGCGCAACAATTGCGGGTAGATCATCCGCATGAAAAGCATAAATTTACTTGCAAAGACCTTCGCGATCCTGCTCGTGTGTTCGGTGCCGGCGCTCGCGCAATCACAACGCGCACGCGGCAACGAGCGCAAGCAGCCCCAGACCCAGCGAAACGACCGCGGCGTGGGCGGCGGTCATGTTCCAGCTCGAGGACCCACACCCGCGCCGAAAGCGGTGCC
This sequence comes from uncultured Acidobacteriota bacterium, assembly GCA_963696165.1. Taxonomy (GTDB): domain Bacteria; phylum Acidobacteriota; class Vicinamibacteria; order Vicinamibacterales; family CAVVIG01; genus CAVQZZ01. Next base: position 436,340 of record CAVOIY010000004.1, on the reverse strand, counting down.
GCGCGCGCAGGCGCCGAGCCGGGGTGGCGCTCCGGCGAACGAGCGGCGGACATTCCGCGACCAACCGGCGCATCCCGAAGCGCCGCACGTGCATGCGGAAAACGATCGATGGATCGGCCACGACTCGGGGCGGAACGACGACCACTATCGACTTGCGCATCCGTGGGAGCACGGGCACTACGCCGGTCCGATCGGTGCGCATCACATCTACCGGCTACGCGGCGGCAACCGCGACCGGTTCCAGTTCGAAGGCGGATTCTTTCAGGTCGCGCCTTACGACTACGACTACGTGAACGGCTGGCTCTGGGATGCCGACGACATCGTGCTCTATCCGGATCCCGATCACGACGGCTGGTATCTCGCGTACAACGTCAGGCTCGGCACGTACGTGCACGTCACGTATCTGGGGACGTAAGAGTCTCGCGGCCGTCCCTTATTGCGTCTGCCAGCCGCCGCCGAGCGCGCGGTAGATCTCGACGAGCGCGGCGAGCTCGCTGAGCTCCGCCTGCGCGAGTCCGAGCTCGGCGTCGAACAGTCGCGTGTCGGCGTCGAGCACTTCGAGATAGCTGGTCGCGCCGCCCTCGTAGCGGATCTCGGCGAGACGCCGCGCGTCCTGCGCGGCGCCGAACAGCAGCGCCTGCTGTTCGCGGAACTCGCGCAGCTTGCGGTAGCCGACCAGCGCGTCGGACACTTCGCGAAACGCCTGGCGGATCGTCTGCTGATACGACGATCGATCGCTTCCTCGCGCCGCGCCTCGGCGACCGCCACCTGCGATCGCGTCCGGCCGGCGGTGAAGACCGGCTGCGTCGCCGTCGCCGCGGCGGTCCAGATCGCGTTCGCGCCGGTGAACAGCGCCGACAGCGCCGTGCTCTCGAATCCGCCGGACCCGGTCAGCGCGATCTGCGGAAAGTAGGCCGACTTCGCGACGCCGATCTGCGCGTTGGCGGCGACGAGCTGCTGCTCGGCCTGCTGAATGTCGGGCCGCCGCTCGAGCAGCGCCGAGGGCAGCCCGGCGGGCACGTCCGGCTGCGTGCGGCTGATCGGTCGAGCGCGCGGCCGCGCGCGATCGGTCCGGGATTGTTGCCGAGCAGCACGCTGATGAAATTCTCCTGCTGCTCGATCTGGCGCTCGAGCGTCGCGATCTCGCCGGTCGCGCCGTAGACCAGCTGTTCGGCCTGGCGCACGTCGAGGAGCGACGTGACGCCGCCCTGCTCGCGCACCTGCGTCAGCCGCAGCGACTCCTGCCGCGACGCGAGCGTGCGGCGCGAGATGTCGAGCTCGAGATCGAGCGCGCGCAGGTCGAAGTACGCGCTCGGCGACCTGGCTGACGAGCGTGGTGACGACCGCGCGGCGTCCCCACTCGCTGGCGACGAGCTGCGCGCGCGCCGCTTCGGTGGCGCGGCGGTAACGTGCCCCAGAAATCGAGCTCCCACGACGACGGACCCCTGCACCTCGATCGCGCCGATGTTCGTCGCCGGGAATCCCGAGCGCGGACGCCGGCCGCTCGCCGAGCGACGTCGACGCCGGCGGTGACGGTGGGGAACTGATCGGCGCGCGTGATGCCGAGCTGCGCCTGCGCCTCGAGAATTCGCGCCGCGGCGAGCCGGACGTCGTCGTTCTGCTCGCAGCGCGGTGCGAATCAGCGACTGCAGCGCGTCGTCCTGGAACACGTCCCACCAGCTTCGCGTCGCCGAGCGACGCGGCCGTCGACGCGGCGACGATCGCCTGCGCCGCGAAACGCGTCGGGCGCGGTCGACCGGCGGCCGCTTGTAGTTCGGGCCCGACCGTGCAGCGCCGAGCCGCCGCGATCAGCGAGCACGAGACCGGCGACGCAACGACGCCGCGCCGCGATGCAGCGCGCGTCGTCATGGCAGCGCTTTCGCCGGGCACGAGGCCGCTCGAGCGCGCCGTGCTCGCGGCGATGCGGCGCGTCGACAGCCGCTCGACGAGCACGAACAGCAGCGGGATGATGAAGATCGCGATGCAGCGTCGCCGCGAGCATGCCGGTGACGACGACCGTGCCGAGAATCCGGCGCGACGCCGCGCCGGAGCCGCTCGCGAGCCAGAGCGGCACGCAGCCGAGGATGAACGCGAACGACGTCATCAGAATCGGCCGCAGGCGCAGCCGCGCGCCTTCGAGCGCGGCGTCGACGAGGTCCTCGCCCTTCTTCGAGCCGCGCCTTCGCGAACTCGACGATCAGAATCGCGTTCTTCGCCGCCAGGCCGATCAGCATGATCGACGCCGATCTGCGCGTAGACGTCGAAGTCGAAGCGGCGGATGAACAGGCCGAAGAACGCGCCGAAGACGGCGATCGGCACCGACAGCAGCACCGAGAACGGCAGCGACCAGCTCTCGTACAGCGCCGCGAGAATCAGGAAGACGAACGCGAGCGACAGCGCGAACAGCGCGCCGGAGCCGCCGGCCTTCTTCTCCTGGTACGACAGGTCGGACCAGTCGTAGCCGATCTCGCGCGGCAGCGTCTCGCGCGCGACCTCCTCGAGCGCGTCGAGCGCCTGGCCCGAGCTGTAGCCGGGCGCCGCGGCGCCGGTGACCTGCGCCGCGCGATAGACGTTGAAGCGGTTCGTGTACTGCGGACCGAACGCCGGCTTCGTCGTCTCGAGCGTCGAGAGCGGCACCATCGTGCCGTCGTTGTTGCGCACGTAGAACTGCGCGATGTGCCGCCGGGCTCGTGCGCTCGGCGCCTTCCGCCTGCAGGAACACGCGCCACTGCCGGCCGAAGCGGTTGAACTGGTTCACGAACAGCCCGCCGAGAAACGCCTGCATCGTCTGATAGACGTCGCCGAGCGCGACGCCCTGCTTCAGCACCTTGTCGCGATCGACGTCGGCGAACAGCTGCGGCACCGCCGCGGTGAACTGCGAGGTGACGCCGGCCAGCTCCGGCCGCTTGCGCGCCGCGGCGAGGAACTTCTGCAGGTTCTGGTTCGAGGAACGTCGACGGCTGCCGCCGCTGCGATCCTGCAGCCAGAACGAGAAGCCGCCCTGCGTGCCGAGGCCGGGAATCGACGGCGGCATCACGGCGAACGCCGTCGCCTCGGGCACGAGCCTGCGCAGCTCGCCGTTGAGGCGGTTGACGATCGCCCGCGCGTCGAGCTCGGGCTGGTCGCGCTCGTCCCACGGCTTGAGGCCGATGAAGTAGAAGCCGTAGTTGCTGGCCGTGACGCGCGACAGCAGGCTGAAGCCGGCGATCGTGTTGAAGTTGGCGATGCCGTCGGTGTCGCGCGAGCAGCTCGTCGATCTTGCGGCACACCGCGTCGGTGCGCTCGAGCGACGCCGCCGGCGGCAGCTGCACGTTCAGCAGGAAGTAGCCGTAGTCCTCCTCGGGCACGAAGCTGGTCGGCAGCCGCCGGCCGAGCAGCACCGCGCAGCGACCGTGAAGCCGACGAGCAGCGCGACGCCGACGAACGCCTTGCGCACGAGCCCGTGGCTCACGCTGACGTAGCCGTGCGTCGCCTTCTCGAACCAGCGGTTGAAGACGCCGAAGAAGCGGCCGAGCACGCCCGTCGTCTGCTGTGCGCGGCTTCAGCAGCATCGCCGACAGCGCCGGCGACAGCGTCAGCGCGTTGAACGCCGAGATCAGCACCGAGATCGCGATCGTGATCGCGAACTGCTTGTTCAGCCGCCCCTGAATGCCGCTCATGAAGCCGACCGGGATGAACACCGACGCGAGAATCAGCGCGATGCTGACGACCGGGCCCGACACCTCCTCCATCGCCTTCAGCGTCGCGTCGCGCGGCGTCATGCCCTCCTCGATGTGGTGCTCCACCGCCTCGACGACGACGATCGCATCGTCGACGACGAGGCCGATGGCGAGCACGAGGCCGAACAGCGACAGCGTGTTGATCGAGAAGCCGAGCAGCGGAAAGACCGCGAACGTGCCGATCAGCGAGACCGGCACGGCGATCATCGGGATCAGCGTCGCGCGCCAGTTCTGCAGGAACAGGTAGACGACGAAGATGACGAGCACCATCGCCTCGCCGAGCGTGATCAGGATCTCGCGGATGCCCTCGGACACCGGCAGCGTCGTGTCGAGCGAGTAGCGGTACTGCGAGGTCCGGCGGAAAGCGCTGGCTGCAGGTCCGCCATCGTCTTGCTTGACGCCGTCGGCGACGGCGAGCGCGTTCGAGCCCGGCGTCTGGAAGATGGCGATCGCGCAGCCCGGCTGGCCGTTGACGCGGCCGATCTGCTGGTAGTTGAGCGCGCCGAGCTCGATGCGCGCGACGTCCTTCAGCCGCACGACCGAGCCGTCCGGGTTCGAGCGCACGGCGATCGCGCCGAACTCCTCCGCGCGTCTGCAGCCGGCCCTGCGCGCGGACCGTGTAGGTCATCTCCTGGCCCGGCGGCGCCGGCTGCGCGCCGATCTGGCCGGACGGATTGACCGTGCTCTGCTGCTGCACGGCGCGCACGAGGTCGGGGACCGTCAGCCCGAGCTTGGCGAGCCGATCCGGCTTCACCCAGATGCGCATCGCGTAGTCGCCGGCGCCGAAGATGCGCACCTCGCCGACGCCGGGCACGCGGTACAGCGCGTCGATGATGTTGATGTTGGCGTAGTTGGCGAGGAACAGCGCGTCGTAGGTGTTCTTCGGCGACGACAGCGAGACGATCAGCATCGGGAAGCCGGTCGACTTGCGCATCGTCAGGCCGAAGGTGTTGACGTCGGGCGGCAGGTTCGGCTGCGCCTGCGCCATCGCGGTTCTGCACGTTCACCTGATCGATGTTCGGATCGGTCGCGACGTCGAAGGTGACCGTCAGCTGCATCGTGCCGTCGTTGCGCGTTGGTCGACTGCATGTAGAGCATGTTGTCGACGCCGTTCATCTGCTGCTCGAGCGGCGTGGCGACCGACTGCTCGATCGTCAGCGCGTCGGCGCCGGTGTAGGTGGCCGATGACGATGATCTGCGGCGGGATGATGTCGGGGAACTGCGCGATCGGCAGCGCCTGCATCGCGACCAGGCCCGCCGAGCACGGTGACGATCGCGATGACGATGGCGACGATCGGACGGCCGATGAAGAATCGGGACACGGCTCAGCGTCCTTCGCGCCGGCGCGCGTGAACGGCTTGGGCGTCACGACCGTGCCGTCGCGCGTCGGCGCGCCTTCGACGACGACGCGCGCGCCGGGCTCGAGGCCCTGCTCGATGATCCAGCGGCTGCCGACGCGATCGCCGACCTTGACCGTGCGCGTGCGTCGACCTTGTTGTCCGGCGCCGACGACGCGGACCTGAAACGAGCCCTGCAGCTCGGTGACCGCGCGCTGCGGCACGAGCAGCGCGTCGGTCACGCACGCTGCGTTTCGGCGCGGACGCGGCCGTACTGCCCGGGCCGCAGCGTGCGATCCGGATTGGGAAACGTCGCGCTGATGCGGATCGTGCCGGTCTTCGCGTCGATCTCGCGATCGGCGGCGAGGAACGTGCCGCGTGCGCGGGTAGACGCTGCCGTCGGCGAGGATCAGCGTCAGCCCGGCGCCGCCCTGCCCACGGCGCCTTCGCGCGCCGCGGCCGTTGATGCGGCCGGCGATCTGCAGATACTCCTGCTCGCTCAGCGGAAAGTACGCCTTGATCGGATCGATCTGCGACACCGTCGTCAGCAGCGTCGTCGGGCCGACGAGATCGCCGATCTGCGCCGTCGCGATCGCCGCGACGCCGTCGATGAGCGACGTGACCTTCGTGAAGCCGACGTTCAGCTGCGCGGTCTCGACGGCGGCGGTCGCCGACTTCACCGCCGCCTGCGCCGCGAGGTTCGCCTGGACGTCGTTGTCGAGCTGGCTCTGCGCGATGGCGCGCTGCTCGGCGAGCGGCCGATCGCGCGCGAGGTCGCGCTCGGTCTTGCCGAGCTGCGCCTGCGCCTCGCCGAGCTGCGCGCGCGCCTGGGCGAGCGCCGCCTCGAACGGCCGCGGATCGATCTCGAACAGCACCTGGCCCTTGCGGACGACGGCGCCTTCCTCGTAGTTGCGCTTGACGCAGGTAGCCGGAGACCTGCGGCCGGATCTGCGCGTTCACGTAGCCGTCGAGCGTCGCGATCCACTCGCTCGTGAGCGCGACGCGCTCGGGCGTGACCGTGACGACGCTGACCTCCGGCGGCGGCGGCGGCGGGCGCCGAGGCCTTGCCGCTCTTGCAGCCGGCGAGCAGCGTCGCAACGGCGACGAAAGCAGAAGAGTCGAACGACGAGACGTCGTTCCGACATGCGATTACCGCCGTGACGCGCGCCGGGCGGGCGCGCGAAGACCATGGAGCAACTGTTCGACCGCCGACTCGAACAGCCGGTCGACGTCGCACGGCGCGAAGCGACGCATGCCGAAATGGACGTGAAAGAGCGCCTGATGCGACAGCGCCGAGACGATCATGCGCGCCGCGACTGCGGCGTCGGCGTCGCGCCGGAATTCGCCGCGCGCCTGTCCTTCCTCGATCGAGACGCTTCGACGAGCCGCCAGCGCTGCACGAAGCCGCGCGCCCAGGCGGCGAAGACATCGGGCGCGTCGGTGACGATCTCGCCGACGAGCAGCCGCTGCCAGACGCCGGCGCGCCGCGTCAGCGAAATCGACCAGAAGTGGCGCAGGAAGAGGCGCAGGCGATCGGTCGCCGATGCCGCCCGCCGCCGCGAGCAGGCGCTCGATCTCGGCGTGCTTTTCGCTCACGCGTTCCGACAACGTTCGCGTGAGCAGGTCGTCCTTGTTGGCGAAGTAGTGATAGACCGTCGCCTTTCGACACGCCGGCGCTTTCGGCGACATCGTCGAGGCTGACGCGGCGGTAGCCGCGTCGCGTCAGCAGCTTGAGCGCCGAGGCCATGAGCGCGCGCGGGCGATCGTCGGGCCGGCGCTGCCAGCGCGCGCGAACGGTCGAGGCGGCAGCGGCGCGGGTCATCCGCCCAGTATCGTCCGATAATTGACCGATGGTCAATAAGAGACGGTTGGCGACAAGCCAAGATCGTGGTGCGACGCGCGGCGAGCTGCGCGGCTACTCGGTCACCCGCACGTCGAAATCGCCGTCGCGGTCGCAACACCGTGACGCCGACGTCGAGCGGGTGCTGCTCGAAGAGCAGGTCGACCCGCCCGAACGGCAGCGCGAGATTCAGCAGCCGGATGTAGGTGAGAAACGGCGGGAGAACGGGCCGATCGATCGAGACGCGCCGCTGGCTGCGCGTCGATCGAGAGCCGCAGACACGCCTGCGATCAGGTGAAACACGACGCCCGACGCCCACGCCTGCGGCGAGCAGGCGACCGGATAGAGCGTCGGCCCCTCGCCGGGGCGCCGGTGGAAGCCGCAAAAGAGCTCCGGCAGGCGATGGCCGTCGATCGTGCCGCTCGCCTCGAACAGGCCCGCCGAGCGGCGCCGGCGACCAGATCGTCGAAGCCGTAGCGCGAGAAGCCCGCCGCGATCGATGCCGTTGTCGTGCGGCCACACCGAGCCGTTGTGGTACGACATCGGGTTGTAGCGCGCCTCGGCCGCGGCGATCGTGCGAACGCCCCAGCCGGAGAACATGTCGGCGCCGATCGAGCATCTCGGCGACGCGCCGCGCGCGCTCGGGCGCGGCGATGCCGCCGAACAGGCAGTGGCCCGGCGTTCGAGGTGCGCACGCGGCACGGCTGCTTGTGCCCGTCGAGCGCGAGCGCGTAGGTGCCGATCGTCCTCGCACCAGAAGCGCTCCTCGAAAGCGCCGCGCAGCGCCTCGGCCTGCTGCCGCAGCTGCGTCGCGCGGTGCCGTCGTGGCCGAGCGCGTCGGCCAGCGCCGCGGCGCGCAGGCGCGCGGCGTAGACGTACGCCTGCACCTCGCACAGCGCGATCGGCGCCTCGCGCGAGCGTGCCGTCGGCGTGAAAGACCGAGTCCTGCGAATCCTTCCAGCCCTGCTGGACCAGACCCGTCGGCGAGTGCCGCGCGTATTCGACGAAGCCGTCGCCGTCGCGGTCGCCGTAGCGTCGATCCAGTCGAGCGCGCGCTCGACGTTCGGCCAGATGCGTCGCGAGGAACGCGCGATCGCCGGTGCGCTCGTAGTAGGCGCCGGCGAGCATGACGAAGAGCGGCGTCGCGTCGACGCTGCCGTAGTAGCGCCCGAACGGCACCTCGCCGAGCGCGCGCCATCTCGCCGTTGCGCGTCTCGTGCAGGATCTTGCCCGGCTCGGCGTCGCTGCGCCTCGTCGACCGCGTCGGCCTGCGTCGCGGCCAGGATACTCGAGCACGCCGCGCGCGATGCGCGGGTTGACCCACGAGCGTCTGCAGCGCGGTGATGATGCCGTCGCGGCCGAACGGCGTGCTGAACCAGGGCACGCCGGCGTACGGATACGGCCCGTACGGCGTGTTCGACGACCAGCATGCGCAGGTCGGCCGCCGAGCGCCGCACCCACTGGTTGAACCGCTCGCTCGAGGTCTCGATCGATCGCGTACTCGCGCGCGCTCGGCTTCGAGCGCGCGCAGCGCCGCCGACTGCGCCTCCTCGAACGCGCTTCGGCGCACGCGGCCGGTGCTGCGCGTTCGCAGCGGATCGCGACCGACAGCGACGACCGGCGCGTGCGGCGCGAGGTCGTACTCGAAGCGCGCACGCGCCGGCCGCGGCGCTGTCGGCGCGTTCGCTCCACTCGACGATCGTCCATCGCTCCTCGTCGTCGAGACCGCGGTAGCCGAGGCGCATCTCGCTGCCCGCGAGCGACGGGCTCGAGCCGGGCGCCGCGCGTCGCGCGCGGCGTGCCGCGCACCTCGAAGATGTCGGCGAAGTCGGCGTCGATGTCGAACGTGAGCGAGACGCGAACCGGCGTCCGGCTGTAGTTCCAGAGCCGGATGCGCTCGTGCCAGGTGCCGTTCCACAGAAAGCGCGCGCGAAACAGGTGCACGAGATCGCGCGTCAGCACGCGGTCGCTGTCGCCGATCGGGATGTCCGGATTCGTCAGGTCGGCGCCGAACAGCTCGTTGTCTTCCTTGACGCGCGAGCTGAGGAGCAACGGACGCTGGCCGTTCAACCGCAGAGCGAAATCGCGAGAGATACCGCGTGCCCTCGTGATACAGACCCTGCTCGCCCGTCGCCGAACGCGCCGATGTCGCCCGTGTAGTCGAACACCGCAAACGTGTCGTCGTGCTTGAGAACCGCAGTCCGCTCGGCTCGCTTGCGACGCCGTGGCGAGGATGTAGAACTGATCCTGGACCTGGATGACGTCGTCCACTCAGGCCTCCAGCTCCGCCGCGCGATTCGGCCGGTGCGCCCGCGACGATCGCGCTTCGTACACGATCGACGTACTGCTCGGTCATGCGCGCGACCGAGAAATGCTCGGCGACGAACTGCGCGGCATGTCGACGGCAGATCGCGTCGAGCGACGTGATGCGCGCCGCCATGTCGTCGACGTCGCGGCAGATCCATCCGTTCACGCCGTCTGCGCACGATTTCCTCGACCGCGCCGCCGGCGAACGCCAGAACCGGCGTGCCGCAGGCCATCGCTTCGATCATCACGAGACCGAACGGCTCTTCCCACTGAATCGGGAACAGCAGCGCGCGCGCGCGCGACAGCAGCGCGTTCTTCATCTGCGCGATCCGCTTCGCCGACGATACTCGAATCTGATCGCCGTCGACGAGCGGCTTCACCTGCTGCTCCCAGTAGTCGCGAAAGATCGGCTGGATCTCGCCGGCGAGCTTGAGCCTTACGCCCGCGCGGCGCGCCGCTTCGATCGCGAGGTGCGGGCCCTTGCACGGCGCCATCCGCCCGAGAAACGCGACGTAGTCGTCCTTGTCCGATGGCAAACGTGTAGTCGCTCGACGGGAATGCCGTGATGCACGACGTGGACGTTCGGCATCGGCTCGCGCGCGAGCCAGCCACTCGCGCGATCGTCGACGTAGTGAATGTCCGGATATCGCACGTACTGCTCGGACAGCGCCGGCTCGTGCGGATGATGAATCGTCAGCACGGTCGGCGCGATCGACGAACCTCGTGAACGGAACGCCGACGATGTCGTTCAGGTGAATCACGTCGGCCGACTGCGCCGCATCGTGCATCGCCCAGGCGGTGTGGTCGACATTCTTGAGTGCGAGCGGACCTCGATCGTCGAGCGGCCACTCGGCATTGCGATACCGCCACTTCACGCGCACGGCAGCCGCGAGTCGCCGTTCGCAGTACACCGTGACGTCGTGACCTTGCGCGTCGAGCTCGCACGCGAGGTTTCCGATGAACAGCTCGGTGCCGCCATAACGAATCGGCGGAACTTCGATGAACGGCGGGGCAATCAGCGCGATTCGCATCATGGCCATGAGGTCCTGTGGTGGAGGAGCCCAGCGGCTCATTCACCGTCCGGACTCATGCATTCAGCCGCGAGACAACTGCAGTGTTCGCAAGCTTCACACCACCGAACCACCCGGCGGGCCCAGCAAATTCAGCAGGGGCGGCTATCGCCGTGACTTGATTGATGTCAGAATTTCCGTTCGTGTATGGATTGATCGCAAACCAAACGTTCCTCGCGAGGGGGCCGTCCGGTTCGCGGGATCGGTTCAGCCAGAGGCTTCCACGCCCGGTGCGGTAGCTGCGGCCGCGTATACTCGGGTTCGATACAGGCTGCTGAAAAACGCAGCCTGAAGGTAGAACTGAGAACGCCGAACTTAGAACTTGCCGAACTGGGCCAGTTTCCGAGTTCTCAGTTCTCAGTTCTCAGTTCTCAGTTCTCAGTTCTAACTTCTGAGTTCAGCTAGACGTTCCGACGCCGCACGAGCGCGTGGTACAGCACAAGCACGACGACCGCGCCGATCACCGCGACGAAAAGACTCCAAAGATTGAACCCGGTGACGCCGGTCGATCCCATCGCCGCGAAAACCCATCCGCCAACCACGCCGCCGACGATGCCCAGCACGATGTCGCGGAAGAGCCCTTCGCCCGTTCTGTTGACGAACATGCTGGCGAGCCAACCTGCGATTGCGCCGAGGACGATCCAACTGAGAATGCCCATGTCTGCCTCCTAGCGCGATTGTGCCTGCGTCGAGAGACGCTGCGCAATCTTGGCAATCGCCATTGTTCCGAGCACCTTCACGAGGGTGGGATGCTCACTGTAGAAGTGCATCGCCTGGTTGAACACATCCGGCTTCGTGTCGTGCACGTGTGCGGCCACTTTCGCCGCGTCTTCCGGGCTCGCCTGATCCGGTTGGGCCGCGACGCTCGGATTGATGCCGAGCTGTGACAGCATTGTCGCAACGTTCAAGCCGGATCCGCCGGCCGCGGCAAGGAGCCGCTGCACGAACTGCCCGCGGACGGATGGGGTCATCTCGGTTGCCGAGTTGTAGATCCGCGTCTGCACCTCCTGCCGGCCGAGTGAGGCGAGCGCCGGACCGATCGCGGCGCCGAGCACGTTCGACGGGACGCTCGTCGAGATCGTGTCGTAGTCGCGACGTGCCTGCTCTGGATTGATATTCCCGCCGCCGGTGTACTGCTGAAGAAGCCCGCCGAGTTGATCCAAAAGCGCCATCGTGCCTCCTGCTCGAAGAACTCGGGTTGAAGTCGTCCACGAGATGCGAACGCTCGATTCAGGTTGCAACGCGACTGCCACCATTTACTCGTCACCTGAACGCTTCTGCAGGGCACCCTGCTTGCAGAACGACGCGCCTTGACGACAAACATGACCAAGAAAGGGAGGCGTTGTGAGGCTCGTTCGGGGCAACCTCGAAGTCGGCGTCACTCAAACGCGTGAGGTTCGATGGATTGTGTAATGGCGGACATCGATGTAGTGCCGAAGCACCGTAGTCTCACGTGGCTGTGGGTGCTTCTCGCGGTAATCGTGGTCGCCCTTGTCTGGTGGGCACTCGCGGGCCGAACGCAGAATGCGACAGGGCTGCTGCTGACGGCTCCGTTCGCGAGCGCGCACGCTGCCGTGAGCCCGCTGTTCCTCGCTGCTTGAGCGCACACCGATCGCACGGGGCGGGACGCTGACAGGTCCCGCCCCCCATTCAGGCGACGATCACTTGAACCAGGCCTTGACGCCTTTGTGTCCGGAGCATGCTCCGCGATGCTGCTTGGCGAAGCTGTACGTGCCGTCGTTGCATTGCGCCGTGGCGTTCTGCGGCGCATCCGCCGGCGGCGTTTGCGTTTGTGTGGCGGCGGGTTTCTGCGGTTGGGCGCTCGGCGCTGACCGTGGTGCCGCCGTTACGGGCGGTGCCGGTGCGGCGGGTGCGGGCGCTGGACGTTCCGCAGCGGGTCGTTTCGTTTCCTTCTTTGCGACCGCGTCCTTCTTTGCGTTTCCAGCGTCCGCCTTCGTGGCGGTCTTTTCGTCCGCGAACCACGTCGCGATGCCTCCGTGGCCGGAGCACGCGCCACGCTTGGTCTTCGCGCTGCTGTACGTGCCGTCTTTGCATTGAGCCGTCGCGTCGTCCGGTCGTGTCTTGGACTGAGCGGCGGCGCCTGTGAAGACACCGGTCGTGACTGCGAATACGCCGGCAGCGAACCACGCCGTGAGTGACCGTCGCATGTGGGCCTCCATTGAGAAAGATCCGCTCAGCCGTTCGCGTGCTGCGGAATCTTGAGTACCTGCCCTGGCTGAATCTTGTCCGGATCGCTGAGCTGATCTTTGTTGGCGTTGAAGATCTCCATGTAGGCGTTCGCGTTCCCGAGTTTCTCTTTCGCGATCTTGCTGAGCGTATCGCCGGGCTTCACGGTGTACGTGGTCTCCGCTGCGCCTGCCGACGCGTTGCCCGAAGCCTTGATGTCGGCGACCACTTCCTGCGACCACTCGGGAATCGACTTGATCGCGTCCCAAATCTTGTTCGCATCGGCCTGATCGTTTGTCGTGCCGTGAAAATACAACTTACCGTCGCGCTCGTCGGCTGAGCCCTGCATCCTGACGTTCTTCGCCGTTTGGATCGCGTACGCATACTTGTCGCGCAGTGCCATGTGTTGCCTCCTTCGGTCGGATTAATGGTCGGTTCAGCTGTACGATCGATGTCGTGTCATCCGCGCCGAGTGCAACGGCGCTGCCATCGCGCGTTGCGGCTGAGCCTATCGACGACGGTGAGTTGAAGACCTCGACTGCTACCAGACGCGCAGTGGGTGTTGCGGGCGTGGCGGCAGAGACGCGGGTTGCGATTCCGCAGCCCGCGAGCCCGTGCGGGCGCGGCTCACGCGGCGCTAACTGCGATTTCCGGCCGCGGCGCGCCGAGGGTTTTGCGGTAGAAGGCGAGCGCCTGGGCAACGACCTGATCCATGTTGTAGTACTTGTAGGTGCCGAGCCGTCCGAGGAAATGCACGCCCGGCGTTGCGTCCGCCAAGTTCCTGATATCTCTTGTACAGCGCGGCGTTCTCTGGCTTCGGAACCGGATAGTACGGATCTCCGCTCGCCTTCGCGGAACTCGTACACGACCGTCGTCTTCGGATGCTCCTGCCCGGTGAGGTACTTGAACTCCGTCACGCGCGTATACGCGTTCTCGTTCGGGTAATTGATCACGGCGACCGGCTGCGCCACCGGCTCGTTCTTCGTCTCGAACTGTGAAATCGAGCGAGCGGTACGGCAGCTTGCCGAAGCGGTAATCGAAGAATTCGTCGATCGGGCCCGGTGAAGATCACCGTCGCCGTGCGGAATCGTGCTCTCGCACCTCGCGATAGTCGGTGTTCAGCAGAATCTTGATGTTCGGGTGCGAGAGCATCCGCTCGAACATTCGCGTGTAGCCGTGCGCGGCATCGCCTGATACGTGTCGGTGAAGTACCGATCGTCGCGGTTGGTGCGCACCGGCACGCGCGCCGTGACGCACGCGTCGAGCTCGGATGGATCGAGCCCCCACTGCTTGCGCGTGTAGTTGCGGAAGAATTTTTCGTAGAGCTCGCGGCCGACCCGGCTGACGATCACGTCCTCCGAGGTGCTGCACCTCGCCGACCGGCTCCGCCACCGACTTGAAGAACTCCTCCACCTCGAAGGACGTGTAATCGCGTGCCGTACATGCGGTTGACCGTGTCCAGGTTGATCGGAATCGGCAGCAGCTGACCGTCGACCGAGGCGAGGACGCGGTGCTGGTACGGACGCCAGTCGGTGAACTGCGACAGATAGTCGAAGACCTCGCGCGAGTTCGTGTGGAAGATGTGCGGGCCGTATTTGTGAACCAGGATGCCGGCCTCGTCGTAATGAGTCGTACGCGTTGCCGCCGATGTGCGGCCGCTTGTCGCAGATCAGCACCTTCTTGTCGCGCGTGCGCGGCCAGGCGCTCCGCGATCGTCGCGCCGGCGAATCCGGCGCCGACCACGAGATAGTCGAACATGTAGCTCCCTCTAAACGAGCGTGCTGCCGCGCTACACGGCGCTCGCGCTGTCGGCGATGTCAGCCTCACCCTCGGACAGGTTGCCGCGGACCGCATCGTCCACGAGCGCACGGATGCGGCTCCAGGTGCCGTCCCACGACGTCTGCCGTCAGGAACGCGTCGGCGGCGCGATGCGCTTCGTCGGCATCCTCGGCCATCGCGGCGTCGCACGCGCGCACGAAGTCGTCGACGCGTCGTCGGCGATCCGCACCAGGCCCTGCTGGCCGTACGGGCGCACGACGTCGCGGATCGAGGTCGAGACGACCGGCTTGCCGGCGGCCATGTATTCCGGCGTCTTGGTCGGGCTGATGAAGCGCGTCGCTTCGTTGCGCGCGAACGGCAGCAACGCGACGTCCCAGCCGGCGACGTAGTCGCGGCAGCTCGTCGTACTGCTTCGAGCCGAGATAGTGAATGTTCGGCCGCTGCGGCAGCGACGCGGGATCGATCTTCGCCACCGGGCCGAGCAGCACCAGGTGCCAGTCCGGGCGGGCCGCAGCGACGCCAGCGAGCAGCGCCAGGTCCATGCGCTCGTCGATGACGCCGAAGAACCCGAGCCGCGGATGCGGAATTGCCGCCTGATCGATCGGATCGCTCGCGATCCGGCGCGCCTGCGCGAAGTGCGCGACGTCGACGCTGCTCGGAAACGGATGGATGTTTGCGTGCTGGTGCCGTTTCGCCTCGTAGAGCGACTGGCCGCCGGTCAAACACGAGGTCCGCGCGCCGCAAAAGCGCCGCCTCGCGCTCTTTGAGCACGGTCGGCGCGCCTTTGAACGCGGACAGTTCGTCCATACAGTCGTAGACCGTCGCCGAAGGTTCGAGATGATCGCTGAAGGCGAGCGCCATCGGTGTGTAGTACCACGCCACGTACTCAGCGATGCGGTATGTCGCGCACATCTCGTCCAGCAACGTGCGTTGCGCTGCGATACGCTCGTCGTAGCCGAGGCCGTCGGGCAGGTGCGGCACGACGACCGTGACGCCGCCTGATTTTGTCAACTTCGAGTCGGGGCACGCCGGACTCGGAAGTCTGTGGCTCTTCGACGAAGAACACTCGCCGCTCGCGTGCGCACCGCGTCATGAGGTGTTGCGGTCGCTGAAACACGAAGTTCCACCTGAGATGCGAGAAACAGATGAGATCTGGTAGGTGATCGGTCCGGGGCACCTGAAGCATGCACCCCCCTCGTCCAAAAAGCGTGCCCGCTGGATTCTTTACGAACGCTGCAGAACGAGTGGCACCAGCACGACACCGGGCCTGCCGGTCGCGTGTCGGTAGGCGGCGCATATCTCATCCGCTGCCACACTGCCTCGGCCCGACGCGGCGATGAGCACCACCGCACCGCCGAATCCGCCGCCGGTGAGCCGCGCGCCGAATACGTCGGGATGCTGCTGGGCGATCACGACGAGCCGATCGATCTCGGGCGTCGAGATTTCGTAGTCGTCGCGCATCGACGCGTGCGATGCGTTGAACAGCGCGCCGAGGCGCACCGCGTCGGCTGCGCGCAGCGCGTCGACGGCGGCGAGGACGCGTGCGTTCTCCGTGATGACATGTCGCGCCCGCCGCGCGAGAAGCGGCGGGAGCGCGTCGATGCGCGCGAGCGCGCTGCTGTCGACGTCGCGCAGCCGCTCGACGCCGAGGAGCGCCGCCGCTTCGAACGACTCGCGCCGACGCGCCGCGTACTCGACCGCCTGCGTGCGTGTGCGCAATTCCAGAATCGATGACGACGATCTCGATGGTCGGCGGCAGCGGCACGCGCTGCACGTCGAGCGTTCGTGTGTCGAGAAACAGCGCTTCGCCCTCGCGCCCGAGGCTGGATGCCATCTGGTCCATGATGCCGACCGGTGCGCCGACGAATTCGGTTTCAACCGCCTGCGCGATCTGGGCGAGCGTCACATCGTCGAGCTCGAGGCCGAGCAGCGCGCGGAGACCTCGCAGAACGCTGACTTCGAGCGCCGCGCTCGACGAGACGCCGGCGCCGAGCGGAATCGTCGATTCGAGCCGGAGATCGAAGCCGCAGATTTCAACGCCGCGGCGCGCGAGCGTGGCCGTGACGCCTTGCACGTAATCGCAGCCAGCCGCGTCCTGGTGTTTCGCGTCCGAGCTCGTACTCGAGCGAGTCGAGCGCCATCGCCGCGCTCGATGCGCGAACGCGCCGGTCGCGCCGACGTCGAACGTGTGCGTGTGTGTATTGCGGAATGATCGTCGGGAGCACGAAGCCGTCGTGGTAGTCGGTGTGCTCGCCGATCAGGTTGACGCGGCCGGGCGCGTCGGCCGACGCGACGTCAGGCATCCACGTCGACCTGCACCGCCTGCAGCTCCTTGACGCGTGTCCTCCGGAACGGTGTCGGCGGTAAACACGCCGGCGCCGATCTCGCTGCCCGCCAGGTACTTCAAGCGCCCGGCCATTCGGTAGGCCGGATAGAACTCGGCGTGCAGGTGCGCTTCGGGATGAGGAAGCCCGTCGGTCGGCGCCTGGTGGAACGCGAGGATGTACGGGAACGGCCGGTACCAGAGTCCGTCGAACTTGAGCAGCACCGTCTTCAGCGCGCGCGCGAAATCGGCGCGTTCCTCGCGCGTCAACGCCGCGAAGGACGGTGCCGGTCGCTCTGGCGCGATCCAGACTTCGTAGGAGTAGCGCGCGCAGACCGGCATGAACGCCGTCACGCGCGGGCCGCCGATACACGCAGTCGCATGCCGTCGGCGATCTCGTCCGCGATCATCTCCTCGAGCAGCCCTCGGCCGTGCCGCTCGTAGTGTGCCTGCTGCTGCGCCAGCTCGCGCGCCGGGATCGGCGGCACGAACGGATAGGCGTAAATCTGCCCGTGCGGATGATGCAGCGTGACGCCGACCTCGACGCCGCGATTCTCGAACGGAAACACGTAGGCGATCTCCGGCGCGCGTCCGAGCTCCTCGTATCGATCGGCCCACACGTCGATGAGCAGCTCGAGATGCCACAGCGGCAGCGTGCCGAGCGAGCCCGTCGCATCCTGCGTGAACACCACGACCTCGCAGACGCCGAGCGCCGGCGCCGTCGGGACGGCGAGCGCCGGCGGATCGTGCGCGTCAGCGCGAGCGTCGGAAACAGATTCTCGAACACGGCGACGTCCCACGGACCTGCCGGCACCTCGGTCGGGTGCGCGGGATTCGTGCGTGGCGCGAGCGGGTTGTACTCGGGCGGCGGCAGAAACGTGCGGTTCTGGCGATGCGTCGGCGTACGCCACCCATTCGCCGCGGAGCGGATGCCAGCGCAGGTGCGGATTCGGCGCATGCGGCGTCGAGCTCGGACGGTGCGTCGACATCCGCGGGCAGCGGTTCGCGGCGCGTACAGAATCAGCTGCCGGCCGTCGGCTTCGTGAGCACGCGCCGGTGCATTACCGGGCTGTCGTCCGGCGCCGGCGCCGCTGAAGTCGTGAACCTGCTCGAGTCCGCTCGCGGGAGCCGCCGGTCCCGCAGTGGCCTTGGCGATCTCGCGCAGCGGAAACTTCGGGCCGCCGATCGGCGTAAAGCAGACCGTTGGCCTCCTGGTAGGTGTCGGCGAACTGCGTGTAGCAGAAGCCGGAGAGCAGGCCGAGGTTCCGGACCGCCGACAGCAGACGTTCGTACTGCCGGCCGAATTCCTCCGGTGTTGTGCAGACGCGAGTAGCCCCACGTGCCCGGCTGCGCCGCGGCGAGGGCGATGCCGCCGAACTCGGTCAGCATCAAGCGGCTGGTCCATCCGGTGACCTTCGAGGACCAGCAGGCGGCCGCCGGGGCGCTCGCGCTTGAAGAGCCGCGGCAGCACTTCGTCGGCGCGGTAGCGCTGGGCGATCCGATCCGGCTCGTGCGTCGTAGTCGTGAATGCCGATGATGTCGGTCGCGACGCTCTCCCACCCGTCGTTGCCGATCACCGGCCGCGTCGGGTCGAGCGTTTTCGTCAGGTGATACAGCGCCTGCACGTAGTGCCGCTCGCGTCGGATTGTCGGGGAGGTTCGGCACGCCCCACGACTCGTTGAACGGCACCCACGCGATGATGCAGGGATGGCTGTAGTCGCGCTCGATCGCCGCGGTCCACTCGCGCGACAGGCGTTCGACCGAGCTCCGCGTGAAGCGATACGCGCTCGGCATCTCCTCCCAAACCAGCAGGCCGAGTGACGTCGGCCCAGTAGAGATACCGCGGGTCCTCGATCTTCTGATGCTTGCGCACGCCGTTGAACCCCATCGGCTGGCGAGCTCCACGTCGCGCTGCAGCGTCGCATCGCTCGGGGCGGTCAACCCGTCCGCCGGCCAGTAGCCCTGATCGAGAACCATGCGCAGCAGGTACGGTCGGCCGTTGAGCACGAAGCGATCGCCCTGCACGGCGACCGACCGCAGCGCGGTGTAGCTGGACCTGCGTCGAGCAGTTCGCCGCGTTCGCCCCACAGCTCGAAGTCGACGTCGATGAGCGTGGGCGCGTGCGGGACTCCACAGCAGCTCGTTGCGCGAATCGTCGATGCCCGGATCGGACAGCGCGATGCCGCGATGCACCTCGCCGCTGACCACCTGGTACGTGTCGTCGCGAGCACGACGTCGCCGCTGCGGAGCTTCACGCGCAAGACGCAGGTCCGCCGCGCCGCTGACCCTCGAGCCACGCCTCGATGCCAATCTCCCAGCGTTCGAGGTTCGGCGTGCAGCGACACGTCCGATGCGCGTCGCGGGCGGCCTTCTCCAGCCAGACGGTCTGCCAGATTCCGGTCGTGCGCGGATACCAGATCGAGTGCGGCTCGAGCTGCCAGTCCTGCTTGCCGCGCGGCTTCGCGAGATCGAGCGGATCGTCCTCGGCACGCAGCACGATCTCGCAGGCACTGTCGACAAGGTGATCGGTGATGTCGAAGCAGAATGGCGTGTAGCCACCCTCGTGGTTGCCGACGAACGCGCCGTTGACCCAGACGGTCGCGCGCCAGTCGACGGCGCCGAAATGCAGAATCCAACGTTCAGAGGCGTCGTGCGCAGGAAGCTCGCAGTGTCGTCGATACCAGCACGCTCGAAAGAACCCCGTGCGGCCGATGCCGCTCAGTGGGGCTTCCGGGGCAAACGGCACCGTGATGCGGTCGCTCCAGGCGACCTCCTCTGCAGTGCGCCATAACCCGTCGGCATCAATCGCGAACTCCCACGCGCCGTTCAGGGAGTACCACGCCGTGCGTCGGAGTTGAGGCCGCGGATAGCCACGGCCGTGTTGATCGTCGGTGCTCGAAGCGGTTGCGGTTATCGGCATTGAGGCAAGCTGACCTGTGCAATCGGACGGCCACGTTCCTGCAGCTCGGCGGCCTTCTGTTGGACGCCTTCCATCAAATTATGATCGAACGCGACGCTCTTCGCACTCCTGAACTCTGCGTCTCGCTTCAAGCGAGCAGCCCGGAGATGTTTTCGCCCAATTGCCGCAACCGATGCGCGCGCTCTTCGTCGTCTTCCTCGCGCTGGTCCGGCGGGCAGGAGTAATCGCCGACGATGTGCGAAACACGAAGTTTGCGTCGATGCGCGGCGAGAAAGACGAATGGGCGCCAGCCCCAACCCGTTTTGGGCGGTAGCTCCGCGAGCGTGGGCAGCAGCCCCCGATTCAATAGAAACGGTCCGTACGAATAGTCGCCGACGCGGCCGATGAGCTCGCCGCACAGATGATTGATCACGCCTTCCGTATACCGCTGCATGGGTGGAAACGTGTTGAAGGACGCTTCGGATCGTGCAGCCAGCACCACGCCGGTGTCGCGCTCCGCTTCGGCACGTCCGATGAAGTCGGCGAGTGGGCCGGCGAAGAAAACTTCTTTGTCGGGCTCCGTGTAGAGAACGAACGGCATCTCGAACCGCGCCGCGGCATCCAGACTCGCCTTCACCTGCGCGACCAGCCCTCTCTCACCTGGCACGGTGACGACGAAGCCGGGAAGCGAGCGGAGGAATCGAGTGAAGCTGGCGTTTGTACCCGCATCGGCGACCGACACGCGCAGCCCTGTTTCGGAGAGCGCTGTCAACGAGCCGCAGAGCACCGCCTCTTCGTCCTCGGTGCGCGCCCAGGTGATCGTTGCGACCGACACGAGATTCTCTTGCATCGACGTGGCCCCGCGCCGCAGCGCCGCGTCATCGTGCGCCGTCCGCGGCTGTCCTATACTGCGCTGCATGCTATTCATGGTGGTCGAGCAATTCCACCCGCACGAATTGTCGCGGATCCACGAACGCTTTTTGACTCACGGCCGACTGCTGCCACCCGAGGTCGAGTACCGTGCCAGCTGGATCGAGCCGGCGGGCCTGCGTTGCTTTCAGCTGATGGAAGCGCCCGATCCCGAACGGCTGCGCGAGTGGGTGCGGCGGTGGGATGATCTCGTCGACTTCGACGTTGTACCGGTGGTCACCTCCGACGAATTCTGGCGTGAGGCTCGATAATACGGCTCCGGCGCGTCGGCAGTTGCGCACGTTCGCCGTTGAACGCGCTACGGTTGCGTGCGGAGCACGGCAGCAGCCGCCGTCCGGCCTCGCATCCACGCGATGAACCGCCGCGCGCCGCGATGCGTGCCCGTGAACACACCGAGAGCGAACAGGACGGCCAACGGAACGATCCAATAGCCGCCGCGAAGGTCGGCGCCTCCAGCGGGGAAGTGCGCGCTGAGAGCCACCGGCACGCCGTGGACGAACTGGATGCCGACGTTGTCCGGAAAAATCGGTTTCAGTACCGCAATCGCGAGAAACGCGAACGACGTGATGTAGCCGATGAAAATTGCCAGCGCCGCGAAGAAGCCGACGACCGTGGTCGTCGCCAGATGGCCGATCGACGAGAGAATCGCCATGAACCGACCCGTTGCGACAGCTTCGTCGAACGTGCGCTCGGCCGAGTACGCCTGCGCGACGCGCATCGGTGGCCCGAGTTCGGCCAGCACCCGCTCGAGAGCGCTGCGCTCGTCCGGCACCGCCTCGATCGTCGAGATCCGCTCGCGCACGTGCGATTCGATCTCACGAACAGCGTCGGCAGCCGTGTCGCGCGGCAGAAAACTGCGCAGGGCGCGATCGAGGACATACAAGTAGCCGTTGACGCGGGATTCGCCGGCCTTGCTGAGAATCACGAGGACCTCTTTCGTGTGCCGTCGACCGCGGCGAGGAGCCGGTCGATCTTGGCTGAAAATTCGCGCCAGTCGGCCATCATCGTCGTGAGCCGTTTTTCGCCGGCCCGCGTCAGGCGGTAATACTTCCGGGGATGTGCGGATTCGTCGACCCACGACGCGTCAAGAAGGCCGTCGCGGGTGAGCCTTCCAAGAATCGGGTAAATCGTGCCGGCGGTAATGACGAGATCGGTGAACTCCTCGAGGTGTTGAATAATCGAGAGGCCGTAGAGCGGACCTGACGTCAAGGTGGCGAGAATCGCGAGATCGAGCGCGCCGCGGCGGATCTGTTCGTGCCAGACGTTCGGCATATCTTGCGTCACAATATATACGACGACGCATCACTTTGGCAGGTTCCATTCACGAATTCGCTTCGAGCCTCGAATGCATCCGAGAGGACGATGATGACCAGCGCAACCCCTCCGTTCGTCGAATGCGAGCAGATACATGCCGCTGTTGCGGTCGCCGACCTGCCGGCTGCGGTCGACTTCTACGCGAACAAACTCGGGTTCACGGTCGCGTTCACGTGGGGCGATCCGCCGACATTTGCAGGCGTCAACCTCGGCAACGTGCAAATGTTCCTGGCGAAGGGCACGCCGACGCCGAACCCGATGTCTGCCGCGGCGTATTTCCTCGTTGGCGATGCCGACCGACTCTACGAATTTCACCGGGCCAACGGGCTCGAGGTGGCGTCGCCGATCGCCGACAGGGAGTACGGCATCCGCGACTACGCCGTGCGCGATCTGAACGGCTACTGGCTGGTGTTCGGCCAGCACCTTTACAACGTGGGACCGCCAATCGAGATCGAGCGCGTCGAGGTGCCGGTGCGTCTCGAGAAGCGGCTCGCCGCGCTGCTGCAGGATCTGGCGGCACACAAACGGATGACGATAACCAGCTGTCTCGAAGAGATGTTGCTGCACACCAACGAAGGCGTCGGGCCGCACACGAAGACCACGCTGAACTTTATTCAGGAGCTCAAGAGAAAGCACGGGATCGACTACGACAGCCACGCGAGCTATCGATTCGCGGAGAAGGGCTCAAGCCCCAGCTGAGGTTGGCGGTCTCACGCCAACACTTCGGGCGCACAGGGCTGGCCAGCCAGTTGCTGTATTCCGATGCCATGGAAACCGCTGCGAGAAAACTGGACGAGTGTTCATGGACCGTCGCGGTCGCGCTCGTCTGGATGCCGACGACGGCGTTCGTTTTACTCTGTTTCGTTCTGTACGGTTTGTTCAGCGCGAACATGCCATGTGATGTGGAAGGCCGCATCACCTGGATGTTCGTCGCATCGGCCGGCACCGGCGCAGTGTGCGTCGGGATGGCGTTTCGCAATCGCGCTGTTGCCCGCGCGGTGGCGGCAATTCTCGCCGGCGTGATTGCCAGCGCACTCACGTGGTGGATCGTGAGAATGGTGTTCGAGCGGCATTGCTGAGTACGCGTGCGTGCCTCAACGTTTCTCGTGCATCAACCGTCGGGCGTGCTCGTCAACACCGGCTGGCGGCCGCTGTGCCGTACCGGGTACGTGTTTCTGTCCCCATTGAATCATTTCCCGCAGCACCGGCATCAATGCGCGACCTCGCGGCGTGAGACGGTACTCCTCGCGCGGCGGCCGATCCTGGTAGCGCCGCGGCCTGATCAATCCTGCTCGCTCGAGACGCTCCAGACGATCGGCAAGAATGTTGGTGGCGATGCCCTCCGGTGACGTCAGGAATTCGGCAAACCGGCGTTTTCTGTAAAAGAGCAGATCGCGGACGACGAGAAGCGTCCAGCGGTCGCCGATGAGATCGAGCGCGCCGGCGATGGGGCACGGCGAACGGAGCGGGCTCGCCCCGGCTGATACGCGCGATCGCTTGGCCATGCTCCACTCTACCACTCACTTGCATCTTGCAAGTCACAAAGTTACCATGATGGTCCGTCGCTCACTTGCATATCGCAAGTGAGTCATTCACCTGTGGAGGAGCATCATGTTGCCTGCCGCCCGCGCCCTGATCGCCGAGCTCGAAGCCGAGACCCCCGCGACGCGCCGTGTCCTCGAGCGTGTCCCTGCCGACAAATTCGACTGGCGACCCCATCCCAAATCGATGAGCGCCAGTCAGCTGGCCCAACACGTGGCGTCGATTCCCGGGAACGTCGCTCGAATCGCGCAGCTGGAGGGAATGGATGTCGCCACCCGACCAACTGACTACGCGTCGTGCGACAGCAGAGAGGCGCTGCTCGCAACGCTCGATGCATCGGTCTCGGCGGCCCGCGAGTTTCTCGCCGGTCTCGACGAGGCTCGCGCGAATGCCATCTGGCGCCTCAGCTTCGGCGATCGTCGAGATCTTCGCGCTGCCGCGCCTTGCCGTGATGCGCACGATGTGCTTCAACCACTGGTACCATCACCGGGGCGAGCTCGTCGTGTATCTGCGCCTGCTGGGTGTCGCCGTGCCGATCGTCTACGGCCGAAGCGCCGACGAGAACCCATTCGCGCAGGCGGTTGCCTGACTCTGTGTGGCTGACCTTGAAAGCCGACGAACATACGGCCGAACATGGATCGCAGTCGAGGGCAAGGTCGCCGGGTCGCGCCAAGTGAGCGCCTGAAGGAAGGCTATGCCGTTCAAGAGCCAAGCGCAGCGGCGCAAGTTTGCGGAACTGCTCGTGGCCGGCAAGATCTCCGCGCAGACATTCGAAGAGTGGAATCGTGAAACGGGCGGGAAGAAACTGCCCGAACGCGTCAGCAAGCCGAAGCGGAAGGCGCGAGCAGGTCGACGAAAGCGTCGTTAGAGCGCCCCGTCGTCTGCGCTATGCGTCTTCGTCAACCCAACGATGCGTTGAAACGGAGTCCAACGGTCTCGCCGCGACCAGCTCACGTCGATGAGTGCATCGACCGCGGCGCTCGACATCATCAGCGGCGGCATCGACGATTGGCCCTTAATCGCCAGCTTCCGCCTCGATAAGGGAAATGTCCTTATTCGTGTAATCCTTCAGCATCGCCGTCGAAAGCAGCGTGATGATCGCGCACGCGAGAATGAATATGGCGATCGGCGTGCCGGAGCGATAGCGGCTCAGCAGCCACGTGGCGATGAGCGGGGCGGGGCCGCCGGCAAAGAGCGAGGAGAGTTGATAACCAAGCGAGGCGCCGCTGTAACGCAGCCGTTCCGTGAACGATTCGGCGATCAAGGCGGCCTGCGGACCGTACATCATGTCGTGGGGCACCAGCGACAACGCGATCGCCAGTACCACCAGGACCGGCATTCGCGTGTCGAGCAGCGTGAAATACAGAAAGCCGTAAACGCCGATGCACGCCGCGCCCAGCATGTACACGCGCTTGCGTCCAAACCGGTCGGACAGATGGCCGAAGAACGGAATGGACACGAATGAGATGGTCGCGGCCATGAGCACGGCCATCAAGATGAAGTTCCGACTGAAGCGCAGCACGTCGGTGCCGTAGGCAAACACGAATGCCGTGAACAGATAGAACGGCGCCTGCTCCGCCATGCGGCACAAGGCCGTCAGGACAATTTCTCGCGGCTGACGGCGAATCACTTCGAGCACCGGCGCACGCACAATCTTCCGTTCGGCAACGAGCCGCACGAAGACGGGCGTTTCCAGGATGCCCAGGCGGATATACAGACCAATCGCGACGAGGATGAGACTCAGTACGAAGGGCAGGCGCCATCCCCACGTCAAGAATTGATCGCCCGAGAGCGCGCTCGATCCCAGAACCGCGAGGTTCGCGAGAAACAGTCCCACCGGCACGCCGAACTGCGGCCACGATGCGATGAAGCCTCTATGCTGGTTGGACTGGGCCCACTCCATCGACAGGAGAACCGAGCCGCCCCATTCGCCACCAACGCCGATGCCTTGCACGAAGCGAAGAATGCTGAGCGTGATGGCGCCCCACACGCCGATCTGGGCGTACGTGGGCACCAGCGCCACGAGAAATGTCGCCACCCCCATCAGCAGGAGCGTAGCGACCAATGCGGCCTTCCGTCCAAGTCGGTCGCCGTAATGGCCAAAGATCGCCGCGCCGATCGGCCTCGCGAGGAAGCCGACCGCGTAAACGCCGAAAGCCTCGAGCGTGCCGACGAGCCTATCTGAGTGCGGAAAATACAGGCGGGCGAACACGAGCCCCGTGACGGTGCTGTAGAGGAAGAAGTCGTACCACTCGATTGCCGTGCCAATCGTCCCAGCCAACACCGCGCGCCGGAGTTGTCGTCGATGCTCCGCGTCGGTGAGGCCGACGGTCACGTTTGGATCCGCGCTCATGTGTGCGGGCCAAGTCTACGATCGATCGCGCACAGATCTGCGAATAGGGCGTTTGAGATTTTCACTGACCGCAATAAGATCCGAGGCCGCGAGGGACCATTCCCCGTGAAGAATGCCATCCGAGGTAATGGTGCCTGAAAGGTGAAGCCGCGAAGGGCTGGCGCCCATCTCGGATGAACCGCCATCAGCATGTCGTCGCGAGCCAGACGATGAACGCCGTAGCGAGGGCAACATCATGATCTTTGGTGCGCACGTCGTCGTGAATAGCAAGGACGCGGCCGCTGATCGCCGCTTCTTTCAGGACGTCCTCGGCCTACCATCAGTAGACGCAGGTCATGGCTGGTTGATTTTTGCATTGCCGCCAGCCGAGGTGGCCGTCCACCCCGCCGCAGACGATGACCGACACGAACTCTACGTCATGTGTGACGATTTGAAGAGCGAGATAGTCGCACTCCAAAAGAAAGGCGTTCGCTGTTCGGACGTGCAAGAGGCTCGGTGGGGGTCCATCACAAAGATTGCACTGCCGGGCGGAGGTAGCATCGGCCTCTACCAACCAAAGCACCCGATAGCCCTGACGCGCACCTCGAAATAATTCGTCGGCCGCGCGATCCAATCTGCGCATTTCGCGCTCCACGGAGCCGCAGATGATCTGGCCCGCGGGTTAACGGGATTTCTTGAGTGCGTCGAGTTCGCGCTGGATTTGCGCGATGCGGATTAGTTGGACTTGCTGCTCGGCTTCCAGCCGCTTGATCTGTTCGGCGTTGCGCTGGACAGTGGCTTTCAGGTCGTCGTGAGTGGCTTGGAGGTCGGCAATCCGAGCACGCCGCTCGCGCTGCCGGCGTTCCACGTTGCGCCGCCGCTCGTTTGATCCGCCGGCCATGTTGTAGTCAAGCATAGCTCCGGCTATGCGACCATTGCGTCCATCGCCAGCAATTTTCGTGCAACAGGCCAGCGACCGTGTCCCCGTGTCCACGGTACCTAACAGGTTGCTGAAAACACAGCAACCTGGCTCCAGCCTGGCGCTTTTCAGCAGCCTGCTAGAGTTTTCTGCGCCGACCTACGTGTACTGGTGCCGCTCGATCGGCGAGCTCAGGGGGCCTCTTGTGATAGCGCTGTGCTCATCCATCACGTCAAACAACTTTGCGCTGATGTTGCTCACCGCGGGACTGGCCTTGAGCGCCGCGACAATCGGTCCGGCGACATACGCTTCGGCCGCCGCCTTGCTGTCGAACAGGTAAATGCCGCCAGCTTCACGCTCCGACTCGTTCATCAACCAGACCTTCCAGCGCAGTCCAGGGACATCGGCAATGGGTTGCGCCGCGCCCAGCCAGGCCGCGGCGAGGTCCTTCTGCGGGATGTTGAACTTCATATTCACTTGCAGGATTTGCTGTCCCATCATTTTCCCCTCTCGATCACCGAACGCAGTCAGTCTACATGGTGGGCGCGTGACGTGAGCGAATACTTCGCAGCGCCCTGCACGTAATCGTGAGCTGCCACATCGAAAGAATACTTCAGCAAAGTGGCACTCGAGCACTCGGTTGCGCCATGCTCGCCGACTCCACCAGCCACCGTCCTGACGACCGTGGCTCTGCGCACGCTGTTGGCCTTTCTCGCGACCTTCGTCACCCTCCAGCGGTCGTCGCGGCGCTCCTCGCGAGCTACGCCTTCGGCCGGCCGATCTGGCACGGCGTGGCCCGCGATCTGTTTCGGACGTAACGAACTCACAGCGATCCTCTAGTACTCTGCATCGGCGGCAGGGGTTCGGCTCCTCACTTCCAGTACTATGCGTCGGTGCGTCTCAAGCTACTCCCGCTCGGGTTTCTGTTGGCCACTGTGATCTCAGTGTCCGCGCAAACGTCGGCGCCTGCTGGATTGGAACCGGACGAGGCGACGACCGTGTTCCCTCATCCCGAGAGCAGCCGCCTGTGGGTTTCCGGCCAACTGAACGTCATCTACCAGACGCATCCGACATTTCCGGCTCCGTATTCCGGAGCGAACAGCTTCACGTCAGGCGCGGACCACGCGACCTCGGTCGTCGCGACGCTGTTCACCGGCGTCACTGTGACGCGGTGGACGGAGGTGCTGGTGGATGTGGAATCGGCGGGAGGGCGCGGCCTGAGCGACGCCTTCGGATTAGCGGGCTTCACCGACCTCGATGTCGTGCGCAACCCGGCACTCGGTTCGGCGCCGTACCTGGCGCGCGCAATGGTGCATTACACGATCGCGCTCAGCGCCGACGAAACGAAGCAAGAGCGCACGGCATTGGCACTTGCGAACACGATCCCTGTGCGCCGGGTCGACGTGCGGGTCGGCAAATTCGGCACGGCCGATTTCTTCGATGTCAACGCGGTGGGCAGCGATAGCCACTTGCAGTTCATGAACTGGACCGTCGACAACAACGGCGCCTATGACTATGCGGCCGACACACGCGGCTATACATGGGGCGCGATCGTGGAGTACCACGACGCCAGGTGGGCGGTTCGCTTCGGTGAGATGCTCATGCCCACCGTGGCGAACGGGATCACGCTCGATTGGCACCTCAATCGGGCACGGGCGGAGAACGCGGAGGTTGAGTGGCATCTGACTCAGGCCCGGCCGTTGACACTGCGAATGCTCTCCTATGTCAATCACGCGAACATGGGCGACTACCGGGAAGCCGTTCACCGATTCGAGGAGGGGCTGGACGCCGTTCCGACGATCGAGCACACGCGGCTGCAAGGACGGATCAAATACGGCGTTGGCGCTAACGCGGAGCAGCAGGTGACGCGGTCGTTCCGTGTGTTCGCGCGCGCCGGCTGGAATGAACCCCACGCGGAGTCGTTCGCGTACACCGAAGTGAACAGCTCGGTGGCGGTGGGCGGCGATCATGCGGGCCAGCGGTGGCATCGGCCACTCGATAAGGTCGGCGCCGCCGTCGTGAGCAATGGCCTTTCACGCGATCATCAAGAGTACCTGCGCCTCGGTGGACAGGGGTTTCTGTTAGGTGACGGCTCGCTGCGGTACCGCCACGAAGACATCGCGGAGGCCTATTACACGGCCCACCTGTGGCGTGGTGTGTTCGTCAGTGCGGACGTGCAGCGGATCGTCCACCCTGGTTATAACGCCGATCGCGGCCCCGTGATCGTTGGCGCTATGCGGCTACATGTGGACTTCTGATGGCCGACGATTCGGCACGTGACGGCGGAGTAGTCGGAGCAGCGGAGTTGAGGCGTACGCTCGCTTACCTTGAAATGAAGTCATACGAGGATTCCATGCCGTGTACATGCTGCCGATTGCTCCTGCGGAGCGCGCCGAACGCGACCATCGCGGCGAGGTACGCACTCAACGTCATCAGCAGCGTGGCGCGAAATCCAAACGACAACGAAAGCAGCGCCGTAGCGACACCTCCAATGGTCGTAAAAAGGCCGTTCATGCTCCACGCCCACGCGATGGCCCCGAGCGGTTTGCTCTCCAATTCCATGATGCCCAATGGAAACGGCATCCCCATAAAGAAACCGGCCGGAAAGATCATCAGAGCGGCTGCGAGGATGCGGACTGCCGCCGAGGCGGCCATGTAGTGCACTGACAGTGCCGGGTAGGCGAGCCACACCGCCAAGCCGCTTGCAACGACGCCGAAGAATGGAAGAAACCACGATTTGGTATTCCGTCGGGCCACGGCCCGCGAGGACATGCTCCCAAGCGCGGCGGCAATGAGCATCACGGTAATGACCGTCGCGACGGTATAGAGCGGGTATCCAATCAACTTCATGAAAATCTGTATGAACAACAGCTCAACCCCCATGAACCCGAGCCCGAGGAGCGAGAAGTACAGGAGTACCGCGCCTTTTCCCGACCACGTTTCCCTGCCGACGCGCGAGAACCGCAGCGGGATCACGACGAATACGACGCCGTACAGGACGGCGGCCGCGGCAGCCACGATCAAATGCAGCCAATCCATCGGCACCGATCCGCGGACGAGCTGCGAATTGAGGATGGCCGCAGTCGTGTCATCCAGGCCATGCACACGGTCGGGTTCCACTCGCCGCACCGATCGTCGTAGGAAGTTGAAATACGGATTGTCGTCGGTGACCGCGCTGACTTCAGAAGGCGCTTCGGCGACAAGTGCTGGAGGCAGCGCGCCTGTGTAGAAGGCATCGGGCAGGAAACTGTGCGCCGGGTCAAGCGGGTTTTCCGCGAATTGGTACGGTGGCTCCTGCTCGGCGCGAAAGGAAAAAAATGACGTCAGGTCCGCAATCTCCGCTGCCGTCCACGGCGACATTTTGATGAGGACCGTCGGGTTGTGATCGTTCGCGGCATCGACCTTCTCGAAGACCGCGACATGGGAGCGGAAGCGATCCCGGCCCATGCTGCGCCAGGCGTCGGCGGCCGTCGCAATCATGCGGGGGTAGGCGTAGCGGCTGACATGAAGAATTCCGTTCGGCGCCAGGTGCGAGAAATACTCCCGATAGGCCTCGCTCGTCTGTAGATAGACGGGGCCGATGGCGCCGGAGCCTTCGGCGATGCTCGACGACGTGTAGTTGCTGAAGATTTCGATGATGTCGTACGTCTCGTGCGACGCCCGCAGGAAGCTGCGCCCCTCGCCCACCGTGAGGTGTACGCCCGGCTGTTCAAAAATATGCCCGATGTAGTCGGCATACTCGTGGGTCGCAAGCTCGACGACGGTGCTGACCATTTCCACGGCGTCTACTTTCGATGCGCCGTACATCACCGCCGCTTTCGTCTCCTGTCCGCCGGCGCTGCCGATGATAAGAACGCGGCTGCCGTGGTCGCGGCGCAGATAATGTGACGCCAGAACACCGCGCTGCCAGAACTGTGTTACGAGCCTTTGAGGCAGCTCGCGTCGAAGCGCGGCAAAGTCGCCGTCGAAGGGAAAGAAGTTCGAACTCTGCGTGCCGCCGTCGTACGCAACGTGTTTTTTCCCGTGATCGGCCGTCGTCTTGTTTGTGGACGGCTGGTCGATGATGGAGATTTGCGAGACCGGATCCCACCGCGAAAACTCTAGGCGCCCCTCTGCGATTCCGGTTTGTACGTCCCGTTTGTCGTCGTGGAGGGACAACGTGTCATAGCGCGCTCCAAGCCCGGCCGGTGCCGCGACGAATACGACGGCCACACCAACGAGCCGCAGCCGCCAGCGTGGTGATTCGGCGAGCAGCGCCGAGGCCGCCAGTGCCGCCAACGCGGCGATCAACAGGATCCGCGCAGGACCAAGGAGCGGCAGAAGCGGGATGAGCGCCATCGTGCCGATCGCGGCGCCGCTCAGGTCCCAGAAATACAGCCGGTGGATAATTGCAGGGAGCGCGGCGAACAGCCGGCAGATACACAGCCCGGCGAGGAAGAACGGCATCAAGAGCACGGCATAGAGAACAAGAAACCATCCGACCTGCGCGATCGGCGCAACGCCGACCCGCGCCAGCGAGAACGGAATCATGTTCAAGAGGAGCGGCAACGTCCACACGCTGATCGCAAAGAGGAGCGCAGGGCGCGAGGCGCTCGTCGAGGCTGACACGGTGCGGCTCACGGCGGGCGAGAGCAACTCGTGCAAACCGCCGAGCGCGAGCCCAAACATCGCGCAGCTGATGATCGCAAACGCCATGTTCGGCCACATGATCACGTCAAAAATCTTCGTGAGCAGGACTTCAACGACCAGCGTCGTCATGGCGAGCAGGAACACGCTGAGATAGATACGCATGTGAGGCGTCAGTCGGTGACCATATTCGAGAATGGCCGCGCAGAGGGGATGCCACGACTGCGACCGCGCGACGCGGCGAAGCGCGGTTCGCAGAGATACCTCACGCGAGCGTTTGACCCCACTCGGTCTCGCATGGCGAATTTCCGTACGATGGCCGAGGCCTCGTCAGTCGATCGGTCGTCCACGATCACGATAATGATTTCGTAACGCCAAGCGGTCATCTGGGGCCGAAGGACGTCGCGATGCATGCAGTCGAGTTGGACGCACACCCTTCAGATGATCGACACCCGTGCAAGGCCGAATGGAGCCAACGATGACAGCCGGGTAGTCGCTTAAGGCACGAGTCCATTGCATACTCAGGCAGTGACGGTCCTTCGTCTTCTGACCAGCAACGACGATACCGTAGCGATGCGTAAGGAACTTTGAAGGGAACCGTGGGTGCCGTTTGAACGCTCCACGAAGAGATTACGTGGCCTCCAATTTCGATCGTTTCGGCAAAAAGCGGATAAGAATGTTTCGATGAGTGCGAACGGCAGGCTGATCGTGGGGTCTTCAGGTAGACGTTGTGCGCGACCTGTACAAGCGGCGTTGTCGGTCAGGCTTCAACACGCGGAATACGTTTTGTTCGCATCAGATGAGTGGTGGAGGCGGCGGGAGTCGAACCCGCGTCCGAGAGTACGCCGTCACGGGCGTCTACATGCGTAGCCGCTCTTGAATATTCGCCTTCCACGTCGAAGAGCGACGGAAACCGTGGACGACTAGCTCCGATTTGTCTCATCGCCACGCGTCGGAACCGCGCGCGGCGACCAGCCTGCATTTATGACATCCATCCGCGCCCCACAGGCGAGGACGCGGGGGACGTCGCTGACTTAAGGTTTAGTTAAGCAGCGAGAGGCAGCTGCGTGTTCGCAGTTACGTTGTGTTCCACCGGATTTACGAGGCGATGGCGCTCGGCATGCATCCCGCGAGTCTTTACCCCCGTCGAAGCCGTGTCGCCCCC
Organism: uncultured Acidobacteriota bacterium; assembly: GCA_963696165.1. Lineage (GTDB taxonomy): Bacteria > Acidobacteriota > Vicinamibacteria > Vicinamibacterales > CAVVIG01 > CAVQZZ01. The sequence continues at coordinate 404,051 of CAVOIY010000004.1, read as the reverse complement.
TGGCAAAAGGACCGATAACGGAGAGACTGCGCAGACTGACCTCGTTATTGTACGGTCTCCGCTCCTCGAACGTCAACTTACTCTATCTGTTGGAGTTGTGAGCGTGGAATGCTTGACTTCCCCCGTAGCCGGACCCGCATAATCCAAACGCTCCCATCCTGTTCGATCGCCTGATCCAGGCCCACGACCGATGACAGCTGACGACGAGCTTCAACAAGCGTTCGCGACGCTGACCGACCATCTGCATGAGGAAATCGGCCGGCAGATCGCACAGGTCACGGCCGAGCTCACCGCTGCCGCACGCGAGGAACGGGAGCGCGCGGCCGCCGATGCTGCGGCGCAGGCCGAGCGCCACGCCGACGCCCAACTCGCCGCTGCGCTCACGGACGCCGAAGAACGTCGTATCGCAGCCGAAAACCGCGCGCGCGAAGAGGGCCGTCAGATCGGCATCGAGGAAGGACGATTCGAAGGCTACGAGCAGGGCAAAGCCGACGCGCTGGCCGAAACGCGCGAACAGTTGCTCGAGCAACAGCGCGTCGTCGACGAGCGCGCCGCGGCCGATCGAGAGCAGGCCGAAGCGGCCGCGCACGCAGGAGACGGGGCGGCGAGCGACCGCCTTGCCGATGCGATCCGCACGCTCGACCGCGCGCGATCGCTCAGCGAGATCCTCGATACGCTTGCCAGCTGCGCCGCGCGGGAAGCGGCCCGCGCCGCAGTGCTGGTTGTCGCCGCCGATCGATTCCGCGGCTGGCGCTTCATCGGCTTCGGTGCGTCTTTCGATGATCCGAAACAGTTCGATCTCTCGCCGGAGCAGTCGGGTGTCGTCGGCGACGCAGCTCGATCGGGGCTGCCCGTCAGGGTCGGCGACGGCATCGAGCCGCCGTCGTTCGCAGTAGACACGGAGTGCGACTCGATCGCGATTCCACTGGTGCTGAGCGGCCAGACGGTAGCAGTGCTGTACGCCGAACTTGAAAAGGCAAAAGGCAAAGGGCAAAAGGCAGAAGGCGCACTCGAAGCCCTCGCTCGGCATACGGCGCGCTGCCTTGAAGCGGTCACGGCCTTCAACACGATTCGTTTGCTGACAGAGCGGCCCGATGTCGCGGTCGGCCTCGGATCCGCGGCGGCAACGAACGGCAACGAGCAGGCCGAGGAAAATGCTGCGGCGCTTCGTTACGCCAGGCTGCTGGTCTCCGAGATCCGCATGTACCACGAGCCCGAGGTCGTGGCGGGGCGGCGAGAACGCGATCTTGCGACGCGGCTCGGCGGCGAGATCGCCCGCGCCCGCACCTTGTATGAGGAGCGCGTGCCGGCGCACGTGCGCCAGCGAGGCGACCTTTTCCACGACGAGCTCGTCCGCACGCTCGCGGAAGGAGACGGCGGATTGCTGGACGCGAGAGCATAGGGAAAGCAAAAGGAAAAAGGCAGAAGGAAAAAGTTAGAAGGAAGAAGGAAGTTTGAAAGTGGCAGACACGAAGTGACGAAGAGATTTGCGCTGATCGGGACGATGATGGCCGTTCTGTCGTCGACGGCGACGTCTGCGCAGCAGCCGGCTGCGGGTGCTGGCGCCACCGACGTCGTGCTCACGCCGACGAATCATCCGCGGCTGCCTGACGACATCTCGCAGCTGTGGATGGCGCCAGACCGCGGGCACTCGCATACGGCGCTCATGACCGAATTCGCGAACGGCGTAAAGCTCGAAGTCGATGCCAACTACGTCAAGGCGCTCCCGATTTTCTCCCAGGCGGCGCTTCGTCAGGGGCCGCTCGGCCATTACAGCGAGTACTACCGGGGTCTCGCCGAGATGCGAATCGGCCGCAGTGCGGACGCGCGGCAGACGTTTCAGGCACTCCAGGCGGGTGAGCCGATCGGGTATCTCCTCGAAGCGGCGGCGCTGCGCGAGGCGGAGTGCGACGAGGCGCTCGGCGATCCGCATGCGGCCATGCAGGTGTACGAGCGGCTCGCCGCGATGAAGACCACCACGCCCGACGATGTGCTGATGCGGCTGGGAAGGGCGGCAAAGGCTGCCGGCGAAGCGGATAAGGCGCTCAGCGCCTTCTCGCGCGTGTACTTCGAGTTCCCTTTCAGCGATTTGTCGGCGCTTGCGAGCGACGAACTCGATCACCTCTCGAACGTCCCGCCGATCACCGGCGGTTCGACGCGCTACAAGCTCGAGCTCGGGCGGGCCGAACGGCTCTTCGGCGCAAAGAAATACGCTCAGGCGCGCAGCGAATTCGAAAACGTCCGCCGGGTGGCTGACGGCGACGACAAGGAACTCGTCAACATCCGGCTGGCGGAGTGCGACTACTTCCTGAAACGTCCGCGCAATGCGCGCGACGAGGTCAAGCCTTACATCGCGAAGGCGTCGCGGCAAGGCGAGGCGCTGTATTTCTACGCGGTCGCGGAGCGCGACCTCGGTGAACAGGGTGAATACCTGTCCATCGTCAGGCGCCTCGTCGACGAATTCTCGGATCAGACGTGGGCCGAAGAGGCGCTCAATAATCTCGCGACGCACTACATCCTTCAGAGCGACGACGAGCAGGCCGACGGGGTCTTCCGGGAGATGTACCAGAAATTCCCGATGGGCCACTATGCCGAGCGCGCTGCCTGGAAGATTGGGTGGTGGGCGTACAAGAACGGCAAGTACGCCGAAACGGTCCGTGCGTTCGAGAGCGCCGCGGCACACTTTCCGCGCTCCGACTATCGGCCATCGTGGCTGTATTGGTCCGCGCGTGCGCACGACGCGCTGAAGGAGACCGACGTCGCGGAAGCGCGGTATCGCCTGGTCGGCGATCGATTACCTGAATACGTACTACGGCCGGCTTGCGCTCACGCACCTCGGGGAGACGCCGCAGCGCAAAACGCCGGTCGATCTTCACCTCGATAGCGAGGAAGGCGCGCCCGCGCCGGCGGCGCCCCTGCCGCCGAACGCGCACGTCGTGCGCGCGCTGCTCGGGCTCGAGCTGTACGACCAGGCGATCGACGAGCTGCATTTCGCGCAGAAGGTCTGGGGCGATTCGTCCGCGATTCAGGCGACGCTCGGCTGGATCTACCACGAGCGCGGCGATCTGCGCGCCGGCATCAACGCGATGAAGCGCGCCTATCCGCAGTACATGGCTGCCGGCGGCGAGAAGCTGCCGGCGGAGCTCCTCAAAGTGCTGTTCCCGGTGAATTACTGGCCGCTCATCAAGCGCTACTCGGTCGAGCACCACCTCGACCCGTACATGATTGCCGCGCTGATCGCGCAGGAATCGACCTTCACCGCTGATGTGCGGTCGGCCGCCAACGCGTACGGACTCATGCAGCTCCTGCCGTCCACGGGCCGGCACTATGCGCGCACTGAGCTGAAAGCGAAGCGGTTCTCGATGAGCCTCTTGACCACGGCGGAGCCGAATCTGAAGATGGGCACCGCCTTTTTCTCAGACCTGGTCAAACAGTTCGGCGGCGCGCATTACGCGCTCGCCAGCTACAACGCCGGCGAGAATCGCGTCGCGCGGTGGATTTCGGAGCGGCCCGGCATCGCCCGCGACGAGTTCATCGACGACATTCCATTCCCTGAAACGCAGAATTACGTGAAGAAGATTCTGGGCACGGCCGAGGACTACCGACGTCTCTACGGCGCCGGCGAATCGGGCCGTGCGGCGGACGAGGACGCCGACGCGAAGCCTGCGGTGGCGAGCAAAGGCACGCCGCCGAAGCCGAAGGCGGCCACCGCCAAGAAGTCATCAGCGCACAAGAAGAAGACCGGCTAGAACATGTCCAAGCTCACTGGATCGAAGAAAGCCACGCAGTTCACCGAGTCGGTCATCCGAGAGATGACGCGGCTCAATCACTTATACGGCGGCGTCAACCTCTCGCAGGGTTTTCCCGACTTCGCGGCGCCCGCGGCGATCAAAGAGGCGGCGTGCGCCGCCATCAACGCGGACGTGAATCAGTACGCGGTCACCTGGGGCGCGCGCCCGCTGCGCGAAGCGGTTGCGCGCGAGTTCACGCGCCGCTACGGTGTGCCGGTCGTCGCCGACGAGCAGGTCACCGTCTGCTGCGGCTCCACCGAAGCGATGATGGCGACGATGATGGCGATCATCGATCCGGGCGACGAGGTCGTGATCTTCGAGCCGTTCTACGAGAACTACGGCCCCGACGCGATCCTGTCCGGCGCGACGCCGCGCTATGTCACGCTGCACGAGCCCGACTGGACCTTCGATCCCGACGAGCTCGCCGCCGCGTTCAACGACAAGACGAAAGCCATCATCATCAACACGCCGAACAACCCGACCGGGAAGGTCTTCACGCGCGAGGAGCTCGAGACCATCGCCGCGCTCTGCCGGAAGTGGGACGCGATTGCGATCTCCGACGAGATCTACGAGCACATCATCTACGACGGCCACCAGCACATTCCGATTGCGACGATCGATGGAATGGCGGATCGCACGGTCACGATCAACGGCCTGTCGAAAACCTACAGCGTCACCGGCTGGCGCGTCGGCTGGACGATTTCGCCGCCGTCGCTCACCGGCGCCATTCGCAAGGTCCACGATTTCCTGACGGTCGGCGCCGCCGCGCCGCTGCAGGAGGCGGGCGCGATCGCGCTCGGCCTGCCGGATACGTACTACACGGATCTCGCGGAGGCGTATCGCCGACGCCGCGACACGCTGCTCGAGATTCTCGAGCGTCATCACTTCACGTGCTACAAACCGTACGGCGCGTACTACATCATGACCGACATCAGCGCATTCGGCTTTCCCGAACGACGTCGAGTTCGCGCGCTATCTGGTGAAGGATGTGGGTGTGGCGGCAGTGCCGGGCAGCAGCTTCTACAAGAACGCCGCGACCGGCGCGCACGAAGCTGCGGTTCTGTTTCTGCAAGCGCGACGAGACGCTCCGCGAGGCCGACCGTCGCATGGCGAAGCTCGTAGCGGCGACGGTGCACTGATCCCGGATCACGACACTCCGCAATACTCGTGATCACGAAAAAATCCACCACGGAGGAACGGAGGGCTGTCCACCGTGGTACAGCTTCTTGTCTCAGAACCTCGCGACCAACCCGAAGTACGGCCCCTTCAGCGTAAACGTTCCCGAATCGGTCTTGAACGCATACCCCAGGTCGAGCGATCGATAGCCGGCCTGCACGCCGACGTTGTTGGTGAAGTTCATCGTCCCGTAGATGTCGACGTCGACGTAATGGCCGCTCGCACTCTGGACGACGTTGTCGGGCAGCCTGAAACCGGTGATGTCGGCCGTGATCGAGATGTTCGGCACGATGTAGAAACGGCCGATGCCGCCGATCGCCGGAATCGGCGCCTGCGCGCGATCGAATTCGTTGATGCCGACGCGGCCGCCCGTCGGGGGAACGGTGAGCGTGGCGGTCACGTCAGTGTACTTTGCCTCGACGATGAAACCGAGGAACCCGCGATCCCGCGAGATGAAGTCGAACTCGTAGCCGAACCGGTACGCCTTCCAGTCGAGCGACGAGGTAACCGGCAGACCGATCGAGTACCGCTGGCCGTTGAAGACGACGTCGCGTGTGAGCGTCGCCGATTGCGTGAAGTTGATCGGCACGAGCTGAAAGCGGAATTTGTTGCGCTTCGACGCCCGCAGCTGCACATGGAACGCCGGGAATTTCTGATCCTGCAGGCCGAGGTCGTTCTTGAAATCGATCGTCGTGCCCGGGATGCCCAGCGACTCGCTCGAGAGAGAGATGTCGGACGTCGGGAACCATAGATCGATGGCGCCTTCGATGTGATACGACTCGCCCATCGTCGGCTCGCCCATCGGCCGCGGCTTGAATTGCGCGCGCGCCGGGGTTGCCCACACAATGAGCAGCGACACGATAATGGCGATTTCGTACAGGCGAATAGCGGGTCGTTTGCTTTCGGTCACAAAAATGTTCTCCGGAAAGGTGGACGGGCCCGCTGGGAAAGGCTGCAGAGAGAATAACACATCCGCCGGCCGGTGCGGACGCGGGCGGGTTACTTAGCGGGTCGGTCGCGCTCCAGCGACCGTACGTCCATCCCTCAACACGGTGGCGGTACGCGGTACCACATCTCGATGATCTGGCGCAGGACCGCGAGCACGTTGCGCATCATTTCATCCGCGCGAAAAATTGTGCATGGCCTTCGAGGACGTGGCGAGCCGCAGGCAGATTCGGCTCGAGCGTCCAGACGTCGCGCTCGTGCGTGCCGCCGAGCAGGATGCCGTCGCGCCGCGGGAACATGTACAAGTCATCCCTCAATGTAATGTAGTCCACTTCCGGCTGGGGCAGAAGGATCGTGAGCTGCCCCTTGATCGGCGTGAGCTCATCGTCGCCGACAAGCGCCTTCGCGCCGAGACCGGTGCAGTTCATCACGACCGGTTCGGTGAGCGCGGCAACGGCGCGCAGATCGTCGAAGCCACGAACCACGAGCGTGCCGCCTGCAAGCAGGAAATCCCGAAGCATCGCGTTCAGATACACCGGCGGCTCGATGAGCATCGTCACGAAGCGGCGAACGTAGGCGGCGCCGAACGGATGTTCGCCGCGCGTGAGATCCGCCGCGTCGGGATACAGATCCTGAATGTTCTGCGACGCGCCTTGAGGCCGGACGAACGGGTTGTCGCTGATCACGTAATTTTCGATCCAGCGAATCCCATAGTAATCGCCGACGAGATTCTGGAACTCGCGGTGCGATAGGTGAGCGGCGCGAACGAATGCTTCGCCGAACTCGGCAGTTCGATGATCGCCGTCGTAGACTTCCGCCGGCGCCCACTGCGCGCCGGCGATGTTCGATGTCGTGTTCGGCGGCAGATCCTTCGCGTAGATGGTGACCGCGAATCCGCGCCGCTGCAGGAGACGGGCGGTCGCCAGGCCGACGCCGCCGCATCCGAGCACCGCAGCGCGCGTCTGGCCAGTGGCCAGCGCAAGCTCGGTCGCAAGATGTGCGGTGCCCCACGACATCGTCATCCCGCCGCCGCCATGGCCGTAATTGTGGATAAGGGTGTGCGCGTCGAGCTTCTCGGCGCGCACGACGAACCCGGATGGCCTGAATGGCCGGAGGCCGACGACAGTGCGGATGACACGATCGGCGGACACTCGAACGCGGGCGAAGCGACGCGCCCGGTCGACGACGAGCTGGCGGTGCAGGGCGGATGCACAGCCGGCAGTCGTCCCGAGCGCCGCGAAGGCGCCGGCGGCTTTCAGGAACTCGCGCCGGCGCATCAGCTGAGGAGCGAAGGACCCACTACAGCGGGTTGTCCGGATAAATCAGTGAGCGCCACATGTGCGCGACCGGGCTGTTGTCGAAGCCGAGCCCTTCCTTCGGCTGCTTGAAATTCCGGCCGATGATGTCGATGAATGGATCCATCGACACTTTCATCGTCGGGTCGAAGGCGTAGAGGTCGTGGACGGTGATGCTTCTCGCTTCCATGTACCACTTGTGCTTGCGCGCGTACTCATAGGTGGCTTTGATGTAGGGAAGCGGCACGTAATCCTTGCCGAAGATCTGATTGTAGAGCTCCGGATATTCATACCCAACGGATGAATCGGGGTAGAACCGGAGTGCCTGATGATGGCGGATTCCCCAGCTCACTTTTTCGGATACGTAGGGCTCCATCATCTGCGCGCCCCACCAACCGTGATCGACCTTGATTAAATTCAGCACGACATCGTGGAGCAGGCATGCGAGCACCCGCTCCTCGGGTTCGCCTTTCCTGAGCGCATCGGTCGCGCTCTGCAGAACATGTGTTGCGGGCGCGAACCGCAGCTTGAAGAAGTCGACGAGCGTGGGCTTGTCGGGCATCGGCGCGAGCGCCGACAAGGCGCGTGTGCCTCCGGATGGTCCGCCGGCCCCGAAGATCGATCCGGCGCCGCGGCGGATGACCGGCAAGCCTTCGGCGGTCTGATCGAGCGTCTCCATCGTGTGATGCTCGAGCGCATCGGCGAGCGCTTCGGACGGCATCGCTTCGATGGCGGCGACGGTTCCCAGGGTTGCGAGAAATGCGCGGCGATCGATTTCCACGTCGTGCCTCCTTACCGTCCGGCGAGGCTACGCCCGAACTCGCGTGAATTCAAGATGAAATATCGGTAAGGCGACGGGCTTCGCCGAGCTCCGGCCGGCCGGCGTCGGCCGCGTGCCACACGGCGAGGAATTTTCGGGCAGCGCTGGCCGCCTGCGCCGACAGCCCTGCCGCCCGGGCGCTCCGCATCAATCCGAGCAGCGCCGCCGCACGATTGGGGGTACGCGTCAAGGCCGTCTCGAACGCCTTGGCCGCGGCGCGCGCGTCGCCTTCGGCCAGGAGCGCCTCTGCGTAGAGCTCACCCGCGGGCTTGATCGGATACGGCCTGGCGACGGGTCGAGGCCGCGCGGCGTCGAGCGCCGCGGCGCGTGCCAACGCGGCAAGGCCGCCGGTGCGATCGTGTCGTGCGAGGCGCGCGCTGCCGTCGACCGCTATGGCCATGATCTCCGCAACGGCGCGCGCATCCCGGTCGGGGACGGTCTTCGCCGCAGCGTGAAGGTGCTCGATCGCGACATCTGCGCGCTCGAGATCGCGCAGGTGCACGCTGCTCAGCCCCAGCGCAAACAGCTCGTCGAGGTTGTCGAACGAGCCGAGCCCTTTCATCGACGTCCAGTCGCCGCTCTCGACCACCATGCGGGCCCGCATCGAAGCCCGCTCGCTCTTGAGCGCCGTGGGGTCGAAGCCGCGGCCGATCTCGCTTTCCCCGTGCTGATGCGTGCCGGCCTGACCTGCGGATCCGTCCCGCAGCGCCTCTTCGACCGGCTTCAGCAGTTCGCGCGCCTTGGCGAAGCGGCCTTGCTGTAAGTACTGGTACTGCAGCCACGACAGGCTGTGGAAATCGTACTGCGCCGCCGAGAGGGCCCGGCGCTTGGCGGAGTCGACCGACGCCGCGAACGCGGACTCATCGGACGCCGCCGCCTCGTCCCACAGCCCCAGCGGCAGGAACACATGCGACGGCATATGCCGCGCATGGCTCGACGCGGGCGCGATCTTCGCGTAGATGCGAGCCGCCTCGAGCCCGAGCGCCGCATGCTCCCCATCGTCGTACGCATGAAGCGCGTAATGCGCCGCGCCCGGGTGCTCGGGATTTCGCTTCAGGATCGCGGACGCGATGGTTCCGGCTTTCAGCGAAACGTCGGGCCGCGGCTGGCCCTCGGGAATGGTGCCGAGGAGCGCCAGCGCGTAGAACGCGCCGGCTTCATCATCGGCGGGATATGCCGCGCTCAGCGCCTGCATGCGATCGGCATACGCACGATCGCGGGCCGGCTTGTCGCCGTCCCCGTAGAGACGCTCGACGGCGTCGAGGTACGCGCGCTCCCGCGCGGTTGGTGCTTTGGCAGCGCGTGCGGCCGGCGTCGATCCGAGTCGCGAGAGCGCCGCGCGCGCCTTGGCGACCTGCTCGTTGAACCAGAGCGTCTGGTTGTAGCACATCGCCTCTCCCCAGTAAGCCATCGCAAAGCCAGGGTCGACGCGCTCGGCGTCGCGAAACGCTGCGATGCCTTCGTCGTACTCGAAACTGTGAAGCAGCAGGACGCCGCGAAGAAACGATCGCTCGGCGGCCGCCGAGCCGGACGTGGGGAACGAGATGCGTCCGAGCGGCTGAGGGCTCGGCGCGGCGAGGGCCGTCGAGGCGATCGCCGCGAAAGCAAAGGCGCGCAGAGCGCGCAGGGCGTGCCGAAGATTGCGTGCCTCGGCCCGCCGCGGGCGCCCCGCGCGTTCTGTCATCAGAAGGAGAAGCGGAACGTCATCTGCGTGATGCGCATGAAGCCCGCTTGCACGGCGGTTTGACCGAAGTTCGAGTTGCCGACCGTGTTGCGGCCGTTCAAGGCGCGCGTATTGACCCGGTTGAACAGGTTCAGCATCTCGATTTTGAACTGCGCCGACTTCGCGCCGCCCAGCCGGAAGCCTTTGATGAATACGGCGTCCACGTTGTACTGCGGCGGCGTGCGGAGATCGGTGATCGTGCGCGGCGCATTGCCGAACGTGAAGGGAGCGGCAGTAGTGAATGCCGCCGGGTTGATCCAGGTCGCTGTCGGGTGATCGGCCGACGCGAGCCGATCCGCGAGATCGCCTGGCGTGTCGAGCGGAACGCCGGGCACCAGATTCGGCCGCTGAACGCCAGAGAACGTTCCTGTGTTGTCGTTCTGCTGAACACTCAACGGGAAACCAGACTGCAGGTTGATCTGCGTCGACAGCGTCCAGCCGCCGGCGATCCAGTCGGCGACGGCACTCTTGCTGAGCCACTTCTGGCCGCTGCCGAACGGCAACTGCACGATCGGCGCGATGATGACCCGATGCGGCACGTCGAGGAGGCTCGTCGTGAAGTCGGCGTCCGGGTTGTAGCACGCGGCAAAGTTCGTCGACGTGCAGGCCGGGTAACTCGGAATGTAGTTGTAGTTGTTCAGAGGGTTCGTGCCGCCGGCGGAGTAGAAGTTGCCTTCGCCGACCTGGTTGTCCTTGAGGTTGCTGTACGTGTAGCTGACGCTGCCGCCAAGGTTGTGCGTCAAGCGTTTCTTCCACTCGAAGACCGCCGCGTTATACCGGCTCTTTCCCTCGAGCACGTGACGCGCGTTGATGTTCTGGAACTGCGGATAGGGCCGCAGCAGCTGCCCGCGCGCCAGCGTTGGCGATGAAAAGAACGATGTCCCGGCGAACGCCGGATTGCCGAAGAACGGGTTCGCGCACCTGTGTGTTCAGCGCGGTTCCGAGCGAGAGATACACCGGATCGAGCTGGTTGATGTTCACGGCCACGTCAGCCGAGCCGCCGAGGCTCAGATGATCGCCCCGCGATCCGACGTAGCTGATCGAGATCGCCTGGTCGCCGCCGATCTGCCGCTCGAAATCGATCGAGTACTGCTGCACGCGCGGAGCCGTGCTGTTCTGATCGACGTAGCTGATCGCCGTGCCGACGCCGGTGAGCGTCCGCAGCGCGTTTCCAAGCGGCTGGACGACGCCGGCCGGGAAGGGATCGGTCAGGCTGACCGTCGGCACGCCGGAGGTCTGCGGCAGGATCGTGTTCTGCGTGTAGCCGACCTGGCCGTAGTTGTTCGTGCTGGAGCTCGGAATCGGGTAATTGTACGGCGCCCAGTAAATTCCGTAGCCGCCGCGCACGACGGTCTTGGAGTCCAGCGAGTACACCGTGCCCAGGCGCGGCGACCACTTCACCTTCGGAGGATTCCCCTGCGTCGTCGGATTCCCGTCGACGCCCGCGTACATCAAACCACCAGACACCGTTCGCGCCGGCGTACCGGCGACTGGGTCGGCCGGAATCGTGATCGAAGAGAGCGCGTTCTTGGCCGCCGGATCGAAGCCGACGGTGAAGTTGTTGCCCTGCTCCGCCATGCCCGTCTCGTGCTCGAGCCGCAGACCGTAGTTCACCGTGAGCTTCGAGTTCACGCGCCAATCGTCCTGCGCATAGCCACCATAGTAGTACGCGAAGATGTTCACCGGCGTCGCCAGGGTGAGGGAACTCTGGCGGCTCGAAAGCGCCGACGGGTATCCCATCAGAAACGACGCAAAGGCGCTTCCGTCCGTGGTGCTGCCGGTGCCGCCGTTGGAAGACGTCGTGTCCTTGTCGAAATCGAAGTATCCCGCGCCGCTGCCTGGACTGAGGTAATCGACGCCGACTTTTCTGAAGTCTGCGCCGAACTTGAACGTGTGCGTGCCGGCGAACTTCGAGTAGTTGCCGTTGACGGCGGTCGATTTCCAGTTGATCGACGTCGCCGGGCCGGGCGTCGAGTTCGGGCCCATGGCGCCGAGCGTCTGACCCGCGAACGAATCGTAGCCGCGGATTCTGACGTCAGGGAACTTTTGAAACGCGATCAGCTTGATGTAATCCGCGGAGAACGGAAGCGTCGACGGATCGAACGGAATGCTGAGCGTGCTGTTGTCTGGGAATCGTGTAATACCGAAGCGCAGCGCCATCACCGAGTTGTCGTTCAACACGTTGGTCGCATTCACCGCGAGGATTTTCGGACGCCGCACGAGCAAGTAGTCGTTGGGATCCGCGAACCGCGTCGGCTCGGTCTGATCGGCCGATCCGAAGTAGTTGGCACAGGGCTCGTTCGAGCGGTTGTACAGATAGAAGCCGCTCAAGGTCAGCTTGTCGCTGAGCTTGTGCTCGATTTTCATCGTGTATTCGGACGTCCAGCTCGATTTGATGAGTGATGTCCGGTTGTAGTTCGCGCTGCCGTTGTCGATGTTGCTGTCGGGCAGCGGCAGGTATTTCAGCATGGCCGCTGCGACCGCGTTGATCCGGTTGCCAGGCGTCCAGGTGCCGGTGGCGGGATTGAAGAACTGATTGATGTTGTTGTTGGGAAACGCTAACCGCGAAATCGGATCGTAAATCGTGACGCGCTGTCCCGACGAGTTCGTCAAGCCGGAAAAGTCGCCCAGACGCTCGGCCGGCGTCGGCATCAACTCGCTCGCGTTCCGCGTCTGGACGTCGGTGTAGTCCTCGGCCGCGAACCAGAAGAACGTTCGGTTCTTCCTGATCGGTCCGCCGAATCCACCGCCGCCGAGGTTGTACGGATTGTTCGGTTTGTCGAGTTTCTGCGCCGTCGAGGCGTCGCCGCTGTTCACCGCGACCTGGCGGCCGATGTCGCTGAAGTAGTTGTTTTTCTCCGCCCAGATCGGCCGCGTCTGGTAGAAGCCGGTGCCGTGGAAGCTGTTCGTGCCTGAACGCAGCGTCCTGTTGAACACGCCGCCGCCCGTGCGCCCCATCTCAGCGTCGTACGTGTGAACTTGAACTTTGACGTCTTCGAGCGCCTCGATCGTTGGATTCGCACTCGCGCGGTTGCGCAGGTCGGTGATTGGCACGCCGTCGAGCGTGTAGTTGTTGCCACGCCGCGTGCCGCCGCCGAGCGACAGCAGCGACGCGTTCGTCTGATCCTGCTGGCGATTGAACTGGGTGTCGCCGGTGGGCACGACGGTCGGCACGGTCGTGCCAATCATGAACGCGTTGCGGCCGGGGGCCGGCAGCGTTTCGAGCGCCGCCGAATCGAGGACCGTGCCCTGCGACGCGTTGCCCGTCTCGATGACCGGCGACGCGCCGGTGACGGTGATGTTCTCTTCGATCGCGCCAAGTTCGAGCGTGAGGTCGAGCACGAAGAACTGCTGCGTGCCGATGCGGACGCCGCGGCGGTCGACGGTCTTGAAGCCGGCCAGCGCCGCCCGCACCGTGTAGGTGCCGGGATCGACCGCTGCGAACGAATACTCGCCACGCTCATTGGTCACAACCGACCGCTTGAGGTTAGTTGACTCGTTCGTCATCGTCACTTCGACGCCCGGGCACGACGCCGTTGGCGTCCTTCACCGATCCTCGAAGCCCGCCCTGGAAACCCTGCCCGCTCGCGAAGCTTGCCACCCCGACAAGTAGCCATGCCAGCCACACCGCAGCCTTCGTTCCCATCTGTCCTCCCGTGCCATTCCTCGTTGGCGTATCCGCGCGAGACACAAGACGATGCGACGAACGTGCGTCGAACCTCCCGACCGAGAGGGCACTTCATAGCACTTTTCGTGAAGGTGAGATATAGAAAAATGACAGCGGGGGAGGACGAATCGAACCCGATCCACCGCCGCGTTCGGACGCGGCGGTGAATTCAGGGATGCGTGGTCACGCTTCGAGCAGTTCGAGGACCGGAATTTTCCCGGTGAGCACCATCACCCAGCGGCGCGCGGCCGACGCGAGGATGATGACCGCGCAGATCATCATGATGACCGTGCAGATCGAGTTGACGTAGCCCTGCACCTGCAGCGCCGGGTCCGCGCCGATGGCCATCGGCCAGAAGTTGTCGCGCACGCTCATGTAGCCGGCCGTCAGCGTCGTCGTCGACACGAAGCAGAGCGGCAGGAGCGTGACCCAGGCGTACTTGCGCGCGCCCGATGTTGATGATGATCGTCGTGCCGACGGCGAGCGCGACCGAGGCCAGCAGCTGATTGGCGATGCCGAACATCGGCCAGATCGTGCTGATGCTGCCGGTCCAGATGAAGTAGGCCCACGCGAGCACGAGCGCGAGCGTCGAGGCCATCGCGCCCGGCAGCCAGTTCGTGTCGCCGAACGGCGTCCAGACGCGGCCGACGAACTCCTGCAGCAGGAAGCGGCCGACGCGCGTGCCGGCGTCGATCGTCGTCAGGATGAACAGCGCCTCGAACATGATGGCGAAGTGATACCAGTACGCCATCAGCCCCTTCATGCCCGGCAGGCTGGTGAAGATCTGCGCCATGCCGACGGCGAGCGACACCGCGCCGCCGGTGCGGCCGGCGACGATCTCGCCGACCTGCGGCTGCAGCGCCGGCGAGGTTGACCGGCGTCAGGCCGAGCGTCGCGAACTTCGCCGGCGGTCGTGTTGATGGCGAAGTAGTCGGCCGGGATGCAGCGCCGTCGCGGCGATGAGCGCCATGATGCCGACGAGCCCTTCGATCAGCATCGCGCCGTAGCCGATCGGGCGGATGTCCGATTCCTTGTCGATCATCTTCGGCGTCGTGCCCGACGCGACGAGCGCGTGGAAGCCGGAGATCGCGCCGCACGCGATGGTGATGAAGACGAACGGGAAGAGCGGGCCCGGGATGATCGGGCCGCCGCCGACGACGAACTGCGTGATGGCCGGCATCTGCAGCGTCGGGTTCACGATGATGACGCCGAGCGCCAGGAGCAGGATCGTGCCGATCTTCATGTAGGTGCTGAGATAGTCGCGCGGGGAGAGCAGCATCCACACCGGCAGCACCGACGCGACGAAGCCGTAGACCGCCAGCGCGAGCGTGAGCTGGTGCGGCGTCAGCACGAGCAGATGGCCGAACGACGACGACGGCGAACGGCTTGCCGAGGATGACGCCGGCCAGCAGCAGCGACGACGCCGATGATCGTCGCCTCCCGGATGCGGCCCTTGCGCCACTTGAACATGTAGAAGCCCATGAAGAGCGCGAGCGGGATCGTCACGCCGATGGTGAAGGTGCCCCACGCGCTCTCGGCCAGCGCGTTGACGACGACGATGCCGAGGCCGGCGAGCGCGATGACGATGATGAAGAGGATCGCGATGCACGCGCGGTGACGCCGGCGACCGGGCCGATCTCAGTGCGCGCGATCTCGGCGAGCGAGCGGCCGCCGCGGCGCGTCGACGCCCAGAGCGTGACGAAGTCGTGCACCGCGCCGGCGAGGCAGACGCCGCCGACGAGCCAGATGAAGCCCGGGCGCGTAGCCGAACTGCGCCGCGAGCACCGGGCCGATGAGCGGGCCGGCGCCGGTGATCGCCGCGAAGTGATGGCCGAAGAGCACCCAGCGGTTCGTCGGGTAGTAGTTCGCGCCGTCGTACTTCCGGTGCGCCGGCGTGACGCGCGTGTCGTCGAGCACCATGACCTTGGCGGCGATGAACGCGCTGTAGTAGCGGTAGGCGATCGCCAGAATGCAGAAGACCGGAAGCACGATGTAGAGAGCATGCATGAGCCGGATTCTACACCAGCCGTCAGCGGCTATACTCGCTGAGAGTGACCCCTTTCCGCCGGCTCCTCAGCTACGTCGTCCGTTATCAGCGCGATTTCGTGATCGGCCTGTTGTGTGTGATTGTCACGCGCGGCGGTCACGCTCGCCTCGCCGCTGGTGCTGCGCCACGCGATCGACGACCTGACGACCGGCGTCACGCGCGCGAAGCTCCTCGACATACGGCGCGATGCTCCTCGCGATCGGCGTCGTCGGCGGCGCTCTTCCTGTTTCTGCAGCGCCGCATTCTCATCGGCGCGTCGCGGCACATCGAGTACGACATGCGCAACGACTTCTTCGCGCATCTCGAGACGCTGCCGCTCTCGTACTTCCAGCAG
The DNA here is from genome assembly GCA_963696165.1 of uncultured Acidobacteriota bacterium. Lineage (GTDB taxonomy): Bacteria > Acidobacteriota > Vicinamibacteria > Vicinamibacterales > CAVVIG01 > CAVQZZ01. The sequence goes on along the minus strand of CAVOIY010000004.1, from coordinate 388,253 downwards.
CATCGCACCGGCGATCTCATGTCGCGGGCGACCAACGATCTGAATGCCGTGCGCATGATGATCGGTCCGTCGATCATGTATTCGGCGAACACGATGCTCACGCTCGTCGTCGCGCTCACGCTGATGCTGTCGATCGACGCGAAGCTCACGCTGTGGTCGCTCATCCCGCTGCCGTTCGTGTCGATTTCGGTCAAAGTCTTCGGCAGCGCGATCCACAAACGGTTCGAGCAGATTCAGGCGCAGCTGTCGGACATGAGCGCCGTCGTGCAGGAGGCGCTGTCAGGCGTGCGCGTGGTGCGCGCCTACCGTCAGGAAGAGGCCGAGCTCGAGCGCTTCCGCCGGGCGAACGACGAGTATCTCCGTCGCAACCGCCGGCTGATCGTCGCTGCAGGGATTCTTCTTTCCGAGCATGTCGTTCTTTCTCGGCCTCGGCGCGCTGATCGTGCTGTGGCTCGGCAGCCGCGAAGTGATCCGCGGCCGGATTACGGTCGGCGAGTTCGTCGCGTTCAACGCGTACCTGACGATGCTCAGCTGGCCGATGATCGCGTTCGGCTGGGTGACGAACATGCTGCAGCGCGGCATGGCGTCGTGGAAACGGATGCTCGAAGTGATGGACACGCCGTCGGCGATCGCTGACAAGCAACCGCGGAGCACGCTGAGCCCGCAGAGCAACACGGTTGTACAGAACGAAGAATTCTCTGCGATCTCTGCGAGACTCCGCGGTTAGTAGCGATGTAGCCTCCGGCTCCAGCCGGACGATCCGCGGCGATATCGAATTCCGCGATCTCGTGTTCCGCTACGGCGACGCGCCTCGTCCTGGATCACGTGTCGGCGACGCATCGCGGCCGGCCAGACCGCCGCGCTCGTCGGCGTCACCGGCTCCGGCAAGTCGACGCTGATCAACCTGCTCGCGCGGGTTCACGATCCGCCGCCGGGCACCGTGTTCATCGACGGCGTGGACGTGCGCGACATTCCGCTCAGCGTCCTGCGCGGTGCGATCGGCTTCGTGCCGCAGGAGCCGTTTCTGTTCTCCGACACGATCGCCGACAACGTCGCGTTTGGATTCGATGCTCACGCTCGGCTAAAGCCATCGCGCTACAGCGATGGGGATGTCGAGCGCCCAGTTGCGAACGACCGTAGCGCGACGGCTTCAGCCGAGCGGACGATCGCGGACAACCGTAGCGCGATGGATTCAGCCGAGCGCATGCGGCGAGTCATCGACGCCGCCGGCGTCGCGCGGCTGGACAAGGACGTCGCCGATTTCCCGAACGGTTACGAGACGATGGTGGGGGAGCGCGGGCTGACGCTATCGGGAGGCCAGAAGCAGCGCACCGCGCTCGCGCGCGCGATTGTGATCGACCCGCGAATCCTCGTCCTTGATGATGCGCTGTCGGCGGTCGATACGTATACGGAGGAGGAGATTCTGTCGCGCCTCCGCGGCGTGATGCGCGCAGCGGACGTCGATCATCGTGTCGCATCGCATCTCGACCGTGCGCGACGCCGACGTGATCTCTCGTGTTCGACGGCGGCCGCATCGCCGAGCGCGGCACGCACGACGAGCTCATCCGAAAGGGCGGCCTCTACGCCGAGCTGCACAAGAAACAGCTGCTCGAAGAGGAACTGGCGGCGTCGTAAGAGCAGGTCTAAAGACCTGCGCCACACATGAGCAGGGCACGACTCTAGTCCTGCCTCAATGCCACCAGCGGATCGACCCGCACGGCTCTCGACGCCGGCACGGCGCACGCGATTGCGCCGATGAGCGCCAGCGCCCCGGCCGTTGTCGCGTACGTTGCCGGGTCGAGCGGCGCGACGCCGAATAGCAGCGACTTCATCAGGTCCGCCGCCGCGTAGGCCGCGCCGAGGCCTGCGATCGATCCCCAGAGCACCGGCCGCATTCCCTGACCGACGACCATCCGCCACACCTGCGCGGGCGACGCGCCGAGCGCCAGCCGGATGCCGAGCTCGCGCACACGCTGCGCCACGAAATACGCCAGCACGCCGTAGATGCCCAAGGCGGCGAGCAGCAGCGCGATGCCCGCGAAGCTGCCAAGCAGCCAGGTGCGGAATCGCTGGCCGTCGACCGACTTTCGCACCAGCGCATCGAGCGTCGTCACGTCGGTCGGGACGAGATCCTTGTCCACAGCCCGCACCTGCCCACGCGCCAGCGACACGACCGCCTCTGGCTCGAGGCGCGAGCGGATGACGAACGTCAGCGGATTCTGCACTTCCTGCGCGAGCGGCACGTAGACCTCGGGCTGCACCGGATCGTCCATGCCGTCCTGCTTGAAATCCTCGACGATGCCGACAATCGTCACCCATGCTGGCTTGTCGGTCGGCTTTCCGAACGAGATGCGTTTGCCAATCGCGTCGGCACCGCGAAAATACCGCTTCGCCAACGTTTCGTTGACGAGGGTGACCGCTGGCCTCGGCGGCCGGTCGGCTTCGGTCAGCCATCGTCCGCGCACGAGCGGTGTGCCGACCGTACGGAAGTAATCGGGCGTCGTCACCTCGTGGCGGAGCTCGCGTTCGTAGTCGGTCGGGCCGCGGCCTTCGACGGTTGTATCGCCCGTCCACGTAAACCCCTTGAGCGCGAGCGTCGAAGCGCCGCCGACCGATTCAAATCCCGGCTGCTCGCGCAGGCGACGCTCGATCGTTTCGAAGGCGGCCAGCGTCTTGGTGTCGTCCGGATAGCGCACCGGCGGCAGCTGCACTTGAAACGAGACCGCGTGCGCGGCATCGAAGCCGGGGTTCACGCTCTGAAGGAGCACGAGGCTCCGCACCAGCAATCCGGCAGCGACGACGAGGACCACCGCAAGCGCGACCTCGCACATGACCAGCGCGTTCCTCATCGTCTGATGGACCGGGCCTGTGGACTCGCCGCGTTCGCCGAGCGTCCCGGCGCGCGCCGACATCAGCGCGGGCGCCAGCCCGAACAGGATCGGCGCGAGGAGCGAGAGGGCGACGGCAAAAAGCACGACGGCGCGATCGACTTTGGGTTCGGCGAAGAGCGGCAGCGACGTCGCGGCGAGCGCGACGAGGATGCGCCTTGCGACCGCCGCCAGCAGCAGCCCCAGCCCTCCACCGAGCGCCGAGAGCAGCACGCCCTCCGTGACGAGCTGCCTTACGAGACGGCCGCGACCGGCACCGAGCGCGCGCCGAATTGCCATTTCCCGTGTGCGACCGGCGGCTCGTCCGAGCTGGAGGTTCGCCACGTTTACGCAGACGATCAGGAAAACGGACCCGACCGCCGCGAAGAGGACGAGGAGCGCCGGCCGTGCGTCGAACGCGAACGCGTCGTGCAGGCCCTCGAGCCGGACGCCCATCTGCGTGTTCGTGTCCGGATACGTTTTCTCGAGCTGCGCCGCGACCGCCGTCATGTCGGCCTTCGCACGATCGAGCGACACGCCCGGTTTGAGCCTGGCGACCACGCGCAGCCAATGCGGGCGCCGCGCCTTGCGTGAACACGTCCGGCTTGTAGCCCACCGGCATCCACAGCTGAATGTCGTGGCTCGGATAAAAGAACGACGGCGGCATCACGCCGACAACGGTGTACGTGCGGCCGCTCAACGTGACAGGACGTCCGACAACCGCTGCATCCGCCGCGAAGAGGCTGCGCCACAACGGGTAACTCAGGATGACGACGCGCTGATGACCGTCGTACGTTTCCTCGTCAGTGAAACTGCGGCCGAGCATCGGGCCCGCGCCGAGCACCTGAAACAGATTGCCCGTCGTCTGCAGCGCCTTCAGCCGCTGCGGTTCACCGGTGCCGGTCAGGAAAACGTCGAACGTGCCCTCGCCTTTGTCGCCGCTGCCGTTGGTCGCGGCCACATCGGTGAATACGGTGTTCATACGGCGCCAGTCGGCGTAATTGGCGGCCGAGGCGACGTTCCGCGTCCATCGCTTCAACGGATTCACCTCGAAGATCTCGACGAGGCGGTCCGGTTGCGCGTACGGCAGCGGCCGCAGCAGCACAGCGTGCAGCACGCTGAACATCGACGTCGTCGCGCCGATGCCGATCGCGAGCGTCAGCACCGCGACGATCGAAAAGGCGGGGTTTTTTCGGAGTGTGCGAAGCGCGTATCGGAGATCCTGCATGATGGTATCGACCTGTGGCAACCCGCGCTGCTCGCGGTTCGCTTCCTGAAGCTGCGCGACGCCGCCAAGCCGCAGCCGCGCTTCTCGCGCGGCCGTTTCGGGCGTCATCCCGCGGCGGATATATTCTTCGGTCGCGCTCTCGAGGTGATCGCGCAGCTCGCGCTCGAAGTCGGCGTCGAGCGCACGCGCTGTGACGAGCGCCCGCATGCGGGACGCGAGCGCCAGCAGGCCAGTCCACACAATCAACGCTCCGGCGACAGCTTCAGCAGCCGGCCGATGACTCCCGCGAGGCGCTCCCAACTATCCGTCTGGGCGGCGAGCTGCTTCCGGCCGGCTTTGGTGATGGTGTAGAACTTGGCCCGCCGATTGTTGTCGGACACTCCCCAGTTCGCCGCGATCCACCGGCGCTGCTGCAGCCGCACGAGCGACGCGTAAATGGTGCCCTGGTTCAGCTGCAGCACGTCTTCACTGACCTGCTCGATGCGCCGGGCGATGCCGTAGCCGTGGAGCGGGCCCATGGCGTCGAGCGTCTGCAGCACCATCAAGTCGAGCGTCCCCTGCAGGATGTCCTGTGGCATGGCCACACAAGTTACCGCGTGTCCTGTGGTATGTCAACAGGTCTGAGATGCGAATCTCGTGATCTAGTGGTTGGATGATCGGGTGATTGATTGGTAAATTGAGGGATTGATTCTGGGATTGGAGGGAAGGCAATCGACCAATCAATCACCAGATCACCAGATTCCCCAATCACCAGATGCAGGAAGACGAAGTAGTCGGAAAGGCGTACGACGCGCGGCTGATGCGGCGGCTGCTGCAATACCTGCGGCCGTATCACCGTCAGGTCCTGCTCGCCTTCGTCGCCATCATTCTCGGTGCCTGCGCGACGCTCGCCCAGCCGTACCTGATCAAGATTGCGATCGATCGGCACATCGCCACTCGCCAGCTGGACGGGCTGGGCCGTCTCGCCGCACTGTACCTCGTCATCCTTGTCGCGGCCTTCGTGTCGGACTACATCCAGACCTGGATTCTGCAGCTCACCGGCCAGCGGATCATGTTCGACCTGCGGATGGCCATCTACTCGCATCTGCAGCGGCTCGACATCCGGTACTACGACCGGAACCCGGTCGGCCGATTGATGACACGCGTGACGTCCGACGTCGACGTGCTGAACGATCTTTTTACCTCCGGGGTGATCACGATCTTCGGCGACGTATTCACGCTCGTCGGGATCATGGTCGTGATGATCGGCATGAACTGGCAGCTCGCGCTCGTCGCGTTTTCCGTGCTGCCGCTGATCGTGCTGGTCACGCAGTGGTTCCGGAAGAACGTCCGCGAGTCGTATCGCGTCGTGCGGGGCCTGATCGCCAGGATCAACGCGTTTCTGCAGGAGAACATCACCGGCATGATGACGGTGCAGCTGTTCCGCCGCGAGGCGTTGAACTTCGATCGCTTCGACGATATCGATCGCCGGCACCGGGACGCGAACATCGAGTCGATCTTTTACTACGCCGTGTTCTATCCAGCCATCGAGTTCGTCAGCACGCTCGCGTCCGCGCTGATCATCTGGTACGGCGGCGGCAGCGTCCTGCACGACGCGCTCACGCTCGGCGCGCTCGTCGCGTTTTTGCAGTACTCGCAACGATTTTTCCGTCCTATCAGCGATATGTCGGAAAAGTTCAACGTTCTGCAGTCGGCCATGGCGTCCTCCGAGCGCATCTTCAGGCTGCTCGACGAACCGGTCGCGATTCAGAATCCTATCAGGCCGATGCCGCGGCCCACACCGGCGGCGGGCCACATCGTCTTCGATCACGTGTGGTTCGCGTACGACTCGACCACTTCGTCTCAAACCGCCGCCGCGTCACAAAAAAGCTCAACCACGGAGGACACGGAGGCCACGAATCACACAAACGGCTCGCAGAAGAGACCATCCGACAACTGGGTTCTGCGCGACGTCAGCTTCGAGGTGCGACCGGGTCAGCGGGTCGGGATTGTCGGGGCCACCGGCTCCGGAAAGACGACGCTGATCAACCTGCTGCTGCGGTTCTACGATGTCGGCAGGGGACGGATCACGATCGACGGCGTGGACATCCGGCAGCTCGATCTCTCTGACGTGCGCGGACTCTTCAGCCTGGTGCTTCAGGACGTGCATCTCTTTTCGGGCACGATCGCCGACAACATCCGTCTGGGTCATCCGTTGATCGACGACGAGCGGGTGCGGCGCGCGGCTGAAGCGGTGCACGCTGATGCGTTCATCGAACGGTTGCCGGAGGCCTACGCGAGCGCCGTCGCGGAGCGCGGCGCCACGTTGTCCGTCGGCCAAAAGCAGCTGCTCTCCTTCGCGCGCGCGCTGGCCTTCGATCCGCGCGTGCTGATCCTCGACGAAGCGACGTCGAGTGTAGACACTGAGACCGAGCTGCTGATTCGCGACGCGCTGCACGTGCTCATGAAAGGGCGCACGACCATCGCCATCGCGCACCGGCTCTCGACCATTCAGGACATGGACAAGATTCTCGTCCTGCACAAGGGGCAGGTGCGCGAATCGGGTACGCACCAGGAGCTCCTCGCCGAGCGCGGCATCTACTTCAAGCTGTTCGAGCTTCAGTACAAGGGCGCGCAGCAGGCGCCGGACCCGCGCGCCGAGATTCCGGCCGACGTGACCCGCGCATAACCACTCATCACGAAGTCACGAAGGACACGAGGTTCGTGCCGTCGTGATGAAGGGATCTGCGAACCAGGGTCAGCGCCTGGGACGTCCGAGCTATTTGTCGTGAACAGCCTGGGGCAGGGGACGTGAGGGAAGCGGCGGGCGCGCCGGGCGAGTGAACAGGCGCTCCATGAATCCGGGCGTCGTCGCCTTCGGATTCCAGCCGAGGCGCAGCACGGTGACGTGGACCGCCTGACGCCCGAACTGTAACGCCTCGTTGCAGCTCCACATGTAGATGTCGAGTTGCCGGCCCTGCACCGCCGGCCCCGTGTCCATCACCGTGTAGATGCCGTTGTACCGCGAGACGCGCGAATCCAGCTCGATCACCGATCCGACCGGCAGGAGCGCCGGATCAGACGCCGCGATGCCGCTCTGGACCGGCACGCCGGCGGTCGTCGTGATGCCTTTGCAGTACGCCGTCGCGGTGAACCCGAGCCGCGCGCCCGGCGTCGGCAGCGCGGACCCGTCGTGCGGCAGCGCCAGGCGCGCCGCATATTTCGAATCGAGAATCGTCGTCTGATACAGCGAGACGAACCCGCCCGCGGCGACCGCCGTCACGATCGCTTTGCGCCACAAAGAGCGTGCGATGATCATCAGTGCTTTTGGGCTGGGGGGTGATGATGGATCATGTCATGAATCCGCCGGCGGCTTGTCACGAACCCGAGCGCCAGCGGATACGCCATCGCCGCGAGCACGATCGCGCCGAGCATCGATCCCACGGCATACGGCCAGAGCAGCGGTTTCAAAATTGAAATCAATCGGTGCCAGAACTCGCCGTGGAACAGCGACAGTTCAAAGAGCGCGCCAAGCTGCGCACGGAAGGCCGGCGGCGGCTTGTGGCCGGTGATTTTCGCGCCCGCCATCGTCACCAGCGCATAGTACGGCCCGATGAACCATGGCAGGTTCGAGTACACGCCGAGCAGGACGGCGACACGATTGAAATTGAGCAGAAACGCGAACAGGATGCCGAGCAGCGTGTGCAGACCGAGAAACGGCGAGAAGCCGAAAAAGACGCCGAGCGCGAACGCGGCGGCGGTTCGCTCGGGCGTGTCCTCGATGTGCAGCAGCGCGTCGAGCCAGCGGCGAACCAGCGCGCGCGTGAGGTGAATCATCGACCGAAATGGGAGTAGCCGCGCGGCAGTGGCGTGTCGGCGCCGTTCTGTCGGACGAGAACCGCGCGATCCGGCGTGCAGACGCCGATGCGCGTGAGCGGCACGTCTGCGTGCCTGAGCGCCGTGGCGAACCGACCCCGCTGACGCGGACGCGTCCGCGACGAGCAACTCGTAATCGTCGCTCACCATGCACTTGGTGACTGCATCACCGCCGTGCGACTCGAACCACGCGCGCGCCGCCGGTTCGATTGGCAGCGCTCCCGCGTCGATGATCGCGCCGACGCCGCTCGCTTCCGCCAGCTGTCTGACGGCATCGGCAAGCCCGTCGCTCAAGTCCATGCAAGCCGACGCCGCGCGATTACGTGAGAGGAGCGTCCCCAGGCGAACGCGCGGGGACGGATACAGGTATGTAGTCGTCAGTCGCCGGTCGTCAGTCATCAGTCAGTACAGTCATCAGTCGGGCCACTGGAGCTGTCGAATGACGGCTGCTGACTGCTGACTGACGACTGCTGACTGATGACTGATGACTGCTGACTGGTGACTGATGACTGGCGACTGACGACTGGCGCCCCTTGCCGCATCAGCGCCAGCCCCGCAGCCGCGGCGCCGATCGTGCCGCTGACGTACAGGTGATCTCCCGGGCGTGCGCCGTCGCGCGTCAGCGCCTGACGACGCTTGATGGTGCCGATGGCGGTCACGTCAATCGTGAGCGGGCCCGGCGTCCGAGTCAGATTTCCGCCAGCGACATGCATGCGGTGCGTTGTCGCGAGATTCGTCAGCCCGATGATGATCCCGTCGAAGTCGGCGAGGGGAAGCGTCGGCGGAAGCGCGAACGACAGCAGAGCCAGGCGCGGCGCCGCGCCCATCGCCGCGAGATCGCTCAAGTTGACGGCGAGCGCCCGGTGGCCGATCGCTTCCGGGCGGCACGAAGGCGCGATCGAAGTGAACGCCGTCGACGATGCGCATCCACCGTGAGGACTTCGGCACGGTTGCGTTCGGGCTCGACGACCGCTGCATCGTCGCCGATTCCGACGAGCATCCACGGCGGCGCGCGGCGGAAGGTGCTGCGCAATTCGCGCGACGAGCTCACGTTCGGTGAGATCGGAAACGGTGTCTGCGGTCGACCGCGAGCCACCGTCTACTTCGCGTAGTCGACGGCCCGCGTTTCGCGGATCACCGTCACCTTGATCTGGCCGGGATATTCGAGCTCGTTCTCGATGCGGCGCGCGATGTCCTTCGACAGCCACACGGCCTCTTCGTCCGAGATCTTCTCGCTCTCCACCATGATGCGGATCTCGCGTCCCGCCTGCAGGGCGAACGACTTCGACACGCCCTTGAACGAGTCGGCGATCCCCTCGAGCTTCTCGAGTCGCTTCACGTAAGACTCGAGGATGTCGCGCCGCGCGCCCGGCCGCGCCGCCGAAATCGCGTCGGCGGCCTGCACGATCATCGCCTCGAGCGACGGCCAGTCGATGTCCATGTGGTGCGCCGCCATCGCCATGACGACCGCTTCGCTCTCGCCGTGCTTGCGGAGAAAGTCGATGCCGATCTGCAGATGCGTGCCTTCCATCTCGCGATCGATCGCCTTGCCGATGTCGTGCACGAACGCCGCGCGCACCGCGACGTGGGCGTCGAGGCCGACTTCGCGCGCCATGATGCCGGCGAGCCGCGCGACTTCCGCCGAATGCGAGAGCACGTTCTGTCCGTAGCTCGTTCGGAACTTCAGCCGGCCCATCAGGCGCAGGATTTCCGGATGGAGATCGTGCAGCCCGAGCTCGAACGCGACCGCCGCGCCTTCCTTGCGCACCTCCTCGTCGGTCTCGTCCTTCACTTTCTGGACGACCTCTTCGATGCGCGCGGGATGGATCCGGCCGTCCGCGATCAGCCGCTCGATCGCCTTCTTCGCGATTTCGCGGCGGTACGGATCGAATCCGGACAGGATGATCGCGCCGGGCGTGTCGTCGACGATGAGATCGATGCCCGTGGCGAGCTCGAGCGCGCGGATGTTCCGCCCTTCGCGGCCGATGATGCGGCCTTTCAGATCGTCGCTCGGCAGGTCGACCACCGACACCGTCGTCTCGATCGCGTGCTCGGCGCCGCAGCGCTGAATCGCCTCGGTGATGTACTGCTTGGCGCGGTCGGTGGCGACTTCGCGCGCCTCGGCGTCGAGCCGCTTGAGCAGATTCGCCGAGTCGTGGCGGGCGTCCTGCTCGATCTGCCGGATGAGCAGCTCCTTGGCCTCGTCGGCGGTGAGACCGGCGAGCCGCTCGAGCTCGTGCTTCTGGCTGGCGACGAGCTGCTCGTACTTGGCGGCGGCGGCGGCCGCCGACTTCTCGCGGTCGATCGAGCGCGCGCTCGCGCGCGACGAGGTCGCGCTCGAGTCGCTCGACCGTCGACTGCCGGTCGATCAGCGTCGACTCGCGGCGCTGCAGCGACTGCTCGAGCGTGGCGGCCTGCTGCCGGTCCTTCTGCGCCTGGCGCTCCGCCTCCATGAGAACGGCGTGCGCCTTCTCCTTGGCTTCGAGCAGCGCTTCCTTTCTTGCGGGTTTCGGCGTCGCGCTCGGCGTCCTTCGCGATGCGAAGCGCCTGTTCTTCGGCGCGGCCGACCGTTTCGGCGGCGATGCGCTTACGGTTGGCGACCCAGACGGCGAAGACGGCCGCGGCCACCACGAGCGCGGCGACCGCCGGAATGACGAGCGATCCCACCAACGGCAGCACGCGTCACGTCCTTACTCAAAAGGGCCGTACCCCTTTCCAGTAGTGCGCTACCGAACCGGGGACGGCCCCTGCAAATTGTCGCACGAGAAAAACGGCCCCGCTTTGCCGTGTGGGGAGGTCGATGAACCTGCGTAAGCAGGTGGAACCGCTCAAAAAAGCCGCGCTTCAGGCTTCCTCATACAGAGGCATGCACACCACGCGGCGTCGCGACTCACTTGGATGAAACGTTGGCTCAAACGAGCCTACCCGCATCACGCGCAAAGCAGGGAACTCAAACCCTGAGCGCATCTTAGCCAAAAGCGGCGTTTTACGCCATCAGGAGCCGATCGAGCAGGCGCTCGAGCTCCTCGGTGCGCTCGGCGAGCTCGCCGTTTCTCGTTTTCGTCGCCTCGCGGCAACGAAACAGCTCGTCCGCGACGTTGAGCGCCGCGAGAACCGCGAGCCGGACGCGAATCGCCGGTCGGCGTCGAATCGGCGGCGGCCCGCATCTTCTCGTCGACGTACACGGCCAGCCGCGCCACGTACTCCTGATCCAGCGCGGTCCGAATCGGATACCGCTGTCCGTGTATCTCGATTGGGATGACGCGCTCGTGCTCCATCGTCATCCGCGCGTGAGCGCGCCGGATCGCTCACAGATTCAACGCCTCGAGCTGCTCGAGCATCTCGCCGACCCGCGTGCGGATCACGTCGCGCTCTTCCTTGAGCGACGAGAGCTCGCCGGCGACCGAGTCGCTCGCCGCGAGCCGCGCGATCGCATCGAGTCGAGCTCGCGCGATAGCCGCTGGTTTTCGTCCGCGGCCCGTGCCTGCTCGTTCTTCATCCGCTCGACCATTGTCACGAGCGCCTTCAGTTTTTCCTCGAGCCGATCGATCGGCTCGAGCTCCACACTTCGGGTTGCCGTCTTCGCCATGGTTGCCTCGTAACGCGCTATCTCTGCTTCGCCCCGTGCTGCTGCACGAGCGCGGCGAGAATGTGATCGAAACTTTGCTGGACGTCGGCGTCGGTCAGCGTCCGGTCGGCCGACTGGAAGGTCAGCCGCACCGATACGCTGACCGCGCCGTCCGGCACGCCCTTTGCCCTGATAGCGATCGAAAAATCCGATCGCCGTGAGCGGCGCGTTCTGCCGCTCGCCAGCCGCCTGAATGGTGCCACGAATGATTTCCGCGGGCAAGGTGTCCGGCACGACGATCGACAGATCGCGCACGACGAACGGATACCGGGGCAGCGGCGTCGTCGTCTCGGCGCGCGACGGTGCGCGCCGACCACAGTAAATCGAGATCCAGCTCGGCCGACGACGACGCGATCCTGGCGCGGAAGGCCGCGCGCGTCGACGACTGCCGGCGCGACGCATGCCGACGACGCCCGCGGTCTCGTCCGCGCAGCGGGCCGTCCGAGATGACGACGCGGCCGGCCTGTCCGTCGACGAGAAACGGCGCTTGCGCCGGTTCGCATGCGGACGCCGACGTTCAGCGCGGCAGCAGAGCTGTTCGACGAGCGCCTTTCGCGTCGAAGAAATCGACGTCGCGACGCGCCGCCGGACCAGTGATCGTCGCCGGCATTGCCGGTCCACGCCAGCCCGACGGCGCGCGTTTCGCCGCGGCGGTCGAAACGCGTGCCGATCTCGAAGAGCCGCACGTCGCGCCGGCCGTGCCGCCGATTGTGCGCGACGGCGTCGACGAGGCCGGGGACGAGCGACGGACGCAGCGTGTCGAATTTCGCCGACAGCGGATTCGCGATCGCGACCGCCGGCGCGTCGGCTGGCCAGAGGCCGAACGCGTCGGCTGCTTTCGCTTCGATGAAGCCGAACGTGACCGCCTCGGAGAGCCCGGCGGCCGTCAGGACACGGCGCACGAGGCGGTCGCGCGCGATCCGCTCGTCGGAGCGGCGCCGCGACGCTCGTGACCGCCGGAAAGGTCGGCGCGAGCTTGTCGAACCCGTAATGGCGTCCGACTTCTTCGATGAGGTCGGCCTCGCGCAGCAGATCGACGCGGAAGGTCGGGACGACGACAGCCCAGCCGTCGCGTCGTCGCGCTCACGCCGAGACCCGAGGCTGCGGAGAATGCGTTCGACGTCGGCTGGAGCGACCGCGACGCCGAGCAGCAGCGCGAGGCGCTTCGCACGCGCAGATGCACCGTGTGCGGCATCGCGCGGCCGCGGATACGTGTCGACGATCGGAGCCGACGACGCGGCCGGCGCCAATCTGCTCCATGAGCGCGAGCGCGCGCTCGAGCGCGACGACCGGGGCGTTGATGTCGCGCGCCGCGCTCGAACCGCGCCGACGCCTCGGTCTTGAGACCCAGCCGCTTGCTGGTCGTCCTGACGGACGCCGGCTTGAAGTACGCGCTCTCGAACGCGACAACCGTCGTCGCGCGCGACACCTCGGATGCCGCGCCGCCCATGACGCCGGCGACCGCCTGCGCGCGATTCGCGTCTGCGATGACGAGCATGTCGGCGTCGAGCTTGCGCTCGACGTTGTCGAGCGTCCTGCAGCGTCTCGCCCGGTTTCGCCGTGCGGATGCGCAGCTCGCCGCCGCCGAGGCGCGCGAGGTCGAAGGCGTGCATCGGATGGCCGAGCTCGAGCAGCACGTAGTTGGTGATGTCGACCAGATTGCTGATCGGGCGGACGCCAGCCGCTTCGAGCCGCGTCGCCAGCCACGCGGGCGACGGCGCGATGGTCACGTCGGCGACGGCGGCCGCGTAGCGCGGGCACCGGTCCGCGTCCTCGATCGTCACCCTGACGCGATCCGATTCGCCAGTCGGCGACCTGACGCAGATGCGATCGGCGCGCCAGCGTCGGGCGACGGCAGCGTGAGCGAGGCGATCGAACGCGGTAGCGACCTCCCGCGCGAGTCCGAGCACGCTCAGGCAATCGGGCCGGTTGGCGGTGATCTCGAAATCGATCACCGCGTCGCCGCCGCTCGAGCGGCTCGATCGACGCGACCTCGAACCCGCGCAGTCCGAGCGTGCCGGCGATCTCTTCGGGAGATGCCGGAACGTCGACGAACTCACGCAGCCAGGAAACGAGTAGGCGCATTTACGTCAGCACTCATCGATACGAAGGCACGAAGGATCACGAAGCGCACGAATAAACATTCGGTACGAAATCATTTCGTGTTCTTCGTGCGACCTCATGTCTTCGTGATAGAAGAAGCCGCTAATACGGGAACTGCTCCAGGAACCTCAGTCGTTCTCGTAGAACAATCGGATGTCGTCCACCTGATAGCGCAGGATCGCCACGCGCTCGATGCCCATGCCCCACGCGAAGCCGGTGTAGCGCTCGGCGTCGTATCCGACCGCCTCGAACACCGCCGGGTGCACCATGCCGCAGCCCAGGATCTCGAGCCAGCCGGTCTTCTTGCACATCGCGCAGCCGGCGCCGTCGCAGCGCCAGCAGCTGATGTCGACTTCCGCGCTCGGCTCGGTGTACGGGAAAAAGCTCGGCCGGAACCGCAGCCGCGATCGCTCGCCGAACATCTCGCGCGCGAAGGCGAGCAGCGTCCCTTTCAGGTCCGTGAGCGAAATACCTTCGCCGACGACGAGCCCTTCGACCTGCGAGAAGGCCGGCGTGTGCGTGAGGTCCAGATCGTCGCGGCGGTACACGCGGCCCGGGCACGACGATGCGGATCGGCGGCTGGTGCGCCTGCATGTAGCGGATCTGCATCGACGAGGTGTGCGTCCTGCAGCAGCGTGCGCTGATCGTTCGCCGCCGCTGCCGCCCGGAATCGGCGATCGCCAGATACAAGCGTGTCCTGCATGTCGCGCGCGGGATGCTCCGCCGGCATGTTCAGCGCGTCGAAGCAGTGCCAGTCGTCCTCCGCTTCCGGGCCTTCGACGATGGCGAACCCCATGCGCGTGAAGATCGCTTCCATCTGATCGCGGACGACGGTGAGCGGGTGACGATGGCCGAGCGGGCGCACGCGGCCAGGCAGCGTGACGTCGATGGCGCCTGCGCGGCCGCTGCTCGCGGCGGCCGCTTCTTCGGCGTAGCGCGTCCACCGCGCCTCGACCGCCTGCTTCAACTCGTTCGCGAAGCGTCCAATCGATTTCTTCGCGTCGGGCGGCGCGCCGGCGATCATCTGCATCCAGCGACGCGACGACGCGAGTTCTTGCGGCCGAGGTAGCGATCGCGAACCGACTGCGCATCGCGCGGCGTTTTCGCCTGCGCGAGCTCGGACTCGAACTGCGCGACCTGCGCGTCGACGGCGGCCTGATCGGGGAGCGTCATGGGAAGGACTGTTTTATCACGAAGACGCGAAGCGCACGAAGAACACGAACCGGTTTGTACAAACCGTTGTTCGTGCGCTTCGTGTTTCTTCGTGGCTTCGTGATGAAGGAAGCGGTGGCTTACGCGCGAGCGGTCGTTTTGGCGGCCGACTTCGCCTGCTTGGCGAGGCTGGCGAACGCCGCGGGGCTCGCGATCGCGAGCTCCGAAAGGCTCTTGCGGTCGAGCGTGACGCCGGCGTTCTTCAAACCGCTGATGAACTGCCCGTACGTCAGGCCGTGCTCGCGCGCGGCGGCGTTGATCCGGACGACCCACAGCCGGCGGAAATCGCGCTTCTTGCGGCGGCGCCCGACGAACGCGTACTTGAGCGCGGTGTCGACCGATTCCTTCGCGGCGCGATAGAGCTTGCTCTTGTTGGCGTAATAACCCTTCGCCAGGCCGAGAAGCTTCTTGCGCTTCGCCCGTCGAACTGTTCCTCGTTTAACACGCATCGTCTACTCCCTATTACCCAGGCGGCGACTACCTAGCCACCAGCCACCTATTTGTAAGGCAGCATCCGCATCAGCTTCGGCACGTCGACATCGGCGACGGTCGTCGTGCCCCTCAACCCGCGCTTACGCTTGGTCGTCTTGCTGTTGAGGATGTGCTGCTTGAACGCCTTGCCCCGCAGAAACTTCCCGTTCTTCGTCCGCTTGAAGCGCTTCGCGGCCCCGCGGTGTGTCTTGATCTTCGGCATCGTTTCCTCACTCGAACGCTTGCAATATCTAACCGCGGAGATCGCAGAGAAGAATTTGCTCTGCGTGCTCAGCGCGCTCAGCGGTTGATCTCTAGTTACCTCGCCGCCGCAGCAGCCGGCTTCGCTTTTCCACCGCCGCTCTGAGCCTTGCGCGACAGGATGGTGTGCATCTGATTGCCTTCCATCCGCGGCATCGTCTCGGCGATGGCCACGTCGGCGAGCTCCTGCACGAGCCGCTCGAGAATGCGCCGGCCGATTTCGGGGTGCGCCATCTCGCGGCCGCGGAAGAAAATCGTCGCCTTCACTTTGTCGCCGTCCTCGAGGAAGCGTTCGATGTGCTTCTTCTTGAACTGGTAGTCGTGCTCGTCGACCTTCGGCCGGAACTTGATCTCTTTGACGAGGATCACCTTCTGGTGCTTCTTCGCCTCGCGCGTGCGCTTCTGTTCCTGGTACTGATACTTCCCGAAATCCATGATGCGGCAGACCGGCGGCACGGCCGTCGGCGAGATCTCGACGAGGTCGAGCCCCTTCTGCTTGGCGATGGTCAGGGCCTGCGGCGGCGGCATGATGCCGAGCTGCTGGCCGGTGTCGTCGATGACGCGAATTTCGCGCACCCGGATGCGCTCGTTGACGCGCACGCGATCGTCGCGGCGCGGACTTCTATCGAAAGCGATAAAGCCTCCTAATACCAGGCAGGTCTTGACCTGCGCTACCTGAACTTTTGCCTTCTGCCTTTTGCCTTCTAACTTCCATCACGCCGCCGCCGTGCCGCTCAGCGTGTGTCCCTTTGACCGGATCTCGTCGAGCGCAGCATCGATGAAGGCCGCGACGGGACGTCCGCCCTGGTCGCCACCGGCCCGGGTCCTCACCGACACGGTCCGCTCGGCTTCTTCCCGGTCCCCGACGACGAGCATGTACGGGATCTTCTGAAGTTGAGCTTCCCGGATCTTATATCCGATCTTTTCCTGCCGTTCGTCCACTTCCGCGCGCAGTCCGGCGGCCTTCAGCTCGTCGCGGACCGACGTGGCGTACGCCAGATGACGGTCGGAAATCGGCAGCACGACGCTCTGCACCGGCGCGAGCCAGAGCGGCAACGCTCCGGCGTAGTGCTCGATCAGCATCGCGATGAATCGCTCGAAGCTGCCGAAGATCGCCCGGTGAATCACCACCGGCCGGTGCTCGGTGTTGTCGGCGCCGATGTACTTCAGCTCGAAGTTGCTGGGGCAGCTGGTAATCGAGCTGGATCGTCGCGCACTGCCATTTGCGGCCGAGCGCGTCGGTGACGGCGAAGTCGATCTTCGGCCCGTAGAAAGCGCCGTCGCCCTCGTTCACCGTGTACTCCTGCCCGGCCGCCTCGAGCGCACGTCTTGAGCTGCGCCTCCGCCTCGTCCCACGTCGTCTTCTCGCCAAGGAATTCCTCGGGGCGTGTCGACAGCTTCATCTCGCGGCGTGAGGCCGAAGTCGTCGTACACGCGCCGCACGAGGCGGAGCAGCCGCTCGACTTCCTCGCCGATCTGATCCTCGCGGACGAAGATAGTGCGCGTCGTCCTGGATGAACTCGCGCACCCGGGTCAGGCCGCTCAGCACGCCGGACGCCTCCTTGCGGTGCAGCAGCGTCTGCTCGTGAATGCGCATCGGCAGGTCGCGATAGCTGTGCACCTCGCTCCCGAAGATCAGCATGTGCCCAGGGCAGTTCATCGGCTTGAGTCCCGCCTGGTCCTCGTCTTTCGGCGCCTCGAGGAGAAACATGTTCTGGCGGTAGTGCGTCCAATGCCCCGAGGTCTCCCAGAGCGCCTTGTTGAAGACGAGCGGCGCTCGCACCTCGACGTAACCGGCGGGGAAGAGCACGTCGCGCATGTAGTTGCCGAGCAGGTTGTAGAGCGTCGTCCCCTTCGGCAGCCAGAACGGCTGCGCCCGGCGCCCACGGATGAAACAGAAGAGCCCGAGCTCGCGGCCAAGCTTTCGATGATCGCGCTTCTTCGCCTCCTCGACCTGCGTGAGGTGCGCCTTGAGGTCCTTCTCGGAGAGGAACGCCGTCCCGTACACGCGCTGCATCGGCTGGTTCTGCGAGTCGCCTTTCCAGTACGCGTTCGACGTGTTCAGCAGCTTGAACGCCTTCAGCCTGCCGGTCGACGGCACGTGCGGCCCGACGCAGAAGTCGATGAACGTCTCCTTGTCCTTGATCGTGTAGCAGGAGACTTCCTTCTGGCCTTCGGTCTTCTCGTCGATCAGCTGGACCTTCAGCGGCTCGCCGCGCGCGGCGAAGAACTTCTTGGCGTCCTCGCGCGGCCACATCTGGCGCTCGTAGACCAGGTCCTCGGCCGCCATTTCCTTCATCTTCTTCTCGATGGCCTCCATGTCCTCGGGCACGAACGGCCGCGGGACGACGAAGTCGTAGAAGAAGCCCTCGTCGGTCGCGGGACCGATGCCGCACTGCACGCCGGGAAACAGATTTGTGACGGCCGCCGCGAGCAGATGCGCCGTGCTGTGACGAAAGAGCGCCAGCGCTTCGGGACTGCGATCGGTCACGATCCGGACGGCGGCATCTTTCTGGAGCGGATAGCTGAGGTCGACGAGCTTCCCATCGACGAGCGCCGCAAGCGCCGCCTTGGCGAGGTTGGGCGAGATGCTTTCGGCAACATCGCGCGACGGGCGCGCCCGCAGGCATGCTGCGACTCGAGCCGTCGGGAAGCGTGACGGTAATCTGGCTCATGAAACGGGATCGATCGTGAGGCTCAACGTGCGACAAGTGGTAGGCACGAGTGGAGTCGAACCACCGACCTCCTGCGTGTCAAGCAGGCGCTCTAACCACTGAGCTACGTGCCTACATGTGTTGAAAAATCGGGCTTTAAACGAACGGTCAGTATACCAGAACTTACGCGGCCTTTTTCTCCGCGAACCGCTCGATCGCCTTGTCCAGAATCGGATCGGCGGTGGGCGCCGGCTGTCCGAAATCGACGGCTTCCGGGCCGTCGACCTGGACGGTCGGCTCGAGCCCTTTTTCGTGGAGCGGATTGCCGGCCGGCGTCAGATAGCGGGTCGTGGAAAGCCACAGCCCGCTGCCGTCCGGCAGCTTGACGAGCGTCTGGACGGCGGCGCGGCCGAGCGTTCGCTCGCCAATCAGTTCCGCGCGCTTGTTGCCGTCCATGGCCGCCGCGAAGAGCTCCGCGGCGCCGGTCGTGCCTGTGTCGATCAGGACCTCGGCCGGAAGCGTGATCGCCCCGTCGCCAGACGAGGCGGCGATCGTTTCGCGCGTGCCGTTCTTCGATTCCTTCATCGCGAGCGTACCCTTCGGCACGAAGAGGCGCGCGAGCGTCGAGGCCGGCGTCGAGGGGCGCGCCGGACGTGCGGCGCACGTCGACGATCAGCCGCGAGGCGCCGGCTTTCGCGAGCTCGTCGGCCTTGCTCTTCAATTGATCGGCCGTCTTCGAGCCGATCGTGATCACACGAATGTAGCCGACTGCCGGCGCGGCGATGCGCCCGGTGACGTCGCTCGCGGGCAGCGCTTCGCGCACAAGTTCCACCACGTGCGGGTCGGCAGCATTGCCGCGGATGATCGTCAGCTTCACCTTCGAGCCGGGCGCGCCGCGCAGCGCGCGCGTGCCTTCCCATACCGACAGCTCGCGCGTCGGTTTGTCGTCGATCATGCGGACGTAGTCGCCGGTGCGCAGACCGGCTTTCGCGGCCGGTGAATTTTCACGCGCGGTGATCACGCGCAGATAGTACTGACGCGTGAGTTCGAGGCCGACGTCGCCCGCTGCCGGCGCGGCGCCCGATTCGGCCTGCTTCACTTCCTCGGCAGTGAGATACGCGCTGTCGGCGTCGAGGCTGTCGGCGAGGCCGCGCATCGCGCCGTTCATCACCTTGTCGACGTTCACTTCGTCGACGTAGCTGCTCGTGATGAGATCCAGCACATCGTTGAAGACCTTCAGGTGCGGGTACGTCGTCTCGCGCGCCATCACCTTTCCGAGAAAACCGCCGACGATCGCGAACGCGATGATCGGCGCGGAAATGGCCATCACGATCCAGCGGGTGCGAGAGCTCATATCACCTCTTCTTCAGCCATTGTAGCGGGTCGACCGCCTGGCCGTCGACGCGAAGCTCGAAGTACAGCCCGGCTGGGCCGGCCGGGGTCGTGCCGATGCTGCCGATGCGCTGACCCCGGTCCACGCGCGCGCCCTTCGCAACCGCCACGTCGAGCAGGTTGCCGTACAGACTGAATGTCTGCGCCCCGTGATCGACGATCACGAGATTCCCAAAACCGGCAAAGGCGTCCGCGAACGCGACGACCCCCTCATGAACCGCTTGTGCCGGCGCGCCTTCTTCCGAGGCGATTTCGATCCCGTTAGACGTCGGGCTGCCGGAGGCGGCCGTCCTGCCGCTGAACCGCCGGCGGACCGATCCGGCGGCCGGCCAATCGAGGTCGCCTCGGAACGCCTTGATCGGCAGCGCCACGGCGTCGCCTGCCGGCGGGCGCGCGCCGGCTGCACACATCGCGCAGCGCGATCTGCAGTTTCTGCTGTGCCGCCTGCAGCTCGCCCGAGAGCTGCGCGTTCAGGTCGCGGCGGCGATCGATGTCGCGGATGAGATCGTTGCGCGCCACGGCGGCGCGCTGCGCGGCCTCCTGCGCGCGCGATGCCGCAGTGCGAACGGACTCGAGCTTCGTGCGCCGCGTCTCGAGCGACGTGCGAGTTTCCTTCAGCGCGTCGAGTGTTCGCTGGTGCGACAGCACGCGCTCGCGATCGAGCTTCGCGAGCGTCGCCACCGCGCGCGATGCTTCGCCGAGGCGCCGCAGGTCGGCCGTCGCGAGCAGCATGCGCAGATAGCGGGCCTGCCCGAGTTTGTATATCTCGACGACGCGCGCGCGAAGGTCGGGGCGTTCGGCAAGATCCTGCCGCTCCAGCTCGGTGATCCGCGTCGGCCGCGGACGAGACCTCCGCCTGTACCTGCTTCAGCTGGGTGTCGGCCTGCTGGTACTCCTTGGATTTGATCTGCACGATCGATCTCCAGCTTCCGCAGGTCGCCGAGCAGCGTGCGCTCCTGCGCCGCGAGCTGGTCGGCCTCGCGCTGCAGCGCCTTCATGCGCTCGGCCGCGCGCGAGGCGAGCGCCTCGGTGCGCGCGCGATCGGCGGTCTGCGCCAGGACGGCGACAGAAAGGCCGGCAATGCACCAAAAACCGAATGCACGAATGCACGAATGCACGAATGCAGCAGAGGCCGCGCCTCGCCGTGCATTTGTGCATTCCTGCATTTGTGCATTATTCGGTCCTCAAAATATCGGCTTGCCATCGATATCCGACGGAATCGGCCACGCCGAAATACTTCAACACCGACGGTGCGATGTCGATGATCCTCGTCGCACCCTCGGCGACGGGCCGACTCGCAATCAGCGTGCCCGCGGTCTGCTTGTAGTCGAACGCGCCGTGGTCGCCCGACCACTTTTTCATGTTCGGGTACACAATCCCCGGCGGCGATCCGCCAAGCGTCGCCTGCCACGAGACGCGGTATCCCTCGGCAAGGCCGACCTGCAGCTCCGACGCGTTCTTCAGGAATGGCCCGCTGTAAATGTCCTCGGATTTGTAGACCGCGTCCACGATTCGCGCGTTGGTCTTCGAATCGGTGAGCGTGAGCAGCCGGCCCATGATCGCGTCCTGAACAGCTTCGGCCTCGGCGCCGGGCGCAACGATGCCGCGGCCTTCGCGGCCTTTGAGGTTCAGATAGATCTGACCGAGCCCCATCGCGTACGCTTTGGTGCGCGTCCAATCGACGTTCTCCCAGAACGTGCCGCCGCCGAAGAGATCGTGCAGCTTCTTATCGCCAGGCGCCTGGCCCTGGAGCGTCATGAAGCCTTCCTGCACCAGCCAGGTGTTCAGATTCACCGACTGACGGAACGAATGGAAACCGTGATCCGACACGATCACGATCGGCACATCCGGCCCGACTCGCTGCATCACCTCGCCGACGAACTCGTCGCACTTCCGGTAGACGCGTTCGATGGAATCGCCGAACTTCGCCGCGAGCGCCTTGTCGTACATCGGATGCTCGGGATCGATCAGCCGCCACATCATGTGCTGCACGCGGTCGGTCGATTCGATGACGCCGACGAGGAGGTCCCACTGCCGCGCGTCGATGCGCTGAAGGATCACTTGCGCGCGATCGTCGAAGGCGCGGAAGAGATCGTCCATGAACGCTTTTTCGTCGAGACGATCCTCGTTCAGCGGCCAGGTGGCTTCGGCCCATCCGAGCGTGCGGTATGGCCCGAGGCGTTCGTACAGATCGGCCGAGAAGGAGGGGGGCGCCGACATCGGCGTCGGCGGCGACTTCGGGTTGAAGTTCACCGGCGAGATATACAGCTGCAGTTCCTGATCGGCACGAATCAAGTAGAGCTGCGCCATCCCGTGAATGCGCACGAGCAGGTTGGCGTCGAAGTCGAGATATATCCACTTGCTCCATTCGCCCTGTTCGAGGTGCACGGAGCTGTCGGCGATGTCGATCGTGGCGCTCTTGCCCGCCCGGTTCCAATGAATCGCGATCGGCAGACGGATGTCCTGCCGCGCCTCGAGCTCGGCGATCTTCATCCGATCGCTGTCGCTCGCCGGCTGCTTCGCGCGCGCCTCCCGCAGCTGCTGCCGCACGATCACGTTCGGCGCTCCGACGAGCTCGGTCTGGGCGGTATCGCCATCGAACACGAGCCGCTTGATGAGGCCGCCCATCTCCGTATCGCCTTCTTCGTACCGGCTCACGTCGGTGCCGTAGTAAGAAAAGGTCCCCATCGTGCCGCGCACGTCGGGCAAGCGGCAGCCCGGACAGCATCTCGCCGTTCGGCACGTCTTCGGGCGGAAACGTGACCGGCACTGTGAGCACGCTCGGGCGCACGCCGGCCTGGCCGGCGGTGACCCAGAACGACGTCCCGCCGCGAATCGACTTCACGATCGGACGCGCAACCGGGATGTAGTCGAACAGGAACCGCGGCGGCGTGCGCTCGACCATGCCGAGATCGATGCCGTACGTCTTCGTGTCGCGGACGAGGAAGTCGTAGATGTTGTGCTTGCCCGCGTTC
Organism: uncultured Acidobacteriota bacterium; assembly: GCA_963696165.1. GTDB lineage: Bacteria > Acidobacteriota > Vicinamibacteria > Vicinamibacterales > CAVVIG01 > CAVQZZ01. Next base: position 365,607 of record CAVOIY010000004.1, on the reverse strand, counting down.
ACGCCGGTCGCAAACGACGCCCACGCCGTCGGCGACTCCGGCGAGTGCGTCGTCTCCAGCCGCCGCACGCCGCTGCCGCGCTTCGCGAGCTTCTGCATGTTCGGCAGGCGCCCCTCGTCCATCCAGCGCTGCACCAGCCGCGGATCCATGCCGTCGAAACCGAGGATGACGAGCTTCTGCGGGAACTTCTCGGGGGCGCGGCGCGGACCGCATGCGCCGGCCGCGAGGCAGACGATCGACAGGGCGAGAAACAGTTGCTTCACAGGCGTTTAGAGGAGAGTGTGGAATTATAGCATTCGAGATCTGACATGCGCGCTTTGGGAGTTGACGTTGGAAAACGACGCGTGGGGCTCGCGATCAGCGACGCTTCTCGGACGTTGGCGCGTCCGCTCGAGACGATCGCGGTGAACGGACCTCGCGAGGCAGTCGAGCTCGTGGGCCGCGCGATCGACCGACTCTCGGCGGAAGACGACGGACTCGATACGATCGTCGTCGGCATGCCTTCGCGCCTCGACGGGACGCCGACCAGCGAAACGACGTATGCGTCCAGCTTCGTCGCGGCGCTGAGACAGCGGACGAAGATTGCGATCGTTACCGAAGGCGAGCGGTTGACGAGCCACGAAGCCGAGAGTCGGCTCGCCGTGCGCGGAGCGCGACTGGCGGAAGCGGAAAGCGAAGCTCGACGCGGCTGCTGCCGCGATCATCCTGCAGGATTACCTGGACCGCGGCTGAACACGATGCGCAAGATTGTTCTTCTCGTCCTGATTTTGTTGATCGCGCTTGGCGGCGCGGCCGCGTGGCTCTCTGCGCGCGTGCGGGCGCCTTACAAGGGGTTTGCGGCGGCCGAGCAGTTCGTCGATATCCCACCGGGCGCCGGCACACGAGCGATCGGCGAGCGGCTGGTGGCGGGCGGGTGTCGTGCGCGACACGGTCACGTTTCGGCTTGCGCTCGCGCTGAGCCGCCAGGCGAAGCATCTCAAGGCCGGCGAATACCGATTCGATCGCCCGATGACGCCGGCGGAAGTGATCGGCAAGATCGCCCGCGGCGAGGTGTACGTGATCAACGTGACGTTTCCCGAAGGGCTGACGATCCTGGACATGTCGAAGATATTCGAGGCTCACGGTCTGGGAACGGCCGACTCGTTCGTCGCGGCGGCGGGGAACGCGGCGCTCATTCGCGCGCTCGATCCGACCGCGAAGGATCTCGAGGGCTACCTCTTTCCTGAAACCTACGCGCTGCCGCGGCGGACGGCTGCCGCGAAGCTCGTCGCGCTGATGGTCGAGCGATTCGAAAAAGTGTTCACGCCCGACCTGCAGCAAGCGGCCGCCGCGCGCGGTTTGACCGCCAGACAGGCGGTCACGCTCGCGTCGATCGTCGAAAAGGAAACCGCGAAGCCGGAGGAGCGGCCGCTCGTCGCCGCCGTGTACTCGAACCGTTTGCGCATCAGCATGGCGCTGCAATGCGATCCGACGGTGATCTACGCGCTCGCGAAGGCGGGCCGTGTACGACGGCAACATTCACAAGGCCGATCTCTCGTATGATTCGCCGTACAACACGTATCGATACCCGGGACTGCCGCCCGGTCCGATTGCCTCGCCGGGCAAGGCGTCGCTCGAAGCCGCCGTGCATCCGGCCGACGCCAGCTTTCTTGTATTTCGTCAGCCGCAACGACGGCTCGCACGAATTCGCGCGGACGCTCGACGAGCACAATCGCAACGTGCAGAAATTCCAGATCCAGTACTTCCGGGACGAGAGGAGGGCGAAGTGAGGCGGGGCGGGTTGGTCTGGTGGGCCCGGTCGTGGGGTTGTTGGTTGTCGGATTGTTTGCGGCGTCGGTCGCGGACGACAACGGCGCGTGTGCGCGCGTGGCGCACGCAGCATGAACGGCAGATTCTCGGCGAGCTGTTCGAGTTCCTGTCGATGCCGAACGTCGCGGCTGAAAAGGTCGACGTTCAGCGCAATGCCGACGCGCTGGTCGCGATGTTCGCCAAACGTCATTTCGCCGCCGAGATCGTTCCAACGCCGGGCGCCCCGCTGGTATTCGCCGAGCGCAAGGTCCCGAATGCGCGGGGGACCGCCGCGTTCTACTTCCATTACGACGGCCAACCGGTCGTTCCGAGCGAGTGGATTTACAACCCGCCGTTCTCCCCGATCATCGTCGTCCCGCACGCACCCGCCGGTCGCACGATCTCGCTCGACACGTTCGAAGGACCCATCGATCCCGAATGGCGCGTGTACGCCCGCTCGTCCTCGGACGACAAGTCGCCCATCGTCGCGCTGCTGAGCGCGGTCGACGCGCTCGACGCCTCGCAGCTGCCGCTCGCCTCCAACGTCCGTGTGATTCTCGAGGGAGAGGAAGAGGCGGGCTCGCCGAATCTGGAGTCGGCGCTCCGCCAGCACGGCGACCGCATCAAGGCAGACGCGCTGTTCCTCGTCGACGGTCCGCGTCACGCGAGCGGACGGGCCACGATGAACTTCGGCTCGCGCGGCCTCATGGCCGCGACCATCACCGTGTACGGCGCGACACGCGATCTCCATAGCGGCAATTACGGAAACTGGGCGCCGAACCCGGCGCTCGATCTCGCGCGGCTGCTCGCGTCCATGAAGGATGATCACGGCCATGTGACGATCGATGGCTTCTATGACGATGTAGTGCCGCTGACGGCGAACGAGAAGAAGGCGATCGACGAGATTCCTGATGTCGAACCGACGCTGATGCAGGCGTACGGGTTTTCACGCCGGGAGAATCCCTCCGAGCGCCTCGAGCTTCGCCACAATCAGCCGACGTTGAACGTGAACGCGCTCGAGGCAGGCGGCGGCGTCGGCGGACAAGGCCGCACGATCATCCCCGCGTCGGCCAGCGCACGAATCGACGTCCGCCTCGTCAAGGCAATCGATCCCGCGAAGGAATTCGATCGGATCGTGGCCCACGTGCGGAATCAGGGCTATTTCGTCGTCGACAAAGAACCGGACGCCGCGATGCGCGCCGCGCATCCGCTCATCGCGAAGGTCACCCGTGTCGGCGGGTACCCAGCCGGCCGCACGTCCATGGATACGCCGCTCGCGGCGGCCGTATCGGGCGCGCTCTCCGCTGCTGCCGGCGGGCCCATCGTGCGCCTGCCGACGCTCGGCGGCAGCACGCCGTTTTATCTGTTCGCCGACGTGCTGAAGATTCCTACGTTTGGATTGTCGATCGTGAACTTCGACAACAATCAGCACGGCGCGAACGAGAACCTGCGGATCGGCAATCTGTGGGAAGGAATTGAATCGATGGCCGCGCTGTTGACCCTCCCGCTACGCTGACATTCGCTCGGCTAAAGCCTCGCGCTACACTCACGGAGCTCGGCTCAAGCCTCGCGCTACACTTCACGGGGCAATCGGATGTAGCGCGAGGCTTTAGCCGAGCGTCAGCGCTCGCCCCATTTGAACTTGGTTCGCAGCACTTCGAAATAACTGCGCGTTGCGGGTCGGACGAGCCGCAGCGATCGATCCGCGCGACAGACCTGAACCTCGTCACCCGCACGCAGCTGGAATCCGGTCTGGCCATCGAAGGTGACGTACACCTCGTCGCGCTCGTCCATCATCGGCTGCACGCGCACCGCCGACGATCGCCGGAATCACGATCGGCCGGTTCGTCAGCGTGTGCGGCGCGATCGGCGTCAGGATCAGCGCGTCCATGTGCGGCTGCACGATCGGCCCGCCGGCGGCGAGGTTGTACGCCGTCGAACCGGTCGGCGATCGCGACGATGAGGCCGTCGGCTTTCACGCGCGTGACGAACTCGTCTCCGACCGACACCAACAGGTCGATCATCCGCGACCGCGCCGCTTTGGTGATGACGACGTCGTTCAGCGCGATCTGATCGGCGAGGCGCGATTCGCCCCGCAAGACGATCGATCGCAGCATCATCCGCTGCTCGATGTGCGCCGTTCCCGCGAGCGCCATCTCGAGCGACGGGTACAGCTCGGGCAGCGTGATCTCGGTGAGGAATCCGAGGCTGCCGAAGTTCACGCCGAGAATCGGGATCGCCGCGCCCGACTCGCCGATGCAGTCCGCCATCGCGAGCAGCGTGCCGTCTCCGCCGAGCACGACCACCAGCCCGACGCCGGCGACGAGCGGCTGCCGGTCGGCAACGCGGCGGCCGTCCGCCGGTGGCATGAGCGCCGCGGTCGCGGTCTCGAAGACCGCCTCCACGCCGCGCGCTTCGAGCCATGCTCCGATTTCCACCAGATGCGGCGTGGCGGCACGCAGGTGCGACTTGGCGACGATTCCGACGCGGCCGATGGTCATCGTGTTTTGAGGTGCAGGAAGAACTCCTGATTGCCCGTCGCGCCGGTGATCGACGACGGCGCCATTGCGACGCGCATCAATCCTAACGCGTCTGCCGCTTCGGTGACGCGCGCGATTACCGCATCGTGAATCGCGGGGTCGCTGACGATCCCGTGCTTGCCGACTTCATCGCGTCCGGCCTCGAACTGCGGCTTGACGAGCGCCACGATGTCGGCGCCGGGCGACAGGAACGGCGGGCAGCGCCGGCAGGATGTGCCGGAGCGAAATGAACGAGACGTCGATCGTCACGAGGTCGACCGGATGCGGCACATCGTCGGTCGTCAGCGCGCGCGCGTTCACCCGCTCGCGGACGATCACGCGCGGATCGTTGCGCAGCCGCCAATCGAGCTGACCGTGGCCGACGTCGAGCGCGACGACGCTGGCGGCGCCGCGCCGCAGCAGCACGTCGGTGAAACCGCCGGTCGAGGCGCCGACGTCGAGCGCGCGCACGCCCGGACGGGTCGATGCGAAAAGCGTCGAGCGCGCCGGCGAGCTTGACGCCGCCGCGACCGACGTACGGATGATCGGGCGCGATCGAGCGCGACCGCCGCGTCGGCGGCGACGGGCGCGCCGGCCTTCGACGACCACCTGGCCGTTGACCGTCACCTGACCGGCGAGAATCAGCGCTCGCGCGCGCTCGCGCGTGGCCACCAGTCCGCGTTCGAGCATCACCGCATCAAGACGCTGTTTGGCCAGTTTCGTTCTCGAAGATGGAGCAGGTCTAAAGACCTGCGCCACCGAGTCTCAGTTGTAGCGCAGGACTTTAGTCCTGCTAGTTTTTCCTGGTCACAACCCAGTCGGCGATCGCGGCGAGATGGCTATCCGCCAGATCGACGCTTGCCAGCGCGGCATTCGCGCGGCCGACGCATTCCGCGGCAAGCGCGCGCGAGCGTTCGATGCCGAAAAAGGCCGGGTACGTCGGCTTGGCTTCGGCGGCGTCCTTGCCCGTCGGTCTTGCCGAGATCTGCGGCGCGTGCCTTCGACGTCCAGAATGTCGTCGACGATCTGAAACGCGAGGCCGAGCTCCGTTGCGTAGCGATCGATCGCCGCCACGACCGCCGCCGTCGGCGCCGGCCATGATGGCCCCGGCCGACGCCGCAGCGCGAATGAGCGCACCGGTCTTGCGCGCGTGCATCGCGCGCAGGCCGTCGGCGTCGAGCGTGATCCGCGGGCCCGGAGTCTGGCCGGCGGCCTGCAGATCGATCGCCTGTCCGCCGACCATGCCGACCGGCCCGGCCGCCTCGCCGACGAGCTGCAGGACGCGCAGCTTCCGCGTCTGCCGACTTCGCGTCGCTGTCATCGCTCGGCTCGCGCGCGAGCAGCGTGAACGCTTCGGCGTGCAGGCCGTCGCCGGCGAGAATCGCGATGCCGTCGCCGTGCACGACGTGCAGCGTCGGCCGGCCGCGTCGCAGCGTATCGTTGTCCATCGCGGGCAGGTCGTCGTGGATGAGCGAGTACGTGTGGATCATCTCGATCGCGCACGCGGCAGGCAGCGCGAGCCGCGCGCCGCGCGGACCGCCCGAAGACGCGACCGCTTCGGCGGCGGCGAGCGTCAGCACGGGCCGCAGTCGCTTGCCGCCCGCGAACACGCTGTAGCGCATCGCGTCGCTCACGATCGCCGGGCACGCCGGCGGCTTCGGCAGGTACCGCTCGAGGGCTTCGTCGATTTCGACGCGCGCGCGGGCGAGGAAGGCTGACAGCGGTTCGGTCGGCGACACGGCTGGCGTCAGGCGCGGCCGGGCTCGTCGGCACCGAGCGCGGGCGGCGCCGCCTTCAGCTCGCCTCGCTCGGTGAGGATCTCGATGCGGCGCTCGGCCTCCTCGAGCCGCGCATGGCAGAAGCGCGACAGCTGCACGCCGCGCTCGTACAGCGCGAGCGAGGGCTCGAGGGCGAGATCGCCTTCTTCCAACTTCTTGACGATTGACTCGAGCTCCGCGATCGCGGCTTCGAAGTCCTTAATCGAAGTATCGGCCATTAAAAAGCTCTACCACGGAGGTCACGGACAAGGACCGCTCCCAGCAGCGACCTTTAGTTTATCCGTGTTCCTCCGTTCTATTCCGTGTCCTCGGTGGTGGAGCTTTTTTCCAGAACCTCACACGTCAGCTCCCCCCGGCTCAACGTCAGGTGGACGACATCGCCGCGCTCGACTGCCGCGGCGTCCCGCAGCACGTGTGTCCGCTCGGCGTTCCATGCGACGGCGTATCCACGGCCGAGAACAGCGAGCGGACTGAGCGAGGCGAGACGGCCGGCGCTGTTCCCAAGCTGCACAGCCGCCCGGTGCCGTCGCCCTTCCATCGCCGCGAGGAGCCGGCCACGCGCGCCGACCAGCCGTGTGCGGACCGAGGCGAGTCTTGCCTCGACGCCGTAGGCGCCCAGCTGACGATCGAGTTGCTGCATGCGCCGCTCGCGTGCAGCCATTCGCGCGCGCGCCAGACGCGCCAGCGCATGCGAGAGCTCGCCGACATGACGGCCGCGCATCGCGAGCCGACCCGCATAGCCCGGAAAGGCCGGCCGTCCGCTGATGACGTGCACGCGGCGGCTCAGCGCCTGCACGCGCGCGCGTGCGGCGGAGCGCAGCCGATCCTGCAGCCGATCGATGCGCGTGCAGAAATCGTTCTTTCGCCGAGACGACGAGCTCCGCGGCCGCCGACGGCGTCGGCGCGCGGAGGTCGGCGACGAAATCGGCGATCGTGAAATCGGTTTCGTGCCCGACGGCCGAAATCACTGGAACCGGCGACCCGGCAATCGCGCGCGCCACGATCTCTCCGTTGAATGCCCAGAGATCCTCGATCGATCCTCCGCCGCGCCCGACGATGACGACGTCGACGCCTTTCACGCGGCCGATCGCTCTCAGGCCCTGCGCAATTTCCGCCGCAGCGCCCTCACCCTGCACGCGCGTCGGCCGGATGATCAGATGCGCGTTGGCGTATCGTCGACGCAGCACTTTGATGATGTCCTGGACCGCCGCACCGTCGAGCGACGTGACGATGCCGATCTTGCGCGGAAGCGCGGGCAGCGGGCGCTTGCGCGCGGCATCGAAGAGCCCCTCGGCCTCGAGGCGTTTCTTGAGCTGCTCGAAGGCGAGCTGACGCGCGCCGAGCCCTTGCGGCTCGAGGTGCTCGCACACCAGCTGGTATTCGCCCTTCGGCTCGTAGACGGAAATCTTCCCGCGCGCGACGACGCGAAGGCCGTCGGCCGGTTTGAACTTCAGATAGCGCAGCGCCGAGCGGAAGATGACGCTCCGGATCTGCGCCGATTGATCCTTCAACGTGAAGTAGAGATGCCCGGTATTCCAAAGACGGCAGTTGGACAGCTCGCCTTCGACCCACACCTCGAACAGCTCTGTCTCGAGCAGATCGCGCACGCGAACGGTGAGCTCCGTCACGCTCAGTACGCGGCGACTCGGAATAGCCTCGAGTCGTTGGTCGTTGGTGGTTGGCGGCTGGTCGGCGTCGTTGGTCGTTGGTCGTTGGTCGTCGGTCGTGCTGGCTGACGTCCAACGGGTCCTCGTCGTCTTCTTCGAATGGCAGATCAAACAGATCGGACATTCGCGAGCTCGTCGATCTCCTGGCTGCTGTAGCTCAGGCGCTCGATGTCGGTGGCCTTGCCGGTCTGCTCGTCGGCTTCGACGATGACGGCGTTCAGCCGCGGGTTGCCGGTGGCGGTTTCGAACCGAGCCGGTAGCGCGGTGAGAAACCGGCCGAGCGCCGCATCGATCTCGACGCCGATGATCGAGTCGTGCGGCCCGGTCATGCCGACGTCCGTGAGATAGGCGGTGCCTTTCGGGAGGATGCGATCGTCGGCTGTCTGCACGTGCGTGTGCGTGCCGACGACGGCCGTGACGCGACCGTCGAGATGCCAGCCCATCGCGATTTTCTCGGACGTCGCTTCGGCGTGAAAGTCGACGAAGATGATCCGTGTCCGCGCCTGCAGCGCCTCGACCTCGCGAGGGATCACCGTAAACGGGTCGTCGATGTTCAGCATGAACACGCGTCCCATCCCGTTCACCACGCCAACGCTCGTGCCTTGTCTCGTCCGCGCCAGATAGCTGCCGTTCCCGGGCACGCCGCGGGGATAGTTCGCCGGACGGAGGAGCCGCGGCTCGATGCCGATGTAATCGAGCGCTTCCTTCTTGTCCCAGATGTGATTGCCCGACGTCATGACGTCGACGCCGTACTCGAGCAGCTGCTCGCCTATCTCGCGCGTGATCCCGAAGCCCGCCGCGGAATTCTCGGCGTTGGCGATGACGAAATCCACCTGGTGATACTCGACGAGCGCGGCCAGCCCACGGCGCACGAGTTCGCGCCCGGGACGGCCGACGATATCGCCGATGAAGAGAATGCGCACCGGGCAATCATGGCCCACAAAGCAGAGGACATCAAACGCGACGGCCGCGAATCAGCTCACGTTGATCGCGATACGGATCGCCTGTCCGCGGCGGTCGGCGATTTTCGGAACGGTGATTCGGAGTTCGCCGTTCGCAAGGCGAGCGCTCGCACCGGCACTGTCGCACGGGCACGCGAGGCGGACGGTCCGCGCGAAACGCCCGAACCCGCGCTCGACCAGGTGAAAGCTGGAATCGGTGACGCCGCGCCTCACCGGCTTTTCGCCGACCACCAGCACGGCGCCGGCTTTGATGATCACGCGGATGGCGCTGACGTCGACGCCCGGCAGGTCGACCGTGATCTCGACCGCGTCGTCGGCTTCAAAGACGTCGAGGGCGGGCGAGCACTCGCCGGCGAGTGACTCGAGGCCAAATGTTCGGCCGAGCTCGAAAAACGCCCGGCGGACCTCATCGGCGAAATCGCCAATCTCTGACGGAAGCACGACGGCGTGGACGCGTGAGCGCATGGCAAATCATCTCATAAGGCGGAATGATTTCGAACCGAGCCGAACCATAAGGTCAGCAAGCCCATCGGTTTGCATCCTATGTAAATATATGAGTGTATATAACGCATATAAAATGCTTGCATAACACTCATAGTGCTGCTATACTCCCGTCATCTCGTGAGATTGGGGGCTTAACACATGGCAGGCAAAGTAATCGGAATCGACCTCGGCACCACGAACTCGGTGGTCGCGGTCATGGAAGGTGGACAGCCAGCCGTCATCGTGAACCAGGAAGGCGCGCGGATTACGCCGTCGGTCGTGGCCATCGCGAAAGATGGCGAGCGGCTCGTCGGGCAGGTGGCGAAGCGTCAGGCCGTTACGAACGCGGAAAACACCATCTTTTCAATCAAGCGGTTCATGGGTCGCAAGTTCGACGAAGTGACGTCGGAAGGCTCGCGCGTGCCGTACAAAATCGTGCGCGCGCAAAACGGCGACGCCTGGGTCGAGGCGCGCGACAAGAAATATTCGCCGCCGGAAATCTCGGCGATGGTGCTGCAGAAGCTGAAACAGGCGGCTGAGGACTACCTCGGAGAAAAAGTCACCGACGCGGTCATCACCGTACCGGCGTACTTCAACGACTCACAGCGACAGGCGACGAAGGACGCGGGCAAGATCGCGGGCCTCAACGTACAGCGCATCATCAACGAGCCGACGGCGGCGGCGCTCGCGTACGGCCTCGACAAGAAAAAAGACGAAATCATCGCGGTGTACGACTTCGGCGGCGGCACCTTCGACATCTCCGTCCTCGAAGTCGGCGAAGGCGTCGTCGAAGTGAAGGCGACCAACGGCGACACGCACCTCGGCGGCGACGACCTCGACGACCGCATCATCGAATGGCTCGCCGGCGAGTTCAAGAAGAGCGAAGGCATCGATCTCTCGAAGGATCGGATGGCGCTGCAGCGGCTGAAGGAAGGCGCCGAGAAGGCGAAGATCGAGCTCTCGACGGCAATGGAAACGGACATCAACCTGCCGTTCATCACGGCCGACGCGGCCGGCCCGAAGCATCTGCAGACCAAGCTGACGCGGGCGAAGCTCGAACAACTCGTCGACGACCTGCTGCAGCGGACGATGGGTCCGGTGAAGCAGGCGCTGGCTGATGCGGGCGTCGACCCGAAGAAGATCGACGAGGTCGTCCTGGTCGGCGGTTCGACGCGCATGCCGAAAGTGCAGCAGCTCGTGCGCGAATACTTCGGCAAGGAGCCGCACAAAGGCGTGAACCCGGACGAAGTAGTGGCGGTTGGTGCGGCGATTCAGGGCGGCGTGCTCATGGGCGACGTCAAGGATCTGCTGCTGCTCGACGTGACCCCGCTGTCGCTCGGCATTGAAACCCTCGGCGGCGTGATGACGACGCTGATTCCGCGCAACACGACGATCCCGACGCGGAAGAGCGAGACCTTCTCGACCGCGACGGACAGCCAGCCGAACGTCGAAGTGCACGTGCTGCAGGGCGAGCGCCCGATGGCGCGCGACAACCGCACGCTCGGCCGCTTCCAGCTCGTGGGCCTTCCGCCCGCGCCGCGTGGCGTGCCGCAGATCGAGGTCGCGTTCGACATCGACGCAAACGGCATCGTCAACGTGACCGCGAAGGACATGGCGACGGGCAAGGAGCAGAAGATCACGATCAGCGGTTCGAGCGGCCTCTCGAAAGAGGACGTCGATCGGCTCGTCAAGGACGCACAGAGCCACGCGTCGGAGGATCAGACGCGCCGCGATCTCATCGACGCGCGCAACCAGGCCGACTCGCTCGCGTATCAGGTCGAGAAGACCGTGAACGAGAGCCGCGAGAAGCTGCCGGTCGGCGAGTTGTCGAAGATAGACGCGGCGATCGCCGACCTGCGCAAGGCGATCGAGGGAGACGACCTGGCGAGAATCAAGCAGGCCACGGCGGAGCTCACGCAGCTCTCGCATGCGCTTGCGGAGAATCTCTACAAGGGTTCTCAGGGTTCTCAAGGTACTCAAGGTTCGCAGGGTTCTGAAGGATCGAATGTAAAAGACGGAGAAGTCGTCGACGCGGAGTATGCGGAGACGCTGTAAACAAAGTGAGGACATCATGACCATCGTTCGTTGGGATCCATTTCGCGATTTCGGGTTCGCCGGGGCCAGCACGTGGATGCCGCCGGTGGACATCTTCCAGACGGGTGAACACGAGCTCGTGCTCAAGGCCGAACTGCCCGACATGTCGCGCGACGACATCGACATCACCGTCGAGAATTTCGTGCTGACCATCAAGGGCGAGAAGAAATTCGGCGCCGGCATGGAGAGCGTGAAAGAGGAGCAGTTCCATCACGTGGAGCGCCGCTACGGCACGTTCAGCCGCTCGTTCTCGGTGCCGCAGACCGTGGACGCGAGCAGGGTTTCGGCCGAGTACAAGAATGGCGTGCTGACGGTCCGGCTCCCGCTGCGCGAGGAAGCCAAGCCGCGGCAAATCAAGGTGGACGTCGCCGCGTAACGACGACAGGGGTGGGGCAGGAGGGGCCAGCCTTTCCTGCCCTTCCAGCCTTTCCAGTCCGCATGCTACGCTTGAGGCGCAACATGACTGACGCTCCAGAACATGAACGTATGGACGACGCGGTGATTCCTTCCGAGCCGGTGGCTCCGATTACGAGCCGATTTCTCTTCGTGGACGTGGCGGCGCTCCGTGCGAAGCAGTTGCGACGGGGCGCGCGGCTGCGGATCCAGAACGCCGAAGAGCATCTGCCGAAAAAAGCGGAGCGCCTGGCGATGGAAGAGGTGAAGCGCGGGCTCGTGGCCTACGACGTGCCCGCCCGTAAAGTTCAGGGTGCAGACGGCGGCGGGAACGAGGCGTGACCGACATCCAGCAGATCGCGCTCGGCGCAATCCAAGGGCTGGCGTCGAGCACCGTCTTCGTGCTCGTGCTGTTCATTGGATTCTGCGTTCTCGTTGGGTTTACGAAGACGAAGCGGACGGCCGGCGGCAAGGCCGCGGTCATCAAGAGCCTGGACGAGCGGATCAGTCTTCAGCCGATGCGTTACTTAGCGCCAGGTGCGCCGCACGGTCCGGCCGACCAGCTCCGGAGCCCGGAACTTCTCGAGGCGGCCGCCCGTAAATGAGGATATGTTCCATCTGCTGACCCTCCCGATTCGGTTGGCGCTGCTCCCGTTCCGCATCGTTTTTTCGCTTCTGTTCGGCCTCCTCGCCCTCCCGTTCATGCTGTTGCTCCTGCCATTCTTCCTGCTGCGAATGGCCATCAAGCTGGCGGTCGGCCTGTTCATTCTGCCGTTCGTTCTCATCGCTGCGTGCATCGCCGTGGTGGTTGCGCTAGTCGGCGTGGCGTTTGCGGTGATGCTGCCGCTGGTGCCGTTCGCTGTCATCGGCCTCATCGTCTGGGCGGTTCTGCGCGCGTCGCGCCCTATCGCGCACACAATCTAGAAGGCTCGAGAACTTAGAACTCGGAATTTAGAAGTGCGTCGAAATGCGCCGGTTTCCGAAGTTCGCAGTTCTGAGTTCTCAGTTCTGAGTTCTCAGTTCTCAGTTCAGTTTGTCCAACCCCAGAGTCTCACCGCAACGTCGGAAGCAATCGTGCGTACGCGTGCCCGAGCGCGCCGAGATAATCCAGCGCTAAGTTGACGCCGTTGGCGGCCGGCCATAGCGCGCGCGGATGCTGCCAGACGACCAGGTCGATCGCAAGCTGCGGCAGCAGAAGGATTCCGGCGGCATACCGGACGAAACGATGGCGCAACGCGTAGGCCATCGGCACCAGGCAAAGAGGCATGATCGGCACCAGATACCTGGCCGCCGGCGAGAATCCACCCCACCATTCGAGAAATGCCGCAGCGGGCAGATAGAGCAGGACCGCCGGCACCAGGTACGGCCATGTCCTGCGCCAGGTGATGATCCAGCAGACGGGCAGCAGCCAGTAAACGGGCGCGTACGCCAGCACACCGCTCTGCCGATCCAGCCACAGGCCCGCCAGCCCGTGCTTCAACGTTCCAAACGAAAGGGGCACACCCTCGAGCGTCGGCGGCCCGCCGAGCGTGCCCCAGCGCTGCAGCGTGAACGCGTGAAAGGCGAGCTGCGGCACCACGAACAGCGCTGCGGCGAGGGCGCGATCGCGCGGCGACAACTGCTCGAGCACGTCGCGACGCACCCAGACCAGAAGAAACAGGAGCCCGATGACGAAGAATGAGTACTTGCGGTGCACCCACGGCAGGAGCCCCAGCGCGGCGATCAGCGCGAGGCCGCGCGCGCGATCGCGTCGGTTCGGCGCCATCGATGCGAACGACACGACGGCGCACGTGACCGCGAGCGCGACGACTTCGGGGAACACGAGAAACGCGTGGCTCACGATCGGCGGCGACACCGCGGCGGCCGCGACGAAGAGGACCGCCGTCGGTGTGCCGGCTGCGGACGCCACCGTCACCGCCAGGAGTCCCATGACGATTGAACTGAGAACAAGGAGTGTGACGCTGACAATCGAATACGTGAACAGGCCGCGGTCCATCCGGAAACGCGCGAGGGTCGAGGCCGGCGCTGCCGACGCGATGACGCGCGCGGCGACGTAGACGGGCGCGATGAGGATCGGCAGCCCCACGTCGCCGAACCCTTCGAGCGTGCCCTGGCGCGTCCGTACCAGGTGACGCTCGGCGAGGAGGTGATCGTGACCGAAGAAACGCCCGTCGTTGTTCGCGTAGTTGTTGGCGAGATCCAGATCGTGATCGGTGACGATGCTGTGCGCCATCATCAGATAGTGCGGCTCGTCGCCCGACGCGGAATACTTGCCGTGCGTCGTCAACGTCCACGTGAACAGTGCGATCGCGAGCGCGACGACTCTCATCGTCTGCCGCTCGCTGTCGGTCACGCGACGCTTTCCGGCTGCCACCGGATGCCAAGGTTCAGGATCCGCTGCAGGACCCCTTCGTAGGTGATGCCCACCTTCTCGGCAGACGCGGCGAAATCCTCGCCTTTGGCAATCTGCGGGTTCGGGTTGGCTTCGAGCACCCAGATGTTGCCCGCCTCGTCGAGCCTGCAGATCGATGCGCGCGTAGCCGCTCAACTCCAGCGCACGAAACGCCCGCTTGCAGATGTGTTGGATCTCCTCGCACTTGACATCCGGCAGCTCTTTGGCCGGCCCGCTGTCGATGCCGTATTTCTTCTGATACTTCACGCTCCACTTCACGCGGTCGGTGGCGATTCGCTTCGCGTCCTGCGGCATGTTCGTGAAGAACAGTTCCCAGACGGGAAGCGCCTGGAGCGCTTGATTGCCGAGAATCCCGACGTAGAGCTCGCGTCCCTCGATGTACTGCTCGACGATGGCCGCAGTGCCGATGCTCTCATGAACGAACGTGACGCGCTCCTTCAGCTTCTCGTCGTTGTCCACGACGGAAGCCTGAGAGATGCCGATAGAGGCCTCCTGCGTGAGCGATTTCACCATCAGCGGAAACGTCAGGCGCTTCGGACGGCGAATCGGCCGTCCGCTGCGGAAGACTTCGAACTCCGGCACCTGAATCCGGTGATAGGCGAGCAATTTCTTCGAGAGCGACTTGTCGCGCGCAAGAAGCAGACCGCGCGGGTTGCAGCCCGTGTACGGCAGCTTCAGCAGCTCGAGGTGCGAGACCACGTTCTGGTCGAAGATCGTGATGTCGTCGAACCCCTCGAGAAGATTGAACGCGACGTGCGGCTTCCACTCCGCCGCGATGCGGCGGATCTCGCCAAGGTCGTCGTGGACCCCGAGCGCTCTCACCTCGTGGCCCATCGCGGTGAGCGTCGACACGACGTCGTACTCCGTCCTCCACGGCGCCGCTGTGATGTCGGTACCTTCCTCGACCGTCGCGGGTGGGACGAGATGACGATGCACGAGCGCGAGAACCCGGAGCTTGCTCACAGCCGGCTCACAGGGCGACCCGGTGCCGCCCGCTATGCAGATAGTTCATCGTCTGCACCGTGAGGAACACCATGAAGTCGATCTTCGTCGCTTCCTCTGAATCGGTCAGCCGAAGATTCAGCTCGCGGCATCGGTCGATGACTTTGCCGAGCAATTGATCGATCGTGTACTGGTAGCTGTCCGTGAAGCTGGCCACCGTGCTGCGGACCTCCTTGCGTATCTTGTTCACGAAGCGCGCCGCCGACGGATTCTTCGCGTATTCGGACGCATCTGAAAACAGATTGCGCAGGTCGCTTTCATAGAAGTCCGGATGATCGAGGCCGTAGTGCTCGCGCTTTTTCCGGTAATGTTCGCCCAACGTTTTCCTCAACCGTGAGAGCGGATCCATCTGGCGCTTCGAGTTGATGCGCGGCCGCGTCGACGCGATGTGTCGCATCAGGCGGTCCAGATATTCGAGCTTGCGCTGCGCAGGCCATCCCGCGTAACGCGTCGCCCACATCGACTGCGGGTCGAGCCAGACGGCGAACGTTTCCGCGAAATCTTCGTCGGGATGGCTCTGCGCGTACCAATGATCCAGATGCTGGACGAAGCTCTTGCTGTACGGCTTCGGCGTGTAGTACTCGGGATACTCGATACCCGGATGCCCGAAGAGCCGCCGGCGCGTCGGCCGCCGCCGCAGTTGATAGGCGTTGTCGATGGCGTGGCCGACCTCGTGCCGGAGTATCTTCACGAAAGAATCGGGGTCGCCTCCTTCGACTTCGAGCATCTGCGCGAGCTCGAGCTTCGCCAGCCGTGGGTGCGCCAGGTAGAAGGGAATCGCGATGCCGGGAACACCGTCGGGCGTGAACCATTCGTCGGACAACCAGTAATGCGGACGGAAATGGACGCCGCGCGCATCGAGCTCCGCGTTCACGACGGCGATGCGCTGCTCGAGCTCGGTCCCCTCGATCGTGACGCCGAGGTCGCACATCCGCATCGCGAGCAGTTGGTCGTCGGTAAACGACGCCCATTCCGGGTCAGTCATGACCCTGCAGGGCGGGCTCTTCTCTCCACCAGTTGGTGTCGCGCTCGTACGCGTCCGCCAGTCGCAGAATCGTTGCCTCGTCGAAACGCCGGCCGGTCAGCTGCAGCCCGATCGGCAGGCGGCCGCGCGTGAAGCCGCACGGCACGCTCAGGGCCGGCAGTCCCGCCAGGTTCGCGCTCACGGTAAACACGTCAGCCAGATACATCTGGAGCGGATCGACCGCGCGCTCGCCGATTCG
The DNA here is from genome assembly GCA_963696165.1 of uncultured Acidobacteriota bacterium. GTDB lineage: Bacteria > Acidobacteriota > Vicinamibacteria > Vicinamibacterales > CAVVIG01 > CAVQZZ01. The sequence goes on along the minus strand of CAVOIY010000004.1, from coordinate 349,285 downwards.
AAAGGCCGGCGTCGGGCTCGTGGGCATCGCGACGGCATCGACCTGTTCGAAGGCTGCGTCGTAATCGCGTCGAATCAGCGTCCGCACCTGCTGCGCCTTCACGTAGTACGCATCGTAATAGCCCGCGCTCAGCACGTACGTGCCGAGCATGATCCGCCGTTTCACCTCGGAGCCGAAGCCCTGCGCACGCGTGTGCGCGTACATCGCACGCAGCTCCTTCGCGTCGGCGGCGCGGAATCCATAGCGGACGCCGTCGTACCGCGCGAGGTTCGAGCTCGCCTCGGCCGTCGCCACGAGATAATAAACCGGGATCGCGTGCTTCGCATGCGGCAGCTCGATGTCGATGAGCGTCGCGCCGCGCGCCGCGAGCGCCTCGAGCGCCGTCCCGAACGCCGCCGCCACTTCGCCGTCGATGCCGTCGGCGACGAGGTCGCGCGGCACACCGACCCGCAACCCGCGCGCTCCACCGTCGAGGCCGGCGGTGAAGTCCGGCACTTTTTCCCGCGACGTCGTCGCGTCCGCCGCATCGAAGCCGCTCAGCGCATTCAGCACGAGCGCCGCATCGTATGCGGTTCGGGCGATCGGTCCAATTTGATCGAGTGACGATGCGTGCGCGATCAGCCCGTAGCGTGAGACGCGTCCGTACGTCGGTTTCAACCCCACGACACCGCACATCGCGGCGGGCTGGCGGATCGATCCGCCGGTATCGGATCCGAGCGCCGCTGGCGCATATCGGGCGGCAACTGCCGCCGCCGACCCGCCGCTTGTTCCGCCAGGAACCCGATCGAGCGCCCACGGATTTCTCGCGGGCCCGAACGCGGACGTTTCGTTGGATGAGCCCATTGCGAACTCGTCGCAGTTGGTCTTGCCGATCACGATCGCGCCGGCCGCCTCGATCCTCGACACCGCCGTCGCGTCGTACGGCGGCACGTAGCTCTCGAGCATCCGCGACGATGCGGTGGTGAGGACGCCGGCGGTGCAGATGTTGTCCTTGATCGCGATCGGCACGCCGGCGAGCGGCGCGTTGCGCCACTGGTCGCGGTTGCGATCGATCGCCTGTGCACGCGTCACCGCTCGTTCGCCAACGACGGTATTGAAGGCGTGGAGTTTGGGGTCGAGCGACGCGATTCGCGCCAGCGCGTCGCGGCAGACATCCGCGGCAAGCCGCTTTCCGGACACGATGTCGTCGCGCAGCGATCGAATCGTGACGCCGTCGATCATCCGATGACCCGCGGCACTCGGAAGAAGCCGCGATCGACGTTCGCATCGGGCGCGGCTGCGAGCACCGTTTCGCGATCGAGCGACGGCTGCAGCCTGTCGTCGCGATCGGTCGCCGTGTCGGTCGGAACGCGTTCCGTCGGCGGCACGCCGGTCGTATCGACCTGCTGCACCTGGTTCGCGTAGCTGAGTATCTCGCCCAGTTGCCGCGCAAAGAGATCGAGCTCGGCATCATCGAGCGCAAGTTGCGCGAGCGCCGCAATCGCGGCGACTTCATCGCGGGTGAACGGAGCCATGTGGTTTGAATCTTACATTGTCCGCGCGCCGAGGAGGCCGCGCAGCGTGTCGAGATTCGCGCGGTCCAGAGGATCCACTTCGATCGCTCCCTTCGCTTTGCCTTCTGCTTTTGGCGTTTCGAGCAGCATCGGCAATCCGCGGAAGCGTTTGTCGTTGACGATCCGGCGGAACGGCTCGAGCCCAAGGCAACCGCGACCGATGTGCTCGTGACGATCGACACGGCTGCCCAGCGGTTTCTTCGAGTCGTTGAGATGAAATGCCCGAAGCCGTTCGAAGCCGACGAGACGCCCGAACTGCTTGAACGTCCGCGCGTAGCCTTCCGGCGTCACGATGTCGTAGCCGGACGCCAGCAGATGACACGTGTCGAGACACACGCCGATGCGGCGATGATCGTTCATCTTGCCGATGATGGACGCGAGCTGCTCGAACGTCGCGCCGAGCGCCGTGCCCTGGCCGGCCGTATGTTCGAGAATCACCATCGTCTTCCCGCGGCGGCGTTCGCGGAGCAGATCGAGGAGGCCTTCCGCGATCAGCTCGAGACCGTCCGCTTCGTTGCCTGCCGTATAGCAGCCCGGATGGAGCACGACGCCGAGAAGCCCGAGAGCTTCGGCGCGATCGAGCTCGTCGCCCATCGCGGCCATCGATTGCGCGCGAAGCGCCGCATCGGTCGACGCGAGATTAATCAGGTAGCTGGCGTGCGAGACGATCGGCCGAATCCCCGACGCCTTCGCTGCTGCACGAAACGCGCGGATCTCCTCCGGCGGCAGGACGCGTCCCCGCCACTGGCTCGCGTTCTTTGCGAAGATCTGCAGCGCCTCGCAGCCGTGGACGATCGCGCGCTCGACGGCGCGTGGCAATCCGCCTGCGACCGACATGTGCGCGCCCAAGCGGGGCATCAGCTACGGCCCACTAGCGGCTGACGTGTTCGCTACGGAGCGTTCCATCAGGCGCGAGTTGAATCGTGACCGTGAACGGATCGGGTCCGCGCTGCGGCTGATTCAGGCTGAAGAGGCCGCCGGCGAAGCGCATGTCGTTGAACCGCACGATCGCGCCGCCGGTCGCATCGACGATCGACCGCGCGGCGGGAAAGCGCGAGAAGCCGAGGAATATCCCGCCGAGCGGTGTCGCAGCCGCCTGAAATGCCGGAGGTGTCCAGATGTTGGGCCGCAGCGTGACGCGCCACAGCCGATCGGTGTCCGTGCTGAAACGCGAATCGAGCAGGTCGATATCCTGCAGCTCGTACGCGTTCGAGAGCCGCGCGATCAGCCGCCACTTGAACGGCGACGCGAATGACGGCATCGCGGCGATCTCGACGAGACAGCGTTTATTCGGCTGATCGCTCGCCGTCTTTGCGCCTTCCCGGGGCCAGCTATCCACGATTGAGGCAAGGGGCGATGCCGGATCGCACGGCGCCGGCAGGCGCGGGCCGAAGACGCGCGTCGCTGCCACCACGGCGCGGTGATGGGCCACGCCGCGAACACCGTAATTGGCCGCCATCAACACGAGCACGATCGCGGCATTCCGGCGGCCCGCCGCGTCGGAAACGCGACCGAACGCGAGCCCCACACCGAGCGCGACGAGCAGATAGCCGTCGATGATCGGCATCCAGTCCACTGCGAACCAGTGCCAATCGAACGGGCTCAGTAGCCGCGTGCCGTACGTCGTCGGAAAATCCATCAGCACGTGAACGAGTGCGGCAATCAGCGCGCCGCGAACAGCAGACCGAACGATGCCGCGGATGGACGGCTCTGGTTTCCACGCTGTTCGAATCGCTGCCATCCCCACACCAGCCCGGCGGAAGCGACACTGAGGAGCACGACGCCGATCGGGCCGTGCGCCGGACCGCGGTGCCAGTGCAGGTACGACGCGGTGCCGCGTACCGCGGACAGACCGTCGATGTCGGGGATATTCGACGCGATGACGAGCACCGCGGTCGTGCCGCGTCCCGCGCGCCCGAGCGGCGTGCGCGCGAGCGTGAGGCCGAACAATGAATGCGTGAGGTTGTCCACGGACGGTGGCTGGTGGCTGGTGGCTGGTAGCTTTTCACCTAATATACCAGCATGCGAAAGGCATTCGCGGTCGCGGCGGCGGGCCTCGTGCTGGCGTTCGTTCCCTGCGCCGGCTCTGGCGTGGGGCGACGGCCGCGCACCGTTACATCATGCGGCGCGCAATCGAGATGCTCCCGCCGGACATCAAGCCGTTCTTCGTTGCGAATGCGGACGAACTCGTGATGCGCGTCACCGATCCCGATCTCTGGCGGACCGTCGGCTGGGATGACGACCCCAATCACTTCGTCAACTTCGGCGCGCCGGAGCTTGGAGAGTTCCCGTTTCCTGTGCTGCCGCGCGAGTACGGCGCGGCGCTCGAGAAGTTCGGCGCGTCAACGCTGAAACGGCTCGGCACGCTGCCGTGGCGCGAAGAGGAAGAGGCCGGCAACCTGCGCCGAGCGATGGAAGGCTTCAAAAGGAATCAAGCTTTCTCGATCGGCAACACCGTGCTGTTCGCGTCAGTCGCGTCGCACTACCTCCAGGACGCGTGCCAGCCGCTGCACGCGTCGAACAATTTCGACGGCCAGTTCACGAATCAGAACGGCGTGCACGCGAGGTTCGAGACCGCTCTCTTCGAGCGATTTCAATCGCGGCTAACGATCAACCCCGCCCCGGCTGCGCCCACAGCGAACGCGCGTGACGCCGCATTCGATGCGCTGCTCTCGAGCTACCAGCAGGTGCAGCGGCTCCTGGCTGCGGACAAAGCGGCGATTGCCGGGAAAGACGCGTACGACGACGAGTATTTCGAGAAGTTCTTTACCGGAGTGAAACCGCTCCTCGAGCATCAGCTGTCGGCAGCGGTCACGGCGACAGGATCGATGATCCTAGGCGCGTGGGAGGCGGCAGGCCGGCCCGCCCTCAAAACGGAAATGCCCCGCGTCATTATTCAGAAGGTGCGCCCGCCGAAGTAGGAGGTTTTCGATTGCCATGGCCGTTGTCGATGCCTGCCCGGCGTTCGAAAAATGCCTCGATTGGCGGCAGCACGGCCAGCACGACCAGCGTGATGACCGTCGCCACGGTGGCGAGTGCGTACGCGCCGGCTCCCGCAGCCATGCCGATCGCCGCGTTCACCCAAATGGTCGCTGCCGTCGTCATTCCGCGCACATTGGTTCCACTACGCAGGATTGCGCCGCCGCCCAGAAACCCAATCCCCGTCACAATCTGAGCCGCGACGCGATCGGGCGTCCCTCCGGCGTAGCGGTCCGCAATTTCGATCGAGACGACGGTGAACAGCGCAGCGCCCAACGCAATCAGGATGTTGGTCCGTAGGCCGGCGGGCTTCTGACGGAGTTCACGTTCGACGCCGATGGCCGCGCCGAGCCCAGCCGCCAGCGCCAACCGGAGCATTAAGTCGGTTGGTGGCATGTCACTTGCGGATCGGAAGGCTGGACACCGTTGAGCGGGCGTGCGCCCGCGAGGAGATCACGATGCTGTGGACGCTAATCGTGTTACTGGTCATCTTCTGGATACTGGGACTCGCGTTCAAGGTCGCCGCCGGCGCGATTCACGTCCTGCTGGTTGTTGCGCTCGTGCTCTTCATCGTTCAGCTCGTGAGCGGACGACGAACGTCGGTCTGATAGATCTGAGGATCTAGGGATCTAAGGATGAAGGATCTTACTGATCTAAGAATCTCAGGATCTTCGGATGTGAGGATGTTAGGATCTTAGCCCAGCAGATCCTTAGATTCTTAAATTCTTAGATCCTTAGATCGTTGAAGCTTCAGGACCTCGCGGAGCGCCTCGGCTGCCGGCTCGAAGGAGACGGCAGCATCGATATCACCAGGGTCGCCGGTATTGAACAGGCCGGGAGCGGCGACCTCACTTTCGTCGCCAATCCGAAGTATCTCGGGCTCGCGGAAACGACTCGGGCGTCGGCGGTTATCCTCGCGCCGGCCGTTACGGTCCCACACGCCTCCTTCGCCGTCCTTCGCGCCGAAAATCCGTACTACTGTTTCGCGCAGGCTCTTCGCCTGTTCGTCACACCGTCTCATCCTCCGAAAGGCGTCGACCGGCTCAGCGCTATCGCCCCGACGGCGACGATCGGTTCGGACGCGTCGATCGGTCCGTTTGTCGTAATCGGCGACGGTGCGACGATAGGTGCGCGTGCCGTCATCTATCCTCACGCGGTGATCGGTCCCGGCGCGACCATCGGCGACGACTGTGTGCTCCATGCGCGCGTGTCGATTCGCGAACGCGTGCAACTGGGCAACCGCGTGGTCGTGCTGGACGGCGCCGTCATCGGGAGTGACGGCTTTGGTTTCGCGCGAGACCCTGACGGCGAACATCTGAAGATCCCGCAAGGTGCCGATATCGTGATCGAGGACGACGTCGAGATCGGCGCGAATTCCACGATCGATCGACCGGCCGTCGGCGAAACGAGGATCCGGCAAGGGACGAAAATCGACAACCTCGTCCACATTGCGCATGGCGTGCAGATCGGCCGGCGCGTCCTGCTCGCCGCGCAAGTGGGCATCGCCGGCAGCACCGTGGTCGAGGACGATGTGATGATGGGCGGGCAGGTGGGCGTCACCGGTCACGTGCACATCGGCAAGGGCGCGATGTTCTCGGCGAAGACGGGGGTGAGCGGCAACGTCGAGGCTGGCGTGCTGATGTCGGGCTCGCCCGCGCTGCTGAATTTGGAGTGGCGTAAAAGCCAGGTCATCGTCCGTCATTTGCCGAAGCTCAAGAAGCGCGTTGCTGAACTCGAGCAGCGCATTGCTGAACTCGAGGAGAAGCTCGCCGAATGCCGTACACGACTCGACGTCTGATTCCGCGCGCGGCGGTCGCCGCGCTGCTGCTCGTCGCTTCCGCTCCACGCGCTCACGCTCAGCAAACGACCCCGGCCATCGCACCGGCGCCGGCCACACCCGACTTCATGTCGCGGTACGACTTTCATCTTTCGGCCGCCGCGGTCTCGATCAACGACCCGCGCTTTTCGTGGGAGACGCATTTCGGCGGCGACATCGACGTCGCCGACTACATCGTCGGCCGATCGTCGATCCTCGTCGACTACGAGGCGGTCCTCGGCGACGAATTCCGCCCGTTCGATCCCAACCAGGGGAACTACACGCTCGAAGCGTCCTCGTCCGCGCGAATCGGCGAGACCGAGGTCAGCTGTTGTTTTCCATCACGTGTCGCGGCATTTGAGCGATCGACCGAAACGATTCGCAATCGCGTGGAACGTTCTTGGCGTGCGTGTTCTGCGTCGCGTGACGATCCAGGGATTCACCATCGACGGCGTCGCCACGGCGGGCAAAGTCGTCCAGAACTCATTCGTCGACTACACGTGGACCGGCGATCTCGACCTGATGATCAGGCGCCCCGTGAGTCCAAGGCTCGGCGTGTTCGCACACGGATTCGGAAACGCCTTCCTTGTCGATCAAACCGTCGTACCGCACCGTGACCGTCAGTTGGGTGGCACGGTCGAAGTGGGATTGCGGATTAATGGTCGCGCGGGGGCCGTCGAGCTTTTTGCGGGTGCGGAGACGCGAGTCGACGCCGATCCAATCGACCGAATAGCTCGACGGTGGGCGCTTGCCGGGTTCCGCCTCCTCAGCAAATAGCCGTCTGAACTAAGAGATAATCGGAGCCGATGTCTAACAGGATCGTTCGCGTGTTGAGCGGGTTCGCGCTGGCGGCGGCCCTGCTGTTGACGAGAGACACGGGGACCTTTGCGGCCTCGCGTCCACCGAAGCTGCAGTATCAGCTTTCGACGCTCGCGAACGGCCTCACCGTGGTGCTCTCCGAGGACCACTCGACGCCGATCGTCCACCTGCAGATCTGGTATCACGTCGGTTCGAAGAACGAGAAGACCGGGCCGCACCGGCTTCGCGCATCTCTTCGAGCACATGATGTTCAAGGGATCGAAGAACGTCGAGCCCGAGGCGCACACTTCCTACGTCTCCTCGATCGGCGGCCAGAGCAACGCCTACACCACCGACGACGAGACGGTGTTCTGGGAAACAGTGCCGTCGCAGTACCTGCCGCTCACGCTGTGGCTCGAAGCCGATCGGATGGCCTCGCTGCGGATCGACAAGGACACGTTCACGACCGAGCGCGAGGTGGTGAAAGAAGAGCGGCGCATGCGGATCGACAATCAGCCGTTCGGCCGGCTGAACGAGATCATTTACGACCAGGCGTTCACCACGCATCCGTACAAGCACCCGACGATCGGCAGCATGAAGGATCTCGACGCGGCGTCGATCGAGGACGTCCGCGATTTCTTCCACACGTTCTACGTGCCGTCGAACGCCACGCTCACGCTCGTCGGCGACTTCGATTCGACGCAGGCGCTTGCAGCTCGTTGGCGCAGTATCTCGGCCGCGTGCCGAAGTCGACCGTCCGGTGCCGCGCGACATTCCGAAAGAGCCGCCGCAGACCAAAGAGAAGCGCGTGACGCTGCAGGAGGCGTGGCCGCTGCCGGCGGTCGTCGTGGCGCACCACATCACCTTCGACGGCAACCCGGACTCGTATCCGCTGCACATCGCCGCGAAGGTGCTGTCGGACGGCCAGAGCTCGCGGATCTACAAGAAGCTGGTGTACGACAAGCAGATGGCGGTGGCGGCGTTCGGCCAGGCGAATCTCATCGAAGATCCGAACCTCTTCTACGTCGTCGCGATCGTGCAGCCGGGCCACACGACGGATGAAGTCGCGAAGGCGCTCATCGCGGAGCTCGATCGGCTGCAAAGCCGAGCCGATCACCGAGCACGAGCTGCAGCGGACGAAGAATCAGTTCGCGCGCGACTACATCCTCGGGCGCGAGACGGATCAGGACAAGGCGCTGCAGCTCGCGCATGCCGTCGTGATCCACCACGACATCAAGACGGCCGACGGCGAGTTCGAGATTTTCCAGAACGTCACGGCGGCCGACGTGCAGCGCGTTGCGAAAACCTACTTCACGCCGAGAATCGACTCGTGCTGACGATCATGCCGGGGAAAACGGGCGAAGCGGGGCGGAAGGGGCAGATGGGGCGGGCGGGGCAGGGACGATGAAGCGGCTGATCCTCGCTTTGCGCGTTCTGCTTCTTTGCGCTGCCGGCCGCCGGCGCAGACCAGCGCGGGTTGGCCATTGATGGATCCGCCGCGCCCGCTGCCGGCCCACGACGTCAAGTTCCCGCCGTACGACTTGCAGACGCTGCCGAACGGTCTTCAGGTCGTCGCCGTTCTCCATCACGAGCAGCCGGCGGTGAGCATGCGCTTGCTGGTGCGCGCCGGCATCCGCGTTCGATCCGAAAGACAAGTTGGGCCTCGCGAAGATCGCGGCCGACCTCCTCGATCAGGGCACGACGACGAAGTCGGCCGAGGAGATGAACGACGCGATCGACTTCATCGGCGGCGCGATGGGCGCGGCTGCCTCGCCCGACCTCAGTCAGATGAGCGTCGTCGTCATGAAGGACAGCTTCGAGACCGGCATGCGCATGCTGTCCGACATGGCGCGCAATCCGGCGTTTTCGCCGACCGAGATCGATCGTCAGAAGCAGCAGGCGCTGTCGGGTCTGCAGGTCAGCCTGCAAGATCCCGAGTACATCGCGAACGCCGTATTCGATCGGATGGTCTACGGCTTCCATCCGTACGGTCTGCCGCAGAGCGGCACGCCCGAGACCCTCGCCGCGATCACGCGCAACGATCTGGTAGCGTTTCATCAGCAATACTTCGTGCCGAACAACGCGATCCTCGCCATCGTCGGCGACGTGACGGCCGAAGAGGCGTTCTCGACGGCGAAGAAGGTGTTCGGCGACTGGGCGCAGCGCGACATCGTGCCGCAGAAATTTGCGGAGCCGCCCGAGCCGACGCGTCGCGTGATCGTCGTGAACAAGCCGGACGCAGTGCAGACCGAAGTGCGCGTCGGTCACCTGGGGATTCCGCGGAAGCACGCCGACTACATGGCGGTGAACCTCGCGATCCGGATCCTCGGCGGCGAGGGCAGCAACCGGCTGCACCAGGTGCTCCGGACCGAACGCGGCCTCACCTACGGCGCGCAGGCCGAATTCGACACGCTCAAGGAGTCGGGCGACTTCGAGGCCGAGACGAACACGCGTTCCGAAGCGACCGGCGAGGTGCTGCGGCTGATCATCGACGAGTTCTGGCGGCTGCAGCGCGAACGCGTCAGCGAGCGCGAGCTGACCGAAGCGAAGAATTACCTGACCGGCAGCTTCCCGCTCACGATCGAAACGCCCGACGCGATCGCCCGCCAGGTGCTGAACGTGCTGTTCTACGGCCTGCCCATCGAGGAGCTGCAGACGATCCGCGAGCAGGTGAACGCCGTCACCGTCGACGACATTCAGCGGGTCGCGCGGACATTATCTGAAACCCGATCGGCTGTCGATCGTGCTCGTCGGCAACGCCGCCGCGTTCGGCTCGCAGCTGAAGGGCATCGGCTTCCCGAGCGTCGAAACGATCGAGCTGGACAATCTCGATCTCACCGCTGCGAATTTTCAGCGGCCGAAGCGGGCGAATGGACAGGCGCAAGGCGCGGGACGGGCGGGAGGGGCCGGACGGGCGGGAGGGGCACGACGGTTGTAGCGCGGGACTTTAGTCCCGCGGAGCCGATTCTGCGGACGGTGAGCTTTCAGCAGCCGCGGTCGATTGCTCCCGAGCCCGGTCCCAATGCGCAGGCGTTGCTCGAGAAGGTGATCGCCGCCAAGGGCGGCCTCGCGACGCTGCGCGGACTGAAGACGATCACCGCGGTCACCGCCGAGACGGTGCAGGCGCCGACCGGGCCGCGCTCGAAGCCGAGACGACGACGTTCCTGCAATACCCGGATCACGTCCGCATCGAGCGGAAGCTCCCGAAGGCGTCGGCGTGCAGGTGTTCGACGGCGAGCACGGGTGGATGAAAGATCCGCGCGGGACGCGCGCGGTCACGGAACTCGGCGATCCGCCAGATGCAGACGACGCTCGAGCGCGATACCGTCGCCGCGCTGCTCGCGGCGCACGACGGCCGGCTGCGCGCGCGGCTCCTGCCGGACGTGAAGGACGAGACCGGCACGCTGCGTCACGCGCTCGAGCTCTCGGCAACCACCGTCGAGCCGTTCGTTCTTTACATCGATCCGGCCACGAACCTGATCGACAAGGAAGCCTACGTTTCAGGTGAACCGGGGCAGCCGCTCGTCGAGGAGATCTATTCGGACTACCGGCCGGTGGACGGCGTCCAGATCGCGTTTTCGGGCGCCATGCGCCGCGCGGGTCAGCGACTCGTGACGCGCCGCGTGACGGCATTCACCATCAACACGCTGCTCGATCCCTCGCTGTTCAAACGCCCCGGCTCTTGAGCCTCCGCATCCTGTTGTCGTGCGGCGAGCCGTCCGGTGACTTGTATGCCGGTGCGCTCACGCGCGAGCTGCGTGCGCTCGCGCCAGGACTCGCAATTTCCGGTCTCGGCGGCCCGCAGTTCGCCGCTGCCGGCGGGACCCTCGTCGAGGACTACCGCGGGCTCGCCGTTACCGGACTGACGGAGGCGATCGCGAAGCTGCCCCGATCGCGCGCGGCGATCGCACGGCTCGTTCAGCGCGCGCGCGCCGACCGCGTCGATGCGCTCGTGCTCATCGATTTTCCGGACTTCAACTTCCAGCTGGCGCGCCGGGTCAAGCCGCTCGGCATCCCGATCGTGTATTACATCAGCCCGCAGATCTGGGCGTGGCGCGCGGGCCGGTTGAAGACGATGCGCGCGATCGCCGATCGCGTGCTCGTGATTTTTCCGTTCGAGGAGCAGATCTATCGCGACGGCGGCGTGCCGGTCGAATTCGTCGGGCACCCGCTCATCGATCTCGCGACGCCGTCCGCGCCGCGATCCGTGTTTCTGCCGAGAATCGGCCGCGACCCGAACGCGCCGACGATCGCGATTCTGCCTGGCAGCCGTGCGAACGAGGTCGGCCACACGCTGCCGGATCTCGCGGCGGCCGCGATCATCATCCGCGCGAGCATTCCCGCTGCGCAGTTCGTCGTCGCGCGCGCGCCCGGCCTCGACGATCGGCTCTTCGACGTGCTGCAGCGTCGATCGGTCGCGAACGTGTCGATCGTCGAAGGCGAGACCGACGCGGTTCTCGCGCTCGGCTGACGTCGCGCTCACCGCTTCCGGCACCGCAACGGTACAGACCGCGCTGCACGACGTGCCGATGGTGATCGTCTACCGGCTGTCTGCGCTCACGTTCCGGATCGTCCGCCGGCTCGTGAAGGTCGACGCCGATCGGCATGGTGAACCTGATCGCGGGCGAGAAGATCGTTCCGGAGCTGATTCAGGATCAGTTCACGCCGGAGGCCGTTGCGGCGGAGGCGGTGTCCATGCTGACGGACCCTGCCCGCGCAGCCACGATCCGCGCGGGCCTGGCGCGCGTGCGGGGAGCGGCTCGGAGGATCGGGTGCCAGCCGGCGCGCTGCCGAGGCGATCGTGCACGTTGCCGCCGGTCGGCAGGCCACATCGGCCTGAACGTGGCGCTACACAGTTCTTTTCTGGGAGAAGTTGAGAGATGCGCACATTTCCACGCTCGATACGCGCCGTCGGGGTTATCGCCGTCGTCGTCGCCGTTGTTCTGTCGGGGGCTGCCGCTCGCGCCACGGTGCTCGTCGCGTCCGACGTCGCGTCGCTTGCCCGTGACGCGCGGACGATCGCGCGCGGTCGCGTGGTATCGGTAGCAGCGCGGCCGACCGATGATCGCCGCGGGATCGAAACGATCGTGACGCTCGATGTCGAGACGTACCTAAAGGGCGCCCTCGGATCGACGCTGCAGTTCCGTGTGCCAGGCGGCGAGCTCGGACGCTACCGCAGCGTGTTCGTCGGGGCGCCTCAGTTCGCCGTCGACCAGCGCGTCATCGTGTTTCTCGGCGCGCACGGTCCAAGCGTGCCGCACATTCTCGGCCTCAGCGAAGGCGTGTACCGGATCGCGTGGTCGAGTGCATCGAATTCGTGGGTAGTCGCTTCGCCGGTGGCGTTGCCGGTCGCAAAAATCACACCGGTCGTCCGCGGCGATCCCGGCAGGCAGCCGATGGCGCTCGGCGACTTCGAGCTGCGCATCCGCGAGTTCGCGGCAGGTGCGAAGTGAGCGGGTCGGCGTCTCAGAAGCTGCGGCGTCTGACCATCTGCGTCGGCATCGCCGTTTTGATGCTCGCGCAGCCGACGTCTGCCTACCTGACGTTCGGCGTTCAAGTGGGCACGCAGACGATCATTCTCAAATGGGCGCAGATGCCGGTTCGCTACTTCATTTCGAACGGCAGCGTCCCTGGTGTGGCCAACGTCGATCTGCAGGCGGCGGTCGCGCGCGCGTTCGCCACGTGGCAGGCGGTTCCCACCGCATCGATTTCGTATCAGTTCGCCGGCACCACCGCGGCGCGGCCGCTCGACGACGATGGCTTGTCGACGATCGGGTTTCGATCGAGGCCGGACCTCGAACGCGTGCTCGCATCGACGCATTTCCTGCTCGACTCGTCGACCGGTGCCATTGTCGAAGCCGACATTTTCATCAACTCGACGTTTCAATGGTCTGTGGCCGCAAACGGCGAGGCCAATAAGTTCGATCTCGAATCGGTCGCGCTGCACGAGATCGGCCACCTGAGCGGACTTGGCCACTCGGCGCTCGGCGAGACTGAGCTCCGCCCTGATGGCGGACGGACCGTGACGGCGTCCGACGCGATCATGTTCCCGATCGCACTCGCCGTCGGGAGCGTCGCATCGCGCACGCTTAGAGCGGACGACATCGCCGGCATCTCCGACATCTATCCGGATGGTGGCTTCACATCGCAGACCGGCAGCATCTCGGGACGCGTGACGAAGAACGGCACTGGCCTGTTCGGCGCGCACATCGTCGCGTTCAATCTGGCGACGGGCGCGCTGGTCGCCGCGTTCTCGCTGACGAACGAGGGGGAGTTCTCAATCGGCGGTCTGACGCCCGGGCCGCATATCATCCGGGTCGAACCGCTCGACGACGCGGACATCAACGGGTTTTTCGACGCGACTACGCCGGTCGATCTCAATTTCCGTGTCCGCTTCTACGATCGGCTCGTCGTTGCGCCGCGCGGTCACGACAGCGGAATGATCGAGGTCAAGGTTGCGCCGAAATAATCTGGCAAGGCGCGTGGCAATCGTCGCGTTCGCGTGCTGCGCCGGCCTGCCGGCCCGCGACGCGTCGGCGCAGCCGCGGCCCGCGGCCGATGTGATTCCGGGTTTCCAGATCAGCGCCGGTATCGAATGGATGGGTGGCGCCTCGTTCGGTACGGTGAATGCGAACGAAGTGGTCGCGTCTGGGGGCGCCTTTCCTCTGTTCAAGGTGACGAACGAGCTTGGCGGCGCATTCGGCGTGAGGGCGAGGATCGGAAAGCGAGTGTGGCGAGCGTTCGAGCTCGAAGCGTCCGGCTCTTACAGCAGGCCCGAACTCCGCAGCACGACGAGCGGAGATGTGGAAAGCGCGCCCGATCTGACGGCGACCGATCGCCTGAGGCAAATCACGGTGGAAGGCGCCGTCCTCTTTTCGACGCCGCGGTGGCGGATTGGCCGCGCGACGCCGTTCCTCTCGGGAGGCGGCGGCTACCTGCGCCAGCTGCACGAAGGAGACACGTTCGGGCAAGACGGGCGACTATATGCGTTCGGCGGCGGCGTCAGGGTCCCACTCCTCTCGCGCAATCGGCGGCCGCGCTCGATCGGGCTCCGCGCCGACGCGCGCGCCGTCGTTCGAACGCGAGGCGCCGCTCCCGACGGCGCCTCGCATCTGTCACCCGCCTTCAGCCTGTCTGGCTACGTCGGCTTCTGAATAGCCGGCCGCGTTACACCCATCGTATCTAGAATTCGACCCGTGCGCCGACCTGCACCGTGCGCGGCTGCAGGGCGGCCAGTATCTTGTTGTAGTTCGCGCCGTTGGTCAGGCTGAAATTGGCGACGGCATTCGAGTTCAGCACGTTGAACATGTCGACCATCACCATGAATTTCCGGCCGCTGACGCGCCACGACTTGTCGGCGCGAAGGCCGACGAGCGGCACCGTGTCTGACCGGTTGTTGCTGATGTCCTCCATGAGGAACGTCTGCGTGCCGGCGTTCGGCAGCGACACCGGGATCAGCCGCGCATACTGCCATCCGCTCTGAACCTGGACGTTCGCGCCCGCGCCGATGTCGTACGGGAACTGATACCGCCCGGAGAGGTGCGCCTGCCACGTCGAGTTCGTCTGCCGATTGGAGACGGCCGGGTACACGTTCTGGAAGTAGCCGATGCCGAGCGGGTCGGTACCGAACGCGCTCCCGCTGGCGCTGTTGGACCGCAGCTCGTCGCGCCGCAGATAGTCGAAGCTGCTGTCGAGGAACAGCCCTCCGGCGAAGCGCTTGTTGAAGGCGAGCTCGAACGTGTCGTAGTTGTACGAACCGCCGCCGACCGAGTCGGGAATGTTCGTGAATTGATTGCGCACGACGCCGCGCAGCGACGCCGGGATGTCGAACACGTTGAATATCTGGGTTCCCTGAATGCCGCCGTCGATGCTGCGAAGCGTCACCGGCGCGGCCACCGGCACCGTGAACTGCCCTTCGCGCGCGATGTTGAAGTTCGCATAGATGTCGCGGACCATCTTGCGCACGTAGGCCACGCGGGCCGACGACTCTCCCCAGAACTGGCGCTGATACGAAAGATCGAATTCGTCGGTGTGCGGCACTCGCAAGTTCGGATCGAGCGTGGTCGTCGTGCCACCCGTCGACGCGACAAGCGCGCCGAGCTCCTGCGGACCGTCGTACAGCTTGTTGCCGTTGGGATCGTTGAAGCGATACGTGCGTGAGGCGGCGCCCCCCGGGTTCAGGTTCGCGAAGTCGGCCGCGAGGTTGTTGTAATAGCGTCCGTAGAATGCTTTGATCGCCGATTTGCTGCCTCCGGTCGGATCGAGGCTGATTCCGACGCGCGGCGAGACTGTGTTGCGCACGAGCAGCGTCGCCCCGGGAATCGACGCCGCCGGAAAGATGTCGCCCAACGTCGGCGCCAGCGTCGACGCTTCGTAGTATGGCCGCTGGCGATCGTAACGGACCCCTGCCGTGATCGTGAGCCGGCTCGTCGCCGACCACCGATCCTGCACGAACAGCGCCTCCCGCCGGTTCCGGTTGTCGGCGCCGGTCCATGCCGAGCCGAGCGTCGACGGATCCCCGAAGTTGAACAGCTGCACCTGATCGACCTTGCCGGCCAGGTCCTGGTAATACACATCGCCCGACTCGCCCGTATTCTCGGTGAGCTGCGCGTCGTCCAGCCATTCGCCTCCGACTTTCAAATCATGTCCTCCGATGCCGCTCGGCAGGAAATACGTGAGCGTCGCGAACAGCTGCGGCTTGTTCCGCTCGATCACGAACGGTCCGTTCGCGCCGGCGGCGCCGAAGCCAGCGCCCGTCTGCAGCCCGGTGGAGTTATCGATCCGCGGCGGGTTGGTGCGGAAGTCGACGAGCGGGCCTTCCGGAAAGTGATAGCCGAAATCCCCGACGTTCAATTCTGAGAACACACGGTTGCTCCAGACGCGTTGCCACTTGCCGTTGTACATGTGCGTCGAGCTTGCCTGCGTGACTGCTGATTCCGGACTCGTCAGAGCGGAAAGGTTGCGATTCGGCGTTTGCAGCCGTCCGAGCTGGTAGTAGCCGATGATCGTGTCCTTCTGGCTCGCCTTGTAGGTCTCTTTCGTCGTGTAGTTGTTGTAGTAGCCCTGGTAGGTCGCGCGGTCGTGCGCGACGCCGGTGATGTCTTCGTCGATCGTGAAATGGTTGTATGCGCCGAAGAACCACAGCTTGTCCTGAATGATCGGTCCGCCGAGATCCGGGTGCGCCTCCCAGAACTTGTTGTTTGGCACACCGGTGAACCCGCGCGCTGTCGCCGTCGCGTCGATGTTGTTGCCGATGAGCGAAGTCGGCTCGTATGCGATCGTCCCGAGTCCCCGAAACTGGTTGCCGCCGCTCTTGATCGTCGAGATGACGGCCGCGCCAGGCGTGTTCATCGTGACGTCCTGCCCGGCCGCGCTGACCGCGATTTCGTTTTGAGCGTAGTAGTCCTGGTAGAAGCCGGCGCCGCCGGAGCCTTCCGTCGTGTCCACGCCTTCGGTGACGACGCGCGACTGTCCGCGGACGCCGAACGCCTCGTACCCGGTCTGCTCGCTCTTGTGGCTGCCGCCGACGTCGAAGCCCTGCATGCGCACACCGGGCGAGCGCGCCAGCGCGCTCCATAGATCGGTCGCCGTCGGCACGCCGATCAGCTTCGTCGTGTTCAGCGTCGATCCGACGCTCGTCGTCTGCACGTCGACGACCGGTGATTCCGCCATGACCGTGACGCTTTCCTGCAGCGACTGCAGCTGCAGCTGTGCATCGACGGTCAGCGTCTGGCCCAACGACAACACGATGTTCGCGCGCTTGTACGTCTGAAATCCGCTCAGCTCGAAGGTGAGCGTGTAGTCGCCTTCGGGAACAGACGCGAAGCGATAGTGGCCGTTCGGTTCGCTGACTGTGGTCTGCGTGCCGATGAGCGCAGGCGAGGTTGCCGTCACGGTGACTCCCGGCAGCACAGCGCCCTGCGCATCGGTGACGATGCCGCCGAGGCTGGTGGCTTGAACTTGCGCGAATGCAGGCGTGACGGAAATGAGGCTGATGAGCAAAATGAGTGTGGGTTTCATGCGTCCTCCCGGACGTGCGGTTTATACGTGCGCGTTCCACGACTGTCAAGCCGTGCCCCTCGGATTCTTGCGGTCGGCCGATCGATCCGGTAGCATCGCGCGCCATGAACATACGCGACGCTCTCCACCACGGAGGACACGGAGCATCAAATCGCTACGCCCTCGGTGACGTTCTGTTCTGGAAAGTATTCATCGCGGCCGCCATCGCACTCGCCGGCGCCACGATCGCACTTGCGCAGAACCGGGCGTCTACGACCGGATCGTCGGCCCGGTTCGACATCATCGAGGCGACGATTCCGCAGATGCGAACCGCGATGGAACAGCATCGGCTCACATCACATGAGCTGGTCGAGATGTATTTGGCCCGTCTCGGGATGTACCAGCAGAAGCTCCACGCCGCGGTCTACGTGAACGCCAATGCGCTGAAAGAAGCGGACGAACGCGACCAGGAGCGCGCACAGGGGCGCATACGCGGACCGCTGCACGGAATTCCGGTCGCGCTGAAGGATAACATCCACACGACGCACCTTCCCACATCAGGCGGCGCACTCGCGTTCGACGGATTCGTGCCGCCGTACGAGGCCACGCTCACGAAGAATCTCAGGGACGCTGGCGCGATCATCATCGCGAAAGCGGGACTGTCCGAACTCGCGAACTTCGTCGCGGGCAACCCGACGCCGATGCCCGGCGACTACAACGCGGTCGGCGGGCAGGGATTCAACCCCTATGATCCGCGGCGCGATCCGCGGCCCGCGACCGCCGACGGGCGGCCGGCGCTGAACACCGGGGGCTCGAGCTCGGGAATCGGCACTTCGGCAAACCTGTGGGCCGCCAACGTCGGCTCCGAAACCTCAGGATCGATTCTCGGCCCGTCGAATCAGACGATGCTCGCGGCGGTGAAGCCGACCGTGGGCCGTGTGAGCCGCTGGGGTGTGATTCCGATTACCGCCGACCAGGACACGGCGGGGCCGATGACGCGCACGGTGACGGACGCGGCGATTTTGCTCGGCGCGCTCGAGGGTGCGACGCCGGATCCGAACGACCCGGCCACCTCGCGGTGCACTCCGCCGTCGGGCCGCGACTATACGCAGTTTCTCAAAGCCGACGCGCTCAAAGGCGCCCGCATCGGTATCCCACGCGCGTTTTATTTCGATAAGGTCACGCCGCCCGGTGCCACCGAGCCGCGCGGCGGCCTGAACGACGCGCAAGCCAAGGCAATGGCCGACGCGATTGCCGTGCTCAAACAGCAGGGTGCGGTCATCGTCGATCCCGCGGACATTCCGAGCGTCGTCGACAAAGACGCGGCGAAAAACATCGTCGGTTGGAATTTCTGCGCCGGCCTGAACGAGGCGAAAGGCAAGGACGCGAATTGCACGATCGTCGTGAAGTACGGGATGAAGCGCGATTTCAACAAATGGCTCGCGACGCTCGGCCCCTCAGCACCCGTGAAGACGCTGACCGAACTGCGCGAGTGGAACCTCGCGCATCAGAAGGAAGGGGCCATCAAGTACGGACAGGCGCGGCTCGATATCTCGGATGAGATTGATGTGGAGGGAGATCGATCGCGTTATGAGGCCGACCACGCGAAGGATCTCGCGCTGAGCGCCACGAACGGGATCGATGCCGTAATGAAAGCGCAGCGGCTGGACGCCGTGCTGTTTCCCGGAGCCAGCGGGTCAGGTATTGCCGCACGTCCAGGTTATCCAACGGTCATCGTCCCGTTCGCCTTCGTGCCGAACGATCCGAAGCCGCCATTTCCGGAAGGCTTCAACGCGAAGCCCGAGCCCTATGGCGTGAGCTTTACGGGAATGGCGTGCAGCGAGCCTCGCCTGCTCGCGCTGGCTTACGCTTTCGAGCAGGCGACGAAGCGGCGCGTTTCGCCGCCGGGCGCGCCGTAACGGTCAGATATCCGTCTTCAACGTTGAATCGCCTGTCGGCATCACCGGATCGATGTCGGCATCGTCGCGCCGCGCGTTGTCTTCCGCGCGCTCGTTGACGACGTGCGACTGCCGTCCGTGAGTAACCGACTCGCGGGAGCCTTCTGCTTTCTCTTTATTCGACGCCTGATTCGGCATATTCGGGTCGTTCTGCTGTGGCATAAGGGGCCGCCTCCGCTGTGATACCGTCGCAAGGCTCATGCCCTCCGCGGCGATCCAGTTTGCCGACGTGACGTTCTCGCGGCCAGGTCTCCGCGTGCTCGAGCATTTCAATCTGCTGGTCGAGCCGGGCACGGTCCTCGCGTTAGTGGGACGAAGCGGCGCAGGAAAGTCGACGCTGCTGAAGCTGGTCAACAGGCTCCTCCTTCCCGATGGCGGCTCCGTGCGTGTCGATGGCCGCGATACCCGCGAATGGGATCCGATCGCGCTCCGTCGCCAGATCGGCTACGTCCTTCAGGACGTCGGGCTGTTCCCGCATATGGACGTCGCGGCGAACGTCATGATCGTCCCGCGCCTCGCCGGCTGGGACAGCGAGAAAGCCCGCCGGCGCGCGGGCGAGTTACTCGATCTCGTCGGCCTTCACCCTGCCGAATTTGCGGCGCGCTGGCCTGACGAGCTGTCTGGCGGCCAGCGGCAGCGCGTCGGCGTCGCGCGCGCGCTCGCGGTAGATCCGCCGGTCCTGCTGATGGACGAGCCGTTCGGCGCGCTCGATCCGATGACGCGCGTCGAGCTCCACGCCGAGTTCCGCCGCATCCAGAATCGTCTGCGGAAGACCGTCATCATCGTGACGCACGACATGGGCGAGGCGTTCGCGCTCGGAGACCTCGTCGGCGTGCTCGACGAAGGACACCTGATCGCATGCGATCGGCCGGAGGTGCTCGCACAATCGAAGGACCCGCGGGTAAGACGTCTCCTCGATTCGGTGACGACCCTCACCCGAGCGCGAGAGTCTACGTGATGTCCGCTCTCTTTCATTTCTGGCTGTCGCATCGCGCGGAGACCCTTGCACTGCTCGGGCAGCACGTCCTGCTCGTCGCGATCTCCACGCTGGTGGCCGTTGTCGTCGGCGTCCCGCTCGGGATATTCGCGGCACGACGTCCCCGACTCGCGTCTCCGATAGTCGGTGTTGCCAACGTCGTGCAGACGATCCCGAGCCTGGCGATGTTCGGCTTCCTGTTGCCCGTTCCTTTTATCGGCGGCGTCGGCGCGCGAGCCGCAATCGTCGTGCTGATTCTGTACGGACTTCTGCCGATCGTTCGGACGACGATTGCGGGCCTGAACGGGATCGACGCGTCGGTCCGCGAGGCCGGCCTCGCGATGGGGATGACGCCGCGCGAGCTGCTCACGCTCGTCGAGCTGCCGCTGGCGCTGCCGTCGATTGTCGCGGGCGTGCGAGTGGCCGCGGTCGTCGGCGTTGGCGCCGCGACCATTGCCGCCGCAATCGGCGCGGGCGGCCTCGGCGAATACATCTACCGTGGGCTGTCGATGGTCGATACGACCGTGATTCTGGCCGGCGCGATCCCCGCTGCTCTCCTCGCGCTTGCCGTCGACGGACTGCTGCTCGTTGCGGAGCGCCAGCTCACGACGAGGCGCCGGAGGTCCGGGCGCGTCGTCGCAGTCGCCGCCATGGTCATCGCGCTGGTCGGGCTCGTCTCGAGCGCAGCGCTCGCGCGTCGCGCGAGCGACACGATCGTGGTGGGCTCCAAGAATTTCACCGAGCAGCTGGTGCTCGGTGAGCTCGTCGCGCAGGCGATCGAGCGCGACACCAGCTTGCCCGTCGAGCGCCGCCTTAATCTCGGCGGCACGCTGATTTGCGATCGCGCGCTTCTCACGGGCGACGTGGACGTGTACGTCGAGTACACGGGCACCGCGCTCACGGCCGTCTTCCATCAGCCAATCGCAAGCGACGCATCGACGGTGTTCGCGTCAGTGCGCGACGACTACGCGCGAACCGGCCGGACTCTGCTGGCGCCGCTCGGATTCAACAACACGTTTGCAATTCTGGTTCGGGCCGACGATGCGAAAAGCCGCGGACTGAAAACGATCGCCGACCTCGCCCGGGTGGCACCTCAATGGAGAGCGGGATTCGGCTACGAGTTTCTCGAGCGACCGGATGGTTTTCCAGGATTGGCGGCGGCTTACGGCCTCCGATTTTCCGGTCCGCCCCGCGTGATGGATCTGACGCTCACGTACCGAGCGCTTGCGGCGGGGCAGGTCGACGTCATTGCGGGCGACGCGACAGCCGGTTTGATCAAAGGCCTCAACCTGGTACAGCTCGACGATGATCGTCATTATTTCCCGCCTTACGATGCGGCGCCCGTCGCACGGGCGGCCACGCTTCTCCGACACCCTGAGGTGCGGTCAGCCCTGGAGAAGCTGGGCGGCCGCGTCTCCGCTGCGGACATGCGCGCGATGAACTATGCGGCTGACGTCGAGCACAAGGACATCCGGCAGATTGTCGGCGACTTTCTTTCACGTTGAAGGCAGCGAAAAGCCTTCTGTCAGGCCGTGCGCGCGAGCGGGAAAACCGGCGAGCCCCCCACGGCCTCTTCCATCACTTCGCCATGCTGGCTGATGTCGAGGCCGATTTCTTCCTGCTCTTCGGAGACGCGTAGCGGGATGATCAAATCGGTGATCTTGAACAGCGCCCAGGATCCAGAGAAGGCGAACGCGGTCACGAACAGCAGCGCTCCGCAATGGACCAGAAACGTGTACGCGTGGCCCGACATGAGGCCGACGTCCTTCGCGAACACGCCGGTCAGCAGCATGCCGACCATGCCGCCGACGCCGTGACAGGGGAACACATCGAGCGTGTCGTCGAGCGCCGACGCCTTGTTCTTCCATCGCACGACGAGATTCGACACCACACTGGCGCAGGTGCCGATGAAGATGCTCTGGCCGATGCCGACGTAACCGGCCGCCGGCGTAATCGCAACAAGACCGACGACGGCGCCGACGCACGCGCCGAGCGCCGAGGGCTTGTGTCCGCGCATGCCGTCGAAAAAAATCCACGCCAGCGCTGCGGCGGCAGATGCCGTGTTCGTCGTGGCGAACGCCATCGCCGCCTGGCCGGACGCAGCGAGCGCGGAGCCTGCGTTGAAACCGAACCACCCGAACCAGAGCATGCCGGTGCCGAGGATCACGAACGGAATATTCGCCGGCGTGTGGGTCTCGCTGGCGAGATGAATCTTGCGTCGGCCGAGCGTCAGCGCGCCGGCGAGCGCCGCGAGGCCCGCGGACATGTGGACCACCGTGCCGCCCGCGAAATCGAGTACGCCGAGCTTGTGGAGGAAGCCGTCGGGATGCCACGTCCAGTGCGCGAGCGGCGCGTAAACGAACAGGCTGAACAGCACCATGAAGAGCAGGTAACTCGTGAAACGCACGCGCTCGGCGAACGACCCGGTGATGAGCGCCGGCGTGATGATCGCGAACTTCATCTGGAACAGCGCGAACACGATCAGCGGAATCGTGGGCGCGAGGAGCGGGTGGGTCGACGTGCCGACGCGCGTGAACATGAAGTATGTGGTGGGGTTGCCGATCAGGCCGTGGATGCTGTCGCCAAACGCCAGGCTGAAGCCGACGACTACCCACAAAATGCTGATCACGGCCATCGCGACGAAGCTCTGAAGCATGGTCGAGACGACGTTCTTCGTCCGGACCATGCCGCCGTAGAAGAAGGACAGGCCGGGCGTCATGAGCAGGACGAGGCCGGTCGCCGTCAGCATCCACGCCAGATCGCCGCTGTTCACGGGACCGCCGGTGACCGATTGCGGCGCCGGGCGAAAGAGCGCCCCTGCGACGCTGACTCCTGCAACGAGCAGGAAGGGCAGTGCCGAAAACTCCCGGATCCGTTCCGTTTTTCGCCGCACGCTTGCCAAGGTCATCGCCGGAGCCTCCTGCTGAGGCGATATGCTACCAGACTCGTGCCATTTATGCACAGAATTGTTACCACATCGGCAATATTCAGCGGTTGACACTAGTGTCGTTCAGAATCGAGTGCCAGTTTCGCACGAAGTCGTGTGCATGATAGCAATCCAAAAACGCCAAAAAGGCGTGTGGTACGATCGGATTTTCGAGGTATTCCTTCCATGCCGATCGTTGACACCTTCCACACCCGAACAACTCTTCCCGTCGGCGGCCGCTCCATTCCGATATCCAGCCTGCGGCTCCTCGAAGCAGGCGGGTTTCCAGCCGTTGCGCGGCTCCCGTATTCGCTGAAGATCCTCCTGGAGAATCTGCTGCGCCACGAAGACGGCCGCTTCGTGAAGGCGGCGGACATCGAGGCGCTCGCGAAATGGGATGTGAAGAGCGGGCGTGCAGAAGGAGATTTCGTTCACGCCCGCGCGCGTGCTCCTGCAGGATTTCACCGGCGTGCCCTGCGGTGGTCGATCTCGCCGCGATGCGCGACGGCATGGTGCGGCTTGGCGGCGACCCGAACAAGGTCAATCCGCTTCAGCCGGTCGAGCTCGTCATCGACCATTCGGTGCAGGTCGATTACTTCGGACAGGCCGAATGCGCTTTCAGCTGAATGCCGAGCTGGAGTTCTCCCGCAACCGCGAGCGCTACGCGTTCCTGCGCTGGGGCCAGGAAGCATTTCGCAACTTCCGCGTCGTTCCGCCCGACACCGGCATCGTGCATCAGGTGAACCTCGAATATCTGGCGCGCGTCGTCGTGTCGGGACGAGGCAGGGCAGCACGGTCGCGTATCCCGACACGCTCGTCGGCACCGACTCGCACACGACGATGGTGAACGGGCTCGGCGTCGTCGGCTGGGGCGTCGGCGGCATCGAGGCCGAGGCGGCGATGCTCGGCCAGCCGATCTCGATGCTGATTCCGCGAGTGCTCGGCTTCCGCCTGAACGGACGGATGCTCGAAGGCGCCACCGCGACGGACCTCGTGCTCACGATCACCGAGCGGCTGCGCAAGCACGGCGTCGTCGGCAAGTTCGTCGAGTTCTTCGGGCCCGGCCTCGAGCACCTGACGATTGCCGACCGCGCGACGCTCGGCAACATGTGCCCGGAGTACGGCGCGACGATCGCGATCTTCCCGATCGACGAGATGACGCTCGACTACCTGCGGCTCACCGGCCGCGATCCGGCGCGCGTCGAGCTCGTCGAGGCGTACGCGAAGGCGCAGGGGCTGTTCCGCGCGGCCTGGCGATCCCGATCCGGTGTACTCGGAAACGATCGAGCTCGATCTGAGCACCGTCGAGCCGAGCCTCGCAGGACCGAAGCGGCCGCAGGACCGCGTGTCGCTGAAGCAGGCGAAGAGCAGGCTTTCAGGCGGCGCTCGCGTCCATGCAGATGACCTCGTCCAAGAAGGGCGCCGAAGCGGGCGGATCGGCGCACGTCTCGGCGACGAGCGGCGGCAGCGCGCTGGCCGTCGCCGAGCCGCCCGCCGTCGGAACGCAGCTCGATCACGGCGCGGTCGTCATCGCGGCGATCACGAGCTGCACGAACACGTCGAACCCGAGCGTGATGATCGGCGCGGGCCTGCTCGCGAAGAAAGCGGTCGAGCGCGGGCTCAAGAGCAAGCCCTGGGTGAAGACGAGCCTCGCGCCCGGGTCGAAGGTCGTCACCGAATATCTGCGCAAGTCGGGTCTCGAGCCGTATCCTGGACGAGCTCGGATTCAATCTCGTCGGCTATGGCTGCACGACGTGCATCGGCAACAGCGGTCCGCTGCCAGACGACGTGTCGGCCGAAGTGGAAGCGCGGAACCTCGTGGTCGGCGTCAGTGCTCAGCGGCAACCGGAATTTCGAAGGGCGCATTCAGCAGCAGGTGCGCGCCAACTACCTGGCATCGCCGCCGCTGGTCGTCGCGTACGCGCTCGCCGGCCGCATGACGATCGATCTCACGACCGAACCGCTGGGGATCGATCGATCCGGCACGCCGGTATTTCTGCGCGAGCTGTGGCCGACCGAGCGCGAAATTCAGGCGACGATGCTCTCGTCGGTGACGTCAGACATGTTTCGCGAGCAGTACGCCGACGTGTTCCGCGGCGACGAGCGATGGCAGACGCTCGACGTGCCGACTGGCGACCGCTTCGCGTGGGATCCCGATTCGACGTACATCCGGAACCCGCCTTTCTTCGACGGGCTCACGCTGCAGACGACGCCGCTCATCGACATCACGAACGCGCGCGTCCTCGCGCTGCTCGGCGACAGCATCACCACGGATCACATTTCGCCGGCCGGTTCGATCAAGAAGGACAGCCCGGCAGGGCAGTACCTGATCGTGCACGGCGTGCAGCCGAAGGACTTCAATTCGTACGGCGCGCGCCGTGGCAATCACGAAGTGATGATGCGCGGCACGTTCGCGAACATCCGGCTGCGCAATCAGCTGGCGCCGGGCACCGAAGGCGGCTGGACGACGTATCAGCCGGGCGGCGACGTGATGACGATCTTCGACGCGGCGATGAAATACAAAAACGCCGCCGTGCCGCTGCTCGTGATTGCCGGCAAGGAGTACGGCTCCGGGTCGTCGCGCGACTGGGCAGCCAAGGGCACGCTGCTGCTCGGCGTGAAAGCCGTGATCGCCGAGAGCTACGAGCGGATCCATCGCAGCAATCTCGTGAACATGGGCGTGCTGCCGCTGCAATTTGCGGGGGGTGCGGGCGCCGCGTCGCTCAAGTTGACCGGGAAGGAGCGCTACGAGATCCGCGGCATCGCCGAGTCGCTGAAGCCGGGCGCCACCATCGCCGTTCGCGCGCGCGGAGACGACGGCGCGGAGACGACGTTCGAGACCATCGCGCGCATCGACACGCCGGAAGAGCTGGTCGCGTTCCGGCACGGCGGCATCCTGCCGTACGTCCTGCGCCAACTCGTGAATCGGAGCTGAAAAGAACGTTCGTGCCCTTCGTGATGCTTCGTGCCTTCGTGATAACACGGTGAGGCCGTGCTGACCGCGGACTCGATCAAGGCACACGCTCACACGCTCGGTTTCGATGCCTGCGGTATAGCGCCGGCCGCCGCGCATCCCGAGCTCAAGTTGTTCACTGAGTGGCTCGCTCGCGGGTACAGCGGCGATATGCACTATCTCGCGCGCTCGGCGGACAAGCGGTCGGACGTCCGCAACGTGCTGCCCTCGGCGCGGTCGGTCATCGTAACGGCGACGGTGTACAACACCGACCGGCCGTATTCGACGGAGTCGGCTGACGCCGAGCGGGCCCAGATCGCGCGGTACGCGTGGGGCGACGACTATCATGATGTGATCGGTTCACGTCTCGATGCTCTCCTCGGGTGGATGCGCGCGACGTCGCCCGAACCATTCGACGCACGCGCGTACGTGGACACGGGCCCTGTCCAGGAGCGGGTCTACGCGCAGTACGCGGGCATTGGCTGGATCGGCAAGAACACCTGCGTGATCAGCGACCGCATCGGTTCATGGATATTCCTCGCCGAGATCATCACGAGCCTCCCGCTTGCGGTGGACGCGCCGGCGGTCGACCAATGCGGTACGTGCACGCTCTGCATCGAGGCCTGTCCGACACGTGCGATCGCAGCCCCAGGCGTGCTGGATTCGACGCGCTGCATTTCGTATCTCACGATTGAACACCGCGGAGATATCCCATCGGAGCTGGAAGCCGGCATCGGTCCGCACGTCTATGGCTGCGACATCTGCCAGGAAGTGTGTCCCTGGAATCAGATGGCGCCGATCTCGACCGATCCTGCGTGGCAGCCACGGCCCGCGTGGGATGCGCGGACGATCGGTGAGCTGCAGCAGTCGCCGGACGAGGAATTGCTGAAGGCGCTCCGCGGAAGCGCGATGAAACGGACGAAATTGACCGGTCTGAGGCGCAATCTCTCAATCGCCGATCGCAATGCCACGCAAAAAGTCGGTCCCTGAGCAGATACCCGACCGGCCCACGCTGGCCTCGGTCCGCGCCGCCTCGAGGGATTGTCAGGCGTGCGATCTCTACAAGCGCGGAACACAGACGGTGTTCGGCGAGGGCGCACGCCACGCGAAGTTGATGTTCGTCGGCGAGCAGCCGGGCGATCAGGAGGACCTCGCGGGGCAGCCATTCGTCGGTCCAGCCGGGAAGCTGCTCGACCGGGCGCTCGTGGAGGCGGGCATCGATCGCTCAGAGGTGTACGTCACCAACGTCGTGAAGCACTTCAAGTGGGAGCCGCGCGGCAAGCGCCGCATTCACAAGAAACCGAATGCGGGAGAGATCGCCGCGTGCCGTCCGTGGCTCGACACCGAAATCGCGCTGGTGAAGCCGCGCGCGATCGTGTGTCTTGGCGCGACCGCCGCGCAGGCGCTTCTCGGCAAGAGCTTCAAGGTCACGGCGCATCGCGGCGAGTTCATTCCCTCGTCGCTCGCGCCGGTTGTTCTCGCGACCGTGCATCCATCGTCGCTGCTGCGAGCGCCTGATGAGGAGACGCGCCACCGCGAGACGAAACGATTCATTGACGACTTGCGCGCCGTCGCCAGAAAATTGGGAACATGACTGCGGCTCCCGACTCCCTCGCCCCGACGATGCTGCTGTCCATGCCGCAGCTGGTCGATCCGAACTTCAGCCGTACCGTCGTTCTGCTGTGCACGCACAACGAAGACGGGGCGTTCGGCCTCGTGGTGAATCGGCCGGTGGTGACGAGTGGGCGGATTATCGTCAACCTCGAGCCGCCGGTGTCGACCGACCGGGAGCTCGAGGTGTGGATTGGCGGTCCGGTCGAGCCGCAGCGCAGCTGGATGCTGGTTGGCCGCGATCTCGATCCGGTGGACGAGCCGCGCGGCATGCGGATCGCGAGTGGGTTGTCGCTGTCGACGTCGCCCGACCTGCTGCGTACGATGCTCGAGCAGGACGCGCCGGCGCGCACACGGCTGGTTCTCGGCTATTCGGGGTGGGGCGCAGGGCAACTCGAAGCAGAGCTGCAGCAGTCCTCGTGGCTGATGTGCGACGTCGATCCCGATCTCATTTTCAGCACGCCTGCCGAGGATATGTGGGAAGCGGCGATTCGACGTCTCGGTGCCGATCCGGCGGCGCTTCAGATGTCGCGTGGCGTGCACTGACTCTCCACCACCGAGGACACTGAGGACACTGAGGTTTCATATGTCATGTTCTTCACGGCGGACGCCTTCCGGAAAATCCCCCGTGTCCCCTGTGCCCTCCGTGGTGGAGATTTTGCGCACTACACTGCTCCCGGCGCTCCTCGCTCTCGTGTGCGCGCCGGTACTCGCGGTTCAGGAGCCCACTGTGCCCGACACGATCAACCTGCAGAAGATGACTGCGCGTTTCGCGCCGACCGAGATCGGCGCCGACGTCTCGAAACTCGCGCCGGCCGATCGACAGGTGCTGGCGAAACTTGTCGAAGCATCGAAACTGATCGACGCGATTTTCCTTCGTCAGGTCTGGGCGGGCAACGAGGCGATGCTGCTCGATCTCGCGCGGGACTCGTCGCCAGAAGGACGCGCCCGGCTGCATTACTTTCTGATCAACAAGGGGCCGTGGTCCCGGCTCGATCACAATCAGCCGTTCGTTCCCGGCGCGCCGGAAAAGCCGGCAGCCGCGAATTTCTATCCGGCGCGGGCGACCAAAGCCGACGTCGAAAAATGGATTCAGAGCCTGCCGGCGGCGGATCGAGCGCGCGCAAAGGGGTTTTTCACCGTGATTCGGCGCGCGGGCGCGACGTTCGGTCTCGGTGCCGTACAGCGTCGAATATCAAGGCGAGCTGGCGCGCGCCGCTGAACTGCTGCGCGACGCCGCCGCGCTCACCGCCGAGCCGACGCTGAAGGCGTTTCTCACCAAGCGGGCGGACGCGTTCCTTTCGAACGACTACTACGAGAGCGACGTCGCGTGGATGGAGCTGAAGGGCGCGATCGAGCCGACAATCGGCCCATACGAGGTGTACGAGGACGAGTGGTTCAACTACAAGGCGGGCTTCGAATCGTTCATCACGCTGCAGGACGAAGCGGAAACCGCCAAGCTGCAGAAATTTGCGAGGCGAGCTGCAGGACATCGAGAACCATCTGCCGATTGACCCGAAGTACCGCAATCCGAAACTCGGCAGCCTCGCGCCGATCGTCGTCGTCAACGAAATATTCGCGGCCGGCGACGGCAACCGCGGCGTCCAGACGGCCGCCTTCAATCTCCCGAACGACGAGCGCGTCGTCCGCGAGAAAGGCGCCAAGCGCGTGATGCTGAAGAACGTGCAGGACGCGAAGTTCGCGAAGACGCTGATCCCGATTTCGAAGGTCGTGCTCGCGCCGGCCGATCAGAAGGACCTATCGTTCAACGCGTTCTTCACGCACATCGTCGTCCACGAGTTGATGCACGGCCTCGGCCCGCACAGCATCGCGCTGAACGGCCGGCAGACGACGGTGCGGCAGGAGCTGAAAGAGATGTACAGCTACCTGGAAGAAGCGAAGGCCGACATCTCCGGGCTGTTCGCGATTCAGCACATGATCGACAAAGGCGTGCTGCCGAAGTCGCTCGAACGTCCGCTCTACACGACGTTTCTGGCGTCGACGTTCCGGTCGATCCGCTTCGGCGTGAACGAGGCGCACGGCAAAGGCATCGCCGTGCAGTTGAATTACCTGCTCGACGCCGGCGGGTTCGTCGCGCGGCCGGACGGCACGTTCGCTGTGAACACGCCGAAGATAAAGGACGCCGTCGCCGGCCTCACGCGCGAGATCATGACCATTCAGGCCGAGGGGAATTACGCGAAGGCGAAGGAGCTTGGCGACCGACTGGGCGTCGTGCGGCCGGTCGTCCGAAAAGCGCTCGATCGGATGACGACGGTGCCTGTCGATATCGAACCGCGATTCACGACGGCCGATCGTCTCGTCGCCGAGGCGCACGGCGGCCAGCGCGGTCCTCGCCGCGCACGGCCCACCGAGCGGCCGACGACCGCACGCCGTTAGATGGCCGATCCCGGCGTCGATCCAGTTTGCGGAATGAAGGTCGATCCGGCCCGCGCGGCCGGCGAGATTTCGCACGGCGGCACGACGTACTACTTCTGCTCGAAAGGCTGTGTCGCGAAGTTCACCGCTGATCCAGAAAAGTATCTTTCGCGACCAGCCACCACACCACCAACCACTAATCACCAACCACCAACCAGCAACCACCACCCACCAGCCACGAGTCAGCGACTGGGTGTGCCCGATGCATCCCGAGGTCGTGAGCGACCGGCCGGGGGCGTGTCCGAAATGCGGAATGGCGCTCGAACCACGAGTCGCCGGTCTCGAGGACGCGCCGAATCCCGAGCTCGTCCGACATGACGAAGCGCTTCTGGATCGGTGTCGCGCTGGGCGCGCCCATCTTCGTCTGTCGATGGGCGACATGCTCTCCGGCGGCGCGGCAACACAGCGACTGGGGACATCGCTCGCCAACTGGATCGGCCTCGCGCTGTCGACGCCCGTGGTCTTCTGGTGCGGCTGGCCGTTTTTCGAGCGCATGTGGGCTTCGTTTCGGAACGCGAGCCCGAACATGTTCACGCTGATCGGCATCGGTGTGGGCGCCGCCTACGCCTACAGCGCCGTGGCCGCGCTCGCGCCGGATCTCTTTCCGCCAGGATTCCGGACGGCCGGCGGCGTGAGTACGTACTTCGACACGACCGTGGTGATCACCGACCTCGTGCTGCTCGGGCAGGTGCTCGAACTGCGCGCACGCCAGAGAACCGGCGCGGCGATTCGTCACCTGCTGGGCCTCGCGCCGAAGACGGCCCGGCTCGTTCGAGGCGCCGAAGAAATCGATGTGCCGCTCGAGGACGTGCAAGTCGGCGCACTGCTGCGCGTCCGGCCCGGTGAGCGCGTGCCCGTGGACGGCGCCGTCGTCGACGGCCACGCATCGATCGACGAGTCGATGATTTCCGGCGAGCCGATGCCGGTGGAGAAACGGCCGGCGGACCGCGTCATCGGCGCGACGATCGTCGCGAGCGGAACGTTCGTGATGCGCGCCGAACGCGTGGGCGCCGACACGTTGCTCGCGCAGATCGTCCGGATGGTCGGCGAAGCGCAGCGCACACGCGCTCCGATTCAGCGCGTCGCGGATCGCATCGCCGGCTATTTCGTACCCGCCGTCGTCCTCGCCGCTGTGTCGACGTTCATCGCTGTGGAGCATCTGGGGACCGCAGCCGCGATTCGCGATCGCGCTCGTGAACGCCGTGGCAGTGCTCATCATCGCGTGCCCCTGCGCGCTCGGCCTCGCGACGCCGATGTCGATCATGGTCGGCACCGGCGCTGGAGCGCGTGCCGGAGTGCTGATAAAGAACGCCGAGGCGCTCGAGCTTCTCGGCCGCGTCGATACGCTCGTCGTGGACAAGACGGGCACGCTCACCGAGGGTCGGCCGCGCGTGGCCGGCGTGCACCCGGCGCCTGGCTGGGCAGCCGACGATCTGCTGCGGCTGGCGGCCTCAGTCGAGCGCGGCAGTGAACATCCGCTCGCGTCGGCGCTTGTCGACTACGCCGCCGAACGCCACCTCGCCACATCGTCGCCGGTTGGTTTCACATCGACGACCGGTCACGGCGTCTCGGCGAAAGTTGAAGGACACGACGTTGCGGTCGGCAAAGGCGGACGTGCCGTTCCTTCAGGCCGACGCGGAGAAGAGCCGCGCAGCGGGGCAAACGATTGTGGTCGTAACAATTGACGGCGCGCCGGCCGGTTTCATTGCTATCGCTGATCCTGTCCGGGCGTCGTCCGCCGAGGCAATCCGCCGGCTTCGTGCTGAAGGCCTTCGCGTCGTGATGCTTACGGGTGACAACCGTCGCACGGCCGAGGCAATCGCCCGCGCAGTAGGAATCGACGAGGTGCGCGCGGAGGTGATGCCGGCGGAGAAACAGGGCGTCGTGCGCGAACTGGAGCGCAGTGGCCGTCTGGTGGCGATGGCCGGCGACGGTATCAACGATGCGCCCGCGCTTGCCGCCGCCGCTGTTGGAATCGCGATGGGCACGGGCACCGACGTCGCGATCGAGAGCGCCGGCATCACGCTCGTGAAAGCCGACCTCGGCGCGCTCGTGCGCGCGCGGGCGCTGTCGCGCGCCACGCTTCGCAACATCCGCCAGAATCTCTTTCTCGCATTCGTCTACAACACAGTAGGCATCCCGATTGCCGCCGGTGTCCTCTATCCATTTGTCGGAGTGCTCGTCAGCCCGATGTGGGCGAGCGCGGCGATGACGCTGAGCTCATTGTCGGTGATCGCCAACGCGCTTCGTCTTCATCGCGTCCGACTGTAACGAAATGGCGCTGTAGCGTCCGCCTTCAGGGGAACGTAAACGGCCGGCTGAAGCCGGCCGCTACATGAATGGGCAGCGGCTCACCTCACGTAACATCAGCAGATACAATCGGTTACATCGAGCGAGGCGCTGGCGCAGCATCGTATACTCTTATGATCCGCAGTCGCATTTCTCACGAGTAACCCGGACTTATGGTCTTCAGCCGTCGCCAGCCGTACGTCATCGGTTGCGGTTTGCCCGCCGCAATCGTCCTTTGCGGGCTCATCCTTTCCGGATGCTCGCGTTCCGAAAGCGCTCAGGCACGAGGCCGTGACGATGCGGCGAAGCCGGTCAAAGTCGAAGCTGTCCGCCAGGAAGCCATTCACCGCAGCGTGGAAGTCGTCGGCACGCTGACCGCGGTGGACGAGGTCACCGTATCGGCTGAAGCGGAAGGCCGCGTGAGCCGGCTGCTGGCCGACCTTGGCGATCGCGTCTCGGCAGGCCAGGTGCTCATCGAGCTCGATCGCGAAAAGGCGCAGTACAACCTCGATCAGCAGAAGGCGGCCCTGGCGCGCGCGCTTGGCGCAGTTCGGCGCACCCGATCCGTCGCATCTCCCTCCGATCGAGCAGACGCCCGACGTCAAACGCGCGCAGGCCGAGCTCGTTCAGGCGAAGCAGTCGTTCGATCGCGCCGACGAGCTGCACAAGCGGCAGCTCGTCCCGAAGCAGACGCTCGACGACGCGCGAGGCGACGCTGCAGGCGAAGCAGGCGGGCTACGACTCGGCGGTGCAGAACGCGAAGAACCTGCGCGCCAGCATCGACGCATCGGACGCCTCCGCCAAGCTGGCCGATCGTCAGCTGCGCGACGCGTACATCCGCGCGCCGTTCGACGGGTACGTCGAAAAGCGGCTGGTGAATCTCGGCGAATTCGTCAAGAATCAGACGCCGGTCATGAGCGTCGTTCGCGTGAACCCGCTGAAGGTGACGAGCGAAATTCCCGAGAAGATGGCGCCCTGGATTCAAACGGCCAGCCCGTGGAGCTTCACGTCGACGCATATCCCGGACAAGGCGATCATCGGCAAAGTCTCGCGCATCAGCCCTGCCGTGAACACGTCGACTCGCGCGTTTCCGTTCGAGGCGCTCGTGCCAAACGCTGATGCGCTGCTCAAGCCCGGCACGTTCGCCCGCGTGCACATCGAGAGCTCCAAGGTCGATCAGGTCGTCACGGTGCCGTACTCGGCGATTCAGTACCGCTACGGCGTGAACCGCGTCTTCGTCGTCGACGGCGATCACGTGGCGGCGCGAGAGCTGAAGGTCGGCGAACGGATGGGCGATCGCATCGAAGTGGAGACGCGGGATCAAGGAAGGCGAGCTCGTCGCGATGACCGAGCCCGATAAGTTGAGCGATGGCATGAAGGTGACACGGTAGTGCTCTCAGAACTCTGCGTCCGTCGTCCGGTGTTCGCCACGATGCTCGTCATGGCGCTCGTGGTGCTCGGGATCTTTTCGTTCTCCGCCCTCGGCGTCGACCTCTTTCCGCGCGCCGATCCGGCGACGGTGAACGTCACGCTGCTGCTGCCCGGCGCGAGCCCGGACGAGATGGCGACCTCCGTCGTCGAGCCGATGGAGGAGACGCTCAGCAGCATTTCCGGCATCGACGAGATGACGTCGATGCGGATTCAGGAAGGCAAGGCGCAGATCACGGTCAAGTTCGTCCTCGAGCGCGACATCAACGACGCGGCGAACGACGTCCGCGAGAAGGTGTCGGCCGCGATGGCGAACGTGCCGCCGCAGATCCTGCCGCCGATCATCACCAAGGTCGATCCCGATTCGGATCCCGTGATGTCGATCGTGCTGTCGTCCGATTCGATGAGCCTCCGGACGCTCACCGAGATCGCCGACAAGCAGGTGAAGCGGTCGATCGAGGCGGTGAACGGCGTCGGCGAAGTCGATCTCGGCGGCGGCCGGGCGCGCGAGATTCACGTCGTCGTCGACATCGAGAAGCTGAACGCGTACGGCCTGTCGATGACGCAGGTGCGCGACGCGGTCGTGGCCGAGAACATCGAGATTCCGGGCGGCACGATCGAACAGGGCAAGGGCGAGATGCTGCTGCGCACGCTCGGCCGCATCGACGCGACCGCCCGACTTCAACAACATCGTCGTCGCGACGAAGAACGGCACGCCGATTCGCGTGTCCGATATCGGCTACGCGGAAGACGCGACCGAGCGCCCGACCCAGGCGGTCTGGCTGGGCGGCACGCAGGCGGTGATTCTCGACATCAAGCGCGCGATGGGCGAGAACACGGTGGCCGTGATCGAAGGCGTGCGCGCGAAGCTGGCGACGGTGCAGCGGGCGCTGCCGCGAGCCGTCCGTCTGACGGTGACGCGGGACGACTCGAAGTTCATCTACGCGTCGGTCGCCGCGCTCGAAGAGCACCTGCTCTGGGGCAGCCTCTTCGCGGCCGTCGTCGTGATGTTCTTCATCCGGAACATCCGCGCCGTCATCATCTCCGCGCTCGCGATTCCGGCGTCGATCATCTCGACGTTCACGCTGATGCGGGCGATGGACTTCACGCTCAACAACATGACGCTGCTCGGCATCACGCTCGCCGTCGGCATCGTCATCGACGATGCGATCGTCGTGCTCGAGAACATCTTCAGGTACATCGAGGAGAAGAACTGCTCGCCGTTCGAGGCGGCGATCCAGGGCACGCGCGAGGTCGCGCTCGCCGGTGATGGCGACGACGCTGTCGCTCGTCGTGATCTTCCTGCCGGTCGCGTTCATGACCGGCTACGCGCGGCGCTACATCAATCCGTTCGGCTGGACGATGGCGTTCTCGATCATGGTGTCGATGCTCGTCAGCTTCACGCTGACGCCGATGCTCAGCTCGCGTTTCCTGAAGCTCGCCGACGCGACGGCGGACCACAAGACGAAGGAACGCGGCTTCTTCCACTGGCTCGACAACTGGTACACCGGCTGGGTGCAGTGGTCGCTCGACCACGCGCGGCGTCATCATCGGCATCTCGGTCGTGACGTTCCTGTTCACGTTCCCGCTGAACCGCATGGTCGGCCGCACCTTCGTGCCGAACGAGGACATGGGCGAGTGGACGATTCACATCGACACGCCCGAAGGCACGTCGCTCGAAGGCAGCACCGAGGTCGCGAAGAGCCTGGTCAAGGAACTGAGCGGCATCGACGGGATCGCGGAGCTCGAGCCGACGATCACCGACCGGCCGACGCACATTCACCTCCTCGGATTCGCGAAGCCGTTCGAGGAGCGCAAGGTCTCGCAGGAACAGATCGTCACGGAGCTGCGGCGTCGGCTGGCGGCGCACCCGTCGTATAAGCCGAGCATCACGATTCGCAATCCGCTCGGCGGCGGCGAACAGGGCGGCTTCCCGATCTCGGCGAACATCCTCGGGCCCGACATGGCGCGGCTGGCCGACTACTCGCTGCAGGCGCTGGCGCTCGCGCAGAAGCTGCCGAGCCTGACGCAGCCGAAGATCACGCTGAACCTCTCGAACCCCGAAATCCACGTCGAGGTCGACCGGAAGCGCGCCGCCGACCTCGGCGTCCGCATGGCGACGGTCGGCAACACGCTGCGCCTCGCGGTCGCCGGCGACGACGAGATTTCGAACTACCGCGAAGGGTCGGAGCAGTATCCGGTGAAGATTCGCGTGCTCGAGAACCAGCGGCGCGACATCGAGGCGATCGGCAAGCTCACCGTGCCGTCGGCGACCGGCGCGCCGGTTCGCATCGACAACCTCGCGCAAGCTCGACGCGCGGCCTCGGGCCGAGCTCGCTGCAGCGCTACAACCGGCAGTTCTCGGTCGAGCTTGGCGTCCGACGTCGCGCCGGGCCACGCGCTCGACGAGGCGTCGAACGACGTGCGCGAAGATGCTCGCGAGTCTCAATCTGCCGCCGGACATGTCGTACAAGCTGAGCGGCCAGACGAAGATTCTCGACGAGACCACGCACGAACCTGATCATGGCGATCGCGCTCGCGATGATCTTCGTCTACATGGTGCTCGCGGCGCAGTTCGAGAGCTTCATCCAGCCGATCGTCATCATGCTGGTGCTGCCGCTGTCGATTCCGTTCGCGCTGTTCACGCTGTGGATGACGGGGCGCACGCTGAACCTGTGGAGCGCGCTCGGCGTGCTGCTGCTGCTCGGCATCGTGAAGAAGAACTCGATCCTGCAGGTCGACTACGCCAACGTGCTGCGCGAAAAGGGCATGCCGCATCCGCGAGGCGATCGTCGAAGCGTGCCGCACGCGTCTGCGGCCGATTCTGATGACGACCTCGGCGATCATCGCCGGCCTGATTCCGACCTCGCTCGGCCTCGGCATCGGCGGCCAGGGGCGCGCGGCGATCGCGATCACCGTCATCGGCGGCCAGTCGCTCTGCCTGTTCCTGACGCTGCTGCTCGTGCCGGTCGCGTACGTGAAGTTCGATGCGCTCGAGCAGTCGATCGCCGAACCAGAAGTGGAAGGAATGGATCGGCCGCGCAAAGGGCGGCATGTTTGGCCGCATGAAACCGGCTGCGGCCGACAGGGTCGGGTAGGGCCCCGCGAGAAAGTAAGAAGCGCCTGCGGCCATGCCAGCGGCCGCAAGCACGCAGCGCGCAGCGGGCGCGAGGCATCAGCGAGCGGGGGCAGCCTTGAGCCAGGGCGTGGGGGCGGGGCCCCACGCCATTGGATCGTGGTCCCCGCGAGAAAGTAAGAAATGTCTGCCACCCTCAAAGCTCTCCCACTTCTGTCGATCGCGTGGATAGCCGGCGCGATCGTTCTCGCGCAGCCGGGTTCCGATTCCGCGATGTTCGAGAAGATTCGCGCCGAAGGGATGGACCGGTCTCAGGTCGCGCCGGTCTTCGAGCAGCTCACCGTCGCGATCGGTCCTCGGCTGACCGCGTCTCCCGCGCACAAGCGCGCCGCTGAGTGGATGCGCGAGCGCCTTACGACCGACGGTCTCACGGACTCGCATCTCGAACCGTGGAAGTTCGGCCGCGGGTGGACGCTCGACCAGCTCACGATCGAGATGATCGAGCCGCGCTACCTGCCGCTCATCGGCTATGCGGATGCGTGGTCGCCTTCCACGCCGCGCGAAATCGTCGCGGCGCCGGTGTTCGCGCCGATGAGAACGCCGGAAGAGATCGCGGCGCTCAAGGACCGACTGAAGGGCGCGATCGTCATGTCGCAGCCGATCCTGACGAATTTCGTCCGCAAGGATCGCCCGAATCCCACCGATCCCGGTTACCAGCCGAATTCCGCGGCGTACGCGACGAGCGTCGGCCAGCGCGGTCGCGGACCTGCGGCCGAGACGCCGCAGCAGCGCGCACAGCGCCTCGCGCAGGCGTTCCACGATGCCGAGGTCGGCGTTGTGTTGAAGCCGAGCACCGGCGAACACGGCACCGTGTTCGTCACCGGGCGCGACAACGGCGCCGTCTTCATACCCCGTCGTCACGCTCAGCGCCGAGCACTACAACATGATCGCGCGCATGATCGACCAGAAGATTCCGGTGAAGCTGCGCGTGAACGTCAAGACCACGTTCCACGATGCCGACGGCGGCAACGCGTACAACGTCATCGCCGAGCTGCCCGGCACCGATCCGGCCGTGCGCGATGAAGTCGGTGATGATCGGCGGCCACCTCGATTCGTGGCACACCGGCGTCGGCGCAACCGACAACGCCGACGGCGCGACGACGGTCACCGAAGCGATGCGGATACTGAAGGCGGTCGGCGCCCGGCCGCGGCGCACGATCCGCGTCGCACTGTGGGGCGGAGAAGAGCAGGGGCTCCTCGGCTCCAAGGCCTGGGTCGACGCGCACCTCGCCGGCGATGCGAACCGGGCCGCACGCGACAAGTTCGACGTGTACTTCAATATCGACAACGGCACGGGGCCGATCTACGGCTTCTATCTGCAGGAGGAGTCGGCGCTTCAGCCGCTGTTCGATCGATGGCTGGCGCCGCTGAAAGCGATCGGCGCCCGCAAGAACACGCTCGAGCCGATCGGGTCGACCGATCATCTCAGCTTCATTAATGTCGGCGTTCCCGGCTTCAATCCGATTCAGGACTACGTGAACTACGACATCCGTACGCACCACACCAACATGGACACCGTCGAGCGGCTGCAGGAAAAGGACATCCAACAGGCCGCGATCGCGATGGCGTGGTTCGCCTATCAGGCCGCGATGGCCGATCAGAAAATCCCGCGCCCGACGGTTCGCTGAAACAAAAGCGCACCACGGAGGACACGGCGCCGTTTTCTAGCCCTCGGCAGCGACCGCGCGTGGCGGAACGTTCTGATTCAGCCGGAAGAAGTTATGGGGATCGTAGTGCGACTTGATGGCCACCATGCGCTCCCATCGTTGGTGATAAGCCTCGGGCACACGGGACTGCTCGTCGCCGCTCATGAAATTCACATAGACGCCCGGTTTCATCGCCGGGCGAAGCCGCTCGAATATCCCGCGGACCCAGGAGATGTTGGCGGCATCATCGGACGCTTCCCTCCAATTCGCCAGCAATGTCAGGACGAAGGGCGCGCTGCGATCGCCAAAAGCCGTGTCGTCTGCTCCGACCTCAGCTGCCGCGCCGCCAAGATAGGCCAGTTCGATGATCGTCTCTGAGGACGGAATCGTGGCCACGCCGTCCAGCAGACGATCGATCGTATCGTTGTCGAGAGAGGCAAAGTAGCCGGATTTCGTGTAATAACGGCGGCCATGCGGGAAATCGTCATCGGCCATGGTTTGCAATTCCAGAAACGAGACGGTCTTGTTGCTCACCGAATCTGGATGACACAAGTCACGCGCACGTCGCAGATGCGGCTGCGCGGCCTCAGGGCTGCCGGTCCAAAGGAGCGAAGAGCTGGCAACCGGGCGCGAGCGAAGTTCGGGCGGCGTCTTCTCAGTCGCTGGGGCCAGGCGCAGGTTGATGTTCCACTTCAGATCGTGCGGCGCTTCGGGCATGGCGTCCCGCCATAGCTCGAGAAGGCGGCGAATATCGTTCGCTCGAGTGATTCCCTCCGCTAAGACGACTCCGGTCAGCGGATGCAACCTGACTTCGAATTCCGTGACCACGCCAAAGTTGCCACCGCCACCACGCAGGGCCCAAAACAGATCGGCATCTTCCCGGGCGTTGGCGCGCACGACGGAGCTGTCGGCAGTCACCAGCGTAAAACCCTCGACGTTGTCGCAAGAAAGTCCGAAACGTCGCGTCAGCCATCCAGTGCCGCCACCCAGAACCAGCCCGGCCGCTCCGGTGTGCGAAACCACACCTGACGGAAACACCAATCCGGCATGCTGCGTTGCTTTGTCCACCGACCCCAGCAGACAGCCGCCGCTGAACCGTGCCCGTTGTCCAGCAGGATCGACCGTGACCTCTCGCATTCGCGAGAGGTCGATCACCAGGCCATCGCAGGTGCTGAAGCCCGCGAGGCTGTGTCCTCCACATCGAATGGCAGTCACGAGTCCGATCTCGCGAGCAGCCTGGATGGCATGCTGAATGTCGCTCACACCGGCGCAGCGCGCGATCAAGGCGGGCTTGCGGCGA
The DNA here is from genome assembly GCA_963696165.1 of uncultured Acidobacteriota bacterium. Taxonomy (GTDB): domain Bacteria; phylum Acidobacteriota; class Vicinamibacteria; order Vicinamibacterales; family CAVVIG01; genus CAVQZZ01. The sequence goes on along the minus strand of CAVOIY010000004.1, from coordinate 309,481 downwards.
AACATGCCATTCCACACCGAACGCGCAGCTTCGTAGACGGCGTCACCGGGACGCAGCAAGTCGCCTTTGAATTTTCCGAGCAGCGAAGAGTACGTCTCCTCGCCGATAACCGGCATCTTCATCTTCTCCTGGCTGACATCAAAACCCTACCACGGAGTCTTCAACACGACGCGGACTGGCCAAGTCCGGGCCGAGCGGAGTGACTGCTACCTTCGGTCTTTATTTGATGTGAGCCGTGTCCTCCGTCAGTGTCCGTGTACTCCGTGGTAGCGTTTTTGTAATCGCCGGCACTTCCTGCGCCGGTCCTGTCATTTCCGCCGGCGGATCGCCGCCCGCCAATCCTTGCGCGACGATGAGCGCCCGCGCTTCGCCCCGCAGCGACGGCAACCGGACGCCGAAGATCAGCGCGCCGCCCACGCACGCAACGCCGCCGACTACGATCGTGTGCGGCGCTCCAATCCGCTCCGCCACCCATCCCGCCCACAGCGCTCCGAAGGGCGCCATGCCCATGAACATCATCGAATAGACCGCCATCACGCGACCGCGCAGGTCGTCGGGCACCATCGCCTGAATCAATGGCCGGTCCCGGCGAGCGCCGTACGGGGTCAGCATCCGTAGCTGTAGGCGATGCCGGTGTGCTCTGGTCCGGCTGGCGAGTATTTCAACGCAAAGATGGAAATGCTTTCGTACCCGCGACGACCGACGATGACGTAGCTCCAACCATCGGCTGTGGGAACGACGTTGAGAATCAGCGGCGAGAAGTCCCGGTTGCCGAACATAGCTGGGCCAAGCCTGCTCTGGCGAGCCACCCACGCGTCAGTCTGCTCGACGATGAACCCGCGGCCCTCAGAGCGAAGCCAGAACGACATGTGGAGCGACTGATTCCCAGCCGTCCACGCCGCTCGCACGAAAAACTGCGTGTGCTGATCTGGTGAAAGACGGAATCCCTGCACGTCATACGTCAGCTTCGCGAGGCCTTCCTCGACGGCGCGATCGAAGCGAACATCCGACGCGCGCGAAGCCACCGTCTGCGCATCGCGCGTGTTGCCGGTGCCGACCATTGGCGGCGCGATGATGCTGGGGTACGTCGCGCGGAATTGACGATTCAGAATGTCGACGAGCTCCGTCCGCCTGACCGCCTCGAGCGACGCACTCGCGACATGATTCGAGGCTGCTGCCGCGATGGAGGATCGTGTCGCTAGAAAGTATTTCGCCGGATCTGTTTGCAGCGTATCGCGAGCCATTGCGCTGACCGCAGTCGATCCAGGATCGCCGCAGCCATCTGCGAGGAAACCGACCTGTTGGACCGATGCCTGACGCGCGTATCCGTTCGACAAGATGGTCCACGGGTCGCCGCGGTGTGGACCCTCACCTGCGCCTCCCGCCAGCGTTCTGGCGATCAGGCACCGCGGCGAACGGCGGCGCCAAGGCGGCGAGCGGTTTCTCGCCGCGCGGACCATCCGGTTGCACCGCCGAGTAGTCACGTGTGAGTGGGATCACGACGCGGCTCGCGTCGAGCCGAAATGCGATCGAGAACGGTTCCGCGACTGGTTCCACGATCGTCACAGGTTCAACGGTGTCGACCGTCTCGACAGGCCCGCATTGTTTCGAATCACAGCTCTGATACGTGAACGCGACGTGAAGAGTCTGCGAGCCCTTCAAACCAGGTGCGGCCATCAGTGGCAGCCCGATATCGATCGAACCCTGGTATGCGAGAACCGGATATCGACTGCCCGGAAGCGTGCGTGACGTCGGGGTTGGATAGGTCGGCAGCTGGAGGTTGAGAATCGACGTCGAGATCACTTCGAGCCGCGCGCCTGAGAACGGGCCTCGCGACTCTGCCGGCACATAGATGCCCGGCGGCATTTCAATCCGTACGCGAACGAACGTCGTCTGGCCGCGGCGAAGTGAAAATGTCGTGTCGACGATGTGAACGGCTGGCGCGGATTGGGACGCGACGCACACGACCCCGATCGCTCCAGCGAGGATCGACGTCGCTATGAGGCGGCCGAGCGGCACGTCAGTTCATCGAGCAGGATCCGGGACCCCGCGGGTCTCCGCACATGCCGCAGGCGCCGGCGGGCGCGTCGAAGGTCTTCGAGCTCGCGCCGCCCGTATTCACGGCGAACACCGAAAGCAGCTTCTGCAGATCGGCGCCGCGACAGGCGGGACAGGACGGCGCTTCGCTGCCGCGCGTGAGGTGCTCGAAATGATGACCGCAGCCGCGGCATTCGTATTCGAAGAGAGGCATGTATATAGTTTACGCTCGGCTGAAGCCTCGCGCTACGGTTCGTCTCGCGCCATGTGGTTACGCTCGGCTGAAGCCTCGCGCTACATGCACTCTGGTCCCACCACGCGCGTCGTCGTGTTCCGCATCGCGCTCTGCGCGGTCGGATTCCGCGTCGTTTCGGCCATTCTGGCGTTCCTCGTCAACGTAGTGTTTCGACCCGCGCAGCCCGCGCCTGTGACGATGTTCGGCGTGCCGAGCGCGTTTTGGGATCCGTTCACGCGCTTCGACGCGGGTTGGTACTACCAGATCGCGCGATACGGATATCTCTTCGTTCCGGGCGGGCCGTCAGCCGGCGTCGGCAAAGCAGGGAAGATCGCCTACTTTCCGCTGTACCCGCTGCTGATGCGATACGCCGGCCGACTGTTCGGCCACGCGGCGGCGGACGTGTACCTCGGAGGCATCCTCGTTTCGTGGGCCGCATTCACGGCCGCGATGGTGGCGCTGTTTTTTCTGGCGCGCCTCGATCTGCCGCGCGTTCGCGCCGAGCGGTCCGCGCTTCTCACGGCGATCTTTCCGTTCAGCTTCTTCTTCGGGATGGTCTACACCGAATCGCTGTTCCTGCTGCTGACGGTGCTCGCGTTCTACGCGTTCCGCACGCGGCGATGGGTTCTGGGCGGTGTGTGCGGCGGCCTCGCGTCGGCGACGCGCGTGAACGGCATTCTGCTGTTGCCGGCGCTCGCCTGGATTGCCTGGCGCAACGCGGAGCCGACGCCGCGCGATCGACTGCTGGCCGCGATCGGCCTCCTGCTCGTCACCAGCGGCATCGGCATCTATTCGCTCTACGTCTATCAGATCAGCGGCAACCCGCTCGAATGGGCGATCGTCGATCAGCCGCTGGGGGTATCACCCCGGCGGCTTGCCGTGGCTCGCGCCCGTGCATCTCCTGGCGCGGCTCGCGACGCATCCTTATCTGTATCTCACAACTGATCGGATCGCGGTGTATGACACGCTCTACGGCGTGACGGGCCTGCTTTTCGCGGTTGCCGTTCCGTTTGTCTGGTACCGATTCGGGGCAGGCTACGGCCTGTTCATGATCGCGAACCTTTGGCTGCCGCTCTCTTCGGGGGCGTTTGAAGGAGTCGGGCGATATTGCTCGGTGCTCTTTCCCTGCTTCTTCCTGCTGGCGACGATCCGCTCACGCGCAGTATCAACGGCGATCGTCGTCGTTTTCGCGCTGTTCTACACACTCGGCCTCGCACTTTTCACGACGACGAATCCGTTGTTCTAGGGGCGGGAGGGCTGGGAAGGGCGGGAAGGGCGGGTGAGGCAGGATGGCCGGCGTCTATCTCACGGCTGAAGAGTTCGAGACGTCACATGAGTTCTACGAACGCACGTTGACGATGGCGCCCGGCTTCGCGGACGCGTTGCTTGGCGACATTAAAGCGCTCACGTACGCAGGGCGTCGCGAGGAGGCGATCGCGACGGTCGATCGCCTGCTTGCGCTCGAGCATTGGTACATCGGCGACGCGCGATACTGGCGCGCGTTGAACGAGGCGCAGCTGGCGCGCTACGACGATGCGTGGGTCGACGTGGAGCTTGCGGCGAAACTGATCTACAACGCCGACGTGCCGAAGCTCGCCGGCATCATCGCGTACCGCCGCCATCAGCTCGATGTGTCGCGCGCGAAGTTCGAGGAATCGCGGACGCGAAATCCTGCCGATTGCGAGGTCGGCTTCTATCTGCAGGTTGTCGAAGCGGAGCAAGCACAGTGGGCGCCGGTTGCCGACGTCGCTCCGGCATCGGCTGTCTGCTTCGATAACCAGGAAGCGGAGCTGAAGAATCAGATCGCGGACATCCGGACCAAGATCGCTCCCGCCTGCGCGGCTCGCTCGCCAGATTGCCCGACGGGAGCAGACCATCGCCAGCAACGCACGAATGCGCGCGACGTGCTGGTTCAACGCAGCGGTCGCCAGCTTCAACCTGAAGAAAGCCGACGACGTGCGCAGGTACGGCGAGAAGGTGGCGGACGACGAACAGTTCGGTCAGCGAATAAAGGATCTGCTGGCGCGAGTGCGGAACGAGAGATGAGACGCAGGTCTAAAGACCTGCGCCACGAATCGGTCTATAGACCGGCCACATGGGGCGCAGTGATCATGCGGTACACTGAAGAGATGTCTTCAGTCGCAAATCCGCTCCGGCGCAACGTCGCCATCATCGCTCACGTCGACCATGGTAAGACCACCCTGGTCGATGCGTTGCTGCATCAGAGCGGTACGTTTCGGGCGAACGAGCGCGTGGCCGAGCGCGCCATGGACAGCAACGAGCTCGAGCGCGAACGCGGCATCACGATCCTCGCGAAGAACACGGCGGTCCACTACAAGGATATGCTGATCAATATCGTCGACACCCCCGGCCACGCCGATTTCGGCGGCGAAGTCGAGCGGACGCTGTCGATGGTCGACGGCGTGATGCTGCTCGTGGACGCGTCGGAAGGGCCGCTGCCCCAGACACGATTCGTTCTCAGGAAAGCGCTCGAGCGTCGCCTTACGCCGATTGTCGTGATCAACAAAATCGACCGACCGGATGCCCGCGCCGCCGAGGTGCTGAACGAAATTTACGATCTCTTCATCGACCTCGACGCGAACGAGGATCAGCTCGATTTTCCGGTCCTCTATACGAACGCACGCGTGGGCACCGCGACGAAGGACCCGAACGGCACCGGCGAAGATCTCCGGCCACTGTTCGAAGCGGTTGTCGAGCACGTGCCGCCGCCGCGCGGGAATCCCGACGCGCCACTCCAGCTGCTCGTCGCGAACCTCGATTCGAGCGACTACGTGGGCCGCATCGCCATCGGCCGGATCTTCAACGGGCGGGTGAAGATCGGCGATCCGGTAGCGGTCTGCAAGCTCGACGACGCGGTTCAGCACACGAAGGTCACGAAGCTTTACGCGTTCGACGGTTTGAAGCGCATCGACATTCAGGAGGCAGCGGCTGGCGATATCGTGTGCCTCGCCGGAATCGAAGACATCACGATCGGCGAAACGATCACGGACATGGAGCATCAGGTGCCCATCCCGCCGATTGCGATCGATGAGCCGACCGTGTCCATGATCTTCGGCGTCAACACGTCGCCGGTGGCGGGCCGCGACGGCCAGTACGTCACCTCGCGTCAGCTGAAGGATCGGCTCGACCGCGAGCTGCTCGGCAACGTGTCGATCCGCCTGGAGTCGACCGACTCGCCCGAGCAGGTGAAGGTTGTCGGTCGCGGCGAGCTGCAGTTGTCCATTCTGATCGAGATGATGCGGCGCGAAGGCTTCGAGCTCCAGGTGTCTCGCCCCGACATCGTCACCAAGGAGATCAACGGGCAGATCGTCGAGCCGGTCGAAGAGCTCGTGATCGACGTGCCCGAAGATCATCAGGGCGTCGTCATCGCGCAGGTCGGCGAGCGCAAAGGCGTGATGACGAAGATGGTGAACAACGGGAGCGGGCGTGTACGGCTCGAATTTCGGATCCCTGCGCGCGGCCTGATCGGATTCCGATCGCAGTTCATGACCGATACGAAGGGCACCGGCATCATGAACCATATTTTCGCCAGCTGGGAGCCATGGCACGGTGTGATTCCCGCGCGCGCGAACGGCGCGCTCGTGGCCGATCGTTCGGGCCCGGCGACCTCGTATGCGATCTTCAACCTGCAGGAGCGCGGCGAAATATTCATCGATCCGATGACCCAGGTGTACGAAGGCATGGTGATCGGTGAGAACGCCCGGCCGAACGACATGGACGTGAACGTCACGAAAGAGAAGAAACAGACCAACATGAGGGCGTCGTCCGCAGACGAAGCGATCCGCCTGATCCCGCCCCGGAAACTTGGTCTCGAGCAGGCCATCGAGTTCATCAACGACGACGAACTGGTGGAAGTCACTCCGACCGCGATCCGCCTCCGTAAACGAATTTTGTCGGCCAACATGCGGCCGAAGCCGCCGCGCGAGTAACTCGTCCGCTACTTTCTAAGCACCGACCTTGCATGAGGTTTTGCAGCCTCATGCGTAAGGACGGCTACGCCCCCATCGAAGATTACGCGCTGATCGGCGACGGCCGTACTGCCGCGCTGGTGGCGCGCGACGGCACAATCGATTGGCTCTGTTTGCCGAATCTCGACTCTCCGAGCGTCTTCGGCGCGCTGCTCGACCACCAGCGTGGCGGCTGCTTCGAGCTGCAGCCGTCGATTCCGTTCAGAAGTTCCCGCCGATATCTGCCGGACACGAACATCCTCGAAACAACGTTTGAAACCGACTCCGGGGTGGTGCGCCTCACCGATGCCATGACGCTCCCCGACGAGCACCTCACGCCTGCTCGAGAGGTCGTCCGGCTCGTCGAGGGGGTATCCGGACAGGTGCCCATCCGGTGGCGCTGCGCCCCGCGGTTCGACTACGGCGCTGTCGCGCCGCGCATCAGTTCGCGTGCGGGAGTGCCTGTCGCGACATCGTCGCGCGAAGCTGTCGCGCTGTGCCATTGGAACGCAGGCGCAGCTGCGCTCGAAGCCGACGCGATCAGTGGCGCGTTCGACAGCCGTGCCGGAGACCGCTCGATGTTCGCGCTTGCGTCCGCGTCGCGTGAGCCGCTGGTGATGCCTTCGCGCGCCGCCGCAGAGGGGCGCCTTGAAAAAACGGCCGCGTTCTGGCGCAAATGGACCGGCGCCCGCGAATACCGCGGCGAGTGGACGAGCGCCGTTCATCGCAGCGCGCTCGCGTTGAAGCTGCTTATCTTCGCGCCATCCGGCGCGAGCGCCGCCGCGCCCACTACGTCGCTGCCGGAGGAGATCGGCGGCGAGCGCAACTGGGACTACCGGTGCTGCTGGATTCGCGACTCGAACTTCGTAATCTATGCGCTGCTCGAGCTCGGGTGCTACGACGAGGCGAAGGCGTTGTTCTGGTGGTTCATGCAGGCGACTGCACTCACGGAGCCAGAGCTGCACGTGCTCTATCGATTGGACGGCGGCGTCGGCCTTCCCGAGCACGACATCCCGCTTTCCGGGTATCGCGACTCACGTCCCGTGCGGGTCGGCAACGGCGCGCTGGAGCAGATGCAGCTCGACGTCTATGGCGACCTGCTCGAAACGGCCTGGCTGTATTCAGAAGGACATCACTCGCTCGATCGCGACACGGGCATCGTCCTCGGCCGCATTGCGGATTACGTCTGCGACATCTGGCGGCAGCCCGACTCGGGTATCTGGGAAGTCCGGAACGGGCCATTTCATTTCACGCACTCGAAGGTGATGTGCTGGGCCGCGCTCGACCGCGCCGTGCGGCTTGCCGAACGCGGCGAGATGCCCGTCCGCCACGCGGCGCGATGGCGGAGCGAGGCTGCCGCGATTGAGCGGTTCGTCGAGGAGCGCTGCTGGTCCGACCGACTGGGCAGCTATACGCGCACGGCTGGAGACGAGCGGGTCGACGCCAGCCTGCTCATGCTGCCTCTGGTCGGCTACGGCGATACGCGCGGCGCGAGGATCAACGGCACGATCGACGCCGTTTCGCGCGACTCTCCGCCGCGGCGACTTCGTCTACCGTTACCTAGCGGATGACGGCGTCGGCGGCCGCGAAGGCTGTTTTCTGAACTGCTCGTTCTGGCTGGTGGGTGCGCTCGCGCGCGCCGGCCGCGTTTCGGAAGCGACAGCGCTGATGCAGTCACTCGTGAGTCGAGCGAACGACGTGGGTCTGTACGCAGAAGAGGTCGATCCGGAGGACGGCACGTTTCTCGGCAACTTCCCGCAGGCGCTCGTGCACCTCGCGCTGATCGATGCGGCGGTCGCCATCGATAAGGCATCACGCTCGTGACGTACTCATGGCTCGCCGCCGGCTTCCTTGCCACGCTCGTGCTGACGACGATGGCGCGCGGCGCCGGGGAACTGGGGCTCACGCGGATGGATATCCCGTTTCTGCTCGGGACGACCGTGACCGAGAACCGCCGGAAGGCAAAGGCGATCGGCTACGTCTTTCACTTTCTGCTGGGGATTGCGTTTGCGGCGCTGTATGCGGCGTTTTTTGTCGCCATTGGACGCAGCGGCTGGTGGATCGGCGCGCTTCTCGGCGTGGTCCACGCGCTTTTCATGGGCACCGTGCTGATCAACATCCTGCTGCCGATCGTGCATCCCCGCATCGGTACACCGGAAACCGCCGCCAACGAAACGGCGCTCCTCGAGCCGCCCGGTTTTCTGATGTTGAACTACGGACGGAACACCTTCCTGGTGGCGCTCGCCACTCACATCGTGTACGGCGCGATCATCGGCCTCGTCGTGCGTGTTGGATGATCGTCCACGCTCGGCTGAAGCCTCGCGCTAGCGCAGCTCCCACGCACGCGTAGCGCGAGGCTTTAGCCGAGCGATATGATGTAGCCCGTGTTTCAACGACGAACAACCGGCTCGGTCGTGTGTCCCTCGTGCGGCTCGCTCGTCGGCGTCCGCGACGACAAATGCTATATGTGCGGCCGCTCGAATCCTGGCCTGTGGGGATTCGCGCCTGTGCTGCGGCGGCTCGGTGCCGATCTCGGATTCGTCCCGCTCGTGATTGGCGCGTGCGTCACCATTTATGTGCTGACGCTGCTCGCTTCGGGCGAGCAGCTCCAGATTGCGAGCGGCCTCAACATTCTTGCGCCGAGCACGTCGGCGCTGCTGCGGTTCGGCATGGCGGGCGCGATTCCCGTGTTCGGAATGGGCGCCTGGTGGACGCTTCTCAGCGCCAGCTGGCTGCACGGCAGCCTGCTGCACATTCTCTTCAACATGATGTGGGTGCGCGATCTCGGGCCGGCGATGGCCGACATCATCGGACCATCGCGCACCGTGATCATCTACACCGTTGCGGGCGTGTGTGGCTTCCTTCTGAGCTCCGTTGTGGGCGTCCCGCTGACGATGGGCGCCTCGGCATCCATTTTCGGGCTGCTCGGCGCGATGGTGCATTACGGGCGGAAGAGCGGAAGCAGTTTCATCGGCAGCCAGGCGATGAGGTACGCGGTGATTCTCTTCGTGCTCGGCTTCCTCATGCGCGGCGTCGACAATTTCGCGCACGCCGGCGGGTTCGCGGGCGGCTACGTGACCTCGGCGTTTTTCAACCCGTTGACCAAAGAGCGCGGCGACCACCTCATCGCCGCCATTGCGTGCCTCGCGGCGACCCTTCTCGCGATCGTATTTTCAGTGATCCACAGCCTCGGCCTTTTCTAGCTGGCACCGTGCTTGCGACTAGTTCTTCCGATTTCCTGAGGAGGGAAGAACTGATGAAACAGATTCTCGCAACTGGTGTCATGGCGCTTGCGCTCGCGCTCCCGGCCGCCGCACAGACTCCGCCCAGCGCGAAAGCCAACGCGGCAAAAACCGCAAAAGCAGGCTCAGACCAGATGTTCGTGATGAAAGCCGCCCGGGGCGGCCTCGCTGAAGTCGAGCTCGGCAAGCTTGCTGAGGACAAGGCGACCAACGATCAGGTGAAGCAGTTCGGTAAGAAAATGGTCGACGACCACGGCAAGGCGAACGATGAGCTGAAATCGCTGGCGCAGAGCAAGAACATCACGCTGCCGAGCGACCTCAGCGCGAAGGACAAGGCGCTCCATGATCGTCTTTCGAAGCTGTCCGGCGCCGCATTCGATCGCGCCTACATGCAGGCGATGCTCAAGGATCACCGCGAAGACGTGAACGAATTCCGTACCGAGTCGAGGGCCGGGTCCGATCCTGAAGTCAAACAGTGGGCGGCCAAGACGCTTCCGACGCTCGAGAGCCATCTGAAGCTCGCGCAGGACGACAGCAAGGCCGTCGGCACCTCCGGGACGATGACCAAGAGCAACAAGACGACGAAGAAGTAGGTTGTTCGCGAGGAGCGTCGCGGGTGGCCGCGGCGCTCCTGCCGTCTCTCCACCTCAAACGCTTTACAGCTTGAACCTCAAGAATGCGCCCGCGCCGCCGACGGCAGCGAGAAGCGCGGGATCCTGAATGAATCGGACTCTCGCTGATGTCTGCCGCGCCTGGACGATCAGCATATCGGCCGCGCGCTCTTCCGCGCTGGGTTCCGCGGCCGATTCCGCCGCCGGGGCCTTCGCCTCCGGCGCGTCGATCGAGTCGGGCGCGCCTGTAATCAGCAGCTCATCGACCTGTCCCAGCTCGAATGCCTTCAGCGTGTCCTCGACGCCGACCGACGCGAGGCCTCCCGCGCGGTAATTGTCGAACAGCGCATCGACCCGCTCTCGATCCGTCGCTGCCGCCTGTTCGCGCATGACGGCGAGCGACGCTTCGAGCACGTCGGCCTGCGGCGCTCGTGTATCCATCTTGAGCGTGTCGACGACGCATTCTGTGACGTCCTTGGGCAGATGCTCCTTCAGTAAGGGAACGATTACCTCGTCGCCTGAGATGAGGATTGTGCCGATGTGCTCGTCCCTCACGATGCGCGCGAGCGCCTCGGCGATGTCCTTGGCGTGGTGCACGTGATAGTTCTCCATGTGCCGCTGATAGCGCGCCTGCGACCAGCCGCCCATTTTGTGCCGGCGTGTTTTCACGCCCGAGATGTTCTGCTCGGTTTCGAGCTGATTGGCGGCGAACACGAAGATCCGGGCGACGTGCGTGTCGGCGAGCACTACGGCGTAGCGTGGATACTCCTCGAGCAGCCGCGCCAGCGGATACAAATGCGGCTGATCCGAGATGTAGAGCCGATGCTCGGAAACCGGCGCCGCGAGTGGAATCGGTTCGAAGAGGTCAGCGGCCGAGCAAGCAAAGAGCGCGAGACCGTTTGCCGCCGGGTCGATCGTCTGCACGTGTGCGCGGATCTTCTCCGCGTCCTGCTCCAGGCTTTGCCGCTCGGGACCCTGCGCGGAGTACGTGCGCACGCGGTCGGCGAGCTCTTTCCGGAGAAACGGCTCGAAGTTGTCGCGCCCATGCTGATCCGGCTGCAGGTTCAGATAGAGGGTGACGACCGGAAAGGGGCCGGCGTCGAGCGACGCCAGGCGGTCGAGCTGAGAGGAGAGCTGATCTGTGAGCGCCATGCGAAACGCGCTCGCAACGGCGATGCCAAGCGAAGTCAACGCGGGCTAACGTTTGGACGCGAGCTCCTCGTCGATGATGCGTTTGAAGGCCTCGAAGGGCTGGGCGCCGCTGATCATGCGGCCGTTGATGAAGAACGCGGGCGTGCCGTCGACGCCAGCTTCGTCTCCAGCGGCGACGTCCGCGTCGATATCGGCCTTGTACTTGTGCGAATCGACGCACGCGTTGAACTTCGCGGTGTCGAGCCCGAGCGCGGCGGCGTCCTGCTTGAGATCGTCGGCGCTGAGCCGGCTGGCAGTCGCGAACAGCCGATCGTGATAAGGCCAGAACTTTCCCTGTTCGTTCGCGCATTGCGCCGCCTCGGCGGCGGGCCGCGCGTCGGGGTGATTACCCAGCGGATAGTGCCGGTAGGTGAACTTGATCTTGTCGCCGTACGCGTTGAGGACCTGCGTGACGACCGGGTTGGCCCGCAGGCAATACGGACATTGAAAATCAGAAAATTCGATGAGCTCGATCGGCGCGTTCGCCGGACCCCGCGTCGGCCGATCCGCGGCGGCGACCTTCTGCCTCGGAGCCTCGAGCGACACCTTCACGGGTGTTTTCGATTTCAGCGTGTCGAGATACTGACGTCGCGCGGCCTGCATTCGATCCTGTGTGAGCATCGCGCGGATCGGCGCCCGCACTTGATCGAGCGTGGCGCCCTGCACGCGAGACTGGTTCGCCTGGTACCACGCCGCGACCTCGGGCTCGCTCACAGCGGAGACCTTGCTGCTGATCTCTTGCTCGATGAGCGTCATTCGATCGATGCCGCGCGCCTTGGCTTCCTGGTCGATCAGGACATTGCCGACGAGCTCGTCGAGCGCGGCCCGGCGCGCTTCGTAGATGGCCTGCGACAGCTTCATCGACGCGAAATTCGATGCGGGCTGCTGCATCGCCCGGTCGTCCACCTGTGCGAGGGTGATCGATGTCGATCCCACCGCCGCGACGACGTCAGCCGCCGATTGCGTCCGAGCTTGCTGTGCCGACCCAGACGAGCAGCCAACGAGCAGCAGGAGGACCACTGCCGGCAAAGCCAGAGTGCGTGAGAACATCGATTAAGTATACCTGCGCGGAGGCTGGTGGCTGGTGGCTGGAAAGCCGCTCACCTCCGCGGCTGCTTCGCCTCGAGTGCATGAAGGAGTCCATTCAGCAGCCGTCCCGTCGAATTCGACACTGACAATAAGTCGACCTTCTTTTGGCCGGTCAGATATCCGAGCCTGAACGCAATTTCCACGCACGTTTCAAATTCTGCGTGTGAGCCGAGTGCAATGCTCACATGATTCACGAATGCGTTTGTCGTGCGGCGACACGCACCTTCGGCGATGTTTGCTGGAACTGAGACGGCTGAACGCCTGATCTGCGAGGTGAGGCCGAACCGTTCGTCAGACGGAAATAGCTTCGTTACCTCGTAGGCGTTCTCCACCAGCTGCATGGCCACCTGCCAAGCATGTAGTCCCTGGTAGCTGTCTACTTTCACACCTTGCACGGTCAAGCAGCGATGTGCCATAGAGAATCGTGCCTGAAAGGGGCCGTGATTCACCGACCGACGCACTTTTTTCTACAAGCGTCGATCGTCCCGATCGCATTTTCTTCCAGCCACCAGCCACCTACCTGAGTCTCTCTCGCATATCAGCAACTACGTACGCCATCACCGCCACAGCGGCCGTGCACTTGGCCATCTCCTGCGGATCGATTTTGTCGATCGTGTCGGATTGCGTGTGATGGATCACGAAGTACTTCGTGCCATCGACATCGAGTGACATGCTGGGGATGTGCCCTTCCTGAACGCTCGGCGTGATGTCGGCGCCGCCGCCGCTGTCGGCGACCAACGCCGCGTCGATGCCTTTGAGGAGCGTCGCGATCGTCTTCACCGTTGCGCGCGCGGCGTCGGAACCCGAAAATCCGAACCCGAGCGGACGGAAAACGCCGCCGTCCGATTCGAGCATCAGCACATGATTCGCAAGCTCGTTCCGGTGGGCGTCCCGATACGCCAGGCCGCCGCGTCCGCCGTTCTCCTCGTTCGTCCATAACACGACGCGGACGGTGCGGCGCGGACGCAGGTTCAACGTCTTCATCAGCCGCAGCGCCTCCCACGTCACCACACAGCCGCCGCCGTCGTCGGTCGCGCCCGCGCCGACGTCCCATGAATCCAGATGCCCGCTGACAACGACGATTTCGTTCGGCAGCTCGCGTCCGCGCACCTCGCCGACGACGTTCGCCGACTCGGCATCGGGCTCGAAGTGCGCGGCCATCTTCAGCGAGACCGCGACGCGGCTGCCGCGATCGACCATTCGCTGGATCAGGTCAGCGTCTTCGATCGCGATCGCCGCGGCCGGAATTTTCGGCGCGTCCTCGCTGTAGTTGAGAGCGCCGGTGTGCGCAGTGCGCAGGCCGTCGTTGCCGACCGATCGAATCAGCATGGCGACGGCGCCAAGCTTCGCCGCCTGCGACGCCCCCGCGGCGCGAAAGCGCACGGTCTCGCCGTACGTCTTGAAGGGGACGTTGAACAGCACGATGTGGCCGCGTGCCCGCTCGCCGGCGGCATCCAGTTCTTCGAACGTGTGGACGACGAGCACGTCGGCCTGCACGCCCGCAGCCGGAGTGCCGACGCTGTTGCCCAAACCGAGCATCACCAGGCGGTGCCGCGCCGGTTCGATGATCTCCGCGTTCTCCGCGCCGCGAATCCACCGCGGCACCATTGCGCGCTCCGTGTGCACGTTCTCGAGACCATCGCGCTTCATTTCAGCGGCCGCCCATTGAATGGCCCGATCGAGCTGCGGCGTTCCACTCAAGCGGTTGCCGATTGTGTCGGTCAGCACGGCGAGGCGGTCCCAGGCAGACGTGTCGGCCAGGGCGGCGCCGATCAAGCGCGACGCTGGGTCGCGATACTCGTCGACCCACGAGGGCGCCGGCTCAGCGGTCCAGACGTGAATGGCAGCCGACAGCATCAGAAACGGTAGAGCGATTGCGATCTTGTACCGGCGACGAGTCATCGAGCCTCCTGCGATGTGTCAGCGTACTTCGAAGCGCGTCCGAATCGTCGATTTCGTCGCTGGTCCGCCGATTGCACAAGCGCTTGTCGGCGCATGAAGCGCGGCGGAGAACGACGGAGAGACGACATGAGGGCGCGTTTGGTTCTTTGTGCTTTATTGATAGGGGCCGCGGCGCCCGCCCGTGCGCGCGAACCGCTGTTGTTAAGAGTGTCTCCGGCGGTCTGCTTCGCGCCGGCGAACCTCATCGTCCGCGCAACGATCGAAGCCGATTCCGGCAATCGCGCCGTCGAAATCATTGCCGAGTCGCCGGAATTCTACCGGTCGAGCGAGGTTCAGCTCGATGGCGACAAAGCGCCGCGCACGACGATGTTCGAATTCCGCAGCTTGCCGAGCGGCACGTATGAGGTGAAAGCGACCCTGATCGGGACAGATGGTAAAGCGCGCGCGTATGTGCATCAGGAGGTCAACGTCATCGCCGCGGGTGGCGGCCAATAATCACGCGGCAGATTTGCGACGTTCGTGATGCGATGAACGTGGCGAATTGAGACTGAAGGATTTCCGAAAGGCGCACACGCCGGAAACAATTCACTTGACGCTCGGCGCGACGACGGCGGCGGCCGCGAACATCACGAGCACGACAATCATCATCGCGACAACCACGCGGATTCGACGGCTGCGCATGCGATCCGCAAGCGCCGGCGCCGACAGGTAGTAGCGCCCGCCACCTTCCTCGCGGACGACGCCCAGCGAGACGAGTTTCGCAAGGCGCCGCTGCTCGATCCAGCGAAGACCATCCAGCACGATTCCCGACGCCGGCCGTCACAGCGTCGGCCCGCAGCAGTCGATCGATCAGGCGTCGTTCCGCAATCGCAGCAGCAGGTACGGGCATGTCGCTCCTTTGACGAGATCGACTATGTTATCGCCATGCTGCTCGAGCGCACGCGCTTGTTTCTGTTCGTCGTCCTCGTCGTCGCGTTCGCGGGTCTCTCGCTTCCCGCGCAACAAGCGGCGCGAATGAACCCGAACCTGTTCGCCGATATGAAGTGGCGGAACATCGGCCCGTTTCGAGCCGGACGGACGAAGGCCGCTGCCGGGCATCCGAGCCAGCCTTACACCTTCTACATCGGGATGTGTAACGGCGGTGTGTGGAAAACCACGGACGCAGGCCGTACCTGGAAGCCGATCTTCGACGATCAGGATACCGGGTCCATCGGCTGGGTGAGCGTCGCGCCGTCGGATCCGAACATCCTTTACGTCGGCGAGCGGAGAAGGGTTGCCGCGGCCGGATTTGTCGACTGGCGATGGCATGTACAAGTCGACCGACGCGGGCAAGACGTGGACGCATCTCGGCCTGCGTGATGCGCAGCAGATTCCGAAGATCGCGATCGATCCGAAGAACCCGGATCGGCTGTTCGTCGCGGCGCTCGGACATCCTTATGGGCCAAACCAGGAGCGCGGCATTTTCCGGTCGACCAACGGCGGCCGCACGTTCGACCGCGTGCTGTTCAAAGACGAAAACACCGGGGGGAAGGACGTCGACATCGACCCGTCGAATCCCGACATCGTGTTCGCGACCCTGTGGGAGCAGCGGCAGGGTCCATGGGAAAACGGCGCGTGGAACGGGACGAACGGCGGCATCTTCAAGTCGGTCGATGGCGGCGGTACCTGGAAGAAGCTCACGACTGGCCTGCCCGACGGCATCATCGACGCGGAGCTCGACATCGCACCAAGCAACTCGCGGCGTCTCTATGCAACCGTTGAAGCCGGCGACGCGACCGGCGTGTATCGATCGGATGACGGCGGCGAAACGTGGACGCGCAGCACGACAGACGCGCGGCCAACGAGCCGCGTGAACGAGTCCACGCCGCACGTGAACCCGCAGAACCCAGACGTGCTGATCGTTACCGATGTCGTGAGCTACAAGTCCATTGACGGCGGCAAGACGTTCGCGCCGTTCAAAGGCGCACCCGGCGGCGACGACAATCAGAACATCTGGTGGAACCCGGTCGACCCGAACATCATGCTGATGGTCATCGACCAGGGCGCCGTCGTCACGCTGAACGGCGGCGAGACGTGGAGCTCGTGGTTCACGCAGCCGACAGCGGCGCTCTATCACGTGATGGCGGACAACGCGTTTCCGTATCGCGTGTGCGGCGGTCAGCAGGACAGCGGCTCTGTGTGCGTCGCGAGCCGCGGCAACGACGGGCAGATCACGTTTCGCGACTGGCACCCGGTTGGCGTCGAAGAATACGGCTACGCGGCGCCGGATCCGCTCGATCCGGATGTCGTGTACGGCGGGAAAGTCACGCGCTACGACCGCCGGACGGCACAAGTGTCGAATGTCGGCCCGACCGGCGGCGGACGGGGCGGCGTGGCGGCGAGCGGGCCGGCGTATCGGACGGTTCGGACGCAGCCGGTCGTTTTCTCACTTGTCGATCCGCACACGCTGTTCTACGCCAACAACGTGCTGTGGAAGACGATTGATGGCGGCGTCAACTGGAAGCAGATCAGCCCGGACCTCACGCGTGAAAAGTGGGAGGTGCCGAAGAGCGTCGGCGCCTATGCGCCTCGCGTGACCGCGCGCGAGCGCGGTGCGATTCCCGCGCAGGTCATTTATACGATCGGTCCCTCATATCGGGACATCAACCGCATCTGGGTCGGTACCGACGACGGCGTCGTCGCGACTACCGCCGATGGCGGGCTGCACTGGACGAATGTGACGCCGCCTCAGCTCACCCCGTTCATGAAGGTGTTCACGATCGATCCGGGCAGGTTCGACGCGGCCACGGCGTACGCCGCCGTCAACACGCTGCGGCTCGACGACATGAATCCGCACATCTACCGCACGCACGATGCGGGCAAGACGTGGACGGAGATCGTCAACGGCATTCCGGCAGGCGCGGCCGTCAGCGTCGTGCGCGAAGATCCGAAGCGTAAGGGTCTCCTTTTCGCAGGATCGGAGACGCAGGTCTACGTCTCGTTCGACGACGGCGATCACTGGCAATCGCTTCGGCTGAACATGGCGCCGTCATCGGTGCGCGACCTGATCGTCAAAGACGACGACCTCGTTGTCGGCACGCACGGCAGAGGGATCTGGATTCTGGACGACATCACGGCGCTCCGTCAGATCGATGCGACGACGGCCACCAGGGAAGCGACGTTGTTCAGGCCCCAGACGGCGTGGCGAGTGCGCTGGAACACGAATACGGATACGCCAATGCCGCCTGACGAGCCGAACGCCCCGAATCCGCCGGAGGGAGCGATCGTCGATTACTACTTGAACCGCGCGGCCACTGGACCTGTCACGTTGGAGATCGTGGGCGGCGACGGCAAGCTCGTGCGGCGGTATTCGAGCGACGACAAGGTGTACACGCCCGATCCGGCGACGAGCACCTTGCCGCTCTACTGGTTCCGGCCACCGATCACGCTGTCCACTGCTCCTGGCATGCACCGGTTCACGTGGGACGTCCACTACCAGCCGCTTGCTGACAACGTCGTCGGGGGGCCCGGCCTCAGCAGCGCGGCCGCGCCGCACAACACGGTGCCGCCTCCAACCACGCCATGGGTCAACCCAGGGCCGTTCACCGTGAAGTTGACGGTGAACGGCAAGACGTTTTCACAACCGATCGTCGTCAAGCAGGATCCGCGCGTGAAAACACCGGCGCTGGCGATGCAGACGATCTATACGCAGTCGAAAGCCGCGTATTACGCCGCGGTGGAAACGCGGGCTGCCGCCGACCACGCGCGCGCGCTCCGCGATCAGGTGGCGCAGGTGCAGCCGCAGGCGAAAGGCGAGGTTGCGGAAAGCCTCGCGGCCCTCGACAAAAAGCTGGACACGCTCGCCGGTGCGGCGCCGGCGGCCGGGGGACGCGGCCGCGGTGGGCGAGCCGGCGGCCCCGGCGTTGGCCGCGGCGGCGCACCCGGCGCACGCGGCGCGAATGGCGAGGCAACGGCTGAAACGCTAAGCGGCGCGAGCGCGGCGCTTGCCGGCGTCATGACGTCGCTGCAAGGCGCGGACGTCCGTCCGACCACCGTTCAACTGAAGGCGATTGCCGACGCGCGGGGGATGGCCGCGCGAGTAATGGCACGGTGGGCGGGGATGAAGGCGGACGTTGCCGCCGCGAATGCAAAGCTGACGGCGGCGGGCCTTCGAACGCTAACGGTCGGGTAGTTGACCTTCTGACAGTCGCGGCGTAGGCTGGCGTTTTCATCAGGAGGTCGTATGCCGGTCTACATGGTCGAACGTCAGCTGCCGGGTATCACGATGGATCAACTCGGAGGCGCACAGCAGGCCGCGATCAGCACAAGCCAACAGTTCACGAATCAAGGCAAGCCGGTGCGCTACATCCGCACGACGTTTGTGCCAGGTGAAGCGCATTGCATGTGCCTCTTCGAGGCACCGAACCAGAACCTGGTCAAAGAGGTCAACGAAGCGGCCAAACTCCCGTTCACCCGAATCGTCGAAGCGCTGGACCTGACGCCCGCCAAGACGGCGTAGATTGCAGAAGCCTGTGGTTCATCTCGCTGCAGACGTGCTCGGGGCGATCGGCAACACGCCGCTCGTGGAGCTTCGGAAAATCGTGCCTGCCGGGTCCGCTCGGATTGTGGCCAAGCTCGAATCGGCGAATCCCACCGGCAGCATGAAAGATCGGATGGCCCGTGCCGCCATCGACGCCGCGGAAGCGGATGGACGGCTGCGGCCGGGCGGTACCGTCGTCGAGTACACGGCCGGAACAACCGGCGTGTCTCTTGCGCTCGTCTGCGCGGCCAAAGGCTATCCGTTGGAGATCGTCTTTTCCGACGCCTTCAGCGACGAGAAGGCACTGACGATGCGTGCGTTCGGCGCGAACCTCACGATTGTGCCGAGCGACAACAAGAAGATCACCGAAGCGCTGATTAAGGAGATGATCGAAACGGCGCGCCAGATCAGCAGCCGCCCCGGGACATTTTGGACGGATCAGCTGAATAATCACGACGCCATCTCGGGCTATCACGCGCTCGGCGAAGAACTGTGGACTCAAACGGGTGGACAACTCGATGCCTTCGTCCACGCCGTCAGCACTGCCCATTCCATTCACGGCACCGCGCGTGCTCTCCGGAGCCACAAGCCTTCCCTTCACGTGGCGGCGGTGGAGCCGGCCGAGTCTGCGGTGCTGTCCGGCGGCCCGTCGGGGTCGCACAAAATCGAAGGCATTGGCATTGGCTTCATTCCCCCGTTGTGGCATCCGAACGAAGTCAATGAAATCCTCACCGTCACGACTGATGAGGCGAAGACGATGACGCGACGCCTCGCTCGGGAGGAAGGCATCTTTGCTGGTACGTCAACCGGCGCGAATGTCGTCGCCGCATTGCGGGTTGCGGCGCGCCTCGGCCCGGCGGCCGTCATCGCCACAATCGTCGTGGACTCAGGCCTCCGCTATCTCACCACCGACGTATTCCGATCGGCGTAAGGGAATCGAGTTACTACAGCACGCTGCTGGCGCGCGCGACCGGCGCGACCTCGGCGGGCTCCGGCGTGAAATCCTCGCCCGGATTGATGAACCGATCCTGCTCGAAGCGGTACTGCTTGTCGTACAGCTGACGGTAGCGGCCGTTCTTCGCCAGCAGCTCCTCGTGCGTGCCGCGCTCGACGATCTCGCCGTGCTCGAGGACGAGAATCTGATCGGCGCTCTGAATCGTCGAGAGCCGGTGCGCGATGACGAAGGTCGTGCGGCCTTCGCGCAGCGATCGCAGGCCGTCCTGGATCATCGCCTCGCTCTCGCTGTCGAGGCTCGACGTCGCTTCGTCGAGAATCAGTATCCTGCGGGTTCGCGAGAATCGCGCGCGCGATCGACACGCGCTGCCGCTGCCCGCCCGACAAGCGGACCCCGCGCTCGCCGACGATCGTGTCGTACTGCTTCTCGAATGTCTCGATGAACTCGTCGCAGTGCGCGATGCGGCTCACGCGCTTGATGTCCTCGCGCGAGGCATGCGGCCGCGCGTACGCGATGTTCTCGGCGATGGTGCCGTCGAACAGGAAGTTGTCCTGCAGCACGACGCCGAGGTTCGATCGGTAGTCGCGCAGCTTGACGTCGTGCAGGTTGCTGCCGTCGACGAGCACGCGGCCCTGCTGCGGCCGATTGAACGCCATCACGAGGCTGATGAGCGTGCTCTTGCCCGAGCCGCTCGATCCGACCAGCGCGGTCGTCGACGCCGGCGGCGCGCGAAACGAGACGTGCTTCAGCACCGGCACGCCGTCGTTGTACTCGAACGTCACGTCGTCGAATTCGACGTCGCCGCGCACGTCGGGCAGCGCGCGCCGGCCGGCGTCCTCCTGATCTTCGGTGGCCATGCGCCGGATTTCGCGGATGCGATCGAGTCCCGCGAACGCTTCGGTGATCTGCGTGCCGATCGATGCCAGCTGAATCACCGGCATCGTCATCAGCGCGGTGACCGAGAGGTACATGATCAGCGATGCCGAGCGTCATCGTGCCGTTGCGGATCGAGTTGCCGCCGATGAGCATCATCGCGATGCCGATGGCGCCGATGACGAGCGACGAGAAGGCGGTCACGGCCGACACGCCGGTGAGCGACTGCGCGACGTTGCGGAAGAGCCGATGCGCGCCGCGCGCGAAGACGAGCTCTTCGCGCTTCTCGGCCGTGTACGACTTCACGATGCGGACGCCGCCGAGCGATTCGGCGAGCCGGCCGGTCACTTCGGCGTTGATCTGGCCGCGCTCGCGGAACAGCGGACGCAGCCGCTTGAACGCCGTGGCCATCCCGCCGCCAAAGGCGCCGAGAATGACGACCGTGACCATCGTCAGCTTCCAGTTCAGGCTAGAGGAGGACGACCATCGCGATCACGGCCGTCACGATCGAGCCGGTGAGCTGCACGAGACCGGTGCCGACGAGATTTCGAATGCCCTTCGGCGTCCGTCATGATCCGCGAGATCAGCACGCCGGTCTTCGTCGAGTCGAAATAGCGGATCGGCAGGCGCATGACGTGCGCCTCGACGTCCTTGCGCATCTCGGTGATGGCGCGCTGCGCGGCCACGCCGAGCACCTGCGAGTTCACGAACGAGGTGGTGGCGCTGACGAGCGTCGCGGCGCCCGCCGCCATCGCCAGCTTCGGCAGCAGATCCCAGTTGTGCTTGGTGATCACGTCGTCCATCAGATACTTCGTCGTCGTCGGCAGGACGAAGTCCGGACAACCGGCTGACGATCATCAGCAGCCAGGCCGAACGCCAGGCGCTTGCGGTGCTTCCAGATGAGCGCACGGGCTTCTTCCCAGGCGCCCGTGAGTCAGGGCTTTCTTCTTCTGCTTGGGCTCGTCCACGTGGCCATCATAACGCGAGCCGCGAGCCCGACAGCCGCCCGAATGGGCGGGCAGAAGGGCGGCAAGGGTCGCGCGTGGCAGCGGGTTGGGCGAGGCTGGGGCTCATCGCTTCTGTCTCGAACCAGAACAGCCGCCGGTTTCCGGCGTCTAATTAACGTTATGCACACATTGCTGCAGGACCTGAAGTTCGGCGTGCGCCTGCTTGCGAAGGCGCCCGCGTTCACGCTGGTGGCGGCTCTGTCGCTCGCGCTTGGTATTGGCGCGAACACGACGATATTCACGCTGATCAACGCCGTGCTGCTGAACCCGCTGCCGGTGGCCGATCCCGCCCAACTGGTCTCCGTGTTCACGAGCGACGAGCGCAACCAGAACGGCGGGCTCGGCAATTTCCTGCAGCTCTCGCCGATGAACTACAAGGATCTTCGGGATCAGAACGCGGTGTTCTCGGGGCTCGCGGCGCACACGGGGCTGCCGCTGAACATATCCGGCGGCAAAGGCGAAGCCGGAGCAGGTCTTCGGCGAAATCGTCACCGGCAACTACTTCGACGTGCTTGGCGCGAAGCCGCTCGCTCGGCCGCGGCTTCAGACCGGACGAGGACCAGAATCCCGGCGCGGCGCTCGTGACGGTGCTCGGCTACGGCGAGTGGCAGAAACGCTTCGGCGGCGATCGCGTCGATCGTCGGCCGCACGATCAAGGTGAACGGGCGACGACTTCACCGTCGTCGGCGTCATGCCGAACGGCTTCAAGGGCACCAACGCGATCGGCGCCCCGGCGTTGTGGGTGCCGTACATGACGCTATCAGCAGACGACGAGCGGATTTCTGCAGGAGCTGATGAAGCCGGACAGCCGGCGCGGGCTCGCGTTCAACGTCACCGGCAGACTGAAGCCCGGCGTCAGCGTGCAGCAGGCCGAAGCGAACCTCAAGACGCATCGCGCGCAGCTCGCTCAGGAGTACCCGAACGACAACCAGGGACGCAGCGTCACGATCTGTGCCGCTGGCGCAGGCGACGGTCAACCCCGGATTCCGCGACAACATCGTGGCCGCCGGCGGCGTGCTGATGGGGATCGTCGGCCTGGTGCTGCTGATTGCGTGCGCCAACGTCGCGAACCTCCTGCTCGCTCGCGCGGCCGTGCGCCAGAAGGAAATCGCCGTGCGTCTGTCGCTCGGCGCGAGCCGCGGTCGCCTGATCCTGCAGCTCCTCACTGAGGGAACGCTGCTCGCGATGATCGGCGGCGCCGCCGGACTCCTGCTCGCGTACTGGGCGCAGTCGCTGCTCTGGTCGTTCCGGCCGCCGTTCCTGCAGGCCGACGCGATCGATCTGCATCCTGACGCGCGCGTTCTGCTGTTCACGATCGTCACGGCGTTCGCGACAGGCATCATCTTCGGCCTCGTGCCGGCGCTTCAGGCGTCGAGGCCGGATCTCGTCGTCGAGCTGAAAGAGAAGACGCAGCTCGCCGGGCGGATCGAATCGGTTGTTCAGCGTGCGCAACGTGCTCGTGGCGGCGCAGCTCTCGCTCTCGCTCGTGG
This sequence comes from uncultured Acidobacteriota bacterium, assembly GCA_963696165.1. Taxonomy (GTDB): domain Bacteria; phylum Acidobacteriota; class Vicinamibacteria; order Vicinamibacterales; family CAVVIG01; genus CAVQZZ01. The sequence continues at coordinate 286,362 of CAVOIY010000004.1, read as the reverse complement.
CGCTCGTCGGCGCCGGCCTGTTCCTTCGCAGCCTGCAGCACGCCGAGCAGATCAATCCGGGATTCGATGCGGAACATCTGGCGACGATGACGCTCGATCTGGGCGGCGCAGGGCTACACGGAGGAGCGCGGCAAGCAGTTCCAGCAGCGCCTGCTCGAACGCGTCGCGTCGATTCCCGGCGTCCAGGGAGCCACGATCGCGAACGCGGTGCCGCTCTTCAACGGCGGGTTCGCGCGCACCGTGTTCCTCGAAGGGCAGGACGCCTCGGATCGTCGCGCCGGCCGCCTCGTGCAGATCAGCGTCGTCGGGCCGCACTACCTCGAGACGCTCGGCATCCCGCTGCTGCGCGGCCGCACGCTCTCGGAGGCCGATCAGCCGAACACGCCGCAGGCCGCGGTGATCAACGAGGCGATGGCGAAGCAGTTCTGGCCGAATCAGGATCCGATCGGCAAGCGCTTGAAGTTCTTCGGCCAGAACTTCTTCATCCAGGTCGTCGGCATCGCGAAAGACAGCAAGTACAACTTCATCGGCGAGGATCCGACGCCGTACCTCTATCAGCCGGCGACGCAGGTGTATCAGCCGGCGGTCTCGCTGTTCGTGAAAGCGACGCGTCCCGAAGTCGGTGCTCGGCACGGTGCGCGGCGAAGTGCAGCAGCTCGATCGCAACCTGCCGCTCACCGGCGTCTTCACGCTCTCCGACATCTTCGATCAGTCGCTCTGGCCGCCGAGAATGGCCGCGGCGCTGCTCGCGATCTTCGCCGGCCTCTCGCTCGTGCTCGCCGTGATCGGCATCTACGGCGTGATGGCGTACTCCGTCACGCCAGCGGACGCGCGAGCTGGGCCTGCGGATGGCGCTCGGCGCATCGCGTCAGGACGTCGTGCAGCTTGTCGTGTGGCAGGGATTCCGGCTCACCGTGCTCGGCGTCGCGTCGGCCTGATCGCCGCGGTCGTCGTTACGCGGCTCGCGACGGCGGCGCTCTCGAATCTGCTCTTCAACGTCAGCGCGACCGACGTCGTCACGTTCGTCACAGTGCCGGTCGTCCTCGCCATCGCCGCGCTCGGCGCAAGCTACATCCCGGCGCTGCGCGCCACGCGCATCGATCCGATGGTGGCGCTGCGATACGAATAGTGGCGGTGGCTGGTGGCTGGGGGCTAGAGCGTTTTCCAGTTCGTTGTAGCGCGAGGCTTTAGCCGAGCGACGTATCCGCGCGAGAATGTTCGACGCTCGGCTAAAGCCTCGCGCTACGTCGATGTCGAAAATCGCACTAGCAGATGGTGGCTAGTGGCTGGTGACTGGAGCTGAAGACTGACGACCTGCGACTGAAGACTGTTTGGGGTCGGGGCGCGTTTTCGGCGCGAATCGTAGCGGCAGCCCGCTAACACGCGGCGTTCAGCCAGGGCTCTAGAAACCCCCGTCCGCCTCCGCGACCAGATTCCGGCCGGTCCGGCGGGCATCTCACGGCGTGTCAGCGCGCCGACGCGGTCGATTCGACCGGGCGTGGCCCCGACGCGCATTCATGTAGCAAACGTAAGGCCACGACGAATCACCGGTGCGTCCACAAATTCACGCCGAAAATCGTGCGATTACGCAACCGTGCGCTGGACGCAATTGCCGTTTCTCAGTAACCGATCGCGCAGCTCATCCGACTCAGAGAACAAAGTAAACCGGAGAGAAGATAACGGACTAGTCCGTGAGCGCGAGGCGTCGGATGGCCGTCGCGAGCCCGCCTTCATCGTTCGAGCCGGTCTGATGCCACCGCGCGTCCGCGCGCGCCCGGAGCGCTCCACTCGCGTTGCCCATGATCACCGCAGTGCCTGCAAAAGTGAGCATCTCCAGATCGTTCAGGTTATCGCCGATCGCCACCACCTCGCTCGGCGTCCATCCCTGTCTCTCCACCCAACGCGCCAGCGTCGCGCCCTTGGAGCAGCCGGCGCCGTTCACGTCGACGAGCGAGAAGTCGCGGTGTTCGTACTCCGTGAGCGCGATCGAGAAACGGTCGGCGAGCGCCGACGCGTCGAGCGCCTTCACCAATTCGCGCATCGCCGTCACGCCACCGTTGAACATCACCTGGATCGGACCTTCGACCAGCATGTCGCCGAGCGGCGCGCCAGACGATGCGATGAACGCCTTGTTCCTCTCGAAATATCCACGGCGGTTCGGCTGCGTCCAATCCATCCGTTCGAAGACGACCTGCCGTTCGTCGGGCCGATCGAACACGATGGCGACGCTGTCCTCGAAGGCGCGGGTCTCCTCGAGCACGCGCCGCGCCACCTCTCGATCGAGCAGGTGGCGGAGCTCGGTTCGACCCTCGGCATTCTTCACCACGGCGCCGTTGTTGACGATGAGCGTGACGGGGAGCTGCAGCGGCGTCGACGACCGGCCGTGCGAAATGGAAGCTGCGGCCGGTGACGAGCGCGATGGCGATGCCGCGCTGCCGCCGCGTCCGCGAGCGCGGCGCGGTGCGCCTCCGGCACGCCGCCCGTGGAATCGAGCAGCGTGCCGTCGATATCGATTGCGAGCAGGCGAATCAATCAGAATTCCAGCAGGAGGCCGGCCGAGGGAACCAGCGGCACCAGCGGCTCGAAGAGATTCGTGACGCGCAGCCCGTCGACGATCGGTATCGCCACTCGTTGGTTCGTGCGGTCGAGAACGTTCAGCACTTCCACAAACAGCGTCAGCCGCGTGTGCGCGCCGCGCGAACGTTCGATTCGCGCGGACATCCAGCCGTGCGTAAGGAGGTAATTCGCAGCGTATTCCGCTGGTCGGACACCGACGAACCCGTCCGCCGCCCTCCCGCCAGTAGCCGGCCGCCGGGAAGTTGCTGCCGGCGCGAAACCGCGCGCCGACGCTGGATCGATCGGTCAAGCGGTAACTCCCATACAGATTGATCGTGTGCCGCTGATCGAAGTCGCTCCAGAACGTCTCGCCCGTCGTCCCATCGTGGTCGCGTGCGAAGCCGAGGCTGTAGGACAACCACCCGGACAGACCGTTCGCCGACTTTCGTTCGACGAGGAGCTCGAGGCCTCGGCTGAACCCATCGAGTGCATTCACATATCGCGACCGCGTCGACGGACCGGCGACGAAATCGCCGAAGACGCGCACATCGGCGTTCGGCAGGCGGGTCAGGTCTCGATCTTCTCGATCATAAGCGGTCATCTGCCAACGCACCGTCCGCGTGACGCGCCCCTCGACGCCTGCGTCGGCCTGGTAGGCGCGCTCGGCCGATAGCGACGGGTTGCCGCGGAGACCAGCGACTTGGTCGAAGGTTGGGTCCTGCCGATAAATGCCCGCGCCGCCGCGCAAGGTCAGCGCGGATGTGATCGGCCATGAGCCGTCGATCCACGGCGATGCGGCCGCGTGGCCCGTCAGCGTCCACCGATCGGCCCGAACGCCGGGGACGATCGTCGCGCCGCCAGGCAGTTTCACGCGCATCTGCGCGTAGGCCGAGAGCTCCCAGGCCGCGGCGTCGAACGAATCGCGCACCTGGAAGGTGGCGATCCCAAGCCGCGCATCGCGCAGCGCGCCGGTCGATTGCCGAACCTCACCTCCGGTCTCGACCGCGACGTTCGTGGACGGCGAGATAGCACCGCGTCGACGCGTTCGAGCAGATCGTGCGAGCGTCCGTTATCCAGCTCCGGTCCGGCGATGCTGACGTTCTGAAATGTATTCGCGGTCACTGCGGCACGGTTGGTCACCGAAAGCGACGGCGACGGGAGATACCGCCACGAGAACACGCCAACGACCGACTGGTTCGTCCCGGTCGAGAGGTCGCCCGGCAGCAGAAGATCGGGACGACGCTTCAGCGTCGACGCGCCGGCGGTAATGGCGAGCTGGACCTGCTGGCGCGGAGTGACGTCGTACACCAACTTGCCCTGCGCATCCGCGAACGAAAACCCCAGCTCCTGATCGGGATAGAGCTTCTCGATCACGAAGTCGAGATAGCTTTTCCGCACCGACGCCAGCCACGATCCTTTTTTCAGCGATCCGATAGGTCCTTCGACGACCGCCGCCGCATCGGTGGCGCTGACGGCGACGTGGCTTTGAAGCCTCTCGCGTGATCCCTCGCGCATGCGGAAGTCGAGCTCGGCTCCGAGACGGTTTCCATACCGCTCGGGATACGCACCCGAGAGAAGCGTCGCTTCGCTCAGCACGTCCGCGTTGATCATCGCCACCGATCCCGTCTCGCGGATCTCCTGTACCGTGTGCACCAGGAGCGGCGTGGACACGCCTTCGAACGTGAAGTTCATGCGGCTGACGCCGAGGCCGCGGACGGCGAACTCGCTGCGGAAGTCATCGCCGGTCGCGACGCCGGGCAACGCCTGGACCGCGCGGAACGGATCGTTCGTCAGCAGACCGCGCAGCTGCTGCAGCTCGCTGCTGCCAAGCGTCTGCTCGGCGGCGATCTCCGACTCGCGCCGGACCGGAGCGAGCCCCCGCACGTTGACGGTGTCGGTGTAGGCGCCGCCGCCCAGGATGATTGTGACGTCCGCGGCCGTGCCGGCCGCGACGGAGACGGTTCGCTTCACGAGACCGAAATCGACAGCCGACACGTACAACTCGTGCTCGCCCGGCGTCAGCCCTACCAGTTCGAACCGGCCGTCGTCATCGGTCACGACGCTCGCGTTGTTGGTTTGCAGCCGGATCGAGACGCGGCCGACCGGAGTGCCGTCGCGTCCATCGACCACGACGCCGCGAATCGACCCAGTCGCCGCCTGCGCGACGCCTAGAGCGAGCGCGATGGCGACGCGAATCAACTAGTTCTCAAATTCTCGCACCGCCCCGCCCGTCCGACCTGCCCTATTTGGCGGGCAGGGAGGTGTATGCGATCGCGGCAATCTTCCACGCGCCGTTCTCGAGTGTCAGCGTGAACTGGTCGACACCGCTGGAACCCACTTTGCCGTCGCGCACGGTCTGAAAATCGGCGCGCACGTAGGCGAGACGTCCGCTATCGATGGTCACGCTGACATTGGTCAGCGGTTCGCGGAATGTCGTCGGATTGGGATTCTTTTTCAGTGCTTCGACCCACGCTTCGCCGGTTTGATACGAGTTCGTCCACTCGGCTTGGCCGCCGCCGCTCGCCGGCCGTTCGCGAACGACGACGATGATCGATTTCGCCGCGAAGTCGTTGGCGACCTTGTCGAACTCGTGATCGCCGAGATGCAGCAGAAACGCCTCGACCGCGTCCTGCACGGCCTTGCGATCCGCCGTTTGCGCAGCAGGCGCGGCCGTCCAGACGCAGGCGAGAATGGTCAGGGTCGCGAGTGTTCTCATTGTCTTTTGTCCACGACCACGATGCCGCCTTTCATCACGAGGCGCACGCGGTTGATCAGCACGTTGACGTCCGCCAGAGGGTCGCCGTCGACGGCGACCATGTCCGCATAGTAGCCCGGCGCGATCGCGCCGAGGCTTTTTTCCATGCCGAGCAGGGCAGCGGGAATGGTGGTCGCCGCTGCCAGCGCCTGCGCCGGCGTCATGCCGGCTTTGACGAGCCAGCCAAGCTCGCGCGTGTTCTGGCCGAACATCGTGTAGACGGCGTCCGAGCCCATGGCGATCTTCACGCCAGCCTTGAACGCGCGCCGCGTGGACTCGAGATTCTTTTCGATATAGTCCTGGAGCGGCGGGATCGTCTCGGGCGCGAAGCCGTATTCATCCTTGGCGTCGATGTAATAGCGGTTGTGGTCGATCGTCGGCACCCACACGGTGCCGCGCGCGCACCATGTCGGCAATCGTGTCGTCGTCCAGGTCGATGCCGTGTTCGACCGAATCGGCGCCGGCGCGCACCGCGTCCTTCACGCCGGAGGGTCCGTAGGAGTGAATCGCGACGCGGTGATTCTTCGCGTGTGCGGCATCGACGGCCGCTTTCATCTCCTCGAACGTCAGCGTCTGCGTGGTGTCGACGCTCTGAAAACTGCCGCGCGAGCCGTAGACCTTGACCCAGTCGGAGCCCGAGGCGATCCGCGCTTCCGCCTGCTGACGATACAGCTCGGGGTTCGGCGGCGGGTTGCCGCGCGGCGCCGACAGCCCCTGACCCGCGACAAACATCCGCGGGCCGACCATCTTCCCCATGTTGATCAGATCGCGCATTGCGTAGTCGACTTCGTTCTGCGCACCGAGATCGCGCACCGTCGTCACGCCCGTTTCGAGCGTCAGCCTCGCGTTTTCTGCGGCCAGCACCGTCGTCACGCCGGCGGGCCGGCGCGGCTGGCCGAGCGGACGGGTGCCTGGCGCGCGATCCCAGAAGTACGTCATGTGCGTATGCGCGTCGATCATGCCGGGCACGACGGTGAATCGACTGAGGTCGATCACCTCGACGCCCGCGGGAGGCGGCGCCTGACTGACTGAGACGATACGGTCGTTGTCGATCACGATCACGGCGTTCGTGACAACTTTGCCGTCGGGCGCGACCAGCCGGCCCGCCTTCACGGCTTTGGGTGCTGCGGCCGCCGGCGACGCGAGCGCGAGGGTCATCAGCATCGCGAAGAGCGCAAACGGGCTACGTTTTATAGTGGAAGACATTTTTTACTCCGCTCGCTGGGGCCCCACCCCAGCTCGCTCTCGGACCTCGGCCTCGACCTCACGCTTTGTAAACCGCCGTTGCTTCCTCGAATTGCGCGGCGATTTCGCGCGCCAGCTTTTCCGGGCCGATCACGCGAGCGAACGGACCGAAGCTCAAGATCCAGCTCTGAAGCGCGCGGTCCACGCAGACGTCGAGTGTGACGATGATGCCTCCCGCCGGCGCGTCGCGGATGTGTTGTGATGCATGCCACTCGCGCGCGCGCACATACCCGGCAACCGCAGATTGAAATTCGAGTTCAATCCGCTCGGGCGATCCCGAGTGTACGCCGAGCGAATGCGGAAACGCCTCGTTTGGAAGCTCCTCGATCGGCGTGAAGCGCTCCTCGTGCAGCGAGAGCTCCTGGATGCGCTCGACGGCAAACGTCCGCACTTCGCCGTATTCCGGAACGAAGGCCAGCAGATACAGCCCGCCCTGCGCGTACGCGAGCCGATATGGGTGAATCCGGTACGCTTTCGTGCGCTCGCTCGAAAGGGAATGATAGGTCATCGTCGCTTCGCGCTGATGGAGTGTCGCTTCGAGCGCCCGCGCGATGACCTGCTGCACGCGCGGGTCGTCCTGCCGCCGCGCGGGGTCGGCTTTGGTCGCGATGATGCGCGGCAGCTGATCGAGGAACTGTCGCATGTGAGGGGTCAGCGCCGAGGCGAGCTTTTCGAACGCGCTCTCCACGTCGTCGCGGAAAGGCGTGCCGGCGAGCGATTCGAGGAGGGTGCGGCTGAAGTACAGCGCGCACAGCTCGGACAGCGTCAGGCCGGCGGACAAGCCTTTGAACGGCTGGCCGTTGATGCTCCACCGCGTGCGGCCGTCATCGTGCGATTTGTTGTCGAACAGCGGGAAGCCGGCTTCTTCGAGCGCCTGCAGATCGCGGCGGATCGTGCGGGTCGTCACGCCGCAAAGAGCGGCCAGGTCATCGATCGTCGCGCCAAGTCCGCGGGTTCGCTCGATCTCGCGAAGGATCGTCCATTGCCGAATGACCTCGGCGTTCCGCGGCACGGGAGAATTGTATCAATCTAAGGATTGAAGGATCTAAGGATTTGAGGATTTGAGGATTTGAGGACTGGGATCCAACTGCGTGGCAATAATCAACGCGTCGCGGCAGCCAGGGTGTTGCAGGTTTAGATCACTAAAGGTCAAGCACTGAGGAATTGCTGGAGTTTGCGAGCGGAACACTGCCTGCATCCGCGATCGCGTGTCGACCAAGGCTCAGGACCTTAGGGATCGCGTGAAGCGATTTGCTGTTCGGACCGTGAGATACGTTCGGGCGCTACCCGGTGCTTCCGAAGCGCAAATTGTCGGTCGACAACTATTGCGTTCGGCGACGAGCGTGTCGAGCAACTATCACGCTGTCGGCCGGTCGCGGTCGCGGCCCGAGTTCATCGCGAAACTCGGGCTCGTTGTGGAGGAGGCCGATGAAACGGAACACTGGCTCGATTTGCTCGATCAATGCGGAATCGGAGCCGGGTCAGATTTGCAGTGGTTGAAAGACGAAGCCGCGCAGCTGCGCGCGATTTTCAGAAAGTCCCTCGTAACCGCGCGCGCCAATCACCGGCGCCCGCCCGTCTCGCAAGATACCTTAGATCCTTAGATCCTTAGATCCCTAGATCCTTACATCAGTCCAACGATATCCGCCGCAGCAGGCTGAAGTCCGACAACATTTTGCCGGCGCCGAGGACGACCGACGAGAGCGGATCCTCCGCGAGCTGCACGGGCAGGCCGGTTTCTTCGCGCAGGCGCTTGTCCATGTTCTTCAGCAGCGCACCGCCGCCCGTCATGATGATGCCGCGATCGAAGATGTCGGCCGATAGTTCCGGCGGAATCCGCTCGAGCGCGTCGTGGACGGCCTGCACGATCGCGCGGATCGGCTCGCTGAGCGCGCGCCGGATTTCCTCGTCGTCCATCGTCACGGTCTTGGGCCGGCCTTCGCTGAGGTGACGGCCTTTCACTTCCATCGTCAGGCGCCCCTCGAGAGGGAACGCGGATCCGATTTCGATCTTGATTTGCTCAGCGGTCCGCTCGCCGATGAGCAGGTTGTGAGCCTTTCGCGCGTGCTGCATGATCGCTTCGTCGAGCTCGTTGCCGGCGACCCGCACCGATTTGCCGTAGACCACGCCGGCCAGCGAGATGACCGCGATATCGGTCGTGCCGCCGCCGATGTCGACGACCATGTTGCCCGACGCCTCCGTGATCGGCATGCCGGCGCCGATTGCCGCCGCCATCGCCTCTTCGATCAGGTGCACTTCGCTCGCCTTCGCGCGCATGGCGCTGTCTTTCACGGCGCGCCGTTCGACCTGCGTGATCTCGGACGGGACGCCGATGACGACGCGCGGGCGCAGCCAGCCGCTGCGCTTGTGCGCTTTGCGGATGAAATGCGTCAACATTTTCTCAGCGGCTTCGAAATCGGCGATGACGCCGTCCTTCAAGGGCTTGATGGCGGTGATGTTCCCGGGCGTCCGCCCCAACATGTCCTTCGCTTCCGTCCCGACGGCCTCGATGCGGCCGTTCACTTTGTTCAGCGCGACAATCGATGGCTCGGAGACTACGATGCCTTTGCCGCGCGCGTAAATGCAGGTGTTCGCCGTGCCGAGGTCGATCGCAAGGTCGTGGGAGAAGCGGGAGAGCATGGCTGAGAACACGAACGGTCCTTTCGCGTCAGTCGACGTCTAAATTGTGCTGAGCATTTCAAGGCTGGACGTCGATGGCCAAAGGCAATGCCGATGCCGGGCCGCCGGGCGCGATATTGGGCAGAAATGTTGAGAATCCTGTAACGTGCGAAACTCGAGACAGGTCGCACGAATTACAAATTCGTGGCGGACTGACAAAATTGTCTTTGCCGCTCGCGGGTGAATATTTACTCGGTACGCAGCGCGATGAGCGGATCGACACGCGTCGCTCGCCACGCGGGGACGAGGCTTGCGGCGAGCGCCAGCAACGCAAGAGTTGCGGCCGCGCCTCCGAACGCCGCCGCGTCGGTCGGCTGCACTTCGAACAACAGCCCCGCCATCACGCGAGTCAGCGCGAACGCGCCGGCGATCCCGATCGAGACGCCGGACGCCATCAGCACCAGCGCGCGCCGCAGCACGTGCCAGATCACCGCACTGCGCGTGGCGCCGAGCGCCATCCGCACTCCGATCTCGTGGCGCTGCTGCGCGACGGCGTTCGCGAGGACGCCGTAAACGCCAATGGCGGCGAGGCCGAGCGCAACGAGCGCGAACAGGCCGACCACCGTCATGCTGAATCGTTGCGGCTTCACTGATTCACCGAGGACTTCGCTGAGCGCCTGCGCCTTGGAAATCGGCAACGCGGGATCGAGCCGTTGTATCTCGCCTCGAACGGTAGCGATCACGGTGATCGGCTCGCCGCTCGAGCGGACGACGAGATTCACCGTGCGGAAGATGCCGGTGATCGCATCGGAGGCCGCCGCGTCCGACAGTTGCGCGAACGGCACGTACGCCTGCGCGATCGTCGGCGCATCGAGCCTGCTCTGCTTGACGTCGCCGACGACGCCGACGACGGTCATCCATGGGGCCGACGACGCGTTGACGCCCCATTTGATCTCATGGCCAACAGGATTCTGGTCGGGCCACAGAGCGCGGGCGAGCAGGTCGTTGATGATGATCACGGGTCGCGCGTCGCGACGGTCCGCATCGCTGAAAAACCGGCCACGCACGAGCGGGATGCCGAGCGCCTCGAAGTAGCTGCCGGTCGTCCATGTGCAGGCGATGACGCGGGGCTCGCCGAGCTGGCGCCCGCTCGGATCGGCGGTATAGCTCCGGCGCTCGAGAACCTCCAACGGAAGATCGTTGCCGGCCCCAGCCGCCGCCACGCCGGGCAGCCGGCGCGCCGCATCAACAGCTTGCTGATGGAACGCTTTGACCTGCGCACCCGTCGTATACCGGCCGGCCGGCAGCGTCGTCGCGATTCGCACGACGTGCGCCGAGCGGAAGCCTGGCTCCGTATCGAGCAGATGGACGAAGCTGCGCAGCAGCAGGCCGGCGCCGACTGAAAGCATCAGGGCGAGCGCGAACTGCGCGACGACGAGCGAACTGAGAAGCCGATGGCGGGCGCGTCCATGAGAGCCGCGGGCGCCATCCTTCAGCGCGTCGACGGTCGACCCGAGCGCGGAGCGCAACGCCGGCACCAGGCCGAAAACGAGCGGCGTCAGCAGCGACAGCGCCGCCGTGAATAGGACGACCCGCCAATCGAAGGCGATCGATTCCGTACGCGGAAGCGCGTCTCCCGCGAAGGAGAGGAGCGCACGCGTCGACCAGTACGCGAGCAGTAGACCGACGCCGCCGCCAATCGTCGCGAGCACGAAGCCTTCGGTGAGCAGTTGCCGTACCGACGCGGGCCGGGCTGGCGCCCACCGCGGTTCGAATCGCCAGCTCACGGTGTCGACTTCCGGCGCGCGTCAGCATCAGGTTGGCCACGTCGGCGCAGCCGATCAGCAACACGATGCCAACGGCGCCCATGAGCACGAGCAGCATGCGGCGGCTTCGGCCGACTACTTCGTCGTTGAACGGAACAAGCGGAATCGAGAGCTTCGAGGCGACCGCGTGAAGGTAGGCCGGGTACCGCTCGCCGAGCACGCGCCCGATACCTGGAAGCTCGGCGCGCGCCTGCGCGATCGTCGCTCCGGCCTTCAGGCGGGCCACGACCGTGTTGTTGTACATGTCGCCGAAGTTCTGGCGTTCGAGAGGCGAGAACGCAATCGGCACGAAGAGCGCGGCGGGCGTGCCATTCGACTCGGCGCCGTGCGGAGGAAATTGAAATGAAGGCGGCATCACGCCGACGACCGTGTAAGGCTGACGGTCGAGCGTGATTGTCCGGCCGAGAATGGAAGGGTCGCGGCCGAACGCGCGCGACCACAGTCCATCAGTGAGAACCGTGACGTTCGCGTGCTGCCGATCCTCCTCCTCGGTCAGCGCCCGTCCGAGCGCAGGCGCGACACCGAGCACTCCGAAGAGGTTGCGGCGACACCCGTGCGCCGGTGAGCCGCTCTGGTTGTGCGATTCCGGACAGCTCGTAACCGGCATTACGATATGCGGCCATGCCGTCGTACGATCGCGCAAGATCGCGCACGATCTCGAAGTCGGGCGCTGAGAAATCAAATTTGTCGAAGGGCGCGCCCGGCACCTTTTCGAACAGCAGCACGAGGCGCTGCGGGATCCCGATAGGGCAGCGCGGCGAGCAGCGCGCCGTTGACGATCGTGAAGACCGCCGTGTTCGCGCCGATTCCGATCGCGAGCGCGGCGATCGCCGTGACCGCGAACCCAGGGCTGCGCCGAAGATTCCTGACGCCGTAACTCACGTCGGAGCGCAGAAGATCCAAATGCTCGCGCGGTGCGGTCGTCAGAACGCCGCGTACCGTGTCCCACCAGAGTCGAAGGGCGGCCATGGCATCCTCCTCGCGCGAGCACGTCGCGCCGATGGGCCTCGAAGGTGTCGAGCATTTCGTCGCCGAAGTCCCCGCGGAATTCGGCAGGGAAGAGGCGGATCAGGCGGCGGAAGAATCGCTGTCCGTTCATGAGCGTCTAAAGAGCGGCTTGCGCTTCGCGATCGCCAGCGTCAGCTCGAGGCGCGCCGCCTCGGCTCGCGCCACCTCGCGGCCGAACGAGGTCAGCTCGTAGGATCGACGCCGGCTGCCATCGTCGGCACCGGATTCGCGGATGAGACCGTCGCCGAGCAGACGCTTGATGATGCCGTAGAGCGTGCCGGTGCTGAGCCGGGCGGCGCCGCCGGTGAGCTCCTCGACCTCTTTCATGATCGCGTAGCCGTGCGTCTGGCCGTCGGCGAGCGCGACGAGCACGTGAAACATCGCCGGGGTGAGCGGCAGCAGGCTCTGCGGGTCGCGTTTCGAAGTCATCGTCGTTACGTCGTGCCACGATATGTCGTGTCACGACATAGTGTCAAGTGGTAGAGATATAGGGATATGCATCTCAAGATTGCCGCGGCTGTGGCGCTGGTGGCGCTGGCAGGACCCGCGTGCAGCCGGCAGGGACCGCAAGGCGGCGGCGCGCCGGCGATGCCGCCGACTCGCCGTGAAGCTCGCCGTCGCGGAGAACAAACCGATTCAGGACGCGACCGAATTCGTCGCTACGTTGAAATCGCTGCATTCGACGACGATTCAGCCGCAGATCGACGGGCAGATTACGCACATCTACGTGAAATCGGGCGACCGTGTCAGCGGAGGGCGCGCCGCTGATGCAGATCGATCCGCGCCGGCAGCAGGCTGCGGTGTCGAGCCAGGAGGCCGAGCGCGCGTCGAAAGAGGCGGCTGTCGGCTACGCGCGTCAGCAGGCTGCAGCGTGCGAACGAGCTGCTCAAGGCCGGCGCCATCAGCAAGCAGGAGCAGGAGCAGTCCGAAACGGCGCTGCGCACGGCGGAAGCGGATCTGAAGTCGCTGCAGGCGCAGGTGCAGCAGCAGGAAGTGCAGCTGCGCTACTTCACGGTCACCGCGCCGACCGGCGGGATCGTCGGCGACGTGCCCGTTCGTGTCGGCATGCAGGTCGGCGACGCAAACGACGCTGACGACGATCGATCAGAATCAGAACCTCGAGCTGAACATCGGCGTGCCGCTCGAGCGCGGCCGCGACTTGAAGAACGGGCTGCCGATCGACGTGCTCAGCAGCGACGGCCAGCAGAAGCTCGCGACGCTCCTCGGTCACATTCATCTCTCCTCGCGTCGACGATCAGACGCAGACGATCCTCGTGAAAGGGAACGTGACGAACCCGCGCTGGTGCGCTGCGCAGCTCGCAGTTCGTGCGCGCGCGGATCATCTGGAAGACGGCGGACGGTCTGGTCGTGCCGGTCACTGCCGTCATGAGAGTGAACGGCGAATACTTCGCCTTCGTTGCCGACGGCGCAAACGGCAAGCTCGTCGCGAAGCAGCGGGCGATCAAGGTCGGGCCGATCGTCGGCGACGACTACGCCGTGCTCGGCGGCATCAAACCGGGCGAACGCATCGTCGTTTCTGGCGTGCAGAAGCTCGCCGACGGCGCGCCGATCGCGCCGGCCAGCCTGAGCCCGTGTTCGTAGACACTTTCATCAAGCGCCCGATCCTGGCGAGCGTCTGCTCGCTCGTGATCATCCTCGGCGGGTTGATCGCGATTCCGACGCTCCCGATCGCGCAGTTCCCCGAGCTGGCGCCGCCGACGGTGCAGGTCGGCGCCTTCTATACCGGCGCGAGCGCGCAAGTCGTCGAGTCGGCCGTGACGATTCCGCTCGAGCAGGCGATCAACGGCGTGCCGGGCATGCTCTACATGTCGTCGAGCAGCGGCAACGACGGCACGTGCTCGATCAGCGTGACGTTCGACGTCAACTACAACATCGACATCGCCGCCGTCGACGTGCAGAACCGCATTTCCCAGGTGCAGGGCCGGCTGCCGACCGAGGTCAATGCCGTCGGCATCGCCGTGACCAAAGCCGCGAGCAACTTCGTCCTCGGCGCGAGCATGTATTCGGAGAACGGCCAGTACGACGAGCTGTTCATGAGCAACTACGTCGACCGCTTCGTGCGCGACGACTTGAAGCGCGTGCCCGGTGTCGGCGACGTGTTCGTCTTCGGCGAGCGGAAGTACGCGATGCGGCTGTGGATCGATCCCGATCGCCTGGCGAGCCGCAGCCTGACGGCGGCCGAAGTCGTCGACGCGCTGCGCGAGCAGAACGTGCAGATCGCCGCCGGCCAGATCGGCCAGACGCCGGCGCGCGCCGGACAGACGTTTCAAATCAGCGTTCGCGCGGTCGGCCGGCTCGCCGAGCCGGCGGAGTTCGACGAACATCATCCTCAAGCGATCGCGACGACGGCACGCTCGTGCGCGTGAAGGACGTCGGGCGCGCCGAGCTCGGCGCCGAAAGCTACGCGACGAATCTGCGCTTCAACCGCCGCGACGCCGTCGGGTTCGGCGTCTCGCAGCTGCCGCAGGCGAACTCGCTCCAGGTCTACCGCGACGTCGTCGCCGAGCTCGATCGGCTGTCGAAGCGATTTCCGCCCGGGCTGAAGGTCGAGCTCGCGTTCGACACGACGACGGTCGTCGCCGACTCGATTCGCGAAGTGATCACGACGCTCATCGAAGCGATCGGCCTCGTCGTCCTCGTCATGTTCCTGTTCCTGCAGAACTGGCGGACGACGTTGATTCCGGCGATCACGATCCCGGTGTCGCTCATCGGCACGTTCGCGTTCGTCAAGCTGTTCGGCTTTTCGATCAACACGCTGACGCTCTTCGGCGTCACGCTCGCGACGGGGCTCGTCGTCGACGATGCGATCGTGGTGATCGAGAACATCGAGCGGCACATCCACGACTTCCATCGGCAGCCGGCGCGAGGCCTCCTCGGAAGCGATGCGCGAGGTGACGAGCGCCGTCATCGCGACGGCGCTCGTGCTCGCCGCCGTGTTCGTGCCGGTCGCGTTCTTTCCCGGGCACGACCGGCCGCCTGTATCAGCAGTTCGCGCTGACGATCGCCGTCTCGATGGCGATCTCGGCGTTCAACGCGCTCACGCTGACGCCGGCGCTCTCGGCGCTGCTCCTGGCAAAGGTCGAGAAGCCGAAGGGCGCGTTCTTTCGAGGTGTGAACCGCGTGATCGACGCGGGGCACGAAGGCCTCGTCGGCACGCTGCGGCGGCTGATTCGCGTCCGCCTTCTCGTCGTCCTCGTCTTCGCGGCGCTCCTCGGCGCGACCTACTGGGTGTACACGCGCGTGCCGAGCGGGTTCATCCCCGAGGAGGATCAGGGCTACATCATCTGTCTCGTGCAGGCGCCGCAGGGCGCCTCGCTCGAGTACACGACCGAACATCCTGAAGCAGGTCGAACAGGTGTTCGCGCAGGTGCCCGACATCAAGAACGTGTTCGCGGCGGGCGGGTTCGGGTTCGCCGGATCGGCGCCGAACCAGGGCCTGGTCTTTGCGAGCCTCGCCGATTTCAAGGAGCGGCGCGGCCCCGAGCACTCCGCGCAGACGGTCTCAGCGCAAGCTGTTCGGCGCGTTCAGCCAGATCACGGGCGCGATCGTGATCCCGATTCTGCCGCCGTCGATCCAGGGCCTCGGCCAGTTCGGCGGCTTCACGTACGAACTGCTCGACCAGAGCGGCGGCCCGATCGAAGGGCTCGCCTCGACGGCGCAGCAGCTGATCGGCCAGGCGTATCGAACGCCGGGCCTTACCGGGCTCTTCACGCAGTTCACCGCCGACGATCCGCAGTTCGTCGTCACGATCGATCGCGAGCAGGCGAAGAGCCTCGGCATGTCGCTCACCGACATCACCGGCACGATGCAGATCCTGCTGGGCTCGGCTTACGTCAACGATTTCGATTTCAACAACCGCTCGTACCGCGTCTACGTGCAGGCCGACCAGTCGTACCGGATGAAGCCCGACGACCTGAAGCGCTATTACGTCCGGACGGCGGGCGGCAAGATGATGCCGCTCAGCGACGTCGTGGCGGTCCGCGAGACGACGACCGCGAAGACGATCACGCACTTCAATCTGTTTCGCTCCGCGGAAATCAACGGGTCGGCCGCGCCCGGCTTCAGCTCGGGTCAGGCGCTTCAGGCGATGCAGCAGCTGTCGGACCGCGTGCTGCCGCAGGGCTTCACGTACGCGTGGTCGGGCCTGTCGCTCGAAGAAATCAAGTCCGGCAGCCAGTCCACGACGATCTTCGGCCTCGGCCTGCTGCTCGTGTACCTGACGCTCGCGGCGCAGTACGAGAGCGTCACGCTGCCGTTCATCATTCTTCTGTCGGTGCCGCTCGCCGTCATGGGCGCGCTGCTGGCGCAGTGGGGCCGCGGCCTCATCGACGACGTGTACTGCCAGATTGGCCTCGTGATGCTGATCGGACTCTCGGCGAAGAACGGCATTCTCGTCGTCGAATTCGCCGAACAGCTGCGCGCGCGCGGCATGAGCGTCGTCGACGCCGCGGTGGAAGCGGCGCGGATTCGGCTGCGGCCGATTCTCATGACGTCGCTCGCCTTCATTCTCGGCGTGATGCCGCTCGTCGCTGCGAGCGGCGCCGGCCAGGAAGCGCGCCACTCGGTCGGGCACCGCGGTCGCCGGCGGCATGATCGCGTCGACCTTCCTGAACCTGTTGTTCATCCCCGTGCTGTATGTCGTGCGTCAAGAGTCTTCGGGCGGGGCGGCACTAAGGGCCATGCCGCGGGTGGCTCGGTCGAGGGTGGTCGTGGCGCAGGTCTTTAGACCTGCGCGGACCGGCTCGTCGCCGCCATCGCGTCCTGCGTCGCGTTGGCCGCGGCGTCCGTTCACGGCCAGACGCCGCGCGCCGTCGAGCGGATCACGTTCGCCGACGCGGTCGCGCGCGCGATTCAGAAGAATCCGACGACCGCCATCGCCGCGGCCGGTATTCTGCGCGCGGAAGGGCTGCTGCGTCAGGCGCGCGCCGCGACGCTGCTGCAGGTGACCGGCAACGTCACGACGACGACGTTGAACCGCGGCGTCGAATTTCAGGGCGCGACGGTGACGCCGCAGAACCAGCTCGCCGCGTCGTTGACCGCCGACATGCCAGTCGTGAATGCCGCCGCGTGGGCGCGGCGGGCGCAGGCGCAGGACCAGCAGCATGTCGCCGAGCTGAACCTCGCCGACGTCCGTCGTCAGATCGCGACGGCCACCGCCGACGCGTACCTCGCGGTATTCGCCGCGCGCCGTGTGCTCGAGGCGAACGTGCGTGCGCGTGATACGGCGAAGGCGCACTTCGATCTTGCGACCGAGCTCGAGCAGCGGGGAACGGGCAGCCACCTGAACACGCTGCGCGCGCAGCAGCAGTGGACGAGCGACGAAGCGCTCGTGGAGACCGCACGGCTCGCGCTGTACCGGGCGCAGGAGGCGTTGGGCGTGCTGATCGTCGCCGATGGTCCGGTAGATGCGGCCGACGAACCGACATTCGAGGTTCCGAGCGCGAGTACTGATGTAGCGTCCGGCGGCACCGATGTAGCGTCCGGCGAAGCATGTGGCGTCCGGCTTCAGCCGGACGGACTTGCGCCTCTTCGCGGCCGAGCAGCAGGCCGCCGACGCGTGTCGTGCGCGACAGCACGAAGGACTACTTCCCGTCGCTCGACGCGATCTTCCTGCCGCAGACTACGTATCCTGCGCAGTTCTTCGTGCCGGCGAACAGCTGGCGATTTCTGCTGCAGGCCAACGTGCCGATCTTCGACAGCGGCCAACGGGCGAGCCTGAAGATTCAGCGTCAGGCCGCGCTCGAGGAAGCGACGGCGACGCTCGCGGGCGCGACGACGACCGCGGCTTCGCAGGTGCGCGCGGCGCGCGAGGCGGTTGCGAGCAGCGGGCGGGCGCTTGCCAGCGGGCGCGCGGCCGCCGAGCAGGCGCAGCAGGTCGTGAGCATCACGAACGTCAGCTTCCGCGCGGGCGGCGCCACGAGCATCGAAGTCATCGATGCGGAGCGCAGCGCGCGAGACGCCGACACGGCGGTCGCAGTCGCCGAAGACAACCTGCGCCGCGCGCAGCTGGATCTGCTGATCGCCCTCGGGCAGTTTCCGCGCTGAACGGACCGCACGTCTGACGACCTGCGCTACCGGTGGTTGCAGGTCTAAAGACCTGCGCTACCGATGGGTTTGCAGGTCTAAAGGCCTGCGCTACGCATACGAGAACAGATATGAGCGATCCGGAGCAGCCGGTTGCCGCGCGTCTGAACGAGCTCGGCATCGCATACGAGCGCCACGAGCATCCGCCGGTGGCGACCGTGGAGCAAGCGACCGAGCATTGGGCCGGCATCGAGGCGGCCCACTGCAAGAATCTCTTTCTGCGGAATCAGAAAGGCGACCGGCACTACCTCGTCGTCCTGCTGCACTCGAAGAAGGCCGACCTGCGCCGCGTCGCCGATCAGATCGGTGACGGCAGACTGAGCTTCGCGTCGCCCGAGCGTTTGATGGCGCATCTTGGGCTGACGCCAGGCTCGGTCTCGCCGTTCGGATTGATCCACGACGCAAAGCATCACGTCCGAGTCGTAATCGACCGCGAGCTCAGTCGGCAGCGCGCCTGTCGTTTCACCCGAACATCAACACCCGGACCTACGTGATTTCGGGCGTGGACTTCGCCCGATTTCTGACTCAGTGCGGAAACCCCGTTCAATACGTGACGGTCTAGCCACGCCAGCCACCAGCCACCAGCCACCAGCCACCAGCCACCAGCCCTGCGTGACCTGCCCTGTCACACCCTCACGTATCCTGTCGGGTATGGGCGACAAGAACTCTCAAAACGTTGCAGACGAATGGGTTAGCTTTCCAGGCGGCGAGCTGCAAGGCAAACGCCCCAACTCCCGGCGGACCCCGACCCACGCGACCGAACCGACCGACCCGACCGATCAGACCCACCCGACCGATTGGACCCATCGAAGCCACCCGGGCCACCCGGCCGGCACGCTCTGTTTCCAGTGCTTCCGTGTTGGCCTCGATCGCGATCGCGCGCTGAAGGCAGCGGGCGAACTCGACACGGCGACCGACGCGCGCTTCCAGTTCATTCTCCCGTTGGAGCCAATCGACCACGCACGCGTGTCGATACTCAAAGGCGAGCGCGCCGTGGCGCGTGCCGAAGCGCGACAGGGAGCGGGTGAGTTCGTCGACCGGCGGCGCCGTGCGCAGATCGAGGCGCGGCACGTGCTGCATTCGGTACTCGCCGCCGTGCGGTCGCGCCAACTGCCGGCATCCCTGCGCGAATGTCAGATTGCGTCGGCGACGCACGCAGCGGAGCTGCAATTGCCCGACGCATGGCTGCCATTTGTGGTTTCGAGATGACGGCGCGCGCCCACGATCGCGCGTCGGCGTTCAGCCGTACGCGTGCGATACTGTCGTCACCCCGGAAAGGACCTCGTCACCGTTGGATGTTCTGACCCTGCTGTTCATCACCCTTGCGCTCGCTTTCGGTGCGCTTGTCGGATGGCTGGCCGCGCGCCCCGCACGTGTCCGCCTCGAAACGCAGCTCGAAAAAGACCGTGCGGTGCACGTTGAACGGCTGAAGGCCTATCAGGACGGTGAGACGAAGCTGCGCGACACCTTCGCGGCGCTCAGCAAAGATGCTCTCGCCGCCAATGCACAGCAGTTTCTCACGCTTGCCGAAACGCGGCTGAATCAGACCCGGACGGCCGCCGCGACCGACGTCGACGCTCGCAAGAAGGCGATCGAAGACCTTCTCGCGCCGATGAAGACGACGCTCGACAAGGTCGAGCGCGAGCTGAAGGAATCGGAGCATCGCCGTATTCAGTCGGGCTCGCAGCTGCTCGAGCGGGTCGTGTCGCTCGATACGCTCGGTCAGAATCTGCGCGACGAGACGCGTCGTCTCACCGACGCGCTCAAGCGGCCGGGCGTGCGCGGGCGTTGGGGCGAGCTGCAGCTGAAGCGCGTCGTGGAGCTCGCCGGCATGCTGGCATACTGCGATTTTTCCGAGCAGGAAACAGTCGCAGGCGACGAAGGCCGGCTGCGCCCCGACGTCATCGTCCGACTGCCAGGGGGCAAGCACGTCGTCATCGACGCAAAGGCGCCGCTCGACGCGTACCTGCGCGCGCTCGACGCGCCGGACGAGCCCTCGCGCCAGCAACTGCTGGCCGATCACGCGCGGCAGGTGCGCGTCCATCTCGCGCAGCTCGCCGCCAAGGACTACGCCGCGCAGATTCAGCCCAGCCCGGATTTCGTGGTGATGTTCCTGCCGGGCGAGATGTTCTTCAGCGCGGCGCTCGAGCAGGATCCATCGCTCATCGAGTTCGGCGCCACCGGCAGCGCAAAGCGCGTCATCCCGGCGAGTCCGACGACGCTCATCGCGCTGTTGAGGGCGGTGGCGTACGGATGGCAGCAGGAAGCGGTCGCGCGGGACGCTCAGCAGATCGCCGATGCCGGACGCAAGCTGTATGAAGCGGTCGGCAAGCTTGCGAGGCATTTCGACACGCTCGGGACGAGGCTGCGCGGCAGCATCGATGCCTACAACGACGCGATCGGATCGCTCGAAGGCAACGTGCTCGTCAAGGCGCGCAAGTTCAAGGAGCTCCAGACGGCAAACGGCAGCGAGGACATCAAGGCGCTGGAACCGGTCGATCGCGTGCCGCGCATGCTGCAGGCGCCCGAGTTGACCGACGGTTTACCCTTTCATGATGTCGACTCGGAAGAGCAGGAAGCCGTCGAAGTCGAACGCCTCTGAGCCCACACCATCGCGCCCCGGCCAGCACCACTCGGTATACGTCGTGTTCCTGCGAAATCCAAAAGGCGACGGCAAGGCCGCCTACTACGTCGGCATGACGGGGCTGACGCCCGAGGATCGATTCCAGAATCACAAGAACGGCCGTAAGGCCGCGCGTGTCGTGCGAAAGTATGGCGAGCGCCTCGTGCCGCGCCTCTATCAGCACCTCAACCCGATGCCGTACGAGAAGGCGAAGACGATGGAGGTGATGCTCGCGGACAGTTTGCGAAAACGCGGATACGTCGTGTTCGGAGGGCATTAGGAGCTTATGCCTACATCTTCTTTCACGAAGGCACGAAGGCACGTTAGCTCGGGCCCTTCGTGGCGCTTCGTGTCTTCGTGAAATGCGGATTCCCGACCTGAACCAGTCGCTGTGACATTCCAACCGAATCTATTCAAAGGCAAAGCGGCTCTCGTGACGGGCGGCGGCACGGGAATCTGTCGCGGGATCGCGCTCGCGCTCGCGGCGCACGGCTGCGACGTTGCGATCATGAGCCGGAGCCGCGAGCATCTGGCCGGCACCGCCGCCGAGATCGGCCGGCTTGGTGTTCGGGATCTGGCGGTCGCCGCCGATGTGCGCGACGCCGCAGCCGTCGAGCGGGCCGTCGGTGAGGCTGCGTCCACCTTCGGCCGTCTCGATATCCTCGTCAACGGCGCCGCGGGCAATTTCATCTGCGCCGCCGAAAACCTGTCGCCAAACGGCTTCGGCACCGTCGTCGACATCGATTTGAAAGGGACGTTCAACGTCTCCCGCACGGCGTTCGCGCATCTGAAGGCGCGCGGCGGGGTGATCCTCAACATCAGCGCGACGCTGCAGTACCTCGGCACGATGGGGCAGGCGCATGCATCGGCCGCAAAGGCAGGCGTCGACACGCTCACGCGCACGCTGGCGTCGGAGTGGGGCAGGCACAACATCCGCGTGAACGGAATCGCACCCGGCCCAACCGAAGGCACTGAGGGGGTTCGGCGGCTGACGAGCGAGGCGTCGCGCGCGGGCGCCCTCGCGCAGTGCCCGCTCGGCCGCATGGCCACGATCGACGACATCGCGAACGCGGCGCTGTTTCTTTGCTCCGACGCGGCGTCGTACATCACCGGCGTCACGCTCGTCGTCGACGGAGGCCTCTGGTTCACCTCGGACCGCATGTTCCGCAACGACTGATGCAGCAGCCCGCGCTTCCGTTCGAACACCTGTCCGACGTCCACCCGCCCTCAGTTCTCGTGTTCGTCCGCCACCGGCGCGCGCGGCGATACATCGTGTCGGTGCGGCCGGACGGCGCCGTTCGCGTCACGGTTCCGCGTCGTGGTTCCAGACGGGAGGCGGAAGCGTTCGCGGCGAGCCAGCGCGACTGGATCGAGAGGCAGCTTCGGCGCCTGGAGGAACGACGCTCCGTGCCGGCCGTTCCGGAAGTCTCGGACGCGGAACTGCGAACCGCCCGGGCGCGCGCGCGTCGCGAGCTTCCGCCGCGGTTGCTGGAACTCGCCGTCGAATCACGGCTTGTCGGTGAGTCGCGTCAGTATTCGGAATCAAAAATCGCGGTGGGGCTCCTGTTCCCGCGCCGGCCACATCTGTCTGAACTGGCGGCTTGTTCAGATGCCTGCGTGGATCAGAGATTACGTGATGCTCCACGAGCTGATGCATCTCCAGCGTATGGATCACTCGCGGAAGTTCTGGAGGCTCGTCGCGGCGGTCTGCCCGGAGTATCTCCAGGCGCGGAAATGGCTGCGGGAGCACGCGGAAACGCTCGGCTAAAGTGTCGGGCCGATACGCTCGGCTAAAGCCTCGCGCTACGTTGGCGTCGCGAATTTTGGGCGTCGTAGCGCGAGGCTTCAGCCGAGCGTTCAGCGCGATACGGTCGGCAGCGACCGCACGTCCCAGCCGCCGCCGAGGCCTTTGATCAGCAGCACGCTCGCCGTCATCCGACGCGTGAGGAGATCGACGGCGGTGCGCTCGTTCGCGAGCGCGACGCTCTGCGCGAAGGTCACTTCGAGATAGTTCGCCAGGCCGCCGCGATAGCGGTTCGTCGCCTGCTGCAGCGATCGCTCCGCCGCGTCGACGGCGCGACGCTGGATCGTCGCTTCCTCCTGGAGAATGCGCAGCGCCGCGAGCTGATCTTCGACCTCCCGAAACACGCCGAGCACCGTCTGCTGATACGTGGCGACGTTCTCGTCGTATGCCGCGCGGGCCTGCGCGGCCGCAGCACGCCGTCGACCGGCGTCGAACACGGTGACGAACAGCTGCGGTGCGGCGCTCCAGAACGTGCTGACGCCGCTGACGAGCCGCGAGAGCGATCCGCTCTCGACGCCGGCCGCACCCGTCAGCTCGAGGATCGGGTAGTACGCGCTCGTGGCGACGCCGACCTCGGCGTTTGCCGCAGCGACGCGGCGCTCGGCGGCGGCGATATCCGGCCGGCGCTCGAGAAGCTGTGACGGAAGGCCAGCGGGCACGGCCGGCGGATCGCTCGCCAACGGCGCGGCGGCGAGCGCGAAGGTCGACGGCGACTGTCCGGTCAGCACGGCGATCGCGTGTTCGAGCGCGGCGCGCGCGACGCCGATGTCGACCGACTGCGCGCGCGTCGTCTCGAGCTGCGTCTCGGCCAACGCCACGTCAGCCTGCGACGCAAGACCGCCGGAAAAACGATTGCGCGTCAGCTCGAGCGCCCGCTCGTACGCCGTCGACCGCCGAGTCGAGCAGCTCGCGCTCGCGATCGAGCCCGCGCAGCGCGAAATAATCCACGGCCAGTTCGGCATGGACGCTCAGGTTTGCCGTCTCGAGGTCAGCGGCTGTCGCCTGCGCCTGCGCGCGGTTCGCTTCGATCGTGCCGTGCAGCCGTCCCCAGAAATCCGGCTCGTACGATACGGTTGCAGGCACGAGAAAGTCGGTGTAGCTGTCGTGAAAGGTCGACACCGCGCGGTTGCCCGATTGCTGGAACCGGCCGACCGACGGATTCAGGCCGACCTGCGGGTAGAGTGCGGCGCGCGCGCCGCTCACCGCCGCGCGCGCTTCGGCGAATCGCGCCGCGGCTGCCCGCAGCGTCTGGTTCGAGATCGCGATCTGCGATTCGAGCGCAGTCAGCTGCGGATCGCCGAAGAGTTCCCACCACGCGCCGCGCAGGGCGGCGTCGGCCGGTTCCGCCGGTTTCCAGTTCGCGTTCTCCTTGAACGCGGGCGGCCGCCTCCGTGGCGGGAGGCGTGTATTTGATTTTCGGCGCGCACGCCGACAGCGCGGCACAGGCGCAGGCCGCCGCGCACCATCTCGCGCGATGCCGCGTCATCGGTCCGGGCCGGCCTCCGCCACATGGACAGTGGCGCCGTCGGCGAGCGAGTCAGGCGGGTTCACGATGATCCGTTCCGTGCCGTTCAATCCGCTCGACGATCTCGACCTCGTTGCCGAAATCGCGTCCGACCACGACCGAAACGAGCGCGACGCGGTCGCCGACGACCGTCGCCACCTGCAGGCCGTCCGTCTTGAAAATCAGCGCGTTGACGGGCAGCTTCAGCGTGGAGGTCGGCGTCGGCAGCTTGAGGTGCACTTCGGCATAGGAGCCGGGCAACAGCTCGCCCTTCGCGTTGTCGACGTCGATTTCCGTCAGCAGCGTCCGCGAGGCGACATCGATCGCCTGTGCCGTTCGCGCCAGCGTGCCTGTGAATGTTCGCCCCGGAAATTCCTTCAGCGTCGAGCGCCGCCGTGATCCCCGGCTGCGCCGCGCGCGAATACACCTCGGGAACGTTCACGAACACGCGCAGCTTGTGGACGGCCGCGATGTGAAACAGCTCCTTCGCGTTGCTGCCCGAATCGATCAGCGCGCCGATGTCGATGTTGCGCGCCGTGATGACGCCGTCAAACGGCGCTTCGATCCGCCGGAACGCATGCAGCTGCTCGAGCCGCTTCACGTTCGCCTTCGCCGACTCGACCGCGGCCTGCCGCGCCTCGAGGTTCCCGTTCGCGTTGTCGAGATCCTGCTGCGACACCGATTCGGTCTTGATCAGATCGCGGTAGCGTTCGGCGGTCGTCTGCGCGAGCCGCGAGTTCGCTTCCGCCGTCGCTCAGATCCGCCCGCGCCTGCTGGAGCTGCGAGTCGAGCTCCGGCGTGTCGATTTCCGCGAGCAGCTGCGCCGGCGCGAACGTGCGACGCCGATGTCGACGAGCCGCCGCTTCAGGTAGCCGTTGGTGCGCGCGTAGATCGACGCGTCGGTGAACGCCTGCATCGATCCGGGCAGCGAGATTTCTTCCTGCGGCACGCCGCGCTCGGCCGACACGACGGTCACGGTCGGCACGGCCAGCTGCCGCGTTTCCTTCGTGACGACGGCGAGCGCTTTCGCGCGGGTCGCGATGCCCCAGAACGCCAGGCCCAGCATGATCGCGAGCAGCACCAGGCCGCCCACGACGGGTCCCAGGCCGCGGCGGTTCCCGCGCTCGGATTCAGTCGCGGCGCTCATCTATTCCCCAATGGTGCCATCGAACAGCCTGTCGCGCGTGTCTAGACGTGCGCATCCTTGATCTGCCGTGAAATATCGCGAACACCGCGGGGACGAAAAACAGCGTCGCCACCGTCGCCAGCGTCAGCCCGCCGATCACCGCGCGTCCGAGCGGCGCGTTCTGCTCGCCGCCTTCGCCGATGCCGAGCGCCATCGGCACCATGCCGATCATCATCGCCAGCGCCGTCATCAGCACCGGACGGAACCGCGTGAAGCCCGGCATCGATGGCCGCATCGACGGCGCGCCGGCCTTTCGCGAGCTCGTCCTTCGCGAAGCTCACGACGAGAATGCTGTTCGCCGTCGCGACGCCCATGCACATGATCGCGCCGGTCAGCGACGGCACGTTGATGCGTCGTGTGCGAGAGAAACAGCATCCACACGATGCCCGCGAGCGCGGCCGGCAGCGCCGAGATGATGATGAACGGATCGAGCCACGACTGGAAGTTTACGACGATGAGCAGGTAGACCAGGACGACGGCGAGCGCGAGCCCGGCGAGCAGGCCGATGAACGACGAGGTCATCGTCTCGACCTGGCCGCGGACGATCATCTGCGAGCCGCGCGGCAGCGTCCGTCTGGCCGAGTCGAGGATCGGCTGCATCTCGCGCGCGACGCTGCCGAGATCGCGGCCCTGCACGGCGCCGAAGATGTCGATGACCGGCTGCACGTTGTAGTGCGACACGACGGCCATGTGCGTCTGCGCGCTTCACCGACGCGAGCGCCTCGAGCACCTGCGGCTGCGAGCCGGCCGCGCCGGTCACGGGAATGTTGCCGATGCCCTCGCAGCGAATCGACGCGATACTGCGGCGTCTGCGTCGCCACCGAATAGCTGACGCCGGTCGCCGGGTTCAGCCAGAACGTCGGCGTCGTCTGGCTGCTGCCGGAGAGCGAGATCAGCAGGTTGTTGGCGACGTCGCGCTGCGTGAAGCCGGTCTGCGCGGCGCGCGTGCGGTCGACGTCGAGATGGAGCAGCGGCTGGTTGAACGCCTGATGCACGCGCAGGTCGACCATGCCGGGCACCTGCGCGAGCCGCGTCGGCGAGCTTCGACGCGAACTGACGGTTCGCCTCGAGGTTGCGCCCGATCACCTGCACGTCGATCGGCGCCGGCAGCCCGAAGTTCAGAATCTGCGTGACGATGTCGGCCGGGATGAACGAGAAGAGCACGCCGGGAAATTCGTTCGCGAGCGCGCAGCCGCAGATCGTGAACGTAGCGATCGGTCGGGCTGATGATGGTCGGAGAGCGCGACGAGGATGTCCGCGTCCGACGACCCGATCGGCGCCGAGTTCGTGTACGACAGGTTGATGCCGCTGTACGGCAGGCCGATGTTGTCGATGACGCTGACGATCTCGTCCTTCGGGATGATCTCGCGGATCGCGGCCTGCACGCGGTCGCAGAGCGCGGCGGTCTCCTCGATGCGCATGCCGGTCTGGCGCGCGCAGGTGCAGCTTGAACTGGCCGCTGTCGACCGACGGGAAGAAGTCCTCGCCGACCCAGCGCACGAGCAGCGAGCGACGCGACGCAGACGGCCAGAAACACCGTCGCGAAGATCCCGCGGCGGCCGACGGCGCGCTCGAGCAGGCCGCGGTAGCCGCGCGCAGCGCGAACGCGCGTCGAACACGCTGCATGCGAACACGATGCCGCTGCTGTGTGCGCCGCGTCGTGCGCCTTCAGCAGGTACTTCGCCATCGTCGGCACGAGCGTTCGCGACAGCACGTACGACGCGAGCATCGCGAAGACGACCGCTTCGGCCAGCGGCACGAACAGGTAGCGCGCGACGCCGGTGAGGAAGAACATCGGCACGAAGACGATGCAGATGCAGAGCGTCGAGACGAACGCGGGAATGGCGATCTGCTGCGCGCCGTCGAGAATCGCCGGCTCGAGGTCCTTGCCCGCTTCGAGATGCGCGTTGATGTTCTCGATCGCGACCGTCGCATCGTCGACGAGGATGCCGACGGCGAGCGCGAGGCCGCCGAGCGTCATGATGTTGATCGTCTCGCCGAGCGCGCTCAGCACGATGATCGAGCTCAGAATCGACAGCGGAATCGAGACCGCGATGATGAGCGTGCTGCGCCAGCTGCCGAGGAAGACCAGGATCATCAGCGCCGTGAGGCACGCGGCGATCATCGCCTCGCGCAGCACGCCCTGAATCGACGCGCGCACGAACAGCGACTGATCGGCGAGCGGCTTGATGTTGAGCGATCGCCGGCAGGCTGCGGCGCCGTCCGCGCGACCGCCTCCTTCACCTTCGAGATCACGTCGAGCGTCGACGCGTTGCCGACTTTCTGGACGATCATCAGCGCGGCGCGCTGGCCGTCCACGCGCGCGATGTTGGTCTGCGGCGGATAGCCGTTGCGCACGTGCGCGACGTCGCGGATGTAAATCGGCGTCCGTCCGACGGTCTTGATCGGCAGATCGTTCAGCTCGTCGATGCGCGTCGGGCTCGCGTTCAGGTCGACGTCGTATTCGATCGATCCGATCTTCGACGTGCCGCCGGGCAGAATCAGATTCTGCAGGCTGATGGCGTTGACGACGTCGTTCGGCGAGAGGCCCTTGGCCTGCAGCGCGGCAGGATCGAGATCGACCTGAATCTGCGGCTGCTTGCCGCCGTACGGCCACGGCAGCGACGCGCCCTGCACGGTCGCGAGCTGCGGCCGCAGGAAGTTCACGCCGATGTCGAACAGCTGCTGCTCCGAGAGGCCCGAGCCGGACAGCGCCAGCTGGATCACCGGCACGCTCGACGCGTTGTACTGAATGATGAACGGCGGCGTGGTGCCCGGCGGCGCCTGGCGCAGCACCGACTGCGACAGCGCGGTGATCTGCGCGACCGCGAGGTCCACCTTCGCGCCCGGCTGCATGAAGATCTTGACGACCGAGATGCCGCGCAGCGACTGCGACTCGACGTGCTCGATGTCGTTCACCGTCGTGCTGAGCGTGCGCTCGTAGTTCGAGATGATCCGGTCGGCCATTTCCTGGGCCGACAGGCCGCCGTAGTTCCAGATGACGGTGACGACCGGGATGTCGATATTCGGGAAGATGTCGGTCGGCGTCCGCGCGATCGTCAGCGGGCCGATGCCGAGAATCAGCAGCGCAAGGACGACGAACGTGTACGGCCGGCGCAGCGCAACTTGAACAATCCACATCGATTCAGCGATTTTGCCATGCTGCTCGACGCCAGATTGCAACCGCTTGTCACGGACCCTTGTGAAATACCCGGTGCATATCGAGGCCGAACGACGGCGCGTCGCGCTTACCCTCGATTTTGATCGGCAGGTCGCTCCCGCCGCCGTCCTTCTTGAACAGCGGGTCGACGACCTTCAGCAGCAGCGATTTGATGCCTGACTGCGTCTGCGACACTTTCGCGTCCATCAGCAGATCGCCTTTGAAGTCGACCGTTTCGGCGCGGAGCGCATAGTGGCCGTGCAGCTTCACCGTCGCGCCGGGCACGTTGAACGCGAAGGACGGAAGCGTGAGCCGTGCCGCCACCGAACAGGAACGAGCCCTGGAAATTGGAAACGACGCTCGTCGTCTTCTCGTCGTCCGACTTGCCGCGGCCCTTATGACTGAGCTCGTTGATCTTGGTCTGCACGTCGAGGCTGGTGAAGCGCGCGTTGGTCATGAAGAACGTGCCGTTCAGGCGCAGGCGATCGACGACGTCCGATTCACCGGGCGGCAGGAGAAACGTCGTGTGGAGTTTCAGGTGGCCCGTCATCGGCGGCTTCGGCGCCTTCACGGCCATCACCATGACGTCCTCGAGCCGCGCGTCGTCCATGACGACGTCGAGCGAGACGGTGCGACCGAGCTCCTTCGTCGTGCGAGTCGATGACCTTGCCTTTCGCCACGAGCGAAGACTTCAAGAACTGCGCGTCGATCCGCTCGAGCACGGTGTCGCCGTTTGTGCCGTCGACAATCGCGTGGTACTTGGCGTGGAGCGGAAAGTTGTGTCCGCTCACTTTGATGGCGAAATCCGGCGTATCAGTTTCGCCGTTGACGTCGATGTCGATCGAGCGTGCGGCCGAAAGTGCCTTTGGCGCTCAGGATGCCGGAGATGCCATGAAACACGCTGAGGTCGGCGCGCCTGAACGTGTACATCCCGCGGAGCGGCGTCTTGCCGGGATCCTTGCTTTTCCACGGTCCGAACGCGCCAGTCGTATCGATTTCGCCCGGCGGTACGGCGTTGGTCAGCGCCGCCTGAAACGGCATCGACTGATTGACGCCGACGTGCTGCATATGCAGCTGATGGATCGCCCACACGCGCGGCGTCTTCCCTTTGTCGTGCGGGATGATCTTGAGCTGCGCGTCGGTCGAATCCAGTTGATCGATGATGTATCCGCTGCGCGCCATGTCGCCGGCCGCAGCATCCGGCGCGTCCGAGGTCGTCGTCGTCGTGTCGTCGTCTTGACGGGTGGCGATGTTGATCGTGAGGCCCGCGAGCGTGACCCTCGACACATGCTTGCGCCAGACGTCCATGACGTTTGCATCAACGGAAAAATTGCGGATCTCGATCAGCGGCGGGACGTCTGCGCGGCCTTTCTGGCGAATGACGAGCGACGCGCCGTCGATGTGAACCCCAGGCAGTGTCCGGACAGAGATCGCGCCGAGCTCGACATCGCTGTCGAGCTTGTCTGACAGGAACGCAACGAGCCGATTTCGGAGGGTATCGGACGAGATCGGAATCAACGTCGTCGCCATGACGATAAGTGCGATCAGCACAACCGTCGCGCTGAAAAGCGTCCACCGCAGGGCCCGTTTCCCTTTGCTAGATGGTTTCTGGACTCTTTCCGCGGGGAACCTGGCGATCTGGTTCACGGCCCCGGTTCCAGCAGAACCCGTGCCACTCACTCGACACTGTAGCGCGAGGCTTCAGCCGAGCGTGGGTGCGCGGCGTGGTACGTTGATCGGATGCCTCTCGTGTCGCTCGACCATGTGGCCATCGCGTATGGTCACCTGGCCCTTCTGGACGATATCGCCCTGCAGATCGAACCGGGCGAGCGGATATCCCTCATCGGAAGGAACGGCACAGGCAAATCCACGCTCCTGAAGATCATCAGCGGGGAGCAGTCGCCGGACGCCGGCACTGTGTGGCGACAGCCTGCGGTCCGGATCGCGCGGCTTGAACAGGACGTGCCGCTCTCGTCGAACCGTACGGTGTTCGAAATCGTCGCCGAAGGCCACACCGGGGATCACGGTGACGATGACGATGCGTGGCGGCGAGACCATCAGGTCGACCAGATCCTGTCGCGCCTGAATCTGCCGCCCGAAGCGATCGTGGACACGCTTTCCGGCGGCTGGCGCCGGCGGGTTCTGCTCGCGCGGGCGCTCGTCGGCCAACCCGACCTCCTGCTGCTCGACGAGCCGACAAATCATCTCGATATCGACGCGATCACGTGGCTCGAAAGCTTCCTCGCCGGTTACCGCGGTGCGGTGCTCTTCGTCACGCACGACCGCGCGTTTCTTCAGCGGCTGGCGACACGAATTGTCGAGCTCGACCGTGGACGCCTGACGTCCTGGCCCGGCGACTACGCGACGTACCTGCGGCGCAAAGACGAGCAGCTTGCGAACGAGAGCGTCCAGGCCGAGAAGTTCGACAAGAAGCTCGCAGAGGAGGAGATCTGGCTGCGGCAGGGCGTCAAGGCACGGCGCACCCGAAACGAAGGTCGAGTGCGCGCGCTGATGGCGATGCGGGCGGAGCGCGCGGTCAGGCGCGAGCAGATGGGGCAGGTCCGTCTTGCAATCGATCAGGCCGAGGCGTCGGGCAAGATGGTGTTCGAGGCGAAGCACGTCTCGAAGGTCTACGACTCGCGCTTCGCGATCAGGGACTTTTCGACGCGAATCACCCGCGGCGATCGTATCGGCCTCATCGGTCCGAACGGCGCAGGCAAGACGACGCTGCTCCGAATCCTCGTCGGCGAGCTCTCGCCGGACGAAGGCGAAGTGCGCCGCGGCGCGAACGTGCAGATCGCGTACTACGATCAGCAGCGCGAGCAGCTCGATCCTGAAAAGACGGTGGTCGAGACCGTCGGCGAGGGAAACGACACCGTCACCGTCAACGGTAGCCCGCGGCACGTCGTCGGCTACCTGCGCGATTTCCTGTTTCCACCCGAGCGTGCGCGATCGCCCGTGAAGGCGCTCTCGGGCGGCGAGCGCAACCGGCTGCTGCTGGCACGGCTGTTCACGCGCCCTGCCAACGTGCTCGTTCTCGACGAGCCGACCAACGATCTCGATCTCGAGACGTTGGAGCTGCTCGAGGAACAGCTCGTCGAATGGCCGGGCACGCTGCTGCTGGTGAGCCACGACCGCGTGTTCCTCGATAACGTCGTTACCAGCACGTTTGCCTTCGACGGCGCGGGCGGTGTGCAGGAGTACGTTGGGGGGTACGAGGATTATCTCAGGCAGGTTGGGGCGGGTCGGGCACGTGGGTCAAGTGGGGGCGGTGAGGCAGGTCGGGCAGGTCGGGCGGGAAGGGCAGGAGGGGCGGGGAGGACAGGAGAGGCGCGAGGGACCGACATCCGTAGCGCGAAGGCTTCAGCCGAGCGGGGCGCCACGCGACGAAAACTCTCCTACAAGGATCAGCGCGAGCTCGAGGCGCTCCCGGCGCGGATCGAGGCGCTCGAACGCGAGCAGCGCGATCTCGACGCGCGGATCGCCTCGCCTGATTTCTACAAGGAGTCGCGCGACGCAATAGCCGCGGCGCTCGCGCGCGCTGAGTCGCTCCACGTCGAACTCGCCGACGCGTACACGCGCTGGCACGACCTCGAATCGCGCGCCTGACCCGTGGATCGGAGGTAGCGCGAGGCTTCAGCCGAGCGATTCCGACGTCAATGAATCGCGCCGCTATGCTGATCGGCGCACGCCTGACATACGGCCTCGTCGTGCAGCCATTCGGGCGCGGTGCTGCGGCCGCAGTACCGACAGGTTTGATAAGCCGCACGGCGCGCCTCGCGCGCTCCTTTGATCAACTGATCGAGCGCGCCGAGGAGCGCGTTTTCCGGCAGACGCCGCCATTTCAACGCGCCGACGCGGCGCGGTCTGGCCGCGAACTCGAACGGCGTCTTCCACACGCCGGCGAATTCCGAAACGACGAGCGAAGTTTCCGTGAGGACGACCACGACTTCGGGCGGATCGCCGCCGATGAATTGCAGCGAGCCATCGTCGGCCGTCTGCTGGTCGACCGGCGATGGCAGCTGTGAATTCAAGTACGCAATCAGCTGCTCGAAACGTTCGGGAACGTCCACACGTGAATTATGGATCGCCCCAGGCACCCGTGCTGTCGCCTACCGGCAGGCCGGATGCTGACAGCCGCATCGCAGCTCGGTCTTGTCCCCGGCGTTCTTGCAGTGTTCGCTGCAGTACCTGCCGAAAGATCCGCCCTTGGTCACCATGCAGTTGCAGGCCGGGTGCGCGCATTTCGCGGTGTCTGCCATACGGACCTCCGTGGCTCTGCTCGGGACTCTACGCCTCGGCCGAGACGCGGGCAAGCTGAAGCATCCGCGCGTCGTTGGCGTTCGGGTTACACTGCGCCCTGACGCTCCTGTTTTCAACCGGCGCCCTAGCCGCTCATGCCAGTCATCCGTCCATCATCTTGCGAACCAGGCGACGCGGCGCTCGCGCGCGGCGCGTGGGACGAGGCCCGTCGCGCGTACGAGGACGCGCTGCTCGCCGACGAGCGTCCCGAGGTGCTCGAAGGCCTGGGTTTGGCCGGGTGGTGGCTCGATCTCGCGGATCTCGTTTTCGAGTCGCGCGAACGCGCATACCGTCTCTACCGCGAACGGGGCGACGCGGTTTCTGCCGCGCGGATGGCGACCTGGCTGGCGTGGGACACGTGGGCGTTCCGCGGCGAGCACGCGGTGGCGAGCGGCTGGCTCCAGCGTGCCCACCGACTCCTCGTCGATCAGGGGGACGTGGCGGAGCGCGGCTGGCTCGAAGCGCGCGAAGGCGCGCTGGCGCTCTTCGACGGCGGCGACCCGGACAGCGCGCACCGCCACGGCGCGGAAACCGTCCGGATCGCGCGCGTGCTCGGGTCGATGAATCTCGAGATGCTGGGCCGCGCGGTGCAGGGGCTCGCGCTCGTGACGTCGGGCGCTGTCGCAGAAGGCATGCGCGCGCTCGACGAGGTGAACGCAGCAGTGGTCGCCGGCGAGTTGACCGATCTCATCGCGATCGGCCTCGCGTCGTGCTACATGATCGCGGCGTGCGATCGGGTGCGCGACTATGATCGCGCGCTGCAATGGTGCGCGCGCCTGAAGGCATTTTGCGCGAAGTGGGGATTCCATCCGCTGTCGGCCGTCTGCCGCACGCAGTACGCCTCGCTCTGTATGTGGCGCGGCACGTGGATCGAAGCGGAGCAGGAACTGACCGCTGCGACGAGCGAGCTCGCAGCGTCCCGGCCCGCGATGACCGCCGACGGGCTCGTGCGCCTCGCGGAGCTGCGCCGGAGGCAGGGCCGGCTCGTCGAAGCGGCCGCGCTCTTCGATCAGTCTGAGCCGCACGCACTCGCCTCGCTCGGGCGCGCGGAGCTGGCGTTCGATCGGGGAGATGCCAAGGCGGCTGCGGAGCTCGGCGAGCGTTACCTGCGCCGCATCCTGTCGCAGAACCGTACCGACCGTGCCGCCGGCCTGGATCTTCTCGTGCGCGCCTTCGTCGCACTGGGCCGGCATGACGACGCCCGGACCGCGCTGGCGGAGTTGACGGCGATTGCAACGGTCGTGGCGACGGCGCCGCTGCGTGCAACGGCGAGCCTCGCCGCCGGCGCGCTCGCGGCCGGCCTCGGCCGGCACGACGAGGCGAGACGGCACCTCGAGGACGCCGTGGATTTGTTCCTGCGCAGCGGCGCGCCGTTTGAAGTCGCGCGCGCGCGCGTCGAGCTGGCGCGCGCATTTGCGGCGCTCGGCCGCGTCGACGCGGCAACCGACGAGGCCGAGCGCGCGATCACGATCTTGACGGAGCTGAAAGCGGAGCTCGAGATCTCGCGTGCCCGAGCGCTTCTCGACAGCATCGCCGTCGCGCCGCGTGACGCCGCTGCACCGCAAGGCAAGGCCGCCGGCCTCAGCGCGCGCGAGATCGAAGTGCTTCGCCTTGTTGCCGAAGGGCTGAACAACCAGGTGATCGCGGAGCGGCTGTTCCTGAGCGAGCACACCGTGCACCGGCACGTCGCGAATATTCTGAACAAGCTGAGCGTCTCGTCGCGCGCAGCAGCCGTCGCACAAGCCGCCAGGCACGGCGTTCTCTAGCCACCAGCCACCAGCCATGGCCCCTTCGGGCCATTTTGATTTTTCGCAACGAATGACCCGCCTGTGGGACGCGCGTGCGATCGCGCTTCAGTAGTCTCCTCACACGAGAAACGTGACGCCAGCGCGTCACTTGCATGAAGGAGATGAAGTCAATGAAGAACGCCGTTGCTTCCGCCGTTGTGGTTCTGGTCGTCGCGTGCGGCGCTGCCGCGCTCGTCGCGCAAGGAGGATACCGCTCACGTGATGTCCGCCACCAAGGACGCGCAGTGGGGCCCCGCGCCGCCGTTCATCCCGGCCGGCGCGCAGATCGCCGTGCTGTCGGGCGATCCGGGCAAGGCCGTGCCGTACGCGGTGCGGCTGAAATTTCCAGCCGGGTACGCGATCGCGGCGCACTCGCATCCGACCGACGAGAACGTTGTCGTCACGTCGGGCAGCCTCACGTTCGGCATGGGCGACAAGCTGACGAAGGGTGCCGCGAACAAAATGCTTGGATCGGGCGGATACGCGCTGATGCCGGCGAACATGAATCATTTCGCGTACACGACGAGCGCGGAAACCACGATCGTGCTCTACGGGGTCGGTCCCGTCGAGTTCAAGTACGTCAACGCGGCCGACGATCCGCGGAACGCGAAAAAGGAAACCGCTGAGGCACGATAGAATCGTCTGATGCGCGTCATCAACCGTACGGCCGTCACCATCGTCGGAGCCCAGCCTTACGTCGATTGGACGAACAGCCACGACGCTGACGTCGACAAAGGCAAGCTGACCGTGGCCCGGGCCAAGCCGTACGGAACCGCGTTCCTGTTGCCGGAAGTCGATTTCGAGGCGGACGTCCAGGAGTGGATCGAGGACAACTTCGCAGAGCTGTTCGAATTTCAACTCTCGGCGTGGACCGAGGATGAGTCCACCTGGCCGCAAAGCCGCACGATTGCCATGTTCCGCGAGTGGTTCCGTCTCGACATCTCGAGCGTCGTCGTCGATGTGGCGGACGAGGAAATTGAAGGAGAGGAACTCTGATGCTCCTTCACCTCGTCTGCTTCAAATACCGCGCGGACGTCGACGCGCACGCGCGCGACGAGCATCGCGCCCGGCTGCGCAGCCTGCACACGTTAGACGGAGTGATCGACCTGAAGGTTGGGGCGGACGTCGTTGGCTCGCCCCGATCGTACGACACAGGCCTCGCGATCACGTTCAGCGGCCGCACAGAGCTCGACGCATACCAGAAACATCCGCGTCACGTCCCAATTGCGCAACTCGGTGTGTCCCTCTGCGAACACATCGTCGCGGTCGATTTCGAACAGTAACAGCGTCCGCTGTTCCCGCATTCGCACATCAAACTTTTGCGTTTGGCATCCGTCTACAGCAGACAAGATGCTCAACGCGCTGTCGCTGATGTCGCTCGCCGCTGCGCTGGCAACGGCCGCCGCGAGCCCGCTCTCATCTCCACAATCGGCAAATGCATTTCCGGCGATCGGTGTGACGGTTATCGTCGGCCGCGGCATCACGCCAGCGCTCGTCTCGCGCATCCTCGATGAGACCGACGCGATCTGGCGCGGCTCGGGATTCAGCTTCGTCTGGCAGCGCGAGCGCGGGCTGCCCGCCGCGCTGAGCGTCACGATCGACGACGCGCCGACCATTCAGCTCGATGGCCAGACCACGCTCGGGTGGATTCATTTCGACGACACAGATGTGCCGGCGCCGGCCGTTCATCTCTCGTATGCAAACGCATTGACCCTGCTCGAGCAGTCGCGCGGCGTCGTCGGTCGGATCAGCCAGATGCCGAGAGCGGAGCGCGAGACGCTTCTGGGGCGCGCGATGGGGCGCGCGCTCGCGCACGAAATGGGTCATTACCTGCTCGCGAGCAAGGTGCACACGCCAAAAGGCCTGATGGCGACAAAGCGCTCCGCATCCGATCTCTTCTCCAACGACCGGGCGCATTTCCGCATCGACGACGTGCAGCGTGCGGCCATGGCTGCGCGGCTCGTGCAGCCGGCCATCACCGCAGCCAACCGCGCAAGCCACGGAGCCAAACAGGATTAATATCGACTACCGACTACACGCCGATCCGCGCTACCATCCGCATGCGAACACCGGTTTCTCATCGAGGTTCTCATGCAGAAGAAGTTTGCAGACCTGAGGCAGCGCGCCGCTCTGGCGGCGGTGCTCATCGCGCTCGCCCTCGCATCGTCGGCAGCGCCGATCGCGCAGAGCAAAGGGACGGCGCCGAAAGTCACGAGCCCGAAAGAGCAGTTCGGGCACGACATCGGCGACGATTACTTTCTGGTCAACTACACGCAATATGTCGACTACCTGCGGAAAATGGACAAAGAGTCCGACCGCATGACCGTGATGGAGATCGGGAAGACGGAAGAAGGCCGCCCCGAGCTCACGGCGATCATCACCTCGCCTGAAAACCACAAGAAGCTGGCGCAGCTCAAAGAAACCAACAGGAAGCTGGCGATGGCCGAAGGCCTCACCGACGACCAGGCGCGGCAGCTGGCGAAAGAAGGCAAGACGGTCGTCTGGATCGACGGCGGCCTGCATGCGACCGAAGTGCTGGGCGCGCAGCAGCTCATCGAGCTGATCTATCGTCTCAACACGAAGAACGATCCCGAGACGCTGCGGATCCTCAACGACGACATCATCCTGTGCACGCTCGTGAATCCCGACGGCATGGAGCTCGTGTCGAACTGGTACATGCGCGAGAAGGATGAGAAGAGGCGGTCGACGAACGGCATCCCGCGGCTCTATCAGAAGTATGTCGGTCACGACGACAACCGCGACTTCTACATGGCAAACATGTCGGAGAGCACGAACGCGAACAAGGTGATGTATCGCGAATGGTTCCCCGCGATCATGTACAACCATCACCAGACCGGGCCGGCCGGCGCGGTCCTCTTCGCGCCGCCGTTCCGCGATCCGTTCAACTACAACTTCGATCCGCTGATTCCGCTCGGCATCGACATGGTCGGGTCAGCCATTCACACGCGTCTCGCCGTGGAAAACAAACCAGGCGCCGTCATGCGCTCGGGCGCGCCGTACTCGACCTGGTTCAACGGCGGTCTGCGCACGACCGCTTACTTCCACAATCAGATCGGCATCCTGACCGAGACGATCGGCAATCCAACTCCCGTCGAGATTCCGTTCGTGCCGGAGATGCAGCTGCCGCGCGCCGACGTGCCGAACCCGATCGCGCCAGGGCAGACATTTCATTTCCGAACGGCGATCGAATATTCGATTACGTGCAACTACGCCATCCTCGATCTCGCGTCGAAGCGGAAGGACGACTTCCTCTTCAACATGTACAAGATGGGCAAGAACGCCATCGACAACGGCAGCACGGATCACTGGACGATCCACCCGAAACGGATGGCGGCGGCCGAAGCAGCCATCTCACAGCAGGCACCGGCGCGCGGTGAAGGCGAGGCGGCGGGCCGCGGCGGGCGCGGCGGCGGGCGCGGCGGTGCGCCGCTCGCCGTGTACACGACCGTCCTGCACGATCCGAAGATGCGTGATCCTCGCGCCTTCATTCTTCCGTCCGATCAGCCGGACTTCCTGACCGCCACGAAGTTCATGAACATCCTCATCAAGGCGGGCGTGACCGTCACTCGCGCCACCGCGCCGTTCACCGCCGGGGGCAAACAGTACCCCGCCGGCTCCTACGTGGTGAAAGCGGCGCAGCCGTTCCGCGCGCACGTGATGGACATGTTCGAGCCCCAGGATCATCCCGACGACATTCCATACCCGGGCGGCGCGCCGCGTCCCCCGTACGACGCCACCGGCTACAACCTGTCGTACTCGATGGGTGTGAAGTTCGATCGCGTGCTCGAACAGGTCGACGGACCGTTCGAGAAGGTCGCGGATCTGATCACACCGGCGCCCGGCAGGGTGGCGCAGGCGCCGAACGGCGGCGGATATCTTCTGAGCCATCAGGTGAACGATGCGTTCGTGGCAGTGAATCGGCTCCTGAAGGCGAACGAGGATGTTTACTGGATCAAGTCGGCCTTCTCGGCGAACGGCAAGCAGTACCCGATTGGAACGATGTTCATCCAGGCGAAGCCGTCGACGATGGCGATCGTGCAGAAGCTGGCGACCGACAAAGGTCTGAGCTTCGACGCGACATCGTCTCGTCCGAACGGCGACGCGATGAAGTTGAAGCCCGTACGGATTGGTCTGTGGGATCAGTATGGCGGATCGATGCCGAGCGGCTGGGTACGGTGGCTGTTCGAACAATACGAATTTCCGTTCGAAGTCGTCTATCCGCAGACCCTCGACGCCGGTAACCTGAACGCGAAATTCGACGTCCTCCTCTTCGTGGACGGCGGAATTCCGGCGCGTGACAACGCCGGCCGCGGCGGACAGGGCGACTTTGGCGGCGGTCAGCCGGCGGCCGAGGCCGTTCCGGCCGAATTCCGTCCGATGCTTGGCCGCGTCACGGTAACGAAAACGGTGCCGGAGCTGAAGAAGTTCGTCGAGAACGGCGGAACCGTCCTGACGATCGGATCATCGACCGCGTTCGGGTATCTGGCCGGCCTGCCGGTCAAGGACGCTCTGGTCGAGCGCGTTGCCGGCGGCGCGGAACGGCCGCTGCCCAACGAGAAGTTCTACATTCCGGGCACCATCCTCGAAGCGAGGGTCGACAACACGAACCCGCTCGCGTACGGGATGGACGATCACGCGATGATCTTCTTCGATCATAGCCCGGCATTCCGACTCGAGCCGGAGGCGTCGCTCCATGGCGTGAAGCCGGTTGCCTGGTTCGACAACGCACAGCCGCTGCGCAGCGGGTGGGCCTGGGGGCAGCAGTACCTCGATCAGGCGATCGAGATTGTCGACGCGCCGCTCGGCAAAGGGCACGTCGTGCTGTTCGGGCCTGAGATCACCTGGCGCGCGCAGCCGCACGGGACGTTCAAGTTCCTGTTCAACGGCATTTACTACGGCAGCGCTACGAGCGGGCCCGGCGCGCGAACATCGCAGCAGTAGATGCCGCGGCAGGTCTGAAGACCTGCGCCACAACGGCGTTCTGTTGTAGCGCAGGACTTTAGTCCTGCCCCGTCGATCAGTGCGGGATGAGATCGGGATATGGCGCGTACACCAGCAGGTGTCGCGCCACGTACTCCTGAATCACTACTTGCGGCCGCTCCTGTCGCACGACTTCGGGATCGAAATCGTTCTCCCACAAATACACGATTCGGCTGAAATGTTCGGATAGATACGGCATCAGGCGTCCGGCGAAGGAGTCGCGGAACATCACGGCGCGCGGCAGCGCCTTGTTGCCGATCTCGGTCGCCACGCGTCCGTCTTCGCCGTACGGATCAGGCCGGGTTGGCTCGACAACGCGATACGTCCACCCGCCGCGCGGCACGAGACCTGGCATCGAGAGCTTTCCTTCATCAGTCAACCCGAGCATGGTCGTCTTGTCGCCGGATGGCACCGAAGGCGACTCGTCGAAGTCGGCGCGCTGCATCGGCTGAAGCGACGGCCACCACGCGTGCAGACGACCGGCGATCTGCTGATAGCCGACGAGGCCGCCTCGATCGTTCCAATGCGTATCGTATCGGTGATAGAGCAGGTCGGCCGGCTTGGCGGCGATCAACGCTGGCCGCAGGTCGAGGATCTCGACCGTCGACTTCTCGCGCATGTACGCGAGGAGCTGATCGGCGCGGTAATCCGGCCGCATCCGGTGCAGCGACGCCGGCATGAACTCCGGATAAATCATGTGTTTGTCGGGGGCGATCACGACGAGGTAGCGGATGCCTTGCGTCTTCAGCCAGTCGCGCGTTCGCTCGAGCGTCAGCCGCCACGCTTCGAGCTCCGGCGTGGTGAACGGAAACGCCGACACGTAGTCGCCGATTCCGCCGTCGTCCGCATAAAAGAGCCAGTCGTGGGTACCGGCGATCACGGTGTCCGACGATGAGGTTCGCAGCACGCGCCAAAGCAGTGTGCTCTGCCAGTGGAGAAGCTGATTTCGGAACGCAAAGTGATCCTCGAAATATTGTTGAAAGGCCGCCGGCCACTTGACGATCTCCGACCGCTGCCACGACCACGCCGGAAACTTCGCGAGCTCGCGCATTTCCGATTCCGACAGCGCGGCGCGATCGGCGCCGAGCGCGAGGCCGAGCCCCGGCGTCGCGATGATCGCGAGAAACAGCAGCACGACCAGCGGATTCCAGCGGTTGCGCGGTGCGTCGGCCGCCGAGGGAGGAGGCATCAGAATCGGAAATAGATGAACGGGTTGTACGTCCGCGCGGCGACCTGCATGATCGATGCGAGGAGCAGCACCGCGAGCGCCGCCGTGCTCGCGAGCCCGAGCGCCCACGAATGCTCCTGTTCGCGCGCGAGCGCCGGAACCCACGGAATCGATCCGATGGCGCCGGCGCCGATCGCGAGCCACAGCTCCGGCGTGAGATACCACATCACGCCGTACGGCGTCGGCATCGCGGGGCTCCGGCCGGCCATCGCGCTCAGGAACGCGATGGCGCCGGGCAGCGTCTCCGCGCGGAAGAATACCCATCCGATCATCACGACGAGCAGAAGGTAGATGTGCCGGACAGGTCGCGGCAGCCGCAAAATGGCGCCGGCGAGCCCGACGCGTTCGACGACGAGGAACGTTCCGTGGAACAGGCCCCAGATGACGAAATTCCAGCTCGCACCGTGCCACAACCCGCAGAGGAAGAACACCGTCACGAGGTTGCGATACATGCGCGCTGGCGACACGCGGCTGCCGCCGAGCGGAACGTAGAGATAGTCGCGGAACCAGGTGGAGAGCGACATGTGCCACCGTCGCCAGAAGTCCTGCACGGTCTGCGCGACGTAAGGCCAGCGGAAATTCTCGGGAAAGCGAAACCCGAACATGCGCCCGAGCCCGATCGCCATGTCGGAGTAGCCCGAGAAGTCGAAGTAGATCTGCAGCGTGTAACACACGATTCCGAGCCACGCGTGCGCTGCGGACAACTCTGCGAAGGGCATCGCGAAGATCTTGTCCGCCGGCCCGGCCACGATGTTGGCGATGAGCACCTTTTTCCCGAGGCCGATCACGAACCGCCGGACGCCGTACGCGAAATCATCGAGCGACACCACACGCCGGGCGAGCTGATCCGCGATGTCGCGATAGCGGATGATCGGACCGGCGATGAGCTGCGGAAAGAGCAGCAGATACAACGCCGCGTGCACCGGGCTTTTCTGCGCCGTCGCGTCGCGGCGATAGACGTCGACGACGTACGAGATCGCGTGGAACGTGAAGAACGAGATGCCGATGGGCAGCAGGATGCGCGGCACCACGATCGGATGCACGCCCAGCACGAGAAACAGCGTGTTCACGTTCCCGGCGAAAAAGTTGGCGTACTTGAAGACACCGAGCACGAGGAGGTTCACGCCGACCGCAGCGGCCAGAATCGGCTTCGCGCTCGGGCGGTCCCGATGCCGATCGACGGCGATGGCCATCCAGTAGTTGAAGGCGATCGACGCGAGCATCAGCCACGTGAACGCGCCGCCGCCGGTCGCGTAAAAAATGACGCTGGCGACGAGCAGCAGCCAGTTTCCATAGCTGCCGTGCTCGCGGCGGAACGTGGTGAAATAGAGCGCGAGCAGGACCGGGAGAAACAGAAATAGGAACGTGGGCTCGGTGAACAGCACGGAAGATTAGAATATCAACTAATGACGGACACGACGTTGACCCCCGGCCGGTTGTGGAAGCAGATGACGCCTGATCAGAGACTGCGCGCCGCGCGCGCGTTCTGGACCGATGAACAGGCCGTCGACGATCAAATCCAGGCAGCGCTGCTCATCGCCGAGCGCAAGAAGTTCAGGACGAAAACCGTCGTCTCGCTCGACGTCGAGCGCAAGGCCAGGCACCTGGCGAGCCTGCCGACGCTCCCGGACGCACTCGCCGCTCGCGCGCTCATCGTCTATCACCTCGCGGAGCAGCGGCCGATGATGGGGGCATTCCTCGATGCGCTGGGCATCGCGCACGAGAACGGCCTGATTCAGGAGGACGATGTGAAGCCGGATGCGTCGAAGATGAACGCGGCGGCCGTGACGCTCGGCCAGAATTTTCCCGGCCGAAGACGTGTCGCTCTACTTCGACACCCTTCTCTGCCAGGACCCGGCCACATGGGGCGCGCTCGCCGAGGTCCGCCGGAACACAACCCCCGCGTAGCGGTCGAGCGAATCGCGAGTAGCGCGAGGCTTCAGCCGAGCGAACCAGATGTAGCGCGAGGCTTCAGCCGAGCGAACCAGGTGTAGCGCGAGGCTTCAGCCGAGCGAACCCATCAGGGCTCCGTCGACGCGCCCGCTCGCGCCAGGTACTTGTCGTACCACGCCAGGATGCGCGTGAGCCGATCGACGAGGTGCTTCTCCTCACGTAAACCGTGCGGCTCCCGAGGATACAAGACGAGATCGCTCGGGACGTTGTATCGCTTCAGCCCGCGGTAGAACTGCTGGCTTTGACCGATCGGATCAGTCGTATCGTCCTCGCCTTGAAGAAGCATCGTCGGCGTCTTCACGTTCTTGACGTATGTGATCGGAGAGCCCTTGATGAAGCCTTCGAGCTTCTCGTACGGTGTGCCGTAGAACCACTCGTCGTACGCGGAGCCGCCTTCCGTTCCGAACTCGCTCGCGAGATCGATCACCGGCGCGCCTGATACCGCTGCCTTGAAACGGTTGGTCTGCGTGACGGCCCATGCTGCCATGTAGCCGCCATACGACCAGCCGCCGATCCCGAGACGGTTTGGG
Organism: uncultured Acidobacteriota bacterium; assembly: GCA_963696165.1. Classification (GTDB taxonomy): domain Bacteria; phylum Acidobacteriota; class Vicinamibacteria; order Vicinamibacterales; family CAVVIG01; genus CAVQZZ01. Next base: position 243,169 of record CAVOIY010000004.1, on the reverse strand, counting down.
TCGGCGATGCCGCGTGCGATGGCCCAATCCACGCCCGCCATCACATCCTTGAAATCTCCGCCGCCCCAATCGGCTCGGTTCATCTCCACGAACTTCTCGCCGTAACCGGTCGACCCCCGGACGTTCGGATACAGCACGGCGTATCCGCGCGCGGCGAGCAGCTGGCCCCAGGACTCGAAGGTGTCTGACCAGCGTCCCGTCGGGCCGCCGTGGACCAGGACCACGAGCGGTGACTGGTGGCTCGTGGCTGGTGGCTGGGAGGAATTTACCGGGCGCAGCAGTGCGGCCTCGATTTCGACGCCGTCCGTGCTCTTGTACTTGACGAACTCCGGAGTGACGAGCGGAACCGACGCCCATTTGTCGTTGAACGCGCTGATCTTCTTCGGCGCCGCCGACGGCCGCAGCATCCACAGCTCTGGCGCGCGCGTCGTCGTTTCGCCCACATACGCGAGCACGCCTTCTCGCGATCGGTCGAACGCCGACGGGTTCACCTCGAGATTATCCGTGAGCTCGGCGTGACCATCGCGCCGCACGGTCGCGATCGACGTGGCGAAACCGCGCTGCACGCTCGCGACGATCGTCTGCCCATCGATCCAGCGTGGCTGCCCGATCGGTCGATCGAGCGAAGTGGCCGTGAGGTTCCTGGCAGCGCTGCCGTCGAGCGGCTGCAGCCACAAATCGTGGGCGTCCGGTCCGTCGACGCGCGCGCCCTGATACGCGATGGCGCTTCCGTCGGGCGCGATCCGCGAACCCGCCCGCAAATCCGCGCAGCTTGCTGACGTCCGCAAACCTGCCGTCCGCAGCATCGATCGTGACGATGTGCTCGTCCATGCACATCGGAGTCCGGCTTCGGCGCCGCCATCGCGACGAGCTTGCTGCCGTCCGGCAGCCATTCGATCTGGTTAATGCGCCAGCGTGCGCTCGTGAGTTGCCGCACGGCATGCGACGCCGTATCGAGGAGCCACACGCGGGGGAGTCGCGTATCCTTGTCGACAATGCGGCCGTCGTCTTTGTCTTTTTCGCGCTGCTGCTGCGCCTCGGACTTCGGTTCCTGCATCAGCAGCGCGATGCGCGCGCCGTCGGGCGACCAGCGGAAGGCGCTGACGCCATCGGCGCGATCCAGGAGCTTCTCGGCTTCACCCCCGGCCATCGGCAGGAGAAACAGCTGCGCGCCACCTTCGCGATTCGTGTCGCGCGTCGAGAGAAATGCGATCGAGCGGCCGTCCGGCGACCATCGCGGCGACGAATCGCTGCGCTCGGAGAATGTCAGCTGACGCAGCCGGCCAGTCGGCACATCGAGCAGCCAGAGATTCCGCTGGCGCGCCGTCGCCTTCACCGGCTCCGTCACGGTGAAGACCAGACGCGACCCGTCGGGCGAGAATTGCAGCTCGCCGATCGTCCGGCGATCGAGCGTCTGCTCGGGCGTGAGCGGCGCGGCAGCGCCGGCGACCACGGCCGCGAGCAGCGCAATCGAAGCGAAGAGCGCATTTTTCATGGTTGAGGGAAATTACCTTAGCATAAGGTCCACGCCGGACATCGGATTGGCTGACGGATCAATTCACATCGCAGAATCACCGCTCGTGCCTGGCGAGTCGCCCGTTCGGATTCGATTACCGCGAATGGGGAGCGGGCCAGCCGGTCGTGCTGCTGCACGGCGGCTGGGGATATGACATCTATCCGTTCGATCGACAGATTGCCGCACTCGCAGCCGACGCGGCGCATCGTCGCGCCCGATCGCACGGGATACGGCGGATCGAATCGCTTGCGCGATCTGCCGACTGATTTTCATCAGCGCGCGGCGGAAGAAACCATCCGCGTGCTCGACGCGCTCGGCCTCGAGCGGCCGATCCTATGGGGCCACAGCGACGGCGCCGTGATCGCGCTGCGGCTTGGGTTGACAGCTCCGTGGCGCGTCGCCGGAATCATCGCCGAGGCGACGCATTTTTTCCGGAACAAGCCGGCGTCGCGCAGCTTCTTCGAGACAATGAGAGACGCGCCTGATCGTCTCGGCGAGCGCGTCACGGCCGTCCTTGCGCACGATCACGGCGCCGAGTGGCGCCGCCTGATCCACTTGAACGGCGCCGCGTGGCTGGGGATCGGGACCGAGGGTGGAGATTTATACGATGGACGGCTCAGCGAGCTGCAGGTGCCGACGCTCGTCATCCACGGCGAGCGCGACCCGAGGACCGAGCCCGGCGAGCTCGATGCCCTTCGGCAGGCCCTTGAAGGCAGGTCTAAAGACCTGCGCCACACCGGCGCCGCCCGACCCGTCCGACCTGCCTCAGTGTGTGTCGTTCTTCCCAGCGGTGGCCACAGCCCGCACAGCGAACGCGCGACGGCCGACGACGTGACGCGGATCGCTCTTGAATGGATCGCGGAACGCGAGAACGACGACAGATGATCGCGCTCGAGCACGTGACACGTGATTTCGAATCGCCATCGGGGGCCACCTACACCGCGATCGACGATGTGTCCGTGACGATTGGCGCCGGGACGTTTTCAGCGATCGTCGGTCCGAGCGGCTGCGGAAAATCGACGCTCCTGAACATCGTGGCGGGCCTGCTGCCTGCCTCGCGGGGTACGGTTCGTGTCGCGGGCGAGCCGCTGCAAGGAGTGAATCGCCGCGCGACGTACATGTTTCAGCAGGACGCCCTGCTGCCGTGGAAGGACGTGCGCGAGAACGTCGCCCTCGGGTTGACGCTGGCGGGGACGGCGCGCCGTGAGGCCACGGCTCGGGCCGACGCATGGCTGGCGCGCGTCGGTCTCGCACCGTTCGCACGGCATTTCCCGGCGCAGCTCTCGGGCGGCATGCGCAAGCGCGTGGCGATGGCCCAGAACTGGATCATCGACCGCGACATCGTGCTGATGGACGAGCCGTTCAGCGCGCTCGACATCCACACGCGTCAGCGAATGGAAACCGAGCTGCTGTCGCTCTGGGAGACGTCACGGTCGCGCCGCGCGATCGCCCATCTCGCGATGATGCGACGTCCCGGGATGACGCGGCGTCCCGGAATGACGCGGCGGCGTACCGGGATGTAGCGTCCGGCTTCAGCCGGACGAACCGCAAGACAATCGTATTCGTGACGCACGACCTCGAGGAGGCGCTTGCGCTCGCCGACGAAGTGCTCGTGCTCTCGGCGGGACCGGCGAGCCGGATCGTGTCGCGGCACGCGGTCCCGCTCGACCGGCCGCGGGACCTGTTGGAGCTGCGCACGACGTCGGCCTTCGTCGACTTGTACCGCGCCGTCTGGGCGGACCTCCGCGAGGAAGTGATCAAGAGCCAGCGGGAGAAGCCGCGTGCGTGATCGGCACGCGCGCGCGTCGCGCACGACAGTGCTGGCATGGCAGCTGGCCGTTGCGGCCGCGCATCCTGACGTCGTGGGAATGGGGCGTGCACGCGAAAGTGCTCGATCCGTTTTTTCTGAGCCGACCTTCCGCGATTGTCGCGCGCGTCGCGTCGTGGACTCACGAGCGGATCGATCTGGGGTCATCTCATCGTCACGCTCGAAGAGGCGCTTCTCGGGCTGATCGTCGGCGCGGTGCTGGGGATCGGCTGCGGATTCGGCCTCGCGCGAATGCCGCTCGTCGCCCGTGTGGCCGATCCGTATATCAAGATGCTGAACGCGGTGCCGCGCGTCGTGCTCGCGCCGCTGTTCCTGCTCTGGTTCGGCCTCGGGATCTGGTCGAAGGTGGCGCTGGCCGTCACGCTGGTCTTCTTCGTGATGTTCTTCAACACGTATCAGGGCGTTCGCGATGCGGATCCTGTGATCATCGACAACGTTCGGATGCTCGGCGCCTCGGAGCGCCAGCTGGCCAGGCACGTGCTCGTGCCGAGCGCGCTGACGTGGATCTTCTCGAGCCTGCAAACGAGCCTCGGATTCGCGATGGTGGGCGCGGTTGTGGGAGAGTATCTGGGCGCCGCGCGCGGGCTCGGCTACGTCATTGCGCAGGCTGAAGGGACGTTCGACACGACCGGTGTGTTCGCCGGCATGACGGTGCTCGCGGCGGTGGTCGTGATCGTCAGTTCGGCCGTCACGCGACTGGAGAGATGGTTGCTCCGATGGAAACAGGCATGACGCGGCTTGCGCTGATTGCCGTTGCGGCGGTGTCGCTGGTCTCGTGTGGATCAAAAGGACCCGCAAACGGCGCCGGCGGTGGAGTGGCTGTGCGCATCGCCGTCGGCGGCCAGAACCAGCTGCTGTATTTGCCGACGACGCTTGCGCGCGAGCTGGGCTTCTACAAAGATGAAGGGCTCGCGGTCGACATCCAGGATTTCGCCGGCGGGTCCAAAGCGCTAGAGGCGCTCGTCGGCGGGAGCGCCGACGTCGTCTCTGGATTTTACGACCATACGATTCAGATGGCGGCCGACGGACGCGAGCTCGTGGCGTTTGTCGCGATGCTTCGATTTCCCGGCCTCGTGCTGACGACCTCCCCGCAGCGCGCTGGCGACCTGACGAAGATCGAGGACCTGAAGGGGCACCTCGCGGGCGTCACGGCGGCTGGCTCGTCCACGCAGATGCTTCTCACGTACCTGCTGAAGAAGCACGGCGTCGATCCGGCCACGGTGAGCGTCGTGTCGATCGGCAATGCGGCGACCGCAATCGCCGCGCTCGAGCACGGCAAGGTGGACGCGGGCATGATGGCGGATCCGGCGTTCACGATGATGCGAAAACGAAACCCCGACGGCGCGAGTCCTCGTCGACATGCGCACCATCGACGGTGTGAAGGCGGCCTTCGGCTCGGATACATATCTCGCATCGGTGATCTATTCGAAAGGCGAGTGGGTCCGCGCCAACCATGAGACCGCCGCGCGCGTGGCACGCGCCGTTACGCGCACGCTCGAATGGATGCAGCAGCATTCTCCCGAGGAGATCGCGCAGAAAACGCCGGCGGCCTTCCGCGGCGACGATCAGGCGCTGTATGTCGAGGCAGTGAAGAACTCGATGGCGATGTTCTCGCCGGATGGCCGCATGTCGGCCGAGGGCGCCGAAGCAGTGCGCCAGCTGCTCGCGGCATCGATGGACAAAGTACGCGACGCGAAAATCGACCTGTCGAAAACGTTCACGAACGAGTTCATCAATGGACGCTAAAGACCTTCTTTTCATCGGGCTCGCCGTCGCGCTGGTCTTCTACGGCACGACGCTGCTCTGGGGCGGCTTTGCGATGCCGACGCCGCTCCAGAGCGCGGTTGGTTTCGTGACCGCGTTTTTCGACACGCTCGGGATCGGATCGTTTGCGACGACAACGGCCGCCTACAAGCTCCGGAAGATGGTGCCGGTGAAGCAGATTCCGGGCACGATGAACGTCGGCCACACGCTCGCGACGATCGCGCAGGCCTTCATCTACACGAAAATCGTGCCGGTCGACTCCGGCACCCTCATTCCGATGATTGCCGCGGCCTGTTTTGGCGCCTGGATCGGCGCGGGAGTCGTCGTCCACTGGCCGCGGCGGCGAATTCAGATCGGCATGGGCACGGCGCTGCTCGTGGCGGCTCCGCTCATCGTGCTGACGGCGCTCAAGATCATTCCGGGCGGCGGCGACGCCTTCGGCCTCACGCCGACGCGGCTGGCGGTCGGCATGGCAGGCAATTTCGGGTTCGGCGCCCTGATGATGCTCGGCATCGGCCTGTATGCGCCGTGCATGATCCTGGTTGCTCTCCTCGGCATGGATCCGCGAGCGGCGTTTCCAATCATGATGGGCTCGTGCGCGTTCCTGATGCCCATCTGCAGCATCCGGTTCGTCCGTGCGCGGACGTATCACGTGCAAGCGTCGTGGGGCCTCGCGCTCGGCGGTTTTCCAGCCGTGCTCATCGCCGCCTACATTGTCCGATCCCTGCCGCTCGGGGCGGTCAGCTGGCTGGTGGCTGCGGTCGTGATTTACACGTCACTGAACATGCTGCTGACGGCCCGGACGGCAGACCCCGCAGAGGAACCGGTCGTCGGGGCAGGGCAGGTCTAAAGACCTGCGCTACTTCAGTGGTGAGTAATCCGTCGGTGTGGTGAACACCGAATCGATCTTCGTCGTCAGAGGACCATCCTTCTCGGACTCGGCCTTCACCTTCGTCCAGTCGGGGTCAGTCGCAAAGGCTTTCCAGGCCGCGGTCGCCGCGGCGCGATCCGCAAACGCGAGCATGTAGATCAGCGTGTCGCCGGCGCCTTTTTCGGCATCGGTCGGTACCCAGTAGCCGACGACGGTCATGCCGTGCTTCTTGAAGAGATCGTTCGTGTGATCGCGGAACCGCGCGTGCAGTGCGTCGAGCTTGCCTGGCGCGGCATGGTAGGTCCTCAGCTCAAAGACGCGACTGTCAACAGTTGTCGCCGCCCGGGCCGCCGCAAATCCGGAGAGCGCCGACGCGACGACGAGGAGCAGGGTTGTTTTCATGCCGGCCATTCTGCCAGAATCGCGTGCGGTGCGCCGCCCGTTGACTGTTCATGCGTAAGCCGGTCGTCCTGATTACGGGCGCCGGCGGTGAAATCGGCCACGGCCTCGTCACCCAGCTTTCATCCTCGTCGTCGCCCATCATCACGCTCGACGTGACGCCGCTCGACGTCACGCTCGCGCCCAGGGTCGCCCGCGAGTTCACGGGCTCGATCACCGACGCGAGCCTTCTCGAGCGCATCCTGGCGGAATTCGAAGTCGATCGGATCTTCCATCTCGCGGCGTTGCTCTCGACGCGATCGGAATTCACGCCGATGGCCGCCCATCACGTCAACGTCGAAGGCACGCTGAACCTGCTGGAATTCGCGCAGCGGCAGGGGGAGTCGCACGGCCGTCCCGTCGTGTTCGTCTACCCATCTTCGATCGCCGCGTATGGATTGCCGGATCTCGAGACGAAGGCGCGCGTCGGTCGCGTCCGCGAGGACGACTTCACGCATCCGACGACGATGTATGGGTGCAACAAACTGTACTGCGAGCAGCTCGGACGGTATTACGCGCGGCACTACAAACAGCTGTCGGTAGATGCGAGCCCGCACGTCGACTTCCGGTGCGTGCGGTTTCCCGGACTGATTTCGGCGCTCACGATGCCTTCAGGGGGCACCTCCGACTACGCGCCGGAAATGATCCACGCGGCGGCGAAAGGGGAGCCGTACGCGTGTTTCGTTCGGCCCGATACGACGATCCCGTTCATGGCGATGCCGGACGGCGTTGCCGCGTTGCTGAGGATCGCGGCCGCGCCTCGGGATCGTCTGAGCCGGACTGCGTACAACCTGACCGCATTCAACCCGTCAGCCGCCCGCGTGCGGGAAGTCGTCGAGCGCGCGTTTCCCGCGGCGGCGATCACATTTGAGGTCGATCGCAAACGGCAGGGCATTGTCGATTCGTGGCCGGCCGACGTCGACGACACGGCTGCTCGAACCGACTGGGGGTTCGCGCCCGAGTACGATTTCGACCGCGCGTTCAGCGAGTACCTCATACCCACGATCCGCCAGCGATACGCCACGTAAGCTCGCGCCGGGGTCACATCACGAAGCCACGAAGGATCACGGGGGCACGAAGAACGTCGTGTACAAAGCGTCTCGTGGTCTTCGTACGGCTTCGTGACTTCGTGATGAGAAGCTTGAGTAAGATGGATCGTCCATGCACTCCGTGACGGCCTTTGCGCCGGCGACCGTCTCGAACGTGGCGTGTGGGTTCGACGCGCTTGGTTTCGCCATCGACGGACCCGGCGACGAGGTCACGGCTCACTTCAGTGGGGACGGCGTCAGCATCGATGGCATCGCGGCTGACGGCGGGCGGCTGCCTCGCGACCCGACGCGCAATACTGCCGGCATCGCGGCGCGGGCACTCCTGGCGGCAATCGGCGAGCAGCGCGGCGTCGCGCTCCTGCTGCGCAAGGGCCTGCCGCTCGCGAGCGGACTCGGCGGCAGCGCCGCCAGTGCCGCCGCGGCCGTCGTCGCGGTGGACGCGCTGCTCGAGGCACGAACGCCCACCGATTTGCTGATCACCTGCGCCCTCGAGGGGGAGCGGCTGGGATCGGGATCGGCGCATCCCGACAACGTCGTCCCCGCGATCTGCGGCGGCCTCATTCTCGTTCGCGATCCGCATCCGCTCGACTTCGTGCGTCTGCCGGTGCCAGAGGGTCTGACCGCGGTTGTGGTGCATCCCGCGCTCGAGATCGAGACCGCCTCGGCGCGCGCGCTGATCGGCGATACGATTCCGCTGGCCGACGGCGTGCGGCAGTGGGCGAATCTCGGCGCGCTCGTCGACGCACTGCATCGGTCGGACTTCGATCTGATGTCGCGCGCGCTCGTCGACGCTATCGCCGAACCGCGCCGCGCGGGTCTCGTGCCGGGCCTCCACGCGATCAAGCGCGCCGCCATCGATGCCGGTGCGCTCGGCGCGGGCTTGTCGGGATCCGGCCCGTCGCTCTTCGCGCTCTGCCGCAACAGGCAGATCGGAGATCGCGTCGCGGCGGCAATGACTGCTGCCGTGATCGCGCATATTCCCGGCGCCCCGCAGACGTACGTGTCGGCGGTTGGCGCCGCGGGCGCGCGGATCGTCGCGACATGCGTTTCGTAAGCACTGCTCCACACCGCGGCGACGCCGCACGGTCCGTCTCACTCAAGACCGCGCTCTTCGAAGGGCTGGCCGCCGATGGGCATTTGTACGTTCCCGAGTCGATCGATCCGTGGTCCGCAGAGGATATCGAAGCGCTCCGCGCGCAGTCGTTGATCGAGATCGGCGTGAGCGTGCTGCGGCCGTTCGTCGCCGACGAGATCCCGAGCCGGACGCTCTCCTCGATCGTCGACCGCGCGCTCACGTTTCCGATTCCGCTCGTGCAAGTCGAGCCACGCCTGTTCGCGCTGGAGCTGTTCCATGGGCCGACGCTCGCGTTCAAGGACATCGGGGCTCGCGTTCTCGCCGGCCTCATGGCGGCGCTGCACGATGATCCGGAACCTTTGACGATTCTCGCCGCCACATCGGGCGACACGGGGAGCGCCGTCGGGCACGCGTTTCACGGCGTGGATGGAATTCGCGTCGTCATTCTTTACCCGGACGGCCGCGTCAGCCCCACGCAGGAAGCGCAGTTGACGATGTTCAACCATCTCGATCGCTCGAATGTTCGAGCCTACGCAGTCGCCGGCGTCTTCGATGATTGTCAGCGCCTCGTGAAAAGCGCGTTCAACGACCCGAGCCTCCGCGGCGCTGTGCGGCTCACGTCCGCCAACTCGATCAACATCGGTCGGCTTCTGCCGCAGATGATTTACTATTTCCACGCGGCCGGCCGACCCGAGATCGCAGGACGCGATGTAGCTCGAGGCTTCAGCCGACCGACGGCTCCCGATGTAGCGCGAGGCTTCAGCCGAGCGACGGGTCCCGATGTAGCGCGAGGCTTTAGCCGAGCGACGGCTCCCGATGTAGCGCGAGGCTTTAGCCGAGCGATCTTCTCCGTTCCCAGCGGGAACTTCGGCAACCTCGCCGCAGGCCTGATGGCGCGCCGCGCGGGCGCGCCGATCGATGGCTTCATCGCCGCGACCAATGCCAACGACATCGTGCCACGATATCTCGGCACCGGACGCTTCGAACCGCGTGCGTCGATCGCGACGATCGCCAACGCGATGGACTGCGGCAACCCGAGCAACTTCGATCGCCTGCAGTGGCTCTACGACGGCCACGTCGACGCGATGCGGCGCGACGTCGAAGGCAGCGTCCATACGGAGGACGAGGTGCGCGCGACGATACGCCGGGTCTATGAAGAGCGGAATTATCTTCTTGATCCGCACAGCGCGATTGCGTATCTCGGTGCGCGCTCAGCGCTCGCGCGGTCCGGCCAGTCCGATGCCGCCGCCGGCGCAGCCGACACGGCTGTGTTTCTCGCGACCGCGCACCCTGCGAAGTTCGCCGAAGTCGTCGAACCGATCATTGGCGAGCCGGTCGCCGTTCCGGAGCCGCTCGCCGCCGCACTCGCCGCTCCGCGCTCGATCCTGCGGCTGGCCCCGACGCTCGACGCGCTGCGGGAGACGCTTTGTGAGTGAAGGCGCTGAATACCAGTATCGCGCTGAGATACTGGACGCGCTGCTCGGGCACGGCGTTCGCCCCGGCGCTCACACACCGCCGGCGCTCGTCCACGAGTTCGTGCGCGATTTATATCGCCACGAGATCCGACGGCTGCGCGAGCGCCTGCTGCGCAACGAGTTCCCCCGCCGCGAATACGCTGCGCGGGTCGTCGATTTGCGCAAGCGCTACTGGGTCACGTCCCGACGCCCCGCGGAATGGGTAGAGTAGATTGATGTCCGACTCTCCGCCTCGTGCCGACGAACTGGCGCCTCGGGTGTACGACGAACTGCGGCGTCTCGCGGCCGCCCATATGAGACGCGAGGCGCCGGGGCAGACGCTGCAAGCGACGGCGCTGGTCCATGAAGTGTATCTGCGGCTGGCGGACGCGGGCACGCCATGGCACGACGAGCGGCATTTCATCGGCATTGCCGCCCGGTCGATGCGGCAGATCCTCGTCGATCGCGCCCGCGCGCGCGGCGCGCAGAAGCGCTGGGCGGGGCTCAATCGCGTGTCGCTCCACGAGTCGCTCGCGATCGGTCATGACCCCGAAACTATGCTGCCTGCGCTCGACGAGGCGCTGACGCGCCTCGAGCAACTCGACCCGGAGCAAGCGCGCATCATCGAGCTGCGCTTCTTCGTCGGCCTCACCGTTGAGGAAGCCGCTGATGCGCTCAACATCTCACCGGCCACATTGAAGCGCCGCTTCAGCCTGGCGCGCGCCTGGCTTTTCCGCGAGCTGAGCGGCCCCGCGTGATGACGCCGGAACAGTGGCGGCGTGTGCGCGATCTCTTCGAGCAGGCGCTCGAAGACCCGCCGCCTTCTCTCGTGGGATGGCTCGACCGCCACGTTCCTGACGACGGCGCCGTCCGGCGAGAGCTTGCGTCCTTGCTGGATCATCATTCGCGCGCCGGCGCATTTCTCGAAGAGCCGGTGTCGTCCGCGTCGCCGCTTCTTGTGAGTGACGACGCGCTGGCCGCGGGGGCAGTGGTCGGGTCGTACACGATCGTGCGTGAGCTTGGCCGTGGCGGTATGGGGCGGGTATACGCGGCACGCGACGAACGCCTCGGTCGGACCGTCGCGTTGAAGCAGCTCGGTCCGACGATGGCGCATAGCACGACGTTTCGCGAGCGGCTGCGTCGCGAAGCGCAGGCGGCGGCGGCGCTCACGCATCCAGGTATTTGCACGGTGTACGCGCTCGAGGAGATCGAGGGCGAGCTCTTCATCGCTTCCGAGCTCGTCGAGGGCCGAACACTGCGCGATGAAATGGAGGGCGGCCGCGCGTCGGTCGAGACGCTCCTTCGCACCTCGCGAGAGCTGGCATCGGCTCTCGCCAGCGCGCACGACAAAGGCATCGCGCACCGCGATCTCAAACCGGAAAACCTGATGCGGACGCGCGACGGCCGGTTGAAGATTCTCGACTTTGGTCTGGCGCGGATCGAAGCGCCCGAAGGCGTGGCGGCTGGCTCACCGAATCTGACCCTCCCCGGCATGCTCGTGGGCACACCGGCGTACATGGCTCCCGAGCAGGTGAACCGACTTGCCGCCGACGCGCGCGCCGACGTCTTTGCGTTCGGCAGCGTGATGTACGAATACGCGTCCGGCGTGCATCCGTTCGCCGCAGCGAACCCGATCGCCACGCTCGCGCGCGTGCTCGAAAGCGAGGCGCCGCCCCTCGAGGCGCGTGTGCCGTCGCTGCCGCGCGCGTATTGCGCTGTGATTGAACGGTGCCTCAGAAAGTCGGCGGCCGAGCGATTTCAGTCGGCGGGTGAAATCGCCGCGGCCCTCGACACAATCGATCTGTCCGCGCCGCATGTCCACCGTCCCACATGGTGGCGCGTCCACCAGCTCGCGCTCGTCGCGCTGTACATCGTCGCGTCGACTGTCGGCTGGGGGTTCAAGGAATCGTTTCCGCGCGGTGAGTCGCTCTGGCTGTTCATCGGCATCGGCTGCGCATCGGCCGTCGCGGGTGTCGTGCGCGGGCACTGGCTGTTCACAGAGGCGATGAACCGCGCTCGGATCGTTGTCGAACAGCGCCGCTCCGCTCGCCTCGTCACCGCCATGGATCTGCTGATCGCCGCTGCGCTCGTGGCGGACGCGTTGCTCATCGCGTCGATTCGTCCGCTCTGGACGGTGCTCGCGATCGGCCTTGCCGTCGGTGTTGCTCTGGCCGCGCTCCTGATGGAGCCGGCGACGACGGCCGCGGTATTCGGAGACAACGGATGATCGCGATTGAAATTCGAGAACCCGGCGGCCCCGAGGTGCTCGTGCCGTCCGAACGGCCTACGCCGGCCGCAGGATCGGGCGAGGTACTGATCAAAGTCGCGTGTGCGGGCGTGAACCGGCCCGACCTCATGCAGCGCCTCGGAAAGTATCCGCCGCCGCCGGGCGCGTCGGACATTCCGGGACTCGAAGTGGCTGGCACGATCGAGGCGCTCGGCGCCGGCGTCGATTCGTTCAAGGAAGGCGACCCCGTCTGCGCGCTGGTCACCGGCGGCGGCTACGCCGAATATTGCGTCGCGCCGGCGCCGCAGTGTCTTCCCGTTCCGCGCGGGGTCAGCGTCGTCGAGGCCGCTGCGGTGCCCGAGACGTTCTTCACGGTCTGGACGAACGTCTTCGAACGCGGACGCCTGAAGCGGGGCGAATCGTTCCTCGTGCACGGCGGCTCGAGCGGCATCGGCACGACGGCGATTCAGCTCGCGCGTGTCTTTGGGGCGCGCGTGTTTGCGACGGCGGGTTCGGTGGACAAGTGCGCCGCGTGCGAACGGATCGGAGCGGAACGTGCGATCAACTACCGCGATGTCGACTTCGTTGCCGCGATTCGCGAATCAACAGGCGGCAAAGGCGTCGATGTGATCCTGGATATGGTCGGCGGCGATTATTTTTCGCGCAACATCGACGCGCTGGGCATGGAAGGACGCCTCGTGCAGATCGCGACGCTCCGCGGCAGCAAGGCGGAAATCGTGCTGCCGGCCATCATGCAGCGGCGGCTGACGATCACGGGCTCGACGCTCCGCGCACGCTCGGTCGCGGAAAAAGGCGCGATTGCCAGCGCGCTGCGCGAGCACGTGTGGCCGCTCGCTCGAGTCCGGCCAGGTGAAGCCCGTCGTATATCGCACGTTTCCATTCCGCGACGCATCGGCCGCGCACCGGCTGATGGAATCAGGCGAGCACATCGGAAAGGTTGTCCTAACAATCGAGTGAGCTGGAGATCTGGTGATCAGTGATTGATGGGTCGATGTTGAAATCGATCGGCCAATTGGCCAATCAATTTCCCAATCACCGGATCACCAAATCACCAGATGTACAATTGGCCCCCATATGGACAACATCACGAGTCTGCAGGTAACTGATACCAAGACCGGCACCGGCGCCGCGGCCGCGTCCGGCAAGGAAGTGACGGTCCACTACACGGGCTGGCTGTACGACCCGAAGGCGGCCGATAAACACGGCAAGAAATTCGACAGCTCGCGCGATCGCGGCGAGCCGTTCGCGTTCAAGCTCGGCGCGCGGCAGGTGATCAGCGGCTGGGACATGGGCGTGGCCGGCATGAAGGTGGGCGGCCAGCGGACGCTGATCATTCCATCCGATCTCGGCTACGGCACACGCGGCGCCGGCGCTGCGATTCCGCCGAATGCGACCCTCGTGTTCGACGTCGAGCTCATCGGTGTGAAGTAGCTTCGTCCCTCGATGGAATATGTTCGCCTCGGATCAACAGGCCTGAAGGTCTCGCGCATCTGTCTCGGCACGATGACCTACGGAACGCCCGAGTGGCGGCCATGGGTGCTCGACGAAGCCGCAGAGCCGCCCGTTCTTCAAACGCGCGCTCGAATCCGGCATCAACTTCTTCGACACCGCCGACATGTATTCGCGCGGTGTCAGCGAAGAAGTGACCGGGCGCGCGCTGAAGGAATTCACGACGCGCGATCAGGCGGTCATCGCGACCAAGGTGTTCTATCCGATGGGCGACGGTCCGAACGACCGCGGCCTGTCGCGCAAGCACATTTTCGACGCGATCGATGCCTCGCTCCGCCGGCTGGGCACCGACTATGTCGACCTGTACCAGATTCATCGCTTCGATTCAGCGACGCCGATCGAAGAAACGCTCGAAGCGCTCCACGACGTCGTCAAGGCGGGGAAGGCGCGCTATATCGGCGCGTCGAGCATGAGCGCCTGGCAGTTCGAGAAGATGCTGCGCGTTGCCGACGCGCATGGCTGGACGCGTTTCGTCACCATGCAGAATCACTACAACCTCGTGTACCGCGAAGAAGAGCGCGAGATGATGCCGCTCTGCCGCGAGGAGGGCATCGGCGTGATTCCGTGGAGCCCGCTCGCGCGCGGATTTCTCGCCGGCAACCGCAACCGCGGCGATCGCGGCGAGACGATTCGCGCGAAGACCGACGAGTTCTCGCACCAGCTCTATTACGCCGACTCCGACTTCACGATTGCTGATCGCGTCGCCGCGATCGCGGCGCGAGCGCCGTGTGAAGCCAGCCCAGATCGCGCTTGCGTGGCTCCTTGCTCAGCCCGGCGTCACGGCGCCGATTGTCGGCGCGTCGAAGATCGCGCACCTCGACGATGCGATCGGCGCGCTCGACGCTGCAGCTCACCGAAGACGAGCGGCGGGGCCTCGAGGAGCTGTACCAGCCGCATCCCGTGCTCGGGCATTGATCTCCAGCCGGTCGTTCGTCGCACTCCAGCACCGGAACTTCCGGCTGATCTGGATCGGCCTTTTCGTCTCGTTCTCCGGATCGATGATGCAGAACGCCGCGCTGCTGTGGCACGTATCGCTGCTGGTCACGCCGGGTCGGAAGGGCCTGGCGCTCGGCATGGTCGGTCTGGTGAAGGTCGTGCCGATTGTCTTCTTTTCCATGGTCAGCGGCGTCGTCGCCGACGCGTGGAACCGGCGACGGCTCATGCTCGGAACCCAGATCGGCGCCGCGCTCGTCGCATTGGGTCTCGCGTATGTGGCATTCCACGGCGTGACGGTGGTCTGGCCGATTTACGCGCTGGCGGCGCTCGGCGCCGCAGTCGGCGCCTTCGACATGCCTGCGCGACAGGCGCTCGTGCCGACGCTGGTTCCGCGCGAGCATCTGCCTAACGCGATCACGCTCAACACGATCATGTTTCAGACGGCGTCGGTCCTCGGGCCGGCCATCGGTGGACTGCTGATCGGCGTGTCAGGCGTCGGCTGGGTATATGTGGCCAACGCGGTTTCGTTCGGGTTCGTGATCGTCGCGCTGATCATGATGCGCGGCGTGCCGGCTCGGGCGGCACGCGAGGACGGCACGACTGACGATGTGTCGCTGCGAGCGGCGGGAGAGGGACTGCGATTCGT
The DNA here is from genome assembly GCA_963696165.1 of uncultured Acidobacteriota bacterium. Classification (GTDB taxonomy): domain Bacteria; phylum Acidobacteriota; class Vicinamibacteria; order Vicinamibacterales; family CAVVIG01; genus CAVQZZ01. The sequence goes on along the minus strand of CAVOIY010000004.1, from coordinate 227,835 downwards.
CTTCACGTCTCCGCTTATTCGCTCGACGATGCTGCTCGATTTTTTCGCGACGTTCTTCTCGTCTGCCACCGCGCTGCTGCCGATATTCGCGCAGGATATCCTGCGCGTCGGCGCGAGCGGCTACGGCTGGCTCTACGCAGCGCCCGCGGCCGGTGCGCTCGTGACGAGTGCGGTGATGGTGCCGCTGACGGATCGGATCAGACGGCGCGGCCTTACGCTGCTCTGGGCGGTCGCGGGTTACGGCCTTGCGACCATCGTGTTCGGCATCTCACGATCGTTCTGGCTCACGTTCGTCTGCCTCGGTCTGACCGGCGCGACCGACACGGTGAGCATGGTCATCCGCAACATCGTCCGGCAGCTCGAGACTCCGGATCGGCTTCGCGGGCGCATGACGGGCGTGAACATGGTCTTCTTCATGGGCGGCCCGCAATTGGGTGAGCTCGAGGCGGGCGCGGTGGCGAACTGGCTGGGCGCGACGTTTTCCGTCGTGAGCGGCGGCGTCGGCTGCATGATCGCGACCGCATGGGTGGCGGCAACGACACCCGCGCTGCGGCATTACGCCAGCGGCGAGGCGACGGCTGCCGTGCCGTGAGTGGGGCAGTGAGAGGCGTAGCGCGGGACTGCAGTTCTGCCAGCAGATCCGGCAGCTGTCAGATGTGCCGCAGGTCTTTCGACCTGCCAAGTTCGATGATGACGTAAGATTTCCGCCACCACAATGCAGCTCGGCACGCGTTCCATCGACAGGCGGAGGACTCCGCTGATTATCGGCATCGCCCTCTTCGGCATCGCGCTGGCGCTGCGCGGCGCGAGCGTCAACAGCCTGATCCGCCGCCGGCTGCTGACGGCGGGCGTGCTGTTCGCCCTCTACGCGCTCGCGGCGGCGCTGCTCGCCCGCGCCCGTCTTTCCGCCGACGTGGCGGCGCAGCTCGCCACGCTCAGCCCGCTCCTGCTCGCGTTCGGCGTCGCGTCGCTCGTCGTCGTGGTGGCGATCAACCCGTGGCGCGAAGATCGGCTGCCCGATCGCTTTCCGACGATCGTGCAGGACGCGATCATCATCGTGCTGTTCGCGCTCATCGCGATCCTGTTCATGCCGGAGAAGATCCTCGCGACCACGGCGGTCGGCGCCGTCGTCATCGGCTTCGCGCTGCAGGACACGCTCGGCAATCTCTTTTCGGGCCTCGCGATTCAGATCGAGAAGCCGTTCCGAGTCGGGCACTGGGTGACGATTGCGGGCACCGACGGCCTCGTCACGGAAGTGACGTGGCGCGCGACGAAGGTCCGGACGAAGGCGGGCAACTTCCTCGATCGTGCCGAACAGCGTCGTCGCGAAGGAAATCGTGACGAACTATTCGGAGCCGACGCGGGAGACGCGGCTGGAGGTGGACGTCGGCGCGAGCTACGACGTGCCGCCGAACGACGTGAAGGCGGTCATCGTCCGCGCGCTGCGGAACGAGCCGCTGCTCGTGCGGGAACGCGAGCCGGAAGTGCTCATCGCCGATTTCGCGGCGTCGGCCGTGACCTATCGCGTCCGCGTGTGGACCACCGATTTCGCGGCCGATCAGCGCATCCGCGACCAGGTCCGGTCGCGGATCTACTACGCGTTCCGGCGCAGCAACATCGAGATTCCGTACCCGCGTCCAGGTGGAATACCAGCGCACGATGGCGCCATCGCCGCGCCGGCGAAGCCGGCGCAGGATATGTTGGGCGCCGTCGAGTATCCTCTCGTCACTGACACCGGACCAGCGCGCGCGCCTGTCGCCGCGCGTCAGGAGCCGATCTCTACGCAGCCGGCGAGGTCATCGTGCGCGAGGGTGACGCAGGGAGCTCGATGTTCGTCGTGCTGAGCGGCGAAGCAGCGGTGACGCTGGCGGGAACCGACGGCGAGGTCGCGCGGCTGCGGGCCGGGCGCGTTCTTCGGCGAGATGTCGCTGCTGACCGGCGAGCCGCGCACGGCCACGGTGACCGCCGTGCAGCGACTGCGACGATGATCGAAATCGGCGTCGACGCGTTCCGCGACGTCGTCCTCGCCGATCCGGCGATTGTCGAGCGCGTCACCGCCGCCGTTGCTGCGCGGCGTGCGGAGCTCGAGCGGCACCGGACGACGCGCGGCACGACGACAGAGTCGCCGGAGCTGGCGCACACCTTTCTAGCCGCGTGTGCGGCAGTTCCTGCGCCTTTCGCCGTCCTGATCGCGGCGTTAGGCGATTCCCTTCTTGAACGCGCCGACCTCGGCGTCGGTGACCGTCACCTTGACGAGCGCGCTGTTGGCGCCGCCCTTCGCCGCGCGATCGGGACCGAGGCCGCGCGATCCGCCGGACGCCGACACCTGCGCCGACTGCCGTTCGGGCGCCGGGCGCCGGCTTGAGGCTCGCGATGCCGAACCCTTTCTTCTTCGGCTGCTCCTCGGTCTTGTCCGCGCTTTTGTCGTCGCTCTTGTCGCTCTCTTGGCCGGCTTCGTCGAACCGGTGAGGCCGGCGGCGCCGTCGGCGACGGTGGCGATGGAGGTGACCGGCGTCGGCTCGTACTTGACGTTCGCCTTGTAGCGCGCCTCGACGAGCGCGCCGGTCTTCGCTGCCGGCGAGCTTCCGGATCGTGTCGATGCGCTCTTTCGTTTCTGGATGCGACGCGAACAGGCCGTTGCGCTCCGGCTGATCCTTGTTGCGATCGTCGAGGCGCGCGAGGAAGTCGGCGAGCGTGACGGGCGCGTACCCGGCCTTCGTCGGTCAGCGTCACGCGACACGTTGTCGGCGTCGAGCTCGTCGCCGCGATCGAACTTGTTCTCGAGCACCATCTCGTACGCCTTGTTCGCGATCTGATCGAGCAGCGGCGCGCGATCCGACAGCGTCTCGTTCGTGCCGAGCTGCACGGCCTTGTTCTTCTTGATCGCGTTCACCGTGTGCTTGTGCGCGACGTGGCCGATTTCGTGCGCCGAGCACGCCGGCCAGCTCCGCCTCGTTGCGAATCAGGCCGAGCGCGCCGCGCGTGATGTGAACGATGCCGCCGGGCGAGGCGAACGCGTTGACGCCGTCGGTATCGAGCACGATGAAGCGCCAAGGCAGGTTCGGCCGCTCGGACTGCTGCGCGAGCACAGTGCCGACGAGCGTGACGTACTTGTGGACCGCCGCGTCCTGCACGACGCCGAACCGCTGGCGGATCTTGGCGCTGACGTCCTCGCCGATCTTCCGCTCCTCGTCCTCGGTGACGTTCAAGACTGTCGACCTTGGTCTTCGCGTCCTGCGCCTTCTTGAGCACGTTGCCCAGGCCGCCGAACTGCGCGTGGGCCGGAGCGGCCAGCGCCAGCATGGCGACGATGATGATCGACTGCTTCATACCGTTGTCTCGTGTTCGCGCGCGATCTCGCGCCCGATGAGCTCGAAAATCGCGACCGGTTCGCGTTTTGCCCTTGACCATGACGTCGCCGAGCGGCCGGCACTGATAGGCGCCGGTCAGCCGCTCGCGGGTCGCGTTGCTGATGATAATCCGGGTGCCGTACTCTTTGTTCAGCGATTCGAGACGCGAGCCGAGGTTGACGGCGTCGCCGATCACCGTGTAGCTCATGATCGCCTCGGAGCCGATGTTGCCGGCGATCATCGGCCCGGTGTTGATGCCGACGCCGATCTCGAGCGTGTCGAACCGCCCTTCCGCCTTCCACCGTGCGTTCAGCTTCGTCAGCGCCGCAATCATGTCGAGCGCCGCGTCGACGGCGTGATCCGGCGTGGTGCGGATCGTCGAGCGGCGCGCCGAAGAGCGCCATCACCATGTCGCCGACGAACTTGTCGACCGTGCCGTGGTGCTGGAACACGAGTCGCGACCATCTGGCTGAAATACTCGTTCAGCATGCCGACGATTTCTTCCGGCTGGCCGCTGCTCGGTCACGGTCGTGAAGCCGCGGATATCAGAGAAGAGCACCGTCATCTCGCGCCGCTGGCCGCCGAGGTGCGCGAGCGCCGGGTTCGCCACGAGCTGCTCGTAGACGTCCTTCGAGACGTACTGGCCGAACAGCTTCTTCATCTTCCGCTTCTCGCGTCCCTCGACGAAGTACTGGTAGCCGACGCCGCCGAACAGCGCGAACGCACGAAGCGAGCACCGGCTGCGACAGGTTCACCCAGTGGCCGTTCGCGAAGAGGTCGGTCGCCAACCAGCCAAGAAGCGCGAGGAACGCGAGCGCGAACGCCGTGGCCCACCACGCAGGGATCGCCGCCGACGACGGCGCCGACCAGCAAGCGCAGCCCCGACGACCGACGCGACGCGGACGCGACGGCGGCGGATTCGTAAGGAACCGATTCGACAGAATGTCGTCGGCGACCGCCGCGTGAATGTTGATGCCCGGCATCTTGCCGTGCGAGAACGGCGTCTCGAACACGTCGAACAGCCCCGCCGCCGTCGTGCCGACGAACACGATCTTGCCCCTGAAGACCGCCGGGTCGACGACCGGCGTCATCTTCGCGTCGATCTGCTCCTGCGACTGTAGAACGTCGAAGAACGAGTAGGTCGCATACGTGCGGCTCTTCAGATCGGCGAGCAGCGCCGGGCCGCGAAAATCGATCAACCCCCACAGATAGCTCAGTGTGCCTTCCGACGACGCACGTGACGCCATGTCAGCGGCATCGCCGGTCGCGGTAGCGCAGCCGCATCCCGTCGAGACGCACCTCCGTGGGCGCGATGCCCGCCGCGCGCAGGGCCGCGGCGACGCCGAGCGACGGCACGACGTGCCCATGGCTGCGCACGAACGGCACGATGTGCCGCAGCGGTCCGTCCGGGTCGAGAATCAACAGGTTGTGGCCGAGCCCGACGCCGCGCTCGCCAGCGACGCCGAACGGCGGCAGCAGGCCCTTGCGATCGAGAATGCCGGGCACGTCGAGCGGCGCAGCCGCCGCGCGGCAGGCGCGTCGATCTCCGGCGTGTCCGCGTCGTACGACGCATCGGCGAGCAGAATCACGTTGCCCGCTGCCCGGATCGAGTCCGCCAGCGCTTTGTCCGACTCGGCGCCCGACCAGGTCGAGTCGCCGTACTTGAACCCGATGCGCGTGTCGGCATCGGCGAAATCGATGTCGTAGACGATCAGCCTGGCGCCGGACTGCGCGAGAAAGTCGATCAGGCTCGAATGCACGACGCGCGGCCACGGCCAGCGGCCGGCGAAGGGCTGCAACAGACGAAGCGACCGTTCGTCGATGTCGATGAGCGCGATGTCGGTCCGCGCGGTCTCCGGGCGGGCCGTGTGCGAGAGCCGCCAGTCGTAGGTTTTCAGTTCAATCGCGAGGAGGGGCTGCAGGCCGCCGCCGCCGAACGACGTGAACAGCGCATCTGCGCCGAGCACGACCACGGCCGCGGAGAGCCCGACGAGAATTCCTGCGAGAAGCTGCCGCACAGGTCAGTATTATCCTGCGGGAACAGCTGGGCGCACGTTTCGGTGGTTGCGCCACTACGGCAGCGGCGAGACGGCGGCGGAGGTGCGATGAGGCGAGTCGTCGTAGGTCTGATTTCGGATACCCACGGCTTGCTCAGGCCGGAAGTCGCGGCGGCGTTCGCGCGCGTCGATCTGATTCTGCACGCGGGCGACGTCGGCGGCACCGACGTGCTCGACGCGCTCGCGGCGATGGCGCCGGTCGAGGCCGTTTACGGGAACGTCGACGATCCGCACGATCCCGCGCTCGCGAAAGAGCGCGTGGTCACGGTCGGCAGGATCACGATCCACGTCAGCCACGGGCACGAGCTCGGGCGTCCGACGCCGGCGCTCGCGCTCGCGCGTTACGCTGACGACGTGGTGGTGTTCGGCCATACGCATCGCGCAGTCACCGTGCGCACCGAGGCCGGCCGCCTGGCCGTGAATCCGGGCGCCGCGGGTCCGCGGCGCTTCGACGTGAAACCGAGCGTCGCCCGCCTCGTAATCGACGATCGCGGTGTTCAGGTGGATGCCGTCGCTCTCGGTTAGAGCCGAACTCGGAACTTAGACCTTAGTGCGATTTCCACATGTAGCGCGAGGCTTTAGCCGAGCGTACAAAATTCTCGCGCGGATACGCCGCTCGGCTGAAGCCTCGCGCTACACAAAAATGGAAAACGTCCTAGAACTGCGAACTTCGGAAACTGGTCCATTTGCACGCACTTCTAAGTCCCGCGTTCTGAATTCTGAGTTCTCAGTTCTCAGTTCTCAGTTCTGAGTTCTCAGTCCAGTCTTTCAGCAGCCTGCTAGCGCCAGAAGCCGACGACCGACGCGATTCGCACGTCCGATCCAAACGCGAATACATTCGTGCCGCTGCCTCGCGTCTGTCCGTCCGCCGCAACCGCGACCCACTCGGCCAGAACCGTTCCCTGGCATTGCCGAACGTCGCCGGTCCGCTTCAGCGTAATGCCGGGCATGAAGCGCAGCGCCGCTCCGATGTGCGGCACGAGATCGCCCATTCCCGAGATCATGCTGAACCGATCGCGGAATTGCACGTCGTCGCTCGCAATCGACGATAGAGCGGCCTGCCGCTCGCGATCGTCCGCGATCGACCACGCCGAGAACCACTTGTCGACGACGTCGGCGGCGTTCGCATACACCTCGTTGGCCACGAGGTTTCCGAACAGCGAGAGTTGATAGCGCCAGCCCTGCACGTGATGGTCGCGAGCGGCGGCGTCGGCGAAGAGGTGCGTGAGCCGGAGGCGCGTGCCGTCGCCTTGCGGTTCGAGCTCAATGGTCACGCGAGACGCCCCGGGCGGAATCGGCTCGCCGCTGACGAACCCGTACGTGAACACGATCCGGTCGGGCCGGGAGATCTCGAGAACTTCGCCGGCGACTTCTGTCGCGTCGGGATATCTGATCCGCACGGCGCCGCCGGGCTTCGGATCGATTGTCGAACCGGCGCCCCACCAGGCCGCCCAACGGCGATTATCCGTGAAAAAGCGGAACACCGTATCTCGCGTGGCGCCGATGAGTACCGTGCGATCGAGCGAATGCGTGAGCGTCATCTCCAGTGCCTCCGTAGCAGTCATGCCACACAGTTTAGTATTGACTAAAATGAAAGTCAACTGCGGTGTAACGTCGCGTTCAGGCGGACGTCGACGGCCGGCTGGGGGCGTTCGCTACTGCATCGCTCGGCTGAAGCCTCGCGCTACCGATCTCATTGGAAATGATTCATTTCGCCGGCGCAAACTCGATGGTGATTTCTGGATCGAGATTCAGCTTCAGGCCCGGGACCGTCGCGACGACGGCTTTGATTTCGTCCGCCGTTTTTGCGGCGCGTATCCGCGTGAGCACATCGTCTTTGAGCAGCTCGTCGAAGTCGATTTCGAGGAGCGTCACGCGATTGGCATCCACAAACGGCGAGCTGGCGCGGACGATTGTGCCGGCGGGTTCCAGCGCGATGGAGATGCGCGCGCCCGTCAGGAACGATCGTACCATCGCGATCTGATCGGCAGGTGGCATCGCGCTTCCGCCTTCTGAGAGGAGCGGTTGCGGGACTGTGATCCTCAGCAGCGCGTGACCATTATCGAGCGTGGTCATTGCGCACGTCACACCGGGACCGCTTTGTCCAGGTGCCAGGCCTTGGACCGGAGCATCGAAGCCGACGTGGACCCGATTGACGTCGGTAAATGTGTACGTGATCTCGCGTCCGCGTCCGGTACCCTCGACGATCGGTGTCGACGAGACATAAGTGACACCCTCGCCGAGGCGTGATGCCGCGCTTCGCGCCGATTCCTCGGACAGCGGATCGAACGCCCGGCCGCCTCCACCCATCGTCACCTGCCCGAGCTGCGCGAGCCCCGCCGCGGTGATGAACTGCCGCTGCTCGATGGTGCCGCTTCCATCACCTGCAACTTTGATCGTCGTTGCCATCTGGAAGCAGGCGGTGGTGGTAAGCGCGATGCTGACCAGGAAAGGAAACCGGAGACGAAGCATAGGAACAAGATGCCACACAACCGCATCGGGCCGCGTTAGAATCCGCGCATGCTGAACAGACTGATTACGGCGGCGCTCCTCGCAGTGAGCGGCTGGACCATCCTTTCCGCCGAGCAGGCGAAGGGCGCCAAGGGCGTCGAAAAAGATGCGACGGTCCTCGGGTTCAAGCTCCACTACATCGAAGCCGGCAGCGGCACACCGGTCGTGCTGCTGCACGGGCTCGGCGGCGACGGCAGCCGGTGGGGGCCGAACATTGGCGAGTTGGCGAAGGACTTCCATGTATTCGCGCTCGATCAGATTGGGTTCGGGCAATCCGACAAGCCGCTGGCGAACTATCACACCGGCATGCTCGCAGAGTTCCTCGTCGATTTCCTGAACGCCGTGAATGTGCAGAAAGCGTCGCTTGTCGGCAACTCGATGGGCGCCTCGGTGGCGCTCTATACCGCGGTGCATTATCCGGCTAGGGTGAGCGCCATCGTGCTGGCGGACGGCGGTGGGTTCCGGTCGGCCGCCGCGCCGGCAGCTGCCGCGCCGAGCGCCGAAGCTCTGCGCCGCCGCGCGCTGCAGAACAGCACGACGCGCGACGAGACGCGCGAGTTCTTCAGGATCCTCTTCCACAACAAAGGCCTGGTGACGGACAAGATGGTGGACGAGCAGCTGGCGATGCGGCTGCGATCGGCTTTTACGATTTCGAAGATTCAGGAAGCGGGCGATCGCGGCAGTCTCTCTGAAGAAGAAGTGCGAGCCGTCAAGGCGCCGACGCTCGTCGTCTGGGGAAAGTACGACGAGCTCGCGAATCCGGCCGGTGCCGATCGGTTGGAACGGACGATTTCAGGTGCGAAGAAGGTGATCATCGACGACTGCGGCCATATGCCGCAGCTGGAAAAGGCGGACGAGTTCAATCGTATCGTTCGCGAGTTCCTCCAGGCCCGCGCCGCGACCGACCGATGACGCCCCAACCGATCCTCGTCGCGTTCGCCGCCGCGGCGTTGTGCAGCAGCGGCATTGCGGACGGCCCAGCGCCCTCTGCCGGCGGCAACGGCCGACAACTCGCGAGCGCGCGGCAGGAAATCGCCAGCATCATCGCCCGAAGCGGAGCAGATGTCGCGGTTGCGTTTCGGATGCTCGACGGCCAGGACGAACTTCTCATTCGGCCCGATGTCGAGTTCCACGCCGCGAGCACGATGAAAGTGCCGGTGATGATCGAGCTCTTTCGGCAGGCCCGGATCGGAGCCTTGAAGCTCGACGACGCGGTGCCGGTGACCAACGAATTTCACAGCATCGTCGACGGAAGCGTGTACAAACTCGAGCCCGACGTCGATTCCGATGCCGATGTCTACACGCACGTTGGCGGGCAGTTGTCGTACCGTCAGTTATGCGAGTCGATGATCACGACGAGCAGCAATCTCGCCGCGAACATCCTCATCGAGCACCTCGGCGCGAAAGGAATTCAGAAGACAACCGATGCGCTTGGAGCGAGCGGCATGCACGTGCTGCGCGGCGTCGAAGACACGAAGGCATTCGAGAAGGGCCTGAACAACACGACGACGGCGCGGGCGCTTTTGACCTTGATGGAAGCGATTGCGAGCGGCGCAGCCGGAGACAAATCGTCGACCGAGGCGATGATCGCGATCCTCGAACGTCAGACGTTCAACGACCGGATACCGGCAGGACTGCCGGCCGGGACAGCAGTTGCGCACAAGACCGGCGAGATCACGAAGATCCAGCACGACGCGGCCATCGTATTCGCGCCGCGGCCGTTCGTCCTCGTGGTGCTGGTCCGCGGCATCGATGACGCGAAGAAGAGCGGCACGATGACGGCCCAGATCACGCGAGCTCTGTACGCAGCGACCCAGCGCTCTGAGTAGCGGTCTGAGTAGAGCAGGACTTTAGTCCTGCTCTACACGCGTCCGCAGGTCTAAAGACCTGCGCTACAACTCCACGCGCGGTACACGGATGCGCCGACCTTGCGCTACTTTGTCGTCCGGCGGTCCCGGCCGACGTAGCTCTCCTGCCACCAGGAGGGCTGTTCATAGTGCGGCTGCTCCCACACCGACACCGTGACGTCGGTGACGCAGCACGCCTGGCACGTTTCGTCGCCCAGGCGCGCCAGGTCCGCCTCGCTCAGCTTCGCGAATTCACCCTTGTCGAATCCGGGGAAATTCTTCACACGGTCGCGCGGCACATCGGCGACGACCGCATCGCTTTCGCTATCGAGTTGCGCGTGCCCGATCGGCAGAAGAAAGTGTTTCGTCTTGAACCAGCCGCTCGCGTCCACGACGATGTAGTACGGACGGCCGGAATCGACGTCGACGATGAAGCCGTCCACTTTGCCGAGCTTGTCGCCGGACGGCGTCGTCACGGCAAGCTTGCTGAAATCGACGGTCGAATCGTCGAGGTCATCGGCATTGACGATCCTGAGCCACGGGCGCGGGTGATCCATAAAGCCTCCAGTCACTTCAGCTCGAGCAAGATTCGCGCCCGTGCCGCGGCGTACACCTACGCTATGATTTCTGAATGGACCTGCTCGCGCCCGCCGAAGCCCCAGCCGCACCGCCTCTGCGCGAACGCACAGCAATCGACGATCGATTCAAATGGAATCTCGCGCACATTTTCGAGAGCTGGGAGGCATGGCAGGCGCGTCGTACGCCGCGCTCGAGAACAAGATTGCGCAGTACGCCGGCGCTTCAGGGGACGCTCGCGAAGGGCGCCGACGAGCTGCTCGCCGCGCTGAAGCTTGCCGACGACATCGGCCAACTCACCTATAAGGTCTGGTACTTCGCTTCGCTGCGATACGACGAAGACCAGCGCGACAACCAGATCAACGCGAAGCGCCAGCAGGTGCAGATCCTGTTCGCGAAGGCGAGCCAGGCGATGGCCTGGTTCAACCCCGAGCTCCTGGCGATCCCGCTGCCGACGGTGCAGCAATGGCTTGCGGCAAACCGTGAACTTGCCGTCTACCGTTTCGTCATCGAGGACCTGTACCGGCAGCAGGAGCACGTGCTCGACGAAAAGGGCGAACATCTGCTGTCGCTGGCGAGCCGCTTCTCGACGACGCCGAACGATGCGTACGCGGCGCTCTCGACGGCGGACGTGAAGCATCCGACCATCGAGCTGTCGTCGGGCGAAAAAGTCACGCTCACCTACGGCCAATATCGCGCGATCCTCGCGACCAACCGCCATCAGCCCGATCGCGCGCGCGCCTTCGCCGCGTTTCACGCGGTGTTCGACGCCGAACGTGAACACGTACGCGTCGCTGTACAACGCCGTGCTGCAGCGCGACTGGTTTCATGCGCAGTCGCGCGGATACGCGTCGACGCTCGAAGCGGCGCTTCACGGCAACAACATTCCGCCGTCGGTCGTCGAGAACCTGATTGACGACGACGAAGGCGGGCACCGAGCCGCTCCGACGGTATCACCGCCTGCGCAAGACGCGTGCTCGGCCTCGACTCGTACCACACCTACGACACGACGATTCCGCTCGTCGACGTCGATCGCAAGTATCCGTACGACGACGTGCTCGAGTGGCTGCCGGCGTCGGTGGCGCCGCTCGGCGGCGAGTACCAGCGGCAGCTGCGCGACGTGCTGTTCGGCGACTGGATCGACGTGTACGAGAATCCCGGCAAGCGCAGCGGCGCGTATTCAGCGCCGGTGTACGGCGTGCATCCGTACATGCTCCTGAACTACAACGACACGCTCGACGCCGTGTTCACGCTCGCGCACGAGATGGGGCACTCGATGCACACGCTGCTGTCGAACGCGCATCAGCCGTTCGTCTACTCGAACTACGAGATCTTCGTCGCCGAGGTGCCGTCGACGCTGAGCGAGGCGCTGTTCCTCGAGTACATGCTCGAGCACGCCGCCGACGACCGCGAGCGGATCGTGCTGCTGCAGCACGCGATCGACGGCATCGCGTCCACCTTCTACACGCAGGTGATGTTCGCGGACTACGAGCTGCAGGCGCACCGCCTGGTCGAGGAAGGCAAGCCGGTCACCGCCGATGCGCTGGCCGAAATCTATTTCGGGCTGCTCAAGGCCTATCACGGCGACGCGATGGACTACGACGAGCTCTCGCGCGTCACGTGGGCGCGCATTCCGCACTTCTACAGCACGCCGTACTACGTGTATCAGTACGCGACGTGCTTCGCATCGAGCGCGGAGCTCATGGAGCAGCTATCGAGCGAGCCGGATGCCGACCGAGCGGCCGCCGTCGAGCGCTACCTGACGCTGCTGAAGTCCGGCGGCAGCGATCATCCGATGGCGCTGCTGAAGCGGGCCGGCGTCGACCTGAGCCGGCCGGAAACCGTCCGCGCCGTCGTCGATCAGCTCGATCGGCTCGTCACGCAGCTGGAAGCCGCGATCGATAAGCACCGAACATCTGCGTAGCGCGAGGCTTAGCCGAGCGTCGCGACCGCTCGGCTGCAGCCTCGCGCTACGTGGGTCTTTGTTTCGGCGGAATCCGCAGCATCGCGTGCGTCGCGCCGATGCACGCGTTCATCACCACCGTCAATCCTCCGGCTTCGGCGCGCGCCGCGGCATCCTCGTTCTCGATTCCGGTCTGCAGCCACAGCGCCTTCGCGCCGATCGTGACCGCGTCGTCCGCGATCGACGGCGTGTCTTCGGCGCGCCGGAACACGTCGACGATGTCGATCTGTTCAGGGCACGTCGATGAGCGACGGGTACGCGCGCTCGCCGAGCACTTCGGTCTCCCGAGGGTTCACCGGAATCACTTTGTAGCCGACCTTCTGCAGCTTCTGCATGATGCCGTGCGACGCCTTGTCGGGGTTCGACGATGCGCCGACCATCGCGATCGTCTTCGCGTTGGTGAGCAGTGTCGTGAGCGCGGCGTCGGACGGATTCGTGTGGGCCATCCGACGAGTATAATTCGCGCCACATGTGGAAGACATCGATCCTCGGCGTCGTCGCGATAGCGGCGGCCGCCTCAGCGTGCGCGCGCACGAATGGCACAGCGGCAGATGTGGTCATCACTCATGCGAACGTGTGGACCGGTGACGCCGCAAAACCCGGCTGCCGATGCGATCGCGATCATCGGCGAGCGCATCGTCGAGGTCGGCGGCGCTCGCGACATCGAGCGGTGGCGCGGCGCCGGGCACGCGAGAGATCGATGCCGGCGGGCGCCGCGTGATTCCCGGATTGAACGACGCGCACGTGCACTTCGTCGACGGGGGATCGCAGCTCGACTACCTTGATTTGAAGGACGCGGCGACGCCGGAAGAGTTCGTGAAACGCATCGGAGACCGGGCGAAGACGATGCGCGCAGGCGAGTGGATGCTCGGCGGCAACTGGGACGATCAGAACTGGACGCCGGCCCGGCTTCCCACCAAAGAGATGATCGATGCGCTCACGCCGTCCACGCCGGTGTTCCTGAACCGGTACGACGGACACGCAGCCCTCGCGAACTCGCTCGCCCTGAAGCTGGCCGGCGTGACGGCGAAAACCCCCGACCCGCCCGGCGGCGCCGTCGTCCGCGACTCGGCCGGAAATCCGACCGGAGTACTGAAAGGACGCCGCGATGGGAGCTGTGAACCGTGTGATTCCACCGCCGACGCCCGAACGCCGGCTGCAGGCGGTGAAACGCGCGATGGATCACGCGGCCTCGCTTGGCGTCACGAGCGTGCAGGACATGAACCCGCCGTACGAGGACATCGCCGTCTACGCCGATCTCGCGAATCAGGGGAAGCTGACGGTCCGCATCTCCGCCGCACCAATGGAGACAGGATGGCAGGATCAGGCGAAGCTCGGCGTCCATCGCTCCTTTGGCTCCGACTGGCTTCGGCTCGGCGCGGTGAAAGGGTACGCGGACGGTTCGCTCGGATCGACGACCGCGTTTTTCTTTCAGCCGTATACCGATGCCCCGAACACTCGCGGGCTTCTGTCGGACGAGATGCAGCCGTTGGACCAGATGCGTTCGCGTCTCACCGGCGCCGACAAAGCCGGTCTTCAGCTCTGCATTCACGCGATCGGCGATGCGGCAATCTCGCAGATTCTCGATCTCTTCACGGACGTCGAGAAAGCGAACGGACCGCGCGATCGACGCCTGCGCATCGAGCACGCGCAGCATATCGCGCCGAAAGACTTCGACCGATTTGCCGCGCTCGAGGTGATTGCCTCGGTGCAGCCGTATCAGGCCATCGACGATGGACGATGGGCAGAGCGGCGTATCGGACCTGAGCGCGTAAAGACAACCTACGCGTTCCGGACGCTGCTCGACAAAGGGGTTCGCCTTGCGCTCGGGACCGACTGGCCGGTGGCGCCGCTCAACCCGATGCTCACGTTGTATGCGGCGGTGACGCGCGCGACGCTCGACGGCAAGAACCCGAACGGCTGGGTGCCCGAACAGAAGATCTCGTTGCAGCAGGCTGTGGCCGCGCATACCGCGGGATCGGCCTACGCGGAATTTCAGGAGAAGGAGAAGGGCACGATCGCGCGCGGCAAGCTGGCCGACCTCGTCGTTCTGAGCGACGACATCTTCAGCATTCCGCCCGCTGCGATCAAAGACGTAAAGGTTCAGACGACGATCGTCGGCGGAAAGGTCGTCTATCAGCGTTAGAACGTCCCGATCGTCCCGTATCACCCCTTGTACAACGGACGAATTTGGAACAGGATGTACAGCGAAATCACTCCGCCGACCACCGCCCCAATCAGCGCGCCCGAGAGAAGCGCGCTGACAACTCCAACGAGTCGGGCGTAGAAGAGCAAGGTCCACGCGGACATCTTGCGGGCGAAGAGCCCCGGCAGCGCCGCAACGGTGAGGCCCAGCTGCACCAGCGTGGCGATCGCGACCAAACCGAACCCAGTCGCGTAGTCCACTCCGCCGAACGGCATGAGGGCCGTGCCGATGCCAAGCACGACGAGTAACAGCGGGAGCGTCAGTACGATCAGCACCATCGCGATGTAAGGACCGTAATGGACGATCCATTCCTTCGCGTTGTCCGGAATCTGGAACGGCGCCTTTTTCACCAGGTAGTAGTCGAGGAACCCGATCAGATCTTTCGGCGCCTGATCCGGCGCAGCGTCTCGCACTTCGGTCATGAGGGCCTCCGTTCAGCGGTTTTCAGAGCTACGCTGTATCACACACGGGCGTGGTTTTCCAAACGAAACCGACGCCGCGCCTATGCCTTTGTATTCGTTAAGGATGCTCAACCCTGATGGTCACATCCGTCCACCGGTCTTTCGGATGAAGTAAAAGACGCTCGCCACGGCGAGCACGAGCGCCAGCACGCGAAGCTCGCGGCCACTCGCCTGCGCGAGCAACCACACCGTCACGACGCCGGCGAGCAGCGGCACGAGCGGTCCCGCGGGCAGCACGAACGGCGCCGCGCCGTCCGTGCGCACATCCCTGCGCTGCAGTTCCCACGCCGCGGCGATGCACATCAGATACAGCGTGAGCGCGGTTACGTTCGCGAGGATCGCGAGCTGCGTGAAGCTGCTGCTGATCGCGACGAGCGCGACGATGATCGCGTACACCGTAATCGCGAGGTGAGGTGTACGGAACCGCGGGTGCACGAGGGCGAACGCGCGTGGCAGGATGCCGTCCCGCCCAAGCGCGAAAAGCGCGCGCGGGCTGCTCAGCATGTCGCCCGAGACATAGCCGAACATCGACACGATGGCGCCGGCCAGCACCATCGTCCGTCCCGAGTGGCCGAACAGGCGGCCGGCGGCCTCCGCCAGCGGAGCGGTGGCGAAGTCCGGGAGCGCCGGCCCGAGCAGC
Source organism: uncultured Acidobacteriota bacterium (assembly GCA_963696165.1). Classification (GTDB taxonomy): domain Bacteria; phylum Acidobacteriota; class Vicinamibacteria; order Vicinamibacterales; family CAVVIG01; genus CAVQZZ01. The sequence goes on along the minus strand of CAVOIY010000004.1, from coordinate 212,224 downwards.
GATTGTGCGACCGCCTGAATCGCCAGGTAGAGCAGCGTAGTGAACGCGAGGCCGGCATAGACCGCCCGCGGGACGGTTCGCGCGGGATTGCGAATCTCCCCGCTTGGCACCAAGGCGACCTCGATGCCGGCGAACACGAAAATCAGAACAATCGATGTGTGGCCGAGCAGCGATGCGCTCGGCACGTGCTCCACAAGGACGCGATCGGCCCGGAGCATCGGCAGACCTGCCACGACGAGAGCGACGAGCGGCAGCAGCTTTGCCGCCGTAACGAGCTCGATGAGCCTCGCGCCCGGCGTCACACCACGGATGTTCACGAGTGCGACTGTTGCGAAGATCGCCGCAAGGAGCGCTGCTCGCCACGCTGCCGTGGCAATCGCAGGCGTGAGCGCCATGATCGATCCAGCCAGAGCGCTGGCGACCGAAGCGACCGCAAACGCGGCCATCACCGCATACAGAACTCCCGCAACGAAACCGACGAACGGGCCGAACGCGACTTCGATGTACGCGTAGAGCCCGCCTGTGAGCGAGACGCGGCTGCCCGCAGCGGCGAAGCAGGTCACGATCAACGCCATGAGTCCCGCGCAGACCAGGTAAGCGATCGGCGCGCCGCGACCGAGCCCCGACGCGACCACTGCCGGCAGCACGAAGATCCCGGCCCCGACCATCAGGTTGACGATCGTGATCGTCAACCTGGCCGGGCCGATGGCGCGCACCAGCTGTGCGTCGGGGCTCTCGTTCACCAGCGCGACTCTAACTCATCTTCAGCGTCCGCTCGGCTAAAGCCTCGCGCTACAACCGACCTTCCCGCTCGGCTAAAGCCTCGCGCTACAACCGACCTTCCCGTGCGGACGTGGGGCACAGCCCTTGCGTAATCGTTAGGAATCATCCGCAGTGAACGGACGAACCTGGGAGACGCCATGGGCATCGGGTCACTCAAAGAGCTTTATCTCGACGAGCTCGCCGACCTCTACGACGCCGAGACGCAGGGCATCCGCGCCCTCTCTCGTTTGAGCGATTTTGCCCGTGCGCCGGAGCTGCGCAACGTGCTCGCGCGGCATGGCCAGGAGTCGCGACTCCACCTCGAGCGGCTGCAGTTGATCTTCACGCACTGGGGCGAGCGCATCAGGCCGCGGCCCTGCGCGGCCATCGCCGGCATTGTTCAAGAAGCCGACAATCGCGTGAATGAAGCGACGACACAAGATGTGCGCGACGCAGCCATTGTCGGGGCCGCGCAGCGGATGGAGCACTACGAGATCGCCGCCTACGGCTGTGCGCGAACCTACGCGCGGCGGTTGAACCGCGACGACGAAGCGCGGCTGTTGCAGGAGACGCTCGACGATGAAGGACGCGCGGATCGCCGGCTGACGGAGATCGCCGAAGCCCACCTGAACGACGATGCGCGATCAGAAGAGGACCTGCACGCGAGGCGAGCGCCGCGCCTGCGGTACGTTCCAGGTAAACGGCTCGACGTCCGGCGCCTCTCGGACAGCGGGCGGCTTCAGGTGAGAAATGGCGACGGCGAGGATCTCGGCGCCTTCGACGGTCTCATCATCGATCAGGCACAGCAGCCCCGTTACATCGTCGTCGATGCGCGTGGAGTGTTCACAGGTCGCCGCTACGTGCTGCCGGTCCACCATGTTCGATTCGACGATCGCGCGCGTGAATTGCGCGTCGATCTCGAAAAGGACGTCGCCGACCGTTACCCCGAGTTCGATGCGCAAGCCTTCGAGGCGATGAACGACATCGATTGGGGAAGGTACGAACGGCGCATCCGAGAATTCTTCCCGACGGCCACGACGGAGCCGGGACGCGGCGCCGATGCCAGCGCCGGAATCACGGACGTCGCACCCGAATGGCTGATCACCGGCGTGTGGATGACCGCGGGTCCCGAGCGCGTCGATCGGCTGCCGGAGGAAGCACGGAGCTACGTGAACCCCTTTACGCCAACGTCAGGCAGCGCCGGCGAGGCCGCCGATCGCGAGCAGATGATCGCGCACGGCGACGACGAAACAGAAACGCCGCCTCACGGCGATAAGCTCCGGGACTGAGTCGACCTCGCCAGCCGATCGTCGACTCGCTATCTGCCGACCGCATCAACGATGCACCACGACGCGATCTGGCGGCCAGAGCATGGTTGCCGCAGGACCTGAACGTGCATCGGGGCGCTCTGAACTTTCGTTTGATACGCGGTGATGCGGACCTTATCGGTCGACGCCAGAATCACCTGCTCATGCGACAGAAAATCAGTGACGTAAGCGTCCCAGTACACCGCGGTGCCGTATCGGACATGATGCGCCACGAGATCGTCGGCCAGAATGCGGTGCTCGTTCGGCGGCGGCGCTGATCGATACTCTCCAATCACCCGCAGATTGTCGGCTACGCTGAGCGTCGCGACCATATAGAGCAGCGCCGCAGCGACCGCGCGGAACGGGCGCGTTCGATCGAGCTCGAACAGCGCCGTGACGAGCGCGATCGGTGCGAAGACGGCGAGGAATGCATAGCGCAGGATTGGTGGCCCGTCGGGGGTCACCGCGTCCGAAAGCGAGTACGCGAATATCGCCTGCGCGGCGATCGCCGCGATGTAGATGCAGAATGGCGAAAGCGTTCGCCTGACCGTGGCGGTCCCGTGCGATTTCCACAACGATGCGATGCGCACGACGCAAAGGCCAGCTACGGCAAGAAGAGCAGCGCCGATGATCCAGGAGCCAACGACGACCGACGCGTTCATGCCGTATCTGAGCGGCTGCACCGGGCGCATGCCTAGCAGATCGGGAAGCGCTTCCAGCAGCATCTGCCGAAGCTTCGGCGCCATAGTCGCTGGCTGGAAGACGAGCCGCGACAGCAGTGAATGCAGCTGGAGCGATAGCGGAGCGGTGGCAAAGGCCCCGCCGGACGGACCGAACAGATTGATGCGGCGCTTCAGCTGATCGACGACAACCCACACCGCGGCGAAGCCGCATGTGGCCCGGAGCAGCCAACCCGCGCGGAAAACATTCGAACGACCGCGTCTCCCACCATGTGGCGACAGCCGTCGCCAGCACGGCAAATGCCGTGAACTCACGGTGTAGGAAGCCAATGGCGAAGACGACGCCAAACGCCAGTGGTCGCCGGCGAAGCGCCCACAAGATCAGCACATACAGAAAGGGTTCGACGCTCGCGCCGAGCGTCTCGAGCAGCTCGACGGAGAATATGGGTGTCGCCGCCGCGAACGGCAGGATCGCGGCAAGCGCGAGCCACGGCGAGCCGATCGACCGTGATAGGTGGCGCAGCAGCCAGACGGCAACGATGCCGTTGATGACGACGAGGGGCAGACGCAACATCGCAAGCGTTGGACCGCCGAGTCGAAAAAACGGCGCCGCGATCCAGGACTGCACGCCCAGCATGTAATCCTGGCCGTAAAAGAAAAGCGGGAAGGTCCTGAGCTCGCTCAGGTGCTTCGCCATCAACCCGACAATCGCCTGATCAGAATCGAAGTCGAGCTGTTCGTACGCGACCATGGCGTACGAGCGAACGAGGACGAGCAGCACCGCTACGGCGGCGACGAGGCGCAGCTTCGCTCGGTCATTGGCTCGCAATGATTTCCTCGGCCGCCCGCCGCCCGCTCTCGACGGCGCCGTTCATGTAGCCTTGCCACTTGACGCTCGTATGCTCGCCTGCGAAAAACAGACGGCCGAACGGTCTGGCGAGCCACGCGCGGAGCGCAGGATCGTACGCGGGATCGAAGAAGGCATAGCCGCCGCGCGCCCACGGGTCGTCTTCCCATCGCACTTGCCGCGATGCGAGGAGCTCCCCATGTTTCGCGCCGAGCCATTCGAGGCTGCCGACGAGCGCGGGCATGCCGGCCTTCGCGACGATCGCTTCGGTGGCGTCGCTCGCGCCGCCGCCGGCCAGCAGGGAGAGAATGCCCGAGCGGCCGCGCTGCTCCTCGTTGCCGTCCCAGAGCGCCCCGAATGGCAGCGGCGATCCGAACGCACGCGGGCGACCGGGCAGAGTCCAGAAACGCCGCGAGAATTGCAGGAGCGTTTTTGTCGCGCGTCCGTAGCGGAGGCGCGCGACCGCGTCGTGCTGCTGGGCAGGCAGGCTCGGCGTAACCGGAATGCGCCGGAGCACGGTGGCCGGCAGCGCGAGCACCACATAATCCGTCGTCAGCGTCGTCGTCGTTCGTCCCTGACGGAGCGCTGCGCGCACGTTTTTGCCTCGGTGCGACAGCGCCACGAGCTCGGTATTCAGACGAAGACGATCGGTGAGCGGCGCCGCAAGCGCGGAGGCGAGTCGATCGTTGCCGCCCTCGATGCGGTACATGGCGCCGGGCGCGGGGTCGTCGTCCGCGGCGAACTGGTCGACGAGTGCAATCAGCGAAAGCTCCTCAGGGTCGGCGAGAAAAAATCCACGCAAACCGACCGCGGATGCGCGCAGTTCCTCGTCCGCCCTGACCTCATCCAGCCACATCGCGACGGATTGCCGAGCGATGTCCGTCGTGATCGGCGAATCCCACCGTTGCTCGACCAGCTTGTATCGGCGGATCAGCGGCGCGAGCTCGCGTGCGAGACGGTCCCATCCGCGAATGGCGTCGCGCGACACGATGCGGGGGACGCCGGACGCATCGGCGCGCACGTAGCCGAACCCGGCGCGCAAGATTCGCGTGAGCTTCAACCCAAGCGACTCGGCGAGCGTGCGGATCTCGTGGTGGGCCTCGTCGATCATGTCGCCGCCGGCCTCGCCGTGCTGGCCGTCGGCGAACCCGTCACGAATCGTCCACACGCGGCCGCCAACGCGGTTCCGCGCGTCGACGACGGTGACGTCCGCGCCGGCGGCTGAGAGATCGTGAGCTGCGGCCAGGCCGGCGAGCCCCGCGCCGGCGACGAGCACTGAGACGCCGCGAAGAATCATGCTTTCACTATAAACTTTGTAGATGCTCTCAACGCTTGCGATTCTGGCGGTCGTCGCCGTCGCTTACGCGCATCCCGATCAACTCGTCGACACCGCGTGGGTTGCCGCGCACGGCAGCGACGCCAACGTCCGGATTGTCGACATGAGGCAGAGCGGGTACGACGCAGGCCATGTGCCGGGTGCAGTGTATCTGTCGCCTGTCGCCATTCGCGACGCGAAGAACCCACCGACGTTTCTGCCGTCGCCGCAGGCGTTCGCCGCGCTGATGGCGAAGCTGGGGATCAGCGACACGACCCGCGTCGTCGCGTACGATGAGCGGGGTGGCATCTATGCCGCGCGGCTCTGGTGGATTCTCAATTACTTCGGACACACGAACGTGGCGCTGATGAACGGCGGGTGGGTGAAATGGGCCGCCGAGAACCGGCCGGCTGTTCCCGACACGCCGACGTTTGCCGCCGGGGCCTTCACGCCGAAGCCGCAGCCGCGCTGGGTCGCGACAGCGGACGACGTGGTCGCGTCGATCAACAAGCCGTCGGTGAAAATCGTTGACGCGCGCACGACGGCCGAGATCGAAGGCAAGGACCTCAGAAACATCCGACGCGGCGGGTTCGTGCCATCGTCAGTGCCCGTGTATTGGGAAGACCTCCTCGATCCGCAGTCAAAAACATTCAAACCGGCGGATGCGTTGAAGACGATCTACGAAGATCGCGGAGTGCTGCCGACGCAGGAAGTGATTGCGTACTGCCAGGTCGGGATGCGCGCGTCGGTCGATCTGTTCGCGCTGCATCTCATCGGCTACGACAAGCTGCGCAACTACTACGGAGCGTGGGAAGAGTGGGGCAATCGCGACGATTTGCCTATTGCGAAGAAGTGAACTCAAAACAAACGTCTAACCCGAACGACTAACGACTAACGTCCAGTCCCCTCGAATCGTTTGAAGAAGCTGTTCGGGTTCCATTTCGGCCGGTCGGGACGATTCGCGATCCGTACGGCAAGTGTTCGGAGCACCTCGACGAACGCGCCGGCCGCGGCGCGATCGATGGGTTGGTTCAAGTCGTCGGAAGGCGCGTGATACCGCTCGGCGGTCCACTTGCGCGCGATTTCTGCTTCCGGACTGTTCGGCTCATATCCGACTTTCATCGCGAGCGCTGGAATTCCCGCCTTGATGAAGCTGTACTGATCGCTTCGAATGAACCGATTGCGCTGCGGTTCGGGATCGGCCTGCACGCCGAGCCCGAGCTGCTTTGCGACGGCGCGGATGTCTCCGCCGAGATCGGATTCGTCGAGGCCGAGGACCATGAGCTCTTTCAGCGGAAACAGCGGCAGGAACATGTCGGTGTTGACGTTCGCGACGATCGCCGACGCAGGCACCGTGGGGTGCGCCGCGAAATAGCGCGACCCCAGCTCGCCTTTTTCCTCGCCCGTGACTGTGAGAAACAGAATCGAGCGCGCCGGCTTCACGTTCGAATCGTGCAGCTCTGTCGCAACCGCGAGGATGGCCGCGACACCCGACGCGTTGTCCATTGCGCCGTTGTAGATCCGGTCGCCGTTGATCGGCTCGCCGACGCCGAGATGATCGAGATGTGCAGAGACGACGACGAATTCGTTCCGCAGCCGCGGGTCCGATCCGCGGAGGATGCCGGCGACGTTCTGCGACTCGACCTCCGCGCGATCGATCTGTCACCTTCGCGTTGATGCGCGACGGCAGCGGAAACCGCGGGAGCGGTTTCCCGGCGTCTGCGAGTGCGAGCAGCTCGAACAGCGTGTGGCCGGAGCCGGCGAGCAGCTTGTCCGCATGCGCCGGGTTCATCGTGACCGCGAGCTGCTGCCCGGCGTTGTCGTCGAGCGTTTCATCCGCCAGCACCATCGACGGCTGCAGCCGCGCGAGCGTTGAACGCGACCACGGAATGTCCATGCTCTTCGGGTTGGCGATGCTGATCGTGCCGATGGCGCCGGCGCGCTTCAGCGCGGCCCATCGCTCGCCGGCCGACTGATAGTGCGCGCGGAGCGGTCCCGGAATATTCGACGGGCTGCCGGCCAGGTACACGGCGATCTTGCCTTTGAGGTCTTGACCCGAGAGATCGTCGAACGACAGTTCGGGCACGCGTAAGCCGTAGCCGACGAAGACGAGCGGCGCGTCGATCGTCGGCGCGGCATCGCTTCGGAGCGAGATGTTGGCGTCTTCGCCGAGCGCGAGTGGCTCGCGCTTTCCGTCGCGCACGAGCGTCAGGCTCGATGCGGATTCGACGATCGTGCGCGTCTTGAACTTGACCGGTTGAATGTAGCCGTTGGTGCCCGCCGGCTCGAGACCGGCCTTCTGAAAAACGCCGGCGACGTAATCGGCCGCACGCTTGTGGCCGGCGCTGCCGGTATTGCGGCCTTCCATGCCGTCGTTGGCCAGCGCCTGGACGTGCGACCACCATCTATTACCTGCGTCTGGGGCCCCACCGCCAAACGCCGTGGCGACAGCGGCACTCGATCACCTAACAGCGACGCAAGCAGTCGGCGCATCGATACGTCCTCCGTCGCGGGATAGAATACCGCCGAACGGAGGATTCCGATGCTCGCTTCGCGCACGTTTGCCTGCGCCGTCCTCGTGCTTTCAACCGCCGCGCCCAGCTTCGCTCAGAACCGGCTGCAGTCGAGCGATCTTTTCAAGCTGCGGTCGGTCGCGGCCGTGCAGCTGTCGCCCGATGCATCCCGTGTCGCATATGTCGTCGAGAACAACGACGGTGACGGGCGGCCGTACGGCCAGCTTTGGGTGATGACGGTCGCGGACGGCAAGTCGGTCCGCTTTGGCGCGGAGAAGGAACCGTCCGGCAGCCCGGAGTGGGCGCCCGACAGCAAATCGATCGCGTATCACGGCCGCGTCGGCGACAAGTCCGGCCTGGTCGATCGCGCGGCCGGACGGCACGGGCGCGCGTTTCATCGCCGAGTTGAACGGCACCAACGCCCCGCTGCCCGGCGCCGGCAAGTCGGTCGCGTGGTCGCCGGACGGAAGACGCATCGCGTTCGTCTCGTCGACGCCAGGGCCGGAGACGGCGGACGCCACCGGCGATCCGGTCGTCATCACGCGCTATCTCTACAAACCGGATGCATCCGAGGGCATGACCCATTTCAACGACAACCGGCGGCTGCACCTCTTCGTCGTCGATGTCGCATCCGGAAAGGTCGACCAGCTCACGACCGGCAATCACTACGAGCATTCGATCGACTGGTCGCCGAACGGCGAGGAGCTGCTGTTCCTGACGAACCGCGACGCCGACGAGGACGAGTTCTTCAACTACGACATCTTCACGATGAAGCTGGCCGACCGATCCCTACGGCGAGTGACCGCGACCGAGAGCAACGAATACCATCCGCGCTGGTCGCCTGACGGCAAGACGATCGCGTTCGAGGCGACTAAGCGCGGCCTCACCGATCGCGAGACGACGATGGAGGATACGCACGTGTGGGTCGTGAACGCCGACGGCACTGGCCGGCGCGAAATCGGCGCGGGCGTCGACAACCGGCAGGGTCCGCCCGAGTGGACGCCCGACGGCACGCGCGCTCATGTTCACCGTGCAGGAGCGCGGCAACACGCGGCTCTATCGCGTGCCGCTCGCGTGCAGCGCAGAACAATCGGCGCCGCGGACCTCAGGCGTTCCGGCTTGCCTACCCGAGGCGGTCGTCAAGGAACGCGGAGCTGTCGGCGCGTTCTCGACGGCGAAAGACACGCTCGCGTACACGTTCGCGACGCCGTCCGATCAGGCGGAGCTCTACGTCCGCGTCGGCGCCGGTTCGCCGCGGCGGGTGACCGACCTGAACGCGAGCCGTTCTCGCGGGCAAATCGCTGGCGCGAGGTCGAGGCGTTCACCTTCGTGTCGAACGACAACAAGTTCGAGGTCGAAGCGTTTCTCACCAAGCCCGCCGGTTTCGATGCGCCGTCCAACGTAGCGTCCGGCTCCAGCCGGACGTTTCCGCTGATCGTCAACATCCACGGCGGCCCGCACGGCCAGCAGGGGCCGGCGTTCAACTTCAAGAATCAGGTGTACGCCGCGCGCGGATGGGCGACGCTGATGGTGAACTACCGCGGGTCGACCGGTTACGGGCAGGCGTTCACCGACGCCGTGTTCGCGGATCAGAACGGCAACGAAGGGCAGGACGTCCTCTACGGCGTAAGCGCGGCGCTGCGCCGCTATCCGTGGATCGATCGCGACCGCCTCGGCGTCGAAGGCACGAGCTACGGCGGACAGCTGTCGACGTGGCTGATCACGCAGACGAACATCTTCAAGGCGGCGATTCCGACCGCGGCGATCACCAACATCATCAGCTACAACTACATGACGTACTACAACCAGTACGAAGCGATGGAGTGGGGCGTGTATCCGCACCAGGGGACGCTGATGGACACGCTGCTGCAGCGGTCCGCGCTCCGCCACGTTGCGAACGCGCACACGCCGACGATGCTGATGCACGGCGAGAACGACAACGACGTGCCGATTGCCGAGGCAGAGCAGTTCTACGTGGCGCTGAAGGATGTCGGCACCGAAGCCGTGATGGTGCGCTACCCGCGCGAAGGGCACGGCGTGCGCGAATCGAAACACGTGGTCGATCAGATCGACCGCAGCATCACCTGGTACGAAAAGCACTTCCCGGCGCGGCCGAAGTCGTAGCGACGAATCGCTCGGCTAAAGCCTCGCGCTACGAGTTGGGGCTGCGCCGAGCAGCGGCGCCGCACGTTCTGTAGCGCGAGGCTTTAGCCGAGCGATCTCACGGCGCAATCGATTTCGTGATCTTCCCGGCAGCGTCGAGGAATTCGATCTTCGCCGCGCCCGTCTTGTCGACGCTGAGCAGCAGCCGCGCCTTGCCGTTCGCGTCGCGAGCGTCACCTTGGCGGTGCCGCTCTGATCCTTGCCGGCGAACATACGTGGCCGGCTGCCGAGGGCGCCCGAGTCGACCAGTTCCTGCCGCACCTTCGCACGCTCCGCGTCAGTCTTCGCATCGTTCATGCGGACGGCTACTCCAAGCGACGCTTCGGGCCGATCGGCCACCGTCAGCCCTGCCTGGCGATCCTTGCCGCTCTGCGAATATCGCAGCGTGACGGTCTCGTCCTGCTTGTATTGATCGAACGAAAGGCCGGCGTTCGCGTGCTCGATGCCGTTCTCCGTCCGCCCGCTCCACGTCATCCCGCCGTCTTCGTCACCTTCGTCGTTGAAGAAGATCAAGCCCGCGTCGCGCTTCCGGTTCGGCAGAATCTGCTTGCCGTCGATTACCGTCACCGCCTGCCGCTCCGCATTGGCGATCACGAGCCGCGTTCGGCCGTCCTTGTCGACGACGTTGATGCGCTCGACGTCGATCTCGCCAAACTTCTGGCGCGCGGGCGGCGGCTGCAGGAACGCGGCGCCGGTCAGAAAGACGATCGCGACGGTGCTTCCGGCTGCGTACGCTTTCAGGAACCGCAGGTCGCGGCGGATTGTGCGCATTGTTGTTCCTCTCTTGCGCAGGTCTAAAGACCTGCGCCACACGTTCGGCCAGACCCAGCTCGACTACGACTAGCGACTCTCGACTAGCGACTTCGACTACAGCTGTTCGATCGTGTAGCCCTTGGTCTTGAGCATCTGCAGGAGGCCGTCGGGCCCGACCAGGTGCGCAGCGCCGACGACGACGAACGTGCGGCCGGGACGGGCGAACAGCGCCTCGATCTTCGGCATCCAGTTGCGGTTCCGCTCGACGAGCAGCCGCTGATACATCTGCGCGTCGGTCTTGAGATCCTTCAGCACGATCCGCTCGACCTGCGGCGCATCGCCGGTTCTCCACGCGCCGGCGAGCGTGGACACGCTCGCGATCTCGGTCTCGAGCTCCTTGATCGTGTCGGCGAGCATGCGATCCTGCTGCTCGTTCGTCATCTCGTCGAAGCGCGAGAGCTGATAGTCCACCGTTTCGAGTCCCTGGACCGATTTGCCGGCCGTCTGCGCCTCGTCGTAGAAATGCTTGTCGAGACCGAGCTGCGGATCGAAGCCGGCCTTCTGCAGCTCGAGCCCCTGGAGCGCGATCGCCAGCATCCATGGCTTGAACTTCTTCAGCACATCCATCGCCGGCCCGAGATCGCTTCCCGCCTTGTTCACCAGCGCCATCGTCGAGGGCGACAGGATTTTGTCGAGCGACTGATCCGGCTTGAGCAGCCCGCGCGTCATGATTTGCATCTGCGCCGATGGGTTCATCATCTGCGCGAGGTCGACCTCTTCGACGAGGAGGTCGGAGTCCTTGAATCCGTCCTCGAGCGCGGGCGCGAGCGGATAGAAGTCCTGTGAGAGCGCGTGGACCGAGCCGACCAGGTACACGGCGCTCTGGCCTTTGCTCGCCTTCCACATGAAGCTCTTTCCGGTCGCCGCGTGAGTAGGTGCAAAGAAAAATGCCAACAACCCGAGCAGCACGGCGGCGCGGTTGGCAATCACGAGGCGCTTACTCGCAATTCCGAATCTCATTAGTGGCCTTTTCAATTTGCGGCGGGGCCCCACCCCCACCGCCTGTGCCTTCGCGGCTTTCGGCCGCTCGGCGTTGCTTGCAACTTCGGGGTCGAACTGGCGACATCACGTGATCGTGTCGCGTTGGCGCAGCTGCGGTTCGACTTGCGAGCTCCGTGCTGCAGTTCTATCGGCCGATCAAACCTGCAGCATCTTGCCGGGGTTCATGCGATTGTCGGGATCGAGCGCGCGCTTGATGGCGCGCATCACGTTCAGGGCCGACCCGTGCTCGGCTTCCAGATACTTCATCTTGCCGTAGCCGACGCCGTGTTCGCCCGAGCAGGTGCCGCCCATATCGAGCGCTCGCAGCACCATCCGTTCGTTCAGCTGACGCGCTTCGGCGAGCTCGGTCTCGCTCGCGGGGTCGAGGACGTACACCAGATGAAAGTTGCCGTCGCCGGCGTGGCCGACGAGCGAAATCGGGAACGACGCGCCGACGTTGTCGCGCTTCGTCTCGGTAATGCACTCAGCGAGCCGCGAAATCGGCACGCATACGTCTGTCGTCCACGCGCGCGATCCGGGCCGCATCGCGAGCGCCGCATACAGCGCGGTGTGCCGCGCGTCCCAGAGCCGCTCACGATCCTCGAGCCGCGTCGCCCACTCGAACCCGCGGCCGCCGTGCTCGAGCGCGACCGCCTGGACCGTTTCGGCCTGGTCGGCGACATGACGTTCGCTGTCGCTGTGGAATTCGAAGAGCAGCGTCGGCGCGACGGCGTAGCTCGTTCGCGAGTACCGGTTGATCGCGTCCATCTGCACGTCGTCGAGCAGCTCGATGCGCGCAACCGGAACGCCGAGCTGAATCGTCGCGATCACCGTATTCACGGCGCCGTCGATCGAATCGAACGCGCACACCGCGGCGGACACGGCTTCCGGCACCGGGTGCAGCCGAACGGTAACCTCCGTGATGACCCCAAGCGTGCCTTCCGAGCCGACGAACAGACGCGTGAGATCGTAGCCGGCCGAAGACTTGCGGGCTCGCGTGCCGGTCCGGATGATCTCGCCGTCGGCGAGGACGACCGTGAGGCCGAGCACGTTCTCCCGCATCGTGCCGTACCGAACCGCCGTCGTGCCCGATGCTCGCGTTGCGGCCATGCCGCCGATCGTCGCGTCGGCGCCGGGGTCGATCGGAAAGGCGAGACCGGTGTTCGCCAGCGCTTTGGTCAGCTGTAAGCGCGTGACGCCCGCTTCGACCGTCGCATCGAGGTCGGCGACGCTCACGCGCAGAACGTGGTTCATTTCCCGCAGGTCGATCGTGATTCCACCGTGCACCGCATGCACGTGTCCTTCGAGCGACGTGCCGGCGCCGAACGGGACGATCGGCAGACGGTAATCGGCGCCGATCTTCACGATGGCCGACACTTCGTTCGTCGTGTGCGGGTAGCACACGATGTCGGGGGCGGCGGGGAGGTGGTAAGACTCGCCGTGGCTGTGATGCTCGCGGACCGCCGAGGTGTCGTTCGCGCGGACGCCGAGCAGCCGCTTTGAGCGCGCCTATCGCGGCAGCGGTTGCCCGATCCGTCGCGGGCACGTTCGTCGCCATCGCTACTGAAGATGCCTCGCGCTGCCGTGCGCGCCAGCCGACGTGCGGAGGTCGTCGATTGCGGCAACGAACGCCGCGGGATCGATCGGCTTGCGGAGATGCTGCGAAAATCCTGCGGCGATGGACCGCGCGTGATCTTCGGGACGCGAGTACGCGGTGACGGCAATCGCGCACAGCGCGGCGCCGCGTTCGGCGGCGAGCGCGCGAGCGGCCGCGACGAGCGCGTAGCCGTCCTCGCCCGGCATCTCGATGTCAGCGACGAGCACGTCGGTCCATTCGCGGCGCAGTGTGGTAATGGCGATGTCGGCCGACTCCGCGCACGTGACCGCGGCGCCCGCGCCCTTCAGAATCATCGTGAACAGCTCGCGCGTCTCCGCCTCATCGTCGACGACGAGAACGCGGAGGTTGTCGAGACGCCGGGTGTCGGCGAGCGCCGGAACGCTCATCGTCGGCGCGGTCGCCGGGGCCGATGTCCCCGTCGTGATCGACCCGGTGCCGGCCGGGAGACGTACTCGGAATGTTGAGCCACGGCCGTCGCCTTTGCTCGACGCGGACACCGATCCGCCGTGCATTTCAACGAGGTTCTTGACGATCGCCAGCCCGAGACCGAGCCCGCCGTAGCGGCGTTTCGTGCCGGCATCCTGCTGGCGGAATCGATCGAACACGTGCGGCAGGAAGTCAGCCGATATCCCTTCGCCGTTGTCGGCGATTTCTATTTCGATATTGCGGTCGACCGCGTGAACCGCCGCCGCTACGCGTCCGCCGGCGGGTGTGAACTTCACCGCGTTCGACAGCAGGTTCCAGACGACCTGCTGCAGCCGCTCGGGATCGGCCGAGACAAGGCCGGCTGCCGGATCGATCCGAACGTCGATCTGAATGCCTTTCGCGTGGGCGGCAGGCCGCACCGTTTCTACGGCGTCGCGGACGACTTCGGCCAGATCGACGGGTCGGATGTCGAGCCGCAGCTTGCCGCCCATCACGCGCGAGACGTCGAGCAAGTCGTCGATGATGTGCATCTGCGCGCGGGCGTTGCGCTCGATCGTCTGCATCGCCGATCCCCGCTGATGCTCGTTCATCGTGCCCGCCACGAGCATGCGCGCCCAGCCGTAAATCGCCGTGAGCGGCGTTCGCAGCTCGTGCGAGACCGTCATCAGGAATTGATCTTTCAACGCGCTGGCTGTTTCGGCGTCGCGGCGTGCGCCCTGCTCGCGCTCGAGCGCCGCCGCCAGCACGGCGAGCGTCGCCACGACGAGGAGTGCGAGCGCGCCCATCAACACGGTGGAGTCGACCGCTTCGCGCCGCCACGGCGCCAGCACCTCATGCTGATCGAGCGAGATGGCCACGATGAGCGGCGGCCGCCGGATGGCGCTGAAGGCGCTGAGGAGCAGCGGACCGTTTTCGTCGATCGCACCGCGGATTGTGCCGGTCCCCGGTCCGGCGGACGCAGCGGCGAAGATCCGGTTCGCGGCTGCCGTCTGCCCGATCTGATTTTCGTTCGATGGCTCGCGGAACATCACGACACCCGCCGGGTGAAACACCCAGACGAGGCCATGCTGCCCGACGTCGACGGTTCGAAAGAAACCTCGAGGAACGGCGGGGATGAACGTCGTAACGACGGCGCCGTCGAACCGGCCCGCGTTGTCCGTCATCCGCCGGCCGATCGGGATGAGGTGCTGCCGCGGCTCACGGACGCTCAGAAACGGCGTGTCGATGGCGAGCTCGTCGGTCGTCGCGTCGCGCAGGCGGCGATAAATGTCGTCGTCACGCCGCGATTGCCCGACGATGAGGCGCTGTGTCGAATGGCGGATGATGCCGTCGCGATCGATCACCGAGATCGAGCCGACGCCGGTGAGCGTCGCCTTCGCAGCTCCGAGAGTCGGGTCCCAGTCCTCTTGCGGCGCGCCGGCGCCGCCGATGTGGCGTCCGTGGATGACGAGCTGGCGGAGCGCCGAATCGCCGGCCGTGAAGCTTTCCCCGACGTACTCGGCGAGGATGTGTGACAGATTCGCCGCGCGTGCTTCAGCCGTCGTCAACGTCTGCGCGCGCCACCACCACAGGTCGACAGCCCGGGCTATACCGAGCGTCACCATGATGACGGCCGCAAGGGCCACGATGGTGGTTTTCCGCACGTTATTTGGTGTCGGGCTCAGTCGTGGTAACAGAGCGCCCGGTCGCGCCGGACGTACCGGCCGCCCTCTACATGTTCTATCGGCTCGAACACGTGGCACGTTGTCATTTCGCCGCCATAGACATGGAGCGTGATGGAGGGGGTGTCCAGGGCATTGGCGAGCACGTGATATTCGAACGGCGGAATGAGGCAGCCGGCCGAGCCGACCGCCGCGTGGACGCACCCCTTCGCCTCGAAACGGAACGCGTCGCTGGATTCGTCAATCAGATCGAACTGTGTGACGTCCATCCGGCCTTCGACGACGCCTTCGACGCACCAGATGCCGGCGTGATCGTGCAGCGGCGTCTTCTGGCCGGGTCCCCACGTCATCACGACTGCCGTATAGCCCAGGTCGTCGTTGCGATGCAGCAGACGCCGTGCGTATCCTTCCGGACGAACGCGGTGAAAGCGGTCCGGCAGCGCCACCGCACCGTTTTGCATCGCAGTTTCGAGCTCATGCTTGACGCGGCGGGTGATGACCTCCGGGTCGCCCAGTCGGACCGCAGCGTCGAGGCGGGCGATCAGTGTGGTGAGGCCGTCCAGCATAGCCCCAAGTATAGACTGGTGATTATCTTTTCCTGATGGGCTGATGCTATTCTTGACGGTCCGTAATTGATGCCGCATCCTGCATCCGCGCCCATTGAAGAGGGAGTGATCGAGGTCCTCAAAAACGTGAGCCGCCGGCCGATCGAGCCGACCCTTGCGAGTGACCTGATCGTCGACCTTGGCCTCGATTCGCTGCAGGTGCTCGAAGTGATCGCGGAGCTCGAAGATCGCTTCGACATCTCCATTCCGCTCAACGACGTCCCGGCCACGCGCACCGTTGCGCAGGTCGTCGGCGAGGTGACACGAATTGTCGCCGAGCGGACAAACGCCTGATGCCCGATTTTCGCACGCTGCCCGATGCGCTGTCCGATGCAGCTTCGAGCGACGAAGGCTATGTGTTCCTCGTCGGCAGCGATGAGGTGCGGCGGCCTTATGCCGACATACGCCAGGCCGCGCTCGGCGTCGCGCAATCGCTTTCCGAGAGCGGGCTCGAACGCGGCGATCTCGTCGCCATCGTCATCAACGACGCCGAGCAGTTCCTGACGGCGTTTCTCGGCGTGTCGGTTGCCGGGATGATTCCCGCCTCGTTGTACCCGCCTTCGACCACGAGCGAGCTGGCCGCGTATCTGGAGCTGACCGTCGGGATCGTGCGGTCTTCGGGCGCCCGCGGCGTGATTACGACGTCGGCGCTGAAGCCGTGGTTCGACGATCTCGCCCCGTCCTGTCCGGCGCTCAGTGTCGTTCTCGCGCGGGAAGCGCTCGGCGTCGCATCGCCATCGGACGCCGGCGAAAATCATCAGCGCGGCGCCGCGCGCGTCGGCATCGACGACATCGCGTTCGTTCAGTTCACGTCTGGCTCGACCTCCTCGCCGAAGGGCGTGGCGCTGACGCACAAGAGCCTCTCCGCGAACATCGCCGCAATCAGTGGCCCGCATGGGCTGGACGCGCGGAATGGCGACATTGCGGTCAGCTGGCTTCCGCTGTTCCACGACATGGGGCTCGTCGGCATCGCGCTCGGCGCGCTGTACAGCGTGCGGCGCGCGGTGATCATGACGCCGCATGCGTTCGTGAAGCGGCCCGCGGAGTGGCTGCGCGCGATCACACGCTATCGCGCCACGATCAGCTTCGCGCCGAATTTCGCGTACGACCTCTGCGTCCGTCGCGTCAAGGATCGCGATCTGGAGGGACTCGATCTGTCGGCGTGGCGGATCGCCGGCTGCGGCGCCGAGCCGATCCATGCGCCGACGCTCACGGCGTTCGCTGAGAAATTTGCGCCGGTGGGATTTCGAGCGTCGAGCTTCGTGGCGAGTTATGGCCTCGCCGAGCATGTGGTCGCTGCCACGTTCGCCCCGCTGAACCGGTTGCCGCGCGTGGAGCAGGTCGATGCCGCGGACCTTACGGATCGCCGAATCGCGCGCCCCTCGCCACGCGGGCAAACCATCGCGGTCGTCGGCTGCGGCGTGCCCTTTCCAGACCATCAAATCCGGATAATTGGGGAACACGGCCGTGAGGCGTCGGAACGCGAGGTGGGCGAAATCACGCTCCGAGGCCCGTCCGTAATGCTGGGGTACTATAAGGACGACGCGCTGTCCGCTCAGACGATTAGGGACGGCTGGCTGCATACGGGCGATCTCGGCTACCTCGCCGGCGGTGAGCTCTTCGTCTGCGGGCGGGTGAAGGACATCATCATCGCGAATGGCCGGAAGTATCATCCGCAGGATCTCGAGTGGGCCGTCGACCAGCTGTCCGGTGTTCGTCGAGGCCGGGTGGTGGCATTCGGCGCGGCGCAGACGGGCGGACCGGATCGAGTCGTCGTCGTGCTCGAACCAAACGGCACGGTCGCGACGGAGCCGTTGACTGAGGCGATCCGGCGCACCATAGGCGACCTGTGCGGACTCTACGTGGATGACGTCGTGCTCGTGCCGAGCGGCACGATCGGGCGGACAACGAGCGGGAAAGTGCAGCGCGCGGCGACGAAGGCGCGGTTCGAGCGCGGCGAGCTCGCTGCCGCTCACGATCGCGCCGGCCTTCACGCGTAACGGGAGAAGGGATGGATCTGCTCGACAAGCTGAGGGCGGTGGAGAAGCGCCGCGATGCGTTCGCGGCGGCGTCCGCGCGTCCTGGCGCGACCGTTATCGAACGGGTGATCGGCCCGTGCGAGGTCGTCGTCGGCGGCCGGCCGACGTTGATGTTCGGATCGAACAATTATCTCGGCCTCACGCTGCATCCCGAAGTGGTGAACGCGGCGCGCGAGGCGGTGGCGCAGTACGGTGCCGGCACGACCGGGTCGCGAACGGCCAACGGGACGTTCGGCCTGCACGAAGCGCTCGAAGCTGAGCTCGCCGACTGGTTCGGCAAACGCCACGCGATCATCTTCAGCACCGGGTATCAGGCGAACCTGTCGATCATCGGGGGCCTCTGCGGTCCGGAAGACGTCATTTTGATCGACAGCGACAGCCACGCGAGCATTTACGACGCGACGCGTCAGACGGCCTCGCAGGTCGTCGCCTTCCGTCACAACTCGCCCGAAAGCCTGCGCAAGAAACTCGAACGACTGCCGAAAGGCCACCGCAATCGGCTCGTCGTTGCCGAAGGGCTGTACTCGATCCGCGGCGACGTCGCGCCGCTGCGCGAGATCTCCGAAGTGTGTCGCGCGGTACGGCGCGTACCTGCTGGTCGACGAAGCGCATTCGCTCGGCACGTACGGCGCGACCGGTCTGGGCTGCGCGGAAGATCAGGGCGTGCTCGATCACGTCGATTTCGTCGTCGGCACGTTCTCGAAGTCGCTGGCCGGCATCGGCGGCGTGTGCGTGTCGGATCATCACGAGCTGAAGGCGCTGCACTACGTGGCGCGGGCGTATGTGTTCACCGCGTCGGGCTCGCCCTCGAACATCGCCAGCGTGCGGGCCGCGGTGCGCGTCGTGCGCGAGCACCCCGAGCTGCGCGATCAGTTGTGGGCGAACATCAGTCGCCTGCGCGAAGGGCTGCAGGAGCTCGGCTACGTGATCGGGTCGAGCGAGTCGCCGATTGTGCCGATTCAAATCGGTGAAGAGGCACGAACGATTGCGCTCTGGCAGGAACTCATCGCTCAGGGCCTTTACGTCAACGTCATCGTGCCGCCGGGTTGTCCGAAGGACGAGTGCGTTCTCCGCGCGAGCTGTTCGGCCGCGCACACGCCAGAGCACATCGCGCGCGCGCTCGACATCTTTGCCCGCGTGGGTGGGGAACTTGGTGTCTGCGGCAGTCGTCAGTCCTCAGTTGTCAGTCACGTGTAGCGCAGGTCTTTAGATCTGCCTGCCGCTCGACGGTACCATTCCGCGCTCCTCTTCATTCCCTCATGCAGCCCGATCGTCGCGTCGACGCCGAGGCGCTCGCGAAGTCTATCGACTCGGCAGACGAATCCCTCTGAGTACAACTCGTTGTAGCGCCGGCGGTCGAGCACCATCGTTCGTCGGACGATGAGGCCGGCCAGTTCGCCCAGGTTGGCGACGAGCCATACGAGGGGCGCGGGAACGCGGACGATCCGTCCGCGGCCGTGCACGATGGCGCGAAGCTCGTCGTACAGCTCACGCGGCCGGACGGGCCGCGCGTGTCCGACGAAACACACCAGGCCGTCCTGTTCGGCGTCGATCGCCGCGAGGATCGCGCGAGTGAGATCGTCGATGTACACGAACATATACGCGCCATCCGGGCGGCCGACGAGCGGGATCAGCGGGAGCGCCGCCAGCCGGACGAGCGGCACCAGCGCGCGATCGCCGCTGCCGTAAACGACGCCGGGACGCAGCACAGTCCAGCGGAGGCCGGTCGTGTCGGTCACCGCCCGCTCGCCAGCGAGCTTCGTGATGCCGTACATCGTGATGGGCCGCGGCGAGTCGTCCTCGCTGCGCGGGCGCGATTCTGGCGCAGGGCCGGCCGCCGCGAGGCTCGAGACGTGGACCAGACGCGCAGTCGCCGTGCGCGCGGCCATGGCGACCGCGTGTGTCGCGTCGACGTTTACAGCGACATATTCAGAATCTCGCTGCGCGGCGACGAGGCCGGCGAGATGCACGACCGTATCGCAACCCGCGAACGCTATTTCAAGTGCCGAGGCTGTAAGCGGCACGCGCGCCACGTCGACGCCGTCCGGAGCAGTGCGCGGCGAATCGGGCCGCACGATCGCGCGAACGCGATCGCCTCTCGCCAGCAGCGCCGCGGCGACATGGCGGCCGATGAAACCGGTCGCGCCGGTCACGGCGATGCGGCGGCTCATTGCTACGCGCGGGTCGAGCTGGAAGTCTGAGGCCGATCGCTCTCGTCGTGCGATGGGCGGACGATGTAGTTGAAGAGCGAGATGCTGCGGTCGGCAACGAAACGAACGAGCAGTCCGGTCCACGACGTGTACGACTGCAGACCGTCGTAGAACTCCGGTGCGGCGCCGCGGATCTGCGGCAGGCGTGACCAGGGGACAGTGACCAGGTCGTGATGCTCGTTATGAAACCCGACGTTGAACGAGACCTTGTTCAACGGGCCGTAGTACGAGTAGGTCTCCTGATTCGGCGCGAGCGCGAAGTGCTCCTGCACCCACCGTGCGCCGAGCGGATGAAGTCCGATGGCGAATACCGTCGACACCAGAAGGTACGCGAACGGTCCGCCGCCAGACGCCGCGACGAGCGCCGCCATCGCCGCGAGTTGAATGATGATGTTCGCGACGGTCCACGGGTCGAGCAGCTGGACGCGCTTCATCCGGTGCGGCCGAACGATGCCCATGATGAAGACGAAGCCCGCGATCCAAAGCGCCTTCATCACGCCGGAGCGGCCGACAATGCGAGACTCGAGCGGGCCCGGCACGCCGGCGTCGAGCTCCAGATCGCCCATGTGGCGGTGGTGGAGCAGGTGATACTTGCAGAACGACAGCGCTCCCGGCACGACCATCGGCAGGTTCGCGACGATCGCGACGATGCGGTTGGCCGTTCGCGAGCGAAAAATCAGGTTGTGCGAGCACTCGTGGATCAACACCCAGAGCGCATGATCGATCGTCGCGCCGAACAGGTACGCGCACGGCAGCCACACCTTCCAGCTGCGATCGCCGAGCGCGAAGGCGAGCACGAACTGCAGTGTAACGAGGGCGAACACCCAGACGGCGCTCGTCGGCGCGGGACCCGCCAGCGCGCGGAGCTCGGGATGCGCCATCAGCAGCTGGCGTCCGCGGCCGGCATGAGGCTCGCCGTGGGACACGCGGATGTAGTCGGAAACCACCTCCACGATTCTACCGGATAGAATCATCCCGGAAAGGCGGATTGTCGAATGCGTCGTGCTGTTTTTGCGGTGATGTTGTTAGTGCTGTCGACAGCGCCGTGGGAGGACGTCGCGCTTGCGGCGCAAGCCGGCCCGATTGCGGCCGCCGTAGAGCGCCTCGCTCGCATGGAGGCTGAGCAGCCGGCCTCGGCTTCAGCGGCCCAGCCGAGCAAGCATCACGGCGCGTCGCGCGCAGAAAAACTCGCGTGGGCATATCTGTTGATCGGGGGAGCCGTGTTCATCGCCACGAGCCCCGGAGAGAAAGACGAAAACGGCCGCTGGTCGGACGACGGCAAGTGGGAGATGGCCGGCGGCATCGGCGCGGTCGCGATTTCGTTCGCGCTGCTCCACGATATCCGGAGCCAGAGACCGTAACTCGCTCGCCGACTTTCTTTAATGCTCGCGGGGCCCCACCCCCGCTCGATAACACCTTCGCGCCGTTGCGCTCGGTGTATCTAGAACAGAGCGTCACAGCGGGCCATCTGCCGCTCAGGAACGCCATCGCGCCGTTGCGCTCGGTGTATCTAGAACAGAGCGTCACAGCGGGCCATCTGCCGCTCAGGAACGCCATCGCGCCGTTGCGCTCTGTGTTTCCAGAACAGAACGTCGCAGTGGCCCATTGCCTGCGACTTCACGGCGGCAGTTGGAAGGGCGGAACACGTGCTGCGGCAGCGAACCTTGCGAGCGGTGCGTCGCACGCGACAGATGGGAAACCGCGCCACCTGCATTGTCGCGGAATAACCAGCTCCCGCTGTTTGCCTGCCTAACAACATCTTCCACGCGAAATCGAACGCAGCAGCGCGAGTCTTCGACCGTGCGTTCTGGCGATCCAACGTGTTCGGTTCCTGAGATGGCCGAGGTGACTACGCCAACGCCTTCTCATAAATACGATACGTTTTGTAGTGAACCGCGCCGACCTGCGCGGCCGGCTGGTTGATGTCGCGGTTGTCTTCGAGCACCCAGGAAAATTCGATGTGCCGATAGCGCGTCGTGCGCGCCTGGCGGTGCAGCTCGTACACGAGCAGCGGGTACAAGCCGGCAGCCCGGTATTCCGGAAGGACGCCGAGCAGCAGCAGCCGTGCCTGATCGATGATCCATTTGCGGCCGAGCAGCCGGACGAGGCCCATGGGGAAGAGCCGCCCGCCCGTTCCCTTCAGCGCCTGATTGATATCCGGAATTGCCACCGCGCACGCGACCGGTTTGCCCGCAATCTCCGCGACGACTGCCGCCTTCGGATCGAAAATCGGCTTCAATTCCGTCGCGAGCCGCTTGAACTCTTCGACCGTCGGCGGCACGAAGCCCCAGTTCTTTTCCCACGCGCCACAGTAGATGACGCGCAGCTGCTCGACCTCGCGCGCGAATTCCGCCACCGAGAGCTGCCGTACGGTCGAGGTGGTGCCGATCGCGCATCCGGACGGCGAGGCGCTCGATAATCGGATCGATTCCGCGCTCCATGTCGTAGAGCCACGCGTAGAGATCTTTCGCTTTCCGGTAGCCGGCCGACTCGATGAAGCCGGCGTACTCCGGCGGATTGTGCGGCATCATCAGCATCGAGTCGGTGTCGAACCCGTCGATGAGCAGCCCTGCGCTCTCGTTCAACGACGGGTTGAGCGGGCCGCGCATCCGCGCGCGGCCGCGCGCCACGTCCCCACGATTCCGCCGCCCCGAAGAGCGCGCGCGCCGCTTCATCGTCCGCCGCTTCGAAGAATCCGAACGACGCGACGCTGTCGTTGTGCACGTCGTTGTGCAGCCGATCGTCGAACACGGCGATGCGCCCGACGATGGTGCCGCCGCGTGAGGCGATGAGCAGCTGATGGTCCGCGTGCGCGAAGAACGGGTTTTTCTTCGGCTGTAATCGCTCTTTTTCCGCGAGGCGGAGCGGCGGGATCCAGTGCGGATCGTCGCGGTTGCGGGTGTAGGCGTAATCGATGAATCGCTTCAAGTCGCGACCCGTCGACACGGAACGGACGTCGATCATGCGATGTCATAGTACGCCATGAGGTATGGTCTCTGACGTTGCGAACCTCGGAAGCGATCCCGATCGCGTATTTCGTGTACCTCGCCGTGATTTGCTGGCTCCGACCCGTTTCTGTCAGGCGGCGCGATCGAAATCAGCGGCGTCTCCCTGCTGACAATCGCCGGTATCCTCCTGGTCGCGCGCCTGGCGCCACGATCGATTCGCGACTGGGCGCCGGCGGTCTACGATTCTGATCGGCTATTTCCTACCGGGCCGATTCTTCGAACGGCCCGCCGTGGCCGTCGAGCGCGTGGCTTGCATCGTGGGATCGCCGGCTGCTCGGCGATCCGACGACACGGTTTGCGTCCTGGCCGCGCGCGCTGCTCGTGTATCTCGACGTCGTGTACATGGGATGTTTCCTGATGCTGCCCGGCGGCTTCGCGGCGCTCGCGTGGACGGGGCACGCGGCCGCCGCCGACCACTACTGGACCCTGGTCGCCAGCGCGGATCTCGCGGCGTTCCTGTCGCTCACCATTTTTCAGACCCGCCCGCCATGGGCGCTGGAGCAGCCGCCGACGCTCGCCGACCGATCGGTGCATCGCGCGGCGCTGCTGTTCGTGCGCCACGGCACAATCGGCGCGAACACCTTCCCGAGCGGACATACCGCCGTGTCGTTCGCGATCGCGTTCGCGCTGCTGCCGCTTCTGCCGGTGGCGAGCGCCGTCGGCTTCGTGCTCGCCGCGACGATCGCCGTCGCCTGCGTCGTCGGCCGCTATCACTACGTGGTGGATGTGTTCACCGGCATCGCGCTTGCGATCGTCGTGTGTGCGATGGTCGTCGCGCTCGGTTTGTAAAGACGGGCTGCGGGCCGGAAGCTGATCGACCGATACATCCAGATGTGCCGTGCCGGCACGTTTTTGTCATAAACCGCTCGGTTTCTTCGCTGGACACGGCACGATCCGCACGCGACAATAGAATTTCCCTGATGCAGTTTTTCAGTTCGATGTCGGGGCTACGCGGGATCCGCCTATTCGCGCTGGCGCTGGGCATGTTCGTGCTGCCCGTTGCGCTGGCTCGCGCGCAAGACCCACGAGTTGCCCCCACGCAATCTACGGCCACGATCGAAGGCGTGGTGACCACGCAGGCGGGATCGATCCGCCTTGCCGGCTCCATCGTGACGTTGCGGGACGCATCGGGCGACGTCGCGACGGCGATCGCCGATGCCGACGGCCGCTATCGTCTTGCTGACGTGAAGCCTGGCGTCTATCAGCTCACGGCGTCGCTCGAGGGCTTCGATGCCAAAACCGTGCAGGCGACGGTCGCCGCCGGCAAATCGCTCGAGCTGCCGCTCGACCTGCCGATCGCCGGCGTCGCCGAGCGCGTCGAAGTGTCGGCGCCGTCGACCGGCGTCTCGGGCTCGGGAACGCTCAACAGCGGTGACGAGGTGAAGGGCAAGGAAATGGAGGAGCTCGCGCCGAGCGGCGGGTTCCAGTCAGCGCTCCGTCTGCTCGCCAGCGTCATCGAGGTGCCGGGCGGCGTAAGCATCAAGGGTGGACGGCCCAATCAATCGAGCGTGCAAATCGGATCGACGACGCTCGTCGACCCATCCACTGGCTTCACGCGCGTCTTCCTGCCCGACGATGCGATCGAGTCGGTTGCGGTGATGCCGAACCCATACGCCGTCGAGTTCGGGCGGTTCTCGTCCGGGCTCGTCGTGCTGCGCCCGCGGCGTGCGGGCGACGCATGGAAGACGCGCCTGAACAATCTCGACCCCACCTTTCGAACCTCGCGCAGCGGTAACCCGGTCGACGTCGTCGGAATCGGTTCGTTCGCGCCGCGACTCGAGACGGGTGGTCCGATCATCCGCGATCGGCTCTTCCTCGAGCAGACCGCGCAGTTCCGCCTGAGCAAAACCGACGTGCCGAGCCGGCCGGAGAACGAACTGCGTACGGACCAGTGGTTCAGCTCGTTTACGCGGGTCGACGCGAATCTCTCGCCCAAACACACCCTGCTGGCGACTGGCGGTATTTTCCCGCGGGTGACGAGTTTCGCGAATCTCGGGACGTTCACGCCGCCTGACGCGACGGTCGATCTGCACAGCCACGTGAATCACGGCGCGGTCACCGAACGCGCGCTCTGGACCGACACGTTCTTCACGGAGACGTCGGTGCAGATGCATCAGTACGAAACGGGCGACGATCCGCATGGCAACGCGCCGATGACGCTCTATCCGGAGACGACGTCGGGCAATTTCTACAACCGGCAGCAGCGAGAAACGTCGACGTATCAGCTCGTCGAGACCGGTTCAGGCTCGCGAAATACCTGGGGCGGCCTCCACCTCTACAAGTTCGGACTCGATGTCCTGCACAACGACTACGCGGACTCGAGCGCCAGCCAGTCCATCTATATCCGCCGATCGAGCGATCTCGGCGGCGCGCTCGCGCGACGGCTCGACTTTACGGGAGCGACGAAGCAGTCCATCTCGAGCACCGACGTGGCCGTTTACGCTGCAGGACCGCGTGCAGCCCACGACGCGCTGGTATGTGGAGTTCGGCGGCCGGCTCGATCGCGACGGCATCACGAACGAGTGGAACCCGACGCCGCGAATCGGAACCGCGCTGCTGTTGAACTCGTCGGGCAGCGCCGTCCTCCGTGGCGGCTTTGGCGTGTTCTACGAACGGACGCCGTCGACGGCAGGTGTCTTCAACAATTTCGAGAACTACATCGACACGCGGTACGCCGCCGACGGCGTCACGCCGCTCTCGACGGTGCTCGTCACGCATCTCGCGGCGCCGAATCTGAACACGCCGCGCAGCGTCACGTGGGACGCGGCGTACGATCATCGGCTCAACGCGAGCTGGGCGCTGCACGCCGGCGTCGTCGATCGCACAGGCGCGTACGAACTGGTCGTCCAGCCGTTCCGCACCGGCGCCGGCACGGGCCAGCTGCTGTTGAACAGCACCGGCCGATCGAATTATCGGGAGGCGGACTTCGGCGTCCACTTCACGCATTCGCACGGCGTGGACGTCAACGTCTCATATATCCGGTCATCGTCGCACGCCGATCTGAACTCGATCACGAACTACTTCGACACGCTGCTGTGGCCGATCGTCGGTGAAAATCAGTACGCGCCGTCGAACGACGTCCCTCACCGTCTACTGGCGCGCGGCCGCGCGATGCCGACCAGTCGCTGGCTGCTGCTCGGCACGTTCGACTGGCGAAGCGGTCTGCCGTATTCGGCGGTGAACGAGACGCTCGATTTCGTTGGGGCGCGCAACAGTCTCCGGTTCCCCAGCTACATGCGAACCGAGCTCGGGATCGAGCATCGGTTCCGTATTTTCAAGCTGCAGCCGTGGATCGGAGTCCGCGCGGACAACGCATTCAAAGCATTCCTGCCGACCGACGTCCAGGCCAATGTCTCGTCACCCGCCTTCGGCAGCTTCTATAACTCCGAGTACCGGCAGTTCCGGATTCAGGTCCGGTTCGAGCGGTAGGGCCTTTTCGGGGTTCCATTTTGACGTAGCGCGAGGCTTCAGCCGAGCGGAGGATCCGCGCGAGAATTGCGCTCGGCTAAAGCCTCGCGCTACATCGCTCTGGAAATCGCACTAGGGCGCCGCTGCTTTGCGCGCGAACCGGAGCGCGTCGCGGCCACCGATTGCCGCCAGCGCGGCCGCGCCGATGGCGGTACTGAGCGCGAACGTGATCGCGCGCTCGACGAGCGTGATCGCGGTTGCCGTTCCCGCCGGAACGCCGAACAGGAGGAGCCCCGTGACGAGGCTTCCCTCGATCGCGCCGAGGCCGCCGACAGTAGGCACCAGCCCGCCGACGATCGAGAACACCGTCAGCGCCGCGCCTTGCGCGATCGTCAGCCGCACGCCGAGCGCCGCGGACACGACGATCAGCCGGATCACCGTCTCCAGCCATGTCGCCGAAGCCCACGCGGTGGCGATCGCGATGGCGTCGCCGGGCAGCCGCGTGATGCCGAACCGTTCCCGCCACTCGGCGAGGGTGCCGTGCGGCCGTCTGGCGGCCGCCACGATGCCCAGTGTCGCTGCGAGCGCCAGTACGATGATGAGCGCCGCTTTCGACCGCGCTGCCGCCGCGCCGATCGCCGGCAGCCCGACGAGCACGAGCGCGGCGATTGCAGGCGCTTCGACGATGCGTCCACAGACGAGCGTGAGCGCGGCGTTGGCCAGCGGCACGCCCGCGCTGCGAAAGAGCCCGATGCGGACGGCATCGCCGCCGATGCCGCTTGCAGGCGTCACATTGCGGACGAAGACGCCGGCGAGGTTCACGAGGATCGAGCGCGCGAGCGTGACCTCGGCGCCCATGCCCGTGATGATTACGCGCCAGCGCTCGCCCATCATCACGAGTCCGAGCAGATGGAGCATGACCGCTGCCGCCACGAGCGCCGGATTCGCGCGCGCGAGGGCAGCGATGGTCGTGTGAATGAACGTGGACACGGGCACCTGATTATCGCCGACCGCCTGATAAGATGGCGTCCTGCGATGCCGACGCGTTCCGACAGCGCGGCCGATTGTGCGGACGCGCTCGGGCGGCCGATTGTCCTTCTCGCAGCGACGCTCGCGCTCCGGCTGCCGGCGCTCGTACGCCCATATTTTTTTTCTTCAGACGAGGCCGTCTACTCGGCGCTCGCCGTGCGCATGCTCCACGGCGTCGATCCCTATGTGGGTGCGGTCGATCACAAGCCGGTCGGCGTCGATCTGCTGTACGCCGCGGTGTATGCGGTCACCGGGCCAAATCACATGTTCGCCATCCACGTCCTCCTGGCGCTGGTCGTATGGGCGACGGCATTGATCCTCGCGCGGACGGCGGTCCTCGTCTCCGGAAACCGGGCCGCGTGTCTCGCGGGATTCTTCTACGTATGCGCGTCGGCGGCTGGCATGCCGCGCGACGTGCAGCCAGCCAACACCGAACTTCTGCTGAACCTGCCGACTGCAGCCGCGTTCTGGCTCGTGTGCCGCGCTGTCGTCCGTCCCGTGCCCGATGCCAAGACAGAGTCTCGCGATCACCTCGGGTGGCTTGCGGCTGCCGGCGTGCTTACCGGTATCGCCGGGCTGTTCAAGTATCAGGCATCGCTTGCAGGCGTCGCGTGGACGATCGCTGTCGTTCAAGCGTCGGGCGCATCCTCGCGGACGCTGAGGCAACTGACCGCCCTCGCTGCCGGCTTCGTGGTAGTCGCCGCCGGACTATGCGGATATTTCTACCTTCGCGGCGAATGGGACGCATTCACGTTCTGGGGCTGGCGCTACAACTTTTCCTACATCGCTGCACTCAGCGCGCGCGAGACCGCATGGAATCTGCTGCGGCGGACCGGCACGATGACGCTGTTCTGGCTTCCGCTGGTGGTACTCGCGATTATCGCGGTGCGGCGCCGTGCTCTGCCGCTGATCGTCATCGCGTGGCTGGCGTGCGAATGCATCGCGCTCTCCGTCGGAGGCCGATTCTTTCTGTATTACTACCTGATTGCGCTCCCTCCACTCGCCGTGACGGCGGCGATCGGCGCGGCGGCGGCGACGATGTTCAGGCCCGGCCGCCGCTTCACGACGAGCGCCGGGCGGGCGGTTGCATTCTTCGCCGCCGTCTCGATTGCGGTCTCCACCACGCTCGCCTGGACGTGGCAGACGATTCAGCCCGACTTTCGCCGCGAGCACGACGTCGAGTCGGCCGTCGGTGAATACGTTCGCACGCATTCCGCCCCGGACGATCGCCTGTTCGTGTGGGGTAACGCGAGCCAGATTTATTACTTCGCCGACCGCGTGATGGGCACGAGATTCGCCTTCTGCAACTATCACACGGGAAAAATCTGGGGGTCGTGGGCGTATGAGGTCGATGCCAGCGACACGAGCATGTTCGTCGTGCCGCGCGCGTGGGCGGAACTGCTCGACGATCTCGATCGCACGCCACCGACCATCATCGTCGATACCGGAGCAGGAAAACTGGCGAACTTCGACCGGCATCCGATCGGTCGGTACAAGGAACTCGCCGCACGCGTCGCTCAGGGCTATCGGCTCGACGCAGTGGTCGCAGGCGTACCTATTTACAGGCGCCAGGTGCGTTGACGTAGCTGCACCGCCCACCCGAGGAGCGCCATGTTTCGCGCGATGACGAGCGCGCAGGCCCATGGCGCGAACCGGATCACCGCATGCATCTCCGTCGGAAAAACGACCTGCGCCAGCGCCATCGATCCGATGAACCACGCCATCGTCAGGCCCCGGCCGTCGATGAGCGTCATGAGCGTGCCGAGCGGGATCAGCCAGGTGAAGTACTGAGGGCTGCTCACCTTACCGAAGGCGATCAGGACGACCAGGGCGAGAAGCGCTGCGCCGGCGAGCACTCGTGCCTGCGCCACTGTTTCGCTCGCGCGCTGCAGTTCCCGCCAGGCGATGACGTAGACGAGAAGCAGTGCGACAGCCGTGGCGATATTGGACGCCCACACGCCGGCAGCCACGACTGGTCCCGTGACGTTATTCGATCCGAAGCTGAAGGTGAACGCCACCGCCGACGGATCGATCGAATGCCACAAGCCAAGCAGCCCCGCCACGGTGCTCTCGATCTCGAGAGGCCGATCGAGGTGGTACCACATCACGCGATCGATCGTCGAACCCGCTGCGTACGCGACCGGCAACGCGATGATCAAAACCGTCGCGACCGCGATCGCTGCCGCGATGATTGCGGCGCCGAGACGCCGTTGGCGGACGAGGTGCATCGCGCAGAGAACTGCGACAACACCGGGGACGAGCTTGACCGCGATGATCGCGCCGGCGGCGACGCCGAGCACGATCGGTTTGTGCCGCACGGCTGCAAGGCACATTACGCACAGGAGAAATGCGACAGCCGCGTCGTATCGCTGGACTGAAATGATCCCGAGCGCCGCTGCGGCCAGCACGCTCCATCCAAGGACATGCGATGTTCGAGCGGACGATCCCAGGTACGGCGCGAGGCGGCCGCAGCAGATCGCGGCCCCGACGAAGAGCGCAGCCATGATCAGCTCGAAGGCGATCCCGTAACCGGTCTCGGAACGGGTCATGATTGCGGGCGGAAGGGCGGCGAGAAAGAAACCGGGCGGATATTCGACGAGATAGTCGCGATACGGCTTCAGCGGGCGATCGGGCGTCACTGTCGGTGAAGCTTCGTCCGGGAGGTGTTCGCCGATGAGGAATGCGCGGCGCCATGCAGCTTCTGTTCGCACGTAGTACGAGAGATAAGGAAGTCCGAGCGCGGCGTTGCTATAGGCGCGATATCGGGTCAGGTCGTGCGACCGTGTAAGGTACAGCTTCGCGCGGGGAATGAGCGGTTCGGGTTGCGATCGGCTGCCGAGCGCTACTGCCGCGACGAGCATTGCAGCGGCACACAGCGCACTGCACACCCAGGTGCGGACGCCCAGCATGGTCTCGGCCACAATACATCAGTCGTCGCGGGCCGACGTAAGGGCCGATTGGTAAATTTCCATGACACGGAGACCGATCGCCGGCCAGTCGTATTCGCGCGCGACGGCGTTCCCCGCGGCCACCATCTGGGAACGGGCGCCTGCATCCGTCAACAGCGCCCCGAGCGACGATGCGAGGGCCTGCGGGTTTCCCGGCGGTACGAGGCGCGCGCAGCCGCGCTGGCCGACGAGCTCCTCGTAGCCTTCGATCCGGCTCGCCACCACAGGCCGGCTCGATGCCATCGCCTCGAGCAGCACGATGCCGAAGCTCTCACCCCCGAGCGCCGGCGAGCAGACGATATCAGCCGCCTGAAAGAACGAGGGCAGATCCGCCTCGCGAATCGCGCCCGCGAATCGGGCGTCGACTCCGAGCTCGCCAGTCAATCGCGCGAGGCGTCCGGCATCAGGACCGTCGCCGCCGACGACCAGACGAACATCCGGGAATCGACGCTGGACGTCAGCCATCGCCCGCACCAGGAATTCGACGCCTTTGCGCGGTTCGAGCCGGCCGACGTAAAGCACGTGCCGCCGCCCGACCTCGAATACGTCGGGCCGCTCGCGCGGCGCGCTGAATCGATCGACGTCGATGCCATTCGGCACGATGTCGTAGCGGCCCGGAAAATGTGGTTCGACCGTGCGTCGCGCGGCATCTGACACGGCAATCCGCCGATCGATCTTGCGAGCGAGCGGCCGCAGCAGCCATGCGGTCGACGCATACACGCGGTGACCCTTTTCGCGGTGCACGTGGAACGTGCAGACGACCGGCACACGCGCGCGCGCCAGCGCAATCCAGGGCATCAGTGGGGTGAACGGCTCGTGGATGTGGAGGATGTCCATCGGCTCGCTCAGCATGCGCTGAACGGCCGGGATGCCCCGCGGATCGACCCCGAGTCCGGATTCGGTGCCGAACATCGTTATCGAAAGCGATCGACCAAGCGATACTTCGCCGTTCTCGAGGGGCAACGACGCGGGCCCGAATACGCGCACGGAGTGGCCGAGCCGGCGTAGCGCCCGCGCTTGTGCGCGGATCTGATTGTTTACGCCGCCGGGTCGAGACAGATCGTACGGCGCGACGACCGCAATGCGCAGCTGGTCCGAGCTCATCGATGGTCACAATCCTTGCATAGTCAGCCGGCAGTGGACGATCGGCCGCGGTCACAACTTGCTCTGCTGATTCTCGCGGCGCTCGGCGTCGTCTTCGGCGATATCGGCACCAGTCCGCTCTACGCGCTTCGTGAGTGCTTCGCCGGCGTTCACGCGATCCCGGTGACGAATGCCAACGTGCTCGGGGTGCTCTCACTGGTTACCTGGTCGCTCATCATCACCGTCACTGTGAAGTATCTGCTGTTCGTGATGCGCGCCGACAACGGCGGCGAAGGCGGGATCCTTGCGCTCGTGGCGCTCGTGCGTCAATCGGGCGCGATAAAAATGACCATCACCCACCGCGCTGCGGTTGCGCTCGGACTTTTCGGCGCAGCGCTGCTGTACGGCGACGGCATGATCACGCCCGCGATCTCGGTGTTGAGCGCCGTCGAAGGCCTCGGGATCGCGACACATGCGCTGGAGCCGTTCATCGTGCCGATCACCGTCGTGATATTGATCCTGCTGTTTCTCGTGCAGCATCGCGGCACGGCCGGCATCGGCAAAGTATTCGGCCCGATCATGGTCGTGTGGTTCGCGGTGATCACGCTTCTCGGGGCGAGCGCCGTCGTACGGCAACCGAGCGTGCTTCGCGCGTTCTCGCCGTCGTACGCTGTCGCGTTCTTCGAGTTCCATGGCCTTCGTGCATTTCTCACGCTTGGCGCCGTCTTCCTGTCAGTCACCGGCGCCGAGGCGCTCTACGCGGACATGGGGCACTTCGGACGCGCGCCGATCCGGATCGGCTGGTTCGCGCTGGTGCTGCCCGCGCTCCTCGTCAATTATTTCGGGCAGGGGGCCGTGCTGCTCGCGAATGAATCCGCGCGCCAGAATCCGTTCTACGCGCTGGCGCCCGGATTGGGCTTGTACCCGCTCGTCGTCCTGGCGACCGTGGCAACGGTGATCGCATCGCAGGCGATTATTTCCGGTGCATTCTCTTTGACCCAGCAGGCGGTACAGCTGGGGTATTCGCCGCGCCTCGATATTCGCCACACGTCGGCGCACCAGATCGGCCAGGTGTACATCCCGGAAATCAATTCGGTCCTGCTCATCGCGACGGTCGCGCTGGTATTCAGCTTCCGATCGTCGACGAACCTCGCCGCGGCCTACGGCATGGCCGTGACGGCGACGATGGTCATCACGACGCTGCTCGCATATCTCGTCGCGCGCCAGCAGTGGCACTGGAGCGCGTGGCGGGCGGGTCTCGTCACGGCGGGGTTCCTCTCAATCGATCTCGCGTTCTTCGGCGCGAACCTCGCGAAGATTGCGCACGGAGGATGGTTTCCGCTCGTGGTTGCAGCTGTCGTGTACACGTTGATGTCGACGTGGGCGAAGGGTCGACGGCTGGTTACCGCCCGGCTGGGTGCGTCGGTTCGCCCGCTGGACGAGTTCTTGCGCGCTCTCAGGGAACATCCGCCGCTCAGAGTGCCGGGCACTGCCGTGTTCATGACGGCGCGAGCGGAAGGGATTCCGCCGATTCTCGTGCACCACCTGCGGCACAACAAAGCGCTGCACGAGCGAACGGTGCTGTTGAGCGTCGTCATCCTCGACGCGCCGCAGGCCCAAGTTGCCACTGCGATCGAAGTGCACCGGCTCGAGGCCGGCATCGAACGCGTCATCGTTCGCTTCGGTTTCATGGAGCCGCCCGACGTCCCGGCGGCCCTCGTTCGCGCGAAGGCGCACGGCTTCGCCTTCGATCCGCACGACACGACCTACTATCTGGCGCACCTCACGCTCCTGGCCAACGAGCGCATCGGCATGTCCGGATGGCGCGACAAGTTGTTCATCCTCATGTCGCGGAACGCACGCCGGGCGACGAACTTCTTTCGAATTCCGCCGGACCAGGTCGTCGAGCTGGGCATCCAGCTGGAGGTTTGAGCCATGTAGCATCCGCCTCCAGGCAGACGTTGACGTCCGGCCTTCAGGTGGACGTGACGTCCGGCTAAAGCCGGACGCTACAAGGATGCTGCGGAACCGCGTCAGCTGCGATGCTGGCGGCACTCGACGTGAACTGTTGTGCCGTCGGCCGCGCGGATGCGTATGCCGTTGTCGTCGCCGCTGTCTGCCTCTTCCATCGCGATCGACACTGGGTTCGCGACTTCGTGCGTGAGATGGTCGTCAGGTTTGTCGCCGACGACGACAGCGACGGCGTCGTTGGACGGCGAATCGGCCGACACGCCCTGCAGCGGAAGGTCGTCCGCCGCGATGCGGGGATGACCGTCGGACGATATGACCTCGACCCGGGCGAGGCAGCCCTCATGTTCGCGGCTGAACTGATCGAGCTCAGCCCGCCATTCGTTCCGTGGGATTTCTCTCTGATGCATGGAACGGTGGCGTGCAACGAACGTTCCTACTGGAAGACCGCTCAGTGCTTAAATAAGGCTCGAGGTGTCGATGCTTCGAGCAGCGGTCCGCAGTCTGTTACGGCGGCCTTCGTTCGCGTTCGCCGCGTCGGGCACGCTGGCGCTCGGAATTGCCGCGTCGACCGCGCTTTTCAGCACGGTCAACGCCGCTCTGCTGACGCCGCTCCCATACCCGGGCGCGCAGGACATCTACACGGTCCGGACATACTTCCCGAACGGTCGCTTTACGATCGGGCTCGTGGCCTCCGAGGAGCTCGAAGCGCTTCAGCACATGTCCGATGCAGTCGCGATGACCGCGGCGACCCAGCGAAGCGACGGCACGATCGCGGCCGCTGGTACCGCGCGGCAGGTCGTGGCGTACGGCGTGTCGGCTGGCTTCTTCGATCTCTTCGGATTGGCGATGGAGCTCGGCCGCGGGATCACGGATGCAGATCAGGTTCGCGGTGCGCCGCTTGTCGTCGTGTTGTCGCACGCGCTCTGGACGAAGGCCTACAGCGCGCGTCCGGACGTCGTCGGCACCACGATCACGTTCAGCGATCGGCCCGCCCGGGTCGTCGGGGTGGCGCGAGCTGGGTTCGACGTACCGGCCGGTGCAGACTTGTGGGTCAATCTGTACATACCGCCCGCGAGCATCGGCCACGCGTACGACGGCTACGTCCGGCTGAGAGCCGGCGTCACCGTGGCATCGCTGCAGCCTCGGATGACGGACGCGATGGCCGCGCTTGGCCGAAAGTACCCCGATCAGGACAAGGACCGCGCGTTCCGTCTGACGCCGCTGCTCGAGGCGACGCTCGGCGATTTGGGGCCGATTCTCCTGATCCTGTTCGGCGCAACGGGCTTGCTGCTCGTACTCGCGGCCGCAAACGTGACGAACTTGATGCTGGCAGGGAGCACGGGCCGCGTTCGGGAAATGGCTGTACGCGCCGCGCTCGGCGCCGGAAGGCGGCGCATCGTCCTGCAGCTCGTTGCAGAATCGCTTCTGCTGGCGATGGTCGGCGGCGTAGTCGGATTTGCCGCAGCGTACGCCAGCGTCCGCGTGCTCGTACATTTCGGCGGATCGCATTTGCCGCGGCTCGACACTGTCGCGTTCGATCCGACCGTCGTCGGTTTCGCCGCGATGCTCGTCATCGCGTCTGGACTCGTCGTCGGCATCGTGCCTGCGCTGCGCCTGGCGACGAACGACATCGCGTTGCTGATGAATGAAGGCGGCCGCACGATGCGAGGGTCCCGTCAGACGCGGCGGCTTCTCGGCGTGTTCGTCGTCGCTGAGATTGCCGTGGCGGTGGCGCTCGTGGCGGGCGCGTCGCGACTGTTGCAAAGTTACCAGCAGCTCGAACGCGTCGACCTCGGCTTCGATCCGCGAGGTCGGCTCGCGATCGACGTGCTGCTGCCGCGCTCGTACGCGAACCCACAGCGGCTCCAGGCTTGGTGGCAAACCGTCGAAGCGCGCCTGCGCGAGGCCAGTGCGGAGCGAGTTGCAGCCGTGTCGTCTTTACCGCTCGAGCACGAATGGGATTCGACGACGTTTGTCGACATTCTGAGCCAGCCGGGGATTCCTGCGGACAAACGGCCGAACGGCCGCATCCGCTACATCACGCCCGATTTGCTTTCGACGATGGGCATCCGGCTGCTGAAAGGACGGGCCTTCACGGACCAGGACGGGCCCGACTCGCAGGCGGTCGCGATCGTGAGCGATGCATTCGTACGACGGTTTCTGCACGACGCCGACCCGTTGCGGGAACGCGTGAGCGGCTTCAGCTTCAGGGTGGTCAACGGACGTCCGACCATACAGGAGGTCGCGATTGTGGGAGTGGTTGCTGACGTGAGGTACTCCGCCGTGACGGCGCTGCCAGAGCCGACGCTCTATTTGCCGTTATCTCAATCGCTCGGTTTGCCCAAGGCGATCGTCGTCACCACTGCGGACGGACATCCCGAGCGTCACAGCGCCGTGTTCAGAGCGGCGCTCGCCGACGTCGACCGGAGTATGCCGGTCGATTTCACCAGCATGTCCACGTTGGTGGGGGCGTCGCTCGAACGTCAGCGGCTCGGCATGTGGCTGATGTCCGGTTTCGGCGTTGCCGCGCTCATGCTCGCGATGGTGGGAGTATTCGGCGTCATTGCGTACGTCGTCGCACAGCGGACCGGAGAGATGGCGATCCGTCAGGCGCTCGGCGCCACCCGCGGCCAGGTGTTCTGGATCATCGTCGCTGAGGGCGGACGTATGACGGTGCTCGGCATCGCCGCAGGGATCCTCGTCGCGTGGTGGAGCGGGATCGCCGTCCACCGATATGTGTACGACGTGAGCGCCGGCGATCCGACGGCGCTCATCGGCAGCGCAGTCGTCGTCGCGTTCGTAGCGGCGTCCGCGATATTGCTGCCTGCTTGCCGCGCGGCGACGCGAGAGCCCGCGCACGCACTACGGCACTGACGACTGACGACTGACGACTGTGTTATCCTCACCCCACGGCAGCGGGCGCTGCCGTTTGCGACAGTCCGGCACGGCGTCCGGGGAATGTTTTACACATGCTTCACGT
This sequence comes from uncultured Acidobacteriota bacterium, assembly GCA_963696165.1. Classification (GTDB taxonomy): domain Bacteria; phylum Acidobacteriota; class Vicinamibacteria; order Vicinamibacterales; family CAVVIG01; genus CAVQZZ01. The sequence continues at coordinate 175,857 of CAVOIY010000004.1, read as the reverse complement.
CATCGTCTCCACGTCTGCCGCCGCACGTCTCGCCGCGGTCACCGAATTCCTCAGCAAACAACCGAAGGCCGCCGAAGTCGCCATTGTCGGCGCGTCGCGTGGGGCGGCTGACGACCTCGCCAGGGCTGTTGCACGGCGGTCCGGTGCGACGTTCGGAATCGCACGGTTCAGCCTGACCCAACTCGCTGCGCATGCCGCATCCGTGAGCGCGCTCGGCGTCCGTCGGATACCAGGCACGCAAGCAGGCGCCGAGGCAGTCGCCGCACGCGCGGTGTTCGACGCGCTCGCGGCGGGCGAGCTGTCTTACTTCACTCCAGTTGCCACGATGCCCGGCTTTCCAAAGGCTTTGGCGCGCACGCTCCACGAGATCCGGCTCGCCGGCATCGGGACGAATGGCCTGCTCGGCGGCGGCGCCGCTGCTGATGACATCGCGCGCCTTCTCGCTCGCGTCGAGGAGCAGTTCGATTGCGCGGCTGTCGACGACCGCGCCGCGCTGTTTCAGATGGCGGCGCAGGCGTGCGCTGCGGGTCAGGTGCGGTGGGCCGAGCTGCCGATCGTGCTGCTCGATGTGCCGCTCGACTCGCGCGCAGAGCGCGATTTCGTCGCAGCGCTCGTCGCGCGAACTCCGGACGCGCTCGCGACGGTTCCACACGGGGACATCTTCGCTCGCGAGGCGCTGGCGGCGCTTGGGGGCGCTATCGAGGTGGCGCCGGATACGGCATCGCAGGCGAGCGATCTCGCGAACCTGCGACGCTACGTGTTCACGGTCGATCGTCCGCCGGTTCGTTCGCCTGCCGGCGATGTCCGGCTTTTTTCCGCGCCTGGTGAAGGTCGCGAGGCGGTCGAGATCGTCCGGCGGGCTCTCGACGAAGCGGCGCGCGGCGTACCGTTCGACGAAATGGCCGTCTTCCTGCGCACGCCCGAGCAGTACCTCGGCCTGCTCGAGCACGCGTGCGCGCGAGGAGGCGTGCCGGTGTATTTCGATCGCGGTACGCGGCGCCCCGATCCGGCCGGCCGCGCGTTCATCGCGCTGTTGTCGTGCGCAGTCGAGGGACTCTCCGCGAAACGCTTCGACGAGTACCTGTCGCTCGGGCAAGTCCCTCGCGTCGACGAAAGGCGAACAGCCGTCGCAGTGCGTCGGAACCAGGGCGCGTCGCATTGCCGCGAGACGATGTATTCAGCGCGCGATTCGACGCTCCGCCCATCGATGGAGACGACGAGACGTTGCTTGGCGGCGATCAGGACGCACCGCCTCCCGACTCCGACGACGATGCCGTGGTCGCGGGCACATTGCGTTCGCCATGGAAATGGGAAGAGCTGATCGTCGAATCCGCCGTCGTCGGTGGACGCAGCCGCGACGACGGCAGGGCGCGGTGGCGGCGGCGGCTCGATGGTCTCGCCGCCGATTATCAGATACGGATCGACGAGCTCGCACGAGATGAGCCCGAATCGGCGCGCATCGCGCGGTACCAGCGCGACCTCCGGAACCTCCGTCACCTTCGTGCGTTCGCCCTGCCGATCGTCGACACGCTCGCCGCGTGGCCCGAACGCGCGACGCTGGGGCGTGTGGCTCGAGCACTTCGCGGAACTGGCGCGGCGTGCGCTGCGCAGCGCCGATCGCGTGCTGGAGACGCTCGCCGATCTGCGGCCGATGGCCGATGTCGGCCCGGTGACGATCGAAGAAGCGCGCGACGTCCTGCACGATCGACTCGTGACGCTCGATTGGGAGCCTCCGGCGCGCCGCTACGGCCGACTCTTCGTCGGCACGCCGCACCAGGCGCGTGGCCGAGCGTTCCGCGTCGTGTTCGTGCCCGGCCTGGCCGAACGGGTCGTTCCGCAGCGTCCGCGCGAGGATCCGCTGCTGCTCGACGAGCGTCGCAGCGCGCTCGACGCCGCGCTCGTCACGCAGGAGGAGCGCGGCAGCGCCGAGCGGCTGCTGCTGAAGATCGCGATCGGCGCAGCGCGCGAGCGGCTGTACCTGTCGTATCCGCGGCTCGACGTGGCCGAAACGCGCGCGCGCGTGCCGTCGTTCTACGCGCTCGACGTCATGCGTGCGATCACCGGCAAGGTGCCGGACCATCGCGTGCTGGCGACGGAAGCGGCCGAAGAGGGCGGCGCGAGCCTCGGCTGGCCGGCGCCGAAGGATCCCGACGCGGCCATCGACGATCTCGAGCACGATCTCGCGGTCCTGAAGCCGCTGCTCGACACCCGCGATCCGCGGCCGTGAAGGGACACGCGCACTACCTGCTCGACCTGAACGACGCGCTGCGGCGTTCGGTCATCAGCCGATGGACGCGCGGGCGCGCCCGCGTGGGCCGCGAGCGACGGTCTCATCAAAGTGTCTGCCGGCATTCAGCAGGCGATCGCCGCGCATCGACTGCGCCAGCGGCCCGTACTCGCTGTCGGCGCTCCAGCGGTTCGCGAGCTGTCCGTATCAGTTCCTGCTCGCGACGATCTATCGGCTCGAGCCGTGGGATGAGCCCGAGCCGCTCGTCCGGATGGATCCGTTGACGCGAGGCAGCCTGTTCCACCGCGTGCAGGCGGAGTTCTACCGCGCGATGGACGCCGATGGCGCGCTGCCGATCACGCGCGCCGGCGTCAGAGACGCGGCCACGATGCTCGACGGCGTCATCGACCGCGTGGCGGCCGAGTACGCCGAGCGGCTCGCGCCGGCGATCGAGCGCGTCTGGCGCGACGAGATCGACGAGATTCGGCGCGACCTCGGCATCTGGCTGCAGAAGCTCGCCGAGCCGAGCGCCTGGCGTCCGATGTACTTCGAGTTCAGCTTCGGGCTGAACGACGAAGGGCGCGATCCGCGCAGCCTGCCGGATCCGATTCTCGTCGACGGACGCTTCGTGCTCCGCGGTTCGGTCGATCTCGTCGAGCATCGCGCGGACCTCGACGTGTTCCGAATCACGGACCACAAGACCGGCAAGAACCGTTCGACGCCGGACCTCGTCGTCGGCGGCGGCGCGGTGCTGCAGCCGGTGCTGTACAGCGTCGCCGTCGAACAGGGCCTCGGCAAGAAGGCCGTGGCCGGCCGACTGTTCTACTGCACGACGGCCGGCGGCTTCATCGAACACGAGATCCCGGTCAACGACTACACGCGCGGGCAGGGGCTGCAGGCGCTCGACGATCATCGATCGCGCGGTCGAACAGGGCTTCCTCGTGGCCGCGCCGGCCGAGCGCGCGTGCACGTGGTGCGACTTCCGTCCGGTGTGCGGACCGCGCGAGGAAGAGCGGACGAGGCGGAAGCCAGCGGACAAGCTGGCCGACCTCGACGCGCTGAGGAGCATGCGATGACGCACGTTGCCGACGACGTCGACGCGCGCCAGGCGATTAGCGACGCGCTCGACGAGACGCTCGTGGTCGAAGCGGCGGCAGGCACCGGCAAGACGACCGAACTGGTGAAGCGCGATCCTTCGCGTGCTCGCAACCGGCCGCGCGACGATGCGTGCAGATCGTGGCGGTGACGTTCACGGAAAAGGCCGCCGGCGAGCTGAAGCTGCGGCTGCGGGAGGCGCTCGAACAGGAGCGCGCATCGGCGCAGGATTCAGTCGTGCGCGATCGGCTCGAGGACGCGCTCGCCACGCTCGAGGACGCGCACGTCAACACCATCCACGGATTCTGCGCGGAGCTGCTGCGCGAGCGGCCGGTCGAAGCCTGCGTCGATCCGCTGTTCACGGTGCTCACCGAGCCGCTGGCGGACCGCTTGTACTCGCGCGCATTTCGCGCCTGGCTGCAGGACGCGCTGACCGATCCGCCTGAGGGGCTTCGCCGTGCGCTGCGTCGTACGAGCGGACCCTTTGGACGCGACAGCGACGGACCGATCGATCGCCTGCGCGGCGCCGGGCGGACGCTCGCCGAGTGGCGCGACTTTCCGCAGCCGTGGAAGCGGCCGCCCTTCGATCGCGCGGCCGAGATCGATCGCCACGTGCGCGAGCTGCATCGCCTCGCCGATCTGACCGCGGCCGCGTCGTCGACTCGCGACAATCTCTACGTCGATACGGACGCCGTGCGCAGGCTGAGCGATCAGATTCGCCTCGAGCAATCGTTCGGGCAGCGCGATCTCGACGGCTGGGAAGCGCGCCTCGTCGACCTCACGCGCGATCGCGGTTTCTCGCGTACGCGCAAAGGCAGCGGGTACAAGTTCGGGAAAGAAGTGTCGCGCGCTGATGTGCTCGCCGCGCGCGATCGGCTCTTCGCCGACCTCCAGCAGTTTCGAAAAGACGCGGACGCCGATCTCGCGGCGTGTCTGCAGCAGGAGCTCGCTGGCGCAACGGCGCGATACCAGGAGCTCAAAGCAGCCGCCGGCGCGCTCGACTTCGCGGACCTGCTCGTCCGAGCCCGCGATCTGATCCGATCGAACGAGAGCGTGCGGCGACACCTGCAGCAGAAATTCACGCGAATCTTCGTCGACGAATTTCAGGACACCGATCCGGTGCAGGCGGAGATTCTGCTGCCTGCTCGGCCGATACGACGCGACCCGGGCAAGCTGTTCATCGTGGGCGATCCGAAGCAGGCGATTTACCGGTTCCGCGGCACCGATGTCGGCACGTACTGGAGCGTCAGCCGCGAGCTCGAGCGGCGCGGCGGGCGGATTCTGCAGCTGACGACGAGCTATCGCAGCGTGCCGGCGATTCAGCGTTTCGTCAATGCAGCGTTCGCCGAGGAGATGATGGCCGACGATGCCGTGCTGCAGTCGGGCTACGTGCCGCTGGCGCCCTTCCGTGACGGCGACGACTCGCAGCCGGCGATCATCGCGCTGCCCGTGCCGAAGCCGTATCCGGCTCGCGGTTTTCTGAAGCCGTCGGCGAAGGCGATCGATTTGTCGTTGCCAGACGCGGTCGGCGCGTTCGTTGCCTGGTTGACCGATGGCAAGAACGGCTGGCAGGTGACGGAACGCACCGCCGACGGCGAGCGGCGCGTCCCGATCCAGCCGCGACACGTCGCGCTCCTGTTCCGAAGGTTCGTCAGCTTCGGCGACGACGTCACGCGTGGGTACGTCGATGCGCTGGAAGCGCGCGGGGTGCCGCATCTACTGGTCGGCGGCAAGGCGTTCCACGGCCGTGAGGAAGTGGAGACGGTCCGCGCGGCGCTCGCTGCCATCGAATGGCCCGACGACGAGCTGTCGGTGTTCGCCACGCTGAAGGGATCGCTGTTCGCGATCGACGACGAGCATCTGCTCGAGTTCCGTCACCGTTTCGGCACCTTCCATCCGTTTCGCGTTCCGAGGGAGCTTGGCGGCAACTCCGGCCAGGAGCTGGCGCTCACCGCGGAGCCGACGACGCATCTCAGCGCGATCTCGAACGCGCTCCGGCTGCTGCAGGAGCTGCACCGCCGACGCAACTACCGGCCCGTCGCCGACACCATTCACCGGCTGATCGCCGAAACGCGCGCGCATGTCGGGTTCATCCTGCGGCCGGCGGGCGAGCAGGCGCTCGCGAACGTGCTGCACGTCGCGGAGCTTGCGCGGCAGTACGAAGCATCGGGCGGCATTTCGTTCCGCGGCTTCATCGACGAACTGAGATCGGCCGCCGCATCGGAAGCCGCCGAAGCGCCGATTCTCGAGGAGGGGAGCGACGGCGTCCGGCTGATGACTGTTCACAAGGCGAAGGGGCTCGAGTTTCCAGTGGTGATTCTCGTCGACCTGACATGTCGCATCAGCCGGAGCGAAGCGAGCCGGTACCTCGATCCGTCGCGTCGGTTGTGCGCGATGAAAATCGGCGGCTGGGCTCCATCCGAACTCCACGAGCACGAGCAGGTCGAAGTGGCACGCGACCAGGCCGAGGGCGTCCGGTTGGCGTACGTCGCGGCGACGCGCGCGCGCGATCTTCTCGTCGTGCCCGCGCTCGGAGACGAAGCGTGGGAAGGCGGCTGGTTCAGTCCGTTGAACCGCGCGTTGTATCCGCCGGTCGCCGGCGCGTCGGGCTGCAGGCGCGCGGACCGAAATGCCCCGCGTTCAAGTCGAAGGATTCCGTGTTGCAGCGCCCGAACGATGAAACCGCCGGTACGGCGACCGTTGCGCCAGGCGCGCATGCGTTTCCGGCAGCGGGCGGATACTCGGTCGTGTGGTGGGATCCGAGCGCATTGTCTCTCGGCGCGAAGGCATCGTTTGGCGTTCGGCGAGAAGATCTCATCGTGAAGGACGTCCCCCGCAACGTCGTCGCCGACGGACGCGGCCGGTACGATCGGTGGCGCCTGGCGCGCATCGACGCGCGCGACGCGGGCCGCACGCCGTCGGTCGTCGTCGAAACGGCGCGGGAATGGTCGGCTGCGCCGCCGTCTGAGTCGACGCTTTCCGCCGAAGAGTGTCGTCAAAGCCGAGGACGTCACGGTTGTCGATTTGCTGCCCGCCGCCGAACGGACGTCGATGTCGGTCGGTGATCGACGACCCGGGGGCGCGGCGTTTGGTGATCCTCGTTCATGCTGTCCTCGCGCGCGCCCCGTTCACCGCCTCCACGGCGGTGCTGGCCGAGCTCGCGGAGGCCGAAGCGAGGGTGCTCGGCCTGAACGCGGAGGATGCGAGTACGGCGGCGTCGGCAGCTGGACGCGTGCTCTCAGCCGAACTGTTGAAACGCGCTTCCGCTGCTGCCGCGCGCGGCGCCTGCCGGCGCGAAACATCCGTTACCTGCACGCTCGACGACGGAAGGCTCGTTGAAGGAATCGTGGATCTGGCCTTCGAAGAGCAGGGCTCGTGGACCATCGTCGACTACAAAACGGATCGCGAGCTGGCCGCCGAAGAGGATCGCTATCGTCGTCAGGTCGCGTTCTACGCTTCTGCGATCGCCCGCGCCACAGGTGCGCCCGCGTCAGCTGTTCTGGTACGCATTTAGTGCTGCGTGTTCTTTCACGATTCACGCGGATCATCGGCTTCATTGCGATGGCTTCCGCGACCGCATGTGCGGAGCGGCCGAGAATGGCGGTCGAAGCCGCGCCGTCCAGCTGCCGGCAAGTCACCGCGTCGAGCGGCGCGACCGTAACGTGGATCGGCCCGACCGACCGTCGCGACGTGCGCGCGCTGGAGCGATGGTGCGCGGCGGTCGGGCCGGTCGAGGTTGCCGCGCCGGCGACCGGCGAAGACCGCCCGATCGACGTGCTCGTCATCGTCAGCTGGAACGTGCACGTCGGCGGTGGCGATCTGCCGTCGCTCATCTCAAGACTCCGCCGCGGCGAGCTCACGGGCGGCGAGCCGGTCGCCGATTTCGCGATTCTGCTGCAGGAGGCCTATCGCGCCGGCGACGTCGTGCCGGCCTGGACTGAGGCAGACGCCGCCGCGCCGCGCCGCATTCGCGAGCGGCCCCCCGGCGGCGAGCGGCGCGATGTCGCGCAGATCGCGCGCGCGGCCGGCCTTGCGTACGTCTACGTGCCCTCGATGCGGAACGGGCGCTGCGGGTGCTCCCGAAGCCGAAGATCGCGGGAACGCGATTCTCTCGACACGGCCTCTCGAGCAGATCATCGCGATCGAGCTGCCCTTCGAGCGCCAGCGGCGAGTCGCGATCGGGTCCACGATCCGCGGACGGACGAGCGGCGGTGCGGAGTGGTCTCTGACGCTCGCGGACGCTCATCTCGACACGGCGTTCGCGGTCGCGCGCGGCGGTCCGATCGCGGCGAGGCGGCGTCAGGCGGATGCGCTCATCGAGGCGCTCGGCCTTGCGGGCGGATCAGCGATCCTGGTGGCTGGCGATTTCAACACGTGGCTGGGTGACAGGGAAGCGGCGATTCGACACGTGCGCCGCGCGTTTCCCGATGCCAGACAGCTACGACATCAACCGACCTGGTCGGCTGGAGTGGTCGGCGCGACGATGGATTTCGTCTTCGCCCGGACGGGCGGGCGAGAGGTCAACGTACGCCGACTCCCGGAACGCCTCGGGTCCGACCACTATCCGCTCCTCGCCGAGATTCGATTCTGAGGCAACGCTCGGCTGAAGCCTCGCGCTACGTCCGACGACATTCGATTTTGAGGCGACGCTCGGCTGAAGCCTCGCGCTACGTCCGGCGACATCCGATTCTGAGGCGACGCTCGGCTGAAGCCTCGCGCTACGTCCGACGACATTCGATTTTGAGGCGACGCTCGGCTGAAGCCTCGCGCTGCGTGGGATTGCGTTCTACGATTTCGGGCCGAGGACCGCCAGCAGGGATACTGGATCGACGCGCGCACCGTTCGCGCGGACGGCCCAGTGCAGGTGAGGTCCGGTGACGCGGCCTGTCGCGCCGACCTTGCCGATCACCTGTCCTTCTACCACCAGATCGCCCTCGTGCACGTCGGTTTCGGACAGATGCGCGAGCAGCGAGAAGAGTTCGAGTCCGTGATCGATGACCACAGTGTTCCCCGAAAAGTACAGATCGCGGGCGAGGACGACGCGGCCCGCATTGGGAGCGAGCACCGGGGTCCCGGCGCCGCTGAGGAAATCGCCGCCGCTGTGCGGTGCGCGGGGTACGCCGTTGAAGACGCTGCGTGTGCCGAACTGGCTATTGGCGGGCCCCGGAACCGGACGCGCGAACGGGTCCGACCAGTAGCGCTCGCGCGCGGAGCTCGTCCAAATCGCCGCGAGCTCCTTCGCTTCGTTCACGATGCGCTCCTCTGCCGTAACCGGCGGGTTGACGAACGCCGGATCGACGTGAAGCTGTCGTGTCGGAAATGCCTTCGAGCGCACGGCGAGATCGTACGTCGCGTGATCGAGTGCCGCACCACCCGCTGCCGCATCGATCTCGACGCGATACGTCCCAGGTGCGGTATCGAGGTCGATCCCGACGAGCGCGTGCCAGTGCTCGGCGTCGACGCGATAGCCGGTGATGTCGTGATCGAAGGCCTTGAGTTTCACCGCGTCCGTCGCGGCGCGCGCAGTAATCGTCAAGACGGCGAGCTCGCCTGGTTGCAGCGCCCGCGCCTGAGCGGTCACGATGAGCGCGGCGAACAGAAGGGATGCCATGTGCGTTTAACCCGGCCCGTGCCGGCGATCGACCGGCGTCGCAACATAGCCGTTTCTCGCGCGCACCCGATAGTCGCCGCCGAGGGCGCGCACGCGAATGCTATGAAACTTGCCGTCCGCTCCCTTGGGTGAGGTGTAGCCGAGCACGTACTGATTATTGAGCTCCTCGGCAATCCGCGCGGCGGCGGCGTTGAGCTCGTCGGTTGTCGAGACGACTTCGGTGCGTCCGCCGCTCTCGTTCGTGATCTCGCGCAGCGCTTCAGGGTTGGTCTTCGCGTTGATCGCGCGGCGATCCTTTGGATCGATCGCGATCGCGTACACGAACGCGTCGCTGCGGACGAGCGCGGACCGAACCTCCCGCATCGTCGCGTCGCTTGCCGTGTCGTCGCCGTCGGAGATGATCAGGAGCGCGGCGCGCTGGCGCGACCTCCGGTCGATGATGGGCAGCGCGCGGAGCACGGCGTCGTAGACCGCGGTCGCGCCCCATGGCTTGATGCCGTCGAGCGCGCTCCGCACGACCTCCGGCGTATTCGTCCACTCCGTCAGAATATGAACCTGGTGATTGAAGGCGACGATGAAGAATTCGTCGGCGGGCGCGAGCAGCCCGAACAGGAAGCGGTCCACGGTCGCGCGCGCGTCCTGAATGCGCTTCCCGTACATGCTGTCGCTGGTGTCGAGCAGCACGCCGAGGCCGATCGGCACGCGCTCGTTCGTGAACTGCGTAACGCGCTGCGGTTCGCCGTCTTCGAAAATCTCGAACGCCTCGCGGCCGAGCCCGGCGACGATCTTTCCGTCCTTGTCAAAAACGGTTGCCGCGATGGTCGTGACCTCGATCGCGCTCTGAAACGGGTGCGGATCCTGGACAACCGGCTTCTGGCCTGCCAGCGCGAGCGCGATGAGTGCGGCAAAAATGCGCATGATGTCTGGCGACCCGCCGGTCTCCACGTCATCTTACGCCGATCGCCGCAGGTTACGGCTTCGTCGCCGTGATAGCGGCGTAGACGTAATCGGTGAGCTGGCGGAGCCTGACCGCACCCTGATCGTTCAGGGCGGAGCCACCGGTTTTTGGAATTGCGGGAATTTCCACCGCGTGGGACATGATCAAGGCCGCCGCGATGGTGGCCCTCGCTTGAATCTCGGTGTGGTCCATTCGATCGTCCTCCAGCTCGCAACCCACGCTGCATCGAAGCGCGTGGCGTGCATCATGCCACGTTGCGGGTGGGAGCGTGTCAGGCGCGTCGGCGGCGGGCGCGTCGGTCGTGCGCGACGCATGGAGGGGCCGTGCCCGAGAATTGGCGACGCTCGCTTCGACGCATTTCGAGCATCGCGATGCCTTCGGCAATCAGGACGTTTGCCGCCAGCGACGTGAGCTCGTATACCTCGCCTCGTTTAAAGGTACTGGTATCGATCCCGTCGACCACCCGATGAGCTGAACGGACAATTCTGACTTGCACGTGAAACGACGGTAATGAATACGCAAAGAGAGTGCCGGAAGCGACACGAAGAGGGTCAACAGTTGACCGATTCTGCTGCGACGTGTCAGCAAATGGGCGTAAGTCTTACGTGTTGTGTCCAAACTGGGCGATCGACACATGGGTTCTGAAAGAGACCTGGGTCCGAGAATTCTGAGCGCGGCAGAGACAGTGCTTCGCTATCACGATGGAACGAAGCATCAGTTTCACGCGTTTGCGCGGTCGCTCGGATATCTCGATTGGGCGTCGCAGCCGAAACCATTCCGCAGCTATGACGGCAGCCCGGTCGTCTCGCTGTACCAATGTCCGGGCGGGGTTACCTCGACGGGATATGGGCCTCGGCCGGCGTCATTCGATCAGGCGTGCCGCCTGCAGGTGCCTGCCGCGCCGCTGACGATCGCCTCGCTCGGTGAGCTGCTGCGCTACTCGTTCGGGCTTTCGGCATGGAAGCAGTTCGGCGCGTCGCGCTGGTCGCTGCGAGTGAACCCGTCGAGCGGAAATCTTCATCCCACAGAGGCTTACCTTCTGTGCGGTGCGCTGCCCGGCGCGAACGATCGGGCGGCCGTCTACCATTACGCCGCCGATCGCCACGAGCTCGAGCAGCGGTGCGTGTTCGCTGACGAAGTGTGGCGGGTCGCGTGCGGCGCGCCGCCCGACCTGGCGCTCGTGGCGCTGACGTCGATTCACTGGCGCGAGTCGTGGAAGTACGGCGAGCGCGCGTTCCGCTATTGTCAACACGATCTCGGCCACGCCGTGGGCGCGGTATCGATCGCGGCAGGCCTGCTCGGCTGGCGCGCCGTCCTACTGCCGTCCTGGTCGCATCGCGCGGTAGCGGCCGCCATCGGCATCGATCGCGACGACGATTTCACGGAAGCCGAACGCGAAGAACCGGGCTGCATCATTGCGATCGACGCCGCGCCGTCGCCGTCGCCGGCCGCCGACCTCGCGCCGTCTCTCGCTGACGGCATTCGCGCGGGCGCGTGGTCCGGCCACGCGAACCAACTGAGCGAGGATCACATCCGCTGGTCGTTCATCGACGAGGTCGCACGAGCCACCGAGGATTTCGGACGCGGTCACGTCCCGCCTGTGGCGCGCGGCGACGACACCGTGAGCACGAACGAAGACCGCGCGATCGATGCGCGGCAGCTGATCCTGCAGCGCCGCAGCGCGGTGGCATTGGACGGGCGATCCGGAATCGATCGCGCCACGTTTCTTCGGATGCTGGCCGCCGTCCTGCCCGACGCGGGGACGCCATGGAACACGCTGTGGTGGTCGCCCTGCGTGCATCTCGCTTTGTTCGTGCATCGCGTCCACGACGTGCGCGCCTGGATTGTACGCGCTCGTGCGCGACGGCGCGGCGTTCGAGCGTCTGCGCGCTGCCTGCCGCTCGGAGTTTGCCTGGGAGCCGGCAGGCGACAGGCTGCCGCTGTATCGGCTGGCGGAGGGCGACATGCGATCGCGTGCGGCGCGGGTCAGCTGCGATCAGGAGATCGCGAGCGACGGCTTCTTCAGCCTCGGCATGCTCGCCGAATTCGACGCGAGCCTCGAGACGTTCGGTCCCGCGTTCTACAGAAATCTATTCTGGGAGACCGGCATGATCGGACAGGTGTTATATCTCGAAGCGGAGGCAGCAGGAGCGCGTGCGACCGGCATTGGCTGTTTCTACGACGATCCGGTCCACGACCTGCTCGGACTGACAGGCCATGCATTCCAGAGCCTGTATCACTTCACGGTCGGGATGCCGATCGAGGATCGACGCCTGACGACTGAGCCGGGCTACGCGTGGGACACGCCAGTGTCGGCGTAGCGCAGGTCTTTAGACCTGCCGGTCCGGCCGCGCGGCGTTCAACGATGCAGCTTCTTCTGGGCGTCCGGAAAACGCGGCGATGAAGGTGGAACGCGCTGATACGCCGCCTGAGCGCTCGCGTCGTCGTTCAGCCGTTTTTCGTACAGCTCGGCCGCCGCGAACCACGCGTCGTGCTCGGTCGCCGGATACATGGCCGCGAGATCAGAGAAGGCCTGCGCGGCGAGACCATATCGCTTCATCTCGACGTATATCGCTCCGAGCTTCCAGAGCGCAGCTTCCGCCGCCGTTGTACCCGAATACCGCCCGACCAATTGGCGATACGTAATCAGCGCCGTCGGCACCGATGTCTCCAGCACATCGTCGCGCTGAAACAATCGTTGCCGCGCTTCGAGATCGCCGCGCATCAGGAGCGCGCGCGCCGCCCATGCACTCTGTGGATAGGTGGCCACGACCTCGTCGAACAGACGGTGCGCCTCCGCCTCCTTGCCCGGTCGGCGGGTGCGCAGCGTGCTCTGCGCCATCAGGAACAACGCTTCCGGGGCACGCGGGTGGTCGTGGTATCGGTTGACGATCTCAAGGTACGTCGCCATCGCGTCTTCGATCTTCCCTTGACGCTCGTCGATCGACGCCATCAGGAAATATGCATCGGTCGCGATTTCGCCGACGCCTTCCTTCGCGGTGATGCTTTTCAGCGTCGCGAGCGCCTGATCGAATAATTTGGCGTCGATCTTCGCCCGCGCGATGCCGAGTTCCTGCTGCGCCCACATCGCGCCATGAAGCTCGGCCGCCGTCTCATTGACGGCGACAGCCGTAGTGGAGTCGCTCGGCGGGTCGGCGGGAGGCGCAGGGTCGGGCGAGGGCCGCGGCTCGGCCGGCGAGCGTATCGCGACGATTTTCGCCGCACTCGCATCACTTGCCGGCGCCTTGCGATCGGGACGATGGACGTCGGTCGGCAGGACGCCGACGGCCGGAATGAGGTGAGCACTCATCAGCGGCCGCTCGCGTACGGGTCGTGTCTCCACCCATGCCATCGCTAAGAGTGCGCTGCCTACGAGCACGCTGCCGGCGATCGCCGATCGGGACCGGACCTTGGCCGCGCGCGGCCAATGCATCACGGACGAAGGCGGGTTTCCGGAGCGCTCGGGCCGGTTGCGCGCCATGATCGCGGCGGCGGAGTCGAGGTCGCGCTTCAGGCGCTGCAAGTCGGCGCGCAGATCGGACGCAGTCTGAAACCGGAGCTTCCGATTTTTTTCGAGCGCTTTGTCGATGATCCGCTCGAGCTCGGCGGGGACGCTCGCATTCAGCTCGCTCGGCGGAAGGGGCGAGTGGCGCGTGATCGCGTCCATAATCGCGGCGTTGTCGCTGCCGGTGAAGGCGCGGCGGCCCGTGATCATCTCGTAGAGGACGACGCCCATCGAGAACAGATCGCTGCGCGCGTCGAGCTCTTCGCCGCGCGTCTGCTCGGGCGACATGTACGGGATGGTTCCAGCGATCGTCTTCGACAACCTCTCGGGCATCGGCTTCGGGCCCGACGGACCGTAGGGCAGGAGAACCGCGAGCCCGAAGTCGAGAATCTTCACGTGATCGCGGCCGGTCACGAAGATATTCGCCGGCTTGATGTCGCGGTGAACGATCCCTTCGGCGTGCGCCGCCTCGAGCGCATCGGCGATCTGCACCGCGAGCTCGATCGCGCGGTACGTTTCGAGCGGCCGGCCGCCGATGGCTCTCGAGAGCACCTGGCCTTCGAGCAGCTCCATCACGATGAAGAGGCGCCCGTTGTCCTCGGCGATTTCGTAGATCGTGCAGATGTTGGGATGGTTCAGGCTCGACGCGGTGCGCGCTTCGTGCTGAAAGCGCGTGTTCATCGCGTAATCGGCCGACAGCTCGGGCGGAACGAGCTTCAGCACGACCGCGCGACCGAGCGCGAGATCCTCGGCCTTATACACGACGGCCGTGGCGCCGTCGCCGAGCTTCTCGAGTATCCGGTAATGCGAGAGTGTCTGCCCGATCATTTATTCTCTCGCGGGGCCCCACCCCCGCTCGATAACGCCTTCGCGCCGCAGCGCTCGGCGTCTCTAGAACAGAACGTCACCGCGGGCCCAGCCCACCCCGACGCTTTCGGCTCAAGGCTGCCCCCGCTCGATAACACCTTCGCGCCGCAGCGCTCGGCGTCTCTAGAACAGAACGTCACCGAGGGGCCACCCGACGCTTTCGGCTCAAGGCTGCCCCCGCTCGATAACGCCTTCGCGCTGAAGCGCTCGGCGTATCTAGCAGGCTGCTGAAAACGCAGCCTGAACTCAGAACTGAGAACTCGGAACTTAGAAGTTAATGGCAATGGTCCAGTCTCCGCAGTTCTCAGTTCTCAGTTCTGAGTTCATTTCGCAGACCCGCCGTGACGGTCTATCGGTCCGACGTGCACGCGTCTGCTTCACACAACGACCCGGGGTTACATGGAATGACTGGATGCTGGCGCGCGCAGGCGCGCAGGGAGGAGGCGACTTAACGAACGTCGGGAGAAAGGACCGAGATGCGGGTGCCGGTAAATCCTTCGCGTGTAAGAATCCGCTGCGCTGCTTCGGCTTCCTCCGGTGAATCGTAAGGGCCGACGACGATCTGGTGCCACGTGCCGGTCGAGTCAGTGCGCGTGGTCACACGAAGGCCTTTTTGCGCGATGCTGGCGGCAACGTCAGCGGCACGCTGCGCGGTCTTGAAGGCTGCGACGGAAATTCCGTAGCGTCCATTCTTCGGCTGCGCGGGAGAGTTAGGCGAGGCGGCCGGAGCAGGTTTTGCCGGCGTGGATTCAGCGGGACGCGTCGCAGTCGGAGGCGCAGGCGGTACGGTTGCGGGCTCGGTCGTTTTCGCGATCGGCGCTTCACGCACGCGCTGCACCACTTGCGGCGTCGCCGCTGCGGGCGTTGGACGAGACGCCCACCACCAGACGCCGAGACCCGCGATCACGAACAGCGCGGCGGCGGCTGCTTTGAGGCCGGCGCCGGATCGCATCTTCACGAGTGCCGGTACCGGCAGCTTCAGTCGATCGGCAGCGTCGACCACGACGCGATGATCGAGGACACGCGTCTGACGTTCGCAGCCGAGCTCGAGCGCCCGATCGCACAACGTATTGACGATACGGGGAATTCCCGCAGAGATCGCCGCGACAGTCTGAATCGCCGCCGGCGTGAAGCGCACGCGTTCCAGTGCGGAGCCCGGTTGCGGATCGCTCGCGGAATCATCGCTTTTCTCTGGCGTCGCGGCTTCGGCCGCGACGAAGAGCCGCCGTTCGATGTACTCCTTCACTTCGGTCGCGGCAAGGGGATGCAGCTCCACGCGCCGCGCGATCCGCTGACGGAGCTGTCCCATCTCGGGCCGCTTCAGAAGGGTGTCGAGATCCGGTTGTCCGACGAGCACTATCTGCAGCAGCTTCGCCGTGTCCGTCTCGAAATTCGAGAGCAGACGCACTTCCTCGAGCACACTCGGATCGAGATGCTGCGCCTCGTCGATCATGATCACCGCATGGGCGTCGAGCGGAATCAGCGTCGACAGAAACTTCTGCAGCGTCGTCACCAGCTGATGCCGCGTGATCTCCGCGCTCGGCTCGTCAGCGGAGCGCTCGACGTCGTTGATGATGCCGAAATCGGTGAGCACCTGGTGGAGCAGGTCGCTCACGCTGAGGCACGGGTCGAGGATCACCGACAAAAAGGTGCGGGGTTCGAACGTTTCGAGCAGCGTCCGACAGAGCATCGTCTTGCCGGTGCCCATCCCGCCTGTGATGACGACGAGCCCCTCGCGGCGCTTCAGCGCTTCGGTGACCTGCTCGAGCGCGCGCGAATGCGATCGGCTGTGGAACACGAAACGCAGATCCGGCGTCAGGCTGAACGGGCGCGCGAGCAGCCCGTAGAAACTTTCGGTCGACATCGATTCCTCGGCGGTCAGGGTACCAGAACGCGCCACTCGGTACAACGACGACCGGCGCGCGACGATTTCAGGATCGGCTGACAATTTCGTTGTCTGCAGGCGGCTGCCGCGGTTCTGGCTCCCGTAAACGCCGTGTCAGTAAGCCATTCTGCAAGAACGAGTTGGAGCCCAATACGACGCGGGCGGTCCGAGCCGGCACAGCCGTTGCCTCAACTGCTCACCACACGGGGGGAGCAGAATGTTCAATCGATCACAGCTCTATATAAGCGCGGCTTTGCTGGTGCTCCTGGAGCTCACGGCGGCCGTCATCCGCGCCGCGCACTAACGCGCCAAGGAGAAGCCGATGTTTTGGATTCTAGCGGTCGTCATGGGTGTGCTCGCATTCGGGTTCATCAAGGTCCGGCGTCAGCGTAAGGCGTCGAGTCAGTAGCGTCCGATCGTTCTGACGAACGCGCCGGCGATCACGGCGTAGCCGAACGCGTTCGGGTGAATGTCCGGACCGACCGGCGGCGCCGCGCCCATCCACGTCCACACGAGCGTCGCGAGCACGTTTACCGGCAGATCGAACGCCTGAACCGGCGTGAAATCTGTCGTGCGAAACGCCTTCGCCACGTCGGCGACCGGCACGCCGAACTGTTGATAGACATTTTCAAGCAGCCCGTTGAAGAACAGCGTGGCCTGCAGCGACTCATTCGCCACCAGCTGCCCGCCCGCACCCAACCGCCACAGCGCCAGGAACGGATCGTAGTAATTCATCGCGACGATCGGCACCCCCGGACCAGCGGCGGCGCGCAGCGCCCCGACGATCCGCGGCAGATTCGCCGCCACGGCGCCGAGCCCGTTCAGCACACACGTCTGGTCGATTCCGGCGGCGCCGATGCAGTGATCGACGTTGTTGCCGCCGATCGTCAGCGTGACGAGCCCGACTCGATGCGTCTGGAGAAATTCAACCGCTTCGGCCAGCTGGCTGCCTGACCCATACGTGCAGCTGCCACCCGCGATCATCGTTGCCGTGGTTTCGCCCGAACATCCGAGTTTCGCGAGCCGAAGCGCCGGATGGCGGACGCGGTAGAAGGCGAACAGATCGTCGACGTACCCCTGTTGGGTCTCGGTGAGCTTGCCGTCCCGTCCCGGCTGGATGCCTCGGGACAGCGAATCACCGAGCGCGAGGTAGTAGGTCGGTCCCGCGGCGTATGCGGACGCGGTCGCTGAGAGCACCAGAACGACAACCGCGGCGAACATTCGACGAGTCATCGGGCACCTCATTATCGACTCCGAAGTATAGGCCGTCCGGCAGCGTTCGCGGTATTCTTCCCGGCATGTCACGATCCCCTTTGCTGCTCGCGGTACTGTTGCTCTTTTCCGGCCTTACTGTCGGGCCGACGACGTTTTCCGCACAAGCGCCGGATGAGCACGCCCCGGCCAAGCCGTTCGGCGCGCTCACCTGGAGAAATCTCGGTCCGGCGCGAGGCGGGCGCTCGATTGCCGTGGCGGGCAGCGCCGCGCGGCCGAACGAGTATTACTTCGGCGCGACGGGCGGCGGCCTGTGGAAGACGACGAACGGGGGCGCGACATGGGCGCCGGTGACCGACGGTCAGCTCACGAGCTCGTCGGTTGGAGCGGTCGCGATCGCGCCGTCGAACCCTGACGTGGTCTACATCGGCATGGGCGAGAGCGAACTGCGCGGCAACATCGCGCAGGGCGACGGCGTGTACAAATCGACCGACGCCGGAAAGACGTGGGCGCACATCGGGCTCGTCGAGACCCAGGTCATCTCGAAGATTCGTATTCATCCGACGAATCCGGACATCGCGTTCGTCGCCGCGCTCGGACATCCGGCGGGTCCAAATCCGGAGCGCGGAATCTTCCGCACCAAGGATGGCGGCAAGACGTGGGACAAGGTGCTCGCTCGCGACGACAAGACGGGCGGCATCGAGCTGAATCTCGATCCGAAGAATCCGCAGGTTGTGTACGCCGCCTTGTGGGAAGCATTCCGCGTGTCGCACATGATGTCGAGCGGCGGCCCTGGCAGCGGGCTGTTCAAATCGACCGACGGCGGCGATCACTGGACGGAGCTCTCGAACAATCCCGGCATGCCCAAAGGCGTACTCGGCAAAATCGGCGTCGTCGTATCACCCGTCGACTCGAGCCGCGTCTACGCGCAAATCGAAGCTGAAGACGGCGGCACGTTCGTGTCCGACGACGCGGGCGCCACGTGGAAGCGCGTGAGCGAAGATCGCAACGTGCGGCAGCGCGCGTTCTACTACACGCGCGTCTACGCCGACCCGAAGGAGAAGGACACAGTCTACGAACCGAACGTCATGTTCATGAAGTCGACCGACGGCGGCAAGATCTGGAAGATGCCGATGGTGCCGCACGGCGACAACCACGACATGTGGATCGATCCGGCGAATCCCGAAGCGATTCATTCTGGGGCAACGATGGCGGCGCGACGGTGACGCTCGACGGCGGCCAGACGTGGACGAAATTGGAAATGCCGACCGCGCAGTTCTACCACGTGACGACGACGACCGACGTGCCGTACCACGTATGCGGCGCTCAGCAGGACAACACGACCGCGTGCGTGTCGAGCGCGGCGGCGAGCGGATTCGGCGCGATTGCCGGCGGCATCGACACGGTCTTCTACTCGGTCGGCGGCGGCGAGAGCGGCTACGTCGCGCAGGATCCGAAGAACCCCGACATCTTCTTCGCGGGCAGCTACAGCGGCGACATCACCAGCTTCAATCGCAAGACCGGCCAGCTGCGCCGCGTGAACCCGTATCCCGAGAACCCGATGGGATACGCGACGAAGGACATTACCGAGCGGTTCCAGTGGACGTTTCCGATCGTCTACTCGCCGAACCGATCCGGCGACGCTGTATGTCGGCTCGCAGCACGTCTGGAAGACCAATAACGCGGGTCAAACCTGGACGCGCATTAGCCCTGATCTGACGCGTCACGATCCGTCGACGATGGGCGATTCGGGCGGGCCGATCACCCGCGACGAAACAGGTGTTGAAACGTACGCGACGATCTTTTCGATCGCGCCGTCGCTCGAAAGACGGCAACCTGATCTGGACCGGGTCCGACGATGGCTACGTGCAGGTGACGCGCGACGCCGGCGCAACATGGAAGAACGTCACGCCGAAAGATCTGCCGCCGTTCGCGCGCATCAGCCTCGTCGAAGCCTCGCCGTTCCGCCCCGGCACCGCGTACGTCGCGGCCAATCGATATCAACACGACGACTTCGCGCCGTACGTGTACAAGACCGACGACTACGGCGAGACGTGGACGAAGATCGTCAACGGCATCGCGCCGCGCGACTTCGCGCGAGCGGTTCGTGAAGACACGAAGCGCGCGAAGCTGCTCTATCTCGGCACCGAGCACGGCGTTTACGTCTCGTTCGACGATGGCGCGAACTGGCAGTCGCTGCGGCAGAACCTGCCGGACACGCCCGTGCACGACATCAAGGTCGAAGAGCGCGACCTCGTCATCGCGACGCACGGACGCGCCTTCTACGTGCTCGACGACATCTCGCCGCTCCGCCAGTGGAATATCGCTCCGTCCAGCACCGAGCTGACGCTCTTCAAACCGCAGGATGCGCTGCGCGGTCTCGATCGAACGCTGCGCATCGACTATCAGCTGAAGCAGACGGCGGACAAGATCACCGTCGAGGTGCTCGACAGCCAGAATCGCGTGATCCGCACATTCAATGGGACGCGAGCCGATTCGGAGAAGAAGCCCGAGCCGCCGACGATCGAAGATATCTTCAACCCCAAAGATCCGAAGCCGTCCACTCTTGCCGGCCTGCAGCGCCTCGAGTGGGACATTCGCTACGATCGCGCGACCGATTTCCCCGGACTGATCATGTGGGACGCGACGACGCGCGGCCCGGTGGCGCCGCCCGGAAGTTATCAAGTGCGCGTGACGGCCGACGGCCACGCCGAGACCCAGGCATTCGCGATTCGGCGCGAGCCGCACCTGCTCGCCGACGTCACCGACGCCGACCTGCAGCGCGAATTCCAGCTCGCGCTCCAGATTCGCGACACGACGGCCAAGGCCAATCAGGCCGTGCTGCTCGTGCGCGGCATCCGGCCGCAGATCCAGGATCGCGCCGGCAAGTTGGACAGCAAGACCGGCCCGACGGCCAAGGCGCTCGAGGCGCTCGAGAAAACGCTGACCGCCGTCGAAACGCAGGTCTACCAGGTGAAGAATCAGAGCTTCGAAGATCCGCTGAACTTCCCGATCATGTTGAACAACAAGATCGCGTCGCTGCAGGGCATCGTCGAATCGGCCGACGCGCCGCCGACCGACCAGACCTACGAGATGTTCAAACTGTTGTCAGGCAAGCTCGATGAGCAGATGAACAAGCTCGATACGGCCGTTCAGAAAGACCTGCCGCAGGTGAATCAACTGCTCCAGAAGCAGAAGCTGACGCCGATCAAGCCGGTGCCGTTGAAGCCGGAAGAGCAGAAGGCGAAGCCGAAATCCGATCGGTAGAACGTAGCGCGAGCTGTAGCGTCCGGCTTTAGCCGGACGTCACCGCAATCCGTCCGTCCACCACCGGCGGCGTTCGACTTCGCGCGGCATGCCGCGGCGGTCTCGGCCGGTCCGGCGATCCGGGGTGAAGGCGACAAACGACCAGCCCGTGCGGACGAGCAGCGATTCCATATCGGACTGGAACGCCACGAGGCGGTCCATCGAGTCGAAGGGATAAGCAACGCGGCACGCCGTTCTCGCTGACGACGACGAGGTTCACGCCATTTGCCGTTTCTTCACGGTGCAGCACTAGCCGCTCGCCCTGCCGCTCGAACGTCCACGCCGTCTCGACTCGTCTGGGTCACTCTGCATGGTATCGGCCCCACTCATCTGGTCATTCGGCTCCCGCGGTCAGGGTTACACTCCACGCATGCTGTTTCGAAAGACGTGTGCTCGTCGCTCTTGCTCGTGATCGCCGCGACCGCGTTCGCGCAGGCGCCGGCGGAACTGAGCCCTGAAGCCAAGACGAAGGCCGGAGCCGAGACGCGCCGGATGATTCAGGCGGCGCCGAAGCTGCCGCTCTCCGAAACGGAGCTCGCCGTTGTCCGCCACGAGCGCAGGCTTCGAGCTGGGCATGGTCTCGTGGGTCGCACTCGACGGCAAGGGCACGATCTACCTGCTGCAGCGCGGCGACAAGGCCGACCCGGTGATTGCGACCGATCTCCACGGCCGCGTGCTGCGCTCGTGGGGCAACGGACTGTTCAAGCTGCCGCACGCGATTCGCATCGATCCGGCGGGAAACATCTGGACGGTCGACGCGAACAGCTCGATGGTCTACAAGTTCACGTCCGAGGGTGAAAAGCTCCTCGAGATCAGCGTCGGCGGCCAGCCGCCTGAAACCCGGAGCCCGTTCGTCGGCACGACCGACGTCGCGTTCGGACCGAACGGCCGCATCTTCATCGCGGACGGCTACGGCAACGCACGGATTCTCGAGTACACGGCCGACGGCAGGAAAGTGCGCGAGTGGGGCAAGCCTGGCACCGGACCTGGGGAGTTTCGGCTGCCGCACTCGATCGTCGTCGGGCCGAACGGAATCATCTACGTCGCGGACCGTGAGAACGGGCGCATCGAGCGATTCACGCTCGACGGCGCATTCGTCGGCGAGTGGCGCATCGGCAAAACGTACTCGCTGAAGCTCGCTGGCGGCGCGCTCTGGGCCGGCATGCATCCAGTCGACGAACCGACGGCGTCGCCAGGCTGGCTCGTGAAGCTCGATCCGAAAAGCGGCGCGGTCCTCGGGTCGGTCGAAGTGCCGGAGAAATCAGGGCTCCACTCGGTCGAGGTGACACCGACCGGCGAGCCCATCACGGTCGTCGCGAATCACGTGATGTGGTTCCGAAAATCGGCTACTTGACCGGCACCGTGAGCGTCGAGCCTTTCTTCGCGAAGATCATCGCGAGCAGCCGCGCGGGCTCCGTCTGGCTCGCGTTCCTCGACACTTCGTGCGTCGCGCCCGGCTGCTCGTAGAACATCTCGCCGACGTTGTACGTCCGCTCGTCGCCCTGACCGGAAATCTTCGTCACGATGGCGCCTTGGAGAACGTAGGCCAGCACGAAGCCCGGATGCTGATGCGCCGTGCCGACGCGCCCTGGCGGGTAGTCGACGTGGCTGACCGTCACCTCCCAGCCGTCCAACGACACGTTCGGCAGATCGTGCTTGAAGACCGGCGGACGAGGCGCGGCCGGCGGCGCGCCGGATGCGAGGTTGAGCCTGCGCGTCGAGCGTGACCGCCCGCGGCGATCAGCTCGGCGAAGAGTGCGAACGAGGCGACGGCGTCACGGCGAGTGATCATCATTGTTTCCCCCTGAGCTGGCCCACCTGCCCTACCTGTCGCCCACCTGCCCCACCCGCCCTACCTGACCACGAGCAGCGGTTTCATCACTTCCTGGTAACCCGGACAGCTCCTGCGTCAGCTTCTTGTGAACGGTCGATTTCCTGGTCGGTCGGCGCGAAATCGTTCAACGACACGACGTCAGCGAGGTGCGACAGCTTCTCGACGAGCTGACTCGGGAAGCGCAGCTGATCCTGGCCGCGGCCGGTCGACGTCATGTTGAACAGCTTCGACTCGATCGCGACGATCCTCTTGTCGAGGTCGGCGGCCTTCGCCTTCGCCGCCTTGCTCGCCGCGTCGTCTGCCCGCGATCGCCCTCGCGCGCGAGCTGTGCGCGCAGCGCTTCGGCCTGGTTGATCAGATCGGTCGCGACGTTCATGTTGTCGCGAATCTCCATCAGCACCTTCGTCTGCGCCTGAATGTCGGCCTCGCTTCCCGTCGTGTTCGGATCTTTGCGGACGACGAGCCGCTGCGGTTGCGACACGTCCTTGCCGTCGACGACGAGCTTCACCGTGTACGTGCCGGGCGGCATCAGCACGGACATCGGCGCGGCGGTCGGGAACTTGCGCGTGCCGTCCGGGCCGAGCGCGAATTCCGGCGCGTAGGTCGGCGGCGTCCGCAGCTTGAAGTCCTTCGTCGGGTCCGAGCGGAGGTCCCACCACACGCGATTGACGCCGGCCGCGGCATCCTTGGCGACCTTCATCGTGCGCACGGTCTTGCCCGCTCGCGTCGTTGATCACGATCTTCACCGCGTCTTCCTTCACCTTGCCGTCGGCGTCTCTTCGCCGGCGCCGTCTTCAGCATGAAGTTGATCGCCGCGCCGTCCGGCGGATTCTTTCCCTCGGTCGGATCGTCGGGCATCATCATCGGATCGGTGATCAGACGGAAGCGGTACGCGGCGCGCGGCTCGAACAGGTGCGCGGACTCTGACGCGGCACGTCGGGCGTCAGCTGCCGCAGCGGCGTGATGTCGTCGAGGATGAAGAATCCGCGTCCGTACGTCGCGACGACGAGATCGTTGAAGTGCTCCTGGACGGTCATCCAGTGCACCGGCGCGTGCGGCAGCCCGGACTGCAGCGGCAGCCAGTGCTGGCCGTCGTCGACCGAGAAATAGAGCGCGTTCTCGGTGCCGAGATAGAGCAGTCCCTTCTTCGACCGGATCCTCGCGCACGCAGTGCGCGTAGCTGTGCAGGCTCTTCGGCAGATCGCCGGCGATCGACTTCCACGTCTCGCCGTAATCCGTCGTCTTGTAGACGAACGGATCGCGGTTGTTCACCTGATGGAGATCGATCGTCACGTACGCCGTGCCGGCGTCGAAGCGCGACGGTTCGATGTTGCTGACGGTGCCGAGCGGCGGAAGCCCGGGAATGTGCGCCGGTGACGTTCGTCCAGCGTCCGCCCGCATTGCGCGTGACCTGCACCTGGCCGTCGTTGGTGCCGGCCCAGATGAGCCCTTTCTCGAGCGGCGATTCGGCGATCGCGAACACCACGCCCGCGTACTCGACGCCGATGTTGTCGGGCGTGAGACCGCCGGAAATCGTCTGGTGCGATTTGTCGTTGAGCGACAGATCCGGGCTGATCTCCTGCCAGCTCTGACCGCCGTTCGTCGTCCGGTGGACGTGCTGGCTGCCGGCGTAAATCGTGTTGTGATCGTGCGGCGAGATGGCGATCGGGAACGTCCAGTTGAAACGATACTTCACGTCGCCCGCCGGCGTGCCGACGGTGACTTCCGGCCAGATTTCCACTTCGCGCTGCTGCCGCGTGCGCTCGTCGAAGCGCTCGACGGTGCCGCCGAGGCTGCCGAATCCGGTGCCGGTCGCCCAGATGATGTTGTTGTCGACCGGATCGGGAATCGCGAAGCCGCTCTCGCCGCCGGCCACCGCAGTGCCACTGGCCGCGCGGAATCGGGCTGGCGTCCGCGTCTTCGGCCTGCTTCGCGATGCGGCTGTTGCTCGGGCCGCGCGTCGACGGGCCGTCCTGTCGATTGCCGTACACGTTGTAGGGAATCTGGTTGTCGGTCGCGACGTGATACATCTGCGCGATGGGCAGCTGAATCTGGTGCCAGCTGCGGCCGCGATTCACCGAGAAGCTCAGGCCGTCGTCGTGCGCGACGACCATGCGATCGCCGTTGGTCGGATCGATCCACATGTCGTGATCGTCGCCCTGCGCCGCGAGCCTGCCGATCAGATCGATCGTCGTCTTGCCGCCGTCGATCGTCTTGCTGAACTCGGCGGAGAGAAACCACGCCTCGTTCTCGTTGTCGGGTTCGACGGCGAAGCGCGTGTAGTAATGCGTGCGGCCGCGGAGCTTGCGGTCGCGGCTCACCAGTTCCCAGTTCTCGCCGCCGTCGTCGCTGCGCCAGAGCGACCCGCTCTGCGTCGGCTGCCCGTTGTTCGTCGGCAGGCCGTCGCCGGTCTCGATCAGCGCGTAGACGCGGTTCGGATTGCTGCGCGCGACTTGCGGCGAGACTTTGCCGATCGGCGCGTTCGGCAGGCCGTGGCCGGTCAGCCGCTTCCAGGTCGACGCCGCCGTCGGTCGACTTGAACAGGCCGCTGCCCGGACCGCCGCTCGTGCGGCCCCACGTGTGAATTTCGATCTGCCACATCCCGGCGAAGAGGATGCGCGGGTTCGTCGCGTCCATCGCGACGTCCGAGCAGCCGGTGTTCTCGTCGACGAACAGCTGCCGATCCCACGTCTTGCCGCCGTCGGTCGGTGCGGAAGACGCCGCGCTCCTGCTGCGGCCCGTACGCGTTGCCGAGCGCGCACGCGATCACGACGTCGGGGTTCCGCGGATCGACGAGCACGCGCCCGATGCGGCCGGTCTTGTCGAGGCCCACGTGCGTCCACGTTCGGCCGGCGTCGGTCGATTTGTAGATGCCGTTGCCGATCGAGATGTTGCTGCGGATGAACGCTTCGCCCGTGCCGGCCCAGATCACGTTCGGATCCGACGGCGCGACGGCGAGCGACCCGATCGACGACACAGGCTGATCGTCGAACACCGCATCCCAGTGCGCGCCGGCGTCAGTCGTCTTGAAGATGCCGCCCGACGCGGCGCCCGCGTAGTAGACGTTCGGATTTGCCGGCACGCCGGCGATCGCGATCACGCGGTTGCCGACCGGGCCGATGTACCGGAATTTGAGCTGCTTGTAGAGGTCCGGGGTGAGAGGCGCCGCCGGCTGCGCGCGCAGGAGGCCGCCGGCGATCCCGGCGGCGAAAACGAACAGGGCGACGCCGAACGCGCGGCGGACGATCATATGAGCCTCCGTGTGGTGGACGCGGAGAACTCTACACCAAACTTGATCGAACTCTCCACCACGGAGGACACTGGAGGACACGGAGCAAATGACGTTCTGTTCCTAGATACGCCGCGCGCGGCGCGCTAAAGGACTGATGCAGGGCCACGGGACGCTATCGGTGACGCTCTGTTCTAAATACACCGAGCGCTACGGCGCGAAGGTGTTATCGAGCGGGGGTGGGGCCCCGCGAGCAGTAAGAAAAGTTAGCGGAGCCCGAGGGGATGAGAATCGAGCGAGCGCGAAGCGCGATGCGGACGCATTGCCGAGTGAGAAGTCCGCTGGAGCGTCCTGCAAGGACTAAGTGAGTCAAACGCCAGCAGTGTGGGTGTTGCCGTAAAGCAGCAGCGACACGGCTTCGAGCAGCGCGTCGACGCCCTGCGGCTTATCGAGGAACGCTTCGTCGGACCAGAGCGTGGTGCGCTCGCGGAACAACTCGTCGCTGTAGCCGGTGAGGTAGAGCACTTTCAAGGCGGGATCGGCAAGACGTAGCTGGCGCGCGAGCTCGTCGCCCATCATCTGCGGCATGCGCAAATCGGTGACGAGGAGATCGAACGGCCCGGTCGCCTCGAAAATCGCGAGCGCTTCCGGTCCATCCGACGCGACGACCGTGCGATATCCGGCGAAGGTGAGCGCGCGGTCCACGAATTCGCGAACCGACGCTTCGTCGTCCACAACGAGGACGGTGCGGCTGCGCTCCTTGACGCCGCGGTCGTTCGCTTCAGCCTGGTCAGATGCTCGACGTCGATACACGTGCACCTCTCTCGTTCCTGTATCGGCAGAACGCGCACGTCGATACAGTGCGCGGAACCTGCAGAAAAGCGGCCGCCGAGCCGACAAACAGACGTGGCCTGGCTTCTGTGCGGCGCGATATATAGCGGTCTTTACGTCCTCATCGGCTATCTGCTTCAGGGTCATGCCGACGTGCTGCCCTGGTTCAGGCTCGCCGCGCTTCTGGTCCCCCCGTCGGCAGGCGTTTTCGTCATCGTGCGGCGGCGGCATGTCTGGAGCGGATGCGAGTGGCTGTTCTGGGCAACCATCGCGCTCGGCCTGATGATGTCGGCGGTCGGGCTCGTCGGGTGGACGGCCGATGCGATTCTGCTCGCGCACGACGTCTCGTGGCTCGGCTGGCATACCGTTTTTGCGCTGTTCGGCACGATCACCCCGCTCTTCGCGCTCCTGACGCAGCCGCATCGCGGCAGCCGCGATCGGCTCGCCGCCACAACGGCCGTCGACATCGCCGGCATCGCCGTGATGACCGGCTTCTTGTATTCGCGATTCATTCTTGCGGCCGACGTCCTCGCGGGCGAGAAGCTGCAGCTGCCGCTTTCGCTGCTTGCGCTGTCGGAGCTGCAGCAGGTGCTCGTCTTCGGTGGCATGACCGTCGCGGCGATCGTGGCGCGAGGTCTCCCATGGGGGGCCGACGTACCGCCGGCTGGCGATGGGATTTTTCGTGAACCTGGTGATCCTGTCGATCGGCCACGTCGAAATCTGGCAAGGGCTCTACCGCGCCGGATTCGTTTACGACATCGTCTGGATTCTGCCGTTCGCGTTCTACCCGTGGGCGGCATCGACCGCGCCGGAGACGACGGACGCGTCCCTCGACGATCAATTGGCCGAGCCGACGCCATCGCGCCCGTGGGTAGTCTTCGCGGCTGTGGCGCTGATTCCAGTGCTCGACCTCGCGCTGCGGCCGGTGCTTCCGCTCGGCGCGCTCGAAGGCTACCGCGATCTCTTCACGGCCATCACCGTGCTTTCCGTCCTGCCGTTGCTCATGGCCAGGCTGGCTGTCGAGCGCGGCGGCGCCCGCACGGCGGACGAAAAGCGGCGACTGCTCTCGGCGGCGGTCGAGCACGCCGACGACCTGATTCTGATCACGGATACGAACGGCCGCGTCGAGCACGCGAACGGCGCGTTCTGCCGAGCGCTCGGCTACGGCGCGCTCGACGTGGCGCAAGATGCGAGTCAGCGCAGTTCCTGGCGAAGGAATCGGCCGCCGACCTCCGGACGATGGCGGCCGCCGTCGGCGCCGGGGAGGTGTGGCGAGGCACGCTCGTCCACCGGCGCCACGACAACACGGAATTCGTCGCCGCCGCCGCGGTCGTGCCGTTGTCGCTCGATGATCGCATCACCCACTTCGTCGGCGTCGAGCGCGACATCACGCCCGATATGCAGCTTCGCGATCAGCTGATTCATGCCGAACGGCTCGCCGCGACGGGCCAGCTCGTTTCGGGCGTCGCGCACGAGCTGAACAACCCGCTTCAGTCGATCATCGGCTTCACCGAGCTGCTGATGACCGAGGAGCGGCGCGAGCACGTGCGCGCCGACCTGCAGCACGTCCGATGCGCAGGCGGAACGCGCCGCGAAGATTGTCCGGAACCTGCTCACGTTCGTGCGTCGCGCGCCGGTCCAGCGTCAGTCGTCCGACGTGAACGATCTGGTCCGATCCACACTCGCGCTCCGCGCGTACGAGCTGAAGATGAACAACATCGACGGTCGAGGAGTCGTATGCGGACGATCTGGCTGCCGGTTGCGGTGAACCGCGGCGAGATCCAGCAGGTGCTGCTGAACCTGATCCTGAACGCCGAGCAGGCGATGCACACGGCGAACGCCCGCGGCCGCCTGCTGCTGCGGACACCGCATCAGACGCGACACATCACGATCGACGTGGAAGACGATGGGCCGGGCATCTCGCCGGCGATCGCCGGACAGATCTTCGAGCCGTTCTTCTCGACGAAGGAAGTCGGCCAGGGCACCGGCCTCGGCTTGTCGATCGCGCTCGGGATCGCAGAAGCTCACGGCGGATCGCTGCGCGCTTGCAAAAACGAAGATCGGCTGCTGCTTTCGCCTTACGCTTCCGGCCGCGCCCGCTGTTGTCGCAGACGGCGCCGCGCGTCGTGCGCCGCCGTCTAAACGCCGCGCTCCGCGACATTGGCGCGGTTGTCGCCCGCCGGCAGTCGTCAGCGATTACTCGACAGTCAGGCCGCGACCCGGATCTCACCGAACACCGCGTTGACGACGCGGTCGCAACGAACGGCGTGAAACTGGAAAGGCGCGCGCCGCCGCCGCGCCGATGCGGTTCGTGATCTCGCGGCGCACCATCGCGCGCGCGCGATGCAGGCGCGTCTTCACCGCTTCCTCGCCGCAGCTCCAGCGCGTCGGCGGTCTCGCTCGTGCTGAGCCCTTCGATGTCGCGCAGCATGAACACCGCGCGGTAGCCGTCCGGCAGCGCATCGACGGCCGCTTCGAGCACGCGACCGAGCTCGCTCGAGTACGCCTGGTGCTCCGGATCGGGCTGGTCGGTCGGAAAGCGATCCATGTCGGGTCCTTCGTCGCCGGTCGGTTCGAGAACGTCCGGGCTTCTGTTTGCGGCGCCGCGACAACGCCTCGTGAATCGTGATGCGCGTGAGCCACGTCGAGAACTGCGATCGCTGCTCGAATTGCCGCAAATGGACGAAGGCGTTGATGTAGGCCTGCTGCATCACGTCTTCGGCCTCGGATTCGTCTTTCACGATTGAGCGCGCCGCGCGGTATACGCGCTCGTTGTGGCGGCGCATCAGGATCTCGAACAGCGAGGTCTCGCCCTGGCACACGCGGGCGACGATCTCTGCGTCCGGCAGGCTGGCGACGGCGATGAGAGTGTTCACACCCGATTAGAGTGATCGGGCGGTCAATCGGTTGCAAGCTCGTCGGTTGTCACCTTCATTGGCCTCTTCGACTCTATCTGTCGCAGGAGGCACTTCATGAGAACCGATCGACTGACCTCAGCATTCTGGGCGCTGCGCCTGGGGATTGGCGGCGCTGCGTTTCTGGCGGGACTGGATAAATTCTTCAACCTGCTCGCGAACTGGCCGGAGTACCTCAGTCCGCTAGCCGCCGCGGCGCTGCCGATCAGCGCCGCAACGTTCATGCACATCGTCGGCGTCATCGAGATGATCGTTGGCGCGGCGATTCTCGCCGGCTTGACCGAGATTGGCGGGTACGTCGCCGCAGCATGGCTGATTGGGATTGCGCTGAATCTTGTGACGACGGGAAGGTTTTTCGACATCGCCGTTCGCGACGTCGAAATGGCGATCGCGGCCTTTACGCTGGCTCGTCTCACCGAAGCGGGTGTCGCTCGAGCCACCGCCGACGAGCCGGTCTCCGCGCGCCATCGCGCGGTGGCATAGAGCGCAGCCAATGAAAGCAAAACTCGCGGCAGCAATCCTCGTCGTACCGTTCCTCACCGTGATGGCGGCCTCCGTCATCACAACCGACGTCCGCGCCGCCCGAGACGATGGGCATAGTGCGATGGACGAGGCGCGCGTCCATCGCACGTTCGACCGGACGATCAGCGACAACGCCGAAGAGCTGTTCCGGCGCGGCAAGGACATCTTCCGAGACGACACCTTCGGCGACGAGACGTTCTGGGGCGGCACGCTCAAGCTGCATCAGGCGATCGCCGGATCGCGCTTCGGCGGCGTCGGACCGGGCGTGAGCCCGGCGACCGCGCTCGCGGTCGGGTTGAAGGTCGACGTCGACCGGGTGCCTCCGGCAATTCTCCGCGGGCTCGCGGCAGGCACGGTGAACCTCAACGACCCGGCGAACACGCTCGCGCTGCTCGACGCAAAGGCGGTCGTCGGCGTGACGACGACGCGCGCAGCGGACGGACGCGTGACGTCGATGGGCGTGCAGTGTTCGCTCTGTCACTCGACCGTGGATAACTCGTTCGCGCCGGGCATCGGCCATCGCCTCGACGGATGGGCGAACCGCGATTTGAACGTCGGCGCGATTATCTCGCTGGCCCCGGACCTCAGTGCGGTCGCCGCGCTGCTGCAAGTCGATCAGGCGACTGTGCGTAAGGTTCTCGCGAGCTGGGGTCCGGGCAAATTCGACGCAGAGCTGTTCATGGACGGCAAGGCGTTTCGTCCTGACGGTAAGTCCGCCGCGACGCTCATTCCGCCGGCGTTCGGCCTCGCGGGGATGAACCAACACACGTTCACCGGGTGGGGCAGCGTGCCGTACTGGAACGCGTTTGTCGCGAACCTCGAGATGCACGGATCAGGCACGTTCTTCGATCCGCGGCTCGACGATGCCGCGCAGTTTCCTGTCGCGGCGCGCGAAGGCTTCGGCCATACGCGACCCGCGGCTGGCGCGAAGGATCAGATCACAGGCAAGCTCGCGGCGCTGCAGTTCTATCAACTCGCGATACCTGCGCCCAAACCGCCGGCCGGCAGTTTCGACACAGCTGCCGCCGCGCGAGGGAAGACGCTCTTCGCCGGAACCGCGCGCTGCTCGACGTGCCACGTGCCGCCGTTATACAGCGAGCCCGGCTGGGCGATGCACACCGGCGCTGAGATCGGCATCGACAACTTCCAGGCCGATCGCGCGCCGGATCACCGCTATCGAACGACACCGCTGAAGGGGCTGTGGTCGCACCAGAAAGGCGGCTTCTATCACGACGGCCGATTCCCTGATTTGCGTGCCGTGGTCGCGCACTACAACCAGGTGTTCGGCCTCCACCTGACCGACGCGCAGGTCAACGATCTGGTTGAGTATTTGAAGTCGCTTTAGGAGAACTTAGAACGTTCAGCCGGTTCGGTCACCGGGTGAAGGTGAAAGGTGCGCTTCGAGCTTGTCCGTCCGGACCGACTGCCGACACGGTCACGACGTATGTGCCAGGCGCGAGTGCGATGAGGAATGATGTTTCGTTCACGTCGATCTCACGATTCGCGTCTGGCGTCGGCTTGCCCATGTTGATGGACGAGAGCGCCTGCGCCGTATTCGGATCTGCACCGTTTGGGAACACTTCCAACAAGTAACTGGTGACGTCGGTGTCGTGGTCGACCGATGCCGTGAAGGCCACCGTGAAGGTCGGCGGCGGAGGCGCGGCGTTCACGGTTATCGTTACGCTCGCCGACGTTGTCTGCGCGCCCAGGTTGTCGTAGGCGATCGCCTTCAGCGTGTAAATGCCCGCCGCGACGCTATCCAACGTGAACGAGTACGGCGCCGCGGTGGCGGCGCCCAGCAGTGTTGTCCCGGAGTAGAACTCCACCTTCTGAATAGTGCCGTCGCTGTCTGTCGCTGTTGCCGACAACGCGACGGTCGCCGGACCCGCAAAGGCCGCGCCGTTGGCCGGCGCCGTCAACGACACCGCTGGCGGCTGGTTGGGCGCACTCACGGAGATGCCGACCGTCGCGGACGAAGTTTGAGCGCCGAGGTTGTCGTAGGCGATCGCCTTCATCGTGTATGTGCCGGCCGGCACGCCGTTCCACGTGAATGCATACGGCGCGGCCATCGCCGTGCCGAGGAGGGAGCTTCCAGAATAGAACTCCACTTTCTGAATCGTGCCGTCGCCGTCGGTCGCTGCCGCCGACAACGCGACCGTCGCCGGAGCGGTGTACGTAGCACCGTTGACCGGTGCCGTCAGCGATACGGCCGGCGGCTGATTCGGTGCGTTCACGACGATGCTGACGGTCGCCGATGACGTTCGCGCATTGTCGTTGTCGTACGCGACCGCGCTCAACGTGTACTGTCCTGCCGGCACGTTGCTCCAGGCGAACGAGTACGGGGCCGCCGTTGCCGCTCCAAGCAACGTTGTCCCCGAGTAGAACTCAACTTTCTCAAGCGTACCGTCTGCGTCGGAAGCGACCGCGCCGAGCGTGATGTTCGCAGGCGCCGTGAACGTGGCGCCGTCCGATGGCGAGGTGAGCGAAACCGTCGGCGGGGTGTTCGCCGAGCCCACCGTGATGCTGACGGTCGGTGACGACGTCTGCGCGCCGGCATTGTCGTACGCGATCGCCTTCAATGTGTAGCTTCCTGCTGCCACTCCGCTCCACGCAAACGAGTACGGAGCGGCCGTCGACGTTCCGAGCAGGCTCGTTCCAGAGTAGAACTCGACTTTGTCAACCGTCCCGTCCGCGTCGGAGGCCGTCGCCGTCAGCGTGATGTCTGCGGGCGCGGTGAAGGTTGCGCCGTCCGATGGCGATGTCAGGGATGCTGTCGGCGGCTGATTGGTCGACCCGCCGCCACCGCCGCTCGTCGCCGGCAGAATCGTGGCGTCATCGCGGCGCCACCCAGGAGGGCTCGTCAGATACGCATCGGGACTGATCACGATCTGGTCGACGATGGCGCCATCCTCGCGCTGCTGGATTCGCAGCGTGTGCGTTCCCGTCGACTCGAACATGATGTTCGGCCCGAATGCCGTCCAGCCGTTCTCGGTCCAGCCCCAGCC
This sequence comes from uncultured Acidobacteriota bacterium, assembly GCA_963696165.1. GTDB lineage: Bacteria > Acidobacteriota > Vicinamibacteria > Vicinamibacterales > CAVVIG01 > CAVQZZ01. Next base: position 142,855 of record CAVOIY010000004.1, on the reverse strand, counting down.
GTGCAGCGCCAACCCGGTCGATGGCGCCTGCAACACGAACTCAGCCGAGGACGTAGTGCCGATGCGGGCGAAGGGCGTACCGCTCGGGTCCAGAGAATCGCTGAATTGCATGTGGACCGAATCATTCGACGTCGAATTCGACTCCGCGCGCATTCGGAGCCACACGTGGTACGCGACGCCGGCGGTCGCGCTGAAGGTCGTTTCGAAATAGTTGACGGGCGCCGCCAGCGCCGGAGATATCTTCCATTGGCCGGAGTTCGGGTTGCTGAGTGTGCTGCCGCCGGCTGCGGTGGCGTCGGCAAGAACAGTCCAGTTCCCGAACACGCTGGACGACGGAATGTCCGCCGTCCAGAGCACCGTGGTTCCGGTTGCGGCAGGCGCAGGCATCGGCGTGCCGTCGGTGCGGGCGAGGATCGTCGTGTCGTTCTGGCGCGGTCCCGGTGGCGCAGTGGCGAACGTATCCGCGCTGAGCACGATTTGATCGACGATCGGACCGTCTTCGCGCTGCTGAACGCGGATCACATGCGAGCCGCTTGCGGCAAAATTCAGCGGAGCGCCAGGAGCACCCCACCCGTTATCGGCCCAGCCCCAGCTCCTCGGCGATTCACCATTCGGACCATCCTGCAACACCAATTCGGCGGACGCCGTCGTGCCGATGCGCGCGACCGGCGCGCCTGATGCGTCGACAGCATCGCTGAACTGTACGTGGATCGAATCATTCGACGGGCTGTTGTCCGATGCGCGCAGCCGAACCCACAAATGATAGGAGACGCCCGCCTCCGCGTTGAACGCAATCTCGAAGTAATTGACGGGCGCGGCGAGAGCGGGCGCAATCTTCGTGAGGCCGCTGTTCGGGTTCAACAGCGCGACCTGACCCGCTGCTGTCGAATCCGGATATTGCGTCCATGTACCGTGAACATTCGAGGGCGGCACATTCGCGGTCCACAACACGATCGTTTGCGAACCCACGGTTTGCGCGCGCACCGGCAGGACGATCGAAGTCGCGAGCAGTGCGGCGACGGCGATCCGCGAAACGGTTCCGGTCAATGTGTGGCGATGATGAGTGCTCAGCGCCCGCGTGTACGACCCCAGCAACACGCGGTGGTGTAGTGCCAGACTGATGCCACCGTGGTGTGAGCGGAACCATTTCTCACAGCAGACGAGCCGATCAGTCGCGCCTCTGCAGGGCTGAACAAACGTGTGTGATACTAACTATTCAGTTCGGATGTACTAACAGTTAGTATCACGAAGTAATTGAGCGCCCCACCGTGCGATCTCTGAGGGAAGACGTGCGCGCGCGGCGGCCGCAGCGACACGTACTGTCGTTCGCATCACGCGCCAAGGATGCTTCGGGAGCGCGCGTTACGCCAGCGGTCGCGATCTGGTTACGAGTCCGTCGAGGCGACGGACGCATCAGTTCTTCACTCAAGTGTTGTGTGGATCTGTTGAGTAACCTTCCACATCCAAAAAGTGGAATCACCGAACCCAACCCGTTTGCTCGACGGCGCGCACCTCTGCGGAGGAAGTTGTGTGCGTTTGTCAACGCGGCGGGCACTTCAAGTCGAGATGCGATTCTCCGAGCACAACAACGCAAACGAGCGCATCCATACCGAGCAGTCGCTGCCGCAACGAACCACCGCGAAAAGATGTGGACGCTGGGCCGTATCGATGAAAACTGATCTCGATGTTGGTTGCCATGCAGCTCGACGGAATCACGCACATCGACGCGGCGACCCGGAGGCCGTTCAGATCGCCCTCGCCGAGAGTGCGGCGCCGCCCGAAATCGCGGCCGATGCCGCCGTCTACGTTCTCGGTGCTGCCGGGTACCGCAAGGTTCGCGATGGGCGAAACGGTTTCACCTGCCTGGTTTCGCGCGAGCGCCGGGACTCTCGCCACATAATTACGTCTTCGATCCTGAACGCCGCCAAATCATTCTCCCGGGGCATCTGATGTTCTACGCGCCGTACGCCACGCAGAAGGACGTTGGCAGCGGCCGCGGCCCTTACACGTCGCGCCAGGGACGCCGCACGCCCTCATGATCGTGGTGCCGGCCGGCGGCGACCACAAGTGACGCATTTTCGTGACACCTTTCGGATCAAAGTGATTGCCCGCACGCGCGAAACGCGATAAATACATTCCTACACCGACCAGACACCACGATCCGGCCAGGGTTGTACGCCGATCCGACGGTTTGGCGGTGCTCCGCCTCTTTTAAAAGGCTTCTCAAACAAGGGCTTTCTCATGAAAAGACTGCTGTTCGTCCTCTTCGCAGCCGCCGCGCTCGTGCAGCTGACGCTCGCCGCGCAGGACGCGCGACCCGGCGCGCCGCCTGAAATCGACGCGCTCAAGCGGCTCACCTTCCGCAACATCGGTCCGGCCAACCAGGCCGGCCGCGTGTCGGTCATCGTCGGCGTGCCCGGCAACCCCGACACGTTCTATGTGTCGGGCGCCAACGGCGGCATCTTCAAGACCGTCAACGGCGGCACGACGTGGAAGGCGCTCTTCGACAACCAGAACGTGTTGTCGATCGGCGCGATCGCGGTCGCGCCGTCGAACCCGAACATCATCTACGTCGGCACCGGCGAGGAGAACCCGCGCAACAACGCGTCGTTCGGCGACGGCATCTACCGCAGCAACGACGGCGGCGAGACTGGACGCACATCGGCCTCGAGGACTCCGACCGCATCGCGCGCATCCGCATCGACGCCGCAATCCCGACGTCGTCTACGCCTGCGCGATGGGGCACGAGTGGGGACCGAGCGAGGAGCGCGGCGTCTTCAAGACGACCGACGGCGGCAAGACTGGAAGCGCCATGCTGTTCGTCGACGAGCAGACCGGCTGCTCCGACATCGACGTCGATCCGGCCAACTCCAACATCGATCTACGCCGGCATGTACACGCTATCGGCGCTAGGCGTGGCACCTCGACTCCGGCGGCGGAGACGGCGCTCTACAAGTCGGTGGACGGCGGCGACGAACGTGGAAGAAGCTGACCAACGGCATTCCGAAGATGCTCGACCGCATCGGCGTCGCCGTGTCGCGCAGCGACCCGACGATCGTCTACGTGGTCAGCGAGACGACGAACTACGAAGGCGAGCTGTGGCGGTGCGACGACGCCGGCGACTCGTGGCGCGTCGTCAACCGCGATCCGAACATCAACTTCCGGCCGTTCTACTACGCGGACATCCGCGTCGATCCGAACGATCCGAATCGCGTGTTCTCGCTGTCGGGTTCGCTCTACATGTCGGAGGACGGCGGGCGGACCTTTCGCGACGATCGGCCGCGACGTGCACGGCGATCACCAGGCGCTGTGGATCGATCCGACGCAATTCGAAGCGGATCCTGAGCGGCAGCGACGGCGGCTTGCAGGTGTCCTACGACGGCGGGAAGAACTTCGAGGTGGTGAACAACTTCCCGTTCACGCAGTTCTACCACATCAACTACGACATGCAGAAGCCGTACATGGTGTGCGGCGGCCTGCAGGACAACGGCACCTGGTGCGGCCCGAGCAACTCGCTGCTGAGCGAAGGCATTCGCAAGAACGACTGGTTCACCGTCGGCGGCGGCGACGGCTTCTTCGCCGTGCCGGACCTGAAGGAGCCGTGGCGCGTCTACACCGACCTGCAGGGCGGCGTGATCAGCGTCACCGACACGCGCAGCGGCACGCGAGAGGGCGATCTATCCGTACCCGAACCGGATCGGCTCGGTCGGCGACGCGATGGAGAACCACAAGTACCGCTTCAACTGGAACTCGCCGATCGTGCTCGTCGCCGGACGGCACAGACGGTCTACTTCGGCGGCAACGTGCTGTTCAAGTCGACCGAACCACGGGCAGTCGTGGGAGGTGATCAGCCCGGATCTCACGACGAACGACAAGAGCAAGCAGAAGTCGTCGGGCGGCCCGATCGTCGTCGACAACACCGCGGCGGAGTTCCACTGCACCATCATCACGATCGCGCCGTCGACGCTCGACTCGAACGTCATCTGGGTCGGCACCGACGATGGCAACGTGCAGGTGACGCGCGACGGCGGCAAGACGTGGACGAACGTGGTCAAGAACATCCCGGGCCTCGCGCCGAACGCGTGGATTCCGAACCGTCGAAGCGTCGCACTTCGACGCCGGCACGGCGTACGTCGCCGGCCGATCATCATCAGGACGACGACTACACGCCGTACGTCTTCATGACCACCGACTACGGCAAGACGTGGACGCGGCTGAACCTCGGCGCCGGCGAAGCAGACCGGCTGGGCGCACGTGATCCGCGAGGATCCGAAGAACCGGCGATTCTCTATGCCGGCACGGAGATCGGCGTGTGGGTGTCGTGCGACGGCGGCGCGCACTGGACGTCGCTGCGCCAGAACATGCCGCCGGTGCCGGTGCGCGACATCCAGGTCCATCCGCGCGACAACGACCTGATCGTCGCGACGCACGGCCGCGGTCTGTACATCCTCGACGACATCACGCCGCTGCAGCACATCGCGCGAGGCGATGAAGACCGACGCGAAGCTGTTCGACATACCGCCGGCGACGCGCTGGACGATGTGGAACAAGGACGGAAATCTCGGCGACAGCGTGTGGCGCGCGCCGAACCCGCCGAACGGCGCCATGATCAACTACTACCTGAAGGCGGATCAGCCTGAGGCGTCGATCACCGTGACGGACAAGGCCGGGCAAGACGATCCGGCACATCGCGTCGGTGCCGAAGGCGGCCGGCGTGAACCGGTACGTGTGGGATCTTCGCTACGATCCCGCGAAGCAGGGACCGGTGTTCGGCGGACGCGGCGGCGGGGCCGGTCGCGCGGGCGGGCCGGGTGGCCCAGGCGGTGCCGGTGCTGAAGCGCCGGCGGGCGAGGAGGCGCCGGGCGGCGGCCGCTTCGGCGGCGGCGGCGCTCCGCAAGTCATGCCTGGCGAGTACATCGTCAAGCTCCACGTCGGCGCACGCGAGCTGACGAAACCTGTGAAGGTCGACATGGATCCGCGCGTGCCGGTGTCGACGGCCGATCTGCAGTCGCAGCTCGACGCGAGCCTCACGCTGCGCGACATGATGTCGCGTGCGAACACGGCCGTCGATCGCGCCAACACGCTGGTCCAGCAGCTCACGCAGCTGCAGAACCGGTTGAAGGCGGCTGGCATTCAGAACGACCTGACGCTCCAGGTGAACGCGGCGCTCGACGCGACGAAGAAGCTGCTCGAGGAAGATCTCGCGCGGCCGTTCCCGAGCATGGGCTACCGACAGTTCCCGCGCCTTCGCGAGGAAATTCAGTCGCTCGCCGGATCGGTGACGCGCGCGCCGGCGCGCCCGACCGATCCCGAAGCGCTCCGGTTGAAGGAGCTGCAGCAGGAGCTCGACGGTGACGTGACGAAACTGAATCGGATACAGGGAGAACAGATCAACCGCATCAACGAGGTGATGCGAGGGATGCCGTTCATTCAGACGGAGATTATCAAGTAAGGAGGGTCTTAAACGTAGCGCGAGGCTTCAGCCGAGCGACGTTGATACTGAACGCTTTCGCAAGAACACGTGGGTGGCGCGTTCGCCCGCCACAGCCTTGTCGCATTCGTACCCAATCGAGCGGAGGTCGATGCCTTCCAGCAGATGCTCCCCCGATCCGAGCAGCACAGGCCGAATGGCGAGATGCAATTCGTCGATGAGACCGGCGCGGAGGTATTGGCGAATGACGGACACGCCGCCGCCGATGCGAACGTCGTGGCCGTCCGCTGCCGCTCGTGCTTGTTCGAGCGCCGCGTGGATGCCGGCCGTCACGAACTGAAACTCCGTGCCTCCGGCCATGCGCAGCGTCGGTCGGGCATGATGCGTGAGGACGAACACCGGCGTGTGGTAAGGCGGCTCGTCGCCCCACCAGCCTTTCCAACTGTCGTCGGGCCATGGTCCCCGCACCGGCCCGAACATGTTTCGTCCGAGAATCCACGCACCGATTCCCGAGAAGCCCTCGGCGGCGATGTCGTTATCGATGCCCGTTTCGCCATCGGCCTCACCGTGCATCTGCCGCCAGACGCGCGTGTGAAAGAACCAGTCCATCAGCTCAGGGCCGTTGACGCCAAGCGGATGATCGAGATCCTGTCGCGGACCGGCTCCAAAGCCGTCGAGGGAAACCGCAAAGTTCTGCACGCGGACTGTCGATGCCATGCGTTTCGAGTCTAACCCAGGGCTGCGTCAGGCCGCATTTCCCCTGTAGCATCGACGGCATGACCGACTGGTTCGCCCGCCCCGTGCTTCATGTCTCGAGCGTCGAGGCGTCGCTCCGTCTGATGTTCATTTCCCTGAACGTCGAGCCGCAGACACACGAGGCCGCGGTCGCGGCGCTCGACGCGTTGCGCGCCGAGCTCGAAGCCCGCGGCGTGTCGGTCAAGGATGGCCGTCCGAACGAGCCGCAGCAAACGTCCACTGATGCGCCTCCTCGCGTAAAGTGAACGCATGACGTGGCTAACATGGCTGACGCTGGCGCTCATCCTCGCAGTACTCGCGGGACTCACCGGCTTGAAACCGAAGGGCACTCGTCCGGTTGCTGGTACGCAGCTCATGGGCGTGGCCAGAATCGTATTGGTCCTCGCAATCTTGGTCGTGGCGTACTTCGCGTTTCAGGCCTACTCAGGCCATTAGCAGTGGCAGCGCCGTCGATGCCTTCACCGAGGCCCCGTTCCATCTTGGAGCGTTGGCCCTCCCGTTCGTCGAGACGGCGCTCGCGCACCGGACGCATGGTAGATAGCGGCGCACCAATATCAGTGCTCTGAGGGAAGGGACGATGATGACGTCGGCGTCAATAGTGCTTCGATGTGCGGTTTCGTTGGCCACCATAGGTGTGTGCGGTGCCGGATTGCAATCCGGCGCGGCTGACGAGCCCTCGTCGGAATCGGTGGCGAAAGTCGACCAGTTCCTTCACGCGCGAACGTCGCCATTTCCGTTCAGCGGCTCGGTGCTTGTCGCGATGGATGGCAAGGTCGCGCTCAGCAAGGGTTACGGTGAAGCCGAGGCCGAGCTCGGCATGGCGAATAGACCAGAGATGATTTACAGAATCGGGTCGCTCTCGAAGCCGATTACGGCAACGGCAATGATGTCGCTCGTCGAAAAACATCAAATCTCCCTGGACGACTCGGTCTGCCGTTACGTTCGCACGTGTCCCGCGTCGTGGTCTCGCGTCCTTGTCCGACATCTTTTGTCGCACACGTCAGGCATCCCGGACTTGTTCAATGCGATACCTGCTGCACCGGTCGCGGCTACCCGAGATGCAATCGACCAGACGATAACCAAGGCCGCCAATCTCGCGCCTGACTCCGAACCCGGCACCAAACACGTCTACCGAAATTTCAACTACATGTTGGTCGGGTACATCATTGAGGTCGTAACCGGCAAGACGTGGGGCGACGTGTTGAAGTCCGCAGTGTTCGATCCGGCCGGCATGGTCGACACGGCCTATGACGACGTCTGGGCGATCGTTCCGAACCGCGTGAGAGGCTACGACGTCAAAGGCGGGAAGCTGCGCAACATCGTATACAAAGACCACAGCGCGTTCGCTGCGGGCGGACTCCGAGCCACGACCGCCGATTTATGGGCATTCGCGCAGGCGTTTTCAGCCGGCAAGCTCGTCCAACCAGCGACAGCAAAACAAATGCTCACGCCCGTGCTTGGAGATTACGGGCTTGGATGGCAGGTAAAACAATTCTTTGGCCACAGGATGTTCAATCACACCGGTGACATCGACGGCTTCGCGTCGCATCTGGCGATCTATCCCGATCAAAACCTCATCATCGTTGTCTTGAGCAACATTGAGAGCGAACCCGCAAAGCTTACGGCGTGCAACATCGCGTCGGTGCTGTTGACGTCAAGCACCGCGCCTCTGACCGCGTGCCCTGAGCGGTGATGGCCTTAACAAAGAGCCGTTACCGGTCGCACATTGCGCAGCCTGATCGCGGCGACCACGCATCGTCATGATCTCTGGGACAGCTCGTTGTCCGGCTTCGGCGTGCGCCTGTCGCCGGGCGGTCATTGTTCGTTCGTTGTGCCCTACCGCGTCAACGGTCGGCTGCGGCGTTTCACAATCGGTCCGTTCCCGCGCGTGAGCCTGGCCAAGGCACGCGTTGAAACCTCTTACTTACGGTAGGTTGAACCTCTTACGAAACGGCGCCCACCGAGGGTCGCCACGCAGCGCCGCCATCTCCGGATTTATCAGAATCCGTCCCACATGGTGCGGCTGGACAACAGCGACTTGCTCCAATGCTTCAAACGCGCGGTCCTTGTCACCGAGGGAGGCATAGATCATTGCCAGGTTGGAGGGTGAGTTCTCATGCGCCGCGGCGAGCGGGACTGCCTCCGCACGTCTGCCTGTTAAGACGTACGCCTTTGCCAGCCATGGCGATCGCCGAGCCTGCCTGTCCTTGAAGCCGCCGAGGTGACGGCCATCGGTTCTTTCCAACATCGGTACAGCCTCTCCCAGCCTTCCCGCGAACGTCAGGGCTCGTCCGAGCCAAGTCGCCACAAACGGAAAGTCGGGTTCGATCGCGCGCACGCGCTGGAAGGTGTCGACGGCTTCCGCGTACCGCCCCGCGAAGAACTGCACTTCACCGATCTGACGCTGCACATCCAATGACAGCGGGTCGTTTCGGCGAGCCACCCTCAGGATCCTCAACGCTTCGTCCCATTCTCCGAGCGGTTGCAGCGTCGAGCTCGAATAACTGGTGTAGGTTTCAGTGAGGACGGGGTTCAGTTCGATGGCCCGCTGGAAGGATTTCTCGGCGTTCCTCCAGTCGCGCTCGTACGCGTACGCCCAACCCATGGCCGCATGGGCCTCAGCCAGGAGCGGATCGAGCTCACGCGCTTTAAGGGCGGCTGTCCGAAGAATCGAGTCCGCCGTCTCGAAGACGAGGTTGCTGCTTGTCGGCTCTAACATGAGCGCGTAGGCGATCGCCAGCTCGGCATGCGCGGGTGCGAACGCAGGATTCTTGGCGGTGACCTGTTGGAACAAGTCCGCGGCCTTCTCGAGACTCGGAATATCTCCTCGATCGACCAGCCCGCGCCCCTTCAGCAACAGCCTCGTATGCCTCCACATTGATGTCGTATCGTCGCTGCCCCTTGCCCAGCGTCAATCGCAGCTTGTTGACGATCGCCCGCGAGATATCATCCTGAATGGCGAAGACGTCGTGGATCTCTCGATCGAATCGATCCGACCAGAGAGGAATGTCGCCCGCGACCTGAACCAGCTGGGCGTTGATTCGCACCTTGCTGCCCGACCGCAGGACTGACCCCTCGACGATGAGATTGGCTCCGAGCTGCTCGCCGACGTCGCGAAGGTTGCGCGGTTTGTCCTTGAACGCGAACGACGATGTGCGCGACCGCACCTGGAGACCTCGAATGACGGCGAGATTCCGGATGATTTCGTCCGTCAGCCCGTCGGCGAAGTAGTCGCTCCCAGGCTCGAGGCTGAGATTCTTGAACGGAAGCACCGCAATGATGGGCTGTTCGACGGGACTGACGATCGAGCCGCCGACCGCGTTCCCGCCGCCGACGCGCGCCAGCAGTGCGCGTGGCGTCCTCGAAGATCCCACTTGCCTGCCGAGTACCTCCCACCCGAGCCCCAGAACGAGGATGAGCGCAGCCGCCACGCCGATCGCGTACGTCAACGACACGAGGGTCGGGCGCGGTCTGAGCGCCGTCAAATCCACTGCGAATGCGGCGGCGCTCTGGTAACGACCCTCTGGCTGCGGATCGATCGCGCGCTCGATGATCCGGGCGAGCTTCGGTGAAAGATCCGACCCCGTTCGCGCCGTACGAATGCTTGTTCGTTCGTTGCGCGCATGGGCAAGACGGACGTCACTCAGGCTTCGCGCGCGGACTGGGTACGAGCCGGTCACAAGGTAGTAGAGAAGGACGCCGAGACTGTAGATATCGCTCTGGACGGTGGCCTCGCGGCCGACAAGAATCTCAGGCGCCAGATAGAGCGGCGTCCCGGCCAGATCCGAGGTGGAGTTGTCCGCCAGCTCGCGTCCCGTGCCAAAGTCCATCAGCATGGCCCGGCCGTTTTCAGCCAGCATCACGTTCTGGGCCTTGATGTCACGATGCAGCAGGCCCTCGTTGTGCACGGCCGCAACTGCCTGACAGAGTTCAACGCCGATCTCAATAGCTTCCGTCCCGCTGAACACTTTGCCATCGTCAACGATCTGCTTGAGCGTGCGGCCCCGAACGAATTCCATCCAGAGACCGATCTGCCCTCCAATCTGCTCGGCGCCGTAGATCGTGACGACGTTCGGATGACGCACGCGAGCGAGCAGCCGGCCTTCCTGGATGACGGACGACGCCGGCCCGTCGCCGGCCGCTCGATCCGCGGGCAGCAGCTTGAGCGCCACCTCCCGATCGAGCCGGGTGTCCCAGGCCCGATATACCTCGCCGAATGCGCCGCGGCCGATCCGCTCGAGCACGCGCAGATGTCCCCAGCGTTCGACCGTTTCGCTAGAAGTCTCTCCGCCGATGAGCGTTTCTGCGGAGGGGAAGCGAGAGACGACGGTGAAGGTCGGCGAGAGTGGCGAGCACTCTGAGCTCGGCGAGCAGTGGACGGTCGGCCTCGTCCGCGCTGGATTCGGCTGCTGCCCAGTCGATCGGCGTGCCATCGAGAACGGCGCCCGCGAGATCGCGAACGAGCCCTTCACTGCAGCGCCACGTTTCATTTCCTCCGCCAACCGCACGAGCGCCCGCTGCGCCGCCTTGCGTGCTGCGTCGGGCGTCGGCTTGCCGAGTGCCTCGGCCAGCTCCTCGTAGGTGTAGCCCACCTCGACCCGCGCAACGATGGCCTCCCGCTCCTCCGGCTTCAGGCGCTCGAGCGCCCGCTCGTAGCGTTCCACCGCCTCCTGCCCAATCGCCTGCTCGAGCGGCGACTGGGTCGCCATCGAGCTCGAGACCGTCGAGATCGGTGACGTCGGGCCGTCGTCCCTTGCGGCGGAGCTCGTCGCGAATGCGATTGAGGACGGCCTGCCGCAGATACGCCTGAAGCGCACCGACACCGCGGGGTTCGAAGCCGTCGATCCTCTTAAACGTCTGGACCAGGGTGTCCTGGACAAGGTCGTCGGTGTCGGCCAGATCGCGCGCCCACCCGGGCAGTCGCCCCCTGGCCCAGCGCTGAAGCGGCTTGAGATGGCGGGCGAACAACCGCTCCAGTGCGTCGCGGTCCCCGGCACGCGCGCGGTTGATCAGATGAAAGGTCGATTCTGCATCGCCGCGACCGGAAGCTTCAGGCTTCGCCAGCTTCGGGCGGTCTTCGGACATAGGGCTCCCGTTGCGAATTCGGAAGCGATCCTACCAGACCCACGGCCCAAACTCGTCAGGTCGGTTCCGCGCGTAGCGCTCTGCCGTGAGCCGCCCCGGGCCGTTGTCCGGATTGCTGCGGCACGACGTTTACTGGAACTGAGGCGACCTGTGGACGGGATGAGCGCCAGACATGGATAAAACGATGGCGTGGGTGGTTGTGGAGCTTCTGGCGGCCATGGTCTTTGGATCGGCATGTCGATCGGGCGACACGCCATCGCCGCCGCTGAACCTTTTGCTCATCACGCTCGACACCACGCGAGCCGACGCGCTGGGCGCGTACGGTGGCAGGGCGGTTACTCCTTCACTCGATCACCTCGCCGCCGAAGGCGTCGTGTTCGAGCAGGCCTCGACGGTGGCGCCGCTCACGCTGCCGGCTCATTGCAGTCTGTTCACGGGTCTCTTTCCGCCCAGTCACGGAGTCCATGGCAACGGTCAGAACGCCCTTGGTCCCGAATCGATCACCCTGGCCGAGCGGTTGAAGGCGCGGGGCTTCCGCACCGGCGCGTTCGTCTCCAGCTTTGTGCTCGATCACCAATGGGGACTCGATCGGGGATTCGACGTCTACCACGATCCCGGCTATCACGATCGCGGCACCCGTCCTGGAGCGCGCCTCGATCGTGAGTCGATTCGCCGATCCGCCGACAGCGTGGTGGACGATGCGCTCGATTGGATGCAGCCGCTCGACGATAGTCGCTTTTTCGCGTGGCTGCACTTTTACGACGCGCACGCGCCCGCGCGTCCACCGGCCGAATTCGCCCCGATCGGCACCGACGACGACTACTTCGCTGCGATCGGCTACGTGGATTTCCAACTGTCCCGGGTCCTGACATTCCTCGCGGAACGCCAGCTGACCGACCGCACGCTGGTGGTGGTCATCGGCGATCACGGCGAGAGCCTCGGCGAGCACGGAGAATCGACGCACGGCTTATTCGTTTACCAGGGAGTGATGCACATACCGTTCATAATCCGCGCGCCGCTTGCGAACCTGCGGCGGCGCCGGGTGTCCGCGCCCGTCCGCATCGTGGACGTGATGCCCACGATCCTGGACCTTTTGGGACAGTCCGCCGCTCCGGCCATTGATGGGCAGACGCTCGTGCCGCTCACGACCGGAGCCGGGCGCTCGTCGAGATTGGACGTGTACTCAGAGTCACGTTACGGTCTCGACAGGTTCGGGTGGAGCCCGGTCAGCGCCCTGCGCGAGGAACGGTTCAAGCTGATTCTCGCGCCGCGGCCGGAGCTCTACGATCTCGATGCCGATCCGAACGAGTCAGTGAATGTCTATCACGAGCATGCCGATCTGGCGGCATCGATGACCAGACGCTTGCGGACGTTGGCAGAGCCGGCGACTTCACGGCAGGCATCGGCCGCATCAGTTCCGGTCGGTGACGAAGCGCGAGCGCGCCTGGCCGCGCTCGGGTACGTCACCGCCTCGCCACCCGCGCCAGGCAATCCGGTGCCGATCCTTGCTGATCCCAAGGATCGAATCGAGCTCTACAAGCAGTTGACTCGGTTCGCGCAACGCCACGGAGGACTGCCGTGAAACGCGCCTCGCTCATCGCGATCTCCCTGCTCGTCACGTTCGGCTGCCACGGCGACAAGGCACCGACCGCACCATCGGCGCCGTCCGGCCCCGCCGTGGCTTCCGTGAGTCTTTCGCTCTCGCCACTTGTTCAGACACTCCCGCCCGGGCAAACGGCGCACCTGATAGCGACGGCCAGCTACAGCGACGGATCGGCCAAGGATGTGAGCAGCCAGGCAACCTGGACTTCGTCGCAACCGAACGTCGCCTTCGTCTCCGCAGGCGCCGTGACGGGCGTCGCGCTGGGGCGGACCTTGGTTCGGGTCAACTTCGAGCGGTTTTCCGCTTCCATGACCATAATCATCGAACCCAACGGCACGTTCATCTTGACAGGGAAGATCACCGCACCCGTTGGGGTCGCGGTGAGCGGCGCGACGGTCGAAGTGACAGGCGGGGCACCGAATCAGGCGACCACGAACAGCAATGGTTTCTACGAGCTCTTCGGCATCGTGGGAACGGTCATCCTGCGCGTGAGCAAGACGGACTATTTCGATGAAATGCGAACGGTGACGATGTCAGCGGATCGATCGCTCGACGTGGAGATCACGCCCCGTGCCGCACCGGCAGACGTGGCCGGCACGTACCGCGCGACGTTCACGGCGTCCGCGTCGTGCGCGAGCCTGCCAGCCGAACTGAAGACCCGAACGTACACGGCAAGACTCGACCAAGAGGGAGGGCGCTTACTCGTCACGTTGAACGGCGCCTCGTTTGTCGCGATGAAGAACACGTTCCCTGGAGCGGCCTTCGGCAATGTCGTGACATTCAATATCGGCAGCGACGGCTTCTATGACTACGCCTACTACGGAGCGACTGTACCAGAGGTCCTCCCAAGCGGTCAGATTCTCGGCATCTCGGGCACGATAACCGCCACCGTCACGCCGCAATCCATCTCGGGTCCTGTTTCGGGCAGGTTTACCATGACTTTGAACACCGGCGGCCACGTCGCATATTGCTCGGAGAACGACAATCGTTTGGTGTTCACGCGCCAGTGAGCGGGGTTGTATTACTGTGATGTCCGGTGACCTGTTCGCCGGGTCCGGACCGACCAGCCAACCGCCGAATCGGCCTCGAGCGAGATGGATGGTGAAGAGTTTGTCATGAAGTTCGCGCTGATGATCCTCGTCTGCTTGACGCTTGCTGGATGCTCGCGGCAGAGCACCCAACAGCTGCCGACCGCTCCATAAGTCGGGCGGGTTTTGAGATCGCTTAGAGAGGATTTGTCAAGCGACAGGAGAAACTGACCCCCTCTGTTCTGGCGTTGTTCCGTCAATCAGCTGAATCTGAACCGGTAAGCAATCGCGGCACTCTGTGACCCCGGTGTGACCCAGAACGGACGCGCACAATCACGGGAGTCGATGCGATGTGAAATTCTTGGAAAAACTGGAGCCGGCGACCAGACTTGAACTGGTGACCTGCTGATTACGAATCTCACTACAGGTCGTCCGCACGATACCGTCGCGTGCTTGTGCGCAATAGAATGTCACGCGTACGTCCGCACCGTGTCAGCAAATCCGCCCCGGTCCATCCGCATTGGGGTCAGGATTGGGGTCAAATCTCGACGCACACAGAAGAGGACGATAACGGCCGGGCGACGCACGCGAATCGTTAATGGCTTTGAATGAGTGGTGGCGTTCCCAACTCCGCTTGCAAGTTCTTGCAAGGCGTTCTGAAGGTCGGCGGCACGCTCCAGTGCCTCACCCTCCCGTGTCGGCGCCCCGGTGCGCCACCTCGCTCACAAAAGAAAAGAACAATTTAGATCGTGTTTCATCGCGCTAGTATGCGGACGGCGTGTTGAAAACCATCCTTGCCGCCTGTTCTGTCGCCGCCCTCACCTGGATAGGCACTGGCGCGGGACGCGCACCAGATCAGCCGCCTGCAGATTTCGCCTTCAAGTTCGACTACACACCCTGCACGACGGACACGCTCGACACGTTCTCGAACCTCTACTCGCGGCAGCTCGGCGTTGACGAGCCGCCGATTTCAATCTCGCTGGCGTTCAGCGACGACCAGATGGCGGCGGTCTACGACGCTCTTTCATTATCCGGCGACGTTCCGAGGCGGCACACCGGATAGCGCGGGGACGCCACCGTGACTTCGCCATCCACCCGGTATCGCCTTGACGTGCGAGCGGCCGGCCAGACGCACACCGTGAGGTGGAACGATAATGTGCATCCGCATTCCGAGGCGGCTACTCGGCTGCTCAAGGTCCTCGACCTGATCAACGGCTTCGTCAACGCACGTCTCGAGGTCCAGCGCCTTCCCAAGGCCAAGCCGATGTGCGCGTAGAGCCAAGAAACAAGGACGTTACGCCACGGCTCAGATTGAGCACGAGGTATATGCATGGCTCTCGTTCGTGATCCCATTCTCACGCCGGTTGACATCGCCGCTCTGCGCCCCACGCAGATCACGGTGGGAATGCGCGAGGTGAAGCAAAAGCGCAAAGCACTACGGCACCGGCAGGTGAACAAGATTGGCCGGTATCTAGGCGATCACATGATCCCGGTGATTCGCGGTCCCAAAGACCGCCACTACATCATCGATCACCATCATCTCGCACTGGCTCTGCTAGACGAGGGTATCAAACGGGTTCTCGTGACGGTGGTGGCCGACTTGAGCATGCTCGATCGAGACCAATTTTGGATCGTTCTGGATCACCATAGTTGGGTTCACCCGTATGACGCGAATGGCCGTCGCGTGGACTTTGCCGACATTCCAAAGAACGTGAACCAGATGCGGGACGATCCGTTTCGCAGTCTTGCCGGCGAGCTGCGCCGCGCAGGAGCGTTTGCGAAGGACACCACGCCCTTTAGCGAATTCTTGTGGGCGGATTTCCTTCGGCGCAGGATTGGACGACGACGGGTTGAGCATGACTTTTCTGCCGCGATTGACCAGGCGATGAAATTGGCAAAGCTCCCGGACGCGCACTACCTTCCGGGTTGGTGCGGTCCTTCTACATGGTGATTCCCGTATTTTGAAGACAAGCGACGAAACATCGAACTCTGATGCGCAGCAGAGCTGAACTGACTACGCAATCTTTAGGTCATGATGCAGCATAAGAGGTTTACGATTCCATAAACCTCGTGGTCGGAAGCATTACTGAGCTGCACGCTGCGCGAGCCACAGGCGTTATCAAAGGCGAGGACGGGAAGCTGTACGCCTTTCGCGGCCGTGATCTGCGGGACTGCTGGTTCCACGACCTCGTCGTCGGCGGGACCGTCACATTCGAACCGCTCACCGGACTGCGCGCGCTCGACGCCACCGAGGTCCGCACGCAGCGCACGAATGCCTGAAAGATTCTGATGCGGAAGAAAGCCCCACCGAAAGCCAAGACCAAGCGGGCGATGCCGAAGTTCACGAAGGCACCGCAAGCTCTGGTCGATCAGTTCACGACGGCGATTGAGGACATGCGTGACGTGCAGCCGCGAAAGATGTTCGGTTATCCCGCCGCGTTCACGATATCGACGGCGCAGATGTTCGCCTGCCTCTTCGGTGACGACATGATCTTGCGCCTCTCGCAGGCGGATCGCATTGCACTTGAAGTGGAGCGCTGGAAACCATTTGAGCCGATGCCGGGGCGCCCGATGCGCGAGTACCTCGCGGTTCCTGCCGATCTCCGCAGCTCGCCCTCATTGAAGACCTGG
The DNA here is from genome assembly GCA_963696165.1 of uncultured Acidobacteriota bacterium. Taxonomy (GTDB): domain Bacteria; phylum Acidobacteriota; class Vicinamibacteria; order Vicinamibacterales; family CAVVIG01; genus CAVQZZ01. Next base: position 126,321 of record CAVOIY010000004.1, on the reverse strand, counting down.
ATGGCGAAGGCGCACGCATACGCGGCGTCCTTGCCACCGAAGACCAAGAAGAAGCAGTAGGCGGACGTTGCCGTGTGAGTTACCCATGCGATGAACGCGAGGTGCCGACGATCCGAGACGGAGGCGATGGCGGTGATGCGGAAGAGCGGCTGAACCGCTTCAAGACGCGCAACGAGGAAGGCACGGTTGTGGCCTCGTGCCGAGGCGTCCGCCTGTCGCGCGTTTGCTGAACACTCGCGCGGTGAGGTCTGTCCGCGCGAGGCACGGGCTCGGCCACATATCTTTGCGAGCGCGTCCAGATAGTGACCCGCGCGCTCCTTGGCGTCAGGGCCAGGGAAACTGACGACCGCTTTGTTGACGAAGTTACGCTCGCTGAGCAGACGGTCATCCTGGGTTCTTCGGTGACTTGGGTTTACCGCTTCTTCTCTAAGAGTGGATTCTGAGACTGTAGGTACCCAACCCACCCGAGTCACGTCTACGCCCTCACCGCCCGCCAGGACACCACATCGCGGCCTCATGAAGTCAAATCCACCCGCCGGCCCTAAGTCCGCCATGGTCGGAGTAGTGGTCGCCCATGGTTCCGATGAGGCGCGAGCCGCGGCGGTCAACACCGGCGGGCACGCGGAATCCCTGTCCGCGATTGTTTGCTTGACAGGCGGAGTCGCCGACAAAAGGTTCTCAGTCGGCGGCTTTCTCAGCCGGAACATTGAAGAAATGAGAGGAGATCAACGGCTTCGGCCCGGTCTCGACTTTGCTGAGCTCAGCAATTATTGCGCTGAGCCGAGCAATATTGTGCGCTCCGCGGGGAACGGGAGATTAACGATGACGTGGCGTATCGTTGCAGTGGCGACCGTTGCTCTACTGGGAGTAGGTTGGGTCACTCCCGTCCAAGCAGCCCCGATCACCTATACAGAAGTAGCCAAAGCATCGGGCGTTCTCGACGGGACATCGTTTACGGATGCCTTGGTAACGATTACGTTCTTCGGGGACACATCGAATATCGCGTTTTTTGGTAATGGTTGTGCTTCTTGTCTCGTCAACGTCCCTGCTGCCAGCGCAACAGTGAACGTGCTTGGTTTGACGGACACCTTCACCGACACCGTCGGAATAATCGGTTTTCCGGTCGCTACACCGGACCTTGGCAATGCCGGGGTCGCTTTCGTGGACGCCGCGCCCGGGACAAATGGGCTTCTTATATTGGCGACAGCTAGCAGCGCCCTCCTCGGCTATGATCTCAGCAGCCCGATCGGACCCATTTCGGGTGACGCATTCACTCAACGCAGCACGGGTGGCACAGCGGTCTACCGCACGACTTCGGGTAGCTTCGAGTGGACGTCGGACCCCACGACCGCAACCTTCACTGCAGTCCCGGAGCCGGGTAGCGGAGTTCTCCTGGGCATGGGCTTGATCGGCGCTGTGGCACGCCGCTGGCGGACTCGCAAGGCACAAGACTAAGCCGTTCTCATCATGACGCGAGGTAAACCGTACCGGTCTCGCATGGCGGTTCGTGTGGGTCAGGCCTCGGTGTAGCGCTTCTGAGCCCAAACCCGCAGATCAACGCTGACGGAACGGTTGGAAGAACTCGGTTAGCCCAACCTTCTCGATTTCAAAATGCGCAAGTCTCCGCAAACGTATTTCGAGCGTTCACCGCGGTTCAACCGCGATACCATCAACGCCTGTGTTCCGGAATACAATCCCTCTCGCCTAGGGCACTGGGGCGCCTCCGTCACGCTCTACGGTCCGTCGAGGTTCTATGCCAAAGAGGAAAGCTGCCAAGAGAACGGCGTCCGGCAAGCCGGCAAAACGCGCGCGCGCAGCCAAGAAGGTTAGCGATGCGTTGCTCGCGACGGTCCGCGGCGCGACACATCGCTATATTGGACACGTGCGCCTCGACGTCGGCCGCGCCGGCGCCGCTCGCGTGAAACGGATGATCTATCCGCCCGGCTTCCACTGGGCGAAGGACATGAAGCCGGTCACCGGCACGGACCTCTGCATGCATGCGCATGTCGGGTTCCTGGCGCGTGGGGAGATCCACATCGAGTACGCCGACGGGTGCGTCGTCGAGCACAAGGCGCCGCAGATTGTCGCCATTGAACCCGGACATGACGGCTGGGTCGTGGGGAAGGAGCAGGTGGTGTTGATCGAATTCGACTTCGAGGGCGACACCGTCAGCAAGCTTGGTCTGCCCGACGCACACCGCCACTGAGGCACATCGCAAGCGGAGGCGAGTTGGTCATTGATTCGGCCATGCGTTAGCCCGAACCCAACCAGGACGGGATTTCGAAAAGCCTTTGACGCCGCGAGACGCGAGTCTCTGTGGACTTTGGCGCACGTGCTGTTTTCTTGCGGCGAACACCGGGACTCGTCTAGCACGCGTGTTCGTGTGACCCCGGTGTGACCCCGAAGGCCGACGCGCGAGGAGTACGAAATCCGAATCGAAGATTTTCGAGGAAATCTTGGAGCCGGCGACCAGACTTGAACTGGTGACCTGCTGATTACGAATCAGCTGCTCTACCAACTGAGCTACGCCGGCATGGCGGGATTTTCAAATTCTAGCACGAGAACGAGCGACCACTGACCAGCGAACCAACGACCCCTGACCAACGACCAACCCTAACGACCAACGACTAACGTCCAAAATAGCTGTCTGTCTTATCAATCCAATCCTGCCGCACCGGGCTGAACACGTCGACAACGAGCGCATCTTCGACGACTTCGACTTCGTGAGGAACGGCCCCCGGAATCTGAAGCACCTCGCCGCCGCGCACGACGACCTCGCGATTGTCGATCTTGAACTTGAGCGCGCCGCTGACGACGAACGTCACCTGCTCGTTCTCGTGCGAATGCATCGGCACGATGCCGCCGCGCTTCAGCTCGAATCTCGCGATGGTGACGCGATCGCCGGTGATGAACCTCCGCGAGATCGCGGGTGTGATTTGTTCCGCGGCGATGTCGCTCCAGCGGTGATGAACGACAGCAGTTGATGATGATGGCATCGTTGATTCTCCCTTGATTACATCAGCGCGCGTTGTATTGATCGTCGGAAACGGGTTCGAGCCAATCGGTCGTCACGTCGACATTCACCGCCAGGTGCGTGCCGCGACTGCCGGGCGCCGCTCCATGCCAGTGCTTCTCGCCCGGCTCGACGACGACGGCGTCGCCGGCCGCGACGTCGTGCGGCGGCTCGCCGGCCTTCTGCACGCGGACGCGCCCTTCGACAATGAGCAGCCACTGCGCGCCCGAATGCGTATGCCAGTTCGTCCGGCCGCCATCGTCGAAATCTACGCGATAAATTCCGACCGGCGTGCCTGCGCGATCGGACGCGAGCCGTTGCGTATGCGCGGGCCCGACGAATGTTTTCGGATCGGCGATGTCGCGCGGTGCAGCGTCGGCGCGGAATATTTTCATTGCCGCTTCTTGCGTGCGGGCGCGGCCGGCCCCTTCGATCCCGTGTCGGGCCGCGGATCGCCGACGAATCCATCGCGGTTCGGCATCTTCACCTTCGGCAGCGTCGTCTGATCGATCACGTCGTTCTCGCCGACGATGCCGTTGAGAAAGAGAACGTAGGCCGTCGCGGCGTACACGTCGTTGGACGTGAGCGTGCCGGGATGATCGAATGGCATCGCGCGATGCACGTAATCCCAGACGGTCGTCGCATACGGCCAGTAGCTGCCCACGGTCTTCAGCGGCTTCGGCGTCTTCAACGTGTCGCGTCCGCCGACGAGGACGTCCTGAGGACCTTCTTTGCCGGTCGCGCCGTGGCAGGTCACGCACCGCGCGGCATACACCGCCTTGCCTTGCGCTGCTGTGCCGCTGCCGCGCAGAAGACCGTGACCGTCCGGTTCGACGTCGATGTCGATGGCGGCGATGTCCTCGGCGGTCGCGCGCCGGCCAAGGCCGTAGGTTGGCGACTGCGCAAACGTGCGCTCGGCTAAAGCCATCGCGCTACAAGTCGGGCGCTCGGCTAAAGCCGTCGCGCTACACAGAGCGGCGGCGAGGACGAGGCTAGCTGTTGCCATTGATGATCTTCCCGTCGGCGCCGACCTTCCACACCTGAATCGCGTTGTTGTGGTAGTTGGAGTTGAAGCCGCGCACGTCGACGAGCGTCGGCAGCGCCGGCTGTTCGTAGCCGGTGTCGTCCGTCGCGCGCGATGCCAGCAGCGCGTCGGCGCCGTCCCACTTCCACGTCCAGCGGAACCGCGTGTGCGCGCGGGGCAGCACCGGCTGCTGCAAGTCGGTCTTTGCCCACGTGAACGCCGCCATCAGTCGTCACGTCGACGCGCGCGATGGTGCCGCGGCCCGACCACGCCAGTCCTGTCAGCTCGTACACGCCCGGGCCATCGAGCGACATGCCGCCGGACGGGCGCGTGATCACCGACTTCGCGTCCATGTCGAACGTGAACTGCCGCGCCGTGCCGTCGGGCATCAGGTCGGTGTACTTCGACGTCTCCCAGCGCGTCATCGCCGGCTGGTTCATCACCTTCAGCCGACGCAGCCATTTCACGTTTGTGTTGCCCTCCCATCCGGGCAGCGAGGAGGCGCAGTGGGTATCCCTGCTCGGGCCGCAGCGGCTCGCCGTTCTGCGCGTAAACGACAAGTGCATCGTCCATCGCCTTTGTCATCGGCACGCTGCGCGCGAGCTTGCACGCGTCGGCGCCCTCTGCCGAGGATCCAGGTCCCGCTCGGCTGCGCGCCGCACTCCTTCAACAACGTCGCGAGCCGAACGCCGGTCCACTCGCTGCAACTCGTCAGCCCGTGCGCGCGCTGGACGTCGCTCTCGCCGGCGCCGCGCCACTCGCTGGCGCTGTTGCCGGAGCACTCCAGAAAAACAATTCTGCGACACCGACGGCATCCGTTTCAACTCGGCGACCGTGAACACCGTCGGTCGATCCACCAGGCCGTGAATCGTCAGCGTATGCGTCGCCGGATCGATATCGGGCACACCGCCGTGATGACGTTCGAAGTGAAGCGACGATGGCGTGATGATGCCGTATGTGTCCTGTAGCGGCGTGCGGCTCGATGCTTCCTCGGGAATCGTCGTCGGGCGAAAGAAGCGCGTCGCCTTCTCGAAGCGCGAGCGGCTGCCGTACGGGCTGATGCCGGCGCCGAGGGCTCGCGGCTCCAGCGGGCACGGTGCTTCGATTTGCACGCCGCCACCGCGGCGGCGATCGCGCCGCCGACGCTGAGGAACCAGCGGCGCGAACGGGACTCGCTCATAGGTGTGCGAACTATAATACGGGCGTATGCGGAAATCAGTCGTCGCTGCTTGCCATCGCCGTGTTCTGTGCGTCCGTCGTGGTCTTTGCGCAAAGCGGCTGGACGATTCCCGCCGCCGGTCGCGACGAGAAGAGTCCGCTTCAACCGACGGCCGACGTGCTGAAGAAAGGCGCGTCGGTCTTCAAGTCGAAGTGCCAGCGGTGCCACGGGAAAGAAGGCAAAGGCGACGGCCCCGAGTCGGATCCAGACGGTCCGGCTGCCGACCTGACCGACTCGGCGCGCGCCTCCGTGAACCCGGACGGCGTGCTCTTTTACAAAGTCTGGAATGGCCGTTCGAAGCCGAAGATGCCGGCCTTCAAGTCCGAGATGACGAAAGACGATGCGTGGGCTGTCGTGGAGTACGTGAAGACGCTCCGTAAGAACTGACCCCATACCGATCAGGTAGTGTTCGCTCGCCGCGGTTGCCTCGGCCATGACCGTGCGCTACGATGGGTGGTTAAGCCACTCGGAAAATCGTACCCAGGGCAGGTCGCCAACCACGCATGCCGAATACTGCTGCACCCGCGGCCGTCGGAGCCGCCGCTGACCTCGTCGTTCGCGGCGCGCGCACGCACAACCTGAAGAACATCGACGTCACGCTGCCGGTCGGGAAGCTGATCATCATCACCGGCGTCAGCGGGTCGGGCAAGTCGTCGCTCGCCTTCGACACGATCTACGCCGAAGGGCAGCGGCGCTACGTCGAGTCGCTGTCGGCCTACGCGCGGCAGTTCCTCGAGCGGATGGAGAAGCCGGACGTCGATCGGATCGACGGCATCTCGCCCGGCGATCGCGATCCGCCAGAAGAACAGCATCCGCAATCCGCGCTCGACCGTCGGCACGACGACCGAGATTCACGACTACATGCGCCTGCTGTACGCGCGCGTCGGACGGACGTTCTGCCGCAACGTGCGGCCGCGAAGTCGTTCGCGAGACGGCCGAAGTCGTCGCCGGCCAGCTCGGCGCGCTCGCCGCCGGGCACGCGGCTGCTGATCGGGTTCGATCTGCCGGTCGTCGAGACGTCAGCGAACGCCCAGCGAGGTCGGACGAGCTGCACGAAGTGGCGGCGAGCAGACGGCGAGGATGCGGACGCGCGAGCGACGCCGTCGCAGACTGCGGCGAATGGCGGCCGGACCTCGGCGGCGCCGGCGCGCCGCGACGATCGAGACGCTGCGGCGCAAAGGCTTCGGCCGCCTGCTCGTCGACGGCCAGCGCCGTGGCGTTCGACGATGTCGATCCGCGGCGATGGCCGCGCTGCGAGCAGACCGATGCTGCAGGTCGTCGTCGATCGCCTGGCAGGTCGACGGCGATGAGCTGCGCCAGCGCCTCACCGACTCGATCGAGACCGCCTATCGCGAAGGCGGCGGCGCGGCGTGGGCGATCGAGCAGTCGCCAGTCGCCGGTCACGAGTCGTCAGTCGTGCATCGATTCTCCGAGCGGTTCGAGTGCCGCGCGTGCGGCATCCCGTACGAGGATCCGCAGCCGCGGCTGTTCTCGTTCAACAACCCGTTCGGCGCCTGCCCGACCTGTCACGGCTTCGGCAACATCATCGAGCTCGACATGGACCTGGTCGTGCCGGATCGGTCGAAGTCGATTCAGCAGAGCGCGATCGAGCCGTGGAGCAAGCCGCACTATCGCGCGCAGCTCGCCGAGCTGAAGCGCGCGGCCAAGAAGGCGAAGATTCGGCTCGACGTGCCGTGGGCGCGAGCTGACCGACGAGGAGAAGCGCTTCGTCATCGAGGGCGGCGACGACTACGAGGGCATCCGCGGATTCTTCCGCTGGCTCGAGCGCAAGAAATACAAGGTGCACGTCCGCGTGTTCCTCAGCCGCTATCGCGGCTACCTGACGTGTCCGGACTGCGGCGGCGCGCGGCTGCGCCGCGAAGCGCGCGACGTGCGCGTCGGCGGCCGCACGATCGACCGTGTGTCGGCGCTGACCGTGCGCGAGGCGCAGAAGTTCTTCGCCGACGCTGCGAGCTCACGGACAAGGAAGCGGCGATCGCCGACAAGGTGCTGAAGGAAATCCGCAAGCGGCTGTCGTTCCTGAGCGACGTCGGCCTCGACTACCTGACGCTCGATCGGCTGTCGTCGACGCTGTCGGGCGGCGAAGCGCAGCGCATCAACCTGGCGACGTCGCTCGGCTCGGCGCTGGTCGGCACGCTCTACGTGCTCGACGAGCCGTCGATCGGGCTGCACTCGCGCGACAACCTGCGGCTCATCGCCATCCTGCGGCAGCTTCGCGATCAGGGCAACACCGTGCTCGTCGTCGAGCACGACGCCGACATGATCAAGGTCGCCGATCACATCGTCGACATGGGGCTCGGCGCCGGCGAGCAGGGCGGCCGCGTCGTGTTTTCGGGCACGCTCGACGGGCTGATGCGCGAGCCGCGATCGCTGACGGCGAAGTACCTGCGCGAGCGAGCTCGCGATTCCGGTGCCGGCGACGCGGCGCCGCGGCATCGGGCCAGAAGATCCGGCTGCTCGGCGCGACGCGAGCACAACCTGAAGAACGTCGACATCGAGCATCCCGCTCAACACGCTGACGTGCGTGACCGGCGTCAGCGGCTCGGGCAAGTCGACGCTCGTGCACGACGTGCTCTACGCGGCGATCAAGCGCGCCAAGGGCGGCTGGGACCGGCGGGTCGGCACGTTCAGCGAAGCTCGAAGGCGTCGAGTTCATCACCGACGTCGTGCTCGTCGATCAGGCGCCGATCGGCCGCACGCCGCGATCGAATCCGGTGACGTATCTGAAGGCGTTCGATCCGATCCGCGAGCTGTTCGCGGCGACCAAGGACGCGCGGTCGCGCGGCCTGACCGCGAGCCACTTCTCGTTCAACGTGCCGGGCGGCCGCTGCGAGGCGTGCCAGGGCGAAGGCGAAGTCCGCGTCGAGATGCAGTTTCTCGCCGACGTCTTCGTGCCGTGCGATCAGTGCGACGGCAAGCGCTTCAAGCCGCAGGTGCTCGAGGTGAGGTACCGCGGCGCGCTCGATTCACCAGGTGCTCGACCTGACGGTGCGCGAGGCGCTGACCTTCTTCAGCAGCTCGCCGAAGGTGCTGCGCCGGCTGCAGGTGCTCGACGAGATCGGCCTCGGCTACCTGCGGCTCGGCCAGCCGGCGACGACGCTGTCGGGCGGCGAGGCGCAGCGGATCAAGATCGCCGCGCACCTGTCGTCGCACGGCGGCGAGCGGCTGCTCTACATCCTCGACGAGCCGACGACCGGGCTGCACTTCGACGACATCGCCAAGCTGCTGACCGCGTTCCAGAAGCTGCTCGAGGCGGGCCACACGCTGCTCGTCATCGAGCACAACCTCGACGTGATCAAGACCGCCGACTACATCATCGATCTCGGCCCGGAAGGGCGGCGAGGCAGGCGGGGAGGTCGTGGCGACCGGCACGCCCGAGCAGGTCGCGCAGGTCGACGACGTCGTACACCGGACGCTATCTGCGGCCGGTGCTCGCCGAAGGACGCTCGCACGCGTACGCCGCTGGACGGTGGGCGGGTCGGGCAGGCGGGCGGGTTGGGCGCGTGAAACTGCCGCGCGAGTTCTACGATCGGCCGACGCTCGACGTCGCGCGGCGATCTGCTCGGCAAGGTGCTCGTCCACAATCGCCGCGGCGCGATCACGAGCGGCGTGATCGTCGAGGTCGAGGCGTACATCGGCGAATCGGATCCCGCGTGCCACGCGGCGCCGGGCCCGACGCGGCGCAACGAGCCGCTCTATGGACCGCCGGGCCACGCGTACGTCTATCTCAACTACGGCATCCACTGTCTCGTGAACGTCGTGACCGAGGCGGACGGATCGCCGGCCGCCGTGCTCCTGCGCGCGCTCGAGCCGCTCGACGGCATCGGCGTGATGCGCCGCCGGCGCGCGACGGCGGCGAAGGGGCGCCGTCGCTCGGCGATCGCGAACTGCGCCGCCACGAGCTCTGTCGCGGTCCTGGCAATCTGACGATGGCGATGGGGATCACGCTGGACGAGAACCGCGTCGATCTTCTCGGCGATCGCTTGTTCGTCGAGGATCGCGGCATCGACCCGGGCGCGCTCGTCTGGGGTCCGCGCATCGGCATCAACGTCGGCGTCGATCGGCCGTGGCGCGCGTGCGCGGCCGGTCATCCGGCGGTGTCGGCCGGCGAGTCGACGCGAACGAAACGTACGTTCCGCTGACCGCTACTCGGCGAACGAGCGCGCGCGGATCGCCGCGCCCGACGAGCTCCAGCACCTCGCCGCACTCGTGGAACCGTGCGAACCGCAGCGCCTGGCGGCCGGCGAAATTATCCGGCAGGCGGAGCGTGGGGTCGTGCGCCAGGAGCGCGCGGACCGTGGCCGGGCGGCAGCCGCCGAGAAGCGGTCTATCGATGTCGGTCAGCGCGCCGCCCGAGACCGCGCGCGTCAGGGGCGTATCGCCGTACTCGCCGGCGATGCGCGGATCCGCGCCGTGGTTCAGCAGCGCGGCGACCACAGTCGCGTCGCGATCGTCGGCCGCCATCAGCAGCGGCGTGAGCCGACCGGGAGCCGAGCGGCCATTCGGATCGGCGCCGCGATCGAGCAGCAGCAGCGCGGCGGCGCGCGTGTCTCGTGTGGATGGCGTGCTGCAGCGCGGTCCATTCGTTGCGGCGAATCGCGGGCGTCCACGCGCGCGCCGGCGTCGACGAGCGCCGTCATCGCGTCGACGGCGCCGCGGCGCGCCGCCCACATCAGCGGCGTCAACGTCGCGTCGGCGGTGCCGCGCACGGGGCCGGCGTCGCCGGTCGGCGTTTCATCCGGCAGGTGGCCGGCCGCGAGGAGCCGCCGGACCGCGACGACGTCGTTGGCCGCCGCGGCGACGGCCAGCGGCGTCGTGGGAGACGCGGTGCACGCGTTGGCGGCGATCAGCCCGAATCCAGCCCCGACACACAACATCAGCCTGCGCATCACGTCCTCCAGAGGGCATCATACACAAAGTACTTTATGATGTAAAGTGTTGCTGCTCGGCTAAGCGCGCTCCCGCTACCGCGCCCGTTCGAGCCACGCGGCGAGCGCGGGCTGCTGCTGCTGCTTCAGCGCGATGCAGTTGTTGATGCGTCTCGACGGTCTGCTGAAGCGCCGCGCGCCGCGCTCGGCAGCTTGTGCGCGGCGAAAAAGGCCGCGACGTCGTCGCGCGACGCGGCGTCGCAGAACGATCCGAGCGCCGCCGACGACGTTCGTGTCGCCGCCGAAGATCGTGATCTTCGGCGCCAGCGCCGCCCAGTTCTGCTTCACGAACGCCCACGCGCGCGCGTTGACGCTCGGGTTGCCGAGAAACTGCGCCAGGAAGACCGCGGTGTCCTGACTGCGCATGTCCGGCGAGAGCGACATCTTCAGCGCGCGGTCGGTGAGCGCCGGATCGCTGAACTCGCTGAGCGCGTTCAGATACCGGTAGTGATCTTCCGGCGACGTGGCGCGCTCGGCGGCTGCCGCGAGCGCGTCGAACAGCTTCGCGTCGCCGTGCGCCGCCGCGACGTGCGTGATCGTGGTCGCCATGCGTCGGATCGAGCGGCGGCCCGCCGTTGAGCGCCGCGGTCGAGCGCCGTTCGCGCTTGCGCGATGACCTCCGGATCGTTCCCGCTTCGGCCGAGGCTGCCGACGACGACCGCGCGGAGCTCGCGGCGGTCGTCTGAATCCGACGGCGGCGGCAGCGAAGCCGACGCGCTGCATCGATCGGCTGCAGCAGACGTCTGACGGAACGCCTCGAACTTCGGCCGAGTGCGCGTCGGTCGTCAGATACGCGTGCATCATGCCGAGCCGATCGGTCACGACGCCGAGCGCGCCGGCTGGACGTCTCGGCGCCGAAGCCGGTCGCGAGCGTCAGGTAATCGGCGACCGTGTGCCGGCCGGCGCGAACGAGCGCCCACTCGTCGTCCATGAGCGACGATGCGCTCGGGCGCCGTCAGGCCGCTCTCGATGTGCGGCGCCATCGCGCGCAGCATGTCGGGCGGATACGCCGTGCGGAAGTAGCCGCGGGCGCCGCCGTTGACGAACACCCAGGACGGGCAGCCGTGCGCGAGCGGCACGACCTGTTCCGGCCTTGTCGACGATCGTGCAGCGCCCGGCTTCGTCGGACGCCTTCGGCTTTCGGGCACACGGGAATGTGCCAGCGCTCGGTCGACGCGCGCGCCGAGCGTGAAGCGATTCTGCGTCAGCGTCCCGCGCGTCGTCGTCTTGGCTGCGTCGCAGCTCACCGACACCGTTACCAGCGGCACGCCCGGCTGATTCACGAACGTCGGCATGATCTTGTCGACCGGCTTGCCGGTCGCCGTCGCGATCGCGGCCCAGAAATCCGGCGCCGTGGCGTTGCCGTACGCATGCGCCTGCAGGTACGCGTTGACGCCTTTGCGAAATGGCTCCGCGCCGACGTAGTTCTCGATCATTCGCAGCACGGCGGCGCCCTTCTGGTACGCGATCGCGTCGAACGCCTCGTCGATCTCGGCCGGCGTGTTCGACGCGCGCGTGAATCGGGCGCGTCGCCTTCAGCGAATCGAGGCTGAGCGCGGTCTGGTTCTCGAGCGCTTCGTCGACCGCCATGTTCCAGTCGGGATGCGCAGCGGCGAGCGGCTTGTTCGCCATCCACGTCGCGAAGCCTTCGTTCAGCCAGATGTCGTCCCACCACTGCATCGTGACGAGATCGCCGAACCATTGGTGCGCCATCTCGTGCGCGAGGACCGACGCGATGTGTCTTGCGCGTTCGCGACCGACGCGCTGTCGCGTCTCGGCGAGCAGATCGGTCTCGCGATAGAAGATCGCCGCGGTGTTCTCCATCGCGCCGGCGGCGAAATCGGGGACGGCGAGCACGTCGAGCTTGCCGAACGGATACTTGATCGCGTAGTAGCTGTCGTAGAACTTCAGGATCTGCTCGCGCCGACTCGAGCGCGAGTCGACCGAGATCCTTCTTCTCCGGCGTCGTGCAGATCCGAATCGGCATGTCGTCGGCGCCGCCGCTCGAGACACTCGAAATCGCCGACGGCCATCGCGACGAGATACGACGACATCTTCGGCGACGGCGCGAACATCACCGTGTGCTGTCCGGCGCCGGGCCCGGCGTGTCGGACAGCGACCTTGCCGTTCGAGATCGCCATATCGCCGCTTGTCGATCGACGAGCGTGACCGCGAACGTCGCCTTGAATGCCGGCTCGTCGAAGCAGGGAAACGCCCGCCGCGCGTCGGTCGACTCGAACTGCGTCACGGCGTAGTTGCGCGTCTTGCGTCTTGCTCAGATAGAAGCCGCGCAGCTTGATCGTTCAGGATGCCGCCGATAGCGCGATGTGAATGTCGGCGGACCCGGCGGCGAGCGGCTTGCGGCACCGTCAAGGTCGCGGTCTGGTCGTCCTCGTTCAGCGCGACGGTCGCCTTCTGCGCGTGGCGCCCGCGCCGATCGTGACGTCGTGCGAACGTAATCTCCGCGGCGTTCAGCACGATCCGGCGGCGTCGGCTCGACGCAACCTGCACGTGAATCGTCTCGCTCCCGTCGAAGCGCGCGTTGGGCGAGGTCGACGACGAACTTCAGATCGTAGTGGTCGGGCGTGACCGTGGTCGGCAGCCGCTGCGGCGCAGCGCGGCGGCGACGCCGAACAGATGACGAGAAGACATGCGCTGTACGAGAGCGCGCGTTTGACCATGGCAGGCAGTTTAGAGTACGAAGTAGACATCATCGTGAAGGGTCAGAGCGTGTGCATGTGTTGCTGCTGTTGTTGCGAGGGCTCCGCGAGCCCCTGTGCCAACCGTCTAGCTGCGTGCGCGCGAACGACCACGTGACCTAATTCGCACACTCGCATCAGACCAAGGCCCGGGAGGCTCGCGCTTCCCGGGCTTTTTCTTTGTACGGTTCGTTGGCTCGTGCTTATGCTGCCGCTGTTTCTGAATCTCGACGGCCGTCGCGTCGTCCTCGTCGGCGACGGTGCGGTGGCGGCCGCCAAACGCGACGCTGCTCGCGTCGGCGCGCTGGGTGCGCGACGTGCGCCGATGGTGGCCGGCGTCGCGCGCGACGGCTTCGAGCCTCGCCAGCTCGACGACGCCTGGCTGGTGGTGGCGGCGGCGACGGCGACGTGAACCGCGCGGTCGCGCGCGCCGCTGAAGCGCGGCGCGTCTTCGTGAACGCCGTCGACGATCCGCCGCACGCCACCGCGTATCTGAGCGGCGTCGTGCGGCGCGACGGCGTCACGATCGCGATTTCGACGGAAGGCGACGCGCCGGCGCTCACCGGCCTGCTGCGCGAGGCGCTCGACGACGTGCTGCCGGACGATCTCGGAGAGTGGGTCGAAGAGGCGCGGCGTCAGCGCGCGAGCTGGCGGCGCGACGGTGCGTGCCCGCTCGAGCAGCGCGCCGGCCGCTGCTGCTCGACGCGCTTGAACAGGCTGTACGACAGGTATCGGAGCAGCGCGTCATGAACGCGTATGACGGCCGGACACGTCTCGCTCGTCGGCGCCGGCCCGGGCGATCCCGGAGCTGCTGACGCGCAAGGCGGTCGCGCGGCTGCGCGCGGCCGACCTCGTGCTCTACGACGCGCTCGTCGACGCCCGCGTGCTCCGCTTCGCGCGGCGCGCGCAGACGGTTCTTCGTCGGCAAGCGCGCCGGGCGTCACGCGATCAGCGCAGGCGGAAATCCACGCGCTGATGATTCGCGCGGCCCGGCGCGGGCGCCGCGTCGTGCGGCTGAAGGGCGGCGATCCGTTCGTGTTCGGCCGCGGCGGCGAAGAAGCGCTCGGCGCTGCGCGCGGCCGGCATCCCGTTCGAGGTCGTGCCCGGCGTGATCGAACGCGGTCGCCGCGCCGGCGCTCGCCGGCATTCCGGTCACGCATCGCGGCCTGTCCTCCGCCTTCCTCGTCGTGAGCGGCCACGACGAGCGAGGCGTTTGCCGCGGCGATTCACGGGCTGACAGCCCAACGCGGTCACCGTCGTGGTGCTGATGGGCCTCGCGACGTTCGGCGCCGATCGCGTGGGCGCTCGTCGAGCGCGGCTGGCGCCGCAGCACGCCGGCGGCCATCGTCGTCGACGCGTCGCGGCCGGACCAGCAGGTCGTGGCGCGGCACGCTCGACGAGCTCGCGTCGGATGGCGTCGACATCGCGATGGACGGACCGGGAACGATCGTCATCGGCGACGTCGTCGCACTGAATCTGGCCGCGGCGACGAGCGTGGACGAGATCAACGTCAGCGCGCGTGTTACCGAGGTCTCACGCGCATGAAGCGGGGCAAGCACCGCGAGTGTCATGAGGTCAAAGATGCCGATAACAACCGAATCCAAAACGTTCGGCCGCGCGCGGCTGTCGTTCGCGAGCGAGGCCGAGATCGACGAGTTCGTCGACGACGCTGGAGCGCTACGAGCGCGGCGAGATGACGCCGGATCAGTGGCGGCTGTTCCGGCTCGTGCGCGGCACCTACGGCCAGCGTCAGGCCGACGGACGCGCAGATGCTGCGCGTGAAGATTCCGCAGGGCGTGCTGACGGCGACCAGCTGGGCGCGCTCGCCGACGTCGGCGAGCGGTACTCGCGCGGCTTCGGCCACATCACGACGCGGCAGAACGTTCAGTTCCATTTCGTCAAGCTGCACGACGTCGAGCCGGCGATGCGGCGGCTCGCCGAGGCGGGCCTGACGACGCGCGAAGCGTGCGGCAATTCGGTGCGCAACATCACGGCGTGCCCGTACGCCGGCGTCGCCGCCGACGAGCGGTTCGACGTCACGCCGTACGCGGAGGCGCTGACGCGCTACCTGCTGCGCCATCCGCTCAGCTCGACGCTGCCGCGCAAGTTCAAGATCGCGTTCGAAGGCTGCCCCGAGGATCACGTCGCGCCGGCGATCAACGACCTCGGCTTCCGCGCGCGTGCTCGGCCGCGACGGCGGCCGCGGCTTCCGCGTCATTGCCGGCGGCGGCACGGCGATCATGCCGACGTCGGCGGGCGTGCTGCACGAGTTCCTGCCCGCCTCCGAGATCCTCCGCGTCGCGGAGGCGGTGCTGCGCGTGTTCGCGCGCTTCGGCGACTACCAGCACAAGCAGCGGAACCGCATGAAGTTCATGATCAAGACGCTCGGCTGGGCGCGCTGGCGCGAGGAATACGACCGCGAGCTCGCCGCGCTGCCGTCTGCGCGGCGCGGTGCCGACGCTCGACATCGATCCGCCGGCGGCCGAGGCGCGGCCGGACTGGGAGCCGCGAGTCGTCGCCGTCGGTCGGCTACGTCGCGTCGCGCGTCGCGGCCGGCCCGATGCACGGGCCCGGGCATCATGCCGGTCGATCGTCCCGGTGTTCAAGCTCGAGCGACGAGGCGTACGCGCGGTGGCGGACGACGAACGTCCGGCCGCAGAAGCAGTTCGGCTATCGTCGATGGCGACGGCGACGGTGCCGCTCGGCGATCTCACGAGCGAGCAGATGCGCGTGCTCGGCGAGCTCGCGCGCGCGTACGGCGACGGCACGGTGCGCGTCACGCCGGATCAGAATCTGCGTGTTCCGCTGGGTCAACGCGTCGCGACGTGCGGCAGCTGTATCGCCGGCTCGCCGGCGGCGGGCCTCGGCCTGGCCGAGGCGGCGACGGTCGCCGACGTCGCGAGCTGCCCCGGCGCCGAGTCGTGCCGGCTCGCGGTGACGCAGTCGCGCGGCCTCGGCCGCGCTGCTCGAGGAGCATCTGCGCGCGCGGCCCGACCTGATCGCGGCGGCCGACGGCGCGCGCATCAAGATCAGCGGCTGCCCGAACGGCTGCGGCCAGCATCACATCGCGACGATCGGCTTCCAGGGCAGCGTGCGCGCGTCGGCGGCGCGGCCGGTGCCGCAGTACTTCGTGATGGTCGGCGGCGGCGTCGACCGATCGGCGGCGCCAGCTTCGCGCGGCTGGCGGCGAAGATTCCGGCGCGCCGCATTCCGGAAGCGGTCGAGCGGCTGATCGCGCTCTACGCGCGCGAGCGCGGCGCCGGCGAAACGGCGACGCGCGTTCTTCGCGCGCGTCGACCTCGACGACGGTCAAGCAGGCGCTCGCCGATCTCGAGCGGCTGACGGCGGCGAGGCGCAGGCCGGACGACTTCGTCGATCTGGGCGAGGCGAGCGCCTTCGCGCCCGAGGTGCTGGACGGCGAGTGCTCGCTTGACGACATCATCCTATGTGGATGTATAGATGACGAGTTCGTCAACTGAATACGCTCTTCATCCAGAGTGGCTGAGGGACAGGCCCGACGACGCCACGGCAACCGGCGAGCGCATCGCTCGCGGCCAGGTGCCAATTCCTGCCCCGGGACGGCTACGTCGGACCTGGGGAGAGATGAGGAGACTCATTGAGCGTCACCGCGCATCCGGTCGTAGCTCGCGTCTGTCGATCGGTCTTCGGCTCGGACCGTCGGCTCCGCCGTCGCCCGCCGGCTCGTCCGCGGACTCGCGTCCGCCGGATCGCTCGAGCTCACGCACATCTTCGACCGCCGCGCGCTGCGGAAAAGCGCGACGCCTTCACGCCGCGCACTCGCGAACCCGCAGCTCCGGCCGATCGTCTGGACCGACCGCATCGACGACCTGCTCACCAGCGACGTCGACGTCGTCGTCGAGGCGATCGGCGGCGTCGAGCCCGCCGTCGAATGGATCGCAGGCGGCGCTGCTCGCCGGCAAGTCGGTCGTCACCAGCAACAAGCAGGCGATCGCGCATCACGGGCCGGCGCTGCAGCAGCTCGCCGAGCGGCAGGGGCGGCAGCTGCGGTTCGAAGCGGCGGTCGGCGGCGCGATGCCGATCGTGCGCGCGGTCGGCGACGGCCTCGCCGGCGATCGCGTCGACGCGCATCGTCGCGATCCTGAACGGCACGACCAACGCCGTGCTGTCGCGGCATGGAGGCGACCGGCTGCTCGCTCGCAGCAGGCGCTCGCCGACGCGCGCGCGCACGCGGCTACGCGGAAGCCGACTCCGCCGCGATCTCGACGGCGATCGACGCGGCGCGCGAAGCTCGCGATTCTCTGCGCGCTCGCGTTCGGCCTGCGCGTCGAGCCGGCGGCGATCGAGACGCGGTCGTCGCGCCGCTGACCGCCGTCGCCGATTTCGCCGACGCGCGGCGCCGCGGCGCGACGATCCGTCAGCTCGCGTTCGCCGGCGTACGACCGCGGCGCGCGACGAGCTGACCGCGTGGGTCGCGCCGGCGCGCGTGGCGCGCGGCTCGTTCTTCGCGCGCACGACCGGCCCGCAGAACGCCGCGGTGATCACGCGGCGCGTTCGCCGGCGACGTCAGACTGTCCGGCGCCGGCGCCGGCGGCGACGCGACGGCGGTCGCCGTGATCGGCGATCTGCTCGCGATCGCCCGCGACCGCGCCGCCATCGTGCCCGCGCCCGCGTTGTCGCGGCCGCGCGGATTATCGGACGCAGGCGACGACGCAGAAACCGCAGCGCCCGCAGGCGAGAGCGCCTGCGACGGTCTCGGCGGATTCACGGATCGTCGATCGTCGTGATCGAGCGGAGGCGTGTGAGCGCGCTCATCGGACTGCAATGTCATCTGTGTAAGGCGCTGTTTCCCGCCGAAGCGCTGTACGTCTGCGACCGCTGCCTCGGTCCGCTCGAGCCGGTCTACGACTACGCGGCCGTTCACGTCACGCGCGCGCGAGATCGAGCGCGCGGCCGAAGAACCTGTGGCGCTACCGCGAGCTGCTGCCGATCGCCGGCGAGCCGCGCACCGGCTTCAACTCCGGCTTCACGCCGCTCGTGCGCTGCGACCGCCTGGCCGAGCGGCTCGGCGTGCGCGAGCTGTACATCAAAGACGACTCGGTCAACCATCCGACGCTGTCCTACAAGGACCGCGTCGTGTCGGTCGCGGCGACGCGCGCGCGTCGAGCTCGGCTTCAACGTGCTCGCGTGCGCCTCGACCGGCAACCTCGCCAACAGCGTCGCGGCGCACGCCGCGCGGCTCGGCGTCGAGTGCTGCGTCTTCATTCCCGACAACCTCGAAGCCGGGCAAGGTGCTCGGCTCCGCGATCTTCCGGCCGACGATTCTCGCCATCGCCGGCAACTACGACGACGTGAACCGGCTGTGCACGCAGGTGGCGGATCGCTACGGCTGGGGATTCGTGAACATCAACCTGCGCTCGTACTACGCCGAAGGCGCGAAGACGATGGGCTTCGAGATCGTCGAGCAGCTCGGCTGGCGCTATCCGCAGCACGTCGTCTCGCCGGTCGCCGGCGGCACGCTGCTGCCGCGCATCCTGCGCGGGTTCCGCGAGCTGCGCGAGGTCGGCCTCGTCGACGGCGAGCTGCCGCGCATCCACGCCGCGCAGGCGGCGGGCTGCGCGCCGGTCGTGCGCGCGCTCGAGGCGGGCCTCGAGCATCCGGAGCCGGTGCGGCCGGACACGATCGCCAAGTCGATCGCGATCGGCAATCCCGCCGACGGCTATCAGGTGCTCGAGAGCGGTCCGAGCGACCGGCGGCAGCGGCGCGGCGGTGTCGCGACGACGCAGATCGTCGACGCGATTCAGCTGCTCGCGGAAACCGAAGGCATCTTCACCGAGCCGGCCGGCGGCACGACGCTCGCCGGCGACGATCGATCTGATCGAGCGCGGCGTCATCGCCGCGCGACGAATCGATCGTCGTCTGCATCACCGGCAACGGCTACAAGACGGCGGAAGTCGTGGCAGGACCGGCTGACCGAGCCGGTGCGCCTCGAGCCGCGCGTTCAAGGAATTCGAAGCGCTGGTGGCGAAGCGCGGCAGCGCGGCGACGTCGGCCTGAAGGCGCCGCGCGTCAGCGGCGACGCGCGTCGGACGTCGACGCTCGAGACGATCGGCAGCTTGAAGTCGAGCGGCGCGGCCGTTCGCGCAGCACCTTGACCGTCGCCGTCGATCCGATCTTCGCGTCGGCGACCAGCCGGATGAACTGCGACGGATCGTCGACCGGCTGGCCGTTGAAGCCGACGATCGACGTCGCCGGGCCGCAGGCCGGCGTCGTAGGCCGCGCGAGTTCGCGGTGCATCCGCGATGACCAGCGCGCCGTTGCGTCGTCGCGGCGCCGACCTCCTCGGCGAGATCTGGTCGTCGAGCTCGTCGACGCGGAAGTCGATCGAGCCGCGGCGCACCTCGCCGTACTTCATCAGGTCGTCGACGACGTGCCGCGCGAGATTGCTCGGCACCGCGAAGCCGATGCCCTGATAGCCGCCGCTCTGGCTGAAGATGCCGGTGTTGATGCCGACGAGCTCGCCGCGCGTGTTGATCAGCGCGCCGCCCGAGTTGCCCGGGTTGATCGCCGCGTCGGTCTGGATGAAGTCCTCGTAGTCGGCGAAGCCGACGTTCGGCGCGGCCGGTGGCGCTGACGATGCCGGCGGTCACCGTCTGGCTCAGCTGGAACGGGCTGCCGATCGCCAGCACCCATTCGCCGACCTTCAGCTGGCTCGAATCGCCCCACGGCACGACCGGCAGGCCGGTCGACGTCGATCTTCAGCAGCGCGATGTCGGTCGCCGGATCGGTGCCGATCGACCTTGCCCGTGCATCTCGCGCTTGTCGGGCAGCGCGACCGTGATCTCGCGCACGTTCTCGCCGACGACGTGGTTGTTGGTGACGACGTAGCCGTCGGCGGAGATGATCGACGCCCGAGCCGAGGCTGAGCGACCGGCGATCGCGCGAGCCGAACGCGTCGTCGTCGCCGAAGAAGTAGCGGAAGAACGGATCGTTGCGCGAACGGCGAGTTCGGCGTGCGCACGACCTGCAGCGACGAGATGTTGGCGACGCCCTTGACGGCCTGGCCGGCGATGCGCGTGAAGTCGGGCCCGCCGACGGCGATCGGCGCCGGCGCCGCCGGGCGGCGCGGCCGGCGCGGCGCCGCGTGACTGCGCGCGCCGCTCGTGCGCCGGCGACGCGGCGGCGCATCGGCGGCGCGCGAGTCGGCTGCCGTGCGCATGCCGGCCGGTGAGCGACGAGGCCGGCGACGAAGCCGGCGACGACGAGCGCGCACGGACAGAAGAATCGTCGGATCATGAGACGTCGCGCTATGTCACGTCGATGCGGCGCGCGCCGCGGCCGCTGGCCTTCGGAATCGTGACCGTGAGGAGGCCGTCCTTCAGATCGGCGGTGATCGCGTCCGACGTCGATCGGCTCGGGCAGCACGAACGCGCGCGAGAAGCGGCCGTGGCCGCGCTCGACGCGGTGATACTGCTCGCACGGCACGTCTGCGCCGCGGCGCCGACGTCGCGCGCGCCGCGGATCGTGATGCGGCTGTCTTCGGCGTGAATCTCGATCTGGTCGCGCGAGAGGCCCGGGAGTTCGGCGGTGAGGACGAACTCGGCCGGCGGTTTCGTACAGATCGACCGGCGGCGTCCAGCCGGGCGCGTCGGTGCCGACCAGCTGCCCGATCTGCTCGTGCAGCGCGAGCAGATCGCGGAGCGGATCCCACCGCGTGAAAGCCACGTTTCGCATCGTAGCATGTTTGGTTGCGGGCCCGAGCCATATGTGCTACGATTGCAAGGATATACAGACAACAATATGGCGTCATCGATTCAAGCGACACGGCTCCGAAGGGCATGCTCATCAAGGTCGGCAACGACCTCTTCCGCATCCTCGAACTGCACCACCTGACGCCCGGCAACAAGCGCGCGCACATCCAGGTGCGGATGCGCAACATCCGCACGGCGACGCTGGCCGACGAGAAGTTCCGGGCGGAAGAAGACGTCGAGCGCGCCGATGCTCGACGAGCGCGAGATGCAGTATCTCTACAACGACGGCGACCATTACTACTTCATGGACACGTCGACCTACGAGCAGATCCACATCTCGACCGAAGCGCTCGGCGACTCGATGGACTACCTGATTCGCCGACGTCGATCGATCCGCGTCGAGTTCTACGACGTCGAGCCGGTCGGCATCGAGCTGCCGCCGACGGTCGATCTGGTCGTCAAGGAAACGGTGCCCGGCATCAAGGGCGCGACGGCGAGCGCGCAGGTCAAGCCGGCGACGCTCGAGACCGGGCTCGTCGTCCAGGTGCCGCCGTTCGTCAACGAAGGCGACATGATCCGCGTCAACACCGAAACGGGCGAATACCAGTCGCGCGTATGAGCGCACTGCTCGATCGATCTGGTCCGCCGAGGTTTCACGACGGTAGATCGATGGACGTCGTTCGCAGCCAACCGCAGCACGGCTGGATCGAAGTCATCACCGGCAGCATGTTCAGCGGCAAGAGCGAAGAGCTGATCCGCCGGCTGCGCCGCGCGCAGATTGCCCGCCAGAAGGTCCAGATCTTCAAGCCGCTCATCGACGATCGCTTCAGCGACGATCACATCGTGTCGCACAGCGACATGCGGATCGCGTCGGAGAACGTCCGCAACTCCGACGAGCTGATCGCTGCAGGTCGCCGACGACACCGAAGTCGTCGGCATCGACGAAGGGCAGTTCTTCGACGCGAACCTGCCGGCGGCGTGCAACACGCTCGCGGACCGCGGCAAGCGCGTCATCGTCGCCGGCCTCGATCAGGATTACCTCGGCCGGCCGTTCGAGCCGATGCCGCAGCTGCTCGCGATCGCGGAATACATCACCAAGACGCTCGCCATCTGCGTGGTCTGCGGCGATCCGGCGAACCACACGCAGCGGCTCGTCGCGAGCAGCGACCGCGTGCTGCGTCGGCGCGACCGGCCTCTACGAGGCGCGCTGCCGGCACTGCTTCGATCCGACGCTGGCGGCGCGTCGAACAGACGTAGCGGGCGATCGCGTGGCCAACGCGTTGACGGCGTTTCTCGCTCGCTCCTCGGCGTCGGCTTTCTCGGTCGCCAACGCGCGGCGGTGCTGATCGAGTACGTCGCGCTTCCTGCAGCGCCGGCGCAGCGGCGCTGCTCACCTGGCCGAGCCCGCAAGCCGCCGTACTACGGCATGACGCTCGCCATCGGCGTCGTGCTCGGGCTGCTCGTCGTCTACAAGGTCGCTGTTCTCGCACCAGCAGGCGTTCGGCGAGACGATGATGTTCGTCTACTACGCGCTACCTGCTGCCGCTCAGCCGGCGGATCCGCCGCGGCTTCTACGAGGACGGCATCTGGGCCGACTCGGCCTTCATTCCGTACAACGAGGTCGGCGGCATCAGCTGGCGCGAGGGCGAGCACGACGTGACGCTGATCGTCATCTCGCGGCTGCGCAATCTGGCGCGCCGTCTCACCGTGCCGGGCGACAACTACGGCGCCGCGCGACGGCTCCTGCGCGACAAGATCGGCGAGCACGAGATCCATTTCACGGGCACCGGCCTGGACCTCGGCGGGCACGACGAGCGGGACGACGCGTAGTCGTCAGTCGCCAGTCATCAGTCGTCAGTCGTAAGTCTTCAGTCGTCAGTCGAGTCGTCAGTCGGGCCGGTCAGAATCGTCATTGGGTTCAGGACAACCCGCTGACTGCCGATATAGCATGTACTGACCGTCATCTGGACTGCCGACTGACGGCTCGGCGACTGAGACAGGCGACTGAGGACTACTATGGCTGCACGAGCAACCTGGAAGGGCTTCCTCAAGATCAGCCTGGTGAACATCCCGGTCAAGGTGTTCCCGGCGACCGAATCGAGCGGGACGATCTCGTTCAACCAGCTCCACGGCGAGTGCCAGACGCGCATCCAGCAGAAGCGCTGGTGCCCGCACTGCAACCGCGAGGTGCCGAACTCCGAGATCGTCAAGGGCTACGAGTTCGAGAAGGGGCGCTACGTCGTCGTGTCGGAGGACGACTTCGACAAGGTCCGGCCCGAGTCGACGCGCGTCATCGATCTCGTGCAGTTCGCCGACGAGTCGGCGATCGATCCGATGTACGTCGACCGCGCGTACTACCTCGCGCCCGACGGCCCGATGGCGGCCGACGCGTTCGCCGTGATGCGCGAAGGCATGAAGGGGAAGGTCGGCATCGGCAAGCTCGCGCTGTACGGCCGCGAGTATCTCGTCGCCGTGCAAGCCGCAGGAGCGCGGCATCGTGATGTACACGCTGCACCACGCGGCCGAGATCCGCAGCATCGACGCGGTCGAGGAGCTGAACGCGGTGCCGGCGAAGGTCAAGCCGGAAGAGATCAAGCTGGCGAAGCAGGTGATCGAAACCTTCGAAGGGCCGCTCGACCTGGCGACCTACAAGGACGAATACCAGGAAGGGCTGCAGCGGATCATCGACGCGAAGATCGCCGGCGAAGAGATCGTCGCGCCGAGCGTCGAGGCGCCGCCGAAGGTCGTGAACCTGATGGAAGCGCTCGAAGAAGAGCCTCGATGCGGTGAGCACCGGCAAGAAGAAGGCGGCGAAGGCCGAGACGATCAAGCCGGCCGCAGCGGCGAAGTCCGCGACGGCGAAGCGTAAGCGCGCGTAGAACGCGGCCTAGTTCCTCGTGCGCGAGCCTTGCGAGCCAGCGCGACCACGCCGGCATCGTGCGCCGTCGGATCGCCGAGCCAGTCGGGCGGCGTCAGCCAGACGAACGCCAGAATCGCGATCACCCAGAGATCGTAGGGCAGCGTCGCGCGCTCGTCGGTCCAGAAGAACGCGCGGTTGAAGGCGCCGCGGCAGCCCTGCCTGCGACGGCATCGGCAGCGCGTTCAGCGCGAGATACGTGTAGTAGATCCGGTTCGGCGACCGCGAGGATCGACAGCACGAGGATCACCCACAGCACGCCGGCCATCCGGTTGGTGAACGCGCCGATCATGAACAGCACGATCCGCTCGGGCCGCTCCATGAAGCCGACCTTGCACTTCTCGACGAGCGACTCGGCGCGCGCGCGCGCGTAGCTCGTCATGATCGAGAAGATCAGCGTCAGCGCGGCGACCAGCACGTAGTCGCTGCGGCCGAGCTTCGAGTACAGAAAGATCAGGCCGGTGAGCAGCGCGAGGTCGGAGAAGCGATCGAGCGTCGAGTCCCAGAAGGCGCCGAACTGCGACTGCAGCTGCAGCTGTGCGCGACCTTGCCGTCGATGAAATCGAAGATGTTGGCGACGATCATGATGACGCCGGCCAGCACGAAGCGTCCGTAGCCGAGCGCCCACGCCGCGGCGACGTTGATGAGGACGCCGATGAGCGTCAGCGTGTTCGGGTGAATCCGCAGCGCCACGCACGCCGTTGATGATCGCGCGCAGCGGAAACATGCAGACGGCGCCGATGGCGCCGGTGAAGGTCAGCTCGGCCGCGGGATCCTGACTGGGATGCGCGTAGTGGTGTGGCGGCCGCGGCGCGCGCGTGAGTGGCACGAGTGCGTATAATGGAGGGTTCAGGCACCGACTGAAGACGCGACATAGTAGCGTATGGCCATCCACGAACTCAAGGAGCAGATCGCCCGGCTGCCCGAGCAGCCCGGCGTCTATCTGTACTTCAACGCGGCGCGGCGACACGATCTACGTCGGCAAGGCGCGCGTCGCTGCGCGACCGCGTCCGCAACTACCTCGGCGCGCTACGGCGCCGATCCGAAGACCGACGCGCTGCTCGACGAGGTCGCGCGCCTCGAGGTCATCGTCACCGACTCGGTCGTCGAGGCGCTCGCGCTCGAGAACAACCTGATCAAGCAGCGCACGCCGAAATACAACATCCTGCTGCGCGACGACAAGAACTATCCGTACCTGCAGCTCACGACGAACGAGGCCTTTCCGCGCGTGCTCGTGGCGCGCGCGCGTCGAGCGCGACGGCAGCTTCTACGCCGGGCCCGTTCCTGCCGGCGCAGCTTCGCGCGGAGGACGATGGCGCTGACGCACCGGCTGTTCGGCATCCGATCGTGCAACGAGGTGATCACCGGCAAGCGCGACCGGCCGTGCCTCGAGTACGACATCAAGCGCTGCATCGCGCCGTGCGTCGACACGATCTGCTCGCCGGAGGAGTACGGCGCGCGCCGTCGAAGACTGACGCAGCTGTTTCTCGAGGGCAGGAACGACGAGCTGATCAAGACGCTGCGCGGCGCGGATGCTCGACGCGGCGGCGGGCGAGCGCTTCGAAGAAGCGGCGCAGCTGCGCGACGCGATGCGGACGGTGCAGACGCTGCACGATCGCCAGCAGAAGATGGCGACGGCCGAGCTCGGGCATCGCGACGTGTTCGGCCTCAAGCTCGGTCCGGCCGGCGTCGTCGTCCAGGTCTTCCAGGTCCGCGGCGGCCGCGTCGTCGAGCGCGTCGAGCTCGGGACCGACGACGCCGATCGTCGGGTCGAGCGAGGGCGAGGTGCTCGAGGCGGCGCTGCAGCAGTTCTACGAGCTGCGCGACGGCGCCGCCGGAGATCCACGTGCCGTCGGAGCCGGACGAGCGCGAGGCGCTCGAGAGCTGGCTGTCCGAGCGCGCCGGGCCGCAGGTGCGCATCGTCGTGCCGCAGCGCGGCGACAAGCGCGGCGCTGGTCGACCTCGCCAACCGCAACGCGGCGCTCGCGTATCAGACGCGCTTCAACCAGACGACCGCGGCGCAGTACGACGCGCTCGAGACGCTGCAGGCGGTGCTGGCGCTGCCGGCGCTGCCGCGCCGCATCGAGTGCTTCGACATCTCGACGATCCAGGGCAGCGAGACCGTCGCGTCGATGGTCGTGTGCGAAGACGGCCGCATGCGGCGCGGCGAGTACCGGAAGTTCCGAATCAAGCGGCTGGGGCTCGAGGCTCGGTGGCTCGGTGGCTCGAGTCGATCCAGCGCACCAGCCACCGAGCCACCAGCCGCCAACAACGACTTCGCCGCCATGCACGAAGTCGTGCTGCGGCGCTATCGCAAGCTGCTCGAGCAGGGCGGACCGTTTCCCGATCTGATCCTGATCGACGGCGGCAAGGGACAGCTCTCGGCCGCGTACGCGGCGCTCGAGGAGCTCGGGCTCGCGAACCTCGTGGCGGTCGGCATCGCGAAGAAGGAAGAGCTGCTCTTCACGCGCGACCGCGACGATCCGATCGCGCTCGGCGCGAACGATCCGGCGCTGCTGCTGATCCAGCGCATTCGCGACGAAGCGCATCGCTTCGCCGTCACGTTTCACCGCAAGGCGCGGACGATGCGCGATCTTCGCTCGGAGCTCGACCACGTGCCGGGCATCGGTCCGCGCCGGCGGCGGACGCTGCTGACGACGTTCGGCAGCCTGGCCGGCGTCCGGCGCGCGACGCGCGAGGAACTGGCGGCCGTCGTCGGCGCGAAAGTCGCCGATGCCGTTCTTGCGTTTTTCGCGAGTCGGCCGTAACCTGTTACTCCTTGCCGGACATCAACTTCGCGCAGATTTTCATCGCGTTCATCGTCCTGCTGTTCTCCCTGACGGTGCACGAGATGGCGCACGCGTGGACGGCCGATCGGCTCGGCGATCCGACGGCGCGGCTGCTCGGCCGCGTGTCGCTCAATCCGATCGTGCACGCGGATCTGATCGGCACGATCCTGTTTCCGCTGATCGCGCTGATCGGCAACGTTCCGCTGATCGGCTGGGCGAAGCCGGTGCCGGTCAACGTGCGGCAGCTGCGGCATCCGCGGCGCGACTACGTGCTCGTCGCGGCGGCCGGCCCGGCGAGCAATCTGGTGCTCGCGATCGCCGTCGGCGATCGCGCTGCTGCTGCTGCCGGTGTCGCCGGTGACGCTCGGCGAGCCGAACGTCTCGGCGCCGCTCGCGTCGACTGCTGAGCCGCGCGATGCGGCTCAACGTGCTGCTGGCGGTCTTCAACATGATTCCGATTCCGCCGCTCGACGGCGGCAACGTGCTCGGCGGCCTGCTGCCGCGCGGCTCGCGCGCGCGTTCGACCTGCGTGCGGCCGTACG
Source organism: uncultured Acidobacteriota bacterium (assembly GCA_963696165.1). Classification (GTDB taxonomy): domain Bacteria; phylum Acidobacteriota; class Vicinamibacteria; order Vicinamibacterales; family CAVVIG01; genus CAVQZZ01. The sequence continues at coordinate 99,439 of CAVOIY010000004.1, read as the reverse complement.
GCTTCCTGCTGCTCTACGCGCTGATGCTCACGCGGCGGCTTCGAGTACCTCGTCGTGCCGCCGTACCGCCTGCTCGTGCTCCTGGCTGCCGACGAAGTGACGCCGCAAGCGCGCGCGTCGTCTCCGGCATGCGGCCGACCGGCCGCCTGCATCTCGGCCATCTCGTCGGCGCGCTCGGCAACTGGGTGCCGCTGCAGGCGCAGTACGACTGCTTCTATTTCGTCGCCGACTGGCACGCGCTGACGAGCGATTTCGCCGACACGAGCCAGCTGACGTCGTACGCGTACGACAACGTCGCCGACTGGATCGGCGCCGGGCTCGATCCCGAGAAGAGCACGTTCTTCGTCCAGTCGCTCGTGCCCGAGCACGCCGAGCTGTATCTGCTGCTGTCGATGGTCGTGCCGGTGCCGTGGCTCGAGCGCGTGCCGACCTACAAGGAGCAGCAGGAGAACCTGAAGGACAAGGATCTGTCGTCGATCGGCTTTCTCGGCTATCCGCTGCTGCAGACGGCCGACGTCGCGATGTACGACGCGCGGTTCGTGCCGGTCGGCGAAGATCAGGTCGCGCACCTCGAGCTGGCGCGCGAGGTCGTCCGCCGCTTCAACAAGTTCTTCGGCGACGTGCTCGTCGAGCCGCAGCCGCTGCTGACGACGTTCGGGCGCCTGCCGGGGCTCGACGGCGACAAGAAGATGAGCAAGAGCCTCGGCAACACGATTCACCTGTCGGACATCGCCGACGACGTGAAGAAGAAGGTCATGCGGATGTACACGGATCCGAAGCGCGTCCGCGCCGACATCCCCGGCACGGTCGAAGGCAATCCGGTGTTCATCTATCACGACGCGTTCAACCCGAACACGGCGGAAGTCGACGACCTGAAGGCGCGCTACCGCGCGGGGAAGGTCGGCGACGTCGAGGTGAAGACGAAGCTCGCGGACGCGCTGAACGCGCATCTCGATCCGATTCGCGAGCGGCGCGCGGCCGTGCTCGCCAAGCCGGATCGGCTGAAGGAAATCCTGTTCGAGGGCTCGACGCGCGCGCGCGCGCGTCGGCGGCGGAGACGATGGCGCGCGTCCGCGACGCGGTGAAGATCTCGTACAGATGAAGAGTCCGCATGACCGTCCGAGTCCCGTGGTGTATAGGTTCGATTGGAACATCAGTCCGATTTCGAATCCGCCGTCGACGCCTTCCCGGTCAAGCTCGACAACTTCGAGGGGCCGCTCGATCTGCTGCTGCACCTCATCAAGAAGAACGAGGTGAACATCCACGACATCCCGATCGCGCTGATCACGCAGCAGTACCTCGACGCCATCGAGCTGATGCAGGAGCTGAACCTCGACGTCGCCGGCGAGTTCCTCGTGATGGCGGCGACGCTGATCCACATCAAGTCGAAGATGCTGCTGCCGCGGCCCGAGACGGCGGCGGGCGTCGAGGGCGAGGAGGAGGATCCGCGCGACGCGCTCGTGCGGCGCCTGCTCGAGCACCAGAAGTTCAAGGCGGCCGCCGAGCTGCTGCACGAGCGCGAGCAGCTGCGCTCGGCGCAGTGGCAGCGGCCCGACGAGCGCGTCGCCGAGATCGCCGGCGACGACTACGAGCCGGAGCTCGAAGTCGATCTCTTCAGCCTGCTGAACGCGTTTCAGGCCGTGCGTCGCAGCGCGCAAGCAGCGGCCGAAGGTGCTGCTGCCGCCCGAGCAGATGCCGGTCGAAGTCCGCATCGAGCAGCTGCTCGCGCGCCTGTCGGAAACCGAGGCGTGCGGCTTCGAGGAGCTGTTCGCGCGATGTCGAGCGATCGCGGCGGGCTGATCGTGACGTTTCTCGCGCTGCTCGAGATGATTCGCCTGAAGCTGGTGAGGGTGTTCCAGTCCGGCTCGCTTCGGCCCGATTCGCGTCTACAAGCGCGCGCGGCCGGCCGACGCGCCGCACCCGATTGGCGATCCGGAGAGCCATCATGAGTGAAGACGATCTCGTGAACGACGAAGCGATCGGAAGCGGCAGGAAGGCCGGATCGAGGCCGACGAAGAGATGCCGAAGCGCGCCGGCCGCGGAGCTGAAGGCGATTCTCGAGGCGCTGATCTTCGCGTCGCCCGAGCCGCTGACGCCGAAGGCGATCTACAAGCTGCTCGACGGCGAGCCGAAGGAAGACGTCCAGGCGGCGCTCGCGGAGCTGAAGCAGGACTACGAGCGGCCGGGCGGGCTGCAGCTCGTCGAAGTCGCCGGCGGCTATCAGATCGTCACGCGCCCCGACCTGCACGAATGGGTGCGGCGGCTGTTCCACGAGCGGACGACGCAGAAGCTGTCGGTGCAGGCGCTCGAGACGCTGGCCGTCATCGCGTACCGCCAGCCGGTCACGGCGCTCGAGATCACCGAAATTCGCGGCGTCAACACGTCGGGCGTGCTGAACACGCTGCTCGAGCGGCACCTGATCAAGATCGTCGGCCGCAAGCAGGTCGTCGGCCGGCCGTTCATGTACGCGACGACGAAGGAATTCCTGATTCGGTTCGGGCTGAACGATCTGAACGACCTGCCGAAGGTCGAGGACATGGCCGAGGCGCTCGGCCTCGAGGCGCCGCTGCTCGTCGAGCGGAACCCGCCGGAGGAGATGCTGCCGCTCGAGGAGCCTTCAGAGGATGAACCGAGCGGAGCGGTGCACTAGCGAACCGCTGACACTCATTCTTGCGGTCTCGTCCTCCGCGTCTCGCCTTGCCCTCTGTGGTGGAGAGTTTGCCGTTTTTTGTGTGGAGCGCTCTTCTCGCCGTGGCCCGCTGAAGCTTTCTCACTTCATCCGGCCGTCAGGTCCCGCCAGTAGCCAGGCTTCAGGCGCGCATCTTTCAGCGGTCCGATCGCGATGCGGCGCAAGTGGTCGACCGGATGGCCGATCGCGTCGCACATCTTCCGCACCTGGCGGTTGCGCCCCTCGCGAATCGTGATCAGCAGCAGGCCTGGCTTCACGACGCGGATGTCCGCGGGCTGCGTACGCCGGCCGTCGAGCATGATGCCGCGGCGGAGCCGCTCGAGATCGTGATCGTCCGGAACGCCGAGCACCTGCACTTCGTAGACGCGCGCCACCTCGTGCCTCGGATGGGTGAGTCGCGCCGCAAGATCGCCGTCGTTGGTGAGGATCAGCAGACCCTCGGAATCGAAATCGAGCCGCCCGACCGGATAGACGTACTCGCGCACGCCCTTCAGCAGATCGATCACCGTCGGACGCCGCTCCGGATCGGAGCGCGTCGTGACGTATCCCGCGCGGTTTGTTCAGCAGCAGGTAGCGATGATGCTCGGCGATCTTCACGCGCCGGCCGTCCACGCGGATGTCGTCGTGCGCTGGATCGGCTTTCGTCCCGAGCTCGCGCACGGTGACGCCGTTCACGCTGACGCGCCCCTGGAGCATCAGCGCTTCGCTGGCGCGGCGCGAGGCGATTCCCGCTTGCGACAGGATTTTCTGTAGACGTTCCACCGTACAGGTTTATCACGAAGCCACGAAGGGCGCGAAGCCCACGAAGATTTCTTGTTCGTGATTCTTCGTGCCTTCGTGATGATCGGGGTCAGCGCGACAGCACGTCCCCCCAGAAACTCGCCAGCTTCAGGACGTCGGCGGCGTGCACCGGCTGGTCGGCCTCCGCGTGCGAGATAAGGCCGCTGAGCAGAAGACGCGTCGGCGCGGCCGATTGAAGGTCCCGCGCGAGGTATTCGGATTCAATGGCCGGCACGACGTTGTCCTCGATGCCGTGCAGAAGGAACACGGGGGCCGACGGCTTCGCTGAACGATCGGGCGACAGCGATGGCGCGCCGCCGTAGAACCCGATGTAGGGCAGAAGCCGAGGGCCGAGGTCCGCGACGTTTCGATCGTTGACGTCGCGCAGAAATGTTGCCGATGGTTCGGGAAGCGTCGCAGCCACTGCGCGCAGCGACGCGAACTCACGATCGGCGTCAGCCTTGTCCACGCGGTCCAAGTGAGATGCCCACAAGAAACGTCGCACGGCGGCGCGCAGCGGCTCCACTTGCGCGGACGGGACCGCTCGCTCGGCGACGCCGAGCAGAATCACTGCCACGCCGTAATCGTGCGGACGCCGCTGCTCAGTGCCATCGACGCCGGTGCACAGATACCGCAGCACGCGCGGCAGATCATCGTGACCGCCGAAGCTGAAAACATAGGCCGCCCGGTCGCGCAGCGATGGGCGTCCTGCCGCGACGACCGAGAGGCCGCCGCTGAAGCTGATCCCCATCAATCCGACACGTCGGCCGCGCTGCCCGACGACGTGATCGGCGAGCCAGACCGCCGCGGCTTCGATCTGATCGGTGATCGCGGGCGTCACTGCGAAATGCGACAGCTCCTCGATGTCGGGTGTGAAGACGCCGAGACCCGAAGCTGCAAGCTGCCGCGCCAGCGCGACGAGGCGGGGCTCGTCGATGCCTGCGGGATGCAGCCCGGAGGTGAGGAGGAGTGCTCGATCGAATGAGTGAAGCGGTTCGTACATCCGGCCGCGCAGCGGGCCGCGCGTCGTCTGGATGGTGAGAATCCGTTCGCGCACGGCCTCGGCATCCACATCCGCTGCGCGTCGAGGCGCGCCGTGCATGTCGGCGGCGCGAATCACGAACGAGAGACCGTGCACAAAAGGGCGTGCGGTCCATGCCGCCGCGACCGCCACGATCAGGATGGTGGCGGCAGCTACGGTGCGCACGACGCGCATGTTACTCTCACGGGCACACGGGGGACCCGACCTACCCGACCACATGAAGCCCCTCATCATCGCCATCGACGGACCGTCCGGCGCCGGAAAGGGTACCGTCGCTCGCGCAATCGCCAGTGCCCTCGGATACCGGCACGTCGACAGCGGCGCCATGTACCGCGCTGTGGGATGGAAGGCGCTTCAACACGGCGTGCCGCTCGACGATCAGGACCTCGTCGCTGAACTCGCCCGCCAGTCGCACATTGCGGTTCACAGCGCGACCGTGACGATCGATGACGTCGACGTCACCCGCGCCATACGGACGCCTGAAATCGACCGCGCCGCCGCCGCCGTTGCGCGATTGCCAAAAGTGCGGTCCGTGCTCGTCGAGCGTCAGCGGGAGCTCGGTGTCGACGGAGGGATCGTGATGGAAGGCCGTGACATCGGCACTGTCGTATTTCCGCGGGCCGACGTCAAAATCTATCTTGATGCGTCGCCCGAGGAGCGTGCGCGCCGTCGCGCCGTCGATCCGGCACATACGGGCGTTCCGGCTGCGGTCTCTGAGGTCGCCACGCTCCTTACCGAACGCGACCAGCAGGACCGCACGCGAACGGCGTCGCCCTTATACGCCGCCGCCGACGCGATCGTTGTCGACACCACCGGGAAGTCGGTGGAGGAGGTCGTAAGAGATGTGATGGAAGAAGTGCAAAGGCAAAAGGCAAAAGGCAAAAGGTGATTACTTTTTCCTTTCTTTGTAATCCTCCGATGAGGCCGGGTCGAGCTCCCAGCGGTGGCGGTCGCGCTCGGTGACTTTGTCGCTCGCCTTCAGTTCCTCATCGTCCTGATATTCGACGCCGAGCGCTTTGCCGATGTCGTCGACGACTTCCTGGTCGGGCGTCGGGTTATCGCCGCCCGGCGCTTCGTCGCCGGTGAAGTAGGCATTCTCGAGATCGACGTCGACGTCGCCGCCGGTGATGGCCGGCGACATGCCCCGGTGTTCCTGGCGGCTCTCGGCGAGCTCGGCCCGCCCGGTGCGAGCCGCCGACGCGTGGCGATCCATGTTCAGCGAGGATGGGGGAGTCTGCACGGTTTCATCGAGCGTGCGCCGCACCCGATCGAGCCGCGCCGCTTTCGGCGGCCCGGCGGCAGCGCGTTTCGGCGACCGGACGGCGGCCGGCTTCGGGCGCCGCGTGCGCGCACTGGTGGCACGGGCGGCTACCCGTTTTCTGGCCGATTTCTTACGGCTCACGGCCTTTTTCTTCGGCTGGCGTTTGGCGGCCGGGCGCTTCGCTGATCGGCGGGCCGAGCTCCGTTTCCGGGCGGATTTGCTGGGTTTGGGGCGTCGGGCGGCCGGGCGTTTTGCCATGGCGGAAGAGTCCTTTCGAACCTTGACAGTTTGACGATAAGTGGCGTACGCTCTATTGCTTATCGGAATTCAGCATTACCTGCATGGCCGCCGGTCCAGAAAACCCAAACCGGCAATCGCCGAAGAGTAATCGGATGAGTAATCGATCGACACAGGAGGACGCGCACGGCATGGCGAACGTAGAAGAGGAGCACACCCCCGGATCGGCCCGAGGCACGAGCAGCACCGGGACGATCGACCGCGAACCCCGCGGAGAGCGCGGCGGCCTCAAGGCCCTTCCGCGCGACGACGACGAGCAAATGGATCCGGCCGATTACGCGCGGCTGCTCGATTCCTACGATAGCAGCTTCCGCAACATCGCGGAAGGCGAGGTCGTCAAGGGGACGGTTCTCAAAGTCACCGCGTCTGAAGTTGTCGTCGACGTCGGATACAAATCCGAAGGCATCATCCAAGTCAGCGAGTTCCTCGACGAAAACGGCGAAGTCACCGTTCAGGCGGGCGACATCGTCGACGTACTGCTCGAGCGCACTGAAGACCGCGAAGGCTACGTCGTCCTCTCGCGCGAAAAAGCCGAGAAGATGAAGATCTGGGACGAGGTCGAGAAGGCCTATGCCGAGCGCAAGGTCGTCATCGGCCGCGTCATCGAGCGGATCAAGGGCGGCCTGGCGGTGGACATCGGCGTCCGCGCGTTTCTTCCCGGGTCGCAGATCGACGTTCGTCCGGTTCGCAACCTCGATGCGCTGCGCGGACAAGAACTGCGCATGCGCGTCATCAAGGTGAACAAGAAGCGCGGCAACATCGTCCTGTCGCGCAAGGCGCTGCTCGAAGAAGAAAACGCCGAGAAGAAAAAGCACACGCTCGAGACGCTCGCCGAGGGCAAAGTGCTCAAAGGCGTGGTGAAGAACATCACCGACTACGGCGCGTTCATCGACCTTGGCGGCATCGACGGGTTGCTGCACATCACGGACATGTCGTGGGGGCGCGTCGGGCATCCGTCCGAGCTGTTCAAGGTGAACGACGAGATCGACGTGATCGTGCTGAAATACGATCCGGCGACCGAACGCGTGTCGCTCGGGCACAAACAGCTCATCACCGATCCATGGGCCAACGTGATGGACCGTTACCCGGTCGGCGCGCGCATGGCCGGCAAGGTCGTGAGCCTCACCGACTACGGCGCATTCGTGGAGCTCGAGGCCGGCGTCGAAGGCCTCATTCACGTCAGCGAGATGTCGTGGAGCAAGCGCGTCAAGCACCCGTCGAAGATCCTCAACGTCGGCGACACGGTCGATGCGATGGTGCTCGGCGTCGATCCCACGGCCCGGCGGATTTCGCTCGGGTTGAAGCAGGTGGAAACGAACCCCTGGCACGATCTGGCGGACAAGTATCCGGTCGGCTCGAAGATTCACGGCAAGGTCCGGAACCTCACTGAGTTCGGCGCGTTCGTCGAAGTCGAAGAGGAGATCGACGGCCTGATTCACATCTCGGACATGTCGTGGAGCAAGCGGATCAAGCATCCGTCCGAAGTGCTGAAGAAGGGCGACGTAGTCGAGGCGATGGTGCTCAACATCGACGCAGAGAACCAGCGGCTGTCCCTCGGCCTCAAGCAGCTCGCGACCGACATCTGGGACGACTTTTTCTCGCGGCACCACGTCGGCGACACGATCGAAGGGAAGGTCGTGCGCATGACGAACTTCGGCGCCTTCGTGGAGCTCGATGAGGGCATCGAAGGATTGATTCACGTTTCGGAGTTCGACGACTCGCAGCACGTCGGCAAGGACGGGAAGATCGAGCTGACCGTCGGCGAGACGTACCCGATGAAGATCATCAAGCTCGCGCCGGCGGAGCGGAAGATCGGCCTGTCGATTCGCGCGTTGAAGTCCGACGAGTTCCGGGCCGACTGGGAAAGCTATCAGGAGTCGACGGGCGACGGCACGGCGACGCTCGGGGATCACTTTCGCAATCGGTGATGCGTCGGTGGCTGAGGGCCCGCGCCACCAGTCACCGGCCACCAGCCACAAGCCACGAGGGAGAGTACCCAATGACCGGCGGCAGCATGACGAAAGCGGAGCTCGTCGAGGAAGTCTCACGGGTTTCCGACCTCACGAAGAAACATTCGGAGGTCATCGTCGACACCGTGTTCAAGAGCATCATCGACGCGCTCCATCGCGGCGAGAAGATCGAGCTGCGCGGATTCGGCAGCTTCCGGCTGCGCAAGCGCGAGCCGCGCAAAGGCCGCAACCCGAAGACGGGCGACAAGGTCGACGTGCCGCCGAAGAAGGTGCCGTACTTCAAGCCCGGCAAAGAGCTCAAAGAACTGATCAACAAGGAACCGGCGCCCACGACGGCGGCAGCCGGCGACGCATCGGTTCCGCCCGACGCCCTCGCCGTTTAGGTGGAGCGGCTCTGGTCGCCGTGGAGGCTCGCGTACGTGACGGGCGCGGGCGGCGATGGCGGCTGCATCTTCTGCGACACCTCTCAGCCCGGGCGCGAGGAGCTCATCCTCGCCCGCGGGCGTCTTTCCTACGTCATCCTCAATCTCTATCCGTACAACAACGGCCATTTGATGGTCGTGCCGACGCGGCACGTCGCCTCCCTCGCGCTGACCACCACCGAAGAACGCGGTGAGCTGATGGCATTTACGCGACACGCCGAGATGGCACTGACCGAGGCGTACACGCCGCAGGGAATCAACGTGGGCATCAACCTCGGTCGGCCCGCCGGCGCCGGCGTCGTCGACCACCTTCACGTCCACCTCGTGCCACGCTGGAACGGCGACACCAATTTCATGTCGGTGATCGGCGAAGTGCGTGTCCTCCCGGAAGACCTTGCGACGACGAAGAAGCGGCTGCAGCCGATTTTCGAACGCCTGGCGTCAACAAATATCTAACCGCAGAGCCCACAAAACCCGCCGAGGATTCAACCGCGGAGACCGCTGAGCGCGCAGAGCAAATCAATTATGATTCTCTCGGCCCTAGGCCGCTCCGCGACGTTCTGTTCTAGGAACGCCGAGCGCTACGGCGCGAAGACGAGCAGGCGAAGGGCCGCGGCCCCGCTGCGACGTTCTGTTCTAGGAACGCCGAGCGCTACGGCGCGAAGGCGTCATCGAGCGGGGGTGGGGCCCCGCGAGCAGTAATAAATGATTCTCGAGCTGACGGCAGAACAGCAGGCGTTCAAAAGCGATGTGCAGGCGTTCGCGCGCGACGTCGTCGCGCCGCGCGCGGCCGCGATCGACGAATCGGGCGCGTATCCCGCCGATGTGATCAAGCGCGGCAGCCTCGCGCGGTCTTCAGGGCGTGACGATTCCGACAGCTTGGGGCGGGCTGGGCCGCGACTACATTTCGTACGCGCTCGCGATCGAGGCCATCGCGAACGCCAGCGCTACGGTCGCGGTCTCGCTGTCGGTGACGAATTCGCTCGTCGCCGAGCTGCTCGCGCATGCCGGCAAGGCTCCGCAGAAAGAAGAGTGGCTGCGGCGGCTCGCAAGCGGCGACGCAATCGGCGCCTTTGCGCTCTCAGAGCCGGACGCCGGAACCGATGCCGCCAATCAGCAGACGAAAGCCGTGAAGACCAGCCGCGGCTATCACCTCACCGGACGAAAGGTGTGGGTGGCAAACGCAGACGTTGCGGCCGTGGCGGTCGTTTTCGCGTCGACGCGGCCGAACCTGCGCGGGCAGGGCGTCACGGCGTTCATCGTGCCGATGAATGCCGCCGGCATCACCAGGACGGCGCGCGCCGATTCGCTCGGCGTCCGCGGGCTCGGCTGCATGGACCTCGAGCTCGATCTGGACGTCGACGACAGCCAGGTGCTCGGCTCGGTGGACCAGGGATTCCGGCTCGCCATGTGGGCGCTGCAGGGCGGGCGGGTCGCGATCGCCGCACAGGCGCTCGGGATCGGCGAGGCGGCGCTCTCGGAAGCCATCCGGCACGCGAAGGCGCGCGAACAGTTCGGCCAACCGATAGCGAATTATCAAGCGATTCAATGGATGCTCGCCGATATGGCGACCGAGCTGGACGGCGCGCGGCTGCTCACCCTGAAGGCGGCCGCTGCGAAGGATCGACAGGAGCAGTGCGCGCTCGAAGCATCCATGGCCAAGCTCGCCGCATCGGAGGCGGCACACAAGGCTGCCGACAAGGCGATGCAGATCCTCGCGTCGGCGGGATATCGCCGCGGATCGATCGTCGAGCGATTGTTTCGCGACGTTCGCGCGACGGAAATTTATCAGGGGACTTCGGAAGCGCAGCGTATGATCATCGCCGCGAACGTCCTCGCGAGCGGGTGACGAGGGGGACCACCATCATGAAAAAACTGAATCGACGCGAATTCGTTCAAACGACGACCGCCGCGGTAGCCGCTGCCGCGGTTCCGAAGACTTCGTTCGCGCAAGCGCCGACGATGATGGCGCCGAAGAGCGTAAAGCCGGTTGTCGTATCGGCCGCCAACGGCAACAAAGCGAAGAACGGCGGACCGAAGACGTGCGTCGAAACTGCATACGAGATGATCGTCGGCGGCTCCGACGTGCTCGATGCGCTCATCGCCGGCGTCAACATCGTCGAGCTCGATCCGCTGGACGACAGCGTCGGCTACGGCGGGTTGCCGAACGCCGACGGCGTCGTGCAGCTCGATTCGTGCTGTATGCACGGGCCGAAGAAGCGTGCCGGCGGCGTGGCGGAAATCGAAGGCGTCCGCACGCCTTCGAAGGTGGCGCAGCTCGTCATGGACTCGACGGATCATCATCTGCTCGTCGGCAAGGGCGCGCAGGAATTCGCGCGCAGCATGGGGTTCAAGATCGAGGACGATCTGAACACCGAGAATTCACGCGCCAAGTGGCTCGAATGGAAGCGCCGCACGGATCCGCTGCACTACCTGTCGCCGAAGGATCGGCAAGTCGCGTATCACCAGGTCGCGATGGACATGATCGCCGAAGGCTTGATCGACCGGGACCACTATTACGGCACGATCAACTGCGACGGCGTCAACGCGAAGGGCGAGATCTGCGGCGTGACGACGACGAGCGGTCTTGCGTGGAAGATTCCTGGTCGTGCCGGCGACTCGCCGATTCTGGGCGCCGGACTTTATGTCGACGGCGACGTTGGGGCCGCCGGATCGACCGGCCGCGGCGAAGCGAACCTCTATAACCTCTGCTCGTTCTTCATCGTCGAGGAGATGCGGCGCGGTGCGCATCCGAAAGACGCGGGCCTGGCAGCGCTCAAGCGCGTGGCGTCGAACACGATCGAGAAGCGCCTGTTGAATGGCCGGCACCAGCCGAACTTCGGGTTGAACTTCTACATCCTGAACGCGAAGGGCGAGTATTCCGGCGTCTCGATGTACGCGTCGAAGTACGCCGTATGCACCGAGCACGGTCCGCAAACGCTCGACACCGAGCCGCTGTTCGCGGGGAACGCAACCGAGTGAACTACCCGATGATCTGCTTGGCGATCGTCTGCAGCTGCAGGTTCGACGTGCCTTCGTAGATCTGGCCGATCTTCGCGTCGCGGTACAGCTTCTCGACCGGATAGTCCTTCACGAAGCCGTTGCCGCCGAAGAGGTTGACCGCGAGCGACGTCACGCGCTCGGCGACTTCCGACGAGAAGATCTTGCACATCGCCGCTTCGGTGAGAAACGGCTGCCGCGCATCGCGCAGCCGCGCCGCGTTGTAGACCAGCAGCCGCGCCGCCTCGACCTCCGTCGCCGCGCGCGCGAGCTGATGCTGCACGGCCTGGAACTCGGCGATCGCCTTGCCGAACTGCTTGCGCTCTTTCGTGTATGCGATCGCGTGATCGAGCGCGCCCTGCGCCAGGCCGATCATCTGCGCGCCGATGCCGATGCGGCCTTCGTTCAGCGTCTCGATCGCCGATCTTGTAGCCCTTGCCGACCTCGCCGAGCACGTTCGCGCGCGGCACGCGGCAGTCCTCGAACATCAGCTCGCAGGTGCTGCTCGCGCGGATGCCGAGCTTGTCTTCCTTCTTGCCGACCGTGAACCCGGCGAACCCGCGCTCGACGAGGAACGCGGTGATGCCGCGATAGCCGGCCTCGGGATTGACGTTGGCGAAGACGATGAACAGGTCGGCCTCGTTGCCGTTGGTGATCCAGAGCTTGCGGCCGGTGAGCACGAAGCCGTCGCCGGCTTCGGTCGCGCGCGTGGCCAGCGCGAACGCGTCGCTGCCCGAGCCGGCTTCCGACAGCGCGTAGGCGCCGATCGTGTTCGACGGCGAGCCGCGGCAGATAGCGTCGCTTGATGTCCTCGCTGCCCCAGCGCAGCAGCGCGTTGATGACGAGCGTGTTCTGCACGTCGACGAGGACGCCGACCGACGGATCGACCCGCGACAGCGCCTCGACGGCCAGGACCGAGTGGAAGAAGCGTCGCGCCGGCGCCGCCGTGGCTCTCGGGGATCTCGATGCCCATCACGCCGAGATCGAACAGCTTGTCGATGAGCGGCCGGCCGATTTTCGCGTGCTCGTCCATTTCGCGGACGAGCGGACGGATCTCGCGATCCGCGAACTCGTACACGCTGTCGCGGAAGAGACGTTCGTCTTCGGACAGAACCGTCAGCGGCTGCTGGGTGATTTCAGTGTGCTGCGTCGCCATGCTCATGGATGTTAGCATTTCGGTTCTATGAGACCCGCAGGTCTAAAGACCTGCGCCACCAGTGACGAGACACCACTGATGTAGCGCAGGACTTCAGTCCTGCGGTTCCGCGCGTCCATAAAACTGGTTGAGCTGCTAAAAGGACCATTAACTTCGGTGTGAAAGTTGTGGACGGCGGCCCATGGCTGCGGAAGAGCGTCTAAGATAGGAGTATGGTTCGCGTTCTTCGAGCCGTCGCGACGACCGCCGCAGTTGTTGTGGTCAGCGTTGGCCGCGCGAGGCGATGCGCAGCAGCGCCGCGCAGCCGCCGCAACAGCAGCAGCCGCCTCCGCCGCCGACAACAGGCGATCAGCCTCAGCCTCCGCCGACCTTCAAGACCGGCATCAACTTCGTTCGCGTCGACGTGATCGTCACCGACAAGAACGGCAACGCGGTCGCCGATCTGCAAGCCCGGTGATTTCGAAGTCACCGAAGACGGCAAGCCGCAGAAGATCGAAACGTTCAAGCTGGTGAAGCTCGATGGCGGCACCACCGCCGCACTCCAGGAACCGCCGAAGGAGATCCGCACCGACTACGACGAAGAGTCCGAAGCGGCGAAAGAAGACGTCCGGCTGTTCGCGATCTTCCTCGACGACTATCACGTCCGCCGCGGCGCGAGCATGGCCGTCCGCGAGCCGATCGCGAAGTTCATCGACACCCAGCTCGGCCCGACCGACATGGTCGGCATCATGTATCCGCTCGAGTCGCTCGCCTCGATCCGGATGACGCGCAATCACGACGCGATCATGAAAGCGATCCAGCAGTTCATCGGCCGGAAGTTCGACTACACGCCGAAGAACGAGTTCGAGGAGCAGTACGCGAACTACCCGGCGGAGACCGTCGAGCAAGATCCGCAACCAGGTCTCGATGACCGCCATTCGCGGTCTGATCACGCACTCGGTTCGCTCAAGGAAGGCCGCAAGGCGCTCATTCTCGTGAGCGAAGGGCTTCAGCGGCATGCTGCCGCCGCAGCTGCGCGAATCCGATCGCGACGATGCCCGGCTATGGCAATCCGAATGCGGGCAATCCGATGGCGGGCGTCGGCGACCCGAACGAAGATCGTGCGGCGTGGTTCGTCCGGGCTCGATCTCGACAGCGACCTGCGTCGAGATCTACGACACGGCGAACAAGAACAACGTCGCGATCTACGCCGTCGATCCGCGCGGCCTCGCCGTGAACGAGTTCGACATCGACCAGAACGTCAGTTCGCAGACCGACCGGCAGTACCTGACCTCGACGATGGACTCGCTGCGGGTGCTGTCGGACGAGACCGACGGCCGCGCCATCGTGAACCGCAACGATCTCGGGACCGGCGATGAAGCAGATCGTCCGCGACACGAGCGCGTACTACCTGATTGGCTACAACTCGTCGCAGACGCCGACCGACGGGAAGTTCCACGAGATCAAGGTCCGCGTGAAACGCCCCGGCGCGCAGGTCCGCGCGCGCAAGGGCTACTGGGCGCTGACGGCGGAGGAAACGGCACGCGCGACGGCGAAGCCGAAGCCGGGGCCGCCGAAAGCCGTGACCGACGCGCTCGCGTCCGTCAGCCGGCCGAACCGCACGCAAGTGATCCGCACGTGGATCGGGACCTCGCGCGGCGAGAACGGGAAGACGAAGGTGACGTTCGTCTGGGAGCCAGCCGCTCGCACCGCTGGCGATGCGCAGCGTGATCAGCCCGCGCGCGTTTCGCTGATGGCCGTCGGCGCCGACGGTGCGCCGTATTTTCGCGGCAAGATTCCCGAGGGCGTCATGGCCAGCGCGGCGGCGCCCGCCTCTGGAACGAGCGGCACCACCGGCAGCGGCGCGACCGCCGCGAGTCCGCCGCGCGCAGCCTCGCGCGTCGTCTTCGAAGTGCCGCCGGGCAAGATGGAGCTTCGCGTGTCGGTGGAAGGCACGTCTTCGCAGGTTCTCGACACGGAAATGCGTGAGGTGACCGTCCCGGATCTCACTGCGCCGACAACCGCTCTGGGTACTCCGGCCGTGTTCCGCGCTCGCACGGTTCGTGAGCTGCAGCAGCTCAAAGCGGATCCCGATGCGGCCCCCGTCGCATTGCGGGAGTTCAGCCGAACCGACAGGCTGTTCGTGCGTGTGCCCGCTTACGCGGCGGGCGGATCCACACCGCAGCTCACGGCGCGCGTCCTGAACCGTGCCGGCGATCCGATCAACGAGCTGCCGGTCGCACCGCCAGCCGCGCCGGGCGGTGATCCACAGATTGATCTTGCGCTGTCCGCGTTCCCGCCCGGCGAGTACATTCTCGAGATCAAAGCCGCGGGCGATGGTGCGCCGAGCGAGTCGCGAGAGCTCGTCGCGTTCCGCATCATCGGCTGACGGGCCATGCGCGCACTTGGCGCCGCGCTCATCGCCGCCGCCGTCGCCGCTCAGCAGGCGCCGGCTCCTGCATTCACCCCGGACACGACCGTACGAATCGATATTGGCGCGTTCGACGCGCGCGGCCGATTCGTCGAAACGCTGACCGCCGCTGATTTCGAGCTTCGCGAAGACGGCGCGCCGCAGGCCATCGAGGCCGCGAAGCTGGTCCGCGCGGGCGGCACCACGCCCGTTTCGGCGGCGTCGCGTGGCACAGCCGAGACTGAACAAGCGGACGCGCTGCAGCCGGGGACGCGTCTCTTCGCGATTTACCTGGACGAGTATCACGTATCAGGTGGCGAGGCCACGGCGCGCGTACGCGAGGCGGTGACGCGTTTTGTGGATCGAGATCTCGGTCCTCGCGATCTGCTCGTCGTGATGAAGCCGCTCGACTCCGTGCTGGCAATCCGGCTGACTCACGATCGCGAATCCGCGAAGTCGGCGATCGCGACGTTCGAGGGACGGAAAGGCAACTACGAACCCAGGAACGACTACGAGCAGAATTACATGGCCAGCACGCCTGCCGCTGTCGATCAAACGCGGACGCAGGTGACGCTGTCGGCTCTCAACGCGCTCGCCGTGCATCTCGGCTGGGCCTCGACCGACGCGCGCAAGACGCTCATCGTCGTCTCTGAAGGCGTGGCGCATGTCGGCCGCCGCCGCGGTTTGAACCTGCCCACGCTCGACTCGGTTGTCCAGTCAGCCGATCGGTTCAATGTGTCGATTTACCCGATTGATCCGAGCGGTCTGCCCGCCGAAACCGATTCCGTCCAGGCCGACGGCCTGCGGACGCTCGCTGCCGAGACCGACGGGCAAGCCGTTTTCACCGACGGCGATCTCGAACCGGCCTTCCGGCGCATCGCGACGGATTCGAGTGTTTACTACCTGCTGACCTACCGATCACCGCGAAAGATCGACGGTCACTTCCATGAGATTCAGCTGCGGACCAAGCGCCGTGGAGTGCAGCTGCGATCGCGCAAGGGCTACTGGGCGGCATCAGCCGACGATTTGCTGCGCGCCGAATGGCTCGCGCGCGAAGCGCTGCCAAAGAAGCCGGTCGTTCTCGAACCACCGCGCCACACCAGCCTTCTCATCCGGCCGTGGTTCGGCAGCCAACGCGGCGAAGCGGGCAAGACCCGCATCACGTTCGTCTGGGAGCCGGTGCGGATTCCCGGCGAACGCAGCCGGCACACCGCGGCGCGCGTCGAGCTCACCGCGCTCGGAAGCGACGATGCGCCTGTATTTCAGGGCACGGTGCTTCCGACCGGCGGCAGTCCCGCCGAGGGTCCGGAGGCGTCACGCCTGCGGGCGGTGTTCGATGTGCCGCCAGGGCGCCTGCGGCTGCGCATGTCGATCGAAGACGGCGGGCTTCAGGTGATCGATTCGGACGTTCGCGATCTTGCGGTTCGCGATCTGGCGAACGCAGTCGTTCTCGGCACGCCAGAAGTGCTGCGCGCGCGCAATGCGCTCGAGTTCCGGGCACTGCAATCGGATCGCAACGCGGCGCCGGTCGCCTCGAGGGAGTTCAGTCGCACGGAGCGGCTGATCATTCGCGTATCGGGCTACGCCCCGGGCACCGAGCGGCCGGTTATTTCGGCGCGCGTCATGAGTCGATTCGGCCAGCCGCTGCGCAACCTGCGGGTCGACGGCGACATCTGGCCCGATGGTCCAAGCCAGATAGAACTGCCCCTGGCGGGCTTCGCCGTCGGTGAATACTCACTCGAGCTGACCGCGACGAGCGCCTCCGGGGAAGCGAAGGACATGATCGGATTTCGAATCACGTCATAGGAAAGTGGCTTGTGGCTGGCGCCAGCCACAGACCACCAGCCACTAGCCACAGTCGTTATGCCCAGCCGCGCGCGCGGGTCGCTTCGGCCACTCGCGCAACCGCCACGCAGTAGGCGCCGGTGCGCATGTCGACGTTGTGTTTGCGTGAGGAGGCGAGCACTTCCGCGAAGGCGCGCGTCATCTTGCGATCGAGCCGGCGATGCACGTCCTCGAGCTCCCACGGCATCCCGCGCTGGTTCTGCACCCATTCGAAATACGACACCGTGACGCCGCCGGCGTTGCAGAGAAAATCCGGGATCACGAATACGTTACGCGCGTGCAACAGCGCGTCCGCCTCGGGCGTCGTGGGCCCGTTCGCTGCTTCGGCGACGATCCGCGCTTTCACGCGGGGCGCGTTGTCCACTGTGATCTGGCTCTCCAGCGCGGCGGGGATCAGGATGTCGACGTCGGCTTCGAGGATGTCCGCGTTGCTGATCATCTGACCAGTCGGAAAGCCGACCACGGATCCCGTCGCCGATTTGTGCGCGCGGACGTCGTCGTATTGCAGTCCATTCGGGTTGAAGACGCCGCCTTTGGAATCGGTTACCGCGACGACCTTGCAGCCGAAAAGCTCCAGCCCAAGCGTCGCGGCAAAGGTGCCCGCGTTGCCGAAGCCCTGAATCCCCACGCGCGCCTTCGACAGATCGATGCCGATCACGCGCGCTGCTTCTCGAATCGCGTACCACGTGCCGCGCGCCGTCGCATCGTCGCGCCCGAGCGAGCCCCACAGCGACAGCGGCTTGCCCGTGATCGCGCCCGGCGTGGAGTGGCCGCGGAGCTTGCTGTATTCGTCCATCATCCACCCCATGATCTGGGGTGTGGTGTAGACGTCGGGCGCCGGGATGTCGCGCTCGGGTCCCATGATCCATGCAATCGCGTCGATGTAGGCGCGCGACAACCGTTCGAGCTCGCGCTCCGACAGAAGTTTTGGATTGCAGATGATGCCGCCTTTGCCGCCGCCGAGCGGCAGGTCCATCACCGCGGTTTTCCATGTCATCCACGCCGCGAGCGCGCGAACGGTATCGACTGTCTCGTCGGGATGAAACCTGATGCCGCCCTTCGACGGACCGCGCGCATCGTTGTACTGCACGCGGAATCCCTTGAACACCTTGACGTCGCCATCGTCCATGCGGACGGGGAGCGAGACGTGCAGCTCACGGACCGGCTCGCGGAGCACGGCGCGGAGCCGGGGATCGAGGTTGAGAATGTGAGCGGCGGTGTCGAATTGCTGCTGTGCAATCGCAAACGGATTCGGGGAAGGCCGGGTCGGTTCGAGCGTCTGTGGCATGGGATCTCCGGAGGTCAGTAGACGAGGTTTGCGCCGAAATTTGGCGACTTTCCTTCTTGAATGGTACGAATCCATTCGTCCAGACGAGGGTTCTTCCAGAACGATCGGCACTGCGCGAGATAGGAAATGACGGTGTCGCGTTCACCGTGCTCGAGCAGCTCCTTGGCGAGCGACATGTTAGGTCCGAACGAGGTCAGCACTCCGCCGCCAGCCACCTGGCCGGCGCGGAGGAGCTGCGCTTTCGCGTCCTCGACGCGCCCGCCGGCTAACGCGACGCGACCGAGCACGGCGTGGCCATCGTGGACAGCCTGACCGTTTTTCACGTCGTGCTCGTCGCCTACCTGCGCGAGCGCCGCTTGTGCCATGCGCCGCGCCATGTCGAGCTCGCCCGTTTCGAACGCCGCACGTGCCGCACCGAGGCGCAGGCTCGGGCGCGATTCGACGATCAAGGGAAAGGTGTCGGGGGCGGCGTCCGCGCGATCGGCGGCCATCGTGGACTCGGTCAGCCACTGCCGCAGAGCCCCAGGCTCCCTGGACTTCAGCGCACGGGCTTTATAGAGATCGGCGAGCAGCCTCGGCACCACGAAATTCCCCGGCGCCTGACCCTGCACCTTCAGCAGAAGGCGTTCGGCGAGCGGCTCGCGATCGATCGCGCCTTTGCCGATCGCCTGGATGATCGAGCCGTACTGGAAGAGCAGGTTCCCCGCAGCTTCGAGGACGTCGACGTTGGTCGACGCGGCCAGCTCGTCGACAGCGTTTCGCGCGACGTCTCCCGATGTCTCGGCAGGGTCGGCATTCATCGGCAGGCCGTTGCTGTTGATCATCGTGATGCCGAGGATCGCGATCGCGTACTCGGCCCCGAGCTCCCTGGCGGCTTCAGGCGACGACGACTGCGCCCGCTTCAGACACTCGAGCGCGAGCGCCTTGTCGTGGAGCCGAAAGAAATTCGCCGCGTTGAGCAGCACGGGCGGGATCGCCGAGGGCTTCCGTATCTGCGTGGTCCAAGCGGCCTTGGCGGCCTGGTATCCGTCTGGGTCGGCGAGTTGATGGCCGGCTGGATCGATCGTCATCTCGGAGAGCATCGCGACCTCGTCATCCGGCCTGTTCTCGATCATCCATATGATGTGCCTCCGCCTGGCGGCCTTGGCGGCGTCCACACCATCGGTCCGCACGCCGGTCGAGAAGTAGTAGCCGAGCAGCAGGACGCGCGCACCGCGATCGTGCGGCGATGTCTTGAGCCGTTCCTCGAACTCCGCGGCCTGCGCCGGTGTGATCGCCCGGGCCCCGCGCACCATTTGCGCCGTGACCCGCATCCGGTCTTCCGGCGACGGCTGCTGGGAACTGGCGCCGCCCGGCGGCGGAGGCGGCGGGATCGCGACCGGCGGCTGACTTGTGAAGTTGACGCCCGGATGTGCGAACGGGGAGAGCGAGGCGACTGCGGTGGCGACGAGAACGGCAGCTCGCAGCAACAAAAAAGCCTCCGAAACGGTCGCTTGATCGACTCCCGCGGCTAGGCGTACATGCCGCGCAGGCGGGTGACGGCGGCCACGCGCGAGATCGCCACAATATAGGCGGCGGTGCGCATGTCGACCTTGTACTTGAGCGAGGTCTGCAGCACGGCGTTGAACGCCTCGCACATCTTTGCCTCGAGCCGCTCGTTCACTTCCTTCTCGGTCCAGAAGTAGCCGTACCGATCCTGCACCCACTCGAAGTACGAGCGTCGTCACGCCTGAGCTGTTTGCGAGGATGTCGGGCACGATGAAGACGCCGCGGTCGTGCAGGTGCTTGTTCGCGTCGGGCTCGGTCGGCCCGTTGGCGCCTTCGATGATCACCTTCGCGCGGATGCCCGGCGCGTTCTCCATCGTGATCTGTTTCTCGAGCGCTGCCGGAATCAGCACGTCCACGTTCAGCGTGAACAAATCCGCGTTGGAGAGCGGTTCGCCGCCGCTGAAGCCGTCCACGGTCTTCTGTCTTGGCGACGTACTCCGTCAGCTTCGGGATGTCGAGTCCCTTCGCGTTGTGGATGCCGCCTTTCCAGTCCGTGACGGCGACGATCTTTGCGCCGGCCTCGGCGAGGAACTCGGCGGAAATCGATCCCACGTTGCCGAAGCCCTGCACGGCGATCGTCGCGCCCTTGAGATCGAATCCGACGTGTTTGGCCGATTCGCGCGTCGCGATCATCACGCCGCGTCCAGTCGCTTCGCGGCGGCCGAGCGATCCGCCGATCTCGAGCGGTTTGCCGGTGACCACCGCTGTCGACGTATGGCCGACGTGCATCGAATAGGTGTCCATCACCCAGGCCATGATCTGCTCGTTGGTGTTCACGTCGGGCGCCGGCACGTCCTTTTCCGGGCCGATCGCGTCGACGATCTCGGCGATGTAGCGGCGCGTCAGCGCTTCGAGCTCGCGCTTCGACATCTTCGTCGGGTCGCAGATGACGCCGCCTTTGCCGCCGCCGAACGGGATGTGCGCGACGGCGCACTTCCACGTCATCCAGGCTGCCAGCGCGGTCACTTCATCGAGCGATACGCCGGGATGATAGCGAATGCCGCCTTTCGCGGGACCGAGGGTGATGTTGTACTGCACGCGGTAGCCGGTGAAGACTTCGATCTGGCCATCGTCCATCTGCACCGGGCACGACACGACGATCTGCCGCTTCGGGTGAGTGAGGATCTTCCAGATGCCCGGCTCGAGGTTGAGGATGCGGGCCGCTCCGTCGAATTCCTGGAGCATGGCACCGAAGGTCGATCCGTCAGTCGACATCGCGCTCCCTTGACACGTTCCGGCGCCACGCCGGAGCAAGCGTCGGAGCGTAGCGTGCGCTTGTCGGGCAAGTCAAGCCTGCGCCAATTCGATTGACTCGGTCGTTCGCGCGCGCTATAACTCGCCGTCCACCCAACAATCGCTCGTCCACACCGCGCACCGTTCCCACAAGGAGGCAGCATGCATCATCGCCTCGTCGTCGGATCCCTGGCCCTCGTGTCGCTCGCGCTGGCGGCTACACCGGAGATGACTGCGGCGCAGGCGCCAGCCGCGAAGAGCGCGCCGGCCGCGCAGCCGAAAGCGGCCGCTGCCCCGAAGCCTGCAGGCCCGTTGTCGATGCCGCGCATGGCCGTCACGACGGTACGCATCAAGCCCGAGCTGATCGACGAATTTACCGAGTTTCAGAAGAGCGAAACGATTCCGGCTCTTCGCAAAGCGGGCGTGCCGGAGCGGACGGCGATCGCCACGGCGATCGGCGAATCCTTCGAAATGACTTTTCTGACACCGCTGAAGAACTTCGCCGAGCGTGACGGCGACAATCCGATTGTGAAGGCGCTTGGCCCGGATGGCGCACGGGCGTACGCGGCGAAGAATCGGCACTTCATCACGGAGCAACACTCATATGTGAACACCGTGCGCACCGACTTGAGCTACCAGCCGGCGTCGAGCGCAGCGGCGGCTCCAGGAGGGATCGCGGTCGTGAGCACGTACTCGCTCACCGCGGGGCACATTGCGGATTTCGAGGCGTACATCAAGACCGACTTGACGCCGGCGCACAAGCAACTGAAGACTGGCGGGTTCATCGTGCATCAGGCGCTCTTTGGAGGCGACGGCGGCACGTTCGTGGTCGCGACGCTGCTGCCCAATTTCGCGGCGCTCGACAAGGGACCCGCGATCGTGCGCGCCTATGGGCAAGCGCGCGCGGATGCCATCCAGCAGAAGCTCGCGGGCTTCGTGACGCACATCGAACGGACGGTCGTGCGCGTGGTGCCGGAGCTGAGTTTCCAGGCGGCTCGTCCGATGAGCGATCACTAACAGGTTGCTGAAAAAAGCGGCAACCTGAACTCCAGTTCTGACGTCTCGAACATCCGCGCCAAACCGTTCACGTCGCCCCGAGGCTGCCAGGAGCGGTCCGATATAATGCTTGTGTATGAAAACCGTTGCTGAAACAGCGAAACAGCGGTGGGAGCGCGAGACGCTCGAGCCCGCGTTGAAGAAATCGCCGGAACGCGCGCAGACTTTCACCACGATATCCGGGCGCCCGATCGACCGGCTCTACGCGCAGGATGATGTCGAGGGCATCGACTACTCGCGCGACGTCGCGAACCCTGGCGAGTTTCCGTACACGCGCGGCATTCATCCGACGGGCTACCGCGGCAAGCTGTGGACGATGCGCCAGTTTGCCGGGTTCGGCACGCCGGAAGAAACCAACGAGCGCTACAAGACGCTGCTGAAGGCGGGCGGCACCGGCCTGAGCGTCGCCTTCGATCTGCCGACGCTGATGGGCCGCGATCCCGGATCACGAGCTGTCGCTCGGCGAAGTGGGGAAGTGCGGCGTCAACGTGACGTCGCTCGCCGACATGGAAACGCTGTTCGACGGCATCACGCTCGGCCGACGTCACGACGTCGATGACGATCAACTCGCCGGCCGCGATGATCTTCGCGATGTATCTCGTCGTCGCCGAGAAGCAGGGCGCCGACTGGAAGACGATCTCCGGCACGATTCAGAACGACATCCTCAAAGAGTTCATCGCGCAGAAGGAATACATCTTCCCGCCGCGCCCGTCGATGCGGATCATCACCGACATCTTCGCGCTTCTGCGCGAGCGCAGGTGCCGAAGTGGAACACGATTTCGGTGAGCGGCTATCACATCCGCGAGGCGGGATCGACGGCGCTGCAGGAGCTGGCGTTCACGCTGCGCGACGGCCTCGAGTACGTGCAGTGGGGCGTCGACGCGGGCCTCGACGTCGACGCGTTCGTGCCGCAGATTTCGTTCTTCTTCAACGCGCACAGCGACTTCTTCGAGGAGATCGCCAAGTACCGCGCCGCGCGGCAAGTTGTGGGCCGAGGCGATGCGCGACCGCTTCGGCGCCAAGAACGAGCGATCGTGGAAGCTGCGCTTCCACAGCCAGACCGCCGGCGTCTCGCTCACCGCCCAGCAGCCGTACAACAACGTCGTCCGCACGGCGCTGCAGGCGCTCTCGGCGGTGCTCGGCGGCACCAACTCGCTGCACACCAACTCGCTCGACGAGGCGCTCGCGCTGCCGACCGGCCGAAGCCGCGACGCTCGCCCTGCGCACGCAGCAGATCATCGCGCAGCGAGAGCGGCGTCACCAACGTGGTCGATCCGCTCGGCGGATCGTACTTCGTCGAGAAGCTGACGAAGGACATGGAAGACGGCGCGCTGGCCTACTTCGAGCAGATCGACCGGATGGGCGGCATGGTCGAGGCGATCGAGCGCGGGTTCCCGCAGAAGGAGATCGCCGAAAGCTCGTACCGCTTCCAGCAGGCGGTCGAGCGCCGCGAGAAGATCATCGTCGGCGTCAACGACTTCGTGCAGGAAGACGAGCCGCCGATCCAGATCCTCTACATCGACGAGTCGGCCGCCGAGAAGCAGCTGGCGAAGCTCGAGCAGCTGAAGAAGACGCGCAACAACGGCGACGTCGACGCGGCGCTCGACGCGCTTCGAACCGCCGCGCGCGGACACCGCCAACCTGATGCCGCCGATCCTCGACGCGGTGCGCGCGTACGCGACGGTCGGAGAAATGTGCGACGCGCTGCGCGAGGTGTGGGGCGAGTACGAGGAAGTGCCGATCATCTAGTGAAAGGCTACGCTGAAGGCAAAAGGTCGAAGGCAGAAGTGCGAAAGCTGAAGGCAGAAGGCCAAAGGAAAATCGATGGCTAGAAAACTACGAGTGGTGATCGCGAAGCCGGGGCTCGACGGTCACGATCGCGGCGCGAAGGTCATCGCGCGCGCGCTGCGCGATGCGGGCATGGAGGTGATCTACACCGGCCTGCGGCAGACGCCGGAGATGATCGCGGCGGCCGCGCTCCAGGAGGACGCCGACGTCATCGGCTTGTCGATCCTGTCCGGCGCGCACAACCACATCGCGCCGCAGCTCATGAAGCTGCTGAAGGAGAAGGGGCTCGACGATGTGCTGGTCGTGATTGGCGGGATCATCCCCGACCTCGACATCCCGAAGCTGAAGGAGATCGGCGTCAAGGGCATCTTTCTGCCGGGACGCCGATGCAGGACATCATCGAGTTCATCAACGCCAACGCGCGCGTGCGCGTGTAGACCGCAGTCCCTTCGGCCGATAAGGCGAACGTGTCACATACCCTGCTACTGGCCGACGACAGCGTCACGATTCAGCGCGTCATCGAGCTGACCTTCGCCGACGAGGACGTCCAGGTCGTCGCCGTCAGCGACGGCGACCAGGCGATCGCGCGGCTCGACGCCGCGCCGCCGGACATCGTGCTTGCCGACATCGGCATGCCGGGCAAGAACGGCTACGAGGTCGCCGCAGTACATCAAGCAGACACCCGCGGCTCGCGCACATTCCGGTCGTCCTGCTCACGGGCGCCTTCGAGCCGGTCGACGAGGCGAAGGCGGCCGCCGCGGGCTGCGACGGCGTGCTGGCGAAGCCGTTCGAGCCGCAGCTCGTCATCGGCACGCGTGCAAGGAGCTGCTCGCGCAAGGAACAGCTCACGCGACGATCGCGCCGCCGCCGCCACCGCCGGCTGCGCCGCCGCACGTCGCGATGCCGACGCCGAGAAGAAGCCGATTCTCGACGACGTCGAGCGCTATTTCGATCAGCTGCGACGCGGCGTTCGCCACGCTCGACAGAAAGAGCCGTCGCCTGCCGCCGCCATCGTCGGAGCGACGCCGCTGTCGGAGCGACGCAGCCGCCGCGATCGGCCGCCGCGATCGGCCGCGCTCCGATGCGTCGCCGCAACCAGCATTCGACGTGGCATCGCACCAGCGAGCCGCCAGCAGCCGCGAACCTCGACGACACCGCGCCGAGCCGCGAGCACGTCTCCCGTCGCATGCGCCGAACGCGCTTCGCCGCGCTGCTCGCCGCCGAGCAGCGCGCGCCGGTGCCGGCCGGACGCGCCACATTGGCCCGCATCGCCGCCGCCAGCGCCGATCATCGGCGACGAACTCGTGGACAAGTGTCGCCAGACGCGTGCTCGATCAGCTTTCCGATCGCGTCGTGCGCGAAACGGTCACCGAGCTCGTAGTCGACGATCGCGGAGCGTCTCGTCCGCGAAGAGATCGAGCGGCTGAAAAGCTCCATCAAGTAAGATCGGTCGGATGTCCGCTCGTCGACGTCGACTCGCTGCGCTGATCCCGCGCGCTTGCCTGCCTGAAAAACCTGCGCTCGAAGGGCTCGAAGCGAAATGGATGCCGCGCTGGGAGCAATCCGGCGTGCTACCGGTTCGACCGGACGCCGGCCGCGGCAGGACGTGTTCTCGATCGACACGCCGCCGCCGACCGTCAGCGGATCGCTGCACGTCGGCCACGTGTTCTCGTACACGCACACCGACCTCATCGCCCGCTTTCAGCGGATGCGCGGCAAGGCCGTGTTCTATCCGATGGGATGGGACGACAACGGACTGCCGACCGAACGCCGCGTGCAGAACTACTACGGCGTTCGCTGCGATCCGTCGCTGCCGTACGATCGCGGCGTTTCAGCCGCCAGCGACGCCCGCCAAGCAGCCGATTTCGGTGTCGCGCCCGAACTTCATCGAGCTGTGCAATCGGCTGACGGCCGAAGACGAAAAGGCGTTCGAGCACCTGTGGAAGCACCTCGGCCTGTCGGTCGACTGGTCGATGACCTACGCGACGATCTGCCAGACGCGCGCAGCGGTGTCGCAGCTGGCCTTCCTGCGCCTGCTGAAGCGGGGCCTCGCCTACCAGGTCGAGGCGCCGACGCTGTGGGACGTCGATTTCAAGACCGCCGTCGCGCAGGCCGAGCTCGAGGATCGCGAAATGCCGGGCGCGTATCACCGCATCAAGTTCGCGTTCGCGGCAGACGATGCGGACATGGAGCCGGCTCGGCGAGCGGATCATCGGCCGAGCCGTGGAAATCGAAACGACCCGCCCGGAGCTGATTCCTGCCTGCGTCGCGCTCGTCGCGCATCCCGACGATGAGCGCTATCAGCCGCTGTTCGATCACCATGTCGTGACGCCGCTGTTCGGCGTCCGCGTGCCGGTGAAGGCGCATCCGCTCGCCGATCCCGAGAAGGGCAGCGGCATCGCGATGATCTGCACCTTCGGCGACATCACCGACGTCACCTGGTGGCGCGAGCTGAATCTGCCGGTGCGCGCCATCATCCAGGCCGACGGCACGCTCGGCGAGCTGCGCGTGGGGCGCGCCCGGGTGGGAATCAGCCGACGCCGGCGCGCGCGCAGCGCCACTACGACGAGCTCGCGCGGCTGTCGGCGTCCAAGGCGCGCACGAAGATCGTCGAGCAGCTGAAGGAGTCGGGCGATCTCGTCGGCGAGCCGCGGCCGATCACCCACGCGGTGAAGTTCTACGAGAAGGGCGATCGGCCGCTCGAGATCGTCACCAGCCGGCAGTGGTTCATCAAGACGATCGAGTTCCGCGAGGCGCTGCTCGCGCGCGGGCGCGAGCTGCAGTGGCATCCGCCGTACATGCAGGCGCGGTTCGAGAACTGGACCAACGGCCTGAACGGCGACTGGTGCGTCAGCCGGCAGCGGTTCTTCGGCGTGCCGTTTCCGGTGTGGTATCCGATCGAGCGACTGGGACGCGTCGAACACGACCAGCCGATCGCGCCGCCCGAGGACGCGCTGCCGATCGATCCGTCGACCGACGTGCCGCCCGGTTACCGCGCGGATCAGCGCGGCGCAGCCCGGCGGCTTTGTCGGCGATCCGGACGTGATGGACACGTGGGCGACCTCGTCGCTGACGCCGCAGATCGTCTGCGGCTGGCCGGACGACCCCGATCTGTTCGCGCGGACGTTTCCCGATGGACCTGCGTCCGCAGGCGCACGACATCATTCGCACGTGGCTGTTCGACTCGGTGCTGCGCTCGCATCTCGAGCACGACTCGCTGCCGTGGACGCACGCCGCGATCTCGGGCTGGGTGCTCGATCCCGATCGCAAGAAGATGTCGAAGTCCAAGGGCAACGTCGTGACGCCGATCGGCGCTGCTCGAAGAGCACGGGTCCGACGGCGTGCGCTACTGGGCCGCGAGCGGACGGCCGGGCACCGACACGGCCTTCGACACCAATCAGATGCGCGTCGGCCGGCGGCTGGCGATCAAGGTGCTGAACGCGTCGCGGTTCGCGCTCGGCGCCGCCGAGCCGCAGGGCGCGATCACGGCGCCGGTCGACCGCGCGATGCTGCAGAAACCTCGGCGCGCTCGTCGACGAAGCGACCGACGCGTTCGAGGCGTACGACTACGCGCGCGTCGCTGCAGCGGACCGAGACGTTCTTCTGGCGCTT
Source organism: uncultured Acidobacteriota bacterium (assembly GCA_963696165.1). Lineage (GTDB taxonomy): Bacteria > Acidobacteriota > Vicinamibacteria > Vicinamibacterales > CAVVIG01 > CAVQZZ01. The sequence continues at coordinate 72,063 of CAVOIY010000004.1, read as the reverse complement.
CTGCGACGACTACCTCGAGCTCGTGAAAGGACGCCGCTACGGCGATCAGGGCGCCGCGGGCGCCGGCGTCGGCAAACTCCGCGCTCGCCGCGGCGCTGTCGGTGCTGCTGCGGCTGCTCGCGCCGTTCCTGCCGTTTGTGACCGAAGAAGTGTGGTCGTGGTGGCAGGACGGCTCGATCCATCAGGCGCGCGTGGCCGAGACGCGACGAGATCGAGTCGCTGCTCGCCGACGATCAGCGACGCGGCGCGCATGTCGCGACGAGCAGCGCGTACGCAGTGGGCGACCGAGGTGCTGTTCGAAGTTCGCAAGCAGCGCTCGGAGGCCAAGCAGCCGCTGAAGGTGCCGATCACGCACGGTGACGGTGCAGCGGCGCAGCCGATCAGGTGCGCGCTGATGCCGATCGTCGAAGCCGATCTGAAATCGGCGCTTCGCGTGCAGGCGTTCGACGTCATCGTCGGCGAGCCGCGCGACGATCAGCGTGGCCGGCTACGAGACGCCGCACCTGCGTGAGCGCGCTCGATCCAGCCGTGTATCGCGACATCGTGCGGCGGGCGCTCGCCGAGGACGTCGGCACGGGCGATGTGACGACCGGCGCGACGGTGCGCGCGGATCAGCGCGCGCGCGGCGTGTTCCTCGTGAAGGCGGACTGCGTGCTTGCCGGGCATCGATGTCGCCTTCGAGGCGTTTCGTCAGGTCGATGCCGGAACCCGTTCGACGCGCCGCGGAAGCAGGACGGCGACCGCTGCACGGCCGGCGAGGAAGTCGGCAGAAGTCGTCGGCTCTGCGCGGGCGCTGCTCGTCGCCGAGCGCACGGCGCTCAATTTTCTGCAGCGGCTGTCGGGCATCGCGACGCTGCACGCGCGCAGTTCGTCGACGCGGCGGCCGGCCGCATCACGATGCTCGACACGCGGAAGACGACGCCGACGCTGCGCGTGCTCGAGAAGTACGCCGTCGCGCGCCGGCGGCGCGACCAATCATCGCGTCGGGCTCTTCGATGCGGTGCTGATCAAGGACAACCACGTCCGGCTTGGCGGCGGCGTGCAGCGCCGCCGTCGGCGCGCGCGCGCCGGCATCAACCGGACCTGCCGGTCGAAGTCGAAGCGCAGGACGCTCGACGAAGTCGATCGAGGCGCTCGCCGCGGGCGCCGACGTCATCCTGCTCGACAACATGTCGACCGCCGACATTCGGCGAGGCGGTCGAGCGCGTCGCGCGGCCGCGCGAAGACTCGAGATCTCCGGCGGCGTCACGCTCGAGCGGATCGCCGGAGCTGGCGGCGACCGGCGCCGACTTCGTCTCGGTCGGCGCGCTCACGCATTCGGCGCCGGCCGTCGACATCAGCTTTGAAATCGAGCCCGTCTGACCCACGCCGGCCCGAGCCTGCCCGATTCGCTGCCGCAGGATTTCGCGGAGGCGATCGCACGCGTCCGGCCGCGGCTTGGACCGCTGGGCGCGCCGCTGCGATTTCTTCGCCACGACCGGATCGACCAACGACGACGCGGCCGCGATCGGCACGCGAAGGGCGCCGTGGTCGTTGCCGACGAGCAGACCGCCGGCCGCGGACGACGTGGCCGCACGTGGTTCTCGCCGCCGGGAAGCGGTCTGTATGTGTCGGTCGTGCTGATGCCGCGCTCGGCGCGCGTCGAACCCGATCGCGCAACCGCGCTGCTGACGCTCGCGGCCGGCGTCGCGCTCGTCGAAGGCGATCGAAGCGGCCACCGGGCTTGCGCGCGGATCTCAAGTGGCCGAACGATCTGTTACGTGGAGCGGCGCAAGCTGGCGGGCATTCTGGCGGAAGGCGCGACATGCCGGCGGTGACGCTCGGCTACGGCATCAACGTCGGGCCGATGGCGTATCCGCCGGAGCTCGCCGATCGCGCGACGTCGCTCGAAACCGAGCTCGGGCGCGCGGTCGATCGCGCCGCGGTGTTCGCCGAGACGCTCGCTGCGCTCGCGCGGCGGTACGGCGAACTGCTGCGACGGAGGCATCGATGCTATTCTCGACGCGTGGCGCAGCCGCGTTCGCCCGGCCATCGCGGTGCGCGACGTTTCGTGGACGACGCCGGGCGGCGAGTTGTCCGGCGCGACCGCGGGCATCGACGATCAGGGCGCGCTGCTCGTGCGACGTCGGCAGATCGGATCGAACGGCATCGTCGCGGGCGAACTGACGCTGGTCGATGATCACTCGATGCTTCTAGCCATCGACGTCGGCAACACGAACATCGTCCTCGGCGTGTTCGACGGCGCCACGCTCGTCCACAGCTGGCGTCTGGCGACGCTGCGCGAGCGCACGGCCGACGAGCTCGGCGTGCTCATCGACGGGCTCTTCGCGCACGACCGGATCGACCGGCGCAGGATTTCGGCGATCATCCTCGGCTCGGTCGTGCCGCCGCTCACGACGACGATTCGTGCGATGGCGGAGCGATACTTCGCGCTGACGGCGCTGATCGTCGAGCCGGCGTCGACACCGGCATGCCGATTCTGTACGACAACCCGGCGGAAGTCGGCGCCGATCGCATCGTCAACGCCATCGCCGCGTTCGAGAAATTCGGCCGCGGCAAGAGCCGGCCGCTCATCGTGCTCGACTTCGGCACGGCGACGACGTTCGATGCGGTGACCGCGCAGGGCGAATATCTGGGCGGCGCGATCTGTCCAGGTGTGCAGATTTCGGCCGACGCGCTCTTTCAGCGAGCAGCGCGGCTGCCGCGCATCGACGTGCGCAAGCCGCCGCAGCGTCGTCGGGCCGCACGACGGTCGGCGCGATGGAGTCCGGGCTTGTTCTACGGCTACGTCGGCATGGTCGAAGGGCTCGTCCGCCGGATGGGCGACGAGCTCGGCGGCAATGCGCTCTGCGTCGCGACCGGCGGTCTCGCCGACGATCATCGCGCCTGAGACCACGCTCATCCAGCACGTCGATCCCGATCTGACGCTGCACGGCCTGCAGAATCGTGTGGGAACGGAACCGTTCTTGAACCCGCAGCCAGACAGTGGAGACTTCAGAGTTCTGCCGCGAGATCGAAGCGTACCTGTGCCAGAAGAACGACGGCCATCTGATCCGCGTCGTCGGTCCCTCGTTCGAGCTCGTGTCGCGATGGGCGGCCGACGGCGTTCCGCTGAAGGTCGCGTTCCGCGGCATCGATCGGTACTTCGAGCGCTACTACCGCAAGGGACCGCGCCGCCGGCCCGTGAAGATCGATTTCTGCGAGGCCGACGTGCTCGACGTGTTCGACGAGTGGCGAAGGGCGACGGGACTGCCGCAGTCGTCAGTCGCCGGTCGTCAGTCGGCAGTCGACAGTCTTCAGTCGGCAGTCGCACAGTCGTCAGTCGTTGCCCGCGCACCTCGAGCGTGTCGTGATGCGTCTGACGCAGGCGCGTGCGAGCGGACTGCTGCCGGCGGCCTTCGACGATCTGCTCGACCGGGTTGCGCGCGAACTCGATGTCGCGCGCGCGGGTGTGCGCGGCGACGCGCGACGGGCGGTGATCGAACGTCTGGCCGTGCTCGACGCCGAGCTCATGGAGGCTGCGCGCCGATTGTTCGCTGACGTGCGTGATGGCCGACCTCAGGCGAGAAGCGAACGAGGAGCTGGCGCCGTTTCGCGACACGATGATGCCCGACGCGTTCGCCCGCGCGCGAGAGGCGGCGCTCGATCGCCTCGTCCGCGACCGCCTGGGCCTGCCCATCATCACGTTCAATTGATGCCGTAAGATCCTTAGATCGCTGATCCAGATCCCAATGCTCTCCCCCGGCCAGTCCCTCACGCTGACGATCGAGAAGCCGGCGGCTGGCGGCCGCATGATCGCGCGGCACGACGGTCAGGTGATTCTCGTCGGCGGTGCGATTCCCGGCGAACGGGTGCGAGCGTGCGTCGAACGTTCGACGCGCAAGGCGTGGTGTACGCCGAGACGATCTCGGTCGACGAGCCGTCGCCCGATCGGCGGGCGTGGGATGGTGACGTCGCAGTGCGGCGGCTGCCTGTACGCGCACATCGCCTACGCGCGGCAGCTCGACATCAAGGCGGCAGTGATCGCCGACGCGTTCGCGCGGATCGGCCGGATCGCGCTGCCCGCGCCGCCGCAGATCGTCCCGTCGCCGGAAGCGGGGTACCGCATGCGCGCGCGGCTGCACGTGCGCGGCGGCAGCTCGGATTCTTTCGCGAGGGCACGCACGACCTGTGCGACGCCGCGGCAGACGCGTCAGCTGCTGCCGGCGACCTGCGACGTGGTCGAGCGCGTCGGCGGGCGTGATTCGATCGCTCGGTCTCGAAGCGATCCGTGAAATCGAGCTTGCCGAAAACAGCGATGCCTCAGCGCGAGTGCTCGCGATCGACTCAGTGGCGCCGATTGCCGCCGCACGCCTTCGAGCGCATCGCGGCGGTCGAGGGCGTCACCGGTGTTGTCGCGGCCGGCAGAGCCATCGGCGATGCGCATGTGATCGACACGATCGAAATTGGCAACGCGCCGAAGGTGCACGCTGCGCCGGCACGTGCTCGCGTTCTTCCAGGGCAATCGGTTTCTGCTGTCGCAGCTCGCAGGGCACGTCGTGAGTGAAATCGCGACCGGCGGCATGCGATCGATCTCTACGCCGGCGGCGGTCTGTTCTCGGTCGCGGCGGCCGAGACCCGGCGAGTGCGCGTGGTCGCGGTCGAAGGCGATCGCGTAGCGGCCGCCGATCTGGTGGCGAACGCCGCGACGAGATCGAGAATGACGCCGGTGCATCAGCCGGTCGAACAGTTCTTGAATGCCATGTATTCGGAGACCCGCGGCGCCGATCCGCTCGACGCCGGTCGTCATCGTCGATCCGCCGCGCACCGGCATGTCGAAAGAGGCGCTGGCGGGCGTCATCCGCCTTCGCGCGCCGCGGATTGTCTACGTCTCGTGCGACGTCGCGACGCTCGCGCGCGATGCGCGGGCACTCGTCGATGCGGGCTACGGCGTCGACAGGCGTCAGCGGATTCGATCTGTTTCCGAACACGCCGCACGTCGAAACGGTTGTGACGTTCAGCCGCGGGTAGCGGCTTCGACGAATCCTTCGAACAGCGAGCGGAACTCGCCGGTGCGCCAGAAGTTTTCCGGATGCCACTGGACGCCGACGCAGAAGCGAGCTGCCGGATCTTCGATCGCTTCGATGACGCCGTCGGGCGCGGTGGCGGAGACGCGAAAGCCCGTCGCGACCTGCTTTCACCGCCTGATGATGGCGGCTGTTCACCTCGCACGTGTCGCGGTCGCTCATGCGGTCGCCCAGCAGCGCCGCGAGCAGCGTGTCCTTGTCGATCCAGACTTCGTGCGCGAGCGTCGTACGACTGATTCGGCGGCACCGTGAGGCTGTGGGGCAGTGCGCCGGGCACCTGCGATGGGATGTCCTGCACCAGCGTGCCGCCGCACGCCACGTTCAGCACCTGCATGCCGCGGCAGATCGCGAGGATCGGCAGGCCTGCCGCTCGCGCGCCGCGCGCGATCAGCGCGATCTCGAATGCATCGCGGCCCGGTTCGGCCTCGACGATCGTCGGGTGCGCGTCCTCGCCGTAGCGCGACGGCGCCGACGTCGTCGCCGCCGGTGAGCAGCAGGCCGTCGACGCCGGCGAGCGCGTCGCTCGGGACGCATCGACGCGTCGACGACGCGCACCTCGCCGCCGCACCGTGCGAGCGACGCGCACTGCGTGTAGTCCTCGAGTCTTGCGGCAGGCTCGCGCGATGCGCGATCAGCGGCATGTGTCACGCAGATCGCCGCTACATTCGCGCCGGAACGGCGATGCCCATCAGATCGAGCGCGCGCGTCAGCTGCGCGCGGAAGTAGGCGACGCCGGCGGCGCGCCAGCGCTCCGGTTCGCGTCCTCCTCGTTGAGGATCGGGTACCGGTGGTAGAACGCGTTGAACAGCTGCGCCAGGCCGAACGCGTACTTCGCCAGCACCGAGAACTCCAGCGAGCGCACCGACCTGCTCGACGACGTCGTCGAGGCGCGCGGCTTCGAGCACCAGCGCCCACAGCGTCGCTGTCCTGCGTCGGCGGTCAGCTCGTCGGCGGCGCTGGCGTCGCAGCGCGCGCGAGCACGTCCGCCTCGTCGAGCCCGTCGCGCTCCTGCAGCTTGTGGAAGATGTTGTTGGCGCGCACGACGGCGTACTGCAGATACGGGCCGCTCTCGCCCTCGAAGCTGAGCGCCTCGTCGATGTCGAAGACGATCACCTTGCCGCGCGAGAACTTGATCATGAAGTAGCGGATCGCGGCGACCGCAATCTGCGAGCCGCGCGCGCTGGCACTCGTCGGCCGTGAAGCTCCGGGTTGCGCGTCGGCGACTTCCGCCGACGCCTTGTCGATCAGCAGATCGAGCAGGTCGTCGGTCTTGACGCCGAGGCCCTTGCGGCCCGACACCTCGACGAACGGCTTCTTGCCTCTTCGCCGTTCGGCTGCGGCGCGTAGCCGAGCTCGCGCGCGGTCGCGTGCGACAGCGCCACCATCTCGTACGAGAAGTGGACCGAGTTGCTCGGCTTCCTCGCGGATGGCCGAGCGTCGCGCAGCGCCTGCTTGAGCAGCTTCTGCAGGTACGACTGCCGCGAGTCGATGACGTTGTAGATCCGCGGCGGCGCGGCCGAACGGCGGGCGCGGCCGGATCGCCGTGCGTCGCGACGTCGTCGCCCACAGCGGCGTGCCGTCCGGTCTGCGTGGCGAACCGGCGGTAGTGGAAGTCGCTGGCCGAGCAGTCCGAACTTCCAGAACTGGTTCGCGATGTCCTTGCCGACGTACGTCGACGGTGCCGTTCGAGCGGACGATGACCTTCTCGCGCGTTTCGGGATCGTCGTCGTCGGCCGCCTCGGCTGCCGCGGCCGTCGCCCTCCTCGATCTGCATCACCCAGCAGCCGGCGAGCTTGCCCTCGGTCTGCAGGAAGACCGCGCCGTGCTGCCTTCAGGACGTCGAACGCGTGCGCCCAGAACTTGCAGGCGCAGGATGTCGCCTTCCCACGTCAGCAGGTCGTAGTCGATGTTCAGCCGCGCCATCGTCTTCAGGTGCGCGCGGACGATGCGTGTCGGCGATGAACGCGCGCGAGCTCGGCGGTCGGCGTTGCCGCCGTGCTCGATGTCGTGCAGCGTCGCGCGCGCGAATCGTCAGGCGCTCCTTGTCGCCGTCGTACCACTCGGTGACGCGCGCGTACAGGTCCCAGCAGTAGTAGTCGAAGCGCGTCGTGTCGCGGCGATGCGCGGACGTCGGCGAGGTCGATGTGCTCGAGCTCGCGGAAGCCGACGACGACGTCGGCGACCTGCACGCCGGTGTCGTCGATGTAGTTCTGCACTTCGACCGGCGTGCCGCGGAAGCGCAGCGACGCGCACGAGCGTGTCGCCGAGCGCCGCGTTGCGCAGGTGGCCGATGTGCGCCGCCTTGTTCGGATTGATCGCCGTGTGCTCGACGATGGTCTTGTCGTGCGCGAGCGAGGCGGGCGGCGATCTCGTTGCGCAGGCCGCGGCGAGCAGAAACGCCGGACGGTCGAGGAAAAGATTGAGGTAGCCGTTCGGCGCGGCGACGACTTGCGTGACGCCCGGGATCGACGCGACGCGGTCGCCAGCTCCTGCGCGATCGCGCGCGGCGCCTTGCGCAGCGTCCGCGCCAGCTCGAACGCGACCGGCGCGGCGAGATCGCCGAGGGCGCGGTTCGGCGGCACCTCCAATGCGAACGGCGGCACGTCGGCGATGCCGAAGCGCTCTCGCGCCGCGTCGGCAATCGCATCGTGAACGAGACGTTGGACGTTCAGGATCATGGACGCATTGTCAGACCGATCGGTGGACGGCCGGGCGACGCCGCACGTGCGCCGCGAGGTCCAGACCTGCCGGTAAGCTCGTGATAGATTACAGTTTGTGACCGTGAAGCGACTCGAGCTCCAGATACTCGTCCGGCGTATTGACGTTGGCGAGCAGTTGGTCCGGATCGCCGAATGCTCCGATTTCCTCCGTCCCGACAATCCGCACGCGCATATCGTCGAAGAGCCCTGTCATCTTCAAGCGATTGTCGGCGAGGCGCCGCGACACCGGCCCGAGGCACGCGCGCGCGTACGCCGCGCACAACGGATGATACCCGCGCGCCGTCTTCGGCACGACGATGTCGCCTTCGCATGTGAGCGTGAGCAGATGGCTGAGAAACGGCGCGCAGATGTTCGGCATGTCGCACGCGACAACGACCAGCGCGCTGCCGAGCGCCTCCGCGAGCGCCGCGTGCAGGCCGCCGAGCGGGCCCGACTCGGGAATGCGATCGCTGACGAGGCGCGCCGTGCCAATTCTGTCGCGCGGCGGATTGCCGCCGACGATCATGATGTCGCCGGTGACTTGCGCAAGCTCGCGCAGCTGACGCGTGAGAATGGACTCGCCGCCGAGCACGAGCGCGCTCTTGTCGCGGCCGTGCAGCCTCGTCGCCTTGCCACCCGCCAGAATTGCCGCGCTCCACATGGCGCGTCGATCTTACCAGTCACCAGCTGCCAGCCACCAGCCACACGCCACGAGCTGCCAGCATAGCTATGCGCGAAGCCGGAATCGGTCGCGTGCTCGTCGCCAGCCTTCATCAGGGGATTGCCGACATCCTGCCGAACCGCCTCGGCTTTTATGAAAATTGGCTGAACGCCGAAGGCCTTCGCGAGGGCACGATCGGCCTGGCGCCTCTCTACGCGGTGCTGAGTTTTCTGCGGCAGGAGGGCGATGCCTATCAGATCATCGCCGAGCGCGCCGGCGAGTACGCGGCGGATTGGACCGTCGAGTCGATGGCGCCGTCGGGACGCGCGATTATAAAGGCCACGCCTGCATGGATCCGCAGGCGGCTCATTTTGCGGCTGACGCGTCAGCTCGTGCGCAACAGCTACCAGGGGAATCGAGCGATCGCGCGGCTGCGCCGCGGCACAGCGAATCTCGAAGTTCGTGCATCGATTTTCTGTACGGTCCGGGAGCCGGTGTCGTATCCGCTCTGTGGATTCTACGCATCGGCGGCGAGGCGCCTGATGGAGACGTTCAATCTCAGCGCGCGAGCGCAGGTCGTCACATGCCGCGCGACCGGCGAGCCGACGTGCATGATCAAAGTCGCACTGCAGAACGGCCGGAGCGAGAAACCGCCGGAGCCTGCGTGAACCGCGCCGTCGCAATCGCGTTTGTGCTCTTGTCGAGCGCAGCCGCTGGCGCCCAGCTGCGGATTCAGCCTCTGCCCGAGCCGCGCCGAATCCTCGTCATGCCGTTCGACAACACCCCGCGCGACGCGCGCACCGTGTGGCTTGGCGAAGCGTCCGCGGTGCTCCTGGCCGACGACCTGAACGCGCTCGGCTCGCCGGCGGTCACTCGGGATGAACGGGTTCAGGCGTTCGAGCGCCTCCAAGTTCCGCGCGCGGCGGCGCTGACCGACGCCACCGTCATTCGAATCGGTCAACTGATCGGCGCCGCTCAGGTCGTGGTCGGGTCGCTGCAATTGGATGGCGATACGCTGGTCGTCCACGCGCGCAGCATCGGGCTGGACAACGGACGCGTCGACACCGACGTCACCGATCGCGGCCCGATGCCGGAGCTCTTCGCGATTTACGAACGGGTCGCTCGCCGGCTCAGTCCACGATCCCCTCCCGCCAAGAATGCGCCCGCGGCCGCGCAACAGCCGTCGTTGCCGGCGTTCGAGCGATACATCAAAGGCCTTCTGGCGGAAACACCTGCGACCGCGATCAATTACTTGAATGCGGCGCTCGGCCTTCAACCAGATTTCGATCGTGCGCGACTCGCGCTCTGGGCCGTCCAAACGGATCAAGGCGAGCACGATCGTGCCCTCGAGGCGGTGAAGCCGGTGGCGGCGGCGTCGCCATGGTTTCGGCGCGCGAGGTTTTGTGCGGGCTTGTCTGAGCTCGCGCTCAACAAGAACGACGAGGCGTTCGCGACGTTCAGGGGTTTGAACGATGCCGCCACGACAGCACCGGTGCTGAACAACCTCGGCGTCGTGCAGCTTCGGCGCGGCCCGACGCCGCAAACCGGCCAGTCGACGTACTATTTCAACCGCGCGGCCGAAATCGATCCCACAGACCCGGATTACTTCTTCAACATTGGGTACGCGTACTGGACGCAGCGCGACACGCAGGCGGTGATTTACTGGCTGCGGGAGGCAGTGCGGCGCAATCCCGCCGACGGCGAGGCCCACTTCATTCTGGGCTCGGCGTTGTCCGCGGCGGGGCACGCGGCGGAGGCCGCGCGCGAGAAGGAGCTGGCGAAGCGGCTCTCGTCGGTGTACGAGCAGTGGGACAAACGACCGGCCGCCGAGGCCGTGCCGAAGGGGCTCGAAAGGGTGAAGAGCGACGTCGAACTGCCGCACGCGCAGCGCGTCGATCAGGCGGTGACCTCGACCGAACAGCGCGATCAGCAGGAGCTCGCCCGCTTTTATCTCGATCGTGGAAAGCGGCTCTTCGATCACGAAAACGATCGCGAGGCGCTCATCGAGCTGAACCGCACGCTTTTCCTGTCGCCGTACGAGCCGGCGGCGCATCTCCTCATCGGCCGCATTCATTTGCGGAACGGACGCGTCCACGAAGCGATGGACGCGTTCAAGATCTCGCTCTGGAGCCACGAAACGGCGGAGGCGCACGTCGCGCTCGGCGATGCGTACCTGCAGGCGAAGGATGCCGCGGCCGCGCGGGCGGAAGGGGAGCGCGCGCTCGCGCTCGATCCGGCGTCGGCCGACGCGAAGAAGCTGATCGAAAGAGCGGGGCAGAAGCATTAACATCGCGCGCGGCCGTGGTACAATCCCCGCGTTTGGCGCACCATTCCCAAGACGACGGCTTTCACGAGATACAGCTGAACGGGAAGCAGCTCGTATTCCTGTTCATGGCGGCAACCGTGGTGTCGGTTGTGATCTTCTTGTGCGGCGTCCTCGTCGGGCGCGGCGTGCGCGCCGAGCGCCCTCTGAGCGACGGGACGGTTGCATCAGCGCCGCTCACCGAGCCGACGACCGGTCGGACCTCTCAGCCGGCGCCGCCGCCAGCCGACACTGACCCGCGGAACGCGGCGCCTCCGGCGCCCGCCGACGAAGTGCCGCTGACGTACCCGGACCGCCTCGAGAACTCCAAAGGCACCAAAGAGGCACTGAAGAAGGGCGACAAGCCCGCGCCGCTCGAAAAGCCGGCACTCGTGCCGCAGAAGCCAACGCCGCTACCGCAGAAGGCCTCCGCACTGGCGGCTCCGGCCCCGCAAAAAGCGGCGCCGCAAAAGCCCGCTCCGGCGACCCCGGCCGCTGCTGACGCGTCCTCTGAGTTCACTGTGCAGATCGCCGCGTACAACGCCCGCGGTGAGGCGGAAGCCATCGCTCGACGTCTGACCTCGAAGGGCTATCGGGCCTACGTCGAGCCGCCGGGCAACGGCGCTGCGATGTACCGCGTCCGCGTGGGCAAGTTCAAAACGCGGCATGATGCGGAACCAGTGGCTGCCAGGCTGCAAAAAGAAGAGTCGTACAAGCCCTGGATTACGCGTTAGCAGTTCTGTCCGGCGCGCTGCTCGCGCTCAGCTTCCCAAAATTCGGCCACCCCGCTATCGGTTGGATTGCGCTCGCGCCGCTGCTCGTCGCGCTCGCATCCGCGCGCACGATGCTTCGCGCGTTCGCGCTCGGGCTCGTCGCGGGCGCCGTGTACTTCAGCGGCACCCTCTACTGGATCACGCGCGTGATGATGGTGTACGGCGGCCTGCAAGCGTGGGTCGCAGTGCTCGTGAACGCCGCGCTCATCGCGTACCTGGCGCTCTTCCCGGCCGTCTTTGCGATGGTCATGCGCCGTCTGCTGACTGCGACTGGCCGCACGGCGATGCTGACGGCGCCGTTTGTCTGGACCGCGACCGAACTGGGGCGCACGCATCTATTCACCGGTTTCCCCTGGGTGCTGCTCGGATACAGTCAGGTCACGGTGCTCCCGATCGCTCAGCTTGCGAGCCTGGTCGGCGTGTTCGGCGTATCCGCGCTTGTCGCCTCGACGAGCGCGGCGCTCGCCTTCGCCGCGACGACCGTAGCCGCGACGAACGTAGCGTCCGGCTTTAGCCGGACGTCTCCCGCGGATCGCTGGACACCGTACCTGCCATTCGCCGCCGTGGCGGCGATCATCGTTGCCGTTGCGGGATGGGGCAGCGTCCGCGTGAAGCGAAGCGAGTTGACGCGGCAAGGTGACGTGGTGCGCATCGGCCTGGTTCAGGGAAACGTGGAGCAGAGCGAGCGCGAAGATCCTGCACGCCAGCCAGCTATCTTTCAGAGCTATCTCCGGATGACGCGTCAGGCAATCGGAGAGGGCGCAGAGCTCGTGTTGTGGCCGGAGTCGTCCACCCCGTTTTATTTCGAGGAGGATCGGCCCGGCGCGGACCAGGTGCGCACGCTCGCGCGGCAGGCGCACGTGCCGATTCTGCTCGGAAGCGATCAGATCGGGTGGGAAACGAGGAACGGGCAGCGCGTGCCGACGAAATACTACAACTCGGCCTTTCTCGTCCGGGCCGACGGTACGACGGCCGGTTTCTACCGGAAAATGCACCTCGTTCCATTCGGCGAGTACGTGCCGCTCAAGCAGCTGTTCTTCTTTGCGGCGCCGCTCGTGCAGGCCGTGTCGGACTTCTCGCCCGGCGAGAGTGCAGCGCTGCTCGAAGTACGGCTAAAGGCGGATGGCTCGGCGACCAAACCAGGTCCGGAGACGACACATCTGATGAGCACGGCGATTTGCTACGAGATCGTGTATCCGGATCTGGTACGGCAGTTTGTCGCCGCCGGGAGCGAGCTCCTCTCCACGATCACCAACGACGCGTGGTTCGGCAGGACGTCCGCGCCCTATCAGCACTTCGCGCAGGCTTCGATGCGTGCGATCGAGGAAGGCCGGTACCTCGTTCGGTCCGCGAATACCGGTATCAGCGGCGTGGTCGATCCCTACGGCCGCGTGCTGATCGAAACGCGGATCTACGAGCCGTCGGTCGTCGTCGGCGAGGCGCGCTTTCTCACCGCCGCCACCGTCTACTCCAGACTCGGCGATGTGTTCGCATACGCATCGGTGGTGCTGACGATCGCATTGCTGGTCGTCGTGCGGCGGCGTGTACAATAGGTCGCCTCATCACGAAGGCACGAAGAATCACGAAGCGCACGAACCACGTTCTGTACAGAATTGTTTCGTGAACTTCGTGGCGGCTTCGTGACTTCGTGATAACAGTTGATCGGAGAGATCATGCCCACCGTCGAAGATTTGATGCGCCGCTACACGGACCTCACCAAACGCGCGACCGACCTGCGGAGTTATCTTTGAATCCGCACGCCCGGACGACGAACTGACCCGCCTCGAAGCGCGCGCCGCCGCGCCCGATTTCTGGAAAGATCAGGCCGAAGCTCAGAAGGTCCTTCAGCGACGCCGCCGTCTGGAGCAGGACCGGGACCTCGTGCTGTCGCTGAAGAAGCGCAGCGACGATCTCGCCGTTCTCGTCGAATGGGCTGACGCGGGCGAGCCGGTCGACGCCGAGTTCGCGCAAGCGCTCGACGTGCTCGCCGAGGAAGTGCAGGCGGGCGAGATCAAGAAGATGCTCGGCGGCGAGCACGACCGGACGAACGCGATCCTCACGATTCATCCCGGCGCGGGAGGCACCGAGTCTCAGGATTGGGCCGAGATGCTGCTGCGGATGTACCTTCGCTGGACGGAGCGTCGAGGGTTCAAGCGCGAGATGATCGACTACCAGCCAGGCGACGAAGCCGGGCTGAAGAGCGCGACGTTGACCGTGTCGGGCGAATACGCCTACGGCCTGCTCTCGGCCGAAGCCGGCGTGCATCGGCTCGTCAGGATTTCGCCCTTCGACCAGGCGGCGCGCCGCCATACGTCGTTTGCCTCCGTGTACGTCTGGCCCGAACTGCCGGAAGACGTCGACATCCAGGTCGAAGAGAAAGATCTTCGCATCGATACGTATCGATCGAGCGGCGCCGGCGGCCAGCACGTCAACGTGACAGACTCCGCGGTCCGCATCACACACTTGCCGACCGGGATGGTCGTGTCATGCCAGAACGAGCGATCGCAGCATCGCAACCGCGATTCCGCGATGCGCGTGCTCAAGGCGCGCCTGTACGATCTCAAGATGAAAGAGAACCAGGCGAAGCTCGAACAGATCGGCGGCGCGAAGAAAGAAATCGCATTCGGCAGCCAGATCAGGAGCTACGTGCTGCATCCGTATCAGCTCGTCAAGGATCATCGGACGAAGGAGCAGATCGGCGACGTGAACCGCGTCCTCGACGGAGATCTCGACGGGTTGATCAAATCGTACCTGATGAAGAAATCCACCGGCACCCTCGGAGAACCTGCCGCTGACGACGATGCTGATTGAGCAGTCTGTCCGGGCCGCGTCCGCCCGATCGCGAGCGACCTGCGACGGGCGTCCCCGGGGTCGACGGCGCGGGAAACCGCCGCTCCGGGATATGGGCACAGCGCCGGCCAGGTCCGTGACCTGGCCTGGACTCGGCCCTGCGCTGGCGGTTTCCCGTCTGCCGCGTGCGACGCGCCGCTCCCACGGGGACTGCGCCGCAGGTCGCCCGCGGTCACGCATCGGACGCGGTATCTGCTCTGCGAGGTCCTCTAGATGCCCCGAGCGGCATTTCATCAATGCGTTCGATGGAGAGTGTCCCACTGCGACGTTCTGTTCTAGATACGCCGAGCGCCACGGCGCGAAGGCGTTATCGAGCGGGGGTGGGGCCCCGCGAGAGAGTAAGAAAAGTTAGCAGTGGCACACCAAGCCACATCTCCGCCGCGAACCGGCCGCTCCGCGTCCTTCGTCGCGCTCGGTATCTTCTGCAGTCGCATCACCGGGCTGATTCGACAGCGCGTCATTGCGCACTACTTCGGTCTCGAGCTCGAAGCGGACGCCTGGAGCGCCGCGTTTCGCATCCCGAATTTCCTGCAGAACGTTTTCGGCGAAGGCGTGCTCTCCGCGTCGTTCATCCCGGTGTATGCGCGGCTCGTGTCGCGCGGAGAGGGGCGCGAGGCCGACCGCGTAGCCGGAGCTGTCGCCTCACTGCTCGCGCTCATGGTGTCGGTAATCGTGCTCGTCGGCGTCTTTGCGACCCCGTGGATCATCGACGCCGTCGCGCCAGGATTCACCGGCGAGAAGCGCGCGCTGACGATCCAGCTCGTTCGCATTCTGTTTCCGGCCCTCGGCATGCTCGTGCTCTCGGCGTGGTGCCTCGGCGTGCTGAACAGTCATCACCACTTTCTGCTGTCCTACACGGCGCCCGTGCTGATGAACGCGGCGATGATCGTCACGCTCATCGCGTTCGGCCGCGGCACGCCGCTCCCACGCCTTGCCGAGCTCCTGGCGTGGGGCGCCGTCGCTGGCAGCGTGATGCAGTTCGGCATACAGCTGCCGACGGTCTTCCGCATCGCGCCCAATTTGCGCTTCGCCCTCGACACCGCTTCCGACGACGTCCGCGTCGTCGTCCGCAATTTCGTGCCGGTGTTCATCAGCCGGGGTGTCGTGCAGGTGAGCGTCTACGTCGATACGCTGCTGGCCACGCTTCTGCCGACCGGCGCCGTTGCCGCGCTGTCCAACGCGCAGATGCTGTATGTGCTGCCGGTGAGCCTGTTCGGCATGTCGGTGTCGGCCGCGGAGCTGCCGGCGATGTCGGGCATTGGGGGGGCCGATGCCGCAGGACTTGCAGCACTGCGTGCGCGGCTTGCAGCGGGCCTGCGACAGATCGCGTTCTTCGTGGTGCCTTCGGCCGTCGCGTTTATCGCACTGGGCGACGTGATCGCAGGGGCGCTCTTCGAAACCGGCCGCTTCAGCCGGTCGGATTCGGTGTACGTCTGGGGAATTCTCGCCGGGTCCGCCGTTGGGCTGCTCGCGCAGACTCTCGGGCGACTCTATTCCTCGACTTACTACGCGTTGCGCGACACGCGGACGCCGCTCAAATACGCGATCGTCCGCGTCGCGATCACGACGGTGCTCGGCTACCTGTTTGCGATACCGCTGCCGCGCGCAATCGGCATCGATCAATCGTGGGGCGCTGCGGGGCTGACGGCGTCGGCCGGTATCGCCGGGTGGGTTGAGATGCTGCTGTTGCGGCGCACGATGAATGCGCGCATCGGAACGACCGGGTTGCCGGCGTCTTACGT
The DNA here is from genome assembly GCA_963696165.1 of uncultured Acidobacteriota bacterium. Taxonomy (GTDB): domain Bacteria; phylum Acidobacteriota; class Vicinamibacteria; order Vicinamibacterales; family CAVVIG01; genus CAVQZZ01. Next base: position 55,970 of record CAVOIY010000004.1, on the reverse strand, counting down.
CGCGAAACTATGGACGTCGGCGGTCGCCGGCGCCGCGGTTGCGTGGGCTGTGAAGATTTCCGTGCCGCCGGTCCATCCAATCGTCGCCGCGACGCTCATCCTCGCGCCGTACGGGCTCGTGTTTTTCGCGGCGGCGTACGCGTTCCGGCTACCGGAGGTTTCCAACGCGCTGGCGCGCGTCGGACGGCTCTCACGTTGATGAAGTCGGCACGCGGCCCCACAAGGCGAGAACGCCTGTAGCGATGACCCAGAGAACTGAGCCTACGACAACTCCCACTGCGAGGCCGATGCCGGCGTAGAACAGCGCATATCCGATTGTGAGCCACGGGCGCTCCGCGAGATGAGACGAGACCGCAAGCGCGATCGGCACAAAAACGATCGAGAATCCCAGCACTCCGGCCTCAGCGATGCCTTGCAGCCCGCTCGTACGACGCTCTCGTCGCTGCTGCGCGTGCACCCACGTGCGCCAGCCTGCGGCGACGGCAAACGGCGACACGACTGCGGCGTACATGAGTGCGGAGCGGGTCGCGTTGATGAATGGCGATGCACCCGGCGCGTGCACAGTCACCGAATTGCTCGCACCTGAAAAAGTCAGCATCGCGACCGCGGGGGCGAACATGACGATCACGGAGTTCACGGCCGTGGCGATTCGTTCCGCGCTGTGGTTCATCGCTGCGGCGCCGTGGGGACAGATTTCACGTAAATGAAATCGCCGAGCGGCGATCGTAGTTGTTCGATGCGTTGGCGGCGACGTTGAACTGGACCGGCGTGGACGCCGGCGACGGCGCGATACATTCGATCGTCCGAGAATCGAGTGCCGGATCTCTTGAGCGGCCCGCGTCCGTCCTCGGCGTACCGGAAGTGGGCGTCGCGTCGTCGTCAGACTGTTGCCACACCGGACATCACGCTTGCTAAGAACGTTCGTCGTAGCCCCGCGTTCGAAACGCCGGCGAGCATACGCTGGACCGTCGCCCGGGCTTCCGCCCGCACGTCGATGGCGTCGTCGATCTCGAGCCGCGTCGTCAAGCAATGGAGAAGAACAGCCGGGTCGTCGAGTCGCCGAGCGACATCGATGGCGGCATCGGCGTCGGCGGCGGCACCCTTCCGCCGAGCCTGCCGTTTGGCGGCCGCTCGCAGCGCCAGACCGAGCGCTTCATACTTCACGCGCGTGCGCGCGCGACTGTGCTCCACGACGCGGTCGGCTTCCTGAATGGCCTCGGCCCACGCACCGCGCGCGATCGCAAGTTCACTTCGAGCGTGACTCAGCCGAAGCGTCCACTTCCACGCATGCCAGCCGCGCGCAGCGCGGGTGGCGCGGTCGATCTCGTCGAGCAGCGCGTCGGCCGATCCCGGATCGTGTTTGCGCGCAAAGATGACCAGCAGATCGAGTCCGGCGCTCACCATCGGCGGCTCAAATGCCACACGGCGTGCCAGGTCCCGCGCTTCATGCGCGCGCGCGGCCGCGTTCTCCAGATCGCCGAGGCTCAGCCACGGCGCCACGGACATGGAGATGGCTCGCGCCAACAGCGGCAGCGCGCCGCTGCGGCGTCCGACCGCCCGTGCTTCCTCGAAGGCCTGCAGCGATTCGTCGTACCGGCCCACGCTGCAGAGGCTCAGGCCCCAATGCTGGAGCGCATAGAGCAGGAATGCGGAGTCGTTGCCGGCACGCGCGGTTTCGACCCCCTGCGTGGCGCGTTCAACCGCTTCCGATGTCCGTCCGGCCCAATACAACGTGAGAGGCACTCTCGCCAATCCGAACGACCGCACGCCGCCGGCGCGCGATAGCGCGGTTCGATCGATTTCGATTCCGCCGACGACATCGCCATCGGAGACCGTCGCGCTCGCCATCCAGGCGAGGGCATCTGCGGCCAGGTCGTCGCGGCCAATGCGCTCTGCCAGCGTGTGCGCATCGGCAGCGAACCGGCGCACGTCGGCGACGTTCATCAGCCAGAACGAGGTCTCTGCCAGACTCACCAGGAGCTCGCCGCGCGTCGGGTCGTCACATTCAGGCAAGAGGGCCAGAGCGGCTTCGAATGCCACTTTCGCCGATGCCCACTGACCCGCCTGAACGTAGCTGCGGCCTCGCTTACCGTGCAGCTCCGCCTGACGATTCTGGAGCTCCAGCCCAGAGGTCGCTCGATCGAGCGATCGCAGCGCCATCTCGTAGTAGCGCGCCGCGTCTTCCAGGGCGAAGGTCTCGAGTGCCTGATCGCCCGCGCGGATCGCGTAGTCGGTTGCCTTTTCGGCGTCGCAGAACGAAGCGGCTCGACCAAAGTGGTACGCCAGCTCCGGGAGCGGCAGGTTGCCGGCGGACTGGCGCTCGATCACCTGCGCGATCCGATGATGAAGACGGACCCGACGAGTCGCGCTCATGCTCCCGAACAGGACTTCCCGGATCAGCGCGTGCGTGAACGAAAACCGGCCCGGCGATCGCGAGTCTTCAACAATGATCCTCGCGGCCACGGCTTCGTCGAGCGCATCGAGTGTCGCGGCATCCGACACGGGCTCAAGTCCTTCGAGGACCCCCAGGTTGAATTGACGGCCGACGACAGATGCGCGCGCGAGAAGCGCGCGCGTGGCGTCGCTCAGCCGCAGCAACCGCTGGTTGAGCAGATCACGGATTGTCTCAGGCAGTCCGACATCGACGGCGTCGCTTCCGACGTTCGTCTCGAGCAGATGTTTTGCCAGCTCGATCACGAATAACGGGTTGCCTCCGGCTTTCGCGGCCACCGTGGCTGTCATCCAGTGTGGGGTCGCTGGGCCGGTCGTGGCTGCAATGAGATTGGAGACGTGGTCATCGGCGAGCCCTTGAACCGCGATCTGCGCTGCCGACGGCTCTCGCCACAGCTGACTCAGGATTTCTCCGGCCGAAAGCGCCTCGTCGACCGGCGCCTCGCGGTAGGCGACTATGAACAGAATGGCGGCGGCGTGCGTGGAGCGCACGAGGTGCCGTAAGAGCAGCATCGATCCTCGATCGGCCCAGTGCACGTCGTCGAGCATCACGAGCAAGGGGTTTCGCAGTGACGTCGCGCTCACCAGCTCCGCCAGCGCCTCGAACATTCGAAAGCGTCGTCCTTCGGGAGTCGTGACTACGGAGGGACGCGACTGAACGTGTTTCGCGAGATCCGGCATCAGTTGGACGAGCTCGCCAGAACCATCGATGCTCTTCAGCAAGGGACGCAGCCTCGCCGTCGGCATCGCTCGCACGAGCGCCCGAAGTATCTCGATGAACGGCGCGAACGGCACGATCGCTTCCGGTTCACACCGGCCCGCCAGTACGGTCGCGCGATCGCCGAGCGTGCGGGCGAACTCGGTCGCCAGCCTGGTCTTCCCGATGCCAGGCTCGCCGGTGACGAGCACGAGTTGCGCGCATCCCGATCGCGCGGCCTCCCACGTTCGCGAAAGGATGGCGAGCTCGGCGTCGCGGCCCATAAACGACCCAGGCCACGAGGGCAGAACGGGCGGCGGAGAAAATCGCTCGAACGCGATGATTTCGGCTGGTCCGAACGCCGGGTTGGACGACGCTACAGACTGATCGGGCGGACGCCGAGTGTCCAGCCAGGCGTCGAGCTCGTTCGAATCCGCATAGATCGACCCTAGCTTTGAATGAAAGTGTCGATGAACCGGCAGCCCTTCGTGCTGCTCCCAGCGCCGCACGGTCGTGACATGCCTCTTCAAATACCCGGCGATCTGTTTCCACGAATCGAGCTGAATGCCGGGCGGACGTTGCCGCGGGAAACGGGTGATGGGACGAGGCTCATCTGGCATTGATCGTCGGAATCCCGTGGGCCATTCTGCCCCTTCGTCCACCTCCCGTAAACACGAATGACGACGAACGAGCGACTTTGCTCTTCTTTGCGCGTTGCTCGGTGCTTCGCCGGCCGGTACCGTCACGCGCTGGGAGGATGTGATGAAAAGACTAATCGGTTCGCTATGCGTGGCAGCTGTTTTCGCGTTCGCAATGGTGGCGTGGGCCGAGCCGCCGTCCGGCGTCGTAGGTACGCTCATCGGCCGCGGAACCTACGAGCCATTCAAGTTCAAGACGGACTCGCACTCGCCTGTCGATTTCGAGGCGAAGGCCAAGTCGCACATCGATGTGGTGGTCCAAACGCACGACTACGGCCCCTACACGAACGGCATGCCGGCCTCCACGGGTTGGCATACACACCCGGGGCCCGTCTTCATTACGGTCCTGACAGGCCAGCTGACCTTCTATGAGGCCGACGATCCGAACTGCACGCCGAAGGTTGTGTCCGCAGGCGAAGGCTTCGTTGACACCGGCGATGGGCATATCGGACGCAACGAGCTAGGGACCCCGGCCAAAGATGTGACCGTGGCCATCGCGCCGGTGAACGCGTTGTTCCGCACCGACCTGCCGCCCCACGCGAACCCGAATTGCCCAGGGTTCTAGCGAGTCGCCGCGTCATCGGTGCGGAAGCGCGTGCGCGGACTTGAGGTAGATGAAATCGCCGAGCGGCGAGTCGTCGTTGTTGCTCGCGTTCGCCGCGACGTTGAACTGCACGGGCGCGGACGCGGGCGACGGCGCGGTCCACTCGATCGTCCACGTGTTGCTGCCGCGCGTTTCGGCTCGCGATCCCGCGAGGTTGTGCTGGACGAAGGTAAGCTTTGGGTCCTTCGCACCCGGAATCAGCTGTGCGCGGCCGTCCAGCACGCGCCAGGTGCCGGCCTGTCGGCCGCGCCGCGCGCCCGAAGCAAATCGCGCCGCGATTTCGAATCCACCGCGACGCAGCCCTTCGCGCGCGAGCGTCACGGTGACGCTGTAGGTCTGACCCGCCGAATAGCTCGTCGGCGCGCCGGCGATCGTCAGCGTCCCGCCCGGCGCATTCACAGGATTGTCCAGGTGGCAGACGTGGCACGACGCTTCGCCAAACCCACCCGTGACGTTCGGATACGGACCTTCCTTGAACGCGGCGGCCGCGAGCGGCAAGCCGATCAAAACAACCGCCGTCAGGATTAGAATGCGCACAAGAGGAGAGTATATGCGCAGGATTCTCACGACCGCCGCTGTGCTCGTTTGCGTCGCCGCCCTCAGCGTGGTCTTTGCCGGCCGCGCGCGCGTCGTTCACGCTGCCGCGATCGCCGATACCGTTGACGTCCAGATCGACGAGTGGCTCACGCCGAGCAAACCGCCGTACCCGCACGACCCGGCCGTCGCGCCAGACGGCATGATCTGGTACACCGGCCAGCGGGCAAACGTCGTCGGACGCTTCGATCCGAACACGCAGCAGTTCAAGGAATACCCGCTGCCAACGCCCAACTCCGGGCCGCACGGCATCACACCCGACAAGGCCGGCAACATTTGGTACACGGGTAACGCCGCCGCGCTCATCGGCAAGATCGATCCGAAGACCGGCAAGATCACCGAGTACAAGATGCCGAATCCAAAGGCGACGGATCCGCACACGATGGTCTTCCTCAGCGACGGCACGATGCTGTTCACCGTGCAGGCGGGCAATTTCGTCGGCTCGCTCGATCCGAAGGCGCCGAACGGCAACATCAAGCTCGTCTCGCCGCCGACCGCCAACGCGCGGCCGTACGGCATTCGGCTCAACTCGAAAGAGGTCGCCTTTTTCGACGAGTTCAACGCGCCGAACATCGCCAGCATCGATCCGAAGACGATGAAGATCACCGAGTATCCGCTGCCGGACAAAGGCGCGCGGCCGCGGCGGATCTGGGTCGCGAAGGACGACACTGTGTGGTACGGCGACTACGCGCGCGGCTACCTCGGTCACCTCGATCCGGCGACCAAGAAGGTCGACGAATTCAAGTCGCCCGGCGGAGAGGATTCCAAGCCGTACGCGATTCTCCAGACCGCCGACGGCGCCATCTGGTACGTCGAGACCGGCGAGGATACGCACAACGTGCTCGTGCGCTTCGTGCCCGTCGACGAAGAAGTTTCAGACCTGGCCGATTCCGAGCGGCGGCGGCACCGTGCGCAACATGGACATCGACAAGAGCGGCAATCTCTGGCTGGCGGAAAGCGGCGTCGGCAAGCTCGCGCGGGTAAAGATCAAGAGCGCGACAGCGACGCAGTAAGGTCGTCTGCGCGCCGCGATCCAGCTCTGCCGGTCGCGGCGCGTCCTATCGCCGTCACTAGAGTCCTATCAGCGACACTCCTTCCGCATTTTCAATTGACAACTCCTGAAGCGGACGCCGATTATGGCCGCCGTTCGCGCGCCATTTGAGGAGCACGACTTCAAGGAGGCGGGAATGACGGCACACACAGCCATCTGCAGAGAACGGCCGCAGCTGCTGACGAGGATGGCGATCGTCGGCGTGCTCGGCGCGCTTCTCGCGGCGCCGGTGGCCGCGCAGAGCATCGGCGCCACGCTTCTCGGTACCGTCACCGACGATCAGCACGCGGTGTTGCCGGGCACCACCGTCGCGATCACCAACGTGGACACCGGCGTCGTCCGGAGAGTTGTCACCGATCAGGCGGGCTACTATCGTGCGCCCGCGCTCTCCCCAGGCACGTACGACGTCAGCGCGGAACTCGCCGGCTTCGGCAGCTACAAACGCGCGGGCATCACACTGACGACCGGTCAGGAGGTGCGCATCGACGTCACGCTGCAGGTCGCGACGGTGACCGAGTCGGTCGAAGTCACCGCCGCCGCGCCGCTCGTGGACGTGAGCAACAACACGATTGGCACCACCGTGAGTCGCAAAGATCTCGATTCGATCCCGCTGGTCGATCGGAATTTCCTGAGCCTCGCCAACATGACACCGGGAGTGACGGGCGTCGGCGGCGGCGGCGTGAACACGTCGGGACAGTTGAGTCGCAATAACTCTTATCTCGTCGACGGCGTCAGCAACGACGATACGATCGTCTCGAGCTCGCGCGGTGGCTTCTCACTCGAAGCGGTCCGCGAATACGTTGTGCTCGCGAATCAGTTCTCGGCTGAGTACGGCATTTCGTCCGGCGCCATCGTCAGCGTCGTCACCCGGTCGGGTACGAACAAGAACGAAGGGCGTGCGTTCTTCTTCGATCGCAGTGAGAGCCTCGACGCGCAGGATCCGTTCTCGCACGCGCAAGGGTCTGGCAAGGCGCCGTTCAGCCAGCAGCGGTTCGGCGGATTTCTACGGCGGCCCGATCGTCAAGGACCATCTCTTCTACTTCGGATCGTACGAAGGGCTGCGCCTGCGTCAGACGTCAGTCGTGACCTCGCCCGACGTGCCAGTGGATCAGCGTGAATTTTCGAATCCCAACGACGAGCACCAGGGCTTCATCAAGACGGACGCGCAGTTGAGCGCGCACCATTCGGTGAGCGCGCGGTACCGCCTCGACAACAATCGAACGCAAGGCGATGGCATCGGCGGCTTGAACACCCACGATCGCGGCAGCAATTCGATCACGCGCGACCAAGACGGCGTCTTCACGGACACGTTCGTCCTGTCCAATCAGGCGTTGAACGAGTTCCGCTTCCAGGTCAGTCAGCGATACAACAACACCGATACCATCGGTTTCAGCCCGGACGGCACGCCAGCCATTGCGCGCCCCTCAGGCAACTTCGGCAAGGCAGTGAACCTGCCGCAGGGGCGCACCGAGAATCGATTTCAATTCGTGGAGAATTTCTCGATCACCAAGGGTCAGCACGACCTGAAGGTCGGCACCGACATCAGCATCATCCGGGGGTCGAGCTTCTTTCCGCGTACGCGAGACGGCAGCTTCACGTTCACGACAGACCGGCCGTTCGATCCGAACGATCTGTCGACCTATCCGACGCAGTACAAGGTGGAGCACTTCAATCCGAATATCAGCCTGCCGAATGAGCTGTACTCGTTCTTTACGCAGGACGCCTGGCGTGTGGGCGGCGGCCTCACGCTCAACCTGGGCCTTCGGTACGATCTCGAGGCGTCGTATCGCGACATCCTGAACATTCCGAACGACCGATCGAACCTGCAGCCGCGGCTAGGGTTCGTCTGGGCACCGTTCAACGACACGAAGACCGCCATCCGCGGCGGTTTCGGCTTGTACTCTGATCGCTCCTTCACCAATGTGGCGCTCGACGTGGTGGCGGCCGAGAATTCGCAGACCGTCATCATCAACAATCCCGGCTACCCGGATCCGCTTGCCCGCGGCACGCTCGCGACCACGTTGCCGAGCAAGACGATCATTCAGCCGAGTCCCAAAACGCCGAAGACCGCGAGCACGAGCGTCGGCATCCAGCGCGAGATCCGACCTGGCCTCACCGTCTCGGCCGACGGCGTCTACAGCCGCGGCTACAATCTGTTCAACAACATCGACGTGAACTATCCGGCGTTTCCCGGCGGCCCCCGCCCGGATCCGGCGTTCGGGCAAATCATCGAGTTCGCCATGCAGGGCAGTTCGTGGTCGACCGCGCTGCTGACGAACGTCCAATATCGACCGAAGCGGGGGCCGAGCGTCGGCGTGGCGTACACGCTGTCGCGAGCGCTGCGGGACGTCGAAGACTTCCAGTACTTCTGGATGAATGGACTCAATCCGGAGGCCGACAAGGGGCCGGCCAACAACGATCGCACTCACCAGCTCGTCGTCAATTTCAACTGGGCGCTGCCTGCCGGCTTCCAGCTCGCGGGCCTCGCGTCGGCGCGATCGGGCTTGCCGTGGACGGTGACGACCGGTGTCGACAACAACAAGGATCTGAACACGACTAACGATCGGCCTAACCTCGTTTCGCCAGCGGGTGATCCGCTCAGCAAGCCCACCTACGATGCGAACTTCGTCGGCAACGGCAATCTCGGTCGGAATACGCTGCGCGGTCCGAATTACTTCGTGCTCGACGCGCGGCTGTCGAAGTTCGTGCCGATTAGGAAAACGAAAGTGGAGCTCTTCGCCGAAGCGTTCAACCTGACCAACCACGTAAATCTGGGTCTTCCGACGGGCAATCTTCGCTCGTCCACCTTCGGCCAGTCGACTGCGCTGTCGAACGGCGCGGCGCCTCGCCGCGTCGAGCTCGGTTTCCGCGTGAATTTCTAGGAGGCGTGTGATGCGACGCACCATCCAGTCCGCCGGCGTGTTCCTGGTTGTCCTGCTGGCCGCCGCCTCGGCGCTCGCGCAGAAGCGCGGCTTCGTCGCGACCGATTACTACAAGGAGATCGTACCGGGCGACGTTGCGATCTCGCCAGCTGGTGACCTCGTCGCCTTCACCGTCTCGACGGTCGTGGAGAAAGAGAACCGCCGGCACCGCGAGTATCTGGATGACGCGGGTGAAGGCCGGAGCGCCTGACGGCGCGCCGTTCAGGTTCAGCGATCCGACCGCCGACTCATCGGCGCCGCGCTGGTCGCCGGATGGAGCGCTGCTCAGCTTTACGTCGCATCGCGGAAAGGATCCGAACGACGTCTGGTTCGTCCGCGTCGCGCAGCCGGGCGGAGAGGCGCATCACATCGAGGGCGTCACCGCGCCGCCGATCTGGTCGCACGACGGCAAGTGGATCGCGTTCGAAAAATCGCCGTCCCCCGCCGAGGAAGGGGAGGCCCGCAATCCGCACGAGGGCTGGGTGGCGCCTGATGCGCACAGCCACACGCTCGATCCCAAACGGTTCGATGGCCGCGTGATCACATCGGTGCACTACAAGCGCGACGGCACGCTCGACCTGCTCCCGGATCCGTCGATTCACCCGAAAACGCAGATCTTCGTCGTCCCGTCCGAGGGCGGTACGCCGCGGCAGCTCACAAAGACGATGTTCGATACGGGGGATGCCGTGTGGTCGGCCGACAGCGGGGCGGTCCTGTTCACCGGCGATGAACATCAGGACGACAACGTGCTCGGACGCGATCCGTCCACGGCGATCTACTCCGTGCCACGCGAAGGCGGCGCTCCGCGCAAGCTCACCGCGACGAACGGCGCCCACGCGCAGATCGCCGTCTCGCCGGACGGAACGCGCCTCGCGTTCCTCCGAACGCCCAAGCAGGGCGAGGAAACCGATCTGATGGTCGCCGACCTCGGCCCGGACGGTCTCTTCCGCGGCCAGCCGCAGAATCTCACGCCGTCATGGGACGACATTCCGGGGGCGCCGATGTGGACAGCCGATGGCCGCGCGCTGCGGTTCGCGGCGGGCCTGCACGGCAACAACCACTTGTACGAGGTCTCGCTGCAAGGGAAGTCGGTGCGGCAACTGACCAGCGGCGACCGGCACCTCACGAACTTCTCGGCGTCGAAAGACGGCGCGGCACTCGCGTACATCGAGAACGACGTCACGCACCCGAGCGAGGTCTTCGTCGCCAAGAGCGATGGCAGCGGAGAGCAGCGGCTCACCTCGTTCAACGACAAATGGCTAGCGGACGTCCGCCTCGCGCCGGCGGAGCGGCTGTCCTGGAAGGTGAGCGGCGGCCTGTCGGTCGAGGGCTGGGTGATGAAACCGCTCGATTACACGCCTGGCAAGAAGTACCCGATGATCCTGAAGATCCACGGCGGACCGTACGGCGCGTACGGCACCGGCTGGTTCGATCAGTTCCAGATGCTGTCGGCGTCGGGGTTCTTCGTGCTGTTCACGAATCCGCGCGGCTCGACCGGCTACGGCCATGCCTTCCAGTGGGCGACGCGCGGCAAATGGGGCGAGGTGGACAAGGAAGACTATCTGGGAGGCGTCGACGCCACGCTGGCGAAGTTCCCCGACATAGACCCGCGCCGCGTCGGCATTTCCGGCGGCAGCTACGGCGGGTTCATGACGAACTGGCTCACCGCCACCGTGCCCGATCGCTGGGCCGCCGCCGTGACGGCGCGGTCGATCACGACCTGGGAGAGCTGGTATGGCAGTTCCGATGCTCAGGGGCTCACCGAGCACGCCTTCTTCGGCGCGCCGTGGGAGCAGCGCGATCTCTATCGCCGGCTGTCGCCCATCTCGTACGTCGAAAAGGTGAAGGCGCCGACGCTGATTCTGATGGGTGAAAACGATTACCGCACGCCGATCAGCGACAACGAGCAGTGGTTCATGGCGCTCAGAAAACGCAACGTGCCGGTCGAGCTCGTGCGCTATCCGCGCTCCGGACACAATCTCTCGCGCACCGGCGAGCCGTGGCTGCTCGTGGATCGCCTCGAACGGATTCGCAGCTGGTTCCAGGTCCTGGCTGATCGATCAGCCAGCGCGCACCTCGACGGCACAGCAATAGCGGGGTGATGAAAAGGTATTCGGTTATGGCTGCCGGTTGATGTTCGCGCCGGGCTGGGTACCCGAGATGAAAGCTTCGAGGATCCCGCCCGGCGCATCCATCGGCATCACGTTGCCGGTGCCTTTTTCCACGGTCAGGAATACGATATTTCCGGGCGCCTCGAAGCTGGGGCGCTCGGCTTTTGCCGCGCGGCGATCTTCGATGTACGCCTTCATGAACTCCATCCACATCGGCAGCGCGGCGATAGGACCCCTGCTCGGCGCCGCCGAGCGATTTCTTTTCGTCGAAGCCGATCCAGACGCCGACCGTGATGTCGGGATCGAAGCCGACGAACCACGCGTCGGTGTTGTCGTCGACCGTGCCGGTCTTGCCGGCGATCGGCCATTCGCTCGCGAGCGTGCCGGCCGCGGCCGCGGTGCCGCGAACGACGACGCCGCGCAGAAGATTCGTCATGACGTACGCCGTGTCGGCGCGGATGACGTCGACCGGTTCGGATCGGTTCTCTTCGAGAAGATTGCCGTCGCGGTCCTGGACCTTGCCCACGAAGTACGGTTTCATCCGCACGCCCTGATTCGGGAACACGGTATACGCGCTCGTAACCTCGAGCAGCGTCGCGTCGCCGGCGCCGAGCGCGATCGGCAGATAAGGCGGAAACTCCTCCTCGAAGCCGAACTTCTTGGCGTAGGCCAGCACGTTCTTCGCGCCAAGGACATCCATCATCTTGATCGCGGGCACGTTGCGCGAGTCCTCGAGCGCGCGGCGCAGCGTGATCGCGCCCTCGAACTTGTGGTCGTAGTTGTGCGGACTGTATATCTGTCCGTTCCCCGCCGGATAGCTCACCGGCTCGTCGACCAGGATCGACGTCGGCGTGTAGCCCGCGATCGATCGCCGTCGTGTAGACAATCGGCTTGAACGTCGACCCGAGTTGGCGATACGCCTGAACCGCGCGGTTGAACTTGCTGCGATTGAAGTTCCACCCGCCGACCATCGCCTTGATCTGGCCGGTGTGGTTGTCGATCGCGACGAGCGCGCCTTCGGCAATCGGCGTCTGTTCGAGCGACACTGCACCGCCGTCGCCCGCCTCATCGAGTTTCGTGACCAGCACTTCGATCAGATCGCCCGGTTTGAACAGGTCGGCTGACGACGTGCGCCGCGTCCACGTAAAGCCCTCGCGCGGCAGGTCCAGATGATAGCGTCCGGCCCGAACGTGTGCCGGCCCGGTTTTCGGCGCGTTGACGACGACGGCTGGTATCAAGTCGCCGACGACAATCGGTCGCGTCCATCGCTCGTCCTTGAACCCGTCGATCGTGTGGCCTTCCTCGATGACGTTGCGCTTCGGCTTCCGGTACCCGTGGCGTTTGTCGTACCGGCGGAGGCCGTGCTCGATCGCCTTGTTCGCCGTATCCTGCAGCTTCCAGTCGAGCGTGGTCGACACCGAGAGCCCGTTTTCGTACAGGACCTTCGCGCCGTACTCGTGCTCGAGGTGTTTGCGGACCTCCTCGACGAAGAACGGGGCGATGCCCGGCGGCTGATTCGGCTGCCCGCGCGTCACGATCGGCCTCTGCTTGGCAGCGTCGGCCTGCGCCTGCTTGATGTAGTGCTCGTCGGCCATGCGCTGCAGCACGGTGTTGCGCCGCTGCGTCGCGCGCTTCATGTCGACGAATGGGCTCTGCCGCTCCGGTGTCTGGAAGATGCCAGCGATGAGCGCGGCTTCCTCGAGGTTCAGCTGCTTGTTCGACTTCTGAAAGTACAGGCGCGACGCCGCTTCGACGCCGTACGCCCCATGCCCCAGGTACATCTGGTTGCAGTAAATCGTGAAGATTTCCTTCTTCGTGTAGCGCTTTTCGATCTCGATCGCGAGGATCGCCTCGCGGATCTTCCGGTCGAACAGCTTTCTGCTTGGTCAGGCCGAACTGATCGAGGTTGCGGGCGACCTGCTGCGTGATCGTGCTTGCGCCCTGATCTCGACGCCGCTCGATGATGTCAGTGATGGCGGCGACGGCGATGCGCCAGATGTTCACGCCGAAATGGCGGTCGAACTCGGCATCTTCGGTCGCGATGATCCCCTCGCGGAGGAGCGGATTGATGTCGTCGTAGCCGACGACCACGCGCCGCTGGGTGGCGAACTCGCCGATCACCTGCCCGTTCGACGCATAGACGCGCGTGATCGTGCTCGGCGCGTAGTTGTCGAGAGCCGAGACCTGCGGGCAGGTCGCCCGCGTACGCGAACAGGACCCCGCTCAAAATGCCAAGCATCGCGACGAGGATGAACAGAGCGACGATGCCGGCGCTTTTCGCGACGCGGACGACGAGATGTGGCATGGCGGGTGAGAGTTGGTCGAATTATACAACGCGGATTCAGCGACTTACCGGCGGCATCTCGCATTTCGTCGCGTTGACTGCGTTGCACTCAACTTTTATACTCGAACTGATATCAGGGCTGTTTTTTGCCGTCCTGAACGCGAGAGGCTTGAATGAGCAAAATCATCGGTATCGACCTTGGCACTACTAACTCCGTTGTCGCCGTCATGGAAGGCGGTGAACCGGTCGTGATCACCAATCCCGAAGGCAGCCGGCTCACGCCTTCGGTCGTCGCGTTTACCAAGAGCGGCGAGCGGCTCGTCGGGCAGGTCGCCAAGCGTCAGGCCGTGACCAATCCCGAAAACACGGTCTTCTCGATCAAACGCTTCATGGGCCGCAAGTTCGATGAAGTGAACGAAGAGATGAAGATGGTGCCGTACGCCGTCGTGCGCGCAACGAACGGCGACGCCCGCGTGAAGGCCAGCGGCAAGGAATACCCGCCGCCGGAAATCTCCGCGATGATCCTGCAGAAGCTGAAGCAGGCGGCGGAGGAGTACCTCGGACAGCCGGTCACGAAAGCCGTGATCACCGTTCCCGCGTACTTCAACGATGCGCAGCGCCAGGCGACGAAAGACGCCGGGCAGATTGCCGGCCTCGAAGTCATGCGCATCGTCAACGAGCCGACGGCGGCGGCGCTCGCATACGGCCTCGATAAGAAGAAGGACGAAACGATCGCGGTGTACGACTTCGGCGGCGGCACGTTCGACGTGTCGATTCTCGAAGTGGGTGAGGGGGTCGTCGAGGTCAAGGCGACCAACGGCGACACGCATCTTGGCGGCGACAACCTCGATCAGCGCATCATCGACTGGATCATCGCCGAGTTCAGGAAGAGCGACGGCATCGACCTCGGCAAAGACCGCATGGCGCTGCAGCGGCTGAAGGAGTCGGCGGAGAAGGCGAAGATGGAGCTCTCGACCGTGATCGAGACCGACATCAACCTGCCGTTCATCACCGCGGACCAGACCGGCCCCAAGCACCTGCAGATGAAGCTGACACGCGCGAAATTCGAGCAGCTCGTCGACGATCTGTTGCAGAGGACCGTCGGGCCGACCAAGCAGGCGCTCGCCGACGCCGGCGTCGATCCGTCGAAGATTGATGAAGTCGTGCTCGTCGGCGGCTCCACGCGTATTCCGCGCGTTCAACAGATCGTGAAGGAGCTGTTCGGGAAGGACCCGCACAAGGGCGTGAATCCCGACGAGGTCGTCGCGATCGGCGCGGCCGTGCAGGCCGGCGTGCTCTCGGGCGAAGTGAAAGACCTGCTGCTGCTCGATGTCACGCCGCTGTCGCTCGGCATCGAAACGATGGGTGGCGTGATGACGACGCTGATTCCTCGGAACACCACCATTCCCACGCGTAAGAGCGAGATATTTTCGACAGCCTCAGACAATCAGACGAGCGTCGAAGTGCACGTGCTGCAGGGCGAGCGCTCCCTCGCGCGCGACAATCGCACGCTCGGCAAATTCCATCTGATCGGCCTGCCGCCAGCGCCGCGAGGCGTGCCGCAGGTTGAGGTGACGTTCGACCTCGACGCGAACGGCATCGTCAACGTCTCGGCGAAAGACCTCGGGACCGGAAAGGAACAGAAGATCACGATCACGTCATCGAGCGGTCTGAACAAGGACGAGGTCGACCGGATGATGAAGGAGGCCGAGTCGCACGCCGACGAGGACAAGAAGCGGCGCGAGGAAATCGAGACGCGCAACAGGGCCGACCAGGCGGTGTACGGCGCGGAGCGGCTGATCAAGGATACGGGCGACAAGCTCAGCGCCGACGATCGCCAGGCGATCGAATCGGCGATGGAAGCGGTCAAGAAGGCGAACGAAGGCACGGACACGGCGGCCGTCGAGCGCGCACTCGAACAGTTGACGCAGGCGCAGCACAAGGCGGCCGAATCGCTGTATCGCCAGCAGGCGCCCGGTGGCGGCCCCGGACCGTCCGGCGGCGACGGGCCGACCGCCGGCGCAGCACAGGGATCGCCGGATCAGAAGAGCGGCGACGTCATCGATGCCGAAGTGGTCGACGAAGGAAAGGCCTAGTTGGATTTCTACGTGATCCTCGGGCTCGAGCGCGGCGCGTCGCTCAGCGAGATCAAGCGCGCGTACAAGCGGCTGGCTCGCAAGTGCCACCCGGATATCAATCCGGGCGATCGCATGGCCGCCGCGCAGTTCCGGCAGGTCGCGGAGGCGTACGAAACGCTCAGCGATCCGGATCGGCGCAGCCGATACGATTCGGGCGGCCGCGTCAAAGCGGCGGCGGACGAAGCTACGTTTGGGTTCGAGGGGTTCGATTTCTCGGTGAGCGTCAGCGGCGCATCGGCGCCGACCTTTGGCGACCTCTTCGCCGACGTGCTGCAGGCGCGCGATCAGGAACGCCGCCCGGTTCGCGGCGCCGACCTGCATCAGTCGATCGCCGTCAGCTTCGAGGACGCGATGCGAGGTGGACAGCATCCGTTCACCGTGATGCGGCAGGAGCACTGTGGTGCCTGCGGCGGAACAGGCGTGCTGAACGTTGCCGACAGCCGCTGTCTGCTTTGCCATGGCAGCGGGGTCATCAAGTCGGCCCGCGGGCACATGGTGTTCTCGAAATCGTGCACGCATTGCGGCGGGACCGGCGAGCAGCGGCAACAGCGTTGCGCAACCTGCGGCGGTCAGCAGGTCCTGATGCGGAGCGAGCAGGTCACGATCAACGTGCCGGCCGGCCTCGCCGACGGAGCGCAGATCCGTGTGCCGGGCAAGGGCCACGTCGGTAGGAACGGTGGACCGGTCGGCGACCTCTACATCACGGTGCGGGTCGCGGACCATCCGCTGTTCAGACGAGAGGGGGACGATCTGCACATCACCGTGCCGGTCGCGATTCACGAGGCGGCGCTCGGCGCGCAAGATCGACGTGCCGTCGCTCGAAGGGAGCGCGCGTTTGCGCGTGCCGCCCGGAACGCAGTCGGGCCAGCGATTTCGCCTTCGCGAACGCGGCGTGCCGTCGCCCCGCGACGGATCGCGCGGCGACCTGGTCGTCGAAGTCGCGGTGGTGCTGCCGAAAGTGCTCGACGAACGATCGAAGGAACTGCTGCGGGAGTTCGGCAAGATCAATGGTGAGGACGTGCGAGCAGGGATCTGACACGAGCACTGAGGCGGCCGTGAGCGTATGACGATGAAGAAAACCGGCAAAGCGTATTACATGATCAGCGCGGTGGCGCAGAAGTACAACATCCACCCGCAGACGCTGCGCCTGTACGAACGCGAGGGCCTGCTGAAACCGTCGCGCACCGACGGGAACACCCGCCTCTATTCGGAGGAAGATCTCGAGCAGCTCGAGACGATTCTGTCACTCACCCGAGATCTCGGCGTGAACCTTGCCGGCGTCGAAATCATCCTGAATATGCGCCGCAAGATCGAACAGATGCAGCACGAAGTGAACGAGTTCATGGAATACGTGAAGCGCGAGATGACGCGCGGCATCGACGATTGGGAGCAGCGGCTGTCGACGGCGCTCGTGAAATCATCGCCGACCGATCTCGTCAGAACGCAACACGCAGAAAAAATAAAAATCAAGAGTTGATCCGCGCGAGGCGACGCGAAAAAAGTTGTATGCTCTCCGGGCGACCTTTGTTACGCGATGGCTTGCCCTCTCTGCGACGACACTGGCTGGAAAGCGGCCGACGACACAGCCGATACGCGTAGCGTCGTCCGCTGCGACTGCTGGCGAGAGCGCATCGGCCGAGAGCGCCTCGCCGAAGCCAACATTCCGAAACGTTATCAGCACTGCACGCTCGCGAACTTCGCCGACTACAACGACTCGCTCGAAAAAGCGGTCGCGAAGGCGCGCCGCGTGGCGGAGTCCTTTCCGGTGGTGAGCCGTGGTCTGCTGCTCGAAGGGCAGCCCGGCGTGGGAAAGACGCATCTGGCGGTCGCGGTCCTGAAGCAGGTGATCGCGACCTCTGGCGCGCGCGGTCTCTTCTACGACACGCGGGAACTGCTGCGGGTGATCCGCAGCACCTACGATCCCTCGATTCGCACGACCGAGCTCGAGGTGCTGCGTCCGGTGATGCATGCCGACCTGCTCGTGCTCGACGATCTCGGCGCCGAAAAAACGTCCGAGTGGGTCGACGAGACGATGAACCTCATCGTGAACACGCGGTACAACGAGCGCCGATTGACGATCTTCTCGTCGAACTACCTCGATATTCCGGACGACACCGACCCGAACTCCCTGCTGTTCCGCATCGGATTCCGCATGCGCTCCCGTCTCCACGAAATGTGCGAGTTCATCGAGATGGACGGCGCGGATTACCGTGAGATGCCGGCCAACGGCGGCAAGGACGATCTGATCACGTTGTGGAAGATGCGGAAGAAAACGCTGCCGTCGCGGAGCAAAGGTCAGGCGCGTGCGCAGCTGCGCGAACCGGCCGCTCGCGACAGCCGTGCCGACCTGAAGTGGACGGGCGGGCGCGGGGGCTCCTAAATATCACCAGATGCTAGGCCTTTATCTCCACATCCCCTTCTGCTCCGCCATCTGCAACTACTGCAACTTCAATCGCGGCCTGTTCGATGCCGATCTCAAGGGACGGTACGTGCAGGCGGTTCTCGAGGAGATCAAAAGGGCGGGTGGGTCAAGTAGGTCAGGTGGGGCGGCCGGCGAAGCGGCCGACACCATTTACTTCGGAGGCGGGACGCCGTCGCTTCTCGAACCCGACGAAATAGCACAGATCATCGGCGCGTGTCGCGACCGGTTCGCGATAACGCCCGACGCGGAGGTCACCCTCGAGGCGAATCCGGAAACGGTCACCGCAAGCCGGCTTGCGGCGTTTCGTGACGCTGGGCGTAAACCGCGTCAGTTTCGGTGTGCAGTCGTTCCGCGACGAGGAGCTGCATCGCCTGTCGCGGCTGCATTCCGCCGATCGCGCGCGCAGTGCGGTTGCGGAAGCTCGCACCGCCGGTTTCGACAACGTCAGCATCGACTTGATGATGTGGCTGCCCGGGCAGCGCGTTGCCGACTGGCTGCAGTCGGTCGACGACGCAGATTGTGGTCGCGCCCGATCATCTGTCGCTATATCTGCTCGAGGTGTATCCAAACGCGCCGCTCAAGGACGAAATGGCTCGCCGGCAGTGGTCCCAGGCGCCCGACGATGATGCCGCGGCGATGTATCTGACCGCGATGGAGCGCCTCGAGGCGGCGGGGCTGTTCGCAATACGAGATCTCGAACGTGGCGCGTTCCGGCCGGCGCTCACGCCACAACTTGAAGTACTGGACCGACCAGGAGTGGCTCGGGTTCGGGTGCGGCGCGCACTCGACGCGGGACGGCGTCCGTTGGAAGAATGTCTCGTCGACGGAGGAATACGTTGCACGCGTCGGCCGTGGCGAGGAGACCGCCGTGGATGCGCGTCGTCTGTCCGCGGACGAACGTCTTGGCGATGCACTGTTTACGGGGCTTCGGCTTGCCGACGGCCTCGATCTGCAGACGATCGAGGCGCGTTACGGCGTGGACGTCTGGCGCCGGTTCTCCTCCGAGCTGCAGCCGTATCTTGATGCCGGTATTCTGCTGCATGAGGGGAGGACGCTCCGGTTGACCCGGCGGGGAATGCTTCTTGCTCACGAGGTAATGGCCGTTTTCGTGTAGCCTTGAGTACGTTAAAGTAACAGCCCTTTCGACGAAGGAGGCCGTGATGTTTCGAAGGATTGCCGCGGGACTGGTGGCGGGCGTGATGTCCGCAGCGGTTGCCCAGGCGCAGACGCAACAACCGCCGCCGGCACAGCCGCCGGCCGGACAGCCCGCGCAGCAGGCGCAAACGGTTTCGAACAAGCGCGAGTTCCCGAACGATGGCGGCTTGGTGCTGAATTTCATCAAGCCGGACAAGACCGCCGACTTCGAAGCCACGATGGCGAAGTTGAAAGAAGCGCTGCAGAAGAGCGACAAGCCTGAGCGCAAAGAGCAGGCGGCGAGCTGGAAGGTTTACAAGTCGCCCGATCCGGCCGGCGCCAACGTTCTTTATGTATACGTCATCTCGCCGTCGGTGAAAGGCGCGGACTATCAGGTCTCGAACATCATCACCGAAGCGTTCGGCACCGGGCCCGAGATCAACGAACTCCTGAAGAAGTACGCCGAGGTGTACGCGCAGGGCATGAACATCGTCAACCTGAATCTCGTGGCCGATTTGGGAAAGTAGTCAGTAGTCAGTAGTCGGTAGTCGGTAGTGCGCAGCTATCGACTATCGACTCTCGACCACCGACTCTCGACTATCAGAATCGCAGATTCAGTCCCGCATAAATGCGCTGCGCTGGTGAGTTCAGCGCGCCGCTTCCCAGTTTGAACACGCGGTAATCGATCCGCAGCCGCACGGGTCCGACCAGCGAGATCTTTACGCCCGCGCCAGTGTTCACGCCGAGGTTGGTGTCCTGGTGCGTGCCGAGCGTTTCCCGGTACGCGCCGGCGCCGGCTGTGATGTAGGGCTGAATACCCATCAGCGCAACCGGCGTCTGCAGCAGCAGATTCCCCATTCCTGTCGTGAGCGACGGCGCCGCGGCCGTCGGGTCGTCGGGCGTGTTCGCATATTCGAACTCGAAGCCGACGATGAGCAGCCCCATGCCGATCGCGACGCCTCGCGTCGGCCGATTGGCGGGAGTCGTGTTGGCGCCGATAAAACCAGTGAGGTCGGCGCGCGCCGGCCGGGCGAAGGCAACGATGAGCAGAAGTGCGACAACGGATGCACGGGCAGCTTTCATGAGTCCTCTCGCCCATCATAGTACGGTTACCGGGAGCTGAAACGATGAAGCAGATCCGCGCGTTCGTGGCGGCAGGCCTCGGGTGCATGTGCCTATCCGCGATACTCAGCGCCGACACGATCGTGCTGCGCGACGGGCGCCGTGTCGAAGGCGATCTGGTCGCGGTGCACGAAGGCGTCATCGAGTTCGATGGGCAGCGCGGCGGCTTTTTCGGCGGACGCGAGCGCCTGCACATCAACCGCGATGAAGTGGTGAGAATCGAACTCGACGACCATCGAGAGGCGCGCGCCAGCGAGTTCGACTCCGGCCGCGATCGCAGCGGCGATGCCGACGCGAGGCGCGATCAGGATCAGCGCGAGCGTCCCTCGGGACTGCGCGAACGCGACGTGTCGGTCGACGCGGCAATCGCGTGGAAGGACACTGGGATCGACCTGCGTCCGGGGCAGACCGTTTATTTCTCGGCGGTCGGGCGCGTGCGCTGGGGACCGGGGCGCCAGGACGGCCCTGAAGGGGAGCATGGATCGCCGTACAACGCCGCGCGACCGATCCCGGGACGCCCGGCCGCGGCGCTCGTCGGGCGTGTGGGCGAAGGCTCCGACTATTTCTTCATCGGCGACGATAAGGGACCGATCCGCGTGCGCGCCTCAGGCCGGTTGTACCTGGGCATTAACGACGATTTCCTGAAGGACAACACGGGAAGTTTCAGGGTGACGGTGTATTACTGACAGGCTGGTGGCTGGTGGCTGGTGGCTGGTGGCTGAGGACTGGGGTGGCCTCGGGCGGCCCCAGTCGATACAATCGGGAAGGCCCGTGAAGTCGCACTATTACAGCCAGCATACGGTCGCGTTGCGGAGCGAGCTCGGGAGCGCGCTGCCGCGCACATCGCTGGTCGCATTTCATCAGAAGACGGCAGCGCGTCATCTGCTGATCGCGGCGCGTCAGTTTGCGATTCTTGGCGTCACAACGTGGGCGCTCATCGCCGTTTCGAACCCGCTTGTCTGGATTCCGCTCGCGTTCGTTCAGGGATTCACGGTTTTCAACTTCACGGTTCTCCTGCACGAAGTCGTGCACCACACGGTCTTCGACCGCCGTCGTCCGCGCTTAGAGCGCGTGCTGGCGTGGCTCTACGCCGTGCCGAGCGGCATCTCGTCCAGCCAGTTCACGCGCTGGCATCTCGATCATCACGCGGAGCTCGGATCCGACGAAGATGATCCGAAGCGGCATCACCTGTCGCCGAAGATCAACGCGCGCTGGTACAAGCTGCTGTACTGCTCGCCCGCGCTTTTCCCGATCTACTTCCGCGCCGCGCGGAAAGAGAGCGCCACCTATCCGATCGCGCTGCAGCAACAGATTGCGCTCGAACGCCGCGTGTCTGTCGTGTCGCATTTCGCGATCCTCGCGGCGATCTGGACGGCGTTCGGTGCGGCCGCCGCGCTTCGCGCTTATCTCGTTCCTGTGTTCTTCGTGTTTCCCATTGCGTTCATGCTGAACAGGCTCGGCCAGCATTACGACATCGATCCGACCGATCCAGCCAAGTGGGGCACGCTCATGCGCGGCCACTGGTTCTGGGATTTCGCCTTCCTCCATTCCAACTATCATCTCGAGCATCATTATTTTCCTGGCGTGCCGTTCTATCGGCTGCCGGCGCTGCAGCGCGCGCTCGTGCCGTTCTATCAGCAGCGCGGCATGCGCTGGCAAAACTATTCCGGACTTCTCTACGGATGGCTCGTTGAGAACCGGGCGCCGCATACCGACTGGACGCAGGCTCCGTCGCCCGCCTGCGGCGAAGCAAGCACGCGCGCGATCTGAGGCGCGCGGACCGGCGCGGCGACGGTAGGAGGTGCGAAGATGCGGTGGCTTCTGCTGCTCGTGTCCACGATGTTCCTGCAGCCGCAGGCGAGCGTCGCCATCGATGTGTCGGCGATCACGATCGGAGCGCCGACAACGATCGCGGAGCTCGATCTCGGCAAGTTGAAAGGCGACCTCACAAGAATCGCGTGGGCGCCCGATGGCACACAGCTGTACATTCGCACCGCCGAAGGAGACAGCCTGGACGACAGGTTGCACTTCTACACGGTGCCGGCGGCCGGCGGCGCCGTTGCTCCGGTGGGACGAGAGCCCGACTGGGCGGCGGAGTACTGGAAATTCAAATCAGATCGGTCGGCGCCGGGCGTCGACGGGCTCGTCATCGATGTGAAGACTGGCAGGGCGAGCGCAAAGAGTGTGGTTCCCGCCGACGGCGTTTACGGCAACGGCGGTGCGGTAAATCTGGGTTTGTCGAACGGCAATTCCGGCACCGTTCGTACGGGCGTCCTGACGCTCGTGCTGCTCGATGAGCCGATCGGCGAATTCGTCGACACTAAACCCATTCCGGGTCTGACCTTCGGCTGGGGACCGGACAAGAGCGGCGCGATTGCATTCGTGGATGCGGCGGGCCATTTGTTTCTGATGGACCGGCAGAAGCATAAGCAAGCCGTCGCCGGCGTGAAGGACGCGCTGCTGCCGGCGTGGACGACCGACGGCGCCAGGCTCGCGTACGTCCAGAAGACCGGGCGCAAGAAGTACGCGCTCATCTGTGTCGTGGTGCAACGGTAGCTCGGGGACACGCGATCATGCGGTGGCTGCTCGTGCTCGGTCTGCTCGCTCAAGGGTCGACGGCGCTCGACGTTTCATCACTCACGATTGGCGCGCCGACCGTCGTCGCCGAGCTCGAGGTCGGCAAGCTGAAAGGCGAGCTGCGCCGTGTGTCGTGGTCGGCGGACGCCAGCGAACTCGCGCTGCGAACTGCGGAAGGCGACAAGCCGACCGATCGCGTGCATTTCTTCACGGTCGCTTTGTCGGGCGGTGCGGTGGCGTCGGTCGAACGCGAGCCGGATTGGGCGACCGACTACTGGGCGTTCAAATCCGATCGATCGGCCCCGGGGCTCACGGGCGTGTTGATCGATGTGCAGCAAACGCGTGAAAACGTGAAGATCGGTACCGGCTCGGCCGGGGCTGCGGCAGGCACCGATCGCACCGGCGGCAACACCGTGATGAGCGCCGACAATATCGATCGCGAAGCGCAGCATCAGAAACAGAACGTCATTCGACTGACGTTGTACGGTGAGCCGATCAGCCAGTTCGTGAACCAGCGCCCTGAACCCGGAGAACAATTCAGCTGGGGACCAACGGGCACGGGTGCCGTCGCGTACGTGGACCCCGACGGCCGCCTGTTCGTGCTCGATCAGAAGAAGCACAAACGATCGATCGCCGCCGTCAAAGACGCGATGCTGCCCGCATGGTCCGCCGACGGGACGAAGCTCGCCTATATCCAGAAGAGCGGGAGGAAGAAGTACACGCTCGCGTGGGTCTCGATCTCGCGCGATAAGCCTTGACACAGTTGTCGATCTCAGCGACATTCGCCGCATGCGATCGATCTTCTTCACGCTCCTCGCCGCACTTGCTGTAACTGCCGCCGCCTCGAACGAGCCGGCCCCGCCGCCGATCCAGGAATGGCCGGTGTACGCAGCCGATGCCGGTGCGTCACATTACTCGCCGCTGACAGACCTCGATCGCACCAACGTCGCACGGCTGCGTCCCGCGTGGGAATGGAAACCCGGCGAAGACGCGATGCCCGAGTTCGGCACGCGCCCGGGCATGTTCGAGAACACGCCGCTCATGATCGACAACGTGCTGTACCTCAGCACGCCGTACAACCGCGTCGTCGCGCTCGAACGCCGAGACCGGCGCGCGAGCTGTGGGCCTACGATCCGAAGGCCTACGTCGACGGGCAGCCGCCGAACGGCACCGGCTTCGTGCATCGCGGCGTGGCCGCGTGGCGCGATGGCCGCGGCAAAGCTGCGCATCTTCATGAACAGCCGCTAGCATCTGATCTGCCTCGACGCCGAAACGGGCCAGCCGGTCGATTCGTTCGGCGACACGGCATCGTCGACCTGACGCAGGGCCTGCGTCTGGGAGGTCGATCCGACGCACTACACCAACACCTCGCCGCCGGTCGTCTACAAGGACCTCGTCATTCTCGGCAACGGCGTCGGCGATCGGCTCGTCTATCGCAACGATCCGCCGGGCGACGTGCGCGCGTTCGACGCGCGCACCGGCAAGCAGGTCTGGATCGTTCCACACCACGCCGGTAGCCAGGCGATTCGGCAACGAGCACGTGGGGCAACGATTCGTGGAACATCACCGGCCACACCAACGTCGTGGGCGCCGTTCACGCTCGACGCGGCGCGCGGTCTCGTCTATCTGCCCGTCAGCACGCCGAGCAACGATTTCTACGGCGGCCATCGGCCCGGCGACAACCTCTTCGCCGAATCGCTCGTCTGCCTCGACGCCGCGACCGGCAAGCGCAAGTGGCACTTCCAGATCGTCGCATCACGGGCTGTGGGACTACGACACCCGTCGGCCGCCCAGTGCTCGTCACGATGACGCGTCGACGGCCGCCGCATCGACGCCGTCGTGCAGGTGACGAAGCAGGGATTCGCGTTCGTCTTCGATCGCGTCACCGGCAAGCCGGTCTGGCCGATTGAAGAGCGTCCGGTGCCGCCGAGCGACGTGCCCGGCGAGCACGCCTCGCCGACGCAGCCGTTTCCCGACCAGGCCGCCGGCGATCTCGCCGACAGGGCGTGACGCTCGACGATGCGTTCGATCTGACGCCGGAGCTGAAGGCGCAGGCGCAGGCGCAGTCATGCGGAAGTACCGATCGGGCCGATCTTCACGCCGCCCTCGCTGCAGGGCACGATGCAGCGGCCCGGGCGTTGATCGGCGGCGCCAACTGGGGCGGCGCGCGCATTCGATCCGCTGAGACCGGCATGCTCTACGTGAAGACGACGAACGCACGGCGATCATCACGCATCGTGCGCGGCGGATCATGTCGGCCGCAAATCCGCGCGCCTCCGAAGTGGATGCCGATTTCATCGGCGACGGCAGCGGCGCCACGACGTTCGCGCCGGCTAACGCAACCGTCGAAGGCGGCGGCCGTGGCGGCGCGGCCTGCCGCTCGTGAAGCCGCCGTACGGCGAGCTGGTCGCGATCGATCTGAACAAAGGCGACATCGCGTGGCGCGTGCCGTTCGGCGACACGCCGTCGATCGCGATCGAACCCGGCGCTGGCGGGGGTCACACTGCCGGCACGGCTCGGCGCGGCTGGTGCAAGCGGCGTCATCGTAACGAAGGGCGGACTGGTGCTCGGCGCCGGAGGCGACAGCGTCCTCTACGCGTTCGACAAGGCGACGGGCCAGGAGCTCGCCCACGTCGCGCTCGACCGTCGTGCGCTGTCCACGCCGATGACATACCGCGCGAAGTCTGGGCGCCAATTCATCGTCATCGCGGCGGGGCAGGGACCTACGGCGGCGCTGATGGCATTCGCCGTCCAGGGGCCGCTCACGTCCTCGCGTCCTCACGAGCACGCCTCGACGAAATAGACGGCTCGACGCAAGCGAGCGTCCCAGAAGTGACGTGATACGCTTGTAAGTCTATGGATTTCCGGCTGACCGAAGAGCAGGAGCTGCTCCGCCGAACCGTCCGCGAATTCGCCGAAACCGAGATTCGCCCCCACGTCCGGGAGTGGGACGAGGCGCAGCACTTTCCCGAGGAAGCTGATGCCGAAGCTGGCGGCGCTCGGCCTGATGGGCATTCAGTTTCCGGAAGCGATACGGCGGCGCCGGCATGTCCGCCGTCGACTACTGCATCTGCATCGAGGAGCTGGCGCGCGTCGATCCGGCGTGGCGCTGTCGGTCGCGGCGCACAACGGCCTCGTGCTCGGCGCACATCGCGATGTTCGGCAACGAAGCGCAGAAGCAGAAGTATCTCGTGCCGCTGGCGCGCGGCGAGAAGATCGGCGCGTGGGGCCTCACCGAAGCGACGTCGGGCAGCGACGCCGCCGGCATGCGGACGACGGCGACGCGCGACGGCGACTGCTGGGTGCTGAACGGCTCGAAGACGTTCATCACGCACGGCCGCGTCGGCGACGTGCTGGTGGTGATGGCGGTCACCGATCGAGTCGGCGGGCGCCGAAGGGCATCTCGGCGTTCATCATCGAGCGCGGCACGCCGGGTCTGCTCGCCGGGCAAGAAGGAAGACAAGCTCGGCATGCGCGCGAGCGAGACGAGCGAAGTGATTTTCGAGAACTGCCGCGATTCCGGCCGATCAGCTGCTCGGCGACGAAGGACAGGGCTTCATCAAGACGCTGCAGGTGCTCGATGCCGGACGCATCGGCATTGCGGCGCTGTCGGTCGGCCTGGCGCAGGGCGCGTACGAAGCGGCGCTCCGCTACGCGCAGGAGCGCAAGCCGTTCGGCAAGACGATCGGCAGCTTTCCAGGCGATTCAGTGGAAGCTCGCCGACAACGCGACGCGCATCGAAGCGGCGCGCCTGCTGACCTACCGCGCGGCGTACCTGAAGGACCAGGGCCGCCGCATGACGCTCGAATCCGCGATGGCGAAGCTGTACGCGAGCGAGATCGCCGTGCGGGCGGCCGACGACTGCGTCCAGATTCACGGCGGCTACGGCTTCGTGAAGGACTATCCGGCCGAGAAGTTCTTCCGCGACGTGAAGCTCCTGACCATCGGCGAAGGCACGAGCGAGATTCAGCGGCTCGTCATCGCGCGCCAGCTCCTGGCGCCGTGACGTGACCCCGCTTCCCGCTCCACTTGCCGAGCGCGTGCTGGCGGGCGATGCGCGCGCGATCGCGCGCGCGATCTCGCTGATCGAAGACGAAGACGCCGGACGCGGCCGATCTGGTGCGCGCGATCTTTCCGCAGCACCGGCCGCGCCTATCTCATCGGCGTCACCGGACCGCCTGGCGCCGGCAAGAGCACGCTCGTCGATCGCCTCGTGGCGAGCTGCGCCGCGAGACTGCGCTCGAGAGGCGGCCGGCGCGACGGTCGGCGTCATCGCCGTCGATCCGACGAGTCCGTTCACCGGCGGCGCCATTCTCGGCGATCGCGTGCGGATGCAGGCGCATGCGGGCGACGAGCGGCGTGTTCATCCGCAGCATGGCGACGCGCGGGCACCTGGGCGGCCTGGCGCGCGCGACGGGCGACGCGGCGCTCGTGCTCGACGCCGCCGGCAAGGACGTCGTCATCATCGAAACCGTCGGCGTCGGCCAGGACGAAGTCGACATCGTCCGCACCGCCGACGTCTCGATCGTCGTGCTGGTGCCCGGCACCGGCGACGAAGTGCAGGCGCTCAAGGCCGGCATCATGGAAATCGCCGACATCTTCGTCGTCAACAAGGCGGACCGCGACGGCGCCGATCGGATGGTGTCGTCGATCGAATCGAACCTCGCGCTGCAGCAGTACGGCGACGGACGAGTGGCGCCCGCCGATCGTGAAGACCGACGGCGACGACCGGCGAGGGCGTGCCGGAGCTGTGGATGCCGATCGT
Source organism: uncultured Acidobacteriota bacterium (assembly GCA_963696165.1). Classification (GTDB taxonomy): domain Bacteria; phylum Acidobacteriota; class Vicinamibacteria; order Vicinamibacterales; family CAVVIG01; genus CAVQZZ01. Next base: position 28,401 of record CAVOIY010000004.1, on the reverse strand, counting down.
GGCAGTTTCGCGAGCACTCCGCCGCGCACGCAGGCAGTCCGTCGCCGCACGCGAAGCGAGTTCCGGCTGCGGGAGCTGCTGACGCACCGCTTCATGGAACATCGTCGAGCGGACCGTGCTGGCCGCCGGCGAGTTCGAGCGCGATCGTCGACCGGATTGCCGCGCGCGAAGTCGATCCGTACACGGCCGCGAACGATCTTCTGCGCCGCGCGTCGTCAGAACGCGAATCACCCGAGCGCGAGAGTCTCCGCGCCTGAATGAAAGCCGTTCTCGATCACATCGGGATTGCCGTGAGCGACCTGCGAGGCTGCGCTTGCGTTCTATCGCGACGCGCTCGGCCTGGAGGTCGAGGCAACCGAAGACGTTCGCGTCGCAGCGCGTGCGCGCGCACTTTCATCGTGCCGGTCGGACGAGTCCGACGCTCGAGCTGCTCGAGGCGACGGCGCCCGATTCGCCGATCGCGAAGTTCGTCGAGAAGCGCGGCGCCGGGCATGCATCACATCGCGCTGCGCGTCGACGACATTGCCGCGGCGCTCGCCACACTCAAAGCTCGCGCGGCGTGCGTCTGATCGACGAGCAGCCGCGACCGGGCGCGGAAGGGTCGCTGGTCGCCTTCATTCATCCGTCGGCGACGCACGGCGTGCTGGTCGAACTGAAGCAGGCCGCCGCCGCCGCCGGCGACGTGCTCGCGAGCTCGCGTCGGCCGGCTATTCGCTCGGCGATCTCGAGCTGATCTCGCTCTCCGACGGCTTCTTCGCGCCTCGACGGCGGCGCGATGTTCGGCGTCGGTGCCGCAAGCCGCTGTGGGAACGAAGCGCGCCGCCGGACGATCGCGAATCGCATCCCGCTCGGCATGCGGCCGCTGCATCGTCCGCGGCGTGACGAACGATGATCATCGACGCGGGCTGCGGCGACAAGATGGACGCGAAGATCCGCGAGATCTACGGCGTCGATCGCGCGCGCAACCTCGATCACGCGCTGGCCGACGCCGGCCTGTCGCGCCGAGGACATCGACATCGTGCTCGCCACGCATCTGCACTTCGATCACGTCGGCGGCTTCACCGCACGCGATCGCGCAGGCGGCGCGTGCGCCCGCGATTTCCGAAGCGCGCAGTACGTCGTCCGCCGCGGCGAGTGGGAGGATGCGACGCATCCGCACGAGCGCAACCGCGCGAGCTACCTGCAGGAGAACTTCGTGCCGCTCGCCGGACGCCGGCGTGCTGCAGCTGGTGGACGATGACGCAGACGATCATGCCGGGCGTGCGCGTTCGGCGGACGCGGCGGTCACACGGCGCATCATCAGATCGTCATGATCGAGTCGGGCGGCAAGACCGGCCGTGTTCGCCGCCGATCTGATGCCGACGACGGTGCACATCGCCGAACCGTGGATCATGGGCTACGACCTGTATCCGATGGACACGCTGGCGTTCAAGCAGGCGTTTGCCAGAGAGGCGATCGAGCGCGAGTACGCTCGTCTTCTTCGAGCACGATCCGTCGATGGCGGCGGGCTACCTGCGCGAGAGCAGGACGGCAAGCGCGATCGTTGAACGAGCGATCGAATGAGACGATGTCAGTACAGATTGGCATCATCGGCGGCAGCGGCCTGTACGACATGGCCGAACTGACCGACCGCGAAGAGAAGACGCTCGACGACGCCGTTCGGCGATCCGTCCGGCCCGTACGTGATCGGCACGCTGCGCGGCAAGCGCGTGGCGTTTCTGGCGCGCCACGGCGCCGGGCATCGCCTGATGCCGTCCGAGCTGAACTTCCGCGCGAACATCTTCGGCATTCAAGATGCTCGGCGTCGAGTGGATTCTGTCGGCGAGCGCGGTCGGCAGCCTGCAGGAGGAATACAAGCCGCTCGACCTCGTGGTTCCCGATCAGTTCTTCGATCGCACGAAGGGGCGCATCAGCACGTTCTTCGGCGACGGCCTCGTCGCGCACGTCGGCTTCGCGCATCCGCTGTGCGCGCCAGCTGTCGCGCACGCTCGCGGCCGATTCTGCGCGAGCGGTCGGGCGCGACGGTGCACCGCGGCGGCACCTACGTCTGCATGGAAGGGCCGCAGTTCTCGACGCTGGCCGAGTCGAAGCTCTATCGCTCGTGGGGCATGGACGTCATCGGCATGACGAACCTGCAGGAAGCCAAGCTCGCGCGCGAGGCGGAGATCTGCTACGCGACGATCGCGCTGGTCACCGACTACGACTGCTGGCATCCCGATCACGACTCGGTGACGGTCGACATGATCATCGCCAACCTGACGCAGAACGCGAAGACGGCGCAGGAAGTGATCGCCGAGGCCGGTCGAGCCGCTTGACATGCGGCGCGCGACCTGCGCGTGCAAAGACGCGCTCGCGACGGCGATCATCACGCGGCCCGAGCGCGTGCCGGAGCAGACGCAAGCGCGATCTCGCGCCGATCATCGGCAAGTACATCAAGTGAACCCAGAACCGCTAACCTCATGAAAATCATCGTCACCGGCTCGATCGCGTTCGACTACCTGATGTCGTTTCCCGGGAAGTTCACCGAGCACTTCCTGCCGGAGCACATGCATCGCGTCAGCCTCAGCTTCCTCGTCGACTACGATGGACAAGCGCCGCGGCGGCTGCGCGCCGAACATCGCGTACACGCTCGCGCTGCTCGGTGAACGGCCGCTGCTGATGGCGACGGCCGGGCAGGACTTCGGCGACTACCGGCGCTGGCTGGACGCGGCCGGCATCGACACGTCGCTCGTGAAGCAGGTCGACGGCAAGTTCTGCGCGTCGTTCTTCTGCAGCACCGATCAGGCAGAACAACCAGATCGCGTCGTTCTACACCGGCGCGATGGCGAACGCCGGCGAGCTGTCGTTCCGCACGGTGAGCGACTGCGGCCTCGTGATCATCTCGCCGAACGATCCTGGCGCGATGGTGCAGTACGCGGAGGAGTGCCGCACGCTCGGGCTCCGGTACATCTGCGATCCGGGCCAGCAGTGCGCGCGCATGTCGGGCGACGAGCTGCGCGACGGGCGTCACGGGCGCGTCCATCGTGATCTGCAACGACTACGAGTTCGAGCTGATCCGGCAGAAGACCGGGTCTTGGCGAAGCCGAGATCCTCGCGGCGAGCGAAGCGCTGGTCGTCACGAGGGGCGAGAACGGCTCATCCGTCATCACGCGAACGGAGCGGCGTGGACGTGCCGGCGGTTCACGCCGCATCGGATCGTTGATCCGACCGGCGTCGGCGATGCGTTCCGCGGCGGCTTCATGAAAGGCCTGGCGCTCGGACTGCCCTACGACGTCGCGCGCTCGGCTCGGCAGCGTCGCCGCGACGTACGCGCTCGAACACCTCGGCGGCCAGAGTCACGCGTTCACATGGCGGGAGTTCACGGCGCGTACGAGCAGCATTTCGGCGCAATCGTCGTTTAGCGGAGCGTCTTCGATTGGAACCGCGGAGACGGCCGGGCCTGCAGAAAGAGATGACCTCCGCCTGAAGGCGGACGCGACATCTGAGCAGCTACATGGATCCTGACGCCCTGATTTCCGCGCAAATCGTTGTCGCGACCGTGGCGTCGTACGCGGCCGGCTGGCTGATTGGGAAGCCTGCCCTCGTCCCGGTGCTGAATACACTCGCGAGTTACCCGTTCATGCTGGACGCGCTTCGTCGCGGACAGATTCGGCTGGCGGTCGCGCGGATGCTTGTCTGGGCGCTCGCGCTCGCTGTCTGCGCCACCCTGCTGTCGTATGCGCGGCCGTGGCAGACCGACACCCTGTTCATCAACGGAGCTCGGTATCGTCAGGAGATGTTCGCGTGGGTCATGAGCGGCCGGGGAGCTGAAAGCTCGCCGTCGCAATTCATTCCGCAGCAGACGATGCACGCCTTGGGCGTATCGGCGCTGGCGCTCGTCTCAGGCGGCCTTCTCGCAATGCTGATGGGCGCGATTCTCATGAACTACATGGCCCACTACGTCGGCGCGCTCGCCGCAACGAGCGCGCATCCGGCAGTGACGATGGTCCTCGGGTGGCATCCGTGGGCGGTGATCCGCGTCGTGAGTTTCGTGGCGATCGCGGTCGTACTCTCGACACCGCTACTCGGCCGGCTGCTCGCGTTTCGCATCGATCGCGAGGACGCACGGCGAATCCTCGTCTTTGGAGCTGTGGGTCTGGTCGCGGACGTTGTGCTGAAGACGCTCCTCGCACCCGCGTGGCAGCGCATGCTGTTGAGAGTCGTCGCCTGGTGACTGGTGCGATTTCCACATCGCGCGCATACGCCGCTCGGCTGAAGCCTCGCGCTACACAAAAATGGAAAACGCTCTAGTCGGCGATTTCCCGTGCTGTGATCTGGTATCGGAACGCGTCGGGATTCAGGCTGTCGACCGGCCCGTTCGCGGTTTCGGCCTGCGGGTACATCAGGAACCCGACCGGTTTGCGCGTGGATCCCGGCAACGTGACATTGCTGGCGAAGTTGTAGGCGACCCAGTTCATTTCCCACGCGCCGAACAGCCGCGCGCGTGCGCGCTGCACGATCGCGTCGTCGAGCAACAGGTTGCCTGGCGGCTCCTCGAGCACCACCTTCCGCACGTCGGCTGGATCGACGGGCACCCAGCCGAAGTTGGCGAGATGCACTTCCGCGCGGCAGTGCTGCGATTTCGTGACGACTTCGGTTGCCGCCCCGAGGCTCTTGAAGCCGAGTTTCGATTTCGCGACGCGGACACCGTAGGCATCGCGCGCCGGAAGGCCCGCAGATCGCGCGAGGCCCACGAAGAGCGCGTTGAGGTCGGCGCACTTTCCGCCGAGGTTGCCGGATTCGAGCATGAAGCGGATGTCCCCGAGCCCGCAGCCGGCAACTTTCGGATCGCGGAACGTGTTATCGACGACCCACTCGTAGATCGCGCGAGCACGCTCCACATCGGTCCGCGCGCTGCGCGTAATCTTCAGCGCAGTGTCCTTCACGATGCCGTCGGTCGGAATCAGTGGAGCCGGCCCGAGGAATCTCCTGAGCTCCGCCGGCGTCGCGCGCTGCGGCGCCACGCGACGCGATGCGAGATCGACCGCATAGTCGCGTGTGCGTACGCGGCTCATGACGACAAGCGATGGCACCGCACCTTCGGGCCACTCTGCGCGGACGATGCCGATGCCGAATGCGCGATCCTCGGTGAACGAGGCGGTAGCGCCTTCTGCGTGAAAGGTGTTGCCGCGCGTCTGTTGATACGGCGTTTCGACCGTGAGCGGCGTCGGCATCCACACTCGTGTCGGCCCCGCCGGGTTCTGCACGTCGATTCGCGTCGTCAGCTCGAATGTGCGCCAGCCGTCGTCGGCAACGGCGCGTGCGCTGCGCGCAGTCCCGAAAGCGAGGCCGGACGCGGAGATCAGCGTCGAGCGCAGGAAGTCGCGGCGATTCATATCGCTTTCGATTCTATTGCCCGCCGCGATTCGTGCCAACCGGCGCGGTCGTGATTGTGGCTGGGCTGCTGACCCCGGGGGCTTCCTGAATTGCCTCGAAATCGACGAGCGACAGATCGTATGCGAGCACTGCGCTCAGCTCGTTGGTCCGCGCCTGCGCGAGATCGCGCTGCGCCTGGATGACGAGAAAGCTCGTCGACATGCCGACTTCGAATCGCTTGCGCTCGGCGTCGAGCCGCTGGTCGGCCAGTTCGCGCGCCGCGCGCGTTGTCTCGATCCGCTTGGCGTTCATCTCGATGTTCCACGCCGCGTTGCGGACCTGCTGGATCACGCGTCCTTCGGCGCTCTTCAGCCGCTCGTCGGACTGCGTCCGTTGAAGGCGCGCCTTCGCGTAGTTCGCCTCGTCGGCGCTCTCGCCGAGCGGATACGACACGCTGACGCCGGCGGTCCACGTCGGATAGTTCACCGCGAACAGCTGATTGAGAACGCTGCCGAACGGAGTGGACGTTCCCGCGCCGAGGAGCGTGCCAGGAAACCCGGACGAGAAGTCGCGGAGCACCTGCGTGCCTCCCAGCGCATTTGCCGAGTAGCTGGCGTTCAGCCGGACGTCCGGCAGTTTCTGGTTCTGCGTGAACTTGAGCGTCGTCTGCGCCATCTCAATGTCCTTGCGCGCATGCTGCAGATCCGTGCGATCACGCAGTGCCGTCGTGACGGCGGCGTCCACATCGGGCGCCACCGTGGCGACCGGCGGCGAGTCGAGGAGCTCGAGCGACACGTTCCAGACTGAACGATCGGTCGGATCGAAAATCAGCAGCCGAAGCTGATCCTCTGCTTGCTTCACGGTGGTCTGGGCGATGATGAGCTGCTCCTGATCCGCCGCGACCTCGGCTTCCGCTGAGACGAGATCGAGGGGCGGCGACTGGCCGACGTCCACCTTGGCCTTGTTCACGCGCACGAGTTCCTGCGCCAGATCGAGCGAGGATTGCCGCGCCGCCACGGCCGCGCGGGCCGAGGCGAGGTTCCAATACGCGGCCTTGGTACTCGCCGCAGTCGTAACGACCTTTTCGCGAAGCCCGGTGTCGGCGATGTCCCGATTGATACGGCTCGTCGCGAGCTGCTGGCGCGCCGGATCGATCGCGAGGTTGCGGACGAGCGGTTGTGACACCGTGAGGTTCAGGCCCGACTGCAGGAGCGGGTTGAAGCTATTCAGGATGCTGTTGCTGTTGGTGTGAGCGGCCGTCCAGGACACGCCGTACGTCGTGCCGTACCAGGGCAGCGTCTGCGCCACGCCCGCAGTCGTCGTGGTCACGTTGGTGCGTGTCGCGATCGGAAACAGCACGCTCGACGGCGGCAGCAGCTGATCGTTCTGGTTGACCGCCGTGTTGACGGTTGGCTTGAACGCGCCAGCGGCAGCGGCGACCGTCGTGTCGCTGATCTGCGGGTCGAGACGGCTCGCGCTCAAATCGACGTTGTGGTCGAGCGCCAGCTTCACGGCCTCGTCCACCGTGAGCTGGACCGTGCCGGGCGCCGACGCTGCCGGCGCGGCGGTCTGTTGTGCGAGCGCGGGCGCGGCGATCGCTGCAGCGACGAGGGTGATGAAGAACGTCTTACGCATGAATAGCCTCTGGCACAGTTGGAGGTTCTGGTGCGCGTCGGAAAATCCTGACACGTGCCGCATCGTCGAACAGAGAGTAGGCGACCGGCGTGACGAGCAGCGTCAACAGCAACGCGAGCGACTGGCCGCCGAAGATGACGAAGCCGATCGCGCGGTTCGTCCCCGAGCCGATGCCGCTCGAGACGATCAGCGGGATCATGCCGGCGACAAACGCGAACGTCGTCATCAAAATGGGGCGGAGCCGATCGCGGCTCGCCTGGACGATCGCGTCGTGGGTGCTGAGGCCGGTCTCTTTAAGCTGGTTCGCGTGATCGATCTGCAGGATCGAGTTCTTCTTCACGACGCCGAACAGCACGAGCAGGCCGAGCGCCGAGAAAATATTCAGCGACTGTCGGAAGATGATGATCGACAGCAGCGCGAACGGCAGCGTCAGCGGCAGCGACAGGAGAATCGTAATCGGGTGCAGCCACGACTCGAACTGCGCCGCGAGGATCAGATACATGAAGACGAGCGACAGCATGAACGCGAGCAGGAAGTTCTGCGCCGCCCGTCCGAGCTCCTTCGACCGGCCGGTGAACCCTCCGCGGTACTCTGGCCCGAGCTTCAGGTTTTGGAACTCGGATGCCATCGCGTTCTGCACTTCGGCCTGCGACGCCGTTGGCAGCAGGTTGGCGAACACGGTCACCTGACGCTGCCGCGCAAGCCGGTTGATATCGGACGGCGCGGAGCCCGGCTGGAAGTTCGCGACGTTGTCGAGTGACACCGCGCCAAGCCGTGTCGACGGAACGGTGAGGCCGGCGATCGCCTGCTCTGTTGTGCGATCCGCCTGCCGCGCGCGCAGATGCACTTCGTATTGCTCGCCGCCCTCGTTGTAGGTCGTGACCTGATCGCCGCCGACGAGAAGGCGCAGCGCTTCGGCCGCATCGGCGATCTGCACGCCCATGTCCGACGCCTTTGGCCGGTCGATCTGGACCGACAGCTCCGGTTTGCCGGTGTTCATCGACGTGTCGACGTCGACGACCCCGGGCAGCTTCTTCACGCGCGCGACCAGCTGCTGGCCGAACGCGTCGAGCTTCCGCAGATCCGGCCCGTTGATGATGAACTGCACGTCGGCGTTCTGGCTTCCGCTGCCGCCGATAGTCGCGATCGGCTGCACCGAGGTCCTCAGCGTCGTGGCGAGCGGCGGCAGGATGTCCTTCCGCACTTGTCCCATGATGGCGAACTGATCGCGCGCCCGCGTTTCGATCGCGTTCAGGCGGACGTAGATGTTCGCCGCGTTGCGCGTCTGCGCGGGATCGCCGGCGACCGTGACGAGCGTGTAGGCGACTTCCGGAACCCGCGTGCGCACATTGGTGGCGATGCGGTTCGCGATCACCTCGGTGGCCTCGAGGCTCGTGCCTTCCGGCGCGCGGACGTTGATCTCGAATTCCGACTGGTCGTCAGTCGGTAGAAAGTTTTTGTTCGCGATCGAGAACAGCGGAACACTCGAGAGCAGCACGAGCACGGCGAGCCCTGCGACGACTGCGCGGTGCGCCATCGACCACTCGAGCATGCGCGTGTACAGCTTGTCGACAGCGTGGAACGCGCCCGACTCCTTCGAACTGTGTCCGCCTTTGCCATCCTTGTCGCCGTGCGGTTTCACCTTCAGCCATCGCGCAGAGAGCATGGGCGTAAGGGTGAAGCTGACGAGGAGCGACACCATAATCGCGAACGCCATGGTCAAGCCGAAGCTCTTCATGAACCGGCCCACGATGCCGCCCATGAAGCCGACGGGCACGAAGATGGCGACCAGCGAGAGCGTGGTGGCGAGAACTGCGAGGCCGATCTCTTTGGTGGCGTCGACGGCCGCCTTGAATTTGTCCTCGTGCTTCTCTTCGACGAACCGGTAAATGTTCTCGAGCACGACGATCGCGTCGTCGATCACGATGCCGACCGCGAGCGTGAGCGCCAGCATCGTCATCGAGTTCAAAGTAAAGCCCATGAACCAGATGAGCCCGAACGTCGCCACGATCGACGTTGGGATCGCGATCGCCGAGATGATCGTCGACCGGAGGTTCGTGAGGAAGAGCAGCACGACGAGCGCGGCCAGAATCGAGCCGACGATCAGATGCTCTTCGACGTTGTGAATCGACGCTTCGATGAATTCCGACGTGTCGCGGACGATGCGCAGCTCGTAGCCGGCGGGCAGCGCCTGCTTAATCGTCTGGAGCCGCTCCTTGACGCCTCTGACGACTTCGACGGTGTTCGTGCCCGACTGCCGCCGAAGCTGGAGGAGCACGGTATCGACACTGTTCACGTTCGCGAGCGTGTCGGCATTGGCTTCGCCGTCTTCCACGCGCGCGACATCGGCGACGGTGATCGCGTGTCCCTGCGTTTGCCGGACGACAATGTCATTGAATTCCTGCACCGACTGCACGCGGCCGCGCGTCCGCAGCGTGACCGACTGCGGCCCCTGGTCCATGCGGCCGCCGGGGACTTCGATGTTCTGGGACTGCAGGGCTCTCGAGACGTCGGTCACCGTGACGTTGTAAGCGCGGAGGCGATCGGCATCGAGCCAGATGTTCACCTGGCGCTGCCGGCCGCCGAGCACCAGCACCTGGCCGACACCGTTCAGACTTTCGAGCTGGCGCCGGAGAACTTTGTCCGCGTACTCCGTGATGTCGCGGACCGGTTTGTTTGCCGTCAGCGCGAGGCTCAACACCGGCGCCGAGTCGGGATCGAAGCGATCCACTCGCGGCTGCTGAATCGTCTTCGGCAGCAGCGGCAGCGCGCCGTTCACTTTGTCGCGGACTTCCTGGGCGGCGACGTCGGCGTCCTTGTCGAGGATGAAGCTGATTGCGACCTGCGACACGCCTTCCGACGATGTGGATCGCAGTTCGTCGATGCCGCTGATCGTGTTGACCGCTTCCTCGATTTTGTCGGTCACTTCGGTTTCAATCTGTTCCGGTGCGGCGCCCGGCTCCAGTGTCGTCACCACGACCGTTGGAAAGTCCACCTTCGGGAAGCGGTCGACGCCAAGTTGCAGGAACGAAAACGCGCCGACGACGGTCAGCGACAGGATCAACACGGTCGCGAAGACCGGCCGACGCACGCATATCTCTGCTAACCACTGCATAACAACCTCGCTCGCCTGTGCGGCGCCGCGTTACTTGATCGTCGTTCCGTCGACGAGCTGCGAAACGTTCGTCGTCGCGACCCGTTCGCCGGCCTTGAGGCCGTTCGAAATCTCGACGAGCGCGTCGAGTTTTTGCCCGATGGTCACGACGCGCTCCTCGACACGGTCGCCCTTGACGACGTAGACGCGGCTCGTGCCCGCGGCGGTTTGCACAGCACTACCGGGGACGAGAATCGCCGGCGTCTTTGCCGTCTGCTGTACAAGAGCCGTCGCGAACATTCCAGGTTTGAGCTCGCCGTTTTCGTTCGGCACGACGGCCTCGACGGTCATTGCCCGCTGATCGGCGCGGAGGGCAGGCGAGACGTATCGCACCTTGGCGTCGAACGTTCGCGCCGGAAACGCATCCACGGCGAGCGCCACGGGCGCGCCCACGCCGACGGCCGCGACGAACTGTTCGGGAACGGTGAGCTGAACACGGAGCGGCGTGATCTTGACGACCTCCGCGATCTTCATGCCTTTGGTGACGTAGTCTCCCGTTGAGACCAGCCGCTGTCCGACGATGCCCGTGAATGGCGCGCGCACGATCGTGTCTGCCGCGGCCTTTCGCGCAAGCGCCACGCGGGCGCGTGCTGCCTGCAGGGCCTGATACTGCTGGCGCGCGGCATTCTTCGAAGACTCGTATTGCTGCCGCGCCGCCTCCACCTGCGTGCGCCGCTGATCGTATTCGGACTGCGAAACGACACGCTGCTCGAGCAGCTTCGCGATCCGATCGAATTCCGACTCGGCGAGCGTGAGGCTCGCTTTTGCGTTCGCCACCTCCGGCACCTTCGCGTCGTCGAACGCGCCGTCGGTGCCAAGCGCCAGCCGCGCTTCGATTTGCGCGGCGTTGGCGACCGCCTCGTCGAGGCTCGCGTCGGTTTCGACCGGCGACAGCCTCACGAGCTCAGCGCCTTGACTGACGCGCGTGCCGCGTTCGACCGGCGTCGCGATCACGCGGCCTGCGATCTCGGCGGCAACGTCCGCCTGCTCCTCGGCCGTCAGCGATCCGCTGACGCGAACGAATCGCGCGATCGGCTGCTCGACCGCCGCGGCAGGCGAGACCGACACTGCGGGCGTTTCAACGTTTGCGTCCCTGGTCCGCGCATCGCCGGTGCTGCAGGCGGGCGCGACGATCGGAACGGCGGCGAACAGCAGGACGGCGAATTTCGTGATGGGTTTCGTAGTCATCGGCGGAACGACTCCTCGTGTCATGACGCTTGCAGGTCCGCGGGTTCGTCTTCGTCACCAAGCGGACAATCGATATCTCCCGACGATTCGAGCTCGATCCCGGATTGAAGGCCCGCCAGCACGACGTTGATGACGTCATGCGCAAGGCGATCCGGGTCTTCGGCTGGCGCGAGCCGGTCGGAGAGGCTGAACGTGGCGAGGCCCGCGATGCTCATGGTGAGCAGGCGGATGGCGACGAACGGCTTCACGGTCGCCGGCAGAACGCCGGCATCGATGCACGACTGGATGTGCTCGACGAGATGTCGCTTCATCTCGCGCGCGAAGGCGAACCGCTCGTATTCACGGCTGATCCGCGGCACCGAACGCTCGACGAACATCAGCGCGAAATACTGCGGATGGTCGCGGCTGAATTGGTACAGACGCCAGAAAATCGCGCGCAGGCGATCCAGCGGCTCGAGCGCGTTGAGCTCGGTCGCGGCGGGTGCGGCTCCCGGATCGCCAAGCAGCCGGAATCCGTCTTCGGCGAGCGCGAAGAAGATGTCGTCCTTGCTTGGAAAGTACCCGTAAATAGCGGCGGGGCTGTACTCGATTCGCTCGGCGATCTTGCGAATCGATACATTGCGGAACCCTTCGGCGACGAAGAGCTCGCGTGCGGCGTCCAGGATGCCGCGCTGCACCGCCTCGCGATCGCGCTCGTGACGTTCTTTAATACCCATGTCGCCTTTCAGCCCAGTCAGACGAGGTGAACAGTGTTCAGTATCATAGCTGAACACTGTTCACTTGTCCAACGTTGTTAGACGCTGAATGAATCTGAAAGTCTGACGGTGCCAGGCACGTGCCGGCCCGGTTTTGACCGTGGCTGAGCTGAACGCGGCTAGACCGACGAGATACACGGCGGCGGCCGACAGAAGGGTGACCCTAAATCCCCAGTTCATCGCAATGAAGATCGCCAGGGTGGCACCGAGCACCGACAGCGCACCGTTGATGCCCCACGCCCACGTCACCATCTGCGGCGTCCTCGACGCTCAGCATTCGGATGCCCGACGGCATCGGCACGCCGAGCGCGACGCCGATCGGCATCAGGGTCGCGACGGCGACGAGAATGCGCATGGCCGAGAGAACGGGATCGCCCACAGCAACAATCGGCTCGACGACGAGGACGACCGCGACGACCAGGGCGATGACGGCCACACGCAAGCGTCGACACCGCAGTAACTGGCCGCGGCGAACGACGGCTTAATCTCGCCCCGATCCCCGTGCCGAGGAGCAGCGAGAACAACGTGACGGTCAGCGAATACACCGGATGACCGAGCAGCAGCACGAACCGCTGCAGCAGTGCGACCTCGATCAGCATGAAGCCGGCGCCGAGGGCGCCGAAGAAGAGCAGCCACGACAGCCACCCGTCGGCGCGATGCGCCGCCGGCGAGCAGCAGCGGTCCCACGATGAACAGCACCACCAGCGCCGTGGAAATGCCGAGCAGCGTCAGCAACGCGCTGAGCCCGTTGCCGAAGAGCATCGAGCGGCCGAATGCCACCTGAAACTGATCCTTCAGTTTGGTGGTGTGAAAGAAGAACGGGCGGTCGTCGGTCGTCGGCCGGATGTCCTGCGCGTATTGCCGTAGAAAGCCGTGCGGTCGGCTGCGCGAATCAGCCGAGCGTAATCGTTTGGCGGACGCCGCCGAATTCCGATTGGTCAGCTGCCGCGGCCGTTCCGTCGGCGTTGCCGAACGGCGCGTACAACACCTGAAAGTGGAGTCGATCGGCCGTCTGCGAAAGGCGCTCGACTTCGTCTCGTGTGAACGGCGATTTCTTCAGTAGAAACGTTGCCACACGATCGTGCTGCACGATCGCCAGCCGGGACGCCGCATCCCACCCGCGCCGCTCGCACGCCGCCTGCGCGAGCGATACCAGCCGGAGCCCGTCGAACACCCATCGCGTAATCGTCAGTACGCCGTCGGGTTTGAGATGATCGAGATAATCATCGAATGCTTCGACCGTGTAGAGCGTGTTTTCAGTGAGCGTGTACGCACCGGCAGCGGTCGCCGCCCACGTGTCGACGAGCGACGCCTGAATGACGTCGTAACGGTCGGAGGACCGCCGCACAAAGCTCCGCCCATCGTCGACCGCGATACGGACGCGCGAGTTCGTGTAGATGCCGCCCGAGAAGTCGCTGAATCGTTGACGCATCACATCGTTGGCGATGATTGGGTTGATCTCCACACCGTCGACGTGTTCGGCGCCGAAAACCAGCGCCGACACGAGGTCGCGACCGCCTCCAGGTCCGATGACAAGCGCGGTAAATGGCGGACCGTGCGCTCTTCAATGCGTACGCGAGCGCCGTGAGCTCGTACCGAAGATATTGCACGTTCGAGCAGATCGGCGCGGCGTGCAGGATTGGCGTGGACGCGGCCGAATCGATGTCCATGAAGCGCGTGTCAGGCAGCGCGCCGGTGTATGCGGAGCTCAGCGACCAGTCGCCGTGGGCTCGCTCGTATACGCCGACGCGTGAAAAGGAATTCCACTTACTGAACAGCACTCGGTCGCCCTGGTGGCCCTTCGTGTCGACCACGTCGAACGAGGCGACGCCGGACCATTGGCCGCCGAGCGGCAGAAGCATCAGCACCAGCGACACGATCGCGACGCGCTCACGGCGCGCGCGAGGTGCAAACAGCAGCGCAGCGGCGCACGCCAGCGCCGCAGCCGTAAGGACGACGCCGGGAGCGCCCAGTCGGTCGAGGAGTGGAATCAGCGCTAGGCAGCCGCCGGCGGCGCGGACGAGATCCGCGGCATAGACGCTGTTGATCCGCGATGCCAGCCTCGAGATCGCAATAGTGACGACGAGGCCTCCCGTAAAGAACGGAACGGCAGCGAGCGTGTAAATCGCGAGCATGAGCGCGAGATTTCGAGGCGAATAGTTGAGCCCCACGCGTAGTCGCACGAGAACGAACAGGGCGACGACGGTCGACGCTGCGTAGATGATCGAATGGCGGGCGAGCAGCCAGTCCGTGGGCTGTCGATCCAACCTTCGGCGCGCCACGAATGCGAACACGCCGCTCGCGCTCAGGCCAAAAAGCGCGATCGAAATTCGCGCACCAGGGCGACGATGAAGCCGCGGCAGTAGAGGAAGCCGTCGTCCGAGCCGTCGGTCACCTCGTGGATGTCCTCCCGGTCGATGTCGTGCAGCTTGCGCTCCACCACCCGGTCGAGGTCGGTCAACTCCTGCGCCGACAACTCGTCGCTGAGGGCGCCGAGGCGGGCGAGGAACGGGGCCAGCCAGTCGTCGATCGCGTAGAACCGCACGTCATCCTCCCCGTCGGGATCACGCTCGACGATGGCTCGGCGCAGCGCCAGCGCCTCCGCGTCGAGCCCGGCCCACGCCGACTCGATGAGCGCCCACAGTCGGGCCTCGTCGGCGGCGGTAGGCAACATGCCTGTGGCATCGGTGGTCACTGTCACGACCGGACCGTATCCGGCACCACCGACAGTCCTGCCTGGGCCTGGCCGGCTACTCAGCGGACACCATCCACAGGTGACCGTCCGGGTCGGCGAAGGCCCCCGCGTACCCCCAGGGTTGTGCTGCCGGCTCGGTGACCACCTCGGCGCCGGCGGCGCGGGCCCGCTCGACGATCGCGTCCGCGTCAGCGGGAGACGCGACGCCGAGGCTGAGCACGCACTCACTCTGGCCCCGCGCGGCGACCTCGTGCGAGCCGATCACCCAGCCGAAGCCGCCGGTCGGGACGAGCATCAGCCGCAACCCGTCGTTGACCACGAACTGCAACGGCTCCGGAAGGCCGTCGTCGGCCAACTCCCCCACCGCCTCCAGGCCGAGGCCGTCGGAGTAGAAGCGGTGTGCGGTCGCGCGGTCGGCGACGGGCAGGCTGACGGTCACGGGGGCGTACGTCATGGAATCGGCTCCAGGATGTCCGGCGGATGGTCTCTCCAGGATGGATGTCGTCGGAGACACGATCTCATCGGCGCGGGCTCGGATCGGACCCGACGTCGCGCCACTGGTCGTCGGTCTAGCGTGGCCGTCATGAGCGAGGACGGCTGGCTGGCGGACACCCGCACCTCCTACGACACGGTCGCCGACAGTTACGCGGACCTGCTGCGCGGCCTCCTGGCCGAAGCGCCCTACGAACGGGCGGCCTTCGCCCTGTTCGCTGACCTCGTCCGGGCCGCCGGTGACGGGCCGGTCGCCGATGTCGGCTGCGGGCCGGGGCGCATCACCGCCCATCTGCACGACCTCGGCCTGGACGCCTTCGGCATCGACCTGTCACCCGGGATGATCGACGTCGCCAGACGGGACCACCCCGGTCTCCGGTTCGAGGTGGGCTCCATGACCGACCTCGATCTGGACGACGGCTCGATCGCCGGGCTGGTGGCGTGGTACTCGCTGATCCACATCCCCGACGACACGATCGGCGCGGTCCTCGCGCAGTTCCGGAGGGTGTTGCGTCCCGGCGGCCCGCTGCTGCTCGGGTTCCATGTCGGCGACGAGACCACTCTCAAGACCCAGGGGTACGGCGGCCATCCCATGAAAATCCACGTCCACCGCCGCCAGCCAGCCCAATTGGCGGCCTGGCTGCACGACGCCGGGTTCACCGTCGAGGCGCAGACGACAGTCGTCTCACCGGAGAGCCGGCTCGGTGGCATCGTGTTCGCGCGCCGCCAACCCGGGCGGCCGCATCAACCCTGAGGGCGTCGGGGTCCCTGGCGGCCAGCCCGGGAGGTTGCACCCGCTGTGCGCCCATATCGACCCTGGCCGCCGTGGTGCCGGAGGAAGGGCTACGCGAGCCCGGCGATCTGCGCCCGCCACCACTCGTCGATCATGTCGACAGCGTTGGAGGGCAGCCGGAGACAGACCCATTGCCTTCCACCCGCATGCCAGGACTTTTCGCTACGGGTGGCGACGTGCCGCACCAGGTCGCCTCGGTTCCCGCACTTCCGCACGCCCTGCGCCCCGGCGGCCCGCTGCGGCTCCGCTACCTCGGCTCTCGCCGTCGGATGACCTCGCCGACGAAGTCCGCTGCCGCCGCCGCGTCGTACGTCGGCTGCCGTTGCAGGCAACCCCAGGCGGTCAGCACCACGCCGCCCCGGACGGCCGGATGCGGCGCGAGCAGCAGACTTCTCGGGTTTGCGTGGACGAGCCGCCGCATCTGCGCGACGACCTCGACCGGGGTGTCCGGCGCGTACAGCAGGGCGACCTGGCCCTGCTCCAGCGCGTGCAACGTCAGTCCATCCGGAATGGGCCTGTCGTAGGCGCCCGGCGCCAGGCTGAACGGGAAGTGCGGGCCGGAGGTCGGGGGCTGCGACGAGTACCGGACCGAGGCGGCCTCCGCCTGCGATATGTGCGGGCTCTCCAGCACAGGTACGGTCTCGCCGGCCGGACACGGTCGTGGGCCCGCGTCGGCCTCCGAACGGGCCCCGGACCCGAACAGGGTTCCTCCCGTGAACAGGGTGGCCACCAGCGCCCCGATCGCCGACATCGTCGCCGTCCGCCACCACCAGCGGTGCGGGTGCAAACTCACAGCAGCGCTCCCATCCGTCGCAACCGGCGCTCACGCAAGGCGATGACGACCGGCGCGATCAGGCCGAAGACCAGGTAAATCAGCACGACCAACGACTCCCAGAAGGCGACCGAGGCGGGCGAGATCGCACTGAGGTTCGCCAGCACCCAGGCGCCCATCGCGATGGCGAACGGCACAGCGAAGGTCACGGCCATCCACCACATCACCACGATTCCGGCCAGGTACACGAGGCCGAACCAGCGTGCGACGGCCCGATCGCGCGGTCCGATCGCGTCCAGTTCGACGCGCTCGTCGTCGGTCAGGCGCCAGAGCCGCCACTTGGTGGTCAGCACCGTGGCGCGGTAAAGGTTGTGGCACTTCAGCGCGTTGGCCAGGACGGCGTACCCGTCGCTGCGCAGGAACACCCCCGCCCACTGCCAGACGACGCTGAAGATCAGATAGAGGATGACCACCCGCAGCAGCCGGTCCAGTGCGGCGGGCATCGTCGTCACGCCGACGATGTGGGCGTACCGCAGCGCCAGCACGAGCGCGAGCACCGTCACGTCGAACGCCATGCCCGCCAGGAAGGGGCCGTAACGAGCCCGCCGGCCAATGGTGAGGAGCTGGCTGAGGTCGGTCTCGAAGACGAGGTAGATGCCGCGTCGGCTGACGCGGAACGCCGCGGGTATGCCCACCGCACGACCGGCGAGCCAGTGCCAGATCTCGTGCAGGGCTGCCAACGCGAAACCGATCGGCACGTAGAGGAGCACCGCCAGCAGGGGGTCGGTGAGCCACCAGATGTGATCGTAGGAGGGCCGCAGCGCCGGCTCGGTCGCCAGCATGGCCACGGAGGCGGCAGCGGCCCCCGCGTACAGCAGCCAGGCCGGCCAGCCGAAGAACACCCGGGCCACCCGTGGGCTGACGCCCTCGATCCAGCGGATCGTGCCCCGGGGCGCCCCGGTCGATCCGGACGTCTCCGACGCGCCGTCGTCGCGGACATCGTCGAGTAGGCCCGCCGCGGCAAGGCCGTCGAGGAAGTCGGCGCCGTCCACTGCCGTTCCGGCCGCCGTGCTGGCCCGGTCGGTGGCCGCCGCGATCGAACTACCCGCCTGCAACGCGCGGACGAACACCGCTCCCGGCTCGGGCACCGCGACGTACACGCCGAGGTCGTGCCGGCCGAGGGTGAACTCGTCGCCCTCCTGCGCGACCATGAGCAGCCGTACCGCTGCCGGCACGCCGACCGCCAACACCGGCGATCCGTCCATCGCGAACTCCTCGCCTCGCAGCGGACGGCCCGGGTCGCAAGACTTCCCAGGCCGTCCGTGTCCTGTCGTTCACAGCCGATCCGGTCAGCTGTCGGTGGGGCCGCCAACAATCACGGTGACTCGCACACTCTCGATCCGTCGGATCTCGATCTTCATTTCGCCTCCTCTCCACGGTCCTTCGAACACGGTCAGCTGCCCACGATCGCCTCCGTGCGTGGAGAGCTGTTGGTTTGTGGGTTCGCGCACTCACACTCGTCCTGGCGCTGCCAGGCAGTCGTTCGCATCGCACAACCGGCGGCGAAGTCGATCTCGAGCGGGTTGCCGGCGTACGCGGGCGGCTCGAACCGGGTGAGGTAACGGAGCACCTCGAACGCGGACAACGAACCGAGCAGCCCGGCCACCGGGCCGATCCCACGATTGCTCCGCGGCTTGGTGCGGAACAGGTCGGCAGCGGTGAACGCGACAGCGGCGTCACCGCTGGCCGCGTCGCGGCTCTGGTTCGCCATCGTCCGGGCGCAGGCTCGGCATGCGCTGTTACCGGGGTCGACCGACCAGACGATGCCCTGGGTGACCCAGATCCCGGCCCGCACATACGGTATGCCCCGCACCACGCACGCGGTGTTCACCCAGTCGTCGATCCCGTCCGGGCTGTCCACCCCCGACAGGACGACGTCCGGGCCTGCCACGTCAAGCAGCCGGAGCACGTCCGCAACTCCGTCGATGCTCGCTTCGACCGAGCGGACGTCGATGCTGGGATCGAACGCCCGCACCCAGGCGGCGGCCCGCTCCACCTTGCTCTTCCCGACGTCGTCCCACCGGTAGAGGTACTGCCGGGCGAAGTTGCGCGGCTCGACGACGTCACGGTCCGTCACGGTGAGGCGGCCCACGCCCAGGCCGCACAGGTGCGGGATGGTGTTCGAGTTGAGGCCGCCCGTGCCCAGCACCAGGACATGGGAACGGGTCAGCCGCTCCTGGAAGTCCTCCCTGCTCCGCGCCAGGGTGGCGAACGACTCGAAGAACGCGAGGTTCGAGTAATACCGACCGGTGGCGCTGTCCCCCAGCCGCCCCAGCCGCGCCCCGTTCTCGAGCAGGCCATAGCCGTCGAACGTTTCGATCGCCGCGAGCACGTCGTCGACCGGCACGTCGCGCCCGCAGCGGTCGGACAGGGCACGGGCCAACGTCTCGGGAGTACGCCCGCCTTCCCGTAGCAGGTCGAGCAGGGCCTCCACGCTACCGTCGTGGTCAGTGACGATGAACGAGTCGCGGAAGTCGTAGACGATCTGGACGTCTGCTCCGGAGCGTTCCCAGACGACCCCCTTCAACTGCGGCAACATGCGCTGGCCCTCCCGGGTTGCAATCGACTCACTGGCCACTACGCCGTCCCACGGTGGCGATACGTCCTCTGCCACGGGCCTTCTCCCGGGCTGTTCTCGACCAGCCTGCGGCGGCCCCGGTCCGGCAGGTGTTTCTGCACCGCGACCCCCCGCACATCGGCTCGGCGTACGTATCCGAAGTGGCGCGAGTCGTGGCTGGAGCGGCGGTTGTCGCCGTACACCACGAGGCAGCCGGCGGGCACCGTCTGGTCGTTCCACCCCAACTCCGGTGGGACCGGCTCGCCGGGTACCGCGACGACCCTCTTGATCAGCCACGTCGTGGCCAGGTCGGTGGCAGCACCGCCTGCGTTCGCCGACGCCTCCTCGTGCCTTTTCGGATGCGCGAAGACGACGATCATGTCCGCGCGGATCGCGCGCAGCGGCATCTTCCGAACCAGGATCGTGTCGCCGTCGTTCAAGCTCGGATGCATGCTGCCGCCAGTGACGGTGATCATCACGAGCTGACGGCGTGCGACCCACACCGCTGCGCCGCCCAGCAGCGCCAGCGCGCTGATCAGCCCCGCTACCGCTGCCATCAGAACCGCCCCCGGCCGGGGGTCGCGTCCACTCGCCGCAGGTCCACGAGGTCGTCCATGAAGACGAGAAGTGCCACAGCCACAAGCGCCAGCAGCGTCACGGGCAGCAGGTCGACCCACGCCGGCGTCCAATCCGGCCCGGCGGTGGCCGCCAGGACTCCGGCGGCACAGACCGCCATCAGGAAGCCGTTGCGGTACAGGTGCCGTATTCCGAGACGGCCGGAGCGGAAACCGAAGCAGTGGCAACGGGCACCGACCCCGGACCGTACGGTGCGGAGGATCGCCGCGCTGAACACCGCGAGCAGAGCCGACCCGACGACGAACCCGACAACGGCGGTGAAGCCACTGACCAAGAGGCCGACCACTGCAATTTCGACAATGCACACCGACGCTGCTGCGGCTCGGGTCAGACCCGCCGGAACCACACGCATTGCGGCGATCTCAGACCGGAAGTCGGCGAACCGCGCCGGAGAACCGACCTTGCCGGCCGAGGAGATCAGGAAAACCAGGCCGATGGTGAGGCGACAGCCGAATTCCAGGTAAACGAGTCCCATTCTTCAGCCCACCACCGCATCGGTTTCCTGATAACCCCTGGCCTGGAGTTCGAACATTCCCGCGTAGATCCCGGATCGGGCCATCAGGTCGGCGTGCGTGCCGGCCTCGGCAATCTGACCCTCGTCGAGTACGGCGACGACATCCGCCGCCTTGGCCGTCGACAGCCGGTGCGAAATCACCACCGTCGCCACCCCCTGCCACACGCCCCGTACGCGTTCCTGGATATCCGCCTCGCTGACCGCGTCGAGGCCGGTGCTCGGCTCGTCGAGGATCAACAAGTGCCGCCGTCCGCGCAGGAAAGCCCTGGCCAGCGCCAGCCGTTGCCACTGGCCACCGGAGAGGATCACGCCGGTGGCGGCGTCGTCCGCCTCCGCCGCGCTCTTGAAGAGCCGGGTCAGCAGCGTGTCGTAGCCGCGGGGAAGGGCGCTGATCGCGTCGTCCATCCCGGACAGTCGCGCGGCACCTCGAATGGCGGACAGGTCGTCCATCTGGTCGATGTCGCCGAGGCCGATGTTCTCCCGCGCGGTGAGGTCGTAGTGCATGGCGTCCTGGAACACGGCGCTTATCGCGCCGCGCAGTGCGGCCAGGTCCAGCTCCCGCAGGTCGACCCCGTCCCACAGGATCTGCCCCCGGGTCGGGTCGTAGAACCGGCACAGCAGCTTCACGAGGGTGCTCTTTCCAGTGCCGTTCCTGCCGACCAGAGCCACCGAGGCGCCCGCTGGGATCCACAGGTTGACCCCGCGCAGGATCCACGGATGAGACGGTGAGTAGCGGAACCAGACGTCCCGCAGCTCGATCCCCTCACGGAGCGTCGTGACCGGACGAGGCTGCACCGCGTGCGGCAGGTCCGGCTCGGCGGTGACGACCGACTGGAAGTGCTCGAAGGTCAGCAGGTCCTCGTACGTCCGCGCGAGGCTTCCGGAGAGCGCTATGACGGCGGCCTGGGCCGCGCCCACCGCCGCGATGTACAACGCGACGTCACCGACGGTGGCGGTGCCGTTGATGGCGGACATCACGATCCACGCGAACCCCCCGCCGGTGCCGACGGCGCCGAGCACGCCGAGGCCGGTCAGCGTCAGCAGCTCCCGGCGGTCCTGGGTGCCGTGGAGCGCGTTGATCTGTAGACGCTCGCGACGTACGCGGCTCTTCAGATAGTCACCGATCCCGTAGAGCCGCACCTCCTTCGCGGCGCCGATACTCGTGATCAGGCCGGCGAAGAAGATCTCCCGCCGCTCCAGCGGACCCAGGTCCCACAGCAGGGCCGCCCGGCGACGGGCCAGCATGAATTCCGCAGCCGCGGCCGGCGCTGCCGACAGGGCCAGGAACGCCGCCGTCACCGGGCTGATGACGCCCACCGAGTAGAGCAACGCGGTGGTCGTCAGGACACCGCCGGCGATCGCGAGGATCCCGGACACCGCCCTGCTCGCCGTCTGGCCGGCCGTGGCCTGCGCGTACCGCAGCCGGTCCTGGAGTTCTGGGCTCTCGAACCGGGCCAGGCCGGAGAAGCGGTTGACGGCCTGGTAGAGAACGTCCTGCGCGTACAGGCTGGACCGGTAGCCGCCCAGCTTGTCGAGGAAGGACTGAAGATGGGAGGCGACTCCCATCATCAGGCCAGCGGCGACGAGACCGGCTGTCGCCCCCGCCGCGAGACCCGCGTCCCGACCTCCCACGCCGTCGACAACCGCCTTCGTCAGCCAGGCGATCGTCACCGGAAGAACGGCCTGCAGCAGAGCAGTAGCGGACTGTGCACCGAGGAGCGCGGGCCCGGCCCTCCACGCCAGGGACAGGACCGGGCCGACGCGCCGCAGGTTGGGCGAGATCCAGCTGCCCGACGTCGCTTCCATCACCGTCGCTCGACTTCCGTGTCGCAGATCAGTTCCCGGCCACGGCCGGAACAGGAAGGTCGATCTCCGCCAGTTTCGTACTGCTCTGTCGGATCGTCCCGGTTTCGTCGATCACGTAGAAGGCCGGGTACACCGAGCTGTCGAACGCCTTGATGACGTCTCGGGTGGCCGTCGGAACCACGGTGTCCACGAGTGCGGCGAGCTGGTCGCGCAACGCGTCCGCCTCCTCGCCGGAGCCGTTGACCACGCCGATGACCCGGTGTCCGGCGTACCGGCCCTGGCCGACCTCACGAATGAATTCCGGAAGGGCGATCTTGCAGCCTGCGCAGCCCGGCATGAAGAACGCCACAAGCGTGGGGCCGGCCAGGCTGTCCCGGGCGAAGGTCCCGCCGCCGAGGGTTGCCACCGCGACGTCGTCGATGCGGTGTCCCGGCTGCGTCAGACCCTCCTGACTCCCGGAGCCCGCCAGAATTTCGGTGTGCTCCCGCAGGCGCCGAATGATGCCCATCCCGAGAACGAGGTTGAACAGGGAGATAACACTCAATATCAAGACCGTGATAAGTAACGAGGTCAGCATGACTGCTTCCGATCGGGGATGAGCACTGGGCTCAAGCCGGTGGTGGGCGCGGGGCCCACCACCGGCCTGATGGCTACTTAGGGCCGCTAACGCACGTGACGGTCCGGCAGTCGCCGGAACAGACGCAGTAGCCGTTCCTGAAGGCCCACCGTGAGTAGGCCTCACACTTGCAGTCCCAGGCGGCAGCCGAGGCGGACGGCACGAAGCGCGACAGCGCCCGGTATCCGATGTTCTCGATCATTCGAATCATGTTTCACCTCCCCGATTTGTTGTGAGAAAGCGGCGCAACGGATCCCGATTGGGGACCGCAGCCGCTTTCTGCCAACCCAGACTGGCAGCGCGGTCTTGCCAAGGTTTTTCCATCCGTATGCCAGAAGGCTTCCGCCGACCGGCAGCTCACTCGCGCGCCCGCGCCCGCGCTCGTCGCCGTAGCCACCGCCGGGGCTGCGGGAGGGCTGGTGCGGTGGCAGGGCAGCCATCGCGTACCGGGCGACCTCTGCGACGGCTGGCGGGCCGAGCGGGAAGGGCTGACGGTCACGCTCACCCACCGGGAGTACGGGTCGAGGCTGAGCATCGCACCGTCCGCGCCGGACGGATATCTCGCCGCCACGGTCACTGGCACCCTCCTCGGCGCCGCCGCCGGTGTGGTGCTCGCTCCGGACTCAGGAGGAAGACCCGGTGGATCCCCGCGTGACAACGGCTTGCCGATGGGCCGCGCTGCCCTCGCGGTAGAACACGTAGCCGCCGTGGTGCAGGACGTCGCCTTCGAAGCGGCCGTCGGCGGTGAAGCCGGTGTCATCCCAATAGTCGATGTGGTCGCCGGTCACCTCGTACCGGCCGGTGTAGGCGCTGTCCCGCTGGCCACGTGCCTCGTCGTAGCGGCCGTTGGCCAGCAACTCCTGCCGGATGTGGTTGTCGGCGGTCACCCACATCCCGACGTACCCGTGGGTGATGGTTTCGGTGGTCGAGGGCCGCGCCGTTGCCTGCGCGGGTTGTGGCGTGGACGATGTCTCCGTCGCGCAGGCGGTGAGCGCCGCCGTCGCGACGATGCTGGCAACCGCCCCGGACACCTTGCGCTGCTCAACGCTGGACATGTCAGCCTCGCTGCCGGGTCGGACGGATGATGATTTCGTTGACGTCGACGTCCGCAGGCTGATCGACTGCGAACGAGATCGCCCGCGCGATGGCGTCCGGGGAGATCGAGTTCTTGCGGTATTCCCGCATCGCCTCGCGGGCGACCGGATCGCTGATCGTCTCGGCCAACTCGGACTCGACGACGCCGGGCGTGATCGTGGTGACCCGCAGGCTCGGGTCAGCCTCCAGACGCAGACCCTCGGTGATCGCCCATGCCGCGAACTTCGTCGCCGAGTACACCGCGGAAGTCGGCACCACCTCGTGGGCGCCGACGGAGGCAACGGTGATCAGATGGCCGTTGCCCTGCCGCTGGAAGACCGGCAGGACGGCGGCGATGCCGTGCAGCAGACCGCGCACGTTGACATCCAGCATCCGGTCCCACTCGTCGACAAGCAGGGCGTCGAGCCGGGACAACGGCATCAGCCCTGCGTTGTTGACGATCACGTCGACCCGCCCGAACTCGGCGACCGCGCTGTCGACGAACGCCGCGACGTCGCCGCGATCTGTCACGTCGAGCCGCCGTACCCGGATGTTGTCGTGGCGTTCGGCGAGCGCGGCGAGCCGTTCCCGCCGCCGAGCGCCCGCAACCACGTCATGCCCCTCGCCGGCCAGACGCAGCGCGACAGCCTCGCCGATCCCGCTGCTCGCACCGGTGACCAGAACTACCTTCTTCGTGGACTCCATGAATCCACCCTCCGGCCTCCGGCGGCCGTCAACCAGGGTGCGTCACACCCCCGCAGACCGTCCTGGCAGCCGGCCGTCCGTGGCTATCTTTGGCGCATGGACGGCACCAATCCACTCGGCGACTTCCTGCGCGCCCGGCGTGAAATGACAAACCCGGACGAGGTCGGAATCGTCTCGTCGGGCCGACGCCGGACGCCGGGTCTGCGGCGGGAGGAAGTCGCCCAACTGTCCGGGGTCAGCACCGATTACTACACCCGTCTGGAGCAGGGGCGGGAACAGCACCCGTCCGACCAGGTGCTGGACGCACTGGCCCGCACCCTCGGACTCGACCCCGAGGAGACGGCACACCTGCACCTGCTGACCAGGACCAGGCGCGGTCCCGTCCGCAGGAGGCGCCGTGAGACCGTCCGGCCGAGCCTGCTGCGCCTGATGGACGGCTGGCTGCACACCCCCGCACTGATCGTCGACCGCAGAATGGACATGTTGGCAGGTAACGGGTTGGGGCGTGCGCTGTTCGCCAAGGCGTTCGAGGACGACGAGCCCAACCTCGTCCGGTTCGTCTTCCTCAGCCCGGCAGCCCGTTCCTTCTATCCCCACTGGGAGCACGTCGCGCAGTCCAGCCTCGGCGCTCTGCGCGCCGCCGCCGGCGACCTGCTGAACGACGCCCGACTCACCGACCTCGTCGGGGAGCTGTCCTTGAAGAGTCCGGAGTTCCGCCACCTGTGGGCACGTCACGACGTACGGGGAAAGACCCACGAGGCGAAGGTGTTCAACCATCATGACGTCGGCGAGTTGACCCTCACCTACGACTCCCTCACCGTCGACGGCGCCGCAGGCCAGCAGCTGATCGTCTACCAGGCCGAGGCCGGCAGCCGCTCGGCGCAGGCATTGGCGCTGCTGGGAACGGTGGCCGCCGAGCTTCCCACCTCAGCACCGGTACGGCGCTAGACCGCCGAAAACGCATTGCCCGGTCTCCCGGACCTGCGGCAGCCTTCCACAATGATCAAAACTGTTGTGCTCACCGAGGACGACTGGAAGACCTGGCGGGAGCTACGGCTCGTCGCGCTGACCGAGGCGCCGTACGCCTTCGGTTCCCAACTGGCGGACTGGCAGGGCGACAACGACCGCGAGGACCGCTGGCGCGGTCGGCTGGGCATCCCCGGTTCGTACAACATGGTGGCGACGCTCGACGGGCAGCCCGTGGGGATGGCCAGCGGAGTGCCGACAGATCAGGACGGCGTCGTCGAGCTGATCTCGATGTACGTGGCACCGGCGGGCCGTGGCCGAGGTGTCGGCGACCACCTCGTACAGGCGGTCGAGCAGTGGGCTCGGCAGGTCGGCGCAGGGACGCTACGGCTGGGCGTTGTGGAGGACAACAAGCACGCCTGGGCGCTCTACCAGCGAAACGGCTTCCACGACACTGGTGAACTCGGCAGCCACATGCCCGACGGCATCCGTCGGGAGCACATCATGATCAAGAGCCTCGCCGCTTAGCGTTGCCGCGCCCAGCGGCGGCACGCACTGGCACGTGATGGCATAGCAACTCAGAGATGATGAGAAGGTGATCTCACTGGAATCTGCCTGACAGATCGCCAGATGTGCCCTTCCGAACACTGGAGGTTCCGTGGCCAAGGGCTACTGGGTCAGTGCCTACCACACCATTTCAGACCCTGAGAAGCTGGCTGCCTACAACAAGCTGGCCGGTCCGGCCGTCCAAGCCGGGGGCGGGCGGCTCCTCGCCCGTGGCGGTCGGATCGTCGCACACGACGCCGGAATCGCCGAGCGCACTGTCCTGATCGAGTTCGACAGCTTTGAGCAGGCCATCGCGGCACACGAGAGTGATGCCTACCAGGAGGCGCTGGTCGCCCTATCCGACGGCGTCGAGCGCGACTTCCGCATCATCGAAGGCATCGACTGACCGGAGGCTCAGTCGGCTCGGCGTTCGACTCCACCGCCGGCAGACCGCCAGCCGCTCGGCGGCCTGTGTCGGCGACAGGTTGACGTTCACCACTAGCTCCAGAAGGCGTCTGATGATTGGCATCAGGCGGTGGTCGGCAATGCCCCTGTCGTGGTGGACAAACGAACGGGCGAGGCGCCCTTTTGCCTGAACCCTGGCGGTGGAGGACAAAGAGGCTGCGGTGACGGCGTAGCTACTCGGCTACAAGAGCGGATCTCCTCGTCGGGGGCCGGTGGACGGCCCGGCGCTCCTGGGCGTGCCGGCCTCGGTGACGGTCGTTTTGATGACGGCCGCTATCCGTCGTTCGATGGCCCTGCTGTTGGTGGGTGCCGTCGTGATGGGAGTGCTGTTTATCCCGTGTGGCGGCCTGGCATTTTTCATCGACCACGAGGGGATGGACGGGGCCAGCCTAGATTCATGGGCATTGGTCGCCCATCTGGTCGGCATGTTCCTCGCCTTGCCCGCTGCGGTCATTGCGGGTTGGCTGCACTGCCGCGACAGCCGACACTGAGGCCCGGTGTGGCCGGACGGCCCGGCGGGAGAGGGCGTCTATTCGGCGCAGGAGGCGCCGGATCCGAGGTTGGTCATTGCGTTCCATAGCTCACTCTCGGTCAGTGGCGGCACGGGCAGTGGGTGCGCGCGGTCGGCGCGGAAGGCGTCGAGCATCAGGTAGAGGTGGCGACGCCACGCGTCGGGTCGTACGTCGCGGGTGGCGGCGGCGATACGGCTGTGTGACCAGATGACGAAGGCCAGGTCCTCGGGGGTCAGGTCGGCCCGCAGCATCCCCTGGTCCTGCGCACGTTGCATGGCCTGTCGGGCGAGGCCACGAATGCGCATGAGCTGCTCTTCGATGTAGCCGGACACGGGTAGGCGTACGAGGCCAGGTCGTTCATGCCGCGGTCGTCGGCCTGCAGTTCGCACATCGCCTCGAGATACCGGACGAAGCCGACCCACGGATCGTCCGCGCCGTTCACCTGTCCTCTCTGCCGCGGCGGCCAGGCGCGAACTTCTCCTCGAAGGCCGCTTGAACCAGGTCGAGACGGGTGTTGAAGTGCCGGTACAGGGTGCCGATGGCAGCGGCCGCCTTCGCGATGCCCTCCAGCGGTGCTTCCAGACCCTCTCTGGCGAAGGCGTCCGCAGCCGCCGCGAGCAGCGCTGCGCGGTTCCGTTGCGCGTCGCGCCGGAGCGTGCGGGTCGGACTCGCGGGTGATGCCGATGCTCGCCTCCATGTGACGAACCTATCAAGTCGAGGCAACCCTCATCTTGCTAGCCTCGAACATGAGGGGACCCTCCGGTTCGCCCGCCTCATCCCGGCAGCCACGGGGATGAGCCCTCGAAACTGTGTCAACCAGGAGCAGAGGAGCGCGAAAGCGGGACGGATTTCAGGCAGGACGGCGATCGTGACCGGCGGCGCCATGGGCATGGGAGGCGCCACCGCCTGGGAGCCGGTCAACCGCAGCACGGATTTCGACGACTAGCGGTCGCTGATCTGAGGGACTGCCGGACAGACAAGAAGCAGCAGAGAACAAAGGAGCGAAGGATGGATTGGACGAAGACAACGGCGTTGGCCTCGATAGCCGTGATGACCGTCAGCGCGTTTCCCGTTGCGGCGCAGGCGTCATCGGGAACCGCACACA
>CAVOIY010000003.1:0-736206 GCA_963696165.1 uncultured Acidobacteriota bacterium | reverse complement strand
CGAACTCGTGGCCGGAACTCTTCCGAGCGTGGCGGCGGAATCAGCGTATGGCGCGTCGCCGCATCCGGCGGCGAGCCGTCGTTGATTGCTGGCGGCGCCGGCAAGCTGAAGCACCCGTCGGTCGCGCGGCACACGGGCGCGATTGCCTACGAAGACTGGCACTACGACATCAACATCGTCGAGATGCCGACGTCCCAAAACGTGCCGCCTGCGAGCAAGACGCTGAGCGCTACCAGCGGGCAATGGAATTTCGATCCGCAGATTTCGCCTGCCGGATCCCGCATCGCGTTCCAGTCGACGCGATCCGGCCAGTACGAGCTCTGGGTGGCGAAGCGGGACGGCACGGACGCGCGGCAACTCACGCGAACGGGAACGTACAAATCGCTGCCGCGCTGGTCGCCCGACGGCCGTCATCTGGCGTATGCCTCGCGATCAGCGGAAGGCGCCGAGGCGATCGTCATCGACGTCGAGACGCTCGCCGCGCGGCCGATCGCCACCGATCCGATCTCGATCGTCGCACCCGCCTGGTCGCACGATGGACGGCGCGTGTACTACGGATCGCGCCGGAGCGGGGATTGGCAGATATGGAGTGCGCCGATCGACGGACATGGTGCGCCTGCAGCGGTTACGTCACGTGGCGGCTACGCGGCGATGGAATCGCGCGACGGTCGGTGGCTTTACACGCTGCGCATGGATCGCCGTGGACTATGGCGTCGACCGACGGCCGGCGGCGGCGAGACGCTGGTGACCGGCGACATCGACGCTGACGATTGGGCGAACGTGGCGGTCGTCGACCGTGCGATTTTCTTCATCACCCGTCCAGATAATGGCGACCCGCAGATCGCGGTGATTGAAGGGGATTCGAACATGCCGCGGCCGCTCGCACGAGTGCCTGATTTTGCGTGGAGCGGTCTGGCCGTTTCGAACGACGGTGCGCGCGTGCTCTACGCACACGCGGACCATCGGGAGTCGAACATCATGGGCGTCATCAGGCAGCCGTAATTTCGACTTGTAAATCAGCCGTGGCGGCCAGAAGGCAGGCTCGGTGGATTGGCACGCTTGCCGCATAAAGGGACAGTCAATCATGAAGACACTGGTGTTCGTCCTCGCAGGAGCGCTCATCGGAATAGTCGTCGCGTCGATCGTCGTGCCGCCGGCGCTCGCGTGGTACTCCTCGCCCGGCGGTTTGCCGCAGGGTGCGCAGATCCAGGCGATCGTTCAGATTTCCGAAGTGATCAGGTACGCCACTTCCAAGCTGATTCGCGCGCAGCTCATTGGGGCCTTGATCGGGGGCGGCGTCGGGCTCGTCATCGGCATCATGCTCGACGTCCGGTCGAAACGACGCGTCGCCGCGTAGCTCGACCGTGTTACTCCGGCACGTTGGCGTCCACGAACTGTCGGTAGAGCAGCAGGTCGTAGACGATCTTCAACGTGCCGGCGATGAAGAATGGCAGGTTGATCAGGGCGGGGCGAGCGAACATGAAGCCGACAAACAGCGGGCTGATCGCCGCGCCGACAGTCCGGGCGACGCCGGTCACGCCGGCCGCCGCCGACCGTTCATGCGGGCTCACGACAGCCATGATGTAGGACTGCCGCGTCGGCACATCCATCTGGCTGATGCTGAACCGCACCAACAGCACGAAAACCGCGAGCGATACCGTCGGCATCAGCGGCACGAGAATGAGCAGCACGTTCGACGGCAGGTGCGTGGCCACCATCGTCTCGAATCAGCCCGAAACGCGCCGCGAGTCGCGACGCAGCGAGCGCCGAGATGCCCGGCGAAGACATTCGCCCAGAAGAAGATGACGCCGAGCATCCCGGGGTTCACGCCGAAGCGCAGGTAGAACCAATACGCCGCGAAGCTCTGGACGACGAAGCCGCCGCCGAAGGAGTCGAGCGCGAACAGCGCCGACAGCTTCAGCACGACGCCGTGCGATCGATCGAGCCCTGACAGGCCGGCGAACGTGGCTTGAAACGCCTTCTTCTCGCCGACCGTCTCGGCCTCCGCCGCCGGCGACAGCCGCGTGAACAGAAGCGACAGGATCACGCCGAGCGCCGCATACAGGAGCACGACGGCGCGGTAGCTGCTCACCGGCGCTCATCGCCGTTTGCTGCAAGACGCGGCTCATCGTGCCGCCGGCCAGCGCGCCGAGCGCCGTGGCGAGCGAGCCGGCGAGCGTGTACCACGCAAAGACTTCGGTCCTCGTGCGGTCGGTGATCACGTGCGAAAGCGCCGCCTGCTCGATCGACAGAAACGGGCCGACCTCGTTGCCGCTCGGGCTGATCACGCCGACGGTGGCCGCGACGCAGCGAGGAGCCAGAGCGTCGTCGTGGACGCGAAGACCAGTCCCGCCACGACCATCAGCACCGCTCCAACGACGAGGGTGCGACGGCGCCCGATCCGGTCGGCCCGCGTCGTCAACAAGAGCGAGACGATCGTGTCGCCGACGAGCGTGAGCGTCAGCAGCATCCCGGTTTGCGGTTCGCTGAGGCCGATGCCGACGAGGAAGAAGACCAACACGACGGACAACGAACCGTACGCGAAGAGTCGGATGAACCGCGTTGCAAACAGCAGCCACCCGTCAGTTGTAAGGCGTTGCAGAGCGACAGGTGTGAGCATGCGCGCTATCGAAGGCGGCGGGGATCATTCTGACATGTCGCGTCCGCCTTCCGGCGGACGCTGACGTCCGGCTGTTCGCAATACGCCTAGCCGCGCAGGATGATGAGCGGATTGAGCCGCAGCACACGCGACGCCGGAATCGCGGCTGCAGCGATGGCAGTCGCCGCGAGAAGCGCCACCGCGCCGGCGACGACGGCCGGGTCGAATTGAGCGGTTTCCGGCAGCAATCGATGCGAGCAGGCGGCTCGCGATCACCGCGAGTCCGATGCCGACCAGGGCCCCCGCGAGCACCGTCCGCAGCTGATGCAGCACGACGGCGCGCCAGAGATCGGCGCCGGCGCAGCCGAGCGCCAGGCGCACGCCGAACTCCGGCATCCGTTCGGCAATCGTCCGCGCCGTGACGCCGGCGATGCCGACTCGCGCCGAGCAGCAAGCCGACAACGGCGAGCCCGAGCATCAGCGTGGTGCGGAATGTCTGTGGCGCGAGCGACGCGGCGAGGAACGTGTCCATCGACTGAATGCGATCGAGCGCGAGCAGTCGGATCCACGCTCGCGATCGCCGCGCGCAGCGGCGGCGGCGAGCGCCTCCGGTTTGCCACTGGTCCTCAGCACGAGACCCATCGGAAACGCCACGTTCGCCGTCTGCGTCCATGCGGCATAGAGCGTCGGCTCCGGCGGCTGCAGCAGATCGACATCGCTGACGTCATCGACGACGCCGACCACCGTCATCGACGCCGACGCGCGCTTCAGCCTGCGGCCGATCGGATCGACGCCAGGCCAGTACCGATCGGCGAACGACTGGCTGATGACCGCCGCGGGCTGCGTCGACAACGAGTCGCCGCGTTCGAACACGCGGCCGCGGCGGACGCGAATCCGCAGCGTGGCGAAGTAGTCTGAACTGACGCGGCGAAACTGCACCGGCGTGGCCCGAGCCGTCCGCCGTCGGCTGATTCTCGATGTCGACAATCGTCAGGTACGCGAAGCCCGGCGTGAAGCGGTTCATCGTCGCGCCGGATTTGCGTCACGCCAGGGATCGCTGCGACCGATCGAAGATCCGTTCCATCGCCGCGACCCGCTCGGGACCATTCGCGTATCGCGACGGCGGCAGCTGCAGCTGCGCGGTGAGCACACCCGACGGGTCGTAGCCGAGCGCCACGTGCGACGTGCGGATGTACGCGCGCACCAGCAGGCCGCCGGAGACGAGAAGCGCGACGCTCAACGCTGTCTGCGCGATCAGCAAGGCATCGTCCGCCACCGTTGGCGGTCGCGCGAGCCGGTCGAGCGCGACGCCGACGCGTTCATCGGCGAGGCGCCGTGTCGGAGGCGGTGAATGCGGGCACGAGACCGGCGATCAGCGACGACATCACGGCGCACGCCGCCGCGAACAGCGCGACGCGCCAGTCGATCGTCACCGGGCCGAGCGCATGCGTGGTGGTCGGAGCGATCGCGAGGAGCACCGGCAGCAGCCACGCGCCGAGCGCCGATCGCGAGCGCGGTGCCGGCGGCGTTGACGCATCGCAATTTCCAGGAGCACGAGCCGCGCCACCGCCCATCGGCTCGCGCCAATCGCGCGGCGCAGCGAGAGCTCGCTGCTGCGCGAGGTCACGTTCGCGAGCGTCAGGCTCGCGATGTTGCACGAGGCGATGAGCAGCAGCACGAAGCACGCCGCAGAACAGCACGTTCAGCGGCGCGCGGAACGTCGCCGTACTGCCAGTCGCGGAACGCGGGATGCCGCCCGTCCAGCCCTGATGAGTCCGCGGGAGTTCCCGCGCGATGCCGCGCACGACTCGCGCCACTTCTGCATTTGCCTGTTCGAACGTCACCCCGTCGGCGAGCTGCGCAATCGTGACGATGTTCGTCCTGCCGTCGTCCGGTGCGCTTTTCGTGATGCCGAGCGGCGTCCAGAGCTCCGCGTTCAGGAACGTCGGTGGAAACCGGTTCGGCATCACGCCGATGACTGTGTACGGTTCGCCATCGAGCTGTACGTTGCGTCCGACGATGTTCGGATCGCCGCCGAACCGCCGCTTCCACGCGCCGTAGCTCAGCACGACGAGCGGCTCTTTTCGCGTCTCCTCTTCGTCCGAGAACGTGCGACCGAGGATCGGACGTCTCCGTCGAGAGCCGCAGCATCTCCGCGCTCACCGGAGCCGTGCTGACGACGACCGGGTCGGCGTCGGTGCCAAGGACGCGGTCGGCGGGGTGAACGCCGCGAGATGCGTCAGCGTGCGGCTCCGCTCGCGGAGCCGCACGAGGTCGATCGCGTGGAGCGGATTCTGGTGCGCCACGTCTGTGACGCCCGGCGGCAGGAGATATAGCTGGACCGTGCGCTCGCCGCTCTTCAACGGGATGGGTCGAAATAGCGTGGCGTTGATGGCCGCGAACAACGCGGCGTTGACGCCGACGACAAGGGCGAGCGTGCCGATGCTGGCGGCCGCGTATGCGGGACGTCGAATCAGCCCGCGAAAGGCCTGGCGGAACTCGAACATACCGCAAGCATAGACGGACGGGATAAGGGGGTGGCTATCAAGATCTTGCTGCCGCGCTACTTGATCGTCCCTGGCCTGAACAGATCAGACAAATCGTCGGCTGTCGCCGCGGCGCCGAGCCATGGGTAACCCGACTTCGGGTCGACGTTGAAGATTTCCTGCATCGTGCGCAGCGTCGACGAGTGCGAGAGTTCGGTTGCGCTCGCGTAGGGCAACCCCTTCACGTTCTCGTGCGCATCCTTGGAGATGATGATGAACGGCAGCGTGAACGCAGCCGTGTCGCCCCCTTCGCTCTCGTCCCACCAGAGCACGATCATGCCGTGGTCCTTGTACGCCTTCGACGCCATGATCAGCGGCACGATCCGGGCAAGGAAATTGTCGCCCTGCGCGATGTCTGCGAGATCGCCTTTGTTCGGCGCGCCGACCGGCCCACCGTATCCGTTCGTGAGTCCGGTGTGCATGTCGTTGTACTGGTTCGGCGTAATCCAGTTGTAGTCCGCCACGTCGTCGTTCTGCAGGTCGAGCGCCAGTTGCTGCAGCGGCGCGTACTGCGTCCGCAGCGGATTCGACGTCGTCGTATTGCATCCACCGTTCGTATCGGTGAAGAACACCATCGGATTGTGCTTGGCCGCATAGTTGATCTGCGTCGTGTAGTTGTACGGGTTGAAACCGTTCGTGAACACGCCGCTCAGGTTGAACAGCGGAACCGTCCACGACGCTCTTCGGCAGCGGCACATTCGTCGGTGAGGTCCACGTCGGTGTCCTCCTGATACGACCGCCATGTCGTTCGCGCTTTCGTCAGGAACGCGCTCAGGTGCTGATCGGTCGTCTGGACGGTGTCCGGCGAGCAGTCGGCGTGGTACGGCGTGTCGTCGTTGAACACGCCGAAGTTCGTGCCCGCTTCGGCCCAGATGTAATTGGGCTCCGACGGATGAACGCCGACGCCCGCGTTGATGTAATGAGTCGCATACGCGACCTGCTCCGCTGATGCCGGACGTGCCGTTGACCAGGCTGTTGATGAAGGGCGCCTGCTGGATTCATGAAGATCGGCCGCGGCGATAACGTGGTCGAGGGCTGCGTCCAGTTGTGGTTCTCCATCGCGATCACGAAGACCTTCCGTGCGCGGGGACCGTGCTGATCGCCATGATCGTCGTGCCGGTCGTCGGCATGGGCGGTGAAGCCGCCCCATGTCAACGCACAGGCGGCGGCGAGAGCACACGCGGACAATTGCTGTCTGATCCGAAACATGAAACTACCTCCGAGATGTGAGCGGCGTTGGTCGGTGCCGCCTCGTGAAGGTAGCCGGCCGGGTTGACGGATCGGTCTCAGAGGTGTGACGAACGCGTAACTTCTTTGAACATTGCCTTCATTCGTTCCACCGACTCCGCATCGGGATTCGGATTCCTGCCGGTAAACACCAATGGATGCCCCTCGGGATCGGTGACCTGCAGATCGCGTGTGTTCCAGGGTGTGTCGATCGGACCAACGATCGCCGACTTCCCGAGTGCGGCAACTCCCCGCGCGTGCTCGGCCATCGCGTCGACTTCCCCCTCGGCGCTGAAGCTCACGCTGATCGTCGAGGGCGCCTCGACGGGTGCAGCACCGGGCGCGAGACGCGTGATCAGGAGGTCCTGATATTTACGGCGGCGCAAATGCACGAGGCTCGGTTGCCCACCCACGCCAGGCGCTTCGAAGACGACGGCGAACCCCAACGTCTGGTGATACCACGACGCGAGTGCGGCGACGTCGGCGACTACGAGGGTCACGAACATCGGCATCGGATAAATCTCGTGCCCCCCGAATTCTCCGAGCAGAGGCGGTTCATTGTCAGGAATGGGCCCGGCCGTCATGTTCGTCACCTCGGCACGATTATCAACGTTGACGCGGCGTCAGGGTCAAGCCAGGCAACCATCCGTTCACCTTTTCGGCAGGAAGGGAGAAATATCGGCACGGAGCAACGGTCTGGACGTGATAGCGTCGCAGCGGCTCGGCCACGTCGATCGACTCTCCGGGGCACAAGACGCAATTGAAGGGAGACGCACTATGACGCGACTACGTACGTCGATCGCTCTCGCTGCGCTGCTCGTCTGCAGCCCGAATGCCGCAAAGGCCGACGTCGTTCTCGATTGGAACGCAATCGCGATGTCGACATTGATCGGTCAGGGTCAGAATCCGTTCGCTCAGGCGCGCTTCATGTCCATCACGCAGCTCGCGGTATTCGAAGCCGTCAACGCAATTACCCGCGATTACGAACCGTACCTCGGAACCGTCGCAGCTCCCGCAAGCGCATCGACTGATGCAGCGGCAATTGCCGCCGCCTACGGCGTGCTCAAGACGTATTTCCCGGCTGCGGCCAATCTCGACGGCGCGTACGCGACGTCACTCGCGCTGATTCCCGATGGCGCTGCCAAGACCGCCGGCATTGCCGCCGGGCAGGCGGCGGCTGCGCAAATGGTTGCGCTCCGCGTTGGCGACGGATCTGCACCGCCGCAGACCAATCTTCCCGCCTCGAACGATCCCGGAGTCTGGCAGCTCACGCCCAGTTGCGCCGCGGGTGTTTTCTTCAATTGGCAGAACGTGACACCGTTCGGTGTTCCGAGCGTTCCCGGCAGCCATGCATGGATTGCCCAGTTCGCCCCTAATCCGCCTCCGGCGCTCAACAGCGGAAAGTACGCCAGGGACTTCAACGAGGTGAAGAGAGTCGGGAACGTCTCCAGCGATCTCGCCGATCGGCCGCAGGATCGGGCAGATGTGGCCCGGTTCTACGCGGCAGCATCACCGACTTACGTGTTTAACCTCGCCGCGAGGCAGGTCGCCGCCGCCGAGGGCAGCTCCGTCTCGGAAAATGCCCGGACGTTTGCACTGCTCAACATGGCCAGCAACGACAGCCTCGTCGCATCATTCTGGACGAAGTATCACTACAACTTCTGGCGTCCGGTGACGGCAATTGCCGACGCCGCCGCCGACGGCAACCGGAAGACCGACGCCGACCCCACGTTTGCGCCCTACATTCTCACGCCGTGTTTCCCGAGCTATCCGTCGAACCACGGCAGCGGCAGCAACAGCGCCGCCGAGATCCTGCGGCGTGTCTTCGGCGCGGGCGGGCATGACATCACGATGGCGAGTCCTGCCGTCGCAGGCCTCAGCTTCCACTACACCAACTTCAATCAGATCACGGACGACATCAGCGACGCCCGCGTGTTCGGCGGCATTCATTTTCGCTTCGACCAGGATGCCGGCGCCGATCTAGGTCGCGACATCGCGACGTATGTTTACAAACACAACCTGCGCCGTGCGAAGCATTCGGACAGGGATGACGACGACCGCGGCGATGGCGACCGCGACCGCCGCCGTCAGGAGTAAGGCTGCGGCACCCTTTCAGAAGGTCCTATTCGTCTCGGAGCGCGACTGTCGGGTCCAGGTGTGCGGCGCGCCGCGCGGGTAGCCACGATGCCAATGCGGCAATCGCCAGGAACAGAGCGGTGATTGCCGCGAACGTCGCCGGATCGGTTGGCGTCACCTCCACGAGCATCGAGCGCATGAGACGGGTGACGGCGAACGCAGCGACGAGGCCCGCCGCGATTCCCGCCGCGCTGAGCCGCACGCCTTCGCCGACGATCATGCGCAGGATGCTGGCGCGGGGCGCGCCAAAGACCATCCGCATGCCGATCTCGGCGGTGCGCTGACGTACCACGGTTGCCAGCACGCCGTAGAGGCCGATGGCGGCGAGCAGCACCGCGATGGCCGCGAACACAGTGATGAGCATGACTGCGAATCGCGTCGGCGCCATCGCCTTGTCGACGAACGCGGTCATTGGCTGCACCTCCGCGAGTGCCAGCGTCGGATCGAGTGCCACTGTCGCTGCGCGCACCGACGGCACAATCGTTTCCGGCGCTCCGGTCGTTCGTACGGTCCAACGGGTCGCGGTTCCCGCGCCGAAGTATTCATCCACAAAGAAAATTGCCTCACGCCCTTCCTCGAGCAGCGTTTCGTGCCGCTGATGAGCGACGACGCCGATCACTTCGACTTTCTCGTTCTGCGGCGCCTTGGGACCGTTGCCGCGCAGGTTGCGGACGAGCAGCGTCTTGCCGACAGCCGACCCGTTCGGAAACGCGCGCGCCGCGAGCAGGTCATCGACGATGACGCGCGTCGTCTCCGGCATATTGTCCTCGTCAGTGAACGTCCGGCCGGCGATCAGTTTCGTCTTCAGCGTCTCGAAATATCCCGGGCGCACCGCGTGCCAGTTCGCCTGACGGAAGGCCGTCGGATCGGACGCGCCGGCGGTTTCGGTCGCCCACGGCACGTTCACGGTCCCCCCGTCGAGCGGCAGCGGGCTCGCGGCGCTGACGCGCAAGACGCCCGGAATCGCACGGATGCGATCGGAAACCTGCCGCAGAAACACCGCTCGCTCCGCATTAGTGCGCTGTGGCGCTTGTAGCAGGAACGTCAAGACATGCGTCGGATCGTAGCCCGGGTCGACATGCTGCAAGGCAACGAAGCTGCGCAGCATGAGGCCCGAGCCAATCAGCAGCACGAACGACAGCGCAACCTCGGTCACCACAACGCTCCGAAGCGAGCGTCCCGCGCGGAGCCCAGGCGATCCGCTGCTGGCGCGCAGCACGTCGACGATATCGGGGCGCGAGGCCCGCAGCGCGGGAACAACCCCGCAGACAATCGCCGTCAGCACTGCGGCGGCTCCGGTGAACGCGAGGACCAGCGGATCGATCGCAATGGAATCGATCCGCGGGAGCTTTGCCGGCGCGAAGGCGAGCAGAAGCGTTATGGCGCCCTGCGCCAGCCCGAGCCCCACGGCCGCGCCGCCGCCCGCGAGCAAAAGGCTCTCGGTGAACAGTTGCCGCATCAGCCGGCCGCGGCTTCCACCGATTGCTGCGCGAATCACCAGCTCGCGCTGGCGGCCCGCCGCCCGCACCACGAGCAGGTTGGCCACGTTGGCGCAGGCAATCAGCAGCACGAACACCACTGCCGCAAAGAGGGCGATAATCGACGTCCGCACGTCGCGTACGAGATCGTCGTGCATCGGCACGACCCTGAAATGGACGTTTGCGGTGTTCTTCACCGGATACCGCTCGCGCAGTGTCGTTGCGATTGCTTCGGCCTCGCCCTGCGCGCGCTCGAGAGGGATTCCGGGCTTCAGCCGCGCGACCACGCGAAGCGCGCCGGTGTTGCGGGCGGCGGCGTTGAAGTCCAGGCGCAGCGCCGTCCACGCATCGACCGCCGTGTCGATTCCGGTCCGTGGCGGGAAGAGCAGTTCGAAGCCGGGCGCGAGCACACCGACGATCTGTGCGCGTGCTCCGCCATTGCCAAAATCGACTGTCCTGCCGACGATCCCTGGGTCGCCGCCGTATTGGCGCTGCCAGAATTGATGCGTGAGGATCGTGATGATCGGCAGACGCGGCGTCTGCGGTGCGGCGTTAGCGCCCGGCGCGGCATTCGCCGGCTGCGGCGCACCATCGTCCTCGGTAAAGTCGCGGCCGATTTGAATCCGCGCGCCGAGCAGAGAGAAGAGATTGGGCGTCGCGGCCTCCACGCGAATCTGTTCCGCCTGGCCGCTGTCGCCGACGATGGTCACGCGGCCAGGCGGGAAGAGTCCCGCGACGCCTTCGAACGTTTTGGCTTCGTCGCGCAGGTCTTTGACGTCGGGAATCGGGAAAGGAAAGTCCAGAACGTTCCGCGCCCGCAACTCCGTCCAGACGAGCACGAGACGTGACGGATCTGCATACGGCAACGGTCTCAGCAGCACCGCATTGACGATGCTGAAGATGGCTGTGCACGCGCCGATGCCAAGGCCGATGGTGAGGACCGCGATCGCGGTGAAGCCCGCGTTCTTCCTGAGCGATCTCAACCCGTACGTGACGTCCTTCACGAAAGCATCCATGGCTGCCCTTTCAAGATGGAGATGCGGAACGTGCGCACGCAGCGTGCCGGTCCGCCGCATGGGGCTAAATCATTGAAAGGCTGAGTGCGATGATTGAATGACCGATTGTGACTGCCCGCTTCTGGGAGCACACAATCCCGGAAGCGAACAGCAACGAGTGCGAAAGAGCTATTCGCTCCGCAGCGCCACCATCGGATCCACGCTCGACGCGCGACGCGCCGGCACGAAGCTGGCGACGAGCGCCACGGCCGCGATCCCGGCGAGCGCTCCCGCAATCGTCAGCGGATCGCCAGGCTGCAGGTCGAACAGCATGGACCGAAGCAGGCGCGCTCCCGCAATGGCGGCGGGAAGCCCGACGAGCACGCCGAACGCAGAGAGCATCAGGCTCTCGCGCAGCACCATCCACAACACATCGCGCTGTTGCGCGCCGAGCGCCATGCGAATGCCGATCTCGGCCTTGCGTCGGGCGACCTTATAGGCCAACGTGCCGTACAGACCGGTCGCGACGAGCAGCACCGCGAGCAGGCCGAAGAAGAGCGACAGGTTCGCAAAAAGCCGCTCCTGCGATAGCGACTGCGACAGCTGCTCTTGCTGCGTGATCGGATTCAACAACGGGACGTCGGGCGCGAATTCCCGCATCGCGCGCCGCACTTCGGCCCAGAAGGAATCCGGGTTGCCGGCGGTTCGCAGCTCGACGTGTACCGTTGAATTGCCCTGGACTTGCGTGAATGGCACGAATGCCATCGGCCGCGCTTCTTCGCGCATCGACGTGTACTTGATGTCGGCCGTCACGCCGACGATCGTGTACTGCGTTTCGGTCTGCCGGTTGAGCCCAACCTGATGCCCGAGCGGAGGCGTGTTCCTCAGGTAACGCTTCACGAACGTCTCGTTGACGACGATCACTGCCGGCGACGCTTTCGTGTCGGCGGCGGTGATGTCGCGCCCGAGCAGCAGCGATGTGCGAAGCGTGTGGACAAAATCCGATCCGACCGCGTTCCAGCGCACGCCGGCAAACGAGCCCGTTTCGGCTTTTGGCTTCTGCCCGTCCACGTATACCGACGTGTTGCTGCTCCAGCCGGATCCGATGCGGTTGCGCATGATGGTGGCTGATTCGATCCCAGGCAGTTGACGCAAGCGGTCGAGCAACGACTGGAAGAACTGGACCACTTCGTCGTTGTCGCGCGCGTGCTGCTGCGGGTTGACGCCGAAAACGAGCAGACCTTCGGTGCGCATTCCCGTGTTGATCGTCTCGAGGTTGCGCAGCGTGCGGACGAGCAGTCCCGCGCCGATCAAGAGCACGAGGCAGAGCGCCATTTGAAGCGCGATCATCACCTGGCCGCTCCGATGCTTGTCGTGGTCCTGCATCGCGGTGGCAGCCGAGGTTTTCAGCGCGAGCCCAATCGGGATTTTCACCGCGGTGCGGAGAGGCGCGAGCCCGAACACAAGTGCGGCGAGAACGGAGACCGCGGCCGTGAAGATCAGCACGGCCGTGTCGGGAGCGAGGCTGCGTTCGAGCAGCGACCATCGTGCGAGCGCTGCGGTCGACCAGATCGCGAATGCCCAACCGAGCAGCGATCCGCTCACGACGAGGATGACGGATTCCGTGAGCAGCTGCCGGAACAACCGGATGCGGCTGCCCCCGAGCGCCATGCGCAGGCTGAATTCGCGCTGCCGCGCGGTATTTCGCGCGACGAGCAGCATGGCCACATTGCCGCACGCGATGATCAGCACCAGCAGGACCATGCCCATCAGGATGCGCAGCGGCTTCTCGTAGTCGTCGCGCACGCCCGCCATCCCGCGCGTATCGCCGAAACTCAGTTGTGGCGGCTTGCCGTTCTCGGGACGGTCGGGGTTTTCGAGGAACGCCGCCTGCTGGAAAATCGGATTCAGGTACGACACCGCCTGACGTGGATTCACGCCCGGTTGCAGGCGACCAACCGTGAGCAGGAACCACCACGTTCCGCCGTACAACACGTCGGTCTTCCTCGACGCGGACGCTCCCCACGGCTTGATGTCGTCTCCGACCTGGAACGGCACCCACACGTCGGTCGACGTGCCCTGATCGAGACCGACGAATTTGGGCGCCGCCACGCCGATGATCGCGAACGGCACGCCTTTGAGGTACAGCGTTTGTCCGAGCGCCGCGGGATTCCGCCCGAATCGCCGCGCCCAGTAGTTGTAGCTGAGGACAGCAGTCTGCGTATGGTTCGCCTCATCCTCGGCGGAGAACGTGCGTCCGCGAATCGCCTGCACGCCCAGCCCGGTGAAAAAATTCCCGCTGACCATGTCCGCTTTCAGCTCTTCCGGCTCGCTGCCGAGACGTGCGGGAACGGACCCGGACGTGGAGAGTGGCACCCACGCCATCAGATCGGAGAAGACAGGCGTTTCTTTCCGCAGCGCCTCGTACACCTGCATCCGCATCGAGGTGTCGCCGTACCCTGTCTGGCCACCGGGGAAATCGCTGGTTTTCAGATACACGAGCTCCTGGGGGTTCCTCACCGGCAGGGATGCCAGCAGCACGCTGTTCATCACGCTGAACACCGCGG
Organism: uncultured Acidobacteriota bacterium; assembly: GCA_963696165.1. Taxonomy (GTDB): domain Bacteria; phylum Acidobacteriota; class Vicinamibacteria; order Vicinamibacterales; family CAVVIG01; genus CAVQZZ01. Next base: position 722,658 of record CAVOIY010000003.1, on the reverse strand, counting down.
TGTTCGCACCGATCCCGAGTGCGAGCGTCAGCACCGCGACAACGGCGAACCCCGGCGTCTTCCACAGTTGACGTGTCGCGTAACGAACATCCTGCGTCACTGATGGTCCTGTTCTTCGGTGAAAAGTGCCTGGCACTTAGCAGGTTGCTGAAAACCCCGGCAAGCTGAACTGAGAACTTAGAACTGAGAACTTAGAACTGAGAAGTTAGACGTTAGAATTCAGAACTGCGAACTTCGGAAACCGGCCTATTTCCGCAAACTTCGACGTTCCGAGTTCTCAATTCCGACTTCCGGTTGCGTTTTTCAGCAGCCTGTTAGATGCGGAAGGACCCCGAAACGTTGCCAGTGCGCCATCGGCGTAAAATGATTGCCTCATGAACATCCTGCTTTGGGTCTTACAGGTACTGCTCGCGGTCGCCTTCTTCGCCCATGGCTGCCTGATGATCTTTCCACCGGCCTCGATCGTCGACCAGATGAACGCGTCGCTCCCACGCTGGTTTCAGCTGTTCATCGGCGTTGCCGAAATGCTCGCCGCCGTGGGGCTGACGATTCCCGGCGCCACGCGCATTCAACCCTGGCTGGTCTCGGCGGCGGCCGCCGGCCTCGTGGCAGTGATGGCTTGCGCGACGATCTTTCACCTTGCGCGCGGTGAAGTGAGCTCAGCGCTCACAACGATCGTGCTGCTCGCGATCGCCGCCTTCGTCGCGTACATGCGGTGGCGAGTTCTCCCGATCCGGCCTCGAAGGGAGGTGTGATGATGGCGAAATCCAAATCGGGCGCATCGAGAACCTCTCAGCGCGCCAGTCAAGTCGATCTGTCGCGGACGGATGCGATTCGAATCGTTCCGCTGCACATCCTACATGCGGCGGCGCCCGCGGCAACTCCTCGGCTGACGTACCGCAAGGGCCCGCTCATCTCCGCAGTCGAGGTGTTCACGATTTTCTGGGGCCCCAAGTGGAAGACGGCGCCGCAGTCGGCGACGGTGGGCGAGCTCAATCAGTTCTTCGAATTCGTCCTCACGAGCGCGCTCATCGACGAGCTCTCTGAATACAGTGTCCCGAAGTATACGATTGGGCACGGAAAGCGGTCGGGCACGACGACGATCACGACACCCGCGCTCGGGACGTCGGTCACCGACAGCGCGATTCAGAAGATGCTGCAGCAGCAGATCGCCGCGAACAAAGCGTTCCCGAAGCCGTCCGCGAACCGCCTCTACTTCATCTACATCCAGCCCGGTGTGCGCGTCGTGATGGGGGGCTCCTCCTCGTGTCAGGCCTTCTGCGGGTATCACAGCAACATCGGGTCGAACATTTTCTACGCGGTGATGCCGTTCCCGGGATGCGACGGCTGCACCGGCGGCATCGCGGCATTCGACGCGCTCACCTCGACGAGCTCGCACGAGCTCTGCGAGGCGATCACCGATCCGATCCCCGGCGAAGGGTGGTACGACGATGCGAACGGGGAGATTGGCGACATCTGCGCATGGCAGACCAAGTCGATCGGCAAGTACAAGGTTCAACTCGAGTGGTCGAATCGATCGAATCGCTGCATCTGATCGGCTCGCGCTAGCGCGGTTGCGGCTTGCCTTGCGCTTCTACATGAGCGTCTGCTAGTGTAGAAGCGAAAGGGGTCATCGATGCCCGATCCGCGACTGCTCCTGCCGCAAGGCACGCTCGATCTGCTCATCCTCCGCACGCTTTCCCTCGGGCCGCAGCACGGCTGGGCCATCTCGGAGCGCGTCCAGCAGATTTCGCGAGACGTGCTCCAGATTCCGCAAGGGTCGCTGTATCCCGCGCTCCATCGTCTCGAGCGCCGCGGCTGGGTGCGCGCGAAATGGGGCACGTCGGACAGCAATCGACGCGCAAAATATTACGAGCTCACGCCCTCCGGTACCCGCCAGCTCGAATCGGAGCGGACGGCGTGGCGCAAGCTCACCGCAGCGGTCGCGCGCATTCTGGAGATGGCGTGATGAGCCTGAGCGACGTCGTCTTCCGGATGCGCGCCCTGTTCCGGCGCGCCGTCGTCGAGTCGGAGCTCGACGCCGAGCTGCGCGCGCACCTCGATCACCAAATCGCGAAGCACATAGCTGCAGGTGTGTCGCGCGCTGCTGCCGAACGGCTCGCGCGGTTGGAGCTTGGCGGCGTCGAGCAGGTGAAAGAAGACTGCCGCGACGCGCGCGGTGTCTGGCTGGCGGAATCAGTTCTCCAGGACGCGCGGTTCGCGTGCCGATTGCTCCGGAAAGATGCGGGGTTCAGCGCGATCGCGATCCTGACGATGGCGCTCGGGATCGGCGCGAGCACGACCGTCTTCAGCGTCGTCAACGCGATCCTTCTCAAGCCGTTGCCGTATCCAGCGGCCGAGGAGATCGTGCTGCCGTGGCGGTTGCCGCCGCGCGGAGTGAATCTGGGCTTCGAGGAGCTGCCCTGGGGCCGCCGCGAATTCCTGACGTTCGCACAGCAGACGAGGGCGTTCGCGTCGCTCGGCGCGTTCCTCGGCGATTCGTTCAACCTCACCGGCGCCGGCGAGCCGGTGCGGCTCGAAGGCGTTCGCGCGTCCGCCGGCCTGTTCCCCTCGCTGGGCGTCGCACCAGCGCTCGGACGCGTGTTCACGGCTGACGAAGATCGTCTGGGACGCGAGCACGAAGTTGTACTGAGCCATCGCCTTTGGCTCGACCGCTTCGGCGGCAATCCCGCCGTCGTGGACAGCACCGTGAATCTGAACGGCGCGCCGTACACCGTCGTCGGCGTCATGCCGCCGGGCTTTGCGTTTCCGCGCGCCGCCGAAATGCCTGGCAGCTTCACGCTGCCTCGCGAGGCGCAGCTCTGGGTGCCGCTCGCTCTGCCTGTCGGGCCAACGAAAAGAGGCGAGCCGAGTGAGCTCGCCGTCGTCGGCCGCTTGCACCGCGGAGTGCCGGTCGGCACCGCGCAGGCGGAGCTCGATCTGTTCGCGCTACACATGGATGGGCAATTCCCGCAGGCGAAGGGCTGGTTCACGTCGCGGATCGCACCGCTTCGCACGCAGGTCGCCGGCGAGACGCGTCGCCCGCTTCTGCTGATGCTCGCGGCGGTGGGCATCGTGCTGTTGATTGCCTGCTCGAACGTGGCGAACCTGCTGCTCACGCGTGCGATCGCGCGCGCGCGCGAATTATCTCTTCGAGCGGCGCTCGGCGCGTCGAACGAGCGCCTCCTCGGCCAGCTCGTTACCGAAAGCGTGCTGCTGTCGATCGTCGGCGGTGCGGCGGGCGTCGTCGTCGCGCTCGCGGGCATTCGATTCGCACGTACCGTCGGGCCCGCTAATGTTCCTCGGCTTGCGGACGTGACGCTGGACGTGCCGGTGCTCGTCTTTGCGCTGAGCGCGTCCATGATCACCGGGCTCGTGTTCGGGCTCGTGCCGGCGTTTACGGCCGTGCGCGGCGCCGACGGACAGGCGCTCAAAGAGGGGAGTCTGCGCTCTACGGCTGGCACGCGCAGCACGCGTGTGCGGAATGCACTGCTCGTCGCCGAAGTCGCGCTTGCGCTCGTTCTAGTGATCGCCTCCGGGCTGCTCGCCCGAACGTTCGTGCACCTGCTGCACGTGGACGCAGGCTTCGACCCAGAACACGTCGTCACGTTCGAGATGACGTTGCCGGCATCGCGTTACGCGGACCTTGATCGCATTGTCGCGGTATACCGGAACGCGCTCGAACGGCTGCGCGCGCTTCCGGGCGTCGAAGCGGCAGGAATTGGCGAAACGGTGCCGATGGGCGGAGCCGGCGAGAGCACTGGAGTGCGAATTGCGGGCCGCGCGACGTCGCGCACCCGGGAGCAGCCCTTCGCAAACTATACGATCGCATCGCCAGGTTTTTTTGCGGCGGTTGGCACGCCGGTTCTGCGCGGCCGCGATTTCAACGAAACCGATGCGGCCGACTCGATGCCGGTCGCGATCGTCAATCGCGCGATGGCCGAGAAGTTCTGGCCGGGGCAGAACGCGGTAGGCAAGGCCGTCGGCCTTCCGATTTCATCCTTCGACATGACGATCGTCGGCGTGGTCGCGAATGTGAAGCATCGTACGGTTCGTGAGGAAGACACGCCGGAAATGTATGTGCCGTACACACAGAAACCGTGGCCATCGATGTCGACGATGCACGTGGCGATACGGGCGCGAGCGGAACCGACGGCGCTCCTGTCGAGTGCCCGCGGAGCAATAGCCGCGATCGATCCCGATCTGCCGCTCGCCAGAGTCGCAACGCTGTCGTCAATCGTGGACGACGCCATGGCACAGCCGCGCTTCTCGATGCTGTTGATATCTGCCTTCGGTGCGTTGGCCCTTGCGCTGGCGTGCATCGGCCTGTACGGCGCGGTCTCCTACTCGGTGATCGATCGCACGCCGGAGATCGGCATCAGGCTCGCGCTCGGCGCCGAGCGCCGCCGCATCGTCGCGATGGTGCTTCGACAGGCGATGGGCCTTACTGGCATGGGCATCGCAGCCGGGTTGGCTGTCGCATTCGTGATGCTGCGAACGATGTCGAGCTTCTTATATGGAATTGAATCGACCGATGCGCCGACATTTGCGATCGTGGCGCTGATGCTCTTTGCCGTCACGTTCCTGGCGTGCTGCATTCCGGCGCGGCGCGCCACGCGGGTCGATCCGATGATCGCGATGCGCATGTAGCGTCGCCGCATCGCGCTACCGGACCGACGTCTGGCGCTTGCCGGGCGCGAGCACGCGCGCCGCATGGGCGTACAGGACCAGAGCGGGATGCGCCGAGCTCTCCAGAATCGGGATCACCTGAGGCGAATCCTCCGACTGCGTGAGCTCGATGAGGCGGTTCGCAACGACGAACCACAGCTCGCGCCGCTGTTCCGCGTCGGAATGGCGCAGGAAATCGGTAAATGACCGCAGCACATGCGTGCGGACCGAGCCGCGCGGAACGAGATCGACGAGACCTGCTGTACAGCATGCCTTTCTCGAAGAAATAATCACGTTCGGCCGGCTCACGAGTGCCGGTCCATTGGTCGATGTCCGCCAGAAGGCGCTCGGCGCGCCATAGCCACTCTGCCGTCAGACGGGTTTTCAACGGCGGCGGCTTCTCCGTCGGACCGTGCAAATCGATCGCGGCGTCGTGCAGCCGTCGCGCATCGTAGGTCCGCCACAAAGGGTCGATGGCGATGGCACCGAGCACTCTTCTCGGTCGTGTCTCGGCTTGCGTGAGCGGCGCGACGCCGTCATATATCGATTGGTGCAGCTCCACGATCCCATTGAACGCGTCGACGATGCGGCCTTCGGCGTCGCTGTCGCGGCAGCGCGCGGACTGCAGTTGATCGGCAAGGAGATGGCGGAGCGCATCGCTCAGATGCGAGCCGGTGATCCCGAGTTGCAGGTCGGCGGCCTCGAGTTCCGCGAACCGCCGGACGAGGTCGAGGCCGGAAACCGAAAAGCCGCGCGCATCAGTGTCCGCCGTACGCAGCAGGACGCGCAGAACCGTCTCGAAATACGCGGCCTCCTCGCGCGTGCGCGGCAGCCGCTGGATCGCTCTGGCGACCGCCGGGAGCTCGCTCGGAAGGCGCGCTCGCCAGAGGTACAGCTCCAGAAACCGAAGCGCGTCGGCGCGGCCGACGGTGCTGCGTGGAAACGTATCGCGCGCCAGAACGCCGAGCGTGGCATAGTAATCGTCTATTGCCGGAACGAGCGCGCTATTGCACGCGCCGGCCTCGATCGGCACCACGATCGCTTCGAACAGATCGCGTGCGTGCGCCGGAGCGAGCAACCGCATCAGCTGAACGACGCGCAGCTGCAGGCTGAGGGTGTCGAGGCGGACGTCGGCCGCGAGCGCCTCGGCCTGCTGGCGCGTGTCGGGCGGCAGCGGCGCTGCGACGCGGCGATACGGCTCCTGCGCGGCGTATGCGCGGACGAACGCTTCGTCGAGCAGATCGCGCTCCCATCTGGGATCGGTCGCGCCGGCTGAAACGGCCGCGCGTATCAGCACATCCGACGAGAATTCCGGATCGACAGATTCGGCCTCCTCGACGAGCGCCTCGACCGATGGGCTACGGCGAACCGGCGGCCGCTCGCCCGAAGCTGCGTGGACCGATGTGGCCGCGATCGCCGCAATCAACCAGGCGCGTCGCATATCGTCGCGAGTTTAAGACGAAAGGCACGTGCCGCCGGCCGGAAGATCGCTATCGGCTGAATGCGAGGTAGGGATCGAGCGGCTGCCCTTTCCACCACTGATGGGTGGGTCCGAGCACGAAGATGGCGAAGTGCAGGTGCGGTGTGTTCGGCGGGTGCGTTGCCGGACGTGCCGACGAAGCCGATGACGTCGCCGCGCGCGACGTGCTGACCGTCTTTCAGACCGTCGGCGTAGCGCTCGAGGTGCGCGTAGTAGTAACAGAAGCGCTCGCTCGGATCGTATTCGTAGATCGTGTTGCCGCCACCGCCTTTGCTGAAGAACAGCTTCGCGATGGTGCCGCTCTCGACGGCGTGCACCGGCGTATTTCGCGGCGCCAGAATGTCCACCGCCTCGTGCGGCCGGTTGCCGTTCTCTCGGCGATCGGCGAACTGTCCCTTGAACGCTGGCCACGACCGCGCCGTCGATCGGGACGCGCAGATCGTGATGGCGCAACTCATCGATCGCCGACGCTTCTCCGCTCGTCGCGACGCTTTTCGCGACGGCCTGGCTGTCGGCGCGCGTCGCCATTGGCGCGGGACGCGGACGCGTCGCTCGCCGCCACAGCCGTCCGCCGGACGCGGCGCATGACCGCGAAACGTCCATCCCATCCCGAAGCCGATCGCGGTGCACGCGACCAGCGCCGATGCGATCGGGCTGCCGCGGCGCCGTGCGCGCTTCATCTGAAAACCACCGGCGTGCCGTTCGTCACGAGCGATGCGACGCGCGCCACATCCCAGTTCGTCAACCGCACGCAGCCATGCGACGCCGCGTGGCCGACCCGGCCTGGTTCGGGCGTGCCGTGCAGTCCGTAGTGCTCGAGCGTCAACCCGATCCACGCGACGCCGACCGGGTTGTTCGGACCGGCTTTCAGCGTCGCGCGCGAGTCGGCCGGCTTCGCGTCCCAGAACAACTTCGGGTTGTAGTGAAACACCGGCCACCAGTAGACACGCGTGACCTTCCACTCGCCGGTCGGCAGCGGATCGTGCTCGCTGCCGGTGGTAACGGGCGCGAAGAACACGGTCGTCCCGTCTTCCCGCACGACGTGCAGCGCCGAGTCGTCGCGCGACACGAGAATCGAGAGGCCGCCTCCTCGGGATCGGGGTGGGGTTTCTGCGCGACGCGGCGAACGGTTCCACCGCGGGCACTTGAATCGTCGCGCCGGCGGCAAATCTCACGCGGGTGTTCAGCCGCTGCAACAGCGCGGGCGCCGCGTGAAAACGTTCGGCGATCGCCTCGGTCAACGACTCGTAGCCGAGCGCGGGCAGGCGAGCCTGCTTATCGAGTTCCGGCGGAATGCGTTTCGGTGAACGGACCCTTCGCATCCTCGGCGCTGATCGTGTAGCTCGCGAGCGCCGGACCCGTCGTCTCGCCTCCGAGCGCGTGCCACGTGTCGCAGTCCGGCTGGCCGGTCGTCGGCAGATGACGAGCCGCCTGTAGCGCCGTCAACGCGTGCGAAAAATTCACGCCCGGCTTGCCGTCGATTTCGCCCGGCGAGAAGCCCTGGCGATCGAGCAGCACCTGGAAAGCGATGTAGTCGCCGCACTTGAGCGCAGGTGGCAGCTGCCGCGCCGGCCGGTGTGCGGGCCTTCGCGCAGGCGGCTTATGAGTGTGCGTTTGAGCGGTCGGCGCCGCGATGAACGCCACCGCAACGATCGCAGTCGTGACGAGAACGCGCAGCCGACCGACCTGAGCTGTTCTGGCAGCAGCCATCCTGCTCGAGGTAAGTGCATCCGCCGTGCCGAAGATTAGACTCTATTTCCCCACAATGATCGGCTGCGGCGCCTGCACGGGGCGGCGATTCTTCAGCCAGGTCTGCACCTGCGCCATGTAGGTGTAGAACACCGGCGTCAGGTAGAGCGTGACGAGCTGCGAGAACAGCAGGCCGCCGACCACGACGAGGCCGAGCGGCTGGCGCGCTTCGCCGCCGGCGCCGTAGCCGACCGCGATCGGCACCGCGCCGAGCAGCGCCGCCATCGTCGTCATCATGATCGGACGGAAGCGGATCAGGCAGCCTTGATAGATCGCCTGCTCGGAGCGTCATGCCGCCGCGCTCCGCTTCGAGCGCGAAATCGATCTGCATGATCGCGTTCTTCTCGACGATGCCGATCAGCATGATCATGCCGACGAAGGCGTAGATGTTCAGATCCATCCGGAACACGATCAGCGTGACGAGCGCGCCGAACGCGGCCGACGGCAGACCCGAGAGAATCGTCAGCGGATGGATGTAGCTCTCGTACAGAATGCCGAGCACGATGTAGACGACCATCACGGCGATGAGCAGCAGCACGGCGAGATTCCCGAGCGAGCTCTGAAACGCCTTCGCCGCGCCCTCGAACTCGCCGCTGACGCCTTCGGGCAGCGTCTGCTCGGCGATCTTTCGCACATCGGTCAGCACGGTACCGAGCGCGACGCCTGGCTTCAGGCCGAACGAAATCGTCACCGCCGGGAGCTGACCTTTGTGATTCACGGTCTGCGGACCGATCACCTGCGTCGTCTTCGCCAGCGTGTCGAGCGGCACGACGGTGCCGGCGGACGCCGTCGGCATCGCGGTGCCGCGCCGCCGATTGCCGCCGTTGCCGGTTCGTCGTGCACCTGCTGACGCGGCGCGGGTTCGTCGTGCCCTGATTCGGCGTCGCCTTGAAATAGAGCAGCGAGAGCGCTGCTGGATCGGCCTGGAACTGCGGCGCGAGCTCGAGCAGCACTTTGTACTCGTTCACCGGCGCGTAAATCGTCGACACCCAGCGCGGGCCGTACGCGTCGTAGAACGCATTCTCGATCTGGTTCGCCGTGACGCCGAGCGCCGCCGCTTTGTCGCGATCGATCTGGACGTCGACCTGCGGGCTCGACACCTCGAGGTCGCTCGTGAGATCTTCGATGCCCGGCACGGCCTCGAGCGCCTTCATCAACTTCCGCGACGCGGCGTAGAGCTCCTCGCGGTCCGGCGACTGCATCGAGTACTGATAGAGGCTCTTGCTCACCTGGCCGCCGATGCGCACCGTCGGCGGGTTCTGCAGGTAGACCTGCATGCCGGCGAGCCGTGCGAGCTGCGGCCGCAGCTTCGCGATGATGTCGTCGGCAAGCTCGCGCCGGTCGCCGCGCGGCTTCAGGTGCACGACGATCTGCCCGAGGTTCGGACCGCCGAGCGTGTTTGCCGCCTGACCGCCGATGGTCGAGACGAGCCCCTCGACGTTCGGATCCGCGGCGATGATGTCGGCGACGCGTGCCTTGGTACTCGACCAGCTTGTCGTACGACGTGCCCTGCGCCGCTTCGGTCGTGACCGCGATCTGGTCGGTGTCCTGATTGGGGATGAAGCCCTTCGGCACGAGGATGAACGAGAACGGCGGTGAGCACGAGCACGATGCCGCCGGCGACCATCGTCGTCGGGCCGGTGCCGGAGGACCGACTTGCAGCGTGCGGTCGTAGCCGCGCAGCAGGCTGTCGAACGCCCGCTCGGTGACCTGCGCCGAACTTCGACTCGTGATGCTTGCCGTCCTCGCCGGTTGTGCGGCGCGCTTCAGAAAACGGCTGCACAGCATCGGCGTGAGCGTGACCGAGACGACGCCCGAGATCAGAATCGCGACGCAGATCGTGACCGAGAACTCGCGGAACAGGCGGCCGAGCACGCCGCCCATGAACAGCACCGGGATGAAGACGGCGGCGAGCGACAGCGTCATCGAGACGATCGTGAAGCCGATCTCGCGCGAGCCGACGAGCGACGCGGTGAGCGGATCTTCGCCCATCTCGACGTGCCGGTAGATGTTCTCCAGCATCACGATCGCGTCGTCCACGACGAAGCCGACCGAGAGGATCAGCGCCATCATCGACAGGTTGTCGAGGCTGTAGCCGAGCATGTACATCACGGCGAAGGTGCCGATGATCGAGAACGGCAGCGCGAGGCTCGGGATGACGGTCGCCCACACGTTCCGCAGGAACACGTAGATGACCATGATGACGAGCGCGAGCGTCAGCGCCATCGTGAACTGGACGTCGCGGTACGACTCGCGGATCGTGTCCGACCGGTCGTAGAGCACGTCCATGTGGACGCTCGGCGGCAGCTCCAGCTTGAACTGCGGCAGCAGCGCCTTGACGGCGTCGGCGACGGCGATCGTGTTCGTGCCGGGCTGGCGCTGGATGCCGAGCGTGATCGCGCGCTGCGGCTCGTCGTCGCGTGTAGAACCACGACGCGGTGCGCTGATCCTCGACGCCGTCGATGACGTTGCCGAGCTCGGCGAGCCGCACCGGCGCGCCGTTGCGGTACGAGACGATCATGTCCTTGTACTGGTCGGCGTTCATCAGCTGGCCGGTCGCCTGCAGCGTGAACGCCTTGTGCGGGCCGATGATCGAGCCGGTCGGCGTGTTGACGTTCCAGTTCCGCAGCGCGGCCTCGACCTCGTTGATGCCGATCTGGCGCGAGGCGAGCGCGTGCGGATCGAGCTGCGCGTGCACGGCGTACTTCTGGCTGCCGAGCACCTGCACCTGCGCGACGCCGCTGACCATCGAGATGCGCTGCGCGATGCGCGTCTCCGCGTATTCGTCGAGCGTCCACGGCGGCACGGTCGTCGACGTGATGACGAGATACAGAATCGGCTGGTCCGCCGGGTTCACCTTCGTGAAGGTCGGCGGCGTCGGCATGCCCTGCGGCAGCAGGCGCGCGGCCTGCGTGATCGCCGCCTGGACGTCGACCGCGGCGCCGTCGAGGCTGCGGTTCGAGATCGAACTCGAGCGTGACCTGCGTCGACCCGAGCGAGTTCACCGACGTCATCGACTCGAGGCCGGCGATCATCGAGAACTGATTCTCGAGCGGCGTCGCGACCGACGCGCCCATCGTCTCCGGGCTGGCGCCGGGCAGCTGCGCCGTGACGAGCAGCGTCGGGAAGTCGACGTTCGGCAGATCGCTGACCGGCAGCGATCGATAGGCGACGAGGCCGAACAGCGCGATCGCCGCCATCAGCAGGCTCGTCGCGATCGGCCGTTTGATGAATCCTTCAGAGATGTTCACAATGCACACCTTCATCTGGTCACTCTGGTCATCTGGTCGCTCTGGTGACTGGATTGATCGATTCGCCGACCGTTGACCGCATGACCGATATCACCAGATTCACGCGGTGCGCCGAGCCGTTGCCGGCTGGTCACCGGAATCTTCGTCGTCTTGAACGCGTTCGCCATGTACGTGTAGACGACCGGCGTCAGATACAGCGTGATGAGCTGCGACACCATCAGGCCGCCGACCACCGCGAGGCCGAGCGGCCGCCGCGCTTCGCCGCCCGCGCCGTAGCCGAGCGCGATCGGCACCGCGCCGAGCAGCGCCGCCATCGTCGTCATCATGATCGGGCGGAAGCGGATGATGCAGCCTTCGTAGATCGCCTCGGACGGCGTCTTGCCGTGCTTGCGCTCGGCTTCGAGCGCGAAGTCGATCTGCATGATCGCGTTCTTCTTCACGATGCCGATCAGCATCACGAGGCCGACGAACGAGTAGATGTTCAGCTCGTTGCCGAACAGATACAGCGTGATCAGCGCGCCGAGGCCGGCCGACGGCAGGCCCGAGAGAATCGTGATCGGGTGGATGTAGCTCTCGTACAGCGCGCCGAGCACGATGTAGACGACGCCGATGGCGACGAAGAGCAGCAGCCCGAGATTGCTCATCGACTGCTGGAACACCTTGGCCTGGCCCTCGAAGCTCGTCGTGATCGTCGGCGGGCAGCACGCGGTCCGCCACCTGCTTGACGTGCGCGGTCGCCGCGCCGAGCGACACGCCCGGCCGCAAGCCGAACGACACCGACACCGACGGCAGCTGGCCGGAGTGGTTGATCGACTGCGGCCCGACCGTTTCCTTGAAGTCGACCACCGATTCGAGCGGCACGAGCGCGCCGGTCGGCGTCCGGAACGCCACCTTCTGCAGCGACGTCGTGGCGCCCTGATACTTCGGATCGAGCTCGATGAGCACGCGGTACTGCGCCGTGTTGCCGTAGATCGTCGACGACCACTTCGGCCCGAGCGCGTCGTACAGCGCGTTCTGAATCGTCGTCGCGTTCAGGCCGACGATCGCCGCCTTGTCGCGATTGATCACGAGGTCGATGCGCGGGCTCTTCATCTCCATGTCGGTCGAGACGTCCTGCACCTCGCGACACTTCGCCCGCGATCGCCTGCTCGAGCTCCGGACCCCACCGTACAGCTCGTCGGTGTTCATGCTCTGCATCATGATGCTGAAGTTCTGGTTGCCCATGCGGCCGCCGATCTGCAGCGACGGCGGCAGGCCGACGAATCCGCGGAAGCCCGGATACCGCAGGAGCAGCGGCCGGATCTGCTGCGCGATCTCCTGCGCGCGTCTTGTCGCGCTGCCGCGCGCGGCACCAGCTGCACGTTGATGCGGCCGTTGTTCGCGCCGCCGCTGCTGCCGCCCGGCGCCGCCGACGCTCGCCATGAACGAATCGACGTACTTGTTCTTGATGACGATGTCGGCGACCTGCTGCGTCCACTTCGACATGTCGTAGAACGACGTGCCCTGCGCGGCCTGCAGGTTCACGAACATCGAATCGTTGTCCTGATCGGGAATGAACCCGGTCGGGACGATGTTGAACATGTGGACGGTCGCCGCCGGCGACGACGAAGAAGATGACGATCATCGCGAGCCGATGGCGCAGCACGAGCCGCAGGCTCCACTCGTAGCCGCCGAGCAGCTTGTCGAACGCGCGATCCATCAACCCGGCGAAGCCTTTCTTGCTGTGGACGACGCGCAGGAAGCGGCTGCAGAGCATCGGCGTCAGCGTGACCGACACGACGCCGGAGATGAGAATCGCCGTCGTGATCGTCACCGCGAACTCGCGGAACAGCCGGCCGAGGATGCCGCTCATGAACAGAATCGGGATGAACACCGCGGCGAGCGACGTGGTCATCGTCAGAATCGTGAAGCCGATCTCCTTCGATCCCTTGAGCGCCGCCTCGAGCGGCGCCTCGCCCGCTTCCATGTGGCGCACGATGTTCTCGAGCATCACGATCGCATCGTCCACGACGAAGCCGATCGAGAGGATCAGCGCCATCATCGACAGGTTGTTCAGGCTGAAGTGCAGCACCTGCATGACGGCGAACGTGCCGAGAATCGAGAACGGCAGCGCCAGCGCCGGGATGAGCGTCGCCGAGCCGTTGTGCAGGAACAGAAAGATCACGCCGACCACGAGGACCAGCGTGACGAGCATCGTCACCTGGATGTCGCCGAAGGCCTCGCGGATCGTGCGCGATCGATCCTGCCGCGGCGTGAGATGCGCCGACGGCGGCAGCTGCGCGACGAACGACGAGAGCAGCTTGCGGACCGCGTCGGTGACCTCGATCGTGTTGCTGCCCGGCTGCCGCATCACCTGCAGCATGATCGAGCGCTGCACGTTCACCTTGCCGTTCGCGTCCTTCGTATAGAACCAGTTGCCGTTGAAGACGTTCTCGACGCTGTCGATGACGTTCGCGACCTGCTCGAGGCGCACCGGCGCGCCGTGGCGGTAGGTGACGACGACCGGCTTGAACGCGTCGGCGTTCATCAGCTGGCCGGCCGCCTTGATGTTGAACGTGGAGCGTCGGCGCCGAACAGCTGACCGGTCGGCAGGTTCACGTTCCAGTTCTGCAGCGCCTGATCGACTTCGTTGATGCCGATCTGCTGCGCGTGCAGCTTCTCCGGATCGAGCTGCACGCGCACCGCGTACTTCTGCGCGCCCTGCACCTGCACCTGCGACACGCCGTTCACCATCGAGATGCGCGGCGCGATCATCGTCTCGGCGTAATCGTCGAGCACCGACATCGGCAGCGTGTTCGACGTGAGGTTCAGCGTGATGATCGGCTGATCGTTCGGATTGTTCTTGCGGAACGACGGCGGCGACGGCATGCCGGCCGGCAGCAGCGGCATGACCGCGGCGATCGCCGTCTGCACGTCGACGGTGGCGCTGTCGATGTCGCGGTTGAGATCGAACTGCAGCGTGATGTTCGTGCTGCCCGAGCTGCTGCGCGACACCATCGAGTCGAGGCCGGCGATCGTCGTGAACTGCCGCTCGAGCGGGCTGGCGACCGACGAGGCCATCGTGCCGGGATCGCCGCCGGGAAGACCGGCGCTGACGTTCAGCGTCGGATAATCGACCTGCGGCAGATCGCTGACCGGCAGCGCGCGGTAGGCGACGACGCCGAAGAGCGCGATCGCCGCCATGAGCAGGCTCGTGGCGATCGGCCGGCGGATGAAAACTTCGGAGAGGTTCACGGCGCACCTTGACCCTGACCGGCCGACCGCGTCCCTGACCGCGGCCGCGGCCGCCGCGCCGCCACCGCGGCGCCGCGCTCTGATCCGTCGTGACGTGCGAGCCCGGCTCGAGACGGAGATGGCCTTCGGTGACGACGATTTCTCCCGGCTCGAGCCCTTTCTGCACGACGGTGTCCTGATCGACCTGCTGCGCGGTGACGACCGTGCGCTGCTCGACGGTGGAATCCTTCTTCACCACGAACACGTACTGACCGTCCTGGCCGGTCTGCACGGCCTGCGACGGCACGACGATCGCGTGGGGCACGCGTGGCGAGCCGCAGCGATACGCGCGCGAACTGTCCCGGCCACAACGCGTGACTCGGCGTTCGCGAACGTCGCCTTCAGTTTGATCGTGTCGGTCGTCGTGTCGACCGCGTTGTCGACGAAGGTGAGCGCGCCGGTCGTCGGCTGCGCGCCGGTGTCCTGCGGCGTGGCGGTGACCGGCAGCTTTTCGCCGGCCATGTGCTGCTTGATCGTCGAGAGGTGAACCGCCGGCACCGAAAAGGTGACGTAGACCGGATCGACGCGCGCGACGCGTGATCAACTCGAGCTGATTCGCCGTGATGAGGCTGCCGACCTTCACGCTCAGGTTGCCCGTGCGGCCGTCGATCGGCGACTTGATCTCGCAGTAGCTCAGTTGCACGCGCGCGGTGTCGACGGCGGCCTCCTGCGCGACGAGCTGCGCCTTCGCGCTCTCGACGTTTGCCTTGTCGGCCTTGACGAGCGCGGCGGTCGCGTCGGCCTGCGACGCGCACCTGATCGGCCGCGTCCTTCGAAAGGATGCCGCGCTGATTCAGCTGCGTCTGCCGCTCGGCGGAGAGCTGCATGTACTCGGCGTTCGCCGCGTCGCGACTGAGCTGCGCCTCGCGCCTGCGCGAGGAGCGCCTTGTCGCGATTGAGATTCGCGTCGGCCTGCGCGAGCGCCGCCTGAAACGGACGGCGATCGAGCGTGAAGAGCAGCTGACCGGCCTTCACGAAGTCGCCTTCGTGAAAGAGAATCTGCTCGAGCTGTCCGGTGACCTGCGATCGGATCGAGATCGTCGCGTACGCTTCGACGTTGCCGATCGCGGCGATGTCGATCGGCACGTCTTTCTCGGACACCTTCGCGGTGACGACCGGCGCGTCTCCGCCGCGTCCGCCGCGGCCGCCTCGACCACCGCGCCGCCGGGCGACGCCGCCGACGTGTTGCTGCCGCACGCCACGGCGAGGATCGCGAGCGCGCCAAGGCCGACCACGGCCGCCGACCGGCGCACCCGGTCACCAGAAAAAATCGAGAAGCGGTTCACCACGAGTTAGGCTCCAGCGTCAAAAGTCGGACGGAATGTAGTACATCAGCATACGGGTTTGCCGCCGCAGCCATTTACTCCACGGTTGTCATTTGATGTCTCTTTATGTATTTACGACGAGCTTCGGTAAATGCCACGCGTAGCGGCGGTTAGCCATCGCGACTGGGCCGCGGAGCCGGCCTCGGACCTGGTCGCCACGGCGACGGCTGAGCTCGAGAGCGGCGCCGTGCTTTTTTTCGAACGCCTGCCTTTCGTGGTGGGAGAGGGCGAGCAGATCGTTTTTTCGCCAAATGTGCTGGCGACGTCCAAGAACGTCAGCTTCGACCCTGCGACGGGCCGGCTTGCCGGCACGGTGCTGGCCGGCGGCGAACACGAGACGCTTCGCACGCTGATGCGGCGCTTCAGCGACCAGTCGGCGGCGTTCGTCGACGCGCTGTTCCCGGCCTATCGAGGTTCAGTGCGGCGCGCGCGCGCCAGCTTCCGGCCGGCGGAAATCGCGGGCCGAGCGAGCTCGTGGCGAAAGGACGATACGCGGCTTCATGTGGACAGCTTTCCGGCTTCGCCCGTGCGGGCTCAGCGGATTCTGCGGCTCTTCACAAACGTGAACCCGCACGGCCGCGCGCGCTCCTGGCGCGTCGGCGACGAGTTCGAAGCCGTCGCGCGCCGCTTCGCCTCGGCGCTCGAGCTCCCGCTTCCGGGCTCGGGCGCGCTGCTGCGGCTGCTGCGCATCACGAAATCGCACCGCTCGCCCTACGACGCGCTGATGCTGCAGCTGCACGATCGGATGAAAGCCGATACGAGCTTCCAAGCCAGGTCGCCGCAAATGGCGGTCGATTTTCCACCCGGAGCAACCTGGCTGGCGTTCACCGATGAAGTGAGCCACGCTGCGAAGGCGGGGCAGTATCAGCTCGAGCAGACGTTCCTGTTACCGGTGGACGCGATGAGCCGGCCCGAGCGGTCGCCTTTGCGCATTCTCGAACGGCTAAAGGGGCGCCGGCTCACGTAGCGCTCTCACTTCAGGATCGTCGCCCTCACCTCGATCGTCACCTGCCGATCGCCGACCGGGTCGGCGGACTGTGCCGCCACAATCGGTTTGCCATTTTCGAGGATCAGCGCGAGGTTCTCGCGGATCTGCGTGACCCGCAGCAACCGCTCGGTCGCCGCGACGCCTTCGGCCGGCCCGATCGCTGCCGGCGCGGGCAGGTCGTATTCGAGGTTCACCCGCAGGCGGATCTTCCCGTCGGCCAGCAGCTGCGGTTCCGTATCCACGTTGAGCGGCACGCTGCCGATGTTCGAATAATTCGCCTGCGACCGGATGAAGCCGTTCATGTTGTCGCCCGTGACGACCGTCACCGTTTTCTTCTGCGCCGGCGTCCCGCCGCGCTGATCGGTGATCGTGACTTCCACCTTGATGTTGATCGGCTGTCCCTCGCGCCTTAGCAGCGTGGCAGGCGCCGCGGGCACGACGGTGGCCGGCGGCGTCTGGCTGCCGGGAGCCGCCGGTGCGGTTGCAGTGCGCGGTGGACGCGGCGTCTGTACCTCTGGCTGGGGCTGCGCGAAGGCCGGCGCGCTCAGCGAGAGGCCGAGAATCATCAGCAGGAACGGTCGCATGGTCTGTCTCCTCTTTTAAATGCTCGCGGGGCCCCACCCCCGCTCGCTCGCGCTGCGGCGCTCGAAGACTCGCTCTCCTCGCGCGGGCCGCAGGCGCTTTCCGATGGTCGCGCGGCCGCAGCCACGCTGGCTCATCTCGGTCGGTCGTCGGTCGGCAGCGGAGCCACTTCGATCGGCGACACGTTCATTTCCGACAACGCAATCGAACGCATCGCTTCCATCGGCGCTACTCCGAGCGGGTCGACCGTAAGCGGCGGCGGAGCGAGCGACGCCACAACGGATGTCGAGTGTTCGCGCGCCGGCGCAGCTGTCATCCTGCGGCTCGTCTTTGCCTCGACGTGAACCTGTTCGACATGCGGTTCGATCTTCGGCGCTCGCGGTTCTTGCGGCGTCGTCTGCTGCGCGATCTGATTCGGCGGGACGGCCGTCGGGTGGTCGGCTCGACGCGATACGCCGATTAGCACCGCGAGCAGGACGGCAACCGCCGCTGGGACCATCCAGACGATGCCGCGCCGAGTCTTGCGCGCGGCGGCGGCGTCGATTCGCGCGAGCACGCGCGCTCGCATGTCGGCGCCCGGCGCGCCCGTCGTCATCTCGCGTGCGACGGCATCGACTGCATCGTCGACGCGCGCTGTTTCGTCATCCCACATGTGCGTGCCCGCGATCCTTCAACCGCTGCTTCACCAGGCGGCGCGCTTCCGACACGCGCCACTTGATCGTCCCGAGCGGCGCCCCAAGCATCGTCGCGATTTCGTCGTACGTGTAGTCGCCAGACTGCGCAAGCAGCAGCGTGTCGCGCAGCTTGGGCTTGAGTGCGCGAATCTCGGCGCTGATATGGCGTCGCAGCTGTTCATCGGCCGCCTGCTGTTCCGGCGACGCCGCCGGGCTGCCGGATCGAACCTTGTCGACGACGTCTTCATCCGCCGTATCGACAATCCGCCGCCACCAGCGGTTCACGACGCGACGGCGGTTGATCGCCTGGTGCCAGGCGATCGTCAGCAGCCACGTCTTGAAGCTGGCTTCGCCGCGGAAGCTCGCCAGCCTCTGATACGCCACGAGAAACGCTTCCTGCGCGGCGTCTTCGGCGTCGGCGTGCGATGCGAGCGCCGCGCGCGCCGCGCGATACACCGCGACGCGATGTCGATCGACGAGCTCGCCGAAGGCCGCCGAATCGCCCTGGAGGGCGCGCGCCACCAGGTCAGCGTCGCTCACACAGACTGTAGACACAGGCGAGGGACGGGCGGTTGGGCAGGAGGGCGGGCGGGGCGCAGGTCGGGCAGGTAGGGCAGGTGGGACGGGTCGGGCCGGCTGGCGGTTTGTCAGCTGACCGCCTTGATGATCGCTTCCATGTGCGCGAGGTATTTCTCGAGCGCGCGGCGGCCGGCGGCGGTCAGCCGATACTCGGTGCGCGGCAGCCGGCCGTCGAACGACTTCTCGCACGCGATGTAGCTGGCATCCTCCAGCTTGCGCGCGTGGACGCTGAGGTTGCCGTCGGTCGTCTGCAGCAGCCGCTTGAGATCGTTGAACGTGAGCCGGTCGTTCACGGCGAGCGCGCTGACGATCCCAAGCCGCAGCCGTTCGTGAATCAGCCGATCGAGCGCACTGCGGTCTGGCCGCTTCGCGTCCGTCTTTGACGTTCGGCCCTTCGCGCTTCTTGTCTTCTGCCTTTCAACTCTTACCTTCGATGCCGCCGCTCTATCCGCCATAGTGTCTCGCAATCACCAGTCCGAATCCGATGTGAAGACCGCCGAAGCCGGCCGCCATCAGCCACTCGCCGTACGTCCGCCGGCAGCGCGACGGCGACGATGCCGAGGGCCATGAACGCGGCGCCCATGATCGGGACGATCCGCACCGAGAAAGCGCCGCCGGTGGTCAGCGCCGTGCCGTAAAGCAGCAGCCACATCGCCGGCAGCCGCGCCACGAGTCCGATCGCCGCGAAGAGCGTCGTCAACACCGCGCCCGCCGCGAGCGGCGGCAGATAGGCGAGCGCGAAGCGCCGCGTCGGCGCCGCGAGGAGAGGCGCGCCGGATCGCCGCGCCTTCAGCGTCATCGCCACGACCGCGATCGCGACCGCGAGCGCGGCTTCGATCAACCAGACGGCGAGCCAGCGAGACGAATCGTACGGCGGTGCCGGCGATCGCCGCGGCAACGAGCGCCGTGACTCCCACCGTGACGCCGCCCCAGCCCGGCACGGCGGTGAACGCCGCGGCGCGCTCCATCGCGTCGCGGATGAAGCGGAGGTTCTCGGCCGCGTGGTCGTGCAGCGGCACCGGCCGGTCGCGCATCACAGCTTTATAGCACAAAGCGATACGAGGGCAGGAGGCGGGTCGGGCGCGGCACGGTCAGCTCGCGGGCGGCGCCGCAGCAGCAGCACGGGGACCTTCACGAGGTGGCGGACGCGGTCGGCGGTGGTGCCGTGGAGGAGGTCGGCGAGGAAGCGGTGGCCGTGCGTCGACATGGCGATCAGGTCGACGCCTGCTCGCTCGGCGACCTTGAATCAGCTCGGTCGCCGGATCGCCGAGCGCCAGCCGCACGTCGCGCGTGAATGCCCGGCGCCGTCGAGGTCGACGCGCAGCCGCTCGAGATAGGCGCGATCGTGCCTGCATCTCCTCCGACTCGCGCAGCTTCAGATCGTCGAAGTGGCGCGCGGCCCAGCCGTCGGCGACGTGCACGAGCAGCAGCTCGGCGCCGGTCAGGCCGCGCGAGCTCGCTCGACGTGCGCCAGGATCGTGCGGTCGGCGGCCGAGTGCTCGATCGCGACGAGAATGCGCTTGTACATGTCTGCACGGCTCGACAGCGCGATGAACGTCTGCCAGAGCAGCCAGACGTTCAGCACGGCGATGATGACCGCGACCGGTCCACGCCAGCACCTGCATCCACCGCGGCGCGACGAACTGCGCCCATCTTGCGCGCGATCGCTCGGTGAACATGCACCAGCGGGAACACCGCGAACGGCAGCTGCAGGCTCAGGATCACCTGGCTCAGGATGAGCAGCGGCCCGGTGCCGCGTTCGCCGTACAGATCGCGATGACGATGACCGCCGGGATGATCGCGATGCAGCCGCGTGATCAGGCGGCGCAGCCACGGCCGCAGGCGGATGTTGATGAAGCCCTTCCATCACGATCTGGCCGGCGAGCGTGCCGGTGAGCGTCGCGTTCTGTCCGGAGCAGAGCAGCGCCACGCGCGAACAGCGTGCTCGCGAGCGTCGTGCCGAGCAGCGGCGACAGCAGCTGGTAGGCGTCGCTGATGTCGGCGACGTCCTCGTGGCCGGTGCCGTGGAACGTCGCCGCCGCCATCACCAGGATCGCGGCGTTGATGAACAGCGCGAACATCAGCGCGACGGTCGAATCGATCGTCGCGAAGCGGATCGCCTCGCGCTTGCCCGTCGATCGTGTCGCGCGTACTTGCGCGTCTGCACGATCGACGAGTGCAGATACAGGTTGTGCGGCATCACGGTCGCGCCGAGGATGCCGATCGCGATGTAGAGCATGTCGCGGTTGCGCAGGATCTCGGCGCGCGGGACGAAGCCGCGCAGCGACGCCGCCGAGATCCGGCCGCGCGAGCCACGAGCTCGATCGCGAACGAGCCGGCGATCGCGAGGATCAGCGCGACGACGAGCGCCTCGACGTAGCGGAAGCCGCGGTGCTGCAGGAACAGCACGACGAGCACGTCGAGCGCGGTGAGGCACGACGCCCCAGATGAGCGGCAGGCCGAACAGCAGGTTGAGCGCGATGGCCGCGCCGATCACTTCGGCGAGGTCGCAGGCGGCGATCGCGATCTCGCAGAGCATCCAGAGGACGATCGTGGTCGGGCGCGAGTAGCTGTCGCGGCAGGCCTGCGCGAGATCGCGGCCGCTGGCGATGCCGAGGCGCGCGGCGAGCGCCTGCAGCAGGATCGCCATCAGGTTCGAGATCATGATGACGCTGAGCAGCGTGTAGCCGAAGCGCGCGCCGCCGGCCAGATCGGTGGCCCAGTTGCCCGGGATCCATGTAGCCGACGGCGACGAGATAGCCGGGGCCGGCGAAGGCGAACAGCTTGCGCCAGAAGCCGGCGCTCGTGCGGAACGGCGATGGTGCCGTGGACTTCGGGCAGGCTGCGTCCTGTGAAGTTCCGACAGCCCGAGATCAGGTCTGAATTTTTGACTAATCAAAAAATATCACATCGGCGGAGATTCACCTATAGCTCTGTCGGTGCCTCCCCGCCGTAAGGGTTAGGTCGTCGAAGCGGCCTGCGCGACGTCGGGGAGTGACCTACCCGAACGGGAACGGCATCCCCGCGACAGCCGGCGGTCGTAGAGGGACGATTTATTCGATCTTTCTGGCCTGATTTCGCGTGGCGCTCAACTGCTCGCATCGGGGCGTCGGTTCCCGGAGGCGCCAACAATGGAACGCGCAAAGAGCCTGCTTGTCGATCAGGCGGCGGAGCTGCTCGGCTGTCGCGGCGGACGGTCTACTACCGAATTCGGGAGGGGCGGCTGCGACACGATCCGGACGCGAGGCGGATCGCAGCGTGTGCTGCTCGCGTCGATCGAAGCGCTGCTTGAAGGAGAGTGCAGCGAGCAGCGCGACGCGGACGCCGAGTCGAACCAAGCGCCTACAGACCGAGACGCTGGCGTTTCAGGTAGAGGCCTTTGCGCGAAATGCCGAGCGCCTTCGCGGTCGCCTCGACGCGGCCGCCGTTGTCGCGCAGCGCGACCTTGATCATCTCGCGCTCGATCCGCCACAGGGTCGGGCGTCAGCTTGTCGCGCACCGGAATCGCGAGGTCGCCGCCAGCGCGCGCCGGCTGCGCGAGCAGATGGCGGTTCAGGATCCTCCGGAGCGAGCACCGTCGGCGGAATCACCGACTCGGCCTCGGCCAGCGCGACGATGCGGCGCATTTCGTTCTGGAGCTGGCGGACGTTGCCCGGCCACGGTGGACGCAGCAAGTGCTCCATCGTTTCTTCGGCGAGCCGGACGAGTCCCTTCCCGAACTCCTGCGCGGCTCGCGGCACGAAGTGATTGACGAGCGCGGCGATCTCGTCGCGCCGCTCGCGCAGCGGCGGGATGTCGAGGCGCATGACGTTCAGTCGGTAGAACAGGTCCTCGCGAAATCGCCCTTCCTTGACCGGCCGTTTCGAGCTTGGCGTTGGTCGCGGCGACGACGCGGACGTCGACGTTGAACGGCGCCGTCTCGCCGAGCGGTGCGATCTCGCCCGATTCGAGAAAGCGGAGCAGCTTCGGCTGCAGATCGAGCCCGAGCTCGCCGACTTCGTCGAGGAACATCGTGCCGCCGCGGGCGCCGCGGATGAGGCCGGGCTGGTCGCGGTCGGCGCCGGTGAACGCGCCGCGGCGGTGGCCGAACAGCTGGCTCTCGACCAGGTCGCGCGGAATCGCGGCGCAGTTGAACGGCACGAACGGTTTCGCGCGCGCGGTCGGAATACGTGTGGATGGCGCGCGCGAGGATCTCCTTGCCGGTGCCGCTCTCGCCGGTGATCAGCACGGTGACGTTCGCCTTCGCGACACGCTTGGCGACAGTCATCAGGTCGGCCATCTTGCCCAGCAGGATGAAGCCGTCCTCGCTAGGTGGCTCATCGTCTACGGGCCAGAGTGTCAGGGTCTGTTCACGTTCGGCGCGTGCGCGGTCCAATTCTTGAGCGGCGGCGAGGAGCAACCGGATCGAATTGATCGTTGCGACGGATTCAATGTCTGGTTTTGGCAGATACCTTATTTCGATCGAACGACCTGCACAGAAACCAACGGCGAGCATTCGCTCGGCGCCGTCCGTCTCAGCGGTAATTATCGATTCTGTGCCGTACAGTCGCTAGAACTTCGTCGCGGCGATCTCCAGTCGACGCGATTGCCGCCGCACGATGTGCGCCGCCACTCGTCGTGAGCAGCCGCGCCAGTTCGCAAGCGAGTAGTTCTGGCCGGCTGGTATGAACAAGCGCCGCTACGACGTCGTGCAATAAGCTCTTTGGGCTTAGAGGCGATTCATCGGACAGCGGCAAATTGTCGCCTGTCGCGCATTGACGAAAGAGTTCCGACAACTCAGGGGCATCGTGAGTACCTGTGTAGACACGCTTAGCACGCTGAAAGTGTGCTGCTGCAAGCTGACGATCGGCATTGGTATTAAAGCCGTCCCGAGGAGCCTCTCGTACTGAGCAAACAAATCAACCGGTTCCTGAAGCAACCGACCTACGCTATCGTCGATCAACGCGAGGGCGTCAGTTCGTCGCTCGAGCCGAACCATGAATTCAGCCTTACTGAAAAGCGCTTGAGTGTGAAGCCAATCATCTTTCACACCGTCTGCTAGCACTGATACGTCGTCGCACTGCACGATGGCTGACGCATAAAGCCCTTTGCTAGCTAATAACTTCGCTCTGGTAAGCGCCGCCTCGCGATGTCCGTATGAGAATCGCTCGGTCTGCGTGCGGATCATCTCGTTGATCTGCCGCAAGAGTTGTTCGCAATCGTCCAGCCGCCCTTGCGCCAACCGCACGCGAGCTGCTGTCTCGAGGACGGCCGCGGAATTCGTACCAACTGACGGTAGGATGTTCGTCGATCGTTCGAAAGCGGCAAGGGCTTCGTCAGTCATGTCCAAGAGCGCACAAAACATACGCCAAGTTACCGAAGCAATTTCGCTGCAGAGCGGATGCGCCCGAACTTTCGGCTAGTTCAACACCGTAACGAGCATGCGACAACGCAGCACCGAAGTCACGAGACTTCATCGCAACGCCGAAGTCAACGATGTGAAGGTGCGTCTCGATCCATAGGTTTGGCTCCTGTGTCAGAACGCTGTACCCCATCCTTGTATGGCGCTTAGCGTTCCTAAGGAGGCCTCGTCGGGCATCTAACGATGCGCCACACATATGGAGTGCGGCCCATAGTTGAGCGCTGCCGCACTTCGTGAGTGTCGATCTCAGAATCTGCAAGGATCGGCGCTGTGGCGTCCGGACCAGAGTTGTCCGCAACGGCCAGGACAAGTGCGATCAGCGACCAAGCCTTAGCTTTGGGGTCCGATTTCTCGACTTGGGTCGCTACCGTCACAGCACGCTGGAAATGCTCAATCGCCGTTAACCGGTCGCCAGCCTCCCGATCCATTCGGCCTAGGATTACCTCACATCGGCTCCGTTCGTGCGCTGGCAGTCTGGAAGACAGCAGTTTCTCAACTAAATTTCGCAGTTGCTCCCGTGGCCGAATACGTTCAAGCAGTTCCAGTCGCAAAACTTCGGACGAGAGTCTGAGCGGCGGAGCCACTCGACTGCCATCCAAGGCGTTTAGGGCGTCAGCATACCGGCCAGCCCCAGCCAGCTCCGATGCATGTTCGTACGTGGTTGTCATCGAGTAACGCGGACATTATGTGGGATCGGAGTTCCACAATTAATCTATTAAACGGCTGAAGCAGTTTCTGTGCAGCATGGTCGGTGAGCATCAATGCACACTTGGTGCTTGGGGATTGCGCCGGACTGCTTCGGCTCGGACGCGCGCAGTACGCATAGATCCGGAAGTGAATCGCCTTCTCTTGAAGTGGGCACACAGGCAATGTCGACGTCAATGTAGAGTTGTTCGTTACCCATCGCGATCGGTTCATCGCGTACGCTGCTGCGGATTCGATCGGCGAGCAGTTGCGCGTAATCCAATTCCGTCGCATGCAGCAGAGCAACTAATTCGTCCGATCCATGCCGAAATAAGATGTCTGTTATCCGAAGATGCGAACGCGTATTCTTGACCACTTGACGGATGACCTCGTCGGCAACACTGAGCCCGAAATCGTGGCTGATGCGGTTGAGTCCAGTGATATCGATAAACATGATCGTCATCGTGCCCCCAACCATCGACGAATGGTCGCGGAGAGAACCAGCGAGGATGTCTTCGGCGGTGTGATCGGGCTTCTCCTGAGCGGGTCGGCGACGACCGACGCCAATGTCGGCGGTCCGCTTAAATAAATTCGATATCTGCGGCGCAACCGTTTCCAGCATCTGCCGGTGATTTTCGTTAAATGCATCCGGCGAAAGCGCATACACCGAAACGACTCCGATTAGTTCACCGTTGGATACGAGTACGGAGCTCAAGCAACTGCGGAGGCGGAGCCTATTTCGAAACGCGTCGCCGAGATACTAGAATTGGATCGGAGTTGACAATCGTTTGATGATTGGCCGCGACCCATCCACTCAATCGCTGGCCTAGACCGATTCGCAATCCCGTGACCGCTCTGGACCCTTCGCCGCTCGCGTATTTGGCCTCCAATTCGTCTGATGCAGCATCGTATAGATAAAAAACAATGAGAGAGCCTGGAATTATCTTCCTGAGATGGGCTGCGACTGCATCTCCAGTGCTACTGAAAGTCGCTTCCTCCTCTGACAAGCGGCTGAGGTCATTCACGGTTTGCTTCTTATTTTCTGGCGAGAAGCTCCTCCGCGATCGCTGCTGCGTCAGGCGGCGCCTTGTTTGCTGCACTCGCAATCTCCGCCATTGTTCGGGAAGGAACTGTAACCACGAGGCTACTTGGTGCTATCTCTTCGTGAACGTCGATGAACTTGTCCACGATTAGAGGGTCGTACATCGTGCCGCGCCTAGTCATCAGAATGGCAATCGCTTCGTCATCCCGAAGCTTTGGACGATATGGACGGTCAGATGTCAGGGCATCGAAACAATCGACGACGGATAGAATTCGTGCTCCGATTGGAATGTCGGTCCCCTTTAGTCCATCGGGATATCCTGTTCCATTCCAATTCTCATGATGATGACGAACAATTGGGACGACCGGGTATGGGAAATCGATCGCGGACAGTATTTCCGCTCCGACGGCGGCATGAAGTTTCATTTTTTCGAATTCGGCTGGTGTTAGCTTGCCGGGTTTGTTGAGGATGTGCTCCGGCACCGCCAGTTTACCCATGTCGTGTAGAAGTGCCGCCGCTTCAATTGCTTTGATCAGTCTGTCGTCGATCACCCCCACTTTTCGCGCGAGACCGACGGCTAGCGCTTGAACCCGTCGAATATGGCCATGGGTGATCTGGTCCTTTGCGTCGATCGCCATCGCAAGTGTCTCGATCGTCGATAGGTGCAGACGGCTCAGCTCCATCACATGTTTGTTAGCATCTTCAATTCTGTCCATCGAGTTCTTGTACGTAAAGTACAGAACGAGCAGAAGAGGGACGATGACACCAATAAAGCGCAGGTCTACATCGCGCGTATATACGACGAGCAGAAGAGCGACAGAAGCGCCTGAAAAATAGTTCAGCGACAGCCATAAGAAATTTTCACGCCAGACGCGATAAGGCGGTAGCCGCATCTCGACAGCGACTGCAATAGCGATTAACCAACTGTTTAGGCCGAAATAGACAAGCGCGAAAAGAATTAGGGGCCCTAGAAGGATATTGATCGTCGCGGGCTGGCGGATCAGGGGCTCGATGCCCGCTGTCAGGAATAGCAAATGCGCTGCGCACCAGATGGAGAGTGCAGGTGCGGCCATGTTGAAGAGAGCGCGATACCACTCTGGCCTGCGCTTGGCCATCCAGAACGAAATGACTAGCCCGTCTAGGGCTACCATCACAGTTCCGGCGGCTGATCCAAACAGCAGCACGGTCGCAAAGACGAACGTTTCCGAAACAGAGATCGAGGCTGGTACGGACGGCAGGGTGACTGTCGCGGAGCCACTCACAAGGGTGAGCGCGGCGAGCATGTACCACTGGTATCCGAGTGGCTCTGCGTGAAGCCGAAGAACCGACGAACCGACCGCTGCAATTCCGCAGCAGATTACGGCAGTCAGGTAGGCGCGCCCCGCCGACGACAGCGAACGCACTCCTTCCCGTCGAACAGCCATAGCTAGTTAGCTATCGGCTGATTCATCCCCAAACAATAATGTGTGATTCCATAGGTCCTCCGTTCAGAAACGGTGTTTAGTCCACGAGCTCGGCACTGCCCCAGACGAGCGTGTCAGCGTATGCGACGTCGGAACTCCCCCAGACGAGGGTGTTGCCCCAAACGAGGGTGTTGCCCCAGACGAGGGTGTTGCCCCAGACGAGGGTGTTGCCCCAGACGAGGGTGTTGCCCCAGACGAGGGTGTTGCCCCAGACGAGGGTGTTGCCCCAGACGAGGGTGTTGCCCCAGACAAGGGTGTTGCCCCAGACGAGGGTGTTGCCCCAGACAAGGGTGTTGCCCCAGACGAGGGTGTTGCCCCAGACAAGGGTGTTGCCCCAGACGAGTGTGCTGCCATCGCAGACCAGGCCGAATCTAGAAACAGCACACCGTTCGCAGCAACTTGTTCACCAGAAATGATTGTCGAGGGCAAGGTCGTCCCCGAGTTCTCGACAAGTCGAGCTGCGGCGATTACGTTAACGCTGCCAGCACCCGCTCCCAGCAGACCATCGCCAGGCATCGCGGAGGCGCCTAGCTGAAGAGCTAGCCTTCGCAACGAGCGGCGACAGGTTGCGCCGCTCTTGAATCAGCAGCGCGGCGGCGCCGCTGACCACGGCGGCTGACATGCTCGTACCGGACAGCTGGATGTACGAGTTCGGGCCGCTTCCCGACACGTGCCGCTCGGGATACGTCTTCGACAGGTACGAACCGGCCGCTTCGGCCGACACGACGTGGCTGCCCGGCGCCACGAGATCGGGCTTGATGAGCAGGTCGTACCGCGTCGGCCCGCGCGAGCTGTAGGTCGCCAGCGTGTCGTCCGATCGCTGCGGCGTCCCGTGCGTGTCGAGCGCGCCGACCGTCAGCGCATACGGGCTGTTGCCGGGCGACGCAATCGCGCCGTACACGGTCTTGCCGTCGGCCGTTCGTCCCATATTGCCGGCCGCCGTCACCACCAGGATGCCCGCCCGCGCCGCCCGTTCCACCGCCTCGCACAACGGGTCGTCGCGAAACGGCTGCAGCACCGGTGCGCCGAGCGAGAGGTTGATGATGCGGATGTTGTACTGGCCGGCGTGCTCGATCGCCCAGTCGATCGCCTCGACGACGTCGCTCGCAACGCCCGAGCCGTCGTCGCCGAGCACGCGCAGGTTCACCAGGTACGCCCCGGGCGCGATGCCCTGATACACGCGCGCGTCGCTCGATCGCCCACGCTGCCCGGCGATGATGCCAGCCACGTGCGTCCCATGCCCATACCCGTCTTCGCCGTTCCTGCCGGTGAAGTCGACCGTGACGAGCACGCGATCCTTCAGCGCCTTGTGCTTCGTGTCGATGCCGGAATCGATGACGGCTACGCTGACGCCACTGCCCGACAGCGCGGGGATGTCGCCGGCGCCGTCCCAGACCTGGTCGGCGCCGATGCTCGTCGACGTCACGTCATCCATCGACGATTTGATTTTGATGTCGCCGGACAGGTGATCAACCGAGTCGTCCGCCGCGAGCGCGTCGAGCTGTCCGGCCGTGACCCGCAGCACCGCGCCGCTCCGGAGCACCCGCTTCACCTGCACGCCGTAGCGCGAGGCGAGGGCCGCGATGTCGTTCGGCGAGCCGTGGACGATCACGTCGATCGCCTGTGAGCCCACCGCGAGATGATCCGCGAGGTCCGCGCTCAACCGCGCCCGGTGCGCCGCCAGCGCCGGCGTCGAGAACGCCAGCACGGTGAGGAACACGAGGGCGCCGCCGGTCAGAAGGCGGGTGCGCGTTTCACGAACAGACATGCTTGCCATGGGCCACTCCACCGGAATCCGAATCTACGTCACTTCTCTCTCACGTCGCGGACGTCGTCGGCCGGAGCGTCGGGGCTGACCGAATCGAGCAGCACGCGCTGCGAGCCGCCGAGCGTGCGGATCGTCTGCAGGCGGCCTTCGCGAATCCGGTTGTAAATGGTGCGCCTGGAGACTCCGAGCATCTCGGCCGCATGGTCCAACGAAACGCTTCGGCCGATACGAGGTTCGAAGCCGGATGCAGGTGCGCTCTCGCTTGTGGGCATCAGTTGAAATCCTTGGATGCCGTCTTATAAGCGCACGGCGAATGCCAGAGGTTCCGAGTCTCAGAGTGGCGCTCGCAACTGCTACCGTAGGCTAGAGTTGCTGCCGTAGGATTCGTGTGGACGGGCGGGGCGTCTCGCGGCGGCGAACGGCCAAGAATCTAGCCAGTTCAGCGGCCTCCGTTGGAGTAAACAACGTTTTGCACGCAAAATCGCGGTACATGGTCGAGGCTGACTCCCTCTTTGCCGGCCAAGTTTCTGGCCTGTGGGCTAAGTTTTGACCGGACAGGCACGCAACAAGGCCGCCTCGGTCGCGCTGCTCGCGGTTTGTACGATTGCGGCCGCATGCAACGGCCCCTCGAAGGCCGCGTCGAACCCCGACGCCCACGCGCCGATCGCGCGGCCGTCCCGCGCGGCGGGAACCTGGTTGTGTCGACGCGAAGCGAGCCGGCCACCTTCAACCGGATTCGAAAGCGCGACACGACGACCGAGCTGCTCGGCATGTTCACCGGGGCGAAGCTGGTTCGCATCAACCGCACGACGCAGGAGCTCGAGCCGTCGCTTGCCGAAAGCTGGACCCGTTCCGACGACGGCCTGACGTACACGTTGAAACTGAGGCCGGGCGTCACGTTTTCCGACGGCCAGCCGTTCACGTCCGCCGACGTGCTGTTCACGTTCGACGCGCTGTACGATCCGAAAGCCGGGTGCGAGCTGGCAGACGCCGTCCGGCTTGACGGCAAAGATCTGAAGCTGAGCGCGCCGGACGCCTTGACCGTGGTGGTCCGATTTCCGGTGCCCTTCGCGCCGGGCGTGCGGATTCTCGACAACGTGCCGATTCAGCCGAAGCACAAGCTCGAGGCGGCGTTGCGCGCCGGCACCTTTTCGACGGCGTGGGATCTGAAAACCCCGCTCGCGGAAATCGTCGGCCTCGGGCCCTTCGTTCCGTCCGAATACGTTCCTGGTCAACGGCTGATCTTCACGCGTAATCCTCACTACTTCCGTAAGGCGCCCGATGGCGGGCCGCTCCCGTACCTCGATCGCGTGACGATGGAAGTGGTGCCGGATCAGGATGCGCAGATGCTGCGGCTGGACGCCGGACAGATCGACGCGCTCGACAGCAACATGCGGCCGGAGGACTATGCGCCGTTGAAGCGCGCCGCGGACAGCGGCCGGATCAAGCTGCTCGATCTCGGCATGTCGTACGACGCGGACAGCTTGTGGTTCAACCTGAAGCCGGGCGCCTACGCGAAGGACCCGCGCGCCGCGTGGCTGCAGCGCGACGAGCTGCGCCATGCGATCTCCCTCGCCGTCGATCGAAAGGCCTTTGCCGATACGGTGTTCCTCGGCGCCGGCGTCCCAGCCTATGGTCCTGAAACGCCTGCCAACACGAAATGGTTTTCTGCGCAGACTCCGCACACCCAATACGACCCCGATCGCGCAAAGGCGATGCTCGCCTCCATTGGCCTGACGGATCGGAACGCCGACGGGATCCTCGAAGACGCGCACGGGAATCAGGTTCGCTTCACGCTGCTGACGCAGAAAGGCAAGACCCAGCTCGAACGCGGCGCCTCCGTCGTCCGCGACGATCTGAAGCGGGTCGGCGTCGTCGTCGACGTGGTCGCGGTCGATTTCAAAACGCTGGTCGAGCGGTTCCTGTCCGGCGCCAACTACGACGCGATTTACTTTTCGGTCGCGCGCACGGATACGGATCCTGCGATCAACCCCGACTTCTGGTTCAGCTCCGGATCGGCGCATTTCTGGAACATCGGACAGAAGACGCCGGCGACCGCGTGGGAAAAAGAGATCGACGATCTGATGGCGAAACAGATCGCGTCGACCGACGAGCGGCGCCGCAAGCAGCTGTTCGATGACGTTCAGCGCGTGTTCGCGGAACACGAACCGGTCGTGTACTTCGCCGCGCCGCGCGTCTTCGTCGCGATGTCCTCGCGCGTGTTGAATGCGACGCCGGCACTGCTGCGTCCGCAGCTGCTCTGGGCGGCCGACACGCTCGCCGTTGCGGCCGCACGGTGACGGCCTACCTCGCGCGGCGCCTGGTCTTCGCGCTCTTCCTCGTGTTCGTTGTCTCCTCGTCGGCGATGATCCTGGCGCGGGTTGCGCCTGGCGACTACGTGACCGAGGCGCTCGGGCCTGGCGCCCATCCTGATGCGCTCGCGCAAGCGCGTGCGCGATACGGTCTCGATCGCTCGGTGTTCGCGCAATACGGAGACTGGCTCTCGCACGCCGTGCGCTTCGATTTCGGGCGCTCGATGGCGAACGATCGACCTGTCGGCGAATTGATTCCGGAACGTGCAGCCAACACGGCGCTGCTCGCCGCCACTGCGCTCGCGCTGGCGACCCTCGTCGGGATGCCGCTCGGCATCATCAGCGGATCGCGACCGAGCGGGCCGCTGACTGCGACGATCCGCGCGCTGTCGATCGTCCTTCTCTCGATGCCGCCGCTGCTCACGTCGCTGTTTCTCGTTTTCCTCGCCGCGAGAACGGGCTGGTTGCCGATTGGGGGCATGCGCTCCGCCGGCGCACCGGCCGGCCTGACCTTGGATCTGGTCCGGCACCTGATTGTTCCGGCGACGGCTCTCGCGCTGCCTCTCGCGGCGATGTTCGAGCGGCTGCAGTCGCAGGCGATTGCAGAGGCCATCGGACAGCCGTTCGTCCTCGCGACGCTCGCGCGCGGCGTGCCGCGTTCGCGCGTGATCTGGCGCGACGCGTTGAAGGCGGCGCTGCGGCCAATCGCTTCGGTGTACGGTCTTGTCGTCGGCACGCTGCTCAGCGGATCGTTCGCCGTCGAGATCATGACCTCGTGGCCGGGCCTTGGGCGGCTGATGCTCGACGCGCTCGTCGCCCGCGACGTGTACCTCGTCGCCGGCTGCGCCGCAGTCGGCTCCGTGTTTCTGGCGGCGGGCACGCTGCTTTCAGACGCTCTGCTGGCTGCGGTCGATCCGCGCGCGACGGAGGCGTAGCGTCATCTACTTATGCGTATTGCCGGCTGGACCCTGGTGCTCGCCGCATGCATCGCCGCGCTGCTCGCGCCGGTCGCCGCGCCGCACGCCGTCGACGACCGCCTGCCGCGGCTGCTCAACGCACCGCCGACGCGTCCACACGTGATCGACGATTCCGGTTCAATTCACGCGCCCTTCATCTATTCCTGGACGTTGATCGATCAGCTCGAACAGCGGTACGAAGAAAATCGCGGGACGCGGATACCGCTCGCATGGTTTCGCGACGGACGGCTGGTGAGGTCGTCGGATGAATCGACGCAGCCGCTCCTTCTGCTTGGAGCCGACAGCTACGGCCGCGATGTCTTCAGCCGCCTGCTCTTTGGCGCACGCACGTCGCTGGCGCTTTCTCTCCTGGCGGCGCTCGGCGCCGTGCTGCTCGGCGCGGGCGTCGGCGGGCTGGCGGGCTACGTCGGCGGAGCGGGTGACGATCTGCTGATGCGTACATCGGATTTCGTGCTGGTTCTCCCCGCGATGTATGTCGCGCTCGCCCTCCGCTCCGTGCTGCCGATCGTTCTCTCACCAGACACCGTTTTCGCGATTCTGGCGACGATCTTCGCCGTCCTCGGCGCGCCGTTCATCGCCCGTGGCGTGCGGGCGATTGTCCGTAGCGAATTGCAGCTCGACTACGCGCTCGCCGCCGTGTCACTCGGCGCGGGGCACTGGCGAATGCTCGCCCGGCACCTTCTCCCGGCGGCCGGGGGGTTCATCGCGGTGCAGATCACGATGCTCGTTCCCGGCTTCATCATCGCCGAAGCGACGCTGTCGTACGTCGGGCTCGGTTTTCCGGAGCCGGTCGCCAGCTGGGGCACGATGCTGCACGACGCGTCGAACGTGCGCGCCTTTGCCGATTTTCCGTGGCTGCTGAGCCCGGCTGCCGCGATGTTCCTGGTCGTGCTCGGGTTGAATCTGCTGCTCCAGAGCCGACCTGAGGAAACTCCGCGTGGCGTACAATCCTTCGGATGAAGCTGCACGGCGTCTTCGCACCCATCCCGACCCCATTCGACGATGCGAACCGCGTGGATACTGGCCGGATCGCGGCCGCCTTTGCACGATGGCTCACGCGGCCGATCACCGGCTTCGTCGTGCTCGGGTCGAATGGCGAAGCGGTGTTCCTGAGCGAAGAGGAATCGGATCGCGTCGTCGCGGCGGCGCGGCAGGCTGTGCCGCCGGAGCGGCCGTTGATCGTCGGGACCGGACGCGAATCGACTGAGGCGACCATCGGCGCGTCGAAGCGCGCGGCGGAGCTCGGCGCCGACGCGGTGCTCGTGCGAACACCGGCGTTTTTCAAATCGCAGATGACGCACGACGCCTTCGTGCGCCACTACACGGCGGTCGCCGACGCCTCGCCGGTGCCGGTCCTCCTCTACAACTTCACCGCGCTCACCGGCGTGAACCTGCTGCCCGCAACTGTCGCGCAGTTGGCGTCGCATCCGAACATCATCGGCATGAAAGAGTCGGGCGGCGACGTCGCGCAGATTTCCGATCTCGTGTCGTCCACCCCGGCCGGGTTTGCCGTGCTCGCCGGCACGACGAGCACGTTTTACGCCGCGCTCTGTGTCGGTGCGGTCGGCGGCATCCTGGCGCCGGCGTGCGTAGTGCCGGAATCGTGCACGCGCCTTTACGATCTCACGAAGGCCGCGCGCCACGATGATGCGCGGGCACTGCAGCGACGGCTCATGCCGATCGCCCGCCTGCTCGGGCCAACGTACGGTGTGCCCGGGCTGAAAGCTGCATTGAAGATCGCCGGTTACGATCTCGGCATTCCTCGCCCGCCGCTCGCGCCGGCGCCTGAGGCAGCGATACCGCTGCTGGCGGAGGCATTGGCACAACTGGAGGAGATCCCCGCGTGAGTCTGCTTCCAGCAAACGACCGCATTCTCCTGGGCCCGGGCCCGAGCCTTACGTCACCGCGCGTGATGCGCGCGATGGCCGCGCCCACAATCAGCCACCTCGATCCGCTGATGATGCGTCTCCTCGACGATGTGCGTGAGCGCCTGACGCTGATGTTTGGAGCGCTGCCTGGGTCGTTCGCCTTCGCGGTGTCGGGCACCGGCACTGCCGGCATGGAAACGACTGTTGCGAATCTAGTGGAGCCGGGCACCCGCGCCGTCGTCGTGGTCACCGGCTACTTCGGCGATCGCCTCGCACAGATGTGCGAACGGTACGGTGCGGCGGTGACGCGCATTGATATCGAGTGGGGAAAAGCGTGTCCGCCGGAAATGCTGCGCAAGACGCTGCAGGCCACGGCAGCCGATGTCGTGGCGATGGTTCACGCGGAGACGTCGACCGGCGTCCTCAACGACGTCGAGAAACTGGCGGCGATCGCGCGTGAGCACGATGCGCTCACGATCGTCGACGCGGTGACGTCGTTTGGCGGGCACCCACTCGACGTGGGCGCGTGGGGCATCGACGCGTGCTACAGCTGCACGCAGAAATGTCTCGGCGGACCGTCGGGCCTCGCGCCGGTCGTGTTTGGTCCGCGGGCGCTCGAACGCCGCGTCGCGTGCCGCAGCTTCTACCTCGATCTCGGACTGCTCGAAGACTACTGGCTGCGGCGCAAGTATCACCACACGATGTCGTCCGCGATGGTTTACGCCCTGTACGAAGCGCTCGCGATCGTGGACGAAGAAGGGCTCGAAGCGCGGTGGGCGCGGCACGAACGGAATCACAAGGCGCTCATTGCCGGCCTCGCCGAGATGGACCTCACGGTGCTCCCGCGCGAAGGCGAGCGGCTGTGGACGTTGAATGCCGTGCGCATCCCAGACGGCGTGGACGACGCAGGAGTGCGCAAACATCTGCTCGACGAATTCAACATCGAAATTGGTTCCGGACTCGGGCCGTTGGCCGGCAAGGTGTGGCGCGTCGGCCTGATGGGTGCCAGTTCGGCGCCGCGGCTGATCGTGCTGTTCCTCGGCGCGCTCGAACGGGCGCTGGCCAAACAGGGGCGCGCGGTCGGCCAGATGTGAACGCGGCTCAGGATGCTCTGAAAATCAACAATCGACCGATAACAAGGACGTGCCGCAGAGGGTCCTGAGATGAGGCGCGCGATCGGCCGCACCGCCGGTGGCATCGGGGCGATCGTCTTCGCACTGTTTGCGTACGCATACCTCACGCTGCCGGATGTCAGGGCGCTCGCCTCCACGAACCCGACCACGACGGCCTTCATGGACTTGCGCGATCAGGAGGCACGCGCGCAAGGCGCGGCGCCCAGGCGCCTGCAGCGCTGGGTTGCGTACTCCAGGATCTCTCCCGAGTTGAAGCGCGCCGTCCTCGTCGCGGAAGACGATGCGTTCTGGCAGCATGAGGGGGTCGACCTGGGGCAGCTCGAGGAATCGATCGAAGCCGATTGGGCCCGCGGCCGGTTTTTTCGGGGCGGCAGCACGATCACGCAGCAGCTCGCGAAGAACCTGTATCTCTCGCCCTCGAAGAATCCGCTGCGAAAGCTGCGCGAGCTCATCATCGCGCGCCGTCTTGAAGCGGAGCTCAAGAAAGCGCGGATCCTCGAGCTCTATCTGAACGTGATCGAATGGGGCGACGGCGTCTACGGCGCCGAGGCCGCCGCGCGTATTTACTTCCACACTTCCGCATCGTCTCTCGACGCGCCGGAATCGGCGCTCCTCGCAGCCGCGATCGTCAACCCGCGCGTGCTCAACGCGGGACGCCCGAGCGCCCGGTTGATCCGGCGGCAGCAGCTCATCTTGAAACGTATGGGCGCCGTGCTGCCTCCGCCCGAAGTCGCCAGCATAATTCGTGAAAAACCGTGAATAAACAGGCTCCGTTCAGCTTGACACCCACGCGCAGCGGTCGCTATAGTCAGGCGTCTTTTCGGCTCCTGTTTTCAAAACAATTCCGACCGCGTCATTGTCCATTTCCGGCTCCTCCCCCGGCGGACGATTTCGACGTGTGCGCGTCGCGGACGATCGGTAGTGGCGCTGTCGTACGATGATCAACTACACCGAACGCCTGACGCTGTTGATGCAGGACGTCGTCGCGCGCGTGCCGACGCTGTCGTTCATCGACATCGGCAGCCTTCTCGTCTTCGCGCGGTCGGGCCGGTCGAGCGCTGAGGGCGCGTTCGCCACCTGCCACTGTCTGAGCCTGCCGGCAAGCGATCCCGGTTATTACTTCTGGCGAGATCGCGCGAGCGGCCGCATCACGCGGCGCTCGGAGTGGTTCGTCACGAAGTCGCCCGTCGTTGCGCTCGGGCCGCGGCGCGTCAATTACATGGTCTCGTTCGCGCTGCCGCGTTTCTGCGATCAATCGCTCGGCCGATCGAAGAAGGAGCGCTTCTACCCTGGCGGCGATCCCTGGATGGCAAAGCTCGACACCGTTATCCACGAGCTCTATCACATCGATCCCGAACAGAGCGGTATCCGGCGGATCGAGCGCGAAGACGGCACCTACTCCGCCCACTGCCATGGCCATCGATTCTTCGAAGAAGTGGCGGCGATGGTCGCGACGTATCTCGCGACGAAACCGAACCCCGAAACCTACGAGTTCCTCCGGTACGATTTCGACACGCTCGACGCGCGCTACGGCGGCGTCGTCGGGACGAGCTTCCGGACGTTCCCTTCCTATCCGCAGCGGTATATCGAGCGGTTGTCCGAGCAGCTGCCGTGTGATGCCGACGGCGAAGGTGTGAATGTAGAGCCGCTGCGTGTGCTGCAGGCGCCCACGCGCTACTCGGAGGACGACCTGCACGTACGCCAATTCCTGAAGGACACGTCGCGTCGGCTTGTGCGGAAGGGCGCCTTCCGCGCTGCGTAGGCGTAGCTCAATCGACCCGGCGGGCGCCGATGAACCGCTGCGACCAATACGACTGACTCAGTCGCTCGACGCGCACGACACCCTTCGAGCTCGGCGCGTGGACGAACTCATCGCCGCCAAGAGCGATGCCGACGTGCGACGCACCCGCGTCGGTCGTGGAAAAGAAGAGCAAATCGCCAGGCGCGACCTCGCTCGGCTTCACCGATTTTCCTACCTGATACTGTTCTCTCACGGCGCGCGGCAGGCTGATGCCGTACTGTGCGAACACAAACTGCGTGAAGCCGCTGCAGTCGAACCCGGCCGGATCGCCCCCGCCATTTCGATACGGCGCACCGCGGAACGACAGCGCGGTGCTCGTGAGAGCGTAACTGTCGAATACGCCGGGCGCGGTGGGGACGACCGGCGTTGCGCCGCCGTTTCGTACAACGGGCGCTCCTGGGAACGGTTTTGGCACCGCCCCGGTCGAGGCGCAGGCACTCGCCAGCGCGGCCATGGCGAGGACGCCGAACGTCTTCTGGAGCATCGTGATGCCTATCGGCGGCAGACCCATTCGGTCACAGAGCCGCTAACCGCAGGTTTCCATGGTGTTTACGGCGTCTGTCGCTTGACACCTCGGCAGCGCTCGGGCAAAATTCGAACACGTCGGATCGACGCATCCTGAATCGTACATGGAACAGACGCTTCTTCTAAACGCGTCGTATGAGCCTCTCAAGATCGTCAACTGGCAGAAAGCCGTCACGCTTTGGTGCCAGGGCAAGGTCGAGGTCATCTCTGTGTACGACAGAGAGATCCGCGCCGTTTCGATCAGCTTCAAACTGCCGTCGGTCATCCGGCTCTTGCGTTACATCAAGATCAAACGCCGGTTCGACTACGTGCCGTTCTCCCGCGCCAACATCTACGCCCGCGACGACCACCGCTGCCAATACTGCGGCGACAATTTTCCCACAAGTGAACTGACGTTCGATCATGTCGTGCCGGTCGCCCAGGGCGGCCGAAAGGACTGGGAAAACATCGTCAGCTGCTGTGTGACGTGCAATCGCCGGAAAGGCGGGCGAACCCCGCACGAGGCATGCATGCATCTCCTGCGGGCGCCCGAGGCGGCCCGAGTCGGCGCCGGCCATCCGAATCACCGTCGGCCTCCGAAACGCTCCCGAAAGCTGGCGCGACTATCTCTACTGGAACGCTGAGCTCGACGACACCTAATGCCCCCGCGCGTCACCGCCATTCACCCGCTGTGGGCTATTGAAGGCGGCCGCATCACCCTCGAAGGCAGCGAGTTTCCTACCAATCGGCCCGAGCTGCCCGATGTGCGCATCGGCGACCAACCGGCGCGCGTCGTGTTCGCGTCGCCGACGCGGATTGGCGTGGTCATCCCAACCGGCCTCGTCGAGGCCGCACGCGTGCCGGTGCGAATCGAAGGAATGCCCGGCGAGACGACGTTCGTCACGCTTGCCGTGCCCTTTGCGACCGGTCTGCATCAGGTCGACAATCCGGTCTTCGATCGCGACGGCAACCTGTACGTGACCTACAGCGGCACCCGCGGGCAGCAGGTGCCCGTGTCGATTTTCCGCGTGCGCCCGAACGGCACGCGCGAGACGTTTTCCTCCGGCATCGTAAACCCGACATCGATGGCGATCGATCGGGACGGCCAGATGTTCGTGTCGAGCCGCTTCGAAGGGAACGTGTACCGGCTGGCGGCCGACGGCACCGCGGAGCCGTTCGCGACCGATCTCGGCGTGGCATGCGGGCTCACATTCGACGCCGACGGGACGCTGTATGTCGGCGATCGCTCCGGTACGATCTTCAAGGTCGATCGCAAGGCACACGCGAGGACGTTCGCCTCGCTGCCGCCGAGCGTCGCCGCGTTTCATCTCGCCGTCGGCCCCGATCGCACGCTGTATGTAACGGCGCCGACGCTGTCGTCGTACGACGCGATCTACCGCATCGGTCGCGACGGTACCGTGAACGCTGCGCATACCGGATTCGGGCGTCCGCAAGGCCTCGCCTTCGACGCGACCGGTGCGCTGTTCGTCGTCGACGCGCTGGCGGGGAACAGCGGCCTCTATCGCGTCGGCAAGAGCGGGCCACCGGAGCTCGTGCTCGCCGGCCCGGGCCTCGTTGGCGTCGCGTTCGATCCGCATGGCGGCCTCGTCGTGTGTTCGAACGACACGGCGTACCGTTTGTCCGGACCGCACCTGCCCTTGCAGTAGAATCCCGACACTCATGTCGCAGCTCTTTCAACGGAAACCGATCGCCGCGCTCGTCGCCGAGACGGAGCACGGGCTGCAGCGGTCGCTCGGCGCGGGCGATCTGATCATGCTGGCGATCGGCGCGGTGATCGGCGCCGGCATCTTCGGCGCGATCGGCACCGCCGCCGCCGGGCAGCTTGGTCCAAACGGCGAGGTGATCCGGAGCGGCGCGGGGCCGGCGCTCGTGCTCTCGTTCCTCCTGCTCGGCGGCGCATGCGCGCTCGCTGGCCTCTGCTACGCGGAGCTCGCGTCGATGATTCCGCAGGCGGGCAGCGCGTACGCCTACTCGTACGCGACGCTCGGCGAGCTCGTCGCGTGGATCATCGGCTGGGACCTGATCCTCGAATACGCGGTCGGCAACGTCGCCGTCGCGATTTCGTGGGGCGACTACTTCAAAACCCTTCTGGCAGGCTTCAGCATCTCGCTTCCCGATTGGCTGAGCACCGGGTACCGCACCGCGCTCCTCAGCTCGGATCCGCAGATCCACGGACTGCTCAACTCGGCGCCGCACATCGCGGGTATTCCGATCCTCATCCATTTGCCGGCCGCCGCGATCGTGATGCTGATCACGTGGCTGCTGCTCCGCGGCGCGCGCGAGAGCGCCACGGCGAACAACATCATGGTCGTCATCAAGCTGATGGCGCTCACGCTCTTCGTCGTCGTCGGCGCGACGCACCTGAATGCGGCGAACTACCATCCGTTCGCGCCGAACGGGTTCACCGGCATTCATCAGGGCGCCGCGATCGTGTTCTTCGCCTACATCGGCTTCGACGCGATCTCGACCGCAGCGGAGGAGACGAAAAATCCGCAGCGCAATCTGCCGATCGGGATTCTCGGCGGCCTTGCCATCTGCACGTTGATCTACGTGATCGTCGGCGCCGTGCTGACCGGCATGGTGCCGTATCGAGGAGCTTGCGGTCGCCGATCCGCTCGCGCGCGCGCTCCAGCTTGCGGGGTTCAATCGCGTCGGCTGGGTCGTCGCGCTCGGCGCCGCCGTGTCGATGTCGGCGGTCCTCCTCGTGTTCCAGTACGGGCAGCCGCGGATCTTTTTCGCGATGGCGCGCGACGGACTTCTGCCGCAGTGGGCCGCGAAGATCCACCCGCGCACGCATATTCCGTGGGCGACGACGCTTTTCACCGGGCTGTTCGTGGCGGCGTGGTCGCTCATCGGCGACGCCGGTGAAACGTACGACCTGACGAATATCGGAACGCTCTTCGCGTTCATCCTCGTCAGCCTCGGCGTCCTCGTCCTGCGCTACAAAGAACCGGAGCGGCCGCGCCCGTTCAAGGTGCCGTTCGTCTGGCCGGTGTGCGTGCTCTCGGCCGCGGGCTGTCTGTTCATCATGAAGGGTCTGCCCGATGTTGCGTGGCGCAGGTTCGGCTGGTGGCTGGTGATCGGCCTCGTGCTGTACTTTGCGTACGGCTTCAAGCACAGCCGCCTTCGCGCAGCGACCGCCGCGCGTGCCTAGGCCGCTCGAAGGCGTTCGCGTTCTCGACTTCACGCGGCTTCTGCCCGGCGCCTACGCAACGCTGATCCTCGCGGACCTCGGCGCCGACGTCATCAAGATCGAAGATCCGCGCGGCGGCGACGGCATGCGCACGCTGCGAACGTCCGACAGCCGGCCGTACTTCGAGCTTCTGAATCGCAGCAAGCGGAGCGTCACGCTGGATCTGCGCTCCCCGGACGCCCGGTCCGTGATCGACGCGCTTGCCGCGACCGCGGACGTCGCGATCGACAGCTTCCGCCCGTCCACGGCGCGTCGGCTCGGCGTGGACGCGGTCGACGCTGCGGGCGCGGCATCCGCGGCTCGTCTGCGCCTCGATCAGCGGGTTTGGGCAGCGCGGTCCGCTCGCGGAAGTTGCCGCGCACGACATCAACTACCAGGCGCTCGCGGGGCTCATTCGGCCGCCGGCGCTGCCAGGGCCGCTCGTTGCGGACATCGGCGCCGCGATGCAGGCGGCCCTCACGATTCTGGCCGCGCTCATCGAGCGTCAGCAGACGGGCACCGGGTCCACGGTCGACGTGTCGATCGGCGCTGCCGCCGATGCGTGGGCCATGTTTCCGACGACAGCGGAACTACAGAAAGCGTGCTACACGCTGTACGAGACTGCCGACCACCAATGGCTCGCGCTCGGCGCGCTCGAGCCGAAATTCTGGCGCGCGTTCTGCGAGAGAATCGGACGCGCCGATCTCATTCCGTTGCAGCACACAGCGGGCGCAGAAGGCGAGCGTGTGCTCCACGAGATCCGCGCGGTGATGCAAACGCGGACGCTCGACGATTGGCTGTCACATTTTTCCGGCGTGGATGCCTGCCTGACGCGAGTTGCGCCTCACGCGATGGCAGGTGAGAACACGTCCGCCCGCGGCGGCGTTGCCACCGCGCCGGCACTCGGCGTCGATACTGACGCGGTGCTCGACGCGGCGGGTTTCGACGCGGCACGTCGCCAGTTGCTTCGCCGATCGGGAGTGATCTAGCCGCAGCGATGTAGCATCCGCCTTCAGGCGGACGATGACGGCCGACTGAAGCCGGCCGCTACAAAAACTCGTAGTTAGCTCAGGGCCGACAGCTTCGATGTCGCTGAAATTACGTACAGGTGGCCTATCTTGCCTTCGGCGTCGAGCTCGGCCTGCAATACGAGTCGCGGAGCGACGCCGGGCGGCACGACGTCGAAGTTGACCACGACCGACGGCAAGCCGTTGATCATGGGGAACTCCATGTGCACACCTTTCCCGATCTGCGCGATGGCGAGATAGAAACGCGATACGTTTGCGCGGCCGGACACGATGCGCAGCGCCGATCTGAACTCGCCGCCGCCATCGGTCGTCGTCTTCACGTCTTCGGCGAGCAGCGCTTCGACGCCTGCGACATCGTTACGTTGCAGGCACTCCAGAAAACGCGTGAGCGCGGCGCGCGTTGCGGCCTGCCGCGGCTCGGTCGGCATCTGTCGAGCGCCGTCGTACGCCGCCATGGCCGCGCGCGCCCGATGATGGATCGTCTTGACGTTCGCTTCCGAGCGGTCGATCGCCGTCGCCGTTTCTTTCACCGAGTAATCGAAGACGTCGCGCAGAAGCAGCACGGCGCGCTCGGTGGGTGACAACGCCTCGAGCGCGACGAGGAAGGCGAACGATACGCTCTCGAGCAGATCGTAGCGGCCCTCGAGCGAATGGACGCCATCGATCACCGGTTCGAACGATGGCGGATCGTGGGTCGCGCGAGCCGACCGACGTTCGGAGTGCCCTCGACTTCCGGCCGCGCCCGAAGTCATGACCGGTGACGGCAGCCACGGTCCGACGTAATCGCGCCGCTTGCGCCGTCGCAGCAGATCGCGCGACAGGTTCAACGCCACCTGGACGAGCCACGGGCGCAGCGGCTCGTCCACGCGGTGCGGCGGACGTTCGATCGCGCGGACGAACGTGTCCTGGACGACGTCTTCGGCATCTGCCGCGCTGCCGGTCATCCGGTAGCAGAGGCTCCAGAGGAATTGCCGATGCTCGGCGTAGAGCGCTTCAAGCGACATGGCGCACGGCCGGCCGGATCGCCAAGGCGGCCGCGTCGTTCGCGCTCGCCGCCGCAGCATCCGAAAGTTGTCCGTGCCGGCCGACCCAGTCTGCTGCGATGAACACATTGTCAAACGCCTCGACGCGAGGTGACGGGCGACCGAGCGTTCCGCCGCGTGCGGCCGTGAGCTCGGTATGGGTCACCGTGAGAGTCGGCAGGTACTGTCTCGCGACGATCCGCTCGCGCCAGCCTGGCTGCAGGAGGTCCAGCAGCCTTTCGAGCTCGCTCTCGCTCGCCACCGGCGTGGCGGGACGCAGGTACTTGCTGACGTGAATGAGAGCGCCGCCCTCAGGGCCGAGCCGCGCGACGGCGGAGTGCACTGAGAAATACAGCGGCTCGTCGACGCCAAAGGCGACGATCGCTCGCGGACGCGGCAGAGACGAGAGCGCGACATCGAGGGTTGAGACGGTGACGGCCGGGGAAGAGGGGCCAGCGTCGAGCGGGCGCCCGATGATCGCGTTCACATCGGCTGGCGAGCCGGTCACGATCGCCGCCGCAGCGCGTATGACGTTGCCGTCAGCGAAGCGAACGGCCTCGACGTGATCGTCGGTCCGGCGTTCGAGTCCAACCACGTGCGCGTTCTCGACGATCGTGACGCCGCTTCTCGTGGCGGCACTACGCAGACCGTTCACGATTGTCTGCCACCCACCGTCCAAGTACAGCACGGATCCTGCGAGGGCCAACTGCAGCTGTTCGATGGCGGCGCCGGCGCTCTGCCGCTCCGGATCGTCTGTGAACGTGCTCACCCGAACCAGCATCTCGAGAACGGCACGCGCGTCGGCATGCGACATGTTCGTATCGAGCCAGTCTGCGAGCGTCTGCCGTTGAACCGCACTGGCGTCGACCTTCGGCAGGGTCGTCTGAATCCTTGCGATTTCGAGCTTGCCGCCGATGCCGAGGAGACCCGTCGTCAGGAGTGATGCGACGCCGACCGGGAGCGTATGCAGACGGCCACGATTCAGTGCGTACCCGCCATTGGTGGGGGGCAACGCACCGCGCACTTCGACACCAAGCGCTTTGAGCGTTTTGCTGAGCTCTCCCAAACGGTAGAGCGCGTGTGGCCCGAGGTTGAAGAGAAAGCCGCGTCGCTCACGGGTCATCG
Source organism: uncultured Acidobacteriota bacterium (assembly GCA_963696165.1). Lineage (GTDB taxonomy): Bacteria > Acidobacteriota > Vicinamibacteria > Vicinamibacterales > CAVVIG01 > CAVQZZ01. The sequence goes on along the minus strand of CAVOIY010000003.1, from coordinate 678,768 downwards.
CTCGTCCGCCAACGTGCGACGATTTTTCGACCAGTACCGTAGGTGCGCCAGCCGCAGCGCACCTTGCGGCCGCGACCAGACCAGCGATACCACCGCCGACGACTACGATTGGCGGGAGTGAGGAGCGTGAAACCGAGGTTGATGATGTATTCATGGCACCATCACGTTCGAGCGGCCGAAAAGGTTACAAGGCCGCCGCGGATATGCTGAGCTTGGGGAGTTCAGCATGCTACGATCGAGGATCGAGCGTTCCGAAAATTAGAGTCAGGTCGCGGCCGCTTATGCATGACTGGATCTCCGGTGCGCGGCGCGCGCGTGCACAACCTCAAGAACATCGACGTCGACATCCCGCGACACAAGCTGGTCGTGATCACCGGCCTGTCCGGGTCGGGCAAGTCGTCGCTCGCCTTCGACACGATCTACGCCGAGGGGCAGCGGCGCTACGTCGAGTCGCTGTCGGCGTACGCGCGCCAGTTCCTCGAGCAGATGGAGAAGCCGGACGTCGATCTGATCGACGGCCTGTCGCCGGCGATCTCGATCGAGCAGAAGACCACCGGGTCGAATCCGCGCTCGACGGTCGGCACGGTCACCGAAATCTACGACTATCTCCGGCTGCTCTTCGCGAACATCGGCGTGCCGCACTGCTCGAACTGCGGCAAAGAGATCACCAGCCAGTCGCTCGAGCGCATCGTCGACATGGTGATGCTGTACCCGAAGGACGAGCGCATCAACGTGCTCGCGCCGATCGTCCGCGGCCGCAAGGGCGAGTTCAAGAAGGAGCTCGCGGCGCTTCGGCAGAAGGGCTACACGAAGGCGCGCATCGACGGCCAGTTCCGCTCGCTCGAAGAGGACATCAAGCTCGATCGGCGGCGCAATCACACGCATCGACGTCGTCGTCGATCGTCTGATCGTGCGCGGCGGCGTCGAGCGGCGCCTCACCGAATCGGTCGACGTCGCCCTCAATCTGGCCGACGACATCGTCGTCATCAACTCGTACGAGGGCGGCGATCGGCTGTTCTCGCGGCGGCTGGCGTGCGTCGACTGCGGCTTGAGCATGCCCGAGATGACGCCGCGGGCGTTTTCGTTCAACTCGCCGCACGGCGCGTGCCCGGAATGCCAGGGGCTCGGCGTCGATGATCGATTTCGATCCGCAGCGCATCGTGCCGGACGAATCGAAGTCGCTCGGCGGCGGAGCGATCGAGCCGTGGGCGAAGGGCGACAAGAAGCTGGTCCGCGAAGCGCTGCAGCAGCTGATCGCGCGATTTCGGCATCGATCTCGACGCGTGCCGTTCGGCGCGTCTGCCGCGGAAGGCGCGTGAGCTCGCTGCTGTTCGGCAGCGGCAAGGCCGGACGGGCCGCGCGAGCCGAAGTTCGAAGGGCTGCTGCCGAATCTGCGCCGGCGCTACGACGAAGGCAGCTGGGCGGAGCAGGAGGAGCTCGAGCCGTACCGATCGCTGCGCCCGTGCCCGACGTGCCAGGGACAGCGGCTGAAGCCTGCAGAGCCTGTCGGTCAAGGTGAAGGGCCGGACGATCTCCGACTACGTCGATCTGCCGATCGCGGAAGCGCTCGAACTGTTCGAGTCTCTGTACCTGACCGACCGCGAAGCGATCATCGCCGAGCGCATCCTGAGGAAATTCAGGAGCGGCTGCGGTTCCTGAACGACGTCGGCGTCGGCTATCTCACGCTCGGCCGCAGCGCGGCGACGCTGTCGGGCGGCGAAGGGCAGCGCATCCGGCTCGCGACGCAGATCGGCGCGAACCTCACCGGCGTGCTCTACGTGCTCGACGAGCCGTCGATCGGCCTGCACCAGCGCGACAACCGCAAGCTGCTGGCGACGCTGTCGCGGCTGCGCGATCTCGGCAACACGGTGATCGTCGTCGAGCACGACGAGGAAACGATCCGCACCGCCGACTACGTGATCGATCTCGGTCCCGGCGCGGGCGATCTCGGCGGCCATCGTCATCTTTCAGGGCACGCCGGAGCAGCTGCTGCGCGCATCGACGGCGAGCGAAGGCGCAGCGCCGAACGATGCGCCTCACGGCGGTTCGCTGACCGGCGCGTATCTGACCGGCGCGCGCGTGATCGAGACGCCAAAGGCACGGCGGCCGGCGCTCAAAGGCGAGCTCGTGATCCGTGGCGCCCGCGAGAACAATCTGAAGAACATCGACGTCGCGATTCCGCTCGGCGTGCTGACGGCCGTCACCGGCGTCAGCGGCTCGGGCAAGTCGACGCTCGTCAACGACATCCTCTACAAGTCGCTCGCGCGCACGCTCTACAAGGCGGGCGACGAGCCGGGCGCCCACGACGCGATCGACGGCATCGACCTGATCGACAAGGTGATCGAGATCGATCAGTCGCCGATCGGCCGGACGCCGCGCTCGAACCCGGCGACCTACACCGGGCTGTTCACGTTCATCCGCGATCTGTTCGCGATGATGCCCGACGCGAAGTCGCGCGGCTTCCGCGCCGGCCGCTTCTCGTTCAACGTCAAGGGCGGCCGCTGCGAAGCGTGTCAGGGCGACGGCGTCATCGCGATCGAGATGCACTTCCTGCCCGACGTCTACGTCACCTGCGAGCAGTGCAAGGGCCGGCGCTACAACCGCGAGACGCTCGAGATCAAGTACCGCGGCAAGTCGATCGCCGACGTGCTCGACCTGACCGTCGATCAGGCGCTGCCGCTGCTCGAGAACTTTCCCGCCGATCGCGAACAAGCTGCGGACGCTGCAGGACGTCGGCCTCGGCTACATCGAGCTCGGCCAGTCGGCGACGACGCTGTCGGGCGGCGAAGCGCAGCGGGTGAAGCTGGCGAAGGAGCTGTCGAAGCGCGGCACCGGGCGGACGCTCTACATCCTCGACGAGCCGACGACCGGCCTGCACTTCGAGGACACGCACAAGCTGCTCGACGTGCTGAACAAGCTCGTCGATCAGGGCAACACGATCGTCGTCATCGAGCACAATCTGGACGTGATCAAGTCGGCCGACTACGTCATCGACCTCGGGCCCGGAGGGTGGCGTCGGCGGCGGACGCATCGTGGCGCGCGGGCACCCCGGAAGAAGTCGCCGCGAACGAGCAATCGGCGACGGGCCAGTTCCTGGCCGATCTGTTTGGCGCACGAACGCAGGCAGTCTGTAATTCGATCGGAGGCGGTCTGAGCCAGTTGTGGTAGTATCGCCACAACTTGAGCGCCTGTCCGTGTGGTGAAGAAACCACAAAAGGCGCTTCGCGGCGACCGAATCGCAACGTGCCGATTTCGTCTAAATTATTGTCGAGTAAGCCACTTAGCTTGATGGCCCGATTTCGGCGATGTTGGGCATTATCTTTGCTGAGCTTACCTGTGAACGTCCCCGCTCTCCCAAGAGGCTAATGGACGCACAGCGTACGCTTCGTCGGCAAATCTCCTGCGTCGGAATCGGTCTTCACTCCGGCAACAAGGTTAATCTCTCACTCAAACCGGCTCCCGCCGATTTCGGCATCCGATTCCGGCGCACCGATCTCGGCGATCTCGAAGTGCCGGCCGACGGTGCAGCAACCTGGCCGGCATCCAGCTGGCCACCGGGTCTGGCGCGCAACGAAGTGTCGGTCGAGACGGTCGAGCATCTGCTGGCGGCGCTCGTCAGCATGAGCATCGACAACGTCATCGTCGAGCTGAACTCGCCCGAAGTGCCGATCATGGACGGCAGCGCCGCGCCGTTCATCTACCTGATTCAGGAAGCCGGCGTGAAGCGCCTGCAGGCGCCGCGCAAGTATCTGAAGATCGTGCGGCCGATTGCGATCTCGCGCGGCGACAAGCGGATCGCGCTCTATCCGTCGGATCACTTCAAGGTCACCTACAGCATCAGCTACGACCACCCGCTGCTGCGCCATCAGTCGCGCACGCTGCGCATCACCGAAGACTCGTTCGTCGAGGAAGTGGCGCCGGCGCGCACGTTCACGCTTCCTCAAGGACGTCGAGATGCTGCGGCAGAACGGCCTCGCGCTCGGCGGCTCGCTCGAGAACGCGATCGTGCTCGGCGAGACCGGCGTGCTCAACAACGCGCTTGCGCTTCGAGGACGAGTTCGTCCGCCACAAGATTCTCGACGCGGTCGGCGATCTCGCGCTCGTCGGCTACCCGGTGATCGGCCATCTGGTCGCGCACCGCGCGGGCCACGCGCTGCACACCGAGTTTGCCGCGAAGATCCTCGAGGAGACGCAGGCCTGGCGTCTCGTCGAAGCGCCGGTCGACGGCACCTCGCCGATCGGCGTGCCGCTACCCGTCAAAGGCGCCGCGCCTCGCCTGGCGAACTGACCACTCGGCATCCGCCGATCTGTGACAAATTCAACAACGCGCCCGATCCGGGTCCGCCGACGCGGCACTTTCTGATACGCTCACGGACGGAGGATTCGTGATGAAACGTCTTGTCCTGCTCGCATTCGCGGCGGCGGTCGTCCTGCCTTTCACTGCACGGGCGCAGACGAAAACGGATTTTTCGGGCACGTGGACGCTCGACGCCGCCAAGAGCGACGCGCCGGGTGGACGCGGCGGCCGAGGACCTCAGGGTCCGGTCACGATCAAACAGACAGCGAGCGAGATCACGATCGGCCAGGCGACGTACAAGCTGGACGGCTCGGAAAGCGTCAATCAACTGCAGGGCCGCGGCGGCATGGTGGAAGCGAAATCGAAGGCCCACTGGGACGGCCCGAAGCTCGTCATCGAAACGACGCGCGACGTCGGCGGCAATATGGTGACGTCGACGGAAACCCGCAGCTTGAGCGCCGATGGGAAAGAGATGACGGTGGAGACGTCGTTCAACGGCAACATGCGCAAGACTGTCTTCACGAAGGGCATGTAGACGCACCGGCGATGGCTGCGTTACCACACGCGCAGGGTGCGGGTCGTCGTCTGCGATCCGCAGCGCTCGAACCAGTCGATCCCCTCGCTGACCAGATCGAACTTCAACCGATAGCGGCCGCGGCGTTGCCGGCGCCGGCACCTCGATCGCGACGTCGGCGCGCGTCGCCGGGCGCGAGCGTCGTGCGGCAGCCAGGCGCGCGCGAAGTCGCGGTCGATGAGCGCGCCGTCGGCGTCGCACAGCTGCGCGCCGAGCCGGACGAGCCGGCGGCCGTAGGTCGCCTGCGCCGGAAACGGGCGCGTCGAGAGGTTGCGCACGCGCGTCTTGACGCGCACGCGGCGCCCGGCGCGGCCGACGAGCGGCGCGGCCGGGAATCAGCGTCCGCACGTCGATGCGCGCGCGTCGGCGTCGCGCCGGGAATCGCGTTGCCGAGATTGTTGTCGTCCCAGATCTCGTGCCGGATGCGCGTCGAGCGCCGGCGTGACCCGGGGACGAACCGGCGCGAGTACGCGTTCTCGGGATGATCGGTCAGCTCCCAGCACAGGCGATCGACGCCGATCTCGGCCGCGAGCTGCCGCGCCTGCGCCATCTCCGCGTCGCTGTCGTTCCAGGTGAACAGGATGTAGCGCCAGTTCAGGAACGGCAGATCGCGGCCGGCTGCGCCGCTTCTCGTCCGCCATGGCGCGCAGGTTGCGCGATCGCCATCGTCGAAGTCGCCGCGCTGGCGGTACTTCACGTAGCTCTCCGGCGTCGCGCCGTCGATCGAGAACGTCACCTCGTCGATGCCCGAGTGCACCAGCCGCCGCGCCTGCGCCTCGGTGAGCGCCAGCCCGTTGGTGCTCGTGTACAGATAGATGTGCGGGAAATTGCGACTTGATGTACTCGCACATCTCGACGGCGCGCTTGTGCAGGAACGCTTCGCCGTAGTTGAAGAAGTCGATGCGCCCGAGCGACGGGCCGGCTTCGTCGATCACGCGGCGGAACAGATCGAAGTCGAGCATGCCGGCCTGGCGCGTGCGCGTGATGCCGGTTTCCGGCGCGCAGCAGGCCTCGGTGCAGGAGATGTTGCAGGCGGCCGTGCACTCGATGTACATCCGCGACGGCAGCGGCTCCGGCGTCGATCGCGCCGCACCGGCGGCGCCTCGTCCTTCTTGCAGCGGCAGCTTCAGCGGGCAGTCGCCGCAGAATTTCGAGCCGCCGGCGTTCAGGTCGTGGCGCAGCGCCGTGATCGTCGGGCCGGTCCAGACGTCGTGGACCGACGACTGCCGCGGCGTCGCCGAGCACGCGTCGTGCCGTACGGATCGGCGCAGCCGCAGACGATGCGGCCGTCGCAGAGCATCACGAGCGTCGTCCACGGCCACGATGCACTGGAAGCGGGTGGCGAGAAAATTCAGCGACACGCGTCTATTTCCTGGACAGCTTCTTCATGTACGCCTCGAGCTTGTCGTTCTCGTACTTCACGGTGTTGAGAAACAGGCTCTCGGCGAGATACGTGCGCCGCTCGTCGTCGTCCATCTGCTCGATGAGGTGCTGGATCTCCTTCACCATGTCCTCGAACGAGCGCTCGAGCTCGCGCTTGGCGGTCACTTCCCGATAGAGCGCTTCCATGACCGACAGCAGATCGCCGTCGAGCGTGATCTCGGTGCCGGTCGTCGTCTTGATGGTGCGCATGGCTAGACCCCGAAGCTTTTGACGGCGGTCGGCTCGTCGGCGTGGATCTCGATGAAGTTCTGCGCGCCGGTCATCGTCAGCATCGTCTCGACCCGCTTCTGGACGCCGGAGAGCTTCAGGTGGCCGCCGGCGCCGTGCACCTGGCGGTACAGATCCATGAGGCAGCCGATCGTGGCGCTGTCGACGTAGGTGACCGGCGTCAGGTCGATGAGGATGTCGCGCTTGCCGGCGGCGATGAGCGCGCTGACCGCCGACGCGAAGTCGCCGAGGATCGGATACATCAGCCGCGTCTCGCCGACGCGGACGATGGAGATCGACGCCGGTCTGGTCGGTTGTCACGTTCATCGAATGCGCTCCCGTGCGTTTGGGTGCCGTCGCGCGCCGTCGGACTGTAATCGTCGCCGCGCAGCTTGCGGATCTGCCGCGCCAGCTCGGTGCGGCCGCGGTTGATCCGCGACTTGACCGTGCCCTCCGGCAGCTGCAGCTTGTCGGCGATTTCCTGATACGACAGTTCCTGGATGTCGCGCATCAGCACCGCCGTCCGCAGCGTCTCGGGCAGCGTCGGCCAGCGCCTGGCGCAGCAGCGTGACGCGGTCGCGCTGCTCGAGCGCCGCGATCGGGGCTCGGCTCGTGCGACACCGGCGTCAGCTCGTTCGCGTCGACGTCCCGATCGATCGTCTCGCGCTCCTTGCGGACGCTGCGGTAGTGATCGATGCACAGATTGCGGCTGACGCTGATCAGCCACGTCTGAAAATTCGCGCGGCGATCGAACGTGTCGAGCGACTTGAAGATCTTCAGAAAAATGTCCTGCGTCAGATCTTCGGCCTCGTCGTGCTTGCCGACGAACTTGTACGCGACGTTGAACACCTTGCGCCAGTACTGGCGGACGATCTGATCCCAGGCGACCTGATCGCCGCCGAGGCAGCGCTGGATCAGCGCCTCGATGTCTCCGGACGGAGGCGCGGTCGATGAATCGAACGACATGAAGGATTGGGTAGAATAGCGTATCACGTTGGCTCAACCGCCCGGCTTCTTCCGCTCCGCACACGAGCTGGTCTGCGACGATGTTCCGCTTTCGGCGATCGCGCGATTCGAGTCGGCACGCCGCTCTACGTCTACAGCGCCGCCGCGTTTCGCGCGCGCTACGCGCGCGATCGACGAGGCGTTCGGCGACTATCCCCATCGCCTGCACTACGCGCTCAAGGCCAATTCGTCGCTCGCCATCGTCCGCCTGATGCGCGCCCTCGGCAGCGCCGTCGACGCGAACTCCATCTGGGAGATCGAGCTCGCGCGCATGGCGGGCTTCGCGCCGGACGACATCGTGTTCACCGGTGTCGGCAAGACGCATGGCGGAGCTCGAATGCGCGGTGCCGCTCGGCCTCAAGGCGATCAACGTCGAATCGGCGGGCGAGCTCGATCGCGATCGAGGCGATCGCCGCGCGGCTCGGTCGCGTCGCGCGGATCGCCATCCGCGTGAACCCGGACATCGACGCCAAGAGCCATCCGCACATCTCGACCGGCCTGCAAGATCAACAAGTTCGGCGTGCCCGCTCGAGACGGCGCGCGAGCTGCTCGGCGTCGATTGCGATCGCGATCGTCGCTCGCGCTGGTGGCCGTGCACTGCACGTCGGTTCGCAGATCACGACGATCGATCCGCTCGCTCGCGCTGCCGCGCTTGCAGCGGAGTTGACCGAGCGAGCTCCGCGCACAAGGCGTCGCGCTCGAGTATCTCGATCTGGGCGGCGGTCTTGGCATCTCGTACGACGCCGAGAACGTGCCGTCGATGCGCCAGTACGCGGCGGCGCTCGTCGACGCGGTGCGTCCGACGGGGCTGCCGATTGTCGTCGAGCCAGGTCGCGCCATTGTCGGGCCCGCCGGCGTCCTGGTCGCACGCGTCATCGATTTGAAGCCGCGCAACGACGTCAGCGATTTCGCCGTCCTCGACGCCGGTATGACGGAGCTGATGCGGCCGGCGCTGTACGGCGCGTACCACCGGATCGAGCCGGTCGTGCTGCGAACGGCGGTCGAGCGGCAGTACGAGATCGTTGGTCCGGTCTGCGAGAGCAGCGACGTCGTCGGGCGCGACCGCATGTTGCCGGCGCTCGAAGTCGGCGATCTCGTCGCGATCCGCGACTGCGGCGCCTACGGAGCGGCGATGGCCTCCAACTACAATCGTCGTCCGCTGCCGCCCGAAGTGCTCGTCGACGACGGCGAGTGGCGAGTCATCCGGCGGCGCCAGAACCTCGACGACATGTTGGCCCTCGAAGCGTGAACCACAAAGCGTGAACCACAAAGGTCACGAAGGGCACAAAGCGCAGACCATGGCGCGCCGAGAGCGCCGCGGCCATCGTTCACTAAGCGGATCGGCCGTCGAGTCACGATCCGGAGCGTAAGCGACGGCATCGAGCGGGTGGGGCCCCGCGAGAAAGTAAGTAATGCCTGGTCACATCATTGCGTTCGAGGGGCTCGATCAGAGCGGGAAGCAGACGCAGGCGGAGATGCTGCGCGATCGGCTGAAGCAGCAGGGCCGCAAGTCGCGGCTCGTGTCGTTTCCCGACTACGGCACGTCGATCGGCGAGGAGATCGCCCGCGCGCTGCAGGGCGAACGCGAGTACGGCCCGGACGTGATGCAGCTCCTGTACGTGGCGAACCGCTACGAGCGGAAAGCCGACCTGCAGCGCTGGCTCGACGGCGGGCTGATTCTCGTCTGCGATCGATACACTGCGTCGAGCGTCGCGTACGGCGAAGCGCTGGGGCTCGATCCTGCCTGGCTGATCGACATGCAGAAGTTTCTGCCGCCGCCGTCGGTGACGATCATGCTCGACATCGCACCGGACACGGCGGTGCAGCGCAAAGCGGTCGACCGCGACCGCTACGAGCGCGACCTCGCGATGCAGGGGCGCGTCCGCGAGAGCTACGCCCGGCTGGCCGCCGCAGGCCGGTGGGTCGTGATCGACGGCGAGCGGACCAAAGAGGCGATCGCCGACGAAGTGTTCAACGCCGTGACGTCACGACTCGCGCTGCTGTAAGCGCCCGCACTTCCTTCACACCGCCGGCCTTGAGCGCTCGCGCGCACGCATCCAGCGTCGCGCCGGTCGTGCTCACATCGTCCACGAGCAGCACGATCGCACCCGCGAGCGCGCGCCCCGCACGCGTCAGCTCGAACGCGCGACGGACATTGCGATGCCGTTGCGCCGCCGGCAGTCCTGTTTGGGTTGCGGTCGCCCGCGTCCGCTTCAACGCGGCACAGACCGGCACCTGAAGACAGTGCGCGAGATCGGCGGCCTGATTGAAGCCGCGATGTCGCCGCCGCGACGCGTGGAGCGGAACCGGCACCGCGCAGTCGATTCCCGCCAGAATTTCGCCGGCGGTCTCGCGCATCATCACCGCGAGCGGCCGCGCGAGCGACCGGCGCGCGTCGTACTTGAGCGCGTGCACGATCGCACGGAGCGCCCCGTCGTATTCGCCGATCGCGCGTGCGCGATCGAGGTCGCGCGGCGTGCGGCGGCAACGCGGGCAGCGCTCTAGCGGCACACTGATCGCGCGCCACGCCGGCAGCGGATCGCCACAGCGAACGCATACCGGCGGCGTAATCGGAATGATCGAGCCCCAGCATTTGTCGCAGACCGGGCCACGCGAGGGGCGATCGAGCGTCGTGCCGCACGCTGCGCACGCTGGTGCGAACACCACCGCGAGCACCGCATCGGCTGCGGCGCGCAGCGCGCTATTGAGCGACGTCGATGCGTTCAGCACTGCCCCAGAGCCGCTCCAGCCCGTAGAACAGGCGCGTCTCTGGCGCGAAGATGTGGACGATGAAATCGAAGTAGTCGAGGAGGATCCACTCGGAGCGTTCGTACCCTTCGAGATGCGCCGGCTTGACGCCCTCTGCCGCGAGCGACTCCATCACGGAGTCGGCGATCGCCCGCACCTGCCGCGGATTGGTGCCCGAGCAGATCACGAAGTAATCAGTGAAGCCCGCCGCCTTCCGAAAATCGAGCACGGTGAGATCGACCGCCTTCTTGTCGTCGGCCGCGTGCACCGCGAGCTCGATCTGGTGAGGAAACTGATGCTGCTGGCGTCGCTTGTCCGTCTTAACCATGCAACCTGCCTGCCGGAGGGACCTGCGGCGCATCGCGTCGCGCCGAAGTCCATGACCGTCGTGGAATAAAGTCCGTGCTGCTCAATGTGTTGCTGCACGCCGCGGGTCGACGAGGCCGGCGATCGATTCGCCGGCGAGCCGGCGGCTGCGGATCGCAGTTGATGACACGTCAGCGGTTGGCGCGTCGATCAAAATGATCATCGGCACGCGTACGTGTCGTCTCGATTGGGGCGTGGTGCATCCGCGGCGCGAGCTCCGGCAGACGCTCGGGCAGCCTCTGCACCGGCCAGCCCGGCCGCGACACGACGACGAAGTGGGCGCGATCGAGAATCCGAGGATAATCCCTCCACGTCGCGATCTCCGCGAAGGCATCGGCGCCGATCACGAAGATACAAATCACCAGGCCGATACCCGTCGTCGATGCAATTTCTGCAACGTCGTTGCCGTGTACGACGGTCGCGTCCGATCGCGAGCTCGAGGTCCGACACCGACCAGCCCGGCCGTCCCGCGACGGCGATCGCCGCCATGGCGAACCGGTGATAGCCGGATGCGCACGGCCGGCTCGCGATGAGGCGGCGTGCTCGACGGAATCACGAACCAGTACGCGTGAGCCCGAGCGCGCGCTGCGCCGCGGCGCCGACGTCGAGATGACCGCAGTGAATCGGATCGAACGTGCCGCCGAGAATGCCGATCCGCGGCGGGCTGACGGTCATGCGGCGGTCTGGCGCGCGGCGGCGAGCCGCTGCCACATGGCTTCGAGCAGTTCCGGCACGCCCGGCGCCGCTCACGCCCGACACTCTGAAGAACGGCAGCTTGAGCGCGGCCGCGCGCCGCGCCAGCGCGTCCACGCGGCTCTCATCGTCCAACGCGTCGATCTTGTTCGCGGCGACGATCTGCGGCTTGGCCGCGAGCGTCGGCTGATACAGCTCGAGCTCGTGTCGCACCGTGTCGAGATCGGAAACCGGATCGCGGCCGCTCGCGCCGGAGACGTCGACGAGATGCACGAGCACCTTCGTGCGTTCGAGATGACGCAGAAACTGGTGACCGAGGCCGAGACCGCGATGCGCGCCCTCGATCAATCCGGGCACGTCGGCGACGACGAAGCTGCGATCGTCGCCGAGCCGGACGACGCCGAGATTCGGCGTGAGCGTCGTGAAGGGATAGTCGGCAATCTTCGGACGCGCTGCCGAGATGCGCGCGATCAGCGTGGACTTGCCGGCGTTCGGAAAGCCGACGAGGCCGACGTCGGCGAGCAGCTTCAGCTCGAGACGCAGGAATCTTCTGCTTCGCCTTCGCCGCCGGGCTCGTGGCGTCGCGGCGCGCGGTTGGTGGACGAGGCGAAGCGCGCGTTGCCGCGGCCGCCGTGTCCGCCCTGCGCGACGAGCACGCGCTGGCCTTCTTCCTGCAAGATCGGCGAGCAGCCGCGCGGGCTCGTCCGGGTCGCGCCGTCTTCTCGTAGACGAGCGTGCCGATCGGGACGGCGAGCTCGAGATCCTGCGCCGTTGTGGCCGGTGCGGTTCGATCCCTGGCCGTGCTGGCCGCGCTCGGCGTCGAACTCGGGATGGAAGCGGTAGTTGATGAGCGTGTTGGTGTGCGCGCTGGCGACGACGTAGATCGAGCCGCCCTGGCCGCCGTCGCCGCCGCTCGGGCCGCCGCGCGGCACCCGTTTCTCGCGGCGGAAGGCGAGGCAGCCATTTCCGCCGTTGCCGGCCGCGACGTGGATGTCGACTTCGTCGACGAACATCGTATCTTGTTCATGCCACACGGGACGATGCTGATCACACGGCCTTGGCGCCGTGGTCTTCGAAGCGGACTCGTCCTGCGATCTTCGCGAAAATCGTGTCGTCTTTGCCGAGCCCGGCGTTCAGGCCGGGGCGGAACCGGCGTCCGCGCTGGCGGACGATGATCGTGCCGCCGGAGACGAGGTTGCCGTCGTGCGCTTTCACGCCGAGCCGCTGCGAATTGGAGTCGCGGCCGTTGCGTGAGCTGCCTTGTCCTTTTTTATGAGCCATGTCTGCGGTCTCGCTGAGGCTGGAGCGACTAAGGCTCTCGCCTAGAGAATGATGTCCGTGATGCGCACGCGCGTGTAGACGGCGCGGTGCCCCTTGGTGCGGCGCATGCCCTTGCGGCGCTTCTTCTTGAACACGCGGATCTTCGGGCCCGCGCGTTTCGCCTTCGACGATCGCCATGACGCGCGCGTTCGCGACGAACGGCGAGCCGGCCATGACTTCGCCGCCGTCTTTTTCGACGAGCAGCACCTGCTCGAGCGTCAGCTCCGCGCCGGGCTCGCCGGCCGTGCCGTCGAGCGTCGCGAACCCACCGGAGGTGACCCTCACCTGACGGCCGCCCGCCTGAACGATTGCGTACATAATCGACACCTGTGCAAAGGGGACAGTGTACAACCGAAGTCGCTCAGTTGTAAAGAGTTATCCGAGGTAGGGTCGTGCGTCAGCCCTGGTCAGAATCCGGGGATCGGTCAGGGTCACGTCCAGGGGCGCGCGGCGGTAGGTGATCAAGCCGCCACCGGTATTTACAGGTCAAGCACGCCATCTGCTGGGTGGCTATGTCGTCGAGGTTCACAGTGTCATGGGAACCGCAGATGGGACATGGTGGCCATTGTCGCCGCGGGAACATGACCGTCGATTCTGCGCCGATGCGCCGCCCCGCGCAAGCACGACAAAGAATTCTCTTCCGATGGGCTACTTCTCTCGGCGCGTATACCTGATCTCGACGGCCTTCCATTCGGGTACGTTGCCGAAACTCAAATAGCTCGCGGCCGTCATCGCGTCGGCCGACTGCGGTTTGATGACGGTGCGCTGATGCCACGTGTCGCCGGCGAGTACGTAATCTGCTTTCAGCTCGAACTGTTTCGCGTTGTCATCGTAGCCGCCGCTTTCAGCGATGCGAGCGCTATTCGTCGTCGCAATGCGCGTCGCTTCGTACTGGTGCGTCGACGTGTTGAAACCGGTCCATGCGAGCGTCGTGAACGGCGCGCCATTCAGCGCGGCCTCGATCTTCTCCTCGACGAAGAGGCCCTCGAAGAGCGGTCGGATGGTCGACGGCACATCGCTGTGAGCCGCTCGTGTTCGGGCGCCGCGCTGGTCGTCGTCGTCGCGGCGATCGCGCACAGGGCCACGAGCGCCGCAACGATGTAGATATTTGGACGGTTCATCGCGCGAGCATATTATTCTATGGCGGCTGAGGAGGCATATCGTGAACAACATACCTGCGCGGACAACTCGCGCTGCGCTTGTCGCGGTGATCGCGTTGTCGATCGTGGCGCTCGCGAACGCGCAAGATACGCCGAAGACCCCGCCGGGCGCCGTCGCTCCGAAGCCAATCAAGATCGTGAAAGCGACGTACACGCCTGAAGCGCGGGCCGCGAAGATTCAGGGCACCGTGATCGTCGAGGCGGTGGTGCTCGCGGACGGGACCGTCGGCCAGGTGAAAGTCACTCGATCGCTCGACACCAAATTCGGCCTGGATGCGGAAGCGCTGAAGGCCACAAAGCAGTGGACGTTCTCGCCCGGCACCAGGGACGGCAAACCGGTGCCGGTTGTCGTGTCGATCGAGCAGAGCTTTTTCTTGAAGTGACTTGCGCAGATGCTGCAGGTCTGAAGACCTGCGCTACTTCAGCAGAACGCGCGTGCCTTTGATTTTCTGGCTGCTCAGCGCGCTGAGGAAGTTCGGGACCATGCGGTCCATCAGCTCGAAGTACGACGAGAGCGCCGGCGTGTTCTGCTGCGCGTTGTACAGAATCTCTTCGCGGTAACTCTCCGAATACATCGTCGCGCCCGTGCGGCCGTCGATGAAGATGAACTTCGGACGCAGCACGAAGCCTTTGCGCTCCATGTAGGTGCGCTGCGGGCACGACGCGGCGGCGGCCGAAGTTGTCGTACTCCTCCGACTTCGCGCTGCACGAAACCCGAGCGCGAGTTCGCGCGAGAAGAGCACCGTGCCGGTGACGATCAGCGGGTTCTGATATTCCTCGCCGATCTTCTTCCAGTACGCGGTGTTCGCGAAGAGCCGCTCGTACGGCTCGAGATCCTTTTCGTCCTTGATGTCCTTCGGCAGCGGCATCGCCTGCGCGCCGCCGTGATCGGCGCTTGCCGTGGCGCCGGCCTGCGGAGTCGATCACGGGTTGTTCTCGCGCGCGGGCGGCGGAGTCGGGTCCTCGATCAGCGCGTTGGCCGTCTTGTTCTGTTCCTGCGCGATGTCGACGAGCGGCATGATGTCGGCGTCGATCACCTTGAGCGACGACTTCGTGCGCAGCTGGCTGCGCAGCAGGCGGACCGTTTCCTGGTTCGCGTCGACGTCTTCGCTGCCGCCGGCGACGAAGCCGGCGACGAGCACGCGCTGAAACGCGCGACACGTCCAGCTTCGGCTGGATCGGCGTTTCGATCGGGATCTCGAAATAGTCGGTGCCGCACGCCAGCGTCACCGCGGCGAGCGCCGCAGCGCCGACGCAAGCGCGAGCCGCGGCCACGCATCGAGCCGCGCGCTACTTCTCTTTGCCCTGACTCGTCCGATCATTGATTTCCTTGAAGAGCTCGTAGTTCTGACGAATCTGGGAGTTGTTCGGCTCGATGGTCGAGCGCCTTCTCGTACGCCTTCCGCGCCTTGTCGAGCTGCCCTTCGTGCTCGTAGGCGATCGCGAGATCGTTGAACGCGGCGGCGTACGTCGGGTCGACCTCGACCGCTTTTTCCCAGCGGTAGATCGCTTCGCGCCACAGGCCGCGCTGCGCGACGCTGATGCCGAACTCGACCTGCGCCTTCGCGTCGTGCCGCGCGTCGGCGAACGATGGCGATGCCGACAGCACGGCAACAAGCGCACAGGCCCGTATACGCGCGAATGTTCATGCGGATTGTCGCCCACTATAAGCGTCCCAGACTGAAACAGCAAGCGCATGTGCCACTGGCTGGGCTCGCGAATACCGGCCGTTTTCGCCAGGCGAACCGTCGCTGACGACTTACGAACATCGTGCGGACGTGTCCTCGAACGGGAGTCCGATCGCCGGCACACGCTATAATAGATGTTGAGAGGTCGGGCCCCGCCACTTGTGGTGCGGCCATGACCTCTTCTGTCTTTGCCGATCCTGCTCGCGCTCGCTTCGTCTGTCGCTCCTGCCGATCTCGTGGATGCGCGACATCTCCGGAACGACTGCGCGCGGGTGAATCGGCGCCCGCCGCTGTTCGCCCGGCTCGTCGCAGAGCGCTCGCTCGGCAGACCCCGACCGGTTCGTCGTGCGATTCACGATCGCGCGATCGCCGCGGTCGCGCGCGCGACCGCCGGACATATCGTCCCGCTGCCGTGGAGCGATGTCGCGTACCCGCCGGCGCTCGCGGCGATCGTCGATCCGCCGCCGCTGCTCTGGGTGCGCGGCCAGCCCGGACGCTCTTGCGGCGCAGCCGGTCGTCGCGATCGTCGGATCGCGCGCGCGGCGTCGCCTTACGGGCTCGCGGTCGCCGAGCGTCTCGCCGGCGATCTCGCGGCGCGCGGCGTCGATGATCGTCAGCGGGCTGGCGCGCGGCGTCGACTCGGCGGCGCACCGCGGCGCGCTGGCCGGCGGCGGCGTCGACGGTCGCGGTGCTCGGCTCGGGCGTCGACGTCATCTATCCGCCCGAGCACGCGCGCGCTCGCGCGCGACATCGCGAGCGGCGGCGCGATCGTCAGCGAGCTCGTGCCGGGCACGCCGCCGCAGCCGTTCTTCTTTCCGCTGCGCAACCGGATCATCAGCGGGCTCGTCGCGCGCGGTCGTCGTCATCGAGGCCGGCGAGAAGAGCGGCTCGCTGATCACCGCGCGCTCGGCGCTCGAGCAGGGGCGCGACGTGCTGGCGGTGCCGGGCAACGTCCTGACGGGCCGTAACCGCGGCGCACACGCCCTCTTGCGGGACGGTGCAAAGATTGTGGAGACCGCGGACGATATCCTGGAGGAGCTGGGTCTGTCGGCGGGCGTGAACCTCGGCGTGCCTGCGACGCGTCTGAATCAGCGGAAGGCGCCCGATCGACCCGGTGCTGGCGCTGCCTGACGCCGGGCGAGCCGTGCGATCTGGACGAGATTGCCGAGCGATCGGGCCTGGCGTCGGCGCGGCTGCTGCCGCGGCTGTTCGAGCTGGAAGTGCACGGGCTGGTGCGGCGGGTCGGCGGCGGCCGATTCGTGCGGATTTGACAGACCGTGCTAGGGTGAAAAGACAGGATATGGCAAAAGCACTCGTCGTGGTCGAATCGCCGGCGAAGGCGAAGACGATCAACAAATATCTCGGGCGCGACTACAAGGTCATCGCGTCGATGGGCCACGTCCGCGATCTGCCGAAGAGCAAGCTCGGTGTCGACGTCGACGACGACTTCGAGCCGAGACGTACGAGTCGCTCGCAGTCGCGCAAGAAGGTCATCAAGGAGCTGAAGGACGCCGCGAAGGACGCCACCGACATCTACGTCGCGACCGACCCGGACCGCGAAGGCGAGGCGATCGGCTGGCACCTCGCCGCAGGAGCTCGGCGGCAAGAAGCGGAAGATCCACCGCCTGATGTTCAACGAGATCACCAAGAAGGCGGTGCACGAGGCGCTCAAGCATCCGGGCGCGATCGACAAGAAGATGGTCGACGCGCAGCAGGCGCGCCGCGTGCTCGATCGGCTCGTCGGCTACAAGATCAGCCCGCTGCTCTGGGACAAGGTGCGCCGCGGCCTGAGCGCCGGCCGCGTGCAGTCGGTCGCGCTGAAGCTGGTCTGCGATCGCGAACGCGAGATCGAGGCGTTCGTGCCGGAAGAGTACTGGCACCTCTTCGCGCGGCTCGCCGGGCCGCAGCCGCCGGAGTTCGACGCGAAGCTGCTCAAGAAGGACGGCGACGACGATCAAGGTCGGCGAACGAGGAGCGAATCGAACGCCGTCCTCGCCGACCTCGAAGGCGCGACGTGGATCGTCGTCGTCGGTCGCGACGAAGGAGCGCAAGCGCAACGCGCGCGCCGCCGTTCATCACGAGCAAGCTGCAGCAGACGGCGCGCTTCCCGGTCAAGAAGACGATGATGATCGCGCAGCAGCTGTACGAAGGCGGCATCGAGCTGCCGGGCGATGACCGGCGGCCTCATCACCTACATGCGAACCGACTCGGTGCGCGTCGCCGACGAGGCGCTCGCCGCGGTGCGCGAGCACATCGAGACGGCGTTCGGCGACGACTACCTGCCGGAGAAGCCGAACGTCTACAAGACGAAGTCCGACGCGCAGGACGCGCACGAAGCGATCCGTCCGACGTCGCTGCAGTACGACCCGGAAACGGTGCAGGCAGTACCTCACGCCGGATCAGTACTCGCTCTACCGGCTGATCTGGAATCGCTTCGTCGCGTCGCAGATGACGCCGGCGACCTTCGACGAGACGACCGTCGACATCACCGCGGCGCGACTACCTGTTCCGCGTGAAGGGCACCGTGCCGAAGTTCGCCGGCTGGATGGCGACCTACGGCCAGGCGCCGGACGAGCCGGAGCAGAGCGACGCACGCCGAGCGGACGAGCCGCGGCGCGAGCGCCGACGCGCGACGACGGAAGACGACGACGATGTCGGGCGTGCTGCCGGCGCTCGCCGAAGGCGACGCGCTCGAGCTGAAGGCGCTGCGGCCGGAGCAGAAGTTCACGCAGCCGCCGCCGCGCTTCACCGAAGCGACGCTCGTCAAGGAGCTCGAAGAGAACGGCATCGGCCGGCCGAGCACCTACGCGTCGATCATCGGCGTGCTGCAGGAGCGCGACTACGTCAACAAGATCGAAGGCAAGTTCAAGCCGACGGCGCTCGGCGTGATCATCACGCGACCTGCTCGCCAAGAGCTTCGACGACATCATCGACGTCGAGTACACGCGCAGCCTCGAAGAGGATCTCGACAAGATCGAGCAGGGCAAGACCGACTACGAGAAGACGCTCGGCGACTTCTACAAGAAGTTCAAGAAGGATCTGACGCGCGCCGGCAAGGAGATGCATCGATCTCAAGAAAGGGCATCGAGATCGGCGAGGCGTGCGACAAGTGCGGCGCGCCGATGCTGAAGGCGTCGGCAAGTTCGGTCCCTTCCTCGCCTGCAGCGGCTATCCCGAGTGCACGAACACGCGCGAGCTCGAGACGCAGGAGCCCGAGTCGGAGACGGGCGAGGAAGAGATCGAGCCGTGCGAGAACTGCGGCAAGCCGATGGTCGTCAAGCGCGGCCGCTTCGGCCAGTTCCTCGCGTGCACCGGCTATCCCGAGTGCAAGACGACGCGGAAGCTGATCGCGACCAAGCAGGGCGGCCTGCAAGGCGGCGAAGCCGGATCAGATCCTCGACGAGAAGTGCCCGCGCTGCGGCGCGAACCTGGTCGTCAAGCAGGGCCGCTTCGGCGAGTTCACGGCGTGCACGAACTATCCCGAGTGCAAGTACGTCAAGCACAAGACGACCGGCGTCAAGTGCCCGAAGGACGCGGACAAGGGCGGCGAGGTCGTCGAGCGGAAGTCGAAGCGCGGCAAGGTGTTCTTCGGCTGCTCGAACTATCCGGACTGCGACTTCGTGCTGTGGAACCGGCCGGTCGCCGAGAAGTGCCCGAAGTGCGGCGCGCCGTATCCTCGTCGAGAAGATCACGAAGAAGCACGGCCGCCAGCTGCTCTGCAACAACGAAGACTGCGACTACGTGCGCAGTCGAAGAGCTCGCGAAGCGACGACAGCCTGGAACGTAGCCACGTGACTCATGCCCGTGACGATCGTCGGCGGCGGCTCGCCGGCTGCGAAGCGGCCTGGCAGGCGGCCTCGCGCGGCGTGCCGGTCACGCTCCACGAGATGCGGCCGGTCCGTCCGACCGCCGTCCACAAGACCGACCGGCTCGCCGAGCTCGTCTGCAGCAACTCCTTCCGCGGCGACAAGCTCGATAACGCCGTCGGCCTCCTGAAAGAAGAAATGCGGCGGCTCGGATCGCTCGTCATGCGCGCCGCCGAAGAGAGCCGCGTGCCGGCCGGCGCGGCGCTGGCCGTCGACCGCGAGCGGTTCGCGCGACGCGATCACCGCAGCGATCGCCGCGCATCCGCTCATCACGATCGTCCGCGACGAGGTCACGGCGATTCCCGACGTCGACCGAGCGCGATCCGGTCATCGTCGCCACCGGGCCGCTGACCTCCGACGCGCTGTCGGCCGACATCGCGGCGCTCGTCGGCGGCGACGCATCTCTACTTCTACGACGCGATCAGCCCGATCGTGCTCGCCGAGACGATCGATCGCGACGAAGGTGTTCCGCGCGTCGCGGTGGGATCGCAGCCTGCGGCCGGCCGACAGGCGCGCCGACGCCGACCGACGGCCGCCGGCGCCCGCGTGCGGCGTCGACGACGGCGAGGGCGACTACCTGAACTGTCCGTTCACGCGCGACGAGTACGAGCGCGTTCTACGACGCGCTCGATCCACGCCGAATCGGCGACGGTCCACGACTTCGACAAGGAGCGATTCTTCGAAGGCTGCCTGCCGATCGAGGTGATGGCGCATCGCGGCGTCGACACGCTGCGGTTCGGTCCGATGAAGCCGGTCGGCCTCGTCGATCCGCGCACCGGGCCGCGAGCCGTACGCGGTCGTGCAGCTGCGCCAGGACAACCTCGCCGGCGATCACTTCAGCCTCGTCGGCTTCCAGACGCAGATCAAGTGGGGCGAGCAGGCGCGCGTGCTGCGGCTGATTCCCGGTCTCGAGCAGGCCGAGTTCGTCCGCTTCGGCATGGTGCACCGCAACACGTACGTCAACGGACCGACGGTGCTCGCCGAGACCTGGCAGGTGCGCCGCCGGCCGACGCTGTTCTTCGCCGGGCCAGATGTCGGGCGTCGAAGGCTACGTCGAGTCGGCGGCGTCCGGACTCCTCGCCGGCCTGAATGCCGCGGCGCTGGCCGCGGGCGAGCCGCTGTCGGCGCCGCCGCGGACGACGGCGATCGGCGCGCTGGCGTACTACGTGTCGCACGCCGATCCCGGCGCACTACGAGCCGTCGAACATCACGTTCGGCATCATGCGAGCCGCTCGCAGCCGCGCCGCGCGGCAAGATGCAGCGCAAGACTGGCGATGTCCGAGCGCGCGCTCGCTGATCGCCGAGTCTGGCGCCGCGGCCGCGAGCTGACGGTCAGCGCGCCGCCCGCACGCTAGCCATGATCGCGCACCTCAAGGCGTTTCTCCAGTTCCTCGCGCTGAACCGCAACGCGTCGGCGCACACCGTCCGCGCCTACGAGAGCGACCTCGTCGCAGTTCCTCGCGCACGTCGCCGCCGCGGCGGGCGTCAAGACGGCGCGATCTCGAGCCGGCGCAGCTCGATCGCGCCGCGATCCGCGGCTTCCTGGCCGCATCTGCACACGCAGCGGTCAGTCGCGCGCGACGGCGGCGCGCAAGCTGGCCGCGGTCCGGACGTTCCTCCGCTACCTGCGCCGCGAGGAGCTCATCGACGACGATCCGGGCGCGCTCGTCGCCGACGCCGAAGCGCGACGTGCGCATGCCGGCGCATCTGTCCGAAGACGAGATGACGGCGCTCGTCGACGCGCCGGACGCCGACGGCCCGCTCGGGCGGCGCGATCGCGCGATCCTCGAGCTGTTCTACGCGTCGGGACTGCGGCTCAGCGAGCTCGTCGGGCTCGATCTCGACGACGTGAACCTGAGCGCGCGGATGGTGCGCGTGCTCGGCAAGGGCGGCAAGGAGCGGCTGGTGCCGTTCAACACGAGCACCGGCGACAGCGATTCGCGCGTATCTGAAGGACCGCGAAGCGCTCGTCGTCGGGCAGGCCGGCCGATGCCGGGCACGCGCAGGCCGTGCCAGCGCCGCGAGCCGTCCCGCCACGTCGCGACCCGCTGTTCGTGAACTACCGCGGCGGCGCGGCTGACCGACCGCAGCATCGACCGGCTCGTCCGGCGCTACGTGGCGTCGTCCGAGCGCGCGCGAACGGCATCAGCCCGCACGCGCTGCGTCACTCGTTTGCGACGCATCTGCTGCAGCGCGGCGCCGATCTGCGCGTCATCCAGGAGCTGCTCGGCCACGCGCGGCTCAGCACGACGCAGCGCTACACGCACGTCAACGCCGCGCAGCTGCTCGACGTCTACCAGCAAGTCGCATCCGCGCGCCGAAGGCTGCAGGACGAGACAGTCAGATCACGAAGACACGACTAGAACACGAGCGGCGCTTCAGTGCTCATTCGTGCTGCTTCGCTGATCTTCGTGTCTTCGCGACGACGCGATCAGCTCGCGGCTGCGACGAGCGGCTGCGCGCGTCGGCCGCGCGGGAACTCGATGCCGAGCGTCTTGATCTTGTAGTTCATCACGCGCGGGCTGATCGACAGCAGCTCGGCGGCGTCCTTCTGCACCCAGTTCGACATCTTCAGCGCCTCGACGAGCGCGTTCCGCTCGATGTCGTCGAGCGGAATGCCGGTCGGCGGAATCTTGACGATCGGCGCCGCGATCGCGCCCGCCGCCGGCCGTCGCCGCTTCGCCGAGCCGCAGATCGGTCGACGGCGATCGCGCGGCCTTCGGCCAGCAGCATCGCGCGCTCGATCGTGTTCTCGAGCTCGCGGATGTTGCCCGGCCAGTTGTAGCGCATCAGCAGCTTCTGCGCGTCCGGCGTCGAGGCCGTCGATCTTCTTCTTCAGCTCCGCCGAGAACTTGCGGATGAACGTGTTCGCGAGCGGCACGATGTCGTCCTTGCGCTCGCGCAGCGGCGGCATCTCGATCGAGACGACGTTCAGCCGGTAGTACAGGTCCTCGCGGAAGTGGCCCGACTGCACCATCGCCGGCAGATCGCGGTTGGTCGCCGCGATCAGCCGCACGTCGACGCGCAGCGTCCGGGTGCCGCCGAGCCGCTCGAACTCGTGCTCCTGCAGCACGCGCAGGATCTTGGCCTGCGTGCTCGGGCTCATGTCGCCGATTTCGTCGAGGAACAGCGTGCCGCCGTCGGCCTGCTCGAAGCGGCCGATGCGCTGCTTGTCGGCGCCGGTGAACGCGCCCTTCTCGTGGCCGAAGAGCTCGGACTCGAGCAGGTTCTCCTGCAGCGCCGCGCAGTTCACCTTGACGAAGTTGCGCGAGACTGCGCAGCGAGTTGTGGTGCGTCGCGCCGGCGATCAGCTCCTTGCCGGTGCCCGTTTCGCCGCGGATGAGCACGGTCGTGTTGCTCTTCGCGACCTTCTTCACGATGTCGAGCACGCGCTGAAGCGCGCTGCTGCCGCCGACGATCCGGTCGAAGTCGTAGATGTCCTGCTGGGTGCCGCGGAGGTACTCGAGCTCGTTCTTCAGGCGCTTCACCTCGATCGCCTTCTCGATCTTGACCTCCATCTCCTCGATCTCGAACGGCTTCTGCACGTAGTCGAACGCGCCGATCTTCATCGCCTCGACGGCGGTGTTCACCGAGCCGAACGCCGTCATCAGGATCACGGCCGTCGTCGGGTGCAGCGACGCGCGTCGTGCGGAGCACGTCCATGCCGTCGCTGCCGCCCATCTTCAGGTCGCTCAGGACGACGTCGAAGTAGTTGTCGTGCAGCCGCTCGATGGCCGCGTTGCCGTTCGACGCCTCTTCGACTTCGTGCCCTGCTTCGGTAAGGCCCCGCGCCAGACCGCGCCGGAGCGCGTCGTGATCGTCAGCGATAAGAATCCGGCCCATATAGTCTCTGTCCTTGCGTTGTCGTTAGGGTTGGTCGTCTTCACTATTTGAACCAACCGGTCGTGCTCGACACCGGAAGCGTGACGCGAAAGCGCGTCCCGTTCTGCGGGCTGCTGCTCACGTCGATCCGCCCGTCGTGCGCGTCGACGATCTTCCGCACGATGGCGAGGCCCGAGGCCGGTGCCCTGCAGCTTCGTCGTGAAAAACGGATTGAAAATCTTGTCGCTCAGCTCCGTCGGAATGCCCGGTCCATCGTCGGCGACGTCGACGATGACGATGGGCGACGGCGGGAGCACCTGGCCGCCGAAGGCGGGGTCCTCGCCAATCGCGCTCGGGATCGCCGTGATCGTCACGTGCCCTTTGCCTTCGAGCGCGTCGAAGGCGTTCGCCACCAGGTTCGTGAACACCTGCGTCAGCTGATGGTGATCGCCGTCGATCATCGGCAGCGCCGGCGCGACGTCGACCGTCACGCTCGACCTCGCCGCGCGTCGCCTTCGTTTCCGCGAGCTGCACGGCCTGCTGGAGCACGTCGTTCGACGTCGGTGCGCTCGACCTGCAGGCGCACCGGCCGGACGAACTCGAGCATCTCGACGACGATCGCGTTGGCCAGCTTCGCCTCGCTGAGGATGTCGGCGAGCAGCGACTGCGCGTCTTTCGAGTCGGGCACCTGACGCCGCAGCAGGCCGGCCATGACCTCGATGCCGGCGAGCGGATTCTTCAATTCGTGAGCGATGCCGGCGGCCATCTCGCCGAGCGACGCCAGGCGATCGCGCAGCCGCTCGCGTTCGTTCAGCTGCTCGACCTGCGTGAGGTCCTTGAAGAACATCACGGCGCCGATCGGCTGGCCGCTGTCGTCCTTCACCTGCGAGAGCGTGTAGCCGATGACGCGGTCGAGATCCTTCAGCCGCAGCTCGGCGCGGTTCGGCAGCGTGCTCATCTCGAAGACGCCGCTCAGCACGCGGAGAATGGCGGGGCGATCGCGCAGCACTTCGGCGAACGGCCGGCCGATGTCGTTCGGCTGGCGCACGAGCGCGAAGCTGCGGTACGCATCGTCGTTCATGAGCGCGAGCCGTGCCGTCGCGATGAATCGCGATGACGCCGTTGCGCATGCTGCTGACGATGTGGCGGAAGAAGATGTCGTCCGCAACGGGTGCGGGGCGGGCGGCGCGGGCGCGCGGCGCGACGCGGCCGTGCGCACGGGTATCAGGACGCGGGGGCATGTCGGACGACATTTCGGGTATCAAGGGTGCGTTGAGCTCGGTTGGCAAGGGGCAAACCGTATGCCTGAGCCGTACCGACCCTCAAAACACGAAAACACGCCTCAACTCAACGAGTTGCGCGGGTGGCGCGAGATGGGGAGTATAACAAAAATGTAATCAGATCACACTTTTGTGCAGCTGCAGCTCTTCCCACTGGTGGATCAGGTCGCCGACCGTCCACATGAGCGCCTGATGCTTATCGATGATGGGCTGCGCGGCGGCGCGATCTTCATAAAAACCGGGCGCTGCCATCGTCTGTTCGATTTCCTTAATCGCCTGCTCGCATTCGGCGATCCGCGTCTCGAGCGAGTCGATCTCCGACTTGCGCGCCTGGTCCGCGCGCGATTTCTTCCGCGCGTCGGCGTCGACCTTTCTTTTCTGCTGATGGGTAGTGCTCGCGGCGCCGGCCCGACTTTTCTCACTGGCGCGGGGCCCCACCTCCGCGCCTGACGCACTCGCGCCGTGGCGCGCGCGCGTATCAAGAACAGAACGTCGCCGATTCTCCTGTCCGTCCCGCCGTTCCTGGCCCGCCCGTCCGACCTGGCCTACCCGACCGTCCCTGGCCGTCTCGTCGCCGTGCTCCTTGTGCCAGAGGAACTCTTTGTATGTCCCGGGATAGACGATCGCCGTGCCGTGGCCCACTTCGATGATTTTCGTCGCGAGCCGCTCGACGAAATAGCGGTCGTGCGACACGAAGATGAGCGTGCCGCCGTAGTCGACGAGCGCGTCGAGCAGCACTTCCTTCGAGTCGAGATCGAGATGGTTGGTCGGCTCGTCGAGCAGCAGCGTGTTGGACGGGCCGCAGCAGCATCCGCGCGACGGCCAGCCGCGTGCGCTCGCCGCCCGACAGCACGCGCACGTGCTTGTAGACATCGTCTCCGGAAAACAGGAATCCGCCGAGGATGTTTCGGATCGCGGGCACCGCGTGCAGCGGCGATCCCGACGCGAGCGTCTCGTACACGGTCGGCTGCGGATCCATTCGCGTCGCCTCGTCCTGCGCGAAGTACTGCATGACGATGTTGTGTCCTTCGATGCGCTCGCCGCGCATCCGGCGCCTCTTCGCCGGAGAGCATGCGCATCAGCGTCGACTTGCCGACGCCGTTCGGACCGACGAGCGCGATGCGATCGCCGCGCTCGACGTGCAGGTTGACATCGCGGAACACGACGATGTCGCCGTACGCCTTGCGCGCGTGCTTCAGCTCGAGCACCGTGCGTCCGCTTTTCGCGCAGACGGGGAAGTCGAAATGGATCTTCTTGCGCTCGGGCGGCACCTCGATCGGCGTGACCTTCTCGAGCTGCTTGATCCGGCTCTGCACCTGCGACGCCTTCGTCGCCTGGTAGCGGAACCGATCGATGAACATCTTCACGCGCGCGACTTCTTCGTCCTGCTCGCGCTTGGCTTTGCGCAGCGCCTCGATGCGCTCGTGGTGCTCGGCGAGGTAACCGCTGTAGTTCGTGTGGTAGTCGGTGAGCGTGCGCAGCGTGAGATCCGCGATGCGGGTGACGACCGAATCGAGAAAGTAGCGGTCGTGCGACACCAGGATCACCGCATACGGGTACGCGTTGAGGTACTCCTCGAGCCAGTTGCGCGCCTCGAGATCGAGATGGTTCGTCGGCTCGTCGAGCAGCAGCAGGTTCGGCTGGCCGAGCAGCAGCTTGGCCAGCGCGAGCCGCATCTGCCAGCCGCCCGAGAAGGTTTCAGTGGGTCGCTCGAAATCCGACGTCGCGAAACCGAGGCCCTGCAGCACGGTGGCCGTCTTCAGCTCGATGCTGTAGCCGTCGCCGATTCTGAAGCGATCCTGCAGATCGCTGTAGCGCTCGAGCATCGCGTCGTGCTCGGTTTCGGGGATCGACGGGATCGCCGAGCCGCTGCTCGAGATCGTGCATCTCGGTCTTGATCGCGAGCAGCGCGCCGAAAGCGCTCGACACCTCTTCGAAAACCGATCGGCCGGCGTGGGTGAGGCCGTCCTGCGGCAGGTAGCCGACCGTGAGCGCCGACGGCTTGAGCACGGCGCCGGAGTCGGGCTCGTCGAGCCCGGCCATCATCCTCAGCAGCGTCGTCTTTCCGGCGCCGTTCGGTCCGCAGAGCCCGACGCGCTCGCGGTCGGTGATCTGCCACGTGACGTGGTCGAAGAGCACGCGGTCGCCGAAGGACTTGGTAAGTTCCTGAAGCTGGATCATGCTGAAGGCTAACGATTTAGTGTAACATGTCGGCGTCGCACTCTTTTCATATGCGAGCCTCGAATGGCTTGCTAGTCTGGACACATGACGACAACTCGTCGGCTCGCCTTCTTTCTCGTGCTTGCCCTCGTCCGCCGTCGCGTGCGACACGGCCGATCCCACGACGTCGTCTGCCGCGCCGACGACTCCCGTGCCGCCGACGGTCGAGACGTTTACCGGCACGGTTGCAGTGGGCAGCAAGGACGTGAAGCCGTTCAACATCCTGTTGACGGGCGGCACGGTCACGCTGACGCTGACTGCTGCGGGACCGCCGTCGACGATTCCGATGGTGCTCGGCATCGGAAATTTCGCAGGCTCGACCTGCACGCTCATCCAGTCGGTGCCGGCGCAGGCGTCGACGACGCCGCAGATGTCGGGCACGGCGAACGCGGGTGCGTATTGTGTGGTGGTTTCAGACAGCGGCGCGCAGACCGGACCGGTCACCTATGCGGTGACCGTCACGCATTACTAGACTCGCAGGTCTAAAGACCTGCGCTACGAGCGGGTCATTCGCCGAGAGCTTTGGCGGCGGCGGCGAGCACCTGCGGAACGCGGAACGGCTTCGTCAGATATCCCGCGACGCCAAGATTCACCGCTTCGATGGCGCTCGACTCGGTCGAAAACCCGGTGATGATGATTACCGGCAGGTCCGCTTTGAAGCGCTTTGCCTCGCGAATCACCGTCAAGCCGTCCATCCCCGGCATCTTCAAGTCGGCGATCAACAGATCGTAGGGATACATCCGCATCCGGTCGAGCGCCGACCGGCCGTCGGGCGCGACGTCGACGTCGTACTCGGCGAGCGCGAGCGTCTTCGCCAGCAGATCACGAATGCTCGCCTCGTCGTCGACGACGAGCACGCGTGGGCGCGCGGCACCAGCGGCCGGCTCGCGCGGGAGCCGGCTGCATCGTGCGGCCGCCGCCGCGCGGACGCTGGCTGTCGAGCCACGCATCGATGTCGCGCTTGCGGAAACGCCACTGCCGTCCAACGCGGACCGCCGGAATCTTTCCGGCCTTGATCAACCGGTAAACGGTGCGCAGGTTCACCTGCAGGTACTCGAGGACCTCCTCCGTCGTTAGGAACGTCTCGTCAATCATGTCCGTCAGTCTTTACGGTTCTGGCGTCGGCGTGACGCCGGCAGCTCGACGGTGAATATGGCGCCACCGTCCGGATGGTTCGCCGCCGCGATGTGACCGCCGTGCTCCTGGACGATCCCGTACGCGATTGCCAGCCCGAGCCCCGTGCCCTTGCCGACATCTTTCGTCGTGTAGAACGGCTCGAAAATGCGCGACAGCACGTCAGGCGGAATGCCGCGCCCGGTATCGCGCACCGTCGCGACGATGCGATCGCCGGCCGATGAGGTGGTGATCTCGATGCGTCCACCCTCGCCCGCCGACTGCAGCGCGTGCTCCGCGTTCATCACCATGTTGAGAAACACCTGGTGCAGGAGCAGCGGATCGCTTTGCACGCGGGGCAGCTGGTCGTCATAGTGTCGCACGAGTTCGATGCCCGCGGCGCGGCAAGCATCCGCTCTCAGTGCAAGCACCTTCTGAAGCACGGCATTCAGGCTCACCGCGCGCCGGGCGATCCGTCGCGATCCGGCGAACACCAGCAGGTTGCGGACGATCTTCGCCGCGCGATCGGCTTCGCGGTATACCGTGCGGATCTCATCGCGCAGGTTCTTGGGAATCGCGCCCGTGACGCGCAGCAACTCGAGGTGGCCGAGGACGCCCTGCAGCGGGTTGTTCAGCTCGTGCGCGATGCCGGCGACGAACTGTCCGAGCGCCGCGAGCTTCTCCGATTGCGTGAGCCGTCGCCGCAGCTCCTCGCGCTCCGCTTCGAGGCGCGTCTGCGGCGTGAGATCGCGCGCGACGATCACGCTGCCGACGCGCTCGCGATCGTGGTTGAGCAGATCGGTCGCCGTGACCATGAACGGCCCATTCAGCTTCGGATCGACCACCTCGCACGTGGCCGGCGCCTCGTCGGCGGGACGCTCGGTCGCTCGATCGTGCTGTTGAAGCCAGCGAGCGAGCTCCGTCGCCGATGAACTCGGCGAGCGGCCGGTCGATCATCTGGTCGCGCGGCCAGCCGATGCGATTCGCGAACGCCTGGTTCACGTGCACGATGTGACCGCGCCGATCGGCGACGACGATCAGATGCGCGATCGAGTCGAAGGTGTTCTCCAGCTCCTGCCGCGACCGGGCCACGTCGTCGAGCAGCTGCAGATTTTCGATCGCGCTCGAGAGCTGACGGCCGATCTCGTCGGCGCGATCGAGCAGGTCGAGCTCGCCGCCCGCCTCGACGCGCACGCCGTCGAAGACGATCGTGCCGAGCGCGCGTCGCGTGCCGCGCAGCGGGACGGTGACGGTGAACGTCGCCGCGTCGGCCGACGGCCGGATGATCTCCGCGCGTGCACGGCGCATCGTCGACGCGACGGGCGAGAGCGGATCGTCGGCGTCCACGCGGACGCCGCGCGCGATGTGCTCGGGATCCGACGACGCCTTCAACGCGAGATGCCGCGCGCGCCGATCGTGAATCCAGACCGACGTCCGGTCGGCGCCGAACAGCCGATTCGCGCCGTGGCAGAAGGCGTCGAGCCCGCCGGCCAGGTTCATCGTCGCCGCAAGACTGCTTCGAGAACTCGTCGAGCAGCTCGCGGAGATCGTGCTGCAGCTCGTCGCTCTGCCGGAGCCGCGAGAGCTCGATCGCCGTCAGGAACGCATCGGCGATTTGCGCGCTGTCCGCCCGCGCCGAACGATCCGGCGTGCCGCTGTAGCCGACGACGAGCAGGCCGACGCGCTCGCGGCCTCGTGCGAGCGGCAACAGCAGCGCGGTGCTCGTGCCGATCCGCTCGGCGAGATTCGGCATCTGCCGGTCCGCGTCGACGATGAGCGTGGCGGCGCTGCGCGAGAAGGCGTCCGAGACGAGATCGGACTCGCCGGGGCCGGGCATCCACGGATCGGTCCGCAACGTATCGAGGCCGAACGCGGAGGTCGCCTGCATGACGCCGGTGCGCGGGTTGGTTTCGAAGAGCAGCGAGCAGGAGCCGCCGGTCGCTTCGAGCGCCCGCTCGTGAAGCGGCGGCAGCAGGTCGGTGAGCCGGGTCGCCCGCGCGAGCAGCGACACGAGCGGCGCGGACGAGCCGTCGCCGCCGTACGCGGTGGATACGCCGCCACCGGACGGGCCGGTCAGTCTGCGCGTTCTGGTGTCTCGGGGCATCTGCTCGGTCCGATTGCTCGGGGATTCGACCGGCGATTGTACGCTCTAAGTGGCGAAACTATCAATGTTTACGCGGCTACCCGCTATAATAAACGTTTCCGCAGCCGGTGCCCGGCCGACTGTCGTGGTTCACCGTCTTAACAATCAAGAAAAGAGGGCCGCCGCGCTCCGCATGACGTGGACGGACGAAGAGCTCGTCGCGAGATCGATCAGCGGCGACAACGACAGCTTCAACGAGCTCATCCTGCGATGGGAGCGCCCCATCTACGCCCTCGCGTACCGCACGATCGGCCGCGAAGAGGATGCGCGAGACGTGTGCCAGGAGACGTTTCTCCGCGCGTTTCGCGCGCTTGCCCGGCTTTCGCGGACAGGCCAAATTCTCGTCCTGGCTGTACCGGATCGCGCTGAACCTGTGCCGCGACTGGGTTCGGCGCGAGCGCCGGACGCCGGTGGTCCAGGCGCCGGAAGACATGGACCTGATGGAGCTGGCGGCAGCTCGCGAGCCGTCGGAGTCCATCGAGGATCTCGTCGCGCGTAAGGCGATGACGCAAGGCGGTCGAGCGGGCGATGGCGCTCCTGCCGGAAGAGCAGCGGACGGCGATTGTGTTGAAGGAATACCACGGGCTGACGTTCCAGGAAATTGCGGACCTGGTCGGCTGCCCGTTGAGCACGGTGAAGACGCGGTTATATCAGGGGCTCACAGTCCTGCGGCGTGAGCTGGCGCGCCAAAGCGCGCCGGCCGCCGCGCGGCAGACATAGTCATGGCTGAAACTCTTTGTGGATTTCCGGATCGCGACGATGTTCTCGTCACCTATCTGTACGACGACATGGACACGTCGGCGCGCGCGACCTTCGACGCCCACCTCGCCATCTGCGCGCGATGCCGAAACGAGCTGAACGATCTGCAGGGCGTTCGCGAGGACCTGGCCCAGTGGAGTCCGCCGGCGCTCGACAACGGCGTCGTCGTGAACGTCAACCAGCCGATCAGAAACGCCGGCGCCGCGCGGCTTCGGCCGGACGTTCGCCGTTCGTGGTGGCGTGAGATTCCTGCATGGGCGCAGGTCGCGGCGGCGATGCTCTTTCTCGGCGTATCGGCGGGGATCGCGAACCTCGACGTGCGCTACGACGCGCCAGGGATTGTCGGTGCGCACCGGCTGGTCGAAGCCGCGCCGCGGGTGCTCGCGAACGCAGGACTCGGTGCAGAGCTGCGTAGCGCAGGACTTTAGTCCTGCCAAAACCGCCCCCTGGCGCGCCGATCTCACTGCGCTCGAACAGCAGCTGCGCGCCGAGATGCGCGCGGGGAACGCGCCGGGACCGGTGCCAGTATCGGCCGACGCGCCGCAGCGGCCTCACCGACGCGGAAGTCATGCGCCGCGTCCGCACGATGATCGAGGCGAGCGAGAAGCGGCAGCAGAACGAGCTCGCGCTGCGGACGGTCGAGATGATGAACAGCGTGAGAGCGCAGCGGAACGCCGACCTCATGAAGATCGATGCAGCCCTCGGCACCATTCAGGACAAAACGGACTCGAGACTGTTGAAGCAGAATGCGACCCTCAACTATCTCGTGAGCTCGAAGCAGAAGCAGTAGGGACCCGATGAGCAGGACGAGCATGATGACCATATCGATCCGGGCGGCGGCGGCTGGCGTTCTCGTATGCGCGGGTGTCGCGCCGGCGGCGGCGCAGACGCCGGCGACCGCGCGAATGACGGCCGAGCAGAAGCAGTCGCGATATCAGATCGGCGTGATGGAGCGCGTGCTCGAGGGCGCGGTCGAACACGGCGTGACGAACATCCGCGATCGGCTGCAGACAATCGGACCGACCGAGCTGCTGATCAGCGATAACGCAAAGGCGCGCGGCTTCCGTCTGGATGGCTACGGCGTGTTCTTCGATATCGTCGTGCCGTCGTTCGACACGAACATCATTTGGGCGACGCGCACGCTGGACCAGAACGATCTCGGGCTCGACAGCGCGCTGAAGGCGCTGCACGCGCACGTTCAGGCCGACGGGCGATCCGAGCCTGCAGCAGGCGCTCCGGCGGGTCGAGCTGCAGGTCGCGCCCGGCGGCGCCAGCCGCGGCAAGCGTCAGCCACCGGCGCTCGAAATGCGACGGGCGCCGTCTCGGCCGAGAAAGCCGAACCCGAAGCCGACACTGCCCAGCCGGCCGATCCGATTTTGTCGGACCCGGACGAAGCGTATCGGAAAGAGGTTGTGACCGCCGTGATGGATGCGATGCTCGAACACAGCAGCGCGTTGGCAATCGGCCCGGCCGAGTGGCTCACTGTCGCGGCGCGCCGCAACGAAGAGCGGCCGCGGCTGGCGCCCGCCGACACCGACACCCGCACGATCGTCATCCGGCTGAAAGGCTCCGATCTGAACGCCTTCCTCGCGCGGCAGATTTCCAAAGAGGAGGCTTTGCAGCGCTTCGAAGTGCGAGTGTTCTAGAATACGCGCATGCGCGCGCCGGCCTGCTTCCTACTGCTGCTCTCATTGGTCGCGGCGGGCTGCGGGCCGACCGCCGATCTCGCCAAGACCCTGCAAGTCCAGGACGTTTCGACCGGCTGGTTCGACGCCGGCATCGTCGACGGCAAGGCCAAGCTCGTTCCGTCAATCACGTTCAAGCTGAAAAACGGCTCCGACCAGAAGCTCGCGGTGCTGCAGGTGAACGCGCTGTTCCGCCGCGTCAGCGAGCCGACTGCGGAATGGGGGAGCGCGTTCATCACCGCGGCCGGATCCGAAGGCGCACCGGCCGGCGCGACGATCGGACCGTTCACGATCCGGTCGGATCGCGGTTACACGGGGACGGATCAAACGCGCGACGAGATGCTGCACAACCGCCAGTTCGTCGACGCGAAAGTCGATCTCTTCGCGAAATACGGCTCGACGCAGTGGACGAAAATCGGCGAGTTCACCGCCGAACGCCGGCTCCTCGTCAAGTGACGGGGTGACGCCCCCACCAGCCGGTTCGGTCCTCGACCGCCGCCTCGGACCGCTCGACGCCGCGGTCATCGTCATCTCGAACGTCATCGGCGTCGGCATCTTCACCACGCCCGGCATCGTTGCGACGATGCTGCCGAATCCTGCCGTCATGCTCGCAGTATGGGCAGTCGGCGGTGCGCTCGCATTCGCAGGTGCGCTCGCGTACGCGGAGCTTGCGGCCCGTCGTCCGCAGGCCGGCGGTGAATATGTTTATCTGCGCGAGAGCTTCGGCGGCCTCGCCGCATTTCTGACCGGCTGGACGTCGTTCGTTGCCGGATTCTCAGGCGCGATTGCCGCGGGCGCCGTCGGCCTCACCGCGTATCTCGACCGGCTGCTGCCGGGCGTCGGGCATTCGTCCACAATCGCCATCGCGCTCATCATCGGACTCGCGCTGATCCATGCTCGCGGGCTCGGGCCGGGGCGCATTGTGCAAACGGCGCTCACGGTCCTGAAGGTCGGCGCGCTTGTCGCGTTCGTGGTGTTTGGCTTTGCGTTAGCGACGCCGACGGCATCTGTTGCTGCGGCGGCTCCGTCCGCGCCGGTGCGCCTGCCGATGCTGCTGCTCGCGCTCGTGCCCATCATGTTCAGCTATTCCGGATGGAACGCGGCCGTGTACGTCGCGGAGGAAGTGCGTGAGCCGTCGCGGAACGTGCCGCTCGGCCTCGCGATTGGAACGTTGGCCGTCGTCGCGCTCTACCTGTCGCTCAACGCGCTCTACCTCCGCGTCGTGCCGCACGCGGAACTGAGCGGCACGGTCAGCGTCGGCGAGCTCGCCGCCGCGCGCCTGTTCGGCCCGGCGGCAGCGACGATGTTCGCCGTGGTGGCGATCATCATCATCCTGAGCAGCATCAGCGCGATGACGGTTGCCGGGCCGCGGGTGTACTTTGCGATGGCGCGCGACGGTGCGTTTCTGCCCGCGGCCGCGCGCGTCCACCCGAGATACCGGACGCCGGCCGTCGCGATTCTTGGGCAGGCAATCTGGAGTGCGGTCCTCGTGCTGTCCGGCACGTTCGACCAGCTCCTCACGTATACCGGATTCGCGATCATCCTCTTCTCGGCGCTCGCCGTGCTCTCGCTGTTCTTCGTCCGTCGCCTCGGCGAAGATACCAAGACGTTTCGTGCATGGGGATATCCATGGGCACCCGCAGTGTTCAGCCTCGTTGGGTTCGCGATCGTCGGCAATACGATCGTCAACGCCCCACGTCCGGCATTCGCGGGACTCGCAGTGATGTTCGCCGGCGTACCGCTTTACTGGGGAACGAAACGCAAGCAGCGTAGTCATCAGTCTCAAGTCGTCAGAGATTGAGCAGCGCGAATGTAGCGTCCGCCTTCAGGCGGACGAACGACGGCCGGCTGAAGCCAGCCGCTACACTGAGACTGACGACTTACGACTGACGACTGACGACTGGTGACTGCCGACTGCGCCCCGTCATCAACGCCCAGAGCGTCAGTGCGGCGAGGGTGCCGTCGCTCAGGGCGAACAGCAGAAAAGACGACGGCGATCCGCGCAGGAAGTAATCGAGCACGAACACGAGCGCGCCGGCGCCTTTGAGCAGCGGGCCCATCACCCACAGGTAAGCGCGTCCGCCTTCCGAGTCGGGTGCGCGATACGGAATCAGATACCCGATCGCGACGGCGAGCAGAAAAATCCCGTTCAGGTCTGCGTGAATCGGAGGTTGTGGAGGAGGAACGTCGAAGAGTCTGACGAGAATCGGCCGTCCCGCGAGCATCGTCACGCCGACGAGCGCGTCGTACACTCCCGAGACGGCCGCAACTGCGCGGAGCCGGATCAATTCTGCAGTTTCTTCAACTCTCCGCGATACGTCGACGTCTTGCCCGGTTCGATCCGAACGTCGCATCTGAAGCGTTTCGTAGCCCGGGGCGCGAATCTCGACACGATGCGCGCCGGGCTCCATCGTCAACTTCTGTAAGACGCCATCGAAGTCGTCCACGAGACCGACATAGTAGCCATCGACGTACACCGTCGCCTCGCTCGGCTTCACTTTGAGCTTGAGACCGCCGGAGTCGTCGCGTCCGCTCGATTGGTACTGCGGGTAGTAGGAATCGGCGCCGAAGTCCGGATCGTAGCCTCCGTAGTAGCCGCCGTAATAGCCGCCGGCGAACCCGAGGCCTGCGAAACCCCACGGATAGTAGCCGCCGTAGGAGCCCGGAACGACCACCACTGTGCCGCCGGTCGCCGGCGGAAGAGAAGAGCGCGGGACGGCCTGGCCGACCACCGGCTGTCCATCGCGAGGCCGCGCGTACGGCGGCACGCTCGTAGTTGCCGTTGGCTGTTTCACTTCCGCGCGGCGTGGCGGCGTTGCCGCCGCTGCCAACGCGACCGCCTTCGCGCGCTGTCGCGCCGTTCGAGCCGTCGCCACGCTGAGCTCCGCCTCGCGGCACCGCCGATGAGGTGCCGCCGCCCGAGCTCACGCGACCGGATCCGCCGCTTGCGACGTGGCCGCCACTCGAGACGTGACCACCGCCACCCCCGCTCGACGCGTGACCACCGCCGCCGCCACTAGCTCCGTGACTCCCGCCGCCGCCACCAGACGCGTGTCCGCCGCCGGAACTTCCGCCGCTCGAGCCATGGCTGCCGCCGGAACTTGCCCCGGCGCTCGACGTCTGTCCGCCGCCCGAGCTGCTGCCGCCACTGGAGCTGGCGCCCGATCCGCGCCTTGGCTTGAGCCGCCGCGGGCGCGGCAAGCAGCCACATCGGAACCGCCGCCGCGACCATCAGAGCCGTCCATCCCGGGAAGCGCTTGGTCATAAAACCTCTACTGCTGCAACGAGCAATCCGACTGCCAGCCGGATCGCTTTAGTATCCGCCTATTCTCGACGAAACGCACGTGGCAAGTCGGCTCGCCTGTCCGCGGGCGAGGTCATGTCGTCCCGCTTTCTTGACACCCTCAACCGCGGCCCGTACAGTCAGAAAACCGATGTTTCGCAGCACAACGATCCTCGCCCTGCGTCACCGCGACGCGGCGGTCATCGCCGGCGACGGTCAGGTGACGCTCGGCCAGACCGTCATGAAGCATCGCGCGCGCAAGGTGCGGCGTCTATATAACGACAAGATACTCGCGGGCTTCGCCGGATCGGCGGCCGATTCGTTTGCGCTGTTCGCGCGGTTCGAGTCGAAGCTCGATCAGTATCGCGGTAACCTCGCGCGCGCGGCCGTCGAGCTCGCGACCGAGTGGCGGAGCGATCGCATTCTCCGCCGGCTGGAAGCCATGCTGGTCGTCCTCGACAAGACATCCACATTCCTGCTGTCGGGCACCGGCGACCTGATCGAGCCCGACGACGGGATCGTCGCGATCGGGTCGGGCGGACCGTACGCGCTGGCTGCCGCGAAGGCGCTCGCCGGCGAACACGGAGCTCGACCGCGCGCGTGATCGCCGAACGCGCGATGGCGATCGCCGGCGAAATCTGCATTTACACCAACAACACCATCACGATCGAAGAGCTGTAGTGCCCATTTATCTTCCCGAGAGCATTCGAACGGCGGGCGATTCGCTGACGCCGCGTCAGATCGTCGCCGAGCTGGACAAGTACGTCGTCGGTCAGGCAAAAGCGAAACGCGCCGTCGCGATCGCGCTGCGGAATCGACTGCGCCGGCAGAAGCTGCCGGCGGAGCTCGCCGAAGACGTCGCGCCGAAGAATATTCTGATGATCGGACCGACCGGCGTCGGCAAGACCGAGATCGCGCGACGGCTCGCGCGGCTCGCGCAGTCGCCGTTCCTCAAGGTCGAAGCCTCGAAGTTCACCGAGGTCGGCTACGTCGGCCGCGACGTCGAGTCGATGGTGCGCGATCTCGTCGAGCTCGGCATCGACATGGTCCGCGAAGAGCGGCTCGAGGAAGTGCGCGGCAAGGCGGCGCAGAACGCCGAAGAGCGACTGCTCGACGTGCTGCTGCCGCCGCAGCGTCCGGTCGCGCCCGACGAAGATCCGTCGAACGTCGCGCGATCAGCAGAACCGCACGCGCGAGCATTTTCGCGAGCAGCTGCGATCGGGCCGGCTCGACGCGCGGACCGTCGAAATCGAAGTGCGCGAGAAATCGTTTCCCTCGTTCGAGATCATCGCCGGCTCGTCGGTCGAGGAAGTCGACATCAACCTGAAGGACATGCTGCCCGGGCTCTTCCAGGGCAAGACGAAGAAGCGCCGGCTGAAGGTGCCCGAAGCGCTCGAATACCTGACGCAGGAAGAGGAGCAGAAGCTGATCGACATGGACAGCGTCGCGCGCACGGCGGTCGAGCGCGTCGAGCAGAGCGGCATCATCTTCCTCGACGAGATCGACAAGATCGCGGGGCGCGAAGGCAGCCACGGGCCCGACGTCAGCCGCGAGGGCGTGCAGCGCGACATCCTGCCGATCGTCGAAGGCACCACCGTGAACACGAAGTACGGGATGGTGCGCACCGATCACGTGCTGTTCATCGCGGCCGGCGCCTTTCACGTGTCGAAGCCGTCGGACCTCATTCCGGAGCTGCAGGGACGCTTTCCGATTCGCGTGGAGCTCGAGCCGCTCGGCAGAGAAGAATTCGTCCGCATTCTCACGGAGCCGCGCAGCGCGCTCGTCAAGCAGTACATGGCGCTCATGGACACCGAAGGCATCGATCTCACGTTTACCGACGATGCGATCCGCAAGATCGCCGATTTCGCGACGATCGTGAACGAGCGGACGGAGAACATCGGCGCGCGCCGTCTGCACACGGTGATGGAGAAGCTGCTCGACGAAATTTCGTTCGAGGGTCCGGATCTCGAGAACAAGACGGTCATCATCGACGAGGACTACGTGTCGAGGATGCTCGCCGAGATCGTCAAGAACGAAGACCTGTCGCGCTACATCCTGTAAGGTCGAGAGCCACGTCCTGTTCCGCGCTGCGTGCTCGCGCTGTGTCGCGGCGCGGCTGCGGCAAGAAAGGCCCGCCGCTGCCGCCGCTCGTCAAGCTGCCGGCCGCGCCGGCCAACCTCATCGCCGAACGCCGCGGCGACGAGGTGAGCGTCCAGTTCACCGTGCCGGCGACGAACACCGACAACAGCAAGCCCGCCAACGTCGAGCGCGTCGACGTGTACGCGTTCACCGGATCGGCCAGCGTCCGCGACGAAGACCTGCTGAAGCACGGAACCAAGGTCGGGAGCGTGGCCGTCAAGGCGCCGCGCGATCCGAACAACACAGCCGAGGAAGACGAGTCGGCCGACGATGTCGATGCGCCCGAGGGCAAGGGGCTCGACCAGGGGGCGATCGCGCACGTGGACGACGAGCTCACGGCGGCGTCGCAGATTCCGGCAGACGTGCAGACGCCCGCGTGTCGCGTCGTGACCGCGGCCAGAACGCCGATGCGCCCCTCGTCGGACCATCCACTGCGGTCGCCACGCGGATCTACGTCGGCGTCGGAATCAGCACGCGCGGCCGCCACGGTCCGCTCTCGAAGCGCGTGGCCGTGCCGCTCGTCGAGGCGCCGCCCGCGCCGCCGGCGCCCACGGCGACCTACGACGAATCGACCATCACGGTCGCGTGGCCGGGTGACGATGCGCCACAAGACGGCGCGTCGCTGCCGTCGCATCCGCTCGGGGTTTCGGCGCCGACGTTTGCGTACAACGTGTACGAAGTGCCACGCGCACCAGCGACCGCGTCCTCAGATGCGGCGCCGCTCGGCCCGGCGAAGCCGGTTGACGAAATCGCCGACGACCGATCACACGTTCGCGGACGCGCGCATGAATTGGGGCAAGGAGCGCTGCTATGCCGTGCGCGCGATCGAATCGCTCGGCGATCTGAAGATCGAAAGCCAGGAGAGCGCGCCGTTCTGCGTGACGCTCGAGGACACGTTCCCGCCGGCACCGCCGAAAAACCTGCAGGCTGTGGCGAGCGACGGCGCGATCAGTCTGATTTGGGACGCGAACAACGAAAGCGATCTCGCCGGTTATCTGGTGCTGCGAGGCACGTCGACGGGCGAGCTCGCGCCGATCACTCCGGCGGCGATCGCCGACACGAATTTCAAGGATACCGTGCCATCCGGCGTTCGCTACACGTACGCCGTCGTCGCGGTGGACAAGTGCGGGCAACAAGAGCGACCGTTCGAACACGGTCGACGAAACGGCACGCGACTGAATTAGAATCTGAGCGCCATGGAACGCATCTATCGAGCCAGACAGGGTACCGAGACGTTTTACGCCATCGAGCGCGACGGCGTCGTCCGACGCGCGTCCGGAGACGTATATTCCGGACTGACGCCGGGCGAGCCGATCGCGGCGGGGCTCAAAGGGCTCTCGTTGCTGCCGCCGGTGATGCCGTCGAAGATCGTCTGCGTCGGCCTGAACTACAAGGATCACGCGGCTGAGACGGGCAAGCCGTTGCCCGCCGAGCCGCTGATCTTCATCAAGCCGCGGACGGCCGTCGTCGGTCCGGGCGAGCCGATCAGACTTCCGCCTGGAGTCGGCCGCGTCGACCACGAAGCCGAGCTTGGCGTCGTGATCGGCAAGCGCGCGCACCGCGTCGCACGCGCGCACGCGTGGGACTACATCCTCGGCCTCATCTGCGTGAACGATGTCACGGCGCGCGATCTGCAGAAGAAAGAGTCGCAGTACACGCGGTGTAAGGGGTTCGATACGTTCGCGCCAATCGGCCCGTGCGTTGCGACCGGCCTGAACGGTGCCTCGCGCGCCGTCGAAGGGTGGGTGAACGCTGAGCGGCGCCAGGCGTCGACGACCGGTCATCTGATCTTTCCGATCGAGCAGCTCGTCGAATTCGTGACGTTCGTCATGACGCTCGAGCCCGGCGACATCATCTCGACCGGCACGCCGGAAGGCATCGGACCGATCAAAGCCGGCGACTCGGTGAAAGTGAAGGTCGAAGGCGTCGGCGAGCTCGTCAATCCCGTCGAGAGTGAATAAGCAACAGGACACTGTGCACGCCGAGCGCGAGAGTCTACGCTCGAGCGCGAGGTCTTAGAGCGAGCTGGGGGTGGGGCCCCGGCGAGCGGAGTAAGAAATGAAATTCTTCATCGACACCGGAAACATCGCCGACATCCAGCGGCTCGTCGACATCGGCATCATCGACGGCATCACGACGAACCCGTCGCTGCTCGCGAAGGAG
Organism: uncultured Acidobacteriota bacterium; assembly: GCA_963696165.1. GTDB lineage: Bacteria > Acidobacteriota > Vicinamibacteria > Vicinamibacterales > CAVVIG01 > CAVQZZ01. The sequence continues at coordinate 638,794 of CAVOIY010000003.1, read as the reverse complement.
CCGGGCGACTACCGCGAGAACCTGAAGAAGATCTGCGAAATCGTCCAGGGGCCGGTCAGCGGCGAGGTCACCGCGACCGACTTCGGCGGCATGATGAGCCAGGGTCACGACATCGCGAAGATCCACGCGCACATGATCGTGAAGGTGCCGCTCACGCGCGACGGCATCAAAGCGTGCAAGGCGCTCTCGGGCGAAGGCATCCGGGTGAACGTCACGCTGTGCTTCTCGCCGGCGCAGGCGCTGCTCGCGGCCAAGGCCGGCGCCACCTACATCAGCCCGTTCGTCGGACGGCTCGACGACATCGCGACAAACGGCATGGAGCTGATTCGCGACATCGTCGACATCTACGACAACTACGATTTCACGACCGAGATTCTCGTCGCCAGCTGCCGCCATCCGATTCACGTCGTCGAGGCGGCGAAGATGGGCGCGGACATCGCGACGTGTCCGCCGGCCGTGATCGACGCGCTCTTCAACCATCCGCTCACCAACATCGGCCTCGAGAAATTCCTGAAGGACTGGGAGAAGGCGCAGACGGTGAAAGCCTGACTCCGGATCCTTCGACGACGCTCGCCGACCTGGAGCGCCGCGCGGAGCTCGGCGGCGGGCAGGACCGGCTCGACAAGCAGCACGCCGCCGGCAAGCTGACCGCGCGCGAGCGCATCGATCTGCTGTTCGACGCCGGCACGTTCGAGGAAGTCGACAAGCTCGTCACGCACCGCTGCCGCGACTTCGGGATGGACGAGCAGATCGTCCCCGGCGACGGCGTCGTCACCGGCCACGGCCTCGTCGACGGCCGGCAGGTCTTCGTCTTCGCGCAGGACTTCACGGTGTTCGGCGGCTCGCTCTCGGAAACGAACGCCGCGAAGATCGTCAAGATCATGGATCTGGCGATGAAGCTCGGGGCGCCGGTCGTCGGGCTGAACGACTCGGGCGGCGCGCGCATCCAGGAAGGCGTCGTCTCGCTCGCCGGCTACGCGGACATTTTCCTGCGCAACACGCTCGCGTCAGGCGTCATCCCGCAGATCTCCGCGATCATGGGCCCGTGCGCCGGCGGCGCCGTCTACTCGCCGGCGATCACCGACTTCATCATCATGGTGAAGAACACGAGCTACATGTTCGTCACCGGCCCCGACGTCATCAAGACGGTGACGCACGAGGAGGTCACGCAAGGAAGAGCTCGGCGGCGCGATGACGCACAACGCGACGAGCGGCGTCGCGCATTTCGCCGTCGACGACGATCGCGAGTGCCTGCGCTCGATCCGCGAGCTGCTGTCGTTCCTGCCGAGCAACAACCTCGACGATCCGCCGCGCGGCGCGATCAGCACGATCCGGCCGATCGCGACGATGCGGCGCTCGATCGCGCTCGTGCCCGGCGTCGCCGAATCAGCCGTACGACATGCTGGACGTCATCCACGCCGTCGTCGACGAGCGGCAGTTCCTCGAGGTCCACCAGCACTACGCGAAGAACATCGTCGTCGGCTTCGCGCGGCTCGACGGCCGCTCGGTCGGCATCGTCGCCAACCAGCCGGCGGTGCTCGCCGGCACGCTCGACATCGACGCGTCGATCAAAGGCGCGCGGTTCGTGCGGTTCTGCGACGCGTTCAACATCCCGCTCGTCACCTTCGAAGACGTGCCCGGCTTTCTGCCCGGCACGGTGCAGGAGTACGGCGGCATCATCAAGCACGGCGCGAAGCTGCTGTTCGCGTTCGCCGAGGCGACGGTGCCGAAGGTCACGGTGATCACGCGCAAGGCGTACGGCGGCGCGTACTGCGTCATGTCGAGCAAGCACATTCGCACCGACGTCAACTTCGCGTGGCCGACGGCCGAGATCGCCGTGATGGGGCCCGAGGGCGCGGTCAACATCCTGTACAAGCGCGAGCTCGACGCGGCCGCCGATCCGGTGCAGGCGCGCGCGGAGAAGGTCGCCGAGTTCCGCGAGAAGTTCGCGAACCCGTACATGGCCGCGGCGCGCGGCTTCGTCGACGAGGTGATTCAGCCGCGCGAGACGCGCCGGAAGCTGATTACCGCGCTCGAGAATCTCGAGAACAAGCGCGACAAGAACCCGCCGAAGAAGCACGGCAACATCCCGCTCTGAGCCGGTTGCGCTCGCCTTTACTTTAGCCAGCGGCCGAAGTCGGCTTTGATGAACGTCTTGGTGCCTTTCCGCCCGGTCAGGCGCAGCGCGATCGGACCGCGCTCGCTCTCGAGGCGCACGTCGAAGTCGAAGAACGGGCAGCAGAGGCGCTCGGTCGCAATCCAGTCGTTCAGCTGCGCGAGCGTCGCGGTATCGCCCGGGAATCGGAACTCGTAGCCGTTCGAGAGCTCCCGGACGCCGAGGCGCACCGCCGCAAGCCGACCGCCGATCTCGTCCTTGTGCGCGCGTTCCGCCGCGCTCAACATCGACATGTCGCAGTAGAACGGGCTCTCGTGCAGGGTCTGCGCGGATATACGGCTGCCAGAACTCAAGACGTTGAAGAGCGCGAGCAGGCCGGCGGTCACATGGGTCAATCTCATATCGAACCTCCAGCCCCAACGCTAAAACTTCGAGTCGACTCGAAGTCAAATACAATGGCTCGATGTCCGTGATGACGATCTCCGAGGTGGCGCGGCGCGCCGGGGTGCCGCCCTCGACGCTGCGCTACTACGAGCAGGTCGGGATCCTGCCGCGGCCGCCGCGGACGAGCGGCCAGCGGCGGTACGACGCGACCGTGCTCAACAGGCTGGCCGTCATCGAGCGCGCACGGCAGACGGGCTTCACGCTCGGCGAAATCAAACAGCTGTTCTTCGGCTTCCGCGACGATGTGGCCGCGTCGGATCGGTGGCGTCGATTGTCCGACAAGAAGCTGGCGGAGCTCGACGCGCTGACCGAACGCGTTGCCGCCATGCAGCATGTGCTGCGCCGGCTGCAGAAGAACTGCCGCTGCGCGACGCTCGACCAATGCGGCAAGGCGATGCTCGACGTTGGCAACCGGAAGCGTGACGAGGATCAGTGACGTTCTGTTCTAGATACGCCGAGCGCGACGGCGCGAAGGCGTTATCGAGCGGGGGTGGGGCCCCGCGAGAAAGTAAATGATGCCCTCAAAGACATTGACGGTCTGCGCCGCGCTTTGCGCAGCCGTGACGGTCGCAGCGCAGCCGCCACGCTTCGCACTCGAAGAGGCGACCATCGCGCAGGTGCAGGCGGCGTTTCGCGACGGCTCGTTGACGTGCCGCGGCCTCGCCGAGCAGTACATTCGCCGCATCGAAGCGTACGACAAGAACGGCCCGCAGCTGAACGCGATCGTGCTCATCAATCCCGAGGCGCTGAAGACGGCCGACGATCTCGATCGCCGCTTCAAACAGTCGGGTCCTGTCGGGCCGATGCACTGCGTGCCGGTCCTCGTCAAAGACAACTACGAAACGATCGACATGCCGACGACCGCCGGCTCGCTGTCGCTCAAAGGCATGATGACCGGCAAGGACGCCTTCGTCGTCAAGCGGCTGCGCGACGCCGGCGCGCTGATGATCGCGAAGTCGAACATGGCGGAGTTCGCGTTCAGCCCGATTGAAACGGTGAACTCGATCCTCCCTGGCTACACCCGCAATCCGTACGACACGAGTCGCGTCACGGCGGGATCGAGCGGCGGATCCGCAGCCGGCGACCGCGGCGAACTTCGCGATGATTGCGCTCGGCGAGCGACACCGGCGATTCGATTCGCGGCCCGGCCTCGCACCAGGCGCTCGTCGGTCTGCGGTCGACGATGGGCCTCGTGAGCCGCGGCGGCGTCGTGCCGCTTGAGCCTCGCCGCGGACATCGCCGGCGCCGTCACACGCAGCGTCGCCGACACGGCCGCCGTGCTGCAGGTGATTGCCGGCGAGGATCCCGAACGATGCGGCGACGGCGGCGGGTCGCGGTCATGTCGACGCGAACTATTCGGCATCGCTGCAGCGCAGACGCGCTGAAAGGCGCGCGTCATCGGCGTGCTGCATCAGGCGTACGACACGCCGACCACCGACCCCGAGATCCTCCAGATCATTTGCGCGCGAGCTCGACGTGCTGCGCCATGAAGGCGCGACGATTCTCGATCCGGCCGCGGTGCCCGACTTCGACGCGATTCGGCGATCGCAATCCGGCGGGTGCAACCAGTTCAAGTACGACGTGAACACCTATCTGAAGGCGCTCGGCGACAAGGCGCCCATGCACTCGCTCGAGGAGATCATCAAGTCGCGCCGGTTTCATCCGTCAATCCAGACGCGGCTCGAGGGCGCTCAAGCGAGCGACGACACGCCGGGCGTCAGCGCCGGGTGCAAGAGCCGCGACGAGTTTCGCGAGAAGCTGCGCACGGCGGTCCTCAAGCTGATGGATACGAACCGGCTCGACGCGCTCGTGTACCCGACATGGAGCAACGTTCCGCGGCTCATCGGCGACTTGAACACGCCGGCGGGCGACAACAACCAGCTGTTTTCGCCGAGCACCGGTTTTCCGGCGATCACCGTGCCGATGGGCTACACGCGCGGCGATACGCTCCCGGCGGGCCTCCAGTTCTATGGGCCGCGCGTGGAGCGAGCCGACGCTGATCAAGCTGGCCTACGCGTACGAACAGGCGACGCATCACCGGCGCCCGCCATCCGCGGCGCCGCCGCTACGCTAGAATGAAATTCCCGCTGTGAAAAAAATTCTCATCGCGAATCGCGGCGAGATCGCGGTGCGCATCGCCCGTGCGTGCCGCGAGATGGGCATCTCTCCCGTCGCGGTGTACTCGGAATGCGATCGCGCCGCGCTGCACGTGCGGTACGCCGACGAGGCCTACGCGGTCGGGCCGAGCGCGCCGCGCGAGAGCTACCTGCGCATCGACCGCATCCTCGACGCCGCGAAGCAGTCGGGCGCCGACGCGGTGCATCCCGGCTACGGTTTTCTCGCCGAGAACGAGCAGTTCGCCGCCGCTGTCCGCGATGCGGGTCTGACCTTCATCGGTCCGACGCCCGAAGCGATCGCGCTCATGGGCAGCAAGACCGCGGCGCGACTCGCCGCGAAACGCGCCGGCGTGCCGATCGTGCCCGGCACCGAGGAGCCGCTGTCGGCGGACGGTCGGCGATGCGGAAATCGCGCGCGGTCGCACGCGGCATCGGCTACCCGCTGCTCGTGAAAGCGGTGGCGGGCGGCGGCGGCAAAGGGCATGCGCACGGTCGCTGACCCGGCCGAGCTCGCCGACGCCGTGCGCGCGGCGCGGTCCGAGGCCGGAACGGCATTCGGCGACGCAGCGGTCTACCTCGAGCGGCAGCTGACCCGGCCGCGCCACATCGAAGTGCAGCTCCTCGGCGGACACCCACGGCACCGTCGTTCCCGTTCGTCGAGCGCGAATGCTCGATTCAGCGCCGCCATCAGAAAGTCGTCGAAGAAACGCCGTCGCTCGGCGATCACGCCGGCGCTGCGCGACAGGCGATGACGTCGGCGGCGGCAGCCGTCGCCAAGGCCGTCGGCTACACGAACGCGGGCACGATCGAATTCCTCCTCGACGAGAGCGGCGCGTTCTACTTTCTCGAGATGAACACGCGGCTGCAGGTCGAGCATCCGATCACCGAGATGGTCACCGGCCTCGATCTGGTCCGCTGGCAGATCCGGATCGCGCGCGGCGAGCGGCTGACGATCGATCCTGCACGCGTCCTGCAGCCGATCGGCCACGCCATCGAGTGCCGCATCTACGCAGAAGATCCCGACAACGGGTTTCTCCCGTCGCCGGGTCGGATACTGGCGCTGCGCGCGCCGAGCGGGCCCGGCGTCCGCGACGACAGCGGCGCGACCGCCGGGCTCGACGTGCCAATCTTCTACGATCCGATGATCTCGAAGCTGATCGCGTGGGCCGAAGATCGCCCGCACGCGATCGCGCGCATGCGTCGCGCGCTGGCCGAATATCTCGTCGTCGGCATCAAGACGACCGCTGCCGTTTTTCACGTGGCTGCTGGAAGAGCCCGAGTTTTCCGAAGGCCGCTTTCACACGACGTATTTGGACGAGCTGCTTGAAGCAGAGCGCAACGGCCGGCCATTCGTCGAGCCGACGCCTGCCGTCGAAGAGGTCGCGGCCGTTGCCGCTGCGGTCCAGGCCGCTCTCACGCCATCGGCGTCGGAGGCCGAGTGTCGAGCGCGCCGGTCTATGGAGAGCGCGTGCTCGCGAAGAAGGGCTCCGCTGATGGAGTACGCGATCGAGATTGCCGGCCGCACGCGACGGGTGGCGATCACGCGCACGGCATCGACGTTGACGGTGTCGATCGACGGTAAGGTTTTCGACGTGAACCCCGTTTCCATCGACCCGCAAACGTTATCCTTGTTAATCGGGCACCGGAGCTACGAGGTGACGCTCGCCCCCGACGCCGCGACCGGGCAGCTGCTGGTGCGCGTCGGCTCGACGCCAGTCGTCGTCACACCGAACGGCCGCCGCCGATGGGGCCGCAGCGCCGACGGCGGCAGCGGGCCTCAGCGAATCGTGGCGCCGATGCCGGGCAAGGTCGTTCGCGTCCTCGTGAAAACCGGCGAAGCGGTGCAGGCGCGGCAGCCGCTCGTCGTCGTCGAAGCGATGAAGATGGAAAACGAGCTCCGTGCCGCGCGCGCCGGGGACAGTCACCGAAGTGCACGCGCGCGAGGGCTCCTCGGTCGATGCCGGCATGCTGCTCGCCGTTCTCACATGAAATTCCTCCGTCGTCTGCGAGCCAACAAGGCGCTTCGGTACGTCAGCTTCACGCTCTCGTTGATCGTCGCTCTGCTTGCGGTGGTGATCGTCGGCACGCTGACGATCGATCTCGGTCCGTGGGTGCGCGGCCTGGCCGAGCGCGAAGGCTCCAAAGCGATCGAGCGGCCGCTCCACATCGGCCGGCTCGGCATCCATGTGCTCACGGGTAAGTTCCGCGTCGACGACATACGCGATCGACGGCCTGCATGCCGGACGACCGGCCGTTCTTCACGGCGAAAGAAGCTCGACGTCGCGCTCGACTGGCTGCCCGCGCTCGGCCGCCATCGCGAGTTCGTCATCACGTCGGTCGAGATGACCGACTGGCAGATGCTCGTCGAGAAATGGGACGGCGGCCACAACTTCCCGAAGTTCACGCGCGACGAGCCGGACAAGCCGGCGGGACCGAAGCGGTTCACGACGACGCTGCGGTATCTGCGAGCGTCGCGGGGGCAGTTCACATACGAGGACCACGAGGCGCCCTGGAGCATCGTCTGCCCGAATCTCGATCTCAGCATCGGCAACCTGCCGCACTATCACGGCGACGCCGTCTTCACCGGCGGTGTCGTGAAGATTCAGGATCATCTGCCGATGGCGACGAGCATGAAGGCGGTCTTCGCGCTCGACGGACCGCACATCCATCTCGATCGGATCGATCTCGCGAGCGATGGCGCGAACACCGTCGCGAAAGGTGACGTGGATCTATCGCGTTGGCCGGAGATGGCGTACGACGTGAAATCGCGCGTGCACTTCCCGCGCATGCGGCAGATTTTTTTCACGGACGAAGCCTGGGACGTCGCGGGCGACGGAGATTTCACCGGGCGCTTTCACCTGTTCAAAGGCGGCCACGATTTGAGCGGCACGTTTGCCAGCGAGCGGCTCGGCGTTCATGCCGGCGCTCGTGATTATCAGTTTCCTCGGCTGTTCGGCTCGCTTCGCTGGACGCCGCACAGCTTCGATGTGTGGGATGCCGGTGCGAAGGCGTTCGGCGGCGATGCCAGGTTCGCGTACTCGATCAAGCCGCTCGGCTCGCCTACGCGGCCGGCCGCTCGATTCGACACGTCCTATTCGAACGTCGATCTCTCCGCCTTCACCGACTTCGAGCGGCTCGCCGGTCTGCGCTTCGCGGGCGCCGCGACCGGAAGAAATCTCCTCGAGTGGCCGCTCGGTCGTTTTGCCGATGCGCACGGCGAAGGCCGGATAGCAATCGTGCCGCCATCCGGCACCGAGTTGATGACGACGGCGCTCGGGCCAGATGCTGATCGCAATCGCTACGAATGGGGACCGTACGCGCCGATTCCCCTTCCAGCGCATCTGCCGATCGGGGGCGGCGTCACCTACCGTTTCGATCCGGCTGCGATTGCGTTTTCAGACGGGCGCTTCGTGACCGAGCGGACGAACGTCACCTTTCAGGGCACGACGGCATGGGGCGACCGCTCGCGCCTGCCGTTTCACGTTACGAGCCGCGATTGGCAGGAAAGCGACGAGCTGCTCGCCGGCATCATGACCGACTTCGGATCGCGGACCGGGCCGGTCGCGTTCGGCGGCCGCGGCGAATTCGACGGCGCGATGACCGGCGCGTTCCGGCATCCGCGGGTGGAAGGTGACTTCAGCGGTCAGGGCCTGCGCGCGTTCGACGCGCAATGGGGCAACGGCACTGCGCACCTGGTCGTCGAGAACAGCTACGTCACGATCAGCGACAGCGTCGTGCGTCTCGACGAGTCGGAGATCCGCACCGACGGCAAGTTCTCGCTCGGCTACCCGCGCGACGACGGCGGTGTGGAGATCGACGCGCGATTTCGCGTCACTCGCCACGATCTCGATCCGCTGCGCCACGCTTTCCAGATCGACGAATACCCGGTCTCCGGGCTTCTGTCGGGCGACTTCCACCTCACGGGCCAATACACGCGGCCCGTCGGATTCGGCGCGATGACGATCGACGACGGCACGGCGTACGGTGAGCCGTTTCAGAAGGCGACGGCATCGCTGCGGTTCGATGGCGCCGGCGTGCGGATGGACGGCGTGAACATCGCGAAGGCGCCGGGCGCGATCACCGGCGCGGCCTACGTCGGATGGGACTCGACGTATTCGTTCAATGCGGACGGCCGGCGCATCCCGATTGAACGGATCGCGGCGTTTGCGTACCCGCGCGCGCAGCTCTCAGGGGTCTCGGAGTTTTCCGCCGGCGGCAGCGGCACATTCGACCTGCCGCGGTACGACGTGAAGTTTCGTGTGAGCGATCTGTTCGTGGCGGAAGAAGGCGTCGGTCAGGTCACCGGCACGATCGCGCTTCGCGGGAAAGAACTGAGCGGTGAAGTGGACGCCGCGTCTCCGCGGCTGGCGATCACCGGCACAGGTCACATCGCGCTGACGCCGCAGGCGCAGTCGGAGCTCACGTTCCGCTTTCACGACAGCTCGCTCGATCCGTACGTGCGGCTGTTCGTCCCGCGCCTCTCGCCGTACACGACCGCGGTCGCAAGCGGCTCCGTTCGAATCGCGGGCGATCTCGCCGACCCGAATCATCTGCTCGTCGACGCGTCGGTCGATACGCTCGACATGCGCATGTTCGACTATGCGCTCAAGAACGCCGGCCCGATTCGAATCGCGCTCGACAAGAACGAGGTACAGATTCGCGATCTGCAGGTCGTCGGCGATCTGACGCGCCTGCGCGTCACCGGCGGCGTGGGGCTGCACGATCAGCGGATTTCGCTCCAGGCCTCGGGCGACGCGAACCTCGGCATCCTGCAGGGGTTTTTTCGCAGTGTGCGCGGATCGGGACGCGCAGAGCTGACCGCGGCCATCAACGGCCCGCTCCGAAATCCAGTCTTTTCGGGCAGCGCGACGATCACCGACGGCCGCGTGCGCCACTTCTCGCTGCCGAACTCGCTCGACGCGATCAACGGCAGCGTCCAGTTCGACGCGCGCGGCATCCGGCTCGACGATCTGTCCGCCACGATGGGCGGCGGCCGGGTGCAGTTCGGAGGGCACATCGGATTCGACGGTTACACGGTCGGCGATCTCAACGTGACCGCTCGCGGCGAGGACATGCACTTGCGGTATCCCGAAGGCGTGCGGTCGACGGTCGACGCGGATCTCTCGGTCCGCGGCACGATGAAGGCGCCGACGCTCGGCGGCACGGTGACCGTCAAGAATGCTCTCTGGACCAAGCGCATCGACGCGCCGGGGAGCATCGTGGATCTGGCGAGCAGGCGCGGTCCCGCCGGCGGTGGCGGGGGTGGCGGCGGAGAAGCGGCAACGACGGTGCCGCTCCGCTTCGATATCCAGGTATTAGTCCCTTCGACGCTGCACGTCGAAACCAATATTGTCCAGAAGATGCTGGCGAGCGCCGACCTGACGCTGCGCGGCACGTACGAGCATCCCGTGCTCTTCGGCCACGCCGACGTCGAGCGCGGCGAAGTGATCTTCGAAGGCCGCCGCTACAAGATCACGCGCGGCGCGATCGAGTTCACGAATCCGAACCGCATCGAGCCGTTCTTCGATATTCAGGCGGAAACCAACGTGCGCATTCCGTCGCAGACGTACCGCGTCACGGTGAGCGCGGCAGGCACCACCGATCGGCTGTCGCCGCAGCTCAGCTCGGATCCGCCGCTGCCGCCGGCCGATGTCCTCGCGCTGCTCTTCGGCACCGTCAGCGGCGCGAGCGATTACGAGCTTCGCGCCCTGTCGAACCCGAACGAGCGGCAGACCAACATTCTCACGACGCGAGCGACGCAGGCCCTCGCGAGCCCGCTGTCGTCGGAAGTCGGAAAAGTCGTGGAGCAGACCTTCGGCGTCGACACGTTCCAGCTTTCGCCATCGTTCATCGATCCGTCGCAGACGCAGGCGAAGAGCGTGAACCCGTCCGCGCGGCTGACGATCGGCAAGCGGATCTCGGATCGCGCGTATCTGACGTTCTCGCGGAGCCTCAACTCGGCGACCGCCGATCAGGTCATCCTGTTCGAGTACGACGCGACGGACCGCCTCTCGTGGATCGTGTCGCGCAACGAGGACGAAACGTATGCGCTCGAGTTCCGCGTAAGGCACGCCTTCTGATGCGCCGGCCGCGCCCGCTGATGCTGCTGCTGCTCCTCGCGCTGTTCGGCCGCGCCGCGAACGCCGCGGTCGTCGACTACATCGGCAAACGAATCGGCGCCGTCCGGCTGGTCATCGAAGGCCGGGAGACGACCGATCCGCTTCTCGTTCAGGTCGTCGAAACACGCGTCGGAGAGCCGCTCTCCATGGCGCAGGTGCGCGACTCGGTGACGCACCTTTTCAGTCTGGGCCGCTTCGAGGACGTGCGCGTGGACGCGTCGCTCGATGCCGGCGGTGTGGCGCTTCGCTACGAGCTCAGCCCGATTCACCCTGTGACGAAGGTCACAATTGAGGAGCCGATGAAGGCGCCTGGCGTCGATGCAGGTCAGCTGCGTCGCGCGCTCGCCGATCGGTACGGCACGACGCCCTCGGTTGGCCGGGCCGCCGACATGTCGCGGACCGTCGAGGAGACGCTGGCGCAGGTCGGCTATCTGCACGCGCGCGTGACGCCGCGCGCGGAGCTTGCTCACGATCCGGATCGCGCGACACTCGTATTCACGGTGGAACCTGGCGTCCGAACCGAAATCGGCGCCATCGACATCGTCGGAACGCCGAGCGTGCCGGCGCCCGAGCTCTTGAAGCAGCTGCGCGTCGCGCGCGGCGCGCCGTACCGAGCGCGATGCCCTCGCCACACGCATTGACGCGTACGTCGAAAGTCGGCGGCGGAAAGGCTATTACGAGGCGAAATTGACGCCAACCGTTCAGCTGAGCGACGACGACCACGTCGCGCACCTGACGTTGACGGTCGATCCCGGTCCGCACGTCCGCGTGGTGTTCACCGGCGACCCGCTCCCTTCCGACAAACGGGCGGATCTCGTGCCGGTGGAGCGTGAAGGTTCGGCCGACGAAGACATGCTCGAGGATTCGAGCAATCGCATCGAAGATTATCTTCGGGCCCAAGGCTACCGCGATGCGACAGCGCCGCACACACGCGAATCGTCTGACGGGGAGCTGCTGATCGCGTTCAACATCCACAAGGGGCGGCTCTACCGCCTGGCTGGGATCGAAATATCGGGCAACGCTTCAGTGCCGCTCGCTGATTTCGCTGGCGCACTGCGCGAGCACGACGGCGAGCCGTTCTCGAGCGCCAAGGTCGATGCGGACGTGTCCACCATCGAAGACGTGTATCGGCGTCGAGGATTCCCTGCCGCGCGTGCGCAGTCGGCGGTGAGCATCCCGCCGGCGGCGGGCACGGTTCCCGTGCCGGTCACCGTTCGTATCGTCGTCACCGAAGGCGCGCGCACCATCGTCGGCTCGGTCGCGATCGACGGGAATCGCGCCATTCCGGACGCCCAGCTGCGGTCGCGTCTGCGCGTTCAGCCGGGCGCGCCGTACTTCGAATCGCTGCTCGCCGCCGACCGCGACGTCGTCGCGCAGGCCTACCAGAATCTCGGGTATCAGAGCGCCACGGTGGATGCGGCGCCGAACTACAGCGCCGATCGAACCGCGCGTCGATCCGGTATTCACGGTTCACGAAGGGCCGCAGATCTTCGTCGATCACATCCTCATCGTCGGCAACGTGCGAACCAACGCCGCGACGATCGAGCAAGCCCTCAACGTGAAGACGGGCGACCCACTCAGCACGTCGGCCATCAACGACGCGCAGGCGCGCCTTGCCGGCCTCGGCCTGTTCCGTCGGACGATCATCAACGAGCTGCCGCACGGCGGCGCCAATCAGCGCGACCTGCTCGTGACCGTGGAAGAAGCGCCCGCTTCGACGATCGGCTACGGCGGAGGCTTCGAGGTCCAGCAGATCGTGCCGAGCGATGCACAAGGGGTCGCGACCACGAGGCTCGAAATCGCGCCGCGCGCGTCGTTCGAGCTGGGACGCCGCAATCTGTTCGGGAAGAATCGGTCGGCGAACCTCTTCGCGAGCGTCGCCGAGCATCTCAACGATCTGCCGACCGAGTATCAACTGCTCGGCACGTACCGCGAGCCGCATCTGTTCGACACGGCAGCCGATGCGTTCGTCACCGCGACGATCGAACAGGTGCACCGGACGAGCTTCGACTTCACGCAGAAGAGCGCGACGGCGACGGTCGCCCGCCATCTCACGCGCGATGTAAGCGCGAGCGTCAGCTATCAGATACAGAAGACCGACGTGTTCAACGAGAAGGTGACGGCAGATCAGCTATTGATCGACCGCGTGTTTTCGAACGTGCTGCTGTCGTCGTTTTCCGGTTCGGTGATCCGCGATACCAGAAGCGATGCCGTTGATCCACACGCTGGAGAATATCTGAGCGGCAACGCGCAGGTGGCGGGCCGCGGCATCGGCTCCGCGGTCGGTTTCGCGAAGTCGTTCTTCACGGCCGAGACATTCCGCACGCTGCCGCATTCGAAGGGCATCGTCTTCGCCGCCGACGTCCGGCTCGGGCTCGCGACCGGGTTTCCGCAGCAGGATTCGAGCGGTGCGACCATCCGCGACCTGCCGCCGAGCGAGCGGTTTTACGCAGGCGGCGACACGACCGTGCGCGGCTTCGCGTTGGACACACTCGGCGTCCGCCACACCCCGCCGCTCCCGGCCGACACGATCGACGACAACGGGTTCCCGACCGGCGGCAACGCGCTCGTCATTCTGAACGCCGAGCTCCGCGCCCCGGTGTGGGGCGGCCTTGGCGTTGTCGGGTTCGTGGACACTGGCAACGTGTTCGCGCGTGCCGTCGACATCGATCTGGGATTGGTGAGAACGGCCGTCGGGTTCGGCATCCGCTACAAGTCACCCATCGGGCCGCTCCGCATCGACCTGGGGTTCAAAGTGCATCCCGAGACGTTCGGCGTGAGCCAGCGCGAAGCGCTGACCGCGCTGCACATCAGTTTGGGACAGGCGTTTTAGGAAGTTAAAAGGCAAAAGGCAAAAGGCAAAAGTAGAAGTGAAAAGTAAACGCACGGCGATTTTGATCGCAACAGTGCTCGCGGCCGTGTGTGTGCGGGGATCGGTGCGGCTTGGCGCGGAGACGTTGGAGCGCGTGCTCGCGGTTGTGGGCCGGCAGGTGATTACGCTCACCGACGTCATCGCCGCGCGCGACTTCGGGCTCGTGATCGTCGCGTCCGACGCCGCAGACCCGATTCGCGCGGCGCTCACGCAGTTGATCGATCGCGAGCTCATGCTCGCCGAGGTGGAGCGCTATGCGCCGCCAGAGCCGTCGGCCGATGCGATCGCCGAGGGACTGCGGATCGTGCGGCAGCGGTTTGCGGACGATGCGGCGTTTCAGGCGGCGCTCGCGCGATCCGGGATTGACGAAGATCACCTGCGCGATACGTTGCGCCAGAATCTGCGGATCACGGCTTACCTCAGCCAGCGGTTCGTCGTTGCGCGGCCCAACGACGTGTCCGCGAGGCCGCCATTGCCCGAGCGTGAGCGTGGGCTGATCGACGATTGGCTGGCCGGCCTTCGCCGCCGCGCGACGATCGTCGATCTGTATCTCACGAGCAAGTAAACGTGGGCTCCCGACGACGAAAAAACTCTAACACCGGGGCACGGAGGATTACGGAGGATACGGCGTTTGGCGATACAAGGTGGTCGTTTTACATTTTTTCGGCGAACGCCTGCAGGATCTGTAAGAGATCGAACCCCGCGTGGCTGACCATCGGCGCCGCGATGGAGCGCCGCCGCAAGTACACGACACCCCAGAACGCACCGAGGAGACCGGTCGCGATCGCAGCGTCGACTCCCTGGATGAAATGTCCGGCCCCGAAGGCGGTACTCGCCACGATGATCCCGACCGTGCCGCCGCCGAGCCATTGCTCGAACCGATGCAGGATGAACGCGCGCTGGATTTCTTCACGAATGCCGCCCGCGACGATCACAACTGCGGCGAAAAGAAGCGCATTGCGCCGCGTGTGGAGAAGCGCCTGGAGCGGATTATTCGGCACCGTGTGCAGCCACGGCGCGAAGCGCTGAATCGGCGCGAGCACCAGCACGCCGATGCCGAGCGCGACGAACACGAGCGGCACGCCCACGATCGCCTCGCGACCGACCGGTCGATTCCCGAAGAGAACCTTTCGCGGCGATTCGCCGTGGGCCGCGAGGAACAGCAGGATCAGCCCGATGAGGAGGCCGGCGTCGAGGAACGACAGCCACACGACATAGCCGACTCGCAGCGCGCCGGCCGAATCGAACGGCGCGATGCCGAACGCGGCAAACGTGCCCCCGAGAGCGAACTGCGTCGGGTAGTCCGAACAGAGGAGAACTTCGATCACCGCGACCACGCGAGGCGCCCACGCGGGACGCTCGCGCGTGGGCGGCGGCGGAAGTTCGGAGTCGGCCGGCGGAAGCACCGATCAAGAGCCTAGCGCATCGGCGCTCGGCTGAAGCCTCGCGCTACGACCGTATCTTGACGGTGAGTGGTTCGACGAGCTTGAGCGTGATGGGCGCGCCTTTGGCGAGCCGAACTTCCTGACCGCGCGTCGACAGCACGTACGCCGTGCCGGCGCCGCCGCCGACGCCTGTGCCGACGAGCGCGCCTTTCTTCCCTCCGACGAGCGCGCCGATCAGAGCGCCGCCGGCAGCTGGCGCGCCGATTTCGAGCGCATCTTTCTTCTTGGTGCCCTTGAGCGGTCCGGCCGACCGCCGCCGAGCGCATCGTGTACCGCTCGTCTTCGCCGCGCGGAACGATGGAATCGAATCGGATCGCGACGTGCGCGCGGCCTTTCACGCGCCCGGATTCCTTGGCGTCGATGACGACGCCGCTCACGCGGCTGCCTTCGGGCAGTGCCGTCACGCCGTGCACGAGGACGGCGCGAGAGAGTCGTGCCTGCACCGGCTCCTCGACGTGGCTGGTATTCGACGCGACGGTGGTCTCCAGGACGATCGGCAGCTGGGTTCCGGCTGGGATCGTGACCTGCCGCCACGACGACGCCGTTGGACCGCCGGCGCCGCTGCCAGCGGACGGCGTTGCAGCTGTGTCAGCGCGATTACAGGCCCCGGCGGCGAAGACGGCCGCAACAACGCCAATCGACAGAAATTTCATTTTGAGCCCTCCCTGGCCACCGATGCCATCTCATCCGGTGCAATGTTTCGGCCAACCGCTGAGCTCGGCGAAAACTTAGGCTTGCGCCCAGACTGATCCGGGGACACACTGTAAAAATGACATGGTGGGAGAACGCATGAGCTCAGGCACTATCGGCGACGCCGCCATCCCAGTTGAACCGCCGCAGCTTGCCGTCGCCGAGCGCGTGCTCATCGTCGAAGACGAACCGGCCGCGCGCATCGGGCTCGAGCAGCTCGTCAAAAGCTGGGGCTTCACCGCCGAATCGGCTGCCGACGGCGAAGAAGCGCTCGATAAGGTGACGACGTTCCGTCCGGCGATCGTCATCACCGATCTCGTGATGCCGCGGATGGACGGCCTCGAGCTGCTGCGCGCCCTTTACGCAGCAGGGCGCCGACGTGACGACGCTGCTCCTGACGGCGCAAGGCACCGTCGAAACCGCCGTCGAAGCGATGAAAGAGGGCGCCTACGACTACCTCACCAAGCCGGTCGACCTCGCAGCGGCTGAAGATCCTGCTCGACAAGATCGTCGAGCGGCATGGAGACGCTGCGCGAGGTGAAGGCGCTGCGACGCCAGCTCCGCGAGCACGGCACGTTCGGCACGATGATCGGCAACAGCCCCGAGATGCGGAAGATCTACTCGGTCGTCGAGCAGGCGGCGCCGACCGGCGCGTCCGTGCTCGATCACGGGCGAGTCGGGCACCGGCAAGGAGCTCGTCGCGCAGACGATCCATCAGCTCAGCCCGCGCGCGTCGCATCCGTTCGTGGCGATCAACTGCGCCGCCATTCCCGAGACGCTGCTCGAGAGCGAGCTCTTCGGCCACGAGAAGGGCGCGTTCACCGGCGCGGCCGATCGGCGGCAGGGCTGCTTCGAGCTGGCCGATCGCGGCACGCTCTTCCTCGACGAGATCGGCGAGATGACGCCGGCGACGCAGGTGAAGCTGCTGCGCGTGCTGCAGGAGCGCACGTTCCGCCGGCTCGGCGGCCGCAGCGAGCAGTCGGTCGACGTCCGCGTCATCGCGGCGACCAACGTCGAGCCGCTGCAGGCGGTGCCAGCAGGGCAAGTTGCGCGAGGACCTGTTCTACCGCCTGAACGTCTTCGCGATCCGGCCTGCCGCCGCTGCGCGAGCGCAAGGAGGACCTGCCGCTGCTCATCCAGGCGTTCATCACGGAGTTCAACCAGCGGAACCAGAAGAACATCGCCGGCGTCGATCAGCAGGCGATGCGCCTGCTCGAGCACTACATGTGGCCGGGCAACGTCCGCGAGCTGCGCAACGTGATCGAGCGCGCGACGATTCTCGCGCCGGGACCGTTCATCGAGTCGAAGCATCTGCCGCCGTGCTCGAACGACGAGCGCCGCCGCGCAGCACCAGCCGCAGGTCGCGCTCGCGCCCGGGACGACGGTCGAAGAGGCCGAGCGGCGGCTGATCCTGATGACGCTGGAGCACACGCGCGACAACAAGACGCGCGCGGCCGAGATGCTCGGCATCAGCCTGAAGACGCTGCACAACAAGCTGAACAAGCTGAGGCTGCGGCCGAAAAAGACGGAGTAGTGGCCGGTCGGAACGGCACTAGCTACTAGCCACCGTAGCCACCAGCCACCGACCTATGCGCCTAGGCATCAAAGGCAAGCAGGTCGTCGGCGTCACCTCGATCGTCGGCGCGGTCGTCGTCGTCTTGAGCCTGCTGAACCTGGCGCGGCTCGGGACGCGTCTCGCTCGAGGAGAGCCAGGCGCGCGCCGACATGCTCGCGAAGGCGATCTACCACCGGCGCGCGTCAGGTGGTCGTCGAAGGCGTCGACCCGTACGAGGCGCTGCGCAGCGATCCCGGCCTGCGTTCGATTCTCGAGTCGGCGCTCTACTCCAAGAACGTCACGTTCGCGGCGATCGTCGACACGCACAACGTCGTCGTGACGCACGCCGACCGCTCGTTCGAGGGGCAGGTGCTGCCGGCCGAGCCGGATCTGCCGACGCAGCTGGCGCGGCCGGCGCTCTCGGAGCTCGTCGCGCTCTACACCGAGCAGGGCCGCAACATCGAATACCGGCAGCCGCTGCTCGTCGGCAACGTGCGAGATCGGCTCGATTCGCATCGGCGTGTCGACGCTGCTCATCCGCCAGGAGCTCGATGCCTCGCTCGGCCCGGCGGTGGCGACGGCGTTCAGCGCGCTGGCCGTCGCCGTGCTCGTGGCCATGCTGCTCGCGCAGCTGCTGCTGCGGCCGATTCACGTCATCCGGCAGCGGCCTCACGCGGCTCGGCAAGGGCGAGTTCGGCGTCCGCCTCGATCTCGATCAGGACGACGAGTTCGGCGAGCTCGGCACGTTCTTCAACACGATGAGCGCGCAGCTCTCGGCCGATCGATCGCAGATGGCCGGCCAGGTCGCGAACCTCGAATCGGCGGTCGAGCATCTCGAGGACGCCGTCGCGATCGTCAGCCCGCAGGGCGATCTGCTGTTTGCGAATCCCGCGATGCGCGCGCTGCTGCCGGCGCGCGACGGTCGGCGTGTCGCTGAACGATGTGATTCCCGCCGATCACGGGCTGCGGCGGCTCGCGGAGCAGACGCTCATGAGCCGCCAGTCGCGCGGACCGGTGTCGGCGACCTTCGAGTCGGGCGACCGCGCTCGTGATGACGCACGCGGTCAACGACCCGAACGGTCAGCTGGTCGGCGTGATGCTGATCGCGCGCAACCTCGAGTACCTGAGCGAAGTGCAGTCCACGATTCGCTACTCGCGCAAGCTCGCCGCGCTCGGCCGGCTGTCGGCCGGCGTCGCGCACGAGGTGAAGAACCCGCTGAACGCGATGATGATTCACCTCGAGCTGCTGCGACAGCAGTTCGCGTCCGCGCGTTCGCCCCGCGCGCGCGGCGGTCGCCGGCGGAGGGCGCGCGGTCGTCGCGGCGGTCTCGGCGGAGCCGGTGACGGTCGAACCGGCGCAGGCGCTGCAGCACGTCGACATCATCTCGAGCGAGATCAAACGGCTCGACGAAGTCGTCCAGGGATTCCTGAAGTTCACGCGGCCCGAAGATCTCAAGCTGCAGCCGGTTCAGCTCTCGGCGCTCTTCGATGAAATCGTCCCGATCGTGAGGCCTGAGGCGGAGCGCTCGCGGCGTCGAGCTGATCGTCGACAGCGCAAAGCGCGCCCGACGTGAACGGCGACCCGGCGATGCTGCGGCAGGCGTTCCTCAACCTCGCGCTCAATGCCTGCCAGGCGATGCCGAACGGCGGAACGCTGCGAATCACGTGCGAAGGGCTGCGCGGCCAGCAAGGTCGCCGATCTCGTTTGCCGACACCGGCGTCGGGCATCAAACCGGAGCACCTGCAGCGCATCTTCGATCTGTATTTCACGACGAAGGAGAAGGGAAGCGGAATCGGCCTGTCGATGGTGTACCGGACGGTCCAGATGCACGACGGCGAAATCGAAGTCCAGTCGACGCCCGGGATCGGGAACGACGTTCCGCGTGCTGCTGCCGCAGGCGTAGGATGCACGACGAATGCACGAACGCACGATGCGCACTGAACGCCCGATGCTGCGACCCTCGCCCGGTGTGCATTCGAGCATTCCTGCGTTCGGATTGTCTGGTCTGCTCGCTCGGAATGGCGGGTGCACGCACACGCAGGCGAAGACCGTCCCGGACGCGCCGCTCGAGATGCCCGCGCCGCCGCCGCGCAACGTCGAGCCGGTCGACGTCGAAACGCCGCAGCCGGTGCCGCTGCCGGAAGAGCCAGCGCGCCGAGCGCCGCCGCGGCGACAGCCGCCGCCCGCGTCCCGAACCGAAGGCCGACGTGAAGCCGGAGCCGCCGAAGCCCGACACGCCGCCGGTCGAGCCGCCGAAGCCGGTGGAGGAGCCGCCCAAGCCACCGACGCTTCAGATGACGCCGGCGGCGAACGAAGCCGAGCTCGAGCGCTCGATCCGCACGACGCTCGTTCGCGCGAACACGGATCTAAAGCGCGTGGATTTCGGTCGGCTGAACGCGGAAGCGCGCACGCAATACGACTTCGCCAACCGCTACATTCAGCAGGCCGAGGACGCGCTCAGCAAGAAAAATCTGGTGTTTGCCGAAGCGTTCGCAAAGAAGGCCGCCGACATCGCTGTTCAGCTCGCCGGCAAGTAGCACGCGGACCAGCCACCAACCACCTCCTGGTAGCCAGCTACTCATTTGGCTGAACCGTACTGCCCACTCTGCGCGATCCGGCAGCACAGATAGTGGCCGGGACGCGCGATTTCGCGTGGCACCCCGCTTGCTCTTTCGGAGGTCACCTCGTTCTTCTCGCAACCTGCGGGGGGACAAAAAACCTTCTAACACCCTGCCTGTGCACCACGGGAGGCCGCCGAAAGGCAGCCTCCCACCTGCCTCAGCTTCGGCCACATCTTGCGAGTGCCCTAAAAGAGAGGCACAATATATAGTGTTTAGCCGCTTGACAAACCTGCGAGCGCGGGCTCATATTTGTCCGCCGAGCCTAACGCAGCGAGCCGCGCGGAAAGCCCCCAGCTTCTCGCGCTCTGCTCGGAGATTCAAGGCTCGAAGCGGTCAGCTTTTCCATACAAGTTCGACGCGTCTCGTCGGCCGGTGGCGGTCATCAATCCGGGGCCGGACCTCGGAGTAAACGGAGTTGAGTCAAATGAAAGAGAACGCTGGCTACCAGGCCGCCCCCGCAGGGCAGCAGTCGGTGGAAAACAGTGGAACACCAGCCGTGTCGCATGCCGATGCGCTGCTCGACAAGGAAAAGGCGCGCGCCAAGCGGACGAGCCGCGCCGGTTCCGGGTCTGACGTTCCCAAGGTTCTTCACCGAAGCCGGCGTCGATCCGTTCGACGAAATCGTCTGGGAGATCCGCGCGGCCGCGATTGGCAACGAGCGCGGCGAGATGGTGTTCGAGCAGCGCGACGTGGAGATCCCGAGCTTCTGGTCGCAGCAGGCGACCAACATCGTCGTCTCGAAGTATTTCCGCGGGCAGATCGGGACGCCGGAGCGCGAGCGCAGCGTCAAGCAGCTGATTGGCCGCGTCGTGAACACGATCACCGAGTGGGCGCGCGCCCAGAAATACTTCGCGAGCGACGCCGACTTGCAGGCGTTCAGCGACGACCTGAAGCACATCCTCGTGTACCAGAAGGCGGCGTTCAACAGCCCCGTCTGGTTCAACTGCGGCTTCGAAAAAGCGCCGCAGTGCTCGGCCTGCTTCATCAACTCGGTCCAGGACACGATGGACTCGATCCTGACGCTCGCGCGGACCGAAGGCATGCTCTTCAAGTTCGGTTCGGGCACGGGCACGAACCTGTCGCCCATCCGCTCGTCGAAGGAACTGCTCGCGGGCGGCGGCACCGCGTCGGGCCCGGTCAGCTTCATGAAGGGGTACGACGCCTTTGCCGGCGTCATCAAGTCGGGCGGCAAGACGCGGCGCGCGGCCAAGATGGTGATCCTCAACGCCGATCACCCGGACATCGTCGAGTTCATCAACTGCAAGGTCGAGGAAGAGAAGAAGGCGTGGGCGCTCATCGACGCGGGCTACGACGGCAGCTTCACCGGCCCGGCGTACTCGTCGGTGTTCTTCCAGAACTCGAACAACAGCGTGCGCGTCACCGACGACTTCATGCGCGCGGTGCTCGACGACAGCACGTGGGACACCCACGCGGTGCGCGACGGCGCCGTGATGGACACGTATAAGGCGCGCGAGCTCATGCGCCTCATCGCCGAGGGGACGCACGTCTGCGGCGACCCGGGCATGCAGTTCGACACCACGGTCAACGAGTGGCACACGTGCTCCGAACACGGATCGCATCCACGCGAGCAATCCGTGCTCGGAGTACATGTTCCTGAACGATTCGGCCTGCAATCTGTCGTCGATCAACCTGATGAAGTTCGTCAAGGAGGACGGCGAGTTCGACGCGGTGGCCTACAAGGCGGCCGATCCGCACGCTCATCACCGCGCAGGAAATCATCGTCGACAACGCGAGCTATCCGAGCGAGGCGATCGGGACGAACAGCCATGCGTACCGGCCGCTCGGGCTCGGCTACGCGAACCTCGGCGCGCTGCTCATGTCGCGCGGCCTGCCGTACGACAGCGACGGCGGCCGCGACTACGCCGCGGCGCTCACCGCGCTCATGACCGGCGAAGCCTACGCGCAATCGGCGCGGATCGCGCGCGATCACGGCGGGCCGTTCAGCGGCTACGAGCCGAACAAGGCGCCGTTCCTCCGCGTGATGCGCAAGCATCGCGACGCGATGCGCGACGTCAACGCGCGCAACGTGCCGTCCGATCTCTACAGCGCGGCCAAGACGTCGTGGGACGATGCGGTGGAGCTCGGAGAGCAGCACGGATACCGCAACGCGCAGGCGACGGTGCTCGCGCCGACCGGCACCATCGGCTTCATGATGGACTGCGACACGACCGGCGTCGAGCCGGACATCGCGCTCGTCAAGTACAAGAAGCTCGTCGGCGGCGGTCTGATGAAGATCGTCAACCAGACGGTGCCGATGGCGCTCAAGAAGCTCGGCTACACCGACGCGCAGATCGCGGCCATCGTCGACTACATCGATCGGAACGAGACGATCGAAGGCGCGCCGGCGCTCAAGGAGTCGCACCTGCCGGTCTTCGACTGCGCGTTCAAGGCGGCGAAGGGCCAGCGGTCGATCCACTACATGGGCCACATCAAGATGATGGGCGCGACGCAGCCGTTCATCTCGGGCGCGATCAGCAAGACCGTGAACGTGCCGAAGGAGGCGACCGTCGACGAGATCATGCAGGCGTACGTGCAGAGCTGGAAGCTCGGCGCGAAGGCGATCTCGATCTATCGCGACGGCAGCAAGCGGACGCAGCCGCTCAACACGTCGAAGGACAAGCTGCCCGACGTCGCGCGAGCCGGCGCTCAGGCGGTCGAAGAGCTGGTCCGCACGCCCGTGCGGCGCAAGCTGCCCGACGAGCGCCGCGCGATCACGCACAAGTTCGACATCCAGGGCCACGAGGGCTACATCACGGTCGGCCTCTTCGAGGACGGCCAGCCGGGCGAGATCTTCCTCGTGATGGCGAAGGAAGGCTCGACGATCTCGGGCTTCGCGGACGCGTTCGCGCAGGCGATTTCCTACGCGCTGCAGTACGGCGTGCCGCTCCAGGCGCTCGTCGACAAGTTCAGCCACGTCCGGTTCGAGCCGTCGGGGATGACGCGCAATCCCGAGATCCGGTTCGCGAAATCGATCGTCGACTACATCTTCCGATGGATGGCGTCGAAATTCCTGTCGCCCGAAGCGCAGTTCTACGCCGGGGTCAACGGTCGCGAGCTGGAGGAAGGCGCACGGCGCCAACGCGCCAGCGGCCCCATCAGCGCCTTCTGCGGCCTCGGCGCCATCGTCGGCGTCGCGCCGAAGAACGTCGGCGCCAGCCAACCCGCACTCGACGATTCAGAATCAGGAAGACGCGCCGCCCTGCTCGACCTGCGGCTCGATCATGATCCGCAGCGGCGCCTGCTACAAGTGCGTCAACTGCGGCAATACGACTGGATGTGCATAGTCGTTGGTCGTCGAGTCTTGTAGCGTGTGGTCGTTAGTCGACTTGTCATGCGCGTAGTAGCGCGGGTCTTTTGACTGCCCTGACCAACGACCGCGACCGACCAACGGCCAACCACTAACGACCAACGACCAACGTCCATGTAAGCATGTCGCCATGAACAGACGCGTTCTCGGCGCTCTCGTGGCGGTCGTATCGATCGCCACGACGGCGGCGCTCGTGGCACAGCAGCCGCCGAACAATCCCAACGCGCGGCAGAATTTCGTCAAGATCGACTCGCCGGTCGTCGTGCTCACGCACGTGCGCGTGATCGACGGCACCGGCGCGCCGGCGCGCGAGAACCAGACGATCGTCATTCGCGACGGCAAGATCGCCGAGGTGAACGACACGCCGCGCGTCACGCTTCCCGCCGGCGCGAACATCATCGACCTGCCGGGCCGGACCGTGATTCCGGGGCTCGTGATGATGCACGAGCACCTCTACTACACCGCCGGACCGGGCGTGTACGGCCAGTACGGCGCCAGCTTCGTGCGCCTCTATCTCGCCGGCGGCGTGACGACGATGCGGACTGCCGGCAATACGAACGGCTTCATGGACATGAACCTCGCGCGCCGGATCGAGGCGGGCGAGTTCGCAGGTCCCGCCATCGACGCGACGGGGCCGTACCTGAACGGGCCCAACACGCAGCTGCAGATGCACTCGCTCGTCGACGCAGCCGATGCGCGCCGCCAGGTCGCGTACTGGGCCGACATGGGCGCGACCTCGTTCAAGGCCTACATGCAGATCACGCGCGACGAGCTGAAGGCGTCGATCGACGAGGCGCACAAGCGCGGGTTGAAGCTCACGGGGCACCTGTGTTCGGTGACGTACGGCGAAGCGGCCGATCTCGGCATCGACAATCTCGAGCACGGCTTCATGGCGTCCACCGATTTCGTCGCCGACAAGAAGCCGGACGAGTGTCCCGGCCAGGCGCAAGGGACAGCAGACGATCGCGGCGCTCGACGAAAACGGCGCGCCGTTCAAGGCGCTCGTCAAGAAGCTCGTCGACAAGCACGTCGCGCTCACGTCGACGATGACGGTGTTCGAGACGTTTACGCCGGGCCGGCCGATGCCGCGCGGGCTCGACGTGCTCGTCGCGCCGCTTCGTGAGCAGTTCCAGCGCGCGTACGATCGCGCGCAGCAGAACCAGCAGTCGCGTCTACAAGACGCTCTTTCCCAAGGGCATGGCGCTCGAGCGCGCCTTCGCGAAGGCCGGCGGCCTGCTGACGGCCGGCACCGACCCGACCGGCTCCGGCGGCGTGATTCCGGGATTCGCCGATCAGCGCGCAGATCGAGCTGCTCGTCGACGGCGGGTTCACGCCCGGTCGAGGCGATCTCGATCGCCACGCTGAACGGCGCGAAGTATCTCGGCCGCGACGCGAAGATCGGCACGATCGCCGCCGGCAAGCAGGCCGACCTCGTCGTCGTGAACGGCGATCCGTCGCGGACGATCGAAGACGTCCGCCGCGTCGAAACGGTGTTCAAGGCCGGCGTGGGGTACGATCCGGTGAAGCTGGTTGCATCGGTCTCAGGACAGGTCGGCATCTGGTAGAGGACCCATGAAGTGCTTTGCGCTGATGTATGACGTCGTCGACGGGTTTACCGACAAGCGGACGCCGTATCGCGACGCGCACCTGAAGCTCGTTCGCGACGCGAACGGACGCGGCGAGCTCGTGATTGCGGGGGCGATCGGCGACCCGGCCGACGGCGCGCTTCTCATCTTCCGATCCGCGGACGCGTCGGTCGCGGAAGCCTTCGCGCGCCACGATCCGTACGTGATCAACGGCCTCGTGAGGAACTGGCGCGTGAAGCCGTGGAACCTCGTGCGTCGGCGCAGACCCGACAAAATGATCGCGCGGATGTGGTCGGCGCGCGCGACCGCTGCCGGCGCGTCGCGCTACGTCGACTACTTCCGCGCGCACGTCGCTGCCCGAGCTCGCCGCGATCGCCGGCTACAAAGGCGCCAGACGTCCTCACCCGCGACCGCGAAGCGGCGATGTCGAAGTCGTCGTCATCACACGGTGGACGTCGCTCGACGCGATACGCGCCTTCGCCGGCGACGCTGTCGACACCGCCGTCGTCCACGACGGCGGCGGCCGCGCATGCTGATCGAGTACGACAACGGGTCAAACACCTTACCGTTGTGGTGACGGACGAACGATAGTCGCCAGTCGCCAGTCGCAGTCTCAGTCACAAGTCACCAGTCGTCAGACTTCACTACCAGTCGTAACTGGTGGTGCTTGGCGACTACCGAGTGATATTTGCGACTGACGACTGAGACTGCGACCGAAGACTTACGACTGAAGACTGACGACCGGTGACTGACGACTCAAGATTCCCTCCCGGGCCGAAGGCCTCGCTCCTGAGGTCGCTCGATCTATCGACCTGGCCGCAATCCGCTCGAGTTCTTCGAGAACATCGCTCGCACATACGGCGATCTCGCGCACGTCAGGCTCGGCGGCGAGCACGTGTTCGTCGTCAGCGATCCGCGCGTCATCAAGGACGTCCTGATGACGCACAACCAGAACTTCACGAAGAGCCGCGGGCTCGAGCGGACGAAGCGCGTGCTCGGCCAAGGGTTGCTGACGAGCGAAGGCTCCGTGCATCTGCGGCAGCGGCGGCTGATGCAGCCGGCGTTTCATCGCGATCGCGTCGCGAAATACGCGGCGACGATGGTGGAGTACGCGGATCGGCAGCGCGAGTCGTGGACGGACGGGACGACGATCGACATGGCGCAGGAGATGAATCGCCTCACGCTGTCGGTCGTCGGCAAGACGCTGTTCGACGCCGACGTCGCGTCGCAGGCGCGCGAGGTCGGCGACGCGCTCACCGGCGTCATGGAGTCGTTCTGGACGCTGATGCTTCCGTTCTCGAACCTCATCGAGCGCCTGCCGCTGCCGCGTCTGCGGCGAAGCCGGCAGCGCGCGCGAGCGGCTCGACGCGATCATCTACGGCCTGATTCGCGAGCGGCGCGCGAGCGGCGGCGACCGCGGCGATCTGCTATCGATGCTGCTCCTCGCGCAGGACGACGAGGACAAGGGCCGCGGGATGAGCGACCTGCAGGTGCGCGACGAGGCGATGACGATCTTTCTCGCCGGGCACGAAACGACCGCGAACGCGTTGATGTGGACCTGGTATCTGCTCGTCGCAGGCGCCCGACGCGGAGCGCCGGCTGCATGAAGAAATCGATCGCGTGCTGCGGAAGCCGATTGCCGACGGTCGCCGATATCCCGTCGCTGCCTTACGTCGAACGCGTCGTCACCGAGTCGATGCGGCTGTATCCGCCGGCGTGGATCATCGGTCGCCGTGCGATCGAACCGTATCCGATTCGACGGCTACATGGCTGCCCGCGCGATCCATTCTCATCATGAGCCAGTGGGTCGTGCACCGCGACGCGCGTTATTTCCCCGAGCCCGAGCGGTTCGACCCGGACCGCTGGACGCCGGAGTTCAAGGCGTCGATTCCGCCGTTTGCGTATTTTCCGTTCGGCGGCGGGCCGCGCCGCTGCATCGGCGAGTCGTTCGCGTGGATGGAGCTGATGCTGATCGTCGCGACGCTCGCGCAGCAATGGCGGTTCGAGCTCGTGCCGCGATCACCCCGTCGTGCCGCAGCCGCTCGTCACGCTTGCGCGCGAAACATGGGATGAAGATGATCGCCCGAAGGCGGAGTCTTCAGTCGTAAGTCACCTGTCGTCGGCCCCAGTCGTCCGTTCGAGTCGACGTCGCGTGAAGGAAATATGACTGACGACTTGCGACTGAACGACTCACTTGACCGTGAGCACCAGGGCCATCGCGGCCCAGGCTGTTCCGGCCGCCGAAATCCACTGATCGCGGCCGCCGGGAAAACCGCTGTCGAACTGCGGCTGCAGCGCCACGGTGCGCGCCCTCACCAGCCACGAACCGTCCTCGTGCTGCGTTTTTCGAAGATACGCGACGCCGCGCTGATACCCCGCGTCGCCGACGGGAACGCCGCCAGCCATTTGAAGCGCGACGAGCGCCTGCCCGGTCGCGTACGCGTCGCTGTCGAGCGTGTCGATCTGCGCCCAGCCGCCGTCAGGCCGCTGTGTCGCGCGGAGCTCGCGCGCCGCCTCGGCGATAGCCGGACGGGGCGCGCCGGCCCATGCGAGGCCGAGCAATCGGAACGTCCGATCCTCATTCGTCGAGGCGTGCGCGGTTGCCAGCCATGCGCCGGCGGCCCGCACGCGACGATCGTACTCGGCGCGCTGCGCCTTTGGCGCGTATTTCGCGAGCGCGCGCAGCGACATCGCTGTAACTTCGATGTCGCTCGACTCGATCGGCGGCCGATGAATCGTGACGCGCCACCGGCCGTCGGGCAGCTGCAGCATACGCAGATAGCGCGCCCATGCGTCGGTCGTTTCGGTTGGCGCGTACCCGTGCGCATCCAGATCGACCAGGAGGTAACTGAGCGTATCGGGGCCGCCTGCGATCTCGAGCCCTTGCAGGGCGCGGTCGCGCCGGTCATCGAGATACGAAACGACGGCGTTGAACTGACGCTCGGCGATTTCCTGATCGACCGCGATATGACGCGTGCGCGCCATCTCGCCGAGCATGTGCGGCAGCACGTCGTGATGGCAGGAGATGCACCCGGTGCTCTTCACGAACTGTACGTCGCTCTTCTGCAGGAGCGCGATGCTTCGCTCGATCGCCGTCCGCACGTCCTGTGGCGGCCGTGACATCGAATCGATTGCCGCCGTCGGCGGAACTGCGGGCGCGTCGTCCGGACCGGCAGCCGACGCGCCGAACGCGGCGATCATCGCGCCGTCCCTGCGCCGCTTTGCGAAGTCGAGCGCCGTGTCGCCCAGATCCGACTTCGCCGTCCGGTCGGCGCCGCGCTCGAGGAGCAGACGCACTTTCGCGACAGCCTCGCGCTCCGACGCGGCCGCAAGCATCAACGGCGTCGCGCCGCCGAAGAGATCGTGCGCTTCGATCGGTGCCCGCTTATCGAGCAGGTGCTTGACCACCTCGATGGACCCCATATCCGCCGCGGCATCGAGCGCCAGTCCGAGGGCGACCGGTTCAGCCTCCTCCGCGATCACGTCGAGACAGATCGTGCAGCCCGCGGCCGTGGCGGCGATCATGGCGTTCACGCCCGCTTGCCGCGTCACCGGTGCGCCGGCGTCAATCAGCATCTGGACGAGCTCGACGTTGCCGCTCAGTGCCGCGAGGACGAGCGGCGAATCGCCGCCGTTGAAATTCACGCTTGCGCCCGCGTCGAGCAGCCGTTTGACGATGGCTGTTTCGCCGCTCATGGCGGCGACGTGGAGCGCCGTCCGGCCGTCTTCCGACCTGACGTTGACGTTGGCGCCCTTGGCGAGCAGCAGCTGTGTCTTCGCAGAATCGGTCGCCGCCAGGATCAAGGCAGTCAAGCCCGCGTCGCTGCGGGCATTCGGATCGGCACCCGCCTCGAGAAGCGTCGCGAGATCGCTGGCGCTGCCGTACAGCGCCGCGAACATCAGCGGCGTCCGTCCGTCCGGACCGGCGAGATTGACGATCGCGCGATCCCCGACGCCCCGGCCGATCGCTCCGCGGTCGCCCGTGCGAAACGCCTCACCGAGCTGTGTGACGCGCGCGTCGACGGCGCGCGGCGTCTTCGGCGTGTCCGGCCAGCGCACGCCTTCGTCGATCCATCGTTTGATGATGTCGATCTGCTCCGGCTGCAACGCGCCGGTGGGCGGCATCTGCGGGCCGTACTCTGTTGCCGCTGATGCGCCAGATCAACCGGCTCCGTGCGCTGTTGCCGGCGACGATCACGACGCCGTCGAGGCTGCCGAGCATCGCGTGACGTCGTTCGTCGAGCCGCAGCCCCGCTTGTGGCTGCGTGCCGGCGTGGCAGCCGAGGCATTTCTCGCGAAGAATCGGCTTCACGTCGCGCTCGTAATCGACAGACTGGCTCTGCGCCGTTGCGAAGGCCGGACAGAGGAGGATTGCGATGACAAAACCATGAACGGCTGGGCGCATGCCCGAGATTCTAACCGGCGTGATAGCATCGCGAAAATGAATTCCCGCAGGTTTCTTCCGGCGCTGCTCCTGCTTTTCGTCGGCAGCGGCTGCGCCGCGCTGATTTACGAAATCGTCTGGTTTCAGCTGCTCGAACTCGTGATCGGTTCGTCGACCGTCTCGCTCGGCGTGCTGCTCGGCACGTTCATGGGCGGCATGTGCCTCGGCAGCCTGCTGTTTCCGCGGATCGTGCCGGCGAAGGAACATCCGCTTCGGCTCTACGCCTTTCTCGAGCTCGGCATCGCGCGTCGTCGGCCTGCGTCGTGCTGTTCGCGATGCCGCTCGTCGGCGCGATCTACACGGCGTGGGCGGGGTCCGGGATCGGCAGCATCCTGATCCGCGGGCTGTTCGCCGGCATCTGCCTGATCCCGCCGACGCTGATGATGGGCGCGACGCTGCCGGCGATCTCGCGCTGGGTCGAGACCGACACCGAAGGCGTTTCGTGGCTCGGCTTCTTCTACGGCGGCAACATCGCCGGCGCGGTTGTCGGCAGCCTGCTCGCCGGTTTCTACCTGCTGCGCGTTCACGACGTGTCGGTCGCCACGTTTGCCGCCGTCGCGATCAACGTCGTCGTCGCGGCGCTCGGCCTGATGATCGCCAAAGCGTCGCCCTACACGTCCTCCCGCGGCGTCGGGACGGATCGCGTCGCCGGCGCTTCCGGGCGCGTGGACGGTGTACGTGACGATTGCGCTCTCGGGCATGACGGCGCTCGGCGGCCGAGGTCGTCTGGACGCGGATCCTGTCGCTGCTGTTCGGCGCGACGGTGTACACGTTCTCGCTGATCCTCGCCGTGATTCTCGTCGGCCTCGGCATCGGCAGCAGCCTCGGGTCGGCGATGTCGCGGGGCGATGGAACGTCCGCGCGTCGCGCTCGGCTGGTGCCAGCTCCTCTTGTGCGCGGCGATCGCATGGACGGCCTACATGCTCACGCAGTCGCTGCCGTACTGGCCGATCAATCCGTCGATCTCGAGCGATCCCGTGGTACACGCTGCAGCTCGATCTCGTGCGCTGTGTGTGGGCGGTGCTTGCCGGCGCCGATTCTGTGGGGTGCGAGCTTTCCGCTGGCGCTCGCATCCGTGTCGGCGCGCGGACAGGATCCCGCGCGGCTGGTCGGCGGCGTCTACGCGGCGAACACGGTGGGCGCGATCGTCGGCGCGCTCGGCGCGAGTCTCGTGCTCGTCGCGTGGATCGGCAGCCAGCACGCGCAGCAGGTGCTGATTCTCGTCTCCGCGCTGTCGGGTCTTCTCATGCTCGGATGGGGCGTCCCCGAAACCGAAGGCCGCACTGTCGCGAAGATCGCGAGCACGATCCTGCTCGCGGGCGCGGCGGTCGTCGCAGGGCTCCTTGCGCGCGGCATTCAGCCGATTCCCGGGATGCTCGTCGCGTACGGCCGCTACATGGCCACGCGGCTCGGACAGGCCGACGTCATCTACATGGGCGAGGGGCTCACCGCGTCGGTCGCCGTCTCGCGCCTCTCGAACGGCGTGCTCAATTATCACAACGCGGGAAAAGTGCAGGCGTCGAGCGAGCCGCAGGACATGCGCCTGCAGCGGATGCTCGGCCACCTGACGACGATCGTGCCGCCGCACGTCAAGACGGTCGTCGTGATTGGCTGCGGCGCGGGCGTGACGGCGGGCGCAGTCTCGATCGATCCAGGGGTCGACCTCCGAGACGATCGCCGAGATCGAGCCGCTCGTCCCGCGCGTGGTCTCCGACGTATTTCGCCGAGCACAACTTCGACGTCGTCCGCAACCCGAAGGTGCACATCAACATCGACGATGCGCGGCATTTCATTCTGACGTCGAAGCAGAAGTTCGACGCCGTCACGTCGGATCCGCTCGATCCGTGGGTGAAGGGCGCGGCGATGCTCTACACGCGAGGAGTTTTTCGACGCCGTGAAGGAGCATCTCAACCCCGGCGGCGTCGTGACGCTCTTCGTTCAGCTGTACGAGAGCAACACGGACGCGGTGAAGAGCGAGATCGCGACGTTCTTCAAGTCGTTTCCGAACGGCATCATCTTCGGCAACACGAGCAACGGCCAGGGCTACGATCTCGTGCTCTTCGGGCAGGTGGAACCGACGCGGATCGACGTCGAGGCGATTGAAGCCAAGCTGCAGGCGGCCCGAGTACGCGCCTGTCGCGCAATCGTTGCGTGAAATCGGCTTCGACTCGGCGCTCGACCTGTTTGCCACCTACGCGGGGCAGGCAGCGGACCTGGAGCCGTGGCTGCGCGACGCCCAGATCAACCACGATCGCAACCTGCGCCTGCAGTACCTCGCGGGCCTCGGCCTGAATCTGTACGACGCCGCGCCGATTTATTCCGACATGCTCCAGTACCGCCGCTTCCCGGAGAAGCTCTTCATCGCGCCTGATGCCGTCAAGCAGCAGCTGCGAGACGCGATCGACAGAGCGCCGGGCCGAATGCCGTGACGGTGAGGATCACCCAATCACCAGATCACCAGATCTATTTATCGAACGAGGGCGGTGCGTCTTCGGCCTTCGCGCCCCAGCGCGGATTTGGTTGTGTTCCGAGCGTAAACTCGAGAGTCCCGCCACTCCGAATGAATTCTTCCGGCAGCCACGGCCGTGTCGACGGTCGGCCATTCACACGCAACGTCTGGACGTACGGCGCGTCGGCGCGCGCTTGCGGCGCCGTCATCGTGATCGTGGCGCCACCGCCGCGTCGAATTTCGATCCGCTGAAAGAGCGGGCTGCCGAGCAGCAGTTCCGCGCGGCCCGGGATGCCCGGGTACATGCCGATCGCAGACCAGACGAACCATGCAGACATGGCGCCGAGATCGTCGTTGCCGGGCAGTCCGTACGGCCGGTCGCTCCACAGCTCGTTCATCGCTTCGCGAACCGTGCTCTGTGTTTTGTGCGGCTGGCCCGAGAACAAATAGAGCCAGGGCGCGCCGATTGACGGTTCGTTGTCGAGCTCTGCGTGAGCACCGCCCATCCGCGTCAGCGCCCAGCTGCCATCCGGATTGTGGAAAAAGCGATCGAGCCGCTGGTTGGCCTTGTCGGCACCGCCCATCGCGCCGAACAGCCCGCGTGCGTTGAACGGAACCATCCACGTGTACTGTGCGCTCGATCCTTCCGCGAAACCCTGCGAGGACGCGGGATCGAACGGCGGCCACGTTCCGTCTTCATTGCGGTTCTGAATGTAGCCCTCCTCGTTCATCAGGTTCTTCCAATATTGCGCGCGCTCGAGGAACGTCTTCGCCGTTTCCGTGTCGCCGACTCTCGACGCGAGCTGAGAGAGGCTGAAGTCCGCGGTGGCGTCCTCGAGTGTCTCCCCGGCGCCGCCCCAGGCGTTCGATTTCGTCGGGACGTAATGAATCGCCAACCATTTGTCGAGCGACGGGCGCTGCCCGACGCACGCGACACCACATCCCTGATCGCTGAGATCGTGCATCGTCGGCACCGTCGCGGCGTGCACGAGCGACGCGAGCGCACCTTTTGCATCGAACGACGTTCCGCCGAAAGCGTAGATGCCCGCGACGGCCGGCGCCGCCGCGTCTCCTTCCATCACGTGCGTCTCGCCGGCGTTGTGTGTCCACCGATCCCACTCGCCGCTGCTCTGTGTCGCCTGATTGAAAAGCGACTGCGCGATGTCGCTGCCGACACGCTGATCGAGAAACGTCACGAGCTGCAGCTGATCGCGGTACACGTCCCATCCGGAAAAATTCGCGTACTGCGCCTCTTGCTGCCCAATCACCGAGTGTGTCTTGCCGTCGAATCCGAAATACTCGCCGTTCGCATCGCTGAAGAGGTTCGGATGGAGCAGCGCGTGGTAGAGCGCCGTGTAGAACACAGTGTTTTCGGCTGGCGTGCCGCCGGTCACCTGAATGCGCCCGAGCGCGGAATTCCAGGAGTCGCGCGCGCGCGAACGAACCACATCGAAACGTGTGCCGTCAGGATTTTCGGCGGCAAGATTGGCGGCGGCGTTCGCGCCGCTCACATACGAGATGCCGACCCGGACATTCACAGTTGCCCCATTGCGCGTGTCGAAGCCGACGTACGCGCCCGATCCGAGGCCGGCGGCGGGATATCCATCCTTTCCGAACGTGGTGCCGCCCTCCGCCGATGTGGCGCCGGAGAGGAGATCGCCGTTGTGCCACGCGCCGACGCTGGCGAACGGCTGATCGAATATCGCGACGAAGTGCAGCGTGTAGTAGCTGCGGCGATCTTCCTCGCCGAGATAGCCGCAGAAATTTCCGCTCGTCACGTCGCCGCGGATCGTTCGGGCCGCGGCATCGATCGAGACGTGTGCGTCGGTGCTGCCGACTTCTGTGTCGGACACGCGAACCAGCATCGCCGCCGCTTCGCTCGCGGAAACGAGAAACGCCCCGCTCCGGTGCGACGTGTCGCCGTCAACTCGACGTTGATGCCATTCTCAAACCGAACCTGGTAATAGCCGGCCGTCCCCGTTTCGTTGGCATGCGCGAACCGAGTGGCATGCACCCTGTCGGTCGTGTCCGCTGAAGGCGACGACTTGACCGAGCCGATGATCGGCATGAAGGGGATGTCGCCGGAGGCGCCGCGGCAGCCCGTGCCGGATAGATGCGTGAGGCTGAACCCTCGAATGCGCGTCGCATCGTACGCGTAGCCACCTGGCGCTGCGGCACGGGTCGCATCGCCGCGCGTCGTTTCCGGGCTCCACTGCACCATCCCGAACGGCAGGTCAGCGCCAGGAAATGTGTTGCCGCCGTTCGCGCTGCCAATCCGCGTGTCGACCCAGGACGCGGGCTCGCGAACGGCCGGCCCCGCCACAGCGAAGCAACGAGCGCCGCGCCGAAGAATCAGCCGCTGCCATCATCTTTACGGCACAATAGTAAATTCATTCGGGAGGTTCTGGATGGCGTTCCCGATTCTTGGCCTTCATCACGTGACGGCGACTGTCGACGAGGCGCAGCCTGATCTCGACTTCTGTGTCGGCGCCCTCGGGCTTCGGTTGGTCAAGAAGACCGTCAACTTCGACAATCACCACGTCTACCATTTCTACTACGGCGACGAGCGCGGCACGCCGGTACTCTCTGGACGACGTTTCCTTATCACGGCCGGGGCGTCAAGGTTGGCGTGAAGGGCGCAGGGCAGGTTACCGGCACTTCCTTCTCAATCCCCGCCGGATCGCTCGATTTCTGGGAACAGCGGCTTCGCGCGCGCGGAGTGACTGTGTCGCGCGTTCAGCGGTTCGACGATGAAGCCATCGAATGCGCCGATCCGTCAGGACTGCATTTCGAGCTCGTGGCCGCGCGAACTGATGCACGCTCGCCATGGACGGGTTCCGGGATCGCCCATGATGTGGCGATCCGCGGCCTGCACAGCGTCACGATGACAGTGCACGATCCGCAGCCGACGATCGCTATTGATGCACGATCTGCTCGGATTCGCGATCAGCGCTGAACGCGACAGCCGCACGCGCGTTGCCGTGAACGGCAATGGACCTGGCAAGTGGATCGATATCGTTCGAGCGCCGGATGCCGCGGCTGCCGTCAACGGCATCGGCACGGTTCATCACGTGGCAATGGCGATTGAACGCGCGGACGATCAGATCCGCCTGCGCGAGGAATTGCTCGCGCGTGGCGTGAAGGTCACCGAAGTGCGCGACCGTTGCTACTTTCAGTCGATTTACTTCCGCGAGCCTGGCGGCGTCTTGTTCGAAGTGGCGACGACTTCGCCAGGTTTCATGTCCGACGAAGACCTCGCATCGCTCGGCATCGGTTTGAAGTTGCCGCCGTGGGAAGAAGCGAACCGTGCGGACATCGAGGAGCACCTCACACCAGTTCGCGTTCCCACGGGTTCCGAATCACTTGCGTCCCGCTGACGCCGTCAGGTCGCGGCAGAACGGACCCGGGCACACTGCGTACGCCATTCCGCCGTTCTCGGCGCAGGCCGTCGCCTGCATCTGCGACCAGCTCCACGTCCCGTCTTTGCAGCGCGCCGTCGCTGACGCGCCGCTCGCATTCGTCGGTGCGACGGGCGCAAGCCATCCATCCGACTGCGCATTTCCTGTAAGCGACATCCCCGCGCGATAGGGGTCGAATCCGTCGAGCGTTGTCACGGTCAACAGAGTTCCCGCCGACACGCCAGTGAGCTGGTAGAAACCGGTCGCGTCGCTCGTCGCAGAGCGTCCCGCGCCAGGACCGCTGACAATGTCGATCCGCGCGCCAGCGAGGGGGCGCTCATTCGGAGCAATTTCGCGGACGATGCCGGAGAGAGTGAAGGCGCCCTGCGAGGATGGTGGTGTAACGGCGGGGGAAGTTCCACCCTGCTGAGACGGCGAGGTCGCGGTGCTGCCACACGCGACGGCGCATGCCAGCGAAACGGCGCCAATCGCGTTGATCAAGACTCTCATCCAACCTCCGGGCTGTTGAGCAGCAAAGAGGGGGCCAAATACAAGAGGTCGCGATAGACTTCAGGAGTGTCCCAAAATGAGGCGCGGCTCGTTAGTCTGCGTAATGGCCGCCCTCAGCGTGATGGCTGCTCCGCTGCAGACGACCGAACGCGACATCGTCCGCAGCGTCGACGCGCACAACGCAGACGCGCTGGCGCTCCTCGAGCGCGTCGTGAACATCAACAGCGGCACGCAGAACATCGCCGGCGTTCGCGAGGTGGGAAAGGTCTTTCGCGCGGAGCTCGACGCCCTCGCGTTCACCACGCAGTGGATCGACGGCACGCCGTGGCATCGCGCCGGGCACCTCGTCGCCACGCGTCCAGGCAGCGGACCGAAGGTGCTGCTCATTGGCCATCTCGATACGGTGTTCGAGCGCGATAGTCCGTTTCAGAAATTCCAGCGAGTCGACGCGAGGACGGCCAAGGGTCCCGGCGTGATCGACATGAAAGGCGGCGACGTCATCATCATCTTCGCGCTGAAGGCGCTCGAGGCCGCCGGCGCGCTGAAAGCGATGGACGTCACTGTCGTCATGACCGGCGATGAAGAAGATCCCGGCGAGCTGCAAAGCCGTGCGCGCGCGCCGCTCATTGCGGCGGCGAAAGGGCGCGATGTCGCCATCGGATTCGAAGATGGTCCTGGCGATCCGGACTACGCGGTCACCGCAAGGCGAGGCACGGCGGGATGGGAGTTGCGGGTGAAAGGCATGCCCGCGCACTCCTCGCAAGTGTTCCGGCCCGACATCGGGCCGGGTGCGATCTACGAGACGGCGCGGATCCTCAACGCCTTCCGCGAAAAGCTAGCCAGCGAGGAACATCTGACGTTCAATCCCGGCATGATCGTCGGTGGCACTTCCGTGACCTTCGATCCGGCGCAGGCCCGTGGCTCGGCGTTCGGAAAGACCAACGTTGTGGCGGAGCAGACGCTCGTGAGCGGCGATTTGCGCACGCTGTCGAAGGCGCAGCTCGATCACGCGAAGAAGAGCATGCAGGAGATCGTCGCGGCCGGGTTGCCGCATACGCAGGCCGCCATCACGTTCGACGAAGGGTATCCGGCGCTCGCGCCGACGGAGGGGAACGCGAAGCTGCTCGCCGTGTACGATCGAACGAGTCAGGACCTCGGATTCCGGCCGGTTCGTGCGGTGAGCCCGGACAAGGCCGGGGCTGCCGACGTGTCGTTCGTCGCCGGCGAAGTCAAAATGATCATAGACGGCGTCGGGCTGATGGGCCACGACGATCACACAGCCGGCGAAACGGCCGACTTGACGACGCTGCCATCGCAGACCAAGCGCGCGGCGGTCACGCTCTATCGGCTGTCGAAGGAACTGCCGCGCTGAGGGGAGCTGATTCAATGGAACCGCGAACGATTGTGATCACGGGCGCGAGCAGCGGCATCGGCGCCGCGCTCACCCTCAACCTTGGCGCGCTCGGGCATCGGCTGATCATCTCCGCGCGAAGGCGAGACGAACTGGAGACGCTGGCGCGTCGCGCCGGCCCGACCGTGATGCCGATTCTCGCCGACGTGACGCGCCGCGCCGACGTCGAACGCCTGAAGGATCAGGCGATCGCCACATTCGGCCGCGTGGACATCTGGGTGAACAACGCCGGCCGCGGCATCGCGCGGCCGGCCCTCGACCTCACCGACGCCGACTTCGACGAGATGATGGCCGTGAACGTGAAATCTGCGTTGTACGGCATGCAGGTCATCACACCGCATTTCCTGGAGCGCGGCATGGGGCACATTATCAATGTGTCGTCGTTTCTGAGCCGGGTGCCGATCGCGACCTATCGATCCGCCTACAACGCGGCCAAGGCCGCATTGAATGCGCTCACCGCGAACGTCCGGATGGATCTCGCCGCGAAGAACAAGAATATTCACGTCACGCTCGTGATGCCCGGTCTCGTCTCGACCGATTTCGCGCGAAACGCACTCGGCGGGCTGCCGCCAGCGCCGACCGGAGCGGTGCCGCCGGCGCAGACGGCGGAGGAAGTTGCGGCGGTGATTGCCGGCGTGATCAGAAACCCGGTCGCGGAGGTCTATACGAATCCGCATCAGGCCGAAATCGCGCAGCGGTATTTCGCCGACGTTGCCGCGTTTGAACGAGACGCGCTCAGTCGTCAGTCGCCGGTCGTCAGTCCTCAGTCGTAAGTCGTCAGTCATCAGACCTCAGTCATCAGTCGTCCGCCTCGATCCTCAGATATTTGAGATAATCGCCGGCCATGAGCGATCTGCAGCGTCTCGCGACCACACGTCGGCGGTTCATGGGTTACTTCGGCGGCGTCGGCCTCGCGTCTACGCTCCTGCCTGGTGTTCTCTGGGCGAAGATGCAGGAGCAGCAGGCGGACCGCATTACTGCGGCGATGTTGAAAGACGCACTCGCCGTCGCAGGGCTCGAGTTCAGCGAAGAAGAGCGGCAGCAGCTGGTCAATGGCGTCAATCAGAATCTGACGCGCTACGCCGATATCCGCGCGATCCACATCGATCCGAATCTGGCGCCGCCGTTGTATTACAGCCCGCTCGTGCCTGGTACAAAGCTCGATCGCGTCGAGCGGCCCTTCCGTCCAAGCGCGGCGCCCACTCTCCATCGTCCCGCCAATCTCGAAGATGTCGCGTTCTGGCCGCTCGCGCACCTCGCGCAGCTGTTGAAAACGCGCCAGGTCACCTCCGTCGAGCTGACCCGGATGTACATCGACCGCCTCAAGCGCTTTAACCCCACGCTCAACTTCGTCGTCACGATGACCGACGACCTCGCGATGCAGCAGGCGCAGCTCGCCGATCGGGAGATCGCCGCCGGCAAATATCGCGGTCCCCTGCACGGGATGCCGTGGGGGTGCAAAGACATCATCGCCGTTCCCGGGTATCCCACGCAGTGGGGCTCGGGTGCGTTCAAAGGCCAGACATTCGAGATCGAAGCGACAGTGCCCCGCCTCCTGCGCGAAGCCGGGGCCGTGCTCGTTGCGAAGCTCACGAGCGGCGAGCTCGCGGCGGGCGATCAGTGGTTCGGCGGACGCACGAATAGTCCGTGGGATCCCACGGAGGGATCGAGCGGATCGTCGGCCGGCCCCGCGAGCGCGACCGCGGCTGGCTGCGTCGCGTTCGGCATCGGCACGGAGACGAGCGGCTCCATTCTCAGTCCTTCGTCCATCTGCGGCGTGACCGGCCTTCGTCCGACGTTCGGCCGCGTGAGCCGCTACGGCGCGATGACGCTGTCGTGGACGCAGGACCGCCTCGGCCCGCTTTGTCGTACCGTCGAGGACTGCGCCCTCGTGTTCCACGCGATGGCCAAAATCGACGAGCACGATCGGAGCGTGATCGATCTCCCGTTCAACTGGGACGCAGGGCTCGATATCCGCAAGCTGCGCATCGGCTATCTCGCGTCTGCATTCGACGACGCCGGCCGGAACGGCGCGCTGAAGCAGAACGACCGCCAGGTCCTCGACACGATGAAGGCCCTCGGCGTCGAGCTCGAGCCGTTCGAGCTGCCGGCGATGCCGCTCGGTGTGACGGGCGGCATTCTCGGGGCGGAGTCGGGCGCGTCATTCGACGAGTTCCTGAGGAGCGGTCGCGACAAGGAGCTCACGAACAAGAGTCGCGCGAACGGATTCCGCTCGAGCCGCCTGGTGCCGGCAGTCGAGTACCTGCAGGCGCAGCGCATTCGCGCGATGATCATGCAGCAATTCGCGGCCGCGGTTTCGAAGTTCGACGTGTACGTCGCGCCGTATCTCGACATGCGCGCCGCAGCCGCAGCCGCCGGTCGAGGCGACACGCCCGAGAGCGGTCGGGGCGGCGGGCGAGGGCGCGGCAACGGCGGACCGCCGCCGCCAAACGCAATCCGCGATCATTTTCAGGTTGCGAACCTGTGCGGCTATCCCGCTGTCGGCGTGCCGAACGGATTCACTGCCGACGGAAAGCCGACGAGCGTCACATTCATGGGCCGGCTGTACAACGAAGCCGAGGTTCTCGCCGTGGCCCGCGCGTACCAGGAGCGCGCCGGCTGGCACCTGAAGCATCCGGCGCTCTCGTGACATCTCCATCATGCGCTCACCCTGTGTCACGAAGGCACGAAGGCACACGA
Organism: uncultured Acidobacteriota bacterium; assembly: GCA_963696165.1. GTDB lineage: Bacteria > Acidobacteriota > Vicinamibacteria > Vicinamibacterales > CAVVIG01 > CAVQZZ01. The sequence goes on along the minus strand of CAVOIY010000003.1, from coordinate 598,988 downwards.
AGCTCGCGAAGACATATCCGTACGGAATAGATTCCTAATTTTCGTGCACTTCGTGATCTTCGTGTCTTCGTGATGAATGTTCGCCTGCAATGAGCCTTGTCTGCCGGTTCGCTCCCGCACCCACCGGCTTCCTTCACCTCGGCCACGTCGTCAACGCGATCTACGTCTGGGGCGTCACACGCGCGCGTGGTGGTCGCGTGCTGCTGCGCATCGAGGATCACGATCGCCAGCGCAGCAGGCCGAGCTACGAGGATGCGATCCTCCAAGACCTCGAGTGGCTGGGATTTGTTGCTGACGAGGAAGCGGTCCGACAGAGCGAGCGCACCGCGGTGTACGAAGACACGTTGAACAAGCTGCGAGCGGCGGGCCTCGTGTACGCATGCGACTGCTCGCGGCGGGACCTCGAGTCGACGTCTGAAGGCCGCCCAACGTCGGCGCTCGGTGAACGCCGCTATCCAGGGACCTGCGCCGACAAGCGACTCGCCGAATCGCCCGGGCGCGGCGTCCGCGTGCGCCTGACGCCATCGGTCGAGCGGTTCACCGATCTTCGGCTCGGCGCGCAAGAGCAGCGCCCATCCGATCAGTGCGGAGATCTGCTGGCGAAAGATCGCGAAGGCAACTGGACGTATCAATTTGCCGCGACAATGGACGATTACGTGCAAGGCGTCACGCTCGTGATTCGCGGTGAGGATCTCCTGTCCTCGACCGGCCGGCAGCTCCAACTCGCTCGCCTCGTTGGTCGCACGGTTCCGCCCGCGTTCCTGCATCATCCGCTCGTCATGAAAAGCGCGACGCAGAAGTTGAGCAAATCCGACGGCGACACAGGCGTCCGCGAGCTGCGCGAGCGCGAATGGACGCCGGGCGATGTGATCGGTCACGCAGCCCGTCTTGTGGGTCTCATCGACACACTGCGATCTATCGATGCCGCCGATGTGTCGACGCTTATGGTATAGCGCGAGGCTTCAGCCGAGCGGTGGGCACAGCCGCGCGCAGCTGCCGACGCTCGGCTAAAGCCTCGCGCTACGTTCAGCGCGCGTGCGAGCGAGGTGGCGCGCTCCGGCGAATCCCAAACCGATCAGCATCACCCACAGCAACGTTGCGGCGATCCCGAACATGAACCGGCCGACGGTCTCGTCGCTCGCCGGATGCCACGCGACGAACGGCAGCGAGATGCTCGTCGAAAACTGCCGGTGCCCTCGGCCGATGGAAATCCATGTACAGATCGCGGTCAACATCCCGACGATGCCAACGCCGAGGAGGTATTGAACGAGACGGATCGCGAACGGCGTGCCGGGGGGCAGGTCGCCGTCGGGGCCGGTGCCGCCGGCGACAGCAAAGCCGACGATCACGGCGGCGCCGCCGAACACGAACACGAGGCCCGCGCACACAATCACCCACGCCGAGTCCTTTACATCAGGTGCCGGTCTGACCGGACTGATTCCCAATGCCGCGAGCACGATCGCGAGGCCCGCTCCGATGAAGAGCAGACCAAAGATGACCGCCTGCCTCGGAGACACCTGCTGGTTTTGCGTTCCAATAATCGTCATTTAGTCGTCCATCGACGTCGTGGACGAGCGCCATTGTACGGCGGCGTATCGTTCGCGCTCGCCTCGTCTATCATGTGTCGATGAGAATGCGCCTGCTCGGCGCCGCCATCGCCTTGTGCGCCGGCCTCTCCGCGGCGGCTCTGCACGCCGTTCCCGCGGCGGGCGACACGCCGGCAAAGACCGCTGCGGCGGCCGACGATGCGTGGGAGCGCGGAGATTACATCAACGCGTTGAACGACTACATAAACGTCCTGACCGCGCCCGGCGGTCAGGCGCTTCTCGAAAGCATCGCCCTGAAGACGGGCGAGCTGTTCGAAACGCGCGAGCTCACCGCCGATGGTCGTGCCCCGCGGTTCAGTCCCGACGATACGTACATCGCGTATGAAACGGGGCTCGAAGTTTCACGTCGCACCCGGGTCGTTCGCAACGACGCGTCGCACACCGAAGTGCTCGATCTGCCTGGAGTGTCGGCGACGTTCTCTCCGACGACGCCGGAAGTCGCGTATCTGAAGATTCCAGACCATGCAGATATCCGCCGCGTCTCGGACGCGCTCGCGAAGGCATCGCTTACGGCCGCGAACCGCGCTCAGTTGATTCAGGAGCTCACGTGGTTCATCGCGAAGCACGCCTCAATCGTCGTGCGCGATTTGAACAACGGCCGCGAGATGGAGCTGCCGGCACCAGAGCTGGTGAAGACAGGCCTCGTATTCAGCGCTGATGGCCGCTCGCTGTTTTTTCTCGGCGCCGACGAAGCGGATGCCGAACGGCGCACCGATGTCTACACAATCAGCGAGCGCGAACCGCGCGCATCGCTTGTCGTTGACACACCCGGCCTGAAGAGCGCGCCGATGATCGACGCGAGCGGCGCGACGTTGGTTTACGTCGTGCCCGTACAGAGCCCGCTGCGACGGCCGCAACCTGGGCAGGACGGGCGGGGAGGGCAGGAGGGGCGGGGAGGCAGGAGGGGCAGGTCGGGCAGGCGGGGCAGACAGGGCCACGTCTGCCGACGGTATTTGCGATCGTCGATCTCGCGGCCAAGAAGGCGACGATGATCGAAGGGACCTCGCCGGCTCTGTCTGCTGACGGCAAGACCATCGCGTATATCCAGCACAACGGCGGCGATTTCAGCGTCATGCGCGGACCGACGCGTGGCGCGCACACCGCTATCAAGCAGACCGTTGATGGCCTCGACGCGCCTGCGCTGTCTGCCGATGGCTCGCGCATCGCTTTCCAGGAGATGCTGCGCGAAGACTGGGAAATATTCGTCGCGGACATCGACGGCAAGAACACCCGGCGCGTCACGCGCGACATCGAGCACGACGTGCTGCCGCGCTTCGTCGGTCCCGATCGACTGCTCGGCGTGATCGGCGAGCCGCGCCATCGCCGATCGTTTCTCTACGATCTGACGTCGATGACCCGCACGCAGGCTGTTTCACAACAACACGGTCCGCACGATCGCGCCCGAGTATCAGTGGGCGATCAGCGCGCGATTGCGGCAAGCTGCTCGTCGGCGCGGACCGCGACGGCGACACCGTCTCGCCGCAGCGCGGCGTCTACCTCGTCGGATCTGCAGCGCAAGGTCACGCGCACTGAAGTGCTGGCGCGCCTCCGCGAGAACCTCAAGAGCGAAGTCGCGCTGAAAGAGTTCGGCACGCGGGCGTTTGCAGCCGATCGCGGCCGACGTGAAGCCGATCGCTCGAACGCGTCTCGACGGCTCGCATCTACGAGTACGAGAAGGCGCTGTTCGACTTCGACTCGAAGCACATCACGCGGCCCGGCAACCAGAAAGCCGGCGAGTACCTGTTCAACACCTATCGCTCGTTCGGCTACCAGCCGGAGTATCAGTGGTTCGAGCCGCGCGGCGCGCTGGACGGCAAGACCGCCAACGTCGTCGCGACGCTGCGCGGCACGGTGAATCCGGAGCTCGTCTACGTCGTCAGCAGCCACTACGACTCGGTCGCCGTCGGCCCTGGCGCCGACGACGACACGTCGGGCACGGCGGCGCTGCTCGAGACGGCGCGCGTCCTGGCGGACCATCCGATGCCGGCGACGATCGTCTTCGCCTCGTTCACCGGCGAGGAATCCGGGCTGCTCGGCAGCCGGGAGTTCGTGCGGCGCGCGGTCGAGAGCAAGATGAAGATCGTCGGCGCGCTGAACAACGACATGATCGGCTGGGCGAACGACGCGCGGCTGGACAACACGATCCGCTACTCGAACCCCGGCATCCGCGACATCCAGCATGGCGCGGCGATCCTGTTCAGCCGGCTGATCACCTACGACGCGCTCTACTACAAGGGCACCGACGCCGCGTCGTACTACGACGCCTACGGCGACATCGTCGGCGGCATCGGTTCCTATCCCGTGCTGGGCAACCCGCACTATCACCAGCCGAACGATCTGCTGGAGTACGATCAACCACCAGCTGATCGCGGAGACGAGCAAGACGACGGCGGCGACGCTGATGCTGCTGGCGTCGAGCCCGTCGCGGATCAAGAATGTGAAGGTTCGGCGTGCCGGGGCGGCCGCCACCGTGACGTGGACGCCGAGTCCCGAAGCCGGCATTGCATCCTACGTCGTCGCGTACGGTCCGCCGTCGAATCCGCTGCTTCACCGCGTTACCGCGACGACGCCGCATGCAGACGCTCGCAGGGGTCGAACCCGGGACGAAGATCGCGGTGAAAGCCGTCAACGCGCGTGGGATATCGGGGTGGGACTGGGGCTTTGAAGAGGGCACAACGGGAAAGTAGGGCAGGTCGGTCGGGTCGGCAGGTGGGGCAGGTGGGCCTGGAGGGGTGGAATGGTGAAACGGATTGCATGGGCATTGGCGATTGCGGCCGCGTCGGTTGGGTTTCTCGCGGCGCAGCCTGGTAAACGTCCGCTCTCGCTCGATGACCTCGGGCGGTTGAAAGAGGTTCGCGATCCCCAGTGCTCGCCCGATGGGAAGGCGGTCGCGTTCGTCGTCGGGTCGACCGACGTGAAAGAGGACAAGAGCAACTCGCACGTCTGGATGATCGGCATCGACGGCCAGGGCGAGCGGCAGGTGACGTCGAGCCAGGACAGCGAGTCGTCGCCGAAGTTCAGTCCCGACGGAAAGTATCTGTCCTTCACGTCATCGCGTCCGGGCAAAGCCAAGGGCAATCAGGTGTGGCTGCTCGATCGGAGCGGCGGCGAAGCTTTTCAACTCACCGAACTGAAAGGTCGCCTGCAGGGTTACGAGTGGTCGCCCGATTCCAAACGCCTCGCGCTCGTTGTCGGTGATCCCGATCCAGATGCGGCCGATACTCCTGCCGGCGGGATCGGCAGAGAACGGCGGCCGCGGCAAAGCGCCGAAGCCGATCGTGATCGATCGCTACAAGTACAAAGCAGGACGTCCAGGGCTATCTGCTGTCCGGGCGCCACACCTACATCTATCTGTTCGACATCGATGCGAAGAAGCTCGATCGCCTGACGAACGGAAAGGCCGACGAGTCGTCGCCGTCGTGGTCGCCCGACGGCGCCCGCATCGCGTTCATGAGCAATCGCGAACGACGATCCCGACCGCGAGCCGTCAAGTCAGATGTTCGTGGTCGACGCCAAGCCGGGGTCGCCGGAGAAAGCGCTCACGCCGGCGACGAGCCGCGGCGGCCGGGGCCGTCCCGAATGGAGTCCCGACGGGAAGACGATCGCGTTTCTCGAGGGCGACGAGAAGAAGTACGGCGCTTACGGGATGGAGCACTTGACGATCGTTGCATCGGATGGCGCCGCGCCGCCGCAGCGCGTTGCGGCGAGCGAGGCTCTCGACCGCGGCGTCTCGCAGCCGCGCTGGAGCGAGGACGGCAAGAATATCTACGCGATCGTGACCGACGACATGTCGGCCTACGGAGACCGCATTCCGGTCGGCTCGGGCAACGCCGTTCGGATCACGGACAAGCCGATCGTATTGGGACAGCGTCATAGCGCCGGTTCCTGCGCCGTCGCGATCTCAGGCGACGACGCGCATCACAACGAGATCTATTCCGCCACCGCCGCGGGCGGCACGTTGAAGTTCCACCAGCTGACGCATCAGAACGACGCGCTGTTCTCGGAGCTTCAGCTTGGCGCGACCGAAGAAGTGAGCGCGAAAAGCAAGGACGGCACCGAGGTGCACGGCCTGCTCACGAAGCCGGTCGGATATGTGGCCGGCACCAAAGTGCCGCTGCTGTTGCGCATTCACGGAGGCCCGAACGGGCAGGACCAGCATTCGTTCAGCTTCGAGCGGCAGTGGTTCGCCGCCAACGGCTACGCGGTGCTCGCGGTGAACTACCGTGGCAGCTCTGGCCGCGGCGCGAAGTTCTCGAGGGCGATCTTCGCCGACTGGGGTCACTACGAAGTCGACGATCTCGAAGCAAGCCTCGACCAGACCATCAAGATGGGCGTCGCCGATCCGAACCGGCTCGGCGTCGGCGGCTGGAGCTACGGCGGCATTCTCACCGACTACATGATCGCGACCGACACGCGGCTCAAGGCGGCCACGAGCGGCGCCGGCACGGCGTTCACCGTGGCGTTCTACGGCACCGATCAGTACATCCTGCAGTACGACTACGAGATCGGTCCGCCATGGGAGGCCGAAGTCGTGGGAGACGTACCAGAAGATTTCGTATCCGTTCCTGCACGCGGATCGCATCAAGACGCCGACGCTCTTTCTCGGCGGCGAGCGCGATTTCAACGTGCCGGTGCAGGGCGGGCAGCAGATGTATCAGGCGCTGCGTAGCCTCGGCGTCGACACACAGCTCGTGATCTATCCGAACGAGTTCCACGGCATCACGCGTCCGAGCTACGTCCGCGATCGCTACGAGCGCTACCTGGCCTGGTACGACAAGTACCTCAAGAACGCGCGTCCGACGACGAGCGCGCAGCAGAAATAGCGGACGTGATGTATCTAGTCTGGGAGATCATCATCGGCATTCTTGCCGGCTATCTGGCCGGGAGAATCATGCGCGGCCGCGGCTACGGCATCCTGATCGATCTGCTGCTCGGGATCGTCGGATCGATTCTCGGCGGGATGATCTTCGGACTGCTGGGACTCTATTCGAGCGGCGTCATCGGTCAGCTCGTGATCGCGACTGCGGGAGCCGTTCTGCTGATCTATATCGTCCGACGCCTGCGAAGGTAGCGCAGCACGTCGCGACTCGTCGGAGTTCGGCATGGACGGCGTTCTGATCGTCACGGGCGGCAGTCGCGGAATCGGCGCGGAAACGGCGCGGCTGGCTGCCGCGGCCGGTTACGCCGTCTGCGTCAACTATTACGTGAACCGCAGCGCCGCGGACGCCGTGGTCGCCGGCATTGATCGCGCCGGCGGCCGGGCGGTCGCCGTGGCAGCCGACGTGTCTGATGAAGGCGACGTGGTACGGTTGTTCGAAGCGGTCGATCGCGCGTTCGGCACGGTCACCGCACTCGTCAACAACGCCGGCATCCTCGATACACAAACACGCGTCGAGCATCTCGACGCGGCCCGCCTGTCGCGCGTGCTTGCGGTGAACGTCACGGGCGCCTTCCTGTGCACACGCGAAGCCGTACGCCGCATGTCCACCGCACGCGGCGGAAAGGGCGGCGCGATCGTGAACGTCTCGTCGCGCGCGGCCGTGCTGGGGTCGCCGGGCGAGTATGTCGACTACGCCGCGTCGAAGGCGGCGCTCGATGCGCTGACGACCGGCGTGTCGAAGGAAGTCGCGTCCGAAGGGATTCGTGTGAACTCGGTCAGACCCGGCGTGATCCGGACCGACATCCACGCGAGCGGCGGCGAGCCGGGGCGCGTCGATCGGCTCGCGCCGACCCTTCCGATGCAGCGCGGCGGCGAACCGATCGAGGTCGCGCGCGCGATCCTCTGGCTCCTTTCGGACGAGGCGTCGTACACCACGGGCGCGTTCCTCGACGTCTCGGGAGGCCGGTAGGTGCGTGGGCCTTGACTCCGACCCCTGCGTCTCATATAGTCCGGCCGATCATTTAGGCTTAAACGATCGCCCACAAACTTCGGCCTACCGAGGACGATATGCCCCGCACGCTGTTCCGAACCGTTTGGGTCTTGCTCGTCGCTTTCCTGCTCGCGGCGCCGGTCCGCGCAGACGTCACGCGGTTCGATCTGTCCGGCGTCATCACCGACGGCACCGGCGCGATCCTGCCGGGCGTGACGATCACGCTCAAGAACGTCGACACCGGTTTCAACCGATCGACGGTCACCGATGATGCCGGCCGCTATTCATTTACTGCCGTGCCGCCGACCGGCAAGTGGACGTTGACGGCCGAACTGTCCGGTTTTGGTCCGCAACGACGTGAAGGGCTCGAGTTTCAGGCGAACACGAAGCCGGAGATCAATTTTCAGCTGAATGTCGGCGGAGTGTCGGAATCGGTCACCGTCCAGGCGGCGGCGCCGCTCGTTCGCACGCGTGAGAGCGAGCTGTCGTCGATCCTCGAGGCCAAGCAGGTGGACGAACTGCCGACCAACGGCCGCAACTTCCTGTCGCTGCTGCAGACGTCCGGCAGCGTCGTGCCGCTCGGCAACAGTCCGAGCAGCGGCGGCATTTCAGTGAATGGGCAGGGCAACCGCACGGCCAACTTCCTCGCGGACGGCGTGTCGATCACCGGCCGCGAGATCCGCACGCTGAACGGCGAGTTCGGCGGCGGCAACGGCCTTTCGCTCGACGTCGTGAAGGAGCTGCAGGTCATCAGCAACGGCTTCAAGGCCGAGGTCGGCCAGACCGGCGCCGGCACGATCAGCGTCGTCACGAAGAGCGGCACGAACACGATGGCAGGCAGCGCCTACGCATTCTGGAAGCCGACCAGCTTCGTGGCCGCGAACCTGCTCACAGGCGCCTCGACGACGCAGAAGCGGCAGCAGTTCGGCGGCACGCTCGGCGGTCCGATCGTCAAGGACCGGACACACTTTTTCGTGAATTACGAGGACACCAAGATCGACGACGTCTCGGTCGTGACGTCGATCCTGGCGCCCGGCACCTTCGCCGCGCCGCAGAAGCAGAAGCAGGGATTCTTCAAAGTCAATCACCGCTTCACCGATCGGAATTCGCTGGAGGCCCGCTACAGCCTCAACCGGAACACGCAGGAAGGACAGAGCGTCGGTGGGTTGAGTACCTACGACCGCCGCTCGAACACCGAAGCGCAGACAGATGCGTTCATCGTGTCGCTCGTCAGCAACTTTGGCTCGAACAAGGTCAACGAAGCCCGCTTCCGCTACACATACGACGTTGTCGACTTCTACTCGCCGCTCACCGCGTCGACCGGAGTGGGATCGCGAACGCCTGACTTTTCGAACGCGCCCGTCACGGTCACATATACCGGCGTCGGCAACCTCGGCACCAATCCGGGGTTTCCGCAGAACCTCGTCGAGAAGCGTGCGCAGTGGGTCGATCATTTCTCGATCATCAAGGGTGCGCACCAGTTGAAGAGCGGCGTCGACGTCATCGGCTCGTGGCGGTTCGTGACGTTCTTCAGCAACTTTGCCGGCACGTACACGTTCGCGCAGGGGGCGAAGTTTCCGTTCAACGCGAACGACCCGGCCACCTTCCCGATTCAGTTCACGCAGACCTTTGGCACGTCGGGGCTCAATTTCAAGGACGCGATGATCGGTCTGTTCGCGCAGGACGACTGGGAAATCCGTCGCGGGCTGACGTTGAACATCGGTGTCCGCTGGGACAAAGACTCGCTGTTCCAGGGCGACAACAACAACATCGCGCCGCGCGTCGGTTTCGCCTGGACGGCCGATTCGGAAGGCAAGACCGTCGTGCGCGGCTCGACGGGCATTTTCTACGACACGATCGAGTCGTCCGGAATCAACCGCGAATCGAACTTCGGTCCAGTCGGCCAGACGACAATCGACCTGCGTCCTGGCGACGCACTCTTCCCGACGTTCCCGAACCGTCTCAGCGCGTTCCCGTCAGGCGCCAACACGGTAGCGAGAGCGCAGGTCTACGTGCCGATCTTCGAGGGGGCCGATTTCCCGTTCAGCATTGGCGACACTCTGCATCGCGTACAGCCGTATTTCTTCAACACGAACGTTGGCATCCAGCGTGAGCTGATGCCGAACGTCGCGGTCTCGGCCGACTACACACGCGTCTACGGCTACGACATGCTCGTGACGTACGACGTCAACGCTCCGCCGTACTTCGCGCTTGGGCCGGGACAGACGCGCGCCGTCAACCCGGCGAACTTGCTGCGTCCGCTTGGCGTGCCCAACACGACCGGGGGGCCGCTCGGCATCGACTTCACCGGCTTCCGGAATCTCTTCCTGCAGTACAACGGCGGACATACTCAGTACAACGCCGTGAAGTTCGGATTCAACAAGCGCATGTCGAACCATTACTCGCTGCAGGCGAACTACACGCTCGGCCGCGCGGTCGGCGATGTGGACAACTTCCGCCTTGCGAACTCGTTCGTGCCGGGCCTGTCGGACATCAATGGCGACCGCAGCTATCAGTGGGGGCCGAGCGACACGGACGTGCGACACGTTTTCGTCGTCAACGGCACTTACGAAGCGCCGTTCGGGATCCGGATTGGTGGAATCGTGTTTGCGCGGTCGGGCTTCCCCTATACCGGCATCGTCGGAACCGACGCGGACGGCGACGGCGTGAACAACAACAGCAGCTTCGGCGATCGGCCGGCGTCGCTGACGCGCAACTCGTTCCGCTACCCGTCGCAGGTCAACATGGATACGAGCCTGGCGTACGACCTGAAGCTCGTCGGCTCGCAAGCGCTCGAACTCCGCTTCGACATCTTCAATCTGTTCAACAAGAAGAACATCAGCGGGATCAACAACATCATCGGGCTCGACCCGAGCAAGCCGCCGGCGACGTTCGGCGCCGTGACGGCGGTCGCGCCGCAGCGACAGGCGCAGGTCGCCGTGCGCTACCGGTTCTGAAGGCGCTTGATCATCTCGCGCGCGGCGGCGGCTTGCTTCGCGTACTCGGGCGGCGCGATGCGAACGAACTCTTCGTAGTCGCGCCGCGCGTCGGCCGGCGGTTCAGATCGAGTTCGGCCCTCGCGGCTCCGAACACGGCCTCGGCGTACCGGGGCCGTGCCGCCAGGGCGGCGCGATAGCCATCGAGGGCGCGCTGCGGATCGCCCGCGGCCAGGTATCCGGTCGCCAGCTCGTAATGAGCCTCGGGATACGAAGGGTTGCGTTCGATCGCTTGACGCAAATGACCCGCCGCCGCCGTCTCGTTCCCGCTCCTTCTTTCGATGATCGCGAGATTGTAATAGGGCTCCGCCCGGTCCGGGGCGGCAGCGATCGCGCGGGTGAACGCGTCGCGTGCGTCCTCGACGTGGTTCTGCTGCGCTTCGAGCAGGCCGAGCCGGTTCCAGGCGTCCGCGTCCGTCGGCACGGACTTCACGGCCTGGGACAGCGCGGCGCGCGCTTCGTCGCTCCGCCCCTGGCGCTCGGCAATCGAGGCCAGGTTGACGAAGACGTCCGGATGCGCAAAACCGGCGGCGAGCGCGCGTCGATACTCGTCGCGCGCCTGATTCAGTTGGCCCGCTTGAAAACTGAGATCGCCGAGATACTTCATTGCGAGGCCGTTCGACGGATCGAGCGCGAGCGCGCGCAGGAAGAAGGACCGGGCTGCGCCGGGGTCGCGCTCGGATCCGATCGATGCCGTCCTCGAGTGCGGCCCAGACCTCGACGCGATCCTTCGGATCGATGGCGCGCGTCCGCGGCGTCGGCGTCGTCGCCCCGCCGACGTAACCGAGGCCTCGCAGCCGTTCCGACGCGTCGCCCTGAGCCGGCGTCGCCAAGGTAGCGGAACGCGAGTCGTCCATCGGCGGCAGCGTCCGCTGCAGACCGGCGGCGAGCGCGCCTCGGTCGTTCACGTGATTCGTGAGTTCTGCCGGGTCGTTCTGAAGATCGTAGAGCTCGGGTCGGGGCGCCTCGATGAACTTCCATGTGCGCGTCCGGACCGCGCGCAGCGGGCTCCAGCCGAGCAGCACGTTCTGGTAGTACGACTCCGCGTAGGCCGGACGATCCGGGTCGCCGCCGCCGCGGGCGACGAGAGGCAGCAGGCTTCGGCCGTCGACCGACCGCATCGTCGTCCCGGCGAGCTCGGCGATCGTCGGCGCAATATCCGCCGCTTCGACGGGCGCGTCGACGACGCGCGCGGTGGCGGACGGCACTTTCACCAGCAGCGGCACGTGGACGGTGGCGTCGTACAGGAATGTGCCGTGCGTCCGTTCGCCGTGCTCGCCGAGCGACTCGCCATGATCGGCGACGATGAACACGGCAGCGGAAGCGGTGAGGCCGGCCCTCGAGAGCCGCTCGAACAATCGACCAATCGCCGCGTCCGTGTACGCGATCTCGCCGTCGTACGGTGCTTTGGCGTAGGTCGTCGCGAACGGTTCGGGCGGGGTATAGGGGGAGTGCGGATCGAAGAGGTGCAGCCACGCGAACGCGGGCTGCGAGGCGTGATCGCCGATCCACGCCGCGGCGGCATCGACCACATCATCCGCGCGTCGTTCGACGGCCGTCGATCGTTTCAGGAAATCGTCGTCGTATCGATCGAATCCGCGCGAGAGCCCCGACGAGGCGCGCAGGGGATAGCCGCCGATGAAGGCGCCCGTAGCGTAGCCGCGTCCGCGGAGGGCTTCAGCGAGCGTTGGCACGTTGGCGAGCGTGAACCCGTCGTTGGTACGAATGCCGTGGCGCGCCGGATGGAGGCCCGTGAGGATCGTCGCATGCGCGGGCAGTGTCAGCGGCACCTGCGTCACAGCGGCGGTGAACCGCACGGCGCCTTCTGCGAAGCGATCCAGGTTTGGCGTAAGGCCCGCGCGCGATCCGTACGCGCCGAGTCGGTCCGCTCGCAGCGTGTCGATCGTGATGAGCACGATCAGGCGCGGAGGCGCGAATGCCGGTGGCGCGACCGCGTCCCGGCGGCCGCACCCGGCACCCGTCGCCGCTGCTATCGTCAACGCGACGAGAACTGTGCGATGAACCCCGCGCAGTATGGTCATCGAGCCGGTATGCAGTCGCGAGACACGCGTAATTCGATCAGTTTACCGAAGTGCGCGTGTTCACGCTGTGCTTCCATCGAACCGAGGCTGACATGAGAAATCAAATGCGCTGCCGTTCCGCGTCGATCGCCGCGTTGGTCCTGGGACTATCGGTTTTTCCGTCGGGCGCCGGCGCGCAGACCCGCGCCGTGTTGACGCCTGAAGACGTGCTCGCCGTTCAGTCGTTCGCCGGCGGACAGCCGATCGCGGTGTCGTCGACCGGCCGTTGGATCGCGTACGTGGTGACCGACAAGAACGAGGACTGGAACGTCCAGGAGCCGCGGCCGACGGGCCACGTGTTCGTGCAGACGCTCGGCGACAAGCCCAGCGCACCGCGCGCCCTGACGAGCGGCGCCGCGCACAGCGCCTTTCCCGTGTGGTCGCCGGATGGCACCCGTCTCGCGTTCGTGCGCGAGGAGCAGGGGCGCGGCCGCGAGATCGTCTGGGATGCCGCTCGCGATCAGGCGACGCCCGTCGGCGACGCATTCGCGGCGAGGATGTACGTCGAGCCGCAATGGGACCCGACCGGGAAGACACTGGTTGTCGCCGCCGCCGAACCCGAGGCCGCTCCGGCGCCGTATCGCGTGCGTTCGGTGAAAAGCACCGATGCGCGCATTCCGGGCGATCAGTTCTTCACCGACGAGCGTAAGGCGACCCTCGTCGCCATCGACGTCGCGAGCGGCAAGTCGACGCCGCTGTCGACTTCGCACGATCACGTTGCGGTCGTTCAAGCTCTCGCCAGACGGGACGCACCTTTTGTACATTGCTCCGGATCCCGCGACGCTCGGCGTGATTGGCAAGGAACAGAACGACACGTTCGTGCTGCCGGTCGATCTCGAGGCCGGGCGCGAAAGCCGCTGCGGCCCGCAAACTGGGCGATCGCGGGCGCTACTGGTGGTCGCCGGATGGCAAGCAGCTGTCTTGCAACGCGGGGCGGGAAGCTGATGGTTCAGCCGGCGGAAGGCGGCGAAGCGAAGGCGTGGCGCGACTCGCTCACGATCACCGGCGGGGAGCCCGTCTGGTCGCCGGACGGAACGCGGTTCGCCACGCTGGTGGCCGATCCGTCGATCTCGGATCCGGAGCTCGAAAAGGTCAAGCCGGGGATGTACACGACGGCGCGCCCGTTCAACGACGTGTATCTCGTCGCGAACGATGGCTCGTCGAAAAACCTCACGAAGGAGTTCGAGGATCAGGTCGCCGATCTGGTCTGGAGCCGCGACGGCAGCGCGTTGTACTTCCGCGCGACGAACAACAAGACCTACGACGAAACGCTGTATCGCTACAGCGTCGCGGATCAGAAGCTCGACACCGTCTTACACGGCTCTGAGAGCTACGATCGGATCATTCCGACCGCCGGCGGCCTCGTCGTGTCGATCGAGGATGCCACGCATCCGACCGACATCTGGATGATCGGCACCGCGGACAAACGCACGCGCGTCACGGACCTCAATCCCCAGCTGGCGACGTTCACTTTCAGCAAGCCGGAGATCTTCTACTACGACAACGCGGACGGCGAACGCCTTGGCGCTCTGCTCTACAAGCCGGCGGGCCTCGGACCGAACGAGAAGGTCCCGGTGATCACGTGGGTCTACGAGAAGATGACGCCGGCGGTCGCATCGCTTCAACGCGCGCGATCAGATGTTCATCACGCACGGCTACGCGATGCTGATGCCGAACGTGAAGATCAAGGTCGGCGCGCCGGCCGATTCCTACGAGAAATGCGTCGTTCCGGCAGTGAACGCGGTCCGCGCCATGGGCTTCACCACCGGCAAGTTCGCCATCTGGGGGCACAGCTTCGGCGCGTACGCGACGTCGAATCTGATCACACGGACGAACATCTTCGCCGCAGCCGTATCCGGCGCGACACCGGTCGAGTTGAACCGCAACTGGGCGAGCGGCCGCGATCGCGATTCGCGCAATATCGAGACCGGGCAGGCCCGGATCGGCGGGAGCCCTTTCGAATATCCGGAGCGCTACCGGTCGCAGTCCGCGTTCTTTCGCCTGAACGAGGTCAATACGCCCGTCTTAATCCTGCACGGCGAGAAGGACCTGACGATTCTCTATCGGCGAGGGCGAGATGTTGTTCTACGCACTCCGTCAGCTGGGGAAGACGGCGGAGTTCGTCTCGTACGCCAACGGCGATCACAGCCTTTCGCGCCATTCGAAGGCTGACGCGCTCGACGTGAATCACCGCATCCTGGAGTGGTTCGACCGCTACTTGAAGAACGACCGAACCTCGAAGTCGCAGTAGAAAAAGCGGCACCAGGGACGCCAGATCGATGTAGCGCGAGGCTTTAGCCGAGCGTCCAAAATCCTCGCGCGGATACTCCGCTCGGCTGAAGCCTCGCGCTGCGACAAAATGGAAAACGCTCTAGCGCCTCGGCATCTGGAGCTTGAGGGCGCCGTACTGTTTCAGAGCGGCATCGACCGCCGCCGACAGCTCCTTGAAGACGGCGTACTGCTGGTCGGTTGGGGCGTAGTCGCCCTGCGATACGTAGTTCTGCAGCGCGGCGATCCGGTTGTTCAACTTCAAGTCGAACACGAGCATCTGGTCGTCGAATCCTGAAAAGCGGAGCTCGACGAGCTGCTTCTGCACGTTCTCGAGGTCGGTCTTCAGACGGTCGATCGCTGCACGGTCGCTCTTCTCCGGCAGGCTCGCCCGCAGCTTGCGGATATCGTTCGCCGCATCATCGGCTGCCGTGAGCTTGTCGCGAATCGCGATCAGCAGATCGAATTGCTTCTGCAGGTCGGCCTCGGTCGCCTCGCTTTGCGGATCGGGCACGATGCGCAGCGTCGCGGTCTGCGTCTCACCGCCCGCCTTGAGCCGCACGTTGTAGGTGCCGGGCAGGGCCAAGGGGCCGCGCAGGTTGCCACCCGCCAGGAACGTGCCGCCTTCGATGCCCCGCGCATCGGCGTACCGCATGTCCCACGCGTAGCGATGCAGGCCCGCCGCGCCCGACGGACCGTTGCGGTCGCGGCTCGACACGCTCTTCACGACGGCGCCGCTCGCGTCGAGGAATTCGAGCGTGACCTCCTGAGCCGCGCTCAACTGGTACGTGATGATCGCGCCCGGCGGCGGATTCTGACCGATGCCTGGCGCCCCGCGTCCGAATCCGGCGCGCCGCGAGCGAACCGCGTCGCGCGGTGGAAAGAGATGCGCGCTCGTCGCGACCGGCTCGGCCCGCAGCGGCGTCAGGTCGTCCATCACCCAGAAGGCGCGTCCCTGCGTCGCCGCGATCAGGTCGTCGTCCTTGACCGTCAGATCGGTAATCGGGACGATCGGCAAATTGAACTGCAGCGATTCCCACGCCGCGCCGCCGTTGCGGGAGTAGTACACGCCGGTTTCGGTTCCCGCGTACAGCAAGTCCTTGCGCTTCGGATCTTCGCGGATCGTGCGCGCGAAGCTGTGCTCGGGAATGCCCGAGGTGATCGTCCGCCACGTCTTGCCGTAATCGGTTGTTTTGTACAGGTACGGATGAAAGTCGTCGAGTTGATACCGAGTGGCGGCGACGTACGCCGTCCCGGCGTCGTGCGGGGATGCCGCGATGATGTTGATGCGAGTGTCCGGCTTGACGTCCGGCGGCGTCACGTCCTGCCATTCCTTGCCGTCGTTCCTCGTCACATGCACGAGGCCGTCGTCCGAGCCGGCCCAGAGGACGACCTTTCTCGCGCGGCGACTCCGCGATCGTGAACACCGTCGAGTAGTACTCCTCGAGCCGGCCTCCGTTCTGCTTCGCCTTGTCGTTGCGCGTCAGGTCCGGGACTGATCGACTTCCCAGCTCTGGCCGTCGTTCGTCGACCTGAACACCACCTGCGCGCCGGCGTACACGGTGTTGCCGTCGTGCGGCGAGACGATGATCGGGTACGTCCACTGGAACCGGTACTTCATCTGCGCCGCCGTCCGGCCGCCGTTGTAGTCGGGCCAGACCGTCACGTTGCGCGACCTCGCCGGTCTTCTCGTCGTAGCGCGTCATCAAGCCGAAGTAGCTGCCGCCGTAGACGACCGGAGGGTTGGACGAGGTCGGCGCGATGTAACCGCTTTCGCCGCCCGCCACTGGATGCCAGTCGCGCTCGGTGATGCCGGCGCCGGACGTCACGGCTGGCGATCGAGACGGTCGTGTTGTCCTGCTGCGATCCGTAAATGCGATACGGAACGCTGTTGTCCGTGATCGCCGTATAGAACTGCGCAGTCGGCTGGTTGTCGAGCGACGTCCATGAACGGCCGCCATTGAACGTGACCGCCGCGCCGCCGTCGCTGCCGTTCACCATCCGCAGGTGATCGTGCGGGTCGATCCACAGGTCGTGGTAGTCGCCGTGCGGCGTCGGCACTTCGCGGTAGGTCTTACCGCCATCGGTCGACTTGTAGAAGTACTTCGCGCAGAACGTGTAGACGGTATCGAGCTCCTGCGGATCGGCGAAGATGTGGCCGTAATAGTACTGCCGCGACGTCATGTTGAAGTCGTCGTTCAGCAACGTCCACGTCTGACCTCCATTGTCGGATCGATAGACGCCGCCTTTCTCGTCGGCTTCGACCGTCGCCCACACGCGCTCGGTGTTGACCGGCGATACGGTGACGCCGATCTTGCCCAAATGCGCTGTCGGCAACCCGGAGGTCAGCTTCGTCCAGTGCGCGCCGCCGTCGGTCGACTTGTAGAGGCCGCCGCCCGGTCCCGTGCTGGTGATCTCCCACGAGCGTACGCACGCACCTGCCACGTTGTGGCATAAAGAATTTCGGGATTCGACGGGTCCATGTCGATATCGGCGGCGCCCGTGTTGTCGTCGACGAACAGAACGCGTTGCCACGTTTTGCCGCCGTCCGACGTTTTGAAGACGCCGCGCTCGGAGTTCGGACCGTACGGATGACCGACCGCCGCGACATAGACGATGTCCGGATTATTCGGGATGAATCCTCATCCGCCCGATCTGGCTGCTGTCGGCGAGGCCGACGTGCGTCCACGTCTTTCCCGCATCGGTCGACTTGTAGACGCCGTCGCCGTTCGAAATGTTGGCGCGAAGGCACGCCTCGCCCATTCCCACGTAGACGATGGCTGGGTTCGACGGCGAGACCGAGACAGCGCCGACCGACCCGGTGTGGAAGAAGCCGTCAGAGACGTTGTGCCAGCTGATGCCGGCATCCTCTGTTTTCCACACGCCGCCGCCCGTCGCGCCCATGTAGTAGACCATCGGCTGAGTCGCGATTCCGGCGACCGCCGTCACGCGGCCGCCGCGAAATGGCCCGATGTTCCGCCAGCGCAGCGCCTCGTCCGGGCGCCCCCGGTCCTGGGCGACAATTGGTTGCAAAAGGGTGCCGCAAAACGCGGCGAGGGAAAGCCATCGCGCTACTCTCATAGGGGGTGAGTATACGACCGAACGCTCTCGTGATCGTTTACACTTAAAGGACTTTTCCGGAGCCGCGGAGCAGCCATGGAACATGAGTTCGCGCACCTTGTGGCCGAGTTCGAGCGCGGAAAGATTACGCGGCGTCAGCTGATTCGCAGCCTTGCGCTCACGGCGACCGCGGCGTCGGCCGTCGGCGCCACGCCCCGTGCTTCAGCGGCCGAAACTCCTCTCAAAGCAATTGCGGTCAATCACATCTCCTACCAGGTCGCTGATTACGGGAAGACGCGCGATTTTTACGCGAACCTCCTCGGTATGAAAGTGTCTGACGACGACGGCCGAACGGTACGGCTGACATTCGGTGCTGACGAGACGTGTCTCGTGCCACGCAGCGCACGCGCCGGGTCTCCGACGCCGCGCATCGATCACATTGCCTACACTCTCGAGCACTGGGACAAGGACGCGGTGAAAGCCGAGCTCGAACGCCGCGGGTTCACGCCGCGGCTCGACAACAACAGCTTCCACGTCACTGATCCGGACGGTTTCGACGTTCAGATCGGCGCCCGCTCGGACAAAGCGTGAAGACGTTCGCGACGGCGGCCGTCGGCGTCGCAGTCTTCGGCTTTGTCGTTTCGCTCTCTGCAGCACATCGGCAGACGGGAACGCGAACGCACCGGCAGTCCGTTGCCGCGCACGCGACGATGTCGATCGAGAACGAAAATGCGTTCGTCGCGCGCAACTGCGCCGGATGCCACGACGACGACGCGAAGACCGGCGGCCTGTCGCTGCAATCGTTCGACGCAGCGAATCCAGAGCGCAACGCGGAAGTGGCGGAAAAGATGATCCGCAAGCTGCGCGCCGGGATGATGCCGCCGCCGTCGGTGCCCGACCGGCCAGACGCGCAGGCGTTGCAGGGGCTCGCCGAAGCGCTCGAGGCGCGGCTCGACCGCGCCGCGCTCGCGCATCCCAACCCCGGCCGCCGGTCACTTCAGCGGTTGAATCGCGCGGAGTACGGACAAGCGATCCATGACTTGCTCGACGTCGATGTGGACGTGAGTGCGTTCCTGCCGGCGGATACGATCAGCAAGGGCTTCGACAACATCGCCGACGCGCAAGCGTTTTCGCCGACGCTGGTCGAAGGCTATCTGCGCGCCGCCAGCCGCATCGTCGATCTCGCGCTCGGCGACAAGACGGCCACTGCCACCGAGAGCACCTACAAGCTGCCGGTCACCGAGTCGCAGATGACGCACGTGGAGGGAGCGCCGTGGGGCACCCGCGGCGGCATCTCGATCGTGCACACCTTTCCCGCCGACGGCGATTACACCTTCCGAGTCATGTTCGTCGCTTCGAGCGGTCTGCTCTACGGCAACATCCTGAAGGGGGAGCAGATCGAGATATCGGTGAACGGCGAGCGGGCCGCGCTGCTGGCGATCAACGATCGGATGGGCGAGGCCGACAAGACCGGCATGAACCTCTTCACGCCGAAGATTCATGTGAAGGCCGGGCCGCAGCGAATCAGCGCCGCGTTCATCGAGCGGTGCAATTGCCCGATCGACGACATCGTGGCGCCGATCGACTACACGCTTGGCGGACCCGCAAATCGGCGAGCACGGATACGGCATCACGACGCTGCCGCATTTGCGCGAATTCGGCATCTTAGGTCCAATCTCTGTCTCCGGTGTGTCCGAGACGCCGAGCCGTCGCAAGATCTTCATCTGCCAGCCGGCGAACGCGAGCGAGGAGCCGGCGTGTGCGAGGCGAATCGTGCGTAAGCTGGCCGCCGAAGCCTTCCGTCAGCCCGCGGCCGCCGTCGACGTCGAGCCGCTGCTGACCTTCTATCGCCAGGGACGCGACGGTGCGGATTTCGAATCCGGGATCCGCCGCGCGGTGCGGGCCGTGCTCGTCAGCCCGAGGTTTCTGTTCCGCCTCGAGGAGCCGCCGGCGACCACGAAAGCGGGGCAGAACTATCGCATCGGCGATGTCGCGCTGGCATCACGGCTGTCATTCTTCCTGTGGGACGCGGCCCCGGACGACGAATTGCTGGCGCCGCTCGGACAAACGTCCTCCACACACCGGTGGTGCTCGAGAAGCAGATCCGCCGCATGCTGAACGATGCGCGCAGCGAGCGGCTGTCGACGCGGTTCGCTGCGCAGTGGCTCCGGCTCCAGGATGTCGACAAGGTGCTGCCCGAGCCGATCCTGTTTCCCGCGTTCGATCATCAGCTCGCTGCCGCGTTCAAGCGCGAGACGGAGCTGCTCTTCGACAGCATCGTGCGCGAGGACCGCGACGTGCTGGATCTGTTCAACGCGGACTACACGTTCGTGAACGAGCGGCTCGCGCGCCACTATGGCATTCCGAACGTGACGGGCGATCGCTTCCGGCGCGTGACGCTCGGCCCGTCGCTCGAGTACCGTCGGGGCATTCTCGGACAAGGCAGCTGGCTGATGGCGACCTCGGTCGCCGATCGCACGTCGCCGGTGCAGCGCGGCAAATGGATCATGGAAGTGCTGCTCGGGTCTCCACCGCCTCCACCGCCGCCCGGCGTGAACCAGAATCTCGACGAGACGGCCGGCGCAGCCGTCAACGGCCACCTTCGATCGACGCGCGCAGCGCATGGAGGAGCATCGCAAGAGCCCTCAGTGCGCGTCGTGCCACCGTATGATCGATCCGCTCGGCCTCGCGCTCGAGAACTTCGATGTCATCGGCGCCTGGCGGATCAAAGATGGCGACGGCGCAGTCGATCCGACCGGCGATCTGTTTGACGGGACGAAGATCGACGGCCCGGACGGGCTGCGGCAGGCGCTCATGGCGCGGTCGAACATCGTGCTGCGCACGTTCACCGAGAACCTGATGTCGTACGCTCTCGGCCGCCGCGTCGAGTACACCGACCAGCCGACGGTCCGCGCGATCGTCCGCCGCGCGTCCGAAAACGATCACCGCTTCTCGTCGTTTGTTCTTGGTATCGCGGAAAGCGTCGCGTTCCAGATGAGCACGCGTCGAGCCGAGCGTCTCTGCACGCGCGGTCACGAGGTAGAGCACCCATGTCGCACATCACGAACAAGCACCTGTCACGCCGCACCGTGCTCAAGGCCATGGGGACGACGGTGGCGCTGCCGTTTCTCGAAGCGATGCGTCCAGCGCGGGCGATTCACGCGAGCGGTGGGGCCGCCGCGCCAGTACAGCCACCACGCCTGGTGGCGATCGAAATGGTCCAGGGATCGGCCGGCAGCACGGCCATCGGCGCGCGCAAGAACCTGTGGTCGCCGGCGGCGGTCGGTCGAGGATTTGATCTGTCGCCGAGCAGCTTGATGCCGCTCGAACCTTACCGCGACTACATCACGATCGTCAGCAACACCGACGCGCGAAACGCCGAGGCGTTGTCCGCGCCCGAGATCGGCGGCGACCATTTCCGATCAAGCGCCGTGTTCCTGACCGGCGCGCACCCGAAACAGACGCAGGGTTCCGACGTCCATGCGGGCATTTCGCTCGACCAGGTCTACGCGAAGCGGTTTGGACAGAACACGGCGATTCCGTCGCTGCAACTCTGCATCGACAGCGTCGATCAGGCCGGCGGCTGCGCCTATGGCTACTCCTGCGCCTACACCGATTCGATCAGCTGGGGTTCTCCGAGCGCAGCCGCTGCCGATGATTCGCGATCCGCGGGCGGCATTCGATTTGTTGTTCGGTGTCGGCGCCACGCCGGCGCAGCGCGAGGAGAACCGCAAAATCGATCGCAGCCTGCTCGACTGGGTCACCAACGAGGTGACGACGTTGAAGCGCTCGCTCGGCCCCGCCGACGGCGCCCGGCTCAGCGACTATCTGGAGCAGGTTCGAGAGGTGGAGCGGCGCATTCAGTCGATCGAAGCACACAACTCGAGCGGCGAAGCGCGCGCGATGCCCGAAGCCCCGATCGGCGTGCCCGACTCGTTCGAGGAACACGTCAAGCTGATGTTCGATTTGCAGGTGCTCGCCTTCGCGGCGGATGTGACGCGAGTGTTCTCCTTCAAGATGGCGCGCGACGCGTCGAGCCGCGCCTATCCGGAGAGCGGCGTCAAGACCGGATTCCACCCGGCTTCCCATCACCAGGATCGAGAGGACCGCATCCTCGAATACGCGAAGATCAACCGGTATCACGTCAGCATGATTCCGTACTTCCTCGAGAGGATGAAGAACACTCCCGACGGCGACAGCAATCTGCTCGAGACCAGCCTGATCATCTATGGCTCGCCGATGGGCAACTCGAACGTGCACAATCACCGCCGCTGCCCGCTCTTTCTCGCCGGGCGGGCGGGCGGACGTTTGAAGGGCAATCTTCACTTGAAGGCGCCCGACGGCACGCCGATGGCCAACATCTGGCTCACCGTCCTCCAGAGCATGGGCCTCAACGATGTCTCGCAGTTCGGAGACAGCACGGGCACGTTCGATCTGACGTCCGCGCCAGCCGAAACGGCGCCGGCAGTCGTGGGTGCGTAGGTCGGCGTTATGAGGAGGGTGAGTCCGCTGCGACGCGTAAGCCTGTTCGCGACCGCTGTCTGCGCGCTCGCGGCGTCGTTCCTTGTTCACGCCGCGCCACCCACGCTTGAAGCTGCAGCGCGGAGCGGTGACAAGGCCGCGGTCCGCGATCTCCTGCAGCATGGCGCCAACGTCAACGCCGCATCCGGCGACGGCATGACCGCGCTGCACTGGGCGGCGGAAGCGCGGCGACGCCGAGATCGTGACAATGCTCGTACGTGCCGGCGCGAAAGTGGACGCGACCACGCGTCTGGGCGAATACACGCCGCTGCTCCTCGCCGCGAAAAACGGCCACGCGCCGGTCGTCGAGCTGCTGCTGGAGGCTGGCGCCCATCCCAACGCACCGACGACGACCGGAACGACGCCGCTGATGTTTGCAGCGGCGTCCGGAGTGGCGGACGCCGTCACGGCGCTGCTCGATTACGGCGCCGACGCCGACGCGAGGGAGTCGTTGCGCGGTGAAACACCGCTCGAGTTCGCGGCCGCTGCCGGTCGCGATCAGGCGATCCGCGCCCTGACGGCGCGCGGCGCCGACGTGGCGTTGACGACAAAGGTCGTCGACCTGGCGGCATACAGCGCGGAGCCCGACGAATCCAACGCGGGCGTGGCCGCGCAAGGCGGCGGGCGCCGCGGCCGTGGAGCAAATCAGAAACCCGGCGTCGAGCGTCGATTCATGCTGAACGAGCTGGTCGGCAGGCAGGGCGGTTTGACGGCGATGCTGATTGCGGCGCGCCAGGGTCATGACGCATCCGTCCGCGCGCTGCTCGACGCGGGTGCCGACATCAACCAGCCGAGCGCGGGGGACCTTACGACGCCGCTGCTCATCGCGATCATCAACGGCCGCTTCGACCTCGCGCGTTTCATGCTCGAGCACGGCGCGAACGCCAGGGCCTCGAGCGCGAACGGCGTGACGCCGCTCTACGCGGTCCTGAATTGCCAGTGGTCGCCGCGGTCGCTCTACCCCCAGCCGCGTGCGTACGAGCAGCAGCACACCGGGTACCTCGATCTGATCACGTCGATCATCGATCGGGGCGCGGACGTGAACGCCCGGCTGAAGCAGAAGGTGTGGTACTCCGGGTACAACACGGACTTTTCAGGCGTGGACGAAGAGGGCGCGACGCCGTTCTGGCGCGCCGCCTACGCGAGCGACGTCGATGCGATGAAGCTGCTCGTCGCACGCGGAGCGGATCCGAACCTGCCCACGGTCCGCACGCCGGGGCGCAATCGCGCCAGCGGGGACGACGTGAAGGAAGTGTCGACGTTGCCGCCGGTGCCGGTAGGCGGACCAGGCGTTACAGCGCTCCAGGCGGCCGCCGGCGTCGGCTACGGCGAAGGATTCGCGGGCAACGAACACCGCTTCGCGCCAGGCGGCATGCTGGCGGCCGTGAAGTACCTCGTCGAAGAGCTGCACATGGACGTGAACGCCACCGACCACGACGGCAACACGGCGCTGCATCATGCCGCGGCACGCGGCGACAACGAGATGATCCTGTATCTCGTCTCCAAAGGCGCCGACGTCCGCGTCGTCAATCGCGACGGCAAGACGACGGCCGACATGGCCAATGGTCCTGTCCAGCGAGTCTCGCCGTTCCCCGAGACAATCGCCCTGCTCGAGAAGCTGGGCGCGAAGAACAATCACCGTTGCATTTCGTGCTGACGCGCGTCGGCCGCTTTCATCGATCTGAAATCTAACCGCGGAGGTCGCAGAGATCGCGGAGCCCAAACTTACTCTGCGTTCTCCGCGAGCTCCGCGGTTAAACCGTCGGCGAATCTACGCGCTCCGGAAAAAAGATCCGCATCGTCGGCACGGACATTTCGATCCGCTTCGAGGAGAGCACGATCACGGGCACGATTGCGGCGACGAGGCCTGGAACGACCGGGTGAATGTCGAGCATCCAGGGCGCGTGCTGTCGTGCCCAGGCCGTGGCGGCGAGGTGAGGAATCGTCCAGATCATGCCGGCCACGGAACCGGCCACCGATGACCACGTGGCAGCCCGCTTCGACAAGTACGGCGAGTTGAGGCCGAAGAGCATCGGGAAGAAAAACGCGACACCGACGAGCGCCACCGCGTAAGACACGATGTTCAGAATGAGATCGGGCGTCCGCAGCGCCGCCACGAACGACAGTGTGCCGACGACCACCACCGCCACGCGCGATATGCCGAGGTAGTAGCGCTCCGTCTTCGCCACACCGCGCGGCTCAAAATAGCATTTACGCAGGAAGTCGTGCGCCACGGCCGCACCGCTCATGAGGAGCAGCGAGTCGGACGTCGCAATTGCGGCGCTGACGACGCCGGTGATCGCCAACGCGCCGAGCCACGGCGTTCCGGCGAGGTTCGAGACGTAAGTCACGAGCGCGGGGAAGGCTTGGTCGGGTGCTTTAGCGATCTGGTCCCACACGAGCACGCGCGCTGCCGCTCCAAGATAGAGGTTGCCGTAGAGCAGGAAGATCATGAAGAGCGCGTCGGTGATCGGAAGCGAAATGCGGGCGACGCGCGTATCCTTCGCAGCGAACACTTTTGTGATCATCGTGACGCGCGTGGCATAGCCGACGACCCAGACCAGCCACCACGACACGAGATACGTCCACGACCACGTCGTGCCGCGCACGCTGGTCCACCCGGGCGCGACGCGGTCGGCGGCAATCAGCACGTGCGTCAGACCGCCAGCCGCGGCCGTAACCGCCGGCATCAGCGCGATGAGGCCGGTCCACATCAGCACGAAGAGCAGGATGTCGGTCCACACGACCGCGAGCAGCCCGCCCAGGGTGACGAACAGAATGAAGATGCCCGTACCGAGCGCCATGCCGGCGACGAAGGGGATGCCGAGCAGCCGCTCGAGCAGGAAGCCCATCACGCGGATCTGCGCGATCATGTACAAGACGCTCGAGATGAAGATGATGAGCGCGCTGTAGCCGCGCAGGAAAGTGCTCTCGAAGCGTGCGCCCATGTAGTCGGGCAGCGTGAACCCGGACATCATCCGCAGCTTTTTCGCGAAGAAGCGCACGATGATGAGCGACGCGATCGCGAAGCTGATATACGGCAAGATCGCGACGCCGCCGAAACGCGCGGCGAGCGCGACGCCGCCCTGCACCGAGCCGCCGTGCAGCACCGACGCCATTTCGGCGACCACCATCAGGCCGATGCCGAACCGGCGGCCCGCAACCCAGAAGTCCTCGGACGTCCTCTGAAACCGTGCGGCGACGACGCCGATCGCCACGAGCATCGCCATGTAGATGGCGAAGACGATCAGCCCGACGCTGCCGAGACCGGTCACACGGTTCTCAGTCGCGCCGCCGCGTGTACACCTGCCAGCAGTAATAGAACTGGTACAGGACGATCAGAGCGGGGATGACGAGGAGCACGATGAAGCTCGATAGCGGAAGCCCGAGGATGCGCATGTGGTGGGGATTCGTCCGGCGATCTGGCGGCCACTATAGGCCAACTTACTTTAGGTGTAAAGGACGCGGTTGCCGTCAACCACGCTTCGTTAGTCGCGCCGCCGACCACGGCATGGTTTTACGCCGTCGGTTGCTTGACTGCCCCCTGCAACTGTGGCAGACTCCGCGCCGCAAATAGTTGAAGCCTAAACAATATAGCGCGACTCGTTGGGAGAAGTCATGCTACAGCAGCGCGGCGTGTTCACACGGCGTCTCGGCCCGGCCCTTCGCGCGATCGTCATAGTCCTCGGACTGGGCGCGACCGCAGCACCGCTCGCCGCACAGGTCAGCACGTTCGATCTGAGCGGTGTGATCAAAGATGCGCAGGGCGGGGTGCTGCCCGGCGTCACGGTGACGATGCGCAACGAAAGCACGGGTCTCACCCGCAGCGTGGCGACCGACACCAATGGCGTGTACTACTTCGCCAACCTCCCGCCGCAGGGCACCTGGGAGTTCTCGACCGAGCTCGCGGGGTTCGCGCCGCAGAAAAAGAGCAAGCTCGAGTTCTACGCCGACAGCAAGCCGATCTTGAACATCACGCTCACAGTCGCCGCCGTCCAGGAATCGGTCACCGTCGTGTCGGAGGCGCCGCTCGTCGACACGGCGCAGGCCACGCTGGGGATGTCGATCAACAAGGAGCTGATCGCCGAACTCCCGTTGAACGGACGCGATTACCTCGACCTGGCGCTGCTCGGCTCGGGCGTGAGCGACGTGGGCGCCGACAACGTGGCCGGGAGCAAGAGCCAGACGATCAACGGCGCGTATTCGCGCTACACCCAGTACACGATGGATGGGTTCAGCAACACGCGCGACCAGCACGGCGTGGCGAAGGCCAACGTGCCGATGGAAGCGATGAGCGAATTCAAAGTCCAGACGAATCAGTTCTCCGCCGAATACGGCGACACGGTGGGCGGCATCGTGACGGTGGTGACCAAGAGCGGCACGAACACGCTGACCGGCCAGGGCGCGGTCTATGTTCGCCCCGGCAGCTGGGATTCGCCGGATCCGCTCACCAAAACAAAAGCGCCGTTCAGCCGACAGGATTATTCGGGCGCCGTCGGCGGCCCGATTCTCAAGGACCGGACTCATTACTTCGTCGCGGCGGACTACCGCAACCAGGAGCAGCAGGGCGTCGTCACCGCGACGATCGCGAATGGACAATTTCAGGGCGCGTTCCCACTGCCCGAGCGGCGCGGGCGCGCGTTCGGCAAAGTCGATCATTCGCTCGGCGCCGCCAACCTGTTTACGTTCTCATTTCTGATCGATCGCGACACGAGCCACGCCGGCGTCGGTGGCCTGAATCTCGTCGACAACGAATCGACGAGCATCGACGACAACACGAACTTCACCGGGACATGGACCCGCGTGATCTCGGACAGCCGGCTCAATGAGTTCCGCATCGGCTACGCAAACGAATCCGTGCAGACGAGTACCGAGAAGCCGCAGTTCACGCCGACCGGCGTCGCGCTCATTTATCCCGGGCAGGCGAACCTCGGATCGACGAACCGGCTGCAGACGTCGCCGGACAAGAGCTTTCAAATCGCCGACACCTTCTCGTGGCACCTGTCGACGCACACGCTGAAGATGGGCAGCATGGCGCGCAGTGCGACGCCAGGCGGCGTGCTGCTCACCACGATCGATGGCGCCTATACGTTCGCGGCGGGAGCGCCGTATCCCTACAATCCGAACAACAAGGCGAGCTTTCCGATTCAGTACGCGCAGGGCTTCTTCGGAAGCGGATCGACCGAGGTGTCGCTGAACAAGTGGCACGTGGCCGCGTATCTCCAGGATGACTGGAAGCTGAAGAGCACCTTCACGTTGAATCTCGGCGTTCGCTATCAGTACGAATCGCTCGTGGCG
The DNA here is from genome assembly GCA_963696165.1 of uncultured Acidobacteriota bacterium. Classification (GTDB taxonomy): domain Bacteria; phylum Acidobacteriota; class Vicinamibacteria; order Vicinamibacterales; family CAVVIG01; genus CAVQZZ01. Next base: position 571,287 of record CAVOIY010000003.1, on the reverse strand, counting down.
CAACACGCCAACATCCGCCCGCGCGTGGGATTCGCCTGGGATGTCACCAACGACGGCAAGACGGTGGTGCGCGGCGGCGCCGGGATCTTCACGGGCACCGTGTTCAGCACCGTCAACGCGTTCGAGGGATTCAACGGCCCGAACGGGTTCGCCAACGTCACCTTCGCACCGGGCGATCCGCTGTTCCCCGCTTACCCGAACAATTTGCCGGGTCCGCAGCTGCCTGCGGGCGTGAAACCGCCGCCGGCGAACGATTATCTCGACGTACCGACGTACGCACCGTCGCGGCGCAAGTCTCCCGAGTCGCAGAACTTCACGGTCGGGATCGACAAGCAGGTCGGGCAGTCGATGTCGGTCGCACTCGACTTCACATACAACCGCGGCATCAACCTGCTCGAGCCGACGAACGTGAACACGCCGTCGTACTTCGATTACTCGACCGGCCTTACGCGGAGCGCACAAGCGGGCGACGCAACGCGGCCCTTCGGCGCGGTCGGCACGCCAATCCCTGCCGGCGCCGTGTCCTATCTGCCGAACGGGATGCCGTACGGCAACTACCGCGACCTCTATCTGATCGACTCCGTCGGGTTGTCGCATTACGCCGCGGTGGGAGTCACCGTGAACAAGCGGTTGTCGAACAACCTGAGCTTCCAGGGGCAGTACACATGGAGCCGCGCGATGAACAACGGCGACGGGTTCAGGCCGAATTTCCTTCCGCTCAATCCGAACGATCGAGAGGCCGAATGGGGATTGTCGGAGACGAACGTGCCGCACTCCTTCTCGTTGAATGGCGTGTATCGTCTGCCGTACGACGTGCAGGTCTCGGGAATCGCGCGCGCACATTCCGGTTCCCCAATCAACCCGGTGGCCGGCTCCGATCTGAACGGCGATCGTTTGCTGACGGACCGGCCGTTCGCCAACGGCGTGATTCTCGGACGTAATTCGTTCCAGGCGCCCGGGTTCTTCGAGCTCGATTTCGGCGCCGGCAAGGTGGTGCGGATCGGGAAGCAGCGGATCGAAGGCCGGATTGAGGCGTTCAACATCACCAATCGCCTCAATGCCGCGTCCGTCAACTCGACCTACGGACCGAACGCGAACGCGCCGCTGCCTACGTTTCTCACGATCAACTCGTCGAACCCAGGGCGTCAGTATCAGCTGTCGGTCGTGTTCAAATTCTGAGGACGTAGTGCGTGTCAGTCGGCGTCCTTCGTAACCGCGCGCCGTAGAGCAGCAGGCTACCGGCGATCTCGATTTGACGAACGCGCGGCTCGATACAACTCCGATTTCTCGTCGAGCGACGCGAAGCTCGCCACCGTCCTCGGCGGCAAATCTTCAATGACACAGCGGTTCTTTTCCACCCTCGCATTGTTTCTTGGCGCGATCGCGCTCGCGCCTGCGGCTGCTTCCTCGATGTTTTCGGGTCGGATGGCGGCAGCCGCGCCGGGCCAGGATCGAAAGGGCGGCGAGGAGATCGCCGGCCCGTACGAACCGGTGGCCAACTGGCCGCAGCCGCTCGGCCACCCGGGCTACACGTGGGGATCGATGGGCGGCGTGTTTGCGGAGACACCCGACCGCGTGTTCCTGCTGCAGCGCGGCGAGCTGCCCGTGCCGCCGAAGCCCGTCGAGGGTTATCCGATGGCGTCGCCCGCGACGAGCGGTCAGCCGAAGCTGCAAAACTGCATTCTGGTCGTGAACCGCGAAGGCAAGGTCGTCGAAACGTGGACGCAGCACGACCATCTGTTCCAGGGCGGGCGCGGGCCGCACAAAGTGAAGATCAGCCCGTACGACCCCGAGAAGCACGTCTGGATCATCGACGACTTGCGCGAGCAGGTGTTCGAGTTCACGCACGACGGCAAGCGGCTCGTGATGACGCTCGGCGAGGCGGGCGTCGCCGGCAACGATGCGAAGCATTTCGCCGGGCCGACGGACATCGCGTGGCTGCCCGACGGGACTTTTTTCGTTACGGACGGCTACGTGAACACGCGCGTCGTCAAGTTCGATCCGACGGGCAAGTTCCTGAAAACGTGGGGTGGCAAAGGCGGCGGACCCGGCCAGTTCAACCTGCCGCATTCGATCGACATCGATCGCAACCGCCGGCTCTACGTGGCCGATCGGCAGAACGGGCGCGTGCAGATTTTCGACGAACAGGGCACGTTCCTCGATGAGTGGGATAACATCGTGCAGCCGTTTCACCTGATCGTCTCGCCGGATCAGCACGTCTGGGTTTCCGACGGTGTCACGAACAAATTCCTGCAGTTCACCACCGCAGGCCGTCTCCTGTCGTCGTGGGGAACCTACGGGTCGATGCCGGGCGCGGTATTTGGCGTCCATCAGTTCTCGGTCGATTCGGAGGGCAATGTGTACGTGGCCGAGGCGTTCGGCGGCCGCGCGCAGAAGTTCGCGCCGCGCAAAGGCGTCGACAAGTCGCTGCTGATTTCGCCGATGAAGAACGTCATGTGAGACGACGCACGAAGCACCTATGAGCGCGCCTGCCACCACACCCGGCCAGGAGCCGGTCGCCGATACGTCGGCATTTCTCGATCCGCGGATCGATCGCACGTCGATTGCGCCCGACAGTCCGGTACCTGCCGACGATCTCGCCCGCTGGTACCGCGCGATGCGCCTCGCGCGTACGTTCGAGGACAAGCTCGCGGCGCTGTATCGCCAGGGAAAGATTGTCGGCGCCGTGTACCTCGGCACCGGCCAGGAGGCGATTGCGACGGGCGTCGTCAGCCTGCTGCAGAAGGGGGACTATTTCTCGACGGTGGCGCGCGGGCTCGCCGGCTGGTTCCTGAGGGGCGTCGAGCCGCGCGACGTGATGGGACGCTGGCTCGGCAAGGACATTCCACCCTCGCATGGGCGGGAGCTCGGGCTCTTCCTCGCCGACACGGCTGCCTACGGCATCGCGCCGTACCACAACGGCTCGATGGCCTCGTGGATTCCTTCGGGCGCCGGGTTCGCGCTCGCGTTCAAGTACCGCAAGGAGCCGCGCGTCTACGTCGCGCTCACGGGCGACGGCGCGACCAGCCCGGGCGATTTTTACGAGGGTCTCAATTTCGCCGCCATCCACAAACTGCCGCTCGTCATCGTCGTCGAAAACAACTGCTACGCGTATTCGACGCCGCAGTCGCTGCAGATGCCGGTCGCGAACGTTGCGGACCGCGCGCCGGCGTTCAACATTCCCGCTACGATCGGGTTTGGCAACGACATCTTTGAAGTGCGCCGACTGGTGAGCGAGGCGATCGATCACGCACGCAGCGGCAAAGGGCCGTATCTCGTCGAGTTCAAGACGTTCCGCCGGCGCGGCCACGGGGAGCACGACGATATGGGCTACGTGCCGAGCGCGCTCCGCGAATTCTGGGAGCGCCGCGATCCGATCGACCTGCTCCGCAGCTATCTTCGGGGGGGCGGTGGGTGGACGGCCGAAGCGATCGAGAAGATTGACTCCGAATGCGCGGCTGCGATCGAGCGTGCCGTCGAAGAGGCGCAGGCGCTTCCCGATCCGAAACCTGAAACAGTCTCCTGGAGGCTTTTTGCCGACTGAGTGCATAGCGCGCCTTAATGGCGTATCCGGATGGGCGCCTGCATGGTCGTGACGTATCTGGAGGCAATTTCCCAGGCGCTGCGCGAGGAGATGCGGCGCGACCCGGACGTGTTCCTGCTCGGCGAGGACATCGCCGAGTTCGGCGGCGCGTTCAAGATCACGCGCGGCTTTCTGCAGGAGTTCGGCGCCGAGCGCGTCATCGACACGCCGATTTCCGAGAGCGGCTTCGTCGGCGCCGCCTGCGCTGCCGCCATCGAAGGGCTCCGGCCGGTCGTCGAGTTCCAGTTTGCCGACTTCATCGCGTGCGCGTTCGATCAGATCGTCAACTACGCGGCGAAAGCGAACTACCGCTGGGGCACGCCGGTGCCGGTCGTGTTTCGGGGTCCGTCGGGAGGCGGATTCCGTGGGGGCCCGTTTCACTCGCAGAACCCCGAAGCGTGGTTCACCCACGTGCCGGGTCTCAAAGTTGTCCAGCCGTCGACGCCGTACGATGCCAAAGGGTTGTTGAAGGCGGCCGTGCGCGACAACAACCCGGTGATTTACTTCGAGCACAAGCATCTGTATCGCCGCATTCGCGAGGACATTCCGGAAGACGACTTCATCGTGCCGCTCGGCGTCGCCGACGTGAAGCGCGCCGGACGCGATCTGACGATCGTCACCTACGGCGCGATGGTGCACGAGTCGCTGGCGGCTGCTGAGCGGCTGTCGAAGGAAGGCGCCGAGTGCGAGGTCGTCGACCTTCGGACGCTGGTGCCGCTCGACAAGAAAACCTTTCTCGACAGCGTGCGAAAAACGTCGCGCGCGCTGGTCGTGTACGAAGCGCACCTGACGGGCGGCTTTGGCGGTGAGGTCGCCGCGATCATCGCGCAAGAGGCGTTCGACGTGCTCGATGCCCCGGTTACTCGCGTGGCGAGCCTCGACGTGCCGGTTCCATTCGCCGCCGCGCTCGAGGATGCGGTGCTGCCGAACGCCGACAAGATTTACCGCGCCGCGGTCGACGTGCTCCAGTATTGAAGATCGTGATGATGCCAATCGTGATAATGCCGATGGCTGCGCCGCCATGCTAGTCGACGTCGTCATGCCCCAGATGGGCGAGTCGCTCGCGGAAGGCACGGTCGTCCGCTGGCTGAAGAAGGCCGGCGACCGCGTCGAGCTCGACGAGCCATTGTTCGAGCTGTCGACCGACAAGGTGGATACCGACGTCCCTTCGTCCGCGGCAGGAGTGCTGAAGTCCATCTTCGTCGCGGAAGGCCAGACGGTCGCAGTCGGCGCGCGCGTCGCCGTGATCGACGATGGCGCCGCGGCGGCGACGCGTCAGGAGCCACCGGCCAGTCCATCGACGTCAGCGCCTGCGGCTGAACAGCGTCCCGAGGAGCCTGGCGCGCACTTCAAGAACGCGCACGCTCCGCAGCTGGTGTCGTTTCGGAGAGCGGCGGCCGGGTCAATTCCGTCGCCAGGCACGCAGCCCATTCGCAGCAAAGCCGCAGCCGACGCGACGTTCAGCCCCGCGGTGCTCGACGCGGCGCGCCAAAGCCGCGTCAGCCTCGCGACGCTGACGACGATGGCGGGATCGGGGCGGGGCGGACGGGTGACGAAGGCCGACGTTCTGCGGTTCATCGCGTCGGGGGGGTCTGCGGAACATCGCCCGCTCTCCGATGCGGACAGCACACCGCCGTCGACGGTGCCCGCGGCCTACATCTACCGTCCGAGCGCGGACGATCAGGTCGTGCCGATGTCGCCGGCACGCAGGAAGATCGCCGATCACATGTCGTGGTCCGTGCGGATCAGCCCGCACGCGACCGCCTTTGCCGATTGCGACATGACGGCGGCTGTGGATTATCTACAGCGCGGCCGGGACGCGTTTGCCGAACAGGTTGGCGCGCCGCTCACGTTCACGACGATAGCCGCCGCGGCGCTCGCGCGCACGGTGCGCGCTTTTCCTGCCTTCAACGCATCCGTCGTCGGTGATGCGATCGTTGTGAAACCGCGTATCAACCTGGGCATCGCGGTAGCGCTGCCGGACACCGACGAACTGATTGTGCCGGTCGTGCGGGAAGCCGACGGCCTGTCGCTTGCCGGCATCGCGCGCGCGATCGCGGACGTGTCGTCGCGGGCGCGAGAACGCAGGCTGCGGCCGGAAGACGTGCAGGGTGGCACGATCACGCTGACCAATCCGGGCATGTTCGGCGGCATCACCGGAACGCCCATTCTCAACCAGCCGCAGGTGGCGATCATCGGTCTCGGCGCTATTCAAAAGCGCGCGGTCGTGCTCGATGGCGATCGGATCGCGGCGCGATCGATGATGACGATCGGCTTGACGTTCGATCACCGCGCCGCAGACGGCGTGGCCGCGTTCAAATTCCTCGCGGACCTGAAAGCCAGGCTCGAGGACGGACTCGACGATTTGTAGGAGGAGCGTTATGCGGAAAGGTGGACTCATCGTGGCGGCGGCGCTGCTGGCGACAGCGGCCATTTCCCGGGCGCAGGCGCCCGCCGCGCCGGCGCGCGCGGCTGGCGGTACGCTGTCGGCACTGACGGCCGACATCACGTCCGGTAAGCTGGTCGTCTACGACCTGACGCAGTTGCTGAACGCGGCGACGCCGATCATTCAGCTGCCGCCGCCTTTCGCCAACACGCCCGGGTTCAAGTCTCATGAGATCTCGAAATACAACGATAAAGGGCCCGCGTGGTACTGGAACTGGATCGAAGTGGGCGAACACGTCGGCACGCACTTCGATGCGCCGTGCCATTGGGTGACGGGCCGGGCGAAGGCCTGCGTCGATCAGCTCCAAGCCAAACAGTTCATCGGCTCTGCGGCGGTCCTCGACGTGACGGCGGAGGTCGCGAAGAATCCTGACTTCGTCGCGACGAAAGACACGGTGCTCGCCTGGGAGAAAAAGCACGGGCAGCTGCCGAAGGGCTCCTGGGTGATCCTGCGGACCGGTTGGGGCGCCCGCGCGACTGACGCGGCCAGGTTCCTGAACGTCGGCAAGGACGGCGCGCCGCACTATCCGGGATTCGGGAAAGATTCGGCCGAGTTCCTGACGAAAGAGCGCGACATTCTTGGCGTGGGCGTGGAACAGGTCGGCACCGACGCGGCGGTCGGCGCGAAGTCGGATCCGCCGTTTCCCAACCATTCCATCATGCACGGCGCTGGTCGATTCGGTCTGACGCAGCTGGCGAATGTCGACAAGCTGCCGGAGAGCGGCGCCGTCGTGATCGCCACGCCGCTGAAGATCGAACACGGGTCGGGCAGTCCCGTGCGCGTCATCGCTATCGCACCTGCGACGCGCTGATGCCTTCGCCGGTGTTTCCGCACGTGTTCGACGCCACCGCGCAGTGACGCACGCGGCGCAGGCGCAGGTCGCGTGGGTCACGGGTGGCAGCCACGGCATCGGCCGCGCCGTTGCCGCTGCGCTCATTTCGGCGGGAATGAACGTCGTCATCTCCGCGCGGTCCGTCGAGGATGTCGCGCAAGCGGCACGCGACATCGATTCTGGCGGCGAACGCATTCTCGGCCTGACCTGTGACGTGTCCGATGAGCGGCAGGTGAAGAACGCGTTTCAGGCGGCCGTCGATCGGTTCCAGCGGGTCGACGTCTTGATCAACAATGCCGGGTTTGCCGAGAGCGCGCCGTTTGTCCGGATCGATACGGCACTGTGGGATAAGACGATCGCCGTAAATCTGACGGGCACTTTTTACTGCACGCGCGCCGTCCTGCCCGGCATGATCGAACGGCGACACGGCCGCATCATCAACGTCGCATCGTCGGCGGCGCGGATGGGCTTTGCGTATACGGCGGCCTACTGCGCCGCGAAACACGGCGTCCTCGGCCTGACGCGCTCGCTCGCCGTCGAAGTGGCCGGCAAAGGGATCACGGCAAACGCCGTGTGTCCCGGCTGGGTGGACACGCGCATGACCGAGAGCTCCATCAGGCGCATCGTGGAAAAGACCGGACGCACACCGGCAGAGGCGCGGCAGTCGCTCGAGAAGATGAATCCGCTTGGTCGTCTGATTCAGCCGGAGGAGGTTGCCGCGGTCGTGCGGTTCCTTGCCGGACCTGACGCGTCGGGCATTACCGGTCAGGCGTACGGTGTGGACGGAGGCGAGGTCGTCGCATGAGCAAATCAGACGCGGGCAGTCGCAGCGTCACACATCCGCGATACGTAAATCCGCCGGTGCTGGCGGAGCCGCGGGGCTACAGTAATGGCGTCGCGTACGGTCCGGCCGACGGTTCGATCCTCTTTCTCGCGGGGCAAATCGGGTGGGACGCCGCGGGCCGCATCGTCAGCGATCGATTCGAAGATCAATTCGACCAGGCGCTCGCGAATCTCATCGCCGTCGTCACCGAGGCGGGCGGGACGCCCGAATCGATCGGTAAGCTCACGATTTTCGTGATCGATCGCGAGCAGTATCGCGCGGCGCGCAAGGAGATCGGACAGCGCTATCGCCGGCGGATGGGACGCCACTTCCCGGCGATGACGCTCGTCGAAGTGCGCGCGCTCCTCGAGCCCGGCGCGCTCGTCGAGATCGAAGGGATCGCATGGGTGTAGCGTTTCATCAGCCGACGACGTTCCGCTACGAGGAATCTGGCGCGGTCGCGACGATCGTCCTCGATCGTCCCGACCGGTTGAATGCGCTCACGTTCGAGGTGTACGCGGAGCTCCGCGATCTGTTTGCGGCGCTCAACGACAGGCGGCACATCCGGTCCGTCATCATCACCGGCGAGGGGCGTGGGTTCTGCTCCGGCGGCGACGTCGACGACATCATCGGGCAGCTGATGAACCGCAACATGATCGAGCTCGTGGAATTCACGCGCATGACCGGCGCGCTGATTCGTCGCATCCGCGAATGCGGAAAGCCAGTGGTCGCCGCCATCAACGGTGTCGCGGCGGGCGCAGGCGCCGTCATCGCGCTCGCATGCGATTTTCGGATCGCGTCGGAAAAAGCGAGCCTGTCGTTTCTCTTCACGCGGGTCGGACTGGCCGGCGCCGACATGGGCGCGGCGTATCTTCTGCCGCGCGTCGTCGGGCTGGCGCGCGCCACGGAGCTGCTCTTCCTCGGCGACAAAGTGTTGGCGACCGACGCCGAAAGGCTGGGCCTCTTCAATCGCGTTGTCGCCCCAGAGGCGCTGATGTCGGAAGCGCGCGCGCTGGCGGATCGTTTGGCAAAGGGGCCGTCCTTTGCGCTCTCGATGACCAAGCAGCTTCTGAACGCCGAACTGGATCTGGATTTCGGAGCGGCCATCGAAGCAGAAGCTCAGGGACAGGCGATTTGCATGCAGACGCGCAATTTCCGGGAGTTTCACGCAGCGTTCAGCGCAAAGCGGCCGCCGGAGTTCGACTAGTCATAACGCATGATGACGCTCCCATTTTTCGAGCCGGAGCACGACGGCGTTGCCGAGCGCGTGCGCGCGTTTGCGCGCCACTCCGTCGAGCCGCTGGCCGCTGCCGCCGAATGCGGATCGCCGGTTGAGGCGGGAAGGCGGTTCATCGACCTCGCCGCCGAAGCTGGCATCCTGCCGCTGTTTGTCGGCGACGGCCGCTGCGCACCTGCCGTGCGTCCATTGTGCCTGGCGAGGGAAGCGATCGCCGCGTGTTCCGGATTTGCCGACTCCGTGTACGCGGTGCAAGGCCTCGGCAGCTATCCGATCTTCCTGGCGGCCGACGCTCGGCTCAAGGCCGCTTACCTCGACGATGCGGTGCGCGGACGAGCGGTTGCCGCATTCGCACTCACCGAACCTGGCGCAGGATCGGATCCGTCGGGCATTACGACCAGCGCAAGGCGCGACGGCAACCAGTACGTGCTCAACGGAGCGAAGACGTTCATCTCGAACGCGGGTCTCGCGACTTTTTACGTGGTGTTCGCCCATACTGGACCCGGCGACGGTTCGAAGGGGCTCTCGGCGTTCGTTGTCGACGCCGGCGCGCCGGGATTCACGGTCGAACGGCAGATTGATCTGCTCGCTCCCCATCCGATTGGCGAGCTTCGTTTCGCGGATTGCCGCGTGGCAGCGGACCATCGGCTCGGTGCGGAAGGCGAAGGGCTGAAGATCGCACTCTCGACACTGGACATATTTCGTTCCTCGGTGGGCGCGGCGGCGTGCGGGATGGGCGCGCGGGCACTCGAGGAGGCGACCACGTACGCGGCCGGACGCCGCCAGTTCGGGACGCCGTTGTCCGAATTCCAGGCGACGCGGCTGGCGATTGCCGACATGGCAACGGAGCTCGACGCGGCGAGGCTGCTCGTGTATCGAGCGGCATGGACCAAGGATCGAGGCGCCGCCCGCGTGACCCGCGAATCCTCGATGGCCAAGCTGTACGCCACAGAGGCGGCTCAGCGCATCGTCGATGCCGCCGTGCAGATCCACGGTGGAATCGGCGTGATGCGCGGCTCTGTTGTCGAGCGCCTCTACCGGGAAGTGCGCGCGCTGCGAATCTACGAGGGAACCTCGGAAATCCAGCGGCTCGTCATCGCGGAGCAGGTCTTCAAGACTGCGCGCATCAGAGCGGAGACATCATGATCAAACGGCCGCCGAAGCCCATGCGCCGACGGACGCGCGAATCGGTGCGCACGCACCTTCGCATTGCCAGTTGCTACAACCTGCTGATGCGAGAAGCGCGGCGCCTGGTCATGAACCGCTGGAACCTGACGCTCCCGCAGTTCGACGTCCTCGCCGAACTGGCGCGCGCCGACGCCGGCGGATTCACGTTCGTGGAATTGAGCCGGCTCCTGCTCGTCACGTCCGGCAACCTCACCGGTATCGTCGACCGCCTCGAGGAGCAGCGTCTCGTGGAACGGCGTCCCGACGTCCGCGACGGCCGCGTCATCCGCGTTGCGCTCACCGAACGCGGCCGCCGCGTGACCGATCAAATGCTTCCGGCTCACGCGGCTGACATCGAAGCGATGCTCTCGTTCATGCCGCGCAATTCGCTCGCCGCCCTGAGCGATCTTCTGGGCCGCCTGCGCGACGGCCTTCGCGAACGCCAGCGCTCGCAGCAGCCGGAGTCGGTCCGCAAGCCGAAGGCCGCGCTTCGCCGCGTGGGCTGACCGAAGCTACACCACGCTCTGTATCCTCAGTTTGTGTCCGTGCCCTCCGTGGTGGCGCTTCTGACGAATGCGTGCGTAGCAGCAGCCGGAGATCGTTTAGGTTTAAAATATCCCTGATTCATGTGGCATCCCCCTGAGACCATCAGGCATCCGCTGTCGGACGCGCGATGGCCGACCGCTGACGAAGCTGCCAGGTCGCGCCTGTTCTCTCCGCTGGTGGCGGGCCGATTCCGGCTCGAGGAACGCACGTGGGTGCCGGCCATGGTGCCGTGGCGGGCGACCGACGACGGGATGGTCACTGAGGATGTGCTCGAATGGTACGAGCGCTTCGCGGTCGGCCGGCCCGGCGGCATTGTCGTAGAGGCGACCGGCGTCCGCGACATTCCGAGCGGCCCGCTGCTGCGAATCGGAGACGACCGCTTCCTTCCCGGGTTGCGCGAGCTCGTTCGTACCGTGCGGCGCGCCAGCAGCGGATACACGCGCCTCTTCATTCAGCTGATCGATTTCCTGTCGGTCAAACGCCGGCCCGAGCGCGAGAAGTATCTGCGGCGGTTTCTCGAAATCACCCCTCAGCATCGCGAAGTGCTTGGCGTCGCGACCGATGCGGCCGCGCGCGACGCGCTGGTCGCGTTGGGGGACGACGACCTCGCCAATATCCTGACGCCGCGTGAACTCGAAGCGATGCGGTTCGGATACCGCGAGCGCGTGACGGACGTGCATCTGCCGCACATCCATGCCCTGCCGACCGTGATTCCGAAGGTGTTTGCGAGCGCCGCGCGGCGCGCGGAGCTGGCGGGCTTCGATGGCATCGAGCTCCACTACGCGCACGCGTACACGATGGCGTCGTTCCTTTCCGCCTTGAACACGCGCGCGGACGGCTACGGCGGATCGCGTGAGAACCGCGCGCGGCTTCCACTCGAAACGTTCGAGGCGGTGCGCCGAGCCGTCAGCGACCGCTTCATCGTAGGATGCCGCTATCTCGCGGACGAGTGTATTCAGGGCGGAAACACGGTTGAGGACGGCGTCTACTTCGGGCTGCAGTTCGCTGCGGCCGGCATGGATTACCTCTCGCTGTCGCGGGGTGGCAAGTTCGAGGATGCCAAGGTTCCGCAGGTTGGATGGGCTGTCTATCCGTACACGGGGCCGAGCGGATGGGAATGCATGCCCACGTGGCTCGCCGACCGTCGTGGACCGTATGGACGCAACGTTCCGGCCGTATCGCGCATTCGCGCGGCGATCAGGGAGGCCGGTTTCGAGACACCGGTGATCGTTTCGGGCGGATTGAACGATTTCGACCAGGCAGAAGGGATTCTCGAGCGCGGGGACGCCGATGTGTGCGGGGCCGCGCGCCAGTCGCTCGCGGATCCCGACTGGTTCCGCAAGGTCCGGATGGGGCGCGGGGCCGATGTGCGCCGATGCACGTTCACAAACTATTGCGAGGGGCTCGACCAGAAGCACAAGCAGGTGACGTGCAAGTTATGGGATCGCCTCGACCTGGACGACCCTGACGTGAAGCGCGTCGCCGACGGCAAACGCCGCCTCGTCGCCCCGGCTTATGCCTTCGACCTCGAGCGTGCGGTGGACGATTAATCAGCCGGGTGCAGATTGATGCGTATCGTCGTCGTCGGCGGCGGACCCGCCGGCTTGTACTTTTCGCTGCTGATGAAGCGCCGCGATCCGCGTCACGACGTCGTGATTCTCGAGCGCGACGGCCGCAACGACACCTTCGGGTGGGGCATCGTCTTCTCGGATCAGACCTTCGGGTACCTGCACGATAACGACGCGCCATCTGCGGAGGCCTTCACCGATGAGTGGGAGACGTGGGATAACGTCGACATCGTCCATCGCGGCGAGAGGATCAGCATTCGCGGGAACCGCTTCTCGGGGATCGGCCGGCTGGCGTTTCTCCAGATTCTGCGAAACCGCTGCGAGGCGCTTGGCGTCGAGCAGCGCTTCCACACTAACGTGACCGACTTTTCGACGCTCGGCGAGTACGATCTTCTCGTCGGTGCGGACGGCGCAAACAGCGTCGTTCGCCAACGGTTTGCCGATGCGTTTCAACCAGCCGTCGATGTCCGCAGCAACAAATACATCTGGCTCGGCACTCACCAGCTCTTTCACGGCCTCACCCTGACATTTCGCCGGAACGACGACGGCGTGTTCGCGGCACACTCCTACAAGTTCAACAAGACGACCAGCACCTTCATCGTCGAGTGCCCGGCGGCCACGTGGGAGCGGGCGGGGTTCGCGACGATGTCCGAGCAACAGACTTGCGCGTATCTCGAACGGCTCTTCGCCGACGATCTTGGCGGGCATCCGCTGATGACGAACAACTTCGTGCGGTGGCTGAATTTCCCGCTCGTGCAGAACCGTCGCTGGCACTACGAAAATGTCGTCCTCCTCGGCGACGCCCTGCACACGGCTCATTTTTCGATCGGATCGGGAACCAAGCTGGCGCTCGAAGATGCGATCGCGCTGGCGGACGCATTCGACGCGCACCCACGCGTCCGCGCTGCACTAGAAGCGTTCACGGAGGTCCGAAAACCGCTCGTCGACAGCCTGCAGGCTGCGGCATTCGAGAGTCTGCTGCGGTTCGAGCACATGGAGGATGACATGCAGCTCGATCCCGTTTCGTTCGCGTACCAATTGATGACGCGGAGCGGCCGGATCGATCGGGAGAAGCTGCGGAAACGCGATCCGGAGTTCGTCGCGGCTTACGAGCGTACACTCCAATGACGCCCGCGATCGCGCCGGAATCCGCCGCAACCGAAGAAGGCCTCCGGCGGCGGCTGACATCGCGACAGCTGTCGATGATCGCCATCGGCAGCGCGATCGGCGTCGGCCTTTTCCTTGGCAGCACCGTTACCATCGGCCTCGCCGGTCCAGGCGTCATCCTCGCGTACCTGTTCGGCGCGGTGATTGCGCTCGTGATGGGTTATGCGCTGGCCGAAATGGCCGTCGTGCACCCGCTGTCCGGCTCATTCGGTGTTTACGCGACCATGTACCTCACCCCGTGGTTCGGCTTCGTCGTGCGGGCCACGTACGCCTTCATTCAGATTCTGGCGATCGGCGCGGAGGTAACGGCGGTCGCCATCTACTTCGCGTTCTGGTTTCCGTCAGTGCCGCCGTGGATCTGTGTGGCCGTCGTGTCGCTCGGCCTCATCGCCGTGAACACCGCTCAGGTCAGCTGGTTCGGAGAGTTCGAGTACTGGTTCGCGCTGATCAAGGTCGTCGCGATCCTCGTGTTCATTGCGATCGGCCTCGCGTTGATCACCGGCCTCGGTGGATCGCCGGCGACCGGGTTCAGTAATCTCTTCAACGGCCCGGGAGGCTTTCTCCCGCACGGCTGGCTCGGCGTGTGGCTCTCGATGACGCTCGTCATCACCAGCTACATGGGCGTCGAGGTCGTCGCCGTAACGGCCGGAGAGGCAGAGAACCCGGAATCGTCCATCCCTCGCGCGATGAAGACGATGGTGCTGCGCCTCATCATCTTCTACATCCTCGCGATCGGTGTGATGCTGGCGATGAACCCGTGGAACCAGATCGCGGAAGGCGGCCGCGGCATCACCGGCAGCCCCTTCGTGCGCACGTTCGCCACGGCCGGCATCCCATACGCCGCGGGGGTGATGAATCTGGTCGTCATCACGGCGGCGTTGTCGAGTGCGAATTCGAATCTGTACTTGACCACGCGCATGCTGTTCTCGCTGTCACGATCGGGCTACGCGCCGCGATGGCTGGCAACTGTGACGCACGCGGGTGTGCCGCTGCGCGCGGTGGCCGCCGCGAGCGGCGGGATGATTATCGCGATTCTGCTGGCGATTTTCTCGCCGGGTCAGGGCTTCCTGGCGCTGTACGGCACGGCCGTCGCCGGAATGCTGTTCATCTGGATCGTGATCCTCTTTACGTACCTGCGATTCCGCGCCTCGCTGTCCCCTCAGCAGGTGAGCCGCCTGCCGATTCGTCTTCCGGCGCATCGCATCGCCGCGTGGTTCGGCATCGTATCGCTCGTCGCCATCACGCTGACGACGTTCTTCGTCCCGGGGCTCGAGTTCACCGTACCGTCGTTCCTCCCATTTCTGGCGATCATGTCGATTCTGTACGCGCGCGTGCGCAACAACCGTGGAGCCGAGGCGTAATGGAGTTTCCGGCCAACGATCTTCGCGGTGAATTCCCGGCGCTCGAACGCGCCGGCGATTTCGTTTTCTTCGACAACGCCGCGGGAGCGCAGGTGCCCAGGTGCGTGCTCGACGCAGTCACCGATCATCTGGTCTCCCGGAATGTCCAGCGCGGTGGTCCGTACAGTCGATCGCAAGAGGTGGACGCGATGATCGCGCGTGCCCGCGCCGCGGTCGCGGCCTTCGTCAACGCGTGGTCCCCGTCGGAAATTGCGTTCGGCCTGAACGCGACCTCGTTCATCCGATCGATCAGCCTGGCAGTCGGACAGGCCCTCGGCGACCGCAAGGAAATCATCGTCACCGATCTTGATCATGAAGCGAACGTGGCGACATGGCTCGCGCTCGAGCGTTCCGGTGCTCGAGTGATCTGGTGGAAAGTCCGCGACGACGGGCAGCTCTACGTGGCGGACCTGGAGCCGCTGTTGTCCGGCAGCACGCGCCTCGTGGCCTGTGCGGCCGCTTCGAACGCGACGGGATCGCGTGTGGATATTGCGGCCGTATCGAAGCTGGCACACAAGGCGGGCGCCGAGGTGTTCGTCGACTCGGTGCACTTCGGCCCGCATGGGGCGATCGACGTGCAGGCGTTCGGCTGCGACTACCTGGTGTGCTCTGGATACAAGATTTTCTCGCCCCACATGGGATTCGCATGGTGCCGGACCGACGCGATCAACCGGCTGCCGACATTCCGTGAAGATTTCATTCCCGATACGACGCCCGACAAACTCGAGGCGGGCACGTACGTGTACGAGAACGTGGCGGGGATGGAAGCCGTCGTCGGGTACCTGGAGCGGCTGGGCTCGCGAATGGGAGCTCCGGCAGGCGGCAGCCGGACGGCCACGCTTCGAACCGCCATGAACGCGATTGCGACATATGAGCAGACGCTGTCGGCGGGTCTGCTGGATGCGGTGCTCTCGATTGAAGGCGCGAGGGTGCACGGTGTGAGCGATCGCGCACGACTGTCGGACCGTGTGCCGACCGTGTCGTTCACGGTCGCAGGCGTCCGCTCTGGCGACATTGCCGTGGACCTGGCCGACCAGGGCATTGGCGCGCGCGCGGGTCACATGTATTCGCCCCGGCTGATGCGACGGCTCCAGCAGATGCCGGACGGACTGGTGCGCGTGTCGCTCGTGCACTACAACACGGTCGACGAGATCGCTCGTTTTCGAACGGCGCTGACCGGCATCGTCGCGCGTCGTCGGACGGGCCGGTCGGCTGCAGCCGCCGGCGCTTCCGCGTAGCGACAGGAAAGCAGCGAGAACCATGCCCACCCTTCCGATCGATCAGTTCCGCACTCGGTTCCCGATCTTCAAATCGCATGTGTACGTGAACAGCTGCTCACAGGGCGCGCTGTCGACCGACGTCGAAGCGGCAATGCACGAGTACCTGGCCAGTTGGCACGAGCACGGATCGCCGTGGGAACTGTGGGTTGAGCAGGTCGAGGCGCTCAGGACCGCGTTCGCGCGCTCGATCGGCGCGGATCGCGACGAGATCGCCGTGATGCCGAGCGCCTCGGCAGGCATCAACGCCGTCGCAAGCGCGCTCGATTTCACCGGCCCACGATCCACCGTTGTCATGGGCGAGTTCGAGTTCCCGACGATGGCGCAAGTGTGGCTGGCCCAGCTGCGGCGAGGCGCGACCGTCCGTTGGGCGAAACCGAACGGCGATCGACTCGAAGTCGACGCATACGCCGACGTGATCGACGAGCGGACGCTCATCGTGCCGATGACGCACGTCTGCTACAAGAACGGACACAAGACCGACGTCGCAAGCGTCGCCAGAATCGCCCGGGAGCGAGGCGCCTACTCGTTCCTCGACGATTTCCAGCGGACCGGGTCCGGTCCGATTGACGTTCACGCGCTGGGTGTCGACTTCATGGTCACCGGCTGCCTCAAGTACCTGCTGGCAGCGGCCGGCGTTGCGTTTCTCTACGTTCGCCGCGACATCGTCGAGCGGTTCGAACCGACGATTACCGGCTGGTTCGGACGAGTCAACCCGTTCGCCTTTCAGATCCATTCGCTCGACTGGCCGGCCGCCGCAAGCCGATTCGAGAGCGGAACGCCGCCGGTGCCAAGCGCGTACGCGGCGCTCGCGTCGCTGCAGCTGCTCGAGAGTGTCGGCATCGATGCAGTCGGGCGCCGCGTGGCGCAGCTTGTCGAACGCTATCGATCCTCGGCTGAAGCGAGCGGCTTCATCGTGCGAACGCCGTCGCAGCCGGAACGGCGCGGTCCGCTGGTGGTCGTGCAAAGCGTCGATGCGCCTGCGCTCGTCGCGCGGCTGGCCGGCCGCGGCATCATCGGTTCGTGCCGCGGAAACGGGCTGCGGGTTTCGTTCCACGCCTACAACAACGAAGCGGACGTGGACACGGTGCTCGATGCCCTCCGCGCAGAGGCGCCGCTGCTCGAGCGCGTCGAAGCAAAGTCCGTGTGACTAGATTTCACCGAGCGGGAGCTCTCTGATGGCATGTCGTCGAGTCGTCCTCACACTGCTGATGTTGTTCACGGCGGTCCACGCGCAGACACCTTCGGACGCCAAAACCTTTCCGCAGTCGTTTTTTCGGAATCTGAAGTGGCGGAGCATCGGTCCCTATCGCGGTGGGCGAGTCACCGCTGTAACAGGCGTGGCCGGCCAGCCGCTCGTCTATTACATGGGCGCGACCGGTGGCGGCGTGTGGAAGACCGACGATGGCGGATTGACGTGGAATCCGATCACGGACGGATACGTGCACACCGGGTCGGTTGGTGCGGTGGCAGTCGCGCCGTCGGATGCCAACGTCGTGTACGTCGGGATGGGAGAAGCCGACATTCGCAGCAACTTCTCGCATGGTGACGGCGTGTACCGGTCGATCGATGCAGGCAAGACCTGGAAACATCTGGGACTGACAAGTTCACACCAGATCGGACGGATTTCGGTCCATCCGCAGAATCCGGACGTCGCGTTCGTTGCCGCCCTCGGCGATCCCTTCGGCCCGAATGCGGAGCGCGGATTATTCCGTACGAAGGACGGCGGCGCGAGCTGGGAGAAAGTCCTGTTTGTGGACGATAAAACTGGCGCGGTCGACGTCGTCATCGACCCGGTGAACCCGAGGATCGTGTACGCGTCGTTCTGGCCGGTGTATCGCCGGCCGTGGGAGCTGTACAGCGGCGGCGCCGGCAGCGGTCCTTACAAGTCGCTCGACGGCGGATCGACGTGGAGCGAAATATCGGTGGGCATGCCGAGCGGAGTCAAGGGACGAATCGGGCTTGCCATCTCGCCGTCCCGTCATGATCGCGTGTGGGCGATCGTCGAGGCGAAGGACGGCGGCGTGTTCCGATCCGACAATGCCGGATTGTCGTGGCAACGGATGAACAGCGACTCGAACGTCCGCGAGCGTGCGTGGTACTACAGCCACATCATCGCGGATCCGCAGGATGCGGATACGGTGTACGTGCCGACGCTCGAGATCAACAAGTCGATCGACGGCGGACGGACGTTCCAGATCGTGCGCGCGGCTCACTCGGACAACCATGCGCTGTGGATAGCACCGGAAGATTCACAGCGGATGATCAATGGCAACGATGGCGGCGCCGCCATTTCGTCGAACGGCGGCCGTACATGGACGAGCGAGCAGAATCAGGCGACGGCGCAGTTTTATCACGTCATCACCGACAACCAGTTTCCGTATCGGATTTACGGATCGCAGCAGGACAGCACCAGCGTGTCGATTGCGAGCCGGACGGCCGGTGGAGGGATCGATCAGAGTGACTGGTGGCCAGTCGGCGGCGGAGAGAGCGGCTACATCGCACCGGATCCGCGCGACCCGAACATCGTGTACGCGGGCAGCTATTACGGTCTGTTCACGCGTTACGACCATCGCTTGCGTGAGTCGCGCAATATCTCGATCTGGCCAGAGACGCCTGGTGGACGTCCGGCCGGCGAGTTGAAATATCGCTTTCAGTGGACGTCGCCCATCGCGTTCTCGCCGGTCGATCCGACCGCGCTGTACGCGGCTGGCAACGTGCTCTTCAAATCGACGGACCAGGGCCAGAGCTGGCAGGTCATCAGCCCCGATCTCACGCGAAACGACAAGTCCAAGCAGGGCTACAACGGCGGGCCGCTCACAGGAGACAACAGCAGCGCGGATTTCTACTGCACGATCTTCACCGTTGCTCCTTCGCGCCTCGAAAAGGACACGATCTGGACCGGCTCGGACGACGGCCTCGTCTACGTGACGCGGGACGGGGGTAAGAACTGGAAGAACGTGACGCCGAAACAGATGCCGGAATGGACGCGCATCAACATCATCGAAGCGTCGCCGCATGCCGCCGGCACCGCATACGTCGCGGCGCTGCGCTATCAGTCCGATGATTTCAAGCCGTATATCTACAAGACGACGGACTACGGCGCGACGTGGACGGTGCTCGGCGCGGGAATACCCGAGCCCGCGTTCGTGCGGGTCGTCCGCGAGGATCCGGCTCGAAAGGGTCTGCTGTACGCCGGTACGGAAACCGGCATGTACGTGTCGTTCGACGATGGCGCCTCGTGGCAGTCCTTGCAGCTGAACCTGCCGGTCGTGCCGATTACCGATCTGGCCGTGCACGATTCCGATCTCGTCGCGTCGACGCAGGGCCGATCGTTCTGGGTCCTCGACGATTTGAGCCCGCTCCGCCAATTGAACGACACGGTCGCGGCGTCGCCAGCCCATTTGTTTCAGCCGCGCGACACGTATCGCATGCGCGTCGGTGGCGGCGGTGGAGGTCTCGGCGGCAACAGCGCCGTCGGCCAGAATCCCGCATCGGGCGTGGTCGTGTGGTACTACCTGAAAGATGCGCCAGCCGACGGCGTCGCGATCGATTTCCTCGACCGCGGCGGCAAGATCATTCGGACGGTTCGCAGCCGCGACAACACGGCGGGCGGCGGCTGTCGAACGCACCGCGTTCGAAGGACCTGGGGCCGCGCGGCCGATAGTGTCGGCGGCGCTCGGCCTCAATAAATTCGAGTGGGACATGCGCTATCCAGACGCCCCGCCTCCGCCGTCGGGCACGATCCTCTTCGGCGGAAGCATACGCGGCGTGCAGGCGATTCCCGGCGCGTATCAGGTGCGGCTGACGGTGGCTGGCAAGTCGTTCACGCAGCCGTTCGAGGTTAAAAAAGATCCACGGACGGCGACGACGGCGGCGGATTTCGAGAAGCAGTTCACGCTGCTGACCGACATTCAGGCGAGGCTCACCGAGACCCACGAAGCAATCGGCGACATCATTGCGGCGCGCGCGGATCTCAAGGCCGCAATGGCGCGCGCGTCTCAGACGCCCGCCGGCATGGCGATCGCGGCCATGGGCCAGAAGCTCGACGCCGAGCTCGGAGCCGTACAGGACGAACTCGTCCAGATGAATATTCGCAACGGGAACGACGTGCTGTCATATCCGGCGAAGCTCAATAACCTGATCGCAGCCGTTTCGCCGGTCGTGGCGGCCACCGACGCCGCACCGACGGCCCAGTCGTACGCCGTCTTCAAGGAACTTTCGGATCGGCTCGCGACCCAGCTGACAAGGCTGGATCAGATCATGGAAAAGGACGTGGCGGCCTTCAATCGGCTCATCGAAGAGCAGCACGTCGCGGCGATTCCCAAGCGCGTGCGCAAGCGGTAGGCCCGGTCATTCGCCGCGCATTGTTTCCAGCGGGTCGGTCCTCGCAGCTTTCCATGCCGGAAGGATGCTCGCAGCGATGCACACTGCGCAGCACACGGCGACGGCGCTGCCGAGCACTGCGGGGTCCGTCGGTGACACCTCAAACAGCAGCGATCCAAGCGCACGCGTCAACGCAGCCGTGAATGCGATGCCCGCGACGAGCCCGCTGCCGGCGACCGTGCACGCGTTCCACAACGTCAGAGAGAACAGGCTTGCCGGACTTGCACCGAGTGCCAGCCGCACGCCCAGTTCCGCGCGACGACGTGCGACGGCGTACGCCAGGACCCCGTATATCCCGACTGACGCGAGCAGCAGCGCGACCGCTGCGAACGCCGTGAGCAGGAGCATCGTGAAGCGGCGCGGCGCCAGCGCCGCAGCCATCAGGGAATCGAGCGTCGCGGCGCGCGCGAGCGCCTGATTCGCGTCGATCGACCAGACGGCGTTCTTCACGGCCGGCGCAAACGCCGCTGCCTCGCCTCGAACCTTTACAACGAGCGCATTGAAAGACGAGGGAAACTGCTGATACGACCAGTACACGATCGGCGGCGCTGCCGAGTCGAGGCCGTGCGACCGGATGTCGCCGACGATCCCGACGATCTCAGCTGAGATGGGCGGTCCCCAGTCTTTCATGGTGATCCGCTGACCGATCGGATACTCAGTCGGCCAGTAGCGGTGTGCGAAGGTTTCGCTGACCAGCACAACGCGCGGCCGGTGCTCGGCGTCGTCGCTTCGGAGCAGGCGGCCGCGGACGAGCGGAATCCGCAGCGCTCTGAAGTAACCGGCATCCGCGATCGCGATGTCGGCCGTCGGTTCTTCTGCACCTTTCGGCCGTCCCGCGATTTCGAAGTCCGTGGATACGCCGCCGGCAAACGGCAGCACGTTGACCAATCCTGCGGCTTCGACTCCGGGTATCCGTCGGATCCGTTCCAGCGCCGGTTCGAACAGATTCCTCACCCGCGCGGGCGCAGGCTCGCTGCCGCCGGTCGAGGCGACGAACACGTCCACCGTGAGAACGCTCGACGGATCAAAACCTGGCACGATTCGCTGCAGGCGTACGAGGCTCGTAACCAGCAGGGCCGCACCAGCGAAGAGCGTCAACGCGAGAGCGACTTCACCGCCGACCAGCAGGCGGATGAACCCTGCCGGCGCGCCGCTTGTCTGCCCTCGGCCGGCGCGGCCGAGGGCATCGGCTGGAGCGAGCACGTTCGCGCTGAGCACGGGCGCAACCGCCGCCAGGCAGCCGGCTGTCGCCGACAGCACGATGGACAGCGCCAGGACGCGACCGCTGACGCCGAATGGACCGAATGCGGCGACCTCTCTCGGGACGACGGCTGTGACAACCCTGACGAGCACCGATGCGAGCGCGACGCCGCCCGCACCTCCCGCCATCGTCAGCAGCACACTGTCGAGCAGGAGCAGTCTGGCGATCGTGAGCCGCGACGCGCCAAGCGCGACCCTTACCGCGATTTCGCGTGCGCGATACAGCGAGCGCTCGAGGAGCAGATGCGACACGTTGACGACGGCGATGAGCAGAACGAAGCCAACAGCTCCCCACAGAATGATGAGTGCAGGACGAACGGCCGCAGTGAGACGTTCGTGAAGCGGCGTCGCTGAAAACGTGAGAGTGTCGTCCTCTCCGCGGTGCTCGGCGATGCCGGCGGCGCCGAGCGATTTCAATTCCTGCTGGACCGCGTTCATGGGCGCGCCAGCGCGCCGGAGGGCGATCACGCTCAGAAGGTGCGCGCGCCGGTTCGCGCCGAGCGGCCCGCGCGCAGCGAGCGGCACCCACAGAGACGTCCCAGACGGAAACGAGAACAAGCGCGGCATCACACCAAGAATCCGATAGTCGATGTCGTTGAGCTTGACTGTTTGCTCGAGCACATCGGGACGGCCGCCGAACCGCGCCTGCCAGATGTCGTAGCCGATGACGACGACTGCCGGACCGCCCGAAATGTCCTCGCCCGCGTCGAATGTTCGCCCGATGACCGGCTGCACGCCGAGCGCAGCGAAGAAACCCTGAGAGACACGCGCACCGTCGACGCGCTCCGGCTCAGACGTGCCGCCGGTGAGGTTGAACTGCCAGCCTCGGGCAGCCGCGACCCGTTCGACCGTCGACGCCTGCGCCTCGACGTCGAGAAACGCGGCGTATGTGAGGTTCGTGGCATCGGCCGAGTGCCGATCCTCGATTGTGATGAGGCGTGCTGCGTTCGGATAGGGGAGCGGGGAAAGGAGCACGCGGTCCACGACGCTGAATAGCGCCGCATTGGCGCCGATGCACAGGACCATCGTCAGAGTTACGACCGCGGTGAGGGTCGGCTGCGTGCGGACGAGGCGAATCGCCTGCTTGACGTAGCGCATCGGCTGTTAGACGAGTGAGCCGACGGATCCGTTAGTAGCGCCGGTCTTTAGACCTGCGATTCGAGCTGGGCCACGACGCAGGACTAAAGTCCTGCGCCACGGAGTACCTCACCGCATTATTCCGCCCGCAGCGCATGGACAGGGTCGATGAGCGTGGCGCGCCGCGCGGGGACGTAGCTCGCCAGCACGGCCGCGGCGGCGAGACCGAGCGACACGCCAGCGTACGTCATAGCGTCGGTCGCGCTCACGCCAAAGAGCAGCGTCGACATCAGGCGCGCCAGCACAAACGATGCGATCAGTCCGCAGAGGATCCCGACAGCGGTCAACGACAGGCCGTGGCGGACGAACATTCGCGTGACCTCCTCGTACCGCGCCCCGAGCGCCATCCGGATGCCGATTTCGCGCGTCCGCTGCGACACCGAATACGAGATGACGCCGTAGAGACCGGCGACGCCCAGCAACAGCGCCATCGCGCCCGCAATCGCGAGCATGACCAGCGCGAATGAGGTCCGCGCCAGCGATGCGTCGTAAATCTCCTCGCAGCGTGCGCACGTTTGCGAGCGGCAGGTTCGGATCGACCGCCCAGACCGCCCCGCCAACGTCTCTCAGCAATCCGCTCGTACCGGCGCGGCCACTGCGGACGACGAGCGACATCGTGCGAGCGCCGAACGGCTCCTCGCCGGAGAACTTGTCCATCAGCATCGGCCAGCACACGATCGTCGGCGCCTTGCGTTCGACGCCATCGTCGCGCTCGTCGGCGACGACGCCGACGATTTCGCGCCACGTCGACTTCATGGCGTCGCTGACGCGCTTGCCGATGGCATTCTCCGGGCTCTGCCACAGCTCGCGCGCGAGATTCTCGGAAACGATCGCGACGTGCCGTTGCTCGAACAGGTCCGTCCACGTGAAGTCGCGTCCGGTGACCATACGATTGCCCATCGCCTTGAAAAGGCCCGGCGACACCATCTTGTAACTCGCGAAGCGGCGGCATCCGCGTCGCCGAATACGGATGATCCTCGACGTAAATCGGGTCGTGCCATCCCTGCCCGGTCATCGACAGCACGCTGGTCATTCCGACCGATGCGACGCCGGGAATCGCCGCGACCTTGTCGAGGATCGCCTGATCCATGCGCACGGCCTGGACCGGATCCGCTACTTCTGATCGGGGAATCGAGACCCGAATGGTCTCTACTTCTTCAGGCCGCTCGAACCCAGGATTTACGTGTTTCAGCGCATAGAACGTCCGGATCATCAACCCCGAGCTGATGAGCAGGACGAGCGCGAGCGCCACTTGCACGACGACGAGCGTGCTACGGGTGCGGTGTCGCTCCTTGCTGTCGCTCGCCGTGCGGCCGCCCATGCGAAGCGCCGTGCCGAGCTGCGGACCGGCGTACTTGAAGATCGGAATCGACCCGAAGAGCAGTGCCGCGACGAGCGAGATCGCCAGCGTGTAAAGAAGCGCCGGCACATCGATCGCGATCGCATCGAGCCGCGGAACGTTCGCCGGCGCAAGCGCCGTCAGCAGGCGCAGCGCGCTGTATGCGAGGGCCAGGCCGAAGACGCCGCCTCCCACTCCGAGCACGAGGCTCTCGAGCATCAGCTCGCGCGCAATCTCGGCGCGGCCCGCACCGAGCGCGGCCCGAATCGCCAGCTCCTGCTGTCGACCCTCGGCGCGAACGAGCAGCAGGTTCGCGACATTCGCGCACGCGATGAGCAGGACGATTGCGAGCGTGCCCATGAGGATCCAGAGCACCTTGCCGATGTCGCCGACGAGCTCGTCTTTGAGCGGCCGGAGCGCGGGCGTGAGCCGCGCTTCCTCGAACATCTTCGCGTTGAACCCGGGGAACGCCGGGTAGCGATGCATCGCAATCGGAATCATCCGTGCGACATCCGCGCTTGCCTCGGCGAGCGAAACGCCCGGCTTCAGGCGCGCAAGCGCGTCGAAACTGAAATTGCCGACAAACACCTTCGCCGGATCGAGGCGGAGCGGCAGGACGAGCGAGAACTTGCGATCGAGAAACCGAAACCCCTCCGGCAGCACGCCGATGACCTCGCGCGCGTCTCCGTCGAGCACAATCCGGCGGCCGAGGATGCCGGGGTCGCCGCCGAACCGGCTTCGCCAGTAGCCGTAGGTGAGGATCAGCCGTCCGCTCGGAAGAGGGCGAATCGTCGGTGGCGATGAACACGCGGCCGAGCAACGGACGCACATCGAGCGCGTTCAGCACCCCCTCAGTGACTTCCACGTCCGGCACTTCTTCGGGCTCGCCGATGCCGGTGAGCGTGACAGCGTTGCCGCGCCACAGGCCGATGGCTGCTGAAGACGTGCGATTGGTCGCGGTAGGTGAAGTGCAGGAACGGCGCCGAGCCGGCTTGCGGGATGTTCATGCCGGGGGCCGCGTGATCGACCTCGACGAGCTCCTGCGGGCTCGGATACGGCAGCGGCTTCAGCAGCACGCCCTCGACGACGGTGAAGATCGCGCTGTTTCCGCCGATTCCGATCCCGAGCGTCGCCACGGTGATCGCGGTGAACGTCGGAAAACGGATCAGTCGCCTCAGAATGTGTTTGAAGCCCATCCCTTCAAATACGAGGGGACTACCGCGATCGTTCGACGACGTCGTAGTAGGTCTGGATTTCGCCGGCTTTGAAGGCGCTGACTTCGCTGGCGATCGGGTCGAGCAGCGTCGCCGACCGGAGGCTCGGGTTGTAGATCGGCGGGGGATATCGGAATCCCATGTTGAAGAAGGCCCGGATGAACGTGCTGCTCGGGTCGACCGGGCAGCGTGGCCACGCTGGCGAAGAACCGGCGCCAGGCGTCGGTCTGGAACAGATACTGCTCGACGTTCGACGTGTAGAAGAACGTGACGGTCGCATTGTGGTCGCGCAAATACGCGCCGACGAGCCGGATGGCTTTCGGCCCGCCGAAATCGCCGACGATGGGCACGACGAGGTTGCGGCGTTCGAGGTCCCGCAGCGCCTGATAGCTCTCGTCGGTCGCCATGTAGCTGTGATTCGCGCCGGACTCGTCGGTCTGCAGCATCAGCTCGGCATACGACGGAAACACCTGCGCCGCCGTACGCACGCGGAAACGAGTAGCGGAGCTCGGGGCCGCTCGCGAAGAAGTTGCGGTAGATGCGATCGTCGATGGTCTGCCGATCGAGATCGGTGAGCCTGAAGCCGTGGTGCTTGGTGAGGCGGTCGAAGATCGCGTTCAGGTTGTTTCGATAATTGCCTTCGCTCGGCATCACGTCGGCGTACGCGGTGAAGAGCTCCTCCGGCGACGTGGCGCGTCCGAGCCCGCGCGGTCTCGTGCGAGAGAACAGCCGCGACAGAAAGTCGGCGCGATCGTCCGACATCTCGATCAGCGCCTTGTACATCAGGTGCAGCAGCAGGTTCTGCCGCCGGATGTCGATGATGAACGCCATCCGCGGATGGAACGCGGCGATGTACGTGAAATTCTGATCCGGGCCGACGCCGAGATACACGCCGCCGCGCTTGATCCGACCGACGAGTCCGGGAATAACGTGCTGAAACGCGGTCTCGTTGGAGACGAGATTGTCCGAGCGGAAGTAGCCGCCCGGCTCGGAGAAGTCGGACACCAGTTTCCAGAACGCACGGTCGGACAGCTCGTGCGGCAGCTCGCCCGACGCGACCTGCACGCGCGGGCCGAACCACACGGCCCCGACGAGCGTGAGCACCGCAAGCAGATCGAGAAAATGGCGCCGGCGCATGGCTCAGACCTGAGGAAACCGCGTCAGAAAAGCTCAGTATACACTTACAGATTGGACCGCCGGTCTCAGGGCGCGGTCCTGCAGGAGCCTCACCACAGCCCATGAAAAAAATCTGCGACACCATTCTCGACGCCATCGGCCACACGCCGATCGTTCGCATCAATCGCATCACCGAGGGGCTCGTCAAAGCGACGGTGCTCGCGAAGATCGAGACGTTCAATCCCGGCAATTCGATCAAGGACCGGATGGCCGTGAAGATGATCGAGGATGCCGAGAAGGCCGGCGTCCTCAAACCGGGCGGCACGATCGTCGAAGGCACGTCGGGCAACACGGGCATGGGGCTCGCCATTGCCGCGGTGGTCAAAGGCTATCGATGCGTTTTCACGACCACCGACAAACAGTCGAAGGAAAAGGTCGACGCGCTGAAGGCGTTCGGCGCCGAGGTCATCGTCTGCCCGACCAACGTCGATCCCGAAGACCCGCGGTCGTATTACTCGGTGTCGTCGCGGCTGCTGACCGAGATTCCCAACTCGTGGAAGGCGAATCAGTACGACAACCTGTCGAACGCGCAGGCGCACTACGAGCAGACCGGGCCCGAACTCTGGGAGCAGACCGGCGGCAAGATCGATCATCTCGTCGTTGGCGTCGGCACAGGCGGCACCATCTCCGGCGTTGCGCGGTACCTCAAGGAAAAAAATCCCAGGCTGAAGGTGTGGGGCATCGACACGTACGGGTCCGTGTTCAAGAAATACAAAGAAACGGGCGTGTTCGATAAGAACGAGATATACCCGTACATCACCGAAGGCATCGGCGAGGACTTCCTTCCGAAGAACGTCGACTTCAACCTGATCGACCATTTCGAGAAGGTCACCGACAAGGACGCCGCGATCATGACGCGGCGCATCGCGCGCGAGGAAGGCATCTTCGCCGGCAATTCGGCCGGGTCGGCGATGGCGGGCCTGCTGCAGCTGAAGGATCGCTTCAAGGCCGGCGAGGTCGTCGTGGTCATCTTCCACGACCACGGCTCGCGCTATCTCGGCAAGATGTTCAACGACGACTGGATGCGCGAGAAGGGATTTCTCGAGAAGAGCGGCATGACGGCGCGCGACCTCGTCGAACGCGCGGCTGTCCGGCGAGCTCTGCTCGATCGAGGCGAACGAGCCGGTCGAGCACGCGCTCCGCACGATGAGCGAGCACGATTTCTCGCAGATCTCGATCACGCGCGACCGCCGTCTCGTCGGCTCGTTGAACGAGGCGCATCTCTTCGAAGAGCTCGTGCGGAACGGTCGCGTCAAGTCGCAACCCGTCGACACGATCATGCAGCCCGCGTTTCCGTTCGTCGACGTGTCGACGCCGGTCGATCTGCTGTCCACGATGATCACGCCCCAGAATCCTGCCGTCCTCGTTCGCGATTTCAAGACGGACAAGACGTTCATCATCACCAGGTCGGATCTGATCCGCGTCCTATGACGAACGTCCGGCTAGAGCGTTTTCTATTTTTGTGTAGCGCGAGGCTTCAGCCGAGCGGCGTATCCGCGCGAGAATTTTTGTGCGCTCGGCTAAAGCCTCGCGCTACATCGATGGAGCCCGCCTGTTTTACGGCGTGCACGACGGTCCGGAGACTGGTGGCGGAGGCGCAGCGAGCGGTGGAAGACCGAGCTGTCGCAGCTGAGTGTTGACCGTCGGCAATTCCTTCGTCGTCAGCTCGCTCCAGCGCTGAACCGTCGCGGTCAGATCGCGGCAGTAGTCGATCCACGCACCTTTGATCGCCTCCGTTGGCGCTCCGTCGGCCAGGTCACTGGCTTCGAGCAGCACGCTCAAGTTTCCGTTCAGCGATGCAAAGTCCGCGGGAGGACGCCGAGCCTGGGTCGCCGAGCTGTTTACGCCGCGCGATTGCTCGCTGATGAGCGTGGCCGCGCTTCGATCGAACGCTCTCACCGCATCGAGGTCCTGCGTGTAGGCTGCCGCAGCTTTTCGGATCGCGAGCACTTGTTCATAGTTCTCGTACGCCGAGCCCATCGCGGCGGCGACTCGGCGCTCGAACATCGCTTGCCGCTCTAAATCGGCTGGCGAAACGCGCACCCGCGGATCAGGAACAATCGTGAGCGGCTGGTGAACGGTTCGCCCGTTCACCGTCAAACGCACGTCATACCTGCCCGGTGCGGCGAGCGGACCTTCAGGTGTCTGCGGCGTTTGGCCGACTGTCGCCGAGATTGGATAATCGTGACGGAGCGCGGGCGGCGGCGGATAGCGCAAATCCCAAACCGCGCGGCTCGCGCCAGCAGCCGTCGACAGCGGAGTCGGTGTCGCCAGCCAGTACGATGGCACATTCGGCGGGTCGCCTTCAGCCACGCGCTCGGCGACGCTCGACAACTGTCGTACCAGCTCGCCACGCTCGTCGTAGATGCCGATGGTGACATCTCCAACCGCCGCTGCCCGCAGGTAGTAATCGATCACAGCGCCGGTCGGCGGATTCGCGGCCGCCGGCAGATCGGGCGGCATCGGCGTGTCGTTGTTGTCGTTGCGCCGGACGCGTATCGCCTGGTGTGGCGCAAACAGGAACGCATCTGGCTCGGTTACCGCGCTGTTGGCCTGCCTGATCGGCGACACGTCGTCGAGAATCCAAATCGCGCGGCCGTACGTGCAGATCAATACGTCCTGATCGTGGACGACGATATCGCGAACCGAGACGACGGGAAGGTTCAGCTGCAGCGACTGCCAGTGGTCGCCCGCGTCGAACGAGACCATCGCGCCGCTTTCAGTGCCGGCATACAGCAGTCCGCGCCGCACCGGATCTTCCCGCACGACCCGCACGAAACTACCGGCCGCCATTCCGGCGACCGTTTCACGCCAGCTCTTCCCGGCGTCGGTCGTGCGAAATACGTGCGGCTCGAAGTCGTTCGCTTCGTGCGCTTCGACGGCGACAAACGCCGTCGCGCGATCGAAGCGAGAGGCCTCGATCGCGCTGACCTGATGAAATCGCGTAAGGCCCGGAGGCGATACATCGCGCCAGCTCTTGCCGCCGTCCTCGGTGAGCTGCACCAGGCCATTGCTGGTACCGGCCCAGATCACTCCGTCTTTCGCCGGCGAGAATGCGAGCGCGTTGATCGCCGTGCGGTTCGGCGCTGGAGGTGCGCCCGCAGGCACAGATCCGGACGGCGCCGGCGACGCGTCCGGGCGCAGCGTGAGATCGGGGCTCACGTGTTGCCACGACTCGCCGCCATTGTGCGTGACGAGCACGAACTGCGTCCCTTCGTACAGCGCGTGCGGGTCGTGTGGCGAGAACGCGAGCGGAGGATTGAGTACCGTGCGATAGTCGCCTTGCCTTCCGACGTTCGGCGATACGGTGCGCACCTGGCGGCTCTCACGATCGAGCCGCCACACGCCGCGTGCTTCGCCGCCGGCGTAAATGATGTTCGGGTTGAGCGGATCGGGAATGATGTAGCCGAATTCGTAGCCGGCGACCGCGTCCCAATCGAGGATGCCGACGTTGCCATAGTCGCCGCGGTTGCGTGTGCCGATCGATCCGCTGTCCTGCTGCATGCCGTATATCCAGTACGGCCAGCGGTTGTCGGTCGAGAGGTGATACAGCTGGCCGGTCGGCTGGTTGTACCAGGAGCTCCACGTGCGCCCACCGTCGAGCGACGCGACCGCCCCCTGGTCGCTGCCCATTACCATCCAGTCGGAGTGCGTCGGATCGATCCACAGCACGTGATTGTCGTCGCCGCCAGGTGCGCCCTTCCACGCCGTGAACGTCCTGCCGCCGTCGGCGGAGCGGTACATCGACGTCTGCATCACGTACACGACATCGGCGTTGTTCGGATCGACATAGACCTTGCTGAAGTATCCGTTGCCGACGATGCGCGGGTCGGCCGTGGCCTTCTGCCAGCTTGCGCCGCCATCGTCGGATCGATACAGGCCACTGCCAGGTTGAGCCGCCATGATCGCGAAGACTCGCTCTCCACGGTTCGTGACGGCGACGCCGGAACGACCGACGCGATCGGCCGGCAGCCCGTGGCCGTCGATCACGGTCCACGTGTCGCCTTCGTCGGTCGTTTTGTAGACGGCTCCGCGATTCGTCCCGTTCAGGACGGCTCCCGTCGCACCGGGCGCGACGTAATGTCCCCAGACGGTCGCAAACCCGATCTTCGGATTCGCGGCATCGAAGGCGACATCGATGGCTCCGGTTTCTTCGTCCTTGAACAGCGTTTTCTTCCAGCTGGCGCCGCCGTCGGTCGTCTTGAAGATTCCGCGGTCTGCGTCCTTCGCGAACGTATGTCCCAGCGCGGCGACGACGACCAGATTCGGATCACGCGGGTCAATCCAGAGCGCCCCGATGTGCCAGGTGTTGTCGAGCCCGACATGGGTCCACGTCGCTCCGGCGTCAGTGGACTTGTAGACGCCAGATCCGGCGTTTACCGATCCGCCGACTTCGCTCACATCGCCTGTCCCGATGTAGACGACGTCGGGGTTGGATGGCGAGACGGCGAGCGCGCCAATCGAGGCGACCGGCACGGCGTCGGAGATCGGCTTCCAGATCATCCCGCCGTCCGTCGTCTTCCACACACCGCCTCCCGGCGTGCCCATGTAATAGATGGCCGGGTTGCCCGCGACGCCGCCGACCGCCGACGCTCGCCCCGCACGAAACGGTCCGATGGAGCGCCACTTGAGACCAGCGTATAGTCTTGGATCCCGCTGTCCGTCCAGGGCCGCGCCGAGGGCCACGGCGCCAAGCGCCAGTGCCAGAACGAGTGTCCGCATGCGGGGATTGTAACGGGCTGGACGGGGCGGGTGGGCCCGGAACGGCGGGTAGGGCAGGTAGGGCGGCTAGGGCAGGATCCGATTGCCGCGCAAGACGGCGCGACTGTAGCGCAGGACTTCAGTCCTGCCTGTCATCAGAGGAAACATGAATCCAGACATCGCGATTCGTGATCAGGTGGCAAAGCTGCTCGACTGGGGCGACGCCCACGTGACATTCGAGAAGGCAGTCGCCGGCGTTGCGCCGCGGCTGCGCGGCGTCACTCCACCAGGTCTGGAGCATTCCGCCTGGCAGCTGGTGGAGCACTTGCGGATCGCGCAAGCAGACATTCTCGAGTTCTGCCGCAGCCCGAAATACAAAGAGAAGAAATGGCCGGACGACTACTGGCCCAAATCGCCGGCGCCGAGAACGGCCGCGGCATGGAAGGCATCAATCGCCGCGTTCAGGCGGGATCGCCGCGCGTTGCAGCAGCTCGCGAAAGATCGAACAATCGATCTGTTCGCGCAGATTCCACACGGCAGCGGACAGACGTACATGCGCGAGATTCTGCTGATTGCGGATCACACCGCGTATCATCTCGGGCAGCTGATCCTCGTCAGGCGTGCGCTCGGGATCTGGCCGTGATCGCAACGGTCGGCTGAAGCCTCGCGCCACGTTGCCACGGCGCTACGTCGTCACGACGCCCATGCCGCGCGCGCCGACGGCGTTGTCGACAAACCAGCGATACGTGGAATTCAGGCCGTCGACGAGCGACGTGCGATGGCGCCAGCCCAGAGCGTGCAGGCGCGACACGTCGAGCAGTTTGCGGGGCATGCCGTCCGGCTTCGTTGAATCGAACACGAT
The DNA here is from genome assembly GCA_963696165.1 of uncultured Acidobacteriota bacterium. Classification (GTDB taxonomy): domain Bacteria; phylum Acidobacteriota; class Vicinamibacteria; order Vicinamibacterales; family CAVVIG01; genus CAVQZZ01. The sequence goes on along the minus strand of CAVOIY010000003.1, from coordinate 539,166 downwards.
CGTCGCCTCCGGATGGACGATCGCCCCGATCGTCTCTGCCAGCTCGCGGACCGTCAGGTCTTCGCCCGTGCCGACGTTGATGTGGCCCGTCTCGTCGTAGTGCTTCATGAGGAAGAGGCAGGCGTCCGCAAGGTCCTCGACGTACAGAAATTCGCGGCGGCTTCCACCCGTCCCCCATACGACGACTTCACGCATCCCGCGGAGCTTCGCTTCGTGGAACTTGCGCATCAGCGCCGGCACCACGTGCGCGCCGGCCAGATCGAAGTTGTCGCCCGGCCCGTAAAGGTTGGTCGGCATCGCGGAGACGAAGTTCGATCCGTACTGGCGCCGGTACGCGCGGCACAGCGTGATGCCCGCGATCTTCGCGACCGCATATGCCTCGTTGGTCGGCTCGAGCTCGCCCTGCAGCAGGCTGTCCTCGCGAATCGGCTGCGGCGCATTCCGCGGGTAAATGCAGGAGCTGCCCAGGTACAGCAGCTTCTCGACCGGATACAGATGCGACGCGTGCACGACCGTCGCGTGAATCATCATGTTGTCGTAGATGAATTCTGCGGGCCGTGTGGAGTTGGCGAGGATGCCGCCGACGGTGCCGGCGACAAGAAAAACGTAGTCGGGCCGGTTCTCGGCAAACCAGCGGTTCACCGCCGCCTGATCGCGCAGGTCCAACTCCTCACGCGAGGCGGTCAGAATGTCTTTGTAGCCTTCAGCGGCGAGCTTTCGAACGATGGCGGCGCCAACCATCCCGCGGTGACCGGCGACGAAGACCCGGGAGGAGGGAAGCATTCAGATCTGAGGATCTAAGAACCTGCCGGCCAAAACTCCAGCCTTTAGATCCTTAGATCCTTACTTCCTTAGATCCTTAAATCAGCAAGAGACGCACTTGTGGTTGTTCTTCGCGCCCATGCCTTCGAGTAGTTTGATCGTGTCGGGGAACGGCGAAATTCGCTGAACGGGCCCGTTCGCCATGTCGACGGTTGTGACGCCGCCGCGATTCACCGCTTTCGGGTCGGCCCCCTTCGAGACGAGATACAGGATCATCTCGTTGTCGCCGCGCGCCGCCGCGTTGTGCAGCGCCGTGTTGCCTTCGTGGTCGCGCGCGTTCACGTCGACGTGAAGCTCTTCGACCATATACTTCACGGCCGCGAGCATGCCGCCCGCCGCGAAGTGGTGGTGGTTGGCTGCGAGCCCTTCGCCGTAGCCCTCACCGGCCGCCGCGAGCAGCGGCGGCACTCCGGGGCCGCCGACCGGAATCGGAGGCATGCCCGAAATGTCCTGCACGACGCGCGCTGGGTCGTCGCCGAGTCGTGGGCGTCCTGGGGTCCGCATCGTCGCGAGGTTCACGTCGGCGCCGTACTTCACCAGCAGCTTCATCGCGTCGATGTCGTCGGCGTAGGCGGCGCGCCAGAACGCGGTCGCGCCCGCTTCGTCGATGCCCGACTGATCGAAGTCGTACTGCGCAGTACCAGACCTTCCGCCGCAACCGTGCGTTCGGATCGGCGCCCTTCTCGAGCAGCGCCTGCATCATGTCGAGATACGAAAGCTGCTGCTGCTCCTGCGCACGCGGCTGCGGATACAGCGCTTTGTCGGCCCACTGGCAGTTGAGCGCTGCGTACAGCGGCGTGACGCCGTTCTCCTGCGCGAGCTTCTCGTCGGCGCCGTGGTCGAGCATGTACTTGGCGATATCGAAATTGCCGTTGATCGTCGCCACCAGAATCGGCGTGACTTTGTCGCCGGCGCTGCGCTGGTTCACGTCTGCGTGCGCGTCGAGGAGCGCCTTGACCGCGCCGAGCTCTCCCTGGCGCGCGGCGATGTGCAGCGGCGCGAGACCGCCCCAGTAGCCGACGAGCTCAGTGTAGTTGTACTGCCGATCGATCCCGGGCTTCGCGTTCGGGTTGTAGCCGCGTCCGCCGCGTGCCTGCGCGGCAGGCGCCGCACCAGCCGCCGCACCGGCCTGGGCTCCGCGGCCAGCAGCCTGACCGGCCTGCTGCGCGAATTGCGCGAACCGTTCCTGCTCTTCCTTGTTGAAGGCGTCGAGATTGATGACCTTCGTCGCGACATTCGGGTTCGCACCGCTGGCGGTCAGCACACGAACGACGTCAGCGCGCCCGTACGCCGCCGCGAAGTACAGCGCGCTCTCGCCCTTCACCTGTTCGACGGCATTCACGTCCGCGCCGTGCGTGATGAGCATCTTCACTGCATCCGCATTGCCGGCCTGCGACGCGAGCATCAGGGCCGTCGCGCCGTTCGCGGTGGCGCTCTTCGCGTCGGCGCCTGCCGTGAGCAGCGTTTCAATCATCGCCGTCTGACCGTTCTTGCTGGCGATGAGGAGCGGCGTGTACCCGCCGATTCGGGTGGTCGCGCGCACGTTTGCGCCGCCGTACAGCAGGAGCTTCGCAAGCTCGACGTCGTTCTTCTGAACGGCCCAGTGCAGCGCGGTCATTCCATCCGGCTGGGCCGAGTTCACATCGTCGCCTTCTTTGAGAAGCGAGCGGACCGTGTCGCGGTCGCCCCGCATCGCTGCTTCGACGACCGTCGAGCGCGAGTCGCTTTTCGGCGCGGCGTGGACGAGTACCCAAAGCCAGAGCGCCCCGATGGCGCCGATGCACGATGCGGTGATCAGCGTTTTGCGCAGCATGGGTCTCCTAGCCTTTCACGGCGTCGGTTGTGGCCGTCGCAGCGGCATTATTGAGATCGAGCTCGGCGGTGCTGTCTCCGAAGCTGGTCATATCGTCGCGACCGAGCATATGCAGCATCGTCAGCATCGGATTGGCCATTGGCGTGCCGTCCGGCGCCTTGATGTGCAGGCCGCCTTTCAGCTTGCCGCCCGCGTGTCCCGCGGCGAAGAGCGGCACGCGCTTGTGGTTGTGAATATTCGAGTCGCCCATCGGCGAGCCGTAGAGGATGAGGCTGTTTTCAGGAGGTTGCTGTCGCCCTCGGGCGTTTTCTTCAGCTTGTCGAGCAGATACGGCACCATGCTCACGTGATACCGGTTGATCTTCGCGAACTCGTTGATGCGATCTTCGCGCTCGCCGTGATGAGACGCATTGTGGAAACCGGTGGCGATCCCGCTTTCCGGGTACGACCGGCCGGAGGCGTCGCGACCGAGCTTGAACGAGAAGACACGGGTCGTATCGCTGGCAAATGCAATCGCGATGAGGTCCATCAGGATGTGCATGTGCTCTTCGAACGAGTCCGGCACACCGATTGGCGCTTCGGGCAGCTCGCGGGGGTCGCCGCTGGCGTTGCGCGCTTCGACGCGCTGGATGCGGCGCTCGATCTCGCGGATGTTGTCCAGGTATTCACCGAGCCGTCGCTGATCGCTGACGCCCAGCTCGCGGCGGACCTGGCCGATTCGCGCGGTGATGAAATCGAGGATGCTCCGGTCGGCGCGCCGGTTCGCGACGCGCTCCTCCGGCGTCGCACCGACGCCGAAGAGCTGATCGAAGACGACGCGCGGGTCGCGGACCATCGGCAGCGGCTTATCAGGAGCCGACCAGCTGATCGTGTCCGTATAGATGCAGGAGTAGCCGTATGTGCAGCCGCCGGCCTGGTCGACGTTCTCGATCGAGAGCTGCATCGACGGGATCGGCGTGTCCTGCCCGAACTTCGACGCATACAGCTGGTCGAGCGAGATGCCCGCGTGGACGTCGTTGCCTTCGGTCTGTTTCGGATGCGACTGGGTGAGGAACACGGCCGAAGAGCGGAAATGGTCCCCGCCGATTTCGGGCAGCGTGAACGCTTCGGCGTTGCGGACGTCAGTGTTGCTGATGATCGTCACGTCGTCCTTGAACGGCGCCAGCGGCTCGAGCGTGGTGCTGAATTCGAAGTCGCGCCCGGTCTGCGCCGGCGCGAACAGATGTTTTTGCACGCCAATCGCCGTGCTGCCGGCTGAGCCGTGCACCATCTCCATCGCGACGAGCCGCACCTTCGAGGATGATGCCGCCGCTTCGGTCTTCGCCCACGCGGTGCCCGCTGGAATCATCGCGTCGAGAATGGGCAGCGCGACGGTGACGCCCATTCCTTTCAGGACCGTGCGGCGCGAGATGTGTCGCTTCGTGATGTACATGTCTACCTCGTAGATCCCTTCGCGGGACGCTGGGTTGACTGCGCGTCTGCAGTAGTTGTGACGGCTTCTGCCGTGCTCATCCGGAACGCCGGGCTGCCCACGATGCCGAGGACGAATGACGAGAAGTGGTAATCGTTCTGCGCCGCCTTCTTCGTGATGCTGCGCACGGTCGGCTGATCGTCGTACTCGATGCGCCGCCCGAGCGCGAACGACATGAGGTTGTCGGTGAAATTGCGGATCACCGTCTCCGACTTTCCGAGGAGCGCCTGCCGCAGGCTCGCCGGACCGTCGATGGGCGTCCCGTCGTAGAGCGTGCCCTTGGTGTCGATGGCGACGGCGTTGTCTTTGATTCGCCACGCGCCGATGGTGTCGAAGTTCTCGAGCGCGAGGCCGAGCGGATCGATCACGCGATGGCAGGACGTGCACGCCGGATTCTTCCGGTGCTCCTCCATCCGCTCGCGCGTGGACAGCGGTTTACCGCCGGCGGTCACCGCCTTGGTTTCCTCGAGCTGCGGCGGCGGCGGGTTCTGGCGGCGGCGGCGGCGGCGGCGACCCGAGGAGCACTTCCATGATCCACTTGCCGCGCTGCACCGGCGAGGTGCGGTCCGCCACAGCCGTCTGCATCAGCACGCTGCCCTGGCCGAGAATGCCGTGGCGCTCCTCAGGCATGCGTGACGCGCCGGAATTCGTCGCCGACGATGTTCGGGATCCGGTAGACCTTCGCGATGCGCTCGTTGACGTAGCTGTAGTCGGCCGTGAACAGATCGAGGATGTTGCGATCCTCGCGCACGATGCTGTTGAAGAACAGCTCCGTCTCGCGGACGTACGACATCGTAAGCGCGTGATCGAACGACGGGAAGAGCAGCGCATCGGGATGCAGCTTCTCGACGTCCTGCAGCCGCAGCCACTGCGCGGCGAAGCGCGTCGAGAGCGCTTCGGCTCTCGGATCCGCGAGCATCCGGTGCACCTGCTTGTCGAGCACCGCCGGGGAGGTGGAGCGTGTTGTTCATCGCCACCTTCACCAGTTCCGCGTCCGGCACCGTGTCCCACAGGAAAAACGACAACCGCGAGGCCAGCACGACATCGCTGATGCGATACGTCTGACCGGGCCGCACGTTGTACGGCTGCTCCTCGAAGCGGAAGACGAAATCGGGACTTGCGAGAATCATCTGCAGCGCGTTCTTGATTCCGGCTTCGAAGTCGTGATCCTTGCGCCCGTCGTTGTAGAACTTGAGCAGCGACTCGAGATCGCTGCCGCTCGCCTGGCGGCGATACGCATTCGACGCGAGCTGGCGCAGGATCTGGCGCGCGCAGGGCGCTTCCTCGTCGGCCGACGTTGGCCGGCAGGTGAAGATCTTGCGGCGGCTCACCGTGTCGGACACGCCGGTGACGCGGAACGGTCCGGTGATGCTGAAGTCGCGCACGTGCGGGAACGCCGTAATGCCGGCGTTGTCGCCGTACTCCGTATCGGCGAGCGTGTAGTCGATCGGCTTCATCAGGTCGTCGATGACGCCGTCGAACTTCTGGATGAACGCGGCCGTCACGTGGTGCGGGCCCGCCTTGATGAACATGTGCGGCGTCGTCAGGTTCAGACCGGCCTTTTCGCCTTCGTTCATCCGATAGTTGATGTCGAGCGAGCGCCACGCGCTCGCCGTCGACCGACAGATCGATCTGCTCGTTGCGGCTGAAGACGCTGCCGAAGAGCTGCCCGGTCGGCGTGCCGTGCAGCATGATGCGGAACGAGTATTCGCCGTCGGCCGGGAACGTGTGATCCACCGCGATGCCGCCGCGCGTGCCCCACGGCGTGCCGTCGACATGACCCGTCTGCGACTCGGTGCGCGGCACTTTGTAGGTCGCTTCGGTCGGCGACGCGGTACGATCGCCGATCGCGAGGTTCGAGATTTTCGCCGCGGCGCGCAGATAACCCTCGAGGAGCGTCGGCGAGAGCTGTTGCGAGTCGGCGATGTTATCGAAGCCTGCGCTGATTGTGTCTGGCGGCAGGAACGCGTTCACGTCCACGTCGAGGCCGAGGACGTCGTGGACGGCGCGCTCGTACTCGACCCGCGTGAGCCGCTGGAACATCCGGTGGCCCGGCGTGGGATGCAGCGCCGCCGCGTTATCGAGCGTCGTTTCGAGCGATGTCGCGAATGCCGCGAGTGTCGCGGCCGGCGGACGATCTGTCACCTGCGGCGGCGGCATCATGCCGGCGCGCAGCTTCTTGATCATCTTCTCGCCGATTTCCGCGTTCTGTTCAATCTTGGCGGCGTCGAAATGTTCGAGCGACAACCCGCCCGGTTTGCCCTCGTCGTCGTGGCACGTCGAGCACGACGAAGCGACGAGCGCATTCTCGGCGTCGATAGGCAATCCCCCGGTTGCATGACTCGCAACCGCCGGCTGCGCCACGGCGTGCGGCGGCGTGTGCAACGGCGCTTTCGATTGCGCACCAACAGTGATAGTGAGCAGCGTGGCCGCTGCCACGCCTGCGATCAGTTTCCCCATGCGTCTCCTCGCCGCGAGGCGATCAATTCCTAGTGCACATGATACGGTGCCCGGGCGCAAACTGGACGGCTTTTTGTATTTGCCGCCGCTTGTCACCGATTGTCGTTATTTGTCTGTGTCGGAGCGGGTTCCAGCGGGACGATTTGTGAAGTCGGGCTTGGTGTCCTGGAGGATTTCCAGGATGGCTTGACGGTCGTCGCGCGACAGGCGATCGAATGCGCCGGTCGTATCCTCGCCGCCCAGTATTTGCCGCATGCGATCGTAGACGCGGCCTTTCACGCCCGCGGGCAGCGCGTCGAATCCATCGGAGTAAATCAGGTAGCTGAGAGGATATCGGAACAGCCGCGTCTTCAAGTCCAGATCGCGGAGAGAACGGCCTTTGTGATCGCGAGGACCACGCGCGGAAAATTCGCTCGCGAACCCCGACGTGCCCTGAATCGGTCCGGCGATCGGCGCTTCGTTCACGAAGAGCAGCGCCCGCACGAGCCGTTCCGCCGCGTCTTTGGCGCGCGGCGACTCGTCGCCTTCGATGCGCGCCTGGTAGCCGGCTGCCGTGATCAGATTGTGCACGGAGCTCTGGTGCGTGAGCACGAGCAGGGCGACGATGTCGCTGTCGGGCGCGAGATAGCGCTTTACGTCGAATCGATCGTGCAGATCGGTGACGTTGCCGTTCGGCCCGAGCTTTACGCCCTCGACGTACGCCTTCACGTTTGGCAGCTCGCTCGCGAGCTTCGGCGCCGCGATGTTGCCGCGGTGCTGCATCTCGGCATGCGTGCCGGTCACGTACCAGCCGCCCCATCTCTGTTCGATCGGCGTCTGGTCGGTCGTGACGCTCTCGTCCGTGCCCGGCACCGTGAGTGGGTATCCGTATCGATCGGCGAACACCGAACGCACGATGAATCCTGGAACGCCGCCGGTCGTCGACGCGGAGTCGTGGCAGATGAGGCACATCCGCGTCTGCCGCTCGAACTTCGGGTGATCGCTCTCGGTCTGATCGAGGCTGTAAAACACCGGGCCGAGCGTCGGATCGACCGATGCGATCTCCATGATCGGCGCCTTCTGCGCCCACCCGACATACACCTCGTCGTTGAAGTAGATCGCGCGCGGCGTCCAGGGGGCGATGTGATCGACCTGCAGGCTCGTGCGCGAGAATACCAGCCCCTGCGACGAGATCGGCACGTCGAGCTGCTTCAGGACCGACGGCAGATACCCGCGCTTCGCATCGAACTCGAGCTTTGCGTCTCCGCGGTCGAGCGCCTGCTGCAGACGCGCCACCGCATCGTGCGGCGTGCTCTTCGAGTACGCGACCCCGTCACGCTCGGCGAGCGGAGGCAACTGCGCAAGCGCGACGACCGATGCACAGACGACGAGGGGGATGGTGATGATGAAACGGAACATGTCAATCTACGGAGTAGATCTAAGGATTAGGGATCGGAGTGATTGAAGGGATCGAATCGCGCGATCGATACCCGATCAGCCAGATCCTACATCACTAATTAACAAGAGACACATTTATGGTTGTTCTTCGCGCCGAGGCTCTCGAGGAGCGCGATCGTCTCGGGATACGGCTGCGTGCGCTGCACGGGGCCGTTCGCCATGTCGACGGTCGTCTTCCCTTCGCGGTTGACGGCTTTGACGTCGGCGCCTTTGGAGACGAGGTACTTGATCATCTCGTTGTCGCCGCGCGCGGCCGCGTTGTGCAGCGCCGTGTTGCCCTCGTGGTCCGTGGCGTTCACGTCGGCGTGCAGCTCCTCGACGAGATACTTCGACCGCGGCGAGCATTCCGCTCGGCGCGAAGCGATGTGAGTTGGCCGCGAAACCTTCGCCGTAGCCGACGCCCGCGGCCGCGACGAGCGGCGGCACGCCGGGTCCGCCGGGCGGCACCGGCGGCAGCGACGAGACGTCCTTCGCGTCGCGCTGGCCATCGCCGGTGCGCGGACGTCCCGGCGTCCGCTGCGGTCGGAATATTCGGATCGGCGCCGTGCGCGACGAGCAGCTTCATCGCGTCGACGTCGCTCGCGTAGGCGGCGCGCCAGAACGGCGTCGCGCCGCTCTCGTCGACGCCCGAGAGATCGAAGTTGTAGCCCGAGTACCAGACCTTCTTCGTCAGGCGCGCGTTCGGATCGGCGCCCTTGTCGAGCAGCGCCTTCATCAGATCGAGATAGGTAATCTGCTGCTGCTCGTACGCGCGCGGCTGCGGATAGAGCGCCTTGGGCGCCCACTGCACGTTGATCGCGGCGTAGAGCGGCGTGGCGCCGTTGTCGGTGGCGAGCTTCGGGTTGGCGCCGTGCGTCGAGCAGGAACTTCGCGACGTCGAACTGTCCGTTGATCGTGGCGATGAGGATCGGGCTCGTCTTATCGCCGGCGCTCACCTGGTTGACGTCGGCGCCCGCGTCGAGGAGCGCCTTCACGCGCGTCGAGTTGCCCCTGCCGCGCGGCGAGCAGCAGCGGCGTGAGGCCGCCCTGCGCGCTCACGAGCTCGTTGTACAGATACTGGCGATTGACGCCGGCGACCTGCGCCGCGCCGCCGCGCCCGCCGCGTCCGCGCGCGCCTGCGCCGCCGGCGCAGACCCTGAGAACCTTGAGCACCCTGAGAACCCCGAGACCTCGGCGCCCTCGCTGGCCGAACGCCCGAATTCGGCGGCGCGCCGGTCGCCGCGAACGCGGCGAACTTCTCCTGTTCTTCCTTGGTGTACGCCGCGAGGTCGACGACCTTCGTCGTCGACCTTCACGTTCGCGCCGCGCGCCGTCGAGCAGGCGGATGACGTCGGCGCGGCCGTTGGCGGCGGCGAAGGTCAGCGCGGTTTCGCCTCTTGCGTTCTCCTTCGCGTTCACGTCGGCGCCGTTGTCGAGCAGCGCCTTCACCGCGTCGACGTGTCCGGACGCGGCCGCGAACATCAGCGGCGTCGACGCCGGTCGTGGTCTTGTCCGTTCGCGTCGGCGCCGTTCGACGAGCAGCGCGTCGATCATCGCGGCGTCGCCGTTCTTGCTCGCCATCAGCAGCGGCGTGTAGCCGCCGAGCCGCGTCGTCGACCGCGGGTTCGCGCCGGCGTACAACAGCATCTTCGCGAGCTCGACGTCGCCTTTGAGCGCGGCCCAGTGCAGCGCCGTCATGCCGTCGCCCTGCGCCGAGTTCACGTCGGCGCCCTGCTTGATCAGCGTCCGGATCGTCGTCGTGTCGCCGTTCATCGCCGCGTCGGCGACGTTCGCGTCCGGCGGCGCCGCGCTGAGCAGCGCCGACACGCACACGGCGAGCGCCGCCAATCGGCAGAATCGTCGTCAGTCACTTTCCGCATCGCTCGACGCCTCGCGAATACACGTGCTGCAACCGCGGTCGTCATCCGTCGAGTGACGTCTTCGGCGCGCTCGCCAGATCGAGCGACGCCGGTGCTGTCGCCGAACGACGTCTTGTCCTCGAAGCCGAGCGTGTGGAGCACGCGTCAGCATCGCGTTCGCCATCGGCGTGCCGTCGGCCGCGCGCACGTGCATGTTGCCCGGCAGCTTGCCGCTGGCGTGGCCGGCGAGGAACAGCGGGCAGCGCTTGTGGTTGTGCACGTTGGTGTCGCCCATCGGCGACCCGTAGATGATGAGCGTGTGATCGAGCAGGTTGCCGTCGCCGTCGGGCGTGTTCTTCAGCTTCTCGAGGAAGTACGGCACCATGCTCACGTGGTACTTGTTGATCTTGGCGAAGTCCTGAATCCGCTCTTCCTTCTCCTGATGGTGCGACGCCGGGTGGAAGCCGGTCTTCACGCCGCTCTCCGGATACGCGCGGCTCGAGCCGTCGCGGCCCATCTTGAACGAGAAGACGCGCGTCACGTCGGACGCGAAGGCGAGCGCCTGCAGGTCGAACATCAGCTTCACGTGCTCGTCGAACGAGTCGGGCACGCCGATCGGCGCTTCCGGCATCTGCCGCTGCTCGCCGCTCGCGTTGTGCGCCTCGACCTGCTGGATGCGGCGCTCGATCTCGCGGATGTCGTCGAGATACTCGTTCAGCCGCGCGCGATCGCTCGGGCTCAGACTGACGTCGAAGTCCGGCGACCTCGCCCGTGATCCAGTCGAGGATGCTCTTGTCGGCGCGGCGGTTCGCGGCGCGCTCGGCCGGCGTCGCGCCGACGCCGAACAGCTGATCGAACGCGACGCGCGGATCGCGCACCATCGGCAGCGGCTGGTCCGGCGACGCCCAGCTGATCGTGTCGGTGTACACGCACGAGTAGCCGTAGGCGCAGCCGCCGGCCTGATCGACCGCTCTCGATGCACAGCTGCATCGACGGGATCGCCGTCTCCTGCCCGATACTTCTGCGCGTAGATCTGATCGAGCGACGTGCCGACGTGGACGTCCGAGCCCTGCGTCTGCTTCGGGATGCGACTGCGTGAGGAACACGCGCTGCGATCGGAAGTGATCGCCGCCGATTTCCGGCGCCTTGAACGCTTCGGCGTTCCGCACGTCGGTGTTGCTGACGATCGTCAGGTAGTCCCGGAACGGCTCGAGCGGCGCCAGGCTGCTCGGCGCTCAGATCGAAATCGCGGCCGACCTTGGCCGGCGCCCACAGATTCTTCGCGATGCCGATCTGCGTGCTGCCGGCCGAGCCGTGCACCATCTCGATGCACGACAGCCGCGTCTTCGACGACGCGGCCCCGCGGTGGTGTTCGCGAAGGCGCGTCGCGCGCCGGCACCATCGCGTCGAGGAACGGCAGCGCGACGGTGACGCCCATCCCCTTCAGGACGGCGCGACGCGAAATGTGCTTCTTCGAGATGATATGACATGGTTTCGCCTCTACCTCGTTGGATGCGTCGGCGGTCGGTGGTCGACGGCCGGTTCGGCCTTCGCCATCTGGAACGCCGCGCTGTTGACGATGCCGAAGACGAACTCGGAGAAACGGTTGTCGTTCTGCGCCGCCTTGCGAGCGATTGCGCGAACGGTCGGCTCGTCGTAGTACTCGACGCGGCGTCCGAGCGCGTACGACATCAGGTTCTCGGTGAAGTTGCGGATGAGCGTGTCCGAGTGCTTGAGCAGCGCCTCGCGCAGCCCGGCCGGGCCCTTCATCTTCGTGCCGTCGTACAGCGTGCCGGTCGAGTCGACCGGCACCATGTTGTCGCGGATCCGCCACGCGCCGGTCACGTCGAAGTTCTCGAGCGCGAGCCCGAGCGGATCGATCACGCGGTGGCACGACGCGCACGCCGGATTCTTCCGGTGCTCTTCCATCCGCTCGCGCGTCGACAGCGAATTGCCGTCGGCGGTCGCCGCTTTCGTGTCGTCGAGCGGCGGGCACGTTCGGCGGCGGCGGCGGCGGCGGCGAGCCGAGGAGCACTTCCATGATCCACTTGCCGCGCTGCACCGGCGAGGTCCGGTCGGCGACCGACGTCTGCATCAGAATGCTGCCCTGGCCGAGCAGGCCGCGCCGGTACGCGAACTCCGGACCGAGCGTCACCCTGCGGAACTGTGTCGCCCGTCACGTTCGGGATCCCGTAGTGGCGCGCGAGCCGCTCGTTGACGAACGTGTAGTCGGCCGTCAGCAGATCGAGGACGTTTCGATCCTCGCGGACGATGCTGTCGAAGAAGCAGCTCGGTTTCGCGCTTGAACGATTCCGCGAGGTGGTAGTCGAACGAGGGATACAGCAGCGCGTCCGGTTTGATCTTGTCGACGTCCTGCAGGCGCAGCCACTGCGACGGCGAAGCGGGTCGACAAGCGCCGCGACCGCGGGTCGGCGAGCATGCGGCGCACCTGCTTCTCGAGCACGGCCGGCGTCCGCAGCGTGCCGTTGGTCGCCGCCTTCAGCAGCTCCGCGTCCGGGCCGCTGTCCCACAGGAAGAACGACAGCCGCGACGCGAGATCGAGATCGTTGATCCGGTAGTTCTGTCCGGCGCGCGATCGTCTGCGGCGCTTCCTCGAGGCGGAACAGGAAGCGCGGGCTCGCGAGAATCGCCTGCAGCGCGAGCTTGATGCCCGACTCGAAGTCGCCGTCCTCGCGTCCGCCCTTCGTTGTAGAACTTCAGCAGCGGCTCGATGTCGCCGCTCGTCGCCGGCTGGCGATACGCCTGGGTCGCCAGCCGCTTCAGAATCGTCGCGCGCACGGCGCCTCCTCGGCTGGCGCGTGGTCGGCCGGCAGACGAAGATCTTGCGGCGGCTCGGCGTGTCCGAGACGCCGGTGACCTTGAACGGACCGGTGATGCTGAAGTCGCGCAGGTGCGGCAGCGTCGTGATGCCGAACCCGTCGCCGATCTGGCTGTCGGCGAGCGTGTAGTCGATCGGCGCCATCAGATCGTCGATCGGCCCCTCGAATTTCTGGATGAACGCGGCCGACACGCGCTGCGGGCCCGGCGTTCACGTGGATGCGCGGCGTCGTGAGGTTCAAGCCGTTCTTGTCGGTTTCGCTCATCCGGTAGTTGATGTCCAGCAGCGCGACGCGCTCGCCGTTGATCGAGATCTCGATCTGCTCGCCGCGCGACGTGCTGCCGTACAGCTGACCCGTCGGCACCGAGTGCAGCAGGATGCGGAACGTGTAGTCGCCGTCGGCCGGGAAGTTGTGGACGACCGACACGCCGCCGCGCGTGCCCCAGGGCGTGCCGTCGACGTGCTCCATCTGCGATTCGGTGCGCGGCACCTTGACGGTCGCCTCGGTCGGGCTCGCCGTCCGGTCGCCGACCGCGATGCTCGCGATCTTGCTCGCGGCGCGCAGGTAGCCTTCCATCAGCGTCGGCGAGAAGCTCTGCACGTCGGCGATGTTGTCGAAGCCGTGGCTCATCGTGTCGGGCGGCAGGAACGCGTTGACGTCGACGTCGATGTCGAGCAGATCGCGAACCGCTCGCGCGTACTCGGCGCGATTCAGCCGCTGGAACGTGCGGCGGCCGGGATTCGGGTGGAGCGCGGCGGCCGTGTCGATCTTCGTTTCGAGCGCGGTGGCGAACGCCGCGAGCGTCGCCGGGTCGGGACGGTCCTTCACCGTCGGCGGCGGCATCATGCCGGCGCGCAGCTTCCTGATCATCTTCTCGGCGATTTCGGCATGCTGATCGATCGTCGCCGCGTCGAAGTCCTCGAGGGTCAGGCCGCCGGTCTTCGCGTCGTTGTCGTGGCAGGTCGCGCAGGTCGACGACGACGAGCGTGTTCTGCGCGTCGACCGACAGCATCGCGGCCGCATGGCTGGCTACCATCGGCTGCGTATGGGCGGCGGATTTGGCCGGCCCGGTCGCGGCGGCGAGGCCGATTCCGAGCAACAGCGTTCCGGTCAGGACGGCAATGAATTTCGTCATGGGTTCTTTACTTATTTTCGCGCATTGGCAGTCAGTTCGATGCCTCTTGTTGTCACATGTTGTCGCGGTTTGTCCACGCGTAAATATCTGAGTAGACATAAGATACGGCCTCATCAACGAGCTGATCCGACGCGGTTTCGCCGCCGCTCAGCGCAGCGAGGCCGACCCACCCGATACAATGAGGGAAGTGACACAGATCAGCGATCCCGCGCTGCCGAGCCGGTCCGATGAGTCGTCCATACCTGAGCTCGAGGCAGAGGTCGCGCGACGGCGGACGTTCGCGATCATTTCGCACCCCGACGCCGGCAAGACGACGCTGACGGAGAAGCTGCTGCTGTACGCCGGCGCGATCGAGCTGGCCGGCGCGGTCCGGGGCCGCAAGGCGCGCCGCCACGCCACGTCCGACTGGATGGAGCTCGAGCAGGAGCGCGGCATCTCGATCACGTCGGCCGCGCTCGAGTTCGAGCTCGAAGGACGGCGCATGTCGCTGCTCGACACGCCCGGCCACAAGGACTTCAGCGAAGACACCTATCGCGCGCTGATCGCCGCCGACAGCGTCGTGATGGTGATCGACGCGGCGAACGGCGTCGAAGAGCAGACGCGCAAGCTGTTCGAGGTCTGCCGGCGCCATCGGCTGCCGATTCTCACGTTCATCAACAAGCTCGATCGGCCCGCGCGCGACCCGCTCGAGCTGCTCGACGATCTCGAGCGCACGCTCGGCATCGCGGCCGCGCCGGTGAACTGGCCGATCGGCAGCGCCGAACGATTTCGCGGCGTCTACGACATTCACCGCAAGCATCTGCTCGTCTACGAGCGCGAGGCGCAGGGGCAGTACCGCGCGCCGGTCGATATGTCGTCGCTCGACGATCCGGCCGCGCGAGAGATGATCGGCGAGGAACGCGTACGCGCAGTTTCGCGAGTCGCTCGACGTGATCGGCGGCGCCGGCACGCTGTTCGATGCCGATGCGTACCGCGACGGGACGCAGACGCCCGTCTTTTTCGGCAGCGCGTTGACGAACTTCGGCCTCGAGCCGTTTCTGCAGGCGCTCGTCGAGCTCGCGCCGTCGCCGCAGCCGCGGCAGAGCGATTCGGGCGTCGTGAGCCCGACCGACGAACGCTTCAGCGGCTTCGTGTTCAAGATTCAGGCGAACATGGACCCGCGCCATCGCGACCGCGTCGCGTTCGTCCGCGTCTGCTCCGGCCGCTTCACGAAGGACATGACGCTCGTGAACAGCCGCGGCGGAAAGCCGCTGCGGGCGTCGCGCGCGTACCGATTCTTCGGCCGCGACCGCGAGACGATCGAGCGTCGCGTACGCCGGCGACATCATCGGCCTCGTCAACCCGGGCCAGTTCGCGATCGGCGACACGCTGCATACCGGCGCGCCGCTGCAAGTTCGTCGGCGTCCCGCGCTTTCCGGCCGAGCACTTCGGCCGCGTGCGCCTGCAGGACACGCGCTACAAGCAGTTCGACGAAGGCCTCCGGCAGCTCGAGGAAGAAGGGCTGATGCAGGTGTTCTACGTCACGGCGGGCCGACGCGAGCCGATCGTCGGCGTCGTCGGCGCGCTGCAGTTCGACGTCATCACGAGCCGCCTGCAGACGGAGTACAACGTGTCAGTCGAGATCGAGCCGGCCGTGTACACCGTCGCGAGATGGGTGGCCGATCCGCTGCAGACGATTCCATCGCTCGGCGGTCAGACGGCGCTTGCTGCCGACCGGCAGCGAGCGGCGCGTGCTGCTCTTCGCGTCCGAGTGGGAGCTGCAGTACTTCGC
Source organism: uncultured Acidobacteriota bacterium (assembly GCA_963696165.1). Taxonomy (GTDB): domain Bacteria; phylum Acidobacteriota; class Vicinamibacteria; order Vicinamibacterales; family CAVVIG01; genus CAVQZZ01. The sequence continues at coordinate 523,580 of CAVOIY010000003.1, read as the reverse complement.
AGCGCCAGCATCCGAGCATCGAGCTCCTCGCCGAGTCGCCAACGTGACGCAGGACTAAAGTCCTGCGCTACAAACGTCTCGCTTGCGCTGTGTGGCGCGGGTCTTTAGACCTGCTAAACCCTCAATGCTTGCTGAAGTATCCGCTGCGGGCGCGAACGGTGAGGCGGCGATCTCGGACGCGCACGTCAATCGGACGCCAGTCGCCTTCGACGGCCGAGTCGATGGCAATCAGATACTGATGCCGCAGCTCGGTGAGGATCTGGAACGCGCGCACCGCCGCGTCGTCCGCGCCGTTTACCCAGACGAGGTCTCCTCCGGTCCAGGCGGCCAGGTCCTGAAGGTCGGCAGACTTGCTGGCGAGGCGGCTGGATGTTCGCTCGACGTAGCCGGCGCGATCGATGCGCGGTCCCGTCGCAACGACGTACACTGGAGCGTCGATGGCGCTCGCGAGCGCGGACACTTCGGAAGCCGTCAGCGTGCTGCTCGTATCAACGCCGTCGGTGATGACGATGATCGCGCGGCGCAGCGCGGGTCGGGTGGACAAACGGCGGGCGGTCTCGGCGATCGCGTCATATAAGGACGTCACGCCCCAGGGGTCCGCGTGGCTGAGCGCCTCGTCAAGAGAGGCCGGATGCGACGTGAACGGCTGCTGCTCGTGCAGCGCGTCGTCGAAGGTGAACAGGCCGACTTCGTCGCGCCCATCCTCCAGATTCATGGCCAGACGCCTGACGACTTCGCGCGCGTATGTCAGCTTCGAGCTGAGGCGCATGCTGCCGCTCACGTCCACAACGACCGCGAGGGTGATCGGGCTGGCATCGTCGGTCTGGAACGTGAGAATCGGCCGCCGCTCTCCTTTGTCGCGCACTTCGAAATCAGTGGCGTGCAGCGTGGTGATCATGCGTCCGCGGCCGTCGTGGACGACGACGCTGATCGGCACGACGTCGACCGACGACTTGAACGTCGCAGCGGGTTGCGCGGACGCGGCCGCGAATCCGAACGCGCAAAGTGCGGCGGCGAATGCGACGGCAAACAGTGTTCGCAACAAAAGCTCCGTGTGCGCGCGGGGACACGATCGGCCGGAAGTACGGCGCGAGCGCAGACGTACCAACGCGCGTCTGTTGTCGGGGGAGGCCGAGAGAATCGCATATCTCAACAGCTGAGTCAATCGAAGGTAGGCAGGATTTCACAGTATTGTTGCTGCGGAGTGATGACGAGATGAGGACACTACTTTTTGCCGCGACGACCCTGTTGGTCGCGGCCGCCGCTGCCGATAAAGCTCCTATCGTTGTCCAGGCGCCGGACTCGCCGGTCCGGATCGATCACACGGTGCTCTTCACGGCCCCCGCGGCGCCGCCGGTTCTCCTGTATCAGGCCACGAACCTCACAGACCAACCGCTCGAGCAGTTCACGGTGATGGTGTTCGTGTTCGGCGCGGACGGCACGTTGAAGGCGAGGCAGGTCGCGCCTGGCCGACGGACACTCGATGCGCGCGGCGCGAAGTATTCCGCGATGGTGCTCGACGGATCGGAGATCGCACCGACCGACATCATCGTGGCAGGCGTGAACCAGGCGCAGCGCGTTGGATCGGAGAGCTGGTGGCGGGCCGACGTGCAGGCGGCGGCCGAAGCCGCCGTCCCACGCAAGAAGCCGTGAACGCGCTGGCTATTTGCGGAAAATGTTTTTCGGCATCTTGACGTGGACGCCGAGCGTCTGATCGACGAGCTGCGTGACGGCGACATCGCCTGCGACGCTGACCAGCTGATACGCCTCGTGCTTGCTCAGGCCGCGTGTCGCGCTGATGAAATCGATCATCTCCTGTATCGCGGTTTTCGTCGCAACCGTCAGGTCCTTGTCGGCCGCCATGCTGATGTAGGCCGCAGGCGTTTCCGCGCGCGGCCACGCGAGCTTCATGCCTTTCCGCACGGTGAGCTGCAACCGGCCGCGCAGCGACGTCTCGATCGCGGTCTGATCCACTTCGCCGTCGCCTTGTGCCGCATGGCCGTCGCCAATTTCGAAGAGCGCGCCTGGCGCGAATACCGGAATGAAGAGCGTCGTACCGGCGACCAGCTCTTTGTTGTCGAGATTTCCGGCGTGCGTTCCTGGCGGCGTGCTGCTCACGCGGCCGAGCTCCGGCGCCGGCGCGACACCCATGCTGCCGAAGAAGGGGTGCAGCGGTATCACGATCCCCGGCGCGAACGTCGACGTCATCGTCTTTTTGTCGATGGGGATGATTTTGGCGGGCGTGCCCTGCACGCAGTTCTCGCGGATGAAACCGGCGCAGCCGTTGTAGCCGTAATCGATGGCGAAATCGATCGAAAGAATCTTCACCTCGAGGACATCGCCGGGCTGCGCGCCTTCGACGTACACCGGTCCCGTGAGGATGTGGCCGCCCGGTCCGCGTTTGTCGCCCGTGACCTCGCTCACAATCGACTTGAGCGACGCTTGGATCTTGTCGTCGGCGACGCCCGCGCGCTGCAGCCCCTGGGGCGTGTTCGTGAGCAGCGTGTCGACGTCGATGATGTCGCCCGACGCGATCCGCAGCGCCGGCTCGGCGGCCGACCAGTAGTAGCCGTACGCCACGGTTTTTGGCGTCGCTTCAAGACGATGCGTCCTGGGCGACTGTGCTCGAAGCGCCGGCGCGAGCACGGCGAGAGAGGCGAGAGCGGCGACGGCAGCCTTTTTCATGGACGGCATTCTACAGCCGTGAAACGCCGGGCGTTGACCCGTGAATCCACCCGTGGCGTCGCGCGGCATTTCACGAGCGTAGCGCGAGGCTTCAGCCGAGCGTCCAATACTGAAGCTTCTCCGGGGACCGCAATCGCGCAACGAAATTTGTTGCGCAACAATATCCGTTGCGCTATTCTTAGCTCATGCCGCTGGCGACAGCCCGCAAAGTGGAGGCGCTTCGCGCCGACTTCCGTTCCGCCGCGCAACTCGCCGACATGCTCGGCGTCAGCCGCTCGCAGATCACGCGCTGGCTGCGCGGCGCCGGCATCGACCCGCTGAACGCCGAGAAGGTCGATCTGCTCGAGCTCGTCTGGTCCAACCTGCTCCGGCTTTACGCGCGCGAGGCGGCGGTCGCCTGGCTGTTCGGCATCAATCCGCGGCTCGGCGATCGCCGGCCGATCGATCTCGTCAGGTCGGGGCGCGCCGAGGAGCTGATGCGCGCCATCCGCGCCGAGCGCGCCGATTCCTTCGCGTGATCCTGCATCGCTGCTTCGCCTGGAACCGCGGCGCACGCGCCGACGCGGTCGACGGCCCGCTCTGGTTTCCGCAGGTGTATCAAGGCGAAGGGCGCCACGACAATCCAGATGAGTACGGCTGCCTGTATCTCGCCGATCGCGCGGTGTCGTGTGTCGTCGAACAGCTCGCCGCGTTTCGCGGGCAACGCCTGTCGTCGGCAATCCTGCGGCGCCGCGGCCTCCCGCTCGCGCTCGCCGCGATCGAGCTCGACGACAAGGCGTCGCTCGTCGATCTCGACGATCCGGCGACGCTCGGCCGCGAGCGGCTTCGGCCGTCTAAAATCGCGACGAGAGAGCGCCGCGTGACGCAGCCGCAGGCGCTCGAACTCTATCGCCGGCATCCAGGCGCCGCGGGCCTCAAATGGTGGTCGAGCTGGGAAGCATTGTGGGCGAACGTGACGGTCTTCGACCGCGCCACCGCGCCTGCTGCACGTGCGCGACATCGACGAGCTGTCGCTCGATCATCCCGCCGTGATCGAGGCCGCCGACGTCTTCGGTCTGCGTGTGGTGTAAACGCGTCAGCTGTCGCGCAGCACTTCGGCCGGGTCAATGCGCGACGCGCGGTAAGCAGGCAGCCAACCGGCCAGCGCGCCAACCGCCGCCAGCGCCATCGCGGCGCTCACCATCGTCACCGGGTCGCGTGGCTGCAGACCGTACAACAACGTTGAAACAAATCTCGCCGCCCACATGCTGAGGCCGCAGCCCGCGGCAATGCCGGCAGACACGAGGAGGGTGACGCGTGTGAGCACGAGGCGAACCACGCCCGCCGGCGCGGCGCCGAGCGCCATGCGGATGCCGATCTCTGTTCGCCGACGGCTCACGGCGTACGACGTGACACCGTAGAGGCCGACGCCGGCGAGCAGCAGTGCGAGCCCGCCGAAGAACCCGGCGAGCATCGCGACGAGCCGCTCCTGCGTGAGCGCCGCATTCACTTGATCCGCGAGAGGCCGGAAGGTGAGCGCGAGATCCGGGTTCACACGCCCAATCGCGTCCGCGATCGTTCTGGTCAACAGCGCCGGCGATTCGGACGCCGAACGCACGCTGACCGAGATCGAGGCGGGTGCCGGTCGCGGTCCGTCATCGAGCTGAGCGAGCGGGATATACATTGTCGGCGGCACCGGATCGCGAAGCGAGCGGTACACGGCGTCGCCGATCATTCCGACTATCTCGACCGGCGGAGAAGGCGTCAGGTTCCCTGCACCGACGATCACCGTGTGACCGATCGGATTCGCGCCGTTCAGGAATCTGCGCGCGAAGCTTTGATTGACGAGCATGACGTGCGGCGCCGACTTCGTATCGGTCGCTGTGATGTCACGGCCGGCAACGACCGGCGTGCCGAACGTGGCCAGCCAGCCCGGCGTAATGGCGTTGAAGTACGAGAGCTGCTGCCGCTCCGGCAAGGGGACGCCGCCCGAGACTTCAATCCTGTCGTTCCACGACATGCCGCCCACCGGCGTGACCACCGACACGCCGGCTGCTGCGACGCCGGGTGCCGCCGCAACACTCTGCCGGATCCGTTCGTACACTGCGAGCCGCTCGGCCGGCGGAATGTCCGTGCGCTGTGCGTTGACGGTCGTGACGAGCACACGATCGCGATCGAATCCCAGGTGCAGATTCGCGAGCGAGCTGAATGTGCGCATGAACAGGCCCGCGGCGACGACGAGCACCAGCGAGAGCATCACCTGCGCAACAACGAGTCCGTTTGCCAGGCCGATGCGGCTGTCGCCAGCGCCGCCGCGACCGTGTTCCTTGATGGCTTCCATCGGCTCGGCGCTCGATGCCCGGAACGCCGGCGCCGTGCCGAAGAGCAGCGCCGTCGATACGGCAACAGCCATCGTGAACCCGAGCACGCGCCAGTCGAGCGCGAGGTCGAGGAACACATTGTTGTTCGGCGTGGACAGCTGCCGAACGAGAAGCTGACTCGCCCACTGCGCGACGAGCAGGCCGACGACGGCGCCGCACACCGACATCACCAGACTCTCGACGAGCAGCTGACGCGCGAGCCGCCATTTGGAGGCACCGAGGGCAAGCCGCACGCTCAACTCGTGCCGACGCGCGGTCGCCCGCGCCATGAGGAGGTTGGCGATGTTGGCGCACGCGATCAGAAGAACGAGCGCGACGACGAACAGGATCGTCATCAACGGACGCTCGTAGCGCTGGCGGAGAGTCGAGTCCCCCGTCGCCGCCACTTTCACCGTGAACGGGTCTTTCATGAAGGTTTCGAGATCCTTCTGCGGCCAGTTCGTCGGTAGTGAGCCGGCGCGGATCTGCGACTGAACGCCGCGCAGCGCCGCCTGCGCCGCGTCGACGGACTGACCTGGCTTGAGGCGCGCCATAATCTCCAGCCACCATGTCGAGCGTCCGTCGAGGAAGGTCTCTTTCCCCCGAATCAACGGTTCGTCGCCAATCGGCAGCGCGACGTCGAACGTGCGCCCCACCTCGGGCCCGAAAAATGAGGGCGGCGCGACGCCGACGATTGTGAACGGCACGCGCTCGATATCGATCGTCTGGCCGACGGCGCGCGGATCGCCGTCATAACGCCGTTGCCAATACGCATAGCTGATGACGGCGACCGGGCCATCGGGTCCGCCGCCGCGGCGGTCGTCCGCATCCGAAAACGTCCGTCCCAGGATCGCCGGCACGCCAAGCGTGTCGAAAATGCGTCCGCTCGCCCACAACCCGTCGACGAATTCCGTCTGGCCGCCCTTGGAGAGGTTGAATCGCGCGGACGACCACGCGAACGCGCCATCGAAGAGCTGCGACCGTTGCCGCACTTCGTCCCAGATTGCGTAGGTGTACTCGCCGGCACCCCGTTCGGATGTGTCGCTGAGGATGACGAGCTGCCGCGGATTCTTGACCGGCAGCGACCGCAGCAGCAGGCTGTTCACGAGCGAAAACATCGCGGTGTTCGCGCCGATCCCGAGGGCGAGCGACACGATCGCCACTGCGGACACGATCGGCGTCGAGCGCAGGGCACGTACGGCTAACCGAAAATCCTGCATGGCCACTCCATCGCTGCGGGATTGTCTACGAAAGTATTCGTAGTGTCAACAGCCCCAGACGACCGTCCATTAGACGCTCCAGTTGTCCGTTGGTTGGCGGCGAACACGCATTGCGCGGTGCGGCGCTCGGCTGAAGCCAATCGCGCGCTCGGCTGAAGGCGTCGCGCTACACTGACACGCGGTGGCACCGCTCATCGCGCTCACTCGCGAGATCACGCCCGCGATCGTGCAATGCGAGCTGACGCATCTCGCGCGCGAACCGATCGATCTCGGCTGTGCGCGTCTTCAGCACGCCGAGTACGAACGCACGCTCGCGACACTCGGGTGCGAGGTGCGCCGGCTCCCGGCAGCACCCGAGATGGCCGACTCCGTTTTCATCGAAGACACCGCTGTCGTCTTCGATGAGCTGGCGATCGTCATGCGGCCGGGCGCGGCGTCACGCCGCGTCGAGACCACCGCCGTCGTCGATGCGCTCGCGCCTTACCGCGCGCTTCACGAGATTGTCGCGCCTGGGATCGCGGATGGAGGCGACGTGCTGGTCGTAGGCCGGCGTGTGTTTGTGGGTGTATCGACGCGTACGAATCGCGATGCCGTCGCGCAAATGCGCCGTGTGCTCGTTCCGCTCGGTTATCTCGTCGAAGCGGTCGCTGTCACCGGCTGCCTTCATTTGAAGTCGGCGGTCACTGCGCTCGCGGATGATGTGCTGCTGATCAATCGAGGCTGGGTGGATGCGGCCATATTCGGACATTTCGAGCTCGTCGACATCGATCCGGCGGAGCCGTACGCGGCCAACGCGCTGCGCGTCGGCGGATCGATTCTGTTTCCGTCCGAGTTTCCGCGGACGACCGACGCGATTGCGTCGCGAGGGTTCGACGTGCGCACGGTTCCTGCCGGCGAGCTCGCGAAGGCAGAGGGAGCCGTGACGTGCTGCAGTCTCATTCTTCGATGATCGACCTGCGCGAACTCTTCGGCGACATCGATATCTACCTGTTTGATCAGTTATTGCGCGGCCGCATCCGATCCTCCGCGCGCATTCTCGATGCCGGCTGCGGCAGCGGCCGCAACCTGGTGTACTTTCTGCGCGCGGGCTTCGACATCTACGGCGTGGACGTGAGTGCCGACGCGATCGAAGCCGTGCGCGGCATTGCCGCAGCGCTCGCACCCGGGCTCGGGCCGGAACGTTTTACGGTGCAGCCGATCGAAACGATGTCGTTCGACGCCTTTGCCGACGTCGTCATCAGCAGCGCCGTTCTTCATTTCGCGCGGGACCACGAGCATTTCGATGCGATGCTCGGCGCATCGTGGCGCGCAGTCGCGCCGGGCGGTCTCTTCTTCTGCCGCCTCGCATCATCGATCGGGATGGAGGCGCGGATGATCCCAACCGGCCAGGGTCGCTTCCGCCTGCCTGATGGCAGCATTCGGTATCTTGCGAACGAAGCGATGCTCCTTGATCGTACCGAACAGCTCGGTGGAGCACTGATCGACCCGCTGAAGACGACCGTCGTGCAGGATCAGCGATGCATGACCACGTGGTTGATGCGCAAGAACATGTAGCGCAGGACTTTAGTCCTGCGTCATCGAGGAACAAGACGATGGATGCGAAAAGAGAACTGCTGCGGCACGCGGTAGCGACGGTGGCTTACCGCGCGAGCAAAGCGCTTCGCGGTGCGCCTGACAGCTTTGCCACGTTCACGCTCGGTGATTCGCCGCGTACGCCCGCCAGGATTCTCGCGCATGTGGGCGACCTGTTCGACTGGGCGCTCTCGCAGGCGCTGGGCACTGAAGCGTGGACCGATTCCACGCCGCTCGAGTGGCCACGCGAGGTGGAGCGCTTTCACCAGGCGCTCCAGCAGTTCGATGCGTATCTTGCTTCCGATGCGCCGCTCTCCGCGACGCCCGAGCGACTGTTTCAAGGCGCCATTGCCGACGCCCTGACGCATGTGGGCCAATTGGCGATGCTGCGGCGCCTGTCCGGTGCGCCGATCAAAGGCGAGAACTACTCGCGCGCTCAAATCGTGGCCGGCCGGCTCGGCGCGGATCAGGCCACGCCACGCCGCGAGTTCGACTAGCTGTTGCCGGAATCGTAATCGACTGTAGAAAAACGGAACGCGGTGACGATGGTCGATCGCGGTTTTTGGCCTGCACGCTTTGGCGATGAGCTGGACAGGTTTTTGCTGACCTTGCTCAATCGCTATGAGCGCACGCGACGCCTTCGGCCCGAACCTTCGCCGCATCCGCATCCAGCGGGGCGTCTCCCTGGAACAGATTGCCGATGCAACGAAAGTCAGCGTCGATCTCTGGAAGGCGCTCGAACGCAACGACTTCAAACGCTGGCCGACGGGCATCTACGCGCGCGCGTACCTGCGATCCTATGCCGACGCCATCGGCGTAGACCCTGAAACCACGATCGACGATTTCTGCCGGTGGTTTCCGCAGGGCGATCGCCGCGTCGAACGGACCGTTCGCGAACAAGCAGCCATCGTCGGCCACCGGGAACTGAAATGGCGCGACGATCTGGCGTTGCAGGTCAACCGTCGCGGGTTCGGAGGACCATTGCCGCCGCCGGCGCCGCCGTCGTTCGGCAAGCGGATGGTCTCGGCGGTGGCGAGCTGGCTGCTTCGCGTGATCGGCGGCGGCGTGGACGCCGGTGCGGTGAGCGAGTTTCTCAAGCGTCGCCAGGTCTCGATCTCCGAAAACCACCACGACGTCTGATCTGCGGTTCACTCGTAATGAAGCGCGACGAGCGGATCAACACGCGCCGCGCGGCGCGCCGGTAAGTAGCCGGCGACGCCAGACACGATCACCAACACGGCCATCGCCGTGAGCATCGTCGCCGGATCGGTTGGCGCGAGGCCGTACAGCAGGGTTGTTACCAGCCGGCTCGCCGCCAGCGCAGCGGCCAGGCCGAGGCCAATGCCGCCGGCGACGAGTGTCATCGATTCGCTCATCACGAGGCGGAGCACATCGTGATACTGCGCGCCGAGGGCCATGCGGATCCCGATCTCGTTCGTGCGCTGTGCAACGCTGTACGACATCAACCCGAATAACCCGACCGATGCGAGGAGAAGCGCCAGCGCGCCGAACAGGGCATACGCCTGCGCGAACACGCGCTCCTGCGACAGCCGCTTCTCGACTTCGTCGACCTGGGTCGACACATTCATCATCGGAAGGTCCGGATCGATCTGGCGCACGACCTCCCGAATCGCGCCGACCGCGCCGGCCGGATCGCCTGCGGTTCGGACGTTGAAGACGGCGGAGCCTAGACGATTCTGGAGATGCGGAACGTACATCGTGGGCGGCACCGCATCGCGAACGCTGTCGTACTTCGCGTCGCGGAGCACGCCAACGATCTCGCGTTCGCCGGCCGTTTCGATTCTGGAGCCGATGTGCCGCCCGATTGGATTCTCGTTTGGAAAGAATTTCCTCACCGCCGTCTCGTTGATGATGACGACCTTCGGCGCCGCCTGGTCGTCGCGCGCAGTGAACCCGCGGCCGCTGCGCAGCGGCATCTCCATCGTGTCGAAGAAGCCCGCCGACACGACGAGCCGATTGATCGATTCGTGCTGGTCCTGCGCGTACGTGCGTCCCTCGACGAAAATGCTCGTGGAGTTCACGCTGCCCGAGAGCAACTGCTGGTTCGAGAAAGCGACCGACCGTACGCCGGCGACGCTCCGGAGCCGTTCACTCAAACGATCGTACAGAGCGATCGCACGCGCGTCGTCGTAACGGTTGAGCGAGGGGTTCAACCGGAAGAGCACGAGGTTGCGCGTGTTGAATCCGACGTCCACGTTGCGCAGGTTCTGCAGCGTCCGAAGGAAGAGCCCCGCGGCGATCAGGAGCACCAGCGAGATGGCGACCTGCGCCACCAGAAGCGATTTGCTCAAAACGCTGCGGGAGCCCGCGACCGAGCGGCTCGTGTTCTTGAGCGTTGTGGCGACATTCATCCGCGTCGCCCGCAGCGCGGGCGCGATGCCGAACACGATTCCCGTGAGGCCCGCGATGGCGAAGACAAACGAGAAGACGCGCCAATCGAGCGGTGCGGGCCGTCCGGCAGTTCCGGGCAGAAGCTGTTGCCCCCAGCCGCCAATCACCACACCGAGCGCTCCGCCCATTGCCGCGAGCAGCAGGCTCTCGGTGAGCAGCTGGCGAACGAGCCTTGCCCGCGTCGCACCAAGCGAGAAGCGAATCGAGATCTCCCGTTCCCTCGCCGCTGCGCGCGACAGCAGGAGAGTCGCCACGTTGGCGCAGACGATCAGCAGCACGAGCACGACGACGATACTGAGGATCGCGACCGCACTCGAATCCGATTTATTGACGTCGTAGATACCCCGGCGGCCCGAGTCGACGCGCAGATGCGGCACTTCGGATCGATTCCGATAGTTCGAACTCGATCGGAGCTCTGGCGAAAGCGCCGCCGCATAGCTGTCGTAGCCGGCGCGCGCCGTGTGCTGAAAGACGCTATCGAGATTCGCGAGCACCTGTGGCGCCGAGACGCCGGGCTTCAGCCGGCCCATCACCTGCAGCCACCAGTAAGTTGGCCGCTCGAGGAGCGGCGCCGTCGGTTCACCAGGGCCCGTCGGCGCGTTGGCGAGCTGGGATATCAGCGCGAGCGGCACGGCGATATCGGGACTGTCGTGCACCGCCTGCTGCACGTCGACCAAGTCCGGCGTGATCACACCGACGATCGTCACCGCCACGTTGTTGAGTCTCACGACCTTGCCGACCACGTGCACATCGCTTGCGAACCGCGTACGCCAGTACTTCCCGCTGATCACCGCCACCGGCGATGCCGTCGCCTTGTCGTCGTCGGGCACGATCGTCCGGCCGGGACTCGCGGTCAGGCCGAGCACGCGGTAATAGTTGCCTGACGAAACGAACGCGGTCGCCACCTCGGCCTGCCCGTCGATCACGACATTCGCGCGCGAATATGGCGCGCAGGCGATGAGGTCGTCCATCGTGCGGTTGTCCGCGATGAACTGGCCGTACATCGGATAGGAGAATGTGCTGCGCACGCTGAGATCGGCGGCATCCTTGGCCGAGTATCCGTAGTCGCTCGAGTCGGTCACCATGTCGTTGCGGCCGGCCCATTTCAGGCGGACGAGCGAATCAGGATCTCTGACCGGCAGTTTTCTGAGGAACAGGCTGTTGATGGCGCCGAAGAGGGCCGCGTTCGCGCCGATCCCGAACGCGAGTGACAGCACGATGACGGCGGTCCAGCCTTTGTCCCGCAGCAGCGTGCGCATGCCGTGACGCAGATCTTTGAACATCGCGATCCTCCTCGCCGCCGGTTAGACGATCTTCGGGTGATCCCGGTTGGATAGACGAAGCGTGCGGATTGTATCAGCCGGGACACGCACAGATTGGCTACGATCCACCGATGCGACTCGCCGATCTGGTCACCGCCTCTGCGGCGGTTGCGGCCTCGAGCGGACGGCTCGACAAGATCGGCCATCTGGCCGCGCTGCTCACGCAGTTGCGACGAGATGAGATCGAGATCGTGATCCCGTTCCTGACCGGATCGACGCGTCAGGGCCGGGTGGGTATCGGCCAATCGATTCTCTCAGGCCTTCGCGGCCTGGATGCCGCGGCCACTCCGACGCTCCAGATCGGCGAAGTGGACGCCGTCTTTGCGCGCGTCGCCGCTCTTTCCGGATCCGGCTCGCTGGCGTCGCGCAGCGAAGTATTGCGCGACCTGTTTCGTCGCGCCACGGCCGACGAGCAGGACTTCCTGCTTCGCCTGCTGTTCGGTGAGCTGCGCCAGGGCGCGCTCGAAGGGGTGCTCGTGGATGCCGTCGGCCGCGCCGCGAACATACCGGCGGCGCGCGATACGGCGCGCCGCGATGTTGGCGGGCGCGCTCGCGCCGGTCGCCGTCGCTGCGCTCGCGGACGGCGAGCAGGCGCTGTCGCGATTCATCCTCCAGCCGTTTCGCCCCGTGCAGCCGATGCTCGCCGACTCGGCCGCCGATGTTGGCGACGCGCTGACGACGCTCGGCGAGGCGTCGTTCGAATTCAAGCTGGACGGCGCGCGCATCCAGGTGCACAAGGCAGACGACACGGTGAAGGTGTACTCGCGCAGTCTTCGCGAGGTGACGGCCGCCGTGCCGGAAGTCGTCGCCGCCGCGCACGCCATGCCGGCGCGCGACATCGTCGTTGATGGCGAGGCGATCGCGCTCCGGCCCGACGGTACGCCGCAGCCATTCCAGGTCACGATGCGGCGCTTCGGCCGGAAGCTCGACGTCGATCGGTTACGCGGCCGATTTGCCGATTACGCCCTTCTTCTTCGATGTGCTGTACGTGGACGGCGCGTCGGTGATCGATGAGCCGTTGACGCGGCGGATCGAGACGTTGACTGAGCAAATCGCGCCTGCGAACCTCGTTCCGCGAATCGTGACGGCGAATGCCGAGGAAGCCGCGGCCTTTGCCGATCGCGCCTTCAGCGCCGGCCACGAAGGCGTCATGGCGAAGGCGGTCGATGCCCGGTACGCCGCCGGCCGGCGTGGGTCCGCGTGGCTCAAAGTGAAGCGCGCGCACACGCTCGATCTCGTCGTGCTCGCCGTCGAGTGGGGCAGCGGCCGTCGGCGGGGCACCCTCAGCAACCTGCACCTTGGGCGCTCGCGACGAGCAGCACGGCGGGTTCGTGATGCTCGGCAAGACGTTCAAAGGGCTCACCGACGAGATGCTCGCGGCGCAGACCGAGCAGTTGCTCGCGCTCGAAACCGCGCGCGATGCGCACGTCGTGTACGTGCGGCCAGAGCTGGTCGTCGAGATCGCGTTCAACGACATCCAGGAAAGCCCGCAATATCCCGGCGGGCTCGCGCTGCGATTCGCGCGCGTGAAGCGCTATCGTCCCGACAAGAGCGCTGCCGAAGTCGATACGTTGGCCGCGGTGCGAGCGATCTTTCATAAGAGCCGCCGGAATCTAGTGATCTGGTGATTTGGTGATCTGGTGATTGATGGTTCAAGATTGGGCCGCCAATCGCCCAATCCTTGCCCATCAATCACCCAATCACCAGATCACCCCATCACCAGATACCTTCCGCGTGCGATCCGCCTGCCGCACGCGATCGCCATGGTGGTTGGAACGATTGTCGGCGCGTCGATCTTCGTGCAGCCGTCGGAGGTCAGCCGCTCGGTGCCGTCATTGGGCGGCATGCTGCTCGTCTGGGTTGTCGCCGGAGCGCTGACGTGGTTCGGCGCCAGCATCTGCGCGGAGCTCTCGTCGGCGTATCCGCGGACGGGCGGCGTGTACGTGTTTCTCCGCGAGATGTTCTCGCCGGCGGTTGGTTTTCTCTGGGGCTGGGCGATGTTCTGGACCATGCACACCGGCATCATCGCGGCGATCGCGATGGTGTTCGCGCGCTACGTGGCGGTCCTCGTTCCGCTCGACGATCGCGGCGTGCGGACGGCGGCGGCCGCCGGCATTCTGCTGCTGTCGGCGATCAACTACGTCGGCGTCCGAAGCGGCACGCTCGTGCAGACGGCGCTGACGGTCATCAAGCTCGCCGCGATCGGCGTCCTGCTCGTGGTGCTGTTCGGCGCCGCGCACGCGCCGCGTCGACACGGCGGCGGCCGCGATCGAGATCGGCGGCTTCGTTCGCGCGATCGGCGCCGGCCTGTTCGCCTTCGGCGGCTGGCACATGGTGACGTATGCCGCCGAGGAGACGCGCGATCCGGAGCGCACGATTCCGCGCGCGTTGATGATCGGCACGGCGATCGTCGTCGCGATTTACCTCGCGCTGAACGCGGCGTATCTGCTCGTGCTGCCGCTCGACCGCGTGCTCGCGTCGACGCGCGTCGCCGCCGACGCGACGGCGGCCGCGGCTGGCAGCCGCGCTGCCGGCGCGATCGCGGTCCTCGTCGTCGTCTCGTCGTTCGGCGCGCTGAACGGCATCGTCCTCGCCGGCCCGCGCGTGTACCTCGCGATGGCCGAAGACGGACTGCTGCTTCAAGTGGATGGCGCGCATGCACCCGCGGTTTCAGACGCCGCTCGGCGGCGATCGTCGCGCAGGCGATCTGGTCGGCCGGCCTCGCGTATACCGGCACCTATCGCGCGCTGTTCACGCGCGTCGTCTACACCGAGTGGATCTTCTTCGGCGCGCTGGCGCTTGGCGCGATGCGAATGCGGCGACGGCGGCGTATCAGCCCGGCGTTTCGCGCGTGGGGATTTCCCGGGCACGCCCGTGCTGTTCGCCGCAGCGTGCGCGGCCGTCGTCATCGGCCAGGTGGTGGGCGAGCCGCGCGAGAGCGCGATCGGCCTCGCTATCGTGGCCGCCGGGTTGCCCGTCTATTTTCTTGTGGAGAAGCGACTGCATGCCGAGTCGTTGATTTTCACAATCACTTCTATCCGCCGCGATACATCGACGCGCTCAAGTCCGGCGAGAGCAGCGTCAAGGTCACGATCGACGCCGACGGCAATCCGTGCTGCACTATCCGGGCGACTACAACGTCGCCGTGCGCGGCCATCGCGACATCGCGTATCGGCAGGAGGTGCTCGACAAGCACGGCGTCGACACGCAGGTCATCACGCTCACGACGCCGGGCACGCACGTCGAGTCGCGCGAGACGCGCGATTCGGCTCGCGCGCATCGTCAACGACGAGTTCGCGAGGCGATGGAGACGCGCGGCCGCCACTTCACCGCGCTCGCGACGCTGCCGCTCAACGATCCGGCGGCGTCGGTGAAGAGCTCGAGCGCGCCGTGCCGCAGCTCGGCATGCCCGGCGCGATGCTGTTCAGCAACGTGAACGGCGTCGCGCTGGCCGACGAGCGCTTCTAGCCGCTGTACGAGCTCGCGAACGATCTCGGCGCCGTCCTCTACATTCATCCGACCGATCCGGTCGGCGTCGAGGCGATGCAGCGGTACTGGCTGATGCCGCTCGTCGGCTTCCTCCTCGACACGACGCTCGCCGCGGCGAAGCTGGTGTTCGCCGGCGTGCCCGAGCGGTTTCCCGAACATCAAGTGGGTGCTCTGCCACCTCGGTGGGGCGATTCCGTACCTCGCCGAGCGGCTCGATCGCGGCTTCGACGCGTTCAAGGATTGCCGCGCGAACATCGACCAGCCGCCGAGCACGTACCTGCGGCAGTTCTACTACGACACGGTGAACTTCGACGTCAACGCGCTGAACCTTGCGATTGCGTTCGCCGGCGCCGACCACATCCTGGCCGGCAGCGACTATCCGCACCAGATCGGCAGCATTCCGTCGATGCTCGACGCGATTGGGAAACTGCCGTCACGGAATCGGATCGTGCCGGCATTCTGGGCGGCAACGCCGCGCGGCTGTTGTCGCTCTCGATCGCCTGAAAACCAGATCAACCGCTCCGCGGTTGATTTTCTATGGTTTGAATTCGATGACGATGTTGCGCAGCGGCTGCGCGCCGACATTGACGACTTTGTGCGCCACCGGCTGGTTGAAGTGAATGTCGTCCGGGCACCTGATTCTTGAATACTTCCTGCCCATCGTCCTGCCACTGCTGAAGGCGCGTCTCGTTGATGACGATGACGAGCCGCTCGGCGTGGCCGTGGCGCGCCCGTGTGTCTCCGGGCGCGAGCTGCTCTTCGAAGACGAAGAGATCGTCGGAATCGTACAGGCGTCTGTTCTTCTCGGCAGGCAAGTACGACTGCGGCCGTGTCGCCTTCGGATGGTTCGCCTTGATGGCGACCTCGACGAAGGAACCGCCGCCCACCGTGTAACTGTCCGCCGGCGCGAAGACCGCCACGTCACCTCGCGCGAGCGAGCGCGCAGTCTTGTCCGCCATCGTGATCTCGATCGGCGAGAGCGCGACGATGATCGCGGCGTCCGCAGCCTGCCGACGGGCCGCGCACGGCGCGCTGTCCCGCACCGCGCGGACGTAGCCGTTGTCGACCACCGGCGGTGCGACCGTCTGCAAGAGGGCCAGGATTAGGAATGTGGCGGGCATGGACTCTGGTCGTAGGTTAATCGGTAGTCGGTAGTCGATGGTCGGTTGTCGAAGATTAACCCATTCCACGCAGCCACCAGCCACCAGCCACCAGCTGAGACCAACGCCTCACGACTAACGACCAACGTCCATTCCGCCGATACAATCGCATCCAGAGGTGTGTCGAGTGATGCGGGCGCACGGAGTCACGGACAAAGGCCGGGTTCGGCCGACGAATGAAGATTGCTTCGCGATCGACGAGCGGCTGAACCTGTCGGTGGTGGCCGACGGCATGGGCGGGCACAATGCGGGCGAGGTCGCGTCGCGGATTGCCGTCGACGACGGTCGTCGACTTCATCGGCCGCGAGCCCGAAGCCGCCGGCGCGCGGCCGTTCGGCTGCGACGAGTCGCTGTCGGCAGCTGGCAATCTCGTACGGACCGCGATCCTTCTCGCGAACCTGCAGGTGCTCGAGACGGCCGGCACATCGCCGCAGTACGCCGGGATGGGCACGACGATCGTCGCGGCGCTCGTCACGACCGATCGTCTGATCGTCGGGCACGTGGGCGACAGCCGCCTTTATCTGCTGCGCGCCGGAGGTCTCCGCCAATTGACGACGGACGATTCGTGGATGGCGACGATGCTTGCGCAGGATCCGAACGCCGACCCGATCGCGTTGCAGCGGCATCCGATGCGCAACGCGCTCACGAACGTGATCGGCACCAAGCCGCGCACACGCGTGCACGTCGTCGAAGAAGTGCTGGAAGCCGGTGACGTGATGCTGCTGACGACCGACGGCATTCACGGCGTGCTCGCGGAGCGGCGGATCGCAGAAATGCTCGCCGCATCACGGAGCGTGGAAGAAACGGCGGCCAATCTCATCGGCGCCGCGCTCGCCTGCGGCAGTCGCGACAACTGCACGGCGGTCGTGGGCCGCTACTTACCGTCCTGATCGGCTGTCCAGGCGAACGCCGCCGGAAATAAAAAGGGCGGACCCGAAGGCCCGCCCACCGACTGCTGACTTCCGACTATCGACTCGCGACTATCGACTCGCGCCTACTCGATGTAGCTGTAGCCGCAGTTTTCGCACGTCCACGTGCGACCCTGACGGTACATGTTCGAGCCGCACTGCGGGCAGACGCGGTACTCGTGGCCTTCGGCGTCGATCTTCGTTTCCTTGTCGCCCGCCGTCGTCGGACTTCTGGTCGTTCTTCTTCTGATCGGCCGGGTCGTCCTTCTTGGGATCGTCCTTCTTCTTGTCGTCCGGCGGCGGCGGCGGCGGCTGTTGCTGCTGCTGCGCCAGGCCGACGAGCGGCGACGCCGCGAACGACGCCGACGAGCGTCGGCGGCCGCAAGGCCGGAGCCTTTGAGGAAGCTTCGGCGGCCGACTTTCTGCTCGAGTTTCTTCAGGATCTCTTCGTTCATCTGGTCACGCGCCTCAATTCAGTATCCCTAACACTATCGGGTATTTACGGTCGTCATTGACGTAATTTTTTGTCTGCGTCAACCGACAAACTTGTACCCGGCGCCGTGCACCGTCAGGATGTGCTCGGGTTCGTGCGGTGATGGCTCGATCTTTTGCCGTAACTTCGCCACGAAGTTGTCGATCGTGCGGGTGGTCGGCGATTCCTCGTAGCCCCAGACCTGGTTGAGGATCTGCTCGCGCGTGACGACCTGGCCGGTGTGCGCGACGAGATATCGCAGCAGGTCGAACTCGCGCGCGGTGAAGTCGATGCGCTGTCCGGCGCGGTGCGCCTGATGCGTGCGGAAGTCGATGTCGATGTCGCCGATCCGGCACGACTCGAGGCCGGTCGGCCGTCCGCCGGCGCGCCGCAGCACGGCGCGCACGCGCGCAAGCAGCTCGGTGATGCTGAACGGCTTGGTGACGTAATCGTCGGCGCCGAGCTCGAGGCCGAGCACTTTTTCGGTTTCCTGCGAGCGCGCCGTGAGCATCACGACGGCGGTCGGGTTGGCGCGAGCGCGCAGCTCGCGGCAGACCTCGAAACCGTTCTTGCGCGGCAGCGTGACGTCGAGGATGACAAGATCGGGCACCGTCGAAATGGCCTTCGCCAGACCGTCTTCGCCGTCAGCCGCCGTGATGACCTCGTAGCCTTCGAGCTCGAGATTGTCACGCAGACCGAGCAACATCTGCGGCTCGTCCTCGATCACCAGAATCCGTTTCGTCACTCGGAACCTCTCCTGCGTACACTGGGAAGTGGAGCGTGAACGTGCTGCCGCGGCCAGGCTCGCTGTCGACGCGAACGAACCCGCCGTGGCCGCGCATGATGTGATCCACGATCGCCAGGCCGAGCCCGGTACCTTGCGGACCCGTACCCGCGTCGTGCTGAATCCTGTAGAACTTGCGGAAGATCTTCCGCTGCAGCCGTGGCGCGATGCCGACGCCCTGATCGGTGACGCGCACGCGCCCGTACCCATCCACCGCATCGACCTCGACGACGATCTCGCGATGTTCGGGCGAGTACTTCATCGCGTTAGACAGCAGGTTCTCGAGTGCCTGCTCGGCGGCTTCCGGGTCGAGCAGCACGGGCGGCAGCCCGTCGGCGATGCGCACCGACACGGAGAACTGGTTGTGGCGGAACTGGCTGTCGAGCGATTCGACGAGCCGCTTCGTGAGATCGCCGAGGTCAACGGGCTCGAGCTTGTAGCGGCGCAGCCCCGCCTCGATCTTTGAGAAATCGAGCAGGTTGTTGATTAAGCGTGTCAGCTTGCGCGCTTCGCTGTTGATGATGCGGTAGTACTCCTGCGCGCGGTCGGTGTTTTTCAGCCGCCCGAGCTCGAGCGTTTCGGCGAAGAGCTGAATCAGCGCGAGCGGCGTCTTCAGGTCGTGCGACACGCTCGAGACGAAATTCGACTTGAGCTCCGCGAGCCGCACTTCGCGCGCGGCGACGCGCGCGACGAAGAAGACGCCGAGCGCCATCACGGCCGCGAACATCGCCATGAGCGCGCGCTGCGGTCGATCGCGCGCGGCGATGATGTCCGGAATCGTCTGATTGCCGTAGCCCGTGAGCAGCCGCCACTGTTCGGGCTTACGGCTTTGTGGTGCGGCGTATCCCATGAGCTCGGGCTCGAAGAACACGAGCGGGAACGAGCGCTCGATCCACCCAGCGCGTGGGCGCGGAGCCGCCGGCCGGGTAGATCACGCGATGATCGGCGTCGAGCACCGTGACCTGCAGCGGTGGAAACCCGATCGGCCCTTCCACGTTTTGCAGCTTGTGCGCGACGAGCGCCGGAACCGCCGAGACGCGCAGATCCTCCGCGTCCACGGCGAGGGCGACGAAGCTGGTCAAGCGGTCGCGCGATGGGAATGTGAAGCGGAGCTGCGCTTCGAAGTATGTGCGGCGACCGTCGAGCGTCGCTTCGAAGACACTGATCGCGCGCTTCTCGCGTGAGAGCTCGCGGAAGCGCTTCACCACCAGCGCGCTTTCGGGCGGGTTGATGATGAAGTCCGGGCTGCTCCGATCGATGGCGAGCACTTCGTCGCGATGCTGGTCGGTTACATCCGACCAGACGTAGTACCGCTTCACAAACGTCTCAGTGCCGAGCGAGCGTTCGAACGCGTTCTGGATGAACGGCAGATTCAGCGGTTCCGCGTGCGCCTGCGTGACGCGGAGCAGGGCATTGATGAACGGCTGCTTGAGCGTGTCGGAAACCGACTTGGTGACGCCGTCGGCCGTTTCCTTACTCAGCTGTTTCAGAACGACCGCGGATGACCGGTCGAGATCGGAGAGAGAGCGGAATTGAAAGTAAAACAGGACCGCGACAGGAATGGCGACGGCGACGGCGAGGCCGACGGCGAGTCGAATGCTGCGGTCGCGCAGGATTGGCCCCAGCGCGGACGGTCCGACGCCTCTCCCCAAGGCAGCGCGGGGATCGGGACTGCTCATGTTTGAAAAGTCTACATCCTCCCGTCCTCCGTGTCCTCCGTGGTGGAG
Organism: uncultured Acidobacteriota bacterium; assembly: GCA_963696165.1. Classification (GTDB taxonomy): domain Bacteria; phylum Acidobacteriota; class Vicinamibacteria; order Vicinamibacterales; family CAVVIG01; genus CAVQZZ01. The sequence goes on along the minus strand of CAVOIY010000003.1, from coordinate 503,490 downwards.
ATTTTCACGATCGAAGCCGCTATCTGGTCCATCAGACGCCCGGCTTCCGGGTTCGGGTGCGCCGTCAATAGCGCCCCGCCGATTTCGTATGCTTCGAGCAGCAGGTCCTCGCGCTCAACCGCGGGTGCGCGATTCGCGACAAGCCAGAGGTCGCGCTCGGCGCCGGCCACATCGCCGACGGCCAGGCGCATCATGGCGAGGCGACAGCCTTGCCGCACATTCTTGTCGGGATCACGCCGCTGGCCCGCCTCGTACGCCGTGAGCGCGTCGGCGTACTTGCCGGCGAGAAAGAGTGTGTGCCCGAGGTTGTAGTAACCGAAGACGAACGTGGGTGCGAGCTCGATGACGCGCCTGAAGGCGGCTTCCGATTCGTCCAGCCGCCCGAGCTCACGTGTCGTGACGCCGATGTTGTTCACGATCTGAAACCCGTGCGGGTCGTGCATCAACGCCTGCGCGAACGCCGCAAGCGCCGCCTCCGGTTCGTCGAGCTCGCCGAGCGTCGCGCCGAGGTTGCTCCACGCGGCGGCAAAGCCCGGCATCAAATCGGCGGCGCGCTGGAAGCCGTCGCGCGCGCGAGCCATGTCGTCGTATCCAAGCCAGAACTTGCCGTCCTCGTAGTGGACCGCCGCCCACGCCGGCGCCAGCGCCGCAGCGCGATCAAGTGCTGCACGTGCCGAAGACATGTCGTTCGACTCACGCGCGGCCGACGCGAGCGCGAGCCATGCAAGCGCCGACTCCGGGTCGCGCGAAACCGCATCGCGACAGAGCGCGAGCCGTTCTGCGGCGTCCACGCTTTCGAACGCGCGACCTAAAAGCACAACCACGGAGGACACGGTGGCGACGACAGAGGGCACGGCAAAGGCAAACGCAGTACAAGAGTGGCTTCTCTTGTCCGTGTCCTCCGTGATGTCCTCCGTGACCTCAGTGGTGGTGTTTTTGGCGGGCGTTGGAATTTCCTCGAGGTCGAAATTGATGCCACGGACCGCGCCGTTCGAACACCTCGGGCGCATTCCGTTCGAGCGCGGCGCGATCGGCCGTCGCGATTACGCGATCGCCCGGCGTCAGAGCATCGACGAACGCTTGCATCACGTACGTCGATTGCGTCAGGACGAACCTCGTACCGCCAGTCTGGTTGTTCGGAAAGGCGCGTTCGAGATCGTCCAGTCGGACGCTGGAGGATTCGCGCGCCGCGACCGCGCGCGCATGGCGCATGCGCTCGTCGCGTGTGCCGCCGACGATCAAGATGTGCACGGGACTGAAAATCGAAAAACCGCACGCAAAGCGTAAGGCGACGAACGCCTTACGCCTGCATGCGAATACGCAGCGGCTGGACCAGCTATTGCTGTGTGGATTTCGGCGTCGGAGGAATAAATCCTTGAATCTGCTTCACCGCGTAATCGATCTTGATGTCGAACGCCTGCTTGCCGAGCGCGACGGTCGAACGGCGCGCATCGCCGCTGATGCCGTTGTTCTTCCGCGGCGGCGCATTCGGATCGGCCGCCTGTCCGCGTCCGCGACCGCGCTCGCCCGGCGGCGGAACAGGGTCGCCTTCGGCGGTAGGAATCAGTTCCTTGCGCACCCATCCCTTGTCGCCGCCGAGGTACAACATCGTCGACGTGTCGGGAATGCCGGCGTGCGAGCTGCGCGGGTAGCCGTGTGCGACGAGCCAGTCGTCGAAGTCGCCTTGCGCCGCGGCGTAGACCCGATCGCAGAAGAACACGTGCTTGCCTTCCGGCGCGTATTTCTCGTCCATCTTCTTCGCGACTTCCTGGTACGTCGCCGGCTGACCGCCGCCGTGGTCGCCCATGATGACGACGTTCTTGAAGCCGGTCGTCATCGATTGTTCGACGACGCGCTCGAGGACGGCGCCGAGGAGCTCGGGGGTGAGGCCGATCGTACCAGGCAGCTGTGCGCTCGCGTTGTTCGGCGTGTACGGCAGCACAGGCATCGCGATCGCGTTGCCGAGTCTGAGCGCAATCGTTTTCACGATCGCGCGGCCCATCAGCGTGTGTCCGCCGTTGACGTTCTGCGGACCGCGCTGCTCGGTGCCGCCCGTGTACACGAGCGCCGTCGTCTTGCCGGCGGCGAGCGCGTCCCTCACTTCGGGCCACGTCATCATTTCGAATTCGACGAGCGGCTCTTTCTTCGTCGGCGCCGTCATCTTCTTCGCCGCCGCGGCGGCTGGCTTGGCGGCAGGCGTCTGTGCGAAGGCGGTCGCCGCCGAGAGCGCAATCACCGGGAGCGTGGTCAGCAGGCGGTGCATGGGAAGACTCCTTGTCCGGTTACATTCGGACACAATTTGGGCGTGAACCGGTCGCTATAATGCAATCAAGTTTCAAATCACGCAACAGGCTCCCACATTCATGAGCTCTTCGAGTCCTGAAGCACCGCTCACTGCTGCGGAAGTGACCCGCCGTGCCTGGCTGCACGGGATCATCGGCGTCATCGCGACGGTGATTTCATCCGTCGTCGCGGTCATCGTCGGCGGCGCGGCGCTGTCGCCGGCCTTCGCCATTCGGAAAGACACCTGGGTTCCTGCCGGACGCCTGCGAGACCTGGAACCCGGCGTGCCCACTCCGGTCACCGTGCGCGTCACGCGACAGGACGGCTACTACGAAGCCGTCGATCAGCAGGTTGTCTTTCTCATCAAGTCCGAATCGGGCGGCCTGCGCGCGTTGTCGTCCACCTGCACGCATCTCGGCTGCCGCGTCAGCTACGATGCCCAAAGCAAGTTGATCAAGTGCCCCTGCCACGGCGGTGTATTCACGCCTGACGGCCGCAACGTCTCCGGGCCGCCGCCGCGTCCGCTCAGCGAAATCGCCGCTCGCGTGGACGACTCGAAGGTCTTCGTCCAACTCTGATGTCGTTCGGCGACTGGCTCAACGATCGCACTGGATATCGAGCCGGCCTGCGGCGCGTTCTCGACGAGCCGGTGCCGGGCGACGTGAACTGGTTTTTCACGCTCGGCAGCGTGCTGCTGTTCCTCCTGGCGCTGCAATTCATCACCGGCGTCACGCTGACGATGTACTACGTGCCGATGCCGGCATACGCGTACGAGAGCCTGCGTTTCATCATGACGCAGCTGAAGTTCGGCAGCATGCTGCGCGGGCTTCATTTCTTCGGCGCCAGCTTCATCGTGATCTTCGCCGTGCTGCATCTGCTGCGCGTGCTGTTTTTCGGCGCGTACAAGAGCCCGCGAGAAGTTACGTGGGCGACCGGCATCATGCTGCTGCTCCTCGTGCTCGCGTTCGGCCTGACGGGATATCTGCTTCCGTGGGACCAGCGCGCGTATTGGGCGACCGTCGTCACGATCAACATCGCCAAGAGCACACCGCTCGTCGGGCCGTACATCGCGAACATCATGCGCGGCGGCCCCGATATCGGCGCGCTCACCCTGTCGCGCTGGTACGCCACGCACGTCATCCTGCTGCCGGTCGAGCGTCCTGCTGTTCGTCGTCGTGCACCTGTATCTGATGCGGCGGCACGGCATCGCCGGGCACTTCAACCCGCGGCCGATGCCGACGAGCCCGTTCTATCCGGTTCACGCGGTGAAGGACACGATCGTGATCGCCGGCGTGTTCGCGCTGCTGTTCTCGCTCGCCGCGTTCGAGAAGGCGCCGCTGATGGCGATGGCGGACCCCTCCGACGCGTCGTACGTGCCGCGGCCCGAGTGGTACTTCCTCGGGCTGTTTCAGCTGCTGAAATATTTTCCGGGGAAGCTCGAGCCGGTCGGCGCGATCGGCATTCCCACGATCGTCATCGCGCTGCTGTTCCTGCTGCCGTTTCTCGACAACCGCCCCGAGCGCGATCCGCGCGCCCGTCCGCGTGTGTCGGCCATCGTCACGCTGATCGTTGTCGGCGTCAGCACGCTGACATGGCTCGGCTTCCGCGACACGCCAGTCGAACGCGATCTGACCATGTGGAGTCCGCGCGCGGTCGCGGGCCTCGACATCGCATCGAGCGAGAAGTGCACGCGCTGCCATTCGACGGGCGGATCGGGTCCCGATCTGACGCGCGGCCGGATCAATCGCGACGTGCAATGGATCAGCGGGCACGTGGCCGATCCCGACATGATCGCGCCCGGTCTGAGGCCGCCGCCCGCCGAGGGTCTGAAAAATCAGGAAACGCGCGCGGTGATCGCGTGGGTCCAGAAAGTGCGTGAAGGCGCGCCGGCGCCCTCAGCCCGCGGCGACGAGCGCATCGGCATGGACGTCTTCGCGACCCGGTGTATCACCTGCCACGTGATCGAGGGGGACGGCGGGAAAGAAGGCCCGGACCTTACGCACGAAGGGAAAAAACACGACGCGGCATGGCTGGTGAAATGGATCACCAACCCCGTCGCGATCAATCCGGACTCGGATATGCCGGCGTTCGGCGGCAAACTGAGCGACGCCGAGATGAACGGCGTTGCAAATTTTCTCGCCGCACGCAAATAGCGGCTACAGAGCTCCTTTGAGACGCTGGAGCGCCTGCTTCGCCTGAGGATTGGCCGGATCGAGCTCGATCGCTTTCTCGACGTCCTTCACCGCGGCGTCATGATCGTTCGCGCGCTGGTGGACGAGCGACATGATCAGGTACGTGCGCGCTGACTTCGGGTAGTACTCGAGGTTCAGCTGCAGCCAGGCGATCGCGTCTTCCGTCTTAACGCCCGGCCGCTGGACCAGGTTCAGCAGGCCGTTTTCGCTGAAGTCGTAAGCCATCCCGCCGTAATAACGTCCCCGCAATTCCTTGTACTCGGCAATCGCCGCCGGCGTGCCTTTGGCGGACGCCGTTTCGGCGAGGATGTCGGCAAGCTGTTTCGGAATCGCGACGCCGCGATGGCACGTCACACAGCCTACGCGCGTGGCCGCGTCGGCCGGCTTGCCTGTCGCTTCCGGAATCTTCGCGTTGATGTCGCGCGACATCAGCATCATCGCGCGCGCGGTCTTCTTGGTCTGCTTTTCATCCGACGCCATGTCGACCTTCGTCGCGGGATCGTCGACGTGGCAGTACTCGCAGCGCACGCCGAGGGCCTGCGTGAACTGCTGCATTGCGGCGACGACCTGCGGACGCGGCGTGTCCTTCGGAAAGACCTGCAGGTTGGTCATCGGCGGCGGCGGTGCGATGGTCACGGTGCCGGTCACCCCGCGGCCGCCGCCCTGCGTCTGGGCCGCCGTCTGCGCGGTTGCGGCGGTGGCGGCGACGAGAATCGAGCCGAATGCGACGAGTGCGAGAGCGCGGTTCATCTGCGGGCCTCACGACAGACGTCCGGCTGAAGCCGGACGCCACAAATGTACGAGAACGAACGTCGAACGATGCGTGTACGAGACGCGAGTGCGAGCGACCCTATGCGTGCGAGACCGCCTGCCGCGCGAACGCGAGCCACTTCCGGTATTCCGGCCGGTGGCCGCGCACTGCGGCTTCGAATGTCTGCTGGATACGCTGCGTTACCGCACCAGGCTTGCCGCCGCTGACGATATGCCCGTCGATTTCGCGGATCGGGGTCACTTCGACAGCGGTGCCGGAGAAGAAGAGCTCGTCGGCCGTCATCAGGTCATCGACGGTAACGGCGCGCACGTCGGTCCTGATGCCGAGATCTTTGGCGATCTGCAGCATCGTGTCGCGCGTGACGCCCATGAGGATGTCGGCGGAGGAGTCGTTCGTGATCATCGCGCCGTTCTTCACGACGAAGATGTTCTCGCCCGATCCTTCGCTGACTTCGCCGCGCTGATTGAGCAGAATCGCTTCATCGAAGCCTTTGCGCTGCGCTTCCTGCACCGCCCGCGCCGAGTTGATGTATTGACCGCACGCCTTGGCCGTGGCCGGGATGGCGTTGGATGGATACTTGCGGATCGACGAGATCGTCACGCGCACGCCCTGATCGGCATTCGCCAGATACTTGCTGGTCGGAAATCCGGCGATCGCCACCGTGACGGGGCACTCTTTCGTCCACACCGCCAGCGTGCTTGCGTCGAAGAATGCAATCGGACGCAAGTACGCGTTTTCCATCTTGTTCGCGCGAACCAGCTCCAGCGTCGCCTCGGTGAGCTGGTCGAGCGAATAGGGGATCGGCAGCTCATAAACCGCCGCTGACTGATAGAAGCGTTCGAGGTGGGCGTCGAGGCGGAAGACCGCCGGCCCTTCCGATGTGAGATAGCAGCGCATTCCTTCGAAGACGCCGGTCCCGTAATGCAACCCGTGCGCCAGCACGTGCACTTTTGCATCGGCCCATGGCACGAGCGCGCCGTTGAACCAGATTGTTTCCGTAGGCGTGAAACCCATTGAGCCTCCCGACCAGAATATATATCGGGCTGGACGTTTCGGCCATTCGCGCCGATATCTCGACTGACGTGTCAGACCTGCGTATTGAGAAGCGCCGCACCGAAGCCGAGTTGACGCTGGCGACCGGTTCGAGCGTCCGTGGATGCTTTTTCCTCGCGGCGTCGAGCGCGACGCACGCCCCCGAGCGCGTCGGCGACCTGCTGAACGCGGAAGCCGGCTTCTTTCCATTCGAATTGAGTGGCGGCCGGCCCGCCGAGACGGTGTTGTACAACCGCTCGCACGTCATTCTGGTCACGCTGCTTGCCGCGAACGCCACCGAGGCCCAGCTCGAACCGGGCTACGCCGTCGCCACGGAGCGCGCCGTCCGGATGCTCTTGTCCAACGGCCGCGCCATCGAAGGGTGCGTCCGTGTTTATCAGCCAACGGGGCGCGACCGCCTCAGCGACTACGCGCGAGCGCCACAGGTGTTTCACTACGTCGAAACGCCCGTCGCCACATTCATCGTCAACACGGCCCACATCGTAGAGCTCCGGGAGACGAACGAAGCATGATGCGCGAGATTGACGCCCTGTTCCACTTGATGTGCGAGGCGGGCGCCTCGGACCTCCATGTGTCGGTCGGCATGCCGCCGTTCGTCCGTAAGGACGGCGTCATGCAGCCGCTCGACAAGGCGGCGCCGCCGCTCGACGCCGATAGCGTGGTCCGGCTGCTCGATCCGATCACTCCTGAAAAAAATCGCGACGAGTTTGCGGAACGACACGACACCGATTTCGCGTACGAGATTCCCGGCCTGGCGCGTTTTCGCGCGAACCTGTACATGGATCGCAAAGGCCGCGGCGGCGTCTTTCGCGTCATCCCGAACAAGATTCTCACCGCGGAGCAGCTCGGGCTCTCCCCGGCGATTCTGCAGTTGTGCGGATTGAGCAAAGGGCTCGTGCTCGTCACCGGCCCGACCGGGTCGGGCAAGTCGACGACGCTTTGCGCGATGGTCGACTACATCAATCGGAACCGACGGGATCACATCATCACCATCGAAGATCCGATCGAGTTCGTGCACGAGAACAAGCAGTGCGCCATCAATCAGCGCGAGGTTCACACGCATACCGATTCGTTCAAGAATGCGCTGCGCGCCGCGCTGCGTGAGGATCCGGATATCGTCCTCGTCGGCGAAATGCGCGACCTCGAAACGGTGGCGATTGCGATCGAAACCGCGGAAACGGGCCATCTGGTGTTCGGCACGCTCCACACGACGACCGCCGCGTCGACCGTCGATCGCGTGATCGATCAGTTTCCGTCCGATCGTCAGGCTCAGATTCGCGTGATGCTCTCGGAATCGCTGCGCGGCGTGATCTCTCAGACGCTCTGTCGCAAGATCGGCGGCGGCCGGGCTGCCGCCCTCGAAGTGCTCATCGTTACGCCGGCCGTCAGCAACCTGATTCGCGAAGCGAAAACGTTCCAGATCCAGTCCATGATGCAGGTGGGCAAGGCCACGGGCATGGTGACGCTGAACGACGCTCTGATGGACCTGGTCAACAAGAAGCTCGTCGCGCCCGAAGAGGCCTATGCAAAGGCGGTCGACAAGCCCGCACTCGAGGCGCATCTGAAACGCGTCGGTTTCACACCACAGCCGCCAGGGCCCGCCCCGGCAGCCGCGGCCGCGCAGGCCCCGGCACGTGCCTTGACGACGAAACCTTAGCGAAATTCGGAACCATCCTTCCGTGTAGCGCGAGCCGTGTAGCGCGAGCGCGAACCGGTGTAGCGCGAGGCTTTAGCCGAGCGTTCCTTCCCTCAGCCAGGCCTTCCATCCTCGCGGGCTCGAGAGTTGCACAGCTCCGGAGCCCGTGCTATATTCGTCAGGTTCTATTGAAGCTAGGACACCCTATCTAGCTTCGAACTGCCCTGGAAGGTGTCGCTGAGTGGCCGCAAACGTGGCCGGCGGCATGGGCAACACGCAGCAGGACGCGCTTTAACGAAAGCGCACCCGGCCTTCGGGACGTCCGTCGCGCGAATCATCAACGAGTAGGGGTAACCGGTTTTCAGGCGCCAAGCCGTAGGGCTTCTAGGCCTGAAACAAACTTGAGCGGTTCAAGTTTGAAGCCGCTGTCTGAGACGTGGCTCCTCCACGGCTGAGACCGGCTTCGGCTTGCGCATCAACTGAGACGTTTTGAGATGCCGACGATCAGTCAGCTCGTCCGCGCACGGCCGCAAGAAGATCGTCACGCAAGACGAAGAGCCCGGCGCTGCAGAACAGCCCGCAGAAGCGCGGCGTCTGCGTCCGCGTCTTCACGCAGACGCCCGAAGAAGCCGAACTCGGCGCTGCGCAAGGTGGCGCGCGTGCGCCTGACCAACGGCATCGAGGTGACGACCTACATTCCGGGCGTCGGCCACAACCTGCAGGAGCACTCGCTGGTGCTCATTCGCGGCGGCCGCGTCAAGGATCTGCCGGGCGTGCGCTATCACGTCGTGCGCGGCACGCTCGACGCGGTCGGCGTCGCAGGGCCGCAAGCAGGGTCGTTCGAAGTACGGCGCCAAGCGCCCGAAGTCGTAGCTGGAACCGGCAGCAGGAATCAGGAAACTGATCTATGCCACGTAGACGAGAGAAATTCCGAAGCGCGAACGTTCCGGCGCGACCCGATCTACAGCAGCCCGCTCGTCACCAAGTTCATCAACTGCGTGATGAGCGACGGCAAGCGCAGCACCGCCGAGCGCATCCTGTACAAGAGCTTCGACATCATCAAGGAGAAGACCGGCGACGATCCGCTCAAGGTCTTCAAGAAGGCGATCGACAACGTCAAGCCGAGCCTCGAAGTGAAGTCGCGCCGCGTCGGCGGCTCGAACTACCAGGTGCCGGTCGAAGTGAACCCGAATCGCCGCCTGTCGCTCAGCATCCGCTGGCTCGTCGGCTACGCGCGCGTCGCGCGGCGACGGCAAGACGATGCAGGAGAAGCTCGCGAACGAGCTGCTGGACGCGGCGAACCTGCGCGGCGGCGCGGTGAAGAAGCGCGAAGACACGCACCGCATGGCCGAAGCCAACAAGGCGTTCGCCCACTACCGCTGGTAGCGCAGTCCGAGCCTAGATCCGAGTCAGAGTAATTAGCAATGGCGAGGCAGACACCACTCAGCAAAGACGCGGAACATCGGCATCATGGCCCACATCGATGCCGGCAAGACCACGACGACGGAACGGATCCTGTTCTACACCGGCATCACGTACAAGATCGGCGAAGTGCACGAAGGCACCGCCGTCATGGACTGGATGGAGCAGGAGCAGGAGCGCGGCATCACGATCACGTCCGCCGCGACGACCTGTTTCTGGCGCGATCACCGCATCAACATCATCGACACGCCCGGCCACGTCGACTTCACCGCCGAAGTCGAGCGCTCGCTGCGCGTCCTCGACGGCGCCGTCGCCGTGTTCGACGCGGTCGCCGGCGTCGAGCCGCAGTCGGAGACCGTGTGGCGCCAGGCCGACAAGTACCGCGTGCCGCGCATCTGCTTCGTCAACAAGATGGACCGCATCGGCGCGGACTTCAAGCGCACGTTCGAGCAGATCATCACCAAGCTCGAAGGCAACCCGGTCGCGATTCAGCTGCCGATCGGCGCCGAAGACAAGTTCCTCGGCGTGGTCGACCTCATCCAGATGAAGGCGATCACCTACAAGGACGAGACGATGGGCGCCGACTACATCGTCGGCGAGATTCCGGCCGACATGCTGGACGAGGCGAAGCACTACCGCGAGCAGCTGATCGAGAAGGTCAGCGAAGCCGACGACAAGATGCTCGAGAAGTACCTGCACGGCGAGGAGACGACCGAGGACGAGATCAAGGCGGCGCTGCGCAAGCGCGTGCAACAGCTCGGTGCGCACGCAAGGGCGAAGCGGCGTTCGTGCCGGTCATCTGCGGCTCGGCGTTCAAGAACAAGGGCGTGCAGCCGCTGCTCGACGCGGTCGTCGACTACCTGCCGTCGCCGCTCGACGTGCCGGCGATCACCGGCATCGATCCCGACCAAGGGACCGAGACGCGATGATCGAGCGTCCGGCGACCGACGACGCGCCGTTCTCGGCGCTGGCGTTCAAGATCATGACCGACCCGTTCGTCGGTCAGCTCGACGTTCTTCCGCGTCTACTCGGGCGTGCTGACCGCCGGGCTCGGCGGTCTACAACGCGACCAAGCAGCGCACCGAGCGCATCGGCCGCCTGCTGAAGATGCACGCCAACAAGCGCGAGGAAATCAAGGAAGTCTACGCCGGCGACATCGCCGCCGCGGTCGGCCTGAAGAGCGGTCACGACCGGCGACACGCTGTGCGACGAGAAGCACCCGATCGTGCTCGAGGCGATGGACTTCCCGGAGCCGGTCATCTCGCTCGCGATCGAGCCGAAGACCAAGGCCGACCAGGAAAAGCTCGGCGTCGGGCCTGCAGAAGCTGATGGCCGAGGATCCGACCTTCCGCGTGCAAGACCGACGAGCAGACCGGCCAGGTCGATCATCGCCGGCATGGGCGAGCTGCACCTCGAGATCATCGTCGACCGCCTGAAGCGCGAGTTCAGCGTCGAGGCGAGCGTCGGCAAGCCGCAGGTCGCCTACAAGGAAACGCTCACGCGGCCGGCCGACGGCGAGATGAAGTACGCCAAGCAGACCGGCGGCCGCGGCCAGTACGGCCACGTGCAAGATTCATCTCTATCCCGGGCGAGCCGGGCACCGGCTACGTCTTCGAGAACGAGATCGATCGGCGGCTCGATTCCGAAGGAATTCATCAAGCCGATCGACGAAGGGCATCAAGGAAGCGCTCACGCGCGGCGTCCTCGCCGGCTACCCGATCGACGACGTGCGGATCGAGCTGTACGACGGCTCGTACCACGACGTCGACTCGTCGGAAATGGCGTTCAAGATCGCCGGATCGATGGCGTTCCAGGACGCGGCGAAGAAGGCCAAGCCGGTGCTGCTCGAGCCGGTGATGCGCGTCGAAGTCGTCGTGCCCGAAGGAACACATGGGCGACGTCATGGGCAACCTGTCGAGCCGGCGCGGCCAGATTCAGTCGCAGGAAGATCGCGGCGGCACGCAGATCATCAAGGCGCGCGTGCCGCTGTCGGAGATGTTCGGCTACGCGACCGACCTCCGGTCGCGCACGCAGGGGCGCGCGACCTACTCGATGCACTTCGATCGCTACGAGCAGGCGCCGCCGCAACGTCAGCGAGGAAGTCGATCGCGCGGGTGCAGGGGAAAGTAGTGACAGCGAGACTGAAAGTATGGCTGACAGCGTTCAGCGACAAGATTCGCATCCGCCTCAAGGCGTACGACTACCGCGTGCTCGATCAGTCGACGAGCGAGATCGTCGACACGGCGAAGCGCACCGGCGCGCGGCTGGCGGGCCGATTCCGCTGCCGACCGAGAAGAACAAGTGGACGGTGCTGCGGTCGCCGCACGTCGACAAGAAGTCGCGCGAGCAGTTCGAGATCCGGACGCACAAGCGGCTGATCGACATCTTCGAGCCGACGCCGCAGACCGTGGACGCGCTGATGAAGCTCGATCTGCCGGCCGGCGTCGACGTCGAGATCAAGGCGTTCGGCAAGGAACACAAGTAGGCCGAGCTCGAGACTCGCGGCTCGAGAGTCTGGCAGCTCCGAGCTCCGAGCCTCGAGCTCGAGCCGAGGTGCATCATATGGTCACCGGAATCATCGGCAGAAAAGTCGGCATGACGCAGATCTTCGACGCGGACGGCACGGTGCAGCCGGCCACGGTCATCAAGGCCGGTCCGTGCGTCGTCGTGCAGGCGAAGACGGCGCAGACCGACGGCTACGAGGCGGTGCAGCTCGGGCTGGTCGAGGAGACGCCGGCCAAGGCGAACAAGCCGACCGCGGGCCACTTCAAGAAGGCCGACGTGCCGCCGACGCGCGTGCGCCGCGAAGTGAAGCGTGGCGCCGGGCGGCGAAGCGCCGAAGGCCGGCGACCAGGTGCTCGTCGTCGATCTTCGCCGACGGCGAGCGCGTCGACGTCGATCGGCACCAGCCGCGGCAAGGGCTTCCAGGGCGTCGTGCAAGCGCCACCACTTCGCCGGCGGCGCGGCGACGCACGGCTCGATGTTCCACCGCGCGCCCGGCTCGATTGGCGCCTCGTCGTTCCCGTCGCGCGTCGTCAAGGGCATGCGCGCGCGCGGGCCGCATGGGCGGCGACCGCGTCACGGTGCGCAACCTGAAGGTGCTGCGGGTCGACGCCGACAACCACCTGCTGGTCGTCGAGGGCGCGCGTGCCCGGGCGCGCCGGCGGCTACGTGATCGTGCGCAAGGCGGTCGCGCGCGAAGCCCGAGCCGCAGCCGCAGGTCGAGAAGCCGAAGAAGGCGCAAGAAGGCGCAAGAAGTAGCGACGGGAACTGACATGCAGCTTGATGTCGTCAACGCGCAGAACGAGAAGGTCGGCGCGCGTCGACCTGCGACGACGAGGTGTTCGGCGGCCGCGTCAAGACCGACCTGATCTGGGAGTCGGTCGTGCAGGCAGAACGCGGCGGAGCGCCGCGGCACGCACGCGACCAAGAACCGCGCGCATCGTCAGCGGCAGCGGCAAGAAGCCGTGGCGGCAGAAGGGCACCGGCCGCGCGCGCGTCGGCGAAATCCGCAACCCGCTGTGGCGCAAGGGCGGCACGGTGTTCGGGCCGCAGCCGCGCAGCTACGACTACGAGCTGCCGAAGAAGGTGCGAGACGCGGCGCGCTGCGCGCGGCGCTCGCCGCAGAAGCTGCAGCGACGGCGCGCTGGTCGTCGTCGACGCGCTGACGCGCGGCGAGATGAAGACGAAGGCGGCGGTCGGCGATGCTGAAGCGGCTCGGCGTCGACCGGCAAGGCGGTGCTCGTCGACGTGAGCGCTCGACGAGAAGCTGTCGCGCGTCGGTGCGCAACATCGCCGGGCGTGGCGCTCGTGCCGAGCGCGCCGGGTGACCGCGCGCGACGTCATGCAACGCCGCCCGCGTCGTCGCGACGCGCGGCGGCGCTCGAGAAGCTGCAGGAGGCGCTCGGCGTAAGGCCGAGTGCCGAGACGCTGAGGATGAGTCATGAAACTGACAGACGTCATCCGCCGGCCGCTCATCACCGAGAAGACGTCGATCCTGCGCGAGGACGGCCGGACGATCGTGTTCGAGGTGGCGCGCGGACGCGAACAAGATCGAGATCAAGCGCGCGGTCGAGAAGCTGCTCGGCGCGAAGGTCGCGAGCGTCCGCACCGCGCATCGCGCACGGCAAGGTGAAGCGCCAGGGCCGCTTCGTCGGCCGGCGGTCCGGACTGGAAGAAGGCCTACGTCAAGCTGCGCGAGGGCGAGAAGATGCCGGAATTCCTGGAAGGGGCGTAAGATCATGCCGATTCGCAAATACAATCCGACGTCGCCGGGCACGCGGTTCCAGACCGTCGCAGACGTTCGACGAGATCACGACGCAGCGAGCCGCACAAGCCGCTGGTCGAGCCGCTGCACAGCTCCGGCGGCCGCAACAACCAGGGCGAGCTGACGTCGTGGTGGCGCGGCGGCGGCCACAAGCGGATCTACCGCATCATCGACTTCAAGCGCGACAAGCGCGACATCCCGGCGAAGGTCTCGACGATCGAGTACGACCCGAACCGCTCGGCGCGCATCGCGCTGCTGACGTACGCCGACGGCGAGAAGCGCTACATCCTGCAGCCGGTCGGGCTGAAGGTCGGCGACACGATCGTCGCCGGGCGACGAACGTCGACATCCTGCCGGGCAACTGCGCTGCCGCTGAAGAACATTCCGCTCGGCACGCTGGTCCACAACGTCGAGCTGAAGCCGGGCAAGGGCGGCCAGATTGCGCGCAGCGCCGGGTCGTCGCGTGCAGCTCGTGGCCAAGGAAGGCGACTACGCCTCGGTGAAGATGCCGTCGGGCGAGATTCGCAAGATCAACATCGAGTGCTTCGCGACGATCGGCCAGGTCGGCAACCTCGATCACGAGAACGTGTCGATCGGCAAGGCCGGCCGCAGCCGCTGGCTGGGCAAGCGGCCGCACGTGCGCGGCGTCGCGATGAACCCGGTCGACCACCCGCTCGGCGGCGGTGAAGGCAAGACCTCGGGCGGCCGTCATCCGGTGTCGCCGTGGGGCCTGCCGACCAAGGGCTACAAGACGCGCAACCGCAAGTCGACGCGACGAGTTCATCGTGCAACGCGGAGAGCAGAAGTAACTATGAGCCGATCACTGAAGAAGGGGCCGTTCGTCGACACGCCCTCCTCGAGAAGATCGAGGTGATGAACCGCGGCGCGCGAGAAGAAGGTCATCAAGACCTGGTCGCGCCGCTCGACGGTGATTCCCGAGATGGTCGGGCACACGCTCGCCGTGCACAACGGGAAGAAGTTCATCCCGGTGTACGTCACCGAGAACATGGTCGGCCACAAGCTCGGCGAGTTCGCGCCGACGCGCGCTGTTCAAGGGCCACACGACGAAGGTCGCCGAGAAGGCCGCGGCGGCGGCGCCGGCGCCGGCGCGGCGGCGCCGGCGGCCGGCGGCGGAGGAGGCGCGTCATGATTCGAGGCGCAGGCGACGGCGCGCTACGTCCGCACGTCGGCCCAGAAGGCCGGGCTGGTGCTCGACCTGATTCGCGGCAAGGACGTCAACCGCGCGCTGGCGACGCTGCAGTTCGCGCGCAAGGCGGTGGCGCGACGACATCGCGAAGGTGCTGCGGTCGGCGATCGCCAACGCGCAGCAGAAGGACGGCTTCGGCGGCGACGTCGACCGGCTGTTCGTGTCGGCGTGCTACGCCAACCAGGGGCCGTCGCAGAAGCGCGTGCGTCCGGCGCCGATGGGCCGCGCGTTCCGCGTCGCTGAAGCGCACGGCGCACCTCACGGTGCAGGTGGCGGAGCGGCCGGAGAAGGTCGTCGCCGGTCGGCGCCGACGGCGCCGGCGCGCCGAAGGCGCGCCGCGGGCCGGCGACGCGAAGCAAAGCCGGCGGCGACGAAGCGCGCCGCCGCAAGAAGGCGAAGGAGTAACCGTGGGTCAGAAAGTTCACCCGTTCGGATTCCGGCTCGGGTTCAACAAGACGTGGCGGTCGCGCTGGTACTCGCGACCGCGACTACGCGAAGCTGCTGCACGAGGACCTCGACGCTGCGCGCAGACGCTGAAGAAGCGCTTCGCGCACGCCGGCGTCTCGAAGATCGAGACCGAGCGCGCCGCCAACAAGCTGAAGATCGACATCTACACCTCGCGGCCCGGGCATCATCATCGGCCGCAAGGGCACGGAAGTCGACAAGCTGAAGCAGGAGATCCAGAAGCGGACGAACCGCGAGGTCTTCATCAACATCCAGGAGATCCAGAAGCCGGAGCTCGACGCGCAGCTGATCGCCGAGTCGGTGGCGATGCAGCTCGAGAAGCGCGTCGCGTTCCGCCGCGCGATGCGCAAGGCGGTCGAGTCGGCGCTGCGCTTCGGCGCGCGCGGCATCAAGGTGCGCGTGTCGGGCCGGCTGAACGGCGCCGAAATCGCGCGGTCCGAGTGGTACCTGCACGGCCAGCTGCCGCTGCAGACGCTGCGCGCCGACATCGACTACGGCTTCGCGGAAGCGAACACGACCTACGGCCAGATCGGCGTCAAGGTGTGGCTCTACAAGGGCGAGCGCCTGGTGCCGCAGCGCGGCCGCGAAGAGGAGTACCGGGAGCGCGCGCCGCGGCGGCCGCAGGGCGCGACCGGCGATAGAGTCGCGGATCGGCTGATCGCGGGATCGCAGTCGATCTGAACGCCGGATCAGCCGATCCGCGATCAGCAGATGCAGAGGATTATCGTCATGTTGATGCCGAAGAAAGTCAAGTACCGCAAGCAGCAGCGCGGGCGCATGCGCGGGCAAGGCGTGGCGCGGGTCCGACGTGTCGTTCGGCGACTACGGGCTGAAGGCGCTCGAGCCGTGCTGGCTGACCGACCGGCAGATCGAGGCGGCGCGCGTCGCGATGACGCGCTTCATCAAGCGCGGCGGCAAGATCTGGGTGCGCGTGTTCCCGGACAAGCCGATCACGAAGAAGCCGCAGGAAACCCGCATGGGCAAGGGCAAGGGCGCGCCCGAGCAGTGGGTGTGCGTCGTCCAGCCCGGGCCGCGTGCTGTTCGAGATGGAAGGCGTGACGCGAGACGGAAGCGCGCGAGGCGATGAAGCTGGCGGCGGCGAAGCTGCCGATCCTGACCAAGTTCGCGACCCGCTTCGCGCAGGAGAAGATGCTATGAAGGCCGCGGAACTGCGCGACCTCGGCGCCGACGAGCTCGGCGCGCGCGAGCGCGAGCTCGACCGATCAGCTGTTCCGGCTGCGCATCCAGAAGTCGATGGGCCAGCTCGAGGCGCCGGACAAGATGCGCACGGTGCGCCGCGATCTGGCGCGCGTGAAGACCGTGCTGCGGCGAGAAGGGCGAAGGGCTAGAGCCATGGCCGCGAAGGCTGAAAAAGTCCGGCGTCGTCGTCAGCAACAAGATGCAGAAGAGCATCGTCGTCGCCGTCGAGTGGCAGGTGCGGCATGGGCTCTACGGCAAGACCGAGCGGCGGACGTCGAAGTTCATGGCGCACGACGAGAACAACGAGGCGAAGATCGGCGACACGGTCGCGATCGTCGAGACGCGGCCGCTGAGCCGGCGCAAGCGCTGGGCGCTGAAGCGCGTCGTGCGGCAGGCGGCAGCGGTCGAGGCGACGGCGAAGCTGCGCCGATAGCTGACGGAGAGCAGCCATGATTCAGATGCGATCGATCCTCGACGTCGCCGACAACTCCGGCGCGCGCAAGATCGCGGTCATCAACCCGATCGGCGGGTCGACCGGCCGCTACGCGCGGCTCGGCGACATCGTCACCGCGTCGGTGAAGGAAGCGACGCCCGAGGGCAACGTGAAGAAGGGCCAGGTCGTCAAGGCCGTCATCGTGCGGACGCGTCAAGGAGCAGCGCCGCCGCGACGGCAGCTACATCCGCTTCGACCGCAACGCGGCCGTGCTGATCAACGATCAGAACGAGCCGATCGGCACGCGCGTGTTCGGGCCGGTGGCGCGCGAGCTGCGCGAGCGCCGGTTCATGAAGATCATCTCGCTCGCGCCAGAGGTTCTGTAAGTCATGTCGCGACTAGCGACGCCGATTCGGAAGAACGACAACGTGCTCGTCATCGCGGGCAAGGACCGCGGCAAGCGCGGCCGCGTGCTGAAGGTGCTGCCGGCCGAGGCAAGAACCGCGCTCGATCGTCGAAGGCGTGAACATGATCAAGCGCCACACGAAGCCGAACCCGCGGCAAGAACATCAAGGGCGGCATCGTCGAGCGCGAGGCGTCGCTGCACGCGTCGAACGTGCAGCTGGTCTGCCCCGAGTGCGGCGCGCAGACGCGCGTCGGCCGCAAGATTCTCGGCGACGGCCGCAAGGTCCGCATCTGCCGCAAGTGCGAGGGAGTGGTCGACAAATGAGCCGGCTGAAGGACAAGTACCAGAAGGACGTCGTGCCGGCGCTCCAGAAGGAGTTCGGCTACAAGAACGTGATGGCCGTCCCGAAGATCGAGAAGGTCGTCGTCAACATGGGCCTCGGCGAGGCGACGTCGAACGCCAAGATCGTCGACATCGGCGCCGACGAGCTCGCGCGCATCACCGGCCAGAAGCCGGTGACGCGCCGCGCGAAGAAGTCGATCGCGCAGTTCAAGGTCCGCAAGGGCATGCCGATCGGCACGATGGTGACGCTGCGCGGCGAGCGGATGTGGGAGTTCCTCGATCGCCTGATGAGCGATCGCGCTGCCGCGCGTCCGCGACTTCAAGGGCGTGTCGCCGAAGGGCTTCGACGGCCGCGGCAACTACACGCTCGGCCTGCGCGACCAGCTGCTGTTCCCGGAAATCGACTACATGAAGGTCGACAAGGCGCGCGGCATGAACGTCTCGGTCGTCACGACGGCGAAGACCGACGAAGAAGCGCGGAAGCTGCTGCAGTTCATCGGCATGCCGTTCAGGCAGAGCTGACGAAGGCAAGCAGGTCGAAGGCTACGAGAGGACGAATATGGCCACGACCGCAAAGATCGCCAAAGAACAGAAGACGCCGAAGTTCAAGGTCCGGCTGCGCAACCGCTGCCAGCTGTGCGGCCGGCCGCGCGCCTACATGCGGAAGTTCGCGCTGTGCCGCCTCTGCTTCCGCAAGCTGGCGCTCGAAGGCGACGTCACGGGCGTGACGAAGAGCAGCTGGTAATGACATACGGTGGGAGTGCCAGGTGCCGAGTCGCGGAGCGACTCCGTCGCACAGTTGACGTCGCACGTCGCACGATGGCAAGCGTCAGATTCAGGAGAGAGATATGACAGATCCGATCGCAGACATGCTCACGCGGATTCGCAACGCGGTGAGCGCCAAGCACACGCGCGTCGACATGCCGGCGTCGCGGCTCAAGGTCGAGATCGCGCGCATCCTCCAGGACGAGGGCTACATCCAGGGCTTCAAGCTGCTCGACGACGCCGCGGCGGCGAACGGCACGGCGACGGCGCTGACCAAGACGCTGCGGCTGTTCCTGAAGTACGGGCCGCACGGCGAGCGGCTCATCACCGGCGTCGAGCGCATCAGCCGTCCGGGCCGCCGCGTCTACTTCGGCCGCGACGATGTGCCGGAGGTGCTCGCGGGCCTCGGCACCAGCATCCTGACGACGTCGCGCGGCGTCATGACCGGGCCGCGCGGCGGTCAAGGCCGGCGTCGGCGGCGAAGTGCTCTGCAACATCTGGTAGGTGACGCAGCGATAACCGATATGTCTCGAATTGGAAAGAAACCGATCGCGATCCCGAAAGGGCGTCACCGTCAAGGTCGTCGACGGCGCGGTCGAAGTGCAGGGCCCGAAGGGCAAGCTGCGGCAGGCGCTCCCGCCGGGCATCAACTTCGAGCTCGCCGACGGCCAGCTGCGTCGCGAAGCGCGCGACCGACGATCCGGAGCTCGGCAAGTTTCACGGCCTGGCGCGCAGCCTCGTCGCCAACGCCGTCGCCGGCGTCACCGACGGCTTCAAGCGGGAGCTCGACATCGTCGGCGTCGGCTACCGCGCCGAGGTGAAGGGCAAGCAGGTCATCTTCGCGCTCGGCTACTCGCACGCCGGTCGTGTTCGACATCCCGCACGGGCATCGACGTCGCGATCGACAAGCAGACGCACATCACCGTGACGGGCGTCGATCGGCAGCTCGTCGGCCAGGTGGCGGCGAACATCCGCCGCGCTGCGCAAGCCGGATCCCGTACAAGCAGAAGGGCGTCCGCTACACCGGCGAAGTGCTGAAGAAGAAGGCCGGAAAGACGGGGGCGAAGTAAAGCGGCTAGGATGCCAGCGGCCTGGAGCGAGGCAGCGCGGGTGGGGCCGCAAGTGATGAAGATCAAGACGAAAGACGATCGCCGCGGGCGCATTCAGCTGCGGCAGCGCAAGCGGATCACGGGCACGACCGAGCGGCCGCGCCTGACGCGTGTTCCGCAGCGTGTCGCACATCTACGCGCAGGTCGATCGACGACATGAGCGGCCAGACGCTGGTCGTCGGCGTCGAGCGTCGAGCCGACGCTCAAGGGCGCGTTCGCGCAAGGGCATCGCCGGCGGCAACCTGAAGGGCGCCGAGGCGATCGGCAAGGCCATCGCCGAGCGGTCGATCGAAAAGGGCATCAAGCGCGTCGTGTTCGACCGCAGCGGCTTTCTGTATCACGGGCGCATTCGCGCCGTGGCCGACGCGGCCCGCAAAGCCGGTCTGGAGTTCTAAATGAGAACACGTGAACGGATCGATGCGCGCCAGCTCGACATCAAGGACACCGTCGTCTCGATCAACCGCGTCACGAAGGTCGTCAAGGGCGGCAAGAACCTGAGCTTCAGCGCGCTCGTCGTCGTCGGCGACGGCCACGGCGTCGTCGGCTTCGGCATCGGCAAGGCGAAGGAAGTGCCGTCGGCGATCAAGAAGGGCATCGAGGCGGCGAAGAAGAACCTGATTCGCGTGCCGCTGCAGGGCACGACGATTCCGCACCGCGATCGTCGGCAACTTCGGCGCGGGCAGCGTGCTGCTGAAGCCGGCGCCGGACGGCACCGGCATCATCGCGGGCGGCGCGGTGCGCGCGGTCGTCGAGGCGGCCGGCATCGCGAACATCCTGACGAAGTCGCTCGGATCGGCGAACCCGCACAACGTCGTGCGCGCGACGGTCGCCGGCCTCGACTCGCTCAAGGATCCGGCGGCGATCGCGCGGCTGCGCGGCAAGGAGCTGGCGGAGATGACGCGCGCGAACGCGTAAGTAACGATATGGCGAATCAGCGAACCGACACGAAGGGCGGCACCGTGAAGGTGACGCTCGTGAAGAGCCCGATCGGGTTCAACAGAACGCAGGCGACGTCGTCCGCAGCCTGGGGCTGCGGCGCATCCGCCACACGGTGGAGCTGAAGGACACGCCCGCGGCGCGCGGGATGATTCACAAGGTGCGGCACCTCGTCGAGGTCGAAGTAGACGCATGGCGCTCAACAATCTGCGTCCGCCGAAGGGCGCGAAGCACGCGAAGAAGCGCATCGGCCGCGGCCAGGGATCCGGCAACGGCAAGACGGCCGGCCGCGGCCACAAGGGCGCGAAGTCGCGGTCGGGCTTCCAGTTCAAGCGCGGGTTCGAAGGCGGCCAGATGCCGCTGCACCGCCGCGTGCCGAAGCGCGGGTTCCACAACCCGTTCCGCGTCGAGTACGACGTCGTCAACCTCGACACGCTCGGGACGACGTTCGACGCCGGCACGGTCGTGACGCCGGAGCTGCTGCGCGAGCGCGGCCTGCTGTCGCGGCGGCAAGCCGCTGAAGGTGCTCGGCCGCGGCGAGATCGGCAAGGCGCTGACCGTGCACGCGCACAAGTTCAGCGGCAAGGCGGCGGAGAAGATTGCGGCCGCCGGTGGGACGGCGGAAGCGATCGCGTAGGCATCAGACTGATCGGTATGGACAGCCTGAAGAACATCTTCACCGTCTCGGACCTGCGCAACCGCGTGCTGTTCACGCTCGGGCTGCTCGGCGTCTACCGCATCGGCCACCACATCCCGACGCCGGGCGTCGACTTCCACGCGCTCGCGGCGTTCGCCGATCAGCTCGGCAAGAACAGCATGTTCGGCCTGTACGACATGTTCTCGGGCGGGAACCTGTCGCAGGTGACGATCTTCGCGCTCGGCATCATGCCGTACATCAGCGCGTCGATCATCCTGCAGCTGCTGACGGTGGTCTGGCCGTACCTCGAGAAGCTGTCGAAGGAAGGCGAGCTCGGGCGCCGCAAGATCACGCAGTACACGCGCTACGGCACGATCGTCCTGAGCGTCGTGCAGTCGCTCGGCATCGCGATCTTCCTCGAGCGCAACACCGTCGCCGGGCGGCTTCCATCTCGTGCTGAATCCCGGCTGGGCGTTCCGGCTGATGACGGTGCTGACGCTGACGACCGGCACCTGCTTCATCATGTGGCTCGGCGAGCAGATCACCGAGCGCGGCATCGGCAACGGCATGTCGCTCATCATCTACGCGGGCATCGTCGTCGGCTTCCCGCGCGCCGTCCTGCAGACGTTCGATCAGATGCGGACCGGCCAGATCGGCCTGATCCGCATCCTGTTCCTGATCGTCCTGATGGCGCTCGTCGTGGCCGCGATCGTCTTCGTCGAGCGCGGCCACCGGCGCGTCACGGTGCAGTACGCGAAGCGCGTCGTCGGCCGGCGGATGTACGGCGGATCGAGCACGCACATTCCGCTCAAGGTGAACACGGGCGGCGTCATCCCGGTGATCTTCGCCTCGTCGATTCTGGCGTTCCCGGCGACGATCGCGAGCGCGTTCAAGGACCGTGGGTCGATCAGCCTGCAGCAGCAGCTGAACGTCGGCATGCCGCTCTACAACCTGCTGTATGTGGCCGGCATCATCTTCTTCACGTACTTCTACACGGCGATCATCTTCAATCCCGATGACGTCGCGGAGAACATGCGGAAGTACGGCGGGTTCATCCCGGGCATCCGGCCGGGCAAGCGGACGGCGGAGTACATCGACACGATTCTGACGCGCATCACGCTGGCGGGCGCGGTCTACCTCGCGATCATCGCGCTGCTGCCGCAGTGGCTGATCAGCGGGTTCAAGGTCGCGCCGATTCCGTTCATCGGCGACTGGCTCGACGCGACGCTGCCGCAGTTCATCACCGAGGGCATGAACGTGCCGTTCTTCTTCGGCGGCACGTCGCTCCTGATCGTCGTCGGCGTGGCGATGGACACCGTGCAGCAGGTCGAATCGCAGTTGATCATGCGGCACTACGACGGCTTCATGAAGAAGTCGCGGGTTCGGGGGCGCAGAGCATAACTAGTCGGTAGTCGTGAGTCGCTGGTCGCAGCGACTGCAGGGCACCGACTCATGACGGACGACCGACGGCCAGACGACCGACGACCATGTATGGCACTGAATCTGATCATGCTCGGGCCGCCGGGCGCGGGTAAGGGCACGCAGGCCGAGCGGCTGGCGAGGGCGCGCGGCATTCCGAAGATCTCGACGGGCGACATCCTGCGCGAGGCGGTGCACGCGGGCACCGAGATCGGCCGGCGCGCCAAGGCGATCATGGACCGCGGCGAGCTGGTGAGCGACGACGTGATGATCGGGATCGTGAAGGAGCGGCTGGAGCGCGGCCGACGCGCCGGCGGGTTCGTCCTCGACGGCTTTCCGCGGACGGTCGCGCAGGCCGCGGCGCTCGACCGATCATGCAGGCCGCGATCCGATCATCGTGCTCGACATCGTGGTGCCGGAGGCCGAGCTCGTTCGGCGCCTGGCGTCGCGGATGATCTGCGAGGACTGCGGCGCCGACGCCGGCGCCTTCGCCGAGGGCAAGGCCGCGGCGGCCGACAAGGTGATCATCGCCGCGCCGGGCGACGGCGCGGTGATGGCGGACGCGCTGAAGGCGCAGATCGATCCGGACCGCTGCCGGCGGTGCGGTGGCCGCCTGGTGCAGCGGACCGACGACAACGTGGAGGTCGTCCGCGAGCGCTTGAAGGTGTATCACCGTCAGACCGAGCCGCTCGTCGAGTACTACCGGCTGCGGCCGACGTTCCGCTCGATCAACGGCGCGCAGCCGGCCGATCGCGTGGCGGCCGATCTGGCGGCGGCGATCGAGTCGGCGGCACGAACGGCGTCGGCCGCGCCGGAGGTGACGCCGTGATCGTCTGCCGGTCGGCGGCCGAGCTCGAGAAGATGCGCGAGGCCGGCCGCCTGGTCGGCGAAGTGCTGACGGAGCTGTCGGCGCTCGTCGCGCCCGGCGTGACGACGGCCGACCTCGACGCGCTGGCCGAGAAGCGGATCGTGGCGGCGGGCGCGATGCCGGCGTTCAAGGGCTATCACGGCTATCCGGCGACGATTTGCGCGTCGATCAACGAAGAGGTGATCCACGGGATCCCGTCGGGTCGCCGCGTGCTGAACGAAGGCGACATTATTTCGATCGACGTCGGCGCGTCGCTCGACGGGTATTTCGGCGACAGCGCGGTCACGCTCGCCGGTCGGCGCCGTCTCGGAAGAAGCGGCGACGTTGCTGCGCGTGACCGAAGAAGCGCTCTACAAGGCGATCGAGCGCGCGCGGGCCGGCGATCGGATCTCGGATATCGGCCACGCGGTGCAGCAGCACGTCGAGGCGTACGGCTTCTGGGTGGTGCGCGAGTTCGTCGGGCACGGCATCGGCCAGCGGATGCACGAAGAGCCGCAGGTCCCGAACTACGGCGAGCCGGGACATGGGCCGCGGCTCGCCGAAGGCATGGTGCTCGCGATCGAGCCGATGGTGAACGCGGGCCGGCCGGCGGTGAAGGTGCTCGGCGACGGATGGACGGCGGTCACGCGCGACGGCAGCCTGTCCGCGCACTTCGAGCACACGGTGGCGGTGACGGCGGGAGAGCCGTGGATTCTGACAGCGCGGGAAGTGCCGGTACCGGCCGGCGTCAGAACGACAGTAACGCGGCGATCGCGGTCGTCGAGCAGCTGCCGAGCGCGCTCTACCGCGTGCGGCTGGACGAGGGCCCGGTGGTGACGGCGCATATCGGCGGGCGGATCGATCGGAATTTCATCCGCGTGCTCGTCGGCGATCGCGTTCGCGTCGAGCTCTCGCCGGTCGACGTGGGCCGCGGACGGATTGTGGGGAAGCTATGAAAGTGCGAGCGTCGGTGAAACGGATTTGCGACAAGTGCAAGATCGTCCGCCGCCGCGGCGTGGTGCGGGTGATCTGCTCGAATCAGAAGCACAAGCAGCGGCAGGGATGACGCAGTTAAGGTGACGATAAGGTCTGAATCAGACTTAGACTTAGATCAGGACTTAGAGGATTCAGCTATGGCTCGTATTGCAGGCGTCGATCTTCCGCGCACCAAGCGCGTCGAGATTGGACTCACCTACATCTTCGGCATCGGGCGCGTGCGCTCGAACACGATTCTGAAGGACGCCGGCGTCAGCCCCGACATCCGCGTCAAGGATCTGTCGGAAGACGACGTCCGGAAGATCAGCCGCGTGATCGAAGAGCAGGGCGGCGTCGAAGGCGATCTCCGCAAGGACGTCTCGATGAACATCAAGCGGCTGATGGAAATCGGCTGCTACCGCGGCATGCGGCATCGCCGCGGCCTGCCGGTCCACGGTCAGCGGACGCGCACCAACGCGCGCACGCGCAAGGGTCCGCGCAAGGGCGCGATCGCGAAGAAGAAAACGGTTTAGACGCAGTCATATGGCTAAAGCAGAACCGGCAGTCGACGCAGCAGTTCCCGAGAAGAAAGAGGGAGCGGGCAAGCGCAAGAAGACGTTCAAGAAGCGCGGCGAGAAGCGGATCGTCCACCACGGGCTCGCGCACATCCACGCGTCGTTCAACAACACGACGGTGACGATCACCGACACCGAAGGCAACGTCGTCGCCTGGTCGAGCGCCGGCGGCATCGGCTTCAAGGGATCGCGCAAGGGGACGCCGTTCGCGGCGACGCAGGCGGCGCTGAACGCCGGCAACGCGGCGAAGGCCGTCGGCATGCGGTCGCTCGACGTGCGCGTGAAGGGGCCCGGCTCCGGCCGCGAGTCGGCGATTCGCGCGCTGCAGACGGTCGGCCTCGAAGTGAAGTCGATCCGCGACGTGACGCCGATTCCGCACAACGGATGCCGTCCGCCGAAGCGACGACGTGTATAACGACGTGAATTGGGTAGTGCGGATCGGTGATCTGGTGATTGATCGGCCAATCGATCAATCAATCACCGATCACCGATTCCGATCACCAGATTGATGAAAGGTTATTGAATGGCGCGATATATCGGACCGGTCTGCCGTCTGTGCCGCCGCGAGGCGATGAAGCTGTTCCTGAAGGGCGAGCGCTGCTACACCGAGAAGTGCGCGATCGAGAAGCGCAACTTCCCGCCCGGTCAGCACGGCAAGACGCGGAAGGCGAAGCTCGCCGGCTACGGCCTGCAGCTGCGCGAGAAGCAGAAGGTCAAGCGCATCTACGGCGTGCTCGAGGATCAGTTCCGCCGCTACTTCGAGGCGGCCGAGCGGACGCGCGGCATCACCGGCGTCACGCTGCTGCAGCTGCTCGAGCGGCGCCTCGACAACGTCGTCTATCGGCTCGGGCTCGCGACGTCGCGGCCGCAGGCGCGGCAGCTCGTTCGCCACGGGCACTTCCTGGTGAACGGCAAGAAGGTCGACATCCCGTCCTACTCGATGAAGCAGGGCGACGTCATCACGGTGCTCGGCCGCACGCAGAAGAACCCGACGATCGAGCACGCGATCGAAGAAGTGAAGGGCCGCGGCATTCCCGAGTGGCTCTCGTTCGACGGCACGGCGCTCACCGGCCGCGTCGTCTCGATGCCGACGCGCGAGCAGATCAATCTGCCCGTGCAGGAACAGCTGATCGTCGAGCTGTACTCGAAGTAGAACTGAGAACTGAGAGCTAGCAGGACAGTGCGAAGTTCTCAGTTCTCAGTTCTGACTTCGAACGTCGTACCCGTCGACCCGCAGCCTTACACAGACCTGCGGCGGGAGGTCGGCGGTCACTTGCAGGTCTGGAGGCCCGTCTGCGGGCCCGTAAACGAAAGGAACGCACGATGCTCTGGAAAGGTTTTCAACGACCCAAGCGGCTCGAGTTCGAACGCGAGACGCTCACCGATCGGTTCGGCCGGTTCTACGCGCAGCCGTTCGAGCGCGGATTCGGCACGACGATCGGCAACGCGCTCCGGCGCGTGCTGCTCTCGTCGATTGAAGGCGCGGCGATCACCGCGGTCAAGATCGACGGCGTGCTCCACGAGTTCTCGCCGATTCCGGGCGTCGTCGAGGATGCGACCGACATCATCCTCAACCTGAAGCAGATTCCGCTCAAGCTGCACAGCGACCACACGAAGACGCTGCACGCTGCGCGTCGACAAGGCCGGCGAAGTGCGCGCGCGCGACATCCAGGCCGACGCCGACGTCGAGATCCTCGAGCCGGACGCCCACATCGCGACGGTCGCCGAGGGCGGCAAGCTCCACATGGAGATGCGCATGAAGCGCGGCCGCGGCTACGTCGCGGCCGACAAGAACTTCGACGAGGATCTCGGCATCGGCTGGATTCCGATCGACTCGGTGCACTCGCCGATCAAGAAGGTGAACTACCTCGTCGAGGCGGCGCGCCTCGGCCAGACCACCGACTACGACAAGCTGACGGTCGACGTCTGGACGAACGGCTCGATCAGCGCGCGCGACGCCGTGTCGCTCGTCGGCGAAGCTGATTCGCGATCACCTGAACATCTTCATCAACCTCGAGGAAGGCGCCGAGCAGCACGGCCGAAGGCGCGTCGGCGATCAGCCGCGCACCGGCGTCAGCAACGAGAATCTCGACAAGTCGGTCGAGGAGCTCGAGCTGTCGGTCCGCTCGTACAACTGCCTGAAGAACGCGAACATCCGGACGATTCGCGAGCTCGTGCAGAAGACCGAAGGCGAGATGCTGAAGACGAAGAACTTCGGCCGCAAGAGCCTGAACGAGATCAAGGAGATCCTGCACACGATGGGGCTCGAGCCTCGGCATGCGGGTCGATCAGCCGGCGGCGCGTCGCAGGAATAACGATCGGTGGCTAGTGGCTGGCGGATTAGCGGACGGTCTCCAGCCACCAGCCACCAGCCACGACATCGAAAGAGCCATGAGACACCGAGTAGCACATCGCAAACTGGGCCGCGTCACCGAGCATCGCATCGCGATGCTGCGCAACCAGGCCACCGCGCTTCTTCGCCACGAGCACCTGACGACGACGGTGCCGCGAGCGAAGGAGCTGCGGCCGTTCGTCGAGCGGCTGATCACGATCGCCAAGCGCGGCGTCGCCGGCGGCGACGGCGAACGGCCAGCTGCTGAACGCGCGCCGCCTGGTCATGCAGGACCTGCAGGACCGCGAAGTCGTCACGCAAGCTGTTCGACACGCTCGCGCCGCGCTTCGCGGCGCGCGCCGGCGGCTACACGCGCCTGCTGCGGCTCGGCTACCGCAAGGGCGACAGCGCCGAAGTCGCGCAGGTCGAGCTCGTCGGCAGCGAGTTCGATCCGCGCGCGAAGGCCGAGGAAACGCCGCAGGCTGAAGGCGCGCCGAAGAAGGCAGTCGGCGGCCGCCTGCGCGCCGCGGCTGAGCGGCTGCGCGGCAGCAAGAAGGCAAATGAAGAAGCGGCGGCTGAGCCGAGCGAAAAAAAGCCGGCCAAGCGAGCCCCGAAGAAGACCAAGAAAGAAACGCCGAAAGACTGACGACAGACTAACGACGAATCCCCGCTGTGCCGTATGGCCGGCGGGGTTTTGTTTTTGCAGCCGGTTTCAGTCATGAGACTCAAACTGAAACCACTTAAGGACCAGGTCATCGTTATCACCGGTGCCTCGAGCGGCATTGGCCTCACCACGGCGGAGATGGCCGCCGAGCGCGGCGCGAAGGTTGTTCTGGCCGCGCGAAGCGAGTCGGAGCTGATCGATGCCGCAGCGCGAATCAGGGAGAAAGGCGGCGAGGCGCTCGCCGTAGCCGCCGACGTCACCGAAGAGCATCAGGTTCAGACGATCGGTCAGCAGGCGATCTCCCGGTTCGGCCGAATCGACACCTGGGTGAACAATGCCGGCCTCGGCATGTACGGACGGCTCATCGATCAGCCGATCGAAGACAAGCGAAAGCTCTTCGAGACGAATTTCTGGAGCATGGTGTACGGCTGCAAGGCGGCCGTGCAGCGGATGCGACTCGGAAACGGCGGCGTGATCGTCAATCTAGGAAGCGAAGTGTCGGATCGCGCGGCACCTCTCCTCGGCATCTACAGCGCCTCCAAGCATGCTGTACGGGCATATACCGATGCGCTGCGAATGGAACTCGAGCACGACGGTATTCCCGTCTGGATGACGCTCGTGAAGCCCGGGCCGATTGATACGCCGTTTCCCCAGCATGCGGCGAATTATCTCGATCGCGAACCCAAGCACGCGCCGCCGGTCTACCCGCCCGAAGAAGTCGCCCGCGCCATTTTGAAATGCGCCGAGAAACCAGTGCGCGAGGTGACGGTCGGCGGCGTGCCGCGGCTGCAGATCGCGATGGCGACGATAGCGCCGCGTCTGACCGATCTGATGATGGAGCGGCAGATGTGGTCGGACATGCAGAGCGACACGCCGGCATATTCTGGCGACAGCCTCGCCGCGCCCTCAGGCGAGGACTACGGGCGCCGGCACGGCCATCAGCCGGGGTTCGGATCGAGCCTGTACCACGCGCGCCGTCCTCTCGGACGTCGTGCGCGCCGCACCCCTCATCGCGATCGGCGCGGCGGTCGCCGCCCGCGTCGCGGCCTCGCGGCGATGACGAGCAGGACTGAAGTCCTGCGCTACAGCAAGTCACTGCGCAGGCCTTGACTTGCAGCCGACAAGCCAGATGTAGCGCAGGTCTTTAGACCTGCGGCGAATGTCTTCGCGCTATAGTTTGACCCGCATGAAGCCATTTGCGCTGATCGTTGCCGCCGCTCTTACGGGCGCGGCACTTCAGCCCGCACGCACGACCACGACCGGTCAGTTCGACATCATCATCCGGCACGGCACCGTCCTCGACGGCACGGGTATGTCGCCTTATCCGGCCGACATGGCGATCGCCGGCGACCGCATCGCGGCGATTGGCGATCTGTCTCATGCGACGGCGCCGTCCGAAGTCGACGCGACGGGTCTGTACGTTGCGCCGGGCTTCATCAACATCCACAGCCACGCCGTTCCGGACGCGCTGCCGACGGCCGAGAACATGCTGACGCAGGGCGTGACGACCGAGATTCTGAATCCCGACGGCGGCGGTCCTGTCGACATCGACCGTCAGCTCACGACGCTCGCCGACGGCGGTCTCGCGGTGAACATCGGCGCGTACGTCGGATTCAACAGCGTGTGGGCGCAGGTCGTCGGGCCGGCCAATCGCCGCGCATCGCCCGACGAAATCGCGAAGATGCAATCGCTCATCGTCGACGGCCTGTCGAACGGCGCGTGGGGCGTCTCGGCCGGTCTCGACTACAAGCCGGCGTACTACGCCACGACCGACGAGGTGACGAAGATCGTGAGTGTCGCCGAAAAATGGCGCACGAATTTCCCGAATCACGATCGGCTCACGCCCGAAAGCGGGTACAGCTCGCGCGTAGGGATCGCCGAGACGATCGCGATCGGCGAACAGGCAGGGCTCGTCCCTGTCGTGACGCATATGAAGATTCAAGGCCGCGAGCAGGGCAGCGCGGCCGACGTGACGGGCCTGATGGCGGCGGCGAGTCGTGGCGGTCACTACACGGCCGCGGATGCCTATCCCTACCTCGCGGGGCAGACCGCGCTCGATGCGCTGATCGTGCCCGCGTGGGCGCAGGACGGCGGCCGTGCCGAAATGCTGAAACGGTTCCGCGATCCGCAGCTCCGGCCGCGCATCGTCAAAGAGGCGGAAGAAGCCATGAACGCGCGCTTCAACGGCGCGGAAGGCGTGTACCTGCCCGCCACCCGGCGGCAGCTCGTCGACATCATGCGGGAGATGGATGTCAGCGCCGGCGAAGCCGTCCTCGACATCGTCGAGCAGCAGAGCACGAGCGCGATCCTGCGGTTCGGATCGGAGCCGGACCTCGTCAAGGTACTCCAGTATCCGGCGACGGCCATTGCGTGCGACTGCGGTGCGTCCACGGCAACCTACACGCACCCGAGATACTACGGCACGTTTCCGCGCGTGCTCGGTCATTACGTTCGAGAGACGCACGCGCTCACGTGGGAGGACGCCGTCCGTAAAATGACCGGGCTTCCCGCGAGCACCGTCGGCATCGTCGATCGCGGACTGCTCGAGCCGGGGATGGCGGCTGACGTGACGGTATTCGATCCGGCCACGGTGATCGATCACGCGACCTACGACGATCCGGCGCGCCCATCAGTGGGAATCCGAGAAGTGATCGTCAACGGTCACGTTGCGCTGCACGACGGCAAGGCGACGGGCGAGCGGGGCGGACGGTCGCTGACTCGAACGGCCCACATGCCGAGCCGGTCGTTCGAGCTCGAGGGATCACGTCACGTGACGTTCAGCGGGACGGTAGACAAGGCACGGCTCACGATCGATCTGTCGCAGCCCGCGTCGGCTCGACACGCGACCGGGACGCTGCGCATCGACGACCCGCTGAACACACTGCATGCGGAGATGCACGACTTTGGACTGCTGCAGGTGACGGACGGCTGGGCGAGCATCACCGGCCGCTTGAAAACACGCAGCGGCGACGACCGATCGGCGACCGTGATCATCGATCAGAAGAATCCGATGGCGGCGGATCACGGTGCGGCCATCGTCGTCGATGCGGAAAACGGCTATCACGTCAGCGGCACCGTCGCGCCAGCATTGGTGAAAATCTCGCGGTAGCTTTCGTCTTCCGCCGGCTCAGACCTCTTCGACCTCGACTCCCGCCCGCTCCGCCTTGGCCGCCGCGATGATCTTCGTCTGCAGGTGCGACGGCACCTCGTCGTAGTGCGAGTACTCCATGTGATACGACCCGCGGCCGCCGGTCGCCGACGTGAGGTGCTGCTCGTAGGTGAGCATCTCCGACATCGGCACCTGCGCCTTGATGACGGTCGTCGCGCCGCGCGTGTCCATGCCGCCGATGCGCCCGCGGCGGCCGTTCAGGTCGCCCATCAGGTCGCCCGCGAAGTCCGACGGCGCGTACACCTCGACGTTCATGATCGGCTCGAGAATCGTCGGCCGCGCGCGCGTCATCGCGTCCTTGAACGCGAGTGAGCCGGCCAGTCTTGAACGACAGCTCGTTCGAATCGACGTCGTGGTACGAGCCGTCGAACACGGTGACGCGGAAGTCGACCATCGGGTAGCCGGCGAGATAGCCGCGCGTGCGCGCGTCCTGGATGCCCTTCTCGACCGCCGGGACGAACTGGCGCGGAATCGAGCCGCCGAAGATGTCGTCGACGAACTCGAAGTCGGCGCCGCGCGCCAGCGGCTCGACCTTGATCTTGCAGTCGCCGAACTGGCCGTGGCCGCCGGTCTGTTTCTTGTGGCGGCCGTGCGCCTCGGTCGACGCCTTGATCGTCTCGCGGTACGGGATGCGCGGCGGCTTGAGGTTCACGTCGACGCCGAAGCGCCGTTTCAGCTTCGCGACCGTCACCTCGATGTGCAGCTGGCCCTGGCCCGAGAGCAGCAGCTCTTTCGTCTGCGGATCGCGGCTGTACCGGATCGACGGATCCTCTTCCTCGAGCCGGTGCATCGACGTGCTGATCTTGTCCTCGTCGCCGCGGCTCTTCGGCTCGATCGCGTACGAGAGCACCGGCTCGGGAAACGTGATCGCCGGGAAGGTGACCGGGTCGTTCTTCTCGCCGAGCGTGTCGTTCGTGAGCGTGTCCTTCAGCTTCGCGACGGCGCCGAGGTCGCCCGCCTTGATCTCCGGCACGGTCGTCTGCGTCTTGCCCTGGAGCAGCAGCAGGTGGCCGAGGCGCTCCGCCGTGTCGCGCGTCTTGTTGTGGGTGGTCGAGTCCGCCTTGAGCGATGCCGGAGACGACGCGGAACATCGTGATGCGTCCGGCGAACGGATCGGCGATCGTCTTCCAGACGAATGCCGCCGCCGGCGCCTTCTCGTCAGCTGGACGCGATACCTCGGCTTCCGTCTTTACCGCGTCCCGACGTACGGCCGATCGGCCGGCGACGGCAGGTACGCGACGATCGCGTCGAGGCACTGCGGGATGCCGATGTTGAGCAGCGCGGACGTGCACACCAGCGGAAAGAGCTTCGCCGGCGATCGTCGCGGCGCGCAGCCCCTGGACGAGCTCCTCGTCGGTCAGCGTGCCGGCCTCGAAGAACTTCTCCATCAGCTTCTCGTCGGCTTCGGCGACCATCTCGATCAGCGCCTCGCGCGCCGCTTCGACGGCCGCGGCCATGTCGCCGGGCACGCCGCCTCGGTCGGCTTGCCGCTTCCGTCGGCCGGGAACATGAACGCCTTCTTGCGTCACGAGATCGACGACGCCTTTGAAGGCGCGCTCCTCGCCAATCGGCAGCTGAATCGGGATCACCGTGCGGCTGCACGCTTCGCGCAGCGACGCGAGCGACCGGTCGAGGCTCGCGCGCTCGCGGTCGAGCCGGTTGACGACGACGAGCCGCGGCAGCGACGAGGTCGTCGGCCGCCGCCCACATCTTTTCGGTCTGCACCATCACGCCCGCGACGGCGTCGACGACGACGAGCGCGGCGTCGGCGACGTGCAGCGCGGCGCGCGCGTCGCTCAGGAAGTTGCCGACGCCGGGCGTGTCGATGAGATTGATCTTCTGTTTGTTCCACTCGGCGTACGCGAGGCTCGCCGAGAGCGTGTGCTTGCGCGCGATCTCTTCCTCGTCGTAGTCGGTGACGGTCGTTCCCTCGTCGACCTTGCCGAACCGGTTGATGGTGCCGGCGTCGAAGAGCATGGCGGAGGCGAGCTGGGTCTTTCCGGAAGCGCTGTGACCGACGAGAGCGACGTTTCTGATGGATGCGGCGTCGTAGACCTTCATACGCGGACGACCCCCTGGCTACATCCGCATCATATCGACCCGGTCCGGGGCGCCGCAAGGCCGGCGCATGTACGGCGTCACGAAGCCACGAAGGTGCACGAAGCGCACGAAACCCAGTTTGTACATGCCGAGATTCGTGGCCTTCGTGTCTCGTCGTGCCTTCGTGATGAAGCGGTAGCTGCTATTCGTAACGGAGGGCGTCGATCGGGTCGAGGCGCGACGCCTTGAAGGCGGGATACATGCCGAAGAAGATGCCGACCGATGCCGAGAAGCCGAGGCCGATGGCGAACGACCACCAGGGCAGCGAAATCGGGAAGCCCGACGCGAAGTGGACGGCCCAGCCGATGCCGGCGCCGAGCGCGATGCCGATCAGACCGCCGAGCGACGTGAGGAACGCCGCTTCCATCAGGAACTGAAACAGGATCTCGCCGCGTCGCGCGCCGAGCGCCTTGCGCACGCCGATCTCGCGCGTGCGCTCGGTGACCGAGATCGACATGATCGCCATGACGCCGATGCCGCCGACCATCAGCGCGATCGAGGAGATCACGATGAGCGCGAAGAACGTGCCCTGGCTGATGCGATCCCACAGCTTGAGGAACTGGTCCTGCGTCCCGAGGTCGAAATCGTCCGGCTCGTCGAGCTTCAGGTTGTGGCGGCTGCGCATCACGCGGCGGATGTCGTCGAGCGCTTCGTCCTGCGGGATGCCGTCGCGCGGCACGGCCGACAGCTGAATGTTGACGATCGTCCCCATCCGTCCGACGCGGAACGCGCGAAGGCCGTAGATGCGCTGATACACCGTGTACGGGATGACGACGAAATCGTCGGCGTTCAGGTTGAAGCCGCCCGCGGTCGGTCGCTTGTCGAAGACGCCGACGACCTCGAACCGTTCGTTGCCGACGCGCACCGTCTTGCCGATCGGATCGATGCCGTTCGGCTCGAACAGCAGCTTGTACGGCGTGTTGCCGAGCACGCAGACGTTCTTGTGGAACTGCACTTCGGTGCCGTTGAAGAACCGGCCGCCGAGAAACGCGATGCGCGTGCCTTCCGCGAAGCCCTCTCCCGTCCCGAAGACGATGAGCGGCTTCGTCTTCTGCTGGCGGTAGAACACGCGTCCTTGCGTCGGGGGGCCGACGCCGGCGCCGAGCTCCACGTCGACGATCTGAATCGTCGAGGCCTGCTGCTCGAGCGCGCGCGCGTCGGAGATCGTGAGGTTCGGCCGCTTCAGCAGGTCCCGGATCTCCGCGCCGTTCGCGAAGCTGGTGATGCCGAAGCGCTGCACGGTGATCGTGTTCGGCCCGAGCGCGCGGATCATGTCGCGCAGCGACTCGTCGAACCCGCGGATCATCGCCGTCATGCCGACGATCGACGTGATGCCGATGACGACGCCGAGCACCGTGAGCACCGAGCGCAGCTTGTTGGTGCGCACGGTGTCGAACGCCATCACCACGACTTCGCCGAACAGGCTGACGCGGATGGCCATCGCTATTCCCGCCGCAGCGCTTCGATCGGATCGAGGCGCGCCGCGCGCATCGCCGGATAGAGGCCGAAGAACAGGCCGACGGCGGCGGTAATGCCGATGCCGAGCGCGACCGACCAGGCCTCGATCGCCGCCGGGATCGGCGTGAACGCGGCGATCACCAGCGCGATGATCGCGCCGAGCATCGTGCCGATGATGCCGCCGAAGACCGACAGCACGACCGACTCGGTGAGCATCTGCGCCATGATGTCGGATCGTCGCGCGCCGAGCGCCTTGCGCAGCCCGATCTCGCGCGTCCGCTCGCTCACCACCATCAGCATGATGTTCATGATCACGATGCCGCCGACGACCAGCGACAGCGCGACGACGCCGACGAGCACGGCGAAGATGCCGTTGGTCGCGGAATGGTAGATGTCGAGGATCGTGTCCGACGTGAACGTGCCGAAGTTGTCGGGCTGCTTCGGCTTCAGCCGGCGCGAGATGCGCAGCGCGATCGTCGCCTCGTCGATCGCCTGGGATATCTGCGCGATGTCGCGCGGCTTCACCGTGAGCGACAGCTGGCGCCGCGAGCCGAAGATCATCTGGAACTGCCCGAGCGGGATGACCGCGAACTCGTCCTGCGACTGGCCGAGCAGCGAGCCACGCTTCGCGCTCACGCCGACGACGCGGAAATGGACCCCTTCGATCTCGATCACCTTGTCGAGCGGATCGAGATCGGTGCCGAACAGCCGATCGGCGGTCTTCCATCCGATGACCGTGACCGGGCGTGCGCGCTCGACTTCGATCGGGCTCATCAGCCGGCCCCTCTCGGCGTCGAAGCTCGAGAAGTTGACGTATTCCGACGTCACGCCCTGCACGCGCGTCTGATCGATCGACTTGTCGCGGAAGGTGATGCGCCCGACGCGCCGGAATCGGCCATGACTGCCGTCGCCAGCTCGCTGTAGCGGCGGATCGCGCGCGCGTCCTGCAGCGTGATGCGCGGGTTGCTCCGGACCTTGTCGAAGTCCTCGTCGCTGCGCGTGATCGGGAACTGCTGGATGTTGAACGAATCGGCGCCCGCCTGATTCAGGATCGCGTCCTTCACCGACGCGTTCAGCCCCTGAATCATCGACACGACCGCGATGATCGACGTGACGGCGACGATGTTGCCCAGCACCGTCATGAACGACCGCAGCTTCGCCGCCCAGATCGCGGCGAACGCGATCTTCGCGGACTCGAAGAGCTTGTTCACTATTTCTTCTTGGCGTTGTCGACTTTGACGAGGTCGCCGTCGGCCATGCCGCGAACCGAATTGTACGGGACCGGTAATCACCTGGTCGGCCTCCTTCAGGCCGCTCATCACCTCGAAGTACTTGTCGCCGGCGATGCCCATCTTGATGGGGACGAATTCGGCCTTGCCGTTGCGGACGACGAAAACGCCCTCGGTTTCCTTGCGGGTCTGGCCCGGCTTCAGCTCCGATGCCGAGGCGACAGTTTCCACGCTGCGCCGCCGCTTGTCGGGCTGCGGCGCCTTGATGACCTGACCGTTGGCGTCGTAGACCAGCTCGCGCACCGCGACGGCCGGAATCGGCACCGACACGACCGTCTTGCGCGTGGCGGTCGTGATGTCCGCAGTGCAGGTGAATCCAGGTCGGACGTTCGGCACGATTTCGTCGAGCACGACCTTGACCTTGAAGTTCGTCGCCTGCGTGCCGGCCGAGGCGGCGGCCGTCTGAATCGGGCTGTTGCCGATTTCCGTCACGTGCCCTTTGAACGATCTTGTCGGGGATCGCGTCGATCGTGATCTTCGCTCTTCTGTCCGATCTGCACGTTCGGGATGTTCGTCTCGTCGACTTCGATCTCGGCCTGAATCGTCGACATGTCGGCGAGCGTCATCAGCACCGTGCCGGCGTTGTTCATCGTGCCGATCATCACCATCTCGCCTTCCTGGATGGTGCGCGCGGTGACGATGCCGTCGATCGGCGACTCGATGCGGACCTTGCTCAGATCGTACTGCGCGCTTTCGAGGTTCGCGTGCTCCTGCGCGATGCGGCTCGCCTGTGCGTTCGCCGTCTTGTCGCGCTCCGAGAGCGACGACTCCGCCACCTTGACGTCGTTCAGCGCTTTGTCGAGCGCTTCGCGCGTCGTGAGCTGCTGGCCCCAGAGCTCCTGCTGACGTTTCAAGTTCTGTCGCGCGAGCTCGAGTTGCGCGCGGCTGGTTTCGACCGCCTGCTTCATCTGCTCGAGCGTCGTCTCGGCGGCCTTCAGCGACGCCGTGCCGTTCTCCACGCGCGACCGCAGCGTCTTCGGGTCGATCTGCAGCAGGAACTGACCCTTCTTCACGCGGTCGCCTTCGTTCACGGCGAGGTTCACCACGCGACCGACCGTATCGCTGCTGACGTTAACGGTCCGTTCGGCCTGAATCTTCCCGGACGCGGAAACGATCGCCTCGAGGTCGCGCGTCTTGATCGCTTCCGTCTGGACGACGACCCCCTTGTCTTTCTTGAAGTATAAGTTCGCTCCGACGACGGCGGCGCCGACGAGCACGACGGCAATGGCAATGAGGATGTTCTTCCGATTCACACTAAGCTCCTGCGATCGCCGTCCGCGCCGCGGCAACTACGAGCGCGATAGCGGCATAGACGACAAGCATGCCGACGGCAATCGGCGTCGTCCGCCTGTGGTACAGCACGCCGAGGCCGATGGACAAACTGACCATCCACCAGATGTAGAACAAGTCGATCGACCCGAGAAACCGCGCCGGAAACGACGCTTCGTCCAGAAACGGGAGGAAGACGCCCAGGTTCGTTGCGCCCGACATCGTTTCGCGCGCGTACGCGAGCGGCAGCCCGAAGAGCTGCGCCAGGGCAAGCACCACGGCCGAGTGCGAGACGATCGCGAACACCTGCGAGAACAAGGCGTTGCCGCCCATGACCGCGTTGAAGATCGCGAGCAGGATGCCGGAGACGACGAGCGCGGCAATCGGAAAGCCGATCGCCTGGCCGATGGCGCCGGTGATGGCGGCGCGCCCGAGCCCGTCTTCGAGCTTCTGGTACGCGACGTCCGACACCTTCACGCCGAACGATTCCATCATCCGCACCTGCTGGTCGAGCATCGCCTGCTTGCCGATGTCGGTCGACATGAAGGTGTAGAGGCCGGCGGCGCCAAGGAGGACGATCAGCGCGAGCACGCCGAACCATCGCGGCCGCGCCGCGACGTCAGC
This sequence comes from uncultured Acidobacteriota bacterium, assembly GCA_963696165.1. GTDB lineage: Bacteria > Acidobacteriota > Vicinamibacteria > Vicinamibacterales > CAVVIG01 > CAVQZZ01. The sequence goes on along the minus strand of CAVOIY010000003.1, from coordinate 465,644 downwards.
GTACGTGGCGCGCGGCGATGTCAGGACGCCGATGACCCTCGCCGGCAGGCTCATCGATCGCGCAGCACTCGGTTCGGACGCAGGAATAGTGTCTGTCACGGGCAAACCTCTGTGAAAATTGAGATTTAACGTATATACGATCGGGTTTCAAGCGGTGTTCACCGTCGGTCACTTGTGGTCATTCCCGCACACGCGACCCCTTCTTCCGTCGGCCGTTCTGCGCCGGCGGCGTTGCAAACACGCGCCTCAGCACGCCGAGCCCCGCCTGCAGGCGTCGCCGCGACGTGCCGTCGAGCGGCGTGAGCGCCTCGGCGATATGCGCTTCCGCCGACCGTGTGACGCGATCGAGCGCGCTCCGGCCGGCCGCCGTCACCTCGACCATGACCACGCGCCGGTCTTCCGTCGACTCGACGCGCCGCACCCACCCGTGCTGAACGAGCGACGTAATCGAGTTGGACATCGTCGGCAGGCTGACGCCGCGCAGGTTCGCGAGCTCGGTGAGCGTACGCGGCACGTTCGGCGAGCATCGCGAGCAGCGCGAAGTGCGCCGGCGCCGGCATCTCGCCCGCCGCGCGGAGCTCCGCGGCGAGCGTGCGCATCACGAGCGGCATGATTTCCAGAAGCTCGCGCGCGCTCTCGCGCGCCTGCGTTCGGGTCATATTATGACGGCTAATGGTTAGGTGTCCTAAGCCTATCATGGAGGGTGCCAGCCGCGTCAAACCGGCATTGACAGTGGGAAACTTGGTGTTTACCATGCAACTTTCCCTGCGACAAGCCGCCTTCGCGCTTCGCGCTCCGGCGGGCTGAAGGAGCGTGACGTGGTCGGATTCGTTCCCAAGGAGATGTTTTTCACCAAGGGGGTCGGGAAACATCGCGAGAAGCTGACCTCGTTCGAGCTGGCGCTGCGCTCGGCGGGCATCGCCGCCTGCAATCTGGTGCGCGTCTCGAGCATCTTTCCGCCGAAGTGCCGCATCCTTTCGCGCAGCGCAGGGCATGAAGCTCCTCGAGCCGGGGCAGGTCACCTTCGTCGTGATGTCCGAGGCGGCCACGCGCGAGCCGCATCGGCTGATCGCCGCGACGGTCGGCGTCGCGATTCCGCGCGACCGCGACCTGTACGGCTATCTCTCCGAGCATCACAGCTTCGGCGAGAGCGAAGACATCGCCGGCGACTACGCCGAGGAGCTCGCCGCCGAAATGCTGGCGACGACGCTCGGCCTCGATTTCGATCCCGACAAGAGCTGGGACGAGAAGAAAGAGGTGTATCGCCTCTCGAACGAGATCGTCCGCACCCAGAACGTCACGCAGACCGCCGTCGGCGACAAGAAAGGCCTGTGGACGACGGTCGTGGCGGCCGCCGTCCTGGTCGGCTGAGGCGCGCGGGGCGCCTCCACGCACCAATGCACTAATGCAAGAATGCACGAATGCAAAACAGCATTCGTGCCACCCTGCAATCACCGGTTCGGACATTCCAACGCTCCCTCCTTCGTGCATTTTCGCATTCGTGCATTCCTGCATTTCTCAGTCTTTGCCCCTCGAGCGCCGCGGCGCAGACGTTTGAAACCATAGGCATTCGCGCGCAGGGCATGGGCGGCGCCTTCGTCGCCGTCGCCGACGACGCGACCGCGACCTGGTGGAATCCGGCCGGCCTGGCGAGCGGGGCGTATTTCAACTCGGTCCTCGAGTACGACCGCGACCGCGCGACCAGACGCGCGCCGAAGGCGCTGGCGATCGCCTTTCCGGCCCTCGGTTTGAGCTATTACCGCTTGCCCATCAGCCAAATGCGGCCGTCAGGCTCTACAGGTACGGCGTCCGGCGAGCCGAGAAGATGAGGGCGTTCTAAGTGTGTTTGGCGCGTCGGTCGGCCAGTCGCTCGGAAACCATGTCGTGCTCGCCTCGACGCTGAAGCTCCTTCGCGCTGAAGGAGATACGCACGCAGGGTCTCGACATCGGCGCGATGGCGAACTTCAGCGGCTTGCGCCTCGGGCTCACGGTGAAAAACGTCAACGAATCGTCGTTCGGGGCAGGCGTCGACCGCCTCGATCTCGTCGCGGCAGGTGCGCGCGGGCGTCGCGCTCGTCGGCCGCGGACGCGGCGGCGTCAATCAGCTGGCGCTGGCGGTCGACGCCGACCTGACGAAGACGGCGACGCCGGCTGGCGACGAGCGTCATCTCGGCGGAGGAGTCGAAGTGTGGATGGCGCAGCGCCGGATCGGCCTTCGCGGCGGGGCTCGCCACGAACACGATCGGCGACTCGCGGAACTCGGCGAGCGCCGGCGCTCAGCGTGGCAGTGCGTCGCGGGACTTACGTGGACGCGCAGTTAACAGGCGGGTCGGATCCGAGCCGAAAAGGCTGGGGAGTCGACTTTAGAGTGACGTTCTAGTCAGCATTGACATTTCAATCAGCATAGTTTCTCCTTTCATGCCCGTCCGCATTGGCGAACTGCTTCTCAAAGAGAAGCGCATCACCCCGGACCAGCTGCAGCAGGCCTTGAACCATCAGAAGGCCAATGGCGGCAAGCTCGGCTACAACCTCGTCAAGATGGGCTTCGTCAAGGACGAGGAGATCACCGCGCTGCTGCAGCAAGCAGTACGGCGTTCCGTCGATCAACCTGACGCAGTTCGAGATCGACCCCGCCGTCATCAAGCTCGATTCCCGCCGAGACCGCGCAGAAATACCAGATCGTCCCGCTCAGCCGCGCCGGCGCGACGCTCACGATCGCGATGACGGATCCGACCAACGTCTTCGCGATGGACGACATCAAGTTCATGACCGGCTACAACGTCGAGCCGGTCGTCGCGTCGGAAACCGCGGTCATCGAGGCGATTCAGCGCGTACTACCCGACCGGCGGCGCGCAAGGCGCCGAAGGGCGGCGGCGGCCCGCCGCGCCGACGCTGATGCCGAGCGGCCCGAGCGCGCTCGAGATGGCGAGCAAGGGCGCTCGAGGAGCTGCAGGCGACGCTCGACGAGGGCGGCGGACGTCGAGGTCCTCGAGGAGCTCGCAGGAGATCAGCGCCGAGGCGCTCGCCAAGCAGGGCGAGGAAGCGCCGGTCGTCCGGCTCGTGAACGTCGTGCTGATGTCGGCGATTCAGAAGGGCGCGAGCGACATCCACATCGAGCCGTACGAGAAGGAGCTGCCGCGTCCGCTACCGCATCGACGGCATCCTCTACAACATCATGGCGCCGCCGATGAAGTTCCGCGACGCGATCACCTCGCGCATCAAGATCATGGCGAAGCTCGACATCGCCGAGAAGCGCCTGCCGCAGGACGGCCGCATCAAGATCCGCTTCAGCGACAACGGCACGCACCAAGGAGATCGACTTCCGCGTCTCGTGCCTGCCGACGCTGTTCGGCGAGAAGATCGTCATGCGCCTGCTCGACAAGGACAAGCTGATGCTCGACATGACGCAAGCTCGGCTTCGAGCAGGAGTCGCTGACGAAGTTCGAGAGCGGCGATTCTGCGGCCGTGGGGCATGGTGCTCGTCACCGGGCCGACCGGCAGCGGCAAGACCAACACGCTCTATTCGTCGATCGCCAAGGTCAACACGCCGGAAACCAACATCATGACCGCCGAAGACCCGGTCGAGTTCAACCTCGCTCGGCGTCAACCAGGTGCAGGTGCGCGAGAACATCGGCCTGAACTTCGCGGCGGCGCTGCGCTCGCTTCCTGCGCCAGGACCCGAACATCATCCTGGTCGGCGAAATCCGCGACTTCGAAACGGCGGAAATCGCGGTCAAGGCGGCGCTCACCGGCCACCTCGTGCTCTCGACGCTGCACACCAACGACGCGCCGAGCACGATCAACCGCCTGATGAACATGGGCATCGAGCCGTTCCTGGTCGCGAGCTCGGTGCACCTGATCTGCGCGCAGCGCCTGGTGCGCCGCGTCTGCGCGAACTGCAAGGAGCCGAGCCCGCACGCGCCGCCGGCGCTCGATCCAGGCCGGCTTCACGCCAGGACGAGGCCGAGCACGGTCGTGCCGATGAAGGGCGGCGGCTGCGACAAGTGCAACAAGACCGGCTACAAGGGCCGCGTCGGCCTCTACGAAGTGATGGAAATCACCGAGAGCTGCGCGAGCTGATTCTGGTCGGCGCGTCGGGGCTCGAGCTGCGGCGCAAGGCGATCGACGAAGGGATGATCACGCTGCGCGCGCAGCGGCCTGCGCAAGGTGAAGGACGGCGTGACGACGATCGAAGAAGTCGTGCGGGAAACGGTGAAGTAATGACAGGCCGATAGGCAGACAGCAGGCAAGGAAGCATGGCGTACGCTGCCCGAGCTGTTGAAGACGATGGTCGAGATGGACAGGGCTCGGACCTGCACCTCGCGATCGACTCGCCGCCGCAGGTCCGCGTGCACGGCCATCTGCAGCCGCCTGCCAGCTGCCCGACTTGACGCCGGCCGAAACCAAGTCGCTCGTCTACAGCGTGCTCACCGACGCGCAGAAGAAGCGCTTCGAGGAGACGCATGGAGCTCGACTTCTCGTTCGGCATCCGCGGCCTGGCGCGCTTCCGCTGCAACATGTTCAACCAGCGCGGCGCGGTCGGCGCCGTCTACCGGCTGATCCCGGAGACGATCCGGTCGCTTCGGCGAGCTCGGCCTGCCGCCGGTGCTCGCGAACCTCGCCGAGCGGCCGCGCGGCCTCGTGCTCGTCACCGGCCCGACCGGCAGCGGCAAGTCGACGACGCTCGCGGCGATGATCGACAAGATCAACACCGAGCGCCACGACCACATCCTCACGATCGAGGACCCGATCGAATACATCCACCAGCACAAGAACTGCCTCGTCAACCAGCGCGAGGTGCACAGCGACACCGACAGCTTCTCGCAACGCGCTGCGCGCCGCGCTGCGCGAAGACCCGGACGTCGTGCTCATCGGCGAAATGCGCGACCTCGAGACGGTCGAAGCGGCGCTGAAGATCGCCGAGACCGGCCACTTGACGTTCGGCACGCTGCACACCAACTCGGCGGCGCAGACGATCAACCGCATCATCGACGTCTTCCCGGCGCACCAGCAGTCGCAGATCCGCACGCAGCTGTCGCTCGTGCTCGAAGGCATCGTCTGTCAGGCGCTGCTGCCGAAGGCCGACGGCAAGGGCCGCGTCGTGTCGCTCGAGATCCTGGTGCCGACGCCGGCGATCCGCAACCTGATCCGCGACGACAAGGTGCATCAGATCTACGCGAGCGATGCAGACCGGGCAGGAAAAGCTCGGGATGCAGACGATGAACCAGTCGCTGGCGAGCCTGTACATGAAGCGGCAGATCACGCTCGAGACCGCGATCGGCGCGTCGTCGATCGAAGGACGAGCTGCAGGACATGATCAACCGCGGCGTCGGCGTGGTGGCCGGCGCCGGGATGGGCCGATCGCCAGGCGGCGGCCGCGGCCGCGGCCGCCGTGCGAGCGCAGAGGTAGACTAGGACTGAACGCTAGAGCCAAGCATCAGAGGCAAATGGCATGGCCAACTTTCGCTTATTCGGGACGCACGCGCGCGCGGGCAGACGGTGAGCGGGCGAGCGCGTCGGCGACACGATGGACGCCGGCGTGGCGGCGCTCCGGCGCGAGCAGATCCTGGTCACGCGGATCACGCCGGCGAAGGCCAAGGCGGCCGGTCGAGAAGAAGGCAAGGTCGGCAAGATCGGCAAGAAGGTGCCGGCGAAGAACCTCGCGGTCTTCACGCGCCAGTTCTCCGTGATGATCGACGCCGGCCTGCCGCTCGTCCAGTGCCTCGACATTCTCGGCAGCCAGGAAGAGGACAAGAATTTCGCCGCGGTCATTCTGCAGACGCGCACCGACGTCGAAGTCGGGCGCGTCGCTGGCCGACGCGATGCGGAGGCACCCGAAGACCTTCGATCCGCTGTTCACGCAACATGATCGCGGCCGGCGAGGCGGGCGGTATTCTCGACACGATTCTGAAGCGGCTCGCGACCTACATCGAGAAGGCGGTCAAGCTGCAGGGCCAGGTCAAGTCGGCGATGATCTATCCGATCGCCGTCATCGTGATCGCCGGCCGTCGTCGTCGGCGTCATCCTGTGGAAGGTCATCCCGACGTTCGCGTCGCTGTTTGCCGGCCTCGGCGCCAAGCTGCCGCTGCCGACGCGCGTCGTCATCGCGCTCAGCGACAACCTCGTCCGCTTCTTCCCGTTCCTGTTCGTCGGCGCTCGGCGCCGATCGGGTACGGCTTCAAGCCGTACTACGCCACGCGCGAACGGCCGGCGCGTGATCGACGCGATCGCTGCTGAAGATGCCGGTGCTCGGCAACATCCTGCGCAAGATCGCGGTCGCGCGGTTCTGCCGCACGCTGTCGACGCTGATCAGCTCGGGCGTGCCGATTCTCGACGGCCTGGAGATCACGGCGAAGACCGCCGGCAACGCGATCGTCGAAGACGCGATCATGGTGACGCGCAAGAGCATCGAGCGCGGCGAGACGATCTCCGCGCCGCTGAAGGAGACCGAGCGTGTTTCCGCCGATGGTCATGCAGATGATCGGCGTCGGCGAAGCGACGGGCGCGCTCGACACGATGCTCGCGAAGATCGCCGACTTCTACGAAGAAGAAGTGGACACGGCCGTCGCCGGCCTGCTGACGCTGCTCGAGCCGATCATGATCGCGATCCTCGGCGTCGTCGTCGGCGGCATCGTCATCGCGATGTACCTGCCGATCTTCGATCTGATCAGCAAGCTGACGTAGCGCATGAAGGTCGAAGCGCTCGATTCGGATTGCCGATGATCCACACCGAGCTGCGGCGCACGGTCGCCTGGCTGATCGCGATCCGCGCGGTCATCAGCACGATTCTGCTCGGCTCGGCGACGCTCGCGCAGATTGCGGCGCCGGGCCTGCTGCCGATCAACCCGTTCTTCTTCCTGATCGCGCTCACGTACGCGCTGACGATCACCTACGCGCTGACGCTGCGGTACGTCGACGACCACCGCTGGCTGCTCGACATCCAGCTCGCGGGCGACGCGCTGATCGTCTCGGCGTTCATCTACTTCACCGGCGGCATCGCGAGCTACTTCACGTCGCTCTACGTGCTGCCGATCGTCGCCGGCAGCATCATCCAGTTCCGGCGCGGCGGCCTGCTGGTCGCGACGCTTCAGCGCGGTGCTGTACCTCGGTCTCGTCGTCGCGCAGTACCTTGCGGCGTCGGGGCTGCTGGTCCTGCCGTCGCTCGCGACCGACTCGGTCGCGCTGCCCGGGCAGTCGGTGGCGCGGTACACGGTCGCGCTTCAACGTGTTCGGCGTTCTTCGCCGTCGCGCTGCTCAGCGGATCGCTCGCCGAACAGCCTCGAGTCGCGCCGGCGCGCGGCTCGAGCAGGCGTCGAACGAGATCGCCGATCTGCAGGCGCTCAATCAGCACGTGATCGACAGCCTGCCGAGCGGCCTCGTCACGACCGATCCGCTCGCAGGTCATCCTGACGTTCAACCGCGCGGCCGAGACGATCACCGGCATCTCGTCGCGCGCGGCGCTCGGGCGGCAGATCGCCGACGTCCTGCAGCTGCCGGCGCCGATCGTTGCGCTGTTGAACGGCGATCTCACCGCGCGTCGACGCGCCGCCAGGAGTTTCGGTACCGCACCGGCGACGGCCGCGGCGAGATCGAAATCGGCCTGTCGCCGACGCACCTGGAGACGCCCGGCGGCCGCGCCGGGTTTCTCTTTTCCTTTCAGGACGTCACGAAGATCAAGAAGCTCGAGCGCGACGCGCGCCATCCAGCAGCGGCTCGCGGCGGTCGGCGAGATGGCGGCCGGCATCGCGCACGAGATCCGCAACCCGCTCGCGTCGATGTCGGGATCGATTCAGATTCTGCGTCAGGAGCTGCCGCTCAGCAGCGAGCAGGAGCAGCTGATGGACATCGTGCTGCGCGAGTCGGAGCGGCTGAACACGACGATCCGATCGTTTCTCGCGTACGCGCGGCCGCAGCGGTTTCAGATCGCGCGCTTCGATGCCCGCCGCGCGCTGAACGATACGGCGCTGCTCCTGCGCAACAGCGCCGAAGTGCTCGACAGCGCACGTGATCGACGTGGACGTGCCGGTCGACGAACTGTGGTACGAAGCGGACGAAGGGCAGATCAAGCAGATCGTCTGGAACCTCGCGACCAACGGTCTTCGGGCGATGCCGCACGGCGGCCATCTGCGGCTGATCGGCGCGATCGAGCCGTCCGCGGGCGGCGTCACGCTGACGGTGCGCGACGAAGGCGTCGGAATCCCGGCCGATGAGCTCGACAGCTTGTTTCAGCCGTTCCACGGCACCTTTGCGCGGGGCAGCGGCCTCGGCCTCGCGATCGTCCACCGGATCGTGACCGACTACAACGGTGAAATCCAGGTGAGCTCGCAGCCCGGCGCCGGCACGACGGTGTCGGTGCGGCTGCCGGCGCGCGCGACGGCACTCACATGACGCACTGTCACCGAAACGGCGCCGACGGCGACCGATCGCCGTCCGCCACGCATCCTGGTCGTGGACGATGAGCGGTCGATGCGCGAGCTGCTCGCGATCGTGCTGCGGCGCGAAGGGTACGAGGTGCTGCTCGCCGAGAGCGGCACGCGCGGCGGTGGAGACGCTCGAGCGCGAAGCCGGTCGATCTGCTGATTTCCGACATCAAGATGCCGGACCTGAGCGGTGTCGAGGTGCTGCGCGCCGCGAAGCGCATCGACCAGGACATCCTCGGGATCATGATCACCGCGTTTGCGTCGACCGACACCGCAGTCGAAGCGATGCGGCTCGGCGCCTGCGACTATCTGAGCAAGCCGTTCGACGTCGATCTGCTGAAGATGAAGGTTCGCGAGAAAATCGAGAACCGCCAGCTTCGGCAGGAGAACGTCCTGCTGAAGCGGATCGCTCGGCCTGTCGCACCAGTTCTCGAACATCATCGGACGCAGCGAGTCGATGCTGCAGGTGTTCAAGATGATCGAGACCGTCGCGCGCACCAACAGCACGATCCTGCTCACGGGCGAATCGGGCACCGGCAAGGGCCTGGTCGCGCAGGCGATTCATTTCCACTCGCTGCGCCGCGAGAAGCCGATGGTGTCGCTCAACTGCGGCGCGCTGCCCGAGGCGCTGCTCGAGTCCGAGCTCTTCGGCCATATGCGCGGCTCGTTCACCAGCGCCGACTCGAACAAGAAGGGTCTGCTCGAGATTGCGGAGAAAGGGACGATTTTCCTCGACGAGATCGGCGAGATGTCGGCGGTGATGCAGGTGAAGCTGCTGCGCGTGCTGCAGGAGCGGCGCTTCCGGCGGGTCGGCGGCCTCGAGGAGCTGCAAGCCGACATTCGCGTCATCGCGGCCACGAATCAGGACCTGACGAAGCTCGTCGCCGACCGGCCGCTTCCGCGAGGACCTCTACTACCGCATCAACGTCATCCCGATCGTGCTGCCGCCGCTGCGCGACCGGCGCGAGGACATCCCGCTCATCGCCGAGCACTTCCTCCAGAAGTACAGCGAGCAGATGGGGAAATCGATTACGGGCATCTCGCACGACGCGATGGAGGTGCTGCTCGCGCACGACTGGCCGGGCAATATTCGCGAGCTCGAGAACGCGCTCGAGCGGGCCGTGGCGCTCGAATCGACGCCGACGATTCTTCCCGAGAGCCTTCCGACTGCGATTCTGGACGGCGGACCGCCCGTCAATGGCGTGCAACCGGCCGAGCCTCTGCCCGACTCCGGCTTCGATCTCGAGGCGCACGTCAAAGAAATAGAGATCGGCTACATCGCCGAGGCGCTCAAGCGCGCCGGCGGCGTGCAGGTGAAAGCCGCCGAGCTGCTCGGCATGAGCTTCAGGTCGTTCCGCTATTACGTGAAGAAGTACAACCTGAGGTAAATGAGTGTTCCGGATCCAGCATCTTCTTCTGCGCGTACTCGCGGCTGTGGCGCTGGTCCTCGTCGCGACGTATTACCTCCTGGCGTCGATTCCCTTTTCGTACTATCACTTTCTCGCAGTTCCGCAGCTCTGGTGGCTGCCGGCCTTCATCGAATTCCATCCCCTCGTCATGCTCGCGGCCGTGGGGGCTGCCGTGGCGACGCTTCGCGGCGCCAGCGGGATCGCCCGGACGGCCGTACGATACGTGGCCATTGTCGGCGTGACCAGCGCGGTGTGCATGGCCGCGACTATCGTGTGGCCTGCCGTCGCTTCGTATGAAACGGCCGCGGCGCTCTGCTTTCTGCCGATCGTCGTGATGGGGATGATCGGCGCGACGGATCTCGCGGCTCATCGGCGCGAGATATCCGAGACCGCTCGCCGCCACGACAACGTCACGCTGCTCGAAGCGGCAGTCCTCGCCGCTCTCCTTGCCGCGGCGGTGTATCTGCTTCGCGGCGGCGTCGTCGACTACGAGACGCGAATCGGCCTTCGACCACTCGAGATGGTCGTTGCAGTTGCCGCCTCGCTCGGTGGCCACCTTCTGGTCTTCCTCGTTGCGGCCGGCCTGATTCTCATCCCGAGGGTACTCGTGGGACGTCGAGGGTCGCGGTGGCTCGAGTTCCTGGCCGTCCTCCCGGGCGCCGCCATCGTCGTCGCGATCGTCATTCGCCGCGTCCTTCTGACCGCGTTGATTCTCGACGACATGCGCGCTGCCGCCATTGCCGCGGCTCTCGGGATTGCTGTGGTTCTGTATGCGGGTGCCATCATCGGCCGCGCGACCATCGCGTCCGGCGATCGCGCCGCATCTTCGGCGTCCGCTTCTGGCGATCCATTCAGCTGGCGTTTTGTCACGTTGTCCGTCGCGGCGATTTTCGTCTGCGTCGCGATCCTGCCTGGGTTGCTGACGCTTGCCGACTGGGGCAACAGTCTGCAAAAGGTGGTGGTCTGCATCGCCTGGTCGGCGTCGATTGCGCTCATGGCGCAAATCAGAGCTGCGCGCGCCCGGCGATTGCCGCTCGCGGTCGTTGGCGTCGCGATGGTCCTTGCGGTGACCGCCACAAGCGTCGCGGCGCGTCAGCCGAGCGCTGAGGCGAGCGGCGGGCGCCAATCGCTCGAAATGGATCTGGCGATCGAGCGCTACGCGACGATCGACACGTCCCTTGCCGTCGTGCTCGATCTCGTCCGGCCGACGATCACTGACACGGAGTTCTTCGACGAGCTTCGCCATTCAGGCGATGTCACCGACGACCGCACGCTGCAGGCGGTGCCGCTCCGCGTCGCGAAAGAATCCGCGCGACGTCCAGCATATCGTCCGAACATCTTCATGATCGTCGTCGACAGCCTGCGGCCCGACTATTTGTCGGCGTACAACCACGACGTAGCGTTCACGCCCGCGATCGGTGCCTTCGCGGATGAGAGCATCGTCATGCGCCGCGCCTTCGCGCCGTACACCGGCACGGCACTTTCGCAGCCTTCACTGTGGGCTGGCGGGCTGATCCCGCGTGCAATGTACGTCCAGCCGTTTTCGTCGGTGAACAACCTCGAGCGGCTCGTGATCGGCAACGGCTATCGGCGATATCTCAGCGTCGACGAACCCCTCAAGGCGATCAGCTCCGAACTGCCGAGCGCGATCCATCTCGACGCGCACCTCGCGCACCCCGAGCGGAAGGAGGAGATGTTCAAATTCGATCTCTGTTCGACACTCGCGGAACTTACGACGCGTCTGGATCAGGACTCGCGCGAGCAGCCGATCTTTTTCTATTCGCAGCCGCAGAGCCTTCACATTCGCGTCTTATCAAACGATCAGTATCCGCAGTACGACGGGTTGAAAAGCGGGAAGAGCGTCTTCTTTAAGACTGCCGCCGGTGTGCTCGGCCGAATCGACGCGTGCTTCGGGGCCTTCATCGCGCACCTGAAAGCAACCGGTCTGTACGAGGACAGCATCGTCGTCCTCACGTCCGACCATGGCGACTTCTACGGCGAGCAGAGAAAGTGGGGGCACGCGTTCTACCTGGCGCCCGAGACGGCGAGAATCCCGCTCATCATGCACGTTCCTGAAAAATTGCTGGCAGGTCGGGAGTGGGACGCGAACGCGGTGGCCATGCTGACCGATGTGACGCCGACTCTGTACGAACTGCTCGATTACGAGGCGGTGCCCCCCGATGAGATCGCCGGCCGCACGCTGCTTCGAAAGCGGGGAACCGCTCCGCCGGCGCGTCGGGATATGTACTTAGTGCAATCGAGCTATAGCCGTATCTTCGGCCTTCTCGATGGCGACGCGCAGTGGATGTATACCGCCAGCGCCGACCAGGTCCGCGAGCAGCTGTTCGACCTGCACGACGGTGGCAGCACGGAACGGTCGCTTACACCGGCCGAGCGGCTCCGATATCGAAAATGGCTGCTCGAGAAGGTCTCCGCGGTCAACGCCCACTACCGTCCAAATTGAGCAATGTCAAATAACGCCCGAGGGCGCGTCGCTGGCTGTGTGCTTGCGCTCGCTGGCGCGTTGACCTATGCGAACAGCCTGTCGGGGCCGATGCTGTTCGACGATGCGTCGGCGATTCTTGGCAATCCGCAGATTCGGCATCTCTGGCCGCTGGCGGAGGCGCTCAACCCGCCCCGAGACAGCGTGCTGGCAGGCCGGCCGATCGTCAATTTGTCGTTTGCGGCCAACTACGCGATTGGCGGTCTGTCGGTTACCGGATATCACATCGTCAACGTGACGATACACATTCTGTGCGCGCTGCTGCTCTTCGGCATCATCCGGAACACGCTCGCGACCTCGAAGCTCCGTGATCGATTTGCGACCGCGTCCGACGGCATCGCACTCGCGTGCGCGCTGATCTGGATGGTCCACCCGCTTCTCACTGAGTCGGTCGATTACCTCACGCAGCGGACGGAACTGATGATGGGTCTGTTCTATCTGCTGACGCTGTATTGCGCCATTCGCGGCGCATCGGCGAGCAGGCCGGAACGATGGCACCTGGCGGCGGTCGTCTGTTGTTTGTTCGGCGTAGGCAGCAAAGAGTCGATGGTGACGGTGCCGTTGGTGGTCGTCCTTTACGATCGCATCTTCATCTTTGACTCGCTGCGAGCAGCATGGAGTCGGCGCCGGAGCTTATATGCAGGTCTCACGTTGGGCTGGCTGGAGCTCGCGGCACTGATCTCGTCGCGCGCCCACACCGTGGGCTTCAGCGCCGGAGTTCCGGCGTGGACGTACCTTCTGAATCAGGCGCCGATGGTGACGCAGTACCTGAAGCTGACGCTGTGGCCGCATGCGCTCGTGCTGGACTACGGACTGCCGCGTCCACTCGCCTTGATGGATGTGTTGCCGCACGTCGCTCTGGTCGTCGGGCTCTTCGCGTTGACCGCAATCGCCCTGGTGATGAGGCCAACGATCGGCTTTCTCGGCGCATGGTTCTTCATTACTCTTGCACCCGCTTCGAGCTTTGTGCCCATCGTGACGGAAGTCGGCGCCGAGCGCCGGATGTATTTGCCGCTTGCGAGCGTCGTTGTTCTGGCTGTGGTCGCTGCTCACCACTACATCGCGACGGCCACCGCGCGCGCCAGGGTTCTCAGCGCCGTCGTCGCGCTGTCGCTTGTCGTCGTTCCTCTTGGCTACGCGACGACCGAGCGCAATCACGATTACGCGTCCGGCGTTTCGTTGTTACAGACGACCGTAGACCGGTGGCCTCATGGCCGCGCGCACTTCAATCTGGCGACCGTGTTGAAACAGGAGGGCAGGGTTGACGAGGCGATGGCGCACCTGCGCGCGAGTGCGGCCGAGAATCCTGAATCGCAATACGCTTTGGGTTCAGAACTCTACGACCGTCGAGAATTCGGCAGCGCGATCAGGGAATTGCGCGAGTTTGTCGTTCGGATCAGCTCCAACACTGCGTCCGCATATCCCACCGCTGCAGCACGAAATCTCATCGCGCTCTCGCTGGCGCAACAAGGAAACCTCGCGGATGCCGTTCACGAGTTTCAGCTGGCGTCGCAGATCGATCCCGGCAATCCCAATCTGCACGGGAACCTCGCGTTTGTTTTGCTGCGCGAGAAGGATTTCGAAGGTGCGCGACAAAACTACGAAGAATGTCTGAAGCTCCAGGCGGCGAGCGCCTTCGTGCTGACGAACCTGGGAATCGCGCTTCAGGAACTTGGGCGAATCGATGAAGCGAACCACCGTTTTCGCGAGGCGCTCGCGATCGATCCGAACGACACCGAAGCGCTGCGCAGATTGGATCCCACCTCCCGGCGCTGAACAGGGCCAGCGAGAGGTGACGTTAAGCGTCGGTCCATTGTGCCGTTAAATGTCAGTTGTGCCGATAACCCCTCATAGTCGCTGAAGGCCATTTCCGTAAACGCTCGATTTTGTTCATGTTACGCAAATCGGCTGTATTGAAGAGCTACGGCACGTTCATTGCTGTTGTCGTCAATCGAACCACAGGGGACCTGTCGGGACCTGATTCCTCGCAACCATAGTTAGGAGTGTTTGATGAAGATACCGTACTGCCAAGGGTTTCACGCTCATCGAGCTGCTGATCGTCGTGGCGATCATCGGCATCATCGCGGCGATCGCCATCCCGGGCCTTCTGCGAGCCCGTATGGCGGGCAATGAGGCGTCGGCAATCGGCTCGCTCAGAGCGATCAACAGCGGTCAGGCGGCGTACTCTTCGAGCTGCGCCAACGGCGGATATGCCAGCAGCCTGGCGGACCTGTTCAAGGCGCCGGCCGGCGGCACCGGCTTCATCAGCCCGGACCTCGCGACCGACCCGTCGATCAAGAGCGGCTACACCGTGACGCTCGCGGCGGGCGCTGGCGCGACAGTGGTCACGACGAAGGCGTCGACCTGCAACACGGCCGGAGCTGACGCGCAGAGCGTTTACTTCGCCAAGGGCACGCCCGTGACCGCGAACGGCACCGGAACGCGCTACTTCGGAACGGACACGCGCGGCACGATCTTCCAGGACACCGCGGCGGCTCTCGCAGAGCCGTTGGCGACCGCCGGCACCGTCAAGCCGGTTCAGTAGCATCTTTTTCAAGCACGGGTTCAGGGCCGCCTCGGGGGTCCCTGAACCCGTGCTCGATTCGGTTCGGTCCCTTCCGGTTTCCAACCCCAATCGCAAATTTGTCGTTGACACTCGTTGTCGGGCAGCGCTGACGCGAATTGTCAATTTTGGCTCCCGCCCATTCAGCATCCGGGGTCGTCTAATTGATGAAGTGATAGAATACAAAGCACTTGCAGCGACAATAATCGAACCGCAGAGCTCTGGCATTCGGGTTGCTGTTGGGATAGGCATCTGAACAACCCGGCCAACCGCATGAGCGCGTTCGACCGGCTTTTCACGAAGGAGCATGTAATGAAGATTCGGAACGCTAAGGGTTTTACACTCATCGAATTGCTGATTGTGGTCGCCATCATCGGAATCATTGCCGCGATCGCCATCCCCGGTCTGTTGCGCGCGCGCATGGCCGGCAACGAAGCTTCGGCCATCGGCTCGCTCCGCGCGATTAACAGCGGACAGGCCGCCTACTCCTCGAGCTGCGCGAACGGCGGCTACGCGTCGACGCTGGCGGACCTGTTCAAGGCTCCGGCAGGCGGCACCGGGTTCATCAGCCCCGACCTCGCAACCGACCCCTCCTCGAAGAGCGGCTACACGGTGTCGCTTGCGGCGGGTGCTGGCGCGACGGTCGTGACCACGAAGGCGTCGACCTGCAACGCGTCGGGCGCGGATGCCCAGAGCGTCTACTTCGGTAAGGCGGACCCGATTACGGCGAATGGAACGGGCACGCGTTATTTCGGCACCGACACGCGCGGCACGATCTTCCAGGACACGGCGGCGACTCTTGCTGAGCCGCTGGCGACCGCCGGAACGGTCAAGCCGGTTCAGTAAGCTTCGGAGCGTTTGAAGATGAATCGGGGTTCTGACCGTCAGAACCCCGATTCGTCATTTCTGAGTCGCATCGGCGAATCGGACGCCGCTTGACGCCGTTGCCCACCTCGGTTACAACTCGTACATCCTCAATGAGCAAGGCTTCCGTGCGGTTCGCGCTTGTTTGCGCCGTGATTGGGCTCGGCGCATCCCTCGGCGCCACCTACGTTCACTATCACCTGCTGTTCGATCCGTCGTACCGAAGCTTCTGTGACGTCAGCGCGAAGGTGAGCTGCACGGAGGTCTACCAAAGCCGCTTCAGCACGTTTCACGGCATTCCCGTCGCGATCTTCGGCGCCTTCTGGTTCATCGTCGCCGCGTTGCTGTCGGCGCTGGGCATGACGGCGCGTCCTGCCGTCCGCGAAAGCGTTCCCGGTTATCTTTTCGTCTTGTCCACGCTCGCACTCGCGGTTGTGCTGTATCTTGGCTATGCGTCCTTCATGATCGTCAAGGCCGTGTGCATTCTTTGTCTGATCACGTACGCCGCAGTGATTGGCCTTTTCCTCATTTCCGGTGCGGCCACGACATTTCCTATGACGACCTTGCCCCGCCGCGCCGCCAATGACCTCCGTGTGTTCGTCGGCAGCCCGCTCGCCATTGCGATTGCCGTTCTCTTTTTCGCCGGCGCCGCGTCGACGCTCGCCTTCTTTCCGCGCGAGGGAACCGCCGCCGAGATGCAGCTCGCTCAACCGACCGCCGACCAACGCTCCGAGTTGGAGCGATTCATGGCGTCGGCGTCCCGTATTCCGCTCGTGATACCGACGGAAGGCGCCAAGGTGCTGGTGGTCAAATTCAACGACTATCAGTGCCCCGCGTGCAGCCAGTCATATCTTGCGTATAAGCCGATCTTCGCGAAATACGAGACGACGCAACCCGGCGCCGTCCGTCTCGTGATGAAGGACTATCCGCTCAATCCGAACTGCAATCCAAACGTCTCGGCGATGATTCACGTGGCCGCCTGCGAAGCGGCCGTTGCCGTCCGGCTCGCGAAAGAGCACAACCGCGGCGCCGAGATGGAGGACTGGCTCTACACACATCAGGCCGGCATGACGCCGCCGATCGTCCGCCAGGCGGCCCACGATGTCGGGCAGGTCAACGATTTCGACGCGAGATATCGCGCGACGATTGAGCTCGTCAAGGGCGACATCGCGCTTGGCGCGCAGCTCGGCGTGCGGGGCACGCCGACCTTCTTCATGAACGGCGTCAAGTTCGACTCGGCGATCCAGCCGCTGTACTTCGATCAGGCCATCGCGTACGAGCTCGCGCATCCTCGATGATCGTCCCCACCCGCGCGTGACAAGCGCTCTTCGAACGTTCGAGCTCACCAAGGACTACGCCGTTGGTTTCTGGCGCAAACGCCCGCATCGCGCCCTCGACCGCCTGACGCTCGACGTTGCGGCGGGCGAGGTGTTCGGGTTCCTCGGCCCGAACGGCGCCGGCAAAACCACGACGCTCAAGCTGCTGATGCAGCTCGTGTTTCCAACCTCAGGCCGGGCGGAGATTCTCGGTCGTCCGCTCGGCGACGTGACGGCGAAGCGGCGGATTGGCTATCTTCCGGAGAATCCTTACTTCTACGACCACCTTACGGCAGAGGAGCTGCTCGTCTACTTCGCGGCGCTGCTCGCCATCCCGAGCGCCGATCGTCGCGCGCTCGCCGCGCGCCTTCTCGACCAGGTCGGCATCGGCGCGGAACGCCGGCTCCAGCTGCGCAAGTTTTCGAAAGGGATGCTGCAGCGGGTCGGCATCGCGCAGGCGCTCCTCAACGACCCGGAGCTCGTCATTCTCGACGAACCGATGTCGGGCCTCGATCCGCTCGGCCGGCGCGACGTCCGTGCGCTCATTCTCCGGCTGCGCGACAAGGGCTGCACCGTGTTCTTCAGCTCGCATGTGCTGAGCGATGCCGAGGCGCTCTGCAGCCGTGTGGCGATTCTCGCGAAGGGCAGGCTCGTCGCGGCGGGCCGACTCACCGAGATGGTGCCGTTTCGACGCCACCGGATGGGAGCTCGTGATTGCGCGCGCAACCGAGGCGACGATCGCGGCTCTTGGCTCACGCGTGACGCGCGCCGTGCGCATCGACGAAGGGCGATACGCGCTGGAACTGCCGCTCGACGCGGCGCCCGAACATCTCCTCGCTCAGCTGACGAACGGCGGCGCCGAGCTCGTGTCGTTGAATCCCATTCGCCAGACGCTCGAAGACTTCTTCGTGCAGCAGGTCACGACGCGATGAGGGCGACCGCTGCCATCGCCGTGAACGTCTTTCGCGAGTCTGTCCGCGACAAGGTGCTCTACAACCTCGTGGTCTTCGCGATCATCCTGATTGCCGCGTCGTACCTGCTCGGCCAGCTCACGGCCGGCCAGGACGTGAAGATCATCAAGGACCTCGGGCTGTCGGCGACCGCGATCTTCGGCCTGTTCATCGCCATCTTCATCGGCATCGACCTCGTGTCGAAGGAGGTGGAGCGGCGGAGCATCTACAGCCTGCTCTCCAAGCCGATTCACCGGTATCAGCTCGTGCTCGGAAAGTACGCCGGCCTGACGCTGACGCTTGGCGTGAACGTCGCCGTGATGGCTGCCGCGCTCTACGCGGTGCTCGTTTATACGTCGTGGGGCGTTCCGGCACTCGTGCAGAGCGGCTGGGACGCGCCGGCGCTCGATCCGGCGCTCCTCAAGGCGATCGCGCTGATCTTTCTCGAGCTGATGGTGATCACCGCGATCGCGACGTTCTTCTCCAGCTTCTCGACGCCGATTCTGTCCGCCGCCTTCACCTTCGGCCTCTTCATCGTCGGCCACTTGAGCGGAGATCTGCGCAACTTCGATCAGATCGTCGACTCGGAAGCTGCGGCGCGGCTCGCGCGCGGTCTCTACTGGATATTGCCGAACCTGGCGCAATTCGACGTCAAAGATCGCGTCGTTCACGGCATCGCGGTGCCGTCCGGCTACATGACGCTCACATTCGGTTACGCGGTTCTGTACATCGCGATGCTCCTGTCGCTCAGCATGTATATTTTCTCGCGACGCGATTTCAAATGAGGGCTATCACGGAGCCACGAAGCATCACGAAGCTCACGAATAATCGCTTCACCACAAAGGACACCAAGAACACAAAGGGTCTCTGCTTTGTGATCTTCGTGATCTTCGTGGTTCAGATTTCGAGTGCGTCCGTGTGTTCGTGATGAGAGCGTTTGTTCAGCGGGCTGGGGTGGCCCTCGTCGTCGTCGCGCTGCTTGCGGTCGCGGCGAGGTTGCAGGCGGTGCGCGAACGCGACTATCCGCCTTCGTTGGACGATGAGGACACGGTGGAAGTCGCGTCCGGCGCCGGACTCCGCCGGCTGACCGGTGCGTTCAACGGGCTCGCGGCCGATGTTTACTGGATCCGGGCGATTCAATACTACGGGGGAGCCAAGCGCCGCCTCGCTTCGAGCATCGCTCCCGACCCGCCGGCCTCGATTGCCGTCGACGAGTACCGGCAGCTGTACCCGATGCTCGATATCACGACCTCGCTCGACCCGCGGTTCAGCATCGCTTACAGGTTTGGTTCCGTGTTCCTCGCGGAAGCGTATCCGGGAGGAGCCGGCCGCCCGGATCTCGCCGTGAAGCTCCTCGAAAAGGGTTTACGCGAACAACCCGATAAGTGGGAGTACATGGAAGACATCGGGTTCGTGCACTACTGGTACCGCCACGATTTCCGCACGGCCGCCCTGTGGTTCGATCGCGCCGGCCACGCCCCGGGTGCGCCGTGGTGGATGGCCTCCATGGCGGCAACCACGCTGGCAGAAGGCGGAGATCGGACATCGTCGCGCCACATGTGGGAAGCCATTCGGCAGTCGGCCGAGAACGACTGGCTGCGCAACAACGCGGAGCATCGCCTGCTGCAGCTCCGCGCGCTCGATCAGATCGATGGTCTTCAGACTGCGGTCGATGCCTTCGCGCGCCGCGCTGGAGCTCCGCCGCGCGACTGGCCCGCGCTCGCGCGCGCCAACGGGTGGACGGGCGTGCCGCTCGATCCGGCAGGTGCGCCGTACGAGCTCTCGCCTGACGGACACGTCTCGTTGTCGCGGCGATCGTCGCTCTGGCCGCTGCCCGAAGAACCCGACAAGACGATCCAGCAGCGGCCGCCCTCATGACATTCGAGCTGCCGATGGCGCTGCAGATTGCGTTTGCCGCGGCATTCGGCGGCGTCATCGGCAGTTTTCTGAACGTGTGCATCTACAGGCTGCCGCTCGAGCAGTCGATCGTCTGGCCCGGCATCCGCCTGTCCGCACTGCCGCCGGCAGCTCTCGTGGTACGAGAACATTCCGGTCGTCAGCTTCGCTGTGCTCGCTGGCAGATGCCGGACGTGCCGCGAGCCGATCGGCATCCGATATCCGGTCATCGAAGCGATCACCGCCGCGATGTTCGCGGCGGCGTGGTGGTACTACGGACCAGGACCGCTTCTCGCGTCGCGTCTGATATTCGGGTGCGCGCTGATCGTGCTCTTCGCGATCGACCTCGAACATCATCTGCTGCCCAACGTGATCACGCTGCCGGGCATCGTCGTCGGCTTCGCGTTCAGCCTGATCACCGAGCCAGGCTGGGTGTCGTCGCTGCTCGGCATCCTGTTCGGCGGCGGCCTGCTATACGCGATGGCCGAGGCCTACTACCGGCGTGCGGCATGAAGAGGGCCTCGGCATGGGCGACGTGAAGATGCTGGCGATGATCGGCGCCTTCCTCGGCTGGAAGCTCACGGTGATGACGCTGATGCTGGCGTCTGTCTCGGGTTCGATCATCGGCCTGGCGCTGATTGTGGCCAAGCGGGGCACGATGAAGTACGCGCTGCCGTTCGGCACGTTCCTCGCGCTCGGCGCGGCGGCGGCCGCCACCGTCGGTCCGGCGATTCTCACCTGGTATCTGGGGCTGCTGTGAACCAGCCGAGCGCGTACGTCCTCCTCGGCTTGACGGCGATCGTCGGCGCGCTGGTCGGCGCTCGTCACCTTCGCGCTGCTGAAGTTCATCACGGCGGCGCGTGAAACGCGGAGCAACCGCGGCGGCGCCACAGAGGCCATCCTGTCGGCGGCGCTGCAGGAGGCGGTCACGAAGCTGAAAGCGCAGGAACGCGCGACGGCGGCGCGCGCCGACGCGTCTGAGCGCTTGAGCGACGAGATCATCAGCAGCCTGACGGCTGGGTTGATCGTCGTCGGCCTCGACGAGGAAATCAGAATTCTCAATCCGGCCGGCCGCAAGATGCTCGGCCTGCCCGACGATGTGACGCCGGAAGCGGTGCGCAGATCGCTCGACGAGCTCTCGCTGTCGGAAGTGATCGACGAGTGCCTGCGGACGGCGCAACCGGTCGTGCGCCGATCGGTGACGCTTCCCGAGGCGCACCGCGGCGTTTCGCACGTCGGCGTCACGGTCTCGCCGCTCTTCGATGATGGGGCGCAGCTGCATGGGGCGATTTGTCTGTTCACCGACCTCACTGCCGTCAAAGGCCTCGAAGAGCAGCTGCGGCTGAAGGAGAGCCTCGCGACCGTCGGCGAGCTGACGGCCGGCATCGCGCACGAGTTCCGGAACGGCCTCGCGACGATTCATGGCTACAGCCGCCTGTGTCGATCTCGACGTGCTGCCGCCGGCGTACCGGCCGTATGTCCAGGGCATTCGCGCGGAGACGGAATCGCTCGGTCAGGTCGTCACCAACTTCCTGAACTTCGCGCGTCCCGCTGAGCTGACGCTCTCACGTCTGGACCTTGCGACCATCTGCGAGCGCGCCGCGGAGGAGGTGCGCGCCGACGCGCGCGCGCTTGGCGGTGACGTTGCCGTCCGCGGCGAGTTCGGCGATCTCGAAGGCGACGAAGTGCTGCTGCGCCAGGCGTTCAGCAATCTGCTGCGCAACGCCGTCGAGGCGTGCGCCGGCGCGTCGGTGGCGCCGAACATCGTCATCCAGTCGGAGGTCGACGCTCCGCACCGCGTCTCGCGAATCGCCGTGAACGACAACGGTCCCGGGATCGACGCCGGCGTCGCGCGAACGCGTATTCCAGCCGTTCTTCACGTCGAAGCGGAACGGCACCGGCCTCGGCCTCGCGCTCGTCCAGAAGATCATCGTGTTCCACAACGGCCGGATCACGGCGGCGAAATCGCCGCAGGGCGGCGCGAGCCTGCAGATCACGCTGCCGCTTGCGGGCTGATCGGCGTGCGGATTCTCCACGCGATTCACGATTTTCTGCCGCGGCATCGAGCCGGCTCGGAAATCTACGCGTTCGAGTTGTGCCGCGCGCTCGAGGCCGCTCACCACGTCACCGTCCTCTGCGCCGACTACGATCCGGCGCGTCGCGCACGGTCACGTGGCCTGGCGCGCATACGAGGGACTGCCGGTCGTCGAGATCGTCAACAACTGGAGATGTGCGTCGTTCGAAGAGACGTACCGCTCGCCGGTGATGCTCGACCGGATCGCGCATGTGATGCGCGCCGTGCAGCCGGATGTGCTTCACGTGCACAGCCTCCTCAACCTGTCGTTCGACCTTCCCGCGCTGGCTCGCTCGCGCGGCGATGCCGGTCGTGGCGACGCTGCACGACTACACTCTCGTCTGCCCGTCGGGTGGACAGCGAATTCATCGAGCCGACCAGCACGTCTGCGAAGAGATCGATACCGAGCGATGCGCGCGCTGTTTCGGCGAATCGCCGTTCTCCGATCAGATATCGCTCGGCAGGTTCGCCGGCGCGACCGCCGCCCCTGAACTGCTCGGCCGCGTCGCGCTCACCGTGCGGCGCCGGTATCCGGCCCTTGCCGGAGGGCTGCAGCGGCTCCGTAAGGCGGCGGGCCGTCAGTCGGTGACCCCGAGCGAGATCGAAGGTCGCCTCGCCGCCGCGCGTCGAGTGTTCGACGACGTCGATCTTTTCGTCGCGCCGTCGCGGTTCATGGCTTCTGAGTTCGAACGATTCGGGATCGCCGCCGCGAAGATCAAGGTTTCCGACTACGGTTTCGCTCCGCAGCGCGAGCGCGCTTCGATCGCCGCGACGCGGGCCGCTGCGGCTGGGGTACGTCGGCACGCTCGCGTGGCACAAGGGCGTGCACGTCCTGATCGACGCGGTCCGGGCGCTGCCGGCGGGCGCGGTCGAACTGCAGATATTCGGCGACCTCGACGTGTTTCCCGACTACATCAGCGATCTGCGAGCGCGCGCAGCCGGCTTGCCGATCCGCTTCGAAGGCGCCGTTCGATCGGCGACGACGTCGACGCCGCGTACGCGCGAAATCGACGTCCTCGTCGTGCCGTCGCTCTGGCTCGAGAACTCACCGCTCGTCATTCACGAAGCATTCATGGCTGGCATTCCGGTCGTCGCGCGCGCGCATCGGCGGCATCGTCGATCTCGTCCGTGACGGCGAAAACGGGCTGCTCTACGAACCGACGTCGACGGTGGCATTGGCGAACGCACTTCGAAGTCTGGTCGAGCAGCCCGAACGTGTTGAGCGAGCTGTCGGCGCACGTGCGCACGGCGCCGACCGGTGAAATCGATCGCGGAAGACGCGCGAGAATGGACGGCGACGTATGCCGAACTGGTCGCGCGCCGTTCGCTTAGCTGTTGCGCTCGTGACCGCGCCGCTCGTCTCCATCGTGCTGCCGACGCTGAACGGCGCGGCGACGCTGCCTGCGTTGCTCGACGCGATCGCGAGGCAGCGTGTCTCGTTCACGTTCGAGATCGTCGTCGTCGATTCGCAGTCGAGCGATGGCACCGCGGAGTTCGTTCGCGCCTCGCGTGCGCTTCGTTGGTTTCGATTGATCGCCGACGCGTTCGACCACGGGCTCGCCCGGAACCTTGGCATCGAGCAGGCGAAGGGCGATCTGATCGTGCTGCTGGTTCAGGACGCGCTGCCCGTGTCGGACGACGTGGCTCGCCGAGCTGACGAGGCCGCTTCTGCGCAGACGGGCAGCTCGCCGCGACCTATGCGCGTCAGCTCTCTCGCGCGGATGCGAGCGCGATCGCCCGACATTATCTCGAGCGATGGAGCGCCGCGTCCGCTGCGCCTCGCGTTCAGTCGATTCCCGATCGCGCGTCGTTCGACGCGTTGCGATCCACGCGAGCGCTTCGAGCTGTGCATCTTCGACAACGTCTGCTCATGCATCCGGCGATCGGTGTGGAACGAGCATCCGTTTCGCGCGACGCCAATCGGCGAAGACGTCGAGTGGGCGAAAGAGGTGCTGCTCGGCGGGATATCGCATCGCCTACGTGCCGCGGCTCAGGTCGTGCACTCGCACGACCGATCGGCGCGATACGAGCTGGCGCGTACGTACGCGCTCCATCGCCGGCTGTACGAGCTGTTCGGGCTTGAGGACGATCCCGACGCTGCCGACTCTCGTCCGTGCTGTCCGTCGTCGCTCGTCCTACACCTGCGCTGCGCGATGCGTGATCGGTCCGGTCCAGCGCGGCGTCGGCCGCGCGATCGCGCTCGCCTTGGTGTGGCCCGCTCGGTCAGTATCTGGGCGCGCTCTCGGCAGTCCGAGGATGGAAGCGCTCTCGTTCGAGAGGTCGTTCGATGAGAGATTCTGGTAGTCGTCCACGGATTTCCGCCGGCCGCGCGGGGCGGCACGGAAATCTACGCGCACGCGCACGCGCAGGCGCCTTCAGCCGAGAATACGGCGACGAGGTCCTCGTGCTCACGCGCGAGCAGGATCCGTCGCGCGCCGAGTACGCGGTCCGCATGCGAATCGCGCGACGGGCTGCGGATCGTCTGGATCAACAACACGTTCCGGAAGACGCGCACGTTCGAAGAGACGTACCGGAACGAGGCGATCGGCGAGATCGCGAGCCGGCTGATCGACGACTTTCAGCCGGACGTCGCGCACATTCATCACCTGACCTGTCTGTCGACGACGATCGTGCCGGCGCTCGCGGCACGCGCGATTCCGTGCTTCGTCACGCTGCACGACTACTGGCTGCATCTGCCATCGCGGGCAGCTGCTCGACGTGAACTATCGCGTGTGCGACGGCCCCGAACCGTCGGGCTGCGAGCAGCTGCCTTGGTGTCGCCGGACGCGCCGGCGCTGCTATCGTTCGTCGCCGCCCGTGCCGTGCGCGAGCTCGAGCGTCGACTGCCAGACGAACCGGCACGTCAGCTGCGCGCGCGCCGCGGAGCGCGTCGGCGCGTTGCTGCATGGCGGCGGGCAACGAAACAGGCGAATCGCGAAACGTCTCGACGCACATGCGTGAGGTGTGCGCCGGCGTGACGCATTTCCTTGCGCCGTCGCGTTACGTGCGCGACCGGTTCGTGCAATTCGGCATTCGCCCAGGAGCGGATCACGATTCATCGCCTCGGGATGGATCGACGTCGCGCGTTCGCGCGTCAGGAGCGGACGTCGGCGAGGCGCCTTCGGGTCGGGTTTCTCGGCAGCCTGATGATCTCGAAGGCGCCGCACGTTCTGCTCGAGGCGATCCGCCAGCTTCCCGCCGGCGCTGCATCGGTGGATCTCTTCGGTGGCAACGTCCGCGTATCACGGCGACGACAGCTATCGCGACGCAAATCGAGCCGCTGTCTGCAGCGCAGGACGTGCGTGTCCACGGTCCGATTCCGCACGAGCGCGTCGCGGAGGCGCTGTCGACAATCGACGTGCTCGTCGTGCCGTCGATTTGGCCGGAGAACAGCCCGCTCGTGATCCAGGAGGCGTTTCTCGCGCGGACTGCCGGTGGTGGCGTCTCGGATCGGTGGCATCCCGGAGCTCGATCGACGACGGCCGCAATGGGCTGTTGTTCGAGCCGGGCGATTCGAGCGATCTCGCGCGCGTCCTGCAGCGTCTTGTTCGCGGAGCCCGGCCTCCTCGACGACGCTGCGCGGCGGTTCGCCAGCGGTACGATCGATCGAAGATGACGTCGCGCGCCACGCGCGTGATTGTACGAGGGCCGAGCGCTCGCCCGTCCCATCGCCGCGCCGCCGGCACGAGTTTGCGGCCGTCGTTCTGAACTTCCGAACGCCCGACGACACGCTGCTCGCCGTCAAGTCACTTCGCGTCCGCGACGCCCGTCTGGACGACATCATCGTCGTGGACAACGAGCCGAGCGATGCGCTTCGTGAGGCGCTGCAGATCGACGTCGGCGTCAATCAGTTACATCGCGACCGGCGGCAATCTCGGTTTCTCCGGCGGCATGAACGTCGGCATCCGCGAGGCGTTGGCGCGCGGCGCCGATCGCGTGCTGCTCGTGAACAGCGACGTCGATCGTGCCGCCCGATTGCGCCGGAGCGTCTCGAGCGCTGCCTCGACGCGTCGCCCGGCGCCGGAATCGCAGGGCCGGTGATCCGGTCGCGATCCGAGCCGGATCTGCGTCGCATCGCTGCGGCATGGTCGTACAGTTCGTCGACCGGTCGCATGCGCACGGCATCGCGCTCGCCGTCGCGCGTCGCCTAGCGCGCCTGGATCTGAACGCGGCAACGCGGCAGGCGACCGCATCGTCGACGCCGTGAGCGGATGCGTCATGCTGGTGAACCGCGCGTCTTCGACGCGATCGGACTATTCGACGAAGACTACTTCTTCAGCTTCGAGGATCTCGATTTCTGTCTGAGAGCGCGCGCCGCCGGTTTCGCGACGCGTGCTCGCCGGCAGCGCAGTCGTGTACCACGAAGGCGGCCGATCGATCGGCGCCACGTCGCCGCGACGCCTGTATTTCGCCGCGCGAGGTCACCTGCTCCTGGCGCGACGCGCTCCGAATCCGGCGGCGGGGCGCTCTCGCGGCTGGCCAGCGCGCGATGTCGATTGTCGCGCTGAACCTTGCGCACGCGATTCGTCTCGCCCGGCGGAACGCCGGTCGCGAGGGTTGGCGGCCGTCGTGCGCGGCACGCGCGACTACGTGGCGGGACGGTTCGGCGCCGACGACTGAGGAAATGAAAACGGCCGCGGGTGCATGCTGTGCGACGGCTTGGGCGGCCGGCCGACGATCCGCCTCACCAACCACACGACAATCGCCGCCACCCACGCGAGATCGCGGCGAGGTGCAGCAGCGGAAAGAGCAGCGGCGTCGGGTCCTTGAATCGCCGGGCCGCCCGCATCCCGGCGATCAGTGCGCTCGAGCGCGAGGATTCCGCGATCAGCCGCTGCGCCGATCAGTGTCAGCAACGAGCCCGGACCGCCGATCGCCGTCACGATCGAGCGCGACCATCAACGCTGGCGAGCGCCATCGACATCAGCAGCGGATGCCACATCATCAGCGCGCGGCGAGACCGCGTCGCCGCTGAAGCGACGCGGATGTTTCGCGACGAGGTCGATGCGGCCGTATCCGAACCCGTACTGCTGACGAAGGTATCCCGACAAGCCCTTCGCGCCACCGATGCATGCTGCGCGCCGCGCGGCAGAACGTGAGCCGCGATAGCCTGTGGCGCGCAAGCGGTAGCTGATGTCGTTGTCGTAGCCGTAGCCGAGCGACTCGTCGAAGAGCCCGACGCGGCGAAGCGCCTCGGCGCGATACGCGGAATTGCCAGAGCACACGTGATCGGTGTCTCCGCCGACGATCGCCGCGTACCGCTGCTCGAGATCGAGGCTCATCGCCCGCGCGCAGAACGTCGCGTCGGGAGCGGTCGACGTAGTAGCCCTGCGTCGCCACGACTGTCGGGTCCTCGAACTCCTTCGTCAGACGCTGCATCCAGTCCGGCTCCAGCACGACGTCCTGGTCGACCTGGCAGACGATCGGAAACCGCGCCGCGCGCACGCCGGTGTTGATCGCTGCAGCGGCGCCGCGGCCTTCGCCCGCGCAAGAGGCGCAGCGGCAGCGTCGCGGCCAGCGCCTGCAGCAATTCGATCGATCCGTCGCGGCTGTGATCGTCGACGACGATGACTTCCATCGGGCGGCCGTCGGCCTGCGCGACGATCGACGTCGATCGTCTCTCGAATCCACGCGGCGCCGTTGTGCACGGGGACGACGAAGCTGACGCCTTCGATCACGCGGTCGTCACCAGTTCAGAGTACAACGGCTTCGAGTGGCGCGCAAATCACGTCAGGATCGTAATGCGGCTCGAATCCGTTCGGCGCCTCTGCCGTGGCCGCACGCCAGCGCGATCGGATTGCCGAGCACGCGTTCGATCGCGTCTGCGCGAGCGCGGCGGCATCGCCAAGCGGCACGACCTGGCCGCCGTCGATCGCGCGCACGACTTCTGCGCATCCGGAGTCGTCGGCGACGACGACGGGTGTTCCGGAGAGGATCGCTTCGAGCGGCACGAGACCGAACACTTCGTGCTCCGACGGATAGACCACGACGTCGGCATCCGCCAGCGCTTCGAGCCGCTCGCGACCTGCGAAGCAGACCCGTGAACAGTGTGCGCGCCGTTCGAGTCCGACGTCTTCACGAGCGCGCGCGTTGCGGCTTCGGCGCCCATGTCGTTGCCGGCGATCACGAGCCGCGCGTCAGGGCGATCGAGGCGCGCGAACGCGCGCACCAGCACGTCGACGCGCTTGCGCGGCGTCTGTTGCCGAGAAACAGCACGAGCGGAGCGGAGCCGGCAGATCGAATCGGCGGCGGAACGATCCGCTGCGCGGGCGGATTCGCGAACTCGTCGAGGTCGATCGGATTCGGCACGAAACGCACTTTCGGCGCGGGGATGCCGAGATCGTCGAATTGCGTTCGCTCGGCGC
The DNA here is from genome assembly GCA_963696165.1 of uncultured Acidobacteriota bacterium. GTDB lineage: Bacteria > Acidobacteriota > Vicinamibacteria > Vicinamibacterales > CAVVIG01 > CAVQZZ01. The sequence continues at coordinate 437,284 of CAVOIY010000003.1, read as the reverse complement.
ACGACACGGCGATCACACGCGCCGCGCCGGTGAGCACGCGCTGTCCGGCGAGCAGGTCGAAGGCACGCTTCGCCATCACACGGCGCTCGATGACCGTGGCCGTCCCATTCGGTGCGAGCACGTAAGGCACTCCCGTCCGCTGAAGATGATACGCCGCGATTGCGCCGGGGACGTTTCGGCAGGCGTGAAGATGCGCGACGTCGAAGGCTGCCGCGTGCCGCCGCAGATAGGAATTGAGGCCAAGAGGGACGAAAAATTGCAAGTGATACGCCAACGCGTTCGACACGTTTCTGAAAATTCGAACCTCCACGCCGTCCGGCGTGCGGCTTGGCGCAGCGTCGGGAAGGCGGGCTGAACGCATCGCAGGCATCCGTCGTGCACACGGTGACCTGGTGCCCTCGCTGCGCAAGGCCGCTGGCGAGGCTTGTTGCGAGCCTGGGTATGCCGCCGTACGCCCACGCGTCGGTGAAGTAGGGCGTGACGTGCAGAATTCGCAGCGGTCGCATATCAGCGGGCGACGGGCGTAGCCGGCAGCACGATGACAGTTTTCGTACCCGTCAATGACAGATTCGTCATACATTACAAGCGCCTGATACCAGCCATGTCCTTCGTTGCCCCACCCGTCGATGCCGCGCCGGCATCACGGCTCGATAGCCGTGCGCTCGCGGCTGCCGTGGGCGCGGCCGTCCTCGGGGGGCTCGTCTATCTGAACGCGCTCCAGAATCCGTTCGTGTACGACGACTATCACACGGTTGTCGGCAACGCGTCGATCCAGCGCCTGACGGACCTGCGCGCGATCGTGCTTGCACGATGTCACGCGTCCGCTCGTCAACCTCTCCTATGCGATCGATCGCGCCTTCTGGGGTCCGCGGCCGTTCGGCTTCCACGTGACCAACGTGCTGCTGCACATGCTGAACGTCGTCCTGCTGTTTCTGCTGGCGCGCGCATGGAAGCGGACAGGCGGTCGCGAAGCGTCTCGGACGCGCCCGAACGCGGTGCCGTCGTCGCGTTTGCCGCTGCAACGCTGTTCGCGGTGCATCCGATGATGACCGAGGCGGTCGGCTACATCAGCGGCCGCTCCGAAGTGCTGTGCGCGACGTTTTTCATCCCGGCGATGCTGTGCGGCCGCCGATGGCTGCAGGGCGGTGCTCAGAAATGGGCGGCGCCGACGCTGCTCTTCTGGGTTGCGGCGCTCGCGACGAAAGAGCCAGCGGCGATGTTCCCGTTCGTGCTCGTCGCGTACGACTGGCTCATGCTCGGAGGAACCGCCGCCGATCGTCGTCAGCGTGCGCGCACGGTGCACCTCCCGTTGATCGGCGCCGCAACGGTCGCGGGCATCGTCCGCCTCGCGATTCTCGCGCGCGTCGAGTACGCAGGTAAAGCGACCGTTCACTGGCCTTACATTCTCGTCGAACTCGACGTCATACGCCGCTATGTCGGGCTGCTGGTCTATCCGACGGGACAGGCGCTGTTCCATGAAGTGGCCGCGATTCGAACCGCGTTTGATCCGCGGGGCCTCGTCGCGCTTCTCGGCATCGGTGCGTTCGCGGCGGTCGTCTGGCGATTGCGGCGCGTCGATGCGACGGCGAGCCTTGGGATGATCTGGTTTCTTCTTCTGCTTGTTCCCTCGTCGGTTCTCATCGTGTTCGACCAGGGCGAACCGATGGCCGAACATCGCGTGTACCTCGCGAGCTGCGGTGCATTTCTCGCTGTCGGCAGTGGCATCGGATGGCTCAACGCCTGGGGCCAGCGAGCCGGCATTCGCGCTCAGGCTGCCCTCGCAGCCATGTTCGCTCTCCTCGTGCTCTCGTTTGGCGCGGACACGTGGCTGCGAAACACGGTGTGGGCGAACCCGGTGACGCTGTGGCGCGAGTCGGTCGATTTGGCGCCTAACCACTATCGTCCGCGACTGCTGCTTGGCGAGGCGCTCGAGGATGAGGGCCGCCGTGACGCGGCGATCGAAGAATACAAGACCGCGATTCGTCTGCGCCCCGACGAACCGAGCGGCTACGTGCGCCTCGGCCGATCGCTCGCGGAGACCGGCCGGTTCGACGATGCGCGGCAGCAATTCATGCGCGCGATGGAGATCGATCCGCAGGATCGGTCCGCCCGGCAATCGCTCAAAGTCCTCGATTCGTTGCGCGCACAAGCGCGTCAACCATGAGTACCGTTGCGCTCGACACGCGCACGCCACACAGCGCCGGAAGCGTCCGGCCCGGACTGATCTGGACGCTCGTCCGGACCGACTTCAAGGCGCGCTACCACGGCACCCTCGGCGGCTTCGTCTGGGCGCTGCTGAAGCCGATGTGCATGTTCGTCGTGCTGATGGGCGTCTTCTCGTTTCTGTTCGCGTCGAACCCGACCTACAAGCTGGATCTGATCATCGGCCTGTTCTTGTGGGACTTCTTCGCGGAGGGCACCAAGAGCGGCCTGCTCTCGCTCAGTGCGCGAGGGTATCTGCTGACCAAAGCCAGCGTGCCGCCGTGGATTCTCGTCGTCACGTCGATTTCGAACGCCGTGATCACGCTCGGCGTATTTTCGCTGGTGATGACGATCTTTCTCGCGAGCGCCGGCCATATGCCGACCGCGACCGCAGCTCGTCGCCTTCGCGGCATATTGTGCCGCGTTGATGGCGATCGTCATCGGCTTCTCGCTGGCCGCGAGCGTGCTGTTCCTGCGGTATCGCGATCTCAACCAGGTGTGGGACGTCGTTCTTCAGGCCGGCTTCTTCATCGCGCCGATCATCTACCCGCTGACCATTCTTCCGGAACGGTTTCATATTTACCTGTATGTCTGGCCGCCGACGCCGGTGATCGAGTTCTCGCGCGCTGCCCTCGTTGCCGGCCAGATGCCGACGCTGACCGGTCACCTGTACCTGGCGATTGATGCCGCGGTTTGTCTCGTTGCCGGCGCGGCGATTTTCCGCCAGCTGAGCCCCCGCGCGGCGGAGTACGTGTAATCGTCATGGCTGTGATCGAAATCGACAACGTGTCGAAGGCGTTTCTGATTCCGAGCGTGCACCGCGAGACCGTCCGCGAGCATCTGCTCGGCGTGCTTGAACCGCGCCGATTTCAGCGTCTGCAGGTGCTCGACGACGTGAGCTTCGCTGTACGGCGAAGGGGAGGCGCTCGGCATCATGGGCCGCAATGGCTCGGGCAAGAGCACGCTGCTGAAGATCCTGTGCGGCGTGTATCTGCCCGACGCGGGGCGCGTCGAGCGTTCGTGCGCCCATTACGCCGATCCTCGAGCTGGGCGTCGGGTGGAATCCCGAGCTCGACGCGGTCGACAACGTGCTGCTCATCGGGTCGGTCATGGGCCTGTCGCTCGCGGAAATCCGGCGAAGCATGGACGAGATTCTGGCGTTCGCCGAGCTGGAACGTTTCGCGAATCTGAAGCTGAAACACTATTCGAGCGGCATGTCCGAGCGGCTCGGCTACGCCGTCGCATTCAAGGCGGTCCGCGACGTGCTGGTGCTCGACGAGATCTTCGCGGTCGGAGACGCCGGCTTCAAGGCGCGCTGTGAAAAGCGTTACCGGGAGCTTCGATCGCAACGGCCACACCGCGATCATCGTCAGCCACGATCCGCGCGTCATCGCCACGTTCTGCGATCGCGCGCTGCTGCTCGACGGCGGCCGCATCGTCGCCGAAGGGACGCGCACGCGAAATCGCCGACCGCTACATACAGACGCTGACCGATCCGGTTCTGCAGGATCCTCGAGCGGCACACGCGTTGGGCTGACGGAGAATCATGGGCGGCCGCCGCGAACATCGCATCAGCGCGCGCTGTGCGCGGTTGGCTGGATAGTCCTGCGGTCGGCGCGGTCGCTGAAAACAGCCTGTTCGTATCCGGGTGGGCGTTCGCCACCAAGTCTCGCATCAACAACGTTTGGATAGCTGGCCTCAGTGGGGGCCGCCGGCCTCTGGCGTATGGCAACCGCCGAGACGATGTGGCGCTCGCATATCCGGAGGAGCCGCAAGCGGCCCATTCCGGCTTTAGCGGATACGTCGAGTTCGAGCACGCCGGCGGACCCGTCCGCTTCGAGGTGTGCGCAAGCCTCGCCGACGGCCGAACGATCACACTGTTCAAACGGCGGCTGCGGGTTGCCGATGCGCCACGCAAGGCCTCGTTCCTCCGCAGCGCCGTGCAGCAGCTGCTTGCTCAGCCGCAGATCGTATTCTCGCGCCGCGCATGGTTGAACGCGTGGCGGCTCCTCAACGAGCAGTCGCCGTCGAAGGGCTCAATACAGAGCGGAGATTCGGAGCGACTCGCGCGCTTTTTGGATAGCGGAGCGTCGCTGCCTTTGCCGACGTCGCCGTCGCCTGCCGTGTCGATCATCGTTGTCGTGTGGAACCGCGCGGAGTTGACGCTCGCGTGCCTGCAGGCGCTGACTGAGGTCGAGGTCGCGTTCGAAGTAATCATCGTCGACAACGCGTCGACAGACGATACGCGCCGCCTGCTCGATCGCATTGCAGGCGTCACGGTGGTGACGAATACGACAAACCTCGGATTCACCGTCGCTGCGAACGCTGGCGCGCGGGCGGCTCGCGGCGAATTCCTCCTGTTTCTGAATAACGACGCCGTGCTCGAGCGCGGAAGCCTCGAGAGGTTGCTAGCGGCCGGCCGGCGCGCGCCTGCGATCGGCGCGGTCGGCGGGAAGCTCGTACATCCGGACGGACGCCTTCAGGAGGCCGGCTCGATCATCTTTGCCGATGGTTCATGCGAGGCGTACGGACGCGGCGGTGACCCCGACGCGCCTGAATACTCGTTCGAGCGGCCGGTCGACTTTTGTTCAGGCGCATTGCTGCTGACACGCCGCGATATTTTCGAATCGCTCGGCGGCTTCGACGAACGGTACCGGCCTGCGTATTACGAGGACGCCGACTATTGCGTTCGGCTGTGGAAGTCTGGTCTGCCGGTTGTGTACCAGCCGAGTGCAGTCGCCGTTCATCACGAATTTGGCAGCGCGGCGTCCGCCGGCGCGAGCATCGAACTGCAGCGGGAGCGACGTGCGATTTTCGCTGCGTGTCACAAAGAATGGCTGTCGGCGCAGTGTTCGAGGACCGACGGCCTGCTCGCGGCACGCGCTCATCCGCACAAGCAGCGGTCCGTTCTGTTCATCGACGATGCCGTTCCTGATCCGGCAAACGGCGCAGGGTTTCCACGGTCGGCGGCGCTCCTGGATGCACTCGCGGCGGGCGGCGCTCGCGTCACGATGTACGTGACCAACGGAGAGGGTCGACGACGTGCGTTGGATCGTTTTTCCAGCGTTGAAGTCTTCGGCGAGGGACCAGACGGCCTGCGTGCCTTTCTCGCATGCCGTCGTCCGTATGACGCGGTGATCGTGAGCCGGCCGCACAACATGCAGTACCTGAAAGCGGCTGCCGGAGCGGACTTGCCTCTGCTTACCGGCCCATGCATTTACGACGCCGAAGCACTTTATGCGCTACGCGAGATTGGCCGCAGAGAGCTCACCGGCGAACCGACTGGACAACGCGAGTGCTGCGAGCTCATCGACGCGGAGCTCCATCTCACACACGGCTGCCAGGCTGTTCTGACCGTCAGCCAGCGTGAGTGCCTGCTGTTTGCAGGAACGGCGCCCAACATTTCAGTCGTCGCGCACGCCGTCGAGCCGACGCCGACGCCCCGCACCTTCAGCGATCGTCGATCCATCCTGTTTGTCGGCGCGTTCGGGCTCGAGTCGCCGAACGAAGACGCCGCGCTGTTCTTCTGCCGTGAAGTGATACCCGCACTCCGCCAGCTCCGTCAGTTCGATGTCCCGATCGTGATCGCCGGTGCGCGCATTCCAGATCACGTCAGGGCGGCTGCCGCCGCCCAGTCCGTCACGTGCGTTTCCGACGTCGCTGACCTGACGCCGCTATACGACGATGCGCGCGTGTTCGTCGCGCCCACGCGGTACGCCGCCGGTATTCCGCTGAAGATCGTTGAAGCGGCCGCGCACGGCGTGCCCGTCGTGAGCACGCCGCTCATCGCAATGCAGCTCGGATGGCAGGGCGGACGCGAGCTCCTGACGGGCGCAGATCCAGCCGCGCTCGCGCAGGCGATCGCGTGTCTCTGGGCTGACGAGAAGCTTTGGGAGACCGTTCGCGCCTCCGCTCTCCAGCGGGTCGCCGCGGAGTACAGCCCGGCGACGTTTCGCGCCGCGCTTCACCGCGCGATTGACGCGGCCATGGCGCATGCACGGAACTGAGAACTGAGTTCAGGCTGCTGGCTCTTTCAGCAACCTGCTAGACCTCCGCGCTGGTTTGTTCACCCTGCTCCGAAAACACGTCTCGCATGAAGGTGGAAAACCCGGTCGCGGCGTGCGGCGGTACTTCGAACCGTGGAATCAGAAAACGGTTCGTGCCGGCCGCGAAACGGCCCGCCTCCACCGTCAGTGCAGCGTGAAACCCGCAGTCGCGTACGACGCCGATCGTCTCGGCGTCGTAGTCGCCGTAAGGGTACGCGAACAGATGCACGGATCTGTTGAGCACACGTTCCAACGTCCGTTTGTCGTCGAACAACTCGCGCCGCTTGGTTTCGCGATCCTGAGTCGAAAGCGCGAGGTGATGCACCGAATGAGCGCCGATCGACAAACCGGGGCGCGTTGCAAAGTCGCGGACTTCGTCGGCCGTCATCACGCGATGGCTTGTGCGCGGAGGGCATGGAGCACCGCACCAGGTCAGGATAGCGCTGACAATATCCGCGCGGCCTGCCGCGGTAAGCGGCCATGCCATTCGATTCAGGTGGTCCAACGCATCCGCACGTTCTCTCGCGGTTGCAGTCGGCATGCGGACGTCCTGCCCGCCCGCGTTCAGAGTCAGAAAATCCGGAATCTGATTGGCCGCAAGAAACACGCGCTCGAGCACGTCCCAGAAACGCTCGTGCTCGTCGGCCAATCGTTCTGTGTTCACGAAACAGGTGGCGGGGATGCCGAACTCGGTGAGGATCGGCGCTGCCACGCTCAATGCATCAAGATAACCGTCATCCAGCGTGACGGCGACTGCACCAGGCGGGATGGAGTCTGCTGCCGCGGCGCGAACGAGCTCGTCGAGGCTCATTGGTGAAAAATGCTCGCGCAAGTACGCCATCTGACGACGAAACACGTCGGGCGGCGTGCACAAGGCGTGCGAGTCTGGCGTCAGTTCCGCCACTCGGTGGTAGGCGAGCACCGCCGCGGACATCCGCCGCGCGTTGTTCGACAGGATGTAGCGTCCGCCTCCAGGCGGACGAGCGACCGCTGCATTGTGTTTCACCGCTCGAACGCAGACAACGAGCGGAAAGGTCGGATCCACGCGCTCGAGATCGGCAGCGGCAATTTCTTCAACGGACATCCCGTACAGAAAAGCGGCGCACGTCGCAACGTTGCCGTATGTCGTCACCTCGAAGGCATCGATGGGAAACGCCTTGGCGAAGAGACTGCGCGCGGACGCTTCCGTGATGCGCCAGAAATCGCCGTCAACGCCTGCCTCGTCGTCGACCCTGATCACGCTCGGCACGGTGATGAGCAACGTGCCGCCCGGACAAAGTATGCGCGCGCACTCGGCGATCGCCGCGGGCATGTCGTCGATCATGTGGAGCGTCTGCGCCACGATCACGCAGTCGTAGCTGGCAGATGGAATCGATTCGGCCCGCCGCAGATCGGCCACGACCGTCGCGGCGCCGTTGCTGGCGTCGATGTCGAGAACATCTCGCACCGTCACCGCGTCGCCGCCGAACTGGTCCGTGTACCGCGAATCTCTCACTTCGAGAACTCGCCCGCGAACATCAGCGCGGTGGCGGTCGATGAAACATTCGATGTAGTGGCGATCGATCGGCTTGCCGCGATCCCGGCCCCACTGCGCGCTGCACGGCTGCACCCGGCGGAAGTCGCCCCGTTCGACGCGCGACATTCCCCGCGACTCGAGCGCGCGCGTGGTCTCCGCAATTTCGATCTTCAGCGTACGAAGCTCGGCCTCGAGCGCCTCGGATCGAGCGTGCAGCGACCGCCGATACTCCTGCTGGCTGACGAGAAATGCTTCCTTTGCTTGAACCAGTTCGAGAGCGTTCCGAGCGATCGCCGCGCGATGCTTCGCGTACAGATGCTGCAGTCGCGTTCGATACGTGCCGTCTTCGATCGATCGGCGATAGCCGGATCCCTGGCGCACGCGATAGTTGAGCATGGGCTCGTCGAGGATGATGCCGTTGAAGCCGTGCTCGATTGCCGTCGTCCAGAAATCGAGCAGCTCGAACGATCGCAGTTCCTCGTCGAATCCGCCGACCGTCTTCCACAGCGAACGTCGAATCATTGTCGACGCGTGCGGCACGGCGCCCGTCGCGACAGCGCTGACGAACGTGGGCGCCGAGGGCGTCCAGACGTAGGTCGCGGATCCGAACGCTCGGAGCGCGCACGACACGAAGTCGATTTCTGACGATGCATCGAGTCGCGCGGCGGCCCGCTCGAAATAACCGGGCTCGAGCGTGTCGTCTCCGTCCAGCCACACCAGGTAATCGGAGGAGGTGAGCCCCGCGCCGAAATTGCGCGCCGCCGAGGCCCCGCGACCGGGGCCGCGCACGACAGTCGTGCCCTCACGCGCGAGCCGTGCTGCGATCTGGCGCGTGCGAATGTCCGTAGATTGATCGTCGACGACGACGATTTCAGCAGCCGGCCGCGTTTGTCGCTCGACGCTCTCGAGCGCTTCGACCAGAAAGCGCCCGAGGTCGCGGCATGTGATGACGACGGCGATTCGCGGCGTCGTCAACGGATGCCTTTCCACTGCAGCCAGCGGCCGTACGCGGCGCGAAGCGGTCGAGTGGCTCGCCAGCTCATTGAACCGCGCAATGCGGCGATTTCATCGTGCGCGGACGTCAGCGCTGTCTCAAGACCGCGGGCGCGTGCGGCCGCTGACGACAGTTCGGCACGCTCTTTCTCCGCGCTGACCGCCGAGTTCAGACGCGCACGCAAATCGGCCAATTCTTGCCGGCGCAAGGCGACTGCCGGTTCCAGCTCCGACGCGAGATAGTGCTCCGTGTCGGCGTTCAGGCGCAGCAGCGCCGACGTTTCAGTGTCCTGATGCTCGAAGACGTCGAGGAGATGCGCTCGGTACGCCGCCGCATGTTTCTCAACGCGATAGCTCGTGAGAGGCAAGTGGTCCGCGCCGTACCACGACGCCGTGCTCAACGAGCCTACACGCCGGCGATAGTTGAAGAGCACTTCCTGGAGGATCGTGCCCCGATAGCCGCGGCGGGCGAGCGTAAGCCAGAGGTCCCAGTCTTCTCCGCCCTGCGCGGGCATCATCGTGTCGTACCCGCCGACTGCCGTCATCGCATCGCGACGGACGAGCGCGGCGGTGAGGACGGTGTCCTCCCAGAGAAGCGTCGGCAAGTCGCAGCGTTCCGGCTTCCATTCCCACTGCTCGTCGCCGAACGCGCGGAGCCAGCACGAAACGAACGCAACGTCGGGATCACCGTCGAGAACAGCGACCGCCTTCTCCAAGTACGTCGGCTCGAGGCGATCGTCGGCGTCAAGCGCGCACAGGTAGTTGCCGCGAGCGCGCGCGATCGCGACGTTTCGCGCCGCCGACACGCCCTGATGCTCACTTCTGATCACTTCGGTCTTCGGTCGTCGATACGTGTCGAAGAGCGCCCTTGTCGCATCGTCAGTGGATCCGTCGTCCACGATCAGGATTTCGAAGTTCTGATACGTCTGCGACAGGACGCTGCTGACGGCCTCGTCGAGATATGCGCCCAGGTTGTAACAAGGGATGATGACGGAGACCATTTCAGAACGGGTCCATCGTGAGCGGAGTTTCGCGGATGTCGACGAGCGGGATGCGTGCGCGCCGCGCGCGGGCACCGATGAGATGCTCGCAGAAAACGCAGCGCAGCTTGGCCTTGAACGCGTCGGCGTTCGCGGCGCTGAGCGGTTGCTGCGCGTACCAGCCGTGTGGAAATTCAGCGTTGGGCCGTTCGCCGAAAAAGTACGCGCTCAGGTATGCACGATAGTTGTCGCTGAGCGGAGACGGTTCCCTGAAGAAGCATCGCCAATCGTCGGCGAAGACATCGCTGTCTGGCATTGCCCGGGCCAAAGGACGAAGCGACTCTAGAGTGGAGCGATTGCTGATGACGAAGCTCGTATCCACCCATTGCCGCACGGGCAATCCGAACAGCTGCACCGTGCGTGGATATTCGTCCACCCATCCCACCAGAGCGCCGCGGGCGGCCGAAGCAGCGCGGTCCATGGGTACATCGCGAACTCGGCCGCGCTTGTCCGCTCGTACCACCGTGTCGTTAGCCAGCACGAACACGGAGTCCGATGGCGGCACGAAGCGCCGTTCGATTCGGTCGATTCCGCGATCCCAGCCGGAGAACTCGCCGCAGTGAATTGTCCCCTCGCATGTATTGCATGTATGGGGCTATCTCGTGATCGGGCGCAGCCGTTGCTGCACCGTCCACGACGATGGTGTGTAGAGTCGCGCCGGGGAACACGCGTTCCACCGTCGGTATGAGCAGGCCGAGCGCAGCGTCCTCCGATTGGCGGCCGAACTCCGCGAGGACCAAAAAGACGTCGCCCGGCATCAGGACACCGGTCCTCGCCCGCCCAGGCCGAGCATCCGATAAATCGCGCGCGCAGGCGCCGTCCATCGCCAGCTGAACGAACGATGAACGTCGTCGAGGCGGCGCGCCGCTTCGGCGTTCGATGTTTGCAGCGCAATGGCCTGCGCGTCCAGAGCGGCCGCAAGCCGCGCGATCTCGGCCTTGTGCGCGTCGATATCCATGTCGCGGTGGTGCAGTCTGATCTTCGGTGCGGGCGAGCGCCGCCGCGCGCACGTTCACATCGGCGCGTAGCTGCGCGGCTTCGGATTCCTTCATTGCCACTTCGTTGGCGGCGTGCTCCACAGCTTCACGCTGGCGCTCGAGCTCTCGAACCATGGCCGCCAGCTCGCGAGTGTTCGCGTCCACCTTCAACCGAAGTGTATCGATGGTCTGCCGCAATTCAACGGTCGTCGATTCAAGCTCCTCGAGGCCTCGGTGCCGAAGTGACAAGGCGATGCGTATGGCGTCGCCGTCGAACCTCGTCAGCCCGGCACGATTGCGCACGAACGACGCTCCCTGTTCTATGTGGTCGTATTGCACGTGCCATCCGCGGACGCGCTCGCGATCGAGAAATCTGTTCTGCCGCTCGCGGAAGACCTTGCGCTCGCCGTGCTCCTGACTGCGGATTGGATAATGGCGGAGGATGAATCGGAGAGGGAACACGGAGCGATTGGGGAAACGTGCATCGTGTCCGCCGCTTGCGGCGAGGTCGATGTGGTCGGTCTTCTTCCAGCATCGTATCTGCAGACGATCGTACGCGGCGTGCTCTGAATAGTACGGAAACGTTTCGCGAACGTCGGCTCCGGGTCGGAAGCTGTCGTCGGTCGGCCAGAAATCGAAGCTCGCGAAATCGATCGCGTTGAACCCGAGCGCGTCGACGCGTCGGATCGCATCGAGGAGCTTCAGGTGCTGCCACGGACTCTCGCGGAACTCGTCGGCGTCGTGATGGATGAACCAGTCGGCGTCGAGGTCGCGAGCGAGCTGGGTCTTTCTGAGGAGAATCTCTTCCCAGCCAAAGACGTTGGCCGGATGCGGCTTGCGGAGGCGTTCGATTTGGAGAACGCCTCGACCGAGGTACGGCTCGACCGCGGCTATCGTGCCGTCCGTGGAGCCGTCATCCAGCAGATAGACATGAATGCCTTGCGCGATGAGGTCCGCGACGACCTGGACGATGATGTCGGCCTCGTTGTACGCGGCGACAATCGCGATCGCGGAGAAGTCCGGCATCGGCGAGCATTCTACGGCAGCTCAGCGCCGCCTCGCGCCTACGAGGAGCGCTTCCAGCTGAACGTGCTCACCATCGGCTGTCCCACGACGTAGAACTGCGATTGGAGGCGGCGGTCGTAATGAATGCTCGCGTTGCCGCCGTTGTCGACGGTCTTTGCGAGCACTGAACCAAAAAGATCGGCCGTGCCCTGCAACGCGAACGCGGCGTTCGGCGCGTAGATGGTCGCCGCCGCCTGCGGATTGCCGATCATGCTGATCGTGCCCGTCCCGGGATAGACGATCTGCAGCGCCGCCGCGTCGTACTTGTCAGCCGTCGCCGCCGCATTCTGCTTCCATCCAAGGCTCGCAAGATCGACCGGCGTCGCCATGTCGGTCGGATCGGTCAATCCCGGCGTCGTCGTCCCGACCGGATTCTTCCCGGCCACCTTCAACACGACCGCCTCGTTCAGCGCGCCGGTCAGGTTCGCGGCGATCTCGATGCTGCCGCTGCCGCCAAGGCTGTTGATGTTCACGTTCGCAGCCGGCGTTGGCGCCCTGGAAGCACGAGCTTGTAGCCGCCTGCGACCGTCACGCTCGGCATCGTGACGTCAGCTGCCGTACCCGTTCACGGTGACGGTCGACTCCGCTGATCTGGCAGTTTCCGGCCGGCGTCGTGACGTTCGTGCCGAGCGTCAATCCGAGCGCCGTGCATGCGGCTGCGTTCCCGAGGCCCATCAGCGTGCGCGTTGATCGTCACGGCGTCGTCGGCGGTGTCGCCGAAAATACCGGCGGCGGGTAAGTGACGGCCTTGGGCAAGCGTGCACCATACCGTTCTCGACGGTCGCGCTGCCGCCGGTGACCGACTCGCCCGTAATCGCGCCGGCCGTGCACGACGCCGACGCCCAGTCGCGGCGTGTAGAGGTGGCCCTGCACGTCGACGCTGCCCTGCGATGTGGAGGTTCCCGTTCGTGCCGACGTCGCCGTCAGTGTGCTCGTGCTGCAGGTCGTGCGTCGCCGGCGGCCCCTGGCTCGAATCGTAACTGTCGATCGTCGTGTTGCCGTGAAAGTAGATCGCGTCGCAGCCGTTGTACGTCGCAAACGCGGCCATCGAGTTCGCCGGCACCTTCGGCGTCTCGATCTGCGCGACCACTTCGACGTGCGCCTTCGTGGAGCCCTGCATGCCGCCGTCGCCGGTGATCTCCCACGTCTGGACGACAGCCTGACCGCCGCCGTACGACTCGAACTGCTGCATCGCGATCAGCGTCGCGGTGGCCTTATAGGTGAGCGTCGCGTTGCCGGCGGTCAACGTGCCTTGCGCCGCAGCGGCGAACGCCGTTTTCACCGCGGCGATCGGGTAGTTGGAAGTCGCCGCGGTCGATGGACAGGACGACCGGATTGCCGTTGTAGAGCACCGGCGACTTCGTCCTGTCGTACGCCGTGACCGGATCGGTGCCGCCGCCAGCCGTCGGTATGGCGTACTGCGCCGGATCGAGCAGGAAGTTGGCCGCCTTCTGCACGCCCGCTTCCGCCGCGTACCGCGCCTGCGACATCACGCGGTAGTTCAGGCTCGCGTACGTTTCGGTCTGCGACAGGAACATCAGCGATGCGCCGAGCACCGACAACGCCGTCATGAGAAACAGCGCAAGGATGAGCGCGATTCCGCGTTCTTGATGCGTTATGCATAATCAACTATCTAGTCAGGGCGCCAGCAGCGCCGTCACGGTCGCCGGGGTCGACTGAATGTGATCCGTGTAGCCGATGCTCGCCAGTTCCCACGCGCTGAACACGTTGCGCGGCGAGATGTTCAGCAGCGCCTTCGTTTCGGTCTGGAACTGATGCGTGACCGAGTCCGCTTGCTGCGTCCACACCGTGAGCGTGACCGCGACGTCCAGCGACGAACGTGAACGATCGTGCCCTGCACGTGTCAGCGGGATCGTCTGATACTGGAAGCAGGGCCGCGCCACGCCGCCCGCATCCGGCGGGATTGGAGTGGACGTTGCTCAGCAGAATCATCGAATCCGTACAGCGCCGGCTTCGCCGCCGGCGCGATGTCGAACTCCATGACGTTGCGATACAGGTTGTGCGAACCGACGGTGCCCGTGTCGCCGTTGTCGCAGTAGTACTCGACGTACACCATCTTGCCGTCGCCGTTGATGTCGCCGAACAGCTTGAGATGGTTCGCGTCCGATCCGTTGACGACGCCGGTCGGCGGGATGATGCCGGTCGCGAATCCGCCGATCGGCGCGAGCACCGCGCCGTGCGGCATGCGGCTTCGCAGAAGCAGGCCTGGATCGTCGTGCCGCTCGTCACCGACGGCGACCTTGATCGATTCCTGGTGTGTCGCCGTCGAGCACCGTCAGCGTCTCGTACGCCGCCGGCGGCCCGGCCGGACGCGAACATGCCGGCCGTCGACGTGACCGTGACCGTCACCGCGTTCAGCGTCGGCGTGCCGGCGTCGCACGCCGCCGATGCCGCGGGCGCGGCGCCGCCGACGGCGTTACTGTCAGCGTGACCGTCGCCGGGCAGCGTGACGCGTCCGGCCTGTCCGACCTCCTGCTGCAGCAGCTCGGTCGCGCCGCGGACGCCGCTGTGCATCTCCGTGCGGTTCGAGATCGTCTGCTGATGCTTCGTCATCTGAAGCAGCGCGCTCGTGACGATGCTCGACACCACGAGCAGCAGCGTCGTCGCGACGAGCATCTCGGCGAGCGAGAATCCGGACTGCGGATCGAAGCCTCGTATTCATGGCGCTAGAACTGTGACGTCTTCAGCGCCACGATCGACGGACTTCGCGAGCATGAAGCCACCGACCGACGAACGGACGGTGACCGTGACCGTGATCTGCTTGATGCCCGTTGGCGGATTGTCGGTACATGCCGCCGCGGCGCACGACACCTGCCAGACGCGCTCGTAGAACCAGCCGGCCGGCTGCGCCGTGCCGCCGCCGAGCAGGCCGCCGTCGCTGCCCAGCCAGTCGACGTACTTGTTGACCGGCGCCGCGGTGTTCGAGCTGCCGCCGACGGCCAGTCCAGAGCCGCCGGCTGCGCGCCGCCGGAAAAACGACGGTGTCGGTGGCGATGTCGCCGTACGCCAGACCGAGCAGCTGCTCCATCTTGTCCTGCGCGTACTCGGTCGTGCGGGGCGCGAGATGTCCCTGATTTTCCGTGTGCATCGTGGCGACGGCGCCCATCGTCATCAGCCCGGCGAGCGTCACGAGCAGGAGACCGCACGCGACGGCGGTCTCGATCATCGTGGTGCCGGCCTCCGATCGCAGGCGACCGAGCGAGGTGCGAGTTGATCCGATCACTGTTGGATCCATGCTGGCGTGGCCAGCGGAAGCGTCCGCCAGGTGCGAATCATCCCGGTGGCTGAAATCGTGATTCGCGTACACCGCATTGCCGTCGGTGATGTACATCGCGTCGACGCGCGGTCGGCGAGCCGACTGGAGTCGACGGGGACGCCGCGCGAATTGAAGATGACGCATGCCGTGCCCGCGAGGTCGCTCGTCCCGGCATCGTTCTTACAAGCCGGCGCCTGACCGATTGCTCCTTGCGTGGCAGGGGGCGACGCTGCCGACGACGCCCCACCCGAACAACACGTTCTGCGAAAGCGCCGTCGTTCCGCCCTCGGCGATCCATTTGCCCGGCAAAGGCAGGGCGGTCGGATCCCAGGTCTCGAGGTAATAGCTGTTCGAGGTCACGCTTACGTGCACCCGCACCTTGGTGAAGATCGACGACGCCCGCATCTTGGCCAACGCCACGGCATTCGCTGCGCCGCGCGCGTCGCCGCTCACACGGAAGCTCGCGAGCATGTTCCCGAACATCGGGACCGCGATCGCCGAGACGACACCAATGAGGCCGACGACGACGATCAACTCCAGCAGGGAGAATCCGCGACGATCGATCAGGCGACTGCGTTTCATTCCACTCTACGGTTGAGCAACCGCAGTGCCACCGATCCGGGAGGTCTGATCAGGGGATATGTCGTTTGATTCAGGCGAGTTACACCGCGCGCGTCGGCTGCAGCGGGATTCAGGGCTCGTGAGCCGTTTTAGAACACATGGTTACAGTTCCCGTACGCAGTTTCTGCTCTGCGCGTCAGACCGACGATCGCGGTTTCTGCCAGCCGATTCGCTCCAGATTCTCGGCATCTGCGCATTTTCTCAATAGTTCATCGATCTCGCCGCGCGGTCGTCGTGGACCTCGCGTTGCACTTCCACCGGCATGGCTCGCGGATTCTCACTGCTCGAAGTGCTCGTCGCGAGCACCGTGTTTACTGTGGCGGTCGTCGGTCTCGTGCCTCTCCTCATCGTCTCCACGACGGCCAACACGACCGCCCGCACGACGACGTTCGCCGTGGCGCTCGCGCAGCAGAAGATGGAGCAGTTGCGCGCGCTCGCCTGGAATGTCGATGCGAGCGGCGCTGCCGTGAGCGACACGACGACCGATCTCACGACGACGCCAGAACGATCGGGTAGCCGGCGTGGGCCTGAGCCTGTCGCCGGCCGGTGCGCTCGATCGTGATACGCCGGGCTACGTCGATTTTCTGAACGCGGCGGGCGAGGTCATGGCGACAGATCCGCAGCTCGTGCCAGCATTCATTCGCCGATGGTCGGTCGAGGCGCTGCCGTCGAATCCGGCGAACACACTGGTCCTGCAGGTGCGCGTCGTTCGCGGTAATTCGGCCGCGTCGCCGAGGCGGTTGCCAGGCGAGGCGTGGCTCACCACCGTAAAGACGCGGAAGGCTTCGTGACGCGCGCAGCCGGCGGCTTCTCGCTCGTCGAGCTCACGATTGCGGCTGCTGTGCTGCTCGTCATCACTGGAAGTCTGCTGATGGTCTCGTTCCCTTCGCATGGCCTCTTCTCCGCTCAATCGGAAGTGTCGGACATGCAGCAGCGTCTGCGAGTGGCCGCGGATGCGTTATCGAAAGACCTGATCGTTGCCGGTGCTGGCGGTTTCGGCACTGTGAGCGGAGGCGCACTGGGCTACTCGGTCGCGCCGATTCTTCCGTACCGGACCGGTCAGCGGAACAGCGATCCGCCCGGCACATTCCGGGCCGACACGATCACCATCTTCTACGTGCCACGAAACACCGCCGCGATCGTCAGCACGACCTACTCGCTCAAAACAGACGCATCGGCCGGGACTCACCAGCTCGTGATGTACGACGGCACGACGAATCCCGACGTGCCGGTTGTCGACAACGTCGTCGCGCTGTCGTTCTCGTATTACGGCGACCCGCAGCCGCCGATCATGCGTAAGGCGCTCACCGAGCCTGTTGGCCCGTGGACCACTTACGGCGCGCCACCGTATTCGTCGGCCATGCCGCCCTTTGCCGCGGGCGAGAACTGCACGTTTGTCAACGACGGCACTCCTACGCCGCGTCCGCGGCTCGCAACCTTCGCTGCCGCGTCCGAGTCGTTGGTGAAGCTCACACCGGCGCAACTCACCGATGGTCCCTGGTGCCCGAACGATGCGGCGGCCGCACGGTTCGACGCGGATCTGCTCCGTGTACGCAGGGTGGCCGTCACACTGCGCGTTCAGGCCGGTGTTGCCGCCCTGCGCGGACCGGCCGGCCTGCTGTTCACGTACGCCGGGACAGCGAGATCGGCAGCGACGTGGGTGCCCGATCAGGAACTGCGCTTCGACGTCGCCCCTCGCAATCTCAATCTGGGCAGGTGACGATGCGAGGCGGGACGGCCGATGGCTTCGTGCTGATTGTGGTGCTCCTCGCGATAATGCTCTATCTCGGCGCTCGGGAGCGCGCTCGTGCTCACGACGTCGACTGAATCCCGCATTGCCGCGAATTTCGGCAGCAGCGCCGAAGGGCTCGATGCAGCCGAAGCGATCGTCGAATTGTCGCTTGCCGAGATCGTCGCTGTCCCCGACTGGAATCAGCTCCTGAACGGCTCCGTCCGTTCGAGCTTCGTCGACGGCGCTTCAATCGGGTCTCGTCCGCTCGCCGACGGGTCCCTGATCGACCTGTCGCAGATCGTCAACATGGCGAACTGCGAGGCGCCTACGCCTTGTAGCGCTGCAGATATGGATGCTGACGACGGCCGATCGGCCGTGGGGGCCGAACAATCCGCGCTGGATGCTGTTCGCGCATGGCCGGCTGTCGGACGTCCTGCCAGGCCGGATCGACTCGCCGTACTATGTCATCCTGATGGTCGGCGGACGACCCGGCCGAAAACGACGACGATCCGGCGATGCGATGGAACCGGCGGGACGAATCCCGGGACCGGAGTCATCGCCTTGCGTGCGGAGGCGTTCGGCGTCGGTGGGACGCACAAGGCCGTCGAGCTCACCGTCGCCCGCGACGGCGGCGTCGCCCGCGTCCTGACCTGGCACGAAGTGCGATAACCCCTAATTCCGGTCGCATGCCGATCCGATATATGTATTTGAAAACTGTGCGCAGAAACCTCGTCACCGTCGCCGTCGCCTCGGCGCTGACATTTGCTGTCGCTGCACCGATTTGCGCGCAATCGCTCGCAGCGCTCGCGCAGAAAGAGGAAGACCGACGCAAGAACATTAAGGAACCAGCGAAGGTCTACACGAACCAGGACCTCGGACCGGCTTTACCCGGTTCGGTGGCCGCCGCCGCCGCGCCTGCCACGGATGCCAAAGACGCGGCCAAGGACGCTGCCGGCAAGGACACCGCCAAGGACACGAAGGACGGAGACAAGCCGAAGGACGGCGATAAGGCGAGCGGCCAGAAGTACTGGCACGACCGGATGCAGGCGCTCCAGTCGCAGGCCGAGCGCGACCAGACCTACCTCGACGCGGTGCAGACGAAGGTCAACGCCCTCACGACGGACTTCGTGAACCGCGACGATCCGGCGCAGAAGGCCGCCATCGAACGCGAGCGCCAGCAGCAATCTCGCCGAGCTCGACAAGCTCAAGAAGGCCGTCGTCGACGACAAGAAAGCCATCGCCGACCTCGAGGACGAAGCGCGCCGGGCGGGCGTGCCGCCCGGCTGGCTGCGGTGAGCGCGCGCCCCATCCGATCCGTCGACCCCCCGATTCTGCTCGTCGAGGACAAGGATTCGCTTCGCGCCATGCTGCGCCATGCGCTCGAGGCGCAGGGGCACACCGTCGTCGAGGCACGCGATCAGCCCGAGGCGGCCGCGGCGCTGCAGGAGCGCGCGGCCCGGGCGTCGTCCTCTCCGATCTGCGGCTGACCGACGGCGACGGCTTCGGCGTGCTGCGCGCGGCCAAGGAGCTCGATCCCGAGCTGCCGGTCATCGTGATGACGGCGTTCGGCAGCATTCAGGACGCGGTGTCGGCGATGAAGGAAGGCGCGCTCGATTTCCTGGCCAAGCCGGTCGACCCCGATCACCTGCTGCTGATGGTCGAGCGCGCGCTCGCGCAGCGCCGGCTGGCGACCGAAAACATCCTGCTCAAAGCGGAGCTCGCGCAGCGCCGAGGCGCGCCGCAGATTGTCGGTGAAGATCCGAAGCTCACCGCCGTCTCCGTCGCGCTTCACCGTGCGGCGTCGACCGACACGACGGTGCTGCTCGAAGGCGAGAGCGGCACCGGCAAGGAGCTCTTCGCCCGCGCGCTGCACGCGCTCAGCGCGCGCGCCGACGGTCCGTTTGTCGCGATCAACTGCGCGGCGATTCCGGAGAACGCTGCTCGAAACCGAGCTGTTCGGCCACGAGAAGGGCGCGTTCACCGGCGCGTCGGCGCGGAAGCCGGGGAAGTTCGAGCTGGCGCATCGCGGCACGCTGTTTCTCGACGAGATCGGCGACCTGCCGCTGTCGCTGCAGCCGAAGATCCTGCGCGCGCTCGAGGAGAAGCGCTTCGAGCGCGTCGGCGGCACGATGCCGCTGCAGGTCGACGTCCGCGTGGTCGCGGCGACGAACCGGAACCTGAAGGCGGCGGTCGCCGCGCGTCAGTACCGCGACGACCTGTACTTCCGGCTTGTCCGTGTTTCCGATCACGATTCCGCCGCTGCGCGATCGGCCGGACGACATCCCGATGCTCGCGAAATATTTCATCGATCGCTTCTGCCGCGACCTGAACAAGAAGCCGCTGATGCTCGCGCCGTCGGCGGTCGAGGAGCTCGCCTCGTATCCCTGGCCCGGCAACGTGCGCGAGCTGCAGAACTGCATCGAGCGCGCCGTGATCCTGACCGACGGCGACACGATTCATGCACGGCATCTGAACCTGTCGTTTCGGGCCGCTGCCGCGCCCGCGTCCGTCGACGAAAGCGCGAGCCCGTGGGCGCAGATCGATCTATCGGGCTCGCTCGCCGATGCGACGAAGCGTGTGGTCGCGGAAGTCGAGAAGCGGAAGATCGAGCAGGCGCTGCGTGAGGCGAACGGCAACGCCGGCCGCGCGGCGGAAATCCTGCAGGTCAGCTACAAGGCGTTCACCGCCAAGCTCCGCGAATACGGCCTCGACGTCTAACGGGCGAAGCCGACGCGTTTCAGCGCGGCTTTCATCTCTTTCTCGGTCACGTCGTCCACGATCGTCGTCGCGCCGATCGCGGTCGGCAGCACGAAGTGCAGCCGTCCGGCGACCATCTTCTTGTCGTGCTGCATCGCCTCGAGGATCTGCGCCGACGGCACGTCGGCGATCGCTGGAAGCGGGCCGAGGCTCGCAATCAGATCCGCGAGCGCTTTTCTGTCGCGTTCGGCCAGCGCGCCGCGCGCCAGGGCGAGCTCCGCCGCCACGAGCATTCCATACGCGACCGCCTCGCCGTGGCGGTATCGCCGGTACTTCGTCACCGTCTCGATCGCATGTCCCGCGGTGTGGCCGAAGTTCAGAATGCGGCGCGGCCCCGCCTCGCGCTCATCGGCCGAAACGACGCCCGCCTTGATGCGGCACGATTCCGCGATCACCGCCGTCAACGCGCCCGGCTTCTCGCGCGAAGATCGCCTTGCGCTCGGCCGCGACCGGTCGAAGAGCTGCGGGCTCGACGTCATCCCGTATTTGATCACTTCGTAGAGACCCGCGCGAAATTCGCGCCGCGGCAGCGTCCCGAGCAGCCCTGAGTCGATGACGACGGCGTGCGGCTGATAGAAGGCGCCGATCAGATTCTTGCCGAGCGGATGGTTCACGCCGACTTTGCCGCCGATCGCGGCGTCGACCTGCGCGAGAAGCGTCGTCGGCACATGCACGAGCGTGATCCCGCGCAGATAGGTCGCCGCGGCGAATCCGGCCATGTCGCCGACCACGCCGCCGCCGAAGGTAATCAGCGTCGACGCGCGGTCGGCGTTGGCGCGAACGAGGCTGTCGTAGATGCGCGCGACGGTCGGCAGCAGTTTGAAGCGCTCGCCGTCGGGCACCAGAATCTGTTCGGCGCCGCCGAGCGCGCGCGCAGCGCGCGTGCCGTGGAACCGCCAGACGAGCGAGCTGGACACGATGAAGCGGCGCTCGGGCAGGCGGAGCTCGTCGAGCATGCCGGCCGACGCCGTCGAGCGTGCCGACGCCGATCGTGATCGCGTAGCTGCGCGACGGCGTGCTGACGTCGACGCGGATCGGAGCCATGAAAATGCGGATGGTAGGATAGCATCCGCGTGCGTGCGGCAGATTTCATCGTGATCGGCGGCGGAATTGCGGGGCTCCGCGCCGCGATTGCGCTGGCGCCGGTCGGACGGGTTGTCGTGCTCACGAAGGCGGATCCGGCCGAGAGCAACACCGGCTACGCGCAGGGCGGCATTGCCGCCGCCATCGGCGAAGACGACTCGCCTGCGCTCCATGCCGCCGACACGATCCGCGCCGGCGATGGTCTCTGCGACGAGGACGCCGTCGCCGTGCTCACGTCTGATGGACCGACGTACGTGCGCGAGCTGATGGAGTGGGGCACGCGATTCGAGCGCGACGCGTCGGGCCGACTCGCGCTCGGGCGCGAGGCCGCCCACAGCGTGCGCCGCGTGCTGCACGCCGGCGATGCAACCGGCCGGGAGATCGGCCGCGTGCTGTGGCAGCGCGTGAGCGATGCTCGGATCGGTTCAGGTGATCGATCACGCGCTCGTGATGCAGCTGATCGTCGAAGAGGGCCGGGTTGCCGGGCGTGCGATATCTGTCCCGCGACGGCGAGCGCGGCGAGCTTCGCGCGTCAGCGACGCTCCTCGCAACGGGCGGCGCCGGTCAGGTGTTCCGAGAGACGACCAACCCGTCGGTCGCAACCGGCGACGGCATCGCGCTCGCGTACGAGGCGGGCGCGCGCGTGGCCGATCTCGAGTTCGTCCAGTTTCATCCGACGGCGCTGAACGTCGCCGGGCGCTCCGCGGTTTCTGATCTCGGAGGCGCTTCGAGGAGACGGCGCGCGGCTCATCAACGGCCAGGGCGAAGCGTTCATGCCTCGCTATCACGTCGACGGCGATCTCGCGCCGCGAGACGTCGTCGCGCGCAGCATCGTGCGCGAATCGCAGCGCACGGCCGGGTCGATTTGTCTGTCGCTCGCGCACCTCGATGCGGCGTACGTGCGGCGGCGGTTTCCGACGATAAACGCGATGTGCTCGACTGTCGGGCTCGACCTTGCGCGCGATCCAATTCCAGTCGGTCCCGCGGCGCACTACATCATGGGCGGTGTCGAAACCGACGTATGGGGGAGGACATCGACGCCGGCGCTTTTCGCGGCCGGCGAAGTCGGCGTGCACCGGAGTCCACGGCGCGAATCGGCTCGCAAGCAACTCCCTGCTCGAGGGGCTCGTGTTTGGCGCTCGCGCCGCAGTTGCGATGCAGCAGCAACCCGCATCGGCCGCGAGCTGAAGGCGATCGAGTCCTGGCGCAGCCACCGCCACCAACCACCAACCACCAGCCACCGAGCCACCGGCCACCGAGCGACGCCATCCGCGACCTGATGTGGCGCTCGGTCGGTCTGTTCCGTTCGCGCGCCGGGCTCGAGGACGCGGCGGGTCGCCTGGATGCGGCGCGCGGCGTCGATCCGTTCTGATTCGGCAGACGGCATCGCTTCGCAGGCTCGTCATCGTCGCGCGGCTCATCGCGCGCGCCGCGCTGAGGCGCGAAGAAAGCCGCGGCGCGCACTTTCGAGAGGATTTTCCCGAGCGCGACGACCTGCACTGGAAGCGCCATTGCGTGGATCTCAAATAAGATTTGGATCTGATGGCAAAAAACGACAAACCTGACGGCTTCGTCACCGAAATCACGCCCCGCTCGAAAGACTTCTCGCGTTGGTACCTGGACGTCGTCCAGCGCGCGGAGCTCGCCGACTACTCGCCGGTCAAGGGTTGCATGGTCATCCGGCCGTACGGCTATGCGATCTGGGAGCTGATTCAGCAGGCGCTCGACCGCCGCATCAAGGCGACCGGGCACGTGAACGCGTATTTCCCGCTGTTCATTCCCGAGAGCCTTCTGAAGCAAGGAAGCCGAACACGTCGAGGGGTTCGCGCCGCAGGTCGCGTACGTCACCCACGGCGGCGGCGAGGAGCTGGCAGAGAGGCTCGTCGTCCGACCGACCTCGGAAGCGATCATCGGCACGATGTACGCGAAGTGGGTGCAGTCGTGGCGCGATCTGCCGATTCTGATCAATCAGTGGGCGAACGTCGTCCGCTGGGAGAAGGTGACACGGCCTTTCTTGCGGACGACAGAATTCCTGTGGCAGGAAGGGCACACGGCTCACGAGACGGAGGCCGAAGCGGAAGCGGAGACGCTGAAGATTCTGCATCTCTACAAGGACACGCTCGAGTCCGAGATGGCCGTGCCCGTCATCGAAGGACAGAAGAGCGAGAGCGAGAAGTTCGCGGGCGCGCTGCGCACGTATTCGATCGAGGCGCTGATGGGTGACGGCCGCGCGCTGCAGGCGGGCACGTCGCACAACCTCGGCCAGAATTTCGCGAAGGCGTTCGACATCACGTTCCAGGCGCGCGACAAATCGGTGCAGCACGTCTGGGGCACGTCATGGGGCATGACGACGCGGCTGGTCGGCGCGGCGATCATGGTGCACGGCGACGACAGCGGGCTCGTGCTCCCGCCGAAGATCGCGCCGTACCAGGTCGTCGTCGTTCCGATCGGGCGCGACAACTGGCGCGAGACGGTGCTGCCGAAGGCGCAGGAAATCCGTCAGCAGCTCGTTGACGCCGGCATTCGAGTGACCATCGACGAGCGCGACGAGCGGCCCGGCTGGAAGTTCGCCGAGTGGGAGATGCGCGGCGTGCCGCTTCGGCTCGAGATCGGCCCGAAGGACATCGAGAAGTCGCCGTGCTGCTGGCGCGGCGCGATACGCGCGAGAAGCTCGGCGTGCCGATGGACGGCCTTGCCGCGCGAGTCCGCGCGCTGCTCGACGAGATGCAGGCGAGCCTGCTCGAGCGCGCGCTGGCGTTCCGCGAGGAGCACACTCACCGCGTCGCGACAGTATGACGAGTTCAAGGACGTCATGGAAGGTCGTCCGGGATTCGTCATCGCCCCGTGGTGCGGCGCGGCCGCGTGCGAGGCGCAGATCAAGAACGACACGCAGGCAACCATTCGCAACATGCCGATCGGCGGCGCCGCGCCGTCCGGCCGCTGCATTCGCTGCGACAACGCGGCGCAAGGCCGAGGCCTGGTTCGCGAAGTCTTACTGATGGTCGGTGCCAGGCACGTGCCTGGCACCGAGGACATCGGAGACATTTCGGTCGTTTTGGACGGAGGATAACCTTGGCGAATGGACCACTGAGCCGTCGGCAGCTGCTCCAAGTGCTCGCTGCCGCGGGAATTACCGGGCCGGCGGCGGTTGACCTTCTGGCGCAGGCTCGCGAGCCGATCTCCGTCGACACGCTCCGCAACGCGTCGTCGATTCTGCGGCAGACCTTCAGCGACGAGCGCCTGGCTGTGATCGACACGGCGCTGCGACGCAATCTGGATCAGTTCCAAATCGTCCGCGACCTCGATATCGACGATCTCGTCGAGCCGGCGCCGATGTTCGATGCGCGACGGAGGTGAAGCGTGGCCGATAGTGAGCTCGTTTTCAAGTCTGGTCAGGAGCTCGGGTCGCTTCTGAAATCGCGCGAGATATCTGCCGTCGAACTCGTGCGGGCCTACCTCGCCCGCATCGAGGCGCTGAACCCGAAAGTAAACGCGTTCATCACCGTCACCACAGATCATGCGCTTGCACGCGCGAAGCAGGTCGATGCCGAGATCGCCGGCGGAAAGTACCGCGGTCCGCTGCACGGGCTGCCGTATGCCCCCAAGGACATCCTCGCGACGAAAGGTATTCGCACCACGAACGGATCGAAAGTGACGGCCGACTGGGTGCCGGTGTACGAATCGACGATCACGACGCGTCTCAATAAGGCCGGCGCGATTCTGATCGGGAAGCTGAATCTCCTCGAATTTGCGATGGGCAGCGGCGTGCTCTCCGGATTCGGTCCCGCACGCAACCCGTGGGATCTCGAATACGGTCCCGGCGGGTCGTCGAGCGGTGCGGGCGTCGCCCTTGCCGCGTACATGACCCCGCTGGCCGTCGGCACCGACACCGGCGGCTCCATCCGCGTTCCCGCCGCCCTCTGCGGCATCGTCGGTCTGAAGCAAACCTATGGACGCGTGAGCCGATACGGCGTCACGACTCTGAGCTGGACGCTGGATCACGCCGGGCCGATGACCAAAACGGTCGCGGACGCCGCGATGATGCTGCAGACGATGGCCGGCCCCGATCCGAACGATCCGACAGCGGCGCGCGTGGCGGTGCCCGACTACATGAAGGCGCTGACCGGCGAGATCAAGGGGCTGCGGATTGGCGTGCCAACGAACTACTTTTTCGATGGCAACGCTGAAGAAACGGCGACGGTGCGGAAGGCGGTCCAGAAGCTCCACGAGATGGGCGCGCGCATCGTCGACGTCGACGTGCCGCACGCGAACCTCGCCGGATCGGCCGGGTGGATCATTGCGATGGCGGAGGGCGCCTGCTTCCACGAAAAGCGCCTTAAGGAGAAACCCGAGCTGTTCGATCCGCTCGTGCGCGAGCGGTTGGAGGCCGCGAAGTTCTATCCGGCGACCGACTACATCAAGGCGATGCGCGTGCGAACGCTGTTGATGGAGGACATGCGCCACGTGTTCGAGAAATGCGATGTGATGGCTGTTCCAGGCGGCGGTCCCGCGACGAAGCTCGAGTCGCCCGAGCGCGCAGGAAGCGACGTGAAGCCCGGCTCGGTGTCGACCCCTTTCCGCGGCGGCACGACGTTCATCGGCGACATGACGGGTCTGCCGGCGATCGTCGTTCCATGCGGCTTCACAGCAGGCCCGCCTGTATTGCCGCTCACGATTCAGTTTTACGGGAAACCGTTCGATGAGTCGACGCTGTTCCGCGTCAGCCACGCCTACGAATCGGCAACTGTCTGGCACCGGCGACGGCCGACAATCGATAGTCGGTAGTCGAGAGTCAGTAGGCGATTACCGACTCTTGACTACCGACTCGCGACTATTGCCGGCCAGCGCTTCGCGATGCGCTTCATCACCGCGTGGCGGATGGTCACGCGTTCCCGCTTCGCGATCGCTTGAAATAAATCGGCCAGGTGCTGCCGCCACCATGGGTCTCCGTTCGCGCGCGCATACGCCGCAGCGATCGGCTCCAGGCACGATGTGTCGCCGATGCGGGACAGCGCGGCGAGAAACTCGACCGGCAGCGGGGTGCCTGCCTCGAGCGACTCCTTGAGATCGTACAGGGCGATGCGGCTGTCGCGATTGGCCAGCGCCCCATGGGCAGCTGCGCGCGCGTTGATCCACTCCGGCCGTTGCACCTCCGGCACGGACTGCTCGCGCTCTCGAATCCGATCGACGATCTGAACGAGATGCGCGAGCGCCGCGGTCGCTCCGCCGTCGACCAGCGCGTTCCGGAGCGCGGCCGGATCGTCGGGTAGTCCGCGCTCAGCGGCGTCGGCGAGGATCGCACCCGGATCGAGCGCACGTTTCCTGCTGATCCTCAGCGCTGCTGCCGCGCGTACCGCTTCGCTCGGATCGTCTGCGAGCTTTGCCAGAAGTGGCTTCACCGTCGCGCGGTCCAGTTCGCCGATCGCGCGGACCGCCGCAACTCGAACCGGCTCGGCCCGTTCGCGGTCGAGCGCGGCAGCGGTCAGCCGGTCCAGCGCTGCGGGACCGTGCGCGCCGCGCAGGAATCCGCGTGCCGCCACAATCGCCGCGACTGAGACGTCGGCATCACGATCGTCAATCGCGTGCACGATGGCGTTGAGGCCGCGAGCATCGCCGATGGCCTCGAGCGCCCGCAGCGCAGCAACGCGTGCGGCCGGCGCCGTTTGCGGTCTCGACGACGGGCACGAGCCGTTCGACGGCGCGCGAACCGATCACGGTCAGCCGCGCAACCGCGGCCTCGCGGTCGACACCGTTCTCCGACGCCAGATCGGCCACAAGGCGCGCGATTGGTCTCGTCGGTGTTCGCGGAATCACGGCCGGCTTGTTAGTCGTCGGCGGGGAGGTTCTGCTTGTTGCGCGGATTCACGATCCACGCGATCGCGATGCTGAGGAAATACAGCAGGATCATCGGCGCCGCGAAGATCGTCTGGTTCATCGGATCGCCGGTTGGCGTAATGACGGCCGCGATGATGTACGCGATGAGGATCGCGTACTTGCCGTGCTGCCAGAGGAACCGCGCCGTGACGAGCCGCATCTTGGCGAGGAAGAACACGATCGTCGGCATCTGGAAGATGATGCCCATGCCGATCAGCATCTTCGTATACAACCCGAACGTGTCTTCGAGCCGGGGCATGAAGGACAGATCGGTGCCGTTGAAGCTGGCGAAGAACGCCATCATGAACGGGAACGCGACGTAATGGTTGAAGGCAGCGCCGAAGAGGAACCCACCGGTCGTGAAGAGCACGAACGGGATCGCCATCCGCTTCTCTTTCGAGTACAACCCGGGCGCGATGAATTTCCACACTTGGTACATCACGAAGGGGGACGCGATCACCGCGCCGGCGATCAGCGAAATCGTGATGTACATGCCGAACGCTTCGCCCGGCTCCGTGTAGATCATCTTCACGCCCGGCGGAAGCACCTTCCGCGTCGGCGCGAGCAGGAAGTTCACGATCCGATTGATGAAGAAGAAGCTGACCAGCACGCCGACGGCGATCGCAATGCACGCGTTGACGATCCGTTTCCGGAGCTCGTCCAGGTGCTCCAGAAACGACATCTTTCCGGCGATCGGATCGTCGTCTTCGTCGTCGGGATGTTGGTGAAGGGCACCCGCGTGGGCGCCCGGGAAAGGAACGAGGGCCATCAGAGCTGCGGAGGCGCGTTACGCGCTGTGATCGACCTTGCGCACAGGCTCTTCGGCGGAGACGACCGGCGGAGCCGGGGTCGCGGCAGCGGTTTTCGACGCGTCGAGCGTTTGTTTCTGCTCTTCCAGCCGAATTTCCTCTTCCAGGGTGTTCTTGAGCTCGTTCGAAGCGCGCTTGAATTCCGCGATGCTCTTGCCGAGCGAACGGCCCAGTTCAGGCAGCTTCCGAGGCCCGAAAATAATGAGCGCGATCACGAAAATAATGATCAGCTCTGGCATGCCAATCGAACCTAACATGGGACTCTCCTGCTAGCGGAAAACCGTGCGCGGACCGGAGACGTCATTATACCCAGAAGTCGTTGTTGATACGTATTTTATCTGTTAGGATGCCGATCATGCGACGTTACCGTCCCCTGCCTGCCGCTGTGTTCGCCATCATCGTTTCCGCTCTGGTTGGCGGCTTCTTCGGGCGCAGTGCGCTCGCGGTTGACGATCGGATTCCAGACCATCTGAAGACCTATTCTGCGGCGCTCAACGCGATCGAGACGAACTACGTCGATACCGTTGAATCCGACAACCTGGTTTACAGCTCGATTCGGGGGATGCTCGGCACGCTCGATCCGCACTCCAGCTTCTTCACGCCGAAAGAATACGCGACGATGCGCGAGCGCCAGGAAGGGCACTACTACGGCATCGGCGTCAGCATCGTCTCGATCGACGGCGACATCACCGCAGTCAACGTGTTCGAAGGCTCTCCCGCTTTCAAGCAGGGCATCCGCCGCGGCGACATCATCTCGGCGGTCGAGGGCCAGAGCGCCAAAGGCTGGACGATCGACCAAACACAGCTGAAACTCCGCGGCCCGAAGGGCACGCCGGTCCACATCGAGATCAAGCGGCGCGGCTACGAGAAGGCGATTCCGGTGGAGCTCGCGCGCGATCAGGTCACGATTCCTACCGTGCCGGCGTACTTCATGGTCGACGCGACGACGGGCTACATCTGGATGAAGGATTTCGGCGAGAACACCGATCACGACGTGCGCGCGGCTCTGCACGATCTGTCCTCGAAAGGCATGAAGCGGCTGCTGTTCGATATTCGGGAGAATCCGGGCGGACCGCTCGATCAGGCGATCAAGGTGGCCAACGAATTCCTTCCGCGGCGTCTGATGATTGTGTACACGCGCGGGCGGATTCCAAATTCGGATCAGGATTATCGCGCGACCGAAGAGAGCGAGTTCACCGACATGCCGATGGTCATGCTGGCGAATCGCGACAGCGCGAGCGCTTCGGAGATCGTCACCGGCGCGCTCCAGGATCACGATCGCGCGTACGTCGTCGGCGAAACCACGTTCGGAAAGGCGCTCGTCCAGTCGATTTATCGCGTCAGCGGCAATGCCGGACTCGCCCTCACGACCGCGCACTACTACACGCCGAGCGGCCGGTTGATTCAGCGTCCGTGGGATGCGACGTTCGACGAATATCTCAGCTATAGACTGAAGGATCAGGATGTCGAGCGCGCGCACAACCCGAGCGATCTGAAGCACACTGACGCGGGCCGTCCCGTGTATAGCGGCGGCGGCATCGAGCCAGACAAACGGATTTCCGGCCCGATCGAGGGGTTCAATCCGTCGCGTTTCGGCCGGATGCTCTATGGTCGCCAGGAGTTCGAGAACTTCGCGCAGAACTTCACGGCCGAAGGCGATACGCGGATGGCGGGCAAGTCGACCGGCCGCAGAACCGTGCGGCCGAACTTCGCGGTCGACGACGCACTGCTCGCGGCGTTCCGCGATCAGATGAAAACCGACAAGGTGAAGATTGACGAGGACGGCTACAAGAAGGATCTCGACTTCATCCGGGCGATGATTCGCTACCGCATCGACGAAGTCGTCTTCGGGATGGCCGAAGCGCGGCGGCATCTGATCGGCGTCGACCCGCAGGCGCAGGCCGCGCTCGCGAACTTCGCCGAGGCGCAGAAGCTGACGCAGCTGGCCAAGGCGTCCACGCGAGCCGGCCACTAACCGTCCGCTGTTCGAGTCGGTGCCAGGCACGTGCCTGGCACCGCGACGCCGTTTCGAGTTTGGTGCCAGGCACGTGCCTGGCACCGTAGGTCGTACGACCACAATGACTTGGGCTGCAGTTTGGTCTTGCCACTACAGCTTGCCCTTGTTAGACTGACGACCGTTTTGCGACCCCGGGGCCGCCATTCACGATTGAATGGCGAAAGGGTCGGCGAATCGGTCCGTTGCCTAGCTGTCTCCCAGCAGCCAATTCACTCGTTTTGAGCGACGGCGGTCGCTCAAGGGGCGCCCCCTGTGGCGCCGTGGTGTGTCGATATGCGCCTTCAGCGGCTTGAAATCAACGGGTTCAAATCGTTCTCCGATCGCTCGGAGCTCGCCTTCGACCAGGGGGTGACCGCGATCGTCGGCCCGAACGGCTGCGGCAAGAGCAACGTCGCCGACGCCATCACCTGGGTGATGGGCGAGCAAAGCGCCAAAAGCCTCCGCGGCGACAAGATGGAGGACGTCATTTTCAGCGGCAGCGATGCCCGCAAGCCCACGGCGGCCGCCGAAGTGCGCCTCCGGTTCGCCGGTGTGCTGAGAAACATCACCGGCCCTGCCTTTCCGGATGAGCACGAGCCGGCGACACAAAACGGCCACGCGACCGGCAACGGCCATGCGAACGGAAATGGTCATCACGCGAACGGCAACGGGCATTCCGGCGCCGACGCGAATGGCAACGGCCACGCGAACGGAAACGGCTATCACGCGACGGATGTCGCGCCGGTGCTCGATCGCCCGCTGAACCGCGATGCGGCTGAAACGCTGATTCAGTCGGTCGCGCGTGAGATCGAAGTGACGCGCCGCCTTTATCGCTCCGGCGAAAGCGAGTACCTCATCGACGGGCAGCAATGCCGCCTGCGCGACGTGCACGACCTCCTGATGGACACGGGTCTCGGCGCGAAGGCGTACGCGATCATCGAGCAGGGCAAGATCGGATTGATCCTGAGCTCGCGGCCGACCGATCGGCGCCAGTTGATCGAGGAGGCGGCCGGCGTCACGAAGTACAAGGCGCGGCGCCGTTCGGCGGAGCTGAAGCTCGAAGCGGCACAGCTGAACCTCACGCGCGTCGACGACATCGTCTTCGAAGTCGAGAAGCAGCGCGGGACGCTCAAGCGCCAGGCCGCGAAGGCGCGTCGGTATCAGAAGCTTCGCGACGAGCTGCGGCGGTGGGAGAAGGTGCTTTTCGCACGCAAGTACCGGCAGCTGGCGCAGTCCATTGAGTCCGCGCGCGCACGGCTCGGCGATGCGCGCGAACGGGAGTCGACGGCGGCGGCACGAGTCGCGGAAGTCGAGGCGCATCTGAGTCGCGTTCGGATCGAGCTCGCTGAAGCGGAATCGAAGGCGGCCGCGACCCGCGAGACGGCGCACGGCTGCGAGCTGGCCATCAACCGACAGCAGCAGCAGATCGCCTTCGACCGCGATCAAGTGCAGTCGCTCGCGGCTCGTGCGACGACGGTCTCGGCGGAGCTCGATCAGATGGAAGCGCGGCGCGAGCCGGCGCGGGTGGCCCTCGAGAGCCGCTGTCAGGCGGTCGCCGACGCCACCGCCGAGCGCGACCGCGCGGCACAGACGCTTGCCGCTGAATCGGAGTCGTACGAGCTCGCGCATCGCGAGATCGAAGGGCTCGAGGCCGACGTGGAAGCGGCACGGAGCGAAGTCTTCTCGGCGATCAACTCCGCCACGGCCCTGCGCCACGCGATTGAGCACGCGTCGACTGCGCGTGAACGCGTGCTCGAAACGCTCTCGAAGCTCGATGTCGAACGCGGCGACGTTCGCATCCAGTCCGAGCGCGCCGAAACGGATCGATCCGCTGCGGCCGAGGGGCTCCGCCGCGCACAAGACGCGATCGAATCGGCCCGGCTCGCACGGCTCGCACGGGAATCGGAGCTGGCGAGCGCACGGATCGAGCACGAGTGGCGCGCGCGATCCGTGCGCGCCCGCGAGCAGGAGCTCGCCGGCCTCGATGCGCGCCTGAAATCGCTAGAAGAGCTCGAGGCGGCTCGCGCCGCGTACGGCGATGCCGCGCGGACGGTGTTGGCGCAGGCAAACGGCAAGGTCAACCAGCAGGGTGCGATTGCCGATTACCTCGAAGTCGAGAGCGGTTACGAGCGAGCCGTGGAGGCCTGCCTCGGCGACCTGCTTCAGCACGTCGTCGTCGATCGTTCCGAGCACGCCGCGGCAGGATTCGAGGTCGTCCGCGAAGCTGACGCCGGGCGATGCGGCTTTCTGATTACGAGCGGCGCGCCGACTACGGCCCGAGCGCCGGAGCTGCCAGAGGGTTACGGGGCCCTCGTCGCATTGTCGTCGGTCGTCAACGTGAACGGACCGCATGCGGCAGCCATACGCACCGCGCTCGGTGATGCCTGGATCGCGGATACGTACACGAGCGCTGCCGATGCAAGCGGCGCAACCGCGATGCCGGTCGCCACGCTCGCGGGTGATGTATTTCGCGGGCCTCATCTCGTTGCGGGCGGCGGCAGCGAGCAGTCGCGCGGAATCCTCCAAACGAAACGCGAAATCAAGGAACTGCGCGAACGTATCCAGGCAGAGCGCGCGTCGCTGTGCCTCCTGGCGCAAGAAACCGCCGATCTTGAAACGACGATTGCGCACGCGACGAATGCGATCGCCGCGCTGAATGCCGAGCACCACAAGCAGGAGAAGGTGATCGTCGGCCACGAAGCGCAGGTCCAGCATGCGGCCGAAGAGTCTGTGCGCCTCGTGCAGAAAGGCGAGCAGCTCGCGCGCGAGCGCCGCCAGGCCGAAGAAGAACGGGAAACGCTCGACCGCCGCCAACAGGAAGCGCTCACGTCAATCACGCAGCTCGAGGACGCGCAGCGTGCCGCCGACGAGCGGCTCACCGTTGCTCAGCGCCGGCTCTTCGAAGCGCGCGAGGCGGCTGAAGAACTCAGTCAACGCGCGGCCACGGCGCGCGCCGATCATGCGGGACTTGTCGAGCGCGCATCGGGGCTCACGGCCGACGTCGAGCGCCTCGAAGAAGCGTTCAGCGAGCTCGAGCTCCGCGCCGCGAGCCTTGCTGCCGAGCTCAATCAGACTCGCCAGCGCGTCGACGAACTGCGCACCGCGATTGCCGCCGGCGACGCCCAGCTGCAGCAGGACCTGCTGACGCTCGACGCGCTGCGGTTCGACGTCGGTGCAGCCGACGATGCGGTCTCGACGTTGCGCATCAGCGCGGACCAGCACGAAGCGGTCATCAAGGATGCGAGAAGCGCGCTCGAGGCGATTCGCGCCGTCGTGTCGGAACTCGACATCGCCCGCGTCACCGCCGAAGCGGACCTGTCGCACCTCGCGCACACATGCGTCGATGCTGTGAACGCGACGCTCGACGAGGTGCTGCTCGAGGTCGAGCAGCTCGAGGCAGATGGGCAGGCCACGCCGGATCCGGCAGCGGTGTTCAGCGACGAGCCGTCGGAAGACGAGGGTGAAGAAGCCCGCCTTCAGACTGATGATGCGGTGGATGCAGCTGCTGCGGAAGCTGCACAGCGGACGCTGACGGCCGATGAAGCCATCGCGCGACTCCGGGCAAAGATCGACCGCCTCGGACCGGTTAACATGATGGCGATCGACGAGTTCGACGAACTCGAGAAACGCCATACGTTCCTGACGACGCAGCGCAACGACCTGGTCGATTCCATCCGCCAGACCACCGAAGCGATCAAGCGCATCGACGAAACGACGCGCCAGCGGTTCACTGAGGCGTTCACCGCCATCAACACCAACTTTCAGCAGATGTTCAGCACGCTCTTCGGCGGCGGACGTGCCGGCCTGACGCTCCTCGACGAAAACGATCCGCTCGAGAGCGGCATCGAGATCATCGCGCAGCCGCCAGGCAAGCGCCTCCAGAGCGTGCAGCTGCTGTCGGGCGGCGAAAAAGCGCTCACGGCCATTGCGCTCATGTTCGGCATGTTCAAATACAAGCCGAGCCCGTTCTGCCTCCTCGACGAGATCGACGCCCCGCTCGACGACGCCAATATCGGCCGCTTCGTGGAAATGCTCCGCGGCATGCAGGCGCACACGCAGTTCATCGTCATCACGCACAACCGCAAGACGATGGAGATCGCCGACCGTCTGTACGGGGTCACGATGGAGGAGCCCGGCGTCTCCAAGCTGATTTCTGTCCAGTTGAACTGACCGCCGCGGCTGGCGTATGTACCTACCGAAGGAGCAGCGCTGATGCCACTGTCGATCTCGCGGTTCGGAGCCGCTCTAGCCCGGGCGGCCCTCGCGTTCACGGTCGTCACGACGACGGCGTCGTGCGTCGGGCACCTGTCCGGCCGCGCGAGCGACGAATGGACGCACAGCTACCCGCTCGCCGCAGGCGGCGAAGTGGAAATCATCAATACGAATGGTGCGATCGCATTCGAGCCGGTCGACGGGTCGACCGTCGAAGTGCGGGCGGAGCGGATCGCGAAGGCGGCGACCGACGACGGCGCTCGCGAGCTGCTTCCGCGGATCACGATCTCCGAGAATACGAACCCGAAGCACGTCACGATCAAGACCGAGGGGCTTGGCGGCCTGGTGATCGGCGCGAGCGTCGAAGTGCGGTACCACGTCAAGGCGCCGCGCACGGCACCCATCCGCGCACGCAACACCAACGGTCAGGTCACGATCACCGGGATGGGCGGAAAAATCGTCGCGCACACGACGAACGGCGCAGTCGTGATGGACCTTGGGGCGGTCGCGGACAAGATCGAGGCGAGCACCACGAACGGCGCGGTGACGCTCACCCTGGCTCCAGATGCCAAAGCAGATCTGTCCGCTTCGGTCACCAACGGCGGCATCAGCGTGACAGGCCTCAAGCTCGAAACCACCGAACAGTCGCGGCGTAAGCTCGAAGGGAAGATCAACGGCGGCGGACCTTCCGTGGAGCTGCACACCACCAACGGCGGCGTCCGCGTTCGTGTCAAGGGCTCAGCCAGTTCCGAGCTGGGTCTCGACGACCGAGGCGACGTTCACCGACGTGAATGAAGACAAGGCCAGCCGATATCAACGCCTGAAGCGCCAGGCGGACATCGCGTCTGTCGTCTGGACCGCGGGGCTCCTCGTCGTGCTCATTGCGAGCGGTCTGTCGCTCCAGCTCCGCACTCTCGCTGAGTCGTTCGCGCCTTCCTCGACGACGCTCGTCATCACGATCTATGTCGCGCTGTTGTCGCTTCTCAGCGAGCTCGGTGGTCTGCCACTCGCGTTCTACAGCGGATTCCTTCTCGAACGGCGCTACGGCCTCTCGACCGAGACGCTGAAGGCCTGGATGCTCGATCAGTTGAAGGCATTCGGCATCGGCCTCGTGCTTGCCTTGCCCGCCGCGATCGCTGTCTATCTGCTGATCGCGCGGTTCCCGGAACGCTGGTGGATGGCCGCGGGCGTCCTCTTCTCGCTCGTGATCGTCGGCCTGACGAACCTTGCACCGGTCCTGCTGCTGCCGCTTTTCTACCGCGTGAAGCCGCTCGATCGCGAATCGCTTCGCGCGCGCCTTCTCGCGCTCGCGGACCGCGCCGGCGCGCGCGTGCTGGGCGCGTACGAGTGGGGTATGGGCGAGAAGACCAGGAAGGCCAACGCGGCGCTCGCCGGCATCGGGGGAACGCGACGGATCCTCGTGTCGGACACGATGCTGGCCGAGTACTCAGACGAGGAAATCGAGGTCGTGCTCGCCCACGAGCTGGCGCATCACGTCCACGGCGACATCTGGAAGGGGATCGCGTTCGAGAGCGCCCTCATCCTGGCCGGATTCTTTCTGGCGGCCCAACTGCTGCGATCGCTCGCGCCGTTCTTTGGTTTGCGAAGCGTCGCCGATGTCGCCGGCCTGCCGCTGCTGCTCCTGGCGGCCGGTGCCGTCTCGGTGGCGATGCTTCCGATCGCGCACGCGATGTCGCGGGCGTTCGAGCGAAATGCCGACCGGTTCGCGCTGCGGCTCACCGGCAACCCGGGAGCATTCATCTCCGCGATGCGCCGCCTCGGCGCGCAGAATCTGGCCGAAGAGAATCCGTCGAAGATCGTGCAATGGCTGTTCTACAGCCACCCGCCAATTCGCGAGCGGATCGCAACGGCGCAGGCGTTTCAGAGATAAACCGATCTCCGCGGCTTATTTCTTGGGCTTGACGACCAGCTCGCCGCGCATTTGCCGGCAGCCGTCCTCGAGCTGGAGATTGCAGTAGTAGGGAAACGTCCCAGCCTTGTCCGCGCGGAACTCGAATGTGACCGGGTGGCCCGGCGTCGCTCGCTTTGCGATGCGATACGCGTCGACGGTCCAGCTGTGCGCGATGTCGGTCGTGCGCAGATCGATCTGCACCAGATCGTCCTGGGTCACTTCAATCCGTGGCGGGTCGAACTTGTAGCGGCTGGCGATGATCCGTATGGGCCGGGCTGTCGGCCCCTGCTCCTGGGCGCCGAGCGCCGCAATCGAGAGGGCCAGCGCGAGTGCTGAGAGCGAGCGCCGCGCGCGCGAGCTCGCTCTCATCCTCATTCCTATACGGGAGACTTGCTCGCTTCTTCCTGAAGAAGCGCTTTGCGGCTCAGGCGGATCTTGCCGGTCGGGATCGATGTTGATCACCTTCACCAGGATCTGTTCGCCTTCCTTCAGCTCGTCGCGCACGTCCTTCACGCGATGGTTCGCGATCTCCGAGACGTGCAGCAAGCCGTCGGTGCCCGGCATGATCTCGACGAATGCGCCGAAGTCGGTGATGCGCTGGATCTTTCCGAGATACGTCTTGTTCAGCTCCGGCGTGGCGGTCAGCTCCTGGATGATCGAGATCGCCTTCTGCGCCGACTCGCCGTCCGCCGACGCCACGTTCACGCGGCCATCGTCCTCGACGTCGATCTTGACGCCGGTGCGCTCGATGATGCTGCGGATCATCTTGCCGCCCGGCCCGATGACGTCGCGGATCTTGTCGACCGGAATCCGGATCGTGACGATGCGCGGCGCGAAGTCGGAGATGTTCGCGCGAGGCGTGGCGAGCGCCTCCGTCATCTTGCCGAGGATGTGCATGCGGCCGCGGCGCGCCTGCTCGAGCGCCTTCCGCATGATCTCCGTCGTGATGCCGCTGACCTTGATGTCCATCTGGAGCGCGGTGATGCCGTCGGCGGTGCCGGCGACCTTGAAGTCCATGTCGCCGTAGTGATCCTCGGCGCCCGCGATGTCGGAGAGGACGGCGTATTTGCCGGTCTTCTCGTCCATGACGAGGCCCATCGCGATGCCGGCGACCGGCGCCTTGAGCGGCACGCCGGCGTCCATCATCGCCAGCGCTCCGCCGCAGACCGACGCCATCGACGACGAGCCGTTCGACTCGAGGATGTCGGAGACGACGCGGACCGTGTAGGGGAACTTCTCTTCGCCCGGAATCATCGGCGCGAGCGCGCGCTCGGCGAGCGCGCCGTGGCCGACCTCGCGGCGGCCCGGGTCCGCGCAGGAACGCCACCTCGCCGACCGAGAACGGCGGGAAGTTGTAGTGGAGCATGAAGCTCTTCCACGTCTCGCCCTCGAAGCTCTCAATCTTCTGCGCATCGTCGGCCGTGCCGAGCGTGCAGGTGACGAGCGCCTGCGTCTCGCCGCGCGTGAACACGGCCGAGCCGTGGGTGCGGGGAAGCACGCTCGTCTCGATCCAGATCGGCCGGACCTCGTCGAACTTGCGGCCGTCGAGCCGCACGTTGTGCTGCAGGACCTCGTCGCGGAGCACCTTTTCCTTGAGCTCCTTGAAGATCTGCTTCGCCTCGAGCTTGCGCTCGACCTCGCCCTCCGGGATCGACGCGACGAGATCCTTCAGCGCTTCGTCGACGCGGTCGTAGTTCTCGAGCTTGCCGCGGATGCGCATCGCCTCGGTGAGCGGCACCATGCACTTTCTCTTCGACCTCGCGGTAGAAGTCGTGGCCGATCTCCTTCTTCGCGACCGTCGAGCTTCTTCTTGCCCGCTTCGGCGGCGAGCGCATCGATCGTCGCGACGATCTGCTTGATCGCGGTGTGCGCGGCGTCGAGCGCCTCGACGACCTGGTCCTCGGTGACTTCCTTCGCGCCCGCTTCGACCATCACCAGCCCGTCTTTGCTGCCGGCGACGATGAGATCGAGCTTGCTGTCCTTGCGCTGCTGGAACGTCGGGTTGATCAGGTACTGGCCGTCGACGAGCCCGACGCGAACGCCGGCAATCGTCTTCTCGAACGGGATCTCGGACAGCGCGAGCGCGGCCGAGGCGCCGGTGATCGCGAGCACGTCCGTGTCGTTCTCCTGATCGGCCGACAGGACGAGCGCGATGATCTGCGTCTCGTAGCGCCAGCCCGACGGGAACAGCGGCCGGATCGGCCGATCGATGCAGCGGCTCGTGAGCACTTCCTTCTCGGCCGGCTTGCCTTCACGTTTGAAGAAGCCGCCCGGAATGCGCCCCGACGCGTAGGTGTATTCACGGTAGTCGACCGTCAGCGGCAGGAAATCGATTCCTTCGCGCGCGCTGCGCCGCACGGCAGGCCGTGACGAGAACGACCGAGTCGCCGAAGCGGACGATGACGGAGCCGCCGGCCTGCTTGGCGAGCTTTCCGGTTTCGAACCGAAGAGTGTTGTTGCCGATGGCGATTTCGCGAGTGTTCATGGAAACTCAGAAGGAAAAAGTTAAAAGGCAAAAGGAAAAAGGAAAGGCAGAAGGATTTTGCCTTCTACCTTTTGCTTTTCACTTTCGGATGTTCAGGCGTTTGATCAGGTCCGCGTAACGCTGCGCGTCCTTCGTCTTGAGATAGTCGAGCAGGCGGCGGCGGCGGCCGACGAGCATCAGCAGCCCGCGGCGAGAATGATGATCCTTCGCGTGTGCTTTGAAGTGCTCGGTCAGGTAATTGATGCGCTCGCTGAGAATCGCGACCTGCACTTCAGGCGAGCCGGTGTCTGCTTCGTGGGTCTTGTAACTGCCGATCAGCTCTGTCTTGCGGTCCTTGGATAGCGACAATGTGCGGTCCCTCCACGAACGCTCCAGAACCATTGCGGAACCGGATGCGCCGTATGTTCGAAAAACGCTTAGTTCGAGCAAGATCAACATCTTACCATCAGAACAAGACGCGGGTGCAAGAAACCGGAGAGGCCGGCCGGCTCCGCCACGCCGAGGAGGTCGCCGCTCGCGCCCATCAGCCGGACGCTGTCGCCTGTGCCCTCGTGCCGTTCGACTATCTGAGTCGGGCCCAATCTCGCGGCCGTGCGCCAGATAGTCGTTCGCCCTCGCCGGTGAGGACAACGGCCGGCAGCGTCGGCAGCATCGCCGCGAGCGGAACCAGCCGGGCGGCCGCCGCCGCGCCGTCGCGGTCGATTTCATCGAGCGGCATCGCGTCGGCGAGCGTGAAGTCGGCACTTCGAGTTCGCCGAAGCGCCGCCAGATGCGCGCCGATTCCCAGCCGTTCGCCAAGGTCGTGCGCAAGGCTTCTGACGTAGAACCCAGCCGAGCACTCGATCCGCAGCGCGACCTGCGCTCCGTTCGACACTCACGATCTCGATCTCGCGGGCCGTCACGAGCACCGGTTCCGGAGCCGACGGCTCGACCCTCGCGCGAGGCTCACTCGTCGCGCAAGGCTCACTCGTAGCGCGAGGCTTTAGCCGAGCGTCGCCTGCATTGGCGCGTGCCAGCGCGTAGCTCCGCTGCCCGCCGATCTTCTTCGCCGAATACACGGGCGGCCGCTGCAGGAACGTGCCGCGAAAGCTGTCGAGCGCGCGCTCGACGTCCTCGCGCGAGGGCCACGGGCCGTCGTGCGCTGGACCGACCGGTGCGCCTTCCGCGTCGCGCGTGTCGGTTGCCACGCCGAAGCGCACGAGCGCCTCGTACTGCTTGTCGCTGTTGCTGAAAAATCGAGCGAGACGGGTCGCGCGGCCGACCACGAGCGGAAGCACGCCGGTCGCCGCGGGATCGAGCGTGCCGGTGTGGCCGACGCGCCGCTCGCCGAGCGCGCGCCGCACTCGCGCGACGACGTCGTGCGAGGTCGGGCCCGATCGGCTTGTCAACGACTAACAGGCCGTCCATGAACTTCGATCGCGTCCTCGATTTTTTCGACGAAGAGCTTCTGGAGCGCGTCGATGCCGCCCTTCACTGTGCAGCCGGCCGCGTTCTTGTGCCCGCCGCCGCCGAACTCCTTGGAGACCGCGCCGATGTCGATGTCGCCCTTCGAGCGCATGCTGACGCGATATTCCTCGCCTTCGATCTGCTTGAAGAACACGACCGCCTGGATCTCCTTCACCGTGAGCGGCAGATTGATCAGCCCTTCGGTGTCGTCGTAGGTGCCGCCGGCGGCGCGCGCCATCTCGTGATCGAGGTACACGATCGCGATGCGTCCGCTCGGATCGAGCTGCATCGCGCTCAACACGGCGCCGAAGAGCTTCAGCCGCCCCATGTTGTTGCTGTCGTACACGTTGCGCGCAACCAGCACCGGATCGACGCCCGCTTCGAGCGTCGCGCGGCAGATGTCGAAGGTGCGCGTCGAGATGCTCGAGTAGTGGAACGAGCCGGTGTCGGTGAGGATCGCGAGGTAGACGTGCGTCGCGATATCGAGCGTCAGCGTCGACGCCGAGCGCGCGAACGAGATCGAACACCATCTCGCCGCACGCCGCGGCCGCCGGATCGAACCAGTT
This sequence comes from uncultured Acidobacteriota bacterium, assembly GCA_963696165.1. Classification (GTDB taxonomy): domain Bacteria; phylum Acidobacteriota; class Vicinamibacteria; order Vicinamibacterales; family CAVVIG01; genus CAVQZZ01. Next base: position 396,675 of record CAVOIY010000003.1, on the reverse strand, counting down.
GATCTGCCCGTAGCCCGTGTTGCCGGGATGATGATCGATGTTGATGACGAACGATCGCTCGAGGCCGGAGACGCCGGTGCGCGCCAGATCGCCGCACTCCATGATGATCGCAGCGTCGTACTCGCCCTCGACGTGGTCGGCGATCGTGATCGACGGCACGCCGGGAAACTGCATCAGCGGCGCCGGCGCGGGATCGGAGTTGACGATCGTCACGACTTTGCCGAGCGACGCGCAGCGCGTACGCCGCCGCCAGCTGCGATCCGATCGAATCGCCGTCCGGCCGCGAATGCGACGAGATCACGAAACGGTGCCGGACGCGAATCGCGTCGACGATCTGCTGGAGCTCTGGAGGGTTATTCGTCATCATCAGTGCTCGTGGAACCCTGCTCGCGGCTCCGTTCGGCAGAACCGGCGGCGTCCTCTGGATGCGGGCCGGCGTGGATCTCGTTCAGCAGCTGCTCGATCCGATCCTGGCCCTCAATCGACTCGTCGTAGACGAAGTGGAGCTCCGGCGTGCGCTTGAGGCGCAGGCGCGAACCGATTTGGCGCCGCAGAAACGCCGCCGCGCGCTCGAGCGCCCGGCTCGACTTCTGGCGCGTCTTCTCGTCGCCAAGCGCCGTGTAATACACGCGCGCCTGCTGCAGGTCGGCCGAAATCTGGACCCGGGTGAGCGTGACGAAGCCGATGCCAGGGTCGTGCACCTCGCGGACGAGTAGCTCGGCGAGCTCGCTGCGGATCTGATCGGCGACGCGGTCGGGCCGGGAGCCTTGGGACATCAGCGGCTGAGCACAACTCCAGGCATCGGCGTGCTATGCGGAAACGGCGACGCGTTCCTTCACGAACACCTCGATCAGATCGCCAACCTTGATGTCGTTGAACTTCTCGAAGCCGATGCCGCACTCGAATCCGGCCTTCACTTCGCTCGCATCGTCCTTGAATCGACGCAGCGAGCCGATCTTCCCGGAGTACACGACGCACGTTGTCGCGGAGCAGCCGCGCCTGGGTGTCGCCGGCGCGAGTGATGCGTCCTTCGGTGACCATGCAGCCCGCAATCGTCCCGAACTTCGGCACCTTGAAGATGTTCCGCACCTCGGCCACGCCGAGCCGGACTTCCTTGAACGTCGGCTCGAGCAGGCCCGTCATCGCCTTCTTCATCTCGTCGGTCACGTTGTAGATGACCGAGTGCTGGCGGATGTCGACGTGCTCGCGCGCGGCGATCTCCTCGGCGTTGCGGTCGGGCCGCACGTTGAACGCGATGATGATCGCGTTCGAGGCGGACGCGAGCAGGACGTCCGACTCGTTCACCGCGCCGACGCCGGCATGGATGATCCGGATCTTCACCTTTTCGTCGGTCAGCTTCGTCAGCGTGTCGGCGAGCACTTCGGCCGAGCCCTGCACGTCGGCCTTGATGATGATCGGCAGCTCCTTCATGCCGCCTTCGGCGATCTGCGCCTGAAGCGACTCGAGCGTCAGGCGGGCGCCTTTCGCGCCGAGCGCGCGCGTCTTCGCCTGCTCCTCGCGGAACGCGGCGATCTGGCGCGCCTTGGTCGCGTCGGCCACCTGGAACACGTCGCCCGGCTGCGGCAGGCCTGCCGAGTCCGAGCACTTCGACCGGCGTCGACGGACCGGCCGACTTCGTCGGCCGTCCGCGATCGTCGATGAGCGCGCGCACGCGGCCGACGACCGGCCCGGCGATGAACGTGTCGCCGACGCTCAGCGTGCCGTCCTGCACGAGCACCGTCGCCACGGGACCGCGGCCTTTGTCGAGCTTCGACTCGAGCACCGTGCCGGTCGCGTTGCGCTTCGGATTCGCCTTGAGCTCGCCGATTTCGCTGACGAGCAGCACCATCTCGAGCAGCGCGTCGATGTTCTGCTTCTTCTTGGCCGACACTTCGACGGTGACCGTCTTGCCGCCCCATTCTTCGGGCATCAGGTCGAGCTCGGTGAGCTCGCGCTTCACGCGCTCGGGCTGCGCGTTCGGCTTGTCGACCTTGTTGATCGCCACGATGATCGGCACGTTGGCGGCGCGCGCGTGGTCGATCGCCTCGCGCGTCTGCGGCATCACGCCGTCGTCGGCCGCGACGACGAGGATGACGATGTCGGTGACCTTCGCGCCGCGGGCGCGCATCAGCGTGAACGCCTCGTGGCCCGGGCGTGTCGAGGAACACGATGTTCCGCTTGTTGATCGTGACGTGATACGCGCCGATGTGCTGCGTGATGCCGCCGGCCTCGCGCTCGGCGACGCGCGTCTCGCGAATCGCGTCGAGCAGGCTCGTCTTGCCGTGATCGACGTGGCCCATCACCGTGACGACCGGCGCGCGCGTGACGATGTCCTCGACCTTCGATTCGCCCGAGTCGACCTGCAGCAGCTCCTCTTCGAAGCTGCGCAGCTGCACGTCGGCGCCGAACTCGCGCGCGACCATCGTCGCCGTTTCGGTGTCGAGCGTCTGGTTGATCGTCATCATCAAGCGCTTCATCAGCAGCTTGGCGAGCACTTCCTTCGGACGCACGTCGAGCTTGTCGGCGAGATCCTTCACCGTCATGCCTTCGGCGAGCGTGATCGTGCGCGTGACCGGCGGCGGCGGCGGCGGCCATCGGCGGCGCCGATGGACGCGACGTGTGCTCGCGGCGCTGGCCGGCCGCGGGCCGTGGGCCTTGCGGGCGATACGCCGGACGCTGCGGCATGCCGGGCCGCTGCGGATACTGACCGGGCCTCGGCGGCAAGCCCGGCTGCTGCGTGCGGACCGGCTGCGACGGCAGCGGACGCGGACCGCCCATCGGCGCCTGCGGCCGCGGACCCGGATACGGCGGACGCTGGCCGCTTGGCGGACCGCCGGGCCGCGGCATCTGCGCGGGCGGACGGACGCCTGGCGTTCCCGTCTGGCCGGCCGCACCGCCGGCGGCCGGACGCGCCGTCGACCGGAATCGCCGGACGTTCGACTCGCGGCGCCGGACGCGGCACCATGCGCGGCGCAGACAGTCGGCAGCGGCGGCGTCGGCGACGTCGGACGCTGTTCCTCGATGCGCAGACGCAGCGTCGGCGGCACGATGCGGCCGGGCGTCGGCGTCTTCACCGTCGGCTGCGGCGGCGCTGCGCGGCGCGGCGGCGCACGGCGGCCGCAGGCTGCGCGGGCGGCACGTCGACGACCGGCGCATGCGTCGCCTCGACCGGCGGATGCGCTTCTGCGCGGCGGCGGTTCGACCGCGGCGGCAGCGGCCGGCGTTTCGTGCGCGGCTTCAACCGGCGCGTGCGGCGTCGGCGCGGCCTCGACCTCCGGCTCCGTGTCCGCCTCGGGCGCCGCGACGGCAGCCGGCTTGACGGTCTTCACGAGACGCGGCGGCGGCAGCGACGGCGCCACCGGCTTTGGCGGCTCGGGCGCCTTCTTCGCCGTCGCCGGCTTCTTGCCTTTGACGACCGGCGTCTCGGCGAAGATGTCGCCGGTCGGCAGCTGGATGTGACGCTGCTTTGCGAGGCGGTCGACGAACTGGCGCGCGACGACTTCCTCGATCGTGCTCGAGGCGCTCTTCACTTCGATGCCGTGATCGCGCTTCAACAGCGCCGTCACTTCCTGGCTCGTCGTGCCGAGCAGCTCCGCGACCTTGTAAATCCGAACTGTTGCCAACTGCTACCTCAAATCAAATGCGCGACTGCGTGCGTGATGGCGCTGCGTTCCGGCATGCATCCTGCATTATTCGTTCTGTGCGTCGCCTCGGCAGGCGTTTCGCCGCGCGCGGCGGCGAGAATTTTCTCGGCCGTCTTCCCGCCGACACCCGGCAGCTCCGACAGCTGTTCGACGGTGGCGCCGGCAACCGCTTCCGGACGTGGAGAAGCCCGCCTCGACGAGCTTGCGGACGGTTTTCTCGCCGATGCCGGCGAGCGTGTACGGCACCGGCACATCCGATCCTTCGGCCGTGGCATCCGATGCTGGTTCGCCCGCGCCGTCGGCCGCCGCCTCGATCCGATTGTTCCGGCCGCGCGTCTCCGCTGACGCGGCCTCGAGCCCCTCGAACTGCGCCTCGACTTCGCGTCGCTTTTCTTCTTCGCTCTTGATGTCGATGCGCCAGCCGGTCAGCTTCGCCGCGAGGCGCACGTTCTGCCCCTTCTTGCCGATCGCGAGCGACAGCTGCTTGTCTTCGACGACGACTTCCATGACGCGTTCGTGGTCGTCGACGATCGACACGCGCTGGACCTTCGCCGGGCTGAGCGCGTTCGTGACGAACGCGATCGGATCTTCCGACCACTCGACGATGTCGATCTTCTCGCCGCGCAGCTCGCGGATGATCGACTGCACGCGCGTCCCTTTCATGCCGACGCACGCGCCCACCGGATCGACGTCGCGCTCGCGCGAGAACACCGCGACCTTCGCGCGGTCGCCTGCCTCGCGGACGGCGCCGCGGATCATCACGGTGCCGTCGTAGATTTCCGGCACCTCCTGCTCGAACAGCTTGATGAGCAGCGCCGGGTCGGTGCGCGACAGCACGACCTGCGGCCCTTTCGCGCTGCGGTTGACGCCTTTGATCACCGCGCGTACGCGGTCGCTCGGGTTGTAGCTCTCCGCGCGCGACTGTTCCTTGCGCGGAATCAGCGCTTCGTTGCGGCCGATCTCGACGATGATGTCGCCGTTCTCGAACCGCTTGACCGTGGCGCTCACCACCTCGCCGACGCGCTGGCTGAATTCGCTGTAGACGTTCTCGCGCTCGGCTTCGCGCACCTTCTGGAAGATGACCTGCTTGGCCGTCTGCGCGGCGATGCGGCCGAGCACTTCCGTCGGTTTCGGGAACTCCATCTCGTCGCCGAGCTCGATGCCGTTCGCGACCTCGTCGCCGTAAATCGGGCGATACATGTCCCGCGCCTCGGCGATGCCGATCTCGGTCGCCGAGTTGGTCACTTCCTCGACGACGGTCTTCAGCGCGAACAGGTCCACCTGGCCCGTTTCGGTGTTGAAGCGCGTCTTCAGGTTCTCGCCGGTCTTGTAGTACTTGCGCGAGGCGGTCGCCACCGCCTCTTCGATCGCGGTGATGACGACATCGGGCTCGATCCCTTTTTCCTTGGCGAGCGCTTCAATCGTCTGCTGCAACGGATTCGACATCGTTACTTCCGGAGTTCCGGCCCCGGCCTCTAGAATTCCACTTCCAAGTTCGCGCGCGTAATGACGCCGAGCGGCACGCGATGCGGCTTCCCATCGTCGATGACGACGTTGCCGTCTTCCAGTCCCTTGAGCTGCCCCTTGAAGAACGCCTGCCCGTCCACCGGTTCCCGCATGACGATCTTCGCGCGCCGCCCGGCGAACCGCCGATAATCGTCGGCGTGCCGCAGCGGCCGGTCGAGGCCGGGCGACGAAACCTCCAGGGTATACGCGACGGCGACGACGTCCTCGACGTCCAGCACCGCGCTCAAATCGCGGCTGACCGCGGCGCAGTCCTGAATGCTGACGCTCTCTTCGGCTGTCGCCGCGGGCCCCGGCCGGTCGAGCTGCACGCGCAGCACCATTCCCGGCCCCTCGCGACGGAACTGCACGTCGAAGACGTCGAGCCCGTAGGTCGCTGCCACGCGGCTCGCAATCGCTCGAACGTCCTCGACTACGTTGCCTGTCGCCATGCTTCGGCCGGACGAACGCCCTGAAACAAAAAAAGTGGGCACATGCCCACTCGGTTCTTCACCTAGGCTTCGAACTCAAAATTATATCACGGGGCGCGCCACCAAATCGTAGCCGCGGGCCTCGACGATTTCGACCTCGACAAAATCACCGCCGCGAAACGCCGAGGGATCGCACTCGCTCAAGATAGACCGAGGCGTCGATGTCCGGCGCCTGCGTGGCCAGGCGGCCTCTCAGCACCAGTTCGTGGTCGCTTGCCGGCCCATCGACGACGATTCGGACCCGTTCGCCGACCCGCGTACGCAGCTGCCGCGACACGATCCGCTTCTGCAGAGCCATGACGCGATTCCGGCGCGCGCGCTTCGTGGCGGCCGGCACGTCGTCGGCGAGGTCGTACGCCGATGTGCCCTCTTCGTGCGAGTAGGTGAACACGCCGACGTGATCGAACGAATGCGCCGCCACGAACGCGCAGAGCGCGTCGACGTCCGCCTCCGTCTCACCGGGAAATCCGACGATGAAGGTCGTCCGGAGGGCGACGCCCGGCACGCGCGTCCGAATCCGCTCGAGCAGCGCGTCGTATTTCTGGCGCGTGCCCGGCCGCTTCATTCGCTTGAGCACGGGGTTCGAGGCGTGCTGCAGCGGCAGGTCGATGTACTTGCAGACCTTGTCGCAGTCGGCCATCGCGTCGAGCGTCGCCTCGTCTATCGTCGTGGGATAGAGATACAGCAGGCGGATCCACTCGAGGCCATCGATCTCGTTCAGCTCGCGCAGAAGGCGCGCGAGCGCACCGCGCTCGGAGCGATCGACGCCGTAGAAGGTCGTGTCCTGCGAGATGAGCAGCAGTTCCTTGACGCCGCGTGCGGCCAGCGAACGCGCTTCCGTCACGATCGAGTCGGCCGGCCGGCTGCGATACGCGCCGCGCAGAGTCGGGATGATGCAGAAGGCGCACTTGTAGTCGCAGCCTTCAGCGATCTTCACGTACGCGTAATGCCTCGGCGTCGCCAGCAGGCGCGGGGTATCCGCATCGTAGATGTACGTTGGTGGTCGGTGGCTGGTGGCTGGTGACTGGTGGTAAAACGTCAGCGGCGCAGCGTGGTCATTCGTAGCAGCGTGATCATTCGTAGCGCGAGGCTTCAGCCGAGCGTCCTGGCCGATCGCGTTGACGATCTCCGGCACTTCGCCGGTCCCCAGGACCGCGTCGATTTCTGGAATTTCTTTCTTCAGCTCGTCGCGATATCGCTCCGCGAGGCATCCGGTGACGACCAGCCGCCGGCACGCGCCGTCCGTCTTGTGGCGCGCCATCTCGAGAATCGTGTCGATCGATTCCTGCTTCGCCGAGTCGATGAACGCGCACGTGTTCACCACGAGCACGTCGGCGGCGCGCCGCGTCGTTCGTCAATTCGTGACCGGCGCGCTCGGCAAGGCCCAGCATCACCTCGGAGTCGACGAGGTTCTTCGGGCAACCGAGGGAAATCAGGCCAATCTTCATCTAGCTTCTTTCAGCTTCTTCCTTCACGAAGGCACGAAGGGTTCACGAAGCGCACGAAATCACTTTTGTACAACATGTTCATCGTGCCCTTCGTGATTCTTCGTGTCTTCGTGATGAAAATTCTACGGATAAAGTCGATACAACATCCGCGGATACGGAATCGCCTCCCGCAGATGATCCAGTTTGCATATCCACGACACCGCGCGCTCGATGCCCATCCCGAATCCGCCGTGCGGCACGGTGCCGTATCGCCGCAAGTCGAGGTACCACTCGAACGCTTCCTGCGGCAGGTTGTGCTCTTTGATGCGCGCCAGCAGCAGGTCGAGGTCGGCGAGCCGTTCGCCGCCGCCGATGATCTCGCCGTAACCCTCGGGCGCGAGCACGTCGACGCCGAGCGCGACATCGGGCCGATCGGGGTCTGGCCGCATGTAGAACGCCTTCACCGCCGAGGGATAGCGGTGCACCATCACCGGGCGATCGTACTGCTCCGACAGCATCGTTTCGTCCGGTCCGCCGAAGTCGCCGCCCCATTCGATCGGAAGGCCTTTGCTCTGCAGCGCCTTCACCGCATCGTCGTATGAGACGCGCGGAAACGGCTTCTTCACCGACTCGAGCTTGGATGTGTCGCGCTCGAGCACTTTCGAGCTCGTGCCGCCGCTTGTCGAGCACGCGCGCGACGATCTCGACGAGCAGGTCCTCCGCGAGATTCATCACGTCGTCGAGCCCGGCGTATGCCATTTCGGGTTCGACCATCCAGAACTCGGTGAGGTGGCGCCGCGTCTTCGACTTCTCCGCGCGAAACGTCGGGCCGAAGCAGTACACCTTGCCGAGCGCCATCGCGTTCGCTTCGTTGTACAGCTGACCGCTCTGCGTCAGATACGCCGTTTGATCCTCGAAGTACTGCGCGGGGAACAGCGTCGTCGTCCCCTCGCAGGCAGCCGGCGTGAAGATCGGCGTATCGGCAAGGATGAACCCGCGCCCGTTGAAAAAGTCGCGGACGCCGTTGATCACCTCGTGACGCACGCGGAGAATGGCGTGCTGACGTTCGGTGCGAATCCAGAGATGCCGGCGATCGAGCAGGTAATCGACGCCGTGTTCCTTCGGCGTGATCGGATAGTCCTTCGACTCGCCGACGATCTCGATACTGTTTGACGTCTATTTCGTATCCGCTCGGCGCCCGCTTGTCGGCGCGCACGGTGCCAGTCACGATGAGCGAGGTTTCCTGCGAGAGGTGATCGGCGTTCTTGAATGCTTCATCACCGACGGCCGCCTTGGACATCACCGCCTGGATGAAGCCGGTGCCGTCGCGCACGATCAGAAAATGAATCTTTCCGCTCGATCGCCGGTTGTGAAGCCAGCCCTTAATCGTGACCTCACTGCCGTCGTGCTTGCCGATGTCCTCTATATAGACATGCATAGAAACGATTCCATCCGCGCACGCGCCCGGCGGGCGCGCGCGAGCGTCTCCTTCGTCGAGCCGCGCGGAGCAACATCCAGAATCAACGCGCTGTCGTGCCCGACCTTCTGCAGTTCAGTGAGCGCGCCCGGCCAATCGATCGCGCCGTCGAAGGGCACCAGATGCTCGTCGCGCCGCCCCGCGGCGTCGTGCACGTGCGTGGCCACGAGGTGCTCCGACACGGTCTCGATCGTTTCAGCGACGTCGCCCTGCAGCTGCGCATGGCCGAAATCCAGGCAGATGCCCACGCGCACGCCGCTCGTTTCCGGATCGAGCGGGCCGCTTTCGACGAAGTGCACGAGCGATCCAGCCGGCGACCACTGCGCCGAGTCGATTGCGACGGTCACGCCGAGCGGCGCCGCCAGCGTGGCGACCCGTTCGACGATACGGGCGGACTCGCGGGGAACACCGGTTTCGACCACGAGCACGTTCAGCGGGATGCGGCGAGCAACGAAAAGCGCCTGTTCGACGTCCGCACCGAGCGGCACGTGGAGGCTCTGCAGCTCGAGGCCGGCCTCCGCGAGCCACTGCTGCAGATCCGCAACGACCGCCGGGTTGTGATAATCGACGTGCGTCCTTGTGGCGACAATCTCGACCGCCTCGAACCCGTGCGCCGCGATTTCCAACAGATGCTCACGGCTGAGGCGAACGCGGTCGTACAGACGTGTCGACACTCCGAACTGACGCTTGGCCACAAGACGAACTCTCTATGTTACCGCACGTCCAGCTAAAGCGAGGGTCACACGTCCGGCTAAAGCCGGACGCTACACGGTGCTCGCGCCGTCCGAGTGTAGCGTCCGGCTTTAGCCGGACGTGTGACGTGCGATTCAGGCGGACAACTCCTCGATGTGCGCAGACAGGAGCTCCCGGAGCCGACCGAACCGCGGATATTTCTCCAGGTTCGCGCGCGCGTAGTTCAGTGTCCGCGGGATGTATTGGATATACACGGGATTGCGGCGGGTGGTGGTCTGGTAGCCGAACGTGCCGAGCGCTTTCAGATTCCGCTGCAGCGCCATCAGATCGAAGCGGCGCCGGAAGTCCTCGTCGTCGGGAGTGCTCCGAAGCGCAAGGAAGTACGCGATCAGATCATCGAGCTCGACATCCGTAATGTCGACGTACGAATCACGCAGCAGGGAAGCGAGATCATACGTATCGGGCCCGAGCCGCGCGTCCTGGAAATCGATGATGTACAAGCTGCTGTCGTGGAGCATCAGGTTGCGGCTGTGATAGTCGCGGTGGCACAGGACCCGCGGCTCCGACGCGAGCTCGTTCACGATCGCGGCCCACTCCTCCGACAGCGCCTCGCGATCGGCTGAAGTGAGCGACACGCCGCGAAACGCTTCCATGAAGTGCTTGACGAAAAACTCGAGCTCCCACGTCAGCTTCTCTACATCGAACGCGATGCCATATGGAATGAAGGCGTCGGATCGCAGCTCGGCGCCACGGCGCTGCAACAGCTCGACGAGGGCGACTGCCTGGCGATACAACGCCGCGTGCTCGGTAGGTGTGGCTGCGCCGAGATGCGCTTGAAGGGTAACGTCGCCGAGGTCCTGCAGCGCGAGCACGCCGAGCGCGTCCGAGTGATCGAGAACAATCGGGACGGGGAGCGGAATCTGCTGCAGCAGCGCGGCGACGTTGGCGAATGGGAGCGACTCGAAATTGATCGCGCCGGCGTGAAGCGCCAGGACGATCGACGGGCCGTCCGCCGGCAGGATCCGGAAATAATGGCGATCCGACGCATCGCCCGTGAGCGGCACGACGCGCGCGCTTCGTTGAGCCAAACCGCTCTCGCGGAGGTACCGGTCGATTCGCGTGCGCGTGTCTGCGCTGTCTGCGGTTCGTTGATCCATTCCTTACTCCGCGATCGGCGAAACGATCAGTTCATCGACATCTTCCGGTCCGCGAACGATGGCAACATGGCGATATGTGGCACCGGCCGGAATCCGAACGCCGTCGGTCACGACGCATTCGTCCACCACGCTCGCCGCACCGACGTGCACATCGTCCCACAGAATTGAGCGCGTGACGCGCGCCGTCGGTGCAATGCTCGCGTCGCGGCCGCAGAAAACGTCCGCGGACGAGCTGCCGCCAAACGCGCGCGACGTGCGGATGTAGTCGGCAATTGTCCCGACGTCGAAGAATGACGCGTCGCAGACGAAGCCGCGGACCGAACCTGGCGCGGCAGCGATCAGTGCGTCGTAGACACCGCCGATCGACGCGCTCGGCGCGCCTGCCGGCGCCGGCCTGAACACTTCCTCTCGAGCGATCTGCACGCCGATGAAGTGAAACGATCCGGCGGCCGCCGGACCGCGGCGGACGAATCCAGTCACATCGCCCTGCGAATCGACAAGGACGCCGCCGTATCGGAGCGGCTCGGTGTTGGCGACGAGCGCAAGCGTGACGAGCGCATCCGCGCGCTCGTGCGCAGACGCGAGCTCTCCAAGATCGACGTCCGTCAGCGTGTCGCCGTTGACGAGTAGAAGCTCGCTGGCGCCGAGGATCGCGGCCGCCTGCTTCGGTCCCCCCGCGCTGCCGAGCACGACAGGCTCCCACGAGTAACGGACGTTCACGCCAAGGTCGGCGCCGTCGCCGACGATGCCGGTGAGCGTGGCCGGCAGGTGATGAAGATTCAGGACGAGCTCCGTGACCCCGTTGCGTGCGAGCCATTCGATGATGCGCCGAACCATCGGCACGCCGGCCACCGGCATCGCCGGTTTCGCGCGGACGTCGGTCAGCGGACGCAGCCGCGTGCCGAGGCCGGCCGTCAGCACGATTGCGTGGCGGGGCAGCGGCACGCGTGCGATCAATCCGTGAAGAGCATGTTGCTCGCCGCGATCCCGCGTTCGCCGCAGTGCTGCAGGTAGAGACTGCGATAGGAATCGACCAGGTAATCTTCAGGGGAGTGTCCGAGCGCCGTGGTTACTTCCGCGATGCTGCGATCGCTTCCCTCGATTTCGACGAAGACGCCGACCGGCGTTTCGTCGATCGCGACGACCGCGTCCTCTTTCGCGAACTCCTCTCGGTACTTCTGATAGCGGAAAGTGACCCGGAAGCCGAGCTCTTCGAGGATGCGGAGCAGGACGCCGGAATCGCCCGCGTCGGTTTCGAGCTCCGGGCGCAACTTCATCGCCGATGGCTGCAGCGGGCCTTTGAAGGTGAGCAGCGTGCGGCCGGGTTCGATGCGCACGCGCAGTACCGATTGACGTTCGCTCAGCATTCGGTCGCGGGTGTCGAGGATGCAGTCTTCCTGCAGGCGGCGCCCGCGCAACGGAGTCGCGCCGGATGCGCGAACGGCAGTTCGCGCGGCATCCACGCTCGCAAACCGCAGCTTGATTTCGCGCTCGAGCATCGCCGACATCTTACAACGCGAGCTCGCGCCCGCGAGCCGCGTCGCGATGCCTCAGCCGGTTCCACACCGAGCGTATGAATACGTACATCGTGAAACACTCGACTGCGAACGCAGGAAATCCGAAGTAGCCGGGCAGCGGCATCTCGAAGATCTTCACATGCTCCATGATGGGCACGGAGTAGTGCCACTTGGCGCCCGACCAGTAATTCCAGAACTCCCACAGCACGCCGCAAAGGAAACCGCTCAGAACGCAGGTTTGTCAGGCGGCTCGTGCGGCCTTCCCGCCAGTCGCCGAGCAGCGATTCGGCGCCGAGCGCCGCGTTGATGGGGTCGAGCAGAAAGATGAATCCGAGCCACACCGGTGCCGCGAGATATCGCGCCACGTGCGGTGCGACGAAAAACGGGCACGCCAGCATCAACGCGCCGATTACGACCGATCCCCACTCGATGCCGCCCCACCGTGACCTGCCCGGCGCACCCGACCGACTTTCATCACTGCTCGCGCGGATCGCACTCCCGCTCGCGATCGCGCTGCGCCGGACATCGTCTGAAGCCGCAGGCGCCGACTGGCTATGCTCGCGCGGGCCGCTGGCGCTCCCACCCGACCGACCGGCCCTCAATGTCCCGACCAGCTCGGCGCCCTCGAAGATTGCGGGCCAAATCGTGGCGAATGACCATGCGTAGCCGAAGCTACGCAGCGCCGCATTCGACGGCAGCCCGGTGTAATACCAGTTGTCGAGAATCTGGTTGTAGCCCTTCGAACACGACCCAAAGCGGAATCGACAGAAGCGAGAGCGCAACGAATTCGCGCGGTGCGGACCGAAGCCACGAGTCGCCGCGCGCGCGCCAGCACGATCGCATCGGCGAACAGAATGAATCCGGTCCAGCAGATTGGCGTGTTCCACGAGTGGAACGGCTCGATCCCGAGGATCGTCGCCGCTTCCGAGACGATCATGATCGCCACGCCGGCCAGGGCACCTGCGCTCACGTGACGCGCATCCGAAACGAACACCCGCTGAGCGCAGGCGTTCCGACGCCTTTGCCGAGGATCAATACCTTGTGCGTGCTGCCGAGACCGCCGGGCATCAGCAGCGTCCTCAAGCGCAAGCGCGGGCCTTCAGGTTCTCGAGGTTCGTCCGAGGTTCGGCGGTGGACAGAGGCCGAGCAGAAAGTATGTCTGGTCGAGAAATCCGAGTGTCGTGAGCCCTTCCGCTTCGGCGGCGGCGCGAATGCTCGTGAAGTCCACGTGCGCCGTGATGTCCTGCTCGCCGGGTTGACGGAGCCACGCGGGCGTCTGGTTCGACGACTCAGGCCCTTCACTCTGGTGCCGCGCGAATGTCGTCAGCGTGCCGGTCGGAGTGCGTCACCGAGTACAGCTCGCGCGCCTCGTGACCGTAGTCGATGATGACGATGAAGCCGCGGCGCAGACGACGCGACGCTTCGCGAATCCAGTCGACCGCGCGCAGGTTGATCTCCGCGCGCCACCCGGGTTCCAATCGAACGCCGGCACGGTCGAGATACTGCGCCGAGCGCTGGCGTGGACGGCTGACGCTCGTCTCGTCGTCGGCGGCCACCGGTCCTGCGTGACGTACACCTCGCGCAAACCGTCTTCGCGCATCACGACCTGATGCACCGGCAGCGCGTCGAGCAGCTCGTTCGCGATGAGGACGCCTTCGAACGTTTCCGGCAACGCGTCTGAAGACGACGCGAGGCGCCGGCGACATCGTCGAGAACGTCGCGCTGAGCGGCGCGCGCTGCCGCACTCGCTTCGACGAGATGCAGCCGGACGTCGTGGTAAAGACTGGATCGCGCGCTGCCTGGCTGCGCGCAGGATGTCGGCGGACAGCCGGCCGTTGCCGGCGCCGGCTTCGACGAGATCGAACCGCGTCGGCGCGCCGAGCAGCGTGCCACATCTCGGCGAGCTGGATTTCGAGAAGCTCGCCGAAGATCGCGCCGACGTCGACGCTGGTAAAAAAATCGCCCGCGCGCCCGGTTCGTTGGGCGGCGCGGGCGTAGTAGCCGAGCTCAGGATCGTAGAGAGCGAGGTCCATGAACGCGGCCACCGTGAGAGGGCCGCGGTCGTGGATCGCGTCGCTAATCTTTTTTGACAGCGACGAACACTTCGCCATTGGGATTCGTGCGCCACAGCAGGATGCGCGCGATCTTCCCGGACGCCACCTTGTCGAGCTCGCGCTTTGCGTCGGCCGCGTTCGCCACGGTCTTGCCGTTGACCGACAGGATGACGTCGCCCGGGCGGATCTGCGCGGCGGCGGTGCTGTTCGGATCGACGTCGGTGACGAGCGCGCCGCTCTGGCCCGAGGGCAGCTGCAGGCGCCGCGCAATCTGCGGCGTCACGTTGTTCAGCGTGACGCCGAAGCCGCCGCTGCTCTCTTCCTGCTGCTGATCGTTCCCCTGATCGTTGCTGCGGCGCGGCGTGGCGCTGCCCGCCTGCTCGTTCTCGAGATCGAGCTCTTCGACGCTGACGTTCAGCGTCTTCTCCTGCTTGTTGCGCAGAATCTTGATCGGCACGGTCGTGCCCGGCTTCGTGGCGATGACCATCCCGACCAGCTCGTCGCGGTCCTTCACCGGACGGCCGTTGAACTGCGACGATGACGTCGCCCGGCTGGAGACCGGCCTTTGGCCGCTGCGTGATCCGGCGTGACGGTCGCGACAATCGCGCCGCTGCGCGAGCTGAGGCCGAAGTCCTCGTAGCCTTCGCGCGGCACCGCAGACACCTGCACGCCGATGCGGCCGCGCGATGACCTTGCCGCTGCGCAGCTGCGGCAGCAGATCGCGCACCGTGTTGATCGGCACCGCGAAGCCGATGCCGATGTTGCCCTCGGTTCGCGAGTTGCTGATGATCGCCGTGTTGATGCCGATCACTTCGCCGCGGATGTTCAGCAGCGGACCGCCGGAGTTGCCCGGATTGATGGCCGCGTCGGTCTGCAGCATGTCGTTCGAGCGGCCGTCGGTGACCGGGAAGGCTGCGCTTGGTCGCGCTGATGACGCCGACCGTGATCGTGTAGGCGAAGTTGAACGGGTTGCCGATCGCCATGACCCAGTCGCCCGGCGCCATCTGCGACGAATCGCCGAACTTGGCTTCGGGCAGCGCGGTGCTTCGGCTTGTCGATCAGCTGAATGAGCGCGCTGTCGGTGAGCTGGTCGCGGCCGACAGCTTCGCCGGGTACTTGACGTCCGATTCGTCGCCGTACAGCTGCACGTCGATCTTCGTCGCGCCGTCGACGACGTGGTTGTTCGTGAGGATCAGGCCGTCCTTGCTGATGATGAACCCGGTGCCGGCGGCGAACGACTTCGGCTCGCGCTGCGCGCGGCCGCCGCGGCCGCTGCGCCCGCGCGGCGCCTCCTGCTGATCGTCCTGCTGGCCGCCGCTGCCGCCGGGTGCGCCGAAGAAGCGATGGAAGAAGTCGTCCGGCGCGCTGCCGCCGCCGCCGAAGAATTCCGTGAGGTCCTGCGACTTCTGCGGAATCTCGGTCGTGATGTTGACCACCATCGGCGATTGCGCCTTGGCGATGATGCGGAATGTGTCGGCCGACAGCGCACCGGTGAGCGGCGCGCTGTTCATCGCCGGCACGCTCATCGTCTGCGCCGACGATGCGGGCGTCAGGTCGAGCCGCGAAGCGATCACCATGCCGACGGCGAGCGACGCGACGACCGTGAGCACGAAGTAGAAAAGGGTGGTCTTCCGGGTGGACATCGAACCTCCTAAACGAGTGCGAGAATAGCTGTCTGCACGGGCCCGGTGACGGTCGGCGTCGCGACTTCCAACAACCATGTTGATCTCGGTCCGGACGCCGAAGTCGTCGAAATAGACGCCCGGCTCGATGGTGAAGCCGGTGCCTGGGAGAAGCCGCCGATCGTCGTGCGTTTCGTAGTCGTCCATGTTCACGCCGTTGCCGTGGACGGTTTCGCCGAGGCTGTGGCCGGTGCGGTGCAGGATGTGGTCGCCGTAGCCGGCGCTTCGAATGCATCGATGCCGCGGCCTGGTCGACCTGCCACCCGCGCAGTTCCTGCCCGCCGCGGCAGGCACGTTGCACGAGGTCCATCGCGGCGTCGCGTGCGGCGGCGATTGCCTCGAACGCCTTTGCATAACGCTCAGGCACGGTCGGCCCGGTAAATCCCATCCAGGTAATGTCAGCAAACACCGCGCCCGGCGTGTCCAGTTTGCCCCAGAGGTCGAGCAGCACCAGATCGCCCGGCCGAATCGCGCGATGCGAGCTCGCCGTCGGCAGGTAATGCGGGTTGCCGGCGTTCTCGGCGGCGGACACGTTCGGTGCGGCGTCGCTGATGAGCCCCTCGTCGACGAACCACTGCGCCATCAGCTGCTGGATGTCGTACTCGGTCGTCGGCACGCCGTCGCGCGTGCGTTTCGCGATCGCCGCGAATGCGCGATCCTTCACCCGGTAGAGCCGTTCGGAAGCGCGACGATGACCGTCGATCGCACTCGCGCTCCAGGTGGCCGCAAAGCGCTGGACGAGATCGCCCGACGAGACGACATCGACGCCAGACTGCCGAACCAGCTCCATCGTGCCGGCGTCGACTCGCGAGACGTAGGGAATTGCGCAGTCGCGGCGAATACTCCATGGCAACCCGCCGCATGCCGGTGACGAGCGTCCGCAGACCTGCTTCGAGCTCGATCGCGGCTCGCGTACTGGTCGGTCTTCCCAGGCAGGTGAGCGAGCGAATTCTTTTCGATCGCGTGAACGAGTCCGCGCGGTTCGCCGCTTGCCGGAATCAGGTAGATACCACCGGCGCGTGGCGAGGTGACCGGCCTGCCGTGCGACGCCCGTGACCTCGGTCGCGACGGGATTGATGCCGCGGAAGTCGTACAGCAGCCACCCGTCGACACCATCGGCCTTCAGCGCGGCCTGAACCGCCGCGATGTCGAGCGTCGGCGCGCTCCGCCGCGGCCTGGGCTCCGGCCATTTATCCAGTATAGCCTGCTCTATAATCGGAGGACGCCCGATTGCCAGCGCCTTTTGGCCGCCCGCCGGCGGCGTTTGCGAGAGTTCCCTATGAAGCGATTGCCGCGATTGACGCGACGCCTTGCACCGGCCGCCCTGTTCGTGAGCATCGTCGGCGGTGTCGCGACCGCCCTCTTTGCCCAGCCGCAGCCGCCCGCGCCTTCGGGCGCGCAGACGCCGACCTTCAAGACGACGGTCGAGTACGTCGAAGTCGACGCGATCGTGTCGGACCGTCAGGGTAATTTCGTCCGCGATCTGAAGAAGGAAGATTTCCAGGTGCTGGAGGACGGGAAGCCGCAGAACATCGCGACCTTCTCCGTCGTCGACATCCCGGTCGAGCGCTACGACCGTCCGCTGTTTGCCGCCAATCCGATCGAACCCGACGTGCGCACGAACGAGCGCCCGTTCGACGGGCGCGTGTACGTGATGGTCGTCGACGATCTGCATACGCTCTTCGGCCGCGGCGCGCGCGTGAAGGTCGCGGCGAAGGAATTCATCCAGAAGCATCTCGGCGCGAACGATCTGATGGCCATCGTGCACACGGCGGGGCCGACCGACGCCAACCAGGAGTTCACCAACAACAAGCGGCTGCTGCAGCAGGCGGTCGATCGCGTGATGGGTCAGAAGGTGCAGTCGGCGACGCTGAACAAGACGCAGGAGTACTACAACACGCGCGATCAGCGCCAATCCGGCGATCCCCTGAACGATCCCGACGATGCGGAGCGGGCGTTCAAGGCTCGCCGACGCTGGCGACGCTGAAGAGCGTCTCCGAGTGGTTCGCGAACGTGCGCGGCCGGCGCAAGGCGATCCTGTTCGTCAGCGAAGGCATCGACTACGACATCAACGACATGATCCCGGCCGCCGGCTCGAACCACAACAGCGCGTCGACGATCATCGACGACACGCGCGAGCTCATCGCGGCGGCGACGCGTGCGAACGTGGCGATCTACGGCATCGATCCGCGCGGCCTCACCGATCTCGGGGATGAAAGCATCACGCTCACCAGTTTTCCTGACGACACGAGCCTCGGCATCGGCGGGAACTCGCTGCAGAACGAAGTGCGGCTGTCGCAGGACAGCCTCCGCACGATCTCCGACGAGACCGGCGGGTTCGCCGTCGTCAATCGCAATCAGTTCGCCGACGCCTACGACCGCATCGTCGGCGACAACAGCTCGTACTACGTTCTTGCGTACTATCCGCCGACCGACAAACCCGGCAAGTTTCACAAGATCGACGTCCGCGTCACGCGCCCTGGTGTAACGGTCCGCGCGCGCCGCGGCTACGCGCTGCCGAAGGTCAAGACCGCGTCGACCAAACCTGCGCCGGCGAACGCGGCGAGCCCCGAAGTGCGCGAGGCGATCGACAGCCCGATCCCGGTGAGCGGCTTGACGATGCACGTGTTCGCGGCGCCGTTCAAGGGCACGGCGCCCAACGCGTCGGTTCTGTTCGGCGTCGAGATGCGCGGACGCGATCTGAAGCCGGCGCCGAGCGACGTGCTCGAGCTCACGTATTTCGCGATCGATGCGAACGGAAAGATCAGAGGCGGCAACACCGACAAGGTCACGCTCAACCTGAAGCCGGAAACGAAGGCGCGTGTCGAGCAGACCGGCATCCGCCTGCTGAACCGAATCGACCTGCCGGCCGGGCCGGTACCAACTGCGCGTCGCGGCGCGCGACTCGGCGGGCGGTACGGTCGGATCGGTCCTCTACGATCTCGAAGTGCCTGATTTTGCGAAAGGGCCGATGGTGATGAGCGGCCTCGTGCTGAGCTCGATGACCGGCGCTGCACAGCCGACGGCGCGGCCCGATGAACAATTAAAACAGGTCCTGCCGGCGCCGCCCGTGGCGCTCCGCTCGTTCCCGCAGAACGACGAACTGATGCTCTTCGCCGAGGTCTACGACAACGTCACGAGCCCGGCGCACAACGTGGACATCGTCACGACGATTACGACCGACACCGGTGAAGTGAAATTCAAAGCGAACGAAGAACGTTCGTCGTCGGACCTTGGCGGCAAGCCGGGCGGCTACGGTTACAGCGCGAGGATTCCGCTGAAGGATCTCGCGCCAGGCGCATACGTGCTGAAGGTCGAAGGGAAGTCGCGCATGGGCGCGGGGCCGAGCGCCGCGCGCGAAGTGCGCTTCACCGTCGAACCGGCGCGGCCGGCAAGCCCGGGCCTGTGACAGCCGCGGCACTCGCGATTCTCGTTGCACTTTTTCAGATGTTCGCGCCGCCGCTCCGCACGATCGACCGCGGCACGATGTCGCAGATCGACGATGCGAGGTTCGTCACGATCCGCAGTCAGCCCGAATGGTCGGCGTTGTGGCGCACGCACGCGCCCGCCAAACCGCTTCCGCCGGTCGACTGGTCGAGCGAGATGGTCGTCGGCGTGTTCCTCGGAACACGCCCGACGGCCGGCTTCAGCGTGGATATGGTTGGGTATCGTGTCGAAGGCAATCGCGTCGTGGCCGGCTACAAGGAAATTCCGCCGGCCCGCGACACGATAACGGCGCAGATGCTGACGTCGCCGTTTGTGCTCGCGGTGATCCCGCGGCGCGACGGCGACGTGACGTTCGAAAAGATCGACTGACTACTTCTTCTTCGTCGCCGACGCGTTCTTCGCGGCCGGTTCCTTCGTGTCGTCGTCGAGCTTCGCGACCTTCTTCGGCTTGACGTCGCCGTTCGCATGCGAGAAGTTGAAATTATTCGACTTCATGCCGGCGCTGAACGGCGTCTCGATGGTCAGCGTGCCGATTTCTCCAGGCTGCAGCAGGCCGTTGATCGCGGCGCGTCCGC
The DNA here is from genome assembly GCA_963696165.1 of uncultured Acidobacteriota bacterium. GTDB lineage: Bacteria > Acidobacteriota > Vicinamibacteria > Vicinamibacterales > CAVVIG01 > CAVQZZ01. The sequence goes on along the minus strand of CAVOIY010000003.1, from coordinate 377,008 downwards.
CCGTGACCACGCCGCCCTTGGCGTCGTACCACGTCTCCGCCACTGTGAGCCGGGCGATCGGCGCGGCGGACATGTTCTTCACTTTGATCGTCGTGACGACAATGATCCTTTTCGCGCTTGGTGACCGGCGTCGCCAATTGAATTTCGGCGGTGCCTTTGACGGGCGGAGTGAATTTCTTGCCGGCCAGCACCGACTTCATGGCCGGCGTCTGCTGCGCGATGGCGGTCCCACCGATGAAGCAGCTGGCGCCGACGACGGTCGCGGCGACAACGTAGCGCGCGCGAATCATAACGACCTCCCCGGGATATATTGACGAACCCTAATACTGCCGAGCTCTGATGTAAAGCGGCGAAAAAGTATACCTTACATTTCGCCGTTCCAGTCTTCCGGCTCGGCATTCACCGAGCGGAAGATCTCCATGTGCCACTTGCCGCCGCCCCACGGCTCGATCACCTCGGCGGCGATGACGTCGACGAGCAACTCTGAGAAAAGCCGCCCTTCGGGATCGTTCTCGAGATGGTACGCCGGCTCGTCCCACCCGAAGTTCGGATAGAACATCAGCGTCAAGAACAAATCGTATCCGTCGTCGACGACGATCAGCTGGCCGCACGGCCGCTTCACCGTCGAGTGATAGATGAGATATTTTTCCGCAGAGTGCGCGCGGATGTATCGCTTCAGCGCGAACTCGCGCGCCACGATTTCTTCGACGGCGATCTTCTTGTCCCAGCAGTCGCGGCAATACTTTTCCTCGCCGCGCGGCTCCGACACTTCCTTCGCGCCGCACAGCGCGCACCGCGACTTCGCGACCGACTTGCGTGGCATGGCGTCCCTTCCCTTTGTACCCTGTAAATTGTACCTTGTAAATCCATGGAACGTCCTACGCATGCCGGCCTGCGACACCTCGCGCTGAACGCGCGGGATCTCGGCGCGATGAAGCGCTTCTACACGGAGTTGCTCGGCTTCGAAGTGGAGTGGGAGCCGGACGCGGACAACGTGTACCTGTCCTCGGGCATCGACAACCTCGCGCTACATCGTTCTGAAGGTGCTCAGGGTTCCAATGGTTCTCGAGGTGCTCTCGATCATCTGGGCGTGATCGTCAGGACCGCGGACGATGTCGATCGGTGGGCGGCGTTTCTCGAGAGCCGCGGCGTAATGCTGGACGCGAAGCCGAAGACGCATCGAGACGGCGCCAGGAGCTGCTACTTCAGCGATCCGGACGGCAACAAAGTCCAGATCATTCACCATCCGCCAATCAGTTCGAAGTAAGAAGAAGCTTCTTGAGCGACGCTTCGAGTTCCTTCGTGGAAAATCCGAATGGTCCGGGCGCGCTCTTGTAGTAGATCCGGCCGTCGGTCCCGACGATGTATAACCGATCGGGCCAGCCCGTGAACGCACGTTCGACTCGGTTGTCCATGTCGTCCAGAAGCGCCGGAATTTTCACGGCGAGCCTGACCACGCACGTGGTGGCGACATCGATCCGCTCTTCGTTTGTGCGCGGCGAATCAAACAGCACGCCGTCCTTGACGTTCGATGCCAGTTGCCACAGGTCGATCGGGTGCGCTTCCTCGATGTAGACGACGTAGAAGTTCGCCGCGTCGCGATACTGCTGGTAAAGGCGATTGAGCTCAGGAACTCCTGAGCGAAATGGCGGTCAGGTATAGCTGCCAAAGATGAGGATGACAGGCTTCCGACGGACCTCTTCGGAAAGTCTGACGACGCGATCGCCCTGCAGCACAGGCAGGGCGAAGTCCGGCGCCGGGTCACCGATCGCCAGATGTCCTGCACGCGCCGACATCCACAGTGGCTTGAAGGGCAACACGATCTGCGCAAACGTCGGAACGTGCGACATGATCGCCCCGAACGCTTCCGGCGGCTGGCGCATCGCGGCGTACAGCGCCGCGGTGGCCGCCCCCCAGAGAAGAGCGCCCGTCGCGACGCTCACGGCAAGAATCCTCAGAACCCTTTGACGCGCGGACCGATGCATTGCCGCGGAGTGTAATGCAGAACCGCCGTAGCAGCCCGCGACTCGCACCGTGGGTGCTAGACAGGTGACCTCTCGTGTTTCGCCAGGGCGGGCGCGTACATCTTTTCGACGTACTCCTTGACCATCCGTCGCGCCGAGAAGCGCGGTCCCACGGTTCGAATCGCTTCCTTTACGGTCGCGAGCCATCGGTGCGGGACGCCGGCGGGGTCGCGATCGTAGAAGGCGGGCACGATTTCCTCTTCGAGGAGACGATAGAGAGCGTTCGCGTCGGCGGTATCCACGGCGTCGTAGTCGTCGCCGGTCACGCCGCCATCGATCACCCAGCCGTTGCTGCCGGTGAATCCTTCCGCCCACCAGCCATCGCCGATGCTCAAGTGGGGCACGCCGTTCAGCGCCGCTTTCATCCCGCTCGTGCCGCTCGCTTCGAGCGGCTTGCGCGGGTTGTTCAGCCACACGTCACAGCCCTGCACGAGGAAATGCGCCACATGCAGATCGTAGTCGTCGACGAACGCGACCCGGCCGCCGAACAACGGATCGAGCGCCCGTTTGTACACGCGCTGCAGATGATGTTTGCCAACGTCGTCGGCCGGGTGCGACTTGCCCGCGAAGATGATCTGCACGGGCCGGCCCGCGGCGTTGAGAATTCGGGCGAGCCGTTCGGCATCGTGAAACACGAGCTCCGGCCGCTTGTAGCCGGCGAAGCGGCGCGCGAATCCAATCGTCAGCGCGTCGGGTTCCAGGAGCGTTCCGGCGGCGACGACGCGCGGGATGCCGACGTGCTCTTCTGTCCAGCGCTGGCGAGCCCGCTCGCGGACGAACGTGAACAGGTAGCGCCGCAGCGACTGCCGGACGTGCCATAGCTCGTCGTTCGGAATCGCGAGAATGCGATCCCATAAGGCGGGATCGTCGTGCCGGTCCATCCAGCCGCCGCCGAAGTATTTGTCGAAGAGCGACGCGAGCTCGGCCGACAACCATGTCGGTACGTGGACGCCGTTCGTGATGAAACCGACGGGGCGATCGTGTTCGCCGAGTTCCGGCCACATCGGCGCCCACATCTGCGCGCGTCACTTCACCGTGCAGCCTGCTGACCGCGTTGATTTCTCCCGCCGACCGCAGCGCGAGCGCGGTCATATTGAACTAGAGTTCCGCTGCCGTTGTCGTATGCGCCGAGCGCGAGGAAGCGGTCGCGGTTGGGGCCGAGCGTGCCCCAGCAGCCGGCCAGATGCTTTTCGACCAGCTGAAACGGAAACGCGTCGTGACCGGCCGGCACCGGCGTGTGCGTCGTGAAGATCGTCGTCTGGCGAATTTCCTCGAGCGCATTGATCGAAGGACGACCCCTGCTCGATGAGATCGCGGATCCGCTGCAGCACGACAAAGGCGGCGTGACCCTCGTTCAAGTGGAACACCGCCGGGCTCCGAGCCGAGCGCCTTCAGCGCCCGCACACCGCCGATGCCGAGAATGATCTCCTGCTGCACGCGCGTTTCGCGGTCGCCGCCATAGAGGCGCGCCGACAGCTCGCGGTCCCACGGCGCGTTTTCCTCGAGGTCCGTGTCGAGCAGATACAGCTTCACGCGGCCGATCCGCACGCGCCAGACCGCGACGAGCACCGATCGATCGCCGAGCGGCACCGCGGTGATGCACGGCTTGCCGTCCGGCGTGAGCGCCGCCTCGATCGGCGCGTCGGCCCAGTTCAGCCGCTCGTAGCTCTCTTCCTGCCAGCCCTCGGCCGAGACATGCTGATGGAAGTAGCCCTGCGGATACATGAAGCCGACGCCGATGAGCGGCACGCCGAGATCGCCAGCTTCCTTGCAGTGATCGCCGGCAAGCACGCCGAGCCCGCCGGCATAAATCGGCAGCGACTGGTGCAGCGCGAACTCCGCCGAGAAATATGCGATGGACTGGCCGCCATGCCGATCGAAATGTTCAGCCCACCAGGTGTTCTTTGCCGCCCGGGCCGCGTCGAGCGCCTCGATCGCGCGGTCGTACAACTTCAGGAACTCAGGATTCGCCGCCGCCGCATCGAGCTTCGGGCGCGCGATCACCCACAGCATGCGCACCGGGTTGTGCGCTGTCGCGCGCCACAATCCGTAATCGAGCGTGCGGAAGACGATGCGCGCCTCCGGATGCCAGCTCCACCAGAGATCGATGGCCAGTTCTTCGAGTCGATCGATCCGGTCCGGAAGCGGCGGAAGGCTCGTGTATCTCGTCATGCGCGGCGATCATCGCACGCGCCGATGAGCGCCGCGAACTTGGCGAGGTCGATGTTGCCGCCCGAGACAACCGCGACGACCTTGCCGGTTCCCGCCCGCCCGCTGAGGGCGGCGGCAATCGCGCAGCCCGCTGCCCCTTCGGCGATGATGTGAGCGCGCTCGGCAACGAGCTTCATACCGCGCGCGACCTCGTCGAGCGAGACAACGATCGATCCCGTAAGCGTCCGGAGCAGCGGCCACATCGTTTCGAGCACCGATTTCCCGCCGGCACCGTCGACAAACGACGCGGTCCATCCGTTGAAATAGAGCGGCTTGCCGGCCGCGAGCGAAATCGACAGCGGCGCAGCGGTTTCGGGCTCCGCGGCGAACACCTTCGTGGAGGGCTTCAGCTCGCTCGTTGCTGCCGCGATGCCGGAGAGAAGGCCGCCGCCGCCGAGCGGCGCGATGATCGCGTCGACGTCTGGAAGGTCTTCGAGAATCTCCACGCCGGCGGTTGCGTTTCCCGCAATGAACTGGTCGTCGTCGAACGGGTGAACGAAATGACCGCGCATGCGATCCGAGCCGTGCGACACGACCGTTTTCCACGCTTCGTCGTAGGTGGCGCGGACGATCGTCGCGCCGAGCCGCTCGATGGCCCGAATCTTCGTCTCTGGCGCGGTGTCCATCACCATCACCGAGCATGTTGCGCCGACTTTGCGCGCTGCGAGCGCGACGCCCTGTGCCGCGTTGCCGGCGCTCACGGTCCACACGCCGTCCTTCAGCTGCGACGGCGTCAACTGGCGGACGACGTTGTAGGCGCCTCGTATTTTGAACGACCCGATTGGCTGCAGCACTTCGAGCTTCAGGTAGAGCTCCGGCGCGGACGCGCCGCCTGGCAACTCGACACGGACGAGGGGCGTGCGGACCGCAGCCTTGTAGATTGCCGACTGAGCATCGCGAATTGCCGATAGAGGAATGCGCCGATGAGGAACAGTGGTGGCCAAAACGGATGCGATCGTAATCGGCAGAACGGATGAGGGTCAATGGGGGCTCGCGTCTCAGCCATAATGGACGTTTGCTGCTGGTCGTTGGTGGTTAGTCCTGGTCGTCGTTCTCAGTTCTCAGTTCTCAGTTCTTAGTTCTTAGTTCTTAATCTCACCCCTATGTCGCCGGTTGTTGTGGCTTCGGCCAACGGACATCAATTCAGAAACGGCGGGGCCGAGACGTGTGTCGAGCGCGCATTTCGGTTGATGACGGCCGGCGGCGACGTACTCCGCGCTCTTGTCGAAGGCGTCACGATCGTCGAGCTCGATCCCGATGAGACAAGCGTCGGCGTCGGCGCACTGCCGAATGCCGACGGTGTCGTTGAGCTCGACGCGTGCTGCATGCACGGTCCGCGGCGACGCGCCGGGGGCGTGGCGGCGCTGCAAGGTGTGGTGCCGGCGGCGGCTGTCGCCGAGCGCGTCATGGACACGACACCCCACCACCTGATCGCCGGCGACGGCGCGCAGGCCTTCGCGCGAACACACGGGTTCGACGTTCGCACCGACCTGCATTCCGAACGGACGCGGACGCTGTGGAAGGAATGGAAGCGGCGCGTCGACGCGCGCGCCGCCGCCACCGATGCCGCCACGCGATGGGCGATCGGCTACGCGGTCGGTGACGAGATGGATCGCGAAGGCCTGATCGACAAGAACCATCTATGGGGCACGATCAATTGCCTCGGCCTGAACGCGAACGGCGATCTTGCCGGCGTGACAACGACGAGCGGACGTGCGTGGAAGATTCCGGGGCGCGTTGGGGACTCGCCGATTCTCGGCGCCGGTCTCTACGTGCGGCAAGGCACGGGCGCGGCGGGGTCGACCGGCCGCGGCGAATCGAACCTGTACGCCCTCTCGTCGTACTTCATCATCGAAGAGCTGCGGCGAGGGCGCGATCCGAAGGACGCCGGCATTGCGGCTCTTCGGCGGATCAAAGAAGAGACGATCGACCCCAGCTTGCTGAACGATCGCGGCGAGCCGAACTTCAACGTCAAGTTCTACGTGCTGGCTGCGACGGGCCAATTCTCCGGGGTAGCGCTTTACGGCGGAGCAGACGTGCAGTTTGCCGTCTGTACCGAACACGGCGCCGAGCTTCGCACGTGCGACGCGCTGTTGTCAGGCTCAATGTAGCGCGAGGCTTCAGCCGAGCGCACTACCTCTTAATCAACTCGCGAACACGCTCAATTGGAATGGCTTCGGCGGTGCCGAAGCGGGATTGAACCGTGGTTGCCTGTAAGAGCGAGTTGTACACCGCCTCCTCCGTCGCTTCGAGCGCCGCTTCGAAGAGCGGCGACGTGGCGTCGGTCGGCAGTATCGTCTGCGCGCGCGGCGCCGATTCACCGAAGCGGCTCCGAACCTCGCGCGCGGTCGAGAAGGCAACCGCGAAGTCGCCGCTGCCATTGCTGTACGACGACCCGGTCCGAGCCAGCCCGAATACGGCACGCGCGGCGAGCCGGCGCAAGTCTCGTGCATCGAGCGGTGCGTCGGTCGCGACGACGAGCATGCACGATCCATCGCCGTTATCGGCGCGATCGAGTGGGCCGGCAGAGCGGCGAGGCGGCGGCTTGAGCGCTTGGAATATCGGCACACCGGCGATCGTCAGGTTGCCGCCGAAGTTCGTCTGCGCCAGCACACCGACGGTGTACCCGGACGGCAGCTTCCTCGACGATGTCCCGATCCCGCCTTTCCAACCGAAGGCGATCGTTCCCGCTCCAGCGCCGACGGCACCTTCGGCAACCGGCCCACTCTTCGCGTTGCGAATCGCATCCAGCACATGCTCGGTCTTGATGTGCAGACCGCGAATGTCGTTGAGCCCGCCGTCGTTCGTCTCGCCAACGACTGCATTCACCGACTGCACGCGCTCGTTGCCCGGCTGCGCGAGGGTATAGCGGACGACGGCGTCGACCGCGACGCCGATCGCGAGCGTGTTCGTGAGCACAATCGGCGTCTCGATCGTGCCGAGCTCGGCAACCTGCGTCGACCCGGCGAGTTTTCCGAATGCATTTCCCACAAACACGGCGCCGGCGACCTTGTCGTCGAACACGTTCCCCTCGTGAGGCACGATAGCCGTAACGCCCGTTCGGATGCTGTCGCCTTCAATCAACGTGGTATGACCGACGCGCACGCCAGCGACGTCGGTGATCGCGTTGAGGGCGCCGGGCGCGAGCACGCCGGCGACAATGCCGATGTCCCGGGCGCGAGGCCGCTGCGCCGACTGCGCCGACACTGCGATGGCGACCAACGCAACGCACGCGACGATTGGAAAATGTCGCATTTCGAACCTCTACCGCAGCGCTGCGAGCTGTGCCGACAGCTCGTTTAACTTTGCCATCAGTTCCTCATGACGCGAGGCGTCGGGCGTCGGTCTCTTTGGAAAAAAGCAGATGCTGCCGCCGGGGTCGAGGATCGCACGATCGATTTCATCGAGCGACGCGAAGCCCTGCTTGTGCGCGGCCGCCTCGAGCTCGATTCTCGTAATCAGCTCGCGGCGGAGGCTCTCCGTGTTCACGACGCCGCCTTCCATCAGCACGTCCGGGTCGCCTTCGACGAGCCGCTCGAGCCGCTCGTGGCCGTACAGAAATCGCACGACGACATAGTTGACGAGCAGCAGCGTGGCGGCCCCAAGCAATCCCCCGGTGATGCTGTTGTCGTTGCCGATGATCGCGTTCTGCACGGTGTTCGACAGCGTCAGCAGCACGACCAGATCGAACGGGTTGAGCTGCGCGAGCTCGCGCTTGCCGGCGAGCCTGAGGCCGACGACGAGGAACACATACACCACGATCGGTCTGACGATCTTTTCCGCGAGAGGCAGCCCGAGCGCGAACATGTCGTGAAGCGATGTCGAATCCATGCGCGGCATCGTACCAAGGAATTGAGTGGTCGGCCATCCGAACGAGGGGGCGGTGAGCTGGTAGAATGACGCGCATCGCATGAAAGCCGCCGTCCGGCTGGCGCTCGCGGGCGCCCTCCTCGCTGCCCTTGCCGCGTCCGCGTCCGCTCAGGAGCCGGTTCCGGCGGTCGGTCCATTCGTCGTCGATCTCCACGGTATCTTTACGAAGCTCCCCAATACGCAGCCGCTCGCGGACAGCCGCGGGCTCGTCACCTCCGAGCTGCCCGGCAGCGCCTTCGGTGGTGCCGTCGGGCTTCACTTGTACTTTTTGAAGTGGAAACAACTGACGTTCGGCATCGGCGGAGAGGTCGTCGGCCTGCGGGTCCACAACGTGCCGCCTGCCACTGCGTCGGCGTCCGATCTGCGGCCGGTCACGGAGAAGTTTCTGTCTGCATCGCCACAGCTTTCCTTCAACTTCGGCGGCCAGAATGGGTGGAGTTACATCAGCGGCGGGATCGGGCTCTCGCAATGGTCGATCGTTCCCGACGGCGCGGAATCGCAGGACGCCGATATCGAGCGGCTCAGAACGCTCAATTACGGCGGCGGCGCGCGATGGTTCATGAAGCAGCATCTCGCCTTCAGCTTCGACGTGCGCGTGTACTCGATCAGCGCCGGCATTCCCGCATTCGGCTTCCAAGGCAGCCCGCGATCAACGCTGACCGTGATCGGAGCAGGCGTTTCGGTGAAGTAGCAATTTCCTCAGTTTCTCAGCGCGACCATGGGATCGACGCGCGTCGCGCGGCGGGCGGGGATGTAGCTGGCGAGTGTCGCAACGGCGATGAGCGCTGCGCCGACGGCGACGAACGTGGCGGGATCCGAGGCGCTCACGTGGAACAGCAGCCCGCGAAGCACCCGCGCTGAGGCGAGCGCGAGCACCGTGCCGATCGCCACGCCGGCGATCGCGAGGCGTCCACCATCGACGAGCACCATGCGCTGGACGTCAGCAGGGCGCGCGCCAATCGCCATACGGACGCCGATTTCGTGCGTGCGCTGCGCAACTGAGTACGCCACCACTCCGTAGACGCCAACCACCGCGAGCACCAATGCCAGGCTTCCGAGCATCGCGAACAGCAGCAGATTCAGCCGGCGATCGGACGTCGCATCGTCGACGACCTGATCCATCGTCTCGACATCCGAGATGCCGAGGTCCGGATCGACGCGGCGCAGCGCGTCCCGTGCGAACGAGATCGCGGTATTCGGATCGCCTTCGGTACGAATCACCCACGTCATCGTCGGCACGGCCGGCGCATCGGCGTCGCCAAATCGGAACTGCGTGTGCGGCCTGTACATCTCTGCGCGCGGCTGCGTGTCCAACCCTCGGTGCCGCACATCACCCACGACTCCAACGATGGTGAGCCAGCGAGTATTGCCGCCCATCGTCATCCGCCGCCCGAGTGGACTGATGTCCGGCCAGAACAAGCGCGCCATTGTCTCGTTGATGACAATCACCGGCAGCGTGTCGGCGGCATCGGCATCGGTGAAGAGCCGCCCGGCTTTGACCGGCGTGCGCATCGCTTCGAAGTACCCAGGGGTGACGACCTGCCAGTCGGCAGCGAGATTTTCCCGGCTCTGCGTCGGACGCCCTTCGATGCGGATGCCCCAGTCGCCGCGCGTCGAGGCGAGCGGCAACCCGGTGACCGCACCGGCGGCCAGCACGCCGGGATTCTCGCGAAGGCGCTGCCCGAGGTCGCGATATGCGCGCGCCATGCTGGCCCCGGTCGCATATCGAGTCGCCGGCAGCGATGTGCGCAGCGTGAGGACGTGAGCCGACGTGAAACCGGCGTCCATACCCAGAAGTTCGGTGAAGCTGCGCGCCAGGAGGACGGCCGCGGCGACAAGGACCACGGACGCGGCGATTTCTGACACGACCAGCGCATGCCGCAGCCAGCCTGTCGCGGACCTCGACTCACGGCCGCCTTCCTTGAGCGCGGGCTGAAGATCGCCGCGAGCCGCGTGCAGCGCCGGTGCGAGGCCGAACAGCACGCCGGTCGCAATCGACACGACTGCGGTGAACGCGAGCACCGCGGCCATCGAGCGCGATGTCCTGCACGCGCGGAATCTTCAGCGGGTCGAGCGATACAAGGCCGTGAATGAGGAGAAACGCCACCGCGACGCCGGCTGCGCCGCCGACGAGCGCCAGCACCATCGACTCGGTGATCAACTGCCGGACGAGGCGCAGGCGACCGGCGCCGAGGACGGTGCGGATTGCGATTTCCTTCTGCCGCGCCTCGGATCTTGCGAGGAGCAGGTTGGCCACATTGGCGCACGCGATGAGCAGCACCGCGCCGACCGCGAAGAGCAGGAGCATGAGCGCGGGACGAATCGCGCCGAATACTTCCTGCGGCGCCGGGACGAGCGTCAGGCCGAACTCGCGATCGTACTGATTGGCGTAAATCGTCTGGAAGCCGCGCGTGATCGTGTCGATCTCCGCCTGCGCCTTCGTGAGCGTCGCGCCAGGCGCGAGCTGCGCGAGTGCGAAGAGACCATGATTTCCACGCTCCTGAGGATCGTTTGGTCCGAGCGCGAGCGGAATCCACAGCGCCGTCGTCTGCCGTGTCGCGTAGTCGATTGGAAGCCTGAGCGAGACCGGCAACACGCCAATAACCGTGTAAGGCGTCTCGTCGAGAAGGATCGACCGTCCCAGGATCGAACGGTCCTCGCCGAATTGCGATCGCCACAACCCTTCGCCGAGAACGGCCACATGCTCGTGGCCCGGCCGATCCTCGCCGGCGTTGAAGAGGCGTCCGACAATTGGCTGGGCTCCGAGCGCAGCGAACACCTGCGGCTGCACCGTGGCGGCGCGCACGCGCAGCGGCTCTCCGCCGCCCGTCAGATTGAACGCCGAGTACTGGAACCCGCCGACGTGCTCGAGCGAGCGCGCCTGGTTCTGGTAATCCTCCAGCTCGCCCTGCGACAGCCACGTCTTGTCCCAGTTAATCCAATGGCTCCACAACATCACGACACGGGCCGGATCGCTGTACGGCAGCGGGCGCAAGAACGACGGCGTCGACGATGCCGAAGATGGCGGTGTTCGCGCCGATGCCGAGCGCGAGCGTCAGAATCGCGACGATCGTGAAGCCGCGCTGCGCGACGAGCGTGCGGATCGCGTACCGGAAGTCTTGAACAGCATTGACACGAGACCTCCCGCCGTTAGACGGCGACGGACTGCGGGTCGAGTTGATCAGGGAGTGGCGAATGGATAGGTGCCGATCCGTCAGTCCAGCGAGAACGGTGGATATTCGTCGACGAGCAGCAGCGCATATGCGTTCACGCGCGTCGTCCAGCGCAGCGATCCCACGCCGAACTGATACAGCCCGTCCGGATAGCGGCCGGTGAGAGGATCGCAAACCACGCGACGATCGTCATCATCGGCCCAGATGAACGCGATCACGCCGAGGACGACGACTGAGGAATCAGCAGGATCGAGCCGAAGGCCGACCGAGACGCGATCGCGGACCGCGGCGTGGACCGATCGGACGGTCGACCGACGACCGGAGCCGGACTGGCGTCGGCACGGTCGACGACGGCATCGCGACGAGCAGCGATCGCAGCGCACGCGACGCGCGCGTGTGCCAGCGCAGGAAGAACGTCGTGAAGCTCGTCGATGCCCGACACGCTCTTCCCGGTGAAGACGATCGCGCACCAGTCGATGAACGCGAGAACCCGGCGACGCTGCCGAGCAGCCGCTGGCGAACGCGGCCGGGCCGGCGACGAGAATCATGTGCGGCAGCGCGAGAAACCTGGAACGCGGTCGTCATCCGGTCGCGCTCGCCGACCGGCGGAGCGACGCGTGACAGCAACAGGGTAGGCCATGGCGCCGGCAATATATGCCATCATGCGCGCCATGCGTACGATCTTCGCGCCGGCGCGGCGGCGCTGATCGCGGCCCTCCTCGTCGCGCAGGCGCCGCGTCCGCCCTGAGCACGGCACGCTGATGCTGCACTACGTGCAGAAGCCGATCGGCGCCGAACACTACACGGTGACGCGTGAAGGCGGCGCGTGCAGCTGACGTCGGACATCGACTTCACCGATCGCGGCGGACGCATTCAGCTCGAGTCGTCGCTGAAGATGGGCGCCGATCTGCGCCGCAGACCTTTCGCGCGAAGGGCAAGAGCTACCGATTCGTGAACGTCGATTCCGACATCCGCGTCGACGGGTCGGACGCGATCGTTCGCGCCGATCGCGCCGAGCGGCGCGTCACGCTGCCGCCGACGTTCTTCACCGTCGACGGCTACGCTCCGTTTTCCGTCCAGATGATGCTCGTGCGCTACTGGCAGCAGCACGGCCGTCCTCGAGTGCTGCAGACCGTGCCGGGCATGCCGCTGAACGACGTCTTCATCGAGCAGCGCGGCCGCGAGGCTGTGCGCATCGGCTCGCGGACGCTGTCGCTCGATCGCTACTCGATTGACGGCGTCGTGTGGGGACGCGAAACGCTGTGGCTGGATGCCGACGGCGGGATCGTCGCGGCGATCACTCGCGCCGGCGGCTTGAGCTTCGAGGCCGTTCGCGAAGATCTCGCGTCAGAGATCGGCGTGTTCGTGCAGCGCTCGATTCGCGACCGGCTCGGCGATCTCGAAGCCTTGACCGAGCGGACTGGCGCCGACCCGCTCCGGCACGTTTGCGCTGGTGGGCGCGACGGTTGTCGACGGCACGAATCGCGCGCCGCTCGCGAACGCGGCGATCGTGATCAAAGACGGCCGCATCGACGACGTGGGTCCGCGCGGCTCGATCGCAATTCCTCCCGGAATTCCGGTAGCCGATGTGTCCGGCAAGACCGTGATTCCTGGGTTGTGGGACATGCACACGCATCTCACGCAGGTCGAGTGGATGCCCGTCTATCTTGGTGCGGGCGTAACCACCGTTCGCGACATGGGCAACGAGTTCGAGTTCATCACCGGCCTCCGTGCGGCCGTGAGCTCACGACGAACGCTTGGGCCCCGCATCCTCGCAGCAGGCCTCGTGGACGGCGGCGGTCCCAACGCATTTGGCGTCGTTTATGCCGCCACGCCCGAGGAAGCGAAGGCCGTCGTCGCGAAATATCACGACGCCGGATTTCAGCAAATAAAGATTTACAGCCTCGTGACGCCGCCGATGGTCGAAGCGATCTGCGCCGAAGCACACCGCGTCGGCATGACCGTGACAGGCCACGTGCCGAACGGCATGACGATCGATCAAGCCGTGGCCGCGGGCATGGATCAGATCGCGCACCTTGCGATACGGGGCGAGGCCGGATCGCCCGAGGTCAACAAGACCATCGCACTGCTCAAGGAGCGCGGCACCGTCATGGACCCGACACAATCCTGGAACGAGCTGCTCGGCCACGCGGAAGGATCGCCGGTTGACGCATTCCAGCCCGGCATCGCGAAGATACCGGCGCCACTCAACCGCATCTTCTCGAATGCGGGCGCCGCCGGCATCGACTCCGCCGCCGCCCGCGCGCGTCTCGAACGCGGGCTGCGTATCGTCAAAGCGCTGCACGAGGCGGGTGTACCGATCGTCGCGGGAACCGACGAAGGTGTGCCGGGGCACAGCGTCTATCGGGAAATCGAGCTGTATGTGGAAGCGGGATTCAGCCCGCTCGAGGCGCTGCAGGCGGCGACCATCGTGCCCGCGCGCGCGATGAAGCTCGACGCGGAACTCGGAACGATCGAGAAGGGCAAACGCGCGGACCTGGCCATCCTCGACGCGAATCCGCTCGACTCGATCCGCAACGTTCGCACCGTGCGGTGGACCATCAGCGACGGCCGGATGTACGAGTCGGCGGCGTTGTGGAAGAGCGTGCGATTCCAGCCATGACGCACACTTAACCGCCGAGCGCGCAGAGATCGCAGAGCCATTCCAAGTTGTTCACGAAGACACGAAGGCCACGAAGAGCCACGAAAGCCGATTCCGTACAAACCTGCTTCGTGCGCTTCGTGATTCTTCGTGTCTTCGTGATGAAGGCGCCGCGAATTATTCCGAGGCGTGGAACCGCCGGCCGCGCGTTTCGGGGCCCATCCAGATCAACGCGATGACGAGCACGCCCGCGGCGGCGATGCACAGCGCCATCGCGTCCGCGACCGGCATCCCGCCGTCTTGCAGGTAGCCGATGAAAGCGGGCGTGAAACTGCCGAGCGCGGCCCCGGCGTGGTACGCGAATCCCGCGCCGATCGCGCGTGCGGCCGTGGGAAATCGCTCGGTGAGATAACTCGGTACCATGCCCCAGGAACCCGCGCCGAAGAACCCGATTGCCGTCGCACCGGCCCACATCGGCACCACGCTCGTCGTGTAGAGATACAGGGGAATCGATGCGATGCCGATCGCCATCATCAGCGTCGCCGCGCCGCGACGGCCGAGCGCGCGTTTCAGAGAGGCGCCCGGCGGCAATGGCGCCGGTGACGCCGCCGAAATTCAAGAGCAGCATGAACACGAGCGGCGGCAGATGCCGCGACGCGAGATACGTCGGATACCAATAGCTGATCGAGTGATAGGAGAAGATGAACGCCGCCATCAGAACCGAGGTCTGAAGGGTGACGACGATGAGATCGGGTTTGAACAGCCTGGCGAACGAAATGCCCCTGGCCTCCTGCCGGTCTCGCAAATGCCGCTGCCGCTCCTCCCACACCGGACTCTCTTTCACGCCCGACATGATCCAGAACACGAGCAGCGCCGGCAGCACGCCGATCCACATCATCACTCGCCAGCCGTACTCGGCGCGCTGACCGACGAGCGGGTAGGCGAATTGATACACGAGCGACGACAGCATGAATCCGACCGAGTAGCCCGCCTGCAGCATCCCGGACGCGATCCCGCGCAGGTGCGCCGGCCAGTGCTCGAGCGTCAGCGGCATGCCGGCCGCCCACACGCCGCCCATGCCGATTCCGAAGAGCGCGCGGAGCAGGAACAGCATCCGATACGTCGTCGAGAACCCGCTGAGGAACGCAAACAGCGAGTACCACAGGATGGAAAACATCAGCGGACCCTTGCGGCCCCACCGATCCGCGGCCGTGCCGGCGCCGATGCCGCCGACGACGCGGAAGAGCAGCGTGACGGTCGCGAGCGCGCCGAACGCCGCCTTGTCCACGCTGAACGTGCGCTGAATATCGACGAGCAGAAAGCTGAGGATCGTGTAGTCGAATCCGTCGAGCACCCACCCAAGGAACGTGGCAAGAAACGCCTTCCACTGATCAGTGGTGACCTCCCTGTACCAGGCGCCTCCGGGTGGTCGGATGGACTCGGACGACGATGAAGCGGCAGCGACCTCAGGACTCATGAAGCGGCAATCATAGCTGCAATACTCGAAGTGTCCGGCCGGCTCATCGGAACCGCCGCCGCCGGCCACTAGCAGGACCGTTTTTTGCAGCCCTGCTTTTTCGTGACTCGTCTTGCTGCGTTCGTCATTTTCGCGACGTATATGCCGTTCTGCGGCACGACGGTGATGCGCCCGACCGTCCCACCGACGGTTGCGCAGCAGCGCATTGCAGAATTGTGGCGGGAACCGCGCGCGATCGAGTCGGCGGATCTCTTCAATGGACCGTGGGGCCGCGAGCTCGCGCCGAAAGGCGACGCGCTCTATCAGATGGTGAAGGAGAAAACCCACGGCGTCAGTCCGGGCCTCACCGTTCGCGACAGCGACGATACTGAGTGGAGCGTGAAGCAAGGCGACGAGGGTCCAGTTGAAGTGACGCTGTCGCGCGTCCTGTCGGCAATGGGCTACCACCAGCCGCCGATCTACTTCCTTCCGTCTTTCTCTCTCGATCACAAAAGCTGGATCGAGCGCGCGCCGGGGGGACGTTTCCGCCCAAAGGAACGCGGGTTCAAGGAAGTGGGCTCCTGGTCGTGGCAGCAGAATCCGTTTGTCGGCACGCGTCCGTATCAGGGGCTCCTCGTCACGCTGATGATGTTCGACGGTTCGGACCTGAAGAACAGCAACAACTCCCTTTACGAGCTGAAGAGCGAGCGCGAAGGCGCCACGCAGTGGTTCGTCGTCCGCGATATCGGTACGGCGCTCGGCGAAACAGCGAAGCTCGAACCCGAGCGGAACAACCCGGACATTTTCGAGCGTCACGCCTTCATCACAGGCGTAAAGAATGGATTCGTCGAATTCAGCTACCACGGCTGGCACCAGGAACTCGTGAAAGATCGGATCACCGTTGCGGACGTGCGATGGACGTGTAATCTGCTCGCGCGGCTGCGCGACGAGCAGTGGTCCGATGCCTTCCGCGCGGGCGGCTACACGCCTGAGGTCGCCAGCCGTTTCATCCGCAGCCTCAAGGCGAAGATCGACCAAGGCCGCCGCCTCGAACAAAGTTAGAACGGTTTTTCCGCGCATCCCGTCTAACGCGCCATGGACACGCTTACCCAGGATGTCCGGTACGCGCTGCGCTCGCTCCGCAGCCAGCCGGCTTTTGCCGGCCTGGCCGTGCTCACGCTGGCCCTCGGAATCGGCGCCAACGCCGCGATCTTCACCGTCGTGAACGCGGTGCTGCTCAAGCCGCTCGAGTACGAGAATCCCGATCGGATCGTTGCGCTCACGACGGCGTGGCGGCGTACGGGTTTGCGGGGCGCCGCGTCCGCGCCAGATTTCCACGACTGGCACGATACGGCCTCGAGCTTTCAGGCGATGGCGTTCTACAACGGTGGAGAAACCAGCGTGTCGGTGGACGGCGCGGCCGACTACGCCAAAGGCACCGTCGTCACGCCGGAATTCTTCGACGTCTTCGGCGTCGAGCCGCAGATCGGCCACCTGCCGGCTGGCGCCGAACTGCGTGCGGGCGGCCCGCTCACGGCCGTCATCAGCTACGACTTCTGGATACGGCGATTCGGCGGCCGTCCGGATGTACTTGGTCGCACGGTGTCGCTGCGTCAAAGCACCTTTACGATCATCGGCGTCATGCCGCCGCAGTTCCGATTCCCCGACCGCACCGATATGTGGGCACCAGCCTGGATCGTGCCCGAAACGACGTCGCGGTCCGCGCACAACTACGATGTCGTCGCGCGGCTCAAGGACGGGGTCACTCTCGAACAGGCGCAAGCCGAACTGACGGCGATTGCGGCGCGGCTCGAACAGGCGTACCCGAATTCGAATGCCGGCAAAGGCGCGGCCGTCGTGCCGCTGCGGGAACAACTCGTCGGCAGCACGCGGTCGACGCTGTACCTGCTGCTCGGCGCGGTCGCGCTGGTGCTGCTCATCGCGTGCGCGAACGTCGCGAACCTGCTGCTCGCCCGCGCGACCGCCCGCACGAGCGAGCTCGCCGTGCGAGCGGCGCTCGGCGCCGGACGCCGGCGCCTGATCGCGCAGCTGATGACGGAAAGCCTCGTGCTGGCGCTCGCGGCCGGCATGCTCGGGATCCTGCTCTCGCGCTGGGGCGTCTCGGCGCTCCTCGCGGTCGCGCCCGCCGGTCTGCCGCGGCTCAACGACGTGGCCGTCGATTGGCGTGTGCTGGCGTTTGCGCTCGGCGCGTCGGTTGTTGCGAGCGTCATCTTCGGCGTTCTGCCGGCGCTGCACGCGTCGAGCATCGACCTGAACGTTTCGCTGCGTCAGGGCGGCCGCGGCGGCGCGATGGGCGGCGGCGGCGCCGCGATGCGCAGCGTGCTCGTCGTCGCCGAGATCGCGTGCGCCGTCGCGCTCGTGGTCGGCGCTTCGCTATTGATCCGAAGCCTCGTTGCGCTCGGCCGCGTCGATCTCGGTTTCAGTCCGGAGCATCTGCTCGTCATCGAGTCGACCGTGCCGGCACACGATTTGGCGACCTCCCGTGCGGCGACCCGTTTTTACGGCGACGTGCTGCAGGGCATCAGCGGCCTGCACGGCGTGGTCTCCGCGGCGGGCGTGCGAGGCCTGCCCGGCACGAGCTTCCATTCAAACGGAGGGTACTGGCTCGAAGGCGGCCCGGGCCCGGACGCGACCGGCGTGCGCTCGCCGCAGGCCGTGTTCACGGTGGTTACGCCCGAGTATTTTCGGACGATGGCGATCCCGATTCGAGGCGGACGTGATTTTTCGGCGCGCGACGGCTACGACGGCCCGCGCGTTGCGATCATCAACGACGCCCTCGCGCGACAGAGCTTCGCGAACGTCGACCCGATCGGCCGCCGGATCCAATGCGGCCTCGACACGCTCGACTTCATGACCATCATCGGCGTGGTCGGGAACGTGCGCGCGTACGATCCATCGCGGCCGCCAGGGCCGGAACTGTATCTGCCATTTCAGCAGCATCCCGGCTTCGCGACCTCGCTCACGCTGGTCGCGCGAACGACAGGCGACCCGGTCAACCTCGCGCAGCCGATCCGCGAGATCATGCGCGGCCTCAACTCGCAGGTGCCGGCGCGGGCCGGCACGATGGCCGATACGCTGTCGGTCGCTGTGTCCACACCGCGATTCCGGACGATGCTGATCGGCGTGTTTGCGTTGCTGGCATTCGTGCTGGCGATGGCCGGCGTCTACGGAGTGATGGCGTACACCGTCGGCCGCCGGACGTCGGAGATCGGGTTGCGCATGGCGTTAGGCGCTCGGTCGGCGGATATCCTCGCGCTGATAATGTCGGCAGGGCTGCGTCTGGCGATCGCCGGCATCGCGCTCGGCGCCGTGCTGGCGTACATCGTCGCGCAGTCGCTGCGCGGAATGCTCTTCGCGGTCGCGCCCGCGGATCCGGTTGTGTTCGTGGCTGTCCCGATCGCGCTTCTGCTCACCGCGTCGGCGGCGTGCATCATCCCCGCGCTCCGGGCGGCACGAGTGGACCCGATGATCGCGCTGAGAGCGGATTAGGCCGCACCGCATTGTTGTAGCGGCCGGCTTTAGCCGGCCGACGTCCGCCTGAAGGCGGACGCTACATCAGGCAAGCCGAGATTATTGTTTTGTCAGTGTCAGGGTGCCGTTCGACACCGGCGACGTGCACGTGGACGATTTAAGGGTGAAGTCGCCCGTCATCTTCAGCGGCGCGGCGACTGCCGTCGCGCTCATCGTGCCGCCGAATTGCCCTGTACATGTTGGCTGCGCCGGGATTCCTCCCGCGCCAACGGCTATCGTGTAGGCGAGCGTTGCCGCAGTCGAGGTGGCGCTGCTCACGGTTCCCGTAAGCACTCCATTCATCAGGACAATCCCGTTCGGAAGAGAAATCGTCACGGGGCCTGACGCGGTGGTGCCGCTCTGGGTCAACACCCACGACATCCGCGCCGTCTGACCCGAAACAGTGACGTCCGTTTGCCACGTGCCGTCGACGGTCATCCGCGGAGAAGAAATCGTGGGAGCTGCAGGCGCGCTGTCGCTGCACGCCCCGGCAGCAAGGAGGCAGAGAACAATCGCTGCAAGAGCTCTGGAACGCATACACGTACGACTCTGCCAACATTATGCCCGTTGCCGGACCGGCAGAGCGATGTGCTATCTTGGCCATGGACGACGCAGACGAGCTTTGCGTCGCCCCTCACAGGAGGTTCGATGAAGCAGGTAGTCCGGCTGATATCGGCCGCCTTGCTCGCCACGGCTGCGATCGCCATTCCGGCCTTCGCGCAAGCCGATCTGAAGGTTGGCGACCAGGCACCCGATTTCACAGTGCCGGGAACCGACGGCAAGACCCACACGCTGTCCCAGATGAAGGGGCACTGGGTCGTGCTCGCCTGGTTTCCGAAAGCGTTCACCGGTGGTTGAACCGCCGAATGCAACTCGCTCCGTGCGAGCGGGGAATTGATTCGGAAGTTCGACGCCAACTACTTCATGATCAGCGTCGATACGCTCGAAGACAACAAGGCGTTCGCCGAGAAGGAACACGCCGACTTCACGATGCTGGCGAATCCCGACAAGAAGGTCGCGTTCACCTACGGCGTGATCGCGCCGGACGCGCCAGCCGATCGGCAGTACGCGAAGCGGTGGACCTTCTATATCGATCCGACGGGGAAGATCGCCGCGATCGATAAGGCCGTGAAACCAGCCACTTCGGGCGAAGACATCGTCGCGAAACTGAAAGAGCTGAACGTCCCGGAACGCAAGTAGCTACCTCTTGCCGCGGCGGTCGGGCTTCGCATCGAAGGCCGCCGCGGCGATCTCTCCAAGCGCCTCGCCGACGATCGACGTCACATCGGCCGCATCCTTTACCGTCACGTTGTTCACGTAAATCGCGAGCGCAAGGTGCTCGCCATTCTTTGTGGTCATATAGCCGGCGAGCCCTTTGCCGGTGACCATCATGGCTTCGTGCAGCAGATCTTCGAACGGAGTACGTGCCGGTCTTTGCGTGCACGGAACCGGCGGCCGGTGATTTGACCTGAATGTTCCAGAGGGTTCCGTCTTTGCCGAGAATCGGCAGCGCATCGTGAAAGATCGCGGCCGTCGGCTGCTTCGCCATGAACGCCAGGTAGTGGACCATGAAGTCGGGTGTGAAGTGCGCGTCTGCGCCGGCGCCGTCGCTCTGCGACGCTCCGCTCACGTCTGCGCCGGTCGTCTCCAGAAATTTTCTGATCCGGACGAAGCCCTTCTCGGCGGCGTTCGCCGGGTTCTCGTGGCTGTCGAGCGCGCCCAGAAGGAACGGCGTCGCGCTCGCGTGGAGATTCTGGCTGACTTTCAGCGTGATCTTCACTTCCTGCGCAAATGCCGGCGACACATGCTCGGCGATCGCGTGATCCGGCGTATACGCCTTCGACAGTGTTGCAGTATCCGGCTTGTCCTCGGCCTCGCGCGCAGCCGCAACGATGCCGCGCTCGTGAAGCGCTTCCGCCAGCACGATCTCGGCGAAGCGGCTCGGCTGCGGAACGCGGTAGCCGACGATTGATGGCTTCGCGTCGGCGGGCACCGATCCGCCGAGCGTCACCACGTGCGTGCCGTCGCCGCGCGTAATGTCAGAGTCGATCGTGAGCGTATTGCGGCTGCCCGCCTTGCCAGTGACCACGTGGTTGACGAAACCCGCGTACGCGGTGATGGGCGAAATCTTCAAACCAACCGCCGCGCCTTCGCTCGTACCCGGTTGCACGACGAGGTCGATCGCATTGTCGTTGACGACAATCGGCGAGATGACGAAGCCCGTGCCGCCGTCGCGCTCGCCTTCGGGAAACAGGCTGGCGTCCACGATTACGCGGCCCTCAACCCGTTTGACGCCGTGCGAAGAGATCGACGCCGCCAGCTCGCGGATCACGCGAAGCGGATCGCCTTCGAGGCCATGGCTGTCGGGTCCGCCGTATGAGTGATCCACGTTCTCGAACGTGAGCGTATCGCCAGGGCGAATGCGTCCCGACAAGTTCGTGTCGCCGCTCGCCACCAGCACGACGTCGCCGTGGAGCGTTCCGTCTGCGTCGACATCGCCAACGCGGTAGACGCGCGTGTGGAAGCGATAGTCCGCGCCGAGTATCTGCAGCGCGCTGCCCATCGTGATCGAGCTTCGTCGTCGAGCCGGGCACGAACAGTTTGTCGGCGTTCACGCGTGTAGATCGGTGTGTTCGTATCGAGCGAATAGAACTCGATGCCGAAAAGCGCGTGCTTGAATGCCGGCCGCGCCATGATGGCGCTCACTCGCTCCGCGAGCGTGGCGGGGCCGGCGGCCTGATCTGCGACGCCGCTACAGAGCGCAACAATGAGAACCGTGAGTCCGAAATGAAGCCGGCGGCTATGCATGATTCTGGAGCTCCCATCCTTTCGAGCGCGACAGCGCAGCGTTCCATCGCTCCCGCAGCGCCGCGGCGACGCCTTGCGGCATTCGCGGTTCGAATCGGCGGTCGACCCGCCACTGCCCGGTGACCGCGGCAATCGAGGTCCAGTAGCCGACGGCGAGCCCCGCGAGATATGCCGCGCCGAGTGCCGTCGTTTCCGTGACGGCCGGCCGCACGACCGGAACGCCGAGCACGTCGGCCTGAAACTGCATCAACATGTTGTTTGTCGCGGCGCCGCCGTCGACGCGCAGCTCGGTGAGCGCGACGCCCGCGTCCGCGCGCATCGCGTCGAGCAGGTCCGCCACCTGATACGCGATGCTCTCGAGCGCGGCCCGCGCGATATGCGCCGACGTGGTTCCGCGCGTGATGCCGACAATCGTGCCGCGCGCGTACGGATCCCAGTGCGGCGCGCCGAGTCCGGCAAACGCCGGCACGAGATAGACGCCGCCGTTGTCGGCGACGGTTGCGGCAAGCGTCTTCGATCTCCGGCGCGCTGCGCACGAACTTCAGACCGTCGCGAATCCACTGCACGACGGCGCCGCCGATGAACACGCTCCCTTCGAGCGCGTAGTCGGTGCGGCCGTCCACCTGCCACGCCACCGTCGTCACGAGCCGCTGCCGCGACGTCGTCGGCCGCGTGCCGATGTTCTGCAGGAGGAAGCAGCCGGTGCCGTACGTATTCTTCGACATCCCGGGCTCGCGGCACATCTGCCCGAAGAGCGCGGCCTGCTGATCGCCGGCGACGCCGGCAATCGGCACGCCCTCGAGGCCGAGCGATGTCGAGACCGCGCCGTACACCTCGCTCGAGGACCGCACGCGCGGCAGCATCGCGGTCGGCACGTCGAATAGCTTCAGGAGCTCCGTCGTCCCAGTCGAGCGTGTGGATGTTGAAGAGCATCGTGCGCGAGGCGTTGCTGACATCGGTGACGTGCTGCCGACCGTCGGTCAGCTTCCAGATCAGCCAGGTGTCGACCGTCCCGAAGGCCAGCAGTCCCGCGTCTGGCCTTATCCCGCGCGCCCGGCACGTTGTCGAGTAGCCATCGGATCTTGCTCGCCGGAGAAGTACGCGTCGATGAGCAGTCCGGTCTTCTCCTGAATGGTCGGGCCGGCGCCATCGGCTTTCAGGCGCTCGCAGAAATCGGCGGTGCGCCGGTCCTGCCAGACGATGGCGTTGTGGATCGGCTCGCCGGTCTCGCGATCCCAGACAATCGTCGTCTCGCGCTGGTTGGTGATGCCGATTGCCGCGATGTCGTTCGATCGAAGCTGGGCGCGGCCGAGCGCTTCGATCGCGACGCCGAGCTGCGACGCCCAGATCTCCTGCGGATCGTGTTCGACCCATCCGGCGCTGCGGAAAGATCTGGCGCGAACTCCTTCTGCGCGGCCGCACGGATGCCGCCGTCGTGATCGAACACGATGGCGCGGGAGCTGGTCGTGCCCTGGTCGAGCGCGAGGATGTACGGCATGGATTCGGTGTAGCGCCTCGTAGCGTCCGGCTTCAGCCGGACGAGTCTACAATACCGCGCATGTCCCGAGAGCTGACCCGCGAGCTGATGGCGGAATTTCTTGGCACGTTCGTGTTGATCGTTTTCGGCGTCGGCGTGGTCGCGCAGGTGGTGCTGAGCAAGCAGGCGGCCGGTGGCTATCTTTCCATCAACATCGCCTGGGGCCTCGCCGTCGCGATGGGTTGTTATGTCGCGGCAGGCGTGACGGGCGCGCACCTCAATCCCGCGGTGACGATCGCGCTGGCGACGCATCGAAAATTTCCGTGGAAGAAAGTCGTTCCGTACTCGCCGCCCAGGTCGCGGGCGCGTTCGTTGCGTCGGCCGTCGTGTTCGTCACCTATCGCGAAGCGTTCACAGCATTCGATGGCGGCGTGCGCCAGGTGATCGGGCCTCTCGGAACCGCCGGCATTTTCGCCACGTACCCGCAGCCGTTCCTGAGCGTGTTTCCCGGCGGCTTCATCGATCAGGTCGTCGGGACGGCGCTGCTCGTCGCGTGTATCCTCGGCATCACCGATTCGCGCAACTCACCGGCGCCTGCCGGACTCGCGCCAGTGATCGTCGGACTGCTGGTTGTGCTCATCGGCGCCACGTTCGGCTTCAACGCCGGCTACGCCATCAACCCGGCGCGCGATTTTGGCCCGCGCCTGTTCACGGCCCTTGCAGGATGGGGCAGCGGCGTCTTCTCTGCCGGCGGGAACTGGTGGTGGGTGCCGATTGTCGCACCGCCCGTTGGCGGGGTCGCCGGTGCCGCGGCGTACGATTTCTTCGTCGGAAATCGTTTTCCGGCCCAACACGTCGTCGAGATCGCCACCAAGGCGCGGGCGACGAGCGAACTGCTTTGATCCGCCGGCGCGCGATCGCCGTGCTGTGCTGCGCGCTGTTCCTGGCGCCGCGCGCGTCGGCGTACTCGGTGCTGGCGCACGAAGCGAACATCGACACGCTTTGGGACGCAAGCATTCGGCCGCTGCTCGTGCAGCGGTATCCACGGTCGAGCCGTGAGGACCTGCTCCACGCACGTGCGTTTGCCTACGGCGGCTCGGTCATCCAGGACCTTGGGTACTATCCGTT
This sequence comes from uncultured Acidobacteriota bacterium, assembly GCA_963696165.1. Lineage (GTDB taxonomy): Bacteria > Acidobacteriota > Vicinamibacteria > Vicinamibacterales > CAVVIG01 > CAVQZZ01. Next base: position 352,728 of record CAVOIY010000003.1, on the reverse strand, counting down.
CGGCAGTCACTTCTTCAGCAACCTGCTGCACTACGTGCGCACGGGCGACTTCGTCGAAACGATGCTCGCGCGACGCGCAGAACGTCGACGAGTATGCGTTCGCGCTCGGCGCGCTCGCGCATTACGCGGCCGACAACGTCGGGCACCCCGATGCGGTGAACAAGTCCGTGCCGCTGCTGTTCCCGAAACTGCGTGCCAAATACGGCGATCGCGTCACGTACGCCCAGTCGCCGGCCTCGCATGTCATCACCGAATTCTCGTTCGACATTGTCCAGGTCGCCGGCGGCGGCTATGCGCCAGACACGTATCACCAGTTCATTGGGTTCCAGGTGGCAACGCCGGTGCTCGAGCGTGCGTTCAAGGACGTGTACGGGCTCGAGGTGCGCGACGTGATTTCGAACGAAGACCTCGCCATCTCGACCTACCGCCACGCGATCAGCGAGCTGATTCCCGAGATCACACGGATCGCGTGGCGCGACAAGAAAGAAGAGATCGCGAAACTCACGCCGGCGGTGAAGGAGAGCGGGTTCATCTACACATATAGTCGGCGGCAGTACGAGCAGGAATTCGGCGGCACCTACAAGAAGCCCGGTCTCTTCATGCGCTTTCTCGCGTTCATCTACAAGCTGCTCCCGAAGATCGGTCCGCTCAGGCCTTTGAGCTTCAAGGCGCCGACTCCCGACGCGGAAGCGTTCTTCACCGCGAGCCTCAAGGAGACGCGTTCGCGGTACGCCGCCGCGCTCGAGGGGGTGCGCGACGGGCGGCTTGCGCTGACGAACACTGATTTCGACACCGGCAAGCCGAGCGTGTATGGCGAGTACTCATTGTCGGACGAGACGTACTGCGAGCTCCTGCACCGGTTCGCCGACCGGCATTTCACCGGCGTGCCTCCCGCGCTCCGCACGAACATCACGAAATATTACGCGGCGCTCAATCCAGCGAAGATGAACCGCAAGGAGCGCAAGCGCGCGCAGAAGATCGAGAAGATGCTTGCGTCGCTGAACCACCAAGCGCCCTAATCACCGACAAATCCACTAACCACAAAGATCACAAAGACTTTGTGTCCTTTGTGGTTCGGTGTTTTTCTCAGTGGTTCGTGAGGCGCCCTTCCTCGATGCGGACGATCCGCGTCGCGAATTCGCGCGCGAAGTCCTCGTCGTGCGTCGCGATCATCAGCGTCCGTCCTTGCGCCCCGAGGCTGCGGAGCAGCTGCCCCAGCTCCGTGCGGCGCGCGGGATCGAGCGAGGCGGTCGGTTCGTCCATCAGCAGCAAGGGTGGATCCACCGCGAGCGCACGCGCGATCGCGACGCGCTGGGCCTCGCCGCCCGACAGCTCGCGGGGGAACGCGGCGGCTCTGTGGTCTACGCCGAACGCGTTCAGCAGCTCGCGTGCGCGCCGCCGCGCCTGGTCGATGCCGATTCCGTGCGCATGCACTGGTGCGAGACAGACATTCTCAATCGCCGACAGGTGCTCGAACAGGCAATGAAACTGGAAGACCATGCCGACCTCCCGGCGCAAACCGCGGAGTGCGTTCGCCGCCGTGCGGCCGCGGCTCTCGAGCGCGACGCTACCGACGAGGATCCGACCATGTGAGAACGTTTCAAGGCCGGCTACCGCGCGCAGCACCGTCGTCTTCCCCGAGCCCGACGGCCCCATGATCGCGACGAGCTCGCGCGGTGCGACGTCGAGACTGATGCCGTCGAGAATCGTCCGCGCTCCGCGCGCGAGGCGCACGTCGTGAAGACGGAGCACGGGCTCTTGCGGCGGCGTCATGCTGAGGCCATCCTCCACCGCTGCTCCATGCGGCGCGCGACGGCGGCAAGGGGCAGCGACATGGCCAGGTACAGCGCCGCGCACAAGGTTCCGGGTATGACCCAGCTCCCGAGATTCGTTGCGAATATCTGCGTCTGTTTCGTCAGTTCCAGCACGGTGAGCACCGACACCAGCGACGAGTCCTTCAGCAACGCGACGAAGTCGTTGGTCATCGGCGCGAGCGCGAGCCGGAACGCCTGCGGCGCACGGACCAGCCTGAGAACCTGCGTCTCGCTCAGGCCGAGCGTTCGCGCCGCCTCAATCTGCCCGATCGACACCGCTTCGAGCGCGGCGCGGTAGATCTCGCTCTCGTACGCGGCGTAGTTCAGCGCGAGGCCGAGGAGCGCCGCTGCGAAGGCAGGCAGCCGGATCGCGGCGGCGATGCCGTAGTAGAGCACGAACAACTGCAGCAGGATTGGCGTGCCGCGGACGAGTTCGACATAGCTCGTGAGCAGCAGCCGCAGCGGCCGCCCGCCATACACGCGGCCGGTCGCGATCAACATCCCGACAGCGACCGCAAGGGCCATGGCAAGGCACGACAAGATGATCGTGATCGCCGATGCCCGAACGAGCGACGGCAGATAACGCCGCGTGGCTTCCCAGCGCGTCATCGTCGCGGCACTGGTTCCCGCGTCGACGCCAGTCATCGGCGCGACCGGCTCGCGCGCGAGGAGGCGCGCGTAGAGCGTCGGCTGGTCGTCGTTCCACACGCGCCATTTGCGCAGAATCCGCTCGAGCGTTCCGTCACGCATTGCCGCGCGGAGGATCTCGTCGATTGAGTCGCGGAGCGCGGCGTTGCCTGCTGCGAGAACGCCCACGTAATGTCCGATGGCGATTGTCTCGGGTTGTACGGTGAACCCGGCGACGAATAAATGCCGTCGATCCGCGAGCACGTTGTCGAGGAGCACCGCATCGACGCGCCCGATCACCAGGTCGCTGTACGGATGCACGTCGTCGTCGTACGACACCGGTACGATGCCGAATTGGCGCTCGGCGCTGAGCAGAATCTCGTACGCGATCGTGCCGCCGAGCGTCGCGACACGGCGGCCGCGAAGCTCCGCCAGCGAATGGAAGCGCGTTCGATCGGTATCGCGAACGCTCAGTACTTCGCGAAACTCGTAATAAGGGATCGTCGGCGACATCATCGCCCGGCGCGTGGGCGTATCCTCGATGCCGCTCAGCGCGATGTCCGCGTCGCCGCGAGCGATCGCCTGGTCGAGCGATCGGAAGTCGACGTTGATGAAGGCCGGCGTTCGGCCCAGCTTTGCGGCAATCAGCGCGGCCACCTCGACGTCGAAACCGACGATCGATTCCGGCTTCGACGGATCCGCCTCGACAAACGGAGCGCCCCCTTCGGGATCGCCTGCCCAGCGGAGTTCGTGGGCCGGCTGCGCTTCCGCCGGCACCGTCATCACGAAGACGCGAAGAATCACGAAGATCACAAAAACTGATTTGTACAAACCGTGCTTCGTGCTCTTCGTGGGCTTCGCGTCTTCGTGATGATCGTCGTTGGTGAATATCACTTGCGCTTAATATAACTGGATGAATGTCGCTTTCATCGGCACGGGGCTTCTCGGTTCGGGAATGGTCGAAGCGATGCTCGGGCGCGGCGACGATGTCACTATCTGGAATCGGACCGAGGCCAAAGCGCGGGCGCTCGAACGTTTCGGCGCGAAGGTCGCGCCGACGCCGGAGGCCGCCGTCTCGGCCGGCGATCACGTCCACCTGGCGCTTCCCGACGATGCGGTCGTGGACGACATTCTGGTGCGATGCCGTCCGCACCTGCGGAAGGACGCGATCGTCATGGATCACTCGACGACTGCGCCCGCCGGCACAAAGGCGCGCGTCCCGCGGCTGAACAACGCGGGCGTGAAGTTCGTTCACGCGCCTGTGTTCATGTCGCCGCAGATGTGCCGCGAATCGAAGGGGATCATGCTCGTGTCGGGGCCACGGGCGGTCTTCGACGAAGGACGTGGCGAGCTCGCGAAAATGAGCGGCGACCTCTGGTATCTCGGTGAGCGGCCCGACCTCGCGGCCGCCTACAAGATATTCGGCAACTCGATGCTCTTCGTGATCGCCGCAGGCGTCAGCGACGTCTTCGCGATGGCGAAAAACCTCGGCATCGCGCCGGCGGACGCGCTGAGCGTCTTCTCCCGCTTCAATGCCGGGAGCGTGATCCCCTCGCGCGGAGAGAAGATGGCGCGCGGCGACTTCTCCGCAACATTCGAGTTGACGATGGCGCGAAAGGACATCCGCCTCATGATCGAGGCGGCCGGCAGTCAGCCGCTCACGGTGCTCACGTCGATCGCGAAGCGAATGGACGAAGCCATCGCGAAGGGACATGGCCAGGACGATCTCGGCGCGATTGCAGCCGAGGTCGTGTGATTCACACGCGCTGCTGCATCGTCGGCGGCGGCCCCGCAGGGATGATGCTCGGCTTCCTTCTCGCGCGCGCCGGCGTGGGCGTCGCCGTTCTCGAAAAGCACAGCGACTTCCTTCGCGATTTCCGCGGAGACACGATTCACCCGTCCACGCTCGAACTGATCTACGAGCTCGGCCTGCTCGAAGAGTTCCTGTCGCGTCCCCATTCGGAGCTGCGCCAGCTGCGTGGTCAAATCGGCGATACGCGCGTGACCATGGCGGACTTCTCACATCTGCCGACGCACTGCAGGTTCATCGCGTTCATGCCGCAATGGGACTTTCTCGATTTCGTCGCGGATCGGGCGCGCCGGCTACCTGCGTTCAAGCTCATGATGCGCGCCGAAGCGACGGATCTTCTCATCGAGAACGACACTGTCGTGGGGGTCGCGGCTAGCACGCCGGACGGGCAGGTACAGATCCGCGCCGATCTCGTTGTCGGCGCCGACGGCCGCCATTCGATCGTGCGCGAACGCGCGGGCCTGCCGGTTCGAACGTTCGGCTCGCCGATCGACGTGCTGTGGATGCGGCTGTCGAAGCGGGCGGAGGACGAAACCATTACCCTCGGTCGCATCAACGCCGGCCAGGTATTCGTCACGCTCGACCGCGGCGACTACTGGCAGTGCGCGCTGGTGATTCCCAAGGGCGGCATCGACGAGGTGAAGGCGCGCGGCCTGCCGGCGCTTCGAGACCGCATCGTGTCGGTCGCGCCATTTCTCCGCGATCGCGTCGCCGAACTGCGAACGTGGGACGACATCAAGCTGCTGACTGTTGTCGTCGATCGGCTGGAGCGGTGGTGTCGCGAGGGATTATTGTGCCTCGGCGACGCCGCCCATGCGATGTCGCCGATCGGCGGCGTGGGGATCAATATCGCGATTCAGGACGCCGTCGCCGCAGCGAACGTGCTCGCGGGGCCGCTGCGGCGGAACAACGTGTCGATCGAAAATCTGCGCGCGGTCCAGCGACGGCGCGAGTGGCCGGCGCGCGCGACCCAACAACTGCAGCTCTTCATCCAGAATCGGTTCGTGAGCCGTGTGATTGCCGGGAACGCAACCGTCGTCCCATGGCCGGTGAAGCTGCTGCAGCGATTCCCCGTGCTGCAGCGGCTTCCGGCGCGGTTTGTCGGAATGGGCTTCCGCCCCGAACACGTTCGATCAACCGGAGACATGTAGCGCAGGACGTCAGTCGTCGTAGCTACCAAACACCAGCCACCAGCCACTATTTTGTGGACATCGTCTTGTCGGGATGCAGAACCAACTTCTGCACGCGCCAGTTGAGCACTTCCGCAACGTAGAGCTCGTTCTCGGACGGACACGCAATCTCGTGAATCCAGCCGAACTGCTTCAGCTGCTTTCCGGCCTTGCCGAGCATGCCGAGCACTTTTCCCTGCAGATCCATCTTGTAGATGCGTCCCGGAAACGCGTCCGACGCGTACAGCACCTGATTCGGTCCCGGCGTGATGCAGATCGCCCACGGCGCGCCGGGACCCATCGTCCCGCGCACGGACTCCGGGTTGGCCGGCGTCGGCCCAATCGCGGTGCGGGCGCCGGCCGGCACCGGCAGGTTGATCTTGATCTCGCGTTCGAGCTTGCCGTCGCTGTCGAAGACCTGAATGCGGCTGTTGCCGCGATCGGCGACGTAGATATTGCCCTTCGCGTCGGCCGCGATCGAGTGCGGCGTATTCAACTGCCCCGGCCCGCTGCCCGGTTCGCCGAACGACTTCACCCAGTCGCCGTTCTTGTCGTACTTGGCGACGCGCGAGTTGACGTAGCCGTCGCTGATGAAGATGTCGCCCTGCGGATTCCACGTCACGTCGGTCGGCTGGCGGAACTGGCCGTCCACGGGCGGACGCGGCGGGTTGACGCGGTCCATGGCGCCGCTTCGTCCGACGCTTCTTTCTTCCGGCCGAACACCATCGTGACGTGGCCCTTCGGGGTTGAACTTGACGATCATGTCCGACCCTTTGTCGATGCACCAGATGTTGTCGTCCTTGTCGACGCGCACCGCGTGCGCGAACGACCAGGCGTACAGGCCTTTGCCGATTTCGCGAATGAACTTTCCGTCCGGGCCGAACTCGAGGAGCTGCGACGCGGTGGCGCCGATAGGCCGGCCCGTTCGCGCTGTTGGATCGCGTGAAGACGAAGATGTGTCCTTTCGAGTTGACCGCGACGCCACCGACCTCGCCGAAATTCAGATCGGCCGGCAGCTTGAAGAAATTCGGCACCGAGTCGAACGGAATGTCCGGCGGCGGCTGCTGCGCGAACGACGTCGCGCCGAGAAGCACGAAGAGCATGGCGATGAAGCGTTTCACGGACTCCTCCTACCTTGAACCAGATGAAGCAGCGGCGTCGACGACAGCGACACCCCACGGGCGTTGACCAACTGGAATTTTCGTGATCACCTGCCGAGAGGCCGCCTCGATCACCGACAGATCGTTCGACGGTCCGTTCGCGGTGTAAAGCGTCTTGCCATCGGGGGACTGTGCGATCCCCCACGGGCGTTGTCCGACGGCGAGTGTGCCGGCGACCGCATTCGCGGCCGGGTCGATGAAGAACACGCTGCCGAACGATCCGGTCGTGACGTACAGCATGGATTCGTCAGCCCGCACCGCGATGCCCATCGGCCGCGGACGCGGCGATGCGGCGGGCTCGCCGAGTTGAACGACGCCGAGCGTCTCCAGCCGGGCCGTGTCGATAATTGCCAGCGCGCCGTCATTCTCGAGGGTCACGTACGCGCGGGAGCCATTTGGGAGAAAGCCGACCGATCGCGGACGATGGCCGACCGGAATGCGCTTTAGAACTTTGAAGGTCGACGTATCGATCACGGCGACGTCGCCGTCGCCTTCACTCGTTACGTAGACCGCTTTCCCGTCCGGCTGAATCGTCACGCCTTCGGGCTCCGATCCAACGGCTGCCGTGCCGACGATCGCGCCCGATATGAGATCGACAACGCTCACCTGCGCGGTGTCTTCGTTGGCGACGAACATCCGCGCGCCGTCGGCGCTGACGTCGAGCTGTTCAGGATCGACGCCCGCGTGGATGATGCGTCGCAGCGTGTAAGTCGACGCATCGACTTCGCCGATGCCGTCGGCGGCGCGATCCGCTGGGGGCAGCGTGTTCCGGTCGACGCCAGGTCCGCCGATCGGCGAGCCGCTCAACGCGATGTAGAGGGTGTGTTTGTCCGGGCTGACTTTGATCCCGCGCGGCCGCTTTCCGAGCGGCACCGTCGCGATCACGCGCTGCGACGCCGGATCGACGACGCTGAGGTCACCCGAGACTTCGTTGCTGACGAAGATGCGGACGCCGCCGCCAGGCCGGGTCGATCCGCGCGCGCACGACGCCACGGGGCACGCGACGCACGCGACGAACAAAGCGGCAGCGATACGGACGCGCATCGGCCGGCATTGTAATGGAGAACGAGTCCGTTAGAACGAGTCCTTTGTAGCGCGAGGCTTCAGCCGAGCGCAAGGCCGCCGCTGCCACAAAAGCTTCTACCACGGAGGACACAGACGACAAACGGAGGTCACGGCACAAACCCAAATAGCTCCGTGTCCTCCGTTCGTGTCCGTGACCTCTGTGGTGGAGTTTTTATTTCAGTCCGCCCGCAGTGCCGTCATCGGATCGACAGTCGTCGCGCGCCATGCCGGTCCGGCGCACGCGATCACGCCGGCGACGACGAACGCGGTGGCGACGAGCGCGAACGTGATCGGATCGGTCGGCTGCGTGTCGAAGAGATACGTCGAGAGCACGCGCGTGAGCGCGGTCGCGGCGGCGATGCCGACGCCCAGGCCGATGGCGACGAGCGCAAGGCCTTGTGCGATCACGAGGCGCAAGCACCCGTTCGCGGCTTGCGCCGAGCGCCATGCGGACGCCGAACTCCTGCGTCCGCTGCGACACCGAGGTGGCGATCACGCCGGTGAGGCCCGCCATCGTGACCACGAGCGCGAGCGCGGCGAAGATCGTCAGCAGCATCGCCGTGAGCTTCGGCGTCGCGAGGTAGCGATCGCGCAGATCGTCGAGCGTCTTCACGTTGACGACCGGCATGGCGGCATCGACCGCGTGGATGTCGTCGCGCAGCACTTTGGCCGCGAGCGTCGGATCGCCCTGCGTCCGGATCAGGAATCGCCCGCCGAAACCCTGCGACTGGCTCATCGGCTGATAGATCTGCGCCACGGTCTGTTCGAGGCCGAACTGCCGGACGTCGCCGACGACGCCGACGATCGTCGTCCAGATCGGCTCGTTGCTGTTTGGCCCGGTGCTGAACGAAATGCGCGACCCGATCGGATCCTTGCCGTCCCAGTAACGCAGCATCGCCTTGTTGATGAGCGCGACGGCCGGCGCGTCCTTGTGATCGAGATCGCTGAATGCGCGGCCGGCGACGAGCGGAATGCCGAGCGTCTTGAAGTAGTCGGGCGTGATCACGCGCACGTCGGCGGTCGGCCGCTTGTTCGCGTCGTCGGTCGCGCGGCCCTCGATAGCGAACGGATTTGCGAACGGCGTGGTGGCGGCGAGCGGCACGGCGTTGGTCACCGCGGCGGCGACGACGCCCGGCTCGTGCTGCAGGCGGTCGAGCACCGGCTGATAGAAACGCAGCTGTGCGTCGACGCTTCGGGTACCGTGAGAAGTTCGTGAACGCTTCGGCCGCGAGCACATGATCGCTGCGATAGCCGGGATCGACCTTCTGGAGCCTGACGAAGCTCGCGAGCAGCAGGCCGGCGCCGACGAGCAACACGACGGACACGGCGACCTGCGCGACGATGAGGGCGTTCTGCACGCGGCGGCTGCCGAGGCGATGTGCCCACGCCGCGGCTGCCTTGCTTCATCGCGTTCACGAGATCGACGCGCGAGCTCAGCGCCGGGAACGTGCCGAACACCATTCCGGTGACGATCGAGACGAGCAGCGTGAACCCGAGCACCCACGGATCGATGGCGATCTCGCCTGTGCGTGCGGTGAAGCGCCCGACGAAGCTCGTGAGCATGGAGAGCGTGGACGTCGCGAACAGCAATCCGAGGACGCCGCCGGCGAGCGACAACAAGAGGCTTTCGGTGAGCAGCTGGCGAACGAGCTGCGACACGCCCGGCGCCGAGCGCCGTCCGCACGGCGAGCTCGCGATCGCGGCGCAGCAGCCGCGCGAGCGTGAGGTTCGCGACGTTGGCGCACGCGATCAGCAGTACGAGACCGGTCGTGGCGAGCAGAATGAGCAGCATCGGCCGCGCGCCGCGCGTGAGCGCGTCGCGCACCGGCAGCGTCGTCGCTGTGAAGCCGGACCCGGGCCGATATGTCGTCGGGATTCTCGCGAACGAAACGGCTGCAGACCACGTCGACGTCCTGCGACGCCTGCGCGTCCGAAACGCCGGCCTTCAAGCGACCGAACACGGTGAGCCCGAAATTGCGGCGGTTCTGCGCGAGCGATTTCTCGGCGGCCGCGCGGAACGGACACGCCGACACCGGCATGTAGACGTCGTTCTCCTGCGGATAATGCGGCACGTTCGGCAGCACGCCGACGACGGTGTGCGGGCGGTCGTTCATCTGGAAGACCTGACCGATGATGCGCCGGATCGCCGCCGAACTTCGTCTGCCAGTACGAGTAGCTGATAATCAACACCGCGTCGGCGCCGAGCGCATCGTCGGCGGCCGCGAAGGTGCGGCCGAGAATCGGCGAGATGCCGAGCACGTCGAAGAAATCATGGGACACGACGCCGACGTTCACGCGATCCGGTTCGCCGCGCTGGAGCAGATCGAAGTTCATCTGGTGATACTCGACGAGCGCGTCGAAGGCGTGCGCTTGCGCGCGGTAGTCGTACAGCTCCTGAATCGAGACGCCGACCGTCGGGCGGCCGGCGAGCGGCGCCGATTCGCGCACGAGCACGAGGCGATCGCCGTTCGTATACGGCAGCGGCTTCAGCAGAACGCCGTCGATGAGGCTGAAGATCGCAGTGTTCGCGCCGATGCCGAGCGCCAGCGTGAGCACGGCGAGCAGCGTGAACCAGCGATTCTTCAGCAGGGTCCGTGCGCCGAAACGAAAGTCGCGAAGCAACTGGTCCATGACGCCTTTTCCTTGTTCGAAACCGGGACGCATGCGTCCCGGAAGTGGTACGCTCTGACGCCGTGCGCGCGTTGATTTTGCGAGTGGCCGCGACGCTTTGTGCCATCGCCGTCGCGGGTGTCACTCACGGGGAGCAAAAGCCTGGCCAGGCTGAGGTCGATTCGCTCCTCTCGCGCGTCGCCAATCGCGTCGAACAATACTTCGCCCGCGCGCAAAGCATCGTCTGCCAGGAGACCGTGCGGCTGCAGCCGCTCGGTCGCGATCTGACGCTCACCAGCGGGCACGTGCGGCAGCTGGTCTACGAGCTGCGCGTCGCGTGGGAGGCGTCTGAAGACGGTGTCGTCCCCGAGCCCAAAGTGCACCGCGAACTGCTCACCGTCGACGGCCGTCCGCCGAAAGAGAACGACAAGAACGCGTGCATGGATCCCAAGCCGGTGTCCCCCGAACCGCTCGCGATGCTGTTACGGAACAAACAGCCCGACTTCGAATTCACCATTCGCGGCACTGGTAAGACCGACGGCCGCAGCAGCATCTCGCTCGACTACAAGTCGCGCGTCCGGGGCGTCGACCAGGTCACCTGGAAAGGTGATTGCGTCAGCGTCGAGTTGCCGGGGCGCACGCGGGGCCGCATCTGGATCGATGCGACGTCGGCCGACGTCCTGCGCCTCGACGAATCGCTGACGGGCATGTACGAGTTCGACGTGCCGCGCAGCAAGCAGATATTCAACGGCCCGCAGTCGATGATCATCGAGCGCGCCGACTCCTCGACTCGCTACAAACCGGTCGCTTTCCACGATCCCGAGGAGATTGTGCTGCTGCCTGAATCAATTCAGACGCTGCAGGTCGTCCGCGAACAGTGGCGAGCCGCAGATGCGGATCAGCCAGACTTTTGCGAATTACCGCCGATTTCTCACGGGTGGCCGCATCGTCAAAGACTAGGGCCGAGCCGTTTCCGACAGTCAGCAGGGGAGACAAAATCTGACAACTTGTTGCCCGCAAATGCCTCATTCTAAGCGTCTCGGGGGCTTCGCCTCCGTGCGCCTTTTGTGCGCGCGGGCGGGCAGTGACCGACGGGGAGAACTGAATGAGGAAAGCGGCCCTTGCGGTAGTCGTCGGCGTCGCGCTTCTGACCGCCGGCGCGTTCGCCGCCGACAGCGCAAAAACACAAGGCGTGAAGAAAGCGCCGGCGCTCGCCGCGTCGCATACCGCCGCGACGCTGTCGGTCGATGCGCAGAACACGCTCGTCGCCGGCAACTGCGCCACGTGCCACGACGACGACGCGAAGACCGGCGGGCTGTCGCTCGAACATTTCGACGCGGCGAAGATCGCGCAAACGCCAGACGTCGCCGAGAAGATGATCAAGAAGCTGCGCGCCGGCATGATGCCGCCGCCGACGGTCAAAGACCGGCCGCCGATCGCGACGCTGTCCGCATTTGCCGCCACGCTCGAAACGAAGATCGATCAGGCCGCCGCGCTCCATCCGAATCCCGGCCGCCGGCCGTTTCAGCGTCTGAACCGCGCCGAATACGCGCGCGCGGTGCACGACCTTCTCGCCATCGACCCCGACGTCAACGCGTTTCTCCCGCCCGACACCATCAGCCACGGGTTCGACAACGTCGCCGACGTGCAGAACATGTCCGCGACGCTCATGGAAGGTTACCTGCGCGCGGCGAGCCAGATCAGCCGGCTCGCAGTGGGCGACCGCAACGCCACGGCGACGTCGGCGACCTACAAGCTCGGTCGCAACATGTCGCAGATGCGGCACGTCGAAGGCGCGCCGATGGGCACGCGCGGCGGCATCTCGGTCGTGCACAACTTCCCGGCCGACGGCGACTACGTCTTCAAGGTCTCGCTGCACAACGAGCCGCTCGGCGGCATCTACGGCCGCACGTCGATGAGCACGCTCAATCTCAACGAGCAGATCGAAGTGTCGATCAACGGCGAGCGCGCGGCGCTCATCCAGCTCAATCCGCGGATGAGCGAAACCGATCCGAAGAACAATCTGGAGCCGGTCACGCCGCCGATTCACGTCAACGCGGGGCCGCAGCGCGTGTCGGCCGCGTTCATCAATCACATCGAAGCGCCGGTCGACGATCTGCTGATCCCGCTCGAGAACACGCTCGCCGACGTGAACATCAGCTTCGGCGTCACCGCGCTGCCGCACATGCGCGACTTCAGCATCATCGGGCCGTCGAAGGTCACCGGCATTTCCGACACGCCGAGCCGCCGGAAGATTTTCTCGTGCCGTCCGACGGCGCCGAACGAGGAGGAACGGTGCGCGAGCGACATCCTCTGGCGTCTCGCCGAGCAGGCCTATCGCGGGACGGCGACTGAAGCCGATTTGCGCGACGTGATGAATTTCTACAGCCAGGGCCGCAAGAAGGGCGACTTCGAAGCCGGCATTCGCCTCGCCGTGCAGGCGATGCTCGCCAGCCCGAAGTTCCTGTTCCGTCTCGAGCAGGAACCGACGCTGAAGAACGCGGCGAATTTCCGGCTGGCTGACGACGACATCGCGTCGCGGCTGTCGTTCTTCCTGTGGGACAGCGTGCCCGATCCCGAGCTGGTGAAGGCGGCGAGTCAGGGTCTCCTCAAAACGCCGTGGGGCGTCGAGAAGCAGGTGCGCCGCATGCTCGCCGATCCGCGCGCCGAGACGCTGTCGACGCGCTTCGCGAGCCAGTGGCTCCGGCTGCAGGACCTCGAGAAGATTCATCCCGACTACCTGTTCTATCCGCAGTACGACGACACGCTCGCGAACTCGATGAAGCGCGAAACGGAGCTGTTCTTCAACAGCCTCGTCACGCGAAGATCGGAGCGTCCTCGACCTGCTCACCGCCGACTACAGCTTCGTCAACGAGCGGCTCGCGAAGCACTACGGCATCCCGAACGTCACGGGCAGCGAGTTCCAGCGCGTCACGCTGCCGGACGTATCGCCGCGGCGTGCTCGGGCAGGGCAGCATTCTCACGCTGACGTCGGTCGCCGATCGCACCTCGCCGGTGCAGCGCGGCAAGTGGGTGATGGAAGTGCTGCTCGGCACGCCGCCGCCGCCGCCGCCGCCGAACGTGCCGCTGCTCGACGAGACGAGCGGCGTGGCGAATGGACACACGCTCTCGACCCGCGAGCGCATGGAGGAGCACCGCAAGAACCCGGCGTGCAACTCGTGCCACCGCGTGATCGATCCGCTCGGTCTCGCGCTCGACAACTTCGACGTGACCGGCGCCTGGCGCATCAAGGACAACGAGGTGCCGATCGATTCGGTCGGCGAGCTCTACGACGGCACGAAGATGAACGGCCCGGCCGGCCTGCGCGACGCGCTGATGAAGCACTCGGACATGGTGCTCCGCAGCTTCACCGAGAACCTGATGACGTACGCGATCGGCCGCCGCGTGGAGTACTACGACATGCCGACGGTCCGCGCGATCATCCGCGACGCCGCGAAGAACAACTACAAGATGTCGTCGTTCATCCTGGGCGTCGTCAACAGCCCCGCGTTCAAGATGGGATCGGCCGATACAACCGTCACCACCGACGAAGCGGCCCCGCGGTCGCCGTCGCGTTCACGCTAAGGACTCCGAGGAGAGAGGCGAATGTTCATTTCACAGAAGCGCATTTCCCGCCGCACGGTCCTGAAAGGGATGGGCGTCACCGTCGCGCTGCCGTTCATGGACGCGATGGTTCCCGCCGGCCGCGTGTTCGCGAAGGCGCCAGCCAAGGTGCGCCTCGCGTGCATCGAGATGGTGCACGGATCGGCCGGCAGCACGGCGATCGGCATCAAGAAGAACCTGTGGGCGCCGGAAGCGGTCGGGCAAGAGCTTCGATCTGTCGCCCGGCAGTCTCGCCTCGCTCGAGCCGCTCAAAGAGCACGTCACGATCATCAGCAACGCCGACGTGCGCAACGCCGAGGCGTTCACCGCGCCGGAAATCGGCGGCGATCACTTCCGATCGTCCGCGGTGTTCCTCACGCAGACGCACCCGAAGCAGACGCAAGGCTCGGACGTGCTCGCCGGGACGTCGCTCGATCAGATGTACGCGCAGAAGTTCGGGCAGGACACGCCGATCCCGTCCATGCAGCTGTGCATCGAGAACGTCGATCAGGCGGGCGGCTGCTCGTACGGCTACTCGTGCGTGTACACCGACTCGATCAGCTGGGCGACGCCGAAGCAGCCGCTGCCGATGATGCGCGACCCGCGCGTCGTCTTCGATCAGCTGTTTGGCGTCGGCGCGACGCCGGAAGAGCGTGCGGAGCGGCGCGGCGAGGACCGCAGCATCCTCGACTGGATTACCGCATCGGTCGACCGGCTGAAGCGCAAGCTCGGCACCGGCGATCGCGCGCGGCTCGCCGAATACCTCGACGACATCCGCGAGATCGAGCGGCGCATCCAGAAGGTCGAGGCGTACAACACGAGCGGCGAGGCGCGGCAGCTGCCCGAAGCGCCGATCGGCGTGCCCGACTCATTCGAAGAGCACGTGAAGCTGATGTTCGACCTGCAGGCGCTCGCCTTCGCGTCCGACATCACGCGCGTCTTCGCGTTCAAGCTCGGTCGCGACGCGTCGAACCGCGTCTATCCGGACAGCGGCGTGAAAACCGCGTTCCACTCCGCGTCGCACCATCAGGAGCGCGAAGACCGGATCGCGGACTTCGCGAAGATCAACAAGTACCACGTGAGCATGGTGCCGTATTTCCTGAACAAGCTGAAGAGCATGCCGGACGGCGACGGCACGCTCCTCGACAACACGCTCGTGCTGTACGGCTCCGCGATGGGCGACTCGAACGTCCACAACCACAAGCGCGTGCCGCTGTTCCTTGCCGGCCACGCCGGCGGGAAGCTGCCGGGCAGCCTGCACGTGCGCGTCGCCGGACGGAACGCCGGTCGCCAACGCGATGCTCAGTGTGATCCACACGCTCGGCCTCGAGGACGTCGACAAGTTCGGCGACAGCACGGGCACGGTCGATCTGGCGAATGCTGCGGCGCGTGCCGACGACCGTCTCGCGAGGCTGACGATAGCGCGTCTTCGAAAGAGGAATCAGATGCTGCGACACCGTATCCCGTGCGTGCGACATCTGAGCGCGAGGCTGTAGCCGAGCGATCCTGATAGCGCGAGCGCGGCCGCCGCGCTTGTGCCTGTCCGCGTTCCTTCACGCCGCAGCGTCGGCGCCGGTGGCCGAAGCGGCGATGCAGAACGACAAGGACGCCGTGCGGTCGCTGCTGAAGCAGGCGGCCGACGTGAACGCCGCGCAAGGCGACGGCATGACGGCGCTGCACTGGGCCGCGATGCACGGCGACGCCGACCTCGTGCAGATGCTCGTCTACGCCGGCGCGAACGTGCGCGCCACGACGCGAATCGGCAGCTACACGCCGCTGTACCTCGCGAGCCAGCAGGGCCAGGCCAAGGCGATCGAGGCGCTGTTGAAAGCGGGCGCCGATCCGAAGTCGACGACGCCGAGCGGCACGACGCCGCTGATGGTCGCGGCGGCGTCCGGCAACGCCGAAGCGGTCAGCGTGCTCCTCGACAACGGCGCGGACATCGCGGCGAAGGAGTCGCTGCACGGCGAGACCGCGCTGATGTTCGCAGCGGCCAACGATCGCGCAGCCGTGATCGAACTGCTCGCCAAGCGCGGCGCCGACGTGAAGGCGACGACCAAGGTGCTCGATCTCGCGAGCCTGAGCCGCGACGACGGCTCGGTCGCCGGCGTCGTGCGCGGCAATCCGGCGCCGGTGCCGGGCGAGGAACCGCCGGCGGCGGCAGGTGCGGGCAGGGCCGGTGGGCAGGACGGGCCGGCGCGGAGCGGCGCCGGTGCGCCGGGTGGGCCGGCCAGGCCGGCGGGGCGGGTCAGGCCGGCGGGGCAGGACAGGCGCGGCAAGGCGGACAGGGTGGCGGCGGTCGGTTCGGCGGCCGCGGCAAGGCGGGCATCGACCGGCAGTTTCAGTTGAACGAGCTCGTCGCCGCGCAGGGCGGCCTGACGCCGCTGCTCTTCGCCGTTCGCCAGGGCTACACCGATTCGGTGCACGCGCTGCTCGCGGCCGGCGCCGACATCAATCAGGTGAGCGGCGGCGACAAGACGAGCCCGCTGCTCATGGCGATCATCAACGGCCATTTCGATCTCGCGAAGGAGCTGCTCGACAAAGGCGCCAATCCGCGCCTCGCGACCGAGAACGGCGCGACGCCGCTGTACGCCGTGCTCAACTGCCAGTGGGCGCCGAAGGCGCTCTATCCGCAGCCGCGCGCGTATCAGCAGCAGCAGACCAGCTATCTCGATCTGATGAAGGCGCTGCTCGACAAAGGCGTCGACGTGAACGCGCGCCTGAAGAAGAAGGTCTGGTACCAGGGCTACAACTTCGATCTGTCCGGCGTCGACGAGATCGGCGCGACGCCGTTCTGGCGCGCCGCGTACGCGTCGGACGTCGACGCGATGAAGCTGCTCATCGCGCACGGCGCCGACCCGAACATCCGCACGATGAAGGGCGCCGGCCGCGCGTTCGTCGCCGATGCCGACCGCCAGGTGAAGGATGTGTCCGGTCTGCCGCCGGTGCCGCTCGGCGGTCCGGCGATCACGCCGCTGCAGGCGGCAGCGGGCGTCGGCTACGGCGAAGGCTTCGCGGCGAACTCGCACCGCTTCGCGCCGGGCGGGATGCTCGCCGCGGTGAAGTATCTGGTCGAAGAGCTGCACGTCGACGTCAACGCGCAGGACCACGAAGGCAACACGGCGCTGCACCACGCGGCGGCGCGCGGCGACAACGAGATGATTCTGTATCTCGTCAAGCATGGCGCCGACGTGAAGCTGGTCGATCGCGAAGGCAAGACGACGGTCGACATGGCGAACGGTCCGGTGCAGCGCATCCAGCCGTTTCCCGAGACGATCAAGCTGCTCGAGAGTCTCGGCGCGAAGAACAATCACAAATGCGTGTCGTGCTGAAACCGCATCGACGCGATTAGAAAAACGCTGGAACCACTAAGATCACAAAGAGCACAAAGGCGAAGACGTTGAAGCTCCATTGGCGCTCTTCGGTCATCTTCGTGATCTTTGTGCCTTCTGTGGTTCCGTTCGTCGCTCTCCGCCGCACCGCCGCACACCGCCAGCCTTCCGGTCGTCGATCAAAACACGCTCGTGGCCCGCAACTGCGCCGTCTGCCACGACGACGACGCGAAGACGGGCGGGCTGTCGCTCGAGCATTTCGACGCGGCGAAGATCGAGCAGAATGCGGCGGTCGCCGAAAAGATGATCCGCAAGCTGCGGGCCGGCATGATGCCGCCGCCCTCGGCGCCCGATCGACCCGACGACGCCACGCTGAAATCGTTTGCCGAGTCGCTCGAGGCGCGCATCGATCTTGCGGCCGCCGCCGCGCCGAATCCGGGCATCGCGGCCGTTCCAGCGGCTGAACCGCGCGGAGTATGCGCGCGCGGTCCACGATCTGCTCGCGCTCGACGTCGACGTCACCGCGTTCCTGCCGCCCGACACGCTGAGTCAGGGCTTCGACAACGTCGCCGACGTGCAGTCGTTCTCGGCGACGCTTCTCGAAGGCTACCTGCGCGCGGCGAGTCAGATCAGCCGGCTCGCGGTCGGCGACCGAGCCGCGACGGCGAGCGCCGCGACGTATCGTGTCGCGGAAAACACGTCGCAGTACCAGCACGTCGAGGGCGCGCCGTTCGGCACGCGGGGCGGCGTGTCGGTCGTGCACACCTTTCCGGCGGATGGCAGCTACGTGATCAAAGTCGAGCTGCACCGCACGAGCACGGGCGAGCTGTTCGGCAACACCGCGATCGCGATTTCCGGAAAGAACGAGCCGATTGAGATATCGGTGAACGGCGATCGCGTCGCGACGCTCGAGGTCACGCCGAAGATGAGCGAAGCGGACAAGAACGGCCTCACGCTCGAGACGCCGCCGCTTCACATCAACGCGGGACCGCAGCGCATCTCCGCTGCCTTCGTTCAGCGCTTCGCGGGCCCGATCGACGATCTTCTCGCGCCGATCGATCGCACGCTCGCCGACAGCCGCATCGGCACCGGCTTCGGCATCACCGCGCTTCCGCACCTGCAGGACATGACGATCGTCGGCCCGCTGGCCGTCACCGGAATCTCGGACACACCGAGCCGTCGGAAGATATTCACGTGCCATCCGACTCCGTCGGCGGCGGAAGCGCCGTGCGCGACCGAGATCATCAAACGGCTGACGACCCAGGCGTATCGTCGCCGTCGAGCGGCACCGATGTCGAGCTGCTCACGAAGCTCTATCGGCAGGGGCGCAAGGACGGCGATTTCGAGAGCGGCGTCCGCCTCGCGGTGCAAGGCATCCTGGCGAATCCGCAATTCCTGTTCCGCGTCGAGCACGCGCCCGCGACGCTGCGCGCCGGGCAGGTCTACCGGCTGAACGATCTCGACCTCGCGTCGCGCTTGTCGTTCTTCCTGTGGGACAGCGTGCCGGATGCCGAGCTCGTCAAGGCTGCCACGACCGGATCGCTCGAGCACGCCTGGTGTGTTGGAGAAACAAGTTCGCCGCATGCTGGCCGACAGCCGCGCCGACGCGCTCGGCACGCGGTTCGCCGCGCAGTGGCTGCGGCTGCAGGACGTCGACAAGATCAGACCCGACGCGCTGCTGTATCCGTACTGGGACGTCTCGCTGTCGGATGCGTTTCAGCGTGAAACCGAGCTCTTCTTCGACAGCATCGTCCGCGACGATCGGAGCGTGCTCGATCTGCTGACCGCCGATTACTCGTACATCAACGAGCGGATCGCGCGGCATTACGGGATTCCGAACGTCACGGGCGACCAGTTCCGCCGCGTCGCGATGCCCGAGAATCGGCGCGGCATCCTCAATCACGGCAGCATCCTGCAGCTGACGTCGGTCGCCGACCGGACCTCGCCGGTGCAGCGCGGCAAGTGGATCATGCAGGTGATCTTCGGCACGCCGCCGCCGCCACCGCCGCCGAACGTGCCGCTGCTCGAGGAAACCAAAGGCGCCGTCGGTTCGCGCGTTCTGTCGGTGCGCGAGCGGATGGAAGAACATCGCGCGAACCCGGCGTGCATGTCGTGTCACCGGATGATCGATCCGCTCGGCCTTGCGCTCGAGAACTACGACGTCACGGGCAAATGGCGCATCAAGGACAACGGCGTGCCGGTCGATGCCGCGGGCGTGATGTACGACGGCACGAAGATCGACGGCCCCGCCGGCCTTCGCAGACGCCGTCCTGAAACATTCGGACATGTTCGTCCGGACGTTCACCGAAAGCCTGATGACGTACGCGATCGGGCGGCGCATCGAGTACTACGACATGCCGACCGTCCGCGCGATCGTCCGCGACGCCGAGCGGAACGGCAACCGGATGTCGTCGTTCATCCTCGGCGTCGTCAACAGTCCCGCCTTCAGAACCGCAAAGGCGGAGCCCACGACCACAGAGGCCACGCGATGAACCGCAAACGAATGAATCTGAACCGCAAAGGTCACAAAGATCACAAAGAAGACCAAAATATCACGAGTATCCTTAGTGCTTTGTGTGCTCTGTGCTCTTTGTGGTTTATGAGTTTCGTACCTTCTGACTTCGTGGTTCTGGAGACAGCATGGTTCTGACAAGCAAGCGCCTCTCGCGGCGAGCGGTTCTCAAAGGGATGGGCGTGACGGTGGCGCTGCCGTTTCTCGACGCGATGGTGCCGGCGGGCCGCCTGTTCGCGAAGACGCCTGCGAAGCTGCGGCTCGCCTGCATCGAGATGGTGCATGGGTCGGCCGGCAGCACGGCGTACGGATTGTCGAAGAACCTCTGGTCTCCAGCCGCCGTCGGCCGCCAGTTCGATCTTGTCGCCGACCAGCCTGGCGCCGCTCGAGCCGTTCCGCGACTACATCACGATCGTGAGCAACACCGACGTCCGCAACGCCGAGGCGTTCTCGGCGCCGGAAATCGGCGGCGATCATTTCCGGTCGTCCGCCGTGTTTCTCACGCAGTCGCATCCGAAGCAGACGCAGGGGTCCGACGTCCGCGCCGGGCATGTCGATCGATCAGTACTACGCGCAGAAGTTCGGCCAGGACACGCCGATTCCCTCGATGCAGCTCTGCATCGAGAACGTCGATCAGGCCGGCGGCTGCGAGTACGGCTACTCGTGCACCTACACCGACACGATCAGCTGGGCCTCGGCGACCGAGCCGCTGCCGATGATTCGCGATCCGCGCGTCGTTTTCGATCAGCTGTTCGGCGCCGGCGCGACGCCCGCCGAGCGCGCGGCTCGGCGCCGCGAGGATCAGAGCATCCTCGACACGATCACCGCCGCGGTCAACAGCCTGAAGCGCGACCTCGGCGCCGGGCGATCGCGCCCGGCTCGTCCGGCTACCTCGACGATGTGCGCGAGATCGAGCGGCGCATTCAGAAAGTCGAGGCGTACAACGCCAGCGGCGAGCGGCGGGAGCTGCCCGAGGCGCCCGGTCGGCGTGCCCGATTCGTTCGACGAGCACGTGAAGCTGATGTTCGACCTGCAGGCGCTCGCGTTCGCGTCCGACATCACGCGCGTGTTCGCGTTCAAGATGGCGCGCGATGCGTCGGGACGCGTGTATCCGGCGAGCGGCGTCACGACCGGCTTCCACAATTCGTCGCATCACCAGGAAAAGGAAGACCGGATCGAGACGTTCGCCAAGATCAACAAGTATCACGTCAGCCTGATGCCGTACTTCCTCGAGAAGCTGAAGAACACGCCCGACGGCGACGGCACGCTGCTCGACAACACGCTCGTCATGTACGGCTCGCCGATGGGCAATCCGAACGTGCACAACCACAAGCGGTGCCCGCTGTTTCTTGCCGGCAAGGCGGGCGGGCAGTTGAAGGGCGGTCTGCACCTGAAGGCGCCGACGGCACGCCGATGGCGAATGTGTTCTTGTCCGTGCTGCACAAACTCGGTCGTGGACGATGTTCAGCAGTTCGGCGACAGCACCGGGCGAAATCGATCTGACGACGGCGCCGGCGGCGCGCGACCGCCGTGCGGGAGTAGACTCAGATGAAGGCCAGAACGTGGCTCATTGCTCTCCTCGCGGTCGTCAGCGTTGGCGGGATGCGCTCGGCTGAAGCCTCGCGCTACGGCGAAGCCTCGCGCCACCGCGTGACGGCGCTCGCGCTCCGGCGACGCGTCGCGGTACGAAGGCGCGGCGGCGGTGGCCGATGCGGCCATGGCGGGCGACAGAGAAGCGGTCCGCGCGCTGCTGAAGCAGGGCGGCGACGTGAACGGGGCGCAGGGCGACGGGCTCACGGCGCTGCACTGGGCCGCGCGTAAAGGCGACGCAGAGCTCGCGAAGATGCTGATTCATGGCGGCGCGAACGTTCGCGCCACGACGCGGCTTGCGGCGTATACGCCGCTGCACATGGCGGCCGAAGCCGGGAGCGCTGCCGTCGTTGCCGCGCTCGTCAGGCGGCGCGGCCGACGTGAACGCGACGACCACCACGGGCACGACGCCGCTGATGCTCGCGGCGGCGTCCGGCGACACGGACAGCCTCAAAGCGCTCCTCGACGCCGGTGCGAAGCCGAATTCAGCCGAATTCGATCGCGGACACACGGCGCTGATGTTTGCCGCTGCCGCGAATCGGGTCGCCGCGGTGAAGCTGCTGCTCGCACGCGGCGCCGATCCGATGATGGCCACGAAGGTCACCGACCTGGCCGCGCTCAGCAAGGACGGCTCGAACAGCTTCGATGGCAGAAATCTTCCTGGGAATCCGAACGGCCGATCCGGCGGAAACGCGGAACGTCCCGCGAACGCGCCGCCGCCCAAACCGCGAACGGCCGGCGTCGAGCGCCAGTTTCTTCTAAACGAGCTCGTCGGCGCGCAGGGCGGCATGACGCCGCTGCTGTTCGCCGCGCGTCAGGGATACACCGACACGGTGACGGCGCTGCTCGACGCCGGCGTGGACGTCAACGCGGTGAAAGCTGGCGACAACACGAGCCCGCTTCTGATCGCGACGCTGAACGGCCAGTTCGATCTCGGCAAGATGCTGCTCGATCGCGGCGCGACTCCGAATCTCGCAGCCGACAACGGCGCCACGCCGCTGTATGCCGCGATCAACGTGCAATGGGCGCCGCGCGCGCTCTATCCGCAGCCGCGCGCGTACCTCGATCAGCAGTTGAGCTATCTGGACTTCATGAAGGCGCTCCTCGAGAAGGGCGCGAACCCGAACGTGAGGCTCAGGCGCAAGGTCTGGTATTCGGGCTACAACTTCGATCAGTCGGGCGTGGACGAAATCGGCGCGACGCCCTTCTGGCGCGCGGCATACGCCGCCGACGTCGACGCGATGAAGCTGCTCATCGCGCACGGTGCCGATCCGAACATTCCGACGATGAAGCCGGCGGGGCGTCCTCAGGTGGGCGACGCAGATACGCGCGCGGTGGTCGATGTGTCGGGCCTGCCGCCGGTCCCGCTCGGCGGTCCGTCAGTAACGCCACTGCAGGCGGCCGCCGGCGTCGGCTACGGTGAGGGCTTCGCCGGCAACGCGCATCGCCACGCGCCCGGCGGCATGCTCGCCGCGGTGCAGTATCTCGTCGAAGAGCTGCACGCCGACGTCAACGCGCGCGATCACGAAGGCTTCACCGCGCTCCACCACGCCGCCTCGCGCGGCGACAACGAGATGATCCTGTACCTCGTGAAGCACGGCGCCGATCCGAAAGCCGTCACGCGAGATGGACGAACGACCGTCGACCTGGCGAACGGTCCCGTGCAGCGCATTCAGCCGTTCCCCGAGACCATCAAACTGCTAGAGAGCCTCGGAGCGAAGAACAACCACAGGTGTGTCTCTTGTTAGATGTAAGAATCTAAGGATCTAAGAATCTAAGGATCTACTGTCCGACCGCCGTTCCCTTGGCGGTCGTCGACGTCGCCAGACTCTGCCACGCGGTGTTCTGCGACGTCATCCCCGCGCTGCTTCCCCAGATGATGCCGCTGCCGGTCGATTGACCGACGGTGTTGCTGCCCCAGATGATCCCGTCCGCCCATGATTGCGGGTCGCTCCAGACAAGATCGCTGCTGCCCCAGATAATCCCGCTGCTCCAGACGGTGGAACTGCCCCAGATGATCCCCGACGCCCACGCGGTCTGATTGACCGACGTCGTGCTGCCCCAGATGATGCCGTTGCCCCAGATGATCCCCTGATTCCAGGTGAGCGCCTGGCCGGCGATCATCGTGTACGTGTACGGGCTCGAGGTGAGCCAGTACGATCCGCTTGGCGCCGCGGTGTTGACGGTGCGGCCGAGATCGATGCCGCCCTTGGCGTTCAGCGAACCCGCGCCGGCTCGGAGCGGGTCGTACTGGAGTCCCGCATCGTCGTGGATCCCAACCGCTGTGTACTGGAGAATCGCCTTGACCGCATTCGGCGTCAGCGACGGATGCGTCGGGTAGTGGTTCGCGGACCGATTCGCCTCGAGCATGAGCGCGATCGAACCGCTCGTCACCGCCGTCGCCATGCTCGTGCCGCTCAGCCGCATGTAGTCGCCGTCGGCCGACTTCAGTTGCGGATACGTCTGGTAGAGCGTTCCGTTTTTCGCCGCGACGGCGACGATGTTGTGACCTGGCGCGATGATGTCGGGCTTGACGAACCCGTCGTACCACGTGGGACCGGCCGAACTGTAATCCGGGATGCGGTCGTCGTCGCGCGACACCGTGTCTTCAGTACGGACGGCGCCGACTGTGATCGCAGACGGCGCGTTGCCCGGCGACGTGATGCCGCCGTACCCCGGAAGGCCCGTCGTCGGGTTCTTGCCGTAGTTGCCGGCGGCCGCGACGACGATGATGCCGGCGCGGCTGGCGCGTTCGACGGCCTGCACGAGCGGGTCGCTCGATGCCGGCTCGTAGATCGGGTGGCCGAGCGACAGGTTGATGATGTCGATGCCGAGCGCGGCGCGGTTGGCGACGGCGTAATCGATCGCGGCGATCACATCGCTCGTGTAGCCGGCGCCGTTCTTGTCGAGGACCTTGAGAACAGTGAACTTCACGCTCGGCGCGAGGCCGCGGTAGCTGCTGTTGGAGGACAGCGCTCCGGAGCCGCCGATCGTGCCCGCGACGTGTGTGCCGTGCCCGTAGTCGTCGTACGCTGCGGTGACGATCCCGCCTTTGGTGAAATCGACGAATCGCGTGACGCGGTTCTGAAATTCGGCCGACATCTCCAGGCCCGAGTCGATGAGCGCGACGCCGACGCCGCGGCCCGTCCAGGTGGAGTTGTCGACGCCCAGGGTCTGACGCAGAATCGCGGGCGGCACTTCGACGCCCGACGTGTCCGCACCGTTCGGCAGGAGGACGTCGCCGACGACGTTCACGACGGCGCCTACGGTCCGCAGCAGACCGCCGAGCAGGCCGCCGAGCAGGCTGTGCGGGTGGACGATCGCGTCGGCTGAAATCGACAGCACCGAGTCGCTGTCGACGAGCCGGGCGAGATCGTCACCGTTCACCAGCGCGGTGAGCGCGTCGATCGACTCGTGCTCCTGAATGATCTGTCCGCCGCGAACTGTAACGCTATCCCGCAGCGCGGGCCGCGTGCCCGGACGGACGCGGATGATGACGCGCTGAGGCAGCGGCGACGACTCGTCGACGACCGCGCGCAGCTTCACGTCGAGCCGCTCGGAGTGATGCTGGTTCGATAAACGTCCGCCGGCGGCGCGGATCGGCGCGTCGGCGACCGCCAGAATCGCAAAAAGAATGGCGAGTCCGAAGGGGAGTTGTCGAATCGCTCGTTTCATCCGAATCACCAGGTGCGAACGTCTCGCTCGTCGTGATCAACAAAGAGACACGATCGGCGAGAACAGCCGCCTCCCATCTGAGCAACTCGGCAGCCAGCTCCTCGCATTCGCGGGCGAGCCTCAGACAACTTACATTTACGCTTATATTTACGAGGACTCACGACTTCGCTGGGGACCGGCGGCGCTCGGAAACGCGCTGTGCCAGGACGGCACAGCAACGCGACGTGACTATACGGAACTCTAGGCGACTGTGGACATTAGCGGGATGCGGCTAATTCCGCGACACGATTGTGCTGTTACGAGACGCTCAGTGCCGGGACGTTCAGGTGCCGGGCGAGTTGCGCGTCGTCCGCCAGCAGCCGACCGGCCGCCTCGAGAAGCCGCTGGTCGGCCTCGGTGAAGGCGTTTGCGGCTTCGGCATAGAGCGTGAGGACGGCAGCGACGCGGCCATTCAGCACGATCGGCACGGCGAGCGCGCTTCGAAGCCGCGAGTGCTCGCGCACCGGTTCGTCGAGATCGAGCCGCGCGTCAGAATTCATCACCGACTGACTCGTCGCCGCCACCCACCCGCTCAGACGCTCGCCGAGCAGGACGGGGGCATCGTTCACGAGATCGCGTTCCGCACCGGCCTTGTAGGCCGCCGCGATCGCGTCGTTCGCGGCGTCGTATGCGTAGAGGACGAACGTGGAGGCGGGCACCTGCGCGCCGACGTGCGCCCATACGATGTCGCCGAGTTGCGTCACTGACCGAACGTTCCCGAGCGCCCGCCGGAGCTCGTGAACCGTTTGCAGCTCGAGGTCGGGTTGCCTCGCGTCCGTGGCAGATGCGGGCGGGGGCGATGGAACAGCAGCCGGCGCCGCAGCCGCGGACGCCGCGTCACGATTGTGCCCGTGCAGTCGAAAAAAGGCATCCACGACGCGCGGGTCGTACATCGTCCCGCTGCGGTCGCTGAGGATTTTCAGCGCTTCGCTGTCCTCCATGCGCGGTCGGTACGGACGATCGGACGTGAGGGCGTCGAAGCAGTCGACGACCGCCAGAATCCGAGAGCCGGTGGGTATCGCGTCGCCTGAGATGCCGTCGGGGTAGCCGGTGCCATCCCAGTTCTCGTGATGATGGCGCACGATCGGCGCGACGGCGTACGGGAACCCGATCACCGAAAGAATGTCGGCGCCGACCGGCGCGTGCCGCTTCATGATCTCGTATTCGGCCGGCGTGAGGCGGCCCGGTTTGTTGAGGATGTGCTCCGGCACGGCCAGCTTGCCGACGTCGTGGAGCAGCGCGGCGGCCTTGATCGCCTGTATCTCCCCTTCATCGTCCACCGCGAGCGCGCGTGCGAGGTGCACGGTCTGGTCCTGGACGCGCCGCGTATGGTCGTGCGTGACCTGGTCCTTCGCGTCGACCGCATGCGCGAACGCTTCGATCGCCGCGACGTACACACGATTCACCTTACCCAGGTGATCGATCTGATCCTCCGCACGGCCGACCGCGTGGCGAAACGTCACATATAAGATGACGGGCAGAGGAATCACCAGAATGAGCGCGTCGAGCGTGCTGAATTGCGCGAGCACGATCAGCAAGCGGGCGCCGAAGATTCCGCCGAAGTACGTCACCCACACGCCGGATAAATGCTGGCGCCAGATCGACAGCACCGGGACGCGCCGCTCGAACGAGACGGCGATCGCGACGATGCCGCTGTTCAAGCCGAAGTAGAGTGCGCCGAAGAGGATCAGGGCGAGCAATCGGATTGGCGAGAGCGGCGTGCCGACCGGCTGGTTTCCGCCGATCGCAAAGAAGACCGTGGCCGCCACCCACATCGGAACGGTCAGCGTCGCCATGTTGAAGAGCACGCGACCGATGGTGCGATCGTCGTTCGCCATGCGCGACGACAGCACGAGGCCGTCGAGCGCCGCCGTGATCGCGCCTGCTGAGGGGCCGAACATCAGCGCGGCGGCGATGCTGAACGTATCCGAGATCGAAAAGCTGATCGGCATCGACGGGACGCGCAGCGTGGCCCAGCTGCTGCCGATGGTCAGCGCGACCAGGATGAGCCATCGAGCACCGACGGGATGCAGGATGAGATCGAGGACGGAGAAGATCGCGACGGCTAGGCCGCAGACGATTCCGCCGAGGACGTAGGCGCGCGCCTTTTCCACGCTGATCTTATCGGCGCGAACCGTCGGGCGCTCCGTGGTGCCAAAGCGTGCCGAAGCGTGTGGGTCGGGAACGGTTTTAGGCGATCGCCTTGATCAGGACAGCGAGCACTCCCAGCCAACCCATCGCGCTGATCGCGATCAGCGTGACGAGGCTGACCGCCTCGAGCAGACCTCCCCAGCCGTGTCCCAGGTCTTCGACGACCTCATGCAACCAGAAACGCTCGTCGGCTATCCAGCCGTGCGGCGTGATGTGAGTCATATCCAAGCCTCTAGTCTGTAACAGCGCAAGAAAGCTGCCGCGAAGATCCTGCGAAAACTCTGGCAAAAATGCAAGCGGCTGGGTCCACGTCGCCGTGCGGCGACAATCAGCTGAGCCTCAAACGTGACAGTACCCGGCGGCATCCCCTTGACTTTAACAATAGGGACATGTTACTTGATCGTTCAACTAAGCGATATGCCAAAGCCAAATCCGACGTCTCTGCCCGACACGCGCTCCCGCATCGTCGAAGCGGCGCGCGCGCTTTTCTGGGAAAAAGGATACGCGGCGACCGGCCTCGCCGAGATCCTGGCCCGCGGCCGCGCGAACAGCGGCAGCTTCTACCACTTCTTCGAAAGCAAAGATGCCCTGCTCTCGACTGTGCTGGCCAGCTATGTCGAGCTGCTGGAACCGCATGTGATTGGCCCGGTGTGGGCGTCCACCGTGGATCCGCTCGATCGCGTGTTCGCGCTGCTCGCCGGCTACCGTCAGCGTCTCGTGGACACCAACTGCCAGTACGGCTGCCCCATTGGCCGTCTGGCGCTTGAAATCGACCCGGAAAACACGCCGGCGCACGCACATATCGCGCGCAACTTCTCGGCGTGGAAAGCTGCGGTCGAAGCGTGCCTGCGCGCCGCGGGCGTGCCAAGACCGAAACAAAGCGCCGCGATGACCCTCGCGGTCATGGAAGGCGCCGTGATGCAGGCGCGCGCGCATCGCGACATCGAACCGTTCGACGCCTGCATCCAGCAGCTCCGCGAGTATTTTCGATCAATCACCCCCGCACGGCGACCACGCCGCGCGGCATCACACACGAGGACCCGATGAAACGATCCGTTCTGATGATGATTCTAGCCGCTGCGATCCACGTCTCCGCGCAGCCCGCGCCGGCGGTCAAGGTGGAAAAGGTGGCGGCGCCAGAGAAGCTGCTGCGATTCGAAGTGACTGTGCCAGCGTCGCTCGACGACGTGTGGAATGCGTTCTCGACCCGCGACGGCGCCGTCACGTGGCTGTGGTCCGACGTTCGCATCGACATGCGCCCCGGCGGCGACTGGCTGGTCCTTTATCCGGGCGGGGCGACCGGCGGAGGCACGATCATTTCGTTCGAGCCGAAACGCGAGCTCGTCGTTCGAGCGCTCGCCCCGGAACAGTTTCCTACAGTGCGCGCCGAACGGACGAACGCGACCTTCGGCTTCGAGGCGGTGACGCCGACATCAACGAAAGTGACGCTCGTGCAGACCGGCTGGAAGAGCGGCAAAGAGTGGGACGATGCATACGAATATCTCGCCGGCGGCAACGCGCAGCTGTTCGCCGCGCTGAAGCGACGATTCGAAACGGGGCCGATTGATTGGCACCGTCCGGGAGCGTAAGGCGGACCCGGGAATCTAGTGGACCGCGCCAGGCGACAGCGTCGCATCCGGCATGAGGTCGGACACGATCGTCGGCGGTCCGGATGGCTGGGGCGACACGTACGCGATCACTCGAAACGCGACGTGGCCGTCGGTTCTGCCGAACATCGCGAGTGGGACGGTCACCCGCATGCCGTCGGCAACGATCGTCCTCGCCGCCGTGCCGACCATTGCGTAACAGGGGCTGCTCTCGGTACAGCCGCCTGACGGCACGGCCTGCTCGATCTTCGCCTGATCGATCTGCGCCCACAGATCGACAATGTAATCGATCCCGAGACCCTGAACCGTCCGTATCCCGGTCGACATGTCGCTATCGGTATCCAGCTGGATGGTGACGCGCGTCGTCTGCGGATCGAACGTCCCCGGCGCGAACTGGATCGCGAACGTCGCGTTGTCGCCGCCGACGTCCACGGTGCCGCGGATCAGATCGGGAGGCGAGGCAACGCCCGGAACCGCGACGACGTCGCCGATCGGATCGGTGACCTCACCGTGCATCGCGGCCGAAGGGGATGCCGAATTGTGGCAGCCAATGGAGAAAACCAGGAGGACTTGGAGGAACCCGAACGTCGTGGCGCGTCGCATCGCGCAGTATTTTACGTCCGCCTGAAGGCGAACGCTACAATTAGCGGATGACGCAAAAGCCGTCCGTGCTGATTGTCGACGACGCGGTTGATGACCGCGAGATGCTGGTCGAGTACCTGCGCTTTTGCGGCTTTCCTGTTACGGAGGCGGCAGGCGGCGCGGAGGCCATTCAGATCGCGGGGGCTGTCCATCCCGATGTCATCTTGATGGACCTCTCGATGCCGGAGCTCGACGGATGGGAAGCGACCCGCCGATTGAAAGCCGATCCGCTGACGAAGAACGCGATCATCGTCGCGATGACCGCCCATGCGTTCGCACGCGAACGGGATGCGGCTCGTGACGCCGGCTGCGCTGCGATTATCGTGAAGCCATTTGATCTCGAGGTGCTTGCCGACGCACTCGGGCGGCTCACGAGCGTCGGCCTTTCCGCATTCGAGGACGCTCGATTGTCCGACACTTCGCCGACGTGACAGCGTCGCCGGCGATCCGGGTGCAGGGTCGAACCACGAACCGTCCTCGACAAAGTCGAGCGCGAGAGCGAGGTAGTCTCCAGCCGGCAAGCCTTTGACGCGCACGTTGCCGTTCTGATCGGGACGCGCCGCTCGAACAAAACGGGAGCTGTCGTACCAGCGCGCACGGTCAGCGGCGAAGACGATCACCGTGCCATCCGTGATGGGGGCGCCTTTATCGTCCGTGAGCTGCGTGCTCAGCTCCGTGAGGTGGTTCGTGAGGACGACCTCCACGTCGTCGAGTGCTTCGCCGGATTTCAGCTCGATCTTCCAGGTCGTCGTTGAAGAGCGTCGTCCATCAAGGCCGCGATATCACCGACACGCCGATTCGATCCGATGGCCCAGCGCGAGTTGCGCGCCATGCGGGTCGGACGCGCGCCGTCCCTCGCGTTTATCGCGCCATGATCCCCGGGGGACCCGTCTCGGAGTGTTCGCGGATGGCGCGATCGGTCGGTGCCCGATCCACCTCGTCGAATTTCAGTCCGCCGCCCCTTGCTGCTTCGCGCGAGCGGCCGGCAGCGGCGAGGCTCCTCTGTTAGTCTTGGGGCACTTATGACACGTTCATCCCTCATTCGCTTTTTGGCGGGCTCGGCATTGAGTGTTGCGATCTGCCTGCCCGCTGCCGCTCAGAGCATCGTCGGCAAAGGTAAGACCGGCCCAGTGCCGAACCCGGTGAATCTCGATACGACCGGAATGTTCCAGGCGAAGTTCGTGAGCGTGGGCGACGACATGTTCATCGGCGGCCAGCCGACGGAAAAGGCGCTGCGCGACCTGCGGGCGAAAGGCGTGACGACGGTCGTGAATCTGCGAATGCCGGAGGAGATGGCGCACGTCGGGTTCGACGAGGCGGCGCTCGTGAAGGAGCTCGGGATGAAGTACGTCCACATCCCGATGCGCGGCACAGCGGAGAATCCGTACGGACCGAAGCAGCTCGACGCCTTCGCGGCGGCGATGGCGTCGGCGGACGGCAAGGTGCTCCTGCACTGCACGATCGCGTGGCGCGCGAGCCATCTCTGGGCCGCCTATCTGATTCGTGAGCGGCACATGCCGGTGGCGACGGCGCTGTCGCAGACGCGGACGATCAACCTGATGGACGACATGCGGATGGGCGGCTGATCAGCAGCCGCTCGAGGGGTTTCTCGGCCGTGCGGTGCCGGAGATGGGCCATCCGAAGTCATAGGCGCGTCCGTCGGACGAGCGTCGAACTGCTCGTAACGATTCCTCCGCTCGCTTCACCAAAGGAGTAGACTCCGCGAGAGCCGATGTCTTGCAATCGCACGTTACCGTCGGTTTCAGTCGGTCTGCTGCTCCTGACCGCAGGTCTGGGATGCGGCACGTCGTCGTCACCGACGCCGGTCGTTCCGACGGCGGTCACATCCAGCCCGGCGCCCACGCAATCGATCATCGTGCAAGGAACGGTGGTGAACGAGGCAGGTGCGCCCGTCATCGGCGGACTACTGACATTTTTGACGCCGGCGGGCCAGCCGAAAACCGTGACCGACTCGATCGGCCACTATCAAATTGGAATTGCGGGAGGCCAGAATTTCGGTGCCCGCGCCGAGATGGACGGCTATGAAAGCACCTACCGAGACGATTACTTTACGGCTGGCCCGGGCGTGCTCAACTTCAGGCTCTTTCGCACGCTGCGCGTGACAGCCGGGGATTCCGTGCATGTAGGAATCACAAGCGATGGATCGGTCTGCGGTTTCGACGACGAATGGCTTTGTCGCACGGTCGGAGTCGCGATCGGCGGCACTGGCACTCTCAACGTCTCTGTCGCCGGAGACGATCACTCCACGTTGGCCGCAGTGACAACCAACCAGAGGTACTACCCACTGCAGATGTCTGTGCCCGTCGCGGCCGGCCAGGAAGTGAGCGTCCAAGTCCTGTTGCCGTGGTCGGGGACTGGTGGCGGGGTGACGTTGTCGACCTCCATTCATTAGATGACCGCGCAGACTTTCGGCGCGCGGAATCGACTGTGCCTCACTCCGGCCGTTGATTGCTGTTCGTGCGCGCGTTGAACGCCGTTGCGGCGACGACGAGCACTGCTAAAAGCCAGGACGCAGGAGCAAGAAGGACGAATGGTGCCGTCTTTGGCCGGTCACCGCCCAACGCGAAGACTCCGTAAACGGTCACCGATGCCACTGCGATGACGAGCATCACTCCGTAAAGCGCGCGCCGCGTCTGGATTGACCAATGCCACCGCTTGGACAGCAGATCGGCAAGCGCCAAGAGCGCGAAGGGTGACAGCACCCATAGTGTGAAACCGACGAGCAGGATGCGGGGCGCATGCACGCGCTCTGCTGCGTACACCATGAGGCTCGCCGATCCCACCGCGGCGCCAACCAGCACGCGCATGGCTGTCCTCCGCCGTCGTACCATCGACTCCGCGTCGAGGTTCCGCTGCTGCACCCACCTTATGTTGTCAGCTTCCAAATGAATCAACGCGCAGCTTAACCGGGCGCTCCCACGTAAGCCCGCAGTCGGAGCACTGGAGCCTCTGCGTTGTCGCCGACGCCTCCACCTCGATGGTGGTGAGGGAACGACAGTCGGGACAGGGCGCGTGTTGCAAGTGCGGGCAGGGGTGAACCATGGCAGGCCGCATCACTTATTCAATTTTCGAAAGGATCGTGTTGGGATTTTATGCGGCGACTGTGTGGCGTCGTAGGCATTTCTTGAGGGCGATGTTTCGAGGCGCCAGACGGATTGGCAGCTCGCGCAGAACAGGGCCACGGCACCCGCGACGCGATAAGCCAAGGAAATCTCCGAGCCTCTGCGCGTCGGGTAGCTGACCGAGGGCGTTTCAAGGCCTCGCACGACGGCATTGTCACAAGCAACAGTGTGGCCATCGGTTGAGCTAAGTGCCAGTCGATGAACGATTTAGGTATGGAACATATTGAGCGGCTCGGATGCGTAAAGAAGCCACAAAGGCAACCGCGCGCGCAGGCGGACCATGAGGACGTCGCTCCAAGACCGCATCCTCGAGGCGACTCGCTCAGGTTGACGACCGGACGAAGGTCTCCGATATTGGGCAGCGTGCCGATCACAACGGTTGAAGAGCGTCCACACGGCTGGCTAATCGCGAGGGCTACCGGGTCCTTGACGCTCGACGAGATTCTCCAGTTCCTGCAAACCGCGCGAGCCGGAAATGATCGTCGGATGATGCCGCTCGTGTTCGATGCGCGCGGGGCGACCACCGAGATCACCGAGGCTGACATAGCGCAGGCCGTCGCGGTGGTGCGAGAGGCGGCGCAGCGCAGCGGTCTCCGTGGTCATGCGGCGATCATCGCCGACGACGATCGCCTGTTCCAACGGATGCTCTTCTACGAAACGAGGTGCGCTGAAGCGGGCGTGCGCCTTATTCGCGTGTTCCGCCTATCGCGTGACGCCGAGCGGTGGCTCGAAGCGGTGAGCGCCGCGCGCCACTACCAATGACGGAGCTGTGACTCACGCGATCACTACCGAGGCGGCAGTTAAGGAGTCGTTGGACGGATTACGGCGTTTTCTAGATGGTGCGGAAGCGGGGATTTGAACCCCGACCCGATTGCTCGGACTAGCTCCTGAGGCTAGCGCGTCTGCCGTTCCGCCACTTCCGCAAGTGGGCTGACAATCCACCCAGTATATGGAAACCGAATGGCGTGGACAACCGAGACGGAGCTCCGGTTCGGAACTGGTGCGAATCCGGTTCAGCCCGCCTCGCACACGTTCGGCGTCGGGATCACGCAGACGAATTGCACGGGCGTCGCTGCCACGAAGCAGTGCGGCTCGTTGCTGCCGATGAACACCGTATCGCCCGCCGCGAACGGCCGGTCGCCATGCTCCGACCTCACGCACCCGCTTCCATTCACGATGAACACTTCGTGTTCCCAGGCGTGATGGTGATACGGCGTGGTCGCGCCGGCCGCGAGGTCGAAAATCCGCATCGCGAACGTCGGCGCGCCATCCGCCGCTGTGATCATTTCGCGCATCGTGACGCCGCTTCGCCCGCCGTCGTACGTCGTCGGCGCCACGTCGCAGTAGTGTTTCACCAGCATGAAGAAAGGATAGCAGGCTTAAGGGTTTGGCGCGGAGAGCGCCGATTTCCAACGGACCACGATTGACGCGGTTGCCGTGCTGTCGTTCTTCACGAACCCGGGCACCGGCGTGTTCGAATAGCGCCACAAGTAGCCGACCTTGAGGGCGAGGCGGCTGTTCATGGCGGCCTGCAGAGTGAGCTCCGCCTCCGACCGGTACAACGAGCTCGTTCGCAAATCGGGATAGTAGGTGAATCGCTGCGTCGAGTCGGCCGTGGCGCTGAACGGCGTCCTGCTCAGCAACTGCAGAACAGCGGCTGGGTCGTCGAGATCACGACCGAGAACCGCGTTTTCGTGATTCCACGCGAGCGAGGTGAGGCCATCGAGCGTCCAGCTTGGGTCGCGGACGAGCGCGTAGCTCAGGCCCGCATCGAGGATCGACCGGAAATCGATCCCGGCGAGCCGATCGCGCTCGGCCCGCTCGCCCGCGGTGAAGCTGATCACTGACGTGAGCGCACGCTTCGCTCTGAACGACCCCAGGTATCGCTCGGCGGTCGTTGTTCCACGATCCGTCGTGTTCACGGCGCTGGCCGTCGCCTCGATCTGCCACACGGGCCATCGACGGTGCATTTGGAAATCAGCGCCGAGGGTGGTTGTCTCCGAATTGCCGCTGGTACCCACGAACGACGCGCCAACGGCCGTGTCCCAAAGAGGAGGTGGTTCTTTCGGCGGCGTCTGCGCCAGAGCCGAGCCGGCGATCGATGATAGGGTTAGAAAGCAAAACGTGGCACGCAGCATGTGCATCGGCTCACCTTCCAGCAATGCTCGTGCCCGCGCTCAGACGCTTTCGTTAGTTCTAAGTTCTAAGTTCAACGATGCACCCCTGGCACGATCTCGAAGTCGACGACACCGCGATTGCCGAACGGTTCCCGGCGGTCATCGAGGTGCCGATGGGCAGCAAGAACAAGTACGAGCTGGATAAGCCATCGGGCATGCTGAAGCTCGATCGCGTCCTGTACAGCGCAGTCGTCTATCCCGCGAACTACGGGTTCATCCCGCGCACCTATTGCGACGATGGCGATCCGCTGGATGTGCTGGTGTTCGGACAGGAACCGGTGGCGCCGCTCACCATCGTAGAAGTGCGGGCGATCGGGGTGATCGAGATGCGCGACGAAAAGGGTGTCGACGACAAGCTCCTCGCCGTCTGCACCGGCGACCCAGCCTTTTCTGATTACCGGCACTTCCGGGAACTTCCGAAGCACGTCGTCCGCGAGATGAAACGGTTCTTCCAGGACTACAAGGTGCTCGAAGGCAAGAACGTCGAGGTAGGCGAGCCGCTCGGCCCGGAAGACGCGCTGCGAATTCTGCGGGCGGCGCTCGAAGGGTATCGACGACGGTCGCGGACGCTCGGCTGAAGCCTCGCGCTACGTTCGGTACCTTTCGCTCGGCTAAAGCCTCGCGCTACGTTGTCATTCGTGCGTACGTTGTTATTCGTGCGCTGCGTTGTTATTCGTGGCGCAAGGCTTCGGCCGGGTCCGTTCCGGCCGCGCGGAGTGCAGGAACGAGGCACGCGAGCAACGCAATCGGCAGCAGAATCGCGGGCGCTGATGCGAACGACGCGGCATCGAGCGGGCCGACGCCGAACAGGGCGCCCTGCATCAAGCGCGTCAGTAGGGCCGCGCCCGCCAGCCCGATCAAGCCGCCGCTGCCGGCCAGAAGCACTCCCTCACGAACCACCAGCACGACGATGGAGCTTCGGCTTGCGCCGAGCGCCGACCGCACGCCAAGCTCGCGGCGACGCTGCGAGACCGCATACGAGAGCACGCCGTACAAGCCGATCGCGGCGAGCGCGAGAGCGAGCACGGCGAAGCTGATCAGAACGGTCATCGCGAATCGCGGCTGATCGACCGATTGCTCGAGCCGGTGCGACAGCGTCGTCGTCTCGATCGACGCGGTCGGCGCGAGGGTGAGCACCGCATTGCGCACCGCCGGCGCCAGCGACGCCGGGTTCCCGGCCGTGCGTAGCGCGATCTCGAAGTGGCCCGAATACAGCGTGCCGTCGCGCGCGACGCTGTACATCTCAGGCTGCGGCTTGGCGTCGTTTCCAGACTTCAGCACGTCGGCGACGACGCCGAGGATCTCGGCCGTGTACTTCGTGTCGCCGCGGTTCCACGGGAACTGATATCCGACTGGATTCGGCGGGAGGTACTGACGCGCGAACGTCTCGTTGACGATCCAGTAGCGCGTGGCGCTGGTGAAATCCGCCTGTGTGAATGCGCGCCCGGCGCGAAATCGAAGAGCGAGCGCCTCGGCATAGCCGGGCGTGACCCAGTACGACAGTGCGCGCGCGGTCGGCGGCCGGGCGGATCCGGGTGGTGTCCACGGCGCCGGAAAGCCCACGATGTCGAGCGAGCGATCGAGCGGCATCATGTTGGCCGCGCCTGCGGCGACGACGCCCGGAATCGCCCGCACGCGTTCGACGCTTTCAAGTGCAAGCGCAGTCATCGATCCGTCGAGCGTGCGCGCGCGGTCGCCCGGTACGAAGATGCTGACGCTCAGCACGCCGGACGGCGTGTACCCCGCATCGACGTGCGTGAGCCGGACGAAGCTGCGCGCCAGCAGCAGCGCGCCGACCAGCAGCATCACCGCAAACGCCGCCTCTCCGCCGAGCAGGAGGTCGCGCAACCGTTGCGCGCCGAAACCTCGAAAACCGCCCGCCGAGGCGCCGTCTCCGCCGTGCAGCGATCCGGCGAGGTTGACGCGCGATCCGCCCAACGCGGGCGCCAACCCCGAAAAGAGCGCCGTGCACACGATGGCGGCGGCGGCGAAGACGAGCGTTCGCGCATCGATTCGTACCTGGTCCAATCGCGGGAAGTTGGGCGGCGCCAGCGCCGGCATCGCGCGTACTACGCCCCATGCGGCGAAGACCCCAATGCCGCCGCCGATGACCGACAGCACGACACTTTCGGTGAGCAGCTGGCGCGCCAGCCGTGCGCGGCTCGCGCCGATCGCCGCTCGCACCGTAATTTCCCGCTGGCGCGCGACGCCGCGCGAGAGAAACAGATTCGCGACATTCGCGCACGCAATGAGCAGCACACAGACGACCGCGGCCGCCAGCACGAGCAGCGCCGGCCGAATCTGCGTCGTCATCTCCTCGACCACGCTGCGGACGTGGACGACGAGCGGTCCGCCGACGCCGAAGAGCAGGCTGTCGGCCATCGGACGAACCGTCGTTCGCGCGGCGGCAGTGCCTTCCGCCTCTGCCTGTTGAGTTGTGACGCCCGGCTTCAGCCGCGCGTACGCGGTCAGCACGCTGATGGCGCCGCGTTGGCCGGCGACTGCATTCGGCGAGGCGGGGCGCACGGTCAGCGGTTTCCACATCAGCGTCTCGCGATCTGGAAAATAGAAACCGGGCTTCGCGATGCCGACGATCGTGCAGGCCGAGTCGCCTACGAGCAAGCCGCGCCCAACGACGCCTGGGTCGGCGTGAAAGCGCTCGCGCCACGCGCGATCGCTCAAGACCACGACGTGATCGGCCCCGGTTTTCGCTTCCTCGGGCGTGAAGAAGCGGCCCATCGCCGGCGCGGCTCCGAGCAGCGAGAAGAGCGATGGCGTAATGCTGCCAACGTGGATCGACGCCGTCCCATCGGGGAGCGCGACTGTTTCGTCTTCTCCTCCGCCGCTCGACGCCGCCAGCGCGTCGAGCGTGCGCGGCGCGACGCCCCACGCGTAATAGGTCAGGTTGCTGAGCATCGGCCGCTGCAACGGCGAGACGGCGCCCGGATGCTCCTCGGAAATCTGAACAAGCCGATCGGCATTCGGATATGGCAGCGGTCGGAGCAACACGCCGTAAACGACCGAGAAGACGGCGGTCGTTGCGCCGACGCCGAGCGCGAGCGTCGACAGCGCGGCTGCCGTGAACGCGACGTTGCGTCGCATGGTGACGATCGCGTACCGGATGTCCTGAAGCAGCTTCTCCATGGCGTCTGCTATTTAGCACAAAACGCTATACTCGGACCATGGCCAGACGCGGATTCGCGATCATCTTTACATTCCTCGGCATCGCCTTTTTCATCTCGATCGTGGGGTTCGCGGCGCTCTACTTCCTCTTCGCGCGCGAGCCGGCCGTGCCCGGCGAGGCGACGCTGGTTCTGCGCGTCGGCGGCGACCTGAACGAAGTGGCGGCGGCCGATGTCGTCGGTTATCTGCGCGGCGTTCGCACGCCGACCGTTCGCGCAATCGTGGACGACCTGCGGAAAGCAAAAGTGGATTCGCGCGTGCGCGCCGTCCTGCTGAAGCCGACCGGGTTCCAGTCGCCCTTCTGGGGAAAAGTCCAGGAGATACGCGACGCCGTCATCGACTTCAAGAAGTCGGGCAAACCGATTTACGCGTACCTCGAATACGGCGGCGACCGCGAGTACTACCTGGCGACCGCCGCAGACAAAGTGTTCCTGATGCCGTCGGCCACGCTCGACCTCCAGGGTGTCGCTTCGTACGAGCTGTTCCTCCGCGGCACCTTCGACAAGATTGGCGCCTATCCCGATCTCCATCACATCGGCGACTACAAGACGTACTCGAATACGTTCACGGAGAAAGGCTTCACGCCCGCGCACAAAGAGATGGACGAGTCGATGAATCGCGATCTGTACGAACAGATCGTGCGCGACATCGCCGACGGCAGGAAGAAGAACGAAGCGGATGTCCGCCGCCTCATAGACGAGGGCCCGTTCCTGCCGGAAGACGCGCTGCATGCGGGCCTCATCGACGACGTGGAGTATGAGGACCAGGTGGACGACAAGCTGCGCGGCGGGCAGTCGGCGCGCCACATCGACAGCGACGATTACGCCCGCGTCAGCCTCGGCTCGCTCGGGTTGAACCGCGGCCCCCGGGTCGCGGTGATCTACGCCGCCGGCGAGATCAACGGTGGACGCAGTGGATACGATCCGGTGAACGGGCCGGTCATCGGATCCGACACGCTCATCGACTACATCCGCCAGGCGCGGCGCGACGGTTCGATCCGCGCGATCGTGCTGCGCATCGACAGCCCCGGTGGATCGTCCATCGCCTCGGATGCGATCTGGCGCGAGCTGATGATCGCGAAACGCGAGCGCGCTGACCGCCCGATCGTCGCGTCGATGTCGGATCTCGCCGCGTCAGGCGGCTACTACATCGCGATTCCGGCGCACGTGATCGTCGCTCAGCCGTCGACGCTGACGGGCTCGATCGGCATCGTCGGCGGAAAGTTCGTCACCGGCGGCGTCTACGAGAAGCTCGGTGCGCACATCGACTCGACGAGCATCGGCAAGCGCGCGGAGATCAATTCGCCGGCGCGGAAGTACAATCCCGACGAGTTGAGCAAGCTGCAGGAACAGCTGCAGGCGTTTTACGATCAGTTCGTGGAGAAGGTCGCCGAATCGCGGCACAGCACGCCCGAGAAGATCGATGCCATCGCGCAGGGACGGGTGTGGACCGGCAGGCAGGCGAAGCAGAACGGGCTGGTCGACCAGCTCGGGGGCCTGAACACGGCGATTGCGATTGCCAAGCAGCGCGCGAAGATCGCGGCGGGCACCGACGTCGAGCTCGTGGTGTTTCCGCCGCGCAAAAGCTTCTATGAGATCGTGTCGGACCAGTTCTCGGGCGGCGGCGATTCGATGGCGATGAGCGCGTGGCTCAGCGCGAATCTATCCAGCGGGGAAATCGAGGCGCTGCGGGCCATACGCGGGCCCTTCGCGATGTTCAGGCGAGGCGAGCCGCTCGCGATCATGCCGTTCACGTACCTGCGGTGAGATACGAAAAGAACTTTCACGAAGGCACGAAGCCATGAGGCACACGAAGCCCGCGAAGAACTCTTTTGGAAGAGATTCATTCGTGCGCTTCGTGGTTCTTCGTGCCTTCGTGATGAAGAGCGGTGGAATCAGCTGGCGACGCGCTGCAGCGTTTCCCGGTTCACGGCGATTTTCATCTTCTGCTTCGCCTTCACCATGTAGGCGCTGAAGAAGCGGTTGCGGCGGTCGGTCAGCAGATCGTCGCGGAACTTGTCCTTGTTCGTCGCCCAGTCCGCGTCGGTCACTTCCTTTTTTTCGAGCACCTTGATCACGGCCGTGCCGCTCTCGGTCGGGATCGGATCGCTCACGCTGCCGACCGGCAGCTTGAACGCGGCCTCCCCGACGGCCGGCGCGGCGCCGAGGTCAGGGATTGGCGCGTCGCGCGCGAGCAGGTCGGTCGTTTTCGCTTCGACGCCCGCCGCCTTCGCGGCTTTCTCGAAATCGGGCGCCGACTTCAGCTTGGCCGCGACTTCGGCCGCCTTCTGTTTACTCAGCTCCCGCGCCTTCTGCTTGATGACTTCGTCGCGCACGCGATCCTTCACTTCGTCGATCTTCGGCACGTAAGGATCCTGCTTCGCGACGAGCGTTTCGAACGCGAAGCCGCGTGACGTGCGCACGGGGCCAGCCACCTCGCCCGCCTTCATCTCGAACGCGCGTGAAGCGGCTTCCGGCGACGGGCCGAGACCGAGAATCGGTTCGTCGCGCGCGAAGAAACCCGACTCCTGCACCGTGAGCCCCTGCGCCTTCGCGACGCGATCGAGATCCGCGGGCTTGCTGATCTCTTTCTCGAGCTTCTGCGACAAGTCGGCCGCCTGCGCCTGCGCCCGTTCGAACGACAGCTGATCGATGATCTGCTGGCGCACGTCGGCGAGCGTCCGCGTGGTCGCCGCCTTTTTATCGACCATCTTGATGATGTGGTAACCGTACTGCGTCTTCACGAGATCGCTGATCTGGCCAGGCTGCATCGCGAAAACGGCCTGATCGAATTCCGGCACCATCCGTCCGCGCCCGAAATAATCGAGATCGCCGCCGTTCTTCGCGCTGTCGGTATCCTCAGAATATTTTTTCGCGAGCTCGGCGAAATCAGCGCCGGCCTTCGCCTGCTTCAGGACCTCTTCCGCCTTCGTCTTCACGGCCGCGTCGTCCTTGCCTTCGGTCTTGAGCAGGATGTGGCTGGCGCGCACCTGTTCGGGTGTTGTGTACTGCTCGATGTTGTTGTTGTAGGTGCGTTCGACATCCGCCGACGGCACGACGATCTTCGCTTTGAGCGCGTCGATATCGATCAGCAGATACTTGATCTTGCGCTTCTCGGGAATCTTGAAGTCCGCCTTGTGCGCGTCGAAGTATCCGGAGATGTCGGCGTCGGTCGGTTTCACGGCGGAGCGCAGGCTATCGGCCGTGAAGCTCACGACCGCGAACTTCACTTTGTCGTTGCGCCGGCGATATTCGGTTTCGAGTTCCTTGTCGGAGACCGACAGCCAGTCGGTGAGCGACGCCCGCAGCTTGTCCATCGTCAGCTGACGGCGCACGCTGTCCTCGAACTCGGCAGCGGCCATCGGCGGGCGCTGCATGCGCAGGAGCTGCTGGTAGCGCTGCTCGCCGATGAACCCGCCGTTCTCCTGGAACGCCGGCATCGAGAAGATCCGTCGGCGAACTTCTTCGTCGCTCACGGTGATGCCGACGCGATCGGCCTCCGCGAGCGCAGCGCGCTCGTCGACCATCTGCTGCAGGATCTGCTGTTCAATGCCGAGCTGCTTCAGCAGCTGCTCGCTCATGTTTCCGCCGTACGCCGATCGGTAGGCCTGGAGCTGCGCCTGATACGTGCGGCGAAATTCTCCGGCGGTGATATCGTGCCCTTCCACCGTCGCGACGGTGTCGCCAGAGGCGGCATCGGCGCCGCTGCTCCGAAGAAAATCCGGAATGTAGAAGATCACGAATGCGAGGCACACCAGCCCGAGGCTCCACTTCAGCCAGTTTCGGTGGCGGCGCATCCGATCGAGCATCGTCATTGGCGCACCTTCGGAAACTTCCATCGTATGCCATGAACTTACGGCGTGGCAAGCAGTTACCGCCGACCGTATGGTATATTTGCTCCGTACAGAAGAACTTACCGTCATGTCACCAACGAGCCGCGCGACAAGCGTCCGGCGTTCGGTTTCCGATCGCGAGCGTACGCCGGTCGCCTTATACCGAGCCGTCGGGCCGCCAGGGAAAAGCGGATCGAAGCTGCGTCGAGCGACGGAGAATCTCGCTCAATACGCCGGGCCTCGACCTCGCGACGAAGCTTCGCGTCTTTCAGCGCGCGCTGCGGGGCCGGGTCGAACGGCGCGACGCGCTGCTCGACATCGTCCGCGCCATCAATACGACGCTCGAACCGCCGAAGATCGGTGATCTGCTCGTCGAACGCGCGGCCACCTGGATTCCGGCGCCGTGCTGGGCCGTCGTCTCTTCGGATCTTTCCGGTCAGCTCTCAGTGCTCGCCGATCGCGGCCTGATGCCCGACATGGGGCCGGCGGTGTACGCGATTGCCGCGCTTGTGATGCAGAAGGGCCAGGAGTTCGTGTCCGCCGACCTCCGGCGCGATTCGCGCCTGCAGAACGAGGCCGTCGGCGCCGTGATGGCCTTTCCGCTGAGCTGCCGTGGCCGACGCGTCGGGGCGCTCATCGGCCTCGACCGCGCGTTGTCGGCGCGCGAGCCGCGGCTCGCGCCGAGCATGCTCCGCGCCGTGCGCATTCTCCTCGAGCCCGCGTCGGTCGCGCTCGACAACGCGCTGCTGCTGAAGCGGGCCGAGGCGCTCTCCGTTACCGACGATCTCACGCACCTCTACAACTCGCGGTATCTGAATCTGGTTCTTCGGCGCGAGACGAAGCGCGCCTCGCGCAGTGGCCGGCCGCTGTCGCTGCTGTTCATCGATCTGGACGGGTTCAAGGGCGTCAACGACGTGCACGGCCATCTGTTCGGCAGCCGTGCGCTGGTCGAAGCCGCCGCCGTGATTCGCGGGAGCGCCCGCGAGACGGACGTCGTCGCGCGCTTCGGCGGCGACGAGTTTGCGCTCATCCTGCCGGACACGGGCGGGGAGGGTGCGTTCGCGGTCGGCGAGCGCATTCGCGAGCGAATCGCCGCCCATCGGTTCCTGAGGGGCGACAATCTGGACATTCACCTCACGGCGTCGGTCGGCGTCGCGACGCTGCCGGATGTAGCCGCGTCGGCCGAAGAACTGGTGCAGGCAGCCGACAAGGCGATGTATCAGGTCAAGGATTCCGGTAAAAACGGTATTCAGGCCGCAGTCGCTCCAGCCGATAACTGATCGACGGCAGTTGACAGTTCGCAGGCCCAGTTCACACAGTTGCACCACACTGCGCACCGCCCCGTCGCACCTCCAACTGCCAACCGGACACCGTCAGCTGTGAACTGCCTCCGAAGGAGCTCCCGTTGAGTCTTCGCTCAATGCTGTCGCTGTTTTCGAGTGATCTCGCCATCGATCTCGGCACCGCCAACACCTGCGTCTACGCGCGCGGCAAGGGCATCGTCGTCAACGAGCCGTCGATTGTCGCCATCAACAAGGTGAACGGCCGGGTCGAGGCCGTCGGCAAGGACGCGAAGGACATGCTCGGCCGTACGCCCGGGCAACATCGTGGCCATCAAGCCGATGAAGGACGGCGTCATCGCCGACTTCGAAGTCACCGAGAAGATGCTGACGTACTTCATCAAGAAGGCGCACAACCGGAACGTCTGGGTGCGGCCGCGCATCGTGATCGGCGTACCGTCGGAAATCACCCAGGTCGAGAAGCGGGCCGTGAAGGACAGCGCGTATCGCGCGAAGGCGAGCGAGGTCCACCTCGTCGAGGAAGCGATGGCCGCCGCGATCGGCGCCGGCATGCCGATCACCGAGCCGTCGGGCAACATGATCGTGGACATCGGCGGCGGAACGACCGACATCGCCGTCATCTCGCTCGCCGGCATCGTCTACAGCAAGGCCGTGCGCGTGGCCGGCAACGAGATGGACGAGGCGATCATCCAGTACATCAAGAA
The DNA here is from genome assembly GCA_963696165.1 of uncultured Acidobacteriota bacterium. GTDB lineage: Bacteria > Acidobacteriota > Vicinamibacteria > Vicinamibacterales > CAVVIG01 > CAVQZZ01. The sequence goes on along the minus strand of CAVOIY010000003.1, from coordinate 308,982 downwards.
GCAGTACAACCTGCTCATCGGCGAGCGGACGGCGGAAGCGATCAAGATGGAGGTCGGCTCCGCGTTTCCGCTCGACGAGAAGATGACGATGGAGATCAAGGGTCGGCATCTGATCGAAGGGGTGCCGAAGACGATCACGATCAGCGACGCGGAGATTCGCGAGGCGCTCGCCGAAACGGTGAACGTCATCGTCGACGCGGTGCGCGTCGCGCTCGAGCGCACGCCGCCGGAGCTGTCGGCCGACATTGTCGATCGCGGCATCGTGCTGACGGGCGGCGGCTCGCTGCTGAAGAACCTCGACAAACGGCTGCGCGAGGAGACCGGTCTGCCGCTCGCGATGGCCGAAGATCCGCTGTCGTCGGTCGTCCTCGGCGCGGGAAAGATGCTCTCGGACTTCAATCTGCTGCGGAAGATCTCGATTGATTGAACGGCATGCATCACGAAGTCACGAAGTTCACGAGGACGGTTTGGCCGAAATCCAAAGAGCCATCGTGCCCTTCGTGTCTTCGTGATGCAAAGCAGCTGGAGTAAGGGGTGGCTCTCGTCGATATTCGGCAACGCACCGGCTCGCTCTTCCTGGCGGTGCTGCTTGGACACATCCTGCTGATCTCCGCTCAGGTCAGTTCGAAGAGCGGTGTGCCGGTACTCGAAGCCGTCACCTTCGGTCTGTTCGCCGAGGTGCAGCGCGCTTCATCGTCCGCGGTCAACGGCGTCCGCCACGTGTGGAGCGATTACGTCGGCCTCCGGTCGGCGAAAACTGAGAACGACGAGCTCAAGCGGCGTCTCGCCGACGTCGAAGTCGAGCTTCAGCAGCAGCGCGCGCTCGCGGCGCAGACCCGCACGCTCGAACAGTTGCTGGACCTTCGCGAACATACTGATATTCGCACCGCGGCTGCGAGAATCATCGGGGCCGCCGCCACGCCAGACTTCCGCACCTTCACGATCGACAAAGGGACGCGCGACGGGCTCCGGCCCGACATGGCGGTGATTGCACCGGCCGGCGTTGTCGGCCGCGTCGTCGTGCCGAGCGCTCGCGCGGCGAAAGTTCAGCTGCTCGTCGACCGGAACGCGGCGGCGGGCGTGCTGATCGAGCGTTCGCGCGCGCAAGGCGTGGTCATCGGCGGCGGCGACAACAATCAGCTGCGCATGGATTACGTGTCCGAGGCATCCGACGTCGTCGTAGGCGATGTCGTGGTCACGTCTGGCATCGACGGCATCTTTCCGAAAGGATTTGTCGTCGGACGGGTCGACACGGTCGAGAAGAGCGGGTCCGCGTACAAGCGGATCATGGTGAAGCCCGCGATCGATTTCTCGAGGCTCGAGGACGTCCTCGTCGTGCTCACGCCGACGCCGGCGCGCGACGCCCGTGCGGGGGGCACCGAGTGAAAGCGGTCGGGGTGATTCTTGCGATTGCACTCGCCCTCGCGCTGCAGACCACGCTCGCTCGCTATGTCATCCGCGGACCGGTTGTCGTCGATCTCGTCCTGGTCGCAGTGGTGTATGTGGCGCTGTCGTCGGGTCCGGTCACCGGGCTCTTCTGCGGCACGGCGGCGGGTCTGATCCAGGACGCGCTCGTCGCGAGTCCGGTGATCGGGATCGGCGGCCTCGCCAAGACGATCGTCGGCTTTCTGGCCGGCATCATCGGCACCCAGTTCATCGTCGCGCAACCGCTGCCGCGGTTCGTCGTGTTCTTCGGCGCGACCATCCTCCACGCGGTCGTCTTCATGGGGCTGTACGTGCTTCTCGACATGCGGCATTTCGGCGCGCCGTACGATCTCGCGAAGGTCGTCGCAGGGCAGGCTGCCGGCAACGCCGTGATCGGAGTCATCGCATTCCAAGTGGCTGAGCTGCTGCCTGGCGCCGTCGATCGGCAGGGCGCGAGCAGGAATAGGATTAGAAGGTAGAAGACAGAAGGCAGAAGTTAGAACTTAGAACTTAGAACTTAGAACTCAAAGCTGAACGGCAGCGTAGAGGGCAAGGGCAGGAGAATGTCGAACGCGCACCATGAAGATCGCCGACGCATCGGCACGCGCCTGTCGGTGCTCCAGTACCTCGTCGTCGTCATATTTTCCGTAATGGCCGTGACGTTCTGGGTGCTGCAGGTCGTCCAGAACGCGAAGTTCGAGGAGCTCGCTGAGAACAATCATCAGCGGACGCTCGCGCTCCGTGCGCCGCGCGGGATCATCTTCGACCGCAACGGGCAGGTGCTCGTCGAGAACCGGAATTCGTACAGCATTTCGATCGTCCGCGAGCACACGAAGGACCTGAACCGGACCGTGCGGCTGCTGGCTGGGGTGCTTGGGCTCGACGAATCGGCCGTGCGCCAGATCGTCGATCGTCACCGGCGCGAGCCGACCTACCGGCCAATTACGATCGTGGCCGATGCCACGCTCGCACAGGTGGCCGCCGTTACCGCGCGGCGGCTCGATTCGAGCTCCCGACGTCCTGGTCGAGCCGGTGCCGACGCGCCGCTATCCGGAAACAATCGCCGCCCACCTGTTCGGCTATGTCGGCGAAGTAAACGATACGCAGGTGGCCGACGACGATCAGTTGAAGAGCGGCGACATCGTGGGGCAAGCGGGTGTCGAGAAGATCTACAACGCGATGCTGATGGGCACCGACGGCGCCAAGCGGGTGGTCGTCAACAGTGTTGGCCGCGAGATTCGCACGCTCGACGAAGACGAGCCGGTCGAGGGCAAACGGTTACAGCTGACGCTCGATCTCGATCTGCAGCGTGCGCTCGAAGACGGTTTCCACATTTCCGGCTACAACGGCGCCGCCGTCATGCTCGACCCGCAGACGGGCGAGGTCCTCGCGTTCACCAGCGTGCCGGCGTACGACCCGAACTCATTCGCCGCCGGCATCGATCGCGCGACGTGGGCGTCGCTCAACACAGACCAGTTTCATCCGCTGCAGGATCGCGACGATTCAGGGTCGCTATCCGGCGGGTTCGACGTTCAAAATGGCCGTCGCCGCCGCCGCGCTGGAGGAAGGAATCATCACTCCAGACTTCAAGGTGAACTGTCCTGGCCACGCGGTGTTTTACGGACGCAGCTTCGCCTGCTCGCTGCCGAACGGCCGCGGCCATGGCGTCATCGATCTGCGCCACGCCATCGAACATTCGTGCAACGTGTACTTCTACACGATCGGGAACATGGTTGGAATCGACAAGATCCACAAATGGGCGACGCTTCTCGGCCTCGGCGAGAAGACGGGGATAGATTTACCGAACGAGCTCCAGGGGCTCGTGCCATCGCCCGAGTGGAAGCGCGCGGTCACGAAGAATCACGAAAAGTGGTACGCCGGCGAAACCATTTCGGTCGTCGATCGGCCAGGGCGCCGTCGCGTTGACGCCGATTTCCGAAGCCGTCTACATCTCGGCGCTCGCCAACGGCGGCACGCGCGTCACACCGCACCTCCTCAAAGCGATGGACGAGGGGAACGGATGGAAGCCGACGCCGGCTCCGGCGCCGAAATCGCAGGTCGCGCTCAAGCCAGACACCATTCAGGCAATCCGCGACGGGCTCTGGCTCGTTGTCAACGGCGCGGGAACGGGCGGACGCGCGCGGATGGCCGGCTACGACGTCTCGGGAAAGACGGGTACGGCGCAGGTCATCTCGAACGAGGGGGCGAAGGCGGCGAAGGGTAAGACGGACAAGGACCTGCGGGACAACGGCTGGTTCGTGTTCTTCGCGCCCGAGACAACCCCCAGATTGCCGGTGCGGTGATGGTGGAGCACGGAGGCCACGGCGGCGTCACAGCGGCGCCGATCGCGCGGCATGTGCTCGACACGTTTTTTGCCAAGAAAGAAGGCCGGCCATTGCCGAAGCCGCCGGTGAAAGTCGGCGACACGATCGCGCCGGCTCCCGTCGCGAAGCCGGCAGTCACGACTGGAGGGCAGGACTAAAGTCCTGCGCCACGACTGTGTTCGAACGGCGGCTTTATCATCACATCGACTGGGCGCTCGTGGCCGCCATTCTGGCGCTGTGTGCGCTCGGCGTCGCGATGATCTACAGCACGACGTTCGATCCGGCGCGCGGCCCGTCGCGCATGTACATCACGCAGTTGTACGGCATCGTGCTCGGCCTGGTCGTGATGGTCGCCGCCGTGACGCTCGACTACCGGACGTTCACCGACAAGTCGCATCTGATCTATCTCGCGCTGCTCGCGGCGCTGCTCTACGTGATGTTCTTCGGCGCGGTGCAGATGGGCGCGCGCCGGTGGATCGCGCTGCGCGCCTTCAACCTGCAGCCCTCTGAATTCGCGAAGATCGGCGTCGCGCTCGTGCTCGCCAAGTTTTTCGGCGACAACCGCGGCACGCCGACCTGGACCGACCTCATCATCGCGGGCGCGCTCACGCTGCTGCCGCTCGCGCTCATCGCGAAAGAGCCCGATCTCGGCACGGCGGTGACGCTGCTGCCGGTCTTCGTGGCCGTCGCCTATCTCGCCGGCATGCCCACGCGCATCCTCGGCATGCTCGCGCTCTGTTTCGTGCTGGCGGCGCCGCTCGCATGGAAGTTCGCGCTGAAGGACTATCAGAAGTCGCGCATCTCCACCTTCTTCGATCCGACGCAGGATGCGAAAGGGGCCGGATACCAGCAGATCCAGGCCCGCATCACCGTCGGATCGGGGGGCCTCACGGGGAAGGGTTTCAAGAACGGAACGCAGGGTCAGCTGCGTTTCCTGCCCGTGGCGCACAACGATTTCATTTTCTCGGTGCTGGCCGAGGAGCAGGGTTTCACGGGCGTCCTGGTGGCGCTCGGGCTGTATTTGTTTGTGATTCTGCGCGCGCTCGAGGCGGCTCGCCTGGCCAAGGATCGGCTCGGCTCGTACCTCGTGCTCGGCGTGCTCGCGAGCTTCACGTTCCAGGTGATGTACAACATCACGATGTCGGCCGGTCTGGCGCCCGTCAAGGGCATCACGCTGCCGTTCATGAGCTATGGCGGATCGTCCATGATCGCCACGCTCGCCGGATTCGGGCTCGTGCTGAACGTCCGCATGCGCAGATTCACCAATTGAGGCGACGCTCGCTCAATCTGGTGATCTGGTGATTGGGTGATCTGGTGATTGATGGAGGCCGATCGCGGCAATCAATCCCCAGATCACCAGATCACCCAATCACGAGATAAGCCAACGCGCCTCGGGGGGCTCTGAGGCATGACCAAAGAGATGATCATCTCTACGAATGGCCACGAGACGATGGTGGCCATTCTGGAAGACGATCTCGTCGCTGAGATCTTCGTCGAACGCGAACGGCAGCGCGGCGTCGTCGGCAACGTCTACAAGGGCCGCGTCTCCAAAGTCCTGCCCGGCATGCAATCCTCCTTCATAGACATCGGCCTCGAGCGCGACGGCTTTCTCTACGTGGCCGACGTGATCGACACGATGGAGGAATTCGACAAGCTCGAAGGCGCCGACGAAGACGAGATCGCGCGCCCGCGGCAAGGAACGCGACCGCGACAGGCCGCAGCCGAAGATCGAAGATCTTCTCAAGGAAGGTCAGGAGATCATCGTGCAGGTCGTGAAGGAGCCGCTCGGCACGAAGGGCGCGCGGCTGACCTCTCACGTCACGATGGCCGGCAGGTTCCTCGTCTTCATGCCGACGGTGGATCACGTCGGCATTTCCCGCAAAATCGAGTCGCGCGACGAGCGCAGCCGGCTCCGCGGGATCGTCCGCGAGTTCCGCGAGGCGCACGGCTTCACCGGCGGCGTGATCATCCGCACGGCGGCGGCCGATCGGCCCAAGGAAGACATCGTCGCCGACCTCGACGCCTTCCACAAGATATGGACGGAGATGCGGCAGCGCACCGAGTCGTCGCGCGCGCCGGCCGTCGATCTATCGCGAGCAGAGCCTCGTCGGCAAGCTGCTCCGCGACCTTCTCACCGAGGATTTCCAGGCGATCCGCATCGACCACGAACAGGAATACAAGCGCGTCGTCGAGCTCGTCGAGCGGATCATGCCGTCGCTTGCGCCTCGCGTGAAGCTGTACGCCAAGCCGTATCCGATCTTCGACGAATACGGCGTCCAGGCCGAGATCGACAAGGCGCTCAAGAGCAAAGTGTGGCTGAAGTCAGGCGGGTCGATCGTCATCAACCAGACCGAAGCGCTCGTCGCGATCGACGTGAACACGGGCCGCTACGTCGGCAAGAAAACATCGGGCCGCCTCGAAGACACGATCGTGAAGACGAACCTCGAGGCCGTGAAAGAGATCGTGCGCCAGGTGCGGCTGCGCGATCTCGGCGGCATCATCGTGCTCGACTTCATCGACATGGAGGAAAAGAAGAACCGCCAGAAGGTGCTGCAGGCCGTGGAGCTCGAGCTGAAGAAAGACCGGTCGCCATCCAAGGCGCTCGCCGTCGCCGACTTCGGCCTCGTGATCATCACGCGGAAGAGAGTGAAGCAGAGCCTCGAGCGCGTGCTCACCGAACCATGCCCGTATTGCTCGGGCACAGGCGTCATCAAATCGAGCTCGACGATCTGCTACGAGATTCTCAGTGAGGTGAAGAAGGTCGGTCCGGACCTGAACGGCCACCGCCTGCTGTTGCGCGTGAACCCCGACATCGCGAGGGCGCTGAAGGAAGAAGAGAGCGCTGTGCTGAAGGACTTACGGCAGTCGCTCGGGAAGGACGTCACGGTGAAGCCGGACGTCCTTCTCCATCACGAGCAATATCGATTTGATGGCCGTCTGACGAGGGCAGGAGGGGCCCATCCCCTGCCTTCCTGCCCTATCCCTTGGCCTTCTCCTGCGGCGGCATGTTGATCAGATAGTTCGTCCCGCCTTTGTTGATCCACACGCGCACGAAATCGCCGCCTTTCAACAGCTCGACCGAAGAACTGTTGGTGTGCGGTTTCTTGCCCTTCGCGATCTTGCCGATGTCTTCGGCGCCGATCACCGACGCGACCTCACGGCCAGCGACCTTGCCGCCCCTCAGGAACTCGACGTATTTCTCGCTTTCCGGATTCTGGCCGAGCGCCGGCTTCGGCTCGTCGCTGGTCAGGCGCACTTGGTACGTCCCGGCTGCCAGCGGTTTTCCATCCGCCAGCACCGCGCGTGTGAGATGCACCGTGCCGAGTGCCATCGCGCGCGCGTTCGTCGACTGGGCCGATGCCCCCACCGCGCTCAGCGCACCAATCAAGGTTCCCAGAAGAACCAGTCGCTTCATTCCTGCCTCCACGGAAGACTGCCCGATGGATGAGCTCATCAGACCCAATTATAGGTCTTCTTCTGAAGGTTCGGAGCAAGTCAGATGCCACGCATGAGATGGCGGGACCGTGGCGTTATGCCGCGACGAAGCGGCGCGCAGCAGCAGACGGATTGCGGGCCGTGTATCGAAAACGTGCAAGCGCTGAGTAGTGCGATCGCTATCGCTTCTCGATGACGATGCTGCCGCTGAAGGTGCGGAGAGTGAGCGTGGCGCTGCCATCGCCATACACGCCGCGGATCTCGTGCTGATTCACCCCGCCTCCGCGCCGCGAGCCTCTCGAGCGGTCCGCGTCGCCGCCGATCGTGATCGGCAGGTCCGAGCGGATCGAACCGCTGAAGCTGTTCGCGTTGAGGTAAAACCCGGCGGGATTTGTCAGCGTGAGCCGGACGGTACCGGAATGCGACGTGATCTCGGTACACGCCGCCCTTCGAAATCGCGCCCGAATATTCGATCCCGCCGCTCACCGATTTCGCCGTCACGCGGTCGCATGTTGCGTCGCTGATGAGCACGTCGCCGCTCACGGACCCGAGCTCGAGGCCGCGCGCCTTCACGCCTTTCAACACCACGTTCCCGCTGATGCTCCCGGCGCTCACGTCGCCGTCCGTCGAGAGCCCGCTGACCGACACATTTCCCGACGTGCTCTTGGCCGATTCGAGCTTCGGCGTATCGGTGGCCGTGACGGTGCCGCTCACGCTGGTGGCGCGCACGGAGCCCTTCACGCTCGAGATCTTCACGCTCCCGGATACTGACGCCACTTCGACGCTGGCCGACGCGGGCATCGTGACCGTGTAGTCCACCGATACGTGGTCGGTGCGGCCGAGGTGATTGGTTCGAACGTCGACATGTCCCGCGCGGTCTTCGACGATGATTTCGATGCGTGAGAGCTCGTCGCGATCGCCGCGCGTCCGCTTCACCGCCTCCACCGACACCTCGTCTCCCGAGCCGCCCGTGACGGTGATGTCGCCGGAGATATTCGAGATGTTCACGCGTCCGTCGCGGCCGACGCGAACCTTCTTCGAGAACCGTTCGGTCTGCTCAGCGTTGCGGCCCTGATAGCTTCGCGCGCGTTCCTTCGCCTCTTTGATTTTCGTGCTGAGAGCGACGGTGTCTCCGAGGCTCTGCGCGTTTGCCGACGCGACGCCGAACACCAACGCCACCGCGACGAATGAGAATCGGAGTCGCATATCAATCGCTCTTTTCTTTGAGGCCGGACACAATCCGCGCCGCCCCCGCCTCGTTGCCTTTGCGCATTTCGTTGATGAGCGCCACCGTATCCTGCAGGACGGCGATCTTCGTCCGGAAGTTCTCCAGCAGGCTTTGCTGCGCCGGCTCGGAGTTCGGCTGCGCGTGCACCGCGGCGCGGCTCTCGCTGATCGCCTGATCGATCACCGCGAGGTTCTTGTGCAGCGTCGCCGCCGTCCCCGGATCGAACGCGCTCTGGTTGGCGTTCGCGATCTGCTCGAGGCCGGTGATCGCTTTGTCGTAGTGTTCCTCAGCCTGCCGCAGCTCGGTCTCCACCGTTTGCGCGGTATCGCCGCTCGGAGCGGCCGCGGTCGTTCGGCCGCTGTTCGCCGAGGCGCTCTGGCGTGGCTGCTCTGTAGCTCGCTGTTTCGAGAGCGGGTTGAAACGGATCCCAACGATCGTCGCGAGCACAAGAACGGCCGCCGCGGCGAGCCATTTCCAGTACGGCCGACCGCGCTCGGCTGCCGCCGGCTTTGCTTGACCGATGGCTTTCGCGATTCGCGGCCAGACGCGGGCGGGCGGCTCGAGCGGCTCGAGCGCGGTTGCGGCACGTGCGATCTCGCGCAAGTCCGCGACGAGCGCGCGGCACGCGCCGCATTCGGCGAGGTGCCGCTCCACCTCGGCCCGTTCAGCCGCAGGCAGCGCGTTGTCGACGTAATCGTTGATGACCAGTTCGTTCGGATGCATAACAGTTCGTCCGGCTAAAGCCGGACGCTACATTCGTCCCAGCAAGTTGCGCAGCTTCATACGCGCCTTGAACACCTGCGACTTCGAGGTCCCTTCTGCGATCCCGAGCATTTGCGCGACCTCGCGATGATCGTACCCTTCGATGTCGTGCAGCACGAACGCTTCGCGACATCCTTCCGGCAGCCGTTCCAGCGCGCGCTCCAGATCGATTCTGGCGATCGGCGTCTCGCGGCGCGCCACCGGTTGGGTGGCGGTTTCGACGTCGAGCGTATCGGTCAGCTTGCCCATGCGCGCCTGGCGGCTCCTCACGAAATCCAGGCAGTGGTTCACCGCCAGCCTGTACAGCCATGTTCCGAGTGCGGCGTCGCCTTTGAAGCTCCCCAGCTTTCGATGCGCCTGCAGGAAAATCTCCTGCAGCAGGTCCTCGCCCTGATCCGGCGAGCCGGCCATTCGCGTCGCGAGCGCGTAAATCCGCGGCGCGTGCTGTTTGTAGACCGTCTCGAACGCCTCCACATCCCCCGCCCGGCACCGCGCGATTAGCTCCGCGTCGTCTGTCGTCGATCCTTTAGACGGGAAAGGGGTTGGCGGGCGTTGCCTCGGGGACGTCACGTAAGCAGATACGAGAAAAAACGGGCTGAAGGTTCGAACCGACGGGTCACCGGCGGCGGCCCTGCCAGCGTACCCGCGCCAGATCGCGAATGCGGGAGCCGGCGACCGTGACGCCTTCCGCGACGAGCAGCGAACGCTTGAGCAGTTCGTTGCCGCCGTAGCCGCCGAGCCGGCCATTTGCCGCAATCACGCGGTGACACGGAACATCGGGACGGCCGCAGCCGCGCATGATGTTGCCCACTGCGCGCGCGGCACGTGGCCGGCCGGCGAGCGCTGCCACGTCGCCGTAGGTGGCCACGCGCCCCGGCGGAATCCGGCGCACGATCGACAGCACGCGCGCGGTCCACGCGGTCGTCGTCTTCACGACATCAGCATCAGGGGATCGACGCCGTAGTCGGCGGGATCCAGCGGAGCGACGACCGACGACGGATGTGCACCGCCGTCGGATGAGTCCCAGAGATTGATGTCGAACGGCAGGTCGAGGCGGCGGCCGTCGCGGCCGAAAAGCACTCGCACCTGCGGACGGTACGGATCCGGCGCGTACACCTTGAGCACCACGCCGAGCTCGCCCGTGTTCAAGCGCACCAGATTGCCGGCCGGATAAATCCCGATCAGCTGCACGAATCGCCGGACCAGATGCTGATCGAAGTGCTGCCCGTCGTTGCGCTTCAGCACCTCGAGGATGCGGTCTGTCGGAAATGCCTGCTGATACTTCCGCTGCGACCGCATCGCGTCGTACACGTCCGCGATGCTGCAGAGCATCGTCGCCGATGTTCAGGTTCGGCCGCCGCACGCCTTCAGGATATCCGCTGCCGTCGAGACGCAGATGATGCTCGAAGGCGACGACCGGAGCGAGCGCGGGGATGTCGGGCGTCTGGCGCAGGATCTCGGCGCCCTCGATCGTGTGGCGCTTCATGATCGCGAATTCAGCATCGGTCAGCTTGTCGGGCTTGTTCAGCACTTCGAGCGGCGTCCGCACCTTGCCGATGTCGTGCATCAGCGCAGCGAGTCCGAATTCGCGCAGCAGCGGTCCGTCGATGCCAAGGCCGCGAGCCTGACCCATCGTGAGGATCGACACGTTCACCATGTGCGTGAACGTGTAGTTGTCGTAGTTCTTGAGCGTGGTCAGCGCGAGCAGCGCGGTTCGGTTCTGCGCGACCGCCTGCGCGAGCCCATCGATCATCGTTCGCGCCATCGTCGCGTCCGGCTGATCCTCGGTCTGTGTGCCGTCCCACAGGTCGCTCGCGACCCTGATCGCATCGTCGTAGAGCCGTTTGATGGCCGCCATGTCGGCGAGGCTGCCCTCGACGCGCTGCTCGACGGTGACGCGGCCGACGCGGATGTGCGGCAGTGCCGGGAGCGACAGCTCGGTATCCGCCTCGCGGCGTTCCGCCGCGGTAACCGCCTCGACGAACTGGCCGAGCTCCTCGAGCGTCACGCCGCGATCGATCGTGATTCGCTCGACGCCGGACGGCCTGCAGGCGCCGCATCAGCGGCCCGAGCGTGTCCATCTTGGCCACCGGCATGTCGTCGACGATCACTTCGTCGCCGACGACGCCGATGACGATGGAGCGCTCGAGGCTGTGGAGCAGTTGGACCGCGGCCGAGAGCGACTCGAGATTCCGCGCGATGATCGGATGGCCTTTCGAGTACAGCTGCGCCGAGCGCAGCGCGGCAGCGAAGCGCCGCAGCAGTTCGTCGGCGAGCTGGAAGCGCGGCGCGGTCATACAGGCCCCGGCGTCGATGCCTGGGAGCGCCGCGTCCTGGCGCGCGCGCGCGCGCGACCGCGCGGACCGCGCGCGATCGGCCGTGCGCCGCTTCGTCGAGGACGGCGAAGGCCTCGGGCGTTCCGATCCGCGCGAGAGCCGCGGCGGCCGCGTGGCGGAGCGCCTTGCGTGCGGCGCGGCGCCCACCACTCGCCCTTGTAAAGCGCTTCGGTGAGCGGGGCGACTGCCGGCCGGATCGCGAAGCGCGCCGAGCGACTCGATCGCCCGCAGGTAGACGCCGTTCAAGCGCGCCGCGATAATCGACGTTGCGGAGGATGTAGGCGAAGCAGCGGTGTCGCGCGCTCGTCGCGCAGCGTGCTGAGCGCCCGCATGATGGCTTCGCGCGTCGCGGCCGTGCCGCTGAGCAGCGCCTGCTGCAGCACCTGGTAGGCGTGCTCGGTGCCGATGCTGAGAATCGCGCGTGACGGCTTCGCGTTGAATCTGCGGCTCGTTGTCGTCGATGAGCTCGGTGAGATCCGGCAGCGCGTCGCTGCCGCCGAACTCGCGCATCAGATGGATGGCGGTGCGCCGCACCGCCGCATTCGGCGAGGTCTTCAACCGCTCGACCGTGCGGCGGCCGACGTTTCCGAACGACGAGGAGAATCGCGGTCAGCCGCTGCTGCGGGCGCGGCCGGTCTTCGACCGAGAGCGCTTCGGCGAGCGGCTTGATCAGGACCTCGCCGAGCGACACGCACATCGCCTTCACCCGCTCGAACTGCGCGTCGTCGATCGATGCCAGGTGGGTGACGATGTGACGCATCATCGGGCCGGCGACGAGCATGTCGATCGCGATCATCGCGTGCTGGCGGCGCGCCTTCGTGCCGCCTGGCGCCGCTTCGCGGACGATCACGTCGATCAGCTGCTGCGCGGCGTCGAAGTCGCCGACGAGAAGCAGGTCTCCGAGCAGCGCGACGACCGGCCGCATCAGCTCGCCCCAGCGCTCTTCGTCCTCCTCGATGCGCAGCAGATCGAGCAGCAGCGTGAGATCGAGCGAGCGCAGCGCGCTCGTGGCGACGGTGCTGAGCCACGCGCCGACGCGGTCCGGCGGATCGTCGCTGACCTGTTCGACCTCGATCGCCTGCGTTCTGGCGCCGGACAGCTCGCGGCCGTATGACTCGGAGACGAACGTCTCGTCCGAGTACGAGGTCAGCAGCTTCTCGGCGACGTGGTCCCAGACCGTCTCGAATCCTTCGGTGTTTCCGAGCGGCGATGCCGCGACGTCTTCGCGCGCGAGCGTGAGCAGCCGCTGTCGCTGATCGTCTTCCCGCACCAGCGTCTGAAACGCCTGCGCGAGCCGGTCGGTCGCGCTGCTCTCGGCGATCACGTTCCTCGCGACGAACTGCGCGATCGTCCGTTCGCTCATGCGGCTGACGACGGCGTTCATCAGATCGGGCGGCTCGCCGGCTTCGCCGGGATGCGTGAGCAACGCCCATGAGCACGTCGGGCGAGAGCTGTCCGACGGCGCCTGCGATGTTGCGCAGTGCGGGGTCGAGACGATCGGGCGCGCGCTGGCGAATCGCTTCGACGATCGTCTTGCAGCATGCGCATCACCGCCGCCGTCTTCGCCGGGATTCCGCCCGCCGGATCGGCTGCGCGCGTCGAGCGTCGCCATCAACTCGGCGAGCCGTGCGGGATCGCCGGCGACGCCGAGCAGCTCGCGGATGGCTTCGTCGGTGAGGTCGACGGCATCGCCCTGCAGGCAGCTCACGATGACGCGTTCCCACGCCGCCGATTCGCCGTGCGCGCGCTCGCGCAGCACTTCGGCGTAGTCGATCTCCCGCAGCTCGATGTGCTGCCCCGCGAGCGTCGCCCAGACGCGCGCGACTGCCGCCTTCGGTGCGAATCGATTCGGGCGTGCGTCCGAGGAGCAGGAGGAACTGCCGCCACGCTTCGGAGGTCGCCGGCGGGCCGAACCATCATCTCGCCGATCAGATGGCTGTGAAGCAGCGCCGCGAGCTCGCCGACCGCCGCGTCGCCGCGCGCGGGCGCGCGGCCATCGAGCAGCAGGCCGTCCGGCAGCACGGTGAGCTTCAAGTCGTTCACGAGATGCGGCGGCGAGGTGACCTGCACGATCCGGCCGAGCGTTGCGGCGATCGCCGGATGCGCCGTCGGGATAGAGGACGACGGCGCGAGCTGCCGCCTTGCATGCGCGGGCGAACTCGATCAGTCGCGCAGCATCTTCAGGAGCAAGCGGCGTGGTGCCGTCGGCGGCCATCAGAGATTCGTTGCGCGGCTCCCAGCACTATCCGGGGAGCGCTCGGACACCTGGGACATGGACTCTCGAAGTATACTGCCGGCCGCAACATGCGCGCAGTCGACATCATTCTGAAAAAGCGGGACGGCGGGAGCCTTGCCCGCGAGGAGATCGGCTTCTTCGTGGCAGGGCGTCACCGACGGATCGCTGCCCGATTATCAGGCGTCGGCGCTGCTGATGGCGATCGTCCTGCGCGGGATGACGGCCGAGGAAACCGCGTCGCTGACCGACGCCATGGTGCACTCCGGCATCCGCGTCGATCTGTCGGACGTCCCCGGCGTCAAAGTCGACAAGCACAGCACCGGCGGCGTCGGCGACAAGACGTCGCTCATCCTCGCGCCGCTTGCCGCGGCGTGCGGCGTGCCGGTGCCGATGATGTCCGGGCCGCGGGCTCGGGCCATACCGGCGGCACGCTCGACAAGCTCGAGTCGATCCCCGGCTTTCGCGTCAACCTGTCGCTCGAGGAGATGAAGGCGGCGCTCGGACGCGTCGGCTGCGCGATGATCGGCCAGACCGCGCAGATCGCGCCGGCCGACAAGAAGCTGTACGCGCTGCGCGACGTGACCGGCACCGTCGAGAGCATCCCGCTCATCAGCGCGTCGATCATGAGCAAGAAGATCGCCGAAGGCATCGACGCGCTCGTGCTCGACGTGAAGACCGGCAGCGGCGCGTTCATGAAGACCGCCGCGGATTCGCGCCGCCTGGCCGAATCGCTCGTGGCGATCGGCAACGCGTCCGGCGTGAAGACCGAAGCGGTCATCACGGCCATGGATGCGCCGCTCGGATCGCGCGGTCGGCAACGCGCTCGAGGTGATCGAGTGCATCGACGTGCTGAAAGGCAGCGGTCCGGTCGATCTCGTCGACGTCTCGGTGGAGCTCGCCGCGCGCATGCTCGTCCTCGGCGGCGTGCGGACCGACCGTGGCCGATGCCGATCGCCGGGTGCGATCGACGCTGGCGTCTGGCGCCGGACTCGAGCGGTTCCGCCAGATCATCGAGCAGCAGGGCGGCGATCCGCGCGTCGTCGACGACTACTCCCGGATGCCGGCAGCGCCCGAGCGGCACGTCGTGACCGCGACGGCGGACGGATTCCTGATCCGCCTCGATGCGGAGCTCGTCGGCCGCGCATCGGTGGCGCTTGGCGCCGGCCGCGACCGCGTGGAAGACGCAGTCGATCCTGCCGTCGGCATCGTCGTGCGCGCGAAGCCCGGCGCGGTCGTCCGCACCGGAGACGCAATTCTCGAAATTCATTACCGCGACACCGCTCGGCTCGAACGAGCGCTGGCGCTGACGGCGCGAGCCATTCGAATTGGCGAGACCTGTCCGGCTGCCACGCCGCTCATCGTGGCCGAGGTGGCCTGAATGCCGGGAGTAATCCAGCCGCTGTTTGGCGCCGTCGTGATCCTGGCGATCGCCGTCGCCTTTTCCAACAATCGACGAGCGATCAACTGGTCGACGGTCGCCTGGGGCCTGAGCCTGCAGATCATCTTCGCGATTCTGGTGCTCAAGACCTCGCTCGGGCAGCGCATCTTCGCGACGCTCGGCGCGGGGATCAACAAGCTGCTCGGCTTTGCGGGTGTCGGCGCGGCCTTCGTGTTCGGGCCGCTCGGCGACAGCAGCGTCTGGTCGCGCGCGATGATCGGCGCGCTCGGGCCGGCCGGCGCGCAGTACGGCGTGATCTTCGCCTTTCAGGTGCTGCCGACGATCATCTTCATCGCGGCGCTGTTCGCGATCCTCTACTACTTCGGCGTCATGCAGGTCGTCGTGCGCATTTTCGCCGTGCTGATGCACCGCGTGATGAAAGCGAGCGGCGCCGAGTCGCTCAACGTCGCCGCGAGCATCTTCATGGGCCAGACGGAAGCGCCGCTGACGATCCGGCCGTACCTTCCGGAAATGACCCAGTCCGAGCTCATGACCGTGATGACGTCGGGCATGGCGCACATCTCTGGCGGCATCATGGCCGCCTACATCCTCTTCGGCATCGAAGCGAAGCATCTGCTTACGGCGGTGATCATGACCGCGCCGGGGACGATCATGATGGCGAAGATGCTCGTGCCTGAAACCGAAGTGCCGAAGACGATGGGATCGGTGAAGCTCGAGATCGAGCGGACCGACGTCAACGTGATCGATGCAGCGGGTCGCGGGACAGGCGAGGGGCTGCAGCTGGCGCTGAACGTGGGCGCGATGCTGATCTCCTTTCTCGCGCTGATCGCGATGATCAACTACATCCTCGGTTACGCGCACCTCAGCCTGCAGCAGATCTTCGGCTGGGTCTTCGCGCCGGTCGCGTGGAGCATGGGAGTGCCCTGGCGCGACGCGCCAACCATTGGCAACCTGCTCGGCACGCGGATGGCGCTCAACGAGTTCGTCGCGTATTCGCAACTCGGGCCGCTCAAGGCATCGCTCGATCCGAAATCGTTCACGATTGCCACGTTCGCGCTGTGCGGATTCGCGAACTTCAGTTCGATCGGCATCCAGATCGGGGGCATCGGCGCGCTCGCGCCGAACCGCCGCCACGACCTGGCGCGGCTCGGGCTGCGTGCGATGTTCGCCGGAACGCTCGCGAACTTCATGACGGCGACGATCGCCGGGTTTCTTCTGTGACCACTTTCTCTTTTCACGAAGACACGAAGATCACGAAGAGCACGAAAAACAATTTGTACCGCCATTATTTCGAGTGCTTCGTGTTCTTCGTGTTTTCGTGACGAAGAACTGTTGAATGGAGTACTACGACAAAGTCAAGGAAGCCGCTGATGCGGTGCGCGCGCGGGTCGGGACGGCCCCGCAAGTCGGCGTCGTGCTCGGCTCGGGGCTGGGCGACTTTGCCAACGCGCTGACCGGTTCGGTGTCGATGCGATATGCGGACCTCCCGCATTGGCCCGCGTCGAACGTCATCGGCCACGACGGACGGCTCGTTGTAGGAGCGGTGAAAGGCAAGACGGTCGCGGCGCTCGCCGGCCGCTCGCACGCGTACGAAGGGCACGACCTTCGGACGACGACGTTCGCGATTCGCGTGCTGGGCTTGCTTGGTGTGAAGACGCTCATCCTCACCAACGCGGCGGGTGGCGTCAATACCGGATTCTCGCAGGGCGCGTTGATGATCATCGACGATCACATCAATCTGATCGGCGACAACCCGCTCGTCGGGCCGAACGACGATCGCTTCGGCCCGCGGTTTCCGGACATGACCGAGGTCTATTCCGCACGGCTGCGCAAGATTGCCGACGAGGCGGGCCGCGCGGTGAAGCTGCTGCTGCCGCACGGTGCGTACGTTGCGCTGCTCGGCCCAAGCTACGAGACGCCGGCCGAAATCCGATACCTCCGCGCGATCGGCGCTGACGCCGTCGGCATGTCGACCGTCCCCGAAGCCATCGTCGCCAGGCATATGGGCCTGGAGGTGCTCGGGATCTCGTGCATCACGAATATGGCCGCCGGCGTTCTGCCGCAGCCACTGAATCACGCGGAAGTGATGGAGACGACACGGCGCGTCCGTGGGGAGTTCATCGCGCTGCTGGAGGCGATCCTTGAACGGCTCTGATCGCGCACGACTGTCTGTGTCGCTCGTCGACGTCCACAAGCACTACGAGCCCGATTTTCTGATGCTCGCGCGCGAGTTCGCCGCGCTGATGCTGAAAAAAGGATACGGGCGTTCGGAGATGATTCGGGACGAAGCGCGCGCGCGGCGGTTCTACGCCGTTCGGTACTGGACCGACGCGGGTTGCGCCGAAGCGTGCCACGCCGATCCGGAGACGCAGACCCTCCTGGCGAAGCTGTACCAGATCGCCAAAGTCACTCACGTCGTCAACGGCGTACATCGACCGGACCCCGCGAGGCTGATGCTCGACGATCGCCGCGCCCGCATCGAAACCGATCGACGGGCTGGGTTCGAGCGCCGGGCGCAGAAGGCGAGCCGGGCCGAAGGCGAGCGCCGCGCCGCCCGCGATCGCCGGATCGGCCCCCGCCGTCTGCGCGATCGCGCCGGAGACGTGGACCTCGTGGGCGCCGCGCGTCGCGCGCGCGAGTACGCGGACGCCGCGTTCTCGAAATTCAAAGTCGGCGCAGCGCTCGAGACCGCCGACGGCACCGTCGTCACCGGATGCAACATCGAAAACGCGACCTACGGCCTGACGATCTGCGCCGAGCGCGTGGCGATGTTCAAAGCGCTTTCGGAAGGTCATCGGCTGTTCACGCGCATCGCGATCGTCGCCGATACTCAGGCGCCCACGCCGCCGTGCGGCGCGTGTCGTCAGATTCTGTGGGAGTTCGGCGGCAACATCGAAGTGACCCTCGCGAACCTGACCGACAAGAAAGGCACGCATCAGCTGAAAGATCTCCTGCCGCTGCCTTTCGACGCCCGCTTGCTCTGAGAGGTCCGGCGTCCGGACTACAATCAGAGTTTCATGCTTCCCACCATAGCCCGCGAAGCCGCCGAGGTCGTGATGATCGACCAGCGAAAGCTTCCCGGCGAGGAAATCTACGTCCGGTGCAAGACGGCCGCGGAAGTGGCGCGCGCGATCAAGTCGATGGTAATTCGCGGCGCACCGGCGATCGGTGTCGCGGCCGCGATGGGCATCGCACTCGGCATGCGCAACAGTACAGCCACCGGCACGCAGAAATTCGCCGCTGAGTTCTACAAGATCTGCGAGCTGATGGCTGCGACGCGGCCGACCGCAGTAAATCTGTTCTGGGCGATCGAGCGGATGAAGCGCGTTTTTGCGCGCGCGGCTGAAGCCGGCGAATCGGTCGAGCAGATCAAGGACAG
The DNA here is from genome assembly GCA_963696165.1 of uncultured Acidobacteriota bacterium. Taxonomy (GTDB): domain Bacteria; phylum Acidobacteriota; class Vicinamibacteria; order Vicinamibacterales; family CAVVIG01; genus CAVQZZ01. The sequence goes on along the minus strand of CAVOIY010000003.1, from coordinate 290,458 downwards.
ACTCGACCTGGAGGCGCAGCGCATCCACGACGAAGATGTTGCGAGCTGCCGCGCGATGGGCGCGTTTGGCGCCGACGTCGTGCCGGCCGATGCCCATATCCTCACGCACTGCAACGCGGGCGCGCTGGCGACCGCCGGCTACGGCACAGCGCTCGGCGTCATTCGCGGCGCCGTCGAAGCCGGAAAACAGGTCGCCGTATTCGCCGACGAAACGCGGCCGTTCCTGCAGGGCGCGCGGCTCACTGCGTGGGAGCTCGTTCGCGACGGCATCCAGACGACGGTGATTACGGACAACATGGCCGGCGCGTTGATGTCGCAGGGGCGCGTCAACTTTGTCGTCGTGGGTGCCGATCGCATCGCGGCGAACGGCGACACGGCCAACAAAATCGGCACGTACCCGGTCGCGGTCCTCGCGCGCGAGCACAACATTCCTTTTTACGTTGCCGCGCCGCTCTCGACGATTGATCTGGAAACGCCAGATGGTGCACGCATACCGATCGAAGAGCGCAACGCAAAGGAAGTGACGCACGTCCGCGGGGCGCAGCTCACGCCGGACGGGGCGCTCATCTGGAATCCTGCATTCGACGTGACGCCCCATCGATTCATCTCCGGCATCATCACGGAGAAGGGCATCTTCCGGGCGCCTTATACCGAGTCGCTGAAGCGGGCGTTCGAAGAGGTGACGGCGCTCGGCTGACACGCTCGGCTGAAGCCTCGCGCTACATTTGCGGTTATGGTCATCCTCGGCATTGAGACATCCTGCGACGAGACGTCGGCTGCCATCGTCGAAGAAACCGGCGACGCCGCTCGGCCGTGGGCGATCCGGTCAAATGTGATCGCATCGCAAGTGCCGATTCACCGGGAATGGGGCGGCGTCGTTCCAGAGCTCGCTTCGCGCCAACACATCCGCGACATCTGTGGCGTCGTCGAACGAGCGCTCAGCGATGGACGCGCCTCGTGGTCCGATCTTGGCGCAGTCGCCGTCACCCAGGGACCGGGTCTCGTCGGGTCGCTCCTGATCGGCCTCGCATTCGCCAAGGCTGCGGCCGCGGCTGCCGGTCTGCCGCTCGTCGGCGTTCACCATCTCGCCGGTCACATCGAGTCGCTCGTTCTTCATAACGGCGAAATGCCGTTGCCGGCTGTCGTGCTCGTGGTATCAGGTGGCCACACGAGTCTGTATCTCGTCGAGCAGCCCGGTCGTTATGAGCTCCTGAGCCGAACGCGCGACGACGCGGCGGGTGAGGCATATGACAAAGTGGCCAAACTGCTCGGCCTCGGTTACCCAGGCGGGCCGATCCTGGATCGCCTCGCCGCCACCGGGAACGATCGCGCCATCTCGCTGCCGACTACGCGGCTGACCCACGTGGATCGCAATGCGCCCGACTTGAAAGGCGATCTGGATTTCAGCTTCAGCGGATTGAAGACGGCGGTACTCCGATATGTTCGAGCGCACGAAGCCGCGCTGACCGACCGCGAGATCGCCGACGTCGCCGCAACCTTTCAGCGCATCGTGGTCAGCAACCTGATCGATCGGCTGTTCGACGCGGGCCGGCGTTACCAGGCTCAAAGCCTCGGGATCGCCGGCGGCGTGTCGGCAAACAGCCGGCTGCGTGCCGAGTTGAAGACGCGGGGCGAGCGGCGCGAAATGCCGACGTTCGTTCCGAGCCTGCAGCTCTCGACCGATAACGCCGCGATGATTGCCGCGGCGGGTTTGAGAAAATTGCGCGCGGGCATCACCTCAGACTTCGACATCAACGCCGACGCCGCGCTCGCCTTATGACCGTTTTCACGGACTATCTCTGGTTCAACACGAAGAAGCGGCAGGAGTTCGTGCGGATAACCGACGATGTCGCCGAAATCGTGAAGCGAAGCGGAGTGAAGGAAGGCACCGTCCTGGTCTCCGCGATGCACATCACAGCGGGCGTTTACGTGAACGATTGGGAAGATGGGCTGATTCACGATTTTCAGGAATGGCTCGAGAAGCTCGCCCCGGCAGGGCGCGACTACCGTCATCATCAGACGGGCGAAGACAATGCCGACGCACATCTGAAACGGACGATCATGGGCCATCAGGTCATTCTTCCAATCACCGCCGGCAAGCTCGATCTCGGTCCGTGGGAGCAGGTGTTCTACGCCGAGTTCGACGGGCAGCGGCGGAAACGAGTGGTGGTGAAAGTGATGGGGATCTAAGGATCTGGGATCAAGGATCTAAGGATATGGGGACTTGAGGATTTGAGAAGATTTCCGGATCGGCCGATCGTCAGCGTCGGCGCGGTTGTTGTCGACGGCGATTCTGTGCTGCTCGTGAAGCGGGGGCATGAACCGCTGAAAGGCGAGTGGAGTCTTCCCGGCGGCGTCGTGGAATTGGGCGAGACGCTTGCGGAGGCGCTCGCGCGCGAGGTCCTCGAGGAAACGGGGCTCGAGGTTGCCATTGGACCCGTCGTCGAGGTGCTCGACCGCGTGCAGCGCACCGTGGAAGGCCGCGTCGAGTATCACTTCGTGATCATCGACTACGTGTGTCGGGCTCGCGGTGGTGCGCTCGCCTGCGCGACAGACGCAGACGAGGCCCGGTGGGTCCCGGTTCGTGATCTGGACGCCTTCCGGCCGACTGCGAGCGTCCGGGCAGTGGTCCGTAAAGCAATGGAGCTCAGCCAATGATGCCGCGCCTGTTAGCCGCGTCCGTGATGATCGCGATCGCCGGCCACACGCCAGCGCAACCGCCGCAGCCCGACGCGCGTGAGCTCGTTACCCTCACCGCTGCCGTTGTGGACGACGACGGCCGCCCGGTGTCGACGCTGGAGAGGGATGCGTTCACGATTCGCGAAGATGGGCGCCGCGTGGAGATCACGTCGGTCCGTGGAGTGTCGGCCGGGAACGGTGGAGCGCATCGCGGCCTCGTCGTGCTGCTCGACGATGCGAACGTCAGCCCCGTCTACACCGCGAACATCCAGACGATCGCGCGAGCGTTTCTCGCTCGCACCAACGCGCCGGACTTCGTCAGCGTGACGTCGCTCAGCCGCGGAAACGAAGAGCTAATGACGGACCCGAAGGCCTCCGCATCGCGGATCGACGAGTTTCGTGCGGGGTCGATCGTCGCGCAAGCCAACGAGACGTTCTCAACCGCGCTGAGACGGTTGACGAACATTTCACGCGAGCTCGCCCTCGTCAACGATGGCCGCAACGCGATCGTCTGCATCGGGCGGCCGGGAGTGTTCGACATGGTCCAGCCGATTTCCGGCTCCGCAAGTCTGATGCGGGCGCCCTGGATCGACGCGATTCATGTTCTCGTGCACAACAACACCAGCGTTTATCTGATTGATCCTTCAGGGCTGACCGGACGGACGCATCTTGTCGACGGCGGGCTCGCCGCCGACACGGGCGGCCAAGCGTTCGTGAACTCGAATGATTTCAACCGCGCCGTCGATCGCATCTGGTCGGAAGCCGGCCACTACTACGTCATCGAGTACGCGCCGATCGGTCCCGACCGCCTCCTGCACTCGATCGAGGTTTCGGTCCGCGGCCGCGGCCTGCACGTGCACGCGCCGCGACTTCGAGGCGACTACCACCCGCCGAGTGAGTGATCCGGGTGTAGCGAGGCTTCAGCCGAGCGGCCGCATGGGCGCGTACGCTCGGCTAAAGTCTCGCGCTACGTGCGGTTCGATTACGTCCGCTTCGGCTTCCAGGCGAAATAGACGGGCACTCCGAGCAGCACGATGATCAAGCCAGGCCACGTGGTGGCGGTTCTGTATACAAACAGCACGAGCAGAATGGCGGCGGCGCCGACGATGTACAAGGCGGGAACGATCGGATATCCGAATGCGCGGTAGGGCCGTTCTGCCTGCGGCCGCGTCTTGCGAAGCCTGAAGATGCCGGCGATCGTCAGGATGTAAAAGATCAGCGCGGCTGAGATCACGTAGTCGAGCAGATTGTTGTAAAGGTTGCCGTAGGCGTGCGTCGCCGGGTCATACGTGCGCGGCAGCACCAGGAACGCGGCCCACACGCCTTCGAGCAGAAGGCCCCAGCCCGGCACCTTCGCCGCATTCAGCTGGCCGACGCGGCGGAAAAACAAACCATCGCGAGCCATCGCGTAGTACGCCCGGGCGCCGGCGAGAATCAGTCCGTTGGTGCAGCCAAAGGTCGACACCATGATGCCGATGGCCATGATGGTGGCGCCGAGCCCCGGAAAGATCGCATTGAGCGTGGCAGTCGCCACGCGATCGGCCGGTGCGTGCTGAATTTGCGCGAAGGTGAGCGTCACGAGGTACGCGACGTTCGCGAGCAGGTAAAGGCCGATCACGATGAACGTGCCGAGCGCGAGCGACAGGGGGATGTTGCGCCGCGGGTCCTTCACTTCGCCGGCGGTGAACGTGATGTTGTTCCACGCGTCCGAGGAAAAAAGCGAGCCCGTCTGCGAGACACAGATCGCGACGAACAGTCCGAACGCCGACAGCGCGGTCAAGCCGGGGACAATCGGCTCCGCCCCGCGAATGCTCCAGAGGTTGCCGAAGTTGTCGGCGACGGCGGTGTGATTCCACCCGAGGAAAACGCCAACGACGATCAATCCGATGAGCGCGCCCGTCTTGGCGGTGGTGAAGACGTTCTGGATGATCTTTCCGTACTCGAGGCCCCGCGTGTTGGTCCACGTCAGCAGCGCGATCATCATGATGCCGACCAGCTGAGTGGTCGACAGCGAGAGCGCGTAGCCGGCGCTCAGGTGAACCGGCGCGATGATGTAATTCGTGTCGGAGATCCAAGGAACCAGCGCGCCGAAATACCGCGCGAATCCAACCGAAACGGCGGCGATGGTTCCGGTCTGGATGACGAGAAAGAGCGTCCAGCCGTACAGAAATCCCCAGAGCGGCGAGAACGCTTCGCGCAGGTACACGTATTGGCCGCCCGCGCGCGGCATCATCGCCGCGAGCTCGCCGTACGACAGCGCGCCGACCACCGTCAGCAGGCCGGTGAGAATCCACGCGCCGAGCAGCCAGCCAGGGCTGCCGATGTTGCGCGCCATGTCGGCCGACACGATGAAAATGCCTGAGCCGATCATCGAGCCCACCACGACCATCGTCGAGTCGTAGAGGCCGAGGCCGCGGTTGAACTCGGTATCGAGCGCGGTGGCGAGCGGCTGCGAGCCGGTGGCGGGTGACTGGGGACTGCTCGCTGACATAAGATGCTGCAACTTATCATGAATCGACAGGATGCCTGGGCTCTGCTGAACGAGTACACGAAGAGCGAGAGCCTGCTGAAACACGCGCTCGCGGTCGAAGCATCCGTGCGCGGCTACGCCCGCAAGTTCGGCGAAGACGAAGAAGGCTGGGGCATGACAGCGCTGCTCCACGACTTCGATTACGAGCGATGGCCGACGCTCGGCGATCACCCGGTGAAGGGCAGTGAAATTCTGCGCGAGAAGGGATATCCGGACTGGCTGATTCGCGCGATCCTGTCGCACGCGCAGGAAGTCACGGGCGTGACGCGCGACAGCCTGCTCGAAAAGACGCTCTTCGCCTGCGACGAGATGTCGGGCTTCGTCACGGCCGCGGCGCTCGTCCGGCCGAGCAAGAGCGTGCTCGACCTCGAAGCCAAATCAGTGATCAAGCGCATGAAAGACAAGGCATTTGCGCGCGGCTGCAAGCGGGAAGATCTGACAGGCGGCGCGGAGACGCTCGGCCTTCCGCTCGAGGAGCACATTGCGAACGTCATCGGGTTCATGCGCGAACAGGCCGATGCTCTCGGCCTGCGAGGCACCTTATGAGGGCAGGTCTAAAGACCTGCGCTACGATCGCGAACACCACGCCGAGCGCTCACGTATAACAAATACGAATGGCTGAACCGGTCGTCTCGCTCGATCGCGTAACCGTCGCCTACGGCGCGAATGCGGCGCTTCGTGAGGTGACGACGTCCTTCGGGGCCGGAGCTGTGGGGCTCCTCGGGCCGAACGGCGCCGGCAAGAGCACGATGATCAAATCGCTGCTCGGCTTCGTCGCGCCGACGACCGGGCAGATGCGCGTCCTCGGCCTCGACGTGCGAACGTCGCCGCTTGAGATCCGTGCGCGCATCGGCTACATGCCCGAGAGCGACGCTCACATCCCTGGGATGAACGCGGTCTCGTTCGTCGGTTATTGCGGCGAACTCGCGGGTCTGCCGCGCGTCGACGCCATCCAGCGCGCGCACGAGGTGTTGTTCTACGTCGGCCTCGGAGAAGCACGCTACCGCAACGTCGAAACTTATTCGACGGGCATGAAGCAGCGGATCAAGCTGGCGCAGGCGCTCGTTCACGATCCCGATCTGCTGTTTCTCGACGAGCCCACCAACGGAATGGACCCGAAAGGGCGCGACGAGATGCTCGAGCTCGTGCGCGACCTCGCCCACAACAAGGGCGTCAACCTGATCCTCTCGTCGCATCTCTTGCCAGACGTCGAATACACCTGCGACCAGGTCGTGGTGATGGACAAAGGCCGGATCGCAGCCCAGGGTCCGATCGAGGCGCTCAAACAGCCGCGCGGCCGCGTGTTCGAGCTGCGCGTGAAGGCGCCAAGCGGCGAGCTCGACGCGTTTGTTGGCCGCCTGAATGCGGCCGGCCTCGACTGCCACGCGACGGACGAAGACGTCATGCGCGTGTTCGTGCCGGGCGAAGGCGGCGCGCGGGAACTGTTCGCGCTCGCCGCGGCCGAACACGTGCAGGTTCGTCATTTGCGCCCAAGCGTCCCGACGCTCGAGGACGTCTTCGCGCACGCAGTCGGCGAGCAGTGATGAAAACCGTGAGAACCTCGAGAACCTTGAGAACCCCGAGATCAAATGCCCATCCATGATCAGGGCTACCGCCGGTACGGCGGCTCGCGCGCGTCCACAGGCCGGGCGTGGGCGGTGATCGCCGCCGCAGGCATCCGCACGTTCTTCGCGAAGAAAGCGTTTCTGGGGCTGCTGCTCGTGTCGTGGTTCCCGTTCTTCGTGCGCGCCGTGCAGATCTACGCCGCGGCCAACCTTCCGCAGGCCGCCTTTCTCGCACCGACGCCCGAAACGTTCCGGCAGTTCCTGGATCAGCAGGAAATCTTCGTCTTTTTCATCACCGTTTACGTCGGCGCCGGGTTGATCGCGAACGACCGCCGCGCGAACGCGTTGCAGATCTATTTGTCGAAGCCGCTGACGCGCGCCGAATATGTCTTCGGCAAGCTGGCCATTCTCATGACCTTCCTGCTGCTCATTACCTGGGTTCCGGCGCTCGTCCTGCTGATGGTGCAGATTGCGTTCGCGGGCAACTTCACGTTTTTCCGCAACAACCTTTTCCTGTTTCCCGCGATCACGCTGTTTTCGTTCGTCGAGGTCGTGATGGTATCGGCCGCGATGCTCGCGCTCTCCTCGCTCTCGAACAGCAGCCGTTACGTCGGCATTCTGTACGCCGCGTTGATCTTCTTCAGTCAGGCGCTCTACGGCGTGCTCACGTTCGTCACCGGTGGCTCGACGATCGCATGGGTGTCCTTACCCGCCGACCTCACGCAGGTGGGCAATGCGATCTTCCGCCTGCCACCGCGCTACCAGACACCATGGGTAGTCTCGCTGATGATGATCGTCGGCCTCGTCGCGCTGTCGGGCGTGATCCTCGAGAAGCGGGTGCGTGGCGTCGAGGTCGTGGCGTGACGAACGTGATCGCCGCCGAGCACCTGTCGAAGTGGTACGGACAGGTGATCGGCCTGAACGATGTGACGCTCACCGTGCCCTCCGGCATCACCGGCCTGCTCGGCCCGAACGGCGCCGGCAAGTCCACGTTCATGAAGCTCGTCACCGGACAGCTCAAGCCGAGCAAAGGCACCATCACGGTGCTCGGCGAGCCGATCTGGCAGAACCCGCGGATTTATTTCAGCCTCGGGTTTTGTCCCGAACAGGACGCGTTCTACGAGCGGATGACCGGGCTCGAGTGGGTCACCGCGCTCGTGCGGCTGAACGGCGTCGGGGATCGACAGGCGGCCGACATGGCGCACAAGGCGCTCGAATCGGTCGACCTCCTCGACGCGGCGCACAAGAAGATCGGCGCCTACAGCAAGGGGATGCGGCAGCGCGTGAAGATGGCGCAAGCGCTTGCGCACGAGCCGGATTTCCTGATCCTCGATGAGCCGCTCGCCGGAATGGACCCCATCGCGCGGCGCAAGACGATCCGCATGATCAAGGAGTGGGGCCGCGCCGGCAGGAGCGTGCTGGTGTCGAGCCACATCCTGCACGAAATCGAATCGATGACCGCCAACATCCTCCTGATCAATCAGGGACGGATTCTGGCGGAAGGAAACGTTCATCAGATCCGAGATCTGATCGACGAGCATCCGCACACCGTGTACATCAAAGCGGAGCAACCGCGCGGGCTCGCCCGCGAATTTCTCGCGCACGATGATGTGCTCAGCCTCAGGTTCGAGGCCGACGCGGTCGTCGTCCAGACGGCACGGCCGGACGCGTTCTACGCCCGGCTCACAGACCTTGCGGCCTCAGGCGAGATCGGCACGATCCACGAAGTGACGTCGCCCGACGACAACCTGCAGGCTGTGTTTCAGTACCTGGTGAAGGCATGAACGCCGCCGCTCCCGCCGCTCGCGCGCCTCGGACCGAGCCAACGGTCGCGGCATCGGCCGCTCGCGTCTTCGATCTCTCGCTCGGTCAGATGCTCTGGTCGCGGCGCTCCGTGTTCCTTGCGATCCTGCTCGGCGGCCCGGTGCTGCTCGCCTTCGTCGTGCGCGTGTTGTCGGCTGCCACGCGGTTCGGGCCGATGCAGATCAACGGCGCGCGCGTCGGCGGCACCGCCGTATTCGGCATGATGATCTGGCTCCTCTACATCCGATTCATCGTACCGGTGCTGGGCGTGTTCTACGGCACATCGCTCATCGCGGACGAAGTGGACGACAAGACGCTTACATACTTGTTCACGCGGCCGATTCCACGGCGGGCCGTGCTGCTCGGCAAGTACTTCGCCTATGTCGCCTGCACGGTATTGCTCGTGCTCCCGTCGGTGATGCTCGTCTTCTTCCTGATCGTGCCGAGCGGAGGCGGCAGCATCGGCGAGGCGTTTCCGTCGCTGCTGAAAGACTTCGGCATGCTTGCTGTCGGGCTGCTCGCGTACGGCGCGGTGTTCGCATTCGCTGGGGCGCGGCTCAAGCGCCCGCTCGTCATGGGCTTGGTGTTCGCTTTCGGTTGGGAGCCTGGGGTGATGCTGCTGCCCGGTTACTTGAAGCGGCTCACAGTGGCCTATTACCTCCAGGCGCTCGTCACGCATCAGATGCCTCAGGACTCGGCCGTGAGCATGCTCATGCAGGTTTTTCACGAAGTGCCTTCGGTGCTGGTCAGTCTTGTGTCACTGGCGATAATCATTAGCGTGGCCCTTTGGGCTGCCGGTCGCGCTGTGGAAAGCCGAGAATATGTACTCGATCAGTAGATTTTGCCGGGCTCGGTGGAACGGAAGCCAACACCAGCGCGTATAAGCATTTGAGGCTATTTCATGACGACCAGAACCCGGTATTTCGTGATCGCTTCGCTTCTGGTGCTCACCGTGGGCGTCGGCACCGGGCTCGTGGCCTACTACGTCGGCTTCCCGACGAGCGCGTTCTCGACTGAGGGGGGCGCCCAGGAACTCAGATACGTTCCCCGCGACGCCGCCGTGGTCGCGTTCGCCAACGTTCAGGAAATCATGACGTCGGAGCTGCGGCAGAGGATCAAGGCGACCGTCCCGATCCCGGAGAACGGCCAGCAGGAGTTCGCGAACCAGACCGGCATCAACATCGAAACCGACATCGACCACATCGTCGCGTGTCCTGCAGCCTTCACGCGGCACGGCGATGCCGAGCGCAGGAATGGTCGTCGCGACCGGCCGGTTCGACGTAGGGAAGATCGAGTCGCTGATGCGCGAGCACGGCGCTGAAGTGGAAACGTATCGCGACCGCCGCCTGATCGTCGGCACTCCGCAGATGATGCACCGCGACCGCATGTCGACCGCGCCGGATACCGCGCCGCCCGACATCGCGCACTCGAGTTTTGCCGTGGCGTTCCTCAAACCGGGCATCATCGCCGTCGGCAGCACGCCGCTCGTGCGCGGCGCGATCGACCAGGACGCGACCGGCGGCGACAACATCACGCTGAACGATGAAGTGATGACGCAGGTCAAAGCCGTCGACAGCGGCAACAACGCCTGGGCGATCGGCCGGTTCGACGCGCTGCAGACGCAGGCGCACCTCCCGCCGGCAGTCGCGAGCCAGATTCCTCCGATTACCTGGTTCTCGATCGGTACGCACATCAACGGCGGCGTGCGAGGCACCCTCACGGCGCAGACGCGCGATGTCGAGTCCGCGAACAACCTACGCGACGTCGTGCGCGGCTTCCTCGGGCTCGCCAAGATGCAGGCCGGGTCGAAGCCGGAGATCCAAGCGATGATCCAGTCGCTCGAGGTCGAGGGCACCGGGAACGCGGTCACGCTTTCGTTCACCGTGCCCGCCCAGGTCTTCGATGCCGCCGCGTCGCGCCGGGGGCTCGACGACAAACAGCACCGCCACTAGTCTGAAGATCACCGCGAACACGCGGCCTCGTAATCGTTTGTCTCGGTCGGGCTCCTTCGCTTGACGGCTCCCGGCCGAGCCCCTACACTCGGCCCCTGCCCACTCCGGGCGTTTCTCCACCGTGACCAATCTTGCGTTCTTCTACGGCACGCTCATGAGCGGCTTCAAGCGGCCGGGCCGCGCGCGGCTCGATATGATGCTCGAGCCGGCCGGCCACGGATGGATTTCCGCGGCGCTGTTCGATCTCGGCATCTACCCGGCCGCGGTGCCGGCCGACGACGCCCGCGTGTGGGGCGAGGTTCATCGGATGCTCGACGTCGATTCAGTACTTGAAGCGCTGGATGAAATCGAGGGGTACCGTCCTTCGCAGCCCGACGCCAGCCTCTACATGCGTACCGAGACGCCCGTTACGTTCGACGATGGTCGCGTCGAGAACGCGTGGGCGTATTTCTACAACGCGCCGCTCGGCGGAGCGCAGCGCATCGCGTCGGGCGACTATCTCGAGCATCTCAAGGTGAAGTGATGGTCCGCGTCTGCGCGTTCGTTATCGTGCTGGCGACGATGTTCGGCCAATCGGCGCGGGCACAGCAGCCCTCCGATCTCGATCCGCAAATCGTGAAGCTCGTCGCGTCCGTGTCGGAGCAGCGCCTTTCCGCCACGCTCAAGAAGCTGGAGAGCTTTGGTACACGCAGTACCATGTCGTCGCCGAGCCTTCCGGATAAAGGGGTCGGCGCCGCGCGGCAGTGGATCTTCGACGAGATGAAGAGCTACAGCCCGAAACTGCAGGTGAATTTCGATACGTACCAGGTCGCGAAGCAGGGGCGCATCACACGCGACATCGAGGTGCGGAACGTGATGGCGGTCCTGCCGGGCCGCAGCCCGCGGCGCATTTACGTCAGCGGCCATTACGACACGGTCGCCCGTCCGGGAGGCCAGGGCGAAGCGAATGCCGGACCGCCGCGTGATCCAGATGCGGCTGCCGCAGCCGTCGCCGACCCCAACGCACCGCTCGACAATCCTGCGCCGGGCGTGAACGACGATGGGAGCGGCACCGCGCTGACAATCGAGCTCGCGCGCATCTTCAGCCAGAGCGGCATCGATTTCGACGCCACGCTCGTCTTCATGTGCCACGTCGCCGAGGAGCAGGGCCTCATCGGCGCAAGGCTGCACGCGCAGCGCGCGGTCGCCGAGAAGATTCCCATCGAAGCCGTGTTCAACAACGACATCGTCGGCAACGACACCGGCGGCAACGGCATCATCGACGGCGCGACGATTCGCGTCTATTCAGAGGGGCCTGAAGATTCGCCGTCGCGCGAGCTCGCGCGTTTCGTGCAGCGCTGGGGTGCGCGCTACGTCCCGTCGCACAAGGTGAGGCCGATGTCGCGCCCGGATCGCTTCGGCCGCGGCGGCGATCATTCGGCGTACAACCAGCTGGGATTCACCGCGGTCGGCTTCCGCGAATCTCGAGAGAACTTCACCCGTCAGCACGACGTGCGCGACACGTTCGAGGGAATTTCATTGCCGTACCTCGCGCAGAACGCGAGGGTGAACGCCGCGTCGGCTGCTACGCTCGCGCTCGCGCCGCCTCCGCCGTCGGTCGTGAACGATCGAGGCGCGCCGCAGATTACGCGGGCTCCCACCGGCTACGATGCGAATCTCAAATGGACGGCCGCGCCCGGCGCGGTCGCGTATCGCGTATTCTGGCGCGAGGCCTGGGGGATGGACTGGCAGCACGACCTGCTGGTTGGCAACGTCACCAATTTATTGATGTCGAACATCCAAATCGATGATTATGTCTTCGGAATTGCCGCAGTCGATGCGCAGGGGCACGAGAGCTTCGTGAGCGCCTACGTGACGCCGCCGCGATCCAATACGCCCGTTAAAACGGTCGGCCAGCCTTAGCCGGTCTTGTCGCGCCGTCCGTCTTTGATCGCTGCGACGAAACTCTCGATCACCGCCAGGATGCGTTCCGACGGCTCGACGAATTCGACGCCGGAGCGATACAGGATCAACTCCTGGTCGACGTCGCTAATGCTGCAGTGGATGACGCGTCCTTTGACAATAACCGACCGGTCGGCGAGCGTAAGTCGCAGATCGTGAAGGGAATCGAGGTGGAGAGGAAAGGCCGTTTCGACCTGAGCGCCGCCGCGGCTCACCTCTTTGATCGCCATCGGCTGAAAAACCATGACCTCACCGTGGAGGTCGCCGAGGATCTCGATGCGCTCCGCGTCCCGTTTATTGGACGCTGTCATCCGGCGCGACTATAACATCAATTCATCTGCATCGCGGGCTTGGGCGCCAGGATCTCGACGTCCGACGGCTCCGCGACCTCGTCGTCGCGCTCCTGCCCTTCGTACTCCGTCGTGTAGGTGAGAACCGGAATGTGTTTGGTCTCGCCGTCGAGTTTGAGCATCGACAACACGTGCAGCCCGTCCATCTCGTCGATGCGCACGCACAGGATCACCAGGTTCGGCTGGACGCGCTTGATCTGCGAATACGCACGATCGCTCGATTCCACGAATACGACGTCGTAGTGCCCCGCATCGAGCACCGTTTCGAGCAGCTCGAGCATCTCGGTGCTGCCGTTCACGATGACGACCTTTTGCGTGGCATTCGGCGTAGATAAGTTCCCGCCTTTGTAAGGGGCGAGTGTCGTCGTGGTCGCGCTGTTAGTCAGCATCGTCGGTCCGCTCCCCGGACAGTTGTCAATACTTCAGAATCCGTGCCACGCCCAGCCGGGCTAATTGGTCTTCTTTCAGGCCGTTTTCCGCGCGACTCGATTCCGCCACATCCGGATGACCACCCGAGGTGCCCTCCGAAGCGAGAGTGCTAAGCCGTTTCTTCGCAGCGGCTTTGCGGAAAAGTTGCAGGCGGTGTCCACAGTACGGCACTCTCAGGCCATGGCGACTACAAGCGCGGCGGCGGCGACTTACTTCAACTTTATTGACGGTAAATGGGAGCCTTCGGATTCAGGGCAGATTTTCGAGAACCGGAATCCGGCGAACACGGACGATCTGATCGGTGTGTTTCAAAAGTCCACGAAGGCCGATGTCGAGCGCGCGATCGACGCGGCACGGCGTGCGTACGAGCATTGGCGTCTGGTGCCGGCGCCGCGCCGCGCGGAAGTGCTGTTTCGCGCCGCTCAGCTCCTCGCCGACCGCAAGGAATCGCTCGCCCGCGACATGACGCGCGAAATGGGCAAGGTGCTGGACGAAACGCGCGGCGACGTCCAGGAAGCGATCGACATGACCTTCTTCATCGCCGGGGAAGGACGGCGCCAATACGGGCAGACGGTTCCCTCAGAGCTCCGCGACAAATTCGCGATGTCCGTGCGGCAGCCGCTCGGCGTCTGCGCGATCATCACGCCCTGGAATTTTCCGATGGCGATCCCGTCGTGGAAGATCATTCCCGCGCTCGTGTGCGGCAACACGGTCGTGTTCAAGCCGGCGACTCTGACGCCGCTTTCTGCGCTGAATTTCGTGAAAATCCTCGAAGAGGCGGGTGTACCGCCGGGTGTCGTCAACCTCGTGACCGGCGGAGGCGAGGAGATCGGCAGCATCCTGTCGCGGCATGACGCGGTGCGCGTCGTGTCGTTCACCGGGTCGACTGATGTTGGACGCATCGTGTCCGAGCACGCCGCGCCGTCGTTCAAGAAAGTCCATCTCGAGATGGGCGGCAAGAACGTCATCATGGTGATGGACGATGCGAACGTCGAGCTCGCGGTCGAGGGCTGTGTGTGGGGCGGCTTCGGCACGACCGGTCAGCGCTGCACGGCGGCCAGCCGCGTCGTCGTCCACGAGAAGGTCTACAAGCAGTTTCTGGACGCGTTCGTCGCGCGCGTGAAGCGGCTGCGCGTCGGAGACGGTCTCGACCCAAGAACCGAAATGGGACCGTCGATCAGCGAAGGTCAGCGCCAGACGGTGATGCAGTACGTCGAAATCGGGCAGAACGAAGGCGCGAGGCTCGCCTGCGGCGGCCACGCGCTGAGCGCGGGTCCGCACGCCAAAGGCTTTTTTCACGAGCCGACAATCTTTGCCGACGTGCACCCGAAGATGCGGATTGCGCAGGAAGAGATCTTCGGACCGGTCGTTTCCGTCATTCCGTGCCGATCGTTCGACGAGGCGATTGCGATCGGCAACGATGTGCAGTACGGATTGTCGGCGTCGATCTACACGCAGGACCTGAACACCGCGTTCACCGCGATGCGGGACATCTACACCGGCATCTTCTACGTGAACGCCCCGACGATCGGCGCCGAGGTGCACCTGCCGTTCGGCGGGACGAAGGCGACCGGAAACGGTCATCGCGAGGCCGGCACCGCCGCGCTCGATGTGTTCTCGGAATGGAAGTCGGTGTACATTGATTTCAGCGGCCGCCTGCAGCGGGCGCAGATAGACACGGCGGAACTCTGATCGGTGACTGGTGGCTAGTGATTGGTGGCTGGTGAAGGCCCGAGCAACTAGCGACCAGCCACATCAGCCACCAACCACCAGACACCATCCACCAGCATGCGCATAGCAGTCATCCCCGGAGACGGCATCGGTGTGGAGGTCACTGCCGAAGCGCTGAAGGTGTTGCGTGCGGCTGGATCAGCGTTCGGCCGCACGCTCGAATTCGAGATGCTGCCGTGGAGCGCCGACTACTACCTGCAGAGCGGCGTCACGATTCCGCCGAATGGCTACGCGATGCTGCGCGACGAGTTCGACGCGATCTTCATCGGTGCGCTCGGCGATCCGCGAGTCGCCGACAACCGGCACGCGCGCGACATCCTGCTGGGCATCCGGTTCGAGCTCGACCTGTACGTCAACTACCGGCCGGTCCGGCTGCTTCACGAGCGCCTGTGTCCGCTGAAAGGCCGCGGCGTGTCGGACGTCGACTTCGTCGTGTTCCGCGAAAACACCGAGGGTCTGTACGTCAGCATCGGCGGTCGGTTCAAGGCGGGAACCGACGATGAGGTGGCGATACAGGAAGAGGTGAACACCTACAAGGGTGTGCACCGCATCGTGCGGCACGCGTTCGAATACGCCCGCGCGAATCGCCGGAAAAAGGTCTGCATGGCAGACAAGAGCAACGCGATGACCCAGGGGCACGCACTCTGGCAGCGCGTGTTCCGCGAGGTCGGCTCCGAGTATCCTGAGATCGAGGCGCGGCACCTGTACATCGACGCGCTCGCGCTGCTGATGGTGCAGGATCCGGCCCAGTTCGACGTGATCGTCACCAACAACCTGTTCGGCGACATCATCACCGACCTCGCGCGCCGCGCTGCAGGGCGGGCTCGGCCTGGCGGCGTCGGGCAACATCCATCCGGGCCGCACGTCGATGTTCGAGCCGGTGCACGGCTCGGCGCCGCCGCTGGCGGGGAAGAACGTCGCGAACCCGATGGGCGCCATTCTGTCCGCCGCGCTCATGCTCGAAACGCTCGACATGAAACAGGAGGCGCTGGCGATCGAAGCGGCGGTGAAGCAGGCCGTCGTGAGTGGGAATGGAACCAGGGAGATCGGCGGAACGCTCGGTACGCGAGAAACGGGAGACTACATCACGGGACTCATATTGCAGCGTTCTTAATCACGAAGCCACGAAGGACCACGAAGAGCACGAAGAATCTGTTGTACAGAACTATATTCGTGGCTTCGTGAATACTTCGTGCCTTCGTGATGAGATGAGAAAGAGAATTCGATGAAGACCCCTGAAGTGTTCATTGTCGGCGGCGCGCGCACGCCGATGACCGACTACGTCGGCGCGCTGAAGGACTGTGTCGGCGCTCGAGCTCGGCGCGATTGCGGCGCGTGCGGCGCTTCGCGAAGACCGGCGTGAAGCCCGAATGGATCGACCACGCGGTCGTCGGCAACGTGCTGCAGACCAGCTCCGACGCGATCTACGGCGCTCGGCACGTCGCGCTCAAGGCGGGCGTGCCGGTCGACGTGCCGGCGCTCACCGTCAACCGGCTGTGCGGTTCGGGCATTCAGGCCGCGGTGTCGGGCGCGCAGATGATCCAGCTCGGCGAAGCAGAGCTCGTGCTGACCGGCGGCATCGAGAACATGAGCCAGGCGCCGCACGTCATTCGCGGCCTGCGCAGCGGGCTCAAGCTCGGACAGGGCAAGCTCGAAGACTATCTCTGGGAGGCGCTCCTCGATCCGTACTGCGGCTGCACGATGGCGATGACCGCCGAGAACTGCGCGGCCAAGTACGGCATCACCCGCGAAGAGCAGGACTGCTTCGCGCTCCGCAGCCAGCAGCTCGCCGATCGCGCGCTGAAGTCGGGACGATTCGCCGACGAAATCGTGCCGGTCGAAATCAAGACGCGGAAGGGCGTGCAGATCGTCGACCGCGACGATCACCCGCGGCCGGAGACGACGCTCGAGGTGCTCGCGAAGCTGCCGCCGGCGTTCAAGAAAGACGGCACCGTCACCGCCGGCAACGCGAGCGGCATTGTCGACGGCGGCGCGGCGCTGATTCTCGCGTCCGCAGACGCCGTCGATCGCGCACGGCCTCAAGCCGATTGGGCGCCTGGTCGACTGGGCGGCGGTCGGCGTCGAGCCGACGCTGATGGGCATGGGGCCGGCGCCGGCGACCCGCAAGGTGCTCGAGCGCGCCGGGCTGTCGCTCGACGACATCGATCTCATCGAGGTGAACGAGGCGTTCGCCGGCCAGTATCTCGCGGTCGAAAAAGAGCTCGGCCTGGACCGCGACAAGGTGAACGTGAACGGCGGCGCGATCGCGCTCGGCCATCCGCTCGGCATGAGCGGCACGCGGCTGCTGCTGACGCTGCTCCTTGAGCTGCGCCGCCGCGGGGCAAGAAGCGCGGCCTGGCCACGGCGTGCATCGGCGGCGGCCAGGGCATCGCCGCCGATCGTGGAGGCGATCTGACACCCGAGCGCGAGAGTCTACGCTCGAGCGCGAGGTCTTAGAGCGTTTCCCATTTTTGTGTAGCGCGAGGCTTCAGCCGAGCGGCGTATCGAGAATTTTGTACGCTCGGCTAAAGCCTCGCGCTACATCGATGTAGAAATCGCTCTAGAGCGAGCTGGGAGAGGACAACAGTCCGAGCAACCCGAGCGCGAGAGTCTACGCTCGAGTGTGAGGTGTTAGAGCGAGCGGGGATGGGACAACAGTCTGAGCAACCCGAGCGCGAGAGTCTACGCTCGAGCGCGAGGTCTTATAGCGAGCCGGGGGTGGGGCCCCGGCGAGCGGAGTAAATAATGTCGATCAGAACCGTCGGCGTGCTCGGTTGCGGGCTCATGGGCTCGGGCATCGCGCAGGTCTGCGCCGCGTCCGGCTACAAGACGATCGTCCGCGAGGTGGACGACACGTTTCTGCAGAAGGGCCTCGGACGCATCAAGAAATTCCTCGACGACGGCGTCGCCAAAGGCAAGGTTGCCGCGGTCGATCGCGACAAGACGCTCGGCAATCTCTCTGGCACGACGACGTTCGACGCGCTCGGCGACTGCGACCTCGTCATCGAAGCGATCGTCGAGAACCTCGACGAAAAGCGACAGACCTACGCGCGCGCTCGAGCGCATCGTGAAAGCCGACACGATCATCGTCTCGAACACGTCGTCGCTCTGCATCACAGAGCTCGCGGCGACGACGAAGCGGCCCGACCGGTTCGGCGGCCTGCACTTCTTCAATCCGGTGCCGATCATGAAGCTCGTCGAGGTGATCCGCGCGCTGACGACGAGCGACGAGACCTATCGCGCGGTGTTCGAGTTCGCCGCAGTCGCTCGGCAAGGAGCCGATCACCGCGCCCGATCGTCCCGGGTTCATCGTGAATCGGCTGCTCGTGCCGTACCTGCTCGACGCGATTCGCGCGTACGAGAACGGCCTCGGCACGCTCGAGGACATCGACAAGGGGATGAAGCTCGGGTGCGGCTATCCGATGGGGCCGTTCACGCTGCTCGACTTCGTCGGCCTCGACACGACGTACTACATCGCGAACATCATGTTCGAGGAATTCCGCGAACCGGCGTACGCGCCGCCGCCGCTCCTCAAGCGGATGGTGCTCGCCGGCCGCATGGGGCGGAAGAGCGGCCACGGCTTCTACAAATATTGAGCTCTCGCGGCCACTCATCTGACACGTCACTGTTTCGAGAGCAGCGTCCGCGCGCTTTTGCCTTGAACTCCTGATCCTCGGGCGTCCACTCCGGATCGAGCGGCGCGTCGATCACGTGCTGCAGCTCGGCCGTCGCTTCGCTCTTGCGGCCGTCGTCGAGCAGCAGCTCCGCGAGAAAGAAGTGCGACGCGGTGCTGTTCGGGTTGTACGTCAGCGACTGCGCGAAGATGCTGTTCCGACGAGCTTGTGGCTGCCGCCGAAGAGACCCGGCACCTTGAAATACCATCGGCCGAGCGCGCGATCGGCGGATCCCTGCTGAAATTGCGGATCGAGCCGCAGCACCGTTTCGAGCTCCTCCTTGATGCGGCCGCGATACTTCAGGCCCGCGCGGATGCCGAACGATTCGGCGAGCGCGCCCATGTTCGCGGCGATCCAGAAGTGGCCCTTCGGGCCGCGTCGGCTGCAGCGCGACGGCGCTTTCGCCCGCCTTGATCCCGTTTTCCAGAAAGCCGCGGCGCTCGGCTCGGGCGCGTGACCGCCGAGCCAGTAATCGACGCGCGCCAGCTTCCACGCCGCGTCGAAGTTCTGCGGATCTTGCGCGAGCTCCGCGACCCACATGGCCTGCGCCTGCCGCGCGCTGGCAAGGGTTGCCGCGGTCGGCGTAGAGCGCGTCGGCGGTGGCCGCGCCACTTGCTGCGTTGCGAAGCGGGCCCCGTCCCCGTGCGGAAGCGGCGGGAGGCTCCCGCGTGCCGTGTGGCCGACAGAGTGCAGATATAGAATAGAAAAATGCAGGATCTGATCAGAGAGCTGCTCGCGGAGCTCGGCGAAGACCCCGGCCGAGAAGGTCTGCGCGACACGCCGAAGCGCGTCGAGAAGGCGATGAAGTTCCTGACGAGCGGATACGATGCCGACATCGATCAGGTGCTCAACAACGCGTTGTTCACCGTCGATTATAACGAGATGGTGATCGTCAAGGACATCGACTTCTACAGCCTCTGCGAGCATCACCTGCTGCCGTTTTTCGGCAAGTGCCACGTGGCCTATATCCCGACCACCAAGGTGATCGGTCTCAGCAAGATTCCGCGGCTGGTGGACGTCTTCAGCCGCCGGCTGCAGGTGCAGGAGCGGCTCACGCGTCAGATCGCCGACACGATTCAAAGCAAGATCGCGCCGCTCGGCGTGGCCGTCGTCATCGAGGCGACGCATCTGTGCATGTCGATGCGCGGCGTTGAGAAGCAGAACTCGTTCGCGGTGACCAGCGCGATGCTCGGCGCGTTCCACGACAACGCGCGCACGCGGATGGAGTTCCTCGAGCTGATCAAGCTGCGCAACGCCATCCCCGGCGTCCGCGAGAGCGCGGCTGCCGGTTACGCCTGCGTCGGCGACGATTGACGCTCGCGATCGTCCTCGCGACCTACGCCGCGGCGGCTGTGCGTGTTGATGTAGTCGTGGCGCAGGTCTTTAGACCTGCGGCAGCTAACCGATCATCACCGTGCGCGGAAACTGCGAGTTGTCCTCGAGGAACGTCTTCTTGTTCTCGAGCGCCTCGGCGGTCGGCTGGACCTTGCCGTTGACGTCGGTGACGCGCGACACGAGCGTGTGCTCGCCGGGCGTCGCGTCCTTCCAGTCGTAGGTGAACAGCTTCCAGGAGTACTTGTCCTTCGTCGACGCATCGAAGGTTGCGGGCCGCCATGGCCCGTCGTCCACGCGGACTTCGACGATCTTGAGCGGCGTGCCGTCGTTCAGCACGAAGCCGTGCACTTTGTAGCCGTCCGCGGCGCGCGTGACGCGCGCGATGACCGACTTCAGCTGCATGCGCGTGATGGCGGTCTCCTTCCACTTCATCTCGCCGTCGATCTCTTCGCCGCGGAGCGTCCGGTACCAGCGCGCCTGGAACTTGCCGAGGTACTCCTCCTCCTGCACGTGAATCTGCGAGAGCCACTTCACGTTGGCGACGCCGTACCAGCCGGGCACGATCAAGCGGAGCGGCGCGCCCTGATGGCGCGTGAGCGGCTCGCCGTTCAGCGCGTAGGCCAGGAACGGCTCGGGCGACATCGCGTGCTCGCGCGTGAGGCTGCGGCCGAACTGCTGCTCGACCTTGAACTTCTGCGCGCGGAATTCGACCTCTTCCTCGCCGTGATCGGCGCCGAAGAACACGAACTCGCGCGCCTGCGGCTTCACGCCGGCCTTGTTCAGCACGGCGCGCAGCGGTACGCCGGTCCAGCGGCCGTTGCCGGAGAGACCCTGAATCGGTCGCTTGCTGTTGCCCGAGCACTCGAAGCCGGCGACGAGTTCGGTGTCGCCCATCCGCTTGAGATCATCGAGCGAGAGAGCCGTCGGTCGATCGACGAGCCCGATATCTTCAGCCGAAATGTCTGCGGCGTCGACCTCCGGGTGTCCGTAGTGCTGCGTCGTGAAGAACTGATCCTTCGGCGTGAGCGGCCCGTCGATCTTGCGGATATCGAGGTAGCGCACCGTGGCGCTCGGCGTCGGGTTGAACGTCGCGGGAATGTCGGTGAAGGGCACCAGCGTTTCGTCTGCCGCCAGCACCGGGAGCATCCACGTAGGTATCCCGAGTGCGGCGAGGCCGGCGACCGCAAGGCCGCCTTTCAGGAGATCGCGGCGTGTGTGCGGAGTGTCCATGACGCACTTCTTATCATGAACAGCAAAGCGCGTACGAAAAAAAAGGCCGCCGGAGCAAAAGCCCCAGCGGCCGACTACCGACGACCGACTATCGACTAGAACCTGAACGCTCCGCGGAACACCACGGTCCGCGGGGCGAGGATTGCCACGGGCGACAGGAACTGCTGGAGCGTCGCCTTCTGGCCGGTTGTCGGATCGGTGAACGAGGTGGCTTCGGTCCGGTTCCGCACCGACCAAATCGTATCGGAGTTGAGCAGGTTGTCGAAGTCGACCGACGCCTCGAACGTGCGCGTGTTGAACCTGAACTGCTTGCCCAGGCGCAGGTCGACCTTTGTCAGGGTGTCGAGACGCGTGTTGCCGAGCGGCTCGAGGTTGATGATCTGGTTCGTCGAGAAGCCGACCGCGCGGCTGATCTGCCGAGTGATCGGAGGACCCTGCTGCACGCTGAGGTTGCCGCTGACGATCAGGTCGTGCCAAGGCGCAATGTACATTCCCGTGAGCTTGAACTGATTCGGGCGATCGGCATTGGCCGTCCCGGTGATATTGCCGTTCGCGTTGATCAAGAAGTTCGGCGACGTGTCGAAGCTCACACCGCTCAGCTCGTTCTTGGAGAGCGTGTAGCCGGCGAGCATCTGCCACCGATTCGACAGCCGCTTCGTCATCGTGATTTCAACGCCTTTGTAGCTCTGCAGCTGGTTCGGATCGTTCGTGATCACGCTCCGGTTCAGCGCAGAGGTGCGCGCGTAGAAACCGTACGTGCCGTCGTCGGCAGTGCCGAGCACGCCGTCGAGCCCCGGTTCGGGCACGTTGGTGAGCGTCGTGGCGTACGGGTTATCGGGATTAATCGTCACCTGCGGAAGCTTCTCGCGGCGATAGGTATAAACGACGCTCAGCTTCGTGTTGGCCATCAGCTCGCGATCGAGCGCAAAGCTGTACTCGTCGGTGTACGGACGCTTGAAGTTCGGATCGATTGAGGTGGCGACCTGGCCGTTGACGACCACGGCGGAGACGACCGGCGTCGCCGGTCTGCTCCCCGAGCTGGAACTTGTGATCGCCGTTGAAGTCGTTCCAGGTGTATTGCTCGCTGTAGTTTGCGTTGTGGTTGACGCTGCTCACACCGCCGCCGCCGGTCGACAGGATGTAGTAGTAGCGGCCAGCGGACGCCTTCACCGCCGTTTTTCCGTTGCCGGTCACGTCGTAGATCGCGCTGACGCGCGGTCCCGCCGTGTTCCATTTCACGACGTTGCGAATCTCCGGGTAGCTGCGTGGCTGCGCAGCGAAGCCGCCGATGTTGGCGCCGGCGAATGGCGAATCCGGGCTCGACTGCGACGGCAGATACCCTTCGAGCTGCTCGAACCGGATGCCGCCAAGCAGCGTGAGCCGCTTGACGCTGTAGCTGTCCTGCGCAAACAGCGCGAGCACGTTGACGGCGGTCGCGTCGTTCTGCGGCGTCGCGAACAAGGTCACGTTCACCGGCACGAACGATCCGCTGGCGGTCGTGAACGTCGTCGTCGCGTTGTCGACGCGGGTGTTCTCATTGCGCGTCACGGCGTGCGTGTAATCGAACCCGAACTTGAACTCGTGCCGGCCGCCCAGCGCCTGATCGAGATAGTACTGGCCCGTCGCGTTGAACTGGTTCCGGTCCCGGTGCCGGACGGTGTTGGTGGGGAAGTTGCCGAAGACGATCCCGGTCGAGTTGTCGGTCGTCGACTGCTGGTTGCCACCATTCTGATAGGTCGGGAACAGGATCTTGTTCAGGCCGACGCGCGCGTCGAGGAAGAAGTTCTTCCCGATCACCGAGTTCCACAGGCCCTGGGCGAGGTCGAACATATCCTCCTCGTCGCTGGTGGAATCGATCACGGTGATCGATGCGTTGTTCAGCAGGCGATTCGGCTTGCTGTACCGCTGCCGCGAGTAGAAGCCGGTCAGCCTGTTGTTCTGGTTGAACTGGTACGTGAAGTTGCCCAGCCCATCGGTGATGTTCGTCTGATCCAGGACGACCTGCGCGTTCTGTACCGGCACGTTCTGGTGGACGCGCCAGTCGCGGAATGCACCGAAGAACCGCAGCTTGTTCTGGACGAGCGGGCCACCCAGGGTGACATTCGCATCCGATACGAAATTGTACGTATTGCTGTCCGGCCGGATGCCGTACTTCTGCAGCGTCGCGTTGTGATCGTTTCTGGCCTGCGTGCCGGCACCCTCTCCCGTGCCCGTTACACTGCCCGCCCACTTGTTGCCTCCAGTTTTCGTCACCATGTTCAGGAAGACGCCGGAGGTCGGGACCGTGATGTCGTGCGCACCCGTCGACACCTGAATGTCGTCGAACGCGTCGATGTCGTAGTAGAACCCGGCGGCGCCGATCGCCGCCGGATCACCGACGTTGACGCCGTTCAGGAACGACGAATTCTGCGCGCTAGTCGTGCCGCGCGCGCTGAAGCTGCCCTGCAAACCACCGGAGCCGCCGCCGACGTCGGGCCGGCTCATGACGAGACCTGGCACCTTGGCTTCGACGAGTGACCAGATGTCCCGTCCGCCTGGCGTGCCCTGGATAAGCGCCTCGCCCAGGTTCACGCTGATGTTGCCGCTTGTCGTGTCGATGGTCGGCGACTGGCCCGTCACGGTCACACTCTCGGCGAGCGTTGCCAGCTTGAGCGACAGGTCAAGTGGCGTAGTCTGGCCGACGACGACGATGATGCCCTCGCGAATGATGGTCTGGAAACCCTGGAGCTCCAGCTTTACGTTGTACGTGCCCGGAACCAGTGACGGGAATCGATAGGTGCCGCCGGCGTCCGTGACCGCCGTCATCGATCCCGCGACGAGCACCGAACTGCTGATGGTGATGGTCACCCCAGGGGCCGGCGCCCCCTGCTGGTCCATCGCTTTCACGAGAATGCTGCCTGTCTGGACCTGGGCTAGGGCAGGGGATGCGAGCCCCAGGGCCATGAGCACCACGAGAACCTTCGCTGACCGCGTCATGCACTCCTCCTGGAAAAACAGCTATCCGGCAAGATGGTGTGGCGTCGTCAGGCCTGTCCTTCAGCCACGCGGATTCTTCAATTACTTATGCGAGGCGAACTCTACCAAGCCTCAGCCAGCTGGTGCAACGAAATGTCACACGTATTTCTCAGTGGTGCCGGAGTGTTCCGGAATATTGGATGTGGCGGCATAAACGAGCCGCCACCTATCGGCCGCCGGGCGACTCCGTTCGGATCGCCGTTCTACGCGAAGGCCGTTCGATTTGGATTCGCAGCGCTATACTGCAGCGATTCGGAAAGGACCTTTATGCGCCGTTTAGCCACTGTCTCAGCCGTTCTCCTTGCGAGTAGCGTCACGGTCGGCCATACCGCGTCGCGTGCAACCGCAGCGCCCTCGGGACTGACGATCGAACAGCTTATCGACATCAAACACCCATCGAATCCCGCATGGTCCGCCGACGGCAAGCACGTCTCGTTCACATGGGACCGTGCCGGAGTGTCGGCGCGCTATGTGTCGGACCTCGACGGTCGACCGCCGCATGAGGCGGCAGAACCGCCCGCGGATGCCGCGGCGGGCGTGCCGTCGCCGGACGGCACTCGGGTCGCCATCGCGCGATCGACTTCGAACGCAGGCTCGGCACCAACTGCAGCGACTACGGCCGGCCGCGGTGGCCGCGCTGGCCGCGGCGGCGCGAGCGGGCCGAGCGAGCTCCTGCTGCGGACGGTTGCAACTGGTCAGGAAAAGCGTCTCGTGTCGGAGGACTCGGGGATCGGCGGCGTCGCGTGGTCCCCGGATGGCGCGTACATCTTGTTCACCGTCGGCGGCGGAACAATTCGCCACGAGCAGACGCCGCAGTATTCCGGCACGAAGATCATTTATACGATCACTGAAAACGTTCCAGGGCAAACGATGGTCATTTCGGCAGGAGCGCCTGCGGCCCGCGCGAGCGGGGGTGGGGCCCCGCGCGCCGTGGAAAATGTTCCTCGGCCTCTGCCCGCAGCGGCAGGAGGAGGATTCGGTGGCCGCCGCTGGCTCGACGCGCGCCATTTTCTCGTGGACCGCACGTCGCCGGATTTCAAGCGCCGGACGACATCGGTCGTCGATATCGAAACCGGCCAGTCGAAAGTGCTCCACGAGGACGTGGAGGAAAAGTTCTGGAGCATGACTGGCGACGCGGGCAGCGGGTCGCAGCCTTCGCCAGACAAGAAATGGGTCATGTTCCTCAACGATCGCGATGGCTGGGATCACATCTACGTGATGCCGGCCGCCGGCGGCGAGGCGACTCAGATTACGAAAGGCAAGTTCGAGGCGTGGCGGCCGCAGTGGTCGCCCGACGGCACGCGCATCGCGTTCGACGCGAACTCCGACGGGCACTACGGCGATCGCCATCTGTATCTCGCGACGTTGAATGGCGATCCAGCGAAGGCGACGATCGTCGAGCTGACGAGTGGACGCGGCACGGACATCGCGCCGATCTGGTCACCCGACGGAACGCGGCTGGTGTATCAGCACACCGACCCGCACAATTCGGCCGACCTGTGGGTGATCGATGCCAAGCCGAACGCGAAGCCGCTGCGCGTCAGCGACTCGATGCCGGCCTCGATGGACAAGTCCGCATTCGTCGAACCGGAGTCCATTCATTACGCAGGTCCGGACGGCCAGCAAGTGCCCGCGTGGCTGTTCGTGCCGAAAAATCTCGATCGCACGAAAAAGCATCCCGCCATCGTCTGGATACACGGCGACGGCGTGAACCAGAACTACGACGGCTGGCACGTGCAGCGCAACTACGCTGTGTACTACTCGATGCACCAGTACCTGCTGCAGCAGGGCTACGTCGTCATCGCCCCCGACTATCGCGGCAGCATCGGCTACGGCCGCGTGTGGCGCGAAAGCGTCTACATGGATGTGGGCGGCAAGGACGCGAAAGACGCGTGGATGGCCGCGAACTATCTGAAGACGCTCGGGTACGTCGACACGGACCGCGTCGGTGTGTGGGGTCTCAGCTACGGAGGATTCTTCACGCTGATTGCCGTTACCGATCAGCCGAAGCTGTTCCGCGCGGCAGTGGATGTGGCCGGCGTCGTCGATTACGCGATGTATTACGAGGACCCGTACCACGGCGGCTGGACGGCGAGCCGCATCGGCACACCTGCAGAGCATCCCGATGTGTATGCGAACGCGTCTCCTGTATCGCACATCGATCGGCTCGAACGTCCGCTGCTGATTCTGCACGGCACGTCCGACGTGAACGTGCCGTATTTGCATTCGGTGCGGTTGATCGACGAAGCGTTGAAGAAGGGCAAGGGCCCGCTCATCCAGTTCATGACGTACCCTGGCGAGTTCCATTACTTCACGCGCGAGCACGTCCTGCGCGACGCGTGGCATCGCGTCGATGATTTTTTCCGGGAGAACCTGCAGCCGCAGAGTCGCGGGACGACGAGCGAAGCTGGAGTGCGACCGCCGCAGGACTGAAGTCCTGCGCTACGGGTGCAGCGGTTTGTAGCGCGAGGCTTCAGCCGAGCGGAGCGCGGTTGTAGCGCGAGGCTTTAGCCGAGCGGAGTACACTGAGAGCATGCGTGCGATCGCGATCGCGCTCTGTCTCGGCACGTCGTTGTCGGCGCAGGCGCGCAAGCCCATCATTCGCAAACCGACGCCGCCCGCGGCGACAGCGCCGAAGAAGGTCGCGCCCGAAATGATCTGTCCGACGCCGCTCGGCGTCGGCGTGACGTCGAAAGCGACCTTCTGCGACGTGCTGACCGGGCGCGATCCGCAGGCCGGCATCATCATCGTGCTGCCGCCGCACCGCGGCACCGTGATGCTCACCTTCGATCTGCACAACCGGCAAACGTATTCGGAAGACGACGTGCGACGCAAACGCGCGTACGCGAAGTACACCGCAACCATCGGTGTGCTGACGATGGACAATACGCTCGTGAGCCGGGCGGTTGTGCAGAGTGAGTTTCGGACCGCGGCGGATCTGGTCGATCGCGTCAGCGGCGGCGCGGGACCCGGTGGGGTGAAGGCCGTCGCGCCGACGGGCAGCGAGCCGATCGCGATTACGATTCCCGAGGGCGAAGACCGCGTGAGCATCCTGGGCGAGAAACTCACCGCGGAGCGCATGGACGGGACGATGACGTATTCGTCGCCGGGTCGGCCGATTGCCATCATCAGCAATGTGATGATCGAATATCGGTCGGCGCCCGCCAAGCCGATAAAGAAGCGCGACTAGATTCGCGCATGACCATCCAGGAGCGCCTCGACCGGTGGCAAGTGGCCGGAGCGATTTCCGGCGAACAGTACGTCGTCCTCCGCAGCCTGGCGCGGAAGGAACGGTTCTCTGTCTTTGTCGAGCTGAACGCACTCCTGTATCTGGGCGTTGTCGCGCTCGTCGGCGGCCTCGCGTGGACGGTCCACACCTATTTCACCCAGCTCGGAGACGCCGCGATCCTCGGTCCGCTGACGGCGGTGCTTGCCGGCTGTCTTTGGTATTCGTTCTCGCGCGGTGCGCCGTACTCGCCTGAACAGGTTGCGTCTCCAACCTTCGCCTTCGACTACATCCTTTATCTGGCCTGCCTGATCTTCGCCGTCGAGCTCGGCTACGTGGAATTTCGGTTTCACGTGCTGAAGGCGAACTGGGACGGCTACCTGCTGGCGTCGGCGGTCGCGTACGTCGCGCTCGCGTACCGGTTCGACAACCGTTTCGTGTTATCGCTCGCGCTGTCGTCACTCGCCGGCTGGTTCGGCGTTCGCTTCTCCTACTTCGGCATGCACCTCGGTATGCGCGAATACGCGCTGATGTATGGCGCGCTCGTGGCGTTCGCCGGCGTGTCCATCAGACGCGCTGGAATCAAGGCGCACTTCTTCGACACCTATCTGCACATCGCCGCAAACGCTGTCTTCGTCGCGCTTGTGTCGGGGGTGAATTCTCGCGAAATGGGGCCGCTCGTCTGGCTGCTCGCGCTGCTTTGCGCCAGCGCCTTTGCGATCGAGCGTGGGGTCCGCTTCAGGCGATTTGCGTTCGTGCTTTATGGCGTCGCCTACGCATACGTCGGCATTACCTTAGAACTGTCCCACAGCTTCCTCGCAGACACGGAGTTCCTCACGTATCTCGTCGTATCGGCGGCCGCCATCGTCGGATCCCTCGTTGTCGTGTCGCGGCATTTCGGACGCGAATGACACTCTACGCGCGAGAAGAAGAGGAGCGGATTCGGGTGCAGGCCCACGTAAGAGCCTGGGGAGAGGCGAAGCTACTCTCCGTCGCAGAGACAGAGAGGCTCGAGGCTGAGCTGCGCGTAGAGGTCAGACGCACCAATTCGTTGCTTCGCGCCGGCCTCGCTGTGTTTACAGCGATCGTTGTGATGGCGTCGGTCCTGTTGGTCGGCATCCTGCTGAAGGTGCGCGGCGAGATCGGAGGCGCCGCGACTGCTGCCGTGGGTGCCGCCGTGTGCCTCGCCGCCGCCGAATATTTTGTCGGAGCGCTTCGGCTCTACCGACACGGCGTCGAGGAGTCGCTGGCAGTATCCGCGGTGCTCCTCCTTGGCTTCGCCGCTACAGAAACGGTACATGCGCTAGGCGTCGCGGGGTCGAACGATCACGTTCTGGCAGTTACCTCGAGCGTCTGCGCTATCGGCGGCCTATGGCTCTACGCTCGTTTCGGATTCGTTTACGCGGCCGCCGCCGCTCTGGCATGCACCGCGATAATCCCGTTTCACCTGATCGGATCCATTCCGCTGCAGCACGTTGCTGCGGCCGGCCTCATGGCTGCGGCGTTCGGTTTTGCGCGGAGCCGCCATCTCGCAGACGGCGACAATTATCCCGGCGACGATTACGCAAGTCTTCAGGCCGCGGCATGGGCGTTGATGTATCTCACTCTGAATCTACACGTGTGGGATCTCGTGCAGCCGTTGTTCGCGCCCGCCATGCGCGTTCACGATTGGTTCTATTGGCCGTCCTACGCCGCTATCTGGGCGATCCCCGCGGTGGGATTGTGGCTCGGCGTCCGGCAGCGCGACCGCGAGCTCATCGACGTGAACATCGCGCTTGCGCTCGTCACCTTGGTGACGAACAAGGCATATCTTGGCTGGCCGCGCCGGGAGTGGGATCCGATGATCCTCGGCCTGCTCCTCATGGCTGCCGCGATCGCGGTTCGTCGGTGGCTTGCGCGCGGACCAGACGGCGCCCGCAGTGGCTTCACGCCGGCGCAGCTGCTCGCCACGGACAAGAACCTGCTGTCGATCGTCGGCACGGCGTCCGCGGCGTTTCATCCGCACGCGGCGTCTCCATCATCAGGTCCAAGCGACGAATTTCGCGGCGGGGCTTCCGGCGGGGGCGGCGGCGGCGCGAGTTTCTGAAAGAGGTGCGCAGGTCTAAAGACCTGCGCTACATCCGAGACGGCCGTCGAGCACGACTCGAACCGTTGTAGCGCAGGACTTTAGTCCTGCGATTCGGGCAGATTCAAAGGCGCCCGCGATTAGAACGCGGCGACGATCAGGCAGCCCCACCCGCCGAGCAGCAGCAACCCGCCAATAGGCGTCACCGCGCCGAATGTCGTGACGCCGCTCAGCGCGAGCACGTACAGGCTTCCCGAGAACAGCACCATGCCGGCGGTAAACAGCCAGCCGGCCGTCGCGAACAGCCACCCGCCGAGCCGCGCCATCATGACGCCGACAGCCAGGATGGCGAGCGCGTGATACATCTGATAGCGCACTCCCGTTTCGAAGGCCGCGAGCATTTCCGGAGTCAGCCGGCCGCGCAGCGCGTGCGCTCCGAACGCGCCGAATGCCACCGCGGTGAACCCGGCGAGCGCGCCGACGAGCAGGAACGTCTTGTCCATGAGGACATTCTAGTGGCTGGGGGCTAGTGGTTGGTGACTGGTGACTGGTGACTGGTGGCTGACGACTGTGACCCATTTTTCCAGCCACGAGCCACAGCCACCAGCCACTAGCCACCGTTCTTAGAACAAGAACTTCGCTGCGAACTGCACCTGCCTCGCCGATCCTGAGTCGCCCGTCGGGAAGCGCGTGTTGCTGATCACGCCGAAGGACGTGCTGCCGACCGTCGCGGTGCGTCCAGGCTGACCGAGGTTCGCCTGGTTGAACACGTTGAAGATCTCGATTCGCAGCTGTACGCGCGCGCTGCCTTGCAACGTCACGTTCTTGACGATCGAGAAATCGGTGTTGCCGAATCCCGGACCATAGAGCACGTTGCGTCCGAGACTCCCGAAGTGCGCGACGCCGGCGGCGTTGTAGGGGTACGCGAAGACTGACGAGGACGTGCACGAGCCCACGATGCGCGGGTCGCAGACGTTGGAACCGTTGAACCACTGATAGCTGACCGGGAAGCCGTTCGGGTCGTTGTTCGCATGCGGATCGATCGCCGGCAATGCGCCGATGAGATCGGGACGCACGGTCGCTGTGCCCGTGATGGTCGAGATGTTCGTGACGATGTTCAGCGGATTGCCGGTCTGCGCTTGTTCGACCACGACCACCTGCCAGCCGTCGACGAGACGGTTGCGATGGAAGGGCAGATCGTAGGACATGTTCACCGACACGCGATGACGAACGTCGAAATCGGACGGACCGACGCTGTCAGCGAGATTTGTGTTGTCCTGGGCTGTCAACGTGCCGTCGTACGAATTCGTGTCCGTCGACTTCGACAGCGTGTACGAGCCGGACAGCTGCAGGCCGTGGCTCAGACGATGATTCGCGGTGAGCCAGAGGCCTTTGTAGTCGGACCAGCCGAGGCTCGTCGACTCGATGATGTTGCCGAGCGCCGTGCCGGGAAGAATCGGGCTCGCGGCTGACAACTTCGCGAACGGACGGGTCGTGCCCCCCGGAACCGTAAACTGATTGAGGTTGATCGGAATGCGTTGGCGGTCGCCGTGCGATCCGAAATAGCCGACCATCACGCCCGTGCCCGCCAACTCGCGCTCGACGTTGACGTTCCACGTCTGCATCCGCCCCGGCAGGAAGTTGGGATCTGTAAAGGATGGCGCGATGCTCGATCCCGCGCCCGCGCTGTTGATCGCGTTATTGAGCTTGATGTTGCTCGCGGCATTGCCATTCGCCTGCGCCGAGAGCGGCGTCACGATCGGCGGATTCCCGGTCTCGCCGGAGAAGTAGCCGGTGTTGCTCTGGTTGACCATGATCGCGTAGGCGGCGCGCACGACCGTCTTGCCGTTGCCCTTCGGATTCCAGATGACGCCGAGGCGCGGCTGGAAGTCGCTGCCGTTCTTCGTCACCTGCGTGAACCCGCCCGGCCCGCCGATCTGCAGGAGCGACGCAGTCGCCGGATCGAAGGTCACGAGCTTGTTGTCCTGTTCGGTCGGCGACGGCATGTAGTCGTAGCGCAGGCCGAGATCGAGCTTGAGATTCGATCCGACGGAGATGCCATCCTGCACGAACGCGCCAATGGCGTTCACGTAGGCGTTGAACGCCTGCGTGCCGAGCGTGGTCGCGAAGGAGTTGCCGAATCCCTGCTCGAATGCCGCGACGCTCGGATAGGTGAACCGGCCCGGATCGTCGCTGAAGCTGTACTGCTTCACACGGCGGGCTTCGCCGCCGAACTTCACGATGTGATTGCCGTGCAGGTACGTCGCCGTATCGCCGACGGCGAACGTCGTCACCTCGCGGCCGCTCGGGAATCCTGACGGACCGCCGAAGTTCAGGCCCGGACCCGAGATCGTGATCGACGGCAGCGCGATCGGCATCGCGGTCTGGCCGACGTTGATGCCGAGCGCATTCGTGTCGACCAGCGTGTTCGGAATGAAGCTGATGTTGATGCGGTTGAAGCCGGCGCGCACCTCGTTGACGAGCGCCGAGCTGAAGATGTGCGTCTCGTTCACCGTCATGATCTGGCGGTGGCCGCCGCGCGTATCGCTGAATCCGGGAACGGTCTGCCCCTGCGCGTTCGATTCGATGCGGCGAGTCGCGCTGGAACGCGTAGTAGAAGTGGAGGTCGTCGTTCTGGCGGAGATTGTTCTGCGAATCGATCGTGTACTGATCGATCGTCACCGGGGCGAGCGGCGAGCCGATCGCGCGTGTGCCGGTCAGATCGTTCGCGACCGGAATGTACGCGAGCAGCGCCTTCGAGGTCGGGTCCGTGACGGCGGCGCGATCCGCGTTGGTCAGCGTCCCGGAGTTCATGTCGACGCCCTGCAGGTGCCGCAGACCTTCGTAGCTGCCGAAGAAGAACGATCGATTCTTCGCGAACGGTCCGCCGAGGTTCACGCCGAACTGCTTCCGGTTGAACAGCGACTGCGGCGTCACGTTCCCGGACGTATCGATGCTCGGCGGATTGAAGTAGTTGCGCGAATCGAACTTCTGATCGCGATAGAAGTCGAAGCCCTCGCCGTGGAACTGGTTGCTGCCCGAGCGCGTCGCGACGTTGACGATCGCGCCGGAGTTGCGGCCGTATTCGGCGCTGAACGTCGAGTTGTCGACCTTGAACTCCGACACGGTGTTGATCGACGGCTGGAACGTCACCTGCGAATTCGAGAGGTCGTTCAGGTTGATGCCGTTGACCATCATGTTGACCGAGGTCTCGCGGTTGCCGGCCGACATGAACGAGAACGAGCCCTGTCCGCGCAGCGGCGCGCTCAGTCCCGCGTTCTGCGGGGACGTCGATCCGCCCGGCATCAGCGGACCGAGGTCGACGAAATGCCGGCCGTTCAACGGGATTTCCTGCACCGTCCGCTCGGCCATGACCTGGCCCACCGACACCGAGGCGGTGTCGACGAGCGGCGCGGCGCCGGTGACCGTGACATTTTCGGCGAGCGTTCCGGGCTCGAGCTTGAGATTGACGGCGACCGTCTGCGCCGGGCCGAGATCGATCTCGCGCTTCTGATCGGCGAAGCCGTCCACATGCGCGACGATCTCGTAACGCCCGGGCTGCAGGGCGGCGGCGACGTAATCACCGGCGTTGTTGGTGACGACCGACCGCTCGGCGGCGGTTGCGGTGTTGCGGATCGTCACCGAGACACCGGGCATGATGCCGCCCTGCGTATCGGTGACCGTCCCTTGGAGCGTGGCGGTCGACTGGGACCACGCCGGCGCTGCCGCGCAGAGCACGGCGGCCAAGAGTGTCGAACAATCCGATACGCGCGCGAGAAGCTGGCCGCATCGATCACCCTCCTGTTTCGAACAAAATTTCCGCAGGAATTCCAAAAACGGGCGGTGATTATATGCGAATGCCACGACGATGTCACCGGATGTCTGCGCCGCCAAAAGAAAAAGGCCGGCGGTTGCCCGCCGGCCTTCAAATATCCGAATTACGATCCGCTCGTCCGAAGCCTCGCTGGTACGCCGCTCGGCTAAAGCCTCGCGCCTCAAACGACGGGCTTGTGCAGAACTTCGGCCGGCTCGATCGTCTTCTTCTTGCCGCCAAGGCCCTGAATCTGCAGCGTCGGCTGCTCCTTGAGGACGTGCTGGGCGTACAGCTTCGCCATTTCGGCGTTGTAGGCGGCTTCCTTGGCGAGCTCCTCGGGGGTTTTGTGCTTCCGCGCCGCGAGCTTCTCCTCGCGCGCGTTCTTGGCGATGCCCGAGATCGTCCAGGTCGGTCTGCGCGCCGGCGCGTACGGCCTCTTCGTTCAGCTTCAGCGAGTGCGCGGTCGACGCGAGCTCGACCTTCTTGCCGCCGGCGAAGATCTCGTGGCGGCCGTGCTCCTCGTACCACTTGGTGAGCGTCGCGGTCATGTGCATCTTCTCGATGATGTTCCGCCAGCCGATGCCGGTGTTGTAGGCGCAGAAGGAAATCTCGCCCTGCTGCGTGGCATACGGGATGATGCACAGCTCGGTGCGGCGGAAGTCGTAGTTGAAGAGATCCTGGAACCACATGCCGGCGATGAACAGGAAGTTCCAGCGATCGGCGCGGCGCTTCTCGATGTCGTCGATCGTGCGGTCGCCGTCGACCTTGCCGTACTTGCCCTTCTCGGCCGCTTGGTCGCGCCGAACGTCTTGTCGAACTTCTTCGAGCAGGTCGGTCAGCTTGAAGTGCGTCGGCGACTTGAACGAATCGTAGTTGCGCACCAGCGCGAGCGCCATGCCGAGGACCGACAGCGACTTGGCCGCGGCCGGCGTCGTTGACCTGCGGCCACGTCCTTCGCGAGCTGCTCGGCCTTCAGGAACGCCGTCACCGGCACGGCCTCCTTCGTTTCCTTGTCGATCATGACCGCCATGCCGACGCCGCAGTTCGGATGGCAGCCGCAGGTCAGCTGGCCCAACTCCGTCTCGGCGCCGTGCGTGACGTCGGCCCAGTCGGTGAAGCGTGCCCATGAACGAGATCGGGAACCAGTCGCGGACCGGCTCGCCGATGCCCGTCTGGTTCTTCACGTCGTGCGCCAGGTGCGACAGCGTGTAGCGCTGCGCGGCGCGGCGCTCGTCCGTCACTTCCTCGTCGCGGCCCGTGAACGACACCGGCTGGAACGACAGGAACTTGATCTTCTTGGGGTTGTCGAGCGCGAACTCGATGATCCGGCCGACCTGCTCGTTGTTGACGCCGTTGACGATCGTGATGACGGGGACGATGTCGACGCCGGCGCTGTAGCAGGTTCTCGATCGCGCGCAGCTTCACGTCGAACAGATTGCCGACGCGGCGATGCGAGTTGGCCGCGTTGCCGATGCCGTCAAACTGCAGATACGCGTAGCGCAGACCGGCTTCGGCCGCCTGTCTTCGCGAACTCCGGGTTCTTCGCGAACTCGATGCCGTTGGTCGCCGCCTGCACGCTGTTGTAGCCGACCTTGCGCGCGTAGCGGACCGCGTCGAGGAAGTACGGCGAAATCGTCGGCTCGCCGCCCGAGAACTGCACCGACATCTGGCGCCGCGGCTTGATGCGTGATCGCGTTGTCGAGCACCTGTCTTGATGTCGTCCCACGTCAGCTCGTGGACGAACCCGACCTGGTTCGCGTCCATGAAGCAGGGGTCGCACATCATGTTGCAGCGGTTCGTCAGGTCGACCGTGAGCACCGAGCCGCGGCCGTGCTTGATCGTGCTGGTGCCGTGGTTGTGCAGCTTCTCGTCGTTGTGGGCGCGGATGTCGCGGCCCGGGAAGACGTCTTCGAGATGCTTGAAGAACGCCGTGTCGATCGCCATCACGTCTTCGAAATGGCCGTGAATGGGGCAATCCTTCACCATCAGGATCTTGCCGTCGCGCTCGAGAATCGTCGCCTTGATTTCGCCGACCTTCTCGTTCAGCAGCACGCTGACGTCTTTCTTGCCGTCGAGAATTTCCTGACGCGCTTCGCGCGTGCACGTCGGGCAGAGCGAGTCGGTCTCGCGCGGCCAGCCGAGCGGCGGCTTCGTCTTCTCGTACGACTTCAGAAGCGGGCTTGTCCGACCACGCGGCGTGAACGACGGGTCTCTGGTTGATCTGATTCAAACCGTTGAAGACCACCCAGGCGCCGTTCGCCGCGATCGAAAGCCCCTTCTCGACAAACTTTATTGGCTTGTGCATACGCTAAATAATAGAAGACAAATGGGTTGCTGCGATCAAGTTCCAGCGAGCGGGCATTACGCGAACCGAACGGGCCATAAATGTACTTATATGGTCAATACCCGATCTGTTTAGTCGGATTTCGAACGCTTCGCGCCTCGGCCGAAGCGGCGCGCCGAGCGTCACAAGCGTCACACGCCAACGGTGCCTGGCACGTGCCTGGCACCGCCTTCGTTCAGAATGTTCGGCAAATCGCCGATTCAATGGAATCGACTGACCGTAGATGGCTCGGTGCCTGGCACGTGCCAGGCACCGTACGGCCGTCAAATCCCCAATCGCGTTTTGAGCTCGCGGACCCGATCGCGGGCGACGTTCAGTTCCGTTTTCCGCTCATCCTTCAACCGGACGCTGACGCCGTCGACGGCGGGATAGAGCTCCTGCACGAACGCCGCGTTGACGATCGTCGCACGATGGATTCGAACGAACCGCCGCGAGTCGAGACGCGCCTCGAGCTCCGAAAGCGTGAAGTCGACGACGTGCTCGCGGCCGCCGACGACGGCGAACGTGAGCTTGTCCTTCGAAAAGAAATGTGTCACCCGCGCGACGTCGAGCACCGTCGTCCGCTCGCCGACGCGCGATGCCACACGCTCCAGCCGATGACCTGGCGTGAGCTGCGCTGCCAGTTCGCGCGCCAGCGCCCGCACGTCCGGCTTCGATTCCCGCGCATTCACGAGTCGCTCGATCTTGTCGAGCGAGCGCGCGAGTCGTTCCGGTTCGATCGGCTTGAGCAGGTAGTCGGCCGAGCTCACGTCGAACGCGGCGAGCGCGTACCGGTCGAATGCGGTCGTGAACACGACGAGCACATCGGTCGCGAGATGTTCGAGCAGCTCAAATCCGGTCAGGCCGGGCATCTGCACGTCGAGAAACAGAACGTCGACGCTGTTCTGCACGTAAGAACGCGAGCGCTGCTTCCGGATCGGTCGTCGATCCGACAACTTCCACCCGCGCCGTGTTCTCGAGCAGCCGCGTCAGTCTGCGGACTGCAAGCGGTTCGTCGTCGACGACGTAGGCGCGGATCATACGGGTCGCTGGGGAGTGGTAACTGGCGGCCGCACCGGTTCGCGCGGCACGTGCAAGTCGATCGTCGTGCCCCGCGGCGTGCTGTCGATCTGCAGGCGCGCCCGCCCGTCGAAGACCATCGCGAGCCTCGCCCTCAATAAGGCAAGCCCGTGATCGGCCGGTATGTTCCGGGCATCGAACCCGGGACCGTCGTCTTCGACGCGCAGGTGGATGCTCGCCTCACTCGGTCTCCACGGTAACGACCACTGTCGCGCCCTCGCGCCGGGGTGACACAGCGTATTTCACGCTGTTCTCGACGAGCGTCTGCAGCGAAAGGCGTGGCACCAGAGCCGTGGGCCCGACCCCGTCAGCGTCGATTCGATACCGCAGCCGGTCTCCGAACCGCACGCGCTCGATCTCGAGGTAATCGCGCACAACGCGGAGCTCGCCCGTCGAGCGGAACGAGCGCCGCCGACTGGCCGTCGAGCGACGACCGCATCAGCGACGCGAGCTGCGTGGTCATGCGTTCGGCGCCCGCGGGATCCTCGTGGACGAGCGCCGCGATCGAGTTCAGCGTGTTGAACAGAAAATGCGGCTGCACGCGCGATTCGAGCGACGCCAGCTGCGCTTCAGCGGCAATGCGGCGAGCCTCGGCTTCATCGCGTTCTTTGGTTCTGAGAGCCACAGCCGCAACCTCGAGGCGGCCCCGCATGATCTCGTACCCGGTCACCCCAACGCCGATGATCAGCGAGATGACGAGCGACGTGCTGATCGCGCCGGCGAGCCAGCGCCAGAACACGACGCGCGGAATCACGCCGGCGCTGACGAGAATGAGCGTGGCAACGAACGTGGCGCCGATCGTGAGGACGGCCATCGCGGCCAGAAGGGCCGGCCATCGCGCCCGGCCGGCCTGCCAGCACCGTGCGCGCAACCCGCGGCATCATGATCGCGAGGACGGTGCCGATGCAGTTCGCATAGACGAAGGAGATCATGAACGCGCGCGCGAGCGCTCGGAGGTTCACGCCGGGCGTGAACCCACCGTTGATGCCGACTACCGCCAGCGCACCCGCGGTGTTTGCGAGTAGGATGCGCAGCCAGTAGCGTCGTCGCTGCCTCATTCGCAGTGTTTACTTGTGACAACCGACACAGCCGAGCCCCTGTGCTTTCGGCAGTGTTCCATCAGCCAGCCACTGTTTCGCCTTCGGGGCCTGGCCTGATGTCGGCGCGGCTGTGGTGAGCCGCTCGAAGTACACGCGCGCTTTGTCGAGTTGTCCGAGGCGGCTATACCCTTCGGCGAGGCCGAACAACAGCTCGCCCTTGGGATGATCGCCGAGAGTCGAGAAATAGGAAGACTGCAACTCGAGCACGTGCTCGTAGTCGCCGACTGCTTTTTCGATCAGAGGACGCGTCATCTCCGGTTGCATGAAGCGCGTCGCTTGCAGCAGCAGCGCGCCGCGTGGGATGCGGACGCCGACGTTATCGGGCTCGAGGGACACGGCGGTGTCCATTTCGCGCATGCCGCGTTCCCACAGCTCACCGCCGGCTTGCGTATCGCCTTTTCTGAACGCCTGGCCGGCTTCGAACGCGAGGCCTGAGCCGTGCCACACCAACGCTTCGGCGTGTTTCGGATTCGCGGCCAGCGTCTGCTCGCACGCGTCCATGCCTTTCTTCAGTCGGGCATCGTCGCCGGCGAACCCGGCGAAGAAGTCGGACCGAACGGTCATGTCGAAGCGCTGGTCCGCAGGGCGGGGCGCCGCCGCCTGCGATCCCATCACGAGGGCGAGCAACAACGGGTCACACTGTTCATAGCGAAAACCTCCAGCCCCAACGTTAAGGGACAGAAGCGTGCCCGCCTGTGCTCTTCCGACGGACGGCACGAACGAGCGACGAAAGGCTGGAGGGGCGGGATGGGCGGGACAGGTCCGGCTTCCCCCTCCAGCCCCTACTGCGTCGCGTAGGCCGCGTTCTTCTTCCCTGCGAGCCACTGATCCATCCAGCCGACGATGTGGCGGAGGCGTTCGATGCGATGCTACGGCTCGCCGGAGCGCGAGAGCTCGTGCGTCTCACGAGGGAACCGCACCATCACGGTCGGAATCTTGCGGTACTTCAGCGCGCGGAACATCTGCTCGCCGCCGTCTGCCGGCGGGGTGCGGTAGTCGGCGTCGCCGAGCACGAGCATCAGCGGCGTCGTGACGTTCGCCACGTGCGTAATGGGCGATCTCGCGGCGTAATCCTGGGGATCCTCCCACGGCGCCTTCCGGAACCACGTCGGCTGGAACAGCGTGAAATCGGCCGTGTACCAGAAGCCGCTCCAATCGGCGATGTCGCGCTGCGCGACGGCCGCCTTGAACCGCTGCGTCTGCGTGATCGTCCAGTCGGTCAGCAGGCCGCCGCCGCTGCCGCCCGTGACTCCGAGCCGGTTCGCGTCGACGTAGCCTCGCTTCACCACCTCATCGACGCCGGCCATCAGGTCTTTGTAATCGTCGCCCGGATACCGGTACTGAATGATGTTGCCGAATTCCTGACCGTACGACGTGCTGCCGCGCGGATTCGTGAAGAGCACGACGTAGCCCTTCGCCGCCATCCACTGGAATTCGTGCGTGTAGACGTTTCCGTACGCCGAGTGCGGACCGCCGTGAATCTCGAGAATCATCGGGTACTTCTTCGAGGCGTCGAAGTCGGTCGGCTTCAGGATCCAACCCTGGATCTTCTTGCCGTCGAAGCTGGTGTACCATGATCTCTTCCGGCTCGCTCTGCTGGATATCCTTGAACAACTCGTCATTCACGTGCGTGATCGCGCGCGGGCGCGCGGTGCGCGATGTCGATGACCGAAATGTCCCCGATGTTGGTCTGCGTCGAGAGCGTCGCCGCGATCGTTGCCCCATCCTTCGAAGCGCTGTAAGCGACGACGTCCTGTGCGCCTTCAGTGACCGGTTCCATCTTCCCGGTGGCGATATTCACGCGTTTCAAATTTGAGCTGCCACGCTCGGCCGACGCGATGATCAGCGACGACCCGTCGGCGGACCACACGATCGGCTTCGGACTGTTGCCGCGCGGCGCGGCTTGATCGCCGCCGATCCCGCCGAGCACGTCGAAGTCGTAATCGGCGGTCAGGTTCTTCGGCGTGGCGCCGGGTGCGGCGTCCGTGACGAAAAGATCCGGCTGGCTGTAGGAGCGCACCGGATTGCCGTGCAGCGTGCCGAGAAACGCGATCCGCTTGCCGTCGGGTGAAACCGACTCGTCGCTGATCGTCCCGGCGATGCGCGGCCACCTTGGTGATCGGTCCGCCGGCGGCCGGAACGCTGTACAGCTCGGAATGCTGCGGATCGAAGTACGGCTCTGCGACGCGAGTCGACGTGAAGTAGACCTTCGTGCCATCGGGCGCCCACGCAAGGCCGCGCTCATCGAACTCGCCGTCGGTAATCTGCTCCGGCACCGGCTTGTCGGCCGGTTCTTCTGGCGCGCGCACGACGAAGACGTGCGCATGATGCTCATCGTCGACGTAGCCGGGATTGCCGTTTGCGCGGTAGACGGCGCGAGTGATGACTTTGACGTCACTTACTCTGTCGCGGGAGCCCGCCTTTTCCGCGGCGCTGGGCCCCGCCCCAGCGCTCCGAAGACCTCGGGCTCGAGCGTAGACTCTCGCCCTCGGGTGATGCGTCGCCGCCGTTCGTCTTGATCCTGCGTCGGTGGCGGCAGTGAACGCGATTCGTTTGCCATCCGGCGACCACTCGGGTCCGCTCGCACCGCGAGCGACATCGGTGAGCGGCCGCGCTTCGCCGCCGTCCATGCGCAGCAGATAGATCTGCCCGGCCTGTGGCTTGCCGTCTTTCTCGATCGACCGCACGAACGCGATCGATTTGCCGTCTGGCGACCAGCGCGGCCCTGTATCGCGGATGCCGGACGTCAGACGGCGCGTGTCGCCGCCGCTCGCGGGCACGGTGTACAGCGACGTCTCGTAGCGATTCTCTTTCTCGTTGACCACGACCTTGACGAACGCGACGCTCGCGCCGTCGGGCGAGATCTGCGGGTCGGCGATCCACGTGAATTTCAGCAGATCCGTCTCGGTGATCGCGCGCTTCGACGCGGCGATCGGCGTCGTCGACGGGATGAGGACGAGCGAGGCGAGCAGAGCCAGCAGCGTTCGGCGCATCATCACAGAACTCCTTCGTGTGCTCGCGTTATTATCAGTCATATGTCCGTTCGCGACGTGCTGATCATCGGGGCCGGTCCGTCGGGCCTGTCGGCGGCGATCGCCGCGAAGAAGCGGGATCTCGACTACCAGGTCCTCGAGCAGGGCGTGCTCGTCAATTCGATTTTTCACTTTCCGCCGCAGATGGTGTTCTTCACGACGCCGGAGCTGCTCGAGATCGGCGGACTGCCGTTCGTGTCGCCTTACGACAAGCCGACGCGCAACGAAGCGCTGCGGTACTACCGCAAGGTCGTGGAAGCGTACGATCTGCAGATCGCCTACGAGGAGAAGGTGCTCTCGATCGAACGCGAGCACGGAAGGCGAGGACACGCGTCTTCGCCGTCGAGACGCGGTCGGCCCGCGGCGTCCGCCGCATCCGGCACGCGCGCAACGTCGTGCTCGCCATCGGCTACTACGATCATCCCGTCCGGCTCGGCGTGCCCGGCGAGGATCTGCCGCACGTGCATCACTATGCGGACGAGCCGCACCCGTACTATCGCCAGCGCGTCGTGATCGTCGGCGGCGGCAACTCCGCGGCCGAATCGGCGCTCGAGCTGTTCCGCGCCGGCGCCCACGTGACGCTCGTGCACCGGCGCTCCGAGCTGAAGCGGACGATCAAGTACTGGGTGCGTCCCGACATCGAAAATCGCATCAAGGAAGGCTCGATCGTCGCGAGGTTCGGCAGCTGCGTGAAGGAGATCCGTCCGACATCGGTCGTCATCGGGCCGGGCCTCGACGTGTCGGCCGACACCGACGCGGGGATTCCGGCGCCGGCCGACTCGTTCGCGGCGGTCGCGGGCAGCGACGCGCGGCCCGCCGTCGATCCCGCTCGACTCCAGCAGCGCGACGAAGAAATTCCCGCCGATGCCGTGTTCCTGCTGACCGGCTATCGCGCGGATGGCGATCTGATCGCGCGCGCGGGCGTGGACGCTGACCGAGCGCGACGCGCCGGTGCATCGATCCGGAGACGTTCGAGACGAACGTGCCGGGCCTGTTCGTGGCCGGCGGCGCCATCGCGGGCATCGACACCGGGACGATCTTCATCGAGAACGGCCGCTTCCACGGCGAGAAGATCATCGAGACGATCGCGCGCCGGCTCGGGTGACGAGGCAGGCGTCAAGTCGCGCAGTCGAAGACCTGCGCTACGACTTCGGCCACGGCGTAGCGCAGGTCTGAGACCTGCCTAGGCCGTGTCAGTGCGCGACGTGGAGGCCGCCGGGGTTGCGCGCCATCATGATCTTCATCTCGAGCAGCTCGACGAGCGATGCGGCGCGCGAGCGCAGGCAGTCGCGCTCGAGCAGCGCCTGCTTCTCGAGCGGCTCGAGGTCGAGATACTGGGCGAGCGCGTGCACCAGATCTTCGTCCGACATCGCGGCCGGCATCCGCGGGTCGGCGGCGGCCGACCCGTCGGCTCGCCTTTTTCGACCGACGGCGCGACGAGCGATTCGAGCTTCGATCGATACGCTCGGATCGCGGCGCGATCGCGCGCGCGCGATCGGCCGCTCGACGAGCCGCTCGACGACGGCGCGCCGGTAGGACCGCTGGTGGTCCTCCCGCTCGATCCGGAACCGCTCGACGCCGCGCAGCACGATGTTGTAGCGGCCGTCCGCGATCCGTTCGACGTGCGTCATCACGCCGCTGCAGCCGATCGGGATAGACCGGCGGCGTCGCGTGAGGGTCGTGGCTCGTGCGCTCCCAGCCGGGACGCAGCAGCACCATCCCGATCATGCGGTCGCTCGCCAGCGCGTCGGCGACCATCTCGCGGTAGCGCGGCTCGAAAATGTGCAGCGGCAGAAACACGTTGGGGAAGAGGACGACGTTCGGAAGCGGGAAGAGCGGTAGTAGGTCTGACATTCGTGTGCGCGCCTAGTGAATCGTCTTCGTCTTCTTGTCCATGTAGTCCATGAGCACGTACTGGCCGAGCGTGTAAGGCGTGGTGAAATACGCCTTGCCCTTGCAGATTGCGGCGACGCGGCGGACGAAGCTCACGAGATCGTAGTCGCGCGCGAGCATGAACGTGTTGATCATGATGCCGCTCTTGCGGCACGCCGCCACCTCCGCGCACGTTTCGGCGACGATGAACGGGTCGAGGCCGAAGGCGTTCTTGTAGATGCGGCCGTCGGGCTGCGTCAGCGCCGACGGCTTGCCGTCGGTGATCATGATGATCTGCCGCATGTCCTTGCGCTGCCGATCGAGAATCCGCCGCGCGAGGCGCAGCCCTTCGCGCGTGTTCGTGTAGTACGGGCCGACGCGCACGCGCCCGAGCTCGGCGAGCGGAATTTCCTCCGCCGAGTCGTGGAAGAGGACGACCTTCAGCGCGTCGCCCGGATACTGCGTCTTGATCAGCTGCGCCAGCGCCAGCGCCACGCGCTTGGCCGGCGTAAAGCGATCCTCGCCGTACAGGATCATGCTGTGGCTGCAGTCGAGCATCAGCACGGTCGCGCACGAGCTCTGATACTCGCCCTGGACGACCATCAGATCCTCGTGAGTGACGTGAATCCGTCGCGACTGACGACTGTCGACTGGCGACTGGTGACCGGCGACTGGTGACTGGTGACTGGTCGACTGACGACTCTCTCGCTTCCCGCTGCACCGCGTTCAGCAGCGTGCTCGCGGGGTCCAGATTGAGCGTGTCGCCGAACTCGTACGGCTTCGGCGCGCCAGTCGTCTCGACGCCGGTGGCCTGCTCCCGCGTGTCGTGGCGTCCGTAGCTGCTCTTGCCGAGCGATCCGAGCAGGTCCCGCAGCGCGCGGTAGCCGAGAAAGTCGAGCGCCTTATCCGTGACTTCGAACGTGACGTTCGGCTGATCGGGTCCCGACCCGCCGCTGCCGCCCTGGCGCCGCTCGCGCTCGGCTTCGAGATCCGGCGGCATGGTGATGTAGCCGTCGTCGGCCATCCGCTCCATGATCTGCTGAATCAATTCTTCGAGCTTCGACCGCGCGTCCGATTGGTCGCCATCGGCTGGATCGCCGAGCAGCCTCTCGATCGTTTCTTCCGGCAGCACGCCGCCGTTGAACAGCGCGTCGAGGATCGCATCGTGCAGCGCCTGCATCGTGCGCTCCGCCTCGTCGGCGCCGTACGGGTTCCCGAAGCCGCTCGATAAAAGCAGGTCCGATAGCTTCGCAACGAGATCCTCGATATCGACATCGTCGAGGTCGTCACCCGTGTATTTCGTGTAGCGATAGCGCATTCCTGTTACTCGTGGTGGCTGGTGATTGGTGGTTGGTGGTTAACGGTTGCCACCAGCCACCAGCCACTAGTTGTAGTACTTCTTTTTGGCGCCCCTTGGCACCTGCAGCTCTTCGTCCATCAATTGCTCTTCGCGGCGGTTCGGCCTGCGTGGCGACGAATCGGCCGCGGCGTAGCCGCGTTCGTCGCTGCGGCTGATTTTCTTCTGCGCGTGCAGCCCTTCAAGGACGAAGTCAATCGCCGACGCGACCACCGGCGCGGCGGCGCCTGGTATGGCGCCGGCGCGCACCGCGAGATCGCTCAAGCCCTGCAGCGCTCGCGTCTGGCTGATGACGTCGGCCGCCGGGGTCGTGTCCGTCAGCTGCAGCGAACCGCCGAGATCGAACCATTCGACAACGGTCCGCGTGTCGGCGCCTTCGAACATGCCGGTGAACACGCTGCCGACCGCCGAGCGGATCAGATCGCGCGCGATGTTTTCAGCACCGCGCAGCTCGCCCTCGTACTCGAGCTCGAACTTGCCGGTGATCGACGGCAGGGCCGCGTACACATCGGTGACGCGCGGCACGACGAGCTTTTCGCCGTTCACGAGCGCGCGGCGCTCGGCGTTCGACACGACGAGCTCGAGCGTCGTGATCGGCAGACGCTGGCTCACGCCCGATCGCTTGTCGACCTTGCGATCGGCGCGCGCCTGGAACGCGACCTCTTCGACGACCTCGCGGACGTAGTCGGGAATCTGCGCCTTGAGCCCGCTCGCGCGCTCGGTCCAC
Source organism: uncultured Acidobacteriota bacterium (assembly GCA_963696165.1). Lineage (GTDB taxonomy): Bacteria > Acidobacteriota > Vicinamibacteria > Vicinamibacterales > CAVVIG01 > CAVQZZ01. The sequence goes on along the minus strand of CAVOIY010000003.1, from coordinate 245,628 downwards.
GCCTCCTGCGTCGTAATCGCCATCGCGTGGTGGCGCGTCGTCGGATAGTGCGTGCGGATTTCGGAGCCGATCCGGTCCTTCAAGGGCGTGATGATCTTGCCGCGAGCCGTGTAGTCCTCGGGATTGGCGGTGAAGACGAGCAGCACGTCGAGCTTCAGCGAATCGGATAGCCCTTAATCTGGACGTCGCCTTCCTGCAGAATGTTGAACAGCCCGACCTGAATCTTGCCGGCGAGGTCCGGCAGCTCGTTGACGGCGAAGATGCCGCGATTCGCCCGCGGCAGCAGGCCGTAGTGCATCGTCAGCTCGTCGGACAGGTTGAGCCCGGCCTCGGCCGCCTTGATCGGATCGATGTCGCCGACCATGTCGGCGATCGTCACGTCGGGCGTGGCGAGCTTCTCGACGTAGCGCGCCTCGCGCGGCAGCCACGCGATCGGCAGCGCGTCGCCTTCCTTGGCGACGCGCGCGCGGCACGCCGGCGCAAAGCGGCGCGCGCGGGATCGTCGTGAATCTCGCAGCCCGGCACGACCGGAATCTCCGCGTCGAGCAGATCGACGAGGCCGCGCAGGATGCGGCTCTTCGCCTGACCGCGAAGGCCGAGCAGAATGAAATTGTGACGCGACAGCACCGCGTTGACGAGCTGTGGAATGACCGTTTCGTCGTATCCGATGATTCCCGGGAACAATTGTTCGCCGGCCTCCAGCTTCTGCACCAGGTTGTCGCGGATCTCTTGTTTGACCGAACGCGACCGGAACTTCGTCGCGCGCAATTCGCCGAGGGTCTGTGGAAGGAGGAGGCCATGAGTCGATTCTATCCGAACTAGACTGATCGCCGGCGGTGGTTGGTGGCTCGTGACTGGTGGCTCGTCGGACGCCCGCGCGTGTTCGCGCACCGTGGCGGCAGCGCAGCCGCACCGGAAAATACAATGGTGGCATTCGAGGCGAGGCCTCGCCGCAGGCGCAGACGGCCTCGAGCTCGACGTGCGCCTCTCGCGCGACGGAGTCGTTGTCGTTCATCACGACAACTTATTGGATCGTACGACGAATCTAGCGGGACCAGTTTCGCAACATTCAGCAGACGAGCTCGGTAGAGCTGACGCTGCGTATCACTTCGGCCCGGACCGTTCGTTTCCGTTCCGCGGCCGCGGCATCGGCGTTCCCGACGCTTGCCGATGTTCTCACTCGCTTTCGCGACGTTCCTGTCATCATCGAAGTGAAGGTCAACACGTCGGAGATGGCGCGCGCTGTTCTCGACGTGGTGCGCGCGACGGGCGCGGTCGACCGCGTGTGCTTCGGCGCGTTCGGGCGCCGCGTCTTGCGCGAAATCCGGCAAGCGGAGCCGGCGGTGGCCACCAGTGCCTCGCGCGAGGAGGTCCGCCTCGCTCTGTATCGGACGTGGTGCCGTTGGCCGGTCGAGCAATCCGCCGTATTCCGGCTACCAGGTTCCCGAAAACGCGGGATCCACTCGCGTCGTGTCCCCGCGTTTCGTCGAGTACGCGCATCGCGCGCAGCCTCGGCGTACAGGTATGGACGGTTGATACCGCTGACGATGCGACGCGTCTGCTCGGGTGGGGCGTCGACGCGCTCATCACCGATAATCCTTTGCTGGTAGTTCCGATATGCAAGAACCGACGCTGAACGACGTCTACGCGGCTCGCGAACGCGTGTACCGCGCGATGCGGCCGTCGCCGCTGATGCGGCATCCGCTCCTCGTCGCCGAGACGGGCTTGGACATCTTCGTCAAGCATGAGAATCACAACCCGACCGGTGCCTTCAAGGTCCGCGGCGGCCTGAATCTCGTCGGCAGCCTGAGCGCCGGACGAGCGTCGCGGTGTGATCACGGCGACGACCGGGAATCACGGGCAATCGATTGCGCTCGCCTGCGAGCGGGAACGCGTGCCGTGCACGATCGTCGCTGCCGCTTGGAAACAATCCCGAGAAGAACGCGGCGATGCGAGCGTATGGCGCAGAGCTGATCGAGTTCGGTCGTGATTTCGACGAGGCGCGCGAGAAAGTCGAGCAGCTGCAGTTCGAGCGCGGGCTCCGATACGTCCACTCCGCGAGACGAACCGCTCCTCATCGCCGGCGTCGCGACGTACGCGCTCGAGATGTTCACCGACTTGCCCGACGTAGACGTCGTTCTCGTGCCGATCGGCGGCGGCAGCGGCGCGTGCGGATGCTCGCTGATCCGGACCTGGCTCGGGAGCCGCGCCAAAGTGATCGGCGTCCAGGCGGCTCGAGCCGATGCGTTCGCCCGTTCGTGGCGCTCTGGCACACGGGTCGTCGGCGAGAGCGCCGACACGTTTGCCGAAGGCATGGCGACCCGCGTGACGTTCGATCTCCCGTTACGCGATCCTGAAGCGCGAACTGGACGATGTGGTGACGCTCACCGAAGAGGAGCTCGCCGCCGGCGTCCGGCTCGCGCTGCGCGCGACGCACAACCTCGCGGAAGGCGCCGGCGCCTCGACGCTCGCGGCCGCCGTGAAGCTCGGCGACACGCTCGCCGGGCAAGAAAGTCGATCGCCGTGATGAGCGGCGGCAACATCGATCGTCGAAAAGCTGAAGCGCGTTCTCGAACCCAGAGACCCTCGAGAACCTATTTCAGCGTGAAGTTGACCGTCACCGTCATCACGATCGGCACCGGCGCGCCGTTCAGCCGCGTCGGTGTGAATCTCCACTGCCGCACCGCGTCCATCGCGGCCTGATCGAGCAGCGGAATCGATCGCAGCACGCGAACCGATTCGACGCGCCCTTCCGCATCGATGACCGCTTCGAGGATCACGACGCCCTCGACACGCGCGCTGTGCGAGCCATTCGCCGGATACGTCGGCGTGACGTCGACGATCTTGCGCGGCGCCTGCATTCCGCTGCTCAGCCTCACGGGCGCAACGCGGCGGAGGCGGTGTCGGCGGCTCTACGCGCGTTCCCACTGCCAGCGAGTCGACGGCGTTTCCACTGCCGACAACTGCATCCGGCTCCTCGGTCCGTCCAACCGGAATGCTCATGTTTTCGATCCCGGTTTCATCGATGATCCCTTGCGGGACCAGCACAGGAGCTGCATTCGGCGACACGGTCGCGCGCGATGCTGGCGCCGCCGACACACGCCGCGGCGCGGGCAGATCGATATCCATCACCTTCACGTACGTCGGATCGTCGAATGCGAGCGGACGGTGAGGGGTGGGATACGGACCGACGGCGAGGAGCTGCGCGACGACGACGGCGCAAATCGCGATCGCATGAATTGCGACGGACACCCACGTGATGAGGCCGCTGCGTCTCGGCATGTCGAACCTCCCTGTGGCCTTTGACACCAGGCCACAGGGAAGGTTCCGCTCAACGCTTGATGACGGTCGTGCCGCCGCGTCGCGCGACGAGCACGATGAGCAGCACGATCACGATCGCGAGAATGCCGATCGTGATCCACAGCGGATCCTGATACCACGCCGAGCGGTCGCCAACCGTGATCTGAATCTTCTTGTCGGGAATCTGCAGCGCGAATGCCGACGGCGCTGTGAGCATCAGCATGACGAACATCGAAAACAGACCACGCATGAGCGCACCTCCGAGCATCGAGCTGTGCAAGAAGAGGACCGCACGCGTTCGCCGGCGCCTCAGCTTAGCGGCGCGCCAACGTCCGTCGGACGATGGTGAATACCGTGTCCATCATGCCTGCTGTGAGCTTGCCCGTATTCGTATTCTGGCGGCTTGGGTGGTAACAGCCGATGAGCGTCTGGCCGTTCGACAGGCGATGGACGGCCGCGTGACCGAACGCAGGCCGCGGAGTGTCGACGGAAAGTCCGCGGCCGATGAGGAGGCGCAGGTACGCATCGAAAGCGATCCTGCCCGAGCGCGACGACCACGCGTACGCGAGGCAACGCGCTCGAGCTCCGCATCGAGATGCGGCAGGCAGCGTGCGATTTCTTCGGGCGTCGGCTTGTTGTCTGGCGGCGCGCACCGGACCGCCGCGGCGATGAACGCGTCGCGCAGCGCGAGCCCATCGTCGGTCGCGCGCGAGGTCGGAATGTTCGCGAAGCCTGCGCGGTGCAGCGCTGACATCAGGAAATCGCCCGAGCCGCCGATGCCGTCGCCTGTGAACACACGGCCCGTGCGGTTCGCGCCGTGCGCGGCCGGCGCGAGGCCGACGAGCAGCAGCCGCGCGCGCGGATCGCCGAAGCCGGGCACCGGCTTGCCCCAGTACACGCTCGTCGCGATACGCGCGCCGCTTTTCCGTGCGCGATGCGCGCCACAGGTACAAGCGGAGACGAGGGCACGCGTTCGCACGTCGACGATCTGCTTCCGCGCATGGTTGAGCAGCGGTCAGTGCTTTCTTTAACTTACCAGACGCGGCAGGCGTTTGGCTTGACCATCGGGGCGTCGGCCTTGCACGAGAAGGCCTTCTGAAATTCCGGCATGTTCGACACCGGCCCGTTCACGCGGTACCTGGCCGCCGAGTGCGGGTTGGTTTGCGCCTGCAGGCGTTCGGATTCCGGCCGCGCGTTCTCGCACCAGACCTGCGCCCAGCCGAGGAACACGCGCTGTTCCGGCGTGAAGCCGTCGAGCGTCGGCTGCGGCGCTGCGCCTGGACCGGCCAGGTACGCCATCAGCGCGAGGCGCAGACCGCCGTTGTCCGCCGTGTTCTCGCCGAGGGTCAGCCGGCCGTTGATGTGCGTATCGCCGCCGACGACGTAGCTGGAATACTGGTCCGCGACGCAGGACGCGCGCTCCTCGAAGGCCTTCCCGTCCGCCGGCGTCCACCAGTCGCGCAGGTTGCCTTGCGCGTCGTACTTGCGGCCCTGATCGTCGAACCCATGCGTCAACTCGTGACCGATGACCGCGCCGGCGCCGCCGTAATTCACCGCCGCGTCGCGATCGGCCTGGTAGAACGGCGGCTGGAGGATGCCGGCCGGGAAGTTGATGTTGTTGTTCGGCGGGCTGTAATACGCGTTCACCGTCTGCGGCGTCATGTTCCAGTCGTTCTTGTCCACCGGCTGGCCGATGCGCTTCACCGCCCGCGCGCGCTCGAACTCGCGCACGTGGTGGAGGTTGCCGAGCGCGTCCTCGCGCGATACCTGGATCGTCGAATAATCGCGCCACTTGTCCGGATAGCCGATGCGATCGACGACGCCGGCCAGTTTCTGACGCGCGGCGGCCTTGGTCTCCGGCGTCATCCACGAGAGGCTGTCAATGTCGCGAGCCAGCGCGGCTTTGATCCCTTCCACCATCGCGAGCGTGTCGGCCTTCGCGCGAGGCCCGAACGTTTCCTCGACGAACGCCTGACCGAGGGCTTCGCCGAGATGCTGGTCCGTCTGCGTGATGCAGCGCCGCCACCGTGGCTGCTGCACCTGCTGGCCCGCGAGCGTGCGGCTGAAGAAATCGAAATCGGTGTCGGCGATGGCTTTCGGCAGCACGTTCACCGCCGCGTGGACGACGTGCCAGCGCAGGTACGCCTTGATCGCCTCGAGCGGCATCGTCGCCACGACCGATTCGAAGCCTTTCATGAATTCCGGCTCGTCGACGTTGATCGTGTCGAATGACGGCGCGCCTGAGGCAGTGAAATAACGGCGCCAGTCGAAGCTGGGCGTCAATGCCTGCAGGTCCGCGACGTGCATTGGATGATTGCGCGCGTTCGGATCGCGTCGTGCGGCCGGGTCCATCGCATGCGACGCAAGCGCGGTTTCGATCGCGAGGATGCTCTCGGCGTCGCGCGCGGTGCGCTCGGTCGGTTCGCCCGCGAGCGTCAGGATGCGTTCGACGGTCGTGCGAAACTGCCGCCGCAGATCTGCTGACCGTGCGTCAGTTTTCATGTAGTAGTCGCGGTTGGGCAGGCTGAGCCCGGCCGGGCCGACGACCGCGATCTGCGTGGTGGCATTGGTGAAATCCTGCCGTCCCAGGAACGTGAAGAACACGTAGGGCGCCGCGGCGACCGCACCTCCCGTACCGGGCGCTTCGCCATCGTCGGCATGTAGCCGCGCGACGAGCGGCGGCAGTTCGCGGGCGTTGGCGAGCGCGTCGATGCGCGCGAGTTCGGGCGCCAGCGCGGCGACGCCTTTTGTTTCAACCGCATGTTCGTCGGTGCACGCCGCGTAGTACGCGCGCGCTTTCGCGAGGTCGCGGCTGCCGGCCGTGCGCCCTTCCAGCACGCGGCGCAGCAGCACGAAGTTCTTGTCCTGCAGCTCGCCAAAGCGGCCGTACGATCGGCGGTCGTTCGGCAGCGGATTCGACGCGACCCAGCCGCCGCACGCGAATTGATAGAAGTCGGTGCATGGGTCCGAGGCGCGGTCGAGCGCGGAGAGCTGCACGCCCGATGCGGACGCGGTGTTCGTCTTCTGGTCGGTCCCTTGCGCGCGGACGAGGATCGTCGCGAGCGGTACCGCGATGAAGAGCGCGACGACGTATCGGTTCATGTACATAAAAGTTCACCAGACGCGGCAAGCGTTCGCGCGCACCATCGGTGCGTCGGCTTTGCACGAGAAGGCCTTCTGGAACTCCGGCATGTTCGGACAGCACACCGTTGACGCGGTACTTGTTCGACGAATGCGGATTGGTCGCCGCCTTGAGCCGCTCCGCTTCCGGCCGCGCATTCTCGCACCAGACCTGGGCGTAGCCGAGGAAGAAGCGCTGTTCCGGCGTGAAGCCGTCGACCGGCTCGGCCGCGGTTGCGCCCGGACCGGCGAGATACGCCATCAGCGCCAGCCGCACGCCGCCGTTGTCGCCGACGTTCTCTCCGAGCGTCAGCTTCCCGTTGATGTGCGCGTCGCCGGCGACGACGTAGCCGGAATATTGATCCGCGATGCAGGCGGCGCGCTCGTCGAACGCCTTGCCGTCGGCCGGCGTCCACCAGTCGCGCAGGTTGCCCTGGCCGTCGAACTGGCGCCCCTTGTCGTCGAACCCGTGCGACAGCTCGTGACCGATCACCGATCCAGCGGCGCCATAATTCACCGCCGCGTCGCGTTCACCGCCGTAGAACGGCGGCTGCAGGATGCCGGCCGGGAAGTTGATGTTGTTGCTCGTGCCGCTGTAGTACGCGTTCACGGTCGGCGGCGTCATCGCCCATTCGCCGCGGTCGAACGGCTGGCCGATCTTCTTCAAGTCGCGATGCCGATCCGCGGTGACCGACTGTTTGAAATCACCGAGCGCGTCGGCTTTCGTCACCCGCACGGTCTCGTAGTCGCGCCATTTGTCCGGATATCCAATCCGATCGGCCACGGCGGCGAGTTTCGCATTCGCGGCCGCCTTCGTCGCTGTCGCTCATCCAGCTCGCCTCGGCGATGTCGCGCTTCATCGCTGCCTTGATCCCTTCGACCATGGCGAGCGTGTCGGCCTTCGCTTGCGGACCGAACGTCTCCTCGACGAACGCTTTCCCGAGCGCTTCGCCGAGCCGTTCGTCGACCTCCGAGACACATTGGCGCCAGCGCGGAAGCGGCGCCTGCTGTCCGCGGAGCGTCTTGCTGAAGAACTCGAAGTCCGCCTGGCGGAAGCGCTCCGGCAGCATCACGATATCGTCGTGCAGCAGCGTCCAGCGGAAATAGGCTTTCAGGTCGCTCATCGACGTTTGAAAGATGAGACCATCCATCGCCTTGACGAACTCCGGCTCGGTCACGTTGATCGTGGTGAACGCCGGCGTTCGCGATGCCGTGAAGTACGTCTGCCAGTTGAAGTGCGGCGTCAGCTTCTGGAGATCGGCGACGCTCATCACGTGATACAGATTCGCCGGCTCGCGCTTCGCGACGACGTCGAGCGTCGCCTTCGCCAGCGCTGTTTCGATCGTCAGCACCGCGCGCCGCCTCACGCGCCACGTCGTCGGCCGGCCGGCCGAGCGCGACGAACATCTGGCGGATGTGGTCGACGTACTGCGTGCGCAGCGTCCGCGAGCGCTCGTCGCTCTTCAGGTACTGGTCGCGGTCGGGCAGCGCGTATCCGCCGCTGCCGACGGCGGCGATCATCTGCGCGGCGTTCTTGAAGTCCTGGGTCGATCCGAATGTGAAGAGCGGCGACTCATCCTCGCGTCCCGGGACGCCCGGAAGTGTGGCGACATCCTGCAGATGGGCCAGAAATCCGGGCAGCTCGCCGATGTTCGTCAGCGCGGCAATCCGCGCAAGCTCCGGCTGGAGCCCCTTCATCGCGCTCGATTCGATCGCACGCTCGTCGACGCACGCCGCATAGTAGTCGCTGGCCTTCTTACGATCGCCGGTCGCGCGAGGCGTCTCGAGAATGCGCCGCAGCGTCGTGAAGTTTCGCTCCTGCAGCTCGTTGAACCGTCCCCACGACCGGCGGTCGGCCGGGACCGGATTCTTCGCGACCCATTCGCCGCACGCGAACTGATAGAAGTCGCCGCATGGCTCGGCCGTACGATCCAGTGCGTCGAGGTCGAGTCCCGACGCGGACGTGCCGGCCGGTGCAGGCGGCTCAAACGCCCGCGGCAGCGCCACGATCGCGAGCGGCAGCGCCACGAAGACGAATGCAAACATCTGACGACGCATGGTTTACCTCGCGTACACCGAAGGTTTACAATACGTGATTGGCCTATAGATCGACGGGCCGCAAGCCGACAACACGCGAAAGGAACCCGTTCCTGTGAGACAAGTTTCCCCGAAAGAGGCCGCGGAGCTCGATGCGGTCGAAACGCGAGAATGGCTCGACTCCCTGGATTATGTCCTCCAGAGCGGCGGTCCGGTCAAAGTCGCGCGCCTGCTCCGCGAACTGACGATCCATGCGCGCCAGAACGGCGTCAAGCTGCCGTTCTCGGCGAACACACCCTACATCAACACGATTCCAGCCGACGAGCAGTCGCTGATGCCGGGCAGCCCCGACGTCGAGCGCCGCATCAAGAGTCTGGTCCGATGGAACGCCGCAGCCATGGTCGTCCGCGCGAACAAGGCTGAAGAAGGCATCGGCGGGCACATCTCGACGTTTGCGTCCGCCGCCACGCTGTACGAAGTCGCGTTCAATCATTTTTTTCGCGGCCACGACGGCGGCGACGGCGACCTGATTTTTTTCCAGGGTCACGCCGCGCCCGGCATCTATGCGCGCGCCTATCTCGAAGGGCGAATCGACGAAACGCATCTCGAGAACTTCCGCCGCGAGACGAAGCCCGGCGGCGGCCTGTCGTCGTATCCGCACCCGTGGCTGATGCCCGACTTCTGGGAATTCCCCACGGTGTCGATGGGCCTCGGGCCGCTGATGGCGATCTACCAGGCGCGCTTCATGCGCTACCTCGAGGATCGCAAGCTGAAGCCGGCGTCCGACGCGAAGGTGTGGGCGTTTCTCGGCGACGGCGAGACCGACGAGCCCGAAGCGCTCGGCGCGATCACGCTGCCGGCGCGCGAAAAGCTCGACAACCTGATCTTCGTGATCAACTGCAACCTCCAGCGGCTCGATGGTCCGGTGCGCGGCAACGGCCAGATCATTCAGGAACTGGAATCCATGTTCCGCGGCGCGGGCTGGAACGTGATCAAAGCGCTCTGGGGCCGCGAATGGGATCCGCTGCTCGCGAAGGATCGCGACGGCCTGCTCGTGAAGCGGATGGGCGAGATCGTCGACGGCCAGTACCAGAAGTACGCCGTCTCGGACGGCGCCTACGTGCGCGAGCATTTCTGGGGCGTCGATCCGCGGCTGCTCGACATGGTGAAGCACCTGTCCGACGACCAGCTGAAGAAGATGACGCTCGGCGGCCACGATCCGATCAAGGTGTACAACGCCTACAAGCAGGCGGTCGAGCACAAGGGATCGCCGACGGTGATCCTGGCGCGGACCATCAAGGGATATGGCCTCGGCGAGGCGGGCGAAGGCAAGAACATCACGCACCAGCAGAAGAAGATGAACGAAGAAGAGCTGCGCGCCTTCCGCACGCGGTTCGGCATTCCGGTCGCCGATTCGGAAATCGCCAAGACGCCGTTCTATCGCCCGGCCGAAGACAGCATCGAGATCCGCTACATGCGCGACCGCCGCAAGGCGCTCGCCGGCTACGTGCCCAGCAGGAAGACGCGCAGCGAACCGCTCAAAGCGGTCCCGCCCGAGCCGTTCGAGGAATTCTTCAAAGGCACCGAAGGCCGCAAAGCGTCGACGACGATGGTGTTCGTGCGGCTATTGTCGAAGCTGCTGCGCGATAAGGAAATCGGGCCGCTCGTCGTGCCGATCGTGCCGGACGAGGCGCGCACCTTCGGCATGGAGTCGCTGTTCCGTGCGGTCGGCATCTACTCGCACGCCGGACAGGTATACGAGCCGGTCGACATGGACACGCTCCTTTATTACAAGGAAGCGTCCGACGGACAGATTCTGGAAGAGGGAATCAACGAGGCCGGATCGATGTCGTCGTTCGTCGCCGCGGGCACCGCGTACGCGACGCACGGCGTGAACACGATTCCATTCTTCATCTTCTATTCGATGTTCGGCTTCCAGCGGATCGGCGATTTGATCTGGGCGGCAGCCGACTCGCGCACGCGCGGCTTCATGCTCGGCGGCACCTCCGGCCGCACCACGCTGGCCGGCGAGGGGCTGCAGCATCAGGACGGCAACAGCCACCTGCTCGCCTATCCGGTGCCGAATCTGGTCTCGTACGATCCCGCGTTCGCGTACGAACTCGCGGTCATCATTCAGGACGGCATCCGCCGGATGTACGTCAATCAGGAAAGCATCTTCTATTACCTGACGGTGATGAACGAGCAGTACGCCATGCCCGCGATGCCTGAAGGCGCGCGCGAAGGCATTCTGAAGGGCCTCTACAAATTCCGCGCCTCGGCCAAGGCCGATGCGCCGTGCCGCGCGCAGCTGTTCGGCAGCGGCGCGATTTTGCCCGAGGTGATCAAGGCGCAGGAGATTCTCGAGTCCAAGTACAACGTCGGCGCCGACGTGTGGAGCGTCACCAGCTACGGCGAGCTGTACCGCGAAGGGCACGCCTGCGAGCGCTGGAACATGCTGCACCCGGGCGAGACGCCGCGCGTGCCGTACGTGGCCGAGCGGCTGAAGGACGCGCCCGGCGTGTTCGTCGCGGCGTCCGATTATGTGAAGGCGACGACCGACTCGATCGATCGATGGCTGCCGCGGCCGATCACCGTGCTCGGCACCGACGGGTTCGGCCGGAGCGAGAACCGCGCGGGCCTGCGCGATTTCTTCGAGGTCGACTATCGTTACGTCGATCGTCGCCACGCTGTCGGCGCTCGCGCGCGAGGGCAAACTCGATCACGCGGTCGTGCAGCAGGCGATGAAGGCGCACAATATCAATCCGGAGAAAGCCAATCCGGCGATTTCGTGACCAAAGCTCGCCACCACGGAGGACACTGAGGACACGGAGGTCAAGGGCGGTTCGTTCAGGTCTGATCTCCTGTCCCCCGTGTCCTCCGTGGTGGAGAGTTTCTCGTCGTTGGAGATCTCATCGTGTCTACTGATTTCACACTTCCCGAGCTTGGCGAAAACATCACGGCCGGCGACGTGCTGCGCCTGCTGGTCAAGCCGGGCGACACCCTCGCGAAAGATCAACCGGTCCTCGAGCTCGAAACCGACAAAGCGACGATCGAAGTGCCATCGTCGGTCGCCGGCCAGGTGAAGGACATCAAGGTCAAGGCTGGCGACAAGGTGAAGGTTGGTCAGGCGATCCTCACGGTCGAGGATGGTGCCGCGGCCAAGGAGCAGGCGCCGAAGCCGGCTGACGAGAAGGCGCAGGAAAAGATTCCGAAGGAAGGCGCGCTGGAGCAGCACGTCGAAGGCAAGCGCCCGACGCCGGTCGACAAGCCGGGCGTCATCGACCAGGACCAGCAGCAACCGGACACCAAGGGTCGCCCGGCCGTTCCCGGCGCCGCAGAACGAGCACGAAGAAGGTCGTCGACATCCGCGGTGCGCGTGCGACGACGGAAGCCGCGACGGCGCCGGAGACGCCTCAGGCGCCGGCTGCGCCCTCGGTCCGCCGCATGGCTCGCGAGCTGGGCGTCGACGTCGCCGACGTCCAGGGCACCGGCGAAGCTGGCCGCATTTCAGTCGAGGATGTGAAGGAGTACGCGAAACGCATCGTTGCGAGCGCGGGAGTCGGCGGTGGTGCCGCGGGCGCCGTCGCGCTGCCGGATTTCTCGCGGTTCGGCGCAGTGGAGCGCCAGCCGATGAAGGCCGTACGGCGAAAGACCGCCGAGCATCTGAGCGCCGCATGGGCGACGATTCCGCACGTTACGCAGCACGATCTCGCTGACGTCACCGCGCTCGAGGATCTGCGGAAGAAATACGCGAAGCAGACCGAAGCGGCCGGCGGCAACCTCACCGTGACCGCGATCATCGTCAAGGTCATCGGCGGCCGCGCTGAAGGCGTTTCCGCAATTCAACGCGTCGCTCGACATCGCGGCCGGCGAGATCATCTACAAGAAGTACGTCAACGTCGGCGTGGCGGTGGACACGGATCGCGGCCTGCTCGTGCCGGTGATTCGCGACGTCGACACGAAGAACATCATCCAGATATCGGTCGAGCTGTCGCAGCTCGCCGAGAAGGCGCGCACGCGAAAGATCTCACTCGACGAGATGCAGGGCGGCTGCTTCAGCGTCTCGAATCTCGGCGGCATCGGCGGAAGCTTCTTCACGCCGATCGTCAACGCGCCGGAGGTCGCCATTCTCGGCGTCTCGCGCGCGCGGATGGAGCCGGTCTGGCGGCCGGGTACCACGACGAAGAGGGTGCGTTCGTTCCGCGGATGATGCTGCCGCTCTCGCTTTCCTACGATCACCGTGTCATCGACGGCGCCGACGGCATTCGCTTCCTGCGCTGGGTCGTCGCGGCGCTCGAGGAGCCGTTCGTGCTCGCGCTGCAGGGATGAGGCGCAGGAGCACGCGCACGAAGCTCGAGACGCATTCGTGCCTGTCCGTGACCTACGATCGCGACCTTCGAAGATGATCTCCACGCCAACTCGTCGTCGTCGGCGGCGGCCCCGGCGGCTACGCCGCCGCGTTTCTCGCCGCGGATCTCGGACTCAGCGTCGCGATCGTCGATCCCGAAGCGAATCCGGGCGGCGTCTGCGTCTACCGCGGCTGCATTCCGTCGAAAGCGCTGCTCCACGTCGCGAAGGTGCTCGACGAATCGCGCCACGCGGCCGCGTGGGGCATCGAGTTCGGCGAGCCCAAGATCGACATCGCCAAGCTTCGCGATTTCAAGAACGCGGTCGTCGCGCGGCTCACGAGCGGCACCGGCCAGCTGGCGAAGCACCGGAAGGTGCAGTACCTGCAGGGCTACGCCGAAATCGTCGACGCGCACACGCTTCGCGTCGACGCTGATCGGCGGCGGCACCGAGGACGTGCAGTTCGAGCACGCGATTCTCGCGACCGGGTCGCTGCCGGCGATTCCGCCGACGCTCGAAGGTCGACGACCCGCGCGTGATGGATTCCACCGGCGCGCTCGATCTGCCCGACATTCCCAAGATCGCTGCTGGTGGTCGGCGGCGGCTACATCGGCCTCGAGCTCGGCACGCGTGTACGCGACGCTCGGCAGCGCGGTGACCGTCGTCGAGATGACGTCGGGCCTGCTGCCCGGCGCCGATCGCGATCTCGTCGACGTCCTCGCCAAGCGCGTCGCGAAAACGATGAAGGATGTGCTGCTCGACACGCGCGTCGTGTCGCTGAAGCCGGAGTCGAAGGGTATTCGCGTCGCGTTCGAGGGCGCGCGCGTCGACGGCAAGGCGGCGAGGCAAGACGCGAAGGAGCAGACGTTCGATCGCGTGCTGGTGTCGGTCGGCCGACGGCCGAACTCGGCGATCCCCGGTCTCGATCGGACGCGCGTGCAGGTCGATCAGCGCGGCTTCATCATGGTCGACGAGCAGCGGCGCACGCACGAGCCGTCGATCTTCGCGATCGGCGACGTCGTCGGCGAGCCGATGCTCGCGCACAAGGCGTCGCACGAAGGGCGCGTCGCCGCCGAAGTGATCGCGGGCGAGAACGTCGCGTTCACGCCGCGCGGCGATTCCGGCGGTCGTCTTCACCGATCCCGAGGTCGCGTGGTGCGGCCTGACCGAGGCGCAGGCGCAGAAGGACAACCGCAGCGTCGCGATCGCGAAGTTTCCGTGGGCGGCGTCGGGGCGCGCGATCACGCTCGATCGCACCGACGGCCTGACCAAGCTCGTCATCGATCCCGACACCGAGCAGGTGCTCGGCGTCGGCCTCGTCGGGCCCGGCGCCGGCGAGCTGATCGCCGAAGGCGTGCTGGCGGTCGAGATGGGCGCGAACGTCACCGACCTGACGCTGTCGATCCACCCGCACCCGACGCTGACCGAGACGGTGATGGAGTCGGCCGAAGTGTTCTTCGGGCAGGCGACGCACGTGTATCGGCCGAAAAAAGGCAAAAGGTAAAAGGCAGAAGGTAAAAGGCCGAAGTTATTTCGCGCGGGCGAGTTGCGCGTAGGCGTCGGCGGTCTCGTGCGCGTGGTACGAGCTGCGCACGAGCGGACCGGATTCGACGTGCACGAATCCGAGGTCGAGCGCGATCTGTTTCAGCTCGCGGAATTCGTCGGGATGGTAGTAGCGCACCATCGGCGCGTGGCCGGCTGACGGGCGCAGGTACTGGCCGATCGTGAGGATCTCGCAGCCGACTTCGCGCAGATCCTCGAAGGTCGCGACCAGCTCGTCGTGCTCTTCGCCGAGGCCGACCATCAGCCCGGTCTTGGTCGGGATGTCGGGCGCGTAGCGGCGCGAGCGATCGAGCAGCTCCAGCGTGCGCGCGTAGCGGCCGCCCGATCGCGCCATGCGGTAGAGGCGCGGCACCGTCTCGGTGTTGTGATTCAGCACGTCGGGCCGCGCGTCGAGCACGGCGTGCAGCGCCGCCTCGTTCCCCTGAAAATCCGGAATCAGCACCTCGATGCGGCAGTCGGGCACGCGCGCGCGCGTCTCGCGGATCGTCTCGGCGAAGATCGACGCGCCGCCGTCCGGCAGATCGTCGCGATCGACCGACGTGATCACGACGTAGCTGAGATCGAGCGCGTGGATGGCGTCGGCGACGCGGGCCGGCTCCGCCGGATCGAGCGCGCCGGGACGGCCGTGCGCGACGGCGCAGTACGAGCAGGCGCGCGTGCAGACGTCGCCGAGGATCATGAACGTCGCGGTGCCGTGGTTCCAGCACTCGCCGATGTTCGGGCACTGCGCTTCTTCGCACACCGTGTGCAGGCTCGAGGTCGCGCATGATGCTCTTCAGGCGCAGATAGCTCGGCGAGCCGGGCGCGCGCACCTTGAGCCACTCGGGCTTGGGCACGCGCGGCGATCAGCGCCCGGCGGAGCCGGACGGCGAGAGCGGAATCACGCGGGGCACGTCATTCATTATATCGACGCAGAGCGCTCGTGCCCCAGTCCCAAGCCACCAGCCACCAGCCACCGTCGCCAGCCCCCAGCCGCCAGCCTCCAGCCTCTGTTAGAGTCCGCGCGTGCCGCTCTTTCATCATCTCGATCTGCGCGTGATGTGGCCCGACACCGATCCTGCCGGCATCGTCTGGTTCGGCGTCTTCTGCCGCTACTTCGAGAACGCGGAGGAAGACATGTTCCGCGTGCTCGGCAAAGAGCGCACGGACGTGATACGCGATCTGCAGCATCTTCATGCCGCGGACGTCGCTGCAACTGCCAGTTTCGATCGCCGGCGCGGCTCGGGGACGAGATATCGGTCGGCGTCGGCGTCGGCGAAATGACCGACCGGCGGATCGGCTATGTGTTCGACATCCGCGAACGCGGCACCGGACGGCTGATTCTCGAAGCGTCGTACCGCGTCGCGTGCGTCGACGCGGCGACCTTCAGCGCCGCGAACGTTTCCCGAGGCGCTCGTCGCGCTGCTTGCGCCGGCGCGCACGGCATGACGGCGCTGACGGCGGCCGAGCTCGGCGTGCCCGAGCGCTTCAACGCTGCCGCGCATTTCGTCGATCGTCATCTCGCGCGAGGGACGCGGCAGAAAAAGTCGCGATCGAATGCGGCGACGAGCGCGTCACCTACGCGCAGCTCGCTCGAACGCGTGAACCGGTGCGGCAATGGGCTCCGCGCGGTCTGCGGCGTTCAGCCCGGCGAGCGCGTCTTGCTCCTTCTTCTCGACGGCCCCGCATTCTTCTACGCGTTCTTCGGCGCGATCAAGATCGGCGCGGTGCCGATTCCGACCAACACGCTGTGGAAGCCGGCCGACTACCGGCACGTGCTCAACGACTCCGCGCGCGCGGGTGGCGATCGTCAGCGAGGAGCTGCTGCCGCAGATTCGATCGCATGTCGACGACCGATGTTCCGGCCCTCGCGCGCATGGTCGTCGCCGGCGCGGCGCGCCCGAGCAGCTCGCGCGACGTGGCGTTCGACGAGCTGCTCGCCGGCGGATCGCCATCGCTCGATGCGGTCGACGTGCGGCACGACGCGCCGGCGTTCTGGCTCTATTCGTCGGGCAGCACCGGCGCGCCGAAGGGCTGCGTGCACCTGCAGCACGACATGGTCGTGTGCGCGGAGCTCTTCGGCAAAGGCGTCCTCGGCATTCGCGAGGACGATCGCTGCTTCAGCGTCGCGAAGCTGTTCTTCGCGTACGGCCTCGGCAACGCCGGGTACTTTCCGCTCGCCGTCGGCGCGACCAGCATCCTCTGGCCGGGCCGCCGTCGCCGGCGAACGTCTACCGCGTCATCGAGGAGCATCGGCCGACGCTGTTCTTCTCCGTGCCGACCGGCTACGGCATGATGCTCGCCGCAGCGCTCCGCGACGAGCGCGACTTCGATCTGTCGTCGATCCGCCTCGCCGTCTCGGCGGGCGAAGCGCTGCCGCCCGCGCTCTACGAGCGCTTCAAGCAGCGCTTCGGCGTCGACATCATCGACGGCATCGGCTCGACCGAAGCGCTGCACATGTTCATCTCGAACCGTCCCGACGGCGATTCGTCCTGGCTCGAGCGGCCTGATCGTCGACGGCTACGAGGCGGCGATTCTCGACGACGAGAAGCGGCCGGTGCCGGCAAGGCGAGATCGGCAATCTGTGGATCAAGGGCGACTCGATCTGCGACGGCTACTGGAATCAGCACGAGAAGACGAGCGGCGACGATTCAGAACGGGTGGATCCGCACCGGCGACAAGTATTCGCAAGACGGCGACGGCTTCTACTGGTACGCCGGTCGATCCGACGACATGCTGAAGGTCGGCGGCCAGTGGGTGAGCCCGATCGAGGTCGAGAACGCGCTCGCTCGAGCACACGGCGGTGCAGGAATGCGGCGTCGTCGGCCGGGCGGATCGCGACGGGCTGCTGAAGCCGATGGCGTTCGTCGTCCTGCGCGCCGGCACCCAGCCGACTGCCGAGCTCGCCGAGGAGCTGCAGCAGTTTGTGCGCAGCCATCTCGCCGAATACAAGCGGCCGAGGTGGGTCAGCTTCCTCGACGAGCTGCCGAAAACGGCGACGGCAATGCAGCGGTTTCGATTGCGGGAGATGGGCGAGCGATCGCTCGGCTGACCGCTCGGCTAAAGCCTCGCGCTACACGCGTTGGGAACGCTCGCTCGGCTAAAGCCTCGCGCTACACGCGTTGGGAACGCTCGCTCGACAAAGCCTCGCGCTACACGCGTTGGGAACGCGTCACTGCGAGAATGATGTAGCGCGAGGCTTCAGCCGAGCGTCACGCGCCGATCCGCGGCGTTGCCAACATTTCGTCGGGGAGGTCCGTCTAAGGCCGTTATGCGTGATCTGCGATACGCCGTCCGCGTTCTGATCAAGAGCCCGGTCTTCACTATTGCCGCCGTGCTGACACTCGCCTTGTGCATCGGCGCGAACACGGCAATCTACACGGTCGTCGACCGTGTGTTGCTCCGGCCGCTCCCGTATCCGGAGCCGGATCGGCTGGCGATGGTCGTCCGGCACTACGAAGCCACCGGCGTCAACGAGGACGACACCGGCCAGGCCGGCGCGGCGTGGGAGGCGTTGCGGCGCGGTGCGATCGCCAAGCTCGATTTCGCCGCCACTGCTGGCGGCGTCGCAAGGCGTGAACTTCGTGTCCGGCACTCGCGCCGAGTACGTGAAGCAGCAGCGTGTGTCGGCCGGGTACTTCCGCGTCCTGCGGGTCGGCCCCGAGCTTGGCCGCGAGTTCAACGACGAAGAGGACCGGGTTCACGGTCCTGCCGCGACCATACTGAGCCACGCCTTGTGGGCGCACGCCTTCAACGGCGATCCGTCTGTAATCGGTCGCCGCGTGACGCTCCGAGGCGAACCGTACACCGTCGTCGGCGTCATGCCAGCCGCATTTCACTCCGTCGAGCCGGTCGATCTCTGGACGCCTGCTCCGGCCCTCGCCGCTCGGCGAAGGCGGCGGAGAAAACTACACGATCATCGCGCGGCTCCGAAGCCGGCGTCAGCTGGCCCGAGGCCGACGCTCTCGTCGGATCCGCGACCGACGCGTTGGCGCGCGAGCGATACGGCAGGGGCCATAGAGCGAACACCGACGTTCGGCTCCGCATCGTGCCGCTTCAGAACGGCCAGGCGAACGACATTCGCGAGCCGCTCGTCATTCTGTGGAGCGCCGTCGGCATGGTGCTGCTCATCGGGTGCGTGAATCTCGCGGGTCTCCTGCTCGCGCGGTCGGCCGCGCGCGTGCCGGAAATCGCGACCCGGATGGCGATCGGCGGTGGCCGCGCCGCGATCGTTCGCCAGCTTCTCGCCGAAAGCATCGTGCTGGCGATGGCCGGCGGCACGGCGGGCATCGCCCTCGGATACACCGGTTCGCAGCTGTTCGCGTCGCTCCTCGAGCACGCCTTTGGCGTGCCGCCGGAGGTCGGGCTGGACTGGCGCGTGCTGCTCGTCACGGGCGGCGCCTCGCTTGCCACAAGCCTTCTGTTCGGCCTGTTTCCTGCGTATCAGGCGACGCGAGTGAACCTGCGCGAAGCGCTGGTGCAGTCGGGCGGCAACGTGGCGGGGCCGGCGAACCGCTGGCCGCGACGGCTGATGGTCGTCGCCGAAGTCGCGCTCGGCGTCGTCCTGCTGGTCGGCGCGGGGCTCATGATTCGGACGTTCGATCACCTGATGAACCTGCGCGCCGGATTCGACGGCACGCACGTGATGACGGCGAGCCTCTCGCTTCAGGATGCGCGCTATGCGACGGCCGAAAAGGTCAATCGGCTATTCGACGCAGACGCTCGCACGGCTCGCTGAGATTCCGGGCGTGCAGAGCGCAGCCGTGTGTCTGACGCTGCCGTACGAGCGCGCGCTGAATGTCGGCGGCAAGTGGGTGAACGCGAAGCCAGGCGCCGAGGTCATCCCGATCTTCAACGAGACGTACGTCACGAACGGCTATTTCGATACTTTTCGCATTCCGCTCGTCCGCGGCCGGTATTTGAACGACGGCGATCGCGGCAACACCGATCCCGTGATGGTCGTGAACCAGGAGTTCGTGCGGCGCAACTCGCCGCTCGAAGATCCGATCGGGCGTCAGCTCGGACCGCGGCACGCCGCGCCGCATCGTCGGGGTTGTCGGCGACATCCAGCAGAAGGCGGGCTGGGGCAACTTCGGACCGGTGAACGCGATGCCCGCTGTGTACATTCCCGCGAGCCAGTTGAGCGACAGCATGGTGACGATGGTGCACACGTGGTTTGCGCCGAGTTGGGTGGTGCGCACCGCTCGGGCCGCTGCAGGGGATCGTCGCCGGCGATGGCACGGTCGATGGAACAGGTCGATCCACAGCTGCCGTTCGCGAAGTTTCGAACCATCGACGACGTGCGCGGCGAGGCGGTGGCGACGCCGCGCGCGCGAGCAGTGCTGCTCGGAAGCCTGGCGGCGCTCGCGCTGCTCCTGTCGGCGATCGGGCTCTACGGTCTTGTCGCGAACTCCGTCGCTGAGCGCACGCGCGAGCTTGGCATCCGCATCGCGCTCGGCGCGACGCCCGCGGCGACGGTGCGCGTGGCCGCTTTGCCCGGCCTGGTGTTTGGCGGCATCGGCCTGGCGGTGGGGCTCGCGCTCGCGCGCGATCAGCAGTTCTGTGATGCAGCACCTGGTCTGGGGTGTCACGGTCGGCGACCCGCTCACCTACGCGCTCGCGACGGGCGTTGTTCTGCTCGTTGCCGCGATTGCGACGCTCGTGCCCGCGCTCCGGATCTTGAAATTGAATCCGATCCGCGCGCTCCGCCAGTCGTGAACGGAGCGAGGGGCGCGCAGGACTAAAGTCCTGCGCCACGAGTTGGCCATGTAGCGCAGGTCTTCGCCTAACGGAAGTAGCGCAGGTCTTTAGACTTGCTCAGTCGTGCCCTCGCCGTAAACCCGCGATCAGGAAGTCGGCGAATCGGTCCGCGATCTCATGGGACGTCGCCGGCCCGTCCGGATCGAACCATCGCGGAATCCAATTCACCGCGCCGAGGATCGCGAACGATTCGAGCTTCGCGTCGGTCTGCGTGAAGATGCCGATCGGCGATCCCCTGCTCGATGATCTGGCGCAGGCCATGATCGAACTTGTCGCGCCTGACGATCACCGCCTTCAGATGCGCGGGCGAGAGCGCTTCGAGATCGAGGAAGAGCGCCGTCCCGTGAAGCTCGTCGAGGATGGTGTGGACGAAGGCGACGATCACGCGCCGCAGCTGCGCGTCGGGAGGCGCGCCGCTCTGCAGGATCTCGTCGAGCAGCTCCATCAGGCGATCGAGCGAATACTGATGGCAGGCGAAGAGAATCTCTTCTTTGTTCTTGAAGTAGTAGTAGAGGTTCCCCTTCTTCATGTGCAGCGCGGCGGCAATCTGCTCGACGGTCGCGCCGTGATAGCCAAGGCGCCTGAACGCGGCGGCGGCGCATTTCAGGATCTCGACGCGCCGCAGCGCGTGCGGGTCGGCGTTGTGCGCGCGGCGCGCCCGCTTCCGGCGCGCGGGTGCCCGTTGACCCGATCCGCGGGCTGAGCCGGTTTCCGAGGTTGACTCGCCTGTCGCCACGGTTCTAAAGTAGTTTGAACGAGCGTTCAATTTCAACCTGTATGGCAGACACGAGCCCCCACGCGCTGACCTTCGATACGAGCCCCGAGCGCTACAACCACTGGAAGCTCGCGTTCGACGGTCCGGTCGCGACGCTTGTCGATGGACGTGCGCGAGGACGCCGGCCTGTCGCCCGACTACAAGCTGAAGCTGAACTCGTACGACCTCGGCGTCGACATCGAGCTCGCCGACGCCATTCAGCGTCTGCGCTTCGAGCACCCCGAAGTCCACGCGGTCGATCGTCACGTCGCTGAAGGAGCGGATCTTCTGCGCCGGCGCCAACATCATGATGCTGCGCGGGTCGACGCACAACTGGAAGGTGAACTTCTGCAAGTTCACCAACGAGACGCGCCTCGCGATGGAAGACGCGAGCGCGCACTCCGGCATCAAGTTTCTCGCCGCGCTGAACGGCATCTGCGCCGGCGGCGGCTACGAGCTGGCGCTGGCGTGCGACGAGATCGTCCTGGTCGACGACGGCAATTCGGCGGTGAGCCTGCCGGAGGCGCCGCTCCTCGGCGTGCTGCCCGGCACCGGCGGCCTCACGCGCGTCGTCGACAAGCGGATGGTCCGCCGCGACCTCGCCGATTTCTTCAGCACGCTCGTCGAAGGCGTGAAGGGCAAGCGCGCGGTCGAATGGCGGCTCGTCGATGCGGTCTACCCGACGAGCAAGTTCAAGGAAGCCGTGCAGGCGCGCGCCGCGGAGCTGGCGAAGGCCTCCGATCGGCCGGCGAGCGGACCCGGCATCACGCTGAATCCGCTGAATCCGACGGTGACCGACGTCGGCGCTCAAGTATTCGGCTGTGTCGCTCACGATCAACCGCGAGAAGCGCACCGCCGATCTGACGATTCAGGCGCCGGCCGAACCGCAGCCGCCGACACCTGAAGCGATCCTGAGCGCCGGCGATCAGTTCTGGCCGCTGCGCGCGTTCCGCGAGCTCGACGACGCGCTGCTGCGGCTGCGCGTGAACGAGCCGGAGATCGGCACCATCGTCGTCCGCACGGAGGGCGACATCGACGCGGTGCTCGCCGTCGACGAGACGCTCGTCGCGCACCAGTCGCACTGGCTCGTGCGCGAGATCATCCACTTCATGAAGCGGACGCTGAAGCGGCTCGACCTCACCGCGCGCAGCTTCTTCGCGTTCATCGAATCCGGTTCGGCATTCGGCGGGTCGCTGTTCGAGCTCGCGCTCGCCGCCGACCGCTCCTACATGTTCCACGACGACGACGAGGAGAACGTGATCGCGCTGTCGCGCGATGAACGGCGGCCTGCTGCCGATGAGCAACGGCCTCACGCGGCTGCAGACGCGGTTTCTGGGCGAGCCCGACAAGCCCGCGGCGCTCGTCGCGCGCGGCGGCCCCTTCAACGCCGCCGACGCCGAGGAAGCCGGCCTCGTCACGTTCGCGCCGGACGAGATCGACTGGGACGACGAGGTGCGCGTCGCGATCGAAGCGCGCGCCGCGTTCTCGCCCGACGCGATGACCGGCCTCGAAGCGAACCTCCGCTTCGCCGGGCCCGAGACGATGGAGACGAAGATCTTCGGGCGGCTCACGGCGTGGCAGAACTGGATCTTCCAGCGGCCGAACGCCGTCGGCGAGAAAGGCGCGCTGAAGGTGTACGGGCAGCAGGGGCGGCCGGAGTTCGACTGGAAGAGGACGTAAGGACGGAATATCAACCACGGAGGACACGGGGGAACGGAGAACAAGTGCTCAAGAATTCGACTCCGTGCCCTCCATGTCCTCCGTGGTGGAGAGTAACGGCATGATCTCCGCCGAGAAAATACCGAACAACGTCAACCTCTCGAGCAACAAGCGCCTGCAGCGCGCGCTCGAGCACTGGCAGCCGAAGTACATCCAGTGGTGGAACGACATGGGCCCGCAGGGCTTCCAGGATTACCACCAGGTCTACGTGCGCACCGCGATCAGCGTCGATCCCGAAGGCTGGGCGCATTTCGAGTACGTGAAGCTGCCCGAATATCGCTGGGGCATCTTCCTCGCCGACCCGGTGCCACGATCGCAAGATCGGCTTCGGCGATTTCTTCGGCCAGCCGTCTGGCAGGAAGTGCCCGGCGAGTTCCGCAACCAGCTGCGCCGCCTGATCGTCACGCAGGGCGACACCGAGCCGGCGAGCGTCGAGCAGCAGCGGCTGCTCGGGCAGCGCTGCCCGAGCGCTGTACGATCTGCGCAACCTGTTTCAGGTGAACGTCGAAGAAGGCCGTCATCTCTGGGCGATGGTCTACCTGCTGCACTCGTACTTCGGCCGCGACGGCCGCGACGAAGCCGAGGAGCTGCTCGAGCGCCAGAGCGGCAACCGCGACAAGCCGCGCATCCTCGACGCGTTCAACGAGCCGATCGACAACTGGCTCGACTTCTTCATGTTCACGATGTTCACCGATCGCGACGGCAAGTCGCAGCTGATGTCGCTCTCCGAGAGCTCGCTCGATCCGCTGTCGCGCACGACGCGCTTCATGCTGACCGAGGAAGCGCACCACATGTTCGTCGGCGAGACCGGCATCGCGCGCGATTCTCGAGCGCACCTGCCAGCTGATGAAGGAGGCCGGCTTCTCGGAAGACGTGCGCAAGCTCGGCGGCATCGACATCCCGACGATCCAGAAGCATCTGAATCTGTGGTTCAGCCTGAGCCTCGACCTGCACGGCAGCGAGGTGTCGAGCAACGCCGCGTCCTACTTCGCGAACGGCCTGAAGGGCCGCGCGAAGGAAGACACCTTCGACGAGCACGTCGTGAAGGACGCCGTCTACAAGATGGAGTTCTTCGAGGACGGCAAGGCGGTGACGAAGGACATCCCGATGCGCAACGCGATGAACGAAGTGCTGCGCGACTGGTACGTCGGCGACTGCGCGGCGGGCGTCGAGCGCTGGAACCGCATCCTCGAGCGCTACGGCATGTCCGAGCGGCTGCGGCTGCCCGATCGCAAGTTCAACCGCGGCATCGGCATGTATTCGGGCTTCCACTTCGATCCGAACGGCGTGCCGATCTCGAACGAGAACGTGGGAGCGCCGCAAGTACGAGTGGCTGCCGTCGCCGAAGGACACCGAGTACCTGCTCAGCATCATGGCGGAGCCGGTGTACGAGCCCGGCAAGTTCGCCAACTACATCGCGCCGCCGCGCCGCGGCGTCAACCAGCAGCCGATCAATTTCGAGTACGTCAGAACGGAGCAATAAGAACGAGAATCGGGTGATTGGGTGATCTGGTGATTGAGTGGTCGATTGCACGATTGATTAATCGATGGCTCGATCGATCAATCGATTGTCCAATTGGCCCATCAATTCACCAGAATCACCCAATCACCAGATTACCAGATCACCAGATGCCATTGTCATTTACCTGGCTCGGTCACGCGACGTTTCTGTTTCGTTCGCCGGGCGGCAAGCGGCATTCTCATCGATCCGTGGGTCGCCAGTAATCCTGCGTGTCCCGAGTCGTCGAAGAAGATCGGCGACGTCGATCTGATTCTCGTCTACGCACGGCCACGGCGATCACACCGGCGACCTCGTATCGATCGCGCGCGCAACTGGCGCGCACGTGATAGCGCAATTACGAGGTCTGTCGTGTGGATTGAAGGCAGAAGGGCATCCAGAACACGGCGCCGCATGGGACACGGCGGTACGCTCAGACGATCGGCGGCATCACGATGACGATGGTGAACGCCGTCCACGGCAGCTCGGTGATCGAGGATGGCCGGCTCGATATATCTCGGGCACCCTGCCGGCTACGTCGATCCGGTTCGAGGACGGACTGACGATTTATTTTGCGGGCGACACTGATCGTCTTCGGCGACATGCGGCTCATCGGCGAGATGTACAAGCCGCCGATCGCGTTCCTGCCGATTGGCGACCGATTCACGATGGGCCCCGAGGCGGCGGCGCGCGCAGTCGACCTGCTCGGCGTGACGACAGGTCGTGCCGATGCACTTCGGCGACGTTCCCGTTTCTCACCGGAACGCCCGACGCGCTGCGCAGGCTCGTCGAGCCGAAGGGCGTCCAGGTGCTGGAGCTCAAACCTGGAGAGACAGCGGCTTGAGCTGCTTTTCATCACGAAGTCACGAAGCATCACGAAGATCACGAATCATTCTGTACAGATCGACTTCGTGAGCTTCGTGATCTTCGTGCCTTCGTGACGAGATGAAGGCTGTTGATCCAATGACGTACTCGAAAATCAACTACAGCACGCGCGACGGCGTCGCCACGATCGAGCTGAACGATCCGCCGGCCAACACCTACACCTACGAGATGATGCGCGAGCTCGACGCGGCGATCCTCGACGCGCGCATCGACGCCGACGTCCACGTCATCGTGCTCCGCGGCGCGGGCGAGAAGTTCTTCTGCGCCGGCGCGAACATCGACGATGCTCAAGGACGCCGATCCCGAGTTCAAGTACTACTTCTGCCTGCACGCCAACGAGACGCTGAGCCGGCTCGAGCAGACGCCGAAGCTGGTGATCGCCGCGCTGAACGGCCACACCGTCGGCGGCGGCCTCGAGGTCGCGATGGCGGCCGACATGCGCATCGCGCGGAAGGACGGCGGCAAGATCGGCCTGCCCGAGGTCGCGCTCGGCGTGCTGCCCGGCACCGGCGGCACGCAGCGGCTGGCGCGGCTCGTCGGCAAGGCGCAGCGCGATCGAGCTGATGGTCGACCGGGACGCCTCATGACCGTTCGACGAGGCGCAAGCGCTCGGCCTCGTCAACGAGGTCTGGGACGACGCGGCGCTCGGCGGGCGAAGCTTCGCGGACGCGGTGCTGGACTACGCGCGGCAGTTCGCGCCGCCGAACAAGGCGAGCAAGGCGGTCGGCCGGATCAAGCGCGCGGTGCAGTCGGGCGCTGGAGATGAGCTTCGGCGACGGGCTCGCGCTCGAGCGCGAGCTGCAGCAGCTGCTCTTCGAGTCGAGCGACGCGCGCGAAGGCATCGCGGCGAACCTCGAGAAGCGAAAGCCGAGCTTCACGGGGACGTAGAGCGGTCCTTTCATCACGAAGGCACGAAGGGCACGAACTCAGTACGTGCTCTTCGTGATGCTTCGTGACTTCGTGAAATGAATTTTCGGTGGAGTCAGCCATGACGATGACCGGTGTGGATCGCAAGCAGCTCTTCATCAACGACGAGTGGCGCGACGCCGCGGGCGGCAAGACGATCGACGTCGTCAACCCGGCGACCGAGGAGGTGATCGCCGCGGTCGCGTCGGCCGAGCAGGCCGACGTCGACGCGGCGGTCGCCGCGGCGCGCGCGGCGCTCGACGGGCCGTGGGGCAAGATGTCGGCGCGCGAGCGCGGCCGGCTGATCTGGAAGCTCGGCGAGCGGCTGCTGGAGCGGGCCGACGAGATCGCGCGGCTCGAGACGCTGCACAACGGCAAGCCGATCTTCGAGTCGCGCCAGATCGAGATCCCGGCCGCGGCCGAGTGCTTCCAGTACTACGCCGGCTGGGCCGACAAGATCCACGGCGAGACGATCCCGGTCAAGGGCAACTACCTCACCTACACGCTGCGCGAGCCGGTCGGCGTCGTCGCCGCGATCGTGCCGTGGAACTTCCCGCTGCTGCTGGCGGCGTGGAAGGTCGCGCCGGCGCTGGCCTGCGGCAACACGGTCATCCTCAAGCCGGCGAGCCAGACGCCGCTGACCGCGCTCGCGCTCGGCCGAGATCGCGACGGAGGTCGGCGCTGCCGCCCGGCGTGCTCAACGTGGTCACCGGGCCGGGCGCGAGCGTCGGCCAGGTGATCGTCGAGCATCCCGGCATCGACAAGATCGCGTTCACCGGCGACACGTCGACCGGCAAGGGGATCATGCGCGGCGCGGCCGACACGCTGAAGAAGATCACGCTCGAGCTCGGCGGCAAGTCGCCGAACATCGTCTTCGCCGATGCCGACCTCGACGCGGCCGCTGCGCGGCGCGACGACCGGCATCTTCTACGGCAAGGGCGAAGTCTGCGCCGCCGGATCGCGGCTGCTCGTCGACGAGTCGATCAAGGACGAGTTCATCGAGAAGGTCGCCGCGCGCGCGAAGAAGATGGTCGCCGGGCGATCCGCTCGATCCGAAGACGCGCCTCGGCGCGATCGCGTCGAAGAAGCAGCTCGAGACCGATCTGCGCTACATCGAGACCGCGAAGAAGGAAGGCGCGACGCTCGTCGCCGGCGGCGCGCGCGCCGACATCGGCACCGGCAAGGGCTACTTCCTGCAGCCGACGGTCTTCGACGGCGTCACGCCGGAGATGACGATCGCGCGCGAGGAGATCTTCGGCCCGGTGCTCGCGGCGATCGAGTTCGCCGACGTCGACGAGGCGATCGCGCGCGCCAACGACTCGCAGTACGGCCTGGCCGCGGCGGTCTGGACGCGGACATCAAGAAGGCGCACTACGTCGCGCGCAAGCTCCAGGCCGGCACGGTCTGGATCAACACCTACAACGTCTACGACACCGCGGCGCCGTTCGGCGGCTACAAGCAGAGCGGCTTCGGCCGCGAGATGAGCATGCACGCGCTCGAGCACTACACGCAGGTGAAGAGCGTCTGGGTGGACCTGAATCAGTAGCCCCGCGCTTCGTTTGACCGCTCGGTCGCGATCCAAGATGCGTAATCCCCGTGTCGTTTCGGGGGAGCGTTCAAATTCCGCAACGCGCCGGGATGCGCCGTATTTCACGCGGTCGCGCGCGGCATCCACCTTGCCGGCGCCGCTCGTATGGCGACAGGCAGCCGTCGGACCACCGTGCTCACAGTTTCCGCGTTTCTGCTCGGTATGGCGGCCGCCGGTTCGGGAACGCTCCGTGCGGCCTGGGAGCCGATCGCGCGGTTCATCAGCCTGCACGATCTGCCGCAGCCGGCCTCCGCCAACGTGCTGTCGGAGCATGAGATTGCGTCGCTCGACGGCATGACGCCGCAGAGCCAGGCCGAGCTGCTCCTCGAGCGATCGATCAATCACTATCAGGGCGCCAACGATCAGATCGCCGCGCGCGTGAAGGGCTGGCGCGGACGGATCACGCTCGACGAGCCGTTGAACCATCTGTTCACGACCGCGATCAACTCCGACGACCTCACGGTGCGTGCCGCCGGCATCGAAGTCGACATCGCCGCGCGGAATCTCGCAAAGGACGTCGCGACGGTCGATCGCCTCGAACCGATTGCGCGGCTCGGCGATCAGGGCCCGCGCGTCAACGCGCTCTGGGATCTCGCGCTGCTCGGGAACCGCGGCCTCGATCAGGATCACATCGCGGAGATCCTGCTCGCGATCGCTCGCGGATCGGAACGACGCGATCCGGTATTGGGCGGTCGAGGGGCTCGCGTATCTCGCCACCGATGCCGCGATCGCGCCGCTGCTCGAGACCTTTCACGACGATCCGTCGCCGTCGATTCGCGAGCGCGCGGCCTGCGGGCTCTCGCAGTCGGGCATGTTCAGCGCGGCTCAGCGTCTGAGCGCGGTGCCGCGCCTGCTCGCGTTTGCCGACGATGGCGCCCTCGACGGGGACACGCGGACGTGGGTGTTTCAGGCGCTGCGCGATATCACCGGGCAGACGCTGCCGCAGGACGCGACCCGATGGCGGCAGTGGTACGCCGCCTCGCCGAAGCCTTAGCGGACGCTCGCTCGGCTGAAGCGTCGCGCGACAGTCATCGTCTCGCTCGGCTGAAGCCTCGCGCTACTGTTATCGCTGTGTGAGCACCATCGCCAGCGTCATCACGATCGTGACGACGACCGTAATCCAGGCAATGACGTTGAACCCGCGCGAGTTGGTGTGTTCGCCCATCAGCTCGGCGTCGTTGGTCAGGAGCAGCATGAAGATCAGCACGAACGGCAGCACGACGCCGTTGGCGACCTGCGACAGCACCGACACGTAGACGAGCGGCAGCCGCGGCACGAGCAGCACACCCGCACCGAGCACGATCAGCAGCGTATACAGCCAGTAGAAGACCGGAGCCTCGTGGAATTTCTTGTCGAGCCCCGACTCGAAGCCGAGGCCTTCGCAGACCGCGTACGCCGTCGAAATCGGCAGGATCGACGCCGCGAAGAGCGACGCGTTGAACAGGCCGGCCGCAAAGAGCAGGTACGCGTATTCGCCGGCGAGCGGACGGAGGGCCGACGCCGCATCGGCGCCGCCCGTGCCGATGTCGTGGCGGCCGCTCGCGTACAGCGTCGCCGCGCACGCGACGATGATGAACCACGCCACCACGTCGGTGAAGATGCAGCCGAGGATGACGTCCCAGCGCGACGCCGCGTACTGCCGCGCGGTGATCCCTTTCTCCACGATCGACGCCTGCAGATAGAACTGCATCCACGGCGCGATGCGTCGTGCCGACCAGGCCGATCACCATGTACAGATAGCCGTAATTGCGGATGCCCGCGGCCTGCGGCCGCGTCACCGTTGCGAAGGCGGCCGCCTTCCAGTCCGGATGCGCGAGCACGCCCGCGATGATGTAGCAGACGTAAAAAGCCGACGCGGTCAGAAAGATCTTCTCGATGCTGTCGTACGTGCCGCGCACCACCATGCAGCCAGACCAGCGCCGCCGCGCACGGCACGACGATGTACCTCGAGATGCCGAAGAGCTCCAGGCTGCTCGCGATCCCGGCGAACTCGGCGACGACGTTGCCGAAATTCGTGACGACCAGCGTGAGCATCACGAAGAACGTGAGCGGAACCCGAACTCCTCGCGGATGAGATCGCTGAGCCCTTTGCCGGTGACCGCGCCCATGCGCGACGCCATTTCCTGCACCACGACCAGCGCGATCGTGATCGGGATCATCGTCCACAGCAGGGAGTAGCCGAACTGCGCGCCGGCCTGCGAGTACGTGAAGATGCCGCCGGCGTCGTTGTCGACGTTCGCCGTGATGAAGCCGGGGCCGATGACCGCCAGCAGCATCGCGATCCTGCCGCGCCATGTCCTCGAGGAACGTCAGCACGGCCGCTCATCCCGGTGCCGCAGCATCGTGATGACGTCGTCCGCCGTGATGATGCCGGCGAGCCGCTCGTGCTCGTCGACCACCGCGAGCGTCAGCAGGTTGTATTTGTCGAAGAGCGCCGCCACTTCGTCCTGCGGCGTGTCGGCGGGGCAGGAGACGGCCCGCTCGCTCAGGTCCGACAGCTGCGCGGCCGGCGAAGCGGTCGCGATCCTGACGAGCGAAACGGCGCCGACCAGCCGTTGCGGCCGGACCGGTGAGATAGATTGTCGCGAGAGCTTCGTAGCCGCCCTCGAACGTCCTCATCGCTTCGATGACATCGTCCACCACCGAGGTTTCAGGCAGCGACAGGAACTCCGTCGTCATCCGGCCTGCGGCCGTGTGCTCGTGGAATTCGAGGAGCTGCGTCACTTCCTGGCGCTCTTCGGGCTCCATTTCCTTGAGAATCTGTCCCGATCGAGCTTCGGTGAGGTCGCCGAGCAGGTCGGCGGCGGCATCGGGATCCATTTCCTCGACGATGTCGGCCGCGCGATCCGAGTCGAGCGACTCGACGATCGACTTCTTGATGTCGGGATCGATCTCCTCGAGCGCTTCGGCGGCAACCTCCTCGTCGATCGTTTCGAACACGGCTTCGCGTTCCGCCGGCGGCAGGTCCTCGACGATATCGGCGATGTCGGCCGGGTGGAGCTTCGACAGGCCTTCATACGCGATCTTCAGCTTCACGCGACGCGCCGGGTCGGTTTCGAGCAGGTCGACGTATTGCCACGGAATCACGCGCGGCGGAATGCGCTCGAGCAGCGCCCGCATCGTGAACGTCGGGACGACGCCTTTCGCGAGGCGGCGAATCGCGCCGCGCGCGCCGACATCGACCGCGACGACGTTGAGAAGCACGTGGCTGTTGACCGGGGTGGAATCGAGCTCGACGTCGTTGACGCGGACGACTTTGCGGCCGTGCACGTCGATGATCTGCTGGTCGAGGAGGTCGCGTTTGAGCAGCAGCATGCCGTCCGAGGCGCCGTAGCGCTCCCACGTGGAGTCGTCGCCATCGGTGCGAATGCTCGGTCCGAGCGCTTTGATGGACGCAGCCGGCACGAGCCGCTCGACGTCGCCCGATCGGACGATCAGATAGGCGATCCTCGTCGGATGATCCTGCGGCGCGACAGCCATGTCGCGCACCCGTCCGCGCGCGGTGCCGTCGACATCGCGGACGTTTGCGCCGAGCAGCTCAGATAACGCGACGAAAGACATGGCGAAAGTTCAAAGGCAAAGGGCAAAAGGCAAAAGTAAAAAGGCGAAAAATGAAACTGGTGACGAAAATCGAAAGGTTCTGGCGGGATCCGATTTCAAGCAGTGTCGCGCCCGCTTGCGAGGCATGTCAAGCGCAAAAGCGCGATGTGGTACGTGTTCTGCTATTCTGAGTGCGTACATGCGCATCGTTCGCCATCGTTTGTCGTGGGCGGTTGGCGCCTGGCTGCTGTGCCAGGCCGCTGCCGTGGCGACGGCGCCGCTCGCTTTGTGGAGAACATCCCCATCCGACGTTGGCGCGGTCGCGGACGAGTGCTGTCCTGGTGTCGCGCCAGGACAGGTCTGCCCGATGCATCACACGAAGGAAGGTGGCCGCACATGCGCGATGCGCAATGCCTGCTCACCCGATAGCGCCGCGCTCGTATCGCTGTCCGGAATCGTGGGTCTGCCGAGCGGCGCATTTGCCAGACTCTCGGAGCCGTCTCTACGCAGCGCCGTCCGGCAACTCGAATCGACCACCCTCGTCCGCGCCAGCCGTCCCGAATCGCCACCTCCTCGCGCCTGAGCACCCGTCAAAAATTGCGATCGGCGTCAAAGCCGCAGGTCTGAAGACCTGCGCCACTGGTGTCAGTAGCGCGGGACTTTAGTCCCGCGTCCGATCGCGCAGCAATTTTCATTTCGTAACGGGTGTATTCATGGTCGCTCTTAGGCGCGCCGTGGCGGCGCAAGCGCTCGTCTGGGCGCTGTCGCTGCCGGCGCACGCTCTTGCAGGGCAGGCTGCCGCGACGGCGACGGTCAGCGGTGTCGTTCGGGATACGACTGAGGCAGTCGTGGCAGGTGCCAGCGTGCAGTTGCGGAACCACGAAACGAATCAAATGCTGTCGACAACGACCGATGGCCAGGGCCGCTATCGACTTCCGTACGTGCCGGTTGGTGACTATCACTTGACCGTCGACGCGCCGGGCTTCGCGACCACGAACGTCAACCTCGCGCTCGGCGTGGGACAGGCGGTTGACGTGCCGGTGACGCTCAAGCCCGGAATCACCGAGTCCATCGATGTGGTGACGACGGCGCCGCTCGTCGAGGCCGGCCGAACCGAAGTGTCGTCGCGTGTGACGCCGGCCGAAGTGGACTCCCTGCCGCTGAACGGCCGGAACTATCTCGATCTCGCACTGCTCGCGCCGAATGTGTCGCGAACGATCCTTCGAACCAACGATCGCTTCGCCGAGACCTCCGCGGTTCCCGGAAGCGGCGTATCGGTCGCGGGCCAGCGAAACCTGAGCAACGACTTCGTCGTCGACGGCCTTTCGGCAAATGACGACGCGGCCGATCTCGCCGGAGTCTATCTGAGCGAGGAGGTCGTCCGCGAATTCGAGGTCGTCACTTCGGGTGGCGGCGCGGAATTCGGCCGCGCCTCGAGCGGCACCATCAGCGTCGTCACGCAGTCGGGCACGAATCGGTTGAAGGGCAGGGCCTACGAGTTCTTCCGCAACGACGCGTTCGATACGGCGAATCCACTCGCCACACGGAAGGACCCGCTGAATCAAAACCAGTACGGATTCACCCTGGGCGGACCGATCGTGAAAGATCGCTCGTTCTGGTTCGGCAACGTCGAGCGAACGCAGCAGGACAGGACGGGCATCGTGACGATCGCGCCGTCTGCCGTCGATGCGATCAACGTCGCGCTCGCCGCGTCGGGTTCTCGCGGTGCGCGGGTCGCGACGGGCAACTACCCGACGGGCTACAGCACGAACAATGTCTTTGGCCGCGTCGACGAGCAGGCGGGGAGCGGACATCTGGAAGTGCGATACGGCCTCTACGACGTATCGAGCCAGAACGCCCGAAACGCAGGCGGCTTGAGCGACGTGAGCCGCGGCGCCGCACTCGACGACACCGATCAGACCGTGGCGGTGAACTATCTCTCAGCCCGCGCGTCGGGGACGATCAACGAAGCGCGCGCGCAGTACACGCGCAGCCGCCTCGGCGCGCCAGTCAACGATGTCATCGGCCCTGCGGTGAGCATCTCGGGCGTCGCGAATTTCGGCACAGCCACGTCATCGCCGACCGAACGCGACGTCGATGTCGTGCAGGCGGTCGATCGCGTGACGCTCCAGCGAGGAGCGCATCTTGTCAAGTCGGGAGTCGATCTTTTGTACAACCGGGTGACGATCGCCTTCCCCGGCGCGCTTCAAGGCAGCTATACATTTACGTCGCTCCAGAATTTTCAGCGAGGAGCATATTCGCAATTTCAACAGGCGTTCGGCGAGGCAAGCCAGTTTCAATCCAATCCGAACCTCGGCCTGTTCGCGCAGGACGAATGGCGTCTGCGAGCGAATCTCTCTCTGAATCTTGGCGTCCGCTACGACGTCCAGTGGCTGCCAGATCCGATCCGTGTCGACACCAACAACGTGTCGCCTCGCTTTGGTGCCGCGTACGCGCCGGGCAACGGCAAGACCGTCGTGCGCGCGAGCGCCGGTCTGTATTTCGATCGCATCCCGCTGCGCGCGACCTCGAACGCTCTGCAACGCGACGGCAGCAAGTACCAGACGGCCGTGCTCGTTCCCGGGCAGGTGGGCGCTCCGGCTTGGCCCGCCGTGTTGCCCTCGTTCCCGGCCGGCGTGTTGGTGTCGATCCAGACCATCAATCCCAATATTCAGGACGCGCGCACCGAGCAGGCGAGTATCCAAGTCGAACGCGCACTCGGAAACGTCGCCGCCGCGACGGTCGGGTACAGCTATTTGCGCGGCCACGGCATCATCATGTCGCGCAACATCAACGTGCCGACCGTCGCGGCCGCGCAGGCGACAGCGCTCGGAATTCCGAATCTCGGCCGACCGAATCCAAATTTCGGCAACATCAGCCAGTACGACTCGCTTGGCGACTCGTGGTTCGACGGGCCTGACGGTGTCGATGCAGACGCGTCCGGCGGCGTGGGGCGACGCGCGGGTGTCGTACACGTTGTCCCAGGCGCTCGACGATGCCGGTAACGCGTTCTTCAACACGCCACAGGACAATTTCAACGTGCTCGCCGACAAGGGGCCGTCCGACAACGACCAACGCCATCGGGTCGTGGTGAGCGGCTCGTTCCGTCGCTGGCCATCGTCAGGCATTCCAGCCATCGATCGGACGCTGCACGGCGTCGAGCTCGGGTATGTCTGGTCTTATGCGTCGGGCGCGCCGTTCACGGTCGTCGCCGGCGCCGATCTCAACAACGATACGAATACGAACGACCGGCCCGCAGGACTTGCGCGGAATTCCGAGCGGCTTCCCTCGACCTCGTCTTTCGACCTGCGGCTGTCGCGCGTGTTTTCGATCGCAGGTGGACGCCGCATCGAGGCGATGGTCGAGGCGTTCAATCTGTTCAACCACGTCAACGTGCTGAACGTGAATAACACGTTTGGAACCGGTTCAACGCCGCTGCCGACGTTCAATCAGCCGATCGCCGCCGGCGACATGCGGCAACTTCAACTGGGGATCCGATGGACCTTCTGATCGCGCTCGCGCTCGCCACTACTACGCTTGCGGTGCCAGGCCGCACGAATGCCAACGTTTCTGTTGCATCGGCCGGCGCCGTCGTCGATGTCGTGTGGGCGGCATCGACCCCGAGCGGCGCCACGGATATTTATTCGGCGGCGAGCGCTGACGGCGGCCGGACGTTCAGCGCGCCTGTCCGTGTGAACGACGTGGACCGCGACGCCCGCGTCACCGGCGAGCAGCCTCCCCACGTCGCTCTCGCAGCGCGCAGCGGCAAACCGCCAGCTGTGACCGTCGTCTGGACGACGAAAGGCACTTCCGGGACGAAGCTGCTGCAGGCGCGATCCGACGACGGGGGGCGAACGTTTGGACATTCGGCAGTCGTTCCCGGCACCGACGCCGCTGGAAATCGCGGATGGGAGTCGCTGACCGTGGCGCGAGAGGGCGTGGTCGATGCGGTCTGGCTCGATCACCGCGAGATGACCGGCCACGAGAGCCACATGTTGCCAGAACAGTCGAAGCTATATTTCGCGTCGCTCGACGGATCGGCGGCGCCGCGCGCGCTCACGGGAGGCGTCTGCTACTGCTGCAAAACGGCCGTCGCGACGGGACCAGACGGATCGATTTACGCCGCCTGGCGTCATGTGTATCCCGGCAACGTGCGCGACATCGCGTTCACCGCGTCGCACGACGGCGGGCGGAGCTTCGCAGCGCCGATTCGTGTCAGCGAAGATCACTGGATTCTCGACGGCTGTCCCGACGACGGCCCGGCAATCGCGGTCGATCGGCAGAATCGCGTCCACGTCGTGTGGCCGACACTCGTTCAGCACGCGGACGCCGGACTAAAGTCCGGCGCTACAGCGTCGGAGGCGGGACTAAAGTCCCGCGCTACATCGAACGGCGAGCCAACAATGGATGGCGAGCCGACGATTGCGCTCTTCTATGCGATGAGCACGGACGGACGTCAGTTCACGCCGCGGCAGCAGCTGCCGACCGACGGCCTCCCGCATCATCCGCAGATTGCGATCGGCGCGGACGGTGCGCTGGCCTTTGCGTGGGACGAGCTGAAAGCCGCCGCTCGCCACGCGGTCGTCGAGTCGGCGACCGTCGACGCTCGCGGCAAGGCTGCGTTCGCGTCGAGGAAGGTCGTGAATGGCACGCCTGCGATCTATCCTGTGATTGTCGTCCGTGCCAGACGGGATCGTGATGGCGTGGACAAGCGGCGCGCCCGCGGCGTCGGTCATCTTCACTCGAGCGGCTGCCCTACGTTCTCTGGCTGCGTCGTCGTCCGCGGCCGTGTGCTCTGGCACGCCGCAAGCCACGCGTCCGCATCCTTGTCCGGTTTGGAAGGCGGCTGGCGCCGCCACAGCAGGCCGCAGTCCAGGAGCTTTTGCGCCGGCGTGATCGCTTCGAAAAACAGGCGATCGCCGGCGATCTCCGCGATCATGAAGTGATGCTCGGACACGGCAACCTGGTCGAATGGGCTCCGGTGCACGCTGTACAAGCTTCGTCCACCGCCGCCTGACACGAAATAGCGGATGCCCTGCTGCGGCGCGATCCGTTCGTAGAGATGCTCGTGCCCGCTGAACACGACGTCGACGTGATTCCTGACGAGCGCCGACTCGAGCGCCGGCCGGATGACCTCGCGGCTTTCGGTCGCGTGCTGTCCCGACGAATACAGCGGGTGGTGGAAATAGGCGATGCGCCACTTGTCGCCGGCGTCGGTGTAGACGCCGTCCAGCCACTTCGCCTGAGCCGCATCTGCCGGATGGTTGCTGTTCAGCACCGCGAACCGCGCGTTGCCTTCGTCGAACGAGTAGTGGTCCTGGTCGTTCATGTTGAACGGCTTGAAATGGATCTCGAGATCGCGATCGTGATTGCCGAGCGCCGCGTAGAACTTGACGCCGGCATCGAGCAGCGGTTTGTACGGCTGCGAGAACTCGCCGTCGTAGTCATCGTCGTACAGGTTGTCGCCGAGCATCAGCACGAACGGAAAGCGTCGCGCGTTCTTGAAGTAGGCGAGCATCGCCTGCGCGACCGCGCGCTGCGGCCTGGTCGCCCGATCCGCTGTCGCCGATCAGCGCGAACACGGTGCCGCCGCGGATCTGCGGCAGGGCGAGCATCGACGGACGCGCCGGCAATCGGCGCGGGACCGGTCGTCGGCACGCCCGGCGGCGGCTGCACCGGCAAGACGTCGGGCAGGATATCGAGGACGACCTGTGCGTCCGCGTCCTTGAGGAGCAGCGTGCGGCCGACGAACGCGTACTCGACCTGCTTCGGCAGCGGCGGCAGCACGTCGATGAGCTGAGGCGGCAGCTTCGGCGCGTCGGTCGGCTCGTTGATGGTGACCGGATGCGGCGAGGCTTTGCCGGCTTCGTTCTGCTCGGCGAGGCCGTCCATCAACAGGTCTTTGCGCGGGCCCGCGAAGGCCTCCGCACACCTGATGTCGGATGGCCTCAGCGATCGGCGGCGACGAACAGATCGCCCGGTTTCGCACCGGGCCGCAGCTTCGTCTTCAGCGCATCGGCGAGGACGTTCTGCCGCGTCCGCACCGACGTTGTCGCGCCGGTTGCGGGCGTCGCCTTGCCCGGCACCGCCTCGGCGGCCTGCGCCGCCTGTTTTCGGTACGCCTGCGTCTGATCTACATACGCTTGCAGCGCCCGGCGGAACGGCTCGAACGTCGGGTCGGTCTGCGCGGGAACGGTTGTCGGCGGGAGATTTGGACCGCAGCCTACGCCGATGACCACAGCCAGAGCGCAGGCGATGCAGAGCGTGTCGCACGGTAGAGGAAAGGCAAAGCCTGTGCCCCCGAGTGCGTCGGCTTCTCGGCCTCGAGCTCATGCGATGACAATCAATGACGCCCCACGTGCGCTCGAGGCGGTCTAGAATTGACGGTTGGATGCACCACTCGTTATCCGAAGGAGGAGTAGGAATGCGCGGACGATCTGGATGGCTGGCACTCGGCGCGGCTGCAGCGCTCGGCATGGCGGTGATGGCCAGCGAGAAACCGCCCGACGTCGTACGTCAAGAACATGAAGGAGACCAACGCCGCGACGCAGAGCCTGCGCAAGAACGTCGAGGCGAAGGACTACGACGCGCGTGGCGAAGGACGCCGCGACGCTGAAGACCTCTTCAGCCACGCACCGAAGAGTTCTGGACGAAGCGGAACGCCGACGACGCGGTGACGGCCGCGAAAGCCGGCGTGAAGGCGGCCGACCGATCTCGAAACCGCGGCGAAGGCCAAGGACGCCGCGGCCGTGGCGGACGCCGCGAAAGCCGGTGAACGCCACGTGCAAGACCTGCCACGACGCGCACCGCGAGCGGCTGCCTGACGGGACGTCGGAGATTAAGTAGGGCAGGGGCAGGAAGGGCGGGAAGGAGCGCCCTTCCTGCCTCCCCGCCCTTCCGCAGCCTTAGTCGATCCGATACTTCGCGAGGTAGTACGACAGCGCGCGCTGGCTGATGCCCATCAGCTCCGCGGCGTCCTTCTTGACGCCGCCGGCGCTCTCGAGCGCGCGCCGGATCGTCTCGCGCTCCACCCACTCGATGTTCTGCCGCAGCTTCAGCGACGGCAGGCCGGTCGCCTGCGGCGTCGCCGCGCCGAGCACCGAGATCGCGCGCGCGGTGATCACCGGGCCCGGTCGACAGCACGACGGCGCGCTCGATCGTGTTCTCGAGCTCGCGCACGTTGCCCGGCCAGTCGTACTGCTGCAGCGCCGGCGAGCACGCCGTCGTCGAGCCGGTCGATGCGGCGGCCGGTGCGCTGCGCGTGCTTCCGGACGAAGTGCTCGACGAGCGCGCGGAATGTCGTCGCGCCGCTCGCGCAGCGGCGGGATCTCGATCGGGATCACGTTCAGCCGGTAGAACAGATCCTCCTGGAACTTGCCCTCGGCGACCATCTGCCGCAGGTCGCGGTTGGTGGCCGCGATCACGCGCACGTCGACCTTCTCGGTGCGCTCGGAGCCGAGCGGCTCGAACTCGCGCTCCTGCAGCACGCGCAGCAGCTTCGACTGCAGCGTCGGGCTCATCGTGCCGATCTCGTCGAGGAAGATCGTGCCGCCGTCGGCGAGCGCGAACTTGCCCTTCTTCGTCGTCGTGGCGCCGGTGAACGCGCCGCGCACGTGGCCGAACAGCTCCGATTCGAGCAGCGTCTCGGGAATCGCCGCGCAGTTCACCTTGATGAGCGGCATGTCGCGCTGCGCGCTGCGGTCGTGGATGGCGCGCGCGACCAGCTCCTTGCCGGTGCCGGTCTCGCCGGTGATGAGCACCGTGCTCTTGGTCTCGGCGACGAGCTCGGCGCGGTGGATCACCTCCTCCATCGCGCGGCTGCGGCCGATGATGCCGTAGTGATCGAACTGCTCGTCGCGCTCGCTGAGCAGGTAGCGGTACTCGGTCCGCAGCCGCTGGTGGTCGAGCGCGCGGCGGACGACGACGAGCAGCTCGTCGATCTCGAACGGCTTCTGCAGGTAGTCGAGCGCGCCGAGCTTCATCGCCTCGATCGCGCTCTCGACGGTGGCGTGCGCGGTCATCATCAGAATCTGCGGCGCGTTCGCCTTCCGGCGTCGACGCGACGTACTCGCGAATCAGATCGAGGCCGCTCGAGCTCCGGCATCACGTTGTCGACGACGAAGACGTCGAACGTGCGCTCGCCGAGCAGCCGCTGCGCCTCGCGCGCGCTCGGTCGTCTCGACCACCTCGTGGCCGGCGTCGCGCAGCGCGCGGCCGAGCGCCTTCAGAATCTTCTCCTCGTCGTCGACGAGCAGGATCGAGCCGCGATGTGTCGTCATTAGTCAGTCGGCCTGCTGATGCTGTCGAGAGGCAGGTCGATGCGGATCTCGGTGCCCGCGGCCGGGCGCGCTCGTCACGCCGATCGTGCCGCCGAGCCCCTCGACGATGTTCTTGGCGATCGGCAGGCCGAGACCGGTGCCGCCGCGCTTGGTCGTGAAGTACGGATCGAAGACGTGCGGGAGGTCGGCCGGCGTCGATGCCCGACGCCGCGGTCGGCGACGGTAATCGTCACGCGATGATCGGACGACGCGCGTGGCGAGCGTCGACCGAGTCGCGATGCCTGCGACCGGCGATCGGCGCCGCCGCGCGCTCCATCGCCGTTCACCGCGTGGCGCGCGTTGACGAGCATGTTGACGAGCGCGATGCGCAGCCGCTCGGCGTCGGTCGTGACCGTGCGGCGCCGCGGCGTCGAGCGCGAGCGTGACCGGCGCGCCGGCGCCGGCCGCCTCGGCGGCCGCCGCCGATTCGCGGCAGAGCGCGTTCAGATCGGCCGGCGCCGAGCTCGAAGCGGATCGGCCGCGCGAAATCGAGCACCTCGTTGACGATGCGGTTGAGCCGCGCGACCTCCTCGTCGATGTCGGCGACCGCCTCGCGCATCGCAGCCGGCGCTGACGTCGGGCTGGCGCAGCGCGTGCAGCGACGCCTTGATGATCATCAGCGGATTGCGGACCTCGTGCGCGATCACCGTCGACAGCCGGCCGAGCGACGACAGCCGCTCCTTCTGCGACATCTCGCGCTGGAACCGCGCGATCGAGTCGGTCAGCGTGTTGAACGTCGTCGCCAGCAGCCGCGCGTCCTCGTCGTCCCAGCGGTTGCTGGCGCAGCGCGATCTTGCGCGTCAGATCGCCGGTCGCCGCGACCTCGCGCATCACGTCGGTGATCGCGGCGAGCGGACGCGTGATCGTGCGCGCGACGGCGAAGCTGAGAAGCGTCGCGAGGATGCACGGCGACGACCGCCGTGCCGGCGAGCTCGGTGTGAATCGCGTCGAGGAAGCGCGAGCTGCTCGGTGCGCGAGCGCAGAATCAGCGCGACCGGGCCGGCAGCTGGCGGCCGCTGTTCGCGCCCGGCTGGAGCGGCCGCGGCAGCGCGACGTATTCCTCGCCGCCGATGCGGACCGTGCGACACGCCCGTGCTGCGCAGCGACTGCGGCGAGCGCCGGCCGCGTGTCGCGGCGGCAGCGTCGCCGCGAGAATCTGGCCGTCCATGCCGAACGCGATGTCGCTGCCGGTGATCTCCTTCAGCTGCGCGGCGAGCGCGTCGTCGAGCAGGAAGCCGACGCTGAGCGTGCCGAGAATCTGCGGGCTGCGCCAGGCCGATGGCGATCGGCACGGTGACGAGCTGCAGGATGCCGTCGGGCTGCGGCAGCAGGCTGACGCTCTCGCGCCCGGCGAGCGCGTCGCGGACCGCCGGCTGGCCGGCGATGATCGAGCGCGGCCCGCCGGGCGTCGCCGACCGTCGCCAGCACGCGCGCCCGTCTTGTTCGTGACGAGCAGCAGGTTCGACTTGAGCTGGCTTCGCTGAGTAGCTCTCGTCGAGCTGACGTCCTGCACGGTCGGCGGATCGTTGGTCGTCGACCGCCGCCTTCAGCTTCGGCGCGTCGGCGATGAGCCGCGCCATCGACGGTGAACGTCTCGGTGCGCGTCGCGCGCAGCTGATCGACCTGCGCGGCCGGTCGCGATGATCTCGCGCTGCAGCGTCGCGCTCGGCCTCGCGCGTGACGCGCGCGTTGACGAGATAGATCGCGACGCCGATCGACAGCACGGCGAGCAGCGCGCTCGCGAGGAAGATCCGGCTCCGCAGCGACGAGAAGAACGTCATCGCAGCGTGAAGTCGAGCTCGGCGGCGCCGCCGTCCGGCACGGTGACCGGTCGCGGCTCGGAGGAGTCGCCTTCGTTCCAGGCGATCACGTTGTAGGTGCCGGGCGGCACGTTGTCGATGCGATAGCGGCCGTCGCCGTCGGTCATCGCGAAGAACGGATGGCTGAACACGAGGATGAACGCGTTCATGTGCGAGTGGATGTCGCAGAACACGCGCACGATGCCCGGGCGGTCGAAGCGGACGGAGCTTGCGACGTGCCCGGCCGCGTAGCGGCCGAGATCGAACGACTTGGTCTTCGAGAGCGAGAACACGTTGTGGTAGATGCGGTCGCGAGTTCGGGAAAGTCCACGGTCGTGCCGGTCGTGATCGCGAGCACGTGCGGCACGAACGTCTCGTTGCGCTGATCCATCACCGCGTGGCCGCCCTCGGTCTGCTCGAACGCGCCGCGCGGCGCCGACTCGAGATAGACGACCGACCGCAGCCGATCGGGCAGGTCGCGCGGCGCCGGCGTGCCGAGGTCGGCGACGTCGGGCCGCCGCTCGACCGGCGCGGCGACGCGGCGCAGCTCGACGCGGCCGCGGATCGATGCCGCGCGCGCGCGGCCGCTCGCGGCGCGCGTCCGCGTCACGCAGCGCACGAAGGCCGAGCAACACGAACGGTCGGCACGCGGCAGACGACGCTTCATCAGAACCAGTACACGAGCTGCGCCGCGACCGGGTTGAACGTGCGCGACGCAGGCCGCCGTCGCGCGTGTTGTGCTGGACCGACACTTCAGCAGCAGATTGCGCTGCAGCGAATAGCCGCCGCCGATCTCGAAGCGCGTGACCGGCGCGTCCCAGTGTGTCGGTGCGATCGGTGCCGGTGACTTCGCTGAACCCGAGATGATCGACGCGCGCCGCGACGTACAGGCCCGGGCGAAGCTTGTAGCGGCCTTCGACCGACGTGGCGAGCGCTCTGCGAGCGGACTCGCAAGCCACGGCGCGCCGTACCGAGCGGCAGCTTCCACTGGCTGCACGATCGTCTCGACGCGCACCAGATAGTAGTCGCGCGAGTACTCGACGTCGGCGCCCCACGCCGTCTGCGTGAACTCGCCGTCGTGGCCGTCGCCGACCGCGCCGCGCGCCGCCGTGCTCGAGACGAACGGCCCGCGCGCCGCCGACGCGCCGAGCGATCAGGCCGGCGACCGGATGCACGGCGACGCGCCCGGCGAGCTGCTTGCCGCCGTTGTCGTCGGTGAACAGCGGATTCGACAGCGTGCCGGTGGTGACCGACGCCGGTCGCGTCGACGAGGTCGGTGCCCGCGTGCACCTGGACGCCGGTGTCCCAGCGGAACACGCTGACGAGCGGCACGCCGCGGTCGGGCGTCGACGTTGCCGATCGGAAAGTTCGACAGCCAGCCGCGGCCGCGCATGCGCAGGAGATCGTCGGCGCTCGCCGGCAGCGCGTCGGGCCGGAGCGACGTCAGGTACTGGTAGGCGAGCGGGTAGCCGATGAGCGGGTTGTCGGTCGCGTAGGTGCGCCGCGCGAAGGCGCCGAAGGTCGGCGGCACGCGGCCGACCTGGATGTCGAAGTTCCGGTTCGTCCACGGCCGGATGCGCACGTAGAGCGCGTACGGCTGCGACGGTGTCGACGTTCTCGCGTGCGGAGCTCGCCGAGAAACGACGACGTGATCGCCGGCCTTGACCGCCGCCGGTGATGTCGAGGCGCAGCATCCGCAGCGCCGAGTGCTCGTAGTCGGTGTAGTTGAAGAAGCCCGGATCGGTCGAGCCGACCGTCGCCGACACGTCGCCGCCGAGCGTGACCCGGCCGTCGTCGAGCACGATCGGCCCGGACGGGAGCGTCTGGCCGACGGCCGTCGCCGCCAGAGCAGACGACGAGCAGGCACGCCAGACGCGTAGCGGTGGTCCAGGCTTTCACGAGGGCTTTCATTCCCGTATGCAAATTATAATCCGCCCGGTGCGGCTTCTTTTGCTCGCGGCAGTCGTCCTCGCAGCCGTCCCGGCGATCTCGATCGCCGACGCGATCGATCGAACCAGCCGGGTGTTCGACGTGAGCGGGAGCACGCCGATACGACTCGACGCGACCATTGCCGACGTCACGATCGTCGGAAGCGACCGGACAAATGTTGCGATCGAGATCGTGCGGCGCGCACCGTCCGCCGACCGTCTGGCACGCTATCCGGTCGTGATCGATCAGCAGGCCGACGGCGTGCAGATTTCCGTCGTGCAGGCCGATCGAGGGGCGCGACGCGAGCCTGAAAACCGAG
Source organism: uncultured Acidobacteriota bacterium (assembly GCA_963696165.1). GTDB lineage: Bacteria > Acidobacteriota > Vicinamibacteria > Vicinamibacterales > CAVVIG01 > CAVQZZ01. The sequence continues at coordinate 202,267 of CAVOIY010000003.1, read as the reverse complement.
ATCACCATCGCGGCGCCGGCGTCGGCTGTGTTTCAGGCGATTCGCGTGTTCGAGGGCCGCGTGAAGGTGACGAACGTGCGCGGCGCGTGCGACGTCGATCTGCGCCGCGGCGCCATCGAGGCGGCTCGGCTCGCCGGCCGCATTCGGCTCGAAGCCGGCCTCGGCAGCGTGGACGTGCGCGACTCCGAGCTCACGGCCGGCGGCATGATGCGTCTTCGCGTGTTCAACGGCCCCGTACGCGTGCGCTTCGCGAAGCCGCCGCTGAACGGCCGCATTCTCGCGGTCACGTTCAACGGCCACCTGACATCCGACATTCCCCTGACGATGAAAGACAAGTTCGGGCCGAGATTCGGTGAGACGACGCTTGGCAGCGGCGATCCGGTGATGTCGATCGACGTGGTGAAGGGCGACATCGCGATCACTGCGGGGAAGTGAGCGGAGCTATGGCTTCTTTCGTTTTATTTGATCCAGCGGATCAGCATCGTCCCTGGCAGAAGGCGGGTCAGCGTCGCGTCCGGGTACGGCGAGATGAACGTCACCGATTCGAAGGCGTCGCCGTCCTGCGTCCAGCCGTGCGCGACGCGCGCGCGGGTGCCGCCGTACAGGCGCGCCAGCTTCGATCGGTCGTAGGCTCCGGCGGCGCCGAAGGCGTCGAGCGGCTCGAGGGCCTCGATCGGCGACCGCCGAGGCGGCGACCGTTTCGATCGGCTCGCTCGGTCGTGCAGACCTCGTAGCGGCCCAGTTGCGGGTGCGGCGGCGTGAACAGGGCCGTGAGCGCCGGATCGCACGCCACGAGCGCGACGACCAGCAATTCCAGTATCATGAACATAGGGAATGGCGTATATCATTTGCGAGCCGTGCGTCGGCACCAAGGATACCGCGTGCGTGGACGTCTGTCCGGTCGACTGCATTCATCCGCGGAAGGACGAAGCCGACGTTCGCGGCGGCCGAGATGCTTTATATTCATCCCGACGAGTGCATCGACTGCGGCGCCTGCGTGCCGGCCTGCCCGGTCGAAGCGATCTTCTCGCTCGACGAAACGCCGCGGCAAGTGGGCGGCGTTCATCGCGAAGAATCGCGAATACTTTCGAACCAGAGGCTAGGACGGACTGAGCTGCATGGGTCTGATCGACCACCGGTTCGAAGACAACTTCATCACGACGAGCATCGATCGCGTCCTCAACTGGGCGCGCGAATCGTCCATCTGGCCGATGGGCTTCGGCCTGGCGTGCTGCGCGATCGAGATGATGGCGGCGTCGGCGTCGCGCTTCGACATCGCGCGCTTCGGCGCCGAGGTGTTCCGCGCCTCGCCGCGCCAGTCGGACCTGATGATCGTCGCCGGCACCGTCACCAAGAAGATGGCGCCGGTGCTGCGCCGCCTCTACGACCAGATGCCCGAGCCGAAGTGGGTGATCTCGATGGGCAGCTGCTCGAACGCCGGCGGCCCGTTCCCGACCTACAGCGTGCTGCAGGGCGTCGACAAGGTCGTGCCGGTCGACGTCTACGTGTCGGGCTGCCCGCCGCGTCCCGAGGCGCTGCTCTACGGCCTGATGCGGCTGCAGGACAAGATTCGCAAGGAAGGCACCGTGCTCCGCAAGGAGCGCGTCGATCATGTCGGGCGACACCGAGCCGACGCTGCATCGGCGACGCGCAGCGTGAGATCGCCATGAAACCATCATCAAGTTCTTCAAGACGATCTTCCTCATCGACCTGCTCAAGGGGCTGTGGCTGACGATGAAGTACACGCCGCAGCCGGCGTTCACGTTCCAGTATCCGGCCGAGCGGCGGCCGACCGCGCCGCGCTTCCGCGGCGTGCTGCGGCTGCAGACCGAGCCGGCCACCGGCGCGCAGACCTGCATCGTCTGCGACCAGTGCGCGAAGGCGTGCCCGGACGATCTGATCGCGCTCGGCGGCCACCGCGAGCCGGGCCAGAAGATCAAGATCCTCGACTACTTCGACTTCAACCTGTCGCGCTGCAGCTTCTGCGGCCTGTGCGCGGAAGTCTGCCCGACCAAGCCGATCAAGGCGCTCATCATGAGCGAGGACTACGAGCTCGGCAGCTACAGCCGCGACACGCAGATCCTGCGCGTCGACCAGATGTACGACGGCGTCGCCATCGAGCAGTACACGCACTGAAACATTTTTCGCTTTTCGAAAGCCCCTCCGGCGGTGCATAGTCCTTCCACGCCTGAGCGCGCTCCGGCCCGATTCTTGTAACGGCCGCGCCGGATCGGACTTCGAATTCGTCCTGGAGGGGTCATGCAGCAGCGGCTTCCGTGTCGTCGCGGTCGTCGGCCATCGTCGCGGCGGCTTCGCTCGTCATTCGTGCCGACGTCACGCCGCCGTCCCAGGCGGCCGAAATCCAGCTGCAGCTCGGCGAATCCTGTTCTTCGCCGAGGGCCGCTACCTCGATGCGCTCGACGCCTACCGCAACGCGCTGAAGGCGTCGCGCCGGCCGACGGCGCGGCCGGCCCGCGCCGGGCGTCGATCGCAGTCGGCGCTGCGCGTCGCGGAATTCGACCTCGCGCGCACCGAAGCCGAGAAGCTGGTCAAGATCGGCCCCGCAGATCCCGAGGCGATGTCGCTCTACGGCGACGCGCTGTGGTCGATCGGGCCTGTTCGAGGAGGCCGAGCAGAAGTACCGGACGCGCTGGCGCTCGCGCCGGAGCTGGCGCGCGGCCATCACGGCATGGCGCGAGGCGCTGGCGGCGCGCAGCCAGCTCGACGAGGCGATGAACGAGGCGCAGGCGGCGCTGCGGCTGTCGCCGCGCGATCTCGAAATTCACCACACCGTCGGCACGATCTACGAGCGGATGCACAAGTACGAAGAGGCGGCCGGCGCCTACACGCAACTACGTCAACCTGCTGCCGAACAAGGATCACAGCGAGAAGGCCGACTGGTCGCGCGCCGAGATCCGGTTCCTGCGCTCGTTCGGCCAGCGCGTGCCGTTCGAGACCGATCCCGGCGACCGACGACAAGCTCTACACGGTCGACTTCCGGCTGGTGAACGACAAGGTCGTCGTGCGCGCGAAGGTCAACGACGCGCGCGGCGCAGGACTTCGTCGTCGACACCGGGTCGGAGAACACGGTCATCACGCGCCCGACGGCGCAGCGGCTCGGCATCACGCCGATCACCTACACGCTGAGCGCCGGCGTCGGCCGACGTCGGCCTGCGCGGGCTGCAGCTCGCGCGCATCGACTCGCTCGAGCTCGGCTCGCTCAAGCTGCGCAACGTGCCGTGCCTGATCAAGAATCCGCCGCTGCGCGACATCCCGGTCAAGGAGACCGAGAGCCTGTCGCCGCTCGCGCTCGGCTACTCGATGATCATCGACTACAAGACGCACAAGCTGACCTTCGGCAAGCACCTGCCGGCGGAGCCGACGGACTTCGAGCTGCCGCTGCGGCTGCACCGCCTGGCGACGGTGCGCGGCACGGTCGACGGCAGCGCACCAGGCGAACTTCGTCGTCGACACCGGCGGCGAGGTGATCTCGATCAGCTCGGCGACCGCGACGGCGCTCGGCACGGCCGAGACCGGCGCGCAAGATCGCGCTGAAGGTCTACGGCACGTCGGGCTGGGATCGCGACGCGTTCCTGATGCCGGGCGTCGACCTGGCGTTCGACGCGATCCGCTACAAGAACTTCCCGGTCGTGGTGCTGAACCTGAACGCGCCGAGCGCGCTGCTCGGCTTCCAGCTCGGCGGCATCGTCGGCCACAAGTTCCTGAGCAAGTACCGCGTCGGCATCGACCTCGAGCGCTCCGTGCTGCGGCTCAAGAACGTGTCGTAAGCGCGAGCTCAGCCCGTCGCGCTTCTTCTCTTGCAGGCGCTCGCGCCCTGCGGCCGCTGCGCCTCCTCGCACACCTGCCGCTCCTCGTCGGTCTCGACGAGCAGCGGCGGCACCGGCACGCGCGCTGCCGTCGCGATCGATCGCGACGAAGGTCAGGAACGCGCGGCTGGTCAGCTGGCGCTTGCCGGTCAGCGTTTCCTCCGAAAACACGTCCACCTGCACTTCGAGCGACGTCGTGAACGCGCAGGTGACGCGCGCCTTCAGGATGATCAGGTCGCCGACCTTGATCGAGTGCAGGAACTGCAGGTCGTCGACCGCGGCCGTGACCAGCAGGCTGCGGGTGTGGCGATGGCAGGCGATCGCGCCGGCGATGTCGATGAGGTGCATGACGGTGCCGCCGAGGATGAACCCGAGCGGGTTGGCGTCGTTCGGCAGCACGACCTGCACCATCTCGGTGGCGAGTCGGCGGCGCGCTTCGGTGTCAGGTCCATCTGCTGAATCCTACTCGCCAACGACGGTCCGCGGGTTCGTCGAACGCTGGTTGCGACGTTCTTCAGGTACGCGTCGATCGTCGCGTGGTGGCCGAATCCGTACTTCGCGACGAGGCGGAACATTGGATTCGACACCCAGCCGTTCTCGGTGATTGTCAGCACCGTGGCGCCTGTCTCGGGCACGATGTCGTACGTCCACGTGCCGCCGAACATCGACGAGTCGACGATCTCGGTGACGAGACGGCGCGGCGGGATCGCCTCGAGGACCTCGAACCGCGATCGCGCCGTTCGCGCCGTGCTCGATCCAGACCGCGTGACCATTCCGGTCGGCCGCGCGTTCCGTCCTCTTCACATCGCGCCGCCAGCTGCCCGCGTTCGACAGGTCCGCCACGACCGCCCACACGTCTGAAGCCGCTGCCCGCCGGAGCCGCAGCGATCGGCGCGCCACGTGGGAGCGGGGGAGCATCGCGCCCGCCGCGGCGACAAGGCCGATGAACGCGACGAGCGCCGCGGCGATGATCAGTGCCCATCTCATAGTGACCTTTCCGCGACACCGTACGCATGTGAGCGGCCGACGCGCGCGCCAGGAGCGCGAGGCCGCCCAGCGCTTTCGCGCGGTCCTGTGGAGTGAGCTGTGCCAGCACCTGTTCGACGCGAACCGGATCCAGCACCGACTTCGCCTCGCGGAGGCGCATCCCCGCCGCTGTGACGCGCAGCAGCACGCGGCGGCGATCCGCCGCGTCGCGCTCGCGGCGCACGAGCTTCTTCCGCTCGAGCCGATCGATCGCGAGCGACATCGTCGCCACGGTGACGCCCATGTGATCGGCGAGATCCGTCACCGACATCGGGTCGACTTCGTCGAGGTGGTCGAGGATGCTCGCCTGGTGCGCGCTGACGTCGTCGCCGGTGGCCGGGTCGCGGACGTGCCGCGTGTGGCACGCGAAGTAGATTCGCGGATAGGCGTCGAGCAGCGCATGGACGTCACGATCGCGTACTTTACTTTGCTTTGTCAAACCAAAATATCGTACCACGAAAAAGGCGGCCGCGGGCGCCGCCTTCGTTCTTACAACCTAGAAGTCGTAGCCGATCCAGACCGCGAAGCGCGGCTTCGCGGAACGACGCGCTGCCGCCCGAGCCGGCGAACACGACGTCTTCCCAGTCCTTGTTGAACAGCGTCCGCCACGACCAGTCGAAGTGAATCGGGAAGCCGAGCGCGAAGGTCTCGAGCCCGAGGCCGTACGACGCGCGGCCGTCCTGCAGCCGGAAGCCGGTGACCGTGCGCGGCGCGCCGTACATGCAGGCATCGGCAGGCCGGTGAGCGGATCGGAGAGCGGGTTGCCCGACGTGTCGGTCTTGTACGCCGATGACCGGCGTGCACGATTCGCTGCCGGTGGTCGCGAACTTGAAGCCCGCCGTCGTGCACGGGTCGGACGACGGCTGGTTGTTGAACCAGCCGCCGCCGATGTTGGCGAAGAACACGCCGCGGACGCCGCCGATGACGCCGATCGGCGTCAGCGCCGCCTCGATGAGCGGGAAGCGCAGCTCGGCGTTCGCGAACACCGCGTTCTGGCCGACGAACTGCAGGTAGTCGTAGCCGCGCATCTCGCGAGTTGCCGCCGAAGTACATGAAGTCGGGGAAGCTCGCCGATGCTCTTGAAGCCGCGGAGGCGCGTGCGCGAGCACGCCGGTGCCGCCGAGGCGCAGGTAGTGGCGGGCGTCGACGTCGAAGCGTCTGGCGCGACAGCAGTGCCGCCGATCTTGGCGGCGACACGTCGTAGGCGAGCCGCATCGTGTTGCCGGCGAGCGGACCGAACTCGCGGAAGACCGTCGTCTCCTGGATGAAGGCGACGCCGAGCGGCATCAGCGTGCCGTTGCGGAAGACCTGCTGGCCGCCGGGCGCCGTCTGGATACTGCTGCGACTGCGCCTGGAGGGTCGGGTCGTTGTATTCCTCGTCGATTTGCACGAGCGCCGCCCGACAGCTCGACGCGCCGATAGCGGTTGAACGGATAGATGCCGAACGCCGTGCCGCCGCGGACCGTGCGTCGTCGCGACCGCCTGGTCGCGGCTGATGAGCGGCGCGAGCGTCGGGATCGTAGAAGACGCCGCCGAGCTGCCCGTAGAAGAACTGCGTCTGCGAGAAGCCCTGCAGCGCGCACTGGAAGCGCCGCGACAGGTTCACGTACGACAGCGACAGCGTGCGGTACTGCGAGATCGACGCGGCGAAGAAGTTGAACTGCTGATCGCCGAGCACGTCGCCGAAGCTGACCTGCGTGCCGCCGAAGATGTCGCCGTTGCTCGTGACGCCGACGTTCACCGGCGGCCGCCCCTCGAGGAACATCTTCTCGAACGTGCCCTTCTTCTTGATGTTCGCCGCGACCAGCGTGTGCTGCAGCGGCGCCTGGAAGTCGATGATCGGTCCGGCGCGCCGAAGTCGGACGATGGCGGCGGTGTGCAGCGGCTCCTTCCGCTCGAGCGTGTGGATGCTGTACTCGCCCTTGTAGTAGGTGACGAACGCGATGCGGTTCGTGCTTGCCGTCGTTCAGCACGATCGGCGACAAGTTGCCGCCGAGCGCGTCGGTGTACTGCCGCAGCTCGCCGTCTTGCAGATCGAGCGTCCAGATGTTGTAGATGTTGCCGTTCTTCGCCACCTCGGGCTCGAGCGGCACGGCCGGATCGGTCGCCGTCGACGAGAACACGATCGTGTGGTCGTCGATGAACTGCGCGGCGGTCTCGTCCTGCGTGCCGAAGGTGAGCTGCGTCTTCTTCTTCGTGTCGAGATCGAGCCGGAACAGCTTCTGGTTGCCGCTGACGCGCGCGTTGTAGATGATGAACTTGCCGTCGGGCGAGTAGGTCGGCCCGTAGTCGGCGAACTCGTCGTTCGTGAGGTTGGTGATCTGCTTGGTGTCGAGATCGACCGTGAAGATGTCGCCGATGCCGCCGCGCAGCGCCGAGAACGCGATCGTCCGGCCGTCGGGCGAGAAGGTCGGCGACTCCGGCTCGTCGACCGACTTCATCGGCGATCCGCTCTTCGATCTTGCCGCGTCAGCACGTTCTGCGACGATGAGCGTGCGCTCCTTCTCCGTGCGGACGAAGTAGGCGAGCCGATCGCCTTTCGGCGACCATGCCATCCACGGCATCTGTCGAACCGCTCGCCGAGCTGCACGATGTGGTCGAAGCCCATGTCCTTGTCGAAGCCGCTCGTCAGGTTGCGGACGACCGAGCCGTCCTTCGACGAGAGCAGCACGATGTCGAGCTCGCGGTCCTTGCGGTTGACGGTGACGCGCCGCGATCAGATCGCCCGACGGCGACGGCGCGATCGACAGCGCCTCGGCGTAGTTGGTCTTCTCCTTGTTCGGCGCAGGTCGCGGCCGTAGTCGGCCGGCCGCTCCTTGTCGCGGAACGGCTTGAAGCGATCCTTCAGGTAGCGCTCGAACGCCTGATCGAACTCGTCCTTCTTCATCTGCAGCGCTTCTTCGTACGCGTCCTCGCCGCCGCCGATGACGCTCTTGCGCAGCGCGAACAGGAACTGGCGGATGCCTTCCTTGCCGTACTTCGCCTCGATGAACTCGAACACCGCGTGCCCGAGGTTGTAGATCAGCCGCGGGTTGTTGGTGTTGCCGTAGCCTTCGAGCTCGCTCATCTTCGGCACGATGTCGGCGACCGCCGCGTCGCGGACCGTCATCAGGTCGAGCGGCGCTCCACTGGCCGCGCTCGTAGTCCGACAGGCCCTTCGTTCACCCACAGCGGCACGCTGCGGCGGATCAGCGACTGCGGAATGATGTCGAACTCGAAGATGTGCGTCAGCTCGTGGGCGATGAGGCCGTAGAGCTGATCCGGCGGATCGTCGATCGGCAGCAGCATGCGGTCGCGCGTACGGCTCGGCGAAGGCGCCGACGCCTTCCTGCGCCGCGCCCGGCGCGACGTTCTGCTGCTCGAACTCGCTGTGCGTCTTGAACAGGATCAGCGGCACCTTGAACGACAGGTCGTGCTTCAGATCGGCGCTGACCTGCTGATAGGCGCTCTCGGCGTAGCCGGCGATCCGCTCGAGATGCTGCTCGATCTCCGGGTAGTAGTAGATCTCGAAGTGATCGGTCGTGTAGATGTGCCAGTCGAACTTGTCGTAGTGGATGTTGTTCTTGCCGAAATACGGAATGAACTGTCCTTGCGCCGAGGCGACGCCGGGCTCGACGACAAACAGCAGAGCAGCGAGCCCGAGAACGGGGCCGGCGAGACGAACGCGACGCGCGTGCGCATAGGCGGAACCTCGGAAAGGTCGGGAAACGGCGTCAATCGGTCTGGCGATCTTACTGTGCGGCTCAGGCGCCTGCAAACGCTGATCCGCGGGTTGCGCCGCGCAAATGCCGGCCGCGCTATGCCAGACTGTCCTCGGAACGTGGCGGGCTCGCCATCTGTCGGCGACACGCGAGCGCCGCCCGGACTACCTGGAATAAAGGAGAGGACGCCGGGGTTTACGTACCCTGGCGCGCGGTGATGCGCATTCGTCGAGGACCGACCGTCGCCGTCCGTTCCCGAGGGCTGCCGCAGCCCGAGCGGGCGGCATTCGAGGCCGACGCGCTGGCGAGCCTCGACAGCCTCTACCGGACGGCGCGCCGGCTGACGCGCGTCGCCGGCCGACGCCGAAGATCTCGTGCAGGACACATATCTGAAGGCATTTCGGGCGGCGGACAGTTCGAGCCGGGCACCAACCTGAGGGCGTGGCTGTTCACGATTCTCCACAACACCGCGAGGAACCGCGTCCGCGATCGCGCGCGCGACGCGGTGACGGTCGACAGCGACGCGGTCGAGCGCGCGCTCGAGCAGCCGCATCGATCGGGCACGCGCTGCCGGAGACGCCCGAAGCGCTGCTGCTGCGCGACACGCTCGCGCCGGACCTGCAGGCCGCGATCGACGAGCTGCCGGACGCAGTTCCGCGAGGCGGTCTGGTTACGAGACGTGGAAGAGTTTTCCTACGCCGAAATCGCCGACATGCTCGTCGATTCCGGTCGGCACGGTGATGTCGCGCATCTCGCGCGGCCGCGCATCTGCGAGGCTGCACGACGCAGGCAGCGCCAGTCGTCGGCGCGGTCGACAGTCGCCGCGTCGTCGGCAGTCGGCGGCCGAGGACTCCACGACGGCGACTGACGATCGACGACTGACCGACTCCGACGAGAAGACTGACGACCGGAAGACATCGCTACGACTGATGACTGAAGACTGCTGACGAATCGACTGTCGCGACGTCCTTCCCATCGTCACGCCGTACGTCGACGGCGAGCTGCCGGCGGCCGATCGCGCGCGCGTCGACGAACATGTTCGCGTCTGCGGGCCGTGTCGCTCGCGCGTCGTGGCCGAACAGACCGTCCGTGAGCTGATTCAGGCGCGCAAGCAGCGCCCTGCTCAGCGAACGCGCTTCGGCCGATCTGCGCGAACGGTGCGCCGGCGCGCGTGAGCGCCGCCGCAAAGCGCCGCCGACCGGCGAGCCGCGGTCGCTGGCCGGTCTGGCGCGCGCGCCTCGCGCCGCTCGCGCTCGCCGCGACGCTCGTCCTCATCGTCGGCGGCGCGTTCGTGTATCAGCTGACCGATCGCTCGTCGCGCGTGATGGCTGCGGAGCTGACCGCCGATCACCTGAAATGCTTCGCGGTGAACGATGTGCTCGGCACCCACGATGCGCCGATGACCGTGCAGGCATCGATGACGTCGCACTTCGGATGGACGCTGCAGCTGCCGCCGAATCCGCAGCGCGCCGATCTCGAGCTCGTCGGCGCGCGTCCGTGTCTGTACGGCGAGGGACGTGTCGCGCACCTCATGTATCGGCATCACGGCGTGCCGGTGTCGGTGTTCATGCTGCCGGCCTCGGTGCGGCCGCAAGAGGTGCTGGAAGTGATGGGGCACGAGGCCGCCATCTGGTCCGTCGGGCAGCGCACGTTCGTGCTCATCGCGCGCGAGCCGCGCCAGGACGTCGAGCGGCTGGCCGCGTTCGTTCAGGCCTCGTTGCGATAAACTAAAGGCAAAAGGTCGAAGGCAAAAGGCAAAGTAAACGGCGAAGGTGGAAGTCACAAGGCGGCCGAACGATGAAAATGAAGATGCGATGGACACTGGCGGCGGTTTCCGCGCTCGCGCTTGCGCTGCTGACGCTGAACGCCGATCTGCCCTGGTCCTCTCACGGGCTCGAGGCGGCGATCGCCGGCTCGGCGTGTCCTGCGAACGCGAAGCCGGCAAACTTCAATTTCACGCTGAAGGACGTCAACAACAAAGACGTGAAGCTCACGGCCCTCAAGGGCAAGGTCGTGCTGCTCGATTTCTGGGCCACGTGGTGCGGTCCCTGCAAGCTCGAGATTCCATGGTTCATCGAATTCCAGAACAAGTACGGCGCGCAGGGACTGCAGGTCGTCGGCGTGTCGGTCGACGACACGCTCGACAAGCTCAAGCCCTACGTCGCCGACATGAAGATGAACTACCTCGTGCTGCAGGGGCTCGGCCACGACGACATGCAGGATGCGTTCGGGCCGATGTGGGGCATTCCGGTCACGGTCGTGATTTCGCGCGACGGAAAGGTGTGCGCCAAGCACACCGGGCTCTCAGGAAAAGACTCGTTCGAGAAGGAAATCAAAGCGCTCTTGAGCACGGGGTTGTCCGGAACTCCGTGATATGATCCTTGGCGTGAAGGGATTTACGCACGCGCGGCTCGCCTGCGGTTGTCGGATTGCGTTCCGCGAAGGCGTCGAAGGCAGCCCGGTCACGGTCGTCGTCGACCAGAAATCGCCCGCCTGCACGCTGTCGCTGCACGTCCGCGATCTCCCGCTGTACGATTACCGCGAAGCGCTGCGTCCGTCGACGCGGCTCGGCCCGCCTGAGGAAGAAGAGTTCGAGGAAGAAGGCTGAGCGGAGTCGTTGGCCGTCGGTCGTTCGTGATTCGTCGCTAGTCAGATTTTCCCGTGACAATTCAAACCGAAGGTCAGGCGCCAGTCGATCTGGCGCGCCTGCGGATCGATCGCGATGCGGGCCCGCGGCGGCCCTGGCTCCTGTGGGCGGTGCTGGCGGCGCTCGCCCTGGGGGCGGCCGCCGGCTTTCCGTCGGCGCGGGCGTATCTCGCCGAACGTCAGGCGCCGGAAGTCGACGTCATCCATGCGACCGAGCTCGCCGCGGCGACGCCGGGCGGATCGACGGCGCTGCCGGTGCTCGTCGCGAGCGGCTACGTTGTCGCGCGGCACAGCAGTGATGTCGGCGTCAAAGTCGGCGGGCGACTCGCGAGGGTGAAGTTCGAAGAAGGCACGCACGTGCGGAAGGGCGAAGTAATTGCCGAGATCGAGCATGCCGACGTCGACGCGCAGCTCGAAGCCTCGCGGCGTGCCGTGGCGGAGGCGGACGCGCAGCTCGCGCAGGCGGTGGCCGCGCGCGACGAGGACGTGCGAAATCTGGAACGTCAACGTGCCCTGATGAAGGACGGGATCACGACGACCGCGAGCCTCACGGCCGCTGAATCGGCGTCGCTCGTGTCTGCCGCGCGAGTGAAATCGGCGGAGGCCGCGATTGCGTCGGCACGCGCGCGCGTGCGGGTTGCCGACGAGGCGCTCGAGAACACGAACGTCCGCGCGCCATTCGACGGCGTCGTCATCAAGAAGCGCACGGAAGTCGGGGAAACCGTCTCGCCGTTCGGCGTCGCCGGGCAGGCCGCCCGCGAAGGCGGGGCGATCGCGACGATCGCCGACCTCCGCGAGCTCGAGGTGCAGACGGAAGTGAGCGAAAACAGCGTCGCCAAGCTCGCGGCCGGGCATGCCGGCGGAGGTCACGCTGCAGGCGTACCAGAACCAGGCCTACCGCGCGACGGTGCGGCAGATTTTTCCATCCGCCGACCGCGCGAAGGCGATCGTCGAGGTGCGCGTGTCGATTCTGAACCCGGACGCGCACGTGAAGCCGGAAATGACTGCCAGCGTCACGTTCCAGGAGCCCGGCGCGAAACCCGCGCCCGACGGTGCCAGGCACGTGCCTGGCACCGTGTTGATTCCAAAGCGTGCGGTTACCGAGATGCGGGGGCAACCGGCCGTCTGGGTTGTCAGCCACGGAACGGCCTCGCATCGCACCGTTATTCTCGGCGCCGACAGGCTGGACCAGGTCGAGGTGAAGAGCGGCGTCATGTCTGGCGACACCGTGATTCTCAACCCGCCGCCGGCGTTGACCGACGGCGCCCTCGTGCGCGTCAAAGGATCGTAGGCATGTTGATCGAACTGCGCGACGTCACCAAATCGTACAAGCGCGACGCGATCGACATTCCGGTCCTCGACGGCGTGACGATCTCCGTGCCGGAAGGCGACTTCCTCGGCTTGATGGGTCCGTCGGGCTCGGGCAAGTCGACGCTGCTCAACCTCCTTGCCGGCATCGATCGCCCGACGCGCGGCACTGTTCGCATCGGCGACACGGACATCAGCCGCCTCTCCGACAACGCGCTCGCCTCCTGGCGCGCGCGTCACATCGGCTTCATCTTTCAGCTGTACAACCTGATTCCGGTGCTGACCGCGTTCGAGAACGTCGAGCTGCCGCTGCTGCTGACGAACCTCTCGAAGGCGCAGCGCCGCGATCACGTGATGACGGCGCTCGGGATCGTCGGACTGAGCGATCGCGCCCAGCACTACCCGCGGCAGCTCTCGGGCGGGCAGGAACAGCGCGTCGCGATCGCGCGCGCAGTCGTCACCGATCCCACGCTGCTGCTCGCCGACGAGCCGACAGGCGATCTCGATTCGAAATCAGGCGCCGAGATTCTCACGCTGCTGCAGCGGCTGAATCAGGAATTCAAGAAGACGATCGTCATGGTGACCCACGATCCTCACGCTGCTGAACGCGCGCGTCACCTCCTGCACCTCGAGAAAGGCACGCTCGTGGAGCAGGAGAAGGTCGGGTAGCCCGCGATGAAGTATGTCGGTCTCGTGCTGAAGAGCGCGCGGCGCAGCAAGCGCCGCACGGCGCTCACGGTGCTGAGCGTCGCGATCGCCGTGTTTCTCTTCGCCGCGCTGCGCGCCGTGCTCGACGGCTTTCAGGCCGCGACGCAGGCGAGCTCGTCGACACGGATCGTGACGATCCGGTCGACGTCGTTGATCTTTCCGATGCCGACGAGCCACGCCGAGGCGATCCGAAGCGTTGCCGGCGTTCGCGACCTGACGTGGGCGAACTGGTTCGGCGGCATCTACAAGGATCCGAAGAACTTCTTTCCGAACATCGCGATCGAGCCCGAGAGCTACTTGCGCATGTATCCGGAAGTCATCCTCGCGCCGGAGGAGAAACGTGCCTTCCTCGACGATCGCACCGGCTGCATCGTCGGCGACGGCCTCGCGCGGCGGTTTGGCTGGAAGCTGGGCGACCGCGTGACCCTGCAGGTCGGCATCCCGATCTACGGTTCCCAGGATTTCCCATTCACTGTCCGGGGCGTCTATCGATCCGGGGGGGCTGCGGTCGATAACCAGACGATGATGTTCCACTGGAAGTACGCCGACGAGCGGTCGCTCGAGAAGGGCCAGGTCGGCTGGTTCATCGAACAGATCGCCAATCCCGATCAGGAAGCGCAGATCTCGAGCGCAATCGACCAGAAATTTGCCAACTCGCCGTACGAAACCAAGACCGACACCGAGAAAGCCTTTCAGAGCTCGTTCGTGTCGATGTTCGGCAACCTGAACGTTCTGCTCGGAAGCATTGCGCTGGCGGTCGTCATCACCACGCTGTTCGTCGCGGCGAACACGATGGCGATGTCGGTGCGCGAGCGGACGACCGAGATCGCGGTCATGCGCACGCTCGGCTTCAAGCAGCACACGATCTTCGCGCTGGTCGCCGGCGAAGGGCTGCATGATGGCGTTCATCGGCGGCGTCCTCGGTGCGGTGCTCGCGAAGGTGATCGTCACCGGCAGCAACCTCGGCGCCGGCGGCTTCATTCCCGACTTCGGCGTCAGCGGCGCAAACCTCGCGATCGGCATCGCGCTCGGCGCCGTCATCGGCGTGCTCGCCGGCATCATTCCCGCGACGATGGCCGCGCGGCTGAAGATCGTCGACGCGCTGCGGCGGGTCGCCTGATGGGTCTCATCAGCTCGTACAACCTGCGCTCGATGGTCGTCCGCAAAGGCACCGCGACGATGACCGCGATGGGCATCGCGATGGTGGTCGCCGTCTTCGTGATGACGCTGTCGATCGCGCAGGGCTTTCGCGCGACGCTCGTCGCCAGCGGCTCGCCGCAGAACGCGATCGTGCTGCGCAAGAGCGCCACGTCCGAAACCGTCAGCGCGGTCCTCCGCTCGGAAGTGCCGCTGATCGAATCGCTGCCGCAGATCGCGCGCGACAGCTCCGGTCATCCGCTGGCCTCACCCGAGCTCGTCGTCATCATCGCGCGTGCCCCGCGTCACCAACAATCAGCCGGCGAACGTCCCGGCCCGCGGCGTCGGTCCGCGTGCGTTTCAGGTGCGCGAGCACATCACGTTTCGTCGAGGGGCGCCAGTTCACGCCGGGCACGCGCGAGATCAACGTCGGGCGGCTCGCCGCTCAGCGCTTCGCCGGACTCACGCTCGGCAGCGACGTCCGATTCGGCAACGCCACCTGGAACGTCGTCGGCATCTTCGCGGACGACGATGCCTCGTTCGAGTCCGAGGTGTGGGGCGACATCGATCTGATGATGCCGGCGTTTCAGCGAGACGAATATCAGTCGGTCACCGTGAAGCTCGATCGATCCGTCGCGCGTACGAATCGTTCGACGCGGCGCATCGCCGCCGATCCGCGGCTCCAGCTGACGGCGCACCGCGAAGACGACTACTACGCCGAGCAGTCGCGCGTGATGACGACCGTGATTCGCGTGTTCGGCACGTTCGTCACGCTGATTCTCGTCGATCGGCGCGATGTTCGGCGCGATGAACACCATGTACGCGGCGGTCGCGTATCGGACGCGCGAAATCGGCACGCTCCGCGCGCTCGGATTCTCGCATCGCGAAGATCGTCGCTGCGTTCCTGGCGGAGTCGACGGCGCTTGCGCTCGTCGGCGGAGTGATCGGCTGTGTCCTGGCACTGCCCGTGCACGGTCTGTCGACCGGCACCACGAATATGGCCAGCTTCAGCGAAGTCGCTTTCAAATTTCGCATCACGCCGACGCTTCTGGGCGCCGGTCTCCTGTTCGCCGCGCTCATGGGCGCAGCCGGCGGACTGCTCCCCGCGATTCGCGCGGCGCGCATCCCTGTCGCCCGAGCGCTTCGAGAGATCTGACTTGCTGCTGACGACTATTACGATGGTGATCTTCTGGGTCGTGCAGGTTTCGGCCCTCCTGGTGTTCGCGGTTCCGTTCACGTGGCCGCTCGTCGGCGCTCTGGGCGGCGTCGCACTTCGTGCGCGCGATCGGGCTCGACGCTCGCGTTCCACCGCTATTTCGCGCATCGATCCTTTCAGATGAACCGCGTGGCGCGCTTCGTCTGGGCGTTCATCGGCACGGCGGCGATGCAGAAAGGCCCGCTGTGGTGGGCCGGCCATCACGTGAACCATCATCGGTTCGCCGATCGCGACGGCGATCCGCACAGCCCGATCGGTGAGCGGCGTCTACTACGCGCACATCGGCTGGTTCCTGAACGACGCGAAGCACGATCGGCTCGAGCCGACCAATCCGGTCGTGCGCGATTTCTCGAAGGCGCCGGAGATTCGTGTGGCTCGATCGACTACTCCGGTGCCGCCGCTGCTGCTCGCCGTCGCGATGTATCTCATCGGCGGCATGCCGTGGCTCGTGTGGGGCTTCTGTCTGCCGACGGTCACGCTCGCGCATGCGACGTTCGCGATCAACACCGTCAACCACATGTTCGGCTCGCGTCGCTTCGAGACGAGCGACGAATCGCGGAACAACCCGATCACGGCGCTCTTCGCGGTCGGCGAAGGCTGGCACAACAACCACCATCGCTATCAGCGCGCCGCGCGCAACGGCTTCTACTGGTGGGAATTCGATCCGACCTGGTACGTGATTCGGGCGATGAAGGCGGTGGGCCTCGTGTGGGACGTGCAGGCGGTGCCGCAGCGCATCTACGAGGAAGCGCGCGCGGCGAAGGCGAAGCGCGCGGCGCGAGCCGTGCCGAGCATCATCGACGCCGTTCCGCTCGCTCTCGAGCTCGCCGAGGACGCCGAGGCCGTCTGATTCGACCGTACAGATGTAGCGCAGGTCTGTAGACCTGCGTCTTTACACCTGCCGTCACCGAATTTTGACGGTCGCTAGGAGCGGCAGGTGATCGGACGCGACGAGCGACAGTCGCGTCCGCACCAGCTCGACGCTGACGAATCTCGACGCGCCCGGAGTAGTAGATGTGATCGAGATGCAGGACGGGAAACACACCGGGATACGTGCGCCGGCGGCGTAAGTAGTCGCGCAGGTCGACGCTGTTCATCCGCTCGCTCAGCATCTTCGTCGCCAGGCCGCGCATCCACTCGTTGAAATCCCCGAGAACGATCTTCGGCCCGCCGATGTGCCGATCGCGTCACGATCGCCGCGAGCCGGCTCGCCTGATGGCGGCGCTCGAGAAGCGCCGTGCCGAGGTGCACGTTGTAGACGTGCAGTGCGCAGCCGTCCGCGGCGATGTCGACGCGCTGCAGCCGCCGCGGCTCGCACGTCTTCCACGAGAGATCGTGTTCGAGATGCTGGGTGATCGGAAAGCGGCTGAGGACGGCGTTGCCGAACTGATGGCCGCGCAGCTGCCGCGCGGGCGCCATCACCCATCCCATGCCGAGCGCCGCGCCAATTTCCTCGGCGTGGCCGCCGCCGCGCGGCCCCGCGCCGACGACTTCCTGCAGCGCGACGACATCGGCGTCGATGGAGCGCAGGACGGCGGCGATGCGCTCGGGGCGCGTGCGACCATCGAGTCCGCGGGCGCGGTGCACGTTGTAGGTGGCGATGCGCACCACGGCCGAGCCGCTGTGACTCACTACGCTATGATAGTCCGTGCGTATGCGTCGTCTCGCCGGGGCGGTCGTGGCTGTCGCGGCGCTCATCGCGTGTTCGAGCCGCCCGACCGACCAGCCGCTGAAGCTGGACGGCAACCTGCTGACCGTCGACAACCGATCGAATCAGAACTGGACGAAGGTCGAGATCTGGCTCAATTCCTATTACCGCGTCACGATTCCGTCGCTGCTCTCCGGCGGGCGCTTCACGGTAACGCTCGATGATTTCGTCGCCTCACAGGGCCAGCGTTTCGACCTGCGGCGGATGCCGGTGCACGACGTGCGGCTGGTCGCGACGCTGCCGGATGGTTCGCCGATGGAGATCAAGAAGGAGCTCTCCGCGAACACGCTCGTGGACGCGTTCAAAGGCGTGGGAGGGAAACGCTGATGGCGAAGCTGAAATCAGAGCTCGAGGTCATCGTGTCCGTGCTGTCAGACGATCCTCGTGATCGACACGAACCTCGGACGCGTCGTCTCGCACAGGGAACCCGACCGCGGGAACAAGCCGGAGCTGAGCGAAGCGCAGCAGATCCTGGCGGCCGAAGCGGCGCGGCGCGAGTCGATCTTCCAGCAGTCGGTCGATCACGAAAAAACGCGCGGCGATGCGCTGTCGCGGCGGTTCGAAGAGGCGCTTGAAGCAGGCGCGCGAAGAGCCGATCACCAAGCCGACGCGGGACTTCGATCTGGACTGATGAAGATCCAAGGACCAGGTCCTTTGGCAGCTCCGTCCACCGCTCGCGCCCTTTGTAGAACACCGGCTTTTTTCCGGGGTTCGCTTTCCGGAATGCGCGATACCGGGCGCGAAGCTTCTTCACGCGGGCGTCGGACGACGAAATCGCGCGGTGCGGATATTCGAGAAGCATCCGCTCGACCTTCCAGATGTTCGTGTCCGCCAGCCGCCAGTCGTAATCTCCCATCTGCTTCGCGACGTCGACGACGGCGTAGCCGGTCACACGGCCGGTCAAGTCGACGTACGGATCGAAATAGCTGAGCGCGAGCGCGCGCGGTGTCGCGAACACCGGCTTTCGACCGTGGAGGCCCGGGTCGCGCGATCGCGCGATCGATCCCCAGCGGCCGCTCCGGTGGTAGACGAAGATCACGTGATCGAGATCGTCGATCGATTCGAAGCTGAGAACGAGCGGCGGGTAGCCGTGCGTGCTCGAGAACGACTGCCGCGAAGAGCGCGGCCTCGAGGCAATGCGCGCAGCCGTGGCGGACGACGCCGCGAAAACTGCGCAGTGTCGCGCGGCCGTGCGGCTCCTCGTTGTAGGGCAGACGGTTGAGATACCGCTGGACGGCCGCGGGCGTGCGCAGGCGTGCGATCAGCCGCCGCTCGCGAGCCGAGAAGGTCTCCAGGACGTCAATTCGCTTTGGCAATCGGTTTGAGATCCGCGAGCACCTGCTCCGGCGTCCACTCGTTGCCCGTGTAGACCTTCACCAGCTTGCCGTCGGCGTCGACGATCGCGGTCCGCAGGTTGTGCGTGATGTCGCGCTGATCGTTCTCGGCGCGCGCGACCGAGACGCCGAACCGCGACGCGAACTTGTCGATGTCGTCGCGATCGCCGGTGAGAAACGTCCATCGCGCCGGATCGGCGTCGAGCTCCTTCGCGTGCTTCTTCAGGACCGGCGGCGTGTCGGTGAGCGGATCGAAGCTGACGCTCACGAGATGCACGCGCTTCAGAGCCGGATCGCGCTCGAGCGTCCGCTGGATCGTGGCGAAATGCCGATCCATCAGCGGGCAGAATGTCGGCATCGGGCACCGCGTGTAGATGAACGTCATCACGACGGTCTGCCCCTTGAATGACTTGAAGTCGCGCTTCCGGCCGTCCTCGTCGACGAACGTCGCCTCGGGTACCGGTTCGCCGGGCTTCAGGAGCTCGAAGCCCGACGACGCGGATGGCTTCGGGCGCCGGCGGCGGCGCCTTCTCGAGCGGCGCCGAGCCGACTTTCTTGATCGTCCGTCAAGAACACGCCGCTCGATTCGACCGACAGCTTCGCGTTGATCAGATCGCCTGGCGCCAGGCCGTCGAGCGCCTTCGCGTCCTTCACCGTGTACGGCATCGTCATCGCCGGCATGAAGCCTTTGACTTCCTCGTGCTTGATGGTGACGAGCTTCTTGTCCGGCTCGACTCGCGAGTATCTGGCCCTGGAGCGTGTACGTCTTCGGCTCGAATCCTTTTTGCTGCGGACGACCGATTGCACGCGGCAACCATCGTGAGCGCCGCCGCGATCCAAAAACACCGATGAGAACGCATACGTATAGTCTACTCTTGTCGAATGATCTGGATCGGTACCTCCGGCTACAACTACCCCGAATGGAAGGGCAGTTTCTATCCAGCCGATCTCTCGGCCGCGAAGATGCTGCCGTACTACGCCGCGCGATTTCCAACCGTCGAGATCAACTACACGTTCTACCGTATGCCGACCGAGAAGCTTGTCGCAGGCTGGGCCGCACAGACGCCGTCGCCTTACAAGCTGACGCTGAAGGCGCCGCGCCGCATCACCCACGACAACCGATTGAAAAATTGCGGCGAGCTCGTGAAAGGATTCTGCGCCGTTGCTGGCACGCTCGGCGACAAGCTCGGCGCGCTGCTGTTTCAGCTGCCGCCGAGCACGAAGAAAGACCTGGCGGTGTTCGATGCGTTTCTCGCCGAGTTGCCGCCGAAAGTCGTGGCGGCGTTCGAATTCCGCCACGCGTCGTGGCTCGACGAGGAGGTGTTCGAACGTCTGGCGCAAACGCAATCTCGCGCTGTGCGTCGCCGACAGCGAGAAGATGTCGACGCCGGTACGGATCACGGCGGACTACGCATACTTCCGGCTGCGCGACGAGGGCTACACGCCCGACGATGTGAAGCGGTGGGCGGACACGATCGCGCGTGAGACATCGTCCTGCCGAGACGTCTTCGTGTATTTCAAACACGAAGAAGAGGGCAAAGGCCCCGAGTTTGCCAAGCTGATGATGGAGCGATTGGGTCTGCCGAGTCCGGCAACGTCCGGCTAAAGCCGGACGCTACACGCTCGCGGACTATTTCAACGACACCGCCGGGTAGTAGCTGCCGATGAGCGTTCGGCGCCACCACTGACCGGTCCGTCGCCGCTCCTCGGGGGTGGTGAAGTGGTACTCGTAGTACTGCGCTCGTATATACGTCGGTGGACGATCGGGAAATGGATTTGTGCGGAGCAGTCCGATCGTTTCGCGATCGCCTTGCAGCAGCTTGACGAGCAGCGCCGGAAACCAGTCGTGCTGGTTCGGCGTCGACATCGCCGCAAACCACATCAGCCAATCGAGACGCATGTGATACGGCGCCACCTGCGGCGGCCGGTGCGACGGGTCGCCCGGCTTGCCTTTGAATTCATATTCGCGCCACACCGTCGCACCCGTCGGCTTTGCGTCGTCGGTGCCTTCGATCACGATCTCGTTTCGCGTCCGCGTGATGCTGCCGAACGCGCCGTACGTGTTCACGAGATGCAGCGGATCGAACGATGAGTTCATCAGCTGCTGCGATGAGAGCATGTTCAGCGTCGGCGCGACGCTGAGCAATCCGACGATCGCCGCCCACCCCCACACGATGGCGCGTTCGACTCCGCCGGGCGGATGGAGAGTCGGCGGGGTCACCGGCAGCCACGACAGCCATCGGTCGTTCAGCGTCGAAATCGCCAGAACGATCGTCAGCCAGTTGAGCCACGACAGGTTGCCGCTGACGATGAGCGACGAGCTGGAAGACGATCGTGATGATGCCGGCGATGGACGCAATCGGCTGCGGCAGGAAATAGCCGAACGGCACGACCAGCTCGACGACGTGATTGAAGACGACGCCGGCGTGGTGAATCCACGACGGCATCCAGTGGAAATACCAGCTGAGCGGGTTCGGCATCGGCTGCGTCTCGAAGTAGTAGTCGAGACAGGTCAGGTCGCGCCAGCAGGAGTCGCCGCGCAGCTTGATCAGACCCGGCGCCGAACATCACGCGGAACAGCGAGCCAACGCCAGAGCCAGATCACGACCATGTTCGGCGCCGTCGCGGCTGCCGCCGACGAAGATCGTGAGGAAGCCGGTTTCGAGCAGCAGCGTTTCCCAGCCGAACCCGTAGAACGTCTGGCCGACGTTCACGAACGACAGGTAGAGCACCCAGAGCGCCGCCCACGCGGTCGCCGACGCCGCCCACCCGCGGAACAGCTGGGTAACCGAAGAGCAGCAGGCACGAAATCGCGACGCCGATCCACGCGCGCGATTCGAAACGCGATATCGTGGGGCGCGAAGATAGAAGAGGCTCGGTGAGGCGCGGAACGGGACTGCTCTGCACGAATGGTCCCACCGGTTCGAGGCCGCGCTCGCCGAGCAGCGGCACGAACTGGTTCGCGGCGACGAGGAAGGCGACGAGGTACATGAGCGCGAGCGCGCGCTCGAACAGAAACCGCGTGTACCAGTATCCGGCTAACCCGTCCGCCATAAGCGACTCTGTACGTCTGCCGACAGAAATTGGAGTGTAGCAAGCACGTGGCCGATCGTTTCGACGCCGTCGTGGTTGGGTCTGGTCCGAACGGCCTATCAGCCGCGATCATCATCGCCAAAGCCGGAAGGCGCGTACTCGTGCTTGAGGCCGAGCCGACGCTCGGTGGTGGCGTACGATCGGCCGAGCTGACACGGCCTGGTTTCGTACACGACGTCTGCTCGGCCATTCACCCGTTTGCGGTCGTATCGCCCGCGTTTCGCGATCTGCCGCTCGACGCGTTCGGGCTTCGCTGGATCGCGCCGCCGGTGATGCTCGCGCATCCACTCGATGACGGTACGGCGGGGTCGATCGTCGCCTCGGTGGACGAGACCGCGCGCGGTTTCGGTGCCGATGCGGATGCCTATCGGCGCCTGATCCAGCCGCTTGTCGACGATTGGCCGTCGTCTCGAGCGGTCGCTGCTCGGGCCCTGCGCTGACGATTCCGCACCATCCGTTCAAGCTGGCGCGGTTCGGCCTGCACGCGCTGCGGTCGGCGGACGGACTCGCGCGGAGCGTGTTCAAGACGCCCGCCGCACGTGCAACATTTGCCGGCATCGCGGCGCACGGAATGCTGCCGCTCGAGCATCTGCTCACCGCGGCTTTTGGTCTCGTTCTCGGCGCGATGACGCACGTCGCCGGCTGGGTCATGCCGCACGGCGGCTCGCAATCGCTCTCGAACGCGCTTGCGGCCTACTTCGAGTCGCTCGGCGGCGAGATCGTCACTGGCTCGCGCGTGACGTCCATCGACGATCTGCCGCCAGCACGCGCGGTGTTGTGCGATCTGTCACCGAAACCTTTTCTCGCAGTCGCCGGCCACAGACTTCCGTTGGCTTATCGCCGTCAGCTCGAACGCTATCGGTACGGGATGGGCGTGTTCAAGGTGGACTGGGCGCTCGACGCGCCGATCCCATGGCGGGCCGAGGCGTGCCGCCATGCGGGAACCGTCCATCTGGGTGGCACGCTCGAGGAGATTGCCACGTCCGAGCGCGACGCGTGGGAAGGTCGCGTGACAGAGCGGCCGTTCGTCCTCGTCACTCAGCCGTCGCTGTTCGATCCGACTCGCGCGCCGGCGGGGAAGCACACGGCGTGGGCATATTGCCACGTGCCGCACGCGTCGGCCGCCGACATGCTGCCGCGGATCGAACAACAGATCGAGCGGTTCGCGCCAGGGTTTCGCGACGCGTGTGCTCGCGACGTCGGTGATGCGGCCTGCCGACCTCGAACGGCACAACGCGAATCTGGTCGGCGGCGACATCGGAGCCGGCGTGACTGACGTGCGCCAGTTCATCGCGCGGCCGACGCTGCGAGCGTACTCGACGCCGGTGCGCGGCTTGTATCTGTGCTCAGCGTCGACGCCACCCGGCGTCGGCGTCCACGGGATGTGTGGCTTCCTCGCGGCGAAGCGCGCGTTGAGCGAAGTGCTTGCGCGACTGACGCTCGGCTAAAGCCTCGCGCTACATGAAGCTTCGCGTCTCTCGCTGCATCGTCGTAGCGCGAGGCTTTAGCCGAGCGTGACGCTCGACGAATTCGACAATCTTCGTCTCGGCCCAATACCCATCGTCCTCGGCTCGGCCAGGACCGACGAATCCGCAATGTCCGCCGTGCGCGGCACACACGGAGCTCGATGTGGGGATTCGACCCGATCTTCGGGTTCAGAAATGGCTGCGAGGGAACGAACGGATCGTCCTCGGCGGTGATGATCAACGCCGGCACGCGAATGCGATCGACCACACGCATGGAGCTCGCGCGATAGTAGTAGTCCTCGGCGCTCTCGAAGCCGAAGTACGGCGCCGTATACACCGCGTCGAACTCGCGAACGGTTTTGACCGCGCGAAGGTGCCGGAGATCGAAGAGGCCCGGCCAGAATCGCTCCTTCCGCCGCATCCTGCGCTTCAGATCCTTGACGAAGTTCCATTGGTAGAGGAAATTTGCCGGCTGCTCGAGCGCGCGGACGCATGCCTCGATTTCGATGATCGGCGACACGGCGGTGACGCACGCGAGCGCCGCCGGCGGGTGCGCGCCGTACTCGCCGGCGAGCTTCAGCGCGAGGTTGCCGCCAAGCGAATAGCCGGCAACGGCGATCGATGGCACGCCATCGACGCGCGTCAGTTCGTCGACGACGTGCGCCGCGTCGGCGGTGAGGCCCGAGTGAAAAAGCCCGGCCGAGAGCTGCTCGGTATTGCCGCAGTTGCGCTGGTTCAGCCGGACGACGTTGATGCCGCGCGCGAATGCCTTCGCGGCAAGGCCCTTCATATAGTGCGCGTCGCTCGAGCCGTTCAAGCCGTGCAGTGCGAGAAGCGTGGGCCGCTCCCACGCCCGGGGCTGCCAATGGCAATGCGCGAGGACGCGCTCGGTGGCATCGACATCGAAATACCGGACCGTTGGCGCGGGAAGTCGCGGGAAATAGCGCGGATTCCCCCAGCTGAAGAGGGTCATCCAGTGGCCGCTCGTCAGGAACGGTCGCGGTTCGAAGACATCCACGGGGAGATCTTATCGTGGCTGGTGGCTGGTGGCTGGTGGCTCTGTTACAATCGCGCGATCTTTGGAGGTCTCATGCAGGTTTCTCGATTACTGACGATTGCCGCGCTCGTCCTGGTGAGCGTCTCGTTCACCGGCGCACAGGCCCAGCGTCCGGCTCCCGCGCCCGCGGCAAAGACGATGGCCGCGCCCGTGAATCCGAAGCTCGAACAATACAAGAAGGACGTTGCCGCCGACATCGATTCGATGGCCTCGTTCTCCGCCGAGATGAACGACATGGTCTTCAGCTTCGGTGAGCTCGGGTTCCAGGAATTCGAGACGTCGAAATATCTCATTGGTGTCCTGAAGAAGAACGGTTTCACCGTGCAGGAAGGGCTCGCCGGCGTGCCGACACTATGGCAGGCGAGTTGGGGCTCGGGCAAGCCGGTGATTTCGCTCGGGTCCGACATCGATTGCATCCCGCAGGCGTCACAAAAACCGGGCGTCGCGTACCACGATCCGATCATCGAAGGTGCGCCGGGTCACGGTGAAGGGCACAACTCGGGAGTGCCGCTGAACATCACCGCGGCGATTGCGGTGAAGAAGATCATGGAGCGCGAGCATTTGCCGGGCACGATTCGTCTCTGGCCGGGTGTAGCCGAGGAGCTCGTCGGCTCGAAAGCCTATTTCGTGCGCTCAGGCGCCTTCAAGGATGTGGACATCGCGCTCTTCACGCACGTCGGCTCGAACATGCAGGTGAGCTGGGGCGACACCACCAGCAACGGCCTGATCTCCGTCGAGTACGACTTCAAGGGTGAGAGCGCGCACGCGGCGGGTGCGCCGTGGCGCGGCCGGTCGGCGCTGGACGCGGTCGAGCTGATGGACGTTGGCTGGAACTTCCGCCGCGAGCACCTGCGTCTGCAACAGCGCTCGCACAACGTGATTCCGTTCGGCGGCGATCAGCCGAACGTCGTGCCTCCGACGGCGTCGAACTGGTATTACTTCCGCGAAACCGACTACGACCACATCAAGGAGCTGTGGGGGATCGGCGACAAGATCGCGCAGGGCGCGGCGCTCATGACCAATACGGAATTCACGGAGAAGGTCCTCGGCTCCGCGTGGCCCGGTCATTTCAACAAGACCGTGGCGGAGACGATGCACGACAACATCGAAAAAGTGGGCCTTCCAACCTGGAGCGACGACGACCAGAAGCTGGCGCACGCGCTGCAGCACGAGTTGAAGGTGCCCGAAATCGGCCTTGCGACGAAGATTCAACCGCTCAAGGGACGCGAAGAGATACCGGACGAGGAGAAGCGCGGCGGCGGATCGGACGACATCGGCGACGTCTCCTGGAACGTGCCGACCATCACGTTGAACTACCCGGCGAACATGCAGGCTGGCCCGGGGCACAACTGGGCGAATGCGATCTCGATGGCGACGCCGATCGCGCACAAAGGCGTCACCTACGGCGCGAAGGTGCAGGCGATGACGGTGCTCGATCTCGTCACGCGGCCCGAGCTCGTGAAGCAGGCGTGGGATTACTTCAACAACGTTCAGACCAAGGATCGGAAATACACGCCGCTGATGCGTCCCGAGGACAAACCGGCGATCTGGCTGAACGAGCAGACGATGGCGAAGTACCGGCCGGAGATGAAGAAGTACTACTACGATCCGACGAAGTACAAGAGCTATCTCGACCAGCTGGGCATCAAGTACCCGACCGTCCGCGACACGTCCACGACCTCGCAGCCACGAAAGTAATTGGCAATGAGCCGAGCCAGATGGCTGCTCGGCGCGGCACTGATTCTGACAGCGGCGTCCGGAATTCCGGGCGCCGCCCAATCAGCTTCAATCCGCGTCGAGGGACTCGCACAGCCGGTCGAGATATTGCGCGACCGCTGGGGCATCAACCACATCTACGCGCAGAGCGAACACGATTTGTTCTTCGCGCAAGGCTACGCCGCTGCACGCGATCGCCTCTTCCAGTTCGAAATGTGGCGCCGACAGGCTACCGGCACGGTGGCGGAGATCTTCGGCAAGAAAGAGCTGAAGCGCGACATCGGCGCGCGCCTGCACATGTTCCGCGGCGATCTGAAGGCGGAACTGAATTGGTATCATCCGCACGGCGAAGCGATCATCGGCGCGTACGTCGCAGGCGTCAACGCTTACATCGCCGAAGCGCTGAACAATCCGGCGTCGCTCCCAGTCGAGTTCAAGCTGCTCGGCATCAAGCCCGCCCCCTGGACGCCGGCCGTCGTCATTTCGCGTCATAACGGGCTGCTCTCGAATATCGGCGACGAGGTGAAGATGGCGCAGGCTGTCCGGCTCCTCGGACCGGATAAGGTGAGAGACCTGCAGTATTTCCCCGGCCCTGAGCCGAATCTCACCCCTGATCCTGTCGTCGATCTATCGCTGATCAATAAATCAATTCTCGAACTGTACGACGCATTTCGGACGCCGCTGCGCTTCGGAAGCGCTGCGCCCGTCGACGATGATGACGACGACGTGGCCGCTCCCAACCCGCGCGACATCGGCAGCAACAACTGGGTCGTGAGCGGCACGCGCACCCAGACCGGCTTCCCGATGATGATGAACGATCCCCATCGGACGCAGAGCGCGCCGTCGCTGCGGTACTGGGTGCACCTGGTTGCGCCCGGCTGGAACGTGATCGGCGGCGGCGAGCCGGTGCTGCCAGGCGTATCGATCGGCCACAACGAGTTCGGCGCCTGGGGTCTGACGATCTTCGGCAGCGACACAGAAGATCTCTACGTCTACGACACGAATCCAGCGAATCCGAACCAGTACCAGTACGCCGGCGCTTGGGAAGAGATGCGGGTCATCAAGGATTCGATTCCGGTCAAGGGTGAGGCGGCAGCGGCCGTCGAGCTCAAGTACACACGCCATGGACCCGTCCTGTCGGAAGACGCGGTCCACCACAAGGCGTACGCGCTTCGCGCAGCGTGGATGGAGATCGGGTCGGCGCCGTATCTCGCGAGCCTGCGGATGGATCAGGCGCGGACGTGGGATGAGTTCCGCGAAGCGTGCACCTACAGCCGCATCCCCTCGGAAAACATGGTTTGGGCGGACCGGCAAGGCAATATCGGCTATCAGGCAGTGTCGATCACACCGTTGCGGCCGAACTGGTCAGGATTGTTGCCGGTCGCCGGCGATGGCCGATACGAATGGAACGGCTACTTGCCGATCGGCGCGCTGCCGCACGTCGCGAATCCGTCGAAGGGTTACTACACGACGGCCAACAACTATCAGTTCCCGACCGATTACCCGTACAAAGAGGCGCTCCACTACACGGGCGCCGATCCGTTTCGCGCGTCGCGCATCACTGAGGTGCTCGCCAGCGGCCGGCTGCAGAGTGTGGCGGACATGATCCGGTTGCAGAACGATGCCGTGTCGCTGCCTGCGCGCAGCCTCGTGCCGCTGCTTCGCAGCATCAAGGTCGCCGATTCGGCGGAGAAAGCGCGCCAGACGCTTCTATCGTGGGACTTCAGCCTCGACCCCGACTCGGTAGCGGCCGGTATCTACGAGATGTGGCAGCGCCGGCTTGTCGCGAACGTGCGCGACCTGCTCTTCCCGAAGGAAGCGCAGCCATTTCTCGGCTCGCCGAGCATGAAAAAAATGATCGACTGGCTCGACGCGCCGGACGGCCGCTTCGGAACCGATCCGACCGGCGGCCGCGACGCGCTGCTGTCGCGCAGTCTCAGCGAGGCGGTCGCGGAGCTCTCTAAGAAGCTCGGCGCCGACAGCGACCACTGGAACTGGGGACAGGATCAGTATCACCACGCGCTCATCCACCATCCGATGACCGCGATGGTCGCGCCCGAGGTCCGCGCGAAGCTCGACGTCGGTCCGTTCCCACGCGGCGGCGACGGCTATACGGTGAACGCGACAGGTACCGCCGACAACCAGACATCCGGCGGATCGTTGAAAATCATCGCCGACACGTCGAACTGGGACAATTCCCTCGGGTTGAACAACCCGGGCCAGTCCGGCGATCCGCAGAGCCCGCACTACCGAGATCTTTTCGAGCTGTGGGCACGTGGCAAATATTTTCCGATTTTCTATAGCAGGATCAAGGTGGAGTCGGTCATCGACGAACGGCTCACGCTGCAGCCATCGGGCATCAGCCATCAACGGTAGTCCCGGGCGTTTGTTCCTCAGCGCGCTCTGCGTCGCAGTCGCAGGCGCGGGCTGCCATCGGACTCCGGCTCCCGCGCCGCCGCTCACACCTCAGACGTCGGGAGAGATCGCGATTGCCGGTCTCACCGCGCCGGTACGCATCGTCCGCGATACGTGGGGTATTCCGCACATCTACGCGCAGTCTCAGGACGATCTGTTCGTCGCCCAGGGATTCGTGCAGGCCGAGGACCGCCTGTTTCAGATGGATCTGTGGAAGCGCGCGGCTCAGGGGCGATTGTCGGAGGTCCTCGGAGCGAACTTCGTCGAGCGCGACGCGATGACGCGGCGGTTCCAGTACCGCGGCGACATGAGCGTAGAGTGGGCGAGCTACGGCCCGGACGCAAAGGCGATTGCGGACGCGTTCGCGCGCGGCATCAATGCATGGGTCGCGCTCGCGCGAGAACGTCCGCCTGAAGAATTCGTGCTCGCGGGATGGCTGCCGGAATTCTGGTCCGCCGACGATCTCGTGAACCGCACCGACGCCTTCGTCGAGAGTGGCGATGCGCTTGACGATGTCCGGCGCCTGCACCTCAGCGACATCGTCGCCGATCAGATCCGACGCGTCGGCACCAGGCCGTTTTTTGCAGCGCTGGCCGCGCCTGCGCGTGTCGGTCCTGTACCGAGCGCCGCCGTCCAGGCGGAACACAACGTCGATCCGGCGTCCCTGAGACCGATGGCGGCCGGTCGCGTCGCAGTCGAGCGCGGTCGACCGCTCACATTCAGCGAAGGGCATGATCGCTTCGATCAGCCGTCGACGCGATATGTCGTTCATCTGCACGCGTCCGGATGGAACGTGATCGGCGTGACACGTCCGTGGCTGCCCGGAGTCGCGGCCGGCCACAACGAGCGAGTGGCCTGGGGGATGACCGCGATCGATGTCGATACCCAGGACATCTACGTCGACGAGGCGGATACGGCTCAGGGTGTGCGAGGCACGATCGTCAAAGAGCCAATCGCGATCAAGGGCAGGCCGAAGCCGTTCGTCTTCGATGTCGATATCAACACGCACGGCGTTGTCGTGGCCGCAGATCGCGACCGACATCAAGTATTCCGGGTGAGGTGGAGCGGCACCGAGCCAGGCGCGGCTGCCGAGCTCGCGTCGATCGCGATCGATCGCGCCCTCAACTGGGAGGCGTTTCGTGGCGCTGCGGCGAGATGGAAAATGCCGGCGCGGCGCGTCGTGTATGCCGATGCCGACGGCAACATCGGATTTCAGGACGCCGCGCTCGTTCCCATCCGGCGCGGCGAGGAATGGCGCGGGTGGCGGAAGGCCGCTGATCTACCTCACGCGTTCAACCCACCAGCCGGCTTCGTTGCCGAAGATCCAAAACGTGCGAGCGCAGTCTCTGCCGGGACGTCAGTCGAATTCGTTCATCCGCTCGCAGTGACGGCCACATCACGCCAGCGGTTCAACATCGGTCCGCTGCCGCGACCCTCGCGCGACGACGGCCCGGTGCGCGCCGAGCTCGATCCGCGCGCCTGGGACCGTTCGCGCGGAATCAACGCACCGGGTCAATCCGAATACGTCGATGGCGGTCACTTCCGGGATCTTGCAATGCTCTGGTCCGAGGGAGGGTGGATGCCACTCGCCTTCAGCGACGAGGCCGTACAACGCTACGCGCAGGCCACGCTGACGCTCGTACCCAAGCGTTGACGGCGAACGTCCAGCCACCAGCCACCAGCCACCAGCCACCGTGACCGACACCGTCACCTCACCCGATGACAGTGGTAGCAGCCGAGCGCATTCCTTGAACGGTTCTCGGCGTACGGTCGGGTGAAGTCGTACGGCGGACGGTCCAGCAGCCGCGCCATTCCGGGCATCACGACTTCGCGCATGTACGTGGCCTTCGCCTGCTTGTCCGGTTCGGCGAGGTAGCCGTAGATCGCGTTCCGCATCTGCGCATCCATCGTCGCGCTGTACCGCTCCCATCCGAGGTCGCGCAGATCGGGCGCAGGCAACGCCGCCACCGCGGGCATCTGCCAGCCGCGCGCGCGTCCGTCGCGGCCGTGGCACGTCTCGCACTTCACGCGATTCGCGCCGCCGACAATTGGCGCGAGCGTCGATCGCGCCCACGGCATCACGTCTGATTCCATGAAGCTGATGATCTCGGTGCTCGCTCGCTTCTCGCCGCCTGGCGCGATCGGATCGTGTGGGGAATAGACGACGGGTCGTGCGCGGCCCTGCAGGCCGATCGCCACGCCGAAGAACGCGACGATGACGACTGCGGCTCCGAGGATGGCTTCCCGCGCGCCGCTTGCGGGCGCGAATGAGCGTCGCGGCTCCCATGCGAGCGCCGCGCGGATCGCGTTGGCATCCGCCCTGGCGCGAGGATCGCCGGCGAGAAGCTCGATGACGGCCGCGAGCTCTGCGCCGCGGTGGACGCCGCTCAGAACCAGCGAAGGCACATGCGCGGCGCGCGCATCGACTACGAGTGTGGACGTGCCGAGGAGGCGGTCGAGCGCGGACTCGACGCGGTGGACTTCCGCGATATCGTGAAGCACGAGCTCGTCGGTCCGCGAGCCCGCAATCTTCACGACGCGGAAATCAGTGAGGATGTACCGAGCGGCGAACCAGCGGGAACGGCCGCTCCAGAGCAGTCGTTCCCAGGGGAGTGGGACCGACATCCGCGTTAGTTCTGCGGTTTCGAGAAATTCACCTTCGGCACCTGTTTCGCTTCGGCGGGCGCCTGGAAATACGGGTATTCCTTGAAGCCGAACAGCTTCGCCGTCATGTTCGCCGGGAACTGCCGCCGGGAAGTGTCGTACTGCTGCACTGCCTGGTTGTAGCGCATGCGCTCGACGGCGAGCCGGTTTTCAGTGCCCGAGAGCTCGTCCATCAAGCGATTGAACTGCTCGTTGGCCTTCAGGTTGGGATAATTTTCGACGACGGCGAGCAGCCGCCCGAGCGCGCTCGTCTGCTGGTTGGCCGCCGCGATCGTCTCCTCGGGTGACTTCGCCGCCAGAAGCCGCGCGCGCGAGTCGGCGATGTCCTTGAACACGCTCTCCTCGTGCGTCGCATAGCCCTTCACGGTCTCCACGAGATTTGGAATCAAATCGTTGCGGCGCTGCAGCTGATTCTCGACCTGCGCCCACTGCGCCTTGATTGTCTCTTCCTGCCCGACGAACTTGTTGTACGAGCAACCGGAGAGCGGCATCGCGACAATGCTGATCGCCGCGACCGTCAGGAGCCGGATGAGTGTTCTGCGTGTCATGAACATTCCTTTGTTAACAGACGTCTTCTGAACAAATCTTCACCACGGAGGACACGGAGGAACGGAAGGCACGCTCCAATCGGTATGAGCTCATTGTAGATGCCAACGTCACCAGCTGCCGCCCCCGCCGCCGCCGCCGCTCATACCGCCCCCGAATCCTCCGAAGCCGCCGCCGAATCCACCGCCGCCACCGCCGCTGCCCCAGCCTCCGCCGAACGGGCCGACACCGCTCGACCAGCCGCTCCACGGGCCCATGCC
Source organism: uncultured Acidobacteriota bacterium (assembly GCA_963696165.1). Taxonomy (GTDB): domain Bacteria; phylum Acidobacteriota; class Vicinamibacteria; order Vicinamibacterales; family CAVVIG01; genus CAVQZZ01. The sequence goes on along the minus strand of CAVOIY010000003.1, from coordinate 170,439 downwards.
CCAGCGGTTGCGCCTGCCAATCGATGAGCCCGGGCCGCCGCCGATGCGGCTGATGATCATGATGATGATGAAGACGATGAAGAAGACCCAGAACGGAATCGGCGTGCCGCCCGAGCGCGGGCGTTCGCCAGCGACGGGCCGCACGCCGTCGAGCGTGACGCCGCGCCCCGAGGCGATTCGTCCGATGATCCGTTCCGTGCCGGCGCGCATCCCGCCGCCGTAATTGCCCGACCGGAACTGCGGAACCATGTAGCTGCGGCTCGTCTCGCCGGCGAACCCATCCGTGATCCATTGTTCGAGCGTGTAGCCGACCTCAACCCAGACCTTGCGTTCCTTCAACGCGAGCAGAATCAGCAGGCCGTTGTCTTTGCCTTTCTGACCGATGCCTTTTCCGTGGTTCTCGAACAACTTGTTCGCGTACTCGCGGATGTCTCCGTACGGCTCGACCGTATTGACGGTGGCGACGACCACCACGTCGCCGGTCGCGTCCTTCAGCCGCCGGATCATCTGGTCGATGGTCGTGGCGTTTTGCGGATCGATCACGTGGGCGAAGTCGTTGACCGGCTGCGTCAGCTCGGGCAGATCGTTCGTGTTCGCGCGCTGCGCACCAGAGGTGACGGAACCCACGACCAGCAGAAGGCCGACCAACGACCAACGGCCCACGACGCGCGACCAACCACCAACCACCAACGACCAACTTCCAACGTCCACTATCGTTTCCATCCGTCGACGTGCTGCACCAGACGCTCGACAGCTTCGAGGTACGCTGGGAAGATCCGCGTCGCTTCATCGTTCGAGATTTCCGAAACGTCGGCGAGCTTGGCGACGTCGCGCGCGACGGCGTCCGTCTCGTGCGGCTTCGGCCCGTCGAGCCGCTCGATGTGTTCGAGGAGTGCTCTGAAGGCGGGAGCTGACCGGACGATCAACACCGACAGCGCGTCCGCGCGCCCGCGCGTTTCGAGATAGCCTTCGCGGAGATGCAGCAGGTGACTGCGGGCCTGCACCTCGCACGCGCGCCGGACGTCCGCCCCGTCGACCGTGAGTCCGGTGAACGGATTGCGGCCGGCCACGATCGTATGCGCCGCCAGAATCGCCCCGAACTCCAACGGGAACGCGTCGAGCGACTGCTCGAATTCGTGAGCCGCCAGAATCAGCGGCGTCGAGAGGTGCGCGTCATGCCAGCCGGCGACTTTCCCGGCGCATACGTCGAGATCGTTCTTCGTCAGCCCTTCGACAATCGCCAGCGTGTGCGTCGTCGGCCCCCGAGAACCGTACGCGACGAGCGACATCAGGCGTTGTCCAAATATCTCGCGGAGCTCGCGCTCGAGCCTCTGCACGGCATCGGTCATCGTTGAATTGTACAGTCCTTCCCGCGGCGTTCTTGGTTCTACAATGGTTGACGCATGCGCTTGCGAGAGTTGAACGTCGGCTGTTTCGGCGGCGGCACGGGCCTTCCCAGCCTGCTTGGCGGCCTGAAAAACAATCCGTGGCTGAACGTCCACGCCGTCGTCACGATGTTCGACAGCGGCGGCAGCTCGGGGCAGCTGCGAGACGAGCTCGGAGTGCTGCCGCCGGGCGACATTCTGAAGTGCGCGCTGGCCTTATCCCGCAACGCGCGGGAAGCGCGCCGCGTGCTGCTCGCACGGCTGCCGACGCTCGAGCACGCACGGCTCGGCGGCCACACCGGCGGCAACCTGCTGCTGTCGATGATGCAGCGCTACAGCGGCGATTTTCTCGACGCGATCGACGGCCTGCGCGCGCTCCTCGGGTGCCGGGGCCGCGTGTGGCCGGTGAGTGTGCAGGCCGCATCGGTCTGTGCGGAGTACAGCGACGGGTCGGTGACGCGCGGCGAGGTCGAGGTCGATGCCGCGCAGTCGTCGGGCCGCTTCGTCCGGCGCATCTGGCTCGAACCGCCGGTCTCGATTCACCCCGCGGTGGCTAAGGCGATCGGTGAGTTCGACGCCGTCATCATCGGGCCGGGCAGCTTCTACACCAGCCTGATGCCGATTTTTCTCGTCCGAGGGGTTTCGGAGGCGCTCGGGCAGATGAAGGGGCCGGTGATCCTGATCGCGAACCTGCTCACCGAAGGGCGCGGCATGGCCGGATTCTCGGCGAGCGACGCCGTCGCACGGATCGAGGAAGCGATCCACCGCAAGGTCGACGTCGTCCTCACGAATGTGACATGGCCGTCGCCGCAGGTGCTCGGTCGCTACGCCCTCGAGCACAAAGAGCCGCTCGCGCCGGGCAGGTTGCCGGAGCACGTGGAGCTCGTCGGCGGCGAGTTCTGGACGAGCGACATCGCGCGGCACGATCGTCTGCGTCTCGCGTACGCCGTATGGTCCGTGTTGTCGAAGCGGCTCCTGGCAGATGAGGTGAGCTCGCAGGTCTAAAGACCTGCGCCACAACGACCCCTGCTGCGAGCGCCACATCGTCGGGTGTAGCGCAGGACTTCAGTCGCGTCTGCGTCTGCGGTCTTAGTCCTGCCTGGTCCTCCTGCGGGGTCGCGTCAGCGTCCGCCGATCAATTCATCGACCGTGTAAAGGCGTCCACCTCGCATCACTCGCCGGACCGCTCGCGCATAGCGGATGTCTGCCAACGGATCGCTCGCGACGAATGCCAGATCGGCCAGCTTGCCGGCTTCAATCGTGCCGAGTTGATCGTCCACGCCGAGCGCCCTTGCGGCATTTGTCGTTGCCGTCTGCAGCGCCTGAAACGTCGTAAGGCCGGCGTCCACGAACGTCTGCAGTTCCAGATGGAGACCTAGTCCGTACGGCACGAGCGGCGAATCAGTGCCGGCGAGAATCGTTCCGCCGGCCGCCACGATCGTTTTCACCGTTGCGCCGTAAGGCTTCAAGGGCACGTCGGCTCTCGGATCGAGCGGCTTCTTCGCCAGCTCGCGCAAGGTGCCGGCCACGGCGGGCGGATAGAGAGCCAGCCGCGGATCGAACGCGATCGCGGTGTCCGCGCCCGCGCGGATTGCGAAGGCGCCCTGGATGCCGATCGTCGGCGTCAACGTCATCCCCGATTTGATGATCGTGTCCGTCACATCCTGATAGCTGCGGTTGCGCGTGCTCACCTTGGGCGAGTATCCGCGGCGGCTGGTGCCGCGCAGATGCTCGACGCCGTCGACTCCAAATGCGGCGCCGGGATAAAGCTCGTGCGAGGTGACCGGCAGATGCGCCGCATGCGCATAGTCGGTGACGATCTGCTGATATCGATCCGGCAGCCGGACGTATGTCTTGAAGAAATCGACGCCGAAGCTCGACGCCGCCGCAAGCTCGCTCGCGAGATGCTGCGGCGACGCGATCGCCATGTAGCCAGGGTAAAACGTCCGCGGACCATCGAATGCCTGGCCCGACAAGAACACGCGCGGTCCGGCGCGCCGGCCCATGTCGAACGACTCGCGCATCTCGAGGCCGATGTACGGATTCTGCGAGGGATTGCGCACCGAAGTAACGCCGTACGACAGCCAGATGCGGCCCAGGCTGTCGCCGTAGTCGGGATCCAGGTGCGTGTGCATGTCGATCAGGCCCGGCATCACCACCTCGTTCGTGGCGTCCACGACGATGCCGCTGGCGTGCAGCTCGTCGCGGTGCTCGACAACTTCGCTGATGATGCCGTTCTCGATCACGATGTCGCGATCGAGACTCAAGCCGTCGACCGTTCCGTCGAACAGCCGTCCCGCGTGCACGACGATGCGTCCGAGAGGATCCGCCGGTTGCCAGCCGAGATGACACGCAATTGTTTCGGGCGCGCTCCCGTCAGCGAGCACGCGGCGGAACCCATCCGGCGTCAGATAGACGATGTGCCGCGAGTCTCCCTCCCAGCTGGGCGAATCAGGCTCATCGTCGGAGATGGGCGTCGGCGGACCGGTTGCCGCGCCGCTCGCGTTGACGTCGACGACCCACAGTCGGCCTTCGCTGACAAACGCCATATGAAAGCCGTCGGGTGCCCACACCGGCCCCTGCGTCTGCCGGTTACCGGCCGAGTGTTCGGGGAAAATCAGCGAGGACGACCAGCCGGCCGGATCGAGCCGATCGATCAGCAATTGATTCAAACCTTCGCGGTAGCGGTTCGAGAACGGAAAGAGGGCGCCGACGGCGACCGAACGACTGTCGGCGGACCATGTCGGACGACCGAGCTCGCCGCGCTGCGTCGGCGGCCGCGGCAGCGCGCGCTCCGGCACACCGCCCGGCCGCACACGCACGAACTCCACGTTCATCGATCGACCAGGTATGCGATCTTCGTCCCGTCGGGTGACCAGGCGGCGCCCGAAAGGTTCCCCGTGCGGCTGAAGGTGACCTGACGATCGCGGCCGGTCGCCAGATCGCGGACCCACACGTTCATCGTGCCGTCACGATCCGTCGTGAACGCCAGTTCGCGGCCATCGGGAGACCACGCCGGGTCGGTATCAGCGAATGCGTCGTTCGTGAGCTGCGTTGGCGTGCCGCTTTCAACCGGCAGCAGCCACAGATCGCCGAGCGCCACGAACGCGATTGATCGACCGTCGGGCGACACGACCGGGCTCACGATGCCGTTCACGCGCTGTGGGCCGACAGGCTCCAGCGTGCGGTGCGCGATCGTGTAGGTGGATCGCTGCAGCGAAACGCGTGCGCGAAACGGAATCGTGATCGCGCCAGCCGCCGGTGAGCGCGCGCCGCTTGATTCGGCCATCGGCGGTGTAAAGGAGCTCATTCGGCGAAAGCCACTGCGGCCGAAATGGGAACACATCCTCGCTGGAAGTCAGCCGGCGGTCCGCCAGGCTCAGGAATGTATCTGTGTCGGAGCCGCCCGTGAAAGCCAGCGTCGCCGCGCGCTGACCGCGTTCTGCCGCGGCCGAGACGGCGAACGCCGACGGCATGCCGGCCACGGCGGCATCGAGCACGAGGCGCTCGCGGCCGCTCGCGTCGATGATGTAGATGCCCGGCCGCACCCGCCGCGTTCGCGGGTCCTGCGCGCCTGCCATGGCGTTGCCGATGTCGGCGGATACAAAGAAAATACCGCGCTCGTCGGGCGACCAGGCGGGCATCCATCCGTCGCGTCCGGACAGTTGTCTTACGTCGCCTGTTGAGATCTTGAGCGTCCAGATAGTGGTGATGCCGGAGGCACGATCGGACGAAAACGCGATCTGCTCGCCGTCTGGCGACCATGCCGGCTCGCGATCGTCGAAGATTCCGTGCGTCACGGCTTTCAAACCGTCGCCGCTCGCCGCAATCGTGTAGATGTGCCACGCGCCATCGTCGCCGTAGCCTTGAAACGCGAGATGGCGATTGTCGGGCGACCAGGTCGGCTGCCGCGCTTCGAGGAGCTCCGGTGTGATTCGCCGGGCGTCACCGCCTTGCATCGGGAGAATCCAGATTCCGCCGATCAGATCGATGGCAATCGAGCGGCCGTCGGGAGATGCGACGGCTGCCATGGATGTGCCCTCGGTGAGAGTGAGGGCTACGGTGCGCGTAGACACCGCGTCCTGTTCCCAGTGCGTCGCCGCGAACGCGACGCTGGCGAAGCAGGCGATCAGGAAGGCTTTGTTTTGCGTACCTTTCGTGTCCCTTTTGTCGGTTTCGTGCTTTGTGCCCTTTGTGGTGTGTCTTGTTTCTTCGACGACGAGGCTTGGCGTTCGGCTTTGAGGTTCGCAGCGCGCTCGATGATTCGCGCGAGCATCGCGCCGGCGTCGCCGCCCTTCGCCGGTCGGTTCGACAGCCACACTGCGGGCGTATCGGCGCCGAGAATGTCCTCGAAGTCGCCGTCGCTCTTCACGCTGCGCGGCGCGAATTCCACGATGTCGACGTCACCTGACCATTCGTCGCGATGCTTGATGAGCAGCCAGCTTCGGTTTGGATCGCCGCCGCGCGCGCCCGGGTAGCGGCCGCCCGTGCGCACCAGCACCCACGAGCCTTTCAGCTTGTAGCCGTTCAGCGTGAACTTCAGGTCGCCCTTCTTGAGCGCCGCATCCACATCGTCCACTTCGGGCGTCCACGTGCCGCGGTCCCACAGCATGACGATGCCGGCGCCGTATCCTTCGGGGATCACGCCCTCGAACTCGCCGTAGTCGAGCGGATGATCCTCGACGTGCATCGCGAGCCGTTTCGTCTTGGGATCGAGCGACGGTCCTTTCGGCACGGCCCACGACAGCAGCACGCCGTTGTGCTCGAGGCGGAAGTCGTAGTGAAGATGGCTGGCCAGATGCTTCTGCACGCAGAAAAAGAGCTCGCGCTCCTTTCGCTTCTTCACGACGCCCGCAGGCTCGGGCGTCTTCGTGAAGTCGCGTTTCTTTCGATACTCTTCGAGGGCCATGGTGTATTGGCGTTACCGAACCGTTCCCATCAGGCGTTTGATCGACGGCGTCAGCGCGAACATCACGACGGCGCCGGCGATCCCGGCCGCCGCGATTGCGCCGAAGAGATTCGGCAGCGGCATCGACGTGTAAAGCGAGGCGAGTCGCCCGCCGATGAAATTGCCGACCGCGATCGCGAGGAACCAGACGCCCATCATCAATCCGGCGACGCGCGCCGGCGCGAGCTTCGTCGTCGCGCTCAGGCCGACCGGGCTGAGCGAGAGCTCGCCGAACGTGTGCAGCAGGTACGTGACGACGAGCCACCACGGCGACACCTTCACGCCGTGAGTGCGACAGGCTGGAGGCGACCACGAGCAGGCCGAAACCGGCGCCGACAAACAGCAGGCCGATCGCGAACTTCGCCGGGCTCGAAGGCTCGCGCCGGCCGAGCCGCAGCCACATCCACGCAAAGATCGGTGCGAACGTGATGATGAAGAGCGGCTGCAGCGACTGGAAGTAGCTGCTCGGAAATTCCCAACCGACTATCGACGTGCGCGTCGCGCGATCGCCGAAGAGATTCAGCGTCGAGCCGGCCTGTTCGAACTCGGACCAGAAGAGCGTGGCGGCGACGATCAGGACGAAGATCGCGGTCAGCCGCCGCCGTTCCGTCGGCGTCCACTCGGCAGCGAAGAACATCCAGCCGAAGAGAACGATCGCGGTGCCGAGGAGCACGAACCCGGCGGCGTCCGCAACCTGTTTCGCCGAGATCGGAATCAGGCCGTAATAGATCGCGCCGACGATGAGGACGATGAGCGCGATGGTCGCGGCGCCCCACGTTCGCGTCTGCTGCCGCAGACGTTCGTTGACCGGTCCGGACGCGGGATGCAGGCCGGCATCGCCGAGATGTTTGGCGCCGAGCACGTACTGAACGACGCCGATCGCCATGCCGAAGCCTGCGGCCGTGAAGCCCATGTGCCAGTTCACGCGCTGGCCGAGATAGCCGCAGATGAGCGGCGCGATGAACGCGCCGAGATTGATCCCCATGTAGAAGATCGAGAAGCCGGCGTCGCGGCGCTTGTCGTTCGGACCGTACAGGCTGCCCGACGATCACGCTGACGTTGCCTTTCAGCAGGCCGGTGCCGAAGCACGATCAGCGACGAGGCCGAGATAGAACGTTCCGAGCGACGGAAAGGCCATGCTGAAGTGGCCGCACGTGATCAGGATGCCGCCGTAGAGCACGGCGCGGCGCTGGCCGATCAGCCGGTCGGCGATCCATCCGCCGGGCAGGCTGGTCATGTAGACCATCGACGTGTACAGCCCGTAGACCGCGCCCGCCACCGCCGTGTCGAACGCCAGGCCGCCGGCTGCGACCGGCGCCGTCATGAACAGGATCAGCAGCGCGCGCATCCCGTAGTAGCTGAAGCGCTCCCACATCTCCGTGAAGAAGAGCGTGGAGAGACCGCGCGGATGACCGAAGAAGGATCGGTCCGCTGTCACGTCGACGGTGGTCACAGCCACGATGCGGGCCAGAATACACTATGTATTGAGTATTCCCGTGAAACCCGTGAAGGCCGCTTCTCGTCAGCACCTACGACATGGGCCGCCAGCCCTTCGGCCTCGCCTCGCCGGCGGCGTGGCTGCGCGCGGCGGGCTGCGACGTCGAGTGCGTCGACGTCGTCGCGTGAGCCGCTCGACGACGATCGGATCCACGGCGGCGATCTCGTCGCGTTCTATCTGCCGATGCACACGGCGACGCGCCTCGCGCTGCCCGATCATCGCGCGCGTCCGGCGCGTGAATCCTGCCGCCGCGGATCTGCGCCTACGGGCTGTACGCGCCGCTCAACGCGGGATGGCTGCGCGCGGCCGGTGTCGACGCGCTGTTCGGCGGCGAGTTCGAGGAGCGACCTCGTCGCGCTGGGCATTGTCGTGCCGCGAACAAATGCGCCGGACGATCTCGGCGCACGATTCCGCGCATTCACTTTCTCGTGCCGGATCGATCGTCGCTGCCGCCGCTCGCGAAGTACGCCACGCTCCAGCTGCCGGCGGCCGGCGACGCCTTGTCGGCTACACCGAGGCGAGCCGCGGCTGCCGTCATCTGTGCCGGCATTGCCCGATCGTGCCGATCTACAACGGGCAGTTCCGGATCGTGCAGCCGGACGTCGTGCTCGCCGACGTCGACGCGCAGGTCGCCGCAGGCGCCGAGCACATCACGTTCGGCGATCCCGACTTCTTCAACGGACCGACGCACGCGATGCGCGTCGTCGACGCGCTGCACGCGGCGCATCCGCAGGTGACCTACGACGTGACGATCAAGGTCGAGCACCTGCTGCAGCATCGCGACGCTGCTGCCGCGGCTGGCTCGAGACCGGCTGCGCGTTCGTGACGAGCGCCGTCGAATCGATCGACGATCGCGTGCTCGCGCGGCTCGACAAAGGCATCACACGCGCCAGGATTTCGTCGACGCGGTATCGCTCTGCCGCGACGCCGGCGTGACGCTCGTCCCGACGTTCGTGGCGTTTCACCCGTGGTTGACGCTCGACGACTACTGCGATCTGCTCGACACGATCGAGTCGCTCGAGCTCGATCGATGCACGTCGCGCCGATTCAGCTCGCGATCCGGCTGCTGATTCCCGAAGGCTCGCGGCTGCTGGAGCTCGAAGACGTGCGGACGCTCGTTCGTGGATTCGATGCGGCGACGCTCACCTATCGCTGGGACCATCCGGACCCGCGCGTCGACGCCCTGCAGCGCGAGCTGTCGGCCATGGTCGGCGTTCGCCTTACGGCGGATCGTCGTGCGACGTTCGAGGCGATCAGCGACCTTGCGCACGAGCGCGCGGGCCTGCCGCGCGCCGCCTCGAAGCCGGCGCGCGATCGCGCGACGATCCCGTATCTGAACGAGCCTTGGTACTGTTGAGCGGAGCCGAATTCAGAGCAGTGGCTCTGGTGTGCCGGAGCTGCGGTGCTGAGCGCTGCGTGAGCTCGGGCGACCGTGGCTCGCGTGTGCTGTCTACTCGCGACAACGACCGGCTATCAGACCCGCGCGTTTGGCGAGGCGGCCGCGCGGCTCGGCATCGATCTGGTCTTCGCGACCGATCGATGTCACATGCTCGAGGATCCCTGGTTCGATCGCGCCATCCCGATTCGGTTCTTCGACGAAGCCGAATCGGTCGCAGGCGATTCTCGACGCGGCCGAACGATGCCCGATCGACGGCGTGCTCGCGGTTGGCGATCGGCCGACCGTGATCGCGGCGCTCGTCGCGAAGGCGCTGGGGCTGCCTGGGCATCCGCCGGAAGCGGCCGCGATCGCGCGGCACAAGCAGCTCACGCGAGAACGGCTGCGCGACGCTGGCCTGCCCGTGCCGTGGTTCGTGCCGACGTCGATCGACGCCGATCCACGTGCGCTGGCTTCATCCGTCACGTTCCCCTGCGTGATCAAGCCGGTGGCGCTGTCGGGCAGCCGCGGCGTGATGCGGGCAGACGATGAGCCGTCGTTCGTCGCGGCGTTCGAGCGCCTGCGCGCGCTGATGCGCTCGCCAGAAGTGCGCGCCGAGCGCAACGACGCGCACAGCCTCGCGCTCGTCGAGGGCTTCATCCCGGGTCGCGAGTTCGCGCTCGAAGGGCTGATGCACCACGGCGAGCTGCACGTGCTGGCGCTCTTCGACAAGCCCGACCCGCTCGACGGCCCGTTCTTCGAAGAGACGATCTACGTGACGCCGTCGACCGCCGCGCGCCGGTATGCAGCGGCGATCGTCGACGCCGTCAGCGCCGGCCGCCGCGGCGATCGGACTGCGCCACGGTCCGATCCACGCCGAGTGCCGCGTCAACGAGCGGCGGCGTGTTCGTCCTCGAGGTCGCCGCGCGGCCGATCGGCGGCCTGTGCGCCGCGCGCTGCGATTCGCGCGGACGGTCGGACGCGACCGTGCCTCGAGGAGCTGCTGCTGCGACACGCGCTGCGGCGAGTCGCCCGACGGCGTGGACGCGCGAGCGCGAGCGCCTCCGGCGTGATGATGATTCCGATTCCGCAGCGCGGCATCTTCCGCGGCGTCGCCGGCGTGGACGATGCGCGCGCGGTCGCGGGCGATCGACGACGTGCAGATCACCGCGAAGCCGGATCAGCTGCTCGTGCCGCTGCCCGAAGGCGCGAGCTATCTCGGCTTCATCTTCGCGCGCGGCGACGCACCCGCGGCGGTCGTCGATCGCGCGCTCGCGCGACGCGCGCACGCGCTGTCGCTCGGCAGTTCGCGCATCGATCGCCCGAGCTCCGCGTTCGCTCGCCTGCCGATCGCGCCTGCAGTACAATTCCCGACATGGCTAATTGCGGTCCGACACCGTCGCCCAGGGTCCGGCCACCAACAAGAGCGGCCGCAAGGTGATGTGCGTCAAGTTTCAGAAGGAGCTGCCGGGGCTCGACGCGCCGCCCTGGCCCGGCGAGCTCGGCCAGCGGATCTTCGAGAACGTCTCGGTCGACGCGTGGAAGCTCTGGGAGGATCGGATGAAGATGATCCTCAACGAGTACCGCCTGATGCCGTGGCAGAAAGAGGCGCAGGATCTCGTCGCCAAGCACATGGAGGATTTCTTCTTCGGCGAGAGCGCCGCGCTGCCGCCCGGGTACGTGCCGCAACAGGCCAAGTGAACGCTCCGAGCGCCGACGCGGCCGAAGCCCGCCACCGCGCGTGCTGGTACAGCCGGCGCACCGCCGACATCCCTCCGGACATCGGCCTGCACACAATCTCCGACGGTCACCTGCTCTTCTGCGTCCATCCAATGTTGTTCCCGGTCGTCGGCTATCAGTTCGACGTGCGCAACTGTGCGGCGTGCGACTATTTCCGACCGGGCGCCGCAAAGGACCGTTAGCTCGTCGTTGACGGCATTTGCTACTCGGTTCCAGCCCTTCTGTAGCAAACCACTGCAATCCCCGTTCGATATCGTTCTGACGGCACAGCTCATAAGCAGCGTTCCCGTAAGCATTTATCGCAGCGGCCGACGGCCGCGGCGGGCACAGTCTTTGATAACGCTGGGGTCGGTGGGTATCGTGCCATTTGCGAAACGCGTCGGCGACAAGAAGCCGATCGCCGCCGATCAGGATCAGGATGCTGACGAAGCGCCGGAGACGCCGCTCGACGAGCCGCGCCCTCCTCGCATTCAGGATCCCCCACCGCAACCCGGTCCCGAGGGGCCGTACGTCGCGTAGATCACACGTAAGAAAGACGGAGGGCGAGCGGTGAATACAGGAGAGCGCAAAGAACGGCGAGGATTCGCGTCGATGTCACCCGAGAAGCAGCGCGAAATCGCGAGCAAGGGTGGCCGCGCCGCGCACGAAAAAGGCACGGCCCACGAGTGGACGGCCGACGAAGCGCGTTCGGCCGGACGCAAGGGCGGTCAGGTGAGTCGCGGCGGCCGCGGACGGCTGATCATATCTGATGACCAAACCGCGCCAGCGGGCCCGGCGAGCGGCGATACGCTCGATGCCGATCGCGCGACCGGCTCTCGCGTGGACTGATTCGACATGCGCTCGACGAACGCGCGACCGACTTTGGAGGCGACAAACAATGGTAAGACGCGTAGCCGTGGCCTGTGCGCTGGCTCTGACCGTCGCGGTCAGCGCGAGCGCGCAGACCGGTTCTTCAGGGACATCCACGGCACAGAGTACGACCACATCCCAACCACCGTCCGCGTCGCACGGCCGAGCGAGACGCGGCCGGCGACGACGACGTTCTTCGGCGACACGGGGTTGTGGTTTGTGCCGACCGCCGAGGTGCTCGCGAACGGTAAGTGGTCGGTGAGCGGCTACCGCCGCGGCACGAACTACATCCAGGGCTACACGAACGTCGGCGACTTCGCCGGCACGTTCGCGCGTCGGCATCAAGGACCGCGCCGAGATCTTCGGTTCGTTCCTCGTTCGACACGCGCATCGATCGCGACACGCGGCCGCTCTTCTTCAACGATCCCGACGCAGGGCGGCATCGTCGATCGGTATCCCGGCGTGAATCAGCAGTGGACCGGCGACAACATCGGCGACTTCTACGTCGGCGCGAAGATCAACCTCCTGTCCGAGTACCGGCAGAATCCGGCCGCGGTTGCCGTCCGCGCGCATGGTCAAGCTGCCGACCGGCAAAAAAGATGCCGGCGTCGAGCACGGGCAAGGCCGACTTCTCGATCGACCTCATCGCCAGCAAGGAAGCCGCGAAGGTCGTCGAGGTGTCCGGTTTCGCCGGCTACGAGTTCCGCGGCAATCCTGACGGCTTCGATATCCCGACGAGCGCGTTCCGCTGGGGCGCCGGCGCCGGCTTCCCGTCGCGCAGCCCGGTCGAGGATCACGACCGAGCTGAACGGCTATCGTGCCGTCGAGCGACACGGCCACGCATCACGACGCGCGGCGCTTCGCGGCGATCGATCGGCAGCGTCCCGCCGATCACGTCGAACACCGAGAACCTCACGCGCGCGACCGTCGCGCTCACGTTTCAGGCGCCGAACGGGTTCTTCATCGGCGGCGGTCTGAGCTGGAACGTGCCGCGCCTGGAGCGGCAGTCCGTGCATACCGACGTCGATCCGTTCGCCGACTACTGGGACTGGCAGGTGCGGATCGGGTACCACCCGGGCGTGCGCGTGTACGTCGCCGCCGCCTCCGCCACCGCCGCCGCCGCCGCCACCGCCGGCGCCGCGCACCGCACAACCTCACGGTGAAAGCGCAGTGCGATCCGTGCACGGTCGAAGTCGGGAAGAGCTCCACCGTCACGGCGACGGCGCAGGATTCGACCGGCTGCTCGGTCACCTATCGTTGGGCGGCGCCGAGTGGCACGCTCGCGAGCCCGGCCGAACGGTCCACGTTGTGGACGGCGCCGAATACGGAAGGCAGCGTGCCCGTGACGGTCACGGTCACATGCGCCGACGGACAACAAGACCGCGAGCGACACGGTGAACATCCAGGTCACGCGGCCGCCGGTCAAGAACTACACGTTCGAGGACGTGCACTTCGACTTCGACCGCTACACGCTGCGGCCGGAGGCGACGCGCGTGCTCGACGAAGCCGTCGCGGCGCTGCGCGACAATCCGACGCTGCGGGTCGAGATCGAAGGCCACACGTGCAACATCGGCACGGCGGAATACAACCTCGCGCTCGGCGATCGCCGCGCCAACGCGGTGCGTGACTATCTCGTGAGCCGCGGCGTCGTCCGCCGACCGGCTGCACACGATCAGCTACGGCGAAGAGCGTCCGAAGTACGACAACTCGCGCGAGGAGACGCGCCGGCTGAACCGCCGCGCGGCGCTCGTCGTCAATCTTCGTCAGTAAATCAGGCTAGGGCTGGAGGTCGGGCCATCCGACCTCCGGCTCTCTCGTTGAAACCATGCGCTTCATCCATCTCTATCTGATCGGTTATTTCGTGCTCGTCGTCGGCGCATGCCTCGCGCTCTGGCAGGCGGGCATCCTCGCGCGCATTTCGCCGACCTGGCTCGCCATCGCCGCCCTCATCGTCGTCGGTCTGGGATTGATCCTGGCCGTGTCGTCAGTACGTCCGACCACGATCTCCCGCGAATAGCTCGTCCTTACACCTCAATCGGGATCCGGCCCACCCGCCGAACTGTCCCACGTGCCGGCCCGACCTGCCTGGCCCAGCCGCCCGACCTGGCCCTGTCTGTATTGCTGGCATGCGTTGTGGTAATGACCGTGCCATATGCGCCGCAGTCTGCCTTTTGTGGTCTTCGCCGCCCTTGCCGTGGCAGCGGCGGGCTGTAAAGAAGAAGGCACAATCCGCGTCCACAAGCTCGCGTTCAGCGGTGTCAAGGCGGTCAACGCGAGCGAGCTGAAGAACGCACTCGCCACAAAGCAGAGCTCGATTCTGCCGTGGGGCAAGAAAGCGTATTTCGATCGGTCGCGCTTCGATGACGATCTGAAGCGCATCCAGGCGTTCTACGCCGATCGCGGCTACCCCGACGCGCGCGTGACCGGCTTCGACGTCAAGCTGAACGCCAAGCAGGATGCGGTCGACGTCAACGTCACGATTGCGGAGGGCGATCCGGTCAAAGTCGCGGCGCTCGACTTCGTCGGCTTCGACGTCATTCCGCCAGCGCATCTTGCGGATCTGAAGAAGCGTGTGCCGCTCAAAGTCGGGCAGCCGCGCGACCGCCGGCTCGTCGTGCAGACACACGAGATGGCGCTCAACGAGCTGAAGGATCACGGCTACCCGTACGCGCAAGGTCGCGACGAAGGAGGACGATAGCGGTCCGAACGGCAAGGAGGCGAAGCTCTCGTTCACGGCCGACGCCGGGCAAGATCGCGCACTTCGGCGAGATCGATATCGCCGGCAACAAGAGCGTGAGCGACCACGTCATCCGCCGCGAGCTCACGTTCAAGCCGGGCGACCTCTACGACCGAAGCGTCGTGCAGGATTCGCAGCGGCGGCTGTACGGCATGGAGCTGTTCCAGTTCGCCAACATCGAGCCGCAGAATCCGGAGCTGCAGCCCGACGAGGTCCCGACGCGAGTGACGGTCGCGGAAGGCAATCACCAGCGCGTGAACTTCGGCGTCGGCTACGGCACGGAAGAGAAGGGTCGCGTCGATGCCGAATACCACCACCTGAATTTCTTCGGCGGCGCGCGCTCGGCCGGCGCGCACGTGCGCTATTCGTCGCTCGACCGCGGCATCCGGCTCGATTTCAACCAGCCGTTCCTGTTCCGTCCGCATTTCTCGCTGGGCGCGGAAGGACAGGACTGGTACACGTACACGCCCGCGTACCGCTCGGTCGTCACAGGCGGCAAGGCGATCCTCACGCACCGGGCGAACCAGCGCACCTCGTTCGCGGTTTCGCTCACGAGCGAGCACGACAGCAGCACCGTGACGCCGAGCGTGCTGAACGATCCGACGCTTCGCGGACAGCCTGATCGCGCTTGGCCTCAATCCGATTACGGGCGTGCAGAGCGGCACGCTGAACGCGCTCGGCTTCGATCTGCAGCATTCGACCGCCGACAACGTGCTGAACGCGCACCACGGGTATCAGGTGGCGCTGCACGCCGAGCAGGCCGGCCGGATCGTGCCCGGGCAGCTTTCGCGTACGATGCGGTCTCGGCGGACGGCCGCCACTATCTGCCAGTCTTCGGCGACAACGTCGTCCTCGCGTCGCGCGTGCAACTCGGCAACATCCAGCCGGCGAGCGACGACCCGACGAAAGTGCCGTTCGCGAAGAAGTATTTCCTCGGCGGTGCGACGAGCATCCGCGGATGGGGTCGGTACGAGATCAGCCCGCTGTCGCGTCGGCCTGCCGATCGGCGGCAACAGCATGCTGGCGTTCTCGGAAGAAATCCGCGCGATGCTGCACGGCAATCTCGGCGGCGTGCTCTTCCTGGACGGCGGCAACGTCTGGGCGAACAGCTGGGACATCCGGCTGAACGATCTTCGCTACGCGGTCGGCCCCGGTCTGCGCTACCAGACTCCTGTCGGCCCGATTCGGTTC
This sequence comes from uncultured Acidobacteriota bacterium, assembly GCA_963696165.1. Lineage (GTDB taxonomy): Bacteria > Acidobacteriota > Vicinamibacteria > Vicinamibacterales > CAVVIG01 > CAVQZZ01. The sequence continues at coordinate 154,716 of CAVOIY010000003.1, read as the reverse complement.
GACTTCGGGTACCAGCTGAATCCGATTCCCGGATTGATCGTCAACGGCACGCCGCAGTCGCGCCGGTGGAGGATTCACTTTTCGATTGGACAGGCGTTCTAAAGGAAAAAGGCAAAAGGCAGAAGGCAAAAGTGCGAATTGTCAGACGGCTCGTTCACGCGCTCGTTATCGTGCTCACGCTGGTCGTTGGCGCGGCCGCGGCGGCGATCATCGTGTCGCAGACGGCGCTGGTTCAAGAACTGGCTGCGCGGGTTCATCGTCCGCGAGGCGAACGGGTACCTGAACGGCAAGCTGTCGATCGAGCGGCTGGGCGGCAATCTGTTCTTCGGCGTCGAGATGGAGAACATCGGCATCTCGATGGACGGCAGCGAAGTCGTCGCGGTCAAGGATCTCGGCCTCGACTACAACGTGTTCGAGCTGATCACCAAGGGGCTGTCGGTCAACAGCATTCGGTTGGACAAACCGGTGCTCTACCTTCGGCGGGATGGCGACACCTGGAGCATCAGCCGCCTGGTGAAGAAGCAGCAGCAGGAAGCCGATCGCTCAGGGCCGCAGAAACCGATCGCGATCGACGCGATCGGCATCAGCGACGGGTCGGTCGTCGTCGACGGCCCGGTCGGGACGTCCGGCGTCGACGTGCCGAAGCGGATCGACCATCTCGACGCGAAGCTGAATTTCAAGTACGAGCCGGTGCGCTATTCGATCGAGATCACGCATGTGTCGTTCCGCGGCTCGGATCCGGAGATCGCGCTGAACGCGCTGTCGGGTGGCGTGGCGGTCCGCGACGATTCCATCTTCGTCGACAAGCTCGCGCTGCGGACCGCCGAATCGTCCGTGTCGATCGACGGCGCGGTGCAGCAGTACCTGACCAAGCCGGTGTTCAAGCTGCAGATCTCGTCGGACAAGCTGTCCATCCCGGAAATCGCTCGAGTCGTTCCGTCGCTCGCCAACGTGCGGCTGCAACCGGCGTTCGAGATCAAGGCGGACGGACCGCTCGACAAGCTCGGGGTCGACATGCACGTGCGATCGTCGGCCGGGCTCGTGGACGGCAAAATTGTGGCCGACGTGATGGCACCCGGTCAGTCGGTCAACGGCGACATCACGGTGCGACACATCAACCTCGCGCCGCTTCTCAATAATCCGAAGCAGAAGAGCGATATCACCGCGACGGCGAAGCTCGATGTGCACGGCGCGTCGCTTCTCGAACATCGCGTCGCTCCGCGGCGCAGTGCTCGTCGACGCCCCGCATCTGACCGCAGCCGGCTACGAAGCGGATCGCGTCAAGCTCAAGGCGGATCTTGACGGCCGCCGCGTTGGCCTGACGGCGAACGCCGCAGCCTATGGCGCGACGGCGACGGCCGCTGGCCATGTTGAAGTGCCGGATCTCTCGAACAAGAACGCGAAGACCGAGCCGATTGCCTTCGACGTTCACGGCCAGCTGCGGAACGTCGACCTGCGGCGCATGCCGCGCGATTTGAAAATCCCGCCGGCGGCGACCCACGTCGGCGCCGACTATCACGTCGCCGGGAGCGTCGCGTCAGGCGCGAAAACGTCGCGGGTCGACGTGAAGGCCGATGCGACGTTCGTCGAGTCGACTCTGGCCGGCGCGACGATTGCCCAGGGCAGCAAGGTCGGGGTCGTGATGAACGGCCCCGAGATCGGGTACTCGGCGGACGCGACGGTCTCGAACCTCGACATGCAGCGCGTCGGGCGAGAGTTCAACGTTCCCGCGCTGAACAGCGATCGCTATAAGAGCGACGTCAACGCGCATATCACCGCCGAGGGGCGCGGTACAAAACCGGCCGAGATGAAACTCACGGCCAACGGTGCGCTGACCAATTCGACCTTGATGGGCGGACGCATTCCACAGCTGTCGTTCGACGCGTCGATCGCGGACGACACCGTCCATGTGACGGCAAACGGCGCCTTTGCCGACGTCGATCCTTCGATTGCGAGCGGGAAACCGCAAATCAAGGGAAAGGTCGGCGGCAATCTCAACGTCGACGCCACGGTTGCCGGCGTCTCGCGCGGCGTGACGGTCGACAGCGTACGCGCGTCGGCGAAAGTCGATTTGAGTCCGTCTGAGCTTGGCGGTCTCGCGCTCACCAAGGCGAACATCGACGCCGACTACCACGATTCGACCGGCGACATCCGCACGTTCGACATCGTCGGGCGCGACATCAACGCGCAGGCCAGCGGCACGCTCGCGCTGAACGACGACCGGCCAGTCGAACCTGAAGGTGCATTTCGACAGCCCAAGCCTCGCGACCATCGGCCAGCTGGCGAATCAGCCGCTCACCGGCATCGGCAAGATCGACGCGAACCGTCACCGGCAACCGCAGCGAGCTGCAGGTCCAGGGGAACCTGACCGGCGACGGCGTGAAGTACGGCGGCAACGGCGCGCTCACCCTGTCGAGCAACTTCACGGCGAAGATTCCTGAGCTCGACGCGGCAAAGGCGGCGGTGTCGGCCGACACGCACGCGACGTTTGTGAGCGTCGGCGGGCAGAACATCAACGAGCTGGATGCGAAGACCGATTACAGCGGGAAGCAGCTCACGTTCAACGCCACGGCGAAGCAGCCGCAGCGCTCGATGGCCGCCGGCGGCTCGCTGCTGATGCATCCGGATCATCAGGAAATTCACCTTCAGTCGCTTGACCCTGCAGTCTCAGGGTGTGACGTGGCAAGCCGCTCCGGGATCCGCTCCGGCGATTCAATACGGCGGCGACGTCATCTCGGTCAAAGATTTCAAACTCGTCAGCGCCGGCAATCAGGAGATCGTCGCCGACGGCAGCTTCGGTCAGGCAGGTGAAGCGCTGAAGGTCACGCTGAACAACATCGACCTCGCCACGGTGGATGCGTTGCTGCTCCGGCCGCCGCAGCTGTCGGGGCGGCTCAACGCGTCGAGCACGATCACGGGCACGCAAAGACGCGCCCGCCGTCGATGCGAACTTCCAAATCAACCAGGGAGGCGTTCGACAGTTCCATTACGACACGTTCAACGGCAAGGTGAATTACGCCGGCCGCGGTGTGACGCTCGACACACGCCTGCAGCAGAACGCGACCACCTGGATCACTGCGAAGGGTTACGTGCCGACAGCCGCGATGAGCGCGGCGAAAGGCAATGCGTCGCACGCGCATCACGGTTCGGAGGGCGTGCCGGTTGCCGACCGATTCGACGTTCACGTCGACAGCAGCCCGATCGATCTCGGTCTGATACAGGGCTTCACGAATCAGTTGACGAACGTCAAGGGCACCGTCCAGGCCAAGGTCGACGTCACCGGAGCGGCTGACGATCCGCATCCGACGGGCGAGATCACGCTGCAGAATGCCGCGTTCACGGCGGCGGCCACAGGCGTGACCTACACGGACGTGGACGGGAAGATCGATCTGCAGCCCGACAGGGTCCACATCGATTCGATCAGCGTGCTCGACAACCAGCAGAACCCGCTCGAGATCAGCGGCGACCTGGCGGTCCACGGCACTGAGGTCGGCGGCGTCCAGATTTACGTGAACGCCGACGATTTCAAAGTGATCGACAACAAGATGGGGAACGTGCGGATCAACAGTGATCTGCGGCTGACCGGTCAGCTGAATGCCCCGCAAGCTCGAAGGCGAGCTCGGCATCAACACGGGCCAGATCGATCTCGATCCGATCATCGCGCAGACCGGCGACTCGGCGTATGCCACCAAGCAGACGGAATACGCGACGACTGCGGAGGATGCCGCGGGCCAGACCAACGCCCAGCCGACCGGGTTCAACGCGCTCGCGATGAACGTGCACCTCACGGTGCCCGACGACCTCGTCGTCAAGGGAAGCGACCTGAAGACGCCGGGCGCGCCGATCGGGCTCGGGGCGATCAACGTCACGCTCGGTGGCGACATCCGCCTGACGAAGGATCCCGGAAAATCTGTGCGGCTGGTCGGCAGCGTGAAAACCATTCGTGGGTTCTACGACTTCCAGAACCGCCGGTTCGACATCCTGCGCGACGGCTCGGTGCGGTTCGACGGCCTCGAGGAGATAAACCCCACGCTCGATATTCGGACCGAGCGCGTGATCCAGGCCGTAACCGCCCACGTGAACGTTCAAGGCACGCTGCAGAACCCGGAGATCGTGCTGTCGAGCACGCCGCCGCTCGAGCAGGCCGACATCCTCTCGCTGATCGTGTTCAATCAGCCGTTGAATGCCGTCGGCGAAGGGCAGCAGATTTCGCTCGCTCAGCGCGCGCAGGCGATGGCAACCGGCGCGGTTGCCGGCCAGCTCGCGAAATCAATCGGCAACGCGCTGAACCTGAACGAATTCGAAATCAACATGGCCCCGGAGAACGGCGGCGGTCCCGAGGTGACGCTCGGCCAGCAGGTGGGCCAGAACCTGTATGTGAAGGTGGAGCAGGGCATTGGCGACGCCAGCCAGACGAACTTCATCCTGGAGTACGAGCTGACCAAATGGCTGCGGCTGCAGGACGAATGTCCTGCAAGGCTCCAGCACGCAGGCACAGCTCTTTCAGCGCATGCAGGGCAGCGGCGTCGATATGTTGTTCTTCTTCAGTTATTAGGTGAGACGCAAAGTTCACCACGGAGGACACGGAGGATCAAACCTCTGTGGTGGAGAGTTTCGTTACGCGATCGGCAGCGACGCCACCTGCACGCGCGCGTCGTTGAAGCAGGCTCCGCCCCCGAGATCCGTGAGCGTATCGGGCGCGAGCGCCGTGGCGGTGACGCCGTTGCGCGTGCTGCGCCTCCATAACCCTTTCGGCAGGCTGACGGTACCGGGCCGGATCGTGGGGAGCACCTGCAGCGGGCAATGCACTTCGCCGAGCTGATTGAAAATCCGGACGAGATCGCCGTCGGCCAGCCCTCGCTGCCCTGCATCGGCGGGGTGCATCAGCAGCTTGACGTCGGGGCGCGGGAGCTCGCCGAGCGTCGAGCTGATCGTGCGCTCGCTCGCCGGCGAAATGAGCGTGAGCGGAAACGCGTCGGTCGCCGGATCGGGTTGGAACGTGTACAGGCCGAGCGGCGCTTCTGCCTCCAACGCCGCTTCGAAGAGATGAACCTTCCGGTCTGCGGTGTTGGGCAGCGTATCGACGAATTGCACAGGCGCCGAGCCGCACGGCGGCGCCGGCGGCACGCCGTTCGCCAAATCGGCGCCCATCGTGCCCGGCAGACGATCGAGGATTTTGACGAGCAGGTCGAGCTCGCCCGTCGGCTCATCGTCTTTCAGCACACCAAGCCGCGCACATAGTTCGCCGAAAACGTCGGCGTTGGACCGCGCTTCGCCGATCGGATCGACGACAGGGCGAGCCATATCGATGTTGAGCGGACCATAGGCCTTCGCGAAATCGTATTCCTCGAGAAATGTCGTGTTCGGAAGCACGACGTCGGCATACAGCGCCGTGTCGGTCATCACCTGCTCGAAGACGACGGTGAACAGATCGTTTCGCTCCAGTCCGCGCAGCACGCGGTTCTGATCCGGCATCGTCGCCGCCGGATTGCAGTTGTAGACGAACAGCACGTTGACTGGCGGATCGTCGTACTCGGTCAAGGCGCGGCCCAGGTGATTCATGTTCACGATGCGCGTGTCGGGTTCCGGCGCCCCGATCCACGTTCGATCGATGTTCCACGACGCCGAATTGCTCATCGAGTAGCCGCCGCCCCGCACGCCGAATTTGCCGCCGACTGCGGGGAGCGCGAGCACGGCCATTGCCGCGTTGCCGCCGTTCCTGTTCCGCTCGAGGCCCCATCCGCAGCGAACGAGCGCCGGCGAGCTCGTCGCATAGAGCGACGCGAACCGCTCGAGGGCCGCCGCGTCGACGCCGGCCGTCTCCGCCGCGCGCTCGATCGTCCACGGTTCGGCGCGATCCCGCAGCTGCTCCCAGCCGACCGTATGTTTGCGGAGGAACGTTTCGTCTGCATGGCCGTTCGCGAAGAGGTACCGGTGGATGGCCAGCGCGACGACCACATCAGTGCCCGGCCTCACGGCGAGATGCAGATCGGCGGAGCGGGCGAGCTGCGTGCTCCGCGGGTCGATCACCACGAGCTGCGCGCCGCGCTTCTGCGCTTCCCGCACGTAGGGGATGAGATGAATGCCTGAGGCGGTCGGGTTCACGCCCCAGAGCACGATCAGCTTCGCGTCCGGATAGTCCTGGTACGTGATCGACGGCATCTTGCCGTACAGTGCGGCGTTCGCTGCGCCGGTCGGCGCGGCGCAAACAGTGCGCGCGAGACGCGATGTGCCGAAACGGCGCCACAGGGTCGCGTCGAAATTGTCCTGCGTCATCAGCCCGTTCGAGCCGCCGTAGGAGAACGGCAGGATGGAGGACGGTCCCGACGTCGACGCGGCGGCCTTGAACCGTTCCACGATGAGCTCGAGCGCTTCGTGCCACGTCGCGCGTGTGAATTTGCCCTGTCCCTTTCGGCCGGCCCGCACTGCCGGATACAGAATGCGATCCGGTCCGTACACGCGCTCGCCGAACTTGCGCACCTTCGCGCAGATGTACCCGTCGGTGACCGGATTTTTCTGCGACCCGTCGATCTCCACGAGCTTTCCGTGCTGGACGGTGACGTTCAGGCTGCACGCATCGGGACAATCGAGCGGGCACGCCGATTCGACAACCGAGGCCGGACCGCCGAGCATGCCGTTGCGCGTGAGAGAGGCCGCTTTTGCGGGAGTCGCCATCTGGTTACGATAACATTCGAAGACGCAGCCGTGAACCCCCAGCCGTGACTTTTCCTCGTGTCGTCATCCTTGGCGGCGGTTTCGGCGGGCTCGATGCGGCGCGCGGTCTCGCCGCTGCGCCGGTGCGCGTCACGCTCGTAGACCGGCACAACTACCACCTGTTCCAGCCGTTGCTCTACCAGGTGGCGACCGCTTCGCTCTCGCCGGGCGACATTGCATCACCGATTCGCTGGGTGCTCCGGCGGCAGGAGAACGTCGAAGTGCTGCTCGCGCGCGCCGAGGCGATCGACACGGCGAATCGCCGCGTCGCACTCGATCGCGGCGAGTTGCTGCCCTACGATTACCTCATCGTCGCCACTGGCGCCGCCCACGCGTACTTCGGCCATCCGGAATGGGCTGAGCGCGCGCCCGGGCTGAAGACGCTCGACGATGCGCTGGAGATGCGGCGGCGGGTGCTGCTCGCTTTCGAAGCCGCGGAGCGCGAAACCGATCCTGCGGCGCAGCAGCGGCTGCTCACGTTCGTCATAGTAGGAGGCGGCCCGACCGGCGTCGAGCTCGGCGGCGCGCTGGCCGAGATCGCCCGTCAATCGCTGCGCCAGGATTTTCGCCGCATCCGCCCCGAGTCGGCTCGGATCATCCTGCTCGAGGGCAGTCCGCATGTGCTCACGACATTCCCAGACTCGCTGCGCGAGCGGGCGCGGAGCTCGCTCACCCGGCTTGGCGTCGACGTGCGCACATCATCGATAGTGGTCGGCATCGACGAGGATGGCGTGACGTGGAGGCCGGCCGACGCGCCGAAGGACGCGCCGGCACAGCGGATTTCAGCGCAAACCGTGTTGTGGGCCGCTGGTGTCGCCGCATCGCCGATCGCGACTTCTCTCGGTGTGCCGCTCGATCGGGCTGGCCGCGTCTTCGCCGAGCCGCAGTTGACGGTGCCCGGCCATCACGAGATTTTCGTAGTCGGCGACATCTGCGCGCTCGAACAGGACGGTCGTCCGCTGCCGGGCGTGGCGCAGGTCGCGATGCAGGAAGGCGCGCACGCCGCGAAGAACGTGCTGCACGCGGCGCGCGGCGAGACGCTCGAACCGTTCCGCTACAAGAACTACGGGAATGCCGCCACGATCGGCCGCGGCTCGGCCGTCATCGACCTGCCGACGTTCAAGCTGTACGGAATCATTGGCTGGATCTTCTGGATCTTCCTGCACATCTTCTGGCTGATTGGATTCCGCAATCGCTTTGTCGTCCTGACCGAGTGGGCATGGGCGTACCTGACGTTTCAGCGACGCGTGCGGCTGATCACAGGGGAGAAACTGTGGCCCGACAGCGAGAGTTCGCGGTAGTGCGAAGCTCGCTGTAGCGCGAGGCTTCAGCCGAGCGAAACCCCTACATCTATTGAGGCCGCCGTGTCACGACGCGCAGGCCGCTGACGTTTGCGTCGGAGACCACCACTTCGGCCGGCGGAGAAATCTGGCCGCTGCTCGAGAACGACGTAAACCCACCGCCGGCGCTGCTCGTCGTCATCGGGACCGACGCGTTGATCCGGTAGCTGCCAGGCACGACATTCGCGATCGCAAAGCGCCCGCCTGAATCCGATCGTGCGCTGCCGACCGGTCCGAACATCGGCCCGCTGCGCGGATCGCCCATCAGCATGACCATCGCGTTGGCGATCGGCTGTCCGCCGTCGTCGACGACGATGCCGGACACGCGGAAGGCGATCGATGACTGCATCGTGAATTGAATCCCGTTAACGGTCTCACCAGCTGCCACGGTGATTGGCTGCGCACCTTCCGGGTCGATCGTACCCGGGTAATAGGTCGTCGCAATCGCCGTCCGCGCGCCGGCACCCGTCGGCGGCGGAGCCGCAGCGTCGCCGAACGGCGACAGTCGCGGGCTCGCGGCGATGAAGTACTGGCCGGGCGCAAGGCCCGAGACGCGGAACTCGCCGATATCGTTCGTCTGCTGTCCCTGTCCTGGCGCGGGCACGAGGCGCGGCGCCACTCCGCCGCGCGCTGCCGGATTCGAGTCAATCCGCCTCAACGCCATCACCCGTGCATCGGCCATCGGCTCGCCGTTCACATCGAGCACTCGCCCGGCGACCACACCGCCTTTCTGCAGGTGCAGATCGGCAATCGTCGGCTGACCGGCTTCGACGTGAAAGAGTGGCGGCACTGCCGACCGCATACCGGGCTGCGGAATGCCCCATGGCACGTAGCCGTTCTTCTGCACGTCGAGCCGGTAATCTCCCGGCACGAGAGAAGCGAAGGCGAACGCGCCGTCCGCGTCCGTCGTCGACTGCGGGGGAGGCCCGCCGATGGGCGGGCGACCTTGTGAAAACAGGAGGACGCGCGCGCCGACGACCGGCTTGTTGCTGCCATCCTCCAGGACGTGCCCTCTGATGGTTCCCGTCGCGGTTGGAGCCGACTGAGCCAGCAAGGCTGCGATGAGAATGAAAAGCGCCGGCATCATGCCCACCTCCATCAACGCGCAAACTGTTAGACGCCGACTTGCGCCGATCGGCTACGGCGACAGGCGACTGCAGCTGCAGCAGCGCTGATTATCGATCGGCGCTCGTGCCGGCCGCATCAATAAGTTCTCAGTTCTCAGTTCTCGTTCTCCGTTCTCGCGTCACCGCCGCTCCGGCGTCACGACTTTGCCACCGAGCTTGCCGGTCCACGCGTCGCCATCCTTTTCGACGACGCCGTTGACCAAAACGAACTGCATGCCTTCGGCAAGCTGGTGCGGCTCCTGATACGTTGCGGCGTCGCGCACACGGGACGGATCGAACACGAGAATATCGGCCCACGCGCCCGGCCGCAGCGCGCCGCGATCCTTCATTCCGAAGACGGCGGCTGGAAGGCTGGTCATCGATCGAATCGCAAACGGCAGATCGATCACCTTCCGTTCCTCGACGTAGACGTGGAGCTTGCGCGCGAACGCGCCGTTGCCGCGCGGGTGCGGCTTGCCATTCCCGAACGGCACGAGGTCGCCGTCGGTGCACGTCATCGTGAACGGCTGCCGCATGATCCGGTCGATGTCCTCGTCCGACATGTTGAAGGACACCAGGCTCGCGTCTCCTTTCACGAGAAGATCGAGCACCGCTTCGTCGGGCGTGCGCTTCATCATCTTGGCGACTTCCGCCAGCGTCTTGCCCTTCGAGCGATCGATCCGGCGTATAGAACGAGATCACCAGCTTCTCGGGTCCGCCGCGCCGTTCGAAGTTGCGGCGGATATCGGCCAGCAGCCGCTCGCGGTCGCGCCCGTCGATCCGCTTGAGCAGCTCCGGCCGTCCGCCGACTTCCGCCCATCGCGGAATCAGCGCGCCGACGATGCCGGTTCCGCTCGCATCGTACGGATATTGATCCGCCCACACCTCGATCGCCGCGGTCGCGCGCCTTCTGGATATGCTCGATGAGCGTCGTCGACAGACCCCAGCTCGAAGGCCCGAGCGCTTTCATATGCGCGACGATGCCGGGAATGTGTCCTTCCTCGGCGACCCGGATCACCTCGTCGACGGCGGCGACGACGCCGATGTTGTAGTCGGCTTCGTCGCGAATGTGGCTCTCGTAAACGCCGCCGGCCTCGCCCGCGGCGTGCGCCATCGCGATCACCTCGTCGGTTTTCGCGTAGCTGCCCGGTGCGTAGTAGATGCCTGACGACAAGCCGATTGCCCCGGCCGCCATGCCGTCGCGGACGAGCGCGATCATGCGCTCGAGCTCGGCCGCAGATCGGCGCGCGATCGGCCATGCCGAGCACCTCGCGGCGAATCGAGCCGTGCGGCACGTAGAGCGCGACGTTGACGCCGGTGCCGACGCGCTCGTACGCAGCGCGCTGAGCCTTGATGTCCACCGGCCCGCCGCCGTCCGGGTTGAGCGTCACGGTCGTCAATCCCTGAGCGAGAAGTTGACGGCCTTCTTTGAGCGCGCCGGCGAGGCCGGTGGACGCATGCGAATGCACGTCGATGAAGCCAGGCGTCACCGTGAGCCCGCCCGCGTCGATGACTTTTGCCGCCGTCGCACCGTCCAGGCGTCCGAGCGCGGCAATGCGGCCGCCGCGAACGGCGATATCGGCCCGCCGCCAGGGATTTCCGCTTCCGTCGATCACTCGACCGTTCTTGATCAGCACGTCGAAGGGGCCGGCGTCCTGCGACGTGAGCGAGACTGTGAAAATCAGTGTGAAAACGGCCGCGGCAAACCGACCTAGTCTCATGGCGACATTCTTGCTCAAACAGGCCCGGGATGCTGAGCCATTCGAAGCTGCCGCGAACGTGGCGCCGCCTGCAGCGCGAGCAGCGCGCCGGGAGGCGTCGCTCGCTGCGAATCCGTACCCGTGCGGGCAACCGGGCGCAACAGCTCGACCCGGCGGCCTCGGCCAAAATTGCCGGCCTGCGCTACGTGAACGACGAAACGATGCCCGGCCTGAGGCGCGTCGGATCGTCGAATCGCGTTCGGTACGTCGATCCATCAGGCCGCACCGTGTCCGATCGCGCCGAGCTGCAGCGAATCCGCTCGCTCGCGATTCCGCCCGCGTGGACCGACGTCTGGATCTGCCCGAGTCCGCGCGGCCATCTCCAGGCGACCGGCCGCGACGCGCGCGGCCGCAAGCAGTACCGCTACCACCCGCGCTGGCGCGAGGTGCGCGACGAAGTGAAGTACGGCCGCCTGATCGCGTTCGCGAAGCGCTGCCGCGGCATCCGCGCGGCGCACGAACGACGATCTGCGCAAGAGCGGGCTGCCGCGCGAGAAGGTGCTCGCGGCGGTCGTGCAGCTGCTCGAGAAGACGCTGATCCGCGTCGGCAACGACGAGTACGCGCGCGAGAACGGCTCGTTCGGCCTGACGACGATGCGCGATCAGCACGCGAAGATTCAGGGCCAGACCGTGCGCTTCGAATTTCGCGGCAAGAGCGGCATCCAGCACGCCGTCGATCTCCGCGACCGGCGCCTCGCGCGCATCGTCAAGGCCTGCCGCGATCTGCCGGGCTACGAGCTGTTCCAGTACGTCGACGACGACGGCACGCGTCAGGTGATCGACTCGGCCGACGTGAACGAGTACCTGCGCGAGATCACCGGCGAGGATTTCACGGCGAAGGACTTCCGCACGTGGGCCGGCACCGTGCTCGCGGCGAAGGCGCTCGCCGAGGTCGCCGGGTTCGCGTCGAACACCGAGGCGAAGCGCAACATCGTGCGGGCGATCGAATCGGTCGCGAAACGGCTCGGCAACACGAAAGCGGTCTGCCGGAAGTGCTACATCCATCCTGCGATCCTCGACGCGTACATGGATGGCGCGACGATCACCACGATGAAAGCCCGCGCGCGCACCTCGCTGAACGATGAAGAGGCGGCGGTGGTGAAGATGATCGAGCGCCGCCTGCGGAAAAAGATCGCCTGAATTGAAACTCTGCGGTCTTTGCGATCTCCGCGGTTAGAGTTCTAGTCCGCTTATAATCGCCGGCGTGCCAGCGCGCCCGGCGGTGGGAACGAACGTGCTTCGCAAAGATGGCGCCGAGAAGGTGTCCGGGCGAGCGCGTTACATCGACGACCTCACGTTTCCAAACCTCCTCTACGCGCGCACGATCCGGTCGACGATCCCGGCTGGAACGATTGCAAACCTCCGCTTTGCGTTCGACACTGCCGGTTTCACGATCGTCGACCATTCCGACATTCCAGGCAGAAACGTCGTCGCGCTGATTGACGACGACCAGCCGTGTCTTGCCGAGCGCGAGATTCGTCACGTCGCCGAACCAATTGTCCTGCTCGCGCACGCGGATCGGGATGCCGCTCGGGGCTGCCGATGTACGGATCGACTATCGACCGACTGCCGCCGAACTACGATCCCGAGCGCGCCACCGTTGCGTTCAAGACGATCGCGATCGAGAAGGGCTCGCTCGCTGCGGGTTTTGCGGCGGCCGACACCATCGTCGAAGGCGAATACCGCACCGGGCATCAGGAGCAGCTCTACATCGAGCCAAACGGCGTCATCGCGATCGCCGAGCATGGCGGCGTCACCGTGTACGGGTCGCTTCAGTGCCCGTACTACGTGCACCGCGCGTTGATGGTGCTGCTCGGGCTGCCGGCCGAACAAGTTCGCGTCGTGCAGACTGAGACCGGCGGTGGCTTCGGCGGTAAAGAGGAATATCCGTCGATGATTGCGGGGCACGCGGCGCTCCTGGCGATCAAGTCGGGCCGGCCCGTGAAGCTCGTGTACGACCGCGTCGAGGACATGGTGGCCACGACGAAGCGGCATCCGGCGATCATCCGGCACAAGACCGGCGTGACGCGCGATGGCCGGCTCGCGGCGATGGAGATCGAGGCGCTCTTCGACGGCGGCGCATACGCGACTCTCAGCGGCGTTGTGCTTTCGCGCGGCGTGATTCACGCCGCGGGTCCATACGGTGCGATCACGTCCGCATCCGCGGCCGCGCCATGATGACGAATACGCCGCCGAACGGCGCGTTCCGAGGCTTCGGCGCGCCGCAGACGCAGTTTGCGATCGAAGTGCACATGGATCGCATTGCGGAAACGCTCGGCCTCGATCCCGTGCGCATTCGCGAACTGAACGCGCTCGAACCTGGCGACTCGACGGCCACCGGCCAGAAGCTCGGACGCGACTGCAGCGCTCTCCAAGTGCTGCGGGCCGCGGTCAAGCGGTCGGATTTCAAGAAGAAGCGCCGTGAGTACACCGGAACGAACCGGGGCATCGGGTTGTCGCTCTTCTTTCATGGATCCGGCTTTACCGGCGCCGGCGAGGTGAAACTCGCGTCCAAGGCGTCGCTCGCGCTGACTGAGACGGGCGCGCGGATTCTCGTTGCGAGCACTGAGATCGGGCAGGGGACGCGCACCATGCACGCCCAGATCGTTGCGGACACGCTCGGGATTCCGTACGACGCCGTCGAGGTGAACGCAGCCGACACAGGCGAAGTGCCGGACAGCGGCCCGACCGTCGCGTCTCGGACCTGCATGGTTGTCGGACGGCTGCTGCAGCGCTGCGCCGAGGAGATGCGCGCGCGGCTCGGCGGTCTGACGCCGCGCCAGTACTTCAAGAAACACGGACCCTTTGTCGTCACGAAGCAATACGAGCAGCCGCCCGACGTCGCCTGGGACGACGTGGCATACCGCGGCGACGCGTACGGCAGCTACGGGTGGGCCTGCGACGTCGTCGAAATCGAGGTCGATCCCGACACGTGGCAGGCGACACCACTGGCGTTCACGACGGTTCACGAGATCGGCAAAGCGATTCACCCGATGCTCGCGACCGGGCAAATTGAAGGAGGCAGCGCGCAGGGCCTCGGCTACGCGCTTCTCGAAGAGGTGGTGATGCGCGACGGCCGCATGGCCAACGCGCAGCTCACGAATTATCTCATCCCGACAACGTTGGATACGCCGGCGCTCGACGTCGTCACGATGGAGAATCCGTATAAGCACGGTCCGTTCGGCGCGAAAGGCGTGGGCGAGATGCCGATCGACGGTCCGGCTCCCGCCGTGATTAACGCGCTCCGTCACGCCGGTTACGATCTGCGCGAGATTCCCGCCACGCCAGAGAAAATCATGAGCGCAAGCCGTGGCCGACCGTCGATGCTCGAGGTCGAGGCACGGCGACGCGACCGGGGCGGTCGATGGGGCTTGGCGACACGCCGAGACCGAGAGTCTACGCTCGAGGTCGAGGCACCGCGAAGAGCCGTGAGGCGCGCGGGGGTGGGGCCCCGCGCGAAGTAAATAATAGTGCTCATCTTCACCGTCAACGGTCGGCGCACGCGCATCGACGCGCACCCGATGAAACGTCTGCTCGACGTGCTGCGCGAAGACTGCAACCTGACGGGCACGAAAGAAGGATGTGGCGAAGGCGAATGCGGCGCATGCACCGTGCTGGTGGATGGCTTGCCGGTGAACGCGTGCCTGGTACCCGCGGCGCAGGTGAACGGCGCGACCGTGCTGACGATCGAATCGCTCGGCGGTCGGCATCCGCTCCAGCGCGCCTTCATCGAGCACGGCGGCGCGCAGTGCGGCATCTGCACGCCGGGCATGATCATGGCGGCTGTCGCGCTCGGCCCAAAGCCGTCGCTCGACGACATCCGCGTCGGCCTCGCCGGCAACCTTTGCCGCTGCACGGGGTATTCCGCGATCTATAGATCGATTACAAACGCAAAAGGGAAGAACCGCAGAAGCCGCAAAGCCCGCAGAGTCAAAAACAAACGTCTAATCGGAAGGCAAGAAACGCCGAGGCTTCAAGTGTTGCGATCGCAAGAACTTCGTACGGACCCCCGAAGCAAACGCCCGAAATGAAGAAACATTCGCAACAATCGACTTTCGTGAACGCGCTCGACAATTGCAGATGCGTTGAACATGCAGGATCGCCTCAACGCACTCACGGAGAGAACCATCGGCGCGGCCATTGCCGTGCATCGGATATTGGGCCCAGGGTTACTCGAGTCAGCTTACGAGGCATGTTTAACGTTTGAGCTGGCGGAGAAGGGTTGGTTGTAGAGCGACAGAAACCGTTGCCTTGTGAACGATTTTCCGGAACAGTGATTCTGCGAGGTCCGCGCGCTCTGCGGTTGGTTTGTTTTCTTAATCCATGCCAGCGCAAATCAATAATCGGTCGCTGCTCGAGCCCAAGTCGCTCAAAGACGCTCTCGTCATGCTGCGCGACGAGGGGCCGCTCGTCCCGATGGCGGGCTGCACGGATCTTTATGTGTCGCTGAACTTCGGCACGTTGAAGGAGACGCGCTTCCTGAACCTCTGGCGCCTCGACGCGCTCCGGTCCATCGCCATTCAAGGCGACACGCTTTCAATCGGCGCGCTCGCGACGCACACGGCGATCATTCGCTCGCCGCTCGTCCGCAAGCGACTGCCGATGCTCGCGGCGGCGTGCCGTGAAATCGGCGGCGTGCAGATTCAAAACCGCGGGACGCTTGGCGGCAACGTTGCCAACGGATCGCCCGCGGGCGATACGTTGCCGGTATTGGCCGCCGCCGACGCCCTCGTCGTGCTTCAGAGCGCCGGCGGAGCGCGCCGCGTTCCGTTCAACGCCTTCTACACCGGTTATCGCCGCACGGTGACGCGCACCGACGAGCTGATCGTCGGTTTCGAGTTGCCACGAATTCGCGGCCGAGCAGTGGTTTCGCAAGGTCGGAACACGCGCGGCGCAGGCGATCTCGAAGATCGTGATGGCTGGCGTCGGCCCTGCCGCAAACGATCCGCCGCGCATCGCCTTCGGCAGCGTCGCGCCTACGGTCCTTCGCGTGCGGAAGACGGAACAATTGCTAGCGGGCGGGGCGTCCATTGAAGACGCGCAGCGAGCGCTCGAGGCAGAGATCGCGCCGATCGACGACATCCGGTCCACGGCTGACTACCGGCGGCGCGTCGCGGCCAATCTGCTCGTCCGTTTCTGGAACGACACCCATCGCGGCTAAAATAGCTGCGCGTCCCCTCGCCGCCATTCCCGAATGAGAGCTGCCGTCGTCGTTCTCGGAGATCTGGGCCGAAGCGCCCGCATGCGCTATCACGCGCAAGCGCTCGCGGCGAATGGCGTCGACGTCGACCTCGTCGGTTTCGAGGGGATGCCGCTGTCGAAGGCGATCACGGCCGACCCGCGGATCACGATTCACCGCATCAACCCGGCGCGACTGCCGATGCGCAGCAATCTCCGCGGTTCGAGCTACGCAGTCGCCGGCCTCTTCGACGCCGCGCGCGTCAGCTTCCGGCTCTGGCGCACGCTGCGAAAGCTGAAGCGGCCCGAGCTCGTCCTCGTCCAGAATCCGCCCGCGTTTCCGACGATGCTCATCGCGTGGCTGCTGCTGCGGCATCGTGGCGTGCGCTTCGTGATCGATTGGCACAACCTCGGCTACAGCCTGCTGCGGCTGCGGATGGGGCAATGGCATCCGGTCGTGCGGCTGGCGCGTTGGTACGAACGGCGCGATGCGCGTCGCGTCGACGCGAATCTCTGCGTGTCGCGCGGCCTGGCGGCATTTCTCGAGAGCCGGTTCGGCGTGCAGAACGCGCACGTGCTTTACGATCGTCCTGCGTCGGTTTTCGTCGCCGATGGAACGCGGCGAGCGCGAACGGTTCCGTCAGGCATTTTTCGGACGCCTGAACGTTCACGCCGCCACGGTCGGCTTCATCGTGTGCCCGACGAGCTGGACCGAAGACGAAGACTTCGACGTGATCATCGAAACAGTGCCGCGACTCGAGGAGCGCATTCGCGGCTGGGAGGCTGCCGGCTCCGGCCGGCGGTTTCCCGATCTCGTGATCCTCGTCACGGGCGACGGCGCGCGGCGCGCTGAGTTCGAGCGCCGATTCGCCGGTCTCCAGGCGCGGCGCGTTCAACTGCGCACGCGCTATCTCGAACCCGAAGACTATCCGCGCGTGGTGGGCAGCGCGGACCTCGGCCTCTGCCTGCATCGCTCGTCGAGCGGGCTCGATATTCCGATGAAGGTTGCGGACCTCTTCGGCGCAGGCGTCCCCGTGTGCGCGCTCGATTACGGCGCCTGCCTCGCCGAGCGCGTGCGCCACGGCGATAACGGCCTGCTGTTCTCGAACGGCAGTCAACTCGCCGACGTGCTGTTCGACCTGTTCGAAGGCTTCCCCGCGGAACAGAAAGGCGCTCGACCGCCTGCGCTCCGGCGCGCGCAAATCCGCACGGCCGACATGGGAGGAAGGCTGGACGCGCGAGGCGAAGCCGTTCCTGCTGGGGCCTCCGACGAGCCCTCGTCCTGAACTTCATATAATTGTGTTTTTGCCGAAGGAGTCCCGCTATGCCCGACGTGGCCGAACGTCTCGACGTTCGAACGCTCGACAACTTCATCGGCGGCCAGTGGGTGAAATCCCGCGCCACTGATTTCTTCGACGTTCACAATCCGGCAGTTGGGGATGTCATCGGCCGGACGCCGCTGTCCACGGCCGCCGACGTCGACGCGGCGGTGAAAGCGGCGACGCGCGCGCGTTCCCCGCGTGGCGCGAGACGCCCGTCAACGCGCGCGCGCAGGTGCTCTACAAGTTCAAAGCGCTGCTCGAGCAGCACTTCGACGAGGTCGCGCGAACGGTCACGACGGAGCACGGCAAGACGCTGAACGAAGCGCGCGGGAGCGTGCGCCGCGGCATCGAGTGCGTGGAAGTGGCGTGCGGCGCACCGTCGCTGATGCAGGGGTTCGCGCTCGAAGACATCTCGCGCGATATCGACTGCCACGTCGATGCGGCAGCCGCTCGGCGTCTGCGCCGCCATCGCGCCGTTCAACTTCCCGGCGATGGTGCCGATGTGGTTCCTGCCGTTCGCGATCGTCACCGGCAACACGTTCGTGCTGAAGCCGTCGGAACAGGTGCCGCTCTCGCAGCGGATGATGATCGATCTGCTGCAGCGCTGCGATCTGCCGCCAGGCGTCGTGAACATCGTCAACGGCGGCAGCGAAGTCGTGAACGCGATCTGCGACCATCCCGGCATCCGGGCCGTTTCGTTCGTGGGCTCGACGCCGATCGCGCGCCACGTCTATCAGCGCGCCTCGCATGCCGGCAAGCGGGTGCAGGCGCTCGGCGGCGCGAAGAATTTCGTCGTCGTGATGCCCGACGCGGACCTCGAACGGTCGATCGAGGCGATCAGCGAATCGTTCTACGGTTGCGCCGGAGAGCGGTGCCTCGCCGGCAGCATGCTGGTGCCGGTCGGCGACGTGCACAAGGAAACGCGCGACCGTATGGTGGCGCAGGCCAAGGCGCTGAAAGTGGGCGACGGCCTGCAGCCGGGCGTCACGATGGGGCCGGTCATCAGCGCAACCCATCGCGACCGTGTGGTCGGATACGTCGGAAAAGGGCGTCGCAGAAGGCGCGAAGCTGCTCGTCGACGGCCGACAGACGCGCGTGCCGGATCGGCCGCACGGTTACTTCGTCGGTCCGACGGTGTTCGACGATGTCTCGCCGAACATGGCGATCGGACGTGAAGAGATCTTCGGGCCGGTTGCCGCCATCAGCCCTGTGAAAACGCTCGCCGAGGCGATCGCGTTGATGCAATCGCATCCGAACGCGAACGCGACGTCGATTTTCACGTCGAGCGGCAAGGCAGCGCGCGAATTCGCGAAGCACGCGACGGCCTCGATGGTCGGCGTCAACATCGGCGTCGCCTCGCCGATGGCGTACTTCCCCTTCGGCGGCGCGAAGGACAGCTTCTTCGGCGACCTGAAGGTGCACGGCCGTGACGCGTTCGAGTTCTACACGGACAAGAAAGTCACGATCACGCGGTGGTTCTAACGAGGGCAGGTGGGTCGGGAAGGGCAGGACGGGCAGGACGGCCGGGTCGGTAGAAAAAGCGCCTGCGGCCATGCCGCCAGTAAACAAAAGTTAGCTTAATGCCACGAACACTCATCCGCGGTGGAACGATCATCACCGCAGTCGACCAGTATCTTGGCGACGTGCTCGTCGAGAACGAGAAGATCGCGCTGATTGGAACGACGCTCGCCGACATTCACGCCGACACGACGATCGACGCGACAGGCAAGTACGTGCTCCCGGGCGGCATCGACGTGCATACGCACCTCGACATGCCGTTCGGGGGCTCGACCTCCGCCGACGACTTCGAATCCGGGCACGATTGCGGCGGCGTTCGGCGGGACGACATCGATCGTCGACTTCGCGATTCAATACCGCGGACAGACCCTTCATCACGCGTGGGAAACGTGGATGAAGAAGGCCGAAGGCCGCGCGGTCATCGATTATGGCTTCCACATGATCATGACCGACCTCAACGACCAGACCGAGCAGGAGATGGACGCCCTCGTCCGCCAGGGGGTGACGTCATTCAAGCTGTTCATGGCGTATCGCGGCGTGTTCATGCTCGACGATGCGAGCATTTTCAAGGCGCTGCTGCGCACGGGCAGCAACGGCGGCACCATCTGCATGCACGCGGAAAACGGTGACGTCGATCGACGTGCTCGTCCAGCGTGCGCTTGCGGCAGGCAAGACGGCGCCGAAGTACCACGCGCTCACCCGGCCGCCGCGCGCCGAGGCGGAAGCGACGCATCGGGCAATCGCTTTGTCGGAAATCGCCGACGTTCCCGATTTACATCGTTCACCTCTCGTCGGCCGAAGCGCTCGAGATGGTGACGGAAGCTCGCGACCGTGGCCTGCCGGCGTATGCGGAGACGTGCCCGCAGTATCTGTTTCTCTCGTATGACAACTACGAGGAAGCCGGATTTCGGCGGCGCGAAGTACGTGATGAGCCCGCCGCTGCGCGACAAGGCGAAGCAGGACCAGTTGTGGCGCGGGCTGAAGTACAACGACCTGCAATGCATCTCGACCGACCATTGCCCGTTCTGCATGAAAGAGCAGAAGGAGCTCGGCCGCAACGATTTCTCGAAAATCCCGAACGGCGCGCCGGGGATCGAGACGCGCATGAGCCTCGTGTACGACGGCGGCGTGCGTCCCGGCCGCATCTCGCTGAACCGGTTCGTCGAGCTCACGTCGACGTCGCCTGCGAAGATCTTCGGGCTGTTTCCGAAGAAGGGCACGATCGCGCCGGGATCGGACGCCGACATTGTCGTGTTCGATCCGAATCGCAAGATCACGCTCGCCGCGAAGACGCTGCACATGAAGGTCGACTACAACCCGTACGAAGGCCGCGAAGTGACCGGCGCAACGGACACGGTTCTGTCGCGAGGCCGCGTGGTCATCGAGAACGGTATATTCGCCGGCCGGCCGGGCAGCGGCGCGTTTCTCAAGCGCGCGGGTCGCACGTGAACAAGGCGCGCACAGTGCGTTTGTGATCATCCGCGGCCGCCGCGTCGTGCTGCCCGAGGGTGTCCGTCCAGCAGCCATTCACATCGATCAGGGTCGCATCGTTCGCATCGGCGAGCACGACGAGCCGTGTGGCGAGGACGAGGTGTACGACGCCGGCGCGCTCGTCGTCTCGCCTGGCATCGTCGACACCCACGTCCACGTCAACGAACCGGGGCGCACGGAGTGGGAAGGGTTCGATACGGCGACGCGAGCGGCGGCGGCAGGCGGCGTCACGACCATTGTCGACATGCCGCTGAACTCGATTCCGGCGACCACGACCGCAGAGGCGCTGGACGCGAAGCGGGCGGCGGCAGCGGGACAATGCCGTGTCGACGTCGCGTTCTGGGGCGGCGTCGTGCCGGCCAGCGGCGGCAGCATCGACGCGCTCGTCGATAGCGGCGTCCGCGGATTCAAATGCTTCCTCGTGCCCTCGGGCGTCGACGAATTTCCGTTCGTCGACGAGGAGACGCTGCGCCGCGTCCTCCCAACGATTGCGCGCCGAGGCGTGCCGCTGCTCGTCCACGCCGAGTTACCCGGTTACATAACCAACCTGCCCGGCCAGGTCCACCCGCCCTACCAGGCCTACTCTAGCGTCTCGTCCTCCACGCGCGGAGGTTGAAGCGGTCAGGCTGATGATCCGGTTAGCAGCCGAGAACGACGCGCACGTCCACATCGTGCACGTCTCGTGTGCGGAGACCGTCGATGCGATCACGCGGGCGAAGGCGGCCGGCACTCGGATCACAGCGGAAACCTGTCCGCATTATTTGACGTTCGCGTCGGACGAAATCTCCGAAGGTGCCACCGAGTTCAAGTGCGCGCCGCCGATTCGCGAGCCGTGCCACCGCGACGCTCTGTGGCGCGGGTTGGAGACGGGTGCGCTCGATCTTATCGTCACGGATCATTCGCCCGCACCGCCTGCTCTCAAGACGCCGGGCGATTTTGCCTCCGCGTGGGGCGGAATTGCCTCGCTCGAGTTGTCACTCGCTGCTGTGTGGACAGCCCTGTCGAGGCGGCGTGCGATGGAAAATGCCGAGTCTGACGACGTCGCGATCCGACGCGTCAGCCGCTGGATGTCGGAGCAGCCCGCGCGGCTCGCCGGATTGGCCGCGACGAAAGGGCGCATCGCCGTCGGCGCCGACGCCGACCTCTGCGCGTGGGATCCTGACGCTGAGCTCGTTGTCGATCCACGACGCCTGCAGCAGCGCCACAAGCTGACGCCTTACGCCGGACGCCGCCTTCGCGGCGTCGGTTCGCGCGACGTTTGTGCGCGGCCGCCGCGTGTGGGATGACGGCGCGCATCACGGGCGAGCCAGGCGGACAACTCCTATGACACCACCGTATGCAGATCTGGTCGATCTCGCCGCCGAACGGTTCGGCGGCGCGGTCATCGACGCCAACGACGAATTCTTCGCCGCAAAAGAGAACCTGATCAAACGCGATCCTCCGGCGTGGCACGAAGGCGAGTACACCGACCGCGGCAAATGGATGGACGGCTGGGAGACGCGGCGCCGGCGCGACATCGCCACGGTCGGTCCAGACGCGCACGACTGGTGCATCGTCCGCCTCGGCGCGCGCGGCATCGTGCGCGGCGTCGACGTGGAGACAACGTTCTTCACAGGGAATTATCCCGAAGCGTGCGCGATCGACATGTGCGATCTTCCGGCGCTTGCGACCATCCGCGAGCTCGACGCTGCGGCGTGGCGAGAGCTGCTCGGAAAGACGCCGCTCAAAGGCGATTCGCACAACCCGATCGACATTGCACCTGGCGCGCCCGCCACGCACTTGCGGCTTTGCATCTATCCAGATGGCGGAGTGGCGCGGTTTCGCGTGTACGGCGACGTCGTCGCCGATTGGAACCGGCTGCGGCAGCGCGGCGAGGTCGATCTCGCGGCGGCCGAACACGGCGGCGTCGTCGTGGGGTGCAGCGACATGTTCTACGGTCCGCGGCACAATCTCATCATGCCCGGCGATGCGATCAACATGGGAGACGGGTGGGAGACGAAACGACGGCGCGGGCCGGGACACGACTGGACGATCGTGCGGCTGGCGGCGCGCGGCATCGTCCGCCGGGCGGAGATTGATACGCGCCATTACAAGGGGAACGCACCGGGCGAGTGCAGCCTGGACGCGTGCGTCGCGGCGACCGACGACGATACGCTCGTCGTCGACTCGTCCATCGAGGGAAACGGAAGATGGCACGAGCTCCTCGCGAGGACGACCCTGCAACCCCACGCGCGCCAGATATTCGAC
Source organism: uncultured Acidobacteriota bacterium (assembly GCA_963696165.1). Taxonomy (GTDB): domain Bacteria; phylum Acidobacteriota; class Vicinamibacteria; order Vicinamibacterales; family CAVVIG01; genus CAVQZZ01. The sequence goes on along the minus strand of CAVOIY010000003.1, from coordinate 132,040 downwards.
CGGCTGCGAGACGTCGGAAGCGCGACGCACGTGCGATTCAACATCTTTCCGGATGGCGGCGTCGGGAGATTGCGGTTGTTCGGCACGCCGGAATGACGGTCGACGAGCTGAACGGGTCGCCGGAGGCCGAGGCGCTCTTCCTGCGGTGCTGCGGCTCGCGGCAATGGGCGCGCGCGATGGCGGCCGCGCGTCCATTCGACGGGTTGGCAGCAATGCTCGATACCGCGGATCGGATATGGAACGCGCTCGCGCCGGTCGACTGGCGTGAGGCGTTCGCGGCCCATCCGAAAATCGGCGAACGGACCGGGGATGTGTGGGCGGCAGGCGAGCAGGCCGGCGCCAGCAATGCCTCGCAGGATGTCCGTGAGCGGCTCGCCGAGGCGAATCGCGCATATCAAGCGCGTTTCGGATACATTTTCATCGTTTGCGCTGCGGGCAAGACCGCCGCCGCGATGCTTGCGTTGGCCGAAGAGCGGCTGCGGCACGATCCGGATCGCGAGCTACGGGTCGCGGCGGAAGAGCAGCGGAACATCACGCGCCTCAGGGTCTCGAAACTACTGGCATCAGCATGATCACAACGCACGTCCTCGACACTTCACGCGGCGGCCCCGCCGTCGGCGTCACGGTGATTCTCGAACTGCGACAGGCGAGCGAATGGAGTCCGATCGGCCGCGGTACGACGGGCGAGGATGGCCGGCTCACGGCGCTCAGCGCGGACACGCCCCTCGTGCCGGGCACCTATCGAATGACGTTCGACACCGGCGACTATCAGCGCGAGCGAGGCATGGCGACGCCGTTTTTTCCGGAAGTGACGGTCACTTTCAGCGTCCGCGATGCCGCGGCTCACTATCACGTTCCGCTGCTCCTCAGTCCGTACGGGTACTCGACGTACCAGGGGACATAGCGCAAATGCCGGTGCTTGGCGCGAACCGGTACGGCAAGTCGAGAATCCGCCTCGTCAAGGTGCGGCGAGGGCCAACCGGTTCGGTCGACGCTCCGCACGAGCTTCTCGATCTCACGATCGACGTCATGCTCGAGGGGGCATTCGGGGCCGTCTATGTCGACGGAGACAATGCTGCGTGTCTCGCGACCGACACGATGAAGAACACGGTCTACGCCTTTGCTCGCATGAATGAGATCGCGCATGTTGAAACGTTCGCGCTGAAGCTCGCCAGCCATTTCGTCGAGCAGCCGGCCGTCGCAGGCGCGGCGGTCGCGGCAATTGAGCACCGGTGGGACCGGCTGGCGGCTCACGGCCATACACATCCTCATGCGTTCGTCCAGCGTGGCGGCGAGCAATGGACGACGAAGGTGAGGCACGATGCGGCAGGCACGCGGGTGTCGTCGGGACTCACGAACCTCGTCGTGCTCAAGACGAGCGATTCTGCTTTCGCCGGCTTCCCACGCGACGCGTATACCACGCTGCCAGAAACGACCGACCGCATTCTGGCGACCGCCGTCACGGCGGTCTGGGCCTACCGGAGCGACACCGCCGACTTCGGAGCGAGGGAGCGCATTCGTACCGCACTCGTCGAGAGCTTTGCCGCGCACGACAGCCGGTCCGTTCAGCACACCCTGTATGCGATGGGCGAAGCAGCGCTCGCGGCGTGCAGCGACATCACGGAGATATCGCTTTCGCTGCCGAATCGGCATCATGTGCTCGTGGACTTGCAGCCCTTTGGGCTGGATAATCCGAACGAGATCTTCGTCGCCACCGATCAGCCGTTCGGGCTCATCGAGGCGACGGTCAGGCGGTGACGGTCTATGCCCAATCTGTCGACGACGTTCACCGGCCTGCGATTTTCGAATCCGTTCCTCTTGTCGTCGGCGCCGCCGACCGAATCGGAGTCCAACATCCTGCGCGCCTTCGAGGCTGGGTGGGGCGGCGTCGTGACCAAAACAATCGGTCTGCATCCGGTCGTGAACGTGGCCGGCCCGAAGACAACGTTCCTGCGGGCCGATGCGGATTCGGCGCACCTGTCGATGAAGAAGCGCCCAGGCGCTGCTCTTCACTCCTCGTGGAACTGGGAGCTCATTTCCGACAAGACGCTCGATTGGTGGGTGCCGCGGCTCGGCCGGATCAAGGACGCGTTTCCCGACCGCATCCTCGTCGCCTCGATCATGGCCGGTTCGGGAAACGACACGGAGCTTCGCCACTGGCAGGAGCTCGCGGTCGCGTGTCAGCAGCAGCGCTGCGACGCGGTCGAAATCAACCTGTCGTGCCCGCACATGGACCGGCCGGACATGGGCTCGAACGTCGGGAAGGACAAAGAGCTGGTGTCGATCGTTACCAAGGTCGTGAAAGAAGTCGCGACCATTCCGGTTTGGGCGAAGCTCACACCGTCGACGACCGACATCGTCGTCGAAGCGCGGGGCGCGTTCCTTGGAGGGGCAGACGCGATCTCCTCGTCGAACACGTTTACGTCGTTGCCGCTCATCGACGCTGAGACTCTTGAATTCGAGGTCAACGTCGATGGCCTCGTCTCCACCGGCGGTCTCGGAGGCCCGGCGATCCTGCCGCTGTCGCTCGCGAAGATGTCGCAGCTCACGCAGGCCTTCCCGGAGCAGGCGTTCTCGGGGATCGGCGGCATTTCAAACTTTGAACACGCCTTGAACTATTTCCTGCTCGGGTGCGGCACGGTTCAAGTGTGCACGGCGGCGATGCTCGACCATGCCGTCGGCCCGAACGTGATCCGCGAGCTCACCCAAGGGCTCGCGCGCTTCCTCGATGCGCACGCCGACCGTGGCTGGATGAGCGTCCGCGACATCGTCGGCCTTCGCCGCGATCGCATCGTGGCTCAGTCGCGCATCCGGCGACCTGATGAAAAGGATTACCGCGGCGGCTACGAATCCGAAGGCTACGCGTCAGCCGAGTCGCCGACGGTGCGCTAGGATCTTCGCGAACGATTTCATCCGCAGCTCCTCGACCGTCAATCCGCTGCGCTCGAGGGCTTCCGCTTCGGTAATCGCCCCGCAATTCATCGCGCGCAGGAAATAGTTCAGGAGTCCCTGGCCAGTTGCTGCGTCGTCGAACACATCGCCGACGAGCGTCGCCTGCGCCGCTTTGTCGATGAAGTTCTTCAGCCGATCGGACGCGGCATCCAGGCCCTCGAGGAAAAACGCAAACACCGCCGCGTAGCGGGTCGGCAGCTGCGCGGGATGAAGGTCCCATCCTTGATAGAAACCCGACACGAGCGAATGGCGCACGTGCTCCGCGTGTAGCCGCCATGCGCGATGGACGACCTCGCGAGAACCGATCGGGAGCATGTTCGTTGCGCCATCCGATAAGCGAATGCCGGTACCGGCGAGGGCCACCTGCATCACGTGCTTGGCGAAGTCGCACACCGGGTGCAGCATGTGCTGGTAGGCGGCCGTGATGCTGCACGCCGCCGTGTAGTCGTATGTTCCGAAATGCGCGGCGATGATGCGGCCGCGGCCCTCCACGATGAACCGCGGCAAAGCCACCGCACCATCTTCCGCGAAGACGGACTGCGTGGTCTCGATCATCAACTCGAACTTGAGCATTTCCTTCGGGATGTCGCGCCAGTACTCGAACGCGTCGCATGCAGACGACAGCGCGGCCACCTGTTGAGGCGTGGTGATCTTCGGCAGCGTGACGACGAAGTTCGTCGGCAGAATGTTGCCGGTCTTGTCGAGCAGCCGCGTCAGGAAGAGATCGAAGGTGCGCAGACTGCGGCGCTTCCACTCCTCGTTCAGCGGTTTGATCCGGATGCCGATGCCGGAGGGCAGCGCGTTCGCCGCGAGCGCGGCGGCAACTTCGTCGGCCGCCGTTTGCGCGAATCGATCCTCTTCCTCGTCCGGGCGGCTGCCGAATCCATCCTCGAAATCGATCCGGAAGTCTTCGATCGGCTCGCGTTCGAGCTTCGCGACGATGCGGGGGTAGATCGTTTCGGCGAGCGGCAGCGGAAGACCGATGGCGCCGGCGAGCGTCTTCGCATCGGGCGCGTGCTCCCGAAGCGCGCCCAATGCGATCGCCCCGAGCTTTCGTACGGCGTCCGCCTTGAAGAGGTGCGCGCCGCCATAGACGGTGTGTACGGGCTGGCGGTCGGGGGAATCGCCGGGATAGTGCGTTGCGACGCCGACGTTGGCTTTATCGAGCGCATCGACAAATGACGTGAACGCATTATCGGGAATCGTCGTGTCAGCCATGGCCCGGGCAGTATAATCCGCCGTACCAAATGCGCGGATCCGCGCTCTTCGCCGCTGCGACGTCGTTGTGTTTGTCCATGGGCTTACTCAGTGCCCAGGACGCGACGAATTTCAACACGGCGCGTTCCCGTGGTCTGTTTGGGTACGCGCGCGAAGCCGTCATTCGCGACGGCGGCAATATCAGCACGCTGCGTACGCTCCGATTCGTCGGACAGTCTCGTGTGGAGGCAGCTGGCGGCACGCTTGTCGAAGCCGAAATCGACGTAAGGATCCTTTTGCCCGCGTACTACCTGCGGATCGATCGTATTGGCGCCGTCGAACGAAGAGTCGGCTTCGCAGGGAACGTGCTGCTGAACGAAATTCGCCAGGGTGGAAGTCGAAAAGTGCCGGGCGCCAGTCAGATTTCGACGATGCGATCTGACCAGCGTGCCCGACTCGGATGGTTCATGCTCGGCACGTTGACCTACGTGTCGGCTGAGATGCCGCTGACATTTCAACCTGCGAACAGCACCATGGGGATGAGGAACCCACGAGCGGGTCCCGCGATGCCAGCGCCCCTTGACACGGTTAGCGCTGATTCGTTCGCGCTCGACGCGATGGCCGATGCCGACCTTTGGTGTCGATTTGCCGTGAGCCCGTCGACGTATTTGCCACTGCAAATCGACTACATGGCGCCCAAGCGCGCAGTCGCGACCATGATCTTCGACGATCGTCGCAGTGTGGCGGGATTCAAGATTCCTTACAAGATCACGACGACTATCAACGATCGTGTCGTCGACGAGATGGTGTTTAAGGACGTGAGAGTGAATCCACCACTCACGAAGTCCGATTTCGAGTCTTAAGACCCGTTATGACACCGCACGGAGGTCACGACGACCTGGGCAGCGGAGAGCGTCGCCTGGGCGACGGTCGCGTCGAACTCGTCGACACTCGTCTTGTCGAAGCCAGCCCGCTGTACAACGAGGACCTCGCGCCGGTGCCGCTCGCCCGCCGGACCTGGACGACCTACAACTACGCTGCGCTGTGGGTCAGCATGGCGCACTGCATTCCGACGTACATGCTCGCCTCGGGACTGATGGCGGCGGGCATGAACTGGTCGCAGGCGCTCATCACGATCCTCGCTGGGCAACACGATCGTGCTCGCGCCGATCCTGCTCAACTCTCATCCGGGCACGAAGTACGGCATCCCGTTTCCAGTGTTCGCGCGCGCCGCGTACGGCACGCTCGGCTCGAACGTCCCCGCGCTGATGCGCGCGCTCGTCGCCTGCGGCTGGTTCGGCATCCAGGCCTGGATCGGCGGCGAAGCGCTGCAAACGATGTTCAAGACGATCGTGCCTGGCTGGGCCGGCGCTGCTCGGCGCGGGCTTCGCCGGCCACACCGGAACCGAATGGCTGTCGTTCCTGCTGTTCTGGGGCCTCAACATCTTCATCATCTATCGAGGGATGGATCTGCTGCGGGCAGTTGAGAACTGGGCCGCGCCGTTCGTGCTGATCATGACGGGCGCGCTGCTCTGGTGGGCTGTCTCGAAGGCGAACGGCCTCGGTCCGCTGCTCGCGCAGCCAGGCAAATTCCACACGTTCCGCGAGTTCATGCCTGTGTTCGTGCCCTCGCTGACCGCCATGATCGGCTACTGGGCGACGCTGTCGCTGAACATGCCGGACTTCACGCGGTTCGGCCGCAGCCAGCGCGAACAGATCGTCGGCCAGGTCGTCGCGCTGCCGACGACGATGTCTCTGTTTGCGGCGATGGGCGTCATGATCACGAGCGCGACGGCCATCATTTATGGCCAGGCGATCTGGGATCCGGTGCAGCTGGTCGGCCATTTCAGCTCGCCGGTCGTCGTCGCGATCGCGATGTTCACCGTCGTCGTCGCCACGCTTGCCGTGAACATCGCGGCGAACGTCGTCTCGCCCGCGAACGATTTCGCCAACGCCTTCCCGCGGCTGATCGGATTCAAGACCGGCGGCCTCATCACCGGACTTCTCGGCATCGCGATCATGCCGTGGAGGCTTCTCGCCGATCCGTCGGGATACATTTTCACGTGGCTGCTCGGCTACTCGGGCGGTCTCGGGTCGATCGCGGGCGTGCTCATCGCCGACTACTGGATTGTGCGCCGCCGCGAGCTGCGACTCGCCGATTTGTACCTGCACGACGGCATCTATCGCGGCTGGAACGCTCGGGCAATCGCGGCGACGATTGCGCGGGTGTGCGCTCGCGTGGGGCGGCCTCGTTATCCCGGCGCTGAAGCCGCTCTACGACTATGCGTGGTTCGTCGGCTTCTTCGTCGCCGGCGCCGTCCATGTCGCGCTGGCGATCGCTTCGTCGACCAGGATCGACCGCAGAGCGATTGGTCGAAGTCCTTCCGCCCCGCTCGGCTAAAGCCTCGCGCTACATCGCCTCGGACGCTCGGCTGAAGCCTCGCGCTACATCGCCTCGCCGCTCGGCTCGGCTGAAGCCGCGCCCTCCGTGTATGCTTTTCGGCGACGTGACCATTCATCCTGATACTTCTTCTGTACCTACGACGAAGGCTGAACGTGCGAATCAACGCAACGCCGTCCTCGCCGGTTTTCTCGGCTGGACGCTCGACGCGTTCGACTTCTTCGTCCTGACGTTCATCCTCACAGACGTCGCGCAGGCGTTCTTCCCGGGCACGCCGCTCGAGCAATCGCGGCCGACGATCGTCGCGACGATCACGCTGACGCTGGCCATGCGGCCGGTCGGCGCGTTCATCTTCGGCCTGATGGCCGACCGCTACGGCCGGCGGCTGCCGCTGATGCTCAACGTCATCTTCTACGCGATCGTCTCGGTGCTGTCGCGGCCTCGCGCCGAACTACGCCGACGTTCGTCGTCCTGCGGCTGCTGTTCGGCATCGGCATGGGCGGCGAGTGGGGCGTCGGCGCGTCGCTCGCGCTCGAGTCGCGCGTCGCCGCGGCTGCGCGGCCTGCTCTCCGGCCTGCTGCAGGAAGGCTACGCGATCGGCAACCTGCTCGCGGCGCTCGCCTTCCGCGCCGTCTACGTGCCGGTCCACGCGGCGCATCCCGAGCTACGCCTGGCGCGTGATGTTCTTCCTCGGCGGCGCTGCCGGCGCTGCTGTCGCTGTTCATCCGCGCAAGGTCAAGGAGTCGGAGGCCTGGCACGAGCACCGCACCGACTGGACCACGTACCGGCGGTCGATTCTTCAGCACTGGCCGCGCTTCCTCTATCTCGTCGCTGCTGATGACGATGATGAACTTCATGTCGCACGGCACGCAGGACATGTACCCGACGTTCCTGCAGACGCAGCGGCTTACACGGCCGAGCGACACCGCGACATCTACGATGCTCGCGATCGTCGGCGCGATTCTCGGCGGCCTTGCTGTTCGGCTACTACTCCGATCGCGCCGGCCGGCGCGGCGATGGTGATCGCCGGCGTTCTGCGCGCTCGTGGTCGTTCCGCTGTGGATCGCTGGCGCCAAACACGGCGCTGATCGCGATCGGCGTCTTCCTGATGCAGTTCTTCGTGCAGGGCGCGTGGGGCGTGATCCCGGCGCACATCAACGAGCTGTCGCCGGGACACTTGCGCGGCTTCTTTCCGGGCTTCGCGTATCAGCTCGGCGTGCTGGTCGCGTCGAGCATCCCGTACGTCGAAGCCGGTGCTCGGCGAGCACTTCACCTACACGCAGTCGATGGGCGTGCTGGCGGCGAGCGTCATGGTAGGCGGCATGATCGTCATCAGCTTGGGCCCGGAAGCCCGCGGCGTGAGCTTCCGGCGGGCAAGGGCACGAGAGTAGCCGAGGCTCAACAATGTGGCTCGATCACGCGTGGAGAGACCTTCGATACACAGTCCGCGCACTCGGCCGGACGCCGGCGTTCACGGCGGTGGCGGCGCTCATGCTGGCGCTCGGCATTGGCGCGAACAGCGCGATGTTCAGCATCGTTTACGGGATCCTCCTGCGCCCGCTTCCGTATCGTGACGCCGATCGCCTCGTGCTCGTCCAGCGAGAGCAGGATGTGGCCGGCGCGCACCGGCCGATTCCTGCACCGTTCTTCTCGCCTGGCGAAATGGACCCATGGCAGCGGCTGCAATCGTTCGATTCGTCCGCTTGGTATTCCGGCGACGTGACGGCGCTCTCGACCGACGCCGGGACAGAACTGGTCGACTCGGCGGTCGTCTCCGGTAGTTTCTTCGCGACGCTTTCGGGTCCGATCGCGGCTGGCCGGCCGCTGGCGCCAACAGACGATCTCGCGCCGACCGCCGTCATCAGCGAACGATTATCCGAGCGGATCTTTGGCAGTCCGGAGCGCGCCATCGGTCGACGGCTGATCCTCTCGTCGACCGCCTACACGATCGCAGGCGTCGCCGATTCGGCGCTGCAGTTTCCGACGCCGGGCACCGATGTCTGGATGCCGGCCGGTGTGGTGCGTACGCTCAATCCGCGATGCTGCGGGTTTCGGCTGCTCGGACGATTGAAGCCGCAGGTAACGATCGCCGCCGCCGCCGCGGAGGTTGCCGCTTCCGTCAAGACGCTGCCGTCGACCGCTTTCCAGGCACGATCGGACTTGCGAGGCACAGCCGTCCGTCTCGGCGATCAGCTGGTGGCAACCGTGCGCCCGGCCTTGCTGATTTTGTTCGCCGCCGTCTCGCTGGTGCTGCTCGTGGCCTGCGCGAACGTCGTCAACCTGCTGCTCGCCCGACAGGTCACGAGGGCGCGCGAAACGGCAATTCGTTGTGCACTCGGTGCGTCGCGTGCCCGCCTCATGGCGCAGTCGCTCACCGAGAGCGTCGTCCTTGCGGCCGTCGGAACGGCAACCGGAATCGGCTTGGCCATCGCCAGCGTGCGCACGCTTACGCGCTGGCAGCCACCGGGAATACCTCGACTCGACGCGATTCACGTGGATGTGCCGGTGCTGCTGTTCTCTGTCGCGCTGGCCGGCGTCACAGCCGTCGCGGCCGGTCTCGTGCCCGCGTTGAGAGCGACCAGAACCGTGGCGGTCTCGACTTTTGGCGCCGCCGCGACCACTACGGCCCCTGGCGGCCGGCGCATCCGCTCGGTGTTGTGCGCCGCCGAACTGGGCGTCTCAGTCGTTCTGTTGATCGGCGCGAGCCTCCTCGGCCGCAGTCTCGTGCGTCTGATGTACACGGACATCGGCGTCGTCAGCGATCATGTCGTCACCGCGTCCCTGAATGTGGCCTTCGGCACCCGCCCGAACGACGCGCAGACCCTCGAGCGTGTCGATCGCGTTATCGCGCGCATCCAGACATTGCCGGGCGTCAGCGCGGTCGGCGCCGGCACGGCGCTGCCGCCAAATGCAAGCCGGCTTCGGCTGACGCTCAGGAAACGCTCCGGCGATGCGTTGGCCTACCAGGCGGCAGGCGTGGCGGCGACCCCCGATTATTTCCAGGCGCTCGGTATGCGGCTCGTCAGCGGCCGACTGTTCACACCCGACGACGATCGCCGGCATCCCGAGGTGATGATCATGAGCGTCGGCACCGCCAGGCGCTTTTTCGGCGACGGCGACCCGGTCGGCCGCACGATGTCGCTGCCGGTGAGCCGAAACGGCAAAACGGAGAGTGCCGACATGACGCTCGTCGGCACGATCGCGGACGTGAAGTACTCCGGCCTCGACGTCGCCGCCGACGATGCGGTGTACCGGCCGTTCAAACAGCAGACGTGGACGACGGTGTTCCTTGTGGCGCGAACGGTGGGAGCGCCTCAGAATTTCGTGCCGACGCTTTCACGCGAGATCGCTGCCGTGGATCGCGGCATGGTGGTCGGCGACGTGCGGGCGCTCGATTCGATCATCAGCGACGCGACCGCCTCGCCGCGATTCCGTGCGCTGGTGCTCGCGACGATTGCTGGCCTCGCGTTCCTCATGGCGATTGTCGGCCTTTACGGCGTCGTCGCATATTCGGTCGCGCAGCGCACGCGGGAAATCGGCATCCGCATGGCGCTCGGCGCACGCGCGAGCGACGTGCTGGCGATGGTCGTGCGCGAGGGTTTTGTGCTCGCGCTCGCCGGTGTCGCCGGCGGGCTCGCACTTGCGATTGCGGCGAGCCGTGCGATGAGCAGCCTGCTGTACGGCATCGCGCCGACCGATCCTGCATCGTTTGGCCTGACGTGCGTGACTATGCTGATCGTCGCGATGATCGCCAGTTATCTTCCCGCGCGGCGCGCGACACGAGTCGATCCGCTGGCCGCGCTCCGCGACGAGTAGACTCCTTCGATTCTGCAGGACGCACCGCGTCAACGCAGGAAGCCGGCGGCAGCGATCGCCACACCGGCCGCGGTGCCCACGAAGGATGCGAACCAGAACGCTCGAGTGCCGGTCAGGAGAGCAATCGAGCAGAGCACGATCGCCACCTCTAGGCATATCTCGGCGCCGTCGAAGAAATTTGCACGATGCGCAGCCTGCTGCGTCTCTTCGTCCAGGTGCTCGTTCTGCTTGCGGATGTCTTCCGCCTGCTGCTTTTCCTCGTCGCCCTTTTTGATCCAGTCCGCCGCCGCGTCGGCGCCGTTCGGGCCGATGAGGGCGGCCAGCTTCGCGTCTGTCGCGTACATGTGATACCGGCTGTTCTTCGCCTGATAGTAGGCCCACCCGTCGGCGGCCTTCGTCTGGAGCACAACTTCCTCAGTGTGGAGGCGGTGCCCCATGAGCGTCGCCACCGCCAGCAGCGCCGCCACCATCGCCATCGTCACGCCGATCGCGCGATCGCTCGGCCGGTGCACATGCTCCGCGATCTCGGCCAGCTCCTGGTTTTCCATACCTGCGATCCTTCCTGCATTTCCGCGATTCTGCAATACTCCAGTTGATCGTGGACCTCCGCCAGCTCGAAATTCTCCAGGCGATTGCCGAAACCGGATCGTTCACCGCGTGCGGCCGCAAGCTGCACGTCTCGCAGTCGGCGATCAGCCGGCAGATCCTGCTGCTCGAAGAAGAGCTCGGCGAGCCGTTGTTCCTGCGCGTCGGCCGTCAGGTGCGCATGACGCCGGCGGCCGAGAGTCTCGTGCAGCTCGGCCAGCGCGTATTTCAGGACGTGCGCGAAACCGTCGGCACGATCACCGACCGCACGCGCGAGCTCCGCGGCACGCTCCGGCTCGCCGGCGGCATGACGGTCTGCCTGTACGTCTTCCCGCCGCTGCTGAAGCATCTGCGCCGCGTGCACCCGCAGCTCGACGTCCGCCTGACGGTGGCGACGGCCAGCCAGTCGGTCGAAGCGATCCGCAGCGGACGCGTCGATGCGGGACTGCTCACGCTGCCGGTCGAGGAATCGGATCTCGTCACCCTGCCGGTGCTTCGCGAAGAGCTGCTGCTTCATCACCACGCCGGCCATCCGCTGGCGCGGCGAAAGCGAGTCGCGGCGCGCGATCTCGAAGGGCTCGCATTCGTGCTGTTCGAGACCGGATCGGCCACGCGCCTCGTGATCGATCGTTTCTTTCTCACCGGAGCAAATCACGCCGAACATCGTGATGGACACCGAGAACGTCGAGATCATCAAGGCGATGGTGAAGACCGGGCTGGGCATCGGCATCGTGCCGTATCAGGCGATGGCGCGCGAGGTGCGCGCAGGCCAGTTCTTCTGTACGCGCGTCGAAGGGCACGAGCTCGTGCGGGAGACCGGCTGGGTCTATGCGCGCGCGAATCGGACGCCGCGGCTCATCCGCGAGCTGCTCGAGGCCTTTCAGGTCGTGCGCGGGAAGTTCCGCCTGGCGCCTCGTTCGAGGCGACGCCGCATCATGCCGACGGCACGGGGACCCATGAGCAAATGAGATGGGTCCTATCGGATCATTCTATTTCCGTTGTACGTCGGCCGTATGTACCCTTGCACTCGGAGGGGACATGAGCAACGAACGCGACCGCGTCATCTCGATCACGTTATCCGAGGCGGAATGGCAGGCTTTCGTCGCCCGTCAGCCGCAGCCGGTCACCTGGCTGCGCGACCGTATCCGCGACGAGGTGAAGAACGCCGATCTCGAAACCGAGCGAAAGATAGCCTAGTCCGACGACCGGGCTGCCTTCAGTCCGCTGATTTCGAAGACCGTGCGGCCCGGGCGGCTGTCTACCGACACGCGGCCGCCGTGCCGTTCGACGATCGCCTTGACGATCGACAAACCGAGCCCGCTGCCGCCGGCCACGCCCGTTCTCGCCGCGTCCGCTTTGTAGAAGCGATCGAAGATGTGCGGCAGGTGCTCCGGGTCAATTCCCGGACCTTCGTCCGTCACCGACAGCACGACCCTTCCCTCTGCATTCCGCGCCGCCAAGGTGATCATCGATCCGGCCGGCGCGTAGCGGATTGCGTTCGCTCCCAGATTCTGCAGCGCCTGCTCGAGACGATCGCGGTCGCCGACGACGAACTCCGCGCCGGGATCGATAGCCGTGCTGATCTGCACGCCGGCGGCATCCAGCGCGGGTCCGTGCCGCGCCGCAACGCGGTCGAATAACTGCGCGACCGACACCGACTCGGTTCGCAGCGTCCCGCCGCCGCCTTCGAGCCGCGCCAGATCCAGCAGATCGCCGATGATCCGCTCGAGCCGGGCTGTTTCGTCGCCGATGATGGTCAGGTACCGAACCTTCGTGGGCGCATCGAGCGTCAGTTCCGGCATCGTCAGCGTCTCGAGATAGCCGCGCATCGCCGTGACGGGCGTCGTGAGCTCGTGTGACACGTCGGCCAGGAGCTGCCGCCGCACGCGATCCGATTCGGCGAGCGCCGACGCGCGCGCCGCGAGGTCGTCGGCCATTGCGTTGAATGCCTGTGCGACGGCGGCGATTTCATCGCCGCCGCGATCGGGCGCTCGCGCCGTCAGATCGCCGCTCCCGAGCCGCCGTGCCGCGCTCTCGAGCGCGCGCAGGCGACGCCGGGCCGGGCCGAAGACGACCACCGTCGCCAGCACGGCGCCGACGAGCAGCACGCCGGCCGCAACCGCCGCCAGAATCGGTGCGAACCGGCCGAGAAGAAATCCGAACGGCGCCTGCGGCGGGACGACGACGACGCCGGCGAGCTCGCCGCCGACGAGGATGGCCGCCGGGCGCACGAAGCGCGCGGCCGTGGGAACACCCTCGATCAAGTCGACGAGCGGCGGCCCCGCGCCAAATCGCGGACGCTCGCCAGCCGGCCGCACGCCGCGCCCGAACCGATCGAAGGGCGGCCGATCGCCGCGCGTGGGCCGGTCGGCGACCGGCCGCTCGAGTCGCGCTTTCGCCATCCGGATCAGCGGTTCTGGAAACGATCGGCTGCCGCTCGTGATGAATCGGCCGTCGGCCATCATCACGAAGAACGGGTGGGTGTACTGCGCGTATTGATCGTGCACGTACTTGGCGAGATCGAGCTGCGGGTTCTGCTGCAGCGCATTGGCGAGGTCGAGCGCGACGGTCTGGCCGAGGCGCACCGGTGATTGCCCCGGCAGCGTCCGCCCCGAGTACGACACCGCCCAGGTGAACATCACCGCCTGCACGACGAGCATCGCGGCAAGGAACGCGACGAAGCCGAACGCGATGCGCCAGTAGAGGCTTTTGTACCAGCGGTGGCTCTTCACAAGGAAATGCTAAACCGAGCCGCGGTGCGGCGCGGCTCGATCGCGGCGGGTGTCACATTCTTTTCATCGGCGTCGCCGGGCGCACTGCTGATAATCGACCTGATGCCTACAGCGCCTGCCAAGGAGCCTGTCGTGAGTATCGCGATCGCGTTCGTTTTTGCGCTCGTCGGCGTGTGGCTTGCCGCCGAGAGCCGCATCCAGGCGCAGACGCCGATCGAGGGCGCCTGGACGCTGAACAAGGATATCAGCGACGAGGCGCCGGCGCGCGATGCGGGGCGCGGCGGCGAAGGGCAGGACAGAGGCCGCAGGGGCGGCGGCGGATACGGGCGCGGCGGCGGCGGGTTCGGCGGTGGCATGCGCGGGGGTGGCGGCGAAGGCGGACGGAGCCGCGGCAACGCCGAAGATGCCGCGCGCATGCGCGATGCGCTGCACGATGTGATGACGGCGGCCGATCACCTCACGATCACTCAGACCGAATCGATGGTCGTGATCACGGCGCAGGACGGCCGCACGACTCGACTGTCTCCCGACGGCAAGAAAGTGAAGGACGAGAATACGAAGATCGAGCGGAAGACCAAGTGGGACGCCGGCCGGCTGCTGAGCGAGATCGATGGACTCGGTCCCGGCAAGATCACCGAAACGTACTCGGTCGATCCTGAGAAGCATCAGCTCACGGTGACGGTCCAGACCGAGGCGAGCCACAACCGTCCGGCGCGGACACTGCACCGCGTCTACGACGCCGATGCGAAGTGATCGATTTCGCTCGCAGGTCTAAAGACCTGCGCTACACGAGGACGATGTCAGATATCGTCCTCGTCGTCGCCGAAGCCGGCGACGACGAATCGAATGGCGGCATCGCCTCTGCCGATCGAGTCGCGGGCGCGGTTGATGCGATCCGAATAGTGCAGCTCGATGTGCCGGCGGATGCCTTCGCTCGGCACCCACACCGTGATCTGATCCCCCGAGTCGCTCGCGTACGCCGTCGCGCCGAACCAGCGGCGGAAATCGTCCTCTGACGTCTCCCTGCGAAGAAGGTTGAGCATGGCGATCCACGGGTTGCTCACAAACGCGGCCGCTCCGTGATCCTGCCGCGAGCGTTTTCGAAGGCCACGCCGAACGCCAGCAGCGTCGCCTCGTCGTAGAGCCGGCCGGTGGCCATCAGGCCGACGGGCAGTCCGTCGGCAAATCCTGCGTTGATCGTCACGCCAGGGTGACCGGTGAGATTGGCGGCGGTGACGCTCCCACTCGTCGACGGCGTGACGAACACATCGCACGCGGCCATCACATCTTCCATCTGCTCGCCGAGCAGCGCACGGACGCGCTGCGCGCGGATGTACTCGACGGCCGGAATGAAGCGCGACACGCGCAGCTGATTCGCCCGGTCGTTCGCGCCTTTGCCCGTGAGCTCGCCGACACGGCCGGCGCGAACGAGGTCGTCGAAGGCGGCGCCAGCCTCGGCGTTCAGAATCGCGTACATCGCAGTCGCCGGCAGCTCCGGCAACTTCACCGGCTGCAGACGCGCTCCCGCCGCGGTCAGCGCGTCGAGCGCTTTCCGGAGCACCGCGTGGCGCTCGGGGCTCGATCCGTTCGAACGGCTGTCGCGCGCCTCGAACTCGCGTTCGACAATCCCGATTTTCAACGAAGACAGCGCACGATCCCGATTCCATGCGAACGGCACATCGGCGACGGTGCGATCGCGGCCGTCCGGCCCGTATAGCGCGTTCAGCACGATCGCGCAGTCCTCGACGCCCCGCGCCAGCGGTCCGACCTTGTCCATCGTCCAGCGCAGCGTCATCGCGCCGTAACGGCTCGCGCGACCGTACGTGGGACGCAGGCCGACGACGCCGCAGGTGTTGGCGGGGGACATGATCGACCCGCCCGTCTCGGTTCCAATCGCGACGCCGACGAGCCCGGCCGCCGCCGCGGCAGCCGGACCAGCCGACGATCCGCTCGATCCACGCGATCGGTCCCACGGGTTTCTGGTTTTTCCGCCGAACCACACGTCGCCGATCGCCAGTTCACCGCTCGTGAGCTTGGCGACGAGCACCGCGCCCGCCGCGCGCATCCGCTCGACCGCCGTCGCGTCGACGCGAGCAATTTGGTCTTTGTAGGGATTCGCGCCCCACGTGGTGCGAATGCCTTTCGTGGCAAAAAGATCTTTGATGCCGTACGGAATGCCGTGGAGCGGCCCGCGGTAGCGGCCGGCCCGTATCTCGCGATCAGCGTCGGCCGCTTGCGCCCGCGCGAGCTCGGCGGTGAGCGTGACGACGCATTCGAGAGCCGGGCCGTGACGTTCCAGACGCGAGAGGTACAACTCGGTGAGATCGGCCGCTGATATCTTTCGCGATTCGATGAGCGAAGCGAGCGCGGTCAGCGGGAGGAACGCGACGTCCTCGTCCGGCGGCCTCGACGCGAAGCGCGGACGGTCGATGCGCATCGGCGCAAGCGGCGTCGCGTGCCCTGGCGGCGGCGGCGTCTTCGCCAACGGTTTGAACATGAACGCCGGCTCGACGTCGTAATCAACCGGAACCTGCCGGAGCGCCTCGTAGTGGCTTCGATTCACGCCGATGTTCTCGGTCATCAAATCGTGTTCAGCCTCGCTGAACGACACACCTGACAGGTTCTCTGCACAGGCGAGCGTGTCTTTGGAGATCGTGGTGTCGGCCGGCGCAGCAATTGTGTTCACGATCGTCTGGCTTGCGACCGCGGCCGCGGCGGCCGCCGGCAACGTCTTCAGGAAAGCCCGCCGTCCCGGGTCGCGAGTGTTGAGGTTGGCCATGCGCGACATTCTACTGGCACTGATGTTGAAGTGGCGGTTGCCATGCGTCTGACGACGTTCGTGCTGGCGCTCTGCCTGTCATGCGGCGGGGCGATTGTGCGCGGACAGGAAGCTCAGCCGACCGGATCAGAGGCGAAAAAGCCACCGACGCCTGAACACACGGGCATTCACGCACTCTTTAGAAATCTCGGCGAAGACTACAAGCACCTGTGGTCGACCGACAACGCGATCATCGCGCTGGCCGGGGGCGGCGTTGCGCTGGCTGTGCACCCGCTCGATCCGACATTCAACGTACATCTGCGCAGCCATTACACGCTCGTGAATGACATTTACGCGCCGGCAAAGTATTTCGGAGACACGCCCGAGCAGGTTGGGCTCTCGCTCGGCACGTACGCGATCGGTCGAATGCTGGACGCGCCGAAAGCGTCACACCTCGGCATGGACCTTCTGCGCGCGCAGATTCTCGGCGGAGTCGATGGTCGAACCGTTGAAGTTCGCCGTCGGGCGCGAACGGCCCGATCACAGCAACCACCAGTCGTTTCCGTCGGGGCATTCCGCCGTGACGTTTGCCGCGGCGACCGTGATCGAGCGTCACCTGGGATGGAAGAGAGCGGCGCTCGGTTATCTGATTGCCGGCTACGTCGCATCGTCTCGGCTGCACGACAACGTGCACTATGTGAGCGATGTGGCGTTTGGCGCGGCCGTCGGCACGATTGCGGGACGGACGGTCACGCAGCACGGGCCGACGGTGTGGACGTTCGTGCCGGCGCAAACGCAAGGCGGCTACGGCTTCTTCATCACGCGGCGGTTCACACCGTAGGCAGCGCGTCCGCCGGCCGCCTTATTCCTCTTCCTCGGTCTCCTCGTGCGGCTTGCTCGTTGCGATATCGTCGATATCCGGCAACGGCTCGTCGAGCGAGTCGTCTCCGTCGAGTGAGAAGGAGCGGCCGGTGTTCTTGAGCGGAATCGGACCGCGCGGCTTATCCGCATCCTTCTTTTTCGCCTTCGCGCTGCCGCCGCGCTGAGGCTTCGCGTCGGGTCCGAAGTTGCGGCTGCGCGGCAGGGCCCGGGCCGGCCGCATCGAAGGGCCGCGGGGCGACCGAATCCGCCGGCGCCCGTCGGCCGCGGAGCGCCGAAGCCGCCGCCGGTCGGCCGCGGACCGCCGAAGCCGCCGCCCGGACGTGGGCCGCCCGGACCCCGATCCTCGCGCGCGCGCGCCTCGCTCACCGCGAGCGGCCGTCCGTTGAACGGCTGTCCGTTGAACTTCTGAATCGCCTGCTCCGCGTGCGCGCGATCGAGGAACTCGACGAACGCGAAGCCGCGCGGCCGTCCCGTTTCCCGATCGACCGGCAGCACCACCTGCGAAGGCGGCGCGACCGTGGCGAAGTACGTGCGGAGGTCCGCTTCAGTGGTGGCGTACGACAAATTACCGACGAACAGACGGACAGCCAATCAACTCTCTCCTAATAGGCAAGAAGGGCGCAGAAATCCGCGCAAGGTAGGGCGCAAAACACGCTGGCAGCCGATCCAGTCCGAAAAACCTTACCCGAAGTCGGCCGGCCGTGGCAAGCGGGGATTATAGTACCCCTTTTTCCTCGGAGGCTCTCGATGCGTCATCACCCCGTCCAGCGGTTCGTCCTCGCGTGCGCCCTCCTGGCTGGCGTGTCGGTCGCCGCCACGCCAAACGCGGGCGTCGCCGCCATCAACAGCCGGGACTTGAAAGAGTGGCTCACCTATATCGCGTCGGATGAGCTCGAAGGGCGTGCCGTCTATTCCACCGGGATTGGCTTGGCGGCCGCCTACATCGAGGACCACCTCCACGCCTGGGGCGCGCGCCCGGCCGGCGACAAGGGGTCGTATCTGCAGACTGTGCGCGTGCTCGGCGTCAAGTCGACCAGCCGCTCGTCGGTCACGGTGAACGTCGCGGCACGTCCCGCACCTTCACAGACGGCGACGGGATCACGTTTCCGAAAAATGCCGGCGGGAAACGGAATTTCGCCGTAGACCGAGTTGAATTCGCCGGCTACGGTCTCGATGCGGCGGCCGCCGGCCACATGGATTTTCGCGGGCAAGAACGTGAAAAACGCCGCCGTCGTCTGGCTCGGCGCTCAAGGGCCGAGAGGGCTCGATGCCACGTATCGCCGGCTGCTCACGGGCCGGAGCCGCTATGCCACGGAGCAACTTGGCGCCGCCGCGAGCCTCGGGCCGCAGGGGGCGGGCGCGGTTGGACGGGGAGCCGGGGCAGGTGGGGCGGGTGCGGCAGGTGGGCCCGCTGCGGCTGGTCGAGGCGCTCCGCTGCCTTCTCCTGATTTCACGACGGTGCAGCGCCTGGATGCGCCGCTTCCGCCAAATGTCTCGGCCGATGATGCGTTCTTCGAGTTTCTCTTCAGCCACGCGCCGACGAAGTACGAGGAGCTGAAACGCCAAGCCGCGGCCCAAGAGGAACTACCGTCGTTCCATCTCGACGGCGTGACGCTTACGTTCAACATCGACACCGATTACGATGTCGTCCGCACTCAGCTCGCGCAAAACGTCGTCGCGGTGATCGACGGCTCCGATCCGCAGTTGAAGAACACCTACGTTGCGTTCGGCGCGCACTACGACCACGTCGGCTACGCGGAAGGTGAAGTTGTGAAAGCCGCCGACGGCACACGTCGCCTCGGCGCGGTGGGACGCGTCACGCCGGGCCGCGAGGACGATCGCATCTGGAACGGCGCCGACGACGATGGCTCGGGCACCGTGGCGCTGATGGCGCTCGCGAAGGCATTCGCGCAAGGTCCGCATCCGAAGCGATCGCTGCTGTTCGTGTGGCACTCAGGCGAGGAGCGGGGTCTGCTCGGGTCGCGGTACTTCGCCGACTATCCGACGGTGCCGATCGACAGGATCGTCGACGCAGCTGAACATCGACATGATCGGCAGGAACCGTGACGACAAGGCGTCCGAGTCCAACACCGTCTACCTGGTTGGCTCGGATCGCATCAGCTCGGAGCTGCACGCGATCAATCGTGCGGCGAACGACGCGTTCGCGAAGCCGCTCACGCTCGACTACGAATTCAACGATCCGACCGACCCTGAGCAGCTGTATTACCGCAGCGATCATTACAGCTACGCGGCCAAGGGCATCCCCGTGATTTTCTTCACGACAGGGCTGCACCCGGATTATCACGCGAACACGGACGAAGTCGGCGAAGATCGAGTTCGATAAACTCACGCGGATTGTGCAACTCGTGTACGAGACGGGGGTCCGCGTCGGAAATCTCGATCACGCGCCGGCGCGCGATAATCTCGGTCCGCGTGCGGGGAAGGCGACGACGCACCAGTGAGCGGGCAGTTCTTAGTTCTCAGTTCTGAGTTCTCAGTTCTGAGTCTTTAGACCTGCGTGCGATCGTCGAGGCCCCAGAGGGCAAAGGCGCCGAGCGCCGGGCCGGGCGCGAGCGCGAGGAACGCCCACTGCCATCCGAACGAATGCGCGAGCACCGGAATCAGCCGGATCGACGCCATCGTCAGCAGAAATCCGGCGCACGTCTGGATCGTCAGTGCCGTTCCGACGTAATCGCGCGGGCTGTACTGCGCGACGAGCGCCGACAGCTGCGCGGAGTCGGCAACCACCGCAACACCCCACACGATCGCAAACGCGACGAGAACCGCGGCGGCGCGCCGAAAACAAGGCAGGCGGCCGCCGCGCACGTGCCGCTCACTAACATCGCCCAGCGCGCAACGCGAGACTTGCCGATCCCGTCGGCCCACAGGCCGGCGATCACCGAACCGACCGCACCACTCGCGATCATCAGGAACGCGATCGCCGATCCGACGTGCGAGCTCGGCGCCACGGCGCCGGCAAGCGCCGGATGCAGGCTCGCTGTCGCGAACGCCGCGATCCACGTCCATACCGCGTAAAGCTCCCACATGTGGCCCAGATATCCGAGCGTCGCGAGGCGCGTCCCGCGATCCGCGAATACGCGCAGGACGGCATCGGGTTGAAATCGCGCGCTCGCTGGCCACGTACGGTCCGTCACCGACAAACGTCTTCACGATTCCGCCGCCGATGATTGCCAACGCCGACGCAGTCAGCATCAACACGCGCCAGGGCACGTGCGTGGACGCGAAAGCCAGCAGATGCGGAAACGCCGACCCGATCGTGAGTGCGCCGATGAGCACGCCAAGCGCCGCTCCGCGGCGCTCCTTGAACCAGCCGGCCGCGATCTTCATCCCGGGCGGGTACACCCACGCGAGCGAGACGCCGGTCGCGACGCGCAGCGCAATGAGCGCGACAGGCGTCGGCGCACCCACGAGGCCCGCGTTCGCGGCCGCCGCGCAGATGCAACCGGCGGCGAACAGCCGGCGCGCATTGATGACGTCCGGCAGATTGAGAATCGCCGACGCGAGCGTGCCGATGACGAATCCCGCCCTGCACGGCCATGGTCAGCCACGCCGCTTCGGCCGACGTGAGCTGGAACTCCGCCACAATCTGTGCCGTCGCCGCCGTCGCGGAGAACCACAGCGTCATCCCCAGGAACATGGCCAGCGACAGCCATCCAAGCTGTCGCCGCGCGACTAACCAATTGACACTCTCATTCGACGATGGCATCGTCGTCGTCAAGGTCGGGAATTGGAGTTAGCCATGAACGCGAGCGCAGTGCCCGCGGCGTGGAAGGAAGAAGTCTTGAACCTAGCTACAGACCGATTCGAGCGGCGTCTAACCGAAGAGATGACGACGCTGCGGCTCGACCTCCGCCAGGAGCTGCACGACGAGTCTCACCGCAGTACGCCAGGAGCTTTCGACCACACGCGTCGAGTTCATAAGGTGGTCGTTCCTCTTCTGGGTTGGTCAGGTTGCAGCGATGACCGCACTGATGGCGCTGATGCTGCGCGGCCGATAGCGCGACCGCCTACCATCCGAAAATGTAACGCTCCCGGCGAGGATCGGCGCCGCCGCGGAGCGTTCCATTCGCAGGGTCGACTCCCACCGCGACGACGCCTGTGCTCATCGAGTAGGGGCCGAGCACTTTCAGCTTGTGGCCGCGTGCAGTCAGGTCATCGCGTACACGCACGGGGATGCGATCCTCGATCTCGAGGACGCCCGCCTCGCTTTCGTGGCTGTCGAACGAGCTGAACGGATGCAGCGAGTTGATCCGCGGCATCTCGATCGCGTGCTGAATATCCATGCCGAACACGAACACGTTCAGCAGCACGTTGAGAATCTGCTGATCCTGGCTGTCGCCACCCGGCGTGCTCGTCGCGAGGAAAGGCTTGCCATTCTGCAGCACGATCGTCGGCGTGAGCGTCGTGCGCGGACGCTTGCCGCCGGCGAGCACGTTGGGGCTCGCCGGATCGAGATCGAACACCTGCATGCGGTTCGAGAGCGGGACGCCGGTATCGCCGGCCACGAATGCGCCGCCGAGCAGCCATCCCGAGCTCGGCGTCGCGCTGAAGAGATTCCCGTCCTTGTCGACGACGTCCACGCAGGTCGTATCGCCGATGCCAGCCGCGCTCTTCGTCGCCCTGGGAATGCGGCGTGTAGCGGATTGACAGGCGGCTTCACGCTCGAATCGAACGCGAACGGGTCGCCGACGCGGTGCTCGAGCGAAGCCGCGGTCGCCGATCAGCGCGCGGCGCGCGGCGGCGTACGGCTTGGCGAGGAGACCCGCCATCGGCACCTGCGCGAACGCGGGATCGCCGAGATACGCGTTGCGATCGTCATACGCGAGCTTGATCGCTTCGTGCACGTTGTGCAGATAGCTGGCGGAGCCGGCACCCATCGATTTGAGGTCAATCCCTTCGAGGATGTTCAACGTTTCAAGCAGCACCGGTCCCTGGTTCCACGCGCCGGCCTTGTAGACGTCGTAGCCATGGAAATTGGTCGTCGCCGGCTTCTCGATGGAGCCGTGATAGGCCGCGAGGTCGTCGTAGCGTGAAGACGCCGCCGGCGGCCCGATCGGCATCGGCGATGCGGCGCGCGATGTCGCCTGTGTAAAACGCGTCTCGGCCCGCACGGATCGCCTTTGCGCGGTCGTGCGTCTTTCGCGAAGCTTGCTTTTTCGGCGCTGACAATCGCACGCATCGTCCGCGCGAGATTCGGTTGACGAAACATCTCGCCGACGTCGGCGACGTGTCCGTTCGGATAGTAAGTACTGCGCCGACGACTGCGTACTGCTCCGTCGCCTTGCGTTCGCTGATCAGGAAATTGCGGAGGAACGCGTACATCGGGAAGCCGTCCGCGAGCTCGATGGCCGGCTGCATCACCTGCTCGAGGCGCATCGTGCCCTTCGCCTCGAGCGCGACCGCCATCGCGTCCACCATCGCCGGAATCGTCGCGCCGAGCGGCCCGTTGCCAGGGACGCGCCCCTGCTTTTCGAAACAGCGCCGGTACCGCTGCTCGCGGCGCCGGTCCCTGCCCGTTGACGACGATCACTTCGTGGCTTTTCGCGTCGTAGATCATCGCGGGCGCTTCGCCGCCGAAGCCGAAATGCGAGATCTCGACGACTGACGCGGCGAACACCGTCGCGACACCGGCGTCGATCGCGTTCCCGCCTTGCCGCAGGATCTGCATGCCGGCATCGACCGAGTAATGGCGTCCGGCGGCGACGATGCCATGAGTGCCGAGGATTGCCGGCCGCATGGTCTCGCGCGGCATCTCGACCTGCGTCGGCTCCTGGCCGGCGCCGAGCGTGACGACGTACGAAGCCAGCACTGCCGCGACGACGACCGGAAGCCGCTGCATGAATTCACCTCGGCGGAGTTTTCGGAGCGACCGCACAATGACGGGTTGCGGCTGATTGTATATAAAATGACGCAGGAATCGTGACGCGGCCCCTCCTCATCATCTTTCTCACCATCTTCGTCAACCTCGTCGGCTTCGGCATCATCATTCCGCTGCTGCCGTTCTACGCGGAGACGTTCGGCGCGTCGCCGCTCGTCATCGGTCTGCTGTTCGCGGTCTTCTCGCTGTGCCAGCTCGCCGCCGCGCCCGCGCTCGGCGACTGGTCGGATAAGTACGGGCGGCGTCCGGTGCTCATTTTCAGCCTGCTCGGCACGGTCGTGAGCTTCGTGATGCTCGCGCTCGCGCACTCGATCACGATGCTGTTTCTCGCGAGAATCGTCGACGGCCTGTCGGGCGGCAACATCTCGACCGCGCGCGCGTATGTCGCCGATATCACGCAGCCGAAGGATCGCGCGCGCGCGTACGGTCTCATCGGCGCGGCGTTCGGGCTCGGATTCATCTTCGGTCCGGCGCTGAGCGGCGTGCTCGCGAAGGTGAGCTATACGGCGCCGATCTGGGCGGCGGCCGCGATCACGCTCGTCGCGACGGCGATGGCGTGGCTCTGGCTGCCGGAAACCGTGCATCGCGCGCACGCCGGCGTCGGCAATCCGTTTCGCTACCTGCCGGCGCTGCTGCGGCGCGCGAGCGTCGGCCGCATGCTCGTCATCGATTTCGTCTACTGGTTCGCGTTTTCAATCTTCCAGACCACGTTCGCGCTGTTCGCCGCGCGACGCTTCGGCTTCGACGCGCCGAAGACCGGCTATGTGTTCAGCGCGTTCGGCGTTCTTGGCGCGATCATCCAGGGCGGTCTCATCCGTCCGATCGTGCACCGGCTCGGCGACACGACGACGTTCAGGTGCGGTCTGATTTTCGGCGCGTTCGGTCTCGTCGCGGCGGCGCTGTCGCACACCGTCGTGCTGTTCATGATCACGCTGGTGCCGCTCGCCTTCGGGATCGGCTTCGGCCACCCGACGGTCGCGAGCCTCGTGAGCCGCGTGGCGCGCGACGAGGAGCAGGGACGCGTGCAGGGCGCGGCCAGCGCAGTCGAAAGCCTCGGCCGCACGGTCGGGCCGGTCTGGGGCAACGCGTCGCTCGGTCGCTTCGGCGAATCGATGCCGTACCTGTCGGCCGCGGCGTTTCTGCTGCTCACGCTCGTGCTCACGGCCGGCTATCAGGTCAGCGATCACGAGGTGGAAATACCCTCGTAGCGCGTCAGCGCGCTGTAGCCGAGCGCCGCGCTTGAGCCGCGCGACGGCTTCAGCCGACGACGGCGTCAGTGCGGGCGAACGATGCCGAGCAGGCTGCGCAGCCCGTTCAGCGTCTGGATCATCGTCGTGAGGAGCGCGGCGTTGCCGCCGTCGCGCGGGAAAATCTGCCCGACCGCCAGCTCGAGGCGGCTGATGAGTTCTTCGGCTTTCTGCCGTTCCTGATCAGTCACAGCATTCTCCGCACCAGACCATATCAGATTCGCTCCGGCGCGGGTATCCGCATGTGCTGCGCCGGCGCGGCCACGGAATTGTCGTGAACACCCGTCTGGACTTTTCACGCGCCGCTGTCGTATAAGTGGCGGAATTCCACCCCGAAGCACGATGACGAGCGTCCGCCCGATGCCGCGCTCCGCGGCACCGCGTGAAATAAGGTATGGAGTTAATTACCGAAATGCTAGAATGCCCGCTAACGGAAGGGCGATCCGAGCCGACGCGCGATGCGCGCGCGCAGGTCGGCTTCCGATCCAGTGGCCGTAATGTCCATCCTGCTGTCGATGAGGCCGTCGATCAGCGCACGGATGATCTCGGCGCGGTTCAGCACTTTCCCGCTCTTGCCGCGAATGTCGGTCGCCAGCCGGTCGAGATGCAGGATCTGGCGATCGAACAGCACCACCGAGACCTTCGACCATGATTCGCTGTGAACGGGAGGACGACCGCGGCCGAGTGGTCGCTTCCGCGCCTTTCGCCGCCACAGCCGTTTTCTTGGACATGTGCACCACGCCGCTTGTCGGGCCGATTATAGCGGCGAATTGTTGATAGCACAAACACAGCAATAGGTACAACGCGGCGATATCCCACCCATGTCACCCAAGGCGCCCAAGGAACGACGACGAATCGGCAGACCGCCCGCCGGAGCGCGAGCGGGAGAAAAAGTGAAGGATTATCCGCAGCTCAGTATTCGCGTTCCGACTGACGTGAAAGCCAAGCTGCAGGCGCTGAGCGTTATCAACGCCCGCCCGCAGTGGCGCCTGATCACCGACGCGATCGAGTGCTACCTGAAGACGCGATCGGATCACGAGCGGATGCTGGTCGACGAGCTGATCGGCCGCTCGCGCGCGCGCAGCGCGAAGCGGCCGGCGCCGCCGCGCGGCGCCAAGCCCTGATCGGTCTTCCACACCGATCCCATCGCGCTCGTTCGCGCACGGCTCGCGCCCTCGAAGGTATACTTTCAAGCATGAAAAACGAGTCGAGCTCGCCGCGAGGGCTGGCCCGCGGGACACGTCTGTTGACATGGACCATCGCGTTCGCGCTGCTGCCGATCGCGGCGTTCGCCCAGCCAAAGGTCGCGCCTGCGCCCCCGCCACCCGACCCCAGAGGCTACGTGGAACTGAACGCGCAGTCGGCGTTCGGCAACGTGACGAGCCAGTCTTTCGGCGGCGAGGTCGGCGTGACGATTCAGCAGGATCTCCAGGTGTTCTTCGAAATTGGATCGACTCGCGATGTGTCCACGCCGGATCTCGGGGCCGGCGCCATCCTGATCGCGAACTCTCTCGCGCAGTCGCAGAGCGGTGTCGGCTTTTCCGTGAAGGAGCCCGCGACCTTTGGGATCGCCGGCGTGCGGTACCTCTTTCCGATTGCCGACAGCAAGCTGCAGCCGTACGTGCTCGCCGGGTTTGGCGTGGCGAAAGTCTCGCGGAACGTCAAGTTCACCGTCGGCGGCAACGATGTGACCGCGAATCTGCCGCAGCTCGGCGTGGTCCTCGGCAGCGATCTGTCGGGTTCCTTCACAAGGCCGATGATGACGCTCGGCGGCGGCATCGTCTACCCCGTGTGGCAACGCGTGATTGCCGATTTCCAGTTTCGATACGGACGCATCTTCGCCGCGGATCAGGGCATCAACCTGAGTCGCGCCGGCCTGGGCATCGGCATCCGCTTCTGACAATCGTTACGTGCCCGCCACCCTGCGAAGAATCCTGCTGCTCGCTGTCGTCGTCGCCGTCGCTGCGCGGCGCGTACTACTACGTCAACCTGAAGCCGGCCTCGCTCGTGCTCACCGGCATCGTCACCACCAACGACGTCATCGTCAGCCCGCAGATCGCCGGGCAGATCGGCGCAGCTGCTGGTCAACGAAGGCGACGCGGTGAAGAAGGACCAGCTCGTCGCCGTGATCGCGCCCGACGAGCTGCGCGCCGACAGCGCCTACTACGCGCAGAACGCCGCAGGGCCTCGACGTCGCAGGTGCGCGAGAGCGGAGGCGGCGCTGCGCTATCAGGAGCAGCAGACCGACGATCAGATCCGCGCAGGCCGAGGCGACGCTCGCCTCGACCGAGGCGCAGGCAGGCGGCCGCGGCCGCCGACCTCGAGAACGCGCGGCTGACCTTCGAGCGCACGCAGAAGCTGGTCGCGACAGGGCGTCGTCTCGCCGCAGGAGCTCGATCAGGCGCGGACGGCGTTCGAGGCGGCGCAGGCGAAGCTCGACGCGCTGCAAGAAGCAGGTCGACGCGCAGCGCGCGGCGGTCGCGCTGGCGCGCTCGAACGCCGAGCAGATCGCGATGCGCCGCAGCCAGGTCGCAGACCAACCAGCAGCAGCAGGCGGCCGCCGCCGCGCAGCGCGCCAAGGCCGACGTCCGCCTGCGCCTACACCGAGCTCCACGCGCCGATCGACGGCATCGTCGACGTGCGCGCGGCGCGCGTCGGCGAAGTCGTCACCGCCGGGCAGCCGGTCGTGACGCTGATCAATCCCGACGATCTGTGGGTCCGCGCCGACGTCGAGGAGACCTACATCGATCGCGTCCGCATCGGCGACAAGCTGACGGTGCGGCTGCCGTCGGGCGACGAGCGCGACGGGCACGGTCTTCTACCGCGGCGTCGACGCCGGCTTCGCGACGCAGCGCGACGTCAGCCGCACCAAGCGCGACATCAAGACGTTCGAGATCCGGCTGCGCGTCGACAACACGGACCGCCGCCTCGCCGTCGGCATGACCGCGTACGTGCTGCTGCCGCTCCAGTGAGCGCGCAGGCGCGAGCCGAGCGCATGATCGCGCATCGACGTCCAGAACATCGTCAAGAAGTTCGGCGACTTCACCGCCGTCAACGGGCATCAGCTTCGCCGTCGAGGCAGGGCGAGATCTTCGGCCTGCTCGGCCCGAACGGCGCCGGCAAGTCGACGCTCATCCGCATGCTGACGACGCTGCTGCCGCCGACCTCGCGGCACGGCGCGTCGATCAACGGCTTCGACGTCGTCGAAGCAGGCCGACGGCGTGCGCCAGTCGATCGGCGTCATCCCGCAGGCGATGACCAGCGACCTCGAGCTGAGCGTCGAAGAGAACCTGCTCATCTTCGCGAAGCTGTACGGCGTGCCGCGCGAGAAGCGCGAGCGGCTGATCGACGAGCTGCTCGAGGCGGTCGAGCTGACCGCAGTGGCGCGACAAGCAGGTGAAGAACCTGTCGGGCGGCATGCGGCGCCGCGTCGAGATCGCGCGCGGCCTGGTGCACGAGCCGCGCATCTTCTTCCTCGACGAGCCGACGACCGGCCTCGATCCGGTGTCGCGCGTCGCGGTCTGGGAGATGCTGCAGCAAGATCAAGGCGCGAGCGCGACCTGACCGTCCTGATCACGACGCACTACATGGACGAGGCCGACAAGCTCTGCGATCGCATCGCGATCGTCGATCACGGCGAGCTGAAGGCGCTCGACTCGCCGCTGAAGCTGAAGGCGTCGATTCCCGGCAAGAACGTCGCTCGAGGTCAGCTTCGCCGACGCGCCGGCCGACTGGCAGCGAGCGCCTCGAGCGGCTGCCGGGCGTCGAGAGCGGTCACCGGCGCACGACAACATCTTCCGGATCGCCACCGGCAACGGCCCGGCGACGACGATGGCGCTGATGGAGCTGGCGGCGCAGGCCGGCGTCACCGTGCAGTCGCTGTCGGTCCAGAGCACGACGCTCGACGATGTGTTCGTGCACTACACCGGCCGGGCGCTGCGCGACGCGCTGCAGGAGGCGTCGCCGACGGACAGTCCGTTCATGATGCGGCGGGGGTGACATGCATCGAACCTGGGCCATCATCGAACGCGAGCTGCGGCGCTTCCGCCGCAGCCCGATGCTGATCGTCATGTCGATGGTCTTGCCGATCGTGCAGCTCGTCGTGCTCGGCTACGCCTTCGGCGGCAACGTCAAGCACCTGAAGGTGGCGGTCGTCGATCAGGACCACGGCGTGCCGGCGGTGCGCGTGCGCGAGCTGGCGCGGCGCCGTCGCGGCCGGCGCGCACACGTTCGACACGATCGACTACGCCGATCAGGGCCAGGCGCTCGACCGACCTGCGCAACGGCCGCGTCAACGGCGTGCTGACGATTCCGCCGGACTTCTCGCGGCGCGTGCTCGCGAAGAACGAGCCGCGGGTCGCGCTCATCGAGGACAACACCGACAACTTCGTCGCGGCGACGCTGGCCGGCACGGTCGGCGGCATGATCGCCGGCGTACAACCAGCCGGCGACGCGCGCCGCGCATTCCCGGCGACGCCGACGCTCGACGTCGTCGAGGTCTATCCGTACGTGCCGTACGTGCAGTACCTGCTGCCGGGCTCGATCGTGATGTCGATCTTCATGATGGTGATGATCGGCGGCGGCATCATCTTCATCGACGACAAGGCGCGCGGCCTGCACGAGGGCTATCTCGTGACGCCGATCACGAAGCTCGAGCTGATTGCCGGCTTCAACATCTCGGGCACGATCAAGGCGGTGCTCGCCGGCATGGTCGCTGATGATCGATCGGGTCGCTCATCGCCGGCATCCCGAATCCGTTCGACCCGATGCGCCTGCTGCGGCTGTTCGTCGTGATCGTGCGTCACCGCGTTCGCGCTGATCAGCATGATGTTCCTGCTGATGGTGCGCGTGACCGATCCGCTGATGCCGCGCGCGATCTTCGGCGTGCTCAACACGCTGCTCTACTTCCCGAGCGGCGCGGTCTATCCGCAGCAGGGGTTTCCCGGCGTGGATGCAGGTGATCGCGGTGGTCGATCCGTTCACCTACGCCGTGCACGCGTTCAAGAGCCTGCTGCTCAAGAACACCGGCTTCGGGGCGATCTGCGGCGATCTGGCGTATCCTGCTGGTCTTCTCGGTCGTCGCGATGACCGCGGCGACGATGCTGTTTCGGCGAACGTTGTGAGGGCCGACGTGCTGGCTCGAATATCGAGGCATCGACGTCAATGATCGCGGTTGTGTGGCAGTTCGACGTGAAGAAGGGACGTGAGGCCGACTTCGAGCGCTTCTACGGCGCCGACGGAGAGTGGACGGCGGTGAACCGGCACAGCCGCTCGTACCTCGGCACCTCGTTTCTTCGGGACCAGAATCGCGACGCAACGCTACCTGGTCGTCGAATACTGGAGCGAGATGCTCGTGTACGAGCAGCACCGGTCGTTCATCGGCGACGAAATGGCGAGGCTCGAAGCGCTCCGGAGCGAGCTCGTCGCGCACGTCGAACCAGTCGGCATCTTCACCGCGCTCGACGTTCCCGATCGCGCTGGCCCCACGTGGTCTCGCCGTACGTAGTCCAGCCCGGCCACAACACTACTGGGTCTCTGTCAAAATAGACGGGTGGAGGCACTGCAGCGGCGGCGAACCGTATTTGCCGTAACGGTTCTCGGTCTGCTGCCGTTTTTCGGCGGCGTCAGCGCGCTCGTGAGCGGTGCCCGCGCAGGGCGGCAGCAGATTGCGGTCGACTGGGCCGCGCGAGGCGATCGCGATCTGAAGGCCGGCCGCGCCGACCGCGCCGCCGAGGAGTACCGCTCCGCGCAGGAGTACGCGCGCGACAGCGACGCGTATCGTCTCCAGCTCGCCGAAGCGCTCATCGCCAGCCGTCACACGGATCAGGCGCGCGGTCAGCTGCTGGCGTTATGGGCAGAAAACCCGGCGGACGGCTTCATCAACCTCGAGCTGGGTCGAATGTCGGCGGGCCGGGGCGACACGTCTGAAGCTGTGCGCTTCTACCACGCGGCAATTGATGGCGCGTGGCGGCAGGATGCGCTGGCGTCGAGGCGCAATGCGCGGATCGAGCTCGCCACATATCTGATTGGCAAAGGCGATCGGACGAAAGCGCAAGCCGAGCTGATCGCACTCGTCGACGAGTTGCCTCCGGACCCGGCCGTGATGACGGGCACGGCCGCGCTGCTGCTGGACAGCGGTTCGCCACAGCGCGCCGAGGCTGTTCTCAGCAAGGCCCTTTCGTTGAGTCCTCGCGACGGCCGCGCGCTGCAGCTCGCCGGCGAGGCGGCGTTCTCGCTGGCCGATTACCACGCCGCCGCCCGCTACTTCGACCTCGCTGCCGGCGTCGGCGCGCTCGATGCGGACCACCAGCGCATGCGCGATCTGAGCACGCGCGTTCTCACAATCGATCCATTTGCGCGCGGCATTTCCTCGCGGGCGCGGGTTCGCCGCGTGAGCGAAGCGTTCCACATCGCACAGCAATCTCTCGACCGATGTCCGGCCGACGCGCTTGCGGATCTACGCACGCGAGTCGCCGCGGCGGAGCCGAAAACGACAGAGCGCGCGCTCGCTCGGGATCCTGACGCGGTGGACGAGACCATTTCCCTCCTCACCGACATCGAAGCGGCGACCATCGCCTGCGAGCCGGGCGGCAACGACGATGCGGCGCTCCGCCTCGTGCTCAAACAGCGACGCTCCTCGTGAAGAAGCCAAAGATCGGCGAGGAGCAGTTCTTTCTCGTCGTGGCGATTCTGATCGGCGTGTACTCGGGCCTCGCCGTCGTCTGCTTCCGGATTGCGATCGAGTGGCTGCGCCTCCTGCTGCTCGGGTCGGCCCTCACGCCGTCGTTTCCGCGCGTGCCGATGGTGCCCGTCGTCGCCGGTCTGGTCGTCGCCGCACTCGTCGTGCTCGTGTTCCCGGCGGTTCGCGGCAGCGGCGTCAACCAGACGAAGGCTGCGCTGTACATCTACGACGGCTACATCGCGTTCCGCACGGTCATCGGAAAGTTCGTCACGAGCGCGCTCGCGATCGGCAGCGGTCAGTCGCTCGGGCCGGAGGATCCGTCGCTGCAGATCGGCGCCGGCATCGCGTCGGCGATGGGCCGGCGGTTGAAGCTGTCGCGCGAACGGCTGCGCTACATCGCGCCGGTCGGCGCGGCGGCGGGGCTGGCCGCGGCGTTCAACTCGCCGATCACCGCGGTGCTCTTCGTCATCGAAGAGGTCATCGGCCGCTGGACCGCCGGCGTGCTCGGGGCGGTCGTGCTGTCGGCCGTTGCGAGCGTGGTCACGGAGCAGTGGTTTCTCGGCGACGAGCCGCTGTTTCGCGTGCCGCCGTACCACCTCGTGCACGGCGCCGAGCTGATCGCGTACGCCGCGCTCGGGCTGCTCGGCGGCGGCGTATCGCTCGTGTTCGTGAAAGCGATCGCGCGCGCTTCGCCCGCGGCTGCGCGCGCTGCCGCCGTGGACGTGGTACCTGCAGCCGGCGCTCGCCGGCCTTCTCGTCGGCGTCGATCGGCGCTCGGTTTCCGCAGGTGATGGGCGCCGGCTACGAGTTCATCGATCAGGCGATGCACGATCAGTACGGGTGGCGGATGCTCGCGGCGCTGTGCGTCCTGAAGGTCGTCGCGACGACCGCGTCGTTCGTGAGCGGCACGCCCGGCGGCCTGTTCGCGCCGACGCTGTTCATCGGCGCGATGCTCGGCGGCGCCGTCTGCGGCGTCGAGCGTCTCGTCGCGCCGCAGATCACCGGTCCGATCGGCGCGTACGTCCTCGTCGGCATGGGGACGCTCTTTGCCGGCATCCTCCGCGCGCCGATGACGTCGGTGTTCATGATCGTCGAAGTCAGCGGCAACTACTCCATCATCCTGCCGGTCATGATCTCGAACACGATCGCGTACTTCGTGTCGCGGCGGTTCCAGGACGCACTCGCTCTTCGATCTGCTCGCGCGGCAGGACGGCACCGAGCTGCCGTCGATGGAAGAGGAGCGCGAGTTCGAGGTGCAGTCGGTCGAGGACGCGATGCGGCCGGCGACCGGCGCCAGGTTGAGCGGCACCGAATCGGTCGGCGCAAGCATCGCGCGGCTCAACGACGTGACCGCCGACTATTTCCTCGTCGATCTCGGCGACGGCGCCTGGGGCGGTGTCTCGCGCGACCAGTTGCTCGCGCTCGCATCGACCGGGCCTGGCGACGCGGCGCTTGCATCGTTTGTCGCGCCCCATCGAGCGCCCGTATCTCTATCCTGATCAATCGCTCGAGATCGCGCTCCGCGCGTTGAAGGGGCGCCCGTTCGTTCCGGTCGTCCATCGCGCGGATCCTCGGCGCCTCGAGGGCGTTCTCGCGCTCGACGATGTGCTGCGCGCCGTGGCGGGGGCGGAGCGCATCGGATAAACTCACACATCGTGTCCGTCGTCTCCAGTGCGCCGCCGTTGTGGGCGTCGGGCGCGTGCGCGGGCGTGCACGCGGCCGGCTGCCGTCACGTCGTGTACGTGCCCGACAATCCGCTCTCGCACGTGCTGCGGGAGTTCGCCGAACGCTTTTCGGACGTGCGGCTGATTCTCGCGACGCGCGAAGAAGAGGCGTTCGGCATCGCCGCCGGTCTGTATCTGGCCGGCGCGCCGTCCAGCGTTGATGTTTCAGTCGAGCGGCCTCGGCAACTCGCTGAACGCGATCACCTCGCTCTTCTTGCCGTATCAGATCCCGGCGCTCGATGATCGTGAGCATGCGCGGCGACGAATCGGAGTGGAACGCGGCGCAGGTGCCGATGGGCCGCGCGCTGCCGGCGATTCTCGACGCGATGGCCGTGCCGTATGTGATCCCGCGCGCGTCGCAGGACGTCGGCGATTTGGTGCGGCTCACCGGCGCGACGGCATTCGGCACGCGCACGCTGCGCGCGTGCCTGCTGCCGCGGCGGATTACGAGCGGCGCCGACGCGGCTGTCGTCGCGCATGAATCGTCTCGAAGCCACGCGGCTTCTGGTCTCGCTCGCCGGCGATTCGCCGATCGTCGCGAGCCTCGGCCATCCGGCCTACGACCTGTTCGCCGCCGGCGACCGGCCGTGCAAATTTCTATACGTGGGGCAGCATGGGCCTCGCCTCGTCGATCGGTCTGGGCCTCGCGATCGGCCGTCCCGATCTGCGCGTGTTCGTGCTCGACGGCGACGGCTCGCTGCTGATGAATCTCGGATCGCTGGCCACGATTGCGGCGCGGCGCCGCCGAACCTCGTCCTGATCGTGTGGGACAACGAGGAGTACGGCACGACGGGCGGTCAGCCGACGCCGACGGCGCGGCGGCGCCGATCTGGCCGGCGCCGCGCGAGCGCTCGGCGTCGAGCAGAGCGTGATCGTACGCACGGACCGCGAGCTGCGCGACGCGATCGCGCAATGCGTCACGCGAGCGAGGCGCCTCCGTGATCGTCGCAAAGGTCTCCGAATCGCGTCCGACGATGAAGCCGCCGCTCGACTGCGTGTTCATCAAGCAGCGGTTCATGGCGGCGATTGGCGAACCGGAGCGGGCGACGCGAAGGCGGTGGAGCGTGACAGTCGACCTCGTTCGCGCGACGAAGCGGCTTGCCGAATTCGTCGCGTCCAGCACGCCGCCGGCGGCGGCGCGGCGCCGCGCGGCGGCTGCCGTGCTCGACACGATCGGCGTCACGCTGGCCGGCGCGAGCGAACCGGCCGCGCGGATCGT
Organism: uncultured Acidobacteriota bacterium; assembly: GCA_963696165.1. Classification (GTDB taxonomy): domain Bacteria; phylum Acidobacteriota; class Vicinamibacteria; order Vicinamibacterales; family CAVVIG01; genus CAVQZZ01. The sequence continues at coordinate 97,946 of CAVOIY010000003.1, read as the reverse complement.
GCGGACGACGATCGCCGGCGACGGCGGCGGCGCATCCGTCGTAATCGGCGCGCGCGGCGGCGCATCGGCCGCCGAATGCGGCGCTCGCCAACGGCACGGCCGCGCACGCGCTCGACTTACGACGACATGTGCTTCGTCTCGCTCGCGCACCCGAGCGCGCCGCTCGTCGCCGGCGCGCTCGCGGCCGCCGAGCTCGTCGGCGCCGACGGGCGCAGCGGTCCTCGACGCATACGTCGTCGGATTCGAGATCGAGGCGCGCCTCGGCGTCGCGATGAATCCGCGTCACTACGAGCGCGGCTGGCACTGCACGTCGACGCTCGGCACCGTCGGCGACGGCGGCGGCCGCGAGCCGTGTGTCTCGGCCTCGACTCGACGCGCACCGCCCATGCGCTGGCGATCGCCGCGTCGGAGGCATCGGGCCTGAAGGAAAACTTCGGGACGATGGTGAAGCCGCTTCATGCCGGTCTGGCGGCGCGGAACGGCGTGCTCGCGGCGCTGCTCGCGCAACAACGGCATGACCGCAAGCGAGCGCGCGCATCGACGGTCCGCAGGGCTTTCTCGCCGCGATGGACAGCCGGCTGCCCGCGATCGACGAGCCAGGTCGCCGACCTCGGCAGCCGGTGGGAGATCCTCGACACAGGCATCACGGTGAAGCTGTACCCGTCGTGCGCCGGCACGCACCCGACGCTCGACGCGCTGCTCGACGCTGCGCCGGCGTGAACGGTTCGCGGCCGCCGACGTCGATCGCGTCGACGTGTCGGTCGATTCGATCACGCCGACCGTGCTGATCTACGAGCGGCCGGCATCGGCGCTCGAGGCGAAGTTCAGCATGCCGTTCTGCGCCGCCGCGGCAATTGTCGACGGCCACGTCGGCATCGAGACGTTCGAGGCCGACGAAGCTGTCGGCGCCGGCGATCGTCTCGATGATGTCGCGCATCGCGATGCGCGTCGGATCCGGCGCTCGACGGCGTCGGCGCGCCGCTCACGCAGGCGCGGCTGCGCGTCCACCTGAAAGATGGCCGCGTGCTCCGAGCCAGCGCCGACGGCGCGCGCGGCTATCCCGAACATCCGGCAGGCGACGAGGAGCTGGCGGCGAAGTTCCTGTCGTGCGCTGCGCGTGCGATTCCGGCGAAGCAGTCACAGGAGGCGCTCGCGATGCTGCGACGTATCGAGACGCTTCGAGGACATTCAGGAACTGACGAGAATCCTGCGGCAGGTTTAAAGACCTGCGCTACACACGTTGGGCCGTGGGCACGTGGCCGCGCTTCCAAACCATGAAGGTTCGCTTGAACTCGATCACGGGCGTGCCGTGCTGGTTGGCGCCGATCGTCTTCACCTTGACGATTCCGACGGTCGGACGCGACTTCGACGCGCCGCGTCTCGAGGACCTCGCTTCTCGACCGAGACCGTGTCGCCTTCGAACAGCGGATTGCGGCAGCTTCACCTCGTCCCAGCCGAGGTTCGCGACGCCGTTCATCGTGAGGTCGGTCACCGATTGTCCGGTGACGAGCGCGAGCGTGAAGCAGGAATTCACGAGCGGCTTCTTGAATTCCGTCTCGCGCGAGTACTCCGCGTCGAAATGAATCGGATTCGTGTTCATCGTCAGGCACGTGAACCAGATGTTGTCGGCGGCGATCACGGTGCGGCCGAGCGGGTGCTCGTAGACGTCGCCGACCTCGAAGTCCTCGAACACACGTCCGGTCCAGCCAGCTTTGACGGCCATCACACCACTCCTTGCGCGCGCATTCGCGCGATCGCGTCGACATCGAAGCCGAGCTCATCGAGAATCGCGTCGCTGTGTTCGCCGAGCGCCGGCACGGCGCCCATCGCGGGCTCCGACGCCGTCAAGTGCGGTCGGCGGAAGCAGCGCATCGATCCGTCCGGCCGGCGAATCGATCTCGCGCCAGCGACCGCGGCCGGCGAGCTGCGGATGGTCGAGGAACGCCTCGATCGAGTTCATCCGCGCGTACGCGATCTGCGCCGACTCCAGACGTCGAGATGATCTCGCCTGTCAGGCAGCGTGCCGAAGACCGCGTCGATTTGCTCGTGCAGCGCCTCTCGATGTTCGACCCGCGCGCGGGTTGGTGTTGAAGCGTTCGTCGGCGGCGAGCGCGGGCCGGCCGAGCACGTCGGCGCAGAATCGCTCCCACTCGCGCGCGTTCTGGATGCCGAGATACACCTCGCGGCCGTCGCTGCTGCGAAACGGTCCGTACGGCGCGATCGACGCGTGGTTTGCGCCCGTTCGCGCCGGCGGCGATGCCGCCGTACTTGGTGTAGTAGACCGGCGCGCTCATCCATTCGGCGAGCGCATCGAAGAGCGACACGTCGACCGTCGCGCCTCGTCCCGTGCGTGCCGCGCTCGATCAGCGCCGTCAGGATGCCGCTGAAGCCGTACATGCCGGCGGCGATGTCGGCGATCGAGATGCCGACCTTCGCCGGCGACTCCTCGGTGCCGGTGATCGACACGAGGCCGACCTCGCTCTGCACGAGCAGGTCGTACGCCTTCTTCGCCGCGTACGGCCCCGACGGTGCCGTAGCCTGACACGTTGCAGACGATCAGTCGCGGGTAGCGTGCGCGCAAGTCGGCCGGCGCGGCGCCGAGCCGGTCGGCGGCGCCGGGCGCGAGATTCTGCACGAACACGTCGGCGCGCTCGAGCAGGCGCTCGAGGATCGGTCGCGCTTCGTGGCTGCTTCAGATCGAGCGTCAGCGATTCCTTCGATCGATTCAGCCAGACGAAGTAACTCGAGAGCCCCTTCACGGTCGTGTCGTAGCCGCGCGCGAAGTCTCCGCCGCTGCGGCCGCTCGATCTTGATGACGCGCGCGCCGAGGTCGGCGAGCTGGCGCGTCGCGAACGGCGCGGCGACGGCCTGTTCGACAGCGACGACGGTGATGCCTTTGAGGGGTTGCATGATGATCGCTCGGCTTGAGCCTCGCGCTACAGTGATCTTCAATAGGACCGCGGCAGGCCGAGCACGTGCTCGCCGACGTAGGCGAGGATCAGGTTCGTCGAGATCGGCGCGACCTGATACAACCGCGTCTCGCGAAACTTTCGCTCGATATCGTACTCTTCGGCGAACCCGAATCCGCCGTACGTCTGCACGGCCACGTTGGCCGCCTCCCACGACGCATCCGCCGCGAGCAGCTTGGCCATGTTCGCCTCGGCGCCGCACGGCGCGCCGCGGTCGAACAGCTCCGCCGCGCGAAACCGCATCAGGTCGGCCGCTTCGACGTTCACGTGCGCACGCGCGATCGGAAACTGGATGCCCTGGTTCTGGCCGATCGGCCGGTTGAACACGACGCGCTCCTTCGCATAGCGTGTGGCGCGATCGACGAACCAGCGGCCGTCGCCGATGCATTCGGCCGCGATGAGAATCCGCTCGGCATTCAGCCCGTCGAGCAGATAGCGAAAGCCACGGCCCTCTTCTCCGACGAGCGCATCGGCCGGCACTTCGAGATCGTCGAAGAACAGCTCGGTCGTCGCGTGGTTCATCATCGTGCGGATCGGCCGGATCGTCAGGCCGTGTCCGACGGCCTGGCGCATGATCGACGAGCAGAATCGACAGCCCGTCGGTCCGCTTCTTCACCTGGTCGACCGGCGTCGTGCGGCAGACGAGCAGCATCAGATCGGAATGCTCCGCGCGCGAGATCCACACTTTCTGGCCGCGGACGACGTAGCGGTCGCCTTTGCGCGTGGCGAACGTCTTCAGCTGCGTCGTGTCCGAACCGGTCGTCGGCTCGCTGACGCCGAACGCCTGCAGGCGCAGCGCGCCGCTCGCGATCTGCGGCAGGAAGCGTGCGCTTCTGCGCGTCCGAGCCATGGCGAAGCAGCGTGCCCATCGTGTACATCTGCGCGTGGCACGCGCCGGCGTTCGCGCCGCTGCGGTTGATCTCCTCGAGAATGATCGACGCTTCGGTGATGCCGAGGCCGGATCCGCCGTACTCCTCGGGAATCAGCGCCGCGAGATAGCCGGCGTCGGTCAGCGCCGCGACGAACGCGTCCGGATACGCGCGCCGCGCGTCGAGCTCGCGCCAGTAGCTGTCGGGAAATGCCTTGCAGAGATCGCGGACGCCTCTCCGCAGATCCTCATGAAGTTCAACCAAGCAGGGACCTCGAACTTAGAACTTAGAACTTAGAACTGCTAGAACTTAGAACCCGCCTGAACCGCCGAGAACCCCGAGAACCTCGAGAACCCGAAATGATACTCGGAGTACCATGTCGGCTTGATGTCGACGGTCGCCGATCGGATCGTGGCAGCGGCTGCGTGAAGCGGGCGTGAGCCACATCTTCGGCATGCCGGGCGGCGGCGGAAATCTCGATCTGATCGACGCCGCCGGGCGCGCCGGCTTGCCGTTCGTGCTCACCGCGACGGAAACCGGTGGCGCGATCGCCGCGATCGCGCAAGCGGAGATCACGCACCGGCCTGGCGCGTGCCTGACGACGCTCGGTCCGGGCGCGGCGTCGGTGGTCAACGGCGTCGCCTGCGCGCAAGCTCGATCGCGCGCCGCTCGTCGTCTTCACCGACAGCCATCCGGCGTCTGCCGCCGCGTGCGCGCATCAGCGAATCGATCATCGCGCGCTGCTCGCGCCGGTGACGAAGTGGTCCGCCACGCTCGCCGTCCGACTGCGCCGAACCGAGCGTTGTCGAGGCGCTCGCGCGCGCGATGACCGCGCCGGCTGGTCCCGTTCATCTCGATTGTCCCGGCGACGTGCTCTCGAGCAGAATGCGACGACCGCGGCGTTCCGTCGAGCGCCGCTGCTGGCTCGGCTAAAGCCGTCGCCCTACAACGAAGCAGCGCGTTCGGCTGAAACCATTGCGCTCGGCGGACGCCATCGCGCTACTGCGAGCTGCGCGCCGGCCGTTGCTGCTCGTCGGCCTCGGCGCGCGCCGGCGATGCCGACGCCGTCGCGATTCGTCGCCTTTGCGACGCCGTCGGGTGCCCGCAATGGTCACCTACAAAGCCAAAGGTGTCGTTCCGGACGATCACCCGTGGTTCGGCGGCGTGTTCACGAACGCGCGCGATCGAGCGGCCGCTCATCGAACAGGCCGATCTGCTGATCGCAGTCGGCCTCGATCCGGTCGAGCTGATTCCGCGTCCGTGGACGTTCGCCGCGCCGATCGTGTCCTTCGCGGCGTCGGCGATGGACGATCGGCACGTGCCGTTCGCCGCGCAGTCGGTTGGCGATATCGCTGCGGCAGTTGCGCGACGTCGAGGCGACGCTCGAGACGTCGGGATGGGACGCCGACGCTGGTCGCGAGCCGCGTCGATCGGCAGCGGCGCGATCCGTTCGCCGGCGCGCGACGGGACTTCTCGCCGCTCCAGGTCGTCGACGTCGCAGCCGGCGCGGCTGGCCGCGATCGGCGCGCGTGACGGTCGATGCCGGCGCGCACATGTTTCCGGCCACGATCGGCTGGCCGGTGTTCGCACCCGAATCAGATGCTGATCTCGAACGGCCTGTCGACGATGGGATTCGCGCTGCCGGCGGCAATCGGCGCGGCGCTCGCTCGATCGCGAGCGGCCGGTCGTCGCGCTCACCGGCGACGGCGGGCTGCTCATGTGCGCCGGCGAGCTGGCGACCGCCGTCCGCGAACGTCTCCACATCATCGTGATCGTCTTTGCGGACGAGGCGCTGAGCCTGATAGAAGTGAAGCAGCGGCAGCGGCAGTTTGCCGCGACGCGGCGTGAAGCTCGGCCGCATGTCGTGGCGCGCGCTGGCGGAGGCGATTCGGCGCCGCCGGGTTTCGCAGCGCGAACGAGCAGGAGCTCGCATCGCGCGATCGAGCACGCCATCGCGCACGACGGCCCGAGCGTCATCGAAGCCAGGATCGATGCGCGGCTCATTCGGCCGGACGGTCAGGCAATTCGGGGTCAGTCATCATGAGTGGAAGGCGACTGCAATGAAGGCAATGAACGCACGTGAAGACTGAAAGCTCATCATCGACGGCCAGCGCGTCGACGCGTCCGACGGCGGCACGTTCGACGTCAACGATCCGTCGACGGGGGATGTGCTCGCGAAGGTCGCGAAGGCGACGAAGGCGGACGTGAAGCGCGCGGTGCAGTCGGCGCGCGCCGCGCTCGAGTCGAAGACGTGGGGCGGCATTGCACCCGCCGAGCGCGCGCGCATGCTGTTTCGCATCGCGCAGGCGATTCGCGATCGCGCCGAAGAGCTCGCCGACCTCGAAAGCCGCGACAACGGGAAGCCGCTGCGGCAGGCGCGCGCCGACGTGCAGGTGGCGGCGCGCTACTTCGAATTCTTCGCCGGCGCCGCCGACAAGATCATGGGCAACACGATTCCGCTCGGTCCCGGCTTCCTCGACTACACCGTGCGCGAGCCGATCGGCGTGTCGGCGCAGATCATCCCGTGGAACTATCCGATTCAGATCGGCGCGCGCGGCGTGGCGCCGGCGCTCGCCGCCGGCTGCACGGTCGTGCTGAAACCGGCCGAGGAGGCGCCGATGACGGCGCTGCGGCTCGGCGAGATCGCGCTCGCGTGCGGTGTCCCGCCCGGCGTCCTCAACGTCGTTCCCGGCATGGGCCCCGAGGCGGGCGCGGCGCTGGCCAGCGATCCCGACATCAATCAGCTCACGTTCACCGGATCGGTCGAGGTCGGCATTCTCGTCGCGAAGATGGCGGCCGACAACATCGTCCCGGTCGTGATGGAGCTCGGCGGCAAGTCGCCGAACATCGTGTTCGCCGACGCCGATCTCGACATCACCGTGCAGGGCGTCGCGAACGCGATTTTTCAGAACGCCGGACAGACCTGCTCGGCCGGCTCGCGGCTGCTCGTCGAGCGCAAGGCGCACGACGCGCTCGTCGAGCGTCTGATCGCGCGCACGGGCTCGATGCGCATCGGCCCCGGCGTCAGCGATCCCGATCTTGGTCCGATCATCTCGAAGCGTCAGCTCGAGACGGTCGAACGGTACGTGCGCGTCGGCGCGGCGGAAGGCGCCGCCGTCGTCGCGGGCGGCGCGCGGCCGACCGACGCCTCGCTCGGCGGCGGCTATCTACTTCCAGCCGACGCTGCTCGATCGCGTGTCGCCGGACATGCGCGTCGCGCGCGAGGAGATATTCGGGCCGGTGCTCGCGATTACGACGTTCGACGATCTCGACGAGGCGGCGGAGCTCGCGAACCGCAGCGACTACGGGCTGGTGGCCGGCATCTGGACGCGCGACATCAACAAGGCGATGGCGCTGTCGTCGCGGATCAAGACCGGGCAGGTCTACGTGAACACGTACGGCGCCGGCGGTGGCGTGGAGCTGCCGTTCGGCGGCTACAAGAAGAGCGGCTACGGACGCGAGAAAGGCCTCGAGTCGCTTCTGAGCTACACGCAGGTGAAGAACGTCTGCATCAAGTTCGCGTAGACGGACTTGAATCGTGACGCACGCCGTAGTCGTCGCAGATCGTGTTCCGCGAACTCTGCGTGCTCCGCGGTTGAACCTGCCGATCAGAATCCCAACATCACGCCGATGCTTCCGCGCCAGAAATGAAACGCGCCGAAATCGATGTTCGTCGTGTTGCCGACGGTATGGTCGACCAGATCGCGGAAGTAGCGCAGATCGACGCGTATCCCGATGTTGCGCCGTGTCACCCCCATGACACCGATGCCCGCATTTACACCCAGGTCGTTGTTCGAAATCTTGTTCGCCGCATTCGATGTCGTGACCGTTTCGTGCATCACGCCGATGCCGCCCGACAGGTACGGCCGCATCGACGATCCGCCGCGGCGGCCGAATCGCTGCTCCGTGCCGCCCGCCAGGATCACGTTGCCCATGAACGTCGTGACGTTGTTTTCGCCATAGGGACCCGCGTTCCCGAAGAAGCTCGGTGCATAGGTCACGTCGAGCTCCACGCCGACGGCTCGCGGCGCGGCAGCCATCCGAGGTCGACCACGAAATCGGCCCGTCCCTGCGCTGACGGATTCCCGAACGTGACGCCGAGCGCCGGTGCGATGTAACCGTCCGCGCGCGCGGCGCGCGGCGCGGCGAGAAGAGCGGTGGCTGCCAGGAGAAGAACGCATGTGTGTCGCATGGTTCGAAATCCGAGCAAATAACGTGCCTGCCGGAGTAGGATCGCGCGCAATGGAGACTTGATGACTCGAAATCTCACGCTGATCGTGTTGTGTTTCTTGTGTTTCGTCGTCGTCGCCGATCTCGGCGCGCAGGCGCCACGAGGACAACTCCTCGTGCTCAACAAAGACGACGCCGCGATGGCGGCCGTCGATGCGTCGTCGGGCAAGGTGCTGTGGCGCGTGAGCGTCGGCGAGGGGCCGCACGAGCTCGTCACGTCGAACGATGGCAAGTACGCGTTCGCGAGCAACTACGGCACCGGTCCGGCCCCGGGCCACACCATTTCGATGATCGACCTGGCTGCGCGAAAGGAGCTGCGCCGCATCGACGTCAGCCCGCTTGCGCGTCCCCACGGACTGGCGTTCGCCGGCGGCAAGTTGTACTTCACGGCTGAAACGAACAAGACGATTGCTCGATACGATCCGGCGACTGACAAAATCGACTGGCGTTTCGAGACGGGGCAGAGCGGCACGCACATGATCCTCGTGTCGAAGGACCTGAAGCAGGTGTACACGTCGAACATCGGGTCGAACAGTATTTCCATCATCGAAGCCTCCGCGGGCGACACGTGGAATCAGACGATTGTGGCGGTCGGCAAAGGTCCTGAGGCACTCGAACTCTCGCCAGACGGCAAACAGGTCTGGACCGCGCATTCGCGCGACGGCGGCGTTTCCGCGATCGACGTCGCATCGAAGAAGGTCGTCGCGACCTTCGACGCGAAGACCGAGCGGTCGAATCGCGCTGAAGCTCACGCCCGACGGCAAGTTCGTGCTGATTTCCGACGATGTGGATGCGGGCGTTCTCGTCGTGCTCGATCGCGCGACGCATGCCGAAGTGAAGCGGATGGCGCTCGGAAAGATGCCGGAAGGCATCGTCGTGACGCCGGACGGGTCGCGCGTGTTCGTCGCCGTCAACGGCGACAATGCCGTCGCCGTGATCGACCCGAAAACGTGGACGGTGACGAGTCGGATCGAGTCCGGGCGGGGCCCCGACGGCATGGCGTTCGTCAAGTAACGCGGCGGATGGGTTCCACCCGAACGGGTGGTGCGGGGCCGCCGCCGCGCTCGTAGGATCGCGTCATGGTGCCGCAATCACACGCGTACGACGACGACGATCTGCTGGATGCGTACTCGCGCGCTGTCATCAACGCTGTGGAAATCGTCGGGCCGGCTGTGGCGAAAATCGAAGCGGGCCGCGGCGGCGGCTCCGGGTTCCTCTTCACCCCGGACGGCCTCGTGCTCACGAACAGCCACGTCGTCTCCGGCGCGCCGCGGATTGTCGTCGCGCTGTCCGACGGCCGTTCGGGCCGCGCGGATATCGTCGGCGACGATCCCGACACGGATCTCGCGGTGCTTCGCCTGCAGACGCCGGTCGGCGAGAGCGCGCCGCTGCCCTGGGCGAGGCTCGGCGACTCCCGCGGAGTCCGCGTCGGGCAGGTCGCGATCGCTATCGGGAACCCGTACGGGTTTCAGCATTCGGTGACGAGCGGCGTCGTCAGCGCGCTCGGCCGGTCGCTTCGCAGTCGGTCAGGTCGTCTCATGGACGATGTTCTGCAGACGGACGCAGCGCTGAATCCCGGGAACTCCGGCGGGCCGTTGGTGACGACGCATGGCGAAGTGATCGGGGTCAACACGGCGATGATTCAGCCGGCGCAAGGCCTGTCGTTTGCCATCGCCAGCAACACGGCACGCTTCGTCGCGGCGAAACTGATTCGTGACGGGCGAATTCGCCGCAGCTACATCGGCGTTGCGGGGCAGAACGTTCCGGTGCCGCGCGCGATCGCACGCGCGCACGCCGTCGCGGTGGCGTCGGGCATTCTCGTGACGTCGATCGAGGCGCGCAGCCCTGCGGCGGGGGCCGGGCTCCGCGAGGGGGATGTGATCATCGCGTTTGCGGGTGCGCCGGTTGCCGGGATCGACGACCTGCATCGGCATCTCACCGACGAGCGGATCGCAGTCGCAACGCCCGTCCTCGTGCTGCGCGGAACGGCGCGGCGCCAGCTGATGATCGTGCCGGGTGAACAGCGACCGCTCGGCTGAAGCCTCGCGCTACGGAGACCAGGTCTACTGAGACGCAGGTCTAAAGACCTGCGCTCACATGCGATTCTGCAATCGGATGTAGCGCAGGACTTTAGTCCTGCCTACAACGTGATGAGGCCGCGTCGAACGGCTCGGCGAACCGCGTCGGTGCGATTCGCGGCACCGAGCTTGCCCGAGATCGAGGCGACGTGAAACTTCACGGTCTGGTCGCTGATTGCCAGCCGCACCGCGATGCCTTTGTTCGACAGTCCTTCCGCCAACAGCTCCAGCACCTGCACTTCGCGGTTGGTCAGCGGTTCGTCGACGCTCTCGTCGTCGAGGCGATCGTGCGGCGCTATGAGGATGGCGTCGAAGTCCACATCCGAAGCGCGCGCCGCTGCCAGCGTCGCCGACTCGCCGACGATTTCAAGTGATGACGCGGAGCGCGCGCGCAGTCGCGCGCGCTCCGCGTCAGTACCGACGAGCATCACGCGCATTCAGTGGGCCGGGCGCTCCGTTACCACGATGTTCAGCTCGACGGCGGCTCCGCCTCGCAACAGTCGCACCGGCACGCTGCGGCCAACGCGATCGCCGAGCAAGAGATCGAGCAGGTCCTCGGGTGATTCAACTGGCTGGCCATCGAAGTCGACGATGACGTCGCCGACGAGGACGCCAGCGGCCGCGGCGGGACTGCCGCTCGTCACGCCGACGACGAGAAGCGCTTCCTTGCCGCCGTCATTGCGCTGGAGCTTCTGCTGCTGCGATTCTGCCAACTGCACCGGCTGACCTGCGATGCCGAGGTACCCGCGCTTCAGGCCGCCGTGCTCGAGCACGGTTGCGGCCGTTTTCCACGCGATCGACGCCGGAATGACCACGCCGAGTCCGCGAATCGCCGTCGCGGTGGCAACGCCGATCAGTCCGCCGGTCGTGTCGAGAAACGCGCCGCCAGAAAAACCGTCGTGCATCGGCGCCGTCGTGCGGATCACTTCGTCGATCGCACGGCGCCGGCCCGTGGGTAATGGGCCGCCGATGACGGACACGATCCCGGCGCTCGCCGTAAGCGCGTTGCTCCACGATCGCGCGACGGCAAGGGCGAGGTGTCCAACCCGGGGCGCCCCCTTGGCGAGCGTGGATGATGCCAGGCCAAGGTTCGCGACGCGGAGCACTGCGAGGCTCGTCGTCGGATCCCAGCCGGCGAGTTCGGCGTCGAGCGTCTGTCCGTCGGGTCGACGGACGCGGAGCCCGTCCTCGCGTCCGAGCGCGCGCGCAGTGGTCAGCACCACGCCGTCAGCGTACACGAGGCCGCTCGCCGGCCGTCGGCGTCCCTGGACCTGCACGACTGAGGCTGCGGCGGCACCGACAGCATCAGCCAGTTGATTCGAAAACATCGTGAGCGTGGATTCAGTCGTCATGCGGCAATATTTGCCGACGCGGCCGTCATCCGCATCACCCGAACGGGCTGACACGCTCGGCGGTGCCAGGCACGTGCCTGGCACCGACGAGAGACGCGCTTCGTTGGTGCCAGGCACGTGCCTGGCACCGCGGGAAGACGCGCTTCGTAAAGTCTTACGTTCCGAGTAACGGGACCACTTCACAAATCATTGATTGGCAACGATTTCGTGGTGGTCCGTGCCTTGCTGAGGAGGCCCCCGTGACCCGATCCTACTCTTGGTACGCTTTCATATTCTCGTTCGCGCTCGCGTTCGCAGCTCTCCCTTCGGCAAAGGCATTCGCCCAACAGCCCGCAGTGCCGCCGCCAGCTCCGGCGCAGAACTCAGCATCGGCCGCCACGCAGAAGGCAGATGATGACGACGATGCCGCGTTTCGTCCGCTCGAGCCCGACTTCACGCTGATCAATCTGCCGACGACGCTGCCGCTGCCGCTCCATAAGGGCAACTTCCGGTTGACACACCGGTTCAACGGTAACCTCCGCGCCGGCGATTTCGGGGACTCGGCAAGCACGCTGTTCGGGATTGATCAAGGCGCGACGATCGGTTTCGAGTATCGCTTCGCAGTGGCGAAACACGTGGAGGTCGCTGCGTATCGAACGAACGCCGACAAGACCGTCCAGTTTTACGGTAAGTACGACGGCTTCCACCAGGGCGATCGGATACCAGTCGGCTTCTCAGCGATCGTCTCGGTCGAAGGTACGAATAATTTCCGCGACAACTACGCCCCGACGATCGGTGCGTCGATCTCTCGTGATGTCGGAAAGCTCGTCGCACTCTATGCCGTGCCGATGTGGGTGCATAACTCGGCGGCGTTTACTGGGGTGACGCAGAACACCACAATGATCGGCCTCGGTGGCAGCGTTCGTGTGCGGCCGACCATATATGCGGTCGCCGAAGTGACACCGCGGATGTCCGGCTACGTGATCGGAGACGCGGAATACGGGTTCGGCGTCTCCGCACGAGTCGGCGGCCACGTTTTCGATCTCACGTTCACAAACGGCCCAGGAACGACGTTCGCGCAGGTCGCGCGTGGCGGTATACCGAATAGCTTGTTCCTCGGCTTCAACCTCGCGCGGAAGTTCTACTAAAACAAGGAGCTCCCATGAAACGTGCCTCTCTTGCTCTCGTCCTCGCCCTGATTGCGGTTGGCTGCGGCAGCTCCTCGACCGCACCAACGGCCCCGGCGAACCCGGTGTTCACGCAGACGATGTTGCCGGCAAACGAGACGCCGGCGGCGATCACCGCGCCCGACCCGGAGGCGGGTGCGACTGGTACTTCGACGATCACGTTTGTCACTACGAAAGACGCATCGGGCAACATTACCAGCGCGACCGCCACCGCCGTCGTCACGCTCTCGGGATTCCCAGCGGGTTCCACAATCACGGCGTCGCATATCCACACCGGCGCGTCCGGCGTCGGGGGCGGAGTGTACATTCCGTTCCCGCCAGGTACCGTGACGCTCACCAACGGATCTGGCACTTACACTTCGACCGCGACTCCGGCGCCGACGGCAGACCAGGTCACGGCCATCCTGAACAATCCGGCTGGCTACTACTTCAACGTGCACACAGCCCTGCATGGCGGCGGCGTCATGCGCGCGCAGTTGGTGAGAACGCAATAGGCGGGAATCAATAGTCGATAGTCGAGAGTCGCAATAGTCCGAAAGCTCGGGGGTATTGGTTTGGTCGTGAGCCGCACGGTCGTTCTCTGCGCGCTCGTTGCGCTGCTGGGAACAGCGTGCGGCTCTTCGACGTCTTCCTCCGGCAATCCCACCGCGCCCGGCGGACCGTTCGCCGATATGTCCGGCACCTGGACCGGCACGTTCGAGTCCACGAATTTTCCATCCCGCTCAATCACCCTGACGGTCGTCCAGACCGGCAACTGCGTCGACGGTGCCTGGATCAGCGCCGGATCGGACTGGCACGGCGCGATCAGCGGCCTCGCCACCGCTGATTCGTTCTCCGGCTTTCTGTCGTTCGAACGCTCCGCGAGCGGCGGCGGACAGTGCGATGCCACTGCGGCAGTGTCGGGTCCGGCGGGATCGACGCTGCGCTTCGTCGTCGATTCCCTCACGCCGGTCGGCACTTGCTCCGGCGATCTCCCCAAAGCCGTTGTCGTGACCCTGCACCGGTAGTGCATCATTTCCGCGTGCGGATGTACGTGCTTTGCCTGCTGGCCGTGCTGGCATCCCGGCCCGCGCTCGCGTCACCGCAGGACGACGGTCCGCAGCCGGCGGCCGTCGCCGCATCGTCGCCGACGTGGACTATCAGCTTTGACGGTCAGCTCTTCGCGACCTTCAACCGCCAGGGTGGCCCGCGAGGCGACAGCGAATTCCGTTCGCAAAATTGGCTGATGGGAATGGCGAGCCGGCCGCTCGGACGCGGAACGTTCACGATTTCAGCGATGGCGACCGCCGAGCCGCTCACTGTCGGCCTCGCTGGATACTCGGAAATTTTTCAAGAAGGGGAGGCGTATCACGGCAGGCAGATCACCGATCATCAGCATCCGCACGATCTGCTGATGCAGTTGGCCGGCGCGTGGCGGATTCCGCTGACCGACAACACAAGTCTTACGATCGCTGGCGGTCCTGTGGGAGAAGCCGCGCTCGGCCCCGTCGCGTTCATGCACCGCGCGTCGAGCGCCGAGAACCCGACGGCGCCGCTGTCGCATCACATCTTCGACTCCACGCACATCGCCGACGGCGTCGATCCTTGGCCGTGTCGATCGCGGACCTGTCTCGGTCGAAGCGTCGATCTTTCGCGGCCGCGAGCCGGACGAAGATCGCTACGACGTGGATTTCGGGGCGCTGGACTCCTGGTCGACGCGCGTGTGGCTGCGACCGACGGCCGCATGGACGCTGCAGGCCTCGTACGGATTTCTCCACGAGCCCGAGCTGCTCGAGCCGGGAGATCAGCAGCGGACCAACATGTCAGCGTCATGGTTCCGGCAGCGCGATTCGGATTACTCGGCGGTCACGGCCGCCATCGGATGGAATGCTCGAACGTACAGCACCGTCCATTCGGTTCTTCTCGAAGGCACGCATCATTTCCGGCGCACGTCCGTCTACGGCCGCTTTGAAGATACGACAGTGGAGACTGAGATCCTGCTGTTTCCCGAGCTCCTTCACCGGCCGCATCCAGGCGAACTCGTCGATCCGATCCATGCGTACACGGCAGGAGCCGTTCGCGACGTCGCGACGATAAAGGGGCTATTGCTCGGTGTCGGCGGCGACGTGACCCTCTACCAGCTCCCGCCGCTCCTCCAGATCACCCACGATGCGCACCCGGTCTCGTTCCACGTCTTCCTGCGCATCGCGCGCGCGTCGTTGAACGATCGCATGTGGAATACGACGATGGCCGGACACGCGGCAGGGCATGAGGGAATGGCCCATCATCATCCGGAGTAGCGCAGGTCGCTACTTCGTTTGCTCGGCGAGTGCGAGCACTTCGGCGATCGTCGTACGGCCGCCGTCTGCGTCGTACCAGGATGCACGATCGGCGAATCGCCTTGCGCTGTCGGCGTTCGTGGCCATCGAGAAGAAGAGGTCTTGCAGCGGCGCCGGACGTTCCACCCACGCGCCGACGTCACGGCCGTCCCGAATGAGTACGATCGTCGGTGTAGCCGGACGCCCGTCGCGCGTCGGATGACGCGCCATCAACGCTTTGCCGATGTCGCGATCCACGATCTTCAGTTCAACGCCGGCGGCCGCCGCCAGCTTCGCTACGTACGGAACCGTGTGGGCTGAATCCACGCACCAGTCTTCCGAGACAATCAGCAGCCGCAGGCCTTTGCCGACGCGTGTCAGTTGCGCGACGGCTTGCGGATCGACGTCGCTCTGCGATGCCGCACGCAGCCATACATCACGCTGAGCCGTCGCCTTCGAGACAAAATGCTCAAAAGTGATCCCGCGCTCGAACAGTTGCGTTGCATCAGAGGCGGGATGGGCGGCGAGCTGCACGGCCGCAACAAACGCCGCGAGAACGCCAGTCCATTTCATGTCCAGATCGAATCTTACCGTGCGCCCTCAGTCGAGCAGCGCAGGTCTTCAAATGTAGTAGCGCAGGTCTTCAGACCTGCGACGACACAAAAAAGGGCAGAGAGCGTGTGGCTCCCTGCCCTTCGAACCGTGCAACGTGGATGCTAGTACCGAGCCGGCTGCAGGTCGCCCCTATACGGAACGAGCTGTCCGGGCACGACGTTCACGTCCATCGTCATCGGCTCGTATCCCTGCGCGGATACCTGGATCCGATGCTGGCCGGCAGTCATGTTGAGCGGAGCGTTCGTCCCGTCGAAGTCCGCCACCTGACCGACGTACTGTCCGTCGACGAAGACCTGCGCCTCCTGCGGCGTGATCTCGAGCGTGATGCCGCCATACGTCGTCGATTCCGGCGTGATGTAGACGGGCGCCGAGGGTGCGCCGTAGCCGTAGATCGGCACCGGGTACGAATACACGTAGGAGTATGGAACTGCGTAGCCTAGATACAGCCCGAACGATAGCCGCGTCCGCGGGCGGAAAACGTACGGTCGATACCCGTAGCTATGGACGTATGGACGGTAGCCGTACGACCCGGAGTACCGGGGCGAGTAAACGCGCGGCGCGACGACGACCCCGCGCTCGCTGCGCGGCGCGTACACCTGACCGCGAGGAACCGCGCGCGGTGCCACTGCTACGCTGCCCCCACGCCTGTCTTCCGACCGATAGACCGGAGCGCTTCGCGTTTCGACGCGCGGAGCGACCGCCCGCGGTGCCTCGGCGCGCGGCCTTTCTACTCGCTGAGGCTGCGCGCGCTGTGCTTCCGCTCGGGGAGCCTGCTGCGCGCGGGGTGATTCGGCTCGGGGAGCCTGCTGCGCGCGCGGCGATTCGGCGCGCTGGCCCTGACTACCGCGCTGCACGGCCTGGCCTTCCGACGAGCGTCCTTGTGACGAACGGCCGTGGTCGCGCTGGGCGAAGGCTGGCGTGGCCGCCAGCGTCAGCGCCGCAACCGCCACCGCCGATTTGAGTCCGATTTTATTGAGCTTCATAACGACCCCCGCGGGCTGTTAGTTCAAGGCTCCTGCCAACATCTTTATGCGGAAATGCAGCCAAAAACGTCGATCATAGCCGGCCCACCTGATGGGCTGCACCCTGTAGAGGACAGCGCTCAGATGAGCACTTCGATCTTGCTCTTCGCCTTGGCGTCGTTCACGAACGCCTGAATCTTCGCCTCGCGCTGCTGGTTCGTGAGGAACTGCTTCACCTGCGGGCCGACTTCGGCCAGCGGCGCCGTCCGCGGCCCGCGCCGCTCCAGCACCTTGATGATGTGAAAGCCGAAGGAAGTCTCGACGAGGCCGCTCATCGCGCCGGGCTTCAGGCCGAACGCCGCATTCTCGAATGCCGGATCCATCTGGCCCTTCGGGAAGAATCCGAGGTCGCCGCCGTTCGGCGCGCTGCCCGGGTCCATCGATTGGGCGCGGGCGATCGTCGCGAAATCGGCGCCGCCGCGAAGCGCCTTGAGCACCTGCTGCGCCCTGCCGCGCGCCTGCTGTTTTGCGGCGGCATCAGCGTCTTTCGGCACAGCGATCAGAATGTGGCTCGCGTGCACCGTCTCGCCCTGCTTGAAGCGATCGACGTTCTGTTTGTAGAACGATTCGACGTCGGCGTCGGGCACCGACACCTTGTTGTTGACCTCGGTCTCGAGCACCTTCGACACCTGGATGCTCATGCGCGTCTGCTTCTTCAGCTGATCGAGCGACATGCCCTGCGCCGCGAGCGCCTGCTGAAAGGCTTCTGCCGACGGCAGGCCGCCTTTGATCTGCGCGACGCGCGCATCGACGTCGGCATCGGATGCGTCCATCTGCCGCGCGTGCGCCTGCTGCGCGAGGATGTGATACGCGATCAGCTGATCGACGAGCCCGCGGACGATTTCATCGCGCCGCTCGGCCGGCATCGGACGTGCCGGCGCGTCCTTCCACGCCGTGGATCGCGCTCTCGAGCTCCCATCGTTCGATCGACTCGCCGTTCACCTTCGCGACAACCGCTGGCAGCTGTGCGGGAACCGGCTTGGCTGCTTGCGGCGCCGCGGGCTGGCCGGGCGCCGCCGGTTGCGCTGCGGCGGGTTGCGACGGCGTCTGCTGCGATGACGAGGCGAGCCCCGGGATGGGCTGGCCAGCCTTTGAGGGCGTCGGCGCTTTGTTGCAACCGGCCGCGGCGACGACGACAAAAAGGACGATCCAGGAGCGTTTCAAAGGCTTCTCCATTGTGTTCCAGGGGCGAGAGATCCATCGTATCATCCCGCCATGCCGTCCATCTCACGACTGAGCGTTTCGGTCGCACGCCGCTGGCGACGATGTCCTGGACCGTTCTCGCGCAGCAACCGACGCATCACGTCGGCCGACTACGCACGCGCCGAACGGTTCATGGCGTACAACACGACGCCGCTCGTGCTGCACGCCGTCGGGCGCGCGACATGGCTGCCCGACGATCGTTTCTGGTATCGGACGACGACCGAGAAAGGGAAGCGAGGCGGTGCTCGTCGACGCCGCGCACGCGACGCGCGGCGCGTGCGATCTGCCGGCGTGCCGCGCCGGAGGGCCGAGGCGGCCGGGGAGGCGGCGGCGCGGCACCGGCGCCGCGATTCGACGTGCCGTCGCCCGACGGCAAGCGCATCGCGTTCGTGCGTGACTGGAATCTCTGGATTCGTGATGCGGCGACCGGAACCGAGACGGCGCTGACGACCGACGGCGTCAAAGATTTCGGCTACGCAACCGACAACGCCGGGTGGACGTCGACCGATCGCGCCATTCGTGGAGTGGTCGCCCGATTCGAAGAAGATCGCCACCTACCAGCAGGATCAGCGAAATGTCGGCGAGATGTATCTCGTCGACACAAAGGTTGGCCATCCGACGCTGCGGGCGTGGAAGTATCCGCTGCCGGGCGATCCCGTCGTTACGATGATTCAGCGCGTCGTCATCGACGCCGACACGGGCAAAGTCGTTCGGCTGCAGATGCCGCCTGACCAGCACCGATCGTCGCTCTGCGACGATCTCGCGTGCCGCGGCCGAGTGGGAAGACGTTCAGTGGAGCGCCGATTCGACGAACGTCGCGTTCGTGTCGACTTCACGCGACCATCGCCACGAGACGCTGCGCCTCGCGAACGCCGCCACCGGCGAAGTGCGCGACGTGTTCGACGAGACGGTGCCGACCTTCTTCGAATCGGGGAACGGCCGCGTGAACTGGCGATACCTGTCCGCGTCGAAGGAAGTGATCTGGTTCTCCGAGCGCGACAACTGGGGGCAGCTGTATCTCTACGACGCGGAAACCGGCAAGCCGAAGCATCAGATCACGTCGGGCGAAGGCAACGTCACGCAACTGCTTCGTGTCGACGAGAAGGCGCGAACGCTGTACTTCGCCGCGGTCGGAAAAGAAAAGGGTCGCGATCCGTACTTCCGGCACTTTTATCGGATCGGCATCGACGGAAAGAACCTGAAGCTGCTGACGCCGGAGGACGCCGACCACGACGTCGCGCTGTCGCCGTCAGGTGCGTTCTTCGTCGACACGTACTCGAAGCCCGATGTTCCTCCGGTCACGAACCTTCGCGATGCCGACGGTAAGGTCGTCATGGACGTGGAGAAGGCCGACATCTCGCGCCTCGTCGCCGCCGGCTGGAAGCCGCCGACATCGATCACCGTCAAAGCGCGAGACGGGCAGACCGATCTCTACGGTTTGATGTACAAGCCGACGAACCTGGATACGGCGAAGAAATATCCGATCGTCAACCACATCTATCCGGGGCCGCAGACGGGAAGCGTGAGCGGTCGGTCGTTTTCTGCCGCGCGCGGCGATGCGCAAGCGCTTGCGGAGCTCGGTTTCGTCGTCGTCGAGATCGACGGAATGGGCACACCGTGGCGTTCGAAGAAATTCCACGAGGCCTACTTCGGCAACATGGGCGACAACACGCTGCCGGACCAGGTGGCCGGGATGAAAGAGCTGGCGCAGCGCTATCCGTGGATCGATCTCGAGCGGGCCGGCATCTACGGTCACTCCGGCGGCGGGTATGCGACGGCCGACGCGATGTTCCGGTATCCAGACTTCTTCAAAGTCGGAATCTCCGAATCAGGCAACCACGACAATCGCGTGTATGAAGACGATTGGGCGGAGAAGTGGATCGGGATACTGGAGCGACAGCCCGACGGCTCGTCCAACTACGACACGCAAGCCAACCAGAGCCTCGCGAAGAACCTGAAGGGCAAGCTGCTGCTCGCGCACGGCACGATGGACAACAACGTGCCGCCGAACAACACGCTCCTCGTCGTGGATGCGCTGATCAAGGCGAACAAGGACTTCGACCTGCTGATGCTGCCGAATCAGGCCCACGGCTACGGGAGCGAGAGCAACTACATGACGCGGCGCCGGTGGGACTATTTCGTGAAGAACCTCCTTGGCGCCGAGCCGCCGAAGGAATACAAGATGCACGACGAAGCGGGACGGCCCTCTTCGCAGTAGCGAGTGCAGCGCGTGGGCGAGCCTTTTCACTTACCCAAGACGTTTACGCCGGGCCGGATTGTACGGTGGCGGCGCGCCGGCGGTCTGGCCCTCGCGGAGGCCGAGTTCGACGCGGGGCAGCGCATCGATCACGACGTTCATGGCCATGCACGCTTCCTGCTCGTGCTCCGCGGCACGTTGACTGAAGTCGCGAACGAGCGAACGCGGGCCTACCGCAGCTCCGCACTCCTGTTCCGGCGCGCGAATGAAGCGGTCGCCTACGTTGCAGGCGAGGCTGGCGCGACATGCCTCATCGTCGACATGGACGATCTGTGGTTGCGCCGTGCGCGCGAACAAGCGCCGTTGCTGACCAGGTCCAGCGCGTTTCACGGTGGATTGGTCGTGCATCTCGCACATCGGCTGTACGGCGAGTTCCGGCTGCGCGACGAGGTGTCGAGGCTGGCGATCGAGAGCATCACGCTCGGCGTCCTGGCAGAAGCGTCACGCCGCGCCGCGCGAGAACCCGATCGCCTGGGGGCGGTCGTCCCACCCTGGTTGATTCGCGCCCGGTTGTTCGTCGATGCGCATTTTGCCGAACGGCTCGCCATTGCGACCGTCGCAACGCTCGTCGGCGTCCATCCGGTGCACCTTGCGCGCACGTTCCGGCGGGTCTACCACACGACATTCGCCGGCTATGTGCGCGACCTGCGGATTGAGTTCGCGCGGCACGAGCTCGCCGGGTCGGGCGCCGCGTTGTCGGAGATCGCCGCCGCGGCCGGATTCTGCGATCAGAGCCATTTTTCGCGGCTCTTCAAGCGGTACACCGGCATGAGCCCGGCCGAATACCGCCTCGCGGCTCGGGCGCGCTAAGCCGATCCCAACGGTCCCGTCCGTTCAATACCTTCCGTGCGCCAGCGAGCATGCTCGCGAGCATGGGGCTCTTCACCAAGAAATCGATCGCCGAGCTGCAGGCGGAAGCCGGAGGAGAGTTGCTGCGACGCTCCCTCGGACCGCTGAATCTGACGGCGCTCGGCATCGGATCGATCATCGGCACCGGCATCTTCGTGCTCACTGGAACCGCCGCCGCGCAAAACGCCGGACCGGCGCTGGTCCTATCGATGGTCATCTCCGCGATCGGGTGCGCGTTCTCCGGCTTGTGCTATGCCGAGTTCGCGTCGATGGTGCCGGTGGCCGGGAGCGCCTACACGTATGCGTACGCGACCATCGGCGAGCTCGTCGCCTGGATCATCGGCTGGGATCTGATTCTCGAGTATTCGCTCGCGACCGCGACCGTCGCGGTCGGCTGGTCGGGATACCTGGTCAGCCTGCTGAAGACGCTTGGCATCGTCATTCCGCCAGCTATTACGACGGCGCCGTTCAACGCGCCGGCGATCGCGGTCGTTCTCGTTGTCGTGGCACTCCTCGTGATTGGAGTGAAGCAGTCGGCGGACACGAACACGGTGCTCGTCGTCATCAAGAC
This sequence comes from uncultured Acidobacteriota bacterium, assembly GCA_963696165.1. Lineage (GTDB taxonomy): Bacteria > Acidobacteriota > Vicinamibacteria > Vicinamibacterales > CAVVIG01 > CAVQZZ01. The sequence goes on along the minus strand of CAVOIY010000003.1, from coordinate 76,468 downwards.
GCTGGTGCTCGTCGTGTTCGTCGTCGTCGGCGCCCGCTACGTCACACGCGAGCATCTGACGCCGTTCGTCCCTCCGAATGACGGCGCCTTCGGCCATTTCGGGTGGAGCGGTGTCTTGCGGGGCGCCGGAGTGATGTTCTTCGCGTATATCGGATTCGACGCGGTCTCAACAGCCGCGCAGGAAGCCAAGAATCCTGCGCGAGACATGCCGATCGGGATTCTCGGGTCGCTCGCAATCTGTACGGTGATCTTTGTTCTGGTCGCCCTGGTCCTGACCGGCCTTGTGCCGTATCGTCAGCTGAACGTCGCGGATCCGCTGGCGGTCGGCATCGACGCGACGGGCGTGAAGTGGCTGAGCCCCGTCGTGAAGGTCGCGGCGCTCTTCGGACTGTTCAGCACGATGGTCGTCACGCTCCTGGGCCAGACGCGCATCTTCTTCACCATGAGCCGCGACGGTCTGCTCCCTGCGATCTTCGCGGCGGTTCATCCGCGGTTTCGGACGCCTTATCTCAGCACGATCGTGACCGGGTCGATCATCGCGCTGGTAGCTGGAATGACGCCCATCGAGGTCCTCGGCCAGCTCGTCAGCATCGGGACGCTGCTCGCGTTCGTGCTGGTCTGCCTGGGCGTGATTCTCATGCGCCGCCGCGCGCCCGACTTGCCGCGTCCGTTCCGCACTCCCTGGGTGCCGTTTGTGCCGATCGCCGGCGCGGTCTTGTGCCTGGCGCAAATGGCCGGGCTCCCATTCGCTACCTGGATGCGCCTCTTCATTTGGCTCGCGGTTGGATTGGCTCTGTATTTCTCGTACGGGAGACAACAAGAGACTCGACAGATCGTGCATCCATCTGTCACCATCAAGGGTCTAAGTGAGTGAAAGGAGCAAACCGATGGCGAAACGACCGAAATCGGGCGTAATCTGCCCCCGCTGCGGTGGGCCGAGCGCTCGTGTCATCGGGCATGCGGAAGAGCTTCCGGTACTGTATCTGCGCTGCGACGACTGCGGACGGACCTCAATCGCGCCCGAATAACACCCTGCACGGCGCGTTGAGAAACTCGCTCAACGCGCCAACTTCCTCTTCAATCCGCGTTTTCACTGCTCGCGTCAACGGCGCGAACGGTTCGACGTCGACGATCTGCGAACCTGCGGTCGATCGCAGGAACCAGACGCCGATAATCCGCCCCCCTCGCAGCACCACCGGCGACAGCCAGCCCTGATTGCGGTACACCCGTTTGTAGAATGTCGGCTCGACGAGGTGATCCTTCGCCGAGTGCGCGAGCAGATAGACGTCAAATGCCGGCAGAAGTCGCACGGCTTCGGGATCGGCGACCGCCGCCTTCAGCGCCGGCATATCCCTCTTGAGTATCCAGGCCCGCCCCGCGGTGCCAGGCACGTGCCTGGCACCAACCCGGTCATCGGCGTTTCCAGTCTCACGATTCGCAATTTTCGGCCTACGGCGGGCCCGGTCGGTGCCAGGCACGTGCCTGGCACCGGGAAGGGGAGGGTCAATCGTGACCCCGGTCATCTCCGCGGACACGGTGTCCCACACTGGTTTGGCTTCGCTCATCGGGATGCCCGACCACTTCACGAAGTCGCGGACAGTCCCCGGCCCATAGGCGCCGAGGAACCGCCGCAGCAGCTCGCGTTTCGCATCGTCCTCGGCGACGGCCGGCTGCTTTCCGAGCCAGAGGTCGGTCCGGACCAGCGTGACTTCTGAGCCGCGCGGCGGACCATAGCAAATCAGACCCTCGACGATCGACGGCCGAAACGCGCTCCAGGCAAATTTCAACCAGGCGCGCAGATGTTTGCTCGCCTTTTTCTGTGCGTGCTGCACCAGCGCCTGCTGCGTCGCGGGACCATCTGCGAGCGCCTCCAGAATCGTTCGCTGCATTTGCGCGGCTTCCTCCGGCGTGACCTTCAGTCGCGAGAGGAGCCGCGCCGCCGCGGCCGAACGGCTTCGCTTCAACGCCGATATATATAGAGGTAGATCATGCGCCGCCAGCAGATGGAGTGTCTGTCGCATCGCGGACGTCTTCACCAGCGAACGCCGCGTCCACAGCGCGGCGGCGACGTCCGCTCGCCGGATTGCGCGGTTCCGCGTCCAGAGCTCGAGTTCCGCCGACGACATCACCTGCGCCTGAATGCCGCACACGGCACGGCAGATCGCTTCAATCGTGGCGCGCGGACGACCTGCCAGCTGCTGGCGCGACAGCCGAAATGCCGCGATTTGCTCGTGCGTCATCGACCCCGAGATTCTATGCGACAGAAATCGTAGGTTGGCGACCGTTCTGTAAGCACGGAAATGAAATTTCCAGAAATGCTTAACAAAAGTGGCATGACCGAAACGGCACAGTTCGCGCAATCCGCCACTCAGTCAAAGGACCGACATGGATTCCTCTGCTGCGCACGCACAAATGCCTCTCCCGGGCGTCTTCGAAGACGGACTGGGAAAACGACGCCACATCGTCGAGCCGAATGGCGCCGACACGCTCGAACTTCTGTGTCTGCGCGACGAGCTCACCGCGGTCCCGGCGTTCGAGTTCGCGCTCCGCGAGCGCGCCGGCCGGCTCGCCGCGTTCAAACATATTTCGTTCAGTCATGTCCGAAGTGTCGATCGGCTGAACGACCCGGCCGCGACTCTCGCGGTTGTTTCCGAGCATACGCACGGTGTGCGCCTGTCGAAGCTGTTTGCAGCGACCGACCGCCAGGCACTCGACATCAACGCCGCCCTGCATCTTGTTCGCCAGCTCGTTTCGGCCGCCGCGCTCCTTCACGAACATGGACGCGATATCGCACACGGCGCGATTGGCCCGGAACGGCTCATCGTGACGCCGACGGCGCGTCTGGTCATCGTCGAGTACGTACTCGGTGCCGCGCTCGAACAGCTCCATTACTCGCACGAACGCTACTGGACCGATCTGCGCATCGCGATTCCGCGGTCCGCGGGTCTGCCGCGATTTGATCAGCGAGCCGACGTTGCGCAGATCGGCGTCGTGGCGCTGTCGCTCATTCTCGGACGGCTGCTCCGCGACGACGAGTACCCGTCTCGCGTCGGCGAGGTGCTCGCCTCGGCATGGGCGATTTCGGCTCGCGGCGGCTTCGAACCGCTGCCGCACGGGTTGCGCGCCTGGCTCTCGCGCGCGCTGCAGCTCGATGCACGCACCGCCTTCGCCAACGCGGTCGAAGCGCGCGACGAGCTCGACAAAGTCCTGTCCGATGACGGCCAGTACGAAGATGATGCGGAGGCCGGCGAACGGCCGATCACCGCCGACGCCGCCCCGGCGTCTGCGCCGATCGCGCCGATTACACCGATCGCGCCGGTCGCTGTGGTCCCTGACCCAGTGCCGGAGCCGGTCAACCCGTGGGAACCGTTTTCGCCTCGGCCGCATGTGCAGCCCGCGGATCCGCCGAAGGTTGACGCGCCGAAGCACGAAACGCCGAAATTCGAAGCGTCGAAGTACGAGGCGCCCAGGTATGAACCGACCAAGCTGAATTCTCCGAAGATTGAAGCGAAGGTTGAAACTCCAAAAGTCGTCGAGCCGCTGAAACGCGTCGAGCCGGTGAAGGCGGCCGAATCGGTCGTGCTGCCAGCCGCCCGCGTCGAGACGCCCGCGCCCCGCGTCGAGCATTTCCAACCGGCGAAGCGCAGCGAACTGTTTGAATCAACGTTTGATTCCCCGGAACCTGTCGAATCGCTCGAATCAAACCTGGAGCTCGGGATGGCGAAATCGACCGAACGTCGGAAACCGATCGGTGTGCTCGTCGGCGTCGTGGCGGCGCTCGTGATCGTGGCGGTGGGCGGCGCCTATGGCGCGCGGCGATATTTCTCGCCGTCGGCTCTCGCGGCGACTACCGGCACGCTGAACGTCTCCTCGAGCCCCGCCGGCGCGCAGGTCTTCATCGACGGCGTCAAGAAGGGATTGACGCCGCTGTCGGTCGTGCTGAACCCCGGTCCTCACATGATGGAACTCCAGGGCGCAGGCGAGCCGCGGTCGCTTCCCGTGACGATCACGGCCGGCGCGCAGATGTCGCAGTACATCGAGCTGCCCAAAGCGGCGTCCGCGAGCGGCCAGCTTCTCGTTCGCACTGAGCCTGCGGGCGCTCAGATTGCCGTGGACGATGTTGCGCGTGGCCCATCGCCGGTCACCGTCGACGATCTCTCTGCCGGCGAGCACGTGGTCACCGTGACCAGCGATATGGGGACGGTCAAGCAGCGCGTGATGATTGCCGCCGGAGCGAACGCGTCGGTCGTCGTGCCGCTCGGCGGCGGCGAAGGCGCGCCCGTGTCAGGTTGGGTTTCCGTCTCGGCGCCGGCCGACGTGCAGCTGTTCGAGAACAAACGGCTGCTCGGCTCGAGCCAGAGCGACCGGATCATGGTGTCGGCGGGCCGTCACGAGTTCGAGTTCGTGAACGAGACGCTCGGCTATCGCGCGACGAAGACCGTGCAGGTGCAGGCCGGTAAGGTCGCATCGGTAAAGGTCGAGTGGCCGAAAGGCACAATCGCGTTGAACGCGATTCCGTGGGCCGATGTGTGGATCGACGGCGAGAAGGTCGGCGAAACCCCAATCGGCAACCTGTCAGTGCCCATTGGTTCGCATGAAGTGGTGTTCCGCCATCCGGACCTCGGCGAGCAGCGGCACGCCGTCAGCGTGACGGCGAATGCGCCGGCGCGGCTGAGCGTCGATATGAGGAAAAAGTAATGCGCACGCGAATCGCGGCTCTTGTCGTTCTCATGGCCACCGCGGCCGCCGGCGCCGCCGCGCAGGATTCAGTCGACGCGGCACGCGAGCTCTACGCGGCTGCGGCGTACGAAGAAGCGCTGGCGGTACTGAATCGCCTGCACCCGGCCGATCGTCCGGCCATCGAGGCGCGATCAATCGAACAGTACCGGGCGTTCTGCCTGCTGGCGCTGGGCCGCGGTCCGGAAGCCGAGCGCGCGATCGCCGCCGTTGTCACCGGCGAGCCGCTCTATCAACCGCAGCAGGCGGACGTCTCGCCGCGCGTGCGGTCGATGTTCACCGATGTCCGCCGCCGCATGCTGCCGGGAATCGTGCAGCAGCGGTACGCCGACGCCAAAGCGGCGTACGACCGCAAAGAGTTCGCCGCCGCCTCGTCCGGATTCAAGGAAGTGCTGACGATGCTGGCTGATCCCGATCTGGCGGGCGCTGCGAATCAGCCGCCGCTCGTGGACATCAAAACGCTCGCTGCCGGGTTCCAGGATCTCGCCGACCACCGCCGCGACGCCTCCGCCGCCGCCGGTCGTCGTAGCGCCGCCGCCACCGCTGCCGCCGGTGCCGGTTCGCGCGGACCCGAACCGCATTTACGGCAATGTCGATTCGAACGTCGTACCGCCGGTTGTTGTTCGGCAGGAACTGCCGCCATTTCCGACCGTGGTCACGACCGCGATGCAAGGCGCGATGGACATCGTGATCGACGAGAACGGCTCCGTGATGGCGACGTCGATGAGGACGCCTGTCAGCCCGTTATACGACTCGCACGCCCTCGCGGCGGCGCGGACATGGCGCTATCGTCCGGCGACTCTGAACGGCTCGCCGGTGAAGTACCGCAAAACGATTCAAATCGCGATCACCGCGAATCGCTGAGCCGAACGCCGGCCGCGTGCTTCCAGGCAGCGGCCCGCTACGGCTGTGACGTGGAGCGTCCGCGCTCGGCGCGCGCCTTCGCGACCATGTCCTTGACTTCCTTCATCAGCGTCGGGACGTGGTACGGAATGCCGTCCTTGATCGTCCACTCGATGCCACCGCCGTGGACCATCTTCACATTCGTATCACCAGGCTTCACGATGCCTGACATGTTGTTGATGATCTGTCCGTTGTAGGACATCAAGTCGGTCCCGTACGGGTTCATGATTCGCATGTTCTCGAGCGGGTTGCCGTTCACGACGAGCAGATCGGCGACCATGCCCTGCCGCACGCGGCCGACGCGGTCGGCCATGCCGAGCACCTTCGCGCCGTTCACGGTCGCGTGCTCGATGACCTCGAGCGGCGCGAACCCCGCCTCCTGCTGCATTTCGAGCTCGCGCGAAATCCCGAAGCCGTACATCGATCCCCAGAGGAACCCGGAGTCGTCACCGGTCGTGATCGTGCCGCCTTTGCGCCCGAACTCGAGGAGCGTCGCCATCCACACCTCGTAGTTGTGGCGCCAGTTCACCTCGTTGGTGGTCGTCCAGCCGATGAAGAACGTCGCATGCCGCGTCATGCTCGGCGTCATGTATTCCTGCAGCGACGGGTGGAGATAGTCCTTGTACCAAGGCAGGTTCTCCGCCTTGATGAGATCGCGCGTCGCCTCGTAGGTCGACAGCGTTGGACTCCAGGCAACGTGCTTCGCCACCATGTCGTCGAGCAGCGCCGACAGCTTCTCGTGATTCAGGTTCTTCTGGATGTAGAGCTCGCCGGCGCGGCCGAAGCGATGGATCTCCTGATTGAGGTTCATCTCCGGCGGGAAGTCCTGAATGCCCTCGAGCGCCGAATCCGGCGATCCCGTAGAAGTGCTCGATACAGTTCACGCCATCGTCGATGAAGTCGCGCGCCTTCGCCTCGCCGACCGCGATGTGCACCGTCGTCGGCAGGCCGACTTTCTTGGCCTCGTCAATCGCCGCCGCCGCCGTGTCCTTGTCCATCGGGCCGATCAGCTTGATGCCGTCGGCACCACGCTCCTTCGCCTGCCGCACGAGCGCGCGGAACTGATCAGGGCGTCACCGCGGGTCCTTCGCCAGGTTTCTTCGAGGTTGGCGAGCATCGGGTACAGCACGATGCGCGGCGCGACGATCGTGTGCGCGGCGCTCTCGGCGCGCCACTGCTTCGTTTTCTCGAACACGCCGCCGACCTCGCGCGCTGTCGTCACGCCGGCCGCGAGATACAGATTCCGCTCGTACTGAATCGGAATGGGCCCGACGCGCTCCTCGTGCCAGTGCATGTGGGTGTTGACGATGCCCGGCATGACGTATTTGCCGGTCGCGTCGACGATCTCGTCCGCCTCAGGCCAGTTGCGCCGCTGTTGCCGATTCGCGCGATGAGCCCGTCCTCGACGAGGATGTCCATCGGACCTGCCGCAGGAACGGCCGGGCCCCGACAGGACCATGGCGTTCCTGATGAGCAGCCGCTTCACCTGCTTCGCATGGACGGGCGCTTTCGCGGCTGGTCGGGGCCTGCGCGATGGGCGCTCCGCCGGCGAGGGCGATGCCAACGAGGATGACAGCAGCGCGGGGGAGATATCGCATGACAAGCTTCTCCTGGAACAATGTCGTTATGCAGCGGACACTATCATGAAATAGTCGTTGGCCGCTGGTCGTTCGAGATGGTCGTTAGTCGGTGTTCCGCGTCTTGGAGTCCGGCTCATCGCCTCGGAGTGGCGCGACGGTGAGCTTCTCGTCGCCCGGTTCAAGGACGAGATCGAGGCGACAGATATGGCAGCGGTACCGCCCGCCGACGCGCGGGCGGTCTTCGATGTCGCTGTGCCGTATTTGACTACCGCACGCCGGACACTTCCAGGGCATGAGCGAGGCGACAGTTTAGGGCAGGAACAAATGGCGGTGCAAGCATCAGATATATTGCGCCAGCTGCTTAACGGCGTACTCGCCCCAAATCGTTCGCCCAAGAATCGGATCGTGCAGCTCCAGTTCGTACCGATCGCCGTATATCAAACCGGCTTTCGTAGCGATTGTTCCTGAGTAGAGCACCACTCCGTCCGCGTCATTCAGCGGACCTTCCGGCAGATTATCGAGCAGCTCGTCAGGCGCGAGAATGGACGAGAGCGGAGATTCTTGGTACATCGCCCGCCGTTCGCCCTTCGTGATCCAGCACTTCAGCACGAGTTGGTCCCAGTGCGGCGCGACCTCGTCGTACGGCCAGCACCGGTCGGCCAGGTATTTGACGCACATCTGCTTCGACGCGACGATCGAATGCGTCTCGATGCGCCGGTCGGTTTGATCGCTGCCGACGGTGACCCACATGCCGCCGCCCTGCCTCAGCAGGACGTATTCAACTTCTCCCGACGTCGTGTCGCTGACGACTTCCACCGAACGGTCTGTCGTCAACAACGAGGGCGAAAAATTCATATAGATCGGCACTCGCGTCGGCGGCGGTACGCCCAACGCTCCGAGTTCGTCGATGTGCGCCTGCAGGGCCGCGCGATCTCTGCCCACCCAGCCGCAGCACACCAGACGTGAGGCGGTGAACCGCATCGGCCTCGACCCGCTGCGGTCATCAACGGTGACGTCGAACATGGTCATGTCTCGTCTTTCCTGGACGCCTGCCGCGTCAGAAAATATTCGCGCGTTCTGTACTGAACCGGCCACTCGACGGTGGCTCTCAGCGCCCGCGCCGCACCGAGTGGCCAATAGGGATCGGCGAGCAGCGTGCGGCCGAGCATGATCAAGTCGGCATCTCCATTCGCCACGATCTGCTCGGCCATGTCGGCCGTGTGAATGAGGCCCACCGCTCCGGTCGCGAGTCCCGATGCGGCTCTTACGGCCCGGGCGAACGGCACCTGATATCCCGGGTGGACGCTGACCTGCTGGTGCGGGGCGATTCCTCCGCTCGAGCAATCGATTAGATCGACATCTCCACGGGCCTTCAGCTGACGCGCGAGCTCGATCGTGTCGTCGAGCGTCCACCCGCCGTCGATCCAGTCGGTGCACGACAACCGAACGAAGAGGGGCATGTCCATGGGCCACTCGCTGCGAATCGCATCGAGCATTTCCATCAGAAACCGTGCGCGATGTGTCAGCGGACCGCCATAACCGTCAGGACGGTTGTTCACGACGGGCGACAGAAACTGATGCACGAGATACCCATGCGCGGCGTGCAGCTCGATCACCTTGAAGCCGGCTTCGCGTGAGAGACGCGCCGCCGTCGCGGTCGCGTCGAGAACCGTGCCGATCGTCGCGACGTCCATCGCGGCTGGCGGCGGAAAGCGCTCATCGTACGGAGTGGCGGTCGGGGCGATCGCGTCCCAACCGCCTTCTGCGACCGAGAGTGGTCGCGACCCTTCCCACGGGCGTGTGGTCGACGCCTTTCGGCCGGCGTGCGCGAGCTGAATGCCCGGTACCGCGCCCTGCGCCGAGATGAACGCGGCTATCCGCGCGAACTCGTCGCGCTGGTGCGCGTTCCACAACCCGAGACAGTAGTTTGTAATTCGTCCTCGCGCCTCGACGTTGGTCGCTTCCGTGAAGATCAGCGCCGTCCCGCCGACTGCGCGAGCAGCGAGGTGGCCGAAATGCCAGTCCGTCGGCGTGCTGTCCGAGCCGCTGTACCTGACACATCGGTGAGAGCGCGATCCGGTTGCGGAGCGTTACGGCTCGGATCGTCAGCGGCCGAAAGAGGTGAGGGCGTCGGTCGCGCTGAAAGATCCTTCGGGCGTCTTCGTTCACGACCATTCGGCGCTCGCGCCAGTCGACGCGCAGACGCGCCGGTCCCGGATGGGGACCGGCGCTTGTGACGATCTCGCGCGGCCCGCGATCACGCTCCGCGCTCGCTCGCTAAAACAGATAACGAACCGCCAGCTCGACTTGGCGCGACGGCGCGTTAATGTACGACTGAATCGCCGATGCCTGCCCGAATACTTGCGACGTGAGGTTGTTGATCGGCGTTGCAAAGTTGGCGCGGTTGAACACGTTGAACAGCTGTCCGATGATCTCGACTCGATGCGAGCCGGCAAGCGTCACCGTCTTCGAGAGCCGCAGGTCGACGTTCGAGAACGCCGAGCAGGTCACGCTCGAAACCGCGCCCAGCCCTCGCGACGTGCGGAAAACGTTCACGGCCGCGAGGTCGAGATCGCGGCATCCGCTGCCGTACGTCACGCCGGACGGAAGATCGCCCGTGTAACCATCGCGGTTCAAATCGAGCGATGTGGTCGGGAAGAACGGCTGGCTCGATCTGAAGTCGCCGATGGCGGAAAACTGGAACTCGTACGGCAGCTGGACGATGCCGCTCGTGACCAGCCGATGCCGTCGATCCGCAACCGAAGCGCTGTTCACGCGCGTGTAGCCGTACACGTCGGCGAGCACGTTGCGAATCGCGCTGTCATCGGCCTTGCTGAGCGTGTACGACGCCAGCACCTGAAACCGATTGCTCAGTCGCTTTTCGACTTTGACGAGAAGCGCTTTGTACGTGTTGTTCGATGTCGAGGTCCGCTCTGTGACGCGCGCGAATTGGGGATACGGCCGCTTGCCCGTCACCGGGTCGACGAGATTCTGGTCGACAGAGTCTTGATCCGCGTAGCGCTGCACCCAAGTGAAATCCGCCGACCCGACCAGGTTGCGCGTGAGCATGCGCGTGAACCCCACGTTGTACCGGTACGCATAGGGGTTCACCATGTCGTTGGCCAAAATGCTGATGTTCGGCGGCGCGGTCGAGATAAAAGCATCTCGCGACTTGCCCTGGAGCGGATCGAGGAAATTCGGATTGCTGATGATGATCTGCTGCGCCTGCGGCCAGGTCAGTTCTCCGAAATTCTGAAGGTGCCGGATGTTGTCGTAGAACAATCCGTAGCCCGCGTGGATGTTGGTGGCTGCCGTGGCTCCCGGCGCCCACGCGATACCCACGCGCGGGCCGAAATTGTTGTGGTCGCCGCGAATCGACGTGTTGATGAACGGGATCGTCAGCGGATACTGCGCGAACTGCGCTCCGAGCTTGTCGCCGATCGCCTGCAGCAGACCGGGAACCGCCTCGTTGAATGCGCCCTGCTGCATGTCCCACCGGATGCCGTAGTTCACGGTCAGGTGGGAGCTCGGTTCCCAATCGTCCTGGACGTACCACGCGTAGTTTTTCACCGGGATGTCGGCGTACTGCGGGAGCGACTGCGAGTACTGCGTCGGCCAGGTCGACTTGTCGTTCGGGTTGTACGGCACGTCCTTTGGAAACGTCCACACGCCGGAGTAGCCGCCCGTGCTGTCGTGCGCGAAATCGATCGGGCTGAAATCCACGCCCATCTTGAACTGGTGGGAGCCGATCCACCCGCGTTTCAAGTACGAGAAGTCGTCCTTGAATTCCCATCGCCACTCAGGGCCCATTTGGCTGTTGCACGATCCGAGACTGACCGACGGGTAGTTGTACTGCGGCGTGCACAGCGCAAGCTTCGACGGGCTGAAATCGCCGGCCTCCCATTCGCCGTGGCTGTACGGCATCGCGACTTCGCTGTTTGCGTAGGCGTACTGGAAGTGAAAATCGTTCAGCGCGCGATCGTTCACGATCCACGTGTGGCCGATCGCCAGCGAGCTGCGCGGCACCGAGAAGTCGAAGGCGCCGCTCGGCGCGATCGTGCCGCCGGCGTTGACGATCGGGCGGTACTCGTTCTCGCGCGCCCATCGGAGGAAGAGCGATTGCGAGGCGCTCAACTGATGATCGACCTTCGCCGTCCAGGTCCACCGATTCTGATTGCTCAGATACGTGCCGTCGTACTGCGGCCATATCCCGCGTGTATTCACGGTGAGATACGGTTTCTCGTCGGTCCGCTCGTACGCATAAAAGAAATGCGTCCGGTCTTTGATGATCGGCCCGCCGATCGTCCCGCCGTACTGGTACCGGCTGTAGTCCGGCTTCTCCGTCTGGAAGAACTCTCTCGCCGTCAACGACTTGTCGCGCATGAACAACAGGCCGGAGCCGTGAAACGTGTTCGTTCCCGACTTCGAGAACACCGTCAGCACGCCGCCGGTGGCGAGGCCGTACTCGGCCTTATACGTCGACGTGGAGACCTTGAACTCCTGGATCGAATCCATGGCGAAGTTCTGGCGCGGCTCACCCATCTCCTGCCACGTGTTGTTCACGCCGTCGACGATGTACATGTTCGAGTACTCGCGACGTACCGGCGCCGATATTGACCGTGCCGAGATAGAACTGGCCGCGGATGTTGTCTTTCGACACGCCAGGCACGAGCAGCGCCAGATCGATCCACCGCCGGGAGGCGACAGGCAGATCCTGAATCTGCGCGGTCGACACGCTGGTGGCCACATCCGATCGCGTGACATCGACGATCGCCGCGCCGCCCGTCACGGTGACGGTTTCGGCGAGTGCCGCCGGCTTGAGGCCGAAGTTGAGCGTGGCGTTCTGGTCGATGACGAGTGTGACGTCCGACCGCATTTCGGTCGTGAACCCCGTGAGCTCGGCCTTCACCGCATACCGGCCCGGTGGCAGCGCGGGAATTCGGTACTGACCGACCGAATCGCTCACGGCCGATCGAAGCAGCCCGGTCTCGTTGTTCTGCGCCGAGACCGTCGCGCCCGGGATCACGCCTCCGCTGGCGTCCTTGATGATTCCGCTGATTTGGCCGTTCTGTGCTTCTGCGCGCGAGGCTCCCAGGATCAGGGAGACCGCAACAGCCGCCAGCAACACGACGTGCTTCCTCATGCCGCCTCCGTTCTGAGTGGGTGTTCCTACGACTTGCCGAGATCTCGCGCGGCGGATCCGATCCGCGCACTGGCGCGCGCGAGGGTCGATTCGATTTTCGTTTTGAGCGCCGCCCACCGCGCCGCCGCGGCCGCGGTCGGCTTGTCTTCGCTGTCGGCGACGAAGCTGTAGAGAGAGGTGAGCTCGGTAAGAAGTGGCTGCGCGCCGCCGCCGCCACGGCCTCCGCGTCCTTCGTCGCCCGCCCCTACCAGCTCTCGCTCGATGGCACTGAGCTCCGCCACGTCGGGTTGACCAGCGGCTGATGCCGCGCTGCCTTGAGCGATCTGCGCGCGACGCTCGCGTAACGTGGCGGCCGTCCGCTGAATGCGACTGAACGCTTCTTGAAGTTCGGTCAGCAACTCGAACTGCATTTGAAGGTCTTGCGCGGTTACATGGACACGCCCGAGCCGTGGGTCCATCACAACCTTCACCGGGGCCGTGTGGCTCGTTTGTCCGACGGTCAGCTTGATCTGATAGGTGCCGGGCGGCACCTTTCGTCCCAGCAACGTCGTGCGTCCCCCACGTGCATCGTCATACCGCAGGTTCCAGCTGAATCGATTGAGCCCGGCAACGAGCCGCGGCGATTTCTCGCCGCCTTTCGCCGTGTCGAAGATCGTGCGGATCGGCGCGTTGCCGGATCCGACCACAGCCAGCGTGACGCCCTCGGCCGGTACTTGCGGAAGCCACGCGTAGATGATCGCGCCATCCGGCGGCTCTTCACCGAGCTGGTGTCGCTCGATGCGCGCGCCGGTATACAGGTCGCGGGCGTTCGAGACGCAGCAGGCGCCGAATACATAGGCGTCGTCACTCTCTTCGGCCGATGTCTGCAGGCGATAGGTGTCGCGCGGCGGGAAGAGGTGCGTGGTTGAGGGCGCTTGCGCTGCGATCTCACGAAGAGGCGTGACGTCGTCGAGGATCCAGAACGATCGACCATTGGTCGAGAGGACGAGATCGCCCTGCGAGACGACGAGATCCGTGACCGGCGTCACCGGGAGATTCAACTGCAGCGACTGCCAGCGCCTGCCATCGTCGAACGAGACGTACATGCCGAACTCGCCCCCTGCGTACAGCAGTCCCTTGCGCACGGGATCTTCGCGGACGACGCGAAGGTAGTGGTTCGCCGGGATGCCGTTGCCACTCGTGAGCAACGTCCACGTCTGCCCGTAATCGTCGGTCCGATAGAGATACGGCCGATAATCGTCGGTCCGGTACGCGGTCACCGCGAGAAACGCCCGACCAGCGTCGTGCGGCGACGGTTCGATGGTGTTCACGAGCCCGAACCGCGGCATGTCCTTCGGCGTGACGTTCGTCCACTTCGCGCCGTTGTCGCGCGATATCTGCACCAGCCCATCGTCGGTGCCGGCCCAGAGCACGCCTTTTTCCTTGCGCGACTCGTCGAAGGCCGAAATCGTCGGCCACGCGCCGCCGCCTTCGTCGGGCGTGCCGGCGTTCGCGACGAGCGCGCGGCTCTTCGCGCCGCCCGTCAGATCGGGGCTGATGACCTCGAACGTCTGTCCACCGTCGCTCGATCGATGGACGACGTTCGACGTGTTGTAAAGGTTCTCCGGATCGAGCGGCGAGACGACGATCGGCGGCGTACCGGCGAAGCGGTACGTGCCGCCACGGCCGCCGGCGGTGACGTTGAGCATCCGGATGCGGGGGACCGACCGGTCGTAGCGCGTAAGGCGCCCGCCCGGCCCGCTCGCAAAGACGACGTTCGGATCGCGCGGGTCGACGGCGACAGCTGCGCCTTCGTATCCTCCGACGGCGTACCAGTGCTGCAGCTGGAGACGCTCACCGAAACTGGCGGAGCGGCTCGGGAGCGACAGCGCGTCGTATTGATCCTGCTGCGACCCGTAGACGCGATAGGGAACCTGACTGTCGACCGTCACGCGATACATTTCGCCGGTCGGCTGATTCAGCTGCGACGACCACGTTTGGCCGCCGGTGACCGACACGGTGGCGCCTCCATCGTTGCCGAGGATCATCACGCGCGGATCGTTCGGGTCGATCCAGAGCGCGTGGTCGTCGCCGTGCGGCGTCGGCATGGCCGTGAAGGTGACGCCGGCGTCGGTCGATTTGTAGAAATTCTGGTTCGCGGCGTAGACGATCTTGTCGTCCTTCGGATCGGTGAAGATGTGCGCGTAATACGACGACCGGCCGGTGAGGCTTCGGTCCGAGTTGAGCCGCTGGAACGACTGGCCCGCATCGTCGGATCGAAATACGCCGCCTTCGGGTACGTCGCCGACGAGCGCCCAGATGCGCCGCGGGTTGACGGGGGAGAGCGCGACGCCGATTCGGCCGACGGTTCCCTGCGGCAGGCCGCCCGCGAGCTTGGCCCAGTGATCGCCGCCGTCGGTCGTTTTATAGACGCCGCCGTCGGGCGAGGTGGAGGGAAGGCCCCACGGCTTCAGCTCGCCTGCCCACATCGTCGCGTACAGCACGCGAGGGTCTTTGCCATCGAGCGCGAGATCGGATGCGCCCGTCTTATCGTTGACGAACAGCACCCGCTCCCACGTCTTGCCGCCGTCCTTCGATCGAAAAACTCCGCGTGTGGAGTTCGCGCCGAACGCGTGCCCTTGCACGGCCACATAGACGAGATTGGCGTCGCGGGGATCGATTTGGATCCGCGCGATCTGGCCGCCATCTTCGAGCCCGCTTGTCTGCCAGGTTTTCCCGCCGTCGCTGGACTTGTACATGCCCATGCCGGCCTGAATGTTGCCGCGAAGGTTGGCCGATCCTGTGCCGACGTACAGCACATTCGGATTCACGTCGCTGACCGCGATTGCGCCGATCGAGCCGGTGGCGAAATATCCGTCCGACAGGTTCTCCCATACCTCGCCGTAGTCGACCGATTTCCAGACGCCGCCGCCAGACGACCCCATGTAGAACGTGCCGTGCGCCGACGGCACGCCGGCGACGGCAGTGACGCGGCCGCCGCGGTGCGGCCCGATCGAACGGTAGCGGAGCCCTTGAAGCCGAGCGGGATCGGGCGCGGAACCCACGGGGGACTGCGCCGTGCGCGCGACACGCCCCGCGAGCGGCATCGTTGCGAGCAGGAGAAACAGGCCGAACCGCAGGTGTCGGGATGAGGTTGCCAAGCGCATCAGTACCGCCAGCTCTTGACGTCCGCGGCCGGCGGCGCCGTTTTCAGCATGCGCTCCGCCATCTGCGGCATCTCGCGCGTGAAAGCGGTGCGCCCGGAGATCGACAACGCCGAATTCGGATCGCCCTGATAGCAGTGGATGAACCGGTCGCCGTATTCGACGCTGCCGCCATACGGCGGATTCGCCGTCTTCAGGAAGGCGTCGGTGTAGCGCACCGCGTTCGCGAGGTACCACTGATCTGATGTGCCGACGGTCAGGTGAATCTTGCCGGCCAGTCGCGGTCCAATCGTCTGCCAATCGCGTTTGAGGATGTAGCTGAGATCAGAGTGGTCGCGCCAGTACTTCGCGACCGCATGGTCGATCGCGCCGGTGCGCTTGTCCCAGATTTTTCCCGGATAGCCATCGTCGCCGATCGGGCCGAACACCGCCTGCATGCCGTCCCACAATCCGGCGCCGCGGCCGTGATCGCCGATGGCCAGCTCGAACAGGTTGTCCTGTTCCATGGTGACGCCGACATGATCGTCTTCCATCCGGCTGGCCGGGGCCACTTCGTTCGGGCCGCGGCTGCCGACGCCGGGCCGCGGCACGAGGCCCCACGCGCCCTCGTACCAATACGCGTTGTCATCGTCGTAAATGTTGACCAAGCGCCAGGCGCGGAAATCGATCGGGCTCGGCGCGCCGGCCCATGTGCCGTTGTAGAAGTCTGGATACATCACCTGCATGCCGAGCGCTTCCCACCCACCGGTCGAACACCCGGTGAGGGCGCGCGCCCACGGCTGGCCGATGCCCTGAAATTTCTTTTCGATGTAGGGAATCAGCTCCTGCGTGATCGCGTCGCCGTACGGTCCGTTATTCACGGAATTGACCCCGTACGAATCGTCGTAGTACGGCGTCGGATGCTGGATCGCCATCACGAGCATGCGGGGCACTTTGCCGCTCGTCCACTCCTTGTAGAACCGGTACGCGTATTCCTGCGTGGTCTTGTCGTTTCCCTTCGCGGTGGGATCAGGGAGGATCGTCGAGAACGCGTTCAAGGCGGTCGGGAAGTGCGCCGGATTGACGACGAGCGGATATCGAGCATCGGGGTGCTGATCGAATCCGTCCGGCAGCAGCACGAACGCGCCGAGCTCGAATTTGCGGCCCCAGAACGCGCTCAGCAGCTTGCTTTCGATGCGGACGTACTTCACGTACTTCGTGTCTTTCGGATAGGGAAGCGGCTCGATCACTTTGTCGAGCGACAGTGAAATCGTGCCCCCGGCGTTGGGGTCGATCCAGAGACTGCGCGGCTCGCTGTACAAGTTACCGGGCTTCGTGTTCCACTTCTGGCCTTCCCACTGATCCATCGCGCCTTTGATGACGTGGCCGTCCTTGCGGTGAAACGTCTCGTAGACGTTCAGCACCGCCTGCACGTTGTATTCGCCGGCGGGCAGCGCCGCGAAGTCGGCGATCGGGTATCCGACGGCACCCTGGTCGAGCGTTGCGACGCCGTCGGGCGCGACGCCGTCGACGTTGATCCCGAACACCTGCTGGGTATTCACGTTCTGCGCGATCTGCATCCGCGGTTCGCGGCTCGGATCCTTCGACAGCACGATCAACAGCCGGCCGTCGGTTGGTGCCGATCGCCGCGCTTTCGGCACCGTGACGCGGAACGTCAACGGCTGCCGCGGCCGCTGGCAACCGGCCATCACCGCCGCGAGGCCGCTCGATACGAGGAGCGCGCCGACCAAAGAGAGGCTGCGGTTCTTTGCCACTCAGTACCTCCAGCTCTTGACATCGGCGCCGCCCGGCGCAGTTTTGATCATCCGCGCCGCCATTACGGGCATCTGCCTCTGGAGCGCGGTGCGGCTCGACGCCGCAAGCGGCGCATTCGGATCGCCCTGGTAGCAGTGGATGAATCGCGTGCCGTATTCGACGCTGCCGTCGTAGGCAGGATCTTTCGTGCTTTTCAGGAACGCGTCGACGTATCGAACGGCGTTGGCGAGGTACCACTGGTCGGAAGTGCCCACCGTCAAATGAAGCTTGCCGACCAGTTTCGGTCCGAGCGTCGTCCAATCGCGCCGCATGATGTAGCTCAGGTCGTAATGGTCGCGCCAATAATCGGCGACCTCGCGATCGATCGCGCCCGTTCGCTTGTCCCAGATCGGTTTCGGGTAGCCGTCCGCGCCAACCGGCGAGAACACCGCCTGCATCGCATCCCAGAGGCCCGCGCCCCGGCCGTGGCTTCCGACGACCATCTCGGCGCGGTTGTCCTGCTCCATCGTGATGCCCACGTGATCATCTTCGGCGCGATCCGCGGGCATGATGTCGTTCGTTCCACGGCTGCCGCCCGACGGACGGGGGACTCGCGCGAACGGGCCTTGATACCAATACGCGTTCTTGTCCTCGTAGATGTTCACGAGCCGATACGCGCGCAGGTCGATCGGACTCGGCGCGCCGACCCACGTGCCGTTGAAGAAATCGGGATAGAACACCTGCATGCCGAGCGCTTCCCAGCCTCCGGTCGAGCAGCCGGTCAGCATGCGCGCCCACGGCTGGCCGATGCCGCGAAACGTCTTCTCGACGTACGGAATGAGCTCGCGCGTGATGGCGTCGCCATACGGACCGATGTTCTCGGAGTTCACGGCGTACGAATCGTCGTAGTACTGATTGGCGTGCTGGATGTTCATCACGAGCATCCGCGGCACTTTGCCGCCGGTCCAATCCTCGTAGAACTTGTGGTTGTACTCGGCCGCCATCGCCTCGACGCCTTTCAGTTTGGGATCGGGCGGTTCCGGCGAGAATTTCGCCGAGCTTCCCTGGAAATCGGCGTTGAAATGGGCCGGGTTGACCACGAGCGGGTAGTGCGCCGTCGGATGCTCGTCGAAGCCGGGCGGCAGCAGCACCCAGGCGCCGAGCTCGGTTTTCCGGCCCCAGAAAGCGGTCAGCAGCGCGCTCTCGATGCGCACGTACTTCAGATACTTCGTGTCTTTCGGGTACGGAAGGGCAGGAATCTCTTTGTCGAGCGAGATGGCGACGGTGCCGCCCGACGTCGGGTCGATGCGCATGCGCCGGGGCTCGCTATACAAGTTACCCGGCTTCGTGCGCCAGACCTGGCCTTCCCAATGATCCGCAGGCAGCTTGACGACGTGGCCGTCCTTTCGGTGGTACGTCTCGTACACGTTCAGGACGGCCTGGACGGTGTAGTCGCCCGCGGGGACCTGCGCCATGCTCTCGGCGGGAAAGCCGATCGCCGCGCCGTCGATGATCGTTTCGGCGCCGGGCGCGAGACCGTCGACGTCTGCGCCGAAGAACTGAAACGTCTGCTTCGTGTTCTTGTCGGCGCTAATCTGCTGGCGCGGCTCGCGCATGTCGAGCCGCGGTTCGCCTTTCGGATTGGTCGAGAGCAGCAGCAACATCCGGCCGTCGATGGCTGCCGTCCGCTGCGCCTTTGGCACGACGATCTTGAACGTGAGCGGCTTCTGGCGCTGGCACGCGGTCATGCCCCCGCCAAGAATCAACGCAACGGCGAGCCCTGAAACGATGCGGTGTCGTTCGCGGATGTTCCGGCCAAATCGTGGCATTCGCGTGCCCCCCCCGACTCGGCGGTTGGCAATTCTCGTTCCGCGGGCGATCTGCGCAGCGCGCGTTCCCGCTGATGCGATCGCGCCGGCTGCGCGCGCGGCGAGCGGCTGAATCGAAACGAACTGTTGCAACGCGATGTTTCGATCAATGCCGGCCTGCATGCCGATCGCTGCGCGATCCATCATCGGCACGCGCCTTACTCGCGGTGAGCCGGTATTTTTCTTGCACAACCGCACCACTCGCCCCCCGACCCGAGGAGGAGACGGCATTGCCCCAAGCTGACGGTGTTGCGCACGCTCGTATTGGGATCGACATCGGCGGCACGTTCACCGACCTGCTGCTCGTCGACGATGCAACAGGCGACGTCACCATCGTCAAGACGCTGACAACGCCGGCCGATCCTTCCGACGCGGTGGACGCCGCCGTCCGACAGGCGCTCGCGGCGGCCGGCACACCGCCGGCGGTCGTCGGGAACGTGATTCACGGCACCACGCTCGTGACGAACGCCATCATCGAGCGCAAAGGCGATCCGACGGCGCTCATCACGACGAAAGGCTTCCGCGATGTCCTCGAGATCAGGCGCGAGCATCGGTACGACATGTACGACCTCTCGATCGAGGCGCCCCGCGAGCTCGTGCCGCGCTACCTGCGTTTCGAGGTCGACGAGCGCATCCTCGCCGACGGGACGATCCTTCACGCGCTCGACGACGCCGAAGTCGAGCGTCTCGTCCGCGCGATCGTTTCGCGCGGCATCAAGGCCATCGCCGTCTCCCTTCTGCACGCGTACCGCAATCCTGTCCACGAGCAGCGCATCCGCGACATCATCGTTTCCGTCGCGCCAGACGTGCAGGTGTCACTCGCGTCCGACGTCGTACCCGAGATCAAGGAAGTACGAGCGGACGTCGACCACTGTCTGCAACGCTTACGTCAAGAGCCAGCACATGCTGGCCACCTCTTTTGAAGTCGTATTCGGCCCGTCGTTCTTACTATCCGCCATCAAACCGCTCCCTGCTTCTGGTCCCAGATTCCACGAGGCCTGCACGGCCGTCTTCGATTCCCACATCACCAGCGCTTGCCCCTCTTCCTGTCAACGGCGCGGCCGAACAACTTCCAGGTGCCAGGTCTGTCCTTTGAACGGAATATGCAGGCTTAAGAGTATGATCCCCGGTTAATTCTCACAATCATACGGGGGTCATTCCACCCTGATACTTTTGGGCCGTATAGATGTTGGCACTGCCGTAGCCTCTCTCGACAATCTTTTGCGACGCTTTTATCTCAGGCCCTGCAACCCCTTCCGTTGGCACCGGATGCGAACTCGACGCTCGGTCAATCTCGCTCCCGCCGCTCTCTGCAACAACGCATCCTCTACCGGTCACTTCTCGGCCCCAGCTGTGGTAACTTGGAAAGGAAAGACAATGGTGTGAGCCTGTAGCTCAGTTGGTAGAGCATCGCCCTTTTAAGGCGTTGGTCCTGGGTTCGAGTCCCAGCGGGCTCACCATGACTTTCCCCCTCCTTTCGATCCGTCCCTGCTACTTCCCGTCCCCCGGCTCACGAAGTGTGAAGTGCAGTTCCGGAAGCTCCCGCAGCCGCTCCGCCGCGCTCTCCGGCGTGATGTCGCGCTGCGGCATCCCCAGCATTTCAAAGCCGACCATAAACTTTCGCACCGTCGCCGACCGCAACAGCGGCGGATAGAAATGCGCGTGAAAATGCCACTCCGGATGCTCCTCACCGTCTGTCGGTGTCTGGTGAAAACCCATCGTGTACGGAAAGCTCGTCTCGAAAAGATTGTCGTAGCGCGTCGTCAGTCGCTTTCAGGATGGCAGCCAGCGAGTTCCGCTCGCCTCGCTGAACTCCGGCATCGCGCCCAGGTGCCGCTTGCCCAGCAGCAGCATCTCAAAAGGCCACACCGCCCACCATGGCACCAGCACCACGAAGTCATCGTTCTCGCAGACATCCGCGTGCCTGCCGCCTTCTCCGCAGTAACGTAATCGCACAGCAGGCAGCGTGCCGTGCTCCTTCCGAGTATTCGGCCAGCGACTCGGTCTCCGCTCGCCGGCTCATCCGGCACAAGCTCCGTCGACCAGATCTGGCCATGCGGGTGCGGATTGCTCGCGCCCATCATCGCGCCGCGATTCTCAAAGATCTGCACGTACTTGATCCAGGCGATCTCGCCCAGTTCGTCGTATTGCTCCGCCCACGCATCCACCACCAGGCGAATCTCCGGCAGCTTCATCCGCGCCAGCGTCAAGCTGTGGTCAGGATGGAAACAGAGCACCCGGCAGCGTCCGCGCTCTCTCTCGGCACGCAGCAACTCTGGACGCTCCGCCGTTTCCGGATCGGGCGAGTCCGGCAGCAACGCGGCATAGTCGTTGTCAAAGGTGAACACGCCGTCGTAGTCGGGATTCTTCTTCCCGCCCGCACGCTCGTTTCCCGGGCACAGATAGCACGTCGGGTCGTAGTGAATGTCCGGAAAGCCGAGGACGTGTTGACCTCCCCCTGCCATGGCCGCTGGGTGCGATGTGGCGAAACAAGAACCCATTGGCGACGAAGAGGATTGTAGCGGCGATGCGGAAACTGCCAGGCGGAATCAGACATGAAGGTGGATATCTTTCTTTTTACGACCTTACTACGGCCATTTGTTACGACGTAGGCTTATCAGGTACCGGCTCGACCGCACAATAGCGATCAAGAAATTGCTGGCTATAGTCCTCCAGCAGAAACTGGACACGTTCCGGCTCCGGCGATTTCACAATCAAACCCGCATGGTGATGCTTCTTCATCCGATAAACAATCTCCGGCGCATCGAAATCGGATGTATCCGGCTCCGCAGTTCTTGCCAGGCATAGCACGCTGCCGGCATAGTCGTTCAGCGTGTGCGGAAGTCGATAAATCTCTCCGCGCAGATGCGCCACTTCAATCCGCGCCCACTCTCTCCACAGATTCACGCCGGTCGCATGCTCCACCAGGTCGGCGATGAAAGCGCCGCCCACCCGCGCCGCAACTTCCAGAAAGTAATAGCGGCCATCCTGATCGGCGCGAATGTACTCCGCATGCGTGACGCCGCGGACCATGTTCAGCGCCGGCACCAGCTTGCTGTTCAATTCCTTCAGCGCTATGGCGTCCGCAGACATTCGGTCCAGTGAGCGCGTGGTAAACACGCCGCCCTCATGCATCACCTGCATGGGAGGCTTGCCGTAACGATGCACCTCGGAGAAAACAACCGTGCGCTCGCTCGTAATCGAGTCAACGTGGTAAATCGTCCCCGGAACAAATCTCTCCATCAGGTAATCGCTCTGCCGGTCGCCCAGCTCATCCAGCGTGCGCCACACCTGCTCCGGCTCATGGACCTTGCGGATTCCGATGGCCGAAGCTTCCGCACGCGGCTTCAGCAGCCACGGCGAGGGCACCGACGACATATAAGCCCGCAGATCGTCGTAGTTCAGCATCGGCGTGAATTCCGGCACCAGGAAGCCGTTTCGCTTGGCCTCCGACCGCATGGTCAGCTTGTCGCGAAAGTGCGCCGTCGTCGATATCCCCATGCCCGGAATCCGCATGTGCTCGCGCAAGGCGGCCACATGTTGGAGATCAAATTCATCCAGCGCGACAATCCGATCGAAGTGATGACTGCGGCCCAGGTAGGTAACGGTGTTCTTGATCTGCTCGTAGGTCAGGCCGTCCGGCATGGTGAACACTTCGTCCAGAATCTCGCGGGGCCAGGGAGCGTTCACCAGCGTGTCCAGAGTCAACAACATGACCCGACAGCCTGAACGGGCGACCTCCCGCAGGAAGGCCTCCCCCTTCTCGTAGCTGGCAACACAAAGAATCGAATCTTGACGTGCCATATTCCCTCGCGTGCTAGGGTTGCGCTGTGCCGTTGCGATAGTTCTACCATAAGATCGCAAAGTAGCTTGAGAATCCGGTCCACCGCCATTGCGGATAAAGACCATCTCGGCAAGAGGAAGACAGGCAACATGCTTTCGGCCATCCAAATCGCCGGTTTGCAGGACTCGTATACGCGCCTCTGGCACACACAGTCGCCGTCCGTCCCATTCGAATTAGAGGATGCATTTCTCCACCGGGTGGTTGAACAGCACCTCGCTAACTTTGAGTTGTGGCATGAAGAAGACAAGGCCCGGGCTCCCGGCGCCAGCGATCACGACATCGCCGACGTGAAACACTCCATCGATCGCATCAACCAGCGCCGCAACGATCTCGCTGAGGCGTGCGACGGGCTGCTGATGCAATGGCTCAACGCCCGGGCGCTGCCGGCCCCGGGTGCCGAACTGCACTCGGAAACTCCCGGCCTCATCATCGACCGTCTCTCCATCCTGTCGCTCAAGCTCTTTCACACACAGGAGGAGATGATTCGCAAGGATGCTCCGCCGGGCCACGCCGATCGCAATCGCGAGCGCTTTGACATTCTCTCCAATCAGCAAGCCGACCTGGTCGGCAGCCTTGACCGGCTGTGGCAGCAGGTGCTCGCTGGAGAACGCCGCATCAAGCTCTATCGGCAATTGAAGATGTACAACGATCCCACACTGAACCCTGTAGTCTATGGCAGGAAGTAGAATAGAACGCGAGTGCCGCGTGTCGTCCGCGATACCCGGTCGTTCATGCTGAGGTTGCCGACCTTGCAGGCAATGGCGGACAATGGCCCACAGGTTGACGAGCGACATGGTTCTGCGTATAAAAACGAATTCAACAGGGAAGATCATTTTAGAAAGTCTTCTGTAAGAGTATTGGCTTTCGACGCGGTGCTCGAGAGAAGGGCCGGAAGGTAAAGTCCAGGCGCCTTTGCGGAGAAGGAATTCTCGTATGCAAGAAGCTCGTCAGGGTAATGGCACTCGTCGCGCACCACGGGCGGCTGCCGGAAAAGCAAACTCCGAGAACAGCGGGGCTCATACATTGTCATCGCACAAAGCAATGAACGAATATCAGTCCGGCATTCAGTTGATGCAACAGGGCAAGTTTGAGAAAGCGCGCGTCGTCTTTCAAAAACTCGTCGATGCCGGCCCCCATGAAATCCTTGAGCGCGCTCGCGTCTACCTGGTTGCCTGTGAACGGAACGCTCGCGACTCGAAACTCACCTTCTCCAATACCGGCGAGCAGTACGACTACGCCGTATCGCTCCTCAATACCGGCGACTATGAAGAGGCGCGGGAACATTTCGAAGACATCCTGAGAAAAGACTCGAACGCCGACTACGCATACTACGGGCTCGCGATCCTGAAAAGCATGACCGGACAATCTGAGGAATGCCTCGAGCATCTTTCCCGGGCAATTGAACTGAACAATCAGAATCGTATCCAGGCACGCAGCGATTCCGATTTTCAGGACATGGCGGACGACCCCAGGTTCACCGAGCTTCTTTACCCCGAAGTCTCCTGACGAGTTCGGACTGGGAGCTGTCGATTGTCAAAATTCGAACCTGTAAGCCCTAACGGCGACAACTACATTGCGGGGATGCCCGCGTCCGCCGAACCTGCCTCCACGCAAATGACTCCCGATCTCTCCCCGCCAACCTCCCTCCGCGTCGTAGCCCTCGGCGGCGGCACCGGACTCTCCACCCTGTTACGCGGCTTGAAGCAGTACGTGGCCTCCCCCTCCTCCGCCGCAACGGAGCGCCTGGAAGAACCACTGATCAGCGACCTCGCGGCAATCGTCACGGTCACCGACGACGGCGGCTCAAGCGGCCGCCTGCGGAAGGACTTCAACATCCTGCCTCCCGGCGACCTGCGCAACTGCATGGTGGCACTCTCTGAGGATGAGCAGCTCATCACCCGGCTCTTCCGGCATCGCTTTCGCGGCGGAGAAGGACTGGAAGGCCACAGCTTCGGCAACCTCTTCGTTGCCGCGCTGGCGGAAATTACCGGCGACTTTGCCCAGGCCATCAAGCTCTCGTCGCAGATGCTCGCCACCCGCGGCCATATCTATCCCGCCACGGTTGCAATGTCGCCCTTCGTGCGCAGATGGATGACGGCAGCTTCGTGAGTGGCGAAACCAACATCACCGCCAGCAAACGCCGCATCGCCGAGCTGATGCTCGAGCCTGCCGAAGCCGAGCCGCTCCCGGAGACTCTCGAAGCCCTGGAACGCGCCGACCTCATCACCATCGGCCCCGGCTCGCTCTACACCAGCCTCATCACCAATCTGCTGGTCAAGGGAATTCCGGAAGCACTGACCGCGGCCCGAGGAACACGCGTCTTCATCTGCAATCTCATGACGCAGGCGAACGAGAGCCTCGACCTCACCGCGTCTCAGCACATTGAGCGGATCTACGAACACACCGGCGGCGCCATCTTCGACTATGCCCTCGTGAACACCGCTCCCGTGTCCGAACAGCTTCGCAGCAGGTATGCAAGTGAGGGAGCTACGCCGATTGAAGCTGACCTCGCGCGCATCGAGGCTATGGGCGTCCGCGTGATTACCGGGGATTTCGCTGCGGAAGGCGACGTCCTGCGCCACGCCTCTGACCGTGTTGCGGAAACAATCCTCCGCCTGGGACTGGGAAACTACTATCCCGACCCTCTTCGGAATGTGAATCCGCCCCTAGCTGGTCGCGCTTAGCGTCCGTTTCAACTGCCCGCAGGCAGCATAAATATCCCGCCCGCGCGGACGGCGGATGAACGCCGGAATCCCGCCCAGCATCAGCCTCGACTGGAATCGCGCCACATCTTCCGCCAGCGGCATGTGAAAATCCACCCCCGGCCCGGGATTCCACACAATCAGGTTCACCTTCGCCGGGATATTCGCCCGCCGGATCAGGGCCGCCACCTCGTCCGCATGCTCGCGCTGGTCGTTCACCCCGCCCAGCAAAACGTATTCGAAAGTGACCCGCTCTTTTGCGCGCAAAGGTATGCTTCGAACCGCCTCCAGCACGTCATTTATCGACCATTTTGCGTGATCGGCATAACCTGTTCGCGGACCGTATTGTTCGACGCATTCAGCGAAATCGCCAGCTTCGGACGCACCGGCTCACCACCGAAACGTTTGATTCCAGGCACGATACCAGAAGTCGAAACCGTCATTCTCGATTCCGCAATCCCCACCTCATTCACCAGCAGGCGCACCGCGTCCATGAAGTTGTCGTAGTTCAGGAATGGCTCGCCCATCCCCATGAAAACAAGGTTGATACGGTCGCGGCCAATGCGAGCATTCTGCCGTTTGAGCACGGCCACCACCTGCCCCGCAATCTCCCCCGCCGTCAGATTTCTATGCAGCCCCAAGCGAGCCGTCAGGCAGAACTGGCAGTTCACCGCGCAGCCTACCTGGCTGGAAACACAGATAGTTGCCCGCAGATTCTCAGCCTCTTCGGAACCGTCGCCCTCTTCCCCGCCATCCCCGCCCGGCATCCAAACAGTCTCCACCGTCTGCTTGTCCGAGCATGCAACCAGGTAGCGTTCCGTCCCATCGCTCGAGCGGAAAGTCTCCACGATTTCCGGCCGACCAACAACAAATCCGGCATCGATTAGCGCTTGTCGCAGGTCTTTGGGTAGAGTAGAAATGTCGTCGAAAGTCAATGTTCCACTGCCGATAAAGTGCCTCAGATAGCTGTCTTGCACGGTAGGCAGGTTGGCCAAATGCACGTATCGCCTCCGTAAGTTGCTCATTCGACAGACCAAAAAGTGGCCGCTTCGTCTGGCTCCCTGAAGCGTCTAATAATTGAACGTTCTCGTCCCCGCCCGGCGTCATTCCTTCAAGTCTCGATTCGTTTTGACGAGAATAGCATTTGTCAACCACGGGCAAACCTGGCGGCAGTGGCTGCCATAGAAAGAAGTAAGAAGTAGATGATCCATCAACGAAACCTTCGCCAGACTGTCCTGCCCAACGGCCTTACGATTCTGACCGAGCGCATGGAGCACCTGCGCTCCGTCGCCATGGGCGTCTGGATCAAGTCCGGCTCGCGCCGTGAAGCCGCCGGAGATCAACGGCATCTCCCACTTCGTCGAACACATGGTGTTCAAGGGCACCCGCTCGCGCTCGGCGCAGCACATCGCCCGCGAAATGGACTCCATCGGCGGCAACCTCGACGCCTTCACCGGCAAGGAAACCATCTGCTTCAACGTCAAGTCGCTCGCCGACCACGTGCCCATCGCGCTCGACGTTCTGGCCGACCTGGTCCTGAATCCCGTCTTCGCCTCGAGGACATCGAGCGCGAACGCGGCGTCATCCTCGAAGAAATCAAGATCGACGAAGACAATCCCGACGTCCTGGTCCACGAGCTCTTCACCCAGAATTTCTGGAAAGATCATCCGCTCGGCAAGCCGATTCTCGGCACGCGCGAGACGGTGGGCCGAGCTTGAGCAGAAGACGCTGTTCGACTACCACGGCGAGCGCTTCCGCGGCGGCAACATGGTCTTCTCCGCCGCCGGCAACCTCGAGCACGATGACCTTCGTTGACAAGGTTGTAGCGCGCTTTGAGGCGCTGCCCTCGCCGGAACGAATCCGATCTTGGCGAAGCGCCCTCGCACCGCTCCCGCATCCTGCTGCAGAACAAGAAAGCCCTGGAGCAGGTGCAGCTCTGCCTCGGCGTTCCCGCGCCGCCCATCACCGACGACAAGCGCTACGCCACCCTGATCCTCAACACGGTTCTCGGCGGCGGCATGAGTTCGCGCCTCTTCCAGACCATTCGCGAAGAACGCGGCATGGCCTACGCCATCTACTCCGACCTGAGTCCCTACCGCGACACCGGCGCCCTCTGCGTCTATGCCGGAACACCTCGCGTCCAAGGCTCTGGAGGTCATCGACCTCATCATGGATGAGTTCCGCACGCTGAAGAAGAAGTTGCTGACCTCAGACGAACTGCAGCGCGCCAAGGATCAGCTCAAGGGCAACATCCTGATGGGCCTCGAAAGCTCCAACTCCCGCATGGCCAACCTCGCCCGCCAGGAGATGTACTTCGACCATTTCTTCAGCATGAAGGAAGTCATTGACATGGTGGAGAACGTGACAGCGGAGCAGGTTCAGAGCATGGCGCAGTCGCTCTTCGAGCCGGAATCGGTCGCCGTAACTTTGCTCGGCCGCCTGGATGGTCTGAAAGTAAATCGCAAGCTGCTCGCCTGCTAAATACCCCTTCGGCCGGAGAGAAAAGGAACGCAGTCTTTCTCCCCGGCCATCGCAAATCGAGCTCAATCGCCATCAAGCATCAAGCCGCTTATGAGCGCTTGGGTTCACCTTTGCGTCTTCTTGAATTAGGATTGGCTTCGGCGGCTCCATCGTCCCCAACGGACGCAACAAGCGAGCCGCTCCAGGAAGCGGAGACAGATGAAACTCAGTTTTGCTCGAATGCTCAAGGGTCAAGTACGGACTTCCCGCACAGAAGACAGCAGGTACAGCCGCACCGCAGGATTTACGTTGATGGAACTGCTGATCGTCATGTCCATCATCCTGATCCTCATGTTGATTGCCATCCCGAACTTCAGCAGCATGAAGAGCCAGGCGAACGAGACGTCGGCCATCCAGTCTCTGCGGGCGATCTACCAGGCGGAGATTCAATACCAGACCACGTATCCCGCGAATGGATTTGCCTGCTCTCTCGGCACCCTTGGCGGCTCGTCCGGTTCGGGAGCACCCAGTCCGCAGTCCGCGCAAGTGCTGCAGGGCGACCTTGCCACCGGCAACAAGAGCGGCTACACCTTCGCCATCGTGAACTGCACCAAGGTCACGGTGAACAACCAGGACATGTACACCTCCTACGAGGCCACCGCCGTTCCCCAGGCAGTCGGCAAGACAGGACATCGCGGCTTCTGCATCGATCAGGCGGGTGAGATCAAGGCCGATCCGGCGGGCGGCACCAACTGCACCCTGCCCCTGCAGTAATGCCAGTTCACGAATCAACGCTCCACACGAGCCGGAAGAGAAAACTCTTCCGGCTCCTCGTCGTTCCCTCCCTGCTGATTTTCGTTGTTCTCGGGAGCAATTCCGGCCGCGCGCAGAATCTGATGGAAACGCCGCCTACCGCGCAGACTCTCGCCGCTGCGGTGGACCACCACTACAACTCGCTCAAGAGCCTGCAGGTGGAGTTTTCGCAGCAATACGCGGGCATGGGCATGAACCGGCACGAGACTGGAACCCTGCTGCTGAAGAAGCCAGGCCGCATGCGCTGGACCTACGCCAAGCCGGCCGGAAAGCTCTTTGTCCTCGACGGCAAATACGCCTACTTCTACGCGCCCGGCGATTCGCAGATTCAGCGCGTCCCGGCCAAGCAGCTTGACGATCTGCGATCCCCGTTACGCTTTCTGCTCGGCCACTCCCAGCTCGCCAAGGAAATTACCAACCTGACAGTGACTCCCGGCATTGGCGGATTCATGCTGAGCGGCGTACCCAAGGGCATGGAAAAACGCGTAGAAGAGATGAGACTCGAAGTCACGCCGGACGGTGTTATTCATTCGATCCGCGTGCTCGAGATCGATGGTGCAGAAACCACCTTCACGCTGACCGGCGAAAAGCCAAATTCTCCTGCGCCCGATTCTGAATTTGTCTTTCAGGCACCGAAGGGCATCCCGGTCGTAGAAGGCATGCCACCCGGTTTAGCTATAGGGGCAATCGTGCCAGCCAAACTACCCCACTGGCAGCCCAGCCAACTCTTCGACGGATCCGATTCCTCGAATCCTTCCGGAGCGTTGTATATTCTCTAGACGCCTGGTCTGGAGCAGAGCTTTATCCATGCTGAATCGCGCCGCCACATCGAATTGCGGAACTCATGTTTATGGAATCGCCGCTATTGCCTTCGGGATTATCGGGCTGATCTCGGGCGACTTTGCCAGCGTGTGGCAGCCGATCGAGGCTCTGCCATTCGCCGTTCCTCACCGTGCCGCATTCGCATACATCTTTGCCATCTGCTTTCTTCTTGGAGGCCTCGCCATCCAGTGGCCTCGGACCGCTCGTATCGGAGCCGTTGCGCTCGGCATCCTCTACCTGTTCTGCGCGCTGTTCTGGCTGCCTCGCGTGATCGGATTCCCGAAAATCGTTGGCACCTGGCTCGGGTTCGCCGAGCAATTCACCCTGGTGCTCGCCGCGGTGATTGTGTACGCATCCTCGCTCGAACCACGCGATTCGCCGTCGGCTGCCAAAACCGTAAAAGTAGCGCGAATCTTGTTTGGGATTTGCTTCCTCGTGATCGGCCTGAGCCACTTCGTTTACGTTCCGGAAACTGCCGCCATGGTTCCGAAGTGGATCCCTCTCCGGACATAACTTCTGGGCAATTGCGACCGGCATTTTTCATGTGAGTGCCGGCCTCGCGATCCTCTCAGGAGTGATGGCCTTGCTCGCCTCCCGCCTGCTCACAGCGATGATCCTTGGATTCGGCATACTGATATGGCTGCCAAACCTGTTCGCTACTCCCCGAGTCCACATGACGTGGTGCGGCAACGCGGTAAACCTGGCCATCGCCGGAGCCGCATGGATCGTCGCCGACTCCTTCGGCCGCGAGCAAAGGCACGCGGCTACTCCATAGATCCACCCGAAGTCGCCATTTCTACTTTGGCTCTACGGGCATAAGATTTGCTTCAACCTTCCGCGAAGATCCGGCGGGTAGGGTAATTTCGTTCCATAACCCTGAGGGCCATCATGATCCACGCTCGTCCCTTCCTCGCGATGCTCATCGTCGCCACCTGCCTTCCCGCTCACGCGCAATGGGAGATGCAGAACTCCAACACCAAGGCGGATCTTCGAGGCATTCACGCCGTTGGCGGAGGAGTCGCGTGGGCCAGCGGATCGAAGGGCACCGTGTTGCGCACCGAGGACGGCGGCTATGTCTGGCAGACCTGCGCCATGCCTCCCGGAGCCGATCAACTGGATTTCCGCAGCATCTGGGCGTGGGACGCGCAAAATGCCATCGTCATGTCCTCCGGCCGCGGAGATGAGTCGCGCCTCTTCAAGACCACCGACGGCTGTTCCAGCTGGAAGCTGCTCTATACCAATCCCGATGCCGAAGGCTTCTGGGACGCGCTGAACTTTCCCGATCCGAAGCACGGCGTCATCCTGGGCGATCCAGTGAATGGGCGATTCGTCATCTTCCGCTCCGAGGACGGCGGCCTGCGTTGGAAAAGAACGGACAGCCCCTCCCTCGTGGCCGATACCCGGGGGGAAGGAGCCTTTGCCGCCAGCAATTCAAGCTATGTCGCCATTCCCTTTAGCGGCAAGTACAGCATCGAGACTCCTTTAGGCGCGGCGCTGGAGTTTTTCGCCACGAGCGGCCCGGGTGGTCCCAACGTCTTCTACCTAGCAATGCGAGATCCCGAACCAGCGCCAAATGCCGCAAAATCACGCCGTTCCGCTGCGGCGGAGCCAGTTCCCGTTCTGAAATGGATGAAAACGGCGGTACCGATGGCCCGGGCTACGCCCTCGCAAGGTGTCTTTTCGCTGGCATTTCAAGACGCGGAAACAGGAATGGCGGTGGGTGGCGACTATGAGTCGCCGAATGTCGCAGCGGGAACAGCCGCCTACACCCTCGATAACGGGAAAACGTGGGTCGCGTCCATCAAACCGCCCCATGGATTTCGCTCCTCAGTGGCCTGGAGCGCGGCAGACAAGGCCTGGGTGACCGTAGGGACCAACGGAGCCGATGTGAGCCGGGACGACGGCAAGACGTGGCAGCAAACCACTATCTCGGCAGATGGCGGCCCATGGAATGCCCTTAGCCTTCCCTGGGTGGTGGGGCCAAAAGGCAGGATTGCGAAACTGGTATCGTTGACAAAGCAGGGTACGAAGTAGAGACGGGCTTCCGGAACACCGTCCGGAGCGTCTTAATCCAAGCAGTGCCAGAAGATAGCTGGCAGGGGAACCATGGCGGAGTTTGTTGTAAAGCTGGCGGATGAACGGGGCCGGGTGTCGGAGCAGGTTCAGGCGGCGTCCTCGGCGGAGGAGTTGCGGCTGCGCTTCTCGCAGGCGGGCTACCTCGTTTATTCCGTCAAACCGCACGGATTTCGTTCCAGCATGCGAAAAAAGGTCAATCTGGAGACGTTTCTGGTCTTCAACCAGCAGTTTTTGACCCTGGTTCGCGCGGGATTGCCCATACTGGGCTCGCTGGACATGCTGGCTAAAGGCCAGAAAAACACGACTTTTGCCGCGCAGCTCGCCGATGTAACCGCCCGCGTGCGCACAGGAGAGTCGCTTTCCGGTGCCTTTACGGCGCAGGGGGGATTCCCCATCATCTACACCACCACGCTGCTGGCTGGCGAACGAAGCGGCAACCTGGAAGAAGTGCTGGGGCGATATCTTGCTTTCCAGCGCATTTCTCTCACTTTCCGCAAGAAGCTGCAGGCGTCGCTCATTTACCCGGCGCTGCTGATCCTGATTGTGATCGGCCTGTTCGTCTTCCTTATCAGCTTCGTGGTTCCCCGCTTCGCCCAGCTTTACGACCAGATCGGCACCAAGCTGCCTACGCTTACGCTGATGCTGCTGTCCCTTGGCACCAAGGCGCAAAACTACATTCTCTACGTGCTGCCGGTGGTCGCGATAATTGGCTACCTGCTCTATCGCTGGGCCAAGACGCCGAGCGGAGCCGATCGCATCGACGGCATCCGCATCGCAATGCCCGTCTTCGGCAGGATCTGGATCAAATACCAGGTTGCCCTCTTTGCGCGTACACTTTCGACTCTGCTGACGGGCGGCCTGCCGCTGGTGCCATCGCTTGAAACCGCGGCGCGCAGCATTTCGAGCGGACGCATAGCCAAGGCCGTCTTTGCATCAGTTACCAGTGTCAGAGAAGGAAAAGGACTGGCGAACAGCCTTAAGGGCACAAAAGTCTTTCCCGAGCTTTCCACGGAGATGATCGAGGTCGGCGAATCGACCGGCGCATTGCCGCAGATGCTCAACTCTGTTGCCGAATTTTTCGAAGAGGACGTGCAGACTGCGCTTACCGCGTCGCTCGCCCTCATTGAGCCCGCGATCCTGATCGTGATGGGCGTGGTTGTAGTTACGATTTTGATTGCTCTGTACCTGCCCATCTTTTCCCTTGGCCAGGCCAGCAGCATGCAGAGGTAAAAGGTTATGGCAGATACTCCAGTTGTTGCATTGCCCCTCGAGTTCGATGAGCCGGCACATGCGCGGGCTCTCGCGGTGCGTTATCGCTGCGACTTCGTTGACTTGAAGAATTTCCGTATTCAGCACGACCTGTTCCGCACCGTGCCGGTCGACATGATGTTCCGCTACAACTTCGTTCCGCTGGAGCAACACGAGGATCATCTGATCATCGCCGTCAGCGATCCCAGCCGCTTGATGATGATCGATGAAATCTCCGGCCTGCTGGGCCAGCGCGTGGTCACCTGCGTCGCCACTCTCAGCCAGATCACCGATCTCCTCAAGAAAACCGAGCAGTCGCAGCGCGTGTTGGATGAAGCTACCGAAGGTCTCACTTTCGATGTGATCCCGGAAGAGAATCCCGACGAAAATATTTCGATCGAGAAGCTCACCTCGGAAGAAGACATCAGCCCCATCATCCGCCTGGTGGATACCACCATCTTCACAGCGCTCGAACGCCGCGCGTCGGACATCCACCTCGAGACGTACGACGATTCGCTGGTCATCAAGTACCGCATCGACGGAGTGTTGCAGGCAGCCATGGCTCCCATTGCGCGCGAACATCACTCCACCATTCTTTCGCGCATCAAGGTCATGAGCGAACTCGACATCGCCGAGCGCCGCGTGCCCCAGGACGGCCGTTTCCGCGTTCGCTACAAGAGCCGCCTGATCGACTTCCGCGTCTCCATCATGCCCACGGTGCACGGTGAAAACTGCGTGCTTCGCGTACTCGACAAAGAGTCGATGAGCGAAAAGTTCCACAAGCTCACGCTCGATGTCGTCGGCTTCGGCGACGACGATATTCGCCGCTTCCGCCGCTATATTCGTGAGCCCTACGGCATGGTGCTGGTTACCGGCCCAACCGGCTCCGGCAAGACCACCACTCTTTACGCCGCGCTCAACGAGATCAAGAGCGATGAAGACAAGATCATCACCATCGAAGATCCGGTGGAGTACCAGATTCGCGGCATTACGCAGATTCCCGTCAACGAGAAAAAGG
This sequence comes from uncultured Acidobacteriota bacterium, assembly GCA_963696165.1. Lineage (GTDB taxonomy): Bacteria > Acidobacteriota > Vicinamibacteria > Vicinamibacterales > CAVVIG01 > CAVQZZ01. Next base: position 42,377 of record CAVOIY010000003.1, on the reverse strand, counting down.
GCCTGACCTTTGCCCGCGGCCTGCGTTCGATTCTGCGTCACGATCCTGACAAGATCCTCGTCGGCGAAATCCGTGACACTGAAACCGCGCAGATCGCCATTCAATCCGCGCTTACTGGACACCTTGTCTTCACCACCGTCCACGCCAACAACGTAGTCGACGTGATTGGACGATTCCTGAACATGGGCGTGGAACCCTACAACTTCGTCTCCGCGCTGAACTGCATTCTTGCGCAGCGGCTTGTCCGCACCATCTGCGAATACTGCGACAAGCCGGTAAAGCATGACCGTGAATTTCTCGCGCTCAGCGGCCTGAATTACGACGAGTGGAAGGACTTCGAATTCCACGAAGGCCAGGGCTGCATTGAATGCGGCGGAACCGGATACCGCGGACGAACAGCGATCCACGAACTTCTCGATCTCACCGACTCCATTCGTGAACTCATCCTGGATAAGAAGCCCATCTTCGGAGATCCGCCGCGCAGCGCAGGCCGAGGGCATGATCTTCCTCCGCGAGTCCGCGTTAGAGCGCGTTCGCGCAGGACTGACTACACTGAAGGAGATCAACAAAGTCACCTTCATCGAGGCAAGCCGATAGTGCAGAAAGCTACGACTCCGTTCCGCATCTTCACGTCGAATTCGATGGTGACCCTGCGCCCCCGGCTGGCATGCGAAATCCTTCCCGAGGGTGTGGTGGCAGCTCGCCAGGAGAGTGCTACGGAAGAATCGGCGATGACCACCTTCTCGGCACTCCCAGTGGGAGCCATTGCGGCAGGTTTGAAGACTCCGAACCTGGTGAATCGCGCGGCCGTCATCGCTTCCATGCGCAATGCTCTCGACGAGCTTGCTCCAAGAGACAAGAAGATTACCCTCGTCATTCCCGATGCGGCGGTGCGCGTTCTGCTGCTGGACTTTGATTCCCTGCCGCCCAAAACCGCCGACATCCTCCCCGTCATACGATTCCGGCTGCGCAAGCTGGTTCCCTTTGAGGTGGACGACGCGGGCATTACCTACCAGGAACTTGCCGCACAGGAATCTGGCCAGGTGCGCGTGTTAATCGCGATCATCCCGCACGATGTGCTCCACGAGTACGAGTCCGCGGTGCGGGATGCAGGATATGAGCCCGGAGCCATTCTCTCCAGCAGCCTTGCCGCAATCGCGGCCGGCCGGATTGAAGAGCCGATGTTGATTCTCAACCGCAACGGGAACACCATCACCACCGCCATCGCTCTGCAGAACGATTTGTTGCTCCACCGCACGCTCGAGCTTCCTGCAAACGAAGCGGAGATCACATCGGAGTTGCAGCGCACGGTAAACGTCGCAATGGCATACTTTGAAGACACGCTGCACACCCGGCCGCTCATTCTCTTCTACGCGGGGCCCGGTGGCGCTGCAGCAGTGGAACCGTTGCTCGCAGATAATGATTTGCAGGTTCGCGACCTTGTGCCCGCACCGTCGGCGGGAGCCTCCAGCGCCATGCGCAAAGGTCTTTTGGCAGGAGTGGTTGGAGCATTGGCAAACTAATGAGTGAACAACTAATGAGTGAACTGATCAGATAGATGCGCATCACACTCAATCTCGCGTCCCGGCCCTATGTAGATCTTCGGCCCCTCTATTCCCGTCTGCGCCTATGGATGATACTCATGGCCATCCTTGCGGTCCCGTTCTGGTTGCTTCTGCGAGTGGAACAGCGCCGTGCCACAATTGCCCAGGCCGAGCAGACCGTCCTCTCGCGCGACATGCAGAAGTTGAAGCAGGAGCAGCAGAACAACCAGGTGCAGATGCGCCAGCCGCAAAATGCCGCCGTACTCGCCCAGTCGGAATTTCTTAATCAGCTCTTCAAGCGCAAGACCTTCTCATGGACTGCGGTGATGATGGACCTGGAGACGGTGCTGCCGTCCGGCGTGCAGGTCATGAATCTGGAACCCGTGATTGCACCGGACGGGCAGGTCACCATTCGCATGCGCATCAACGGTCAGCGCGACAAGGCCGTTGATCTTGTCCGCAATTTGGAGCACTCGCGCCGCTTCCTCGCGCCGCGCCTCGCCGGAGAAACTGCCGAGACCTCCACCGGCGGCAATGCCGAACGCCAGCAGAATCTCCAACCCGTCAGCGCGTCAACGCCGGTGAACTTCGAGATCCTCTCCGAATACAATCCGCTCTCGCGCGCCGAGACGAAGAAGAACAAACAGGCAGCGGAACCCTCGACTGACAAGCCGGCAAAGCCGAAGCAGAAGAGCAAGACTAAAAACGCGCCGGCCCCTAACGCGTCGGCTGCGAAAGCTCCTTCTCCGAAGCAACCGGTACAGGGAGGTGCGCGATGAAGACACGCCTCCCCGGCAATCTTGCGACCGTGCTGAATCTGCATCTCGCAGGACTGGCCCTGCTCGTCATCGTGAATCTGTTCCTGCTTACCAAGCTGGCTATTGCATGGCACGACGCAAACTCGCAGCGTCCTGAAGTCGTCCAGCAGGAGAAGCTGGCATACAAGGCACTGGAGCTTCAAGCCGCTCCGTTGCGCGGACTTCCGGGCAAAGTTGAATTGGCGCGGACCGATGCCGGGAAGTTTTACGAACTAGCGCATTCCCGCGAACTATTCCTCGATCGCCGCCGAACTCGGCACACTCGCGGTCAAGAATGGCGTTCGCCTCACACGCGTGCAATACACTCAATCGCCTGCACTTGAAGGCCTGGCAGAGATTCGCATGGATGCTGCGCTAAGTGGTGAGTATCCCGGCCTGATGCGGTTCATCAACGGCCTGGAACGCGATAAGAATTTCTTCCTGATCAGTGGACTCACGCTTACCGGGCAACAGGGCGGAGTCGTCAACCTGCGCATGCGCGTCATCACGTATCTTCGAGCAGCCGATGCCGCTGCCGTTCCCGTTGAAACCGCGGAGGCCCAATAATGGCGCTGCGCATGGGAGCGGAAGATAAGAAGAAGGTCGCGATTGCCGCGGTCCTGGGATTGATCGTGCTCGGTCTTGGCGGAAAAATGTTGTGGGAGAACTTCGCCACTCCCGACGTTGTGGCCGACGACACCTGCAATCGTGACCACTCAACAGCCTCCAACGATCAGTGGCGCTCGCTCCGCGCCCAAGGTGGCCACCGCCAATCTCGATCCAACGCTGCATCCGGAATGGATGACGGCAACTGAGTCCATGACCTATACCGGCACCGGGCGGAATATTTTCTCGCTGGTCTCAGCACCCCCGGTCATTGAGCAGCCCAAAGCTTCGGCGCGGCCCATGCAGGTTGTCAACGCAGGCCCTCCACCGCCACCGCCGCCACCTGTGATCGATCTAAAGTTCTTCGGCTTCTCCTCGGAAAAGAGCGGCACGAAGAAAGCTTTCCTGCTGCGCGGCGAAGATGTTTTTATTGCCGCTGAGGGCGACGTAGTGGACAGGCGATACCGAGTGGTGAAGATCCTCCCATTTTCCGTCCAGGTAGAAGACCTGCCCTACAAGAACACGCAAACGCTGCCGCTGGTGCAGAACTGAGTTTCCCGATGTTGAAGATGCCTGCCAATCCGTCGAACGAGGGCAAGTCCAGCAAGACAACAGATCCTGAAAATGGGTATCTGCTCATCGGCGCGCTCTTTCTCGTTGCCGTGGTGCTCATCACTCTTGCGGTCGCGGCTCCGCAGGTCGCCTCAGAAATTCAGCGTGACAAGGAACTGGAGCTTTACCATCGCGGACTGCAATATCAGCACGCCATCCGCCTCTACTACAAAAAGTTCGGACGCTACCCCAACAACCTCGAGCAACTGGAAAAGACAAACGAGATCCGCTTCCTGCGCAAACGCTACAAAGATCCCGTGACCGGCAAAGACGAGTGGCGCATGATCCACTTCGGCGAGCAGAAAGTGAAGACCACCGGCCTCTTCGGTCAGCCCATCGCCGCCACTGGCACTAACGGATTATCAACTCCCGGCACGCCTACTAACGGTCCGGGCGGAAGCGCGTTCGGCGGCTCAAACTCTGGTTCTGCGTTTGGATCGAACTCGGGCTCTGCATTTGGCTCGAATTCCGGCTCCGCGTTTGGCTCGAATTCCGGTTCGGCATTTGGCTCGTCCGGAGGCTCTACTTCGGCCTTCGGTGGTTCCACAGGAACTTCAGCACCCACGACAGGAACCGGAACTGCCGCGACGGGTACGGATAGCCTCGGCAGCCGGTGCTGCTGGGAGTCCCGATGCCGGAGCTGCAGGTGGCTCAAACACCGGTATCGCAGGCGCATCTACATCTGGAATCTCGTCGATCGGATCAGGTCAGACATTTGGCGGAGGAGGAATTGTTGGCGTCTCCAGCGGCAGCAAGAAAACCTCCATTCGCGAATACAAGAAGCAGAAGCACTACAACGAGTGGGAATTTGTTTACGACCCTGCGTCGGAGCTGAACGGCATGGCTGGTGCAGCCGGCGCGGGCCAGCAGCCCGGAAATCCCAACCAGAACGGTACATTCGGCAGCGGTGGATTCGGTTCTAGCTCAGGCTCCGGTGGTTTTGGCTCCAACTCGCCATCCGGAGGCTTCGGCTCATCAAACTCGCCGACTGGAACGTCTCAACCAACACCGCCCACGCAGCCAACGACGCCCGCGCCACAGCAATAGGCTGAATTTCACCGCACAAAAAAGCCTCGCTGCGTAGCGAGGCTTTTTGCAATTTAGGTTGGTCGACTTATGCGCTGAAAGAAGATCCGCAGCCGCAGGTGCTCTTGGTGTTCGGATTCTCAAACTTGAAGCCGGCCGCTTCCAGCGTCTCAACGTAATCGACAACGCAGCCGTTGAGGTACATCAGTGAGGTCGCGTCAACAAACACTTTCAGATCTTCAAACTTGAAGACCTTGTCCATCATGCCGCTCTCGTTCTCGAAGGACATGGAGTACTGGAAGCCAGAGCAGCCGCCGCCAACAACGCCGATGCGCAGCCCGGCAGGAAGCGGGTCCTGGGTCGCCATGATTTCGCGAACCTTGGCGATAGCTGGGGGTGTCAAGGAAATCGGCGCGCTGATCTGTACGGTTTCGGTGACGGGCGTGGTAGTGGTGGTTGCCATGTGATTCTCCCTCAAAAGTAGCGAACGGATACAGCGTTTAGTTTAACTCCATACGCTCGCCGTAACAAGCTGATAACGTTCTATGGAAAAGATGCTGCGGCGCCTTCCTTTGACTCACAAATCGTTTTATTTCGCCGTAATTTTCGTCGAAATGCGTTCGTACTGCGATTGGCTCAGAATCCCCTTGGCCACCAGGTCGTGCGTTGATCCATAAGGGCGCGCCTTCACAATCTGTTTCGCTTTTTCCTCACCGATGCCGGGCAAAGTCGTCAGGCTGTCCACCGACGCGGCATTCACGTCCATCCGCCCTGAGCCCGACTGAAGCCCATCTTTCACCCCTTCAGCCACAGCATTCAGCTTGCGGCCGGCGTCGTCTGCGGCCTTCTTGGTCTCGTCTGCGGTCTCCTTTGCGCCCTCTTTGATCGTGGCCGTGGCCTCGGCGGACTTCTGCCGTATTTCCTGCTCCTGCTGTTCCGATGTTTTGGGTTGTGGACTGCATCCACCCAGGAAGAACGATGACGAAATCGCCAGCAAAGCAGTGAGAAGAACTTCTCTATTCTCTCGAAAGTGCTTCATTCTAATCTCCTTACGCGCTAAAACCCTTCCAGTTATCCGATTTGGAAAGGCCGCCTCTATCGTGAAGAACTGTTTTTCACAGTTTGGGTTGCCCTTTTTGGGATTCCTGCAAACAAATACCTGTTCATTTAACTCTTTTAGGGGATAACATGCTTTGCGGACGGACCCATCTTCTGTGCGGGCCCGAATGGTTCCAAGGCCCCGCCCCGTGGATGAGACCGGCTCAACGTAACACCTGAGGTGTTGTATGAGCATCATCCCTCTCATGTGGGGCCTTTGGGCCCTGCTCACGACGATTCTCCTTATCCTCATCATCTATCGCAGCAATTTGACTCGCTACGAAGAAGATCAGATCTTCCTTGAAGAGTCTTCGTCGAATCAAAACAGAGAGCAACAGGAACTCCTGAAGAAGATCAATCGTATAACCCCAGCGGTCCGGATCGTGACGGTCTGCACCGGCGTGATGACAGCGGCGATTCTGGGCTTCTACGTGTGGGACGCGGTCAGACAGTTCAACATGTAATGCACACGAACGGTTCGATCCAACCAAACGTGTCGCCGGGACTCCCCTCCCGGCGATGCAGCAGGGTAAATCCCTGCCCCTCCTCGAAAATCAACTAAGCTGATTGTTTTCTGGCATCTGGCCCGCTGCGCGTGCAATTAATTGTCACGGCGCGGCCGGGTGTTTCTACGGCCACCCAGCGCGATGCTGTGGAATAAACTCATCGCGGGCTCGTCCAGTTCAAACACCCGAAGATTGCCCGCCCACTCGGGGCGGCGGAATGCGAAAGTATCGAATCCCGCACCAAGCAGAACGTATTGCCGCGTCCCTTGCTTCACGGATTGCTCGAGCGCATCTTCGGCATTGCAGGAGCCGTCGATCGCTGCGCTCAGCAGTCCGAGTAGCACGCTGGTCTTCGATTACTTCGTCTTCGATGCATTCGACCCTGCCAAGGCAAGCCCGCGGATGCAGCACATGCAGGCAGCGGCAGAATTCAGCGGCGAGCGCATGCTCACTGGTCTCGATCCACGAACACTATCCATGGAACTTGGCGCTGTTGGGCACAGACTGAGCGAACAGTTGAACCCGATGCAGATTCAGGCGCGCTATTTTGATGGCAACGGAAGCGGATACAGGATGGTGGAGCACGTTCACTTCGCAACCGTCGGAGTCAGCTAAACAAGCGGGGCGGAATTCGATTCCGCCTCACCGCTTGATGGTTCCTCGTCCCCTGAAATTTATTGCATTCCCTCGATGGTGCCGTGGGCCACAACATCGACATCGACCTGTTTGCCCACTTTCAGAACAAAATTGCTGGGATCTTTCATGCCCCAATCAACGAACGGCACGACGAAATGAGTGGTGGCTATGATTTTGTCGCCATTTGTTTGCACCTTCACGCCCATGCGCAAAGCATGGTCGGCGCCGTGAATGTTAAAAGTGCCATCCACCGTCACGTCTTGCAAACTTCCCGGCTTCGGTTCGCCGGCCACCTTGGCGGGATGGAAGAAGACTTCGGGATATTTGTCCGTCTCCAGCACTTTCTTCTTCATCGCGCTGTCGCGCATGCTGTTGCCGCTCGCACCGCTGGCGGCATCCACGAGGATTTCGCCTTCCGCGATCCCGGTCTTGGGATCAAAGATCATCACGCCGCTCTTCAGCTGTGAACGTCCCGTGCACGACATGCAGCGTGTCCGTGAGCGTCCATTTAATCTCTGTCTCAGCGGGATCGAGATGAACTGTGACTTTTTGCGCGAAGCCGGACTGACCCAGGGCAAGACACAGCACAGCAAAAACCGCAAAACGAATCCAAGCCAAACTCTTCATGTATCTTCCTTGTTTTATTTTACAGGCCAGCAGCGATTTACAGGTTAGCCCATGCGGGAGCGAGGATTTGCAATCCCAGGTGCAGTCCCTTTTCGTAAACGAAGCGGGGTAACGATTCTTCTCCCATGTGCACACCCAGCAGGCGGGAGAAGAGCGCGGGCTCACTGGCCAGCGCGCGGATGGCGCGATCGCGGAACAATGGCCAACGGTCCATTGTCAGCATCACCTTCGCCATGGTCATCGGCATTTTGAGAATTGCCGGATGCCCTTCGGCGTAGAAATCAAGATCATCGCGCTCAATTGCATCGGCCAGCAACTGCGACTGGCGAAACACCATGGCCAGGCCTTCGCCGGTAATGGCATCCGCTGAGCCAGAGGCGTCGCCGATCAGCGCAATCCTCCCACGGGCCACTTTCTTAAGACGCCGCGTCGTGGTGACGGCTCCGCGATGCGTGCTGCTGCTATCCAGTCCGTTGAGCTTTTCCTTCAGGAACGGAATGGAAGTCAGTACCTCCTCCATCCTCACCTTCGGATCGGTCGCAATCGTCGCAATGCACAACTCATTCAGGCCGACCGGAGTGACATAGGCCTGTCCGCGAGCCCCCCAGTGGACCTCAACATTTTCGCTCCACGGCTCAACGCGGAAGTGGCGGCGGAAACCAAATCGACGGCTCACCAGTGTGCCGTTTTCCAGTCGTGCCCAGCGCCGCACGCCGGATGCCTGGCCATCCGCTCCCACCAGGTACCTGTACTCGCACGGCTCTCCCGCGACAAATACTTTCTCTTGTGCGCGCAACTCCACGTGCGTATTCCACGCCATGCGAACGCCCAGCGATTCTGCGCGATCGATCATCAGTTGATGCAGATGCACACGCCGCACGCCCAGCCCAACGCCGTTGGCGAATCGAGCGCTTACGCAATCCGTGCGGCCGCTGTTGCGATTGGCAAAGTGAATGCCGCGGAACTCGCCGCCATCCTGACGGTTCAGAGTGATGCCGAGGCGCTCCAGTTCCACGCGGGAGTCGGGCATCAGCCCTTCGCCGCAGGCCTTGTCGATTGGCGGACGCAACGCCTCGACCACCAGCACATCGGCACCGCGCTGGCGCAATGCAATCGCGGCAGACAAGCCTGCGGGGCCGCCACCTACCACTACGACATCTGCGCGGCGTGTATTCGTTTGCTCTCGCATCACCATTCCAGCAACAACATCTCTGCGCAAAAGCCCGGTCCCATCGCGGCCAGAACGCTGCGCGTCCCACGAGGGGGACGATTGTTCTTCATCACTTCATCCAGCACCACCAGCACGGAGGCAGACGAAAGATTGCCCACTTTACGCAGTGCCTCCCACGATCCTTTTAACTCGCCATTCTCCAGGCCGAGCGCTTCCCCTGTTGCCTCCAGGACCTTGGGGCCGCCCGTGTGCATGATCCACGTTCCAATATCGGCTCGCGTCAATCCCTGCTCGGCGAGGAACTGATCGACATTGACGCCGAGATTTTCACTCACAACCTTGGGAACGTCCGGCGAAAGAACGAAGGTGAATCCCTTCTCGGATACGTTCCACCCCATCACGTCCAATGTCTCCGGAAAGAAAAAGGACCGGCTGGCTACGATCTTCGGGCCTGCAGGCTTGGTGTTTTCTCCGGCAACAAGAACAGCCGCGGCACCGTCGCCGAACAGGCCGGCGCCAATCAGGTTGGCCACCGTCACATCGCCACGCTGCCAGGTAAGCGAGCACAACTCCACGCTCAGCAGAACCGCATATTGATCCGGATAAGCGCGAACATAATCCGCCGCGCGCGCGAGCCCCGCCGCTCCAGCAACGCAACCCAGGCCAAAGATCGGATTGCGCTTGATGTGCTTGTTCAATCCCATCTTGTTCACAATCCGCGCATCGACGGACGGACTGGAGACGCCGGTCACGCTCACGAAAAATATCGCGCCTACCTGGTCGCGCTCTACCCCTGCCTGCTTGAGGACGCAATCGATCGCCTTCTCGCCGAGTTCCATCGCGACTTCAATCCAGACATCATTCAATTTTCCCCAGGTATCCAGCGGGTAATACTCCACCAACTTCCGTGAAAAGTAGCGGCCGTCAACGCCCGTGCGGGAAAAGAACCGGTCCAGCAGGGGCCAGTGATCCTTGCCTTCTTGCCAGTACTGCTTCATCGCCGACACCACCTCGTCCTGCGTGAAGTAGTGGGGCGGAAACGCTGTTGCAGTGCTTGCTATGCGCATCTATCTGGATCTCTTTCCCTGGGTAAGTGTGTCTGCTTTTAGGATAGGCAGCAATTCGGCGCAATGCTCCTGATGTTTGCCTATTTCCTTTGCTGCCATCAAAGTGCCACGCACCGGAGGCAACAAATCCCATGGCGCCGGCACGGAAGTGTATTAGATTTTTGCGGCGCGTCCTGCGAGCGCCAATGCATCCTTCCAGAAGTGGAAAGAGGAGTGTACCGCGTCCATCACGCTCGTGATAGCGGCAACAAATGCATCCATACTTTCTTCGGTTGCATTCAGCGGGGGGGCCGCTTTAAGGACAAGAAAATTGTTGCCGCAGATTTGTGTCAGGATTCCATGCTCGCGATAAAGACGCATCACCAGCATTTGTCCAAACATCGCCGGATGAATGCGCGTGAACGCCTCGAACGAAACACGCAGCGCGAGCGACTTCGGTGCGGCAAACACAATGCCCGACATAAATCCCGCGCCCCGAACTTCGCTCACCATTTCGTACTTGGCAAGCGCTTCTCTCAGCGCGTATCCGAAACTGCTCTCCCAATGCGGTTGCGCGGACGCCGAGTTGCTCGTCATCCAGAACCTGCAACGTCGCCAATCCCGCCCGCATCGCCAGCGTGTTCTCGCTATAGGTAGAGGTGTGCACAATGGCGCGGCGCAGCGATCCGTAAACGCTGTCGTAGATCTCGTCGGTCATCAACACTGCGCCGGAAGGCACCAGCCCGCCGCTCAATGCCTTGGCGAGAATCACCATGTCAGGATCGAGACCATATTGCTGGCTGCAAAGAAATGTGCCCGTGCGATAGAGGCCCGTCTGCACTTCATCCATCACCAGCAACGTGCCGTACTTGCGGCACAGCTTCTGAGCGCCTTCAAGGTAGCCTGCGGGAGGAACGACAATCCCGCCCTCGCCCTGAATCGGCTCGAGGAAAAGCGCAGCGTATTTCTTCGATTTCAATTGCTGCTCGAGAGCATCCAGATCGCCGAAATCGACGAACGAAACATGCGGCAGCAGCGGTCCGAACCCGTCCGACCAGAATCCATGATCCATCAGCGAGAGCGCACCGCAGGACAAGCCATGGAACGCGGCCTTCGCCGCCAGCAGGCCATCGCGCTTGGTGAAGGCGCGGGAAAACTTGATCGCCGTCTCCACACCTTCGCTGCCCGAACTGCAGAAGTATGCCTTGTTCAGGCGGCCTCCGGCTTTGCGGCACAGTACCTCGGCAAGCTCACCTGCCGTCTCCGCTACATGGCTCTGCAACATCGCAGGGCCACTCCTGTCCAACTCACGGTGCAACGCCTCGACAACCGCCGGATGATTATGACCAATGTTGTAAACGCAGTATCCGGATAGAAAATCGAGGATCGTCCGGCCATCTTCCGTCTGCAGCTTTTCGCCACGGCATTCCACGTACCGTGCATTCATCTGGAGCAGTTCAAGGAGCTTTACCCACTGCGGATTTACATGGGCCTGGTAAGCGGAGTTAGCTACTTCCTGTGACACAGAGGATTGCGCAGACGAGCGGAGTGTTGAGGTCGGCATGATCTCGGAAAGGCCCTCGATTCAAAGCACGTAGCATCAAGTAATTGTTCAGACGGATGGAGAGGGGGTTCGTCACCCGGACGATGGGGAACGGATGGGATAATTATACTTAATCGTTGCCGTGTCTGAGACTTGCCGCGGTCTTCGGCCCATCGAGGAGCAGGTGTAAATGTCGAAATATTTGTGGGTCGGAATCGGTGGTTTTGCAGGATCCATCGCACGATACGCCCTCGGCGTATGGATCTACGACCGCATGGGCACCCGTTTTCCTTACGGCACATTCGTGATCAACATCACCGGCTGCTTTCTCATCGGCGTCATCCTTACCGTGCTCGATGCCCGCGTCGGCGTGCCTCCTGCGTGGAGACTCGCCATCCCCATCGGCTTCATCGGCGCCTACACTACCTTCTCAACGTTTGAGTACGAGACATTCCGTTCGGTCCACAGCGGACAGGCCTCGATCGGACTGCTGAACATTGCGCTCAGCGTCATTGTGGGCTATTTTGCTGTGTGGCTCGGCGTCATGGCCGGCAGAACTCTCTCTTGAGCAGAGTGTTCCGCCGCATTCTCGCGCGCGTCACAGCGCTTGAAGGAGCCTCCCATGCTCACCGCCATACCCTCGATCCGCGTCACCATGTACCTGAAGGAAGATCGCGTCCCCTCCGTTCTTGATTTCCTTTTCAAGCACCATGTCGCAGGAGCGACCGTCGTTCGCGCCTTCGCTGGGCTTCGGCAGCCATCATCATCTGCACACGGCAAACCTGGTGGATATCTCCGTCGATCTGCCAGTAATCCTGCAGTTCGTCGATACACGGGAGAAGCTCGAGACATGGTTCCCGCAGATTGCTGAAGTGGTGAAAGGCGGACTGCTTTCCACGCAGGAAATTCTCGTTTACAGGCCAGCCCAAGCCGCGTCGACACCGGATGCCGGCAGTTTGCTGCGTTGATGCGGTCTTGGATTCGCCCTGCGACATGGCACCAAAGTGGCAACAGCGGCGTGATAAGCAATACACTTCGCTGGAGTAACCGGGATTACAATCGACGCGTGCAGAAGAGCGGTCCCTCCGCCGCTGCAAGTTTGGAATTGGAGCCTTGAATGAGTGACCTTGCTCTCGCCGCCGACGCAAAAGTTGTGGCCGTTACCGCCACCCCGCATGCGCCGGATTTTCACGTTTTCCGCAGGTTTCTCGATCGCTGCAAAGGACTGCCGGCAATCACCGTGGCGGTCTGCTGGCCAGTCACGGATGTCGCACTTACCGGGACAACCGAAGCCGCCGAAGCAGGACTGATCCTTCCCATCCTCGTCGGCCCGACGGAAGAGATCACAGCTCTCGCAGCATCCTTGAATCTCGACATCAGTCAGTTCCGCATCGTGGAAGCCCCGACAGAAGCCCTCGCGGCAGCTGCATCCGTTGCACTTTGCCGCGCAGGCGAGTGCCAGGCGCTCATGAAAGGCAGTCTGCACACCGACGAGCTGATGAGCGCGGTGATGCATAAAGAACTCGGCCTTCGCGCCGTGCGCCGTATCACCCACGTTTTTCTCATCGACACGCAGGCATACGACCGCACGCTGCTGATCACCGACGCTGCCATCAACATCTACCCCACGCTGCAAGACAAGGTCGACATCGTGCAGAACGCCATCGACCTGGCGCACGCACTCGAAATTCCTGAGCCGAAAGTCGCCCTGCTTTCCGCGATTGAAAACGTGAATGCAAAGATCATCTCCACGCTCGACGCCGCTTCCCTCTGCAAGATGGCCGACCGCGGTCAGATCACAGGCGGCATTCTCGACGGGCCACTCGCCTTCGACACCGCCGTGAGTGCCAAGGCCGCGGAGATCAAGGAACTGGTTTCGCCCGTCGCAGGGCAGGCGGACATTCTCGTGGTGCCCGATCTCGAATCCGGCAACATGCTGGCCAAGCAGCTGGAATACCTGGGAGGCGCGCAACTGGCCGGCATCGTCGTTGGCGCGCGTGTTCCGATCATCCTCACCAGCCGCGCCGATCTGCCGGAAGCGAGACTCGCCTCCTGCGCCGTTGCCGTGCTGGTCCATTACGCGCGTCAGACATTTGGCGTGATCGTCTAGCTACCGCTGAAAAAACAAAAGGCGCCGACACTTCGCGGCGCCTTCTTGCGGAATCCTTCCCCGTTCAATCAACGATCAGTCGATTGCCAGGCTGAGCTGATGGCGAATGTCCGCGCCTCGCACCCAGAAGATTACGTCCGTCGCGATATTGGTGGCATGGTCCGCAATGCGCTCGAGGGCGCGCGAGATCAGAATCGAGTTCAGCGCCTGCATCGTGTACTCGGGATGCTGCTGAATCACTCGTATCAGATCGGCATGCGCAACGCGATTCATGCGGTCAATCTCATCATCCATTTCAATTACAGAATCGGCCACATGCGCATCGGCGTTCAACAGCGCCTGGATCGACGTGCGGATCATGCGACCGGCAAACTCACCCATCCCGCCAAAATCCACCGGCAGGTCGACTTCCGGCATGTCGATCATGTCCTTGGTGCGAATGGCGATGCTCATCGACTGATCGCCAATGCGCTCCAGGTCGCCATTAATCTTGATGACCGCCAGGATAAAGCGCAGGTCGATCGCCATTGGCTGCTCTTTCGCGAGCAGTTCATACGCCATCTCATCCAGGTCGCGCTGCGCGGTGTTAATCGCCCGCTCGTTCTCCCGAACATACTGGCAGAGCTTCAGGTCCCGCCGCAGATTCGCTTCAACGGCGGACTCAACTGCCTGTTGTGACAAGGCGGCCATGGCCAGAAGCTTGTCCTTCAACTCGGCCAATTGCTGCTGAAAGTGGATGCGTGGCAATTTTTATGATCTCCAAGCTGAATTGTGCACCATGTTCTGTGACAAATTCGCTAATTTTTGGTGCAAGAGATAACACTCATGTTACCCCCAGTAGAATCAATTCCATCATCCCAAACGAGCTTCCGCCTGCTTTGCCGCCTCGTAGATCTCGTCGAACGATTCCACGGCGTAGAGAACCTTCTGCATTTCCGAAGTAGAGAAGCGCTGCTCCATCACCTCGTCCAGGTTGAAGGCGCGGATCTCAGGCCCGCCATCGACCACGTAATCCGATTCACCTTGCGACGAAATCAATCCGCTGCCGTAAAGCTTCACTTTTCCCTGCTGGCGAATCACGCCGAACTCCACCGTGAACCAGAACAGCCGCCCCATCCGCTCAAGGTCTTCTTTGCTGTGGAGTGCCGCGCAAACTCTGCCGTAGTGCTGCAGAAAATCCGCAAACACCGGATGAGCATGCATGGGCACATGGCCAAAGACATCGTGAAAGATGTCGGGCTCCGGCGTGTAATCGAACGACTCCCGGCCACGAATGTAAGTCGTCGTGGGAAACTGCCGCGCCGCCAGCATCTCGAAAAATGCGTCCGGCGGCAGAAAACCGCTCACCGGGGTCGCCTGCCATCCCGTACGCGGACGCAGCCGCGAATTCACCTCGGAGAGCCGGGGAATCCTGTCCTCACGCAAGCCAATTAGTTGAAATCCTTCGAGATACTCCTCACAGGCATGCTCGTGTAGCTGAGCCATTCGCCTCCGCACCAGCTCCGCCCAAACCGCGTGCTGATCCGGCGAGTAGGCTTCCCAATCCTGCTGGATCAAAAAAGCGCTGGCCACCGGGAGCGATTCCTCCGTCCCGGTCGCAACTGGCAGCGACTGCTTCTTCCAGACTGCCCAACCCCGTCTTCTTAACTCCGATCTCCATTGCCGGTCCCTCTTCAAATGCTCCGATGCAAAACTCGTGAGGATCGCATCCACGCAGGCACCATGTCAATTTGAACCCGGTGCCACGCATTCGACTCGTCTTCCGCTGGAAAAGGTGACCAGCGCCCTTTTCCTGCGCCCGATGGAACCAAAATCAGCACCCGTGATTAACCCTCTATTGGGCTGATTTTCACCCACATTTCGCAATAACTCTTTCTTGTGACGAAAGCGTTACAAAACCTGCAAGTACAGCACTATGCAACAGCGCTAATACAGGTATATGGTATGTGGTCGTTGGGCCAAATTGCCGATCGCAGGGCACTTTGCATCCCAGCTAACGGAGTATGAACATGTCCACGGTTACACACCCTGAAATTGAAACAAAGCACGACTTTCTGCCACTGAACGGAACAGACCACGTAGAGTTTTATGTCGGTAATGCCCGCCAGGCCGCTTACTACTACCGCACCGCCTTCGGCATGAGCCTGGTGGCGTATGCGGGACCGGAAACGGGCCAGCGTGACCGGGCCTCCTATGTTGTTGAGCAAGGCCGAATCCGTTTTGTGCTAACCACACCGCTTCGCCCCGACGGCGAAATCGCAGAACACATTCATCGCCACGGAGACGGCGTTCGCGACGTCGCGCTCTGGGTAGACGACGCCAAGCAAGCATGGCGCGAAACAACAAAACGTGGCGCTCGCAGCGTTCTTGAGCCCACCGAAAAAAGAGACGAACACGGCATGGTTCGACTGGCCACCGTCGCTACCTACGGCGACACGGTGCACACCTTCGTCGAGCGCCGCAATTACACCGGGCCTTTTCTCCCGGGCTATCGCCCCATTGAGAGCGATCCCCAGGCTCGTCCCACCGGACTCCGCTACATCGATCACATGGTGGGCAACGTCGGCTGGCACGAGATGAATCGCTGGGTCGACTTCTATCAGAAGACGATGGGCTTCGAGCTCTACCAGCACTTCGACGACAAGGATATTTCCACCGAATACTCCGCGCTGATGTCGAAGGTGATGAGCAACGGCAACGGTCGCGTCAAGTTCCCCATCAACGAGCCGGCAGAGGGCCGCAGAAAATCGCAGATCGAAGAGTATCTCGAGTTCTACCACGGCTCCGGCGTGCAGCACATCGCCATGGCGACCGACGACATCCTGAACACCGTAGCGCTGTTGAAGCAGCAGGGCGTCGAGTTCCTTACCGTGCCGCACTCCTACTACGAAGAGCTGCACCATCGTGTCGGCAAGGTGGATGAGCCGATCAGCGAATTGGAGAGACTCGGCATCCTGGTCGATCGCGATGAAGAAGGCTACATGCTGCAGATCTTCACTCGCCCCGTCGAAGACAGGCCGACGCTGTTCTTCGAGATCATTCAGCGAAAAGGCAGCCGCAGCTTTGGCAAGGGAAACTTCAAGGCGCTCTTTGAGGCCATTGAGCGGGAGCAGGCAGCGCGTGGAAACCTGTAAGGTAGCCGCATGAAGCTGTGCACCTTCGAAGTGCCAACGCCCCTGGGGAAATTTCGCCGCCTTGGCGTAGTTTCCCCGGAGGGCGTGACCGATCTGAACTTTGCAGCCGCACACCACCTTGACAATCAAAGGCACGCCGACGCACTGGTGCCTCCATCGCTGCTCGGCTTGCTGGAAGGCGGTCCGCTATCCCGCAGAACAGCCGAGGCGGCAATCGCCTATCTTCCGCCGGAGCTACGGCGTGGCATCCACGATGAGACTCTTCTCTATCGCTGGGACGAAATCGAATTGCTCACGCCGTTGCCCGATGCGCGCTCCCTGCGGGACTTCTTCGCATTTGAAGAGCACGTGAAGCGCGGCTTTGAAAAACGCAATGAGCCGATGCCGCAGGAGTGGTACGAAATTCCCGTTTACTATCAGACCGGACACCACAACCTGATCGGATCGGATCAGGACGTTCTCTGGCCTCGCTTCACCGAGCGCTTCGACTACGAGTTGGAACTCGCCGCGATCATCGGGCGACCGGGCCGCAACATCAAGGCGGAGAATGCGCGAGACTATATCGCGGGCTACACGATACTGAACGACTTCAGCGCACGCGATATCCAGAAGCGCGAAATGAAAGTTCGACTGGGTCCGGCAAAAGGCAAGCACTGGTGCTCGGGCCTGGGGCCATGGATGGTGACGACCGACGAACTCACCGATCCATATAACCTCGTGATGACGGCGCGCATCAACGGCGACGAATGGTCGCGCGGATACTCCGGCGACATGCATTGGAAATTCGAGCAGATGATCGAATTTCTCACGCAGGACGACACAATTTATCCCGGAGACATCATCGCTTCGGGCACCGTCGGCACAGGCTGCGGACTCGAACTGGATAAGTGGGTGCAGCCGGGCGACATCATCGAACTGGAGATCGAACACATCGGCGTGCTGCGCAATCGCGTAGTGCGCCCATAACAAATGCGAAAGGGAGCACTTTCATGTATCCGCTGAAAAAGGGCAAGACCACGCAACAGGCCCATGTGGGGCTTCCGGAAGGAACCTTCGAAGAAGAGCATGGCCGCAAGGGCTTCTACGGCAAGACCGCGCAT
Organism: uncultured Acidobacteriota bacterium; assembly: GCA_963696165.1. Lineage (GTDB taxonomy): Bacteria > Acidobacteriota > Vicinamibacteria > Vicinamibacterales > CAVVIG01 > CAVQZZ01. The sequence goes on along the minus strand of CAVOIY010000003.1, from coordinate 24,821 downwards.
CTCTACCACGCGCATCCGCCCACCGGGCTGGACTCGCTTCGAAGGCAAGCTGCGCCCGCATCTCTTCGACCTGAACAAGCTGCAGCCGACGGATCTGCACGACGCGGAAGGAGTGCCGTCGACCTTCCTGGGCAACAACGACGTTCAGCTTTCGGTCTCGCGGCGCTCCAAGCCGATGCCGTTCTACTTTCGCAACGCCGATGGCGACGAGTTGTATTTCGTCCATCGCGGCGAGGGCACGATCGAGACGGATTTCGGCCCGCTCGCCTTCGAGAAGGGCGACTACATCGTGCTTCCCCGCGCCGTGACCTATCGCGTTGTACCCAGACGTAGAGGACAATTTCTTCCTGATCATTCAGTCGAAGGCGGAGTTCGATCAGCCGGATAGGGGCTTGCTCGGCCAGCACGCGCTCTACGATCCGGCCGTGATCACGATGCCGGAGCCTGCGCCGGATGCGGCGGAAGACAACGAAGAGGCGAATGGGAAGTCCGCATCGCTGCGAAGACGAAATCTCCAAGGTCGTCTATCCGTTCAATCCGATCGACGTGGTGGGCTGGAAGGGCGATCTCACGGTCTGGAAGATCAACATGCGCGACATCCGGCCCGTGATGAGCCATCGCGCGCATCTGCCGCCCAGCGCGCACACGACGTTCGTGACGCAGGGCGCGGTGGTGTGCAGTTTTCTGCCGCGGCCGCTGGAGCAGGACGCGGACGCGCTCAGGGTGCCCTTCTTCCATCGCAACACGGACTACGACGAGTTCCTCTTCTATCACGACGGCGACTTCTTCAGTAAAGACAACATCGAGCCGGGATATGCGACGCTGCATCCGCGCGGCATTCATCATGGTCCGCATCCCAAGGCGCTCGCGAATCAGGGCAAGAAGACGCATACCGACGAGTACGCGGTGATGCTCGACGGGCTGAATCCGATTCACGTGCTGCCCGCCGGCGAGCAGGTGGAGTGGGCAGATTACTGGGCGAGCTGGGGAGCAAAGGCGCGAAGCGAAGCCATGAGAAAGCGTGAAACGGTACCATAGGCCATGTCGCAAGCCGATCCGCTTTCCATGCTGGCGTTCAATCCTGCCGACCACGCGCCGCAGGATATTTACAAGTTGCTCGTCGGTTCAATCGTCCCGCGTCCAATCGCATTTGTATCTACCATGGATACGAATGGCATTCTGAACCTCGCGCCATTCAGCTTTTTCACTGCGGCCAGCGCCAATCCGCCAGTCGTCTGCTTCTGTCCCATGGTCCGCCGCGTCGGGCCGGAGAAGAAAGACACCCTGCGCAACGTCGAAGAAACCGGCGAATTTGTCGTCAACATCGTCTCCGAAGAGTTCGCCGCAAAGATGAACATCTGTGCCGCTGAAGTGGCGCCCGAGGTGAGTGAATTTGACCTATCGGGCCTCACGCCCCTGGCCAGCGAACTGGTGCGACCGCCGCGCGTTGCAGAATCCCATGTGCAGATGGAGTGCCGCCTGCTTCAAATTGTGAGGGTGAGCGAAAAGCCGCTTGGGGGCACGCTGGTGTTGGGCGAAGTCCTGCGTTTCCACGTGCGCGAAAATCTCGTCGACGATTTCCGCATCGATCCGGAAAAACTCAACGCACTGGGACGAATGGCCGGGGCGACCTACGTCCGAACAACCGACCGCTTCGATATGGAGCGGCCTCGTTAACGTCGATAGTTAGTGCCGGTAATCTGCGTAAGGGCCCTGCCGGTGCGTTCTCGGCACTTCCAGCCGTACGACGCTATCAGTCTCATAGAGTTTTCTGCGCCGACGTGTCCTCGTCTGCAGGCTCTTCAGACACCCAAGCAGAAAATAAATTCCCACACCGGCGATAGCATAAAAAGTAATGCGTAATACAAGCTCGAGCGTCATACTCCCCTTCCTTCGGAACTTCCCGTCATACCCATTCCAATCCACCGGGCACAAGGATGGCGCAAGGAAGACATATAGAATTGATAAAGATGCGCAGCCGGTAGCTATCGTGTTGAGGATGAACCGCGCTTTGCCAGAAAGGATTTGCGGAACGGATGAATCGCATTCTCGACTTTTTGGTGGAATCGTTTGTAGCTGCCTTCGGTATCACCCATCCCAGACCTGAACAACAGGGCCTCGTACGGCTCGTACTTGGCGGTGCGCTCCTGCTTGTGATCTGCTTCGTCTTCGGGATCGTAGCCTTCTTCTGGATCCAGCTTCACTAACACTGCGGCTCCCCGCACACGCAAAAAGGGGATGACTCGCGTCATCCCCTTCCCTCATTTCGTTACAATTGTTTACTTGGCGAAGCCCATCACCACCGTGTGCGGAGTGTGCGTAAGCGGGTGCTCCGTCGTGCGTGCGTATCCAGCCTCAAGGTACATCGCATCCAGTTCCTTGTAAGTGTAAGCATCGCCCGCTGGAGTGGTGGCCAGCATCGTCAGGCTGAATCCACCAGCCATCGGCGGATTCAAGCGATCTTCCGACGGCACAAATTCAAGCGCCGCAGCCCGGCCCCCTGGCTTCAGCGAAGCCAGCACCTTCTTCAGAATCATCACGCAGGTCGGCGGATCGAAGTGGTGCAGGAAGTTCGTCAGCAGCACGATATCGTATGGCCCGCCGTACTCCACATCGAATGCGCTGCCCGGCAGAGTTTCGTAGCGGCCCTCCACGCCCGCCTTCACAGCGTTGGCCTTGGCCACTTCCAATACATTGACCCAGTCCAGCGCAACAATCTGCGCCTCGGGATTCTGCTTCGCCACCTCAATGCCGAACAGCCCATGGCCAGCGGCAATATCAAGCACGCGGACAGGCCCCTTCAGCCCGTCCAGCGCAATCTTTCCAAGCGGCGCAGCCATCGGCCCCATCATCGGAGCCATACTGTGCGCGAAGTCCACCCACATAGGGTTCTCATCCTTCACGATTCCATCATCCCGCAGCGTGGTGGTTCCTGAACGCACGATCTCCGTCAGGCGGTCGTGAGAATCACGCAACGCCGAGTTGTTCATAAACTTGGCGACGGAAGCGACGCAGGCAGGCGATTTTGGATCGAGGAAAGCGGCGCTGGTCGCGGTGTGCGAGTAGAGCCCATTTTCCTTCTTGAGGAATTGCATGATCGTAAGAAAATCAAGCAGGATTCGCATCCCGCGCTCGGAGGTGCCGCAGCGTTGCGCGATGGATTTCGAGTCGCTGAGCCCTTCGCCAACCGCGCGAAAGACATCCAGTTCAATTGCCGTACACAGCGCGGAAGAGCGCTGGAAGGCAGTCATAGTTTCAAACACCAAAGCAGGGGAAGCTACTTCGGCAGCAGTCGTACTTGCCATAAATTTGGAGACCTCGCTGGAGTGGGAAAGCAGTCGCGATTATAACTACGCTCTTCCAGTCCGCGGAATAACCTTTTTGAAGAATTCTCCGGGACTGCTCCGCTACCATTCACGCGGGTATCTGTATCAGTATCTGCACTATTTTGCACTGTCCGGAGAAGCCAGCATCATGCAGTGCTGCTTGGCAACCTCGCACTGCAACATGTCCTCGGCCAGCAGATTCCACCCCACAAACCCCGTGAATTTTCCCCCGGGTGACTCCTCCGCCGTTGGAGCCAGTCCCAGCCCCGTGTCGCTGTCATAGTCCTCATGCATAGTGCCAACCGCGGCAATGTCGCGAGCCAGCATCTCCGCAATCGTCACCGCCGTGGAGTGGGCCTCCTCCGCAAACCCATAACGGCGCAGTCCAATCCAGTTCAAGTAATTGGCATTCAGCCACACCGGCCCGCGCCAGTTGGAATAGGGATCAATGATCGGCCGATTGTTGTAATCCGGATCCTCTTTCGACAGACTGCGAAATCCATATTGCCCGCGCATCTCCGCAGGGTTCAGCAGGTGGCGCTTGATCATCGAGCGTGCCTGCGTGCGCGTCAGGATATCGTCCGTCAGCGGCGTAAAGTTCGAGTAGCTCATGCGCTTGATAACTTCACCCGTATCGCGGCGACGATTCCAGAACATCGCATCCTGCTCCGACCACAGATTCTTCAGGATCGCCTGCTTCAGTGCCGCCGCCCTGCGCAGATACTGGTCCGCAGCCTGCGCGTGGCCCAGGTGTCGCGCGATAGCCGCCATCGCCAGGTCCTCGCGCAGAACGAAAACCGAGGCATCCACTGCGAGAATCGCGTTGCGGTCTTTGGGATCGTTGGTCAGCGCGGCATTGTCGTCCGCGCCCGACTGCATCGCGTTCTCCCAGAAGTACACGCCATACTTGGGATCGAACTGCGTTCTCTGCCGATATGCGTCCACATGCTGCAACGTCTCCCACACCGGCGCAATCCACGAGTAGTCGTGCAGTCGCTCCGACGCAAGGTAGGCTCCCTGCGCCAGAAATGGCTTGATGTTGAATCGACCGACGATCGGCTTCACCACGGGCAGCGGCCCCTTGGGAGTAATGCATCCGGCCACGTAGCCTGACCCGTCAACGAATCCCGAAAAATTCAGTACCCACCATTTCAGGTATTTCGCATCGGCCGCCTTCTGGTTCGCCCAGTGAGCGCCAATGTAATAGCCGTCCCAATCCCACATCGTGCTTTTGTAGTAGCCCGCCGGTGTCAGGTTGTCGCGCGGAATCCGCTCCGTGGCCGGCTCAATCGTCTGCGGAGCAAGCCGCGTCATCTCGGCAGAGAAACTGGTCAGCAACGCTGATTCATCCGATTCAGCCGCCGCGCTAAGAGTACCGATGAAACAAAGGAGCAGCAGAACCGCGAAGAGTGGAATTCCAGAGAGACGAGAGCCTGTAGTTTTGAGCATCGCGGCAGTGTAGCGCACCGGGGATGCGCGCCGCATCCTCCGCATGTCTGGCGGTAAGCTAACCCACTTTCCTCTAAAATCAGTCCCTGACAGAATCCACGAAATATTTGTTGCAACGAATATCTCCCGAGCCACATCCATTACAAGAAGCCTGTTGACGCCGGTTATGGGAGACGTCAAGCTCGGCAGACAACTCTTCCCTTTTCAGGAGAATTAAGAATGAAGCTTAAAGCACTGGCAGTGGCGTTGACTCTTACAGCAGGCGTTTCCCTCGCGGGCGCTCAGACTTCCACTTGGAAGCTCGATTCGGCACACAGCTCCGCCGACTTTTCCATCCGTCATATGGGCATCTCCAACGTCCACGGACATTTCGGCAACATCACCGGCACCGTCACGCTCGACGAAAAAGACATTACCAAGTCCAAAGTAAACGCCACCGTTGACACCACCACGGTCGACACCGGCAACTCCATGCGCGATACCGACCTCAAGGGCGATCACTACTTCGACGTCGCCAAGTTCCCCACCATGACCTTCGTCAGCAAGGAAATCACCAGCAAGGATGGCAAGCTGGAGATGACCGGCGACCTGACCATGAAAGGCACCACCAAGACCGTCACCCTGGATCTGGATGGTCCCAGCGCCGAGATGAAGGATCCTAAGGGAAATGTTCACCGCGGCATGTCGGCTACAACCAGCATCCACCGCGCCGATTTCGGAATTAACGCTGGCAGTGGCATGCTCGGCGACGATGTGAAGGTCACGCTCGATGTGGAAATGATCAAGCAGTAAAACGCACTTGGACACACGCCCGTTCTTTCAGGGCTGGCGGACGTCGAATACATAAGGTGTGGCTGTTCCTTGTGAATAGCCACACGCAGTGCTTAGTCCGACAGAGATGTCGCGATGAAGATTTCGCGCATGCCCTGAACATCCATCGGATGCGAAGTACGCTATGGCAAACAAACTCCAACACGAAATCAAGCAATCTTCCCCCTTTTCCAGTCTGGAAGAAGAGGCGATTTTGAACCTTGAGCGTACAGCGGACCGCTTGCAGAACTCATTCCGCCTGATGCTCAAACCTCACGGGCTCACGCCCACGCAGTACAACGCACTTCGCATTCTGCGCGGGGCAGGCCCGGGCGGCCTAACCTGCACCGAGTTGGGCAATCGGCTGATCAAGGAAGATCCGGATATCACTCGGCTCGTCGATCGGCTAGCGCGTCAAGGAATGGTTATCCGCCACAAAGACAAGCAGGATCGCCGTGTTAGTCACACGGAGATAACTGCGGCGGGATTGGAAAAGTTGAAGGTGCTCGATCCGCTGGTCACGGAGAGCGTGCAAAACCAGGTGAAGCATATGGGATCGCGGCGGCTCTCGCTGCTGATCGACCTGCTGGAAGAAGCGCGCGAACCCGCGCTCTGATCAAAGGTCTTCTGGAAATTTCAGCACAATCGCCTGGCGCGGCTAGAAGGCAAAGACAATCAGCATCCAGGTAGCGCTGGTCTTGTTGAAGGATGCGCCCGACCGTCTATTGGCTCAGGTCGTCGTGTTCCATTCCGCCACTTATCTTGGCGTTCGCAACAGCTTCCACGCCCGTCTGGCCCTTGTGCAGTTCATGATGCAGGCAATACAGCGCAAGCTCAAGACGGTCAGAAACTCCCAGCTTGTCGTACACCTTTCGCAGGTAATTCTTGATTACCTGTTCCGTGGTGCCGAGCTGGAATGCGATCTCCTTGTTCCTCTTGCCCTGCGTAATACAAGTGATAATTGCCAGCTCTTTTGCCGAGAGGCGTGGCTGCGTTCGCGGGCTGGTCAGCGCTGTGGCCTGCGACCGGTAAGCCTCAATCACCCAGTTGACCGATTGATTGTCGATCCAGGTTTCGCCTGCGGCAATCTTGCGCACGCACTTCACCAGCAGGTCTGGCGAAATTGAGCGAGGAATAATCCCTCGCACTCCGCGGCGATACAACTCCACCGTATTCGATTCGTCCGACGCCATCGTCTGAATAATGATCTTGACGTTCGGGGCGCGGCGTACCAGTTCAGGAATCGCATCCGTCGTCCCGGTCAACAAGCTTCCTTCAAGCATGACAATGTCGCATGGGAAGCACTCAACGGCAGAGTGAAGACTACTGATGGAATCCACTTGAGAGACAACACGAATGTCATCTTCCAGTGCGAAAATTTTGCGCATTCCTACGCGATAGATAGCTTGTGAATCGGCGATCAACACCCGGATCACCGTAGTCGCGGAAGCAGAACCTTCGTCGTTCTTGTCGATCTCGAGTTCATCCATAAATTTCGGTTTGCCAGCAGTCATAAGTACTTCAATCCGTAAAGCGATATTCATCAATGACAGCTGCCGCGTGACATCTCGGCGAGCTTGCATACGAGCGGACGACATGCCCGATGCAGTGGATGACTACGTCAGCCGGACTTCCCAGCGTGACAGCGGGCATGGTCAGCGCGAACTCCACCTGCGCATTCACCGGAAGCAACTCATCCATTTCGAAGAGAACGCCGCTCGCGGAAATGTTGTTCGTGACAGTCTCAAGCACACCTTGATCTGTCGTAACCTTCATTGGCAACTGGAGGGGAAACCGCACCGCAGACCGATCCTCGGTCGCGGAACGCGAGAACTTCACGGGGTTTTGTTGAGTACCACCCATGGTGAAAAGGGTCCAGGTAAACTTGACTACCTTCCCTAAGACTGGAAGTTTCTACACCATACCGCGAAAAACTCAAATTTGCACGTAACCAAAAGTGTTAGTCGAAGAATAACGGAGAGCAGCCAAAAACGGTTACCCGTGGCGCTCCCGCGGGAAAAAAGCGGCCGACGAGCCCACCCACTTCAAGTCCCGATTATGATCCACCCCCATCATTTTTCCGCGTCCCAGGCGCACCAGCGAAAGCACCGCTTCCAGGTCGCCACCGTCCGGCCACACATAAAGGATGCGAGTCTCTGCCTGCGTCATGCCATCAGGAGTGTCGATCACTGGTTCAAACGCAACTCGCTGCTGCAACAGGTATTCCCCGCGGGATTCCTCCGGGATCGCCTCCAGTTCAGCCAGCGAAGGACTGAACTGAATTCCCTTTCCCGCAAATGAGAAAAGCGGCTTCAGCAACAACTGCTCGTACCTGGGTCCATCCGGCGATTCCACTTCCCCTGCGTTCAAACGCTCGCGATGCCGTCCTGCAAGCCAGTCGCTAAGAAACACCGCCGGAGGCACCGCAGGATGCTGCAAATACGGCAGCGAAAATTTGCTCACGTGAAAGTACCAATTGGGATGTCCCGCCCATTCCACATCCAGCGGCTGCGTGCAATCGAACGGCAGCTTAATTTTCTTGGCGATTAATTCGTCCACAATGGCGCGGTTGTAAATGCGATGAATGGGAACTAAGACGCCGTCCTTCCTGCGGTAATGCAATTTATTTCCCAGCAATACAAGTTGCGCGATATCTACGATCTGGATCTTCAATCGATCCGCTGTGACCAGGAAGTCCGCGAGCGTTTTCTGATGCCACGGATCGACCTCGGTAAGCACCACATTTTCGGGATCGTGACCGTTCAAGATCACCTGCCCCATCAGCCTCCAAAACGATTCTTCGCTGTGTCCTCCAAGCAGAAAGTCAAGGGAGGAATCAAGATGGTAAACATCACGATATTCGTCGCATAAAACGGTCTGATATCCAAACACCGACGGAAATGCCTGCAACTCGACGATCCGCGGCGACAGCCGTCCACGCTCGTCCCGTACAAGCCCAAAATCTGCAGTCATGAAGTGGGGATGCGGCCCGCAACCCTGAAAACGGTACGCCAACGGAATGGCCTCCGAGGACGCTTTCATGTAGTCCTGGTTCCCGATTAGGGAATACGTTAACTCCGCGCCAATGCTGCACATCTCCGACATAAGGTCATTTGGAATGAATGCGGGGGTCTCGGCGATGCGAAAGCCCACTTCGCATCCCAGGCGGGTCTGCAGCCGGCTCACAAGTGATTCATAGTCAGCCACTTGAAAGCGGCGATTAAATTCCTTCCGGAGGTGCGAAATCATTGGGGTTTTTGCCCTTTCTTCGCTCTGAGTGTCGTCGCGGAAAACGCCGTCTGCAACCTAAGTAATCGTTTTACGGTCACGGATTGTAGTCGTAAAAACGAGAAAACAATGAGGTTGTGACCAGAAAGTTGTAGCCCGTAATCGGAAATCGGTCTACTCTTCGGTTACACGTAGTTATACCCGGGGGAACTTTGTCATGAGAAATCGCCTTCTTACGTCCTGCAACTCTAGTAACAATCTTGTGTGTAACCGTTGCCGCAAATGCTTTCGCGATGGCTAGAAGCCCGATTTTGCCGCACCCTTATCCGACGACAGGCTCGTTCAGCCCGATACTGCCGCATCCGTATCCGACTAAGTCAGCAGTCGATGCAGAGCCCGATACTGCCGCATCCCTATCCGACAAAGTCAGCAGCGATGCAGAGCCCAATCCTGCCGCATCCCTATCCGACGAAAGGTTCGTTCAGCCCGATTCTGCCGCATCCTTATCCGACCAAGTCAGCAGCGATGCAGAGCCCAATCCTTCCGCATCCCTATCCGACGAAGGGTTCGTTCAGCCCGATTCTGCCGCATCCTTATCCGACCAAGTCAGCACGCGATGCAGAGCCCAATCCTTCCGCATCCCTATCCGACGAAGGGTTCGTTCAGCCCCATTCTGCCGCATCCTTATCCGACTAAGTCCGCCGCGATGCAGAGCCCAATCCTTCCGCATCCCTATCCGACGACAGGTTCGTTCAGCCCCATTCTGCCGCATCCTTATCCGACCAAGTCAGCAGCGATGCAGAGCCCGATCCTTCCGCACCCCTATCCGACGACAGGTTCGTTCAGCCCGATTCTGCCGCATCCTTATCCGACCAAGTCCGCCGCGATGCAGAGCCCGATCCTGCCGCATCCCTATCCGACGAAGTCTGCGTAAACTCCGGAACCGGCGTCGCTGGAGCCTCGACTGATTGCAAAATGTCCTTCAGACCACAGGCTCCAAGCAAAAAAGGGTGCTCAGTACTCAAATGGAATTGTGCTGTCTGAGTAACCCGTTTCGGGAACCGGAATTGCAATTACCTCGTAAAACCACCCTACCTAAGGTATTCTGCAGGTATTCTGCAGCCAAGGTAGTGGAATGACCCCGGATCAAATCGACAACATCCTGATGTTCGCAGGATACGTCACCACCGTTGTCCTCGTGATAACGATGATCTACCGCGGTCTCCATCTGCAGTTCCCCATCTTTATCTACCTACCTGGTTTTCGGACTCATCACCGATCCGCTGATGTTCTGGCTGTACTCTCATGCAAGAGAGATCTACAACACAGCCTTTTTTATCTCCAGCGTGGTGGACTTCATATTGCAAGTCTGCGTGTTGCTCGAAATCGGATCGAGCGTGCTTCGCCCCGTAAAAAAGTCGCTGCCGCGCGATCGCTGCTCGTATTTGGCTTGCTGGTGCTTTTTGCAGCGGTGGCTACCGCCCTGCTCGCCTTTAAGGTCCTTCCGCAAGCCGCTCTGTCACATCTTCCCGATTTTCCTGCAAAAGATTGGCCTGGCACTGGCACTCATGCGTATGGGGATCTTTGTAGCGATCGCGGTGTTCGCACAGATGCTCGGCATCGGATGGAAGAATCACGTTCTCCAGCTGGCGACCGGCTTGGCCTTCTATTCCGCGGTAAGCCTCATCATCGAAACAACCCATAGCCGCATGGATTTGGGACCTCAATTCCATCACGCGCTCGACCAGATGATGGTCGCAAGTTACTTAGGTACCCTGTCGTTCTGGATCTGGTCATTTGCCCAGAAAGAAGCACCGCGTAAAGAATTTAGTCCACAAATGCAAAATTTTCTGTTATCTATAGCAGGAACTACACGATCGAGCCGTATTGGTCTGGAAGCAGCAGTCAACAAATCTACGAGTCGAAAGCGGTAACTGTCCATGGTTATGCCTTTGCTCCAAGTTCTGGTTACGATGTTGCTCCTGCTGTACGCAGGGCACTGGCGCCGGCGCCAATCGAAGAAGGCCGGTGCTACCTGGGAATCCATCGTCTCCAGATTGCGCGCTAATGACTGGGGTCTCGAAGAAGTTTCAGAACGCTATCTATACAGTGGTTCCATTAAGGCCACTTCGCAGGACATCTGGAAGCGGATCAACGGCGCGAAAGGCCTGTGGGCTATGTATTGCAACGCCCCCGTGCTGGTTCAGCTTGCCGACTATGCCGCGCAGCACGGCGAAGGTGTTTCCGAAGAACTTCTGGAATCACTTCGCAGCGATGCCTTCCAGATCAGGATCTGCGTACTGATGGCACTCGCGCAACACATCGCTTCCCGCTCCTCTGTCGGAGCAGAAGTAAATGCGCACCGCGCAACCGAGATCTACAGCGCGATGATCAACAGGATCACGGTTCTGTTCCAGGAACACTCTGCACTGTTGTTCCCACGCTATCTTGACGCAATGTAAAAATTTACTAACACGAAAGGCGCATCCCCAGCGGATGCGCCTTTTTCTTGCTCCCAAACTATGCGGGATTCGAATCCATAAACTCTGTAATCCGAGCAAATTCGGCATCCGACAATCGGAAATTCCCCGCTTTCACCGTTCCGTCCACCTGGTCTGGCCTTCTCGCCCCCACAATCGCCGCAGTGATCGCAGGATGATGCAAGGTCCACGCCACCGCAACCACTCCCGGCTCCACATCGTGGCTCGAGCCAATCTCACGCAGCAATTCCACCAGCTTCAGATTGCGCGACAGCTTCGGCTCATTGAACTGCGCCGCCTTCCGCCGCCAGTCATCCTGCGGCAGATTCGTCAATGCGCTCAGCCGTCATCTTGCCTGTCAGCAGCCCAGACGACATCGGCGAATAGTTGATCACGCCAATACCGTGTTCCTGGCAGTAAGGCAGGATCTCCGCCTCGATTGCTGCGATTCAGCAGCGAGTACGGCGGCTGCAGGGAGGTGATCGGCGCAATCTTCTGCGCGCGTTTCATCTGCTCCACGTTGAAATTGGAGACGCCGATATAGCGAACCTTGCCCTGCTCTTTCAGGCGTGCCAGCGCCTCCCAGCCTTCTTCAATCTCCTGCTCAGGATTCGGCCAGTGGATCTGGTAGAGATCGATCGTGTCCACGCGCAGGCGCTTCAACGAGGCTTCCAGCTCCTCCGCGAGCGACTTCGCCGAGAGGCTTCGATAGATGACTGCGATCCTGCGTTCCAGCGCATGGAGCACTTGGTGAAGACGTAAGGCTTTCTCGATCGGCCTGCGATGGCCTTGGCGACAATTTCTTCCGAGTGGCCGAGCCCGTAGATCGCGGCGGTATCGATCCAGTTGATGCCCAGATCGAGTGCGCGCTGAATTGCCGCGACCGAATCGCCATCATCCTGAGGACCCCAGGCGAACTCCCAGTTGCCGCCGCCAATGGCCCATGCGCCAAAGCCAATGGGCGTAAGTTGAAGATCAGAGTTGCCGAGTGTGCGAGTAGCGGAAAGCGTTAAAGTATCTGCCATGCCTTTTGGATGCGCGACTCAGGCCTTGGTTTCCGCCATCTTCAGCAGCATCCATGCAGAGATTGTTCCCGCATCCTTGATGGTCCCGTTGCGAATCTTTTCCTCGAAGTCGGCGATGCTCATGCGAATCACTTCGAGATCCTGCTCTTCCGGATCGAGACTCGCCTCACCCTGCACCAGTTCCGTCGCGCGGAAGATGTGGAAGCCCTGGTTGGCCATGCCATACGCAATGTAGAGATGGCCCAGGTAGTCCATGCGACCCGCGGTCAGCCCCGTCTCTTCCTGCAGTTCTCCGCGAGCCAGTTCGATGGGCTCAACGCTCGCCTGCTGCTCCCACGTGCCTTGGGGAAATTCCAGGAAGCGCGCGCCTACCGGATAGCGAAACTGTTCGACCAGGTAAACATCGTCGCCCTGCACGGGAATAATCAGCGCAAAGTCAGGCTTCTCGATCACGCCATAGATGCCCGCGGTGCCGTCAGCGCGCTCGATCGTATCTTCGCGCACGCGCATCCAGCGGTTTTCATACACAACCCTGCTGCCCTTAGTCTTCATCGCGCCCGCAAGAGTTTCATGGTTCGATCGTGAATTTACCCGCCTTCATGATCTGCTCTTCGCCGTCTGGCCCGCCAACCCAGATGTTGAAGCGCAGACCCACAACATCAATGTGCGTGGTCGACTTCCACGGCGCGCCGGTGTGGTTTCCGTAAGGATCGCCGAACGCGATATGGATGCCGGGGAATTTTTCGTCTTGGAGAATATTGCCAATCACGCGATGTACGCCAATGTTGGTGCCAATGGCGAACTCGCCCACGCGGTCGGAATTCTCATCGGTGTGCGTGTAAGCCCAGAACTCGTCGCGCAGTTGCTTGTTCGCGGAACTGCACTCCGTGATGCGATTGCCGCTGATCTCAATCGTTAGCGGAGTGGCCTCCAGCAGGCCGTAGCGTGCGCAGAGATAGTCGCCCACCACGCCGTCCACCACAAAGCGGCCATTCACTTCTCCCGGCGAAGTAAAGCACTCTCCACCCGGCAGATTGCCCCACTTCTCGCGCGAGATAATTCCCGATGTCTTGAACCATTTGTAGTTGGGATTCAGCTCAGCGCGAATGTCGGTGCCCGCATCGGTAGTGGCGCGGATGTAGCTCGCTGCCCTCACCTTGTCGAGAACCTTCTGCGACAGACGGTCCACCAGGTTGAAATCAGCGCGCATGCCGTCGCACATAATCTGCGGAGTAATGTTCACCATGTGCGCGTGCTTCATGTGCCGCCGATTCACCACGTCGGTCATCTGCATGCGCGAGTGCAATTCATTGCGCTGTACCTGGACGGCAAAGATCGAAACATCCGAACTCTCCATATCGTCGAGAATGCTCTCCGGCATGTGCGTCAGCGGACGCTCCGCGTAGTCCTCCACCAGGTACGCATTCCAGCGGCAGCCCTTCGCCTCCAGCTCATGCGCCAGTGACGCAGCGATCGGCGCTGTAGCGCGGTCAGTAATCAGCGTGACCTTCTCCGACGTTTCAATCTTCAGGCAGGTATGGATCGCGGAGTGCGCTCCCGGCGCAAACTCCGAGGGAAAAGGTGTGGAGAGAAGTACATTTGCTTCTGGAGACTGGTCGTGATTCATTCGCGGGGTATTCCTTCATGCTGGTGGCCGAGTCGCGCCGAATTGCGATTCTGTTGTATTAGAGTAGCGTGAATGCGAGGTTTCCTCTAGCAGAGCGCCCGCGGAAACGCTTCCCCGCCTATAATGCTGGCGACGCATTTATTTGAAAAGGCGGCTATATGCAGCACTTTGCCAACTTACATCCATGGCAGTTCGGGGCGCTCGTAATCGCGTATGTCGCCGCCCTCATGACCCTGGCGCAGTGGTCCATCAGCCGGGTGACGGGATGGCACCGGCTGGCCGAACAATTCCGCTTTGAAGGCGAATTACCGGAGAAGCGCTGGAAATGGCGCAGCGGCCGCATGCGCTGGACCACCCGCTACGGCAACTGCCTCAACTTCAGTGCCGACGAGCGCGGCCTCTACATGTCTGTTGTTTCGTTTTTTCGTCCCTTCCACCCGCCCCTGTTTGTGCCTTGGAGCGAAATCGAAGTCGGCGAAAAGAGTCTCTTCTTTCTGCCGCGAAAGGAACTTATCCTCGGCCGCGAAGCGAGGATTCCCCTGTGGATCACCCCGCGACTGGGCGAAGAAATATTAGCCGCCCGGCCGGGGAATCTATCAGCCTTCCCCACCACGTCCCGTTTCGCGCCGATCAAGTAGCTAAACTCCGCTCGGCGCAGCCGTCGCCGTGTTAGGCTGCCACCTGATGGAAAATGAGCGTACCTCCAAAATAGGAATCATCGGTGCCGGCAGCGTCGGCGCAACCGTCGCCTATGCCTGCATGCTGCGCGGGGTCAGCCACCGCGTTAGCCTTTTCGACCTCAACAAGGACAAGGTTCATGCCGAAGCGCTGGATCTGAACCACGGATTGCAGTTCGTTCCCGTAGCCACCGTCAATGGATCTGATGATGTGAACGTGCTCGAACACTCCGACGTCATCGTCATGACGGCAGGTGCGAAGCAAAAGCCGGGACAAACGCGACTCGATCTCGCCGAGGCCAACGCCAACATCTGCCGCAAAATCATTCCCGATGTCATGCGGGTTGCGCCGGATGCAATCCTGCTCATGGTCACCAATCCGGTCGACGTCGTGACATACATCGCGCAGAAGTTAAGTGGCCTGCCTGCGGAGCGCGTGCTTGGCAGCGGCACCGTGCTCGACAGTTCCCGCTTCCGTTATCTCATCGCACGCCGCTGCTCGGTAGCCGTGCAGAACGTGCATGCCTACATCGTTGGCGAGCATGGCGAAAGTGAAATTCCCCTGTGGTCCAGTGCCAGCATCGGCGCCATCCCTCTCGATCAGTGGGCCGTGCCCAACCACGGACAACTCGCGGATCGCGATCGTCACACAATTTTTCAAAACGTTCGCACCGCCGCCGACCAGGTCATCGCCGGCAAAGGCGCCACCAACTATGCCGTCGGCCTTGCGGTGAGCAGCATACTGGAAGCAATCCTGAAGAATGAGAATCGCGTGCTGCCCGTCAGTTCCCTGCTCGACGGATATCGCGGCATCTCCGACGTCTGTCTCTCCGTCCCCTGCATCGTAAATCGTCGGGGTGTCGAGGCAACCCTGCCCATCCCAATGAATGTGGATGAGTTAGCCGGACTCACCGCGAGCGCGCAAAGAATTCACGAGGTCGTGCAATCCCTGGGATTTTAGTGGTCGTATCCACATGGCTGGTTTTCAGCTCGCGCCGAACCAACAGACCAGCCTTGATAAGCATCTCTTTTCGGGAGGAAGCGTATGAGAGGACGCTCTCGCCGCGCTTTCTTGAGCCCTCAAAACGCGAGGGACTTGGAAGGATCGGGACTGACGGAGGCGCGGGTTTTCGCGATTTCCTCCGCTTGCTACCGGCGAAGGAGAATCGCGCCAACCGGTAGACTCCGCCAGTCGCTGTACTCCCATCGCCGCTCGAGCGAGCCGGATCTAACGGGCTTCCTTGTCTTTTTGTCGCCGCTCACGACCGCCTTCTAGCTGACCGGCTTTTAGCTAACTTGCTAACTCGCTAACCTGCTGACTCGCTGCTTTTAAAAAATTCCCACGGCAGTCTCTTCCACCATGTAGTCGACAACGGCTTTCAGATCGCCCGTCTGTTCAAACACGCGTAGTTGGCGGTCCGCGCCGGTTCCCGTCTCCAGCATGTGGCGGATGTAATCAATCTCCGCGCGGCTATCCAGCCCATCCACAACATCGTCCACGAGCTCGAGATACTCGAGAATCAGTTCGCGCTCCGGCACTTCCTGCTGCTTGCCGAAATCAATCAGCTTGCCGTCGAGTCCGTAGCGCACTGCACGCCACTTGTTCTCCATCAGCAATGCGCGGGAGTATTGCCGGAAATCCTGGTTGCGCTCATGCAGGTTGTAGAGCTTCACCGCCGTCGCCTGGATCAGCGCGGCAATCGCCAGCGTCTCTTCCGCGCGCAGCGGAATATCGCAGATGCGAACTTCAATGGTGCTGAAAAACGGATGCGGCCGTATGTCCCACCAGATCTTCTTCACAGCGCCCTGCCCCCTGCCCTCCTGACTCCGCCCTCCCCGCCGCCGCCCGCCCCGCCGCCACCGGCCCCGCCGCCACCCCGTCCGGCGCCGCCCGGCCCGGCGCCGCCCGCCTCGCTCCCGGCCGGCCTCGAGCTCGGCCACCAGCGCCTCGCCCGGCTCCCGGCGGCGCCCGGTCACCACGACCCGCGCGCCCTCCCGCACCGCCGCCCGCGCGATCGCCGCCCCGAGCCCCGAAGTCCCGCCGCTGACCAGCACCACCCGGCCCTGCGAGCAGCCCGCCGTTTCCCATCAGCTCACCCACCCCGCCAGCCTAGACGGGCAGCTCCAGCTGAGCGCCAGTCCCGGGCAGATGATGCCTGTGGTGTTCCTGGTCGCACCTCGCACCGGCCCCGCGACGGCGCGCCGACTCACCACGTCGATGTGCGGCATCGACGTTGTGAGCCATGCAACATCGCGCTGGCTCGCCGCGGTACCGGCCGGGCCTCGTCCGGGGAATAGAAAGATCCCGCGTTTACTACACTGATAGCGGCCGCCGCATCCGGCAGCGCATCCCACACGACGAACGAACGAGAATCCCGCATGCCCGTACAGCACATCGCCCAGACCGTGCAGGCCACCCTGGCCACCAGGGACGACCTGCGTAACGTGGCCATCGTCGCGCACGTGGACCACGGCAAGACCACGCTGGTGGACGCCATGCTGTGGCAGTCGGGCGCGTTCCGCGCCAACGCCAACGTGGCCGAGCGGGTGATGGACTCCGGTGACCTGGAGCGCGAAAAGGGCATCACGATCCTGGCCAAGAACACCGCGGTGAGCCACGGCGGGCTGACCATCAACATCGTGGACACCCCCGGGCACGCCGACTTCGGCGGCGAGGTGGAGCGCGGCCTGTCCATGGTCGACGGCGTGCTGCTGCTGGTGGACGCCAGCGAGGGGCCGCTGCCGCAGACCAGGTTCGTGCTGCGCAAGACGCTGGAGGCCGGGCTGCCGGTGATCCTCGTGGTCAACAAGGTGGACCGGCCGGACGCGCGGATCGCCGAGGTGGTGGACGCCTGCTACGAGCTGTTCATCGACCTGGACGCGTCCGAGGAGCAGATCGAGTTCCCGATCGTGTACGCGGCCGCGCGGGCCGGCCGGGCCTCGCTGAACCGCCCGGCCGACGGGGAGATGCCCGACTCGGACAACCTGGAGCCCCTGTTCGAGGTGATCAGGGCCACCGTCCCGGCCCCGGCCTACGAGGTCGGCGCGCCGCTGCAGGCCCACGTCACCAACCTGGACGCGAGCTCCTACCTGGGCCGGATCGCGCTGTGCCGGATCCGCAACGGGACCATCCGCCGCGGCCAGCAGGCCGCCTGGTGCCGCCGCGACGGGTCCATCGAGCGGGTCAAGATCTCCGAGCTGTACCTGACCGAGGCGCTCGAGCGGGTACAGGCCGACGAAGCCGGCCCCGGGGACATCGTGGCCATCGCCGGCATCCCCGACATCATGATCGGGGAGACCCTGGCCGACGTGGACGACCCGCGGCCGCTGCCGCTGATCACCGTGGACGAGCCGGCCATCTCGATGACGATCGGCGTCAACACCTCCCTGCTGGCCGGCCGCGCGGCCGGGTCCAAGGTCACCGCCCGGCTGGTCCGCGACCGGCTCGCCCGCGAAATGGTCGGCAACGTCTCGCTCGACGTACTGCCCACCGAGCGCCCGGACACCTGGGAGGTCCGCGGCCGCGGCGAGCTCGCGCTGGCCGTGCTGGTGGAGCAGATGCGCCGGGAGGGCTACGAGCTGACCGTGGGCCGGCCGTCCGCCGTCACCCGCGACGTGGACGGCGCCGTCTACGAGCCGGTGGAGCGCCTGTCGGTGGACGTGCCGGAGGAGTACCTGGGCGCCGTGACCTCGCTGATCTCGGTGCGCCGGGGCCGGATGGAGTCGATGACCAACCACGGCACCGGCTGGGTCAGGCTCGAGTTCGTGGTGCCCGCCCGCGGGCTGATCGGCTTCCGCACCCAGTTCCTGACCGAGACCCGCGGCACCGGGATCATGCACCACGTCTTCGAGGGGTACGAGCCGTGGGCGGGCGCCATGCGCGGCCGCGCGACCGGCTCGCTGGTCGCCGACCGGACCGGTACCGCCTCCGCCTACGCCATGTTCAACCTGCAGGAGCGCGGCTCGCTGTTCGTCACCCCGGGCACCGAGGTGTACGAGGGCATGATCGTCGGGGAGAACTCGCGCACCGACGACATGGACGTGAACATCACCCGCGAGCGCAAGGTCACCAACGTGCGCCAGTCCACCGGCGAGGAACTCGAGCGGCTGGTGCCGCCGCGGCTGCTCAGCCTGGAGCAGGCCCTGGAGTTCTGCGCCGACGACGAGTGCGTGGAGGTCACCGCGCACGCCGTCCGGCTGCGCAAGACCATCCTGGACGCCAAGGAACGCGGCCGCCAGCGCGGCCGCGCCTCCCGCGCCGACCCTGACCGCGCTGCGCACGACTAGAACTTCCTCGACTGGAGCCTGGCCGCGGGCTACTGCTCCCGGTCGCGGCGCAGCCGGTCCAGGACGTCGTCGGGGTTGTCGGCCGCGACCCGGATCATGGCCCGGACGGCGTCGGCCAGCGAGACCCGGGGCACGTCGAGCGTCACCGCGGCCGCGTCGGCCCACGCGGTCAGCTGCCGGTACAGCTCGGGGCTGAGGTCCAGGGTGATCCGGACCGGCTTGGACCGGATCGCGGTGCGGCCCGCGGGGTGCGCGTCCGGCGCCGCGCGCCGGGCGGCCGCCGCCGCCATCTGCGCCTTACGCTGTTCTCGCTGAGTCGTCATGACGCGTCTGCCGCTCCGCCCTCGCTCAAGACCGAACCGAGCATAGGGGAGCGCACCGGTCGATGAGCTCGCGGGCCACCTGCCGCCAGATCTCGCAGCCGTCCTGCTTGATCGGCAGGCCGAAACTCTGCGCGTACACCTCACGCCGCGGCACCACCGTGGCCAGCACGTCGTAGCCGAGGTCCTGCAGCGCCTCGCGGGCGTCGACGGTGGAGTGCGCCCGGGCGATGCAGCGGTTCAGCAGGACGGCCGAGCGGACCGGCTGTTCCCTGATCGCCGAGATCTCGGCGATCTCGTCCCGCACCGGGGTGGTGCGGTTGATCTCGATCGGGCTCGGCGCGCACGGGATGAGGATCTCGTCGGCGTACCGCAGCGCCGACCGGGCGATGGCGGCGTGGTCCTCGAGCTGCGGCGTGTCGATGATCACAACGTCGTCCGCCTGGGCGATCTCGGGCAGGCGGCGGTGCAGCTCGCGCGAGGGGAGCGCGATGATCCGGAACGGGAAGGCGGCCTCGGGCGCGGCCAGGTGCGGATCCATGGCGGCGAGATCGGACCACTCCAGCGCGCTGCCGGACGGGTCCGCATCGACCAGCAGTACGCTGTTCCCGGCCTGTGCGAAAACGTGTGCTAGCCAGACCGCGGATGTGGTCTTGCCCGTGCCCGGCTTCAGGTTGGCCAGGGCGAGGCTCAGCCCTGTCATCCAGGCATTATCGCAGCGTCTGCGGCCTTTCGGTAGCTGAATGCCGACTTGGAGGTTAACGAGGCTAATAACCGGCCTGTAACTGCCGCAGTGCCTGCGTCCGTACGGCTACGTCGATCCCGCCGGTGGTAACGCTGCGTCACGGAACTGGCAACGAAGTGCGCCTGGCAATTGCGCCGTTTTGCCGGCCACCTGTGGATACTGCGGCCCGCTGTCCAGTACGGCTTATCGTTATCCCATTGTTATCCACAGCATGTGGATGATCACCTGGAGTGACCGGCGCCCGCCGGTGCCAGTGGTCAGCGCCAGCGGTCGGCACCAGCAGCCAGCGCAGGTCGGCGAGGACCATCGCGCTGGTCAGGTCGGCGGTCTCCTCGTCCCCGACCTGCCAGCCGTGCTCGCCACGGCGGACGACGATCGTTTCCCCACCCATCGGTGTCACCTGCCCTGTGGCTCGAGCCCTGGCCGTTCGGAACTTTAAAAATCTTTTCGGACCGAACGGGGTCGCGCTGCCCGCCCAGCTACCACCCCTCAGCTGGCGATGGCGGCGAGCTGCGCCTTGACCTGCGCCGCGGACGGATTGGTGAGCGCGGTGCCGTCGGGGAACACGACGGTGGGCACGGTCTGGTTGCCGCCGTTCACCGACATCACGTACTCGGCCGCGGCCTCGTCCTGCTCGATGTCGACCTCGACCATCTCGATCCCGTCGCGGGCGAGCTGCCGCTTCAGGTTCCGGCAGAAGCCGCACCAGGGGGTGGTGTACATCGTCAGCTGGCCGGACACCCGTGGCCTCCTTGAGTTCGCTTTAACCGGTCCGGTCTCGTGTAACACCGCCGATGTCCCGCCTCTTCCCGCGTCGCCGGGTGTCACTCGCCCGCCCCCTGCGGCCGGTCCCCCCCTCCCTTCCCCCTGATGCGGCAGGATGAGGCCGTGACCGACATCGCCGGCGCGATGACCGGGACCTCGGAGGCGCTGCTGGCCGGGCTCGACCCGGAGCAGCGCGAGGTGGCCCTGGCCGGCCGGGGCCCGGTCTGCGTGCTGGCCGGCGCGGGCACCGGCAAGACCCGGGCGATCACCTACCGGATCGCCTACGCCGCCGCGACCGGCACGGTGGACCCGGCGCACGTGCTGGCCCTCACCTTCACCGTGCGGGCGGCCGGCGAGCTGCGCGGCCGGCTCCGCCAGCTGGGCGTCGGGCTGGTGCGGGCGTCCACGTTCCACGCGGCCGCGCTGCGCCAGCTCAACTACTTCTGGCCGCGGGTCGTCGGCGGGCGCCCGCCGCAGCTGGTCGACGGCAAGGCCGGCCTGGTCCGCGAGGCGGCCAAGCGGGCCCAGGTCCGCCTGGACGGCGGCTCGGGCGCCCTGGCCGACGCGGCCAGCGAGATCGAGTGGGCCAAGGTCACCCAGATCCGCCCGGACGGGTACGCGGCCGCCGCGGCCGCCGCGGGCCGCTCGCCCGCGGCCGGGGCGGCCGGCCTGGCCGCGGTCTACGCCGCCTACGAGGAGCTGCGGCGGGAGCGGCACCTGATCGACTTCGAGTCCGTCCTCGAGCTGACCGCCGCCATCCTGCTCGACAACCGGACCGCCGCCGACCAGGTGCACGACCTGTTCCGGTACTTCGTGGTGGACGAGTACCAGGACGTGAACCCGCTGCAGAAGCTGCTGCTCGACGCGTGGCTCGGCGACCGCGACGACCTGTGCGTGGTCGGCGACCCGCACCAGGTGATCTACTCCTTCACCGGGGCCACCCCGGCCTACCTGACCGGCTTCACCGCCGAGTTCCCCGGCGCCACCGTGGTCCGGCTGGTGCGCGACTACCGCTCCACGCCGCAGGTGGTCGCGGTGGCCAACCAGCTGGCGCGAGCGGCCACTCCGCTGGTGGCGCAGCGGCCGGCCGGGCCGCCGCCGGTGCTCACCGAGTACGCCGACGACGACCGCCGAGGCGGCCGGGGTGGCGGTCCAGGTCCAGGCGCTGCGGGCCCGGGGCGTGCCGCTGCGCGAGATCGCCGTGCTGGTCCGGATCAACGCCGACACCGAGCGGTTCGAGCTGGCGCTGGCCGAAGCCGGGGTGCCCTTCGTGGTCCGCGGCGCCGAGCGCTTCTACGAGCGCCCGGTGGTGCGCCAGGCGCTGGTGCTGCTGCGCGGCGCGGCCCGCGGCGAGGTGCGGCGGGCCGACGCCCGTGCCCCGGGTCGCCACGTGCTGACCGGCCGGGCTGGCCGGCGACCCGCTGCCGTCCGCGGTCCGGGCAGCGTGCCTGACCGGGCATGGGCGGCTGCACCGCCAGCGCCCGGCCGCCGGCGGCACGCCGCGCGCGAGCGCTGGGAGTCGCTGACCGCGATCGCGCAGCTGGCCGACGACATGCACGCGGCGCGCCCGGAGGCCACGCTGTCCGACTTCTCGGCCGAGCTGACCCAGCGCTCCGAGCTCGGCCACGCGCCCGCGGTCGACGGCGTGACGCTGGCCTCCATGCACGCGGCCAAGGGCCTGGAGTGGGACGCGGTGCTGCTGCCCGGCCTGGTCGAGGGGCTGATGCCGATCGTGCACGCCCGGACGCCGGAGGCGGTCGAGGAGGAGCGGCGGCTCCTGTACGTCGCGGTGACCCGGGCCCGCGAGCACCTGCACCTGTCCTGGGCGCCGGTGCGGACCCCGGGCGCCGCAGGGAGCGCCGCGGCGCGGCGCGGCCGCGGTCCCGCTTCCTCGACGGCGTCAGGCTAGGGTGAGGCCCCATGGGTAAGGCGCTCGACCGGCTGCTCGACCTGCTCGACCTGGAGCAGATCGAGGTCAACATCTTCCGCGGCCGCAGCCCCGAGGAGCGGGTCCAGCGGGTGTTCGGCGGCCAGGTGGCCGGGCAGGCCCTGGTCGCGGCCGGCCGGACCGTGCCCGCGGACCGCCCGGTGCACTCGCTGCACGCCTACTTCATCCGGCCGGGCGACCCGGCGGTGCCGATCGTCTACCTGGTCGACCGGGTGCGGGACGGGCGTTCGTTCACCACCCGGCGGGTGTCGGCCGTCCAGCACGGCGAGGCCATCTTCACCCTGTCCGCGTCCTTCCACCACGACGAGCCGGGCCCGGAGCACGCCGACCCGATGCCGGACGTCCCGCCGCCCGACGCAGGTCGAGCGGAACTCGGACCGGATGGCGCGGCTGCTCGGGCAGACGCCGCCCGCGGCCTTCGATAACCCCATCGACCTGCGCTCGGTCGGGCCGATGTCGGCCGAGGCGGCGCGCGACCCGTCGCTGCGGACCACGCGGAACCTCATCTGGCTCCGGGTGGACGGCGAACTGCCCGACGACCCGCTGCTGCACGTCTGCCTGATGACCTACGCCTCGGACCTGACGCTGCTCGACTCGGTGCTGCTCGGGCACGGCCTGTCCTGGCTGGACGGCCGCACCTCGGGCGCCAGCCTGGACCACGCCATGTGGTTCCACCGGCCGTTCCGGGCCGACCGGTGGCTGCTGTACGCGCAGGAGTCGCCGGTGGCCTCCGGCGCCCGCGGCCTGGCCACCGGTCAGGTGTTCACCGCCGAGGGCGAGCTCGTGGTGTCGGTGGTGCAGGAGGGCCTGATCCGGGCCATCGCCGCCCCGCTGAACCGGCTCCCAAGCCTCAAGAAAATCTAAAACCGCAGGTCAAAAAAGTGTTGCCCCCTTAAGGGGGCAACACTTACGCTTCTCTACATGTCCGTGGGCTAGCTATCGACGCTCCTGGAAGGGAGGTGCCCGACGTGACGAACATCAACTCAGACGCGATGTCTGACCTGAGCTGGGCTTCGCGCCTGGGTGTCTCCAGCCTGCCGTCGACCGGCTGCCTGGGGACCAGTGTGCCCGCTGCCGAGCCGTTCGCCGTCCCTGTTGACGCGCTTCCGCGTGTCCGGGGCAAGGTCGCGGTTCTCGTCCCGCAGGCGCAGAAGGTCGCCGTTGGCCAGACGAATATCCACAACTACATGACCGGCGTTTTCGCCACTGGCGGAGGCGCATCGGGTCCACCCCTCGAGATAGAGGACCGGTCTAAAGAGCCAGACCGGCCAAGGAGAACCTCTCGAGGCCGCGGACCCGAAACACGGGTCCGCGGCCTAGTTATTTGAAGGCCTAGGTCCCACGACGGGCGAGAAATCGCTTGGTGACGCAGAGACAACTAGGACCGGCAAGCGAGAGGGGATGGCACCGATGCAGTGGCGCGATGCCACCGTCAACGAGACGGACGCGACGGGGTTCGAGGCGTCCGGAACTCTGGCGGCGCGGCAGGAGCCAGACGTCAGGCAGGTATTCGATCAGGTCGGAATCGGTCGCAGGTCGCCGGCTCGGCCACCGCACTCCCGGGCGGCCTCGACCTCCCGTGCACGGAGGACCCGGAGCTGTTCTTCGCCGAGTCTCCCGAGGACGTGGAGACGGCCAAGGCGATGTGCCGGGGATGCGAGGCCAGGCTGGCCTGCCTGACCGGTGCGCTCGAGCGCAGGGAGCCCTGGGGTGTCTGGGGCGGCGAGCTGCTGATGCGCGGCGCGATCGTGCCGCGCAAGCGCCCCCGCGGACGTCCGCGCAAGACCGAAGTGGCCGCGTTATAGCGATCACGACCAGCGCGATGGCCGGATAGCACAGGCCACGCCGCCACCAGGCGGCCGCGCGGCGGACAAGGAGCCGCGCGGCCGTGTGCCGCACACAATGCATTACACACAACGGAGTGGTCAGCACAATGCGTACTGAAATGCTGGTGCGCGAGCGAATGCGCACCAATCTCCAAGAAGCCGAACAACTACGATTACTCACGCCGGATGCGCGCGCTCCGCCGGGCGAGCCGGCTCGAGTCCCGCGCCGAGCGCCGGATGGTAGACGCGTGGCGCCGCGCCGCAGAGCTCCGCGGTGCCCTCGAAACCGCGGACTACTAACCCGGCCG
>CAVOIY010000002.1:0-973902 GCA_963696165.1 uncultured Acidobacteriota bacterium | reverse complement strand
GAAGATCTCGGAGGGGGTGCTGCCGGTGTTCGTCGCCGCAGTGCTCTTCGTCGCGCTCTTGATCAGCTATCCGTGGATCGTGCTGACCATCGGCACGCTTGCCTATCTCTGCTGTCTGCCGCTCGGCTGGCGCTCCTACCGCGAGCATGCGCGCAGCGACGCCGCCTCCGCCCGCGCTGCTGCCGCGGCGGCGACCGGGTCGGCCGAGACCTTCAGCCCGAGCCCGTCCATCGCCGACGCCGACGACGAGCGCCCGTCGCGACTGAACTGACGGCGCGGCACGCGCAGGCCGTCAAGCGCGGCCGGGGCCTTCGCCTATTTTCCGTATTCCATTTTCAGCGTGCGCAGCGCATTGGCGTATGTGAAGGCCGCCAGCTGGCATTCGGCAACGAATTGCTGCTTCACCACCGGCTGCTCCTCGTACTTGGCGCACGCCTTGACGAGGGCCTTGATCGTGTTGTCGCGCTCGTACTGCCGCGCGCAGAAGTCGATCACCTCGTTTTTCGCGGCCAGACGCTCCTCGCCTTCGGCGTTTGAGTCCTCGAGCTTCTGTATCCGGGTCTCGCAATCGTCTTCGCCAGCCCGCGGAGCCGAAGCGACGCTGTGCGGAATCGCGGTCTGGTTCGCGGTCTGCGCGGCGCCCATGGCCGGCAAGATGGCGGTGACAAGCGCCAGGACCGAACCGTGGATAAAGACCGCCTTCATCATCGTGCGTTCCTCGCGCGGCGGCCCCGGCGGACAACTCACTTGTTGCGATAGCCGCTGGTGCCGAACGGATAGCCGGGCATGATGTCGTAGGGATGCGCCCAGCCGGGCAGGGCGCTCATGCGCGCGAGCCACGACGCGATCGCCGGATGATCCGCGGCGATGTCGAAGCCGAACTCCTCCGCCGGATAGTAGAGATAGCCGGTCAGCGACACGTCCGCGATGGTCGGCTTGTCGCCGACCAGGAACGGCGACTTCTCGAGCCGCTTGTTGACGATGCCAGGTTGCCGTCGAGCGGCCCTTGAAGAAGGCCAGCACCGCCGGGTCGCCGGCCGGCTTGGCGAGGGTGTTCAGGAAGCGGTACGGCCCGAGGAAGCCGTTGACCTTCTGGTTGTCGAAGATGATCCAGCGCAGCGCTTCGAGCTCCTGCTCCTCGCCCTGCGGCGGAATTTGCCGGTGCGCCGCGCCAGATAGGTGAGGATCACGCCCGACTGCGTGAGCTTCTTCGCCGTCGTGCACCAGCACCGGCGCCTCGCCCATCTCGTTGACGGTCTCGCGATACTCCGGCGTGCGCTTCTGGCCCTTCCGAAGAAGTCGACGAACACCGGCTTCCAGTCGGCGCCGATCAGGTTGAGCATCAGCGCGGCACGGTAGGCGTTGCCGGACTGGGCGAAGCAGTGGAGTTGGTATTCGGCCATTGGTGGGGATCGTCCGATGCGGGAAGGGGCGGCCACACTATCGCGTCCCGTCGCGGTTCGACAACCGGGGCCGCCGTACCGGAATTTCACCTAGCGAATATCGGCGCCGGCCGAAACACGGCGCGCCAGCAGAACGGCGACGGTCACGACCGCCGTCGCGACCGCCAGCACAGCCCAGGCGTCGTTGACGGCCTCGACATAGGCCAGCGTGTTCACCAGCGATGAAACCGCGGCGCGGTTGGCCGGTTCGAGCAGGGCCGGCCCGAACTTCTCGACCGGAATGCCGAGCGCCGTCGCCGTCGCCAGATCGCCGGCCATGAGGCGGTGCACGATCTGCTGCGCGTGCTCGGGTGCGCGCGTGTCGATGATCGTGTCGATCGCGGCGATGCCGATGGCGCCGCCGAGATTGCGCATCAGGTTGAACAGCCCGCTGGCATCGGCGATGGCGGACTTCGCCAGCCGGCCGAGCGCGAGCTCGGTCGGCGGGATGATGCAGAACATGATGGCGGCGCCGCGCGCGCGCGCCGACCAGGCGCGCCGGATGATGCCGCTCCTGTTCGACGCAAGCGGCGCGACGACCGACATCACTGAGGCCGATGTCGCGCAAGCCGTCGTGATTGCGCAAGACGCCGTGCGCAGCAAGGGGCCCCGCGCTCACGTGGCGCTCGTTGCCGACGACCGGCAGCTTTACGAACGGATGCTGCTTTACGAAACGAGGTGCGCTGCCATGGACGTGCGCATCATCCGGGTCTTTCGACAGCGCGACGAAGCCGAGCACTGGCTCGAACTGGTCACCGCCGCCCGCCATTTTCACTGACTGCCCTGCGAACCGCTGCTTCTGACGTTTTTGGATCCCAGTTGCGTTCACGTTGTGCTCGGAAGCGATTTCCGTGCACGGCGATTCGCGTCGAGGCTACAATCCGGCGCGTATGGACAAAAGCACCCGATTGCTACGCGACGACGATGACGACGACACGCGCGGCACGTCGATGGGCTTCCTCGAGCACCTCGACGAGCTCCGCACCCGGCTGATTCGAGCGTGTCTCGCCGTCGCGGCCGGAATGTGCGCCGCGTTCTTCTTCGTGGACCGGCTTGGCGATTTCATCCTCGCGCCGACACTGCGGGCGTTGCCGCCAGGCGAGACGCTCATCTTGACGAAGCTCGGAGAGGGATTTGCGTTTTACCTCGACGTGGCGCTCATCGGAGGATTGATCCTCTCGTCGCCATTTGTGATGTACCAGGTCTGGCGATTCATCGCGCCGGGTCTTTACGCAAAGGAGAAAAAGTTCGCGATCCCGTTCGTGGCGCTGACGACGGTTGGCGCAATTGGCGGCGCGCTGTTCACCCACTACGTCATGTTTCCGGCAACGGTGAAGTTTCTCGCCGGGTTCCATTCGGCAGGCATGAAGTTCATGCCCCGTGTGGAAGACACGTTCGAGCTGTACAAGATGATGCTGCTCGGCATGGTCGTCATCTTCCAGATACCGACCGTCGTATTCTTTCTGGCCAAGATGCGATTGGTAACGGCGCGTTTTCTGTGGCGCCATTTCAAGTACGCGATCCTCGTCAGCTTCATCGTCGCCGCCGTCCTCACGCCGTCCGCCGATCCGTGGAATCAAACTGTGTTCGCACTGCCAATGATGGGGCTTTACCTGATCAGCATCGGCATCGCGTGGATTGTGGGGCCGAAAGCTGGCAGCGAGAAGGCGTCCGACGACTCCAATCAGCTGCGGCTGGTCGTAGGCGCCCTCGTCGCGGATCAGGCACGGCGCGCCGGATTCGCTCCCCGTCGAAGGCGGCGGAGCGGGCGAGCGTCGATCTGACGGGCGTGAAGGGCAGTGACTATGTGGCCACGGCGCGAATCGCTGCGCCGCCTGCCTCGGTGTGGCGCGTGCTGACCGATGCGGCAGGATATGCGGAGTGGAATCCAGAGATTCTCCACGTCGCAGGGCGCTTCGGATTGAACGAGCGGATCAAAGTCCGCGTGAAGGTGGGCGGCGGGGCCGTGCGGTCACTCTCCATGCGCATCACCGCGTTTGAACCTGCGTCGCGCATGGAATGGACGGGCGGTCTACCGCTCGGTCTCTTTGTGGGCAGGCGCACGTTTGTCGTCGTACCGCACGGCGATGGCGCCGAGTTCCGCATGCACCTGCAGATGACCGGCCCTTTGGCGCCGTTGATTATCAAGTCGGTCGGCGACCGCCAGCCGGAGATCGACAGCTTCGCTCATGCACTCCGCGTCCGTGTCGAGCAGCAGGAAGACATTCGCGCAACTGAGCTCTCCTGACATGGGACCTGACAGCGCGGCGATCGAGTTGCTGTTCTCATACGGCACGCTCCAACTGGAGTCGGTGCAGATGGCGACGTTCGGCAGGCGCCTGACGGGTAAGAGCGATGCTTTACCGGGATACAAGGTGGTCCCGCTGAAGATCGACGATCCGGCAGTGGCGGCGTTGAGCGGCAAATCCGTCCATACGATGGCGACACCGACTGGACGCGCGTCGGACGTCATTGCCGGGATCGTGTTTGCCGTCACTCCCGACGAGATCCAGCGTGCCGACACGTACGAGGTGGCGGCGGTCACGCGCGTGAGCGTCGTCCTCCAATCGGGCGCGCGTGCGTGGGTCTATGTCGCCCGCGATCTGTAAAGGCATCGCCACTAGTGACGATTAGGTTGATTCCGAAGCGCCGACTTTCTCGTGAGCACTGATGACCTGCGGTCGGAATCGAGGAGCCACTACGTCCTCGCCGGCTCGATTACCGCTGCGTTCGCAGTGTTCGTGCTGGCCGTCTACGGGCCCGACGTTGGACGCGGGTTCGTCAAAGATGATTTCACCTGGATTCGAGGCGCAAAGGCTGCTCTCGCGGACCCGATAAGTGCGCTGCACCCGCAGGTGCCAGGTTTCTACCGACCCGTTGTCACACTTACCTTCGCATTGGACTACGCGAGACATGGCTGGCAACCAAGCGGGTACGGCTGGACGAATCTCGCGTTGTACCTGGCGTGCATCGTCGCAATCGTCACGCTTGGCCGCAGTTTCCGTTTGAGCTGGTGGGCTTCGCTGATGGCCGGACTGGTGTGGGCCGTCAATCCGCACGGCATCAACATGGCGCTCGTATGGCTCAGTGGCCGGACGGCGCTGTGCCTTACGCTCTTCTCCGTCCTTGCTGCCGCGCTGTTTCTGCGGCGCCACTATGTCTTCGCCTCGTTCTTTGTGCTCCTCGCGCTCTTGTCGAAAGAGGAGGCGGTGTTGTTGCCGTTTATCCTCATCGCGTGGACCTGGATTGAAGGCCGCCGGGAGCGACGGCCGTTCCCGTGGAGAGTCGTCGTGACCGCGGTCGTGCCGTTGGCGGTCTACCTGGCACTCCGATACACGACGCCAGCGTTCACCATTTCCTCTGCTCCGCCTGTTTATCAGTTCTCGGTCGCACCCGGTGCAATTATCCGCAATGTCGTCGAATACCTGGACCGTTCCACCACGGCGGTCGCTGTCGTCGTCGCGCTCGGATGTGCGCTATTTAGAGCAAGACCTGCGTTCGAGATGTCATCGCAGGTAGCGATGATGGTCACCTGGTGGGTCGGCATGTTTGCCATCACCCTGTGGCTTCCCATCCGGTCCAGTCTGTACGCGGTGTGTCCATCGGTAGGCGTATCCCTGCTCGGTGCCATGTGGTTGGATCACATGCGGGTGCAGAGCAGCCGCGCTGCGTGGCGGTTCGAGGCTGTGCTTGCCATCGCTCTCGTCGCCGCCATACCTGCATATCGGCCACGGAATGGACGATGGGTCGAGGGCGCGCGCGTGTCGCAGCGGATACTCGATGCGATTGCCGCGGATGCGGCGCACCTGCCGGAGCGGGGCGTGATCGTCTTCGATGATCGGGACGATATCCCGTCGAATCTACACAATGCCTTCGGCGATTTATCCACCGAAGCGTTGCAGACCGTGTTCGAGCGGCAGTGGGTCGCACGAATCGGCATTGCGCCTGGAGATGCTCATGACGCAATAGCCACGTACCAGCTCCTTCGCGGACGCGTGATGCGCGTTCACAAGCCCCCGCCCAAGCCGTCCATTCACGCCAGCGCGCTCCAACGCGGGTTCGACTCAAATCCTCGAGGTAATCGAGCAGAATAGCGGCACGCCATGAACAAGACCTGTCCGAGCTGCGGTGCGTCTCTGACGAAGGCGGGCTGGGCAGAAGTCCGTTCGCGCAGCTCGCTCCTTGGTGGACGGCTCGTGCGGCCGTGCAGCACGTGCGGCGCACTTCTCCGATTGTCGATCATGACCTACGTGTGGTGGGCGGCCGCCCTCGCTGCGCTGGCCGTCGACACGGCGCGCTTCGTCATCGGCAAATCGACCGCGCTCTCGTTGCTGCACTTCGTTCTTGGTCTGGCGGTTCTCATCGCCTTCTATGCGACGTGCTTCGAGGTGGTGCCGCTTGATTACGGACAGGACTAGAGCGTTTTCGATTTTGACGTAGCGCGAGGCTTCAGCCGAGCGGAAGATCAGCGCGGGAATCTTGTACGCTCGGCTAAACCCTCGCGCTACATCGATCTGGAAATCGCTCTAGCAGACTGCTGAAAAACGCAGCCTGAAGTCAGAAACGAGAACTCGGAACTTGGAAGTTTGTGCAAATGCGCCAGTTTCCGAAGTTCTCAGTTCTCAGTTCAGAGATCATCACCGCTGTCGCTCGAAGAAGGCCCAGATCACGTCCGGTCCGTTCGGTTCCTTGGGCGAAGGACCCAACAGTCGCGGATGGCGCCGATATGGCTGCGGGATGCCATGTCCGCCGCCGTGAATGGCAACGAGTTCCACCTCCACTTTGGAGTCGTTGCGCCACAGCACTTGCTCGACGCGAACTCCGTCTGCCACCTGGGTCTCGTTCGTTTCAGGCGGGCCGGCCAGGTGATTGAGGTCCGCAAAATATTGAGCTGACTCCCGCGACGACATCACCTTGCCGTACTTGTAGGAAAACCCGAAGAGGCTGACGTCTGCCACCATCGAACGGGACCAGGGGATCCTCGGTGCCGTTCATGATCATGACGGAGGAAGTGCCACTCCGTGTGGGCTTGCATTTGAAGTTGTCCGGCGTATGCACGTTGGCCGACACCGCCGCAACCGCGCGAAACCGCGAAGGAGCTTCGAGTGCAAGACGAAGCGCCATGAAACCGCCACGAGAACTGCCGGCCGCGAACATGCGACGCGGGTCGATACCAATCTCGGTGGCGAGCTTGTCGACCACACGCGGTCAGGAACCCCACATCGTCGATGTCGGGCCCGTTCGCGCTGTCGTCTCCGACAGTGCCGCACGCGTTCCAATCACCCCTGCGCGTGCGCATTGGGATAGACGACCGCAAAGTGATGTTCGTCGGCGAGGCGGTCGAACCCATATCCCGTCTCGATTCGCATTTGCGCGGCGTTTTCACCCGAGCCGTGCATCACCACCACGAGGGGTGCGCCTTTCGGGAGCCCGCGCGGCACGTAGGTCGTGTAGGTCCGCTCGAGTCCGCCGACCTCGATGGCTGCCTTTGGTCAGCGTGCCGGACAGTTGTGGAACCTCCGGAGCTGGTGTAGTAGACGAAGTAGCCGAAAAGCGCACCACCCACGCCAACAATGACCAGCAGGCTCAAAAGGCAGAAACGTAGAACGCGTAGAACTCTTTCATGGCTTGGTCTTTACCGGGAAAACTGCGGGACGGTCTTCACCGCTGGAATCTCGGACTCTTGAACCGTGGCATGAGTCGAACACGGATCAGCCAGAACACCATCAACAGCAAGCGGCGCGATCACTGGCACGAAGAGCCACGGCGATCCCCGCATGTAGGCTGGCATGATCCGCTGCTGTCCCAGAAAGAACGAGCCCGATGCGATGGTCAGCGCGGCGGACATGCGCCAGAGATGCCGCGCGATCCGTGCGGAGCCGGAAAGGCCGCCGCGCAGGATCATCTTGAGGTCCCCGGCGGCGGCAATCGCCCCCACGATCGCGAAGACAAAGAAGGCTTGCGGCGGTGTCTTGCCGATCCTGCCGGTGGGGCTGTTCATGGCCATGAGGATGAAGATCGCGCCGGCTGCGACGACCCCCAATGCGACGCCAAGCCCGCCTTTCTCGAAGCGTCCGATGCGGCCATTCTCGCGCTTGATGGCCACCCATCCAGTGGCGACCAGGTAGAACGTCAGAGTGCCGGCGACGACGTTGGTCATCGACGGCACCGGCAGGAAGGGCGACGTGGCTGCTCCGATCGTGGCCATGATCAGCATCGAAACGAGGAATACCGTTCCCGCGATCCGATGCGAGCGTCCACCTTTGCGGGAGAGCAACGCGACCGCGCCGGAGATGATCCCGACGGTCCCTCCGGCGACATGAAGAAACAGGATCAGGTTCGCGGCGGCGAAGAGCCACCAGGAGCTTCCTGCGGTGACGTGAAGAATCATGTGTTAAGGCTATAGAGTGTCTATGGCCTGAGACGTAGAGAGCCTATATCATGTTCCCTGGAGAACGCACGGGAACACCATCTCGACGTTCCGCGTCCAAGGCTATAGACTATCTACACCATGGCCCTGCATTCGACACGCCCCGACGCCCGCACCGACCTGCTGCACGGCACCCTCGACATGCTGATCCTGCGGACGCTGCAGTGGGGCCCGCAGCATGGCTACGCGATCGGGCAGACCATTCGCGCCCAGTCGTCCGAGGTCCTGCAGGTCGAAGCCGGCTCGCTCTATCCGGCGCTGCAGCGGCTCGCCAAGAAAGGGTGGGTCACCGGGAAATGGGGCCAGACCGAGGCCAACCAGCGCGCGAAGTTCTACCGCCTCACACCCGAAGGAAAGAAGCAGCTCCTGCGCGAGGAATCGCGCTGGACCGAGCTCGTGAACGCGATCAGCCGCGTGATGAAGCCGGCCGTCGCGCGAGGTTCCGAGGAGTAGCTCATGCCGTTGTGGTTGCCGTGGAAGCGACGCGGTCTCGACGAAGACGATCTCCAGGAAGAAATCCGCGCGCATCTGAAGATGGCCGCCGACGATCGGATGGCCGACGGCGCCGATCCCCGCGGAGCCCGGCTGGATTCGCTGAAGGAGTTCGGCAACGTCGCGCTACACCAGAGAAGCGGCGCGGCGTGTCTGGACGCCGTGGTGGCTCGAGCTCCTGCACGATCAGGTGAGCGACGTCCGCTACGCGGTTCGCGCGCTCGCGAAGAATCCGGCCTTCTCGCTCACCGTCGTCGCCGTCCTGACGCTCGGCATCGGCCTCAACGCCGCGGTGTTCACGATGCTGAAGGGCATCGCGTTCACACCGCTCGCCGGCGTGGCGGGATCGTCCAGGCTGGTATCGGTGTTTCGTGAAACGAGCTCGGGTCGCGCGCTCCGCGTCTCGTATCCCGACTACCAGTATCTCCGCGACCACGACCGCGCGTTCAACGGCCTCATGGGCTCGATCGTCGCCACGGTCGGGCTCGGCCGCGAGCGCGCGTCGCGCTCGTTGTGGGCGGAGATCGTCACCGGCAACTACTTCCAGGTGCTCGGCGTCCGCGCCGCAGCGCGGCCGCACGCTGCTGCCGTCGGACGAAATCGCGCCCGGACGCCATCCGGTCGTCGTCATCAGCGACGGCCTCTGGCGCCGCGACTTCGACGCCGACCCCGACATCGTCGGCAAGACGATCGAGATCAACAACTCTCGCGATGACGGTCGTCGGCGTCGCCGATCCCGCGTTTCGCGGCGGCACGACCGTCGTCTACGACGTCGAGCTCTACATTCCGGTGATGATGGCGCCGCAGCTCGGGTTCAATTTCGGAAGCGCGCAGACGACCGCGTCGGGCATCCTGTCGGATCGGCGCGCGGCCATCTTCTATCCGCAGGGTTATCTCCGGCCCGGCACGACGCTCGCCAGCGCCGCCGCGCAGATCGACGCGCTTGGTGCCACGCTCGCGCGCGATCGAGCGCTCACCGAACCGTCCGATCGCATGAGAGTCGTTCCGTTCTGGCAGACGCCCGGCGGCGCGCCCGTCAACGGTGCTGCCGACGCTTGCGGTGGTCGCCGCGATGGGCCTGCTCGTCCTCGTCATCGCGTGCGCGAACATCGCCGGGCTGGTGCTGGTGCGCGGGATGTCGCGCCACGGCGAAATCGCACTGCGCCTGGCGCTCGGCGCGACGCGCGCGCGGATCGTCCGGCTGCTGATTGTCGAGAACCTCGTGCTGGCGGTGCCGGGCGCGATCCTGGGCGTCGTGCTCGCCGCGCGCGGCATTCCGGTGCTCGTCTGCGTACGCGGAGTCGCTCGTCGCGCCTCAACGGCTGTTCTTCAATATCGCCGTCGACCGGCTCGTGATCGCCTACGCCGTCCTGGTGGGCGTCGGCAGCGCCGTGGTGTTCGGGTTCGTGCCGGCGCTGCAAAGCTCGCGCGTCGATCTCGTGTCGGTGATGAGCGACGTGTCTCCGCGTGGCACCGCTCGCGGACGGCTGCGCGCCGGCCTGGTCGTCGCGCAGGTCGCCGTCTCGCTGCTGCTGCTCGTCGGCTCCGGCCTTGTCACGCGCAGCCTCGAGGCGGCGCGAGGAGATCTATCCGGGCTACGACCCAAGCCACGTGACGCTCGGTGTCGATCGACCTGAAGCAGAACGGCTACGACGAGGCGCGTGGACGCGTCTTTTACCGCAAGCTGCTCGATGCCGTCCGAACCGACGCAGGCGCGGACGTGGCGACCATCGCGGCCTACGAGCCGATGGCGTTTCTCGACACGCCCGCACGTCGAATCAGCGATTGAAGGCTATTCACCGCGGCGGGACGAAGATCTCGCGTTTCTGTCGAACACGGTCGGCCCGGACTACTTCCGGACGCTGAAGATCAACATCATCGCGGGCCGAGCGTTCGAGAGCCGGGACGACGAGAACGCGGCGCCGGCCGTGATGGTCAACAACACGTTCGCGCAGAAATTCTATGGCGGCGCGGTGAACGCGCTGGGCAAACGGATCCGTGCCGGCGAAGGGCGACTGGCGCACGGTGATCGGCGTCGCGTCGGACATCAAGTACATTCGGATCAACGAATCGCCGCGGCCCTACTTCTATCTGCCGTTCCTCCAGTCGTACCGCTCCGGCATGGTGCTGCACTCGCGCGGCGCGGCGTCGGCCGACGTCCTCGTCGAGCAGGCGCGGGCGCGCATCGCCGCGCTCGACGCCAACCTGCCGATTCTCCACGCCCATCGCCTGGAGGAGCAGATCAAAGGCGCGCTGCTGCTGTTCGATTTCATGGCGGCGATGCTGTTCGTGTTCGGCGTCGCCGGGATGGCGCTCGCCGCGATGGGCACCTACGGCCTGATGGCGTACACGGTGAAGCAGAGCACGCACGAGATCGGCATCCGGCATGGCGCTCGGCGCCTCGGGCCTGTCCGTGGTGCGCGGATTTCTCGAGCGCGGGCTGCGGCTCGGCGCGATTGGCGTCGGCATCGGTCTGGTGGCGGCGCTCGCGGTGACGCGGTTGCTCTCGAGCGCGCTCTTCGGCGTCAGCGCCACCGATGTCTCCTCGTTCGCGCGGGCGCTCGCGATCGTCATATCGGTCGTCGTCGTCGCGACGCTCGTGCCCGCGTGGCGCGCGTCGCGGATGAATCCGCTGAGCGCGCTCCGGCATCCGTAGCGCCGTCGTGGAGGATCGCCTCAACGTGAAGATTCGCACTGCGACGACGGCGGATGCTGTGGCGATTATCGACCTCTTCAAGCTGAACTCGATCACCTCGTCGCGAAGCTGCCTGGCCGCTAAGCGGCCTTTCGGCGTGTCGCATGGTGCGCACGATGTCGGTCGCCGCCGTACGAAAGGCGTGAGGACCGACACCGACATACGCGGTGCTGGTCCTCGATGGCGCCGCGACGCGATTCCTCAACCGGTCGAGCGCCCTCCACAGGTAGTGATCGAAGCGGCGATTTCGTTTCCAGCGCCGCAGCTGGTGGAGCGGAGGCGCGATGCGTCGGCTGCTGCAAGAGAGGTACGATGATCGCGCACCATGTCTTCTGAATCGGGGAAGCCGAAACGCGCAGGTTATGTGAATCGCGCCGCCGTGGTCGCCTTCTCATTCTGGATCACCACGATCTGCATCGTCGTGGCTGTCGTCGCGTCCATCTTGGCCATTTGGGAATTTACCGGGACCGATGCGCTCTGGCGCACGGTGGCGACGTGCGCGGTCATTGGCGCGGGCACGCTGACGTTCTCGTGGATCAACGGCATGTTTGATCGAAGCGACGAATAGCCGGCGCGTGCGTTTTATCGACTGGTTACAGGCGGTGAATGGATGTCCTGTACTTCTCTGAGAGAGGAAGAAAGAAAACGAGGAGGAGTGGCGCGTCTTAACATTGTGCGGCTGTGCCGATAAAGGAGCAGATGTCATGGTGGATCGTTATACCCGCGTCGTACTGACGGTGATCGCTCTCTGCCTCGTATGGCTATGTGTCAACGGGATGCCGCAGCGCGTGCAGGCCCAATCGGGCGCGCAGCCCGTGCTGCTCGCCGGGTGGGTGGATGGCAGCGGTCGACCGTGGCAGCTTGCCAACGGTAACAATGTCGCGCCGCTGCCCGTTCACGAAAGCAGGAGCAAATGATGTGCAGGAGGAGCAGCGCGTGTGACGAGTCCTACCGTTCGCATCGGCGACTTAAGAGAACATGGCGTAACCCTCATCTCGCCGGAAGCCGCCGAGTTCGACGACCTCGCTCGCCCACTGATTGGCGCGCTTGCCAACCGGATCCTGAAGATGAAACCGTTCATGGTCATCGTTGAGAATCATGCACCGCTTCCGATCGTGGCGTTTAGTGTGGAATGGCACGTCGTGTACTCAGGCAATCGGAGGACGACGAGCCGCACACAGTACAAGCATCCCGCGGCCATCTGCGGTGATCAACTCGTGAGCCGCGATGAAGGGCCCGTTCTGCCAGGGTGCCGACGGGTTGTCGCGAGCGGCTGCCGGGTGGAAGGGGTTGAAGAAATCCGCGGTCGCCACATCCTCGACGCCCTCGACGTCGCCATCCAACTTGATGCCGTCGTGTTTGAGGACGGCTGTGCGATAGGGACTGACGATGCGGGCTTGGTCGCGAGCTTCTCGACGTACGTGGCCGCAAAGCAAGCATGGTATCGGCGCATTCTCTTGGCGCTCGAAGCCG
Organism: uncultured Acidobacteriota bacterium; assembly: GCA_963696165.1. Taxonomy (GTDB): domain Bacteria; phylum Acidobacteriota; class Vicinamibacteria; order Vicinamibacterales; family CAVVIG01; genus CAVQZZ01. The sequence goes on along the minus strand of CAVOIY010000002.1, from coordinate 961,370 downwards.
GCTGTTGCGTTGAGGAGGCGTTCAGTCCCGTGAAAGCGCACCTCGACGAGTGGCGAAAACAGATGGCGGCCGGTCATCGACCAGACGCTCGTGCTCGCGAAGCGACCGCGACACGCCAAGCGGCGGCAGAAGCATGGAGTTGGCGCAGTCGTTTCACTGACGCGGAAATACCGGCGCTGCTCAGGAAATCAGTGCGCCTCGATCCCTTTATCGTGAAGAGGATTCCGTCTCGCGTCCCGGAGCCGTCCGACTAAGGAAACTGCTTCGGACGTTTTGCGCTGCCAAGCTGTTTCAGGTATTGTGCCGCGTCGGCAAGCGGGCTGGTCGGGCTACACCTGCTCACTTCGTACATCGTTGTGCCATCCGCTGTTTTCACGGTCATCGGGGTCGCGAACACCAAATACGTTTCCCCCCTTTTGAAATCCTCCTCGTGCCAGTCATGCTGCCCCGACGACAATGTCAATCTCGTGCGGGCCTCGACGTCACCGTTCCATACACGGTCAATCGCGAAGGTCACACCGCCGTCCTGATCGACGACGGTTCCGCTGAAGACGAGCGTCGGACTTTGCAAGTAATCGGAGGCCGTGCGCCACGTGATCACGCACTGCGCGCCACCCACAGGACGACGCTCGGCGTGCGTCACGACCGGCAGCGGAAGAAGGATGAGCAGGCCGACGCAGCTCAACGCAGTATGGCGTGTTCGGCGCGCCCACATGGTGCGGATTATAGCCGCGTCGAGCACCGCTTCGGACTGACCTGGATGCCTTGGTGGTGGTAGGAGATGATGAAGGTCCTTTGGATCGTCGTAGTCATGATCATCGTTGTGCTCGCATGCGTGTTGCTGTTTTACTATCGTCCAACGTTTGAGTTGGCGCAGTAAAAGGAAGACAACGAGGCACGCCGATGAACGTTTTCCGGTCGGCCTGCGCCGGTGAATCGGCTTCTGATTCCTTAAAATGGGTCTGCGTGGTGGGCGCTATAGGACTCGAACCTATGACCTCGTGCGTGTGAAGCACGCGCTCTAACCAACTGAGCTAAGCGCCCGATCTGGCGGGGACGAACTCCGAATGTTACCGCGAGCGGCGATCGCCGACAAGCGATGCGCGGGGACGCTCAGTCGTTCTCGTCGCGCGACTGGTGGCCGACGCCAGTGACCGGGCCGAAGCCGGGCGGGTCGCTCGCAGGAAACGAATCCTCAGAGGCCTCGTCCACTTGCTCGTCCTGCGCGTCGTGGCGCCACGGCCGGTCGTAATTCAATCGAAACAGATCGATCGCGCCGGCGGCATCCTCTGGAGACTTCATATAGTAGGAAACCCAGCCCGACTCGGGCAGCACATGGTGCGGCGTCGCGCGGCCCGCGGCGACGAGCTCCGCGCGAATCGCGATCGGGAAGGGCAAATCGGCGAGACGGCTGCCGTGAAGGTGGCCGAGCTCGCGGCGTCCGACACGGAATTCGACGCCGCCGAATCTATGCGGAGCGCTGGTCACACCCGGCCAGCTTTCGACCTCGCGCCGGATATGCTCAGCCGCCCTGTCCTTCATCGCTCGCGCCTCTTGCGATCTTACTTCCTTCCTTCCGGCAGGCGGCGCTCGCTCGATCCGTCGTAGCCTTGGTCCTTCGGATCGATCTGGCGCATCGGCGCCTGGCGCGATCGCTCTTCGTGCGCGTGCGCGATCAGCCCCGGAAGCCGCGAGATCAGGAAAATCGCGTTGCCGAGCTCGTACGCAAAACCCAGATCGGCGCAAATTGCCGCGATCGCGCCGTCGACGTTCACCGGCATCGGCCGTCCAAACTCGTCCTTTCGCGCTTCGATGGCGTGTTCGGCCGCCCGCAGCAGGCGCACGTGCTCGCCTTCGAGCTCGAGCTCGAGCGCCATCTGAAAGAGTCGGGCCGCACGCGGATCGCGCGTGTGAAATCGATGCCCGAATCCGGGCGGCGTGAGCCCGTCCTTCAGACATTCGTCGATCATCTTGTCGGCAGCCTTTTGCAGCGATCGCCCCTCGCGCACCATCGTCAACCCGGCATCGAGAAAACGCATGCACGACTCCACGTCGCCGCCGTGATGCGGGCCGAACGCGAGAATACCGGCGGCCACGCAATCCTTCAAAGGCGCGCCAGAGGTCGCCACGTTCCGCGCAGCAAGTGTCGATGGCGGCGTGACGCCGTGATCGAGCGATGACACGAGCACGGCATTCAGCATGCGGCCGATCGCTGGCGTCGGCAGCTCGCCCATCAGCAGCAGATAGACTGCATCGGCGAACGAGAGCCGTCCCATCATCTCGTCGACCGCGAAGCCGCGAATCAGGATCTTGTTCGGGGTGATCGACGTGAGAGCCGTGGACCAATGCGCGGGCTGCGGCCGCGCCTGCGCGCGACGGTCGACGACTGTTCCTTTACGCTGCGGCATAGTGCCTCCGTCGGAGCGCGGATCCCAAAGGCACGGATCTACACCGTGCCATACAGCCGGTCGCCGAAGTCGCCGAGACCCGGGACGATGTATTTCTGCGCGTTCAGCTGGCGATCGACGACCGGGGTATAGATCGCGACGTCAGGGTGATGACGCTCGACCAGCGCCACGCCTTCGGGCGCCGCGACGATGCAGATGATGCGGATGCGCGAGGCGCCCGCGCGCGCGAGCAGATCGAGCGCGGCGACCGCGCTGCCTCCAGTCGCGAGCATCGGGTCGATCATCAGAACGTCGCTCGCGTCGAGCCGCGCGGGCAGCTTCGAGTAGTACCTGCGATGCGACGGCCGTCATCTCGTCACGTTGCAGACCGATGTGCCCGACACGCGCGGTCGGCACCAGTTCCAGGACGGCGTCGAGCATGCCGAGGCCGGCGCGCAGGACAGGGACGACGACGACATCGCGGGCGATCGTGCGGCCGGGCGCCGGACCAAGCGGCGAGTCGACCGACACGTCGCGCGTGGGCAGATCGCGCATCGCCTCGGCAGCGAGAAGCACGCTGATCCGCATCGATGCGCGGCGGAAATGTTCCGGAGACGTGGTCTTGTCGCGCAGCGACACGAGCGCGTCGTGCACCAGCGGGTGATCGACGATGTGAACCGGCACGGCTGTCCACTATACAACGCTCGTGGCTGGCGCCAATCAGTGTAGCGCGAGGCTTCAGCCGAGCGCGGCGTCCGGCGGTACGCTCGGCTAAAGCCTCGCGCTACATCGTTACCTCGCGCTACATGCGTCACCTCGCGTTACATCTAACTGCCGATCACGATAGAATTTGCGGGTCGATGAAAAAAATCGCGATTGTCGTGTTCGCGCTGGGTGCGTTCGGGGGAGAGCAGCGCGCTCCGCCGCGCGTCTCGCTCGTCGTGATCGGCGCCTCCGTCATCACGGAAAACGCATCGCATCAGGTGTTGACGCCTGGCGCGGTAGCGGTCAACGGCCCAGACATCGTCGCGATCGGCACGCCGCAGGCGATAAGCGCCGCATACGCGGCGTCTGAAACGATCGACGCGCGCGATCAAATCGTTCTGCCCGGGTTGATCAACACGCACACACATGCGCCGATGGTGATGTTCCGGGGGCTCGCGGACGACCTGGCCCTGATGGACTGGCTGCAGAAATACATCTTCCCGGCCGAAGCAAAAACGGTATCGCCCGACTTCGTGCGCACCGGCACGCGGCTGGCGGCCCTCGAGATGATCGAATCCGGCACGACGACCTACGCCGACATGTACTACTTCGAAGAAGAGATCGCGAAGGCGACCCGCGACGCGGGGCTGAGAGGCGTCCTCGGCCAGACGATCATTCAGTTCCCAGTGCCGGACGCGAAAACACCCGCCGACGGGTTGGCGCGCGCCGAACGTTTCATCCAGATGTTCAAGGATGATCCGCTCATCGTCCCCGCCGTCGCCCCACACGCCTTGTACACGAACGACAAGGCGTCGCTCCTCGCGTCGGTCGAGCTCGCGCGCAAGTATCACGTGCCCGTCATCATCCACGTCGGCGAAACCGAGGACGAGCTGAAAGGATCGCTCGAGCAGCATCGCGCCACGCCGGTGCAGTACCTGGAGTCGATTGGATTCTGGGGACCGCGGACGCTCGCCGCGCACGGCGTCTGGGTGAACGACGCCGACATCGAAATACTCAGGCGACGCGGCGTCGGCATCGCGCACAACCCGGAAAGCAATATGAAGCTCGCGAGCGGAGCCGCGCCGATCGTGAAGTATCTCACCGCGGGCGTCGCGGTTGGTCTCGGCACCGATGGAGCCGCGAGCAACAACGACCTCGACATGTTCGAGGCCATGCGGCAGGCGTCGTTTCTCGCCAAGCTCACGACGCGCGATCCCACGGCGGTCTCGGCACAAACCGCACTCGACATGGCGACGATCGGCGGCGCGCGGGCAATGGGCATGGACAAGACCATCGGATCGCTCGAGGCCGGGAAGCGCGCCGATCTCATCACGGTCTCCACCTCCGCGGCGCGGCAAACGCCGATGTACGACCCGGTGTCGCACCTGGTCTACGTCACGCGCGGAGACGATGTGCGGACGACGATCGTGAACGGAAAGGTCCTGATGAAGGATCGGCAGCTGCGCACGCTCGATCGCGCGGGTGTGATCGCGGACGCGAACCGTCTGGCCCAGAAAGTCCGTGCGGCGCTTCGCTGAGGCTCAGGCTTGCAAGACGGCGATGTGCGGCAGATTGCGGTACTGCTCGGCGTAATCGAGGCCGTACCCGACGACGAACCGATCTTCGATCGTGAAGCCGACGTACTCGACGCTCACTTCAATCTTGCGGCGCGACGGTTTGCTCAGAAGGCACGCCGTCCGGAGCGCTTTCGGGCCGCGCGCGCGAAGGATGTCCTGCAGGTAATGGAGCGTGAGGCCGGTATCGACGATGTCCTCGACGATGACGACGTTCTTGCCCTCGAGGGACGTGTCGAGGTCCTTGAGGAGCCTTACCTCACCCGAACTCGTCGTGCCCTTTGCGTAGCTCGATGCCGCGAGGAAATCGAGCGACACGTACCCTGGAATGTGCCGGATCAGATCGGACAGGAACATGAACGCGCCTTTGAGGACGGCGATCACGTGCACGTCGTCGGGAAAGTCGCGGCGGATCTCCAGGGCCATCTCGGCGACCCGTTTCCGAATCTGGTCTTCCGATAGTAGGATTTCCGTCAGGCGCAGGTCGGGCATCAGGCCGTCATCATAGCTCAATGAAAACATTCGACATCATCACGGAAGCCGACGCGCGTGTTCTCGCGCGCGGCGAAACCGTGATGCTCGCGCGGGGCGGGCACGTGACGCCGCTGGCCGAGGACACGCTCAGAGAGCGCCGGATCACGGTGAACCGGGAGGGGCAGGCCTCGCAGGAGGATCTTTCGCTCGTGCCGCGCGCCGACGTGCGAACGCTCGCGATCGCCAGCGATCACACGGGGATCAAGCTGCGGCAGATGCTCGTCGCTTTTCTCCGCGGCCGTGGACTCGCCGTGAACGACCTCGGCACCGACGGGCCGGATGCCGTCGATTACCCGGACGTCGCCGCGTCCGTCGCACGGCTCGTTGCGTCCGGCGAAGCGGATGCCGGCATCGTCATCGACGGCGCCGGGATCGGGTCCGCGATCGCGGCGAACAAGGTGCGAGGCATCCGTGCCGTGATGGCGACCACTGAGACGATTGCACGCTACTCGCGCGAGCACAACGGGGCGAACGTGTTGACGCTTGGCGCATCGCTTGTCGGGCCTGAGGAGGCGCGGGCGATCGTCGCAGCATGGCTCGGCGCTTCCATGCGGGAGCCGCGATATATCAGGCGGCTGGCCAAGATCCGCGATCTGGAGACGCGGTAACGCTGTGAACAGAGAAGAGCTGCAGCGGATCATCGACGTGATCGTCGAAGAGCTCGCCGCCGGTCCGGCATCGCCGCCCGTGCGGTGCTCGTGTCATTCGGTTCTTGCCGACTGCTGTCCGGACCGCCTGCACGGCGTCCTGGCCGCCGGCGCCACCCGAGTCGGACTCCATGCCGCCGGCGGCGCGCCGCTCGGTGTCGCGTCGATGATCGATCACACGCTGCTCAAGCCCGACGCGACGCGGCGGAACATCGAAGAGCTCTGCCGCGAAGCGGCGCAGTTCAAGTTCGCCACCGTCTGCGTGAACCCGACCTGGGTTGCGGCCTGCACGCGGCTGCTGGCGGGCAGCGGGGTCGGCGTGTGCTCGGTCGTCGGGTTTCCGCTCGGCGCGACCACCAGCGACGTCAAGGAGTACGAAACGCGCCGGGCGATATTCGACGGCGCGCGCGAAATCGACATGGTGATCAACGTCGGCGCGTTGAAGTCCGGCGACCTGCGCGTCGTCGAGCGCGACATCGAGGCAGTAACGAACGCCTGTCGGGAAGGCGGCGCGTTGAGCAAGGTGATCATCGAAGCGGCGCTTCTCACCGACGATGAGAAGGTCACGGCGTGCACGCTGGCGAAGGCCGCGTGCGCGGACTACGTCAAGACGTCGACCGGATTCGGGCCGGGCGGCGCTACCGCCGCCGATGTCGCCTTGATGCGCCGCGTCGTCGGCGCCGAGATGGGCGTCAAGGCCGCTGGCGGCGTCCGCGATCTCGAAGGCGTCAAGGCGATGATCGCCGCGGGCGCGACGCGCGTCGGCGCCAGCGCCGGGGTGAAGATTGTTCAGCAGGCTCGCGGCGAGACACCGTAGCGCGAGGCGAGGACAAACCGCAGCGCGAGGCGAGGACAACCGTAGCGCGAGGCTTTAGCCGAGCGCCTACCGCTCGCCTGAAGGCTTGCGCTACAGGAACAATCGCTCGGCTAAAGCCGCGCGCTACAGGAACGATCGCTTGGCTAAAGCCGCGCGCTACAGGAGCTGCCGCGCGATCCGGACGCGCACTGCGCGCATGTCGTCGCCGCGGAGCTCACGCAGCGCATAGCCGACGAAGTCGCGCGCCACCCTTTTCCGCCAGTGCAGCGAAAAATCAGTGTTGTCCATGGGCCGCGCCGGCTGAGCGGCGAGCGTCGAGGCGTGCTCGATCGCTTCGTCGCTTAGTGAAGCGCCGACGAGCGACGTGGCCGCCGCCGGCACCTCGAATGGCCTCGAGGCGATCGCGCCAAGCACGATGCGCGCGTCCTCGACCGTGCCGTCGTCGGCGAGCTTCATAGCTGCGGCGACGGACAGCACGGGAAAATCAAACGACCCACGGCGACGCAGCTTCCAGTAGGTGCTGCGCCATCCCTCGAGGTTCGGCAAGTGGACGGTCGAGAGAATCTCGGACGGCGTGCGCGTGAGGTACTCGATGCCGTCGTTGCGGTACATCTGCGACAGGGGGATGCGGCGCGCACCCTCTGCGCTCACGAGCGTGACGCTCGCGCCGAGCGCGATGAGCGCCGGCGCGGTGTCGGTGGACGATACGGCGAGGCACTTCGGGCTCGAGGTCGCAACCCAGCAGGTGGCCCCGTCTTTTTTCATGCAGAAGTCGATCGCTTTGCGCCACTCGTAGTTCTGGTCGTAGTAGTTGCAGCGGGTGTCGAGGCACAGGTTGCCGCCGATGGTGCCCATGTTGCGAAGGTGCGGCGTCGCAACCTGCGCTGCCGCTTGCCACAAGCCCGCGTACGCGCTGCGAATGCCTGGATGGCGCACGAGATCGGTCAGGGTCACGCTCGAACCGATCGTGTACCCGGCGCCATTCGATATGCCGCGCAGCTCTGCAATCTGCCGGAGGCTGATGAGCGATTTCGGTACCTGCTGACGACGCTTCATGTTCGGGAGGATGTCGGTGCCGCCGGCAATGATCATTGCTTCGCCGGGCGCCGCGTGCGCGAGCAGCTCCGCCGCCGCGCGCACTTCGCGCGGGGAATGGAATTGGAAGTAGGGCAGCCGCATCATTTCTTAACTTCTCGCGGGGCCCCACCCCCGCTCGCTGTAGGCGACTTCGCTGTCCCTCAGCCTCGAGCGTAGACTCTCGGCCTCGGCTTGAGTCGCACGGGCCACGTCTTTTCCTTGTTTCTTGCTATTGCTGTCGTTCGTCGCCTTGCCATCGCCGCCCTCCCATGGCGGAGGAACCTGGAGCGTCTCGGGCCACCGGACAGCAGGGAAGTGGAGCGGGCCGTAGCGCGCCGGCTTGCCGGCGGCTTTCGCCTGCAGCGCCTTGACGATCTTCTCCGGCGTGATCGGCACTTCGTCGATGCGGACCCCGATCGCATCGTAGACGGCGTTGGCGAGCGCAGGCATCACGGGCAGCAGCGGTCCTTGCCCCACTTCCTTGGCGCCGAACGGACCGCGCGGATCTGGATGCTCGATCAGCTCCGTGATCACTTCCGGCATGTCGAGCGTCGTCGGGCTCTTGTATTCGAGCATCGATGGAAATTTATGAACGAGCGCGTCGGACAGCCGCGGCGGAAGGCGACGGAACTCCTGTTCCTCCATGAGCGCCTCGCCGAGCGCCATGTACACGCTTCCCTCGACCTGGCCGCGCACGAGCGGCGGATTGAGCGCGCGGCCGATGTCGTGCGCGATCCAGACCCTGGGCACGTCGATCCAGCCGGTGGAGGGGTCGACGTTCACTTCGACAATCGCGGCCGTGTAGGAGTACGTCGGCGATGGTCCGACGCCGCCGCCTTTGAATCGTGCCGCTGATTTCGGCGGCGTGTAGGAACCCGTGCTGCCGATCGTTCCGAACATCGTTTCGGCGAGCTGAACGGCTTCCGCAAATGCGACGCCTTTGCCGGGATCTTCGGCGTCGAATACGCGTCGCTCGGCGAACACGAGCCGATCCGTCGGCACCTGGAGTTTCTGCGCGACCGCCTGCGCGAGCAGCGCCCTCGCGCGTTCCGCGGCCTGGATCGCCGCGTTCCCCATCATGAGCGTCACGCGGCTGGAGTACGACCCGAGATCAACCGGCGTGAGATCCGTGTCGCCGGTGACGGGCCTGATGTCGATCGGCTCGATGCCGAGAATCTCCGCGACACACCCGACCAGCACGTCGTCCGATCCCTGACCGATTTCTGTTGCGCCGCAAAACGCCGTCACGCCGCCGCTGCGATCGAGCTTCAACTGCACGCCCGAGTGCGGCATGTCGTTGTAGTAGATCGGCAGCCCGGCACCGGAGAGGTACGACGAGCAGGCAAGCCCCAATCCGCGGCCGAACGGCAGCTTGCGGAACTTGTTCGCCCAATCCGATTTTGCGACGATTCGGTTCACGCATTCCGACAACCCGATCGTGCCAACCCGCAGGTAATTCGCCGTCAACGTGTCCGGCTTCTCGATGATGCGAAGCCGCATTTCCGCCGGATCGAGCGACAGGGCTTCCGCGATCTTGTCGAGCTGAATCTCCTGCCCGAAACGGCTCTGCGGTGTGCCGTGGCCGCGTTTGGGCCCGCACGGTGGCTTGTTCGTGAAGACGCGGCATCCCTGAAAGTGATACGCGGGAATGTGATACGTGACCGTCTGCAGCGCACCCGTGTAGAACGTGCTCGCGACGCCGTACGATCCGTACGCGCCGCCATCGAGAATCGTCTTCAGGTGAACGCCCGTAATCGAGCCGTCGTTTTTCACGCCGGTCTTGAAGTGCATCAGCACCGGATGCCGGCCGCGATGGCAGTAGAACACCTCTTCGCGCGTCAGGCAGATCTTGACCGGGCGGTCGAGCACGAGCGCCGCCTTGCAGACGACGATCTCGTGGCTGAACGGATCGCTTTTGCCGCCGAAGCCGCCGCCATTCGGCGTGGCGATGACGCGAATGTGCGCCGCGGGAACCCCCAGCGTTTTCGCGAGCGCGCGGTGCACGTAGTGGGGCGTCTGCGTGCTCGACCAGAGCACGAGTTTTCCGTCCGGGTCGCGGGCCGCGACGGCCGCGTGCTGCTCGATCGGGAGATGCGTGTTGCCCTGATAGAAGAACGTGTCCTCGAAAACGCGGTCCGCTTCGCTGAAGGCCTTGTCGACGTCGCCGAACCCGAGCGACACGGCTTTGTGCACATTGCCGTGATCGCCGTAATCGTGGATGCGCGGCTCGTCGAAGGCGAGGCTGTCGTCCGGGCCGCTGAACGTGCGAAGCGGCTCGTATTCGACGTCGATGAGATCGAGCGCCTCGAAGGCCGTGAGCTCGTCGCGCGCGATGACTGCGGCGACCGGATCGCCGACGAAACGGACGCGATCGACGGCCAGCGCGTGCTCGTCCTGGCTGACCGGCAGAATTCCGTAGCTCACGGGGAAATCACTGCCCGTCAGCACCAGATGCACACCCTCATGCGCCGCGGCGCGACTGGCGTCGATGCGCGTGATTCGCGCGTGCGGCACAGTCGACCGCAGGAGCTTGCAGTGCACCATCCGCGGCAGCATCACATCGTCCGCGAAGCGCGTCTGGCCCGTGACTTTTGCGCGTGCATCGACGCGGCGCCGCGCGGTGCCGATGATGTTCAGTGGCATGACTGGGAATAACTTTCCACCACGGAGGACTACGGGGGACGCCGAGGGCAGGCGTGGAGACTTCTCGATCCTCGATCGATGCATCTCCGTGGCCTTCGTGTCCCCCCTGGTGGCGAGCTGGCAAGTAGCGCCAATCGCAGCCTCGACGGCTTCGAATATCTGTTGGTAACCGGTACAGCGACACAGATTACCGGCCAGCGCTTCCCGGATCTGGTCGCGGGTCGGGTGTGGATATTCGTCAAGCAGCGCCTTCGCGGTAACGAGAAGGCCTGGCGTGCAATAGCCGCACTGGGCCGCCCCGAGATCGGCGAAGGCGTCCTGGAGCGGATGGAGCCGTCCATCGGCGGCGAGACCTTCGACCGTTTTCACGTCGCGGCCGGCGCACTCGACGCCGAGCACGAGGCACGAGAGCACGGGCTGCCCGTCGAGGAGTACGGCGCAGGCGCCGCATTCACCCAACTCGCAGCCGTGTTTCGTGCCGCAAAGGTTCAGGTCTTCACGCAGCACCTCGAGAAGCGTCTTGTACGGCGCGAACGCCACGTCGGCCGCCTCGCCGTTCACCGTCAAGGCGATGTGTGCGTGTGCGGGCATGCGTCAGTCCTCCGACGGCGTAATCGGCCACCATGGCCGCGACGCCGTCTGCTGAATGCGATCCGTTGGGAGTGAACCAGTGGGCCGTCCAATTGAGCGCACCGAGAAACGCGCGCGTGGCGATCGTCGGATCGATGGCACGCAGCTCGCCACGCCGGATTCCGGCGGCGAGGAGGGCGCGCACGCCGCGCTCATAACGATCGCGTTTGGCCACGATCAGGTTCCGCAGCGCGGGCGGAAGCGCGTTCACTTCGAGATGCGCCGCCGACCCTTCGAGTTCGTCGATGAGGCAGCGCACGTGCGCCAGCGCGAGCGTCCGCAGCCGGTCCGCGAATGGACGGCCGGCGCGACGGGCCTCGACGAGCGCCGCGAGCAGCCGATCGAGAGAGCGATCCTGGCAGAAGAACAGAATCTCGTCCTTGCCGCGGAAATAGTGGTACAGGTTCGCGGTGGACAGATCCGCAGCCATCGCGATGTCGCGCATGCCTGCGGCGGCATAACCGCTCGTCCTGAACACGCGCGCGGCCGCGCGGAGTATTTCCACGCGGCGGGCTTCGGCGCGAATCGAACGGCGGTTCGATAATCGAACCATTGTTCGATTCTACCTCGCGGCGCGATCGCGATTGTGAAAAAATGAAGACCCCACGGCGGTTGCCCGTTCTTGGGCGGCGCGGTCTTATAATCGGACGATGCGCTGGCTGAACTATGCCTTCGCGGGAGCGCTGGCCGCGATCTGCGTGGTGGCGCTGCGGTTGTTTCCCACGATGAACTCCGGCGCCGCAGCGCCTTTGCTGCTGCTGGTCGTCGTCATCGTCGCCCGGATGTGGGGGATCGGCCCGGCGCTCTTTGCAGCATCGGCCGCTGCAGCCAGTTATTCCTACTACTTCCTCGGGCCGGCGGGCTTCTGGATCGAGAACGCCAACGACTGGGTGGCGTTCCTCACGTTCATCATCACGGCTGTGATTGCCGGCGAGCTGTCCGCACGTGCGGAGCGCCGGCGGCAGGAAGCGCAGGCCGGGCGGCAGGAGATCGAGCGGCTGTACCAAGAGCTGCAGATTGCGTTCGATCGCGCCAGCGAAGCAGAGGCGGCGCGCCGCAACGAGCAGCTCAAGGCCGCGCTCCTCGACGCGCTGACGCACAACCTCCGGACGCCGCTTACCGCGATCAAAGCGGCTGTCACGGCCCTGATCGGCGCCGGGCCGTGGGACGACCGATCGTCGCTCTCCACTGAAGGACGGCGCGAGCTGCTCGAGGTCATCGACGAGGAATCTGATCGATTGAACCGGTTCATCGAGGGTCTGTCGACGCCCGTGCGCATCGACGGCGCGCACCCGACGCATCTGCGGAGCGCGAAACTCGACGACATCGTGCGTGCCGGGCTTGTCCGCGCCGAAACGGTGACACGGGATCATCGCGTCGTCGTCGACCTCGACGACGGTTTACCGCCAGTGTCGGTCGATCCGTCTTCGATCGCCGAAGTCGTCTACATCCTGCTCGACAACGCCAGCAAGTACGCCCCTGTCGGGACGATCATCGCGATTCGCGCGGCGGTCGAGGCCGACCGGTACGTCGAAATCACCGTTGACGACGAGGGACCGGGTATCGCGCCCGATGTGCGCGAGCGTGTTTTCGAGAAATTCTTTCGCGTGCCGGCCCGTGCGCCGCACGATCCGCGGCGGGGCGGCATCGGGCTCGGTCTGCCGATCGCGCGCCGCCTCGTCGAAGCGCAAGCCGGACGGATATGGATCGAGGCGCCGGAGTCCGGCGTCGGCACGCGCGTGATCATGAAGCTGCCGATCGCAGTGGAGGCGTCTGAGCACCAGACGCCGGCGGCGGCATTGGTGCACTGAACGGAGTAACAAGATGGCAACGGCTTTCGACAAATCCCGCGTGCTCGTCGTCGACGACGAGCCGCAGATCACGCGTGTGCTGCGGACGGTATTGAGCAGCCAGGGGTATCAGGTGCGCACGGCGGGAGAAGGGGAGGCTGCGCTCTCGAGCTTCAACGAGTGGCGGCCCGAGCTCGTGATCACGGATCTGTTCATGCCGCACATGGACGGCCTCGAGCTGTGCCGCCGGATCCGTTCGATGTCGAACGTACCCATCATCGTGTTGTCGGTGAAAGGCGAGGAGCGGTCGAAGGTCGAGGCGCTCGACTCGGGCGCGGACGACTACGTGACCAAACCGTTCGGGATCGATGAGCTGCTGGCGCGCGTGCGCGCGGCGCTGCGCCGCGGGGGCGGGGAACCGGAGCTGGCGTCGTTCGAAGTCGGCGACTACAAAGTGGACCTCGAGGGGCGCCGCGTCCATGCCCACGGCAACGAGGTGCGGCTCACGCCGAAGGAGTTCGACCTGTTCGTCTACATGGCACGGCATCCCAATCGCGTGCTGACGCACCGCACACTGCTCGAGGCCGTGTGGGGCGAGGCGTCGCAGGAGCAGCCGGAATACCTGCGCGTCTTCATGGGCCAGCTGCGGAAGAAGCTCGAACCGGATCCATCGAATCCGAAATACCTGGTGACGGAACCGTGGGTCGGCTATCGCTTCAATCCGCAGGGATGAGGGAACTCACTTCGCGTTCGTCGGCATGGCGACGAAGCCGTGCGCGGTACCGCCACTCACCCAAGAGTACTGACCGACGATAATCCCGTCGGCATTGACGCCGAAGGCGATGGTTGCGAAGGCGACCGTGCCTGTCGACGCGCCCGCGCAGCCGTCTGGGTCCTGACACGTGAAATCGAACGTGTTGGCCGACGAATCGTCCGGGTTCTGCAGGAACGCGTGCCGCTTTGTAAGGGCCTCGCCAGAAAAACGGAACGTGCCGACGAATTGCTTTCTGGCATTCATATCCCAAATCGCTGTGAGGTTTGCGCCGTCGGGATTGTACGGGTTGAACATCCCTGAGTTCACGAGATACCCATGCTGAATATTGGACATGTCCATGTAGAAGCCCGCGACATGTTTGTTATTGCCTGGAGTCGCGCCATTGTTCATCGACATCGGAACACCGGCCGCGGCCATCCCGTCCGAGTCGGATAGTTGGCCGCCGTTCGGTGTCAGGCTGAACGCGCCAGACTTCGCCCACAGAGCACCGAACATGGACGCGGTGAGGTCGTGATCGTGCACACAACCGACGATATCGCCGTCGGACGTGATGTGCATGGCGATAGCACCAGGGTGCTTGTGCTGTTGCCCAGTCGCATCAACCGTGCTCGGAAACGTCACAGTCGAAAACTGGCCATGCCAGAAACGAAAGCCCTTTATACAGGCCGGGTCAGCGGTGTTCGGAGGATTCGGCGGACTCGGCAGACTCGCCGGGCAGTAGAGCGGTGAATCTTCGGGCAGATCAACGCCGTTCGCATCTTTGAGTTGTACCGGAAGCAGGTACTGTCCTACGATTTCGCCGCGCGCATTGATGCCGTTGGCGAGGGTTGCGCGCACTCCCGCGACAGGGAAATCGAGGCTGCTGAATTCGCCGTCCTTCAGCAAGAACCCATGTTGTTTGCCGCCGGCAACGTAAAAGCCGACCATGTCGCCGCGGGCATTGATTCCTTTGACGCTGGTTTGCGCCGCCACCTGTGCCGGCGTCAAACCCGCAGGACAGTCGGATGCGGCCGCCGCGGGCGAACACCGAACATCAATCGCGACGAACGAATACGAGTCGGCAAAGGCAGGGCGAGCCAGCAGCATGGTCGACACGACAGACAAGAATAGGGTCTTGTTCTTCACAGGCTTCACTCCTAACGGCATTACGTTTCCGCGTCGCCCCCAACTCCGCCGCTCGGAATAGATCGCGTGAAGAATGGCCGGACTGGGTCATTGGGACTAAACCGGTCCGCTTGTGATTGGCTCGTGGAACCTCTATCCTGTTCGTCCTTCACCTCTTACAGGATTATGGATGCCGGCAGCACGTGACGTGACGGCACTGCTCGACGATTGGAATCGAGGCGATCGAGAGGCGCTCGACCGCCTGGTGCCGCTTGTCTACGCCGAGCTGCGTGGCATCGCTGCTCGTCAGCTGCGCCGTGAGCGGAACGGTCACACCCTGCAGCCCACCGCGCTCGTGCACGAGGCGTACGTGCGCCTGGTCGGCCAGCGCAGCGCCGATTGGCAGAGCCGCGCGCATTTTTTTGGCGTCGCCGCGCAGGTGATGCGGCGGATTCTCGTAGACCACGCACGCCGTCAGGCGGCTGTGAAACGTGGCGACAACCTGCAACGCGTCCCACTCGAAGACGTCATTGATCGCTCCGCGACAGTGGAAATACCCGTGCTGGGGCTGGATCGGGCGTTGTCGCGACTCGAACGGGTCGATCGCGGGCTCGCCCGGATCGTCGAACTGCGCGCCTTCGCCGGATTGACGATCGACGAGACCGCGCACGTGCTCAGAACATCGCCATCGACCGTCAAGCGGGATTGGCGAACCGCGAAGGCGTGGCTGACGCGGGAGCTCGGCGTCGAGAACAGTCGCGGGTCTGAATGACCGACGATCGATGGGCCCGCGTGAAGGCACTGTTCGAGGCAGCTGTCGAACTGCCGCTATCAGAACGCTCGGCGTTTCTACGGTCGGCAGCCGCTGGCGATGACATCCTGCGGCGGGAAATCGACACGCTGCTTGCGGCCGACGGCGCAAGCGCGGCCTTCTCCAGACACTGGCCGGTTGCGTCCGAATCGTTGTTGGCCGAGCTGGGCGTCTGGTCGCAGCCGACATCGCGTCTCGGCGATCACGCCTCTCCTGGTCTGAGCTCCGGAAGCCGCGTCGGTAACTACGACGTCATCGGGCCACTCGGTGTTGGCGGGATGGGCGAGGTCTACCGCGCGCACGATGCGCGCCTTGGTCGCGACGTGGCCATCAAAATCTTGCCGCGGGCGTTCACGACCGACCCCGAACGGCTCGCGCGGTTCGAGCGCGAGGCGCGCTTGCTGGCGGCGCTCAATCATCCGCACATCGGCGGAATCTACGGAATCGAAGACATCGGCGGAGCACCCGCACTCGTGCTCGAGCTCGTGGAGGGGCCGACGCTTGCCGATCTCATCAAAGCGGGTCGTCTGCCCGTTGAAGAAGCCCTTGCGATCGGAAGACAAATCGCCGACGGGCTTTCTACGGCCCACGACAAAGGGATCGTCCATCGCGATCTCAAGCCGGCCAACGTGAAGCTCACGCTATCGGGGGAGGTCAAGATTCTCGACTTCGGATTGGCCAAACCCGATCCGGACGGCGCCGCTCCGCAGGCCGCGCACTCACCGACCATCACCATCAGCGCCTCGCACCACGGCATCATCCTGGGCACCGCCGCCTATATGAGTCCCGAGCAGGCGCGTGGCAAATCCGTCGACAAGCGCTCCGACATCTGGGCCTTTGGCTGCGTGCTCTTCGAGATGCTCACGGGTCATAAGGCGTTCGACCGGGAGACGGTGTCGGACACGATGGCGGCCATTCTCGAGCGCGAGCCGGACTGGCGGCTGCTTCCGGCGGCGACGCCGGCAAGCGTTCGGCGCCTCCTCCAACGATGTCTCGCGAAGGACATCGTGCGGCGCCTTCGTGATATCGGCGACGCATGCTTGGAGCTCGACGATGCAGTCGCCCGATTCGGAAGCTTTGGCCCGTTGGCCGCGTCGTGGATTCCGTTCGGGAGCACAAGCGAGCGGCCCTCGCCGGAATTGCCGCGACGTCAATCGGGCTGATTGCCGTCGTGGTCTGGGGAACGTGGAGCGTGGGTGGGACATCGCCTGAGCGCTTGCAGCCGACCTTCACACAGATTACGTCTCAGTCGGGACTCGAATGGTTTCCGAGTTTGTCGCCCGACGGGAAGTGGATCGTCTACGGAGGCGACGGCGAGGGCAATCGAGACATCTTTCTGCAGAGCACCACAGGGCAGACGCCAATCAATCTGACCGCCGACTCGATGGACGACGACGATCAGCCGGCGTTCTCGCCGGATGGCGAGCGCATTGCCTTCCGATCGAACCGTGACGGCGGGGGCATCTTCGTGATGGGCCGTACCGGTGAGGCTGTTCGCCGGTTGACGCGACGCGGTTTCAAGCCGGCATGGTCGCCCGATGCGCGAGAAATCGCGTTCACGTCGGAGAACGCCGACCTCGATCCGCAGAACACGCTGGGACTGAGCTCGCTATGGGTGGTCAACGTGACGTCCGGCGAAGAACGACAGCTCGGAAACGTCGACGCGGTTTTGCCAAGCTGGTCGCCTCATAGCCGCCGGATCGCCTACACGACGAGAGGCGCGATCGCCGGCAGCACGCGGCTCGATGTCTGGACCGTCGAGCCGACGGGGACCAATCCGGTTGCCGTCACGACCGACGGCGCCGCGAATTGGAATCCAGTGTGGTCGCCGGACGGGAGACAGCTCTATTTCGTCAGCGGTCGCGGCGGTCCGATCAATTTGTGGCGTGTCCCCATCGACGAAACGACGGGAAAGGCCACCGGCGTTCCAGAGGCGGTGACCACGCCGTCGCCGTTCGTGGCGCACATCACCATTTCTGCCGACGGCACTCGAATCGCCTACAGCTCGATTCTGCGCAGCCGCAATATTCAACGGCTCCAGATTGATCCCGCAACCGGCACTGCGCGCGGTGAGCCGACCTGGGTCACGACCGGCTCGCGGATATGGGCGAACCCCGACCCTTCTCCGGACGGCAAATGGGTCGTGTTCTACTCGAGCGTTCAACCCGAGGGCGATCTCTATATTGCCCGCACTGATGGCACCGGAGTGCGGCAGCTCACGAGCGGACCGCAGGCGATCAATCGGATGCCGCGATGGTCGCCTGACGGCAAGTGGATTGCCTTTCATTCGATCGGCGGCAAGGATCAGTACTTATGGGAGATTCGTCCGGACGGCAGCGATCGCCGGCAGCTGAGCCCGCTCGCCGACGCGATCTACCCGGCGTGGTCGCCCGATGGGTCGCGGATGGCGGTTCTAATGGCGGCGGGCCTCGGGCACTCCGAGAACGACGTGTATATCTTCGATCCGAACCGGCCGTGGAAGGATCAAGAACCGGAGATCATCCATCCCCCGAATAGCAGTCCAGACGAGTTCGTCGTCAACGCGTGGTCTCCAGACGGACAGCAGCTGGCAGGACAGGCGGGACTGGCGGCTCGCGGACTGCTCACCTATTCGTTGCAGTCGCACACGTTCGATCGGCTGACCGACTTCGGTGGATACCCGGTCTGGCTCCCCGACAGCCGGCAGTTGATGTTCGTGTCGAGCGGACACGACTTCTACGTCCTCGACACACACACCAAGAAGAGCAAGAAAGTCTTCTCGGTGCAGCGTGACATCATCGGGCCGCCGCAGCTGACGCGAGACGGGCGTCAGGCGTACTTTTCCCGGCGCGTAACAGAGGGAGACATCTGGCTCTTGACGCTGCAGGGACCGAAGCCAGCTCGCTAGCGGAAATACGCGTGAACGACACGTAGCCGACTGGTGATCGCGATAGCCCGCGAGCCGCCTGCAGCTCAATCTTGTCCGGAGACATTCCGGGACGCATACGCATCGCCGGAACCGGCCGGTGCGTTGGTGGAAGGATGTTCGTGGAGCGGGCTATGGGGATCGAACCCATGTCCGAGGCTTGGGAAGCCTCTGTACTACCATTGTACTAAGCCCGCATTCGGCCGCTCGGCTGAAGCCTCGCGCTACACCAGCTACGCGAACATTTTAACTCACGAGCGAATCAGGGCAACGACTTCATCGCGTTTTTGCTCCATCGTCGCCGCCGTCGTTGCTTCGAGGTTCAAGCGCAGCAGCGGCTCGGTGTTCGATGGCCGCACGTTGAAATGCCAGTCGGGATACTCGACCGAAATTCCATCGAGCTTGTACTGATGCGCGTCGCTGTACTTGGCGGCGATTGATTCGAGCTTGGCGGGCACCAGATCCATGCTGGCGAGCTTCGTGTTGATCTCGCCGGAGATGAAGTAGCGCTCGCGCAGCGGCTTCGATAAGTCGTGCAGGCTCTGGCCCTTCTTCGACATCAGCTCGAGCATCAGCAGCGCGGGGATAAAGCCGTTGTCGGCGTAGAAATTGTCGCGGAAATAGTAATGCCCGGTGACCTCGCCGCCGAAGATGCCGTTCGTCTCGCGCATCCGCTGTTTGAAGAACGCGTGTCCGACCCGGTTCATCAGCGCGGTGCCGCCAAGGCGCGCGACCGTATCCTTCACCGCATGGCTCGCGCGCAGGTCGTAAATGATCGTCGCGCTCGGGTGCTTCAGGAGGAACGCTTCAGCGAGCAGCGCGGTCACGAAATCGCCCGAGACGAATTCGCCGGAGCCGTCGATGAAGAAGCATCGGTCGGCGTCGCCGTCCCAGGCGATCCCGATGTCGGCCTTCTGCCGGACGACGGCCTCGACGATGTCGCGCCGGTTTTCTTCGATGAGCGGGTTCGCCTCGTGGTTCGGGAAGCGGCCATCGATCTCGAAGCAGAGGCGCGTCGTTTTGCAGGGCAGCCGATCGAACAGCTTCGGCGCCACCAGCCCGCCCATCCCGCTGCCCGCGTCGAGCACCACGTTGAACGGCTTGATGATTGCCGGGTCGATGAACGACATGACGTGGGCGATGTACGGCTCGAGGAGGTTCTTGGTCGCGACCTGACCGCGCGGCGTGTGTGCCGCGCGGCATCTTGTCCGTCACAATCATGTCGCGAATCTCGGCGAGCCCTTCTTCGCCGCTCAGCGGAAACGCCTCGCGGCGGACCATTTTCATGCCGTTGTATTGCTTCGGATTGTGCGACGCGGTGACCTGCACGCCGCCTTCGTGCTGATCGCGCGCGACGGCGAAATACAGCATGTCGGTGGAAATCATCCCGTAGTCGACGACGTCGGCGCCTTGCGCGGTCGCACCGTCGATGAACGCGGACGCGAGCGCCGGCGACGAGAGCCGCATGTCGCGGCCGACCGCGATGCGTCGCGCCTTCAGATACGCGACGAACGCCGCGCCGATGGCGCGCGCAGTCTGCTCGTTGATCTCGTCGGGATAGAGGCCGCGAACGTCGTAGGCCTTGAAGATGTTCGGGGTTGAGAGAAACAGACATGGCTCTATAAACGTCTACAGACGGCTGAAATCGGTGACGACCGACTTGTCGCCAAGGACGACGCCGCTGTTCACGACGGCGTTCCGGCCGATGTGGCAGTGCCGCCCGAGGATTGAATCGCGAACGATCGCTTCCTGACTGATGCGGCAGTTCGCCCAGAGGATCGCGCGCTCGATCGACGCGTGCTCTTCGACATGGCACTGCCGGCCGACGACGGAATACGGCCCGATCCGCGCGCCCGATTTCACGACCGCGCCGTCGTCCACGAAGCACGGGCCTTCGAGCACGGCACCTTCCTCGATGCGTGCGCCTGGCGACACGGACGCGAGCGCGGCGTGGTCGGCAAACGGCGCGGCTCGAAAGCGGCCGTCCATCACGTCGTGATGGACCTGCATGTACTTTTCCGGCGTGCCGATGTCGATCCAGTATCCGCGATACACGTACGCGACGAATGTTTCGCGGCGCTCAATCAGCGAGGGAAAGAAGCTCCGCTCGATCGACCAGGGCGTGTCCTTCGGAATGCGATCGAACGTCTCCGGCTCGAGGATGTAGATGCCGGCGTTGATCGTGTTGCAGGTGATCTCGTCGGCCTTCGGCTTCTCGACGAAGCGCGTGATGTTCGCGTTCGCATCGGTTTCGACCAATCCGTACGCCGTCGGGTTCTCGACCGGCGTGAGCACGATCGTCGCCATCGCTTTGCGCTCGCGGTGCATCGCGATCACCGCCTTGAGATCGATTTGCGTGAGCACGTCTCCGTTGAACACGACAACCGATTCGCGGATCGCTTCGCCCGCATAGCGAACCGCGCCGGCGGTGCCGAGCGGCGCCGGCTCAACCACGTACCGGATGCCGAGGCCCGACTCGCCGCCGTCGCCGAAGATCTCCTCGATCCGACGCGGCTGATAGTTCAGGCTGAGAATCACTTCGTCGATCTCGGGAACCTGCTTCAGCAGATCGAGCTGATAGTGGAGAAACGGACGATCGAAGATCGGCACGATCGGTTTCGGCGTGTGGATCGTCAGGGGCCGCAGCCGCGTACCTTTTCCCCCCGCCAGCAGGATCGCCTTCATGGGCAACCACCGATGTTATCATGTGCATACGCGGCGTCATGAACCTTCCGAACTCGCTGACCGTCACCCGCATCTTCCTCGTGCCGCTCCTCGTCGTCGTGCTGCTGACAAAATTCGAAGGCCGCGTGATCTTCGGCGTGCCGAAGGAGCTCGTCGGCGCCGCGATTTTCGGCCTCGCCTCACTGACCGACTGGGCCGACGGATATCTGGCGCGGCGGCGCAAGCAGATCACGATGGTCGGGCCAGGTGATCGATCCGTTCGCGGATAAGCTGCTCACATCGGCCGCGCTCATCTCGCTCGTGCAGATGGACGTGGCGCCGGCGTGGATGGTGGCGGTGATCATCGGCCGCGAGTTCGCGGTCACGACGCTGCGGACGCTGGCATACGCGCGCGGCATCGCGATCGCAGCCTCGCCGCTCGGGAAGGTGAAGATGGTCGCGCAGGTGATCGCGATTCTCGCGCTCATTCTCGCGCACGGCGCGCACAGCGCGCGGCAGCCGCTCTTCGTGATCGGGCAGGCGGCGCTCTGGGTTGTCGTGGTGGCGGCGCTCGTGTCGGCGGCCGACTACTTCCGCCGGTTCAACGCGATCCTGAGCCCGCGCGTGGCCGATTTCACGGCCGCGCGCGAGCAGCATACGGATCGCAAAGTGGCGGTTAGCGCAGGTCGTGGCCGCAGACGCTATTTCCGCGGCACGACGTAGTCGCCACGAACGACCGTGTCGTGCGCCGCGATGATGCGAACGACCGCGAGTGACGGCGACGCGCTTACCACAACGGCCTCGCCGATGGCAGCCAGCGGCAATCCCTCTTTGTGAAGATCACGATAGACGGCGAACCGGGCACCGGGCTCGGCGCCCTCGTCGGCGCCGCGGTCGATCAGCATGAAGTCGCCGATGCCCGCATTCGTCCGCAGCCGCTCGCCAAATCCCACGCGCCCGAGACTCTTGAAATCGAGGTCGCCCGACGCGTCCACTCGATTGATGTTCGCTGGCACTGACGGCGCGACGAACGGTTCGAGGTAATCGCCCTGCATCACGCCCGTGCACGAGTGCTCTACGGTTGCGATGGAAGTAGTGTCGTTGACGGCGACCACCTTGACCCAGCCGGCCGTCCGAACGGTTCGCGGCTGCGCGCTGCCGGCAGGACCGAACCAGTCGGTGCGGCGCACGAAGAACTGCTCGCCGAGCTTCATGTTCCGCGACGCGCCGCCGTCGATCACGAGGAGGTCGCGCGGGCCATAGACGAGGCGCAGCGCCGTGTCCTGCGCGCCGACGACGCGCAGCGCATCGAGCGGCGGCGGATCGATCGAAGGTGGGAGCGCGCACGCGAGCACCGTCTCGAGCGGTGTGAATGGCGCGTCGGCGGCGCGGCCCGTCGAAGCCGCGGCGAACACGAAAACGAAAAGCACGCCGACGAAGCAGCGGAAACTACGCACAACAACCTCCTGCGCCGGGCCGTCGCCCGGGCTCATTTGGCTGGGGGTGGCGTCTTGGCGACCTGGGCCTTGAGTTCGGCGATCCGTTTCTGCGACTCAGGCAGGAACTCGCTCTGCTCGAACTCGTGGACCAGTTTTTCGTAATAGGGCAGCGCTTCGGCTTCCCGCTTCAACTTGATGAGCGACTCGCCGAGATAGTAGTACGCCGCGTCGCGGTGCGTGTACTCGGGGTCCTGCTTCAGCAGGGTCTGCAGCCGATCGACCGCGCCCGGGTACCAGCGATTCCGAAAATAGAAGTAGCCGACATCGTAATCCGCCTGGTCGAGCCGGTCCTGCGCTTCGCGCAACCGCGCCTTCGCGTCCGGCATCAGCTTGCTGGTCGGATACCGATCGACGAAGGCTTGAAATTCCTTGATCGCTTCCTTTGTCTCGGTCTGGTCGCGCTGCGCCGCGCGCATCTGTTTGAAATGACAGAATCCGAGCTTGTACTGGGCATAGTCGGCGCGCGGATTTGTCGGATAGAACGAGAGGAACTCGCGGAATTCGTTTATCGCGAGCACCAGCGCTTCGCTCGTGCCTTCGCCGAGGTACGTGTCGCCGATGCCAAGCTTCGCGTCCGGGCGATACGGGCTGCTCGTATACGTTTCGACGACCTGCTTGAAGAATTCGCGCGCCGTCAGCCATTTCTTCGCGTTCAGCGCAGCGGTACCCTTCTCGAACAGAAACTTGTCGGGATCCGTAGTGCCGGCGGGCACACCCCGGCGTGTGGTGGTGGCGCAGCCAGCCGCAAGAACAAGCACGAGAATCGCCGAAGACAATCTCACAATGTGTCTTTCAACCAGTTGTACTCCGCAGTCAGGCCCTCTTCGAGGCCGACCGCCGGATCGAAGCCGAAATCAGCGCGAGCAAGCGACGTATCGGCGAACGTGTGCCGCATATCGCCCTTCTGCGCAGGATCCATCGCAATCACCGGTTTGCGTCCGACGACGCGGCCGATGATCTCGAGAACGTCGTTAATCGATACGCGGGAGCCGCCTCCAATATTGTATACACGACCGGGGACGCTCCGCGTCGCCGCAGCCACCGTCGCCGAGACAGCATCGTGCACGAACGTGAAATCCCGTGTCTGTTCACCGTCTCCGAATAGTCTTATCGGCTCGCCGGCTGCTGTGGCGCGCAAGAAATCGATGGAAGCCCATGTCGGGGCGCTGTCGAGGTCCGTACACGGTGAAATAGCGCAGCGAGACGGTCGGCACGCCGCAGTTCACGTGATACAGATAGCAGAGCTGTTCTGCAGCGAGCTTCGACACCCCGTAAGGCGATACCGGTTGCGGGCGCGCATCTTCTCGCATCGGAATCGCCACGCTCGTCGCCATAGACGGAGGAGCTCGACGCATACACGAAACGCTCGAGCGAAGGCGCCGCGCTGGCGGTCGCTTCGAGAAGCACCTGCGTCGCCTCGATGTTGTTGACGGTATAGACGGCGAAGTCGCGACCCCAGCTTTTTCGCACTCCGGCCTGCGCGGCGAGATGAAAGACGTGCGTGCGGTCGCTCAGCAGGCCGCGGAGATCAGCGGCCTGGATTGTCGACTCGACGAACGAGAAGCCCGGTCGCTGCCGCAGCGGCGCGAGGTTGCGTTCCTTCATCGCGCGCGGATAGTAGTCCGTGAAGCAGTCGATGCCGACGACCTCGGCGCCGTCGGCCAGCAGGCGTTCGGCGAGCGTCGATCCGATGAAGCCGGCAGCGCCGGTAACGAGCGCTTTCACTCGAAGAGGCTCCTGACGCGCTCTGGGGCAGGCGGCAAGGGCGTCCGCTGCGATCGAGCGCGGCGTGCACGGTGTGGCCAGTGGCGAGCGTCGTGTCGTCTGCCGGCCGGACGACTTCGTACGCGAACCGCACGCGCACCGGCGACAGCATCGTGCCCATCGTCCGTATCTCGAGCTCGTCGTCGTACCGAGCCGACTGCTTGTAGTCGCAGTGCGCCTCGATCACCGGCAAGCCGATGCCTTCGGTTTCCATCTCGCGGTAGCTCCAGCCGGAGCCGCGCAGCAGATCGGTGCGCGCGACCTCGAACCACACCAGATAATTCGCGTAATACACCACACCCATCTTGTCGGTCTCCGCGTACCGGACTCGCAGGCGTGTAATGGAGGCTTGCTGCGTCAACGTGCCGCAGTCGACGTGACGCCGCCGAGCGCCGCGGCTTTCAGCTCCCGCGTGGCCCGCTCGGGATCGGGTGCGTGGAAGATGGCGGAGCCGGCGACGATGATGCGTGCGCCGGCAGCGACGACGCGGGCGACGTTGTTCATGTCGATGCCGCCGTCGATCTCGATGTCGGCCCGGTTGCCCGGCGCGATCGAGCAGCGCGCGCACCTCGCGAACCTTGGACTCGCTGCGCGGAATGAAAGTCTGGCCGCCGAATCCGGGATTGACCGACATGACGAGCACGTAGTCGACGTCCGCCGGCGATCTGCTTCGAGCGACGCCGACCGGCGTGGCCGGATTCAGCACGACACCTGCCTTGACGCCGAGCGCCTTGATCGCGTGGACCGTCCGGTGCAGGTGCGGCAGCACCTCGACGTGAACGGACATCATCGAAGCGCCGGCCGCCGCGAACGCGTCGAGATACCGATCCGGATCGGTGATCATCAGATGGACGTCGAGCGGCACTTGCGCGACCCGCTTGATCGACCGGACGACCGGCGGCCCGATCGTGATGTTCGGCACGAAGTGACCGTCCATGACGTCCACGTGAATGAGATCCGCGCCGCCGCGCTCGACGGCGGCGATCGCGTCGCCAAGCGCCGCGAAGTCGGCGGAGAGAATCGACGGAGCGATCAGCACGCTCATCGGCTCACCTCGAGCGAGATCGGTTCGCCCGCCGCGATCTGGAAACCCGCCTGCGGACTCTGACGGATCACGATGCCGGCCGCGACGCCCGGATACGGAATCGAGCCGACGACGGCGACGCGGAAGCCGCGCTGCCGCAGTATCTCGGCGGCGCGATCGCCGTTGACGCCGATGAGATCGGGCATCACGTAGCTGATGCCGCGATCGCCGCGGTTGACGAGCAGCGCGACGCGCGTGCCGCTGCTCTTCGGCGGCGGCTCCTGCGCGAGCACGACGTCGGACGGGTAGTCGGGAGAGCGAATCTCGGACACGCTCGCGAGCGCGAGGCCATCCTGAGCGAGCCGCAGCTGCGCGGTCCGCTCGGAATCGCCCGATGAGCGCCGGCATGCTGGTCGCGCGCTGACCGGCGCTCAACCACACTTTGAGGCTGCGCTGGCGCCGCGCCGTAGACCCGGCGGCCGGTTCCTGCGCGACGACGCGGCCGGCCGGGACCTTCGCGTCCGACCGCCGCGACTTCGTCGACCTTGACCGTGAGGCCGAGATCGGCGGCGATCGCTGTCGCCTCGTTCGCCGTGCGGTTGGTGAGGTCCGGCACCTGCACCTCGCGCGCGCGGAGCGCGAGGCGCATCGACGCAGCCGCAAACAGCACGTACGTCACGACCAGCGCTCCGCCGATGAGCACGCCTTTGCCCGCGCTCCAGACGCGAGTTCGAAGAGCCATGGACACGCGAATCGTCACTACGAGCAGCTGCGAGCACGGCGCCGAAAAATGCCTCGAGCGCGTGGACGTGCGGCAGCGTACGGAGGAACCCGCGGCTGTCGACGACGTCGTGCGGCAGCGCCGTGGAGCGCCTGATCTGCAGGGACGATCGTCGAAACGCGGGCGACGCTGCCAGGAAGCGATCGACGACCTGCTTCGTTCTCCTCCGGCTCGCTCGAACAGGTGGCGTACACGAGCCGGCCGCCAGGCGCGACCACCGCGCCGCGCGTGCTGCAGCATCCGCAGCTGCGCGGCGGCGAGCGTCGGCGAGGTCCTGCTCGCGGCGGCGCCAGCGGATGTCCGGATCGCGCCGCAGCGTGCCGAGGCCGGAGCAGGGCGCGTCGACGATGACGCAGTCGAATCGCCGCTGAGAAGGGCAGCGGCTGCAGAAGATCGGCCTGGACGACGACGCACGTTGCGTCGCGCCGCTGGCCTGCACGGTGCGTCGCAGCAGCTCGATGCGTCGTCGCGGACGTCGCACGCGACGATCCGTCCGGCGCGCCCGCGACGGCCATCGCGCTCGCGATCGCCGTCGTCTTGCCGCCGGGCGAGGCGCAGGTGTCGAGCACGCGCGGGCCAGGCGCGGTCGCCGGCGAGCAGCGCGACGAGCTGCGACGCCTCGTCCTGAACGACGAACCAGCCCTCGTCCAGCCCGGGCCTCGCGAGCGGATGGCCGCTCGCGACGACGAGGCCGTCGGGTGCGAACCGGGTCGGTGCCGTCTCGACGTCGTCGGCGCGCGAGCTTCGACAGCAGCTCGTCGCGTTCCATGCGCAGCCGATTGAGCGCGCAGCGTCAGCGGCGCCGGCCGTTGTTGAACTGCATCCACGCTGCGGGCGCCGTCGAAGCCGAAGCGATCGAGCCAGCGCGCGGCGAGCCAGCGCGGATGCGAGAGCGCTGACGCTCAGGTAGTCGAGCGCGGCGGCCCGGTCCGTCGTCATCTGCCGGGCGGGGCGGCAGCGGCAGACTGTCGCGGCGTCGCGAAATCGCGCGAAGCACGGCGTTCACGAAGCCGCTCGCGCTCGTCTTTCCCGCTCGCTTCGCCAGGTTCACCGCATCGTCCACGACCGCCGATGCAGGCACGCGCGTCAGATGCAGCAGCTGATACGCGCTGAGGCGCAGGATCTCGACGACCTCGGCGATCGAGCCGTTCGATCGGCCGTTTGGCGAAGTGGACGATGAGGTGATCGAGCGCGCCACGCCAGCGCTGTACGCCGGTGGCGATTTCGGCCGCGAGCGCGCGATCGCGTTCGTCTGTCGAGTGCGTCGCGCGCTGTGCGATGGCCGCCGGCAGATCGGCGCGGCCGGCGGAAATCGCGCAAAGGATGTCGTACGCGGCGCTGCGCGCCGGCGCGATCATCGGGCTGAGAATGCGGCGCCCGGCACGAGGCGATGACCCGCGAGAAATTCGCGGACAGCCATCGGCCGCTTGCCTTCGGCTTGAATCTCGACGATGCGAAGCAGTCCCGTCGCCCGTTTGCAACGACGAGATCGTCCTCCGCGGCGGAGACGATCGTGCCGGGCGCGGCGGCGCGCCCGATGCCAGACGGGCCAGCCGATGTGCTCGTGCGCCGAACGATCAACCGACGTCCGTCGTGGAAGGTGTACGCGTGCGGCCAGGGGTGGAGGCCGCGGACCATGGTTGTGGATGCGCTCGGCTGGAGCGCGTCCAGTCGATGACGCCGTCGTCCTTCGTGAGCCGAGGCGCGTAGGTGGCCAGGCGTCGTCCTGCGGCGTCTCCGACGACCGGCCCTCGAGCCATCGCGGTCGAGCGACTTCGATCGAGCAGAGCCGCGCCGAGCTGCGCGAGATCGCGCTCGACCTCGTCGCTCGTTTCGTCGTGTCCGATCGGTCGTCGCGACCGTGGCGAGCATCGGACCGGCGTCGAGCGCCTTGCACGACGCGCATGATCGTGACGCCGGTCTCGCGTCTCGCCGGCGATGACGGCGCGGTGGACGGGTGCGGCGCCGCGGTAGCGGGGCAGCAGCGAGGCGTGGACGTTGATCATGCCGAGGCGCGGCATGGCGAGCAGCGCGTCGTCGAGGATCTTGCCGTAGGCGGCGACGACGCCGAGGTCGGCGTGCCAGGAGGCGAACGACGCGACGAAGTCCGCGATCGCGCAGGCGCTCCGGCTGCAGGACCGGCACGCCTGCGGCGACCGCGCGAGCCTTGACCGGCGCGTCGGTCAGCTTCTGGCCGCGTCCGCGCGGCCGATCGGGCTGCGTGACGACGCCGACGACCGCGTGGTCGCGAGGCGAGGAGCGCATCGAGCGTCGGCACGGCGAAGCGCGGCGTGCCGAAGAACGCGACGCGCAGCCTGGCGCCGTCACCATTTGCCGGCGCGCGTCAGCTTCCGGATCTTGCGAACGATGAGGTCGCGCTTGATGCCGCGCAGGCGATCGACGAACAGCGTGCCGTCGAGGTGATCCATCTCGTGCTGGAACGCGCGGGCCAGCAGGCCCGTGCCTTCGATGCTGAAATTCCGTGCCCGTGCGATCGAGCGCCTTCACGACGGCGCGCGCCGGGCGGACGACGGTCGCGTTGAAGCCGGGCACGCTCAGGCAGCCTTCTTCCTCGAGCTGCATGCCGTCGCGCTCGACGAACTCGGGGTTGATCAGCACGATCAGGCCGGTCGGATCGCGGCCGACCGACAGATCGATGACGAAGATCCGCAGCGGCACGCCGACCTGCGGCGCCGCGAGACCGATGCCGGGTGCCGCGTACATCGTCTCGATCATGTCGTCGATGAGGCGATCGATGTCGGGGGTGATCGCGTCGACCGGGCTGCGCGGGCGCGTGCAGCGTGTCGTCGCCGTACCTGAGGATCGGTCGAATCATCAGCGCGTCGAGACGACCGCGACGGCGTCGATGCGCGCGCGTGAACGTGCGCGTCCAGTGCGCCGACGAGCTCGTCGATCGTAGTCGCCGCCGAACTTCTCGAGCGCGGCATCGGCGAGCACGATCGCGACCATCGCCTCGCCGACGACCGCCGCCGCGGGCACGGCGCAGACGTCGCTGCGCTCGATGGCCGCCGGGCTCGCCGTCATGCGTCGTCGAGGTCGACCGAGCGCAGCGGTTTCATCAGCGTGGCGATCGGCTTCATGTAGCCGGTGACGCGCAGGTCCTCGCCGTTGGTGACGCCGCCCTCGAGCCCGCCGGCGTTGTTGGTCGGCCGCGCGACGCCCGGCGACGCGCGTGCGTCGAGCCGCGCCGGCAGGATCTCGTCGTGCACCCGCGAGCCGGGCAGCGATGCGACGCGCGGGCCGCGGCCGATGCCGACCGCCTTGATCGCGGGAATCGACATCAGCGCCTGCGCCAGCCGGCCGTCGAGCTTGCGATCCCACTGGACGTAGCTGCCGAGGCCGGGCGGCACGTCGTGCGCGATGACCTCGAAGCTGCCGCCCATCGTGTCGCCGGCCTCGCGTGCGCGATCGATCTCGGCGATCATCTGCTGCTCGACGTCCGTGTCGACGCAGTGCAGCGGCGAGTCGGCGGCGATGCGCGTGCGACCGTCGTCGAAGCGTGACCGCGCAGCGGATCGGCGAGCGATGCCGACCCGATGCTGACGACGTGGCTGACGATGTCGGTCGCCGAGATGCCGCAGAAGCTGGCGCGCGATGGCGCCGACGGCGACGCGCGCCGCGGTTTCGCGCGCGCTGGCGCGCTCGAGCACGTCGCGGATGTCGTCGTGGCCGTACTTGACCGCGCCGGCGAGATCGGCGTGGCCGGGACGCGGACGCGTGACCGCCGGGCGATCGGCGCCGGATGCGCCGGCCGGCGGCTCCGGCTCCGACGATCATCGTTTGCTGCCAGTTCTCCCAGTCCTTGTTCGGGATCAGCAGCGCGATCGGCGCGCCGGTCGTCATGCCGTGGCGAACGCCGCTCAGCGGCTCCGCGCGATCCGATTCGATCGCCATGCGGCGGCCGCGGCCGTAGCCGCCCTGGCGGCGGCGCAGTTGGGCGGTCATCGCGTCGATGTCGATCGTGAGGCCCGCCGGCACGCCTTCGATGATCGTCACGAGCGCCTGGCCGTGCGATTCGCCGGCGGTCAGAAATCGCAGCATTCGGCCGTCATTCTATCCGAAATTATTGCCGCATCCGGACGCCGCCGCGCGTTCTATCGAGCGATCTCGACGGGACGCGTTCTTGCACCGCGCTCTCTCGCATCGCTCAAGGGAGGATTCGTGGAGCTCTTTGCGAACCGGTTCGCGCTCATGGACAAAGAACGCACGATCGATCTCGCGACCGGCCGTGATGTTCTCTTGATCATCACGAGCGCCGGCGGCGTGTCCGACGAGCGCCGATGGGCCGTGCGCTGCGACGTGTTGCAAAAATTGCGACACCGATCGATCGCGCGTCTCCTCGATTACGGCGCGATCGGAGAACACCAGCGCTTCGAGGCGTGGGACTGCGGGTCGGAATGGCACGGTGCACAAGCACTGGCGCGGGAGGCGACGGAGCGGGCGACGCAGTTCCTCGGCAGCTGCGGGCTGTCGGTTGGAAGAAGCGCGGCGAGTTCGATTCGCCACGGTTCGAGTAACAAGGCGGCGCTCGCGATCGTGCCCGACTCGGCCGCCGGCTATCCGATTCCTGCGGCTGTCGCGTGCCGGGACACAACGATCGAGAATTGCGGGCTCGAGCTCATCGCACGGAGTGCGGTGGCTCCGATCGCGGAACTCTTCGAACCGGAAAGCGGTCCGCTCGCACGGGCGGTGGCGCTGTGGGGACCGCGCGGGCTGCGGCATGAGTACCGCGCTTGCGCAGCTCTCCCGGAGCGCGCGGTTGCAGGGGATCGTCCCGATCGCGTCGGAGCTTCTCGGGTCGCCGATCGCAGCGCTCGTCGAGGGGCGCACTGTGTTCGTGATCGATCGAACCGGCAGTGATGGGTGGCGCTCGCTCTTGGACACCGTGGTGCGCTCGCCGCGGCCCCATGTGCTGCTCATGATCGGCGACCGTGAGTTCGATGCAGTGGACGGCGTTTCACTCGGACGGGTGCCGCTCGACGTGCTCGCCGAGGCCGTGCGTCCGGCGGAACTACCCGTCGGCGATCAGGAATCGTGTTCGGCGGGCAGCGGAGCGCTCCGAAGGCCAGCCGGCGCGGTTTGCGGAGTGTTTGTGGGGACCATCGACGTCGAACCGCATAGCAACCGCTTTCAGTCGCATCGGCCGTTCGCGCCGCCGAAGCGCCCGCCGCATACGGTGTGACGCCCGAACCTGTGCCCGTTCAAGTGGCGGCCGAGGCGCGGGTGTGGCCCGCGCCAGGCGAGTTGGCCGGGTTGCGGCGACGCGCACAGCTTGGCGCCGAGCTCGTGGACCGCGGTCGCCACGCTCCGGGCGAACGTGTTCTTCGCCAGGCGGCAGCGAGCCTTGCGCGCCGAAGCGATTGGACGCATGCCTCGCAGGCGGCGCTCGCCCTTGGCTGGTCGATCGCCCGGCGCGGGCGGTCGAAAGACGCGCAGCGGGTTCTGAGCGACGCGCGCGAGTACGCCAGTCGTGACGGGAACGAGCAAGCGATGATCGATGTCGCCATCCGCACTGGTCACGTTTCAATCGATCTTGCACGGCTCGAGGATGCGGAGACGACTCTCAGCGTGGCTCTGGCCGCCGCGAGGGCCTTGTGCGATCCCGGGCGGATCGCGGCGGCTGGCGGGGCGCTCGCGCGATGTCTATTCTGGCGCGGGCGGTTCGCGGACGCGGAGTCGCTGGCGAACGGCGTCAATACTGAATCGCTCGGTGCCGCGGCGACGATCCGGTTGACGATCGCTGCCTCGCGGAGCGCCGTCGGCACGCGCAATCTCGCCGTCGCCGTATCGCTTGCGGCGAGTGCCGTGCAGGACGCCATGCGGCTCGCAAGCGCCTCCAGTGCTTGCGAGCGCTGCCTGCGCCGCCGCCTTCGCGCATCTCGCGGTCGACGACTTCGAGGCGGTCGAGCGCGACGTGATTTTATCGGTCGCTGCTTCCCGCGCGGCGCGCGACCCGCTGCGCGCGCTCCGAGCGCGGCTGCTGCTCGCCGAGGCTGCTCGCCGAAATGGGCGGCCAGCAATGGCGGTGGCGCTTGTTGCGCGCCTCCGCAAGCTGGGCGGCACGGCGCTGCCGGCGGTGTTGAAAGCGCGTCGCGATCTGTCTGGCCGACCTGGCTGCCGATTCGGCTCACCCAGAGGCGATTGTCAAACGGTGCGCCACGTCGAGCGGTCTGCCCGGGCTCGCGCTGTTCGGCCCCACGCCCGTCCACCGCGACGCATGGACCGCCGCAGGCGGAATGGTCGACGAGACGGTCGCCATCCTTCGTGTGTGCCAGGACGCAGGTGACGAGCCGCAGGTGCTCGCGGAAGTGTGCAGGCGAGTGCGTCGACAGCTCG
Organism: uncultured Acidobacteriota bacterium; assembly: GCA_963696165.1. Lineage (GTDB taxonomy): Bacteria > Acidobacteriota > Vicinamibacteria > Vicinamibacterales > CAVVIG01 > CAVQZZ01. Next base: position 928,882 of record CAVOIY010000002.1, on the reverse strand, counting down.
ATGCGGCGTCGGTGGCAATCGCCGCCGGCGCCTTACCGCAGATGTGGACGGTCGCGTCAGACGGCGCACGCATCGATCTGACGACCGCGGAGCGCGCGGTAGCGGCCACCGCGCCGATCGCACCGCACCGGTTTCAGGATCGGATCGAAGCCGCTGCACCGGTCCGCTACGGCGGCGAGACGATCGGCGCGCTGGTCGCGCGATGGACGCTCGGCACCACTCACAGCCTTGGCCGCGCGGTTCCGATGCTCACGATGGCTGCGACGGCGGCGGCACCAGCGGTCGCCGCTGCCCGCGCCGCCAGGATGCGTCCGCCGACGCCGGCGCTCGCAGACTTCGTCGGCGCCGGCACCGGAGGGAGCCGAGTTGCGGAAAGCTGTGGAGAGGGCCGCGGCGGCGCCGTTTCCAGTGCTCATCGAAGGCGAGAGCGGCAGCGGCAAAGAGCTCGTCGCGCGTGCCGTCCACCGCGCAAGCGTCCGTCGCGACCGCGCGATGTGCACGCTCAACTGCGCGGCGCTGCCCGACGATCTCGTGGAGGCGGAGCTGTTCGGCCACGCGCGCGGTGCGTTCACCGGCGCCGTCGGCGAGCGCGCCGGCGTCTTCGAAGAAGCTCACGGCGGCACGCTGTTGCTCGACGAGATCGGCGAACTCTCGCCGCGCGCGCAGGCCAAGGTCCTGCGCGTGATTCAGGAAGGCGAGCTGAGGCGCGTCGGCGAAAACACGTCGCGGCGCGTCGACGTTCGAATCGTGGCGGCGACGAACCGCGATCTCCGGCAGCGAAGTGGCCGCGGGTCGATTTCGGCTGGACCTGCTCTATCGGCTCGACGTTCTCCGCATTGTCGTGGCGCCGCTGCGCGAGCGGCGCGAGGACATTCCGGTTCTCGTGGAGCACTTCTGGCGCGAGTCCACCGCGAGAATCGGCTCGCGCGCCACGCTTGCGGCCGCGGCAATCGCCGCGCTGGCGCGCTACGACTGGCCCGGCAACGTTCGCGAGCTGCAGAACGTGCTCGCGGCGCTGGCGGTGCGCAGCCCAAGACGCGGGCTCGTGCAGCCGACCGCGCTGCCGCCGCAATTTGGCGCAGCGAAGCCCGTCGAGGGGTGGCGGCTGGAGGATGCGCGACGAACGTTCGAAGAGCGGTTTGTTCGAGCGGCCCTTGTCAGGAGCGGCGGCCGGCGTGGTCAAACCGCGGCGGAGCTCGGCGTCACGCGGCAGGGACTCACCAAACTGATCGCTCGTCTCGGCATCGACTGAGGGACGATGTACCGTCCGCCTTTAGGCGGACGAATTTCCTCAGCTCTTTAAGCGGTGTGACAACGCGAGAAACCTCGCGTTCGCCGGCTCCCGCTCCAGCGCTTTCTGAATGGACGCGCGAGCCCCGTCGGCGTCCCCAGCCCGAATCTGCGCGTCGGCAAGCGCGGCGAGCACATCGAGGTCTGCCGGGCTCGCCGACGCCGCGCGCTGCAGCCATTCCACGGCGGTTTCCGCATCGTCCAGCCGCAACGAGAGCGTTGCAATGCGTCGCGCGCGCTGCACGAATTCGGGATCGTCGCCCGTCAGGCTCTCGTAGTCCATCAGCGCCTGGCGCGCCGGATCGAGATGATTCTGCCGCTCGGCCGCCTGCGCGTAGAACACGAGGGCGGTTGGCTCGACGGGGTAGCGCGTCGCGGCCTGCTGCAGGGCACGCTCCGCGACGTCAGGTTCGCCGTCCTGAAGCAGCGCCCGACCGTAGAGCGTGAGCAGTTCGCTCGTGGCGCCCGGGCTCGACGCAACGCGTTCGAGCGCCTCGAGCGCCTTGCTCAAATCGACGCGATCGTCCTTGGCCTGCGCGCGCTCGAGCCACACGCGGCCGAGCGCGCCGAAAATCAGCGGCTGGTTCGGCGTGCGGTCGAGCGCATTCCCGAGCGTGAGCACCGCGAGATCGGCCTGGCCCGCGCGCGCCTGCGCCAGTCCGAGCGCGACCTGACGTTCGACATGATCGCGATCGAGGCCGGCGAGGAGCTGAAGCTGCTCGAGCTCGTCAGCGCGCCGCCCGAGCGCGCCGTACACGTCGGCGAGCTCCTCGCGCGCAGGAATCATCCCGGCCGACAGAGAGACGGCCCGCTCGAATGCGCGCTGCGCATCAGGCAGCCGGCGGAGGTCGCGCAGGCAGATGCCGAGCAGATAGTACGCGTCCGGCATCTTGTCGTTCAGTCTGACAGCCTGATTAATCGTCGCGACGGCGCCTTCCAGATTCGCGTTCCGGTACCTGGCGAGTGCCAATTTGTACGCAACGCGCGCCGATCGATCGTCGAGCCGCAGGCACCGGTCGTAGGTGTCGGCGGCGCGATCGTAACGCTGCGTCTCGTAGAGCACGTCGCCGAGCTCTTCGAGCGGACGCGTCGCCGTCGAATCGAGCGACGCTGCCGCGCGCAGGTCACGCGCCGCGGCTTCGAGGTCGCCGCGTGCCGCGTCGCCGCGCCGCCGGTAGGCTTCGCCCCGACGCAGATACCCGAGCATGGCATCCGGCCGCAGGGCGACCGCGCCGCTGTACGATTCGATTGCGGTGAAAGTCTGGTCTTCGCGGAGGGCCGAATCGCCGCGGGCCAGCAGCATCCGGTAGTCGCGGTCGCGCGCGACGGCCTGGTAGGCGAGCGCCGCGCCGATTGCCGTCACAGCCAGCGCCATTACGGCGAGGATCGCCCGCGTCATGAGGGGGTTATCGTAACAGCTCCCAGGAACCTTCGGCCCCGAGCGGGGTCTAAATTCAAGAGAGTGCCCGACGCGCTGGTTGGCCCCCGGGCCAGCCTGCTATAGTGAAAGGAGTTACCCGTCGTGTCACCCGTCAGTGGGGAACTCTTCGTGAAACACGCGCGCGCCGTCGGTTGGTCGGACGTTGAAGGCCGCGAATCGGCGCTCATCGAGCGCTGTGCCGCCGCCGATGAAGTCGCGTGCGCGGAGCTCGTTGCCGAGCACCAGCGGATGGTCGTCCAGCTGGCAATCAACCTGCTCGGCGACCGCGACGAAGCGCTCGACCTCTCCCAGGAAGTGTTCCTCCGCGTGTTTCGAACCATTCACCGCTTTCGAGGTCAGTCGAGCCTTCGCACCTGGATTTACCGCATCGCGGTGAACCAGGCGCGCAATCGCCACCGGTTCTGGCGGCGCCGTCATCGCGCCGACCAGGTGTCGCTCGATGAGCACGTGGCAGCGCACGGCGAGTTCCTCTCGGGCGGCGAGACGACGCCGGATCGCGTGTTTGCGCAGAAGGAGCTTGCCCGCCGTCTGCAGAACGCGCTCGATCATTTGCCGTTCGATCAGCGCACGGCGATCGTGCTGCGTGAAATCGACGGGCTGAGTTACGAGGAGATCGCCTTCTCGCTCGGCGTCGCGATCGGCACGGTGAAGTCGCGGCTCACGCGCGCCCGCCAGGCGCTGCGGCTCGAGCTGCACGAGGCGAGGACGGCATGAAGGTGATCACCTGCGCGGCGGCGCGTCGCAAGCTCCAGGCGTATCACGACCGGGAGCTGGCGGTCGGAGACGAAATCGCGGTCGCGTCGCATCTCGAATGGTGCGGCGCGTGCGCGGAGACGTTTGCCGACTTGCGGCAGGTCAGCGCTGCGCTTCGCACGATCGCGCCTGGCCGTCAGTCGCTGTCTCGCGAGGAGGCAGCCGGTTTCACGGCCGCTGTGGTCAGCCGGATGGACGCGGAGCGCGATCAGTCGTTCGTCGTGCGCCTCCGCGACATGTTCGACGACATGCACCTGGTCTATGCGGGCCTCGGTGCGACCGCCGCGACGCTGGTCTGCATCGTCATCATGCTGGGGATGATGCGGTTCGCCACGCGTGAGCGGCCGGATTCGCTCGCGGCGATCGTCAACATCCTCGCGAACCCCGGCTCGAATCTGAACCCCGTCGCGATCGATGCGCGTGTGCAGATGCCGCGCGCGCTCGACGGCGCGCTGTCGTCGTCGGCGGCGCCGGAAGACGCCGTGTTCGCGCTGGCGGCGGTCGTCACGCGCGAGGGGACGATTTCAAACCTCGAGATGCTCCGCACCGGCGGACGTCAGGGCGCGGCAGATGCCAAAGCCGAAGGCGCGCTGATGGATGCGATGTCGCGCGCGCGCTTCGAACCCGCGCAGATGGCCGGCCTGCCCGTCGCCGTGAACATGGTGTGGGTCGTCGCGCACACGACCGTTCGCGGCAAACATCCCATCGCGTAAACGCGCTCCGCTCGGCTGAAGCCTCGCGCTACAGCTGCGGCCGAAATTCTTTGTTTGTCGCGCGAGGCTTCAGCCGAGCGTCGTCCCGGCCGTTATTTTCGTTTTGCCGCGTCGACGTGCGCGGTGGCGACGTTGTTCATCGTGTCGCTCGCGCGGAGCGTCAACCCTCGTTCCGGTATCTCACCGTCCAGCGCCAGTTCGTAATGCTCAGTCTTCGAATCGGCGATGCCGTCGGTGGGGAACACGCCGCGCCAGCGCGTGCCATCGAGTGAGAACTCGACGCGCTGAATGGGCGAATGATCGTCGGCGACGTCGAAGGTGATGATGGTGCGACCGCGATCGAGGCGCGTGCCGGCAATCGTAATCGCGGGCGGCGTGTTGTCGACCTCGAATGCCTGGCTGTCGAGTTCACCCGAGAGCGCCGAGCCCGCCGGATTTGCCGGCGCATCAGACGCGACGATGCGGATGAAGTAGGTGCCGTTCGGAACGGTTGTCGTGTCCCACACGAGAATCGGTTCCGTCAGCGCCTTGCGCAGCGTCTTCCACGTCGTCTCGCCTTCGCGACGGTACAAGACGTCGAATATCAGATCGTCGTCGTTCTCGTCGTCTGCTTTCCAGAGGACTGTCTGGAGGCCCTTCTGATACGTGCGACGGCCGAGAGAAGGAGAGCCAGAAAGCCCCTGCGAGGCGGCTTGCGCCGCCGAGACGAGCTTCCGATCCGGAGTCGTCTGATCCTCGAAGCCGGCAAGGTCGGGTTCGCCGGCCGTATACGGCTTTTGAAAAACGATCCCCGGCGGGTGCACGGTGATCGAACGGACCTGCGGCCGCAGATTGCGCTGCAGGTAGGCGGCCGTCACCGACGTGAGCAGCGGGCCGTCGCCTTTGCCCGTCAGCACCGCGCGCCACTGGATATAGCGTGCCTTCGGACTGCTGATCGCGGAGCCTTCCGCGTTCGTGTACGCCGCGGACCACGCACTCCAGGTATCGTCGGGCGTTTCGGTGTTGCCCGATCGCGTGAAGAGCTGAATCTGACTTCCTGACGGCACCGTCCCGCGCCAGCTGATCGACCCCCACGTCGCGACCATCTGCGCATCGCGGGCCTCGGATTCGTACGTGCCGCGCGGCGCGCGTTCCGTGGACAGCCGGAACAGTTTGCCGGGATTCGCGGTTGCGTAGTAGAGACGTCCGCGGGCGTCCTTGTGGAACGCGGTCACCTGCTGCGCACTCGCGCGCGCCAGCAGCGTCGGCCGCAGCGGATCGCCGTCGAGCCGATAGACCTTACCTTTGTTGCCCGTGCCGATCACGAGCGCGCCGTTCTGATCGAACGTGATGTCGTACGGCGAGTCGTCGCGCGATTCCCAGAGCTGGTCCCACACGCCGTCGGACGCGATGCGGTACACGGCGCCTTTCGGCGTGCGGTGATCCTCGTGGGTCGATCCGGCCGCGCCCGAACTGCCCACGTCCACGATCGACATCGATGTAATCTCCGCCGACACGGACGGTACCGGCGATCGCGTCGGCTCGGGCATCGGCCGATCGCTTGGCCGATCCTCGGTGATCGTGCTGCTCGATGCCGCAGATCCGCCGTGGCCGTTCAACGCGGCGACGTAAATCGAGCCTTTGTCGTCGACGTGCAGCGACCGTATCTCCTGGAACGGGGAATCGAGCAGCACGAATGCCTTGCCGTCCGGATCGATCCGCAGCACTTTTCCCGGCGAGCCAGTGCCGACGATCAGGTTGCCGCGTTTGTCGAACGCCAAAGCGGTGGCGTGTGTCGCTCGGGTGTTGTAGAACGGCGTGCCCTTACCGTCCGGGCCGATTTTGTAGACGATGCCTTTTTCGCCGGTGCCCGCGAACAGCGTGCCTTTCGAGTCGATCGCGAGCGCCCAGATGTACTTCGCCTCCGGCTCGAAGAACGGAACGCCTTTGCCGTTTCGATCCACTTTGTAGATTTTGCCGTCCGGCGACGTGGCCACGTACAGCCCGCCGTCGGGCGTCGCCGCCATCGCGTGAACCTCGAGCTCCGGCGCGTCGAAGAACAGCGCGCCTTTGCCCTGCGGGATCGATCTTGTAAACCTTCCCCTCGTTGCCGGTCCCGACGAAAATCGATCCGTCGGAGCCCGCGATCACCGACCACAGGAACGGAGCCGCCGTCTCGTACACCAGCTCCGTCGCCGGGCCGAGCACCAGCTGCCCCTGGCTGTCGATGGACAGGTTCTCGACGTCGCCTTTTAGGAAGTCGCTTTGCGTCGATGCCTGGAAGAATTTCGGCGACGAGGCGACGATCGGCGCAAACGTCAGCGTGAGGGCGGCGGCGGCCACCAGGGCAGTGAGCGATGCCGACCTGTTCATTAATTTTGCGAGACGATGATCGTCAGCGTCCGGGAGCCGCTGACGGCGTGTTCCGTGGGGAGCTCCCACTCGCCAAGCGTCGCGCTGTGAAGCGGGTTGAAGCTGCCGCCGTTTCGATCGGCTTCGAGCACGCCGAGCACCGAGGGCGGCAGCGACGAGAGCACCTCGCCGTTGACGACCGCGCCGGCGTCGTTGCCGAGCAGCTTGACGTACAGAGTGTCGTTGCGGCGCGTCCGGTTCAACGTGCGGATCATCTGCGGCACGTTGCGCGGCTGCGGCAGGCGGGCTTCGCGCTGCTCCAGCTGGCCGAGCCGTGCGCCGTCCGACACCATCACCGAGAGCGAGCCGCTGGCGTTGGCCGGAATATCAATCGGCAGGCTGCGGATGATTTCTTCGCCGCGATACGTGCGGAGCAGCACCTTGAGCGGCACCGTGCGTCCGGCGCGGGGACGCGGGTCGTCGATCCAGACGCGCTCGAGCGTCGCCGTCTTCGGCTCCTCGGTCGCCTTCACGGTGAGATCGATGCTGTCGACGTCGAGCTTCTCGTAATCGTTCCCCATCAGCGCCGCGATCGGCGCGGCGACATACATCGAGGCGTTCACGGCGGCCATATCGCCGGAGAAGAGGTTCTCGAACGTGACCGGCTCGTGGTTCTTCACCTTGGCCGTGCCGCGCAGCGCGAAAGTCGAGGCGCCGAGCTGCCGTTCGTACGAGAAGAGCGTGTTGGCGATGCCGGCGTTCACCATGAGCGGCGTGAACAGCTGGTCGTTCGCGAGGCCGAAATGGAAGACGCGCTTGGCGCCATGATCCGATTCGAGCGTCATCGTGAGCGGAATCAGCCGCGGGCCGTGGCCGAGGCGGCCCGCGATGGCCGTCGCGCGGTCCTGCGTGAACGTTCCGATCACTTCGCCGGTGCTCGACAGCTTGGTCGACGAGAAGAGGCTCGGGAGCACCGTGTAGACGTACGCCCGCGTCATCGGGTATTCGACCGGCCCGACGTTGTACATCGGATGGCCGAACGCGTACACGCGGTCGCCGTCGATGTGCGTGACGGTGCCAGTGCCGCCGAGCATCAGGTCGCCGTCGATCAGCTCGACGCCGATCGCATCGCCCGGCTTCAACGGACCGTCGAAGGGCATCTCGCCGTTGTGAAACGTGGCGCCGCTGCCGCCGGTCGGCATGAAGCCTTCCTGACGGAAGGCCGAGCCGAGCAGGTCGGTCATCTCAGGCCCGAAGCCGCTCATCACCAGCGGTGTTGCGATGGGCCGGAGCAGCGTTCCAACTTCGCTTCCGCTCAAGCCGGCGACGCCGGTGGTGCCGGAGAGCCGCAGATCATCCGGCCGTTCCGCGAACGGGCGATTCCACGAAAACGCCTTGCGGAACGCGGCCGTGAGGTTCTCGCGCGTCAGCGGGAATTCCACGTGAACCTTCGCGCCCGACCGGCCGGATCTCGTTCAGCATCGTCGCATCGGTCATCTCCCCGATAGGCGTGATGCCGGCGATCGGCTCCTTCGAAAAACTTCCCAGCGCGTACGACACGGCGCCGATCATCCGGCCGTCGATGTAAACGGGGCTGCCGCTCATCCCGGCGATGACGCCGGTATTTGCCAGCGGTCCGCCTTCGAGCCGCGCGAGAATCAGGCTGCGGTGCGAACCGATCACGTTGTCGAGGACGCCGAGGATATGCGCCTTGAATTCCTCGACGTGCGTGCCGTCGAATACGGTCCGGCCGGTGCCGACCATGCCCGGCCGAATCTCGGCGACGCTCATCAGCGGCGTGTCGGCGTGCAGTCCGGCGAGCGCGAAGAGTACGAGGGAAAGGATGATCGCGACCGGCGGTTTGCGCATTGGGTTCAATTCCGTTATACGGGAGAAGTCGTTGCTGGTCAAGGAGAAATGGGCGATCGTGTTGACACCAATCGTTAGGGTTTGCTATCGTCGGTCACTTCGTGGGTGAAGAGCAGCTGATGTTCCTGTTCGAGCGGGCGGCGCGCGTCCCAGGCGTCGGGACGGCGGTGTCCCCGTTTGCCTGGCGCTGGTACTGGACGAGAATCCAAGAGGCGTCCGCCTTGGCCTGACCTGCCACCGCGACTTTCGATTCACCAAGCCTCTTCAGCCCTGCCAGGTTGAAGAGGCTTTTTTGTTATGGGCTGATGAAACCTTTGCTCTGCGTCACCGTGACCGCGCCGACCATGGCGGAGCTACGGCAGCGGCGGGACGCCATTGGCGACGCCGATCTGGTCGAGTTGCGCCTCGATTCGGTGAGCGACCCTGACGTCGCCGGAGCGCTTACCGGACGGAAGCGGCCCGTAATCGTGACGTGCCGGCCGGAGTGGGAGGGCGGCTCGTTTTCCGGCTCCGAAGAGGACCGCCGCCAGATTCTTGCCGACGCGCTGGCACTTGGCGCGGAGTACGTGGACATCGAATGGCGCGCCGGGTTTCACGATCTGATCGCCAGCACCAGCGGACGCCGCATCGTTCTCTCCTCGCACGACTACGACATGGTGCCGATCGATCTCGTTTCGCGGCTCCATGCGATGCGATCGACCGGCGCCGAAGTGATCAAGCTCGCGATGAAGCTCACGTGCCTTGCCGACGCGGTGCCCCTGTTGAATCTCGCCGGCCGAGCGGCCGAGGGCGACGGGCTCGTTCTCGTCGGCATGGGCGAGTACGGCATCGCCACGCGCGTGCTCGGGGGCCGTTTTGGATCGAAGTGGACATACGCCGGCAGCCTCAGCGACGTCGGCCAGATGATGCCGGGCGCGCTCCTCGACGCGTATCGCTTGCGCGAGATCGACGACGCGACGCAGGTGTACGGTCTGGTCGGCCAGCCGGTCTCCCATTCAGTCTCGCCCGCGATGTTCAACGCCGCATTCCGCGCGGCGGAGGTGAACGCGGTGTATCTGCCGCTGCCTGCGGTCGACGCCGACGATTTCGTGCGGTTCGGCCGCGCGCTGCCGATCGCCGGCGCCAGCGTGACGGTGCCGTTCAAAGTGTCGCTGTACGATCGGGTCGACGAGGCGTATTCGGTCGCGCGGCGCGTCGGGGCCATCAATACCATCCGCGCCGAGGAAGGACGCTGGATCGGCGGCAACACCGATTCGACCGGGTTCCTTCAGCCGCTGCAGGCTCGCGTGCCGCTCGGAGGCCTTCGTACATCGGTGCTCGGCGCCGGCGGCGCCGCCAGGGCGGTAACCGTTGCGCTCGCGTCGACAGGCGCAAACGTCACGCTCCACGCGCGCAACCCGCAGCAGGCAGCCGCCGTAGCGATGATGACGGCATCGAAGACCGGGCCGTGGCCGCCGCCCGCCGACAGCTGGGATCTGCTGGTCAACTGCACGACGGTCGGCATGCATCCCCACGTCGACGAGACGCCGATTCCCGTCGACCAGCTGACGGGCAGGTATGTGTACGACCTCGTCTACAACCCGCCGGCGACGCGGCTCCTGCGCGACGCCGCGAAGATGGGCTGTCAGACGATCGGCGGCCTCGACATGCTCGTCGCGCAGGCGCACGAACAGTTTCAATGGTGGACCGGCGCCCGGCCGCCGGCTGGAATCATGCGAGAGGCCGCCCTCAAGCGGCTCGCGGAGTTTGCGCACGATGAAGATCACGTCGTTTGACGAGTTCAAGGAACTGGCGCGCCGCGGCACGTTCGTGCCGGTGTGCAAGGAGATCGTCGCCGACCTGCTGACGCCGGTCTCGGCATTTCTGAAGATCGCCGAGCACGCCGACTACGCGTTCCTGCTCGAAAGCGTCGAAGGAGGCGAACACGTCGGCCGGTATTCGTTTCTCGGCAAAGATCCGTTCCTGATCCTTCGCGCGCGCGACGGCAGCACCACGATCGAGCGCAACGGCGTCACGCGCGAGAGCGAGCGGCCGTTCATCGAGACGTTGCGCCGCCTGATGGCCGATTTCCGTTCGCCGTTCGTTCCCGATCTGCCGCGATTCACTGGCGGCGCCGTCGGCTATCTTGGCTACGGCGCATCGTCGTGGTTCGAGCCGGTGCTCGGCGATCTCGGCGACAGCAGCGACGGCGCCGACACCGCCGGATTCATGCTGTTCGATACAGTGCTCGCCTTCGACCACGTTCAACATCGGATTCTGATCATCGCAAACGCGCGAATCACCGCCGACGATGACCTCGCGTCGCTGTATCAGTTCGCCTGCGCGAAGATTCAGTTTCTCGAGCGCGAGCTCGAACGCAACCTGTCGCACGCGGCGCCCGTCAGCGGCAACTGCCTGGAGCTGCGATCGAATTACACGCGGGAGCGGTTCGAAGAGCAGGTGAGGACCGCGAAAGAACGGATTGCGGCCGGCGACATCTATCAAGTCGTGCTGTCGCAGCGCTTCGAAGCGGAGGTGAGCGCGGATCCGTTCACCGTGTATCGCGCCCTGCGGCACGTCAACCCGTCGCCTTACATGTATTTCATCCGCATGGGCGGCGTATCCGTCGTCGGCTCCTCGCCCGAGATGCTCGTGCGCGTCGAAGGCTCGCGCGTTGAAACGCATCCGATCGCCGGCACGAGGCCGCGGGGCCGAAACGACGAAGAGGACATGCGGCTGGCCGAAGAGCTGAAGCGCAACGAAAAGGAACGCGCCGAACACGTGATGCTCGTCGATCTCGGACGGAACGACGTCGGCCGCGTCTGCGAGTACGGCTCGGTCCGCGTGCCGCAGTTCATGGGCCTCGAGCGCTTCTCCCACGTGATGCACCTGACGTCGATCGTCGAAGGCAAGCTGGCCGACGATCGCGATCGTCTTGATGCGCTCGTGTCGTGCTTTCCCGCGGGCACCGTCTCCGGAGCGCCGAAAGTGCGCGCGATGCAGATCATCAAGGAGCTCGAGCCGAGCGGCCGCGGTCTGTATGCAGGAGCGGTCGGGTATCTGGACTTCGCGGGCAACCTCGATTTCTGCATTGCGATCCGCACCGTGATCATGTCGAAGGGCAAGGCGTTCGTTCAGGCGGGCGCCGGCATCGTGATCGACTCGAATCCGGCCGCGGAGTTCGATGAAACGCACGACAAGGCGCGCGCGCTCGTACGGGCGCTGGAGCTCGCGCAGGCGGGGCTCTGAGCAGGCCGATGATTCTCGTGATCGATAACTACGACTCGTTCACCTACAACCTGGTCCAGTATCTCGGCGAACTGGGCTGCGGCATCGACGTCGTCAGAAACGACGCGGCGTCGCTCGATCAGATCGCCGAGCGGCGGCCGGAGCGCATTCTGATATCGCCGGGGCCGGGCCGTCCTGAAGACGCCGGCGTGACGATGTCCGTTATCCGTCGGTTCGGGCGAGACGATCCCGATTCTGGGCGTATGCCTCGGCCATCAGGCAATCGGGGCGGCGTTTGGCGGGGCGGTCGTGCGCGCGGTGACGCCGATGCACGGCAAGACGTCCACGATCGAGCACAACGGCCGCGGACTGTTCAACGGCATCACGGCGCCATTCTCCGCCTCGCGGTATCACTCGCTCATCGTCGCGGATGAGAATCTGCCGGACGCGCTCGAAGTGACGGCCCGCACGACAGACGATGGCGCGATCATGGGCCTGCGGCACCGAACGATGCCGGTGCACGGCGTCCAGTTTCATCCCGAATCGATTCTCACCGGCGAAGGCCGCCGGATTCTGCGCAATTTCGTCGAGGGGCGGCTCGACTGACATGTTTCCAGGACTCATCGAGAAACTGACGCGCCACGAAGATCTCACCGCGGACGAGGCAGCCGCCGCGATGGCGGAAGTGATGGAAGGACGCGCGGCGCCGGCGCACCTCTCAGCGCTGCTCGTCGGCCTCGCGATGAAAGGCGAGCGCCCCGCTGAGATCGTCGGCTTCGCGCGGACGATGCGCGCGTATGCGGTGCAGGTATCGCGACGCCACGAGCGATTGTTCGATACGTGCGGCACGGGAGGCGACAAGTGCGGCACGTTCAACATCTCATCGTGCGCGGCGCTGGTCGTCGCCGCGTGTGGTGTGCCAGTGGCGAAGCACGGGAACAGGTCCATGTCCAGCCGATCCGGCAGTGCGGATGTGTTCGAAGCGCTCGGCGTCCGAGTTACCGCGCCGCCCGCCGTCGCCGAGCGGTGCCTGCAGGAAGTGGGGATGGGTTTCTTCTTCGCCCAAACATTTCACCCTTCGATGCGGTACGCGGCGCCGATCCGGCGCGAGCTCGGCGTCCGCACGGCTTTCAATCTCCTGGGCCCGCTCACGAATCCAGCCGGCGCCTGCACGACAGCTCGTCGGTGTCCCGAAGGCCGAATTCACGGAGCTGCTCGCGCGGGCGCTGATGCTGCTCGGATCGGAGCGTGCGTGGGTCGTCCATGGCGCCGACGGCACGGACGAATTGACGACGACCGGGTACACGAAGATCTCCGAGTGCAAGGACGGCTCGGTGAACACGTTTTACCTGCATCCGGCCGACGTCGGCTTGCCGAAGGCATCTCCGGCATCGCTGAAAGGCGGCGATGCGCACGAGAACGCGCGCATCATCGAACGCATTCTCGACGGCGAACGCGGCCCGGCCCGGGACGTTGTTCTGCTGAACGCCGGCGCGTCGGTGTTCATCGCTGGCGCGGCCTCGTCGGTGGACGACGGCATCCTGCGGGCATCGCGGGCGATCGACCGCGGCGACGCGAAGCGAACCCTCGAGCAGCTGGTCGCGATTTCGACGGCCGGGGAGTTCGTGTGACGGATATCCTCGCCGCAATCGTCGCCGCGACGCGGCGCATCGTCGAAGTGCGCGAACAGCGCGAGCCGCAGCGCACATTAGCGCAACGTGCGGAGGCGCGAGCGCCTCGGCCGGACCATTTCCATGCGGCACTCGCACGCCGCGATCGGCTCAACGTGATCGCGGAATGCAAGCGGCGGTCGCCTTCGCGCGGGGTTCTTCGTCCGGAATACGACCCGGTGGATATCGCCAGGCAGTACGCCGCCGCCGGCGCTGCCGCGATCTCGGTCCTGACTGAACCAACGTTCTTCGACGGCGCACTCGAACATCTGGCCGCCGTCCGTGAGGCGGTCGACGTCCCGGTGCTGCGCAAGGACTTCATCGTCTCGGAGTATCAGTTGCTCGAGGCGCGCGCATCGGGAGCGGACGCCGTGCTGCTGATCGTGGCCGCGTTGCCTCGCGCCGACCTGAAGACACTGGCCGCACGCGCGGCGTCGCTTGGGCTCGACGTGTTGATGGAAGTGCACGACGCCCCCGAGATGGACGCCGCTGTTCAGGCGGGTGCGAAGATCATCGGCGTGAACAATCGAAATCTGCGGACGCTCGCCGTGGATGTGGACGCGTCCGATCGGCTGATCGCTCGGCTGCCGCGCGAGGTTATTGCGGTCAGCGAGAGCGGCCTCAAGACTCGCGCAGACATCGCACGCCTTCGCGCGCTCGGCTACGGCGCGTTCCTGGTTGGCGAACGCCTGATGACGGCGCGGGATCCGGGCGAGGAACTCCGGCGGCTCGTCGTCTCGGAGGCAGAGTCGCCGATATGCTAGTCAAAATCTGCGGCATTACGCGATTGAACGACGCAGAGGAGGCCGTGGCCGCCGGGGCGAATGCGATAGGGTTCGTCTTCTGGCCCGAGAGCCCGAGGTTCATCGACCCGTTTCGCGCAGCGCGTATCGCGGCCGCGCTGCCGCCGTTCGTTACGCGGGTGGGCGTTTTCGTGAACCAGAGTTCGGCGTACATCAATGCCGTGGCCGCGCGCGTGCGCCTCGATGCCGTGCAGCTTCACGGAGACGAACGCGCGGATGACCTTGCGCCGCTCGTGCGGCCGGTGATCAAAGCAGTGGCTCTCGACGGCGACGGCGAGATCGAGGCAACAGCGTGGCCCAGCCGCGTCACGCTGCTATTGGATGTGCACGACCCGGCGCGCCGCGGCGGTACCGGACGCACGATCGACTGGAGTGCGGCTGCGTCGATTGCGAGACGGCGCCGGGCGCTGCTCGCCGGCGGAATCACTCCGGAGAACGTCGCCGAAGCCGTCGCGTGCGTGCAACCGTTCGGGATTGACGTATCGTCGGGTGTCGAGACGTCGCCCGGCATAAAGGATCACGGGCGCATCCGCGCCCTTTTCGAGGCTTTGCATGGAGCGACCGACAATGACGGCGCGATCCTGACGCGCGCGGGTACTTCGGCGAATTCGGCGGCCGCTTCGTACCCGAGACGCTCGTCGCGCCAATCGAGGAGCTGGAGCGCGCGTACCTGACGGTTCGCGACGATCCGGCGTTTGCGCGCGAACTGGACGGTCTGCTGAAGCACTACGTCGGACGTCCGACGCCGGTTTACGAGGCGACACGGCTCTCGGAGAGCTACGGCGGCGCGCAGATTTTTCTCAAGCGCGAAGATCTCACACACACCGGCGCGCACAAAATCAACAACGCGCTCGGCCAGGCGCTGCTCGCCGTCCGCATGGGCAAGACGCGCATCGTCGCCGAAACCGGCGCGGGGCAGCACGGCGTCGCCACGGCGACGGCGTGCGCGCTGCTCGGCCTCGAGTGCGTACGTCTACATGGGCACCGAGGACATGGCGCGGCAGGCGCTGAACGTCTTCCGCATGCGGCTGCTCGGCGCGGAAGTGCGCGGCGTCGAGTCGGGCAGCCGGACGCTCAAGGACGCGATCAACGAGGCGATGCGCGACTGGGTGACGAACGTCGACGACACGTACTACCTGCTCGGCTCGGTGCTCGGCCCGCATCCGTATCCGCTGATGGTGCGCGAATTTCAGTCGGTGATCGGCAAAGAGGCGCGCGAGCAGATTCCAGGAGCTCGCGGGCCGGCTGCCGGACGCGGTCGTCGCGTGCGTCGGCGGCGGCAGCAACGCCATCGGCATTTTCGATGCGTTCGTCGACGATCCAGACGTGCGGCTGATCGGCGTCGAAGCCGGCGGCGAGCGAATCAGCCGCGGCCGGCATGCGGCGCGGTTCGCGGGCGGCAGCGCGGGCGTGCTGCAGGGCACGCGCACCTTCGTGCTGCAGGACGAGCACGGCAACATCGAGCTGACGCATTCGATTTCAGCCGGGCTCGATTACGCCGCTGTCGGCCCGGAGCACGCCTGGCTGCGGGCGCTCGGACGCGCGGAATACGCGTACGCGACGGACGCGGAAGCGCTCGACGCATTTCAGGCGCTCGCGCGGCTCGAAGGCATCCTGCCGGCGCTCGAGTCGGCGCATGCGATCGCCGTATGCCGGAAAAATCGCGACGGCATTGGGACCGGCGAAAACGATTCTCGTCAACCTGTCCGGCCGCGGCGACAAGGACGTGAACACCGTAGAGGAGCTTACACAGAGATGAGCGGCCTGCCTTCCTGTCCGCTGAGCCTTCGTGGTGGAGAGCTTGTGACGCCATCGAGGATCACCGAGAGATTCGCGCGGCTGCGCCGCGAGAAGCGTCCCGGCCTCGTCACGTACACGACCGCTGGCGACCCGGATCTGGCCGCGCTCGGCGGGCATCCTCGAAGCGCTCGATCGCGGCGGCGCCGACGTGCTCGAGGTCGGGCGTACCGTTTTCGGACCCGCTCGCCGACGGACCGGTGATCCAGCGCGCGACGGAACGTGCGCTGGCCGCCGGCGGCAATCTCGGCGCGGCGCTGGCGATGATTGCAAGACCTGAGGCCGCGCATCGCGCGCTCCGATCGTCCTCTTCAGCTATGCCAACCCGATCGTGCGGATGGGCATCGATCGCTTTCGCTCGCCGAGCGGCGGCGGCCGGCGTCGACGGCGTCCTCGCACTCGACCTGCCGATCGAAGAAGCGGGCGACTTCCGCGAGACGCTCGCTGCCGTCAGGCCTGGACACGATCTTTCTCCTCAGTCCGACGACGACGGATGCGCGAATTCGGCGCGGCGGCGGAGCTCGGGCGCGGGTTTCTTGTACGGCATCTCGCGGCTCGGCGTCACCGGGGCGCGAAGCGCGGTGGCGACAAGGCGCTGACGCGTTGGTGCGCCGTATCCGTGCGCACACCGAGCTGCCGATTGCGCTCGGCTTCGGCATCTCGCGTCCTGAACACGTCGCCGAAGTCGGCGCAGTACGCGGACGCAGCGGTCGTCGGCAGCGCGCTGGTGTCGCTGATCGCGGACGCGGGCGCTCGGCCGGATCTGCTTCGAGCGTGTCGAAGACTACGTCCGTTGGCTCAAAGGCGCCGCCGTCGCGGCGCGGTGACGTATGGCGGAGCTCGAGGATCTGCAGGCGCGACATCGACCGGGTCGACGAAGTGATCGTGCGTCTGCTGAACGAGCGTGCGCGTGTCGTCTGCGAGATCGGGCGGCTGAAGAAGGAAACGGGCGAGCCGATCTATCAGCCCGATCGCGAGAAGAAAGTGATCGAGCACGTCCGCGGAGTCGCAGTCGGAAGGGCCGCTCGGGTCCGACGCGATCGCCCGGCTGTTCGAACGGATCATCGACGAGGCGCGAACGCTGGAGCGCCGTGTCGTGCACGGCGAACCAGTGAAGTAATGGGCGAAGGCCCGGAGGCGACAGAAGCCATGGTCGTAGTAATGGAAGAACGGGCGACGGAGCCGCAGATCGAGCGCGTGGTCGCGCGGCTGGTGGAGATGGGCATGGATGTGCACCGGTCGACCGGCGTCACGCGCACCGTGCTCGGCGCCGTCGGGCAGGGGCAGCCCGATGCC
Source organism: uncultured Acidobacteriota bacterium (assembly GCA_963696165.1). Taxonomy (GTDB): domain Bacteria; phylum Acidobacteriota; class Vicinamibacteria; order Vicinamibacterales; family CAVVIG01; genus CAVQZZ01. Next base: position 911,712 of record CAVOIY010000002.1, on the reverse strand, counting down.
GGCGTTGATCGAGATGCTCGACGGCGTCCACGAGGTGCGTGCGCATCACGTAGCCCTACAAGCTCGCGAGCCGCACCTTCAAGTCCGGACGCCACCATCGATCACGGTCGGCGATGTCCGCATCGGCGGCGACGAGGTGATCGTCATGGCCGGTCCGTGCTCGGCCGAAAGCGAGGAGCAGGTGCGCGCGACGGCGGCGGCGGTGCGGCGCGCCGGCGCGAAGATCCTCCGCGGCGGCGCGTTCAAGCCGCGCAGCTCGCCCTACAGCTTCCAGGGCCTCGGCGAAGAAGGCCTGCAGCTGCTGCGCGACGCCGCCGACGGCCGAGAACCTGGCGCTCGTCACCGAGGTGATGGACGTCAGCCAGATCGAGCTGATCGACAAGTACGCCGACATCTTCCAGGTCGGCGCGCGCAACATGCAGAACTTCACGCTGCTGCGCGAGCTCGGCCACGTGCGCAAGCCGGTGCTGCTGAAGCGCGGCATCTCGGCGACGATCGAGGAGTGGCTGCTGTCGGCCGAGTACGTCCTGAGCGGCGGCAACACCGACGTGATCCTGTGCGAGCGCGGCATCCGGACGTTCGAGACCGCGACGCGCAACACGTTCGACCTCTCGGCGATTCCGGTCGTGCAAGAAGCTGAGCCACCTGCCGATCATCGTCGACCCGAGCCACGGCGCGGGCCGGCGCGACATGGTCGCGCCGATGGCGCGCGCCGCGGTCGCCGCCGGCGCCGACGGCCTGATCATCGAGGTGCACTGCGATCCCGATCACGCGCTCAGCGACGGCGCGCAGTCGATGTTCCCGGCGCAGTTCGATCGGCTGATGGCGGAGCTGCGCATCATCGCGCCGGCCATCGGCCGCAGCATCTGCCTCGAAGCCGTCGCGCGCCGCGGCTGGGGCGCGTAGAACGACTTGGCCACAGAGACACAGAGTCACAGAGGCGCTCGCAGCGCGGACGTCAGCCGGTTGCCGGCCGCCGCGTCGAGCGCAAATGCGATCGCGTGCATGCCGACTCCTCGTGTCGCCGTGTCTCCGTGGCTTGCTTTCGTTGGACATATCTCACGTCGTAAATGGAACTACCCGTCATTCAACCCGGCCGCCCGCGTGCAACTGCGCCGCCGATCTTCGAGAAGATCGGCATCGTCGGGCTCGGGCTCATCGGCGGATCGATTGCGCTGGCGGCGCGGCGAGCTCTGGCCGAAGTCGCTGGTGATCGGCGTCGACACGAAGGACGTGCTCGAGACGGCGATGCGGCTGCACGCGATCGACGTCGCCGCCGACGACCTGATCGTGCTGGCCGAGGTCGACGTGGTGATTCTCGCGGCGCCGGTCCGGCAGAACATCGCGCTCCTCGCCGAGCTCGACGATGCGGTGCGCACGCCGGCGGTCGTGACCGACACCGGCAGCACGAAGCGCGCGATCGTCGAGGCGGCGCGAGCGCTGCCGCCGCGCTTCACGTTTGTCGGCGGCCATCCGCTCGGCGGCGCGGCGACGAGGCGGTCTCGAGCATGCGCGCGCCGATCTGTTCCAGCGGCCGGCCGTGGCTGTTCACGCCGACCGGCGACGGCGCCGGCGCGGCGCGTCGAGAAGCTGTCGGCGTTCGCGCGCGCGCTCGGCGCCGAGCCGCGACGTGATGCGAGCGGACGCGCACGATCGGCTGCTCGCGTTTCTGAGCCATCTGCCGCAGCTCACGGCGAGCGCGCTGATGCAGGTCGTCGGCGACGCGGTCGGCGAGGACGGTCTGGCGCTCGCCGGCCGCGGCCTGGTCGACACGACGCGGCTCGCCGCCAGCCCGGCGGATATCTGGCAGGACATCGCGGCGACCAACGCCGACGAGATCGGCAGCGCGCTCGACGCGCTCATCGCGCGTGCTCCAGGAGCTGCGCGCGCGATCTCGACGACGGCGACCGGCTTGCCGCAGGTCTTCGCCGACGCCGGCGCGCTGGCGCGACGGCGCTCGAGCAAGTAGTCGAAGCGCCGCCGACTATAATCGACCGTGTGAACAAAGTGCTGGCGAACGCCGACGCCGCGGTGGCGCTCGTTCCCGATGGCGCCAGCATCCTGGTGGGCGGCTTCGGCCTCTGCGGCATTCCCGAGAATCTGATCGAGGCGCTCCGCGATCGCGGCGCGAAGCGACCTCACGGTCATCAGCAACAACGCCGGCGTCGACGACTTCGGCGCTCGGCATCCTGCTGCGAGTCGCGGCAGGTCCGGAAGATGATCTCGACCTACGTCGGCGAGAACAAGGAGTTCGAGCGGCAGTTCCTGCAGCGGCGAGATCGAAGTCGAGCTGGTGCCGCAGGGCACGTTCGCCGAGCGCATCCGCGCCGGCGGGCGCCGGCATCGGCGGCTTCTTCACGCCGACCGGCTACGGCACGATCGTCGCCGAGGGCAAGGAGACGCGCGATGATCGACGGCAGCACCTACGTGCTCGAGGCGCCGCTCGCGCGCCGACTTCGCGTTCGTCAAGGCGTGGAAGGGCGATCGCGCCGGCAACCTCGTGTACCGCCGGACGGCGCGCAACTTCAATCCGGTGATGGCGACGGCCGGCGCGCGTCACGATCGCCGAAGTCGAGCAGCTCGTCGAGCCCGGCGAGATCGATCCGGACCACGTCGTCACGCCCGGCATCTTCGTGAAGCACATCGTCCAGGGCGCCGACTACGAGAAGCGCATCGAGAAGCGGACGGTGCGCAGATGGCCTGACGATCCGCAGAGCGCATCGTCACGCGCGTCGCCCGCGAGCTGCGGGACGGCGACTACGTCAACCTCGGCATCGGCATGCCGACGCTCGTCGCCAACTACGTGCCGCCGGGCATCGACATCACGCTGCATTCGGAGAACGGCATGCTCGGCGTCGGCCCGTATCCGCACCGAAGCCGAAGTCGATCCCGACCTGATCAACGCCGGCAAGGAAACCGTCACCGAGCTGCCCGGGTGCTGCCTACTTCAGCAGCGCCGATTCGTTCGCGATGGTGCGCGGCGGCCACATCGATCTCACCGTGCTCGGCGCGCTGCAGGTCGACGAGCAGGGCAACCTCGCCAACTGGATGATCCCCGGCAAGATGGTCAAGGGCATGGGCGGCGCGATGGATCTCGTCGCCGGCGCCAAGCGGGTCATCGTCGCGATGGAGCACACGACCCGGGACGGCGGCCACAAGATTCTGCAAGCGCTGCACGCTGCCGTTCACCGGCCTGAAGGTCGTCAACATGATCGTCACCGAGCTCGCGGTGATCGACGTGACGCCGGACGGCCTGGTGCTGCGAGAGGTCGCGACGACATCGACGGTCGACGCGGTGAAGGCGGCGACCGGCGCGACGCTCATCGTGCCCACGAAGGTGCGAGTCTAGGGCGCTTATGAACAAAGACTTCGAGGTCGTCATTCTCGAGCGCGTGCCGGACGCCGATCGGATCGTTTGGCGGCGCGCTGAAAGATGTGAGCGCGGTCGATCTCGGCGCCGTCGTGATCCGCGAAGCGATCGCGCGTGCGCGGCGTGAAGCCCGCCGATGTCGGCGACGTGCATCATGGGCTGCGTGCTGCAGGCGGGCGCGGGCATGAACGTCGCGCGCCAGGCGGCGCTCAAGGCCGGCCTGCCGATCGAGGTGCCCGGCGAAACCGTCAATCGCGTCTGCGGGTCCGGGCTGCAGGCTGTCGTCCACGCCGTCGAAGCGATTCGCGTCGGCTACGTCGACACGATCGTCGCGGGCGGCACCGAGTCGATGTCGAACGCGCCGTACCTGCTGAAGGGCGCGCGCTGGGGCTACCGCATGGGCAACGCCGAGGTCGTCGACTCGATGCTGAGCGAAGGGCTGACCTGCGCGATCAACGCCTGCCACATGGGCATCACCGCCGAAGAAGTCGCGAGCCGCTACAACGTATCGCGCGCCGACCAGGACGCGTTCGCCGCCGAAAGCCAGCGGCGCGCGGCAGGCCGCGATCGAAAGCGGCGCGTTCGCCGACGGAGATCGTTCCGGTCGACGTGCCGCAGAAGAAAGGCGATCCGCGCCGCGTCGATCGCGACGAGTATCCGCGCGCCGGGACGACCGCGGCCACGCTGGCCGGCGCTGAAGCCGGCGTTCAAGAAAGACGGCACCGTGACCGCCGGCAACGCGTCCGGCATCAACGACGGCGCCGCGGCGCTGGTCATCACCACCGCAGCGAAGGCCGAAGCGATCGGGCCGCAAGCCGCTCGCGCGCATCCTGGCCTACGTGTCGACCGGCGTCGACCCGAAGATCATGGGCATCGGTCCGGTTCCGGCGGTCCGCAAGGTGCTCGAGCGCGCGGATCTGACGATCGCCGACGTCGATCTGTTCGAGCTGAACGAAGCCTTTGCCGCGCAGTCGGTCGCCGTCGTGCGCGAGCTCGGCCTCGACCCGGCGAAGGTGAACGTCAACGGCGGCGCGATCGCGCTCGGCCACCCGATCGGCGCGAGCGGCGCGCGCGTGCTGACGACGCTCGTCTACGCGCTGCGCGCGCGCGAGCTGCGGTACGGCGATCGCGTCGCTGTGCATCGGCGGCGGCATGGGCATCGCCATGGCGGTCGAAGCGATCTGAAGGCAAAAGGGAAAAGGCAAAAGGGAAAAGTTCGGGAGGCGGAAATCCGCATCGCGGCAGCTGCCGTCGATCTGATTGTTCGACATGCCCTCGCTGAAACACCGCGGGAGTGCTGTGGACTGCTGCTGGGCGCCGGAGACGATGTTGTCGAAGCGGTGGCGTCCACGAACCTGTCGTCGGATCCAAACCGGTTCTTAATCGATCCGGCCGCGCATTTCTCCGCACGCCGCGACGCGAGGCGTCGTGGGTTATCCGTCGTCGGCTTCTACCATTCCCATCCACACTCGTCGGCGCAGCCGTCGTCCACGGACGAGGCCGAGGCGAGCTACGACGAGCACCTCCACCTGATTATCAGCGCTCGCTGTTGATCCTCCCGAGCTGCGCCTGTTCAGAACCGAACATATGAACTTTGTCCAGGTTGAGTTCGTCACAGCTTCCTGAATGCGCAGGTTCCACCCCGCCCTGGCCGCCGCGTTTGTTCTCGCTACTCTTCCGGGGCTCCGTGCGCAGGAATTGACCCAGCCGATCGCCACGCCTCCAATCGTTCGTACTGTCCGAATCACCGGCGCCAAGGAACTGAGCGAGCGCGAAAGCACGGAGGCGATGCACGTCCGCGTGGGCGAGCCGCTGCCAGTGTCGACCGACCGGCTGGCCAGAGCGGTGGAACGCCACTACGAGGACGAGGGCTACTCGTTCGCAGTCGCGCAGGTGACGTTCGACGAGGCGACGGGTCTTCTCACGGCGACGATCAACGAGGGGGTCATCGATGATGTCGAGTTCGACGGCGTCACCGAACGCGTCGCGCGCGAGCTTGCTGCCAATTTCGCGCTGCGCGCCGGCGACGTGTTCAACCGCACGCGCGCGAGGCAGGCGCTCCGTGCGCTGTTGATGCCGACACGCGGCGCGCTCGCGCCGGCACGCCTCTTTGGCGAGAGCACGCAGGAAACCGCCGATCGCGACGAAGGGATGACACGCCGCACGTTCGACCTCGTCGACCGCGACGGCCGGCGTGTGCTGCTCGTCGGCGTGCGCGAACGCGACGGCCGCTTCAAGATCGTGCCGGACCTCGGGGAGCGCGAAGACTGGTTCACGCCGGTGGACGGCTTCGTGCCGTCGCTCGGCATGGGCGCTGTCGTCTTCGATCACGAGCAGTTCAACCACACGTTCATCTCGGGCCACCTCTCGTTCAAGATGGCGTCGAACGACGTCGGCTACGCGCTGGGCTTCGAGCGGCCGCTGTTCGCATCGCGGAAGCTGTTCGTCGGCGGCGAGCTGCACGATCTCACCACGAGCGACGACCGATGGCAGGTGTCGTCGGACGAGGCGGCAATCGCCGCCGTCGCCGGGCGGAGAGCCTTCCGCGATTACTACGAGCGGCGCGGGCGTGCAGATCGGCGGCGCCTGGCGGGTCGATCGCCACGTCGAGCTCCTGTTCGCATGGCGCGGTGAGCGCGAGTCGCCCCTTCGAGTGGAGAGCGACTTCAGCCTTTTTAATCGCGACGACACGTTTCGCGCGAACGCGGCCGCGCTGAACGGACGATTGAATGCTGTCGTCGTCGGCGCGTCAATCGACGGCAGCGGGTTCGAGCAGGAATCGCTCGAAGCTACCTACCGCCGCCATCAGCTCGAATCGCCGTTCGGCGATCGCCTGCCGCTTCCCGAGAAAGACGAGCTCGCGCCAATCTGGCGAATCGACTGGACGTCCGAGATCTCCGCGCCGGATGCCTTCTCCAGCGACTTCGATTTCCGACGCCACATCGTCAGCGGCCGATTGCGGAAGCGGATATCAGAGTTTCAGGACGTCGGCGTGCGCGCCATCGGTGGATGGTCGGAAGGCGTGCTGCCGCCGCAGCGCGAATTCGCTGTCGGTGGCATTGGCTCGGTGCACGGATACGCGTTCAAGGAATCGATCGGCGACACGATCGCGCTGCTCAATGTGGAATACGCGGTCGGCTGGCGTCATGGCTTCCGCGCGGTCGGATTCTTCGACGCGGGGCGGACCACGAGCGCGCTGCGGGCGGATTCGCCGTGGTTGAGAGGCGTGGGCTTTGGATTCGCCCTCGCCGATGCCGTGCGGCTCGATTTCGGCTACAAAATCGACGCGATTCCGAGCTCGCTCCAGGTATTGCTGCGTTTTGGCCGTACGTTCTGAGCCACGTCGCTGTCGATGACGCGCGCGACGATGATCGCAACGTTACTGTTCGCGCTTGCTCTGGCCGCTCCCTCGGCCGCGCTCGAGGTGCGCGTGAAGGACGTTCATGCGCCGTCGACGAACGTCGGCGCCTCGATCGAGCTTCGCGACGTGCTGCCCGACCGGTTCAAGAAGCTGCTCGACGACGGCCGCGTCCTTCATTTGCGGGTACAAACTGAATTGTGGGAGAGCCGGCCAGTCTGGGATCGGCTCGTGTACCCGGCGATGATCCGCGTGCTGCGCTTCGCGCGAGCGGCATCGAGTCGTGAGATCACCATCACGGATTCAGCGGGCGCGGCGACGACGTATGCGGCGGTGCCGAATCCGCTCGCGATTGCAGTGGACATCGGCAGGCGCGACCGGCTGGTGAAGTCAGACCGCTATTACGTCCACGTGGTCGCCACGATGGGCACGATTGCCGATCGCGATATCGACGACGTCAACGACGCGCTGTTCGGTCGTCCCAACGAGAGCAACGGACTGGGCTCGCTCGGCCGGATGGTGTTCCGGAAGATGATCGAGATCAGCGACTACCTGCAGAGCGTCACGGCCGAGACCAGGAGCAAGCCAACCGAGTTATTGAGACCGTAACGCGTCCACCGGAGGAATCTTCGACGCGCGCCGGGCGGGCAGATAGCTGGCTGCAACGGCGACGCCTCCAAGCACCGCGATCACGCCGGCAAACGTCAACGGATCGGTCGGCGTCGTGCCGAAGAGCAACGTCGTCAGCGTCCGCGTGAGCGCGAGGGACAATGCGACTCCAGCCGCAAGGCCGACCGCCGAAAGAGTGACGCCGTTTCCGACGATCAACCTCAATATCTTCCACTCGTCGGCGCCGAGCGCGAGCCGGATGCCGATCTCCGACGTGCGCTGGCTGACCGCGTACAGACATGACGCCGTAAATGCCGATGGCCGCAAGCAGCAGTGCGAGCCCGGCGAAGACGGCGAGTACCAGCGAGTTGAAGCGGCTCTGCGCCAGCGATCGCGACACCCATGCCTGCATCGTGCGAACGTCCGACACGGGTTGATCTTTGTCGACGCGATGAATTTCGCGCTCCACCGCGGACGCGAACGCCTGCGGTATCTGAACTGGTGCGGACCGTAAGGGTCATCGCGCTGTAGGCCAGTTGGGGCGGCGGCCAGTATGTGCTCGGCCGCGCGGCCGTCGCCATATCGACGATCTTGATGTCGGCGACGACACCGATGATTTCCGTCGGCACGTCGCGATCCGTCATCGCGATCGTCAGACGTTTACCGAGCGGGTCCTCGTGCGGAAAGTATTCGCGAACGAGCGCTTCGTTCACGATCACGACATTCGAGCGTTCGATCATCTCCCGCTCGGTGAAGAGGCGCCCGCGCAGCAGCCGCACGTTGAGCGCCTGGAAATATCCGTCGTCGCAGACGCTCACGTCTGTGACGTGGTCTTGCCCCGGGGGCGGAGGTGGTTGACCTTCGATCGTGAACGAAGTCGCCGCGCCGAGGCCGGCCAGCGGCAGGCTGCTGACCGCCCCTGCGGCGCGAACGCCAGGAATCTCTGCAACTCGGGACGTCACGTCTTTGAAGAACCGGATGCGTGCCGCATCGTCCTTGTACTTCGCGGCGGGCAGCTGCGTTCGCATCGTGAGCACGTTCGTCGGATCGAATCCCGTGCCCGCGCGGCTCAGCGAATCGAAGCTTCGGGCCATGAGCCCGGCGCCCACCAGAAGCACGACCGCGAGCGCGATTTCAGCGATGACGAACGTGTGGCGCAGCCGACGATGACGAACGCCGGCCCCCACCTGACGCGCGCCGTCTTTGAGCGTTTCCTGCACGTCGGCTCGCGCACCTTCGAATGCGGGCGCGAGGCCGCAGACGAGAGCCGTCAGCATCGATATCCCTGCCGTGAAGAGCAGCACGGGATAACTCAGCTCGATGTGCCCCATCGACGTGAGGTCGATCGGACTGATCCCGACGAGAAGCGCGAGCGTCCATTCCGCGACGAGAAGGCCAGCGGCGCCGCCGGCGAGCCCGAGGACGAGGCTCTCAGTGAGCAACTGGCGCACGACGCGCAGCCGTCCCGCGCCGAGCGCCGAACGGATCGCAATCTCGCGCTGCCGAGCGGCGCCGCGCGCGAGCAGCAGGTTCGCAACGTTCGCGCACGCGATGAGCAGCACGAACGCCACCGCGCCGGACAGCACGAGCAGCGCCGGCCGCACTTCGCCCGAGAGCTCGTTGCGCAGAGGCACGACTCTCGCGCCCCATCCCGTATCAAACGCCGGCAACTCGGTAGCAACGCTCGCAGCGAGAGCGCTCATCTGCGCCTGTGCGGTCTCAATCGAGACGCCCGGCTTGAGCCGCGCGACGACGGAGAGATAGCGCCCGCGCGGTTCACGCGCTTCGGCTGGCAGCACGTACGGCAGCCACACGTCGACCGGCTTGCCAACGAGCGAACCGGCTTTGAAGAACAGCCTGAACGCCGGGCGGCATCACGCCGACGACGGTCTTGGGCAGCGTGTTCAGCCGGATGGTACGACCGACGATCGCCGGGTCGCCGCCGAACCGGCGTTGCCACACCTCGTCGCTCAGAATCACGGCCGACGATTTCGGGTCGGCGCTTTCGGCGGAAGTGAAGACGCGGCCGATCGTCGGCGGTACGCCGAGAACGGCAAAATACGGCGCCGTGACGAGCTGCGCGACGAGCTCCACCGGATCGCCTGCGTCGGTCAGGTTGATTCGCGTTTCCGCGAACGCGGCGAGATCTTCGAAGATCGTGGCGCGCTCGCCCCATCGGATGAAGTTGGCGGGGCCGACGGTGTTCGAGTGGCCAGGCCGCCGCGCATTGGTCTCCCACACCGCGACGATCCGATCGGGATCGTGATAGGGGAGCCGCTCGAGCAGGACCGCGTGGACGATGGTGAAAATCGCGGAGTTCGCGCCGATGCCGAGCGCCAGTGCGAGAACGGCCACGATGGTGAAGCCGGGCGTCCGTAGGGACGAACGTATGGCGTATCGCAGGTCTTGAAGAAGCTTGTCCATGCTGATCGGTTAGAGCCGTTGATCAAGCGGAAGGGTTGATATCTCGGCTAAAACAAATCCAGGCCATCCTACGTGTACGTGCATCGATCCGCACTTCACGTCCACGTCCAGGCCGAGCGCGCGAGGACGCGGCTGGCCTGTTGACGAGGGATCGATGCGCAGAAAGATCGGCCGAACGGAGATCGAGAACGGCCCGTCGGCTGGTGCGGCGAGACCGACGGCGACGAGCGCCGTGAACATCACCAGGAAAACGAGAACCGCTCCTCTCACTGATCGCACGGCCGCGTAAAGGCCAATCCCGTGCCACGCGCGGTCAACCGGAACGATCGATTTGCCGCACAAAACACGCGGCAACGGGTTATGGCAGCGGTCCGATGTCCGCTTCTGGGACGGCTCCGTTCGGAAGCGGAGACGCTACTGGCCGATGTCGCGGATCCCCGGGCGGACCTGAATATTGGCGGTCGCGGCCGCGATGGACCTGTCGCGCCGCTTCATCCGGAACATCACGCGGTAGTTGCCGGCGCGAAACACGTGCTCGACCGTGAACCGCCGCTTGATCTCCGTCTTGCCGGGCTGGTACGGCTCGCAGTCTGTTGTGGACTCCGAGTGCGTCCCATCGCCCCAGTCCCATTCAACGGTGGGGCAGTAGTAGTCCTCGTAATCGTTCGCGCCGCCGACGAGCTCGGCCGTGAGCACGACGCGCGACGGCGCGATGCTGACGATTGGCGTTGCCTTGAGCGCGATCTTCGGTCGCTTGTTGTCCTGATCGTGTGCGTCCTTGTCTTCCTTCTGCGGTCCCGCCGCCAGGGCCACGGAGGTGACGAGAGCAGACGCCGCGCCGGCCCACACCAAACGTCGCAGGATGTGCATTGCAAATGCCCTTCGTATTCGCGGGGAAGCTGCACTTATTGTACGTAGACCCGTCGCCGGCGACAAGGCGCATCAGTGATAATACGCAGATGCGCCAAGCGACTGCCTCCGCCTCCATCGCGTGCGTCAGCGGCCCGCTGCCGACGGTGGACGCCGATCTGTTCATCACGCCCTGGTTCGAAGACGATCGCGCCTCGTCCATTCCCGGGCTCGACGACGCGACGGGCGGAGAGGTGGCGCGCGCGATTGAATCGAAGGAATTCGGTGCGCACCCCTACGACCTGTTCATCACGCCGACCGCTGGCCGCGAGTGGAAGGCGCGGCGCGTCGCGCTCATCGGCGCGGGGCGCGCAAACGATTTCACGATCGATCTCGCGCGTAAACTGGCCACGGCCGCCGGCCTCGCTGCGAAACAGCGGCGCATCGCGCGCGTCGCATTCCTCGCGCGCCCCGACGGTCCCGCCAGGCTGGACGCGCGGCACCTCGCGCAGGCGACCGCCGAAGGGCTCACGCTCGCCGAGTTCAACGTCGGCACGTATAAGACCGGCGACACGCCTCCGGGCGCGGCTCCGACGTGGACGATCGTGTCCACCGGCGCCGTCGACGGCATCGACGCGGCCGTGGCGCGCGGACGCATTCTCGGCGAGTCGAGCAATCTGGCGCGCGGCCTGGCGAACGAGCCGGGAAACACGCTGACACCGCGCGAATTCGCCGCGCGCGCCGCGCAGATCGCGCGCGAAGCCGGCGTCCACGTCGACGTGCTCGACGAGCAGCAGATCGCCGCACTGCACATGGGGCTCCTCCTCGGCGTCGCGCGCGGCAGCAGCGAGCCGCCGCGGCTGATCGTCTTTCGCCACGAACCGCCAGGCGTCACGTCGGGTCCGGTGCTCGGACTGGTCGGCAAAGGCGTCACGTTCGACACTGGCGGCATCTCGATCAAACCGGCCGACGGCATGGAGCGGATGAAGGACGACATGGCCGGCGGCGCGGCGGTCGTCTGCGCGATGCGGGCGATTGCGCTGCTCAAGGCGCCGATTCGCGTGATCGGCATCGTGCCGACGACTGAGAACATGCCGGGCGGACGGGCGATCAAGCCGGGCGACATCCTCGAAAGCGCGGAAGGCAAGACGGTCGAGGTGATCAACACCGACGCCGAAGGCCGGCTGATTCTGGGCGACGCGCTGTGGTACGCGCGGCAGCTTGGCGCGACGCACCTCGTCGACGTGGCGACGCTCACCGGCGCCTGCGTCGTCGCGCTCGGCAAGATCACGACCGGACTGTTCGGATCGCCGATGTCCTTCGTCGAGCAGGTGCACCAGGTCGCCGATCGGGCCGGCGATCGTTCGTGGCCGCTGCCGCTCTTCGACGAGTACCGCGATCAGCTCAAGAGCGACATCGCGGATCTGATGAACACCGGCGGCCGCCCGGCCGGATCGATCACGGCCGCGATGTTTCTGAAGGAGTTCACCGGCGGGCTGCCGTGGGTGCACATGGACATCGCCGGAACCGCGTGGCTGGAAGAGCCGAAACCGTATCTCGCCAAGGGACCGAGCGGCGTCGCCGTACGCACGCTCGCCGAACTCGCGTTTCAGAAGCTTGCGTGATCCAGTCGTCGCCCGTCATCGTCAGGTTGATCGAGCCGAAGAGAGATCCGACAGGATTAGCGCACGTCTTCCTCGACGCGCTCGGACTCACCGGAGTGATCGTTCTCGCGGCGCTTGTCGCGGCAGTGATATTCGGCGTCGTGCTGTTTTGGGTCCGGTCGCGCTCTGTTTAATGCGCCCACCTGACCGACCTGACCCACCTGATCTGACCAGCCCGATCATTGATACGCGACGGCCTGCACCCGCTTCAGCGACGTCTGATACTTCTGGACCGCGCTGAACAGCGCGTCGGCAATCTTCTGGCGATAGGCGCTGCTCTTCAGGAGCCGCGCTTCCTGCAGGTTCGTGACGAACGATATCTCCGCGAGGACGCTCGGCATCGCCGCGCCGATCAGCACGACGAACGGCGCCTGCTTCACGCCGAGATCGCGGATCGTCCTGTTCGTGCCGCGCAGCTTGTCGATCATCGTGTGCTGCACTTGCGTCGCGAAATCCTTCGACTCGTCGATCTTGTTGTTCAGCGCGATCGCCTTCACGAAATCGGGCAGCGCCGCCATGGCCTGGCCCGACGCCGCATTTTCGCGTGCGGCCACCGCCGCTGCGCTCAGATTGTTTGCGAAGTTCAGGAAATACGTCTCGATCCCGCGAGCCTGCGCGTTCGGGCTCGCGTTGGCGTGGATCGAGAGGAACAGATCGGCGCCTTCACGATTCGCCATCGCCGTCCGCTCCTGCAGCGGAATGAACTCGTCCTCGCGGCGCGTGAGGATCACCTCGACGCCCGGCACTGCCGTCAGCAGCTTTTCGAGCCGCAGCGCCACGTCGAGCACGAGCTCGGCCTCGGTCACGCCTTTACCTTTCGCGCCGGGGTCGTGGCCGCCGTGGCCGGGATCGATCACAATCCGCGACACTCCGAGTCCGAGCTGCCGCGCGATCGATACGCCGGTCAGCGGGAGCGCAGGCGGGGTCACCGTGCTCGGTGCCACTGTCGGGTTCGCCTTTCTTCGGAAGGCGCGTCATCGTCGCAGCCAGGCTGCTTAACGATGCAGGCGGCATCATCTCGACGCGCGCTTCGGCGATCGACACGGCGGCCCGAGGCGACGATGTCGGCGCGCGTCTGATGCTGGCGACGAGGGGCCGGCGCGTGGAGGGCGAGCAGCGATGTAGTCGGCAGAGGAGCCGGCGGTAGAGTAGCCGCCGAACGCACGCGGGTGCAATCGATCACGAGACGATACGGGTCATACAGCGGATACACGCTGTAGCTCGAAACGCCGCTCGCATCCAGAACCACTCGCGTCGTGTTGTTCGGATGGCGCCCGATGCGCACCTGACGCACGATGTCGGCGTCGCCGTCGAAGCGCACCGTTCGATCCAGCAGCGACCGCGCCGGACGCGTCGACGGCAGGTCGAGGAAGAGCCGATCGGGATCGCTGATCCGCTCGTCGTGGAACGGCACTTCCGTATCGAGCTCGATCGTGATGCGCACCGTGTCTCGCCATCACCGCGCGACGGACATCCTTGATGGTCGCGATCGGCGCCCGCCGGCTGCTTATCGCCGGGGTAGAGCGCTCTTTCGGTTCGGCACTCACTGAGGGCGATGGCATTGGCGCGGGAACCGTCGCTGTTGCTGTCGCCGTGCGCGCCCCGTGGACGATGTCGCGCGGAATCTGCTTCACCAGTTTGCTGCTCGGATACGCAGGCCGCCAGTCGGCTGAACAGACGCGCCGCGGCGTCCTTGTCCGGCTGCTGCCCGAAGCGCGCAAACGCGTCGAGCTCCAGCCGCCCGGCATTCCACAGCGCGTCGTCGCTGTACGAGCTGGCGGGGTAGTGGCGAACGACCGCCTCGTAGCTCGCGACCACTTCGCGGACCGCCTTGAGGACCACGTCGCTCATGTGCGGGTCGGCCAGCGCCTTTCGCACGGCCTGCTCTTTGGCGAGCGCGTCGCCGTACATCGCACGTACAGCCGGTACCGCCGCCGATACATGAGCGATCACGAGCGACGCGACGATGAACGTGAGAGTGCGTTTCACCATGATCGGCCTCTCATCGCAGCTGCGCATCCACTTCGTCGAAATACCCTTTGTCGACGAGGACCTCGCGCGGCTTGCCACCGGCGGCGGGCGAAACGATGCCTTCCATCTCCATCATGTCGACCAGCCGCGCCGCACGGCTGAAGCCGATGCGGAGCCGCCGCTGCAGGTAGGAGATCGACGCCTGTCCGCTCGACACGATGATCCGCGCCGCCTCGTCGTAGAGATCGTCTTTTTCGAGCTCGATTCCGCCTTCGCCGGTGGCGGTCTTGTCGTCCGCGGTGATCGACTCGTCGTAACTGGGCTTGCCTTGCTTCCGGAGGTAACTCGCCAGTCGCGCGGTCTCCTGCTCCGAGATGTACGGGCCGTGAAGCCGGATGAACCGCGACGACGCGGGAGGAAGGAAGAGCATGTCGCCTTTGCCCAGCAGCTGCTCCGCGCCGTTGCCGTCGAGAATCGTACGGGAATCGATCTTCGACGACACGCGGAACGAAATGCGCGCCGGTAAGTTCGCCTTGATCAGCCCGGTAATGACGTCGACTGACGGCCGCTGCGTCGCGAGAATCAGATGGATGCCGACGGCGCGCGCCATCTGCGCAAGGCGCGCGATCGACTGTTCGACCTCGTTGCTCGCGACCATCATGAGATCGGCGAGCTCGTCGATGAGGACGATGATGAACGGAAGCGGCTTCGGCAGCTCGCCGGCATCGTTCAGGCGCTTCTCGATGATCGCCTGCTGAACGTTGCGGTTGTACTGCTCGATGTTCCGGACGCCCTCTGCCGCGAGCGTCTTGTAACGCTCTTCCATCTCGCGGACCGCCCACCGCAGCGCGTTCGCCGCCTGCTTCGGATCGACGACTACCGGGGTCATCAGGTGTGGTATCTCGTCGTACATGCCGAGCTCGAGGCGCTTCGGATCGATCATGATCAACCGCACATCGTCCGGCGTCGCGCGATAGAGCACGCTCGTCAGCATCGAGTTGATGCCGACTGATTTCCCCGTGCCGGTCGAACCCGCAATGAGAAGGTGCGGCATCGCGGCGAGATCGGCGACGTACGGTTCGCCGTGGATCGTCTTGCCGAGGGCGATCGTCAGCTTCGAGGTCGACCGGCGATAAATATCGGATTCCAGGAGCTCGCGCAGAGATATCTGCTCGCGGTTGCGATTCGGGATCTGGATGCCGACGGTCGACTTGCCCGGAATACGATCGATGAGCACCGATTCGGCCTGCATGGCCAGACACAAATCGTCGGCGAGCCCCGTGATTTTCGAGTACTTCACGCCTGCATCGGGCTTGAACTCGTAGGTCGTGACGACCGGGCCCGGGTGAATCTGCACCACGCTGCCTTCGACGGAGAACTCGCGGCATTTCTCTTCGAGCAGGCGCGCACCGTCCATCAGCTCGCGCTCGTCGATCTTGCGCTCGGTCTTCGGTGCGTCGAGGAGCGCGAGCGGCGGCAATTGGTAATCGCCGCGACGGCGTTCGGCCGGTGCCTTCGCGGTCGGTTCCGGATCGGCGAGGGGCAAGGGCGGCATCGTGACCTTCGGCGGTTTCGGCGGAGCCGCCGGTTTGCCGTTGCCGAAGATCGGGGCGCGCGCCGGCGCGTCCTCTTCGTCATCTCGGGCCGTGCCCGCACCGTAGCGCGAGGCTTTTGCCGAGCGGGCGGCGGCCTCGGGTTCCGACACCTTCGCGACGACCGGCGGCTTCACGTCCGGTACGGCGCCTTTCTTCGTGTGCTTCGCGATGACGTCGCGGCGCTGCTGTTCACGGCGCCGCTCTTCCCGCCACCGCCGGAACGAATCGAGCGTGCGGGCGGCGCCGTCGGTCGTAATGTCGATGATCGCCGCAAAGAGGCGTCCGAACGAAAACTGCGTCGACATGATGATCGCGAAGAAGATCAACGTGAGAATCACGATGATCGATCCCGTGCGGTTCAGGTACTCGGCGAGCTCCTTGGCCAGCCACTCGCCTGCGTAGCCTCCGGCGCGAAACGGTTTACCGCTGACATCGAGGGTGCCGAATACCAGGCTCAGAAAGGCGCTCGCACAGGCGAACAGCAGCAGCGCGCCGGCGGTTTTCGTTCCGGCCGCATGCAGCTTGCGGCACCAGAAGTTGTGCCAGCCGATGATGACGAATATCGCGGGGATCAGGTACGACGCGTAGCCGAAGAGCTGAAAGGACAGCTCGGCGAGAAACGCGCCGACGCGCCCGGCGAAATTCGCCGGCGCGAGATGCTGGCCCGTGCTGAAGAACCAGACGGGGTCGGCCGGCTCGTAACTGGCGAGCGCGACGATCCAGATGAGCGCGGCGGCGAACAGCGCCACGCCGACAAGCTCGGTAAGGCGGCGCGAAACGGTCGATCCACTCACGTGTCAGATCTCCATGATGACCGGCAGGACGAACGGACGCCGGCCGGAACGCTTGCGGAAAAAGCGCCGCAGCTCCACGCGCAGTTTTTCCTTGATGAGCCCCTGATCCGTGCGCTCTTCGAGGCTCGACTGCTCGATCACGTCCGCGAGCACGCGCGCGCCGTCGGCGAGCAGCACCTCGCTGTCTTCCATGACGAACCCTCGCGTGATGATATCGGGAAGCCCTTCGAGCATCCCCGTTTGTTTGTTGATGGCGACGACCGGAACGACCAGTCCGTCCTCGGCGAGATGACGGCGGTCTCGCAGCACTTCGTCGCCCACCTCACCGGTTCGCGTGCCGTCGATGAGCACGCGGCCGACGGGCGCCTTGCCGGCGATCCGGGCGCCGGCGTCGTCGAAGATGATGACGTCGCCGTTTTCGGCGAGCAACACGTCGGTTTTCGACTGCTTGCCGGCGAACACGCGCGCGGCAATGCGTGCGTGCTGTGACAGCTGGCGGATATTCGCCGTGTACCGGGACGAAGTACCGCGGCCGCACGAGCGACAGCATCAGCTTCAATTCTTCTTCGCTGCCGTGTCCTGACACGTGCACGTGCTTGATGCCCTCGTAGATCACGCTGGCGCCGCGGCGCGCGATGTGATTCATCACGCGGCCGATCGCCTTTTCGTTGCCGGGAATCGACCGCGCCGACAGGACGACCGTATCGTCGGGCGACAGCTTCACGTGGCGGTGATCGTCGATCGCAATCCGCGACAGCGCCGACATCGGCTCGCCTTGCGACCCGGTGCTCAGGCACAAGACGTCCTGGGCCGGGTAGCCGCCGATCTCCGAATCGCGGATCTGCACGCCGGCCGGAATACGCAGGTAGCCGAGGCGCTGGGCAACTTCCGAGTTCTGAATCATGCCGCGGCCGACGAACGCGACCTTTCGATCGAATTGCGCAGCGAGGTCGACCAGAATCTGCATCCGGTAGATGCTCGACGCGAAGGCGGCCACGATAATGCGGCCGTTGGCGCTCGTGAAGATCTCCTCGAACGCTTCGACCACCTCGAGCTCGGATCCGGTGAAGCCGCGGCGATCGATGTTCGTGCTGTCTGCGAATAGCGCCAGCACGCCTTCCGATCCGAGCTGCGCGAAGCGGTGCACGTCGAAGTGCTCGCCGTCAATCGGCGTCTGGTCGATCTTGAAGTCGCCCGTGTGCACGACGACACCGGCGGGCGTACGAATGGCCAGCGCGACGCAGTCCGGCATCGAGTGGGTGACACGGATGAATTCGATATCGAAGGGGCCGATCGCGACGTGGTCGCGCGGCCGCACGGCTCGAAGGCGGCTGGCGTCCTTCAGTCCATGTTCTTCGAGCTTTGGCTCGACGAGCGCGAGCGTGAGCGGCGTGCCGAGGATCGGTCCGTGGACGAACGGCATCACGTGGGGGACGCCGCCGATGTGATCCTCGTGCCCATGCGTCAGCACGAGAGCCGCGGCGCCGCCCTTCTGCTGCAGATACGTCAGATCCGGAATGATCCGGTCAACGCCAAGAAGCTCGGGATCGGGGAACATGACGCCGGCATCGACGACGATCGTCGTGTCGCCCCACGTGAGGGCGAGCATGTTCATTCCGAATTCACCGAGACCGCCGAGCGGGACGACTTCGAGCATCGAGAATAAAAAGAACGCCCTGGGCCGAACGAGGGTCCTGGCGGAACCGTTCGGACGAGGGAGCCGCGCCTTTTGCGCGGCTCTATCAGGCTGCTGGGTGCGCCTGAAAATAATCGGGCGGGCTGGCCGACGGTCGAATCGAGCGGTCAGGTTCGGCTAAAGCCGCACCCTGCCGCCACTTAGGGTAACACAGCTCAAGTTCTGTGCGGCGCGGAAGCGAACGCGTCCGCAAGGCGCGCGAATTCTTCGACCGTCAGCGTCTCCGGCCGCCGTCGTCCGTCGATTCCCGCGACTCGAAGCGCCTGGAGTCGGGAAGCAACCCCTCCGGTTCCTCCGGTGCCAGGCACGTGCCTGGCACCAATTCCCGCGGTGCCAGGCACGTGCCTGGCACCGGAGGCGGGCGGAAAGGCGAGGAGGGCATTCGCCAGAGTCTTGCGGCGTCGCGTGAAAACGGCCTGGACCAAGTCGCGGAAAACATTGATGTTGCGGACCGGCGGGTCGGGCGCATGAAACTGGAGACGCACGACCGTGGACTGCACCTTCGGCGGCGGACGGAACGCGCCGGGTGGCAGATTCAGCAACCGCTGGACGCTGGCGCTGTGCCGAATCAGCACCGTCAGGACTCCGTAGTCCTTGGTGCCTGGCACCGCGAGGAGCCGATCAGCGACCTCGCGCTGCAGCATGACCGTCGCGTCGGTGAGCGGAACGCCGCCTGCGTGCATGTCGACCAGCTTGAACAGGATTGGCGACTGCCACGTTGTAAGGCAGATTGCCGGCGACGCGGACGCGATCCGTCGACTCTGATCGTCTGTGGTTGGCGGCGGGCCGCTGTCAATCGTCGGGAGTCGATAGTCGTCCGCCGCAAGAAAATCGCCGACGACGACCTGCACGTTGTCCGGAGCCGACGTGGTGAGCTCGCCAGCCAGATCGCGATCGATCTCGAACGCGACGACCGCCTTCGCACGCGCAGCGAGCGGTCGGGTCAGCGCACCGGCGCCGGGGCCGATCTCGAGGAAAAGATCATCCGGCCTGGGATCGATCGCGGCGACGACCTTGTCCACCCATACCGGTTCGAGAAAGTGCTGTCCAAATCGCTTTCGTGCGCGATGACGGCCGCGCCGCGTCACGCGACATCGTCGCCCCCGCGCCAGTACCGCTCTTCGATCTCCTCGATCTCTTCTTCGCTCAAGCCGAAGTAGTGGCCGATCTCGTGGATCGAGCGTCTCGGCGATCGCGCCGACGAGGTCGTCTTCATCGCGCGACGCGCGCTCGTGCGGCTCCTGGAACAAGCAGGATGCGATCGGGCAGCGCGTTGCCGTAATCCCAGCGGCGTTCGGTGAGCGGTATGCCCTGATAGAGGCCGAACAGCGTGTCCGGCGGCTCGATTTCCATCTCGTCGAGCAGTTCTGCGTGACGGCTCGTCCTCGACGACGATCGCGATGTTGTGCATCGCATCGCGGAACTGCTTCGGAATCGAAGCGACGGCGTCAGCGACGAGGCGGTCGAATGCCGCGCGTTCCACGGGGCGCTTTCTTCTTCGCGCGGCGCGCGGCCGCGTTCCTTCGCGACAACCGCGTGATAGTAGTCGCAGTCGTCGCGCACGGCGCACTGATCGCAGAGCGGCTTCGGCTTGCAGATGCGGCGTCCGTGCAGAATCAGCGTGTCGGACGTCCGCGTCCAGCGTTCCTTCGGCATGCGCCGCGCACAGCTGCTGCTCGACGATTTCCGGATCGTCGGACTCGGCGATGCCGATTCGATTCGACGACGCGGAGCACGTGCCGATCGACCGGCAGCCCCGGGCACGCCGAGCGCGTGTCCGAGCACGACGTTCGCCGTCTTGCGGCCGACGCCCGGCAGCTCGACGAGCGCGTCCATGCTCGCGGGCACCTCGCCGCCGTGATCGCGCACGAGCGCCTGCGCCATGCCGATGAGCGCTTTCGACTTCGCGCGAAAGAATCCGGTCGAGTGAATCAGCGGCTCGAGCTCGGCGCGTCGTTGCCTTCGCGAGCGTCTTGGCGCGTCGGGATACTTCTTGAACAGCGCCGGCGTGACGATGTTGACGCGCTGCGTCGGTCGACTGCGCAGAGAGGATCGTCGCGACCAGCAGCTCGAACGGCGTCGAGTAGTGCAGCTCAGTGTCGGCGTCGGGATGCTGACGTTCGAGCTCGTCGAGGATCCGCGCGGTGTCGCGCGGCGTCTTCATGGATCATGGCGTCGGATACTCGAGCGTGTCGCGAGGCCAGCCGAGATCTGCCAGTGCAATCGGTGCCGGAGCCCTTGTTCCAGCCGACGTTGCTGTAGGACTCCGAGAAGACGCGCCAGTGCTCCTGGAGCGCCGCGATCAGATTCGGCACGAACTGGACGGGCACGACGATCTTCGCGCGCACCGGCGCGCGCACGACGTGCTCGTGCTCGGCTTCCTTGATCTCCTTGTCCGACAGCGGCATCACCTCGCAGAAGGTGAGCGTGAAGTCGAACGGCGTGTGCGCAATCGAGCAGAAGTTCGCGTACGTCCGCTGCGGTCGTCGTCGCCGTCGTCGGGAATGATCGTGAAGTTGATCTGCTTGGGAGGCTGCTGCTGGTCGGCCATGCCCAAGTGTAATCGATACGTTCAGTACTTCCGCATCACGCCGACGACGACGCCCTGAATCTGCACCTGGTCGGGATCGGCGAAGATCGGCTGCATCGCGGCGTTGGCGGGCTGCAGGCGGATCTTGCCGCCCGGATCGCGATAGAACTTCTTCAGCGTGACGTCCGAGCCGCGAAGCAGCGCGATGACCATCTCGCCGTTGTCGGCGCTCTTGCGGTCCTCGACGACGACGAAATCGCCGTCGCGGATCTGCTCGTCGATCATCGAATCGCCGCGCACGCGCAGGACGTAGGTGTCCTTCTTGCCGACGAGATCCTCCGGGCACGGCGATCGTTTCGTTCGACGCGACCGCCTCGATCGGCAGGCCGGCGGCGACGAAGCCGAGGAGCGGCAGCTCGACCGCGCGCCCGCCGGTTCGCGTCGGCACCATCTCGACCGAGCGGCTGCGGTTCCACGCGCGCTTGATGAAGCCCTTTTCCTGCAGGTTCGTCAGGTGCTTGTGCACCGTGGCGAGCGAAGAGAGGCCGAAGCGGCGACCGATTTCCTCGAGACTCGGCGCGTACCGGTGCTGGGCGATGAACTCGTTCAGGTAGTCCAGAATCTCGCGCTGGCGTTTCGTGAGCGGAAGCATTCGTCCCTCCTGATGCGCGGGACTATACGCAAAAGGAAGGCGAAGGTCAATACTGTTAAGGTGCTGAGAGTGCGTATTCCGTTTCGAATTCCGCGACGCCGGCACACGCGCGTTCGACGTCGTCGGCTTCGGGCTGAACAGCGTCGATCTGCTTGCCGTCGTGGCCGAATATCCGGCCAGCAACAGCAAACAGCGGCTGCAGCGGTTTGCGCGGCTGCCGGGCGGCCAGATCGCCACTGCGGTCGCCGCGTCGCGCGGCTCGGTTGGCGGTCCCGCTACGTCGGCAGCTTCGGCGACGATGACCTCGGTGCGCTGTCGCGCGAAAGCCTCGCGCAGGAAGGCGTCGACACGACCGCCGCGCGGACCGTCGCCGGCGCGACGAACCAGTTCGCCGTGATTCTCGTCGACGGGCGTTCCGGCGATCGCACCGTGCTCTGGGATCGCCATCCTGGTCTGACGATGGGAGCCGCCGATGTGCCGGAAGCGGCGGTGACGTCGGGCCGCATGCTCATCGTCGACTGTCACGAAACTGCGGCGGCATCGCAAGCCGCAAAATACGCGCGGGCCGCTGGCATTCCGACGGTGATCGACGTCGAGAAAGTGCGGCCGGGCATCGCGGATCTGCTGCAGCAGATCGACGCGATCGTCGCAGCACAGGCGTTCCCGACCGAGCTGACCGGCTACGACGAGCCCGGCCGGGCGCTCGAGGCGATGGCGTACGAGTTCGGCACCCCGGTCGTCTGCGTCACGCTCGGCGCCGACGGCAGCCTCGCGCGCTGTAACGGACGCGAGGTGCGGACGCCTGCATTCCCCGTAGACTGCGTGGACAGCACGGGCGCGGGAGACGTGTTTCGCGGCGGCGTTCGCCGCGGGTTGTCTGATGCGGCCCGATGGCGACATCGAAGATGTGCTCGACTACGCGAACGCGGCGGCGGCGCTCAATTGCCGGGCGCTCGGGGCCCGGGGCGGCATGCCACGGCGCGAGGAAGTGGAGCAGCTGCTCGCCGTGCACCGCCGCATGTAACTTTCGCAACCGGCGGCGGTCTAACTGCTCAGGGCCAAGTGGCTTCAGCCGAGGCTCACCTGATGGCATCATCGCTCGCATGGACGTTTACGGGGCCATTTCAACCGGCGGCGGCGCGGCGCGATTGCGCCGCGCGACGCCCGCACGCAGCCGGGCGTGTCGTCGCCGCCTGACGCGGCGCTCGCAACGCTCGACGAGCGCGCGCTCGTCGACGCGTGTCTGGCCGGCCGCACCGACGCGTTCGACGTCATCGTCGAACGCCATCGCCGCGCCGTGTATCAGCTCTGCTACCGGTTCGTAGGCGAATCACGAGGACGCGAGCGATCTGTCGCAGGACGTGTTCTTACGCGCGTACCGCGGGCTCCGAAGCTTCCGCGGCCATTCGTCCGTCGCGACGTGGCTGTACCGCATCGGCGTGAACGTCTGCCTGAACCGGATCGCGGCGAAGGCGCCGCTCGCAACCGCCACCGAGTCGATCGACGATCAGCAGTTCGTGGACGTCCGCGCGGAATCGGCGACGGAGCTGCTGTTGCGCGACGAGCGGGCGGCGCGCGTCCGGCGCGCGATTGGTCAGCTGCCGCGCAAGCAGCGCGCGACGCTCATCCTGCGGATGTATCACGATCTGTCGCATCAGGAGATCGCCGAGATTCTCGGCAGCACCGTCGGCGCGGTCAAGGCGAACTTTTTTCACGCGCTCGGCAATCTGAAGAAACTCCTCGGGGAACTCGATGCACCTCGGTTCTGACGAACTGATCGACCTGGCCGAGCGAACGCGCCCGGAATCCGATGCGCCGCACTTGCGCAGCTGCGCGCGCTGCCGCGCGCAGGTCGAAGAGCTGCGCCGCGCGCTGACGGCTGCGGCGGAACTCGACGTACCCGAACCATCGCCGCTCTTCTGGCCGCTTCTCTCCGCCCGTGTGCACGATGCGATTTCGGCTGAAGGAACGCCGCACGCGACCGGCCGGAGTTGGCTGATCGCCTGGCGGATGTGGCCTGTCGGTCTCGCCGCGCTTGCCGCGTTTGTTGTGGCGGCTGTCATGACGTCCCGCGTGTCAACGCCAACGCGCGCACCCGCGGCCTCGTACCAGGCGGAGTCGACGGCGCAGCCGGACGCGTTGTCCGACGATGATCCCGCGCTGACGTCTGGTTGCGGATCTCGCGTCGACGCTCACGTACGAGGAAGCCAGCGAGCTCGAGATCAGCACGCACGCCGGAAGCGTGGACGAAGCCGTCAGCGGCCTCTCGGCCGACGAACGCCAGGAGCTGCATCGTCTGTTGAACGACGCGCTGCGGCGGCCAGGAGATTAACGTTGAGGAACTTTGTCATGGCCATTATTGCTGTCGCCGCCTTGAGCGCGCCGCTCCTTGCCGAGCGGCCCCAGCGCGGTGAACCGAACGCGACCGACGCGATCACCCCAGCCGAGCTCCAGCGCATGTTCGACGCGTACGCGTTGATGCAGGCGCAGGATCAGCTGAAGCTCACCGACGACCAGTACTCGCAGTTCCTGGCGCGGTTCAAGGCGCTGCAGGAAATCCGGCGGCGGTCGCTTCAGGAGCGGACGCGCGCGATTCAGAGCCTTCGAAAAATGCTCAACGGAACGCAGCCGCCCGACGAAGCGCAACTGAAGGATCAGCTCAAGGCGCTCGACGACGTGGAGGCGCGAAGCGCCACGGAAGTGAAGAAGGCGCACGACGCGGTCGATCAGGTCCTCGATACGGCTCAACAAGCGAAATTTCGCGTGTTCGAGGAGAACATGGAGCGTCGCAAGCTCGAGCTTGTCACGCGTGCGCGACAGGCCAACCGCCCGAAGAAGCAGCTGTAAGATGGAGAGGTGATCTCCAGGGCCCGAGCATCCACGCTTCTCGTCCTCACGGCGTTCATCGCGGGTTCTGCGTTCAGCGCCGACGGGCCTGTCACGAAGCAGCAATCCGATCTCATGAAGCGGAAGATTGCCGCGATCGTCCAGACCGGAACGCGGCCGTCCAGGCAGCCGCAGCGAACCGCGGTCTCTGAAGACGAAGTGAACGCGTACCTGACATTCGACGCCGCATCGGACATTCCCGCCGGCGTCGTCAATCCGAGCGTGACGATTCTCGGCACGGGCCGCGTCTCCGGTCGCGCGATCGTCGATCTCGACTCGGTGCGCAAGCAGCAGAATCCAACGAGCATGCTCGATCCCTCGAGCTATCTCACGGGCCGGCTGCCCGTGACTGCGACCGGCGTGCTGAGGACGAGCAATGGAATCGGCCGGTTCGAATTCGAAACGGCCACGGTGGGCGGTGTGCCGCTGCCGAAATTTCTTCTGCAGCAGATCGTCAGCTACTACTCCCGTACGGCGGAGAAACCGGGCGGCATCAGCCTCGATGATCCATTTGCCCTCCCTGTGCGCATCCGCGAGATCCAAGTCGAGCGAGGTCAGGCGATAATCGTTCAGTAGCGCAGGTCTTCGCGGCCTGCCGCGCGCATGCCCTCCACACCCGATCTGCTCGCCACGCCGTTGCAGTACCTCAAGGGCGTCGGCCCACGGCGCGCCGCCGATCTCGCGCGCGCAGGGCTCCTCACGATCGAGGATCTTCTCTACCGATTTCCCATTCGCTACGAAGACCGCAGCCGGCTGCAGACGATTGCGTCGCTGAAACCAGGCCAGCATGCCTCGATCGCGGGGCGGGTTTTGAGCTGCGGCCTCCGGACCACTCGCCGGCCCGGTTTCAAGATCTTCGAGGCCGCGGTCGACGACGGCACCGGGTCGCTTCGGATCTCGTGGCTGAATCAGCCGTTCCTCCGGGACGTGTTCGTACGCGGGCAGCACGTCGTGTTGTACGGCGCGGTTGAAATGCGGGGGCACGGCGGCCTGCAGCTGACGAACCCGCAATACGAGATTCTCGATGACGAGGACGGCGAAACCGTGCACACCGGGCGTATCGTGCCGGTGCACGAGAAGACCGGCACCATCACACCGAAAATTCAGCGCCGGCTCGTGTTCGACGCGTTGCAGCGGCTGCCCGAGGACCTGCCCGATCAGCTGCCTGAATCCATTCGCGTCCGCTACGGATTTCCGGCGCCGAGGGGCCGCGCTACTCGCGGCCCATTTTCCGCCTGAGGACGCGCCCCTCGACGCGCTCAACCGCTTCGACACGCCGGCGCAGCGCCGGCTCATTTTCGAAGAAGCCTTTCTTTTTCAGATGGGCGTACTGGCGCGCCGCCGCTTTGCGGCCTCGGAGCAAAAGCCGGTGCCGGTCCATGTGGACGATCGCATCCGCGACTCCGCAAGGCGCGTCCTGCCGTTCAGGCTGACGAGCGGCCAAAAACTGGCGCTGAAAGAAATCGTCGACGACGTGCAGCGGCCGCATCCGATGAACCGGCTGCTGCAAGGCGATGTCGGCGCGGGGAAGACGATCGTCGCGCTCCTCGCCGCGATTGTCGAAATGGAGAACGGCCTCCAGGTCGCCTTCATGGCGCCGACCGAGATACTGGCGGAGCAGCACTTTCTGAACATCTCCCGCCTGCTCGCTGATTCGCGGTTCCGCGTCGCACTGCTCACGGGCGCCACGACGGCCGCGGCGCGGCGCGAGCAGCTCGCCGAGGTGGCGTCCGGCGCGATCCATCTCGTCGTGGGCACGCACGCGCTCGTTCAGGGCGACGTCGCATTTCGCCAGCTCGGACTCGTCGTCATCGACGAGCAGCACCGGTTCGGTGTGCTGCAGCGCGCGACGCTCAGAACCAAGGGCCTGCACCCGGACGTCCTGGTGATGACGGCCACGCCCATTCCGCGCACGCTGGCGCTGACGCTGTATGGCGATCTCGACGTCTCGGTTATTCGCGACGTGCCGCCTGGCCGCCTGCCGATCAAAACGATCGCAAAGCCCGAATCGCGGCGCGACGATGTGTGGTCGCTCGCGCGGGAACAGATGGACGCCGGACGGCAGGTCGTACGTGATCTATCCGCTCGTCGAAGAGTCGGAGAAGATCGACGTCAAGGCGGCGACCGAGATGGCCGACCACCTGGCGCAGGAAGTGTTTCCTGCGTATCGCGTCGGCCTGCTGCACGGGCGCATGAAGGCCGACGCGAAAGACCGCGTGATGAAGGCGTTCGTCGCCGGCGATCTGCACATGCTCGTCACGACGACCGTCGTCGAAGTTGGCGTCGACGTGCCGAATGCGACCGTGATGGTCGTCGAGCACGCCGAGCGTTTCGGACTGTCGCAGCTGCACCAGCTGCGCGGCCGCGTCGGGCGCAGCTCGCACCAGTCGTATTGCGTGCTGCTGTATCAATCGCCTATTTCCGAAGAGGCGCGCGAGCGGCTGAAGGCGATGACCGAAACGACCGACGGGTTCGTCATCGCCGAGCGCGATCTGCTGCTGCGCGGTCCCGGCGATTTCTTCGGCACGCGGCAGGCCGGTGTGCCGACGTTCCGCCTCATCGATCTCATTCGCGACCGCGAGATCATGGAGCTCGCGCAGCGCGAAGCCGGGCAGTGGTTCGAAACCGAGAAGCCCGCGCCGGCGACGATCACCGCGCTGCTCGAGAGCTGGGAAACGCGGTTCAAACTGATCGAGGTCGGGTAGGGCAGGATGGGCGCTCCGCGTTATCGCGGGCTCGTTGAAAGGCCGGCGGCTTACCGCGCCGACATGGGACGGCGTGCGGCCGACATCCGACAAGCTACGCGAAACGATCTTCAACGTCCTGGCGCCACGGATAGCCGGCGCGCGGGTCTTCGACGGCTATGCGGGCACCGGCGCGGTCGGCATCGAGGCGCTCAGCCGCGGCGCGGCCTGGACAACCTTCGTCGACGACGATCGCCGCGCTGCAGGCGCTGATCGCGCGGAATCTGGCGCACTGCGGCGTCACGGAGGGCTATGCTATTATCCGCGCCAGCGTCGAACACGCGTTCGATGGCATCAGTTCCAGCCGCGAGAGCGGCACGTTCGACATCGTGTTCCTGGATCCGCCGTACGCGCTCGACGATACGCGCGTGGCTGGTGTCCTCGAACGGGCGGCCGCCGTTCTGGCGAGCGAGGGCATCGTGGTGCTCGAGCATGCACGCAAGCGAACTCCACCGGACGCCCCCGTCTCTCGCCCGTGCGCGGGTGATCCCTTCCGGCGACAGCGCGCTCACGGTGTACACAGGCAAGTGAAAAGGCACAAAGCAGAAGGGAAAAGGAAAGGCGGAAGTAAAGCCTACTGATGTCGACTCTCGCCGTTTATCCTGGCTCCTTCGACCCGCTGACGAACGGTCACGTCGACATCATCTCGCGCGGCGCGCGCCTCTTCGATCGGATTGTCGTCGCGATTCTCGTCAACGCTGAAAAGTCGCCGCTCTTCACGATGGAAGAGCGGGTCGATATCATCCGCGCCGTGTTCAAGGATCAGCTCGAACGTCGAAGTGGATACGTTCGACGGCCTGCTCGTGGACTACGTGGCCCGGCGGAACGCTCAGGTGATCGTTCGCGGCCTGCGCGCCGTCTCGGACTTCGAGTACGAGTTTCAGATGGCGCTCATGAACCAGCGGCTGAACGACCGCATTCAAACGATCTTCATGACGCCGGCGGAGCAGTACACGTACATCAGCTCGCGGTTGATCAAAGAGGTGTTCGCGCTCGGCGGCCGCGTGCACGGCCTCGTGCCGGACATGGTCGAGGCGCGTTTGAGGGAGAAGGTCGGCTGATGCCGCTTGCCACTCGCACGACACGCATTTCGTCCTCGCCGACGATGAAGGTGACGGCGACCGTCGATCGACTGCGCCGCGAAGGCGTGGAGGTGATCGATTTCGGTGCCGGCGAACCGGACTTCCCGACGCCGAACGCGGTAAAGGCGGCCGGGCACGCCGCGCTCGACCAGAACTTGACGAAGTACACGCCGGCCGCGGGCGTCAGCGAATTGAAGCGCGCGATCTGCGATCGGTACCGCGCTGATTACGGCGTGGACTACAAGGAATCCGAAGTCATCGTCACCGCCGGCGGAAAGCAGGCGCTGTTCAACGCCGCGCTGTCGCTCTTCAACCCGGGCGACGAGGTCATCACGCACGCGCCGTACTGGCCGAGCCTCACCGAGCAGGTGAAGCTCGCCGATGCGACACCCGTGCTCGTGCGCACGCACGCGGAGGATGGGTTCGCGATCCACGCGCGCGATATGCTCGCCGCGATCACCCCGCGGACGCGCGGCATCATTCTGAACTCGCCGTGCAACCCGACCGGCGCGCTCATCTCCGAAACCGAGCTCGCCGCCGATCGGCGACGCCGCCGCGCACCAGGGCATCTGGGTCGTCGTCGATCTGTGTTACGAGCGTCTGATTTACGATGCCGTTCCGCACAACGTGCCGCGCGTGCTCGATGAACGCTGCCGCGATCTCACGGTGCTGTGCGGGTCGGCGTCCAAGGCGTACTCGATGACCGGATGGCGCTGCGGCTGGGCGCTCGCGCCGGCGGCGGTGATCGCGGCCTGTTCGGCGATTCAGAGTCATTCGACGTCCAACGTGTCCTCGATCACGCAGACACGCGGCCATTACGGCGCTCACCGGCATCGCAGGCGCCGGTCCGCGAGATGCTCGATGAATACCGACGCCGCCGCGACAGCCTGTTCGAGTGGCTGATGGCCGATCCGCGGCTGCGGTGCCGGAAGCCGGCCGGCGCGTTCTACATGTTCATCGACATCAGCGAACTGCTGTCGCTCGACGGCTTCCGCACGTCGAACGATTTCGCGCAGGCGCTGCTCGACGAGGCGCGCGTCGCGGTCACGCCCGGCGAGGCGTTCGACGCTCCGGGATTCATCAGGATCTCGTACGCGACGTCGATGGAGACGCTCCGCGAGGGCAGCACGCGGCTGCTCGAGTTCGTGCAGGCCCACGCCCGGACTGCACCGGTCAATCAACCGCAGAGCCGCAGAGCTCGCCGAACCATAGAGCATTCGTTTGTCTGCGAACCTGCGACTCCGCGGTTTAATCCAGAAGAATTTCATGCACCGCGCGGTTAAACTCGAAGAATGGGAAAAGTGGTCGCCGTCATCGGCGCCTCGAGCAATCGCCGCAAGTTCGGTAACCGCGCGTTTCGCGCGTATCGCCAGCAGGGCTACACGGCCATTCCGATCAACCCGAACGAGGCCGAAGTCGAAGGCGTGAAGACATACGCGTCGGTGCTCGACGTGCCGGGCGCGATCGACATGGCGTCGTTCTATGTGCCGCCGGATGTGGGGGAGCGCGTCATCGAGGACGTCGCGAAGAAGCAGATTCCCGAAGTGTGGCTGAACCCGGGCGCCGAAAGCGACCGATTGATCGCACGCGCGCGAGCGCTCGACATCCGGCCGATCGTCGCGTGCAGTATCATCGCGATCGGCGAAAACCCGTACGACCTTCTAACCATCCCTTTTTCGCGAGCCTCCATGCCAAGCCATCACAAAGGACACGGGCCGGGCCGGGTTCCTGCCGGAAACGTCACCGCCGATCCAGCGCCGCCCCAGGCGCCCGACACTCCCGCGGCCGCCGCCACACCCGATGCTCAAGCCAGCGCGCCCGCTGCGCAAGCACCGCCGCGTCAGCAGCAGGCGCCGCCGCGCCGCGACGGCCTGCGGATCACCGATCTGAAAGACATGAGCATTCAGAAGCTCACGCAGATCGCGAAAGATCTGGCGGTCGCCGGCGCGACCGGCATGCGCAAGCAGGAGCTGATCTTCCAGATCCTGAAGGCGCAGACAGAGCAGAGCGGCTTCATCTTCTCGGAAGGCGTGCTCGAAGTGCTGCCCGACGGCTTCGGCTTCCTCCGCGCGCCCGACTACAACTACCTGCCGGGCCCCGACGACATCTACGTCTCGCCGTCGCAGATCCGGAAGTTCGATCTGCAGACCGGCGACACCGTGTCGGGCCAGATCCGTCCGCCGAAGGAAGGCGAGCGGTACTTCGCGCTCATCAAAGTCGAAGCGGTCAACTTCGAAGCGCCCGAGCAGGCGCGCGACAAGCTCTTTTTCGAGAACCTCACGCCGCTGTATCCGCAGGAGCGTCTGAAGCTCGAGACGGCGCCCGAGAACCTCTCGGGCCGCGTCATGGACTTGATGACGCCGATCGGCAAGGGCCAGCGCGGCCTCATCGTCGCGCCGCCGCGCACCGGCAAGACGATGCTGCTGCAGAGCATCGCGCAGTCGGTGTCGGCAAATCACCCCGAGGTGTACCTGATCGTGCTGCTCATCGACGAGCGGCCCGAAGAAGTCACCGACATGCAGCGCTCGGTCGATGGCGAAGTGATCTCGTCGACCTTCGACGAGCCGGCGCAGCGCCACGTGCAGGTGGCGGAGATGGTGATCGAGAAAGCCAAGCGGCTCGTCGAGCACAAGAAGGACGTGCTGATCCTGCTCGACTCGATCACGCGGCTCGCGCGCGCCTACAACACGGTCATTCCGCCGTCGGGCAAAGTGCTGTCGGGCGGCCTCGACTCGAACGCGCTGCAGAAGCCGAAGCGCTTCTTCGGCGCCGCGCGCAACATCGAGGAGGGCGGCTCGCTCACGATCATGGCGACCGCGCTCGTCGACACCGGCTCGCGCATGGACGACATCATCTTCGAGGAGTTCAAGGGCACCGGCAACATGGAGATCCACCTCGATCGCAAGCTGGTGGACAAGCGCGTGTTCCCGGCGATCGACATTCAGAAGAGCGGCACGCGCAAGGAAGAACTGCTGCTGCCGCGCGAAGACCTGAACCGCATCTGGGTGCTGCGCAAGGTGCTCAATCCGCTCTCGGCCGGTCGAGGCGATGGAACTGCTGCTCGACAAGCTGGCGAAGACGAAATCCAACGCCGACTTCCTGGCGGCGATGCAGAAAATGGGGTAGACGATGGCGAATATCAAGGTGAGGCAGAACGGCCCGTATCTGATCGAAGGCGACGATGTGACGCTGGTCGACTGGAACGGGAACGCGTATCAGATCGCGAAGCGTCCGTTTGCGCTCTGCCGCTGCGGCGGCTCGACGACCAAGCCGTTCTGCGACGGCACGCACTCGAGGAGCGGCTTCCAGGCGGCCGAAGCCGGCCGATGCCCGGAAGCGAAGGGACAAATGCCAGCGCGATCAATCGCAATCGCCAATCACCAGATTCTCATTTCTTTTCGGTCCCCGTCGTCTTGACCGGGCCCATGCCCATGATCTGGACGATCACCTCTTCGTCCTTCGCGCCGTCGTAGTGGTGGAAGCCGGCCGGGTGGAACATGAAGCCGCCCGCCTTGATCGGCACCATCTTGTCCGGCTGGAACACGTCGCCGTCGCCGGTCCACCACGTGCCCTTGATCACCGTCACGTAGCGATCCTGATCGTGGAAATGCGGCCGGCTCGTTCGGCCTGGGGCGAACCGGTTGCGGATGATGTACATCCCCGGCTTCGACTGGTCGCCGAACACGTTCACGCTCGTTTCAGGCAGGCCCTGTTCTGGCTGCATGCGCTTGTGGTCGGCGTCGACGAGCGGCTTGTTCGTCGGCGCGGGCGGCGTCGGCTGCTGTTCGAAGCCGACGGCTGACGGACCGATCAGAAAGAAGAGCGCGACCAGGCACGGAGCCGGCGCGAGCGTGCGAGACAAGGTCATCGATGATCTCCTTGCCCGACATAATAGTGCAGTGCCGCGTCCGCGCGCGTTCCCCGTCATCGTCGCCGGCTTCTCGGCGTTCCTCGATCTCTACGCGACGCAGCCGCTGCTGCCGCTCCTGGCGCGCACGTTCCACGCGTCCAACTTCGCCGTCAGCCTGACCGTCACCGCGCCCGACGCTCGCCGTCGCCATCGCAGCGCCGATTGTCGGCCGCGTCGCGGATCGATTCGGGTTGAGGCGGACGATCGTCGCGTCGGCATTCGCGCTGGCGATCGCCACGGCGCTGGCGTCCACGGCGGTCACGCTGCCGCAGTTGATCTTCTGGCGCTTCGTGCAGGGGCTCGTCTCGCCCGGGATCTTTTCGATTGCGATCGCCTACATTCACGAAGAGTGGCCGGCCGCGAAGGCGGGCAGCGCAACGGCGGCGTACGTCGGCGGCACGGTGGTCGGCGGCTTCGTCGGCCGCGCGCTGATGGGAGTCCTCACGAACGCGATGACCTGGCAGGCGGCGTTCGCGATCCTGAGCGTGGTGAATTTCGCCGCGGCCGCGGTGATCTGGTGGCGCCTCCCGCAGGAGCATGAGGGCGCGCACGCCGGTACACGCGTCGGCGACGCGCGTGTTCGCCACGCACGTGCGGAACCGTCAGCTCGTTGCGACGTACGCGATCGGCTTCTGCATTCTGTGCGCACAGATCGCGACGTTCACCTACGTGACGTTTCATCTCGCTGCGCCGCCCTTCGGGCTGTCGACGGCCGCGCTCGGCTGGATATTCGTCACGTATCTGCTCGGCGCGGTCGTTACGCCGGTGGCCGGCGCGTGGATCGACCGCTACGGACTGCGGACAGCGTTCATGGTCGGCGGCAGTTCTCGGAATCGCGTCAGTGACTGCTGACGCTGGCGCCGTCGCTGGCGATGATTCTCGCCGGGCTCGCGCTCTTTGGCACCTCGGTGTTCATCACGCAGGCGGTCGCGAGCAGCCACGTGGCGGTGAATGCGGCCGAAGGCAGAGGGCTCGCCATCGGGCTCTATGCGACCTGTTACTACGTCGGTGGCAGCGTCGGCAGCGCCGTGCCGGCGTTCTTGTGGAGCGGCGGCGGTTGGCCAGCCTGCGTCGCGTTCGTCGTCGCGGTGCAGGTGGCGATGCTGTCGATCGCCGCGCTGCTATGGTAGGGTGCCTCTATGTGGAAAGTGCTCATCGTCGCCGTCGTGCTCGCTGCTGTCGCCGCCGTTCCCAGCCACGCCGGCGATCGAAAATGGCAAACAGGCAAATGGGTCGACGTCGGCACGAAGCGGCAGATGATGGACTTCGGGCCGGGCTCCACGTCGTTCGATCCGCGCGGACGCGGTCTGGCGATGCGCGCCATGGCCGACGTCCGAACGTACGTGATCGAAACCGACGATCTGCGCATCGAGCTGCAGGACGTGGTGTCCGTGAACAAGCGTTCCGTCGAAGTGGTCGTCGGTCAGCCGGTGACGTTTGCGCTCGAGAAGAACACGGTTTACGTCAAGGACGCCGACGGGGCGGAGCATAAGCTCAGGGTGACGAAGAGAGCCGGCCCGAGCGCTAATCGGTTGCGGGCAGCGGAATCGGATCGGCGACGGGCGGCGGGTTGATGCCGAGCAGCTGACGGAGCTCCTCGCCTTCCATCACCTCGATGTCGAGCAGCCGGCGCGTGATCGTCTCCAGCTTCTCGCGGTGGCTCGACAGGATCGTCGCGCGCCTTGTTGTGCGCGTCGGTCAGGATCCGCTTGATCTCGGAGTCGATCTTCTGCGCCGTCTCGTCGGCGTACAGCCCGCGCTCCTGCGGCATCGGGATGTCGAGAAACTTCGCGCGCTTGTTGCCGTCGTAGTTGATCGCGCCGAGCGAGTCGCTCATGCCGAACTCGGTGACCATCGCGCGCGCGATGTCGGTCGCGCGCTGCAGGTCGTTCTGCGCGCCGGTCGAGATCTCGCCGAGCGCGATCTCCTCGGCCGTCCGGCCGCCCAGCAGCACCGCGAGCTGGCTTTCGAGATCGCCGCGCGTCATCAGGTAGCGATCCTCGAGCGGCAGCTGCATCGTGTAGCCGAGCGCGCCGAAGCCGCGCTGCACGATCGAGATCTTGTGCACGGGATCGAGGTTCGGGCAGCACGGTCGCGACGATCGCGTGGCCCGACTCGTGGTACGCGACGATCTCGCGCTCCTTCGTGCTCATCACGCGCTTCTTCTCGAGGCCGGCGATCAGGCGGTCGATCGCCGACTCGAAATCCTTCATGTCGACGGCGGTCTTGTCGTTGCGCGCGGCGAGCAGCGCCGCCTCGTTCACCAGATTCGCCAGATCGGCGCCGGCGAAGCCCGGCCGTGCGCGCCGCGATGATCTTCAGATCGACGTCGGTCGACGATCTTCACGCCCTTCGTGTGGATGCGGAGAATCTCCTCGCGGCCCTTCACGTCGGGCTTGTCGACGAGCACCTGGCGATCGAAGCGGCCGGGGCGGAGCAGCGCCGGATCGAGCACCTCGGGACGGTTCGTCGCGCCCATGATGATGACGCCCTTGCGCGAATCGAAGCCGTCCATCTCGGCGAGCAGCTGATTGAGCGTCTGCTCGCGCTCCTCGTGGCTGCCGAGCGGGCTCTGCACGCGCACCTTGCCGAGCGCGTCGAGCTCGTCGATGAACACGATGCACGGCGCCTTCGCTTCGGCCTGCTGAAACAGATCGCGGATGCGCGCCGCGCCGACGCCGACGAACATCTCGACGAACTCCGATCCGCTGAGGCTGAAGAACGGCACGTGCGCTTCGCCGGCGACCGCGCGCGCGAGCAGCGTCTTGCCGGTGCCCGGCGGCCCGACGAGCAGCACGCCTTTCGGAATGCGTCCGCCGAGATTCGTGTACTTCTTCGGGTTCTTCAGGAACTCGACGATCTCCTTCAGCTCGTCTTCGGCCTCGTCGACGCCCGCGACGTCCGTGAAGCGCACCTTCACCTCGTCGTCGGCGTAGATCTTTGCGCGGCTCCGCGCGAACGACATCACGCCGCCTTCGGCGCCGCTCATGCGCCGGAAGAAGAAGCCCCAGATGCCGACGAAGAAGAGCAGCGGGATGACCCAGCCGAGAAGATCGGGCAGCCAGCGGTTCGCGAGCTCGCCCGTGTACTTGACGCCCTTTGCCTCGAGCTCCTCGGTGAGCTTCGGATCGTCGACGCGGTTGGTCGTGAACTGCTTGTTGCCTTTGGCGGTCTGCCTGCTTCAGCGTGCCGCGAATCACCTGATCGGAAATGGTGACCTCGGTGACCTCGCCGGCTTTCACCAGGCTCTTGAATTCGCTGTATGGCAGCGGTTCGGCCGTTCGGCGTCAGGTAGTACATCTGCGCCAGCGCGAGCACCAGCAGAAACGCCAGGCCGTACCACAACGACGACGCCGGGCGGCCGCCGAGCGGCCGCTGGCCGCGGCGATCGCCCGCGCGCGGGTTGAAGCGCGGCTTGCCCTGGCGGTTCTGAGTCGGCATCCGATCCTAGTTTATGCCCGAACGGGCACGCGTTTCTCGAACGTCAGCTTGTCGCCGGCCACATCGACGACGATCGTGTCGCCTTCGCTGAAGTCCCCCTCGAGCACGCGCAGCGCCAGCGGGTCGAGCACGCGGCGCTGAATCGTCCGCTTCAGCGGGCGAGCGCCGTAGGTCGGATCGTAGCCTTCGCGGACGAGCAGCTCCTTCGCGCGCCTCGCTCAGCTGCACGTGCATCTTGCGCTCTTCGAGCCGCTTCACGAGCCCCGCGATCTGGATGTCGATGATCCGCTTCAGGTGCTCGCGATCGAGCGAGTGGAAGAAGATGATCTCGTCGATACGGTTCAGGAACTCCGGACGGAAGTGGTCGCGCAAGCGCCGTCATCACCGCACGGCGGCTCGCGTCGGTGACTCTCGAGTCGTCAGATACTGGCTGCCGACATTCGACGTCATGATCACGACGGTGTTCTTGAAATCGACCGTGCGTCCTTTTCCGTCCGTCAGCCGGCCATCGTCGAGCAGCTGCAAGAGCACGTTCAGCACTTCCGGATGCGCCTTCTCGACCTCGTCGAAGAGCACGACGGCGTAAGGGCGCCGCCGGACGGGCTCGGTGAGCTGGCCCGCTTCCTCGTAGCCGACGTACCCGGGCGGCGCGCCGATCATCCGCGAGACGGTGTGCTTCTCCTGGTACTCCGACATGTCGATGCGAATCATCGCCTGCTCGTCGTCGAACAGAAATTCGGCGAGCGCGCGCGCGAGCTCCGTCTTGCCGACGCCGGTCGGACCGAGAAACAGGAAGCTGCCGAGCGGCCGGTTCGGATCCTGCAGGCCGGCGCGGGCGCGGCGAATCGCGTTTGCCACGGCATTAATCGCCTCGTCCTGGCCGATCACCCGCTGATGCAGCCGATCCTCCATGTGAATCAGCTTCTGTACTTCGCCTTCCATGAGGCGGCTGACCGGGATGTGCGTCCACTTCGCGACGACCTCCGCGATGTCCTCCTCGTCGACTTCCTCTTTCAGCATCCGGTGCGTTTTCTGCAGCTCCACGAGGCGCCCGTCCTGATCCTTGATCCGCTTCTCGAGCTCCGGCACTCGGCCGTACTGAAGCTCCGACGCCTTCGTGTAGTCGCCGGCGCGCTGCGCCCGCTCGATTTCGCCGCGAAGCGCCTCCTGTTCTTCCTTCAATTTGCGCGACGCCTGAATCGCTTCCTTCTCCTGCTGCCAATGCGTCGCGAGCCGCGCGCGCTCTTCCTTGAGATCGGCGAGCTCCTTCTCGAGCTTGCCCAGCCGATCCTGCGAGGCCTTGTCCTTTTCCTTGCGGAGCGCTTCGCGCTCGATTTCGAGCTGCATGATCCGGCGCTCGAGCTCGTCGAGCTCGGCCGGCATCGAGTCGATTTCCATGCGCAGCTTCGACGCCGCCTCGTCGACGAGATCGATCGCCTTGTCGGGCAGGAACCGATCGGTGATGTAGCGATTCGAGAGCACTGCCGCAGCGACGAGCGCGGAGTCCTTGAACTTCACGCCGTGATGAATCTCGTAGCGCTCGCGCAGGCCGCGCAGGATGCTGATCGTGTCCTCGACCGTCGGCTCGCCGACCATGACCGGCTGGAAGCGGCGTTCGAGCGCCGCGTCCTTTTCGATGTACTTCCGGTACTCGTCGAGCGTCGTCGCGCCGACCGTGTGCAGCTCACCGCGCGCGAGCATCGGCTTCAGCATGTTCGACGCGTCCATCGATCCTTCGGCGGCGCCGGCGCCGACGACCGTGTGGAGCTCGTCGATGAAGAGAATCACCTGACCGGCAGCGTCGACGATTTCCTTGAGCACCGCCTTCAGCCGCTCTTCGAACTCGCCGCGATATTTCGCGCCGGCGACGAGCGCGCCCATGTCGAGCGCGACGATTCGCTTGTTCTTCAGTCCTTCGGGGACGTCGCCGCGGACGATGCGGCCGGCGAGTCCTTCGACGATCGCGGTCTTGCCGACGCCAGGCTCGCCGATGAGCACCGGGTTGTTCTTCGTGCGCCGCGACAGCACCTGGATCACGCGGCGGATCTCCTCGTCGCGGCCGATCACCGGATCGAGCTTGCCTTTGCGGGCGAGCTCGGTCAGATCGCGACCGTAGCGCTCGAGCGCCTGATACGTGCCCTCGGGGTTCTGCGTGGTCACGCGCTGCGAGCCGCGCACGCCGGCAAGCGCCTCGAAGACCTTGTCGCGCGTGATGCCGCGCTCGTTCAGCAGCTGGGCAGCAGGGGAGCGGCCGGTCTCCGACGCGATCGCGACGAAGAGATGCTCCGTGCTGACGTATTCGTCCTTCAGCCGATCCGCTTCCGCCTGCGCGAGATCGGTGACCAGCTTCAGCCTGGGAGAAAGCCCAGGCTGCGCGCCGCCGTACGCGGATGGGATTTTTGCAAGGAGCTGGCGCGCCGCCGCGGCAATCGACGTCGGGTCCGCGTTCATCTTCCTTAGCAGGTCCGGAATGATCCCGTCCTTCTGGTCCACGAGCGCGACCAGCAGGTGTTCGGGTTCGACCTGCGCGTTATTCGCCTGTTCGGCAAGCTGTTGGGCGGCCAGAACCGCTTCCTGCGCTTTTTCGGTGTACTTATTGATATTCATTTCTTACTCGCTCGTGGGGCCCCACCCCCACTTGTTAATGCCTTCGCGCCCGCTACGCGCTCCGCGCTCGCGGCCGCTGGCATGGCCGCAGACGCTTCTTAACTCTCTCGTGGTCAGTAATCGTCAAACCTCTGACCTCTTGTCCCCCGTGTCCTCCGTGGTGGAGAGCTTGGGAGATCAGCCTTCCAACTTCTGGAGCGCTTCGAAGTGCGTGCGCTGCTCCGGCGTCACCGTCTTTGGCAGCTGCACCTCGACGGTCGCATAAAGATCTCCCTGTTCGCCCGACTTGCCGGTCGGCGGCATCCCGTGGCCTTTCAGCCGAAATACTTGTCCGTTCTGCGTCGTCGGCGGCACCTTGAGCCGAAGCGGCTTTCCGGCGAGCGTGGGCACGTCTGCTTCGCCGCCGAGGACCGCGGTCGTCAGCGGCACCGGCACACGCGTGTAGAGGTCCCGGCCTTTACGGTCGAACGTGGGATGCGGTGCCAGGCGCACGCGAAGGAACAGGTCGCCTGACTTCGCGCCGCCGCTGCCTTGCTCGCCCTCGCCGGGAATCCGGACGCGCGATCCGTCACCGACACCGGCGGGAATCCGCACGTCGACGGTTCGTGCGTGCCCGTCGTGCGTGATCGCCAGCCGGCGCATCGTGCCGCGATAGGCGTCCTCGAGCCCGAGCTCGATTTCCTGTTCGACATCGCGTCCCGTCCGCGCGCGGCTGCGTCCACGGCCGCCGCGCGGTTCGTGGTCGTCGCCTGGCACGCTCGCGCTGCCGCCGAAAAACGTCTGGAAGAAGTCGGAGAACGGATGTTCGTCGCCGAACATCTCGCGCATGTCGTCCTCGGTCATCGTCCGGAAGCCGCCGCCGCCCGGCTGGCCGTATCCACCCTGACCGAAGTTGACGTTCCACCCGCCCGCGCCCGGATTGAACCCCTGACCTCCCGGACCACCCGCACCGGCCTGCTCGTAGGCGCGCCAGTTCGCGCCGAGCTCGTCGTACTTCTTGCGCTTCGCCGGATCCCCGAGGACCTCGTACGCTTCGTTCAGCTCTTTGAACCTGGACTCGGCGGACTTGTCCGTCGGATTGACGTCGGGGTGGTGCTTGCGCGCCAGCTTCCGGTACGCCTGTTTGATTTCTTTTTCGGTCGCTGTTTTGGCAACGCCGAGCGTCGAGTAGTAGTCCTTGAAGTCCATGCGCCCGCTTTTCGATCAATCCACCCCGAGCATCCGCATCAGTTCGTCGAGCTCCTGCGAGAGCCGGCGCCTCGCTTCGCGCGTCGAACCGCCCTCGTCGCGCGTGACCAGGGGGCGGATCCGCTGAACGACCTCCGCGATCGAGAGCAGCCGCTGCACTCCAGCGAGATTGATGCCGCCGTCGTCGACGAGCCTCTTGATCATGCGCAGCCGTTCGAGCTCCTCGCGCGAATACAGCCGCATGCTGCCGATCGTCCGCGAGGGCTGCACGAGGCCGAGCCGCTCGTACTTCCGCAGCGTCTGAGGATGCATCCCGAGCATTCGTGCGGCCACGCTGATGAGGTAAAGATCCATCACGCCAAGTTGCGTCGATCCAAGTGTAGGACTTGATACGTGTCGTGTCAACATCACGATCGCGGGAAATAGCCTTGGAGTGGTGATTGCGGCGGCGAGGATGCGATGATTGCAGCACGTGCCCGTCGCCCCTTCAGATTTCCTCACGATCGCGCTGCTGATTGCGCTCGAAGGACTGCTGAGCGCCGACAACGCGATGGTCCTCGCGGTAATCGTTCTGGGGCTGCCGAAACCGCAGCAGCGCGCGGCGCTGCGCTACGGGATAGTCGGCGCTTTCGGCTTCAGAACCCTTGCGACCCTGCTAGCCGTCTACTTGATCAAACTCGGATTCGTGAAGCTCGGAGGAGCGGCGTACCTTCTGTATCTGAGCTACGCGCACTTTTTTTCCGGCGGCGATGCGGCCGACCGCCGCGCGGTGCCTGCGGCCAAGCCGTGGCTCGGTTTATCCGCGTTCTGGGGAACCGTCGTCAAAGTCGAGCTGACCGATATCGTGTTCGCCATCGACTCGATTCTTGTCGGCGTGGCGATGTCGAACAAAATATGGGTGATTCTAAGCGGCGGCTTACTGGGTATCGTGATGATGCGGCTCGTCATCGGAAAGCTTCTGACCATTGTCGAGCGGTATCCGCCACTCATCGACGGCGCGTTCATCATCATCGCGTGGGTCGGCGTGAAGCTGTTGCTCGAGTATCTGTTCACCGCCGGCTACACGCGTTTCGAGGTTCCGCGAACCGCCTCGCTCGGTCTCATCGTCGTGATCTTCGGCATGGCATTTTTCTACGCGCGGCGTGAGGAACGGCGCGCCTCCACTACACCCTCCGAGAAGGCGGCAAAGGCGCTGCTGAACAGAGAGGACAAGTCCTGAAGCTGTTTCGGCCGCGAAGTCGCTGGGACTGGATCGCCGTCACGCTCGTTGGCGCGCTCATCCTTTTCGCCGGCATGTCCGCGTGGTGGTTGTCGCGGTACGCCGTCGCGGTGCATCGGCTGACGCGCGGCATCGGCGATACCGTTTTTTACGGCGCCGACGGACAGCCGTGGTTCCGGCTGGACGAGCAGCGCCACGACGTGCCGCTCTCGCAGATTTCGCCTCTCGTGCAGCACGCGGTGGTCGCGGTCGAAGATCGCCGCTTCTACTACCATCCGGGCATCGATCCGATCGGCCTTGCCCGCGCGGTTGTTCGGGACGTTCGATCGCGCAAAGGCGTGGAAGGCGGCAGCACGCTCACGCAGCAGCTCGCACGCACGCTGTTCCTGTCGAGCGTACGGACGTACGGCCGCAAGGCGAAAGAGGCCGGCATCGCGCTGCTGCTCGAGGCGCAGCTCACGAAATCGCAGATCCTCGAGCTGTACCTGAACCGCATTTATCTGAGCGCCGGCGTCTACGGCGTGGAGACGATGTCGGAGAATCTGTTCCGGAAGCCGGCGAAGAACCTGACGCTGGCGGAAGCCGCGTTGATCGCCGGACTGATTCGCGCGCCCTCGACGCTCTCGCCGTGGTCGAACTACGACGGTGCGCTCGAGCGCAGTCATCTGGTGCTTGCGGCGATGCGCGAGCAGAAGTTCATCACGGCCGCACAAGAGGAGGCGGCTCGGCGCGTACGGCCGGCCATTTCCACGTATCGCCAGCCCTACGATGCGCGGGCGGCGTGGGCCAAGGAATATCTTCGCCAGCAGTTCAGAAACGAATTCGGCGGCGACCATCCGCCGGACTGGCAGGTCCACACCTCCTTCATTCCCGCCGTGCAGGATGCGGCCGAGAAGGCAGTCGCATCGGGCATCGCAGCGGCTGCACCGCCCAGGGCTCGAGGCCGCGCTGGTCGCGATCGATCCGTCGACCGGCGATCTGCTCGCGCTCGTCGGCGGCGTCGAATTACCTCGCGAGCACGTTCAACCGCGCGACGCGCAGCAAGCGTCAACCTGGATCGTCGTTCAAGCCGTTTGTATACGCGGCGGCGCTCGAGCGCGGCTATTCGCCGGTATCAGTGCTCAACAAGCTCAGTGCCGTGTCTGCGCCCGGCGATCCAGAATGGCATCCACGCAGCGTCAGCCATTCGACCGACGATCTTGTCGAAGCGGACGCGCTCACGCTGCGCGAGGCGCTGTTCGAGTCGAACAACGCCGCCGCCGCAAGCCTGCAGCAGCGGGTCGGATCGCATGCGGTGCTGCATCTTGCCGAGCAGGCGGGGCTCAGCAACCTTCCCGACGTCGCATCGCTCGCGCTCGGCACCGGCCTCGTCACGCCGTTCGATCTCACGACCGCATACACGATGTTTCCCGGCGGCGGGCAGGTTGCCCGGCCGCGCGGGATCGTGAGCGTGTTCGACGCGTCAGGCAGTCAGGTTCTCGACGCGCCCGTGCAGCGCGAGCGCATCATCAGCGAACAGGCCGCGTTTCAGATGGTCACGATGCTGCGTGACGTCGTGGAACGGGGAACCGGCACACCGGCGCGCGCCCTCGGCGTGCGCGGCCCGATCGGCGGCAAGACGGGGACGACTGACAATTACCACGACGCGTGGTTCGTCGGTTTCTCGAGCTCGGTGGTTGCCGGCGTTTGGGTGGGCTTCGATCAACCCGCGCCCATCGGCCGCGAGGCGTACGGTGCGCGCGCGGCGTTGCCCATCTGGGCCGACTTCATGAAACGCACCGCGCGGGCGCTGCCGGCCAACGAGTTCGCCACGCCCGACGGGCTTCGCCAAGAGGAGCTATGCAGCGTGTCGTACCTGCGCCCGGTCGAAGGGTGCCCGGTCTACACGGAGTACTTCAAGAAGGGCGACCCGATCCCGACCGGGTTGTGCCCCATTCATCGCGGTACGCTGAAGCAGCGCGCGTCGCGCCTTGTGGAAGGACTGCTGCACTCGCTTGGCGGTAAAATCGCCGGACTCTTTCACCGGCGCTGAGCGAATGGCCGATCCTATCCGAATCCTCGTCGTCGACGACGCCCCCGAGCACGCGGAGATGGTGAAGAATTTCATCCACGTGAGCGGACCGTGGAGCGACGCCGCGATCGACACGGCGTCTTCATACGATGGCGCTTTGGCCAAGCTGCGCCGCGCGCCTGTCTACGACGTCGCCTTCTTCGACTACTACCTGGATCGCGGCAATGGCCTCGTCGCTCCTGAAGGACGTCCGCGCCCTCGGCGTCGACACGCCGGTGATCGTCCTGACCGGCCGCGGCGCCGAGGAGGTCGCGGTTGAAGCCATGAAAGCGGGGGCGGCCGACTACTTGAACAAGTCGCTGCTGTCGGCCGAGACACTCGATCGGACCATCCGTCACGCGCTCGCGATCGGCGCGCAGGGGCGCCAGCGCCGAGTCGCGGAAGCGGCGCTGCGCGCCAGCGAAGAGCGGTTCCGCGCGCTCGTCGAGAACAGCTCCGACGCGCTGCTGATGATCGACATGGATGGCATCGTTCGCTACGTGTCGGCATCCTCGCAGCGGCATCTTGGCTGGACGCCGGCATCGATGATGAGCCGATCCCTGTTCGAATTCCTGCATCCTGACGACCGCGAGTTCGCGGAAACCCGGATAGCCGAGGCGGTCCGCCATCCGGGGTCGACGATCACGGCCGAAGTGCGGTTCAAGCACGAGGATGGACAGTGGCGCACGATGGAGACGTCCGCCGTCAACCGGCTGGAGGAGCCGGCCGTTGCCGCCATTGTGATCAACGCGCGCGACATGACTGAACGGCGCCGGCTCGAAAATCAGCTGCGGCAATCGCAAAAGATGGACGCCGTCGGCCGCCTGGCAGGCGGCGTCGCGCACGACTTCAACAACCTGCTCACGGCGATTCTCGGATACTGCAACCTGCTGCTGGACGACGTGCCGAAGGACAATCCGATGCGCGGGGATCTGGAGGAGATACGCACCGCCGGCGAGCGCGCCGCCGCGCTGACGCGCCAGCTGCTCGCGTTCAGCCGCCGCCAGATGCTGCAGCCGCAGACCGTCGACGTGAACGTCCTCATCGCGCAGGTTGAGAAGATGCTGCAGCGGCTCATCGGCGAGGACGTCGAGCTCGTTACCGCCTTGAGCCCGGATCTGTCCACCGTGCGCGTCGACCCGGCGTCGCTCGAGCAGGTGCTCGTCAACCTCGCGGTGAATTCACGCGACGCGATGCCGCTCGGCGGCCGCCTGACCATCGAGACGGCGAACGTCGAGCTCGACAGCGCGTACGAGGCCACACACGCTGCGATCGCGCCCGGCCGGTACGCGATGCTCGCCGTCAGCGATACCGGGCACGGGATGGACGCCGCCACTTCCGCCCGCGTATTCGAGCCGTTCTTCACGACCAAAGAGCAGGGCAAAGGCGTCGGCCTCGGCCTCGCGACCGTGTACGGGATCGTGAAGCAGAACGGCGGCTATATCTGGGTCTACAGCGAGCCGGGGCACGGCACGACCTTCAAGGTCTATCTGCCGCCGATCGAAGCGGGCACCGAGCCGCCTGCCGTCGAAGCCCAGGAGAACCGCGCGAAAGAGCAAGGCTGGGAGACGGTTCTTCTCGTCGAGGACGAGGACGCCGTTCGCGTCCTCGCGCGCGAAGTATTGCGCAGGCAGGGGTATGTCGTGCTCGAAGCGCGGCATGGCCTCGACGCGCTGCGCGTCGCGGAACGCCACGCCGATCCCATCCAATTGATGGTGACCGACGTGGTGATGCCGCACATGAGCGGCCGCGATCTCGCCGAGCGGCTCGTGCTCTCCCGCCCCGACATGAAAGTGCTGTTCATCTCGGGATACACCGATCACGCCGTGATGCATCGCGAGTTGATGCCCGGGTCGCAGTTCCTGCAGAAGCCGTTCACGCCGGCCGCGTTCGCGCGAAAAGTTCGCGGCGTGCTCGACACCGTGTCCGGCGCAAGCTGAACCAAATCGTCTTCAATTCGGCACTGTTCGTGCACCTCCGCAG
The DNA here is from genome assembly GCA_963696165.1 of uncultured Acidobacteriota bacterium. Classification (GTDB taxonomy): domain Bacteria; phylum Acidobacteriota; class Vicinamibacteria; order Vicinamibacterales; family CAVVIG01; genus CAVQZZ01. Next base: position 867,090 of record CAVOIY010000002.1, on the reverse strand, counting down.
TAGTACCCATGTCCGGCTCATCGGTTCGGTCGGCCGACGTCCCTCCGACATCAGCCGCGCGTCGGCGATTTCCTGTCGGCGCGGAGTACCTCGGAAACGGTCAGACGCACCTCCGCGTATGGGCTCCCGCCTCGCGCGAAGTGACCGTGGTCAGCGGCAGCGCGTCGACGCGACTGGCTGCGGAAACTGCGGGATATTTTTCGGGCCTCGTCGCCCTTACTCCCGGCACTCGCTACCAGTTTCAACTGACTGACGGCGATCGCCTGTACCCGGATCCGGCGTCGCGATTTCAGCCGGATGGTCCGCACGGTCCTTCCGAGGTTGTCGATCCTGCCGCGTTCACCTGGACCGATTCGGCGTGGGCGGGTGTACAAATCGCCGGTCAAGTCGTGTACGAAATGCACGTCGGCACGTTCACTCCAGAGGGCACGTGGGCTGCGGCGAGCCGCGAACTGGCGGAGCTCGCGCGGATCGGCATCACGCTTGTCGAAATGATGCCGATCGCCGAGTTCAACGGGCGGTTCGGTTGGGGGTACGACGGCGTGGACCTGTTCGCGCCGGCGCATTTATACGGACGGCCCGATGATCTGCGTCAGTTCGTCGACCGTGCCCATGCGCTCGGTGTCGGCGTCATCCTCGATGCCGTCTACAACCACCTTGGACCGTCTGGCAACTACCTGCGCGCGTTCTCGCCGGCGTATTTCACCGACAAGTACGAGAACGAGTGGGGCGACGCCATAAACTTCGATGGGGACAATGCGGCGCCGGTGCGCGAACTGTTCGAAACGAACGCGGCGTATTGGATCGATGAATTTCATTTCGACGGTCTGAGGCTCGACGCAACCCAGCAGATATTCGATCAGTCCGACGAACATATCATTCAGACGATCGGCCGCACGGCGCGGCAGGCTGCCGGGTCGCGCGGGATCGTGCTCGTAGCGGAGAACGAGCCGCAGGATACGCGGCTGGTCCGACCGGTTACCGATGGAGGCTACGGCCTCGATGCGCTGTGGAACGACGACTTCCACCACAGCGCGATGGTAGCAATCACCGGACGCAGCGAGGCGTACTACAACGACACATACGGAGAGCCGCAGGAGTTCGTATCGGCGGCAAAGTACGGATATCTCTATCAGGGCCAGCATTACGCGTGGCAACGGCAGCCGCGCGGCACTCCCGCATTCGGGCTGTCGCCGGCGCAGTTTGTCGCGTACCTGCAGAACCACGATCAGGTCGCGAATTCCGCGCGCGGCCTGCGCGGGCACCAGCTGACGAGCCCAGGGCGGTGGCGCGCCATCACGGCGGTCACGCTCCTGATGCCGTCGACGCCGATGCTCTTTCAGGGACAGGAATTTTCATCGTCGGCGCCGTTCCTGTACTTCGCCGATTTCGATGCCGAGCTTTCGTCCGCCATTCGAAAGGGCCGCGGCGAATTCCTCACCCAGTTTCCGAGCATCGCCGATTTCGAAGCGCGCGCGACGCTCGATGATCCAGCAAGCCCGGCGACATTCGAACGCTGCAAGCTCGATTTCACGGAGCGCGAACGACACATCGACGCGTACCGGCTTCACGAGGATCTGCTGCGGTTGAGACGCGACGATGCGGCGTTCCAAACGACACGGGAGCGCAATCTCGATGGTGCCGTGCTCTCGCCGCAGGCGTTCATGCTGCGCCTGTTCGCCGACGACCATGCGAACGACCGCGTGCTGATCGTGAATCTCGGTGCCGACCTGACGCGCCCGTCGATTGCCGAGCCGCTCCTCGCACCTCCGCCGGAGCGCGACTGGACGGTGCTCTGGAGCACCGAGGATCCGCGCTATGGCGGCAGCGGGATGCCGGAGCTCTGGCCGAATGGGTGCTGGCGCATCCCGGGCGAGTCGGCCGTTGTGCTCGGGCCCGGATCGACGCGAAAGCCGCCGAAGCGCCCCGTCCGGCGGCGCACTGCATAGAGCAACGCGATGCCCATCAAGGAACCGATTCGACGCATTCCGTGGCCGATCGTGGATCGCGATGATCCCGACGCGCTCGTCACGCGCGAGTGGCTGGTCACGAACGGGCTTGGCGGCTTCGCCTCCGGCACCGTCGCCGGCGTGATGACGCGCCGCTACCACGGCCTCTTGATCGCTGCGCTTCCCGGCCCGCTCGGCCGCACGGTGATGTTGAGCCACGTCGCCGAACAGGTACGCACGAGCGACGGACGCCGTTTCGAGATCGGTGGCCGGGAGCGCTCGACCTACGCGGCCGACGCGCATGGCAACGGCTACCTCGTCGAGTTTCGCCTCGAAAGCGGTCTGCCGGTGTGGCGGTACGACGTTGAAGGCGTCGTGCTCGAGAAACGCGTGTTTCTCCCGCACAGGCAGAACACGGTGATCGTCTTGTACGAGTTCGTGTCGGGCGCCGATCGGATCGAGCTGGCGCTCAGGCCATCGGTGAATTTCCGTCCTCAAGAGGCGCCGGTCAGCGAGCCGCTCGGCTCGCCCTACGAATTTCGATCGATTGGCGATCGATTCGAAATCTGCCTGAAGGATAGCCCGTTGCCGCCGCTGCGGATGACGCTCGGCCATGATGCGACGTTCACCTTGAAAGGCCTGCACCTCGACAACGTGTTGTACCCGGTCGAAGAAAGCCGCGGCTATCAGGCACGGGGCGATCTGTGGAGTCCCGGCTATTTCCGGCTGCAGCTCGAAGCCGGCCACCGCGCGGCGCTCGTTGCGTCGACCGAATCGTTCGACTCGATGCTCGTGCTCGACGCGGAACGTGCGTTTGATGCCGAGCGCGGACGACGGCAGCGGCTGCTGGCACAGGCGCAGCCGGCGGCGCGCGAGGGTGTCGCGGCTGAGCTCGTGCTCGCCGCCGATCAGTTCATCATCACGCCTGCGGGCCGCACCGAGGAGGCCACGCGTGCGCACGCGTATGGCGACGAAGTGCGGACCGTGATCGCCGGGTATCACTGGTTCACCGACTGGGGCCGCGACACGATGATCAGCCTCGAAGGGCTGACGCTCGTTACCGGACGTCAGCTCGAAGCCGGTTACATCCTCCGGACGTTCGCGCACTACGTCCGCGACGGTCTCATTCCCAATCTTTTCCCTGAAGGAGAAAAAGAGGGGCTGTATCACACCGCCGACGCAACGCTTTGGTTCTTTCACGCCATCGAGCGGTACGTCGAGTGCTCGGGCGATCGCCTCACACTGTCGCTCCTGTATCCGACGCTCAAGAACATCATCGACTGGCACGTCCGCGGAACGCAGTTCGGCATCCACGTCGATCGAGCGGACGGTCTGCTCGTGCAGGGCGCTCCCGGCTATCAGCTCACGTGGATGGATGCGAAGGTGGACGACTGGGTCGTGACGCCGCGGCGCGGCAAGGCGGTGGAAATCAACGCGCTTTGGTACAACGCGCTGAAGTTGATGGAGCGCTGGGCGGAAGAGCAGAACGACCCGGCGAGCGAGGAGTACCGGGCGAGAGCCGAAGCCGTCTACCGATCGTTCAATCAGCGATTTTGGTACGAGGCCGGCAACTATCTCTATGACGTCGTGGATACTGAGTCGCCGGTAGACGGCGGCGGCAATCTGGACGCCAAATGCCGACCGAACCAGGTTCTTGCAATCTCGTTGGCGCATCCAGTCCTGGCGCAAACCCGCTGGGCGGCCGTGATGAGGACGATTCGTGATCGGCTGGTTACGCCCGTCGGCCTTCGATCGCTCGCGCCAGGCGATCGGGAATTCAAGCCGAAGTACTTCGGCGATCTGCGCGCCCGCGATGCCGCCTATCACCAGGGGACGGTCTGGGCCTGGCTCGTGGGACCGTTCGTCGACGCCTGGCTCAAGGTGTACCCGGACGATCCGGTCGGTGCGAGGCGCGCGCTCGAAGGCTTCGTGCCGCAACTCGACGACGCGTGCATCGGGTCGATCAGCGAGATCTTCGACGCCGAGCCGCCGTTCGCGCCACGCGGGTGCATAGCGCAGGCGTGGAGCGTCGCCGAAGTGTTGCGAGTGTGGGTGAAGCTCGCGCATCGCGCGCAGCATCCGTGGCAGCCGCGGGTTGCTGCGCAAGACTTCGAACTGAGAACTTAGAACTGAGTTGAGTTGCTGCTGGCATCTGGCTTGCGTCGAACTGTTGTGGAGGCGTCATGGCCAAAGACAAGGACCGTATTCAGACCGGCATTCTCGGCGATATCAACCCGACCCCATCAGGAGCGGGTAACGGCTCAGTAGAAAATCCCGACCGCAATCGTGAAGACGACGAATCGATGAGCGGCGGATCGCGTCACGATCGCAGCGAACACTCCGGATCGCGCGACGTCACAGAAGGGGTCACCGGCGGCACCGGCACCGAAACCGGCGGCAGCCGGAACTACCGGCAAGGCACTGGCGCGACCGGTTCCGATATCGGCAACCGGCCGGAGTAATCGCGAGTAAACTCCTGTCCGGAGGCCACTCACATGAGCCATCTGAGACAGGTGCGATTCTGCGTTTGTGTAGTCGCGTTCGCGGTTACCGCGTTCTTTGCGGGCGCGTCGGCGGCAGTCAAGACGTATCAGTTCACGGGCGTCGTGAAAACCGCCGACGCGACGACGTTCAGCGTGGAGAAGAGCGCGAAAGAAACCTGGACGTTTGACAAGGGCGACGTCAAGACACTGCCCAAGGTGGGCGACAAGGTCACGGTCCAGTACAAGATGGTCGCGACCAGCGTCGACGCGAAACCGAGCGCGACACCCGCAAAGAAGAAGTAGCTACTCGCGTCCCTTCAGCTTCCGCAGCGCGCGCCGCTGACGTTTGTCGGGCGCGCGCGGCGGCGTCACTAGCGGCGCGATACGCGCGTTCCAGCCGCCGTGTTTCGATTTCTTCGAGCGTCGGCGGCGGCGTCAGGTCTTCATACAGGAGCCGCGCTTCGGCCTTCGCGACGTGGCGCTCGGCGATCCCACGAACGACGACCCGCTGTTTGCGCCCGAACGGCCGGCCGATCTGAATTTCGTCGCCGGGCCGGAGCAGGCGGTTAGGCTTCGCCGTCTGGCTGTTCACATCCACTTTCCCGCCTCGACACGCCTTCTGCGCTTCCGACCGCGTCTTGAAAAGACACGCGACGTCGAGCCACACATCGAGGCGAACGCCGCCGGCAGGGTTGTCGTCTTCGACCATTCCTATGTAGCGCGAGTCCTATGTACCGCGAGTCCTATGGAGCGCGAGTCGTAGGTAGCGCGAGGCTTCAGCCGAGCGATCAGATCGTCCATCAGCCCGGGCGCAAAGAAGTAAAACGCAACTGAAATCAGGACGAGATACGCGAGCACCACCAGCGTCCACGCCATGTTGTGGCGGATCACGTCGCCTTCACTGCGCACGAAACGGCTGGTCGACACGCCGACGCTGGCGGTCTGCGGCGCGATCGGCTTGCCGACTTCCGCGCCAACCGAGTTGAACGACGGAAGCATCAGCGGCGGCAGGTGGAGCAGCCGTCCTGTGACGGCCTGAACCGGACCGAACATCGCATTGGTCGACGTGTTGCTGCCCGACAACGCAACGCCGACCCAGCCGAGAATCGGCGCGAGCACGATGAACGCGAGCCCCACCTTCGAGCAGCCGTACGCCATCGAGTTCGCCATGCCGCTGTAGACGAACGAGAAGGCGAGACCGAAGATGAAGAACCCGACGAGCAGCGCGCCCCACATCTGATGCCACGTGCGCGCGAAGACCTGCTTGACGATGCCGGACCCGGGACGGAGCAGCGCAAGGATGACAAGCCACGACCCGAGAATAGCCGTGCCCGGGCTGAGCGGATTCAAGTTGAACGTCGAAGCTTCAGACCGTTGCGTAATCGAGCTGATTCGCTGGACGGATAATTTCAACACGCTGTAGTCCGGGAGGTGCGACCACGGGCCGGTCCACGAGACGACGACGAGCACGAGGATGATGTACGGCATCCACGCGCGGAACGCAGCCGCGCCGTCGATCGGCGCGACGTCAGCCGTCGACTGCGCGCCCGCGCTCTGCACGATTGGCACGCCGCCGAAGCCGCGAATCGTTTTCGGCCGCCACACTTTCGTAAACGCGAAGAGGACCCAGAACGACGTCAACGCGCCGGTGATATCGGGGAGGTAGGGTCCAAGGAACACCGCAACGGGCCACTGGCCCGCGATGTACGAGAGCGACCCCACAATTGCGAGCGGCCACGCTTCTCTCATGCCGACGGCGCCGCTCACCAGAAACAGCAGCACCCACGGCGGAAGCAGCGCGAGGACCGCGACGATGTGGCCGACCGACGCGGAAACGCTGAGGAGCGGCAGCCCGGTGACCGCCGCAAGGGCGATGAGCGGCGCGCCGAGCGCGCCGTACGACACGGGCGCGTTGTTGGCGAGAGCCGCGACACGGATCGCGTCAAGGTCCGCGATGCCGACGCCGACGAGAATCGGCGCGATCACGGCCCACGGGTACCCGAACCCGACGAGCCCCTCGAGCAGCGCGCCGAATGCCCACGCGAGCATCAAGGTCTGGATGCGCACGTCGCTCGTTGCGTGGTGAATCAGCCAGCGCTTGAAGTTGTCGAAGTCGCCGGTCAGGACGAGCGTGTTGAAGATCATCAGGCCCCAGAACGTGATCCAGTCGACCGCCCACACGCCCTGAAGGCCGCCGTAGAAATATGCGCGCCCGATGAGCGCCGGCGGCGTGTGCCAGATCCCGACGGCGATCGCCGTCGTCACCACGCCGGCGATGAGCGTAGCCAGCCACGCCGTCATTCGCAGGCCGGCGAGCAGCGCGAGCAGCACGATGAGGGGAACGAAGGCGACGAAGACCGTCAGCCACAAGCTGCCCAACGGAACCAGCGTCTGAGTGAACATGGCGGCGGAGTATACCCGGTTCTCAGGCTTCCCAGGATTCGCGCCGACAGGTAGCGTCCGCCGGAGGAGACGATGTAGCGTCCGGCTTCAGCCGGACGATCTCTAGGCAGGTTGCTGCGCGGCGACTTCGAGCCGCTTCAATTCTTCCTTGTACAGCGAGGTGAGCACGCGGGTCAGGATAAATTTCTCGATCGCTCCGGCCAGTCCGGCACGGACGGGCATCTCGGTGTGGATGGTCACCTGGCAGCTTTTTCCGCCCGCGTCCGGATCGACGACGAACCTCGATACCGCCTCGTTGCCCTCGACGTTCCGCTCGACGAGCACGCGTCCCGGCTCCGGTTCGCTGACAATGGCGCGCAAGTGCGTCGTCGTGCCGAGGACGTTCATCTGGAAGCGGATCACGGTCCCGGCGCCGATGCCGCCCTGCTCGACGACGAGGTTGGTGAACTGTTTCGGGACGATGCGCGGATGGCCGGTGTGGTAATTCGCGATCGTCGCGTATACCACGTGCGCCGGCGCGGCGACTGCGGCAGTTGCCGTCACGGCAAGTGTCGGCATCAGCGCGTCGTCGCCGGCTGCGGGCCAATCGACGCGACCGCGTCGACCCACTCGCCGTTGATGCGCACGACCCAGGTGCCCGTGCGAGCCTTCCCGCGCCAGCCCTCAGGCCGGAAACCGATGTCGTTGCCCGACAGCACGGCCGCCGGCTCGCGGCCCGTCCGGGTCTGAGCGGTGCCAATCACGCCGACGGCCACGAGTGAGATGACCCACAGGATGAGAAAGGCGACGCGCGTACGAACAGTCATGTGTCCTCCCGACGACCTTTTGACGCCGGAGCCACGGGTTCGGCTCTATTACGCCCCGAACCTGGCGGCAGCCTGGGTCGGTGCTTTCTCGAGAATGGCGACTTGCCCAGCAAGATCATCATCGAGGTGCGCCATTCGGAGCACTTCGCCGTCGTGAGACAGCGACCAGTGGTCCCTGAAATCGAATGTTCGATTCGGGGTTTTCAATTTCGATTCGATGACGAGTTCGGAGCCGCTCCAACGAGCGCGGCTCTGAGCCTCTCCGGCGGCCACGGCGTTGGCTGATTCACCACCAGCCGTATCGTATGTGAAAGTCAGCAGTCGTTCTGCACCATCGGGCGCGACGACGATCATCGTCTGAACCAGCGTCGGATCACGATGCTGAATCTTCACGAGGATTTCCCTGGGTGCCTGGCCGCGGAACGTGCTCTTTTCGAGATTCAGCCGCCAGAGCCCGGAGAAGTTCGGCCTCGATTGAGGCGCGAGGGCAAACGTGAGCAGCAACATGAGACCTTCGGACGCCCCGAGAGCGCCTCGCGAAACTCTGTGAAGGTGAAAGGGTTAGTGGTGGCGAGGGACAGAATCGAACTGTCGACACTACGATTTTCAGTCGTATGCTCTACCAACTGAGCTACCTCGCCACGTGAGGAATCAGGGCTCAGGCGGAACCCCGATATTATCACGGCCGGATCGCTCGGCTGAAGCCTCGCGCTACGACAGAGCCTCGCGCAACGAACAGCGTGTCACACCACGACGATGCCTCGCCGTGCGACGGCGCTCGGGCCGCTAGTCGCCGATCGGGCGTCCCTGGATCAGGTGCACCAGAAGCAGGACGACGGCGATGACCAGCAGAATGTGCAGCAGCCCGCCGAGCGTGTACGTCGTCATCATGCCGAGGGCCCAGAGCACGATGCAGAGCACAACAAGAAACAACATGCGGTTCCGCTGTGCATAGCGCTGCCATGTTGGACCTGATGGCCAATGGTCGCCATGAGGGCGAATGCTACTCCGATCGCAGCGCCAGCATCGGATCGATCCGGACCGCACGAATGGCCGGCAGGACCGTCGCGATGAGGGCGATGAGCGACAACAGCGCAGCGACGCTGACCACGGTCGCCGGATCGTTCGGCGTCACCTGGAAGAGCAGCGACTGGACGTACCGCGTCATCAGGCGCGCTCCGATGGCTCCTGCCGCGAGGCCCGCCATCGTCCACCAGGCGCCGTCGCGCAGCACCAGCCCGACGATGTTCGGCGCATCCGCGCCAAGGGCCAAACGCACCGCGATCTCGCGCGTGCGCCGCGCCGTCGCGTAGGCGACGACGCCGTACACGCCGATCGCCGTCAGCACGACGGCCAGGATCGCGAAGATGCCGAGCACGAACAGTGCAAAGCGTGTGTCGGCCGACGCGTCCTCCACGTAGCTCTCGAGCGACCGGATGTCGTGCACCGGCCGGCCCGGACCGAGCCGCTGCACGGCCGCCTCGACCGCCGGCACGAGCGCCATCGGATTCGGGCCGCGGACGACGATGTTCAAACCCGAGTATTGCCGGATCGCATAGCTCACGAACACTTCCGGCAGCCCACGACTGCGCAACCCGTCCAACTGCACGTGAGGCACGACGCCGATTACGTCGGCCCATGTGCTCGTGATCGAGGACGAGAGCAGGAGCCGCTGTCCGAGCGCCGACCGGTGCGGCCACATCTCGTCAGCCAGATCCCCGTCGACGATCGCCACGGGCCGGTTGTCATCATCGACCGTGAAGTAGCGCCCCGAGCGCAACGGAATGCGGAGTGATTCAAGGAAGCCGGCGAGCGCAATGATGCTCGCCGCCGGATGCTGCAGATCGCCCGGCCCGGTCGAATACCGGAGCGGTAGCGGACCGCCGCTGAAGGGGACAAAGAGCCCGATTCCCACCTGCTCGACGCCGGGAATGTCCTTTGCGGACCGCGCGAGCTCGTGGTAGAAGGCGAGCCGCTTCAGCCGCGACTGCTCCAGATCGCCGCTGCTGAAGCGTTGAACCTGGAGGTGCACGTTCATCGTCACGGCGCGCGAGGGATCGAAGCCGAGTGGCACCGATCGCATCTGGATGAAGGCGCGCATCATCAGGCCGGCGCCGACGAGCAGCACGAGCGACAGCGCGAGCTGCGCCGCGACGAGAACCCCACGCGTTGTGCTCGCATGCCGTGTGGCCGCCGGATCCTCCTTCATCATTCCGGCGACATCGCTTCTGGTCGCCTGCCAGGCGGGGACGAGCCCGAAGAGCAGCGAGCAAACCAAAGATGTGCCGACCGCAAACAGCGCAACGGTCCAATCCACGGCGATGCTCTCGCGCCGCGGCAGCGTGACGGGCGCGAGGCGCAGAAGCCCTTCGACACCCCACTGCGCGACGATCAGCCCAAGTGCTGCGCCGATGAGACCAACCGCAAGGCTTTCGGTTGCCAGCTGTGCGACAAGGCGTCGACGCGACGCGCCGATCGCCGTGCGGACGGCGAGCTCGCGTGTGCGGGCGCACGCACGCGCGAGAAGCAGATTCATGAGGTTCGCGCAGGCGACGAGCAGCACGAACGCAACAGCTCCGGACAGCGCGAAGAGCGCAGGCCTGACGTCGCTGGCAACTTCCTCATCGAGCGTCGACAGCGACAGGCGAACCGCGCCTGCGGGATAGCTGCGTGGAGACGCGGCGACGAACGCCTTCGTCATCGTGTCAACTGCCGCTTGCGCGGCGGCGAGCGTCACGCCAGCCTTGAGCCGGCCAATCACGACGTCCTGACGCGCCGCGTCGTTGTCGCGGCCGTCGCCTCGCGGGTACCACACGTCGATGCGCGTCGAGAGATTCACGCCCGGACCAAGATCGAGGCGGAAGCCTCGCGGCATGATGCCCACGACGGTCATCGGAATGTTGTTCACCTCGATCTGACGGCCGACGATGCTGGGATCGCCGTGCCAGTGGCGCTGCCACAGTTCATAGCTGATGTCGATGCCAGTGACCCACGTCTCGCCAAAGTCGACACGCGACACCGCGCGGCCGACGAACGGCTTCACGCCGAGCGTGGCGAGAAAGTTCTCGCCGGCCGACGCAGCCGGGACGGCTTCCATTTCGTCGGGCGACGTGAGATTGCCTTCCGAATCGTTGATGACGGCGACCGACTCGAAGAGGTCCGTCCGTTCGCGAAGCGCTGCGCGCTCGGCGCTCGTCAAGAGGGCCTGTCGTGCGAAACCGGGCCCGTCGGCACGGAGCAGCACGACCCGGTTCGGCTCGCGGTAGGGGAGCGGCTTCAACAGCACGGCTCGGACGACGGAAAAAACCGCAGTCGTGACGCCGATGCCGAGCGCCACGACGGCCAGCGCCGCGACCGAATACGATCGGTTGCGCGTGAGGATGCGAAAGCCGAACCGGAGGTCGCGCAGGAATGTCATCGCGTCTCTCGCATGGCGAATACCATGCCGAGAGACGTGTCAGGAAGTCAACGGGTTAGGAACGGCCGGCGCAATCGTCGCGTCCGGCCGTGGGATCGTGTGTGCGGAAACGGACGCGCGTCGCGTTACGGTGTGGTCATCGCCAGGTGCCGCGATCCTTCAAATGGATCAGGCCGTCGACCGTGTCTTCCTTGTAGCCTTGCGCGCGCACGTGGTTGACGAACCCGGGCGTGACGCCGTGGTCGCGCAGGCGGACGATGTCGCTGAGCGTCAGATTCTTCAGCCCGATGCCTTTCATGTCGGCGATGTACTCGGCACTGACGCCGTGGTCTTTCACCCGCACAATCTCTTCCGGATCGAGCGAGTTGAAACCAGCCTTTTTCAATTCGACGACGAACGGACCGCGGATGCCGTGGTCACGCATGTGCACAAAGCCGTCGAGTGTCGCCGGGTTGATGCCCTGATCGCGCAGCTCCTTCGCAAATTCCGGCGTGACCCCGTGATCCTTCGCGCGCACGAGGTCCGTGAGCGTCGGATCCTTGAAGCCGGCGCCGCGCATGCCGCGGACGTACTCGGCCGTGACGCCGTGATCGCGCGTGCGCACGATGTCCTCGATGTCGGTGACCTTGTAGCCTTCCGCTTTCATCGCTTTGACGTAGTCGACAGTCACCCCGTGCGTTTTGGCCCGCTGAATCTGGTCGAGCGTGAGCTTGTCGTACCCCTCTCCCTTGAGCGCCCGCACGTATTTTGGCCCCACGTCGTGAACCGCGAGCTGAAACCGGCGCCAGAGCGGCAGGTCGTCCGAGAAGCCGAGCGCCTTCATCTCGCCGGTGAATTCAGCACGCGGGGTGAACGTGAACAGGCCGGCGCCGCGACCATCGCGGAACGCGCCGTCGAGTGCAAGCGTCCCGGCCTCACGACGGAGGTCCAGCTTGATGCTCGAAACGGTGAAATGCTCGTCGTTCGCCGGCAGTCCTCCGACGTCTTCGACCGGCATGGTCTGGCCCATGTTCCAGCCGTCCCACGCGCGATCGCCGCGGTCGCTGCGCGGGTCGTCTGGCGGCGTTGCGCGAAGCTGAAGGTAGACGCGGTTTGAGTGAAGCTCGGCTGTCCAGGCGCCATCGACTGTTCCGGCCGGCTGGGCATGGCCCGCGAGCGTTTGCGCCGCGATAAGCGTGGCGAGAGTGATGTAGCGCATGCCCGCTTGGATGGATCAAGCGGGCGGAGAGTTGTCAGCGAACTGAGAACTGAGAACTTAGAACTGAGAACTCGGAAATGAGAACTTCCGAACCGGCCCATTTCCACAACTTCCAGGTTCAGTGTTCTAAGTTCTAAGTTCAGAGTTCTCAGTTCTACGTGCTGACTACACCCCGACTGGTTCAGCCGCCTCGCGCGTGAGGCCGAGCTCGCGGCGGACGCGCTCCTCGATCGCCTTGTAGACGTCCGGGTTGTCCTTGAGGAACTGCTTCGCGTTCTCGCGGCCCTGGCCGAGCCGCTCGCCGCCGTACGCGAACCACGCGCCGCTCTTCTCGATGATCCGCTTGTCGACGGCGAGATCGAGCAGGTCGCCCGTCTTGCGAGATGCCTTCGCCGTACATGACGTCGAACTCCGCCTCGCGGAACGGCGGCGCGACCTTGTTCTTCACGACCTTCACGCGCGTCCGGCCGCCGACCACGACGTCGCCGTCCTTGATGCTGGCGATGCGGCGGATGTCCATGCGGACCGACGAGTAGAACTTCAGCGCGCGGCCGCCGGTCGTCGTTTCCGGATTGCCGAACATGACGCCGATCTTCTCGCGCAGCTGGTTGATGAAGATGAGGCACGTCTTCGACTTCGACACGGCGCCGGTGAGCTTGCGAAGCGCCTGCGACATGAGGCGCGCCTGCAGGCCCATCTGCGCTTCGCCCATCTCGCCTTCGATTTCCGCCTTCGGCACGAGCGCGGCGACCGAGTCGACGACGACGACGTCGACGCCGTTGGAGCGGATGAGGACTTCGACGATCTCGAGCGCCTGCTCGCCGTTGTCGGGCTGCGAGACGAGCAGGTTGTCGAGGTCGACGCCGAGCTTCTGCGCGTAGGCCGCGTCGAGCGCGTGTTCCGCGTCGACGAACGCCGCCATGCCGCCCAGTTTCTGCGCCTCGGCAATCACCTGCAGCGCGAGCGTCGTCTTGCCCGACGACTCCGGGCCGAAGATCTCGATGACGCGGCCGCGCGGCACGCCGCCGACGCCGAGCGCGTAGTCGATGCTGATCGCGCCGGTCGGGATCGCGTCGATCGGCTGAATCGCGCCCTTTCTGGCCGAGGCGCATGATCGAGCCCTTTGCCGAACTGCTTTTCGATCTGGCCGACGGCGAGTTCGACCGCTTTGAGGCGCTCGCGATCCTGACGTTCGTCGCGTTCAACTGAGCGGCATCGGGTGGTCTCCTTTTCGAAGGCTGGGCTATTCTAAAATCGTGCCGGGCGAAAGTAAAGCGCAAAAACGTGCATCGTCTTGGCCGAAAGCCCAAATAGTCAGCGACTTAAGAACCGTCTGCGACTTTCGCCTCAACTCGCAGCAGGTTCGCAGAATCTGCCATGATGGGCAGCTCGATGCCCAGCCCAATTGGCCACGTGCTCGGAGGCGTCGCGACCGCGTTGGCCGCGGACATCGCGGACCCTCAAACGTCGCCCACCGACCCGCCGACGGCTTTTCACATGGCTGACGCATCTGCGGCGCGCTGGCCGCGGCGCCGGACCTCGATCTTCTGGTGATGTCTGGCACCGGCACTTCCATCGCACCGCGACCCACAGCCTCACTGCCGTCGCGCTCACGTTCATTATCGCGGCCGCGTGACAGGGCAGGTCACGCGATGGAGGACGGCGACGGTCTGCGCGCTCGCGTACGCGTCGCACCTGCTGCTCGACTGGCTCGGCGACCGACTGGAGCCCGCCGCGCGGCATCGAGGTGCTCTGGCCGTTCAGCGACCGGTGGTTCATTTCGGGCGCGGATATCTTTCGGCAGACGTCGATGCGCCATGCTGTTCACGCGCCGATGTCGATGCTGTCGAATGCGCGCACGCTGGCGCAGGAGATCGCCGATCATGCTGCCGATCGTCGTGGTGCTCGTGGCTAGTACGAATAAAAACCGCGCCCGGACTTGCGCCCGAGCTGTCCGGCCGCGACCATCCGGCGGAGTAGCGGGACAGGGACGGTACTTCGGATCGCCGAGGCCGTCGTGCAGCACGTTCAGGATGGCGAGGCAGACGTCGAGGCCGATGAAGTCGGCGAGCGTCAGCGGCCCCATCGGGTGATTCATCCCGAGCTTCATCACCGTGTCGATCGCCTCCGGCGTGCCGACGCCTTCCATCACCGCGAAGATCGCCTCGTTGATCATCGGCATCAGGATGCGGTTCGCGATGAAGCCCGGGTAGTCGGCCGCCTCGACCGCCGTCTTGCCGAGCGTCGCGCACAGGTCCGCCGCGACCTGTCATCGACGTCGTCCGACGTCGCCTGGCCGCGAATCAGCTCGACGAGCGTCATCAGCGGCACCGGATTCATGAAGTGCATGCCGAGCACTCTGTCCGGCCGCTTCGTCGCGGCGCCGAGCGCGGTGATCGAGATCGACGACGTGTTCGACGAGAGGATCGACGTCGCGGCTTGGTGATCGCGTCGAGGCTCGCGAAGAGCTCGCGCTTCGCGTCGACGTTCTCGACGATCGCTTCGACGACGTAGTCGGCGTCGGCGAGACGATCGAGCGATGTCGTCGGTCGACAGGCGGCCGAGCGCGGCGTCGCGGTCGGCCGCGGCAGCTTGCCCTTCTCGACGAACTTCGCGAGGCTCTTTTCGATCGTGCCGCGCGCGCGATCGAGCATCGGCTGCGCGACGTCGACGAGCCGCACGTCGAATCCGGCCTGCGCGAACACCTGGGCGATGCCGTTGCCCATCGTGCCGGCGCCGACGACGCCGACGACTTTGATATCCATCGACGTCTCTACCGGCCACTCGTTCACGAAGACACGAAGGACAATGTTCTTCGTGCCTTCGTGACGAGAACTCTGCGTTCTCCGCGGTTAGATTCTCTCGATCGCCAGCGCGACGCCGTTGCCGCCGCCGAGGCAGAGCGTCGCGATGCCGCGTTTCAGGTTCCGGTGCTGGAGCGCGTAGAGCAGCGTCGTCAGCACGCGGCTGCCGCTCGAGCCGATCGCGTGGCCGAGCGCGACGGCGCCGCCGTGCACGTTCACGCGTCGCGCGATCGATGCCGAGCTCGTCGAGCACCGCGACGGCCTGCACCGCGAACGCCTCGTTCAGCTCGAACAGATCGACGTCCTTCAGCTCCCAGCCGACCTTCTGCGCGACGCGGCGCACGGCTTCGACCGGCGTCATCAGCACGAACTTCGGCGCGAGCCCGCTCGTCGCCTGTCCGACGATGCGCGCCAGCGGCGTGAGGCCGAAGCGCTTGCGCGCGTTCGGCCGCCATCACGACGAGCGCCGACGCGCCGTCGTTCACGCCCGGCGCGTTGCCGGCCGTCACCGTGCCGTCCTTCTTGAACGCGGGCTTCAGCGTCGACAGCGCCTCGACGGTCGTGTCGGCGCGGATCGCTTCGTCGCGTGTCGACGACGAGCGGCGGCGCCTTTCTTCTGCGGAATCTCGACCGGCAGGATCTCGTCCGTGAACAGGCCCGCGGCGGTCGCGTCCGCCGCCTTGCGATGGCTGCGCGCGGCGTAGTCGTCCTGCGCGTCGCGGCCGACCTTGTAGTGCTCGGCGACGACCTCGCCGGCGTTGCCCATGTGGCACTGCTCGAACGCGCACCAGAGGCCGTCGTTGATCATCGAGTCGACGACCTGGCCGTTGCCCATGCGCAGGCCTTCGCGCACGCGCGGCAGCAGGTACGGGCAGTTGCTCATCGACTCCATGCCGCCGGCGACCGCGACGTCGATGTCGCCGACGCGAATCGCCCTGGTCGGCGAGCATCACGGCCTTGAGCCCGGAGCCGCACACCTTGTTGATCGTCAGCGCGGCGACGCGGTCGGGCAGCCCGCCGTTCAGCGCCGCCTGCCGCGCCGGGTTCTGGCCCTCGCCCGCGCTGCACGACGTTGCCCATGATGCACTCGTCGACGATGGCGGGATCGATGCCGGCGCGGCGGACGGCTTCGCGCGACGACGAGCGCGCCGAGCTGCGGCGCGGTGAAGTCTTTCAGCGCGCCGAGAAACTTGCCGGTCGGCGTCCGGACGGCGCTGACGATGACGGTGTCGCGCATGTGCTTATTTCAGCCGCGTTTCGATCCGCGTGACGGCGTCCGCGCCGAGCAGCGATTCGAGGCGCCGCAGGATGACTGGCGTCGAGCGGTGCACTTCGCGCGACCACTGCACGCTCGTCGGTCTCGACGAGCAGCGTGCCGCTTCTCGAGACAGACCGACGTGACGCGCTCGAGCGCCGGCCCGACGGCCGCGCGCCACGCGAAGGCCACCTTGCCCTGCGACAGCGGCGCGTCGCGCAGCAGGTCGACGAGCGCTCCCGGCATGCGCGTGAGCAAGAGGCTCCAAGCGATCGATCTTATCATTGCGGATCGATCCGCCGAGTTCGCTGAGATCGCGAGATCAGACCGTCGATGATCGTCTGCGAGCTCAGCGGGCTCTGCGGTTGAACCGTGAGACTGATTCTCGCGTCGGCGTCGCCGCGGCGCGCCGAACTCCTGCGCAGCGCCGGCTTCGAGTTCGCCACGCGCATCGCCGACGTCGACGAAGCGCGTCAGGCCCGGCGAGACGCCGGCGATGTACGTGCGCCGACTGGCGGCGGAGAAGTCCGCTGCGGCGATCAGGCCGTCAGGCTGCAGCCGGACGCTACGAGCAGCCGGACGCTGCGACGATCGTCGCTCGGCGCCGACACCGCCGTCGTCGTCGACGGCGAGATCCTCGGCAAGCCGCGACGACGCGGCCGATGCCGAGCGGATGCTGCGGCTGCTGCTCGGGCGCGACGCACGACGTGCTGACCGGCGTCAGCCTCCGGCGCGGCGCGTACGAGCTCGGCCGCGTCGAAACGACGCGCGTCGAGTTCGCGACCGCTGACGCGACGCAGACATCGCCTGGTACGTGGCGAGCGGCGAAGGGCGCGACAAGGCGGGCGGCTACGCCATTCAGGGCCTGGCGTCGCGGTTCATCCGCGGAATCGACGGCTCGTATTCGAACGTGGTCGGGCTGCCGATCGCGGCCGTGCATGAGCTGCTCGCCGACGATTGCATCTGGCGGGTAGACGGGCTATTCTGACGTACGGCCCAACTTCAGCGGAAGTCCTTATGACACATCGATATATCAAGATCGGCGTCACGGCGCTCGTCCTCGTGCTCGCGTTCACCGGCCTGATGTGGTCCACGCTGCGCGAGGGCACCGAGTACTTCAAGCACGTCGACGAAGTCGTGCCGCAACCCGCAGGCGTGGGAAGGCAAGCGCCTGCAGCTGCACGGCTACGTCGTGCCGGGCTCGCTCTTCGTGAAGCCGAACACGCTCGAGTACAAGTTCAAGGTCCAGAACAATCCCGCGCGCACCGGCCCGACCGGCGGCGTCGTCGACGCGACCTACACGGGCATCGTGCCCGACACGTTCAAGGACGAAGCCGAAGTCGTGCTGAAGGGCCAGCTGACGCCCGACGGATTCCACGTCGAGCCGAACGGCGTGATGGCGAAGTGTCCGTCGAAGTACGAGGCGCAAGACCGCGCCGCTGGCCGGATCGTAAGGACCGCATGGCATCCCTCGGCTCGTTTCTTCTCCTCGCCGCGTTCGTCGTCTGCGCCTACGCGGCGTCATCTCGGTCGGTCGGCGGCGCGCCGACGCTCGCGCCGCCTGATCGAGAGCGGCATCGGCGCGTTCTATCTCGTCGCCGCGCTGATGACGTGCGCGTCGGCCGTCATGATCAACGCCTTCCTCACCGACGACTACTCGATCAAGTACGTCGCGCACTACTCGGACAGCGTGCAGCCGCTCTTCTACAAGATCACCTCGTACTGGGGCGGGCTCGACGGCTCGATCATGTTCTGGGTGTTCCTGCTGTCGGTCTTCGGATCGATCGCGGTGTACGTGAACCGCGAGCGCCACCGCGAGCTGATTCCGTACGTCGTCGCGACGATCTCGACGGTGCAGATGTTCTTCCTGTACCTGATGGTCGTGCACAAGAACCCGTTCACGACCTCCCTCGCCAGCGTTCCGGCCGACGGCCAAGGGCTGAATCCGCTGCTGCAGAACTCCTACATGGCGATTCATCCGCCGTCGCTCTACACGGGCTTCGTCGGCATGACGATTCCGTTCGCGTTCGGCATCGCGGCGCTCATCACCGGACACCTCGACGACTCGTGGCTGCGCGCGGTGCGCCGCTGGACGATGTTCAGCTGGTTGTTCCTGTCGTTCGGCCTCACGCTCGGCATGATCTGGGCGTACGAGGAGCTCGGGTGGGGCGGCTACTGGGGCTGGGATCCGGTCGAGAACGCCGGGCTGCTGCCGTGGTTCACCGCGACGGCGTTCCTGCACTCGGTGATGGTGCAGGAGCGGCGCAGCATGCTGCGCGTCTGGAACGTCACGCTCGTCATCGTCACGTTCTTCCTGACGATCTTCGGCACGTTCATGACGCGGTCGGGCGTCGTGCAGTCGATGCACGCGTTCGGCGAGGACCCGGTGCTGGCGTGGCTGTTCACCGGCTTCATGGTCGTCATCGTCGTCTTCAGCTTCGGGCTCGTCATCTACCGGCTGCCGCTGCTGCGTGCGCGCAACGAGCTCGACTCGTGGATGTCGCGCGAAGCGGCGTTCCTCGCCAACAACTGGATCCTGCTGTTCTCGGCGTTCTTCGTCCTGTTCGCGACGATGTTCCCGACGCTCAGCGAGGCGATCACCGGCGAGCGCCTGACGGTCGGCCGCGCCGTTCTTCAACGAAGTGGATGATGCCGATCGGGCTCATCCTGCTGTTTCTGACCGGCATCGGGCCGCTGCTCGCGTGGCGCAAGTCGACGGTCGACAACTTCAAGACGCAGTTCCTCTGGCCGACGCTCTCGGCGGTCGTCACGGCTGGCGCGCTCGCGGCGCTCGGCGTCCGCGTCTGGTCGTCGGGCTTGTGCTTCGCGCTGTGCGCGTTCGTGACCGGCACGATCGTGCAGGAGTTCGTGCGCGGCGGCAACGTGCGGCGGCGGACGACCGGCACCGATCTTCTGACCGCGATCGTCGGCCTCGTCGGCCGCAACAAGCGCCGCTACGGCGGCTACATCGTCCACCTCGGCATCGTGCTGATCTTCCTCGGCTTCGCCGGCAACGGCTTCAAGCGCGACACGCAGGTGTCGCTGAAGCCCGGCGAGGAGGCGACGATCGGCCATTACACCGTCCGCAACGACGGCCTCAAGGTCAGCGACGACGGCCAGAAGCAGATGGTCACCGGGTACATCAGCGTCTTCCAGAACGGCAAGCAGATCGACACGCTGTATCCGGCGCGGTGGTACTTCCGGAAGCACGAGAACGAAGCCGACGACGGAGGTCGCGATTCGCCGGACGGTCGCCGAGGATCTCTACCTCGTGCTCGCCGTGGACTCGCAGAGCATCAAGACGCAGTCGGCGAACCTGGAGATTCACCTCAATCCGCTCGTGAACTGGATCTGGTTCGGCTTCGGCGTGATGGCGCTCGGCACCGGCATCGCGCTGCTGCCGGAGCGCGCGTACTCGTTCGCGCTCGCCAGCGTGCCCGCTGCTGAAGCCGCCGGCGTCGACCATCGCGCTGCTGATCGCGCTTGTTGATCTCGGGCGCGTCACTCTCGGCGCAGAAGGGGATGCCGAGCGCGAGCGCCGACACGCAAACCTCGTTCTACCCGCGAACGGAGTTCGAGCGCACGATGCAGCACGAGATCGTCTGCACCTGCGGCGCATGCGGCCACACGACGATCGCCGAGTGCCGCAAGGATCCATGCCCCGTCTCGCACAAGATGCGCGGCGAACTCGCGGCGATGATCGATCAGGGCAAGACGCACGATCAGATCATCCAGGAGCTTCGTCGCGAGCTACGGCAACGAGGAGATGCTCGGCGCGCCGCTCGACAAAGGCTTCAACCGCCTCGTGTGGCTGCTGCCGTGGACGCTCGCGGCGACCGGCGCCGTCGCGATCGGATTCGCCGCCGTGAAGTGGTCGCAAGCACCCGCACGAAGCGCCGACCGACTCGCGACGCGATCGATCCCGCGATGGACGACCGCCTGGACGATGAGCTCCGCAATCTCGACTGATCAGGTCCGGCTGAAGCCGGACCCACACCCGTCGCCGTCGGATCGACGAACACGCTCCGGCCGTGGCAATTCTTCGTGCTCGCCGGCCTCGGCTGCGCGACGGCGGTGACGTTTCTGGTCCGCGGCCAGGGCCTCACCGTAGTCGTCCTTCTCGGGATGATGATGGCGGCCACGACGATCGTCGGCCTGGCCGTCGCTGCGCGCGGTGCGACCGCTGGTCTCGGCGCAGGACGACCGCACGGCGATGATCGGACAACGCACACGCGTGGCGCTCGAGCGCGAGAAGATGCTGGCGCTGCGGTCCATCAAAGAGCTCGAATTCGACCGCGCGATGGGGAAGGTCTCCGAGTCTGATTTTCAGGAAATGTCGGGTCGCCTTCGCGCGCGCGCGTCGCGATTGATGCGTCAGCTCGATGCCGGCGGCGGCTACCGCGAGCAGATCGAGCAGCGAGGTCGCGAAGCGGCTCGAGGCGCGCACGGCCGACCGCGGCAGCCGCACCGCCTGAATCGCGCACCGGTCGAGCATGCGTGCGCCGCGTGCGCGACGATCAACGATCCCGACGCGCGTTTCTGTAAGGCGTGCGGGCAAAAGCTGTGATCACGAGCACTCTCCACCACGAAGGACACGGAGGACACGGAGCGTTCTGAGATTCGGTTCTGTGCTCCTCTGTGTCCTCGGTGTCCTCCGTGGTGGAGAGCTTCTGTCAGCGCGCAGTTCCAGATGCCCGACCCCAAGCAGATGTCGGGCATCCCGCGACCGGTCGACGACCTCCCCGATGCGACGGTATCGGTTCGGCTGATTCGCGGTCAGCTGTCGAACAACATCACCAGCCACGACGTCCAGCTGCTCGCGGGCGGAAAAACGCTGACCGTCAAGACCGACGAGGACGGCCGCGCCGAATTCAAAGGCGTCCTGCCGGGGACGACCGTCAAGGCGGCGGCGGATGTGGACGGCGAGCATCTCGAATCGCAGGAATTTCCGTTTCCTGCAAAGGGCGGCATACGCCTGATGCTGGTCGCGACGGATAAGGCCGCCGCGGCGAAGCCGGCGGTCACCGGAGAAGTGCACATCGGTGGTCAGTCGCGGATCGTGATGCAGCCGACGGATGATACGTTGCAGCTCTTCTACCTCTTGATGATCTCGAACGGGCAGAGCGTCCCGGTGAATCCGACGACGCCGTTCGTCTTCGACATGCCGTCCGGCGCAACCGGCACGAGCGTGCTCGAAGGCTCGTCGCCGCTCGCGTCCGTGAACGGCGGGCACGTGACGGTCGGCGGGCCGTTTCCGCCGGGGCAGACCTTCGTCCAGATCGCCTGTGAGCTGCCCGTCGACAGCGGCACGATGGACATCGTGCAGCGCTTTCCATCGCCTCTCGACGAACTCGCAGTCGTCGTCAAGAAAATCGGCGACACGAAGCTGGCGTCGCCGCTGATCAAGGCGCAGCAGGACATGCCGGCCGACGGTGAGGTCTACATCGCAGCAACCGGTCCGGCCGGTTCCGGCCGGCCAGCCGATCGCGTTGACGGTCAGCGGCCTGCCGCACCACAGCACGGTGCCGCAGTGGATCGCGCTGATGCTCGCGCTCGGCATCGTCGTCGCTCGGCGCCTGGGCGGCGACGCGCCATCAGGACGAGACCGTGGAGCGCAAACGGCTCGTCGCGCGCCGCGAGAAGCTGCTGAACGATCTCGTCCGCATCGAGACCGACCGCAGGAGCGGCCGCCTGGATCCGGCGCGCTACTCCACGCGTCGCGCGGAGCTCGTTGCCGCCCTCGAAGGCGTGTACGGGGAGCTCGACGATGACACCGGCGCGGAGCCGGCGCTCACGGCGCCGCGTTTCGCGCAGCGCACGTCGGCTCACGCGTGATCCCTGATTTCGACAGCGTCCGGCTGATCGACATCTCGCGACATTTTGGACGGCGCCGCGCCCTCTCCCACGTCTCGCTGACCGCGCGCGCCGGCGACATCGTCGGCCTCCTCGGCCCGAACGGCGCCGGCAAATCCACCATCATCAGCGTGCTCGCGACCCTCGTCGCGCCGACGAGCGGAGAAGTGCGCTACGGCGAGCATACGGTGCAGTCGGTTGCCGCGCCGCTGCGTGCGCGCATCGGTCTTCTGGCGCACGAGCTGTTCCTGTATCCCGAGCTCACGGCGCGGCAGAACCTCGCGTTCTTCGCCGCGCTCTACGGCCTGGACGGAGCTGCGGTCGACACGGCACTCGCGCGCGCAGAGCTCTCGCGATCGCGCGGACGACGACGTGTCGGGTTTTTCGCGAGGAATGCGCCAGCGGCTGGCGTTCGAGCGTGCGCTGCTCCCGGCGCCGCGCCTCGTCCTCATGGACGAGCCGTTCACCGGCCTCGACGATCGCGCGATCGGCGTCGCCTCGATCGCGCCTGCGGGAGCTCGCCGCGGCCGGCTCGATCGTGATCGTCGCGACGCACGATCTCGATCTGGCCGAGGGGCTCGTGACGCGCGTCGTTCTCGTCCGCGATGGGCGGATTGCCGTCGACGAGCCCGCCTCAGCCAACCTCCGCGCGCGCTACCGCGCGATGGCCGGCGGCGCATGAGCTTCTGGCGCACGGCGTGGCTCGTGCTGCAAAAGGACTTCGCGATCGAGGTGAAGAGCCGCGAAATCGTCTACACGACGGTGTTCTTCGCGGTCGCGTGCGTGCTGATCTTCTCGTTCGCGTTCGTGAAAGAAGGCGTCGCGCCCGAAGGCGCTGCGGCGGGCATCCTCTGGGTGGCCATCGCCTTTGCCGGGACGCTGGCGCTCGGGCGCACGTTCGAGCGCGAACGCTACAACGACACGCTGCGCGCGCTGCTGCTGGCGCCGGCGCCGCGTGCCGCGCTGTATGTCGGCAAGCTGCTCGGCATGATTGCGCTGCTCGCGGTCACCGAAGCGCTGCTCGTGCCGCTCCTCGCATTCCTGTTCGATGCGCCGCTGTTCGCGCGAACGTGGCTGCTCGCGGGGATTCTGGCCGGGGGCACGGTCGGGTTCTCGGCCGTAGGCACGCTGTTCGCCGCGATGCTGCTCCGCGTACGCTCGCGCGACGTGCTGCTGCCGATCCTGTTGTATCCGATCACGGTTCCTGTGATTATTGCGGGAGTACGCGGGACGGCCGCGCTCATCGGGCCGCAGCCGGATGAGCCGACCGCCACGATGTGGATTGGCATTCTCGCCGCCTTCGACATCGTGTTCGTTACGCTGTCGCTGTGGACGTTCGAGCCGCTCATGACCGACTGATCGACATTTGACCTCCGTGTCCTCCGTGTCCTCCGTGGTGGAGCGTTGATGGAGCCTGGAGAATTTGAGAATGAGAAAGCTGTTCGTTCCGCTCCTGATCGTCGTCGCCGTGATGTTCGCCGTCGCTCCGGTCGTGATCGCGAACGCCAGGTACGAATCGACGATGGGGCTGATTCAGAAGATTTTCTACTTCCACGTGCCGTCGTGGGTCGCGATGTATTCGGCGATCGGCGTCTGCGGTATGGCGAGCGTGCTGTACCTCTTCAAGGACAACCGCAACGCCGACTGTTACGCGGTGGCCGGCGCCGAGCTCGCGATCCTGTTCGGGCTCATGGGTCTCGTGACCGGCCCGCTGTGGGCGCGCAAGGCGTGGGGCGTGTGGTGGCAATGGGACGTGCGGCTCACGTCGACGCTGCTGCTGTGGCTGATTTTCGTCGCGTACATGCTCGTGCGAAAGTACGGCGGCCCGGGATCGGAAAAGCTCGCCGCCGCGACCGCCATCTTCGGAACGGCGACGGCGCCCTTCGTCTACAAATCGGTCGACATCTGGCGGACGATCCATCCGACGACCAACGTCGTGCCGACGCTGCCGCGCGACATGGCGCTCGCGCTGTTGTTCTGCATGCTGGCTTTCTTCCTGCTGTTTCTCGCGCTGCTGACGGTGCGCGTCGGACTGGCGCAGCGCCAGATGGCGCTCGATGACCTGTACCTCGCTGGAGAGGATCGATGATCGCGAATCTCGCGTTTCTCATCGCGCTCGTGTTGCAGCCGCCCGCCGGCCAGAACGAGTTCGTGCCGGCAAGCTCCGTTCCGCGCACAGATCAGCTCCAGGCGGCGCCGCTGCTCATCGCGGCCTATGCGTTCGTCTGGATCGCGGCCTGCTTTTATCTCTGGACGATCTGGCGGCGGCTCCGGAAGGTCGAGGACGAAATGCTGGCGCTCGAGCGGCGCGCCGGCCAGCCCGGCTCGCCAGGTGCGCCGAGACCTTCACGATGACAGCCGGGCACTTCATCTTCATCCCGTCGGTTCTGCTCGTCGGCGTGATCATCGGATGGATTCTCGGATCGCGCGCCGCGCGCGACGCCTTCGCGGCCGAACTGCGAAGGCGCGAGGGCAAGGCGGGTAGGGCAGGCGGGGCGGGAGATTCAACGCCCCAACGCTAGACGCTGCGCAAGAATTTCCGGCAGTCCAGCCTTTAAGAGCTTCGATTGCGTCTGCCGCAATCGGGTAGTCCACTCGAAACAGTTCCACTTCCATCGTCTCGGTGTCGACGATCGCGTACGCAGCCCGCGGGTCGCCGTCTCTCGGTTGCCCGACCGAGCCTGGATTCACGAGATACTTCGCGCCCTCGCGCAGGGCAAGGCGCGATTCGGCGGCGGTCGAGCGGCCGAGACTATCGAACTCGCCAGCCGAGAGCTCGAAGATAGCGGGGTAATGCGTGTGCCCGAACAGGCATAGCGGGCGAGTCGACACTTTCAGCACGCGCACCGCGTCCATCTCGTCGATGATGTACGCGTCCTCGTCGTACGGCGATCCGTGGCAGATCTCGATGAGGTCGTCGACGATCGTCGGCCCCTCCGGGAGATCGGCGAGCCACGCCCGGTACGCAGGGCGTGAGCGCGTCGAGCGTCCAGCGCGCCGCGATTTTCGCGACGGCGTTGAAGCCTTCGGCCTGTTCCAGCCCGCACGCCACCTTGTCGTGATTGCCGCGAACAATGGCCGCCGGTTGGAGCGCCTGCACGCGTTCGATCACCGGATTCGGATCGGCGCCGTAGCCGACGAGATCGCCGAGCACCAGCGAGCGCTCGTACCCGCGCGCCTTAGCCTCGGCCAGGCACGTGTTCAGCGCTTCGAGATTCGCGTGGATGTCGGTGAGAACGAGATAGCGCAACGCGGGGGTATTCTCCTACGCTTCGAGCCAATCCACCAACTGCTCGACGAGCGCATCGACGCTCGCGCGGCCGGCGTCGAGCCGGACGTGCGCGAGCGCGTACGCGGCACGGCGCGCGTGGTACAGCCGCTCGAGCTCGGTGCGGTCGGCGGCGAGGGGGCGCCGGCCGTCGACCGGCAGGCGGTCGATGACGCGATCGAGCGGCGCGTCGAGCCACACCGACACGCCGTCGCGATTGATGGCGGCGCGGTTCTACGGGTCGACGAACGTGCCGCCGCCGGTGGCGACGACCAGGTGCCGCGGCTCGAGCTGCGCGATGAGGACCGCGCGTTCGGCTGACCGAAAATACGGTTCGCCATGCTTGGCGAATATCTCCGAGACCTTCATCCGCTCGCGCTCTTCGATCAGATCGTCGACGTCGACGGCGCGCCAGTCGAGCCGTTTCGCGAGCGCGCGTGCGACGGTCGTCTTTCCCGCGGCCATGAATCCGACGAGATATATCTTGTCGGCTTTCACGCGACGAGGCGGTCCAGCGTCTCGAAGAATCCGGGATAGGAAATGACCACCGCCTCGGAGCCTGCGATCGTGGATGGACGGTTCGGCGCCGAGCGCGGCGATCGCGAACGCCATGGCCATGCGATGGTCGCCGCGCGCGTCGGCCACGCCGCCGGCCGGCCGAACCGCGCTGCTCTCGGGTCCTCGAACGACAAAGCCATCGTCGCGTTCGTCGGCGTCGATGCCGAGCGCGCGAAAGCCGGCGACGAGCGTCGCGATCCGATCGCTTTCCTTGACCCGCAGCTCCGCTGGCGCCGCGGACGCTCACCTCGCCTCCATGGGCCGCGAGCGCGCGCGATCGCCGGCAGCTCGTCGATCAGTCCGGGCACTTCGTCCGGGGAGATTTCGACAGCGTCCGCGCCGATCGCCTTCGACGACGATGGTGCCGCGCGGTTCGCCGGCGTCGACGGCTGTCGTCTCGATCATCACGCGCGCGCCGAACCGCTGCAGCACGCCGAGGAGCGCCGTTCGCGTCGGATTCAGCCCGACGTCGACGATCTCGACGCGCGAGCCCGGCAGCGGCAGCGGCGCCGACCATCCAGAACGCCGCCGACGAAAAATCGCCGGGAATCGTGAGCGGCTGCGCCCGACAGCCGCTGGCCGCCGTCGACCGAGACGGTGAGCGCGTCCACGAGCACGTGGGCGCCGAAGGCCGCCAGCGCGCGCTCGGTATGGTCGCGCGTCTGCGCCGGCTCGGCGACGCTCGTCGCGCCCTTCGGCCAGCAGTCCGGCCAGGAGCACGGCGCTCTTCACCTGCGCGCTCGGCACCGTCGCGCCGATGGGCAATCGCGTGCAATGGCGCGCCGTGGATGACGAGCGGGGCGCATCCGTTCGTTCCCTCGATTCGGGCGCCCATCCGCGCGAGCGGCGTCATCACTCGCGTCATCGGCCGGCGCGACAGCGACGAATCGCCCGATCAGACGGCTCGAAAACCGCTGGGCCGCCAGAATTCCCGCGAGCAAACGCATCGTCGTGCCCGAGTTTCCGCAGTCGAGCGCCTCGTTCGGTGAACTGAGAGCGGCCGAGCCTCGTCCCAATACAGTGATCGCGCCATGGGTGTCTTCGAGCATCTCCACGCCGAGCTGCCGCAGGCAGGCGAGCGTCGACCGGCAGTCGGCGCCGGGCGCATAGTTGGTCAGCTGCGAGCGCCCGTCGGCCAATGCGCCGAGCAGCGCATACCGGTGAGAAATCGATTTGTCGCCGGGCACGCGAACGCGTGCCCGCCAGGCGGCGTGCCGGCGTAATAGTGGCGGTGGAAAGCGGCGGCATCTCGACGACGATCTTACGCCACGCGGCTTGACATCGCCCAACAGATGAGAAAAGGTACGCGACACCTTTGACGGCTCACGGTCATCAGGTCATTCGGCTCGAGTTCACCAGCGCGTTCGAGATGCTGGATTTCGTCCAGGTGGTCAGCGACCACATCGCACGCGACGTCGGCCTCGACGAGGACTGCGATGCACTGGGTCGGCGTCGCCGTGCGCGAGTCGGTGATCAACGCGATCAAGCACGGCAACCAGAACGACGCCACGAAGCACGTGTTCGTCGAATTCGAGACCCACGAGATGGCGGTGCCCGAACTGAGCATCCGCGTCCGCGACCAGGGCGCCGGCTTCGATCCCGAAGAAGTGGCCGATCCGCTCGCGCCCGAGAACCTTCTGAAATCGAGCGGCCGCGGCATCTTCCTCATCCGCAATTTCATGGACGACGTGCGGCTGCAGCGCGCGCCGGAAGGCGGCATGGAAATCCGCATGGTGAAGCGCGTCACCAACCCGGCCCGGGCCTGAGTGCCGTCCGACCCGCGTCTCGCTCACCACCGCCATCGAAGCGGTCGTCAAAGCCGGCGAGCTGCAGATGGCGCGCTTCGGCCGCGACATCCAGGTCGACAAGAAAGGGAACGATCGATCTCGTCACCGAGGTCGACGTCGCGGTCGAGCGCATGTTTCGCGCGCTCATCGCCGAACGCTATCCCGATCACGCCGTGCTCGCCGAGGAGCTCGGCGGCGCCGCGGCGGCGCCGCGAGGCCCCTGCTGGGTCTTCGATCCGATCGACGGCACGACCAACTACGCGCACGGCCTGCCGATCTTCTGCGCGTCGCTCGCATTCGAGATCGACGGCGTCGCCGAGATCGGCGCCATCTACGATCCGACGCGCAAGGAGCTGTTCACCGCGGAGCGCGGCGGCGGCGCGTTCCTCAACGGACGGCCGCTGCGCGTCTCGTCGGCCGACCACGCTCGTGGACGCGATGCTCGTCACCGGATTTCCGTACGACGTGCACCAGCGCGTCGACGAGATCGTCGGCCTGTTCGGCGCCTTCGTCGGCGCGCGCGCGCGCGGTCCGTCGCCTCGGGTCGGCGGCGATCGACCTGTGTTACGTCGCGGCGGGGCGCATGGACGGTTTCTGGGAGAGCGACCTGAAGCCGTGGGATATCGCCGCAGGCGCGCTGATCGTGGCTGAGGCAGGTGGGCGCGTCACGACGCTGGCGGGTGAGCCGTTCACGTCGCGCGGCGGCGAGGTGCTGGCCACCAACGGCCACCTGCACGACGCGATGCTGGAAACCATTCAAGGCAAAGGCAAAAGGACGAAGGCAAAAGGCAAAAGTAACTTTCGCCTTTGGCTGTTTCGCCTGAAGAGGACGCCCTGATACCGACGTGAGACAGCCGCCGCGAAATCGCGGCTTTTCGGCCGGATTTTCAGCCGCGGTTCTGGCATTTCCCATGCTACTCATGAGCAGCAAAGGAGCTGTGGCTCATGCGTCGACTACTTTCGGTAATTGCATTCGTATCTGTATTCGGGGTCGCGCTGGCATCCACCGCGTCGGCCCAGCAGGCGGTGAATTTTTCGATCGGCGGCTTTCTTCCGACAGGCAATCAGCTCTCGAGCGGGACGGTCACCGGCCGATCGACGACCGATGTGCTGACCGAGAACAGCGACTTTCTCGATTTCAACTTCCGCGATTTCCGCGGCGCGACGGTCGGCGGCGAGTGGCTGGTCGGCGTCGGCGACAAGTTCGACGTCGGCCTGGGGATCGGCGTACTACAGCAAGACGGTGCCGTCGGTCTACTTCGACTTCGTAAACGCCGACGGCTCAGAAATCGAGCACGACCTGAATCTCCGCATCGTCCCGTTCACGGCGACGGTGCGTTTCCTGCCGCTCGGGCATCACGATTCGTTCGAGCCGTACATCGGCGCGGGCGTCGGCGTGTTCACGTGGCACTACAGCGAAAGCGGCCAGTTTCTGGCGACCGACAACTCGATCTTCCGCTCGACGTTCACCGGCAGCGGCAGCGCGACGGGACCGGTGATCCTCGGCGGCATCCGCGTTCCGATCGGCAGCGTCGCAGCCCGGATTCGAAGTGCGGTGGCAGTCGGCGCACGGGAACCTGCCGAGTGACGTGTTCACCGATCAATTCGGCAGCTCGCAGCGGATCGATCTCGGCGGCGTGAATTATCTGTTCACGCTGAATTTCAGATTCTGATCGCGACGGGTCAGGGCTGGCTCTTGCCTTTGTCGTTTCTCCGGTAGAGAGCCAGCCCCGCGCCGTCGCAGACGCGCGAATACCCGTCGAGCCAGTGCGGCTGCTCCCGCGCGCGGGCGGCGAGCATGTCGCCGCCTTCCGCCTTTTCCTCGATCAGAATCCAGCCCGCATACGGTTCCGGCGTCTCCAGCGCAGCGAGCCAGATGTCGCCGTTGCCCTCGTGCAGGTAGTCGCTGATCCGAAATCCGCTGGCCGCCGCCTCCTGCATGTAGTGGCCGAGCGAGCCCATGCTCGCCATGATCTTCTCGCCGTCGCGCCTCGCCATCAGGCAATCGGTGACGCGCTGCCGCACGGGGCGATTGGGAAGGTCCCATTGCGCTTCAACGACCATCGGCGCGCCGCGATCGAATGGGCGGAGGTCGTACGCGGCGACCAGCACGATCGCTACTGAGCCGCACGAGCGCCGCGCGCCGAAAAAGCCCCGCGAGGACGCCGGCGCCGATCGCCTCGATCGCGACGAGCGGCACCATGTAGCGGATCCGAAACGGGTGACCCTTCACGAACGCCGACCAGGGCAGCGCCGCGGATGCGGCGAGCGACACCGCGATGAGCGCGCCGCGAACGCCGCGCGCTGACGAGCCCGGCGATCGTCATCGCGCCCAGACCGATCGCGGCGATCCAGATCGTCGCCGTGCCGCTCAGCATCTTCACGCCCCAGCCAACCTCTTTCAACGCGAGCAGCGGGTCTCCGAGCGACTTGTTCTCCGGCACGAAGAAACCGCTCGTGACGAACCACTCGCCGACGACGACGCGGCTGAACACAGCGAAGGCCGCGATCGCAAGCGCGGGGTACATCGCAATCGTCGCCGTGCGCCGGACGGCATTCGACGGCGTTGCGCCGCGGCGCCACAACGTCCACGCGGCGGCCGCGAGCGCGCAGCACGTGATCGGCCACGCCTCGTAGCGCGTCAGACAGGCCAGCGCAAACGCCCAGCCGACGCAACGGGTCGCTCGGCTAAAGCCTCGCGCTACAAGGCACGGGTTCGGCGGCTACGCCTGTAGCGCGAGGCTTTAGCCGAGCGGAATCGCGCGGATCGATCGCGGAATCGCACCATGCGATCAGCAACGCGACCGCGACGGTCGTCGTCGCCAGCAGAAGCGGCTCCGTCATCGGCGTCGCCTGCAGGTACAACGACGTTCGGATTCAGCGCGAAGATCGCCAGCGCAGCGAAACTCGCCGCCACTGAACCGGTCAACGCGATCACGATCCAACAAATGGCCGCCGCCGCGACGGCGAACGATGCGATCGAGATCGCCACGCGCGGACGCACCGGTTCGATAAAACAGGTCCACCTGCACGGGAATCGCGTTCAGGAGGTGAGGCAGCGGCAGCCACACCGCGCCAATCTGCTGCCATCCGGGTGTGATGCTGTCGAAGATGCGCCGCGCGACGACCAGATGTCCGCGCGCGTCGTAGTGGCTGAGTGTGAGACCGAGGCGATGATAATGGAGCGCCGCGATGGCTCCGCCGACCGCCGGTAACAACACCAACGAGAACGTGCACGGCGCTTTTCACGGGCGCAGCAGCGGGAGCTCGAGCGACACGCCTTATCGTTACTTTGGTACCCTCGGCAGGTCGGCGACAATACGATCAGCGCACGTCGATGATGCTGATCGGATGGATTTCCATCCATCCGTGATTCGTGTCGAGCACGTAGCTGCCGGTCACCTGCGCGTGTGCGCCGACCGGCGGCAACGCGAGCAATCGCGGCAAGCCGCGGCACGCGGGAACCGCCTGCGGCGTGTCCGGCTGAATCGGCGCCTGGCAGATCGCCTCGATGTTGAGATTTCCGCTCAGTTTCGCGAGATTGGCGCTGTTCAGAAGATTCGCAAATTGCGGATCCAGCGCGAACTCCATGTCGATATCGCCGTCGTCGCTCGCATGCTGATTGATGATCGTCCCGGTGACGGTCATGCAAGACGCCATCACTTTCAGCCGAGTCGGGTCGTACACGTTGTTCCAGAGTGACGGGTCGCATTGCGGCTGCACGACGCGCAGACGTGGGGCTCGAACTCGGAACCGCCGCACGCGGGCATGAGCGCGAGCAGTGCGATCGCGAACCCCATGAGCAGCAGAGCAGCCGTCCAATACCGGAATTGCAGCGTTTTCATGAGGCGGACCCGAGTGGATGTAGCTGCGAGTCTCGTGCCAGCCACCACGCCTTACGATTTCCAAACTAGAATCATCTGTTTCTATGCCCAGATTCGTCGGCCGGCTGCGGGCGATTGCGCTGGCGCTCGGCGCGCCCGGTCTTTTCCTCGTCGCATTCCTGGATTCGTCGGTCTTGTCGCTGCCCGAAATCGCCGACCTGCTCGTGGTGTACATGGTCATGCAGCACAAAGGGCGACTGATTCTCTATGCCGTCAGCGCCACCGCCGGATCCGTGGCCGGATGCGTCTTCCTGTATTTGATCGCGAAGAAAGGCGGGCAGGCGCTGATCAAGGGGCGGTTCGCGTCGGGAACCGTCGACAAGACGCTCGAGACGTTTCGCAAATACGGCGTGATGGCCGTGCTGATCCCGTCGATCCTGCCGCCTCCAGCGCCTTTCAAGGTGTTCGTTCTCCTGGCTGGCGCGGCGGGGATCAGCCTCGCGCGATTTACGACGGCGATTGCAATCGGGCGCGGCGCTCGTTACTTCCTCATCGGCCTGCTGGCGGTGCGTTACGGCGACCGCGCGACGGCGTATCTTCACGAACATGCCGCCTCGCTCTCATGGGGCGTCGCGGGGGGCCTGGTCGCCGCGCTGGCCGCATATCTGCTCTGGTCCAAAGCACGGTCTGCGAAACGCCGATAAGATGAGAGCTCACAGCCTTGCCAACTCCTGACGTCAGCATCGTCATCCCGGTGAAGAACGAAGCGCCGGGTCTTGTCGAGCTCCATCGCGAGTTCTCCGAAACGCTCGCGCGGTGGGGACGCGCGTACGAGCTCATCATCGTGGACGATGGAAGCACTGACGCGAGCTTCGAAATCCTGGCCAAGCTGCAGGCAGTCGATCCGCATCTGCGGGTCATCCGGCTGAGGCGCAATTTCGGCCAGACCGCGGCGTTCGCCGCCGGATTCGACCATGCGCGCGGACGGCTCATCGTCACCTCCGACGGCGATCTTCAGAACGATCCGCGCGACATTCCCGCCATGGTCGAGATGATCGACCGCGGCTACGACATCGCGTGCGGCTGGCGGAAGGATCGAAAGGACAAGTTCGTCTCGCGCCGGCTGCCGTCGATGATCGCCAATGGTCTCATTTCCACCGTCACGGGCGTCCACCTGCACGACTACGGCTGCTCGCTGAAAATCTTCCGCGCCGAGGTCGTCAAGGGCATGCGCCTCTACGGCGAGATGCACCGATTCCTGCCGGCGATTGCGAGCGACCAGGGCGTGAAGATCGCCGAAGTGATCGTCAATCATCGACCTCGACAGTATGGGACGTCGAAGTACGGCATCGGCCGTACGATTTCAGTGCTGCTCGACCTGCTGACCGTGAAATTTCTACTCAGCTACTCGACGCGTCCCGTGCAGATATTCGGTCGCATCGGTTTTCTGATGGGCATCCCTGGCGCCGCGATCCTCGCCTGGCTCGCCTACGTTCGGCTGACAGGGCAGGAAGCGATCGGAAACCGGCCGTTGCTGCTTTTCGGAATCCTTCTCGTGTTCACAGGGGTTCAGCTCGTCACCATGGGACTGCTCGCGGATCTTCAAGCGCGTACCTATCACGAGTCGCAAGGAAAGCCGATATACGCAGTACGCGAAATTTTGCAGTCCGAAGGTGTGGGAATGCCTTGACGAAGCGATCACAAATCCGTATTCTTTAGCCCTCTCCACGCCAGCGGCAAGCCTCCCAGCCTTTGTCGCGGCTACGTTGCACTCGAACGTTACTTAACCGCGGTAGGAGCACATGAAGCTGAAGTTTGTTTCGATCTGGAGTGCGCTAGCTCTCCTTGCGAGCGTCACGGCGTGCAGCAAGTCGAGTCCCACAACGCCGTCGTCTTCCGACAACTCGAGCCAGAGCGCGACAGTCGCGCTGGGAAAAACCGGCGTGACGTTGACCACACCGACCGTGGTGTCGCCGACTGATGGCCAGCAGTTCAGGTTCTCCGAGCAGCCCGTGAAGTTGACCGTCGCGAATGCGGTCACGAGCGGCTCCACACCTCCGGCTTACATGTTCGAGGTCGCAACCGACGGTGGGTTCGCGAACATCGTTTACAGCAAGTCCGGCGGGAGCACGTCGACCGGCAATAACCAGCAGACGCAGGCGATCGACAAGCTCGGTGGGGACAAGACGTACTTCTGGCGTGCGCGCGCGGTCGTCGGCGACGCGCAGGGCCCGAACTCGAAACCGCGCAGTTTCAGCCTTGGTCCTGAAGTCATCCTGCAAACGCCATCGCTCGTCTCGCCGAATCAGAACGGCACGTTGAACGGCACCGGCGCCGCTCGTGGTCAACAACGTCGGACACTCGGGCCCAGTTACGCAGATCAGCTACCGGTTCGACGTCTCTGATTCGTCAGGCTTCGGGAACATCGCCTTCTCGACGACGGTGCCGGAACAGGGAGGCGGGCAGACATCGGCGTCCATCAACGGCAACCTGACCAACAACGCCACGTATTTCTGGCGAGTGCAGGCGATCGACGCCGGCAGCGGCGTGACGAGCGCGTTCTCGAGCGTGTTCTCGTTCAAGTACATCGCGTTCGACATGCATCAGGCGATCATCCTGAACTCGCCGTCTGATCTCGCCAACTGGGGACAGACCGGGAAGATCACGAGCGTGGTCTTCACGCCGAGCGCGTTCCTCGTCGACTTCGACAAGCGGGACGGACCCGATCGATGGCCGGATACGCCATTTGGCGACGGCAGCCTCGAATACACGCTCGGCATGTGCCTCAACTTGAGCAGCCACTGGTACTGCACGGCGGCCGTGCAGTTCTGGTTCGGCCGCGAGCTCGAAGCGTCCGGCGTCCCGTCGAGCGTCTCACAGTCGTGGTTCTATGATCCGGCCCGTTGGGGACCGATGGCGGGCTATCAACCTTCCGACGGCGAAACGGTCGGCGTCTTCGCGTGTGCCGGCAACTGCCGGAACAACACCGCGGGCGATGCTTCGTACGTCAAGGAACGCACGAACGTCGCGCTCGTGCCGTGGTCGAACGGCGGCGGGCCGAGCTACTCGTTCTCGAACGGTATTCGCAGGCGCTAGGTTCGGAATTCTGGTTTGGAGGCGCGTCCACATCCGTGGGCGCGCCTTTTCTTTTTACCGCACTTCGATCCAGCAGCCCAGAAATCGCGTGTCGGAGCTTCCGCGCTCAAATTCAGTCGGCCGCGCTCCGGCGGACGCGCTGATGCGCAGCGTCTCGGCCCGCCGGTTCGGATCCATCGGCAGGTCGATCAGTCGCTCCTCGCCCGGGTTGAGACTGAGCTCCTGACGCCAACCCTCGCCCTCGAGCAGCACGTGATTGCCGACGGGCGGCGTGCGTACGAAGAGGCGCAGCCGCGCGGAATCCTCTCGCATCACCACGAAGGTCGCCGACGCGCGACCGGCGATCCAGGCGCCGGCCGCTTCCATGAACCCGTCGCCTTTGATCAGAAACACGATCGCAGGACCGTAGCGCGCGACGTGTTCCGGCCTGCGATTCGACAGCTTTTCCGACGATCGCATCCCGCGAACAGGCGTGACGATCAGGCGGGTCACCGCTGACCTCGCCTGTGGTTCGATGTCGACGATCGCCGCGCCGATAGGTACTGGCAGCGTGATCGCATGGCGAACCGATCCGCGCTCACCGCCAAGGTTCCACGTCCACTGCGGTCCGAAGGTGCGATCGATGGTCACGGAGAGGTGACCCGAAATAGGCGCAGCCAGCGTCGCCTCGATGTCATAGGTCGCGGCGGGGAGGTCGTGAAGAACGATGAGCGGCTCGTCAGCCGGTACAGTCGACGGCTGAACGTCGGCGACGGTCAGGTGCGAGGGCAGCATCGCGAGCGGCAGGCGGGCGAAGGGCGAGAGCGTCATCGCGATCTGCCGCGACCCGGCGTCGTACTTCGAGAGAAGCGCCAGCGCCGCGCGATCCGGCGTCAGCGGGGCAGCGGCATTCAGCCGCCACACGAGCGTCAACGCCGCCATCGCGCAAACGCCGGCGGCCGCCCCTGCAATCGTCGCCACCGACGTCGGTGCCAGGCACGTGCCTGGCACCGGGACGGCTGATCGGCGCCTCGCGGCCGCGAGCGTAACGACGATGACCACCGCGATGGCCCCAGCCCAGACGCTGGCATTTTCTACAGCACGGAAGGTCGGCGTTTGAAACAGGCTCGGGAATCCGGTCGTCAGATCCACCGCCGGCGCGAGCCACAGCAGCAGCTTGGACGCACCGTCGCGGCTGTTGTACAGAAGCGCGCCACGGTCCACGGCGACGATGGTCGCGGTGATCGTTGCTGTAAGAAGTAACGCGCCGAGCCCGAGGGCACGGCCTCCCCGGCCGGCCGACTGGAACCAGACACCCGCCGGGATCGCAAGCGGCAGCACGATGAGCGTGAGGAACCGCGCAGGCGAGCTGAAACCGCCCCACCACATGTAAAACGCCGCGACGGCCAGAGCAGTACGGAACGACAAGCAGCGGCGAGCTCGATGGCGAGCCGCGGCGCACGCCGTGTGAGCGCGGCGAAACCAGCCAGCGCGCATAAGTACACCGGCGCATTCGGGAGGAGACCGAACTGCTGATCGACCAGCAGGCCTGGAACGCCGCGGACGAGATTCGCGGCCTCGCTTTGTGTGTATCCGCCGTACGGAGCGCGCGGATCGGCCGTTCCGTAGATCGCGTAGAAGAACCCGAACCACGCGAAGGCGCTGACGATGGGCGCGGTGAGAAGCGCTGCCGCGCGACGCGCGAGCCGATCACGCGTCGCTTCTCGCGAGGATCAGCGCGGCGAGCACCGCCGCCGCAAGCGAAAACCGCGTATGCAGCCACGGCAGCGCCGCGAGCGCAATGCCCGTGATGAACAGACGCCGATCAGAGGCTGCACGGCCGGCGATCAGCGTCGCGACCGCAACCATCACGATCGCTGCGCCCGGTCCATCCGGATATGCGATGAACGACTGAAAGAAGAACGGCGCCGACAGCGCGATTGCCGCCCAACCGAACCAGGCGGCTCCGGCATCGCCACTTGTTTTCCACACCGCGCTCCACGCGACGCCGGTCGCCGCGGCGCTGAGCAGCGCGAGGAACACGATCACTCCGGGATAGCCGAAGAGCGCAAACGCCGGAATCACCGCGACGGACAGTCCGGGCGCATGAATCGAATAGATCTCACCGTCGGTGCCGCGCTTCAGGTAGTCCGGTCGGAGCTCGCCGCCGTAATACGCGTGGTAATCGCCTCGACGATGGTTGTTTTCGATTTTGAGATCGTGATCGAGGAGAAGACTCTGCGTGATGACGAGGTAGTGCGGCTCGTCGCCGGCAGGTAAGTCGCGGCGACACGGCCCAGGCGGCCGCCAGGTACACCGCGGCCGCGGCCGCGGCCGCGAGAACCGGCGCGCGTTTTGGATCGCTGGCGGCGCGGCGACACCAGCCGGGCGCACCGGCGCACACGACCGGCACCGCAATCGCCAGAGCGATGGCTACCCACAGCCACACGCCGAGCGCACCGGTCCAGACCAGAAATGCGGGCGCAGTCGCCGGCAGCCACGGGACGGCCGCGAGCGCCGCGAGGAAGAGCGGTGTCAGTCGTCGGGGCGTGCGGACCGATGCTGTGGTCAGCGACGGCGAGCAGTGCCGCGAGCGCCAGCCACCACGGCGATGGCAGCAAGCCGATACGCGCGACGCCGGTCCGGCGCTCGGACGCCGTGATCGCGCCGGCCGACAGCCAACCGCCGAGAGCGCCCGCCAGCGTGGCCGCAAGCGTCAGAAAGGAAAGCCGCTTGGCGGCCATGCGGCGCGCATGGTACCATACGCGTCCCCGCTCGATTACCCGGTGCACCCAGCCCTGGGTTTGCTCTAAACAGATTTCTCTGTTCGTCCGATACACAGAGTTGCGCAATGGTGCGTCAGGTCACCGCTGCGCGGAACCCGTGTCTTTCCAGGGTGCTTGCATGTTGAAGAAGATGTTTGCCGTTGCCGGGGGATGCGCCGTCGCGATTGCGCTGACCGGCTGTGAGGCGACCAAGAGCTCGAATCCGCTCGCGCCGACCGTCGCCGGGCCGATTCCCGGCGTGAACATCACGCGCGCCGGCGGTCGTGGATCCGTCAACCGGCGCAAAGATTCCGGTCGACAAGCAGCCGATTACGCTGACCGTCGTGAACGCATCGACCAACGGGGTGCGGCCGCTGAGCTACGTGTTCGACGTGGCAACCGACGTTGATTTCACCAACAAGGTCTTTTCCCGCGACGGCGTGGCGCCGGGCGATGGCCGCACGAGCCTGCGTCTGCCCGATTCGCTCGCGACCGGCCGCAGCTACTACTGGCGCGCGCGCGCGCAGGACGGCGCGAACACGGGCCCCTATACCGCGCCGATCAACTTCAACGTGTTCACGCCCGTCGTGATCGACTGCGCCGGACCTGGTCGCGCCGGTTGCCGAACGCTACCGT
This sequence comes from uncultured Acidobacteriota bacterium, assembly GCA_963696165.1. Taxonomy (GTDB): domain Bacteria; phylum Acidobacteriota; class Vicinamibacteria; order Vicinamibacterales; family CAVVIG01; genus CAVQZZ01. Next base: position 829,008 of record CAVOIY010000002.1, on the reverse strand, counting down.
CGACAGCATCCACCCGACATTCATCATCCTGAATGCGACTCGATCGGGTCCCGTCGGCGCCATCGCGTATCAGGTCGAGGTGGCTGACACGAACGCGTTCGCGAACGTTTTTGCGATCTGGCACAGCAGAGTGAACAGCCGAGGCCAGACATCGGTGACGCCGCCACAAGACCTGTCGTTCGGAAAGCAGTACTTCTGGCGCGCACGTGCGTTCGATCCGACGACGACCGGCGGCTGGTCGCTTGACCTCCGTCATTTACGACCCCGGCTGGCGCGGCTGGCGGCGGCGGAGGTCCGGCACCCGTGGTCTCTGGCCCTGCGCCGGGCGACGCGATCAATCTGAACCTCGCGAGCGTCTACAACTCGCCGTCGAACATCGCCAGCTGGCCAGCGACGTCGACGATCACGTCGCTCACGATGTCGGGCTCGAGCGGACTGTCGTTTCACTTCACGACGGAGAACAGCTGGCCCGACGTCATCCCGCCCGGATTCAGCGGGCCGCTGCAGTACACGGTGTGGGCGGTCGTGAACGTCAACGGGTCGTGGAACACATCGGGATTCATCCAGATGTGGCGCGGCCGCGGCAGCACGGGCGCGCCGATCCTCGCCGAGTTCCCGATCAACTGGGCGTACGACTCGCGGTGGGGACCGATGAACCACTATCAGCCGCACGCAGGTGAGCAGATGGGATTCTTCCTCTCGGCCGGGAATGCGCGCGGCGAGTCCGGCGTGAGCTCGGTGAAGGAGCGCACGAACGTCGTTCTCGTGTCGCTGCCGGCCGGCGACTCCGGCGTCTTCAGTTTCTCGTCGGCCTTCATGCCGTTCCGGCGATGATCGGTCGGTCCTGGTGGAGGCGCCGCGCGGCGCCTCCGCCTTGACCGGTTTTGCGCCCCCACGTTAGTGTGTAAGTTGAGCTTTGCGCCCGCACACCCCGTTCGTTCACCGCTCTCCTCATCACGTTTATCGGAGCGGCTCTACTGCAAGCGTGCGGCGATAGCACGCCCGTTACACCGACGCGGTGATCCGGGAGCGCCCAAGCTGACATGCCCGAGCTACGGTGTCCGCCGACCTCGGCGACCGGCGCCGCGGTCTCCGTCGTGTACCAACTGCCAACCGTCTCCGGCGGACTGCCGCCGCTCGTCGGTCCGACCTGCACGCCGGCGACCGGATCGAGTTTCTCGCCCGGCACGACGAGCGTCGCCTGCGCCGTGACGGATGCAAAGGCGCGCGCCGATGTCTGTTCAGCTTCAGCGTGACCGTCACGATTCCGGCCAGGCTGAGCGTGTCGCGTTTCGTCGCCTTCGGCGACAGCATCACGTGGGGCGAGGACGGCGCCAACTCGCTTTCGCAGATGCATTGGCAGTCAACGGTTTCATACTGAAATTCAGTTTGGTACACCTGATACCTATCCGGGCGCGCTGCAGACCGAGCTCGACGCGCGATACACGGCGCAGCTGCCGCCGGTCGTCAACGTCGGGCTCACCGGTGAGCAGGTGCTTCGTCCAGTGACGTTCCCCCGATTCATTCGCGACACGAGCGGACCGTACGACGTCGTCCTGCTGATGGAAGGCGCCAACGACCTGGCACCGACGACGAACGCCAGCCACAATCGCCGCCGGTCTCGGGCGGATGATCGACAACGCGAGAAGCCGCGGGTTGAGGGTCTTTCTGGCGACGATTCCGCCGGAGAACGCCAGTTCGCAATGTATCCCCCAGTGTCGAGGCAGCAACGCGGGGCTCGTGCCGCCGTTCAACGATCAGGTGCGCTCGCTAGCCGCATCGAAGAGCGTGCCGCTCGTCGACGTGTTTCAAGCCTTCCACGGCGACGTTCTGACGCTGATCGGTCCCGACGGCCTGCATCCGACGGCTGCCGGCTACCACGTGATCGCGGACACATTCTTCGCGTCCATCAAGCAGACACTTGAAGTCTCGCCGCCAACGCCGGCGACCACGTCGTCGTCGTTCAGGACGCCGTTTGTCGCCCCCCCGGCAAAACGCCGATAGTTCGTCGATCCTCGTAGAGCGCGACGATGCATGCCGCCCACACGAGAGCGAGCGGAACAAGGCTCGCGTGACCGGTCAGGCCGACCTTCATCCCGAGGTTGAACGCGGCGCGTCGGCTCGTGGTGCCCGCGAAAATCCAGATCGACGCCACCCGACGCCATCGTCTGCGTGTTGAGCGCCAGATCGCCGTCGCGGAACGCCGGCCACAGGAACTCGGCCACCGGATGCTGGATGTTCGCCGGCGGCAGCGGCATCGTCGACACGGCGACGACCGTGATCGCCACGCCGTAAGCGGAAAGGCCGGCAAGAATCCATCGGCCGATCCGCGGCGACGATGTCCAGAGCGCGGCAAGGCCGAAGCAGAGAAACGGAATCGCCGGCGACGCGTGCCGCGGTCCGTACGACCAGCCGCCTTCCCAGTAGGCGTAGCTGGCGTTGAGAAGCAGGAAATACACCGCGATAGACACCCGCGACGATCGCCGCAATGGGCTGCCGCGCAACCATCGGCCGCGAAGCGCGGAGCCCATCGGTTGGCGCGGCCCGGTGGATCAGCATGAGCGCCAATCCGATCGGCGCGACCGCGAGCGTCGGCGCAAGCGGCAGCAGCCCGCGGTAATCGCCGAAGAGAATCCGGCGGAGCCGAATCATCTTCGGCAACGTGACGCCGAAGACGCCCTGCTGCATGCCGGCGTAGCCCTGTTCGCTCGAGTACGCGATGTGGAACGGCGATCCGAAGCACGCGTACTGATACGCCATCAACACGGCGGCCGCTCGCAAGCGCGCCCGCCGTCAGCGCGCCGAGGACGCGGATCGATCGCGTGCGGCCGAGCGGCCACGCGTGCATCACGCAGCGACGAGCGCGAGCAGCATCGCCGGAATCGCCGCGGGAAATTCCGACACGGTCGCCCACCCGGCGGCGAGGCCGACCATCGCGCCGAGGCGACGATCGTGAGACGGATCGGTCGTGCCGACGCGCAAGGCCGCCGCAAACGCGAACACCAGGAGCGCCGCCGCAAATGCATGACCGATGAAGATCGTCGCGAGCGTCCAGATCGGCGTCGCGAGCCCGAAGGTCAACGCGGCGAAGAGCGCTCCGGCGGTGCTCGCGCCGAGCTCGACGCGAAAGCGTGAACAGGCAGACGCCGGCGAGCGCCGTGAACAGACCCGCCGTGAACACGGTCGACAGATACGAGAGCAGCGCCAGCCCGGCGAACGTCTCCGGATCGCCGCCGAAGCGCGTGCAGGACGGGCCGAACGAGCGCCACGATCGGCACGGCCGTGAGCGCGATGCCCGGCGCCTTGTCAGAGTAGTAATGACCGTCGAAGAACGCCTTGTCGCCCGTCGACGTGCACGAAACGGATCGATGTTCAGCGTGTGCTCGTTCGTAATCGCGCGAACGAGATCGAACCGCGAATTCTGATTCCAGCCGCCCGCCTGGTAGAAATACGCATACGACGCGAACAGCAGCACGAACAGCGATCGGCGTGTTCGCTTCACGGCGTGGCAAGCAGGCCGAAGACGAGAACGGCCATGCTCACGATTTCGCCGACGCACCGTGGCAAACGCGGCGCCATTCGGGCCGTAGTGCGGAATCGCATAGAGGTTGACCCCGACGTTCACGGCGAGCCCGATCAACCCGGTCGTGAGCAGCAGCCGCTCGCGATCGACCGAGATCGCGATCGCGTGCAGAATCCAGATCGCAAACACGACGGGCAGCCCGATACACAGGAGCACGGAAACGGCATCGGTCGCGGCGGCGTAGCTCGGGCCAAACAGGAACACGAGAAGCGGCGTCGCGATGATGAACGCGACGAACGCGACAGCCGTGCCGAGCGCCGCCGACGCCGCGACGCCGCCGAGCGCCACGCGCCGGTGCCGCGCGCGATCGGTCGTGAACAGCGCCGACAGACGCGGCGTGAGCACGGCCGACAACGCGAGCGCTCCGTACGTGAAGCCCTCGTAGATCTTGTAGGCGGCGCCGTACAGGCCGGTCTCCCCGAACGTCCGCATCGAGCCGAGCATCACCGAATCGACGTACGAATACAAATTGAGGACGATCAGGAAGAAGCCGAGCGGCAGCGCCGTCTTGTGAAGGTCGTACCACACGTCGCGGTCGTACCGAAGCCCGACGCCGCCGAGCCGCACGTGGGTCACGGCCGCGGCGAGCAGCGAGCGCGGTCGCGCGCGCGACGACGAACGCGATCGTGAGGCCGCGAAGGCCCGTCCCCGCCCAGAGCAGCCCACAGCGCCGAATGCGAGCAGCAGCCCGCGATCGGCGATCGCGACGATCAGGTCCCAGCCGAAGTGCTCGAGCCCCTGCAGCACGCCGCGAATCGTCAGCATGTACGAGCGGAACACGAGCGAGCCGCCGATCAGATAACACGCGACACGGACGTCGCGGTGCGGATCGAGCAGGTTGGCCGTGACGATGAGCAGCGTCGAGCGTCCCCGCCGCCCACAGCAGCTTGATCGCGAGCATGTGCTGGAGCAGGAACGCCGCGCGCGGACTTGTCGCGCGCGACGGCGCGGACCGTCACCTGATGAAGTCCGAAGTCCATCAGCGTCTCGAAGATGCCGCCGAGCATCAACGCGAACGTGAACTTGCCGAACTCGACATCGCCGAGCGACACGTGCGGCGGCGATCATCAGCAGCAGCAGCAGGCCGGCCGTGCCGGCGGACGCGCGTGGAGTATGCGAAGTTGCGGAACATCAGCGCCGGTTCGAGACGACGGACTCGATCAGGTCGAGCGTAGCGACCGAGCAGCCCGTTCAGTTCGAAGCGCTCTTCTGCCGTGCGGCGGCCGGCCTCGCCAAGCCGCGCTGCCAGCGGGCGATCCGCCAGGAGCCTCGCGATCGCGCGCGCGATCGATGGCGGCGAATGCGGCTCGTGGATCAGCGCGTTGTCGCCATCGACGCAAAAATCGGCGAGACCTCCGACGCCGGACGCAATCACCGGCAGCCCGCTCGCCATCGCCTCGATCGCAGTGTTCCCGAGCGCCTCGAAATGCGACGGCTGAACGAAGATGTCGGCGGCGCGGTAGAAGCGGCTCGGGTCGGCGGCGTAGCCTTCGAAGCGGACAGAATCGCCGAGTCCGTGCGTCGCGACGAATGCGCGCGCCGGCCCGCCGGCGTCCCACGGATGGCCGGGCATGTCGGGCCCGACGAGCACGAGGGTCGCCGGTCCGCGATCCGTTTGCCGCCACGCGTCGAGCAGATCCATCACGCCTTTCTCGATGCTCAACCGCCCACGAACAGCACGATCGGTCGCTGCGGGCCAGCCGAGCTCGGCGCGGAGCCGATCGCGCTCGCCGGCTTCAGGCGGGCGAAATCGCGCGAGATCGACGCCGTGCGGCAAGTACTCGACGCGGTCGCGCGGCACGCCTGCGCGCAGCGCCTCGCGTTCCAGATCGCGCCCGATGCACACGATGCGATCCGCGCGCCGATAGACCGCGCGCACCGGCGACTTCAGAACCGCGCACGACAAACGACTCCGGCGGCAATCCCGACGTCGACCGTTCGTCCGCGCCCGCGAGCACGCCCGCGACCTCGCCCTGGACGATGACCGGGCGACGAAGGAGCCGGCCAGCGGCAATTGCCGCGAGGCCGATGCCGCGATAGTCGATGCACAGCAGCACGTCGAAGCGCGCCGCGCGCCGGAGAATCGTCTGCGAACAGCGCCGGCAGGATCACCCATTTTCCGGTCGCACGCCGCTCGCCGGTCGGCCCGAGACGGTGCACCGGCACCTCGTCGATCAGCGCATCGCGTTCGTGCGCGGCACTGACGCGCTTGGTGATGACGTCGACTCCGAATCCGCGGCCATGGAGGTACTGCACGAGCTGTCGCGCATGGCTTTCGACGCCTCCGATCACCGGATGATAGTACGTCGTCAACACCAGCACTCGTGGCCGCGTCATCGCGGAAGCACGCGTCGGAGCACGTTCCAGTACGCGTCGAGGCAGCGTTCGTAAGCGGCCTTCCCCGAACCCAGAACGCCGCTGGCGAGGTCGTCCCGGACGACGAGAGGTGCGCTGACGAGAAGATCGCGGTCGCTTTTCCTCCGAATCCGTCGTGCGAGCGCGCGATCGCGGGGCAGCGTCGGCAGCATCGCGAGCAGGCCGGCGACCGCACGAAGATACGTGCGGAGATGCCCCTTCGCCGTGAGCACGGCGAACTGCAGCGGCTCGTGCACGAGCAGGAGCGGCACGAGGCCGATGATCGTGGGGAGCTGATAGTTCTTCAGGATGAAATGCCAGCGATTGCGGATCTGATAGTAGAACAGCCAGGCGCTCCTCGGCCGGCTGTTGTGCAGCACGAGCGCCTGCGGCACTTCCCAGATTTTGTAGCCGGCCATCTTGATTCGATGCGTGAAGTCGCCGTCTTCTTTCCCGATGAAGTAGCGCTCGTCGAAGAGACCCGACGTCGATCGCTGCCGCGCGATCGAGCAGCAGCGCACATGTAGGCGCTGCGCCGATATCCATCGGCGCGCTGCCCCGTGCGGCGAGCGGACGATCGAGCCACGGGTTCACCGCCTCGCAGATGAAATGCAACGCGCCGCCGGCATATTGAATGATCTCGGGCCGATCCGCATGCACGACGATCGGGCTGCCGACTTTGATCGTCGGATCAGCGAGCATCGCTGCGTGCAGCCGCTCGATCGTGTCGGGCTGGATGCGCACGTCCGCGTCCATCAGCAGGAGGAATCGAAGCGACGCTTCCGTGATGCCGACGTTCCGCCCCGGACTCGGGCCGTCGTTGCGATCCAGGCGTCGGACGCGAACAGCCGGCCACTCGCGTGCCAGCCAGTCGCGTGTTCCGTCCGTGCTGGCGACGTCGACGACGGTGATGCGCGACGGAGGACAACCGGCGGCGGCGAGCGAAGCGAGCGTCGGCGGGCAAGCGCCTCCAGATTGTTGTGCGCGACGATGGCGACTTCGACGTCGTCCGGGAAACTGGCGGTCGCCGGAGCTCGCGGTCGTCACGCTGCGAGCCGTCATCGCACCGTCGTGAAGAACCATTGACGTCCGCGACCGGGCAGGCACGTCAGGAACTTACCGTTCAGACGCATCAACTGATAGCGGTCGTCGCCGGCGCGGACGGATCGGCGCCGCCAGGGCCGTTCGGCGAAGGCGGTCTGATGCCCTGTCGCCGCGAGCGCGTCGCGCGTGGCCTCGCCCGGCGATTCCCCAGGGCAGCGCGACGTGTTTCACGTCGTTCGTGCCCAGCCGATCGTTCAACAGCGCACGTCCCTCGGCGAGCTCTCTCGTGATGACCGTCGCCCGCTCGTCGTCGCGCTCGAACTGTCCGCGCGCTGCGCGACGCAATCTGTTCGAGCTCGCGGCGCCAGTCCGGGCGATCGAAGAAGGCGCGGCCGCCGTGCGCGGCGACGTGCGCGCGGCAGCGCTCCGCGATCGCCTCGTCTGGAATGAAACGGCGCGCGTCGGACATCCGAGAGCGACGCAGGTGGAGCGGCGTCCCGAGTGCGTCGGCGCCGACAGTGCTGGACGCGACCGTTCATCGACGTGATCGGGCGGTTCAGCAGCGGCTCCTGCGAGAACGCCGGCGTCACGAAATCGACGATGTCCTCGCTGCTGAAGATCATCGCATGCGACCGCGTGTGCGACTGCACGTCGAAGACGCCGCTCGCCTGCAGCTCGCGGAGCTGCGACCAGGTGACGAACGGCGACGGTACGCCGTCTTCGGCGACGCGCGCCGGAATGGCGAACACCGTCGCGCGAAGACCGTATTGCTTCAACAGCGGCAGCGCCACGCTCCACGCGCTCTCCCACGCATCGTCGAACGTGAGCGCGATCGCCGCGAGGCCCGGACGGACGCCGTCGATGACGAGGCGCGCGATCTCGTCGCACGTGACGGTGCGGTAGCCGTTCTCGACGAGATGCTGCAGGCGCGGCTCGAGCCACGCGCGCGTGACCTCATGCAGATGAAACACCGGCAACTGATCGCCGATCGATCCGCCGAAGAGAAACGCCGGATAGCAGCCGGTCGCGAAATCGAGCAGACCGCGCACAGGACCGCCACGCTCGGCGAAGGGCACTCGTGCTGTCATAGGGAATCGACAACGAATATTCTAATATGTGCGCGTGCTTCCCGCGACCGCTACGACCTCGTCCGCCGCCGCGCAGGCCTCGAAGGCGCCGGTCAGAACGGTCGGCGCGGTGCTGCTCGTCGTCGCGCTCGCGGCGGCCGTCTCGGTCGACGTCGTGAAGACCGGCTACGGCGTGAAGAGCGACGAAGCGACGTACGTGATGATGGCGCTCAGCGCCGCGTACGATCACGATCTCACGTACGAGCGGCGCGATCTCGAGCGATTCGCCGGTCTCTATCACGCCGGGCCGAGCGGCATCTTCCTGAAAACCGGCAAGCAGGTGCACGTCCGCCTCGACGCGCAGCCGCCGTTTCTGCATCTGATCAGGACGCCGGATACGCGCGCCGATCGGCTGTACTTCGGCAAGGCCTTCGCGTATTCAGTCGTCGGCCGCGCCGTTCGTGCGGCTGCTCGGCCTGAATGGGCTTCTCGTCTTCAACGTGCTGCTGATCGCGCTGGCCTGCATGTGTGGTTACGTGCTGCTCGCACAACGAACACGGCCGCGGTCCTGCGCTCGCGTTCACGCTGGCATTCGTCGGCGCGACCTGCGTGCCCGTGTACGTCGTTTTCCTCACGCCAGAGATATTTCATTTCGCGCTCGTCTTCGCCGCATATTTCCTTTGGGTGTACAAAGATCGCGCTGGCGTTTCGCCGCCGCGATTCCTCATGCGTCCGGCGACCGATTATGTCGCGGCAATCCTCCTCGGGGTCGCGACGTACTCGAAGCCGAGCCACGCGCTGCTGATCGGACCGATCGTGCTGTGGCTGTGGTGGCGCCGCAAGGTCGGCAGAGCGTTCGCCGTCGCTGTCGTGTGTGTCGTGACGGTGGCGGCGCTTTTCACGGCGAACCTGCTGATGACGGGCGAGTTCAACTTTCAGGGCGGCGATCGCAGGTATTTCGTGAGCTCGCCGAAAGCTGAACCCCAATTCCCGTTCGACGCCTACGGCATGACCGCGTGGCATCAACGCGGCGTCGGCATGAGCACGAACGAATCGGATGCCGAGAACGTGCTGAAGGATTTCAGCAACCGGTTCGTCCACAACGTCGAGTATTTCGCGATCGGACGCCACTCGGGTTTTCTGCCGTATTTCTTTCCGGGTGTCGTCGTGATTCTGTTGTGGCTGATCTCGGACGAGCGGCGCGACGTTCGCCGGGTGTTCACATTTCTCGCCGTCATCGCGACGACGGTCGTGCTGCTCGTCTTTTTTCCGTACACATGGAGCGGCGGGGGAGGGCCGCCTGGCAACCGGTACTTCATGAGTATTTACCCTGCGCTGTTTTTCCTGATGCCAGCTGATATCACGTACTTGCCTGGCGGTGATCGCCTGGATCGGCGGTGCGCTCTTCACCGCCAAAATGCTCGTGAATCCGTTCTACGCGGCGAAAAACCCGCAACTGATCGCCGAGCGCGGCTTCGTCAGACGGTTGCCGGTCGAGTTGACGATGGCGAACGATCTGCCGGTGATGCTCGACTCGGCGCGCGCGCACGTCTGGTTCAGCGACGTGATGCTGTATTTCCTCGACGAGCACGCGCACACGCCAGAGACGGTGGACGCCGACGGTCATCAGGGGCATATGGGTCGCAGGCGGCGGCCGCGCAGACATTCTCATCCGCTGCGAATGGCCGATCGATCATCTGCTGATCACCGCCACATCGCCGATCCGCACGGTGTTCATCGTCTCGGCTGGAGGCCGTGAGTCGCACGTCCCAATCACGCCTGGAACGCCGGTCGTCTTCGACGTGCCGACCGTCGGCGTCCGCGACCTGAACAGCTAATGCGTACCTCTTGTCCGTCGCAGTCGACCGAAGGATTCACGCCGGCGTTGTCGAATCCTGGTTCGACCGATTACCGGAACCTCGGTGTGATGATGCGCTTCACGGCCGTTCCGAAAGCACAGTGACATCGGCGCCGCGCGGCTGGCGCGAGGCCGCCATCGTACTTGTCATCTGCGGCGCAGCCGCCATGGCGATGACGCTTCCCCTCGCATTGCGGCTCGGCCGCATCGCCCGGGACGATGCGGACGGGCGGTTTTCGATCTGGAACGTCGCCTGGGTCGCGCACGCGCTGACGACCGACCCGGCGCACGTGTTCGACGCGAACATTTTCTATCCTCACAACGGCACCCTCGCGTACTCGGAGAACAATCTCGGCGCCGGCGTCCTCGCGATTCCTGTTTACGCCGCCACGAACAACCCGTATGCGGCGCACAACGTTGTTGTGCTGCTGGCATTTCTTCTCGCTGCGAGCGGGATGTACTACCTCGTGCGACATCTCGTGGGCGATCGACGCGCGGCAGCCGTGTCGGCAGTCGGTTTCGCGTTCTGCCCGTATGTCTTCGCGCACATGGCGCACATTCAGTTGCTCATGACGGCGGGCCTGCCGTTCTCGATGCTGGCTTTTCATCGGCTCGCGGATCGGCCGTCGGCCTCAAGGGGCGTCGCGCTTGGCGCCGTGATGGCGGCACAGGCGCTGTCGTGCGGATACTACGGAGTGTTCGTTGTCCTGATGATTGCGTACGCGAGCGTTGTCGTCGCCGCGTCGCGTAGTCTCTGGACCGATCGAGGGTATGTGTCGGCGCTCGCGATCGCGGCATTGGCGGCGATTGTGATCGTCGCGCCCGCGTTCGTGCCATACCTTGCTCTGCGAGAAGGCGGGTTCAATCGCGACCTCGCGTCAGCCCGCTTCTACGCGCCGAATCTCAGCGCCTATCTGGCGAGCTCATCCTACGCGCATGCCTGGATGCTGAATCTCATTCCGCAGTGGCGCAACGAAGTCGCGTTTCCCGGGTTCATGTTGACGATATGTGGCGCTGCCGGAGTGTGGGTCGCGCGGTCGACGCGGCGCACGCGAACTGCTCGCCATCTACGGCGGCCTGACCGCTGCTCGCATTCTGGGCTTCGTTCGGTCCAGCCGCCGGCCTATACAGCGCGCTGTACCGCGCGGTTCCCGGGTTCGGCCTGTTGCGAGCGCCGGGCAGGTTTTGTGCTGGTTGTCGCGATCGGCCTGGCGGTGCTCGCGGGCATCGCGATCGCGCGACTGCTCGAGCGCGTACCGCGCGCGACCGCTATCGCCTGCGCGCTCGCGCTGCTCACCGCAGCGGAGCTCAAGGTGCCGCTGAATCTGCCGGACGCGCAGCCGATCGAGCCCGTTTACCGCGTTCTCGCGACGCTGCCACGCGGCGCCGTCATCGAGATGCCGTTCTTCTATCCGGCGGTCGGCCTGTTTCAACACACGAAGTACATGGTCGCGTCGACCGCGCACTGGATGCCGCTCGTCAACGGATACAGCGATTACATTCCGCCTGATTTCTACGATCACGTGATGACGCTGGCGCCGTTTCCGAGCCGCGACGCGTTCAAAGTGCTCGAGCCGGGCCGCGTGCGGTACGCCGTGTTTCACATGTACGGCTACAACGACGAGAATCGGCGGGACGTCCTCGCGCGGCTGGACCAGTTCGCGCCGTATCTGCGCCCGCTCTATCAGGACGAGGCGACGCGGCTGTACGAGATCGTCGGATTCCCGCCATAAGTGTTTTCTCGCTCGGCTAAAGCCTCGCGCTACAGCTCCTAGTAATGCGCGCGAACCTGCGCCGTAGCGCGAGGCGTCAGCCGAGCCCGGAAAGTAGCGCGAGACATCAGCAGAGCGGCCCCCGGAAGTAGCGCGAGGCGTGAGCCGGACGTTCGGAAGTAGCGCGAGGCTTCAGCCGAGCGGATCAGTGATGCCCGCGCGCGACGTAGACGGCCGCGCCGGTCAGCGAAAACACCATGATGACGGCCGCCGCGACGAGCGACATCAGCACGGCCGACTCGATCGGCACGCCCAGCCGCGAGAAATAGAGCGAGAACGTCGCCTCGCGCACGCCGAAGCCGTTCACCGACACCGGCAGCATCTGCACGACGAAGGAGAGCGGCACGATGACGGCGAGGTCCACCAGCTGCACGTTGATCTGCAGCGCGTGGACGACGAGCAGGTAGTAGACGACGAGCGCGCCCTGCACGAAGACGGCGCCGGCGAAACAGCCTGCCAGCGCGAGCGGGACGATCGCGGAAGCGCTGCAGCACCGACGTCAACGTCTCGATGCGGCCGCCGACCCACTCCGGGATGAATGACCGTCAGCGGCTGCAGCAGCCGGCTGACGCCCGCCGGCGCGAGCACCGCCGGCGCCGTGACCGCGGCGCGCGCCGACGAAGCCGGCCCACAGCCACGACGGCCAGATCGGCGATTGCGCATGGCCGACCATCCGGGCGCCGACCGTCGCGCCGAGCGCCGCGACCAGCGCGAGCCCGATCACGCCGATCACCCGATCGGCGAGCACGACGGTCGTCGCGAGCGTCTTGGACGCGGCCGGCTTCGCCGTGTCGCGAATGCGGATGACGTCGCCGCCGATGTTGCTCGGCAGAAAGTTGCTGAAGAACGTCGCGACGAGATACGACCCGAGCAGCTGGCGTACCGGCACGTGGACGTGCTGCGCGTCGAGCAGCAGCCGCCAGCGCCACGTCGCCGCGAGCACCGTGGTGAAATACAGCGCGAGCGCCGCCAGGAGCCACGGAATCGACGCCTGCCGCGCGCTCGCCCACGAGCCGGCCGACGTCGACCTGCGAGAACAGCAGCGCAAGCAGCGCGATGCTGACGACCAGTTTCAGGGCGATGACGGCGTAGCGGCGTGAAGGGGAGACGTCGGGTTGATCCGAGGACATTCGTCTTGGCGAGCGGAACCGTTACTGTACTACGATTCGCGGATTTCGTGCGAAAATCGGGTCATCCGTGCGCATTCTGATGATCGCGCCCGAGCCGTTCTTCGAGCCTCGGGGCACCCCGTTCAGCGAATTTCATCGCATCCGCGCGCTGACCGAGCTCGGCCACCAGGTCGATCTCGTCACCTATCCGTTCGGCCACGACGTCGACGATGCCGGGCCTGCGCGTGTTCCGCTGTCTGCGTCCGCCGTTTGTGCGCGAGCGTGAAGATCGGCCCGTCGCTCGCGAAGATTCCGCTCGATGCGCTGCTGACGCTCACCGTGCTCCGCCGTGCGTTCGCCGAGCGCTACGACGCGATTCACTCGCACGAAGAAGGCGGCCTGATCGGCGTCGTGCTGGCCGCGCTGCTGCGCGTTCCGCATCTCTACGACATGCATTCGAGCCTGCCGCAGCAGCTCACGAACTTCGCGTTCAGCCGCTCGCGCGCTGATGCGCCGCGTGTTCCTCGCGATGGAGCGCCTGATGATCCGCCGCTCGCGCGTCGTGATCGTGATCTGCCCGTCGCTCGAGGAGACCGTCCGCGAGATCGATCCGGCGGCGCGCACCGTGCTGATCGAGAACGCGCCGGGCTCGGCGGAGGACGAAGCGACGCTCGAGCAGGCAGCGGCGGTGCGGCGCGACGCTGGGCCTGGCCGAGACGACGCCGATCGTGCTGTACACCGGCACCTTCGAAGCGTATCAGGGACTCGATCTGCTGTTCGACGCGATGGCGCCGTGAGATGCCGCGCGGCCGGACGCGCGGCTGGTGCTCGCCGGCGGCAAGCCGGATCAGGTCGCGCGGGCGCGCGAGCAGGCGCGAGCGGCCGGCAGTCGAAGACGTCACGATCTTCGCGGGCGAGCGGCCGGCGGCCGAGATTCCGCGCTTATCTGCTCGCGGCCGACGTGCTCGTGTCGCCGCGGTCGCGCGGCACGAACACGCCGCTCAAGATTTATCAGTATCTGCGCTCGGGGAAGCCGATCGTCGCGACGCGGCTGCTGACGCACACGCAGGTGCTCAGCGACGAGACGGCGATTCTGACCGGCGCCACGGCCGCGCGAATTCGCCGCACGGCATTCTCGCGGCGCTGAACGATCGCGTCGCGGGCCGCCGCCGTCGGGCGAGCGCGCCCGCACGCTCGCCGACACGAAGTACAGCTACGAGGCGTATCTCGAGCGCACGCGTCAGGCCTGCGCGGCGCTCTCGCGCCGCCGGACGCGCCCGGCGCGGTCGTCAAGGACCTCGCGTGACGCCGAAGCCTGCGACGCGTCCCGACCACTACAGCTACGCGGTCTACGCCGATCCCGCGACGCCGAGACGTTCGACGCGCGCCGGTTCGGCGGTCCGATCGGCGAGATCGTCGCCGCATCGCAGGCGCGCGTGCTGCTCGAACATGGTCGGCGAGATCCGCGGCCAGACGGTGCTCGACGTCGGGACGGGAACCGGGCGCGCGGCGCTCCTGCTCGCGCCGCGGCGGCGCGCGCGTGACCGGCGTCGACGCGTCCGAAGAGATGCTGGCGGTCGCCCGCCAGCGCGCCGCCGACGCAGGGCGTCGAGCGTGCACGTTCGTCAGCGGGCGATGCGCACGCGCTCGAGTTCCCGGATCGCAGCTTCGACGCGGTCGTCAGCTTGCGCGTGCTGATGCACACGCCGGACTGGCGCCGCTGCGTCGCCGAGCTCTGCCGCGTGGCCGAGCCGGCGGTCGTGGTCGACTATCCGTCGGCGCGAGCGCGGCGGCCGTCGAGTCGTCGGCGCGGCGCGTGCACTCACGCGCTCGGCGCGCGGACCGAACCGTATCGCGTGTTCACGGACGGGAGCAGTCGCACGCGAGTTCCTGTCGCACGGCTTCGCCATCCGCGCGGTGCATCGGCAGTTCGTGCTGCCGATCGCGCTGCACAAGGCGATCGGGTCGCGCGCGCTTCACCCGATCGATCGAAGCGGTGCTCGAGCGCGCTCGGCCTGCTGCGGCTCCTCGGTTCGCCGGTCACGATCGTCGCAGAGCGGTGCGCGTCCTAGTCACCGGCGCCACCGGCTTCACCGGCGGCCATCTCGCGCGCGCGCTGGCCGCGCAGCGGAACGCAGGTTCGCGCGCTGGTGCGCGACCGCGAACGGGCGCGGCGACCTGGAGTCGGCCGGCATCGAGCTCGTCGTCGGCGATCTGCGCGATCGCGTCACGCGATCGCCGGCGCCGTTGCCGGCGTCGACGTCGTCTACCACATCGCCGCGATCTATCGTGCGGCCGGCTCCCGACCGACACCTATCGCGCCATCAACGCGACGGCCGTGCGACAGCTCGTCGAAGCCGTCGGCCGCGGCCGGCGTCGCGACGCGTCGTGCACTGCAGCACCGTCGGCGTGCACGGCGACATCGAGCATCCGCCGGCCAACGAAGACGCGCCGCTCACGCCCGGCGACATCTACCAGGAGACGAAGCTCGAAGGCGAGCGGCTCGCGCGCGAGGCCGGCCGAGCGGCTCGGCATCGAGGTGACGATCGCGCGGCCGACGGCATCTACGGGCCCGGGCGATCGCCGGCTGCTCAAGCTGTTTCGCGGCGTCGCGCGCCGCCGCTTGATCATGCTCGGGTCGGGCGAAATCTACTACCATCTCACCTACATCGACGATCTGGTCGAAGGATTTCGGCTGTGCGGCGAGCATCCGGCCGCCGCCAACCGCACCTACATCCTCGCCGGCGCGGAGGTGACGACGCTGAACGAGCTCGTGCGGTCGGTCGCCGAGGTCGCGCGGCGTGCAGCCGCCGACGCTGCATCTGCCGGTGTGGCCGTTCTGGATCGCCGGCGCGGCGTGCGAGGCGATCTGCGCGCCGCTCGGCATCGAACCGCCGCTCTATCCGCCGGCGCGTCGACTTCTTCACGAAGAGCCGCGCGTTCGACATCACGCGCGCGCGCGCAGGAAATCGGCTACGCGCCGGCGGTCGGCCTGCGCGACGGCATCGCGCGGACGCTCGCGCTGGTACCGGGCAGCATGGCTGGCTCTAAGGCGCAGGATCAGCTCTTCGCGCCAGGCAAGTCGCGCGCGCGAGAAGTACGCGCGAGCCTGATCGTCGGCCGGCCCGGCCTCGCCGCGCTGCTGAAGTACGAGCTCGATCGTGTCGATCGCGCAGGCGCGCGCCGGCGCGCTCGGGCTGGCGCTGCGCAAGTCGCTCTATCCGGCGCTCCTCGGCGCCTGCGGCCGCAACGTCGTCTTCGGCCAGAACGTCGTGCTGCGCCATCCGCACAAGATTCGCATCGGCAACAACGTCGTCGATCGACGACAACTGCCTGCTCGACGCGAAGGGCGAGGCGCAACCGCGGCATCACGATCGGCGACGGCGTCTTCATCGGCCGCAACACGATCCTGTCCTGCAAGAACGGCGACATCGAGATCGCCAGACGGCGCGAACATCGGCTTCAACTGCGAGATGTTCTCGGCGAGCCGCGTCGTCGATCGGCGAACGGCGTCCTGATGGCGGCCTATGCCTACATCGTCGGCGGCGATCACGATTTTTCGGATCCGACCAAATCGGTGCTCGAGCAGACGCGGACGTCCGCGGGCGTCTCGATCGGCGCCGGCGCGTGGATCGGTGCCGGCGCCAAGCTTCTGGACGGCGTCGTCGTCGGCGAGCGCGCGATCATCGGCGCCGGCGCGGTCGTGCGCGAGAACGTGCCGGCCTTGCGCGGTCGCCGTCGGGGTGCCTGCGCGGATCGTCCAGACGACGCGCGACGCGTAACAGATGGCGGTGCTCGCGATCGTCACGTCCAGTCCGCCGGCTGTCGAAGGCGGCCACCTCGTCATCGCGCGCGCGCTGGTGCAGGCCGCGCGCGAAGCCGGCCACGACGCGCGACCTCGATCGTGACGCCCGACTACGGCTTCGGCCAGCAGACCCGCTCCTATCTCGCGAACTATCGCACGGACGTCCGCGGCTTCGATCAGGTAATCAGCCTTCGGTATCCGAGCTACGCGGTGCGGCACCGGCGTCACGTGTGCTGGCTCAAGCACACGATGCGCGAGTACTACGATCAGTGGCCGCAATTCGTTCGGTCAATCTCGCCGGCCAATCAACTGAAGGAACGCGTCCGCCGGTCGCTCACGCACATCGTCGATCGTCACGTGCTGAAGCAGCACGTGACGAAGCTCTGTGCGCTGTCGCAAACCGTTCGCGACCGCGCGGCGCACGATTTCGGGATCGACGCCGAGGTCGTGTATCCGCCGCCGCCGCAGCGGCCGTACCGACTGCGAGCAATACGGCGATTTCATCTTCGCCATTTCCCGGCTGATGCCGCTTGAAGCGCCTGGATCTGCTCGTTCGCGCGCTGGCGGAGCCGCGAGGCCGCGGCATTCGTGCCGTCATCGCCGGCGAAGGTGAGTGCAGCGGCGAGTTGATGCGTCTTGCGGACGCGCTGGGCGTCGCCGACCGCGTGACGTTTCTCGGACGGATCGACGACGCCGCGATGCTCGAACACCTCGCGCGGTGCCGCGCCGTCTGCTTCACGCCGCGGCGAGGAAGACTACGGCTTCGTCACGGTCGAAGCGTTCGCGTCGCGCAAGGCCGTCGTCACCTGTCGCGACAGCGGCGGACCCGCCGAACTCGTCCGCGACGGGGAAACGGGATTTGTGTGCGATGCAAACCCGGCCGCAATCGCCGACGCGCTGAGCAGACTGATGGACGACAGCGCGCTTGCGGAACGGCTGGGCGCGAATGCCGCCGTGCGCGTCGCGCGAAATGCGGTGGGACGCGGTTGTACGCCGGCTGGTGATCGTTTAGAATCGAACGATGCCTTACAGGACGGAGCTCGAGTCGCGGGTCGCCAAGAAAACGACGAAGGCGATCATCGACTACGCGATGATCGAGGACGGCGACCGCGTGATGGTCGGCCTGTCGGGCGGCAAGGACAGCTGGGCGCTGCTTCAGATTCTCGACGTGCTGCGGCAGCGAGCGCCCGTGCGATTCTCGCTCGTCGCCGTGAACGTCGATTCCGGCTACAAGGAGTACAAACACGATCTGATCGCGCGGACGTGCGTGACGCGCGGCTGGGAGTACCGCATCGAGCACACCGGCATCGGCGCGGTCATCGACGACATCCTCGAGGACAACGCGACGCCGTGCTCGCTCTGCGCGCGCCTGCGGCGCGGCGTGCTGTACCGGATCGCCAAGGAGGTCGGGCGCGACGAAGATCGCGCTCGGCCACCACGCCGACGACTTCATCGAGACGCTCCTGCTGAATCTGTTCTTCGCAGGCGCGCTGAAAGCGATGCCCGCCAAGCTCGTGTCCGACGATGGCGCGCACGTCGTCATCCGGCCGCTTGTGTACGTCGGCGAAGACGAGGCACGCGCCTATACGAAGGAGTGCGAGCTGCCGATCATCGGCTGCTGCTGTCCGGCCTGCGGCGATCTCGGCCTGCAGCGCCAGCGGGCGAAGCGGCTCCTCGTCGAGCTCGAGCGCGAGCACCCGGGTGTGAAGAATTCGATGCTGAAGGCCCTCTCGAACGTCGCGCCGCGGCATCTGCTCGACACCCGCCTGAATCCACCGGGCGAGCTGCGCGCCCACGTCACCGTTCCGGAAAGGACTGTTCGTGCGTAACGTCCGACCTGTTGCAATCGCGTGCTTCGCCGTTCTTTTCGCGTTCACGGTTCCACAACAAGCCCGGGCACAGCAGCGACCGCTCGTCACCGAAGATCCCGAGCCGATTGGCGCCGGCCGCGTGCTGATCGAAGGCGGCCTGGATTTCGGGCACAACCAGGAATATCCGACGTCCGGGCTGAAGGGCGATCTCTGGCGCGTGCCGACGATCGGCATCAGCGTCGGCCTGAGTTCGATCGCAGAGCTGCAAATCGACGGTGCGCCGTATCAGCAGCTGAACATCACCTCGCGGCGTGATGCGCCGCTGGCGTCTCTGCTCACCGTGAGCGGAACGACGACGCACGATGTGGAAGACATCGTGCTCGCCACGAAGATCCGGATCATGCCGGAGAGCGCCGGGCGTCCGGCAATCGGCATCCGGTTCGCCACCAAGCTGCCGAATGCATCGAACGAGAGCGGCCTCGGGCTCGACACGACCGATTTCTACGCGTCGCTGCTCGGCGCCAAGACCGTCGAATCCATTCGCATTGTCGGCAATCTGGGCATCGGGATTCTCGCGGATCCGATCATCGGAAATCGCCAGAACGACGATTTGACGTACGGGCTGTCGGTGGCCCGGGCGATGACGCAGCAGTCCGAGCTGGTGGGGGAGCTGAACGGACGGGTCTCGACAAGGAGCGGCAATCCGTTTCCGGGAACCGAGAGCCGCGGGTTGATGAAGTTTGGCGGTCGCTATACGCGAGGGTCAGTGCGTCTCGACGCCGCGGTGTTTTTCGGCCTGACGAGCATCGATCCGACGATCGGCTTCACGACCGGCTTCACCTACGTATTCGACGCCTTCAAACTGCCCTGACCGTCAAACCGTGACCCGGTCGGTGCCAGGCACGTGCCTGGCACCGACGGCGGACTGCGGCCGGATTCTTGGATCAACCGCGGTAGAAATCGGTGACGGCGGCGATTTCGGCCTGTTTTCGGTCTGACGACCAATTCAGTTCGTTTCCGACGATCTCCGCCGCGCGAGCCAGTGCCGGCTCGCCCGGATGTCCGAGCGCGCCGAGCGGCGTGCGCCTCAAGACGGCATCCGCGAGCGTCATCGCCATTTCATGACGCGCTGCCCACAACAGCTGCGCGCCAATGACCGGCGAGTCG
This sequence comes from uncultured Acidobacteriota bacterium, assembly GCA_963696165.1. Taxonomy (GTDB): domain Bacteria; phylum Acidobacteriota; class Vicinamibacteria; order Vicinamibacterales; family CAVVIG01; genus CAVQZZ01. The sequence continues at coordinate 809,437 of CAVOIY010000002.1, read as the reverse complement.
TCCGCCAGGCGGCTTCGCAGCTCCGGCCGCCCCTCGGCGATGTCGAGCACATCGCGATAACGAGACCCGTACGCGTGTATGAGATGCGGGATGGTGTCGGTCGGCAGCCCGACATCGTGATCCCGACGCGCTTCAGCGATTGCCAGCGACACGTCGCGCGCGCCTCCGCCGGGCAGCGCGGCCTTCGCCGTTCGGCACGCGACCTTTTCCCGCGCCATCTTGGTGAAGATGATGTCCGTCACTCGCTCGGCCACTGCGCGTGCCGTCGTGTACTTCGTTCCCGCGACGCTTAGCAGGCCATCCACGCGGCCTTCACCGCGATCGTCGGCGTGATCGCGGATGAATTCGTGCCCCTCGAGCGACACGCGGCCGCCGGCGTGCTGCGCAGCGGGGACGATGCCGCGATGCACCAGCGTAACGTCGGCTGCGGTCAAGTCCAGCGACGGAAATGCGTAATTCAGATCGGCGATGAACGACGCGACATCTGCTTCGCTGACACCGCGGTCCTCCGGGCTGCAGGCCCGAGGCGACTCCCACGTGCCGAACAGCGCGCGTTCGCGCCAGGGAACCAGAAAAAGGTGACGGCCGGATTTCGACTTGCCTCCGAGCGCTTCATCGCCGGCATCGCGGCGCGTGACCAGGTTCATCGCTTTGAGAAACACCATGCCTGAGGAGACGCCGACCGCCGCGAGCAGGCGATCGATCCCGCCGCCTGTTGCGTTCACGGTTACCCGCGCAGAGACTTCGATCGGATGTCCGCTGAGCGTGTCCATTGCGCGGACACCCGTCACGCGCTTCCCGTCGACGATTGGCGCGGTAGCCTCGACGTGATTGATCAGCGTCGCACCATTTTCGATGGCGGCGAGCGCCCACGCGAACGTCAAGCGATCCGATTCCGGCGTGACGTAGTCCCACCACACGGCTGCACCGGTGAGTCCCTGTCTGCGCAATCCCGGAAACCGCTGGACCGCGTCTGCGCGTCCAACGACACGCCCGCCACGCAGCCGCAACGCGGGAGGGACGCGACGGTTGCGGCCGAACGACACAACGCGGTCCGCCAGGAAGCCGATCCGCATGGCCGTTTTGCCGCGTAGAAGCGACCGGTAGATCGGCAGCGCGAAGCTGAGGGGTTCGACGGCGTGCGGCGCAATCCGCGCGAGCGTGCGACGCTCGCGCATCGACTCTCTGGCGCGTCCGACCGCCGCGCTCTGCAGATACCGCAAGCCGCCGTGGATCGTGCGCAGATGATTGAACGATGCGCCAGAGCCGAAGTCGTCGCGGTCGATCAGCGCGACACTGAGCCCCCGCTGCGCGGCGTCGTATGCAATCGTCAACCCGTAGACGCCGCCGCCGACGACGAGCACGTCGAAGGTTCGGCCGGTGAGCCGGTCCACGTCGCGGAGCATGCGCGGTGATCCTACTGCCATCGGCTATAGTTTGAAGCGTGGCCACCATCGACGAGGTCCGCTCGTACTGGGACCAGCACATTCACGACCTCGAGATCAGCAGCCAGCCGGTCGGATCGCGCGGCTTCTTCGACGATCTCGACCAGTATCATTTCGAAAAGCTCCATCACCTGCTCCGGCTCGTCCCGTTTGACGGCTACCGAGGCAAAACGGTTCTCGAAGTCGGCTGCGGAGCCGGTGTCGACCTGGCGCGCTTCGCGAAAGGCGGCGCCGATCGTCACCGGCGTCGACGTCGCCCCGTCGGCCATCGCCCTGGCGCGAGCGAACTTCGCGCAGCAGGGGCTTCGCGGCGAATTTCAGGTTGCGGACGGCGAGCACCTGCCGTTCGCCGATCGACGCCTTCGACCTCGTCTACGCGCACGGCGTCGTGCAATACACCGCCGGATCCGCAGCAGCTCGTCGATGAAGTCCGCCGCGTCCTGACAGCGGGAGGCGAAGCGATTTTCCAGGTGTACAACCGCGTGTCGTGGCTGAACGCGCTCTCGAAGCTCATGAAAGTCGGTCTCGAGCACGAAGACGCGCCGGTCCTCCTCAAGTACAGCATCCGCGAGTTCAAGACGCTGGTGTCAGGTTTTCGTGAGGTCCGGATCGTGCCCGAACGTTTTCCCGTGAACTCGCGGCTTCACAGAGGATGGAAGGGCGCGCTGTTCAACGGCCTGTTCGTCGGCATCTTCAACGCCTTGCCGCGACGGCTGGTTCGAGCGGTTTGGCTGGCACCTGCTCGCGTTCTGCCGCAAGTGATGCGCTTCTCCAAAGCTCACGCCTACGGCAACGATTTTCTGTACGTCGAGCAGTCGAGCGTGGACGGCGCGGCGCTCGACGCGCTTGCCCGCGAAATGTGCGATCGACATACCGGTGTCGGCGCAGATGGGCTGATCCTGTACCGCGTCGATCCGGGCGGCGCGTCAGATGACCCTCTTCAATGCCGATGGCAGCCGCGCCGAGGTCTCGGGCAACGGCGTTCGCGGCTTGGCGGCGCTGCTGCTTCGCGACGACGACCGCGACGGCGTCACCGTCACCATTGAGACGGACGCGGGCGCCAAACAGTTGACGCGGATCACCCAATCGGTGCCAGGCACGTGCCTGGCACCGCTGGCATCAATGTTCCGCGCGGCGATGGGACTGCCCGGGGACATCCGCGAGGTGACGCTCACGGCTGCCGGCGAGACCGTGACGGCGATTACCTTGAACTTCGGCAACCCGCAGTGTGTCGTACTCGGCACGTTGCCGGATCGACCAGCGATTCGAGGCGCTCGGCACGGCACTGGAGCGCCACACCGCGTTCCCGCACGGCACGAACGTCGAGTTCGCATCGGTCGAGGCGTCCGATACGGTTCGCATTCTGATTTGGGAGCGAGGCGTCGGTCCCACGCAGTCGTCGGGCACTGGCTCGTGCGCGTCACTGGTCGCCGCTGCGTCGTTCGGCGGCGCGAGCCGCGACGCGACGTGATCGCTCCTGGCGGCGCTCAGCACGTGGAGTGGACAGATGATAACGTCTATCTGACGGGCTGCGGCCGAGATCCTGTGCGACGGCGAGTGGCTGCGGCAGATTCCGCGTACAGGGTGAACGCGCCCGCCGCAATTATTTCAGCGCCGGCGGCGGGGAGGCGGCGCGGGCGCCGCGTCCATATCGCCGCATTGCCCCCGCTAATCTCGGCTTCAACGGCTTCAACGTCTCGATGACGTCCAGATACTCGCCGCGCGCGAACGCTGCGCGCGCTTCTTGCACGGCCGTGTCGACGTCGGCGATCGTCCGCCGCTCGGCAGCGTGGGCTTTCGCGGGCGTGCGCGGCCCTTCGATGCTCCGTAGTTTCGCCTTCGCGTCCGCAAGCGCTGTCGTCGCCGACGTCGAGCGCGCGTTGCGCATCGGTGCGCGCGACGGCCTTATGGTCGGCCGCCTCGCGTGCAGAATTCTGCGCGCGCTCGCGGCTGTCCAATGCGTAGTTGAGCGCGAGCCGATAATCGCGCTGGGCGACGGCGTCCTGTGCTTTTTTCAGGGAATCCTGCGCGGCTGTGTACTCGTCGCTCGCGTAGCGGTCGGCGCCGGCCGCCCGCGCGGTGTCGATCGCGCCTTGCGCCTCCTGCATCTCTTTCTCCGGGGGATCGCCGCCGCATGCGAACGAACAGGAGACCACGAGCGCGACCGATGCGAGCAGGCGGCGAACCGACGGCATGAGAGGACAAGTATACGTCGGGAGATAACGGACGGCAGTCGCGCTGCGGAGTCGCAACGCACGCGCGTGCGGTCATTTACGGCTGTGTAGTACGATGAAGGATCTGTCGCCCGACGATCGTCCGCGCGAGAAGCTGCTGCGCCACGGCGCGGCGGCGCTCGGCGACAACGAACTGGTCGCGCTGGTGATCGGCAGCGGGTGCCGCGGCAGCGATGCGCTCACGGTCGCGAACGCGCTGCTCGCGGCCTCCGGTGGCCTGCACGGCCTGGCGCGCGCGACATCGCGACGACTTCGCCGGCGTTGCAGGCGTCGGTCGCGCGAAGGGCGCGCAGATCGTGGCCGCGCTCGAGCTCGGACGACGAACGCTGCGACGCGCGCCGAGTACGCGTCCGCAGCTTCGATGTCCGCGCGATGCGGCCGAGTATCTACTGCCGGCATTTGGATCGCGCCGGACCGAACAGGTGGGCGTGGTGCTGCTCGACTCGAAACACCGTGTCCTGCGCACGACGATTGTGGCGAGCGGCACGCTGAACGCGGCGCATGTGGAGCCGCGCGACGTGTTCCGCGAAGCGGCCGTCGGCGGCGCCGCCGCCATCGTGCTGTTTCACAACCATCCGTCCGGCGATCCCAGCCCGAGTCCCGACGATAAGGAGCTGACGCGGCGGCTGGCGGCGGCGGGCGTGCTGATGGGCATCGATCTCGTCGATCACATCGTGCTCGGCGAAGGCTGCTACTGCAGTTTCAAAGAGACAGGACAGCTGTGACGCATGATCACGAACACACGAAGTATCACGAAGCGCACGAAATTACGCTCTTAACCGGATTCTTTCGTGATCTTCGCGTTCTTCGTTCTTCGTGATTAACTCGGCCCCGCGAGAGAGTAAGAAATGCCACGCGTTCTCTACTTCGATTGCTTTTCCGGTATTTCCGGCGACATGGCGCTCGGCGCGCTCCTCGACGCCGGGCTGCCGCTCGGCGACCTGAAGCGAGCGCTCGGCAGCCTGGCCCTTCCCGGTATACACATCCACGCCGATCGCGTGCTGCGAACCGGGGTCGCCGCCACGAAATTCACGGTCCACGCCCACGACGGGGAGCACGGTCACACGCACGCCGATGGCCATACGCAGGACCACACTCACGCGCACGACCACGGTCATGCCGAGGCCCACGGACATTCGCATGATCACGTTCATGACCACGCGCACAATGCCTCTGCGCATGAACATCGGAGCTTGCCTGAGATCTTCGAGCTGATCGACGGCGCGGCGCTCTCGACGACCGGACGCGATCGCGCGAAGAAGATGTTCCAGCGTCTCGCCGAGGCGGAGGCCTCGATCCATCAGATGCCCGTCGAGCAGGTGCACCTCCACGAAGTCGGTGCCATCGACTCCATCATCGACATCGTCGGCGCCGTGTTCGCGATGGAATGGGCCGCCGCGGACCGCATCGTCTGTTCGCCGCTTGAACGTCGGCGGCGGCATGGTGAAGTCGGCGCATGGCGTATTTCCGGTGCCCGCGCCCAGCGACGGTCAAGCTGCTCGGCGATGCGCCGATTTACGCCGGCGCGGTGCAGAAGGAGCTGGTCACGCCGACCGGCGCGCTGATTGCGACGACATATGCCGCATGCGTTCGGGCCGGTGCCGGCGATGGCGATCGAGCGCGTCGGATACGGCGCGGGCGATCGCGACGATCCGTCGACGCCGAACGTGCTTCGCGTGCTCATCGGCCGCGACCGCGGAGGTCGGGGCGCATGCCGAGCGCGTCGTGGTGATCGAGTGCGAGATCGACGACATGAACCCGCAGATCTTCGGCGTCGCCATGGAGCGCCTGTATGCGGCCGGCGCGCTCGAGGTGTTCTACGTCGCCGTGCAGATGAAGAAGAACCGTCCGGGCACGCTGCTGACCGTGGTGTGCAGGCCCGGAGATCGGGCGGCGATCGCTGACGATCATTTTCAGCGAAACGACGACGATCGGGCTGCGGTACTCGGAAGTCGAACCGCGAGTGCCTCGATCGCGAGCACCGTGGCGGTCGAAACGCCGCTCGGTGCGATTCGCGTCAAGATCGCGTCGCGCGACGGCCGCGTGCTGAACGCCGCACCGGAGTTCGAGGATTGCGCGCAAGGCGGCGGCGCACTCACAATCTTTCGGTCAAAGAGGTCCAGGCGATCGTGATGCACGCGTACGGCAACCTTCGCACGCCCGGGGAACGGTCGGGCACATCGTGAGCCGATTCTTCCTGACGACGGCCATCGACTACGTCAACAGTCGGCCGCATCTCGGCACGGCGTACGAGAAGGTATGCGCCGACGTCATCGCCCGGTACAAGCGGCTCGCCGGCTTCGATACCCGCTTTCTCATGGGCAACGACGAACACTCGCAGAACGTGTACAGGAGCGCCGTCGAACAGGGGCTCGATCCGCTGGCGTACTGCGACCGCATGGAGGAGGAGTTCACCCGGACATGGCGTCATCTCGACGTGTCGTTCGACGACTTCATCCGCACCACCGAGCCACGCCACAAGGCAGGGGTGACCGACCTCGCGAACCGGATTTACGCCGCCGGCGACATTTACGAGGGCGTGTACGAGGGTTGGTATTGCGTCGGCTGCGAAGCGTTCAAGCAGGAGAAGGATCTCGTCGACGGCCGATGTCCACTGCACCCGACGCTCGTGCCGCAGTGGATCAAGGAGAAAAACCATTTCTTCCGGCTCTCGCGATACCAGCAGCCGCTGCTCGATCACTTCGCCGCACATCCAGAGTTCCTGCTGCCCGACATCCGGCGCAACGAAATCCTGCGGCTGATCGAAGGCGGCCTCGAGGACATCTCCGTCAGCCGCGCCGGCCAGTCGTGGGGCATTCCGCTGCCGTTCGACCCCGCGAGCGTCGTGTACGTGTGGTTCGACGCGCTGATTAACTACGCGTCGGCCGTCGGGCTCGGCCAGAATCCGGCAGCTCTTCGAGAAGTGGTGGCCGGCCGATCTGCATGTCGTCGGGAAAGACATCACGCGCTTTCACGCCGTGATCTGGCCCGCCATGCTGCTGAGCGCGAAGCTGCCGCTGCCGCGCCAGGTCTTTGGTCACGGTTTCATGACGCTCGGCGGTCAACGCATGAGCAAGTCGCTCGGGACGATCGTCGACCCGATCGAAGCGGCCGATCGGCTCGGCGTCGACCCTCTGCGCTTGTACCTCGTGAAAGAGATTCCGTTTGGCGGCGACGGCGACTTCGACTGGCACCGCTACGAGGAGCGCTACAACGCGGACCTCGCGAACAATCTCGGGAACCTCGTGAGCCGCGTGACCGCGATGGCCGCCAGGTACCGCGGCGGCACACTGCGCGCAACGGGCGCCGGATCGGATCAGCTCGTGCGGCTCGGTGAGCAGTTGGCGGTCGGACTACCGTCGGGCGATGGACGCCTTCATGCTGCACGACGGGGCGGCCGCGGCCTTTCGTCTGCTCGATGCGACCAACGAGTTCATCGCGGCGACGGCGCCGTGGACGCTGGCAAAGAACCCGGACAACGAGGCGCACCTCACGCAGGTTCTCTTCGACGCCGCGGAAGCGATTCGCCTGGCAGCCGTGATGCTGACGCCGATCATGCCGCGATCGGCGCAGCGAGATCCTGCGCCGCGTCGGATCGTCACGGAGCGCGCTCACGCTCGACCGCGACGGCCGTTGGAGAGCACAAGCGGCGAGCGCGTACTGTTGCAAGAGGGGCCACTCTGGCCACGCAAGGAGACAGCGTTGACTGACAATCGCACGCCGGAAGCGCAACCGCAGCCTGCCGCGACATCGCCGGCGATAACGACACCGCCTGCACCGGCCGCGTCGGCGGTGCCGGCCCCGTCGACCGATCGCATCGGCATCGAAGACTTCATGAAGGTGGAGCTCCGCGTCGCGAAGGTGCTGGCGGCCGAGCGGGTCGAGAAATCGAAAAAGCTCCTCAAGCTGTCGGTCGATGTCGGCACCGAGCACCGCACGCTCGTCGCCGGCATCGCCGAGGCGTACGAACCGGAGTCGCTCGTCGGAAAGTCTGTGGTGATCGTGTTCAACCTCAAGCCCGCGAAACTGATGGGCATCGAATCGAACGGCATGGTGCTCGCCGCGAGTCCCGACGGCGGCAAGCCGGAGGTCGTCACCTTCGAACAGCCGCCGGCCCCGGGGACGCGAGTCCGCTGAACGGGTGCGCTACGGTAAAGCCCGCAGCACATCCTTAATCGGATGGCCGTCTGCCTGCGACATCGTGACGCCGAAGATCGCGGCGAGCGTCGGCGTCACGTCGGCCGGCGTGATGCGTTCAGCGTATGTGCCGGGTCGAATCCCCGCCCCGAACAACAGCACGGGCACCCGCTGATCGTCGTCGCTGCCCGTGCCGTGCGTCGTGCCGGTGGCGCTGAACATCCAGCCGGGTTTCGGCACGAGCACCAGATCGCCGCTTCGACCCTGGAAGTAACTGAAGCGCCGCTTCTTTCAAGAACGGATCGGCCGATGCCGTCCCGCCACGAACCTGTTCGGCGGTAAAGACGGCGGCGATGCCGGCGCTGCCGCGGAGGGCGGTCAGCACCGTGTCCATGGCTTTCGGCGCCGCCAGGAGCTTGGCGTACATGCCCGGCTCGAAGTAGATGTCGTTTCCATTGACGCGTGCGACGTAGTGTCCGGCGCCCAGCGTGACGGCCGCCCGCGTGTCGACGAGCGCACCGATCGTCGTGGCGTCCAGCCGGCCGCCATCCTTTCCCGCCGCCATCATCTGCTCGGGGATCGGCGTGACGCCGTGATCGGCGGTCAGCGCCACGACATATCGATCGCGTCCGACGAGCGCGTCCAGACGATTCAACAGCGTCCCGATCGTCTGATCGAGGTGCGCGTACATGTCCTGCACTTCCTGGCTGTCGGGGCCGAACGCGTGGCCGACCAGGTCAGTGCTCGAGAAACTCACGGCGAGCACGTCCGTGCCCGCGTGACGGCCAAGCTGCATCGATTCGACGAGCGCGGCGGCGAAGCGGCCAAGGTACGCGTCGGCGAACGGGCTGCGCTCCCACTGGGCGCGAAACATCGCGTCGGGCCCCTTCCCGGCGCCTTTGAGCACGTGCGGGAATGTCGCGGTCCAGCCGCTCGGCGGCGCTTCGCCCGGCGCATCGTCCGGATGACGGTAGTGCGACGGCGGAAGGAGACGCTCCCACGTGCGTCCGTAATCGGCGTCCATCGAATGGTCCGCGAGGAAGGCTTTTACGGCCGGCGCCGCGCCGTCGCCGAACACCGACGAGGTTTCCCAGCGGTCGAGCGACTCGCTCAGCCAGGTCGCCGCGTCGGCGCCGTGTCCAGCGAGCATGATGGCGCTGCGATCCTTGAGCGACAATGTCACGACGTGAGCGCCGCGTTCAGTTCGCATGAGATCGGTGAACGTCGGCACGGCGAGTTGATGCGCGCTGTCGCCGCCTTTCACCGGCTCGCCGTAGCTGATGTCGTGCGCGTCGCCGTCGGCCGTGCAGGTCACCTGGCGCGCCGGCGTCGCGATCCCACCAGGCATTCTGAATGATGCCGTGCGTGCGTGGAAACGCTCCCGTCGACACCGTCGCATGACCGGCGCAGGTCACCGTCGTCAGGTACGGATAGGCCGCGCGCCGGAACCAGGCGCCGCGCGTGACCATCCGCTTGAGACCGCCGGTCCATTCCGACTGAAACCGATCGACATAATCGGCGCGCATCTGATCCACGACGAACAGCACCGCCAGTTTTGGCGCGTTCTGCGGGGGAGCCACAGTCGAGGCGCGACCGAGCACGCCTAGTGCGATGATGAGTGCAGCCGACGCGCCGTATCGCATGATGTCAAAGTCTATACGCACGAGCGCAATACGGCGAGCCGACGCGAGGTCATACCGCGAGCTGCCGAGCGCGTACAGGGCCGCCGTGAGCTTCTGTTCTGGATGCACGCAAGGCCGAGGCGAGCGTGTCAATTCCCTGTGAGGGGCCGCGGTGACGTTCTGTTCTAGATACACGCGAGGGCCACGGCCCGAGCGTGTCAGGCGTGGGGGTGGGGCCCCACGCTTTAGAAAATGATCGATTCCCACTGCCACCTCGCCGACGAGGTCTTACGCGGCGGATCTCGACGCGATGTCGTCGCGCGAGCGCGAGAAGCAGGGCGTCGAGCGCGTGCTGGTGATCCTGGAAGCAGGCAACGACAAGGAAGCGGCGCAGGCCGTCCGCGTCGCCGAGCTGTGGCCGGAGACGCGCGTGTCGATCGGCGTGCACCCGCATCAGGCGCATCAGTTTGCGGACGATCCAGCGCGCGCGGCCACAGTCGTCACGGCGCAAGTGCTCGCGACGCCAGGCGCGCGCGCGATCGGCGAAATCGGCCTCGACTACCACTACGACTTCTCGCCGCGCGACGTGCAGCAGGCGGTCTTCCGCGCGCAGGTGAGGCTCGCGCGAGAGCTCGATCAGCCGGTCGTGATCCATACGCGCGAAGCGGATGAGGACACGCTTCGCGATGCTCCGCGAAGAGGGCGAGCGGCGAGCTTCGCGGCGTCCTGCACTGCTTCACCGGCACGCCGGCGCTGGCCGACGCGGGCCTCGCGCTCGGCTTCTACATCTCGCTCGCGGGCATCGTGACGTTTCCGAAGGCGCAGGAACTGCGCGACACGGCGCGCGCGCGTGCCGCTCGATCGGCTGCTGACCGAAACCGACAGTCCGTTCCTGGCGCCGGTGCCGCACCGCGGCAAGCGCAACGAGCCGGCCCACGTCAGCCGCGTCGTCGCACGCCTTGGCAGAGCTGCACGGAATCGTCGGCCGACGATCTGGCCGCGCGCACGGCCGCGAACTTTCATACGCCTGTTCCGCCCGTGATAAAGTCCTAACCTGAGCCGCTGTGGAGAAATCGTCGCTCGCTCTCGCGCAGATCTTCGAGCCGATTCGCGCCGACCTGGAGAAGGTCGATCGAGGAATTCGGTCGCCACGTCCAGTCGCAAGTCGACCTGATCCCGAAAATCGGCAACTACATCCAGACGAGCGGCGGAAAGCGGATCCGGCCGGCGGTGCTGCTGATGGCCTCGCGCCTCAGCGGCTACCAGGGCGACCGCGCCGTTCTCTACGCCGCGGTCGTCGAGTTCATCCACACCGCGACGCTCGTCCACGACGACATCATCGACGACTCGGATCTGCGCCGCGGCCGCCTGGCCGTGCATTCGCGGTGGGGCAACGACATCACGGTGCTGCTCGGCGACTACCTCTACATCAAGTCGATGGCGCTCGCGCTCACGCACGACACGCTCGACATCGTGCGCGTGCTGTGCGACGTCACGCTGAAGATGATCGAAGGCGAGCTGTATCAGCTCACGAAGAACGGCGACGCCGACATCACCGAGGAAGAGCACTTCGACATCATCCGCCGCAAGACCGCCTATCTGTTCGGCGGCTGCGGCGCAGATCGGCGGCATGCTCGGCAACGTCAGCAGCGAGCGCGAGCAGGCGCTGCGCGAGTACGGCTTCAACCTCGGGATCACGTTTCAGCTCGTCGACGACCTGCTCGATTTCACCGGCGACGCCGCGCGCGGTCGGCAAGCCGGTCGGCGGCGACCTGCGCGAAGGCAAGGTGACGCTGCCGCTGATTCACATGCTGCGGCAGTCGCCCGACGGCGCGCGCGTCGATCGTCCGCGAGCGTGATCGCGTCGCGCACGCGTCTCGACCGAGCGAGTGGAACGAGCTGCTCCGGCGGCCTCAAGGAGCACGCGTCGATCGATTACGCATATCGCCGCGCCGTCGAATTCGCCGAGCGCGCCAAGAAGCCGCTCTACGCGTTCCCGCCGAGCGCGGAGCGCGACGCGCTGCTGGCGCTGCCCGACTACGTGCTCGCGCGCGACCGCTAAGGTCACCAATCGAGTTGATCGCGTTCGACATACCGCCCATCACGTTCGAAATTCTGGACGGCGACCTCGCCGCCGAGGACGTCGACGCCGTCGTCAATGCCGCGAACAATCATTTCTGGATGGGCGCCGGCGTCGCCGGCGCGCTGAAGGCTCGCGGCGGCAGCGACATCGAGCGCGACGCCATGGCGCAGGGTCCGGTCGATCCCGGCGGATGTGTCATCGGCAGCGGGCACCGGCTGGCGGCGAAGTACGTGATCCATGCCGCGGTGATGGGCCAGGACCTCCGGACGTCCGGGCCGCCTGATCGAAGCGGCGACGCGATGCGCTCTGTCGCTCGCCGACCGGCATGCGCTGCGGTCGGTGGCGCTCCCGGCGTTCGGCACCGGCGTCGGCGGATTCCCGCTGCCGGCCTGCGCGCGAATCATGATCGATGCGGTGAAGACGTACGCGGCCGAGGCAAGAACGCTCAGGCTCGTCCGGTTCGTCCTGTTCGGCCGTGCGCCGTACGAGCAGTTCGCAACCGTCGCGGGCGAGCGCTTGGGTCGTCCGCTCGATGGTCCGAATGATTGCCCGCTGTCCGGATAGAGCGGAGCCAAGGACTTGTGGGGCAGGTCTTTAGACCTGCCAGGGATCGATGACGACGACACCGCCTGAACAGCGCATTCGCGAGCTGCGCGACGCCATCCGCCATCACGAAGAGCGCTACTACATCCTCAACGACCCCGAGATCTCCGACGAGGAGTTCGATCGCCTGCTGCACGAGCTCGAGCGGCTCGAAGCGGAGCATCCGGATCTCGTCACCCCCGATTCGCCGACGCAGCGCGTCGCCGGCCGGCCGGTCGCAGGGTTCGAGACCGGTCGAGCACCTCGCGCCGATGCTCAGCCTCGACAACGCCTACAACGACGACGAGCTGCGGGCGTTCGACGAGCGGGTGCGCAAAGGCGCCGGCGTCGGCGACCGCGAGCGGTCGCGTACGTCGCCGAGCTGAAGATCGACGGCCTGAGCATCGCGCTCACCTACGAGGACGGCCGGCTCGTGCGCGGCGCGACGCGCGGCGACGGCTCGCGCGGCGAAGACGTCACCGCCAACGTCCGCACGATCCGCGCGATTCCGCTCGCGCTGCGCGGCGGACCCGGCCGGCCGGATCGAGGTCCGCGGCGAGGTCTACCTGCCGCGCGCGGCGTTCGAGCGCACGAACCGCGAGCGCGAGGAGGCGGGCGAGCCGCTGTTTGCCAATCCGCGAAACGCCGCGGCCGGCACGATGCGCAACCTGGATCCGGCGCTGGTCGCGAAGCGCGGCCTGCGCGCGTTCGTCTATCAGGTCGTCGACGGCCCGACGAGCTGCGAGCATCCTTCCGTCGCCACGCCGACGCGCTCACCGCGATGCGCGAATGGGGGCTGCCGGTCGAACCGCACTGGCGCGCGCTGCGACGGCATCGACGAGGTCGTCGCCTTCTGCGACGAGTGGGCCGAGAAGCGGCGCGCGCTCGACTTCGACACCGACGGCGTCGTCGATCAAGGTCGACGACCTCGCGCTGCGCGAGCGGCTCGGCGCGACCGCGAAGTTTCCGCGCTGGGCGACCGCGTTCAAGTTCCCGGCGCAGCAGGCGACGACGATGCTGCGGCAGATCGACGTCAACGTCGGCCGCACCGGCGCGGTGACGCCGTACGCGGTGCTCGAGCCGGTCTTGCTCGCCGGATCGACCATCTCGATGGCGACGCTGCACAACGCCGAGGACGTCGCGCGGAAGGACCTGCGCGAAGGCGACCGCGTCGCTGATCGAGAAGGGCGGCGACGTCATCCCGAAGGTCGTCGAAGCCGATCCTGCCGCACGCCGGCGGACAGCGCAGCCGTGGCAGATGCCGACGCGCTGCCCGGTGTGCGGCAGCGCGCTGCACCGCGACGAAGAGGAAGTCGTCTGGCGCTGCGAGAACACGTCGTGCCCGGCGCGCATCCGCCGCAGCCTCGAGCACTTCGCGTCGCGGTCGGCGATGAACATCGAGGGGCTCGGCGAATCGCTGGTCGATCAGCTCGATCGACGCAGGAGCTCGTGCACGACTTCGCCGACATCTACCACCTCGACGCCGAGCAGCTCGAGACGCTCGTCGTGACGCCGCGGAGCCGCGGTCCGAGCGCGCCGTGCCGCGCAAGCTCGGCAAGGTCGGCCGCAACGTGATCGACGCAGATCGAGCGGAGCAAGACGAACGATCTGTCGCGGCTGATCTACGCGCTCGGCATCCGCCACGTCGGCGAGAAGGCGGCGGCGACGCTGGCGCGGCATTTCCGGACGATGGACCGCGCTGCTCGACGCGCCGGTCGAAGCGCTGCAGGCGGTGCCGGAGATCGGCCCGGTGGTGGCCGCGTCGGTCCGCGCGTTCGCCGACGAGCCGCGCAATCGCGAGCTCGATCGACGCGGCTCGCGCGCGGCCGGCGTCAACATGGACGAGCCAGGCGCCGGAGCCCGACGTCGGACGCCGGGCCCGCTGGCCGGCAAGACGTTCGTGCTGACCGGCACGCTGGCGACGATGACGCGCGAGGAGGCGACCGCCGCGCTCGAGCGGCTCGGCGCCAAGGTCGCCGGGTCGGTCAGCAAGAAGACGACCTACGTCGTCGCCGGCGCCGAGGCCGGCAGCAAGCTCGAGAAGGCGCGGCAGCTCGGCGTCGAAACGCTGGATGAGGACGGCGTTTCTGGCGCTTATAATGAAAGAGCGGACTCAGTCGAGCGCATATGTCGCGCGCTTTACCCTCGTCACCGTCGGCGCTCGACCGCGGTCGTCGCGTTCCTGGTCGGCGCGATCGTCGCGGGCGGCGTCGCGCGCTCGTCGATCGCGGCCGGCGACGACCGAGGCGCCGGCCGCGCGTCGCGTCAGCCGGCCGAGCGCCGCGGCCGCCGCCACGTCGCTCGTCAACTTCGCCGACGTCGTCGAGCGCATCAACCCGGCGGTCGTCAACATCGACGCGACGACGCGCGGCGCGCGACAGCCGGCGCCGGCGCGGCCGCGGCCGCGCCGGAGCCGCCGGATCCGTTCGATCAGCCGTTCGACTTCACGGCCCGCGGCAGCGAGCGCGACGCGCCGCGCCGCGGCGCCGGCAGCGGCTTCATCATCGACGCCGACGGCAGCATCCTCACGAACAATCACGTCATCGATCGCGCCGAGCGCATCACCGTGAAGCTGTCCGACGGCCGGAGCTTCGCGCGCGCGCGTCGATCGGCGCCGATCCGGACACCGACATCGCGCTGATCAAGATCGACGGGCAGACCGGCCTGCCGGTCGCGCCGCTCGGCGATTCGTCGACGCTGCGCATGGGCGAGTGGGTCTGCGCGATCGGCAATCCGCTCGGCTACGAGCACACCGTCACCGTCGGCGTGGTCAGCTTCCTCGGCCGGAAGCTGTTCGACGCGAGCCTCGACAACTACATCCAGACCGACGCGGCGATCAACTTCGGCAACAGCGGCGGACCGCTGATCAACGCGCGCGGCGAGGTGATCGGCATCAACGCCGCGATCAGCTCGCGCGCGAGCAACATCGGCTTCGCCGTGCCGATCAACGGCGCGACGCGCGATCCTGCCGCAGCTGCGCGCGCGCGGCCGCGTGTCGCGCGGCTACATCGGCGTCGCGCTGCGCGACGTCGACGCCGACCTGCAGCGCTCGCTGCAAGCTGCCGGTCGACGCACGGCGCGCTCGTGCAGGACGTCACCGACGGGCTCGCCGGCCGATCGCGCCGGCCTCCGGCCCTACGACGTGATCGTCGCGCTCGACGACGCAGCCGGTCGCGAACGACGATGAGCTGATTCGCGAGATCGCGGCGCGCGCGCCGGGCACGCGGCGCGCAGCTGCGCGCTGATCCGCGACGGCCGCGAGCAGACCGTGACGCGTGAAGCTGGCCGAGCGGCCGGCGCGCGACGCGGCCGAGCGGCCGGCGCCGATCGACGCCGCGCGGCCGGCCGGCCCGAGCAGCAGATCGACGGCGAGACGCCGCTCGGCCTGACCGTGCGCGACCTCGATCGCGCGACGGCCGACCGGCTCGAGCTGCCGAAGCAGATGCAAGGGCGTGCTGATCACGCGCGTCGAGCCGATGAGCGCGGCGTTCGACGCCGGCATCGAGCGCGGCACGTGCTGCTCGAGATCAACCGGCAGCGCGTCGACTCGGTCGCCGACTACCGCCGCATCGCGCGCGCCGCCGCGCCCGGCGACATCCTCGACGCTCTACGTCTACGCGCCCGACCTCGATCAGCGGCAGCTGCAGACCGTCCGCGTCGACGACCGCTGACACCCGATGCCCAAATCCCGCATCCTCGTCATCGACGACGAGGCCGCCATCCGCGACTCGCTGCGGATGACCCTCGAGTACGAGGGCTACGAGTTCCTCGGCGCCGCGACCGGCCAGGAAGGGCTGGCGCTCGCCGAGCGCGAGGCGCCCGACCTCGTGCTGCTCGACGTGAAGATGCCCGGCATGGACGGCATCGAGGTGCTCGAGCGGCTGCGCGCGATGAACGAGGCGCTGCCGGTCGATCGTCGTCTCCGGCCACGGCACGATCAGCACCGCGGTCGAGGCGACGAAGAAGGGCGCGTTCGACTTCATCGAGAAGCCGTTCGCCAGCGAGCGCGTGCTGGTCAGCCTGCGCAACGCGCTCGATCAGCGGCAGCTGCGCGACGAGAACCGGACGCTGAAGAAGGCGGTCGAAGTCCGGCACCAGATGATCGGCGAGAGCCCGGCGCTGCAAGCAGGTGATGGCGGCGGTCGGCCGCGCCGCGCCGACCAACGCGACCGTGCTGATCCAGGGCGAGAGCGGCGTCGGCAAGGAGCTGGTCGCGCGGACGATCCATCGCAACAGCCTGCGCAGCCGCGAGCGCTTCGTCCAGGTGAACTGCGCGGCGATTCCCGAGGAGCTGATCGAGTCGGAGCTGTTCGGCCACGAGAAGGGATCGTTCACCGGCGCGACCGAGAAGCAGGTCGGCAAGTTCGAGCAGGCCGACCGCGGCACGATCTTCCTCGACGAAGTCGGCGACATGAGCGCCAAGACGCAGGCCAAGGTGCTGCGCGTGCTGCAGGAGGGCGAGGTCGAGCGGCTCGGATCGGCGCGGACGATCAAGGTCGACGTGCGCGTCATCGCGGCGACGAACAAGAACCTCGAGGAGGAGATCGAGAAGGGGCACTTCCGCGAGGATCTCTACTTCCGCCTCGCCGTGATCCCGATCCACGTGCCGCCGCTGCGCGAGCGGCCGCGAGGACATCCCGCTGCTCGTGCGGCACTACATCGACTACTTCAGCCGCGAGAACAACGTGCGGCCGAAGCGGATCACGCCGGCGGCGCTCGAGGCGCTGCAGCGCTACCGCTGGAAGGGCAACATCCGCGAGCTGCGCAACACCGTCGAGCGGCTGATCATCATGACCACCGGCGACACGATCGACGTCGCCGATCTGCCCGAGCGTCGTGCGGTCGCCGTCAGGCGCGGCCGGCGGCGCGCCGAGGCCGGCGGCGACGGCGACGCCGGCGCAAGGCCGGGCACGCTGCGCGAGTTCAAGGACAACGCCGAGCGCGCGTTCCTGGTCGGCAAGCTGCGCGAGAACGGCTGGAACATCTCGAAGACCGCCGAAGTGATCGACACGCCGCGCAGCAATCTGTACAAGAAGCTCGAGCAGTACCAGATCACGCAGGAAACCGACGGCTGACGAGCAACTTCACGACCGTTTGAACTTACCGCGGCGCTTCACGATTTCTTTCGTCACCTTCTGTGCCGCTTCGCGCAGCGCCTTACCGAGCGGCGTCTTGTCCCACGCATCGTCACCGACATTGAAGCCGCCAAGGACCGTCGACACGTTCCCGCCGACCCCCACGTCTGTGTTGTGCGCTTCGACATCGAAGCTATCGGCGATCTTGTTGGAGGCGGGATCGACGAGGTCGATGTGCAGCGACACGGTCGCCTTCGTGCGATTCACGTTGGCGCCGACCGATGCGCCAAACTTTCCGGGAAGAAAGCCGCCATTATTGCCGTGCGATGTGTTCGCCTCGAGCACGGTGCCGGCGATGACGACGTCGGCGCTCGCGGCCTTGCCGACGGCCGCCGCTTTTTGCGTCGACAGCGGGAGCGGACCGCCAGGCTCGAGCAGATCCGGCTCGATGTCTTTTTCTTTGCCCAATTCCAGGCGGACGAGTTTGGCGAGCGCTTGCGCGGCGCCGCCGCTCCACCCGTCGACGTTCGTCGCGTCGAATGGCAAGATGCCGACCGTGAACGGCGGCGGCGCGGTCGACGCGCCGATGGGATTCCCCAACATCATCGCCACAGCAATTCCCACGATCGCGCCTGGTCTACTAAGCTGCCGTCTGTTCAGCATGGCGAGTACCTCACATGAGAGCGCACTATTCCAGTGGTGTCCTACGGCGCGTTATACTCCCACACCGTATGCTCGGTAGCAGAGTAACCCCTTGTGCTAAGGAGTTCACAGCTATGCGTTGTCTTTCATTATTCGGTGGAACACTCGGTGCGGCCGCGTTGGTCATCCTCACGTCTTCGGCGGCGGCGGCGCAGGCGCTGAACGTCAAAGTCGGCCTCTGGGAAGTGGCCTCGAAGGGGCAGGCCAGTGGTGCGCCGCCGATGGACACGAGCAACATGACCCCGGAGCGGCGTGCCCAAGTCGAAGCCATGATGCAGAACATGATGGGGAACGCGGCGAAGCCCCACACGTTCAAGACCTGCATCACCAAGGAGAAGCTGGAAAAGGATCCCTTCCAGGACCGTGAAGAAGAGCAATCGTGTAAGCGCTCGTACCTCACTCGCACAACCTCGGTGCTCTCGTTCAAGGAAGAGTGTGCCAATCCCGCCGGAAAGACGACGGCCGAAGGGCGTTTCGAAGCCGTGAACCCGGAGTCGGTGAAAGGAACCGTCAAGATCACCATCGACCGTAACGGCAAAGCAATGACCATGAACAACGATCTCAGCGGAAAGTGGATCGGCGCCTCCTGCGGCGACGTGAAATAGATCACCGCTCCAGCACGAAGCGATCGCCTTTGCGGGTAACGCGCACGCCGGCGCCGCCCGCAACGGCGATCGAAACCTTGTCCAGCACGAGCTGTTCGTCGCCCGCCTGCACGACAACTTTGTAGTCGCCGGCCGTCAACTCCTGGCCTTTGTCGCCCGCTTCGCCGCGCGCGACGACCGCACCCGCGCCGTCGAACACCGTGTACGGAAAGCGGCTGATTGTCGCCGCAACCAGCGCACGCGTGAGCGACGGCCCGTCCGTCGCCGAGTAGTAGGCGCCGCCGGTCGCGGCTGTGAGCGTGCCGAGCTGCTGCTGCGCCGCGCCCGCCGTGAGCGTGAACCCGACGATGCTGAGGCGGAAGTCGAGACCGGAGGCGCGGATGGTATTCCGCGCTGCCGTGAAGTCGCCGCCGCAGCTCTCTTCGCCGTCGGTAATGAGCGCAACGCTGCCGCCGCCGGCTGACTTGAGGTCCTGGATCGCCTGCAGCACCGAGTACACGAGCGGCGTCTCGCCGCGCGGCCGCGTCGAATCGACGATTTTCAGGATAGTGTCGCGATTGAGCGGCGAGACCGGAACCTTCAGCTCGGAATCGGTGCACGTTTCCTTCTGCTTCGATCCGTATCGGTGGCCGTACAGCCGCAGGCCGACGTTGAAATCGTCCGGGATCCGTTTCAGCACGTCGCGCAGGACCTGGCGTGCGGTCGCGATCCGCGTGCTCTTGCCGAGCGGGAGATTCATCGATCCGGACAGATCGAGAATGATCAGCAGATTCTTCCGCGCGGCCGCCGCCGGCTGTGGCCCGAGGTCGGCGGTCACCGTCAGCCTACCGGTTCGACGCTCGTGCGCCGCGAGGCAGAGCGCCGTGTTGACATCGCCCGCTGCGCCGCGCACGGCCATCTTCCATGGCTCCGGCAGCTTCGCGGGCATCGTGACCGTGAGCGTCGATGTGGCCTCCTTGCCGAGGGAAACCGTGTCGGGATCGAACCGTGCGCCGAGGCCGCCGAGCGCCGGCGGCGTGGCGAGCGAGAGCCGCACCGTGCCCGAATAGCCAGGCTGGATGGGCAGCACGGAGATCGGATAGGTGTAGGTCTGGCCCGGCAGGACGTCGCGCGTGACGAGCGGCGCGTCGGTCGACGATCGCGAACGGCGCGAGGCGCGTGCTGCACGGAAGCGCATCGGGCGCAAACGGCAACAGGAGCTGGCGGGCGACGTACTGACGATAGGCGACGTTAGGCCCTTGATCGTGATCGACGCCGTCGTAGATGATCACACCCGCGCCGTAGTGTGCGTAGACGAGCACGAAACCGCTCGCGCCCTTGACGTTGGTGCCGACAAGCGCGCCGCACCAGTTGGGGTCGTACTTGATCACGGTGTTCGAATCGCCGAAATCGTTCGACGGGTTGCCGTTCGTCTTGCGCGTCCACGAATCGAGATCGACAAATGCGGGATCTGACGGATCGGTGCTCGCCGAGAAAGTTCTTTTCGATGAGCCTCAGCGCCGACGCCGCGCCCTGCGCGCCAGGATTGCTCGTGGCGAACGGAAACGGCAGGAAGCCGTAATCGGGCTTGTTGTTCTCGCCGCAGCTGTCCGCGTCCTGGATGATCAGCTTGTGGCCGGCGGCCACCCACTTGACGAGCGCGCGCTTGAAACCGTCGGACACCTTCGTCTTGATGTCGCACAGCTGCGAGAGGACGACCGTGTCTACGCCGGCGCTCGGGACGAGCGAGGCGGCCGAGGCCGCCTCGGGAATCACCGGCCAGAACGCGGCGCGCTGAAAGATCGACGAATCGACGCGGCCCTCGCCGGGATCGCCTGGAAAGTACTTGATCGCCGGCGAATTCGGCAGGTTCTTGGCGTAGTCGAACGGCGCGTACATCGATTCCGCCAAGTGGCTGACGATGAGGACGCCGCGGCTTTCGGGTCGGGTCGGATGAACGTCCGGACGTGCCGGCATGAGGCAGCTGTCGGTCGCCGCGGCGGCGCTTGCGGGAACGGGCGGGGGAGCGGCCGCACCGCCGTCGACTGGCAACACACCGGTCGAGAGCAGCGAGGCCAGATCGGCATGCCGCGTCAGAAACGGGACGTACCCTGGCGCTTGGCCCTCATGCACCGCGACATCCGCCAGCATGGACGCGAATGGCCAGCCGTAATTCGACAGGATCGCGATCTTCACGTAGCGCGCTTCGATCGGCGCCGCGAACTTCACGTCGTGATCGCCTGGTTCTTGCGGCAGCGTCATCGCCGCGACTTTCCGGAAACCGGCGGTGGCGCTCTCCATCGACGTCGATATCTCCACGTCTTTGGGCCATGCCGGCTCGTTCGGCTTGTCGCTCACCGGGTTCATGCCGTGCGGTGGCGTCGCGAGCGTCACGCCGGACACGACGACGCTCTCGAAATTGAGAAACGAAATGACCGCTTCCTGCGGAAACGGCACACCGGTCAGCCAGATGGTCGAAGGGTTACCGTCGAGCAGGTGGATGCGCGAAAAGTCTCCGACATCTCGCGACAGAAACGCGACGCGGCCGCCCATCTCGAGCGCCGCGAGATTGTCCCGTGCGCGGCGACCGCGCCGGTGTCGATGCAGCGAGCGAATCGGCCGGACTCGGCGCCGCCGCGGGTGTCGGCGGCTGCGAAGCCAGCCGCAGCTCTGGCGTCGCTCGGTCGCCGTGCAGCGGCTGGCGCCGCGGGACGTGGTCGCGCTGCCTTCGGAGGCGTTGCTCCGCTGCTGCCGGCGCAGTCGATCGGCGCAGCGCGTTGGCGTTGCAGGCTGGCGCGTTCGGCTGACTCGATTTGGCCGGCGGCGACGATGGCGGCGATTGAGGCGCGCCATTGCCGCGGTCGGGTTGTCGGCTGCACGCAGCCACGCTCAGAACAAGGACGAACGGTCAGGCACCGAATCGTTTCACGCAACAACGCTCGAAACATCGTCGACCTCGCCTGGTTCCGCCGTGACGCGCCGTACGATAGTGCGCCCCTTCGAACCATTCAAGCCGCAGCGCCGTCTTTACGAATTTATTACACCCGAGTCCTGCCTTCTTTCGCATTGCGGCATCTGGCAGCTGTGATAATGATCGGCCTCCACGCTGCGATCTTGCAGCCTATCGCGCAAGGAGGCGATCGATGAGCTTCATGGACAAGGTGAAAAGCGGCCTCGACAAAGCCCGGGAGGGTGTGAGCGACCTGGCGGAAACGACGCGGATCAAGTACGAGATCAGCAACCTGACCAGTCACAAGAACGAGCTCTTCGGAGAGATCGGCAGGCAGGTGTACGCCCTGCACGCGCAAGGACGTCCGGTCGTCGAAGTCGAAGCGCAGTGCAAAGAGATTGACGGCCTCGAACAGGAAATCAAGAAGAAGGGCGAGGAGATCGCTCGCATCAATACGGAGACAGGCGCTCACACGCAAAGCACCGAGTAATGCTGGCACGTTGGCCGGGTTCACGGAAAGGGTTCAGAGTATGAGCGACGCCTTCAACCGCCGGTCGGCCGCGCGTCGTCCGGTCAAAAGTCATTCGACATCGCGGCGCTGGCGGTGGCATTCGCGGGAGGTGCGCTCCTCGCCGACGCGGCGGTCGAGACCTACATCGCCGGCGCGCCCGTGCGCTGGTGGGTGGTGGGCGCGGCAATCGCGTACGCAGCCGTGACCGCTGCCACGCTCCGGATGCGCGTCGGCTGGCGCGCGCAGCTGACGATCGCTCTGCTCGCGGCGCTGGGTCTCATCGCGGCCACCGCCTGGCGACCCGATGGTCTCGCGGATGGCATTCGCCTCCTCGGAGAGCCGACGACGGTCGTCCTCTCGACCCTGACGGCCGTCGCGCTGCTGGTCGCGACGATCGTCGTGATGCGCGCGACGATGATCCCGCTTGCCGCTCGACTCGTCGTGTCGCTCGTCGCGGTCTATGGGATCGTCGCGTTCGCCGTGGCTGCATGGCAGACCACCGCATATCACGCGCTTCTCTCTGGCGACAGTTTGTGGCATGTCGCGCCGCGTTGGCTGCAGGGCGCGACGCTCGGCGGTCTCGTGGTGCTGCCACTGTCGTTGCTCGCGAGCCTTGCGGGTGGCCTCAGGCGCGACGCTCGCGTGTGGCAGGCACAGCCGATCATCGCGCTTGGGCTCTCCGTCACACTCGTAGTCTCTGGTCTCGCGAATGCCGCGGGTATCGGCCAGGGGCCGATGGTGTTGACTTCGCAATCGAAGGGCGCCGTGCCGGCCGACTCCTCGGAGGCGAGCGGCACGTCGACAGCAGGCATATTCGCGTCAACGACGGCTGAGACTCGCGAGGAATTGCGCGAGCGCCTAAAGCGATTCTTTCGCGCGGCGCTCGCGTACTCGGCCGCGATTCCCGCCGACCGATTCGACCCTCAAGCCATCATAGCGACGACTGGTCGCGATCCGGTCGCTCTATTCAACTGGGTCCGCGACTCGACGACCTGGGTGCCGTATCAAGGTGTCCTGCGGGGACCAGTTGGTGTACCGATGGATCGCGAAGGGAACGACCTCGATCGTGCTCTCCTGCTTGCGCAGTTGCTCAAGTCGACGGGCCAGGAGGTTCGCTTGGCCCGGGGCACACTATCGGATGCCGCAGCGGCCGAGATAATGCGCGCGATTCGCCCAAGACCACGGAAAACGGAGGCAGCCACGCCGGCGGTCACGCCTGAATTCAACGCATTAGTGGACGCGTATACGAAAGACAACCCGTCGGACGCGGCGATTCTTCGCGAGTTCGTGGAGCAGTCGATCCAGAGCGACGCACGGACGGCGAAAGCCGCGTCCGATCGCTCAGCAGACCAGGCCCGTGCGCTTGCCGCCGCGATCGGATTGTCGAACCGCGCGCACGACAAGTCCGCGGCGGTGGTCGATCTGGATCGCGTAAAGGATCACTGGTGGGTCCAATGGCGTCACGACCCAGACTGGACCGACCTCGATCCATCCCTGCCGGGATCGCAGGCCGGGCAGCGGCTCACCGAGCGCCAATCGACGCTTGCGACGAGCGACATCGACCCGTCGCTGTTTCACGAGGTGCGCGTTCGCGTGACCACCGAGCGATGGGAGCAGGGACATCTGCAAGAAACCCCGGTGCTCACGCATGTGCTGCGTCCTTCGGAATTGTACGGCCTCGATGTCTCGCTCGTGCACTTACCGATTGCTTGGCCGGCCGCATTCGACGCCGTTCACGCGAGCACCCTCTCGCAACAAGCCAATGCTGTTGGCTTGAACCAACACGAGTGGCTTCCTGCGCTCCGCATCGGATCCAATCTCTCGGTTGAGTTCAGCTTCACGGACAAAGGGTTGAAGCGCACCGGACGTCCTGGCATTGGTACGACGGTGGAACGCGGATTGGAGGCGATTCCAGGACTCTTTGGCTCTTCGGACGACTCCGCGGACTCGAGTACTCACCGCCGAATGGATCGATTATGAGATTACGTCACCAGGGCAGGCTCCGCAAACAGTTCGCCGCCAACTCTTCGATCTGATCGGTCCGGCGCGACGGGCATCGCGCGCGATTCCCGAAGCCAAAATGACGGATGCTGTTCGGCGCGATCTGGCGGCGATCATGATGGGCAAGACGGACATCCTCGTCGCCGGTTGTCAGCTTGCTCCCAGTTTTGTCTCCCACCTTTTCGCTGAGCGGTTGGTATCCGACGGACAACCCGTTCTCGATCTCCTCTCGAACATGTCCAGCACCGTGGACGTTCTCCAGGGAATTGCAGCAAAGATCACGCCCCTCCCAGGGCCGCTATACCAACTTGCACTGGCGAGATCATCCTGGAGCGGTTACCGCAATGACGTTTACATCGATCGGCCAATCGTGCTGACGGCTCACACAAGAGGTCATGAGACAGGGAGCGGAAACCTCAACCAGAGCTACAGCCTCGACGTGGTCAGGAATGACGTTGCAGTGCGACCGGACTCAGACATTGATCCAGCGATCGTTCGACTGGGGCAAGGCGTCGCGGACACAGCTGCCGAGGCCACGCTGGTGTCTGGTATCGATGGCGCTCAACCGGCGGCGCATGGTGGGATGGACAACGTGAGCGAAATGTACGCTCGAAGGACGGATCACGCTGCGAAGTGGATCACGATTCGCAGTACCTCAGATTCCGCATGGAAGGGCATCCAGCTCGATGCCGATGCGCGCGAGCGCCTCAGTCAGGACTTGTCGAATGGGTACCTCGTGGTCGCTCCGGACCATTCGATGACGGTGAACGGACGCCCGACATTTGGTTGGTGGCGCGTAGACACGAAGACCGGCACGACGCTCGGCATGGGTGAGCAAGGCTGGGGCGCTGCTATGGTGGAATACGCCATCCTCATTGTCGACTGCGCGATGTGCGTGTCGGAATTTGCACCAAAGGGAGGGGGACGGGTGGACAATGCAGGCAATTTTGGCAATGTGCTCGGCATGGCGACCTGTCTGATGCTGGGGGTAGCCGGCGGAGTGACGCTCGCTCCGGCCGCCAAAGCAGTCAAGGGACTGAAGCACGCCGGTTTGGTGATAATGCTCATCATGGGGCTGCTCGCGGCGGCGAAGAAGTTTTCGGAATACGTGGAGTGAACTAGGGCCTCGACGTTGAGCTGAACGTTCACAAGAACGAGTTCCTCGGAGAGACAGGCAAGTGTGCAACCGGTTGAGAATCGAGATCGGCGGCGGCGCTGCAACGGGTTCGATTATTACCGGTCGATCACGCGGGTGAGCGTTATCCTGTCTTTGTCGATCGCGATCGTCAAACGATCGCGATCGAGCCATGCGTCGATGGGCTCCAGCTGCCCGGACGCATCCGTCACCAGACGCCCGTCGGCAGTCGATCGCCCAGCGTCCCGTCCACTAGCGGCCCGCCCGACGTGGCGAGCGTCGCGACGCCGTCGCGTCCGAACGTCACCGTCACCAGCGGGTTTGCCCACGATCCATATAACTCGTCTGCCGTCAGACGCGTGGCCGGTCCGGATGGCACCGCGCCGCGTATCGCGTCAAGCAGCGCCGCCGCGCGAGCCCGCGCCTCTGCCACCGCCACCGGATCGCGGCTGCGGAGCGCGCTGATCAAACCTGCAATGATCTGCGGCGCCGCGTCGGGCCCCGTCGGAAGCGCGGGGTCGGGCAGGCGCTCGAGGTTTACGACGCGGCGGCTCCGCGGCAGATAGTACGCGCGGACGATGCCCGCATCGGGCGCCGCGGCGTAGCCGCCGCGCGAGACCTGCAGCCGACGCCGGCCGATCTCCAAATAAAAGCTGCTCCACGTGCGTCCGCGCGCGACACGCTTTGCGATCGCGCCCTCGACGGATTCGACGCGCCCCACGCGCACGTCGGCGGAGAGCGCGTCGTGATTCGCCAGCAGGATGATCACGGGAATGAGAGCGAGACTGGCGGCGCCGACCAGGCGGCGGGCAACCGCTTTCGATGGAGGGCCGTCCGCGATGAGCAGGAGCGCGCCGATCGCGCCGGCCAGATACGCCGCGCTGCGGATACCCTTGCGGCGCTCACGCGCGATCTCCTGCCAGCGGCGCAGCTGTTCGTCGCTCAAGAGACCGCTTCGGTTCGCCGGCAGCGCGTCCAGGGAAAATGGTCCGGAAGAAGGCGTCGGGCTCGACGTAGAGTGCGGCGCCGCGGTCGACTGCATGGACGTGGGCGCGTCGCGCGCGAGCGCGCCGCTCGACTCAGTGCTCAACGTGCACAGAATCATCACGGCCGTCGCGGAGCGAATAGTCATTGCAGCTTCGGCAGGATTGCTCCAGCGACCGCCTTTTCTTTGCTCTGATACACGTCAACCGGCTTTGTGCCGCCCCACACGCGAATGATGAGGGCGGTGTCACTCTTCTTGACGTTCAGCGTCGTGTTCGTCGTGCGACCCACGTTCATCGTCGCGTAATACGCGTCGTCGCCCAATCCTCCAGCCGGCGTGACCTTCCCAAGGCTCGCGGTCTTCGTGCGATTGAATCGTTCGACCGTCACGATGTTGACGTCCAGCTTCAACAGTTCCTCGCCAGCCTTTCCGGCCTGCTCCCATTGACAGACTTTCGGCACAAGGGATTTGCCGGCGCCCACGGGGACACCAAGCGCCGCGCTTGCCTCGGCTTGGGTTAACAACGCGCAGCTATCCGCGGGGGGCGCAGCGACGGCGATCGCAGCTTGAACAACGCCGACACACGACACAAGTAGTGTGGCAATTGCCTGACGGGCGACGTTCAGACTCATGGAAGGCTCCTCGACTGCCTATTATGCCGTGCGGCCGTAGTACAATCGCTCCTTCGCAGCGAGCAGACAATCGTCCATCGAATCGGCTCGCAAGAGCCGCGTGGGTGGGAGGAAAGTCCGAACTCCGCAGGGCAGTGCGCCGGGTAACGCCCGGTCGGGGCAACTCGAAGGAAAGTGGCACAGAAAACATACCGCCCGCGTCGAGCGCCGCAAGGGCGACGGCGAAGGGTAAGGGTGAAAAGGTGCGGTAAGAGCGCACCGCGCCGGTGGCAACATCGGTGGCAGGCAAAACCCCGCACGGAGCAAGACCAAATAGGGAGGCGCCCGGCAGAACACCGCTGGTGGACGGCCCGTCCAAGTCTCCGGGTAGGTCGCTTGATCCCGCCAGCGATGGCGGGGCTAGAGGAATGGTCGTCGCTCGTGCCGGCGCCGCAAGGCGCGAGCGGCAGGGAACAGAATTCGGCTTACGGCTCGCTGCGAACTTTTTTCCATTGAACATCGACTCGTATCTCCTACTTCGTTTCGCTCTGCCGCCGCGCTGCTCGTCGCTGCTCGCTGGCCTCGTCGCTGCGCGCAGCAGCCGCAGACGCCGGGACAGATTCGTCCGCGTCCGGCCGAAGGGCGCGAGCCGGAGTTTCCGCCGCCGAACATCCGCGAATACAAGCCGAAGTCGACGCTGGTCGTCGCCGCAGCATCTCGGTGCCGCGCGCGAAATTTCCGGTGATCGACATCCACAGCCATCAGCCGACGCCGATGCCCGCCGACGCAGTTCGAACACGGTCGTCGAGGCGATGGACCCGCTGAACCTGCAGCTCCTGGTCAACCTGAGCGGCACGTTCGGCGATCGGCTGCACCAGGGCGTCGACGCGATCCGAAGCGAGCACGTACAAGGACCGGATGGTGATGTTCGCCAACATCGACTTCCGCGAACCGGTCGGGCCCGGATTCGGCGCAGAAGGTCGCCGCAGCAGCTCGAGGCCGACGTCAAGGCCGGCGCGGTGGGCGTCGGCGAGATCATCAAGGACCTCGGCCTGTTCGATCAAGAAGAGCCGACGGCACCCGCCTGCAAGTCGACGATCCCGGAGCTCGATCCGGTCTGGGAGGCGTGCGCGCGGCTCAACATCCCCGTGTTCATCCACATCGCCGATCCGCCGGAGTTCTTCGAGCCGCTCGACTACACGAACGAGCGCTGGCTCGAGCTGGCGCTCTATCCGGATCGCCGCTATCAGACCGGCGTTCCCGCTTCGAGGAGCTGATGACCGAGCGCGATCAACATGTTCCGCAAGCATCCGAACACGACGTTCATCCTGGCGCACTTCGGCTGGCACGCGAACGACCTCGCGCGCGCTGGGCAAGCTGCTCGACGAGATGCCGAACGTCTACTACGAAGTCGGCGCGGTGCTCTACGACATCGGCCGCCAGCCGCGCGCCGCGCACGACTTCTTCGTCAAGTACCAGGACCGCATCCTGTTCGGCAAGGACAGCTACCAGCCCGACGAGTATCCGTACTACTGGCGCGTGTTCGAGACCAACGACGAGTACTTCGACTACTACCGCGACTATCACGCGTTCTGGAAGCTGTACGGCATCGGCTTGCCCGATCAGGTGCTGCGGAAGCTGTATTACGAGAACGCGCTCAAAGTGACGCCTGCGCTCGCGCCCATTTATCAGGCGCAGTAGCGCTCTGTCCGAGCCGCGCGAGCAGAGAACAGGAGCCATGACGAGCATGCGGCGCTTCGAGAATCAGGTTGCGATCGTCACGGGCGCCGGCCACGGCATCGGACGGGCCGTGGCGGAGCGGTTTGCCGCCGAGGGCGCCCAGGTGGTCGTCAACGACGTCGACGCAGGCAGCGCGCAGGAGGTCGCACGCCACATCGAGACGGGCGGCGGCGTCGCGATTCCCTTCGTCGGCGACGTGTCCGACACGCGCCGGGTGGACGCGATGTTCGAGGCGACGCTGGCCCGTTTCGGCACGGTTGACGTGCTCGTGAACAACGCGGCGCTGGTCGCGACGACGCGGCATTTTCTCGAAGCCGACGAGGAATGGTGGGATCGCGTGCTCGCGGTGAACCTGAAAGGCGCGTTTTACTGTTCGCTGCTAGCCGCTCGGATCATGGCCCGGCGTGGGTCGGGCACAATCATCAGCATGTCGAGCGGAGGCGCCACGAAGGCGCATCGCGGAAATGTGGCGTACGACGCCGCGAAAGGCGGCATCGAGGCCATGACGCGCGCGATGGCGCTCGATCTCGCGCCGTACGGAGTGCGCGTCAACGCCGTCGTGCCCGGCCTCATCCGCACGTACGTGATCAGCGACGAGGACGCCGCGGAACGAGGCCGGGTAGTGCCACTCGGCCGTCTCGGATCCCCCGAGGACCTTGCCGGCCCCACGGTGTTCCTCGCCACCGACGACGCGCGGTACATTACTGGGACCACTTTAGTGGTGGATGGCGGCGTGCTCGTGCAGCAGCGGTCGACGCCCGTGGACACATTTCCGCTCAGTCGTTTTCCGGTAATCACGCGCGAACCGTGAGATCGGCTCGTCTTTTGCTTCCGAACTCAACACTATGGCTTCCTACCTCGTCACCGGCGGCGCCGGCTTCATCGGATCGCATCTCGCCGAGGAGCTCGTCCGCCGCGGCCACACCGTCCGCGTCGTCGACAGCCTGATCACCGGCAAGCGCCGCAACCTCGACGCACATTCCGCGGCGTGGAGTTCCTCGAAGGTGATCTCGCGGAGCTCGACGTCGCGCGAGCGCGCCGTCGACGGCATCGACTACGTGCTTCACCAGGCGGCGATCCCGTCGGTGCCGCGCTCGGTGCAAGGATCCGATCACGTCGAATCGCGCCAACATCACGGCGTCGCTCAACGTGCTGGTCGCCGCGCGCGACGCCGGCGTCAAGCGGCTGGTGTACGCCGGCTCGTCGTCGGCATACGGCAACACGCCGACGCTGCCGAAGCGCGAAGACATGCCGACGAACCCGCTGTCGCCGTACGCGCTGCAGAAGCTCGTGGCCGAGCAGTACTGCCAGATGTTCACGCGGCTGTACGGCTTCGAGACCGTCACGATCCGCTACTTCAACGTGTTCGGTCCGCGGCAGGATCCGGGATCGCCGTACTCCGGCGTCATCTCGCTGTTCGCGACCGCGCTGCTCGAAGGCCGGCAGCCGACGATCTACGGCGACGGCGAGCAGACGCGCGACTTCACCTACGTCGCCAACGTCGTCGACGGCGTGCTGCGCGCCTGCGAGGCGCCGAAGGCGCGCGGGCGAGGTGATCAACGTCGCGTGCGGCACGCGCATCTCGCTGAACGATCTGCTGCTCGCGATGAACAAGATCGTCGGCACGGAATATCGAAGCGATCTACGCGGCCGAGCGCGCCGGCGACGTGCGCGATTCGCAGGCCGACATCACGAAGGCGAAAGCGCTGCTCGGCTACGAGCCGACAATTCTGCTCGACGAGGGGCTGAAGCATACGCTCGACTGGTGCCGCGACGATGCCGCAGCGGCCACGAGCGGGTAGACAAGCCGCGCCGTCTACGCGAGAATGCGTCATCTTCGCCTGGATGATGATTCGACTTCTCGCCGGCGCCTTACTCCTGGCCTGCCTCGCCATGCCCGCTCGCGCGGGCGATCGACCCTGGCATCTCGTCCGCGGACACGACATCACCGTTGTCGGCCAACAGTCGCCGAAAACCCTGCGCGGCATCGCGATCGAAATCGAGCAGTTTCGTCGCACGCTCGGCGCGGCCATCCGTGCCGCGCAGGCGCCGGCCATGCCGACGATTCTGTATGCGTTCGACGACCGCAAAGCGATGGAGCCCTTCGTCCCGCTCTATCGCGGCAAGCCCGCAATGCTCGCCGGTTATTGCCTCTGCGGCGGCACAGCGGACGCGAACCTCATCGTCGCGAGCCTGGAGAGCTACGCCGACTCGTCGGCCATCATCTTTCACGAATACACACACCTGCTGATCCGGAACGCCGCGCGTACGGTACCGGTATGGCTGAACGAAGGGATCGCCGAGTACTACAGCACGTTCAGGCTCACCGACGAGGGCAGGCGGGCGGAGATCGGCCGTCCGATCGAGCAGCACGTGAGACTGCTTCGTCGTGGAATGATTCCGCTGCCCGAGCTCCTCGCCGTCGATCAGTCTTCGTCGCTGTACAACGAGGGCGATCGCCGGTCGATTTTCTATGCCGAATCGTGGGCGCTGACGCATTACCTGCTCACCGAACGGCCAAACGGCGGCGCGGCGGTAAATAAGTATGTGACCGACGTCGCCGGCGGCGCGCCGCCCGACGCCGCGTTTCTCGAGGCATTCGGCGAAACGCCGGCTGCCATGAACTCGCAGCTCAGCCAGTACGTTCGTCGGCCGGCCTTCAAGTCGATGTGCGTACGTCCTGAATCAGCGGATCGAAGTCGACGAGCCCGAGAGCGCACAGGTGCTCCCGCCGGCAGAAGCGGACGCGCAGCTTGGACGCATTCAGGTGCGCGTGAACCGCGCGGCGGAAGCGGCGCCGCGGATCGAAGCGGCCGCGCGGGCAGCGTCCGACAGCGCTGAAACCCAGCTCGCACTCGCGCTCCTGCGGCTCAACGAGCAGCGGCCGGCGGACGCGCGCGGACCACTCGAGAAAGCGGTTGCTCTGGCGCCGAACGACTTCCTCACCCAGTACCGTCTATGGGCTCCTGCTGCTGCGCGACACGATTGACGCGCCGCGCGGCACCGATGACAAACGCGAATTGGCGCACGCCGCCCTCACACGCGCCGTGGCGGCGAATCCGCAGTCGGCCGACGCGCTCGCATGGCAGGCGTATGCGGACCTCGCGGCAGGAACGCGAATCGACGAAGCGCGCGACGCGACACGTCGCGCGATCGCGCTCGCGCCGAGCGAGCAGTCGTATCGCCTTCAGCTTGCGGAGATCGAGGCCGCGTCTGCCGAGCGGCGCGCGCCGGCCGTCCATCTTCCTCCGCACTCGGAAGTCGAGGCCGAGGCCGCACCCGAGCGACGCCGCGCGCCGCCGGCCATCGACGTCGATCTCCGGCCGGTTCAAACGGGGGAGGAGCGCGTCCTCGGCGACCTGATGTCCATTGAGTGCGGAGACGAGGGCGTCAGGTTTTCGGTACGCGTCGGATCGCGCATTGTCGTTGCGACTGCGGAACGGATGCTCGACGTTGAGCTCACCTCGTTCGTCGGCACGCGCAACCTCACCGTCGGCTGCGGTCCGCGGACACCGGCCGATCGCGTGTACCTCACGTCGAAAGGCGGCCAGGCAGTGGCGGTGGAGTTCCTGCCGCGCGACTACGTGCCGTGAAGCGCGCGGCGCTGCTCTACGCGGCGCTCACCATTCTGCTCGGGTATCCGCTCACGCGCTATCCGGCGTCCTCCGTGCTATCCGATGCACCCGACACGAATCTCTACATGTGGACGCTTGCGTGGGATACGCACGCGTTCGCGCATCATCCGTTCGCAATCTTCGACGCGAACATCTATTACCCCGAACGGCATACGCTTGCGTACTCGGAGAACCTGATAGGCAGCGCGATTTTTGCGGCGCCGGTTATCTGGATCACCGGCAACCTCGTCTTCGCGATGAACATCGTCGCGCTGCTGTCGTGCGTGCTGTGCGGAGCTGGCACATACCTCCTCGCGCGAAGGCTCGGCGTCTCGCCGGCCGGCGCGGTTATCGCCGGGCTGATCTTTGCCTTCTCGCCACCGCGCTTCCTGCGGCTCGATCAGCTTCACCTCACGACGATTCAATGGGTGCCGTTCGGGCTCGCGTATCTGCACACGTACTGCAGCACCGAAGGCCGCCCGCGCGATCTGCACTGGTTCCTCGCGTTCTTCACGCTCCAGGCATTCACGAGCGGCCACGGTGCCGTGTTCCTGCTCGTTGCAGCAACGGTCGTCATCTTGTACACGGTCGTTGCCCATGTTTCGGTGGCGAGGGACTTCAGTCCCGCGATCGCCGTTCGCCGAACCTTCCGCGACGCAGGCTGGATTGGCGGCGCGCTCCTCTTGACGGCGGTGCTTCTGCTGATTCCGTATCGTGAAGTACAGAGCGAGGTCGGGCTCCGGCGATCGCTCGAGAACTGGAC
Organism: uncultured Acidobacteriota bacterium; assembly: GCA_963696165.1. GTDB lineage: Bacteria > Acidobacteriota > Vicinamibacteria > Vicinamibacterales > CAVVIG01 > CAVQZZ01. The sequence continues at coordinate 776,663 of CAVOIY010000002.1, read as the reverse complement.
GGTATCGGCAGAGAGCTTCTTCGCATCGCCGTCGCATGTGCACACGTGGCTTCTTGGACTACTTCACGCCGGCTGGGTGAACGAGGGCGCGCAGGCGTATCTCTTTCCCGGGTTTCTGTCGCTTGCGCTCGCGTTCGTTGCTGTCGCCCCGAAGCGCGAATGGTTTCGGAGACCCTCGCGCGTCGCAGCTTTTGTGGTCGATGCCGCAGCCGCGGCCACGTTTGTCCTTGCCGGGTACGTCACGCTCTTTGGCGCTACTCGCATCCGTCTGGGCAGCACGCTGGCGGTGTCGGTGCGTCAGCCGTGGCGCGTATGGCTGGTGTTTGCCGCGTGCGCCGGCGTCCGGGTTGCGCTATGGCGCGGGGTGCCCACCACACGTTCGGGCAGCAACGGCGGGGCAGGGACACAGCCAACGGATCCAAGAATCACCTACGTGTCGATCGGTCTTTTGAGCGTGCTGATGGCGATCGGCCCTCCTCTCAGCCTGTGGCCGCTTCTGTACTGGCTGCCCGGCTTCAACTTCATTCGCGTGCCGTCACGCTTCATGATGCTCGCGCTTCTCGCGGTCGCCGTGCTCGCTGGCCTCGGCTTCGATCGGTTGACGAATCGCGCGGTACGCCGACGCACGATCGCGGCTCTCATTGTGGGCGCGCTGCTAGTCGTCGAGTTCGCGGCGATGCCGTTCGAGGTTACGACACGACGCGTGGAGGTGCCGGACATCGACCGATGGCTGGCGACCGCGAGCGGCGTGGCGGCGATCGCCGAAGTGCCGCTGGTGGCCGCCGCGAACGTACAGGCATCGGAACTCCGCCACACCACGTACATGCTCCACACGACGACGCACTGGCAGAGGACCATCGAAGGTTACAGCGGTATCCGGCCGCCACGGTTCGAGCAGTTGTACGCCGAGCTGCGCACGTTTCCGGACGCGGTCAGCCTCCGGACGCTGACAGCGATCGGAGTCACGCATGTCGTTGTTCACGCTGATCTGCTCGACCCCGCCGAGCGCATCGCAATGGATGCGCGGCTTCGTCAATTCGCCGAATCCGTCCGCCTCGAGCACACCGATGGCGGCGACCGCGTCTACTCTCTTCATTTCAGATAGGGTGCGGCGGCGCGCCTCGGCCGGCTGTTCGGCCGCCTACAGGCGGTCGCTACGTGCGAATTTAACGCTCGAGGCCGACGGCCAGGACGATGACGGCGGGCGGCTTGACGCGTACGCGGACCGAATGTGCCGCGCCGGAGGGGACGACGTACTCGATGATCGATTGAGCATCGAGCTGCTGGCGGACGGCCTGGACGCCGGCGGCGTAGATCGCCGCGCTCGTGCCGCGCGAGTAATTGCCGCCACTTCGAGCGGTCAAGGCGTGCAGCACGTCGCCCTGATTCTCTTGTGGCGTCATCGCGTCGAGGCGCAGCGGCCGCGACTCGATCACGCTCAGAATCGTGCGGCTGGCGGCGAGCGCCGTTCGCATTTCGCGGTCCGACGGCGGGTTCATTTCGATTCCGCCGGCGGAGACCACGATGATGCCGGTCACCGGCGCGTGCAGGCGCGCCAGATCCTTCGAAGCCCGGAGAATCGCTTCCAGCGTGCGTGTGGCGCCGTTCGGAGCGGCGGCCAGATTCGCCATCGCGCGTGCGATGCTGCTCTGATCGGTCGTGAAGTCCGCAATGAGAGATCCTGACCCTCCGCTTGCGTACAAGGCGATCGGGCGCGGCGTCAGCCCCTCGACGAGACGCTCAGCGGCGTGCTGAAGCGATCGAAACTCCGTGCGCGCGTAGCTGCTCGTATCGAGCACAATCGCGAGCGGATACGACGCGACGGCGATGCTGGCGATCTCACTTGCGGCACCGTCGTTATCCAGCGCGAAATCTTCGCGTTCAAAGCCGAGCAGCGGCTGGCCGGCTTTATCGGCGACCCCAACGAGAACGAATCGGTTTTCAGAAGGCGCCACCGCCGCGATCGAAGCGAAGACGGCACTCGCGACGACCAGGCACATCAGCGCCGTCGATCGACGAGTGTCGATCCATGCTGCCGGCAGCCTGAAGGCAAAGCGCATCAAAGGGTCCGCAGCGATTATGCGCCCATCGAAGCCGGAGGCGGCCGGAACTGCAGTTACAGCGAGGCAGGGCGGGTTCGCTGAGTTTCGACGAACACGCAGCCGGGCGAAGCAACCTACAGCGTCGTTTTTCGCCGCCCGCCAAAGCCCCTCTTCCTTCACGTCGGCCACGTTCGCGCGATCGTGTGATTCCTCAACGCGTTGCGACGACGTCCCTCGGAGTGGCAAATCGGCGCGTCGATTGCGATAGCCGCTGACGACCCTGAGCCGGCAATCCCGTCAAACGCGTGGCCCGACCTCCCCGCGACATCGCGGCGCCATGGCTCAGGGTCCACAGTCGTCACATTCAAGGAGGTAGTGCATGGTTCGAACGTTGTTGTCGCTTGTCGCTCTCGTCGCGCTCGTCGGCGCACAGCCGCTGCCCGTCAATGCGGCCCAGGCCAATCAGCGAAAGGGGGGCGCCCGATCGGCCGCGAAACCGCCAATCGCGGGCACGGTCAACATCAATACCGCCTCGGCGACCGATCTCGAAGGCTTGCCTGGGATCGGCGCGAAGACGGCGCAGCGGATCGTCGAGTACCGGCAGAAGAACGGGCCCTTCAAGAAAGTCGAAGAGCTCATGAACGTCCGCGGAGTCGGCGAGAAGAATTTCCTGAAACTCAAGAATCAGATTTCGATCGCCGCCGCCAAAGCCGATCACCCCAGCCAACAGCAGTAACAGCATCGGTCGGCCGGCCCCTCGGCCGGCCGACCACTCAATCAGGAATCCAATGCGACAGGAACACAGCAGCGCCCCTGGCTACTCGTTCATCGAGCTGGCATTCGCCTTGGGCCTCATCGCAACCGTCGGCGCGACCGCCGTACCGCAGACGGTTAGTTCTGTTGACGCCTACCGTGCGGCTGGCGCGGCACGCTATCTGTCCGGTCGGATGCAGCGGGCTCGCATGGAAGCCGTGGCACGCTCGGCGGAGGTCGCGCTCCGGTTCAGCGACACCGGCGCGGGCTACGAGTTCGCCACGTACCTGGATGGCAATCGGAACGGCGTGCTTACACACGATATTCAGCGCGGTGTCGACCCAGCGCTCGGCGGGCCAGAGCGTTTGAGCGACAATTTTCCAGGCATCGACTTCGGCGTACTTCCCGGCCTGCCCTCTGTTGATCCGGGCGGCACGCCTCCGGGCTCAGACCCGCTGAAACTCGGCGTCTCCAACATCCTCGCCTTTTCACCCGTCGGCACATCGTCCTCCGGCAGCGTGTACATCCTCAGTCGGCGACGGAATCAGTTCGTCATCCGGATCTACGGCGAAACCGGCAAGACGCGCGTGCTGAAGTTCAATCGATCGCTGAATCAGTGGCTCCCATTGTGACGGACAAGAAGATGGAACGGCGACTGTCTCCAAGAACCACCGCGCACGATGTCGTGACGGCACGAGTGCGGCCCGGACGCCAGGTGTCGGTGATTGATCTCTCAGCCAGCGGCGCGCTCATCGAGACGTCTCACCGGCTTCTACCTGGAACCAACGTGGAGCTGCATGTCGAAGGAGCCGAGCGCAGCGCAACGGTGCGTGGCCGCGTGCTGCGCTGCGCCGTCTCGCAGGTCCGCTCGTCATCGGTCAGCTATCGCGGCGCGATCGCGTTCGAGCGTCACCTTCCGTGGTTCGTGAACGAGGAGACATCCGGGTATGGTGTTCACACGAGTGAGAAGCGCAGCGGCCAGACGTTTCGTGCAGATGCTACCCCACAGCTGCTCTGAGTGGGCCGTCGACGCATCGCATCCGCGCCAATTCTCGAACAATACGTCGCCGGCGATCGTGGCATCTGGTTTGGTAGCCACATCGGTATCGAGGAGAGACTACCGAATGACTGTCACCACACCGGTGTTGGATCCAGCGGCACCGTACACGCCCCGCCAACGCGAGCGTCGTCTCGGCTTCGCGGAGCTGGTCGCATCGCTGACGCGCGCGTTGGACAGGCCGGCCAGCGCATCGATGATGCGCGGCGCGTTCGAGGAGATGGTGCGTCGCATCGTTCCCGTCCGTGCCGTGCACTTGCGCGAGACATCCAGCCGCTGGAGCGGACGACGGGAGCCGGCCGAGGGCCTCGAATCGATCGCGCTCGAGATACCCGGATCCGACAAGGGACCGCCGGCGCTCCTCGAGGCGACGTTCCCGGCGGGGTGCCGGCTTGGCGAGTGGGATTTTCAGATGCTCGGCATCGCGACACACATTGGCGCACTGGTCCTCGAGATCGAGCGTAACCGAGCGCAGCTCGCGAAGGCCGGTCTGCTCAACAGCGCGAGGCAGCAGCCCGATGGAGCAGCGCCGCTCATCGGATCGACGACGGTCATGCGTCTGCTGCGGTCGCGGATCGAACGCGTCGCCGCGACGGACTTCACGGTGCTCGTGGAAGGCGAGAGCGGCGTCGGAAAGGAGCTGGTCGCCCGACAGATTCACGATCTGAGTCGCCGGAAGCACGGGCCATTCGTGGCGATCAATTGCGCCGCGCTCGTCGAAACGCTGCTCGAAGCGGAGCTCTTTGGCATCGAAGAACGCACCGCGACCGGCGTTCGCGGCCGGCGCGGCAAGTTCGAGCACGCCGATGGCGGCACGCTGTTTCTCGACGAAGTGTCCGACCTCTCGCCATCTGCTCAGGCCAAGCTCCTGCGTGCCATTCAGGACCTCGCCGTGGAACGCGTCGGCGGGAACGGCACCCATCGGATCGATATCCGAATCATTGCCGCGACGAACCGGAGCCTCGGGGGCATGGTCGAGCAACGGCAGTTTCGGCCCGATCTGTACTACCGCCTGAGCGGCGTGGACGTCCGCGTGCCGACACTTCGCGAACGGCGGCAGGATATTTCGGAGTTGGCCAACTACTTTCTCGACCGCCATCGAGCCACCAAGCCGCTCAAACTCTCGGCGGCGGCCGGGGCCGCGCTCGAGGATCATCAATGGCCGGGAAACGTGCGCGAGCTCGAGCGCCTCATGGAGCGCGCGGTGGCGCTGGCCGAATCGGAGGTGATCGAGCTCGATGATTTGCCGCCGGTCGTGCAGGGCGGCTACACGGCGCTCGGGCCCGCGCTGGCCAGAAACGACACACTTCGCGCATGGTCCGCGCGGTACGCGCGCCTCGTTCTGGCGCAGTGCGGCGGGCAACAGGCGCAAAGCGGCTCGGATGCTCGGCATCAGCTATCACACGCTGCAGGCGCACCTGCGGTATCCGATTCACGAGGCGGTCGACGCCGCGGCGACGTGGAGTCGAACCGAGGGCGCGCCCGTGGGGGTGCCCGAAGCCCTCGAAGTGTAAGTGGAGACTGCGGCATGGGCCGCAACGCCGGGCATCTCCGGCGCACACGGCGGACGAGATAGGAGCAGCATCTTGCTGCAGGGTCGCGCGTCTGCTCCAGGCGGGAGAACAACACACCCGCACGGAGGCACGTATGAAGAAAGGTCACCGCAAGGCGATGATCACGAGCGCAGCAGTCGGCATGGTGGTAGTCACGACGCTTTCGGTCCGCGCGGCGCGCGTCCCGGCGCAAGTCACGACTGCCGCGCAGGTGCAAACGCTCGGCAAAGGCGACCAGGTCGTCGTACCGCCTGGCCAAAAAGGGCGCGACCTATTATTGGCTCGAAAGCCAGACGAAGAAGTTGACGACGCGCTTTTCGGGCGTGACGGCGACGGCGGAACGCGACCCGTACGGCAAGCTGAATACGACGCTCGTCGATTCATCAGGCAACGAAATCGCTCATTTTCAGGTGCACCGGCCGGACGGCCTCCACGACATGCTTCGATACGTCAACGCATCAGGCGCCGTTCTTCAGGCGGTCGGCGATCCTGGCGTCCACGCGACACTCGACTGGTCGAACCAGCAGGTTTATCACCTCTGGAAGGACAAGGTCGACCCTGCCGCTACCGCGCTCCAATGGCAAGACGGCATGATGCGGCCGCGCGGTGCTGCATCACGAAACGCGGAACGCGACATCGTCGAGCTCGAAACGGAGTGGGCCGGCGGTCTCACGGCGAAAACCGTGCGGAAAGTTGCAACACATCACGAAGCGGTGAAAGGACGATTCGTCGATGGTGAAGCGCTCGCCACGCGCCTCGCGGACAGCGACGGCAGCGAGATTGGCGTCAGTTACTGGTACTCGCGCCCGCAGCTCTACGTGTGGAGCATTCCCACACTCCGAACCGGCGGGTTCATCGGCCCCGAACACCTTCATGCCGACTACGGCGGGTGGCCGTTCGTTCCGGACATGGCCTGGATGAACCTGCAGGCGCTGGCGTTCCATCACTTCAAAGGGTTGATCAATCAGCAGCGATTCGTCGCGCGCGCACGACCACGCACCGGCGGCATCTTGCAATTCTTCGAGCCGACGCTTTCCGCCAACGAAGACGGCTGCGACGACCTTCACTGGCTCGATAACTCAGTCTTCCGATTCTGCTGCGACGAGCACGATCGCTGCTACGAGAAAGCCGGCTGCAGTTCGAAATCATGGTGGAAAGTCTGGACCAGTTGGCTGTGCGATTTTTGCAACGCCGAGGTAATCCGTTGCTTTTTCACAGGCGGGCTGGGCAGCGGCGGCCCGGGGAAGCTCGCCTGAATCGGCACGGAACGTCAAAACGAAAGCGGTGAACGATGGCTCGACTGAAAAGCATGATTGTCGGGCGGCGGAGCGTTCCTACTCAGTCACGCGCTCGTGGTTTTCGGTTGGGCATCGTTCGCTCCTGGCGGCGCGTATCGGCCCTGGTTCCTGAACGCGGGGCGCGCCGTCCTGTTCACCGCGATCTGGCTACTGGCGGCAGCGGCGGTCGACGCTGCCATTGCCGCCAGCACCAGGCGCGATGCAGTGGTTCGGGGCGCCAATGTTGCGGCGGGCGCGGTCGTCGCGATGGTCATCGTCATTGTCGCGATTGGTCCCGGCACGTTGTTCCCAATCGCGCTCGTGATCGGCGCCGTAATCGCGGCGATCGAGCGCCGTCTCGGGAGCGCTCATCGGGTGGAGCGTGCGACGGAAGCCTCGCGCCGGCGCGAGCTAAACAATCCGCGCAACCCCGAGCGATATGGCCCCGCCGCGACGGCGTTCCTGGGATGTTGACCCATGCTGAGGCGCACAGTACCATTGCCTGTTTCCGTTCTCGTGATTCGCCCTCATGGAACAGGCCACCGCCGTACCTCTCAAGAAGACGCCGCTCAATGCCCGGCACCGCGCTTCGGGCGCGAAGATGGTGCCATTTGCCGGCTGGGACATGCCGGTCGAGTATTCAGGCATCGTCGCCGAGCACATGGCCGTGCGCGAACAGGCCGGGTTGTTCGACGTCAGCCACATGGGCGAGATCGAGATCGCCGGCAAGGACGCGCTCGCCGCTGTTCAACGGATCTCGTCGAACGACGCGAGCAAGCTCGCTGTGGGGCAGGCTCAGTACTCGGGTCTGCTGACGCCTCAGGGCACGTTCGTCGACGATCTCCTTGTTTATCGCCTCGCTCCTGACCACTTCCTGCTCGTCGTCAACGCGGGAAACATCCCGGCCGACTACGCGTGGATCGCGGAGCACATCAAGCCGGCCGGCACCGGCACCGATGCGGTCGCAGTCGACGCGAGCTCCCGCTACGCACTGCTCGCCCTGCAGGGGCCGGCGGCCCTGGGCGTGCTGCAGGAGCTCACGGCCGTGGATCTCGCGAGCATGAAGTACTACTGGTTCGCGCACGGCGAGGTTGCGAGCGTGCGCGCGACGATCTCGCGCACCGGGTACACGGGCGAGGACGGTTTCGAAGTGTTCGTCCCGCCGCAGTCGGCCGATCGCGTCTGGCAGGCCATTCTCGACGCCGGAAAGAGCGCCGGCGTCATCCCCTGCGGCCTCGGCGCGCGCGATACGCTCCGCCTGGAGGCCGCGATGCGGCTCCACGGCAACGACATCGATCAGACGAGAACCGCCGTCGAAGCGGATCTTGGGTGGATCGTCGGCTGGAAGAAAGATGATTTCATCGGCGCCGCCACGCTCCGTGAGCAAAAGGCGCAAGGCCCGGCGCGCAAGATCGTCGGTTTCGAGATGATCGATCGCGGCATCGCACGCCACGGGTACGAGGTGTTCATCAACGGAGAGAAAGCCGGCCCGGAGTGCACCGTCACGAGCGGCACGCAAACGCCATATCTGAAGAAGGCGATCGGCATGGCGTATCTGCCGGCCGCCCACACCGCGGTCGGCGGGGAATTCGACGTCGACATCCGCGGCCGCAGAGACACGGGCGCGCATCGTACCGATGCCGTTCTACAAACGCGCGCGGTAGGCGCCTGCGCGGCGACATTCGAAAAGGGCGAACTGCGATGAGCTATCCAGCCGGTTTCAAATACACGAAAGACCACGAGTGGATTGAGCTGTCGGCCGACCGCGGCAAGGTCGGCATCACCGACTACGCCCAGCAGCAGCTCGGCGACGTCGTGTACGTGGAGCTGCCTGAGGTTGGCGCGAAGCTGAAACAAGGGCAGTCCTTTGGTACGATCGAATCCGTAAAGGCGGTCTCCGAGCTGTATTCGCCGGTCACCGGCGAGGTCGTCGAGGTGAACACGGCGCTCAAGGACAAGCCGGAAACAGTGAATGCCGACCCCCATGGCAGCTGGATGGTCGTGTTGAAGCTCACGAATCCTGGTGAAACGGGCGCGCTCCTCGATGCGACCCAGTACGCGGATATCGTGAAATAACACAGATGATTTTTGACCGCGAGACGTTCCAGAGCCGCCATATCGGTCCCGACCGCCACGAAGCCGACGACATGCTGAGAGTCGTCGGCGCATCGTCCCTCGATGCGCTGATCGACGAGGCGATTCCATCGCGCATCCGGTTGAAGCATCCGCTCAACCTGGCCGACGGCATCAGCGAGCACCACTTCCTCAGCCAGCTGCAGCGAACGGCATCGCGGAACTCGCTGTTCCGGAGCTTCATCGGTCTCGGTTACTACGACACGGTCACGCCGAGCGTCATCCTCCGGAACGTCCTCGAGAACCCGGGCTGGTACACACCGTATACGCCGTACCAGGCCGAGGTCGCGCAGGGACGGCTCGAAGGCCTGCTCAATTTCCAGACGATGGTGAGCGATCTGACGGGGATGCAGGTGGCAACCGCATCGCTCCTCGACGAGGCCACCGCGGCCGCCGAGGCCATGACGATGCTGGCGCGCGTGCAGGGGAAGAAGATCGACGCGGTCGTCGGCGCCCCGCAGTTCTTCGTCGCCGACTCGTGCTTTCCGCAGACGATCGACGTTCTGCGTTCGCGCGCCGAACCGCTCGGCATCGAGCTCATCGTCGGCAGCATCGAAGACGTGCCTTTCGGCGATCGCCTGTTCGGCGCGCTCGTGCAGACACCGGACGAGAGCGGGCTCGCTGTCGATCTCGGACCGTTCATCGCGAACGCGAAGCGGCACGACGTCGCCGTGGCGGTCGCGACCGATTTGCTCAGCCTGGCGCTGTTCAAGCCGCCCGGAGAGCTTGGCGCGGACGTTGTGCTCGGCAACTCGCAGCGATTCGGCGTCCCGATGGGGTACGGCGGTCCGCATGCCGCGTTTTTCGCGACACTCGAGAAGCATGTGCGGCAGGCGCCGGGCCGCATCATCGGCGTCTCTGTCGACGCGCACGGCAACCAGGCGTACCGCATGTCGCTCCAGACGCGCGAGCAGCACATCCGGCGCGAGAAGGCGACGTCGAACATCTGCACCGCACAGGCGCTGCTGGCCAATATCGCCGGCTTTTACGCCGTATATCACGGTCCGAAAGGGCTCACCGAGATCGCTCGCCGCGTGCATGGATACGCGGCGCTGCTCGAGCGCGAGCTCAAGCCGCTGGGCATCGCGCAAGTGAACGAGGTGTACTTCGATACGCTGCGATTCGAAACCTCAGACGTCACGGCCGCGAAAGTCCGCGCCGCGGCGCTCGACGCCGGCATGAATTTCCGCTACCGGCCGGACGGCACGATCAATATCGCGCTGGACGAAACGACCGATGCGGACGACATCGACGCGATCGTCGCAGTGTTCGCAAAGGCGCTGGATATCCTGCCCACGCCGATCAACCGGTCGGAAAAGGGGCTCACGGTCGATCCGCCGCGGTCGTTCGCGCGCACGTCGACGTTTCTCTCGCATCCCGTGTTCAACACGCATCATTCGGAAACGGAGATGATGCGGTACCTGCGAAAGCTCGAACGGAAGGACGTCGGCCTCGATACGTCGATGATTCCGCTCGGCTCGTGCACGATGAAGCTGAACGCAGCATCAGAGATGCTGCCGATCACCTGGGGCGAGTTCAATAAGCTGCATCCATTTGCGCCGCTCGCGCAAACGCAAGGGTATCAGCAGGTATTCCGCGAGCTCGAAACGGCGCTCGCGGCGATCACCGGTTTTGCAGCCGTGTCGCTGCAGCCGAACTCCGGCGCGCAGGGTGAGTACAGCGGGCTGATGGTCATCCGCGCGTATCACCGCGATCGCGGCGACGCGCACCGCGACATCGTCCTGATCCCGGCGTCGGCGCACGGCACGAACCCGGCCAGCGCCGTAATGGCCGGGATGCGCGTCGTCGTCGTCGCGAGCACGCGTGAGGGGAACATCGACGTCGACGACCTGCGCAGCAAGGCGGAGGCGAACAAGGAGCGGCTCGCGGCGCTCATGGTCACGTATCCGTCGACGCACGGCGTGTTCGAGGAGTCGATTCAGGATATCTGCGCGATCGTGCATCAGTTCGGCGGACAGGTCTACATGGACGGCGCGAACATGAACGCGCAGGTCGGCCTCACCAGCCCCGCGGCGATCGGCGCCGACGTCTGCCACCTGAACCTGCACAAGACCTTCAGCATTCCGCACGGCGGCGGCGGACCAGGCATGGGGCCGATTGGCGTCGCCGAGCATCTGGCGCCGTATCTGCCCGGCCATCCGCTGATCACGACCGGCGGCGCGCGGCCCATACATGCCGTCGCGGCGGCGCCGTGGAGCAGCGCGAGCATCCTGCTGATCTCGTACGCGTACATCAAGATGCTCGGCGGCAACGGGCATGACGGACGCGACGCGGTTCGCCATCCTCAATGCCAACTACATCAAGTCGCGGCTGGAGAAGCACTATCCGGTGCTCTACACGCGCGCGAACGGCCGCGTGGCGCACGAGATGATCTTCGACCTGCGGCCGCTCAAGCAGGCGAGCGGGATCGACGAAACCGACGTCGCGAAGCGTCTGATGGACTACGGCTTTCATGCGCCGACCGTGTCCTTCCCGGTCGCCGGCACGCTGATGGTCGAGCCGACGGAGAGCGAGCCGAAAGAGGAGCTCGATCGGTTCTGCGAGGCGATGATCTGCGATCCGCGGCGAGATTCAGGCGGTGATCGACGGCAAGGCCGATCCGAAGGACAACGTGCTGAAGAACGCGCCGCACACGGCCGCGGCCGTTGTCGGCAGACGACTGGACGCACGCCGTACTCGCGCGAGCAGGCGGCGTTCCCGCTGCCATACGTGCGCGCGAACAAGTTCTGGCCGAGCGTCGGCCGGATCGACAATCCGTACGGCGACCGCAATCTGATGTGCTCCTGCCCGCCGGTGGCGGAATACGTCTGACGGTGATTTTTTCGAGCCCGCGCTTCCTCGTCTGTTCCTGTGCGCGACGCTCCTCGTGCTCGCGATTCCTCTGCGGCACGAAATCAAGAAGCGAGTGCTGCTGGTCGCCTCCTGCGTCTTCTACGCGGCGTGGGACTATCGCTATCTCGCGCTGCTGTTCGCCGTCAGCGTCATCGACTACTACTGCGCCGCGCGCATTGCCGCGTCCGACGACCGGCGAATGCGCCGACGGTGGGTGACATTCAGCGTCGTCTCGAACCTCGCGATCCTCGGCTACTTCAAGTACTACAATTTCTTCGTCGACAACCTGAACCCTGCGCTCGCCTGGTCCGGCGTTCAGCCTGCCCGTGCTGCGGATCCTCCTGCCCGCGGGCATCAGCTTCTACACGTTCAAGTCGATGAGCTACACGATCGACGTGTACCGCCGCGAAATCGAGCCGTGCCGGTCGCTGATGGACTACGCGACGTTCGTCACGTTCTTTCCCGAGCTGATCGCCGGACCGATCGTTCGCGCATCGATCTTTCTTCCGCAGATGACGCGGCGCATCGGGCCGACCGCCGATCGCCTCGCGGTGCGGCGCGAGTCTGTTTCTGCTCGGCCTGACGAAGAAGGTCGTGATCGCCGATCGCCTGGCGGCGCCCGTCGATCACGTGTTCGCGCGGCCGGCGGTGTTCTCGGCGACGGCGTTGTGGCTCGCCGTGATCGGCTACAGCATGCAGATCTACTGCGACTTCTCCGGCTACTCCGACATGGCGATCGGCACGGCGAAGATGATCGGCTACGACCTGCCTGAGAACTTCAACATGCCGTACGCCGCCAGGAACATCACCGAGTTCTGGCGCCGCTGGCACATGACGCTGAGCGCCTGGCTGCGCGACTACCTCTACATCCCGCTCGGCGGCAACCGAAAGGGCAGGGCGACGCACGTACGTCAACCTGATGCTCACGATGCTTCTCGGCGGGCTGTGGCACGGCGCGAGCTGGAATTTCGTTCTCTGGGGCGGGCTGCACGGCGGCGCGCTCGCGGCGCACAAATTCTATCGGTCGGGTGTTGGCGATCGCTTTCGTCTGCCGATCGCGATCGGCTGGTTCGCGACGCTCACGTTTACCGTGCTCTGCTGGATTCCGTTCAGAGCGGCGCACATGAGCGACACGATTCAGTTCGTGAGAGGGATGTTCGTGTCGGGCGGCAGGGGAACGTTCCCGACCGAGACCATTGCGATGGCGCTGGCGCTCGTCGTTCCGGCGCACATTGTCGGGCTCTGGCTGGCGAGCGCCGCCCGGCAGCAACCACCGCTGCTCACGCGACTGCTGGGCGCGTTCAGCGCCGAGCTGTCAATCAATCCGATTTCTAACTGGACGCTGCGGCTCGGTACGCGAACGGTCGTCGGGTCGTTTGTCCTGACGCTGTGGCTGCTGCTCGTCCTGCTCTCCGGCGAGACGCACGCCCGGCCGTTCATCTATTTTCAGTTCTGAGCCGGACATCGCAGCTCGATTGGCTAGCGCCGCCACGATGAACCAAATGCCGCAAGGATGGCCTGCGCGGCGCGGCGGTTCATTGCGGCATTCGGATGTGCGTCCTCGGGCGTGATCCACGTGGTTTGAGGGTCCGCGAGACTCGAGAAGAGCGGGAAGAGGTCCAGACACTCGACGTGGGCCTCCGCGCAGACCGCCTTCACATGCTCGTGCAGGAACGCGAAGGGATAGTTGGAGCCGAACGGCCCCATTGCATCGGCGGCGGGGAAAAGCACAGCGCCGCTCGGCACGCCGGACGCGCGCGCCTGGCCGAAAAATTGCCGAAGCATTCCGAACGATTCACGCGCATCTGGAGATTCCGGATTCTGCAGATGGCGCGTCAGGTATCCGTCGTAACTGTCGACGACGCCGAGCGACTCCTGCAGCTGCGCGAAGCGATCGTTGAGAATCTGGTAGACGACCGACGAGCTCCCCATCCGCTCATCGAGGTCGTGCGGCAGCAGATGCGCAGGACTCGGGCGCCGCATGGCCGGCGTTTCGAAATTGTTGATGTACAGCTGCAAGAGCACGAAATCGGGGCTGAGCTTCAGCACGACGTCGAGCTCGGCAACGTGCTCAGGCAGCATGTGGCCCGGCAGACCGAAGTTCAGCACCTCGTAGTGAGGCCCGAGCAGCGCTCCGAGCACGTTCGAGAACCGTTCTTCGTCTGCGAGTCCCTGGCCCCACGTATACGAGTCGCCGACGACGACAATCCGATAAACACCGGCGCGCTTGGGCTGAATTTCGCGCTCACGAAAGCCGAGGCTGTTGACGGTATTCGCGCGCACGGAAGCGGATGGCACGACGCCCGCCGGCGCACGGCCGAGCGCAAGCCGCGTGGCGTATTCAGTGACGATGAGAGCAGCGGCCGCGCCCGTCAGCAGAATCGCGGCGCGCTTGAAGAACCTGACCAAGCCGCCGCGCTATTTGGCATGAGCGACGCGGGTCAACCGGTCGGCGTGTTCGCGGTATCGCGCAAGCAAGGTAAGCGTCACCGGCCCTGGCACACCTGCGCCGATCATCTTGTCGTCCACGCGCACGATCGGCGTGACTTCGCGCGTCGTGCTCGTGAGGAACGCTTCATCCGCGCCGAAGAGATCAGCATCTCGAAGCACTGCCTCGCGGACCTCGATGCCAGCCTCGACGCCCACTTCGAACAGAAACGCCCGTGTGATTCCCGGCAGCAGCCCCGCGTCGACGGGCGGCGTCAGCGCCACGCCGTTCTTCACCATGAAGAGATTCGACTGCGTGCACTCGGCGAGCTCGCCCCGGTAGTTCCGCATGACGCCTTCGAATCCGCCGCGACGAAACGCGTCCTGCATCGCCAGCGCGTTATTGAGCAGGTTGTTCGACTTGATCAGCGGGTTCACCGAGCCAGGATGATTTCTGACGATCGGCACGAGCACGACCCGCACGCCCTTCTCGAACACGTCGGCCGACGGATTCACGTGCGGCTTCGCGATCACGACGACCGACGGCGTGGGGCACGCCGCCGGGTCGTACGTGAGCTCGCCGACGCCGCGCGTGACGAGGATACGCAGGTAGGCTTCGCGGTCGGGATGATCGCCGAGCCGCGCCGTCCGCATCGTGTCGCGAAACCTCGCGGCGATGTCGGCGTCGCTCAGAGGCACATGAAGCGTGAGCATCCCTGCCGATGTCCGGAGCCGGTTCATGTGGCGCTCGAACAGAAACGGCTCGCCGTTGTACGTGCGCAGCGTCTCGTACACGCCTTCGCCGTACAAGAACCCGTGATCGAACACTGAAATCACCGCGTGTTCCTGATCGAACACACGGCCGTTGACGTTGACCGTTGCAGCCATAAGAATCTCCGGCGCGGCGTGCGCCGGACCAGAGAGTACTGCCTGTGCTATTCTGCGCGCAACCGCCCGTCCGGCTGAAGCCGGACGCCGCCTTCCGCGTTTCATGCGAATTCTGAACGCCGCGCAGATGCGCGAAGCCGACCGCCGCACGATCGAAGACATCGGCATTCCCTCGCTCGTCCTGATGGAAAACGCCGGCCGGCAGGTCGTCGCTGCCATGGAGTCGGTGTACGCGGATCTCGGCGACCGCCGAGTCGCCGTGCTCTGCGGCCGCGGCAACAACGGCGGCGACGGCTTCGTCGTGGCCCGCACGATGGTGCAGCGCGGCGTGGACGTGTCGGTCTTCCTGCTCGGGCAGCGTCGCGGAGGTCCGCGGCGACGCGCGTGTCAACCTCGAGATACTCGGACGCCTCGGCGTCACTGTCGTCGAGATTTCCGACAGCCAGGCGTGGGAGCTGCACTTTTCGGAAGTGAGCGACTGCACGCTGATCGTCGACGCAATCTTCGGCACGGGACTGAACGCCCCGGTGGCGGGACTGATCGAATCGGTGATCGCTGACGTGAACGCGTCGGCGATTCCCGTGGTCGCCATCGATCTGCCGTCCGGTCTCTCCGCCGATTCGGCCGAGCCGATCGGCGAATCCATCGAAGCGGGGCTCACCGTGACGCTTGCCGCGCCGAAGCTGCCGCTGGTGCTGCCGCCCGCGGAGACGCGCTGCGGCGACATCGTCATCGCCGATATCGGCATTCCCGACCGAGATTCTGGATAGCGTGGACGGCCCGCGCGTCGACCTCCTCACGCGCGCGACGATGCGCGAAGCGATCACGCCGCGCGCGGCCGACAGCCACAAGGGCGACTACGGGCGCGTCCTGCTCGTGGCGGGATCGCGGGGAAAGACGGGCGCTGCGCATCTGTCGGCCGTAGGCGCGCTGCGCTCTGGCGCCGGCCTCGTTACAGTCGCGACGCCGGCGGGTTGCCAGGCGGTCGATCGCGTCGATGGCGCCCGAGTATATGACCGAGGGCATCGAAGAAGCTGCGAACGGCCTGAGCGTCCGCGAGGTCGATCGCATCCTCGAGATGGCACGTGATGTCGTGGCCCTCGGCCCCGGCCTCGGTCAGGGCAGCGACACGAAGGCCTTCATCAGAGCGCTTCGTCGATCGCGCGACGATGCCGCTCGTCCTCGATGCCGATGGGTTGAACGCGTTCGGCGGCGAGCCCGAACGGCTGGCGGGCCGCGAAGGCCGTGACGTGATCATCACGCCGCACCCGGGCGAAATGGGGCGGCTCGTCGGGATGTCGATCGACGAAGTGCAGGCAAGCCGTCTCGAGATCGCGCGCAACTTCGCCGTTGCGCATCACGTGTACGTCGTGCTCAAAGGTCATCGAACGCTGATCGCGACCCCCGACGAAAAGGTGTTCATCAACCCGACCGGTAATCCCGGTATGGCGACCGGCGGGACCGGCGACGTCCTCACCGGCATGATCGCCGCATGGCTGGCGCAGCTGCTCGACGCCGAAGCGGCCTGCAAGCTTGCCGTGTATCTGCACGGCATGGCGGGCGACCTCGCAGAGGCCGACGAAGGGGAAGTGGCCATGACGGCCGCCGACGTCGCCGCGCATCTTGGCGACGCATTCCTCGAACTCACTGCACGGCGACGGGTGGTGGAGAAGAGCTGAATCTCAGATCACTTCATCACCAGATTCATCGACAACGTGCCGTTTGCCAGCTGACCTTCGCACGTATCGGCACCCGCGTACGTGCCGACGATACCTCCCTCGCCTGAGCGCGATGCGATGCCGTCGAGCGTCTGGCTGCAGATCGGCGTCGGGTCGCCGTCTGCTCCAGCGGCGAAGAACATCCGCAGCGAGACGCTCGTGCCCGACATCGTTCCGGTGACAGTGCCGCTCTTGTTCCGATGACACGAATTGCAGGATCCGTCCGTCGGATCCACCGCCTGTGTTCTCACCGTGCCCGACACGCTGTCGCCGCTCTGCGTGAGCGTCCACGTGACGCTTGTCGTCCCCTGGGAATCGGCTCCCGTTCCGGTCCACGTGCCTGTCAACGTTGGTGCTGGTGCCGCTGACGGAGGAGCACTGATGTGTTGATCGGTCGGAGCGGCAGGGGAGCGGGCGCAGGAGAAGGAAAGTGCGATCAGCGCCGAGGCGAGCACCGGTTGAGGCGTCATGCGCATGTCACGTCGATCGCACACATCACGCAGCGGATGTGACGAGTGCCTCCAGCTGCGCGACATGGTTCAGGTCGTGGCCGCCCATTGTTTCGAGCACGGTTTGAAACGACATTTCGCCGCGTTCCGGGTGCGTGACCCGCCTGGCTCGCGCCGATGGCGCGAGCCCCTTCACGAGAGAGAGGTTCCAGGCGCGCAGCGCGGAAAAGGCCGCAAGCGCGTCGTCTGCACTCTGGGTCGGGTAGGGCGCGGCCCAACGGTCCTGATTGAACGGTTGAATGACCGGATTATCGTCAGCGAGGGTTTGGCGCAACCGGAACGCGAACACGATTTCGCAATCGGCAAGGTGACACAGGATGTCGCGCGGGCTCCATTTCCCTGCCGCGCGCGGTGTCGTGATTCGCGAAGCGCCGATCCTCGCGCTCAACTCCCGCAGACGTGCAGGAGTTGCGGCAATCACTGCGAGCGGTTCACGATCGCCGAGCTGAGACGCGTAGGGATTGAGAGACATGCCATCATTGTACCGATGGCAACAACCGTCGTCACGCGTTCGGAGGCCGAGACGACGCGTGCCGGGCGCGAGCTCGCGGCGAGGCTTCGGGCTGGCGACGTCGTGCTGCTGTTTGGCGATCTCGGGGCAGGAAAGACGGTCTTCGTGAAAGGGCTCGCGGCCGGCCTCGGAGTACCTCCCGAGCGAAGTGAGCAGCCCGACGTTCACGCTGATCCAGGAATATCGCGGCGGTCCGCTGACGCTGTTTCACGTCGATCTGTATCGGCTGAACGATCGCCGGGAGATCGATGATCTCGGACTGGATGAGATTGCAGCCGACGGCGTCCTGGCGATCGAGTGGGCCGAGAAGCTTCCGCAGCCTCCGCGCGGCGCGGTCATCGTGCGGCTCGAGCACGCGGACGGCGATGCGCGTCGCTTGACGATCGAGTAGGAAGGCTCGGCTGAAGCGTCGCGCTACTCCGCGTAACCGATCGCGCTGCACGCGTCGACGACGTAGCGCGAGGCTTTAGTGCGATTTCCAGATCGATGTAGCGCGAGGCTTTAGCCGAGCGGACGCCGGCGGATCAGCGCGGCCGGCGGACTGCTGAGGGCGGCGTGATGCCGTTGAGCCGCAGCATCGTCGCGACCTGGCTGTAGTGATCGCCCCAATCGAGCGCCGTGTGGAGCAGCGACCCATGCAATCGGCACGTCGCGATTGCCGAACTTCACCTGTGTGCCGAGCTTCGAAGCGTCGACCTTGTCGAACGCCTTGTAGCAGTATGCGAACGACTCTTTCATCTGATCGATCAACGCCTGCTTGGCGCCGTCCGCCTTGATCGTCGCCTCGGGCGCCTTGTCCCCAGACATCATCGAGCACAGCCTGAAGTTCGCATCGGCCGCGTGAAAGATCAGCTGTCCGAAGCTGCTCTGATCCGGCGTCGGCTTGTAGCCGTACTTCTCAGCCGGCATCGCCTCGGCCGCGCCGGTCATGTTCGTTTCGTTCGTCTTCGCCTCGGTCGCCAGCGCTCCGGCAATCGGATTGCGCCTGCTGCGCATGCGCAGATGCCGCCACGAGCACGATTGCCATTCCAGCCATCAACGTCTTCATCGATCCTCCGCTAGGGACGCTCGGCTCAAGCCTCGCGCTACTTTGCTTCTTGCCTTCATTCGCTTCGATAATTCGGCGCCTCTTTCGTGATCGCCACATCGTGAACGTGGCTCTCGCGGAAGCCGGCCGGCGTGATGCGAATGATCTTGGCGTCGCGCTGCAGGCCCGGGATATTCGCGCAGCCGCAATACCCCATGCCGGCGCGCAGGCCGCCGACGAGCTGATGGATCATCGCCGCAACGCTGCCTTTGTGCGCAACGCGTCCTTCGATCCCTTCCGGCACGAGCTTTTCGCCCGCGTCCGGGCTCTCGAGATCGAACGCGTCCTGGAAGTAGCGATCGCGGCTGCCGCGACGCATCGCGCCGATCGATCCCATGCCCGCGATATTCCTTGAAGCTGCGTCCCTGATACAGAATCAGCTCGCCCGGACTCTCGTCGGTTCCGGCGAAGAGATTGCCGATCATCGTCGTGCTCGCGCCGACCGCCAGCGCCTTCGTGATGTCGCCCGAAAAACGGATGCCGCCGTCGGCGACAATCGGCACGTCGTGCGCCTCGGCGGCGCGCGCGCACTCCATGATCGCGGTAATCATCGGCACGCCGATGCCGGCGACGACGCGTGTGGTGCAGATCGAGCCGGCGCCGATGCCAACCTTCACCGCGTCGACGCCTTCGGCGATCAGCGCTTCAGTGCCCCCGGCGGTCGCGACATTGCCGGCAATCAGGTTGACGTCGGGGAAGCGCTGGCGCACGCGCTTCACCATGTCGAGCACGCCTTGCGAATGGCCGTGCGCGGTATCGATCGACGAGCACGTCGACGCTCGCGGCCACGAGCGCTTCGGCGCGCTCCATCGTGTCGTTCGCGACGCCGATTGCGGCGCCGCATCGGAGCCGTCCGAGCGAGTCCTTCGAGGCGTTCGGATATTTCACGGCCTTCTGGATGTCCTTGACGGTGATCAGTCCCTTCAGCCGGTAGTCTGCGATCGACGACGAGCAGCTTCTCGACCTTGTGCTGATGCAGGATCTCGCGCGCCGCGTCGAGCGTCGTGCCGACCGGCACCGTGAACAGCGGCTCGCGCGTCATGACATCGGCGATCGCGCGGTTCACGTTGGTCTCGAAGCGGAGATCGCGATTCGTCAGAATGCCGCAGAGCCGGCCTTCCTTGCTGCCGTCTTCGGTGATCGGCACGCCTGAAATCCGGTATTTCTTCATCAGGTCGAGCGCTTCGTAGATCTTGTGGGTGGGGGAGAGCGTGATCGGATCGACGATCATGCCGCTTTCCGACCGCTTCACGCGGTCGACTTCCGACGCCTGCTCGTCGATCGACAGGTTCTTGTGGATGATGCCGAGGCCGCCCTGCTGCGCCATGGCGATTGCGAGCCGCGACTCGGTGACGGTGTCCATGGCAGCGCTGACGAGCGGAACGTTCAGGCGGATATGCCGCGTGAGGCGCGTGCCGACGTCGACCTGATAGGGCAGCACCGTCGAGTGCTGCGGAACGAGCAGGATGTCGTCGAAGGTGAGCGCCGTCTGCAGCTGCTCGCCCGAGGGACCCGAGCTCAACCGGCTCCAGACCTCTTTCACGTCGTCCAGCGACTTGGTCTCGCTCATTCACACCCCCTGATGCACGAAAGGCCGACGCAGGATTCGTCGGCCTTGCCCGTTGTTTTCGTTCCTGTCACCAGCCACCAGCCGCCAGCCACTAAGCAGCTGCCCCGTGGCATTTTTTGTACTTCTTCCCGCTGCCGCACGGACACGGATCGTTCCGCCCGACCTTGGGCTCGTCGCGGCGGATCTGTTTGATTGGCGCATCGTCGCCGCCGACCCGCGGCGGCTGTTGCACGCCGCTCGATCGCGCCGGGGCTCGCGTGGTCGGCGCGGGCGAGCGCGGCGCCCCGAAGATCGACGACGAGCTCGACTCCTCTTTGGGATCGTTCATGATCAGCGGCGCACGCCGCGGAGCAGGACGTCGCGGCGCTGCGACCGCCGTCGCCGATTCGTCGCCGAGGATCGGCCTCAGCCACCACAGGTAGCGCACGATCTCTTCGTCGACGCGCTCCTTCATCGCCTGGAACAGCTCGAAGCTCTCTTTCTTGTACTCGACGAGCGGATCGCGCTGGCCGTACCCGCGCAGGCCGATGCCTTCCTTGAGGTGATCGAGCGAGTAGAGGTGGTCCTTCCACTGCGCGTCGACGATCTGCAGCATGATGTCGCGCTCGACGCGCTGCAGCACGTCGCGGCCGACGACTTTTTCTTTCTCGTCGTACGACCGCAGGATCTCGGCCCACAACGTGTCGTGAATCTCGTCGGCGGTGCGATCGCTGAAATTCGCAGTGGACGGGTCGAGGGCGAACACGCGAGCCACTTCGCGCTTGAGCGCGTCGAGGTCCCATTCCTCGAAGTCGGCGGCGCGAGGCGCGTAGGTCTCGACGATCGAGTCGAGCATGTCTTCGGCGAGCGTCATCAGATACTGGCGCGTGTCGAGCTCTTCTTCCTGCCCTTCCTCGTCGACCAGCTTGATTTTGCCGTCGAGCACCTGGCGGCGCAGCGCATAGATGTTCTCGCGCTGCTTGTTCATCACATCGTCGTACTCGAGCAGATGTTTGCGGACCGAGAAGTTCTGCGCCTCGACCTGCTTCTGCGCGCGCTCGATGGCCCGCGTGACCATGCCATGCTCGATCGGAACGCCCTCCTCCATCCCGAGCTTCTGCATGAGGCCGGAGATCCGATCCGATCCGAAGATTCGCATCAGATCGTCTTCGAGCGACAGATAAAAGCGCGACGATCCCGGGTCGCCCTGACGGCCGGCGCGGCCGCGCAGCTGGTTGTCGATGCGCCGCGCTTCATGCCGCTCGGTCGCGAGAATGTGCAGGCCACTGACGGCAACGACCTCGTCGTGTTCGGCGTCGCACTGTTGCTTGAAGTGCTGAAAGATGCGGTCGTAGTCCGGCTTCAGGACGCGGTAGAAGGCGTCGAGGTGATAGAAGTAGACATACTCCTCGTCTTCGACGAATCGTTCCTCGCCCTTCGGCAGCCGCGTGGCAATTTCCTCAGCGAGGCACTGCTGGCGCGCCATGAACTCGGGGTTGCCGCCTAGCAGAATGTCCGTTCCGCGGCCCGCCATGTTCGTGGCGATCGTCACCGCGCCTTTGCGTCCGGCCTGCGCGACATACTCCGCTTCCTGCGCGTGATATTTCGCGTTGAGCACGACGTGCTTGTCCGCGCCGCCGCCCGTCGTCGTGCCGCGCTTCAGACCGCGGCGGTCGAGCAGCGTGGACAGCTTCTCCGACTTCTCGATCGACACGGTGCCGACGAGCACCGGACGGCCTTTCTGATGCTCGTCGATGATCTCGGTGACGATCGCGTCCCACTTCTCGCGCTCGGTTCGGTAGACGAGGTCGGGGTTTTCAATCCGTCGCAGCACGCGATTGGTCGGCATGACCATCACGTCGAGGTTGTAGATCTTCCCGAACTCCTCCGCCTCGGTGTCCGCGGTTCCGGTCATGCCGGCGAGCTTCGCGTACTTGCGAAAGTAGTTCTGAAACGTGACCGTCGCGAGCGTCTGGTTCTCGCGCTCGATCTTCACCTTCTCCTTCGCTTCGACGGCCTGGTGGAGACCATCGCTCCAGCGGCGGCCCGGCATCAAGCGGCCGGTGAACTCGTCGACGATGACGACTTCACCGTCTTTCACCATGTAGTCGACGTCGCGCTTGAAAATCACGTGGGCGCGAAGCCCCTGGTTCACGTGATGGAGCAGCGGCATGTTCGCGGGATCATAAAGGCCGCCCGGCTGCAGGCGGTGCGCGAGCAGCTCTTCGGCTCGGGCCATGCCGTTTTCGGTCAGCGTGACCGTCTTGTGCTTCTCGTCGACGATGTAGTCGCCGGTGGCTTCGAGCGCTTCGCGATCTTCAGCTTTCGTATCACCTTGCACGACGGCGCCGGCCTTCAACCGCGGAATGATCCGATCGACCTCGTAATAGAGGTCCGTCGATTCCTCGGCGGGGCCCGAAATGATCAACGGCGTGCGCGCCTCGTCGATGAGGATGCTGTCCACCTCGTCGACGATTGCAAAGTTGTGCTCGCGCTGGACGTAGTGCGCGAGCTCGAACTTCATGTTGTCGCGCAGATAATCGAATCCGAATTCGTTGTTGGTGCCGTATGTGATGTCGGAGCCGTAGGCGACCTGGCGTTCTGAGTCGTTCAGCTCGTGCTGGATGACGCCGACGGTCATCCCGAGATACCGGTAGATCTTGCCCATCCACTCGGAATCGCGTCGCGCGAGGTAATCGTTCACCGTGACGACGTGGACGCCTTTGCCGCCGAGCGCGTTGAGATACGCGGGCAACGTCGCGACGAGCGTCTTGCCTTCGCCGGTTTTCATCTCGGCGATCTTGCCTTTGTGCAGCACCGCGCCGCCGATGAGCTGCACGTCGAAATGCCGCATGTTCAGCACGCGGCGCCCCGCCTCGCGCACGACGGCGAAGGCCTCGACGAGCAGGTCGTCGAGTGTCTCGCCCTTCGCGACCCGATCGCGAAATTCGACGGTCTTGGCGCGAAGCTGCTCCTCGCTGAGCGCGGTGAACTGCGGCTCGAGGGCGTTGATTTCCGCGACGAGCGGCCGCAGGCGCTTGAGCTCGCGTTCGTTTTGAGTGCCGACGACCTTGGCAAGAAGCGTTTCGAGCATGGACAGGATGGGTCACCCGGGACGTGGGTATCCATTGATTGTAGCAGAGGGTTGAGGCGCTCGGCGCGGAGACGCTCGGCTAAAGCCTCGCGCTACAGCGAGGCGGCACGGTCCCCGTAGCGCGAGGCTTTAGCCGAGCGTTCCGATGTCTAGTGCGTGGCGGGCTGCGTGAGGAGCTGCAACGGATTGATCAACTGACCGTTGACCAGAATCTCGTAATGGAGATGCGCACCCGTCGATCGGCCGGTCGATCCGACATAGCCGATCGTGTCGCCGCGCTTGACCTCGTCGCCCGGCTTCACAGCAAACGCGCTCAGATGACCGTATCGCGTTGTGAGGCCAAACCGGTGTTTCAAGGTGATCAGGTTGCCGTAGTCGCCCGTATACGCGGCCGACTCCACCGTTCCGTCGGCGGGAGCCACGACAGGTTGACCTTTGTCGGTGGAGATGTCGATCCCCTGGTGATACCCGGGCTCACCGGTAAACGGGTCGCTCCGGCCGCCGAATGCGCCGGTGAGCCAGCCGTGCGTCGGCCAGATCGAGGGGGTCGCGCCAGCCAGCGCTTCGCGGCGCTCCACATCGCGGCGGACAAAACGGAGCCGACTTTCGAGCCCCTGGAGAAGGTCGCGCAGCACGCCGAACGTGTCCTCGGGGGAGGAAAACGCCGTCACGAAGTTGCTGACCGCAGAGGAACTCGTCTGAGTGCCGCCAGCGGCACGCGCCTTCACGACAGCCGGCAGCTTCTGCATCGCCCGGACCTGCGCCGGATCGAGCGAGGCGCGAGCCCCGAGATCGTTGATCACACCCTCGAGCGATTGAATCTGCGTGGTGAGCTCGCCGGTTGCCGCGCGGTAGCTGCCGTTTTCGAATTCGAGCGCGTTGTTTGCGGCGCGCAGTCCCTCGATTTCCGACCGTGCACTCCCGCGCGCGCCGATGCCAACCAACACCGGAAATGCGAGCACCCCAATGACCGCGGCGACGGCAATGCGCAAATTGATCGTAAGGCGTCGAACGACGCCAGTCGATCTATCAGCAATCAGAACCGTATAACGCGTCGCGGACATGGGCTCCTAAAAAAGAAGACGCTATCAGCCTCAATCGAAAGGAGATAACGTCGTATGCTGGTCGAAAGCTTTCGAACTGTATCACAGCCGTGCGCCCAGCCCCAAGCGTAAACCTCACCTGCCGAACAAACGGCGAAATCCTTTCGACCATGGGGAAATTGGACGAAGAGTGGCAGTATCATGCGCCCGGCCATGCGCACCCGTAAATGTCCATTCGGGACAACCGTCGTATCTGTTATCGGCTTATCGGTCCTCGCTTCCGTATGCGCGGCGGCGCAGAGCATATCGGCGAGAGACCTCCTCGACGGATTTGGCAATCCGGCGCGCTGGCTGACGTATTCGGGCGACTACACGGGGCAGCGCCATAGTCCGCTGACGGAAATCACGGCTGCGAATGCGGCGCACCTCGTACCCCTGTGGACGTTCCAGACCGGCGCGGTCGCGGGCAAGTTCGAGGCGACGCCGATCGTCATCGACGGCGTCATTTACATCAGCGGCCCACTCGATCACGTCTGGGCCATCGACGGTGCGACCGGACGCCAGCTCTGGCACTACCAACGCCTCGTGCCGAGCGGTGTCCTGCCGTGCTGCGGGATGGTGAACCGCGGGTTGGCCGTTTATCAGGACCGCCTCTACCTCGAAACGCTCGATGCGCATCTGGTCGCGTTGACCGCAAAGGATGGCAAGGTCGTTTTCGACGTCGTGATGGAAGATTTTCAGAAAGGCTATGCCGCGACTGGCGCGCCGATCGTCGTGGGCGGCAAAGTGATCGTTGGCATTGCCGGCGGTGAATACGGGATTCGCGGCTTCGTTGACGCGTACGACGCCGGCAGCGGCAGCCGGGCGTGGCGCTTTTACACCGTGCCGGCGCCTGGCGAAAAGGGCGGCGACACGTGGCAAGGCGATTCCTGGCAGCATGGCGGCGGCCCCACATGGCTGAGCGGCACGTACGATCCGGACCTGAACCTGCTGTATTGGGGAGTCGGAAACCCGGGGCCGGACTACGACGGCGACGGGCGTCAGGGCGACAACCTTTTCACAGGCTCGCTCGTGGCGCTCGACGCCACAACCGGCGCGCTGCGCTGGCACTTCCAGTTCACGCCGCATGACGTTCACGATTGGGACGCGAATCAAATTCCAGTACTCGCCGATCTGACAATCGGCGGACAGCGCCGGAAGACGGTGATGGTCGCCAACCGGAACGGGTTCTTCTATGTGCTCGATCGCGCGACTGGCGCGTTTATCCGCGGCAGCCGTTTCATCGACACGACCTGGGCGAAAGAGCTCGACGCGGCGGGGAAGCCGCAGGTGTTGCCCGGCACGGCGCCGACTGCCGCTGGCACGGTCACGTGCCCGGATCTCTTTGGCGCGACGAATTTCATGTCGCCGTCGTACGACCCGACCGCGCAGCTGTTTCTCGTGAGCGCACGGGAGACGTGCGCGACGTTCTTTCGACGGCCGCAGGAGTTCAAGTCGGGCGAGCGGTTCATGAGCGGCATCCAGCGCATGGAGTCGCGCAACTTCGGCGCGCTCCGCGCGCTCGATCCGCTCACCGGCGATACGAAATGGGAATACCGCCACACGGTGCCATCGTGGGCCGGCGTGTTGACGACCGCCGGAGGTGTCGCGTTCACGGGGGACAACGACGGCAACGCGCTGGCGTTCGACGTCCGCACCGGCGCGCCGCTGTGGCGCTATTTGATCGGCGCAGCGGTCTACGCCGCCCCGACCACCGTCCTCGTGAATGGGCGACAACTGGTGCTGCTGCCGGCTGGTACGACGCTCACGGCCTTCGGCCTCGGACGACCGTAAGGCGGGACCTTGCGCGTTGACGAAGCACCGTCAGTTTCGTGCCGGGTGTGTCTCGCTGTGGAACACAGCGATCGCCTGCCGGTTTTTCGGCGACCGGTAAGTTACTGACTCCGTAGAGATGTACCGCTTCGGACCAATGGCTGAGTTCTTGATACTCAGTACCTGGATGCCCTCATCGCAGCCCGACGTCAATCGCGCCTTCGCTGAAATAGATGCGATGCGTGCCGTAGCGCACGCTCTCGGATCTCTCCGCGACGCCGACTCGCGCAGCCGTGTTCTCGCCTGGGCGCGGGAGCATTTTTCGCCTGCCGTCGACGAAAAAGGAACACTGCGTATCACCGACGGGTCGGCGGCAAACGGGCAAGCGCGCCCCGGCGACTACTCGGCGCTTGTTCTCGGCGAAGACATCTTCGCCGCCGGGCACGATCACGAAACCCCGCGGCCGGTTCCGTTCGTCCCGGTCGACCACGGCACGCGGCCGCGAGCCGAATCGTGGCGGCGACCGTCGGCGTCGCGGTTCAAGTTCGAACGCCAGTTGCGCGACGTCGCCCGTGCATTTCGGCGACTCACGCACAAGTCGCAGCGCGCGTCGTAGATTCCTCACGACATTCTGAACTGCAGCGCCTCGGCGAGGTGGTCCGCCTGGATGACCTCGCTCGCCGCGAGGTCCGCAACCGTCCGCGCGACTTTCCGAACGCGGTCGTAGCCGCGCGCGCTGAGCGCCATCCTGTTCGACGCTGCATTCAACAACCGGATCCCGCGCGCGTCCAGGCCGCAATGCATCGCGGTGAGCCGCGGCGTGAGTTCCGCGTTCGTGCGAATGCCGGCTGCCGCGTATCGCTCGCGCTGACGATCGCGCGCGACGACGACACGGGCACGAACGGCCGCGGACGCCTCGCCATTAGGGGCCGCGCCAAGCGCCGACGGCGGCAAAGCAGGCACCTCCACCGTCAGGTCGAGCCGGTCGCGCAGCGGACCGGACAGACGCGCACGGTACGTCGCGATCTGAACAGGCGTGCAGCGGCAGGGACGCACCGCATCGCCTGCAAATCCGCAGGGGCAGGGGTTCATCGCCGCAACGAGGACGAAGCGAGCGGGAAAGACGGCGCTCCGTGCGGCGCGCGCGATCGTCACGAAGCCCTCTTCGAGCGGCTGACGCAACACTTCGAGCACGTTCCGGCTGAACTCGAGCATCTCGTCGAGAAACAGCACACCGTGATGGGCGAGGCTCACTTCGCCCGGCCGCGGCTGCGAACCGCCGCCAACAAGGGCTGCGTTCGAGATCGTGTGGTGAGGCGCACGAAACGGGCGGTCCGAGAGCAGCCCCGCGCCGGCGCCAAGCAAGCCCGCCACCGAGTGGACCGCCGTGGCTTCGAGCGCTTCGTCGAAACTGAGCGGCGGCAGGATGCCCGGCACTCGTCTCGCCATCATCGTCTTGCCCGCGCCCGGCGGACCAACGAGCAGCAGATTGTGTCCGCCGGCACACGCGACCTCCAGCGCGCGACGCGCAAGCAACTGACCCCGCACGTCGGCGAGGTCTGGACTGTCGCTACGAAGAACTGTCCGCGCTGCGACGCCAAGGGCGGCCGTGGCTGAATCGGGATCGTTCAGCGCCCGAACCGCATCAATGAGCGAGGAGACGGCGAACACCCGTAAACCCCCGACGACCGTGGCTTCGCCAGCGTTGGCGAGCGGCAGAAGCATGCCGCTCGCCCCGCTGCGGCGCGCTTCGATCGCAATCGGTAGAACACCACGCGCAGCCTGAATCGCCCCGTCGAGTGACAGTTCACCGAGAAGGACGAGGTCGGGAATGTGGCGGCGGAGCACGATGCCCTGCGCCGCGAGGATGCCGAGCGCGATCGGCAAGTCGAAAGACGCGCCCGCCTTGCGCACGTCGGCCGGCGCGAGATTGACGGTGATCCGATGCTGCGGAAATTCGAAGCCAGAATTCCGGATCGCGCTGCGGACGCGATCCCGGCTCTCGCGGACGCTCGCATCCGGAAGACCGACCATCGTGAAGGATGGAAAACCGAATGACACGTCGACTTCGACATGAACGGGAGAAGCCTCCACGCCGAAGATCGCCGCAGTACGGAGGCACGCGAGCACGCCGCGTGCAAGTGCAAGCCGCGCCGCATCAACCGAGTGATCAGCGAATCAGTAACTTAGAGTGAAAGCAGGTCGCGGAGGCTGCACTTTCTGCCACCTGCTCGTTCTGCGGAGTACGCAGGATATGGGACGCGGCGTTCCGAAGCGACCGTCGCGGGATGCGCTAGTTCGTGAGCCGGTAAACCGTGATGCGCGCGCCGGGAGTCAGCCGGCTGCCGGGCAGCTTCGGGTTCCAACTCTTCAGCGAGGCAACCGATGTCTTGAACAGTCGCGCGACCGAGGCGAGCGTGTCGCCGCGCTTCACCTGATAAACCGATTTGACGCGGTTCGACGATTCGTCGCGCGCCAGCTGACCGGCTTCCCCGACCGTTGTGCGCGCCTCAGTAACCGGGACGGTGCGATTGGTGTTCGCCCCCATGAGCGCGGTCGCTTCATGCGGCACGATCAGTTTTTCGCCGGGCATGATCTCGGTCGACACCGCCATGTAGTTCGCTTCGGCCAGATCCGCTTTGCCGACATGAAGCTTTCGCGCGATCGCCGGCAGCGTGTCGCCGCGTTTCACCGTGTAGAACTTGAGCGACGCAAGGTCGTCGGACGGCGCGTCGGCAAGCCGGGCGCGGATCATGTCCCCGGTGCCTGCGGGCACTTTCAATTCGTACTGCGCGTCTTTGACCGGCGTCGTCCATCGCCGAAGTTCTGGATTGAGCGACTGGATCTCGTCGATGCTGGTTCCGGTCCACTCAGCGACACGACGCAGGTCGACGGGACGGGGCAGCGTGACCTTCTCGTAATCCGGCGTCGCATCCGGCTGGAAGTCGAAACCGTACTGGGCAGGATTTCTGGCGATCACGATGGCGGCGAGAATCATCGGCACGTATTCGCGCGTCTCGCGGGGCAAGAGCCTCGGCTTCTCGGCGAGCTTCCAGAAATCGTCAAGCCTCGCGTTCTTGAGCGCCCGCTGCACGCGCCCCGGTCCGCCGTTATACGAGGCCAGCGCCAGGTGCCAGTCGCCGCCGAAAATCTTTGCGAGTGTGTTCAGGTACTTGGCCGCCGCGACGGTCGCCTTCTCGGGATCCGACCGCTCGTCGATGTACCAGTCGCGCCGGAGCCCGTTCTCGAGCGCCGTGCCGCTCATGAACTGCCAGACGCCTTTCGCCTTCACGCGTGACAGCGCGTTCGGCTTGAACGCGCTCTCGACGAGCGGCACATACGCGAGGTCGAGCGGCAGCCCTTCGGCGCGGAAGACGTTCTGAATCATCGGCAGATACTTGCTGCCGCGCTTCATGCCTTCTTCGATGAAATCGTGGAGCCGCCCCTGGAACAGGTCGACGTATGACAGCACCCGCTGGTTGAGCGGAATAGGGATATCGTGGCCGGAGGTCTGAAGATCCGACTGAACCGTCGCCTTCAGGCCTCTCGACGCCGCGGGCGGCGGGAACGTGGTCGAGAGGGCGAGCAGTTCGTCAATCGACGCGGGCTCGGCCTTCTTCTGATCCGCGAAACCGTCGCCTTCGGCGAGCGCTTTGACCTCGTATGTGCTGATGCGGTCGACGAGGCGGTCGAAGTACTCGCGAATGCGCGGTTCCGTGCGGCCGCCGAGCGGCGATTCGAGCAGCACGTCGACGGCGCGGTTGAACTCCTCTTTAGCCGCCTCGAAGTGCCCCTGTTCGAGTTCTTTCTGACCGGACTTGAAGTGCTGGTCGGACGACGCGATCAGCGACTGGACCTGATCGTCAGCGGGCGCGTCGACAGGCTTTGCCCAGGTGCGGACGGGAACCAGGAGGAGCAGCGCCAGGACGGCGCGCATCGGCCACTGAATTCGAACCATCTTGGGCGCTCCGCGACTGCGTCCGCGACGTGCTGCGTCCGCATCGTAAGTCGCCCCCACTCGGGGGCACCGTGTTCATCACGCGGGCAGGGCTGGGGCCCCCGCACCATGGCTCAGGCACTGTAACAAATCGTCGTCTCGCCAGTCAACAATAAGTCCTGCCGGCTCAGCATTTATCCGCGATACGGTGCAATCGTGAGCACTCGGTGCTGTTCGGCGAGATCGCGCGCTGCCGGGGTGACGATGGCGCGTTCGGAAATCACGAGCTTGACGCCCGCCTTCAGCGCGGACCGGACATCTTCCTCCGAGACGAAGTCGAGCGGCTGCGTCCCGGTGCCACTCCGGTCCTGGTCCGGTCCCACTCCTGTCCTGCTCCGGTCCCGGTCCGGTCCCGACCCCGTTCCGACCGGAGCGCCCTGTACGAACCCGCGGGACCCGAGGAACTGGTCGATCCGGCGCGTGAGTGCCTCGGCGCTGATCCCGGCGGGCGCAGGCGGACGCGCGGGCGCTGACGGGAGCGCCGGCCGGCCGGCGGCGGCAACAGGCCGCGGCTCCGCGAGCTGCTCGAACCGGTTCGCGGCGGGCGCGATCTCGTACGCGAGCCTCTTGATATTCAACAGATGACGCGGCGAGATGTTGTCCGACGTGATGTTGCCGCCATAACCGCCGCACCCTAACGTCATCGCAGGGTCCAATCCGGTCGTCAGGCCAATAGACCCGTGGGTCGTCGGCGAGTTGACGATGATCCGGAATGCCGGCTTCTTGAGACCAAACTCGAGAATGACCGCGTCATTCTGCGAATGGATCGACATCGTATGTCCCATGCCGCCGTAGCGGAGAATCTGCTTGCAGCGCTCGCATCCCTCGCGCCAGTCCCTCACGACATAGAACGAAAGCACCGGACACAGCTTCTCGATCGACAGGGGATAGTCGCGCCCGACGCCATCGAGCGGCGCGATGAGGACGCGCGTGTCCGCCGGCACGCTGATGCCGCATTTGTCGGCGATGAACGATGCCGATTTCCCGACGAGCGCCGGGTTCGGCAGCCGCTGCGGCGTGACGAGCACGCGCGCTACAGCGTCCATCTCGGCCTTGTTCATGAAGTAGGCGCCCTGCGCCTGGAACTCGCGCTTCGCCTCTTCGGCTACCGGTTCGTCGACAACGACCGAGTTCTCCGAGGAACAGAGCACGCCGTTGTCGAACGTCTTGCCGGTCACGACATCCCGGACGGCCTTCTTCACGTTCGCGGTTCGCTCGATGAAGGCCGGCGCGTTGCCGGGACCGACGCCGTACGCCGGCTTGCCGGCGCTGTACGCCGCCCGCACCAGACCCATCCCGCCGGTCGCGAGAATCACCGCGACATCGCGATGCTTCATCAGCTCCTGTGTGCCTTCGAGCGTGACCGTCGTCATCCAGCTGACCGCGCCGTCGGGAGCGCCGGCGCGGCACGCCGCTTCGCACATTACTTCGGCGACACGCGTGATGCATTTGACCGCCGACGGGTGAGGGCTCAGCACGACGGCGCAGCGCGCCTTCAACGAAATCAGAATTTTGTAGATGGCCGTGGACGTCGGATTCGTGGAGGGCACCACGGCCGCGACGACGCCGAACGGCTCCGCGATTTCGACCACCCGCTTGTCGTCGTACCGCGCCACGACGCCGACCGTCTTCATCGGCCGGATGAACTGGTAGACCTTCTCCGACGCGAACAGATTCTTTTGGATCTTGTCGGCGACGACACCGTAGCCAGTCTCTTCGACGGCGAGACGCGCAAAGGCGTCGGCCTGCGCAGTCGCCGCCTGAGGCCGGCGGCGTCGACGATCGCGTCTATTTTTTCCTGGCTGAACTCGGCCAGCGCGAGCCACGCCTGTTTCGCGCGCCTTGCGAGCGCGCGCGCTTCGGCGATAGACGTGAGATCTCGGTCCGTGGGGGAACTGACGACGTCAGCCATGTGACCGGCGACGTGCTACGCGATTCCTTTGGGAAGAACGCGTTCGACTTCGGTGTGCGGCCGCGGAATGACGTGAACGGACACGAGCTCGCCGACGCGCCGGGCGGCGGCGGCGCCGGCGTCGGTCGCCGCCTTCACCGCGCCGACGTCGCCGCGGACCATCACGGTCACGTACCCGGCGCCGATGTATTCCTTGCCGATCAGGACGACGTTGGCCGCTTTGACCATCGCATCGGCCGCCTCGACGGCGCCAATCAGCCCCTTGGTCTCGACCAGTCCGAGCGCCTCTGCAGCCATGTGTATGTGCGCGGAACTCTAACAGATTGCGGGAGATGCGGCAACTCGCGTATCATCGACGGTAATCGCGTTTTCATCGAAATCCGCTGCGGCAGGGAACTACTCGACCATGATTCTGGGTGTTCGTCGTTCGTCGTTCTTCATGTCCGTGTTCACGGCTGCTGCCGTTGTGCTGAGCGTGTCCGCCTGTCACCGAAAAGAGTCGCCGGCAGTGCCGATGGCGACGCCCTCGGTGACATTGAATCACGACAAGGCGCCGCTCGGCAGCCCGATGGACGTCACGTACAAATTTGTCGTGGCCAACGATGCGCATTTCGACCAGGACTATCGGGTCATGGTTCATGTGGTCGATACAGATGATGAGTTGATGTGGACCGACGACCATAATCCACCGGTTCCGACGTCGCAGTGGAAGCCGGGCCAGACGATTCGAGTACACGCGAACCGTGTTCGTGCCGGTGTACCCGTACGTCGGCGACGCGTCGATTCAGATGGGTCTGTATTCGATCCAGAACCAGAAACGGCTTCCGCTCGCCGGAGAGGACATCGGGCAGCGCGCGTACAAGGTCGCGCACGTCCAGCTGCAGCCCCAAACCGAAAACGTCTTTACGTTGTTCAAAGACGGCTGGCACCCGGCGGAAACCGCGGACCGCAACGCACAGGTCGAGTGGCAGTGGACCAAGAAGACGGCGACGCTGGTTTTCCGTAATCCCAAGAAAGATTGCGTGTTCTACCTGGACGTCGACAATCCAGGCGGGGTTTTCAACGACACGCAACACGTGCAGGTGAAGTTGAACGGTGCGCTCGTTCACGAGTTCGATCTGACGCCCGAAGGTCCAGCTGCTTCAGAAAATTCCGCTCACTGAGGCGCAGCTCGGCATCGGGCGAGATGGACCAGATCGAGATCGGCGTCGACAAGACGTTCATTCCCGCCGCCGTGCGCGCATCGAACAGCAAAGATTCGCGCGAGCTCGGCATCCGCGTCTTTCACGCGTTTGTCGACGCGAGGTAGTTGATGAAAGTCGACGAGTGTCTGTGGTCGGTGCGATTGTCAGCCTCTGCTGCGCCGGATCGGCGCGCGCGGAGCTGGCGTATTTCGCGTCGGGCCAGACGCTCTCGGTGCGCGGCCATCACATGGACGGCAATCTCCTCGTGCTCGCGCTTCGTGGCGGGGGAGAGATGACGTGCGAGCCGTCGCTCGATCGCGAAGTTCGGACCGGACGAAGTGCCGTATCCAGAAGACGAGCCGCCGCCGCGCTGTCCGGCGCGCGCCCAGCTGCAGGACCCGGCGACGCCGTTCGGCGACATCATCGACCGGGTCGCGACGCGAGCAGGGCGTGGACGCAAAGCTCGTCCGCGCGTTGATCACAGTTGAATCGGCGTATCAGCCGCGCGCGCGGTCGCGCAAAGGGCGCGATGGGGCTGATGCAGCTGATGCCGGACACGGCGCGGCAGTACGCGGTCGCCGATCCGTACGAGCCGGTGTCGAACATCGAGGCGGGCATCAAGCATCTGCGCGACGCTGCTCGATCGATATCCGCGCGAGCTCGCGCTGGCCGCGTACAACGCGGGCGAGGCGGCCGTGCAGCGGTTCCGCGGGATGCCGCCGTATCCGGAAACGCGCCTCTACGTCTCCCGCATCCTCGACCTTTTCAACGGTAGCGCCCCACGAGCCCGCCGTTGAAGCAGACTTTCCCGTCCCTGCGCGGTCTAACCGTCCAGAGGGCCGTGGCAAGTTGATACAATTGCGACCTGTGGAATTTCGATGTCGACTCGCATCGCCGAGCGGCGAGATCGTCGAAGGCGTGTACGTCGCCGACAGCGAAGCGCGGCTGCGGCACGA
The DNA here is from genome assembly GCA_963696165.1 of uncultured Acidobacteriota bacterium. Classification (GTDB taxonomy): domain Bacteria; phylum Acidobacteriota; class Vicinamibacteria; order Vicinamibacterales; family CAVVIG01; genus CAVQZZ01. The sequence continues at coordinate 742,308 of CAVOIY010000002.1, read as the reverse complement.
GTTCGAGGAAAAAGGGCTCTACGTCCTCGCGGTCCAGCCCAAGGGCGCCATCGCCGGGCTGTCGCTGCAGCTGCCGAAGCGGCAGTCGATTGCGACGCGCGAGTTCCTCGTCTTCAACCAGGAACTGGCGACGCTGCTCAAGGCCGGCATGCCGCTCGTCCAGTCGCTCGATCTCCTGAAGCGCCGCGTCGAATCGCCGATGTTCCGCAGCGTGCTCGAGGACATCCACGAGCGCGTGCGATCGGGCAGCGCGCTGTCGGACGCCTTCGCCGCGCACGGCGACCTGTTTCCGCGCGTCTACACGGCGTCGCTGCTCGCGGGCGAGCGCAGCGGCAACCTCGACGCCGTGCTGCGCCGCTACGTGGAGTACACGAAAATCATCTCGACGGTGAAGCGGAAGACGATCTCGGCGCTGGTCTACCCGGCGATCCTCATCTCGCTGGCGTTCGTGCTCGTCGTCGATCATCGTCGCTGAAGGTGGTGCCGCAGTTCTCCGACTTCTACGCGCACCTTCAACGCCGCAGCTTCCGCTTGATCACGCGCATCATCGTCAGCGTGTCGAATGTCGATCAGCGTCGTACTTCCTGTTCATCGTCCTCGCGATCGCGGCCGCGGTCGTCGCCGTGTACACGCTGGGTGCGGCGGCCCGGACAGCGCGCGCGATTCGATCGCCTCATCCTCCGCGTGCCGATGCTCGGCCCGGTCGCCGGCAAGTTCGCGACCTCGCAGATGTCGCGCACGCTCGCGACGCTGCTCGGCGGCGGGCTTCCGCTCGTCAACGCGGTCGACATCGCCGCGCGATCGATCGGCAACCAGTTCATGGCCTCGCAGCTCGAGATCGTCGTGCTCGCGCGTCCGTGAAGGGGAGTCGTTCGCCGCGGCGCTCGACGCACGGCAGGTGTTCCCCGACGTCGCGGTGAAGATGGCCGAAGTCGGTGAATCGACCGGCGCGCTCCAGGAAATGCTGAATACCGTCGCCGATTTCTACGACGAAGATATTTCGACGACGATGGAACGGTTCGTCACGCTGGTCGAGCCGACGCTCCTCGTCGTCATGGGCATCGTCATCGCGGGCCTGCTGCTCGCGCTGTACATGCCCCTGTTCCAATTGAGCTCGGTGCTGTCGCAATAACCATGGCCACTATCGACACGTCCCATCTGCACGCCGACCCTGACGTCGGCCCGGTCAGCGACGCCGAACGCCGCGCCGAGCTCGAGCAGGCGCGCCGGCTCGCCGAGCGCTACCGCCTCGAATTCGTCGACATGGACACGTTCCGCATCGACCAGGATCTGTTCCGCACGATCCCGGCGGACCTGATGCTGCGGTACGGATTCGTGCCGTTCCGCCGCGTCGGCAAAGTGCTCGAGATCGTCGTCTCGGACCCGACGGACCTGCCGATGATCGACGAGCTCGCGCGTGCTCCTGGCGACGCCGATCAAAGTCGCAGTCGGCCCGCGGTCCGCGATCGAATCGATCCTGAAGAAGAGCGAGAGCTCGCAGCGCGTGCTCGAGGAAGCGACCGAGAGCTTCCAGCTGCAGATTCTCAAAGAGGACGAAAACGGCGAGGAGTCGCTCACCGTCGAGAAGCTGACGAGCGACGCCAGCCCGGTCATCCGCCTCGTCGATTCGACGATCTACACGGCGATCCAGCGGCGCGCGAGCGACATCCACATCGAGACGGCCGACGACGCCGTGAACGTGAAGTACCGGATCGACGGCGTGCTGCAGCCGGCGATGCGGCCGATCGCGAAGCGGTTCCACAGCTCGATCGTGTCGCGCATCAAGGTGATGGCGGAGCTCGACATCGCCGAGAAGCGCGTGCCGCAGGACGGCCGCTTCCGCTGCGCATGCCGGGCAAGACGATCGACTTCCGCGTCTCGGTGATGCCGAGCGCGCACGGCGAAGACGTCGTCATCCGCATTCTCGACAAGGAGTCGATCAGCGAGCAGTTCACCGAACTGCGGCTCGACATCCTCGGGTTTCCCGAAGCGGAGCTGAAGCGCTTCCGCAAGTACATCGCGGAGCCGTACGGGATGGTGCTCGTCACCGGACCGACCGGCAGCGGCAAGACGACGACGCTGTACGCGGCGCTCTCGGAGATCAAATCGGTCGAGGACAAGATCATCACGATCGAAGATCCGGTCGAGTATCAGCTGAAGGGCATCACGCAGATCCCGATCAACGAGAAGAAGGGACTGACGTTCGCGCGCGGTCTGCGATCGATTCTGCGGCACGATCCCGACAAGATCATGGTCGGCGAGATCCGCGACAACGAGACCGCGCAGATCGCCATCAACTCGGCGCTCACCGGCCACCTCGTGTTCACGACCGTCCACGCGAACAACGTGCTCGACGTCCTCGGCCGATTCCTGAACATGGGCGTCGAGGCCTATCAGTTCGTCTCGGCGCTGAACTGCGTGCTCGCGCAGCGGCTGGTCAGGAACATCTGCCACCACTGCAAGCGTCCGGCGAAGGTCACGCGGGCGCTCCTCGAGGAATCGGGGCTCGATCTCGTCGCTCGAGCAATCGCACACGTTTTACGAGGGCATCGGCTGCATCGAGTGCGGCGGCACGGGCTACAAAGGCCGGACGGCGATTTGCGAGCTGCTCGATCTGAGCGACCATATCCGCGAGATGATTCTCGAGAAGCGCCCGACCTCCGAGATCAAGAAGGCGGCGCGCGAAGAGGGCATGCGGTTTCTGCGCGAATCGGCGGTCGAGCGCGTGATGCAAGGGCATCACGACGCTGCGCGAGATCAACAAGGTGACATTCGTCGAATGAGCTTCCTGGCAGCGCTCACCGAGGCAAGGGGACCGTCGGTCGCCGTCGAGCTCGCGGGCGATCGCGTGTCGGCGGCGAGCCTCGAGGTACGCGGCGGCCGGCCAGTGATCTCGGCGCACGCAACGGAACCGCTGCCGGCGGGAGCGCTCGTTCCGTCGCTCACCGCCTCGAACGTCGTCGATCGCGCGGCAGTTGCGGCGGCCCTCGGTGTCGTGCTCGGTCGCGTCGGCCGCGCTCGCCGCATCGGCCTGATCGTGCCTGATGTGGTCGCGAAGATATCGCTGGTGCGCTTCGAGAAGGTGCCGGCACGAGCCGCGGACCTCGAACAGCTCGTGCGCTGGCAGGTGAAGAAGACGGCCCCGTTTCCGGTGGAGGACGCGCAGGTCGCGTTCGTTCCCGGTGTGCGCGCCGACGACGGCCAGGAATTCATCGTCTCGCTGGCGCGCCGCGACATCGTATCGGAGTACGAAGCCGTCTGTGCCGACGCCGGCGCCCACGCGGGCATCGTCGACATCGCCACGTTCAACGTGATCAACGCGGTGCTCGCCGGATCTTCTGCGCCCGCCGACGACTGGCTGCTCGTGAACATGGCGGCCGACTCGGCATCGCTCGCCATCCTTCGCGGGCCGCACGTGATTTTCTTTCGTAATCGCGCCGCCGACACCGAGGGAACGCTTGCCGACCTCGTGCACCAGACGGCCATGTACTACGAGGACCGCCTGAAAGGGCGCGGGTTCCGGCGCGTCATTCTCGCGGGTGCCGGCGCCGGGCGGACCGGCGAGGCCGGCGAACTGCGGCGAAGCCTCGAAGAACGGCTTGCGACAACCGTGGATCCGATCGATCCGCGCGCCGCCGCCGCTTTGACCGATCGCATCGAAGCGGCGCCGGCGCTGCTCGACCGCCTTGCGCCGCTCGTCGGCCTGCTGCTGCGGCACCGCGAGGTCGCCGCGTGATTCGCACCAATCTGTCCACGCGGCCGTTCTACAACGAGCGCGTGGTCCACCTGTGGCTGCTCGCGATCGCGCTGATCGTGTTGGGTGCGACCGCATTCAACATCTCCCGCATCATCAAATACTCGCGCAGCGATACCGAACTCGTCACCGAGGCGTCTCGCGACGAGGCGCGCGCCGCCGATCTTCGTGGGCAGGCGGCCCGGTTGCGCGGGACGGTTGATCCGAAGGAGATCGAGACCGCGTCCCTGGCCGCGCGCCAGGCGAACGACCTGATCGATCGCCGCACGTTCTCGTGGACCCAGCTCCTCAACACGTTCGAGACGACGCTGCCAGACGAAGTCCGGATCACCGCGGTGACGCCGCGCGTCGATCGCAACACCGGCACGATCATTCAGGTCAACGTCATCGCGCGGACGACCGACGATGTCAATCAGTTCATCGAGAACCTGAGCGCGACTGGCGCGTTCACGAAAGTGCGGCCGATCGAAGAACGGACCAACGAAGCGGGCCAGCTCGAGGCGTCGCTCGAAGCCGGCTACGCGCCGCCATCGTCGGCGCCGGCAGAACCGCCGGGACCGCGCAGGACGGCGAGAGGAGCCGCGAGCCCGCGGCGATGACACTCCTCCAGCGAATCGTCGCCGAGAAACGCGCGCTGCTGATCCTGCTCGCGCTCGGGATTGTGTTGAACATCGCGGCGTACGCGCTCATCGTTTACCCGCTCGCCGTGAAGTCGGCCGGTTCTGTCGAACGCGCACAGGCCGCCGAGCGGTCGCGAAAGGCGGCGGAGCAGGACCTCAGCGCGGCGCGCGCTCTCGTTGTCGGAAAAACGCGGGCGCGAGAAGAGCTCGCGACCTTCTTCGACAAGGTCCTTCCGGCCGATCAGCCCGCTGCGGTGCGGATCACGTACTCGCCGCTGTCGGCGATCGCGAAAAAAGCGAACACGCGGGTCATTGAACGGCGCTGGGAGCCGGACGAGTCGCTCGCGAAGAATTCGCACGTCGGCCGACTGCGTGTTCACATGTCCTTGCAGGGAGACTACACGAGCGTGCGGAGGTTCATCTACGAGATCGAGCGCGCGCCTGAATTCGTGATCATCGACAACCTGACGCTCGCGCAGACCGATCCGACCAAGCCGCTCGTCCTCACGATGGATCTATCCTCGTACTATCGCCTGGGTCACTGATGACGCGAGAGCGGCGGAATCAACTGGTCCTCGGCCTCCTTGGCGTCGTGCTCGCGGTCGTCGCCTATCGCGCGTGGCTCGCAACGTCTGCCGCGCCGAGCGCGACGTCTAACGACAAGAGGGCCGCCGTCGGCGGGCAGCCTTCGGCCGGGGCTGAGTCGGTCCCGACGCTCGACGTCCATCTGAATGCGCTCGATGCGGAACGGCCTCAGCCCGGTGCGACGGATCGCGACCTGTTTCGGTTCAAACCGAAGCCGCCACCTCCCGCTCTCGAGCAGCCCGCGACGAGGCCATCTGAAGGCCCGCCGCCGGCGCCGACGGGGCCGCCTCAGCCGCCGCCGATAACTCTGAAATTCCTCGGAATGATGAGCCAGGCTGGCGGCAGACCGGACTTCGCGATATTGAGCGACGGTGTCGGACCGCCGATGTTCGGATATGTTGGAGGCCCTCCCGTTGCGGGCAGATACCGCGTGTTGAGGGTGAGCAGCGAATCGGTCGAGATTGCGTATCTCGACGGCAGCGGACGGACGACCATCCGAATGAATGGGCAATGAGATTCGAGGACATGCTGTGAGAGCACGGTTCAAGACACTCGGTGTGCTCGGCGCCTTCGCGCTCCTCGCGCTGGTTGCTGGAGGCTGCGCGGCGAGCAAGGCGTTTCGGCAGGGAGAAGCGGCCATTCGGGGCGGCGACCTCGATCAGGCGGTCGTGTATTACCGGAAAGCGGCTCAGGCCGCCCCCGACAACGCGAACTACAAGATCGCGCTCGAGCGAACACTTCTCGCCGCGTCGCGCGCGCACCTGGACAAAGCGCACGACTTCGAATCGAAAGATCAGCTGGAAGCGGCGCTCGGTGAATACCGCATTGCAAGCGAGTACGATCCGACAAATCGACTCGCGGGCACGAAGATCGCGGCGCTCGAACGAACGATTCGTGAACGGGCAGACGCCGCACGCCCCAAGCCCGCGATTCAGGCGATGCGCGAGCGCGCTCGCGCGGCTGAACCGGCGCTCATCAATCTCACGACGCCGCTGCCGCTCATCAAGTTTCAAAACGCGAGCCTTCGTCAGATTCTGGACACGATCGGCAGCACCGCCGGCATCAACATCACGTACGAACGGACGTTTCAGGATCGCACGACGTCTATTCAGCTCGATGGCGCCACGCTGGAGCAGGCGCTGAATCAGATCATGACGACGAACGAGCTGGCGTACAAAGTTCTCAACGACCGTACGATTTTCGTGTTCCCGGACAATGCGCAGGCGCACGGCAGATACGACGAACAGGTCGTGCGGACGTTCTACCTCTCGCACAGCGATGCGACCGAGATGAATCAGCTGCTCAGCACGATGATCCGTGTGCCAGGCATCGCGGTGCAGCCGGCGATTGTCGCGAACAAGACGACGAACTCCGTGACGGTCCGCGCGGGCGCGAACGTCGTCGGCATCATCGAGAAGATCATCGACCAGGTCGACAAGCCGCGAGCCGAGCTCGTCATCGACGTCGAGATCCTCGAAGTCGATCGGTCGCGCGCCAAGACGTACGGGCTGGATTTATCGGAGTACGCGGCCGGTCTCGTGTTTTCTCCCGAGGTGTCGCCGAGCAGCACGACCACGAGCACGGGCACAACGACCCCGGGAACGACGACAACGACCGGCGGAACGACCACGACACCGACGACCGGCGGCACGACGACGACGAACAACGGGAGCTCGACGTCGCCGAGCGGCGTGAAGTCGCCGCCGCCGTTCAACCTGAACACGATCTCTCGCGGCGTGACGACGGCCGATTTTTATCTCGCAGTGCCGACGGCCGTCATGCGGGCGCTCGAAAGCGACACGCACACGAAGGTCGTTGCGAAGCCGAATCTTCGCGGTGCGGAAGGCACGAAGCTGGAGTTCGTCGTCGGTCAGCAGATTCCGGTCGTGTCGACAAGTTATACGCCGATTGCGACCGGCGGCGCCGGCGTGAATCCGTTGAGCTCGTATCAGTACAAGGACGTCGGCGTGAAGATTCAGATCACGCCGCGAGTCACAGTCGAGAACGACATCATTCTCGACCTGTTTCTCGAGGACAACCAGCGCGGCACGGACGTGCCTGTGGCCGGTGTGACGGTGCCGTCGTTTGTCACGCGCACGATTACCACGCGCCTTCGGCTCCGCGACGGCGAATCGAATCTGCTCGCCGGGCTCCTGCAGCAGAACGAGCAGACGAGCATCACGGGCTTTCCCGGCGCGATCCACGTGCCGGTACTGAGTCAGCTGTTCTCTCGAAACGCGAACACGAGCGATCAGCTCGAGATCGTGATGATGCTGACGCCCCACATCATCCGTTCGCAGGAGATCACGGAAGCCGACTTGAAACCGGTTTACATCGGGTCATCGCAGAGCCTGGGCGTCGGCGGAGCGCCTCCGCTGATCGTTCCGCCGCCCGTCGAGCCTCCACCTCCGGCGCCGGCGGCTGCTCCCGGAACGACAGTTGGTGGCGTCGCGGTCATGGCGCCCCCGGGATCGACGCCGGTGCCAGGTACCGTGCTCGTCCCGCAGCCGCCGCCAGCGCCAGTTCCGCCAGCGGTGACGACGACGCCGCCCGACGTGGGCGTCGCGATTCCAAATCCCGCCGCTGCGGCCACGACGAATCCAACGGCGGTTGCACCTGTGCCGCCGCCGACGCCGCCGCCGGCCGCGCCGCCTCCGGCAGCGGCTGAGACGACGACCACACCCGGCCTCGGGACGGCGCAGGTGATCATCACGCCACCGGGAACTGCGTTCCGCGTGGGCGGCGGCCCCTACACCGTGCCGATCTCGGTCGTAAACGCCTCACGGCTGTCGACCGTCACGCTCACGGTGACGTTCGATCCGGCGCTGCTGCGTGTCCGCAGCGTGCAGGAAGGGAGCTTCATGCGGACAGGAGGCGTGAACGTCAGCTTCGCGCATCAGGAAGGGAGCGGGCGCGTGGACGTCACCATCTCGCGCGGCGCAGACGCGACCGGCGCCGGCGGCACGGGGCTGCTCGCGGCGGTGCTCTTCGATGCCATCGCACCCGGCAGCGCGACGCTCTCGTTGAGCGGCAGCGCCACCGGACCCGGCGGCACACCAATGGGCCTGCAGTTCCGGCCCGTGACGGTGACGGTGCAACAGTAGGGCAGGAGGGGCTGGACCGGCAGGATGGGTTGGAAGACAAAAAAGGAGAGCGCGCGCGGCCATGCCGAGCTGAGGACGAGCAAATCCGAAGCGAGGCATCAGCGTCAGTTCGCGCTGGGGGTGGGGCCCCAGCGCCACTGGAGAATGTTGCAGCGAGGCTACACGTTCGTCGAGCTGCTGGTCGTCGCGACGATCATCATGATTCTCGCATCCGCGATCATGCCGCTCGCGAAGGTGACCGCGCGGCGCCAGCGCGAGGTCGAGCTGCACCGAGTGCTGCGCGAAATGCGCACGGCAATCGATCGCTACAAGGACGCGGCGGACAACGGCCTCATCGGATCGCTCGACCTGAAGGTGGGCAGCGAAAACTATCCGCCCGATCTGCAGACGCTCGTCGATGGCGTGACGGCGGCAAACGACGCCACCGGTCGGAAGCTGAAGTTCCTGCGCCACGTTCCGGTCGATCCGATGACGCACGGCACCCAATGGGGGCTTCGCTCGTACCAGGACAAGCCCGACTCGACGCATTGGGGCGGACAGAACGTGTTCGACGTGTATACGACCTTCGACGCGACGGCGCTCGACGGCAGCAAATACAGAGACTGGTGAGATTTGGTGATCTGGTGATTGGGTGATCTGGTGATTGATTGCGTGATGGGGTGGATGCAAAGGGCGGAACGGTTCCACGGGACGCCGCGCTCGCGCCGTCGTGTGTTCGCCTGCTTCAGGAACGCGTCCAACCGGCGAATCAATCGCACAATTCAGCCAATCAATCCCCCAATCACCAGATTATCCAATCACCAGATTGACGATGCGTCCGGCTTCACCATGATCGAGCTGCTGGTGGTGCTGACGCTCATCATCATTCTGGCGACGATTGGCATGACGCAGTACCGCTCGAGCGTCGTTCACTCGAGGGAAGCCGTGCTGAAAGAAGATCTGTTCCGGATGCGGGACGCGATCGATCGGTACTACGCGGACAAGAATCAGTATCCGCCGGCGCTCGACGCGCTCGTGAGCGAGGGCTACATGCGCGCGCTGCCGGTGGATCCCTTCACCAAGAGCGCAGACACCTGGCAGACCGAGGCCGCGCCCGCCGACTCGAACAACCCCACCGCCGAACCCGGCATCTACAACATCAAGAGCGGGTCCGATGGCACCGCGCTCGACGGAACTAAATACTCAGACTGGTGACCGAGACGTAGCGACGTGGCCGTAATGACCGCACCGTCCTGACGCGGCCGTAGCGCGAGGCTTCAACCGAGCGACCCAGCACCGAATTCAGCGGGCGGTCTTCAAAAAAAGAGCGGCTCGAGTTGAGCCGCTCTTCGTGTATCCGCGTGAGCCGCCCTTACGGAGTGATTACCGTGGAGCCCGTCGCTGTCAGGCCGGTCGATGTAGTGATCGTGACAGAGACCACAATCGGACCGCTGCCCGCGACGTAGCTTCTCGCCTGCTGGTTACTGGTGGAGTCGACCGATCCATTGGTGCCTCCAAATACCCAGTGATAGTTGACGACTACGGCATTGCCCAGTCCTACAACCGTAGCCGTGAACGACTCTGTCGTATTCGGGCCATTCGGAGTGGCAGTGGCAGACAGCAGCACAGTCAGCGGCGTCTGCGCCTGCACGAATACCGATGTTACGCCGGTACCGGTGCTGCCGTTACTGTCTCGGGCACTCAGTGTGACCGTGAATGTTCCACCGCTCGTGTATACGTGATGCAAACCGATGGCGGTACCGTTAGCGGGTCCAAGATCCTTAATAGTGCCGTCGTCGTAGTTGACAGTGACGTCCTGAATCGCAGCCCCGTTCGTGGCGGCGGCTGCAACTGATCCCGTAAACGCCGTGTCGGTCCCTGCGGTAGGCGTCGTACTGGTCGAAGCCAAAACAATGGACACGACGGGCGCCGCTGATACGTTCACCGTCACCGTTCCCGACGCCTGCCCTGATGTGTTCGCGGGCGGAGTCGTGGTTCCTGTGCCAGCACCCGTGCCTGTTCCGGTCCCGGTTCCCGTGGAACCCTGTCCACCCACGCTGGCCGTTACGGTTGCCTGCAGGCCTGTCGTCAACTGCGTTTGCGCGACACCGTTTTGATCTGTGTTCACGGCGGTCGACGACAGCGAGCCAGCAGTGGTCGAGAAGTTCACCAGGGCGTTCGTGAGCGGATTGCCGTTGATGTCCACGATATTTGCGATGATCGTCGATGAGCCGCCGATGGCGGGAATCGTGGCGGGGCTTGCGCTGACGTTCACATGTCCGACGGCAGCTGTGCCGATCGCAATCTTCACCGCGTTGTTGCCGCTCACGCTCGCACCGCCCGAGATGGCTGTGATCGTCGCGGTACCGTTCGAGTTGCCTGCCTTGAACGTCACGACCGCGCGGCCGCTTGCGTCCGTAGACGCCGTGGACGGCTCGATCGTGCCGAGCGACGTCGTAAAGGTAACCTCGGTGCCCGAATGCGGCGGCGTCCCGGATGCTTCGATGACCTGCGCAATCAATTGCGCCGTGCCGTTCACCGGCAGCGCCGTCGCCGCGACGGTGAGCGTGATCGTCGAACCGGACGGCGCAAGAAGCGGCACCTTCTGACAGCCGGCGGCGAAGATCGACAGGCTGGCCGCAGCGGCCGCGGCGAGCGGGAAGGCGCGCGAGAGGCGTGTTATCATGAAATCAATTAACATCTTAATTCCCATGCAGTTACGCGGTCAAGGCAATCGCGGCGCGCAAGCTGGTTACGCCATGGCGGCTCTCCTCGTCGCCATGACGATCATGGCCGTGATGATGACGGTCGCCATGCCGGTCTGGAAACAAGCCTCGCAGCGCGAAAAGGAAGAGGAGCTCGTCTTCCGCGGCCAGCAGTATGTGCACGCCATCGGGCTCTTCAAACGAAAGTTCGCGAACGCGAGCCCGCCGACCCTCGATCTGCTCGTCGAGCAGCGCTTCCTGCGCAAGAAGTACAAAGACCCGATCACGAACGACGATTTCCAGCCGCTGACGGAAAACCAGGGCACGGCCGGCATCAGCGGCACCGGAACCGCGACGCCGGGATCCACGGCGCTGCAGACCGGCGCAGGCCGCGGCACGACGACCCTGTCGACGGGCCCCGGCGCAAGTGCGGCTGGCGCACGGCCGCTCGGCACATCCGCGATAGGCACTCCGGCCGCCGGCGCACCGGGCGGGATCATCGGCGTGACGAGCAAGAGCAAAGATAAATCCATTCGTCTCTACAACGGACGCAGCCACTACAACGAGTGGGCGTTCGTCTTCACGCAGCAGGTTCAGCAGCCAGGCGTCGGTGGCGGCGCCGGCGTCGGCGCGCCCGGCGTACCCGGCCAGCGCGGCCAACCGCAGACACCTCCAGGCGGTTCGACATTTCCGACGAATGGCCGTGGACGCGGAACCGGTCGCGGCGATCAAAATCCGCCTCCGGGCTCGCGCGGCTCCCGCGGTTTCGGCAGCCCCCGATCTCCTTCGCGAGGGCGCGGTCCCGGCAACCCTGGAGACTAAGACGTCGTAGATCGCACGGCGGCCGATTCGGCGGACTCGCTCTCGAGGTTTCTCGCGATGGCAACGGCTGCGAGCGCGGAGACGACGAGCAGCCCGGCGCCAAGGGCGGCGCTGCGCAGCAACAGCTCGCCAACGCCGAAGAGCGCGGCATACACCAGCACGCACCCGAGCAGTGCATTCAGCAGCTCGCCAATCAGCGCACGCGATCCCGTCCCCGGCAGACCCGTTGCGTTGGCCACCGGTCGCCAGCCCGGCCCCTCAGGGCGTACGCGGCGATAGAAGACGGCGAGCGTTTCGTCGCGCTCAGGCGCGGTCAGCCACGTCGTGGCGAGCCAGACGATCGTCGTCACCGACACGGTGACGATCATGATGTACGCGAAATCGCGCGGTCGATCGCTGTCCCATTTGAGCCAGAGCTGCAGAAAGAGCGAGACGGCGGCAGCCGTCGCCATCGCGGAAACTTCGGACCACGCGTTGACGCGCCACCAGAACCAGCGAAGCAGCAGCACCGTGCCGGTGCCGGCGCCGGTGACGATGAGCAGCTTCCACGCCTGCTCGATCGACGCGAGGTGAAGCGTCACGTAGATCGACGCGAACATCAGCCCGACCGTGACGATCTGCGACGCAACGACGTACTCGCGCTCCGCCGATCGCGGACGGATGAATCGGCGATACACATCGTTGACGACGTAGGAGGCGCCCCAATTCAGTTGCGTGCCGATCGTGGACATGTAGGCGGCGGCGAACGCGGCGAGCATGATGCCGCGCAGCGCCGGCGGAAAGACCTGCGGATCCATCAACGTGCGCACGTAGCCCGATTCCTTGTCGGCGAGCGTCGGGTACAGAACGATCGACGCGAGCGCCGTCAGAATCCACGGCCACGGGCCGCACGGCGTAGTGCGCGATGTTGAACCAGAGCGTCGCGAAGAGACCGTGGCGCTCGTTTCTCGCCGAGAAGATGCGCTGCGCGACGTAGCCGCCGCCGCCCGGCTCGGCGCCGGGATACCAGCTCGCCCACCAGTTCACGCCGAGGTACACGAAGAGCGTGATCGCCGGCATCCAGGCCGAATCGGTCGAGGGAAAAACGCGAGCCGCGAGCCGCCGCCGGCGGCCGCGTCGAGCGCGGCGACCTTCAGTTTCAACGCGTCGAGGCCGCCGACCGCGCGCACCGCGAAGAAGGCGAGCGCGATGACCATTCCCATCTTGAGGACGAACTGCACGAGGTCGGTGACCAGCACGCCCCACAACCCGGAGAGCGTCGTGTAGAACGCGGTGAAGGCGAGCATCGCGACGAGCGCGAGCAGCGCGCCGCGTGCGTCGAGTCCCAGCGTCATCTGCGAGAATCTTCATCATCGCGAGGTTCACCCAGCCGATGATGATGCAGTTGATCGGGATGCCGAGATAGAGCGCGCGGAAGCCGCGAAGGAATGCCGCCGGCTTGCCCGCGTAGCGGAGCTCGGCGAATTCGATGTCGGTCATCACGCCGGCGCGGCGCCACAGTCGCGCGTAGACGAACACGGTGAGCATCCCGCTCGCGGCCATGCTCCACCACAGCCAGTTGCCGGCGATGCCGTATCGTGCGACGAGTCCCGTGACGACCAGCGGCGTATCGGCGGCGAATGTCGTCGCGACCATCGACGTGCCGGCGAGCCACCACGGCACGTCACGGCCGGAAAGAAAGAACTCGGTCGTGCTGCCGCGCGCGCGACGCGCGTAGTACAGACCGATCGCGAGGTTCAACAGGAAGTAACTCGCGATGACGGCCCAGTCGGTGAAGGTCAGTGTCATGCGAGTGCATCGTGAAAGGCGCGCCGGACGTCGCGCATCTGCTCGAGCGAGCCGCCGCCGCACGCACGATTCGTGAGCAACACGAAGTATCGATCGCGTTCCGGATCGATCCAGAGCGACGTGCCGGTGAACCCGACGTGGCCGAATGCCGACGGCGACATCCTCGTGCCGCACGACGAGGTCGGCAGCATCGTATCCCAGCCGAGCGCGCGTGAGCTTCCGGGAACCGTGCTCTTCGTGGTGAAGCGCGCGACCATCGCCGGCGTCCACGGCGGCGGCACCGCGTCGTCGCCGCGCGCGGCTCGCAGAACGACGCGAGCGAACACGCCGACAGCGGCGGCCGTGCCGAACAGCCCGGCGTGCCCGGCGACGCCGCCGAGAGCCGCCGCGTAGTTGTCGTGAACTTCACCGACGCAGCATGCGGCCGCGCCGCACATCCTCGGCCATCGGCATCGTGGGCGCCGCATGGGCGACCGGCCCGAATCTGAGCGAAGCATCCGAATCTGGTCCCGGTCCGACAGCTGTGCGCCAATCCGCACCGCTAAGTCATCAAACAGCCGGTCGAACGGTTTCCCGCCTCGATCCGCGGCGAGAAACGCGAGCAGAATGAAACCGAGATCGCTGTACACCGATCGCGAGCGCGGTGCGAACTCGAGCGGCATCGTGCAGATGTCGTGTTCGAACTCGCGCCGTTGCGCCGGCGGCCGATCGAGCAGCCGGGCCGGGAGTCCGGAAGTGTGCTCGAGAAGATCACGCGACGGTGACGCTTTCACGATCAGCGCCGCTCCATTCGGAAAAATATCCGGCCACGGCGTCGTCCAGCTGCATGGAGCTCACACGGACGAGCTCCATCGCGATCGACGTCGTCGCGATCGGTTTTGTGAGCGAGGCGAGATCGAACGCTGTCTGTAGCGTGACGAGGCTGCGGCTCTCGAAGGTAATCGTTCCGACCGCGTCAGACCAGAGCGACCCGGCGCTCGACCCGACGTCGATCGCGGCAGCTGGAAAAATCCGCTGCGAGACCGCCTGCGCTATGACGAGTGCGTGCCGCCGTCGGGTTCACGTGGTCTCGACCCGCCGTGCGGGCTTCACGGCCGCTGACGCGAGCAGACCGACGCCGACGCAAATTGCCGTACCCGCCAGGACGTACCACGTCCAGGCAAGCGGCGTGAACAGTCTCACGGCGATCATCGATGCGAGCGACACGGCGATTCCGATCATCGCGCCCGTTTCAGACGCGCGTTCGGTCAGCACGCCGAGGAGAAAAGCGCCGAGCATCGGTCCGTACACAATCGACGCGATCGTCAGACCGACCGTGAACACCGAGCCCCAGCCGCGCGCGAGGATCGCGATGGCGATCAGCGCGACTCCCCACGCCGCCGTCAGCCACCGTGAGATGGTCAGCAAGCCACTGTCGTCCAGTCGGCGACCGCTCAGCGGCTGGTAGAAGTCGAGCACCGTCGTCGACGCCAGCGAGTTGAGAGATCCGCTGAGGTTCGACATCGCGGCGGCAAAGATGGCGGCAATCACCAGCCCGGCGATGCCGTGCGGCAGGCTCCTCACGATGAACGCGGGGAAGATCTCGTCCGTCGTCGCCATCGCCGGAACCGGGTGATGCGCGTAGTACGCGTGCAGCATGACGCCGATCGTGAGGAACAGCGCGAACTGCACCAGGACGACGAACCCGCTGAACACGAGCGCCAGTTGACTCTCTCGCTGATTGCGGCACGTGAGCAGACGCTGCACGAGCAGCTGGTCCGTGCCGTGCGACGCCATCGTCAGGAAGCAGCCGCCGATCAGGCCCGCCCAGAACGTGAACGGCACCGTCAGGTCCCACGACCATGAGACGACGTGCAGCTTGCCCGCCTGCGCCGCGTCTGCGGCGATCGCCGGCCAGCCTCCGGGCACGAGCGTGAGGATCATGTACGCGGCGAGCAGCGACCCTGCGATGTAGATCGCCAGCTGGATGAGGTCGGTCCAGATCACGGCTGCGATCCCGCCTTCGAACGTATACACGAGCGTCAATGCGCCGACGAGGACGATCGACCAGAGCCAGAGATGCGGAAGCCCTGGAGCGCTCGCGCTCAAGACCGCGGCGAGCACGAGCGAGGCGGCAAATACGCGGACGCCTTCCGCAAGCGCACGCATGATCAGAAAGAGCGACGCGGTGAAATGCTTGGCGCGAGCGCCGAACCGACGATTCAGGAGCTCGTACGCGGTCAGCATCTCGCCCTGAAAGTACGCCGGGAATGAACAGCCAGCTGATGACGAACCGGGCGACGATGTACCCGGCGACGACCTGGAGGTAGGTGAAGCTGCCGCCCTGCTCGGGGCGGGCGTATGTGCTGTAGGCCAGCGCCGGCACTCCGACGAGCGTCAGCGTGCTCGTTTCCGTCGCAACGATCGACAGGCTGATGACGATCCACGACGTCTGCCGGTTGCCGAGAAAGTAATCCTTCACCGAGCGTTGGGATCGGCGAAAGCGGCTGCCAAACACGGTGATGCCGATCAAATAGATCGCCAGCACCGTGTAATCGAGAATCGAAAATCCCACCGAGCTCAGGATCGTGAATTCACGAGTGCACCGGCCATGAAATCGCCGGAGAGTAACATAGAATCAAACTCGACCATGCACGTGATCGGGATCGATGCCGGCGGCACGAAGACGGTGTGCCTCGTCGCTGACGAGCACGGCACGATCATCGCCGAAAGCCGCGGCGCCGGCGCGAACCTCCACGCAGCCGGGGAAGTGGGCGTCGAGCGCGCGCTGCGCGACGTGATCGCCGACGCGCTCGGCGGCCGCACGATCGAGCCGAGCGCGATTTGTCTCGGCATGGCGGGCATCGATCGCGACGACGAGGCGCGGGTGATTCGCGGCGATCATGCAGCGCCTCGGGCAGCGCTCGCGGGTTGTCGTGGTCAACGATGCCCTGATCGCGCTCGTCGCGGGTGCGAAAGATGGGCCAGGGATCGTCATCATCGCCGGAACAGGATCCATCGTCTATGGCCGCGATCATCGTGGCTACGCCGCGCGTGCAGGCGGATGGGGACACATGATCGGCGACGAGGGCAGCGGGTACTGGATCGGCCGCGAGTCGCTCGCTGCTGTGATGCGCGCTGAAGACGGCCGAGGACCGGCAACCGCGCTCACGACTGCGATGCTCGATCATTTCGAAGTCGCGGACGTCTCACGGCTGCCGCGGATCGTGTACGACCGGAAGAGTCCGCGCGTCGCGGTCGCGGCGCTCGGACCGATTGTGCAGCGCGCAGCCGACGACGGGGACGCTGTTGCCATGCGCATCCTCGAACGCGCGGCCGAAGAGCTCGTGCTTGCGGCGCGTTCGGTCGCGACTCGTCTCGACATGCGCGGCGACCCGTTCCCGTTCCTTCTCGCGGGCGGGATCTTCCGAGTGGTTCCGCGCCTCGCTGAAGAGTTGCGCCCCCGCCTGATCGAGGTGGCGCCGCGCAGCCAGGTAGAACTGCTCGACAAAGAACCCGCCGTGGGCGCCGTGTGGCTGGCGCTCGCAGAAGCGAACGGCGGCGCGCAGCTTCCAGAGTACCGGCGTGACTGACAGCCGCCATCCCTGATGCGGATCAAGGTGTACGACACGCCGCAGCGTGCCGCGCGTGCGCTCGCCGCGTACCTGAGCCGCGCAATTGCGCGAACACCGCATCTGGTGCTCGGGTTACCAACAGGCCGTACGCCGATACCGTTGTATCGCGAGCTTGCCGCGCTCGGAGAACGTCACGACATCGATTTTTCGCGGGTCACGACGTTCAATCTGGACGAGTTTCGCGGCAAAGGCGACGGCGATCCAGGGAGTTATCGCGCGTTCATGCAGGAGCACCTGTTCAGACACGTCAATCTCACCGCTCGCAACATCCACTTTCTGAACGGCCGCGCCGCCGACGTCCGCGCCGAGTGCGACCGATACGAGCGCGCGATCGCGCGCGCCGGCGGGATCGATTTACAGATTCTTGGGCTTGGCGCGAATGGCCATATCGGTTTCAACGAGCCAGGCCGTCGGCTGATCGCGCGCACTCATTGCACGCGTCTCACCGCAGCGACGCGCGCCGCGAATGCGGCATTTTTTGGCGATGACGTCCGCCGGGTGCCTCGCGAGGCGCTCTCGATGGGGATGGTCACGATCCTTCACGCGCGGCGCATCGTGATGCTCGCGACAGGGATCGGAAAAGCGCGATGCGTCGCGAGGATGGTGAACGGGCCGCTGACGACCGCAGTTGCCGGCGTCGTTCTTACAGGTGCATCGGCAGCTGGATGTGCTGCTGGACCGCGCCGCGGCAGAACAGCTCGGCTAACCGTTGCTCAGCAGCTCTTTCAGACGCTGTTCGACGTCCTCACCGATCGCGTCGCGGACGAAATCGTGCGCCTTCCGTATCTTCGAGAGCGACTGCGGATAGGTGAGGCCGGTCTTCTGCATGACGATTGCAGCTTTCACGTTCCAGTGCGCGCGGCGCAGCACCTTGTCGGCATCGTCGTAATCGAGCCCGGTCACGATGATGATGATGCGGCGCGCGCGGTCGCGCAGCTTCTCGGATCCCATCTGGACGTCGACCATCAAATTGCCGTACGTCTTGCCGATCCGGATCATCGACGCCGTCGTGAGCATGTTGAGCACCATCTTGGTCGCGGTGCCAGCCTTGAGCCGCGTGGAACCGGCGATCACTTCGGGGCCCACAGCCGGCGCAATCGTCAGATCGACGAACGTCTGCAGTTCGGTCCGCGGATCGCAGGTGACGAACACGATCTTCGAGCCGGCACGCCGCGCGCGAGTCAGCGCCCCGCGGACGAACTGGGTCATGCCGCTGGCCGACACGCCGATGACGACGTCCTTCTTGGTCGGCCGCAGGCGATTGATCGACCGCGCGCCTTCTTCGTAGTTGTCCTCGACGCCCTCTTTCGCTCGCAGGATCGCGCCTTTGCCGCCGGCCATGATCGCCTGCACGAGATCCGGGCTGGTGCCGAACGTCGGTGGCATCTCGGCCGACTCGAGGACGCCGAGCCGACCGCTCGTGCCGGCGCCGACGAACACGATCCTGCCGCCTTTCCGGAGCGCCTGTGTGATGATCTCCACACCGACGGCGATCCGCTCCTTCTCGCGCTGAACTGCCGCGAGCATCTTGCGGTCTTCGTTCAGCATGCCTTCCACGATGTCGCCGACGGGGAGCTTGTCGATCGCGAGCGTGGCGGGATTGATCGCCTCGGTGGGAAGAGACTGCCACTTCGAACGCACGGGCATGGAAGCTACGACCTCTGAAACAAACCGCAAATACTATCATAGTCGTTGGTCGTTGGAAGTTGGTCGCTAGGGCAGGTCCTTAGGCCACGCTGTTGGGAACGCGTCGTTCGGTGATCTCACCACTTATGGTTGACGCGTATCTGGATCATCTGCGTGTGGAGCGGCGGCTGGCCGACCACACGCTCGAAAGCTACGCTCGCGACCTCGCTGCGCTCGCGGAGTTCGCAGCCGGACGCGAGACCGAGCCCGAGCGCCTGGACCGCGCCGCCCTGGAGGCGTTTGTGCGTCAGCAGATGGGGCGCGGCCTCTCGCCACGATCGGTGGCGCGAGGCGTCGCCGCGATTCGCGGGTTCTACCGGTTCCTCGTGCTGGACCGCCGGCTCGAACGCAGTCCCGCCGACGATCTGCGTCCGCCGCGTGCGTGGCCAGCGCTCCCGAAGTTTCTGTCCCTGGAAGAAGTCGACCAGCTGATCGCGGCGCCCGATCCTGCGACGCCGCTCGGACAGCGGGATCGCGCGATGATCGAGCTTCTCTACGCGACCGGCATGCGCGTCTCGGAATTGATCGGCGTGCGCTCCGCCGATCTTCATCTGGCGGAGCACTATCTGACGTGCATCGGCAAGGGCAACAAAGAGCGGCTCATTCCGATCGGTGAGCAGGCGAGCCGAATGGATCACGCGGTATCAGCGCGACGGTCGGCGCGCGCTCCTCAAAGGACGCTCGAGCGCGAGGCTGTTCGTGAACGTGCGCGGCGGAGCGCTGTCGCGCGTCGGTTTCTGGAAAATACTGAGCGCGTACGGACGCCGCGCGAATCTCGATCGACCCGTCAGCCCGCACGTGCTGCGGCATTCGTTCGCGACGCATCTTCTCGATCGCGGCGCCGACCTGCGCGCGATCCAGATGATGCTCGGGCATGCCGATCTGTCGACGACACAGATATACACGCACGTGCTCGAGACGCGGCTGAAAGCGGTCTACGATCGCTTTCACCCGCGTCCCTGACTCTGCTAAACTTAACCGTTTGCGCGACGGACGCTGCGGGTGGGGCCGCACGCGAGTGACAAATGTTCCCCGCGAGCATTAATAAAGGAGCACGCATGAGCCGTAAGGGACGGCATCTTTTTACGTCTGAATCGGTCACCGAGGGGCACCCGGACAAGATCGCCGATCAGATATCCGATTCGATTCTCGATGCGATTCTCGCGCAGGATCCGGTCAGCCGCGTCGCGTGCGAAACGCTCGTCACGACGGGCCTCGCGGTCGTGGCGGGCGAGATCACGACCAGCGCCTTCGTCGATTTCCAGGACGTCGTGCGCGCGACGATCAACGAGGTCGGCTATAACCGCGGCAAATTCGGATTCGACGCCGATACGTGCGCCGTGCTGTCGTCGATCCACAGCCAGTCGCCGGACATCGCGATGGGCGTCGACACCGGCGGCGCCGGCGATCAGGGGCTGATGTTCGGCTTCGCCTGCACCGAGACCGAAGAGCTGATGCCGCTGCCGATCATGCTCGCGCACAAGCT
This sequence comes from uncultured Acidobacteriota bacterium, assembly GCA_963696165.1. GTDB lineage: Bacteria > Acidobacteriota > Vicinamibacteria > Vicinamibacterales > CAVVIG01 > CAVQZZ01. Next base: position 722,165 of record CAVOIY010000002.1, on the reverse strand, counting down.
CGTGAAAGGGCTCTCGTGCATGCGCCGCGACGGCACGCTCGATTATCTGCGGCCCGACGGCAAATCTCAGGTCACGATCGAATACGACGGCAACCGTCCCGTTCGCGTCGACGCCGTCGTCGTCTCCAGCCAGCACAGTCCGATCGTCACGCAGGAAACGATGAAGGAAGACATCACCGAGAAGATCATCAACCGTGTGATTCCCGCGGACGATGATGGACAAGAACACGAAAATCTACGTGAACCCGACCGGGCGTTTCGTCGTCGGCGGACCGCACGGCGATGCCGGCGTCACCGGCCGCAAGATCATCGTCGACACCTACGGCGGCGCCGCGCCGCACGGCGGCGGCGCGTTCTCGGGCAAGGATCCGACGAAGGTGGATCGCTCGGCCTGCTACATGGCGCGCTACATCGCGAAGAACGTCGTCGCGGCCGGCATTGCGGAGCGGGCGCTCGTGCAGCTCGCGTATGCGATCGGCGTCGCCGAGCCGGTGTCGGTGATGGTCCACACCGAGGGCACCGGCCGCATTCCGGAAGAGCGCATCACCGAGCTCGTGCGCGGCCACTTCAAGCTGACGCCGCGCGGCATCATCGAGGAGCTGAATCTGCGCCGGCCGATCTACCAGAAGACGGCGGCCTTCGGGCATTTCGGCCGCACCGAGCCCGAGTTCACGTGGGAGCGGACCGACAAGGCTGCGGCTCTCCGGTCGGAAGCAGGCCTCTGAAGAAACGGCTCGCGGCGATGGCGGTCCTTGTGGCCGCCGTCGCCGGCTTCGTCGTCCTCACCATTCCGCCTCGCCGCCTCGTTCTGCACGAGGGTCCGTTCGACGGCAGCATCCCGGGCATCATTCACGTCCATTCCACTCGTTCCGACGGATCGAGCACGCCCGACGACATTGCCGGCCGCGGCCGGCCGCGCCGGTTTGCGATTCGTCGTCTTCACCGACCACGGCGACGCGACGCGCGTGCCAGATGCTCCGACGTATCGAAGCGGCGTGCTGTGCATCGACGCGGTTGAAATCAGCACGACCGGCGGTCATTACATCGCGCTCGATATGCCCGCCGCGCCGTACCCGCTCGCCGGTGACCCGCGCGACGTCGTCGATGACGTTCACCGGCTCGGCGGCTTTGGCATCGTGGCGCATCCAGACTCGCCGAAAGACCAGTTGAAGTGGAAGGACTTCACTGTGCCGTTCGACGGCATCGAGGCGGTCAACCTGGATACCAGCTGGCGCCGATGGGTGCAGCAAGTGCGCGGCTCCGACTTCGGTGCCCGCGATCGCTGGTCCGCTGGAACGCGACTGCTCGCTGCGCTCGTCGACTATCCATTTCGGCCGCCGGAAATCATCGCGAGCCTCACGAGCCCAAGAGGGCGCGACGTCGGCATCGAGCGAACACTCGACGCGGAAATGCTGCACCGGCGCATCGTGACGACCGCCGGCGCCGACGCGCATGCGAAGCTGGGGCTGCGTGGGGATCCAGGCGACGCGGCGTTCGCGATCCCGATTCCAGGTTACGAGCAGACGTTTCGCACGCTTTCGGTCCACGCCTCAGTGGATCAGCCGCTCACCGGAGAGGCGGTCCGCGATTCGCAAACCGTCGTTCGCGCGATCCGTTCCGGTCACCTGTACAGCGCGATGGACGGCGTCGCCACACCGGCTGCATTTCTCTTGACGGCGACGAATGCCTCTGGAACCGCGCACGAAGGCGATCAGTTGCGCCTCGGCGGGCCAGTCGCCGTCCGTGTGCGCAGCAACGCACCGCCCGCATTTACGACAACCCTATGGAACGGGGCAGCCGCGATCGGCGGAGATCATCACGAACCAGACTTTACGGTCACGGTGCCGGCCGGCCCCGCGGCGTACTGGGTCGGCATACGGGCGAACCCCGAACGCGGCGGCGTCATCTGGCTCCGCAGCAATCCGATCCTCGTCACTGCCTCTGAACCGCACCCTGATCCGGTTCCAGCACTCCCGGCGCGGCCGGCCCGCGCGCTGTTTGACGGCACGACAGCAGACGGCTGGCACATTGAAAACGACCCGACCTCGCTCGGCGCCTTGGACCCTGTGGTCGGCAGCAGTGGTCCTGAGTTGCGGTTGCGTTACGGGCTGTCGGCTGGCCTGGCCGGTGGGCCGTTCGTTGCGCTCGCGTACGACGTGCCTCCGGGAACGCTCGTCGGAAATCGGCTGGCGATCACGCTGCGCGCCCAACAACCGATGAGGATTTCTATCCAGCTGCGTAGCGGCGGCAGCGACCGCGAGACAGACCGGTGGCAGCGCTCGATCTACGTTGCGACGGAGAACGAGGACCGAACCATCCAGTTCGCGGATATGACGCCTGTCGGCGCGACGGTGACTGCACGGCCGGTTCTTTCAACGATCCGCAGCGTGCTCTTTGTTGTCGATACGACGAACACGAAGCCGGGCGCGTCAGGGCGCGTGTGGATCAGAAGCGCGGCTCTCGCGTACTGACAGACTGATGTAGCGCGAGGCTTTTAGCCGAGCGTCCAAGATTCTCGCGGATCCTCCGCTCGGCTGAAGCCTCGCGCTACGTCAAAGGAGAAAACGCTCTACGTACGCACTGTGAGGAGCATGTAAACCGCTGCCGCACCGAACAGGATATTCGGCGCCCACGCCGCAAGCATCGGTGATATCCATCCGCCGGCCCCGACCGCGGCGAAAACGCTCATCGTGAGCCAGTAGAAGATCGCCAGGACGATGCCGATGCCGACGCCGTACATCGCGCCGCGGCGTCCCGTCGTCACCGCGAACGGCACCGCCAGCAGCGTCATCACCAGCGTCACGAGCGGAAAGGCGACCTTCCGCTGCAGCTGCACCATGTAGGGCACGGCATTGAAGCCGCTGGCGCGCAGCATCTCGATATACGACCGCAGCTGCACGTAGGTCATCCGATCGGCGTCGGGCTCGTCGCTCTTGAAATACGCCGGCGGTTCGAGCGCCAGATCGCGCTCGACGAACGGCTCGTACTTCACCGACGTGCGCTCGGCATTGCGACGGCGAGAAACTGAAAGCTCACGCGATCCACCCGTCCTGCGCGCGCCACGCAGGTGCCGCGCGGCCGTCCTCGACGGGGCCCGCGAACGAGATCGACGGTGCGAGCGGAGGTCAGCGCGCCCAACCGCCACGCGTGATCGTCGAGGTGGTACATCGAGAGACGCGTGAATCGATTGCGGCTCGGGTCGAAGAAGTCGAAGTGATAGATGTCGCCGTTCTTCGCGATGATCCATTGGCGGTTCAGCAGACCCGATGCCTGCGGCGGGTACCCGCGGATCACGCGGTTCGAGGCGATCGGCGTCCCGGTTCGAGTAGGCGAGCACCCACTCCTGAAGTCCGAAAAGCACGGCGCTCGCGACGAGCGCGAACACCACCAGCGGCGCAGCCGCGCGGTACAGGCTGATACCGCACGCCTTCATCACGACGAGCTCGCTGTTCTTCGTCATCATGCCGATCGTGACGAGCGTCGCGACGAGCGCGGACATCGGAATCACGTAGTACACGAACTGCGGCGTCATGAAATAGAAGTACCGAAGCAGCATCGCCGTCGTCGCCGCTGCCGCGAAACAGCTTGTCCGCGAGATCCATGAACGTCGAGATGTAGAAGATGCCGAGCAGTCCGACGAACCCGAGCGCGAACACGCGCAGGTAGCTCTGCGCACATGTAGAGATCGAGCAGACTCGGCCGAGGCACGTTCAGATGCGGCACCCGGATGACGACGACGACGCGACGGGGCGACGGCGCTGTCGTCGCAGCGCCGGTTGTCGATGCTGACGACGGTGCGCGACGCCAGAAGGTCGGGATGCTGATGCGGATCGGCTGGTCGGCCGACCGCGCCCGCCACAGGAGCATCACGATGCCGGCCGCGCCCATCACGATATTCGGAAGCCAGGCGGCGCTTGCCGGCAAGTGCCCGCTGAGTGCGCCGGCGCGCGAGGTCCAGAGCAGGATGTAGTACACGAAGATGACGCCGAAGCCGATCGCGAAGCTCGCGAGCCGCCCGTCCTTGCGATTGCTGACGCCGAGCGCCAGCGCGAGCAGACCGAGAACGGCGCACGCGCCGGCGAGCGCGAACTTCTGCTGGATCATGAATCGCTGGCCGTAGCCGTGGCCGCCATGCCGCTCGGCATCGCGCGGCGCTCGCCTGCAGCTCGGCGATCGTCATCTCGGGATCGCCTTTCATGAGCTCGACGCGCGGAAACACGGCCTGCGGGTCCATCGTGAGCACCAGCGAGTCGAACGCCTTTCCTTCGTACTCGTCCGGCTTGCTCGTGAACGTCGTGTGACTCGTGCCGCCGGTCAGGGCCAGCTGCACCGTGCGTCTGCCGCGATCGACGAGCAGGCGGCCCTCGCTCGCGAAATACACGGTCGTCTGATCGGGACGCGTGGCGTCGGCGAGAAACACGTCCTTCCAGCCGCCCGTCGGTGACTGGTCCCGGACGTAGAGCACGCGATTGGGAAACGCGGTGTAGAAGACGCGCGGCTTGATGTCGCTCTCGGCCTGCGAGGCGACGACGTTGAACGTGATCTCGCGGAAGCTCTGATTCGCGTCCGGCAGCGCGACGATCGTGACGTAGAGCGTCGCCGCGGTCGCCAGGGCGGAGAACAGCGCAATCGGACCGCAGCAGGCGGAAGATGCTGACGCCGCACGCCTGCATCGCGACGAACTCGCGATCGGCCGACAGGCGGCCGAACGCCACCAGAATGCCGACGAGCACGGCGCATCGGAATCGTCAGCGCGAGCGCCTGCGGCAGCAGCGTGAGCAGCACGTGCGCGACGATGTGCCACTCGACGCCTTTTTCGATCAGCTTCTCGCCTTGCTGGAGAATCAGCGGAATCTCCAGGAGGAAGGTGAGAACGACGAGCACGAGGAAGAAGGGGAGCAGGACCTCGCGGATGAGATAGCGATCGAGAAGCTTCAACATGGGCGATGGCGGTCGGCCATCGACACTAGACTACATCGTATGACGCGCGTCGCGATCCTCTGGCACATGCACCAGCCGTTTTACGAAGACCTCGTGACCCGCGAGCACATCCTGCCGTGGGTGCGGCTGCACGCGCTCAAGGACTACTACGGCATGGTGGCGCTGCTCCGCGAGTTTCCGGATGTGCGCGTCACGTTCAACCTGGTGCCGTCGCTGCTCGTGCAGCTCGAGGCGTTTGCCGAGGATCGCGCGCACGACCGGTATCTGGACCTCGGCCTGAAGCCGGCCGACGAGCTGACGGAGACCGACATCGCCTTCATTCTCGAGAACTTCTTCCACGCGCAGCGTCAGCGCATGATCGATCCGTCTACCCGCGATACGCGGAGCTGCTGGCGCGCCGCGGCGGCACGCTGCCGACCCCGGCGGATCGGCGAAGTGCGGCGGCGCGATTCACGCGTCGACGACCTCCGCGACCTGCAGGTCTGGCAGAAGCTCGCGTGGATGGACCCGATCTACCTCGAGCACGACGAGCGCGTGCGCGGTCTCGTCGCGCAAGGGACGGCACTTCACCGAAGAAGACAAGGCGACGCTTCGGGAGGTCGAGCTCGAGCTCCTCAACCAGGTGATTCCCGAGTACCGCGACGCGGCCGCGCGCGGGCAGATCGAGATCTCGACGTCGCCGTTCTATCACCCGATTCTGCCGCTGCTGTGCGACACGGACATCTACCGGCGCACGCACCCCGACTCGCGGATGCCGCGCCAGCGGTTCGTCGCATCCGGAGGACGCGCTCGAGCAGCTGACGCGCGCCGTCGACTGTCACGAGCGGCTGTTCGGCCGTCGGCCGCACGGCCTCTGGCCGTCGGAGGGATCGGTGTCGGACGCGATGGTGCCGCTGGCGGCACGCGCCGGCTTCCGCTGGATGGCGACCGACGAACTGATTCTCGCGCGGACGCTCGGCATGCCCGCTTCAGCCGCGACGGCCACGGGCACGTCGATCAGCCGGAACGCCTCTACCGCCCGTACGCAGTCCGCGGCCGGCGGCGCGCGCGTCGCGTGCGGGTTCCGCGATCACGCGCTGTCGGATCTGATCGGGTTCACCTACGCGGGCTGGGCGTCGGAGGCGGCCGCCGACGACTTCGTCGGGCGGCTCGCGGAGGCCGGCCGCCGGTATCAGCAGCGCGCGGAACCGGCGGGGAAGAGGCGCGTGCATCCTCGTCATCCTCGACGGCGAGAATGCCTGGGAGCATTTCGAGGGCGGCGGCCGGCCGTTCCTGCGCGCGCTGTATCGGCGGCTCGCAGGCGCATCCCGAGCTGCGGACGGTCACGATGAGCGAGGCGTGCGCCGAGCCGGCCGCGGAGCTCGCACGGCATCTTTCCCGGGTCGTGGATCGACGCGAACTTCTACATCTGGATTGGCCATCGCGGACGACCAGCGGGCCTGGAGCCAGCTGGCCGACGCGCGCGAGGCGCTCGATCAGCCGCGCGACCGGCGATGCCGGCGCCGCTGGCGCGGGCGCGCGAGGAGGTCCTGATCGCCGAAGGCAGCGACTGGTTCTGGTGGTACGGCGACGACCATTCGTCGGCCCACGACCTGGAGTTCGACGACCTGTTCCGGCGGCATCTGCGGAACGTCTACCGGCTGCTGCGCCGAGCCGATTCCGGACGAGCTGTTCGTCAGCAACATCTCGACCGGCGCGCCGGCGCCGGTCGAGATCGCAGCCGACCGCGTTCATCGCCGCCGACCATCGACGGCGAGGAGACGCAGCTACTTCGAATGGCTCGGCGCCGGCGTCCTGCGAAGTGACGGACGACCGCCGGGGCGATGCACCGGAGCGACCGGGCGGCGAGCCTCGTCACCGGCGTGCGGTTCGGCTTCGACCGGACGCATCTTTACGTGCGGGTCGACTGCTCGCGTCCCGCCGATCGACATCGCTGGCCGAGGGCTACGAGGTGTCGCTGAAGTTCCTGCTGCCGCAGCCGATCCGGTTTTCGGTGAAGCAGGAGGACGGCAGGCCTACGGGCGCGTTCTGGCGGCGGCCGGACGGAGACGCCGAGGCGGCTGGCGCCGCCTCGTGGGTTCGCCGGGGCGCCGGCGGCGCCGTCGCAGGCGTCGGTGCCGTCCTCGAGGTGGCGCTGCCGCTCAGCGACCTGGGCGCGGCGCCGGCGACGCCGCTGGCGTTCTTCGTGGCGGTGTACGACCCGCACGGCGACCGAGCGCGAGCGGCATCCGGCGCATCGGCCGATCGAGCTGACGGTGCCGGACGAGTGGTTCGCGGCGCGGCAGCTGGAGCGCCTAGCTCCGCGCACGCGGGACGTCACCGTCGACGGATCGGGCGGTTACCCGCGAAATCGCACGCACAAAGCATCCACAGGCCGTCTTATCTGAGCCATATCGCGTGAGTCTGATAATGGATGTTATGTTAACTACATCGGGCTCGGACGATCCGGCTGCCGTGCCGGACCGTCGCGTCGTCCACGCATGTCGGCGCATCGCACGCTTCGCGTCCACGACCGCTTCTACGCCTCGCGCCGCCTGACGCGCGCAGTCGCGCGACGCCGATCGCGGTCGCGAGCTCGCCGCGCACCGCGGACGCCGCGAGCCCTTCGCAGCGCCGCGGCGTCGTTCAGCGCCGCGGGCGTGACCGCGCGGCCGAGCCGTGCGGCTGCGGGCCTGACCGGCGCCGGTCGGCTATCTGCTGCTTGCGGAGGTCCTTGAGGATGGCTTCGAGCGCGTCGATGATTTCGTCGCGGCTGACGCGCGCCTTGGCGAAGTCGAGCTTCAGATTGAACGCCTTGGTCGGCGGCCGGTAGGCGAAGACGTAATGCTTCGGGCGGCCGGCCTTCGGCTTGGCGGCCGCTTCGCGGAGCTGCTGGCGGGTCGCGCCGCCCTGGCTGGCGATCTTCTCGATCAGGGCGATCATTTTCTCGGGCGTCTCCTGCCTAACTACCTGCAGAAGCAATGACTTAGAGGAAATGTCGGCCAGCCGACAGAGGTTCCGGACCTCCTCGGGCATGCCGTTCAGCGCCAGCGACTCGGTGATCGACGTCCGCGACTTCCCCAGCCGCCGCGCCAGGTCCTCGTGCGTGTAGCCGCAGCGCTCGGCCAGGCCGTGCGAGCGCCTCGGCTTCTTCGAACGGCGTCAGGTCCTTGCGCTGGAGGTTCTCGATCAGCGCGAGCTCGATCATCTCGGTGTCGTCGACGTCGCGGATGACGACCGGCAGCTCGCGCAGGCCCGACCTGGACCGCCGCCTGGTAGCGCCGCTCGCCGGCGACGATCTGGAAGCGGTCGCCGCGCTGCCGGACGACGAGCGGCTCGATGATCCCCTTCTCGGCGATCGACGCCATCAGCTCGGACAGGTCGCCCATGACCTGGCGCGGCTGGTTCGGGTTCGGGTCGATCTGGTCGATCGGCACCAGGCGGCCGATCGGCGCGCCGGCCGACGCGGCCAGCGCCTCGACGTAGTGCTCGTCGTGGCGCATCGCGATGGTGTCGGGCAGTCCGCGTCTAGGCACGATCGATGACCTCCTCGCACAGCCGGTAATACTCGGTCGCGCCGGTCGAGTCGGGCGCGAACGTGAAAATCGATTCCTTGTAGGCCGGGCTCTCCTCGAGCCGGACGCTCTTGGTGATCACGGTCTTGAAGACCTTGCCGCCGAACACCTTCTCGATCTGCGCCCGGATGTCGCGCGCCAGCGCCGTCCGCTTGTCGTGCATCGTGATGACGACGCCGAGGATCCGCAGCGCCGGGTTCGGCCGCGCCCGGACCTTCTCGATCGTCTCGAGCAGGTCGTCGGTGCCCTCGAGCGCGAAGTACGACGACTGGATCGGAATCAGCAGGTGCGTCGCCGCGACCAGCGCGTTGACCGTCAGCAGGCCGAGCGTCGGCGGACAGTCGATGACGATGTGCGGGATACTCCTCGCGGAGCGGCTCGAGCTTGTCCTTCAGCCGGAAATGCGCGTCCATCTCCCCCACCAGCTTCGCCTCGAGCTTGGCCAGCGCGATCCGCGACGGCGCGATCCACAGGTTCGGCGAGCGTCGACGGCAGGATGACGTCGGCGAAGCCGCACGTCCGGGTCGGCGATCGCGTCGTAGACGCTGCGCGTCGACCGTGCGGCATGTCGAGGAACGACATCGTGCTGTTGGCCTGCGGATCGAGATCGATGAGCAGCGTCGGCTTGCCGCGCAGCGCGAGCGCGGCGGCGAGATTGATGGCGGTCGTGGTCTTGCCGACGCCGCCTTTCTGGTTGGCGATGGCGACGATCATCGGGTGACGCGTGATCGCGAGGATTGCAGCACGCGGACCGCGCCATTCTAGGGACGGCGTGCGGCGCGTCAAGACGCGACCGTCTACATCTTGTACTTGCCGAGGTCGTCCGGATCGAGGCTCTCGAGCCACTTCTGGAGCCGCTCGGCGTCCGCCTTGTCGGGCGACGAAGTCGACGGTCTTGGCGTTGTCGATGACCGTCGTCCTCGACGAAGATCGGCGCCCGCGTCCGCAGCGCCAGCGCAATCGCGTCGCTCGGCCGCGCGTCGATCGCCACCGTCTCGCCGTTGAGCGTCAGGTAGATCAGCGCGTAGAACGTGTTCTCCTGCAGGTCGCAGACGACGATCTTCTGCGACGCGTCGCCTTGAGGTCGTGGATGACGTTGCGCAGCAGGTCGTGCGTCATCGGCCGCGGCGTCGTGACGTTCTCGATCTGCAGCGCGATGGCGTTCGCCTCGAAGATGCCGACCCAGATCGGCAGCACCTGCTGCGCCGTCCTTGTCGCGCAGGATGACGATCGGCATGTTGGTGATCGGATCGACCATCAGCCCCTTGATGGTCATTTCGATTTGCATGGCTGTCACCCTAGGCTTCGATGCGTCCGCACGGCCGTCAACGTCGCGCGCCGGCGGCTGCGCCCCACACGCTGTGCGGGCCCGCGCGCTCGATGCGGACGCGCACCATGCTGGCCGAGCCAGTCGCGCGGCCCCGGCAAGTTGACGACCGAGTTGCCGCGTCGTCCGGCCCGACAGCTCCGTCGTCGCGCCGCCGGCTCGCCGCGTCGACCAGCACCTCGACGTCGTGCCCGACCGAGCCGCTGCGTTCAGCTCGGTCTGGATCGTCCCGCTGCAGCGCCTGCAGCGCCACGATCCGCCGCGTCTTCTCGTCCTCCGGCACATCGTCCGGCATGCCGCTTCGTCGGCCAGCGTGTTCGGCCGCGGCGAATACTTGAACGAGAACATGCTGTGATACCGGACCGCCGCCGTCAGCGACAGCGTCTCCTCGAAGTCGGCGTCCGTCTCGCCGGGGAAGCCGACGATCATATCGGTCGAGAGCGCCACGTCCGGCAGCGGCTCGCGGATCGCGTCGACGAGGTCGAGGTAGCTCCTCGCGCGTGTAGCGCCGCCGCATCGCCTCGAGCACGCGCGTCGAGCCGGACTGCACCGGCAGGTGCAGGTGCCGGCAGACCTTCGGCAGGTCGCGCATCGCGGCGAGCAAGCGCGGCGTGACGTGGCGCGGATGCGGGCTGGCGAACCGGATGCGCTCGATGCCCGTCGACGTCGTGGACCGCTTCGAGCAGCGCCGGCGAAGTCGCACGACGGGATCGTCCGGCGCCTGGTAGTGATTGACGATCTGGCCGAGCAGCTGGACTTCGCGGCGCCCGGTGGCGGCCGCCTCGCGCACCTCGGCGAGGATGTCGGCCTTCGGCCGCATCCGCTCGTGCCCGCGCGTGTACGGCACGACGCAGAAGCTGCAGAACTCGTTGCAGCCTTCGATGATCGTGACGTACGCCTTGACCGGATCGCCGCGGCGCGTCACGCCGAGCGGAAACGACACGTCGTCGTACGGGTTCAGATCCGTCGAGCGCGCGGCGACCGCCGGCGCGACCGGCGCTCGGCCTGCGTCGACGAGCATCGGCAGCCGGCGGATCGCCTGCGTGCCGACGACGACGTCGGCGACGCCGGGCGACGCGCTTGAGGAGCGCGTCGCCTTCCTGCTGCGCGACGCAGCCGGCGACGGCGACGATCGGGTCGTGCCCGCTGCTCCGCGGCCAGCTGCCGCAGCTCGCCGAGCCGCGTGTACAGCTTCTCCTCGGCGCGCTCGCGCACGCTGCAGGTGTTGATGACGACGACGTCGGCGTCGGCGGCGTCGTCGGTCGGCTCGTAGCCGGCCTGCTCGAGCAGGCCGGCCATCCGCTCGGAGTCGTGCACGTTCATCTGGCAGCCGAAGGTCTCGATGAGGTATTTTCGCGCCATCGCTCTCGCCTTTCGCTTGTCGCGGCTTTCGCTTTCGCCTTTCGCTTTCGCCTTTCGCCTTTCGCCTCGCTCTCGCCGCGATGCCGCGCGGCGATCCGCGAGCATCTCGCGGGCCGACGCGCGCACCCCGGCCGTCACCGCTGCGCCGCCGATCATGCGCGCCGAGCTCGTCGACCCGCGCATTCGTCCGTCGAGCCGTGCGACGGTCGTCAGCGTCCGGCCGCGCCTCGACCCGCTTCTCGATCTGGAAGTGCGTGTCGGCGTACGCGGCGATCTGCGGCAGGTGCGTGATGCAGAGCACCTGAAACGCCGACCCGAGCGCGCGGAGCTTGCGGCCCGACGACGTCGGCCACGCGCCCGCCGATGCCGGCGTCGACCTCGTCGAAGATCAGGCCCGGCGCCGAGCCGCTCGGCGGCCGATCGGCGGCGTCGCTGAAGCCGCGGCGCGGTCGCGCGGTCAGCGTCTTGATGCGCCAGCATGATGCGCGACAGCTCGCCGCCGGAGACGATGCGCGCGAGCGGCCGCAGCTCCTCGCCGGGGTTCGGCGAGACGAAGAACTCCGCCGTGTCGATGCCGCGCGCCGATCCACGCCGACTCGGGCAGCGGCTCGGCGTTGAACCGGACCTCGAAGCGCGTGTCGCTCCATCGCGAGCTCGGCCGAGCGTCTGCTCGAGCGCTCGCGCGAACGTCGCCGCGGCCGCGCCGGCGCTGCCGCGCGAGCGCTTCGGCCGCCGCGAGATACGCGCCGCGCGCGCGTCGCGTGCTCGCGCTCGAGCTCGGCGACGCGCTCGTCGCCCTGCTCGCAGGTCCGTCGAGCTCGCGCCGAAGCGCGTCGCGCCTGCGCGATGCACGTCGGCGAGCGTCGGCCCGTGCTTCCGCTTCAGCCGCTCGAGCAGCGCGAGCCGATCCTCGACCTGCTGCAGCCGCGCCGGCGACGCGTCGATGCCGTCGGCGTAGCGCGCGCAGGAAGAGCGCCAGATCCTCGAGCTGCGACTTGATGCCGTCGCGCGCGTCGAGGTACGGCGCGAACTGCGGGTCGAGCGCGGCCAGCTCGCCGACGCGCTGCCAGACGCCGCCGAGCGCCGCCAGCGCGGCGTCGTCGCTGTCGTAGAGCGACGCGTAGCTTTCGTCGCACAGCCGCTCGACGCGCTCGGCGCTCGCGAGCACCTGCCGCGGCGCCGCCAGCTCCTCGTCCTCGCCGGCTTGCGGCGCCGACCTTGTCGAGCTCGGCCAGCTGGAACGCGGCGAGCTCGTGCGCGGGCCGTCGCGCTCGGCGGCCGTCCGTGCGCGGCGCGGTCGAGTTCGTCGCGCCGCGCGCACGCCAGCGCCGCGAACGCGGCGGCGACCAGCGTCGGCCGCCGATGCGAGGCCGGCGAACGCGTCGAGGAGCGCCGAGGTGCGTCGACGGATCGAGCAGCGTCTGATGCTCGTGCTGGCCGTGCAGCTCGATCAGGCGCGCGGACAGATCCTTGAGCGCGCCGGCGGTCGCGAGCGCGCCGTTGACGAACGCGCGGCTGCGGCCCTGCGCGGTGATCTCGCGCCGGACGAGCAGTTCGTCGCCGTCCGGCTTTCGAAGATCGCCTCGACGGTCGGCGATCTCTTCGCCGGTCCGGACGAGGTCGCCGGAGGCGCGGCCGCCGAGCAGCAGGCCGACGGCCTCGACGAGGATCGACTTGCCGGCGCCGGTCTCGCCGGTCAGGACGTTGAGGCCCGGCTCGAACTCGACCTCGACCGCGTCGATGACCGCGAGGTTGCGTGATGCTGAGGAAGCGGAGCATCGGAAAGAGCGGAACTCCAATCGTATCATAGGTTTGACAGCACTTTCACAGCGTGATACAGTTCTGCGCAATAGGCTGGGCTCATACCCCGGCGGCGCTGTCCCAGCGGCGCACAGCGATGTCTTCGGAGGGTCCGTTTGCGCACGCTCGGTACTCGCTGCTTGCCCTGCTGCTGCAGGCGCCGGGCGGTGCTGTGCCCGACAGCGTCAGATTCGCGCGATTCTCGAGCTGATCGCCGCACCAGCCCGATCGCTCAAGGTCGTCCTGGCTGATCCTGGCGCTGCTTCTCGGTCGTGTCCTGGGGCATCATCCTCTACAAGCTTGTGGACGTTCCGGCGCGCCGAGCGGCAGAGCGACGCAGTTTCTCGACGTGTTCCGCCGGAGCAACAAGTTCTCCGAAGTCCAGGCGGTCTGCCGCTCGCTCGGCGAGAGCCCGCTCGTCGGGCTGTTCCAGGCCGGCTACGCCGAGCTGACCGCGCAGCTGCGGCAGAGCGCGCCCGCCGACGCGAGCCGCGGACCATCCAATCCGCGGACGCCGCCGGGCGTCCAACTCTGAAGAGCCTCACGGCGGTCGATCGCGCGCTGCTGCGCGCCTCGATCGTCGAGGTCAACAAGCTCGAGAAGCCGCGTGCCGTTTCTGGCGACGACCGCGAGCATCACGCCGTTCATCGGGCTGTTCGGCACGGTGTGGGGAATCATGAGCGCGTTTCAGAGGCATCGGCCAGACCGGCTCGACCAACCTCGGCGTCGTCGGCGCCGGGCATCGCCGAAGCGCTGATCGCGACCGCCGCCGGCCTCTTCGCGGCGATTCCGGCGGTGCTCTTCTACAACCACTTCACGCAGCGCGTGAAGCTGTTCGCGTCGGAGATGGACGACTTCGCGATGGAGTTCCTGAACATCGCCGAGAGGAACTTCACGTAGCGATGCCGAAGGCTGACTGCATGCCGAAGGTTCAGGCCGCCGATCAGCGCGCGGCCGCGGACGCGGCCGGCGCGTCGCCGGCACGCTCGCCGAGATCAACGTCGTCCCGCTCGTCGACGTGATGCTGGTGCTGCTGATCATCTTCATGGTGACGGCGCCGATGATGCAGCGCGGCGTCGACGTGAACCTGCCCGGTCGCGACGCGCGCGCAGCAGATCGCAGGGCGAGCGGCTCTTCGTCACGCGTGCCCGCTCGCCTTTCGGCAGAACCGCATGGTCTACCTCGGCGACGAGCCGCTTCGCGTCGACGTCCTGCAGGAGCGCATGCGCCAGAAGATGGAAGGCGCGCGCCGACAAGCAGGTGTACCTGCGCGGCGACGGCGCCGTGCACGCTACCAGGAGCTGATGGAGGTGTTCGACACTCAGGCTGAAGGGTCGACCGGCGTCGACAACGTTCCGGCGATCGATGAGACCTCAGGCAATGCAAGTCGACCCGGTGAGAACGCTCGATAGCTGATGGACGTCACCGACGTCCTGCGCGATCGCATGCGCGAGCCGGCGGGCTCCAGCGGATGGCGGCCATCTCGGTCGTCGATGCACGCGGTGCTCGTCGCCGCGGTGATCTTCGTGCCCGGCGGCCTGCTGTCGCGCGCGCGTGCGACGCGCCGAAAACGGTGATGACGATCACGCTCGGCGGCGGCGGCGAGGGCCGCGCGAAGCGGCGGCATGACGTCGATCGGCGGACGCGCCGGTGCAGACGACCGAGCCGCGCCGAAAAGCGCGAGGCGGTGCGTCCGCCCGCGGCGAAGGCGCCGGAGATGACGGTGCCGAAGCCGAACGCGCGGCCGACGAAGGCGACTCCGCCGCCGACAGTGGCGCAGGCGCCCGACGAGGCGCGCGGCCGGACGCCGACGCGCGGCGAAGAGGTCGCGGCCGGACAGCGCCGTCGCCGAGACCGGCGCGCGCGGCCAGGGCTTCGGGCTGTCGACTGGCGGCGGCGCCGGATCGGGCTCGTATCTCGACGTCGCGAATTTCTGCTGTCCCGACTACCTGGCGACGATGATCGAGCGCATTCGCGCGAACTGGAATCACCAGGCGGGCGTCCCGGGCACCGTCGTCGTGAAGTTCACGATCAAGCGGGACGGCAGCATCACCGACATCGTCGCCGAAAAATCGAGCGGCACCGCGACGCTCGACCTCGAGCGCGCAGCGCGCGGTCGTCGTGCACGAGACAGTTGCCGCCGCTGCCGGCGCAGTTCCCGAATCCGACGCTGACCGTTCACCTGAATTTCCAATTTCAATGATGATACGGACCATTTCTCGTCCTCGCGCCGAGCCTCGGCTCTCGCCATGCGCGGTTCGTCGTCGCTCAACGCGCAGCAGCCGCCGCCGCCGCCGCCCCCGCAGCAGCCGAGCGAAGTCAGCACGACGATCACCAGCGGCGAGCGGCGCGCCGCCGCGGTTCGCGGTGCCCGACTTCATCGCGCTGTCGCCCGACGCCGAGACGCAGGCGATCGCGAAGACGATCGGCCAGGTGCTGTGGGACGACCTGAACTTCGAGCGCGAGTTCGCGCTCATTCCGCGCGACGTCTACGCCACGATTCCGGCCGCGCACGGCATGAACGACGTGCCGTTCGATCGCTGGCGCGAGCTGAACGCCGACGGCGTCATCGTCGGCACGGTGCAGAAGACCGGCAACGGCATCCGCGTCGAGGTGCGGCTGTTCAACGTCAAGACGCAGCAGTCGGCCTGGGGCAAGCAGTACAGCGGGTCGGGGGCGAACCCGCGCTCGTACGCGCACACGATCTCGGACGAGATCCACGAGCAGCAGCGCGCGCTGCGCGGCGTCGCGCGCACGAAGCTCACGTTCGACTCGGATCGCGACGGCGAGCGCATGACCGGCACCGTCGAGCAGCGCGGCGTGAAGGAGATCTACATCGCGGACTACGACGGCGAGAACCAGCGCCGCGTCACGGCGACGCGCTCGCTGAACATCAACCCGACCTGGTCGCCCGACGCGCGATCGATTGCCTACACGTCGTACCGCCGCGGCCTGCCGAACATCTTCATCTCGCACATCTATCAGGCGACGATGGAGGAACTGACGAAGAACGCGGGCGAACAACTGGCTGCCGGTGTGCTCGCCCGACGGCATCGAGGATCGCGTTCGCCTCGACGCGCGACGGCAACCGAGATCTACGTCGTGAACCGCGACGGCTCGAACGTGCGTCGCCTCACGAACAACCCGGCCATCGACACGACGCCGACCTGGTCGCCGTCCGGCACGCAGATCGCGTTCACGTCGGAGCGCACCGGCGACGCCGCAGATCTACATCATCGGCGCCGACGGCCTCGGACTTGCAGCGGCTCACGTCGGATGGCTACGCGGATCGGCCGACCTGGTCGCCGGCGCCGTTCAACGAGATCGCGTACGCGGCGCGGACCGGCCGCGGCCTCGACATCAAGGTGATCGACCTCGCCACGCGCAAGGTCACGCAGCTGACCTTCGGCGAAGGCACCAACGAGAGTCCCGGCGTTCTCGCCGAACGGCCGGCACATCGCGTTCACGTCGACGCGCGCCGGCAAAACGCAGATCTTCACGATGGCGCGCGACGGAAAGAACCTCCGGCAGATCACGCGGACCGGCAACAACGAGCAGCCGGATTGGTCCAATGTTCAGAAATAAATTCGTCCGGCATGAGCCGGACGCATGGAGATTCCGGCGCCACGCCGGACAGGAGCAATTGATGCGCAGATTCGCGCTTTTCGTGCTGATCTCGGCGGCCATGGCGATCGCCGGCTGCCACAAGAAGAAACCGCCGGTCGCCCGGCCCGCGCCGCCGCCGCCCTCAGCGCCGGCCACGCAACGGCGCGCGTCCGCCGGCGCCGCCGGAACCGGTCGCCGAGCCGACCGTCGTGCCGCCCGGAGCCGGTGCGCGACGATGCGATTGCGTCGGCGTCGCTCGACGACCTCAACCGCAACTCGCCGCTGAAGCCGGTGTTCTTCGAGCTCGACAGCAGCGACGTGAACGCCGAGGGACAGAGCGTCCTGAACGCCGATGCGGCGCTCCTGAAGAAATATGCGACCTGGACGGTCACGATCGAAGGTCACTGCGACGAGCGCGGCACCGCCGAGTACAATCTGGCGTTGGGCGAGCGCCGAGCCGTCGCCGCCCGCGCGTATCTCGTGTCGCTCGGCATCTCCGCCGATCGCCTGCGGACGGTGAGCTACGGGAAGGAATTCCCGTTCGATCCGGGCCACGACGAGGCGGCGTTCGCGAAGAACCGCCGCGCGCATTTCGTCATCACGGCGAAGTGAGACTGCTTATGATCGAGACCATCTTCCGTCGTCTGCTCCTCGCCTGCTGTGTCGTCGCGATCGCCGCGCCGGCGAGCGCCGCCAACAAGGAACATCAGCAGCTGATGGCCGACATCCGCATGCTGCAGGAGCAGGCGCAGCAACTGCAGAACCTGCTCGGCCAGGTCGGCGAAGCGCTGAAGGCGGTGAACGCGCGGATCGACGAGCAGACCAACGCGACGCGCAAGGCGTTCGCCGATCAGAAGCTGACCGTCGACACGCTGTCGAGCGATCTGCGCGTCGTGCGCGAGAAGGTCGACGACAACAACGTCCGGATCGGCTCGCTCACGCAGGAGCTCGATGCGCTGCGGCAGGGTGTCAGCCAGATGAGCGTCGCCGCGTCCGACGAGCGGCGAACCCGACGCGTCGGCGCGCCGGCGGCGCCGCTGCGCCCGCCGTTCCGCGGCTCCGAGCGTCGGCCGATGGGCACCGACGCAGCTGTTACGACGCAGCGTTCGCCGACTACACCGCGGGCCAGTGGGATCTCGCGATCCAGGGATTCGAAGCGTATCATCCGATCGTTCCCGAAGTCCGACAAGGCGGCCGACGCGCAGGTGAAAATCGGCGACGCGTACGTATTTCAGAACAAGTACGACAAAGGGCTCGAAGCGTACGACAACGGCGATCCGCACGTACCCGGCGGCGGCCGCCGCAACCGCGCAGGCGTATTACAAGAAGGGGCTCGCGCTCCGGCACGTCGGCCAGGCCGATCGCGCGCGCGAGGCGTTCGAGGCGTGCATCGCGAAGCGATCCCGAACGGTCCGCAGCAGGGCGAATTCGCCATCTTGTGCAAGCAGGCAATTGGAGGCAAAGAAAACTGAGATAGAATCGTCGTCCAATGGGCAGCGTCAACAAGGTGATTCTCGTCGGCAATCTCGGTCGCGATGCCGAGCTGCGCTACACGCCGGGCGGCGCGGCGGTCGCCACGATCAACATGGCGACGACCGAGGTGTGGAACGACAAGGCGCGGACAGCGCCAGGAAAAAACCGAGTGGCACCGCGTCGTGCTGTGGGGCAAGTCAGCGGAATCGCTCGCCGAATACCTCACGAAGGGCAAGCAGATCTACGTCGAGGGCCGGCTGCAGACGCGCCAGTGGGACGACAAGGACGGCAACAAGCGCTACACCACCGAAATTCGCGGCGACCGGATCGTCCTGCTCGGCGGCGGTGGCGGCGGTGGACGGCGGCGCCGGATCGATGTCCCGCAGCGGCGGCGACGAGTCGATGGGCGGACACGCGCCGATCGGACGTCGGCCGAGCCGCTCACCGACGACGATATTCCGTTCTAGAGCTGAAGATCGGCAGACTGAGAACTGAGAACTGAAATTCGCAGTTCTCTAAGTCTTACGATTCTGCAGTTCTCAGTTCTACGTGTTTTCCCTTCCGTACCGATCCTCGAGCCGCACGACGTCGTGCAGTTCCGGCGTCGACACCTCGAAGATGTCGCTGTCTTCGATCGCCGTCATGCGATGGACGGTCTTCGGCGTGATGTGCACGCGCTCGCCCGGCTGCATCTCGCGCTTCACGAGGTCCTCGCCCTCCTGAATTTCGAACAGCAGCTTTCCCGACGTGCAGGTAGATCGTCTCGTCCTTCAGGTTGTGGTACTGGAGGCTCAGCGCGTGGCCGGCGTTCACGTGAATCAGCTTGCCGACGTACCGCTCGGTCTTCGCCCAGTGCAGCTCGTAGCCCCACGGCTTCTCGACCGCGGCTGATCGTCGCGCTCTCGGTGTCGCCGTTCAACGTCGATCACTCCTTCGATCAGGCTGAGCCGGCCGAGCGATCGTCAGCAGCTCGCGCTCGATGTCGTCGACCGTCGGCAGCCGCAGGATGCGGCGCGCCAGCGCGCGCAGGTCGTCGGCGCGCACTTCCGACAGCACCTGTTTCGCGACGCGGAATCGGCGCCGGCGTCATGCTGAACTCGGTCAGCCCGAGGCCGACGAGCAGCGTCAGCAGCGCCGGATCGGACGCCATCTCGCCGCAGAGCGAGACGGGAATGCGGTGGCGTCGCGCCGCGCGCCGCACCATCACGAATCACGCGGAGAATCGCCGGATGCAGCGGTTCGTACAGGCGCGACACGCGCTCGTCGGCGCGGTCGACCGCCAGACAGTACTGAATCAGATCGTTCGTGCCGATCGTGAAGAAGTCGACTTCGCGCGCGAGCAGATCCGCCGTGTAGGCCGCCGCGGGAATTTCGATCATCACGCCGATCGGCACGCGGCGGCACGGCTTCGCCGCGTCGCGCGAGTTCGGCGGCCGCCTCCGACGACCATGCGGCGCGCTTCGCGCAGCTGCTCGACGCCCGACACGAACGGAAACATGATGCGCAGCGATCCGTGCCGCGCGGCGCGCAGCAGCGCGCGGAGCTGCGCCTGCGAAGAGCTCCGGCCGCGTCGAGGCTCAGACGAAGGCCGCGCAGCCCCTGCCGGCTGCCCCGCTCCTCGTCGGCGACCCAGCCGCCCGCGAGCGTCCGGTTGGCCGACCGCGACGCGAGCTGATCCTCGTCGACGTCGAAGGTGCGGACGGTGACCGATGCCGGCGCCATCCCTTCGAGCATGCCGCGATAGATCTCGTACTGCGTCGTCCTCGCGTCGGCAGCCTGACCGAGCCCGGTCAGCAGGAACTCCGATCGATAGAGGCCGATGCCTTCGGCGCCGGCATAGCGCGCCGCCGCCAGATCGTCCGGGAACTCGATGTTGGCGTCGAGGCGGATGCGGACGCCGTCGGCGGTCGTCGCCGGCCGCGGCGCTCGGCTCTCGGCGCCGGACCGCGGGGCGATGATCGTCGGCTGCGCGCCGCGCGCGCGAGCACTTCGTCGGTCGGGTCGACGATCACTTCGTTCGCGGTCGCCGTCGATGATCACGAGCTGCCCGGGCTGGATGCGATCGCTGGCATTGTGCAGGCCGACGACCGCCGGCACGTCGAGCGAACGCGCGAGAATCGCCGTGTGATACGTCCGGCTGCCGGCGTCGGTGGCGAAGCCGCGGACCTTCGTCCAGTCGACCTGCGCCGCGAGCGACGGCGTCAGCTCGTCGGCGATCAGCACCGACGCTTCGTCGAGCTCGCGCAGCAGATCGCGCGGGCGTCGCCACGCCCTGCCGCAGATTCATCTGCAGACGGCCGACGAGATCCGCGACGTCGCCCTTGCGCTCGCGCAGGTACGGATCGGCGACCTCGTCGAACACCGCGCTGAACTCGTCGAACACCTGCTGGACCGCCCACTCGGCGTTCACGCGCTGCTCGCGGACGATCTCCGCGGCGCGCGGCACGAGCATCGGATCGTCGAGCATCAGCAGCTGCGCGTCGAAGAGCGACGCGAGCTCCGGGCCGCGGCGTCGCGCGACGCGCGCGCGGATCTCGACGCAGCTGCTGCGCGCGAGCGCACGCGGCTCTCGCTCGAGCCGCGCCGAGCTCGTGCTCGAGCCGCGCCGCGCGCGATCTGGTAGCGCAGCACCTGTGCGCGCTGGATCAGGATGACCGCGCGGCCCGACGACGACGCCGGGCGACACGCCGATGCCGCTCAGGCGCTGCATACGTCCTCGCCGAATCCGCGACTGCGACCAGGGTCGCCGAGCGCGTCGACGGCATCGCTGCTCGTCCGCGCCGTCGGCGCTGATCGTGATCGTCGTGCCGCGCGCCGCCGCCAGCAGCAGCATGCCCATGATGCTCTTGCCGTCCATCTCGCGACCGTGCGCGCGCGACGCGGACCTCGCGACTCGATAGCGCGTGCGCGAGGTGGACGAATTTCGCCGCGGCGCGCGCGTGCATGCCCAGCTGGTTCACGACCGTGACGGTCCGCGAGTCGTCACGGAGCTCTTCTCCCCGCGCAGCAGATCGGACGCCACCCAGATCGCGTTCCGGCCATGGTCGCGCATCTCGCGCGCGACGGCGAGCAGATTCGACGAGCTGCGCAGGCCGGCGAGCTTGATCAGCATCGGCAGGTTCACGCCGGTGATCACCTCGAGGCGATCCTTCTCGAGAAATGTCATGCCGAGATTCGACGGCGTGCCGCCGAACATGTCGGTCAGCAGCAGCACGCCCGTCCTCGCCGCGCACGCGCTCGATCGCCTGCGCGATCTCCTCCCGCGCGTCGTTCACGTCGTCGTGCCAGCCGATCGACACGGCCGTGAACTGCGGCAGATCGCCGACGATCATCTCGGCGGCGTTCACCAGCTCGGTCGCGAGCTGGCCGTGGGTGACGACGACGACGCCGATCATCGCGCGCCCATCCGATTGAACCACAAGATCGCGGCGGCATCACCACGATCATGGATGCTGCGATGTCGCGATGACGCACGCGGACCCGTACGCCCGGCACGGTCGCGACCGCGCCTTGCGCAGCCGCTCGCGCGATCATCACCGAGCGATGGCGGCCGCCCGTGCAGCCGATGGCGATCGTCAGGTAGCTCTTCCCTTCGGCGACGTAGTGCGGCACGACGTAACTGCAGATAGTCCTCGAGCCGATCCATGAACTCGCGCGTGGACGCGTCGCGTTCCATGAAATCGCACGACGGCGCGGTCGCGGCCGGTCCGCCGGCGCAAGCGTCGGGCACGAAATGCGGGTTCGGCAGACAGCGCACGTCGAACACCAGATCGGCGTCGACCGGCACGCCATGCTTGTAGCCGAAGCTCAGAAGCGTGATGACGAGCGGCGCGCGCGCGCGGTCGCGCGAAAGGCCGATGAAGAACTGGCGCAGCTCGTGGACCGTCATGTCGGAGGTGTCGATGATCTCGTCGGCCATCTCCCGGATCGCAGTCATGCGCGAGCGCTCGTCGCGGATGCCTTCGCGCACCGACCGGCCCGGCGCCAGCGGATGCGGTCGCCGCGTCTCGCTGAACCGCCGCACGAGCGCCGGCGTGTCGGCCTCGAGAAAGATCAGCACCGGATTCAGCCGCGGCATCTTGCGGAGGCGCCGAAAGACTTTCGGGAACGCCGACAGAAAGTTCCCTTCGCGGACGTCGACGACGATCGCCACCTTTTCGATATCGCCGCCGGCGCGCAGCGACAGCTTCGCCAGCGTCGGGATGAGCGTCGTCGGCAGGTTGTCGACGCAGAAGTAGCCGAGATCCTCGAGCGCGCGAATCGCCTGCGACTTGCCGGAGCCGGAAAGGCCTGTGAGGATGATGAACGGCTGGCCCGCTTTCCGCCCACGCGCGCCGGTGCCCTGGGGCGGCTTCGCCGATGGGCGCGGGACGCGCTTTCGCGGACTCACCGCCCTCCTCCGCCCTCGAGCTCTTCATCGTCTTCGCTCGCCGGCAGACTATCGAGGCGCAACTCGCGGTCGAGCCGCTCGGCCAGCGCCCTCGCGGCGTGATGCCCGCGCGCGCGCAGCAGCTGATTGCGTGCAGCGACCTCGACGAGAATGGCGATGCTCCGCCCCGGCGCCACCGGCATGCGAATCAGCGGCACGCGAAGGCCGAGCACTTCGTAGTAATCGTCGTCCAGACCGAGCCGCTCGTACTCGCGCGTGGCATCCCAGCGTTCGAGCTGCACGACGAGCTCGATGCGCTTGGACGAGCGCGTCGACGCGATGCCGAACAGATCCTTCACGTTGATGAGCCCGAGGCCGCGCAGCTCCATGTGATGCCGCGTCAGCTCCGGACACGTGCCGATCAGAATCGTTTCCTGACGACGGCGGACTTCGACGGTATCGTCGGCAACCAGCCGGTGGCTGCGCACGATGAGATCGAGCGCGCACTCGCTCTTGCCGATGCCGCTCTCGCCGACGATCAGCACGCCGAGGCCGAGGATGTCCATCAGCACCGCGTGCATCAGCGTGCGCTCGGCGAGCGAATCTTCGAGCATCGACGTCAGCTTCGCGATCGCCGTCGGCGTCGCCACCGACGTCTTCAGCAGCGGCAACCGGGCGCGCTCCGCCTCGACGACGAGCAGCGGCGGCGGCTCGAACCCGCCGGTGATGAGGACGCAGGGAAAATCGTGGCGCAGCGCGAGCCGCATCGCGTTGACCCGAGCGGTCGACTCGAGGCCTTCGAGATAACGGATTTCGCTTTCGCCGAAGATGAGAACGCGCCCGGGCTTGAGGTATTCGTCGAAGCCGGCGAGGGCCAGGCCGGTTTTCTGGATGTGCGGGCTGGTGATCGGCCGATCGAGACCGTCGCTGCCGGCGAGCAGCTCGAGGGGTAAACCGAATGCCTCGGGCCGGCTGCCGAGCAACGCGCGAACTGTGACGGTGGAAGAAGCCATGTCAGTCGGCAGTCACCTGTCATCAGTCGTCAGTCGGCAGTCCACCGTCTTCAGTCTTCGGCCGGCTGAAGACTGAGACCGGCGACTGGCGACTACGCTTCCGTCTCAACGAGCGTCAGCTCGCCGTTGCGCATGTAGAGGACCGCGATCGAAGACGTTTCCGTGTCGCGGAACACGACCAGCGCATCGGTCGCGTCGAGCTGCCGTGCCGCATCGGCTATCGACATCGCCTTGATCGGCTGGCGCTCGGCACGAAGGATGCGCGGCATCCGGGTCCGCACCGCCGCACGGGCAGGCTCGACGGTGATGCCAACCGCTTCCGGCTGATCGATCGCCAGCGGTGCGCGGCGGCCGCGGCGCTTGCGCGCCTCGTACTTGCCTTTGATCTTCTGCGCCTGCTGCTCAATCTTCTCGATCGATGCCGTTAGCGCCGGTTCCCACGCGGTCGCGGCGCCGACGCCGTGGAGAAACCGCTCGCCGCGGGCGTGCAGTGTGATGTCCACACGGCAGCGATTCTTTTCGCGCGTGAGCACGGCCTGCGCTGACACGGCGCGATCGTTCAACACGCGTTCTAGTTTCGAGAGCTTGTCGTTGACGAGTCGTCTGATGGGCGCCGTCACTTCGAAATGGCGGCCTGTGAGTTCGAGTCGCATACGGGTTCGCTCGGCTGCCTCAGGTACAGGACTTTGCGTTGGTTCGAGGTGGGGATCTTCAGCTCTTCGCGGTATTTCGCAATCGTCCGGCGCGCGAGCACCAACCCTTCACGCTGGAGAATGCTCACGATCTTCGAATCGCTCAGCGGCTTGCGCGGGTCTTCGTTCTCGATGATCTTGCGTATCCGCTGCTTGATCGTCACCGACGAGACGCTTTCGCCGTATGAGCTGCTGATCCCGCTGTGGAAGAAGTACTTCATTTCGAACACGCCTTGCGGCGTGTGCATGTACTTGTTCGTCACGACGCGGCTGACCGTTGATTCGTGCATGCCGATGTCGTTCGCCACATCGCGCAGCACCAGCGGCCTGAGGTGCTCGATGCCGTGATCGAGGAAGTCGCGCTGGAAATTGATGATGCTGTTCGCGACCTTGTGAATGGTCTTCTGCCGCTGCTCCACTGATTTAATCAGCCAGAGCGCCGACCGGAACTTGTCCTTCACGTACGCGCGGGTTTCGTCGGTGTTGTCCGACGCGCTCTTGTCGAGCAGCCGGCGATACACAGGGCTGATCCGCATCTGGGGCAGGCCATCTTCGTTCAGCACGGCGACGTACTGATCCTCGACCTTCACCACGTACACGTCTGGAATGACGTACTGGGACTGCGTCGGGTTGTAGCGGCTGCCCGGCTTCGGATCCAGATTGCGGATGATCTCGATGTGCTCCTTGAGATCGTCGATCGAGAGGCCCAGTTTGCGGGCAATTTCCGGAACCTGATGGTTCTGCAGCAGCCGCAGATGGTCGGTGACGACCTTCTCTGTGGGCGTGCCCTCGAGGCCAAGATGGCGCAGCTGCAGCAACAGGCATTCCTGCAGGTCGCGCGCGGCAACGCCGACCGGATCGAAGCTTTGCACGAGCTTCAGCGCCTTTTCGACGTCCCCGACCGGCCAGGGGCCCATCGCCGCCAACTCTTCGAACGAGGCGACAAGATACCCGTCGTCGTCCAGGTTGCCGAGAATCGCCGACCCAATTTCGCGCATCCGCGGTTCGTCGGTCTGCATGGACAGCTGCCACATCAAGTGATCGGCGAGCGAGCTTGCCGTGGAGAGCGTGTTTTCGATCGGCGGAAGCTCTTTGACCTCCTGCGGCGCGCGAGGACGGTACCCGTCGTCGAGATAGTCGCCGAAGAAGTATTCGTAATCCTGGTCGTCCCAGGTATCCGGCTTGTTGACGGCCTGCTCGGCGTTGGCTTTGGCGGCATCCTCCTGAGTGGTGGCGGCCTCGGCCGGCTGGAGATCCTCGGTCGGGACCTCCTCGAGCATCGGGTTCTCGACCATCTCCTGATTCAGAAGGTCCGACAACTCCAGCGTCGACATCGGCAGCAGCTTGATCGCCTGCTGCAGCGACGGCGTGAGGATCAGTTTCTGGACGAGCTTTGTGTGGAGTTTTTGCTGGATGCCCATGAAGCCGTCGGACGTTAGCTAAGTCGTTGTCGCAACGTTCGTTGCGGGAATCAACGGCCGCAACGCCCGGCCCCGTGCCGGGAGCGCACCTCAGCCGATGCAATTCCCAGGCCTATTTTAGTCCAACCGGAACTCATGCCCCAGATAAATCCGCCGGACCTCCTCGTCGGCCGCCAGCGTATCGGGAGTGCCGCTCTTGAAGATCACTCCGCCATGCACGATGTGCGCACGGTCGGTGATTCGCAGCGTTTCGCGCACGTTGTGATCGGTGATCAGCACGCCGATCCCGCGATCCCTCAGGTGAAAAATGATTTTCTGGATATCCGTGACCGCGATCGGGTCGATGCCGGCGAACGGCTCGTCGAGCAGAATGAACTTCGGCGAGACGACGAGTGCGCGGGTGATCTCGGCACGCCGCCGCTCCCCTCCCGAGAGCGTATGAGCCGGCGCGTTGGCGAGCGGTGTAAGGTTCAGCTCAGCGAGCAGTTCGCGAAGACGGCCGCGACGCGACGCCGCATCCCCATCCATCGTCTCCAGAATCGCGAGGATGTTCTGCTCGACTGTAAGGCCGCGAAAGATCGACGGCTCCTGCGGCAGGTAGCCGATGCCTTTACGCGCCCGGATGTACATCGGATCGTCGGTCACGTCCTGGCCATCGAGCTCGACCCGGCCCGAGTCGGGCGCCGTTAGGCCGACGGTCATATAGAACGTTGTGGTCTTGCCTGCGCCGTTCGGGCCGAGCAGCCCCACGACTTCCCCAGACGACACGTCCAGGCTGACGCCGCCGACGACAGTACGGCCGCCATACGACTTGGTGAGATTGTGGGTGCGCAGTGTGGACATGGGACGGGGTCAGATCTGGATATCTGGTGATCGGGTGATCTGGTGATTGATCGGAGAATCGACACCCCAATCCATCAATCAATCACCCAATCACCAGATCATCCAATCACCAGATCCATTGTCACTTGCACGCGCCGGTGCCCTTGGTTTGCGTGCGGAAGCCGTTGCCGTCGACGGTGATCGTATCGGTCGCTTTCACGAAGGTCAACGTCGCACCGCTCGTTTCGTTGCCGCACGCGTCGGTATTCATCGCCGGCTTCCCGATGATCACGTAGCGATCGTCCGCACTCGTGTACGTGAGATGCGTGCCGACCGTTTTGCGATTCTGCTCGCGGATCGCCACCGTGTCCGATTCGCCCGCGAACGCTTCGGCGCGCTCGACCTCGTCGCCCGTCGGTTTCAGATAAAGGTCGATCCGGTTGGCGGTGATGTCCCCCTGTGGTCCGCTCAAATGCGCCTCGCCCGTGTAGGCCGCTCGCCGCTGCGCTTCTTCGTACTTGAACGCCTGCGCTGTCGCCACGGTGCGGACGCGCTCTTTCTTCTTGTCCTTATCGAGCTGCTCGAGGAGCGCGGTCGTGGTCACCGGGCCGGCCGCCGACAGATCGCCGCTCTTGTCGTCGATGGTGATGGATGCACCCTTCACGGAGGTATCGGCCTGCCAGAGCAGCGCGTTGCCCGTGTACGTGGCCTTCGATGCGACACCGTCGTAATCGAGCTCATCGCCGATCACGTTCACCGGCTGATCCGACTTCAGCATCGACGGGATCTTCGCGTCGGCCGTTTTCTGACCTTTTTTCGGCGGCTGCAGGACGCTCTTCACGGTGCCGGAGGCCTTGATCTTCGGGCCCGCGAGCGTAACGGCGATCT
The DNA here is from genome assembly GCA_963696165.1 of uncultured Acidobacteriota bacterium. Classification (GTDB taxonomy): domain Bacteria; phylum Acidobacteriota; class Vicinamibacteria; order Vicinamibacterales; family CAVVIG01; genus CAVQZZ01. The sequence continues at coordinate 694,897 of CAVOIY010000002.1, read as the reverse complement.
GCGATGCATCGACGGCAATCCGCTCGTTCAGCATGTGAGGCGGCTGGCGGTCGCTGCCGCTCAGCTCCAGCGTGCCTTTTCCAACGTCGTACCGCGCGGCGGCCGCAGTCGCGGCCATCAGCCCTTCCTCGAACCCGACGTTTCCCGTAAAGCGCGCGTCCTCGACGTCGCTCATGCCGGGCTTCAGACCGACATCGAGCGCCGCCGACTTCGCGGCTCGTTCGGTCGTGCCGCTTTTCTCCCGGTAGTCGACGTTGCCCGAGAATTGCGCGCGCGTAAGCCCGCGACCCGGCTCGCCTTTCGCTGTCAGGTTATTGGACGAAATCGTCCGTCCGGCGGCTTCGGCCTCTGGGGGAATCGTCAGTCGCACTCCCTGGCGGCCAGTGAGCCCAACGGGCGTGGTGCCATCCGGGGCGAGCGCGATTTCGAGCGTATTCGCAACGATCTGCCGGCCGGCCTTCCCGGTCTCGCCGCCGAGCTCCGCGTCGGCATCGCCGACGATCACGGCCTGGCGCAGCGTCTCGCCATCGTCGCCATATTTCAGATTCATCGTTTGACCGGTGAGCGCCTGAAGGCTGCCGGGCGCCGGATCGTTCGCCTTGATGCGGGCGTTGCCGTGGAGCTCGACGGTGTCGATCCGTTTCTCGTCGGCCGACAGCAACGCGCGCCCTTCGTCAGCGTCGATCGTCTGAGCCGGTCGACGCACGTGCATGCCGCGTTCGAAGCGGATCGTTTTCTCGCGTCTGGCAAAGGTCGCCGCGCCTGACGAAATATCAGCGGCGCCGGCGCCTTTGTCATCTGGATTGATGTGCACGACCGCCTGCTCGAGAATCGCGAGCGCGTCCTGCGGTTTGTCGTACGTCATGCCGAGGCCGGTACCAGTGAAGCGGCCGCGTGAGAAATCGACCGGTCCCGGCGCGCGGACCATTCCGTCGCTCTCCGTGTAGGTTGCGTGCTCGGCGTGAACGGCGAGACCGTCGCTCGCAACGAGCCGGACGTCGCCGTCGATCTGGAACGACGAGTCGTCTTTGCCGGCCTGCCCTTCTTTGCCCGTGAGCGTGAACGTGCGGCCGCTCTTCTCCGTGCGTCGTGATTTTCACGCCGAGCAGCTTGCTGGTGTTGTCGGAATACGTCAGCTGCCGATCGTATTCGATGAGGACTTCTTCTTTGGAGAGCCGAACGCGCTGGACCTTGCCACCTGTGCTCTGCACGATCGTGCCGGGGTCGGTCTGCACGACGTGTGCGTTCGAGGGCGGCGGCGTGCGCGGCTTGAAGGCGAATAGCACGATGATGGCGAACGCGACGCCGAACAGGCCGATGAACAGGCGGGCGCGCCGCTGCCAGCGGTTCATCTCACGTCCCTACATCCTCTGATTTTCTCAAGTCGGCGAGCGTCAGCTCGGTGAACGTCTCGCCGTTGAACTGATTCTGCTCCAGAGAGAACGCGACGTCGAGCGGCGCCTCGGTTCTCGGTCAGGTAATCGTGACGTTCGGCGGCGCGCCACGCGATGGCCCGGAAAATGCGACCGTCCTGCTTCAGCGCCATTTTGAGATGCCGCTCCTTGAGCTTGCGCGGACCGTCGATGATCTGCACTCCTCGCGCCGCGAAGACGGGCCGAGGGTTCCCGGCGCCAAACGGCGCGAGCGAGGCGACGCCAGATGCGACGTCGCCGGTGATTGCGCGAAACGTGAGGTCGGCGTCGACGCGAAGACGCGGCATCAGGTCATCCGGTCCGAGCGTTTCGTCGGCGACGTCGTTAATCGCCAGCGCGGAACTCGCGAATGCGGCCCGACTCGAGGCTGAGGCCGGCGGCCTGCTTGTGACCGCCGAACCGGGCGAGCAGATGCGCGCATCGTTCGAGCGCGCCGAGCATGTCGAATTTCGAGATGCTGCGGCACGAGCCGTGCGCGACGTCGCCATCGACCGACAGCACGATCGCCGGTCGATGAAAGGCGTCGACGAGCTTCGAGGCGACGATGCCGATGACGCCGCGGTGCCAGCCGTCGCCGGCGACGACGAGAATCGATCGCGCGCCGACATCCGGATCGCTCGTGACGACTTTCTTCGCGGCCGCGAGGATCTCCGCTTCTTCCTCCTGCCGGCGGACGTTCTCGCCATCGAGCTGCATCGCCAGCTGTCTGGCTTCCTCGGCCATCCCTTCGTCCGCGGCGAGCAGCAGCCGCGTCGCGATGTCGGGCGTGCTCATGCGGCCGGCCGCGTTCACACGCGGCGCGAGCATGAACGAGATGTGATAGCTGTCGATCGTCTTGCCGGTGAGGCCGGAAATATCCAGCAGCGAACGCAGGCCGATCTTGTGAGGTCCGCGCGTGAGCATGTCGAGCCCGAGCTTCGCGATCACCCGATTCTCGCCGACGAGCGGCACGACGTCGGCGAGCGTGCCGATGGCGGCGACCTTGATGAAGCCGGGCAGCCACGCCTCGTGGTTCGACTCGCGGCAGAGCGCCTGCACGAGCTTCAACGCGACGCCGACGCCCGCCAGGTACTTGTCCGGGTAGCTGCAATCGCGACGCTTCGGGTTGATCACGGCGAGCGCCGGCGGCAGCTCCGCCTCGGGCTCGTGGTGATCCGTGATGATCAGATCGACGCCGAGCTCCGCGGCGCGCCGCGCCGCGTCCGCGCCGCGAATGCCGCAGTCGACCGACACGATGAGCGCGACACCATCCGCGTGCAGCCGCTCGATTCCCGCGGGCAGCAGGCCGTAGCCATCCTTCAGGCGCTCAGGGATGAAGTGCACGACGTCGGCGCCGAGCATTTCGAGCGCGCGCTTCAGGATCACCGTCGACGTGATGCCGTCGACGTCGTAGTCGCCATGGATCGCGATGCGTTCGCGGCGCGCGATCGCGCCGAGGATGCGATCGACCGCGACGCGCATATCGGCGAGCGCCATCGGGTCGTGCAGTTGATCGAGCGACGGGCTGAGAAATCGTGCGGCAAGCTGCGGGTCGCCGAGGCCACGCTGACACAGCAGCCGCGCCACCACCGGCGCAATCCCGAGCGCCGCCGCCAACGCGATCGACGCGCCATCGTCGCACGGCTGCAGGTCCCAACGCGGGCTGATCACCGGTGGGCTTCCTTGCTCTCTAAACGCGACGGGGCTCTCCACCACAGAGGACACGGAGGACACGGAGGAAAATGTCGATGCGTCACGAAGAGATTACGAAAAGAATCATTACTGCGGCGATGAAGGTGCACACAGGGCTCGGTGCGGGCCTTCTCGAAAGCACCTACGGTGCGTGTCTCTGCCATGAATTCACGAGCGACAATCTTCAGTTTGAACACCAACTGCGCCTGCCAGTCATGTACCGAGGAATCTCCATCGAAGCCGGATATCGGATCGACTTCCTCGTCGAACAATGCGTCGTGGTCGAATTGAAAGCCGTCGAAAAGCTGCTGCCGCTCCACTCCGCGCAGCTCTTAACGTACTTGAAACTGAGTGGCCGTACGGTCGGTCTTCTAATTAACTTCAACGTCCCGCACTTGCGACATGGGATTCGGCGGATCGTTGTGGGTATGAAGCACCCGACGAGAAGCCTTTACCCTCCGTGTCCTCCGTGTCCTCCGTGGTGGAGAGTTAAGACCCGTCGACAAAGTCGATGCCCGAGGCGCCCCATATTCCTGAACTTGTCGTATCGGCGCGCCAGACGCGTTTCGCTGTCGAGCGCGCTCACTTCGCGCAGCGTGCGTTCGAGGATGCCGTCCACGAGCGCCGTCGCGGCGGCGGCATCGGTGTGGGCGCCGCCGATCGGCTCGGGGATGATCTCGTCGATGATCCCCGCCTTCAAGAGGTCCGGCGCCGTGATCTTCAGCGCCTCGGCGGCTTCCATTTTCTTCGCCTGCATCGCGCCAGAGAATCGCGGCGCACCCTTCTGGGGGAATCACGCTGTAGATCGCGAACTCCTGCATCAGCACGCGGTCGCCGACGGCGATGCCGAGCGCGCCGCCGCTGCCGCCTTCACCGCTGACGATCACGATGATGGGCGTGTCGAGCAGCATCATGTCGCGCAGGTTCACGGCGATCGCCTCGGCAACGCCCACGCTCCTCGGACTCGATGCCCGGATAGGCCGCCGGCGTGTCGACGAAGACGATCACGGGCCGCCTGAATTTCTCCGCGAGCCTCATCGCGCGCAGCGCCTTGCGGTAGCCTTCCGGCCGCGCGTAGCCGAAGTTGCGGTAGATCTTCTCCTTCGTGTCGTTGCCTTTCACGTGGCCGACGAGCAGCACCGGCTGGCCTTTGTAGTCGGCGAGCCCGGTCATGATCGCGTGATCGTCGGCAAAGCGGCGGTCGCCGTGAATCTCGACGAAATTCGTGAAGACCAGCTTGATGAAATCCTCGAGCCCCGGCCGGCTCGGATGGCGCGCCACCAGCACGCGCTGCCAAGGCGTCAGCGCGCGGTACAGGTCGCGGCGCACTGATTCGATCCGACGGCGCAGCGACTCGATCTCGCGGTCGCGCGCATCGGTTCGCGGCAGCAGCGTCAGCGCTTCGATCTCCTTCAGGAGCACGGCGATCGGCTCCTCGAATTCCAGTGTTTCAGGCGCCATGTTTTCTGCGCGGCATCTTTTTCACGAAGGCACGAAGCGTCACGAAGCACACGAACACAGGTTGTACATCAGATAGGTCGTGATCTTCGTGGCACTTCGTGTCTTCGTGATGGGAGTGCCGCGATGAAAAGCGTCATCGCAGCGACACTGCCCCGACGCCGACGATCTGCTCGACCTCCGCGACGAGGGCCGGCGACGGCCGCACCCTGATTTGCGACGAGACGTCGGCCTTCACGCGCAGCCGCCTGCGGGTCCGACGGCAATTCCATCTCGAACGACACCCGGCGGTCTCCCCGATGGCGGGAGAATACCTCGCCGAGCTGCTCGAAGACGCCGCGATCGGCCGGCATCTTCACCCGAATCGCCACCTCGCGCGCAACCCGTTCGCGAACCGTGTCGAGCGCCACGATTTCCGTCGCGAGCACGCGCGCGGTCTCCTCGTCGCGTTCGAGCTTGCCGCGCACCAGCACCAGCGTCCCGGTGTCGATCAAGGCGGCGCTGCGCTGGTAGGTCTCGGGAAAGACGATCACTTCGACGCCGCCCTGCGCGTCTTCGAGGGTGAACACCGCCATGCGGTCGCCCTTTTTCGTCTTCAGCTGCCGGCAGGCCGCCACGATTCCGCCGATGCTCGTGTCGGGCTCGAGCGGTTTGCGTCCGCCAGGCCCCCACGCTTCCGGTTGCGGCGCGACGACGGGAACTTCGGCGAGCTCCACCGTCGTCCTGGCGCCGAACTCTTTCAGGTCGGCCGCATATCGGTCGGCTGGATGGCCGCTCCAATACAGGCCGAGCGTCTCTTTCTCGAACGCGAGCTGCTCGGATTCGGTCCATGGCGTGGCGTTCGGCAGCGGAGCAAAGGCCGCGGTCGCCCCCTCGGCGCGCTCCTCCTCGAAGCCGCCGAGAAGGTTTCCCTGGCCGCTGTCCTTCGAGCGCTGCATCCGCGCGCCGTGTTCGCAGACTGCGTCGACCGAGGCGAGGAGCCGCGGCCGGAACACGAGCGTTGGAAGCGACGCAAGCGCCGGATCGCCGAGCGCGAACGAGTCGAACGCGCCCGCCTTGATCAGGCTCTCGAACACGCGTTTGTTGACGAGCCGGAGATCGATGTCTTCGCACAGCGCGTGAAGCGACGTGATGCGACCCTGTTTCTTGCGCACCTCGAGCAGCGACTCGATCGCGCCTTCGCCGACGTTTTTGATCGCGGTCAGCCCGAACCGCACGCCGTTCGGCTCGACCGAGAACCGCAGCTGGCTGTCGTTGATGTCTGGCGGCAACACCGGAACGCCGCGATCGCGGCATTCACCGAGATACAGCGCCAGCTTGTCCGTGTTCTGCGCCTCGATCGTGAGGAGCGCCGAGGCGAAATGCCATGGATAGTTCGCTTTGAGATACGCGGTCTGATACGCCAGAAATGCGTACGCCGTCGAGTGCGATTTGTTGAAGCCGTACCCGGCGAAGTGCTCCATCAGATCGAACAGATGGCCGGCCTTTTTCTCGCCGTGTCCGTTTTTCATGGCGCCCTGCACGAACTTGCCGCGCATTTTCGCCATGACCTCGGCGTTCTTCTTCCCCATCGCCTTTCGCAGCAGGTCCGCTTCGCCGAGCGTGAAGCCGGCGACGACGTTCGAGATGCGCATCACCTGCTCCTGGTAGGCGATGACGCCGTAGGTCTCGGCCAGCACCGGCTCGAGTTCCGGCATCTCGTACGCGATCTCGGTTTTCCCCTGCTTCCGCGCGATGAAGTCGTCGACCATCCCGCTCCGGAGCGGGCCCGGACGATACAGCGCATTCAGCGCGATCAGGTCCTCGAGCCGCTGCGGCTTCGACTTCCGGAGGATGTCGCGCATCCCGCTCGACTCGAACTGAAAAATGCCGTACGTCTGGCCTTCCTGAAAGATCTGATACGTCTTCTGATCGTCGAGCGGCACGTGGTCGATGTCGAGAACCTCGCCGGTCGTCCGCTTGATCTCCTCGATCGCATCGTAGATGAGCGTGAGCGTCGAGAGCCCGAGGAAATCCATCTTCAGGAGACCGACGCGCTCGATCTCCTTCATCGACCACTGCGTCACGATTTCGTCGTGCGCGCCCTTGTACAGCGGCGCGTACTCGGTGATGGCACGCGGCGCGATCACCACGCCGGCCGCGTGGACCGACGCGTGGCGCGTCATGCCCTCGAGGCGGCGGGCGACGCTCAGCAGCTCCTTCACCTTGGGGTCGTTCTGCTCCATCTGCCGCAGCGGCTCGCTCTCCTCGAGTGCCTTGTCGAGCGTCATGTCGAGCGCGGCCGGAATCTGCTTGGCGACCTTGTCGACATCGGCGAACGGCATCTCCAGCACGCGGCCGACGTCGCGGACCACCGCCTTCGCCTTCATCGTCCCGAACGTGATGATCTGGGCGACGTTCTCGCGGCCGTACTTCCGCGTGACGTACTCGATCACCTCGCCGCGCCGACGCTCGCAGAAGTCGATGTCGATATCCGGCAGCGACACGCGCTCGGGGTTCAGGAACCGCTCGAAGATCAAATCGAAATCGATCGGATCGACGTCGGTGATCCGCATGCAGTAGGCGACCAGGCTCCCCGCTGCCGAACCGCGGCCCGGGCCCACCGGAATCCCCTGCTCGCGCGCGTAGCGGATGAAATCCCACACGATCAGGAAGTACCCGGGTACTCCATCTTCTTGATCATGTCGAGCTCGTACGAGAGCCGCCGCTCGTATTCGTCGATCGTGTGCCGCAGCGAACCGGCGGCCGCCAGCTGCTTCAGGCGCGGCAGCCGTTCCTTGAATCCCTCGCGCGCCACATGCTCGAAGTAGCCGTCGAGCGTGAACCCGGGCGGCACGTCGAAGTTCGGCAGGTAGTTCTTTCCCTCTGCGAGCGTGACGTTGCATCGCTCACCGATGCGCATCGTGTTGGCGAGCGCGTCCGGAAAATCCTTGAAGACCTCGGCCATCTCCTCCGGCGTCTTCAGGAAGAACTGCCGCGCGTCGTATCGAAGGCGTTTCGGATCGCTGAAGGCTTTCCCGGTGCCGATGCAGAGGAGCACGTCGTGCGGGTGCGCGTCGGCCTCCCGCAGGTAGTGGACGTCGTTCGTGCACACCAGCTTCAGCCCGAGATCGCGTGCAATCGCCGGAATCCCGCCGTTGACGATTCGCTGCTCCTCGATGCCGTGCCACTGCATCTCGAGAAAGAAATTTTCAGCGCCCAGAATGTCGCGATACGCGGCGGCCGCTTCGCGCGCCTTTTTCTCCTGCTGATGCGAGAGCCCTTCCGCCACCTCGCCCTTGAGACAGGAGCTCAGACCGATGAGCCCTTTCGAGTGCTGCGCGAGCAGCGCCTTGTCGATTCGCGGCTTGTAGTAGAAGCCCTCCGTATAACCGGCCGACACCAGCTTGATGAGATTGTGGTAGCCCTCGAGCGTCTCGGCGAGCAGAACCAGATGGTTCTGCGTCGCGCCAGGGTTGCCGCTCTTCTCCAGCCGGCTGCCCGGTGCGACGTACACCTCGCAGCCGAGAACCGGATTCAGTCCGCGCGCACGCGCGTGATCGTGAAAGATCACCGACGAAAACAAATTGCCGTGCTCCGTGACGGCGATCGACGGCATCTTCAGCGCAACCGCCTGATCGAGCAGTTCGTCGATCCGGCACGCGCCGTCGAGCAGCGAGAATTCGGTGTGCAGGTGCAGGTGGACGAAGTCAGACACAGGCGGAATCTAAGGATCTAAGGATGTAAGGATCTACGGATCTAAGAATCTTGGGATCTAAGGATCTCAGGATCTGATGATCTTCGTATCTTCGGACGTCGCGCTTACGCTGAGCCCCGATAGGCGCGCTGAGCACCTTTAGATCCTTAGATCCGTAAATCCTAAAATCCTTAGATTCAGATATCTGCATCACTCCCATTCAATTGTCGACGGCGGCTTCGAGCTGATGTCGTACACCACCCGGTTGATACCGCGCACGTCGTTGACGATGCGCGAGGAGATGCGGGCGAGGAGATCGTGCGGCAGGCGCGCCCAGTCGGCCGTCATGCCGTCGCGGCTCTCCACCGCGCGAATCGCGGCCGTGTACTCGTACGTTCGCTCGTCGCCCATCACGCCGACGCTTTGAATCGGCAGAAGCACGGCGAAACTCTGCCACAGCTTTCCATACCAGCCGGCGCGCTTCACTTCGTCCACGACGATCGCGTCGGCGCGCCGAAGCAACGCCAGCCGAGCCTCGCTGACCTCGCCGAGAATCCGCACGGCGAGTCCCGGCCCGGGAAACGGCTGCCGGCCGACGAATTCCTCATCGAGCCCGAGCTTACGGCCAACTTCTCGCACCTCGTCTTTGAAGAGCTCGCGCAACGGTTCAACGAGCTGCATGCGCATCCGCTCGGGCAAGCCGCCGACATTGTGGTGGCTCTTGATGAGCGCCGACTGACCGACGATCGCGACCGACTCGATGACGTCAGGATAAAGCGTCCCCTGCGCGAGGAAGTCGACATCGCCGAGCTTCGTCGCTTCCGCCTCGAACACCTCGATGAATGCCGCGCCGATGATCTTCCGCTTCTTCTCCGGATCGCTGACGCCGGCAAGCCGCTCGAGAAACAGCCTCGACGCGTCGACGAAGCGCAGCGGCAGGTTCAGCCGTTCGAACCGCTTGCGGATCTGGTTGGCTTCGTCCAGGCGAAGCACGCCATTGTCGACGAAGATGCACGTCAGCTTGTCGCCAACCGCACGGTGAATGATCATCGCCGCCACGGTCGAATCGACGCCGCCGGAGAGCCCGCACACCACGCGTCCGTTTCCGACACGCGCGCGAATACGCGCCGTCGACTCCTCGACAAACGATGCCATCGTCCAGTCGCCGGTGCAGCCGCAGATGCCGTACGCGAAGTTGCGCAAAATCTCGAGGCCGCGTTCGGTGTGCACGACTTCCGGATGGAAAAGAATCGCGTAGAGCCGGCGAAGCTCGTGAACCATGCCGGCCACCGGCGCGTTCTCGCTCGTAGCCACAACAGCGAAGCCGTCGGGCGGCGCGGCAACGTAATCGCCGTGGCTCGCCCACACGCGCAGCGCGGCGGGGATCCCGGAAAACAGCGCTGCCGCCGGACCGCGAGCATCCACCGCAACCGTTGCGTGACCGAACTCGCGCTGCGACGCGGGCTGCACGCTTCCGCCGAGCGCGTGAGCCATCAGCTGCATGCCGTAGCAGATGCCCGAGAACCGGACTGCCGATTTCGAACACCGCCGGATCGCACATCGGCGCGCCGGGGTCGGACACGCTCTTGGGTCCGCCCGACAGAATGATGCCGACCGGTCGCGTCGCGCGGATCTTCTCGGCCGGTGTGTCCGGCGGCCAAATCTCGGAATAGACCGAGAGCTCTCGTAACCGTCGCGCGATCAGCTGCGTATACTGCGAGCCGAAATCGAGAACGATGATGGTTTGATGGGCCACTGAAAGGAAAGCTAAAACGCTATTATAACGGTGTGCGCGTGGGCGGGACCACAAGATGTTGTAGTGCAGTTGCCCTCATCGGCATGTGCATCCTCGCACTCGACGCTGCCCCGCCGCCCTCGCCGCTCCCGCTCTCGCTCTTTCCGGTTCAACAGCTCTGGACCCTCGCGCTCAACAGCCAGATGCCGGCCGCTCCCGCCTTCGACGGATCGAACGGATATTTTCCTATCGATGGCGATCGCGTGGCAGCGTACGACCTGCTGCCGGGCACGCGGAAATGGATCATCGACGCGCATCCAGACACAGACCCCGCAGCCGGCGGCGGTCTCCTCTTCATGGTCGAATCGGGCTTGCTGACCGCGCGTCAGTCGGCCGATGGAGCGATCGCGTGGCAAGTTCCTCTCGCCGCGGAGCTCGCCGTCCCCCCGGTGTGGGACAACGGCTGGCTGATCGCGGCAACGAAGAATCGAGAGATCGCCGCACTGCGATCATCGGACGGCACGACGGTCTGGCGCCAGACAATCGGCGGCGATGCGCACGCGCGGCCCGCGATCGAGGGGGACCGCGTCTATGTTCCGACCGACGACGGTCACGTTGTCGCGCTGCAGATAGACGATGGCACGGTGATCTGGGATCGGAGGATCGGTGCTGCCGCGAATGACATTCTCGCGCTCGACGAGCGCCTGTACGTCGGCTCGAACGATAACAATTTGTACTGCATCCTGACGAAAGACGGCTCGGTCGATTGGAAGTGGCCAACCGGAGGCGACGTCATCGGCCTTCCGGCCAGCGACGAGCACAATGTGTACTTCGTGTCGCTGGACAACATCCTGCGCGCGCTCGATCTGAAGTCGGGCGCGCAGCGATGGAAAACGACGCTGCCGCTACGGCCGACCCGAGGTCCGCTCCGCGCGTCACAGGTGCTGATCGTGACGGGAATTGCGCCGAAGGTTGCCGCCTATAACACGAAGGACGGCAAAGCGGCTGGCGATGTGCCCTCGAGCGGCGACCTCGCCGCGGCTCCGCAACTCATCGAAGGCGGCCGCACGACGAACCCGCTCCTGATTCTGGTGACGAGCGACATTGCGAAAGGCGCGGGCGTGGCGGCGCTCACGCGCGCCATCGACCCGCCGGTCGTGCCGATCGTGCCGTTGCCGAACATTACACCCGTGACGGTTCCGAAATCTTAGCGACCCGTTCCTCGCGCACCGCGACTGCGAGCCGGCGGATGCCTTCTTCGATGCGCTGATGCGAGGGCGCTGAGAACGACAGGCGCGCCAGCGGACTGCTTCGGCCGTCGACGTAAAACGCGCTTCCCGCCACGTACACCACGCTGTGGGCAATGGCGCGCGCGAGCATCGCGTCGGTGTCGATCCCGTCCCCGAACGACGCCCACAGGAAAAAGCCGCCTTTCGGTGCCGGCCAGGTGACGAGATCCTTCATCTCACGAGCGAGCGCCTGCTCCATCACACGCCGTTTCGCCTGGTAATGTTCGCGGAGCATAGGCAGCCGCGCGGCAAGGACGCCGCGCTTCCACACGTCGTAAACGATCCGCTGATCGAGGCCGCCGGTGCAGAGATCAGCCGCCTGTTTTGCCACTTCGATCTTCGCGACGAGCGGCTCGGCGGCGGCGATCCACGCGACCCGGAATCCGGGTGCGACCGTCTTCGAGAAGCTGCTCAAGTACACGACGCGGCCCTCGGTATCCTCTGCCTTGATGGGTCGCGTGTCCGATGCATCTGCCGCGTCGCTGAAATGCAGCGCTCCGTACGGATCGTCCTCGATCAGCAGAACGTCACGACGCGCGGCCCATTCGAGCAGACGCGTGCGCTTCTCGAGACTGATCAGCAAGCCCGTCGGGTTTTGAAAATTCGGCACGACGTAGAGAAACGCGATTCGCCGGCCCGCTGCGCGTTCGGACGCGAGCGTGCGGTCGAGATCGTCCAGATCGATGCCGTCGGCGTCCTGTCGCACGCCGACGAGCCTCGCCTGCGCGTTCCTGAACGCGGTAATCGCGCCCGTATAGGTCGGCAACTCGACAAGCACGACGTCGCCCGGATCGATGAAGACGCGCGCGCACAGGTCGAGCGCCTGTTGCGATCCGGTCGTGACGATGACCTCCGCCGGGTTCGTCTGGATGCCGCGCTCGGCCAGAATCGCCGGGAGCGCCGCGACGAGAGGCGGATAGCCGCGCGTCGGCCCGTACTGGAGCACGCTGGCGTCCGACCCGTCGAGCACCGTCTGCGCGATGTCACGGAACTCGTCCCAGGCAAACACGTCGGGCGCAGGAAAACCGGGCGCAAACGAAATGAGGTCGGGCACCCGGACGCCAAGCGCGCCCATTTTACGGATGGCCGACTCCTGCATCGTGCCTGCCGCACGCGAGAGAAAGCGATCGATGTTCTTCATGATTTGCTGCGGCTCGGTCCGAAGCGCCAGCCGTCGACGGCGCCCGTCCCCAAGGGCACGGCCTCGCGGTCGGCCGGCGCGACGCGCGATTGAAGGTGCCGTGCGTACAGAGTGATGTAGGCGCCGAGTGCTGTGAGGCCGAGGTACTCGAACACGAATCCGCGCAGCAGCAACGCCGCGATCTGCAGTGGGAACACGGCGAGGCCGACGAGCGGGACGAACGCAATCAGACCGACACCCGACCATGCAAGAGCGGAAGCGAGCACCGCCGCCACGAGCAGCCCGAGCACCACGAGGAATACGCCGACGAGCTCGCGGAATTCGTCGCGGACGAATCGCGCCACCGCCCTGCTCGCGGCGCCGAGCGGCAGGTCCTCCACCGCCATGGCTACCTGCATCAACAGGTACGCGAGATTCACGATGGTGATCCAGATCACGAGCGCAATCGCGGCGAACGCCGCGATGAGGGCCCAGCCAATGATGAAGACGCGATCGCCCGCGGCTCGGTAGCCGTAGACGACAAAGGCTAGATACGCGCCACCCGAGAGGCCGTACACGACCATCAGCGCCGCGCCGAGCGCAAGATACCGGCGGAACAGACGTGTGCAGCCGCCGGTGAAGCGTTCGAGCGAGAAGCGCGCCGCCGAGCGCAAGCGGTCGTACGTAATCGGCCCGTCTTCGATCGTTCCGGCAGCCTCGTTTGCCGCGATGAGCACGTCGACCGTCCCACCCTTCACCGCGAACATCAGCACCGATCCGCCGCAGAGCACGAGCGTGAAAGCGGTGATGAAGGCGACGAGAGCGACCGGCTCGGAGAGCAGCGCGCTGGCAACCGTCGTGAAGATATCGCGGAGGCTCCCTTGCAGCAGTTCGGCGAGGTCGCCGCCGAGCAGCACCGCGATGAGCACGGCGGCGCCGATCACCGGCACGGCAAGCAGCACCTGGAAGGTGGTTTCAGCGACGAATTGGATCGCGACCGACTGCCAGTTCGCGGCCGCCAGCAGCGCGCCCCGTTTCAGAAGGTGCTTCAGGTCCAAATGCGTCCACTGATTGTATTCTGGAAGAACCCTGAAGGCTGAATCGACACCGTTGAATCTCGCACGGTCCGCGCGTCTGGTCCGCTGGGGCATTGCCGCCGCCGTCGTGGCAGCCATCGGCGGATGGGCGCTCGAGCGCGCGCGGTTCGGCGCCACCGATCGCGATTCCGTCGCGCGCGTCGAAGCGGAAGTCCGCCAGTTGACTGGCCGGAGCGCCGACACGCTCGGCAGTCTGGCGGCCCGCGTCGCCACGGCCCGCGATGCGATCGCGCAAGCTCCGCGCGACCAATCGGCCGCCAAGCGCCTCTTCCAGATCGTGAACGCGGCTGCGGCGGGCGACGGCGCCGAGCGGACAGGCATCTCCGTGTACGACAACACGGCCGATCCGCTCGCCTGGGCCGGTCTCGTCTCCGAGCTGCCGCGCGAACGCATCGTCGGGCCGGCGACGCTCTTCGTTGCACCAGGCACGTACGGCCCGCGGCTCGTCCGGGTGCAACCGGTCGTGGACCCGGCGCAGCCGGCCGGGTCCCGCACCGGCACGATCGTCGTCGAGCAGTCACTCGGCACTGCCGATGCGATTCAGGCATCCGCTGACACGTTCACGCTGTCGACGTCGATTGTGCCGGTCGCGCTTCGCACCGGCACGACAGCCCGGCGGACGCCTTACACGTTCGCGATCGCATCAGCCGGCGGCGAACCGCTGGTCGAAGCCGAGGTATCCCCTGCGCAACTGCAGGACGCGCGCGCCGTGTGGCGTCATGCCCGGTGGGCGGCTGTCGTGTCCATCCTCGCCCTTACGATGCTGATGTTCGTCGCGCCGCTACTCGAGCTCCGACGACGTGCGCATGCGCCGCGTGGATTTCTCCTTGCGACGGCAGCGATCGCTCTGACACTCGTCGTCAGCAGGGTGCTGTTGTGGTTCGCGATGGGACTCGTGTCGCGCGATCAGGCGCTGACATCACCGGTCGACCTCCTGCTGTCTGCGCTCGTGCTCGTCGCGATCGTCTGGCTCCTGCTCGACTGCATCGAACGTCGCCGATTGGCGCGCCCGCGTCCGCGTCTGCTGGTTGGACGGGAAAGCGGCGCGCGAGTGGCCGCGAGCTACGTGGGCGCTGGCGCACTCGCGGTCGCATGGCTGTGGGTGTACGAGCTCGGTCTCCAGTCTCTCGTCGCCCATTCGACGCTCGACCTGCTGCACTTTTCGCTGCATCCGTTGGGGCCGTCGCGTCTCGCGGTTACCTTCAGCCTGGTGCTCTTGCATGCCGCGGCGATTTGGACCGCGGCAGCCATCATCCGCCTCCCGAGCCTGCTGTGGCGGATGCCCCGAGCGCTGGCGACGACCGCCACGGTGTCGTGGCTTGCCGGCGGGATCGTGGCCGGCGCGGTATTCGGCGCGATCCGCGGCGGGGCCGTTCCGCTCGCGCCGCTTCTCGTGGCTCTCCTCGGCGCGGGCGCATGCGCCGCCGCAATGGTCGGTTTACGCGCGAGAGCGCGCCATGCGTCGCAGGCCGCGCGCGTCGCCGTTCTCTTTCTGGCGCTCCTCACGCCCGCTCTCGTGATGTATCCGTCGCTTCTTGCCTTTGCGACGGCGGCCAAGGAACGGCTCATCGCGACTGAATTCGGGCCGGAAGCCGCCACCGAGCGCGACGCGCTGAAGGAGCGTCTTCTCCTCGCACTCGAGCAGATCGATTCAATGCCCTCGCTGGCCGAACTGCTCATCGGCTCTCCCGATACCGATATCGACACGCCGTCGACCGATCGCGCGTTTCGCGTATGGCAGAACACTGATCTCGCGACGTACCGCCTGAAGTCGGCCATCGAGTTGTACGGCCCCGGCGGGGCGCTCGTCAGCCGCTTCGCGTTGAGGCTGCCCGACTACACGAACGCGACGCACACCGCTGCCGGATGCCGCTGGGACATCATCGAGGAACCATCGCCGTTTGGTACGGATGCGCGTCACGTGTTCCGCGCGAGCCGCGGCATCTGCGCCGGCCGGCGCGCGCTCGGCGCCATCGTCGTGCGTGTGCTGTTCGACTACCAGACGCTTCCGTTCATCAGCTCGCCGAATCCGTATCCGGAATCCCTGCGCAGCGATCGCGAAGAGTCGGTGGAAGGCGCATCTGCGCGCGACGTCGAATTCGTCGTCTACGGCTGGAGCGGCGCGCCGCTGTCGGCGTCCGGTACGAGCGTCTGGACGTTGCCGGACGATGTATTCAAGCAGCTCACGGCCTCACGCGATCCGTTCTGGACGACGATCCCGCGGGAGGACCAGCTTTACCGCGTGTACTTCATGAGCGATCGCGTCGGCATCTACGCGCTCGGCTACCCGGTCGATCACCTGGTTCGGCCATCTGATCAACCTCGCCGAGCTCGTCACGCTGGCGGGCACGCTCTATGTGCTGCTGCTCGGCGGCGCAACGCTGTTCAATGCGTTGACGTCGCGGACGCCGGCCAGCGGGCGCGCGCTGCTGCGCGAGATTCGTTCGAGCTTCTATCGCAAGCTGTTTCTCGCCTTCGTCGCCGGCGGCGGTCGTGCCGGTCGTCATTCTCGCCGTCGCCACGCAGCGCGTACTTCGCCACCCAGCTGCGCGCCGGCGTCGAGGATGCCGCCGCGCGCACGGCGACCGTCGCGCAGCGCCTCGTCGAGGACTACGCGACGCTGCAGCAGCGCGGCACCGGCACGCTCGCAGTCGATCGACGATCAGATCATGGTGCTCGTCGGCCGCGCGATCGATCAGGACGTGAACCTCTTCGACGGCACGCGCCTGCAGGCGACGAGCGAGCGCGACCTGTTCGCGTCGCGGCTGCTGCCGACGCGGACGCCGGGCGACGTGTACCGAGCGCATCGTGCTCGACCGGCTGCCGACCTACGTCGGCGTCGAAGCAGGTCGGCGTACCTCGGCTACCTGGTCGCCGCGGCGCCGGTGCGCGCCGGCGGACGCGAGGGGATCGTCACGGTGCCGCTGACGCTCCGGCAGCAGGAGATCGAGCGGCAGATCGACGAGCTCGATCGCCGGGTGCTGTTTGGCGCCGTGCTGTTCAGCCTGCTCGGCGCAGCGCTCGGCTACTGGATGGCCGAGCGCATCGCCGATCCGGTGAACCGGCTGACGCGCGCGACGCGGCGCATCGCGCGCGGCGATCTCGACGCGCGCATCGCCGCCACCTCGTCGGACGAACTGCGGCGGCTGGTCGAAGACTTCAACCAGATGGCCGCCGACCTGAAGCGGCAGCGCGGCGAGCTCGAGCGCACGCAGCGGCTCGAGGCGTGGGCCGACATGGCGCGGCAGGTCGCGCACGACATCAAGAATCCGCTGACGCCGATTCAGCTGTCCGCCGAGCACGCGCAGCGCGTCAACATCGATCGCGGACGGCCGCTGTCGCCGGTGCTCGACGAGTGCGTCGCCGCCATCCTCGTCGCAGGTGCAAGCTGCTGCGGCAGATCTCGGCGGAGTTCTCGAGCTTCGCGTCGTCGCCGACGCCGCGGCCGGAGCCGACGATCGTCGCGCGACTGCTCGAGGAGGTGGTCGAGCCGTATCGCGCCGGGCTCGCCGGCCGCGTCGACGATCGACGGTCGACGGCGCCGCGCGATCTGCCGCAGGCGCGCATCGATCGCACGCTGTTCGCGCGCGCGCTCACGAACGTCATCGAGAACGCGCTGCACGCGATGCCCGGCGGCGGCGCGCTGACGGATCTCGACGCCGGCGCGAGACCCGCCGAGAGCCGGTTCGCTGACGGTTCAAGTTGTCGACACGGGCATCGGCATGGACGACGCGGCGCGGCGAAAATCTTCGAGCCCTATTTCTCGACGAAGGCGACCGGCACCGGGCTTGGGCTGACGATCGCGAAACGCAACGTGGAGCTGAACGGCGGGACGATCAGCGTCGACAGCGAGCGCGGCCGCGGCACGACCGTGACGATGACGTTGCCGATCGCGTAACACACGAAACGCTACGACGGAGGCCGCGGAAACAAACGCAGGACGCTGCCACGAAATCAAGGCCGTGACCTCCGTGTCGCCTCGGCGCTCGTTCAGAGCTTGTCCGTCGGCTCGCCGACCTGCGGCAGGCGTCCGCCACGGTGCTTCCAGCGCGTAATCGCCAGGCCGATGAACGCCGACGCGAGATAGGTGTACGCCAGCCACGACGAGCACGTACGCGGATGGAGCCAGACGACCAGCATGATCGCCAGCGCGATGAGCATCAGCACGCGTGTACGGCCGCCGGCTCTGCAGATCGATGGTCTTGAAGCTGCGAAAGCGGATCGTGCTGACCATCAGCAGCGCCGGCACGAGCACCATCGCGAGCGCCGAGCAGCGCCGCGCGGTAGTCGTACAGACCCCACGGATACGCGAACACGGTCGCGGCCGGGATCGCGGCCGCCGCCGGGCTCGGCATGCCGACGAAATACCGCTTGTCGCCGCCGCGCTCTGGATATTGAAGCGCGCCAGCCGCATCGCCGCGCCGCGACGAACATGAAGCCCGCGGCCCACCCGAGCCGGCCGAGCGGCGCCAGTCCCCACGCGAACGACAGAATCGCCGGCGCGATGCCGAACGAGATCACGTCGGCCAGCGAATCGAACTCGACGCCGAACGTCGCTCGTCCGTGCCGGTCAGCCGCGCGATGCGGCCGTCGAGCATGTCGAGCACGATCGCGAAGCCGATGAACGGCGCGGCGGTCTCGATACTCGCCGCGCATCGCGTAGACGATGCAGGCGTAGCCGCAGA
Source organism: uncultured Acidobacteriota bacterium (assembly GCA_963696165.1). Lineage (GTDB taxonomy): Bacteria > Acidobacteriota > Vicinamibacteria > Vicinamibacterales > CAVVIG01 > CAVQZZ01. The sequence continues at coordinate 676,733 of CAVOIY010000002.1, read as the reverse complement.
ACATGTTGCCCATCGTGAACAGGCTGGGCAGCAGATACACGCCGCGCCGGAAGCGCGCTGCGCGGCCGATCGTTCGCGCGACGCAGAAAGCGCAGACGACCTTCTTCGGGACTCCGCATCGGCTGTGGTTCCAAAACGCGGGTCAGTGTAGCACCGCGATGACGGTTTCGCCGCCGCGCACCGTGTCGCCCACCTGCACGCGGATCGTCGGCGCTCGGCGGCAGAAACACGTCCATGCGCGAGCCGAATTTCATGATGCCGAACCGATCGCCGGCGTGCACCTCGGCGCCCGACCGCGACGCGGCAGACGACGCGCCGCGCCAGCATGCCGACGATCTGCCGCGCGACGATCGTCTGCCCGCGGTGATCGATCCAGATCTCGCTGCGCTCGTTCGTCGTCGCGGCATCGTGGCGATAGGCGGGCAGGAATCGTCCCGGGGTGTAGGTCGACGCGCGTCACGCGTCCCGACACCGGCACGCGGTTCACGTGCACGTCCATCGGCGACAGAAAGATGCTGACCTGCTGCCAGGTCCCCGGCGGCGCCGCGTCGGCGACGGCATCGCCCGCGACGAGCACGCGGCCGTCCGCCGGCGACAGCACGACGTCGTCGTCGCGATCGCCGGACGCGAACGTGCCGATCGGGATCGCGAAAGAAGAACAGGAAGAAAGCGCCGAGGACGAGGAACGGAAGCGCGAGCAGCCAGGCGACCGCGGCGCCCGCCGACGAGCGCAAGCGCCAGCGCGCCGCCGATGAACGGCAGGCCGGCCGGATCGATACGCATCAAGCTATCTTAGCGGGCCGCTGAGGACGACGCGCCATCGGCCCCGCGCGGGCAGGAGTTGGACGGGCGCGTCGGGACCAGCGCGCCCGCGGAAATTGTCGAGCGTCAGCTCTGGCGCCTGCGGCGCAGCATGTCCTCCATCCGGTCTTTGAGCTGCAGCTTGCGCTTCTTCAGGGTGACTTCTTCGACTTGTTCGGGTTCTGAGAGGTAGTGCTTGGCGGTGAGTTGGTGGAGTCGATCGTCGAGTTCGTGATGCTTGGCGGCGAGGCTCGTGAAATTCCTCGTCGGTCTGCAGCAACAGATCCTTCAGGTCCTGTCCCTGCGCATTCATGCCGCACCTCCTTGGGCTGGCGTCGCCGAACGCCGTGGTCAGGCCGAAACTAACATAATGCCGCGGACCCTTGCAAGATCATCAGTCGCCTAATTGCTCGCGCCACAGCACGAGCGCATCCTCGACCGGGTGCGTGTAGTAGGCGCGCCGCACGCCGGCGACCGCGAATCCGAACTGCTCGTACAAGCGGCGCGCGACCTCGTTCGATCGCCGCACTTCGAGCGTCGCGCGCTGCGCGCCGAGGCGTGCGCCCTCGTGCATGACGAATTGCAGCAGCGCCGTCGCCACGCCGCGATCGCCGGTGCTCCGGCAGCACCGCGAGGTTGTTGATGTGCAGCTCGTCGAGCATCCGCCAGAACGAGCAGAAGCCGACCGCCGCGCCGCTCGTCTTCGCGTGCGATGTAGCAATAAGAGCGTCCCGCGATGCTCGCAGCTCCGCGAGATACATCTCGCGCGTCCACGGATTGGTGAACGACGCCTGCTCGATGCGCGAGACGTCGTCGATGTCGTCGGAGCCGGCGAGCGGGTCGATGCTCACCGCCATTACTCTCCACCACGGAGGAGAGTCTTTGCTCGGTCGCGCGCGACCTCGGCGTCGGGACGGCGGACATACAGCGGCTGGATGCCGGCTGCGGCGATCGTGTCGCCGCGCGCGGCCGCGGCACGACGGCCATCCGGCCGATCGCGCCGGCGAGCGGCGGCGGCGGAACGCATCGCGGAACAGCGCGTCGCCGGCGCATCGCGGTCGCCGATCAGCCGCGAACGCGGAGCCATTCGTCAGTGTCGGTCCAGCGCGCGAGCGTCGCCGCGGGATCGCCGACGGCCGGCCCCTCGAGCTCGACGAGCCGATCGGCCTGGTACATCGGTGCCGCCGTCAGCGCGATACAGCGCAGAGAAGACGTCGCCGCGGTGTGCGTCGATCCACGCGCCGACGACGTCGCCGGCGCGACGAATCGCGGCTGCCGAGCTGTGCGAGCGCTTCGAGCGCCGACACGGCGACGACCGGCCGCTGCCGGACGAACGCGAGGCCCTGAATCGTCGCGATGCCGATGCGCAGGCCGGTGAACGAGCCAGGTCCGGACGCGACGGCGAAGAGATCGACGTCCGCGACGGCGACGCCGTGCGCGGCGAGCAGCGCGATGATCTCGCCCGGCAGCCGCTCGGCGTGCGGGCGCGGCGCGTCGCCGCTGCGCTCGTCGACCACGCGTTCGTCGTCGACGAGCGCGACGCTTCCGGCGCGCGTCGTCGTGTCCAGCGCCAGCACACGCATGCGGTTAGACTTACAGGATATGTCAACGGCGGCGACGGCACGCCGGCGATGCGTCAGTACCTCGACGCCAAGCAGCAGCATCGCGACGCCATCCTGTTGTTCCGGATGGGCGACTTCTACGAGATGTTCTACGAAGACGCCCTGGTCGCCGCGCGCGCGCTCGAGCTGACGCTCACGTCGCGCTCGAAGGACGCGAACGGCGGCGGCATCCCGATGTGCGGCGTGCCGTTCCACGCGGTCGACGGCTACATCGCGCGGCTGGTCAAGAAGGGCTTCCGCGTCGCGATCTGCGATCAGGTCGAGGATCCGCGCAAGGCCAAGGGCATCGTCAAGCGCGAAGTCGTGCGCGTCGTCTCGCCGGGCACGCTCACCGACGCGAGCTACCTCGACGCGCGCGAGCCGGCGTTTCTGATGGCGGTCGCGTGCACGGCGCGACTGCCGGCGCGCCGCAGACGCTCGGCGTGGCGCTGCTCGATCTGTCGACCGGCGAGTTCACGCGCCGCCGAGTACGGCGGCGCCGATGGCCATGCAGGCGCTCGCCGACGAGCTCGCGGTGCTGAAGCCGCGCGAGGTCATCGTGCCGGCCGATGCCGACCTCGCGGCGCAGCTGCGCCGATGGCTCGGCGCGGCCGAGCCTCCCGACGACGCCGCATCGACGCCGTGGACGTTCGATCCCGAGGCGGCGCGACGCGCGCTGCTCGATCAGCTGCGCGCGGGCGGCCTCGAGGGCTTCGGCCTCGAGCGGCACCCGGCGGCCGTGTCCGCCGCCGGCGCGCTCGTTCACTACCTGCGCGGCACGCAGAAGGTCGATCTCGCGCACGTGCGCGCGATCGCGTACCGGCAGCGCGCCGACGCGCTGCTCATCGATCCGACCACGCTCAAGCATCTCGAGATCGTCGAGGGCTCGGAGGGCGGCCGCGCCGGATCGCTGCTCGACGAGCTCGATCGCACGGTGACGTCGATGGGCAGCCGGCTGCTGCGCTCGTGGCTGCTGCGGCCGCTCGTCGCGCTCGAGCCGATTCGCGATCGGCTCGACGCGGTCGAGGAGCTCGCGTTCCGCACGACCGAGCGCGGCAAGTTCCGCGACGACGATCAAGGCCGGTGCAGGACCTCGAGCGGCTGGTCGCGCGCGCGGCGCTCGGCACCGCCGGGCCGCGCGATCTCGTCGGCCTGAAGCAGTCGCTCGCCGTCATCCCGCGCGTCACGGACCGTGCTCGACGAGCTGCAGGCGCCGCTCGTCTGCTCGCTCGTCGCCGAGCTCGACGACCTGGCCGACGTCCGCGAGCGGATCGAGTCGCACGCTCGTCGACGAGCCGCCGGCGCTGGCGCGCGAGGGCGGCTTCGCGCGCGACGGCGTCGATCCGCGAGCTCGACGAGCTGCGGACGATCAGCCGCTCCGGCAAGCAGGTCATCGCCGAGATGGAAGAGCGCGAGCGCGCGCGCACCGGCATCTCGTCGCTGAAGGTCCGCTACAACCGCGTGTTCGGCTACTACATCGAGATCTCGAAGTCGAACCTGCACGCGGTGCCGCGCCGACTACCACCGCAAGCAGACGATCGCCGGCGGCGAGCGCTTCATCACGCCGGCGCTGAAGGAATACGAAGAGAAGGTGCTCGGCGCCGACGAGCGCATCGTCGAGCGCGAGCTCGAGATCTTCGAGACGCTGCGCGCAGGCGGTCGCCGCCGAGGCGCCGCGCATCCAGGCGTCGGCGCGCGCGCTGGCCGCGCTCGACGTGCTCGCCGCGCTCGCCGAGGACGCCGCCGTCAACAACTACATCAAGCCGCACGTGCACGACGGCGACGAGATCGTCGGTCGTCGACGCGCGCCATCCGGTCGTCGAGCGGCGGACCGTCGCGGCGGGCGAGCCGTTCGTGCCGAACGACATCACGCTCGAACGGCATCGACCTGCCAGCTCGTGATCCTCACCGGCCCGAACATGGGCGGCAAGTCGACCTACCTGCGGCAGACGGCGCTGCTCGTGCGTGATGGCGCAGGCCGGCTCGTTCGTGCCGGCGCGCGAGGCGAAGATTCCGCTCGTCGATCGCATCTTCGCGCGCGTCGGCGCGTCCGACAACATCGCGCGCGGCCACTCGACGTTCATGGTCGAGATGCAGGAGACGGCGCAACATCCTGCACACGGCGACGTCGCGCAGCCTCGTCGTGCTCGACGAGATCGGCCGCGGCACGGCGACCTTCGACGGCCTGAGCATCGCGTGGGCGGTGGCCGAGTACCTCGCGACGCAATCCGACGGTCGCGGCCGAAGACGCTGTTCGCCACGCACTACCACGAGCTGACCGACCTCGCCGACGCGACGCCGGGCGTCGTCAACTTCCACGTCGCCGCGCGCGAGTGGAAGGACGACATCATCTTCCTGCGCAAGATCGTGCCCGGCCGATCGGATCGCAGCTACGGCATCCAGGTGGCGCGGCTCGCCGGCCTGCCGCCGTCGGTCATCGAGCGCGCGCGCGAGATTCTCGCCGCGCTCGAGCGCGACGAGCTGACGCGCGGCGGCCGGCCGTCGGTCAGCGGCACGCCGACCGAGCCGCAGCAGCAGCTCGGACTGTTCCAGGCGCCCCGGCCGACGACCGGCTGCGCGAGCAGCTCGCGCGCGATCGACGTCGATCGCATGACGCCGCTCGAGGCGCTGACGCTGCTCGCGGAGCTGAAGCAGCAGAGTATGACGACCGTCGCCGCGAGCGCCGCCCGAAAGCGCCGGCTCAGCGACGTCGTGTGGTCGCTGCGCCAGCCGAAAGTGGCCGTGATGCTGGCGCTCGGCTTCTCGTCGGGCCTGCCGTTCTTCCTCAGCAGCAACACGCTCGGCTACTGGCTGCGCGACGAGGGCACGCCGCTCGCGGCGATCGGTTTTCTGTCGTGGGTCGGCCTCGCCTATTCGCTGAAGTTTCTGTGGGCACCGATCGTCGATCGCGTCGACGCGCCGGGCTTCGGACGGCTCGGCCGCCGCCGCGGCTGGATGCTCCTGAGCCAGCTGGTCGTGGCCGTCGGGCCTTGCGTGTCTATCGGCGTTCGGCCTCGGCGGCGGGCTCGCGGCGGTCGGCGCGTTCGCGCTGCTCGTCGCCTTCTCCTCGTCCACGCAGGACATCGTCGTCGATGCGTGGCGCATCGAGGCGGCGGCCGACTCCGACGAGCTGGGGCTGCTCTCGGCCGCGTATCAGCTCGGCTACCGGCTCGTCAGTGATCGTCAGCGAGGCGCTGATCCTGATTCTCGCGAACCATTTCGGCTGGCGCGTGTCGCTACGCGGCGATGGCGGCGTTGATGGCGATTGGCGTGGGCGCGAGCCTTGTCGCGGTGGAGCCGCTGCGCGCGGCACAGGCGTACAGATCGAAGAGCACGACGGCGCCGCTCTGGAGCGCGCGCGGCTTCTTCGACGCGGTCATCGGACCGTTCACCGAATTCTTCCGCGTCTACGGCTGGCTGATGGTGCTGATGCTCGCGATGATCAGCTTCTACCAGCTGCCGGAGTACGTGATGGGACCGATGGTCGAATCCGTTCTATCACGATCTCGGCCTGTCGAAGGACGCCGTCGGCGCCGTACGCGCCTCGATCGGCCTTGTCTCGACGCTGCTCGGCATCGCGGCTGGCGGGTTCAGCGCGGTGCGATTCGGCTACATGCGGACGCTCATCGCGGGCGCCGTGCTGAAGATCCTCGTCATCGCCAACTTCGCGACGATGGCGTACGTCGGACCTGATCTGAGGGTGTTCGGCGCGGTGATCTTCGCCGACAACTTCGGGATCGGCTTCGCCGGCGTCGCGCTCGTCACCTACATGTCGAGCCTGACGAGCCTCGGCTACACCGCGACGCAGTACGCGCTTCTCAGCTCCGTCTATACCTACGTCGGGAAGATCGCGAAAGGCTTCTCCGGCGTCATGGTCGAACGGCTGGCGACCGGCCGCACGCTGCTCGAAGGCTACGGTCTGTTCTTCGTCGTTGCCGGCATGCTCGGCATTCCCGCGCTCATCCTGTGCGTATGGCTCGCGCGCGTCCAACGGCGCTAATGGTGCGAGCGGCGGCTGCCGCCTGCATCTTTGCGTGCGTGTTCGTCGCAGCGGCGTCCGCCGCAAGCCTCGTCGATCCGGCGTACCGGTTCCGGACGCTGACGACCGAGCACTTCTTCGTCTACTTCCATCGGGGCGAAGATCGCACGGCGGCGCGGCTTGCCGCGATCGCGGAGGATACGTGGCAGAAGCTGAAGCGGCCGTTGGGCGCGACCCCTCCGCCGCACACGCACGTCATCCTCGTGGATCAAACCGAGCTGTCGAACGGCTTCGCTACGCCGGTGCCGTACGACACCGTCTTCGTGACCGCCGTCTGGCCGGCGGGATCGGATTTCATCGGCAACCTCGACGACTGGCTGCGCCTGGTCTTCACGCACGAGTTCACCCACATCGTCCACCTCGATCGATCGGAAGGCTGGGCGCGATTTCTGCGCGGCGTGTTCGGGACGAACGCCGTACGTGTTCCCGAATCTCTTTCTGCCGACCTGGCAAATCGAGGGGCTCGCGACCTACGAAGAGAGCGTGATCACCGGCGAAGGTCGCCTGCACGCAGGCGACTTCCGGTCTGTCGTCACGGAAGCGGCGCGCGAGCACAAGCTCGAGCCGCTCGATCGCGTAAATGGCGGCCTGACGGACTGGCCGAGCGGGAACGCCGCCTACGCATACGGCGTCGGTTTTCATGCCTATCTGGCCGATCGGTACGGCGCCGAGAAGTTCGCGACGCTTGCAGACGCGACATCGGGGCGCGTGCCGTACACCGCCTCGCGAGTATTCAAGCGTGTGTTCGGCCGGTCGCTCGGCGACCTGTGGCGCGACTACGAGGCGAGCCTGGCCGCGGCGGCGGCGGCAGCGCCGGCGAGCACATTGGCCGAGCCGCAGCAGCTGACGCATCATGGGTTCACCGTCAGCGGTCCTCGTTTCGCCGAGCCACGATGCGCGACCTGCGCACCGACCATCGTGTATGCCGTTCGGACGCCCGATGATTTTCCGACGCTGAACGAGGTAGCGATCGACGGCTCGGCGCCTATACCGCTCACCCGCCGATATCTCGGCTCGACGTCCGCGGTGTCAGCCCGCACGATCTATTTCGATCAGCAGGAGCTGCGCAGAAACGTCGGAGTCTACAGCGACATTTACGCCTTCGACCGCGAGTCTGGTGGCGTGACCCGCATGACGTCCGAAGCGCGGCTGATCGATCCCGATCTGTCGCCCGATCGGCGCACGCTGGTGTGCGCGCAGAACCTGGCGGGCCGAAGGGACCTCGTGCTGTTTCGACTCGATTCGAAGCGCGTCGAGACGCTCCTGTCGGCGCCCGAAACGCAGTTCAATGCGCCGCGATGGTCGCCCGACGGCCGCTCAATCGCGGTCGAGCGTCATCGTCTCGGCGCGTTGCCGGACGTCGTCGTCGTCGACGTCGCCACCCGCGCGGTCCAGGTCGTTGCCGCGAGCGGACGGGCGCGAATCGTCACGCCCGCATGGCGGCCGGACGGCGGCGCGATCGTCGCCGCCGTCTCCGAAGCGGACGGTCCGTTCAACCTGTACGAATTCGCCGTCGATGGCACACGCGCACGACAGCTCACCGACTTGGCCGGCGGCGCCATATGGCCGGACGTCTCCGCCGACGGACGCACGATCGCCTTCGCCGGCTACACCGCCAAGGGGTACGACGTCTTCACGGTTTCGTATCCGGCGGTCGCCTCCGGCGATCGCACAAACGCGTTCTTCGACGTGGCGGCGACGGACGCCGGCAGCGTTCAGCCCGCAGAGGGCGCACCGCCGCCGTCGAAGCCCTATTCTCCGTGGCCAACGCTCGCGCCCACCTCGTGGGCGCCGGTTGTCCAAAGCGACAGCAACGGGGTTCGCGTCGGCGCGGGCGTGTTCGGATATGACGCGCTCCAATATCACTCGTATTCGGCGGCCATCACATGGTTGGCGGCGGTGCCCTCGAGCGCCTCGACGAATGGTGCCGCGACCGTCGACTGGCAGCTGTCATATGCCTACAACCGTTGGCGTCCCGTGCCGTTTGCCGTCCATATCGATGCAGACCTCCTTCTTCGCTGGTCCGCCGACGGACCGCGGCGTGCCGACGAGCGCGGTGCTCCGTGAGCAGCAAATCGAGGGTGGCGTGCTCGTTACCGATCGTCCACACTCAGTCGTCGCACGCGGTGCTCGCATCGCTCGTGAGAATCGTCGACGACTACACGCTGGCGACGCGCGCGATTTCGTTGAACAGGACCGCGGCGCGTGCGGCGTGGACGTCGACCAATGCGCACACCTACGGTTATTCGATCAGCCCGGAAGCGGGCGCGACCGTCGGCGCCACCGTCGAACTGATTCGCAGCGCATTCGGCGCCTTCGCGGACGCAACCACGCTCACGGCGGACGCGCGCGCATATCTGCCTGGCCTCGCCCGGCACCATGTGCTGGCGCTCCGGGCGGCAGGTGGAAGCTCCAGCGGTAACGTCAACGTCCGCGAGACGTTCCTGCTCGGCGGACCCGGACCGAACGTCGAGCACGATCGATTTCGGTCGAGACGCCATGAGCCTGCTGCGCGGCTTCGGCGCGAACACATTCGCCGGCACGCACGTCGCGGTGTATTGAATGCCGACTATCGGCTGCCGATTGCGCGGCCGCAGCGCGGCATCGGCACCTGGCCGCTCTTTCTCCACACGATCCACGCCGCGGTGTTCGCCGACGCCGGGCACGCATGGACCCAGACCTTTCGCACCAGCGACATCAAGACGTCGATCGGCGGCGAGCTGTCGACCGATCTCGTCGCGGGCTATTTCTTCCCGTTCACCGCGACCGCAGGCGCCGCGTGGGGCCACGACGGCAGCGGCGCGGTAAAGGACGGCGCCACGTTCTACCTTCGCATCGGCCACGCGTTCTAGCCACCAATGACGGACGTAGCGCAGGTCTTCAGACCTGCTCGGGCGACGGCCGGGTTCGGCAGGTCTAAAGACCTGCGCTACATCACATCTAAAGACCTGCGCCACATCAGGTCTACAGACCTGCGCTACATCAGGTCGATGAGGTCCGATATAATTCACCGCGCATGACGAAGAAGAAGTCGCGTTTCCTGCAGACGCCGGTCGAGCCGTTCGCCGTCGAAGCGGGTCTGACCGCGGACGAGATCCTCGCGCGCATGGAGCGGATCTCGTTTCAGGGCCGCAATCTCGCCACCGCCCATCGCATCTGGCAGAAGATGCTCGAGGACGACGTGACGATCTTTCTGGGGATGGCCGGCGCGCTGCGCGCCGGCGGCCTGCGGCTGATCGTCGCGCACCTGATCGCGCAACCGCTACGTCGACTGCCTCGTCTCGACCGGCGCGAACCTGTATCACGACCTGCACGAAACGCGCGGCCAGCGTCACTACATCGGCTCGCCGCACGCCGACGACGCCGCGCTGGCCGAAGAGCGGATCGACCGCGTCTACGACACCTACGCCAGCGAGGAAGAATTCATCGGCAACGACAACTGGATCGCCGACTTCGCGGCGACGCTCGAGCAGCGGCCCTACACGACGCGCGAGTTCCTCTACCTGCTCGGCGGCCATCTGTGGAAGACGACCGGCCGCGACGGCATCCTGACGGCCGCGTATCGCGCGAACGTGCCGATCTTCTGTCCGGCGATCGCCGACTCGTCGATCGGCATGGGCCTCTCGCAGGCGCGCCAGAAGACGCCGGGCGCCGGCTACATCGACATCATCGGCGACATCGTCGAATCGGCCAACCTGATCATCCGGCGGCCGCGGACGGCGTCGGTCGTGCTCGGCGGCGGCACGCCGAAGAACTTCATCAACCAGGCGAGCGTGCAGGCCGAGTTCTACAGCGACGAGGTCGGCGGCCACCGCTACGCGCTGCAGATCGTCACCGACGTGCCGCACTTCGGCGGCGCCTCCGGCTCGAGCCTCGAAGAGGCGCAGAGCTGGGGCAAGCTCGCCACCGACTCCGCGCGCGTCGTCGGTGCAGGCCGACGCGACGATCGCGCTGCCGCTCCTGGTCAGCGCGCTCGCGGCCACCGCGCCGCCGCTGCTGGCCGCGCCGCACGACGCCGGTCTTCACGCTGGCGTCGCGCGTCATGACCATCGACGGCCAGACCGTTCCCAACGATCGCTTCGAGGAAGTGAATGAATCTGCCGTTTGAGTACGAGCGCGTCGACCGTCGGCGAGTTCGGCGGCACCACCCCGACGACCGACCGATTTCGAACAGCGCGCGCGTCGTCATCCTGCCGGTGCCGCTCGACCGCACGACGTCCTACGTGCCCGGCACGCGCAACGGTCCGCACGAGATCCTCGTCGCCTCGTCGCACATGGAGCTGTGGGACGAGGAGACCGGCAACCGACGTCCACAGCATCGGCATCTTCACGCTGCCGGAGATGGAGTTCCCGTTCGCGACGATGGACGAGGTGATCGACGAGATCCGGCGCGTCGCGGCCGAGATCGTGCACGCGCGACAAGTTTCCGGTCGTCCTCGGCGGCGAGCATTCGATCACGGCGCCGGTCGTCGCGGCCGTCGCGGCGAAGCACCCCGGGCCTGTCGGTGCTGCAGATCGACGCGCACGCCGACCTGCGCGAGTCGTTCATGGGCACGCCGCACAACCACGCGTGCGCGATGCGGCGCGTGCTCGAGTACGCGCGCGGCGACGCAGGTCGGCATCCGCAGCCTGTCGCCGGAGGAGGCCGCCGCCGCGCCGACGCTGCCGACGACGATCTTCTACGACTTCAACATGCGGCAGCGATCCGGACTGGATCGATCGCGTCGTCGACTCGCTGAGCGAGACGGTCTACATCACGATCGACGTGCGACGGACTCGATCCGGCGATCATGCCGGCGACCGGCACGCCGGAGCCGGGCGGCCTGTCGTGGTACGAGGCGCTGGCGCTGCTGCGCCGCGTGATCGAGTCGCGGACGCGTCGTCGGCTGCGACATCGTCGAGCTGTGCCCGATGCCCGGCAACGTCGCGCCGAATTTCCTGTGCGCGAAGCTGATCTACAAGATCCTGTCGTACCGGTTCGGCGCGGAAAGCAACCGCAGAGCTCGGCTGAGTCTAGGTCTTCTTCAGGCTGTCCAGCTCGCGTCTGCGCATCGGCGATGAACGGCGAATCCGGGATATTCCTCGACGAGCGCGTTGAACGTCTGCTGCGCGTCGGTGTGCTTGCCGGCGTCGAGGTACGTGCGTCCGAGCTGCATCAGGATGCCGTCGACCGGCAGCGGGCCGTCCTTCCGCTGCGACGAGCTCCTTGAACGTCGTTGATCGCCTGATCGTACTGCCCGGCGCGCGCCTGCGCCTCGGCGAGGCCGAGCCGCGCCATCTGGCCGTAGATGCCGTTCCCTGCGCGGTCGATCACCTCCTGGTAGGTCGACGCGGCCGACTGCGGCGTTGCCGAGCGCCATGTACGGCGGCGGCTTCCTGATAGCGCGCGAAGAGGCCCGCGTCGGTCGACGGATATGCGTCGGCCACGACCTTGAACTTCGTCAGCGCGGCCTGCGTCCGGTCGCGTTCGGTCGGAAAGCTCAGTCCGGGATTCGGCGTGCCCGGTGCGGCGGCGGGCCGACGCGCGCCTCCTCCACCGCCATGCGCCTCGGCGAGCAGCGCATGCGCGCGCGATTCAGTGCGGTCGCGCCATACGAAGTAGGCGATGCCGACCGCCGCGATCACGACGAGCGCGACGACAATCATCGTCAGCTCGCGCGATCTGGTTTCCATCACGTCCCGCGCCTGCATCGTCATCCGCCTGAGCTCGTTCTGCTTCAAGTGATGACGTTCGGTTCTTTTCATGAAATACCTGCGGCCCCGCTACTTGCGTTCGATTGTGTGGTGACCGATCAATTGTCGGCCATTTTCAGCTCGAACAGCAAGCGCGGGGCCTGCGGCGTTATCGCGCGGCTACAGCTGGCTCGTGTCGGTCTGGTTGCTGATCTGCAGGTCCCAACCATCGGGATCCTTCACATGGAAGCTCTTGAACTTGTCGCCCACCATGTCAGGACGCGGAGCCAGACCGCGCCGCTCGAGCTCCGCTTTCACCTTGTCCGTGTCCCACGGCTGGACTCCGAACGAGATGTGATCGATCACGGCATTCACCGGCGGCCGATTCGGCTGCCCCTCGGCTCCGGCCGCTGCCGCGGCTGGCGCCGGCGGTTGCGCACCAGCGGCGCCCGCATTGGCGCCGCGGCCGCCGAAGCGGTTTCGGATGATGATCCCGCCGAAGTCGCCGATCTTCATCGTGCACTGGCGCTGGCCGTCGTCCTTGACGATCTGCCAGCCCATCAGATCGCGATAGAACGCTGTGCTGCGGCGATAGTCGGTGCACTGGAAGGAGATGTGGTCGAGCCAGACCGTCTTCCACGGCGCCGGATCTTTCGGCGCAGGAATCATCGAGGCGGTCTGACCACCGGCTGCGCCTTGCGCGACTGCGGAGCCGGCCGGAGCGAGCGCGGCCGCCGCGACCGCGAGGCTTTGAATCAGCTGGCGGCGCGTCATCTTGCCTTTTTCGAAATCGTTGAGCAGTCCGTCAATGAGCTGTTCCATGACTCTGTCCTCAGATAGATAACGGTTTCAACCAACCAAAGAGGCCAAATGTTACACCTGTTTGCGGCGCTGCACGGTCAGATCGCGGGTGTCCGGACGACGAGCGGGCGCGGAGCCTTGAGCGGATCGACGTTGCCCACTTTCGTCACCGTCCGCCCACCCCGCCGCATGGAGGTCACTTCGATATCGACGCGCTCCGCCGCTGCCGTCGCGAGATGCATCGGCATCACGTTCTGCGAGCAATAACCGCTGCCGGAATCAACCACACCCGACGAGATCAGCGTCCGCGTGCCAGCGCGGTAGACGCGCACCTCTGCGCCCGGTTTCGTATGCCGCCCGCGTGAATCGACGACGTCCACCGAAAGCGAGCGGCGCGCTTGATCGGCCGGCAGACGATTCCGGAAGAGGTAATGGCCCCCGAGGGCGTCGTTGTTGGTGAGCGCGAGGTCGAGCGCGCCGTCGTTGTCGAAGTCCACCCACTGCACGCCGTGGCTCGCGTCGTGATCGCGGACCAATGTCGGAATCACGTCGTGAAAATGACCGCCGTCGTTGTGGAACAAGTGGTCTGGATAATGCGGTTCCGTCGCGAGAAACCCTGCGACGTACAAGTCCGGACGTCCATCGTTATCGTAATCGCCCCACGCCGGCGTCGTCGCGTGCTGCTCGAAAAAGACGCCGGCCGCCCGGGTCGCATCTACGAAACGGCGGCCGTGATCGTTTCTGTACAACGCGCTCGGACCGTAGTTCGCGACGAAAAGATCGAACAGGCCGTCGCCGTCGAAATCGGCCACCGCCGGTCCGACGCCGCCCCACTCTTTGGGTCGGCCGGCCGCGTCGACGCCCCACTCCTTTGCGACGTCGACGAATCTGACGGCGGACGGGGATCGCGGATCAGATTTCTTTTGGCTGTTGGTGTCGTTGCGAAACAGCCCGTTGGCGTCGCCTTCCTGGTTCGCGACGAATACATCGAGGTCCCCGTCGCCGTCGATGTCGAACCAGACGGCTCCTACCGTTTTTCGCGGATCGCCGATGCCCGTCTCTGTCGTCACATCGGTGAAATGTCCCGCATCGTTGCGAAACAGACGATTCGGTCCGTCGCGAAACGCGACGAATAGATCCAGATCGCCGTCGTTGTCGTAATCGACCCAAACGGCCTGACGCGTCACGCCGGTGAGAGCCAAACCAAGCGTCGGCGCGACGTCGGTGAAGTGCCGGCCGTCTCCGTCGTTGTGATAGAGCTTGTTCGGCGCGCCGCCCGCGAAGCCGACGTAGATATCGACGCTGCCGTCGCCGTCGAAGTCGCCCCACGCCGCAACGCGCGTCTCGACGTTGTCGGCGATGCCGACGGCCGCCGCCACATCGTGAAAGCGTCCGTGATCCTGTTGGTAGAGACGATTCGGGCGGCCGCGAAAGCCGACGAACTCGTCGAGTTGGCCATCGTTGTTGAAATCTGCCCAGGCGTTCGGCTGGCCGCCCGACGCGGCAAACAGATCCGGCTGCACGAGTTCGAAATCCGGGATGGCGCTCTGTTCGCCGGCGATTCGTCCGGGCACGATGACGACGACGGAGAGCACGGCCGCCACGACGATCGCGGATCTCATGGGTGCGCAACCGGCGCGTGAGACACAAAGGCGGCGATCGCGACGATGTCGGCGGAATTCAGGTTGGCAACAACCAGCCTCATCAGCTGTGCCGACGGACCGTTTCGAGCGCCTTGGCGCATGTCGAATAGTTGCCGCGCGATGTAGCTCGGCGACCGGCCCGCGATCGGTGGCACGTCTGCGACGCCCATGAGGTCCAGCCCATGGCACGTGGTGCACGCCGTCGTCTTGCCCTGCACGATGGTGTTGCGAACGACTCGCATGCCGCCTGTCATCACGAGGTCCTCGCCCTTTTTGATGCTCCCGACGGGGACGTAAGCGACAAAGCCCGAGTGCGGGTTGCGATACGTTTCCGCCTGCTCCTCGTTCTCCGGCACTTCGATGATGCGACCGGCGATCGGCTCGACGCGCGTCCTCCGTGATCGGAAGGAACAGATTTCCCGAAATGCGCGTCTTCGGCACCAGATTCGTCTCGACGACTCTGACCCACGGCGTCCATTTGATAGCGCCGAAGTATTCGGCCGCCGCACGGACCTCGTCGTCCGTCATCGCCTTCGCGAGATCGATCATCGTCGGCGTGTTCGGCTTCCTCGGGTCCGCGGTGAACCGCAGGCCTTTGCGAAAATCATCGATTTGCCTGACGAAGTACGCGATCGGCAGCGCTGCCGGCGCGGCGTTCTCCGGGCGTCCATGTCCATTCGGCAGGTGGCACGACGCGCAGCCTCGTCGTGCGGCCCCGAGCCGCACCGGACCGTGCGCGACGACGTCGGGCATCGGCGGATGGTCGCTCGGGAAACCAGTCGACGACGTTCTGGCCGTCGCGAATGTCCACGAGCGAATAGACGGCGCGGCTGCCTTCGACATGCCGCAGCCTCGTTTGCTCGTTCGCATCTTCATTGCGGCGCAGCTGTCGCGTCGGCGGCGCTTGAGGCTTGGCCTTGTCGCCCGGCTTCGCAGGGGCCGGGAACCCGTAGGCCCACAACGGTTCTCCCGTAAGATCCACGGCCGGCGTCGGCGCGGGCGCTGTTTCGCCGCCGGCAGGTTTTTTGGGCGGCTCGATCCTCTGCACCGTTACCAGGCGCGACGTTTGGGCTCGGTCGTACAGCCGTTGAGCCGCCACTCCAAGCCCGAAGCAGATGAGACCGACGACGATGGTGCGGGCGCGGGACGTCACGACCGCAAGATGCTACACGACTCAACGACCCTGACCAACGTCCAACCCCAACGACCAACGACCAGCGGCCATGGACTATCGGCGATGGTGTATTGTGAGCGCTCTTCCACTCGAACATGCGAGGTTTCCGATGCGATGGATTCTGCTGGCGGCAGGTATCACCGTGGCGACGATAGGTTGTTCGAACGGGTCCAAGCCGGCGGATAAGGCGCCGCCGCAGGCCGCGGCAAAGAAGGCGCTTGGCATTCGGCCTGCCGGCGACGAAACGATTCATCCCGATCTCGGCAAAGTGTCGGACGAACTGAAGACGGTGTACCGGTACATCGACGATCACATCGACGAGCACGTCGAGAACCTTCAGAAGTGGGTTCGCCAGCCGAGCATCTCCAACAGCGGCGAGGGAATTCCCGAATCGGCGGAAATGGTCAAAGGCTTCTTCGAGCAGCTTGGCTGCCAGGAGTCGCGCGTGTACGACGTCGGCGTCACGGAATGGGGCGCGCCAGGCAACCCGGTGGTCTACGCGAAGTGCGACGAAGGCGCGCCTCGGACGGTGGCGATCTACTGGCAATACGACACGATGCCGGTTACGCAGCCCGATGCGTGGTCCGTGCCTCCCTTCGAAGGCCGCATCGTCGAGCAGGCGCCGTTCAAGAAAGTGCTTATCGCGCGCGGCGCCGCGAACTCGAAGGGTCCGGAGCTCGCCTATTGGAATGCGCTCATGTCGATCAAGGCCGTCACCGGCAAGCTGCCGGTGAATCTCGTTTTCGTCGCGGAAGGCGACGAAGAGCGGATGGACATCGGCCTCCGCAAGTTCGTGAAGGATCACCCCGCCTTCTTCGATCATGTCGACGCGCTCATCGGCGAAGGCGGCGACCAGGCGCCGAGCGGCGGCGCCGGCATCGGCGGCGGCTCGGAAGGATGCGTCTACTTCGAGCTCACGACGAGCGGGAAATCCTGGGGCCGCGGACCAGTGCAGTCCGACATTCATGGCGCGAACAAGCGCGCGGTCGACAGCCCGGCCTGGCGCCACATGAAGATGCTCGCGTCGCTCGTCTCCGACGATGGCAACACGCCGCTCGTGAAGGGGTTTACCGATGGCATTCAGCCGCTCACGCCTAAGGAGACCGAGCGCCTCAAGAAGGAGGCCGAAAAAACGGACATGAAGATCGCTGCCGAGAACATCGGCGTCGCACGCTTCATCTCTGACGACGCGTTCACGATGCAGAAGATGGCGCAGTACGGGATCTCGTTGAATCTCGACGGCATCTGGGGCGGCAACATGTACGCGGGCGGCGCGGGCGCGATTCTGCCGAATAAAATTACTTCGAAGCACAACATCCGGTACGTGCCGAAGATGAACGGTCTCGAGATCGTGAAGCGCATCCGCGAGCAGCTCGATCGCAACGGCTACAAGGATGTCGAGATGAAGATTATCGGCGACGTGCCGTGGTCGAAGATGTCGTACGACACGGAGATCGCGCACGCCGTGAACACGACGTACGAGATATTCAACATCCCGCACGGCGCGCCCGCCGATTACTCCTCGATCCTCGGCGGCTACTGGCCGGCGTATCTCTTCTCGAACGAAGAAGTCGGGATGCGCGTCGCACCTGTGAAGATGCCGATCGTGATCGGCGGCGCCGGCCGCGGCGGCAACGCGCACGCGGCCAATGAGTACTTCGTGATCGAAGGCGCGGGAAAAGTCTACGGGATGGCAGGCGCCGAAAAAGCGGCCGCGACGATCATCTACAACTTCGCCGGAAAGAACGCGGCAAAGCCGTGACTGACGACTGAAGATTTGCGACTGACGACTGTATTGGCGCGCCCGGCAAGAATTGAACTTGCGGCCCCCCGCTTAGGTGATAGGACGGCCCGTCATCAACCCTCTTATGACAGCGGTCTTGGCGCCCGGCGCTGGTCCCAACGGTGGTCGCAGTCAGGGCAGTAGAGCGTGAGCATGCCGATTTCGCGGTGCAGCTGATGGAGACGCCTAGCGACCGCTCAGTTATCAGTCTACCGAGCACTCACGGGGCTACAGGCATTTCTTCTTTCATCCTCGAGTGGAATGTTGAATAAGTTCGCTGCAGCTTTGCTTCGAGCGCAGCCCGCCCGGTCGTCGGTGCTGCCGCAATGCGGGCGCGCAGCTTGTCCCGCTTTTTCTCCCGATGTTGACGCAGATGAATGTCGGTCGGGTGATGGCTTGCACTCATGATCACGCTCCTCTGAGCAAGCGTATCTCTCCGATGATCCCGTCAGCTGCTCACAAGTGCACACTGAGGCTGCCGATTCTGTCGGAGGGCGCCATAGTTCGTCGGAGTCCAAACCTCCCTTCGGCGCGCGCATCCGCCCGCTTCCGAGCCGCGCGCCATTCGGGTGTGCAATAGGGCACAGAATCCTCGGCGCGCTCGGCTGTAAGCTGCGCGGTATGTCGAACACAGCCGTCGAGATGCTTCAGGCTCGCTTGAAAGAGCAAACCCTTGAAGTGGCCATCCTTCGGACCGCGGTGGACCGGCAGTTGAACCGCATCGCACTGTATGCCGACGCGTCCGATGAGGTGCATAATTCGACAGGATGCCGGACCCTCCCGCCGGCGATACTCCGCAAGACCGCCTAGCGCGTATTCAAGCGCTGTGGATTCAGCTGCGCGATGAGCACGACCGCAAGCAGCGTCGTGTCCTCGAAAAACTCATTCGACAGGAAGCCGACGCCTACAAGCGCGCCGAGGATGACGACGAGCCAGTGATGTAGGCGGTTCGCATCGCGCTCGCTGCTGCGGGAGTTCGGTCCGAGAGCATGATGGTGAAGCGGGTCAGCGACGATGCGTGCGGGCCGCTCCTCGCTGGCACGCGCCCCGATGCGAGAAGGCCGTCAATCGCTCCTCCCGAGCAGACTTTCAGAGCATTAAAGATTCGGCGACACATCCCGAAGTTGGTTAGCAAGAAACCGCAAAACGCCCTGAAATCAAGGCGGTTTGCTAACGTTGCAATCTCGTTGCAAGCCAATCGCGAAACTTGGTGCGCCCGGCAAGAATTGAACTTGCGGCCCCCCGCTTAGGAGGCGGGTGCTCTATCCCCTGAGCTACGGGCGCTCTTCGTTCGACGAAGCCTTAGTCTACCGTGAAATAATCGGGCAGAAATGTCTCGGTCCGCCGAGGAGCAACGAATGCCTTCTTCGATGATGTACGGCGTGCTGCTTGGAGTCGTGCTCGCGGCGCTCAATATCTTGAAGAGCCCGATCGCATGGACGGCATTCTGGAGCGCCCAAGCGATTCTGCTCGTGACCTATACGCGGCTGACGTGGAGACGAACCGGGTTGGTGTGGATGACCGTAGGCGGTGCCCACGCCGCACTCATCGCCTTGCTGCTGATCCCGGCATCCCTCGCAGGCTACACGCTCGGCAATGTGCCGCCACTGTTGATCGCGTTAAACCTCGTCGCACTGCTGGCGTACTACCTTCTAGCGATGACGGTCCATCGCGATCAGTTTCGTCAGTGGAGGCGCCACATGCAGAGCGTGACGCTCTGGGACATGCTGCGGTTCCGCCATATCCCGTACCTCAAATGACACGTTGCGCGGAGGTCTCGATGCTCAGATGGCTTCGCGCACTGATCACGATCGCGCCGCTCGTGGCGGCATCCGCGGCGATCGTCTGTGAGGTCAGCGCCCAGGCGCCAGCGAACGGGCCGATGCGCGTCGCTCTGCTTGTCGACACGAGCGAGGCAGCCGCGCCGGCCATCAGCCAGCTTCGTACCGGCGTTGTCGCGTTCATCGACGCGCTGCCGCCCGAGCACGAAATCGTACTGGTGAGCACCGGACGACGGGTGCAGGTGCGCGTGCAACCCACGACCGATCACAAGAAGCTCACAGTCGCCGCCAACGGACTGCTCTCCGACGGCGGTCCAACGCCGCTCGCGGACGCACTCCTCGAAGTGAACGACCGATTCATGAAGAAAGCGGACCACCCGGTGTTCGTCATCGTGACCGGCGACGGCCCGGACAGCAGCATTCGCACTGACGATCGGACGTTCAACGGATTCCTTCAGGCTGTGCAGACCAAGCAGATACCCGCGCATGCCATCGTGCTGAAATTCAAGGGAAACGGCATGGCGGAAGCGATTGCCAGCCTCGTCGTACGCGCGTCGGGCGGCCGCCTTCAGTCGATGAGCGACGGCAAGGCGCTTCCCGAAAAACTGAAGGCACTCGCCGAGCTCATCGCGCAGGGGCAGTAGCGGATCGCTTTACGGCTGGGCTCCTACTCACCACACTCGCCGGATGAACATGCCTCGCGACTGCTTCCCGGCCGTCACGCCGATCTGCGTGGAGGGACCGGGCGAGTGCGATCGGAGGCCATCCCACAAGATGATGCCGCCAGTGCCCGCGACGGCGAGGCCGGTAATCAGCTGACTCTTCGAAAAGGTCGAACTCTCCGATGTACCGACGACCGCGCTGGTGGTGGTCGTCGTCTGGCTCGACTTCGCCGCCACAGCGGTCCCGACCGCAATGGCGCCGCCGCCGACCAGCACCTTGACGAGTCGGCCGGTGGTCCAATCGTCGGCCTGTGCGGCAGCTGGAACCAGCAGCAGCGCGACGAGCAGCCCCGCGAAAACTTTCCGCATGCAAGACCTCCACATACCGGCGAAGGCATAAGCAATGCGGACGCCACGCGAACGGGGCGACGCGCGAGGTGCGAGGATGAGCTCGGCTAGGAGGGCCGGGTGAGGGCTTGGAGTGCCTTCGCGACGCGAACGTATTCTTCGTAGCGGCGCTGATAGGCATCGAGCTTTTCGCGTTCGATCGCGTCGACCTTCGCGCGCAGCACCGGCGACCCGCCGGAGGCCGACGAGATCGTGCTCGGCGGCTGATGCCTTCAGCTTGAACTCCGCGTCATGCGCACGCTCCCACGACAGCCACTCGGCCGTCCACCGCGCGTGCGCGGCCTGAATGTCATCGTCTGTGAAAGGAAACGTCCGCCCAGCCGCACGATCGAGCTCGGCGAAGTCATCCGGCAGCAGTCGTCGCGCCGTTGTGGCAAGCGGCTGCCACGTGAGCAGCGCTCGAGGATCAGCCTGCGCAGCCGCGAGTGCCGGCGCGAACGTCTGGAGCAGCTCCACGGTGCGCGCGCGCGCGGATTCCTCGCGCCTCAACGTCAGCTCGCCCGCGATCCATCGAGCGGCCCAGAGCACGGCCGCCGCCAGAATCAGCGCGCCAAGTAACTCCGGCCCGACCAGACCCACCAGATTCAATATCGCAGCACGGTGTGAACGGTTTCGCCCGGCAGCTTGGCGCGGCCGTTGAGCGCCACGAGCTCGATGAGGAACGCGAGCGCATGGACGCGGCCGCCCTGCCGCTTGACGAGATCCATCGTCGCGCGCGCGGTGCCGCCGGTGGCGAGCAGGTCGTCGACGATCAGCACGCGCTGACCGTGGCTCACGGCATCGTCGTGCATCTCGAGCGAGTCGGTGCCGTACTCGAGATCGTAGCTGGCGCGCACCGTCTTCGACGGCAGCTTGCCCGGCTTGCGCACCGGGATGAACCCGGCGCCGATGCGATCGGCGACCGCCGCGCCGAAGATGAAACCGCGGCTCTCGATGCCGACGACCGACGTCGATGCCCTGGTCTGAGAAACGGCAGCGCAAGGCGGTCGATCGCGGCGCGGAAACCGGCCGGCTCCTGCAGCAGCGTCGTGATGTCGTAGAAAAGAATCCCGGCCTTCGGAAAATCGGGAACGTGGCGAATCTTCGATTTGAGGTCGTCCATATGTCTTATGCAGCTATTTGACTGAGAAGCCGGTCGCGTTGCCGATCGGGCGCGATGTCGATCGACCTCGACGTGCTCGACGCGTGCGCCGGGCGGCCCGTGCCGAACGTGGCGCTCGAACCGTTCGACCGCTTCGGCGTCGCCTTCGGCCACGATCTCCACGCGGCCGTCGGCGAGATTCCGCACCCAGCCGTGCAGGCCTTCGCGGCGCGCTGCGTCTTCGGTGAAAAACCGGAAGCCGACGCCTTGAACGCGCCCGCTGATCGTGTAGCGTCGCGCGACGCGCATGCAGAAGCGCGTATGATAGCATGCGTGATTTTGGACGAGACCGAACGGCTGGCGTGGCTGACGAATCCATCGACTCCGACGCTCAAGCGTCTCCTCCTCGGCAAACCCATTCCGTCGAGCCTCGCGCATCACGAGCGGCTGTCGCGCGTCACGGGCCTGGCGGTGCTCTCCTCCGACGCGCTGTCGTCGGTCGCCTACGCGACCGAGTTCATCCTCGTCACGCTCGTCGTCGCCGGCGTCGCGGCGCTCGGCTACGCGATCCCGATCAGCCTCGTCATCGCGACGCTGCTCGCGATCGTCGCCTTCTCCTACCGCCAGACGATCCACGCCTATCCGACCGGCGGCGGCGCCTACATCGTCGCGAAGGAGAACATCGGCGCGAACGCCGGGCTGATCGCCGCGGCGTCGCTGCTGGTCGACTACACGCTGACCGTCGTCGGTCAGCATCGCGGCCGGCGTGCTCGCGATCACGTCGGCGTTTCCGCGCGCTCGACGTCGTACCGCGTCGAGCTGTGCCTCGGCGTTTCTCGCGATCCTGATGGTCGGCAACCTGCGCGGCATCCGCGAGTCGGGACAGCATCTTCGCGGTGCCGACCTATTTCTTCGTCGTTCAGCATCTTCGTGCTGATCGTCGCCGGCGCTCTACCGCTACGTCACCGGCGGCATCGTGCCGGTCGACCGTGCCGCTGCCGCCGGACGCCGGCGCACGCAGCCGCTGACGACGTTTCTCCTGCTGACCGCGTTCGCCAACGGCTGCACGGCGATGACCGGCGTCGAGGCGGTCTCGAACGGCGTGCCGGCGTTCCGGCCGCCGGAAGCGAAGAACGCGTCGGCGACGCTGGTCGCGATGGCGGTGCTCGCGATCACGATGTTCGTCGGCATCACGTTCCTGGCGCACGCGTACCAGCGTGATGCCGACGGACGCCGAGACGGGCGTCTCGCAGCTCGGCCGCGCGATCTTCGGCGGCCGACACGTCCTCTACTACCTGCGTCCAGGCCGCGACGATGCTGATCCTCGTGCTCGCGGCGAACACCGCGTACGCCGACTTCCCGCGGCTCGCGTCGATCGTCGCGCGCGATCGCTACCTGCCGCGGCAGTTCATGAACCAGGGCGACCGGCTCGCGTTCTCGAACGGCATCGTCGTGCTGTCGGCTGTTCGCCGCGGTCCTGATCGTCGCCTTCCGCGGCGACACGCAGTCGCTGCTGCCGCTCTACATGATCGGCGTCTTCGTCTCGTTCACGCTGTCGCAGGCCGGCATGGTGATCCACTGGCGGCGGACGCGAGGAGCCGGGCTGGCAGACCAGCGCCGCTCATCAACGGCTTCGGCGCGGTCGTCACCGGCGTCGTCCTGGTCATCGTCGCGGTCACGAAGACGCTCGAAGGCGCGTGGATCGTCCTCCTGCTGATCCCGATGATCGTGGCGCTGTTCAAGGCGACGCGGCGCCACTACGACCACGTCGCGTCGCAGCTGACGCTGCGCGGCTACGCGCCGCAGCGCGCGCGTCGCACAACACCGTGATCGTCCCGATCGGCGGCATCCAGCGCGCGGTCGTCGAGGCGCTGCGCTACGCGGAAACGCTGTCGGACGATGTGCGCGCGGTCTACGTGGACGTCGATCCCGCGGGCACCGACGCAGATCGAGAAGGACTGGGAGACGTGGGGCGGGAGCGTGCAAGCTCGTCGTGCTGCCGTCGCCGTACCGGTCGGTGATGGAGCCGCTGCTCGAGTACATCGAGCAGCGTCGAGAACCGAGCGGCCGGACGACTACGTCACCGTCATTCTGCCGGAATTCGTGCCGGCGCGCTGGTGGCAGCACCTGCTCCACAACCAGAGCGCGCTGCTCATCAAAGGCGCGCTGCTCTTCCGGCCGAACACCGTCGTCACCAGCGTCCCGTTCCATCTCGCGAGATAGAACCGTTCGTAGCGCGAGGCTTCAGCCGAGCGTAGCACCCCGTAGTGCAAAATCAGTCAGCTAGGCCAGAATCGGGTCCTGCTCGGCGGCGCGTTTCAATCGCCTCAGCGAGCGCGCCGGTCCGGTGACGAACCGCCGTCCGAGGATTTTCTCGACGAGCTGTCCCCGCCAGCCTGGCGGGAAGGTGAAGTGTCAGTTGTATGTCACGCGGCTCGAATGCGCGTCGATCGGCGTGATCTGAATCTGTTCGTGGTTCGTGACGCCAAAGGGCAGCCGAGATTCGAGCGTGAGCTCCCGCGGCGGACGCATGTCGAGCACGTCGAAAGTGATGCGCAACACGCCGAATCCAAGGGCGAGATGATCACCCACGCTCATCGGGCGCGCGGGGCCTTCGACCAGCTTGGTCCCGGTCCATTGCGCCAGCTTGCGCGGGTCCGTCAGCAGGTGCCAAATGCGCTCGGCGGGGGCGAGGACCACGTCGGTCGGACAGACTTGCATACGACTGTAAGTCTAACCTCCGTACTACACTGTGCCGCGAGATAGAACCGTTCGGAGCGCGAGGCTTCAGCCGAGCGTAGCCGTTCGCGCCGAAGGCTGGCGCTCGGCTAAAGCCTCGCGCGACGGGGATCGAGAATCTCGCAGGCGCTCACGTCACATCGGCGAAAAACGGAACGGCCCGCACGCCAATCGCGCCGACGAGGCAGAGGAGCGCCGGCAGCGCGAACCACTGGTACACCGGCGCGTCGCGGACCATCACCTTGTTCACGAGAAAGCCCTTCTCGATCGAGTCGATCGCGCGCGACGCGGCGATCAGATCGCGCGGCGGAGTTGGCGTTGAAATAGCGGCCGCCGTCGCGCACGATCGTGAGCAGCAGCGCGCGGACGTCCGGCTTCTGTCGGAGCTGCTGCTCGAGCGCGACGCCGATGAAGTGCACGCGGATGTTCGCCCGCCGGCGAATCGGCGAGCGATTCGAGCGGATCGCGGCCGCGATTGTTCTCGCCGTCGGTGAACAGCACGATCACCTGATGCCCCGCAGTGCCATTCGACTGCCGCGCGAGCAGGTAGTTCGCGAGCGCCAGGCCGTCGCCGATCGCCGTCTGCCCTTCGCCCTGCAGTATCTGCTCGTCGACCATGTCGATGTAGTGCAGCAGGTAGTCGTGGTCGAAGGTCAGCGGGCTCACGACGTACGCGTTGTCCGAAAACACGACGATGCCGATGCGATCGTCGCGGCGCGCGCGGACGAAGGCGCGCATCGCGTCCTTGGTCGCCTCGAGGCGTGTCTTCCCCACTTTTCGATGGATATTCTTCGCGAGCGCCTCCATCGACGGCGGCTCCATCTCTTCCTGCATGCTCGACGACAGATCGAGCACCATCACGACGTCGAGTCCGCGCGAACGGACCTCGCCTTCCGAGTACGGCAGCACGGGCTCCATCAGAGCGACGCAGATGAGGGCGAGCGCGGCGAGCAAGAGCGCCAGCGGCAGTCGTCGGAGCGCGCGACGCGCGGTAGGTCCGCGCGTTCAGCCAGCGTACGGTTGTCGTTGCGGCAAACCGGCGGCGACGCACCCAGAGCCGCACGAACAGGGCGGCCACGATTGCCGCGAGCAGCCACCATCCGAGCTCCGGCTCGAGAAACCGCATCGCTTACCTGAGGGCGAGAATCTGCTCTGTGCGGTCGAGCGCGTCGCGGCACGCATCGGCGTTTGGGCAGCGCGTCGGCCGGTGCGTAGCGCGCGCGATCGCACTCGAGCAGCAGCGCGGCGACCTGATCCGCCGGCACGCGCGACCTGGTCCGCCCGAGCGCCGGTTCGATTTCGGCCGGCGTCAGCGCCAGGCCCGGCACGCCGCACGCGTCGCGAAGGTGCTCGCGGACGATCGTGTTCATCTGTCCGTAAGCGTCCCGGCGTCCTTCAGCGCGTGCTGAGATCGAGCGCGCGCGCGGCCTCGAGCGACGCGCGCTCCTGTTCGCGCACCTCGCGCTTGCGAGCGCCGGACGACGCGGCGGCGGTTCTGCACGAGCGCGGCAATCCAGAAGAGCGCCGGCGCCATCGAGACGATGACCAGCGCCGAGCCGATTCGCCTGCGCGTGCGCGAGCAGACGCGAGCGCGGCTGCGTCGTGCGCGCATCGCGCAGACCGTACGTCTCCTGAGCGTCCGGCAGCATGCTGCGGAACGCGAGCGTCACGCCCGGCACCGCGACATCGCCGGCCGGCGTCGCGTCCTGCACACGCTGGCCCGGCCGGCGCGTGAAATAGCGAACCGACATCGGTGCGATCTTCAGCGCCGGCGCGTCCACGTGATACGTCGTCAGCACGTAGCGGAACCGGTGCAGCCGTCCGCCGTCGGACGTGTCCTGCTGCGTGGTCTCGGTCGACAGAACATCGAGCCCTTCGAGCTTCAGATGATCTTTCGAGAGGTCGTCCTCGAGGATGTCGATGCCCGGCTTGCAGATGACGTCGACCGTGTAGGTCACGTGATCGCCGACCCACACGGCGGTGCGATCGACCGACGCCTTCACCTCGACGTCGCGGGTCTTCGGCGGCGCGGGAGCAGGCGCGGCTGGCGCGCTCTTCGCGGCCGCGGCGGGCGGCGCGACGGCCGCCTCGAGGCGGCGGAATGTACAACGCCGCCGAGTGCAACCGTGCAAACGAGAGCAACAAGACTGCGCTTCACGCTTTCATCCTCCTCGCAAACAGCGACAACACCGGCTCGACCGGGCTCTGATCGGTCGGCACGAACACGTGGTCCATCGGCACGCGGTAGAAGGCGCGCGTCAGCGCGGCGCGCCGCTCGCGCGCGGCCTCGGCGTAGCTGCGCCGCGCGCGATCGCTCAACCCGACTGCCACCTCGCGGCCCGACTCGAGGTCGCGCACGCGCATGTAGCCGCTGCCCGCCGGGCAGCGCGCGCTCCGGCCGATCCTCGGGCACGACGGCGATCACGTCGTGCCGCGCGGCGAGAATCGCCAGCTCGCGGCTCTCGAGCACGTCGTCGTCGGTCATGAAGTCCGACACGATGAACACGACGCTCATCCGCTTGAGCGTCTTCACGAGATGTTTGATCGCCGGCAGCATCAGCGACCGCGCCGGGCGCCGCCATCCGGACGCCTTCGGTCCGCTCAGCAGGTCCCAGCACTCCTGAACGACCGACCAGGCCGCCGCGCGCGTGCGCCGCGGCGGCGTCGACAGCAGCACGCGGTCGGAGAAGGCGAGGAAGCCGGTATTGATCTGATCCGACAGCGCGGAGAACACGAGCGATCCGGTGATGAACGTCATCGCCTCTTTCTTCGAATATCTCGACGTGCCGAGCGTCCATCGACCGCGACACGTCCATCGCGACCATCGACGTTCAGCTCGCGCTCGGCGTGCGTGTGCCGGACGAACGGCGCGTCCAGCCGCGCGGTCACGTTCCAGTCGATCCGCCGGACGTCGTCGCCCGGCCGGTACGGCTGGTGCTCGTCGAAGTCGAAGCCCGGGCCGCGCAGCGGGCTCTGGTAGGCGCCGACGCGCTGGTTGCGGATCTTCTTCGCCGTGTAGACCTCGATGTAGCGGAGCTCGTGCATCACGTGCTCGGGGATCATGGAATCGGCACCGCCGCGCAGCAGCTCGTTCAGGATCTCGTCGGCGTCGACGTTCTCCGCCTGCGCGCGCACCGTGCGCGCGATGCGATGGCGCGTCGTGTCGCAGAAGATCTCCTTCACGTCCTCCGGCAGCACGCAGGTGCGGCCGTGCAGGAACGCGGTGACGCGCGCGAGCGCCAGCAGGTGCTGATACGAGCGCGGCGACATGCCGAGCAGCAGCAGCTCCTTCAGATCGGCCGCGGCCGACGTCGTCCGGCGTCGCGCGTCGCGCGGCCGAGCCGGACGATGTACTCGTAGATCTTGTCGTCGATGAAGACGCGTGCTGCGGATGAACTCGCGCAGGACGTTCGACGTCGGCCGGCGAGACGCGCCGCTCGATCGTCGTCTCCGACAGGCGCACGTGCAGCATGTCGACTTCCTCGCCTGCGCTCGGGTAGCCGACGCGCAGCATCATCGAGAAGCGATCGAGCTGCGCCTCGGGCAGCGTGTAGACGCCTTCCTGCTCGACCGGGTTCTGCGTGGCGAGCACCCAGAACGGATCGTCGAGCGGGAACGTCGTGTCGGCGAGCGTGACCTGCCGCTCCTGCATCGCCTCGAGCAGCGCGCTCTGCGTCTTCGGCGTCGCGCGGTTGATCTCGTCGGCGAGCAGGATGTTCGTGAAGACCGGCCCCTGCTCGATGCGGAACGTCGCCGTCTTCGCGTCGTAGATGCGCGTGCCGAGGATGTCGGCCGGCAGCAGGTCGGGCGTGAGCTGGATGCGCTGGAACTTCGCCGAGATCGCCTGCGCGAGCGTCGTCGCCGTCAGCGTCTTGGCGACGCCCGGCACGCCTTCGAGCAGCAGGTGGCCGCAGCCGGCGCGCGCCGTGCCCTTCGACGCCGCGAAGGGGATCGCGGCGAAGAGCCCCGTCAGCAGCCGGCGGATCAGCACGTGCTGGCCGACGATGACCTTGCCGATTTCGTGTTCGAGGCCGGCGATGACGCGCCGGCCGCCGTGGTCGTTCGTCGGTCGGGAGCTCGGTGGTTGTCACAGGAGCAACCAGAGGGCGGCGACGGCGGCCGCCGGCGACCGCCAGACCCGCCGGATAGAGATCGCGATACTCGGTCGTCGTCCGCCAGCCGAGGACGCGCCGCTCGCCTTTGACGATCGCGCGTGATGCGCCTGCGACGAGCTCGCCGCCGGTCGACGAGCGGATGTAGCTGTCCGCCGGTGATCGACGCGATCTGCCGCAGCGTCGCCTCGGAGAACTTCGTCTGCACGACGCGCCCCTGCTCGTCGCGGAGCGGCGTCTCGCGGCCGTCCGGCTGCGAGCATCGGGCACGACGACCGCTCGTCGTCCGACCGATGCCGATGCAGTGCACGTGGTAGCCCCTCGCTGCGGTAGACGGCGAGCTGGCTGTTCGAGCTCCTCGCCGTAGTCCTCGCCGTCGGACACGAGCACGAAACACCTTGCGCGTCGGCGATCGTCCTTCTTGCGCCACCTCCATCGCGCTCTTGAGCGCGGCGCCGATGTCGGTGCCGAGAAGCGTCTGCGGATCGCGGTCGATCCAGTCGAGATAGAACGCGACCGTGTCGACGTCGCGTCGTGAGGTACGACAGGATCAGCGAGCGCGTCGGCGAAGCCGACGAGGCCGACGCGATCGATGCCCTTCGGGCTTGTGCTTGAGGAAATTGCGGATCTCGAGCGTCGCGCGCGAGAAGCGCGACGGCGTGACGTCGTGCGCGCGCATCGACGCGGATCGATCGAGCATGATGATGAGATCCTGCGCGCTCGAGCTCCGGCACGCGCTCGCGCCAGCACGCGCCTGCGGACGCAGCAGCGCGAACACGAGCGCGCCGGCGGCGATGAGGCCGGCGAGCAGGACGCCGACTTCACGCTTCCACGTCGAGCGGCGCGACAGCGCGCGCGAAGCGCGCGCGCGATCGCCGCGCGGCGGCGCAGGCCGCCGCACGTAGATGCTGGTGCACGGCCCAGCACGCCACGAGCACGGGCAGCATCTCCCACCAGTTCAGCGACGTCGAGACGGAGGAAGCGCATGCGGCTGGCGCTATCCGACGCGCTTGCGTGGGCTTGCCCGGCCGGAGTCGGCGGGCGCAGCAGCTGCATCAGCTGCTTGGGCGGCGTTTTCGGCTGCTTGCGCAGTTCCGCGGCGAGCCGCGTGGTCAGCTCGAAGTCGTACTTCGTGTCCCAGTCGTCGGGCGCGGCTTCGACGGCCTTGTGCAGTTCGTCCTCCGCGCGCCTCAGCCAGCCGAGACGCGCGTCGGGCTTCTCCTCGACTGTCGCCTTCTCGAAGAACGCGCAGCCGGTCCAGAAGTGCGGCGACGGCCGATTCGGGCGCGTGCTCCGCGCGCTCGATCACCTCGTCGAAGCGGCCGAGGCGGTACCGCGCCGACAGCTCGTTGGCGACCGCGTGATCGTAATCGGCGGCGAACAGCTGCTTGGCCGCGGGAATCTTGTCGAACCGCTTCCTGGGCACGCGCGTAGCTCGCGACGCGCTGCGTCGAGGCGCCCGGCTGCGAGCGCCTCGTCGCCTTCGTCGATCGCATGCGACCACTGCGAGTACGCGAGCGCGACGCCGCCCAGCAGAAGCACGAGCACCGCCACGGCGGATCCGAACGACTTCATTGCGGCTCCGACTTCGGTCTTGTCTTTATCCGCTTTCGGGTCGAGCGGCTTCGCCTCGATCGGCGCCAGCTTCTGCTTCTGCAGCATCTGGTTCACTTTCGGCAGCTTCGTCTTGACGGTGGAGTCGAGCGTCGACAACTGCGTGGTCAGCCGATCCGACAGCAGCTTGAACACCTCGTAGCTCTGATCGGTCGGCTGCGTGTCGGCGCTCTCGACCACACCCTGCAGCGCCGCGATCTTGTTGTTTAACTTGATCGGGTAGTTGAGCGGATCCTGGCCGCTCTGCAGCTTCACCTGATAGATCTCGCCTTCGACCGTGCTCAGCGACTTTTCCAAATCGTCGAGCGCCTTCGCCGTCGGACCCGCCTTTGCGTCCAGTTTGCTCGCGCGATCCTTGATCTGCGGCTTGATGCCGCGCACCAGCAGCACGGCCTCGTTCGCCTCGGTCGTCTTGTTTCGAATCTGCATCGCCAGATCGAACTGCTTCTGCAGATCGGCGTCGCTCACGTCGGCCAAGCACGTGCGGTTCGCGTTTGATCGCGAACGGCTCGCGTTTCCGTGTCGCCGTCGGCGGTGATGCGCACCTGATAACTCCCGGGCGGCGCGATCGGCCCGCGCGTGCTGGCGGCCCACATGATCATCCCCGGGAAATCGACCGCACCCGGATAGCGCAGATCCCAGTTCATGCGATGCAGCCCGGCGCTCACCGGCGGTTTGGGTTCCTGCGGCCGATTGAACCCGCCGTCGTCCGGCGCCGGTGTGGCGGCCGGCGACTTGACGGCGTTCGCCTCGGCGGCGGTGTTGGTGAAGGTGCGGATCACGCTTGCCCTTCGAGTCGAGCAGTTCGACCGAGACCTTCTCCGCCGCCTGTTTCAGCGAGTAATCGAACGCCAGCGCGCGATCCAGCCCGCGCAGCACGTCGTTCGGCTTGAACAAATGCAGGTTGCTCGTCGACTGCACGCCCCACTGCCGCAGCGGCGCGATGTCGTCCATGACATAAAAGGCGCGGCCGTGCGTCGCGATCACGAGGTCGCGTTCCTCGACC
Organism: uncultured Acidobacteriota bacterium; assembly: GCA_963696165.1. Classification (GTDB taxonomy): domain Bacteria; phylum Acidobacteriota; class Vicinamibacteria; order Vicinamibacterales; family CAVVIG01; genus CAVQZZ01. The sequence goes on along the minus strand of CAVOIY010000002.1, from coordinate 645,815 downwards.
TTGATGTCGTGCACCGGCGTATCCGGCAGGTTCTGCTTCAGCGACTGCCAGTTCGCGCCGTCGTCGAACGAAATGTAGATGCCGTGCTCGGTGCCGAGGTAGAGCTCCTTCGCGCGCTTCGTGTCCTCGCGGATGGCGCGTGCGAAATCGCGCTCACCGATCCCGTTCACGATCTTCGTCCACGTCTCCCCGTAATCGTCCGTGCGGTACACGTAGGGCTTGAAGTCGTCGTGCTGATAGTGATTCGCGGCGACGTACGCCGTGCCCGGGCGGAACGGCGACGCTTCGATCAGGCTGATGCGCGCGAAATCGGGCATATCCTTCGGCGTCACGTTCTTCCACGTCTTGCCGCCGTCGCGCGTGACCTGCACGTAGCCGTCGTCGGATCCGGCCCAGACTCAGATTGCCGTCTTTCGGCGAGGGCGCGATCGAGAACACGACGGCGTACGTCTCCACACCGGTTTCGTCGCGCGTGATCGGTCCGCCCGAGTCGCCCATCGTCGTCGGATCGTGGCGGCTCAGATCGGGGCTGATCCGGGTCCACGTCTGCCCGTCATTATTTGTTTTCCAGACATGCTGCGAGCCGACATAGAGGACCGACGGATCCACCGGCGAGTACACGATCGGGAACGTCCACTGGAATCGCTCGGTGATGTCCTTCGACGCGTAGCCCATCGGGTTGTCGGGAAACGGATCGACCGCGCGAAGCTGACCGGTTTTTCGGTTGAACCTGGTAATCAGTCCGCCGTAGCTTCCAGCGAAGAAGATGTCCGGGTTCCGGGGATCGACGGCGATGTACCCGCTCTCGCCGCCGCCGACTGAGTAGAACACGCGATTGGCGCCGCCGCCTCCGCCGCCGAACCCGTCGGCGGCCTGGCTCGAGACACACGCCGTGCTGTTGTCCTGCTGGGCGCCGCACACGTGATACGGCACGTCCGTCGTCGTGATGACGTGATAGAACTGCGCGGTCGGCACGTCCTGGTCTGTCCACGTTTCGCCGCCGTTCACCGACACGTTCGCGCTGCCGTCGTTCCCTTCGATCATCCGCTGCGGATTCGATGGGTCGATCCACATGTCGTGGTTGTCGCCGTGCGGCGGCCGCAGCTGCGTCCACGTCTTGCCCGCGTCGACCGACTTCATGAAGCCGACGTTGAGCTCGTAGACGAGATCCTTATTTTTTGGATCCGCGAACACGTGCGTGTAATAGAAGGCCCGCTGGCGGAGGTTGCGGTTCTGCGTGACGAGCTTCCACGTGGCGCCAGCGTCGTCCGACATGAAGAAACCGCCTTCGTCCGCTTCGATCTGGGTGTAGACGCGGTTCGAATCGGCGCCCGAGACGGATATACCGATCTTTCCGAGCACACCCTTCGGCAATCCAGGATTGCGCGAGATATCCGTCCAGTGATCGCCGCCGTCGGTCGACTTGTAGATGCCGCTGCCCGGGCCACCGCTCGACATCATGTGAGCGTTTCGGAACGCCTCCCACAACGCGGCGTACAGAACGTTGGGATTATTCGGATCGATGATCAGCTCGATCGCGCCGGTCTTGTCGTCATGGAAGAGAATTTTTTCCCACGTCTTCCCGCCGTCCTTCGAGCGGAAGACACCGCGCTCGGCGTTCGGCGCTGCGTGATGGCCGAAGGCAGCGACGTACACGATGTCGGGATTCGTCGGGTGAACGCGGATCTTCGAAATGTTCTGCGTGTCGACCAGGCCGATCTTCGTCCACGTCTTGCCGGCGTCAGTCGATTTGTAGGCGCCGTCGCCTTGAATGATATTGCCGCGGATGTCCGCTTCGCCGGTGCCGATGTAGACGATATCGGGATTGGATGGCGCGACAGCAACCGCGCCGACAGACGAGCTCGTAATTTGACCGTCAGTGACGGGTCGCCACGTGACCCCACCGTCGTTGGTCTTCCACAACCCGCCGCCCGTCGCGCCGAAATAGTACTCGTTGATTCGCGCGGTGCTGCCGGCAACGGCCAGCGAGCGCCCTCCGCGCTCTGGACCGACGCTGCGCCAGCGGAGCGGACCGAAGGGTCCCGCATCCGTCGCCTGACCCGGGCCTCCGCGCCGCTGAGCCGTGACGACCGCCGAGTCGATCGCGAGCGCGCCGACTACCGCTACCGGAACGAGGACCGAAGCCAAGAGAAACTTGTAACGGCGTGTCATTGCATTACTCCAGAGAATTGCTAATTCTATCAGCAGTTATTGCGCGCGGGCGACGATGACGAAGCGGGTCGGGGGGATGCGGCGGCGCCAGAGCGCGCGGCCCGAAGTCGCCCACATGCCGTCCCGTTCCCGGACGATTCTCAGCGGGACGCCTGCAGCGGCGAACTCTTCATATGTACGTTCCAGCATCGCGCAGTAGAACGGCGAAGGCGCCGCGAAGAACTGGCGCGCCTGCTCGGGCGATTCGAGGTGGACTGTGGGACGGTCGACGTAAAACCGGAAGACGTTCGTCCACCGGTTCAATCGATACACGGCGACCCGGTCGGAAGCCGATGCCTGGGACGCAACCCACGCGGCCAACTCGGGCACGACCTTGCGGCTCTCGAGCGCCGGGATCACGTACACGATGATGCCGATGTAGGTCACCAGCATGGCGCCCAGGGCGATCCGCGGCACACGCGGCGGCTTCGCGCCGCGAAGGTTGACGATCGCGGTCAGCGCAGCGCCGGCGACAGTTACCGCGATCGGGACTACCAGGGCGGCGCGCGGCAGTTCCAGCCGTGCGACCAGAAATAATCCGGCACCGAGACCGAGGACGACGAGGAGCGGTCCGATCAGGTGTAAACCGATCCGCGCGCCGGCGTTGCGCGGATGGAGTCCGCTCGTGCGGACGTCACTCCACGCCCGGGAGCACAAGAGGCAAAGTGCGGGTGCCGCGGGAAAAATGTAGTGATCGAGCTTGAACGTGGACAGTGTGAAGAAGCCGACGACTGCGAGCGTCCACGTCCACAGCAGCACCTCGAGCGTATCGAGCCGCTCACCGCGCCAAACCGCTCGCGCGTCGTCGATCAGCCGTCCGATCAGCAACCCGGTCCATGGCAGCAGACCAGCGGCCAGCACTTGAAAGTAAAACCATGGCCCGGGCTGATTCCCGAAGCGCGAGGCGGCGAACAGCCGGACGTTCTCGTCGAGGAGATATCCGTCGAGGAACGCGCGGCCGAACCGCTCGTACATATAGATGAACCATGGGGCCGCCAGCACGACGACCAGGAGGAGACCGGTTCGCCATCGAAGCCCCAGGAGCCGCTTCCTCGCATCCGCAGAAACAACGGTCGCAATTAGAAACGTGAGACCGCACATCACAATCGCGAGCGGGCCCTTGGTGAGCGTTGCGAGGGCGATGAGCACGTACCCGGGATACTGGAGCCGGCTTCGGCCGCGCAGAGCAGCGACCGCGAGCAGCGCGACGCCGCCGAATTCAAACGCCGTAAAGACGCTGTCGAGGATCGCGTAGCGCGCAAGCGCGAAGACGCCGGGACTCGTCGCGAGAATCAGCCCGGCTACGCTCCCCACGTCAACCGACGCAAGGGCGAACCCGAGCCACGCTGTGGTCGCGATCAGGGCGAGCGCCGCAAAGGCGGGGACGATTCGGGCTGCCAGCTCATGAGGCCCGGCGAGCCGCATGGCCGTCGCCTGAAACACGTGAAACAGAAATGGCTTATCGAAAAATGGCTGGCCGTTGTAAGTCGGCGCCAGCCAGTCGCCGCTCGCGAGCATCTCTCGCGAGGTCTCGGCATAGTGCGCTTCGTCCGGATCCCACAGCGTCGGCTCGCCGAGCCGCCAGAACAGCACGACGAAGATCAGCAGCGCCGCGAAAGTCCAGACGCGAAACGAATGTGACCGCGCGTGGCTCATTGGTGGGCGGCCGGCGTGCTCGGCCAACCGGTCGTGATCGCGGGCGTCGCCGTCAGCGGACGCAGAAAGGGGCAAGCAGTTCCAGGGCGCTAATCTATAATCGGCACGGACATCGGCCGCGCGAATGACTCAGTTGCGGCCGAGCTTACACGGTTTCGAGCGCCGTTTCATACAATTTTCCTACATGCCGTCTCATGCCTGCCCAGTACTCATTGTCGAGGATGATGCCGATTTGCGCGACATGATGGCGCAGCTGCTCTCGATCGAGGGCTTCGGGGCGACGACGGTGGCCAACGGACAGCAGGCACTCGATTACCTGCGGGATCACGCGACGCCGAAACTCATCCTGCTCGACCTCATGATGCCGGTGATGGACGGCTGGGAGTTTCGCCGCGAACAGCAGCGGGATCCCGCCATCGCCGAAGTGCCTGTCGTCGTGCTGTCGGCTCTCGATAAAGCCCGCGCGGTAGACCTCAGTGCCGACGCCTTCCTCAAGAAACCGCTCGACTTCGATCGCCTGCTGGATATCGTCAGAACCTACTGCTTGAATCGCGGATAACACCGCCCGACCCCATCCGTGGCCGCACCCAAACGACGCGGCTCATCGGGCACGCGGGTTGATACGCTGTAATCAGTGCGACGCGTGCGACTCGGATCGATCGCTCGGGGCTTCGGAAGGGCGATCGTTTACGTCCTCGCGACCGTGCTCGTCGTCGTCGGCGTCGCCATCGTCGTCGTCGAAACCGGCTGGGCAAAGAATCGCATCCGCGAACTGATCGTCAGACAAGCGAATGAGTACCTGACGGCCACGCTCGAGATCGGCCGTCTCGAAGGGTCGATTTTTCGCGGCCTTCAGCTCGGCGACATCCGGCTCTCGCGAAACAACGAGCCGATCATCACGATCGAGCAGGTCTCGCTGACCTACAGCCTGCGCGAGCTCTGGCAGAACGGTACGGTGATTCGGCGGATCCGGCTGGTCAGGCCTTCGTTCGCGATCGCAAAAGAGGCGGACGGCCGCTGGAACATCGCTGCGCTGGTCAAGCGCGAGGCGCGGCAGGAGAGGGCGACCGGCCCCGGCCGTCCGATTCAGTATCCTCTCGATTGAAATCGTCGACGGACGCGTCGTGCTCGGCAGCCCGCTCGAATTCGGCGCCGCGCACGTGCCGACAGATTTCGAATCGCTGAACACCTCGTTCGCCTTCGAATACCAGCCGGTGCATTGGACGCTAACCTTCGCGAACGCGTCGTGGATCGGCCGCGCGCCCGATCTCACGATGTCGAAACTCTCCGGCGTGCTCGGCAACGGCCCCTCCGGTTGGCGGTTCGATCACTTTGCCGTGCAGACCCCTCGAAGCGCCTTTTCGCTCACCGGCGACATCGAGCGCGATGTCGATCCCACACGGCTCAACCTCATGGTGAAGGCGGATCGGTTCGCCTTTCAAGAATGGTCGGGCATCATCCGCGGACTGAAGAACATTGCCATCGACGCGGCGTTCAGCACACATCTGACCGGCCCGGTGAACCGCCTGCAGACGGAACTGCGGTTGACCGGCACGGGTGGTTCTGTCGCCGGCTCGCTCGTCCTCGATACATCGGTGCCCGGCTGGCACGGAAGCGGCGCTGTCGACATCGGCAAACTCGATCTCGCCCGATGGTTGAATCGCGCCGACCGCCCGTCGGACATCACCGGCCATGTTGCGTTCAATCTCGATCTCGACCTTGGGCACCACTTTCCGCGAGGCACGTACGAGTTCGACGGCCCACACGTGTCGTTCATGGCCTATGCCGCCGATCGCATGCGCGCTCATGGGCTGCTCACGGCCACCGAAGTGCGGATTGCTGAAGCGACCGCGGTTGCGTACGGCGCCGGCGTGTCGGCGACGGCAGGCAGCACGATCGGCCTCGACGAGCCATTCCCTTTTCATTTCGTCGGCACGATCAAAAACATCGACCTGCGGCAACTGCCGAAGCCGGTGCCGGTGCCGCACGTCGAGAGCCGGTTGACGTTCGACTACGACGTCAACGGCCGCTTTTCCGAGCCGTTCATCGCCGGCCGCGCCCGTTTCGCATCGTCCACGTTTCTCGCCGCTGCAATAGGTCCGAACACCGTCGGCACGATCGATACGTCGGCCACGCCGATCCGCTACGGCGGTGAGGGGGACATCAGCGAGCTCGATCTCAATCACTTTGGCGCAGGTCTCGACGTGGCCTGGATGCAGGACCCTCGGTACGCCGGAACCATATCGGGCCATTTTCGTGTGGATGGCGCCGGATCCGACCGCGAGTCGCTCACGCTCACCGGCGGAGGGCGGATCGCCCACGCGGTGCTCTTCGGCGGATCGCTGAACGACGCCGACGTGGCGCTCGCGCTCGAGAACGGGTCGATACGCACGTCATTCGACGGCCGATTCGATCGCATCAATCCCGCCGTGGTGTTTGGTGATTCCCGCGTTGAAGGGAGGCTCAGCGGCAGCGCCAACGTTCGCACGTCGGTCCGCGACCTCCTGAATCGGACCGTTGGCCTGACGGACTACGACATCGACGGGTCGGTTGCACTTCAACATTCCGTAATCCACAACGCGCAGATTGACGATGCGCAGATAGAGGGAAAGCTTGCCGAAGGCATCGGCCGCTTCACGCGCTTCGAAGTGTCCGGCCCAGCGCTCGCCGGCCACGGCTCGGGGACGATCGCATTCGTCGACGGCGTCGCGTCGGCGTTCGACTACGACATCTCGCGAGCAGATCTCGCGCAGCTGCGTCCACAGACGGGCGGCAGCGCCTCGGGTGTAGTCGCCACGGCGGGCCATCTCACTGGACCGTACAGCGCGCTTCGTCTGACGGGCGATGCGACGCTCACTCAAGTGAGCGCCTCCGGTGTAAGCGCGCTGAACGCGGCGGGAAAGTACGACCTCACGATTCCAGGCGGCTCCGCGGCCAACGCGCAGGCGCGGATCGATGCCGACGCGTCGTTTCTGAACATCGCGGGACAATCGATCGAGCAGGCGCACGGAACGGTCACGAAATCGGGCGACAGATTCGGCTTCGATCTGCGGCTCGCATCGAACCAGCTGCGACAAACGACTCTGCAAGGCGCCGTGCTCCTGGATACCGTCCGGCGGAACGCGCAGGTTCAGGAGTTGACCGTGACGTTCGGGCGCTCTCCGTGGCGGCTTGCGACGACGGCTCCGATGATTCGATGGAGCGACGAGGCGATCGCGGTCGATCGGATGGCGTTCACCACCGGCGCAGCGGCCGATCAACGGATCGAGATCGGCGGCGACTGGCGTCAGGACGGCGCCGGCGCGCTCCACGTAACGGCCTCGCACATCTTTCTCGAGACGCTCGAAGGCGCGTTCGAGCGGCCCGCGCGATACGCCGGCGTGCTCGACCTGAACGCCACGATCCGCGGCACGCGCGAGCGGCCAACAGTCTCCGGCGACGTGACGATCGTCAACGGACGCGTAAGACGCGTCAGCTATCAAAAGCTCGCCGGGCACGTCGACTATTCAAGTGGCAGCTTCGCGATCGACTTTCGGGTGGACGAGGCGCCCGGCGTCTGGCTGACGGCGAAAGGCACGGTGCCGAGGTCGCTCTTCGACGCAAATCTTCCCGAGCAGCCGATCGAGGTAGCGGTGCTCTCGAGTCCGATCAATCTGGCGCTGGTGGAGGGGCTGACGGATGTCGTCACCAAAGTGCGTGGCACGTTGAGGCTCGATGTGAAGGCCATCGGCACGAGCCGCGATCCGCATTTCGACGGCCTCGTCGAAGTGTCCGATGCGGGATTTCTGACGACCGCCACGGGCTCGACATACAAGAATGCGCACGCCGTCTTCCGCTTCGCGCGCGATCGCATCACCGTGGACCATCTGCACGTCGAGGATGCGAACGGACATCCGCTGGACGTGAACGGCAGCGTCGCAACGCACGAGTTGCAGGTCGGCAACCTGCAGATCGATGCAACTGGCCGCGACTTCGAAGTGATCCACAACGAGTACGGCCGCGTTGAAGTCGACGCCGGTTTGCATCTGGGCGGCCGTCTCGAATCAGCGCGCGTCAGCGGGGACGTGACGATTCGGAACGGCGACGTGCACGTCGATCGCATCCTGGAGCGCGCGCTCTTTCAGCCGTACTCGACCGAGGAGGTTTCGACCGAGGATATCGATCCCATTGCGGCGCTCAATCCCTGGGGTCGGCTCGGGCTCGACCTCGCGCTGCACGTGCCGAACACGCTCAAGCTGTCGGGCGAAAACGTGCAGGTGTCGCCGGGTACGCCCATCGGACTCGGCAACATCAACCTGCGTGTGGCTGGAGACCTCTATCTGTACAAGGATCCGGCCGCTCCGCTGTCGGTCACCGGCTCGTTCGATTCGGTGAGCGGCACGTATGGATTCCAGGGGCGGCGGTTCGACGTCGACGAGGCAAGTTCGATCAATTTTCGCGGCGACCTCAACCCCGAAATCGACGTCAGCGTTACGCGCGTGATTTCCGGCGTCAACGCGCGCGTGACGATCAACGGGCCGCTGCGCCAGCCAGAGCTGCACTTGAGCAGTACGCCGCCGCTCGATTCGTCCGACATCTTGTCGCTGATTGTCTTCAATACGGCGCCCAACGAGCTGTCGGTCGCGCAGCAGCAGGAGCTCGCGGTCCGCGCCGGCGCGCTTGCGGCGGGTTTCATCGCGACGCCGATCGTCACCGCGCTGCAGAACGAGATCGGCATCGATACGCTCGAGGTCGAACCGGCCGGCGATCTCGGCGTCGCCCCGAAGATCACCGTCGGAGAGGAGATCGCGCCGGGTCTGGTGGCGCGTTTCAGCCGGCAGTTCGGCTCGGAGCCCTACGACGAGGCGACGATCGAGTACTACCTCTCGCGCATCTTGCGCCTGCGCGCGACGTTTTCGGACGCGCAGTCGCTCGAGGCACGGTCTCCGTTCCGCCGCATCGAGCGCGCCGGCATCGATCTGCTCTTCTTCTTCAGCTTCTGAACCCGGCAGGTCTAAAGACCTGCGCTACACCCGAACGGACTGCGCTACGCGGATGTAGCGCAGGACTTTAGTCCTGCATCCCATGCGGAAAGTGGCGCAGCATCCCATGCCGAAAGTGGCGCAGGACTTTAGTCCTGCGATTCGTCGTAGAATCTGGCCGTGAACAAAACACACTTTTACTTCGCCGCCGGCATCGCCTTACTCTTCGGCGCCGCCCCATATGCGCAGCGTGGCGAAGCGCCTCCGGCCGTGCAACGCAGCCAAGCGCCCGATCCGCTTCGGTTCAAGTTCATGGGACCGGCAAGCGGGGGGCGCATTGCGTCGGTCGCGGGCGTGTCCGGGGACACGAATACTTACTACGCGGGCGCCGCATCGGGCGGCGTCTGGAAATCGACCGACGGCGCGAAGACGTTCGTGCCGGTGTCGGATTCAATCGGTGTCGCCGCAATCGGCGCGCTGGCCGTCGCGCCCTCAGATCCGAATATCGTGTGGGCGGGCACCGGCGAGGCGTGGGCGATTCGCGACAGCGACGTCATGGGCGACGGCATCTACAAGTCGACCGACGCCGGCGCGGCGTGGTCGCACGCTGGTCTCGACGAAACAGGGCGCATCGGCAAAATCATCGTCCACCCGACGAACGCGAACATCGTTTTCGCGTGCGCGCTCGGACGCACCACCGGTCCTCAGCAGGAGCGCGGCGTTTATCGCACGACAGACGGCGGGAAAACGTGGACGCGGGTGCTCTTCGCGGATCCGAACACCGGCTGCTCGGGCCTGACGATGGATCCGTCCAACCCGGACGTGCTCCTGGCCGGCATGTGGCAGGTCGAAATGCACACGTGGGCCGAGTGGAGCGGCGGCCCCGGGAGTGCCGTTTACAAATCGACCGACGGCGGCTCCACGTGGAAAAAGCTCGAGAACGGCCTGCCGAGGTCGCCGCGTCGGAAAGATTGACGTCGCCATCGCGCCGAGCAATCCCCAGCGGATGTACGCGCTGATTCAAACGGCCAACCAAGGATCGCTGTGGCGTTCGGAAGACGCCGGCGCATCGTGGAAGGCCGTCAGCTACGATCGTCGACTGATCGGGCGCGCCGGCTATTACATCCGCGTCGACGTGAACCCGAAGAATGCGGACGAAGTGCTGATTGCGAGCAGCAGCTTTCATCGATCGACCGACGGCGGCGTCACGTTCCAGCAGGATCGCGGCTGCGGCGACTGTCACGACATCTGGATGGATGCGAAGAACGCCGACCACTGGGTCGAGACCGGCGACGGCGGGATGGGCATCACGACGGATCACGGCCGCACCTTCACGCAGATCTCGCTGCCGATCTCGCAGAGCTATCACGTCGCGGTCGACCAGCAGGTTCCCTACTGGATCTACAGTAACCGGCAGGACAACTCCACGATGCGCGGCCGCAGCGACATGGTGGAGCGGCCTGAAAACGGTCCAGGAAATGCGCCGGCAATCACGGGCACTGCAACGCCGCCTGCTGGCGGACGCGGCGGCCGCGGCGGTGGCGGCGGCGGGTTCGGCCGCGGCGCGGCGCAGTATGTCCCGTGGGAGCACAACATCGGCGGCTGCGAATCGGGCTTCACGCTGCCAGACTCAGCGACCCGGACATCGTCTGGGCCAGCTGCTACGGCAACGAAGTCACGCGGTACGACGCGAAGACCAAGCGCGCGCGGTCGGTCAGCCCGTGGATGCACACGCTCGATTCCGAACCGACCAAGCTGAAGTATCGCTGCCACTGGACGCCGCCGCTCGCGACCGATCCGTTCGATCACAACACTGTGTATTACGGATGCCAGGTGATCTTCGCGACCTCCGACGGCGGCCAGACCTGGAAAGTGATCAGCCCTGACCTGTCGACCCAGGATCCGTCGCGCATCGTGTCGTCAGGCGGGATCATTCCCGACAACCTCGGGCAGTTCTACGGCGAAGTTGTCTTTGCGATTGCGCCGTCGCCCATCCAGAAGGGTCTCATCTGGGCGGGAACCAACGACGGCAAGATCTGGTACACGCGCGACGGCGGCGGCAAGTGGAACGACGTCACGAAGAATGTCGCCGGTCTGCCGGCATGGGGCACCGTCAGCAAGATCGAACCGTCGAACTTCGATCCGGCGACGGCGTACGTTGCCGTTGATTTCCACCTCGTCGACAACCGCGACCCGTTCATCTACAAGACGACCGACTTCGGCCAGACGTGGACGAAGATCAGCGACAGCCTGCCGAAAGGTCATCCGCTCTCTTACGTGAAGGCGGTCACTGAGAATCCGAACAAGCGCGGGATGCTGTTCGCCGGTACCGGCCACGCACTCTTCTATTCGATGGACGATGGCGGGCATTGGATGCCGCTGCAGAATGGCCTGCCGCCTGCGCCGGCCACCTGGATCGTCGTCGAGAAACGCACGCACGATCTCGTCGTCTCGACGTACGGCCGCGGCCTGTTCATCATGCCGAACATCACGCTGCTCGAGCAGACGGGTCAGCCGACGCCGACCGCGACGACGGCGTTGTACCCGCCGACCACCGGCTTTCGCCTGGCGAGGGACGGCCGCGCGGAATTCACGTACTCGCTCGGCTCGGCTCCTTCGGCGCCGACGGTAATGGATATCCTCGACTCAGGCGGTCAGGTGATTCGCCACGAGGAGATCGAGAGCCACGCGGGGCTGAATCGCGCGTTCTGGGATCTACGGTACGAGCGGCCGCACACGGTCGTTCTCCGTACTCTGCCGCCAGACAACCCGCACATCTGGGAAGACACCCGGTTTCGCGGCAAGGACACGCGACCGATCCTCCACTGGGGCATCGAGAGCGCGCAGTCGGCAGCGCCAATCGCCGCGCCTGGCAAGTACACGGTGCGGATGACGCTCGACGGGAAAGCCGTGACGCAGCCGTTCGAGGTCGTCCGCGATCCGGCGATACCGTCGACCGATGCCGATCTCGTGGCGTCGACGAAGATGCAGCTGAAAGTCCGCAACGATCAAAACGAAGCGGCCGACATGGTGAACGAGCTCGAGGTGATGCGAAAGCGGCTCGAAGCGCAGATGGACGCGGCCAAGGGCAACGCCGCGCAGCTGAAGACGCTGCAGGATCGCGACAAGAGGCTCCTCGACGTCGAGCTGATGCTCATCACGAAGTCAGACATGCAGAGCGACGACAAGTACTACCAGGAGCAATACAAGGTGTACATGAACCTTGTCTGGTTCAACGGCGTCGTTGGCCTCGGAGCCGGAGATGTCGCCGGCGGCGCCGAATACCGGCCGACCGACGCTTCATCACAGATTCTGGAGGGGATCGAGAAGGACCTTGCCGCTGCGAGGGCCGCTTACCTGAGAGTGACGGACAAGAGCCAGTAGCGCGTCACCGATTCATCCAGCTCCTGACGATCGACTCGAGCGCGCTCGGTTCGTTCAGCACGCCCGATATAATCCATTCGACGCGTCCGCTGTCGACCGCGACGAGCGCCGGGGCGCGCGCCACACCGAGCGCCGACGCGCCAGCCTGCTGTGGGTCGGCATACCAGCCGATGCCCGCAGCGTCGCCGAGCCCCCGCTGGTCCGCGTATGTTCGCGCGCGATCCGCTGCCGCGCCGATGACGATCACCAGCCGATTCGCCGGCAGCGTGGTCTGCCACTCGATCAGCGCCGCAATCAGCCGATCGCACGGCCTGCAATCCGGCGTGACGAAGACGAGCAGCGGGCGCGCGGCGGCAGCAAGCTGCGAGCTGGGCACGACACCGCCCACCGGCGACAACAGGGTGAATGCCGGCAGCGGGCGTCGATCGTCAGCGTGCAGCCGGCCAGCGCCGGCTCCAACCACGCATGCGACGAACAACGACAGACCGACCGCGCGCACCATCTCCCGCAGCCTCATGGCGTTTGGAATGTCGCGCGCGCCTCGACGAAGTACGCGCCGGCCGCCAGATCGAACGATACGCTCGCGAGACATGCTCCGCTCGCATCGCAGCTCGTAAGCGTCACCGGCGTCGTAATCGGCGCGCCGCCGACACGCGGCTTCACGGTGACGTTCACCGTGGTCCCCGTTGGAACACCGGACGTCGCCAGCGCGATCGATGTCGATCCTGGAATCGGAAGAACGAGATCGACCACACCCAGCCCTCCTTGCGGCGGTGAGGGCACAGGCTGGCCTGCGACCGACGTGATGGCAACCGTCGGCGTGATCACGTTGACGATCGGTCCCGGGCCGGGAGTCCGCGTCGCGAGCGGCGTGGTGTTGCCGACTTGCAGCGTGTTGTTCAAAGCCTCGAGCCGAATCGATCCGGCGCTGCCGTTGATGCCGGTCGGCCCCTGACCGCCCCTCGCGAATACGCTACCGGTGCCCTGAATCGTATATGCGAGCAGCCGGACTGCGCCCCCGCTTCCGGGTCCGCCATAGGAGGTGCAGGTGGCCGCGCCGCCGAGCGATCCATATCGGCCCCCATCAGCGGTGATGCTCCCGTCGATCTGGATCGTGCCGTTCGCCGCGATCAGCAGAGCGCCGCCGCCGCCCCCACCACCGCCGCCCGCGCAACCCGGCGCGTTGGTGATGGACGCGCCGCCGCCGCCGCCCGATCCGCCGATGAGCGGCAGCAGATCGGTGGCGCCGACAAACGTGCCGGCGCCGCCGATGCCGCCGGCACTATGCGGAGTCGCTGCGCCAGCGCCCCCGCCCGGCCCGAGGCCAGTGCCGCCGATAATCGCGAAGTTCACGAGCTGATACGCGCCGTCGTTTCCCCGGAACCCCCCTGGGCCGCCGCGCCCGCCGGTACCGAGCGTGTTCGTGTTCGCATCGGTGCCCTGCTCGCCGTTGAGTGTGAGCGTATCGTTTGTCGGGATCGTCACGTTGCCCTTCACGAGGAGCGTCGCCGGGCTGTTGGCCACGCTGCGTGTGAAGGTCACGACCAGGCAACAGCTTTCGTTGGGCGCCGCGCGCAGGTTGATACTGTCGAACACCAGAACGCCGTCTGGCGGCAGCTGGATATCGAGCGTGCGAAATCCCCTTGTCATCACCTGCTGCTGCGCAGGCGTGAGGCTCGCCGCGTCGAGATCGCCAAGCGTTGCGGGATTGTTCGTGCACCCGCAGATGTCGAGCTGCACCTGCGCGTGCGCGAGCGACCCGCGCGCAAGCAGCGATAGCGCGATCACCGCCGCGAAGGCGCAGATGCGGCGCAGACCCCAGTTTGCACTCTTCATAACTTCTTCTCCTCGAGAACGAAACCCGGCTTCGGTCGCAATCATTTCTTGATCTCCAGGCCGACGATGGGCGCCGTGATGATCGGCAGCAGCGCGGCCGGCGGTGTTCCGACGACGACGACGAGTTGACTGATGCTTGCGCCGGCGGTGAGCGTGAGCGTCGCGACGCCCTGCACGCCGGTCGTGACATGAATCGTGGCGGTCCGGCTCCCGGCCGGAATCACCACGGGGCTGCTGCCACCGGCGACGTTCGCGTCGCTCGTCGTAACGAACACCGGCGTGTCGGTGATCGCGGTGCTTCCGACGAGCGTCAACGTGACACTGCGCTGCCCGCCTACCGCACTGAATAGGTGGCCGAGTTGCCGTTGCTGCAGAACGTTCACGCCGACGGGGGCAGCAAATACGAGCGGCACGGTCCCCGCCGGCGGCGTCCCGACAACGACGGAGAGCTGGCGAATTTCGCCCGACGCGCGGAACGTCAGCGTCGCCGTGCCTTCGATCCCGTTCGACAGGTCGATCGTGGCGCTCTGGGAACCGGCCGCGACGACGACCGGGCCCGTGACGTTCACAACGTTCGGATCGCTGCTGCTGACGAGAACCGCCGTGGCGGTGGCCGCGGGCGACGACAGCAGCTTGAGCGTGACGCTCGAGTGTGTCCCCACTCCACCGAACACGCGCCCCACGAGCGGCGGCTGCAGCGCGACGACGCCGACCGGCTTCGCGACCGTGAGCGGCACGGTGCTGGCCGGCGGCGGTCCGACAATCACGGTGAGCAGGCGCACGTCGGTCGCGGTCCGAAGCGTCAGCGTGGCAATTCCTGCGACGCCAGTGGTCAGATCGAACGTCGCCGCCTGAGATCCCGCCGGCACCGAGACCGAGCCGGCGACGCTGGCAACGCTCGGGTTGCTGCTCGTAATCGTTACGAGCGTGTTGGCGGGTGCAGCGGCCGAGAGCAGACGAACGTTGATCGTCGACTGCCCGGCGATCGGCGCGAACACGCTGCCGAGCGTCGACGGTGTCAGCGCGACGAACCCGACCGGCTTCGCCACAATCGGCGGCACGTTTCCGAACGGCGGACCGATAACGAGCGTGAGCTGGCTGATCTCGTTGCCGGCCCTGAGCGTCAGCGTCGCGTTGCCGGCAACGCCGGCGGTAATCGGAATGTTCGCCGTGCGACTGCCCGCCGCGATCGAGACGTCGGTCGTTACCGTCGCCGACGCCGCGTTGCTGCTGGAGATCGTAACAGTCGTATTCGCGGCAGCCGGCGTCGACAACAGCGTCACCGGAATCGTCTGCTGGCCATTTGCGGCGACGAATGCCAGGCCGAGGCTGCGCCCCGGGATCACGGCGACGAGCGCGTCGATCGCGTTGACTGCAATCGTCTTCGCGACCGGCTGGCTCACCGATGCAATCGCCCACGCAGTACCGCGGCTCGACGTCGCGACAATGGTGGTCGCGCCAGTTCCGACACCAGCCACATTCACGATCGTTTCGGTCTGACCAGCCGGGATCACCGCCGACGCCACCGTCGGCGCCGCAATCGTGGCATCCACGGCGGCGAGCTGCACGTTCAAATCGGCCGCGAGAGGCGACGCGAGGAACAGCCGCAGCGAAGACGAACCGCCGAGCGGAACGCCAACGATACGCTGCCGCGCTCGCAAGCCTGGAGCAACCGCGACGGTGACTTGGTCCTGCGCAACCTGACCGCCGCTTGCGTTCCGTCCGACCGCGGTGATGGTCAGCGTCGGCATCGCCGACGACGTGCCCACCGTGAACGTCGTCGTGAACGGCGGGCCCGCGACGACCGGCAGCGCCGTGCCGTTCACCGTGAACGCAACCGTCGCGACATTCAGCGCGGCGCTCGCCTTCGCCTCGAGCACGAGCGGCGAGCTTTCGAGCACCTCTGTGCCGGCGGCCGGGCTCGTGATGCCGAACGTGCCCGTCGCAAACGTGAACGTGAGCGGCACCGTCAGCGCGTGACCGCCGGCATCGACGAGCGCGTTGTCCCACACGTCTGTGATCGCGGACGTCAGCTCGACGACGACGATGGCATCGAACGGGAGCGGCGCGTTCGGCACGAACGTCACGACCGCATCGCCGCTGCCGAATCCGAAATGGCCGGCCACCGCGTCGCCGCCGATGCTCACGCGCAAGCTGGCCGGAGTGATCGTCGGCCGCGCGACCGGCTCCGTGAACGTCAGGACGACGTCGCTGCCGACCGGGACGTTCACCGCGCCATTCGCAGGCGCGATAGTGAGGACGCGCGGCGGAGTCGTATCCGGCGACTTGGTCTTGAACGTGCTCGACAGCGGCGACAGCGGATTGCCGGCGACATCCGTGATTGCCGACGTCGCGGCGATCGTGAAGCTGCGATTGAGCGCGAGCGGCTGCGCCGGGATGATCGTCACCGAACGATCGCTGTCCCCGAACAGGTAGCTCACCTGAACCGGTGCGCCGGCGCTCGTGACGCTCAACGACAACGCCGTGATCGACGCGCGGGCGATCGGCTCCGAGAACTGGACGGCCGCAGCCGTCGTCGGCTCCACGTCAACCGCGCCTGACGGCGGCGACACGAGCACGACCTGGGGCGCCACCACGTCGAGCACCGAGACGATCACGCTGGCCGAATTCGTCTGGTTCCCAGCGGCGTCGCGAGACGTCGCGACGAGCGTGAGCGACCCGCCGGTCGCCGGAAGCGTCGCAAATGGTATGGAGAAGAGCGGCGCCGCCGATTGCTGCGCCGGCGCGATCGATCGCGTCTCAGTGAACGCGACGACACCCGAGGCCTGCAGCGTGACCTGCGCCACACCGCCCTGATCGCTCGCGCCGACTGTGACCGGCAGCGGCGACCGCGGATCCACCTGCGCTCCGGCCGCTGGCGCCGTGATCGCTACTTGGGGCGCAATCGTATCGATCCCGACGTCCGTCTGGCTCGCCTGTCCCGCGGTAATCGTTGCGCTTGCAGCACCGTGTACCTGAACGCCTTGCACCGACGCGGTCGCGGTGAAGGTGAAGGCAGCGGGCGGCAGAAGCGTAAACGCGTAGCTGCCGCTCGCGGACGACTGCGTCGTGAACGCGACCGGCGTCGTGCCCACGACTGCAGAAGCGGTGACGACTGCGCCCGCGATCGCCGTGCCATTGAGTCGGACGACGCCGCTCGACATGCCCGTATTCGCGAACACGACGTCCTGCTGTGCGGCGGACGCGCCGTCCGCGAAATGGCCGCTCGCTGGTACCGCCGACACGAGCGCGCCGACGACGGGATGATCGGCGCGCAACGTGAAGTCGCCAATCGCAATCGGCCGCGACGTGCCGTCGTCGGTGAACGACGACGTAAAGGAGAAACTGCCGTCCGAGGCGCTCGTCGTCTGGTACGAACGGCTGAAGAGCAGGTTGCTGCTCTGGAACCGCAATGGCGCGGCAGCCACAGGCGTCGAGGCATCAGACGCAAGCACGCGGCCGGAGACCGATCCGTTCAGCGACGGCATCGCGCCGATGCTGCTGACGCCATCGGCTGGCGCCGCGAAATTCTGGATCTCAGCGAGCTCGTCGGCGGTCAGGCCGGCGAGCGCTTCGGGCGGCAGCTGCTCGAGCCGCTCCGCCGCCGCCTGTGCCGCCGGTTGGCTGGTCTCCTGGACGACGAAATGCATCAGCGCGATGGTGCCGCCCGCCGGAATCGTGACGCCGCTCCAGCCGTAAGCGAGCTCGCGCGGGCCGAGCAGAATCTGCGGATCGGGTGCCGCGAACGTCGCCGAAGCGACGGCGAGCGCGGCGTTCGACCCGTCGAACACGAACGATGTCGCCGGCAGCCCCTGCACCACAAACGGATCACCCGCCTGCGCATCGTCCAGCACCACCCACCGATCGCGAGTGGAGGCATCCGAGACGTCGAGCAGGTTATCGCCGCTCGAGGTCGCGATCACCGCGGCGGCCGAGTCGATGTTGGCGACGTTGCCCTGAATGGCGCTCGACACGTGGACGTCGACCGACACAGGCTGACCTGTCGGATTCGTGAGAACCTCGAGGTATCGTGCGAAATAGCCGTCGCTCGGGACGAACACCTTACGAGTGACGTTCAGGCCGGCCACGTTGTCCTGATGAACGGTGATCTGCCGGTTCCTGTTGTCGGTCGTCCCGAAGTTCGAGCCGCTGAAACGAGCGCTGGTGCCGTTCGCCGACACGTCGAGAATGGCGCCGCCCCACGTCTTACCAGCGTAGACGCCAGTGAAGAGCGTGTTCGTGCCGCTCAGAACCGACGCGTCCTTCTGAATATCGAACTTGAAGTTATTCGCATCCCACCGGTTCGCAGGAAGGTCGATGAGATTGTTCTCGAGGATCAGATCGACGGCTGCCGTGTCGCCGTCGTGAACGATCGTGCTGCTGCCTTCGGCGCGGAGGTGCAGCGTCGGGTTTGCGGCGCTGATCGTAATGTCGCCAACCGGCAGATCCGTGGCCGCGTAGACACCGCCCGCGTTGGTCGACGCGAACGCGAAGCGGCCAAACTGTGCGTTCAAGCTTCGAATCTGTACGGAAATATCCTGCGCGCTCGAGCCGTCCGGGTTCACGACACGACCGCCAACCGAGCCGAGCCCGACGAACTTCAGGCTCGCTTGCGCGACCTGATTCAGGCTCGCGAGCACGATCGGCGAGCTCGTGTGCGCCCGCACGCGGCCTTGTTTATCGACGGCAGTCAGCGAATACACGCCGAAGAGTAATCCGTCGATTCTGAAGGTGCCGTTCGGCGCGATGGGCGCCGAGAACGACTGGCCGTCGACCAGAACCGTTCCGGCGTCCGCCGGCGCGTCGTTCGGCGCCAGGACAGTGCCGGCAATGCTGGCCGTCGCAGGCAGCTTCACGAGTACGGGCTTCTGCTGATCCGGGGCGAGGAATCCGGATGCTGTGCCGTGCAGGATGCCGAAGAGCGCGTCGACCGTGAAGTTGCCGGAGATCACGTGTTCGACGACGGCGACACCGCCGTCGCCGGTCTGCGCCGATGTGCTGCCGAGCCCGCCGATGAGCACGGTCGCACCCTTGACCGGAGCACCGCTCGCGTCGGTCACGGTGATGACCAGTGTGCCTTGTGCAAGGAGCGTGATGTTCGCCGTCTTCGTGACGCCCTGCTCGGTCAGGACCACCGCCGCCGAACTCCCGATATCGCGTGTCGCTTCGTCCCGCGCGTTCACGATCAACGTGCCGAGCGGAACAAACGCAAAAGCGTAGCGGCCGACCGTATCCGTGGTCGTCGACAAGCCTGCCACCGAGACCATCGCGCCGGAGACCGGCGTCGTGCCGTCGGAGCGGAAGACCGTGCCGGTGATGCCGCCGAAGCTGGCAAGCGTCAGCTGCTTGAAGACCGGCTGCAGGTTGGCCACAACATCGCCGCCGATCGATCCGCCGCGTCCCGTAACCGGATCCTGCGCGTCGACTCGGAAGGTGCCGATCGACACGCTCTCGAACACCGCCTGGCCGTTGCCGTCGGCCGTGCGCGTGATCACCGGCGCAGCGCCGAACACGCTGAAGCCGTAGAAGCTGACGTTCGCGCCGGCGACAGGATTACCGCCGCCGTCCTTCACCGTGACAGTTACGGTGGCGCTGCCGAGGAACGTGACGTTCGCCTCGACATCCTGTCCGCTGCCCGCGATGTTCGCCGAAGCCTGCCCGCGGTTGCCGGCAGTGTCCGACGCGACGAGGCCGTAGTGGCCGACGGCGACCAGCGGGAATTCATATGTGCCGTCTGCCAGGGTGAACTGTGTCGCGATCGCTCCGTTCGGATCCGATGTCTCGAAGAGATCGATCCTCACGCCGGCGCCGGCCGTCGTCTGGCCGTCTGCCTTCAGAACTTGTCCGTGGATGACTCCGGCGGCGATCAGCACGACATCGACCGTCGCGAACCCGTTGGTCTGGTTCATCTGCGCGTTCGCGAAGCCGAGCAAACGCGTCGTCGGATCGACGTCCTTCAGCGCCTTCACCGTGATGAATGGCCCTGCGACGCCAGTGACTTTGTATTCGCCGTTCGAATCGGTTGTCGCGGTTGCGGCCGCGCCGCCGGACGCAGTCTGCACGGTGACGCTCGCGCTTGCGACGGGTGCGAGCTGTGAATCGAGGATCACTCCGCGAACGATCCCACCGACTACCGTGATAGTCATCGAGCCGCGCGTCACGCCGGCGATCGCCGCGGCAATGGAGGCGCTGCCGCCTCCAACCGCGGTCACCGAAATCGTGCCGCTCGTCTGCCCCGCGCCGATGACGATGAAGGGCGTCACGGTGGCCTGCGCAGGACTCGTCGTGAAGTCGACGCGTGTGCCGCCGGCCGGCGCCGGCGCCGAGAGCTGCACCGCCACGTCCTGGCTCTGGCCGGCCTCCAGGATGATCGACGGCGGCAGCGTGACGTCCGAGAGCGCGATCACCGTGAGGGCCAGCGACGCCGTCGCGCTCGTGTTGCCGGAAAGATCGGTCGCCGTCGCTGCCAACGTCAGCACGGAGCCGGCCTGCGCGTTGGCCGGCACTTGAATAGTGAAGCTCGCGCTCCCGGCTGCAAGCGGCGGCAGGATCTGCTTGCCATCCACGACGCTGAACGCTCCGCCGCCAACCAGGTCGATTCGCGAGACGCCGATGTCGTCTTCGGCGTCGGCGACGACGGTAACCGTGGAGCCGGCCGTGATCTGCAGTTTGCCTGTGCTCGTCCGGATGCTGGTGAGGGTCGGCGGCACAGTGTCGGCAACCGGCAGAATCAGACGCGCGGCCGTACCGACGTTGCCGGCGCGATCGGTTGCCGTGGCGTCGAGCGTAAGGCTGTCGGGTGGATGCGCGCCCGCCGGAATCGTCAGCGTGAACGAGGCCGCAACCGTCGGCTGCGCCGGATCGATCGTGCGCGTCTGCGTGAGCGACGCCACGCCGGCGGCCTTGAACGTGATCGACGCGACTGACCCGGCATCCTGCGCGGAGACGACGACGGTGGTTTGCTGCCCTGGCCGCACGCGGTCGCCCGTGGTCGCTCCGGTGATCTTCACGACCGGCGCCACGGAGTCGGTGACGGTGAGGCTCGCGGCCGCCGTGGACGTCTGGCCCTTGCTGTCTTTGACGGTCGCGTCGATCGCGATCGTCGAGCCCGGCACCGCATCCGCCGGAACGTTGAAGCCGAACACATCGGTGCGAGCGCCGACCGCCGGAGACACGAGCCGCGTCTCCGCATCCTGAGGCTTGCCGGTCTGCGCGCGGAAGCTCACCTGCTGGACGCCCACATCGTCGGTCGTCGTAACGGTGACGTCGACCCGTTGCCCATTGGCGGCGCTCGCGCCGGCCGACGGCGTCGTAATCGCAATCGTCGGCGGCGTGTCGGCCAGCACCTGGAAGAACGTCGTCGCCGGGGCGATGCCGCGGCTGCCGGACGTGTCGGTCGCCACGGCAGACACCTTGATCTGAGCGCCGGGCGCGCCGAGCGATGGAATCGCCTGGAAGCTGAACGCGAACGGTCCGTGCGCCGTCGCCGAATAGATGTCGTTCAGGTAGAAATCGACGAACGAAATGTCATGCGTTGCGTCGACCGTCGCCGTCACGGTCGCGACGGTGTTCTCGATCACCCTGCCGGCGTTGGAGACGGCCAGCGCCGTAACCGCCGGCGGTGTGAAATCGGTCGTCGAGAAGATGTAGTCGGTCGCGTGCGCCGCGACGTTTCCCGCGAGATCGACCGCGGCGGGCGCCTGCACGTGATACGTCGCCGACTGCGCCAGCGGCAGGTCTGGCGTGAACACGACGACGGTGCCGCCCGACAAGTAGTCGATCCGCCCTGCGACCGGTCCGGCCGCCGAGCTGACGACAAGTGAGGGCGGCCCGCGGAACTTCACGAGGTCGATCGACTCCGAAAACGTGATGCTGATCGGGCTGAAGATATTCACGCCGGTCGTGCCGGGCGCCGGGTTCAACTGGACGGTGGCGGGCGGCGCGATGTCGGCTGTCGTGAACGAGGAGACGAAATCCGAGCTCATCGCGTGGCCGACGAGGTCCGTGATGCCGGTCACGCGCACGCTGTATTTCGTCTGATCCTTCAACGTGGCGAGCGGCGTGAACGTCGCGGTCTTGTCGCCGTCGCTCAAGACGAGCGAACCGGCGACCAGTCCGGTCGCGTCGCCGACGGTAACGTTCGCCGCGTTCACCGTCGCCGCATTCACGCGCTCGGAGAACGCAATCGTGATCGATTGACTGTGCGACACGCCCGTCGACGAGGCGGCCGGAGTGATCTGCGCAACGACCGGGCGGCTCGAATCGAGCATGATCGTGCCGAGCGACGTCGTGCCCGCCACGGTCCCGACGCGCGTCGCGACGCCGATGCCGAGCGGATCCTGCAGGGCCAGAGAGTAGTCGCCGAGGGGCACGGTGTCGAAGCCGATCGCGCCAATCGCGTCGCTCTGCGCGAAGAACCGGTGACCGCCGACCTGCAGCTCGCCAGACACGCCGACCGCCGGCGCGCCGTTTTCGAGCTGCACGATCGCCGACAGGCTTCCGGTCGGCTGCAGCACGATTTGCACCTGCTTGTTCTCGCCCGGATGCAGCACGTCGCTCGCCGCGCCCTTGAGTCCCGAGACGGCGTCGGTTGCCGTGATCGTGAACGAGTTCGCCGACACGTCGGTAAAGGAGAAGGCTGCGGTGTCCGGATCGACGCCGCGCTGCCGCTCGGTCGACGGTTCCGCCTTGAGGACCAGCCTTGCGCTCACCGCCGGACGTCCATCCGCGAAGGCGACCGTGCCGCTGATCGCGCTGATGCCGGCGAGCACGACGTGCACCTGCGCCGTCTGACCGTCGAACTCGACTTGCCCGAGCGCCGAACCCGTCTGGAGTCCGTCCTGCGTTCGCGCAATCGTCACAAAGCGGCCGAGCGGCACGCCGTCGACGGCGAACGCGCCGGTCGCATGGTCGGCGGTCACCGTGACCGAAGCGGGCGGGCACAGCGTGCCGAAGCAGACGTCGACTTGCGCGTCGCCTGCCGGCGTCCCGTCCGCGTTCAATACCAGCCCCTGCAGACGGCCGAACGATGGCCGGCTGATCGTGGCCACAATCGAGATGTCGACGGCCTGACCTCCGTGGTCGACAATCCCGTTCGCGACCGCGTTCGCCTGCACGTCCTTCTTCGTCGCCTGCACGACGAAAGGACCGACGGCAGCGCCGGGGAACGAGAAGCCGCCGTCGACGCCCGTCGTCGTTCGCAGGCTCGATTGCCGGCCGGACGGCGCGCTCTGGCTGAAATTGACTTCCCAGCCTTTGAGCGGCGCGAGCGTCCCCTCCTCGACGAGATGCCCCGTGACGACCGCGAGCGGATCCTCGTTGATGAAGACCGGCACTTCCTGACCGGCGAGGAAGATCGTCCCGCCGCCGACGCCGCGGGCTGCCGTCACCGGATCGAACGCCTCGATCGTGAATGGTTTGAGGATCGGAATTAATTCCTGCCTGAAGTTGCCGCTGCCATCGGTCACGGCGAACGTCAAGGGACCCTCTTGATTGCTGATCACGACTTCGGCGTTCGGCGCCGGCTGTCCGTCGGCTCGCCGAACGCTGCCCGAAACCACACCCGACGCGCTGTAGAGGAACACCTCGACCGTTACGGCATTTCCGTCTTGTGCGACCTTTCCAGACGCGCGGCCTGCGGCGCCGTTGCCGTTCACGTCGACGGCGATCACCGTGAACCCGCCTTCGATCAACGCATCGCCGCCCGTGAATTGCGCGACGCCGGTCTGCTCGCCCGGCTGAGTGCCGCCGGCAAAGCTGCGCTTGCTGCGATTGGTGCAGTCGCCCGCCGGCGGACACGGGAAGTCGAGCTGCGTGACATCGACCTTCGCGCCGGCGACCGGCTTCAAGTCGCTCGTGAACACTTTGATCGTCACGTCGGCAATAGCGGGCAGGCGTGCGGAAATCTCCATGCGCTCGCCGGCCCGCGCCGTTCCCGCGACGCGCGCCGGATGGCCGCTCGGCTCGTCGATCGTCAGCGTGAACGGACCAGCGGTGACCGTTGCAAACAGAAAGGTCCCGTCGCTCTGAGTGACCGCGTCGGCATCCTGTATGCCTTTCGGAATGCTGACGCAGGAGCTCTCGCCGCTCGACAGCTCGCTGCAGAACACCTGCACGCCTGTGGAGTGGTAGTGGACAGGAACGCCGGCCGCAACGGGTGTGACGCCGTCCTTCTGAAACACAATGCCGTGCAGCTCGCTCGTCGCCTCGAGTCGAATGTTCATCTGCACCGTCGTCGTGGGCGCCGGCATCACGCCTTCGAGGCTGATCGGATCCGGACTGAACACACCAGCCGCGCGCACCGTGAACCCGCCCGGCCAGATGCCGCCGAGCGAAAACGTTCCGCTCAAGTCCGTGTCGACGATGCGAGAGTTCTGGACGTACTGGAACCCGATGGCCACCCGTCCGCCGGCGATCACCGGCTGATCGCCGGAGATGCTCACACGCCCTTTGAGCGGCGTCTGGCCGTTCGTATCGAGGAGCATGCCAGTGACGCGGCCGCCGTTGCCGCCGCGGAATGTCACGTCGGCCTTGACGACCTGCTTGTTGAACTTGACGCTGACCGGCGCGACGTTGCCGTCGCTGAAATCGGCAGTGAACGCCGACAGCTGGTAATCGCCGAGCGCGACATTATCGAGGCGGTAATGGCCGCCATCGTCCGACGTGGCCGGGCCGATCACCGCGATGCCGCCGCCGCCCGGCAGGCTCCTGAAGGCGTAGACAGGAATGCTGGCGGCGGGCGTGCCGTCCACGTGGAAGATCGTGCCGGCAATCGACGCAAAAGAGTCGAGCACGAGCGTCAGCGGCACTTGCTCGCCGACGCGCACCAGGTCGACGTCCGCCTTGGCCGACGATTGCAGCTCGTCGCTGACCGCCACGATCGTACGCGTGCCGAGCGGCACGTCGTTGAGCAGGAATCGGCCCGCGGCATCGGTGACCGTCAGACTCAATCCGCCGCCGACGCGTGCGCCCGCGACCGGATTGCCCGTCGGATCGAGCACCACGCCTTTGATGCTGCCGAAGCCACCCTGGAGAATCACGGTGAGCGAGGCCGCGCCGTCGATCGGCAGCAGCGTCGTCGCGTCGCCCTGCTGCAGCGTGGCCTGGTCGAGGCTGCGGACGTGGAGATCGCCGGCGGGCACGTTCGAGAACACGAACGCACCGTTCGCGTCGACGGTCCCCATTGCAACGGCACACTCGTCCACGCCGGTGCCGGGACAGAACACGCCTGCCTGGCTGCCGTTCTCATAGTAGAGAATGACGGGCAAACCGGCCGTCGACGTGTTGTCGCTCCGCACGACGTGGGCGGTGAGCGTCCCTTTCTTGATGGTGATCTGTTTCGGGCTGTCGGCCCGCAGCAGCACGAGGTCGCGCGTCGTCGTGGCGCCTGCGAACGGAATCACCTCGCTGACCGAGAATTGCGCCTGTGCGTCGACGTTCACGGCCTCGATGAAGATCGGCCCGACCGGCACACGCGCGATCGTAAATTGCCCCGCCGCGTCAGTCTTCGCGGAGTACACGCTGCTGTCGGTGAGGCTCGAGACGCGGATCGAGCTGTCCTTCAGCGGCTTGCCGGCTTCGTCGAGCGTTCGGCCCTGCAGGCTGCCCCGTCCGAGCATCACGATGTCGACATTCAGCCGCTGTGCCGTGTGCCCGATGCGGAACTGCAGGTCGCGAGAATCCTCGGTTTCCGGATCGACCGCGACGATGCGCGGCGAGCTGAGGACGTAGTCCCAGCTGTATTGGCCGCTCGCGTTCGTGTTCTTCGAGCTGATGCCGACCCACACGATCGAATCGCCCGCCGGGCACGGGTAGAAGAGCCGGACGCTTGCGAACGGCACCGGCGAGCCGTCGGCGTGCAGCACACGGCCTGAGACGACGCCGGCGACATCGTCGACGGTCGACTCGATCGGCATCGTGCCCGACACGATCGGCTGTCCGCGCAAATCGCTGACGCCGGAGACGGTGATCGAGCGCGGCACGTACGGTCCCACAGGATCGCGGAGCCCGAGGTACACGATGCGATGATCCGGTTGAAGCGCGACGCCAATCACCTGATTGCCGTCGGCCGCGTAGTTGGTGATCTTGTCCGGCGCAAATTTATCCTGGACACTTTGCGCCGTCACTTCTTCGCTGAACAGGACGGCCATCACGCGGCCCGGCGCCCAGAGGCCCAGCGTCTTGCCCGCATCGACGCACACCTGGTCGGCCTCCGCCAGCTGCACGACGCCGATAATCGATGGCGGCGGATCAGAAATCGACGCGACCACAGGCGCGATCGGTGCGCCGCTCACGGGCACCCCGTTCGCGACGATTTCGATTGAAAGGCGATATGGATCGCCGGAATTCTGAACGAGCGTTGGCAGCTGCGAGGCCGACACGTTTGCGAACACGTACTGACTGAGATTACCGCTGGCGTCGGGCACGACGACGCTGAGTGTGAACGTAGCGTCGCTCGAGGCAAACGCCGTCTTCTCGAGCCGGATCTTGAAATCGCCAGGCTCGGGCGCCGCGACGATGGCGAACTGTCCGGTGGCTGCGCCGTTCGGATCGGAGAACTGCAGATAGTCGCCGAACGGAATCTCCTTGCGAATCTTTCCCTGCGCGTCCGTACTCCCGACTCTGCGGCCTTGCGCATCGACGAGCGTCAGCCCCACCGGAAGCGGCTGGCCCCCCGAATCAATCACTACCGAGATGGCGCCGGGTCGATAAGAGATTTTCTGTGCGAGCGTCGAGATGGAACGCCGCCGCGCCTTCGCTCGCGAGGCTTTGCTGCATCAGGGACGCGACCGCCTGCGAAAAGACATCGCCGCGAACGGAGCGGCGGCGCAGATCGTCGAACGCCGCGAAGTCGGTCGCGCGCCGCAGCGAGGTCGTCGGGGTTCGGCGTGCAGCTGCGGCAGCCGGCCGACGTCGCTGCCCATGAAGTCCATCAGCAGCTGCGGCGCGCTGTCGCCCGTGCGGCTCGTGCAGGGTCACGCGCAACCCCGCTTCGGCGACCTCGATCGCGCGATCGAACACGAGCTTCTTCGAGAAGCGGCTGCACGTCCTTCGGCAGCGCGGCGGCCGGCGCCGTCGCGACCGCGTATGCCTTGCCCAGCAGCCCGAGCGCCGCATCGCGCAGCGACTGCGGCAGCGAGGCTGCTTCCTTCGGCAGCACGAGCGAGTCGGGCGACAGCGGCACGCCGAGCTCGCCGACCGACGTCTTCAGCTTGAAGCGACCGGCGACGTTCTCGTCCGACGTCGAGGGTCGTCGCGATGACCTTGCCGCTGACGCGCGCGACGAGATCGAACGTCACCGTCGCCGAGTCGCCGGCGCGATGCTGTCGATCTGCCGCGTCGGATCGCCGACGATCGTCGCGCCGGTCACGAATTGCGGGTACAGATTCAGGCTGACGAAGTTGGCCGGCGACGCGCTGGTGTTGGTGACCGTCACGTCGAGCGAGTACTGCTCGCCGGCCGACACGACCTCCGGATGCGTGAAGGTGAGCGTGAAGTTCGGATTGCGCACGAGGACCGCGCCGCGCGCGTGCCCGTCACCGGCACCGGCCCGATCGGCAGGCCGTGCAGCGTGCCGGTGATCTGCATCTCGACGATGTGGCTGCCTTCGCGGCGCCCTTCGACGAGATACTCGGCGTTGCCGGTCTCGCCCGGACCGATCGTCGTGATGTCGTCGGCGGTGCCGAGCTTGCCGTCGGCTGCCGGCTGCACCACGGGCTGCGTGTGCGACGATCTCGCCTTTGTCGGTCTGCGCCATGCGCAGCGGATCGTCGGCGAATCGACGACGTTGTCGTCGCCGGCGGCAGCACGATCTCGGCGGTCAGGTCGGTGACGACCAGGTTCGAGCCGGCGCGGCGCGACGTTGCCGACCATCAGCATCACGCTGAAGAACTGATTGAGGAAGCCGATGTCGCCCGGGATGACGACGACGCCCGGGATCGGCGGCACGAAGAAGTTCTGCCCTGCCAGCGTCGGGCACCTTGAGCGTGAAGCCGACCACGTCAGGTTCGGGATCTGCGTCTGCAGCTGTCAGCTGTCGGGAATGATCGTCTGCAGGCTCGGCAGACCCGGCTGCGACCCGATCGCCGGGAGCATGACGCGCGTCGACGCTGAGGTCGTCGGCCCCCTGCAGCGTCGGCAGCACGACCGGGAAGTTGATCTGGATCCTTTGTGTCCTCGATCGCGAACGCGGCCGAGAAGTTGTAGGCCTGGAAGTTCGACTTGTCGAAGACGATACCCTTCTCGCGAATCTTCGCCGCCGTCAGCGGCCGCGCGGTCACCTGCGTGACGAGCAGCTTGTCGATGACGTCGATGATCACGCTCTCCGATCGCCGCGCATCAGCACCTCGCCGTTGCTGACCAGGCGGATGTCGTCGAGCGAATGTGTTGCCGGCCACCGACATCGCCGGAATGCTGAACGGCGTGTTCGGCAGTGCGGTGAGCTCGATCGGCGTCGGGAAACTCGGGCCTCGCAGCGTGCCCTTGATCACGGCGTCCGGCCCGAACGACGGGATGTTCTCAGGCAGCTGCGGTGCGACGAACATCGTCGGCACCGCCGTCGCGAATCCTTTTGGAACCGTCTGGCACACGACCGTGCCGTCCGCGTCTGGAACCTCGTTCGGATTGCACTCTACGTGCAGCGAGAGGCCGAAGAGCAGGATGTCTTCCTTCGCGACAAAGCGACCCTGGGCCTGGCCGCCGGCGGCCGGCGCCGCCGCGATCGTACGCACACCCAGGAACGCGGCGAGCACGAGTGCCGTCACGAAACCTGGAGTCGATCGACCGAACGTCAAAACGCGCATTTGTTCCAGCGTTTACCTATTCATCTGCGATGAGACGCTTCGCACTACGGCACACACGAGGAATCCGCAAGGATGCGCATCCTGAAATGCGCCGTGGTCACACCGCTGCTCGTCATGTATGCCCCCACCGCCACTGAATGAGTACCCGCAGTCAACTGAAGAGGGACCGATATGCCCGGCGCGCCGATGATTGGCAGCGGCGGCAGTCCCGGACGCGCCAGCCGTGCTACGAGCTTCGGGGTCGAATGGTCTGGGTTCAGCCGCGGATCGAGCGTCAGCGAGAAGCAGCCACCGGGCTGCGGCACGTCGAACTTCAGATACACCCAATTGAACAGATCGTTCCCTGGCGAATCCGCAGAGGGCTTGCCGTTGGCGTCTGACGTGTCGAAGTCGACGAAATCGCCGACGGCGTTGCCGATCTGGAACGTGAAGTAGAAGTCGCGAGGCACCGCATCGAATTCATCACCATCGACGATGCCCTTCGTCGCTGCCAACGCGGTAATGTCTGCGAGCGAGGCGGGACGCAACTCCTTCAGTTTTTGCACGAACGTGAATACGGACGCGAACGCCGGAGAGGCAGTCGTCCTGTTCAGTGCCGTGTAGACGGAATCGAGACCGAGATTTGTGGTGGTCCCTGCCGATAGATTCCAGATGAGCGACGCGATCCCCGTTTCTGAGTCGAATCCTTTGAGGTTCAGACGTGGATCTGGACAGCTCGACTCGTCGGTGTCGATCGCCGAAAAGCAGACCACGCCCGCCTGCTGAGGGCCGCTCGTGTCCGTATCGAGGATGCCGGAGGCCGGAGCACAGCCCGACGCGTCGCAGATGTTCGTATCCGCGAACGAACGATCGGCATTCGCGACAACGCCGGCGAACGCCGTCGCGAACCCCTCGCTGAACGCCGTCGGTGGGTCGAGGTGATCGGTCAGAGCATGGCTCCCGCCCAACCCGTCGTCCCGGCCCACAGTGTCCTGCACGAAGTGACCGAACTCGTGAAGAACGACCATCGTGTCGTATTCGTCCGTGTCGACATCCGCCAGGCCGTTGAGCGTGATGCGCTTCGTTGCCGGATCGAAAAACGGCGTGTGATCCGAGTTCTGCACCAAGGTCGGACCCCAGTCGAGGGTCAGCAGCGGATACGTGCGGTTCGGATCGACTCCTCTGACGAAGACTTTCGCTTGATAGACCGTATCCAGAATGGCGAATGGCGCCCCGTCTCTGGCGCCGTACCCGTTGTTCCATTCCGTACTGGCAACGTAATCTTTTGTGACCCGCTCATTCGTGGTCGTCACGTCGAATTTCACCTTGTACAGATGGCAATCCGGATCCGTGACCACACACACCGATGGCGTCCGGTCTTCGACCCTGACCTCAGGGTTCCTGGGAGCGCCGAGCTGCGCCGTCACGACGACTTTCAAATTCGCGTTCGGGGGCGCGTGAAATGCGTAGTAGCCGCCAATCGTCGTATTCGTCTTGGCGATCACGACGTCTGATTCATCGTGCAATTCGACAATCGCGCCGCGGATCGGCCTGACGAATCCACGGCTGTAATCGACGTAGGGATGTAGGTTGGCTGGATCACTGCTGTCGATGTCGACCGGATACCAGTCGAACGTCACGATGCCCGAGAGGTTGGGCGGCTCGGTCGTGATGACGTCAATCCCGTCCTTGCGCGCCACGTACACGTAGGGGCGCTGCGCCATCGACCTGAATACGCTCCACCTCGATGTAATGCCGTTCGTAGATGATGCGATTGGCGACCTGCGCGAACGGATTCGACACGTCGACGATGAAAAAGCCCTGCTGTCCCGTTGTCGAGTCGTCGCCGCCGACGTAGAGCCGCCTGCCATCTGGCGAGGCGGCCACCTGCCGCACGATGCCCTTGATGGGAAACGTCGTCAAAGGCGTGGGGTTGTCGCTGTCGGTCATGTCGACGATGGTGATGCCGGCTTTACCGCCGACATATGCAAACGCGAACAGCTCGCTGTCGTCGATCGCGCCATCGCCGTTCTTGTCGACGCCGACGTTGCTCGCGTACGCCACCTGGTGGGCGAGCGTCCCGCCGGCGAGCCCTGCGGCCGGTGTTCCGGTGTCGACTGACACCGAGGCGATGGGCGAAAGATTCGGATCCAGCACGTCGAGCGTCGCGCCGGAACCGAAGTTGTTGTTCAGCGCGAGAATCCGCGCATCGTCTACGGTGATGACGTCGGTGTAGTCGCCGCTGAACAGCCCCTCGGTGTCGCGTTGGGCCAGCGGGACATCGGGAACGTTGGTGCCGATGTCGACGGCCGCTGTGCCGACTTCACGGATGGCCATATACGCCGCATAGCCGGTGCTGTGCTGGAGGATGCCGGCTCCGCCGGCGCCGAGGCTCAATGTCCGGAACGTGCCGTGTACGAAGGTGCCCGACTCCTCGGGATTAGTCGTGATCGTCTTCGAGCCGAGCGTGCAGGGCGCATTCGGATCGGTCACGTCGTAGAACATGATGTGCGTGTCGTTCACGTCGGAAGACGTCCCCACCGCGAGCGCGCCAGTGAACTTGCGGTTCGTGACGTGTGCGTTGCAGAACGTGAGATCGCCGGATAACTGGAAGGACGCGTGCGTCCGCAGCGCGACGCGCCGGGTCAGATGCCCGCCGCCCGCTTCGCCAAGGCCGAGCGGGTTCTGCGGATCGGACACGTCGATGGCGTGCAGCTTGAACCCGAAGTCGTTGCTGCTCACGGCAATCAGCGAGGTGCGCGGGTTGCCGCCGGGAGTCTTGTCGTGCATCACCTGGAGATCGGCGAAGGTCAAGACCTGTCCGTCGAGGTTCAGCGCCGAGTACATGCTCTCGACACGTGGCGTGTACGTCGTCACCGGAACGACCCGGACCGCGAGCGGCCGCCCGAGCAGATCGAGGACACCCACGAGGTTGATTCTGTAGACCTCGTCGAGAACGAGCGGGTTCTTCGGAATGAACGTGATGACGCTGTCGGCGCCGGAGAACACGCCGCTCGACATGACGATCTCGCCGTCGATCTTCTTTCCCGCCGAATCGAAGACCGTGAGCTGGGCAAGGACGGTCGCGCGATCGACGGGCGCGGAAAACGACAGTTGAAGCGGCGCCGACGGATCGACGTCGGTGAGCGCCGCCGCGCTGGTCTCGAGCGTGGGCGTGGCGCTGCCGGAGCCGTACACGTTGATGACGACCGTGTCGTTGTTCGGTGGTACGAGGCCGGTCAGCCTGCGCACGGCGGCGTTCGTCGTGTGATTGATGACGGTGATCACGAACTCCGGCAGCTTCGCCCGATCCTCGGCGCCGTCGACATGGCGAACGCTCAGGTAGTGGATGCTGTTCGGCGGCTCGTCGAGCGCGACGTAGAACCCGCCGTCGATCGTTTCGTTGATCCCGGCGTCGATATCGAGCAGCACATGCGAGGGGCCCGGGATCAAGCTGTTCGTGGTCGGGTTCTTGAAATATGTCTCCAGCACGGCGCGCGTCGTGCCGCCGCCGGGCTCCGCCGGAACGTCACCGGGCTGCAGGTTCGCGTTGTAAGCGTCGATCTCGGCGGGCGTGGGATCGATCGTTCCCCGCAGCGCGCTGAACAACATGTTGCCGTTGCCGATGTTGTAGGCGGTGACCACCGGCTGCGGAAACGGCGTGGGAAGGCCTTGCCTGTCAATCGCTGTGACATCGAACTCGTCGGTGGCCAGGCCCTCGAGGAGCAGTCGGACGAGAGGCAAATGGACCGGCGCCAGCTGTCCTGTCGGAGTAATTCTCGGGAGCAGCGGTTCCACGATCTGTTTGCCCGTTCGGCTATTTGCGACGACGAGCGCTCGATAGTCGCCAAAGACGTTGGCAATCTCGACGATCACGAACGCGCGGCCTGCCTGCTGCACATGAGAGGGATCGATCGGCCGGAATGTGCCGTCGGCTTTGAACGCCTGCACGCTTATCGCGTCGTTCGCCGCGCCCTCGAGGCTGACCTTCGCAGGGAATGGTCGATACAGATGCTGCTGCTGCACCGTCGGACGCACTGGATTCACGTCGGCGACGACGAGCTCGACGTCCGCGTCGGTGAGGATCGACGGATCGACTGACACTTCGACGCGATTCGGCACGCCGGTCACGCGGCCGCTCAGCACCGGAACGCAGAAGGTTTTCGAATTCAGCAGGACGTCCCCGAACGCGCTGTCGATACCCGCGACCGAGAACCCTGGCATCGCCAGACCGGAACCGCCGAATGCTGCCGGATCTTCCAGCGCCACATTGGCCGCGACGAGATAGCTGGCGTCGCGCGCCTCGGGATTCGGGATGATGCCGCCGGCGCCGGTCAACACCGACAGCTGCCTGCTCGAGCGCAGGAATCCGTAGACCGCGGCCGCGGCAACGCCTGGACATGGTGGCGACGAGGTCGCAATGCGGCCGTCGATGATCCGCGCGGTATCCGCGACGTCGAACACCGTCTCCGCACCGACAGGCAGCGCACGCACCACCATCCATCGGTCGGCTTCGTTGTCCGCGGCGGCTGCCGGAATGCTCACGTTGAGATAGATCTGCGCGCGCTTGCCGCCGAAATCGAGCTTCAGCCCGCCGCTGTATGTGAAGAACTGACGTTGTGCGTCGGTGAGCTGGAACGGGAACTGGGCCTCGGAAACGGGTGTGATCGTCACGACCGCGCCGTCGGGGAACGTGCCGTTCTGCACGTCGACGCCGATGCCCGCCGGACCATCGATGTGGCCGCCCACCTTCGTCACCGCCTGCGACACGCTGCCATCCGCATTCGTCTGTCGGAACGGCGGAATGTCGGTCGCCGTCTGAATGCCGGTCGCGCTCCGAATCACCAGCTGGAGCTTGTCCGTGATTGCGGCGTCGACAACGACAGTGAAGCCTGACGCTCGGATCGACCACAGAGATCGGCGTCAGCGTGCCTTTAGTGACGTTCTTCACCAGCACCGTGTCGTGTGATCCGGCGGCGCCTTGCGTCACGGTGATCGTCGTTTTTCCATTCGCGCCCGGAATGGACGCGGTGATGCTGCCCGCGGCCGGCGGCGGAGGCGCAATGGTGTTGAGGCTCGTGAAGGTGGCGGCAAACGGCGCCGGCAGCGCTCGTCCGAACGGGATCTTTGATGGTCGTCGCGACGTTCAGCGTGTACGCGGTGTTTGGCGCGAGCGGCTGTGTCGATCGGAATGTGACGAGCCGGTTGCCGGACGAGAACTCCAGCTTGCCGGGGACGACGCCCGCCGACGAGCTGAGCTGGACCGCCGCGGCGGTGACCGTCGCCGGATCGATGGGCGTGG
Source organism: uncultured Acidobacteriota bacterium (assembly GCA_963696165.1). GTDB lineage: Bacteria > Acidobacteriota > Vicinamibacteria > Vicinamibacterales > CAVVIG01 > CAVQZZ01. Next base: position 611,685 of record CAVOIY010000002.1, on the reverse strand, counting down.
AGAACGTGACGACGACGCCGATGGACAGAGAGACGTCTGGCGTTCCGTTCGCCGGCGTCACGCTGGTCACCGTCGGCGGCCGCGCGTTCAACGCGAAGTCGAGCGCCACGACCTGGCGCGGCGTATCCGCGTTCGTCTGGCTGCTCGCCGAATCACTTGTTACCGGATCGATGGCAGTCAACGAGGCGCTTCCGAGCGCGATCGCCGCGGTGTAGTGGCCGGTCGGCTTGGACAAAGCGACAAGCGCCGACGTCGCGGTCGCGCCCACCATCGCCCCGGGGAAGGGGCCGCCGGCGATGCCGGCCACGGTGCCGGCGGCGAAGGCAACCGGCGCCGTTGCGCGCAGAAACGCGTAGCGGCCCGGCAGCAGGACCCCGTCGAACGTCGCGACGCTCCCTGAGAGCGCCATGTCCGACACGATGCGGCTGCTCGTGATGCTTCCGGCCGCAACGACGACGAACCGCGTCCGGCCGGCAAGCTCCTGCAGACGCGCGACGAGCACGGTATCCACATCGGCGACTTGCGACGGCCGTGCGATCGAGAGCGCAACGGGCGCAGCGAACGAGCTGTCTGCCGACACGGAGACGGCCTCGATCAACTCGAATCCATCCGGAGCAGGTACGCCGATCTCCGCGGCGCCGAGCGCGCGAATCGCGATCGGGAGTGCCGTGCTGAGAGCACCAGCGCCCACGTCGAGCCGCTCACCCGAATCGGCCTGCACGCTGCCGCCGCCCGCGCCGATGAGCGCGCTGACCTGCTCAAGCTCGCCAGGCGCGCGCAGTTCGACGGTGATCGTGCCTTTTTGCAGCGTCAGCGCTTCGAACGTCAGCGACGGCGCAACCGGAAAGCCTGCGACGAGCGTCAACGGTCCCGCGCCAGGAATCTGATAGAGCACGATGATCTTCGACGGTCTGATCGGGACTGAGCGCCGCGCCGGAAAAAAATTGATACGTCTCGATGAGGCGCGTTCGTGCCAGCGTGCCGCTCGAGAGCGGCGCCGTCGTCGTCACGCGTGCGCGAACGTCCGACTTCACACCAGGTTTGTAGAACAGGATCCTCGGCTGCGGATCTCACGACAGCGGAGGCGCTCGCCGGAATGAGGGCCGCAACAACACCATCCACCAGTTCCCCGACGGCAGGCTGCGGCGGCGCGAGCGGCAGCGTATCCGGAAACAGCCACGCGTACTGGCCGGTCGAGTCGATGGACGTTTCGAGCGCCGCCGCGTTCTGCGCGACCGCCGATGCGCCCACTGCACGCCAGCGGCTCGCCGCTTCATCCCAGCGCGCCACCGTCAGCGAGGCGCCCGCCGCGAGCGTCAGCGGAACAGGCACTTTCAAGTTGACGGAGCTGCTGAACGGAATGCCGTGAGGCGTCACGTCGATAATCGCAATCGGCGTCCAGCCAATCGGTAGCAACCCCGCGAGGCCCTGGCGACTCACGGGCGTCAACGCCAAAGCGGTATCGAGTGACAGCGCGCCGGGAGGCACGCGAACTTCGACGTCTGGTCCGCCGAGCGCTGGGTTGCTCAACGACGGGTCGGCCGAAGGCGTGATCTCGCGCCGCCACACGTCGAGATAATCGAGCGCCGCCGCAGTGATCGTACCGCCGGAAACGGCGGAGATCGGATTGTTCGCGGGGCCCGCGATCCTGAGGCGCGCGTCCACCGGCTGGATCGCCGCGTTCGCCTGAATCGTGACCGGCCGATCGAGGCGCGTCCAGTCGGCCTTCGCGATCTGCAGCGTCCCCTGCCCTTCCGTCGCGTGAATCACATAGCGTCCGCGGCTGTCGGACGTCGTGCTCTGCGCGTACGCCACGCCGCGTGCGTCGAGACCTTTGAGCACGACCGAGGCGTCTGCGACGGGAAGGCCGATCGAGTCGTCGTACACGGTGCCCGTCAGCACGCCGGCGCCGGCGGCGAGCACATCCATGTTCGCCGCGGCGCTGGCCTGGAGGCCCAGGCGATCGAACGCGCGTGCTTCGACGTGCATGTGTGAACCGGGCGCCGCACCAGCGGGTATCGCGACCGTCGCCTGGTACGGCGCGTCGAACGACGTGCCCGCGAGCGTCCCGTCGACGTAGAAACCCACCGACGCGACACCGTTGCCGGCGGTTGCGTCTGCCGTCACCGTCACCGTCGTCGCCGGCAGTACGGTCGGCGGCGCTGCGATCGTGACGGTCGGCGGCGCGGTGTTCGGCGTCTGCACGATTGCCACGACGGCGTCCGACTGCGCGCGATTACCGGCGGCGTCGGCCGCGAGCGCCGAGAAGGTCAGGTACCGACTGTGCAGGCGTGTCGGGGGGAACGACGTAGGTCACCTGGTACGGAAGGTTGGCGACCGAGGCGAACGCCGTCCCATTCACAGAGAATCCAACCGCGTCGACGCCGACGTTGTCGGCCGCGATCGCCGTGATCACGATGGCCGATCCTGGCGCCGCCTGCGGCGGGGCTTTCAGCGAGACCGTCGGCTTCGTCGTGTCGGGCTCGGCGACGATCTTGATCTGGGCTGATGCGGTGCCGATGCCACCTGCGCCATCCACCGCCGTGCCTCGTACGGCGATCGACGTGCCGGGCGTCGCCACATCCGCAATGGTGACGAGACGCTGATACGGGGGCCCGGTCACTGTTACGGGGTCCGCCTGATCGATCTGCAACTGGACCGAGGTGACGTTGCCGGAAACGTCGGCCGTGATCGTCAGCTTCGCCCCAGGCAAGGCTTCTTTCGGCGCACTCAATGTGATCACCGGCGGAAGACGATTGCTCGCCGGAGCGAGCGCGATCGTCACATCCCCGCTCGCGGCCTTGTAATCGCTGTTGCCGGCGAAGGTCCAGTGCGCCGTGCCGCCGGGCGCGGCGCTGAAGCTCGAACCGAGCGTGAGCAGTCCGAACAGGTTCTCGCCTTTGACGCCCGTCGCCGATCCGGTCGCTCCATGCGGCTGGCCGTCGTCGACGCCGGCGAAACCAGTGACGTGAATCGTCGCGTCTGCCGCCGTGATCGCGATGGGCGCGTCGCCGCTCTTTGCGCGGTAGGTCGCGTTGCCGTCGAACGTCCAATGCGCCGACCCGCCAGGAACGTCGGTGAAGCTCGCGCCAAGATGCAGCAGGCTTGTAAGGTTCTCTCCATTTGTGCCCGTCGCTGTCCCGGTCGCCCCGTGCGCGTTCCCGTCGTACACGCCGGTGAAGCCTGTCACCTGAACGGTCGCGTCCGGCTGTGCGACCGCGCTGATCGTGATCGGAACGCTGCCAGCCGCAGGCTTGTAGTCCGCGTTGCCGTCGAACGTCCACTGCGCCACTCCGCCCGGCGCATCGGTGAAGCTCGCACCGAGATGCAGCAACGTCGACAGCGTTTCGCCATTGACGCCAATCGCCGAGCCGGTCGCGCCATGCGCGCTGCCGTCGAATACACCGTTGAACCCGGCAACTTGAATCGTCGCGCTCGCCTGCCCGATCACGATCGCGGCGCTCCCGGCCACTGCCTTGTAGTTCGGATTGCCGTCGAACGTCCACGAGGCGGTGCCGCCGGGCGCGTCTGTGAAGCTGCCGCCGAGATGCAGCAGCGCGCTGAAATCCTCGCCGTTCACGCCGGTCGCCGATCCGGTGGCCGTATGCGGCCGTGCGTCGTAGAGACCGTTGTAGCCGTTCACCTGAATCGTTGCGTCGGCCTGGCCGACGGTAATCGTGACGTCGGCGCTCGTCGAGAGCTGCGAATCGCTCGCGCTCAGCCGCAACACGTAGGTGCCCGCCTGGTCGAACGACGCACCAGTCGCCGGCGTCGCGGCGTTCGTGAACGAGACGACGCCGGGTCCGCTGACCTTTGTCCAAAGCGTGGTCAGCGTGCTCGCCGCCGGCAGTCCGTCGTCGGTCGCGGAACCCGCGAGCGTCGCCGCGGCGGGATACGTAATTGATCGCGCCGGCCCGGCCGACACGACCGGCGCCACGTTCTGCGCGACGACGTGGACCGACGCGCCGTTTGTCGACGTGCCGCCGCGGCCGTCGGTCACCGTCAATCGCGCCGTGTAGTCGCCGCTCGCGGTAAAGGCGTGCGTCGGGGTTGCGGTCGCATTCGCCACAGGCGGCGTGCCGTCGCCGAAGTCCCAGTTGAAGGTCAACGGGTCGTTGTCGGGGTCGGAGGACGCCGCGCCGTTGAACGACACTGCCTGCCCCGCGGTTCCGCTGTACGGACCGCCAGGATTCGCGGTCGGAGCGCGGTTCGCGAGGACGATATGCGCGGCGCTGACCACTGTGGTGCTGCCGCCGTGCCCGTCGCTTACGGAGAGTCTGACCGTGTAGTCGTTCGCGAGTGCGTATGTATGGCTCGGCGTCGCGCCAGTTCCAGGCGGAGTGGATCCGTCGCCGAAATCCCACGTGAAACTCAGAGGATCGTTGTCGGGATCGCTCGCGGTCGCGCTGAACGACACGGGTTGACCCGTGGTTCCGCTGTAAGGACCGCCCGCATTGGCGACCGGCGGGCTGTTGGCCGGCGCGATCACGGCATTCGTTCCGGCGCTGGCGATGCCTCCGCGGCCATCGTTCACGGTGAGCGTGACCGTGAACGTGCCTTTTGCCGAGTACGAATGGACGGCCGTCGCAGCGGCGCTCGCCGCCGCGGTTGCGCCGTCGCCGAAATTCCACGCGTAGGTCAGGGGATCATGGTCCGCGTCGCTCGAAAGGCTTCCGCTGAACGCGACGTTCTGACCGACAGTGCCCGCGTACGGCCCGCCGGCATTCGCCACGGGCACCGTATTCGCCTGCGTGATGTGCGCCGAGGCTGAAGCTGAATTGGTGGCACCGTGCGAATCAGTAACCGTAAGCGTGACCGGGAAGTCGCCGACCGCCGCGTATGTATGGGTTGGCGAGACGACCGTCACCGGAGGCGCGCTGCCATCGCCGAAACTCCATGAGTACAGTCAGCGGATCGCCATCCGGATCGGTCGACTTGACGCCGCTGAACGCGAGCGACTGGCCGACGAGACCGCCGTACAGGCCCGCCGGCGTTCGCGACGGGCGACCGGTTCACCGGCGCCGTTTGAACCAGGAAGCCGCCGGCCAGGCGTGCTGTCTGCGTGTTCGTCTGCACGCTGACGTCGCGAGCCCCGATCACGGCGCTGGCTGCAATCGAGATCGTCGCGACAAGGCTGGTCGACGACTCCACGACGGTGGAGTTGACCGTAACGCCCGCCCCAAACGCCGGGCGCGTCGAGCCGGCGACAAAGCGAACATTCGGGGAGCCTGTCACACGCACGGCGAGGTTCGTCGCTGCCGGTGCTCCGGACGAGACGCCGGGTAAGGCGAGCGTCAGCATCTCGAGCGCCTGACCGGCGCTGGCCTCGCCCGTCGTCTTGTTCACCACGCGCAGCGCCGTCGTCCCGGCGGGCAATCCGGCGGGCACATTCAGGCTCAACCGGCGCAGCCCGGACGTCGCGTCGAGCGTCACAATCGACGCGCCTGGAGCTGTTACGGCTGTTCCCTCGGCGGGTGTAAAGATGACGGTGTTATTGGCGGCTGTCGGATCGAAACCGGTGCCGGTAATCGCGATGGCGACGCCGGCCGATGCACCGGCCGGAGCGACGGATGAAAGAGAGCCCGCGTGGGTGACCTGCAGACCGAGACAAACAGCAAGAACGAGCAGCCCGCCTGCCGCGGCGGGATGAATTCGCGAACTGTTCGCGAATCCGGTAACAAGGACGCCTCGTGATGGTCCGGACATCACTCAGGCGTTGCGAACGCCGGCTGGCAGAAAGCCGGCGTCATCGCGATCCGCGGGGTTTCGCGCGCGCTCGCGCTCGAGCGCCGGCGACGGCGACGACGCCCGAGGCAACCAGGAACAGACTCGCAGGTTCAGGAACCGGCTGTGGAGCCGGCTCGGTGAAATCAATCGCGACGCTCGTCGAGGTGCCTAACCAGCCGCCACCTGGAATCGGAGTTGTCGGATCGAGCGGGTCGGGAAGCAGCGGGTCGAACGAGAACGACAGTCCGGTCAAGTCGTGGAGCGTCACCGACCCTGGAAGCGAGTAATTGAGGTCGAGCGTCGCGCGGTCGAACGACAGCGCGGTCAAGTCCTCGAAGGATTGCTGCGGTGGGTCGAACGGCGCCACATCCAGCAAACTCAAATCGAACACGTCGTTCGCGCCGTCGAACAGGTGCACCATGATGTCCGAGAATGTGCCGGCCGACAGGTTTTCGACCGAGACGATTGGCCCTAATCCCGAATCGACGACGAACCCGAACACACCGATCGTCGTCGCGGATGCTGGCACTGCGGTGAACAGCAGCGCGAGCGCCGACGCGCAAGCCCACCCGGCAAGTTTCTTCATGATCGACCTCTTGGAATGGAAAGCGAATGCGGATCCAGCAATCGCACCGCCAAGAGCCGTTCATTGAAAAGAACTGTCATAAACACAAGGCCCGATATCGTTGCGAACGATCGAAAGTCGCTGTCTTCCCGACTAATGTCGCTGCGCAAGGAGCGTTCGAACGAGTCCGCGCGCGTGATATGCGTTGCCGTAACAAGTAGTCGCGCGCGACAAAACGTGACGGACGCGATCGCGGCGTGGCAATGCGGGCCGCGCGGACGTAGAATCGCTGCTCCGATCTACCAAGGGAGGCGCCGCTGAAAAGCAGGCGGCCGCCGGCGTTGCCTGGCGGCGAGGAGTTGGCCGATGTCGCGACGCGTGTCCGCCGCGGAGAAGCATCAGCCGAGGAATTTCTCGTCGACCTGTTTTATGAGCGTGTTCGCCTGGTTGCGCTCTTTCGCACAGGGAATCCCGAGGCGGCGCGCGAATTGGCGCAGGACGTGCTCATGGCCGTCGTGACCGCTCTCAGAAACGGCGACGTGCGAGACGCGGCGAAGCTGACGGCATTTGTCTACGGAACCGCGCGCAACCACGTGAACAACTACTTCCGAACCGACACGCGGAGGCCCGACGAAGACGCACTCGTGCTGGATTACCCTGCCGCCCCTTCCCCGATCCGATCGAGAGCTCCGAGCGTTCGGCGCTGGTGCGCGAGGCGCTGCGTACGCTTCCAGAGCACCAATCGCAAGATCCTGTTGCTCACCCTGGTCGATGGGCTGAAGCCCGGGGATATCGCGCGGCGGCTCGGCCTCTCCGACGAGGTCGTGCGAGCGCGAAAGTCGCGCGCCATCAAGAAAGTCGCCTTGCTGGTGAACAAGTTGTCACGAATCTAGTGGTCCAACCACTTGATTGATTAATGAACTGCAGCCTCGTCGACGAACGTGAACTTCTCGAGCAATATGTGCAGCGACGGCTCGACGATGCCGAACGCCAGGCGGTCGAGTTGCACGTGTTTGACTGCGACCGGTGCCTCCACAGGCTTCAGACCCTGGAGGTCTTGCAGCGCGAGCTCTCGCTCCAGCGAAACGACATCCTGAACGAACCGTCCGGCGGCCCGACCGCGTGGCGATGGCAACTGGCAGCAGTCGCCGCAGTTCTGGTGCTCGCCATCGGGTTAGGGATGATGTGGAGGCGACCGTCGCCCGCCCCGCCGGTGGTCGCGTCGCCGTCGACCGTCGCGTCGACCGCACCTTCAGCGGCTCGCGACGCGACCACAATCGCGCCCGCGCCCGCCGTCGATCTCGTCGCGCTTGCCCGTATCGAGCCGCCGCCTTACATACCATTCAGGCTGCGAGGCAACTCGGAATCAACGGCGTTCGACCGCGCTATGCGCGACTACGCCGACGGCGACTACGCCGCCGCGTCCCGGGGACTGCGCCGGGCGCTCGTCGACGCGCCAGACGATGTGGCGACGAATTTCTTTCTCGGCGTGTCGCTGATGATGATCGACGATGCAGACGGAGCCGCGGCGCGCCTGCGCAAGACGGTCCAGTTGGGCGATTCGCCGTTCGAGCAGCTTGCGGACCTGTACCTCGCGAAGGCGCTGATTCGCCGGGGCGATCTCGCGGGCGCCCGGAGGGAATTGACGAAGACTGCAAAGCTTCCCGGCAGCCACGCTAAAGAAGCGACCGATCTGCTGCAGGAGCTCCAACCGCTCGCGAGCCGTACCCGGTGATTCGTTCCTCGCGAATGGCTCCTCGTCTCACTCGCGCGATCGGCGTCGCGGCGCTTCTCGCTGCGGTCACGAGCAGTGCACGAGCGCAGCCCGCCTCGCAGCCGCCATCCTCGGCGCCGACGACCCTCTCGGAAATACTGCGGGAGGGATTCGCGCTGTACGACGGCGAACAGCGCGATGCCGCGCGGCAGCAATTCGAGCGTGCGCTGGCGCTCGCGCGCGACGGCGCCGACCCTCGCGCCGAAGGTGAAGCGCACCGTGGTCTTGGTCTCGTCCTGCTGATGAAGGCGGAGTACCGCCGGTGCGCGATCGGAGTTCGAACGAGCGCGGGACCTGTATGAAGATCTCGGCGATCGCGCTCGCGTGGAACAGCATTTCGGCCGCCTCGCGATCGCGCTCGGCGACTGGCATGCTGCGCGGGAGCATTACGACCGCGCGCTCGCACAGTATCAGGCAAGCGGCGACCTCCGAAGCGAGGCGCGAGTGCTCCATGCGTTGACGTACGACCCGAACCTCAGCGCCGACAAACGGACGCAGTTGACGGAGCAGGCTCAGGAGATCAGCGTCCGCGTGGGCGATAAGGCGCTCCAAGCGCAGATTCTGCACCATGCCGCGGACAAAGACTTTGGGGCGGGAGACTTCTCCAGCGCGATCACGAAGCTCGAATCGGCCATCGCGCTGTTCGAGGAGCTGGGCGACCGCGAGAGCCTCGCGCGCGCCTTCACGAGCTTCGGCCGGCTACAGCGCGCGCACGGTTACCCTGAGCGGGCCGAGGGATTGTACCGGCATGCGCTAGCCATCCAGGAAGAGGTTGGCGATCAGGAGGGCGCGATTCAGAGCATCAATGCGATCGCGGTGACCTTCGACGCGCTCGGCAAACACACGGAAGCTCTCGCCGAATATCAGCGCAGCCTGTCGCTCGCACGCACGACCGGTGCGAACCGCCTCATCAACTTTGCGATGGGAAATCTGGGCGCCGCCTACCTCGCGAACGGCGAGACGGCGCGCGGTGTCGAGCTGTTAGAGGGAGTCATCGAGCACGAAACGAGCCCCTACTTGCTCGCCTATCGATATGCCGCGCTCGGCGAGGGCTACCTCGCGCTCGGGCGCTACGGCGACGCGCTTCGCGCAGAAGACAAAGCGGTCGAGCTGACACGCGCACAGAAGGCGGCTCCGAACCTCGCCGACCGGCTCGACCTTCGCGCTCGCGCCAGGCAGAAGTTGGGTGAATCGGCGGAGGCGCTGGCCGACGAGCGTGAAGCGCTGGGTCTCATCGAACAGGTCCGCACTCGCCTGGTGCCGACCGACTTCATGAAACAGGGATTCAGCCGGCAGACGCAAGACGTCTTCGCGTTCACGATCGAACTGCTCCAGGACTCTGGCGACGGCGCATCGGCGCTCGAGGCTGCGGAACAGGCGCGCAGCCGGGCGTTCCTCGATCTGCTGGCGACCCGAGACACCGTGTTGCCGCGCGTCGAGCCGTCGCCGCTGTCGACGGAATCCGTCCGAGCGCCCCGCGCCTCGACGTCGAGCGCCGCGGCCGCAATGACGTTGCGCGGCGGGTCCAGCACCGCGGAAACGCGAAGCCCGGTCGGTCGATTGAAAAGCGGCGAGTCGGCCCCCGCGTTTTCAGCAGCCGACGTCATCGCGACCGCTCACCGTCTGCGCTCGACGCTCGTGATGTATTACGTGGCGCCAACGGCGACGTTCGTGTGGGTCGTCACGCCGGAGGCAATCGTTCAATCGACACGAATCGACATCACGTCCGAGCGTCTCGAAACGTTGGTTCGGCAGACGCGTCCTGAAGGCGCGTTCGCGTCGCGAGGCGAAACCGCGGGTGGTGAGACATCGGCCGGCGAACCCGCACTCGCCACACGTGGTGGCGACACGTTCTTCTACGGCAGCTCGCGGACGACCGCGTGGAAAGAGCTGTACCGCGTTCTGATTCGCCCCGTGCGCCAGCACTTGCCGCGCGCGGCCGGCAGCCGCATCACGATCATTCCACACGGACCGCTGTTCCTGTTGTCGTTCGCGGCGCTGCAGGACGAGAACGGCCGGTACCTGCTCGAGCAGCACGCGATCCACTATGCGCCGACGGCGGCTCTCCTGCAGTTCACGGGCAAGCGGCAGCGTTCGGCCGGCGCGCCGCGCTACCTGCTCGTCGCCGATCCCGCGGACCTTCCTTCTGAGCAGAACGACAAACCGCTGGCGGCGCTGCCTGGAGCACGGCGCGAGATCCGGAGCATCGCGAATTTGATTCCGGCGGCCGGCCGTACCGTCCTCACCGGATCGAACGCGCAGGAGCTCGACGTCCTGAGCCGAATGCGGGACGCGACGGTCATCCACTTTGCGACTCACGGAATTATTCGAGACGACGATCCGTTCGGGTCGTTCCTGGCGCTCGGTCGAAGCCATGCGGGCGGGCGAGACGATGGGAAGCTGACCGCAGAGAAAATTTACGGCATGGATCTTCGCGCGGATACGGTCGTGCTGAGCGCGTGCCGCACGGCGCTCGGGAAAATATCCGGCGACGGGATCGCGGGGCTCACGCGCGCGTTCTTCTATGCGGGCGCCGCTTCGGTTGTGGCGACGATGTGGGACGTGGCCGACGAACCGACGTTCCAACTCGTACCGGCGTTCTATCGCTCGCTCGCCGCCGGACGCGACAAGGCCGCCGCGCTTCGAAGCGCGCAGCTCAGGCTCCTCGCCGGCCTTCGCGCGGGCCGCGTCCAGATTTCTTCGGTGGGACGAACGTTCACGCTGCCGGAAGATCCGTTCTTCTGGGCGGGATTCGTCCTCGTCGGGGAGCCGTAATCGAGGCTAGCGCGCGAGCAGGCACACTGCCGACCAGGGCCGCGAACCCGCCGGCTGCTTCGGATCGGGCAGCAGCGCCAGCAACTTCATCCATAGCGGCAGCCGTTTCAGCGCGGCGCCGGCCTTCAGCATCGAGTGCACCTCACGCGGCGTCCAGCCGAGTGGCGTGAAGAACGCCGGCCCTTCGGGCGGTGCGAACCGGAATGGCGCCGCGCGTTCCACGATATCGCCGGTCCGCTTGTGCATCATCGTGAGCAGGCCCGGCGAGCAGATGTCGATCGCCCAGCTCCGAAACGACGACTGCGCGGCAAGGTCGCGGGCAAGCGCCTCGACCTCGGCACGCGACAGATAAATCAGCAGACCTTCGCACACGACGAGCGCGTTCGACGTACTGCGGCCGAGGTGCTCGAAGAGCGTGCGTCTCGCGGGCACGTCGGCGAGATCGAGTGCAACGCGTTCGAGCTGACACCGGGGCGTGTCGCCGGCCAGAATTCGTGTCTTGTCGTCGATCATCTGCGGCAGATCGACTTCGATCCACCGCAGGGTCGGCGGCAGCTCCATCCGATACGGACGTGCGTCGAGACCGGCCGCGAGATTCACCACGAGATCGCCGCCGGCCGCGACGTGAGCGGCGACAAGGCGATCCACCAGATACGTGCGCGCCGTCCACGACCAGGCGTTCTGCTGCCCGAATGGGAGCGCGTTGGCGATCTGCTCGCCGCGCTCGCCCGCGAGACGCCGCGCATACGGATCGCGAAACACGGCATCGGGCCGATCGCTTTCCCGCGCTCTATAGACGGCAACCCACCGCGCGGTATCCGACACGTCACGAATCAGCGGCTCGGCCATACCCGACATTATGCGCTGAGGAAAAGCTCTCCACCACGGAGGACACGAAGGACACTCTCTGTGTCCTCACGGGTGGAGAGTTTGGGGCGAGTGGCACCGAGCTTCGTTCTACGCCGGCGTGCGCTGCGCGGGAAAAACATGCGAGTGGTGCGCGCATATCTTGAGGAACGATGGCGCATGCGCGTTGGCGGTAAAACCGGTCATCGGGTACGCGCAACAGAGCGAGAACTTGCGGTCGGATGCCAGCTCGTTCCACAGCTCCTCGATCCGCATCGCGGCGTCGTGATGCCCTGATGCCCACGCGAGCGCGACGAGCTCCCCGAAAACGGCTACGCGGTAACCGCTTCCACCGGCGGCGCGCGCCGCCCGATCGAGCAGCCGGCCTACGACACGGTTGAACATGTCGCGAGAGACGCGGCCTTTCGATGCGACCTTATCGAACAGCTGCGCCGCGTCGGCGACAACGTACCTGCCCTGCTCCCGCGCGACGGTCGTGTCGAGCCCGCGCCGGCGGAGGCGCACTGAGACTGCGTCGCGATGCCGCTTCGTCGCCAGCACGACCGCCGCATCGCCCATGATGAGCGCCGTCCCCACGAAACGCGACAACAGCTCGACCAAGACGGCGTCGTCCGAGTAGAACTGGACGGAATGGCTGCGGTCGCCCGCATTCCACCAATCGGCACCCGGCCGTCGTCGCGCCTCTCTGATTGCCGATCGCGTTTCTGCCCGCATTACTGATGCATGTTAGGTCACGCGCGTTTCGTGGTCACAAGCTCGGCGGCTCCCGACCGGCCCTTTCTGGTCGGCGCGCGATTTGCCTCGGTTCGTGGGAATGGCTCGAAATTCCAACAAAACGAAACCGGGAGTCCCACTCGTGTCGTGGGAGGACACACCGCCGCAACTGAACGTTCTCGACTGGCGCCAACGCGCGAATCAATGGAGGCTCGTACCGATTGACTCCGACGAGCCCGCTGGCGAGCAGGAGCCATTCACACAGCCGCCGGAGATGCTCATCGCGGAGGAGGAGCCGGAGGCGGCGAATGCACAAACGCTTCCAGCTGGCGAGGAAGACGGTTTCCACAGCGACGAGCTCGCCGCCGAAGCACCCGACCTCGACCTCTCTACTCCGGACATCGATCTGGTACGCATGTATCTCCAACAGATCGGCCGAACGAAGCTGCTCACGGCCGAGGATGAAGCGCGGCTCGGTCGGCGGATAGACGAGGCGCGGCGGTCGATCATGTCCGCGTTGGCCCGAATTCCTGGTGCAGTCGCCAGCCTTGCTGAGCTCGCGGCCGTCGTGCGCGATGGACGTGGGCCGGCTGCCGAGCTGATCCTCCTGCCCAATGGCGGCGAGCTGAAGTCCGAGGCGGTTGCGCCGGTGTTGCGGACATTGTCGCGAGTCGGCCGGCTGGTTTCATGTCTTCGCAGCAGCATCGAGGTGCCGCCAAAGCGACGCGTGCGTATCGAGCAGCGTCTCGGACGCACGGTCGCGAAGCTTCCGATCCGCCCGTCGGTGATCGACGAAATCGTCGCGGAGCTCGGGAGAGTGCGCGACGTCGAAGCGCAGACTGGTCTCGATGCCAAGACGTTCAGCCGACGGTACGAAACGATCAAAAGCTGCGAGGCCGACCTGCGCGACGGCAAGCGCGCCATGATCGAAGCGAACCTGCGGCTCGTCGTCTCGATCGCCAAACGATATCTGAACCGCGGGCTCTCGCTGCTCGATCTGATCCAGGAAGGCAACATCGGCCTGATGAAGGCAGTCGATCGCTTCCAGTTCAGCCGCGGCCTACGCTTCTCGACGTACGCGACATGGTGGATCCGTCAAGCGATTGGCCGCGGCGTCGCCGATTACGGCCGCACGATCCGGCTTCCGGTGCATATCGTCGAATCTCTCACGCGCCTCGAGCGCGCGCGCCGCAACTTCCGCACGTCCACGGACCGCGAACCGACCGAGGCGGAGCTCGCCGATAAGGTGCAGATGGCGCCGGCGAAGGTCCGTCTGCTGCTCGACGCTGCGCGCCTTCCCTACTCGCTCGACGCGCCGATGCAGCACGAGGACGAGAGCGGCGACCTCGGAGCGCTGATCTCGGATCACGCCGCCGCGTCGCCAGAGGCCGACGCGATTCGCCACGATCTCGCGGACTCGCTCGAAGAGCGCCTCGCGCCGCTCGACACCCGCGAACGCGAGGTGCTGCGGCTGCGGTTCGGGCTGTCGACCGACCACGAGCAAACGCTGGCGGAAATCGCGAGGCGGTTGAGCCTCTCGCGCGAGCGCGTCCGGCAGATTGAGCAGCGGGCGCTGGCGAAACTGCGATCGCACGCCGCCTGAACGGCGTAAACTCAGGCAAACCTCAGGGCCGCCAGCGACGTCTGATAACCATGCTGAACCTCAAGCTCGCGCTGCGGACGCTTTTCAAGACGCCATTCGTCACGACCGTCGCGATTCTGTCGCTGGCTCTGGGCATCGGCGCGAACGCCGCGATCTTCTCGATGTTCAACCAGATGCTGCTCCGGCCTTTGCCGGTGCCGCAGCCCGAGCGCCTGGTGAACCTCAGAGCCCCCGGACCGAAGCCCGGCTCCCAAAGCTGTTCCCAGGCGGGCGACTGCGACGCTGTGTTCAGCTATGCGATGTTCCGCGATCTCGAGCGCGAACAGTCGGTCTTCACCACCATCGCCGCCCACCGCAGTTTCGGCGCGAACCTCGCATCGTCAGGTCAGACGATGAACGGCGAAGGGCTGCTCGTGTCCGGCAGCTACTTCCCGGTTCTGGAGATCAAGCCCGCTATCGGCCGCCTTCTTGGCCCCGACGACGATCGCGCAGTCGACGAATCGCATGTCGTCGTGCTGAGCCACTCGTACTGGCGAACGCGTTTCGCCTCCGATCCCGCCGTCCTGAACAAGACAATGATCGTGAACGGCCAGACGATGACGATTGTCGGCGTCGCGCCGAGAGGTTTCGAGGGGACGACCCTCGGCGTCAGCCCGCAGATCTTCGTGCCGATCACCATGCGTAATTACATGGAGCCGGGTTTTCGCTTTAACTGGACGAACCGACAGAGCTACTGGATTTATCTGTTCGCACGGCTGCGGCCTGGCATATCGATCGAGCGCGCGCGCGCATCGCTCAACACGCAGTACAGCGCGATCGTCAACTCGGTCGAAGCGCCGCTGCAGAAGAACATGAGCCCGCAGACGATGGCGAAGTTCAAGGCCAAGTCGATCGGCCTCGACCCTGGCCCGCGCGGACAGAGCACAGCTGATACCGAAGCACGCACGCCGCTCACTCTTCTTCTCGGCGTCACGGCGCTCGTGCTGCTGATCGCGTGCGCGAACATCGCCAACCTGCTGCTGGCGCGCAGCGCGGCGAGAGCTGGCGAGATGGCGATACGGCTGTCCATCGGCGCAGGACGAGGGCAGCTGATCGCTCAGCTCCTCACGGAGTCGTGCCTTCTCGCGTGCTTCGGCGGCATCGCCAGCATCTACGTCGCGCGATTGACGCTCGACCTGATCGCATCGCTGCTGCCGTCGGATGGCCCCGTCGCGTTGACGTTCGCGATCGACTCGACGACGCTTCTTTTCGCCGGCGCACTGACCATCGGCACCGGCTTTCTGTTCGGCCTCTTCCCTGCTCTTCACAGCACGCGACCCGATCTGGTCACCACGCTCAAAGGCCAGGCGGGACAGCCGTCCGGCGCACGCGCGGCGGCGCGCTTCCGCGCGTCGCTGGCGACAGCGCAAATCGGCCTCTCGATGTTTCTGCTGGTTGGCGCCGGTCTATTCACCAAGAGTCTGATGAACGTGAGCCGCGTCGATCTTGGAATGAAGACGGACAACGTCGTCATGTTCACGCTGTCGCCAGCACTGAACGCCTACAAGGCGGACGCGTCGCGGGCGTTGTTCACACGGCTCGAGAACGATTTGAGCGGGGTGCCGGGCGTCACCGGTGTGACGACGGCCTTCATCCCGCTTCTTGGCGGCAGCAACTGGGGCAGCAGCGTCACCGTCGAAGGATTTCCATCAGGGCCCGATACCGACACGAGCGCGCGGTACAACGAAGTCGGTCCCGGGTATTTTCGAACGCTCGGCGTCCCGCTGTTCGCGGGACGGGAGTTCACGGCAGCCGACGCACTCGGCGCGCCGAAAGTCGCGATCGTCAACGAGGCCTTTGCGCAGAAGTTCAACCTGGGACACGACGCCGTCGGAAAACACATCAGCGACTCGGTCGGCCCGAAGGCGAAGCTCGATACGGAAATCGTAGGCCTCGTGCAGAACGCGAAGTACAGCTCGGTGAAGACCCCGGTGCCGCCGCTCTTCTTCAGGCCGTACCGGCAGGACGCGACGATCGGCTTCAACAGTTTCTACGTGCGCACGGGGCTCGAACCGCATCAGCTCTTCGCGACGATTCGCCAGGTGGTCGCAAAGGCGGATCCGAACCTGCCGATCGAGAACCTGAGAACGCTGCCCGAGCAGATTCGTCAGAATGTTTTTCTCGATCGCCTCATCACGATGCTGTCGGCGGCGTTCGCCGCGCTCGCCACGCTCCTCGCCGCGATCGGCCTGTACGGCGTTCTCGCGTATACAGTGACGCAGCGCACGCGCGAGATCGGCTTGCGCATGGCCCTCGGCGCGCAGCCGTCGCGCGTGCGAGGAATGATTCTGGCGCAGGTCGGACGGATGACGCTCGTCGGCGGTGTGGTCGGCCTGCTGGGGGCCGTCTGGCTCGGCCGCGTCGCAGCGTCTCTCCTGTTCCAGCTGAGCGGATCGGATCCACTGGTGCTCGTCGCGTCAGCAGTCGTGCTGTCGCTGGTAGCGTTTGGGGCGGGGCTGATCCCCGCAGAGCGCGCCTCGCGTGTGGATCCGATGCACGCGCTCCGCTACGAGTGAACGACCTATTTCGTCTTGTACATTACGCGCCAGACGCGTCCCTTCTGGCTTTCGGCGACGTAGAGCGATCCGTCCGGTCCCTGCGCGACCCCGTCGGGCCGATAGACGGCGTCGTTTGAGCGGGCGATCGACGTCTTGCCGATGAACCCGTCGGCGAACACTTCGTACTTGCCGGACACTTTGCCCGCCGAGACCGGTTGGAAGGTCACGTTGTAGCCGGCCTGCTGCGGCGCTCGATTCCACGATCCATGGAATGCGATGAACGCGCCGCCTTGATAGCGCTTCGGAAACTGCGTGCCCGAGTAGAACGTCAAGTCGACCGGCGCCCAATGCGCCGGGAATGCCGCAACAGGCGGCGTAACCTGCTCGCAACGCGTCGTCTTCTTCCCGTCGCCGCCGTACTCAGGCGCGAGAACGAACTTGTTCTGCAGAAAATCGTGGTAGCAGTACGGCCAGCCGAAGTTCGATCCATCCTTCACCTGCATCAGCAGCTCGGATGGCCGCTCGGCATTGTCCTCGGCGGCGAACTGATCGGGCCACAGCGTGTCCAGCTGATCGCGTCCGTTCATCGCCGCATAGAGCGCTCCCTCGTGCCAGGCGAGCGCCACCATCTGCCGAAATCCCGTCGCGTACCTCTTCCCGTCGTCCTGCTTCTGCCCGGTGCGGTTCTCGTCGAAGCGCCAGATGCCGCCGTGTTTCTCGAGCAGCGGACACGGATCCTGCCCGGGCATCTTCGCGCGGCGATCCTGCGGCTGACATTCGTTCGACGGCGCGCCGACGTTCACGTACATCCCGCCTTTGTCGTCGAATGCGAAGGTCTTGTCGGCGTGCTCCTGCTGCTTCGGAAGATCGCCGACGATGATTTCAGGCGCTGCGGCAGGCTTCAGCTCACCGTTCCCCATCTTGTAGCGCATCACCGCCGTCGTCGTCGCGAAATAAAGATAGCCCTTCCGCATGTCGATGCCGGTGCCGCCTTCCGGACCGAACCGCTCGGTCACATCCATGCGGCCGTCGCCGTCCTTGTCGTGCAGGGCCACGATGCCACCGGGTTTGCCGCGGCTATCTTCGAGCGCGACGAACAGGTCGCCATTCTGCGCGACCGTAAGGTGCCGCGCGGGCCCGATGTTGTCGGCGACGACGAGCGCACAGAACCCGTCGGGAAGCTTGATGCCGCCGTTATCCGGGTCGCACATCGGCGTGGCCGCCGCGCCACGCGCGACGATGGCGAATGCGATCGCGACGATGCCTGTGAGCGACATGAGCAGCAGACGTTTCATGACCAGCCCTTCTGTTTTTTATTACTTCTCGCGGGGCCCCACCCCCGCTCGATGCCGTCGCTCACGCTCCGGATCGTGATTCCAACGACGGCGCTGCCTTTACTGACTTCCACGAGGGTCAACCGCGGTCGATAACGACTATGTGCCGAGGCGCTCGGCCTATTAACAACAGAACGCCGCCGTCGGGTCAATCGCTCGATCTCGTCGCGCCTGCCGGGCCCGAACACGTGCTGCGGCAGCGAACCTTGCGAGCGGCGCGTCGCACGCGTCAGACTGGTAACCGCCAGCGGAGGGCCGAGTCCAGGCGAGGTCGCGGACCTCGCCGGTGCTGTGCCCATGTCCCGGAGCGGCGGTTTCCCGCGCCGTCGAGCGGTTCGCCGAGCAGCACGTGTTCGGACCCGACATGCGCGGCCACAATTCACAGAAGCAGTGCGTCGACGCGATGCGCGTGGACCATGTTCTCGCACGGGGTCCACTTGAACACGGTGAAGCGGCCGTCCTGCGATGCGACGAGCGCGACGGCGTCGCGTTGATCCTGGGTAAACTGCGCCGCCGACAGATGCCGCGTGCCGCCGAACTGCGAGGGATGCACGAGCATCGGCTCGGCGCCTTCGACCGGCTCGGTGAGCATCACCTGCTCCACTTGCGGCGCGCCCGTCGCGCCGCGCGATCTTCGCGCCGAAGGCGAGCAGGTCGCACCGATCGTTGATGATCGTCGCGCCGTCGACGGCGGTGAGGCCGGCGAGCGCTTCGACCGCGCGCGTCACCGCATCCTGCCACGCGCGATTGACGTGCTGCTCGGTCGGCAGCCGCATCAGCTCGGCGAGCTCCGAGAAAGCGGGCTCGATCGCGTATGGGATCGGGTGGACGATCGATTCGCGCCACTCCTCGTTCGCGGCGGGGACGACGAGTACGGCGCCGCCGCGGCCGTGCGCGCGCATCGACACGGCGAGCTGAACGTAGATGTTCACCGTATCGCCCCAATAGCCCGGCGCGTCGAACCCGAGGAGCGATTGCACGACCTGCGGGCAATCGGGCAGCCGCGCGCCGCCTTCATCGAGTACCTTGATGCGGTCGCCCTGCAGCACCGCCACGTTGACGTACTTGGCCGGCTCGCCGCGGGGTGATTTGATCACGAGCAGCCCCGGCGACACGACTTCGAGCACGAACGACAGCGTCGGCAGCTCACGCGTCGTGCCCCAGACGTGCAGCTCTCCGCCATCCGCGCACACGCCGAGGTGCACGCCAGGTCGTTCGACCGCCGGAGCGAGCCGCGCGAGCGGACGCGGATCGAGCGTGAGCCGGTTCGCGAAGGTCAGTGGACGCGGCACGTCGCTCGGCGCGACGAACGCCAGGGAGATGCGCGGCGAGTAGCCCTCTTCGCGCCGAAGACTCGCCCAGAATCCGGCATCGATGATCGCTTCGATCGCCGCCGCGTCGGGCTCCGGCGCAATCGTGCGGGCGCCGTGCGCGCGTGCGGCCTGCCGATGGCTCGCGAAATATGCCTGGATGCGCGGCGCGACGAGGCGAGCGGCGGGATACGCCGGTTCAGTGAGGGACGCCACGGTGATGATTGTACTTTTATCATGGGAGCAGATGAACCGGCAGCTCGTCGCCAGGGCGCTCGGACGCGGGCTGCGGAAGCGCTGCCCTCATTGCGGTCGGGGACCGCTGTTCTCCGGGTTCTGGACGCACGTGGAACGCTGTCCGCATTGCGGGCTCGTCTACGAACGGAATCCTGGGGACACGTGGGCCTTCACCGTGATCGGAGATCGGCTGCCGATCGCGGCGATCATCGCGATCATTTATTTCGGCGCCGGCGCGCGGCATCGCGTCCTTGCCTTCGGCATGATCGCGGCGCTCGGCGTCGTCGTCGTGCTGACGGCGCCGAACCGGTGGGGCGCCGGAATCGCCCTGCACTATCTTTCGCGGGTCGCGTGGCCGGATCCGCAGGACCCGGTTCCGGGTCCGCCGGAGTGACATGGCTTTTCGGCTGAGCGTGCTCGATCAATCGCCGATCTCGGAAGGCGCTACAGGCGCGCAGGCGCTCGCCAACAGCGTCGACCTCGCACGGCTCGCCGACGCGCTCGGCTACCACCGATACTGGGTCGCCGAACACCACGGCACGCCGATGCTGGCTTGCGCGAGCCCCGAAGCGCTCATCGGCCCGATCGGCGCGCTCACCTCGCGCATTCGTGTCGGCAGCGGCGGCGTGATGCTTCCACATTACAGTCCGCTCAAGGTCGCAGAAACGTTCAGCATGCTGAGCGGACTTTTTCACGGTCGAATCGATCTCGCCGTCGGCCGCGCACCCGGCACGGATGCGACGACGATGTTCGCGCTGCAGCGGGATCGACGGCAGGTATCGCCCGACGATTTTCCGCAGCAGCTCGCCGAGCTGCTCGCGTATCTGGACGCGTCGTTGCCGCCCGCACATCCCTTCGCGCATCTCGCCGCGCTGCCGGGGCGGCCCGAGCGCCCCGATCCGTGGCTCCTTGGTTCGTCCGCGCAAAGCGGGGTCTGGGCCGCGGAGCTTGGGATGCCTTACGCCTTTGCCGATTTCATCAACCCGGCGGGTGTCGACTTCGCGGCGCGCTATCGCACGGAATTCAAGCCGTCGTCGTGGCGGATCGCGCCGGAAATGATCGTTGCCGTGTGGGCGGTCTGCGCAGACACCGACGACGAAGCGAAACGGCTCGCGACGAGCGCGATGATGAGCTTCAAACTGCTGCAGCGCGGCAGGCTGATTCCGGTACCGCCCGTCGAACGCGCGATTGCGTTTCTCGATCAGGAGCGCGCGGACGCCCCCTTGAATGCAGTGTCCGGCTTGAGCCGGACGTCGCGGCGCCGCATCGTCGGCTCGCCGGAAACAGTGCGCTTTGGAATTGAAGCGGTCGCGAAGGAATACGGCGCGGACGAGGTGATGGTGGTAACCATCACCTACGACCACGCTCTGAGGCGGCGATCTTACGAGCTGATTGCGGAGGCGTTCGGGCTCAGTGCGGGCTGAGGCATCGCGAGATCGGGCATCGGCGCCGCGAGGAACAGGCGGCGGACGGCCCGAGCCGATCCACCGCGCCTAGCGCGCCGACCGCGACACGCGCGCGCTGTCGGTCGCGATGCCGGTGTTCGCGTACATCTGCCGGTACAGCTTCGAGATCAGCACGAACGCGAAGCGCGACCTGCATCGATTCGACGACGTGCGACGCGCTTCCAGACGCGGCGCCAGCTGTAGAACTCGTCCCACGCGCCCTGCGTGCGCGACGCGGATCTCCTCGAGCGACATCGTCGGATGCTGCGGTGAACAGCTTCGGCCGCTGTGCTCCGGGAATCAGCCAGTGCTGCGTGATCGGCACGCCGTCGACCATCGTCTCGCCGCGTTCTCGGCTCGGCCGCCCACTTCTCGAAATCGAGCGTGCCGGGGAACGGCGTGAGCAGCACGAACTGCGCGAAGGTGAGGTCGGCCTCCTCGGCCAGCGTCACCGTCGCGTCGAACGTGTCCTCGCGGTCGCTCGGCAGCCCGAAGATGAACGAGCCGAGCACGTGGACGCCGTGGCGCCGGAACGCGCGCAGCCGCGCGACGAGCTCGTCGCCGGAGAGGTTGAAGCCCTTGTAGACGTCCTTCAGGCCTTCGTCGGTCACCGACTCGACGCCGACCAGCGCGCCGCGGATGTCGCGCGCTTCGCATCGCGTCGAGGAACTCGGTATCCTCGGCCGCTTCCATCGTGATCTGCGTGAAGAACACCAGGTCGTCGGGCAGCTCGCGCGAGCTGCGCCATCAGCTCGAAGCGCTCCTGCGCGCAGCGCCTCGAGCTCGTGCAGCCGCGTCGTGATCGGCGCGGCGGCGCGCCATCGCGAGATCGTCGAAGCGTGACCGGATAGAAGTTGTCGTCGGCGAGCGCGATGAAGCGGAAGCCGAGGCGCCGCAGCTCGACGATCTCGCGCGACCACGCGATCGACGCCGCGCTGCCGCGGCTCCTGGCCGTCGGTGCGCCACACCGAGCAGAACGAGCAGTGCTTCGGGCAGCCGCGCACCGTCTGCACCGACGCCCACATGTAGCTGCTTCGGCGGCAGCAGATCCCAGCGCGCCGACAGGAACTGTTCGCCGCCGACGCGGCCGCCGTCGTAGATGCGCGCTGCGGCTGTGCCGGCGAAGCAGTCGGCGACGACCGACGACCAGACCAGATCGCCGTCGCCCTTGACGACCGCGTGGGCGCGCGCCGTGCTCGTGCGGCTTCGTCGGGAAAGAGCGTCGCGTGAATGCCGCCGAAGACGACCCACGCGCCGCGCTCGCGCGCCATGCGGCCGATTTCGTAGCCGCGCAGCGCGTTGCCGGTGTGGATGCCGATGCCGACGACGTCGCCTGTGGCGATCGTGGTCGATGTCGATGGGCTCGAGCGTCTCGTCGACGATGATGCGGATCGCCCCACTCGGTGCCGGTCGCGGCCGCCAGCACGTACAGCCACCGCGGCGTGATGACGGCGACGCCGAACGATACGTGACTCGGATTGACGAGATGGACAGTCGAGCTCACATGCCTCCTATTGTTCTTCTTGTTCGTCGCCCCATGGCGAGGGCTGCGGGCCCGGAATGATTCCGGCGATATCCGGATCTTCGCCATCCGCGGTGGAAGGCTTCGAGACGTCGCTCTTGCTCTTCTCGAGCCGGCGCGCCGCCTTTTGCTGCTGTTTTTCCTGACGCGCGCGCTCTCGCGCGCGCTTGTTCTGGGTCGGTCTGGATTTTTGCAAGACGCCTCCTCGGGCGTGGGGACGCTACCAGCGGGGTTCGCGACGACGCGAACCACCGCCACCGCCGCCGCCGCCGGGTCGGCCGCCACGATCGCCCTGCGGCTTGGGTCGCGCTTCGTTCACCGCGATCTTGCGGCCGTCGAGATCAGTCTCGTTGAGCTTCTGAATGGCGCTCGCGGCCGCTTCGTCGGTCTGCATCTCGACGAACGCGAAACCGCGGGCGCGTCCGGTCATCTGGTCGCGGACAATGTTGACGGAGTCGACAGGTCCGATTGCCTGGAAAATTTCCTCCAGCCGCCGCTCATCCGTGTTGTACGACAGGTTGCCGACGAACAGTTTCCGACCCATGAAGCGCTCCTGCCCTTCGCGAGGGCTCAATCCGACGTCACTCGGTCGCTGTCAGGGTCGAGGGAGAGATCGAGGACGCTCGGTCCGGCTCGCAACAACGGTACAGCGGGACTTGCGCGAACAGTATACCTCGCGGAAACAGGCCGCGCGCCGAATAAGCTGGCGATTACGCCTGGTGATGACGGGATGGGCGTTCCACTCGCAAGCCGAACAGCGGACGCAGATTGGTGCCCACCGCGCTGCCGAGAAAAGCGGCCGCGAGCCAGAGCCAGCCGTGCACGCTGCCCGATGAGATGCCGCTGAAGTACGCGCCGATGTTGCAGCCGTACGCGATGCGCGCGCCGTAGCCGAGCAGCAACCCTCCGACGATCGCCGCGACGAGCGAGCGCGCCGGCACCCGCCAGGTCGGCGCGAACCGTCCGGCAAGGCTCGCGGCGGTCAGCGCACCGAGAATGATGCCCACGTCCATCACAGACGAGACGTCGTTCACAACGCGGCCGTGGAGCGCGGCCGTCTGCGCGGGAGTCGACCAGTACGGCCAGGCGCCGACGTTCATGCCCGCCAGGGTCGCCAGCTTCGCGCCCCACAATGCGAAGGCGCCCGTCACGCCCCACGGGCGGCCGGAGACGGCGAGCGTCGCGATGTTGACAAGGGCCAGGCCGATCGCGCCGGCCGAGAGCGGCCACGGACCCTGCAGCGCGCGGCGTACACCCGTACGCGGAACGGCCGGCGGGACGACGAGCGCGCCGTGTCTGCGGCGTTCGAGAACGATCGTCAGCAACGCGAGCGCGGCGAAGCCGGCGAGGCTGATCGCGAGGGCTCGAGGCGCGCCGAGCGCCGCGACGAGGCCGATGGGTTTCAGCGCCGGTGCGGCGGCCCACCACGGCATGTGCGCGGTACCGAGAACCGAACCCGCGATAAACGCTGTCGAGCGTCGCGAGCATGCGCGTGTTTCCGCCGCCCGCCGTGTAGAGCGTGCCCGAGGCGCAGCCGCCGCCCAATTGCATGCCGACGCCGAACAGAAAGGCGCCCGCAATCACCGAGACGCCGATCGGCGAGATGGAACCGCGGACCGTCTGCCCGAAGAACGTTCCGTTCGCGAGAATTGGAAAGAACACGACGGTGGTCGCCGCGAGCATCAGCATCTGCGCTCGCAGGCCGGCGCCTCGGCGGTCGGACACGAACACCCGCCACGCCGACGTGAACCCGAATGCAGCGTGGTAGAGGACGATGCCGGCCGCCGCGCCAATAAGGAAGAGGATCGACTGGCGCCAGCCGACCGCCGCGTTCAGATAGATCGCGGCCAGCACAATCGCGGCGGTCCCGGCGGCCGCGGGACCGCTGTTCCACGACCGCCGCGCCGTCGTCTCCGTTAGTGCGCGCCAATCGACGGCTGCGGCGACCGATGGAGCCATGTCCTACTGCTTCTTCTTCGGCTTCTTCTTTTCTTTCTTCATCGAGGTGCCTTTACCCATTCGCTGCCTCCTCTGCGGCGCTTGCCAGCGCTGTTTGTGACCTGCCGGATAATCGCCGAGCCGGTTCGATTCGTCAAGCCGCAACATAGGCCTCGTCGTGCGGCCCGTCGGCGTTTCTCTTGCAAGTGAAATACAATGCCGGCTTCTCGCGCCGACATTGTCGCGTTTTCCTGCACCGTGCGCATGGACCTGTCACTCTCACGCTGGCCGCTCGTTCGTCAGCTCGTCGATGGCCGTCGCGGAGACGGGCGCGAGGCGATGAGCGACGAGACGCGCGCACTGCAGCCGCGCAACGAGCGGCGCGTCGGTCGCGCGCTCGATCTGTCCGTACTGCGGCGTCGGCTGCGGTCAGCTCGTCTTCCATCGCGACAACAAGCTCGTCTCGATCGAAGGCGATCCCGGCGTCGCCGATCTCGGGCGGCCATCTCTGTCCGAAGGGCGCGGCCAGCTACGAGCTGCGTCACGCATCCGAACCGGCTGACGCGGTGAAGTACCGTGCCGCCGTACGCGCACCGCGTGGCAGGAGCTCGATCTCGAGACCGCGATGGACATGATCGCGGATCGCGTCTGGGCGTCGCGCGAGCGCGGCTTCGTCGAAGAAGCAGGACGGCAAGCCGCTGATGCAGGTGCAAGACGATCGCGCATCTCGGCGGCGCGACGCTCGACAACGAAGAGAACTACCTGATCAAGAAACTGTTCGCCGCCGGCCTCGGCATGGTCGCGGTCAGCAACCAGGCCCGCATATGACATAGCTCCACGGTGCCCGGTCTGGGCACCTCGTTCGGGCGCGGCGGCGCCACCACCGCGCAGCAGGATCTCGCCAACGCCGATGCGATCCTGATCATGGGATCGTCGATGGCGGAGAACCATCCGGTCGGCTTCCGCTGCGTCATGGAGGCGCGCGAGCGCGGCGCGACGGTCATTCACGTCGATCCGCGCTTCACCCGCACGTCGGCGATGGCCGACATCTGGGTGCCGCTGCGCGCCGGCAGCGACATCGTCTTCCTCGGCGGCGCTGATCAACTACGTCCTCGAGAACGGCCGCGACTTCCGCGACTACGTCGTCCACTACACGAATGCCGCGACGATCATCCGCGAGGACTTCACGGACACCGAGGATCTCGGCGGCCTGTTCTCCGGCTGGGACGAGGAGAAGCACAAGTACGTCACCGAGTCGTGGCTGTACGCACGGCATGAAAGGCAGCGGCCACGAGAGTCAGCGAGACGCGTCGAGCTCGGCGCACGGCCTGTGGGGCAAGAACCGCGGCGGCCAGCACTCGACGGCTCATCGACGCCGAGCGCGACGAAACGCTCCAGCATCCGCGCTGCGTCTATCCAGATCCTGAAGCGTCACTTCGCGCGCTACACGCCGGAGCTGGTCGAGCAGGTCTGCGGCACGCCGAAGGATCGCTTCCTGCGAGTCGCCGACGCCTTGCGTCGCGCGTCCGGGCCCGAGAAGACCGGCGCGATCTGCTACGCGGTCGGCTGGACGCAGCATTCGACCGGCGTGCAGATCATCCGCGCCGCGGCGATCCTGCAGCTGCTGCTCGGCAACATCGGCCGCCCCGGCGGCGGCATCATGGCGCTGCGCGGCCACGCGTCGATTCAGGGCTCGACCGACATCCCGACGCTCTACGACATCCTGCCCGGCTATCTGCCGATGCCGAACTTCGAGTCGGGCACGCACACGCTGCACGACTACATCGAGCAGAACGGCGACGAAGACCGGCTGGTGGCACAACATCGACAAGTACATCGTCAGCCTGCTCAAGGCGTGGTACGGCGACGCGGCGACCGCGGAGAACGACTTCGGCTTCGACTGGCTGCCGCGGATCACCGGCGACCACTCGCATCAGGGCTACTGGCTCGACATGGCCGACGGCAAGCATGGAAGGCCTGTTCGTCATGGGCCAGAACCCGGCCGTCGGCGGACCGAACGCGCGGCTCGAGCGGCGCGCGCTGGCGAAGCTCGAACTGGCTGGTCGTCCGCGATCTCGTCGAGATCGAGACCGCGAGCTTCTGGTACGACTCGCCGGAGGTCGAGCGCGGCGAGCTGCGCACCGGCGGACATCGAGACCGAAGTCTTCCTGATGCCGGCGGCGGGCCACGTCGAGAAGGAAGGCTGCTTCACGAACACGCAGCGGCTGCTGCAGTGGCGCGAGAAGGCGGTCGATCCGCCGGGCGACGCGCGCAGCGAGACCTGGTTCATCTATCACCTCGGGCGGCGGCTGAAGGAGAAGGCCGCGCGCGATCCGCGGCCGCGCAACGCCGGGCTTGAACGCGCTCACGTGGGACTACCCGACCGAAGGACCGCACGACGAGCCGGTCGTCGAGCAGATCCTGCAGGAGATCAACGGCCGGAAGGTCGCCGACGCGAACGCTCGTGTCCGGCTTCCGCGAGCTGAAGGCCGACGGATCGACCGCCTGCGGCTGCTGGATTTACTCCGGCGTCTATCCCGCAGCCGGGACGCAACCGCGCGAACGAGCGCGAGCTCGCGCGACTATCTCGGGCACGGCTGGGGATTCGCGTGGCCGGCCGATCGCCGCATCCTCTACAACCGCGCGTCGGCGCGTCCGGACGGCTCGCCGTGGAGCGAGCGCAAGAAGCTGGTCTGGTGGGACGGCGCGAAGCGCGAGTGGACCGGTCTCGACGTTCCCGACTTCACGCCGACGAAGGCGCCCGACTACCGTGCCACCGAAAGACGCGCGAGGGCGACGAGGCGCTGCGCGGCGACGCGCCGTTCATCATGCACCCGGACGGCGTCGGCTGGATCTGGGTCGCCGAGCGGGCTGCAGGACGGTCCGCTGCCGACGCACTACGAGCCGCTCGAATCGCCGTTCGCGAACGCGCTCTATCCGGCGCACGCGACGAATCCGCCGGCCGACAAGAAGGAGCGCCCGGACAACGCGTACGTGCCGGTCGGCGACGCGCGCTTCCCGCACGTGCTGACGACGTACCGCCTGACGGAGCACCACACGGCCGGCGGCATGAGCCGGTACGCTGTCGCATCTCGCGGAGCTGCAGCCGGAGTTCTTCTGCGAGATCTCGCCCGAGCTCGCGCGCGAGATCGGCGTCGCGCAACGGCGACTGGGTGACGATCGCCTCGCCGCGCGGCGTCGATCGAAGCGCGCGCGCTGGTGACGTCGCGCATGCCGTCGCTGCGCGTGCGACGGCCGCGCGTTCACCAGGTCGGCCTGCCGTACCACTGGGGCACGCGCGGCCTCGTCACCGGCGACTCGGCCAACGATCTCGTCGCGATCTCGGAAGAGCCGAACGTGCGGATCATGGAAACCAAGGGGCTGGTGTGCCACATCGCGCCGCGGCCGGCGGCCGCGCGGCGCCGCGGCCCTCGACTACCTCGAAAGCCTGCATGCATGCCGACAACCGCGTTTCTCACCGACTCGACGCTCTGCATCGGCTGCAAGGCGTGCGAGGTCGCCTGCAAGGAATGGAACGAGGTTCCGGCCGACGGCTTCGACTGGAGCGGCCACTCGTACGACAACACGATGCGCGCTCGGCCACTCGACGTGGCGGCACGTGAAGTTCGTCGAGATGACGACCGCGTTCGGCGTCGGCGGCAATTCGCGGCGATCAGCTCTCGTGGGGATTCTCGTCCGACGTCTGCAAGCACTGCGAGCACGCCGGCTGCCTCGAAGCGTGTCCGACCGGATCGATCGTCCGCACCGAGTTCGGCGGCGTCTACGTCCAGCCCGACGTCTGCAACGGCTGCGGCTACTGCGTCGTCGGCTGTCCGTTCGGCGTCATCGACCGGCGGCCCGACGATGGGCGCGCGTTCAAGTGCACGTTCTGCTACGACCGGCAGAAGGTCGGGCTGCAGCCGGCGTGCGCGAAGGCGTGTCCGACCGAATCGATCCTGTTCGGCGAGCTCGACGAGCTGCGCGCGCGCGCCGGACAGCGCGTCGAGGCAGCTGCACGCGCGAGGGCGTCGACGATGCCGTCGCTCTACGATCCGCGCGAGACGAGCGTCGGCGGCATTCACGCGATCTTCATCGTGCGCGGCGATCCCGCGGCCTACAACCTGCCGCGCGAATCCGCAGGTGCCGACCGTCTATCTGCGCGACGGGTGGCGGTCCGCGGCGGCGGCGGCGTTCGCGATTGTCGCCGGCACCGCGCTGGCGTTCGTGGCGCGCCGATGACGGCCACCTACTACGACGTGCCGCTGCTGATCCGTCCCGTGTGGACGTGGGAAGTGCCGCTGTACTTCTTCGTCGGCGGCGCGGCGGGCGGTGCGGCGATCATCGGCAGCGTCGCAGAGTGGAGCGGAACCGACGGCACGCTCGCGCGCGACGCGAGATGGATCGCGGCGGCGGGCGGACCGCTCTCGGCCGCGCTGCTCACCGCGGATCTCGGACGCCCTGAACGGTTCATCAACATGCTGCGCGTGTTCAAGCCGCAGAGCGCGATGTCTGTCGGCTCGTGGACGCTCACTGCGTTTTCGGGCAGCTCGACGGCGGCTCTGGTCCCTTACATCTCCGCAATTGCGGCGCCCGCGAGCGCGGCGCTCGGCGCCGCGATGATCACCTACACCGGCGTCCTCATCGGCGCGACGGCGATTCCCGTCTGGAACCAGAGCGTCAAGCTGCTGCCGGTGCATTTCGCGGCGTCGGGCATGGCGTCGGCCGCGGCGATTCTCACGCTGATGGGGCACGACGACGAAGCGCTGAACGACATCGCAATCGGCGCGGCGGCGGTCGAGACGTTGATCGGGGCCGCGATCGAAATGCAGCGGAACCCCGCGCTGGCGCCGCTCAAGGACGGCGCGAGCGGTTGGGTGATTCGCGCTGGTGGCGTGCTCTCGGGACCGGTGCCGCTGCTCTGCCGCGCCGCCGGGCGCTCGCCGGGATGGCGCCGCGCGGCGAGCGTGGCAGCCATCGCGGGATCGATCCTCACGCGTCTCGGCTGGATTGCCGCGGGACGAGCCTCAGCTAAGGCGACGTGATGTTCGCGCTGATCGTCGCGCTCTCCGTGCAGATCTCCACGGGGCTGCCGAATCTCGCAGGAACGTGGACGCTCGACGCGGCGTTGAGCGATCCGCCCGAACAGATCGCGCGCGAGCTGCGCGCCGACGTCAACTTCGAGCGCGACGGTCAGCTCGGCCCCGTCGAGATACGGCTCGTGTACGACCCTCGGTGACGTCACGCGGCGTACCTGCCTTTGAACGGGCGGGCTTGGCCCCGTGGAACTGCAGGAGCTCAACGGGTGCTCCGTCGTCAAGGATGAACGCGACCCGAACTCCAACCGACGGCTCCGTCGGTGCGATCAAAATCTCTCTGCCTTTGAGGGCTTCGTCCAAATCGTCGACGGCAAAGGCGATGTGCGGAACGGTTCTGACAATCGCGGGCACGTCGCAATGCGGCTCGAACCGGATCCATTCGATTCCGTAAGGGCTCGTCTCGAAACCGGAGACGTGAACCCCAAGGCGCGCCACATGAAGCTCCTCAGCCCGAGGCTGCGTGTGTGGAATCCCGATGTGGTGGTACCGCCATCCGAGCTTGGCTGTCACGGCAGGCGGCTCATGGCTCAATCGCTTTCCCATCATCCACGCCTCTTCATCGCTCGAAACACCGATCGCCGATCAGCATACAGGCATGTGTAGCGCGAGGCTTTAGAGAGCGATTTCGAGATCGATGTAGCGCGAGGCTTTAGCCGAGCGTACAAAGTTCTCGCGCGGATCCTCCGCTCGGCTAAAGCCTCGCGCTACGTCAAGATCGAATATATACGGACTCGTACAGCGGCACGAGGCGATCGGTGCAGAAGCGCGTGCGGACGGCTTCCGCCGCAGCGTGGGCGATCCGCGCATGCAGCGCGCGATCGGTCAACAGCGCAACGGCACGATCGGCCATCGCGCTGACCTCGTCGGCCGCCTCAGGCGCGCACAGGAATCCGGTCACGCCGTCTTCGATCACTTCCGGCAGTCCCCCGACGCGCGATGCGACGACAGGCACTTCGCACGCCATCGCTTCGAGCGCCGCGAGACCGAAGCTCTCCTGAGCCGAGGGCAGCAGAAACAAATCGGCGACCGATAGCCAGGCGACCAGGTCCCGCTGCTCTCCCGCGAACACCACATCGTCCGCAATCCCGTAATCGACGGCGAGCCGTTCGACGTCCTGGCGCACGGGTCCATCGCCGACCAGCACGAATCGCGCGCGGACGTGCTCACGAATCCGGCGGAACACATCGAGCGCCACGTCGACGCGCTTCACCGGCCGGAAGTTCGACACGTGAACAACCAACGCGTCGCACGTCGCCTCGGGACACAGCTCGTTGCGCAGCTTCGGATCGACGCGCCGGCGGTACGTCGCGCAATCGAGGAAGTTCGGGATCACGCGAATGTCCTGCTGGATTCCGAGCGCTGCAATCGTGTTCGCCCGCAGGCTTGCCGACACGGCCGTGACCGCATCCGACCGCTCGATCGAGAAGGCGACGACCCGCTTGTAAGACGGATCGCTGCCGATGAGCGTGATATCGGTGCCGTGCAGCGTCGTCACCACGCGCGGCGCCGCGCCGCCTGTAGATGCGAGCATCTGTACAGCAAGGTAGGCCGCAGTCGCGTGCGGAACAGCGTAATGCGCGTGAACGACATCCAGTCGATGGGTTTCAGAAACGCGGGCGATCGTGTTCGACAGCGCGAGCAGGTACTGCGGTTCGTGGAACAGCGGGTAGGGCGGAACGATGACCTGTTCGAAATGGACGCCGCCTTCGCCTTCGCGCCATCGAAACGGCGGCTCGCTGCTGATCAGGTGCACTTCGTGGCCACGCGCGGACAGCGCGTACGCGAGCTCCGTCGCCACCACGCCGCTGCCGCCCACGGTTGCGTAGCAGACGATCGCGATGTTCATACCGCGTTCTTCAACAGCCCCGGGCGCACGACCGGCTCGCGCACGACGATCCCTTCCGCGAACGCGACGCCGGCGAGCGCCCCGAACTGCGCGTCGCGGCTTTCGACGAGCTGACGAAACGTCGGCGCCGTCAGGCGCGTCGGCACGGCCGATGATTCACCCGGAGCGAACTGCGATCGGTACGCGTCGAGCGCGGCGCGTTTGCGATCGTAAAACGCGGAAACGTCGACGACGAATGAAGGTTTCGCGCCGTCGTTGATGAAGTAGTAACAGAGCCAATCGGCGCGCCAGGGATCTGCATCCGCGCTGTAGCGGCGCAGGCCGCTTCGGAACGCGGCCACACGAAGCACATGGCTGGCGGCGACGTGGTCCGGATGGCGATCCTTCCAATAGGGGATCGCGATCGTTCGAGGACGCCAGCGCCGAATCACTTTCACGGCGTCGCGAAGATGATCGGCCGTCGGTTCGATGCCACCGTCGGGCCATCGCAGGTTCTCGCGCGCTCGGGCGCCGAGAATGCGGGCCGCAGCTTCAGCTTCCGCTCGCCGCTCTTCAACCGTTCCGTTGCTGGAGAGCTCGCCTTCGGTCAGATCGCAAAGCACGACATCGCCGCCTTCCGACGCGTGGCGCGCGACAGTTCCGCCGAGGCCGATCTCGATGTCGTCAGGATGAGGGCCGAACACGAGCAGATCGATCAAAGTCGCGCATCTCCATGCCGATGTAGCGTCCGGCTTTAGCCGGACGTTTCAGACAGACCGCCGGCTCCGGGCGGCCGCTACAGAATACGCAATGAGTGGTGTCGCCGGCTCAGCCGACGATGCGGACGTTTGTCGGCGGGCTGGGAACACCGGTGGCGGGATTGAAGCCGAGCGAGATCACCTCGAAGTCGTTCGCCGTCAGCGCGCGAAAGGCCGGGTTGAGCACGTCGCTGTTCCAGCGGTTGTCGTACGTGCCGCTGATGAACATGTCCGATCCGTTGTCGGCGACAATCAGTCCGTAGTGCTGCATTGCGCGAAAGATTCGCTGCACTTCCGGCGTGAACGTCGACAGGTCGCGCGTGCTCTTGAGCCGCAGCCGCGCGCCCATCGGCAGCGCGCCGCTCGTCGAGCCTGCGCGGTGCGATGCCGGAAACACATAACCGTTCGTCGCGCGCACAGTGACGCGAAGCGCATGGCGAATCTCGGCTGTGCCGAACGCCTCGTCGTAGCGCACGAGGCCGGGGAGAACGGCAAGGCCCGCCGCGTCCGCCGACGTCCAGCCGTCCGGCCGGCGCGCGCTCTTGCTCAAGTCGAAGAAGGCGCCGGAGCCGGCCTGCCACTGCGTGCCGTCGTAGAACAGGTTGTACAGCTCGTACAGGTATCGATGATCGCGATCGACGATGAGCATGTGTCGATCGCTCGAGCTCCGCAGGTCGACGTTGCCCGGTTCGCCGCTCTCGATCCAGTGGGCCTGCGTGATCGCTTCATCCGGAATCGGATAGAACGGCACGCTGGTGTTCGTCGTGTGATTGACGCCGTCGCTCTCGTCGGCGTACTGAAACTGCACCGTCCGAAGCGGCGTGGTGCCGTCGACGACCGCGTACGGAAAGCCGTAGACCTGCGCGCTGCCGGTCGATACGTCGCCGCCGAAATCAGGATGCAGCGTGCGCGTCGCGCCGATGAAATTGATGTAGCTGGCAGACGAAGCATCCACAGGCGCGGCGGAGATGTCGAGATTCCACCAGTTGTCCGACGGGAAGAGCGGCAACGGGCCAGGCAGTGCGCCGCCCTGAATGCTCGCGGCCGCGAGAAGCGCAGTCAGCGAAACTACGGCCGCCAGCGTCCATATCGTCCTCGCCCTCGCCGCTTTAGCGCTGGAGTGCATTCCCAAACCGAGAGCAAGACGTGCGCCGCAGTGGAATCAACGAGTTCCGCGCATTTCGGCGGTGTGGACGGACATATCTGTTGTGAACGTGTCACAGTTGCACACGTCGAACAATGCACAACAAAAGCGACCACGGAGGACACCGAGTTACTCAGCTCGTTTTCAGAGGCTGGACGGCGTAGAACATCATCGGATTCGGCGTCACGCGGTATCCAATCGATTCGTACAACGAGCGTGCCTCGGCACTCGTGTTCAAACCCACGGTGCCGATCCCGTTTGCGCTGCACCACTCGTGGATGGCGTCCATCACCATTCGCCCGATGCCGCGCCGGCGATGCGCCGGATCCGTGTAGACGTTGTAGACGAACGCGAGACGGTCGTGAAGATAGTGCGGGCCCGGCGGCCACGGAATAATCGTGATGCCGCCGCCCGCGACAACCGCGCCGCGCTCGTCTTCGACGAGCCACCCACGGAAGCTGCCCTTCGGCATCGTTTCAGCGATCCATTTGCGGAAGGCCGCGTCGAGCGCCGCGCGGTCCAGCGGCACAGCCATGTCCGTGAACATCGCGATCCGATGCGCGACGAGCGCATCCGCATCGTCGAGCGTCGCGGCACGGACCCGATACGACGACATCGCTAGAAGGTCGATCCCGTGAGCTTGACGTCGGCCTTCGCCCACGCAGCGGCGAGCTCGCGATCGACCGCCGCGCGCCGCTGCGTCTTTGTGCTGCGCGCGCAGCGCCTGAGCGAGCCCGAAGAGCGCCCAGCCGTTGTGCGGATGCTGGACGAGATCCTCGCGGTACGCCGCTTCGGCCTCGCGCGGCTGCCCAGCCCCAAGGAGCGCGGCGCCGAGCTGGTGTCGCACGGGGACGAACCAGTCGGCCGGCTCGTCGTACCCGAGCTGATCTTCTTTCGCGGCTGCCATGCGGAGCTGCGCGACGGCGTCTTCCATGCGCCCGGCCGCGCGCGCAATTTCGCCTTGCGCGACGAACGTGGCGACGGCGAGCACGTCCTTCGCGGAGTTGAACCCCGCGGCGGCGTCGGCCGGAAGGTCGGCCGCCAACGACTGAAGCTTGCCGAGCTCGGTCTTCGCCTCGTCCACCTTACCCGTCGCGCGCGAGCGCGAGCGCGCGCGCGTACCGATACGCGCCGGTGAGCGCCTTCAGCCGCGCGTCGGGTGCCGGTTCCGCGAGAATCGCGTGCCACTCACCGAACCGGATCATCGTCGAGTACACCTCGGACATATACCAGTCTGTGCCCGGCGCCATCAGCAGCATGTCCACCGGCAGCGCGTCGCGCATTTTCTTCACGGCGTCGAGCGCCTCCGCGCGGCGGCCTTCCATCGCCGCCGAGTATGCGAGGAACTGGTAATTGTGCGCGAGGTACATCGCGTAGTAATCGAGCGGCGGCGTCGCGTTGAGATACGCGATGTCGGCGACGACGCCAACGCGGTTGGCCTGGGCGGCGTCCTCGTAGCGGCCGACGCGCTGCAGGATGTGCGCGGGCATGTGCTGGAGATGGCCGGCGTCGGGCATCATGCCGTCCAGGCGTTCGGCCGGCCGCGAGCGCGCGCTCGGGATGCGGCGACGCCTCCATCGTGTGCACGTAATAGTGATTTGCGCCCGGGTGCTTGGGATCGGCCGCCAGCACTCGCTCGAGCGTCGTCTCGATTTCCGCGGTGCCCGGCGCCGGCTTGACCATCGTTCGTCCACAGCCGCCACGGGTTCGTGTTCATCAGCGACTCGGCGAACAGCACCTGGATATCGAGATCGCGTGGATGGCTTTTCGCGACCGCCGCGCATCGCGTCCGCATACGCGGTCAGCACCGGTCCGCTGTTCGACGGATCGAGCGGCTGCGGCCCCGTGTAGCGCGCGACCGAGCGCTCCGATGAGCGCCTGCTCGACCGACGATGCCGCGGCGCGTGCTGCTGCGCCTGGTGCAGCGCGTCCCACGCGACCTTCGCGCGCGGTTCCGGCCATCACCGGCAGGTTGTAGTTGGGACCGACGGTCAGCGCGACGCCCCAGTAGCACATCGCGCACGATCGGATCGAGCGTCGCCGCCTTCGCGAACGAGCGCGTCGCCTCGTCGTGATTGAACGCCCAGAGCAGCCGCATCCCCTGGTCGAAATATCGCTGCGCCTCCGGCGACGACGTCGTGACGGCGCGATGAAACGTCCCGAGGCGATCGAAGAGCTTCGCGCCGCGCGCCCAGTCGGCCACCGTCTGCGGCGGTCCGCTGTGATCGGCCGGATGGCCTCGCGCGCAGTGGCGCTGTCGTGCGCCGCCGGGCGCGTTCGCTGCAGGCGAATCCGCACGTTTGCCGCAGCCGACCGATCACGAGCGCGGCGATCGCGGCGACGACTACATATCGCATGATGAACTCTTCAATGAAAGGGACAGCGACGAAAGATAGCCATCGTCGCCGGAGGCTGTCAATG
This sequence comes from uncultured Acidobacteriota bacterium, assembly GCA_963696165.1. Classification (GTDB taxonomy): domain Bacteria; phylum Acidobacteriota; class Vicinamibacteria; order Vicinamibacterales; family CAVVIG01; genus CAVQZZ01. The sequence continues at coordinate 576,093 of CAVOIY010000002.1, read as the reverse complement.
ACGTCAGGCCGGGGCAGGCTCGACTGGCTGCAGCTGCGAGCGCAATCACACATTCGGCGCACCGCTGCAGCAATATTGTCCGTGCTAGCATGAGATTGCGAACGTTGCTGGTTGGCAGCCGCGGCCAAAAGCGACCAGCGCACGCCACGAGCCGGCGTCCGCAGGTATCGCGCTTGCACGCTGGCGCCCTCATCCATGGACGTCCCGGAGCTCGCCGGCCCGCCGGCGGCAGCGCTCGAACGCGCGTTGACAGGCGCTGCCGCCGCGCGGTACGTGAACCCGCGCGAAGTGTTGCGCAATCGCGCAATCGTTCCGCTCTTCGCAGCGACGATGTTCCTGAGCGGGTTTCTGTTGTTCCTCGTCGAACCGATGGCGGCGAAGATGGTCCTGCCGATCCTCGGCGGCGTGCCGATGGTGTGGAACGGCTGCGTCGTGTTCTTCCAGATCGTGATGCTCGCCGGCTACGGCTACGCGTTCGGCGCCTCGCGCTGGCTCCGTGTTCGGCATCACGTGCTCCTTCACGTAGTGGTGCTCGCCGCGCCGGCCGCGGTGCTGCCGTTCGTGATCCAGACGGGATCGGCGAGGCCGCCGGACGGCAATCCGCTCGGCTGGCTGCTGCTCCTGCTCGCGGGCACGATCGGCGTGCCGTTCTTCGTGCTGTCGACGAGTGCGTCGGTATTTCAGCACTGGCTCTCGCGGACCGATCATCCTTCGGCGCGCGACCCGTACTTCCTCTATTCAGCGAGCAACCTCGGATGCCTGCTCGCCCTCGCCTCCTATCCAACCATCGTCGAACCGATGTTCACGCTGCGCGAGCAATCGCGTCTGTGGGCGACCGGCTACGCCGAGTTCGTGCTGCTCGCCGTCGCCTGCGCGGCGATTGCCTGGCGCCGAAGCGCACAGCGCGGGCACGCCGGACCGACGCAGCGTGCGAGCCGGCCGCCGCGCCCGCTGGCGTGGATGCGCCGCGGACGATGGGTCGCGTTGGCGTTCGTGCCGTCGAGCCTGATGCTCGCGGTGACGAGTCACATCTCCACCGACATCGGCGCGGTGCCGCTCCTGTGGATCGTGCCGCTCGCGCTGTATCTCGTCACGTTCGTGCTCGCCTTCGGCCGCCGCTCGGCGGCTGTCGGCGCGTTCGCGAGGCGTGCGCTGCCGCTCGCCGTCGTGCCGCTCGCGCTCTTCATGATGGCGGGCGTGCAGGGTCCGCTCGCGACCATCGTCTCGCTGCACCTCGCTGCGTTTGCAGTGTTGGCGCTGAACTGCCACGCCGAGCTTGCGAAGGATCGGCCTGAAGCATCGCACCTGACGGAGTTCTACTTCTGGCTGTCGTTCGGCGGCATGCTCGGCGGCCTGTTCAACGCGCTCGCCGCACCGCTGCTGTTCAACAGCATTCTCGAGTACCCGCTCGTTGTTCGTCCTCGGCGTGCCTGTTATTTCGGCCGACCGACCCGACGGCCGCGTTGCCGCGTCGCTGTACGCGACTTCGCGATGCCGCTGGCCGTCGGCGGGCTGACGGCGGGCATCTTCGCGGTATTGGTCGCGACGCGGTGCGCCGCTTGCGGTCCAGCTCGCGGCGCTCGCCGTGCCGGCGCTGATCACCTTTACGGAACGCCGGAGCCCGCGATTCGGCTGGTGCATCGCGGCGATGATCCTCGCGCGGCTCGCCTCGGGAAATGCCGGCGAGCACGTGCTGTTCGCGACGCGTACGTTCTTCGGCGTCTACCGCGTCAGCGAAGATCTCGGCGGGCGGTATCACCAGCTCGTCCACGGAACCACACAGCACGGGCTGCAGGCGCTCGCGCCCGAGCGCCGCGGCGAAGCGCTCACCTACTATCACGAGAGCGGACCCTTCGGTCAGGCCTGGAACGCGCTGCCGAGCGCCGCCAATGCGCACGAAATCGCCGTCGTCGGCCTCGGCGTCGGCACCCTCGCGAGCTACGCCCGCGCGGATCAGCGCTGGACGTTCTTCGAGATCGATCCCGCCGTCGAGCGGATCGCGCGCACGCGCGAGTATTTTTCTTTCATGGACGCGTGCGGCGATCGCTGCCGCGTCGTCATCGGCGACGCGCGCGTGTCGCTCAACCGCGTCCCCGAGCACACCTACGATCTGCTCGTGCTCGACGCGTTCAGCTCCGATGCCATCCCGATGCACCTGCTCACGCGCGAAGCGTTCAGCGTGTACCTCTCGCGCCTGACGCCGGACGGCGTGCTGGTGCTCCACATCTCCAACCGTCATCTGCGGCTCGCACCGATCGTCGGCCGACTCGCCGAGAGCCACGGGCTCGTCGCGCTGCAGGAGATCGACGGGGTTCAGGCAGGCTCGCCCGAAGGCAAGCAAGCGTCGCAGTGGGTGGTGATGGCGCGGAAGCCGGCCGACGTCGACGCGTTGGCGCGAGACGCCCGCTGGTCCGCGCTTTCACCGCCGCCGGCCACTCCCCTGTGGACGGACGATTTTTCGAACATCCTCAGCGTGCTCAGCGTCCGCTGAAGGCAACGCCTTACGACGGGCAGTTCGTCGGCTGGCCGTTCAGGCCTTCCTTCTCGATCTGGAACGTCGCGGAAATCGACCCGGCGTAATTCACGCGCACGACATAGAGCGAGTCGTAGTCTCCGGTCACCCAGGCGGGCACTGTCACGCCGCCACCGTACTCGTTCATGATGTGCTGCACGAGCTGCGGCATGTAGGTGTGATCCCACGCGATGAAGATCGTCGAATTCGCCTTCGACGATTGAATCAGCAGCGACTCCAGACCCGAGATCTCGCTGAAGCCGTACTTCGTGTTGACCGACTTGCCGGCGCGAATCGCTGTCGGCTCGATCGTGGCGAGCGGCCGCACGTAGTAGTAGCTCGTGCCTGAGTCGATCATCTTCACGTTGGGATTCGGCGCGTAGACGAAATCAGGCGTGCCGTAACGGCTGATCAGCACGGTGGGGAGCGCAAGCGAGCGATTGAGCCCCTGGCAGGTCAGCTGACCGAACCCTGCCGCTGGTTTTTCCGCATGACGAAGAAACACTAAAGTCTGCTCCGCGCCGGCGTTGAGACCGGAACACAAGAGGACGACGCTGGCAATGCAAAGAATCCGACGCATGACACCTCCGGGAAATGCAGCGGCGCACCTCGAGCCGCGGCAGGTTGCTGGGGACGTTCAGGGTACGATCGAATCCACTCGGCAACAAGCGCAGCTGTATGAGCGCTGGTGGCTGGTGGCTGGCCGTAACTGATCTCTTTACCATGGCGTGAAACAGAGTCACAATTCCCGGCAAACGAGGAACTGATAAATGGCGACGGTCCAACTGAAGGTGAACGGCACGACGCACAACCTTGATGTCGATCCGTCGACGCCTTTGCTGTATGTGCTCCGGAACGATCTGAACCTGCAGGGGCCGAAATTTGGCTGCGGGCTCGGGCAGTGCGGGGCGTGCTCGGTGATCATCGGCGGCGCGGCGGTCCGCTCGTGCGTCACGCCCTGCTCGGCGGTGAAAGGCGAGATCACCACGCTCGAGGGGCTCGCGAAAAACGGTGCGCTGCATCCTGTTCAGCGCGCGTGGATCGACGAACAGGTGCCGCAGTGCGGGTTCTGTCAGAACGGCCAGATCATCACGGCCAAAGTGCTCCTCGACAAGAATCCGAACCCGACCGACGCGCAGATTCGCGAAGGCATGAACGGCACGCTCTGCCGCTGCATGACCTACTACCGCGTGCAGGCAGCGATCAAGCGCGCGGCCGCGGCGATGGCGTCGACGACGGCGTCGGGCAAAGGCGGTGTCGCGTGACTCTTTCGCGCCGCACCTTCCTCAAATCCTCCGGCTTTCTCGTCGTCGGCATCGCGGCCGCGGGTCCGCTCACATCGTGGAGCGATGCGGCGGCGGCCGAAGCGGCCGGACCGTATCCCGATCCGGATTATCTGCAGCTCGATTCGTGGATCGTCATTCACCAGGACAACACGGCGACGTTTTACGTCGGCAAGACCGACTGCGGCCAGGGCACCGGCACCGCATTTCGCCAGATGATGTCCGACGAGCTCGACATCGCCGTACGAGAAGACAACGTGCGTGATGGGCAGCACCGACAACACCGTGGACCAGGGCGGCTCCGGCGGCTCCGACGCGATTCAAACAGACGGCTGGCCGATGCGCCGCGTGGCCGCCGAAGCCGGCGCGTGCTGCTCGAAATGGCCGCGACCCGCTTCGCCGTGCCGGTCGATCAGCTCGTCGTGAGCAACGCGGTGATCGCGGTGAAGGCCGACCCATCGAAGACGATTTCGTACGGTGATCTGATCGGCGGGAAACAGTTCCACGTCACGCTCACCGGCAACAACATCGACGCGACCACCGGGCTGGCGAAGGTGAAGCCGGTTCAGGAACTGAAGATGGTCGGCCAGTCGCCGCAGCGCTACGACATTCCCGCGAAGGTGGACGGTTCGCTGAAATGGGCCGTCGACGTGAAGCTCCCCGGCATGGTGCACGCGCGCAACGTGAAGCCGCCGGTCGCCGGCGCGACGCTCGTCAGCATCGACGAATCGTCGGTCCGAAGCATTCCCGGATTCGTCAAGGTCGTGAGCAAAGGCAATTACGTCGCCGTCGTGTGCGAACGCGAAGAGCAGGCCGTGCGCGCCGCGAAACAGCTCAAGGTCGACTGGAAGAAACCGGCGACCGCGCCCTTCCCCACTTCCGAAGGCCTTTACGCGTTCATGCGCAGCGCGACGCCGACGTCGAAGCAGCAGCCGAACGTGAAAGGCAATCCGGACGCCGCGTTCGCGAGCGCGGCGAAAGTCGTCGACGCCGAATACGACATGCCGTTCCAGGGACACACGGCATTCGCGCCGGCGCACGCACTCGCCGATCCGTCGAACGGCCAGATGACCGTCTATTCCAACGACATGAAATCCTACGGGATGCGGAACGGCCTCGCGCAGTTCCTCGGCATGCCGCGCGAGCAAGTGCGCGTCGTCTGGCTGGAGGGTCCGCAGGGATACGGCCGCACCGCGGCCGACGATGCCGGGTTCGAGGCGGCGTATCTGGCGAAGGAGCTCGGCCGGCCGGTGCGCGTGCAGTGGATGCGGCACGAGGAGACCGGTTGGGATACGAAGGGGCCGGCGTTCACGTTCAAGATTCGCGGAGGCCTCGACGCGCAGGGCAATCTCGTCGCGCGTCGATTACGCCGCGCAGGCGGCCGACTTCGGCCACGTCGGCTACAACGAGCCCGACACGGTGCTCATCGCGCAGCTGATGGGAAAACGGCGCGAGAAGCCGGCCGCTGGCAGCGCGGGAACGCCGTCCGACATGTACGAGATTCCGAACCGCCGCATGGCGTCGCAGGTCGTGAGCCTGCCGCTCGTGTGGGAGACGCCGCTGCGCACGGGAAACCTGCGCGACCCGAACGGCCCGCAGGTGACGTTCGCCGCCGAATCGTTCATCGACGAAATGGCGGCCGCCGCGCACGCCGATCCGGTGGAGTTTCGGCTGCGGATGCTCACGGCCGCGCACGACCGACGACAGCGGCTTCAAGCGCGCGCGCTCGATCGCCGTCGTGAAGGCTGCGGCGAAGGCGTACGGCTGGGAGCCGCGGCCATCGCCGAAGCGCGTCGACTCGGGAACGATCCTCACCGGACGCGGAATCGCCTATGCATTTCGCAACCAGACGGTCGTCGCCGAGATCGCCGAAGTGGAAGTGAATCGCGGAACGGGCCACGTCTGGGTGAAGCGGCTCGTGTGCGCGCACGATTGCGGGCTCGTGATCAATCCCGAAGCGCTGAAGCGCACGGTCGAAGGCGGCATGCTCCACTCGCTGAGCCGCGCGTTGTACGAAGAGGTCCAGTTCGACGCCGAGAAGACGACCGGCACGGATTGGATTTCACATCCGTCGCTCAGGCATGCGGACACGCCGGCCGCGATCGACGTCGTGCTCGTGAACGGCGATCCGAATCCGAACCGTCCCGATCTTCCCCACTACGGCGCCGGCGAAACGGTGTGCAAGCCGCTCATCGCCGCCGTCGCGAACGCGATCTTCGACGCCACCGGCGTGCGGCTCCGCCGCGTGCCGTTCCGAGCGCCGCGCGTCCTCGCCGCGCTCAACGCCGCGCGTGTGTAAAGGATGCTGATGTAGAGCAGGACTTTAGTCCTGCGACTACCGCGCTGGTGGCGCGGGCCGAACACGTGCTGCTCGGCGAACCGCTCGACGGCGCGGGAAACCGCCGCTCCGGGACATGGGCACAGCACCGGCCAGGTCCGTGACCTGGCCTGGACTCGGCCCTGCGCTGGCGGCAAGAGTCCAAATGTAGCGTCCGGCTTCAGGCGGACGGTTGTAGCGCAGGACTTTAGTCCTGCGGACTCCTACGCCGGCCCGTCGATGATGACGACGTCGAGGTCGCCGAGCCGCGCGGGATCGGCGACGATGTCGATCTCGACGATCCGGCCGGCTTCGACTCTGAACGTGAACGCGGCGCGCGGCGTTCCGCCCGGCGCAAACACGGCGCCGACCATGCCGTCCAGCAGCGCCGTTTGCGCGGCCCTCGCGCGACCGGCAAACGTATCCGCCACAACCGACGCGCCGCGGAGCTCCGCGGCGAGCGCCGGCGCGCCTTTCGCCCGCCGGGCCTCGCTCGTCTCGACGGCCACGCGATCCGCGCGAAGCACGACATCCGGCGATCGAGCACCGCGAGCAGCGCGTTCATGTCGCCGTTGCGCGAGGCCGCCAGGAACGCCTCGACCACTTCCTTCTGTCGCGTGAAGTCGCTGTCCGAAACCGTCGACGCGCCCCGCACGCGCCGCCGCGCGCGGCTCGCGAGCTGTCTCGCCGCGACCGGCGAGCGGCCGACGATCGACGCAATCTCGTCGAACGGCAGATCGAACATGTCGTGCAGCACGAAGGCGACGCGTTCGGCGGGATCCAACGTCTCGAGGACGACGAGCATCGCCATGCCGATGGAATCGGCGAGCAGCATTTCATGCTCGGCATCGCCATCGACTCCGCCGCTGCCGGCTGCTCCAGCACGTCCGCGTCGAGCGATTCCTCGCGGCGCGACTTGCGCGAACGCAGCGCGTCCAGGCACACGCGCGCGACCACCGTCGTCAGCCATCCGCCAAGGTTGTCGACCCCGCTCGTGTCGGCGCGGCTCAGCCGCAGCCATGCTTCCTGCACCGCATCGTCCGCCTCGCTCGCGGAGCCGAGCATCCGGTACGCCACAGCGCGCAGGTGCGGCCGCTTCGCCTCGAATTGTTCGGCCAGCCATTCGTGTTCAGCCATCGGTCACATTTCCTCGTCCACGTCCGTCATAGCTATGACGAACGACACCCGACCGATGTGACGAACGAACCAATGGAGGAGACCGACGATGTCTGCACGGATGAACAACCCAGCGATGATCCTTCCTGACGCGATGCCTGCAATTCAAGCACTGTAGCGTCCGGCTTCAGCCGGACGGCTGTAGCGCAGGACTTTAGTCCTGCCACCGCCGCGCATGTGGCGCGGGCCGAACACGTGCTGCTCGGCGAACCGCTCGACGGCGCGGGAAACCGCCGCTCCGGGACATGGGCACAGCACCGGCCAGGTCCGTGACCTGGCCTGGACTCGGCCCTGCGCTGGCGGTTTCCCGTCTGACGCATGCGACGCACCGCTCGCAAGGTTCGCTGCCGCAGCACGTGTTCGGCCCTGAAGCGCGCGCACCGATAACGGCCGTCGACTCGGAATAGCCCCCCTCTATCTTTGGTGCGCCGACGACCTCGCGAAGGCGCCTTGCCGACCGGACATCGCCTTGGTGACGTTCTGTTCTGCGCGAGCCGAGCTCGCTGCGGCGCCGTAGGCGTTCCTCGAGCGCGAGACTTAGCCTTCGAGCCGCAGGGCGCTGCGCGGGTGAGGCGCCCAGCCATGAAGGATGTCACGCCGCGATGAACTACGGAAACTCTCCGGCGCCGTCATGCGCCAGTAATCGCAGGACTAATATCCGAACGCCGGCTCAGAGCGCAGACTTGCCGATGCCTCGCGCGCATCTTGCGGCGGTGACGCGAGCATGCGCGTCGCTGGACGAAGCGCCCATGAGGTCATCACCAGCGCGAGGAAGACGAGCGGCGCGATGATGTCTCCTGTGCTGTCGCCGACCGCTGCGTGTGAAACGGCGGCGGCGGTCAGGTCGAAGACGAAGCCGGCGTAGGCCCATTCCTTGACCCGCGGCAACCCCGGCGCGACGATCGCGATTGCGCCGGCGAGTTTCCACATGCCGAGCAGAGACGCGAAGTACAGCGGATACCCGAGGTGTGCCATCGCCTTCGCCACCTCCGCGTTCTGCGTAAAGTTGAGCACTCCGCCGATCACGAAGCTCGCCGGGCCGAACACCGTCGTCACCCAATACGCGACTGTCTTGAGCTTTTCGTTCCTCATCTTCGTTCTCCCTGCGCGACGGCCGGCCGCGTCGACCGGCTGAATTGCGCGCTCTACACCCTGGTCGAACGAGGACGCCGACAATCGACAGCGGCGGAAATACTATTGGTCAGTGCCTATAACGCTCGACGATCTCAGGCGATTCGCCGTCGCGCGGAGCCTGTTCCCGCCGACGACGCTGAAACGCGCGGTCCGGAAGATGGGCTTCGTGCAGGCCGATCCGATCCGCGCGCCGGCCCGTGCGCAGGACCTCACGCTTCGCCACCGCGTGAAGGGCTACCGCGCCGGCGACCTCGAACGCCTTTACGAACGGCTCGGCATCGAGGAGGACTTCTTCGTCACCTACGGGTTCGTGACGCCCGAGCTTCACGCGCTGATGCATCCGCGGTCGCAACGCGGTGTTCCGGCCGCCGGCTGCGTGCCGATCTCGGCGGCGCAGAGAAAGCGGCAAGAGCAGCTCCTCGCCTTCGTGCGCGAGCACGGCGCCGTGCATCCGCGCGAGGTCGACGATCATTTCTCGCACGGGACCGTCACGAACTACTGGGGCGGATCGTCGAATGCGACGACGCACATGCTGGACGCGATGCATTTCCGCGGCCTGCTGCGCGTGGTGCGGCGGGATCGCGGGATTCGTGTTTATGCCGCGCACGACCCGCACGGCGCCGAGCCGGCGGACGCCGCTGAACGCCGCGCGCGGCTCGACTCTCTCATCGACGTCGTCGTCCGCCTTTACGCGCCGCTTCCAGGCAGGAGCTTGTCGTTCTTCGTGCGACGGTTGCGCTACGCCGTCCCGCAGTGGCACGGCGAGCTGACGGCCGCGCTGCAGCGGGCGAAGGCGCGGCTCGCGCACGCACGCGTCGACGGCGTCGATTGGTATTGGCCGGCGGACGAAAATCCCGCGAACTACACCGCGGAGGATGCGGTGCGTCTGCTCGCGCCGTTCGATCCCATCGTGCGGGATCGCGATCGCTTCGAGCTGCTCTGGGGATGGGTGTATCGGTTCGAGGCCTACACACCCGTGAAGAAACGCAAACGCGGCTACTACGCGCAGCCGCTCCTCTGGCGCGAGCGGGTGATCGGATGGGGCGAGCTCTCCGTGACCAACGGCGAGCTCGAGTCCGACATCGGCTTCATCAAATCGCCGCCGCGCGATCGCGCATTCAAACGCGAACTCGAAGCTGAACTTGATCGCATGCGTGTCTTTCTGAACCTCTGATCTTGTTGAGCCGTGCCGCCGGTGGTACTGTGATTCTTCCCATGGCCGAGACCCACACTCCTTCGATGGAGGAGATGTTTCTGCTGGTGTACAAGGAGCTGCACCAGCTCGCAGCCCGCAAGCTGCGGAGCGAGCGCGATGGTCATACGCTCAGCACGACGGCGCTCGTCCACGAAGCATGGCTCGAGCTCAATAAGCTGAATCGCATTCAGTGGCAGAACCGCTCGCACTTCCTCGCCGTCGCGGCGCAGGCGATGCGGCGCATCCTGATCGATTACGCGGTCGCGCGGCGCAGGGAGAAGCGCGGAGGCGGCCAGATCATGCTCTCGCTGGACGATGCCGACGCGCTTGCGATTGCGCACGAACGGGCTGACGAGCTCGTCGAGCTCGATGAAGCGCTCGCCCGTCTTCAGGCCATCAGCGACCGTCAGGCCCGCGTCGTCGAATGCCGGTTTTACGGCGGGATGAGCGTCGAGGAAACCGCAGAAGCGCTGGACGTTTCGCCAGCCACCGTGAAGCGCGAATGGACGATCGCCAGAGCGTGGCTGAATCGGGAGCTGCAGCGATGACCGACACGCGCACCCCCGGCACGCCGATGTCGACCGAGCGCTGGCAGCACGTTCAGGAGCTGTTCGAAGCCGCGATGGATTGCGAAAGCGACGCGCGCGCACGGCTTCTCGAGGACCGATGCGGCGCAGATTCCGATTTGCGGCTGGAGGTCGAATCGCTGCTCGCATCGCACGAGCGCCCCGGTCAGATGGATCTTTTGGCGCCGGGGATCGCGCCCGCCGCGGCGTGGGCGCGCACGCGGGTCACCGGGTGGGAAGGCCGATCGGTCGGTCAGTATTCGGTCCTCGAGCTGATCGACGCCGGCGGCATGGGCATCGTCTACAAGGCGCACGACGCGCGGCTCGAACGCCACGTCGCGCTGAAGTTCCTGCCGCCGCATCTTGGAAAAGAGCCGGCGGCGAAAGAACGCCTGCTCGTCGAAGCGCGCGCGGCGGCGGCGCTCGACCATCCGAACATCTGCACGATTCTGGAGATCGGCGAGACCGACGATGGTCAGCTGTTTCTCGCCATGCCGTTGTACAGCGGCGAGACGGTCGCTGCGCACTTGAAGCGCGGACGGCTGCCGTTCGAGGACGCGCTTCCAATCGCGCTGCAGATCGCGCGTGGGCTCGCCGCCGCGCACGCGCGCGGCATCGTCCATCGCGACGTCAAGCCGTCGAACGTCATGCTGCTGAACGACGGGACCGTGAAGGTCGTCGATTTCGGCATCGCGACGATCGAAGACGGGCTGGAGGGGCACGAAGGGCGGGTCGGGCAGGTAGGCCAGGTGGGGGCGCGGTTCGGCACTGTCGCGTACATGAGCCCCGAGCACGTGCGCGGCGGCGTGATCGATCAGCGCAGCGACATCTGGTCGCTTGGGGTGCTGCTGCACGAAATGCTGACGGGCGCGCGGCCGTTCGACGGCGACGACTCGGCGGCGGTCGCGGACGCGATTCTCAATCGCGAACCCGAACTCATCGCGACGTCCCACCCCGACGTTCCGATCGGCATCGAACACGCGCTGCGGCGAGCGCTCGCGAAGCTGCCGGAGAACCGCTATCCGTCGATGACCGCCTTTGCGGCCGATCTGATCGCGCTTGCGCCCGGCGCCGATTCGCCGGCCGGCATCGGCGACGCGCGAGCGGATGCCGCATTCACGCCGCCAACCGACGCCGGCCCGATCACGGAACGGCGGCGCGCGGCAGTGCTCGTGACGATCGTCTCCGACTACGGCAGCCTGGTCGAACGGATGGCGCCAGCCGACGCGCGTCGGCTCGTCGCGCAGGTACGCGACGTGGCCGTCGACGCCATGCGCCGGCACGGCGGTCTGGTGAACCAGGCGATCGGCGAGGAGATCGTCGCCGTCTTCGGCGTGCCGACGTCCCATGACGACGACGAACTGCGCGCCGTTCGCGGCGCGCTCGAGCTGCACGCGCGCGTCCGCGAGATTGCTGCGGGCGTCGCGGGTTCGCGGTCCGCGATTCAGATCCAGTCTGGCCTTCACGCCGGGTCCGTTGTCGCGCAGCGACTGAGCGAAGGCCCGCGACGCTACGCGATCGTCGGCGCGCCCCCGAGCGTTGCGTCACGGCTCGCGGCGCTCGCGTCGCCTGGCGACTTGATGCTGAGCCCCGAATGCCAACGCGTGCTGGCGCCGTTCGTGAACACGGCCGCATGCGCGCCGGTCGTGCTCGAAACCGACGCGGCGGCGGTGACGCCGTTTCGCGTGATCGGGCCGACAGGTCTCGAGACACGACTCGAGGCGTCGGCACGATCGGGGCTGACGCCATATGTAGGTCGCGAAGCCGACCTCGCTCTGCTCGAGAGCTACGTCGAGCGAGCCGGTCGCGGCGAGGGACGCGTGATCGAAGTCGTCGGCGAAGCCGGCGTCGGGAAGAGCCGTCTGCTGCACGAGCTTCGGGAGCGGCTGTCGACCGCGGGCAGCGCGCGCGACGTGCTTGCGCTGCAAGGCCGCTGTCGCGCTTTCGGCGACGTGGCGCCTTACGGTCCCTTCATCGAGATCGTGCGCGGCGCATTGCGTCGGACGACGCTCGGTCCAGCCGACGCCGCGGGCGTCGTCGTGCAATTCCGCAGCATCGACGCGTCGCTCGAGCCGTTCGTCCCGCTCTACCTTCATCTGCTCTCGCTGCCGAGCGATTCGCATCCGCTGCCGCGCCACCTTCAGGGCGAGCACCTCCAGGCCGCCCTCGTCGACGCGATGGCGGCGTTCTTCACCGTGTTGTCGAAACAGGCGACGTTGGTGCTGTTGCTCGAAGACTGGCACTGGGCCGACAGCGCGTCGCGATCCGTGCTCGCGCGCATGAGGGAGATCGTTCCAACCGAGCGGATCGTGTTCGTCGTGACGACGCGCCCGGAACAGTCGGTGCTCGACCAATGGCCGGCTCACGGTTCGCGGATTTCGCTCGAGCCTCTCGGATTGGCGGCGTCGGCCGCGATCATCGAAGCCGGTCTTGGAGCCGGACACGTGTCGGAGCGACTCGTCGAACGGGTGTTCGAACGCACGGGCGGCAATCCGTTCTTTCTCGAGCAGGTCTGCCGGGCGCTCGTCGAACAGGGTGCCGTGTCGCTGCGAGGCGGCGAAGCCGTCGTCGAAGGCGGCCCGGAAACGCTGTCGTTGCCGGACACCGTGCAGGCGGTGATTCGCGCGCGGCTCGACAACCTGGAACCCCGCGCGCGTGAAGTCGTTCGCGTCGCCGCGGCGTTCGGCCGCGAATTCGAGCACGCGCTCCTCGCCGACGTCGTCGGCCCCGACGTCGACCTCGTGCCGGCGATCGGCCGGCTCTCGGCCGCCGGGCTGATTTCGACGTCGAGCGACGGCGCCCGGCTCGGGTACCGCTTCACGCACGTGCTGACCGAGGAGGTCAGCTACGAAAGCCTGCTCGCGCACCAGCGCAAGTCGCTGCACGAGGCGATCGGTCGCGTGATCGAACGACACTACCCGGAGCGCCTCGACGAGCACGCCGCGCTTCTCGCCCATCACTTCTCACGTGCCGAAGCGTGGCCGAAGGCGATCCACTACGGCCGCCGCGCGGCCGAACGCGCCGCCGGTCTCAGCCAGTTTTCCGACGCGTTCGATACGCTCGAACAGGTGCTCGAATGGCTCCCGCATCTTCCGCAAGACGAGGCGTCGCGGCAGCTCAGGGCCGACCTGTTGCTCCAGCAGGAACGCGCGTGCGAGACGATGGGGTTGAGGAAGCGGCAGCAGCAGATCGTCAGCCGGCTGATCGCGCACCTCGCACCGGCGGGTCCGTCGCCGCGGCTCGCCGAAGCGTACCTGCGCGAAGGCGACCTGCTCACACTTCTCAAGCGTTTCAACGCCGCCGATCGTGCGCTGAGCACCGCGCTCCGAATCAGCCGCGAGCTCGACGACGCGAAGCTCGAGCGCAACATCCTGCGCAGCATCGGCCTCCTTCGCTGGCACGAGGGCCGGATCGCGGAGGCGCTCACACAAACTGAAGAAGCGCTCTACATCGATCGCCAGAGCGGCGACGAGGATGCCGTCGCCGGAGACCTCGTCAACCTCGCGAACATACTCAAGGAGATGGGCGATTACGCGGGCGCGCTCGCGAAAATCGAAGACGCGCTCGCGATGCCGTCGGTTGTCGGCAACCCGAAGAAGCTCTCGTTCGCGCTGCACAATCTCGCGAACGTTCATCGCGGAATGGGCAACATGGAAGCGACGCTGGCCAGCCTGCGGCTCGCCGACGAGAACTCGGCGCTTCTGCTTCCCGTGCACCGATCGTTTCACCTCACCTCGATCGCGCACATCGAGCTGCAGCAGGGACGCATCGACGCGGCGATTGAAACGTACAAGAAAGCCATCGAGCTGAGCCGCCGCGCGCACCACGCCGAGGGGCTCGCGCAGTCGCTGCGCACGCTTGGCGAGGTGCTCTTCGAGCTGGGCAGACATGGCGACGCACTTCCCTATCTCGTCGAAGCTGCGCAGCTCTTCGCGCAGCTCGAGGACGCCGTCGCCGAGGCGAACATGTGGCGCTACGCGGCCATGGCGCGCGAGCGCACCGGGCTGCACGCCGAGTCGCGCGAAGCATGGAAGCGTGTGCAGCCGCTCTGCCGCCAGGTGGGCGACTCGCGCGGGCTGCTGAATGCGATGGAAGGCGTCGCACGGTCGACGCGCCAGATCGATGGCGCGAGCGATTCGAGCGTCGCGGCGTTCGAGGCCGCCCTCGACATGGCGTCGACGCTCGGCGAATGGCGGCGCGCGTTGGCCTGCCGGAACACGCTCGGGATTCTCGAGTGGGAACGCGGGCGGTTCGCCGACGCGCTGACGCATTACGAAGCGGCGCTCCTCCTCGCGCGCGAACAAGGCGAACCGGTCGAAGAAGGCGTGATTCTGAACAGCGTCGGCGTCACGCTGTCGAAGCTCAACCGGCCGGAAGATGCGCGCACCGTGCTCGAAGAGAGCGTCACGCTCAACCGCGACACGGGTCAGCATCTGCTGCAGGCCCACGCGCTCGCTGCCCTCGGGCACGTATCGCGCGCGCTCGGTCGCCTCGATCGCGCCGCCGAACAGTTCACCGAGTCCATGGAACTGCGGCGTACGGCGGGCGACCGTATCGGTGAAGCGTGGATGTGGCGGAGAATAGCAGAGACGCAAACCGCGATCGGCAACGACGCCGCCGCGCAAGCCGCCGCGGACGCCGCGGCGCGGATCGATTCATTGGGAGAAGACGATGCCCCGCTACATCATTGAACGCTCTATACCAGGACTGTCCAGAGAGGCGCTGAACGAAGCCGGCCGCCGGTCGAACGCGGTGCTGGCCGGGCTGCCCGATATCCGCTGGATCCGCAGCTACGTCTCCGACGTCGACGGCAAGATTTATTGCGAGTACGACGCCCCGAGCGCCGAAGCCATCCGTGAGCACGCCCGCCGCGCCGGGCTTCCTGTCGATCACATCTCGGAGATCGCGCTCGAAATCAACCCGACGATGTTCGTGTAGACGATCAAGACCTGTAGCGCAGGTCTTTAGACCTGCGTCAGCGAAGATCCCAGGGGTTCAAGAATCGAAATCGGTAGCGGTGTGGCGGCGCACAGGCACCGGCGGACCACCTGCGGTGGCAGCGCCCCGGGGTCGACGGCGCGGGAAACCGCCGCTCCGGGACATGGGCACAGCACCGGCGAGGTCCGTGACCTCGCCTGGACTCGGCCCTGCGCTGGCGGTTTCCCGTCTGTCGCATGCGACGCGCCGCTCCCACGGGGCGCCGCCACCGCAGATGGTCCGCCGCTGATGCGTGACGCGCGACCGGCCCGCATCGACGCGTGGGCGAGCACTCAGGCTGTGGCGCTTCGAGCGCGCGTGATACGCGTCAGAAGGTAAAACGCCGCTGCAGGCCGCCTTCCGCGTCGATCCGGATAGACGGGCAGGACGTCATCGAACCGGCACGGGCGGCTGTTGTTTATAACACCGGCTTCTGTCCCACCCGAATCGACGCGGTACATCACAGCATCATGCCGAAAGCGGTGTTTTTCCACGCGCGATCGCGCGCCGCGGCCTGAGTGCTCGCTCACGCTTTCGTAAACAGGCGCGTCGACCCGTGGCGGCGGAACCGTCGGCGGTTCGCCGCCGACTACCCCCACCGCGGCGATTCGTCGGGGCTGATGCCTAGCGCCGTCTTCGCGACGATCTCGTGCGTCAGCATCGAGTTGGCCGGGTGAATGCGTCCGAGCCGCGCGTCGCGGAACATCTGCTCGAGGCCGCTGCGCCGGAAGATGCCGAATCCGCCCGTCGCATCGAGCGCCAGGTCGACGACCTTCCACGAGCTCTCGACGGCGTGATACTTCGCGCTGAATATTTCCTTCGGCCACGCCGCGCCGTGATTGACGCCGGTCGACCAGTCCGACGCCACCCGATCGAGATGCGGCGCGATCGTGTCGAGCGTTAGCGTCATCTCGGCGATCGTGTGCTGGAGCTCCGCGTGATACGCCATCGACCGGGTCAGCGCGATCGAGTGCTTCGACTTCACCGACGCGATCGTCGCGTCGTACGCGTGCCGTGCGAGACCGTAGTAGATGTTGCCGAAGCCGAGGAGCGCCCACGCGAAGAGGCCGAGCACGAAGTGATCGATCCCCGCCGCGCCGGCCGGCACGATCCGCGCGATGTAGCGATCGGCGACGAAGACGCCGTCGAGAATCGTGTCGTCGCTGCGCGTCGCGCGCATGCCGAGGACGTCCCACGTTTCCTCGACGCGGACGCCTTCGGTATCCCGCGGGATGAACGCGTGGACGATCTTCGGGCGCGACGGATCGGACAGGTCCATTCCGTGGATGCCGAGAAACGTCCACACGGGCGTGAGGCTGCCGAACGATTTTCTGCCGGTGAAGCGGTAGCCGCCTTCGACGCGCTCCGCCTTGGTCGTCGACAGCAGCACCGGGATGTCGTTGCCGCTCTCGGCGTGTCCCGCCGCGAATACTTCGCCGCGCGTCGTCTCGTCGAGAATCCACTGCAGCGACTTGTCGCCGGCGCGCCATAGATCGGCGGCGACGCCGGTCCAATACAAGTGCATGTTGATAGCGAGCGCCGTTGCGGGAGCATAGGAGCCGAGGCGGCGCTGCTCGCGGACGACCTCCGCGAGCGAGAGGCCGTACCCGCCCAGTTCGGCGGGTACGGCGAGGCGGAGGTAGCCCGCGCCGCGCAGCTCTTCGAAGTCGTCCGAGAAGAACGCGTTCTCACGATCGTATCTGGGCGACCGCTCCGCGAAGCGCGCGAGCATCGCGTCGGTGAGAACGGTGCCCGACGCGGACTGTGTCTGTGCGAGCGTGGGTGTCATAGCCAGTCTCCTTTCCGCGTCTCTAGCTCTGGGGGTTATAGGCGTCGCACGAAACGTTCGGATTCCAGTTCGCGAACGTGCCCTGCGGGTTGTCCCTCCACGCCCACACGTGCAGCGTGAAGAACTCCGGGAGCCCGAACCGGTTCGGCGCTTCGAAGAGGTGGAACAGCTGGCCCAGAAGAATCGGCGGGCCGACATTCTTTGGATTGCCGTTCCAATCCGCGGACGGAATCAAGTAATCAGCAGCGACGAGCTGGAAGCGGTTGTTCGGCTGCGGCTCGTAGACGAGCAGTTCGGGATGGAAGGGGTCGAGCTCCTTGTCGAATACGAGCGGCCCGTTGACGAAGTGCACGCCCATCACGCCTTCAGACGATCCGGTGACGCAGCCAAACTGCGGCAGGTAGCCTTCGGCCTTGGCGACCTCGGGGTCGAGGAAACGGCGCGTTGCATCGCGCACGAGCTGAACGAACGCGTTGGTGCGCGCCTTCTGGTCGGGCGTTTCAGGCCCGTGCGGCGCGGACATGATGTGCGAGTCGTGGCTCTGCGCGGCCGTGCGCGGCTGCGCCAACGCGAAGACGACGAGCGCGCCGACCAGGGAAAAACCGAGATGTCGTGAGAACCGTCCGGGCATAGAGCTCCTCCTGTAAACAGGCCAACTGCGGCGAGTGGACGCGGGCTGGGGTCTTCCCTGCCCGCTATCTAGAAGCCGCGTCGACCCGAAAAGGAGCTCATGACGGCGGAGGGAGCTCCCGCGGAGATATGCCCACGAGCGGCGCGATCGCACGGAGCTTCTCCTGCACGAGCCGCTGGTTGCGCGGGCCCAGGCGCAGCAGCTGGCGCTGCGGGCCGGCCAGGAGCTCCAGTCGATCGTCGCTGAACGTGTACAGCGGCGGCGGTCCCGTGAGGCCGATGCGTCCGTCGACGACGGGCGTTTTCAACAGGAGAACGATCGCGCGTTTGAGCGCGGAGTCGACGTCGCCGTCGGGATAGCCAAGCTCTCGATAGGCGTCCTGAATCCGGGGCTTCAGCGTCTCGTATAGACGTGCCGTCCCATTCGGATCCAATCCGGATACCGCATCGGCGTACGCGTCGTACCGGTGGTAGCTGTCAGGATTGATGTAGGCGCCTCGCGCGTCGGTGGCCGCGGCGAACTTGCCCTTCGGCCGCATCTTCTCCAAGTGGGTCGTCGGCGTCCGCCCATCGGCGATGTTGACGAGGACGACGGTGAAGTTGCGAACGAGCTGATCCGTCGTGAGCCAGCGCGCGACCATCGGATGGGACGAGAGGCGGCCGACGAGCTGCCGGACCAGCGAGTCGCTGGCATCGAGCGGCGGCAAATCGATCGGTTCTGGCGCAACGGCTTCAGGTGGTTTGACTGGCGCGGGCGCCTGCGCCACGGCCGCTGGTTTCTCGACGACCAGAGGCCGCTTCGCCCACCAGACGAGTCCCGCAACGATTGCCGCGAACACGATCAGGCCGCCGATCACGAACCCCGCACGACGATCGCGCGGCTCGGGCTCCGGCTCGAAGGACGGTGACGGTCGATTGAGATCCAGATCGTTGAAATCCGCCATGCCCCAGTCTACCCGCTACCCTGCATTAAGGCTTCAGCACAAGGCGATGCTTCGCGTGCGCGTCGACCGCTGGACGAGAGAACGCAAGGTGGAACGCGTCGCGGCGGCTCCAGCTCTCGATCAGGTTCCCGTAATACGGACTCCCTGGCTGCCCCGATTCGCCCGGCGCAATCGTCACCAGCGAATCGTCGAGGTTGGAGAAATCGGTAATGAGCTGATACACGCTGCCGATTGCGTGCACGGTGCCGCCGCCGCCGTCGCGCTCGACGCTCGGCAGATCGTACGCGGCGACCAATGGATGCGGGAACGTGCTCTTGTTAATCGCGCCCCATCTCCAGCCGCGCATGTCGGCGCCCTGCGTCTTCGCGAGCTCGGCGATCGCTTTGTTCAGGCCCGCTTCGATCAACGCCTTGCGCTTCGCATCGTCCGCGGTATTCAGCTGATCCAACGCGATCGAACGGCGCCACACGAAATAGAGCGCGGCCGCGGCGCGCTCTTTGCGCATCTCCGCGTCCCAGCCGGCGATGAGCGCACGCGCGCTTTCGATCTGCGGCGTCGATCCGGTCCACCCGCCGAACCACGGAATCAACGCGTCGGCTTCCGTGTTGTGGATGTCGAGAATGATCGCGCGCACCGCGTCGCGCGTGAAGTTGCGGCCTGACTTCAAAAGGCTCGCGATACGGTCGTACCGCCTGAACGGACCCTGACTGCTGAAGAAGATCGGCTCCTTGAAGCCGGGCGGCTGGACATTATTGTTAGCCGTCGCGATCCAGCCGCGCGCCGGGTTGTACTCCTCCGGCAAGTCGTCGCGAAAGGCGCCCCACTCGTACTTGCCGGTCCCCGAAACCGGTAACCGTCCGTTCCATCCGCTGCGCCGCGGCACGGCGGCGCTCACGCGGAACGCGATGTTCCCGTCGATGTCCGCGCAAACGAGATTCGTCGCCGGCGCGCGCAGGTACCGGGAATCCGTGAGGCACTCCTGCGCGCTGTTCGCTTGATCGAGGCGAAGCGCACCGAGGGTACTCGGCGGTGCCCACTGACATCATCGACGTCTTCAGCGCATACGCGATATGGTGCGCGGCGTCCTCGTAGAAAATCGGACCGTGCCGGCCGATCTTTACGGTGAGCGTGTGCGGCGCCGCCCCGCGCACGTCGATCGTCTCGCTGGACAACCTGCAGCGGCTCCCACTTGCCGTTCCATTTCACCTGGTTCGCATCCGCCGGGCTGACCTGCTCGACGTAGATGTCGGCCTCGTCGGCATCGCTCGCCGTCCGGCCCCACGCGATGCGCGCGTTGTGCCCGCGAATCACGCCGGGCAGCCCCGGCTCGGTCGCGCCCGCCACGTTCCATCCCGGCGCGTTCAGATGCACGATGTATCGCAGCGCCGGCATCGTCACCTCGCGGTGCGGATCGTCGACCATGAAGGCCTTGCCGGTCGCAGTCAGGAGTCCGCGGACGGCGAAGTTGTTGCTGCCGGGCGACGTCTCCGGCATGCCGCGGTCGCCGGATGGTTTCGTGTTCGGCCAGTTTCTGAATTGCGGCAACAGCTCCGGCTTCGGAAAGGTGCCGTAGCGATCGCCGTCGAGAGCCTTCGCCACATCGTCCGTGATCAAACTCAGGTCGACGCCTTCGGGTGCGACGAGGTCGCCGTACGGCTCCGGATGCGCACGGCGATTCGCCTCCTCGACGCCGTACTTCGCCGCCGATTGCGCGAGCCGGATCTCGCGACGCGCCTCCTGCACCGCCATGACGACGCGGTTGCGCACGAGAATCTCCTCGGCCTTCCACGGCTCCGGCCTGATGCCGGTGAGCTTGAATTCAACGGGCAGGTTGTCGCCCGCTGCGGCGATGAACGCGTTGACGCCGCGCGCATACGCCTCGAAGATCCGCCGACCTTCAGGGTGATAGTTCGTCCACTCGGCGTCGGTCCACGGACCGCGGAATTTGAAGAGGCGATAGAGCCTGTCGTGCGCGAGACCGTCCGCTCCGACGAGCTCGCTCAGGCGGCCCTCGGCGAGGCGACGGCCGAGCTCCATCTGCCACAGACGATCCTGCGCGACGACGAATCCCTGTGCCATGAAGAGATCGTCGATGTTCTTCGCGTAGATGTGCGGCACGCCCCACTCGTCGCGCACAACCTGCACATCGTCTTTGAGGCCAGCCGCCCTAAGCGTTCCGTCGTATTGCGAAATCGACCGGCGTGCAAGCGCGGAAAATCCGACCGGCTCTTGCGCGCGCATGCTCGAGCCGCCGAGCGTGCTCGCCGCCACGAGCAGCGTGAAGGTGGCTAACGAAACCAAAACGTGCGCGCGCGCGTCTGTCATGGTGCGGCGCAGTCTATCGCATCTTGATGAGTCGTCTTCGGTAGCGCAAGGCTTCAGCCGAGCGACGTTGTGCCGTGCCCGAGCGATGTCGTGCCGTGTAGCGCGAGGCTTCAGCCGAGCGATTTCCTCTATGTCGATTTCATCGTCAGCCATTCGACTACAACATGCGGGACGGTTGACCTTGTTTGTCGCACGTCCGTCGCACCACAATGCAAGGCTCAGAGTTTCACAGGAGGTATGACATGACGAAGGCGAAGAACCCGATTCCCGCAGGACATCACACGGTGACCCCGCAGCTCACGCTCGACAACGCGGCGCAGGCGATCGACTGGTACAAGAAGGCGCTCGGCGCCGAGGAAGTGGCGCGGGCCGTCGGGCCGGACGGCAAGATCATGCACGCGGAGATCAAGCATCGGCGACTCGCTCATCATGGTGAACGACGCGATGGGCGGCGGCAAAGGCCCGAAGGCGTTCGGCGGCTCGCCGGTGTCGCTGTGGCTCTACGTGGAGGACTGCGACTCGCTGTTCAAGCGCGCCGTCGCGGCCGGCGCGTCAGGTGCGTCCCGGCCCGATGGGTGAACTGACCGATCAGTTCTGGGGCGATCGCTCCGGCACGTTCACCGACCCGCAGGGATATCAGTGGACGATCGCGACGCACAAGGAAGACCTGACGCCCGAGGAGATGAAGAAGCGCACCGAGGAGTTCATGAAGAACTTCGCGGCGCCGCAAGGAGCGAATCGGTAATTCTCTGAACTGAGAACTGAGAACTCAGAACTGAGAGCTCGGAACTTCGAAGTTTGCAGAAATGGGCCAGCCCGGCCAGGTCACGGACCTGGCCCGTGCTGGCTCGCTGTACTTGTGGCGCAGGACTTTAGTCCTGCGAGCATCAACTCTCGACGGGACAGCGGCCGTCTCGCAGCCGAGCGCGGGCGAGGACTCGGGTGCTGCTCGACAAACGAGCGCGAACCTTGAGCGCGTCGTGCCGAGCCTGCAAGGCACCTGCGCTTGCGCCCCGGGTCGACGGCGCGGGAAACCGCCGCTGCGCGACATGGGCACAGCGCCGGCGAGGTCCGTGACCTCGCCTGGACTCGGCCCTCCGCTGGCGGTTTCCCATCTGTCGCGTGCGACGCGCCGCTCCCAGGGGCGACTGCGCGCAGGCGCCTTGCAGTCTCCCGAAGACGCGGTTACGAGACTCTGTCGTTCTCAATCGAGCGTCGCAGCGAGCGATCGCCCCGATCAGACGGTCCGCATCGCGCTTCGCGCTCGCCTCGTACTTGTGGCGCAGGACTTTAGTCCTGCGAGCATTAACTCTCGACGGGACAGCGGCCGTCTCGAGCCGAGCGCGCGCGAGGACTCGGGGTGCGGCCGCGCGACAAACGAGCACGAACTTTGAGCGCGTCGCGAAGAGACCGCAAGGCACCTGCGCTTGCGCCCCGGGTCGACGGCGCGGGAAACCGCCGCTGCGGGACATGGGCACAGCACCGGCCAGGTCCGTGACCTGGCCTGGACTCGGCCCTGCGCTGGCGGTTTCCCATCTGTCGCCCGCGACGCGCCGCTCCCAGGGGCGACTGCGCGCAGGCGCCTTGCAGTCTCCCGAAGACGCGCGGCACGAGACTCGCTGTCGTTCTCAATCGAGCGTTGCAGCGGATCATCCACCCGATCAGACGGTCCGCATCGCGCTTCGCGCTCGCCTCGTAGTCGTGGCCGCAGGACTTTAGTCCTGCGCAGCATTAACTGCTCGATGTGACAGCGGCCGTCTTCAAGTCTGGCGCGGGCGAGGGCTCGGGCGGCGGAGCTGCAAGCTCGCGTGACATGCGTCAGGAAATAAAACGCCAGCTGCAGGCCTTCTCCCGCGGCGATCCGGATAGACGGGCAGGACGTCATCGAATCGGCACGGGCCGTTGTTGTTCGTAACGCCGACTTCAGTCCAACCCCAATGGCCGCGGTCCAGCCCAGCATCATGCCGGAAGCGGCGTTTTTCCACGCGAGCTTGAGCGGAGCAGTCCGAGTCCTCGCCCGCGCCTTCAGCGGCCGGCGACGCGTACTTGAGAAGACCTCCCCGAGTGATTGACAACGCGGCGGCCATTTGCCGAGACTTATAGGAGCGCGCGCTGGGGCGCCTCCTGTCCGCGGCAAGGGAGTCTTCTCCCACCCACTCGGGTTCGATCCTGCGATTCGAACCTTCTTCCGGCCTGACTTAAGCGGACGCCAGGCGACTGAACGGAAGGAGGCGTCCGTGACCACCGCCGACAATCTCCGCAAATCCGCCAAGCGCTGGCTGAAATCGATCCGCGAAGGCGATCCCGACGCAATCGCGCGTCTCGCGCGTGCGTACGCCGGTGCCGCTTCGCCACCGACGCTTCGCGATGTGCAGCATGCGCTGGCACGCGAGCGCGGGCACGAGAGCTGGATCGCGATGATCCGATCCGCGTCCGATCGCAATGCGTCGGACACGCCGCTCGCGTCGCTGCTCTCGGCGGCGGGCAAGGGCGACGCGATCGCGTTGCCGCGATCCTCGACGAACATCCCGATCTGATCAACAGTCCGCGGCGCGCTGCCGGGCAATACCGGTCTGCGCACCGCGCTGCATTTCGGCTGTGGACACGAAGCGGTCGTGAGAGCTCTGCTCGAGCGCGGCGCCGACCCGAACATCCGCGACGAGGGCGACAACGCCTTCCCGATTCATTTTGCCGCCGAGCGCGGCGACCTCCCCATCGTCAAGCTGCTGTCGAGCACGGCGCCGATCCGATTGGCGCGGGGACGATGCACGAGCTCGACGCGGTCGGATGGGCGGTCTGCTTCGACTACGCGCATCACACCGAGGTCGCGCGACTATCTGCTCGCGCACGGCGCACGCCACACGCTGTTGTCAGCGGTCGCCTGGGCGACGTCGGCGCGATTCGCGAGCTGGCGGCGCATCGGGCGCGGACATCAATCAGCGGATGGATCGCACGAACAAGCGGCGGACGCCCCTGCACCTCGCCGTCATCAAGAAGCAGCCAGCCGCGCTCGCCGCGCTGATCGATCTCGGCGCGGATCTCAATCTTCGAGGATGCCGTCGGACTGACGCCGCTCGATCAGGCCGCCCTGGACGGCGACGACGATATGACGCGCCGGCTGATGGACGCCGGCGCCGCGATCACACTGCCGGCGGCCGATCGCGCTCGACCTGACGGATCACATCGAACGTCTGATGCGCGAAGACCCGAGATCCTGTCGAACACCGACAACCGCCGATGGGCGCGCCTCCTCGTGCACGCGAGCGGCCGCGCGTCGGCGCGCGTGCTCGAGACGCTGCTCCGCACGATCATGCGCCACCGCTCGGGCCTGTGCGATCGTCAACATGGAAGACGACGAGGAAACGGCGGTCGACGGCGCGAACGGATACACCGCGCTGCACGCGGCGGCGTTCCATGGCAACGACGATGCGGTGCGTCGTGCTGTTGAAGCACGGGGCGAATCCGCGCGCACGCGATGGCAAGTACCGCGGGACGCCGGCGGGCTGGGCCGCGATATGCCGGTCACGCGGCGACGGCGAATCTGATCCTCGACGCCGACGTCGACATCTTCGACGCGATCGACTTCGATCGCGGCGACCTTGTGCGCGGCATTCTCGATCGCGATCCCGGCGCGATCGATCGGCCGTTCAAGGCCTACGCGTCGTGCGAGCCGCAGGAGAGTCAGTGGTGGCCGGCGGCGGACTGCACGCCGCTCGAATGGGCGACCGCGCAGCGGAAGCAGAAAGCCGCCGATGCGTTGACCGAACGCGGCGCTGGATCGCGAACGAAAGACGACATTCAGCGCGCCGAGCGCATCGTCTCTTTCCTGCAGTCGGCCTGCTGGGATCACCACGTGCACGGCAAGCCGGATCATCGGATGCACGACCGCGCGGCGCAGCGCCTGCTCGCGCAGGATCCGTCGATGTCGCGCGACAGATCTGCTACACCGCCATCGTGTGCGGCGAACGCGAGAGGTTGACGCGGCTTCTTGCGCGCGATCCGAAGCCGCACGCGTCAGCGCGGCGGCGCACGCGGATGGACGCCGATTCTGTACCTCGCTTACACGCGGTTCACGCACGCGCCGACGATCGAGCAATGCGCTCGCGATCGCGGCGCTGCTTCTCGACCACGGCGCGGACCCGAACGACTTCTACATGGCCGGCGACGCGCAGTACACCGTGCTCATCGGCGTCGCCGGCGAAGGCGAACAGGAGTCGCCGCGGCAGCCGTACGCGGCCGCGATTGTTCGAGCTGATGCTCGCGCGCGGCGCGGAGCCGTTCGACATTCAGGTGCTCTACAACACGCATTTCAGCGGCGACATCCTGTGGTGGCTCGAGCTCGTGTACGCGCACGCGATCCACACGCCGACGCGCAGCGAGCGTGGAAGGATCCCGACTGGCCGATGTTCGACATGGGCGGCTACGGATCGGGCGCGCGCTTTCTGATCGAGACCGCCGTGAAGAAGCGCGACCTGCAGCTCGCCGAATGGGTGCTGGCACGCGGCGCGAATCCGAATGCCGCGCCCGCGCGCGACAAGCGCTTTCCCAAGCGCAGTCTGTACGAGCTGGCGCTGATCGAGGATCTTCCGGAGATGGCGGAGCTCCTCGCGCGCTATGGCGCCTCGCGTTCGACACCGGCGCTCGACGAGACGCGAGCAGTTCATCGACGCGTGCTTCCGGCTCGATCGCGATCGCGCCCGGCGCTGCTGCTCGCGCACCCTGAGTACCTGCAGTCGCCGAGCTGCGATGTTCGAGGCCGCGAAGCGCGATCGGCCGGACGTGCTCGCCCTCCTTCTGGACCTCGGCTTCCCTCTCGAAGTCCAGGATCGCAGACCGGCAAGCGCGCGCTCCACGAAGCCGCGGCCAGCGGCGCGCTTCGCGCCGCGGCGTTTCTCCTCGAACGTGGAGCCGAGATCGATCCGCGCGAATCGACTACGGCGGGCACGCCGATCGGCTGGGCCGCGCACGGCGACAACACGGAGATGGTCCGGCTTCTGAGCCGCTACAGCCGCGACATCTGGACGCTCTGTTTCAACGGCTACGTCGATCGTGTGCGCGAGATTCTCGCGGAGGATCCGCGCCGCGCGCAGGTCGTCGGCCCAGAACGGCATCACCCCGCTGTGGTGGCTGCCGGACGATGAACGGAAGGCGATGCAGATTGTCGAACTGCTGCTGGCGGCGGGCGCCGATCCGGGCGTGAGGAACAAGAACGGAAGGACCGCCGCCGACTGGGCGCGACGGCGCGGCATGCGCGATGTGGCGGCGCGCCTCGAGACGGCCGCTCGCCCACTTCGACTCCGTCCGGAGCCGCGATTCGGCCGCTTCGCGCTTCGCGCTCGCTCGATCCTTGATGCGAGAGGCTATGTAGACTTTTCTTACTGCTCGCGGGGCCCCACCCCCGCTCGATAACGCCTTCGCGCCGTTGCGCTCGGCGCATCCCAGAGCAGAACGTCGCGCAGGCGCCGTTGCATTGACTCACGCGCAGACCGCGAACTGAGACTGACATGAACTCGAAAACAGTTTGAGTTTTTAGTTCTCAGTTCTAAGTTCTAAGTTCTCAGTCTCTCAGTTCCCCATTCCGTTACACTGTCGGCCATGCCGCGGCTGCTGATCTACACCTGGCCCTATGCCCTGTTGTTCTGGGCCGTGTTCGTGTGGGCGTTCTTTCCGGAGTTCCGCATCATCTCGCGGACGAAGGAGCCGTACACAAGCCCGCAGGACAGGAACTCGAAGGCCCTCATCGCCGTCGGCCAAGGCGTCGCGATCTTCGCGGCGTTCTCGATCGCGGCGGGAGTGCCGTGGGCCACGGTTCCGCATCGCGTGTGGTCGTTCTGCGCGGGCATCGGCACGATCATCGCCGGCAGCCTGCTGCGGCGCCACTGCTGGCGGATGCTCGGCCGGAGCTTCACCGGCGCGGTGATCGTCCGGACGGATCAGGCCGTCGTCCAGCACGGCGCCTATCGATACGTCCGCCATCCGTCGTACACCGCCGGCATGATCATGTTTCTCGGGATCGGACTCGCCCTCGGCAACTGGATCAGCATCGCGGTGTTGATGGCCGCCGTCGTCATCGTCTACGGCTATCGCGTGGTCGTCGAGGAGCGCGCGCTCGTGGCCGTCATCGGCGAACCGTATCGCAGCTACATGAACAGCACGAAACGGTTCGTACCGTTACATTTTCTAGGAAGAACTCGAGAACTTAGAATTGAGAACTGAGAACTCGCACACTCGTGAAAATGGGCCAGTGCCCGAAGTTCGCAGTTCGAGTCCTCATTTCCGAGTTCTAGTTCTAAGTTCTCAAGTTCTCAGTTCTCAGTTCTCAGTTCTAACTTCCTATGCTTCAGGACCTCTGGTACAAGAACGCCATCATCTACTGCCTCGACGTCGAGAAGTATCGTCGACGCGCGACGGCGACGGCGTCGGCGACTTCGACGGGCTGACGCGGCGGCTCGACTACCTGGCCGGCCTCGGCGTCACCTGCGTCTGGCTGCAGCCGTTCTATCCCTCGCCCAATCGCGACAACGGCTACGACGTCTCCGACTACTACGGCGTCCACCCGAAGCACGGAACGCTCGGCGACTTCGTCGAGTTCATGAACCACGCCGAACAGCTCGGCATGCGCGTCATCGTCGATCTGGTCGTCAACCACACCTCGGATCGACATCCGTGGTTCCAGAGCGCGCGCAAGGACCGCACGTTCGCCGTATCGCGACTGGTACGTCTGGTCGAAGAAGCGGCCGCCGGACTACGACAAGGGGATCGTGTTTCCCGGCGTGCAGAAGACGACCTGGACGCGCGATCCGGTGGCCGGCGAGTACTACTTCCATCGCTTCTACGATTTCCAGCCCGACCTCAACACCGGCGAACCCGGACGTGCGCGACGAGATCAAGCGGATCATGGGCTTCTGGCTGCAGCTCGGCGTCTCCGGCTTCCGCATGGACGCCGTGCCGTTCCTGATCGAGAAGAAGGGCGCCGGACGTCGCGCACGAAGCAGGACTTCGAGCTGCTGCACGAGATGCGCGACTTCCTGCAGTGGCGCGCGGCGCGACGCGATCCTGCTGGCCGAGGCGAACGTGCCGCCCGACGAGAGCCTGCAGTACTTCGGCGAGCACGGCGATCGCCTGCAGATGATGCTGAACTTCGCCGTCAACCAGCGGCTGTTCTACGCGCTGGCGACCGGCGACATTCGAGCCGCTGGTCAAGGCGCTCGAGGACACCTACGAGCGCCCGCCCGCACGCGCAGTGGGTGCAATTCCTGCGCAGCCACGACGAGCTCGATCTCGGCCGGCTCACCGACGAGCAGCGCGCAGAAGGTGTTCGCAGGCGTTCGGGCCCGACAAGCGCATGCAGCTGTACGACCGCGGCATCCGCCGGCGCCTCGCGCCGATGCTCGACAACGACCGGCGCCGGCTCGAGCTCGCCTTCAGCCTGCTTGTTCACGCTGCCGGGCACGCCGATGATGCAGTACGGCGACGAGATCGGCATGGGCGACGACCTGCGCGCTGCCCGAGCGCGAGTGCGCCCGCACGCCGATGCAGTGGTCGTCGAGCGAAGCACGGCGGGTTCTCCTCGGCGCGACGCGTCGTGCGGCCCGGTCGATCGTCGACCCGATCTACGGCTACCAGCGCGTGAACGTCGAGCGCGCAGCGGCGCGATCCGCACTCGCTGCTCAACTGGACGGAGCGGATGATCCGGATGCGGCAGGAATGTCCGGAAATCAGCTGGGGCGACTGGAAGATCATCGAGACCACCGAGCCCGGCGTGCTCATCATGCGCTACGAGCACGAAGGCTGCGTCGTTTTCACGCTGCACAATTTCACCGCGAAGCCTCGTGCGCCCCGGATCGACCTCGCGACCGCCGGCCACCGCGTCCTGGTCGATCTGCTCGCGACCAACGACAGCCGCGTCGACGCGAGCGGACGCCACACCATCGAACTGCCGCCTTACGGATACCGGTGGTATCGTCCCGGCGGCATGGACGGCAGACTCGCGCGGCACGGACCCGCCGAATAGACCGCGACGGAGACTCCTTATCTCCGCGGCGGATCGACGACGACCATCGTCAGCTTCACGACCGTACGTCCCTCGTTGATGTACTGGTGGCGCTGGTTCATCCGCGCGACCACGGAGCCGCCGGCCGGAATCCGCACGCGGCCCTTGCCGACGACGAGCGTGAGCGTACCCTGGCGGACCTCGATCGCCTCCATCGTCGTGTCCAGGTGCGCATCGGCGTTGTAGACATCGCCTGGCGCGAGTTGCCATTCCCAGAGTTCCACGGGTTGCGGCGCGTCGGCGCCAATCAATAGGACCGCGCGGCCGCCGCGCGGGCTGCGCCACAGTGTCAACGCCTGATCGCGCGTCGCGACCCGCACTGCTTCTTCCGGCGCGGCGAACAGCTGCCACACCGCGACGCCGAACGCGTTCGCGATGCGGATTAGCGTCCCGATGCTCGGGTTGGTTTTCGCAGCTTCGATCTGCAACAGCATCCCTTTCGAGAGCCCGCTGCGCGACGCCAGGGTGGCGAGGGACCAGCGCTTCCGCTCGCGCCCGGCGCGGACGGTGTTGGCGAGCGCCTGGAGCGTCTCGGCATTGATTGCCGGCGCGGCAGCCGATTTGCGTGTTGGCATCGTGGTCAAATATATTAGTCCATACGGTGCAATTTAACGCTGGACTGTCCGCTGTGGCCGGCCTCTCCTCCGCCGCTTCGTGGGGCGCCGGAGACTTCTGCGGCGGAATGGCTGCGAAGCGGGTCAGCACGTTCGCGGTGGTGGTTGGCTCGCAGTTGGTCGGCGCGGCGGCCATGCTGGCGCTGGCGATCGCGACGCGGGAGGCGCTGCCGCCGCCGGCCAACCTGTGGTGGTGCGGTGCCGCCGGCCTCGTGGGCGCTGTGGGGCTACTCGCGCTCTACCGCGCGCTCGCGATCGGGCGGATGGGCGTCGCCGCTCCGGTGTCGGGCGTGCTGAGCGCCGCCATTCCGGTGCTGGTTGGCGCGTTCGTCGACGGTCCGCCGAATCGCCTGCAGGTGGGCGGCTTCGCGCTCGCATTGGCCGCAGTGTGGCTGATCGCGCGGACCGATTCGCGCCGCATCGACCCGCGCGAGCTGGGCCTGCCGGTCGCTGGCCGGCGTCGGCTTCGGCCTCTTCATCGCGACGATTGCGCGCGCGAGCGGGGCTTCCGTGTTTTGGCCGCTGGTCGCCGCGCGCGCCGCTTCGCTCGCGTTGCTCGGATCGATTGCGGTGGCGAGGCGCCAGCCGCTTCTGCCGTCGCGCCGCGACTGGACGATCGTCGCGCTCGCCGGGCTGTTCGACGCCGGCGGCAACGCCTTCCTCGTCGTCGCCGCCCACGTCGGCCGGCTGGACGTCGCCGGAGTACTGTCGTCGCTCTATCCGGCTGCCACCGTCCTACTCGCCTTCGTGCGCCTGCACGAGCGGATCGAACGGTGGCAGCTGGTGGGCCTGGCAGCCTCGCTCGCAGCGATCGTCGCGATTACGGCAGGGTGATCGGCGCTACTACGCAGTCGTCCGTGCGGACGTCCCGACCGTCTGCCTCGTGTTGGCATCCTGCGGCGTGACCAGGCTGAAGATGTTGCCGTCCGGGTCCTTGAACCACGCAGCCTTCATCGTCCCGCGCACGTGAAGGTCGCCCTGCCGGGTCATCTCCGGTATGTCGTAATGCTCGAAGCTGACGCCGCGGCCCTTCAAGGTCTTCACGATCTCTTCGACCTCGTCGGCGACCCAGGTGACCGCTGTCGCCTTATTCGTGCCGGCGAACTGCGAGCGGTAGACGAACAGCGTGGACTTTCCACTCTTGAAGCCGAGCACTTCCTCGTTCTCCATGATCTTCGTCAACCCGAGCGTCTGCTCGTAGAATTTCTTCGCGCTGTCGAGATTCTTCACCGCAACGGTCGCAACGGCATCCTTATCGTTGAGCATGTAACTCTCCTTTGGATGAGTGTGGGAACGCTCGTAGGATCCAAGCAAGCGGCGATCCGAGGGAAAATGCCTCGTTGACTGAGCACACTGACGTCCTCATCGTCGGCGCCGGGCCGACGGGCCTGGTGCTGGCGCTGTGGCTGACGCGGCTGGGCGTCCGCGTGCGGATCGTCGACAAGACGGCGGAGCCGGGCACGACGTCGCGCGCGCTCGCCGTGCAGGCGCGCACGCTCGAGCTGTACCGCCAGATCGGCCTCGCCGACGCGGTCGTCGACGCGCGGCCGGAAGATGACCGCCATCAATCTCTGGGCGCGCGGCAAGCACGTCGCGCACGTCGTCTTCGGCGACATGGGCGCGGATCTCAGTCCGTTTCCCTATGCGCTGATCTATCCGCAGGACGAGCACGAGCGCCTGCTGATCGATCGCCTCGCCGAAGCCGGCGTCGCAGGTCGAGCGCCAGACGGAGCTCGTGGCGTTCGAGGAGACGGCGGCAGGCGTGCGCGCCCGGCTCAAACGCGCCGATGGCGCGCACGAACACGTGCGAGGCCGCCTACCTCGCCGGCTGCGACGGCGCGCACTCCACCGTGCGCGAGGCGCTTGCGGATCGGTTTCCCGGCGGCACGTACGACCATCTCTTCTACGTCGCCGATGTCGAGGCGCGCGGCGCCGTGATGAACGGCGAGCTGCACGTCGCGTTGGACACGACCGATTTTCTCATCGTCTTTCCGTTGAAGGACGAGGGGCGCGCGCGGCTCATCGGCACGGTGCGCGCGGACGCCGAGCACGAGCACGACGACCTGACGTGGGACGACGTGAGCCAGCGCGTGATCGAGTGGATGCGCATCGACGTCGAGCGCGTGAACTGGTTCTCGACCTACCGCGTCCACCATCGCGTCGCCGATCGGTTCCGCAAGGGGCGCGCGTTCCTGCTCGGCGACGCGGCGCACATCCACAGTCCGGTCGGCGGCCAGGGCATGAACACCGGCATCGGCGACGCCGTGAACCTCGCCTGGAAGATCGCCGCCGTGCTGCACGGACGCGCGGATGCGTCGCTCCTCGACAGCTACGAGCCGGAGCGCATCGCCTTCGCGCGGCGCCTGGTCGCGACGACCGATCGGGCGTTCACGGGCGTGACGAGTGACGGCGCGATCGCCCGGCGCGTCCGGCTGAACATCGTGCCCGCCGCTCGCTCCGGCGGTGTTCGCGTTCCGGGCCGCGCGGCGCTTCATGTTTCGCACGATCTCGCAGACGGCGGTGCACTATCGCGGCAGCAGCTTGAGCGAGGGACGCGCGGGAGGCGTGCACGGCGGCGACCGTTTGCCGTGGGTGCCGGCGAGACCAGAACGATCGCGGACAACTTCGCGCCGCTGACGTCGCTCGACTGGCAGGTCCACGTGTACGGCGACGCCGCGCCGGAGATCCAGGCGGCGTGTGACGAGCGGAAATTGCCGCTGCACGTCTTTCCCTGGCGTCCGGAGATGGGTCGGGCCGGCCTGCGGCGCAATGCGGTCTATCTCGTGCGGCCTGACGGCTACGTGGCCCTGGCGGATCCGGAGGGCAGCGCGACACTACTTCGTCGTATCTCGACGCGCGAAAGCTCTCGGCAAACTCTTGATTCAATCTGCGCGCCGGCTATTGAAGAACGGGAATGCCGATGTCCACGAGGTAGTCAAACGTCGGATCGTAGAAATGCGGGTCCCGCGTCGGATCTGACGCGTCGCCTTCAGGGACGCAGATGACCATTCCTTGTCGGGCTCTCGTCAGTAGCACTCGGTACGCGTTGAGGAGATATTGGCGACGGTCGAGTTTGTTGACATTCGTCCAGCGTTTTCCAAGAAACGAGTGGTACTGCCAGCCAGACGTCCGAAATCGCAGATCCGCATCCCAGTGACGCAGACCCAATCGAGCTCCAGCCCCTGCACCTGGAACTCGGTCGCCGCGTCTTCGAGGTAATAGCTCGAACGCGTATCATCGATGCCATTCAGAAACCAGTGAACCGGATTGACGTTCACGCGCACGTCGATCGCATGCGGCTTCAGACGTTGGGCTCCGGAAGAGGCGACGAGGCCGTAACGCTCGGATCCTCGCGCGTGTTCGCGCACCCACCGCTTCGCTCTGCAGTAGATTGCGGGTCACGGCAATCGGGTATCGATCAACGAAACGGCGCAATAATTCCCGCGCGCCTTCTACCTCGCAATCCAAGACCGCTTTAACGAAGGCAGATACGTTCTCGGCGCGAAACGATCGCATCGAGACGGCGAGGTGGAGCGCGGTGTCCTCGTGCACATTCCCGCGTCCACTCAAGCGCTGCAACGCGTGCCCAGCAGCGTATTCGCTATCCGTCAACTCAGGCGACAAGTAGACGCGCCAATCGGCAAACTGCTCCCGCACGGCATCGAGCCACGCGGAAATGCCCGCTTCGCCGCGATTGATCTCCTGTCCGCCGCCGACGAGGCAGACGACGACCGTCCAGTCAGGATGGCGGTCCATATAGGAGATCAAGAACTCGGGTTCCGATTGTTTGAATTCCGGAACGCCCTTCTTACGGCGCATGAATTCTGACGTCATCTCGCGATTCCAGGCGCGTTGTGCTTCGTCGAAGATCACGACTCGGTCGGCCGGTGGTCCATCGGGATCGCGCACGCCCGCATCGCGGAAGTGGTGCACGTTCTGAATGAATGCCTTCACCTCGTGGCGGATGTCAGTCCGCTCTTGCCGCTTCGACTTGCCGGCCAGTTGACGAAACGCGTCAGCGAATCAGCGCCTCACGTAGGACCATCACCAACGGATCGTTTCCCGACAAGAACACTGCGTGTGTATCGAGTGCCTTGTCGTATTTCTTGGTCGCGATGTTCAAACCGACAAGCGTCTTCCCCGCGCCGGGAACGCCCGTTACGAACGCAATGATCTTGACTTTGGCGGCTCGCGCTTCGTCGATCAATGCCTCGATTCGACGAGAGGTCAGCGCCAGATTCCGTGCGCCCGCATCACTGCGGGAGATTTCGTCGACGGAATGTTGGGCGTACAACGCTCGTGCGGCTTCGATGATGGTCGGCGTTGGCTTGTAAGGAGCTTTCGCCCATGCAATCGGATCGAGCGGCACACCGTGTGATCCGTCTGATGCCGTCATCGATCAGCTGCCGCAGCCCCTCGGCGTTCGACAGCGCGGGCGGGAAGACGTTGTCGATGAAGGGCTCTCCGAGACCTGCCTCCGAGTTGGCGCGCCTCTGTCGCGATGAGGATTGGGACAATCGACGCATCATGGCTGGCGCGATGGAAGTACTTCAAGTCGAGGGCATAGTCCCACACCTGATTTCGATGATCGCGCGTGTAATCGGTTGCGCCGACTTTGAACTCGAGAACGAAAACGATTGGTCCCACGATCACGACGGCATCGATCCGACTTCCGATTCGCGGGACGATGAACTCCAGCAGAACGAACCCGCTGAGCCCATCCAACGACTGCTGAAGGGTGGCGATTTGAACGAGCCAGGCGTCACGCTGCGTCAGTTCCGTGTCGAACTCGGTGTGCTGCTGAATCTGGCCAAGGACGGCCGTCGGACTAGTCCTGCGGAATCGATCGATAGGATTTGAGTAGTACGCCGCCGGCGGCATGCGGCGTCGAGTTTACCTGACGACGCTGTACGCACCGATTTGTCGGGCGAGTAGCACTGGCACGCTCGACGGTCGGTACGACCGGATTCGACGTACATTCAGTCGGTCAAGAACCGAGTGACGCACCAACTTAACGAAAAACGTCGGTCCCAAAAGCAAAGAGGCCAGATTTCTTAGGAAATCTGGCCTCGCGAGAATCTTGAATTGGTCGGGGCGAGAGGATTCGAACCTCCGACCCCTCGGTCCCGAACCGAGTGCTCTACCAGGCTGAGCCACGCCCCGACAGCGTGAGCGATTTACCGAACGCGCTATCTTACCTCAGCTTCGCGCTTCCGAAAGCGACAGCTCGTCTCGACCAGCGCCAGCGCGTGGTGCGCGGTCAGGTCCGGGTGCAGCGGCGTCACCGACACGTAGCCGTCGCGCACGGCCTGGTAGTCCGACCGGTCGTGCGGCTCCCACTCGTTCTGCCCTTCCTCGATCCAGAAGTACGGCCGCCCCTTCGGATCGTGGCGCTCGGCCACCGACGTGACGTGATTGCGCTTCGCCTGCACGGTCACGCGAAAGCCCTTCGGCTGCCCCGTCGGCACGTTGATGTTGAGAAACGTCCGCGCCGGCAGCGGCCGCTCGCAGCAGCGCCTCGGCGACGCGTCGCCGCCGCGCGCGCCGCGTGGCTGAAGTCGTACGTCGCCGCGCGTGCGCTCGCAGCGACACCGCGATCGCCGGAATGCCGAGCAGCGCCGCCTTCGAGCGCGCCCGCCACCGTCCCCGAGTACGTCACGTCGTCGCCGAGGTTCCAGCCCTTGTTGATCCCGGAGACGACGAGATCGGGCAGCCGCTTGAAGACCTGCGTGACCGCGATGTTGACGCAGTCGGTCGGCGTGCCGTCCACGCGCGTAGACGCCGTCGCGCGATCGTGCTCGAGCCGCAGCGGACGCCGCAGCGTCAGCGCGTGGCCGATCGCGCTCGCCTCGTTCATCGGCGCGACGATCGTGACCTCGCCGAGCGGCGCGCAGCGCGTCGGCGAGCGCCATCGATCCCCTCCGAGCGATAGCCATCGTCGTTGGTGACGAGAATGCGTCGGCATGCGAGACTTGCGATTATATCAGCGCCGCACGACGACGAACAGGAGCGCGTCGCGGCGAGCGCGAGCGCGGCGCCGATGCCGAAGGCGACCGGCGCGCCGAACGCCTTCCAGATGCACGCCGAAGACGCACGCTCGCGAGCGAGCGCGCCGATGCCCTGCACGGCGTTGTACACGCCGAACGCGATGCCCGCGCCGCTCCGCCGGCGCGAGGTCGGCGACGAGCGCCTTCTCGGTGCCTTCGGCGAAACCGAAGTAGAAGCCGTACACCAGGAACCACGCGAGCAGCGGCACGCAGCGCGGAGCTGAGCGCGAAGCCCGCATACACCGCCGCGTACACGAGCCACCCGATCGCGATCACGGTCCGGCGGCCGACGCGATCCGACCAGCTGCCGCCGACGACGAGACGGTCGCCTTGACCACGTGGAGCGCCGCCCACATCAGCGGGATGTACTTCGACGCTGCCGGCGACGTCGGTGAGGCGCAGCAGCAGAAACGCGTCGGTGGAGTTGCCGAGCGTGAAGATGCGACGAGGACGATCATGAAGACGGTGAACGAGCGCGGCGAGCGGCGAACGTCGCGGCTGAAGCCGGACGCGACGCTCGGTCGGTGCGAGCCGGGT
The DNA here is from genome assembly GCA_963696165.1 of uncultured Acidobacteriota bacterium. Taxonomy (GTDB): domain Bacteria; phylum Acidobacteriota; class Vicinamibacteria; order Vicinamibacterales; family CAVVIG01; genus CAVQZZ01. Next base: position 539,994 of record CAVOIY010000002.1, on the reverse strand, counting down.
GCCGCGATCGGCCGCTCGGCGGCCGATGCTCGCGGGACGAAGAAGATCAGCGCGACGGCGATCGCGCCCGGGATGATCGTCAGCGCGAACAGCGTGCGGTAGCGATCGGGATAGAAGAACAGGAAGAGCGTCGCGAGCGTCGGGCCGAGGACGGCGCCGGCGTGATCCATCGCGCGATGGAATCCGTACACCTTGCCGCGCGTGGTCGGCGTCGCCCACGCCGCGAGCATCGCGTCGCGCGGCGCGCCGCGGACGCCTTTGCCGACGCGGTCGAGCACGCGCACGGTGAAGACCTGCGTCCAGCGTCGTGGTGATCGCGATGAACGGCCGCGCCAGCGACGACACGCTGTAGCCGAAGAGCACGAGCGGCCGCTTCCGCGCGGCGCGATCGGCCAGCGCGGCCGGACAGAATTTTCAGGATGCTGTTCGCCGCTTCCGCCGCCGCCTTCGACGATGCCGAGCGAGACGGCGCCGGCGCCGAGCGTGCGCGTGAGGAAGAACGGCAGGAGCGGGTAGATCGCTTCGGTGGCGGAGTCGGTGGCGAGGCTCACCCACCCGAGGAGCCAGACGGCGCGCGGCAGCTTGAACATGGCGATGAGCCGACGGCTGCAGCGCGCAGCCATCGGCGATCAGCCATTATCGGCGATACGGCGTGAGCAGTCCGCCCTTCACCGTCGGGACGAAGATCGCGCCGGCGTCGTGCGTCTTCTCGCGGTACACCGGGAAGCCGTGGTAATCGCCGACCGCGACGAAGCGATCCGGATCGAGCGGCACCGTGGCGCCGGCCGGATACCACTGCTCGCCTTCCCACGTGATCCAGATGCCGCGATTCGTCTTCGGCGCCGGGATCGATTCGACGGTGTTCGACGACGCGCGCAGCCGCTGATCCGTTCGTCTTCACCGGACGATCCGTTTCGAGCAGCACCATCGGCTCCGCTTCAGGAATCGGCGCGGGCACGGTGTAGGCGGGCGACGGCGCCGAGCCGATCGTGCCGGTCGCTCCGCTCACCGACACTTCCCCATCGCGCGTCGTCGGGAAACTCGGCATGCGGTTGCCGACCGTCCCCGCGAGCTCGCCGTCGCGCCGCCGCTCGTAAGGCCGCAGCAGGTTTCCGCCGATCGGCACGTAGATGATGCTGTAAGGCTGCAGCGTGGAGTCCATATACAGCGGCACGCCTTTGTAGGTCCCGGTGCGCGACATCACCCATTGATCGAAGAAGACGTTCGGGCCGGTCGGGTAGTAGGTGTTGCCGGCGAAGTAAATCGGCTCGCGCTGGGCCTGCCAGTCGGCGCCGGCGGCGGTCACCTGCGGAGCTGGCGTGGCGGAGCGATACACCTGAGCGGTGCCGATTGTTGGCATCAGCGTGGATAGGAAGAGGAAAACGCCAAGCACGGCGGCGCGCATACAGGCCTCCGGCGTCACATGGCTCAACACGCATGCCATTTCGAATTCCCGTGAGCCGAGCGGCCGCCGGGAGGCGCAGGCGAGGGCTCGGGCTGCGTCGCTCGATCTCGCGTGGAAAAACGTCGCTTCCGGCATGATGATGTGCTGCACCGCGTCGATTCGGGTCGTTGCGAAGCCGGCGTTACTAACAACAACGGCCCGTGCTGATGCGCAGACGTCCTGCCCGTCTATCCGGATCGCCGCGGGAGGAAGCCTGCAGCGACGTTTTACTTCCTGACGCGTGTCACGCGAGCTCGAACGCGCCGCTGCCCGAGCCCTCGCCCGCGCTGATCGTGATGGCCGCTATAGCCCCGCAACCAATCGCCGGCGGGCAACCGCCCCGGGGATGGGGACACGGCCCAGCGGCCGGCGAGACGCGCAAGCGAGGACTCGGGCTGCGTCGCTCGATCTCGCGTGGAAAAACGCCGCTTCCGGCATGATGATGTGCTGCACCGCGTCGATTCGGGTCGTTGCGAAGCCGGCGTTACTAACAACAACGGCCCGTGCTGATGCGCAGACGTCCTGCCCGTCTATCCGGATCGCCGCGGCAGGAAGCCTGCAGCGACGTTTTACTTCCTGACGCGTGTCACGCGAGCTCGAACGCGCCGCCACCCGAGCCCTCGCCCGCGCTGATCGTGACGGCCGCCTCACAGAATCGAAAATGCCTCGACCGCGGCGCGAAGGCGTTATCGAATCGACATGGCCCACGGTGACGCTCTGTTCTGGATACGCCGAGCGCTGCGGCGCGAACGCGTTATCGGATCGACATGGCCCCACGATGACGTTCTGTTCTGAATACGCCGAGCGCTGCGGCGCGAAGGCGTTATCGAGCGGGGGTGGGGCCCCGCGAGCAGTAAATAATGCCGTGACGCAGCCCGAGCCCTCGCCTGCGCATCACGCGGCCGCGCGGAGGCGGGACTAAAGTCCCGCGCTACGAGGCCTGCGCCCGCGCTGATCGTGAGGGCCGCCGGTCAGCGTCGATCTTGATCACCGGCGGGCAACCTGCGGCGCAGTCGCCCCGTGGGAGCGGCGCGTCGCACGCGATAGACGGGAAACCGCCAGCGCAGGGCCGAGTCCAGGCCAGGTCACGGACCTGGCCGGTGCTGTGCCCATATCCCGGAGCGGCGGTTTCCCGCGCCGTCGACCCCGGGGCGACGGAGCCGTAGGTTGCCCGCCGATGTGGATCAACGGCGGCCGTCGGCCGGTCGCGCAGAGGGGCGGGACTAAAGTCCCGCGCTACAGAGACGCAGGACTAAAGTCCTGCGCCACAAGTAACACGTTACGCCCTGAGAAAATGCCGCGGCGGCGCATGAGTTCGCAGAGCGCGTACATCGCGGCGAGGAACACGAGGGCGTAGGCGAGCGAGGCGTTCTTGGGCGCCGCGATCCACGCGAAGCCGCGCTCGTAGATGATCGTCTGCACCGACTCGCCGCCGACGGTCGCAAGGATCATCGCCTTCGCGACGAGTCCCGAGACGACGAACACGGTCAGCGCGTTCTGGCCGATCGTCACCAGCGGCCGGCTCCAGGCCGTGACGTGCCAGACTTCGATCAACTGCATGCACGCAGCGAGCAGGATCGCCGCGGCGCCGGCCGTGAGCAGCACGTACGAGCTGGTCCAGAGCTGCTTGTTGATCGGAAAGCTGACGTCCCATGCTGCGCCGGCGGCGAACAGCACGACGCCGGCACCGGCCATCCACGCAATCCTCTTCGAAAGCGTGTAAGGCGTCCGCAGCCAGATTCCGCCGAGCACGCCGAAGAGCGTCGTCGCCACCGCGGGCACGGTGCTGAGCAGTCCTTCAGGATCCCAGCGGCGCTTTCCAGAGATGATGACCGAACACCGCGCGATCGATCACCGCGCCGATGTTTCCTTCCGGCGTGAGATCGCCGAAGCGCGTGAGCACGAACCAGTAGCCGACGAGAATCGCGACGATGGCGGCGGTGAGCCACGCGACCTGACGCGGGCCGCGCGTCCAGCGATACGCAAAGGCCGCCGCGAGGTAGCACAGTCCGATGCGGAACAGCACGCCGGGGATGCGCCAGTGCGACGGATTGAAAAACGGAAAACCGGCCATGAACAGGCCGCAGCCGACGATCACCGCGCCGCGCGCGACGATGCGCCACGCGCTGGAGTTCAGCGTCCGAGCTGCGACAGCGTGATCGACACGCCGACGATGACGAGGAAGAACGGAAATATGAGATCGGTCGGCGTCCACCCGTTCCACTCGGCGTGCTCGAGCGGCCAGTACATGGCGCTCCATGTCCCCGGGTTGTTGACGATCACCATCGCGGCGATCGTCGCGCCGCGGAAGGCGTCGAGCGAGCTCAACCTGGCGGGCGCGCTCACGGCCCGCGTGCCGGCCGGCCGGGTCGCCCGGGAGACGACGTCGACAGCGTCCACGAGTCGAGTCTGTCGAATTGGGTCCCGTCTGTCCACTGCAGTTACAATCGACTCGTGCTCCCCGATCGCTTCGGCCGTCCGCTGCGCAACCTGCGCCTGTCGGTCACCGACCGCTGCAACCTGCGCTGCGAATACTGCATGCCGGAGGACGACTACACCTGGCTGCCGCGCGAGGACGTGCTGCATTTCGAGGAGATCAGCGGCCTTGTCGACATCTTCATCAGCCTCGGCGTGGACAAGGTTCGCCTCACCGGCGGCGAGCCGCTGCTCCGCCGCGACCTGCCGGCGCTCGTCGCGATGGTGTCGGCGAAGACCGGCCTTCGCGATCTCGCGCTGACGACGAACGGCATCCTGCTCGCGGATCAGATCGACGGGCTGAAGGCGGCCGGGCTCGGACGCATCACCGTGAGCCTCGACACGCTGCGCCGCGATCGCTTCCTCGCGCTCACGCGCGTCGACGCGCTCGACAAAGTGAAAGACGGCCTCGCCGCTGCGCATCGCGTGTTCCCGTCCGGCTTCAAGATCGACACGGTCGTGATTCGCGGCGTGAACGACGACGAGCTCGGCGATCTGATCGAGCTCGGCCGCGAGCTCCGCGCCGAAGTGCGCTTCATCGAATACATGGACGTCGGCGGCGCCAGCCGCTGGTCGCCGGACCGCGTCGTCTCGCGCGGCGAGATCCTCGACGCGCTCACGCGCCGATACGGTCGCATCGAGCCGATCGTCGAAACGACGTCGGCGCCGGCCGATCGCTTCGCGCTCGCCGACGGAATCGACCTTCGGGATCATCTCGTCGACGACGGCGCCGTTCTGCGCGAGCTGCGATCGCAGTCGCCTTACAGCAGACGGCGTCTGGTATCTGTGCCTCTACGCGTCGAGCGGAATCGATCTGCGCGCGCCGCTCAGAAGCGGAATGCCGCCGGATGCATTGAAGGCGCTCATCGCCGAAGGCTGGCGCGGGCGCGACGATCGCGGCGCCGAAGAACGCCTCGCGCTCGGCGACCGGCGCGCGTTCGTGCCAGTCCAGGATCTCCTCCGGCGCGATCCGCATCTCGAGATGCACACTCGCGGGGGCTAGAGCTACGTAGCGTCCGGTTTTAGGCGATGTAGCGTCCGCCTTTAGGCGGACGAGCGCGACGGCCGGCTGAAGCCGGCCGCTACACAGAATCGAAAATGGCTCTGACAATAGGCCGAGTCGGTCAGGTGGGGACAGCGTCCGCACCGCGCTCGATGCGTTTCGGCGCATCGTGCAGACGCTGCGATCGAGCTCGCGCGATGTCGAGCGCCGCGGCGGCGTCACGGGCGCGCAGCTCTTCGCCTTACAGCAGCTCGCGGCGGCGCCGGGCGCGTCGGTCAACGAGCTCGCCGCCCGCACCTTCACGCATCAGAGCTCGGTATCCGTCGTCGTTCAACGCCTTGTCGAGCGCAAGCTGGTTGCGAAAGTTTCCGGACCGAACGACAAGCGTCGCGCGCACCTGGCGATCACGAGCAAAGGCGCCGCGGTGCTCCGCCGCGCGCCGGACCCCGTGCAGGCACGTCTGGTCGCGGCGATCGCAGCGCTGAGCGCACCGCGCCGCCGGATGCTGGCCGAAATGTTCGAGTGAGATTGCGCGGACGATGGATGCGCCGCGCCGCGCGGGGATGTTTTTCGAGAGACTCAGGGCGACGGAATCGAAGCCGGCGCTAGGATGCGAAATCTGCGGGCGCGCCCAGACGGCCGTGCACGAGCAGCGACACGGCCTGCAGCAGCCCTTTGATGCTGCACGGCTTGTCGAGAAACGCTTCGTCCTGCCAGAGCGTCACCTTTTCCTTGAAGAGCTGATCGCTGAAGCCGGTGAGGTAGAGCACCTTCAGCTTGCCCTCGGTCTGCCGCAGGCGGCGGGCGAGCTCGTCGCCGGTCATCTGCGGCATCATCAGGTCGGTAACGAGCACGTCGAAGGCGCCGATCTTCGCCGCGAGCTCGAGCGCTTCGGTTCCGCTCGACGCGCCGGCCGTGCGATAGCCGCCGCTCTGCAGCGCGCGCTCGACGAATTTCCGCACCGGCTCCTCATCGTCCACGACGAGCGCGAGCGCCGGTTCGCCTGGCGCCCGCTTGAGGTGCGTGCTCGCGAACTCTTTGATCGGGCCGAACATACTCTCTCCTCTTCCTTTCAAGTTCTCCAGCCTTCAAGCCGACCGGGCCGGCGCGATCGCACTGGACCGCCGCCCTTCGTCCACGATCTGGTGACGCTCGAGCCGTCTGTACAGCGCGCGGCGGCTGATGCCGAGCACTTTGGCCGCCGCCATCCGATTGCCGTTCACTCGCCGGAGCACGTCGACGATGTGCTCGCGTTCGACGTCGTCGAGCGCCGCGGGCGCTGCGTCGGCTGCGCGCGCAACGGTGATTGTTTCCGCCGTTCTCGCCGCCTGCGTCGTCGCACCTTCGCGTCCGAACGCGCCGGTGAGCTCGCGGTCCGAGAGCATGTTGCCGTCGGCGAGGAGGCACGCGCGCTCGATCACGTTTTTCAGTTCGCGGACGTTGCCTTCCCATCGCGCATTCAGCAGCAGGCGCTCGGCCGCGGGCGTGAGCCCGGAAAGCGGCTTGTTGATCCGCTGCGCGCACGAGCGCAGGAAGGCCGCCGTGAGATACGGGATGTCTTCGCGCCGATCGCGCAACGGCGGCAGCGTGACCTCGACGACGTTCAAGCGGTAGAAGAGATCGCCGCGGAAACGGCCGGCCGCGACTTCGGCGCGCAGATCGCGATTCGTCGCCGCGATCACGACGACGTCGACGCGCTTGGGCTGCAGCGAGCCGACGCGCTGCACTTCTCCGTTCTCGAGCGCGCGGAGCAGCTTCGCCTGCACCGAGAGCGGCAGCTCGCCGACTTCGTCGAGGAAGAGCGTGCCGTTCTGCGCCGCCTCGAACACGCCGGCCTTCGATTCGACGGCGCCCGTGAACGCGCCGCGCACGTGGCCGAAGAGCTCGCTCTCGAAGAGCGTGTCGACGACCGCCGAGCAGTTGACGGTGACGAACGGCTGCGAGCGCCGCGGCGCCCGCCTGATGAAACGCGCGGGCGGCGAGCTCCTTGCCGGTGCCGGTCTCGCCGCTCACGAGGACAACTTTCGCGTGCGGCGCGAGGCGTTGAATGAGGCTGAACACTTCCTGCATCGCCGCGCTGCGGCCGAGCATCCCGCAGAATTCGAGCTGCTGCGCGACCTGGCTCTCGAGCTCGACGACTTGCGCGCGCCGCTCCAGCTCCACGCGCGTGTCGCTCAGGACCTGGCGCAGGCGATCGAAATCAAATGGCTTGGTGAGATACTCGCGCGCGCCGAGCTTGATCGCTTCGACGGCGCTGTCGACGGCGGCGAAGGCCGTCATCAGGATCACTTCGCAGCTTGGGACGGCCGTCGCGGATCTGGCGCAGAAGCTCGAGGCCGTTCACGTCGGGCATCCGCAGATCGACCATCGCGAGATCGGCCGGCTTGCGCATCAGCGCGCGCATCGCTTCCGATCCGCTCGCGCAGGACACGACGTCGAAGCCGGCTTTCGCGGCGAGCCGCTCGACGACGCGAAGCACCGGCAGTTCATCGTCCACGACGAGGAGCAGCGGCCGGGCGGCGGGCGCGGTATCCATCGTGATGTTTATCAACTCTGCGCGCTTTCAGTCCTCGCAGTGTGCGGACGCGCCCGTGAGCGCACACCCGAGAGGCCTCTCGGTCTCCTTTTACCTATATCGGCGGCAAAGCGCGGTGGCAGTAATCTTGCCTCCCAGCCCCGTTACCGTGGCATCTGTGCTGATCGTGGACGACGAACCGGCTATGCGGGAGCTGATGGTGCGGTGGGCCGCGTCGCTCGGATTGGAGTCCAGAACCGCAGCGGACGCCGACCAGGCCCTCGAGACGCTCCGGACCGAAACGTGCGACCTGGCGGTGATCGACGTGATGATGCCGGGCCACAGCGGGCTCTGGCTGGCGAACGAGCTCCGGCGAGAACATCCGCATACCGCCGTCGTGATCGCGACCGGCTATGGGAGCCTGGTCGAAGCCGAAGCCGACACGGAGCCGATCGCCGACCTCCTGATCAAACCGTTTCAGCGCGAGCGGTTTGCGCTCGCCGTCGATCGCGGCCGTCAGTGGCGGAAGCAGGCGATCGAAGAAGGCCGCTGGCACGCGCAGCTGTCGCTCGAGCTGAGGGACGTCACCGAGCAGGTGTGCGCGGAAGTCGAACGACGCGCGGCGAACGGCGCACCGGAAGAAGACGTGCTCGCGGCGCTCGCGACCGAGCGGACGCCGGACGTGATGCAGCACGGCGATCGCGTCGCCCGATTCGCGCGGTCCGTCGCGCGCGAGCTCGGATGCGAGTCGGCGCTCTCGCCCACCCTGGCACGCGCGGCCCGTTTCCACGACATCGGCAAGATCGCGATCCCCGAAGCGCTCCGCACGAAGCCGTCGCCGCTCACGGCGGGCGAAGAATCGATCATGCGGCGCCACGTCGACGTCGGCGCGGAGATTCTCGCGTCCACCCACACGCTCGCGGAAGCGGCGTCGGTGGTGCTCGCCACCCACGAGTGGTACTCGGGCGGCGGCTATCCGATGAACATCTCCGGCGTCGCGATCCCGCTGGCGGCGCGCATCATCGCCACGGTCGACGTGTACGACACGATGACGCTCAACTGCCGCGACTATCGGCCGCGCTTCACCGCCGCCGAGGCCATCGCCGAACTACTCCGCTGCACCAACTCGCAGTTCGACTCGGACGTCGTCGACGCCTTCCTCGCCGTGCTCAGCCGGCACTAGTCAGTCGAAATCCTCACGCGGTCTAAAGACCCGCGCTACATTCGCTGTGGCGCAGGTCTTTAGACCTGCTGTCCAATTGTCCGCATCGGCTCTGGGATTCATCCGTCCCACATGCGGACAGTTTTTGGTCCCGCCTTTACTTATTTTCACTCCGCTAAGTTGTTGCGGTATAATGGCTTACTCATTCCACGACTGGTGGCCCGACGTTTGCCCCTCGTAAAGCACTGATCGTTTTCGAGTTTTGTTCCGTCTAAGCTTTCACAGAAAAAACAAACTATGGATATCGCTCGCCCGTCCAATGCCAAACAGAAGAGAATCCGCCGCGCGATTTACGCCGGCGTCGGTCTCCTCGCGGTCGTGCTCGTCAGCGTCGGTCTCTCGCGTCTGAAGCCGGCCGCTCCCACCGTGGAGCGCGCCGTGATCTGGCCGGACACCGTGAAACGCGGCGGGATGGTTCGGCAGGTCCGCGGCCTCGGCACGCTCACGCCGGAGGACATCCGCTGGATTACCGGCAACGACGGCCGTGCGCGTAGAAAAGATCGTCCTGCGGCCCGGCAGCGCGGTGAAGCCGGACAGCGTAATCCTCGAGCTCAGCAATCCGCAGCTCGAACAGGAGTTGATGGACGCGCAGTTGAAGCTGCAGGCCGCCGAAGCGGGTCTCGCGAACCTCCGCGTGCAGCTGCAGAACGACCTGCTCACGACGCGCGCCGCGGCCGCGAACATCGAAGCCGACTACAACAAGGCGAAGATGCAGGCGCAGATGAACGAAGCGCTCGCCAAAGATCAGCTCGTGTCAGATCTGGTCCTCAAGCAGTCGCTCGTAGACGCAGACTCGCTCGGCGCGCGCAATCAGATCGCGAAGGATCAGCTCGCGACGAAGGCAGACTCGACGCGTGCGCAGCTGGCCGTGCAGCAGTCAGTCGTCGACCAGGCGCACGCGGTGCTGCAATTGAAGAAGCAGCAGAAGGACGAACTGAAGGTGCGCGCCGGCATCGCGGGCACGCTGCAGCTGGTGCCGGTCGAAGTCGGCCAGCAGGTCGCGCCAGGCACGAACCTGTGCCGCGTCGCGAACCCGAATCGTCTGAAGGCGGAAATCAAGATCGCGGAAACGCAGGCGAAGGACATTCAGATCGGCCAGAAGGCCGAAGTCGACACGCGCAACGGCATCGTCCAGGGCAAAGTCAGCCGCATCGATCCGTCGGTGCATCAACGGCACACGGTCACGGTGGACGTCTCGCTGCCCGACGAACTGCCGAAGGGCGCGCGTCCCCGATCTGAGCGTCGACGGCACGATCGAGCTCGAACGGCTCAACGACGTCGTCTACATGGGCCGTCCGGCGTTCGGCCAGGATCAGAGCGTGGTCGGCCTGTTCAAGATCTCGCCCGATGGCAGCGCCGCGGAGCGCGTCCAGGTGAAGCTCGGCGAGAGCTCGGTCAACACGGTCGAAGTACTTTCGGGCCTGAAGGTCGGCGATCAGGTGATCCTGTCCGACATGTCGGCCTACGACGCATACGACCGCATCAGATTGAAGTAGCCCGCGTGCAGGCCGAGGGTCTGCGAGGAGAGGACATGAGCAACGGATTGCAGCCGCTGATCAAGCTGGATGGTGTGACGAAGGTGTTCTTCACCGACGAAGTCGAGACGCACGCGCTCGCCGGCATCCACCTGGAGATCGGCAAAGGCGAGTACGTCTCGATCGCCGGCCCGTCGGGCTGCGGCAAGTCGACGCTGCTGTCGATTCTCGGGCTGCTCGACTCGCCGACCGAAGGTCAGTACCTGCTGAACAGCCGGCCGGTCGCGGAGCTGCCGGCCTCGGAGCGCGCGCGCGTCCGCAACCGCGAAATCGGCTTCATCTTCCAGAGCTTCAACCTGATTGGCGACCTCACGGTGTTCGAGAACGTCGAGCTGCCGCTCACCTATCGCGGCATGCCGGCGGCCGAGCGCAAGCAGCGCGCGGAAGCGGCGCTCGAGCGCGTCGGCATGGCGCATCGCGCGAAGCATCTGCCCAGCCAGCTCTCCGGCGGTCAGCAGCAGCGCGTCGCCGTGGCGCGCGCCGTCGCCGGCGAGCCGCTCATCCTGCTCGCCGACGAGCCGACCGGAAACCTCGATTCGCGCAGCGGCGAAGCCGTGATGGATCTGCTCCGCGAGCTGCACCGCGCCGGCGCCACGATCTGCATGGTCACGCACGATCCGCGCTACGCGCGCCACGCCGATCGCAGCATCCACCTCTTCGACGGCCGCGTCGTCGAGGAACGGATGGAAATGGCCGTGACGGAATAAACCACGAGGTTCTCCAGGTTCTCGGGTTCTCGAACCTGGAGAACCTTGAGAACCTCGAGAACCCGTTGATGTTTACCGACCTCCGCCAAGCACTCAGAGTTCTCACCAAGTCGCCCGGGTTCACCGCGCTCGTCGTCGCCGTGCTGGCCGTCGGCATCGGCGCGACCACGGCGATCTTCAGCATCGTCGACGGCGTGCTGTTGAAGCCGCTTCCCTTTGCCGACTCATCACGCATCGTTTCCGTGGAGACGCTCGTGCGCGGCGAGCCGGACGACGTGTCGTACCCCGATCTTCAGGATTGGCGTGGTGGCGCGAAGACGCTCGACCGCCTTGCCGCCTACGCGTCCATGCCGGCGACGCTCACCGGTCGCGGCGAGGCTGCCGTGCTGAATGCGGCCGTGATCACGGGAGACTTCTTCGAGCTGCTCGGCGTTACGCCGGCATCTGGCCGAACGATCGCGGCGGCCGACGATCGCGCCGGCGGGCCGAAGATCGCGGTGATCAGCTCTACGTTGTGGTCGTCGCGGTTCTCCAGCGACCCGGCGATTGTCGGCGCCTCGGTGACGCTCGAAGGCGAGCCGTTCACGATCGTCGGCGTGATGCCCGCGGCCTTCGACTTCCCCATCTTTGAAGACAAAGTTCAGCTGTGGCTGCCGATGCACAGCATTCCGCTCGCGGCGCAGTTCGCGGAGCAGCGCGGCGCCTCGATGCTCCACGCGATCGGCCACGTCCGCGCCGGGCGCGACGATCGAGCAGGCGCAGGCGGAACTCGGAACGGTCGCCGGCCGCCTCGCGCAGACGTATCCGAAGACCAACGGCATCCGCGCAGGCGTCCGCGTCCGGCCGCTGCAGGAACAGCTGGTCCACGACTATCGCCTTGCGCTCCTCGTGCTGCTCGCCGCCGTCGGCGCGGTGCTCCTGATTGCGTGCGCGAACGTCGCCAACCTGCTGCTCGCGCGCGGCACGGGCCGACAGAAGGAAATGGCGATTCGCGCGGCGCTCGGCGCCAGCCGCGGCCGCCTGGCGCGACAGCTGCTCACCGAAAGCCTGCTGCTGTCGGTGATCGGCGGAGGCATCGGCCTGCTCATCGCGCTCTGGGGCGTCGCCGCGCTCGTTGCAGCGAGCCCAATCGCGATCCCGCGGCTGCACGACGTCCACGTCGATCGGACGGTACTGTTGTTCGCGATCGTCGCGTCGACGATCACCGGCATCGTTTTCGGTCTTGCGCCGGCGCTGCACGCGTCGCGCGCGAACGCGGGCGAGACTCTGAAGGACGCGGGTCGCGGCACGAGCGGGGGCCGCACGGCGCGGACGCGGCAGCTGCTGGTCGTCGTCGAGGTTGCGCTCTCGCTCGTGCTGCTCGCGAGCGCCGGCCTGCTGGGACGAACGCTCGTCGCGCTTCAGCACGTCGACCCCGGCTTCGTGGCCGAGCACGCCATCGGCATGCAGCTGTCTCTGCAGGACAAGCGGTATCCGAAAGCGCCCGAGCAAATCGCGTTCTACCATCGTCTGATCGACGAAACACGCGCGATACCCGGCGTCGTCTCGAGCGCGGTTTCGACAACGCTGCCGCTGAGCGGGAGCGACATCGGCATGGGATTCACGATCGAAGGGCGGCCGGAAACGGCGGACCCTGCTACGCGCAAGTCCGCGGTCTTTTTCGGGGTCAGCCCCGAGTATTTCACCGCGATGGGCATTCACCTCGTCCGCGGACGTTTCTTCACCGAGCGCGACGACGAGAAGGCGCCGGATGTGATCGTGATTGGCGAGACGTTCGCGAAGCGGTATTGGCCGAACGAGAATCCGATCGGACGGCGCATCACGGTCGGCTACAACAAGACTGGACCTCGAGAAATTGTCGGCGTCGTCGCCGACGTGAAGCAGAGCGACCTCGCCGAACGGCCCGCGCTCGAGATGTACACGCCGTTTCCGCAGACACCCTGGCCGTTCATCGCGGTGGTCGTGCGCGCGCAAGGCGACCCGACGGCGATGGCGGCGAGCGTGCGCCGCACGCTGGCGCACATCGATCCGGAGCAGCCGGCGGCGGAAATCAAGACGCTCAACGATTACGTCGCGCAGGGCGGTCGCCACGCCGCGGTTCACGGCGATGCTCTTCGGCGCGTTCGCCGCGCTCGCGCTCGTGCTCGCCGGCTTCGGTCTGTTCAGCGTGATGGCGTACTCCGTTGCGCAGCGTCAGCGCGAAATCGGCATCCGGATGGCGCTCGGCGCGCAGGCGTCCGCCGTGCGATCGCTCGTGCTCTCGCAGGCGCTCTGGCTCGGCATCACCGGGCTTGCGATCGGCATCGCCGGCGCGCTCGCCGCAACGCGCGTGCTCGGCGCGCTTCTCTTCGGCGTCACCGCGAGCGATCCGGCCACCTTCGGCGCGGTGTCGGCGGCGCTGCTGTTCGTCATGCTCGCGGCGGCGTATCTCCCCGCACGCCGCGCCACGCGTGTGGACCCCATGATTGCGTTAAGAGCTGACTGAGCGGACAGTCGCTGGTAACTACCGCCGCGAGCGATGAAGCGAGCGGCGACAGGTCGCGGGGGTGGGGCCCCGCGACAGAGTAAAAAATGTTGATCTCCTTACGTAACGTCGAGAAGTCCTATCCGCACGGCGTCGGCCGCACGTATGTGCTCCGCCGCATCAACGTCGACATCAAAGAAGGCGAGTTCGTCTCCATCATGGGGCCGTCGGGCGCCGGCAAGTCGACGCTGCTGCACATCCTCGGCATGCACGACACGGCGTGGACCGGCGAGTACTACTTCATGGACCAACCGGTCCATCGTCTCAATCCGAAACAGCGTTCGGAACTGCACAAGAAACACATCGGCTTCGTGTTTCAGAGCTACCACCTGCTCGACAACCTGACCGTTTACGAGAATCTGGAGATTCCGCTCTCGTATCGCAACGTGAGCCGCAAGGATCGTCAGAGCATGGTCGGCGACATTCTGGATCGCTTCCAGATTGTCGGAAAAAAAGATCTGTATCCGAATCAGCTGTCGGGCGGCCAGCAGCAGCTCGTGGGCGTCGCGCGCGCGGTGATCGCGAACCCGCAGGTCGTGCTCGCCGACGAGCCGACCGGCAACCTTCACTCGGCGCAAGGCAAAGAGATCATGGAGCTGTTTCGCTCGCTGAACGAAGCAGGCGCGACGATCGTCCAAGTGACACATTCCGAGGTCAACGCGTCTTATGGCACACGCATCATTCAGCTGCGCGATGGATGGGTGGTCGACGACTAGCATCGAGACTCAACCAAGAGCCGCCGGCGCGCGTCTAAAGAGCGGCTTTGCACGTTGGAGAACCCCGTGACGATTGCAAACTGGCCCGACACGATGACCAATCGATCTGCTGACGCAACATCAGCGCGGCCCGACGCGGCGCTGCCGCGTGTGCTCGTGGCGGACGATCAGGCGGACGTCCTCGAAGCGCTTCGCCTCCTGCTCAAGAGCGAAGGCTACCGCATCGATTCCGCGCACTCCCCCGCCGCGATCCTCGACGCGATCGACGCGGAAGAGTTCGACGCCGTCCTGATGGATCTCAACTACACGCGCGACACCACATCGGGCCAGGAAGGGCTCGACCTGCTGTCGCAGGTACAGCACCACGACCCGACGCTCCCGATCGTCGTGATGACGGCCTGGGGCAGCGTCGAGGTGGCGGTCGAGGCGATGCGCCGCGGCGCGCGCGACTTCGTCCAGAAGCCCTGGGAGAACGCGCGGCTGCTCACGATCGTGCGCACGCAGATCGAGCTGGCGCGCGCGCTGCGCCGCCAGCAGCGGCTCGAAGCGGAAAATCGATCGCTCAAGCCCGACGTGCGGCCGCTGCTCATCGCCGAAGCGGCCGTCGATGCGCCCGGTGCTCGAGCTGATCCAGCGCGTCGGCCCGTCGGAAGCCAACGTGCTGATCACCGGCGAGAACGGCACCGGCAAAGGCACCGTCGCGCAGGCGCTCCACTCCGTATCGGGGCGCACCGGTAAAGGCGCTCGTCACGGTGAACGCCGGCGGGCTCTCGGAGGGCGTCTTCGAAAGCGAGCTCTTCGGCCACGTCAAAGGCGCATTCACCGACGCGAAGTCCGACCGCGTCGGACGGTTCGAGCTCGCCGACGGCGGCACGCTCTTCCTCGACGAAATCGCGAACGTGCCGCTGAATCTGCAGCCGAAGCTGCTGCGCGTGCTCGAGACCGGCGATTTCGAGCGCGTCGGCTCCTCGCGCACGCGTCACGTCGACGTGCGGATCGTGTCGGCCACGAACGCGAATCTCGGCGAAGAGGTCGGCTGCCGGCCGCTTCCGCCAGGACCTGCTCTTCCGCCTGAACACGATCGAGATCCAGCTGCCGCCGCTCCGCGAACGGCGCGAAGACATTCCGGCGCTGGCGTCGCACTTCCTCCGGCAGCACGCGCAGCGGTACCGCAAGGCGCTCACCGGCCTTCGAGCCGGCCGCCATGCAGGCGCTGCTCGATCATCCGTGGCCGGGCAACATCCGCGAGCTCGATCACGCGGTCGAGCGCGGCGTGCTGATGGCGCAAGGCTCGGTGATTCGCCTCGGCGAGCTCGGCCTGAGAATCGATCGCGACCAGACGTCGCGCATCGAGGACATGAGCCTCGAAGAGGTCGAAGGCTTTCTGATCAAGAAGGCGATGGCGCGCTTCGACGGGAACGTCAGCCAGGCCGCGAAAGCGCTCGGGCTGAGCCGCTCGGCGCTCTATCGACGCCTGCAGCGCTACGGCCTCTAAGCGCTCGAACAACTTACAATGGCGAGTCCGTCAGGCTCTCTCGCCTTGTAAGTTGTAACGTGGCTATCGAATCCGACACTACGGCTGGCGCGTCGCGGCTCGTCTCCGGGCCGAGCCGCGTACGCTTCGACCAGCGCATTCTTCTGCTCGCGCTCATGGCGGGGCTTCCGGCCGCCGTCGTCGCGCTGATTCTGCTCTGGACCAACGAGTACACGCCCAAGGTCCAGTGGACGCTCACCGTCTTCATCGTCGGCGTCTGGGCCGGCTGCTCGTTCAGCGTCCGCCACCGCGTCGTCCTCCCGCTGCAGACACTCTCGAACCTTCTGGCGGCGCTGCGCGAAAGCGACTTCTCCATCCGCGCGCGCGGGGCCGTCGGACGCGACGGCGTGAGCCGCGGCGCGATGATGAACGATCCCCTCGGCGCGGTGATGCTCGAAGTGAACGTGCTCGCGTCGACGCTCCACGATCAGCGCCTCGGCGCGCTCGAGGCTGGCGCGCTGCTCCAGACGGTGATGGTGGAGATCGACGTCGCCGTCTTCACGTTCGACGGCTCGCAGACGCTGAAGTTAGTGAACCGCGCGGGCGAGCGGCTGCTGGCGCTCGGCGCGGAGCAGCTGCTCGGCCGCACGGCGGAGGAGCTCGGCCTCCATCCGTGTCTGGAAGGACAGACGCCGCGCATCGCGGACATGACGTTTCCCGGCGGATCTGGGCGCTACGAAGTGCGCCGCACGACATTCCGGCAAGGCGGGCTTCCCCACCAGCTGCTCGTTCTCGCCGACGTGAGCCGTCCGCTGCGCGACGAAGAGCGCCAGGCGTGGCAGCGGCTGATTCGCGTGATCGGCCACGAGATCAACAACTCGCTCGCGCCGATCAAATCGATCGCGGGCAGCCTGGAGACGATGCTCGCGCGCGATGCGATGCCGGAGGATTGGAACGACGACATGCGGCGCGGGCTCGCCGTGATCGCCGCGCGGTCGGATTCGCTCAGCCGCTTCACGACCGCGTACGCGCGGCTCGCGAAGCTGCCCGCGCCCCGCGTTCAGAACGTGAGCATCCCGGCGCTCGTGCGGCGCGTGGCCGGCGTCGAGACGCGGCTTGGCATCCGCATCGAGCCCGCCCCGGAAATTACCATCCGCGCCGATCCCGATCAGCTCGAGCAGCTGCTCATCAACGTCGTGCGCAACGCGGTCGACGCGGCGCTGCAAACGGGCGGAGGCGTGAAGGTCGGATGGAAACGCGAGGGCCGCAGCTTCGAGCTGTGGGTTGACGACGAAGGCGGCGGGCTGCCGAACGCGTCGAACCTGTTCGTGCCGTTTTTCACCACGAAACCGGGGGGCTCGGGCATCGGCCTCGTGTTGAGCCGTCAAATTGCGGAAGCGCACGGCGGCACGCTCACCCTCGAAAACCGCACTGATTCGACTGGCTGCCGGGCGCACTTGCGGCTGCCCGCCTGACGACGCCGCGCCGCTGGCCTCGCGCTTGCTAGCGACTGGGCGGGAATCGTGCGTTCGCTCACTCGTTGGATCATCGGCCTTTTCGTGTCGCCCGCCGGCGTGGTCGTCCTGGCCGCGCTCGACTCCACGATGTTTTTTTCGCTGCCTTTCGGCATCGACGCCGTCGTGATCATCCTCGCCGCGCGCATGCGCGGGCTTGCGTGGCTCGTGCCGCTGCTCGCGACGGCGGGCTCCGTCGCCGGCGCGGCGCTCACGTTCTGGATGGGCGTGAAGATCGGCGAGAAAGGGCTCGACCGCTACGTGCAGAAGCAGCGGCTGGACAAAGTGCGGCGGACCATCAATCAAAAAGGCGCCGTCGCGCTCGCGGTGCTCGATCTGATCCCGCCGCCGTTTCCGTTCACCCCGTTTGTTCTCGCAGCCGGCGCGCTCGAAGTGCGGACGTCGACGTTCTTCATCACGCTCACCGTATGCCGCGTGTTTCGATTCGGCCTCGAGGCGGCGCTCGCGCGCGTCTACGGAAAGCAGATCCTGTCGTGGCTCGATTCGGACATCTTCCACGACATCGTCGCCGCGTGCATTGCGCTCGCCGCCGTCCTCACCATCCTGTCGATCGTCCGCCTGGTGCGATCGACGCGGCCGTCAGGCAAGCGCCGCGCGGCGGCTTAGCGCGATTTCAACATCGATGTAGCGCGAGGCTTTAGCCGAGCGTCTAAAATGTCGCGCAGTGCTCGGCAGACTTCTCTTATTGCTCGCGGGGGACATCTTCACGGCGTGTGGGGCCCCACCCCCACGCGCTTGGCTCAAGGCTGCCCCCGCTCGATGCCGTCGCTTACGCTCCGGACTTTGGATCGACGGCTGATCCGCTCAGTCAACGTTTCGTAGGCCCCAGGCTCCGAGCGCGAAGCGGACCTGATGATCGGCGAGCGCACCACGGTGACGCTCTGTCCTAGAAACACCGAGCGCTACGGCGCGAAGGTGTCGTCGAGCGGGGGTGGGGCCCCGCGAGAAATTAGTAAAAGTTTGCAGAGCCCGTCGAAACGAGAGCCGAGCGAGCGCGAAGCGCGGAGCGGACCTGGTGCTCGACTTCAAAACATCCGGCCGCCGAGCGGGATATCGCGTTCGGGAACCAGCAGCACGACGGCGCCATCGCCGTCGGGGACGCCGAGCGTGAGCACCTCGGACATGTACGGGCCAATCTGCTTCGGCGGGAAGTTCACGACGGCGACGACGAGACGGCCGCGCAGATCTTCTTTCGAGTAGTGCTTCGTCGCCTGCGCCGACGATTTCCTGACCCCGATCTCGGGTCCGAAGTCGATTTTCAGCTTGTACGCGGGCTTGCGAGCCTCTGGAAAATCTTCGACGTCGACGATGCGCCCGGCGCGAATGTCCACTTTGTCGAAGTCGTTGTAAGAAATGCGAGCAGCCTCATCAGTCATCGCTGTAATGATGCCCCTTTCTTTTCACTACCGGCCGGGGCATGAGAGTTGATAGCCTGAGCCGTCACATGACCGCACCGGTGGGAAATGTGCTGATCGTCGAAGACGATCCCGACACGCGGGAGATGCTCGCGCTCATGCTCGCTACCGAAGGCTTTCACGCGGTGGGAGCCGAAGACGGGCTCGAGGCGCTGCACCTGCTGCGGACGGTGCGTCACCGCGCGCCGGACGTCCCCTGCCTCGTGCTGCTCGATCTGAAGATGCCGCGCCTCGGCGGCGGCGAATTTCGCCGCGCGCAGCTCGGCGATCCCACTGTGGCGAATGTGCCGGTTGCCGTCATGTCGGGCGCCGTCGATGCGGAACAGCGGGCGAAGGCGCTCGGCGCAGTCGCGACAGTCACGAAACCGATCGACATGGATGTTCTGCTGCAGGTGGTCAAGAGATATTGCGTTACGAGCGGCCGGTGAGCGCCTGGCGCACTGCCGTCGCCAGGACGGCGCCAAGGGCAGCGGCGGCGAGCATCACTGCACCCGCGGGCCGATCGTCGATGGCGAACGTCGCCGCCGTGCCGATGATCGCGCCGATACCCACGGTGGACACCGAGTCAGTCAGCCGCCGCAGCGGGCCGTGCGGGCACCGATGGTGCTCCGTCAGCGCGCCCATGCATTTCGGACATGTCGCCATTGTTGTCAGGTTCCGGTTCGGGAGAACACATCAAGAATAACATGCTGTAGATTCTTCATACCCCGCCGTCAAAAAACGCTGCGCGCGGCGTGCTCCACGCCGTCAATTGCAGCGGTTGCTCCCTCGCTCTCGCCCGAAAACTCGCGATTTTCCGCGCGGCACGCAGGTTGCTCCCGTCGTGTTGTTCCCCGACGACGATGGAGCCAATTTCGCTGAGCGTGAATGAAGGTTTCGATCGGCTGCAGCGTCTGCTGCTCGCGATGCGGGCCGGCGATGATCTGACGGCCGTCGATGCCGCGCAGGTTACGGGCCTCAACGAAACCGTCTGCCGCGCGATGCTCGAAGGCCTCGAGCGCGCAGGGTTGATGGCCCAGGAGGGCGACGGCCGCTTCGTCCGCAAGCCCCTCGAGCTCATGGACACCTAATTAATGTAGCGTCCTCTAACGGCGGAGCCGGCCTACCAGGTCTTCCATATCCGCGGGCAGCGGCGCCTCGAATTCCAGCGGCATGCCGCGATCCGGATGCACAAAAACCAGACGGCTCGCGTGGAGCGCCTGCCGTGGAAAATCGATCGGCCTCAGCGGTTCGGGTCCGTAGGTGTACCGCTGCTCGCCGACGAGCGTGTGCCCGCGCAATCGGGCCTGCAGTCTGATCTGATTCCGTTTGCCCGTCTGCAACCGCACTTCGATCAGGCTCGTCCCCGAAAGCGCCTCGACGACGCGATAGAAGGCGACGGCCTCCTTGCCGCGCGGGTCCCGCTGGTCCGTTTCTTTCTGAATCAGCGCTTTTCGGTCCCACACGAGACGATCGCGCCACATGCCGGACGGCGGCGACGGCTCGCCGTACACGACGGCGAGGTACACGCGCTCCGGCTCTTGCCGCAGAAACTGCCGCTTGAGATGCGCCTGCGCCCGCGCGTGCTTCGCGAAGACGACGAGGCCCGACGTGTCGCGATCGATCCGATGCACGACAAACGGTTTGCGCTTTCCGCGTGAGCGAAGATGCTGTTCCAGCTCGTCGTAGACGGACCACGCGTCCTCGCGCCGCTCGAGCGGCACGGTCAACAGGCCGGCCGGCTTATCCACGACGATCAACGCATCGTCTTCGAACACGATGCGAAGGCCGCCGGGACGGACAGCAGACGTCTTGCGCGCGCTGCCGGGCCGATCCATCCACAGCGACACGACGTCTCCCGTCGCGAGCCGCCGCCCCGCATCTTCACGCGACGCTTCGACTTCGTTGACGAAAATCTTGCGCCGCTCGAGCATCGACATCGCCCTGCCGCGCGATCCGAGGCGGTTCGCGCCGGCCAGAAATTTGTCGAGGCGCGCGCCCGCTTCTTCGGCGTCGACGGTCCAGCGCGGCTTCGCCGCACCGTCCGGCCGCGTCACGGTGCCACGTACGCCGTCTTCACCATCGTGTAGAACTCCTTCGCGTAGGCGCCCTGCTCGCGCGGGCCGTAGCTCGACTTCTTACGCCCGCCGAACGGCACGTGATAATCGAGGCCTGCGGTCGGTAGATTCACCATGACGAGGCCGCTCTGCGCGTGCCGCTTGAAATGGCTCGCGTGCTTGAGCGACGTCGTCACGATGCCCGCCGACAGGCCGTAGATCGTGTCGTTCGCGATTGCGAGCGCCTCGTCGTAATTCTTCGCGCGGATGACCGCCGCGATCGGTCCGAAGATCTCCTCGCGGTTGATCTTCATCGCCGGCGTCGTGTCGGCGAAGATCGCGGGCGACATGTAGTAGCCCTCGGTCGCGCGCGTAAGGCGTTCGCCGCCGTGGACGAGCCGGGCGCCTTCGTCGCGGCCGATCTGCAGATACCGCATGTTCTTCTCGAGCTGCCGCTCATCGATCGCCGGCCCGATCTCCGTCCCGGGCTTCAATGCATCGTCGACGACGAGCGTCTTCATCCGCGCGACCATCGCGTCCACGAAGCGGTCGTGGATGCCCTCGGTGACGACCAAACGGCTGGATGCCGTGCACCGCTGACCCGACTGGAAGAACGCGCCGTTCACCGCCACCGATACCGCCGTCGTCAGATCGGCATCGTCGAGCACGATGAGCGGATTCTTGCCGCCCATCTCGAGCTGCACGCGGGCGCCGGTCTCGACCGCCGCGCGCGCCACCGATTTGCCGACCGGCTGCGATCCCGTAAAGCTGATCGCGTCGATGCCCTCTGACGCCGCCAGCGCCGCGCCGACGGTCGGTCCGGTGCCTTGCACGAGATTCAGCACGCCCGGCGGCACTCCGGCGCGCACGAAGATGTCCGTCAGCGTCCACGTCGAGGCCGGCGTCAGCTCGGACGGCTTGAAGACGATGCAGTTGCCGAATGCCAGCGCCGGCGCGATTTTCCACGCGGGGATCGCGAGCGGGAAATTCCACGGCGTGATCATGCCGACGACGCCGAGCGGCTCGCGCGTGATGTCGACTTCGATGCCGGGACGCACGGAATCGAATTTTTCGCCTGCTGATGCGGAGCGCCTCGCCGGCGAAGTACTTCACGACGAAGCCGGCGCGGCCAGCCTCGCCGATCGCCTCGGCGAGCGGCTTGCCGTTCTCGCGAGAGAGCTGGCGGCCGAGCTCTTCCTTGCGCGCGAGGATCTCGCTGCCGGCGCGCGTCGAGGATGTCGAATCGCTGCTGCGGATTGGTCTGCGACCACGCCGGGAAGGCCTTGCGCGCCGCGGCGACAGCGGCCTCGACGTCCGCCGCGGAGCCCCATGCGGCCTCGCCGACGACGTCGTGAATGTTAGATGGGTTGATATCGGGCTGTCGGTCGCCCGCTTCGATCGTGCGGCCTTCGATCAGATTCGGAAACGCAATCATGAGAGCCTCGGTTTGTGAATGTCGGCGACGTCGCAGAGCGCGTCGACCATTGCGGAGAAATCGCTCGGACCAAATCCTCTGCTTCGCGCGGTGCTGAACGCCTCGCGCGCGGCGGCGCCGACCGGCATCGGCACGCGCGCGGCGTTGGCGGCCTCGACGATCAGCGTCAGGTCCTTGTGCGCCAGATCGATCGTGAAGCCAGGTTCAGTATCGCCTTTGAGCACTTTCGACGCCCAGTTGATCTTCAGCTGGCCGTTCGTCGCCGTCGTACCGTGAATCACGTCGAGCGTCTTCGCCAGCGACAAACCGAAGCGCTGGCACAGTGCGAGCGCCTCCGCGTTCAGCTGGCACGAGACGATCGCAAGATAGTTGTTCACCAGTTTCGTCCGCATGCCGGCGCCCGGCGGCCCGCAGTGGTGAATCGTCGTCCCCATCGCCTCGAACAGCGGACGCGCGCGGGCGAAATCGGCGTCCGTCGCGCCGACCATGAACAGGCATTCGCCGCGATCCGCGTGGCTGGCAAGGCGCCCGACCGGCGCGTCGACGAACGCGCATCCCTTCTCGGCCGCGGCGTGTGCGAGGCGATCGGTTGCCATCGGATCGATCGTGCTCATGTCGACGAGGAGCGTGCCCGCGCGAGCGTGCGCGAGGATGCCGCCGGCGCCGTTGATGACGGTCTCCACGATGTTCGTGTCGGGCAGCATCGTGAGAATGATGTCGGCGGCGGCCGCGATGTCGGCGTACGTCCGCGCCGTTTGCGCGTTCTGCGCGGCCAGATGGCTCATCGGATCG
Organism: uncultured Acidobacteriota bacterium; assembly: GCA_963696165.1. Lineage (GTDB taxonomy): Bacteria > Acidobacteriota > Vicinamibacteria > Vicinamibacterales > CAVVIG01 > CAVQZZ01. The sequence goes on along the minus strand of CAVOIY010000002.1, from coordinate 517,166 downwards.
GGATTCACGTCGTGCACGATCAGCTGAAAGCCCTTGCTGCAGAGATTCGACGCCATCGGGCGCCCCATGCGTCCGAGGCCGACGAAGCCGACCGTCGATGTGCCAACCGCCTGAGTGTGCATGCGCTATTCTGGCGCGCCAGCAAGGAGGGCTGCAATCGATGTTGTCTGCAGATGAAACGGCGCTGCTCTTGAGCACGGTCGCGCGCTTCGTGGACCGCGAGGTCGTGCCGACGGCCAGCGCGCTCGAGCACCGGAACGAGTATCCGACGGCGCTCGTCGATCGGATGAAGGAGATCGGCCTCTTCGGCATGAACGTGCCGCAGGAGTACGGCGGCGCCGAGCTCACCGCATCGGCTTATGCCGCGATCTTCGAAGAGCTCGCCCGCGGGTGGATGAGCGTCGCCGGGGTCCTCGGCACGCATCTCGTCATCTGCGACATCATCAAACACCACGCGACCGAGGATCAGAAGCAGCGGTTTCTTCCCGGCCTCGCCTCGGCGGCTGTACGCGGAGCGCTCGCGCTCACTGAACCGCACGCCGGCAGCGACCTGGCCGCGATCCGCACGACCGCCGCGCGGTCTGGCGACGATTACGTGCTGAACGGCTCGAAGATGTGGATCACCAACGCGCGGTCCGCCGGCCTGTTCATCGTGCTCGCGAAGACGGATACGCGCGCGGTTCCGGCGAAGAACGGCTTGAGCGCATTCATCGTCGAGAAGGGAGCCGGTCTGCGCGTGACGCGCGACATCGACAAGCTTGGATACAAGGGCATCGAGACGTGCGAAGTGGTTCTGGAAGAGTGCCGTGTGCCAGTCGCCAATCTCGTCGGCGGAGTCGAGGGCGCAGGTCTTCGACATGTGATGACCGGGCTAGAGGCCGAACGGATCAACATTGCCGCGCGTGGCGTCGGCGTCGCCAGGGCGGCGCTCGAACAGGCAATTGCGTACGCGCAGATGCGGCAGACGTTCGGCAAGCCGATCGCCGAACATCAGGCGATCCAGCTGCTGCTCGCCGAGATGGCGACGAAGGTCGAAGCCGCGCGTCAGCTCACGCGGTTCGCCGCGGAGAAGAAGGACCGGAACGAGCGCTGCGACCTCGAAGCGGGGATGGCCAAGCTCTTCGCAACCGAGACCGCGCAGCAGGTGTCCATGGACGCGATGCGCGTGCTCGGCGCGAACGGCTACTCCACAGACTTTCCGGTCGAGCGCTATTACCGCGATGCGCCGCTGCTCATCATCGGCGGCGGCACCAACGAGATTCAGAAGCTCGTGATCGCGCGAGGCCTGCTCGAGAAAATACGCAAGACGAGACTAGCGACGTTCCGACTCGCGACTATCGACTCTCACCACACTCCAGAATGCCCAAAGCCGCCCTTCGCCCGGGCGGTTTCGGCTAAATCCGGCACTTCTTCCCACGCGACGCGGCTGACGGGCGCGACGACCATCTGCGCGATGCGCATGCCGCGGGTCACCGTGAAGGGCTCGCGTCCGAGGTTGATGAGCGGCACGCGGATCTCGCCGCGGTAGTCAGAGTCGATGGTCGCGGGCGTATTCGGCAGGCTGATCCCATGTTTCACGGCGAGGCCCGATCGCGGCCGCACCTGCGCTTCGTGCCCGGCGGGCACGGCGATTTCGAGTCCGGTCGGAATCAGCGTGATGTCGCCGGGCTGAAGGACGACGTCGGCGTCCACGGCAGCGTGGAGGTCCATGCCGGCGGCGCCGGCCGTCTGATACGCAGGCAGCGGAAGTCCCGACGACGACGTGAGGCGCCGGATCTGAATACGGAGGTCAGAAGACATCGCGCGCGATCGTATCAGAGCGAGGCGTTGTATCGGCGGTTCTTCCCGCGCTTTCGTATTGCATTCCCATACGACGTGTGCGACTCTCTTATGGGATTCCAATATGACAACCAAAGCGGACGTCTGGCAGGGGACCCTCGCGCTGATGGTGCTGAAGACGCTGCACACGATGGGCCCCCAGCACGGCTACGGCATCGCCCGCCGCATCGAGCGCACGAGCGCCGACCAGCTCGTCGTGAATTACGGGACCCTCTACCCCGCCCTCCTCAAGCTCGAACAGGAGGGCTACATCCGATCCGAGTGGGGCGTTTCCGAAAACAACCGGAAGGCGAAGTTCTACGCGCTCACGCGCGCCGGGCGGAAGCAGCTCGCACGGGAGGCGCGCGAATGGGAGCAGACAACCGCCATCCTCGCGCGATTCCTCACGCCGAAGGAAGACGCGTCGTGAGGCGCCTTCGCGCGGCCGCATTTCGATTCGCGGAGCTCTTCACACGCGGCCGCCGAGAGCGCGAGCTCGCCGCGGAGCTGGAGGCGCACATGCAGCACGATGTCGACGACGCGGTGCGCAACGGCATGACCACGACCGACGCGCGCCGGAACGCGATGCTGCGGCTCGGCGGCATCGAGCAGACGAAGGAAGCGTACCGCGACCGCCGCGGGTTTCCGGCGCTCGATGCGCTGCTGCGCGACCTGCAGTATGCCGCGCGCGTGCTGCGGAGAAATCCGGGGTTCACCGCCGTCGCCGTGCTGACGCTGGCGCTCGGCATCGGCGCGAACACCGCCATCTTCAGCATCGTCAATGCCGTGCTGCTGCGTCCCCTGCCCTTTCCAAACGCCGCCCGGCTCGTGCAGATTTTTGCATTGGACACATCGTCTGCGAGCCGGCACGACGTCGTGTCGTATCCCGACTACGAGGATTGGCGCGCGGGCGCGCCGGCGTTCGACGGCATGTCGGCCTTCGTCACGCGTAACTTGCTGTTGGCAGACAAACAGGCGGCCGAGCTCGTCCTCGGCGCTCGCGTCGCGCCGTCGCTCTTCGACACGCTCGGCGTGCATCCGGCGCTCGGCCGCGCATTCCGCGGCGATGAAAACGAACCGGGCAAGGCGCTCGTCGTCGTGTTGAGCGATGGTTTCTGGAAACGCCACTTCGCCGGCGACCCGAACGTGCTCGGCTCCACGCTGCGGCTGAACGACGAACCGCACACGATCGTCGGCGTGATGCCAGACGGCTTTCGCATCGGCGCCAGGGCGCCCGAGCAGGTGTACGTGCCGCTCGTCGTCGATCCGAATCGCGGCCACGGTTTCCTATCGGTTGTCGGACGGCTGCAACCCGGTGCGACTCAGGCCCGGGCCCAGGCCGAACTCGACGCCGTCGCGCGTCGCCTCACCTCGGATTATCCAAAAACGAACGCGACCACCGGCGTGAACGTGATGCCGCTCGTCGACGCGATGGCCGGCCCCTCGCGCGCCGGCCTGCTGATGCTCCTCGCCGTTGTCGGCCTGGTCCTGCTCATTGCGTGTACGAACGTCGCGAACCTGCTGCTCGCGCGGGGCGCCGCGCGGCAGCGCGAGCTCCGAGTGCGTGCCGCCCTCGGCGCCGGCCGCGGCCGCCTCATTCGTCAGCTGCTCACGGAGAGCGTGCTGCTCGCCGTTCTCGGCGGCGCGCTCGGCCTTCTCCTTGCGCAGTGGACAGGCCGCCTCCTGGTGACGATTCTCGCGACGAACTTCCGTATCCCACGCCTCGAGAGCGCCGGCATCGATGTTTCGGTGCTCATGTTCACGCTCGTCGTGGCGCTTGCGACCGGCGTGCTGTTTGGCGTCGCGCCGGCAGTGTCGGCGTCGTCTCCGGACCTCGCCGATCGGCTCCACGAATCGAGCCGCTCCGCAACCGGCGGCGTGCGCTCGCGCCGTGTTCGTCACGCGCTCGTGATTGCGGAATTCGCCATGGCGCTCGTGCTGCTCGGCGGCGCGGGGACGCTCCTCAAGACGCTGCTGACGATGCGCGGCACCGCGCCTGGCTTCAAGACGGACAATCTCGTCGTCGTCGACATGTGGCTGCCGCAGCCGAAGTATTCGAAGCTGGCCGAACGCTTGCGATTCTTCGACACAGTGCTCGACCAGCTGCGGACCGCGCCGGCCGTTCGCTCCGCCGCGGTCGTCGCAGACCTTCCGCTCGGCGGCGGATCCGACGGGCTGGGGTTCCACATCGCAGGCAAGCCGGATCCCGCGCCCGGCAAAATGTTCAACGCCGGATTCAATCTGGCGAGCACCGACTACTTCAAGACGATGGGCATTGCCATGCGGGAGGGACGCGAATTCAGCAAAGACGACATGGCCAACGCTCCGCCTGTCGTCGTCATCAACGAAGCGGCCGCGCATCGATTCTGGCCCAACGAGCCGGCGCTCGGCCGGCAAATCATCCTGCCGGATGAATCGTCGGACGCGATAGACGAACACTCCACCGATCGCGACCCCGCCGGAGCCAGGAGAAAAACTACGACGCTGACCGTCATTGGCGTCGTCGCGGACGTGCATCAGTCCAGTCTCGCGATCGCGCCGCAGCCTGAATTTTTTCTGAACACAGAGCAGGCGAATCTGCCGTGGCCGTGGCTCGTGCTGGTGGTGAAGACGGGCGGCACCGATCCGCTGTCGCTCGCGCCGACGATCAAGGGCATCTCGCGCGCGGCCGACCCGTTCGTTCCGGTGCAGAAGATCCAGACAATGGATGAGGTGTTGTCGGCGTCGATGGCGGAACCGCGCGTGTACACGCTGCTGCTCGTCGTGTTCGCCGCGCTCGCCGTGTCGCTCGCAGCCATAGGGCTGTACGGCGTCATTTCGTACAGCGTCGCGCAGCGAACGCACGAGCTCGGAATCCGTCTGGCGCTCGGGGCCGATCGCGGAATGATTCTGCGCCTCGTCCTGCGACAGGGTCTCGTGCTGGTCGGTATCGGCGCAGCGATTGGCCTGGCCGGCTCCGTTGCGGTGCTGCGCGCGCTCGCCGGCCTGATGCGGGGCGTCGCGCCGCGCGATCCCGCCACGCTCGCGCTCGTGACGTTGACGCTGCTTGGGGTCGCGCTCGTCGCCTGCTATGTGCCGGCGCGCCGAGCTGCGCACGTCGACCCGATGACGGCGCTGCGCGTGGATTGAGCGCGCGTCGCTCGGCTAAAGCCTCGCGCTACATCACACACAGCCTCGCGCTACATCACACACAGCCTCGCGCTACATCTACACACAGCCTCGCGCGACACATCGAGCGCAACATTCTGATAGCCAGCGTCGATCGCTGTTCGATAGCCTCGCTCCGGAGGCTCTTCGTGGACAGATTGCGGCTGCCAACCATGTTCGTGCTCGGGCCGGCTCTGTGGTTGTTGTTCCTGCAAACATCGGCCGAGCCGACCGATGCTCGCGGCTGGCGACGGCTTGGCGTCACGCGGCAGCAAAGCGGTGACCTCGACGGCGCACTCGCTGCGTATCGCCGTTCGCTCGAAATGGAACCGGACTCCCCCGTCGCGCTGTATAACGTCGGCACGGTCTACGCGCGGAAACACGACGTCGACGCCGCATTCGAGTGGCTGGCGAAAGCGAGGGCCACGCACAAGATCGACATGACGCAGATGGATGCGGATACCGACCTCGCGGCCATCCGATCGGACGCGCGCTACCGCGCGCTGCTCCCGACGCCGCAAGACTTTGCGAATCCGTTCGTCGAGCCGGTGCAGATCGTACGCGAGTGGGATGGCGAATCCGCCGGCGATCAGTTCGGCTGGATCGCGCGAAAGATCGGCGACGTCGACCGTGACGGCATCGTCGACATCGTGACGTCGGCGCCCACGAAGAATGTCGGCGGCGCGGACGCCGGCCGCGTGTACGCCTACTCCACCAGGACCGGCAAGGAGTTGTGGCACGCCGATGGCCATCCCGGCGACCAACTCGGCACAGGACTCGAAGCCGCGGGTGATGTGAACCACGACGGCATTCCCGACGTCATCGCGAGCGCGCCAGGATCCGGCAAGGCATTCGTTTACTCCGGCAGCGACGGTCGCGTGATTCTCACCTTGACGGCCGAGCGGACGGCCGACAACTTCGGCCAGCACGCGTCGGGTGTCGGCGACGTGAATCACGATGGCTACGCCGACGTCATCGTGGGCGCGCCCGGCAACAACGCGGGCGGTGAGGCGGCGGGGCGAGCGTACGTCTACTCCGGCAAAGATGGCCACGTGTTGCTGACGCTCACGGGCGAATCCGCGGGGGACAAATTTGGCAGCGCGGTTGCCGGCCATGGCGACAAAGATCATTTCGTGCTGATCGTCGGCGCGCCGGCGGCTGGCCCCGGTCATCATGGCCGCACGTACGTCTACAACACCCTGTCTGCAAAACCGCAATTCGTCATCGATTCGGACGAGACCGGCAACGCGCTCGGCGGCATGTTCGTGTCGGCGATTGGCGACGTGAACCATGACGGCGTCGTGGACGTGTACGCATCAGACTGGTCCAACGCGGCAAAGGGACAGTCGACAGGCCGCGTCTACGTGCGTTCGGGGAAGGATGGCGCCCCACTCCTTACGCTGACTGGGCGAGACGCCAGGCGAAGGATTCGGCACGAGCCCCTCGGCCGCCGGCGACGTCAACGGCGATGGTTACGACGATCTGATCGTCGGCGCCTGGCAGTACGCCGGCGCGGCAATCTCGGGAGGCCGCGCGTACTTATTTTCCGGTAAGGACGGCAGCCTGATGAAGACATTCACCTGCCGGACCCCCGGCGACACCTTCGGTTTCGACGCCGTCGGCCTCGGCGACATCGATGGCGACGGTATCGTCGATCTGCTGATCACGTCGGGATGGAGCGGGATTCACGGCTTCCATTCAGGACGCGTATTTATCGTGTCGAGCGGCGTGGCGCGGAAGAACGCACCGACGAAGGCGCGAACCCGAACTCGCGCCGGAACGCATAGGTGAAGTGGCTGTGGCTCGAGAAGCCGAGCCCCAGGGCAATGTCGGTGATCGAGTCGGCCGTCTCGCGGAGTCTTTCGAGCGAGCTTCGAATCCGCAGATGCTGGCGGTACTCGCCGAGGGTCCGGCCGGTCGCCGACCGGAACGTGCGGCATAGCTGGTAAGGCGACATGTCGACGCGGCGCGCGATGTCGTCGAGCGACAATGCGTCCTCGAAGCGTTCGCTAAGTAGACGCTCGGCCTGGTGCACCGCGTCGCGTTGCCGGAGGGACACAGCCTGCGGCGCGCTCGCCGTGCCACGATACGATTGCGCGACAACCGATTCCAGTAGCCGGACGACCGTTTCCTCCACGATCAAGGGCGGAACCGCAACCGATCGAATCCGATCGAACAGCCGCCGCTGCCCCGCGTACGTGACCGCATCGGACATCACACGAGAAAAGCGAAACGGACGATCGGCACGCTCGTCGATCTCAGGGTCGAAGGCGCGCACGACGTCGAGCGCGAGACTCCGATCCACGCCGAACCAGTCGCAATAATCTCCTCGCGCCGACACCGGGCGCCGCTCGTACGACTGCCCGAGGTTGTACATCGTCACGACGTTGGGATTCGTGACGAACGGGCGCTCGTGCTCGTGCTGGATGATCACGGAGGTCCGCGGAAAGACGAACAGGTTGTGTTCGGTCGGTCCTGAATCGCGGAAGCACGGGTGGCCGACGTCGCAGCGGAACGCGCCGACGTCGACGAGCGGCGAGCTGAAGACGAGCGTATCGGTGAAGGCCGGCTCCACAGGAACATGATACGCAGATCCAGTGCGGCGGGTTCGTCTCTTGTCTCTGTCGTTCGACGATGATAGCGTCGTCTTCTCGCCCCGGACGCCGCAAGTGCTTGTGACGAGGGTAGAAAGGCTCGAGGAACGAGTGACCGCGCTCGAACAGCTGCCCGCACGCATCGACGACCTCACGCAGCAGATTGTTCAACTCCGCAACGAGATGCACGTGGAATTTTCTGCTGTGCGGGCCGAGATGCGCGCGGGCGACGAGCAGCTTCGTCAGGAGATGCGCGCTGGCCAACAGAACTTCGCCAGGAGATGCGCGCGTTGAACGAAGCGACGATACAGGAGATGCAGCGGCTGAGCGCAGACACACACCATCAGATGCGCGTGCTGCACGAGGACGTCATCGGCCGAATCGTCCTGCTCGACGAAGGGCGACGCGTGCGGCGGTCGGCACGAAAGCGAACGAAGAAGCCCCAAAAGCGCTGACCGGCCCTTGTGTATACTTCGCGCGTGCGAAGACTTGCGCCGATTTCCTTCCTGATCCTGTTCGTCGGCTCGATCGTCGTCGCCGAGCGCAGCGTGCCGACGCCCGCCTCGGTATTCGGCTTCGAGCCCGGCGCCGACTACAAGCTCGCAACCTACGATCAGTCGATTGATTACTTCCGCAAGCTTGCGGCCTCGACGAAGTACATGCAGTTGGTCGAAGCCGGCAAGACGTCGGAAGGGCGTCCGATGATCTTCGCGCTGGTGTCGACACCGGAGAACCTTTCGAAGATCGATCGTTACCGCGAAATCGCGCGACGCCTCGCCCACCCTCGCGGGCTGAGCGAAGCAGAAGCGCGGCAGCTGGCGCGCGAAGGCAAGGCATTCGTGCATCTGGACGGTGGGCTCCACTCGACCGAAGTCGCCGGACCGCAGCAGACGCCGCTTCTCGCCTACGACCTGATCAGCAAGGCCAACGATCCGACCGTCAAAAACATTCTGGACAACGTCGTCGTGATGCTCTGGCCGACGATCAATCCGGATGGACAGCAGATCGTCGCCGAGTGGTACATGAAGAATGTCGGGACGCCTTACGAGCTGTCGGGCTTGCCGAGGCTGTACCAGGATTACGTCGGGCACGACAACAACCGCGACGCGTACATGCTGAACATGATCGAGTCGCGCGTCATCGAGCACACATGGCGCATCTGGGAGCCGCAGATCATCTACGTGCAGCATCAGTCGGGTCCTTTTCCGACGCGCATCTGGCTGCCGCCGTTTTCGGAGCCGGTCGGCACGGACGCGCCGTACCTGATGTCGCGCGAAGTGAACATGATCGGCATGGCGATCGCGAAAGGCCTCGAGGAGAAGGGACAGGTCGGCGCGACGCACATGGGCACGGCGTTCGACGCGTGGTATCCGGGCTACGTCGACTACACGCCGAATTTCAAGAACATCGCGGCATTCTGGACCGAGACGGCGCTCTTCCAGTACGCGACCCCGCACACGTACACCATCGAAGACTTCCCCGAGAACATGCGCGACCTGCGCCCGCGCAGCCTGTACTCGAGCCCATGGCCGCCCGGCCTCTGGCGCCTTCGCGATGCTGTGGACTACATGGAAACCGCGTCGATGTCGGTCCTCGAATTCGCGGCCAGGTACAAAGAGTCGCTGCTCCTCGACCGCTACAAGGCGGGCGTCGATCAAATCGCACTCGGAAAGAAGAAGGCGCCGTTCGCGTACTTCGTGCCGCGTGAGCAGCGCGATCCGGTTGCCGCGGTGGAGCTCTTGCGCCGGCTGGCGTTCGGCGGCATCCGCGTCGGCGAGCTCACGTCGCCTGTTTCCATGGGCAGTGAGACGTTCCCGGCCGGCACATGGGTGGTGCCGACGGATCAGGAATTCGCAGCGCTCGCGCGCGAAGTGCTCGACGTGCAGAGGTATCCGGACCTGCGCGAGTATCCCGGGAGGGCCGCCCGAACGGCCCTACGACGCCGCCGGCTGGACGCTGCCGCTCGCCATGGGCGTTCGCGTCGTCGCCGCCGCAACGCCGCTGGCCGACGATGTGCGCGCGAAGATCAAGATGATTGGTCCCGCGCCTGAGCCGAAGGTGAAGCCGACGCCTTACGACGCATCGCCCAAGGACGCCGCGGTGTTCGACAGCGTCCCCGGCGCTGGTTTCAATACCGATCCGTCCGCTGCCGCGATCGAGCCGCCCCCCGGCAAGATCGCCGGTTCTGGACCAGTGCTGGTCGTCGATCCGGCGCAGAACAATACGTTCCGAGCGATTAACCGCGCGTGGCAAGCAGGGCGCGACGGTGTCGCGGGACGAAGGCAAGTACGCCATCCACGGGCTGTCCGACGCGGCGAAGACCGATCTGGTCCGAGCCCTCGCCCTCCAGGCGCAGGCCAAGGCGGAATCCGTAACGTTCAATCGGACCATCGCGAAACCGCGGATCGGTCTCTATCAGCCCTGGACCGGCAGCATGGACGAAGGCTGGACGCGCTGGACGCTCGAACAGTACGGCTTTACATACACCACGATTCATCCCGAAGACTTCCGTACTCCGCTGAACGACAAGATCGACGTGCTCATCGTTGGCGACGATGCGCGGTTTCCGGTGGCCGGGGTCGCTGCCGGACGAGGCGGACGCGGCGGCACGCCGCGTCCTGAGTACGCGTATCAGCTCACAGCGGATGATCTTCGGCGGTTCGAAGATTTCGTGCGCGGCGGCGGCACAGTCGTGTGCCTGAGCAACGCGTCGAACTTCGCCATCCAGCAGTTCAAGCTCCCGGTGAAGAACGTTGTCGCAGGACTGCGGCCCGAAGAATTCTTCCTGCGCGGCTCCATCGTCGAGGTGATCGCCGACACGACACATCCCGTGATGGCCGGCATGCCGGACCGTGCGGCGATATTCGTCGACGGCAGCCCGGTGTTCGAAACCGAGGATGGATTCAAGGGCGCCGTGCTCGCGAAGTACAAGGATTCCGAGTCACCGCTTCTCTCCGGATATCTGATCGGTGAACAGCACCTGAACGGCAAGGCCGCCGCGCTCGACGTACAGCTCGGAGCCGGCCACGTGATCCTCATCGGATTCCGTCCCGAATGGCGCGGCCAACCCTTCGGCACATTCAAGGTGTTGTTCAACGCGGCGCTCTTTGCGAAATAACGCTCTCGTCTTTGTGAGTTTCGTGAGCTTTGTGGTTCCGGGTTTTCATAGTGCTTCATATCACCGACACCATCGCAGTCGACGATCACGAGATCGAGGAGCGCTTCGTGCGATCGTCCGGGCCCGGCGGGCAGCACGTGAACAAAGTGTCCACGGCCGTCGAGCTCCGGTTCAACATCGGCGCATCGTCACTGCCGGTCGATGTCAAGGAACGCCTGCGATCCATTGCCGGTAATCGCGTGACCAGTGACGACGTGCTGCTCATCGACAGCCGTGAGCACCGCGGCCAGACGCTGAATCGCGAAGCGGCGCGCGCGCGGCTCGTGGCGCTGCTCCAGCACGCGGCGAAGCGGCCGAAGAAGCGGCGGCCGACACGGCCGGGAAAGGCGGCGCGAGAGAAGCGTCTCGATGCGAAGAAGCACCGCGGCGACATCAAGGCGGCCCGCCGCGGCGGAAGCGACGACTGAGCCCGGCGCGGCTATTGTTTCTTCGTGATCGCCCAGGTCAGGCCGTCGAGACGTCTGCGGGCGATCTCGGCGTAGGGGCCGCCGAATTCCAGATACTTCCTGTAGTTCGCCATCGCGTCCTGGCGATCCTTGTCGTTGCCGATATACGCGCGGGTCGGGACAAAGTAACGCAGCGACTTCGCGTATCGTTTTTCGAGCGCGATGGCGAGATTCAGGTAGCTGACCGCCTCCTTCGGCGCAACCTCGATCGCGGCGTTGAAAGCCTTCACCGCTTCGTCTATGGCGCCCGCAGCGTTGTGGACCACTCCGAGCGCGTTGTAAACATCCGCGTCGGTCGGCCAGAACAACTGCGCGGCCATCAGCACGTCAGCCGCCCTCGCGCGATCCTTGAGCTGCAGATACCCGTCGACCAGATCGAAGTAGACCGGCTCGAAATCGGGCTCGCTGTTGCGGACGTTTTCCCACTCCGTGATCGCGTCCCGGTAGCGCGCGAGCGCATAGTCGGCCTGACCGAGCGCGTAGTGAACCCACGACGGCGTCTCCGCGCGATCGGCGAGCGGCATCAGCGCCGCCCGCGCACCCTCGACATCGCCGCGCTGGTACGCCTCCCAGCCGCGCGTCTCCGCGTCAGATGATGCACCACCGGCCGCAAGCGCGGCCGTGTGTTCGTTTGCCAGCGGTCGAACGCGCAGCGCCGTTTCCGGCGCCGCCGGCGCGGCAGGCGCGCTTGCGTTGGACGCGAAGGCCGTCACGAAGAGGGCTTCGTCGCAGGGAACACCGGGTCGAGCGCGTCCGCCATGTCGGGAGTGGCGCCCTGCTTCGGTGCGGCGCTTTCGTTCGCTGCGGCGCTCTCGTTCGCCGCGAGGTTCTCGCTCGGCGCGCGATCCTGTGACCGCGGATCGCGGCGTGGCGACGTACCCCCTTCGAGCGCGGACATCGACGCCCGATCGCTTCACCTTCACGCTGACGCGATGGAACTTCCCATCGAACGTGCGAGAGGGACGATATCCGAGCACGTAATACGTGCCGGCGTCTTCCGCGATCGTCGAGACCGCGCGACTGAAATTGTTCGTGTTCCTCACCACGAACCCGCCGGTATCCGCGGCGAGGCTGTTGATTGCGTCGTCGCCTCCGCCGAGCGAGTCGAGCAGCCGCTGTTGCGTGTCGATGGGCGCGCGGTCGAGCGCCGTGGCGCCGCGGTAAGCGAGCCCACGCGCATCGAGCGTATATATGCGCGCGTTGACGCGCGCCGCCAGGCCGATCACGCGCTGGACCTCCGACCACGAATCGTCGGCGGCAAACCCTTCGGAGAGCAACAGAATCGTCTTTCGGCCGTCGAACCGCTCGAAGTTGGTCAGCATCGTCGACACGATTTGCAGCGTCCGCTCGCTCTCGCCGCGCAGGTCGGCGGAAAGCCGGTTTGCCTTCGAGCGGACGTCGTGCTCCGCATCCGCGGGGCTGAGCGGGGCACGGCAGCGGTCCGGCTCGTCTGCGCATGCGCGCGTCACCAGCCCCTCGATCACTGAACGGTCTTCCGCCATCACGCGAAAGACTTCCGCCTCATTCATCCGCGGCCATTCGATGAAGTCAAATGCGCGCGAATCGCTCTTCGGGCTCGACGACGCGCGCTTCACCGCCGCGGCGAGCTCGGTGGCATCTGACGTGAGCCGCCGGTTGGCGACCTGGCCGCCGACGACGACACCGCCGACGTCGCCGGGACGAAACTGTTTGGTGAACAGCTCGGTCGCCGCGGTCTGCGCGTTCCTGAAGTTTTCCGCCGAGAGATGCGCGTCGTCGAAAATCGCGACGAAGACACTCGCGCGCGCGAACTCGGAGTCGTTCCGGCCGCGGCGGCCGAGTCGGGCCGAACGAGCGGAGATTGACTGGATATCGGCCGTGCAGCGGCAACCAGCGTCACGAGTTCGACCGGCTGCGGCTGCCCCTCATCGCGCAACTCGAAATCGCCAGTCTGTCAAGTCCGGCACGAACTTGCCGCTCTTGTCGCGAACGACCACGTCGATCTCGACGAGGTCCGTCGTCGAACGAAAGACCGGCGGCGGCTGTTGGCCGAACAGCAGCGCGGTGAGCGCAGTCGCGACGAGCCGCTTCATCGACGGGCACACTACCACGACGGCGGCGCCGGTTGTAGTATCTCGGCGTGAAACACGCATCTTTGTTCGCCGCCGCGTTCGCGGTCAGCCGTCTGGACCTCGCAGCCGACCACGCCTCGTCCCCGGACCTTTACCGTCGTCGAATCGTCGATCGCCGACATGCAGCGCGCGATGCAGGAGCACCGGACGACGTCGCGCGAGATCGTGACGGAGTACCTCACCCGCATCGCGGTGTACAACGGCCGCATCAATGCAGCCATCGCCGTGAATCCGCGCGCGCTCGACGAGGCGGACGCACGCGACGCCGAACGCGCTCGAGGGCGTGTCCGAGGTCCGCTGCACGGAATCCCGATCGCGCTGAAAGACAACATCCATACGACGGACATGCCGACCACGGGCGGCGCGCTCGCATTCGCGAACTTCGTCCCGCCGTACGACGCGACGCTCACGAAGAACCTGCGCGACGCCGGCGCGATCATCATCGCGAAAACGGTGCTGACCGAGCTGGCCAACTGGGTGGCTGGCGCGCCGACGCCGATGCCGGGCAACTACAGCGCGGTCGGCGGCTTCGCGTTCAACCCGTACGATCCGCGGCCCGATCCGCGCGAGGCGACAAACGACGGCCGTCCGGTTCTGAGCACCGGCGGATCGAGCTCCGGCGCCGGCACCGCAGCGAATCTGTGGGCGGCGAACGCCGGCTCCGACACGTCAGGATCGATTGTGAACCCCGCGCAGCTCACGATGCTCGTCGGCATCCGGCCGACGACCGGCCGCATCAGCCGGCACGGCATCATTCCGATCACGCTCGATCAGGACACGTCGGGACCGATGGCCAAGACGGTGGCCGATGCGGCGATTCTGCTCGGCGCGCTCGAGAGCGCCGTCGCCCGATCCCGACGATCGCCGCGACCAGCCGCTGCACGCCGCCGCCGGGACGCGACTACACGACATTCCTGAAACGTGACGGCCTGAAGGGCGCGCGAATCGGCATCCCGCGCGCGTTCTACTACGAGCGCCTGACCCCGCCGACCGAGACGAATCCGCGCGGCGGCCTGAACGACGCGCAGACAGGCGTTGATGGCCGACGCGATCGCGATCGCTCAGGCGCGAAGGCGCGATCATCGTCGATCCCGCCGATCTGCCGAGCGTCGTCGAGCCGAATGCCGGACAAGAACGTGCTGCTCTTCGACACGTGTTCGGGCATCAACAGCGGCAAAGGCAAGGACGCGAACTGCTCGTCGGTGCTCAAGTACGGGATGAAGCGCGACTTCAACGCGTACCTCGCGTCGCTCGGCGCGTCGGCGCCGGTGAAGTCGCTCACCGAGCTCCGCATCTTCAACCTGACGCACCTGAGCGCGAACGCGATCCGCTACGGCCAGTCGAACCTGGATATCTCGGACGAGCTCGACGTGCGGCAGGACCGCGCGAAATACGAGGCCGATCGCGCGAAGGACATCGCGCTTGCCGGCGAGCACGGTCTCGAGGCGGCGCTCAAAAACAATCGCCTCGACGCGCTGCTGTTTCCTGGTTGGAATATTTCAGGGCTGGCGTCTCGTCCCGGTTTTCCGGAAATCGTCGTGCCGATCGGGATGGTTCCGGCTGGTGGCGGCGGCCAGAATCCATTTCCTGCCGGGTTCACGCCGCAGCCTTCACCCTACTCGGCCGCGTTCGTGGGCGCGGCATGCAGCGAGCCGCGGCTGATCGAGATCGCGTACGCGTTCGAGCAGGCGACGAAGCGGCGCGTGCCGCCTAGCGCCGCGCCTTAGGCAGTATCTCAGGCTGCGCGACGATAAAGTCCGCGGCCTTCTTCTTCGCGCTGGCGAGATGTTCGCGGTACACAGTCTCTCCGCCGTCGAGCGACACGGCCTGTTCGAATTCGCGGACCGCTACTTCCGGCCGCCCTGATTTCAGGTACGCCTGTCCGAGCGTGTCGTGCGCGTCCGCATCGTCAGGCAGCAGTTCCACGGCTTTCTGCGCGAGGCGGATCGCGCTCGTCAGCGTCGCCTCGTCTGCGACGTAGAGGCTCGCGAGGTGCACGGCCGCGACGCCCTCCTTCGGATCGACCTTGATCGCGTCCTCGTACCACGTGCGCGCGTCGGCGGAACGGCCGGCTGCCTGCAGGATCAGACCTGCGGCGGTTCGCGCCGCGGCGGATTGCGGATACCGCGTGGCGAGTGCCTCGTATGCTTTCAGCGCGCCGGCGAGATCGCCCTGGTCGGCGCGAATCTCGGCGAGCATCGCCCGCGCGTCGAATGAGTCAGGATCGGCGTCAGCGACTCTCTGGAGCAGCTGTTCCGCCGCCGGCCGATCGCCGTCGGCGAGCGCGAGCCGCGCAGCCAGGAGCGCGGCGTCCCGCGAATCTGGCGCGACGAGGAGCGCGCGCGTGCTCAACGCGCGGGCGGCCGGGCCGTTGCCGTGCTCCAGCTCGAGATCGGCGAGCGCCACGAGCGGCTGATCCGAAGCCGGATACGCGCGTGAGAGATCAGTGAGCTCCTGGCGGGCGCGCGCCACGTCTCCCTGCGCGGCCCGCGCTGCGGCCAGCGTCAGGCGCGACTCGAGCGTCGACCCCGCGCCACCGGCCAGGTCGGCTGCGGCGTTCGCATCGCCGACGGCGAGCTTTACGCGCGCGAGCCGCACTTTCGCATCGGCGTCCCACGGCCGCACGCGCAATAGCTCCGTCAGCACGTGCTCCGCCTCGCTGTTCCGTCCCTCGCGCGCGGAAATCGTCCCCACGACGAGGAGCGCAGCGGCCTGGCGGGGATCCATGTCGAGCGCAGCGCGTGCCGCAGCAAGCGCGTCGGTCCGCGTGTCCCTCGGCCGCGAGAAAGCGCGATTTCAATGCGAGGCCATCGGCCGTCGCGCCTCGCTTCAGCGCGCGCTCGAGCAGGTCGTGAGCCTTGTCGCGCGACCCGGTGTCGTATTCGAGCGCCGCCATGCGCAATCGCACAGCCTGCGCCGGCGCGCCGTCGGCCGGCGCAGTCGCCAGCACCTGACGCGCATCGGCGTAACGGTGCGCTTCGGCCAGGTAATCGGCGAGCGCCAGGGTCGATCGCAATTTCTGATGATGGACGGCCGCGGCGCGCCTGAAGTACGGCTCCGCGTCCGGAAAGCGTCCCTGCGCCTGACAGAACGCAGCCATCGCGCGGTTCGCGAGCTCGTCGTCTGGTGCCGCCGCAAGCGCCTGCTGCAGTTCGTTTCCGGCTTCCGCCGGGCGATCGGCGGTGAGCAGGAATCGTGCGAAGGCGACGTGCGCGGGCGCCGACCGCCCCGCCATCTTCACTGCCGTTCTGAACGCCGCTTCGGCAGCGCTGCGATCGCCGCCGAGCGCCTTCATCTCGGCCAGGGTGCTTGCCGCGAGCAGCTGCGCGTCGATGTTCTTCGCATCGGCCTCGAGCACGGCGTCGGCTCGCATCTTCGCCTCTTCGTACCGGCCGGCGTCGAGCAGGAGCTTGCCCATCGCAATCTGCGCTGCGGCATCGGTCGCGTCGATGGTGACGGCCTTCTCGTACTCGTGATATGCGTCGTCGTTTCGACCGAGCGCGACGTCGGCGTCGCCGAGCTTTCGGTGCGCTTCCGCGGAGTTCGGATCGTTCTTGACCGCGTTCCTGAAGTCGATCGCTGCCGCTTCGTCCTTGCCCGCGGCGGCGTCGCGATCGCCGCGCTCGATGAACTGGCGAGCTGCCTGTTCGCCGCTCACGCACGCGGCGGTGACCAGCAGCGGCGAGCAAGAACCCGCAGCGTTTCCACATCATTGCTCGTCCTCTTTCACGTTTCACGTTCTCTTCATCACGAAGACACGACGTATCACGAAGTTCACTCTTCCTGCCTTCGTGATTAGGGTTGCCACAATTGATTGAGCGGCGGAAGCAGCGCGCGCGCGAACGACACGGCCTGCTCCTCTGCTGCCGCCGCGGACCCCTCGACGGGTACGACGATCCGCACGAGGGCCGCGTCGGTGCGGTGCAGCCGCACGCTGTCGACGAGCAGGTGCAGCTTGCTGTCCCACTCGTTGGCGACCATGCGACCGTGCACCTGATACCAATACAGAACGAGCGCCTGCTGATCGTCCTTCCGCACGATCATGCGGCGCGCGGCGCCTGGCGCCTCATTCGGCCGCGCCATCGTCATCGTTGATACCGCCACCGGTTCCCAACCGGTCCCGGGCAGACAATTGAGCGGCGAGTGAATGCTGTCACCCGGTTTCTGGCCGGCATAGAACGCGACATACAACCCGATCGGATCGAGCCCAGCGGTCGAATACGTGCGATTGATGTAGCTGTCTGCCGCGAGCAGCCGCACGATCGAGTCGTCGAGCGGAGCGGCTTCCTGCCCGCGCCATCGCCCGACCTCGGTCGGCAAACGCGACAGGTCGATTGCCGCTTGCGGCGGTGCGGCAAGAACATGACGCAGCGCGCCAGTGGCGAGCACCAGGAGCACGCACACCATCAGGCGGCGGTTGTTCATGCGGCCGCCCAATCCTGTGGCGCTGCGCCTTCAGAGCGTTCCGTACCGCGCGGCGACGCCCTGTTCATGCGCCGCTGAATCGCGATCAGTATGGCGAGCGACGCGACAAACGTGATCCAACCGGTGAAGTCGTGCCACGCACCTTTCCCAAATGCCGGACCCCATCGCTCGACGACGACGCCGGTCGCGGCGATGCGAAGTCCGTTCATGATCACCGCGATTGGAATCGTCGCGGCGACGAGCGCCACTCGCGCGACCGCGCCGCGCCGCAGCATCCACGCGAGCAGCACGGCGATCGCCGCAAGCGACACGAGCGAGCGCAGCCCGCTGCACGCCTCCGCCACCTCCAGCGTGGAGGACGGCAACGTGAGCAGGTTGCCTTCGCGAAACACCGGAATCGACCAAGCCGCCAGCGTGACCTCCGCAACGCGCGACGCAACGAGCTGCAGCGGCAACGTGACGCTGTTGACAACGATCTCCGGAAGCGGAATCGCGATCAGCAGAAACAGGAACGGCGCCATCAGCGTGCGCGGCGCCACGTGGCGTGCGCCGAAAAGCGTGACGCCCGCGATGACGAGCACCATCGACACTCGCGTCGCGAATACGTCGGCGGCAAGCTGACCGACGAGGTAACTCATCAGGCCGAAGGACAGCAACGCCAGCCCGGCGGCATCAACTCGCCGGCTGCGGATTGCGAACGATGTGCGCACGCGCCGCCGGAATAACAGCCACACTGCGGCGGCCGTCAGCACCAAGCCGTACGAGGCATCGGCGTTGGTTGTCCACTCACGGACGAGATTCGCCGCGGTCGACGCGTATAACCACGCGAGAGAAACGACGAGTGCAATGAGCCACGGCACGCCGCGACAACTGCAGAGGCGTTGCCAAATGTCATCCGCACAAATGCTCAGGAAAGCGTGATCTTTTCCGCTCGCGTGTGGAAGCGCCGCGCCAGAAGTGCCCAGCAAGTTCCACGCGCCATCCGCCTCTGCCACTGGCCGCGCCGAATCACGTGCGTTTCCGACGTCAGCCGTTTCGTCGCGTCATGGCAGCGCGCGTGCAAAGCTCACCGGCATTAGCACGCCGAAAATGCGTGCGCGGGGTGGGCTGGAGGTGCGATGTGAGGCGTTTCAGTGTTTCACGCCGAGCGAAGGGAGTCCTGGCCGGTCTGGCCTTTCTCTTCAGCGTCGGCGCGGTGAGCACGAAGTTGCTGGTCGGCCGGACGAACGCGTTCTGCTTCTGTTTGCCGCCGGACTCTCGACCCGCGTTCACGATGCCGGAGGAAACAACAGCTGCCGCTGAAATCCACGGAGGAGCGTTGCCCGGACGCGTCGTCGCCGCGGGTGCGCCGCTGGCCGTTACCGCAATCAATGCGCCCGCGTTGGCACCCGGCTCGTCGGCGGCGCCGAACGGAGTACGCGGCCGCGAACTGGCGCATCTCGGCGTGCTCTGGGGCACCAGCCAACGTGTCGGGCACGCCAGTTCGTCGAGCCGCGGGCACTTTGGCGGCGGCGGCACCAGCGCGGGCGGCATGTTGATGGGCGGGCACTCGGCGAATGCACCGAAGAGCACCGCTGCAAAGGCGGCGGCGCCCAAAGCGGCACGAGCCGCGGCTCCCTCGAGGCCGTCAGCGCCGGGCGTCATCATGCCGCCTGCGGCGCCGATCCTGCCGCCGACCGACACGAGCGGCAGCACGTTCGGCAGCAACACGGCGCCGGTCCCGGGATTCGGCAATGGGGCCACAGGACCCGTGGCGTCTGGATCGGGCACGCTCGGCGGCACCATCGGCGGAACGGTGACTGGCGGCCGCGGGGGTTCGCTGTCGGTCACGCCGGAGCCGACGATGTGGTTGTTGATGATTACTGGAGTGGTGGCGCTGATTATCGCCCGCCGCCGCGAGAAGGAAGTGAACAGCTAGCCGACCGGCAGCTTCGACCCGACATCAAGGCGGGCGGCGCGCGAGCGTCCCCGCCTTTTTTCTTCCGCTAGCGCAGGCTGTGCAGCACGGCCGCGTTGCGCGCCGCAACCGCAGCCATGACGCCGTTGGACACAATCATCAGCGCGACCGCGCGCCCGGGATGATGCTCGCGCCACATCTGTTCCGCCACACCGACCGTGACGAGCGTCATGCTGGCCTTCGCCGCAAAAAACATGGCGCGGTTGTTCGTGAGGCCGCTCACGAACGGGTTCGTCTCGGCGGCGCCCCGGCCTGCGCCGGCGAGCGTTGAATACGTGTCGTACGCCTGGAGACCGATCCACGACGCGTATAAGCGCGAGAGTGTGGCAGGCCGCGGCGTCAGCCGCATTTCGTGCAGAGGCTCCTGCACGACCGATGCGGTGAGGGATACGTGGGTCAACGCGGCCACGCCGTCCATCGCCGCCGCATTATCTGGTGATTGGACAACTCGCGGATCATCCGCACCGAGCGCAGGCGCCGCGGAAACACAAAGGGCCGCCAGCATCAGAGCGCCGATAGCATTTCGATTCATGCTTGTAGCAACTGCCAGAGACGTTCCCGATGACTGAGTGGCGGAACTGCCATTATTTCAGTCACTTACATTTACGTGCGGCAGCTTTCGGGCAAACGACTGTGTCGCAAACGCCCGCTCACGGGCGATCGCGCCCACTGTGAGCGGTGAAGACCCCGAATCGCCGCCTGAACTGAACGAGCCAGCGTGGACCAATCTATCGCGTCGTGGGTCGTCGCACATCGAGTCGGCACGCTGGATGGCGTCATGTGGACGTTCAGCGCGATCGGCCGCGGTGGCGCGGTTTTCATTGCCGTCGCGCTCGTTTTCGCTCTGACGCGGCGGATATCGCCTCGGGGCCTCGTACGCGTTCTCGCCGCAGTCCTGCTTGCCACGACGCTGGCCGACTACGTCGTGAAACCTCTCGTTCATCGTCAACGCCCGTTCGAGCAGCAGCCAACCCTCCGGGTGATCGGCGGCCGTCCCGAAGATCCGTCGTTTCCATCGGGTCATGCGGCCAACGCTTTCGCAGCCGCCTTGGTCCTCTCGGGGCTCGTTCCGGACGGCCGTATCGTGTGGTGGGCGCTCGCTCTTGCGATCGCCGTATCTCGAGTGTATCTGGGCGTGCACTACCCGACTGATGTCTTGGGAGGAGCACTGATTGGGCTTGGATGCGGCGCGCTCCTGTCGCCGCGGAGGACGCGACGGAATTGAATTGCTGCACAATTTTGCACGATCTGTGCTGACGGTTGAGAATCAGGCCGATAACGACTTCATGTTCTGGTGGTATGAGCGCGGCGGCGAATACTCGAGAGCCGAGGTCCTGCCCCTTCCTACAGGCGGATACGAGCTGCGCGTCGTCGGGCCCGACGGCAGCGAATCGGTCGAGCAGTTCGATGCGGCCGACCGCGTCGCCCGGCGTCGATCGGACATCGAAGACGAACTGCGGCGCGACGGTTGGAGCGGGCCGCATGGCTGGTATATCTAGCCATGGGACCTCGCGGCTAACGTTGAGGTAACTCTTACATAACGAGAACGTAGCTCAATCCGACGGACCCTCAGCCGCATCGACGTCCAAACCCTCAAAAACTACGCACAAACGGATCAGCAAGCTCGGCATATCGCTTGCACTAACCTGCACATATGCGCGGTCATTCAGTCGGCTTACACGATTTTGCCACCCAGTGCCCGAACAGTGTCACCGCAGGCGATGAATTGTTCTTCAACCTCGACAGCAGCGATCTCGAAGTCGGCGACGATACGTGGCGCGTTGAAGTCTGTGGCGTGCACTCCGACGGTCCCGACCACTGGATACAGGCAAACCTTCACGGTTTTGTGAGCTATTCAGTCACTTTGCGCACCGACGCGCTCGACGCTGGCGAAGTGCGCGGAACACTTTCGGCCTGGCTGCCGTTCGCGCCGCTCGCCTCGGAAGACCCGAGCGACCGCATCATCAGCGTCGCGACCGCGTAGTAATCGGGCCGCGAATACCGCGCCTGCTCCTCATTTCAGAGGTCTTCCGTTTCCGTCGCTTCATCGCCGCGGATGCAATTTTTACCAGCATGTTTCGCGGTGTAGAGTGCACGATCTGCCCGCTCCAGCAGTTGACTGGCTGTAGAGCCTGACCACGACACGGCGAGCCCGATGCTCACCGTCACCCTCAGCGCACCCAATACCCGGTCCGACGGACGATACGCTTCAATATGCTCGCGAATGCGTTCGGCGATCCGGCGCGCGTTGTCGCTCGAGCTGCCCGGCATGATGATGACGAACTCCTCACCGCCAAACCGGGCGCAGACGTCGAAAATGCGTACCGAGTGCCTGAGGATTTCGCCGATGTCGCGGAGAACCGTGTCGCCCGCAAGGTGGCCGTGCGAGTCGTTCACATGTTTGAAATCGTCGACGTCGATGAGAAGCAGCGCGAGCGGAATCTGGTGCCGGCGCGACCGCTGCAGCTCTTCGTCGAGACGGACCTGGAAATAACGACGGTTGAACACCCCGGTAACCGTGTCGACCGCCGCCGCGTGCGCGTACGCTTCCGCGGAATCGGCAGCCCGCTCGCGATCGAGCGCGAGCGCCGCGCCCGCGGCAAACGTCCTCAGCACCGCGACGTCGCTCTGATCGAAGGCCCGATCGCCCTTCTTATCGGTGACGCAGATCGCGCCGAGTACCTCGCGCCCGCCGAGGATGGGAACGGCGACGAACGAGCTCGTGTGATATCGCGGCCGCCGCGGGCGTCCGAGGCCCTCGTCCTCCCCGCTCGCGTGCACCGGTCGGCGTGAAGCGATCACCGAACCGATGACGCCTGCGCCAGGTTCGATGCGCACGTGCTCGACGAGCGCGCGCGGATACCCGTGGGTTGCCACGATGGACGCGCGGTTGTCGCCCGCTTGCGCGACGGCGAGCGCGCCGAGCCGCGCATCGACGGCATTTGCCGCATAGCGAAGAATCGTTTCGCTGACGCGCAATAAACCCGTGACGCGCGCGAGCCGGTGCATCATCCGGTAGTGCAGCCTCGCCACGCTTTCCGACGCCGGACGCGCGCTGCGCGCACGCGCGACGCGCGCGTTGACGACGCTGGCCAGCTTGAAGAGCGGGACCGGCGACATCGTCCAGTCCCCTTCAACCGCGAGGCCGACAAGCACGTCGCCACCGTATGTGAGGAGCGTCCAATCCTCGCCGCCGACTCGCCGAACGGCGGCGACGCCGGGCTCGAGGACGTCGAAGAGCGCCAGCGCATCGGCCGACGCGAACGGCTGCTGCGCGTGGCCGGCGCCGAGCACCGACCATGAACAGTCGCCCCTGAACAGGATTACAAAATCGGCTCTGAGAATGGCACTCACCCTCGCTGCCAGGCGCATAGCGGGGTGATCGCGATCCTTCTCCAGCTCGTAGTCGATCGCGGCGCTGGCGAGCGCGTGCGCCTGCTCTTCGGAGACGATTTTGATCTTCGAATCGCCGCGCTGTGGCATGTTGTCGGCTTCAGCCGATCTCTGCGAACAAGGAGACTTTTCCCCTCCCGTGCGGCTCTTTCGATCGGCCCGCAGAATGGGATGGCCGGCGAATACCGCCGCGGGCAGTCGTTACCTCGCGGTTGCCTCGCCGTTGACCTCATCAATTGGCAACAAATGTGCCGCAGAAGTCGCCGTTATGGGTGGGATTGCGATCAGCCGACGACGGCTTGCCCGTTCACCGGCTGAAGGCGCGCGCGCTCGATCAATGCTTCGGCCGAAACGGTGTCGCCAAACTGGCTCGCGACGCCGATTCGAACCGTTTCGGGCTTCGCCGATCCACTCGAGACGGCGAGCGTCCGCGCTAATCGGCGGGCGACGATGTGCGCGCCGGCGTGAGGGGTTTGAAGCAGCAGGATCCCGACCTCGCCCGACGACAACCTGCCGGCGAGATCGGTTGGCCGAAGCTGCGTGCGAAGGCGCTTGATCCAGGCGTGCGCCATTTGCAGCGAGGGCGCAGACGTATCGGGTGAAATCAAAATCAACGACGCGGGATCGTTCGACGCATGCGCCTCGCGTGCGTAGCGATCGAGGATCTGATCGAATGATCGCGCCGCGCCGCGCCGGTCGCCGTCGCTGCCAAATCGCCGCGTCGCCGACGTGAGCCACGTCGTAAAGTTCCCGACCGCGGTTTCGAACAGCCGCACGTCGCGCCGCGTGAAGAGATGGCCGTCCAACGCGCGCATCGCGAGCGCGGCGCGGAACGGCGCGGGCGCCGAGACCGCCGCGGCGAGCTGTGTCGCATCGGCGAGCGTCAGCGACGCCGCCTGCACGTCGACCTCGTCGCCAACGGCGAGCACCGGCGAATCATCGGGTCCGAACAGCGCGAACCCGCCGCTCGCGTTGAGCGCTGTCGCCGTTTCGACGAGCGCACGCGCCGCGGCGGCACGCGGCGACTCGCTGTCCACGAACTGCTGCATCACGGCCCACGTAAGCCTCGACGCTTCGACGCCCACCGCCGCGTTCAACGCGTGGCCGAGCGCGGCGACGTACAGGTCTGACCGCTCGCGATCTGCGGGATCGGTCGCCGAGTTCATCGCGATCAGCCACGGACCGCCGTCGGTGTGGAGGTGGACAAGTGCGGTTTCGCCGCTGCCGGTGAACCCGAGGTTGCGACGGTCGATGGCCGACAGCCGCCGCAGTCCGTTGACGGCCGGCAGCTCACACTCGAACGTTCGCGGGTTCATCTCGCGATCCGAACCGGGGAGCGACACGTCGAGCGTGTAGCGGCCGTCGAGGTCGGCACGGTAGCCGAGCACTTCGATCTCGTCCCAGATGCTCAGCGCCTCCGCGAAGGTGCGAAGGACTTCGCGCTCCGAGCCGCGCGCGATGGCGGCATGCAGTAGTTGGTACAGCGCGGAGATCTTGTGGGAGTTGTCGCCGTGCTCGTGCAGCGGACGCGACAGCTGATCCTCGAGCGCGCTCGCCAGCAGCGATCCGGCGCGCGCCAGCTCGCGCTCGCCGAGCCGGTCGTCGGCCGCTGCGCTCACCAGCACGGCGCCGGCGGCAGCGGTGCCGGCCATGATCGGAGTCGACGACATGCGCACACCCGCGGCGTCGGCGACGACAGGTGTCGCACTCGCGAGCGATTGCCCGATCGCGCGCGGTAAGGCTTCCGCCGGCCTCGCTGACGCGGTGGACGTCAGCGGCGTGAGCTGATCGTCGATGATCTCGATGCTCACGCCGAGCAGGCGATGCGCGTCGAGGATCCATTTCCACATGCGGCTCTGCACGATGCCGCGCAGGCGGGACGCGGGGGGTTGCGCCAGGTCCGTCGATTTTGCGGGATGATGACGCTGCACGTGATTCGGCGAGGCTCTGCCGAGGCTGCAAGCGTCTGGCCATGAACCGGCCGACAATCCGCCGCCATGGTCGCCTGCTGCATCGTCGCGACCGCATCGTCAAATCGTTCGAGAAACCGGCCGATGGTCAGGCACGCCGCGCTCGCCCAGCGGCCATCGCGTCGTCCTTCACACTTTATTTTGCCAACAAATGTGAAAGACGAACAGCCGAGGGTTGAATTTAGTCTTCTGGTAGGGGTAGTATTTCAACTCCCGAGTCGGGTTGAGAGCCCGCCAGAGGATCTTCGTAACCGCCGAGAAACAAAGACCGTGACTGTACAAGAGCTGATCGCCTGCCGACGTCAGCAGGCGGCGGTTTCGACCTCCCAATTCCTGTTTGGCGCCACTGAAATGATGGCGCAGCTTCGCGATGATGTCGCCGCTGCGTCCCGCGCTGATGTCAACGTGCTCATCGTGGGCGAAGCTGGAGTCGGCAAACAGATCATCGCGCGAATGATTCACGATACCGGCAGCCGACGCCCGCAGCCGTTCGTCACAATCAACTGTGCCAGCATTCCTGAAGCCTTGCTCGAATCGGAGCTCTTCGGCCATGTACGCGGCAGCTTCGCGGGCGCCTATCGGGACAAGCCAGGTCTGACGGCGCAAGGCGACCGCGGCACCTTGTTGGTCGACGAAATCGCCAACATGCCGCGCCGAGTGCAGGCGCTCTTTCTGCGCTTCGTCGAGACCGGTGCGGTCACGCCCACGGGATCGAGCCGAAGCGAGCTGCGCACGAACGTGAGGATCATCGCGGCGGCCAGCCGCAGCCTCGCGCACGCGATCGCCGGAGGCGATTTCCGCGAGGACCTCTACTATCGGTTGAACGTGATCCGCTTGACAATTCCGCCGCTGCGCGAACGGGGCGGCGACATTTCCGCGTTGCTTCGGCATCACCTCGAAGAGCGCGCAAAGGCGCACGGCGTCGACACGCCGCGACTCTCGGCCGGCGCCGACAGCATTCTCGCGGCCTATCACTGGCCGGGGAATGTGCGAGAGCTCACAAACGTCGTGGAACGGCTCGTCATCCGCCGCCTGGAGCGCGACGTGGCGGTTGAAGATCTGCCGCCCGAAATTCTCAGCGCGACGACGTACAGCGGTCGCTGACACGAGAAGCGCTTCGAGCAGGACACATGCGTCCGTTCGTGTGGGTCAGATACGAATCGTCAGATGCCTGGATGTGGCGGCGCGGCCGGGCGGCCGCCGCCGAGTGCGGGCCTCAAATCGAAAACGTCACGTCCGCTCCCGCGTACGACATACACCTTTCCGACCTGACGCTCGACGATGAGACGCGGTACCGGTTCGACCGCGTGGAGGCGCTGCAGCCGGGCGAAGCCAGGTCGCTCGACTCGCTGCTCCAGCCGCCAGACGTGTCGCTGACCCAAATCATCAGCCGGCATATTGTCGGGCGAACGCTCGCGGGGCGTCCGCCTGTGTCCGGCTGGCCGATGCGCATTGCGTATCGAAGCCGGCGTGGACGCGAGTATGAAACCTGCTGCGAGATCCGAATCACGCGCCTGCCGCTCGGCATTGCGTCCGTGATCGTCGGCAATACCGAGGGCGGCGGCGGTCGCTGATTGAGGACGCCGGCGCAGGCGCCTACTCGCGGCCCGGCGTCAGCACGATCGAGATCGCTTTGCGGTACTTGACCGGCTGCCCCGCGCGCTGCGCGGGCCGGTACCGCCATCGTTTCGCGGCACTCAACAGCAGCTGATCGTAGGTAATGTTCACTGGCGTAACCAGCGCGGCGCCCGTGACCACGCCGTGCTCATCGATCACCAATTCGAGCGTTCCGGTGTAGTTCTTCGACTGGAATCCGGTTGGCGGGTTCCACTCGGGCATCGCCTGGGCGATCGCGATCGGCGGCACGACATCAGTTGCCGCCGCGTCGAAGACCTGCGCCGGCGTCGGGGGTGCTGGCTCCGGCGCGCGAGCGGCAGCGGCTGCCTCCGCCTTATTCGAAGCCGCAGTCTCTTGCGCAAGCAGCTGCTCGGCGAGCTTCGAGAAGCCCTCGGCGAGAATCTTCACGTCGCCCAGCGCCGCGTCGCTCGTGCCATCCGCTTCCGCAACGAGCGCGATCACGTCGTGGAACTGCGCCACGGCGGTCTTGACCTGTCCCTTCTCGAAATTGTCCTTTGCGGAAACGTACAGGCTGCGAGCGGCCGTTGGAATCACGCGCGTGCGCGCTTCTTTGAACATCGCGAGGAGCTTCGGCGAATCGCCCTCGTCCAGTTTCGCGAGCGGCCGACGCGTGACGAGGCGCTGCACGATCTCCTGCGCATCCTGCTGTCGATTCAGCCCGAGCATGCAGAGCGCGCGGTATTTGTCGACTTCATCGAGATCGACGCTCGGCGGTAGATTGCTCAGCGCGGCAAGCGCCGCGTCGTACGCCGCAGACAGGTACAGGCGTTTCGCTTCGTCCACAGGATCGTCGGCCGCACGGGCCGGCAGTACCGTGGCGATCAACAGGGCCAACGCGACGAATGTTGTTCTCGTCATTTCTTGAAATCCACGCTCAACCGGGTGGGCGTTTGCGCGCCGACCATTACCGTTTGCCGTTTTTCACCAAGCTGCGGATGCCGCCACACGATCTCGCGACTGCCCACCGGCACCTGGATATCGCCAAGCGGCGTGACGCCGATGCTCTTGCCGTCGACGAACACTTCGGCCCACGGCGACGCATTCACCGACAGCGTGCCGTTCGGCGCCGGCACGCGCAGATGCGCGGTTTTCCCGGCGTCGACGGTGACCGCTCGTGCGAGATGCACTTCAGCGCTCTCGTTGACCAGCTCGAACTTGTGGGTGCCGGCCCGCAGCATCAGCGGCGCGGCGGTCGAAAGCCCGAGCAACTGGCCGTTCTCCATGATGCGCAGCTCCAGCGGCGACTCGACTTCGAAGAAGCCGGCCGATCGCGGGCCGCCGGCGAGAGAAACGAACACGCTCGAGCTCGCTCCCGACGTGACGTCGACGGTGCGGTTGACGATGGTGTCGCCCTGACCGACCGCGACCACATGACGCGCCGCATTGATGTTGCGCAGCGTGATCGGCGTGACGCCCGCCGCGCCGCCATCGATCGTGACGCGCGCGCCAGGCGGGTCCGACGTCACTTCGATCTGGCCGACCGCAGGAGGCGCGCTCGGCAAATCGACGTTCTCGGAGGCGCGTGTGCCTGCCTCGATCGTCACGGTGAGATGCCGCTCCGCCCCGCCGTGTTGGAAGACCACAGCATGCGAGCCGACCGGAAGCTCGAGTTCGAGCGGCGTGATGCCGCGCTTTACGCCGTCCACCAGGACGGCGGCGCCGTCGGGACGCGTTTGGAGGATGGCTTTGCCAGTGACGATGGCTGGCGCCGCGGGGCCGGCCTTCTGCGATCGGAACTGACGATACACACCGCCACTGGCGGCTGCGGCCGTGAGCGCCGCCGCGGTCGTGATGATCAGCAGTCGCAGTCGTGCCTGTTCAGCGGGCGTCCGGACGCGCGGCGGCTTGGCTGGAGCATTCTTCGGCGACGCGGACGCGGATTCGTTCGCGGCCTGCTCCGGCTTGAACCCGTCGAGCGCGTCGACGTCCATGTCCACTCTGATCGGGACGACCGTAAGGGGAACAGACGCGGCGTCCCCGTTTTCGGCAGACTTCTCACGCCTACTCGGCTGTGCCATGTTTCAACCTCAAGTTGTTGCTTCGGAGCGTGACTATTGCAACGCCGTGCCCACCTTGTACGGGCTGTTTACGGCCTAAAAGAGGTTCAAAGGTATTCAGTCGGCAGACTTTTGTCCGCACTTTCAAATCTGTCGCGCGCGCGAGTTTCGATCGGATGACCAAGACGCTGCACGCGATTCGGCCGCCGCGTTTGACGATAGAATGGCGCGACCCGCAAATCGACAACCACTTCGCCAATCCAAAAGGGACGCCCTTGCACGAACTCGAATCTCAGCAGGCAGATGACTTGCGCGCCGACCTCGAAGACACGACCGACGCCGACGCGCTCGATGCGGTAGTGTCGCCCGCCTCGCGGCAGCGCGAAGGGCTGCCCGCGCACTACCGGATGCGCGCGGAACGCCACTACGTCGACCATCTTGTCGCGCCCACCTTGGGCACGCCGATTCGCCTCATTCCGGTCGGCAATTTCTCCGACTCCGACCAGGCGCGCGCGAAGGAGCTCGACGGGCTGATCCGCTCGATCCGCGCCCACGGCGTTATTCAGCCGCTCCTCGTCCGCAAGGAGGACGACGCGTATCGCGTGATCGCCGGACGAAAGCGGCTTTGCGCCGCGATGGCGGCGGGGCTCACCGCAGTGCCGTGCATCATCCATCAGGTGGACGATGCCGGCGAGGCGTCGCTGCGCAGCGCGGAAAGCGTTCGCGGCGACGTGCCGCCCCAGACAGTCCCCGCGCGGGCGGCAGATCCGATGCGCGCCGCGGTTGGAACGAAGCTCGCAGACGGCGTCACCGAAATCGCTCGCGACCTCGCGAGGCTGCGAAACACAATCGGCATCGCTCGCAGTGCGGTGAAGAGTTTCGAGCGCGCGGCCGCGGTCGACCTCATTGCAGCCGAGACGTGGCGCACCCTGTGGCTGGCCAACGTGACGGCGTTTCTTTCGACCGGTCGATCTCCCGAGGAAGGGTCGAAGACGCTTGTCGTCAGTGATCGATGAAGTCGTTCAGAGCTTCGAACCGGAATGCCGCCTCTCGGAGCTTCGCATTGCCGTGACCGACGGCAGCGACGCGCGCACGACGGTCGATCGCGGACTGATCGTCATGGCACTCACCGGCGCGATCATCGTCACGCTTTCATTTCTTGAACAGACCACGGAGCCACACGTGGATGTGCGCAGCGAGCCGCTCGGCAAGGGTGGATTCGCGCTCGAGGTCTATCAGCAGCAGACCATCGTCCCCCATTACATGGCCGACCGATTCTCGAGTCAGGCATTTTCCGCGCGAGGCGCCGGCGCGTTCGGGCTGGCGGCGATTGCGTTGTCGCATGCAACCGCCATGTACGGCGGCGCGTCGGAACTGGTTGTCAGCGACGATGCGGAAGGCACGGCTGTCCGCCTGACGTTCCCGCACCCGTAAAAGAACTCAGAAGTGAGAACTCAGAAATGAGAACTCAGAAAGCGCGAACTTCGGAGCCTGGGCCGCTTTCCGCAGACTTCTCAGTTCGGAGTTCTCAGTTCTGAGTTCAGGCTGCGCTTTTCAGCGGCCGGCTAAACGGCTTGATGCTTGGCGATGTAATCGTCCCAGCATCGCCGGCCGCCACGAAAGTATCCACGGCGGTCGGTCAACGAGGGATTCCGGCGATCGCTCACGGGCAGTGTGCCTTGCAGGTACGCGGCGAGCGTGACGGGTAAACACTCAGCGGTTTCATAAAATGCGCCCGAGCGCTGCACTTCCCGCGCGAGCGCCGCGTCGCGAGTATCGGTGTAGACGATGCACCGCGGCGGACAGAGGTTGCCCGAGACGAGGTGAACCAGATGGAGGCCGTTGAAGTCGCTGAGCCGGAGATTGGTGATCACGAAATCAAACGGGCGCGCGGTGAGCGAGGCGCGCGCCGTTTCGAACGCGACATGATGATCCATCGTTCCGAGCGCGCGACCTGCCGCGAGAAGATTAGCGGCGATTTTGGTGTTCGGTTCGACGAAGAGGACACGCTGCGGCATTGATGAGAAGCGATGGCCGGTAAAGCACGGAGTGTGCCGTAGTGCTCATCAGTATGAACATCCGTGCATGCCCGGGCTCAGATCCGCGGCGCTCCGGGCAAAATCGACCATTTGCCCCAACGGGACGATCTGCCGTATCCATGCTGCGCGGTGCGGTTAAACAACGTCGACGGACCGCACAGATCGCGCGCGTCTCTCAATAAATCGCGTCGCCGGTGCTCGCCGACGGGTTCCCGTCACGCGATCCAATTAGGCCGATGGCGTGGCGACTTTTGTCGTCTTTCGTGCCCTCGGTGTTACAAAACCGTCGCGAATGCCAACGCAAACGCACTGATTTCTCACAATTGCATTGACACCGACCGAGATTCAGAGAAATCATCCGCCCGCAGCTCGCTCCAACGCCACTCTCTCCTGCCTAGGAGGCTTCCGAATGAAACGTCTGATAACGGTGCTTCAAGCTTGTGCGCTCGTCGCCGGCGTCGCAGTTCTCGCGCGGTCTGTCCCCGCAGCGGCGGATCACCACGCGGTCCATGGCACGTTCGACCTCGTCGAAACGACGATTCCGGCGATCCACAAGGCAGTGGATCAAGGGCTCATTTCGACCGAGCAACTCGTGCACATGTATCTGAATCGCATCGCCGCCTACAACGGCAAATCGACGGCGGCGCATCTGAACGTGTACATCCACCTGAATACGGATCTGCTCGACCACCACGCCGAAGGCGAAGAGCGAGGCGACTCCGACGATCATGGCCACGCGAAGGAGCCGCTGCGCGGCATCCCGATGATCCTCAAGGACAACATCGATACGAAGGACATGCCGACCACGGCGGGATCGGTCGCGCTGAACGGCTCGTTCCCAAGATCCGACGCGTTCGTGGCGCGCAGGCTTCGCGACGCCGGTGCGATCATCCTCGGCAAGGCGACGATGACCGAGTACGCCAACTTCCTGACGAACGGCATGCCTGCCGGATACAGTTCGCTCGGCGGGTACGGCTACAACCCGTACGATCCGCGGCCCGATCCGCGCGTTGGCCTGCTCGATTCCCGGGGCGGCCCCGTGGCCGATGGCCGACCGGCCCTCACGCCTGGCGGTTCGAGTTCGGGACCGGGGATCGCTGTCGCCGCCAACCTCGCAACGGTGGGGATCGGCACTGAGACATCGGGATCGATCCTCAGTCCCGGCACCGCGAACGGCCTCGTCGGCATCAAGCCGACCGTCGGCCTGATCAGCCGCGACGGCATCATTCCCATCGCAGCAGATCAGGACACCGCCGGTCCGCTCGCGCGCACCGTGACGGACGCGGCGATCGTGCTCGGCGTGATCGCCGGCTTCGATCGCAACGATCCGGCAACGGCGGCCTGTTTGACGCCGGGGAACTGCTTCAGCGACTACACCAGGTTCCTCAACGCGAACGCGCTGCACGGAGCGCGCATCGCCGTGCCGCCGTTCCCAACGAACCGCGCGATCGTGATGAACAACGCGATCGCCGTATTGCGCGCTCAAGGCGCGACCGTCGACCTCGTGCCCGCGCTCGCCGCGCAGCTTCCCGGCTGCGCATCGACGCCGCTGCCTGGCGCGTACCCGCCGCCAGCTGGCTGCTCCACGGTGCTGAACTATGCGTTCAAACGCGACTTGAACAAGTACATCGACGACCACGTCCGCCACTCATTCCCTGTCCAGTCGCTGCAGGACGTGATTGCGTTCAACACGGCGTTCGGCCCGGCCGCGACGAAGTACGGCCAGGACCTCGCGCTGTTCTCGCAGCTATTCGACACGAGCGCGGGCAGCGCCGACACGATCAGGTATCAGAGCGATCGGGCGGAAGACATCACGCGGTCAAGAGGTGCGATTCACGCAGTGCTCGATGGTCCGGACGGGATCCCCGGAACCGCGGATGACTACGACGCACTGCTCTTCTCGGGCAACAGCGGCGCGGGCACACCGGCCAAAGCCGGCTATCCGAGCATCGTCGTTCCGGGCGGCTTCTTTCAGAACGTCGTCACGCCGCCGTTTCCAGACGGGTTCAACGCGAAGGACGGACCGGCAGGCGTCACGTTCTCGGCGGGAGCGTTCAGCGAACCGCGGCTGATCGGTTTGGCTTACGCGTTCGAGCAGGCGACGCATTATCGCGTGCCGCCGGCGAGCGTTCCGCCGCTGCCATCCGACCACGTCGTGCGGTAGGATCCGTAGCGCGAGGCTTCAGCCGAGCGGTGCTGTTCGAGTGCTTTACGCTCGGCTAAAGCCTCGCGCTACGACGATGGGCCTCGCGCTACATCGATGATCTACAACAGCGGTTTCATGCGCCAGTCGGCGTCGTTGACGAGCGCGTCGTACTCGCCGGCCGATATCGATCGCTTCGCGTAGCTGCAGGAGATGATGAAGCGCGAGCGCTCCTCGTTCCAGTCGGCTCTCGTCACCGTGCATTCGAGCGGTTCGGTGTAGCTCGTCGTCAGCTGCAGCGAGGCGCCGGGCTTGGGAATCGCGGGGACGTTCACGACGGTGATGAAGCGAACCGAGCTGTTGTCGATCACCTGATCTGGTTGATTCGCGGAGCGGATCACGACGCGCGGAATCTTCAGATTAATTTCGACTTCGATCGGCATCTGGAGGGTTAACTATACTCCTTGCCCACGCGATGCCCCTCCTATAAGCTGGCCGCGTCACGGTCAGGTCGGAGGGGCAGATGGACTTTCTCCAGCTCGAACATTTTCTCGCCGTCGCTGAAGAACGGACGTTCACGCGGGCGGCCGAGCGAGTGTGCCGCACGCAGCCGGCCGTCAGCCAAAGCATCAAGAAGCTCGAGGAAGAAGTCGGCACCCCGCTGTTCGCGCGAAACGCTCACGAGGTCTCTCTGACGGAAGCCGGACGCGCGCTTGCGATCTACGCTCGCAAAATCGTGGAATCGCGCGACGAGGCCATGCGGCAGCTGGGGGCGTTGAAAAATCTCACATCAGGCACCCTGAACATTGCGGCGCACGAATCTGCCGCCGTCTATTTGTTGCCTGCGCCGCTTCGCTCGTACCTCTCACGGTTTCCCGACATCAAGGTGGGCATCTACCGCAGCCGGCTCGCAGAGATTCCGCGGCAGGTGATGGACAGCGAAGTGCACGTGGGTTTCGTCAAGGACGAACCGTCGTTTCACGAGCTGCGGTGTGTCGACGTGCACGCGGACGAAATGATTCTGGTGGCCACTCCGGACCATCCGCTCACGCGCCGGGCTGACGTGCGGATCCGGGACCTCGGAGAGGAACGCTTCGTCGTCCATCATCTCTGCACAACGACCGAAGAGAAGGTCGTGCGCCTCTTCGAACAACACCGCACCCGTTGCCGCGTGGTCGCCGAGTTGTGGAGTTTCGAGAACATGAAGAGCTTCGTGCAGGCGCGCGTCGGGCTCGCCATCGTGCCCAAAATCACGGTGCAGCAGGATCTCCTCGACGGAACGCTCGCGAGAATACACGTCGCGGAGCTGAACATTCCGCGGCGCACGTTGATGATTTATCGCGAACATGGCCACCTCGCCGAACCAGCGCGGGAGCTCATCAAGATCGTCAGGGGCTTCAACTGGAGCGCCGCCATGGCGCGCGACGAGTCGCCCGAGCGCCGCCTGGCCTGAGCCAGGCCGGCGAGCGACTGCACCACCGCAATCGATTCTGCTTATCGGTCTATAACATTCATTAACTGGCCTCCGGATCGCAGCGCCGTCTAGAATGCCGACGACGCCGCGCTGCCGCGGCTCCGGAGGTTGCCATGAGCTCAGTGAACGGTCGCCGTCTCCTCGGATCGCTCGTCGCGGTCGGAACGCTCTGCCCCCTTGCCGTGTTCGCGCAGGGCACGCCGGCCGACTACGCTCGCGCCGCCGGCCTCCGCGCGCGATACGAGGCCGCCGCCACCGACATCGCGGGCGCGCCCACGGCGATCGGCCACACACATCGCTTCTGGTACCGCAAGTCCGTGAAGGGCGGCGACCAGTTCATGGTCATCGACGCCGACACCCGGCAGAAACAGCCGGCGTTTGACCACGACAAGATTGCGCGCAGCCTGTCCACCGCGACCGGCAATAGCTACACGGCGGCAACGCTGCCCTTCAACACAATCGTCTTCACAGATGACGGGTCCGCGTTCACCGCAAACGTCGCAGGGGCGCCTTACCGCTGCTCCGTCGCCGATTCGTCCTGCCGCAAGTCCGAACCGGGGCCGCGCGCTGGAGCGGGGCTCGGCGTGGGGCGCAGGGTGAGAGACGAATCGCCGCGCGTCTCGCCCGATGGCGTCTGGGAAGCGCTGATCAACAACCATAACGTCGCGATTCGAAAGCCAGGGACGCACAAGCTTACCCATCTGAGCACGGACGGCTCGGAAGCGGACTACTACGAGCTCTCGTCGATCGCGTGGTCGCCCGACTCGAAGAAGATCGCCGCCTATCGCGTGCGGCCCGGCTACCGCCGCGAGGTGCACTACGTCGAGTCGTCGCCCGAGGATCAGCTGCAGCCGAAGTACTCGTCGCTCCTCTACGCGAAGCCGGGCGACGTGCTCGACGTCGACCAGCCGGTGCTCTTCGACGTCGCCAGCGAAGCCGGCAGACGGCCGTCGACAACGCGCTCTTTCCGAACGCCGTACGCGATCTCGCGAGCTCGCGTGGCGCAAGGACAGCCGCGCGTTCACGTTCGAGTACAACCAGCGCGGCCATCAGGTCTATCGCGTCATCGAGGTCGACGCGCGCGACCGGCAAGGCGCGCGCCGTGATCTCCGAGGAGCCGAAGACGTTCTTCAACTATCGCACCGCGAACGGCTCACTCGCCGACTCAGGCAAGCAGTTCCGCTACGACGTCGACGACGGCAAGGAGATCATCTGGATGTCGGAGCGCGACGGCTGGAACCACCTCTATCTGTACGACGGCGCGACCGGCGCGGTGAAGAACCAGATCACGAAGGGCGACTGGGTCGTCCGCGGCGTCGAGCGCGTCGACGACGGCCGCGCGCCAGATCTGGTTCAGCGCCGGCGGCATGGACGCCGGGCAAGGATCCGTACTTCGCTCACTACTACCGGATCAACTTCGACGGCACCGGCCTGACGCCGCTCACGACCGCCGACGGCAATCACGCGCGTCGCGTTCTCGCCCGACAGGAAGTTCTACGTCGACACGTACTCGCGCGTCGACCTGCGCGCCGGTGCTCGAGCTGCGGCGCGACGGCGGACAACGCGCTGCGTGATGCACGCTCGAGACGCGGCGACGTCGCGCGAGCTCGCCAAGACCGGCTGGAAGGCGCCGGAGGTGTTCGTCGCCAAGGGCCGCGACGGCACAGACCGACATCTGGGGCGTCATCTTCCGGCCGACGCAACTTCGACCCGGCGAAGAAGTATCCGGTGATCGAGAACATCTACGCCGGGCCGCAGGGCTCGTTCGTGCCGAAGACGTTCGGCGCCTACAACGCCGATGCAGGCGCATGGCCGAGCTCGGCTTCATCGTCGTGCAGATCGACGGCATGGGCACGTCGAATCGCTCGAAGGCGTTCCACGACGTCGCCTGGAAGAACCTCGGCGACGCCGGCTTCCCCGATCGCATCCTCTGGCACAAGGCGGTCGCGGCGAAGTATCCGTGGTACGACATCACGCGCGTCGGCATCTACGGCGCGTCGGCCGGCGGCCAGAACGCGCTCGGCGGCGCTGCTCTTCCATCCGGAGTTCTACAAGGTCGCGGTGTCGCGGACGCGGGCTGCCACGACAACCGGATGGACAAGATCTGGTGGAACGAGCAGTGGATGGGCTGGCCGATCGGCCCGCAGTACGCGCGCGTCGTCGAACGTCGACAACGCGCACAGGCTGCAGGGCAAGCTGCTGCTCATCGTCGGCGAGCTGGACACGAACGTCGATCCGTCGTCGACGATGCAGGTCGTGAATCCGCTGATCAAGGCCGACAAGAATTTCGATCTGCTCGTCGTGCCGGGCGCGAACCATCCCGCGGGTCGCGGCAACGATCCGACGGCGCCGTACGGCGACCACAAGCGATTCGATTTCTTCGTTCAGCATCTGCTCGGCGTCACGCCGCCGGCGTGGAACCGCGCGACGACGACGACCTCGACTCAAGCGTCGCGGCGCAACTGAAGGAGGATTTGGTGTCCGTCCGCCTGCGCCTCATCGTCGTGCTCACGATCGCGGCAGTGCTCCCGCCGAGGTACGTCACCATCGCAGGCGAATCCACGGCCGCCATCGTCGCTCTTTTCGGGGCTGCAGTTCCGGAACATAGGTCCCGCCGCGATGGCGGGCCGGATTGACGATTTCGCCGTCCTCGAGAGCAATCCCGCCGTCTTCTACGTCGCGGCCGCGACCGGTGGCCTCTGGAAAACGACGAACAACGGCACGACCTGGGAGGTCCTCTTCAATGATCAGGACGACGTCGTCTCCATCGGCGACGTGGCGATAGCGCCAAACGACGCGAATCTCGTCTGGGTCGGGACCGGAGAGAACAACAACCGGCAGAGCTCGTCGTGGGGCACGGGCGTGTACAAGTCGACCGATGGCGGCCACACCTGGAAGCTGATGGGACTCGCCGAGGCGCGGCACATCGGGCGAATCGTCGTCGACCCTGTCGATCACGACGTCGTGTACGTCGCCGCGCTCGGCCATCTATTCGGTCCGAACGACGAGCGAGGCGTTTACAAGACGACCGACGGCGGGCTCACGTGGACGCGCGTGCTGTTCGTGAACGAAGACACTGGTGCCACAGAGCTGGTGATGGATCCGTCGAACAACAAGGTGTTGTACGCGGCCACGTACCAGCGCCGTCGAACGTCCTGGGGTTTCAGCGGCGGCGGTCCCGGCAGCGCGATTTACAAATCGACCGACGCCGGGCGTTCCTGGTCGAAGCTGACTCGCGGCATTCCCGAAGGATCGTTGGGCCGAATCGGCCTCGATATCTTCCGAACGAACCCGAATACGCTCTACGCGCGCATCGAGCATAAAACCGAAAGCGGCATCTATCGGACCGACGATGCCGGCGCGACCTGGCGGAAGGTGAGCAGCAACAATCCGCGACCGATGTACTTCAGTCAGATTCGAATCGATCCCGTCGACGCGAACCGCATCTACGTGCTGGGCAACATGGCTCGAGATATCCGACGACGGCGGAAAAAGCTTCCACGAGACTACGACCTTGCATCCGGATCATCACGCGATCTGGATCGATCCCAACAACCCGCGCCATGTGATGACCGGCAACGACGGTGGCGTCGGCATCTCGTACGACCGTGGAGATCACTGGGACTGGGTCGACAACATGGACCTCGGCCAGTTCTACCATGTCGGGTACGACATGGATTCGCCGTACGGCGTGTACGGCGGGCTCCAGGACAACGACGCCTTCGGCGGTCCGAGCGCGACGCGTCGCCGGCATGGCATCGCGAACGATGAGTGGTACAACATCGCGTCTGGAGACGGCTTCGAAGCGTTCGCGGATCCTCGAAACTCGCGGATCGTGTACGCAGAGTCGCAAGGCGGCAGTGTCAATCGCGTCGATCGGAAGACGGTCGAGCGCAAGGCGATCAAGCCGCAGAACGCGCCCGGCGAGCCGCCGCTCAGATGGAACTGGGACACGCCGATGATGCTGTCTCCGCACGATCCGAAGCGTGCTCATGATCGCCGCCAATCGGCTGTTCAAGTCGACCGACGCGGGACACTCGTGGACCGGCGATGAGCCCGGACCTGACCGCGCACATCGATCGCGACTCGCTGTCGGTGATGGGCGTGCCAGCCAAGGAGATCGAGCTCGCGAAAAACGACGGCGTGTCGGCGTATGGAACGATCACGACGTTCGCCGAATCACCGAAGAAGGCGGGCCTCCTCTACGTCGGCGCGGACGATGGAACCGTGTCGATGTCGAAGGACGGCGGCAAAGGATGGACAAATCTGGACGGCAAGTTTCCTGGTCTGCCGAAGACACACGTACGTGTCACGCGTTGCGGCATCGGCATTCGACGAGGGCGACGGCGTATGCGACATTCGACGGACACCGCGACGACAACTACACGCCGTACGTGTATGCAACCAGCGACTTCGGCCAGACCTGGCGGTCGATCGCGGCCGATTTGCCGAAGGGTCAGGTCGTCCGCTGCATCACCGAAGACCCGAAGAACGCGAACGTGCTGTACCTCGGCACCGAGTTCGGCCTGTTCGTGTCGCTCGACAAAGGCGGACACTGGACGCGGCTGCGAAACGGCCTGCCGACGGTTCCCGTCGCCGAGATCACGATTCATCCGCGCGACAACGACATGCTCGTCGCGACGCACGGCCGGAGCATCTGGATTCTCGACGACATCACGCCGATTCAACAGGCTGCCGCGGCGCTGAAGAAGGACGCGGCGCTGTTCGACGTGCGGCCGTCGATGTCGTTCTTCGACGAGCCCGAAGATCGATCGCGCTGGATGGGCGATCGCCCGTTCTGGGGCAGGAATCCGCGGACGCGGCGCCGCGATCTCGTACTACCTTCAGGACCAGGCCAAAGATGTCCGCCTGATCGATCAGCGACGGCAGCGCATCGCCCATCGCCGACATCGACGGAGGACCGCTGGATCGAGCGGCTGGCATCAACCGCGTCTATTGGGACCTTCGGCATCAGGCGCTGCCGCGGCCCTCTATTCCGGGCGAGCCGGTGAAAGGCCCGACCACTTACTTCGCCGATCCGCTGGAAGGTCCGTTCGTGCTGCCGGGCCAGTATCGCGTCACGCTGATGGTCAACGGCGTCGAGCGCGGCATCGACGTCTGTTCGCGTCAACAACGATTCGCTTGATCGAACTTTCCGACGCCGATCGCAAGTCGTGGCACGACACGGCCCTCGCGCTGCACCAACTGCAGCGCCAGGCCGACGAGGGCGCCGAGGCGGTCGTCGCGCTCGGCGATCAGCTCGGCCAGGTGAGACGTCTGATCGGAAAAACGGCAGCGACACCTCAGGCGGTGAGCGCGGCGATCGACGCGACCGCCGCGAAGATCGCCGATCTTCGCGTGCGGCTGGGCGTGCCGACCGGCGAGGGACGCGGCGGCGGCGGAGGCGGCGGCGCCAACGCGAATCGCAACGTTCGAGCCCGGATTACGTCCGTCAAGACTCAAATCATGGCGTCCACGTCGGCACCGACCGCGTTCCAGGCGGGCGAAGCGCGCATCGTTCGGGACGAGCTCGCGAAAGCGATCGCGTCGTTGAACGCGGTCATCACAGACGATATGCCCGCGCTCGCACAGACGCTCGCCGCGAACAAATCGCTTATCCCCGCGCTCAAGCCGATACGGCCGATCTCCGACTGACTACTTCGAACCCGCCTGCGTCGTCGAGGTCGCGCGCGGACCGCCAATCTGGAAATCGGGCGGGTCGACGTGGAGAAGGTTCTTCACGAAGTAGTCCCACCGGCGACGGACGAAATACGGATCGTTGCCGAACCCGTGCGGCCGGTTCGGCATGATGAGAAAGTCGAAGTCCCTGTTCGCCTTGACGAGCGCGTCGACCAGCTTGATCGTGGCGGGCATCGGCACGTTCTCGTCGACATCGCCGTGCGCCAGAAACAGCTTTCCGCGCAGTTGTGATGCGAGCGTGTAGTTCGACGCGTCTTCGTAGCTCTTATCGACCGGCCATCCCATCCACTGCTCGTTCCAGGTCGCCTTGTCCATCCGGTTGTCGTGGCAGCCGGCGGACGACACGGCCACCTTGTAGAACTCAGGATGCGTGAGGATGGCGTGCGTCGAGTCGTAGCCGCCCGCCGAGTGACCCCAGACGCCGACGCGCGTCAGATCCATGTACGGATACTTGGCGGCCATCTGCTTGAACACGGTGATGTGATCGTCTCCGCCGGCGCCAAAGCCCAGATTGTGGTACGCGAAGGCGCGGAACGGCGCGCGAGCGCAGCGCCGTGCCGCGGCCGTCGACGAACACGGTGATGAAGCCGAGCTCCGCGATCGCCTGCTGCTGGTTGTGATACGCGGCGAACGTTTTCGGAACGTATGCGCCCTGCGGTCCGGTGTAGATGTTTTCGACCACCGGATATTTCTTCGACGGATCGAAATTCGTCGGCCGCCAGATGACGCCGTACAAGTCGGTCTGGCCGTCGGCCGCCTTCGCTTTGAACGGTTCGGGAAACTTCCAGCCCATCGCCGTCAGTTTCGAGACGTCCGCTTTCTCCAGCTGCATGACGATGCGGCCATCCTGCGCGCTTCGGACGACCGATACCGTCGGCACGTCGACGCGCGAGAACACGTCGACGAAATACTTGCCGTCGGGCGAGAACGACACCGCATGATCGGCGTTCTCGGAGGTCAATAGCGTCAGCCCCGTGCCGTCCAGGTTCACGCGGTACACGCCGCGCAGGTACGGATCGCGGCCGGCCTCTCGCCCGCCGGCGCTGAAATAGAGCACGCGTGCCTTCTCGTCCACATGGTCGATCGCGCGGATGACCCAGTCGCCTTTGGTGATCTGGTTCTTCACGGCGCCGGTCTGCGTGTCGTACAGATAGAAGTGATTCCAGCCGTCGCGTTCCGACGACCAGATCCGCTCGCGACCGTCGCTGATCGCACGGGTCACCAGGATCGACGTGTCGATCGAGGTACTCCGGGCTGCCCTTTTCGTCGACAACAGTCCGCGTGACGCCGGTCGTGGCGTCGACCTCGTTGATTCGCACGTCGGTGTAGCCGCGATCGATCTCACGGTACTGGAAACGGCGGCTGTCGTTGAACCACTCCACGGTCGGTCCGCCGTAGTACAGCTGCACCAGCGGTTTGGCAGCGACGGCGATTTGCTTCCGGTGCGGGATGTCGAACACCATCAGCTTCGCGGTCGGCAGCACCCAGTCCACCGGCAGCGGGTAGGCGTAGCTGAAGTACTTCGGTCTGAATTGATCCGGGGGAGCGGACTGCGTGATGGTCAATCGCGGAAAGTTCCGCTGATCCATCACGTAGGTGGCGATCCTGTTCGAATCGGGCGACCAGAACACGGCCGGAGATTGCACGACATCCTCGGTGCCTTGTGCCACCATCACCGTCGGCGACGGCAGCGGCGTCGCGTAATCGAAGAAGTGCTCGCCGTCCTTGCTCAACTGGATCTCCTCCCCGGTCGCAACGATGCGCACCCAAAGATTGTGATCGCGAACGAACGCCAGCCGGTTGTGATCCGGCGATGGCCGTTCCGGTACGCGGCATTTCGGTCGGATCAGGCTGCCTCGGCGGCCCGATTCGCGCCTCGTCGGTCTCCTCTTCGATCGCCTCCTTCAGCTTGGAGCAGTCGTAGTTCGCGAGATCGCAGCTGTAGCCAACTCGGGCGACGTTGAACGCGACCGTGTTGTTGTTGAAGCGGATGATCGTAAACGGCAGCTCGCGGGCGGAGTAGGTCTTGCCACTCGCGCGTGACAGGCCTTGTGCGAGCCGCTGATGATCGAAGGCCGGCGCCCGCGTGCCCTGCGCGGCATCCGCCATCATGAAGGTCTTACCCTCCGGGCCGTCGTTGAGGTACCAGAACCGATCGGTGCCACGCAGCCAGTGCGGATCGACCTGACCGTCGAACGCGAGTTTCTTGATGTCGTCGTTCAGGAAACGCTCCGCCCTGGCGTAATCGTCGCGCGTACCCTGGCCAGCGGCGAGCGACGGCGCGAGACAAGAAGCAGCGACGAGCGCCGGCATGAGAGTGCGACGGAGGATGATCATGGAGTCTCCTTGAAGCGGATCGCGGGATCGACAAGGCGTCGATCCCGCGTGGTTCGTCGTCAGTAGGTCAGCCGGAGCCCGACTTGAAGCATCCGCGGCTGGTAAAACAGATTGCTCGAGAATGCAGGCTGCAGGTACGTCTTGGTCCCGAACTGCGCGCCATACGCCGACGGATCGTAGTTGGCCGTGTTGAACAGATTGAACACGTCCAACATTGCCCTGCAGATTCGACCGGCCGCCGAACTTGATGTTCTTGACGACGCGGAGATCGACCTTTTTGTCCCAATACAGCGCGCGCTCCCCGTTCTTGGGCAGCACGTCCCCGTTCGCGTTCAGCCATCGGCCGGTCGCCCGATCCGAACGGATCGAGGCTCGTCCCGATGTTGATCGGCCG
Source organism: uncultured Acidobacteriota bacterium (assembly GCA_963696165.1). GTDB lineage: Bacteria > Acidobacteriota > Vicinamibacteria > Vicinamibacterales > CAVVIG01 > CAVQZZ01. The sequence continues at coordinate 474,405 of CAVOIY010000002.1, read as the reverse complement.
CGGCGAGCCGAGGAACAGAATCGCCGACAGGTTCATATCCCACGGCAGATAGGCGGTCGCGTTGCCGACGAGCCGATGGCGCTGGTCGTTCGCGGCGATCGCATACTCGTCGGCCAGATTGAACGGATTGTTGACCGTGCCGAACCGGTTCGCGTCGGTGCTGTCCTTCGTCCACGCCAGCGTGTAACCGGCCTTGTAACTCGAAGCGGCCGTGCGCACCGCGTCGTCCGGTGAGGCCAATCTGCAACGCGTCGTACTGGGACGGTGCCGGTCGATTCGGTACTGGGTGATGTTGACGTACTGCGGATACGGCCGGCCGGCGACGAGCGGATTGATCGGTACGCCGAGCGTCGTGTTCTCGAAGAAGTTCGTGTTGCGCGACATCGAGAGGAAATCGCCATTCAGGTGCACGATGTCCGCCTGCAGCGCCAGTCGGCTGCCGATTTCCTGCGCGAGACCGATCGAGAGCTGATCCTGCCGCGGTGCCTGGTAATCATTCGCCATGACAACGAGGTTTCTCGGCCGAGCGAGAAGCTGGTCGAAATTCAACCCTTGAAGCGGATTCGTCAGACTCGGGTTCAGCACGGTGATCGATACCTGCTGATTGCGGTTCCGCACCTCGTTCATCGGAATGTTCAGCAGAATGTTGCCGTAGTAGCGGCCGATGCCGCCGCGCACGACCGAGCGGCCGTCGCCGCGCACGTCGTATGCGAACCCGAATCGCGGCCCGAAGTTGGTGCGGTTCACGGTCCGCGAGCCCGACTCCACCGCTGGAATCTCGTAGCCAGGATTGGTTACGCTCGGCTCGAGGTCGTAGCGCACGCCGAGGTTCAGCGTGAGGCGCGGCGCCGCCGTCCAGTCGTCCTGGAAGTACGCCCCGTACGCCGGATCCAGATAGTTGTAGTGGAAATCGCCCTGCGAGATGGCGAACGAGGTCGGCGCAGGATACGTGCTCGGATCGTTGAAGTTCGTCGGATCCTTCGAGAAGCTGAACTGCCCGTACGACGTGCTCGGCAGCTCGCCCTGGTAGTACGAGCGCTGATACTGGAAGCCGCCCTTCATCCGATGCTCGCCGTGCCACGCCGGCATGAAGTACGACATCGACTCGTTCACCTGAAAGATCTGCTCTTTCCACCACTGCGGGTTATTGCTGGCGGGCCCGAAGATCGCCGACGGAAAGCTGAGGCGGACGATCGGCGCCAGTTCCTGCAAGCCCTTGTAGAAGTAGAAGACCCCGGCGCGCACTTCGTTGACCAGGCGATTGTTCACGACCCACGTTTCCCCGATGAGGCCGTCTTCGTTGTACGCGTGGTAGTTGTCCCCGGCATTCGCCGTGTTGCGGCCGCCAACGCCTTCAGCCACGCGATATTCCTTGAACGGATTGGTGCGGAAGAACAGGCGGTGGCTGTTGTTCACCTGATCGTCGATGCGAATGTTGGCGAGATGCCGCGTCTGTGGCGCGTCGACGTTGATGTCGAACAGCGGATTGCCGGTTGTCGGCCGGTTCGTGATCTGGGCGCTCTGATACTCGTACCCGCCGAAGAAGAACGCTTTATCGCGGACGATCGGTCCGCCGAGCGTCAGACCCGGCTGCGCCTGATGGAGCGGCGTGACGGCGCCGGTGAGCCAGTTCGCGGCATTCATCTTGTCGTCGCGCAGGTAGTAGTAGTCGGAGCCATGGAAGGTGTTCGAGCCGGACTTCGTCACCGCGTTGACGACGGCACCGGTGACGCGACCGTACTCGGCGTCATAGCGGTTCGTCAGTACCTGCACTTCGCCGACGACATCTTCGCTGTAGCTCTGCGTTTCGCCGCCGGTGCCCTGCCCCGTCACGCTGAGGCCGTCCATCTGATACCGCGCAGCGTCGCTCCCCGACGCGCCGGCGCGGATGTCGCCAAGGTTTCCGCGGGCGCCAGGCACGATCGACACGAGGTCGAGCCAGTTGCGTCCGTTCAGCGGCAATTGCTGCACTTGTTCCGGATCCACATGGCCGGTCAGCTCGGACTTTTTCGTATCGATGAGCGGCGCCGCCCCGCTCACGGTCACGGACTCATTGAGCGTCGCAACCTTCATCGTGAAGTTGACCGTGACGGTCTCGCCGACGCCGAGCCGGAACCCTTCGCGCACGACGACAGCGAAGCCGGCGAGGTCGGCGGTGACTTTGTAGGTGCCGAGCGGCATCGCCGGCATCAGATAAGAACCGTTCTCGGCCGTGACGGTTGTGCGGGTGGTGCCCGTTTCAATGTGAACGGCCGTGATGGAAACGCCTGGCAGAACCGCTCCGCTTTGATCAACGGCAGCGCCGCGCAGTTCGCCCTGCGCGAGCTGGGCAGATGCGCCGAGTGACGAACGACATGGCAAGCGCGAGAGTGAGACCGCACGCCAGCAACCGGTCTTTCATTGAGCCCTCCGTGACGCGTTGAGATCGATGGTGGCTGATTAAGACGTACGGGTAGCTGCAAAGTAAAATTAGCTTTTCTAATGGAACGATAAGAGGCGCTGACGGTTCGGCGAATGACGCCATGCTTGGCAACCGATCGGCGCGAGATTAGACTCCCCACGGTGAATTCCCAGGATCGTTACCGGCGTCTGGTCGAAGAGTCGCCGGATGGCATTCTCATCGTCCAGAACGATCGGATCGTGTTCCTCAACCCGGCAGCCGTCCGGCTGTTCGGAGCGTCTGCCGCTGAAGAGCTGCTCGGCCGGTCGGCTTTCGGTCTCTTCCACCCGGATAGCCACTCTCTGATGCGCGAACGCGTCGCGCACCTGCTCGCCGGCCGCTCCGTTCCGCCGGCCGAAGAGAAGATCATTCGCCTGGACGGCATCGTCACGGACGTGGAGGTGAACTCGACCCGCGTCGAAGAGCCTGGCGGCCCAGCCGTGCAGGTGATCGTGCGAGACATCTCGGCCCGAAAACGTGCTGAAGCGATTCTTCGGCAAAGCGAAGAACGCTTGACGCTCGCCTTCGCTGGCGCACAGGAAGGCGTGTATGACTGGAATTTACAAACCGGCGCCGTAGTCTACTCGCCGCGGTGGAAAGAGATGCTCGGCTATGCGGACGAGGAAATCGAGCCACACGTCTCCGCGTGGGAGCGCCTGCTGCATCCGGACGATAAGGCGCGCGCCGGCGAATTGAACGACAGCCTTGCGCGCGGCGCGGCGACGTACGAAGGCGAGTTCCGCCTGCGGCACAAGGAGGGACATTACGTCCACGTCCTCTCGCGCGGCTATCCGGTCAGGGACGATCCGAACGGGCCGGTGGTGCGCGTGGTCGGCACTCATCTCGACATCACCGAGCGCAAGCGCACGGAAATGGCGCTCCGCGAAAGCGAAGAGCGGCTCACGCTCGCATTCGCCGGCGCGCAGGAAGGCGTCTGGGACTGGAATCTCGAGACGAACGACGTCGTGTATTCGCCGCGATGGAAACAGATGCTGGGCTACGAAGACGACGAGATCGAGCCGCATATCAGTGCATGGGAACGCCTCGTCCACCCTGACGATCGGCCCCGCGCCGACGAGGCGGACGACAGCGTCGCGCGCGGCGAGCCGACCTACGAAGCCGAATTTCGCCTCCGGCACAAAGACGGCCGCTACGTTCACGTGCTCTCACGCGGCTTTCCGATCCGGCGCGAGCCGGGCGGTCCCGTGGTCCGAATCGTCGGCACGCATTTCGATCTCACCGAACGCAAGCTCGCCGAGGAGCGCCTTCGCCGCTCGCGCGACGAATTGGAGCTCAGGGTTCGCGACCGCACGCTGGAGCTTGCGGAGGCGAACGAGTCGCTGCGCGCCGAGATGGCCGAGCGCGAGCGCACGGAGCGGGCGCGCACGGATCTCCTCGCGCGGCTCGTATTCGCCCAGGAAGACGAGCGGCGCCGGATCGCACGCGAAATGCACGATCAGTTCGGCGAGCAGCTGACGGCGCTCGGCCATCGAATCGTCTCGCTCAAGGAGGCCTGTGCCGGCCAACCCGACTTGCGCGCGCCCCTCGATGCGCTCGAGACTGTCGCGCGCCAGCTCGATCGGGATGTCGATCATCTGGTATGGGAGCTTCGGCCGACCGCCCTCGACGATCTTGGTCTACAGGCAGCGCTCGCCAATTACGTGAAGAACTGGTCCGAGCGGACGCGAATTTCGTCGGAGCTGCGCGCGGTCGGCCTGCTCGACAATCGGCTCGCACCTGATGCCGAGACAACGCTGTACCGCATCGCGCAGGAAGCGCTGACGAACGTCGCCAAGCACGCGCAGGCAACGCACGTCGAGGTGATTCTCGAGCGGCGCGGTGATCATGTGCTGCTGATCGTCGAGGACGATGGCGCAGGGTTCGACCCGGACGAGCAGGCCGCCGTGCGCAATGGGTTTGGCCTGCTGGGCATGCAGGAGCGCGCCTCGCTCGTCGGAGCGACGCTTCAACTGGAATCGGCGCCCGGCAAGGGAACGACGATCCTCGTCCGGATGGCGGCGTCCGCCGCAGGAGACCTGGTGCAGCATGGCTGAAAGAAGCGGCAGGCTGCGGATATTGCTCGCAGACGATCACGTCATCGTACGCCACGGGTTGAAGCTGCTCATCGACGGTCAACCGGACATGAGCGTTCTCTGGGAAGCGAGCGACGGCAACGCGGCGGTCGACATCGCCGTCGCCTCGAAACCCGACGTGATCGTCATGGACATCTCGATGCCAGGCATGAACGGGCTCGCGGCTACGCGCAAACTGAAGGCGGATCTCCCGAGTGCGGCGATCGTGACGTTGACGCGCCACTCCGACGACGCGTACCTGCAGGAGCTGCTGCGAGCCGGAGTGTCCGCCTACGTTTTGAAGCAGAGCCCTCCGAGCGAGCTGCTTCAGGCGATTCGGGCGGCCGCCGCCGGGCGGCAATACATCGACTCCGCGCTCACCTCGCGCGTCACTGCCGGATTTCTGGCGAAGGCGAGAAGCGCCGGCGGTCGGCCCGGCGGGACCGTCAGCGAACGCGAGTCGGAGGTCGTCCGGCTGATTGCGAGCGGCTACAGCAACAAGGAAATCGCGTCGCGCCTTTCCCTCAGCGTCAAGACGGTCGAGGCCCACAAGGCGAACGCCATGAGAAAGCTGGGGCTCACCGGCAGGATCGACATCGTGAAATACGCGGTTTTGCAGGGCTGGTTGCACAACACGTAGTCACCTTAGGGATTCTCCCTACAGGGCCCCCGGCACCTTCCTGATATCCCCGGCGTCCGCTCGAGCGTAGAGTCGCCTTGCTCAGGCTCCTCTCAGGAAGACATATGCCGAATTCGTCAAAGCCTTTCGGCGACGTGCGCTCGACCGATCGGACGGACTGCGTTTCGCGGCTGCGCGAGGACTGGCGGGTAGCGCGTATGGCGTACAGCGACCTCGAACTGATGCGCGTGCCACGCGCGAACGTCCTGCTCCGCGGCGCGGAAGGCGTCGTACAGAACGTGCTCGACATGCTCATGCCGACGCTGCGGGCGCCGGTCGACATCTGGCGGCCCGGCGAGCGCCTCACACTGCCGCCGGTTGCGCACACAGGGACGATCATCCTGCGCGAAATCGGCCGGCTGACGCGCGAAGATCAGTCTCAGTTGCTCGCGTGGCTCGACGAGGCGGTCGGCCGCACGCAGGTCGTCAGCACCACGGCGTGGCCGTTGATGTCGCGCGTGCAGTCCGGCGGATTCATCGACACCTTGTACCATCGCTTGAATACCGTCTACGTGAACCTCGCCGCGTAGGCTTGGCGCACAGCCGCCGCCTTACGCACCGCCAGGCTTCTTCCTGCCTTACGCCCGCGGCAACTCGAACGTCGTGTCGATGAGGCGCGAACGCGATTCCGGTGCGGCCGGAATGTGTTCGGGCCATTTGAATGGGATGGATGCGAAGTACTGTTCCGAATCGGGTCCGGGCGCCGCAGCGCCTACCGGCGCCCGTTTCGGCCCGAGCGGCTGGTTTGCGGCGAGGAGCTCCTCGGCGCACTCGGTCGATATGGGACGCGAGAACAGGTATCCCTGGGCGTGCGTGCATCCGAGGCGCTCCAGCTCACGCGCCTGAACGTCGCTCTCGATGCCCTCGGCGACGACGCTGGTGTTCAGCGTCCGGGCGAGCGCCAGGATGCTCTCGACAATCGCCGGGCGATCCGGCAGCAGCAGGCTTCTCACGAACGAGCAGTCGATCTTCAACGTGTCGACCGGCAGCTTGTGCAGGTGGCTGAGCGACGAGAAGCCCGTCCCGAAATCGTCGAGGTATATCTTGACGCCGAACTCCCGCAGCTCTCGGAGCAGCTCCGCCGCGACGTTGGGACTGTCCATCAACGCCGTCTCGGTAATTTCGAGGCGAAGGTCGCGCGGCTGCATACCCGCCTTGTGCACCGCCTGCTCGACGATCTGAAGGAATCCCTGCTGGACGAGCTGACGGCTCGACACGTTGACGGTGATGCACTCGAGGGTGCCGTTCGGAAATTTGCGCCGCCAGCCGGCAAACGTGGAGCACGCCTGCTGCAGCACCCACGTGCCCAGCGGCTCGATGAGGCCCAACTCTTCGGCGATCGGTATGAACGTCGCCGGCGAGACCATCTCGCCGTTCCGTTTCCATCGAACGAGCGATTCGAAGCCGACGCACATCCCGGAGGCGAGCGACACGATCGGCTGGTAGTGGACCTCGAAATCGTTGTGGTTCACGGCATAGCGCAGATCGTTCTCGAGGCCGAGCCGGTCGAGCGCGCGGGCGTGCATATCGGCGTCGAACAGCTCATGGCGAGCCTTGCCGCGCGACTTCGCGTGATACATGGCGGCGTCCGCATCGCGCATGATCTCGTCCGGATTGTTGTACTGCGTGCGGCCGAACGCGATGCCGATGCTCGCCGACGTGAAGACTTCGCGGCCGCCTATCGGACACGGCGCGCTCAGCGCGTCCTGAATACGGGCGGCGATGGCGTTGGCCTGCTGCTCGTCGCCGAGGCCGTTCAAGCAGGATTGCGAACTCGTCTCCGCCCAGTCGGGCGAGCGCGTCGCCGGCGCGAGCGCACGACTCGAGCCGGCGCGACACGGCGATCAGCAGCTCGTCGCCGACCAGGTGACCAAGGCTGTCGTTGACGACCTTGAAGCGATCGAGGTCGAGGTACAGCACCGCGAATCGGTCGCCGCCAGGGCGGGCTTTGAACTCGTCGAGCCGCCGGCCGAGCCCCTCGACGAAGACGGTTCGGTTGCACAGACCCGTCAACGGATCGAGAAATCCTGCACTGCGAAGGCGCTCCTGCGCGCTGGCGTGCTCCGTCGTGTCGGTCAGCGAGCCGGCGATGCGCGACGCGCGCTTGCTGAGGCCGCGCACGGCGACGCCGCGGCACAGGAATCGGCGGTACGTGCCATCCTCGTGGCGAATGCGATGCTCGTGCTGAAAATGTTCAGTCTTGCCGGAGAGGTGCGCATCGAGCGCGTCGTGCAGTAGACCGACGTCATCAGGATGAACGCGGTCGATCCACTCCTCGGGACGGCCGACGCCGCCAGGGGTCGCGAGGCCGATCATCGTGCTCCATCGCGCTGAGAAGTAGAACTCCTTCGTTCGAAGGTCCCACTCCCAGAGCCCGTCGTTCGCGCCCTCCGCGGCAAGAGCCAGTCGCTCCTCCCGACGTTTCAGATCGTGTTCGGCGCGTGTCCGCTCGGTGACGTCGTGCCATAGCAGCGTGACGCCGCCAACCACAGGCAGGAGCTTGATCTGCAGAATCCGCGCACCCTCGGCCGACGGCATCTCGACGTGCGCGAGGGTCCGCGGAATGCGGTTCGTCAAAACATCCGCGATCGCCCGCGGCAATTCGGTCTTGGCAAGGCCGGGCACCGCGCCCGACACGGATCGCCCGAGCGCGCGTTCGCGCGAGCAGCCGACCATGCGTTCGAGGCCGTCGTTCCAGAGCGTCAGCAGCCCATTCGCGTCCACCACCGACATGCCCTGCTCGAGCGAATCGATGACCTCACGACGGCGGTGCTCGTCTTCGAGCCGGTTCACGTGCTCGCCGTGCGCGCGATACGCGAAGTACAGCGGCACCGCGACCACCGGCAAGACTTCCCAGATCCGGTGGTCGAACAGTTCGGCAAACCCGGCGGCCAGGCTCGCGCCGATCAGGTAATTTGGCGCGCCGCGCAGAATGGTCTTCGGCCAGGATCGGTCGACCGGCTGACGCGCAACAAGCGGCGCCAGGATGTCGATCGAGACGCTCTTCACGAGGCAGTACGCGATCACGGCCCCCGCGATCGGGAGCGCTTGCCACGGCCAGACAAAGTGGCCTTCGGTCCCGCCGAGCGCGCGCTGCGCTGCACCGGCCGCTTGCGTCGCGAGCATCACGATCGCCGTGTTCAACAGCATTCTGCCTCGCGGCCGCGACGAGGGCGGACTCGCAAGCGCCCGACCGATGCTCCCCACAGCGGCGACCAGCATCGCCGGGTTCGGGCCGAAGAGCAGCACCGTCGTGAAGTCGACGACAAACGAGGGCGGCAGGATGGCCCAGTCCTCGATCGCCGACGGCGAGGCGGCGAAGGCTGACGCCAGAAGCGACGCGAGGATGAGGCTCGCGAACTCGAGCGAGCGGTGCGGCTGCGGCCAACCTGCGAAGCCGAGAAGCAGGCCAGCTCCGAGTGCGATCGCGCCAAAGGAGGCGACGGCCGAATGACTAGACAGACGGGGATTCACTGCGCCCTCGCAAAGCAACCCCAGGACCAGTTCCAGGCGTGAGGCTAAATCGTTGCTGCGGGACGGTTTACTCGAGATTCGCCCAATGTCTCACGGGTGGGGTGTGTTCCATCTCGTCACACGAACTGACCAGGCGTGGTGTTGACGTCAGTGAGGGAAGCGATTTCCCTAGCGCAAATGGCGGACAGCGCGTTGTTAGCGGCTGTGCTCTCCGTCGCACCATTCGAGCACACCATGATCCATTCCTAGACACGCGGCCTGCGACACTACCGCCATTTCCACATCGCCGTAGCGCGAGGGTTCAGTCGAGCGGTGAATTCGCCAAACGGCCACTCCGCTCGGCTAAAGCCTCGCGCTACAACGATTCGCCACTCCGCTCGGCCAAAGCCTCGCGCTACAGCGACTCGCGCTGCAACGACTCGCGCTACAACAAACTGAAAACGCTATACGCCTACGGCGCGCAGGAGACTCCCGCCGGCGGCCCGGTCGGGGCGCCCATTCGCACGGCCGGTGACGCCAGCTTCTGAAACGCGAGGTGCTGCACAGCGGGCGGCTGTGTGGGCGCCAGCGTGAAGAACACGCCGACCGTGCCCTTCGCGCACGTCATGTTGAACTGTCCCCGCATCCAGTTCTCCGGCATCACCGGACCGGCATCCGTGCACTCGCCAACCTCGTTCTTGAGCGCGCTGATCTCCGCTTGCCGCTGGGCGGATGGCGCGTCGCGAAAGAAGTTGACCGCAACAATCTCGGTCGCTTCCCTCTCATCCCATCGCTTCCACAGATTCAGGAGGTGACCGCGCATCTCGGTTTGCAGCGTGGTCGGCGGCTGTTCGCGCTTGCGCAACCCGCCGGTCCTCACCATCGCGTCCCAGGCGCGGCTGATTGGTTCGGACGGACCCGAATACGTGAGCGTCGCCATCGCAAACATTCCCACGCCGTATTCGGGCAGCCACGCCATGTAAGAGCCGAATCCCGGCAACCCGCCGCCGTGCGCGACGATGTGTTCGAAGCGGCAGTCGGAGGTGACGCGCAGCCCGAACCCGTAGCCCGTCTCCGAGGCCTGCACCGTGCCGTCGACCAGTTGCGCCGTCAGGTTCGACGGTGTCCACAGATGCGCCATCTCGCGCACGGAGCTGCGGCGCACGGGACCCGCGTCCTCGTCGTCCCGCGGCGGCCACGCGGACAAATGGAAGGCGACGTACTTGCCGAGATCATTGGCCGTCGTCAGCAAGCCGCCCATGGAACCAAAGACGCCGTGCGGCAGCGGTGGCTCTTCCGCGTACGTGCCGTCCGGCTTCAGACGATAGCCGATGGCGCGGCGCGCCGACGGAACGTCGGCGAACTGAAACGTCGATTCGTCCATGTGCAGTTTCGACAGGATTTCAGCGTGCACGTACTGCTCGTACGGCACGCCCGCCGCCTTCGTCACGACGCGGCCGAGCAAGCCGAACGCGTAGTTGGAATACTCGTAGCGCGTGCCGGGCGGCGTGGAGAACGGGATGCCTTTCGCCAACCAGTCGTCCAACATGGCGTCGGTGGCGCTCAACTGCTGATCGCCCCACGGATTGTCTTCGGGAAAGCCCGCGCTGTGGCTCAGCAGCTGGCGAATGGTCAGCGGCGGCGTGTCGCGCGTGGGCCGCTCCATCCGCGCGAATGCCGGAATCCACCGCGACACAGGATCTTCGAGCGCCCAGCCGGCCATCGTCGCGCAGCTTCAGCACCGCGAGCGCCGTCACGCTCTTGGTCATCGACGCGATGCGGAACGCGGTGTCGGCGGCGACGGGCGCCTCGGCGGCGCGGTCGCGGACGCCGAACGATCCCACATGCGCCAGCTCGCCGTCGATCACCACGCCCCAGACCATCCCCGGAATCTTCTTGTCGGTGGCATAGGCGCGGAAGAGGCCGTCGATTTCCGGCATGGCCGACTTCAGTTTAGCCACACGACCTGGGTCCACGAATTGCGGCGGCGGATACGCGGCACTCGCCGCGAGCGTCGCGCGTCGACAGCATGGCAACGACGGTGGTGAATCGCATGCGCGCAAGTATCTCCCGGATTGGCTCTCACATTTGACGATATGCTCTGCGGATGACTCACCGCCGTCCGTTCCTCATCGCCGGGCTCGCTACCCTCCTTGGCTTCGCGGTCGGCTGCCGGGCCACGCCCGAGGCGTCGTCGCCGCGCGCCGCGATCGACCGCGATCTGCTGGACGTCACGGTGCCGCAGCTGCATCAGCTCTACGCGGAGAAGAAATACACCGTCGACGCAGGTCGTGCAGTGGCACCTCGATCGCATCGATCGCTACAACGGCGTCTACGGCGCGATCGAGACGGTGTTCCGGCGCGAGGCGCTCGCCGAGGCCGCGCGCGAGGATGCGCGACGGCGCAGGGCGGCGGCGCTCGACGGGCCGCTCTGGGGCGTGCCGATCGTCATCAAGGCGAACACCAGCATCAAGGGCCAGGTCACGACCGCCGGCTGGGAGGGCTTCACGCGCGCAGGGCCACGAGCTCGTCGCGCCGCAGGATGCGACCATCGTCGCGAAGTTCAAGGCCGCCGGCGCGATCATCGTCGGGCACGCCAACATGCCCGACCTGGCCAACAGCGACACCAACCGCAGCAGCTCGTTCGGCCGCACCGGCAACGCGTACGACGTGCGCTTCTCGCCCGGCGGCTCGTCGGGCGGCATCGTCACGGCGGTCGCCGCGAACATGGCGGTGCTCGGCAACGGCACCGACACCGGCAACTCGATTCGCATGCCGGCCGCCACCAGCGCGCTCGTCGGCGTCTTCCCGACGCGCGGCCTCGTCAGCATCGCCGGCATCGCGCCGCTCGACTGGCTGCTCGACAACACCGGCCCGATCGCGCGCACGGCGACCGACGCCGCGATCGCGCTGGCGGTGATGGCCGGCGAGGATCCGCTCGATCCGCGCACCGACGGCTGCGCCGAGCTCCGCGCAGCGGCCGCCCTATGAGCCGCATCTCAAGGCCGATGCGCTCAAGGGCAAGCGGTTCGGCGTGCCGGCGTTCGTCCTCGCCGGCGACGGCATTCCGTTTCACGGCATCCCGGCGAGCGTGCCGGAGGCGGCGGCCGAAAAGCTTCGCGCGGCCGCCAACATGCCGCTCCAGCCCGAGACGCGCGAGATGTTCATGAAGGCCGTCGAGGCGCTTCGAGCCGCGGGCGCCGAGGTCGTCATCGACGACAACATCCTGCCGGCGAGCTTCGCGAAGACGGCGAGCCGCGTGGCGACCTACGCCTACGTGCAGGACGGCACGAACCGCTTCCTCGCGACGTTCGGCCCGGCGGAGTACCACTCCGCCGCGGAGTATCTGAAGGCGGTCGGCGCACCGCTCTTCACGTCGTCGATCGGCACCGAGGACTACTTCCGGACACCTTGGGCGGCGTCCGGATCGATCAGCGCGTCGCTCGACACGGATCCGGACGCCGAGCGCATGTACCACGCGCCGCGGCGAGCGATGCTGGCCGCGTATCTCGAGCCGCTGGATCGCCTGAAGCTCGATGGCTACGTCTATCCGGCGATTCAGATGCCGCCGCCCGACGAGACGATGCCGCAGGACGGCCGCGTCAGCGGAGGGCCGCATTCGGCGACGAGCTGGGTCAACATGATCGGCGTGCCGGCGGTCGTCGTGCCGGCGGGCTTCTACGCGAGCGGTCTGCCGTTCGGCCTGGAGTTTTCGGCGCGTCCGTGGACGGATGGCGATCTGCTCGGCGATCGCCTACGCGTGGGAGCAGGCGACGCACCTGCGGAAGCCGCCGACGCTCGTCGAAAAAGGACTGCTTGCCATCACGCCCGCGCGCGAGCCGCGCGTCCGCCGCGATCGACCGTCGTGAGTCGCCGTTTCGCGCCACGATAACAATCGAGCGGGGCGCAGAGCGCCGCCGGGCAGAGTATGCTCTGCCCATGCGCACGATCGTCTCCGCTCTGGTGCTCCTGCTCACGGCCGCCGTGCCGGCGCTCGCACAAAGCAACTGGTTCCAGCCGGCGCTGCTCGAACGGCCCGACGTGAAGAAAGCCCTGCAGTCGGTCGACGACGCGCTCGTCGGCCATCGTCGACGAATGGATCCGCCTGGTCGAGATCCCGGCGCCGTCGCGCAAGGAGCAGGCGCGCGCGCAATACGTCCGCGCCGAAATGCAGAAGCTCGGACTGTCCGACATCCGGGTGGACGACATGTCGAACGTCAGCGGCGTGCGCAAAGGATCCGGCGGCGGCCCGATGGTCGTCTTCTGCGCGCACACCGACACGGTGTTTCCCGAGGGCACCGACCTGAAGGTGAGGCGCGAGGGCGACATCCTTCGCGCGCCGGGCATCGGCGACGACACGTCGAACGTGATCGCGGTGCTCGAGATGTTCCGCGCCCTCGAACCGTGGCGGCGTGCAGACGAAGGGCGACCTCGTGTTCCTCGCGAGCGTGCAGGAGGAACTCGGCCTGCTCGGCGCGAAGCACTGGCTCGAGACCAGCGGCTACAAGCCGGACATGTTCATCGCCGTGGACGTCGGCGCCAACCAGGTGTGGTACGGCGCGCTGCGGATCAGCCAGTACAAGTTCTATTACACTCGCCCGGCGCCCACACGATGGAGAGCCGCGGCGGTCCGAATCCGGCGAAGGCGGTCGCGAAGGCGATCGCGGCCGTCTACGAGATCCCGCTGCCGCCGGTCGCCGAGGGACTCGACTCGTTCAAGCTTCCGGTGGCGAACGTCGGAATGATCGGCGGCGGCACCGTCGTGAACGCGGTGGCGCGCGAGGCGTGGTTCACGGTCGATCTCCGCTCGCTCGACACGCCGACGCAGGCGAAGCTGGAGGAGGCGGTCGAGGCTGCGGCGCGGCACGCGGCCGAACAGGAAGGCGTCGGCTTCCACATGGAAAAATCCGTGCTGCAGGATTACTCGAAGGCGCGGCCGAAGGAAGAACGGCTCAATCATCCGCTGGTGCAGACGGCGCTCGCCGTCAGCAATCACTTCCGCAAGGCGGGCACGCCGGCCATCGTGCCCGCCGACGTCGGGTCGACCGACGCGAACAACGCCGTCGCGCTGGGCATTCCCGCCGTGGCGATCGGCGCGACGTTGGAGCACATGCCGCATCGCCTCGAAGAGACCGCCGAAGCCAGCAGCATCGTGCCCGGCATCAAGTCGCTGATGACGCTCGCGGTGACGCTCACCAGCCATCAGACATCTCGAGTTCCTTGAGAGTCCGATACCTCACTACTGTTGGACCGCTCGCGCGGCTTCGTCACGGCTCGATCATCTCGACGTCGAGCTGCTTCTCAACGGCCCGTCCGTCGACGGCGTTCACGTAGTACACCTTAGCGTCGGCACGCGTCGCGACGATGCGCTTGACCGAGTCGTTCTCGAAGTAGATGCCCGCGTCGTTGTCGCAGGCGTAACCCGGTTTCAACTCGCCGGAAGCGATGAGCTTCTGATACAGCGGTCGGCGATCCTTTTCGCGGTCGTAATGCGGGCAATGACTTCCCTTCAGGAGGCCGAGGCCCTTGACCACCGTCAGCTCCTTTGGCCTCGAGTCGGTCGTCCCTTCCTCGAACCAGCAGATCGATCCCGCGCTCGCGCCGCCAAGCACGATGCCCTTGTCCCAAGCCTGCCGAAGAACGACGTCAATGCCCTGGGCCTCCCAGATCGCCTGTTGATTCAGCGTGTTTCCGCCCGAGGCGACGATGCCGTCGACCGAGAGCAGCACCTCTTCCCAACTCTGCTTCTGACGGGCGCTCGCGATGAAGCTGTCCTGGACGAGCGGGTAGACCTCGAGCGGCGCGCAGTTCTTGTACCACTCGATGATGCCTGTCTGGCTGTCGGCCGACGCTGTGGGCAGGTACAGCAGCTTCGGGCGCCTCGCTCCAGTGAGGCTCGCCATATACCGGATAAACCCTGTTCCGAAACCGCCACCCGCAATGAGGATCTTGCGTGTCGTCAGCGCGGAGGCCTGGAACGGAACGCCGGCGCGTACGAGTCCGATCGCGCCGACCGCGGACAATCTGAGGAACTCTCGTCGCTTCATTCGCCCTGTCTCAGCCCGCCTAGTCTACGACAGAGCTGCGGCCGCATCGCCGCTGGGCCCCGCGGTCGTTATCGACATGCGCATTCGCGCGGGGACTCTTATGGGGCGTCCCTATGTGATGGATTTAATTTGGCTCTTGGTAATGCGGTGTGAGCCGATGAAGAAAAATGGTCGGGATGGCCGGATTCGAACCGGCGACCCCCTGACCCCCAGTCAGGTGCGCTATCCAGGCTGCGCTACATCCCGTTTCCTACGTGCGAGCTTTGCGACGATGGCCGTTGTTGCGTGACGCCGTCGCCTTACCACGCGCTGCCGGCGCTTTGCCGCGCGACATCGTCCTCGTGCGCTCCGTTGAGGCGTGCGCGGTAAGCCGAAACTCCTCCACTCCCTGACGCCCGGCGAGCAAATCGAGGATCGAGCGCAGCCCGCGCTTGATTTCCGTGAGCCGCTCGCGTGCATGACGGCCCATCAACTCGTCCAGCACCGGCGGATTCCGCCGCGACCGGCGACACGTCGTCCTCGAGCTTGCGGCGTGCGCCGGCGAGCGTGAGCCCTTCGACGAGGAGCAGGTGCTTGATCTTCGCGACCTGCTCGACGTCCGATCGCCGATAGACGCGCGGACCGCCCGCGGTCTTCGCCACGCCAAGCTCCGGGAATTCCGCCTCCCAGGTGCGCAGCACGTACGGCTGCACCTTGACGATGTCGCAGACCTCAGCCGGCTTGAACAGCGCGCGGTTCGGAATCTCGACTCCGGCAGTATTGGCCATGAAGCAGCGGGAAAATTATAGCGTAGGTTTACCGCTACAGCTTGATGAGCAGCGCGAACGTCACGCGGCTCTCCGCCTTGCGTAAATCGGGCGACCAGCCGGGCACGAACGATCCTGGAGCGCCGGTGTTGCCTCCCGGCGGCGTCACGCCACCCTCGCCGGCGAAGTATGGCACGTTGGCATGCCGATACGTGTACTCAGATCGGAACGTGACGAACTGATTCGGCATGAAATCGAACGTGGCCTGCGTATCCCACGCCTTGTACGGATCGCCCGGATTCGCCGTGAAGTACGGCGTGCCCGATGCCGCCGTCGCACCGTTTACCGGCGGAAGCAGGACGAGATAGCGGCCTGGATTGGTGATCGCTCCGCCGCCGCCGGTGACCGCAAACCGGTCTTTGTCGAACCAGACGCGTTGATACGCCATGAACCCGACAAACGTCTGGGACGGCGTCGCAGCCGTCCCCCCGCCGCAGCTGACGCCGCCGCCAAACTCGCACCCTGCGTCGAAGGTGAAGGTCATCGCGGCCTTGTCGACGAGCGCGTCCGGTTCATCGTAGTACTTCCACCTGCACGCTGTCGTCGGTGTGAACGCGCTTTCGATCGGGAATGCCGAGCGTATCGGTGCCCCAGTAATTGTTGGTGAGGATCGACAGCGAGCCGTTCGGTCGCCACAGCACCTGACCGCCGACGCCTGGGGCATGATTGAACTTGCCGTACGACTGCCAGCCGTTGATCAGCCACGGCTCGATCTTCAGCTTGTCGCTCGGAAAGATCTGCACGCGCATCCCGTTGAAGAACCACGGCGTGTTCGACGACACGTACGACGGCTGGTACGTCCAGTTGTCGAAGTTGTAATAGCTCCACAGCCCGACGTACGACATGAAGATGCCGGCTTCGACGTTGATGCCGTTCATCTTGTCGAAGTGGTAGCCGCCGTACGCCTCCGAGATGTAGCGATACGCAGTATCGAGCTCCCACTGGCCGCGCGCCGGGCTCGCGTCGTTGCGCGGCGTCGTCGTCGAGTACATGCCGAACTGCGTCATGAGCGCGTCCGGGACGTTGTCGTAGTGGAAGTCGCCGCCGAGCCCGAGCTGCGTCACCTGGAACTCGCCGGATCGAAAGATCTCGCTCGATCCGACGATCGTGTCGTCCTGCGGCTTGTTGAAGCTGTAGGTGAAGTTCGTGTCGACCCGGAACTCGCCCGTGAACACTTTGGTGTCGATCGGCGACTCCTTCGTCCGCGGATTGCCGGTCAACCAGGTGAAATCGGCGAAGGCGAACGGCTCCGGCTTGGCGGGCGCGTCCGGAGCAGCCGCCTGCGCGCTCACCCGCGCTGCGCCAAGGGCGAGAATCAGCGCCAGAGCGGTGCCGCCCACCCTCCTTCGAAGGCGGTCGGCCGCCGAGTCCGGTCGGAACCTGAGATCATCCTCGAGCGACTCGAGTGCGACGGTCACGATGTCGCGATGGTGAATCTCGGGGCCGACGCGTCGCACAGCATCAACCCAGAGCCGGTGAATGCGATCCACGTCGTCCATCGACAACTCGGGCGCGTGCGCCCCGAGCGACGAACGCGGCGGCTGCGCCGCCCGAGCCGTGCACGACGAGACGTGTAGATATATCCGGCGGGTGCGGTGTGCGATCCCATGCCTCGCCGAGGAGCCGCGCCTGTTCGGCCGCCGGCATCTTCGCCGACTCGCCGACGACGATTTCGCGTGCCCGCAACAATATGGCGGTCTGCGCCACCGCGTCGAAGACGTTCGTGGAGGGCACGACCAGCAGCTTCACCGTGCGGCCGTACCGCTCCGCGATCGCGACGACGCGCGTGAACAGAATCTGCTCGTAGTCGGTGAACAGCTCTTCGCGTTCGATGTCCTCGACGCCCGCGTCGGGCCCGGTCAGCAGCCGAATCGTCAGCACGATCGACGTCGCGCACGTCCGTGTCGGTCTCCTGAACCGCCAGATCGAGATGCCTGAGCGTGTTGTAGTCGCGAACCGGAACGAGCACGCTGCCCGGCCGCGCGCGCAGCTCGTCGAGGCCCACCGTCGGACTCGCGCAGCAGCTGGAACTGATCGGTGTGCTCCGCATGCTGCGCCTTCGCGCCGGCTTGCGGTGATCCGTTCGGAGATGACGAACAGCGCGTACAGCACGAGCGTAAAGGCGATGCCGGAGATGGTCGCCGTCGCTTCGTGAACAGATTGATGATCGCGGCCGCGAACAGCGTGAGCGTGATCAACCCGAGGCCGATCGGAATCTCAACCGTGCCGACCGTCACATTCAGCGGCACCTTCCACTCGCGCGGCGCGTCGCGCTCCTTGAAGCGCAGCACGAGCATCGCGAGCGACTTGAACGCGAAGCTCCAGACGACGCCGAACGCGTACGCCTCGCCGAGCACGTACACGTCGCCG
Source organism: uncultured Acidobacteriota bacterium (assembly GCA_963696165.1). Lineage (GTDB taxonomy): Bacteria > Acidobacteriota > Vicinamibacteria > Vicinamibacterales > CAVVIG01 > CAVQZZ01. The sequence goes on along the minus strand of CAVOIY010000002.1, from coordinate 456,538 downwards.
CGGCTCAGCACGATCGTTGACAAGCTGCAGCAGGACGACGAGATTGATCAGCCGGTACGTGGTCCCGAACCTCTTGTGCGGCATGCCGGAACCACTCGGTGAGCACGCCGTCTTCCGACACGCGATTGAGCACGCCGTTGGATCCGACAATCGCGGTGTTCACGGCGCCGGCGAGAATCAGGAACCCGACGACGACGACGAACGCCTGGAACAGCGAGCCGCAGCTCGAGCGGTCCGACGACGTTCATCGCGAGGCCCGGAGATCAGGTTGTCGTAGAACTTCGGCCGGACGGCGTCGGGAATGATCGCGATGGCGAAGAAGCTGACGAGCGACGTGAACAGCAGGCTGTACACGAAGATCATCATCCCGGTGCGCTTCAGGTTCTTCACCTTCGGGTGCTCGATCTCGCGATACACCTGCGCGAGCGACTCCTCGCCGCTCATCGCGAGAATCGAGTGGCCGAAGCCGACGAGAATCGCGATCGCGGTGAAGCCGGGCCAGATCGTCCCCTTCAACCAGCCGAGCGCGTCGTCCGAGAACTTCATGTTGCGCGGCAACGGCGCCGGCGGCAGCTGACCGCCGCCGCGCCACAGGAGCGTCACGCCGCACCACGCGATCATGAGGACGACCATCACCGTCGTCACCTTCATGATCCGCATCGCATCGTCGCTCGACTCGTGGATGCCCTGCGTGTTGCGCCACCAGAAGTAGACCGTGATGAGGATCGGCGACGAACGCCGCCGTCGCGCCGACCGGCAGCGTGTGCGCGCTGCCCGACGCGGTGCAGCAGATCGTTCAGCAGGCCGACGATGTACTGGCCGGCCGAGACGCCGCTGATCGGGCCGGTGAGCACGTAGTCGAAGAGCAGCGCCGAGACCGAGAGCTTCGCGAGCGTCCCGCCCATCGCTTCCTTGACGACGCGATACACGCCGCCGCGAACGAACATCGCGGAGCTCTCGATGTACACCGCGCGGACGGCGTACGAGAAGCACATCACGCCGAGAATGAACCAGGGCGCCGCCTTCCCCACGGCCTGCTCGACGATGCCGCCGACGTAGAAGGCCGTCGACCCGAGATCGTTCAAGACGATCGCGGCGGCGCGCCAGAACGAAATGAACGAGAGAAGAACAGTGGTGGCGACGACGACGCGGACGCGTCCGTCGCGCGAGACGGGTGTGGTAGTCACCGCACGCCTTCCGTGTTACGCCGACGGGGTTAGCTGACGGGCTCGGACTCGGAAGTGTCCTACGGCGCGGAAGCGCCGATACGCCCCTGGAGCTTGGGTCCCCCGCGCGCTGCGTATGGCGCAGCGCTTAGGCCATCAATCACCCTACGCCTGTCGATCGCAAAACGCAACAAGGCCGCAGGACTGAAGTCCTGCGCTACGCCTTTTTGCGGTTGTCTTTTTTCACACGCCGTCGCACCTGGATGCGGATCGGCGAGCCGACAAATCCGAACTGGTGCCGAAGCTGATTGATCAGGAACCGCTCGTACGAAAAATGGAAGGTGGTCGCGACGTTCGTGAAGAACACGAACGATGGCGGCGCGACGCCGATCTGCGCGGCGTACAGGATGCGGACGTGTTTGCGGCCTGGACTCACCGGCGGATTCGCGGCGGTGATCTGCTCGACGAACTTGTTCAGCGCCGGTGTCGGTACCCGCTTCCGGCGCGCCGCGGCGATCTTGTCGATCGTCTCGAGCACCTTGCCGAGCCGCTCGCCCGTCAGCGCCGAGATGTGGAGGATCGGCGCGTAATCCAGAAACTTCATCTGAACGCGGAGCTCGTCGTCGAACTTCACGACGAAATCGATCTTCGCGCCCCTTCATCAGGTCCCACTTGTTGGCGACGATGACGATGCCGCGGCCGGCGCGGTCGGCCTCGCCGCCGATCGCCGCGTCCTGATCGGTCGGCGCCGGCGCTCGCATCGATCACGAGGCAGACGACGTCCGCCTCCATGATCGCGCGCTTCGCGCCCGCGACGCTGACGATCTCCACCTTGCCCGCCGCGCTCGACCCGGCCCGGCCGCCGCATGCCCGCCGTATCCACGATGCGGAAGTGGCGCTTGTGCCAGGTGAGCATCGCGTCGATCGCGTCGCGCGTCGTGCCCGGCATGTCGCTGACGAGCACGCGCTCTTCGCGCAGAAGCCGATTGACGAGCGAAGACTTGCCGACGTTCGGCCGGCCGACGATGGCGACCGCGATCTCCGTCGCGGCTCTCGCGGACGGGTCGTGCTCCGTCGCCGATGAACTCCTGACGCCGGCGGCCGGTCAAGCCGCTGAACGATTTCGTCCAGCAGATCCGCCACGCCTTGGCCATGCTCGGCCGACATCTCGAGCACCGGCTCGAAGCCGAGCCGAAGAAATCGAAGGCGCCGCGCGCGGGCGCGTTTGTCGTCGGTCTTGTTGATCGCCAGGATGACCGGGCTTGCCTGTGGCGCGGAGCTCGGCGGCAATCTCCTCGTCGCCGGGCACGAGCGCCTTCGCGGCCGTCGACGACGAACACGATCAGGTCGGCGCCGACAATCGCGCGCTGGCCCTGGCGGACGACCAGCTCGTGGAGCGGATCCTCGCTGGCGCCGAACATTCCGCCCGTATCGAAGAGCTTGAAGCCGGTACCCCGCCAGATCGACCGGTCGCGCGAGCGAGTCGCGCGTCGTCCCGGCGATGGGCGTGACGATGGCGCGCCGCGAGCCGGTGATTCGATTGAACAGCGTCGACTTGCCGACGTTCGGGCGGCCGACGAGCACGACGGAGACGGGACGTGCTTGGACATCGCGAATGTAACTTAGCCTCAGCCTTGACAGCGTAAGTGCCACTATTTATAGTATTTACCAGCCGGCAGGAGACCCTAAGCATGATCAAGGTCGACATCGTCAACGAAGTGTCGAAAATCGCCGACATCACCAAGGTCAAAGCTGAGGTGGCCGTCGACGCGGTGTTCGACGCGATGCGGACCTCGATGCAGCGCGGCGAACGGATCGAACTGCGCGGGTTCGGCGTCTTCCAGGTGAAGCCGCGCAAGCGCGGCATCGGCCGAAATCCGCGGACCGGCAAGGAAGTGCGCATCCCGCCGGGCCGGACCATCCGCTTCAAACCCGGTAAAGACCTGCAGAACATCGGCTAACCGACGGTCGGATCGTCCGGCACGTACCCTCGACACCGTCTCCTTCGCCGATCGCCTGGCCCTGCCGGCCGTTCGTGTGGCAGCCGCGTCCGAAGTTTCAGGACCGCGTCTGGCTGCACGTCGCTCCTGCTCGCTGCTCACGATCGGCACGACGACGCTCGTCGGCGCCGAGTCATTACGCGGCGTTCCTCACCGATTTCGGCGACCGCAGCCTGCCGCTCCCGTTCGGCATCGCTGTTCCTGCGCGGCTTCTGGTACAGCGGCACCATCCTGGCGATTCTCGGGCTGCACGAGCTGGGGCACTACTTCGCCTGCCGCTATTATGACGTCGACGCGTCGCTGCCGTTTTTCCTTCCGGCGCCGCTGCCGCTGACCGGCACGCTCGGCGCCTTCATCCGCATCCGCGAGCCGATTCCCGACAAGCGGATGCTGTTCGACATCGGCATCGCCGGTCCGATTGCCGGATTCGTCGTCGCGGTGCCGGCGCTGTTCATCGGGCTGGCGATGTCGCACGTCGTTCGCGATTCCGCCGGACTTCGCACGGCGCTCGAGCTCGGCGAGCCGCTGCTGTTCAAGCTCGCGTCGTGGCTGATCTGGGGCAATCCGCCGGCCGGCTATTCGATCAACATGCACCCGATGGCGTTCGCCGCGTGGTTCGGCCTGCTGGCCACGGCGCTGAACCTGTTTCCCGATCGGACAGCTCGACGGCGGGCACATCTCGTACGCGGTCCTTCGGCCGCAAGTCGTCGCAGCGTCACGCTCGCGATGATCTGCCGTCGCGGTCGTGCTGACTTACTTCTCGACGAGCTGGCTCGTCTGGACCGTGCTGATGGTCGTGATGCTCGTCGATCTTCGGCCGCGCATCACCCGCCGGTGTTCGACGAACACGTGCCGCTCGACCGGACGCGGCTCGTGCTGGCCGTCGTCGCGCTCGTCGATGTTCGTGCTCTGCTTCACGCCCGCGCCGATTCCGATCGCTCGGACGCGATTCAGCTCGATTAGTCGCGAGTCGCGTAGTCGGCTAGTCCGCGCCTACAGCACGCTCACCGGATCGACGTCCACGATGGTGCGGCGCGCGAGGTCGGGGCGCGCGGCGATCGCGGCCTGCAGCGCCTCCCGCATCTGCTTTCGATTCGTCCCTTTGATGAAGCAGCTGCGCGCGGTATTCGCCGCGAAGGCGGCCGAGCGGCGCGGGCGCCGGGCCGAGCACGCGAAGATCGGCGCGCGCGCCTGCGCGCTCGCGCACGCGCTGCACGATCTCGGCGGCATCGTCCATCGCCGCCGAGAATGTGCGGGCGCGCACGACGGTGTTGATCATCGACGACGAGCGGCGGATAGCGCATCGCCTTGCGGAACTGCAGCTCCCGCTCGAAGAACGCCTCGTAGTCCTGCTGGCAGGCCAGCTGGATGCTGTAGTGATCCGGATAGAGCGTCTGGACGATCGGCCTCGCCCGGCTGCTCGCCGCGGCCGGCGCGGCCGGCGACCTGCGTGAGCAGCTGGAACGTGCGCTCGGCGGCGCGGAAGTCGGCCAGGCCGAGCCCGACGTCGGCCGAGACGACGCCGACGAGCGTGACGCGCGGAAAGTCGTGGCCCTTCGCGATCATCTGCGTGCCGACGAGGATGTCGATCTCGCCGGCGCGGAATCGCGACAGCAGCGCGGTCGAGCGCGCCCTTTCGGCGGATCGTGTCGCGATCGAGCCGGGCGACCCGCGCGCCGCGGACACTGCGCCTTCACCTCCGCCTCGACCCGCTCGGTGCCGAACCCGGCCTGCTCCAGGTACGGCGCCGGCGCAGAGCGGGCAGGCGTTCGGCACGCGCGCGGAGTAGTTGCAGTAGTGGCAGCGCGCGCGGCGCGACGCGCCATCGCCGTGGACGACCAGCGACACGCTGCAGTTCGGGCAATCGAGCGTGCCCGCGCACTGGCGGCAGAACACCGCCGTCGCGAATCCGCGGCGATTCAGCAGCACCAGCGACTGCTCGCTGCGCTCGAGCCGCGCGTCGATCGACTCGCCAGCGTGCGGCTCAGGATCGACGTCCGGCCGTGCGCCGCGATACTCCTCGCGCATGTCGACGACGCGTCACGTCGGCGAGCGGCCGATCGAGCACGCGACGCTCGAGCACGACGCGCTCGTACTTGCCCGTTACAGCGCGTTGTAATAGCTCTCGAGCGACGGCGTCGCCGAGCCGAGCACGACCAGCGCGCCGCGCGCGCTGGCCGCGCACGATGGCGACGTCCCGGCCGTTGTAGCGCGGGCTCTCCTCCTGCTTGTACGACGCCGTCGTGCTCTTCGTCGACGATGATCAGGCCGATGTTCGCGAGCGGCGCGAACACCGCCGACCGCGTGCCGACGACGACGTCGACGTCGCCGCGGCGGATGCGCTGCCACTGATCGTGCCGCTCGCCGTCCGACGAGGCCGCTGTGCTGAATCGCGACGCGATCGCCGAAGGCGTCGCGGAAGATGCGCCGCGACCGCCGGCGTCAGGGCGATCTCCGGCACGAGCAGCAGACACCGCGTCCGCCGGCGCGCGACCGTGCGCGCGAGCCGCACGTAAATCTCGGTCTTGCCGCTGCCGGTCACGCCGTGCAGCAGCGCGACTTTGAACGCGTTCGTCGTCCAGAAGTCGCTCGAGCCGGTGCAACGCCGCCGCCTGCTCGCCCGTCGAGTCGCCGACCGGCGCTTCCGGTGCCAGGCACGTGCCTGGCACGTGCCTGGCACCGAACGGATCGCGGTCGACGCGGTCGTTCCGCAAACTGACGTGGCCGTGCTGCGCCAGCCGCGCGGACCGTGTCGGCGGCGATACCCGCGCGCGGCGAGCTCCGGCGTCGGACAGTCCATCGGGCGCGCCCGCCAGCAGCTGCAGCACGTCGCGCTGCTTGGCCGTCAATTCCGCTCCGCTCCCGACGGCGTCGAGACCCGCTGCGGTGATCGCCGCGACGCGCATCGTCTTGTGCGCATCGACGCGGCTGCCGCGTGTTTTCGGCGGCAGCACGGCCGTGAGCGTCTCGCCGGGACCGGCGGCGTAGTACTCCGCCGTCCACCGCGCGAGCTCGATGATGTCCGGCGGAATGAACGCCTCGTCGTCGAGTATCTGACGAATCGGCTTGATGCTCGCGCGATCGATCCCTCGATCCGTGACCTCGCCGAGCGCAATCCCTGTTACGACGCGCGACCCGAGCGGGCACCACGACACGCGCGCCAATCGCAGGCATGCGGCCATCGTCGGCGACCGCATAGGTCAGCAGATCGAGCCCTGGCACCGGGACCGCGACGACGACGAGTGGTTTCAGTGAAGAGCGCTCGGGGTTGGGGAATTCAGATTTCAGACTGGAGGAGCTTCCGGACAAGTTTCATATCTTCCCATACCTCGCGCTTCGAGGACGGGTTGCGCAGCAGGTAAGCCGGATGAAACGTCGGAATCAGCTTCGCGCCGCGGTATTCGAACACCCGCCCGCGCAGACGCGAAATCGGATCGAGCGTCTTCAGCAGCGTGCGCGCCGCGAACGTGCCAAGGCGCGACGATGACCTTCGGTTTGATCGCATCGATCTGCTGAAACAGAAACGGCTCGCACGTGTCGACTTCGTCCGGCTCCGGATTGCGGTTCCCGGGCGGACGGCACTTGATCACGTTCGCGATGTAGACGTCGTCGCGCGTCAGGTCGATCGCCTCGATGATCTTCGTCAGCAGCTGCCCGGCGCGACCGACGAACGGGATGCCCTGCACGTCTTCGTCGGCGCCCGGCGCCTCGCCGACGAACATCAGGTCGGCGTCCGGATTGCCGACGCCGAACACGATCTGTTTGCGTCCGAGCGTGTGCAGCTTGCAGCGCGTGCAGTCGCCGATATCCGTTCGAATCGAAATCAGATGCGTCAGCCGCGCTCTTGAAGATCGGGATTCGGTGCTGTGTTGGCCGTGCGCTCGCGGACGATCGGCAGTGGCGCACGTGACCGTCGCTGATCGAGCGCGCCATTTCGGATCGCTGCTCACGCCTGCGACGCCGAGCTCGGCCGCGAATTTAAGATGTTCCGTGATTTGATCTTTGTCCATCAATGAAAACTGGCCGATTTCGCAGGTTCTCAGTTCGGAGTTCTCAGTTCTGACTTCAGGCTGCGTTTTTCAGCAGCCGGCTACAGGCGGACGCTCGGAGTGCGAACCGCAAGCAGCTTCTCGACGCGGTCGAGTATCTCGGCGGCGACGCGCGCCTTCGATCTGCAGCGGCAAGGTCTCCGCGCCGTCGCGGGCCGATGATCGTGACGGCATTGGTGTCGACGTCGAAGCCCGCGTCTGCGCGCGACACGTCGTTGGCGACGATCAGATCGACGCTGCTTCGCGATCCCGCTTCGCGGACGCGCGAGCGACGACGTCGTCCGTCTCCGCGGCAAATCCGACGAGCAGCGGCCGCTCGCCCGATGCGACGCGCGCTCGCGGCCCAAGTCCGCCAGAATGTCGGGCGTCTTCTTCAGCACGAGCGTGATCGTATCGTCGCCCTTCGCGATTTTCTGCGCGGCGCGGTCGGCCGGCGCGTAGTCCGCGACTGCGGCAGCCATGACGACGACGTCGGCGCGATCCGCACGCGCCAGCACCTCGCGGTGCATCTCGGCCGCGCCGCGCACGCGCACGACCTCGCCAACCGCCGGCGGCTCGATCGAGGTCGGCCCGGCGACGAGCGTGACCACCGCGCCTCGACGCGCAGCCTCGGCGGCGATCGCGAACCCCATTCGGCCGCTCGACCGGTTGCCGATGATAGCGCACCGGGTCGACGTCTTCGTACGTCGGACCGGCCGTGACGAGGACGCGCTGCCCGCGCAGCGCTCCTTGCGGCCGCAGCATCGCTTCCGCGGCTGCGACGATTTCGTCGGGCTCGGCCAGCCGTCCTTTCCCGATCCAGCCGCAGGCGAGATAGCCTTCGCCCGGCTCGACGAAGCGAACGCCGCGCGCAGCGAGCGTGTCGAGATTCTTTCGCACGGCCTCGTGCGCGAACATGTTGCGTGTTCATCGCCGGAGCCAGCAGCGTCGGCGCGCGCGTCGCGGTGTACATCGTGGACAGGAAATCGTCGGCGATGCCGTTGGCGAGCTTGCCGATGATGTTGGCCGTCGCCGGCGCGATGAGCAGCAGATCGATCGACGACGCCAGCGCGATGTGCTCGATGTCCGAATTGGCGCCTGGCTCGAACTGATCGGTGATCACGCGCGCGGCGCGTAATCGCCTCGAACGTCACCGGACCGACGAACTTCGTGGCCGAATGCGTCATGATCGCGACGACATCGTGGCCGCGCTTCTGCAGCCCGCGCGCAACTTCGACCGCCTTGTAGGCGCCGATGCCGCCGGTGACGCCGAGCGCGATCAGCATGAGATTCTACAATTGGATAATCTGGATGATCTGGTGATCTGGTGATTGATGGATCAAATCGTTCAATCGATGGGTCGATCGTTCAATCGATGGCGCAATAATCCAATCAATCACTCAATCACCCAATCACTCGATCACCAGATTGCCCTCGTCCTCGATCTTCTCGACCGCCTTCGAGGCCACTTCTCGCAGCGCCACGGTGGTCTTCTTGTGCTCGCCTACGGCCACGCGCGGCACCGATCCGTTCATCAGTTGACGCGCGCGGGCGCCGGCGGTCACCACGAATTCGAAGGCGTTCGGAAGTTTGGTCTTGTCAATCATGAAAATGTCCTGACGATGTTCTCGGCTGCGCCGCGCATGCAGCGGAGCCTCGCCCGTTCGGCCGACGACGATGCTGCGCATCCGGTCGACGGCAGCGGTGATCTCGTCGTTCACGACGACGAAATCGTATTCGGCAAAGGCGGCCACTTCATGCTTCGCCACGTCGAGGCGCATCGCAATCGCCTCGTCGGTGTCCTTGCAGCGGCCGCGCAGCCGCTGCGCGAGCACGTCGAAGGATGGCGGCATCACGAAAACCGCCGTCGTCTCGACGCCGCGCCGGCGCACCTTGCGTGCGCCCTGGACGTCGATGACGAGCACGACGTCGTGCCCGGCGTCGAGGAGCCGCTCGGTGTCGGCGGCCGAGGTTCCATACAGATTCCCGAAGACGTCCGCCCACTCGAGAAACTCGCCGACGGCGACCATCGCCTCGAACCGTTCGCGCGTGACGAAATTATAGTCCACCCCGTCGGTTTCGCCCTGCCGCGCCGCGCGCGACGTATAGGAGCGCGACATCTTCAGATGGGGCGTCTGCTCGACGAGCCGTTCGACCAGCGTCGTCTTCCCGGCGCCCGACGGCGCAGAGACGATGAACAGGAGGCCGCGGCTCCTACTCGACATTCTGCACCTGCTCGCGCATTTTCTCGAGCTCCGCCTTCGCCGAGATGATGAGCTCCGAGACGCGCAGGCCGTCGGCCTTCGACCCCATCGTGTTCACCTCCCGGTTCATCTCCTGAAGCAGGAAATCGAGCTTCCGGCCGCACGGCTCCGCGCTGTCGGCGAGCGTCGCCCAGTGCGCGACATGCCCGCGGAACCGCGTGACCTCCTCGCTGATGTCGGAGCGCGCGGCGATCCTGACGATCTCCTGCGCAACCGCCGTTTCGTCGGCCTGCAGCTCGGTCCGCAGCTCGCGGACCCGCTCGCGCAGCCGCTCTTCCATCGCCGCACGGCCGTCGTCGGCTGCCTTCGCGATCCGCTCGACGAGATCCGCGACGAACAGCCGCCGCTGGTCGAGGTCGGCGCGCACGTGGTCGCCTTCACGGCCGCGCATCGACGTCGAGATCGACGAGCGCCTGGTCGACCGTCTCGCGCGCCCGCTCGGCGATCTCCGCCTCGAACGCATCGTCGGATTCGGTCTGCCGCTCGCGAATCGTGAGCGCCTGCGGCAACCGGAGCAGGTCGCCGGGCGTCAGCGCGCCGGCGACGAGACCGCGTGCGCGGGCGAGGTCGAGCGCGGTCTCGAGCGCGCGGCCGAACTCCTCGTTGAACTCCACTTCGACGCTCGGCGCGTGGCGGAGCTGAAGCGAGAGGCTCAGCTCGACACGACCGCGGGCGACGCGCTTGCCGACAAGCGCGCGCACGTCGGACTCGATCGCGGCAAGCGACTGCGGAATCCGGAGCTGCAGATCGAGGTAGCGATGATTGAGCGCCCGGATCGTGACGGTGATCGTCGCGCGATCGTCTTCGCGGTTCACCGACGCGAACCCCGTCATCGATTTGATCATGACGCCTCGACGCGGCGTTCGCCTTTGCGTCCCTCGAGCAGCTGCAGCTGATACAGCGTGGCGTACGTGCCGGACGGCCGCGCGAGAAGCTCGTCGTGGCGGCCGACCTCGATGACGCGGCCTCGTTCGAGCACGATGATCGCATCGGCGCGTCGAATCGTCGACAGCCGGTGCGCGATGACAAACGACGTCCGGTTCAGCATCAGGTTCGCGAGCGCCGCCTGGACGAGCAGCTCCGATTCGGTGTCGAGCGCCGAGGTCGCCTCGTCCAGAATCGAGAATCGGCGCGTTCTTCAAAAGCGCGCGCGCAATCGCGAGCCGCTGCCGCTGGCCTCCGGACAGCCGCTGCCCGCGCTCGCCGATCATCGTCTCGAAGCCGTCCGGCATCGAGCGCGCCATGATGAAATCGTACGCGTTCGCCGCCCGCGCAGCCGCTTCGATTTCGCCCGCGGCTGGCGGACGGCGACCCGTAGGCGATGTTGTTCGCAATCGTGTCGTCGAACAGCACCGTTTCCTGCGTCACGATGCCGATCTGCTTGCGCAGCGACGCGAGCGTGACGCCGCGAATGTCGACGCCGTCGATCAGCACGCGCCGGAGCTCACATCGTAGAACCTCGGCAGCAGGTTGACGAGCGTCGTCTTGCCCGCGCCGCTGCGGCCGACGATCGCCACCATCTGCCCGGCGCTCGACCGAGAACGTCACGTTCCGCGAAGGATGCGACCGTGCCCATCGTCGTAGCCGAACACCACGTCGCGAAATTCGATGACGCGCTTGAACGGCGCGAGCTCGACGGCGTTCGGCTGCTCTTTCACTTCCGTGTCCGTGTCGAGCATTTCGAAGATGCGCTCGGACGCCGCAATCGCCTGCTGCAGGTTCGCGTTCACGCGACTGAGCTTCTTCGCCGGGCCTGTACATCATGAAGACCGCCGCGAAGAACGACACGAACTTGCCGATCGTCCAGCCGTCCCGCCGCAATCTGCGAGCTGCCGTACCAGAGCGCCGCGGCCATGCCGAGACCGCCGACGAGCTCCATCAGCGGCGGAAGGCTCGACAGCGAGGCGGTCACCTTCATGTTCGTCCGAAACAGGTGCATTCCGGCGCGATTGAATCTGTCGGCCTCGAACTGCTTCGGTGCCGAAGGCCTTGACGATGCGGTGCCCGGTGAAGGCTTCGGCGGTAATGTGCGAGATGTGCTCCAGCGCCTCCTGGCTGCGGCGGGTCGTCCGCCGCACACGCTGCCCGAGCCGGATCAGCGGATAGACGACGAGCGGCGCGCCGGTCATGCAGACGAGCGTCAGCCTCGCGTCGAAGTAGAACATCAGCGCGACGAGGCCGACGACCGTGAGCGTTTCGCGCGCGAAATCGCCGGCGGTTTCGGAAACCGCCTGCTGCACCTGCCCGACGTCGTTGTTGATGCGCGACAGCAGCTGCCCGCTCGTCCGCTGGGCGAAGAAGCTCGGCCGACTGCCCGAGGATGTGGTGGAAGAGCTCATTGCGCAGCGTCCATCACGACACGCTGCCCGACGTCGGCCATCAGGTACGACGACACGTACGAGCCGACGCCTTTCAACACGTTGGCGCCGATGATCGCCGCGATGATGAAGCGAGAGCTGCTGCTGCTTCGGAAGGGTTTCGTTCAGGATCGGTTTGACGAGAGCGGCCAGCCCCGCCGTGCCGGCCGCATAGAGGATCATCCCGCAAACGCCCACCAGAGCCGCGCGCGATGCGGTCGGGTGTAGCTGAACAGCCGCGGAAGCGGCGCGGGCCCGGACACGCGTTACTGTTCCTCGTATCCGCGCGGGTGCGTCCGGTGCCAGTCCCACGCAGTCTTCACGATCGCGTCGAGCCCGGCGAAGCGCGGCTTCCAGTGCAGCTCGTTGTTCGCCTTCTGCGGAGCGGCGTACAGCACCGCTGGATCGCCCGGGCGCCGCGGACCGAGCGTCCACGGCACGGCCCGGCCCGTCGACCTTCCCGACCATCTCGATCACCTCGCGCACCGAGTGCGGATGTCCCGTGCCGAGGTTGTACGCGCCGGACGCGCTTCGTTTCGGCGATCGTCTGCGAGCGCGCGCACGTGCGCGTCCGCGAGATCCGTCACGTGGATATAGTCGCGCAGGCAGGTGCCGTCTGGCGTCGGGTAATCGTCGCCGAACACCTGCAGGCCGGGCGCCGCCGGTCGCCGCTTCGATCGCGCGCGGAATCAGATGAATCTCCGGCGAATGATCCTCGCCGATCTCGCCGTCCGGATCGGCGCCCGCTGCGTTGAAGTAGCGGAGCGCGATCGGCATGAATGCCGTACGCGCGCTCGAAATGCGGCAGCGCCCGCTCGACCGCGAGCTTGGTCTCGCCGTAGCTGTTGATCGGCTTCTGCGGGTGCGTCTCCGCGATCGGCGTCTCGATCGGCTCGCCGTACGTCGCGCACGTCGACGAGAACACGAACGAGCCGACCGACTCGGCGGCCATCGCTTCGAGCACGCTCAGCGCACCGCCGACGTTGTTGCGGTAGTAACGCGATCGGCTCGCGAACCGACTCGCCGACGTCGAGGAACGCCGCGAAGTGCATCACGGCGGAGATGTCGTGGCGTTTGAGCGCGCGCGCGGACGGCGTCGACGTCGGTGATGTCGCCTTCGACGAGGTCGCCGTACTTCACGGCCTCCGCGGTGGCCGGCGACGAAGTTGTCGTAGACGACGACGTGGTAGCCGGCCGTGTGCAGCGCCTTTGCGGCGTGGCTGCCGATGTAGCCGGCGCCGCCGGTGACGAGGACGGCGCGTCCGTTAGCGGCCAATGGAGAAATACGTGAAGCCGAGCGCCTGCATCTGCTCGGGCGAGTAGATGTTGCGGCCGTCGAAGACGACGGGCGCGCGCAGCAGCTGGCGCATCTTCGTCGAAGTCCGGCTCGCGGAACTCGTTCCACTCCGTCACGATCGCCAGCGCGTCGGCGCCGGCGAGCGCGTCGTAGCTCTTGTCGCAGAGCGCGATACGGTCGTCCGAAGATACGCGCGCGGTCGTCCGTGCGCTTCCGGATCGTACGCCGTGACCTTGGCGCCCGCGCGCAGCAGGCCCTCGATGATCGTAGATCGCCGGCGCCTCGCGCATGTCGTCGGTCCGCGGCTTGAACGCCAGCCCCCACAGCGCGATCGTGCGTGCCCTTCAAGCTCGCCGAAGTGTGCCAGCATCTTGTCGACGCAGCCGCGCTTTCTGCCGCGTTGTTCACCGCCTCGACCGCGTCGAGAATCTTGAAGTCGTAGCCGCTTGTCGGCCGCCGACTTGAGCATCGCCTTGACGTCTTTCGGAAAACAGCTGCCGCCGTAGCCGACGCCGGGAAACAGGAACGACGTGCCGATGCGCGCGTCGGAGCCGATCGCCTGCCGGACCTGGTCGACATCGGCGCCGACGAGCTCGCACACGTTTGCGATCTCGTTCATGAACGAAATGCGCGTCGCCAGCATCGAGTTCGCGGCGTACTTGCAGAGCTCGGCGCTGGCCGTGTCCATCATCATGATCGGCGCGCCGGTGCGCGTGAACGGTCCGTAGAGCTCGCGCATCAGCGTCGCGCCGCGCGTCGCTCATCGTCGGCGCCGATGACGACGCGGTCGGGCTTCATGAAGTCCTCGATCGCCGCGCCCTGCTTGAGGAACTCCGGGTTGCTGACGACGCTGAACGGGTGGCTCGTGTCTCTGCGCAATCGTCTGCGCGCACCTTCTGCGCCGTGCCGACCGGCACGGTGCTCTTGTCGACGACGACGGTGTACTTGTTCATCGCCCGGCCGATGTCGCGCGCCACGGCGAGCACATGCTGCAGATCGGCCGACCCGTCCTCGCCTTGCGGGGTGCCGACGGCGATGAAGACGATGTCGGAGGCGCGGACGGCGCTCGGCAGGTCGGTCGTGAAGATCAACCGATCCTCCGCGTGGTTGCGGCGGACCATCTCCTCGAGGCCCGGCTCGTAAATCGGCATCTTGCCGGCTCTCGAGCGTCGGAATCTTTCGCCTCGTCCTTATCGACGCAAATGACGTCGTTGCCGTTCTCCGACAGACACGCGCCGACGCACGAGACCGACGTATCCGGTTCCGACGACGGCGATTTTCATTTCACAATAAGATACTGAGTCGGAAAGACTTAAACAAGTGCGCGTCCTCATCGACTATCGTCCGGCGCTCCGCGAGCGGAGCGGCGTCGGCGAATACGCGCACGAGCTCGTCGCGCGCGCTGCTCCGGCAAAGCTCGCGGGACGGAACCGGCGCGACGCGCTCGACCTGACGTTGTTCTCGAGCTCGTGGAAGGATCGGCTGACACTGCCGGCGCCGCTGGCCTCGCGCGACAGCCGATCGATCGCCGCGTCCCCGGCTGTCGTCCTCAATTTCGCGTGGCATCGTCTCGAATGGCCGCCGGTCGAGACGCTGTATGCGACGGCACTTCGACGTCACGCATTCGCTGCATCCTCTGCTGATGCCGGCGCGACGCGCTGCGCAGGTCGTGACCATCCACGACTTGAATTTTCTGGCGCATCCGGAGCGCACACGCGCCGAGATCCGCCGCGACTACCCGGCGCTCGCTCGGGGACATGCTCACCGCGCGGACCGTGATCGTCGTCACCTCCGCGCTTCACCGCCGCGAAGTCGAGCGGCAGCTCGAAGTGCCGGCAGACGAAGATCGCGGTCTGCGCCCCCGGCGCGCCAGCTGGACGCCGCGAACCGTGGCGCCCAAACGATGGGTATGTCCTCTTCTTCGGCACGCTCGAGCCACGAAAGAATGTCGGCGGGCTGCTCGACGCGTAGGAGCAGCTGATGGCTCGCACGCCGGCGGACACACGCGATTCCGGAGCTGGTGCTCGCCGGAAAGAGCACGCCGACGAATCGCAGCCCTGGCTCGATCGTCTGGCACGGGCGCCGCTCGACGGACGCGTGCGACATATCGGCTACGTCGATCCGGCGAAGCGGCAGGCGCTGTACGAAGGCGCGCGACTGCTCGTGCAGCCCTCGTTCGAGGAGGGATTCGGCATCCCGGTTCTCGAAGCGATGACTCGTCGGCGTGCCGGTAGTTGCCGCCAATCGTGGCGCTCTTGCCCGAGGTGCTCGGCGACGCAGGACTGCTCGTCGACCCGGACAGGCCCGATGATTTGGCGTCCGCGATCTGGCGCATGCTGTCGGACGACAACCTCGCCGCGGCCGCGGTGTCGAAGGGCATCCAGCGCTCCGCCAGGTTCAGCTGGGACGCGACCGCACAACGGGTCTTTGAAGCCTACGAGCAGGCGATCGATCATCGACGACGATGCGGATCGGTATAGACGCGCGGGAGTTGGGCGGACAGCCGACCGGTGTCGGCCGCTACCTGGCTGGCCTGCTGCGTGAATGGTCGCGGGAAGGAAACGCACGCGGCCACGAGTTCGTCCTCTACGCGACAGAGACGATTGCGATCGCGCTCGACACCTACCGCTTTCGCACGCGGATCATCAACGGGACTCCCGGGACCTGGTGGGAGCAGGTTCGGCTGCCGCCCATCGCCGCGAGGGATCATCTCGATCTGTTTTTCGCACCGGCATACACTGCGCCGATTCGGCTGGCGGTGCCAACAGTGGTCACGATCCACGACCTGTCGTACATCGCGCATCCAGAATGGTTTTCGATGCGCGAGGGCGCACGCCGCCGCCTGATTACCCGGCACGCCGCGAAGCGCGCCCGCGCTGTCGTCACGGTTTCCGAGTTTTCGAAGCGCGAGATCCTGACGTATCTCCGATTGCCGCCCGAACGGGTGCATGTGATCCCGCAGGGGATCGACCCGCCGGAAGTGACGCCAGTGGATCGCGCCGAACCGCGCATCCTGTACGTCGGAGCAATCTTCAACCGGAGGCATGTCCCCGATCTGATCCGCGCGGTCGTTGCGCTTGTCCGCCGGCACCCGACCGCGCAGCTCGACATCGTCGGTCCGAACCGGACGTTTCCGCGAGAGGACATTGCCCGTGCGATCGAAATCGACGGCCTGAACGGCCGCGCGCGCCACTACCCGTATCTCGTCCAGGAACAGCTGAGCAAGTTGTACGCAAAGGCGAGCGCGTTCGCCTTTCTATCCGAGTACGAAGGGCTTGGCACTACTCCACTCGAAGCGCTGGCCGCGGGAATTCCACCTGTTGTCATGGATACACCGGTGGCACGGGAAACGCTCGGCCGGGCGGCGCTCTACGTGCCGCGTGGCGACATCGCCGCGACGACGCGGGCGCTGGAGCTCGCGCTCTTCGACGAATCGACGCGAGCGACGATTCTGGCCGAAGCGCCCGCGGCGCTGGCTCGCTACGACTGGGAGCGCGCGGCGCGGCACACGCTCGCGGTGCTCGAACATGCGGCTGCATCGGCATCAACGTGACGGCCAACAGTACGGCGCAGACCGGCGCGGTCGCCGTCTCAATCGTCATCGTCAACTACAACGCCCGGGCGGATCTCGAGCGCTGTCTCGAGTCGCTCCATGCCGGCGCGATCCGCGCCGCGCACGAGATCATCGTCGTCGACAATGGGTCGTCGGATGGCGGCCTCGCAACCGTTGCACGCTGGCCCGATGTCCGCGTGATCGAGAACCGGGCGAACATCGGCTTCGCGGGCGCGAACAATGTCGGCATCCGCGCTTCGCGCGGCGATACGTTGCTGCTGCTCAACAACGACACGATCGTCCCGGCCGGAGCGATCGATCACCTGCTCCAGATTCTCGAGGCGCGCCCCGAAGTCGCGGTCGTCGGCCCACGGCTCGTGGATGCCGGCGGTCGTGCCGAGCTGTCGTTCGGCCGCATGATTGGCCCGTTCGCCGAGTTTCGGCAGAAGCGCCTTCGTCAATCGCCGGCGGTCGACGAGCTGACGCGGCGCGAGCAGTTCCCGGACTGGGTCAGCGGCGCGTGTCTGCTCGTTCGCCGTGCCGACGCGGAGGCGGTCGGGTTGCTGGACGAGCGGTTCTTCATGTACACGGAAGACGTCGACTTCTGCGCCTCCATTCGCGCGCGCGGCCGCAAAATTCTGTTCACGCCCGACGTCGAGATCGTGCACCTGCGCGGACGCTCCGCCGGGTCAGCCCCCGCGGCAACGGCCGCCGCGTACCGCCGCAGCCGGATCGCCTTTTATAAGAAACATCACCCGGCCTGGGTGCCCCTTCTGAGGCTGTATCTGAGGCTG
Source organism: uncultured Acidobacteriota bacterium (assembly GCA_963696165.1). Taxonomy (GTDB): domain Bacteria; phylum Acidobacteriota; class Vicinamibacteria; order Vicinamibacterales; family CAVVIG01; genus CAVQZZ01. Next base: position 439,079 of record CAVOIY010000002.1, on the reverse strand, counting down.
CGACGCTCGTAGCCGGAATCGCTCACCCCCGGCACCCGAACGCCCGATATTCCTGTCATGAGCGAGACGGAGTCGCCCGCCGTGAGCTGGGTGTGCCCGGGATGCGGCCGTCGGGTGCCGCGAAAGCTGAATGGCTGCCGGTGCGGACACGTTAGGGCCGCAGCTTCCAAATCGCCTCGATTCCAGGACCCCGAAGTGGCGGCGTCCGGACGTCAAACGTTCAGACATTTGGCCGTTGCCAGCCTCGTCGCGGCCGTTGCAGGAGGAGCGTTCGGATTCGCGCGGATGAACACTCGACCCCCACGGCCGACGACGCCCGCTGTCGCACCGCTGCCGAAGATAGTTCTCGCGCCGGCCGTCACTCTGCCGCAACCGGTCGAGCCTCCTGAACCGCCGGTTCTCTCCGCGGCCGAACGCGTTGCGGCTGCCGCGGAAGAAGGAAAACGCCTGGCGGCGCTGCGGCTGGAGAACGACGCGGCCTCGCTCGAGGACATCATCGCGCGCGTGATGCCGGCCGTCGTGCGCGTGGAGACGCCGACTGGGTCAGGCACTGGTTTCTTCGTGCGGCCCGACACGATCCTGACGAACGTTCACGTCGTCACGAACAACTTGTCTGTGACCGTCCGGCGCGCAAACGGGCGGACGCTTTCTGCCCGAGTCGAGAGCACGACGCCCGAATGGGACATCGCCGTCCTGCGCGTCGAAGCGGCTGCGGACCAGCCGACCGTCGTGCTCGGCTCCGGTCTTCGAGCGCGCCCCGGGCAGGAGGTGATCGCGCTCGGCTCTCCGCTCGGTCTTCAGAATACCGTCACGCGCGGCATCGTCAGCGCGCTGAGGCAGGTCGGCGAGGTGACGATCGTGCAGACCGATGCCGCGATCAATCCGGGAAACAGCGGCGGACCGCTCGTGGATCGATCGGGCAAGGTGATCGGCATCACGACGATGGGTGTGCGATCGGCGGTGGCGCAGGGGCTGTCGTTCGCGATCGCGATCGATCATGCCGTCGATCTGCTGCAAGGCCGACGTCCGCCTCGAGGCTCGGCGACGCCGATCTCGTCATTCAACGACGCGATGTCGGCGACGGGATCGAACGATGTGGACGCGAACCGCGAGCGGGCCACACAGAGGTTCACGGCGATCGTCGCGCAGCTCGCACGGCAGGCTGATGCGCTCGATGGACCATGGCGCAGCTTCACGCAGTCGTGTTACGACGGCCGCATCAACGGCAGCTTCGACCACGAATGGTTTGCGCTGTGGCAGCCTCACGCGATGGACGGCGCCATCGCGTCAAACTGCACAAACTATCTCGCGGAAATTCGCCGTTCGGCGGAGAGCATCCACGCCGCTGTTGTCGCGGCGGACGAAGCCGCGCGGCGGGCGGACGTGTACCCGGGTGCGCGGCGCGAAGCGCTGCGTCGCGGCCGCCTGGATTATGCCGGCTGGAGCCGCTAGGGACGCGACCCTCAGCAAAGCCGCCGCGCACCGCTCAGGTATGATCCAACGGTGCGGATCGGCATAGACGCCCGCAAGCTCCACGACTTCGGCATCGGCACCTACATCCGCAACCTGCTCCGGCAGCTCGCGCGGCTGGATCGGAACACCGAGTACGTGCTGTTGTGCCGCAGCGCCGACGAGCAGGTGTTGGCGTCGCTCGGCGAGAATTTCCGGCCGGTTCCCGAGGCCGCAGGAAACTATTCGGTCGCCGAGCAGCTGCGGATTCCGCTCGCGCTGAAGCGCCAGGGCGTCACGCTGTTTCACGCGCCGCACTACGTGCTGCCGCCGCTCGTCCGCTGCCGGTCGGTCGTGACCATCCACGACTGCATTCATCTGATGTTTCCGCAGTACCTTCCCAACCGTTTCGCGCTCCGGTATGCGCGCACCTCGATGAAGCTGGCGTCGAGGCGCGCCACACGCGTCATGACCGTGTCGGAATCGTCGAAGCGCGACCTGCTCAGATTCCTGGAGATCGATCCGGACAAGATTGCGGTGATTCCGAACGCCTACGACGATCGATTCGCCGTCGAGCCGCGCGAAGAGGATGTCGTTCGGGTGAGCGAGCGCTACCAGCTTCACGACGAGTTCGTGCTTTACGCCGGGAACGTGAAGCCGCACAAGAACCTCGAACGGCTGATCGATGCGTTCGACCTCGTGCGCAAGCGCGGACTCGATCACCTGAAGCTCGTGCTGATCGGCGACGAGATATCGAAATACGCGGCGCTGCGGCGCGCGGTGCATCAGCATCAACTCCACAAGCACGTCCGCTTCCTCGGCTACCTGCCCGAGGAGACGCTGGCGGTGATGTATCGCCTGGCCGGCGTCTTCGTCTTCCCGTCGCTCTACGAAGGCTTCGGCTTGCCGCCGCTCGAAGCGATGGCGAGCGGAACGCCGGTCGTCACGTCGAATCGTGTCGTCGCTGCCCGAGGTGGCCGGTGACGCGGCCGTGCTCGTCGATCCGTACGACCCGGCCGCAATCGCCGATGGCATCTGCCGCGTCCTCACGGACGAGACGCTGCGTCGCGACCTTCGGCGAAAAGGGATCGCTCGCGCCCGCCAATTCTCGTGGGAGCAGTCGGTCCGCCGGATCCACGAGATCTACACGCAGGTCGGCGAGTGAAGATCGCGCTCGTTCACGACTGGCTCACCGGGATGCGCGGCGGCGAGAAGGCGCTCGAAGTGCTATGCGAACGTTTCCCGGACGCCGAGCTCTTCACGCTGCTCCACATCCGGGGAAGCGTGTCGCCCACGATTGAGCGGCTGCGGCCGCACACGACATTTCTTCAGCACCTGCCGTTCGTCCGCCGCTATTACCGCCACTACCTGCCGCTTTTCCCGACGGCCGTCGAGCAGTTCGATTTCGATCGATTCGACGTCGTCCTCAGCACGAGCCACTGCTGCGTGAAATCGATCGTGCGGCCCGGGCGCGCGCGACACGTGTGCTACTGCCTGACGCCGATGCGGTACGCGTGGGACCAGTTCGACGCATATTTCGGACGCGAGCGCATCGGGCAGGCCGGCCATGCGGTGATGCGGCGGGTGATGGCGCGGCTGGCGCGTTGGGACCGCGACACGGCCGGGCGAGTGGACCGCTATGTCGCTATCTCACACTATGTTGCCGGGCGGATCGGCCGATACTATAATCGCGAGGCGACCGTGGTGTATCCGCCCGTCGACACTGATTTTTTCCAGCTTGCTGCCGTCGACCCCGAGCCGTTCGCGCTTATCGTCTCCGCCCTCGTGCCGTACAAGCGCGTGGATATCGCCATCGACGCGTGTCGCAAGGCGCGCGTGCCGCTGAAAATCGTCGGCGACGGGCCCGAGCGCCGCGCGCTCGAACGCCTTGCCGACGATTCCGCCCAGTTCCTCGGCCGACTCTCGGATACAGACATCCGCAACCTCTACCAGCGCGCCGCCGTTGTGCTGCTCCCGGGCGAAGAGGACTTCGGCATCGTCCCGGTCGAGGCGCAGGCCTGCGGGCGGCCTGTCGTCGCGCTCGCGCGCGGCGGCGCCACTGAAACGGTCATCCCAAACGAAACGGGACTGCTCGTCGACGAGCCGACGGCCGACGCGTTCGCCGACGCGATCGGCACGGTGGTCGGACGACGATTCGATTCCGCGGCGATTCGGCGTCATGCCGAGCAGTTCGGCCGCGCGCGGTTCGGCGATCAGATGGCGGCGCTCGTTGCGGAGCCGGCGGCGTGGTAAACCGGCACAATCGGCTGCTCGTCGCGTTTCATATCCTCTCGGACGCGCTCCTCGGCGGTCACGGCGTTCATCCTCGCGTACGCACTCCGGTTCCACACGGCACTCGCCGTCCTCATCCCGATTACGAAGGGCGTGCCGCCGCTCCGGCAATACGTCAACGTGCTGCCGTTTGTCGCCGTCGCTCGTGCCGCTCGGCTTCCACCTGCAGGGGCTGTATCGCCTGCGGCGCGGACGTTCGCGCGTCGACGATTTCTTCGCCGTGTTCGTCGGCAGCATCCTCGCGGTCGTGTTCGGCATCGTCGCGACGTTGTACGTGCAGACGTATTTCGCGCCCACGGCGACGCGAACGCGCGGCGCGCTCGAAGTCTCGCAGGCTGCCTGGGGCATCTTCCTCGTGCTGAACGTCGCGCTGACGTTCTCGTCGCGCGAGCTCGTGCGCGAGGTGCTCGAGCGACGCTGGCGCGCGGGCATCGGCCTGAAGCGCATCCTCATCGCCGGATCCGGCGAGCTCGGACGGCTCGTCGCCGACAAGATTCTCGAACATCGCGAGCTCGGCTACCAGATCGTCGGCTTCGTCGACGACAAGGCGCCGGGCGATCATCTCGGCTACCGCGGGCTGCCGCTTCTCGGCACGATCGACGAAGCGCCGGAGATCGCGGCGCGCGAAACGATCGACCATCTCTACGTCGCGCTCCCGCCCGAACAGCACGTGCAGATGCTCGAGCTGCATCGAGAGCACGAGCCGCGAGATGGTCGACGTCAAGGTCGTGCCCGACCTGCTGCAGGTGATCGCGCTGCGCGCGCGCCTCGAGGATCTCGACGGCGTGCCGGTCATCAACATCAACGACGTGCCGCTGCAGGGGCTCAACAGCGCCATCAAGCGGGCGCTCGACATCGCCATTTCGGCGGCTGCGCTCGCCGTGCTGTCGCTGCCGCTGCTGATCATCGCGATCCTCGTGCAGGGCGACGTCGCGCGGGCAGAGTGTTCTACCGGCAGGAACGGATGGGCCTCGACGGCAAGTCGTTCACGATCGTCAAGTTCCGCTCGATGTTCCACGACGCCGAGCGCGACACCGGCCCGGTGTGGGCGCGTGAGGACGACCCGCGCGTGACGCCGCTCGGGCAAGTTCCTGCGCAAGTCGAACCTCGACGAGATGCCGCAGCTCTGGAACGTGCTCCGCGGCGACATGTCGATCGTCGGGCCGCGGCCCGAGCGGCCGCACTTCGTCGAGCAGTTCAAGCACCGCATTCCGCAGTACATGCTCCGCCACAAGGTGAAGGCCGGCCTCACCGGCTGGGCGCAGGTGAACGGGTGGCGCGGCAACACGCCGCTCGAGAAGAGAATCGAGTACGACCTGTACTACATCGAGAACTGGTCGGTGAAGCTCGACCTCAAGATCATGTGGCTCACGGTCGTCAAGGGCTTCTTCCACAAGCACGCGTACTGAGCGCGATCGCCGCGCAGTGGACGCGCGTTTGGCGACGCGCGCCGCCGCCTGTAGACTGTGGCCAGTATGAAGAAACGCGTTGTCATCACCGGCGCGGCCGGATTCATCGGTTCGCATCTCGCCGAAACGCTGCTCGATCGCGATTACTCGGTCATCGGCATCGACAACCTGCTCACCGGCGACACCGCGAACATCGCGCACCTGGTGAACCGCGACTTTCAGTTCATCAAGCACGACGTCACGAACTACATCTACATCGACGGGCCGGTCGATTTCGTGCTCCACTGGGCGAGCCCCGCCAGCCCGATCGACTACCTCGAGCTGCCGATTCCGACGCTGAAGGTCGGCGCGCTCGGCACGCACAAGGCGCTCGGCCTCGCGAAGGCGAAGGGCGCGCGGTTCGTGATCGCGTCGACGTCCGAGGTGTACGGCGATCCGCTCGAGCACCCGCAGAAGGAAACATACTGGGGCAACGTGAATCCGGTCGGTCCGCGCGGCGTGTACGACGAAGCCAAGCGCTTCGCCGAAGCGATGACGATGGCGTATCACCGGTATCACGGGGTCGACACGAAGATCGTCCGCATCTTCAACACCTACGGTCCGCGGATGCGCCTGAACGACGGCCGCGTCGTGCCGGCGTTCATGTCGCAGGCGCTGCGCAACGAGGACGTCACGGTGTTCGGCGACGGCTCGCAGACGCGCAGCTTCACGCTACATCACGGATCTCGTCGACGGCATCATCCGCCTGATGCTCTCGTCCGAGAACGATCCGGTGAACATCGGCAATCCGCACGAGATGACGATCAAGGAGATTGCCGAAACGATCATCCGCATGACCGGATCGAAGAGCAAGATGATCTACAAGCCGCTGCCGACCGACGACCCGAAACAGCGCCGGCCCGACATCACGCGCGCGCAGACGCTGCTGCACTGGGAGCCGAAGGTCCAGCTCGCAGGAAGGGCTCGTCAAGACGATCGAGTACTTCCGGACCAAAGTGGCGTAAGCGCGTGCTGCCGTTGATCGCGCTTGTCATCGTCTCGCCGTCCTCGCAGGTGCCGCGTTTCAGCCGACAGACGCGCCGGCCATCGAGACCGGGACATTGCCGGCCAGCTGGCCGACGGGAGCGCATTGCCCGGAGGCCGATTTCCAGACGCACGAATACAACAAGGACTTCTTCATCCTCCGCCAGTCGGGCTGCACGAATTTCGAGAAGCCGTTCCTCTACCTGCTCTTCGGACGAGACCGCGCGCTGCTCGTCGACTCCGGCGCGAAAGGCGCCGACGTCGCGGCGGCCATCGCCGACGCACGTCGCCGTTGGTCGGCCGCGCACGGCGGCCGCACGCTGCCGCTCATCGTCGCTCATTCGCACGGCCACGGCGACCACACGGCGGGCGACACCGCGCTCGCTGCGGCGCCGCAGACCACGGTGGTTCCGGGAACGCCGGAGGACGTCCAGCGGTTCTTCGCGCCTGCGCGACTGGCCGGCTGGCGCGGGCACGTACGATCTCGGCGAGCGCATGCTCGACATCATTCCGATTCCTGGACACGAGCGCGCGTCGATCGCGATTTACGATCGCCGCACGGGATTCTGCTGACCGGCGATACGCTGTATCCGGGCCGCCTGTACGTCAGAGACGCACCCGCGTTCATCGCGAGCGTCGACCGCCTCGTCGATTTCTCGCGCGACAAGATCGATCACGCACGTGCTCGGCGCGCACATCGAGAACATGCGCACGCCTTACCGCGATTATCCGGAAGGGACGACGTCGCAACCCGACGAACACGCGCTCGAGCTCGGACGCGCGCAGCTGCTCGAGCTGCAGGACGGGCTGCGCGCGCATGCACGGCGCAATCGTGCGGCGCGCGTTCCGCGATTTCACGATCTGGCCGCTGCCTTAGCGACACATGGAGCTCTTTCAAGTAGACGACGACGGCCGTCTCTTCATTTCGCCCGCGATCGAACGCTGGGAGGACCTCGACGCATGCCGCATCGATGTCGTCATCGATCTGGAGGGCGGTCTCGATGCGGGTGTGCCGACGGCATGCGAACGCTGCTCTGTACGTGTATTTCCCGATTGAAGACGACGATCAGCGGCTGCCCACGCTGACCAAGCTGCGCGCGATTGCCGTGATGGCGGCGTCGCTCATTCGCGACGGCCACGTGGTGCTCTCGCACTGCGGCATGGGCTACAACCGATCGGCGCTCGTCGCCGGCCTCATCCTCGTCGAGCTCGGCATGAGCGGCACCGCAGGCGGTCGCCCGCCTTCGCGAGCGGCGGCCGGGCGCGCTCTTCAATCCGAACTTCGCCGAGTGCCTCGAGCAGATGGGAGCGCCGATCCTGCGATCGCCCGGCCTGCGGATGTCACCAGCGCACTTGCATGTAGCCGGCAAGCGTCACGCCGAAGCTGTTCGCTGAATTCCTGATATTGCGGCGAGTCCACGACCGAGATCACGTCGCGCGGGTTGAAATGGCTCGTGATGTTGAAGAACTGCATGCCGAGATCCATCTTCCGGCCGAACAGATCGAACGTCTTGAACGCCGTCACGTCCGCAGAGAAATAGGTCGGAAACCGCTGGCTGTTCGGCGCGCCGGCGTAGTGCTGAAAGACATCCTGGGCGGAATACGGAAAGCCGGTCCGCCATTCGACAGCCGGCGACACGACCGCGCGCATGCGGCAGCGAGAAGGTCGCCCAGCCGCGAAGCCGATGCGGCACGTCGGCGGCGATCGGCGCGCGGCCGCCAGGCTCGAGGAGCGGCGCATCGAAGTTCGTGAAGAGCGATCCGAAGTCGTTCACGTCGCCGACGGACGACGACCGCACGTAGCTGACGAATATCTGCGAATCGTTCAGCCAGGTCTTGCGCACCGACAGCTGCAGCTCGCGGTAGTGGCTCTCGCCCGTGCCCTTCGAGCGCCGCGCAGCGCCGCCGTCCGCCGGCACGTCGACGGTCGGCAGCTTCGATCCGAATCGCTGCCGGATCGCCGCCTGCAACTCGAGCGTCGGCGTGAGGCGATGCTCCACCTCGAGCGCGACGGCGTCGGCGCGCGGCAGCGGAAGCGGCAGCAATCGTCGGCCGGTACATGACGCTCCGCATCACCGAACCGGTCGTCGGGTCGAATGTCGTATCGGTGCGGGACGGAAACTGCGCGAACGCCTCGGCGCGCGAGCGGCGCGCGCCCGACGTATCGCCCGACGCTGCCGCGAAGCGTGGTGCGCCCCGCCGCGTCGAGGCTGTAGCGCACTCCGACGCGGGGGCCGGCGACCACGGTCGTCCGACGTTCCGCCGCCGTCGAGCCGAAGCCCGGCGTCGATCTGAAGGCGCTTGCTCACGTCCCACAGGTCGCGCAGGCCCGCGCCTGCGTACGTCTGCTGCGGATTCAAGGCGCCGGCGCTTGCCGAACTCGATGAGGCGGACGAGCTGGCCGGCAGAGTCTTTGATCCGAATCGTCTGATCGATCAACGTGCGCGCGCATGGACCGATGATGGACGCTGCCGCTCGCCGACATGCTGTGCGTGCCGAGCCACGACACGCCGGCTCGTTCCCAGCTGACCGACACGACCTCACGTTTGCCCGACGCGTCCACTTTGGAAAACCAGTTCTGCTCCCACCCCTCTGGCGTCAGGATCGCGTCGCCGCTGCCGGTTGCAGCCAACGTGGTTTGGTGCGACACCGCTCCCACTCGCACCGTGAGCAGATCGCGCGAGGTCAACACCAGCCGGTCGGTCAGGCCGCCGAACACGTCGCGCACGTCGACATCCGGCACGGTCCCTTCGGGCCGCAACGTGCTCAGACCCGAGGACGTTGTCGTGGCGGGCGCGAACAGGCCTTCGAACGTGATGGTGTGGCGCGTCGACGGCTGGAGATCGAATCGACCGAACGATGTGATGCCGGTCGTGCCGATATTCGGAACGCCCGACGATCCGGTCACGCCGGGCACCGGCACCCGCTCGAAATTGAATTCCGTCGACGCGAAGTACCGCGCGATGCCGACGTGGCCGCTGACGTACGCGCGCGGAAAGAAGGCTTCGATCTGCCCGAGCCCGAGCCGGCTCAGTCGCGGCCGCGGGATGAACCCCTGAACGCCGGCTTTGAACTGGTCGCCGCCTGGCGTCGTCTCGATCGACGCGACCGATCCGAGGACGTCGCCGAACGCAGCCGACACCGGCTCGCGCAGGACCGCCATTCCCCGCACGCTCTCGACCGGCAAATCGATATTGGTCGTGCCGCTGACCGGATCCGTGACGTCGAAGCCGTCGATCCACAGGGACGATTCGTGGGGCCGCGCGCCGCCGATGCGCAGCAGTCCGTCGCGGCCGCGGACGACGGCCGGAAGAAGCGGAAGCGACTGGAGGATGCGCGGTCGCGCCGTCGGGAGACGCTGCGCGAGCGGCGCCGTCATCGTGCTTCCGAGGTGCTCCATCGACGCGCCCGCCGACGTGAGCACCGATGCGACGACTTCCGTCGTTGCCGTGGCCCGCGCGAGCGCGAGCACGACGCGCTGCGCATCTGCAGGCGCTACATGCGCGGTTTCGAAACCATCGAGCGACACATCGATGATGTCGCTCGCCTCGGTCTCGGGCAGTGTGAACGCACCGTCGAGCCCGGTATCGAGCGTGCCGACGACCCGGTCGCCTCGGCGCACGTCGATGTGCGCGCCGGGCAGAGGCAATCCGGTCTGATCGACGACGACGCCGCGAGTCTGCGCGGAGGCTGGCGACGAAGCGATCGCGCTGAGCACGGCCGAGCACAGCAGCATGCGGATTGCTGCGCCAACCTGGAGGTTTCGCATCTGGAATCGCTTAAGAGTAACGGATAATCGCAGATGTGTACCCGTCCCGCGCCTCTCGTCTCGCTGTTTTTGTCACGCTCGTGCTCTCATTTCCTATATCGGTCACTTGCCAGCCGCCCGTTGACGACGAGCGGGCGACCGCACCCAGTCAACCGACCGCTTCTCCGCCCTTGACGGCGCTCAACTACAGCCCCCCCACTCGAGCCGGATCGCAGGGACTGGATTGTGGACGGCACGGTCGGACCGCGCAGCCTTCTCGTGGTCGGACCACTCGCGACGATCTGGCAGACCGGCTTCAATACGCCGTCGGAATGGGGTCGGACATGGACGGGCGTCGAGAAGCGCTACGGCGAGCGAGAAGTGGACGTCGCGATCTCGAATTCGATCGAGGCGGGGCTCGGTGCGATCTGGGGCGAGGATCCTCGATACGTGCCCTCCGGCCGGCGCGGCATCTGGCCACGCGCGCGCTACGCGATCAAGACCGCGTTCGTCGCCCAGCGGCGCGACGGCCACCTCGCGCCGGCCTGGGGTCGCTATGCAGGCAACGTCGTCAACAACGTGATCGAAAATGCGTGGCTGCCGCCGAGCGTCACGACTGCGCGTCAGACCATCTTCCGCAGCGTTCTCGGCATGGCAGGACGGCTTGGCGGAAACGCGTGGGATGAGTTCTGGCCTGACGTGTACAAGCGGCTTCGCAAGAAACAGTGACGACTGCGGCCGCCTTGCGCGCTGAACCGCTCCGCCGCGCGAGCTTTCGCCCGCGCCGCCACTTCCTCGCGGTTATGCGGCGCGCGCCGTCGTCTCCAGCGAGTCGATCAGGCGCCGAGCCACGACGAACGTTTCGTCGATCGCGCGCTCGAACGCCGCCGTGTTCGCCTTCGACGGCGTGGTAAAGCCGCTCAGTTTCCGAACGAACTGCAGCGACGCGGCGCGAATCTCCTCATCGGTCGCCGGCGGATCGAAATTAAAAAGAGTTTTGATATTTCGGCACATTATTTACCCCGCTCGCTGGGGCCCCACCCCCAGCTCGCTCTCAGACCTCGCGCTCGAGCGTAGACTCTCGCGCTCGGGTGTGGCCCCCGCACCCCAGCTCGCCTCGGACCTCGCGCTCGAGCGTAGACTCTCGCGCTCGCGTGGGAGCTCGCAGCCGCTAGTACTCTCGCGCTCGGGTGTGGCCCCCTCACCGCAACTGCGCTCGGCTTCGCATGGTCTCTGGCTCGCGTGGCCGCAGGCGCCTTCCCCCGACGCACCTGCCCTTCCTGCCCGTCCCGCTCTATCGCGTCAGTTTCCGGTACTTGATCCGGTGCGGCTGATCGGCGGCGGCGCCGAGGCGGCGCTTCCGGTCGGCCTCGTAATCCTGGTAGTTGCCTTCGAACCAGACGACCTCGCTGTCGCCTTCGAAGGCGAGCATGTGCGTGGCGATGCGGTCGAGGAACCAGCGATCGTGGCTGATGACGACGGCGCAGCCGGCGAAGTTCAGCAGCGCCTCTTCGAGCGCGCGCAGCGTGTCGACGTCCAGATCGTTGGTCGGCTCGTCGAGCAGCAGCAGGTTGCTGCCCTTCTTCAGCAGCTTCGCCAGATGCACGCGATTGCGCTCGCCGCCCGAGAGCGACCCGACCTTCCGCTGCTGCGTCGCGCCCTTGAAGTTGAACCACGACACGTAGGCGCGCGACGCGACCTTCGTCTTGCCGAGCTCGATCTCGTCGAGCCCGCCGGAGATCTCCTCCCAGACGCGTCTTGTTCGCGTCGAGCGCGTCGCGGCTCTGATCGACGTAGCCGATCTGCACGGTCTCGCCGATCTTCAGCGTGCCGCCGTCCGGCTTCTCCTGTCCCGTGATCATCCGGAACAGCGTCGTCTTGCCGGCGCCGTTCGGCCCGATGACGCCGACGATGCCGCCGCGCGGCAGCGTGAAGTCGAGATCGTCGATCAGCAGGTTGTCGCCGTAGCCCTTCTTGAGCTCGCGCGCTTCGACGACGACGTCGCCGAGGCGCGGGCCGGGCGCGATGTAGATTTCGGCGGTCTCGATCTTCTGCGCGGTGTCCTCGCGCAGCAGGTCCTCGTACGCGTTGAGGCGCGCCTTGCCCTTGGCCTGACGCGCGCGCGGCGACATGCGGATCCATTCGAGCTCGCGCTCGAGCGTCTTCTGGCGACGCGTTTCGGCCTTCTCTTCCTGCGCGAGACGCTCCTGCTTCTGCTCGAGCCACGAGGAGTAGTTGCCCTCCCACGGGATGCCGTGGCCGCGATCGAGCTCGAGAATCCAGCCGGCGACGTTGTCGAGGAAGTAGCGATCGTGCGTGACCGCGACGACGGTGCCTGGCATAGTCCTTGAGGAAGCGCTCGAGCCACGCGACCGATTCGGCGTCGAGATGGTTCGTCGGCTCGTCGAGCAGCAGCAGGTCGGGCGATTGCAGCAGCAGCCGGCACAGCGCGACGCGGCGGCGCTCGCCGCCGGAGAGCGTCGACACGTCGGCGTCGGGCGGCGGCAACCGCAGCGCGTCCATCGCGAGCTCGAGCTGCGAATCGAGATCCCACGCGTTCGACGCGTCGATCTTGTCCTGGAGCTTGCGCCTGCTCGTCGAGGACCTTGTCCATCTCTTCCGGCGAGAGATCTTCGCCGAGCTTCGCGTTCACCTCGTCGTACCGCGTCGAGCAGCGCCTTGGTCGCGCGCCACGCCTTCCTCGACGTTGCCGAGCACGGTCTTCGACGGATCGAGCCGCGGCTCCTGCTGGAGAAAGCCGACCGAGATGCCGTCGGCCTGGAACGCTTCGCCGAGGAAGCTCGTGTCCTCGCCGGCCATGATTTTCAGCAGCGAGCTCTTGCCCGCGCCGTTCAAGCCGAGGACGCCGATCTTCGCGCCGAAATAGAACGAGAGCCAGATGTCTTCGAGAACTTTGGTATCGGGAGGATGCACCTTCCCGAGACCCTTCATCGTGTAGATAAATTGAGGCATAGGAAACGTGTATTGTACTTCGGTGCGGCGCATTCTCCACATCGACATGGACGCGTTCTACGCGTCGGTCGAGCAGCGCGACAATCCCGCGCTCCGCGGCCAGCCGCTCGCCGTCGGCGGACGACCCGAACCGGCGCGGCGTCGTCGCAGCCGCGAGCTACGAGGCGCGGGCGTTCGGCGTCCACTCGGCGATGTCGATGGCGCGGCGGTCCGGCTCTGCCCGTCGCTCGTGATCGTGCCGCCCGATTTCGCGCGGTACAAGGCGGCGTCGAACGCGGTCTTCGCGATCTTTCGCGAAGTCACGCCGCTCGTCGAGCCGCTGTCGCTCGACGAAGCGTACCTCGACGTCACCGAGAACGCGTGGGGCGAACCGCTCGCGACGCCGGTCGCGCAGACAGCTGAAGGAGCGCATCCGCGCCGACACCGGCCTCACGGCGTCGGCCGGCGTGGCGCCGAACAAGTTTCTCGCGAAGATCGCCTCGGGCTGGAAGAAGCCGGACGGCCTCACCGTGATCAGCCCCGATCGCGTCGAGCCGTTCCTGCAGCAGCTGCCGGTCGACGCGCTCTGGGGCGTCGGGCCGGTGACCGCGAAGAAGCTGCGCGCGCGCGGCATCGAGCGGCTCGTCGACGTGCGCGCGGTCGATCCGAAGGCGCTGCGCGAAACGGTCGGCAGCCTCGCCGACTGGCTGCAGCAGCTCGCGAACGGCATCGACGATCGGCCGGTCGTGCCGAACCGCGAAGCGAAGTCCTCCGGCTCGGAGAACACGTATCCGAGGATCTGACCGATCTCGACACGATTCGCGCCGAGATCGCGCGAGATGGCGGCGCACGCCGTCAGCTGGCTCGCGCGGCGGCAGCTGCTCGCGCGGACGGTCACGATCAAGGTTCGCTACAACGATTTCACGACGATCACGCGCAGCCATTCGGCGCCGCCGACGCGCGACGAGTCGGACGTCGTCGCCCGCGCCGTGCGGCTGCTCGAAAAGACGGACGCGGGCCGCCGGCCCGTTCGATTGCTCGGCGTCAGCGTGCACAATTTCTCCGGGAGCCGCGCGATCGAGAGCGATCGAGATCGTCTGCCCTTCGGGGAGTCGGTCGGCGGCGACGCCGCGCCGGAACGCGAGGAGATCGTGACGGACACGTGGAGCCCGACGCAATACGAGAAATTTCGGAAAGAGCGCGAACAACCGTTCGCCGATCTGCTCGCGCTCGTTCGCCCGGCACCATCGATGCGCATCGTCGATCTTGGCTGCGGCACTGGCCGCCTTACGAGGGAGCTGCATGCCGAGCTGAACGCTCGCGAGACGATCGGCATCGACAGGTCACCGCGCATGCTCGAGGTCGCGAAGAGCGATGGCGAGCGCGCGGGGCTGCGGTTCGCGCTGGGCGACATCAGTCAGTTTTCGAGCGCCGACACGTTCGACGTGGTGTTCTCGAACGCAGCGTTCCATTGGATCGAGGATCATGCGGCGCTCATCGAGCGACTCGCGGCGGCGCTCGCGCCTGGCGGCCAGCTCGTGTTCCAAGTGCCTGCGTCCCACGACGATCCGTCGCACACGGTGGCCGACGATCTCACGACCGTGGCGCCATTCGCCGCCGGATTCGACGGGTGGCGTCGTCCACAGCCCGTGCTGACACCGGAAGCATATGCGCGGCTGCTCTACCGCTGCGGCTTCGCCGAACAACACGTGCGCCTCGTGATCTATCCGCACGTGCTCGAATCGCGTGATGACGTCGTCGAGTGGATGAAAGGTACGCTGCTGACGGAGTACGAACGCCATCTTCCCGCCGAACTCTTTCCGGCGTTCATGGAGGCGTACCGAGCGCGGCTCCTGCCGCGGCTCGACCCAGCACGGCCGTTCTTCTTTCCGTTCAAGAGAATCCTGTGCTGGGGAAGGCGACCGGCGTCCGGCTGAAGCCGGACGCTACAATGGGGAACAGCGCCCGCGGCCCGCGCGAGGAGAGCGAGTCTTCGAGCGCCGCAGTACGAGCGAGTGCGGGTGGGACCGCGAGCCGTAATAGAGGACCTATGCTGAAGGGCACGCGCGACGGAATTCTGAAGAAGGTGCAGCCGGTGAGCATCCACGGCCAGGTCTCGTGGGACATCTTCTTCACCGACGTCGACGATCTCCAGGGCCAGACGCACGTCGCGCGGCTGGGCCCCGAGGCCATCGTCGGCCGCAATCTGGAGCCGGGCGATCGTATTCAGGTCGAGTATCTGGTCGGCGTCGCCGTGAAGGTCACGCGCGTCGTGCCCGCCTAACGCGTCTGCTGGTCGATCCAGGCGAGCGCAGCCAGATACTCGGCGCGCAGTTCCTTGCGGCGATCGGTGAAGCGATGATTGCTGGCGTCGATCAGCACGAGCTTCTTCGGCGCCCTGGCCCGCGCGTCCAGCTCGCGGTAATCCGATTCCGGCACGTATTCGTCCTTCTTCGACTGGAGCATCACGAGCGGCAGCGGCGAGATCGACGCGACGTAGTCCTTCGCCGCGAACGACGGCTCGCGCACGTCGGTCTTCGTAATCCACGACGTGAAATCGGTCCACTTCCACGCGAGCTCGGCGATCGGCGGCACGCCCATCGTGACGACGCCGCGCAGCCATGCGTGGTTCGTGGGCGCCGAGGCCGCGAGAATCGCGAGCGCCGCGCCTTCGGAAATGCCCGACACGACCACCGGTTCGACGAGCAGCTTGTTGGCGCGCAGCCAGTTCGACATGGCGAGGTAGTCGGCTGGCGGATCGGCGGGCTCCAAGTGCGTCTTGCTGGTCGTGAACGACGACAAATACTGCCGCACGTTCACGCCGACGACGACGTAGCCTTCTGCCGACAGAAATTCGGCCATCGCCACGCCGACGCCCGACCCACCCGACATCGCCGCTTCCCATGATGACGGTGCCCTTCGGTGGCGCCAGCGGCCGATAGATCGTGAGCGTCAGCGTCTTGCCGCGGAGCGAGAAATTCGTCGGTTGGCCGATCGACGCCGTGCACAGCCGACTGCGATACGACGACGACGGCGGCGAGCAGCAGCACGAACCGTTTCATGGCTCGACGGCCGCGACGTGCGGAAGGAAATGCGTCACCCACGTGAGCGACGCCTGCAGCTCGAGATACAGCGGCTCCCTCGCATCGGTGAAGCTGTGGTTCTTCGCGCGAATCGGCTTCAGCTGCCGCAGCGCCGAATCAGGCCCGAGCAGCCGCCGCGCCTCTTCGGCCGGCAAGTAATCGTCGTGCGTCGACTGGATGATCGACAGCGGCAGGTTGCGCAGCCGCGGCAGGTACTCGTAGTTGTCGAGCATCACGAGCTCCGGCGGCTCCTGCGGCGCCTTGCGCTTTCGCTTCAGCCGATGCACGTACTCTTCCTCGCGCGTCAGCGCGACCGCGACGACGCCCGCGAGCGAGGGCTGAAGCGCCGGCTCGCCCGGCGGCCGCCACGGCCAGTCCTGATCCGCGCGAGACGCCGACCAGAATCGTCGGCACGTCGGCGGCGACGCCCATCCGTTCCTTCGCGACGCGGATGATGCGCGCGTAGTCGCGCGCCACGTCCGGCGGCGTCGTTTCGTGCGTGTGCCGCACGAGATGCCGCAAGATAGTTCGGCGCGCTGAAGCCGACCATCGGATAGCCCCAGCGCGTCATGCGCTCGAACGCATCGCGATCCTTGCCGCGCCAGCCGCCGTCGCCGGTCGCGTACAGAATCAGCGGATGCGCCGCGTCGAGCACGCACGGCCGCGAGAAATGCAGATCGAGCGCGTGGTTGTCGTCGAACGACGATCTCGCCGTCGATGCGCACCGGCGCGGCGGGATCGAGCGGCGGAATCCGGTGCGCGCACGACGACAGCGCGGCCGCCGACAAGACAACGGCCGCGAGCCGTCGCGTCACGGCACACGCTCGATCCGCACGCCGTCGGAGCTCGATGCGCGCGAGCGGCGTCTCGCCGTTTCGCGGCGCCGCTTCGATCGCGTCGACCGCCGTCATGCCGTCGACCACGCGGCCAAACGCCGTGTAGATGCCGTCGAGCGCCGGCGACGGCGCCGTGCAGATGAAGAAAGACGTCGTCGCGCTGTCGGGCGCATCGCCGCGCGCCATCGACACGATTCCTTTGACGTGTTTCGTGTCGTTGAACTCGGGCGCGAGATTGTGGACGAGCTGCCTGCTGCTTCTCGCGTCAGCGGCGCGGCGCGGCTCGAGAGCGCGCCGGTCTGAATCACGAACCCAGGCACGACGCGGTGGAAGGCCGTGCCGGTGAACACGCCGGCCGCCGCGAGCCGCATGAACTGGCGCACGGTGTTCGGCGCCTTGTCGACGAGAAACGCGATCGTGATCGGGCCGGCGCTCGTGTCGAGGACCGCGCGGTACTTCCCGAGCTCTTCCGCCGTCTCGTTGACGAACGGCTCCGGCGGCGTGTCGCGAATCGTGACGTGGCGAATCTCGACGCGCTCGGTGGCGAGTCCCTTGTCGTCGACCGGCGTCTCGGAGATCTTCTGCAGGACGTCGAGGCCGTCCGAGACGTGGCCGAAGACCGAGTACTGGCCGTCGAGCGCCGGCTGATCGGCGAGCACGATGAAGAACTGCGCGCCGGCGCTGTCCGGCTTGCCCGGAACGAGCACCGCGGCCACCGAGCCGCGCGTCATCTTCGGCGCGCGCGCATCCGCCTTGACCGCGTTCAGTCCGCCGGTTCCGTACAGCTGCACGCTTCGCAGGATCCTTCGACAGGGGATCGCCGCCCTGCACCATGCCGTGCGTCACCACCCGGTGGAACGTCGTGCCGTCGTAAGCGCCGTCGCCGGCGAGCTTCATGAAATACGCTGCGTAATTCGGCGCAGTGTCCGGCGTGAGATCGATGACGAACGTGCCGGCCGATCGTCTCGACGACGGCCTGCTTCGGCGGCGCTTGCGCGGCGACGCGTCGCTCGGCCGACGCGGCGCGCACAGGTACGGCGCAGCCGATGGCGACCGCCGCGCAACGATCAGGACGCGCGCATTTCATGCGGCGGTGCTCGGCGCGTCGATGATCCGGCGCGCGTGCCAGACGTAGTGAAGTCCCGACGCGAGCGTGATCGCGAGCGACGCGTACACGAACAGATCGAACACGATCGAATGGTACCCGAGATAGTTGAACAGCATCGCGGCGACGGCCGTGAAGATGTAGATGGCGGTCGCGATCTTGCCGAGCATCGACGGGCTGAACGTGCGGCGTCCGATCGCCAGATTGACGATCGCCACGGTGAGCACGATGCCGACGTCGCGAAAGATGATCAGCACCGTGAGCCAGATCGGCAACCGATTCGCGAGGCCGAGATTCGGCAGCGTCAGCACGATGAACGTCGTCACGAGCAGCAGCTTGTCGGCCATCGGATCGAGCCAGGCGCCGAGGCTTGTCTTCTGGCCGGCTCGCCGCGCGATGAGGCCGTCGAGGCCGTCGGTGATGCCGGCGGTCATGAAGACGACGAGCGCCCAACCCAGATGCCCGTAGACGACGAGGATCACGAACAGCGGGATCAGCAGCATCCGCATCAGCGTCAGCTGATTCGCGAGCGTCAGCGCGGTCATCGACCGTGATCGCTTCGTCGCAGCCGGCAGGCCGGCGAGCGCCGCCAGCCGATCGATCGCCTCGACCGCTTCGGCGCCGGTCACCGGCCGCGACGGTTGAAAGCGTCCCGTCAGGAGCCGTCTTCATCGCGCCGGCGGCCACGGCGGCCGACGCCGCCGGGTACGCGAGATGCGCCGGCGACGAGATCGGTGAATTTCACCCGCGCCGATTCCCACGCGCTCGCCTTCGCGCGGACTCGTGGCGGCGACGCGCGAAAGCAGGCGCGCGACCGCCTGCGCGAGATCGATGCGCCGGACGACGGTGCGCGGCTGAAACGCGTGATTGGCGAACGGCTCCATGACGCCGGCGCGCGTGACGGCCATGATCCAGGTGGCCGCCCAGTGCGCGCGGACGTCGGTGATGAGCACGGCATCGGGCCGCGACTGCGCCTGCAGCAGCGGCGCGAGCCGGACGCCGATGAGCGCCGCGAGATCGCCGCGCGTGATCTGGCGTCGCCTCCTCGATCGCGCGGTACTCGGCCGGCAGGCGCGCCAGCTCCGTCCGCTCGCGAACTCGCGTCGAGGCGGCGCTCGACATCCGCATTCGGCTCGATCGGCCAGCGCGTCGCGCATACGCCTTCGCCGCCAGCTCGAGATCGTCCGCGGCTCTCGAGAATCTCGCCGATCTGCTGAAGCGATTTGCGCGTCGGTCGGATCGAGCGCGACGGCCCGGCGGAAATGCTCGAGCGCGGCATCGGTCGCGCCGCGCTGACGCTCGACGGCCGCGAGCTCGCGATACAGGAACGGGCTGTCCGGCGAGCTCGCGAGCGCGGCCTGATAACTGCGGATCGCCTCGTCGGCGCGTGCCGGCGCGCGCGGCCTGGCGCGCCGCGGCCAGATTGCTGCTCGACGCCGCGGAACTTCAGCACTTCGACGCGCCGCTTGATGTCGGTCAGCGACGGATCGGCAGCGACGGCGGCCTCGAACGCCGCGACGGCGTCCGCCTCGCGACCGAGCGCCACGAGCGCCTGCCCCTTGCCGACGAGCGCCGACGGATACGCCGGCTGCTGCTGCAGCGCGGTGTCGAAATGCGGCAGCGCCGCCTTCGCATCCTTCCGCGCAAGCTCGACGTAGCCGAGCGCCGTTTCGGCCGGAAAGAATGCCGGCGCCGCCTTCAGGGCGACCGAGAGCTCCCGCTCGGCGGTCTTCAGATCGCCGGCCTGCAGAAACTGCCACGCGCGCGCTTCGGCCGCGGCCATCGGGCTCGTCGCCTCGCGCCGTCGGGAATCGTCGGCGCCATGAACTCGGGAAACTTCGGCGTCGTCACGATCGGCAGCGGCACCGTCTTCGGCGCGCAGGCGCTGCCGCGGGCCAGGACGACGACGAGAAGGATCGCCCTTCGCATCGAATCGATTTTACTTCGTCGTCGGGGTCGAGGCGGGCGGCGAGGCGGCGCGGCACGTCGGCGACGATGGATCACGCAGCCGTCGCGCGATTCGTGGTCACGACGCGGCCGTGGCGATAGACGCGGGCGATGCGCTCGCGATCGGCCGGGTCGTCCGGATCGAACGTCAAGCGTCATCCGCCGGACGTCGAGCGCGAGCCGCGAGGCGATCGTCTCGATCAGCTCGTCGATCCCCTGGCGCTCGAGCGCCGACACGCACAGCGCCGCCGGGTCCTGCTCCTGCAGACGCCGCCGCTCGTCGGGCGTGAGCTGATCGCATCTTGTTGTAGACCTCGATGAGCGGCACCGTCGTCGCGCCGACCTCCTCGAGCACCTGCGCGCACCGCGCGTCATCCGCCGATCGCGATCGGCCGCCGCCGCGTCGATGACGTGAAGCACGAGATCGGCATCGGCCACCTCTTCGAGCGTCGCGCGAAACGCCGCGACGAGCGCGTGCGGCAGCCGATCGATGAAGCCGACGGTGTCCGACACGAGCAGCTCGCGGCTGTCGGGCAGCCGGACCTGGCGGACGAGCGGATCGAGCGTGACGAACAGCGCGTTCGACGCCTCGGCGTCCGCGCGCGTCAGCACGTTGAAGAGCGTCGTCTTGCCGGCGTTGGTGTAGCCGACGAGCGCGACCGTCGGCACCGACGCCTTGTGCCGCCGCTCGCGCAGCTGCGAGCGGCGCTGCCGGACGTGCTCGATGTCTTCGGAGATGGCGTGGATGCGCGTGCGGATGCGCCGGCGATCGGTCTCGAGCTTCGTTTCGCCGGGGCCGCGCGTGCCGATGCCGCCGCCGAGCCGCGACAGCGCGGCGCCGGCGCCGACGAGCCGCGGCAGCAGATACTTCAGCTGCGCGAGCTCCACCTGCAGCTTGCCTTCGCGCGTGCGCGCGCGCCGCGCGAAGATGTCGAGAATGAGCTGCGTGCGATCGACGATCTTGCGGCCGACCTCCTCTTCGATCTGGCGCAGCTGCGCCGGCGTCAGCTCGTTGTCGAAGATGACGACGTCGATGTTCATCTCGGCGCACGACGCCGCCAGCGTCCGGACCTTGCCGGTGCCGAGAAACGTGGACGGATCGGGCTTCGGCCGCTCCTGCAGCACGCGCAGCACGCACTTTCGCGCCCGCGGCCTCCGCCAGCCCGCCGAGCTCGTCGAGCGACCGCTCGGCATCGAGACGACGCGCGCGACCGGCGATCAGGCCGACGAGCGCGGCGCGCTCCTGTCCCGCTACGCGCTTGCCACGCATGCCTGCACCTGCTCCCATGGAATCGCGCCCGCGCGCACGAGCGCCGGCGGATCGACGAGTGACGTCGACGATCGTCGACGGCGGGCCGCCGCGCGTTGTCCCGCCGTCGATCAGCAATTCGATGCGATCGCCCAGCGTCTCCTCGACGACGTCCGGATCGGCGGTCGCCGGTTCATCGCTGATGTTGGCGCTCGTCGCCGTGATCGGATGCCCGACGGCCTGGCACACCGCCCGCGCGACCGCGATCGTCGGGAACGCGGACGCCGACGCGGCCCGTTCCGGCGGCAACCTGCGGTGCGAGCGAGCGCGGGCGCGGCGATCGACGATCGTCAGCGGTCCCGGCCAGAACGTCGCGCCGAGACGCGCCACGGCTTTCGGCAGGCGCGCCGAGATGCGCCGCGATCTGCGCGACGTCGGCCGCGATGAGCGGCAACGGCCGGTCGCCGCCGCGCCCCTTCGCCTCGAAGACGCGCTGCGACGGCGGCCGGCGAAAACGGATCCGCGGCGAGCCCGTACAGCGTGTCGGTCGGGATCGCGACGACGGCGCCCGCGCGAATCAGCTTCGCGGCTTCCTGCACGGCGTCGCGATGCGGACGCTTCGGGTTGACGAAAATGCGGCGCATGTCAGCCGATCGGCTGCGTATCCGACCCATCTGAGGCTCGTCCATCATCGTCCAATGCACGCCGGCAGCGATCGCGCCCATGAAGAGCACGTCGAGGGCGAACACGATCCAGAGTCCTGTGCCGCTGACGAAGCCCGCGACGACCGGGCTGACAGCCATGCCGGCGAGCGACGCGCTCGTGAGCACGCCGAAGCCGGTGCCGTGCGCGCCTTGGGGGATCACGGCGCCGGCGGCGGTGTACGCCGCGGTCATCGCGGCGCCGATCCCGATGCCGAGAACGGCCGATGCCGCCGACATCAGCCAGACGTTCATCGTCGCGCCGAGCAGGCCGGAGCCGATCGCGGCGGTCACCGCGCCGCCCGCAATCACCGCGCGCAGCGTAGTAGCGCTTCAGCAGCTTGCCGCAGAAATGATGGCCGAGCGCGCCGGTGCACGCCATGATCGAGAACAGCACGCCGGCGACGAGCGCGACGTGGCCGCGCGCGATGCCGACCTGCTCGAGGTACAGCGGCAGTACCGGACCGTAGCTGCGGTCGACGAACTGAAACGCGAAGATCACCGCCATCAGCAGGATGAAATTCCGGAACGCGAGCACGTTGCTGAACGTGATGCGGCCGGCGGCGTCTCCTGGCTCTGGCGCGGCGGCGTGCGCGGCGCGCTCGTCGTACAGCACGAACACGATCACCAGGCCGACGGCATAGAAGGCCGCGGTCGCAAGAAACGAGCGGCGCAGGCCGACCAGCTGCCGCGAGCAGGCCGCCGATCACCGGTCCGACCGCCGGCCCGAGCCGCTGCGCCGTCTGCACCAGGCCGATCGACTGCGGCATGCGGTCCCTCGGCGCCGACTCGGCCGCCATCGTCAGCGACAGCGAGCCGTAGCCGGCGAACAGCCCCTGGATGATCCGCAGCGCGAGCACCTGCCAGGCGCGCGTGACGAACGCCATCGCCGCCATGAGCACGACGAAGCTCGCCAGCGATCGCTCGACCATGATCTTCCTGCCGAATCGATCGGCCAGGCGGCCCCAGAGCGGCGACAGCAGCGCGGTGAGTCCCGGCGTCACGCCGAGGCTCAGCCCGGTCCACACCGCGACGTCGCCGACATCGGTGACGC
Source organism: uncultured Acidobacteriota bacterium (assembly GCA_963696165.1). Classification (GTDB taxonomy): domain Bacteria; phylum Acidobacteriota; class Vicinamibacteria; order Vicinamibacterales; family CAVVIG01; genus CAVQZZ01. The sequence continues at coordinate 416,231 of CAVOIY010000002.1, read as the reverse complement.
CGAGCTGCACGATGAACAGCGGCAGAAACGGCATCACGAGCGTGAAGCCGGTGTAGCCGATGAAGCTCGCGGCGGTGACCGCCGTCGAGATTGCGCCGCCACTGCTCGGGACGCGAGCTGACGCGTCGCACGGGTTCTTAGAAGCGGATCTTGACGTCGGCGGCTGGTCGACGTGGATGCTGTCGATGAAGCGGATCTGGTGCGGCTCGTTCTGCATGATGATCGAGCTCGTGCGCGTGCCGTCGCCGAAGAAGCGGACGCCGCGCATCAGCGTGCCGTCGGTGACGCCGGTCGCGGCGAAGATGATGCTCTTGCCGGGCGCGAGATCCTTCGAGCGGTAGATCTTCTTGAAGTCGGTGATGCCCATCGCGCGGCAGCGCTCCTCGTCCTCGGGCTTGTTGACGACGAGCCGCGCGAAGATTTCGCCGTTCAGGCAGCGCATCGCGGCGGCGGTCAGCACGCCTTCCGGCGCGCCGCCGGTGCCCATCACCGCGTGCACGCCGGAGCCGACCACCGCGGCGGCGATGCCGGCCGACAGGTCGCCGTCGCCGATCAGCCGGATGCGCGCGCCGGTCGCGCGGATGTCGTCGATCAGCTTCTCGTGCCGCGGCCGCTCGAGCACGATCGACGACGAGATCCTCGACGTCGCGGCCGAGGCTGCGGGCGATCGCCTTCGAGGTTCTCGTGCACCGGCGCGTCGAGGCTGACCGCGTCCTTCGAGCTCGGCCCGACGACCAGCTTCTCCATGTAGAGGTCGGGCGCGTGCAGCAGGCCGCCGCGCTCGGACGCGGCGAGCACCGCGATCGCGTTCGGCGCGCCGGTCGCGCACAGGTTCGTGCCCTCGAGCGGATCGACGGCGATGTCGACCTCGGTGAAGCGCACCGGCCGCGGCCGGCCAGCTCCTTCGCGTCGACCATGCCGACCTTCTCGCCGATGTAGAGCATCGGCGCCTCGTCGCGCTCGCCTTCGCCGATGACGATCGTGCCGTCGATCGGCACCGTGTCCATCACCTGCGCGCATCGCCTCGACCGCCACCTGGTCGGACTTGTGGCGGTCGCCCTGGCCCATCGTGTGGGCGCAGGCGATCGCCGCCTGCTCGACGACGCGGAGGAAATCGAGCGAGAGATCTGAATCCACTGTTGCCGTTTGCACTCTGAGTCTGACCTAGTTCGGTCTCGCTCACTGTCGTGTACGCCGGCAGCTCGCAGCGCGTCGGCCGGTCCGACGCGGTAGCCGAGCAGGTAGTCGGCCTGCATCAGCTTGTGAATCTCGCGCGTGCCTTCGTAGATCACCGCGCCCTTGCAGTTGCGATAGAAGCGGCCGACCGGATATTCGTCCGAGTAGCCGTTGGCGCCGTGAATCTGCACGGCGTCGCCGGCGGCGCGCTCGGAGGCGACGGTCGCGAACCACTTGGCGAGGCCGGTCTCGCGCGTGTTGCGCCGGCCGTGGTTCTTCAGCCAGCCGGAACGCAGCCACAGCAGCCGCGCCGCCTGATAGTCGGACTCCATCTGCGCGATCATTTCCTTCACGAGCTGGTGCTGGCCGATCTCGACGCCGAACGTCTTGCGCTCGCTTCGCGTACTTGACGCTCGCGTCGCGGCAGGCGCGAATCAGGCCGGTCGCGCCGGCGGCGACGGTGTAGCGCCCCTGGTCGAGCGCGAACATCGCGATCTTGAAGCCTTCGCCGACCTGGCCGAGCAGGTTCTCGTCCGGCACCTCGACGTCGTCCATCTTGAAGCAGCCGGTGTTGCCGGCGAGGATGCCCCACTTCTCCTTCATCGGCCCGCTCGAGAAGCCCTTGAACGTGCGCTCGACGATGAAGGCGCTGAGGCCGGACGGATCGCGCTGCTTCTTCTTCTCGAGATCGGTCCAGGCGAACGACGAGGAAGTTGTCGGCGACGTCGGCGAGCGAGATCCACATCTTCTCGCCGGTCAGCACGTAGCGATCGCCCTTCTTGACGGCCGTCGATCTGGATGCCGCGCGACGTCGCTGCCGGCGCCCGGCTCGGTCAGGCCGTAGCCGGCGATCTTCGTGCCCTGCGCCTGCGGCACGAGGTAGCGCTGCTTCTGGTCCTCGGTGCCCCACGTGAGCAGCGACAGGCAGTTCAGCCCGGCGTGCACCGACATGATCACGCGCAGCGACGTGTCGACGTACTCGAGCTCCTCGCTGGCGAGGCCGAGGCGAGATGTAGTCCATGCCGGCGCCGCCGTACTGCTGCGGCACCGAGACGCCGAGCAGCCCGAGCCGCGCCATCCCGCCGAGGATCCGTTCGCGATCGAAGTGATGCTCGCGATCGTGGTCGCGGATGTGCGGCGCGACTTCGCGGGCGCCCCACTCGCGGACCGACTGCTCGAGCAGCCGCTGTTCGTCGGTCAGGTCGAAATTGAGCATGCGGCCGGAAATGCTATCACGCGCGGCGGCTGACGTGCACGGGCGCGCCGCGGCCGAGCGCGAGCCGATCGGCGGCGCTCGCGCCGTTGGCGGCGATCTCGAGGTGATCGGTGCTGCCGAACAGCGCGCAGATCTCCCCGCGCGCAACGTCGGCGTAGGTCGAGACGATCTTCGAGATCGACGTGGCGGTCCGGCGCGTCAGCTCGAACGCCTGCGCCGGCGAGTCGCTCGAAGGCCGTCCGATCGATGTTCGTGATCAGGTTGCCGAAGCGATCGACGCGCAGCACCTCGCCGACGACGCCGCCGTCGTCCTCGCGCGGTTCCGGCACGTCGAGCCGCTGAATCGAGCCGACGGCCGGCCCGAGCGCGCGCGAGATCGACGCCCGTCGCGAGCCAGGCCGCCGCCGGCGCGAAGCGGTCGCGCCCTTCGAACGTGCGGCTGACGGTCGGCGCGCGCGTAGTTCGCGCTCGGTCAGCTCGACGACTGCGGCTCGGCGGCGTTTCGTCGGAGCGCGAGCGTCAGCACGCCGTTGTCCGGCGCGACGAAGCGATAGTCGCCGGCCTCGGCGGCGATGCCGCGCCGCGTCGATCCGACGCCGGGATCGACGACGACGAGGAAGATCGTGCCCGGCGGAAAATAGCGGATACGCGCGGCGAGCTCGAGCGCGCCGGCGAGCACGTCGTGCGGCGGGATGTCGTGCGTGATGTCGACGAGCGTCGCGTCGGGACAGATGCCGAGCGACGACGCCCTTCATCGTGCCGACGTAGTGATCGCGGGTGCCGAAATCGGTGAGCAGCGCGATGACGGGCCGAGTCACGCGCTAGCTTATCAAGCGAAGTCACGAGTCACGAAGGCACGAATGCTGACGTCGAGTCGGACCGTGCTCGTGACAGGCGCTAGCCGGCTTGCGGAACAGGATCTCGCGAAGGTTGTTCTGCAGCAGGAACGAATCGGAGACGCGCAGCCCGGCGAACAGCCGGATGATGTCGCGGTTGAGCAGAATCGCCTGGCGGCCGCGCGCCGCCGGATACGACCGGTGCTTCAGGTTCACTTCGTCGACGACGATGTACTTCGTGTAGCGCGTGTCGCGCGGCTGCGCGGTGCCGAAAAACCCGAGCAGCGCGCCGTCCGGGCGCAGCACGCGCGTGAGCTGCTTCGGCGAGCGCCTGCGCGGCGGGCGCGATCGAGGTAGTCGATGATGTCCCAGCAGAGGATGCCGTCGACGCTCGCCGTCGGCCTGCGGAAACCGCTTGTGCGAGAAACGCCGGCAGCTCCTCGAGCGTGCCGTCGCGCACGTGGCGATCGAGGTCGGCGAAGATGTCCTCGACGAAGATCTTGCAGCCGAGCTGCTCGCCGAAGAAGCTCACGTTGCTGCCGACGACCGGGCCGAGATCGAGCAGCACCGGCATCTCGCGCGCCGTCAGCGAGGTCAGGAATTTCCGAAGCGCCTTCGTGGCGAAGACGGGATCGTCGGCCGAAGGCGGCGCCGACGGCGGCGTCACGTCGAGCTCGTTGCGACGCGGCGCGAGGCGATCTGAGAAGACCCATCTAGGAAGGCAAAAGGCAAAAGGTAAAAGGCACGAAGGCCTTTGCCTTCTGCCTTTTGACTTCGCTGTTACGCGCCAACCCGCTGACCGGCCGCTTGCGGCTGCGGCGTCGCGGGCTGTTCCTGCGGTCTGCGGCGTCGTTGCGGCCGGCGCGGGCTTGGCGCCGGCGGCCTGCGTCGGCGCCCGCCTTGCGCTGCATGTCGACGCTGCCGCGGAAGTGCGCGCCTTCGGCAATCGCGACGCGCGGCGAGATGATGTCGCCGTCGACCGAGCCGTTGTCGCGGATGTCGACCTTCTCGCTCGCCGTGACGTTGCCCGTCACTTCGCCGAGCACGATGACCGACTTGGCGAACACCTGCGCCTTGATCTTGCCGTTCGGACCGATCGTCAGCACGTGATCGCGCAGCTGGATCGTGCCTTCGACGTGACCTTCGATGGTCAGATCCTCGCTGCCGTTCAGCTCGCCCTTGATGACGACCGATTTGCCGATGTTCACGATGTCCTTCTCCATCTGATGACCCGCCTCTGAGCGAGGAGCAGGCGCCGCCGCCGAGATTGGCGCGGGCGGCTGCGGCGCAGCCGTAGGTTGTCCGCTCGCCGGTCGGACCGCTTCATCGCGTTTCCACATGTACTTCCTCCGCCTGTTCTCGTTCCCAAGGCGCTAGGGTAACTGCCGTGGTTTGCCGGGGTCGAATCGAAAGTGTGTGCCAGTATATGGAACCGCAGATAGCCTTGTCTAGTCCTTTTGTTGCCGAGAGTTAGCGCGAATGCTACAATGAACGGTTCACGCATGCGTGTCTACTTCGACTACAACGCGACGACGCCCGCTGTCCGCCGGCGGTCGTCGAGACGCGATGGCGCGCGCCACGCGCGATGTGTTCGGCAACGCGTCGAGCGTGCATCACTTCGGCCAGCAGGCGAAGGCGGCGCTCGACGACGCGCGATCGGCGGTCGCGGCGCTGATCGGCGCCGATCCGTCCGAGATCGTGTTCACGAGCGGCGGCACCGAGTCCGACAACTTCGCGCATCCGCGGCGCCGCCGAGGCGCTCGAGGCCCGACCGGCCGGCGGCATCTCGTCGCCAGCGGCATCGAGCACGAGGCGGTGCTCAACACGCTGAAGGCGCTCGCGCGCCGCGGCTGGCGGACGACGCTCCTGCCGGTCGACCGATCGGGCATCGTCTCGCCGGACGCGCTGCGCGAAGCGCTCGCCGACGACACGGCGCTCGTCTCGGTGATGCACGCCAACAACGAGATCGGCACGATTCAGCCGATCGCCGAGCTCGCCGCGATCGCGCACGAGCGCGGCGCGCTGCTTGCACACCGACGCCGTGCAGTCGGTCGGCAAGATCCCGGTCGACGTGCGCGCGCTCGGCGTCGATCTGCTGTCGCTCTCGGCGCACAAGTTCAACGGACCGAAGGGCGCCGGCGCGCTGTGGATCAAGCGCGGCACGCGGCTGCAGCCGATTCTGACCGGCGGCAAGCACGAGCGCAACCGCCGCGCCGGCACCGAGAACGTGCCCGGCGATCGTCGGCATGGGCGTCGCCGCCGCAGACTGGCGCGCGGAAAGCTGCCGAGCGAAGGCGTCGCGCCTGGCCGCGCTGCGCGATCGGCTCGAAGCGCGGCATCCTCGCGGCCGTGCCGGGCACGGCCGTCAACGGCGCGCCGGAGCGCGCGCGTGCCGAACACGACGAACATCAGCTTCGATCGCGTCGAGGCGGAGATCGCTGCTGATCGCGCTCGACCTCGAGGGCATCGCCGTGTCGACCGGATCGGCCTGCTCGTCGGGCACGCTCGAGCCGTCGCACGTGCTGCGCGCGATGGGCCTGCCGACGCATCGCACGCAGAACTCGCTGCGCTTCAGCCTCGGCCTGTTCTCGACCGACGCCGAGGTCGATCGCGTGCTCGACGTGCTGCCGCGGCTGGTCGAAAAGCTGCGCGGCCTCACGCAGAGGACAGTGGCGGCTGGTGGCTAGGGGCTGGTGGCTGGTGAGCTCGGCTGGTCTGATGCCTGGTCGAAATGCTACTGAAAGCAGACCGTCGCCAGTAGCAAAGCCGAAGCGGCTGAAGGCCGCGAGGCACAGGTCGCGGGGGTGGGGCCCCGCGACAAAGTAAGAAAAATGCGCATCGTCGTCGCCATGTCGGGCGGCGTCGATTCGTCGGTCGCCGCGGCGCTGCTCGCCGAGCAGGGCCACGACGTGATCGGTGTGTCGATGCAGCTCTACGACCTCGAGAGACCAACGGCGACCGCGCCTTCGGCAGCTGCTGCACGCTCGACGACCTGCACGACGCGCGGCGCGTCGCGGCGGCGATCGACATCCCGCACTACATCCTCAACTTCGAGCGGCAGTTCGACGAGCAGGTCGTCTCGAACTTCGTCCGCGAGTACGCCGCCGGACGCACGCCGCTGCCCTGCGCGCACTGCAACAGCGACCTGAAGTTCGCGACGCTCGTCGAGCGCGCGCGCGGCTTCGGCGCCGATGCGGTCGCGACCGGCCACTACGCGCGCGTCGAGCGCGAGGTACGCACGGACGGTCGCGAGGCCGCTACCTGCTGAAGCGCGGCGTCGACCCACGAAGGATCAGTCGTACTTTCTGTTCTCGCTGACGCAGGAGCAGCTCGCGCGCGCCGTGTTTCCGGTCGGCGATCGCGCGAAAGACGTCGGTGCGCGAGTACGCGCGGCAGCGCGGCTTGCCGGTCGCCGACAAGCCGGACAGCCAGGAGATCTGCTTCGTTCCCGACGACGACTACGCGGCGTTCGTCGACGACGCATGCGCCGAGGCAGTGCGACGGCGGAACGATCGTCGACGAGCAGGGCCGCGCGCTCGGCGGCCACGCCGGCATCCATCGCTTCACGGTCGGCCAGCGCAAGGGCCTCGGGCTTGCCCTCGTCGCCGACCGGCGCGCCGCTCTACGTGCTGGCGCTCCGCCCGGCCGAGCGGCAGGTCGTCGTCGGGCCGAAGGCGTCGCTCGAGCGCACGACGCTCACGGCGTCAGGCGTGAACTGGATCTGCGCAGAGCCCGACGAGCGCGCGGCGCGTGACGGCGCAGATCCGCCATCGGCATCGACCCGGCGCCGGCGATGGTCGAAGCGCTCGGACGCCGGTCGCGCGCGAGCTGATCTTCGACGCGCCGCAGACCGCCGTCACGCCGGGACAGGCGGTCGTCTTCTACGACGGCGACGTGGTGGTCGGCGGAGGGTGGATCGACTAGCATCAATCGACTTGCTTCGTGGTATTCAGCGTCGGTCTGCAGATGTTCGGGGATGTTGTCGAGATAGTGCTCGGCGTCGATCGCCGCCATGCAGCCTGATCCCGCGGCGGTGATCGCCTGCCGATAGATGTGATCCTGCACGTCGCCGCACGCGAACACGCCCGGCACGCTCGTCTTCGGCCCGTCGTGCGTGACGATGTAGCCGTTCGCGTCGAGTTCGAGCTGACCGCGGAAGAGCGACGTGTTCGGCGTGTGGCCGATGGCCACGAACACGCCGGCGACCGGGATCTCCGTCCGACTCGCCGGTCTTGTTGTGGCGGACGACCATGCCCGTCACCTCGCCGCGCCCGGTGTCGCGGATGTCCTCGACCTCGCTGTCGAGCATCCAGGCGATCTTCGGGTTCGCACGCGCCTTGTCCTGCATGATCTTCGACGCGCGCAGCGTGTCGCGGCGATGGACGACGGTGACCTTGGTCGCGAAGCGCGTGAGGAACACCGCCTCCTCCATCGCCGAGTCGCCGCCGCCGACGACCGCGATGTCGTGGCCGCGGAAGAAGTAGCCGTCGCAGGTCGCGCACGTCGAGACGCCGTGGCCCATCAGCGTCCGCTCCGACGGCAGGCCGAGCAGCCGCGCCGACGCGCCGGTCGCGATGATCAGCGTCTTCGTCCGGTATTCGGCCTCGGTGGTCTTCACGACGAATCGGCTGCGCGCAGAGATCGACGCTCGACGACGTGACCCTGGATCGATCTCGGCGCCGAACTTCTCCGCCTGCGCGCGCATCTCGGCCATCAGGTCGGGCCCCATGATGCCGTCCCGGTGCCCCGGGAAATTCTCGACGAGCGTCGTCAGCATCAGCTGGCCGCCCGCCTCGAGTCCTTCGATGACGAGCGGCGCGAGGTTGGCGCGCGCCGAGTAGAGCGCCGCCGTCAGGCCCGCCGGGCCGGACCCGATGATGATGACGTTACGGAGTGAGGACGAGGCCATGGGTGAACTGGTGATTAGGTGATCTGGTGATTGGGTAATTGGGTGATTGATGGCGAAATTGGACGATTGGATGATTGATCGGGAAATTGTATCAATCAATCACCAGATCAGCAGATCACCAGATTATCCAATTTCGTGTGTCACAGATGTTTGTCGATCACCTTCTTCAGATCGTCCTTCTGCGCGAGGCCGACGACCGATTCGACGACCTGGCCGCCCTTGAAGAGCAGCAGCGCCGGGATGCCGCGGATCTGAAACTTGAACGCGGTGTTCGGGTTCTCGTCGACGTTCAGCTTGCCGATCGTGACCTTGCCGGCGTAGTCGGTGGCCAGCGCATCGACCGTCGGCGCGAGCCGCTTGCAGGGGCCGCACCACTCCGCCCAGAAATCGACGAGCACCGGGCCGCCGGCCTGAATCACCGTTTCGTCGAAGTTGCCGTCCGTAAAGGTCTGCACGTTGTCGGCTGCCATGGTGTGTTGTCTCCTCTTTCTTACATCTCGCGGGGCCCCACCCCCGCGACCTGTGCCTTCGCGGCCTCCGGCCGCTCGGCTTTGTTTGCGACGACTCTCCGCTCAGTGCGCGCGAGTCAGTCTGCTGTCCGCCTTCGCGCCTTCGCGACCTATTCGCCTATGTGCTGGGCCTCGCCCTCAGCACTTTGCCTTCGCGGCCTTTAGCCGCTCGGCTTTGCTTTGCGCGAGTCGCTGGCCTGTGTCCTCCGTGGTGCGAGCCTCAGATGGATGATGCCCAGCGACGTCATCTCCGACGGACCCGTCGTATATTTTGACGTACTCTGCCGCCGAACGGTCCCACGAATGATCCTGCGGCCATGCCGGCCGCCTGCACGCGCTCGCCAGCGCGCCGGGTTCGGCGAAGGCCGACAGCGCCCGCCGAATCGCGATCGAGAAGCGCCGCCGGCGCGTACTCGCGTGAACGCGAAGCCGGTGCCTCGTCCGTCAACCGTGTCGGCCAGGCCGCCGACGGCGTGGACGATCGGCACGGTGCCGTACCGCAGGCTGTACATCTGATTCAGACCGCACGGCTCGAAGCGCGACGGCATCAGGAAGATGTCGGCGCCCGCCTCGATGAGGTGCGCGAGCGGCTTCGTCGAACCCGATCCGCGACGCCGATGCGATCGGGATGCGCCGCGGCCAGGCGCGTCCACATGTCCTGATACTGCGCTTCGCCGGTGCCGAGCACGACGAACGTCGCGTCGAGCCGCGGCAGCACGTCGGCGACCGCCGCGATGAGGTCGAACCCTTTCTGATCGACCATCCGCGAGATCATCCCGATGAGCGGCCGCCGCAGCACTTCGGCTCGCCGCTGGAAATCCGTACCGCGCCAGCACTGCCGCCTTCGCGGCCGCCTTGCCCGAGAGATCGGCGGCGTCGAACGGCTTCGGCAGATAGCGATCGGTCGCCGGATCCCATTCAGTCGGTGTCGATGCCGTTCAGGATGCCGACGAGATCGGCGGCGCGCCGCCGCAGAATGCCGTCGAAGCCGAAGCCGAACTCCGGCGTCTGAATCTCCTCGCGTAGCGGCGGCTGACCGTCGTGATCAGGTCGGCGTCGTTGATGCCGCCTTTCAGCAAGCTGATCTGTCCCCAGTACTCGAGCCGATCCATCGCGAGCAGATCCCACGGCAGATCGAGGCGCGGCAGCCAGTCGGCTTCGAAGATTCCCTGATACGCGAGGTTGTGAATCGTGAACACGCTCGGCATGCCCGCCGAGCACCGGATGCGACGCGTACAGCGTCTTCAGGTACACCGGCGCGAGCCCCGCCTGCCAGTCGTGCGCGTGGACGACCGACGGCGCCGCCGCGGCGTGCCGGCGAACTCGAGCGCCGCGCGCACGAGCACCGCGAATCGGCGTGGGTTGTCCGGATAGTCGACGTTGTCGGTGCCGTACAAGCGCGTCGCGATCGAACAGATCGGGGCAGTCGACGAGCAACGCGCGGGCGCCTTCGCCGAGCGGCGCCTCGAAGAACGCCGGCGTCGCGCGTGTAGCCGCCGACGGTCACCGGAAATCGTTCGAGCGAGCGCGCCGGCATCGACGCCGCGATAGCGCGGCAGCGCGACGAGTCGACGTCCCAGCCGAGTCGCGCGAGCGCCGGCGGCAGCGCGCCGAGCACGTCGGCCAGGCCGCCGGTCTTCGCGAACGGCACCGCCTCGGAGCCGATCATGCAGGACGCGTCGGACGCTTCTTCGTGCGTCGACGACGCGCGGCCATTATCGGGTGCGCCGCCGCGCCGATTCGAGCGCGCGGCCCCGCGCCGCTTCCTGCTCGGCCTGAGCGCGCTTTCCCTGGCGCGAATAGATGTCGGCGATCACGTAGTAGCCGAGCGGCGCGTATTCGGAATCCGGCCCGACCTCGATGCCTTTGCGCGCCAGCCGGACGGCTTCGTCGAAGTTCCTGCCCTTCGTCGAGATACAGCTTCGCGAGATAGAAGTAGCCCTCGGCGAAGCTCGGGTTCGCGTCGATCGCGTGCTGGAAGGCATCCGCCTGCGCCGCGCCGATTGCCGAGCTGCGCGTAGAGCTTGCCGAGATTGAACCACGCCTTGTAGCTCGCTCGGGTGCAGCTCGATCTCCTTGCGATACTCGGCGACCGCGTCCTGCGGCTGCCCGCGCTCCTCGGCGACCAGCGCCAGGTTGAAGTGCGCCAGCCGCACGTCGGCCTTCTCGGCGAGCGCCGCGCGGATCTCGCGTTCGGCCGCCGCGACGTCGCCGCGCTTGAGCGCGACGACGCCGAGCGCGTTGCGCGCGGCGACCAGCTTCGGCTCGATCGCGATCGCCTGCCGCAGCTGCGTCTTCGGCGCCGTTGCAGATCGCCGCGATCGAGCAGGATCTCGCGCGAGTCGAGTACCGCACCTGCGCGTTCTTCGGATCGAGCTCCAGGAATCGCTTGAAGCCGACCAGCGCCTCGTCGTCGCGGCCGATCTGGCGATACGCGTTCGCCAGGTTGACGACGGCCATATCGTCGTCCGGCTTCAGCGCGAGCGCCTGCTTGAAATACGGAATCGCCTCCTGCTGACGCCCGACCTTCGCGTACATGTTGCCGAGCATGAACCACGCGTCGATGACCTTCGGATCCTCGTGGATGACTTCCTTCGAGCATCGCGATCACCTCGTCGAACGCCGCATCGTCTTTCGAGATGTCGCGCGCGCGTCGTGATCTTGTTGAACAGGCCGACCTTGTCCTTCGGATCGGCGAGCCCGCGTGCGCGCTTCGTCCGGCGCCGCCGTCGTGACGAACGTGCCGACGTAGCCGAGCGCCGCGAGCCGCGCGCGCGCGTCGGGATCGACTTCGACGGCCTGCGTTCTGCGATCCTCGCGGCTGACTGAAGCGGCTCTCCGCGCTGGCGCAGCCGCTCGAGCATGCGGTCGCCGAGCGCCTCGCGCTGCGGCGAACAGGTCGTGATGCTCGCCGGGATCGTCCTGCAGATCGTACAGCTCGGGCCGCGGCGCGGCGATCAGCTTGTAGCGCCCCGCGCGCATGCGCGCGCAGGTCGCTCCAGCCGAAATGGTGCAGCGGATACAACGCCTCGGAGTACGCTTTCGAGGCCGAGCTCCTTGGCGCGCGCCGGTCATCAGCGGCGTGACGCTGACGCCTTCGATCGCCTCTCGGCGGCGGCACGCCGAGCAGCTCGAGCACCGTCGGCATCACGTCGACGCTGCGCACCGACGTCCGTCGACGCGCCGGCCTCCGCGCATCGCCGAAAACGGCGCGCGGACGATCAGCGGCACGTGCATCGTGCTCTCGTAGACGAAGAAGCCGTGCGTCGCTTCGCCGTGCTCGTGCAGGCTCTCGCCGTGATCGCCCATGACGACGACGATCGTGCGGTCGAGGAGGTCGTGCGCATCGAGGATACGCGACGCACGCGGCCGACCTGCGAGTCGACGAACGCGATCTCGCCGATGTATGGACGGCCGCGGTAGATCGGTCTTGAACGGCTCCGGCGGCTCGTACGGCGAGTGCGCGTCGTAGAGGTGCATCCAGCCGAAGAAGCGCTGGTGCCGACCGATCGAGCCACTGCAGCCCGTGGTCGACACCTCGTTGCCGGGACGCTGAATCGCGCCGAGCGAGATCGCCTTGTACTTCGACAGATCGAAGTCGTCGAAGTAGGTGTCGAAGCCCTGATTGAGCCCCCACTTCGAATCGAGCACGTAGGCGCCGATGAACGCGCCGGTCTTGAACCCGCGATCCTTCAGCATCTCCGCCAGCGTCGTCTCGCGCGGGTTGAGGAAGAAGCCGCCGTTGTCGCGCACGCCGTGCTCGGGCGGAAACTTGCCGGTGAAGAGCGACGAGTGCGCCGGCAGCGTCAGCGGCGCGGCCGTCGCGGCCTGCTCGAACAGCACGCCCTCGCGCGCGAGCGCGATCGAGATTCGGCGTCTCGATGCCCGGCGAAGCCGTAGGCGCCGAGCCGATCGGCGCGCGTCGTGTCGAGCGTGATGACGATCACGTTCAGGTCCGATCGCGACACGCCGCGCGGCAGCCGGCCGAGGACGACGCCCGAGTCGGTGCGCAGCGGACGTCGGACAGCACGCGACGAGCCCGTCAGACGACCAATCGCGAGCAAAATTCCGACGCGCGGCGATCCAAATCCAACGAGTCGGAGTTCTTCGTAAGTGCTTGTCTCTGCGGGTCATGCTGAAGGCTTCGTGCAGCCTTGCGATCGATTTTATCAGCACCTTCGCCTCATCCAACGCATTGAACGCCTTCAAAGCCTTGACGCGCTATCAGTTTGGCGTTAGATCTTGCGAGCGAAAATCGCATCGTTGCAAGACCTACTGGAGGTGCATGTGAGACGGTTGATGAAGTACTCGGCGCCAGGAGCATGGGCGATCGTCGCCTCGCTGCTGCTCGCCGTGCCTGCCCAGGCGGCAGGCCTCACCGAAACGACGAGACAGCCGGCAGCGTCGAGCATCACGACGCTGTCCCCCGCTGCGCTCGCCTCGTTGCACGACTGCTGCGAGCCGCGCAGCCGCAGACCGGCACGACGGCGCCGGAGGGACGGCTCGTTCTTCAAGACGCAAGAAAGGCGCGGCAGTCCTCGCGCTCATCGGCGCGGGGTTCGGCTTACACGCTGTATTCGCAGCAGCACGACCGCGTGCTGTCGGCAATCCGCCAGTACGAGGAGTGAAGAGGATGAGACATGTCATGAAAGGCGTGGTCGACAGCCATTCTGCTCCTGCTGGTGGCCACGACGGCGTTTGCGCAGACATTCGCGGGATCGGTGAGCGGCGTCGTGAAGGACCAGCAGGGCGGCGTCCTGCCGGGCGTCACGGTCACGCTGACCGGCAAGACCGGCGCGAAGACCAGCAGTGACCGACGCGAACGGCATCTATCGCTTTCCGGCGGTCGATCCCGGCACCTACAGTCGTGAGCGCCGAGCTCGCGGGCTTCAAAGCGGCGCAAGCAGGAGCAACGTGACCGTGACGGTCGGCTCCGCGCTCGACGTGCCGTTTACGATGAACGTCGGCGGCGTCAGCGAGAACATTCAACGTCGTCGGCGCCGCGCCGATCGTCGACGTCAAGAGCAGCTCCACCCAGACCGAAGTCTCGCAGGAGCTGCTCTACAACGCGCCGATCACGCGCACGGCGATCAACGTGTTCAACGTACATGCCGGGCGCGAACAGCAGCTCGGTGTACGGCGGCGAAGGCGAGCACCGGCGAACGCGCTGCTCATCGACGGCGTCGACACGCGCGACCCCGAAGGCGGCAGCGCCTGGACGTTCTACAACTACAACATGGTCGCAGGAAGTCCAGATTCAGGGGCTGGGCGCGCCGGCCGAATACGGCGGGTTCACCGGTGCGGTCGTCAACACGATCACCAAGTCGGGCGGCAACCGGTACAGCGGCCTGTTCGACATCCTCGGCACGCAACAGCAGCCTCGGGTCGAACAACGTCACGTCCGACATCGCCGCGCGGAATCCGGCGCTCGCCTCGCCGGCGGTGACGAAGAAGTACGTCGATTTCACGACGCAGCTCGGCGGGCCGATCAAGCAGGACAAGCTGTTCTACTTCTTCAGCGCGCAGCGCTTCCAGCAGGACACGGATCCGAGCGGTCCGGTGACGATCCGGCACGAGGTCAGCCCGCGCTTCAACGCGAAGCTCACGTGGCAGCCGACGGCGAACGACAACTACATGCTGTCGCTGCAGTACGACGGCTACAACATCATCGGCCGCGCGGGCGTGTCGGCGCTGCTCGCCACCGACGCGCTCACGAACCGTGAGGACGCGCCGGAAATCGTCTGGCTCGGCCAGTGGCGCCACGTGTTCAACTCACAGACGTTTGCCGAGGTGAAGTACACCGGTTGGTGGGGCTATTACGACCTGAACCCGGAGATCAACAAGCCCGGCCACTTCGACGGGCTGAGCGGCCTGTACTCCGTCTCGCAGGGCTGGCACTACTACGCCGATCGCGGCCGCGATCAGGTGAACGCGTCTGATCTCGCACTACGCCGACAAGTTCGGCAAGCACGAGCTGAAGTTCGGCGCCGAATACGAGCACAGCAAGGTGCGCAACCGCTACGGCTACGCGACCAACGCCAACTTCCCGAACGGCGTCTACTACTACGACTACGGCGGCGCGCCGTACCTCGCCTACAGCTACGGCTACGACGTGTCGGCGACGAACAACCGCACCAGCGCGTTCGTGCAGGATTCCTGGAAAATCGGCGACCGCTTTACGTTCAATCCCGGCGTCCGCCTCGATCTGATCCGCGGATCAAACCCGTCGGTCGGTCAGGTATACAGCGCGAACAACCTGGCGCCGCGCCTTGGCTTCGCGTGGGACGTGACGGGCGACTACAACACCGTCGTCAAAGGCGCCTACAGCCAGTACTACGAAGGCGCGATGGCAACCGTCTTCGAGCGCGGAATTCCGGGCGTCCAGCCCAAGCTGGTGTACGACGTGTCGGGTGGGACACCGGTGCTGACCGACACGATCGACCATCCGATCTACAAGATCGATCCGAACATCAAGCATCCACGCGTGGATGAAGTGTACGGCGCCGTGGAGCGGGCGATCGGCGGGAGCATGCGGCTCACGGTCACGGGCATCTATCGAGAGAACAAGAACTTCATCAACTCGATCAGTCCCAACGCCACGTGGTCGCCGGTCACCGTGACGAACGGCCTGACGAACGCCCCACTCACGTTATACAAATGGGCGAACCGCGCCGCGACGCAAACCGACTTTCTGATCAGGAACATCGCCGGATACCAATACAAGGATCCGTCCGGCAACGTCATCGGCACGGCCGATCCCTTCCGGAAGTACAAAGCGATGATGGTCGTCTTGAACAAGCGCCTGAGCAACCGGTGGACGACGCAGATCTCGTACGTGTTGTCGGAAGCGACCGGGTCGGTCGACAACACAGGCGACGCGCAGGTGAGCAGCCGGCAATTCGAGACGCCGGTGCTCGCGCTCGTGAACGTCGGCGGCAATCTCACCAACGACCGCACGCACGAGTTCAAGGTGCTCGGCAGCTACACGATTCCGGTGATCGAAGTGGCGACCAACGCCTACTGGCACATGATCAGCGGCCGGCACGTTCACGCCGTTCCAGCAGTACACCTCGTCGGTGCTGGGCCTGTCCGGCCAGTCGAGCAGCTACCGTCGTCCGCTGCTCGAAGCGCGCGGCCTGGAGCGCAATCCGCCGGAACGGATCGTCGATCTGAGCTTCGAGAAAGTGTTCCCGCATCACTGGCCGCGACCGCATCGGCGTCTACATGCAGATACTGAATGCGTTCAATGCCAGCACGATCACGTCGACCCAGAATCGTGTGCCCAACGTCGCCATCGGCGGTCTCGCCGACCCGGTGCCTTACGGCGCCCCCGGGACGATTTTCGTGGGACGTCAGATCAACATCGGCGCGCGATGGAGTTTCTAAAACAGGCCAGGTAAGTCAGGTAGGGCTACTGGGCAGGTTGGGCCGGGCAGGAAATCTGCCCGGCCTTTTTTGGCACGACTCGCGCCGCTTACTGGATCACGGACTTCAGCGCTGCGATCACCTGCGCCTGGTGTGTGGACAGCGCGAAGTGGCCGGCGTCTTCGATGATGATCATGCGCTTCTTCGGAGCCGAGATTTTGTCGAAATACGCCTCGACGAGCGGCGTCGGCGCAAAAAGATCGTGTCGCCCCTGGATCACGAAATAAGGGATATTGAAGCGCGTCGCTGTGGCGGGAAGGTCCGTTGCGACCGACGCCGCAATCAAGGCGGAACCTGACGTCATCATCCCGTCGCCGGTCGCCTTAACCATCTCCTCGGTCTCGCCGTTGGCGTTGTACAAATTCATCAGGCCGGTGAGCCACGCCGTGTCGGACGCGTTCATGTTCTGGCGGATCGGGCGCGAGAATCCGAAGTACTGATTGATGTTCTTCGGGTCTGGCTTGCCGATCGCGTCGAGCGCGGCGAGCGCGGCTGTGTCGCCCTTTTGCTTGTAGCCGCTCTTTGAGGAAGTCGAACTGGAACTGCACTGTGTCCGCCCAGGAGGTGGCCTGGCCCGTTCCCACGTACGCGGCGAATAGTTCTGGCCGCTGCTGCGCCATGCCGGTCGCGATGATGCTGCCCCAGGAATGGCCGAACAGGATCAGTGGCGCGCGGGCAAAGCGCTTGCGCAGTTGTTCGGCGAGATCGATCCCGTCGGCAATAAGTTTTTCACGCGTTACGCCGGCCGCGCCGTTCTTTGCGAACGTTCGCCCTGCCCCGCGCTGGTCCCATTGCACGAGGACAAAGTCGCGCTCGTAGGGTGCGTAAGTCGAGACGAAAGGCGACTGAACGTCACCAGGCCCGCCGTGCAGGAGCAGCAGCACTGGATTTCGCCGATCGTCGCCGCGGATCGTGACCCACTGTTCAATCCCGCCAATCGTGATGAAAGAGGCCTCTTCGATGCGCTCGGACGATGTCTGTGCGTGCAGGGCTACGGCGGCAAGAAACAGAAGGGTGAAACACGCCGCGGAATGTCGCATGCGGTGTACGACGGAACACGCGCGGCCTTGGTTGACAGTTCGTCCCACCTCACCCACCCGCCCGACCACCTGACCCACCCGCCCTTCCTTGCCCCACCGGGCGCCCACCAGCCCCCTTCCGTGCCCTACAATCTTCAGAGTGACCGATCGTCCGCCGCGTCCGCCGCGCGCTGAAACTCGCGAGATCGTCGAACTTCGCCAGATCCGCGTGGCCCAGCCGGAGCTTGCGAGCGCCGTCGACATGCAGATCGCGCTCGTCGACATGCAGCGCCGCGTGCAGGCGCGCGTGCCGCTGCCGTGGATTCAGGCCGATCCCGCATGGCTCGTCGCGCAGCAGCGCGAGGGGCGGCCGCTCGTCCGCTTCGGCGACATCCCGCTCGAGTGGAGCGATTTTCGGCTGACGCTCCGGCAGACCGCCGACATCCTCCGGCGCTTCGACGCGCTCGAGGCCGCTGACCACGAGCAGATCGTCGCGATCGGCCGCGACGGCAACGCGCTCGAGCCGATCGTGTCGGATTGGTACAACGCCTCGTCGGCGTTCACGCCGAACAGATTTCGGAGATCTGTCGCCGCGGCTGCCCGCGGGCGCGCCGGCGAGTCTCGAGCAGGTGCTCGTGCTCGCTATCCGCCCGTTCCTCGCGCGCTGCGCCGAAGCGCTGATGCAGCGCGTGGACCTCTCGGCGTGGACGCACGGCCACTGTCCGTTCTGCGGGTGGGAACCGGACTTCGCGGTGATCACGCCGAGCGCCGATCGCCGGCTGATCTGCGGGCGATGCGTCGCGCAGTGGGCGTTCGGCGCGCATCACGTGCCCGTTCTGCGCGAACGACGACCGCGCGCTCATCACCTCGTTCGCGACGCGCGACGGGCGCTACCGCGTGTACGCGTGCGATGTCTGCCGGCGATATCTGAAGGCGTACGACGGCCGCAGCGCGACACGGCCCGGTGATGGTGGCGGTGGATTCGATCGCGACGCTGCCGCTCGACGCGGCAGCGATGCAACGGGGATACGTGGGCTAAACGGCGGGAACTGCCCGCCTCCCGCCTGCTATTGTTGTGTCTGCGGCTTGGCGGCGAAGAGCGTCGACGCCTTCGACGACACCCAGTTGAACAGGTTCCGCGATTCCATGAAGCGGCCCGCGTTCGAGCGCGCGCCGAGGACGACGACCGCGACCTGCTGGCCGCCCTGTCCCTGCGGCAGCCGCAGCAAGGTCGCCAGACAGTAGCCCGCCTTCGAGATGAAGCCGGTCTTTCCCGCCAGCACGTCCACATCCTCCCGGCCGAGCAGATGATTCGTGCTGTGGAACGTGATGACGCGGTGGTTCGACGTCGTGACGGTGTATTCGGGCGTCCGCATGATCGACGAGATGCGCTCGTCCTGCGACGCGTGCGTGATGAGCCGCGCCATGTCGTAGGCCGACGACACGTTGTCGGACAGCAGCCCGAGGGATCCGCGTAGACGGTGCTCTGCAGACCGAGTTCGGCGGCCTTCTCGTTCATCCGGTGGACGAAGCCCGTCGGAACCGTACGGCGAGACGCGCGCGAGCGCGCGGGCGGCGGCGTTGTCCGATGCGATGAGCAGCAGGTGCAGCAGATCGTCGGTCGTCAGCTTGTCGTTCGCGTGCAGATGCGTCGTCGACGCCTGGAACACATCGCTGCGCTGGACGGTGACCGGCATCGACAGGTCCGGGTTGTTCTCGAGGAACACGGTCGCGGTCATCACCTTCGTGATGCTCGCGATCGACCGCTGACTCTGCGAGTTCTCTTCCCAGAGCACCTGATTGGTCTCCGGGTCGTAGATGATGGCCGCGGCCGCGCGAAGGTCCGGCACGAGCTCGCCGCTCGCCAGTCCACCTTGTAGCGCGGCAGCGCGGTGTCCGCCATCTCGCGGACCATGGCGGCTGCGCGCGGCCTGCGCAAGCTTGCTCTTTCGGGTAAGCGACCGCTGGGCAGAATAAAGGGTCTTTTTTGCGCGAACTTCGCGTCGATTTGTGCGCCGTGGCCGCCTGGACCGGGGACGCCCCGATACTGACGAGGACAGCGAGCGCAAGTGGACCGGCCCAGCTCAGTTTGTGTCTGCTCACCTGGTTGACCTGTGACTGTAAGTTATGGCGAGAACCGTCTGCATTCTAACAGACAATTCATAGAGCGCAAGGGCATTAGCGGCCATACACACCTGAGCCTTTACCAACTCTTGTGCCACAATGCCGCCGGCCGCGTTTGCTGGGGACGCCGTATGTATCGGCTCGAGGGGACCGCGTCTGGAGGGCTCCCGATGACAGCTTGTGAAGTGGAGGAATACAGGGCTCTGCGGGCGACGATCCGCGAGCGCGGCACGACCCGCGTGTGGGTATTTACCGTTGGCGTCATCGCATGGGCCGGCCTGACGGTCGCGACGGCAGGGCTGGGCGGGATTCCCATCGCTGCACTGGTGCCTCTCATCGCGCTGGCCGGCGCGTTCGAGGCGGTGTTCGCGCTGCACATCGGGGTCGAACGCATCGGCCGGTACATCCAGGTGTTTTATGAGGAAGGAGCGAGCGCGTCAGATGCCGGGCCTCGCGCAAGTAACAAATGGGAACACGCGATCAGCGCTTTCGGCCGCGGCGTCCCCGGCAGCGCAACCGATCCCTTGTTCGTGTGGATATTCGCCGCCGCGACGCTGCTGAATTTCGTGCCCGTGATGATGGCCGCGCCCGTTGCGATCGAAGTCTACGCGATCGGCGGCGCGCATCTGTTGTTCCTCGCACGGCTCGCGATCGCGCGCCGCGCGGCGACGCGTCAGCGCGCCATCGAGCTCGCACGCTTCAAAGAGATCGCGCTGGGACGGAAGTAGTCATCAGTCACCAGTCGTCAGTCATCAGGCGCGAGTCATCGGTCTTCAATCTTCAGTCGCCAGTCTTTGTTACACGGGCCAGGTTTGATTTGGACACCGCGACTGACGACCGGTCGACTGACGACTACGCTATCGCGCCAGCGCGATCGTGAGCAGCAGCGCGCGCTGCGGTCCCCTGCCACGAATCGGTCGTGTCGAATGCTTCGCCGAGCGCGTGCGCCTCCGTGCCTCGGCCGCCGCCGCCGATGTCGAGGGACGGGATGCCGAGGCTGCACGGGTAGTTCGCATCGCTCGAGCCAGCGCCCGAGGTTGCCGTCCACCCGAGCGCGCGTGTCACATCGAACGCGGTTTTCACGATCGGCGAATCGGCGGCCATCGAGCCGGCGGGCCGATCGCCGACGAGATCCTTCGTGACCGTCAGCATGTTGGGGTGGCCCCACCGCGTATTTTCCTCGACGAGCGCCGAGTCGACCGCCTTGTGAAAGCTCGCGTCGACCGACTGCAGGGCGGCCTTGTCGACCGAGCGCATGTCCACTTCCATCCAGGCCTCGAACGGAATCGAGTTGACCGATGTGCCGCCGCCGATCCGCCCGACGTTGAACGTCGTCTTTGGTTCCTTCGGCACCTGGAACTCGGCGATCTTCGCGACGGAGCGGCCAAGCGCGTCGATCGGGTTCGCGAGACCGAACGCGCCGAAGCTGTGGCCGCCTGGACCTTTGAACGTCACGCGGTACCGATGGCTGCCGACGAAGGTGTGCGTGACGCTCAGCCCTGTTCCATCGATCGACACGAACCGGTCGACCTGCCCCTTCAGCGTCTCGTTGAACAGCTGCTTCATCCCGCGCAGATCGCCGAGCCCTTCCTCGCCGACGTTCGCGACGAAGGTGATCGAGCCTGGCGTCTGCACGTTGGCCTGCTTCAGCGAGCGGATGATGCTGACCATCACGGCGAGCCCGCGGCAGTCGTCGCCGATGCCAGGCCCGTGCAGAACCGCGCCTTCGCGTTTGACCTTCACGTCGGTGCCCTCGGGGAACACCGTGTCCAGATGCGCCGCGAGGACGAAGTGCGGTTTGGGAGCAAGGCCCGGGCGATCGCCGAGCACGTTGCCGGCCTTGTCGACGCGAACGTTCTGGAGTCCCAGCTGCTGGAACACGCGTTTCAGCTCCTCGCCGCGCGCGGTCTCTTTGAACGACGGCGCCGGAATCTCGCAGAAGCGGATCTCGTCCTCAATCGTCTGCGGTTCGCTCGTCTTCGCGTAGTCGAGCGCTGCCTTCACCGTCGGATCCTTCATCAGGTCGGGCGGCGCGCTCGGCTGCGCGCGAACCGTCACGACAGCCAACGCTCCAGCTGACAGCACCGCGGCCACGCTTATCACGAAGAGACGAAGGTTCACGAAGGACACGAATCCGGTTCGTAAAACGGGTTCTTCGTGCGCTTCGTGGATTTTCGTGACTTCGTGAATGAAGTGCCTGATGGTCGAATGTCGCATCATCGTCCTCGTCTGGCCGCCTTTACGTCTCCACACACGGCGGCATGGTAGCTCACAAAATTTAATCCAAATAGTCGAATCGCGGCGCGGGCACTGTTCGCGAATCATAATTATCCCGATAAGCAAGAGACAATTCCGTGTATCTTCGGGGTCACGCAATCCGTTTCTATTGCAGGAGGTTACCTGTGACACGTGCGATCCTTCGGGCATTCGCCACAGTCGGGCTCGTGCTTGTCGTCGGACTCGCTCCGGCGGCGGCGCAGACCGGCCAGAGCTTCGGCGAACTAGTCGGTAAAGTCACCGACGCACAGGGCGGCGTGCTGCCCGGCGTCACCGTCACGCTGTCCGGGCCCGCCGTCATGGGCGCTCCGAGCGCGACGACCAACGTGAGCGGTCTGTACCGCTTCCCGGCCGTGAACAACGGCACGTACAAGCTGACGTTCGAGCTCGCCGGCTTCGCGCCGCTCGTGCGCGAAGACATCGTCGTCTCCGTGCGGCAGACGATCACGGTCGACGCCGCGATGAAGCTCGCGACCCTGCAGGAAACCGTCACCGTGAGCGGCTCGTCGCCCACCATCGACGTCGAGAACACGAAAGTCGGCGCGCGGCTCGACCATGAAACGCTGACGGCCGTACCGACCTCGCGGACGATTTTCGGATCGACCACCGTTCTTCCGGGCATGACGATGGGCCGTCAGGATCCCGGAGGGCTGAACGCGGCGGCGTCGACCGGTATGGTCGCGCACGGCGCAAGTAGCTATAACCTGAACTACTACGGGGTCACCGCCGACACGCCGCAGAACTACGGCGCGATGTACTACATGGACTTCGGCTCGGCCGAGGAAATTTCGGTCGACACCGCGGCCATGGGCGCTGAAATCGGCGGCGGCGGCGGCGCGAACATCAACGTAGTTCCGAAGAGCGGCGGCAACAACCTCAAGGGCGAGGCGATCTACAGCGCGACCGGTAAGGGTTACGCGAACTGGCTCACGCCGGGCGCGACGAACCAGATCACGCCGGAGCTGCGCGCGCAAGGCATCACCGATCCGACGCTGCAGAAGCTGTACGACATCAACGCGAACGTCGGCGGCCCGATCCTCAAGGACCGGCTGTGGTACTTCGGTTCGGTTCGGCAATACCACACCGTCGAAGCGACTGCGAACTACACCACGGTGAATGCGGACGGAAGCTTGACGAACCCGTTCGAGTCGAACCTTCGCAACTACACGGCCAGCGGCAAGTTCCAGATCAACAAAAACAACCAGCTCTCGATGTTCTGGACGTACAATAAGAAGTTCCAGCCGCATCGCAATGCCGGCGCCGCGCAGCCGAGTCCGATTAACACGCTGAACCAGCAGTCGCCGAAGAACCTGTTCAACGGCGACTGGACGTCGGTGATGGGCCAGAACACGTTCCTCGAAGTGTCGGCCAGCTATTTCCACATGCACTGGCCGAGCGACTGGTCGACGGAATTCTACGACCTGAACGCGTCCGCGCAGCATCCGTCGACGTTCAACATCGGCACCGCCATCTACATCGACGGTCCGGAACCGACCGGGCAGCGCTTCCGCGACGCCTATCGGCAGCAGACCAACATCGGCATCACTCGGTACATCGACGGGTTCCTCGGCGCGAGTCATCAGTTGAAGACGGGATTTGAAAACTGGTGGACGCCGACAGGCACCGACGGCTTCAACGTCTTCGACGATGTGAGGCTGCGCGTGACGGGACCCGCGGATACCTGCAATGGCGCCGTCAAGACCGGGTGCACGCCCGTCGAAGTCTTCTTGTACAACACGCCGTTGACGCAGCAGACGAAGATGCGCAACTTCGCGGCGTTCGTGCAGGATCGCGCGACGTATAGCCGGTTCACGGTTAACCTCGGCCTGCGGTGGTCCTATTACGACGGCGACATTCCGGCTCAGGGCAACGGCGGCGCGGAGTGGGGCGCGAACTGCTCGGCGTGCAACGTCTCGTTCCCCGAAATCAAGCCGAACTACAGCTGGAACACCCTGGCGCCACGCACCGGCATCGTGTGGAAGGTCACCGAGGACGGCAAGAACGTCGTGAAGGCGAGCTACAGCCGTTACTACGAGGCGATGTACACGAGCGAGTACGGCAGCATCAACGGCAACGGCATCAACACCACCGGTGTCGCGACCTATAACTGGAACGGCGCGTTCACCCCGGCCGGGCTTCCAGGTACTCGGCACGGTGAAAAGCCAGTTCGTCCCGAAGGCGAACGCGATCGACCCGAAACTGAAGGATCCGAAAAACGACGAGATCATGTTCGCCTATCAGCGCGAGCTGGCGAGCAACATCTCGTTGAGCGTCGATTGGATTCAGCGCTGGTTCAAGGACTACACGGTCGATCAGAATTGCTTCGGGTTGCCGTGCAACACCGTCGCCTCGACGGTGTATACGCAGAACCAGGCAATCATCGATCCCGGGGCGGACAACATTACGGGCACGGGCGACGACACTAACAAGACGTTCTACAACGTGAACCCGCAGTACCTCGGGAAGGACGCCATCTTCCACACCAACTGCGGCAACAATTCGCCCGTCAGCTGCACGCAGCGGTACAAGGCCGTCGAGCTCGCGCTCGGCAAGCGGATGTCGAATCACTGGCAGATGCAGGGGTCCTATGTCTGGTCGCGCCTCGATGGCGACCAGGTGCTGGACTACACGAATCCGAACAACCTGTTCGCGTTCGTCAACCAGGGCCGTGGCGCAAACGATCAGCCGCAGGCGTTCAAGCTGCTCGGCAGCTATCAGGCGCCGCTCGGCATCACGTTCGGCGCGAACTTCCAGTCGCTCCTCGGCCTGCCGATCAACCGGACACTCAGCGTGCCGCTGAAACAGGGGACGACCGCCGTTCGAGTCGATCCACTCGGCACGTATCGCGCGGACACGCTCAATCTGTTGTCGCTGCGCGCGGACAAGGCGTTCCACCTCGGCGGCTCGAGCCGTGCGTCGATCATCGCGGAACTGCACAACGTGCTGAACAGCAACGCGGGGCAGAGCAGTTACGGATCGGCCACGTCGAAGACCTTCTTCACCCAGGCGCAATTCGTGGCGGCGCAGGCGACGACCTCGTACTTCGGCCGCGTGCAGGAAATCGTCGCCCCGCGCGTGCT
The DNA here is from genome assembly GCA_963696165.1 of uncultured Acidobacteriota bacterium. Classification (GTDB taxonomy): domain Bacteria; phylum Acidobacteriota; class Vicinamibacteria; order Vicinamibacterales; family CAVVIG01; genus CAVQZZ01. The sequence goes on along the minus strand of CAVOIY010000002.1, from coordinate 391,660 downwards.
GAAGCTCGGCGTCAAGTTCGACTTCTAAAGTAGTCGCGAGTCGATAGTCACTCTCAACCGGCGGTCGCGTCACGCGGCCGCCGGTTTTTTGTACGCTCGTTTACCGTCGAACCAAACTCGACGTCGCGAGACTGACTCGTGACTCCCGACTCCCGACTGTCCCGACTCGTGACTCCCGACTCGTGACTCCCGACTCTTGACTCGCGACTACTGACTCCCGACTACGCTAGACTCCGCCCATGCTCCGCCGACGGCACGCCTTCGTTCTCGTGTACGGCGTCTCCGGCGCCGCTGCGCTCGTGTACGAAGTCAGCTGGACGCGGCTTCTCACGCTTCAACTCGGACATACGGTCGCGGCCGCGAGCACCGTGCTCGCGGCGTTCATGGGCGGGCTCGCGATCGGCGCGTGGGTTGCCGGTCGTTTCTCGCTCGCGCGTCTGCAGACGTACGCGGCACTCGAAGCCGCCGTGGCGCTGTTCGCGCTGCTGCTGCCGCTGGCGCTCCAACAATCGGTTCCACTGCTCGCGTGGGCGTACGCCGACGGCTCCGCACCCCTGCGCTTCGCGATCATTCGAGTCATCGTCAGCCTCGTGCTGATCGGGATGCCGGCCGCCGCCATGGGCGCGACGTTCCCGATCGCCGTCGGCTGGTGGGCGCGGTCGGCGGCCGACGCCGGCGTCCTCTATGCGGCGAACACGGCGGGCGCTGCGCTCGGCGCGGTCGCAGCCGGCTTCCTGCTGATTCCCCAGCTTGGCCTGCGCGGAACAACCTGGATCGCTGTCGCGCTCAACCTGATCGCCGCGGCAGGCGCGTGGTGGTTATCGAGGTCAGGCCATGGGGTGCCAGCGTCCCCTGCCGTGCCGGAACGCGCCGAGAAGAAGGCCAGGAAAGCGCCGCACTCTCTGCGAGCTCCGCGGGTAAACCTTCCAGGCCCAAATCCACGGCTCGCGGCGGCGGCCGCGGCGCTCTCCGGATTTGTCGCGCTGACTTACGAAGTCGCCTGGACGCGCCTGCTCGCGCTGATTATCGGGCCGACGACGTATGCGTTTGCGACGATGGCAGCGGCGTTCATTACGGGGCTGGCGATCGGATCGGCAGCCGGGACGCGAATCGCGTCGCGAACCAGCGCGCGCAGACCAATGGCTCGCCGCCATGCTGATCGCATGCGCGATGCTTGCGGTAGTAGCGGCGTGGTTTGCCGCCTCGAGGATGCCGCTGATCGTGGCCGGTGAGGTTGCCGCACCAGACGCATCGCTTGGTCCGATCGTCGTCGCGCAGGCGGTTCGGGTCGGGCTGCTGCTGCTGCCGATGACGTTCGCACTGGGCGCGGCTTTTCCGCTTGCCCTCACCCTCGCCACCGGCGGAAGCCTGCACACGGCCGACGGCACCGTCGAGCGCGAAGCCGCGCGCGTTTACACGTGGAACACGCTTGGCGCGATCGCCGGCGCGCTCGCCGCCGGCTTCATTCTCATCCCCGAAGTCGGTCTGCGCGGCACGATGCACTCGGCGGCGGTCGTCGGCGTGGTCGGCGGCGCGGCAGTTCTTGCGTCGGCGCTCCGTCCATCGGCGCGGCGGTTCAGACCAGTGATGATGGCGGTCGCGATCGGTGCTGCCGGCGTCATCGCGATCGTCATCATGCCGCAATGGGACCGCGACCTTCTCGCGAGCGGCGCGTACAAGTACGCGCCGTACATGCAATCGAGCGTGTTCGACGCAGTGCTGCGCGCCGGGCGGCTCGAGTACTACAAAGAGGGCGCCGCCGGGACGGTGACGGTCCGCCGCCTCGCCGGGACGCGCTCATTGGCCATCGACGGCAAGATCGACGCGTCGAACGGCGGCGACATGCTCACGCAGCGGCTGCTCGGTCTTCTTCCCGTCCTCCTGCACAACGACGCTCGCGATATCTGCGTGATCGGCCTCGGCAGCGGAGTGACGGTCGGCGCCGCGCTCGCCGCCAGGCACCGCGACCGACGCCGATGTCGTCGAGATATCGCCGGAGGTCGTCGCCGCGTCGCGATTCTTCGATCGCGAGAACGGCAACGTTCTCGCACGCCCTGACGTGCGGTTGATCGTCGGCGACGGACGGTCGCACCTGCGCTTGACGCCGCGAACAGTACGACGTGATCGTGTCCGAACCGTCGAACCCGTGGATGGCCGGAGTCGCCGCGCTGTTCACGCGCGAATTCTTCGAGTCGGCGCGCGCGCGGCTGCGGCCCGATGGCCTGCTCTGCCAATGGGCGCATACCTACGACATCCGCGGCAATGATCTGCGTTCGATCGTGAAGACGTTTGCGTCGGTGTTTCCGCAAGGCACGATGTGGCTGATTGGCGAAGGCGATTTGCTGCTCATCGGCTCCAAGGGCGACGCGCCGGTCGCGATCGATCGCCTCGCGTCGCAGTGGCGGCGCGGCGCCTCGCGCGCCGCGCTCGAAGACGTGGGCATCGTGGGCGACGAGACGCCGTTCGCACTGCTGTCGCTCTTTGCCGGAGGGCCGGCGGAGCTTCGCCGGTTCGCCGCGGACGTCCCCGTGCAGACCGATGACCGCATGGCGCTCGAGTTCTCGGCGCCTGCCGGTATCTACGGCCGCACGACGAGCGAGAACAGCGACACGATCCGCGCGCTCGCATCGTCCAAACCGGCGCCGGTGCAGGACGGCGTACGACCGGGCGACCGACGCGAGCTGGGTGGCGCGCGGCGCGATGGAGCTGAAGGCCGAAGCGTACAGCCTCGCGTTCGAGTCGTATCGAAAAGCTGTCGCGTTGAATGCGCGCAATGCCGACGCGCTCGCCGGCCTGTCGCAGGCGGCGGCCCCGGCGCGAAAGGCGGACGAGGAACTGCTCATGGCTGAAATCGCTGGCCACCTCGGACTCGACGAATGCGAATGTGCGCATCGAGCTGTCCCGCCTCCTTGCGGCGAGTGGCGATGTTCAAGGAGGCATCGAGGCGGCCACCGAGGCGCTCCGGATTGCGCCCGACGAGCCCAGAGCGGCCGAACAACTGGCCTCGGTCTATGCCGATGCTGGCGACGGCGACCGCCTGGCGCCCCTGGCCGAGGCCATGGTCAGGCGGTTCCCGACGCGGGCGGACCCTCGCTACTACTTAGCGACCGCACTGTTCCTGCACGGCGAGACGCCGCAAGCGCGCGACACCGTCCGGACGCTCGTCGCTGTGTACCCCGACCACGCGCGTGCGCAGAACCTCCTTGGCGCCGCTTGCGCCACGCTTGGTGAGCGCGAGTGTGCGGAATCGGCGTTCCGCGCATCGATCCGAGCGAATCCGCACGATGCATCGACGTACGTGAACCTTGGGACGTTCTACTTGCAGAGCGCTGATCCGACTGCCGGTGACCTGTTCGCCGAAGCGCTCGCGATCGATCCGACGTCCGCCGCCGCCCGGAGCGGTCTCGCGCAAGCGCGTGAAAACGCAAAACCGTAGAAGCTCATTCAATATCCCGAATCCTCATTCCGCCGGCCTTTCTGTCGAACTATTCCGCGGAATCGACGACTTCGCATAAAAGTATCCTGAATGCCGGGAGAAGTAGAAGCGCGTCCGCGCCGATATGTAGAGACGTACGTGCGAGTTTCGGGCGAACAGCTCAGAGACCTCATCGGTACAGGAATTGCTCACGCGACAGGCGGAGGATCGGCGCATGAGTCTCGTTCGGCTTCTCGGGTTCACCACGCTGGCGTGCGGCTGCGTCGTCGGTCGTTACCGCGAGCTGGCAACGAGCCGCGAAGTCGCATACGTAGAAGAAAAAGGCAAGAGCTGCGGCAGCCACGGTCATCGTCGCAACCACACGGTTGTCGCCGATCGCCTCGCCACTGCCCTGCCGCTCAGCCTCACTTCGAAAGCGTCCTGAGCCTCCCGGCTCGGCTTCGTCGCGACGGCGCCCCTGTACCCGGCTGCCGTTTCGGCCGAAACTGTATTCGGCCATGTCCATTCTGCTGAAACCGTACGCCCAAGTCGCAAGCGGACGGAACGTTGCACGCTTTTACCTCGCGGACTGCGTGGAAGTGCTCCGCCAGCTGCCGGCCGAGAGCGTCGACGTCATCGTCACGTCGCCGCCCTACAACCTCGGCATTCGGTACAGCCGCTACAAGGACACGCTGTCGCAGGCCGACTACCTGGCCTGGACCGACGCCTGGATCGGCGCGGCGGCCCGCGTGCTTCGCCCCGACGGCTCGCATGTTCCTGAACGTCGGCGCCAAGCCGAGCGACCCGTGGACGGCGCTCGACGTCGCGCAGGCGGCGCGCGCGCACCTGCGGCTGCAGAACATCATCCATTGGGTGAAGTCGATCGCGATCGACAAGGCGTCGGCAGGCGCCGCCGCCGGGCTTGATCCGCGACCTCGCCGTCGGCCACTACAAGCCGATCAACAGCGACCGCTTCCTGAACGACTGCCACGAGTTCATTTTTCACTTCACGCCGCACGGATCGACGGCGATCGATCGCCTCGCGCTCGGCGTGCCGTATCAGGATCAGTCGAACATCGGGCGCTGGCGCGCCGCGGCGGATGGCATCCGCTGCCGCGGCAACACGTGGTTCATCCCGTACGAGACGATTCAGCGGCGCGATCGCGACCGGCCGCATCCGGCGACCTTCCCCGCCAAGCTCCCGGAGCAGTGCCTGCGGCTGCACGGTCTGGCGCGCGTCGAGCTCGCGATGGATCCGTTTGTGGGTCTCGGCAGCACCGCGGTCGCGTGCGCGCGGCTCGGCGTGAACTTCATCGGCGCCGACCTCGACGAGGCGTATCTGGACGAGGCGGTCGCGCGAACGGAGAACGTCCCCAAAATGAAAAAGGCGACTCTCCGCCCAGCGGCGAGTCGCCTCAAGAAATCCTCGTAACGGCGGACGCTACTTCTTCGGAAGTCGACGGCTTCGGCAGCGGCTTCGTCACGTATTCCTTCCGCGCAATGACCGTGAACTTCTGCCCGTTCTTCGTCACCTTCACGTCGACGATGCGGCGACGCTTGGTCGGATCGGGATTCTTCGAGTAGTAGCCGAGCACGTAGTAGTCGCTCGTGTCCGCGTCGATCTTCTTCAGCGCCTTGTCGAAGTCGTTCTGGTTGACGACGGCGATGCCGCCGGTCTCGTCCGCGAGCACGCGCAGGCTGTCCTGCGACTTCCGGACGAAGTCGTTCCACTGCGTCGGATCGACCTGCTCGTCGATGTCGCCCATCGCCGACGAGCCCGCGCGGATCGATCGTGTAGATCGTCGAGTTCGCGCGATTCGCCGTGCGCGTCAGCTCGGCGAGCTCGCGCGCGAGATCCGCGTCGGCGAACTCTTCGCTCTGCTGCTGCTGCTGCGTCATCGGGTCGGCGCCCGTCGCTCCGCTCTGCTGGTTCATCTGATTCTGCGAGCGGGCGAATTCGTTCTGCGCGAACGGCGAGTTCGGATCCATGTTGCCGAGCCGCGCATCCTGGAACGGATTGAAGTCGTAGCCGTCGCTCACGTAGACGAGCGCCTTGCGGCGGTTGTGCACCTTCTCGAGATTGCCGAGCGTGTCCTCGACCGTCGAGAACGCGACGTGCGCGCGGTAGCGCACCTCGCTCGGCCCTTCCGATCCCGACGGGCCCTGGATGATGTCGCTCGGCTTCAGCTCGTTGCCGGCGATCTTCTTGATCGCTTCGTCGAGCCGCGTGCGTGTCGTACGTCATGTCGATCGCGATCGACGACGGGCCGCTCGAGACGATGCCGAACATGTCGCCGTCGTGCACCAGGTTCTTGGCGATCTTCTTGAACAGCTCGCGCACGCGTCCGGTGTTGTGGAACTGCAGGTGCAGATCGTCGACGAAGAACAGGAAGATGCGGCCCGAGACGTCGCTGCTCGTCTGACGCGGCGGCGGCAGGATGATGCCTTCGGGCGCGGCCGCGCGGCGGCGGCGCGAGCATGTTCGTCACGCGGCCGCCGTTGATCACCGTCAGCGACGCGATGTCCTGCTTGACGCCGTCCTCGTAGATCTCGAAATCGTCTTTCGTCAGGTTCGGGACGAAATTGCCCTTCTCGTCCTTGACGACGACGTCGTTCGTGACCATGTCGATCTGCACGCGTGAACGTCGGCTTCTGCGGCTGATCGTTCTTGGCGGGCGTCGTCGGCGTCTGGGCTGAAAGCCCGACGGCCAGCGCGACCACAGCCGACAGTGGACCAGAAACCGTTCATTTTCAAAATCATAGCCCAGATTATACCTCGACTCTCGGGGCGTCTCCGGCCGATTTCCGCCGCCTCCGCGCCGTCGGCGTCGCCGTCTACGGCGCAGCTGGATTGGGAGCACCGGGCGGCAATCTGTCCTTCAGACGCCGCGCTGAGCGGCTCAGTCGACGAGACGACGACATCGCGCCGTTGACTGCGAGTCTCATCGCCGTCGTCGCGCCTGACCGCCGAGCGGCCTCGGCGAGTCGGCTTCCGCTCGAGTGCGTCCGGCGAAGCCGTCGGAGACAGCTGCCGGCCGCCTCGGCTGCCGGCGGCAGCTTCGGCCGCCTCTTCCTCGCGCGCGGCCTGCTTCGCCGCGCGTTCGATTTGCCGGCGCTCGCGCCAGCGTTCGACGTCTGGCGGTGGCGGAGGAACCGGCGTGTCGATGAGCTGCTGCCAGTCGAACGCGACGTCCGGGATACTGCGCTTCGAGGGCGCGCTGAGCGTCAGGGTCGAAGGGTCCGCGCCCGACCGGATGTTCGGCGGCGTGCGGAACCAGTACAGCACGCGCTGCCGCGACCGGCCGCGGCTGTTCGTCGTCGGCTGAACGAGGGAGAACTGCTCGTAGCCGCGTTTGTCCCGCGTGATTCGGAGGAACGCCAGCGCTACTTCCTTTTTTGCGCGCGCGCAGGCTTCTTCGACGGCCTTCGCTTTGAGCGCGCGGACGGGCTTTCGCTGGCTCGCGCCAGCGGGCTTGCGGCGCGCGGCGCGGCCGCGCGTGCCGGCGCGCGCGACGGCCGCGACGCGCGGCGAGGCGGCGCAGCCTCGCGCGATTTCGATGCACCAGCGTGAACCGCACGTCGTCGCCGACCGTGTGGTAGCTCCAGATCTCGGTCACCTGGATCTGGTTGTCTTCGCAGAGCCGACGCGCGACGTCGACCATCCCGGACGGCACGTACAGGTGGAACGCCGCGCGCAGCCTTGCCGTAATGCGCCCACTGCGCCAGCGCTTCGAGGTGATTCACCGACTCGCCGGTCTCGACCTCGATGATCGCCTCGAGCCGGTGGCCGCGGTCCTGCGACGTCAGCACGAGGTCGGGAAAGAGCGCCGAAGGGCCGTTGCCGACGGCACGTTCTGCTCGGCGCCGGGGTTGATGCCCGCCTCGTACTTGCGGCGATGCTTGGTCTGTAACAGGCGAATAATGCGGTCGTGCTCGAGCTGTTCGCGGACCGGCCGCACCAGGATCGGGCTCACCAAGCGCCTCCAAGCGCTTGGATAATGAGATGGATCAAACCCCGAAGTGTAACATGGTTCTGTCAAGCTCTTCGGCGATTAAGCGGCGATTGGGCAAGGGACCGATAACTACTACGTCAGTTACAATGCTTGAAGTGCCTGCTCTCAAAGCCGATCCCACGACACGCGACCATCCTGATCGTGGACGACGACGAGGGCGTGACGCAGACGTTTGCGCGGATGCTCCGGCTCGAAGGCTTCGAAGTGAAGACGGCGCTGAACGCGGAAACGGGCCTGCGCGTCGCCGAAGAAGCGCTGCCCGACGCCATCATCCTCGACCTCCGGATGCCGCTCCTCGACGGCCTCGGGTTCCTGCGACGGCTGCGTGCCGCGCCGAGCACAGCGCAGACCCCGGTCGCCATCGTCACCGGCGACTATTTCCTCGACGACGCGATCTCGAACGAGCTGCGCGCGCTCGGCGCCGAGCTGCGGTTCAAGCCGATGTGGCTCGAGGATCTGGTCGGGCTCGCCCGCACGCTGCTCCGCCAGGGTGATTCACTGATCGACGGCGGCTCCAGATTCCTGAAAGCCTGCCGGCGGCAGCCGGTCGACGCGACGCCGGTCTGGTTCATGCGCCAGGCCGGCCGCTACATGAGCGAGTATCGCGCGCTGCGCGAACGCTATTCGCTGCTCGACCTCTGCCGCACGCCCGATCTCGCCACCGAAGTGACGCTGCAGCCGGTCCGCCGCATCGAGGTGGACGCCGCGATCCTCTTTTCCGATCTGCTGCTGCCGCTCGAGCCGATGGGCATTCCGTTCGACTTCGTCCGCGGCGAAGGTCCCGCGATCGAGACGCCGCTGCGGTCGGAGGCCGACCTCGCGCGCGTGCGGCGCTTCGAGCCGCGCGAAGCGCTCGGCCACGTGCTCGAAGCGATCCGCCAGATTCAGCAGACGCTCGCCGGCCGCGTGCCGCTCATCGGATTCGCCGGCGCGCCGTTCACGCTCGCGTCGTACGCGATCGAGGGCGGACACTCGAACGTCGTTCGCGCACACCAAGGCGCTGATGTACGGCGCGCCCGACGCGTGGCATCGCTTCTGCGATCTCCTTGCGGATATCGTCGGCGAATATCTGGTCGCGCAGATCGAAGCCGGCGTGGACGTCGTGCAGGTGTTCGATTCGTGGGTCGGCGCGCTGAACGCGCGCGACTACCGCGAGTTCATCCTGCCGCACACGCGCAGGATCTTCGACCGCCTCGCGCCGCTTGGCGTGCCGACGATTCATTTCGGCGTCGGCACCGGCGCGATCCTCGCCGAACTGCGCGAGGCCGGCGGCGACGTGATCGGCGCCGACTGGCGCACGCCGCTCGACGACGCCTGGCGCGCGATCGGCTACGATCGCGCCATCCAGGGCAACCTCGATCCGACGCTGCTGCTCGCGCCGCTCGAACGGCTCTTCGCCGCGGCCGACGACGTCCTCGAGCGCGCGGACGGCCGGCCCGGACACATCTTCAACCTCGGTCACGGCATCCTGCCGTCGACGCCGGTCGAGCACGTGCAGGCGCTCGCGCGGTACGTGCATCAGAAGACGAGACAGTGCTGAGCCAGCCCGCCACCAGCCACTAATGCCCACCGGCGTTCTGCTGATGGCGCACGGCACGCCCTCGTCGCTCGACGAGATGCCGGAGTACCTGACGCTCGTCCGCGGAGGGCGACCGGCGTCGCCAGAGCTCGTCGAGGAAATGCGGCACAACTACGCGGCGATTGGCGGGCGCTCGCCGCTGACCGACATCACGCTGGCGCAGGCCGACGCGCTGCGCGCGCGGCTCGGCGCCTCGATTCCCGTGGCCGTCGGCATGCGCAACTGGCGTCCATTCATCAAGGACGCGATCGCCGAGCTCGTCGCGCCAGCGGATCGACCGCGTCGTCGGCATGCCGATGGCGCCGCAGTTCTCGACGCTGAGCGTCAAGAAGTATGAGACGCGGCGCGAGCGGCGCTGCCTGCAGGCGTGCACGTTCGATGCCGATCCGGTCGTTCCACGCGCATCCGCTGCTCCTCGATGCGTTCGCCGAGCGCGTGCGCGCGGCATCGCCTCGCGCCGACGAGCTCGTCGTCTTCACCGCGCACGCTCTGCCTGTTCGCGTCATCGAAGCGGGCGATGTGTACCCGGAAGAAGTCGCGGCGACGGCTCGCGGCGTCGCCGAACGAAGCCGGCGTCGCGAAGTATCGCGTCGCCTATCAGAGCGCCGGCCGGACGCCGGAGCCGTGGATCGGGCCGGAGCTCGCGCGCGTGATCGACGACCGCACGGCAGCCGGCGTCCGCAAGTTTCTCGTCGTGCCGATCGGTTTCGTCTGCGATCACACTGAAATCCTGTTCGACATCGACGTGCAGGCGGCGCAACGGCCGCGCGAGTTCTCCGCGTCGCTGCGGCGGACCGAGTCGCTGAATACGTCGCCCACGTTCATCGCCGCGCTCGAACGGCTCGTGCGCGCCGCGCTCTGATCGTGAGAACCGCTCGCCGATGACTTCGGACGTTGTCATCGTGGGCGGCGGAATCGCGGGGCTTGTCCTGCGCGTACGAGCTCCAGAAACGACGGCGTCGCGTTCGCGCTGCTCGAAGCCGGCACGCGCCCCGGCGGCGTGATCCTCAGCGAGCGCGTCGACGGCTTCACCGATCGACGCTGGACCCGATTCCCTGCTGATCCAGAAGCCCGAAGGCATCGAGCTCTGTCAGGAGCTCGGCCTCGGCGATCGACTGGTGTCGACGAAGCTGCCGCGGCGGCGCCTACGTGCAGCGCGGCGGCGAGCTGCATCCGCTGCCCGCCGCATCGGTGCTCGGCATTCCGACGCGGCTCGCGCCGTTCGTCTGCGCAGCCGGCTGTTTTCGTGGCCCGGCAAGCTGCGAATGGCGCGCCGAGCTGTTCGTGCCGGCGAAGCGCGATGGCGGCGACGAATCGATCGGCGCGTTCATCGACGCGGCGCTTCGGCCGCGAGGCGGTCACCTACCTCGCCGAGCCGCTGCTCGCCGGCATTCACGCCGGCGACGTCGATCGGCTGTCGATCGGCGCGCTGTTTCCGCGCTTCGTCGAGATCGGAGCGGAAGCACGGCAGCCTGCTGCGCGCGTTCCGTCGCGCGGCGGCCTGCGGCGTCAGTCGCCGGACGGCGCCTTCAAGTCGCTGCCCGGCGGGCTGAGCGAGCTGGTCGCCGCGCTCGTCGCCGCGCTCCCGGCCGGCTCGATTCGCCTGCGTGCGCCGGTCGCGCGCGTCACGGCAGGCGCCGGCAGCGGGCGCTTTCGCGTCGAGACGCGCACAGGAGCCGGTCGACGCGCGACGCGTCGTGCTCGCGACGCCGGCGTACGTGACCGCGACGATCGTGAGCGACCTCGATGCCGAGCTCGGCCGCGCGCTGTGCGGCGAGATTCCGTATGCGTCGATCGCGACCGTGGCGCTCGCGTTCGAGCGCGACGCCGTGGCGCATCCGCTGAACGGATCGGGCTTCGTCGTGCCGCGCGCGGAGCACTCGCCGATTCTCGCCGCGATCGTGGCTGTCGTCGAAGTGGCCGCACCGCGCGCCCGACGGACGCGTGCTGCTGCGCACGTTCGTCGGCGGCGCGCGCGATCCGGGCGCGCTCGCAGCGGAGCGACGAGGAGCTCGTCGCGCGAGTCGCTGACGGCGCTGACGCCGCTCGCTCGGCATCCGCGGCGATCCGCTGTTCACGCGCGTCTACCGCTGGGCGCGCGCGAACGCGCAGCACGAAGTCGGTCATCTCGATCGCATGGCCGACATCGACCGCACGTTCGCGCGCCATCCTGGTCTGTTCATCACCGGCAGCGGCTTCCGCGGCGTCGGCATTCCCGACTGCATCGCCGACGGCCGCGCCACCGCGCGAACGATTGCGGCGCGGATGGCAGCGGACGAGGCGACATCCGAGGCCGAGAGTCTACGCTCGAGGCCGAGGTCCGAGCGAGCTGGGGGTGGGGCCCCAGCGAGCGGAGTCATGAATGTCAGCGACGACGCTGGTCGTAAGCCTGATGCTCGCGATGCCCGTTGTGTCGGCGAGCGTTCACGCGCAGTCGCCGAGCGTGAGCCAGCTGCTCGCGCGGATCAAGGCGCGGACAACGATCTGCTGGCCGTGTCCGAAGAGGACGGCCGCTTCCTGCGCGTGATGGTCGTCACGAGCGGCGCGAAGCGCGCGCTCGAGATCGGCGGCGCCAACGGCTACAGCGCGATCTGGATCGGCCTCGGCCTGCGCGAGACCGGCGGGCACCTGACGTCGATCGAATACGATCCGGCGCGCGCGAAGACTGCCGCCGACAACATCCGCCAGGCCGGCCTCGCCGACATCGTCACGGTCGTGCCCGGCGACGCGTTCAAGGAGATCCCGAAGCTGACCGGCGAGTTCGACTTCGTGTTCCTCGACGCGTGGAAGCGCGACTACAAGCGGTTCTTCGACCTGGTGTTTCCGCGCCTCGCGCCCGCGCGGGCTGTTCCTCGCGCACAACGTCGTCAACAAGCAGAACGAGATGCGCGACTTCCTCGCCGCGATCCAGAACGAGCCGAGCGCTGTTCACGACGCATCGTGTCGCCGCGGCAGCGAAGGCATGTCGGTGACGGTGAAGCTGCCTGCGCGCAAAGTGATTATGGCGACCAAGTCCGTTCACATCATCGGCGTGCCGCTCGACCTCGGCGGCGGCCGGCGCGGCGTCGACATGGGGCCGTCGGCGTTTCGCATCGCCGGCCTCGGCGAGCGCATCGCCGCGCTCGGCTACACCGTCGTCGACAAAGGCGATCTCGCCGCGCCGATCCCGGAAACGCAGGAGCTGCGCGACGAGCGCAAGAAATACATCCGCGACATCGCGAAGGTCTGCCAGAAGCTCTATCAGACGCGCGCTGCAGTCGCTCGACGAAGGCGCGATGCCGCTCGTGCTCGGCGGCGACCACAGCCTCGCCGCCGGATCGGTCGGCGGCCGCGGCCGACGTGGGCGAAGCAGACGCGCGATCTGCCGATCGGCCTGATCTGGGTCGACGCGCACGGCGACATGAACACGCCGGCGACGTCGCTCGAGCGGCAACGTGCACGGCATGCCGCTCGCGGCGCTGCTCGGGCCCGAGCCGGCCGAGCTGTCGCGCATCGGCGGCTTCTCGCCGAAGGTGCTGCCGGCGCACACGGTGCTCATCGGCATCCGCAATCTCGACGAGCGCGAGAAGGTCGCCGGTGCGCGATTCGCGCGTCCACGTCTTCACGATGAAGGACATCGATCGCCAGGGCATCGCGTCGATCGTCGAGCAGGCGGTCGACCTCGCCGGCAACGGCACGGCGGGCATTCACGTGTCGTTCGACATGGACGTGTGCGATCCGCCGATCGCGCCCGGCGTCGGCACGCCGGTCAAGGGCGGCCTCGACTACCGCGAGGCGCACATGGTGATGGAGATCGTCGCCGACTCGGGCCTGCTCACGTCGCTCGATCTGGTCGAAGTGAATCCGACGCTCGACGTGCGGAACACGACCGCGGAGCTCGGCACCGAGCTCGCGCTGTCGGCGTTAGGGATGAAGATTCTGTGAGCCGGCTTCGCGCGAGCATCTCTTCGAGCGTCTCGACGAGCAGCACGAGCGAGTACGGCTTCTCGATGAGACGCGTGCGCGGCCGCAGCCGCTCGAGCTCGGCCGACTCCGACGGCACGCCGGAAAAAATGATGACCGGAATTTCGGCCGGCGTCGCCGTCGACGACGTCGCGGCCCGAGCCGCGGCGCAGCCGCAGATCGACGACGGCGGCCGACGAGCCGCTGTTTGCGCAGCGCCTCGAGGCCTTCGTCGGCGGTCTCGGCCGTGACGACGGAGAAGCCGTGCATCTCGAGAAACTTCACCAGCGGCCGTCGGACCGAGACGTCGTCTTCGACGACGAGCACCAGACGGGCGGCATCCTTGGTCATAATGAGTGTGCCGGCGATTATACGTGAAGGAGGCAGATCGTGCGCGCCATGAGAATCACAATTGCTGCAGGAACAATCCTGGCCGCCCTGGTCGGCGTCGCGGCCACGCGCACGCAGCGTGCGAGCCCGCACGAAAGCGTCAGCGCGTCGATCGACGGCGCCGACATCTCGATCACGTACGGCCGTCCGTACACGCGCGGACGAACGATCTTCGGCGCGCTCGTCCCGTACGGCCGCGTGTGGTGTCCCGGTGCGGACGAGGCGACCACGCTGACGTCGTCGAAGCCGCTGACGATCGGCAATCTGCTGCTCGATGCGCCGCAGTACACGCTCTGGATTCTGCCGACGGCCGACGAATGGCAGCTCGTCGTCAGCAAGCAAACCGGCCAGTGGCACACGCAGTATCGAGCGACATCGGACCTCGGGCGCGTGCCGCTTCAGAAGCGCACGCTGGATGCGCCGGTCGAACAGTTGACGTTCGCGCTGCGGAAAAATCCTGATGGCGCCGGCGGAACGATCGTGTTCACGTGGGAGACGACGGAAGCGTCCGTGCCGTTCGCAGTCCAGAATCGGTGAACGCGAGGGCAGGTTTCGAAGTGGCGCAGGTCTTTAGACCTGCCCGCACGATCGCAGGACTGAAGTCCTGCGCTACATCATTCCGCGCGAATCGCGGTGATCGGATCGACCTTCAGCGCGCACGTCAGGCCTTTCTTGGTGCGAGGCCGCGGGCGCGCGCAAGCTTGACGAGGTCGGTCAGCCTCGCCGCTTCGGCTCTCGCGACCGCGGTGCCGAGCGCGGTGATGCGATAGTAGCGCCGCCGCTCGTCGTCTTCTTCCGGCGCGGGCCGTTCGCGGGTCTCGACGATCAATCCCTGCTCGAGCAGGCGCTGGATCGTTCGATACAATGTGCCCGCGCTCAATTTCAAGGCGCCGCCGGTTCGCGCGGCCACATCCTGGATGATCGCGTAGCCGTGGCGGTCGTCGTCGGCAAGCGCCATCAGTATGTGGAAGGTCGCTGACGGCAATGGGAGAAGCGATTCGATTTCGCGCTGTCGATCGTTCATGCTGTTCGCGACACTATAGCCAGCGTGGTTATAGTGTCAATGGCTATAGTGAGCCGGCTCGCGCCGCGCGGCCGTAGTACAATGGCGGGCTTTGCCGCGGCTTGCCGCATTCTGACTCGCTCGGCGCCTGTAGCTCAGTGGTAGAGCATCCGACTTTTAATCGGATGGCCGTTGGTTCAATTCCAACCAGGCGCACCAATCCTCGTTTCAGATCGTTCGTTCGATGCCGCGCCGTGAGCCCGCGGCGCCAGCCTGTCGAACGCCGCGCATTCCGCCGGTTCTTCGCGGATCTCGGTCCGGGCCTGATCACCGGCGCCGCCGACGACGACCCGTCGGGCATCTCGACCTATTCGGTGGCCGGCGCCGCGTTCGGCTATCTGCCGCTCTGGACCGCGCTGTTCTCGTTCCCGCTGATGACGGCCGTGCAGCTGATGTGCGCGCGGCTCGGCCTCGTGACCGGCCTGGGCCTCGCCGGCGTCATTCGCCGGCGCTATCCGCGGTCGGTGCTCTGGGGCGCCTGCGCGCCTGCTGGTGGTCGCCAACGTGATCAACATCGCCGCCGATCTCGGCGGCATGGCGGAGGCGACGACGATGGTGACCGGCGTGCCGGTGGCCGCTGATGGTGCCGGTCTATTCGGCGTCGCTGATCGTCGTCGCTGCTGATCTGGTCGTCGTACCGCACGATCGCGCGCGTGTTCAAGTGGCTGACGCTCGTGCTCCTCGCCTACGTGGTCACGGCGTTCGTCGCGCACGTCGACTGGCGGCTCGCGCTGCACGCGACGCTCGTGCCGCACGTCGAATGGTCGCGCGCGTTCTTCTCGGTGCTGGTCGCGATTCTCGGCACGACGATCTCGCCGTATCTGTTTTTCTGGCAGGCGGCGCAGGAAGTCGAGGAGGAGCGCGCGATGGGCCGCAATCTGGCGCAGCGCCGCGGCGCGACGCGCGAGGAGCTCGGCGGCTGCCGCACCGACGTGATCACGGGCATGTTCGCGTCGAACGCGATCATGTACTTCATCATCAT
Source organism: uncultured Acidobacteriota bacterium (assembly GCA_963696165.1). Taxonomy (GTDB): domain Bacteria; phylum Acidobacteriota; class Vicinamibacteria; order Vicinamibacterales; family CAVVIG01; genus CAVQZZ01. The sequence goes on along the minus strand of CAVOIY010000002.1, from coordinate 376,276 downwards.
GACGACCGCCGCGACGCTGCACGCGCACGGCAAGACGAACATCGCGACCGCGCAGCAGGCCGCCGAGGCGCTGCGGCCGCTGGCCGGCGCCGGCGCCTACTGGCTGTTCACGCTGGGCCTGATCGGCACCGGCATGCTGGCGGTCCCGGTGCTCGCGGGATCGTGCGCGTACGCGATCGCCGAGGCGGCGGCGTGGCGCGGATCGCTGAACCGACGGCCGAGCCGCGCGAAGAAGTTCTACCTCGTGCTCGCCGTGGCGATGGCGCTCGGCATCGCGTTGAACTACGCCGGCCTGAACGCGATCAAGCTGCTCTTCACGACCGCCGTCATCAACGGCGTGCTCGCGCCGCCGCTGATTCTGATCGTCCTGCTGCTGACGCGCGATCCGACGGTGATGGGCGACGCGGTCAACTCGCGCCTGCTCGACAGCCTCGGGATGGGTGGCCTTCGTCGTGATGGTCGTGGCGGCGTTGGGATTGTTCTTCGCGTAGTGGAATGGTGCGCGAGAACCGATGTAGCGTCCGCCTTCAGGCGGACGATCGAATGACGGCCGGCTGAAGCCGGCCGCTACACAAAATCGAAGGGCCTATCGGCGTCGAAACCGATCGCGCCCGGGCGGCCCTGGGCGGCGGCCGTGCGCGTGCTGCGGCGGCCGGCGGAATCGTTCGCGGCCGTCCGGACCGCTGTCGCCGCGGCGCGTGTGTAGTCGAAATCCGGCATCGTCACGCGCGGCAGGCGCTTCTCGATCGCGCGCTCGATCCCGCGCACGTTCGCCTCTTCCTCCGGCGACACGAACGTGAAGGCCGCGCCGGTCAACTCGGCGCGCGCCGTGCGGCCGACGCGGTGGATGTAGTCCTCGGGCACGGCCGGCACGTCGAAATTGATCACGTGGCCGAGCGCCGTCACGTCGATGCCGCGCGCGGCGATGTCGGTGGCGACGAGCACGCGGTACTTGCCGCCCTTGAATCCGGCGAGCGCCTCCGTGCGCTGCGCCTGCGAGCGATTGCCGTGGATGCGCGCCACCTTGATACCTGGCTGCCTTCGAGCGATGCGCGCCAGCCGATCGGCGCGATGCTTCGTCCGCGTGAAGACGAGCGCGTCGCGCACCTCGTCGCGCCGCAGCAGCTCGACGAGCAGCGGCGCCTTCAGGTGCTGCGCGCACCGGATACACCGCCTGCGTGATGCCGATGGCCGGCGCCGCGCTGCCGTTCCAGGTTGATCGTCGCCGGATTGTGCAGCATCTCGCGCGCGAGCTCCGCGATCGGCGCCGGCATCGTCGCGCTGAAGAACAGCGTCTGGCGCTTCGTCGGCAGATGCCGCAGCACGCGACGGATGTCGGGCAGGAAGCCCATGTCGAGCATCCGATCCGCTTCGTCGAGCACGAGGAACTTCAGGCCGGCAAGCTTCGCGTACGGACGCTTGAAGTGATCGAGCAGCCGGCCCGGCGTGCCGACGATGACGTCGACGCCGCTGCGGAACGCGTGCTCCTGCGGTCCCATGCCGACGCCGCCGAAGACCGCCGCCGCCGTGATCGGCGTGTGCACGGCCAGGTCGTTCAGATCGCTCGACGATCTGCGCCGCGAGCTCGCGCGTCGGCGTGAGGACGAGCGCGCGCGTCGTCGCCGCGGCGCTCGTCGATCAGCCGATGGAGGATCGGCAGCAGAAACGCGATCGTCTTGCCGCTGCCGGTCATGGCGCACGCGAGCAGGTCGCGCCCGTCCATCGCCGGAGGAATCGCGTCCGCCTGAATCGCCGTGGGCCGGATGAAGCCGAGGTCTTTGAGGCCGCGAAGAAGACTGGGGTGAAGATTGAGACCGGAAAACGGCACGCGTTAGAGCACCTCGGCGGGACCCTCGGACTTCGGGACCCCGACGATTTCGCCGCCCGCCACTTCGAGCAGCGCAATCACCGTGTGCTTGTGGCCGTTGGTCGCGATCTTCGGCACGCAGCCCCGCATCAACTGCGCCGCGCGCAGCGTCGCGAGCACGACGAACTCGAACTTACCGGTGGTTCGCGGAATCTGCGTCGCACTGATCACGGACATTGAGCCCTCATAACCTAAGGCTTTGGTGAGGGCTGATGACCGGAATGGCCGCAGAGCTCAGAAAAGCAGAGTGTAAAGTATACAATACGCGTCGATGCCCCTCTATGATTTCGTCTGCCGCTCCTGCGGACACGAATTCGAGGCGCTCGTGCGCCCCGCCGAGGCCGCGCGCTGCCCGAAATGCGACGGCGTCGATCTCGAAAAGCTGCTGTCGGGATTCGCGGTGAGCTCGGAAGAGCGAACGCGCGCCGCCGCGAAGGCGTCGCGCGAGGCGCAGATTCGGGGACGCAAGGACGCGATCATCGCCGACGAAGAATATCGGCGGCATCACGACGACTAACCTCTTGTCGCTAATCCGAGAGAAATCGCACAGGACTTTAGCTACCTCATTGATGCGAGAACGCGTCGCACCGCGGGGATGTAGCGACGTTGCGACGTGTCGGGGGCCCAGGTGCGAATGGTCCCCGTGGCCGAGACCGCGCGGGCGAGGGCTCAAGCCGCGGCGCGCGATCGCGCGTGGAAAAACACGGCCTCCAGCATCCATGTCCCGAAGCGGCGGTTTCCCGCGCGGTCGACCCCGGGGCGCGCAGCTGCCGCAGGTCCGCTGGCCGCGTCCTGACGCGCACAGGCGCAGCGGGCTTGTTGGCACGCCCCGCGCCGCAGACTGTGGGATAGCTTCTAGTCGCGATGCGCCAGCGAGCCGACGACGCGAACGACTTCGTTCGGGTCGACCGGCTTCGCCAGGTGTACCTGGAACCCGCTCTCGAGCGCCAGTGCCCGATCTTCGGGGCGCGCGTACGCGGTGATCGCCGCCGCAGGCAGACGCTGGGCGCGCAGGTTCGCGGATTTCCTCACCCGCCGGATCAGTTCGAACCCGTCCATCCCGGGCATGCCGAGATCCGACACGAGCACGTCCGGGGGCGCCAGCTCGATCAGCCTGATCGCTTCTTCCGCTCCGACCGCCGTCGTCACGTCCGCGCCGGCGGCCTCGAGCGCATCGCGCAGCATCGAGAGCGCATCTTCCTGATCGTCGACGGCGAGCACTCGGATCCCGGCGAGACGCCGGGTCGGCGCCTTCTCGGTGGGCGCCCGGGTGACCGCATCGCTGGCGATCGCAGCCATCGGGAGACGCACGCGAAACGTCGCGCCTTTTCCCGGCCCTTCGCTCGTCACGTCGATTTGGCCGCCGTGCATTTCGACGATGTGCCGCGCGATCGCGAGGCCGAGGCCGAGGCCGCCGTGCTCCCGCGAGAAGCGGCTGTCGGCCTGCCGGAAGCGATCGAACACGTACGGCAGAAAATCAGCCGCGATGCCGATGCCGCTGTCTGTCACCTCGATGACAACGTCCGCGTCATCCTGACGCACGCGGACGTCGATGCGGCCGCCCGGCGGCGTGAATTTCACCGCGTTGGACATCAGGTTCCAGATCACTTGCTGAAGTCGCTGCGCGTCGGCCTGGACGACGCTGTCGAGCGATTCCACGACCGTCGCGATCCGGAGGTTCTTCGCATCCGCGGCCGGACGGACGGTCTCGATCGCTTCGCGAATGATCGACGGGAGATCCGCCGGCTGCAGCTCCAGCCGCAGCTTGCCGGAAATGATCCGCGATACGTCGAGCACATCCGCGACGATCTGCGAGAGCGACGTCGCGTTGCGCTCGATGATCTCGACGGCGCGCCGCTGTTTCGCAAACGGAATGACGCCTTCCGAGAGCATCCGCGCGTAGCCGAGCAGCGTGTTGAGCGGCGTACGCAGCTCGTGCGACAGCGTCGCGAGAAATTCGTCCTTCAGCCGGTTTGCGTCGCGAGCTTCGACGTAGGCACGCGCATTCTCGATCGCGAGGGCGGCGCGCGACGCGACCTGCTCGACGAACTGCAGGTCCTGGTCCGTGAAGTGGCGGCGCGACTCCGCCGACACGAACGCCATCGCGCCGACGACGCGCGTGTGCGCCGTGATCGGGACGCACATGTACGACACCAGCCCAAGGGCCCGGACGAGCCGCAGCCGTTCGCCGTCGCCCCCAGCCGCCGTGCTGATCATTGCATCGGATACGTGCGGCAGGATCACAGATCGGCCGGTTTTCACCACGCTCTCGGCCGTGAACGGCGACGCCGGATCGTAGTAGCGCTCCTGAACGGTCGCGGCAAGCCGTACCTTTTCTTCGTTCACCTGCGCGAGCGCGAGCCGCCGCAGCTTGCCGTCGTCCTCGACCATGTCGATCGAGCACCAGTCCGCAATCTTCGGCACCGCGAGATGCGCCAGCAGCGTGAGCGTTTCCGTGTAGTCGAGCGAGCTCGCGAGCGCCGAGCCGACCTGGACCAGGAAATCAGCCTGCTCGCGGCTCTTGCGCTGCTCTTCGTACAGCTCCGCCGTCGTGATCGCCGCGGCCGCGAGATTGCCGATCGCCCGCGCCGTCTGCACTTCGACGACGTCGAACGCGTGGCGATGCTTCGAATAGAAGACGAGGCGTGCCGCTGCGGCGTCCACGGATCGTGAGCGGGACGATCAGCAGTCCCTTGATGCCGTTCCTCGCGTACGCCTCGCGCCGTCGCTCGAGCAGCGGCATCGATTCGACATCGTCGATGGCGAGCGGCTCTTTGAAGTTCAGCTCCTCGAGGTCGTCCGGGAACGTTGCGAGAATATCCGATGTGAGCTCATCCGAGAGCCCGAACGAGGCCTCGGCGCACCACTCGCGCGCGTAGGTGTCCTGCCTCCAGACCGCATAAGCGTCGGCCGCGACGAGCTCGCGCGCCAGCGTCATCGTGCCGTCGAGCACCGCATCGAGCCGCGGCGTGGACATCAGCGTACCCGAGGCTTCGACGAGCGTGAGCAGCCGGCGCTGCAAATCGGCCTGCGCGGTTTCGGCCTCCGCGAGCAGCGCCTCGGCCCTCGTCCGCTCGGTGATGTCGCGCGCGATCTTCGACGCGCCGATCACCGTGCCTGACGGGTCGCGAATCGGCGAGACCGTCAGCGACACGGGCAGCGTCGAACCGTTCTTGCGGACGCGAATGGTTTCGAAGTGCTCGACCGCTTCGCCGCGGCGGATCCGCGCCAGCACCTCGTCTTCTTCGGCCTAGCGCTCTTTCGGGATGATGAGGGTGATGTGCTTGCCGACCGCTTCTTCGGCGGAGTAGCCGAACATCTGCTCGGCCGAGCGGTTCCAGGACGTGATGTAGCCGTTCAGGTCCTTGCTGACGATGGCGTCGTCGGACGACTCGACGATGGCCGCGAGGCGCAGCGCCGCATCGGGGATACGAGCATCCGGCATCGCGGATATTGTCAGCCGGTATCGGCTCTCACGATCGTGGCGCAGGTCTGAAGACTCTAACGATCGTAGCGCACCACTTTAGTCCTGCCTCTCCGCAGGTCTGAAGACCTGCGCTACACGACCACGTCACATTAGTTGACCAGCTCGGCTGTGCGGACGCAGTGGGTATACTTTCAAAATGACGCTGCTGCTGTGGCTGCTCGCTTTCTTTTCCCCAAACCCACAGGCCAACTCGGCGTCGATTCAAGCCAACCCGGAATACGTCGGCTCGCAGCGCTGCGGGACGTGCCATGCCGCGACGTACGAGCGGTGGAGAAAAACGCGGATGGCGAATGTCGTTCGCGATCCGAAAGTGGATCCCGAAGCGATCATCCCGGACCTGTCGGTGCCGAATCCGCTCGTGACGTTCACGAAAGACGACATCGCGTTCGTGTACGGCGGCAAATGGAAGCAGCGCTACTTCACGAAAGTGGGCGACGACTACTTTCCGCTCGGCGCGCAGTGGGACACGACGCACCGCCAATGGCGGCCTTACATGGTTCCGGCGAATACGGACTGGTGGGTACCGTTCTATCCCGCCGACAACATGAAGCGCCCGACCGGCCCGACCTGCGACGGCTGCCATTCGGTGAACTACGACGTCGCGACGAAGAAGGTCGCGGAGTGGAACGTCGGATGCGAGAAGTGCCACGGGCCGGGCGCTGCTGCACGCGAGCCGCCCGTCGAACGCGAACATCATCAACCCGGTGCGGCTCGATCCGGTGCACGCGAACGATATCTGCATCCAGTGCCACTCGCAGGGGCGGCCGCTGACGAATCCGATCGAACGGACGCTATTACGACTGGCCGGTCGGCTTTCACGCCGGGCTGGATTTGAAGGACTACTGGCAGCTGGAAGAGCATCGCCTCGGGACGACGACCTTCACGCACTTCGCCGACGGCACGGCGCACAAGAACCGGATGCAGGGGAACGACTTCGTGCAGAGCGTGATGTACACGCGCGGCGTCACCTGTTTCTCGTGCCACGACGTGCACGGCACGGAGAACAACGCCGACCTGATTCGGCCGGCGAACGTCGTCTGCCTGCAGTGCCACGGTCCGCAAGTCGCCGAACGGACCGCACACGGCGACGATCGAGCAGCACACGCATCATCGCGCCGGCAGCGCCGGCAACGAGTGCGTCGGCTGTCACATGCCGAAGATCGAGCAGACGATCGCGCGACGTGAACGTCCGGAGCCACACGTTCCAGTTCATCACGCCGGCCGCGAGCGAGCTGCTGAAGATGCCGAATCCGTGCGTGACGTGCCACACGGACAAGTCGAACACGTGGGCGATCGAGACGATGAAGACGTGGCCTGAATTTTCACCGTGGAGGGTCGGCCACTAGCATCCGGCCGCCGACGACGAGCGCGCCGGCAAGACCCGAGCAGAGGAAGAACACGGCGCGCACGCCGATCGCTTCCGCGAGGACGCCAGACAGCACCAGGCCCGAGGATCTGCGCGAGGAAGACGAACGACATCATCGTGCTCGACACCCGGCCGAGCATCGCGTGCGGCGTTTCGCGCTGCAGCAGCGTCTGCGCCGGCACCATGATGGCGCCGAACGCGAACCCGATCGTGAACGTCGCCGCAATCGTCGCGGCGACGTGCGGCACCGCGCCGAGCAGCAGCACGCCGACGCCGATGCCCGCGAGACCGGACAGCACGAGCGTCTCGTGCTTCATGCGCTGCACGAGCTTCCGAACGAGCTGCGTGCCGATCAGCATCCCGACGCCGACCATGCCGCTCACGACGCCGAAGATCGCCGGCGCTGGCGTGCAGCGACTCGCGCACGTAGATCGCGATCAGCGGACCGAAGCAGCCGACGATGAACAGGCCGGCCGCCATCGCGAGGACCACGAACACGATCGCCGCGTGATGAATGATGAAGCTCGCGCCCGCCGTCATGTCGGCCAGGATGTCGTGGATGCGGTTGCTCGGCGACTCGGTCGGCGCAGCCGCTGCGGCCGCCTGATCGCGACGGAGCCGAGAAAGCTCGCCGACACGACGAAGCTGAGCACGTCCAGGGCGTAGCACGAATTCGGGCCGAGCGCCGACACCAGCGCGCCTGCCGCCGCCGGGCCGACGATGCGCGCGCCCATGAAGGCGAGCTGCATCAGCGCGTTCGCGGCGACGAGGCCCTTCGGCCTTCACGTGCGTGCGGATCGTGACGGTTTGCGCCGGGCCGAAGAAGCTCGACACGCAGCTGAGCGCCGCCAGCACGACGTACACGTGCCAGACGGTCGTCGTCAGGATCGAGGAACAGCGCGAGCACCGCGCGAATCAGATCGCTGGCGACGAGCGTCGGCTTGAGCGGCCAGCGGTCCACGAAGACGCCGGCGAGCGGCCCGAGGATGACGAGCGGGAACATGTACGAGATCTGCACCCACGTCAGCTGAGTCGCCGTGCCGTGCATGCGGAACGACACGACGCTGATCACCGCGAAGAGCGCCAGGAAATCGCCGAACAGGCTGACCAGCTGCGCGAACCACACGCGGCGGATCACGTCGTTCGCGAGCACCTCGCGAAACGTCAGCGGAACCGGCATGGTTGCGGTGGCCGTGGCGGTGGCTGTGGCTGTGGACATATGGACCCTTATGCGGACGCGGGCGTAGCGTTCGTTGAGGCCGATGAGCAGCGCGCGGTACGATTCGCGCAGCAGGCTGCCGACCTGCTCCCAGTCGGGCCGCGGCGCGCCCTCGTCGCGCAGCCGGGCCGCTTCCGCACGCAGCAGCGCCGCACGCGCGACGCGTTCGACCGGCGCTTCGTACAGCAGCGAGTACTCGTCCGCGATGAGCCGTCCGACATTTTCCGCGCTGTTCTGGCGCGGATCGCGACGCGCCACCCACCACGCGAGCTCGGCGCGCGCGACGGCGTCGCGGATCGAAGCCGGCGCGCATCCACTCGCGCGCCTGGCCGTACGCCTGCTCGAGATCCGGCAGCACCGTTTCGTAATGAGCGTCGAGGTCGGCGAATCGTGCAGCGGCGCGCGCGAGGTGAAAGCCTTCGCGCGTCGCCCGCGCCCACGAGTAGTGATACTGCTCGTGCAGCATCGTGACGAGCAGCGCGAAGAGCCGCACGCGCTCCTTCGCGTAGTAAGCCTGCCACATCGCCAGCTCGAGGTCGGCCATCCGCGTCGAGTCGAACTGGCGCATCGACCGGGCGCCGCCGGGCGGCGTGACGGCGAAGGCGCCGATTCCGACCACGAGAATCAGCGCGAAAAGCAGAAGGCGCCGGCGCATCCGGCATTATAGCCAAGCGGCCGAGCCGCTGAGGTTGCCAAGCGCGCAAGATGTGCGCGATCATGGAGTTACATGTCCAGTCCGAAGCGGCGTGCTCCACTGCAGGGGCAGGAGCTCATCACGCTCGCGCAGAAACTCGCACGCGACGCCGAGCGTCACGCGATTCTGTCCGCGTCGCTCGCCTCGCAGGCCGACCGCCTGATGGTCGCCGGCCTGCGCCTTCTCGATCCGCCCGCTCCGCGCCGCCGCGTCGCGGTCCCCAGACGTAGTTCTATCGCTCGATGTAGCGCGAGGCTTTAGCCGGCCGGCTATCGCATCGCCGCCGTCCGCGCGTCTGTGCGAGAATGATCGGGCCAGCCTTGCGAAAGGACAACATGCGTTTTCGGATCGCGGCCGCTGTCGGCATTGCGGCGCTCGTCTCGATGTCGTGCGGCGGTGTGACCGACCCGTCCAAGAACACGGTCGACACCTTCACCGCGACGCTCGCCGTCGGCGCCGTGAACATGCATTCGTTCACCGCGGCGAACAGCGGCGAGATCAGCGTCATCATCAAAGCACTGTCGCCGGTGACGAACGCCGGTGCTCGGCGTCATCTATGGGCTTCCCCAGTCCGACGGCAGCTGCGCGGCGGTCAACGGCAACGCCGGTTCGCTTACGAGCGTGGTGATCAGCGGCGCGATCGTGAAAGGCGGCTACTGCCTGGCGGTCTACGACTACTTCAGCGCTCTCACCGTCCCCGAGAACTACACGATCACCGTCTCGCATCCGTAGGAAGCCTCCGCGGATGTCCGCGCTCGACGCGAAGATCGACGACCTCTACTCCCGCCCGCTCGCCGAATTCACGCCGCGAGAAACGCGCTCGCGAAAACACTGAGCGGCGCCGAGCGCCGCGCGCGTGAAGGCGCTGGCGAAACCGGCAATCGTGCCCTGGGCGATCAATCAGGTGTACTGGCACGCGCGGCCGGTCTACGACCGCCTGCTGAAAGCGGGCGAACGGCTTCGTCACGCGCAGATCGCCGCGCTCGAAGGCAAGTCGGCCGACGTGCGATCGGCGGCTGCCGCGCATCGCGCCGCGATCGCCGACGCGGTGAAGGAAGCCGAGCGCCTGGCGGCCGCCGCTCGGATCGCACCCGGCCGTCGACGCGCTGACGCGCACGCTCGAATCGCTGTCGCTCGCCCCAAAGCCGCCGGCGGACCCTGGACGCCTTACCGAAATGCTGCAGCCTTCCGGCTTCGAGGCGCTCGCCGGAATTGGGATAGCGCACGCAGCGCAAAGTTAGAAGGCAAAAGGCAGAAGGCAAAAGGTACAGGGCGACAGGCCGAGCAGGACGCGTACGCCAGCAAGCCGAGGCGCTGAAGGAAGAGCGCGCGCAGCAGGCTCGCGAAGCGGCAGCGGCTCGTGCGCGCGAGGCGGAGATTAAGAAGGCCGAAGCCGCGCTGGCGCGGGCGCAGGCGGCCGAGCGGCTGGCGCACGACGCGCTGGCTTCGCGCCCAGCGCGACGTAGACGAAATCCGGCAGCGGCTCGTACGCGCGAAATCCGATCGCTGAAGGCGTAGGACCGGCACGCGCGACGTACAATGCGCCGTATGTACAGCCTTATCCTCCTCCTGCATTCCTGGCTTCGGTGGGTGGCGCTCGTCGCCGGCGTCGGCGCGACGCTGCGTCGCGATCAGCGACCGTCCGCCGACGGCGCTCGCGCGGATCGCTGGGGCTTCGCGCTGATGATCGTCGCTCGACGTCCAGATGCTCCTCGGCCTGCTGCTCTACTTCGTCGCTCAGCCCGAACATGACGGCGATCCGCGAGCATTTCGGCGAGGCGATGAAGAGCAGCGTCGCTGCGGTTCTGGGCCGTCGAACACGTCACGATGATGATCGTCGCGGTCGCGCTCGTGCACGTCGGCCGCGTCCTGGCGCGTAAGGCGACGACGCCGCACGCGAAGCGGACGCGGCGCCTTGTCTGCTTCGGCCTCGCAACGCTCGCGATGTTCGCGGCGATTCCGTGGCCCGGATTGCCGTACGGCACGGCCGCTATTCCGCGTATCATAGCGGCGCTCATGCATCCAGTTTTTCGACATCCCGGCCCTCGGCTGGCTGGCGGTGGCGATCGTCGCCGCGATCATCGAGGTGTCGGTTCCGCATTTCGGCTCGGCCTTCGTCAGCGCGGGCGCCGTCGCCGGCCGCGGTGACGGCGTATCTCGGCTACAGCATCCCCGCGCAGTTCGCCGTGTTCGTCGTCGTGCTCACGGTGTCGATCATGGGGCTGCGCTCGCCGCTCGCCTCGCGCATCGGCGGGCCGCGGCGTGCCGTCGCGGACCGCGCCGCTCATCGGCCGGCACGGCGTCGTGACGCACGATGTCGACACGCTCGATCGGCACCGGCCGCGTGAACGTCGGCGGCGAAGACTGGGCGGCGCGCAGCGCCGAGCCGCTCGCCGGTCGGCACGAAAGTGCGGGTCGTCGGCGCCGACGGCATCGTGCTGGAGGTGACGCGCGATATGAACAGCATCGTGCTTTCTCGGCGTCGCCGTTCGTCCTGATCATCGTCCTGCTGCGGACGATCAAGATCGTCCCGCAGAAGCAGGTGAAGATCATCGAGCGGCTCGGCAAGTATCCACCGCACCGCCGAAGCCGGGCTCAACACGATCGTGCCGTTCCTCGACTCCGTCCGCGCGACGATCGATCTGCGCGAGCAGATCACGAAGATCGAGCCGCAGCCGGTCATCACGCGCGACAACGTGACGATGGAAGTGGACGCGGTCATCTACTACCTGATCGCCGATCCCGTCCGCGCCACCTACGAAGTGCAGAATCTGCCGTGGGGGCTCGAGCAGCTCACGCTGTCGGCGCTGCGCAACGTGATCGGCCAGCTCGATCTCGATCACACGCTCTCCTCGCGCGACACCACCAACTCGCAGCTGCGCGCCGCGCTCGACACCGCCACGCAGCAGTGGGGCGTCAAGGTGATGCGCATCGAGCTGAAGAACATCACGCCGCCCGAAGAAATCCGCCTGACGATGGAAAAGCAGATGACCGCGGAGCGGACGCGGCGCGCGGTCGTCACGACGGCCGAGGGCGACAAGGCGTCGGCGATTCTTCGCGCCGAAGGCCAGAAGCAGTCGCAGATCGTGAACGCCGAAGGCGCGAAGGAAGCGGCGATTCTCGCGGCCGAAGGTCAGGCGCAGGCGCGGCTGCGCGTGGCGCAGGCCGAAGCGCAGGCGATTCAGGTGATCGCGCAGGCGATCGGCGCGGCCGGCAACCCCGCGCAGTATCTGATCGCGCAGCGCTATCTCGAGTCGCTCAGCGCAGATCGCGACGGACGCGCAACAAGCTCGTGTTCCTGCCGTACGAAGCGAGCGGCGTGATGGCGCGCTCGGCGGCCTGAAAGAGCTCGTGCAGGCCGCGCCGCTCACGCCGCGCGCCAAGGCATGACGTCGACTGAGAGCGTCAATCGCGCTCTTCGAGCTGTTTCACAACGTCGCGCAGAGCTTCGTCGGTTTCGCGCAGGTGATTGACGACGCGCTCCGCGGCGCCGACCACGCGGCGGGACACCGACGTGTTTCGCGCGGCGATGTCGGTGCGTGCGCGATCGAGCACCGCACGCGTCGCGCGCAGATCGTCGGCGGCTTTTCCCACCGCATCGCTCAGCAGCGCCAGCGACATCTCAACCGTGGGCGTTTCGGAAGTGTTCTCAGCCATGGTGTCGCCGAGGTCCAAGCTGCGTGCCAGGTCGAGTGCTCTCATCGCGCATGTTATGATCGGCGGTCCAGCTCACTCGCCCGCTCTGTCCCCATCGTCCAGAGGCCCAGGACGTGGCCCTTTCAAGGCCAAAACGCGGGTTCGAATCCCGCTGGGGACGTACCATCATGTATTTCCGCCAAACCATCGATGAGTCCGGTTTTGATCTCCGCGTCAACCCTAATGAAGTCGGGCATCTGCCATTCGGGTAGCGAGGCGTCGTAGAGTTCCAGCGGACCAATCATCCGGCGTAAATATCGGCGTGGCGGTTGGGTCCGTGCGATATTCCCACCGAGGTAAACGAACGATGACACAGCCGACGACGTGCCCGAAATGCAATGGCAGCATGGAGCCAGGCCTCATGCTCGATCGGAAGGATTGGGCCAGCGATCTTCAGGTTAGATGGGTGGGCGGCGAGCCGACGCCCAAAACCTTCTCCGGGGGAATGAGCCTAAAGGGGCGGGAGCCGCTGCCGGTGACGACGTATAGATGCGAGGGTTGCGGCTATCTTGAGTCGTTCGCAATCCGTGCGTCCTAGAGTTAGGCTGCGCGCGGCAGCAATACACTCACAAGTCGCGCAAGTCTGGTTGGGGACGCACCATCACGTATGGCGTCTACTTGTCGGGTGAATGCTGCTCGGGACGCCAAAGCACGTTCCGCCGCGGTAACGATCGGTAACTGCGTGAATGCTAAGCAGGTTGCAGCGGTTCCAAATCGACCGTCCCTCAACTGCAGACCCTCGGGAAAGATTACGCTCTGCAATCGTTCCCGCTGCTCCGGAGTAGCGTCCATCCAAAGACGCGACGCGTTCGAGAGCACGTGCTCGGCAAATGCTAACAGGCCCTCCACGTCGAACTCCTCGAGTCGCGCCTCGTCGAGTTCCATCCGCGCCAACGCGATCGTCGAGCAGGCCGTCGCCGTCGACCCCGCCCCGTACGCCACGCTGGTCAAACATGTGCGGCTCAGAAATCGACGCCGACGGCACCACAAGATATAGTGTGAACCTGGTGCCTGACAGGAAATGCACCCGCGTAACTGGAAACCACACGTCTGCTCGCGACCGTCGTCGCTGAACCGCGCCGAGTGAGGACCATCGAGATGCATGCCGTTCGGTGCGCGACCCTGGTGCTCGCTCTGCTGCTGCCGTGCGCGACGAGCGCGGGGCAGCGGGATCCCCTCGCGCCCAACGCGTTCGGGCTCGCGCCTGGTTCCAACGCCGTCGGCTTCCGGCTGATCGAAGGGGAAGATCCGTCGCGGACTGTGACCGGCGGCAACGGTTCCGCGGCCCGCCCGCGGCCCGTACGAACGTATCTCTGGTACCCGGCCCAGAGATCAGGCCAGCCCATGCGGTTTGGCCGTTATGCAACGCTGGCCGACGAGGACATCTGGCCCGCCGACATGGTCGGAAGCCTGCATGAGAAGCTTGCGTTTTCGCGAAGACCTCTCGCCCGCGGCATGGGCCCGGCCGGCTATGCGGCGTTGCTGCAGCGTCCCGTGCTCGCGGTGGAGAACGCGGAGCCGCTGGCGGGGACGTTCCCGCTGGTCGTGATCGGCCAGGGGTTTTGGATCGAGCCCGCGATCTCGTTGGCGGCGTTCGCCGAATATCTCGCGGGACACGGTTTCGCGGTCGCCACGGCTCCACTCGTGGGCACGAACTCACCCTTGGTCAGGGTAAACGAACAGGATCTGGAGACTCAGGTTCGGGATCTCCAATTCGCCGTGGCGCGCGCGCGTCAGCTGCCATTTGTCAGCCAGGACAAACTGGCCGTCATGGGACTCGACATGGGTGGGATGGCGGCGCTGCTGCTGGCCATGCGCAACCCTGACGTCGGCGCGTTCGTCGGTCTGCCGGCGGGGATTCTGTTCGAGCATCCGTCGGGCCTGCCGAGGATTTCGCCGGGCTACGATCCGCTGGCGCTGCGCGTGCCCTGGCTGCAAATCTTTCCCGCAACGGAGGCGACGCCGCCGCCGCCCGGGTCTCGATCACCATCGCTCTTCGACGCCGCGAAGTACTCCGATCGCTACATGCTCTTGACCCCAAAGATGGATCACCTGGATCTCACGATCGATGGGCTCATCGAGGGGCACGTCCCTCTCGCGGTGGGGCCCGCGTATAAACAGGAAACGCCGACCGGCACCGAAGCGCAGCAAGCCATCCGGCCATATGTGTTGAACTTTCTCGCGGCATATCTCGGACGCGACGCTGACGACCGCGCGAAGGGCCTCGCGTTTCTGTCGCGGGCGCCTGAAGAATCCACGCCCGGCTGGAAAATGACTCTCGAGCATCGCCCGGCCGCACCGCCGTCCATCACCTTTGATGAGTTCGTCGAGGCTGTCGTGGCCGGGCGAGGTGACGAGGCAATCCGGAGACTTCGCGCGGCGGCCGCCATCGAGCCACACCACGTTCTGCTCGACGAGAGTTACCTGAAACGGCTCTGCGCGAACCTCGTGTACACGTGGGGACTCGGGAAGGAAGCGCTTCCAGTGATCGAGTTCTTCATCGAGCGGTACCCGTCATCACCCGGGGCGCAGGGCCTGCTGGCGGAAGCCGAGATCGCCGCGGGCAATTACCGCGCGGCTACTGAAATCTACAGCCGAGTCCTCAAGCGGTCTCCGAACGATGCGAGCGTTCGCTCCCGACTCGAGTGGCTGCGCAAGCGCTAATGACGCGCGCGCTTATGCCCGCGTACGGGCCGGCGGCAGGCTGCTGCAGGTTGCTGCCATTTGTCGCCGCGATCTCCGCTTCGAGCATCCGGAACGAGCGCTTGAGATAGCCGACAATCTCCGCCTTGGTGCTCGCGGGGTTCGCTCCTCCCGTGTCGCAATGCAGCGGTACCGGTTCGTGACCGTTGATCTGTGAGGGGCTCCGGGTTTTTCGGCCGATCAGTCTGATGGCGCTGGACCGGACGGAGATCGATTCTTCAGACTTGACGCGAGCGGCTGCCCCCCCGGTGGGGATTAAATGGGATCCTTGGTGGCTTACCTGTTCTTGTCGAGGCTTACGTCGCCTTTGTCGCGGCAAGGTCGAGCCCGAGTTGTCGCTGATACGCGACCGTCTCGAGGTACGTGTCCTTGCGAGCTATGCGGCCGTCGCGAAGCTGGAACACGTCAACACCATCGCACGCGAACGGCACACCGTCCACGGTCCCAGACACAACGTATTCGGTCACCATGTGCCCTTCGCCGAAGTACGCCGTCTTGCGCTGGAATCTAATGTCCGGTGCTTGAACGAACAGTGCGGCGATGGCGTCGCGCGTTGCCGCGGCTCCGATTGCCGGCTCGGCCATGCCGTGCATGTGGAATACGGTGTTCTCGGTGTGCATGGCGACGATCGCATCCGGATCGTGGCGGGCCCACGCGGCGGAGTAGCGCATAGCCAAGTCGATCTGTTGAGCGCTCATCTGATCCCTCTCTGCCGTTGACAGAGCTGGCGATACCGCTGCGGCTGGCCAACGTCGATCATCGCGACTATATCACTGCGATCTCTACTACCAACTCGTCGAGGCGCCCCCGACGACTGGAGATTCTAGAGTTCTGGCACGGTCGCCGCGGGAAGCCGCTCGCCAATCTGAAGAGCTCACCGGACGAATCTCGAGATAAGACCTGGAGCAGACTGAAAGCGCGCGAAGCAGTCTCGCTGAACCTCGGCACACCACAGAAAATCATCGAATTGGGAACCAAGACAATCTACGTGTATTCCGACTTGAAGATCACGTTCATTGAGGACAAAGTAGCGACGTACAGTGATTTGATGCGGGCGCAATCGAATGCTTTTCCGCGGCATACGAGCTGCGGTCGGCCGGCGCTCAAAACATCGGCTAAGAGTAAAAGCCACCGGGCCAGCCTGGATTTAGGACAGGGGACGACCCAGCCGCGATCGCTCTTGATGTAAAGTGCTTGACAGTCGCTGCGGACCGGCCGATACTCCGGCGCCTCGGCACCCGCGGAATCAGGAGGCGCCCATGCGGCTCGCGGCTTCGACGATCCTCGCGCTGGCATTCGCGTCCTCAGCATCCGCGCAAACCCTCGACTACGACTTCTTCAAGGCGCGCGTCCAGCCCATTTTTCTCGCGGAACGTCCGGGCCATGCCCGCTGCATCGCGTGCCACGGATCGGGGACGCCGCTGCGGCTGCAGCCGCTCGCCGCGGGCCGCGCCGCGCTGGACCGACGAGGAATCGCGGAAGAACTTCGACGGCGTGCGCCGGATCGTCGTTCCGGGCAGCGCGAAGAGCCGGCTGCTGATGCACCCGCTCGCCGAAGCCGCCGGCGGCGACTTCTATCACAGCGGCGGCAAGCACTTCGGCTCGCAGAACGATCCTGAATGGCTGACGCTCAAGGCGTGGGTGATGGGCGCGACGCTCGCCTCGTACTGAGACGCCACGCGCGCATCATCCAGACCAACAGCGCCGGCGACAACGTCCACGTCATCGATCCGTCGACGAACACGGTCGTCGGCGTCATCACGGCATCGAGGCTGGCCACGGGGCCGGCGCCGCGCCTGACGGCAGCCGCATCTACATCAGCGACGAAGCCGAGAGCACGCTCGACGTCGTCGACGCCAAGACGCTGGAGGTCGTGAAGAAGAGTTCCGCTCAGCGGTCATCCGAACAACATGGCGGTCAGTGGGGACGGCAGCCGCGTTTACGTCGGCATCATTCAGGAGCCCGGCGGCGTCGATGTGATCGACACGGCGTCGATGCAGCGCGTCGAAGACCATGCCGACTCAGGGCACGATTCACAACGCGTACGTGACGCCCGACGGCAGTACGTCGTCGCCGGATCGATTGCCGCCCACGGATCAACGTGATCGACGCGACAGACCGAGGAGCCGGCCTGGACGCTGAAGATGGACCTCGGCATCCGTCCGATGGCGTTCAACACGAATCCGGACGGCTCGACGAAGTGGATTTTCGTCGCAGCTCACCGGATTCAACGGGTTCGCGGTCGTCGACTTCGCGACGCGCAAAGAGATCAAACGGATGACCAGAATCCGGATCTGCCGCCGGGCAAATAGACAGTTCCGGAAGGCTCCGATCCGTCGCACGGCATGGCCGTCACCGCCGACGGCAAGACGCTCGTCGTCTGCAGCCGGTTGAACAACTACCTGTATTCGTACTCGCTGCCCGACCTGAAGCTCATCGGCGGCGCGGAACTCGGCGGCAAGGGCGCCGGCTGGGTGACGCTGACGCCGGACGGCAAGACCGCCTACGTCGCGAACCCGGTGACGAACGATGTATCGGTCGTCGACGTCGCGTCGATGAAAGAGACGACGCGCATTCCGGTCGGCTTCGTGCCGAAGCGCAACGTGACGGCGCTCCTGCAGTACTAACGCCTTCGGGCAGTTGCGGCCCACTTTCAGGAGTGACGGCGGTGGTGCGCAAAGGCAACGTCGTCGGCTTGCGGATGGAGCGCAACGGAAGCTCGGCTCGCGAACCTCAGTGCTTGATCCGCTTCTTCAGAGGAAGCGGCGCCGTCTCGATGGTGACGATGTGAAGCGTATATCCGAGTGAATCGAGCGTGCCACTGATATTGACAGGCTGGCCCGCGAACGGCGCTGCAGCGTCCGGGTTGTCAATCCAGTAGCCCCTCCACGTGTTCGTGTCGTTGATCGCATATTTCGATCCGGCTTTGATGCAAGCCAATGTGCATTCTTTGGCGATCGGCACGGAGCTTGGCCATCCGTTGTACCCACCAAGGTCCTCGCCCACTCCTAACTTGGAACACCAATCACTCACGATGGCGCCGTTGAACTTTTGCAGCGGTTTCTGAGCGTGCGCTGCTCCCGCGGTGGCGAGACAGGCAAGGATGGTCGCGGCCAGTGACACTCTCATCAACAGATACTCCCCAATGAAGTCGCAGTAGGCTCCGCCGTTTTATCGTCCTGACTAGTGCTGCTGAACAGGCCGCCCTCGGCCCTACCGCTGGGACTCCGCTCAGCACGACGCGGGCGATGTTCGGCTTTGCGTGCAAAAGCGTTTCATTGTTAGGCCCGCTGTTCTAATGCCGCTCGCGTATGAAACGGTTCAGCGGCAGACGTCACTACGAGGGTGGAGACGATTCGCGCGAAGACTGAAGAGGGTTGAAAAATGGGGAATCCCGATGCCGCCGCGCCCGAATCATATCTCGAAGACGTCCTGCAGGACGCCGAGCGGCTGCTGAAGTACGCCGCGGAGGCCGGCGTCGACGTCGACGCCGAGGTCCGTCACAACATCGTGCGAGCACGATCGGCGAGCGGCGGGCCCTGGGATTTCGACGTGACGACGGGGCTTCTAACCGCGCTGACGACGCTGGCTGCGGCGCTCAAGCCGGTAACCGCCGAAAGCCTGAAGGCGTGCCGCAACGAACCTCGGCATGCCGTCCGAAACTACCTGGGATGGGCCGTCTGCCTGGCGCTGGTGATCGTCCCGTTCTCAATCGGCAGCTTCGTCACTTCCGGCTTCTCGGACGCCATCCGCAAGGACATCGTGAGCGCCAACCAGCTGGCCGTGAAGCTCGTTGCGCAGCTCCACCCCTCGGGCGCTTCTTCTCCTGAGCCGACGGCAGCGAGCCGCGGCACACATGAAGAGACGATTCCGCCAGGCCTGTCTGTGGCGGAAGTCGTGAGCGAGCTGCAGGAGTTCGCGGCGCTGATTCGCTCGATCGACTATCGAGCCAGGCGCCTCAACGCGTTCATGTTTTTCCTCGAGCGAGATCCGTACGCTGAATATCGCGGCAATCCGGGGAGCCTTCATACAGTGTTTCAGCTTCCACCGGAGTTGCCGAGCCGTCTCGAAGAGGCGGTCGATGATCGCGTGACGAAATATCAGGACGTCCGCTATTTTGCGCAGAGCCTTCAAGAGGACGTCGCGATGTTCTACGGCGCCGTTGCCACGTGTCTCCTTCCTGTGTTGTACGCGCTCTTGGGAACGTGCGCATATCTGCTTCGAACGTTCGAACAGGAGATGGCCACGCGGACGTTCGTGCCGTCGAGCGCCAATTCCGCGCGCTTTCTCATCGCGGCGATCAGCGGCGGCGTGGTCGGCCTGTTCACCAACCTCACGTCCGCACAGGGCGCATCAGTGCCGCCGCTCGCAATCGCATTCCTCGCGGGCTATGCGGTCGACGTGTTCTTCTCGTTCCTCGAGAGTCTGATTCGATCGTTCAGCGCGACGAAAGACACCAGAGGCGAATCGACCGCAGGTCAACAGCCGGTGGCGGTTCCGGCGACCGCCACGAACATTCACGCCGCGGCCTGAACGCCTCCTTCGGCATCGTTCCGAAGCCCTCGCGATTCTGACTAGAATCGCGGTAGGGCGCACAATCGTTCCACCTTCCGCCGTCTATTTCGGTACCGAAATCAACGGCGATATTCGATTCCAAAGCAGAGGGGGATCGGACTGGCCGCCAAGGCTGAAATGTCTTCGAGCACCGTCAACGATGTTTCTATTCGGTGATCGTTTGCATCGTGCCAGATCTCATCCCGGTGACTTCAATTCGAAGCGGGTCGTCTTTGGGACAAAGCCAAGCCGACGAAACATCTCGTGCGCGCCGTCGTTGAATGACCAGGATGCGGCTTCGATGTGGGGGATCCCTTCCGTCTTAGCCCAGGACACGGCGTTGAGAATCAGGGCGCGCGCGATGCCTTGTCTGCGTCGGCTTGGATCCACTGCAACCTGATCGATCTCGCACCAACGCCGTGCTCGGGCAAAGGGATTCTCCGGCGCTTCATGCAAGATCGCCAGGAGGTAGCCGACTGGCAAACCGTCCTCCTCTGCGATCCAGATAGCGGGTTGTCGATTTCTCAAGAAGCGACCGATACCAGGTGGCCAGTTCTGCGGACTGGGTGGGCCTGAAATGGTCGGGTCTTCTTCCAAGATGGAGCTCTTGGACGAAATCATTCAGGCCGGCCAGCAGCGCCTCGTCCCCGATCGCAGCCGGTCGGATGTTCGTGCTCATTTCGAAGGCCGCCAGGTGTCTAATTACCTAGGAGCGCTTTCGGCGGCGCGTCAGCTAGGACGTCTTCTTCTTTTCCGTCTTAGCCTCGCGATACCCCGCCTTGACAGCGTCCGCCTCGGTCATGAACTTTCCGTTCTTCGTATTTCCGTAGTAGCGATCGCCCTCTCGGTGAAACACCTTGGTGGATAGATTCACCCAGACCATCCCCTTGACGGGTGGCTGTTGTGCCGCGGTCGGCGTGGTCGGTGTCCGGGCCGTCGTGGGCGCGGCGGGCGGCGGCGTAGGGGTTGCCGATGATGGCGCCGGCTTCGGCGGCGGCGGAGCGGCAGCGGCACTGGGGGCGGCACCGACTGTCACCATCGAGCTGATCTTCTCAATCGTGTTCTTCGGCACGCCAGCCTTGGCCAGATCGGCGACCGACGTGTACGGCCGTCCCGCAATGATCTTCTTCGCCGTAGCCGGTCCGATCCCTGGCAACGCCACGAGATCCGACTCCGACGCGGTGTTGAGGTTGACGACCGCTGCGGGCGCCTTCGCCTGAGCCGCCTTGGCGGGTGCGGCCTGGCCGGCGACGACCGGCAGAGCAAACGTCAGCATTAACGCGAGAGATCCCCAAAGTGCTTTTCGCATTTCACAACTCCTTTATCCAAAGCTCACGGCAAGACACATCGAGACGGCGCTATCGTGGATACCGTCCCGCGCCAGCCACCTCGAGCGGCTGCGTGCAGAACGCACAGCGGCGTGCCGCGATGGGCACCTCGCTGAGGCATTCCGAACATTTCTTCGTCGTGGGATCCGCCGGCGCTTCGCCCCTCCGGCGCCGCTCTATCACCATGTTCATCGGCAGCACGACGAAGAAGTAGATCGCCGCCGCCACGAGCACAAACGCCACGACGGCGTTGATGAAGTCACCGATGAGAAACTTGCTCCCATTGACGGTGAAGGCGATCGCGGAGAAATCGGGTTTCCCGATGATCGCGGCAATGAGCGGCGTCAGCAGATCCTTGACCAGCGCCGCGACGACCGCCCCGAAGGCGCCGCCGATCACGACCGCGACCGCCAGATCGACAACGTTGCCACGCAGCAAAAACGTTTTGAATCCCTTCAGCATCGTCCAACTCCTTCACTCATGCCGATGAGCAAACTCCTTTACGCGTTTTGGTGCCGCTCGGCGATCTTGCGCATCGCAATCATCATCGCCGCCGATCCGAGAGTCTTCACCAATGTCGGGTGCGCCGCGTAGAGCGTACCATCTTGTCGACGATGCCGCCGTCGTGTTGCTCGACGTGCTGGGCGAGCGTCTGCACCGCCGTCGGTGAGACGGCCGCCGCCTGCGCGCTGGTCACAGACGATGCGGTGCCCAGTCCAGGAATCAGTGCCGAGAGTTGGGCGCGCTGCTCGGGTGACACCGAGGACAAGAGTGTGTTGATCATCGCCATCTTCTGGTCGCCCGAACCCGAGGCGAAGAGCTGCGATGCCAGCTGCGCGAACGGTGGCGTCTGGTTCGATCGCAACGCGGCCGCGATGCCCTGAGCGACGGTCGCCGAATCCACCGATTGCGCGACCTGTTCGAAGTGTGAGCCCGCGTCGCCCGCCGGCGTCGCGCCAGACGCGGTACTGCGAGAGCATTCCTGTCAGGTTGTCGAGTAAACCCATATCGTCTCCTTCACACCATGTCAGGCGAAGCGCCACAATCCCGTTAAGCAATAAACCGATACGCCAGCAGCAAGGCCATCGCGCCGACGACCGACATGACGAATCCGGCTGGATGACCGTCTCCATACCATCCCAACGCACGACCAATCATGCCGCCGAGCCATCCGCCGACCATCCCGATGAGCGCGGTCACGAGTAGTCCGCCCGGATCGTGCCCCGGCAGCAGCAACTTGGCGACGACGCCGACGATGAGCCCGAACACCGCATGTCCAATCATTGAGAGCATCGATTACACCTCCAAGTTCTTCCTCGCCGATGATTTCGCGTTGATTTCGCTGAATGAAAGCACTGAGCGATGCCGTCAGGTCCGGGCTCATGCAGAGTTCCACATACTGCCAGTATTGCCGCAATCAAGGACGACCCGCGAGTGTACGTACCGTGGCCACTTCACGCTGTCCTAAACAGCACAGTCTCGCGCGCCAGATGGCTTGTCTTCCGTCTCCGGCTGGCGCACCGCGTTGCGCATTTGAGGGGTCAGGCTCGGGTCAGCCGGGCTCGGCTAACGAGCGAGCGAAGCGTCAACGAGGATGGGTTTTTCTAAACACCAGGACGCGTCGCCGCTCGCGTTGCCGGGTGGCGGTGCGGCGATCTCGCCCGAGACGGCGATTCGGAAAGTAGTCGTCGAGACGCCATCCATCCGACACGAGACGCTCTTCGAGATCGTTTTGAAACGCGACGAGGGCGTCGAGGGTTTCGAACGAATAGACTTCGTGGCGCGCCGTGCCTTTGATGATCACGCTGCCGCCGACATCGGCATCGTGCCGCCGCAGTTCTACTCGCTCCTCACCGCGGACGAAAATCCACGTCCCCGCCATGCGCCTCGTATCGGCTGCAGCGCGCGGTCGTATGGTTGAGCTGAAGGCGGATCGCGTCTTCTATCGCTTCTTACTGGAGCGCCGTCGACCGCGGCTCGCCTTCTCGTGTGGATGCGGCTGCTCCTCCCGCAAACGTCGGATGGTCGCGTCGACGCGGGCTTGCCGTTCTTCTTCTTCGTCGCGATCGGTCGCGCGGCGGCGGTGTCGCGTGTTCGCGCTCCCCGCAGCGTCATGCGGCTGTTGATCCTGCCGGAGTTGTTCGGCAGATCGTCCGCGTCGTCGTTCACGCCCATCCCACGCCACGGCTGGGGCAAGTTCAAGAATGAAGCCATGGGCACACCTGCGCACCGACTCATTCGCTGGTATCCACATTGCACCGGCGACATCGCGCTGGACGTTCCAGCGCCACGGCAGAATCGCGCGCTGCCGGCTTCCCCCAGGGTGAAGTCTGCGTATCCGCATCACGAAGCGGCCCGATCACGACGAGAGTACGCCATTCGACGTGCGTCGATACGAGGTGGGACGGGTGTACGAGGTCGGGTCGGGCCGCGCCTTGCGCAATACCTCATTGTGGCCGGCTACGCGGAGCCTGAGATGCGCATCGCCGAGCGCCGCGCGAACGATCCGAAGCGGCGCCGCAACGATTAATGCCGCGATGTTCAGATTAAGTCGCGCCTCCGCCTGCGGCGGTGCTGACCGCGTCGAACGCCGCAACACCAAGAGTCGAAACCTTCGCCAGCGCGTCAGCGAGCACGAGGAGGTCATAGGGTTTCAGGACGATGGCGTCACAGCCTGCCGCCCGAGCTGCCTCGTGCTCCCGGTTGAACGCATGCGCGGTGACGGCCACGACGAGGGCGTCTTTCGTCAGCGGATCGGTTTTGAGTCGGCGCGTTGTCTCCCACCCATCGATTCCCGGCATCGAAAGGTCCATCAACACGATCTGAGGCCGGAGCGCACGAGCCATGGCCAATGCCGCTATCCCGGTCGTCGCTTCCGCCACCTGAAAACCGCGAAACGTGAGGTACTCCACGAGCATCTCGCGGCCGTCGAGCACATCATCAACGACCAAGATGGACGGCTTCTTTGTCACCAGCACCACAGTTTGGGGAACGGCGTGAACGGCGAGGGATCCGATTCTACAGCAACACCAATCCGAACCGACCCGCTATCGATAGTGGCGCGCGGCGCTGACCGCCTCGAGCCAGCGCTCCGCGTCGCTCCGCAGGCGGAACACGCGAATCAGACGCACGCCGATTTCGCTGCACCTGGTTTCGTAACGGCACATCCAGTCGTAGAGGCGATCCGTATCGGCGACAATCGCGACGTGGCCACGCGGGCCGCGCTGGATCGCCTGCTGGACCACGACAACGGCACGCTCCACCGCAGTGTCAG
The DNA here is from genome assembly GCA_963696165.1 of uncultured Acidobacteriota bacterium. GTDB lineage: Bacteria > Acidobacteriota > Vicinamibacteria > Vicinamibacterales > CAVVIG01 > CAVQZZ01. The sequence continues at coordinate 352,088 of CAVOIY010000002.1, read as the reverse complement.
GCATGTCCGTCGTAGCGCCGCGCGCATCGACAAGGAGCGGCACCATCCGCTTTGCATCATCCGCGCGGGCGGTCTGCATGAACCGCAGGATTTCGGCGATGGTCAGAGAATCCGCTCGCCGACGCGATTAACCAGCCGTGAGGACGTTCGTCGACGAGCGTAATTGGCACGGCCCGCCAACTATTCGTGAGCTTCGCGCCCTCGTCAACCTCAGCCACCTGTCGCACACGACTCCACCTGTCGCTTTGGTCCTCCGTAGGCCTAAACGAGGAATTTTCCATCGCCGTTTCATTGCAATCGAGGCTGACGGACGCTACAGTGACCGCCAACAGGCCCTGATCCTGCGCAACGGCGTCAGGAACATCCTTAGATGTGACGGCGGCGATGTCGTCAGCGGCATCGTCTCCTCGAATCCGAGTCGCCGTTCTACGTCGGCCGCGCGGTGGCAAGCCTCACGTCGGACCCGAACATACTCGTGAAAACCGGACAGCTCCTGAGCTCATGGGAACTCGCTCGCGAGTACGGATTCACCGACTACGACGGACGACGGCCCGACTGGGGAGCGCACGCGATCGACTGGTCCCGACATCCAGAAGCTTTCCTCGCGTTGTTCCGATGTAGGTCACGCGTGCAGATCGAGTGGCTTGAGACGCTCACCCGGCGCACCCATGCGTCTGCCGCGAAGCTGCCGACATAGTTTCGCAGCGAGCATCTCCACGACGTGGCAGGAGGCTACCGTCCCTGAGGATTTTCCGCCGATTGAAGGACCGACAGAATGGTTCGAACGCTTTGTTCCACGTCTAGCTGCGCCGTGTCGATCACGAGCCGGTCGCCGCTCCACGGACGGTAATCTCGGTCGGCGACCTCGGACCAAGTCGGTAACCTGTGACCGGCGATATCCGCAGAGCGTGATTCGACGCGGCGTCTGTGCGTGTCGATGTCCGAACACACGATCTCCACGTCGACAGCGGCGACACCCGCACAACTTGCGACGGATCGCCACGCGCTCCGGGTGACCGGCCAGGGGTTCACGCAATCAGCGACAACAATGCGGCCGAGACGGAGGTTGTCCTCGGCAACGGCGTACCCGACGCTGTAGCCCTCGACCTCGACCTGCCACCCTGCGTTGCGCAGCGTCTGTTCAATCGAGTCGATTCGCAGATAAACGGCGCCGGCCGCACGAGCCAACGCGCGAGCGACCGTGGTCTTACCGACACCCGGAAGCCCGCCGATGACAACCAGCATGAAAGAAGTCTAATGCCGTTGGTGTCGTCACCCAACGCGACGGATCTTGCGGGTGCGCTGCCGATGCTCGAAGGTGCCGCATCCTCCGGGGCACTCGAAATAGTCCCACTGCTCAGGGTTCTTCATGCTGACGCCCCCGATGTGGCTGCGCTCATAAACGAGCGTCTGGTCGCACGTCGGGCACACGAGCAGCGGCGGAAGGAGCGGCGGCGTCGCCGTGTAGTAGCGCTCGAAGGTACGGCTTTGAATGCGGCGGCGCTCAGCGAGCACGCTCTCCGATCGAGCGAGTGCCCGCGTCGCCGTCTGCCATCCGGCTTGCGTGCGGTTCCGCAGGGCGAGCGACTGCGCGACCACGGTCCGGATTTCGGTGACCAGCGTCTCCGGCAGACATGGTTTGACGAGGACTCTGTCGGCACCGCTCTCGGTGGCGCGTTCGATGGCCGCCGGCGAGGCATCCGTGGTGACGACGACGATCGGCACGTTGCGCGTGACGGCATCGCGCCGGAGCAGGCTGCACAAATCGTAGCCGGTGATGCCGGCCAGGTGCGTCTCGGTGACAACAAGGTCCGGAGGCGCTGTCAGCGCTTTCGCCAGCGCCTCGCGTCCATCGTCACTCTCGTCAACCGCCCACTTGTCCGCCGTCAGCGACTCGCGGTACATAAGCCGGCTGTCGAGGTCCCGATCAACGAGTAACGCCAACGGAACATGCGCAAGGCGCGCAGCCAATGATTGACGCGTCATTCGGAACGGGACGAACGGGGCCGTTTGACGGCTGCCGTAGCGCTGACCATCTTTCCATCGAGTGTTGACCGTTCACGGATGAGGTTCTTCGGGACCGCGTTCGCAGATTCCGTCGGGCCAACCACTCGCTTGACGAGTGCGAGCGGGACCTGGGCGAAATACGTGGTTCGTTTCGACTTGCGTCCTGGTGGGGGCATGAGCGAAGCCTACCAAGGCGGCGCGCATACGGGTGACCTCCTTTGCGCGGCAAAAAGTCGTACGACTACCGGCTCATTACGGTCGGGGGGCTTTACTTGCGCTCCTCACTACTGCGATACTATTACGTAACGTTAACGATACGGTTCCACTGCACGAGGGCGCGCGATGGCTGCCAAAATCAAGAAATCGACGATGCACTTCAAGTCCACGGCGCGGACCAACGTGCCGCAGGGGCGGAACGGCAAGCACAAGAAAGTGGTGACGCAGATACTCGCCGACCTGGAACAGATCGGCGGCGGCACCGCTCTCAAGATTCCGTTGGACGAACTGGTGGACACGAAGGAACGCGTGCGATCCGCTTTGAACCGCGCCACGCGGAAAAATGGCCACAAGGTGGCCACGAGCAGCGACGATCAGTTCCTGTACATCTGGAACGAGGGCTGAAGCGGGACGCCAGCCGCAACGGCCGGCGTCCCCGTGCGAGTGCGAGCCGTCAGATGCCGCGGATGAACGCGAGGATGTCCGGGAGATCCGCGCGCTGCGAATAGGTCACCCCTGCGCAGTTCCCATTCGTCACGAACGAATTCACGCCGAGCACGATGTCGGTCCCGCTGAGCACGTCGGGCCCGCCGGAATCGCCAAAGCACGTGCCGCCTTTGCCTTGCGAGGGATTGGCCGTCAGCTTCAGGAATTCACTGCTCAACACGTCGTTGCTCTGAACCAGCTGACTCGGCGCGAAGAACCGGGTGAACAAGAAGATCTGCTGCGGCTTGCCGCCGCCATGAATGAAGCCCTGGACGCCGTACCCGACGATGTCCACGCTCGTGCGCATCGGGAGCGTGTCGACCAGATGCGCCGTCGGCAGCACGGCAAATGCGCCTGGACTCACTGGCGTGTTCAACGCGACGACCGCCACATCGTGTGAATCGAACCCCGGCGTCCCGGAGCCGCACGGATTGCACCACGCTGGATTCGGGTGGAACGTGCCCTGTGTGAAGTCCGTCGCGAGACTGAAGGGCGGGCCGTTCTTATACGTCACGAACACCGGCAGGCTCGGATCGGCACAGTGAGCGGCCGTCAAAAACCGTGTTGACGAAAGCGCCGCGCCCGAACACACCGAAATGAGATCCGTGCCCGGAATGAATTGAATCACCGTGCCCACGTACGGATGGCGGTTGCCATCCGGCTGGCCGTTGGTCACCGTCATCACGGGTGCGACGAGCGCGAGACACATCGCCAGTGCTATTCCGCCGACAACCTTGAACCGCATATCTACTCCTCCTGGGTTTGCGCGAACGGATACGAGCGTCAGAGGGGGCACATCTTACACCCGTGATCCGAACGCACCGATCGCGCTTTCGTCAAAAGCGGCGACTGGGACACGCTCAGCAACAAGTTCTTCGTGGGCTGGGGTGTTCGGTTTCGGGACGCACGCTTGCGCTGCCGAGCCGCGCTGCACGAAAAACTTACACCATGGAGGAGACGAAGCCGAGGCTCCGCGCGTGAACGGGGAGCGACGGCTACGCGCGTCCCCCGCCAGCCGTGCGCCTCTTGTTCAACGCAACGAACAAGAGACCCGCTACCGCGGCGGCGACTCCAGCGATCGCCGCATCACCCACGACGCGGTACGCTCCAAAGGTGCCGCTCGGGATGAGGCTGTATGCGAGTCCGCCGGCGAACACGGCAATCAGCGGAGTCAGGCGATTGTGCATGAGCGGAATTATGCCGGATGGGGCCGCGTTTGTGAACGTGTCAAATGCCGCTCGACGAATTCCACGTAGGCTTTTCGCACGGACGCGCGGCATTTCGCCAGACGCGCTGGAACCGTGACGTATGATGCCGCCGTGCGCATCGTGATTCTCGGGCCGACCGGACGGACAGGCCAGGCGCTGGTGGCTCAGGGGCTGGCGCGAGGCCACGCGATCACCGCGTTCGGACGCACGGCGCTGGCCAGTCAGACGCATACCGATCTGCGCGTGATGGTCGGCGATCCGATGCGCGTCGATGAAATCTCGGCTGCGCTGGCCGGCCAGGACACCGTGTTGTCGGCGCTCGGCACACGAGGGCTTGGCGCCACTTCGGTGCTGGTCGACGGCGCACGCGCGACGATCGCGGCGATGCAGCGCATGAGCGTGTCCCGCCTGGTGATCATCTCGTCCTCGCTCGTCGAGCCCCGCAGCGGATGGATGCCGCGCCTGGCTGGATGGACCCCGCTTCGGCATACGGCTGCCGACCAGCGGGCGATGGAGGCGCTCGTCACTGCGAGTGACCGTGACTGGACGATCGTGCGGCCCGCACGATTAGCCGGTGAGGCGCTGACCGGCCGGTACTCGGCCTCCTCGGCATCAGCCGGCATACCATCGTCGAACGCCTGGATGACAGCCCCGGACGTGGCGCACATGATGCTCGACGCGGCGGAGCGCGGCAGCTACGTAAAGGAAGCCGTCTGGCTGCGAGGCGCGCGCGGGTGATGCTGTTCATCGCCTTCGCGTTCCTTGCCATGTACAACGCCGGCTGCATGACGACGCTCCAGTTGCAGCACTATGGGATTTATCCCGCCGTAGGCAAGGAGCATTTCGCCGAATACATGCGCGCGAACAATCGAGCGGCGGCCTTGCCGACGATTCTGCCCGCGATGCTGCTCCTCATCACGTCGCTGCTGTTGACCGTGCAGCGGCCGGTCTTCGTGAGGCCGTACGAGGCGATGGCCGCTCTCGCGTTGAATGTGGTCGCGCTCATTTCGACGTTTCGCTGGCAGCGCCCCATCCAGGGGCGCATGGCCGAAAGTGGCTACGACGAAACGCTCACGCGACGATTGATTGCCACGAATTGGATCCGCACGATCGCCTACTGGCTGACGGCGGGACTGACCATCGGGGTCCTCACGCGCTTACGGATCATCCTCTAGCCATGCGAATGCGAACAGCTTGGTGCGTTGCCGCGACGTGCGCGGTGCTCACGGCTCCGCCGCTGCGGGCACAGCCTCGGCCTCTCTCTGCGGCGAACGCCGACCCGCGCGTCGCGACAGCCATCGCCGATGTGGACGCGCACAGCGCATGGACGGCCGATCTCCTCGCGCGGCTCGCCGCCATCGTCTCGCCGTCCGGGCACGAGCAGCAGCGCGCCGAAGCGGTGGCCGCGGCGATGCGCGATATCGGCCTTCAGCACGTCGGCGTTGATGCGGCGCCCAACGCGGTCGGCGTCATTCCGGGCCGATCCGGACGCGCGATCGTGTTCGTCTCGACGCTCGATGACCTCGGGCCCGTCGCCGATTTTCAGAAGGCGGCCGGTGGACCACCGCGCGTCGAGGGAACGCGTGTCGCAGGTCCAGGCACCAACACCTCGTCGACGACCGCTGCGATGCTCGCCGCGGCGCGCGCGCTCCTCGCCGCGGGCATCACACCAGAACACGATCTGGTCTTCGCGGCCGTCGCGCAGGAAGAGACCGGCATGATCGGCATGAAGAAGCTGTACGCCGATTACAAGGATCGCGCGGTCGCATTCGTCGACGTGCTGGGCGACGGCCACAGCATCAGCTACGGCGCGCTGACGATCCATTGGTGGAAAGCGATCGCGACCGGCCCGGCCGGCCACTCGCTGAACGGCGGCGTGCCGAACGTCAATCAGGGGATCGGCCGCGCAGTCGATCGGATTCTACAATTGCCGCAACGACCCGACGAGCGGACCGTGATCAACGTCGCCATGCTGCAGAGCGGCGCCGTATTCAACCACAAGCCAGACACCGGCTGGTTCTCGCTCGATGTCCGGTCGCTCGATCCCGCCAAGGTCGTGGCGATCGAGTCCGACGTCCGTGCGATCCTCGCTGCCGTCACAAAGGAAACAGCGATCGCGTTCGCGCTCGAACCGGTGCAGATGACGCCGGGCGGCCAGATTCCCGGAGCACGCGAATCGCCGCTGGTCTCGACGAGCGAAGCGATCGCTCGCCAACTCGGCCTCACACCCGCGTTGAACAACACCGGCTCCTCGAACATGAACGTGGCGATTGCGGGCGGTACGCCGGCCATCGGCATCGGCGGCGAGCGCGGCGGCGCCCGCGCCGAGGCCGGAGAATTCGCGGACATCCCCTCCATGATCCGGACCGCGAAGCATCTGGTCCTGCTCGCGGCGACGATCGGCATGAGGTGACCTCAGTTTGCCGGGCTCCACGCCACGTGCGAGAACCGCCACGAGCCATCAGGCAGCCGGCGAAGCACGCGAAGGCCTTTGGCGCGGAACGCCTTGACCGGCGCGCTAGGCTGTTCCTGCGACGTGGCTGTGAACTCGAACCATTCCACGGCGCAGTCGCCATTCACGTGCACGTCGTGGATCGTGGGCGCGTAGGCGAGTTGGCTCATTGGGATGGATCTGTTGCTCGCTGAGGTTGGCCGCTAGAATCGCTGTGAGCCTCTGCGGATCGTTTGCCAGCGTCGCCGCGATATCTTCCTGATGGAGTCGCTGGATTGCATCCGGAACAGCCGACTGCCCCAATCCCGTCGCCGCTCCGCTGAGCAGAACCGCCAGCAGCACGCATACCCACAACAGATGGCGCGGTAACACACTTCGAACCATGCGCGTTCCTCCCGGCACGTGGTTTGACGCGGTTAGCTCGTGTTCCGTCCCGATCACAATCAGCTTCACCGCGGCCGGTAGGTCATGAGGTACGCGTACGCAGACGCTACTTCGGGCTCGGTCAGGTAATCGAAGAGCGGCATCCGTCCGCGCGAAGCGACACCGCCCACACTCAAAGGCACCGATGCGCCTGCTTTCACTTTATGAACGAAATCGCCTCCGGTTTTTCGGCTCGGGAAACTGGCCAAGGCTGGAATGACGCCGCTCAGGACAGTCGTCGGCCGTTCGATCAGCTGCGTCGCATCGTGGCAAATGTGGCACGTGCCCTTGATCACGAGTTCTCCAACCCGATCGGCGGGCTCGCTGATCGTGCGCGGACGAACCTTCGCGTCCGGCAAACCCGCCAGCTCGTCGAGATAGGGCCGCAGGATGGAATATTCCTGCGCCGAAATCTGCTCGAACGACGGCATATTGTGTCCGCCTTTTCGTAACCGCGTGCGCAAGTCCGCCTCAGTGGCCGTCGTGAGCTGTTTGATGAACGAGGCGCCCAGGTCGCGCCCACGCGCCTTCATGTCGGCGGTCATCCACTGAACCGAGGCCGACCGCACGGGGCCGAGGAGCGAATGTATCTCCGGCGGCGCGCCGCTGCCATCGGCCTTGTGACACGCGCGGCAGCTGATTCGATAGAGATCGGCGCCCGTCAACACGAATGGACCGCCGGCAGGTTCCGACCGCGTGACGGCGTCCGCCGCTGATCGCTCGTTGGCGATCGGCGGCGACCATTGCCCGGCCCAGCCCATGCTCGATTGCTCGATCGTCAATCCCAGATGGTGGAGTGTGCTCGGTCCTTCGACGGGCGTAACCTCCACTTTTGACACGAGCGGCGATGCGCCGGGCGTTCTGCTCTGGCGATCGCGCCCATGCTCGCCGCTGCCATCAATCGGCGCCGTGAGGGCGCCGACGATGAGAAACGCCGCCGCCGTCCATCGTCGAGCACCGACCCAGGGCCGCGACATGATCGCCTTCGTCATTTTCCGAGAACGAAATCAATTTGCGCAGGCTTTCCCGCGTCAACCGTCGCGGGCCTCGCGGCGGCTTTGCCCTTCGGCGCCCATACGCCGATCGAATACGCACCCGCGGGAACGTTGTCGATCCGATAGCGGCCGTCGCTGGTCGTAACTGCAAAGTACGGGTTCTGCAGGACGACGACGAAGGCCTCCATTTCGGGATGGATGCGGCACAACTGAACGTACGCGCACGGCGGCTTCGCACACTTGGCGAACAACTGATCTTTCGTCTGGCCCTGGGGCCACGTGCCGAGGTTGTACTTCTCGAAATCGGGAGAAAACACGTTGTGCTGCGTCGGATCGCTGTTCAGAAACTTCACGGTCGTGCCCACGAGGACCGGCAGAACGTGCGGTTTGAACGCCATGCTGCGCTGGTCCATCTGCGCCGGCTGTTTTGGCGCGAAGGTGCCCTCGGCATGCTGGACATACACCACGGCGTCGGCGGTTGGCGCTGCGCCTGTGTTCACGGTGCCCTCGATCGTGCCGTTCGCTGCCGCGGTTCCCGTCCGTGCAGCACTGGCGGCGAGAGCGAGCGCCGCGAACAGAAAGATTCCGAGTCGTCGATTCATGAATGCCTCCTGATAAACCTGTATGGCGCGACGACCCTAGAATGCGAACCGTAGAATCGCGTTCAGGGAATGGTTCGTGCCTTCGCGAAAATCCCGCTGATACTCGATCATCGCCTTCACGTTGGCGCGCACGAGCGCGCTCAGCGCGAACACGCCTGTGCGCAGGCTGGGTATCGTCGTGTCCCCGGGCGTCACGGTCTCGTAACGGCCGGTTGCCTGCAGCCACGGATAGACCATGTAGTCCGCCTGCGTGAACCAGGCGTGATAGGTCGGCTCGAATGCATTCAACAGCGACGCCGTCGAAGCGTCGGCCAGCTGCAGCGAATCGCTGCCGTGCAGATAGGCGCCAAAGACGTTCAGGTCCTGGTAATAGAAGCTCGCGTAGACGCCAGTCCGCAGGAAATGCACGTCCTGGATGTTCGCCTGAACGCCGTCCTCCGTCGTCGTCGGGAAATCGATGCCGCTGGCGTCGCCACGGTACGTAAACACACCGATGCGCAGCGAGTTGTCTTGCCAATTCTTGTCGGGTACGGGTTGGCCGCCGGTGTCGCCATCGAGCCCCATGCCGCCGATTTTGTAGTCGAATCGCGCGTAAACATCTTTGGCGTTGTTGCCGTCGAAGCGGCCGCTCGTGTCCGTGGCGCTGGGGCCGATGCCGTTGGCGATGCCTGCCACCCACAAGGCGCGGTGCGCAATGATCCCGTAGCCTTCAACGCCTCGCACAAGAGCCGGAATAGAAATTGGCATTGGCGTCGCGTCGCTCGCGAGACCGGTGCCGCCGTGCAAGCCAATCGGGTTGTACGCGAAGAGCGAATCGATCCCGGCGTCGGTCGACAGCCACATCTCCTGGAAGCCGTCGACGATGTTGGGCGCGAACTTGCCGATCCGGAAATGGAAGAGATCTTCGGGACCGAACGGCGAATCGAAACCCATGTGCGCGTGTTCGAGCTCCACCGATACGCTGCTGTCCGGATTCTCACCGAAGGTCACTTCGCCGAGATAGGACACGTGGTCGCCGAGCGTGCCGGCGCCGAAGAGGTTCACTTCCTGTGGAAACTGGAAATCGTTGTGAATGGTGGTCACAGAGCCGTCGTCGTTCAGCGACGAGGTGTTGAGATTCGCCAGTTTCACGTTGACGGCGAGCGGAACCGCGCTCGATATCTCGCCGGGCCAAATCGATTCAGGCCACAGCCGCTTGTACGCGGGGGCGCCCAGGCTGACCGGCTTCTCCTTGACCATGTCCTCGGTCTGTCCCGGCATGCGATAGCCGCGCAGCCGGAACGCCTCGCCAAAGGCATTCAGCTTCGGGAACATGGCGTGACACGTCTGACAGCTGGTTTGATACTTTCTCGCGAATGCCGGCACCGCGTCGGCTGTTGCCGCGCTTCCGAGGACAACTACGATCACCGAGAGCACCGCGATGAAACGACGGATCGAGAGACCGCATGAAGTCACGCAATTCCTCCAGGCTGCAGCACCTTATTTGGATGTGCCTTTGTGCAGCACGAGGGGCAATCGCCGTGCCGAGCGCCAAACGCAGCGATTGCCGACGAATCGTCGAGGGGAGTCGGATCCTTATGGTTTACGTGGGTACAATTTCACGGTCACCGGTAAAAATCGCTCGTAGAGTCGTTCTGGAGTAACTGTTAGATGTCTTCTGCTCTCACCATCCGGCCGGTTGTGCCCACCGATTTCGCGCAATGGAAACCGCTATGGGATGGCTATAACCGGTTCTACGGCCGCGCCGACGCCACTGCCCTCCCCGACGCGATTACCCAGATGACGTGGTCGCGTTTCTTCGACTCGTACGAGCCGGTCCACGCGCTCGTCGCCGAGCGCGACGTGCAGCTCATTGGTCTGGTGCACTATCTGTTTCACCGCAGCACGATTCAGATCACGCCGACGTGCTATCTGCAGGACCTATTCACGAACGAAGCGTCGCGCGGTCAGGGCGCTGGTCGCGCGCTGATCGAAGGAGTGTACGAACGCGCAAAGGCCGCCGGCTCGAGTCGTGTGTACTGGTTGACGCACGAAACGAATGCGACCGCGATTCGCCTCTACAGCCAGGTGGCGGAGCGATCCGGGTTTATCGTGTATCGCAAGAGCCTGTGATGTTTCTACAGGATGCGCGCTATGCCGTCCGGAGCCTTCGCGCGTCGCCCATGTTCACGCTCGTCGCGGTTTCCACGCTCGCAATCGGAATCGGGGCGACGACCGCGATGTTCAGCACGGTGAACGCAACGCTGCTCCGGCCGCTGCCGTACGCGCGCGCGAACGACCTCGTCAGCGTCCGCACGCGCTTCGAAGACGCGCGCGTGACGACCGGGCTCCTCTCGGCCGTCGAGATCGGCGCGCTGAGCGGTCTCGGCGACGTCGTCGAGCGCGTGGCTGCGGTTTCCGGCCAGCCGTTCGACGCCACCGTCGTGCGCGACGATGGCGTGCCGGTCAGCGTGGTGATCAACTTCGTGACGGAAGGGTTCTTCGACATCGCGGGCCTCCCAATGACCTACGGCCGCGGCTTCACGCATGAGGAACATGTACCTGGCGGCCGCGACGCGCCGCTCGTCGTCGTTCTGTCTCACCACGCCTGGACGACTCTTTTCGACGGCAGTGCCGACGTCGTCGGCAAGGCAATCCGCATCGCCGAAGCGCCGATCACGACGACGGTCGTCGGCGTCGCCTCGCCAGAGCTGGACCTCCCACACGGCACTGATCTGTGGGTGAATGCGCGCCTGCGGCCGCAGGATGTCTCGCATGGGTTCGACGGCATCGTCCGTCTGCGTGCGGGTGCGTCGCTCGAACGGCTGCGCAGCGCCGGCGCGGTTGCGATGTCGCAGCTCGCCCGTACCGTTCCGAGCGACGTCGGACGCCAGTACGTGATGCGACCGCTCGTGGCATCCCTGGTTGGCGATCTTGGGCCCATGCTGCTGATCGTGCTCGGCGCCACCGGGCTTCTGCTCGTGCTCGCATGCGTGAACGTGACGAACCTGCTCCTTGCGCGCGGCGTTGCGCGGACCCGTGAAGTCGCCGTGCGGACCGCGCTCGGCGCAAGCCGCGCGCGCGTCGTACGCCAGTTGCTCACCGAGTCGGTCGTGCTCGCTGCCGGCGGCGCAGTGGCCGGATTCCTGTTCGCATGGGCCGCGGTACGGCTGCTGCTCGTTCTCGGCGCGTCGACCCTGCCGCGTCTCGATGCCATCCCCTTCGACGGCCGCGTGCTCGTATTCGCCGTCGTCATCTTCATGTGCAGCGGCGTGCTGATGGGAGCGGCACCGGCGTGGCGGCTGGCGAGCACCGACATCCGCACGCTGCTCAATGAGAGCGGACGTACTGCGACGCCGAGTCGCGCGACATCGCGCGTGATGTCGAGCCTGATCGTGGCGGAGATTGCGCTCGCGATTGCGCTCGTCACCGGCGCCGGCTGGCTCGTGCAGAGTTTCGCACGCCTCCGCGCAATCGATCCCGGCTTCTCGCCCGCGGGTCGGCTCGTCCTCGACGTGCGGCCGACGCGAAGGTTCAAGACGCCGGTCGACGGACTGGCCTGGTCGGACGAGATGCTGAACCGCGTGCGCGCCGCTGCGCCCGGTGCGGCAGTCGGTTCAACGTCCAGTTTTCCGCTGGACGTCGATCGAGACGGCACGTTGAACGTCGAGCTGCAGAGCGAACCGCCGAATCCGAACCGGGTGAGCGGCGGCCACATCCGCACGGTCTCTCCCGGCTTCTTCGAAGCGATGAACGTTCGTGTGCTGGCCGGCCGCACGTTCACAGCCGACGATCGCGCGGGCACTCAGCGCGTCGTCGTCGTGAACCGCGCCTTCGCGCGGCGGTTCCTGGCGAACAGAGACCCGCTCAGCGAGTCGCTCGCATACGGCTATCCGACCGTCGACCGCAGTACGATGAGACGCATCGTCGGCGTCGTGGAGGACATGCGGTACAAGTCGCTCGCCGAAGAGGCGGAGCCCACGTACTACCTTCCGCAGGCGCAGGCCGATTTTCCCGTGCTTCGACAGTCCGTCGTCGTCGCATCCCGCGGCGGCGCTCCCGAGGCCGTGTTCGCAAATATTCGCGCGGAGCTTCGGCGGTTCGATCCGCAGATGCTCGTCGGCTTCTCGACCGCGCCCGAGATCGTCGGCGCCACGCTCGCCCGGCAGGAGCTCGGCATGACGCTGATGTTGATTTTCGGGGGAACCGCGCTGGCGCTGGCGGCGATCGGAATCTACGGAATGATCGCCTATACCTCGGCGCAGCGCAGCGCCGACCTGGCGACGCGCATCGCGCTCGGCGCATCGGGGCGCCACGTATTCTGGCTCGTCACGTCGGCGGGCCAGCGGCTCGTGGGCGCCGGACTGCTCATCGGGCTGGCGACGGCGTACTCCGTCGGTCGGCTGGTGGCGAGCAATGTCTTCGCGATGCGAGCGGCCGATCCGATCGTGCTGCCCGCCGCCGCCGCGATCGTCGCGACGGTTGCAATACTCGCAACGATGGTGCCGGCGATCCGGGCGAGCCGCCTGAATCCGATCCGCGCGCTGCGTTCGGAATGAACTGCGAACGCCGGAAACTGGCCCATTCGGCAGAGTTCTAAGTTCCGAGTTCCGGAGTTCTCAGTTCTCAGTTCTCAGTTCTCAGTTCTTAGTTCGAAGTTCTGTCACCCTCACTTGTTGATGTCGACGCCGCTCTGCAGTTGCCGCAGCAGGTCGGTCAGCGCCGGCTTCATTCCCGGCGGCGCGGCGCCGACGGCGGCACTCATCTCTTTCGTCGCGGCCCGATAGTCGCCTTTCGCGACCGCTACTCGCGAGCGCTCCAGCGACGCTCTCCAGCCGTTCGGATGCATGTCGATGTTGTGCAGCAGGATCGCGATCGCCTGATCCTGTTGTCCTAACCGCTGCAGCGATCGGGCGAAGTCGTAGACCTGCTGCTCTGAGCCGAGCGTGAGCGCTTTCGTTTGAGCGGCCCGCGATTCATCCACGCGGCCGACCGCGGCAAGGGCGCGCGCCTTGGTGATCTCGTTCTCGAACCGGTCCTCGATCGAGATCGAGCGATCGGCGTAGCGCACCGCCTCTTCAGCGTCCATCTGGTTTTCGAGCAGGTAGTTCGCAGCCTCCTCCCACGCCTGCCACTCGGTCTGGCTGCGGCCGCGAAGTTGATTCCGCAAGCTGCGCGCGACGATATCGTGCGTATCCACGCCGATCTTGAATGGCACGGCGACGGTTTCCCATTGCATCGTGATCACGCACGAATTCTGGGTCGGGTCAGTGAACTCGTAGCTGAGCGCGTCCTGCAGCGCGATCGGGTGCGGCACGACGGTGATCCGCAGGGCGTCCTCTTTTTCGTCGTATGTGAAGCTGCCCCACGAGGTCGAGTTGCTGGAGAAAATCACGATCCACGACGAGGCACCGGGAATGAAATGCAGGCCGTAAACGCCTTTCGCGAGCGGCTTGCCTTCGATCGTGACGGGATCGGTGAACTCGATCGTCGTATTGAAGTTTGCGCCGGCCCGCCAGACGTCGCCGTAGGCCTGGACGCCGCCGAAGATCTTGCGGCCGCGCACGAGCGGCCGGTGGTAGTCGATCGTAATGTCGGTCAGTCCGATGCGCTGCGAGACGCGAGCGTGCTGGCTGATGTCCGGCAGCGTCAGCACGGCCGATTGCGCGTGTAGATCGGTGCGCTGCATTTCTACGGCCAATCCCATCATCAGCGCAGCGGCTATCCATCTCTTCATGTCTGGTTCCCTCCGGTGCCAGGCACGTGCCTGGCACCGACCCTGGAATCGGCGTTTCCGGCACCCTGATCCGCATTTTTTGGCCTACAGCGGCCCCGTTCGGTGCCAGGCACGTGCCTGGCACCGCCTCTGACCACGGTAGGTCAAGGCTGGCACCATGCAAAGAGCCAAATATGAGTGACAGCGTGGTGCCATTCCGGGCATGACGCAGGGGCAGCTCTTCTTCATCCTCTCGATCTGGCAGGACGCGGATGCGGTTACCATGCGTAAGCGCGTTCGCCGTCTGCGCGGGTGGGAGGATTTGTGAGAATCGCGGCCCCGCTCTGGCTCACCGTTGCGTTGACATTTGGCATCAGCGGCGCCACACCGCTCGTTCACCTCAGTAAACCCGAGGTCTGGGTGCAGCTGGATGCCGAAAGGCTGCAGGGGCGTCCCGCGCAGCTCGCCTGGTCCGACACCGAAGACGCGCTGTATCTGCAGACCGTCGAAGGGACGACGGCGGGCGCACTCAAGATCCGGCACTACCTGCTTCAGAAGGATCGCGGGCCGTCGCTGCTCGAGAGCCAGCCGCTCTGGGCGCAGGAATATTGGAAGTGGAAGTCGGCGAAGAGCTACTTCGGCGATCGGATGATGACGATCGAGGTCGATTCGCGCCGCGAAACGATCGACGTGATCCGCGATCGCAACACCGCGTATCTCAACTCCGAAACGTATGCGCCGGCTACGCTCGAAGCGAAGGCGACAGGCGGCACCCGGATCGTGAATCGCCTGATACTCAAGGGCCACATCATCGGCGAGTTCATCGACGAAGACGTGTTTCCCGGCTACACCTTCTCGTGGTCGCCGAACCTTCTCGGCCTGATCGCGTTTCGCGAAAGAAACGGTCACCTCTCGATCATGGATCTGACGGGTGCGACGCAGACGGCTGACGAAGGCAAGGATGTGTTGCTGCCGGCATGGTCGGCGAGCGGAGAGCTGATCGCTTACCTCGAACGCGACGGCCGCAAACATTTCACGTTGTACGTCGTCTCGACATTGTGAGCTGATACATTCTTTAACAAGTTCATTATTGCGCCAGGGCGCAATTCGGTCCAAGCTCCCTCACTTCCGTCGACTCTCATTCGGTGCGTCTCGGTTTTCACATCGGAGGACGGACATGAACGTCAGCAGGCTCGAAGTGCCGATTGCGATCGCGCTCACCCTTGGTGCGTTTGCCGGCGTCGCCGGCCAGAGCCCGCGTGTGCGGGCTCCCAGCGCACACGTCGTGACCATCACGCCCAAGGGTGAGACGTCGAGTGAACCGGCGATTGCGGTGAACCCGAATAACCCCAATCAGGTGGTGGGAGCCGCTGGACGATGGGCGGCGTACTCGACGGATTCGGGACGCACGTTCACGCCGATTCTTCCAGCCGGCGAGAACGGGCGTGCGGGCGGCGACGTATCGCTCGCGTTCGACGATAAAGGCAACCTGTTCCTTTCGTTTCTGTCGATACAGAAGAACGGCTCCGCGTCTTATTGGGGTCATGGCCCTGGCGCGAACGGCATTTACATCCGCCGCTCCGGCGACGGCGGCAAGACGTGGGATAAGGAGCCGGTCGCCGTCATGGCGTGGAAAGGCGACGAGCAAGTCATCAGGCTCGA
Organism: uncultured Acidobacteriota bacterium; assembly: GCA_963696165.1. GTDB lineage: Bacteria > Acidobacteriota > Vicinamibacteria > Vicinamibacterales > CAVVIG01 > CAVQZZ01. The sequence continues at coordinate 336,342 of CAVOIY010000002.1, read as the reverse complement.
GGACATGCCGCGCATCTGGATCGACACGCAACCGGGCAGCCCGAACAAAGGCAATCTGTACATCGCCTGGATCGAATGGCAGATCGAACAGTCAATCGTCCTCTTCAGTCGTTCGACCGACGTCGGAAAAACATGGAGCAAGCCGGCGCGCATCAGCACGCGCGCCGGGTGGCCCCGCGACGACAATGGTGCCGTCGTCGGCATCCTTGGAACCGTCGCACCCGATGGAACGCAGTACGTGATCTGGAACGAAGGTCTGAACGTCACCATGACCTCGTCCAAGGACGGTGGTAAGACGTTCGAGCCATCGCGTCCGATCTTCGACGTTGGCCCTCCCTATTTCGGCGGCGCCGGTGGCATTCCCGGTGTACCGCGCGCGATGGGATTCCCGCAGGTCGGCATCGACGCCAAAACTGGCGCGTTGTACGTGACCTGGAGTGACTTCCGCAACGGCGACGTCGACGTCTTCATCGCGAAATCCACTGACCACGGACGTACGTGGACGCACCCGATGCGCGTGAACGACGACACGATTCACAACGGCGCCGATCAGTTCCTGCAGTGGATGGCGGTGGATCCAAAGGACGGCTCGGTGAACGTGCAGTTCTACGACAGACGGGACGACCCGGCGAACCGGAAAACGACCGTGACGCTCGCGCGCTCGACCGACGGTGCGAAGACGTTTCGCAACTACGCCTGGTCGGACGCGCCCTTCGGCGGCGACAATCTCTTCCTCGGCGATTACGAATGGATGACAGCGTACGCCGGTCGCGTTTACGGCATCTGGGCCGAGGGCGCGCCCGAGGGGTACCAGGTGACGGCGGCTGGCCGCGGCGCCACGCCCGCGCGGCCGAGAACGCCAACGATCATCAAGGTCGGAACCGCGGATTTTTCAGGCACACCGTAACACTTCGAAGAGGCCTCACATGAGAGTCGGAACAAGAATCGTGATGCGATGGGCGCTGACGCTCGCTGTCATTTGCGCGTGCCTGCCGACGACAGCCGGCGCGCAGGGCGGCACCGGACGCATCGAGGGAATCGTACGCGACGAACAGGGCGGCGTCCTGCCGGGCGTCACGATCGTGCTGCGGAACCAGGACAGCGGCGTCACGAGAACTCTCGCGACGGAAAACGACGGCCGGTACGCCTTCCCCGCTCTGGCGCCGGGCCAGTACCAGCTGCGCACCGAGCTCCAGGGGTTTACGAGCCAGGAGGCGAAGAACATCACGATCACGATCGGCCTGGAGCTGCGGCGCGACTTCACGTTGAAGCTGCAGTCGGTGGCAGAGACGATCACCGTCACCGCGGAGGCACCGGTCGTCGATGTCACCAAGGCTGAAGTGGCGGGGCTCGTGAGCAAGCAGCAGATCGAAACGCTGCCAATCAACTCGCGCCAGTATCTGTCGCTGGCGCTGCTCGTGCCCGGGACGACCGTCGATGCCACGCGCTCGTTCTTCTCCACCGTGAACGCCGGCGGCTCGATGACCTTCAACGGTACCGGCAACGTGGTCGACGGAATGATCAACAACTGGGTCGAAGACGGGGAGCCCCGTCAGGATCTTCCCGAGGACGCGGTCGAGGAGTTCAAAGTCTCGAACTCTCAGTACAAGGCCGAATTCGGCCTCGCGACCGGCGGCGTCGTTCAGGTGGTTACGAAGTCGGGAACCAACGCGTACCACGGCGACGGCTTCGAGTACTTCCGCGACAAGGGGTTGAACGCGCAGGGCGTGTTCGAGACGGCGAAGCCCGCATATCGCCGCAACCAGTTCGGCGGCGCGCTTGGCGGCCCGATCATTCAAGACAAGGTGCACTTCTTCGCCTCGGTCGAGCGCACCAACACCGATCAGTTCTATACGGTGAACACGGGCCAGCCGCAGCTCTACTCGGCACTCGAAGGGACGTTCGCGCAGCCGACCACGAAAACACTCTACTCGGGACGCGTCGACTGGCAGCTGAACAACGCGCAAAACGTCGTCGCACGCTACATGGGCGAGCGCGAGCTTCAGACATGCGTCGGCTGCGGCGGCACGGTCTATTCAGGTCGCGATCAGCAGGTGCCGCGCGATTCGCTGGTACTCGGCCACACGTGGATCAGCGGAAATCGCGGACTGAACGACATCCGGTTTCAGTACGCGCACGCGGCCTTCTACGGTTATCCGACCGGCACGGAAGCCTGGACGGCGGCCGGCACGTTCGATCCGGCGCGCATCGCCCGCCTTACGCGAACATACAGCTTTCCGTCTTTGACGTACGGCAGCAGCTACGACGATGTGAGCCCGGAGTCGCGGTGGGAGTTCAAGGATACATACACCAGAACGTACAGCCATCACGAGCTGAAGTTCGGCGGTGAGATCAACCGCAATCACTACATCGAGGACGAAGCGATCAATTACCTCGTCGGCACGATGACGTTTGCCAAGGATCAGCCGTTCAACCCGAACGTGGCGTCGTCTGTTGCCGGGTTGACCGGTGCGACGCTCTTCACCGCGACGAGCGATCCTGTGTCGACCAACCATCCGTCGAAGTACTACGTGGGTTTCGTCGAGGACGACTGGAAGGCGAGGTCGAACGTGACCGTCGACCCTCGGCCTTCGGTACGAGCGGCTGTACGGTCCCCTGAACGAGGATCTCAACCCGGCAGACTTCCCCGTCACGCTTCCGTACGTCGACGTCAGCAAACGCGGCGACTCGAACAACATCGGCCCGCGGACCGGCATCGCGTGGGATGTGAAAGGCGACGGCAAGACCGTCGTGCGAAGCGGCTACGGCATTTACTACGGGCACGTTCGCACGCTCGCCGCGCTCGAAGAGTTCCGCAATTACCATCGCCTGTCGATCACCATCACGAATCCGGCGTATCCCGACCCGTATCTCGGGCAGGACCCTCACAAATTCATCGTCGCATCGACGGCGCCGAACCTCACGATTGCGGCAAACGACATGGTGCAGCCGCTGGCGCATCAGGCAAGTGCCGGTGTCTCACACTCGCTGTCGGAGCTGTTCGCCATTCACGTCGACGCCGTCTATAACCGCACGTACCACGACTACAAGACGTTGAATATCAACGCCGCCGACCCCGTCACCGGCGTGCGTCCGCTGCCGCAGTTCGGCCGTATCGATCAGGTGCAGTCCACCTCGGACCTGCGATACAAGGCGATCTACACGAAGCTCGAAAAACGCTACAGCCAGCGGACGCAGTTCCTTGTCTCGTACGCGTACTACGCGTTCAGATGACAACCAGCCGTTCTCGCGCTACCTCGATCCGTTCGATCACTCGATCGACTTCGGGCCGTCGAACGGCGAGCGGCGGCACGCCATCGTCGCGAGCGGCTCGGTGCTGTTGCCGGCCGACGTCACGCTCGGCGTCGTCTGGACGCTCCGATCGCAGCTGCCGTGGTCGGCGACGGCGGGCCGCGACCTGAACAAGGACACGTTCAACACGGATCTGGTCCCGGGCACGACGAGGAATTCAGGACGTGATCTGAATCTCGACGCCGTGAACACGTGGCGCGTGTCGAACGGCTTGGCCGCAATTCCAGCGAGCCAGATCGACTCGTCGCGAATCAACAACGTCGACGCACGCGTCAGCAAGGCGCTCCGCTTCGGCGGCCGCAAGGTCGACCTCGTTGCGCAGGTGTTCAACTTGTTCAATACCGTCAATCTGGGCGACCAGTACAACAGCGGACGCGTGACCAATGCGCTGTCGAATTCGTTCGGCCGGATTCTCACGGCGCGACCGAACCGGCAGGGCGAGCTGGCGATCAAATTCACCTGGTGAACGAGCGGTGGGAGGACCAATGAGGGCTTGCACGCACGTACAGATCGATCGCGCTCGCGGCGGCAATCGCGTGTGCGGTCGTGCTGTCGACCTCACTGCTGTCGGCTGCCGGCCGCGGCTTCACTCCCGACGACACGTATCTCGTCCGCACCGCGGGCGACGTCCAGATGTCGCCCGACGGCTCGCGGCTGCTCTATGTCGTGCGGAGCATGGACCGCGCGACGAATCGCAATCGGTCGCAAGTTTGGCTCATGGCGGACAGTACCGCCACGAGCAGGCGCGTGACACCGACGGATGCCGACGACACTTCACCGCGATGGTCGCCCGACGGCAAGGCGTTCGCGTCGCTGTCCTCGGACGCGGGCAGGCCAGCGGTCGTGGTCACGCGCGTCGACGAGGGCAGCCGGCGAACGATCACGCAATTCGACACCAGCTCGGATCCTCTGGCCTATCAGGGTGTCGGCGAACAGATCGCCTGGTCTCCCGATGGCCTGCGCATCGCGTATCTGTCGGCGGATCCGGGCCCGGAGCCGGCGGGCGATGATCCGTTGGTGATCACTCGCCTCGCGTATAAGTCATGGACCGGAATGAATGACAACCGCCGCTGGCACATCCGCGTTGTCACCGTTGCCGACGGACGGTCCGTCCAGATCACCAAAGGCGATCGACAGGAGCACTCGATCAGCTGGTCGCCGCGTGGAGACGAGATCGCCTTCGTCTCGAATCACGAGGCCGATCCAGATCGCGTTCACAACTACGACATCTTCGCCGTGAACGCGAGCGACGGACGCGTCCGCCAGATCACAACGACCGCCGGGAGCGAGTACTCGCCGCGGTGGTCGCCTGATGGCCGCTGGATCGCGTACGTCGGCGGCACGCGCGCGCTCACGACGCGCGAATCGAACGCCGAGGACACGCATGTTCGGGTGGTCTCCGCGGCGGGCGGCACGGGCCGTGAGCTTGCGCCATCGCTCGACAGACGCGCATCCGCCGTGCAATGGGCGCCTGACAGCGCGAGCGTCTACTTCATCGTCGAAGATCACGGCAGCCGATCGCTGTACCGCGTGGGCGCGGACGGCAGCTCCTTGCGGGCCGTGATCAAGGATTCGGGCACCATCGCGAGCTTCGCGGCCGGCCCGAACGGACGTCTCGCGTACGAGTTCGCATCGCCTAAAGCGCCGGCCGAGGTGTTCTTCGCGGCGGGCAAGGAGCCGGCGCGGCAGCTGACGCATCTGAACGATTGGCTCGCCGATCGCGACGTCGCCGTGCCCGAGGCTTTCGAGTTCGCAAGCTTCGATGGCACACGCGTCCAGGGCTTCGTCACGCCGCCGTCTACGCGATCGGCCGACCGCCGAAGCGCCGCGATTGTGACGATTCACGGCGGTCCGCACGGCCAGCAGGGTCCCGCATTCAATCTGCCGGCGCAGGTGTACGCCGCAGAAGGCTATGCCGTTGTGATGGTGAATTACCGCGGCAGTACGGGCTACGGTCAGAAGTTCAGCGACGGCACGATCAACGATCAGGATGGCGGCGAAGCAAAGGACGTTCTGGCTGGTCTCGACGACGTTCTGCGCACGCAGCCGTACATCGATCCGTCACGCATCGGCATCGAGGGCGGCAGCTACGGCGGGCAGCTCACGAACTGGATCATTACCCAGACGCCACGCTTCAAGGCGGCGATTGCGTCGAGGAGCATCAGCAACCTCGTGTCGCTCGCCTACACTCATTGGACCGCCGACTACATGCAGGTGGAGTACCAGGGTTACCCGTGGCAGCGAGATATCGCAGCGCGCCTCTGGGAACGCTCGCCTATCGCGCATGTCGCGAACGTGAAGACGCCGACGATGTTCATACACGGAGAGCTCGATCAGGACGTGAACATCGTCGAGGCCGAGCAGATGTACAACGCGCTGAAGCAGCTTGGCATCGAAGCGGTGTTTCTGCGGTACCCGCGCGAAGGCCACGGCAACCGCGAGCCTGGGCACATCGTCGACGCGATGAAGCGCAGCGTCGCGTGGTACGCGCGGCTGCTGAACGGCAAGCCGGCTGCGCTCAGCGGCGGCCGGTCTGAGCCGTGGACGGTCCGCTGAATTCGGCCTGCATGAGCGTCGACGTGTTCGGATCGAGCGTGACCGCGAGCGGCGCCTTGTCGGCAGCGATCGTGAACCTCTTCTGACGGTCTGTCGATTCGATCCGCTCGATGCGCATCTGCGTCACCGGAGCGCCGCCGGCCTGCGGCGTTGATTCGGCGGTGATGCCGATCTCGAGCGGCAGGCGATACACGTCGCCGGGCTGCAACTGCTGCACGTCGATCTCGATCTGTTTGGCGGCTGTGTTGTACTGCCAGCTGCCCTTGATCACGGGTGAACCGGCGCGATACAGCCACTGCCGGAAGAACCAGTTGAGATTCTGGCCGGACGCCTTTTCCATCACCCGCTCGAAATCCGCGGTCGTCGCGCTGCCGTTTCGATACGTGCGGTAATACTCGCGGATGCCCGCCCAGAACGTGTCGGTTCCGATCTGGCCGCGCAGCATGTGCAGCACCCATCCACCCTTCTGGTAGATGAGCCGATTCAGCACTTTGCTCATGTCCGACAGGTTGTCGTGAATCACCGCGAGCGCGGGGTTGGCCTTCTCGAGCGTGAACACGTTGATCCTGTCGCGTTTCAGCCCCTCGACCATGGCGTCGCGTCCCGAGTAGTGCTCCGTGAACAGGTGCGTGAAATACGTTGCAAAGCCTTCGCTCAGCCACACGTGATCCCAATCGGTTTCGGTAATCGAATCCCCGAACCACTGATGCGCGATCTCGTGCACCACGAGCGGTGTCGCCGGTTCGGGTCTGACGCCGCGCTCGCCGTAAAAAATTGCGCTCGCGTGCTCCGTCCCGCCGTTGATTCCCGCCGCGGCGACGTTGGCCAGCTTCTCGTACGAATAGGGTCCGATGTGCTCGCTGAAGAACTCCAGCGCCTGCCGTGCCGGCTCTTCGAAGTAGGCAATGCCCGCATCGCGATCCTGGTGCGCCACCCACGTCGAGAGCTCGACGTCTTTCACGCGACCGGCGTAGTGGACATCGAACTGTTCGACGCCGACGGCGTTCAGCCATGACGCAATCGGAATCGTCTGTTTCCAGTGGGCCGTGCGGCGCCCGTCGCCGAGGTCGCGCGTCTCGAGCAGCAGTCCGTTCGACACGACCTGGTATTTCGCCGGCGCGGTGACGATGAACTCGCTCGTCGCCTTGTCGTAGGGATGGTCGATCATCGGGAGCCATTCGCGGGCGCGGTTCGGCCAGTTCTCGCTGAACGCGCTCCATTCGCCGTACTTGTTCGGGATGAGCCGCAAGCCGTTGGCCGGCGCGCCGCGATACGCGATGCCGAGCAGCAGATGCTCGCCAACTTTGTGAGCACCCTGAATCTGAATCGTGAGCCGATTGTCCTTATGGACGTAAGGCGCCGCCTGGCCGCCCAACGTGACGCTGGACACCGTCATGCCCTTCCCGCCGCTCTCATTCGCGAGATCCAAGGCGACTTCGCTGACGTTGTCGCGAACGACGATGAGATCGACGGTCGCGTCGCCGGCGATCTCGGGCCGTGCGTCGGAAATCTCGAGGCGGAAGACGTAGTGAAAGGCGTCCACCGCGGGCTGACGCGGATAGGTGTCGGCAAGTGCGGCAGAGGCGCAGAACAACAGCGCAAACGCCGAGACGATCCAGGAGGCCCGTTTCATATCCATTGCTCCGTCAGTCCGTTCGCCGTTCACGGCTGACGTCCTGGCCAAAGCCGAGGACGTGCCCGTCGCTGTCTCGAACCGCGAATTCGCGCATACCGTACTCGCGGACGATCGGTTCGTAGACCACGTCGGCCCCCTTCGCCCGCAGCTCGGCGAACAGGGCGTCGGCATCGCGCACCCAGAAGAACGCGTCCCAGGTGCCGCCCTGTTTTTCGTTGGGGCTAATGAGTGTGGGATTCCCAACCCTGCGAAGCATCACCGCGAAGCCGTCGCGGGTGACGATGGCAAATTGCGGAGGGGTTCCCGGAGCGTAGTCGATGCCGAACCCGAAAACGCGCGCGTAGTACCGCGCGGACGCTTCGACGTCGGCCACCGGAAAATAGGGCGCGCTGCGAAGGAGTTGAGGGTTAATCGCCGCAGTGTACAGCAGCGACGGATGAACGTTGTCTAGAATCCCAGCCCGAACTGCAGGGCCCGACGCGTCTGGCCCGACCCGTGCCTCGCATCGAAGGCCAACGTCAGATCGAACCGGTCCGTCTGGAATGTCAGACCCGTTCTGGCCGTGACGATGTCACGGGCGAGCGGCAGGCCGTTGACGACGAATTGCCCGCCGGACAGCTGCAACATCATGTCGGTCAGACCCGCGGTGAGCTCACGCCGGTACGATGTGGACAGATCGGGCCGAAACCGTCCGATGACCCTCGCTACATGCAGGCCGCTCTCGGCTTGCGCCGATGCAAACGTCTCATCCGGGGCGGACAGAGAGAGCGAGTCCGCACCCGTTTCGGTCCACGCTCGCCGGCCGTACCGCGCGTAGCGAAGCGAGACGCTTGGCCGCATTTCCCAATCGCCGCGTCGGATCGGCGTCGCCAGATCCGCAAACAGATCAGTGGAGAGTCCGGCGGGCTGACCAATCGTGGTACGGCTGACGCCGCCGAATATCGGGGCGCCGCCGTACGCCTCGGGTAACCGCGCCGTGAAGCCGAACGCCCGGTGCGCAACATACCCGTTGCGCGCAGCGCTCGCGCCCGCACGAACGAGCCATCGGCCCTGCGAGTATGCAATGTAGCCGAACCCGCGCGGCGCCGTGTAGTCGCTCGATTCGTCCAGCCCGTCGAGCGTAAGGCTTCCGGTCGTATAGCCAGCCCCCACGCCGACCAGCCAGCGATCCGCAAACGGCCAATCGGCGCCGACCGCGAATCCGGACATCTGCGCTTCGCCGCCGTGCGTGACACCGGCGGCAAACGCGGTTCGCTCGGAACGAACGCGCGCCCAGCCGCGGCCGCCGGCGGACCAGGCGGATGCCCCCGGCCGGGGTTGGCCTTCGCGCGCTCCGCGCGCTGCCATTTCCTCGCGCACCACGTCGTCTGCGGCTTCGCCGTCCAACGCGGCGAGCTGTGCGCTCGATGCGTAAATTTCTCCGGCAACTCCGTCGAGCGCGGACCCGAGCGTCGCATCGTCGAGCGCCGCCAGTTCGCGGGTGACACCGTCGAGGTCTCCCGTTGCATGAGCGCGCAGCCGGTCAAGCGCACCCGCGACTGCACGTCCGTTGGCTGTCGTCGCAAACGGCGCGATCGGGATCTCGCCGTTCATGAGGACGACGACGAGACCGTTCGACGTCGAGGCGACCAATGGCTGCAGGATGGTGTTCGTCGTCAGCGCAGTCGCCCTGCCTGACACACCGCCATCCGCAAAGAGCACTGGATAGTACGTGATGCGGCTGTAGGCGCCGTCCCGCGGATCGACGACGATCGTGGCGCCGCTGATGGTTGCTGCGCCGCCCGCAGCGAGCAATGTGTGGTTGCCCGACGCGTCGACGGTAACGAAGTCGAGAGCGCCCGGCAGGAGCGTCACGTCGCCGCCCACGCTGAGTATGCCGAGCGACGCATCAGCCGACGCGGCCGCGAACATCACGTTCGACGCAGACAAATTCTCAGGCCGCCGGAATCCCCAAATCGTACCGCCGACAAGCTGCGGCGCCCCGACCGCTGTACCGACGAGAGTCCCGCCGACCGTCAGCGCTCCGCCGATGCTGCCGGTGCCGGCGAAGACCGCGCGCGGCGCGACGGTCACCGAGCCCGCCACGGATCCATTGAGGACCAGTGTGCCGGCGGCGGCGAACGTTCCGCCGGTGTAGCGCTTGTCACCGAGGAGCGTGAGCGTGCCGCTGCCGGCCTGAGTCAGCGTGCCGCTGCCAGCAATCGGATTGGCGACCGTGACCGTGTCCGCCCTGTTGAAGACGAGCGCCGCGTTGTCGATCACGGCACCGGTTCCCAGCGTGCCGCTGTCGCCACCGCTGCCGACCTGCATCGTGCCGGCGCCGATCGTCGTGCCACCGCTATAGGTATTCGCGCCCGTCAGGATCGTCGTGCCGGTGCCGGCCTGCGTGAGCGCGCCGATGCCGCTGATCGGCGCGCTGACTGTCACCGCATCGCTGCGATCGATGGTCAGCGCAGAGTTGTTCACGACGGCGCCGGTGCCGAGCGTCCCGCTCGTCCCGCCGTTGCCAACCTCCAGGGTGCCTGCACTGATCGTCGTTCCGCCGCTATAGGTATTCGTGCCGGTGATCACGGTGGTGCCCGTCCCCATCTGGACCAGCGAGCCGATGCCGCTGATGTCGTTGGAGATATCGAGCCTGTCGCTGCGATTGATCGCCAGCACGGCGTTGTTCAGCACGCCGCCGCTGCCGAGGGTCCCGCCGCCCGCGATCTGCAGCATTCCCGCGCTGATGGTCGTTGCACCGGCGTAGGTATTCGCGCTCGTGAGGATCGTCGTACCCGATCCGGCCTGGCTCAAACCGCCGGCGCCGCGGATGGCATTGTCGAACACGACCGTGTCGCTGCGGTTGACGGCGAACACGCCGTTGTCGACGAGCGCGCCAGTGCCGAGTGTGCCGGACGTGCCGCCGTTGCCGATTTGCAAGGTTCCGTTGGCGATCACGGTATCGCCGGCATACGTATTCGTCGCGGCGAGCACCGTCGTACCCGGGCCCATCTGGTTGAGGCCGCCTGCCCCGCTGATGGCCCCGCCGAAGGTGACGGTATCGCTGCGATCGACCGCGAGCGTGCCGTTGTTGACGAGCGGTCCGCTTCCGATCTGACCTGTCGTACCGCCGTTGCCGATCTGCAGCGTGCCGGCCGCGATCGTCGTGCTCCCGCTGTAGGTATTGATGCCGGCGAGGATCGTCGTGCCCGCGCCCGCTTGGACGAGCGTCCCCGTGCCGCTGATCGCGCCGCCGATGGTGACGGCATCGCTGCGATTCACGACGAGCGACCCGTTGTTCACCACGTCACCGGTCCCAAGTGTGCCGCCCGTGCCGCCGTTGCCGACTTGAATCGTGCCGGCACTAATCGCCGTGCCGCCGCTGTACGTATTCGCGCCGGTCAGCGTCGTCGTTCCGGCGCCGATCTGCGTCAGCGCACCGGTCCCGGTGACGTTTGCGCCGAGCGTGACGGCGTCGCTGCGATCGATCGCCAGCACACCGTTGTTCGCGACGTCCCCCGCGCCCAGCGTGCCCGTGGTACCACCCGCGCCGACTTGCAGTATCCCGGCAGCGATCGTCGTGCCGCCGCCGTACGTGTTCGTGCCCGCGAGCACCGTCGTGCCGGCGCCCACTTGACTGAGACTGCCCGTCCCGCTGATCGAACCGGCGAAAGTGACCGTGTCGCTGCGGTTGATCGCGAGCGTTCCGTTGTTCACGAGGGCGCCGGTCCCGAGCTGCCCGGTCGTGCCGCCACTGCCAATCTGCAGTGTGCCGGCGCTTATCGTCGTACCGCCGGTGTATATGTTCGCGCCCGTCAACGTCGTCGTGCCCGTCCCGATCTGCGTCAGCGCGCCGGTGCCGCTGATCGCACCTCCGACCGTCAGCGCATCGCTGCGGTTGATGGTCAGCGTCCCGTTGTCGACGATGGCGCCCGTGCCCAAGCTGCCAACGATTCCGCCATTGCCGACCTGCAGCGTCCCGGCGCTCACTGTCGTCGTGCCGCTGTAACTGTTCGTCCCGGTCAACGTCGTCGTGCCCGCCGCGACTTTCGTCAGCGCTCCGGTGCCGCTGATGTCGTTCGCGAGCGTGATCGCATCGCTCCGATTGATCGTCAGCGTGCCGTTGTCGACGACGGCGCCCGTGCCGAGCGTGCCCACGTCCCGTTATTGCCGACTTGCAGCACGCCCGCGCTGATCGTCGTCGTGCCGGTGTAACTATTGGCGCCGGTCAGCGTCGTCGTCCCGGCCCCCGCCTTCGTCACGGTCCCCGACCCGCTGATCGCATTCGCCACCGTGACCGCGTTGCTCCGGTTGATCGTCAGCGCGCCGTTGTCGACCACCGCGCCGGTGCCCAGCGCGCCGGTCGCGCCGCCATTGCCGACCTGCAATGTCCCCGCGCTCACGGTCGTCACACCCGTGTACGTGTTCGCGCCCGTCAACGTCGTCGTGCCGCCCCCGGCCTGCGTCACCGTCCCCGTGCCGCTGATTACGCCCCCATAGCTGATCGCGTCACTCCGATTGACGACCAGCGCGGCATTGTCGGTAACATTTCCGGTGCCCAAGGTTCCCGTCGTCCCGCCATTGCCGACCTGCAACGTCCCCGCGCTCACCGTCGTGACGCCGGTGTACGTGTTCGTGCCCGTCAGCGTCGTCGTCCCCGCCGCGACCTTCGTCAGCGTACCCGTCCCGCTGATCGCGTTCGCCAGTGTCAACGCGTCGCTGCGATTGATCGTCAGGGTGCCATTGTCGACCACGGCGCCGGTGCCCAGCGTGCCCGCGGTGCCGTTGTTACCGACTTGGAGCACGCCCGCGCTAATCGTCGTTGTGCCGCTATACGTGTTCGTTCCGGTCAGCGTCGTCGTGCCCGCCGCGACTTTCGTCAGCGCTCCGGTGCCGCTGATATCGTTCGCGAGCGTGATCGCATTGCTCCGATTGATCGTCAGCGTGCCGTTGTCGACGACCGCGCCCGTGCCGAGCGTCCCGACCGTGCCGTTATTGCCGACTTGCAGCACGCCCGCGCTGATCGTCGTCGTGCCGCTGTAACTATTGGCCCCGGTCAGCGTCGTCGTCCCGGCCCCCGCCTTCGTCACGGTCCCCGACCCGCTGATCGCATTCGCCACCGTGACCGCGTTGCTCCGGTTGATCGTCAGCGCGCCGTTGTCGACCACCGCGCCGGTGCCCAGCGCGCCGGTCGCGCCGCCATTGCCGACCTGCAATGTCCCCGCGCTCACCGTCGTGACACCCGTGTACGTGTTCGCGCCCGTCAACGTCGTCGTGCCGCCCCCGGCTTGCGTCACCGTCCCCGTGCCGCTGATCACGCCCCCATAGGTGATCGCGTCGCTCCGATTGACGACCAGCGCGGCATTGTCGGTGACGTTCCCGGTGCCCAGGCTCCCCGTGGTTCCACCGTTGCCGACCTGCAACGTCCCCGCGCTCACCGTCGTCGCGCCGGTGTAGCTGTTGGTGCCCGTCAGCGTCGTCGTCCCCGCCGCGACCTTCGTCAGCGCACCCGTCCCGCTGATGGCGTTCGCGAGCGTGATCGCGTCGCTGCGATTGATCGTCAGGGTGCCATTGTCGACCACGGCGCCGGTGCCCAGCGTGCCCGTCGCGCCGCCACTGCCGACTTGCAACACACCCGCGGTGATCGTCGTCGTCCCGCTGTACGAGTTGGTGCCCGTCAGCGTCGCCGTCCCGGCCGCCACTTTCGTCAGTGCACCCGTGCCGCTGATATCGTTCGCCACCGTATTCGCATTGCTGCGGTTGATGGTCAGCGTGCCGTTGTCGACGACCGCGCCCGTGCCGAGCGTCCCGACCGTGCCGTTATTGCCGACTTGCAGCACGCCCGCGCTGATCGTCGTCGTGCCGCTGTAACTATTGGCCCCGGTCAGCGTCGTCGTCCCCGCCCCCGCCTGCGTCAGCGTCCCCGACCCGCTGATCGCGTTCGCCGCCGTGACCGCGTTGCTCCGGTTGATCGTCAGCGCGCCATTGTCGACCACCGCGCCGGTGCCCAGCGCGCCGGTCGCGCCGCCATTGCCGACCTGCAATGTGCCCGCGCTCACCGTCGTCACACCCGTGTACGTGTTCGCGCCCGTCAACGTCGTCGTGCCCGCGCCGGCTTGGACCAACGCGCCCGTCCCGCTGATCGCATTCGCGACACTCACGGCATCGCTGCGATTGATAGTCAGCGTCGCGTTGTCGACGACGGCGCCCGTGCCGAGCGTCCCGATGGTGCCGCCGTTCCCGATTTGAAGGGTGCCCGTCGTCACCGTCGTCGCGCCGCTATAGCTGTTGGTGCCCGTCAGCGTCGTCGTGCCCGCTGCGACTTTCGTCAGCGCTCCGGTGCCGCTGATGTCGTTCGCGAGCGTGATCGCATCGCTCCGATTGATCGTCAGCGTGCCGTTGTCGACGACCGCGCCCGTGCCGAGCGTGCCCACCGTGCCGTTATTGCCGACTTGCAGCACGCCCGCGCTGATCGTCGTCGTGCCGCTGTAACTATTGCGCCCCGGTCAGCGTCGTCGTTCCCGCCCCCGCCTTCGTCACGGTCCCCGACCCGCTGATCGCGTTCGCCACCGTGACCGCGTTGCTGCGGTTGATCGTCAGCGCGCCGTTGTCGACCACCGCGCCGGTGCCCAGCGCGCCGGTCGCGCCGCCATTGCCGACCTGCAATGTCCCCGCGCTCACCGTCGTGACACCCGTGTACGTGTTCGCGCCCGTCAACGTCGTCGTGCCGCCCCCGGCTTGCGTCACCGTCCCCGTGCCGCTGATCACGCCCCCATAGCTGATCGCGTCACTCCGATTGACGACCAGCGCGGCATTGTCGGTAACATTTCCGGTGCCCAAGGTTCCCGTCGTCCCGCCATTGCCGACCTGCAACGTCCCCGCGCTCACCGTCGTGACGCCGGTGTACGTGTTCGTGCCCGTCAGCGTCGTCGTCCCCGCCGCGACCTTCGTCAGCGTACCCGTCCCGCTGATGTCGTTCGCGAGCGTGGTCGCATCGCTTCGATTGATCGTCAGCGTCCCGTTGTCGACCACGGTGCCGGTGCCCAGCGTGCCCGTCGCGCCGCCGCTGCCGACCTGCAGCGTCCCGGCACTCACCGTCGTGGTCCCGGTGTAGGTATTCGCGCCGCTCACGGTCAGTGTCCCTGTGCCGGCCTTCGTCACCCCGGACGCACCGGCGATTGCGGAGCCGAGGACCGCGGTGATACCGGCGTTCGTGGTAATGGTCGGTGTCACTCCTCCGAGCGTCAGCGTGCTGCCGGCGACCGAATATCCAGTGACGCTGAAAGTTAGGTTATGAACATTGATCGGGACGCCTACGGTGACTGTGCCCGCGGTGCCGCCGAAGATCGCGTTGTCGAATGTTGCGTTGTTCCACGCCTGGAACGCGACGTTGACCCAGATGGGCGATGTCGTATCCCATGTGGCGGTGCCGCCCGTTCCGGCGGCAGCGCCATTGACGTCCCACGTCAGATTCTGTTGCGCGAAGACGGATTGGGGAATGAAGGCGACGAGCAGTATGGCTCCAAGACAAACCATCCCTGCGACGTTTACCTTTCTCAGTGGTAGATTCCGATGGCGTTGGTCGTGCTCCTCGGAAACGAAAGATGACAACAATGGCGACCGATGGCAGTTTTGTTGCCAGCCCAGCCTTGGCGGTCCGCAGCACATTAAGTCGTTCTGCACGTTTGGTTTGAGACGAGTTCTTGGGACGGACCCGGTGCCGCAGTCCGTGCAATTGTGTATCGATTCGGCACAGGAGCCACGGAACTGCGTAATATCAACAACCTGCGGAATACCGACGGGATCGCCGCCGCGCTTCTGGTCTCGTGTCCGCGCGATGTAGACAAATGAGCGCGCCCACCATCCTCTACGTGCTCGGCGTCGCAGCGTTTGGCTATGGCTGGTATTTCTATTGGAAGACGAGCCTCGTCGATCCCGATCCGTTCGTGCTCGCCGGTGTGTTCGTCGTCACTGCGGCCGGGGTGCAGGTTGTGCGGGACCTTATGGGACGTCTCCGCCGCCGCCTGCGCCGCTGACTGAGCGGCTTGCCTGTCACGTTCCGTTCATCAACCGAGCGGTAGATTCATAGGCGCGCCCTTTTTAGTCTTGGAGGGAACTCATGCTGCGACGAGTCTCGACGACGTGCATGCTGCTGGCGCTATCGCTCGCGCCCGGCGTTCGCGCGCAGGAAGTACCCGCTGAATATCAGCAGGTGCTGAGCGCGCTCGGCAAACAAGGCGACTACAAAGCGAACGTGCTGAAGGTGAACATCCCGCGCAACGACGTGAGCGTCACCGTTGCCGGCGTCAACACGCCCACACCGTTCGGCTTCGGCGGATGGGTCGCGATGACGAAAGGCACCGGCGGCATGGACGTGCTGATGGGCGATCTCGTGTTGACCGAGGACGAGATCAACCCGGTGATGTCCGCTCTGCTCGACAACGGGCTCGAGGTCACTGCCCTTCACAATCATTTTTTACGCGACGAACCGCGGATGTTCTACATGCACGTGCATGGACACGGACGCCCGGCCGATCTCGCGCGCATGTTGAAACCGGCGCTCGACCTCGTCGGAAAACGCACGAGCACGGCGGCTCCGCCAGCTGCGCCGGCATCGCCGGCATCCCCGTCGATCGACACGGCCAAAGTCGCGCAGATCGTGGGCGTCCCGGGGGAACAGTCCGGCGCGGTCTACAAGATCACGATCGGCCGGGACGATCTGAAGCTCACGGACATGGGCGCGCCAATCAACGCGCGCATGGGCCTCAATACCTGGGCGGCGTTCGTCGGGACGAACGACCGCGCGGCGATCGCCGGCGACGTCGCGATGCTGGCCAACGAAGTCACGCCCGTGCTGAAGGCGCTCCGCAAGAACGGCCTCGACGTCGTCGCGATCCATCACCACATGATCGGCACGCAGCCGCCGATCTATTTCCTCCATTACTGGGGTACCGGACCCGCCGACAAGCTCGCAACCGGGTTCAAGGCAGCCCTGAGTGAATTGGGCAAAGGCAAAGGCGTGTGAACTTCCTCGTGATTCCCCGCCTGGCGATCAAGGCGCTCCGCCAGAACGTGCTGCGCACGGGGCTGACGATGCTCGGCATCATCATCGGCGTCGGCGCGGTGATCTGCGTCGTCGCGATCGGCGAAGGCGCGCAGGCGAGCGTCGAGCGCGCGATCACGAACATCGGCGCGAACATGATCTGGGTCGAAGCCGGCGGCGTGAACCGCGGCGGCGTCCGCACGGGGATCGGCGGCACCAAGAGCTTGACGCTCGAGGACTACGAAGCGATCAAAGAACGCATTTCGCTCGTCACCAACGTGACGCCGCAGGCCGACACGCGCGTGCAGGTCGTCTACGGCAACCAGAACTGGAGCACTCCGGTGCGCGGAGTCGGTCCCGAGTATCTGGCGCTCAAGGGGTGGAACATCGTGCGCGGCGGCATGTACACGGACGTCGACGTCGAGCGGGCCAATTCGGTCTGCGTCCTCGGTCAGACGGTCATGGATCAGCTGTTCGGCTCCGAGAACCCGATCGGCGAACAGATTCGCGTGAACAACGAGGTGTGCACCGTGGTCGGCGTCCTCGACGTGAAAGGGCAATCAGCGACGGGACAGGATCAGGACGACCAGTTCCTGATGCCGTACACGACGGTGATGAAGAAGATCAAAGGACAGAACTGGCTCGACGACATCATGTGCAGCGCGACCTCCGCGCAGGTCGCCGACCAGGCGGAGCAGGAAATCATCGCGCTGATGCGCGAGCGTCATCACATTCGTCCTGGTGCGGACGACGATTTCAACCTCAGGCATCCCACCGAGATCGCCGAGGCCGTCAAACAGTCGACGCAGACGATGGAGGCGTTGCTGGCGGCGGTGGCGTCGGTGTCGCTGATCGTCGGCGGCATCGGGATCATGAACATCATGCTCGTGTCGGTCACCGAGCGGACGCGCGAGATCGGGCTGCGGCAGGCCGTCGGCGCGCGCGGGCGCGACGTGCTGCGGCAGTTTCTGGTCGAGGCGGTGATCCTGAGCTTGATCGGCGGTGCGATCGGGATCGCGCTCGGCACGTTCGGCGCGCGGACGATCGGCCAGTCGTTCGAGTGGCCGACGCACGTCTCGACGAGAGCGATCGCGCTCGCCGTCAGCTGCTCGGCGGCAATCGGTGTGTTCTTCGGCTACTACCCGGCGCGCCAGGCGGCGCGGCTGGATCCGATCGAGGCGCTCAGATTCGAATAGCTGCTACGCGGCCGAGCCGGTGAAGCGCGCCGTGGTGATCTGGAGACCGTGATCGCCCGCCCAGGCGATCGCGTGAACGTCGCACAACAATTCGACGCCCGACACTTGCGACCAGAGAAGACGATGCGTCGCTCGCTCGGCGCAGCTGTGGCCGGCCGTGCACCGCGATCCGACCTGCGCGGGCAGAGGCGTGATGCTGAATTGTCCGTTCGCGATCGTCAGCTGCAGGTTCACGCTAGGCATTGAAGTCCTCGTTGGAAAGACGTTGACCGCAGGCTTCAAGGCGAGTGCCACGGAAAAAGTGCACACCGCTGCACGATTCGTCGTCGCACGACTGCCGTCGATTGTCACCCAATCTGACAATCCGCGTCACCGGCCAACCGGCCCACCTTTTCTGAAGAACAGCATCGCGCCCAGGTGACCGCCGTGATCGGTCAGCTCTACGTGCACGCTGCGAACACCTGCCGCTTGCACGGTGCTCATCACAGCGTTGAGCGGATACGCGTTCATCTGGATATGAGGCGGCCGGCCGAACCATCGGCGGAACGGATGGAGGAGACCATGCCAGCTCCGCATGACACGCGAGCGCCCGAATGGATTGTGATAGAGCACGTGCAGTACGACCACACCGCCTTCCGCACAGAGCTCGATCAGCCGCGTGACCAGCCACAGCCCCCTTGCCACAGGGACGTGCTGCAGCACCAGCACCGAGTGCACGAAATCGAAGGACGCGCCGATCGATGACAGGGTGGGATCGCTTTTGACTACGAGCACATTCGTTACACGGCGCTCGCGCAACAGATCGCGTGCGACCGACAACATACTGTCGGCGACGTCGACCGCCACGACGGTCTCGATTCGGCGGGACAGCGGCAGTGCCACCCTGCCGACGCCACATCCAAAATCGAGCGCGCGGCGGGGCGCGAACTCGTCTCCGAACATCCGTCTGCCTATCCGCCAGAGTTCGT
This sequence comes from uncultured Acidobacteriota bacterium, assembly GCA_963696165.1. Classification (GTDB taxonomy): domain Bacteria; phylum Acidobacteriota; class Vicinamibacteria; order Vicinamibacterales; family CAVVIG01; genus CAVQZZ01. The sequence goes on along the minus strand of CAVOIY010000002.1, from coordinate 317,649 downwards.
TGACGTGCTCCTCACCCGTCTTCAGGAAAGCGTCGAGCAGCTCCGCGGACAAATTCGAGCGGCGGTAGACATCCTTGCTGATGACGGCCCAGAAAGGGTCGCTTCGGCCGAGCCTCTCCCATTCCTTTGCGCTCGACTTCCACGACATTAGCGCTCCATCGCGTCGGTGGCTGTCTATTCCGTGAGCTTTCGCATGGTGATCGCGAATGCGCGGCGGCCGGCCTGCGGGTCGTAAACGATCACCGGCATCAGCCGCCCACGGATGCGATTCGGATTGGTGCGCGCGTATTTCATGAGCGTGTTCGCCAAATCGGCTCTCGTCGTCAACTCGGATCCGATGTGGGCGACGCCGCTGAGCAGATCGTTCAACGTCGCCCGCCAGGGCTCGCCCCGAAGCAGCGCATCGACGATCGTCCCCTTCACGACGTTGTGGGAAAAGTTGAAAAAGAAGGCCAGCGGCGAGTACGCGTGGCCGTCGGGCCGGTGCGGCTCGAACTCGTCGAGCAGATCGCGCTTGCACTCCTGAAACGCGTCGCGAAACTCAGCCCGCTCTGCATCCGACGCTCCGAGCGACGGCGAGGAGAGTACCGAAGGCGCCGCGCCGACAAACGCCCGCGCGTCGGCCGAGAGGCCATTCAACATCGCTTCGACAACTCGCGCGCGCTCGGGCGCCGGCGCGCCGGTGGCCCGGAGCCTGAGGTACTCGCGCATGACGCCGACGAGCGCGAAGCAGAGCCAGGGATAATCCGCCACGTTATCATCGCGCATCTTCAGCGTGTCGCGCGCGTAGGTCGCCTCGAACCCGAACCGCAAATGGCTGCCCATGCTCGCCGCGTGGCCGATTGCGATCTTCGCGCGATGCGGCGCGTTGAGGCCGCGGACCCGCTCGAGCAGCCGGCCGTAGCCGATCTCCTGCAATTCAAAGTGGGATGTCGCGATGAGGATCAATGTTTCCGCATCGGCGGCGAACCGCTGGCCGCTGCCGTCGGCGCTCTGAAGCGCGTCCAACAGTCCGTCCACGCGATCGAGATTCGCATCGGGGTCAGCTGTGTCGAAGATCCGCAGCGAGAGCAGCGCCAGTACGTGCGCGAAGTAGTAGTCGAGCATGATCGAGAGCGCCGCGCGATCGACCGGATCGGCGCTGCGCTTCTCCCGGACGTAATTGAGAACGTCGACCGGAATCGTGTCGTCGTTCACCTTGTCGGCGATCCCGTCCCAGTCGTGCAGCACGTGAAAGCCTTCGCGGCGGGTAACGCGATCGTACGACTTCACGAACCGGTCGAGACCGAGCGGCCGGCCGCCGACGGTCCACACGTCGGACCTCATGCCGTCGCGCAGCCACACCAGCCCCTTACCGAAATCGCCTGCAGCGGATGCGGCCGCCACGATCTCGGCGCGAGCAGGGCCGCGCAGCGCTTCGTCGAGTGCCGCACATGCTTCGTCGAATGGAATCAACGCGCGATCACCGCGACGCGCGCGCCTTGAAGATCGATTTCGGGAGGAGCATGTGCGCGCCGACTGTGGCGTCGACGACCTGCGTCACGACCAGGTTGCCTGCGACCGAGCACAACATGTAGGCGTCGTCGTGCGAGAGGTGCTTGACGTCGACGAGGAACGCGACCATCTCGCGGACGGCCATCTTCGCGGCCTCGGCAAGATTCTCATCGAGCCCCATGCTGATGTAATCGGTCGCCGTCTCGGCGCGCGGCGCCTTGCCGTGGAGATCCTTGCGGACCGTGAACCGGAACCGTCCGTCGAGCGAGGTCTCGAGGGCAGCGCCGTCCACTTCGCCCTGCCCCTGCCCTGCGTGGCCGTCTCCGATCGACACGAGCGCGCCGGCCACTTGGACGGGCAGGAACAGCGTGCTGCCGGCGACGAGATCGCGATTGTCGAGATTGCCGCCGAAGAGCCCCGGCGCCCGGCTGCTCACACGGCCTTCTGCCGGCGCCACACCGATGCTCCCAAAGAACGGCGCGAGCGGCAGAACGACGCCGGGGGCAAACTGCGCGGTCATGTGCTGGCGATCCAGCCAGATCAGCTTTCCCGCGTCGTGGTCGAACTCGCCGGGAAGCGCGCCGCCATCGCGGCGGAAACCGTTGAACGCGTACTCCGAGCTGAGCTTTATGTTCAGGATGTCGATCTGCAGCATGTCGCCCGGCGCGGCATTCGCCACGAACACCGGACCCGTCAGGAAGTGCGCGCCCTCTCCCTTCCCCGGGCGAAGCGCATCGTCAATCGCGACCAATCCTGGCTCGATCTTGTCCGCGGCGAGGCCCGCATCCTTGAGCCGCGGGTAACCGTTGGCGATGAACGTGTGGAGATCGACGATGTCGCCGCTTCGGATGCGGAGCGCCGGAGGTACAGCCGGATCGTAATAGCCGAAGGTGACTGTCTTCGGCGTTGCCTCCAGGCGGTGCACCTGCTGCGCCGTTGCGCCAGTCGTCGCAACGTGCACGACTATCGCCGCCACTCCGAGCCGGCGCGCAATTCCAATCGCTCTCATAGACGCTCCAGGGTGTCCATTCAATCATAAACACGAGCTGTCGACGGTCGGCAAAGCGATTGCTAAAAACCGCGCCGTGCTCCGTGTACGATTCGCGGCCGCTGTTTTTTTTCTGATCGCGGCTTCCGCTTGCACATCGTCGGCAACAAGTTCCTCTGTCGTGGCGCCGACCGCCGCCAAGTGTCAGGTGACGGCGGCCTCGAGCGGCGCGTTTCCGGCCTCTGGCGGGTCGGGAACGGTCGCCGTGACCGCCGACCGCGACTGCACATGGACGGCGGCGGCGGACGTCTCATGGATTTCGATTGGCACTGCGCGGGATGGTCAGGGAACGGCGGCGATTGCCTACACCGTGACGGCGAACGGCACGCCGGCTTCGCGTCGTGGCGGCATCGCGGTCGGGTCGGCTCACGTCGACATCACGCAGGATGGCGCGCCGTGCAGATTCAACACCGATGCGAGCTCGCTGACTGAAACCGCGACTGGCGGCTCGGCGACGATCCACGTCGACGCGATGAGCGGCTGCAGCTGGACCGCGGCAAGCCGCGCATCGTGGATCGCCGTCGTCGTCGGCTCGACGGGCAATGGCGCGGGCCAGGTCGTCTTTCGCATCGAGCCGAATACTACAGATGCGCGGACCGGCAGCGTGACAATCGCGGATCGGACCGTTACCGTTGTGCAGGCCGGCGCGTCTCCGGCACCGGCGCCGAACCCGCCGGCCGCTCCAGACCCGACACCCGCACCACCGCCCGCTCCAACACCGAAACCGACGCCGCCACCGGCTCCACCGCCGCCGCCTCCGACGCCGGGACCCGGGGACCACGTGGACTTTTCCGGCGCGGTAGGCGCGTTGTCCGGGAGTTGTCCGACCATCACGTTTCAAGTCGGCGAGCGGACGATCACCACCAACGAAGCGACGAACTTTCACAAGTCGAGCTGCGGCGACCTCACGACTGGCGTGCGTGTCGACGGCAAGGGACACACCCAGCTGAACGGTCCGATTGTCGCTGAGAAGATCGACGTGAAGCGCGGCCCGAACTAACGAGCAGACCCGGAATCTACGCGACCGTGATCGTCAGCGTACTCCCGGAGAAGCGTGTCGCGAACTGCCGAAGCGGCGCCGGCGCCGGCCCCTGCACTACCGCCCCGGACAGGTTGTACTGCGACCCGTGGCACGGGCACACATAGGTTTGATTCTGAAATCCGCTCACGGTGCAGGCTTCGTGCGTGCACACCGCCGTCAGCGCGGTGAACGAGTCCTGGCTCGTATGTCCGACGAGAAAGTTGGCTCCCGACGTTTGAACCAGCGCGGCGCTCCCAACCGCCGATAGCGGCGAACTCGAGTCGATCGTCAGCGTGATCGCGCCGCTCGCGATGCTGGCCGAGATCGTCGGCAAAGCTGGTGCGGAACTCGGGCTCGTCGGGCTGCCGCCGCACGCCGGCAACAACGAACCGAGCGCCGCCAACGACACCGCGCCGCATGCGCGCGCGCAAAACTCCCGTCTCGTCGAATCGGTCATGTGCGGCTGGGCTGCAACCGCTATGCCTTCAGCGGCTCTCGATTTCCGGCGCGATCGCCACACGCCGCGTCCTCAAAACCGGCCTGATTGACACCAAACGCGGCCGCGGGTACTGTCGGGGCCACCGACTCCCAGGAGGCTCTGCATGCGGTACGCGAAACGACTTACGTGCGCTTTAGGCGCAGCGGGCTTCATCGCGCTCCTCGCGCATGGGCGCCCGGCCGCTGCGCAAGGCGACACGCCGACCAACTCGCTCCCCAATCCGTACGAGACCGTCGAGGGCTGGGCGAAAATGCCTGAAGGCCGCTCGTGGGGGTCGACGAGCGCCGTCGAGATCGACAGGGACGGCAAGACGATCTGGGTCGCGGAGCGTTGCGGCGCCAACGCGTGTGCCGGCTCGACGCTCGACCCGGTCCTCCACTTCGACGAACACGGCAAACTGATCAAGAGCTTCGGCGCGGGGTTGATGGTTTCGCCGCACGGCATCTTCGTCGACAAGGACGACAACATCTGGGTCACCGATTGCGCGTGCACCGTCGGCGGCGGCCGCGGTCGAGGCGGCGAAGCGGCGCCACCGGCCGAGGCCAAAGGCCATCAGATATTCAAATTCAATCGCGACGGCAAGCTGCTGATGACCATCGGTAAGGCCGGCGGCGGCAAAGAGCCCGAATTCTTCTTCGCCCCGAACGACCTCGTCATCGCGCCGAACGGCGACATCATCGTGTCCGAAGGCCACGGCGGCGACAACTCGCGCATCCTCAGGCTCGACAAGACCGGCAAGCTGATTCGATCGTTCGGCAAGAAAGGCACCGGCAAGGACGAGTTCGATCAGCCGCACGCGCTCGCGTACGACTCGAAGGGGCGGCTCTTTGTCGGCGACCGCGGCAACAACCGGATTCTGATCTACGACGACAACTTCAACCAGCTCGCCGAGTGGAAGCAGTTCAGCCGGCCGAGCGGCATCTACATCGACAAGAACGACACGATCTACGTCGCCGATTCCGAATCGGGTTCCGTCTCGCGCGACGAGAACCGCGTGCTGAACCGAAAGGAATGGAAGCGCGGCATCCGCATCGGCAGCGCGAAGGATGGAACGGTGAAGGCGCTCATCCCCGATCCGGCCGAAAACGCCACGGGCACCAGCGCGGCCGAAGGCGTGGCCGTTGACGCAGCGGGAAACATCTACGGCGCCGAAGTCGGGCCGAAGGCACTGAAGCGATACGTCAAGAAATAAGTGAGCGAACGGCGGGTCGCGCTCTTCCTCGTTGTCGCCCTGACGATCGCGCGATCGCTTCCGTTCGTCTTCAGATCCTCGTTCGCGTTCGATTCGGATCAGGCGATCTTCGGCCTGATGGCGAAGCACATCGCCACCGGACGCGCCTTCCCGCTGTTCATGTACGGCACGAGCTACATTCTCGCCGTGGAGGCGTGGCTCGCGGCGCCGCTCTTCCTGATTGCCGGCGTATCGGTCGCGGCGCTGAAGCTGCCGCTGCTCGCGATGAATGTCGCGATCGCGGCGCTGCTCGTGACGCTGCTCGAGCGCGAGGCCGGGCTCCGGCCGCGGGACGCGCTCATCGCGTCGTTATTCTTCGTACTGGCCCCGCCGGGCACCGCGACAGAACTGCTCGCGCCGATCGGCGGCAACGTCGAACCGCTGCTGTACGTGCTCCTCCTGTGGCTCACGCGGAAGCGTCCGGTTCTCTTCGGCGCTGTTCTGGGCGTCGGATTTCTGCAGCGCGAGTTCACGATCTACGGCCTAGCAGCGCTCGTGATCGTCGAGCTCGCGAGCGGCATTAGAGCCCGCGCCGATGGACGGCGCCTGCTGTCGGCGCTGCGGGTGGCTGCGGAAATCTGGCTGATTGCGCAATTCCTGCGGCCTCTCGCCTCACCGGCTGGACCTGGCACAACGGTCGCCGATCTCGTCACGCCGCCGAACAATCTCGCGAACCTCGCTGGCCGCATCTGCTTCGACGTCCACTCGCTCGCAACAGGCATCGGCAGGTTGATCACGGTCCACTGGCCGGTGCTGTTCGGCACGAAGGTCGTTCCGATCGGTGCGTTTCTCGTCGAGTCGAGCATCAGCCAGGGCGCCGCCTGGAGCGGCATCATCCTCGCCGGCGCATTCGGGTTGATGATCGCTGGTATCGTCACTCAACGGTGGAACGATCCGGCGCGAGTGGACGCGCTGCCGCTTCCCCGTGTATTTGATCCTCGTCGGCGCGATATCGGCACTCGTCTACGCGGCCGGCCGATGCGGCGAGCTCGCGATAGGAACGATGCGGTACGACCTGTTGTCGGTGATCGGCGCGGTCGGGCTCGCGGGTTTGTTTTTCGCGATCGTGCGCGCGCCGGCGCCCGCGCGCGGCCGCAATCGCTCTGGTCGTTCTATGGGCTGCCGTGTCGACGTCCGCTCACGCCCGACTTTGGATCGAAGCCGCGGAGCGGCCGACGGTCCCCGACAAGGTCCTCATCATCCGAAATCTCGAGGCTCGTGGAATCCGTTATGCGATGGCCGACTACTGGATCGCGTATTACACGACGTTCATGACGAACGAGCGGATTATCGTCGCGGCCGACGACATCGGCCGCATTCCAGCATACGAACAAGAAGTCCTCGCCCATCGTGGCGAGGCCGTACGCATCGCACGGACGCCTTGCGGCGATCCGCGTCCGGTGATCGAAGGGGTATATTTCTGCCCGCTCCAGTGACTCTGGAGTACGATTACCGAAACGCGGTCTTCCGGAGTATTTCAAATGATCCGACGCATGTTTCTCTCGCGGATCGGCGGCGTCGCGGCGATTGCCGGCCTCCGCTCACCCGCCGTCGTGCACGCAGTTGTTCGAGAGGGCCAGGCGCCGGCGAGCCCGGCCGTTGCTCCGGACGCGCGGTTCCAGTCTGCTCGTCACAGCGCGGACGACTGGTTCGAATTGCCTGGCAAGCACCGGCTCTTCTTCGACGCGCTCACGCCGCGTGGGCGCGGACGACGCGCCGCTCTTCGCAGGTAATTTCTTCAACGCGAACAAGAACAGTTACGGTCTCGACAACGCCGACCTCGCCGTGGTGATCTGTCTTCGGCACCATGCGACGCCGTTCGCGTTCAACGATGCGATCTGGGCGAAGTACGGCGCTGCATTCTCGGATCGCATCAACTTCGTCGATCCCAAGACGAAAGCCGCGCCCGTCGTGAACGTTCATGCGGCGGCGTATGTGGACGCCGTCAAGCGCGGCATCCACTTCGCCGTGTGCGACGTGGCCACGCACTTCTTCGCCGGAGCGGCGGCGACGCAAGACGGGCGGTGACGCCGAGGCCGTCTACAAGGAGCTCGTCGCGAGCACCTTCGGCAATTCTCATTTCGTCGCGGCCGGCATCGTCGCCGTGAACCGGGCTCAGGAGCGGGGGTATTCGATTGCGTACGTCGGCTAAGTTTCTTCTATTCCATCGCGGCGCTCTGCATGATTGATAGCGTGCTACCGCGTGCGGCAGCAGCGACACGACGCCGACCGGCGAACGTGCCGTTCTCAAGCGTCGATCTCAAGGTCGGCACCGGCGCGACGGCGGCGTCCGGGCTGCATGTGTTCGTGAACTACACCGGCTGGCTGTACGACGCGAGCAAAACCGACAACAAGGGGACGCAGTTCGATAGCTCGTTATCTCCCGGCCGCACGCCGTTTGATTTCGTGATCGGCGCCACCGGACCAGGAGCAGTAATACAGGGCTGGAATCAAGGCGTCGTCGGCATGAAGGTTGGCGGATCGCGCCGACTGATCATCCCGCCCGACCTCGGCTACGGATCGAGCGGATCAGGACCGATTCCGCCAAACGCGACGCTGGTGTTCGACATCGATCTGCTCAGCATTCAGTAGAGATGTAACGTGCTGCACGCGCGGCCGTCGGGCTGATGCTGATGTCGGCCGCGGCCTGCGCGCGGCCTGCGACTCCGCGAAGCCGCCGGCGCCACTCGTGCCGGCGACGTCGACGATGGTGACCGCGTGGGACGTGCCGCAGAATCCACTCACCGACCCCTCGCTCGACTCGTCGCCGATGGGGAAGCAAGTGCGGTGGGGCTATGAGATCTTCGTCGACACCGCGAACAAGGCGCCGCAGTTTGCGCGGGCGAAGGTCACATGCGCGAACTGTCATCTGAACGCCGGACAGCGGGAGCGCGCGCTGCCGATCGTCGGCGTCGCGGGGATGTTTCCCGAGCCGAACGCGCGGGCGGGCCGCCTGATCAGTCTGCCCGATCGCATCGTCGACTGCTTCAATCGCAGCGAGAACGGCGCGGCGCTCGAGGCCGCGGATCTGCCGACGCCGTCATCGAACGAAGTGCTCGCGGTCGTCGCATACGTCACGTGGCTGTCTCGTGGATTTCGAGTGGGAGAGAGTCCGGCGTTCCGGGCGAGAAATGCGCTTCCGGCAGCGAGCCTCGTCCCGATCGATGCGCTCGATCCAGCCGCGGGCGCGTCGATTTACTCGACACAGTGCGTGTCGTGCCACGGCGCCGACGGTCAGGGCGTTCAGATCGGCGACAAGAAAGCGGGGCCGCTCTGGGGACCCGATTCGTGGAACGACGGCGCGGGCGCGGCGCGCATCTACACGCTCGCCGGCATCATCCGCTACTCGATGCCGTATCTGAATCCTGGCAGCCTCAGCGACGCCGAGGCGCAGCAGGTTGCCGCGTTCATCACGTCGAAGCCGCGGCCGCGCTATCCGTTCAAGCAACGCGATTACCCATCGAGTAAAATTCCGTCAGATGCGGTGTACTACAACCGCCCATAATCCCAAGGAGATTCTCATGTCACTTAGTGCTGCTCTACTCCAGGAAATCGAGACTGAAGGCAAGACCACGCGGCGCGTGCTGGAGCGCGTGCCGGCCGACAAGCTCACCTGGAAGCCGCATCAGAAATCGATGTCGCTCGGCGAACTGGCGCTGCATATCGCGAAAGAGCCCGGCCACTTCGCGGAAGCGGCGCTCGGCGATGAATTCGATTTTGGCGGACCGCATCCGGGCAACCCTCAGCCGTCAACCGTTGCCGATATCCTCACAACGCACGACAAAGGGCTCGCAACCGTGAAGAGCGCGGTGAATCAGCTGGGCGACGCAGGTCTGCAGAAGATGTGGACGGCGAAGATGAACGGCGCCACGCTGATGACGATGCCGAAAGCCGGTCTGATGCGGATGATCGTGATGAATCACATCTACCATCACCGCGGTCAGCTGTCGGTGTACCTGCGGATGCTCGACGTCCCGGTGCCGTCAATCTACGGGCCGAGCGCCGACGACAACCCGTTCGCGGTTGCCCGCGCCTAGAGAGCGTTTTCCATTTGACGTAGCGCGAGGCTTCAACCGAGCGGAGGGTCAGCGCGAGATTTTGTACGCTCGGCTGAAGCCTCGCGCTACATCGCGTGGAAATCGCGCTACATCGCGTGGAAATCGCGCTACATCGATGTGGAAATCGCGCTAGGGTTTTTGCAGCCGGCCGGTGAGCGAGGCGACGACGGCCACGAGCTCGGCGGGCTCGATCGGTTTCGGCAAGTGCCACTTGAAACCGGCCTCCACCGCTTTCAGCCGATCCTCCGGCCGCGAATGCGCCGTCACCGCGACGGCAATTGGACGATGATCGGCCGCCAGCCCCAACATCGCGATCTGCTCCATCAGGACGTAGCCGTCTTGGTGCGGCATCTCGATATCCGACAGCAGGACGTCCGGCGACCACGCGCGCAGAACCGTCAGCGCATCGTGCGCTGACGCGGCGCCGCGCACTTCGGCGCCCGCGTTCTCAACGACCGTGCACAGCAATTCTCGTGTCTCCGGCTCGTCGTCCACCACGAGGATCCGGATATCCTCGAGCGTGTTCGTCTTCTCGCCGCCGCCGGCGTTCTGATGAAGACGCCGCGCCTCCGTGAAATCGGATCGGCCGATCGGCGCCGGCAGCCGGATGTGAAAACTGGCGCCCCGGCCCAGGCCGTCGCTCTCCACATTCACGGTGCCGCCGTGCAGTTCGACGAGATGCCGGACGATGGCGAGACCGAGGCCGAGGCCGCCGTGCTGACGCGTCGTGCCCGCGTCGCCTTGACGAAAGCGGTCGAATACATAGGGCAGAAAATCCGGCTCGATTCCGCGACCCGTGTCGCTGACCGTGAGCTGGACCTGCGAGTCGAGGCGGCGCAGCCGCACGTCGATTCGGCCACCGGCTGGCGTGAACTTGATCGCGTTCGACAGCAGATTCCAGATCACCTGCTGGAGGCGCTCGCGATCCGCGATGATTCGACCGGTTGCGACGTCGTGTTCGAACTCGATCGGAATGTGCCGCGCGTCGGCGGTCGGCTTGACGGAATCGATGACCGCCGCAACCAGGCCGTCGAGATCCATCGGCCGGACGTCCAGACGCACCTTCCCCGAGATCGCGCGCGACACGTCGAGAAGATCGTTCACGAGCTGGGTCTGGGCCTGAGCGTTCCGTCTCGATCACTTCGATCGCGCGCTGCCGCTGCTCGTCTCGAATGGCGCCGGTGGCCAGCATCCGCGCCCACCCGTAGATCGCGGTCAGCGGCGTCCGCAGCTCGTGCGACACCGTCATGAGGAACTCGTCCTTCATCCGGTTCGCAAGCTGTTCCCGGCGTAACAGCTCGGTGCGCTCGTCCAGGTACGCCCGCAGTTCCCACTGATGCCGCCTCGCACGGAGCGCGATCTCCAGCGTCCGCGTGAGGATCAGCCGCCGCACAGGGCGCTCCAGCACCATGGCGTTGCGGAGCGACCCAAGAATGGTCATCGACCGGATGCCGGACGACGAGAAATCGGCTCCGACGACGAGCACGAGCGGAATGTCAGACCACGGCGGCTGTCGATCGAGAACACCCGTGAGCTGCCGAATCGCCGCCGGCGTCAGCGCTTCCTCGGCGACCAGCAGTGCGCCGACATCCTCCAGCTTCGTGGCGCTCAGCTGCTCCATCGACTCGCAGATCTGCGCTTCGATCCCGTCGTTCCGGAGCATGTCGCGCGAGAGCGCGGCATCGCGGCCCGTTGGTGCGAGGACGAGCACACGCTCGGGAGTCGTCGTCATTTCCTGTCGACATCGAGCGTCGCGCCCGCATTGCGGAATTGCGGCACGCCCGTAAGCACCCCGTGCAGATCTCGAAGCGGCTCGCCGAGCGTGATGCCGCTCGACCCCATACGCAGCTCGCGAATCGTCTTCTCGTGCGGACCGGATCGTTTTTTCAGCACGGAAATCGCCTGTCTTACGGCGCCGTGCGTTTCGAAGAAGCGAAGCACGACGACGTTGTCGGCAAGATAGCTCACGTCGATCGGCGTCTGCATGGTGCTGCCGAGGAGCCCGTGCTGCGCGACGACGGAGATGGTGACGACGCCGCGCTGCCGCAGGAAGGTGAACAGCTCGTGCAGCTGCGCGAGGAGAAATCGCTCTTCCGGCATCGAGTTCAGGTACCCGTTCAAGCTGTCGATGACAACGATTGACGTGCCGTCGCGGGCGACGCTGGCGCGAATCCGCTCGGCGAACTCGCCCGGTGACATTTCGGCAGGATCGACCTGCGTCAGAACCAGATGGCCGCTGTTGACATAAGGCGTGACGTCGGCGCCGAGGCCGACGGCGCGCCGGCGGAAGGTGTCGAGCCCTTCGTCGAAGAGATACATCGCGACGCGCTCGCCGCGTTGGCCCGCCGTGACGGCCACCTGCGTGGCGATGGCGGACTTCCCCGAGCCGGCCGGGCCAAGCAGCAGCGTGGACGTGCCCCGATCGAGACCGTCGCCGAGGAGGCGATCGAGCGCTGGGATGCCGGTGCTGGCGGTGCCGTGCTCGGCCGCGGTCCGCGAATCGGCTGCGACCAGCCGCGGAAAGACGTCGAGCCCACCGGTCGCGATGACGAAGTCGTGGAAGCCGCCCTGAAACTTGACGCCGCGCAGCTTCACGACGCGCATCCGCCGGCGCTCCGCGCCGTACTCGGGCGCCAGCTGCTCGAGTGTGATGACACCGTGCGCGAGACTGCGAAGCTGCAGATCGCCGTCGGCCGACGTCCGATCGTCGAGCAGCAGCACGGTGCAGTCGCGTCCGACGAAGAACTGCTTCAGCCCGAGAATCTGACGGCGGTAGCGCAGCGGCTCCCGTGCGAGCAGCCGCATCTCCGAGAGCGAGTCGAAGACGACGCGCGTCGGCGACACGCGTTCGACCTCGCTCAGAACGGCCTGCGTCGTTTCGCCAAGCTCGACCTCCGACGGATGGAAGAACGTGTATTGATCGTCGGGCTTGAACGGCGTTCTGTCGCCGGCCGCCGCGAGCTCGTGAATCGGCATGCCGTCGAGCTCCCAGCCGTGCGACGCCGCTACGGCCGTGAGCTCAGACTTCGTTTCGGAAAGTGTGACGTAGAGCACCGTTTCGCCGCGTTGCATCCCCTCGCGAAGGAACTGCAGTCCGAGCGTCGTCTTGCCGCTGCCCGGATCTCCTTCGATGAGGTACAAACGATTTTGTGGGAGGCCGCCGCCGAGAATCTGATCGAGGCCGGGAATGCCTGTCCTGGCGAGCTGAGACTTCGATGACACGAGAAAGTCCTCTCCCTTTCACTTTACCCGATACGATCGCGTCGCCTTGGTGCGCGCGTTCGTCACCGTGAAACTGCCATCTTCGAGAGCCGTGACCTTAATCCAATAGCTGCTCTGCCCGTCGTCGACATTCGCCAGCAGCGCGTCTTCGGAATTCACCGAGCCGGCATTCGTGGACTTGTGGAGCTGCCATACGTCGGTGACCGGCAAACCGTGGACGAGCGCGAACGCCGCGGGCGTGCCGCCCTTGGTCGGCCCGTTGTTGCTGACGATCGCGCGAGGCTTCAGCGCCGCGAGCATCGCCGGCACCGCGGCATCGTCGTTCGAATGGTGCGGCACGAGAAATAGATCGACCGGGCCGAGCAGATCGGTCGGACACACGAGACGTCCGAGCGGATTCCAACTCAGATCGCCGAGATCGAGAAAGCTGAATTTTCCGAAGGTCAGTTTGAAGCCGAGCGATCGCGCGTTCTCGCTCGTATCGTCGGCGCGCCGAGCGAAGGAGGCGCACGCGGCGTTCGTCGCTCCAGCTCCCGCAAACGGCTTCGAGATGAGCTCACCTGCTGCGCTGACGACTTGGACGTCGACCGAGGCGAGCGGCACGTGGTCGCCCGGCTTCGGTACGAGATGCTTCCCGCGGCTGCGCACAGCCTCGTACGCACGGAATGGCGGCATAGCGTTCACGTCCGCTCCGCTCGGCTGACCGTAGTCCACATACGTCCCGATCGGCAGGAGCGCAGCGAGCTCCGGCACGCCGCCAACGTGATCGCCGTGGAAATGGCTGATGAGCATGTAGTCGATTTTCGTCACGCCCGCATCGTGGGCCGCATCGACGATGCGCTTGGGATCACGACCGCCGAGGTCGCCGTAGCCGGCATCGACGAGCAGAGACTGGCCATTCGGCGCGACGACGAGCGTCGCCTGTCCACCTTCGACGTCGATGAAGTAGATGGCGAGCGGCCGTTCGCGCCGACCGTCCCGCTGATAAATGGGCACGCCGTCAACCGAAGCGGCCAACCGATAATCGGCCGCGACTATGCGCGACATCGCAGGATACATGCCGAGCGCATGGCCGTCGAAGCCATGGAGCCGGCCGGCAGCGGCGTCCACCAGATAGGCGGGCGGCGCACGTTCGAAATCCTCTTCGAGTTCGTCCCACGCGCGCGGCACGACAAGGTCAGGACGCACTGGCGCGCCGGCCTCGTCGGCGCCGGTCCCCCAGATCTTTCCCGTGTGATAGTTCACGAAGGCGAACCGCGTGCCCATCACCCGATGTGCGTATACATAAACCTGCGCCGAGTCGCCCCAGACGAATACGCGATCGCGCTCGGCGGAATGATCGCGCAGCCACGCGCCCACATCGCGGTAGCGATCGTCTTCCAACCGGAGTGCTGGCCGCAGTGCGAACCAGAATGCCGCCGCGATCACGCTTACGGCGGCGAGCGTACCGGCAGCCGCGATGAAACGACGCGGCACGCGCACCGAACCGGCGAGCACGGAGAGCGGCGGAAGCAGCATCAGATAATAGTTTCCAAAAAAACGGCCGCCGGCACAGACCGCCACGGTCATCGCCATGAACCAGACGAGCGCGAGATCGACGCGGCGCGCGCCTTGCCGCGAGCACGACAACGGGCGCCCACCACAGCGCGATCGCGCCGGTCCGCACAACCGCCCGGGCCAGCTGCCGGCTGAGCGGCATCGACGCGATATACGAGAAGTTATAACGCCATCCCCAAAAGAGAAACGCATCCAGATGATTCGCAGCCGCGTAGTGCCACAGCACGAGAGCCACGATCATGCAAAATCCGAGCGCCAGGCCGGCGACAATGGCGCCCGCGACGCGCCGCCGGCGGCGCGCCGCGAATGCCATCCACAGCCATGCCACGCCGGCAATCGCCGCCTGATATTTGAACAAGGCCGCGACGCCGGTGAGCATACCTCCTGCGGCGGCGAGCACAAACGCGGCGCCGGCGCCTTCCGCCGCTCCGGCCGCGGCGGCCGCGCACGCGGCGACGGTGAGCGGCAGATTCAGCACGAGCTCGGTGTTCGCCGCCTGCACGTTGTCGGGAAACCCTGTAGCGGATGCGAGCACGTACAGCACGCCGGCAATCCGCGCACGAGGATCGCCCGCGAGCAACACCGCGAGCTCGCCCGCGGCAATGCCGGTGAGCGTCACGATGACGATGAGCGCAATCCGTACGACGACGATGTTGTACACGCCTGCGAGCCGAAATATCACCGCATATGCGGACACGATGCCCGGCGGCTTGTGGTCGACCGCGTCGGCGTACATCGTGCCGCCGGTATTCAGCCGCGCCGCGAGCGCTGAATACGTCGCTTCGTCATTCGAATAGAGACGATCCGTCAGGCCGGGCAGTCGCGTAACGAGCGCGAGCAGAAAGATGACCGGCCATAGACGCACCGACGCGATTCTAGCGCGTCGGTCTCGCCGATGTGTTGCACGACGCCGGATCCCCGCTGTCCATCCCGCGCTTGAACCACTCGACGCGCTCGGCCGAGGAGCCGTGCGTGAACCGATCCGGCATCACGCGGCCCGTCGCCATGGTCTGAAGCCGATCGTCGCCGATTGCCGCCGCTGCGTGCAGCGCTTCGTCGGCGTCGCCCGGCTCGAGCTCGACGTGGCCGGCCTGAAAACGGCCGCTCTGCGACGCGGCGTGGCCCCACACGCCGGCGAAACAATCGGCCTGCAGTTCGAGCGCCACCGATGCGCTGCCCTCGCCGCTCCGTCGATCGCTCTCGGCCGCCCGATTCAGCCCGAGCAGTGCCTGCACGTGATGCCCGAGTTCGTGGGTGACCACGTAGGCTTGCGCGAAGTCGCCCGAGGCGCCGAACCGGCGGGAAAGCTCGTTGAAGAATCCCAGGTCGAGGTAAACGAGGTGATCGCTCGGGCAATAGAATGGACCGGTCGCCGCCTGAGCGAAGCCGCAGGCCGACTGAATAGCGTCGCGAAACAACACGACACGCGTCGGCCGGTATCGAGTTCCGAGCAGGCCGCTCCATGTGTCCTGCGCGTCGCGCATGACGGCGTCCACGAAGTCGACTTCTTTTTCCTCGGCCGGCGTCGACGCGACGCGACCCGAGGTGCCGACGGCTTGCGACGGCGTTCCATCGCCGGTGCCGAGCAGCGAAAACAGATTCGTCCCGCTCACCCAGCTGAGGAGAAGAAGCACCACGAAGCCGCCGATGCCGATATGGACCGGGCCGATGCCGGATCCTCCGCGCATGTCTTCAATATTGCTGCGATCCCCGGACTGCCATCGCATCAGGCGCCTCCGGCCGCGCTAGCGTGCAAGGCGAGTGCCCGGGGTTGTAGAATCCGGCAAATGCCGCCGCGATCAGGCGACTTGTTCAAGCTTTTTCCCGATTTGCCGCGATTCACGCGGCCGCCGCTCGCGCAGCGTCTGGAAGCGATCCGGGAAAAGGCACGGCGCACGCGGGAGCGAGCGGAAGCCAACGCCACCAGGCAGAAAGCCGCCGCGGCCGCCGTCCGTGAACGGATCGCGAGACGCCGCGCGCGTTGATCTCGAGCCAGCCCGGCCTTCTGCTGAGCACTGCTCTTGCATTGGTCGCCGGCATGAACATGGACCTCAAGATCCTGCATTGCGGGTCGTGCGAGGGGCTCAAGACGGGCGTGCACGCGTTGGCCCTCGGGTTAGCCGCCGTAATGGGCGCTTATAACGCGGCCGCCTGGTTGAGCCGGCGCCAGACACACCTTGGCATCAACGCCGTGCTGTATGCGGCGCTCTTCGCGTGGGAACAGCAGCACGTCGTTCATCACCTCGCGGAGATGAAGATTCTGCGGACGCCGGCCGACGCGGTCGCGCCGGTGCCGGCGCCGGCGCCCCTGGCGCTCGCCGACAAAGCCGCCTGATCGTCGTCCTGCTTCTTTCGTTCCCCCGCCTCGCTGGCGTTGCCGGCATCCGATCGCTTTTCTTCCTTCCGACATAAAATGGCGCGTCTCTATGATTTCCAAATTGCTGCCGACAGCCGCGCTCGCCGTGTTTGTCTCGATCTCCCTTGCCGGTGCGGACGGGCCGGCGCTTTCACCCGCTGTTCTGAGCGAACTGACCTGGCGCAACATCGGGCCCGCGATTACCAGCGGCCGCATCGTCGACATCGCGGTTCCGGAAGGCGCGTCGAACGCGAACGCGAACGTTTTCTACGTCGCGTCGGCATCGGGCGGCCTCTGGAAGACGACGAACAGCGGCACGACGTTCGAGCCGGTGTTCGATCGCGAATCCACGATTTCCATCGGCGACGTCGCCATCGCGCCGAGCAATCCCGACATCGTCTGGGTCGGCACCGGTGAAGCGAACAACCAGCGCAGCTCGTCGTGGGGCGACGGAATCTACAAGTCAGTGAACGGCGGCAAGACGTGGACGCCGATGGGGCTCAAGGGCTCACAGCACATCGGCAGGATCATCGTTCACCCGACCAATCCAGATGTCGTGTACGTCGCCGCCCTCGGGCCGCTTTGGGCATCGGGCCGCGAACGCGGGCTCTTCAAGACGACCGACGGCGGCAAGACGTGGACGAACACGAAGTCGATCAGCGAGCACACGGGGTTTGTCGATCTCGCGATGGATCCGAATGATCCCGACGTCCTCTACGCTGCGGCGTATCAGCGCGAGCGGCGCGCATACAGCTTTCTCGGCGGAGGTCCGGAAGGCGGCATCTACAAGACGACCGATGCCGGCGCGACCTGGCGCAAGCTGACCGAGGGCCTTCCCGAGGGAGATGTCGGTCGCATCGGCCTGTCGATCAGCCGATCGCATCCGGCCACGATCTACGCGATCGTTCAGGCGCGCGAAGGCGGCGTCTTCCGGTCCGACGACTACGGCGAGAGCTGGCGGAGAACGTTCAACGCGGACGTGACGCCCTGGTACTACAGCCAGATTCGCGTAGATCCGAACGATCCCGAACGCGTCTACACGCTCGCGATTAACGTGAGCGTGTCGGAAGACGGCGGCAAGACGTTTCGCACCGACGTCGCGCGAACGACGCACGTCGATCACCATGCGATGTGGATCGATCCGCGCGATTCGAACCATCTGATCATCGGCAACGACGGCGGCTGCTACATCTCGCACGATCGCGGCAAGGCGTGGGATTTCGTCGCCAACCTGCCGGTCGCGCAGTTCTACGCGATCGCCGCCGACATGCGCGAGCCGTTCTACTACGTCTACGGCGGCACGCAGGACAACCGCAGCTGGGGCGCGCCGAGCGCGACGCGCAACCGCGCCGGCATCACCAACGCCGACTGGTATCAGACGGTCGGCGGCGACGGCTTCTACTCCGCCGTCGACTACTCCGACCCCAACATCGTCTACGCCGAGTCGCAGGAAGGCGGCGTCGTGCGATACGACGCGAAGAGCGGCGAGCGCAAAGCGATCAAGCCGCAGCCGGCGCCAGGCAAGCCGCCGTACCGCTGGAACTGGAGCGCGCCGATTCTCGTGTCGCCGCACGATCCGAAGACGGTGTACTTCGCCGCGAATTTCCTGTTCAAGAGTCCCGACCGCGGCGACAGCTGGCAGGCGCTCGGCGGCGATCTCACGCGGCAGCGGAATCGCGACACGCTGCCGATGATGGGCAAGGTGTGGGATCGCACAGCGATCTCGCGGCACGAAGGCACGGCGCCTTACGGCAACATCAGCACGCTCGACGAGTCGCCGCTGAAGAAAGGCCTCCTGTATGTCGGCACCGACGATGGCCTTGTGCAGGTGTCGAGAGACGGCGGCGGGACGTGGACGAAGATCGACAAATTTCCGGGCGTGCCCGACGAGACGTATGTGAGCCGCGTTACCGCGTCGCCCATTGAAGAAGGGACGGTGTTCGCGACATTCGACGGCCATCGCAGCAACGACTTCAAGCCGTACGTGCTGAAGAGCACCGACTACGGCGCCAGCTGGCACGTCGATCACCGCCAACCTGCCCGCGTCGGGTTCGGCGTATGTGATTCGCCAGCACCCGCGCAACGCATCGCTGCTCTTTGTCGGAACGGAATTCGGTGCGTTTGTGTCGATCGACGGCGGCGCCGCATGGACGCCGCTCAAGAACAACCTGCCGACCGTTGCCGTGCACGATCTGATCGTTCACCCGCGCGAAAACGATCTGATCCTCGGCACGCACGGGCGCGGCGTCTGGATTCTCGACGACATCACACCGCTCGAAAAGCTGACGCCGGCGGCGCTGGCATCCGAGTGGCAGCTGTTTCCCGTCAAGCCCGCATTGATGTTCAACCAGGCGGATCCGTACGGCGGCGGATCGCGCGGCGTCGGAGATCAGGCCGACCGGCTGTACGCCGCGTCGAACCCGCCGTTCGGCGCGGTGATTTCGTACTACGTCAAACAGGACATTCCGCGCGACCGCACCGCGGCGCTGACGATTGTCGACGGCACCGGCGCCGTCGTTCGCGAGCTCGAAGCAAGTAAGAAGGCCGGGCATCCACCGCGTCGTGTGGGATCTGCGGCTGCCGCCGCCCTACACCGTGCCGCGGCCGCAAGGCGCGACGGGCGGCGACGAAGCCGGCGGAGGATTCTTCGGCGGCACGCCACGCGGACCGTTCGTCCTGCCGGGCCAATACAAGGCGCGCCTCAAAGTCGGCGACGCCGCGCCGCAGGAAATGTCCATCGCCGTGAAGGCCGACCCGCTCGATTCAGCTGAGCGACGCCGACTACAAGACGCTGTACAGCGCGCGCGTCAGTGCGAGCCGGCTGCAGACGCGCGTGCAGGCGGCCGTGCGGTCGGCGGATCAGTTGAAGGCGCAGATCGAGGAGGCGAAGCGCGCGATCCAGGCGGTGTCGGCGCCGGCCGCGCTTGACCACTGAGGCGAACGCGATCGAGAAGGAGATCGATGAGATCATCGCGAAAGTGCGCGGCGCCGGCGGCCGCGGCGGCGGGGAGACGGGGACGGTCCGCGTCAGCCGTCGATTCAGCAGCGCGCCAACGGGGTCGCGAACGAAATCGGCGGCGTCACGTCGCTGCCGACTGTCTCCCAGCACGATACGCTCGCGATGACCGCGACCGAGCTCGACGGCGAGCTCGAGCGGCTCAATCACCTGATCACCACGCGCGTGCCGGCGTTCAACACATCGCTCGACGAAGCCAAGGTGCCCTGGTCGATCGGCCGGCCGATAAAATGATGCCGTCGATCTTTCTCGCGCACGGGTCGCCGTTTCTGCTCGACGATCAAGGATGGGTCGGCGAGCTGAAAGCCTGGGCGGGTGCGCTGCCTCGGCCGACGGCGATCCTGATGCTGTCCGCGCATTGGGAAGAGCGCCCGATCACGCTCGGCGCCACCACGACCGTTCCGCTCGTTTACGACTTCTACGGGTTTCCCGCGAAGTACTACAGCGTGCGCTATGCGGCGCCTGGCGCACCCGAGCTGGCGCGGCGCGTCCGCGCACTCGTCAGCACCACGCAGCCGGTCGTCGACGACCCGGCGCGCGGCCTCGATCACGGCGCCTACGTGCCGCTCGTCGCCATGTACCCGGCTGCCGATGTTCCGGTGCTCCAGGTTTCGCTCCCGACCATGAACCCGGCGGAGCTCTTCGAGCTCGGACGGACGCTCGCACCGCTTCGGCGCGAAGGCGTACTCATAGTGGGAAGCGGATTCCTGATCCACAACCTGCGCGCGATGGACCTCAGCCCAAACCCGCCGACGCCGGCGTGGGCGGCCGAATTCGACGCGTGGGCGGCCGACGTGCTGGCGCGCAAAGATGCCGACGCGCTGCATCGATTATCGGCGCCGCGGTCCGGGCGTTCGGCTGGCGCTTCCGACGCAGGAGCACTTCGTGCCGGCTCTCGTCGCGCTCGGCTCAGCAGCGGACGAGGCGCGGTGACGTGACGTTTCCGATCAGCGGGTTCTTTGGCGGTTCGCTGACGAGGCGTTCGGTCGAGTTCGCCTGATCTGGCCGCCGTCTTGAATCGTCGGGTCAGGATGAGACCCGCGCCTGTTCTCCTCATCGCCCTTGCGTGTGTCGCCGGCCAGCGCGCCGCCGAACCCGACCTCTTCTCCAGCGACTCCGTGATCGAGCTGACGCTGAAGGCGCCGCTGTCGGATCTCTTCGCCAAAGACGAAAACAAGGATGCGAGCGTGACGGGAGCGCTGTCGTTCCGGAGCGCTGACGGCCGCGAGGTCACACTCGACAACGTCGCGGTGTCGGAACGCGGCAACACGAGCAAGCAGGCGAGCGAATGCCGGTTTCCGAAGCTGAAGCTCGCGGCTCGAGAAGAGCGAGGCGCGCGACGCCTCGATATTCCGCGACATGGACATCGTCAAGATCGGAACGCACTGCGGCGAGTCGCCGGACGGCATGCTGACGAAGAAGTACGGCCGCCTCGCGAACGAGCATGCCGCGCACCGCGAGGCGTTCGTCTACCGCCTGCTCGACACGCTGGGCGTCCCATCTCTCCGAGCGCGGCCGGCGCGCATCACTTACAAGGACACGTCGGCCGGAGCGGAGACGGACGCCATCACGCGGGATGCGATGATTCTCGAAGACGAACGCGGCGCGCTGAAACGGCTGTCACGGCTCGAAATTGATCCAGATGGAACAGTTTCGTTCCGCGAAGGAAGACCTGGCGGCGGCCGACGCCGTCAACCTCGCGTTTGCCGAAGCGCTCATCGGCAACTTCGACTGGTGCTTGAAGTTCGCGCCAAACGATCGGTACCGCTGCGACGCGCGCAAGCCGCTCTGGAACCTGCTCGCCGTCGCGCGGAAGGACGGCACTGTCCTCCCGGTCATGTACGATTTCGACATTTCGGGGATGGTCACGGGCCGTCACGCCTGGTTCCCGGCGATCTTCAACGCTGCGTTCGTGGAGCGGCGGTCGGAGCCCGAAGTCGAAGTCGACGCGCAGCTTCAACGGACGCGCAGCCTCTTCCCGCGCGCGGTCCTCGATGCCGCCAGACGACGGTTTGCCGCGAAGAAAGCGGCCGCATACCGGGCGCTCGAGGATGCGGCGGTCGACCAGAAAGGCAAACAGCAAATCGTCCGCTACCTCGATCCGTTCTTCGCGGCCATGGAACGAGACGAAGCGTTTTACCTGCCGGTCGTCGTGCGCGAGAACACGCGCGCCTTCACCGATCCGGCGGCGACGCAGCCGGCATGCACCGAGGGCGGCGCGTTGCCGGTGGGCACGCCCGTGAGCGCGCCACCGCTCGCGCGCAACCGTTCGATGCTCCACGTCGTCGTCCTCGACGCGCTATGGCACTTCACCGGGCGCGCGAAGTGTTCGACGATCCTGAAGGCGCCGGTATGGGTCGACGGCAACGCAATCAGCTCGGACTATCCGCCGGCCGATGACAAGACAGCGCGGCTTTACCAATAGCAAGCGCTCTGTTCGACGGTTGCGACGCGGCATGTGAGGACCGAACACGTGCTGCTCGGCGAACCGCGCGACATACGCGGAAAACCGCCGCTCCGGCGACATGGGCACAGCACGTGTTCGGTACGACACCGCGACTGATCTGCCGTACCGTACGTGTTCGAACCATTACGGGACGTTCTGTTCTATTCACGCCGAGCGCCACCGCGCGAAGGCGTTATCGAGTCATCGACCCTTGCGAGCGCGTGCTCGTCACTAGCGAGAGCGCGGGCGAGAGCTCGGGCAGCGGCGCGTTCGAGCCCGCGTGATCCGCGTCAGGAAGTGCGATCAACCATTTGGTGAAGGATTCCTCCCGCTGCGATCCGGTTAGATACGCCGCAGCGCCGCCGCGCGAAGGCGTTATCGAGCGGGGTGGGGCCCCGCGAGCTGTAAGTAATGCAGGCTGAGCCCTGCGCCACCCATCCCGAGCGAGCGCGAAGCGCGATGCGAACCATTTAGTGAAGCAGCGGTTTCCCACTGCGACGTTCTGTTCTAGACGCGCCGAGCGCCTCGCCCGCGAACGCGTGGCGGCTCGCCCCGAGCGAGCGCGCAGCGCGACGCGGACAGTCTGGTGTCGAGCAGGTCCCCACTCCCCGCGCGAATCACGCAATGATGTCGTGCAGTACGGTCCCGGACACGTCGGTTAGACGGAAGTCGCGGCCGCTGTACCGGTACGTCAGCTTCGTGTGATCGATGCCGAGGAGATGGAGAATCGTTGCGTGCAGGTCGTGCACGTGAACTGGCTTCTCGATGGCCTTGAAGCCGAAATCGTCCGTGGCGCCGTAAATCGTGCCGCCCTTCACCCCGCCGCCCGCGAGCCACATCGTGAAGCCGAACGGATTGTGGTCGCGTCCATTCTGCACCGTGCCGGCGCCGCCGCCGACCTCCATCACCGGAGTGCGTCCGAACTCCGAACCGCAGACGACGAGCGTGTCCTTGAAGAGGCCGCGCGACTTCAAATCCTTGATCACGGCGGCAAACGGCTGGTCGGAATCTTTCGCGTTCTTACGATGCGCCTGAATGTCCGCGTGGGCATCCCACGGATCGCCCTTCGCGTAGTACACCTGCACCATGCGGACGCCGCGCTCGACGAGCCGCACGGCCATCAGGCAGCCGCGCGCCGTGCTGCCCGGCCCGTATAGCTTCAGCGTCGCGTCGCTTTCCTTCCGGATGTCGAACACGTCGGGCGCTTCGGTCTGCATGCGATACGCGACTTCCATCGACTGAATGGTCGCGTCGAGCTGCGGATCGGGCACGACCTCGCGATTCATCTGCATGCGGTTCAACGACTCGAGCAGGTCGAGCTCGCGGCGCTGCTCGGTGAGCGTGAACTTCTCGTTGTGGATGAACGAGATGAGATTCTTCGGATCGAAATCCTTGCCGATGAGGGTCTTCTCGTCCTGCTTTTCCACCTTGTCCGAAATGAACGTGCCCTGGTGCACCGTCGGCAGAAATGCGCTGTTCCACAGCGGCGGTCCCACCGTCGTCGGCACATCCGGACAGAGCACGACGTAGCCCGGGCAGGTTCTTGTTGTCGGTGCCGAGGCCGTACGTGAGCCACGAGCCGAGCGACGGGCGGCCGACCTGCGTGTGGCCGGTGTTCATCATCAGCATCGACGGTTCGTGGTTCGGGATGTCGGTGTAGATCGATCGGATCCAGCAGATGTCGTCTGCGCACTCGCCGACGTGCGGGAACAGCTCGCTGACCTCCATGCCGCACTGCCCGTACTTCTTGAACGTAAACGGCGACCGCATCAGCGCGCCCGTTTTCCGCTCGGTGGCAATCGACCCGCCTGGCAGCGGTTGCCCGTGATATTTGTCGAGCATCGGCTTCGGATCGAAGCTGTCGACCTGCGACAGGCCGCCGTTCATGAAAAGGAAAATCACCCGCTTCGCGCGCGCGGGATGATCGAGCTTCCGTGCGTCGAGCGCGGCGTCCTGACCGAACAGGCTGGCGCCCTCGACGCCGGCAGCCTGCGCGATCGATTCGCCGACGAGGCTCGCAAACGCGAGCATGCCGAACCCGTTTCCGATGCGGCACAGCGCGTCGCGCCGTGAGATCGGATTGCGCGCCTTATGAGATCGACCCATGATTGCCTCAATACGAATTGAACCGCGAGCACGCAGCGCGCCAACCGAACGCGGTGCAGACTTGCTGTCTTGCGAATCCGCGAGCTCTGCGGTTGATCTATTGCGCTAATTCACAAACACGAATTCGCTCGAGCTCAAAAGCACCTTCACGTAGCGGCCCCACGGCGTGACCGGCAATAGTTTCTCCTGATCCGCTTTCTTCCCGGCCCCAGGGATGACACCGGCCATCATCCCGTCGCCGACTTTTTCTGGACCCTCCGCCTTCGCCGTGTCGGCACTCTTTCGGGCTCTTGCCGTCTTTCGAGTCCTTGCCGTCCTTGTCTTTTTCCTTCTTCGCCTCTTCCGCCTTGCGCTCTTCGTAATCCTTCAGCGGTTCGGTCGCGATGAACGTCAAGCCGGCCTTCACTTCGGCGTCGGTCGCAGCGCGGCCGAACATCAGACGATATGCTTTCTGGATGCGCGCGGTGTTATCCGGCTCGTTGGCGATCTTGCGCGCCAGCAGTTCGCCCTGCTGCTGCATGAAATCGCTGTTCATGAAGAAGAGCCGCTGCAGAGGCACGCTCGTCGTAAATCGCTTTTCGGCCGAGAGGTTCGGGCTCGGCAGATCGAACAGCTGCAGGTATTCATCAAGCTTGTAGCGGCTGATCTTCCCGTAGACGGTGCGGCGGTTGAACTCCGGCGTCAGTGGCGTCGACGGCCCACCCATCTTCGGATCGAGCGCACCCGACACGAACAGCAGCGAGTCGCGAATCTGCTCCGCCGTCATGCGGTGCCGATTTGCGCGCCAGTACAAACGGTTCCCGGAATCCTTGTCGAAGTTCTTCTTGTCGTAGTCGCCGCTCAGCTGATACACGGCGCTCAACATGATCGACGCGATGCAGCGCCTTGATCGACATGCCGCTGTCGACGAACGTCTGCGCGAGGTGTTCGAGCAGCTCCGGGTTCGTCGGTCGTTCGCCGATCACACCGAAATTGCTCGGCGTGTCGACGAGCCCGGTGCCGAAATGCCCCTTCCAGATGCGGTTGACGATGACGCGCATCGCGATCGGCTGCTTGAGAATGGCGTCGGCCAGTTCCAGGCGGCCGCTGCCGTTTGAAAACGGCGCCGGCCCGTCGGCGCCGCACAGCACCGAGAGGAAGTGGCGCGGCTCCTCGTCGCCGAGATTGTACGGACTGCCACGCTTGCTCACCCGAAGGTTCACCGGCTTCTCGGCGTCGCCGACGCCGTGCACGAACGCGTACTTCGGCGGCTGATCCTTCCGCAGCTTCTCGATCTCCTCGCGCAGCCCGTCGATGTAGCGGCGGCGATCGGCGCTCAGCTGCCGCTCGAGGCCCCAGCCGCGAAACGCGAGCAGACCCGGCTTGATGCGCTCGAACGCCTGATTCGGATCGAAGCCGTCCTGCAGATCGCGCGAGAACACGTCGGTCCACAGGTTCTGGCGCTCGATCGGCATCGACTTCAGCTCGAGGCCGCACCCGGGACAGAAATCATCGTTGGTGACGAAGTCGCTCGGCAGCTTCGCCGGTTCTTTCTTCTTCGTACCCGGCAGCGACTTGGCGTAGATGATGTCGTTCTCGTCCTTGATGTCCTTCTTCTCGAACATCACGTCGAGGATCGCGGCCTGGAACGCGTCGGCGAGCGTCTTCGCCTCGGAAGCCGTGCCGCCGCGCGTGATCATCTCCTGCCATTTGGTCAGGTCGGGATAGAACTTCGGCGGCTTCGCGAGGAATTTCAGCCAGCGGTCGAACAGCTCGTAATCGAGCTTCTCCGCGTCGACGATCTTCGCGACGTCTTCTTTTGGCTCGCCCGTGACCTTCCACGCCGCCACCATGTATTTCGACGCCTGCAGCGCGAGCGTTTCGCCGAGCTGTTCGGACTCGGTCCGCATGAACTCGCCGAGGAGCTTTTCTTTCTTTTCTATTTTCTTGTCCTGCGCCTCGTACTCGTCGACGACGCTCTTGGGGACGAGCGGATATTCGCGGTACGGGCTGTTCAGAAACACGCCGGCCAGCGAGTAGTAGTCCTTCGTTGGAATCGGATCGTACTTGTGATCGTGGCAGCGCGCGCAGCCGACCGTCAGCCCGAGGAACCCGCGCGAGACAACGTCCACGCGGTCGTGCCGTTCGTCGGCGCGCGTGATTTCGACGGCGCCGTTGTCGTAGTACCACGGACCGAGGCCGAGAAATCCCAGCGCGGGCAGACGACGCGCGCGACCCTCGTCGCCGAGCAGATCGGCGGCGAGCTGCGCCCGGACGAACTGGTCGTACGGCAGATCGTCGTTGAACGCCTTGATCACCCAGTCGCGATACAGATACGCGTTGGGATATGGGTTGTAGCCGCGGCCCATGCGGATCGAGCGATCGATAGTCGTCTTCGCCGTAGCGGGCGACGTCGAGCCACATGCGGCCCCACGTTTCGCCGTACTGCGGCGACGCGAGCAGCCGATCCACGACTTTCGCGAACGCATCCGGCGCATCGTCTTTCTGAAACGCCTCGATGTCGTCGGGCGTCGGCGGCAGGCCGGTCAAATCCAGAGTACGCGCGGCGGATCAGCGTGAGCTTGTCGGCAGCCGCAACCGGAGCGAGGCCGTCCTTCTCGAGCCGCGCCAGCACGAAGCGATCGATGTCGGTCTTCGCCCAGTCGCCGTGGCTCACCGCAGGGACCGGCGGCTTCCGAATCGGCTGAAACGACCAGAACGCGCGCTGTTCGGGCTTGATCGTGTACGTTGCCGCAGCTGCGCGCGTCGCCGGCGCGGCGGTCGCGACTGGCGCGGGCCACACGGCGCCTGCGCGCACCCACTCGACGAGCGCATCGACTTCGTCGGGCTTGAGGCGGCCGCCTTTCGGCATCTTCAGCTTGTCGCCGGTCTGCCGGACCGCCTGAATCATCAGGCTCTTGTCGGGGTCGCCGGGCACGATCGCCGGGCCCGACTTCCCGCCTTTGAGCATGCCCTCACGCGAGTCGAGCCGAAGGCCGCCGAGCGATTCCTCCGTATGACAGTCGTAGCAGCTCGCGGCCAGCACCGGGCGCACCTTCGCCTCGAAGTACTCCGGCGAGGCGGCGGCCATTTGTGCCGGCTGCTGAGCCTCGAGAACAAGCTGGAGAAACAAAGGCGCAGCGGCCAGCGCAATCCAGCCGAGCGGCCGTGAAGTAGGACGAAAGATCATGACCGGCTATTATGCCTAACCACGATGCAAAAAATCGCTAGCTGGCCGATCGCGGCCGCGCTGCTGACCTCGCTGTTTTACTGGCAAAACCAAACGGAACCCGTCAAGACCGGCGTGAAAACGCCCGGCGTCAAGATTCCCGATCGAGCGTTTGAAGCCCGAAGCGGTTTTCGCCGTCCCCGGCGCCCCCGACTGGATCGCGGTGTACTCCGGTCCTGGTCCGACTGGGACCGGAGCAGGACCGGAGCTTAAGAACCTGCCCGACTCCGCCGTGTGGATCTCGAACAAGCCGAAGGACGCGGTCGTGCGGCTCGATCCTCGAACAAATACCGTCGCCGCAACGGTCGCCGTCGGCAAGCGTCCGTGCTCCGGCCTGACGGTTGCCTTCGGCAGCCTCTGGGTGCCGAACTGCGGTGATTCGACCATCGCGCGCGTCGATCTGAAAACAGGCGAGGTCTCCGCGACGCTGAAGACGACGATCGGCAACAGCGAAGGATCGATCGCGAGCGGCGCGGGCAGCATCTGGATGATGACCGATACGAAAGGGACGCTGGCGCGCTTCGACCCGGACACGAACAAAGTCGTCGCCGAAATTTATGTGCCGTCCGGATCGTTTGGCCTGGCATTCAGCGGCGGCGCCGACGGGGCACTCTGGGTGACGAGCACTGAACACGATTCCGTTTCGCGCATCGATCCGCACACGAATCTGATCGTCGAGACCATCAAGGTCGGCAAGGCGCCGCGGTTCATCGCGACCGGCGAGGGCGGTGTGTGGACCTTGAATCAGGGCGACGGCAGCGTATCCCGCATCGATCCGAAGACGAACAAGGTTGTGGCGACCGTGGAGCTTGGTGTGCCGGGCGGCGGAGGCGACATTGCCGCCGGCGAAGGATCCGTGTGGGTGACGTCGTTCGACTTTCCGCTGTCGCGCGTCGACCCGTCGACCAACACGGTCGTTCAGCAGTTTGTCGGTAAGGGTGGCGATGCGGTGCGTACCGGGCTCGGGTCGGTGTGGCTGTGTAATCTCGCGGCGGGGATCGTATGGCGTCTCGATCCCCGCCGCGTTCAGGCTACTCTGCCGAATTAGTGCAGCGTCACTCCAGTCCACACCACCTTCGCGTGGCGCCAGTCTTCCTCGAGAATCGTCCAGAGGACCTGGTCGAGATACTCGCCGTCCTTCACGAACGACTTGCGGAGGACGCCTTCCTGCACGGCGCCCATCTTTCTCAGTGCGCCGTTGCCGCGTCCGTTCTTTGCGGCCGCGCGCGCTTCCAGCCGATGCACGCCGACGACGTCGAACGCAAAGTTGATCATCAGCTCCGCTCCCTCCTTGAACACGCCGGTACCCCAGAACGCCGAGCCGATTGCGAAGCCCCATTCAGCCGTGCCGAAGCCGGGCTCGAGCTGGCGGAGCTGGAAGATGCCGATCGCCGTATCGTTGTTGCCGACCGTGACAGCGAAGCAGGCATACGCGCCGTTGCCCTGCTGCATCTGCGCCCAGGTGATGAAGCGCTCGAAGCCTTCCACGCTCGTCGGCGGCGGCGAGATGAAGCGCGACACCTCCTCCGTCGTGAGCATGGCGAACAGCGACGCGGCATCGCTCGTTCTCAGCTGGCGCAGCGTGACGTGCCGTCCAGCCATCACCGGCAGCCTCTCCTGCCAGTCCGTCGTCGTCACCGGTTCCATCGTCGGAATCGGCATGTGCAGGTCCATGTCGGAGCGGTATGGCATTTTTTCCATTAGAGGCCTCCGATCGTGACGGTCGTCGTGATCGGCGTCAGTAGCGGCACGGTGCCGAACTGGAGATCGATGCTCGGTAACGGCTCCGAATCGTCATCCGAGAACGTCGTCGTGTCGTCGGCGTCGCTCGCCCACGAGAAGTCGCCTGACACGCTCGTGCCCCACACGATGTTGTCGTCGCCGTTCGACGTGCCCCACACCACGTTGTCGCCGAGGCGCGCGGTGCCCCAGACGATGTTGTCGTCGCCGCCCGCGGAGCCCCAGACCACGGCGTCGCAATCGGCGCCCCCGCAGTCAGTCCCCCAGACGATGTTGTCGTCGCCACCGGCCGTGCCCCAGACGATGTTGTCGTCGCCGCCGGCCGTGCCCCACACGATGTTGTCGTCGCCGCGCGACGTGCCCCAGACGATGTTCTGGCCGGACGTCGTGCCCGTCTTGGCCGTGCCCCAAACAACGTTCGTGGCCCAGGCGTTCGCGTTCGGATTGATGTTGCCACCCGTCAGGCGGTGATTACCCCAGATGATCTGCCGGCTCCAGATCGGCTGCACCGGCATCGTGCGACCGAGGACGCCCGTGTAATACGCAGCGAGCGAAACGGCACCCAGCGTGTTCACGAAACCGGCGCCTTCGCGAAGCGCGCTGTAGCCGGGGTACACCTGCGCGGTGTACTGCAGGATCGCCTTGATCAAGTTCGGCGTGAGCGACGGGTTCACCTGCAGCATGAGCGCGACGGTGCCGCTCACGACAGGGGCCGCCATGCTCGTGCCGCTCAGGCTGAGATACGGCTTGGAAAAGAGGTTCAGCAGGCCGCCCACCAGGAACCCGGGGTTGAGCGCATAGAACGTGCTGCCCGGAGCCGACAGCGAAATCGTCCCGGTGCCCGGCGCGACGAGATCCGGCTTCGCGGCGTAGTCGAGGTAGGTCGGCCCCGACGAGCTGTAGGCCGCCATCGTGTCGTCCGCACGCGAAACGGTGCCCATCGTGCTCGACGCGCCGACGGTGAGCACCCACGGCGCGTTGCCCGGCGCCGTGATTGCGCCCCACTGCAGCTGGCCGTCCGCGTTCTTCCCGAGATTGCCAGCCGCGGCGACGATGGTGATGCCCTTGTCCGTGACGTTTTTCGCCGCCAGCGTGAGCGGGTCGGTCCAGTAGGATTCGTAAACGCCCGCGCCGACCGACATGTTCACGACGCGGATGTTGTACGTCTTGTAGTTGGCCGCGACCCAGTTCAGCGCACCGATGATGTTGCTGATCGTGCCCTGACCGTTTGCATCGAGCACCTTCAGCGAAACGAGCGACGCGCCGGGCGCGATGCCGCTCTTATCGCCATTCGAGTCGTACCCGTTGCCCGCGATGATGCCGGACACGTGCGTGCCGTGGCCGTTGTCGTCGTACGGCAGCGCGCGCCCGTTCACGAAGTCCACGAACTTCGAAACGCGCTGATTGCCGTACGGATACACCTTCGAGGTCTTGTTGGTGAGGTCGTCGTGCCAGGTGGCGATGCCCGAGTCGATCACCGCGACGCCGATGCCGGCGCCGGTGACACCGTAGTTCTGCACGATGTCGGCGCCTACCGTGACGCGGGTCCGATAGTTGTGCGCCTTGATCGGCCGGTCGAAGTGGACGCGGAAGACGTCCCCGTTGCTTCCCAGCTTCTTGAGCAGCTGGTTCGGCACGTCGAGGACGTAGCTGTTGATGATGTCGAGCGAACCAGGACGTGCGTACTTCCTGAATTCCGCCGGGAGCTGCGCGCCGTCCTTGAGCGTGACGATGGCAGCTCGTCGTCTCCAGCGGGTTGCCGTTCTTCGATCGGCGGGTGATCTCATCATCCAGCTTGTAGTTCTTCACGAAGCTGTTTGGAACGCCAGGCTTTGCTTTCTTCGCCTTGCCCGGAGAGGCCCACGACGGCGTCGCGACGCTCAGCACGAGCAGCGCGACCGCCGCCAGGGTCCGTCCGGATCCCCAAACAGCCTTGTGTCGGATACGCGGAACACACAATGGCTTCATGCCCTACGGTAGAGCAAGGGGGTGGCCAGCTGAGATGGAGCGGCCTAACGTGCTGATTTGGAGTTAGTTACAGCGAAGCGACGGCAACGCAGGAAAGCCAGGCGATGTGCCATTAACGAACAAACACGCCCATGCGGCACCAGCCCCACCGAGACTATCGTCTTGGCACTCTGAGAGTTGCAGCGGCGGTGCTCCATTTGAAGACACCAGCCCGAGGACTGAACACAGAGTTCCCTCATGTCGCCTGACGCGCCGACCAGACCCAGGCGCCGATCGCAGCGATGGCTGCAACGCTCACGATCAAAAGGTTTTGTCGCGCGAGCCCGAGGACCGAGCTGCCACCGATCGCCGGCGACGTACCCGATCGTGACGAAGGCCGTCGACCAGAGCACCGCGCCAGGATACGCAAATTTGGAAAACGTCCCGTAGTCGATCGGCGCCGACCCGGCGGCGAGCGCCGTAACGTGCCGCACGCCGGGGACGAAATACCCGAACGCCAGTAACCAGCAGCCGAAGCGACGGAACCACGCCTGGCCGCGGGCGAGCGCGCGGTCCGAGACCCGCAGCCCTCGCTGCAGCGTGGCCAGGCCGACGGTCCGGCCAAGAACGTAGCTGAGTGTGATGCCGGCGGCGCAGCCGGCCAACCGCGGCCATGAGAACAGACGGTCCGCGCAACTCGCCACGGCGCACGAGCACGCCGGCAACCGTCAACAGCAACTCGTCGGGAATCGGCAATCCGAAAATCCCGAACAGCTGTGCAAAAAACAGGACAGGCGTGCCGTAGCGTAATAGCCAATCAATGACGTGGCGATCCACTGGAGATCACTTTGCACACGCCTCGCCGAGAGCAACACGAGGAGGCGCAGATGAGCAATATGAAGAGATTAGTGAAACCGATTCTGCTGGCGAGCGGCCTGGTCGCGGGCTTGACGATGATCGCCGCCGCGCAGACCAACGGCAGCCCCGAACGGTTTACCGCGATGGCGGTGAACATGTCGCGGGGCGGCGCAGGGACCGTGGAGATCGTCGTGAACCGCTGGTCGACCGAAGCAGAGCGCAGCAAGTTGATGTCGACGCTGATGAATCAGGGCGACGACAAGCTGCTGAGCGTGCTGCAGGACATGCCGCGCGTCGGATATTTCCGGACGCCGAACAGCCTCGGCTACGACATCCATTACGCGCACCGCGAGACGATGCCCGAAGGCGGCGAACGCGTGGTGCTCGCGACCGATCGCCGGATCGGCTTCTGGGAAGCAGCGAATCAACCGCGATCGATCGACTACCCGTTCACCATCATCGAACTCCGCCTGAACAAGGACGGCGAAGGCGAAGGCAAGATGTCGCTCGCCACGAAGATCATGGCGGACAAGAACACCAACACGGTGGTCCTGGAGAACTACGACACCCAGCCGGTGCTGCTGCAGATCGGTCAAGCCGCGTGAAAGCGAGCCAGTAGCGGACGCTCGTCGGTCACTGGCGCTTGTCGATTGACGCGAGCAGTGCCGCGACCTGCCGGCGAAGCTCCGCGAGACGCTCGCGGCTGACGGTCAGCGTCGCGCCGCTGGCGGTGGCGTCCGTTGACGCGCCGCCAGTGCCGACGGCCGACGCGTTGGCGTCGGCGACAAGGCGATCGATCGTTTGCTGGAGCTCAACGACCCGCGCGCGGATGTCGGCGTCGGGCGCGGGCGGCGGACGCCTGCGGCGCGGCGAGGACTTCGGCCGCCGGAGCCGGAGCGCTCGGCGCGGTGCGCGCCGCTTGCGGACGTCGCCGCGTCTGGCGCGCGTGGATTCAGCGCCGGTTCCGAGCGCGTGGAGGAACGGCGTGGCTTCGGTCGGCGCAGAAAGGCTGCTGCTCGCGAGCAGCGTGCGCGGCGTCGCCGAATCGCCGTACACGTCGCGGTTCGCACCTTCGTCCGGCCGCAGCACGCCGCCCGACAGGTTGATCCCGGCGAAAAGACCCTGCGCGCGCGAGTAGGAGAGAATTTCCGCCGTCAGCGCGGCATCGGTCCCGACGCTGCCATGACGCCCGACCGGTCCGGCCGCCACCGATGCGTCGGCGCCAAGGTTCACCTGATTCTGCAGCAGCTTCTGAACGCCCGATTCATTCATCACCAGCAGGACGACGTCGACCTGCTCCGCGCCTGCCTGAAATCCCCAGCTGCCCTTCGCGAGCTGCATGAACACGGGAGCGCTCCATGCGCTGCCTGCGCGGCAGCTCATGACGCCTTTCCCGTACTCGCCGCCGACGATGAACGCAGCTTTCTTGAGTTCCGGAATCACCGCAACGCAGCGCGCGCGGTCCCAGTACTCCTGCGGAATCGATCCGTGGATATCGCGAACCACCTGGGCCGCGAGATTGAGGCGCGATGCTTCTGTCGGTGGAATGGCCGCGCTGGCGGACGCCGCCGAGAACAGCAACGCGCTCGCTGCGAGTCCTAACCTCTGCATTTGTCACCTCTGACCAGAAAACGTGCAACCCAACTGCCGTGTTGCCGTCTGGCCGCTCGGCTAAAGCCTCGCGCTACAAAATTCTCGCGGCCGACGTAGCGCGAGGCTTCAGCCGAGCGTCAGCGCCGCGGCTATGATGTCCGAATGCCCACGCGCAAAAAGGCAGTGCGCCGCAAGAAGGTCGCGGCCGGTTCAGTCGGCCTGACCGCGGCCGAAACGAAGCGGGAGGCCGACGGCGACCTCGCGCCGCTGGCCCGCGATGTCGAAGCGGATGGCGGCGCGGTGCTCGGCGCTTACAACGACCCTTTCGGCGGCAAGCCGCTGCTCATCGCCGCGCTCCCGGTCTCGTTGGTCGAGCCGACGCCGTACCAGCGCGATCCATCGGACGCACACGTGAAGCGCTTGATGGCCGTCGTCGAAAAAATCGGGTCGTTTCTCGATCCGATCATCGCGGTGCGCCACGACGATCGCTACTGGACGCCGAACGGCAACCATCGTCTGCAGGCTCTGAAGAAGCTCGGCGTCCGAACCATCATCGCGCTTGTCGTGCCTGATGCGGACGTCGCCTTCAAGATCCTGGCGCTCAACACGGAGAAGGCGCACAACCTGCGCGAAAAATCGCTCGAGACAATCCGCATGGCGCGCGCGCTGGCGACGACGCACGACGAACCTGAAACCGCGTTCGCCTTCGAATTCGAGCAGCCAGCGTTCCTGACGCTCGGCGTCTGCTACGAGTCGCGGCCGCGACTGAGCGGCGGTGCGTATCAGCCGATCTTGCGGCGTGTCGACGAATTTCTCGAGGAGCGAATCAGCAAAGCACTCAAGGAACGCGAGCGCCGCGGCAAGAAGATACTCGGTACTCGACGATGCGGTCGGCGCGGCCGTCGAGAAGTTGAAGGAGAAGGGGCTCACGAGCCCGTATCTGAAACCGTTCGTCGTCTCGCGAGTGAACTACACGCGATTCTCGAAGGCAACCTCCTTCGACTTCGACGAAACGCTGGACAAGATCATCGCCAGCGCGCGCAAGTTCAACGTCGATCGCGTGAAGCAGGAGGATGTCGCGAAGGCGGGCGGCGGAAGCCCCGATGAACCGACCAGCGATTAAGGTCCGGTCTGCGACCGACTCACCTGCCCGACCCGCTCCACCTGCCCCACCTGCCCCACCTGACCTCGTTTGGGCACGTCCTGTGCTCGTCGTCGGATTTCATGGCAAAAACCGTCGAAGAAGTGCAGGTTCATGAACGAGCGGTGGATGTGGCGGCGGAAATTTCTGCCATCGCGCGGCGCGAATCATTCCGGCGCGACCCGCGCCTTCGCGCGCAGCTCGTCGCCGGCTCCGAGCGCGCCGTGTCGTTGATTGTGGAAGGGCTGGCGCAGTCCACGGCGCCGGCCGCCGCGCAGTTCCTCTATCGATCCCGCGCCGCGGGCCGCGAGACGCTCACCTGTCTGGTCGCCGCGGCGAGTCGCCGCCATGTGTCGACGACGGAGCGCACGCGCATCGCCGCGAAGCTCGAAGACATCGCGCACATGCTGACGGGGATCATCGCGCGCCTCGAAGCCGAGGACCTCGCCGGCCGGCGTTGATCGGTGTGTCCATCGAAGCTCCCGAGATGTTTCGCGATGCTGGCGCGGTTGCGGCGGTGTATCATCGCAGGTTGAAATCATCAAGGGAGCTCCAATGTCCAAGCGATTTCTCATACTGACCGCCCTCTTCTCGCTCTCCGTTGCGCCGGCCTACGCACAGGGACGCGGCAATCAACAACAGCAGGCGCCTGCCGCGCCCCAGGGCGAAGCGGCCCAACCGCGCGAGGAACATTTCGGCCCTGCCGAAGAGAAAACCTCGGCGACGTCGCACACGGTGCGGCTCGATGGCCGTGAGATCAAATACACGGCGACCGCCGGCACGCATTCCGATTCGCCTCGACAACGGCGAGGTGGCCGCGCGCATGTTCTTCGTGGCCTACACCAAGGACGGCGAGGACGCGAAGACCCGTCCGATCTCGTTTCTCTATAACGGCGGGCCTGGCGCCGCGACGATCTGGCTGCACATGGGATCGTTCGCTCCGCGGCGCGTGCAGATGGCGGAGGACGGCTTTCAGCCGGCGCCGCCCTTCAAGCTCGAAGACAACGAGAGCTCGCTCATCGACGTCACCGACATGGTGTTCGTCGACGCGATTTCGACCGGCTACAGCCGCACGGCAACGGGCGTGAGCTCGCAGCAGTTCCACGGCCAGACCGGCGACATCCGCGCGTTCGGCGAATTCATCAACGGATGGCTGAGCGCATACAACCGGTGGCCGTCGCCGAAATATCTCATCGGCGAAAGCTACGGGACGATCCGCTCGGCTGGCCTGTCGGCGGAACTGCAGCAGCGCCACGGCATCGATCTGAACGGCATCGTGCTCATCTCGTCGCTGCTCACCTACCAGACGCTGTCGCCTTCACCGGACAACGACGTCGCGTACGCGTCCAACATCGAAACGTTCACGGCCGACGCGTGGTATCACAAGAAGCTGCCGGCGGATCTGCAGGGGATGACGATCAAACAGGTGGTCGATCAGTCGCGCGCGTTCGCGTGGGGCGACTACATGACGGCGCTCACGAAGGGCAACGCGCTCACCGACGCCGAGAAGACGGCGATGGCGCAGAAGCTGGCGCGCTTCACCGGCCTGTCGCCGCAGTTCATCCTCAACGCGAATCTGCGCGTCACCGCGGACCGGTATCGCAAGGAGCTGCTGCGCGACAAGCGGCTCGTCATCGGCCGACTCGATGGCCGGTTTACCGCCGATCGATCTCGATGCGGCCGGCGAGCGCGAGGAGTTCGACATCTCGAACCAGGCGCTGCAGGGCCCCTACACCGCGATGTTCGAGGACTACGTGAAGAACGAGCTCAAATGGGAGAGCGATCTGCACTATCCGTCGTCGGGCAACGTCCGGCCGTGGACCTACGTCGAGAACCGCTACATGGACAGACCGAAGCGCTCCGCGGTACGATGACGCGCAATCCGTTCCTCAAGGTGTTCGTCGCGTTCGGCTACTACGACATGGCCACCGTCATGGGCGGCTCGGAGTTCAACTTCACGCACCTGGCGTACGACAAGCAGGTCACCGATCGCGTGTCGTCGGGCTACTACGAGGCGGGGCACATGATCTACATCCGGCCGTCAGCGCACAAGGCGCTGAAGCAGGACATCGCGAAGTTCATTCAGGGCAGCAAGAACGCGCCAACGCGGCCGACGACGTCGCAACAGCCTTAGCAGCTTCCTTTATCACGAAGACACGAAGGCACACGCTTCGTGCTGCTTCGTGCCTTCGTGATGACGGTTGCCGCTATTCAGCTCTGAGCGCCGCAACGGGATCGAGGCGTGCGGCGGCGATCGCCGGCACCACGCACGCGGCGACGGCGGCAGCGATGATGAGCGTCGCGGCCGCCGCGAGCACCGCCGGATCCATTCGCCCGACCTCGGTGAGCAAACTCGCAAGCAGGCGGTTCAACACGATCGCGCCGAACGCGCCGAGCGCGACGCCGCCACCGACGAGCCACAGCGCGCGCCGCAGCACGAGCGGCAGAATATCGCCGGCCGCGGCGCCGAGCGCCATCCGGATCCCGATCTCGGCAGTCCGCTGTGAGACGCTGAACGCCATCACTCCGTACACGCCCAGCGCCGCGAGCATGAGCCCGAAGACGCCGAACCCACTCATCAAGGCGGCGCCGACGCGCTCCCGCGCGATCGACGCATCGTAGAAGCGATCCATCGCCACCGGCGCGTACGGCACGAGCCTGCGGTCGACATTGACGACGGCGCGCTGGACAGCGGAGACGAGCGCGAGCGGATCGCCGCCGGCGGCCCGCGCCATCACGTAGATGTGCTCGGCGGCCGACGTCGCCGCCTGCTGCGCAAACGGCAGGTACCACGTTTCGATCGGGACGCCCGGATCGTGCGCGTCGCTGACGTTGCCAGATACGCCTACAACCGTCAGCCACGGCGCGCCGTTCCTCGCGAGGCGGATTCGTTTGCCGATGGCGTTTTCGTTCGGCCACGCGCGCGCCGCCAGCCGCTGGCTCACGATCGTCACCGGCGTGGTCGTCGCGCGATCTTCCTCGCCGAAGGCGCGGCCTTCGAGAATCGGAATCGCCATCACCTCGAGCAACCCCGGCGTGATGAGCCGGTGGTTCACGTTGATTGAGGCGTGCGGATCCTGAGCGGCGGCTTCCTCCGTGATCACGGCCGCGCCCCACGTGCCACCGCCGAGTGGGTTCACCGTGGTAATCGCAGCGGCCTGGACGCCGGCAACGCCGCGGACGCTTTCGGCAATTCGCGCGACGGCGCCCGTTCGCGCCGCTGGCGCTGCATAGCCAGCCGGTGGAAACGTGAGCTCCAGCGCGAGGAGCCCGCCAGCCCGGAACCCGAGCGGCGCCTCCTGCAGGCGCACGAAATTCCTGATCACAAGGCCGGCCCCCGCGAGCAGCACGAGCGTGAGCGCCGTTTCAGCGACGATGAGCGCGCCGAGAAGGCGGCGGCGTGCAGGCCCGCCGGTGAACGCGCGGCCGCCGTCACTGAGCGCGAGGCTCGGCTCCGCGCGCCGGCTGCCGAGCGCCGGAAGAACACCCGCAAGGATGGCGCTCCCGACCGACGCCGCAATCGCAAAGGCGAGAACGCGCCAGTCGATCTGCGGCGAGACGATGCCGAGCTGCCCGCGCAAAACGTGGGGAAACAGCGTCGCTGTGAGCGGTTCGATCCAGGCAGCGAGCAGCAGCCCGCCTGCGCAGCCGAACGCCGCCAGGAGAAGACTCTCGGCAAGCAACTGGCGGACATGGCGTCCGCGTCCGGCGCCGAGCGCCGCACGGATGGCGAATTCGCGCCGGCGCGTCGCGGCTCGGACCAGGAGCAGCGTCGCGACGTTCACGCAGCCGACGAGCAGGAGCAAAGCGACGACGTAGGTCAGAGCGCGCAAAGGCGCATCTTCGTTCGCGAGCAGGTTCTCGCGAATCGTTGTCAGCTCGAAGGCGAACGTCGGCGCGGCATCGGACGACTGACGCCGCACGTTCGCCGCAATCGCGTCGAGCGCCTCGCGCACCTGCGCGAGCCCGGCCCCGGCGCGGCGCCGCGCGAAAACTGCGAAATCGCGAGTCTGGTCGGACGCGTCGAGGACGATCGGCATCCAGAACTGCGCCTCATAGGGAAAGGCGTATTGCGGCGGCATCACCCCAATCACAGTGAAAGGCCGTCCATCGAGCCGCACCGTCGCGCCGATCGCGTCGGGGCGTCCTCCAAATCTCGCCTGCCAAATCGCGTGGCTCACGATGGTGACGCCGCTCGCGAATCCCTGCTGCCGCTCCTCGATGCTGAAATCGCGGCCGGCAACCGGACTGACACCGAGCGTGTTTCCGGTGTCGCTCACGTCGACCACGCTGACGCGTTCAGGGATGTCGGCGCCCTCGAGCAGCATGCTGCCGCCGCTCGCCGCGATGATGCCGTCGAACACGGTGGCCTGATCGCGGACGGAAATGATGTCGCGCGCCGGCATGTTGAACGCATGCACCTGACCGCCGGCGTCGGTCACACGATCCCGCACGCGAACCAGATGATCGGGATCGCTGAAGGGCAGCGGCCGCAGCAGCACCTGATTCACGGCGCTGAACATCGCCGTGTTCGCACCGATGCCAAGTGCGAGGATCGCGGCCGCGATCGTGGTGTTCAGAGGTGAGCGGCGTAGAACGCGCCACGCATACCGAATGTCGTACCAGAGCTGCTCGAGCATGATCACGCCAGCCGCAAGCCCGGTGCCGCCAGCGGGCCGCGCCCGATTTCGCCCGGTTGTGACCGTCATTGCCGTCCGGATGTACCTGCCGGTGTCCGGCCGCGGACGCCACGATCCCGCAATCGGGACGTCTGCAGCTGCTCGAACGCAGTGAATGCCTTTTCGAGATCTCGGCGCAGTCTTGCCTTCGTGCCCTGATCCGCAAAGGCGTACTCGATCGAGTTGCGCGCGAGCTGTTTCAGGGTCGGGTAGTCCAGACCCTGATCCTCAACCGCTTTTTCAAATTCGTCCGTCTCGCTCGACCGGGCTACGCCCGCGTCATCGGTGACGATCGCGACCGGCACGCCCGCGCGGAGATAGGCCGAGAGCGGATGGTGCTTTCCCGCGACGCCCAGAATCAGGTCGTTGCTCGTGAGCGCAATTTCCACGAGCACACGCTTCGCCGCCATCTCGCGCAAGAGCGCCGACGCGTCATCTTCATACATCACGTCGACGCCGTGGCCGATGCGTGCGGCGCCTGCCTTCTCGACCGACTCCCGGATGTGAAACCGCAGCGCCTCCGGCGGCACGAGGCCGCCGGTGAGCTCGCCGGCGTGGAGCGAAATGCGGACCGACGGATATTCCCGTCGGAGGTACTCGAGCATCGACATGTGCAGCCGGAAGTCGCGCAGCGCGACCGGGTTGTCCTCGGGCGCGACCATGTTGAGGCCGACGACGGGCAGATCGCCGGCGCTCGCTTCGAGAAATCCGGCGAGCATCTGGGCGAACGACGATTTGCGGCGGGGCGCTGCGCGAGACCTGCGCGAGGTAACGAATGGTCACGTCGCAACCTCGCGAGTCTCCGTAGCGCGAGGCTTTAGCCGAGCGAAACGCGTCTTCGTAGCGCGAGGCTTCAGCCGAGCGTCCGCCGTCGCAATTCAACAACTCCCGCCGCCGCACCTCGGCCCGCTCGAGATTCCGTCGCGCCGCTCCGACGACGACACCAGCGAAATCGGCGGCGACGAGCGCCGCGCGAAGCTTCGCGAAGTCGGGAGTCCATTCGATAGACGCGGCCGCTGCTGCCGCCGCGCCGCCATCGGGCGTGAGCATCAGTTCGAGATAGATCACGCGCTCGGCGGCCGCGCGCGCGCTGACTTCCGCGATCATGTCGCCAATCCGTGCTGCGAAGCGGTCGCCCGGCGGGCCTGACGCGGCGCCGAACTTCGCAAAGGCGTTGAAGAACTGATCGTGGCCGTTTGTCGCTCGCGGCCAATGACGCATCGACACGCCGTCGATGAAGGCGTTCAGCGTCGTCGCGTCCTGGAAAGCGCTCGCCGCCGGCGGCAAGCCGAGGCCGGGCACGCACGGCGGCGGGACGAGCGCCATCGTCGTCACGTTGACGCACAACCCGTCGGCCGCTGCAAAGGCCGCGTAGCTCTCCGCGTAGATCGCGCCGGACAGATGATTGTGGAGGTCGCCGCCCTTCGGCATCTCGGCGAGGAAGACACGCAGGCGCGGCGGATCAGTCCGGATGGTTGCGAAGTACTTTGCTGTTGCCGCAGCTGGAGAGATCGTCGCCGAGGGCGCGATGGATGCGGCGATCGCGGCCGACGCAATCCATCGCGAGACCGATGCAACCACTACTTGCCTAGCGAGGTCGTGCGCGATTCGCCGCCCTTCAGATAGCGGCCGATGAACTCGCCGAGGCGATTGAACTCGTAGAGATAGCGCTTGTGCAGCAGCGGCTCGTGCGTGTCGTCCGTGTAGACGATCAGCTCGTACGGTACGTTGTGCGCGCGAAGCAGCTGCACCAGCCCTGTCGTCTGAGAAAACTGCACATTCCGGTCGTCATCGCCGTGGACGAGCAGCACCGGCGACTTCCACGTATCGATCGCCGCAATCGTGGACGACTCGTACGAGATGTTGCCTTTCTCGAGCGAGCTGCCCCACAGATGGACGCCCGCCATGTCGACGCCGACTTTGAAGATGTCGGAGTTCCGCGCGAGCGCCTGCGACGTGAGCACGCCGCCGTACGAAAGGCCCCAGATGCCGACGCGATTCGGGTCGACGTCGGGCCGCGACTGCAAATATTTCCCGCCGGCGACGACATCCTGATATTCGGCGTTGCCGCGTCCGCCGGTGTTTGGCGCCATGCGGAATGATTTGCCGTACCCGATGCCGCTGCGGTAATTCACCGACATCACGACGTAGCCCTGGCTCTGCAGCCACTGATTCACGGCGTAGGCGATGTGGTAGAAGTGCATGTAGTGATAGCCGAGGAGCATCTGACGCACCGGGCCGCCGTGCACGAAGATGATCGCCGGCCGCTTCTCGCCTGGCGCGATGTCCTTCGGGACGAAGATTTGATTGTGGATCTCGAGTCCGTCCGCAGCTTTGGTGAGCACGACCTGCGGCGTGACCTCGGCGTCCATCGGAAACGCGGCGAGC
This sequence comes from uncultured Acidobacteriota bacterium, assembly GCA_963696165.1. GTDB lineage: Bacteria > Acidobacteriota > Vicinamibacteria > Vicinamibacterales > CAVVIG01 > CAVQZZ01. Next base: position 276,041 of record CAVOIY010000002.1, on the reverse strand, counting down.
GACGGGTAGATGTATTTCGCCGCGCCGCCGCCGCCAGGCACCAGACCGACGCCGAACGGCCGCTTCGCGTCGCCGCCGAGCACCGCGACCTGTGCACCTGACGCCAGCGCGGCCGGATACGTCTCGATGGTGTCGCCCTTCGTCAGCATCACCGGCTCGCCGCCCGATGTCGGCACGCGCCAGATGTGGCGCCGTTCGATGTCGCCGGCGTTCGTCGAATAGAAGAGCGTCTTGCCGTCGGCCGATAAGGCCGTCTGCTCGACGGCGCCATCACCCGGCGTGAGCGTCACCGGCGCCGGCCGGCTGGCCGTTACGCTGACCGAGTACCATCGCACCCATTCCTGCGGCTCCGCCTGAAACACGACGTGACCGATGCCCGCCCAGCGAATCGCATTGATGTTGCCGAAATCCTTATCGTCTTTCTGGTTGTGCCAGAACTCTTTCGCTTCGCCAGTCGCCGCATCGGCGACCCAGAACGACAACGTGTAACCGCCTGCGAAGGCCGCCGTCGTCAGGCCAGGAATTTCCTCACGCGCGTCGCCTTCGGACCCTCCCCGTCCTGCCCCTCCCGCCCGTCCTGCCCCTCCTGCCCGCCCTGCCCTTCCCTGCGCGAGCGGGTTGTATGCCGGTCCGTTCGGATTACCAAGACTTCCGTTGCCTTGATGCGCCTGCTGTGCGAATGGCGTGCCCGGCTTGCGGATGAACGCGATGTGCTTTCCATCCGGCGACCACGTGGGGCTCGTATCGTGGTCCACGCTTGGCGCGAGGTACGTGAGCTGCTTCGTCCGCACGTCGTACACGCAAATGAAGCTATGGTCGACGCGGTTGCTGACGAACGCGACCTTCGTCCCGTCGGGCGACCACACAGGGTTCGAGTTCGTGCCCCACGCTTTGAACCACGGCGTCGGCGTCGTCCGGCTGAAGCCGGACGCTACAGCTGACGGAACTGCCCCACCCGCCCCAATCGCGTATCGATAAATCTGTCCGTCCTTCGCATAAGCGACGGTGCGACCGTCGGGCGAAAGCACCGGCGTCGTGACTTCGCCGAGCTTCCATGGTGCGCCGCCAGCAGTGCGCGCGGCCCACGCGGTGCGCGCCGCCCCTGTCGTTTCGGCGGTCGGATTCGCCACCCAACCTTCGCGATTCGGCTGTGTGCCCCGGACGAACACCACGACCGTCCCATCGTCGGAGATATCGACGTCGCTCAGCTCGACGCCGTCGTCTTTGCTGACGGTCGTGAGCCGTACCGGCTTGAAGTCGGGCGCGGCGGCCGTGTACACGTTGCGCATCCCGCGCTCGTACGCGGTCCACGCGATGCGGTCCGCCTTTTTCGCCGACACGACCTCAGTGGGATAACCAGGCGCAAGGAACTGATCGATCGTCGGCGCGGTCCCGGCCGCGGCTCGAGGCGCCTGCGGAGTCAGCGCTGGCAGCAACGCGAGAACCACGAGCGGGAGTGTGAGGCGGCGGAGAACCACGATAACCTCCATAAAACGACGACAACATCTAATGAATCACACGAGCGCCAGCGGCCATGCCGAGCTGAGGACAAGTAAATCCGAAGCGAGGCATCAGCGTCAGTTCGCGCCGGGGGTGGGCCCCCGGCGCCAGTAATAAAAGCCGTTCACGCCTTGGTTCGGTAATACGCAATCATGTCCATCGACTTCGGCGGCTGCGCGCCGAGCTGGCGCAGCATCGTGGTCACCTGGCCGCGGTGATAGCTCGCGTGGTTCACGACGTGCTGGAGCATCTGCCAGAACGGCGACGCACCGTCGGTGCCATTGAGCATCTTGTACTGAAACACGCGCGTGATGCCCGCCTCGCCGAGGCTCGCGAGGAACGCGCGCACCTTCGTCTCGTGCTCGGTCCACGCGCGGCGCACGCTCGCCTGATCTGCCACTCGCTCCGCGGGAAAGAGCGACGTCGGCGACTGGCCCTGCCACCGCAGATACCACGCCCACTCGGCACCGTAGAGATGCGCAACCGTTTCGTGAACGGACTTGAAACTGCTGCCAAGGTCGCGGCGCCATTCCTCGGCCGTGAGCGGCTCGATTGCCTCGAGCAGACGATCGCGCGCCCAGTAGTGGTAATCGATGAGGGTCTGCAGATCCGCGTACGTCATTTGATTTTCGACAGCAGATCCTTCGCCTGCGCCATCTCCGGTGCGGTGGGCGCCGCCGTCGCCACGAATTTCTCGAGATCCGCTTTGGCCGCGTCCGTATCCTTCGTATCCACCTGCAGCCGCGCGAACCCGCGATAGAAATACGCCTCTGGAGTCGTCGGGAAGCGGGCGATCGCCCGGTCGAGCAGTTTCACGGCATTGGCCGGCTGGCGTTTGCTGATCATGTTGATGGCGGCATTCACGAGCGGGCCCGGCTCTGCGAGCGACGCATCGTCGATCTTGCCCAGATAGCCCATCGCGCGCGGGTAATCGCTGACCGCCATCGAGCTCGCGGCGGCGAGCTGGAGCAGCGTCGCATCGTCAGGATTTTTTTCGATCGCGAGGTCGAGATATTTCAGCGCTTCGGGGTGATTGCCTTCTTTGCCGTACGTGAACGCGATCGCGCGATTGATGCCGGCAAGGTCCGGATGCGCCTCGAGCACCTTCATGTACTCCGCACGCGCCTCCGCGTTCTTGCCTTCCTTGTACAACCCGTCGGCCTTCGTCAGCAATTCAGGACTGTTGTCGCGCTTCACGACGACCGCAAGCGGCGGGTTCTTCTGCTCGCCGAGCGTCACGGTCTGTTTCCAGACGATGAAATTCGGGGCGTCGACCTGAACTTTCCACTCGCCCGCTTTCATGTTCTCGCCTTTGAACTCGCCGTTCTTCTTGCTCATCACGAAATAGCCGGAGTTCACCTCGACGTTCACGAAGCTCACCCGAGCCTCGACCGGTTTGCCGGTGTCGTCGGTGACCTTCCCCGACACTTCCGCCTTCCCGCGCCATTTCGCGGCGTCCTGCTGCGCCGCTTGATCGTCGCCGCGTCCGCGGCGTCCGCCGCCTTGCGCAAGAGCCGGCGCCGTCAACATGAGAAAAGCCAGGAGAACCAGGGACGCGCGTCGAATACGCGAAGACATCAAAACCTCGATGACAGTAAAAGACCGGCCGCGGGTGAATTCCCGGCGGCGGCGCCAATGATATACCAGCAGGTCGGTCCCCGAAGCGCCCCGCAAGCCTTGCTCAGCGGCGCGTTGCCGCCTCGGCCGTCTCCAGATTCCGACGCGCAATTTCACTGGTGGGATCGACGTGGACCGCCGCGCGAAACGCGGCGAGCGCCTGGTCGGGATGTCCGGTCTCCGCGAGTGCGACGCCCACTTTGGTGAGCGCCGCGAAGTCGTCTGGATGAACCCGCAGAAACTCGCGGTAGTGCGGCACCGCGTCTTCAAGCTGCCCTTCGGCGAACAAGGCATCCGCTAGTCCGCCATGTGCGTCCGTATAGGACGGCACTATCGCCAGAATCCGCGCAAACATTTCTACGGCGTCCTGCAGCTTTCCCTCGCGAGTGTATGCGCGGCCAATCAGCATCCGCGCGGAGATCACCTCGAGCAGCTCTGGCTGATCGCGAATGAACTCCTGCAGCGTGTCGACGGCCTCGGCGAGCTTTCCTTCCCGGTAGAGTTCCACTCCCAACGCATATCTGGCTCTCGGATCTTCGCCTACGGCGTCGCGCAGATGAGGCACGGCTTCGTTTGGTCGTCCGGCGGCGATGAGCTCGGTGCCAACAAGATAGTGAGCAACGCCGCCCGGATGCCGATGAAGCGTGGTCTCGGCCAGTACGAGAGCCGACCCGTACTCGCGATTGCGGACGATCGTTGCGCCTGCGAGCGTCGCAGCGACGACGGCCAGGATCGCATGCCCGAGCGGTCTGCGCGCGCGTGCGGCGAGGCTGATGCGCTCGCTCAACAGAGCGAACGCGATCACGGCGAACACAACGATCGCGGCGAGCGGCAAGTACATCCGCCGCTCCGCTCCGACTTCCGTGGCGATCGGGACGATGCTCGTCGTCGGCGCCAGCGTGAGGAAGAACCACACGCCGAGGAATCCGACTGCGGGTCGCCGAAAAACCGTCGCCGCGGCGCCGGCAGCCAGGAGAGCTACCAGCGTCATATAAGGGAGCACGTCGGTGAACGCCAACCGGCGTGGAAACCCGTAATTTGCGACCAGGTCCGTTGGCGCAATGGCGAGGCGCAGATAACGAACGACCATCACCGATTGATTGAGCAGATAGGTCCAGGGCCCGACATCGGTTGAGAACCCCGCGGAGTGGCCGCGCGGGCCCGACCACACGAGTGCCGCGAGCTCAATCCAGGTTGCTGCAAGCGGCAGATACAGCTTCCAGCGCGCGCGTCCCGCCTCTTTCCACGAGTCGAACACGAATGTGCGGTCGTAGACGAGCACCATGAGCGGCGCGATGATCATGGACTCCTTGCAGCCCATTCCGAGCGCCGACGACGCGATCGCCACTGCCTGCCAGAACCTGCGGCGTTCCACTTCGAGCGCGCGCACGCTGGCGTACAGCGTTAGCAGGAAGAAGAGCGCCATCATCGATTCGGTGCGCTGCGTGATGTAATCGACCGCCTCAGAATTGAGCGGATGGACCACCCAGATGAGTGCACAGGCGAACGCCAGATTGTCGGCATTCGCTCTGAAACGGTCGACGATCATCGGGCGCGTCAGCGTCCGCCGGATGAGCGCGAACAGCAGCAGCGCGCACGCCAGGTGAATCGCGATGTTGGTCAGGTGATACCCGCGAACGTCCAGCCCCCCGATCGCGTAGTCGATCGCGAACGACAGATTGACGAACGGCCGCCCAGCGACCGGCAGCTCGCGCGGGGGGAAGAACACGCGAGACGGAACGAGAACGTCCCGAATAGTTTGGTTCGTGACGATGGCTGGAATGTCGTCGAAGATGAACGGCCCCGACAGACTGTTCGCGTACGCGACAGCCCCCGCGATGAGGACCAGCGCCGATCGGATGGCTATGCGGCTATTGGGCAGCAGGAAAAAAGAGAGCCCGCCCCCGAACGGAGGGCGGGCTCTGGAGGCCGTTTAGAAATTCACCTTCAGACCGAACCGCGCGACGCGCGGTGCGAGCAGAGTGGTGATGTTGTTCGCCGTCCCCGTGTTCTGTCGCTCGGTCTGCGCCAGCACCACGTTGTTGTTCATGATGTTGAACAGGTCGACGTTCAGAGAGATCCGGCGCTGTTGACCAATGGAAAGCGTCTTGTCAGCGTGCAGGTCCAGCTGATAGAGCGCCGGGTAGCGGAGGCTGTTGCTCGGCTGCAGGAGCACGGCCACGCCGGCCTGCCCGCCGGTGCGGTTGCCGGTGAGGATGTACGGATTGAACGGGAAGCTCGAGTGCCCGTTGAAGTTCGCGGCGCCGTTGATTCCCCATGGGAACTGATACATCCCCGAGATTTTTCCGATCCACGGCGAGTTGCGTCCGCTCGACGACGACGTGCCGGTCGCACCCGTCGAATTGAGCGTGACGCCGCCGCTCTCGTAGCCGCTGATCAGGTCGATCGGCTGGTGGTCGGTCGGATCGAGGTAGTCGGTATTCGCATTCGGCTCGAAGTGCTGCTGATGGTTCCAGACAAGGCTGGCGTTCATCATCCACCTGTTGGCGAGCCGCTTGCGCGAAGTCACCTCGACGCCGTTGTACGTGTTGGTACTGCGTATTGTTCCGCAGAATCGTCGCCGCATGCAGCGCGGTCGGCCGCTGATAGAAGACACCGCTGTAGCTCGGCTGGTCGCAGGTGAGCGAGCCGTTCACGGTGTTGCCACACGGCGCGGTAATGCTGGATTGCGTATACGCGGCTGTGACGTCGGCCGGATCGGAGCGATACGTGCCCTGCAGTTGATGGTACTTGCGATAGATGTAGCTGACACCGATACCGAAGTTCTTCATCAGCTCGTGATCGATGCCGCCGATGAATTCGTCGGTGATGTCGTTCTTCAGGTTCGGGTCGACGGTCGCCGGCGTGGTGACAGCCGAGGGATTCGCCGCGTTGTAGTTCGAGCTCGGCGTCGTCAGGAATTTCGACAGGTCCAGCTCGTTGCGCTGGATGATGTTGTCGCCGTTCAAGTCGCGCCATCCGTACCGCAGGCTGGTGCCGGTCGTCGGCTGCAGTGTGCTTGCCGTGTAGATGCCGAGCCCGTAGTAGCGGCCCGCATTCGTCTTCAACACGGTCTTGCCGTCGCCCTTCACGTCGTACGTGAAGCCGCCGCGCGGCGAGATGTTGTTGTATGTCACGCCCGAGTTCGCGCCGGTAAAGGCAATTGCCGGGAGCAGATCCGGCAGGATCACATCGGCGGGTGTGCTGGCCGCGCGCGCGATGTCGAACTGTCGATCGTAGCGGACGCCGACGTTGATGGTCGCGCGATTTTTCTTGTACGAGTCGTTGAAGTACAGCGACCGGTTGTACTGGATGTACGACAAATCGCTGTCGCGCTGGATGTTCGCCTCCTGGCACACGCCGGCTGCGAGTCCGCCGCTGCCGTCAGGGTTCTTACCAGGCGAACACGTATTCGTGCTGCCGACCTGACGAATGCGGACGATCGCGCCGCCGCCGAAGCTGGTGACCGACTCGACCGGAGACCGGCGATAGTCGAAGCCGAACTTGATCGAGTGATCGCCGCCGAGGAAGCTCGACAGGAAGTAGTTCGCGTCGGTCTTGATGTCGTCCTGCGGCCGGATCGTGTGGTAGTTACCGCTGGTCGTGTTGCGATCGGCGAACCCCGTGTCCACAAAGCTGATCGCCTGCACGCTGGCCAGGGACGGATCCTGGAAGAACTGGCCCCAATCCTCGTGGATGTGCGTGTACTGGGCAGTAATCGTCAAGCGGCTCGATGCGATCCACTGATGCTCAGAGCGATACAGAATCGTCGGGCCGTCCTGCCGGCGGGTCGTGATGAGCGGGTGGAACGCGTCGGCGCCGCGCGCGTTGCGCGTCTTGATGCCGTCCACCGCGACGAACGTCGACTTGTTCGATGGATTCTCCTGAAACTGCAGCTTGCCGTTGTAGTTGATCAGCGTGGTGTTGTCGGTCTTGTAGCAGTCCCACAGCTGCTTGATGCCATACAGATAACTGCCGGACGCGTCCTTGCCCGCCGGGTTCGCCGCAGTCGTCGCACAATTCGAGCTCGACGTATCGAAGAAGTTGACGACGCCGACATCAATCTTGTTTTTCGCGGCCGCGCCCCAATACCACAGGCGATTCTTGACGATCGGGCCGCCGACCTCGAATCCATAGTCCTTGATGTCCTGAATCGGGTTGCCGCCGGCGGCGTTCAGGTCGCGCTGCGCGTTGGTGATGTTGTTGTTCTCGAACTTCTGGTTCGTGTCGTAGAAGCGGGTCGAGCCCCGAAGCGAATTGCCGCCGCTCTTCGTGATGAAGTTCACCTGCACGCCGGCGCCCTGCTGCGACGCATCGCTGCCGCCCGTCGTGATCTGGATCTCCTCGAACGAGTCGAAGTCGTAGTAGGTGGGCGACGAGTTGCCCGATGCGATGTCGCTGATGTTGGCCCCGTCGATGTTCCACTGCTGGTTCGTGCCGCTGCCGAACGCGTTGAACGACGTCTGCTGGCCGGAGAGGTTGCCGCCGACGTTGCTGCCGCTCATCATCACGCCTGGCGTCTGCTCGAGAATGACCCACGGGTCGCGCGCCGACGGAATTTTCTCGAGCGCCTCGCGCGAGAACGCCGACGGCGAGCGTCGTCGACTTCGTGTCGACCACCGGACTCTCGCCCGTGACGGTGACCGTCTCCTGAACGGTCGTCAATTCCAGTTTGACGTTGACCTCGGCGCGAACCCGGCCGTGATGACGATCGCCTTCGTGGACCGCTTTCTTGAAGCCGGAGAGCTCGAACGTCACCGTGTAGGTGCCGATCGGAATGCGCGGAAAACGGTAGCCGCCGCTTTCGACCGTGACAACGGTCTGCGGCTGAATCAGGGCCGGACCGGAGAGGATGACCGAGACGCCAGGCAATACAGCGCCTGTGCCGTCGGTGACCTTGCCGTTGATTTCACCTGTGTAGACCTGCGCCCATGCGGGCGCCGCGATCAGCAACGCCAGGAGACACGCGAGTCCTGTACGATGGACACCACCGCTCATTCATCCTCCTCGAGGCTTGTGCCCCAGCGAACAACAACTTACAAAAGCGACAACCGAAGACGGCAGACGACAGCAACCGACAATCGGAGACGCGCGCTGACGAGCCTAAAGATCTCGCCCGGCAATATCAAGTACGAATTCACAGACGTGTCACAAATAAAGTCTGCCAGCTTCAACAATTTGGAATATGCGATACTCCACGGCCGTGCGGCGGATGTTCCTGTTCGTGGCGGCGATCGCCGCCGGTGCCTGCTCCGCCACTCCAAATCACGCGATTTTTCGCCAGACCCGCGACCAGAACGTTCTCCTCGTGACGATCGATACGTTGCGCGCCGACGCGCTGGGGTGCGACGGTGGCCCCGCGCGCACGCCGAACATCGATGCCGCTTGCGGCCATCGGCGGACGCTTCAGGTTCGCGCACGCCCACACGGTCGTGACGCTGCCCTCGCACGCAAGCATCCTGACGGGCCTGTACCCGTTTCAACACCGAGTGCGCGACAACAGCGGCTACCGGCTGGCACCAGACACCGCAACGATTGCGACGCGGCTGCACACGGCTGGGTTGGCGACGGCCGCTTTCGTCGCCGCCGCGCCGCTCGACGCGCGGTTCGGCCTGACGCCGGGGTTCGACCTCTACGACGGGCGTTTCGACGATAACGGCGCGACGGCTTCACGCTCGCCGAACGACCCGCGACGATTGTCGTCGCGCGCGCGATGACCTGGATCCAGACGCAGACGCGGCCGTGGTTTGCGTGGGTGCACGTCTATGAGCCGCATGCGCCGTACCGGCCGCCGCCGCCCTTCGATACCGAATACGCCGCGCGGCCGTACTACGGCGAAGTGGCCGCCGTAGATCGCGCGCTCGGCCCTTTGTTCGAGATCGCGAGACGATCGCCGCGCTCCACGGTCGTCGTGCTGACCGGCGATCACGGCGAAGCGCTCGGCGATCACGACGAAACGACCCATGGTCTGTTTGCGTACGAGTCGACGCTGCACGTGCCGCTCATCGTGGCGCAAACTGGGGCAGGTGGGTCGGGTGGGGCTCGAGGGTTTGTGTCGGACGTGCCGGTGAGGCACGTCGATATTTTGCCGACGATCCTCGACCTGCTGGGTATGCCGGCCGCGGCCGATCTTCCAGGCCATTCGCTGCGAACTGATGCGGATCGTCAAGGGCGCCACCGATCGCCCGTCGTACTTCGAAGCGATGTCGGCCACTCTTGATTACGGCGGCGCGCCGCTCACGGGCGTGCTCGTCGGACGTGGGAAATATCTCAACCTGCCGATCCCCGAGCTCTACGATCTTGCGACCGATCCAGCCGAGCATCGCAACCTGATCGATCGGCCCGATGCGGCGGCGCGACGACGAGCCGTCGAGGTGCAGCTCGCGGCGTTTGCGGCCAGCGCTCCTGGTGCACCGCGGGCCGAGGACGCCGACGCGGCCGCGCGCTTGCGGTCGCTCGGCTATCTGTCGCCGGCCGCGGCGCCGAAAGCGCGCTACACGGAGGCCGACGATCCGAAGCGCCTCGCGAACATCGATCGCCAACTGCATGAAGCGGTTGCGCTCGGAGAGGACGGACACCTGCCGGAGGCGATAGAACGCTACAAACGCGTGCTTGCGGAGCGGCCCGGCCTGACGGCGGCAGCACGTCATCTCGCGTTCGCGTACTGGCGCCTTGGCGACGCGCCGAATGCCATCAGCGCGCTGCGGGCCGCGCGCGCGTCTGTTCCGGCAGACGTCGGCCTCGGCGTACAGCTCGCGACATATCTCGCGGCAGTCGGGCGCAGGACCGAGTCGCTCGCGTTGCTCGAAGCGGCCGCCCGTGGCGGCACCGACCTGGACGCGCTGAACGCGCTCGGGCTCGCGTACGCAGCCGTCGGGCGAACGGCTGACGCGCTCGGTGCGTTCAACACGAGCCTGCGCCTGGACCCCGACAACGCGGCGACGCATGAGAACATCGCAGCGATTCAGCTCGATGCCGGGCATCTCGACCAGGCGCGCGCCGAATTCAGGCGGGCGATCGCGCTGAATCCGCGGTCGGCGCAAGCGCACGGCGGCCTGGCACTGGCGCTGATCAAGCAGAACGACCGCGCGGGCGCGCTGGCGGAATGGAAGAAGGCCGTGGCGATCGACCCGGCCGACCTCGACGCGCTATACAATCTCGGCGTCCAGCTCGCGCGCGACGGTCAGACAGCGGACGCGCGACCCTACCTCGAACAATTCGCGCGGACCGCACCACCCGCAACCTATGAGCGCGAGTTGCGGAATGTCGCCGCTCTCCTCGCGCGCTCGCGCTGACCCTACGTCATTTCATCACGAAGACACGAAGGAACACGAAGCGCACGAACCAAGTTCGTACAAAGCGCCCTTCGCATCTTCGTGGCTTTTCGTGCCTTCGTGATGAAGCTGCCCGGCGAGAACTGCTATTTCGAGATCACTCTCGCGCGATGGATCTTGTCGAGCCTCGGGAATTCGCGATCCAGATACGCGTTGCCGCCATCGAACAGCGGCTGCTGCTTCCCTGCTCGAATGCCGCTGCCGGAGGTTTCGCCGTACTCCGCATTCAGCGCATCGGCCGTATCCATGCCGCCGACCACCTCGCCGAACGGCACGAACCCCTGCCCGTCCTGCGGATCTGAAAGGTTCGCCAGCGCGATGTAGATCTGCGTCGCGCGCCCGTTGGGCTCGGCGAACGCAAAGGTCACCGTCCCGCGGACGTTCGAATGGCCCTTCGGGTCGTCTGGAATCGTCCGCGTCCGCCAGAGCGATGCAATCTTCGGATCGCCGTTGATCCCGAACTGCGCCCAGCGTCCCTTGACGACGCGAAAGAAGCGGCTGTCGTCGTAGTAGCCGGCGCGCACGAGATGGTAAAAACGATCCGCCCCGCGCGGCGCCCAGTCGCGATGGACTTCGATGAGGATCGGCCCTCGGTTGGTCTCCAGCTTCACCCGAAAGGTCGACGGCGCGTTGGCGGCGAACCGTGGCGAATCCGGATTTCCGAGCGGTGGCGCGAGGGCGCAGCCCGCCGCGAACAGCGCGATAACGGCGCCCATCAATCGACGTGTCATCGCACAATTGTGCTTCAAGTCATCCGGCCCGACGGCACGGCAGGACTAAAGTCCTGCGCCACGCGTTGCCCGCCCTTACTCGCGATCGCGCTGTCGATACAGCGCCTTCTGCGCCTGACTCAGCTGCTTCCATCGCCGTTTCGCGTCGGCGGCCGCCGCCTTGTCGTGTTTTCGAGCTTCGAACGCCGCTTCGGCGCCAAGACGACGGAAGCTTTCGAGTCGTTCGATGCCGAGGCGGCCGTCGCTCACAGCCTCGAGCACGGCGCAACCCGGCTCGCTGACGTGACTGCAGTCGGCAAAGCGGCACGAGCCGGCGAAACTGGCGATGTCGTCGAAGGCAGCGGTGAGGCCAACATCGGCGCTCCACGGTTGAAGCTCCCGCATTCCCGGCGTGTCGATGAGGAGCGCACCGCCAGGCAGCGCGACCAGCTGCCGCGCCGTCGTGGTGTGGCGGCCCTTCCCATCGGTCTCACGAATGTCGCTCACTCGCAAAAAGTTGCCGCCGACGAGGCGATTGATGACGCTCGACTTGCCAACCCCTGATGATCCGACGAACGCGATCGTGCACGCTGGTTGAAGGTAGGCCGACAGCGCGTCGACGCCGCCCTCGGCCAGCGCGCTCACGGAGTGGACATCGACAAACGGCAGGCGTGTCCGCATCGCGTCCGCCACGGCCGCTGCGTCAGTGCTCAAATCCATCTTGTTGATGACGACGACCGGCACGGCGCCCGATTGCCACACCATCGTGAGGTACCGATCGAGCCTGTTGGCGCTGAGGTCCTCGTTGAACGAGGTCACGATGAATATCGTGTCCACGTTTGCCGCGATGATCTGTTCCTCGACCCCTGTGCCGGCCGCCGTACGTGACAGCGTGCTGCGCCTGTCCAGCACGCGGCGGATGATCGCCCGGTCGTCACGCTCACCTGCGGTGGCGCAGACCCAGTCGCCGACCGCAGGCAGACCCGCGGGCATGACCGCCTCGTGGCGCAACCGGCCGCTGATTTCCGCAAGGCCGTCGAACTCTCCGGCGAGGCGCCACGCACCTCGATGCTCCGCTACCACCCGCGCAATCCTGATCTGCGCACGTTCATCGTCGTGAATCTGTCGTTGAAAAAAAGCCGTCCATCCCAGCGCTTCGATTGAAGACACAGCGGCCCCCAAGGCAGGTCTGAAGACCTGCGTTACTCGGCAGGTCTAAAGACCTGCGCTACTAATGGAGATCCGCTCTGGGGCTGGGGGCTCGGGTGGCGACAGCCGCCACTGACTAGCGACTATCGACTATCGACTCTTACTAACGACTAACACCAACGGCCAAGCGGACCACGTGAGCAACGGGCTGAGACACGCATGCGGCAAATCCTCGTGAGATATCCGTTAGTGGCGAACGACGCCGACCGTCATCATACCGCTGTTGGCAAGGGTCCGGTTGAACGCGCCGAGATCAGAGTCGAGGAGCTTCTTGTATAAGGCGCGCGCCGCCGCGAGGTCTTTCTCGATGTTCTCGAGGACGGCGACCGACGTGTCCGTCGGGCGGAAATCGGCGCCGCCGGACACGTCGCCGGCGCCGGGACCGACTTCACCGTTCAGCCAGATCAGATTCATGTAGACGCGGTACGCCTGCTGAAAGTACTTGTCGTCGCTCGTCATCTGCGCCGGTTCGAGCAGCTTCGACTCGACGTCGAAAAGCTTCTTATCGAAATCCTCGACGGTCTTCAGCACTGCCTGCTTCGATCGGTCGCCCGCGAGCGCTTTCTTCATATCCTCGAGCTGTTTGCGCATCACTTCGATCGTGTTCACGATGTCCGACGTCTCGTTCACATCGTCGCGAATCCGAAGCTGCAGCGCGACCGACGCCTGGAGCTCGGCGTCGCTCGACGGGATCCTCGGGATCCTTGAGGATGTCGATCGGCTGCGTGAACGTCTGGCCGTCCACCGTCAACTTCACCGTGTACCTCCCAGGCGCAACGATCGGGCCGACCTCGGCCGGGTCGAGACCCCAATGCGTGACCGGCCGTGTATCGCGTCCGCGAAAGCGCGGCTCCTCCCAGATGTGCGGGTTCTCGGCCGGGGTCGTCCGAAGCGCGACGAGCTTCGGCGCCTCGTACCGCAGGTCCCACGATAGGCGGTTGATGCCCTGACGAGCCTCCGTTGGGACGTCGCGGATCACTTTGCCGTCGGGACCGACGATCTGGAGTTGCACCGCACCGCGCGGCGCCGATGCGAGAGCGAACGAAATCGTCGCGCGCGGACGCTGCGACCACCGATATGTCGGCCGTGGCGGAAACAGCTGCGTGGTCGTCGGAGTCGGCGTGGTCAACTGCTCGAGCGGTGTGATGTCGTCGAGCACGTACATGCCGCGACCGTAGGTCGACACTACCACGTCATGGAACTGCTTCTGAACGGCAATCCATGTCACCGGCGCGTGCGGGAGGCCGGCGCCAAGCTCCGTCCAATGCGCGCCATCGTCCTGCGAGTAGAAGAAGCCGTGACCGGTGCCTGCGAAGATCAAACCTTTCTTGTTTGGATCCTCGGCGACCGCACGCACGTATGAAAGTGGATGCTTATCGGGCAGATCGCCGCTGATGCGCGTCCACGTCGCGCCGAAATCGGTCGTTTTGAAGATGAACGGTTCGCGCTTGTCCAGTAAGGTGAGCATCGACGGCGACGTATGCCGTGCCGGCGTCGAAATGCGACGGTTCGATCTTCGACACCACACCCCACACCGGCATGCCTGCGATGTTCTTCGACACGTCGTTCCATTTGCCGCCGCCGTCGCGTGTGTTCCACACTTTGCCGTCGTTCGTGCCGGCCCAGATCAATCCCTTCTGCACCTCGGACGGCGCGATGGCGAAGACGACTTCGCCGACGAACTGTCCGAGGTTGTCCGAAACGATGCCGCCGGACGACATGATCTTGCTCGGATCCTGCGTGGACAGATCGGGGCTGATCACTTTCCAGCTCTGCCCCGCGTTCGACGACGAGAAAATCACCTGACAGCCGTAGTAAGCGGTGTTGTGATCGAACGGATCGATGGCGAGCGGGGCCGTCCAGTGACACCGATACTTGACGTCTTGCGGCGGCGCGTCGAGCGTGATCATCGCCGGCGCGACCGAGCGCGCGACCTTCAGGCGATGGTCGTAGCGTGTGAGCTTGTTGCCGTAACAGCTCGACCAGACGATGTTCGGATCGACGAGGTCGGGAATGGTGAAGCCCGATTCGCAGCCTCCGAGCCCGTGGTCCCATACGTTGCCCGACCCGTTGTACCCCGCGCCGGCGCCTTCGGGCGCGAACGCCGGCCCGCGCATCGTGCCGTCGTCCTGCATATTGGCGTAGACGTTGTACGGCACCTGGTTGTCGACGAACACGTGATAGATCTGCCCGATCGGCAGCGACACGCGCTGAATGCTGCGGCCGTGCTGCTCGGTGATGCTCAGCCCGGCGTCGTGCGTGATCACGAAGCGATCAGCGTCCTTCGGGTCCCACCAGATGTCGTGGTTGTCGCCGCCCCACCCGACGCTGCGAAACGTCTGGCCGCCGTCGGTTGATTGAAAGAAGGAGCTGTTCGAGACGAGCACCTCGTCTTCATTCGCCGGCGACACGGCAATGCGAATGTAGTAACCGGCGCGGCCGATCAGCTCGCGCGACCAGTTCACCACGCGCCAGCTTTCGCCGCCATCGTCGGATCGCCAGACGGAGCCCTGGTCCGCGGTCTGGATCAGCGCGTAAATCCGGTTCGAATCCGTTGGCGCGATCGCGACGTCGATTTTTCCGAGCGGCGATTTCGGCAGGCCGTGGCCCTCGAGCCTGGTCCATTTCGTGCCGGCATCGTGCGAAATGTAGACGGCGCTGCCGGGACCGCCCGACAACTCCGCCCACGGATGCATTTCCACCTGCCACGTGCCGGCGACGAGCGTCCGCGGGTTCTTCGCATCCATCGCCAGGCCGGAGCAGCCTGTGTTCTCTTCCGCGAAGAGCACGCGCTCCCACTTCTGCCCGCCATCGACCGTTCGATAGACGCCCTTCTCCTGCTGCGGACCGGTGAGCCGTCCCGTCGCGCATACGTAGACGATGTCGGGATTGGTCGGATGGACGATGATCCGAGCGATGCGGCCTGTTTCGTCCAGACCCATGTGCGTCCACGTGCGGCCCGCGTCGACTGATTTGTAGACGCCGTCACCGATCACGTCGCTGTCGCGAATCGCCCATGCCTCGCCAGTACCTGCCCAGACGGTTGTCGGCTCAGTCGGCGCGACAGCGAGCGCGCCGATCGCTGCGACGGGCATGCTGTCGGACACTGGCTGCCATCGGATGCCGCCGTCGGTCGTCTTCCACACGCCGCCGGACGCGGCGCCCGCGTAGTACGTCATGCGATCGCCCGGCACGCCCGCGACCGATGCGACGCGGTTGCCGACAGTCGGACCGACAAAGCGGAACGCGAACTCGGACCCACCACCGGGCCGGCCGCGCTGCGCCACCACAAAGTTCGCGGCCAGAAGAATCACAACCACAAAGATCACGAAGAACACAATTGGTGCCCTTTGTGGTTCGAACAGTCTTTGTGGTTCGAATATTTCTTCGTGGTTCATCGGGCCATCATGTTCTTCACGACAAACCAGACGTTCGCCGGCCGTTCGGCGAGCCGGCGCATGTACCACGGGAACCAGAACTCGCCGTATGCGATCAGCACGCGGATGCGGCGTCCGGACTGCGCGAGCCGCTGCTGCAGCCCGCGCTGGATGCCGTAGAGCATCGCGTATTCGAAGGCCGACTTCGGCACCTTGTGGTAGTCGACGTAATTATTAATCCGCTGCACGATTGCCGGATCGTGCGTCGCGACGTGCAGAAGCGTCCCGCTCTTCTGGGCATCCTCCTGCAGCATCCGGCACGCCAGCTTGTAGTAATTCTCGTCGACGTTCGTCTTCTTTGGAAACGCGATATCGGCGGGCTCTAGATACGCGCCTTTCACGAGCCGGATCGCAGGCCCGAGCGGCAGCAGCGACTCGATGTCCTTCTCCGTGCGGTAGAGATACGCCTGCAGCGCGATGCCGATGAGCGGCGAGAGCGCGCGCATCCGACGGAACAGATCGAGCGTCGGATCGACATAAGGCGAGCTCTCCATGTCGATCCACACGAAGTTGCCGCGTTCGGCGGCGCGATCCACGAGCCGCTGGAGGTTGCGAAAGCACAGCTCCTTGTCCAGATCGAGACCGAGCTGCGTCGGCTTCACCGAAATCTGCGCGTCCAGACCTGCGGCCTTGATCTGATCGAGCGCGGAGAGGTAATGCGTCGTGACCTCTTCGGCTTCGTCGATTCTCGTCAGGTTCTCGCCGAGCTTCGTGAAGATCGTTCCGACACCGAGCGCCTGCTGCGCGGCCGCGGCGGCCATCGCGTCCTCGAGCCGCTCGCCCGGCATGAACTTGGAAACCGACCTGCGGACGAACGCGGTTTTGGTGGCGCGCTCACGAAGCCACGCGTTCGTCGACAGTGCGAGCAGAGCCTTGCGTGCGATAGACATAATCGGAGCTAAAGCACTCCCTTGATGAGGCCTCCGTCGACCTGAACCGAGGCGCCGGTGATGTACGCGGCCGCGTCGGAGAGCAGAAACGCGGCCATGCGGCCGAACTCGTCGGGGCCGCCGTAGCGCGCGAGCGGAATTGTCGCCGCGGCGCGCTTCTGCTGTTCATCGACGCTGATTCCGGCGCGCTTGGCGTTCCCTTCGTCGAGCTGCTGCAGGCGATCGGTCGCGATCCGGCCGGGGATCAGATTGTTCACACGGATATGGCTCGGGGCGAGCTCGAGGCTCAACGTCTTCGCCAGCGAGGCGACGGATGCGCGCAACACATTCGAGAGGGCCAGGTTCGCGATCGGTTCCTTCACGGACGAGGACGTCCCGACGAGGATGGCGCCGCCGCCGCGCGATTGCATCGACGGCACCACGAGCCGCACGGCGCGGATGACGCTCATCACCAGCAGCTCGAAATTCTTGCGCCACGCATCGTCGTCGAAGCTGAGGACGGGCCCCGCCGGCGGACCACCGGTGTTGGCGAACAGCAGATCGATCGCCGCCGAACCGATCGACCGTCGCCTTGTGCCACTGGGCGATAGCGTCCGCAGAGCTGAGCTCCGCCGCCACGGGGAAGACGTCGCTGCCGCTCTCACCCTTGATGGTGGCCGCCGCCTTCTCGATCGCGCTCTTGTCGCGCGACGCGATCGACACGCGCGCGCCCTCTGCGGCCAATGCGCGCGCCACGGCGTAACCGAGCCCCTTGCTCGCGCCGCCGACCATCGCGACTTTGTTTTTCAAACCGAGATCCATCGCCACACTCTCCACGACGAAACGACGACGTTAAGTTGCCCACTTCATCACGCGATCGAGCGCCTCTCTCGTCGTCTGATCGAGCATGCCGCCAGGCGGCCGGATGGCTGCGTGAGCCATCGCGCCACGCCGCTTCAGCACCTCTTTGCGGATGGCCATGCCGATCCCTTCCTGGAACTCGAACCGCATCAGCGGCACGCGGCGGTAGAACTCGTCGGCCGCCTCGTCGATCTTGCCGGCCCGAAACAGCGTGACGATTCTGCACGAGCATCTTGGGAAACGCGAACCCGGTCATCGCGCCGGCCGCGCCGGCGAGCAGTTCCTCGAGCAGGAAGACGCCGCCGAGCCCGCCGAAAATAGCGACGTCCAGCCCCTTCGCCTGGTCGAGAATGCGGCTCGTCTTGAACGGCGTCGGCGGATCTTCGAGCTTGATCGGTCCGCGCGGCCGGCACATCGCGAGCGATGCGCGCCAGCAGCGCAGGTTCCATCGCGTAGCCGGAGATCGGCGGATAGTCCTGCACGATGATGGGGAGATCGACCGCCGCGGCAACCTCGGCGTAATGTTTCGCGACTGCGTCCGAGTTGATCTTCGCCATCCGCGGCGGGCTGATCATCACGGCTGCGGCGCCGGCCTGCTTCGCGCGCCGGCTGTAGTCGATGCAGGTGCGCAGTCCTTCAGCGGTCGTGCCGGCCACCACCGGCACGCGGCCCGCTACGTGCGACACGACCGTGTCGAGCACGATGTCGCGCTCGGCGATCGGTCAGCCGGGCGACTTCGCTGGTCACGCCGAGCGCCGTGAATCCGTTCACCCCGTCGGCGAGGAAAAGGTCGATGACGCGCTTCAGGCTGTCGGCGATCGAAATCCCCCGACGCCGCGAACGGAGTAGGAAGCACTGAGAAGACGCCGCCGAATGCCATAACCCAGCTATGGTACACGAATTGAAATGCACGAATTGAAAATGGACGGACCCGGAGGAGACGGCGGCTTCCGCGTTCGCACCTTCGCGACTGTCGTTCTTGCCGTCGGAGCAATCCTTTACGTCCTCCGCCTCGCGGGCGCGGTCGTCGTGCCGGTCCTCATAGCGCTGCTCTTCGCGTATGCGCTCGAGCCGATCGTGAGCCGGCTGGTTCGCTGGCGCGTGCCACGCCCCGTTGCGGCGGCAGTCGCCTTCGCGTTGGTCGCCGTTCTCATCGGCGAAGTCGGCCGCAGCGTTGCCGACCAGCTCTCGAGTTTTCTCGATGGCTTGCCGGCTGCGCTCGCCGACGTCAACGTGCACCCCCCTGGCAGCGGCAGCCAACCCGGTCCCCTGTCGCGCGTTCAGCAGGCCGCCGCGACGCTCACCGCGCCGTCGACCAGCGCCACTGCCACCGGCGCCAAACGAGTGAGCATCGTCCGCGGCGCTTTCGACGTCCGCGCCTATTTGATTGGCGCGACGCGCGGCATTCTGAACAGCGCCGTTCAGGTGCTCGCCGTCGGGCTGCTCACATTCCTGCTGCTCGCGACCGGCGATCTCTACAAACGTAAGCTGGTGCGGCTCGCGGGCCCCGACTGGATCAGCAAGCGCGTCACGCTCGACGTGATTCGCCTCATCGACCAGCAGATCGAACGGTACCTCGTCGCGCGGCTGCTGATCAGCACGCTTGTCGCCGTGGGCACCGCTGTGCCGCTGTGGATGCTCGGCGTGGCGCGGCCGATCATGTGGGGCCTCGTCGCGGGCGCCTTGAATATCATCCCGTTCATCGGGCCGGCAGCCGCCGTGGCGCTCGTCGCCGGCGCGGCGTTCCTGCAATTCCACACGATTGAGCCGGCCCTTGTCGCCGGAGGCGCGGCGACAATCGTCGCGGCGCTCGAAGGGAATCTCATCACGCCCTGGATCATGGGGCGCGCAGGCGAGCTGAATACCGTCGCCGTCTTCGTCAGCGTACTGTTCTGGGGTTGGATGTGGGATGTATGGGGACTGCTGCTGGCTGTCCCCATCACCGTGGTTGTGAAGGCGGCGGCCGACAGAATCGAGCCGCTGGAGCCACTTGGAGAATTACTCGGGAGATAGAACTCCGTCCGGCTAAAGGCGGACGCTACATGGGGTTCTCGAGGTTCTCAGGGTTCGAACGAGAACCCTGAGAACCCCGATTGTTACCCGTTATTCGGCTGCACCGGAACGAACAGCTCGGTGCCCTGCCGATTGATCAGGAGCAGCACCGGCTTGTTGCCGGCCTCCTTCACTGCATTGCGCAGCTCGTCGACCGTCTGCACGGGCCGCCGATTCACCTGTTCGATGATGTCGCCCGCCTGCAGGTTCGCGTCCGCAGCGCGGCCGTCGGGATTCACGTCTTCGATGACGAGCCCTTTTGCGTTCTTCGGCGCGCCGATCCGAGCCGCCACTTCTGGCGTGAGCGGCGCCACCGAGACGCCGAGCGACGCCTTGTCGTCGGAGCCCTGGTCGCTGCCGTTGCGGCTGCCGCGAGCGGTTTTGTCCGCGCTCGCTTCGTCGAGCTTCACCGTGAGCGTTTTCTCCGAACCGTCGCGCACGATCTTCACCGTCGCGTTCGATCCCGGCGCGGAATCAGCCACGTGGTTGCGCAGCGCGTTGTAGTCGTGGAGCTCCTGGCCGTTGAACGACTCGATCACGTCGCCCTGCTTGATGCCGGCGCGATCCGCCGCGCTGCCCGGGGTGACCGACGACACGATGGCGCCGCCAACCTGCTTCAAGCCGAGGCTCTGCGCCATGTCGGACGTCACCGGCTGCACCGTGACGCCGAGCTGCGAGCGATGGACTTTACCGTCCTTCCGCAGATCGTCCATGACGTGGCGCGCCATGTTGGCGGGAATCGCGAAGCCGATCCCGATGTTGCCGTCGCCGCCGTCGGACAGAATCTGCGAGTTGATGCCGATGAGCTCGCCCTTTGGTGTTCACGAGCGCGCCGCCGGAGTTGCCGTGGTTGATCGGCGCGTCGGTCTGCAGGAAGTCCTCGTAGCTGCCGTCGCCGGTGCTCGGTCGAACGACCCTTCGCGCTGATGATGCCCATCGTGACGGTCTGGCCGATGCCGAGCGGGTTGCCGACCGCGAGCACGACGTCGCCGACCTGCACGCTGTCCGAGTTGCCGAGCGCGAGCGGATGCAGATCGGTCGCGTCGATCTTCACGAGCGCGAGATCGCTCGGCTTGTCGGTGCCGATCACCTTGGCCTTGAACGACGCGGCCGTCGGTGAGCTCGACCTGCACCTGGTCGGCGCCGTCGACGACGTGGTTGTTGGTCAGGATGTAGCCGTCGCTCGCCGACGACGACGCCGGAGCCGAGGCCGCGCTGTTTCGGCGCGCGGAAGCGCCGGCCGCCGCGGTCGGACTGATCGCCCTGGCCGAACTGATCGCCGAAGAAGCGCTTGAAGAAGTCGTCGCTCGGCCCCTGAAACTGGGTCGGCGAGACCTTCGCGCGTCCCTCGACGCGGATCGTCACGACTGCGGGTGAAACGACGTGTACGACGTCGGCGTAGGAATCGCGGCCGCCGGCGATTGCGTGTTGGATCGATGCCGTTGCTGGTGCTGCGTGCGTTGTTGCCGCTTGAGCCGCGTCGACCGGCGCGCCGCCGCGCCAGGCCGCGCCGGCCGCCAATCCGACGCAGGCTACAAGGGCTAAAACGAAGTTGCGTGCGGTTTTCATTGCAGGTCCGTCCTTTCGAATCGTCTCTAAATCAATCTACAGGCTTAGACGAAGACCTGCCTTGCGGAGCCGTTACAGGCGCATTACATCGCTGTAATGTAGTCTCGTAATGTAGCGTCCGGCTTTAGCCGGACGACGGCAATCGGACCTCGAACGTCGACCCCCGGCCGGGCTCGCTCTTCACGTCCACTTCGCCGCCATGCGCGTGGACGATCGCTTTGACCAGACTGAGCCCGAGGCCAAGCCCGCGTTCGGTGCGGCTGCGATCGCCCCGGAAGAGCCTTTCCCAGATTCGCGGTAATTCGTCCGGCGGGATACCCACGCCCGTGTCTGCCACCCGGAGCACCACCTGCTCGTTATTGCGCCCGACCGTTACGTCGACATGCCCGCCGGGTGGTGTGTATTTGATGGCGTTGTCGATGAGGTTTGCGGCCACCTGTTCGAGGCGGGTGCGATCGGCGCGGACGAGTGACGACGTCCGGCTGAAGCCGGACGCTACATTGCTGCCGGCGGCCGCATCGGGGCCGGATGCCACCGTAAGCTCCACGCCCTTCGTTTCGGCAACATCGCGGTAGAGGCTCACGGCACGATCGACAACCTCGCCGAGGGCTACCGGTTCGAGCTGCAGCTGCATCGTGCCGCTCTCGGCTTCAGAGATATCCATCAGCGTGTTCAGCATCACGAGCACGCGATCGGACTCCTCGACGCAGTCGGCCAGCGCCTCGCGGTAGCGCTCCATGTCCGGCGCGCCGGCGAGCGCCAGCTCCGCGGTGCCGCGAAGGCGCGTGAGCGGCGTCCGCAGATCGTGCGAGACGTTGTCCAGCGCTCCGCGCATCGCGGTCACCAGACCTTCGATCTTGTCCAGCATCGCGTTGAAGAGAGTCGTCAACTCACCAAGCGCGTCCTCACGGCCGGGATCGGCGCCGACCGGCACCCGCGCATCCGTGCGCCCGGTCCGAATCACGCGGCGGAACGCCTCCGTGAGACGACGAATCGGCTGCGTCGCTGATCGCGTGACGACGACGCCGCCGGTGAGAGCGATCACGACAATCAGCAGCATCACGAGCCCGAGCGCCGCCCGAAATCTCGCGAGCAGATCCTGGCGCGCCTCCGTGCTCTTTCCGACCACCACGAGCGTGCCGTCGAGGAGGCGCAGGCTGCCTGTCTCGAGCGTCGAGGGATCCCAGCCGTCGGGGTTGCTGAGCACGATCGCCTCGGCGCCGCGATCGACGACGCGGACGAACAGGCGCTCGGGCGCGGTTCTCTGCTCGGCGCGGACGGTCGCAGCCAGCCCGTCGATCCCGTCGCGTTGGTACGCCGCTGCATATTCGCCGAGCTTCGCGTTGATGATCTGCCGATCGCGCTGCGTGAGTGAAATCGCGGTCAGGTAGTACGTCAGAAAGATGATCGCAATCGATCCGGCGACGAAGAGCGTCGCGTACCAAAGCGCGATGCGCAGCCCGAATGTCCTGCCGAACGGATGGCGCGCCGGCAGTGCCGGCTCAGACCCGGAGGACATAGCCGACTCCGCGCACGGTGTGGAGCAGTTTCTGCTCGAACGGGCGATCGATTTTTTCGCGAAGGCGGCTGACGAGCACGTCGACGATGTTGGTCTGAGGATCGAAGTTGTATTCCCAGACGTGCGACAGAATCATCGTCTTCGATACGACTTTGCCCGGATTGCGCAGCAGATATTCGAGCAGCGCGAACTCGCGGGGCCGGAGGTCGATGGCGATGCCGCCTCGCGTGACGCGGCGCGACAGCAAATCCAACGCGAGGTCCTGGAAAGAGAGCGTCGTTGGCTCGGGTGCGCGGGACGCACGCCGCACGAGCGCCTGCACGCGGGCGAGGAGCTCGGCAAAGGCAAACGGTTTCGTCAGATAGTCGTCGCCGCCCGCCTGGAGGCCGCGGACGCGATCGTCGACCGAGCGCCTTGCGCTCAGAATCAGCACGGGCGTCGCGACCCCGCCGCGGCGCAGCTCTTCGATCAGCGAGAGGCCGTCCCGTTTCGGCAGCATGAGATCGACGATCGCCACGTCGTACGGCTGGCGGCGCGCCGCTTCGAGCCCCGCTTCGCCGTCAGCGGCCTCGTCCACCGCGAACGACGCCTCGCGAAGGCCGCGCGCCACGAAATCGGCAATCGTCGCATCGTCCTCCACAACCAGGGCGCGCACAACCGCATGATATATCCCGACCTCGTAGCACGAGGCTTCAGCCGAGCGTTGTCGGCGTCGTAGCGCGAGAGGCTTCAGCCGAGCGTTGTCGACCCCGTAGCGCGAGGCTTTAGCCGAGCGTTGTCGACCTCGTAGCGCGAGGCTTTAGCCGAGCGTTGTCGACCTCGTAGCGCGAGGCTTCAGCCGAGCGTTGTCGACCTCGTAGCGCGAGGCTTCAGCCGAGCGTTGTCGGCCGTCGTAGCGCGAGGCTTCAGCCGAGCGTTCTCGACCTCGTAGCGCGAGGCTTCAGCCGAGCGTTGTCGACCTCGTAGCGCGAGGCTTCAGCCGAGCGTTGTCGGCGTCGTAGCGCGAGGCTTCAGCCGAGCGTGGCGTCAGCGCGGCGGACTGCCGCTCGGCGCCGCCCGCAGATACTGCGTGGGCCAGGGAACGACGCGACTGAGCTCTCGTGCGGCACGAAGCGGCCAATACGGATCGCGCAACATCTCGCGCGCCAGGAACACGCAGTCGGCGTCGCCGCGTTCGACGATCTCGTTGGCTTGTGCGGGCGTCGTAATCAGACCGACCGCACCGGTTGAAATCTTCGCGTCGCGCCGAATCTCCGCGGCGAACGGAACCTGATAGCCCGGTCCAATCGGAATGGACGCATGCGCGACGTTGCCGCCGCTCGAACAGTCGACGAGATCGACGCCATGCGCACGGAGCCGGCGCGACAGCTCCACGGACTGCTGAACGTCCCACCCGCCGTCGGTCCAGTCGGTGGCTGAAATTCGGACGAACACCGGCTGGCCTTCGGGCCACGCACCGCGAACGGCGGCGGTGACCTCCAGGCACAGGCGGATGCGCTTGTCGAAAGAACCGCCGTACTCGTCGGTGCGCGTATTTGTGAGCGGCGACAGAAATTCGTGAATGAGATATCCGTGGGCGGCGTGTATCTCCACAACGTCGAAGCCGGCGGCGAGCGCGCGAATCGCCGCCAGACGGAAGGCGTCGACGACGCCGCGGATTTCGGCAGCATCCAGCGCCCGCGGCCTTGGATAGTTCGCGGCAAAAGCTTCCGATGTGGGGCCGAGCGGCTCCCAACCACCGTCGGCCGGCGCCACGGCGCCGCCGCCTTGCCATGGAGGAACGGTGCTCGCCTTCCGCCCCGCATGCGCGAGCTGAATGCCGGCCGCGCATTTCTGCTCGTGAACGAACTCGACGATCCGCGCCAGGCCGGGAACCTGTCCGTCGTCCCAGATGCCGAGATCCTGTGGGCTGATCCGGCCTATTGCGCTGACGGCCGCCGCTTCGGTGAAGACGAGCGCGGCGCCGCCGACGGCGCGGCTCCCAAGGTGCACGAAGTGCCAGTTGTTCGAGAGCCCATCGATGCTCGAGTACTGACACATCGGCGAGACGACGACTCGATTCCTCAGCGTGAGGTCTCGAATCCGGAGCGGATCGAACAGGTGCGGCATCCGTGTACTCTGCCGCGTTCCGCCGTTTCGGACAACTGAGACGATGTCGCGTCCGCGTTCAGGCGGACGAACGAGCCTCGATCAAAAGCATGAACACGGAGCACACGGAGATATCACGGGAGCAACCAACGAGGCTCGCTCGTCAAACCGAGAAGCAGCATTCTTCAGTGTGCAGCCAGCACGATTCGCCGCGGTCGTGCCGATCGCGGCGAAGGCGCTTGAGCGGCGGAAAAGGCATGCGCGCCATGGCCTTCCCGAGCTCGTCACCGAGGGCCTCGTCTCGAATGCCAACGGCGGAATAAATCGCAACGAATGTCACCACCCGAACATCGAACGTTGCGTCGTCGCGCTTCGTGATCAGGGTCAGCAGCCCTTTTCCGATAGTCGGACCCATCGCTTTCATTGCCGCCGTGATAGGCAGCACGATCCGTCCGCCTGGCCCGAGCGCGTCGAGCCACCAGCCGAGCGGATGCGTGACGCCGGCGTTCACGAGAATCGCGTCGAACGGTCCCGCGAGCGGTTCGCTCGCGTCGCCGTGGCGCAGATCGACCCACGCCAGGTCGCTGACGTTCGCGCGCGCCTCGCGCGCGAGCGCCTCGTCGACTTCGATGGCGCTGACATGCCCTGATGCACCGACGCAGTGCGCCATGAGCGCTGTGTAATAGCCGAGGCCGGTCCCGATGTGCAGAGCGCGGCTGCCCTCGGTGAGCGCGAGCGCGTCGATCGCCATCGCAAGGAGGCTCGGCGTACCGTTGTACAACTGGCGGCCCGGATCGATTGCCACCACGAGGTTGTGAGCAAACATGTCGAGGATCGGCGTCCGGCGTTTGCCGCGGGGGCGCCGCGAAGTCGGCCTCGCTCTTCACCGTCCACGGCCCTGGCCGCAGAAATTTCTCACGCGGAACGGTCGCGAGGGCATCGACGAGCCGCGTGTTCCGGAGGTTGGCGATCGCCTCGATCTCCTCTGCAAAGAACCGGCGTCGTGCGCTCATGTCGCTCATCGCCGTCATTTGGCCGTCCTCCGCCGCGGGACGCGTCGACGAGGCGTCGCGTCGTCGTCCGCATCCGGCCCCTCTTCCTCGGGTGCATCGTCGCGCCGCAGATTGAACTTGCCGTCCATGCCGCGGATGAACTCGGCGACCTCTGGCCCGATTGCCATCGCCTTGACCGGCTTCTGCCACAGATACGCGTGCTTGCCGTTTACTCGAGGCAGGATACGGATCTCGCCGGCCTCGTTGAGCCGTTTGAGGACGGTGTGAATGGCGGACAGGTCGTTGGCGTAAACCGACAGATCGACGCCCATTCCAAGGAGCCGCTCGCGCACTTCGATCGGCGTCATCGGCAGTCCGCCGCGCAGGACGAGGCGGCACGCGTTGGTGAGCCCGAGCGGAATCGCGGGTACTAAACCCAGGAGGCGCGTGAGCGTGCTGATCGTCTGGGAGAGCTGCGCGAGGCGGTCGTCGATGGTACGTCGCTGCTCGCCGAGGGTCTCGTATTCCTTCACCGCGGAGGCGAGCGCGGCGCGGTAATCCTCAGATGTCATACATCAATTTATACATTATGTGTAATTCAATGTCAAAACCTCCTGGCTTATCCGCGACGCCGCGTCGCAAGGCGCGAGCGCCCAAGGTTCGCGACACGGCGTGGGCGTGTCGGCGCCGCGATCGTGCGGCTCGTGGTGGATCGTCATGTCATTTTTGGCACGTCGGCCGCTTTCCACGTAGTACGCTAAAGGTTTGCGGTCGCTGCCGATCGCAATGCCTGAGGACGTTCGACTCGACCGGCCAGCTTCCCCCGGGCGTCGTTTCCGTCCTCGCGAGGGAAGGTGCCGCCGTGAGAGCCGTCTGGTCCTGCACGAACGCGACAAGGGGGACGATTTCGCGCTTCGTCGCGGCGTCGATTGCCGTGTTCGTCGCGGCTGGTCCGGCAATCGCGCAGGCACCCTCGCAAGGCCCTGTCACCGCTCAGCCCGGCCCGGACGAGTGCCCCGCCGCCGCTATCGCTCAACACCTTTCTCGGCGGCGTTCCGACCGGCACGGCCACCAACGACGTCCTGACGTTGACTGCCGTCGACGCCGTCCAGCGCGCGCTTCAGTACAACCTCGGCGTCCTGCTCACCGAGCAAAGCATCGGACAGGCCCAGGGCGCTCGCGGCCGCATGCTGAGCGAGCTGCTGCCGAATATCAGCGGCCGCGTGAGCGAAACACGCGAAAAGATCAACCTCGCCGCCTTCGGTTTCGGCGGGAGCGTCTCGCTCCCCGGCTTTCCGACCGTCGTCGGACCTTTCAACGTCTTCGACGCGCGGCTGTTCCTGTCGCAGTCGGTCCTCGACTTCGCGGCAATCAACGATGCGCGTTCGGCTGCGCACGGCGTCGAGGCGGCGAAGCTCACGCATAAGAGCGCGCGCGACTTCGTCATCCACGTGGCGGCCGATCTGTACATTCAGGCGCTCGCCTCGTCCGCGCGTGCCGATGCCGCACGCGCGCAGCTCGAGACCGCCGATGCGCTATACAAACAGGCCGTCGATCTCAAGCAGAGCGGAATCGTTCCGGGGATCGACGTGCTGCGCGCCGAGGTCGAGCTGAACACACAGCGTCAGCGGGCGACGTCGACGCACAACGATTTCGAGAAGGCTAAACTCCAGCTCGCGCGCGTCGTCGGCCTGCCGCTCGGCCAGCAGTTTGTCCTGGACCCGAACGTGCCGGACCTGCCGTCGCCGACGATGACGCTGGAGCAAGCGGTCGAACAGGCGTATAAGACGCGGCCCGATTATCAGGCAGCGCTCGAGCGGCTGCACGCCGCCGAGTCTTCTCGCGCCGCGGTGATCGGCAGCGCCCTGCCCTCGCTGCACCTGAACGCCGACCTCGGCGAGATCGGCCTCTCGCCGAGCGACGCGAAAGGCACCTTCACCGTCATCGGTGCGCTCAACGTTCCGATTTTCCAGGGCGGCCGCAACCACGCCCGGCTCATCGAAGCCGAGGCCGACCTCCGCACGCGCCGGTTCGAAGCAGACGACATGAAGGCGAGCATCTATTACGAGGTCCGCGCCGCGTATCTCGATCTGGAGGCGACGAACGAACAGCTCCAGGTGGCGACGAAGGCGCGTGATCTGGCGGCGCAGCAGCTGACGCAAGCGCGCGATCGGTTTGCGGCCGGCGTCGCGAGCAACATCGAAGTCATCCAGGCGCAAGAGGCGGTCGCGCTGGCGAACGAGCAGTTCATCTCCGCCCAGTACGGCTATGACCTGGCGAAAGGCGCCGTGATTCGCGGCATCGGGTCGGCTGAAGAAATGTTGCGTCAAATTCTCGGAGGCTCCCGCTAATGCTCGATCAGCCCCAGTCGCCTTCTTTTTTCCAGCAGTCGCGCGTCCGCATCGGTCTCGGTGTCGTGCTGCTCGCCATCGTCGGCGTCGTCGTGTGGCTGTTCCTCACGGCGGACCGCGAGTCGACCGACGATGCGCAGGTGGAAGGGCACGTCGTTCAGATTTCCGCCCGCGTCGGCGGTACGGTGCAGCGGGTCGCGGTGGAAGACAACCAGCGCGTTGCGGCGGGAGCGGTGCTCGTCGAGCTCGATCCGCGCGATTACCAGGTCGCGGTCGATCGCGCTCGTGCCGAGCTCGCGGACGCGCAGGCGACAGCGGCGGCGGCGCAGAGCGGGGTGCCGATCAGCGCGACATCCGCCACGAGCAACGTGACAACCGCGCACGGATCGGTCGAACAGGCGCAGAGCATGATCGAGGGTGCGCAGAAGGAAATCGACGCGGCTCGCGCGAGGCTGACCACCGCGCAGGCGCGGCAGCGGGAAGCGGAGGCGAACGCCGCCAAAGCGACACGCGATGTCGAGCGGCTGCGCGGCCTTCTTGCGAAGGACGAGGTCTCGCAGCAGCAATTTGATGCGGCGAGCGCTGCCGCCGACGCGCAGCGGGCGGCCGTGGATTCGGCCGTGTCGCAAGTGGCCGAAGCCGAAGCCGGCGTCCGGGTCGCCGAAAGCAAACTGTCGCAGACGCGTGTCGGCGAGCAGCAGGCGCAAGCCGGACTGCGGACGGCGGAAACCGGACCCCAGCAGGTGGCGGCGATGCGCGCACGCGCAGAAGCTGCGGCGGCGCACGTCGAACAACAGAAGGCGGCGCTGGCGCAGGCGGAACTGAATCTGCAGTACACGACGGTAAAGGCGCCCGTCGCGGGGATCGTGTCGCGCAAGACGGTCGAGGTCGGGCAAATCGTCCAGGCCGGCCAGCCGCTTCTCGCGCTGATCCCGCTCGAAAACGTCTGGGTCACCGCCAACTTCAAGGAAACGCAGCTCACGAACATGAAGTCGGGCCAGAAGGCCGTCGTCAAAGTGGATGCGTACGGCGGAAAAGAATTCCAGGCGCATGTCGACAGCATCGCCGCCGCAACCGGCGCACGGTTCAGCATGCTGCCGCCGGAGAATGCGACCGGCAACTACGTCAAAGTCGTTCAACGCGTCCCGGTGAAGATCGTCCTCGAACCGGGACAGGATCCGGATCACCTCCTGCGACCCGGGATGTCGGTGGTACCGACGGTTTACACGAAGTAGATGATGTAAGGATGCGAGGATTTAAGGATGTAAGGATCTAAGGATGTAAGGATGTAAGGATCTAAGAGCTACGGATCGAGTCGCGACCTTCCGCCCATCCCAAGATCCTGCAGATCCTAAAATCCTTAGATCCTTAGATTGATCTGATGGACGACCACAAACACATCAATCCCTGGATCATCGCGACCTCCGTGATGTTCGCCACCTTCATGGAGGTGCTCGACACGACTGTGGTCAACGTGTCGCTGCCGCACATCGCCGGTAGTTTGTCGGCGTCGATTGACGAGGCGACGTGGGCGCTCACCTCGTATCTGGTCGCCAACGCGATCATCCTGCCGATGACCGGATGGCTCGCGAGCCGCTTCGGGCGGAAGAACCTGCTGATGCTGTCGGTCGTGGGCTTCACGACCGCGTCCTTTCTGTGCGGTCTGGCGCCGACGCTCGGCACGCTGATTGCTCTTCCGTATTCTCCAGGGCGCGACCGGCGGCGCGCTGCAGCCGCTGTCGCAAGCCGTTCTCCTCGAAGCGTTCAAACCCGAAGATCGCGGTAAGGCGATGGGCTTCTGGGGGCTCGGCATCGTCGTCGCGCCGATTCTGGGACCGGTGCTCGGCGGCTGGCTCACCGACAGCTACAGCTGGCGGTGGGTGTTCTACATCAACATCCCGGTCGGCATCGCGTCGATCGTGATGACGAAGCTCTACATCTTCGACCCGCCGTACCTGCGCAGCGAGAATCGCCGGATCGATTACTGGGGCATCGGCATGCTCGCGGTCGGCATCGGCGCGCTGCAGATCGTCCTCGACAAAGGTCAGGAAGAGGATTGGTTCTCGTCGCACATGATCACGGCGCTCGCCGCGATCTCCGTCGATCACGCTCATCGTGCTCGTGATTCACGAGCTCACCACCGACGACCCGGTGGTCGATCTGCGCGTCTTCAAGGAGCGGAGCTACGCGGTCGGCGTGTTCCTGATGACGGTGGTCGGTTTCGTCCTGTACGGCAGCATGGTGCTGCTGCCGATCATGCTGCAGACGCTGCTCGGATATCCGCCGCTCCAGGCTGGCATCGCGATGGCGCCGCGCGGTATCGGCTCATTCTTCATGATGCCGCTCACCGGCCTGATGACCGGCAAGTTCGACGCACGCAAGCTCCTGACGAGCGGTCTCATCGTCGGCGGCGTGACGCTCATCTGGTTGTCGGAGCTGAACCTGCAGGCAGGCTACTGGGATATTTTCTGGCCGCAGCTCATTCAGGGCGTCGGCATGTCGCTCCTCTTCGTGCCGCTGACGACCGTCGCGATGGATCCGATTCCGCGCGAGCGCATGGGCAACGCGACGAGCCTCTTCAATCTGATGCGCAACATCGGCGGCAGCGTCGGGATCGCGACAACCGGCACGATGCTCTCGCGGACGCAGCAGGCGACGACGTCGATGCTCGGGTCGAACGTGACGCTGTACGATCACGCATCGAGGGCAACGTTCGCGCAGGTGCGCGCCGGGTTCATCGCGGCCGGCGCCGATCCGTACACCGCCACCAATCGCGCCTACGCGGCGATGTTCGGCATGGTGCAGCAGCAGGCGACGATGGTGTCGTTCGTCGGAATCTTTCAGCTCCTGGGATTCCTGTTCATCGCGCTGGTGCCGCTCATTCTGCTGATGAAACGGCCGCGCCGCGGCGGCGGCCCCGTCGCCGCCCACTGACGGCGCTCAGCGCTGCACTCGGCGAGCAGCTGAACAGCGCCCGCATAGCGACGCCGTCTTCGCTCGGCTAAAGCCTCGCGCTACAACGAGCTGAAAGATGGAAGTGCGCCCTGTCGTTGCCGGAGTCGGCTTGTCACATTCCGATCGCATCCTCTTTGGCGCGGCCGGGCGCGACGAAGCTCGACCTCGCCCGCTACTACGAGTCGATCGCCGACTGGGTCCTTCCGCACGTCGTCGATCGACCGCTCACGCTCGTGCGCTGCCCGAACGGCGTTCGCGAGACGGGCGCAGTAAAGGGTGTCGACTGCTTCTATCTCAAGCACTCGAAAGTGTGGACGCCGTTCCGGCTGCGCCGCGTACGTATCCGCGAAAAAACGAAACTCGGCGAGTATCTGATCGCGGACGATCTCGCGTCGCTCGTCGGCCTCGTGCAGATGAACGTCCTCGAAGTTCACACGTGGAACTCGCGGTTCGCGACGGTCGAGCTGCCCGATCGTCTCGTGATCGATCTCGATCCGGGCTCAGAAGTCCGCTGGCCGTCGGTTGTCGAAGCGGCGCGGCTTGTCCGCCGGCTGCTCCAAGCCATCGATCTCGACAGCTTTGCAAAAACTACCGGCGGCCGCGGATTGCACGTCGTCGTGCCCCTGCGTCCGAAAGCCGGGTGGGACGAGTGCCTGGAATTCGCGCGAGCGATCGCCGACACCCTCGTTCGCCGCGTGCCCGATATGTTCACGGCCCATTTCGCAAAGCTCGGACGGGAACAGAAGATTCTCGTGGACTATCTGCGCAACAACCGGACGAACACATCGATCGCCGCGTATTCGACGCGAGCGCGGCCAGACGCCACGGTTTCAGTGCCGATCGCCTGGAGCGAGCTCTCGGCCGCGCGTACTCCCGATCGGTTCACGATCCGCACAGTGCCCCAGCGGCTCGCCAAATTAAAGTCGGACCCATGGAAGGCGTTTTGGCGCACCCGGCAGACGATCCCGCGGGGCGCCTTACGTGCGCTTAAGCGGCTTTCCTGACCGTATTGAAAGCGGTTGTAGACTGGTCGGGTGATTCTGGCCCTGGTTTGCGCCCTGTCGCTGACGGCACCGCAGGAGCCCCAGGGGACGACGAGGCCGTCGTTCGCGGATTTTCTCTCGGCGGTCCGAGCGGACGCGTTGGCGCGTGGCATCCGTCAGGAGATCGTCGACGAGGCGCTGGCGAACATCGACGAGCCGCTGCCGGTCGTGATCGAACGCGATCGCGCGCAAGCCGAGACGGTGTTGTCGCTCGAGAAGTACATCGCGCGCATTCTGAAGCCAAAGCTTATCGGGGACGGCCGCGAGCGCTTCGCCGCTCACAAGCCGCTGCTCGATGAAATCGGACACGCGTACGGCGTCGACCCCCGGATCATCGTCGCCATCTGGGGAATGGAGACGCACTACGGCGGGTTCACGGGCACGCGGCCGATCGTGGCGGCGCTCGCCACGCTCGCGTGGGACGCGCGGCGCGCCACGCTCTTTCGAGGCGAGCTCTTCAACGCGCTCGAGATCCTCAACCGCGACGACATCGACCTGCCGCACCTGAAAGGGTCCTGGGCCGGTGCCATGGGCCAGGTGCAGTTCATGCCATCGAGCTATCTGGAGTTCGCCGAAGATTACGATGGCGACGGACGCCGTGATATCTGGTCCACGCCGGCCGACATTTTCGCGTCGATTGCGAACTACCTGCTCGGCCACGGCTGGATCACCGGCGAGTCGTGGGGCCGCGAGGTCCGCGTTTCAGCGGCGTCCGCCAGGCAGATCACGAACAGCATCGCGCGCCGCAGCGGGGGATGTGTGGCGACGCGCGATATGACGGTGGCACTCCCGGCGAAGCGATGGAACGAGCTTGGCGTGCGCACGGCGAGCGGCGGCGTCCTGCCCTCGACGATGCCCGCTTCATCGCTCGTGTCGGGGACGACACGGCACTTTCTTGTTTCGAAGAATTACGACGCGCTGCTCGAATACAACTGCTCGCGCTCGTACGCGCTGAGCGTCGGGCTGCTCGCCGATCGGCTCGTGAGCGCAGGCGCGAAATCACCGTCGCCAAAATCGCCACTACGGAAGGCACGGGGGACACGGAGGTAAGGCAATTGGCAAGCTTTGCGTTCGACGATCGCGGCATCATCGTGTCCTGCGCGCAATGCGCGCAAAAGAATCGCCTGTCCTACACGCGCCTTGGCGACTCGGTCCGCTGCGGACGCTGCAAGCACGAGCTCACCGCGCCGAACGTGCCGATCGACATCGACAGCACCGCCGACTTCGATCGGCTGATTGCGAATGCGTCGATTCCGGTGGCAGTCGATTACTGGGCGCCGTGGTGCGGCCCGTGCCGGATGGTCGCACCGGAGCTCGAAAAAGTTGCGGCGCGAAATGCCGGGCGGTTTCCTCGTCGCGAAGGTCAACACCGACGCGTTGTCCGACCTCGGCGAGCGGTTCGGGATCCGCTCCATCCCCACTCTCGCTGTGTTTGCGAACGGTCGCGAAGTGACGCGCGCTGCGGGCGCGCGGCCGGCGAATGACATCGAGAACTTTGTGAGGACCGCGATCGATAATCTCCAGCACGAAAAGCAGCACCGCTAACGACGAAAATCTACACCACGGAGGACACGGAACCGAACGGAGGAACGCGGTTATTTCATTTGTTGCCCTGTCCTCGCTGATTTCCTCCGTGTCCTCGATGTTAGAGCTTTTTGCGCGGGCTTCGGCCAGTAGTATCGCGCGAGCCACCGACTCAATCCATCCAGCCCAGGAAATAGCACGCGCTCGTTGATGTTCAGCTGATCGAGCTTGTCGCGGATCTCCCATTTGAGCGCCGCGGGGACCAGAACGCGCCTCGCGACCGCGTGTCTTGCGAGCCAGGTGTCGAGCGTGGCGCGCGGGCTCGACATCAACGAGAACAGCGCGAACTGGTTGACGATCCGCGGATCGAGCGATGGCGGCTCGAGAAAAACGACGAAGGGCCGGCGAGACAAACGGTCGAACGCGCGCAGGCTGCCCAACCGATTGAGCATGTCAACGGTAGCCGTGTCCGATCCTTCGGCGCGAAGGATGCGGCCAAGCCGACGCGGCAGCGAGCGGTTCGCCTTGACGAAATTGATTGCCCATACGACGCCGTCGCGGTCCATCGAGGCCAGGTCCGACGTCGCGAAATGCAGCGCGACAAACGGCGAGTATGTCCAGTCGAGCAGGCGCGTCGGCAGACCTCGATGCTGTCCGAGCGCCAGCCAATGCCAGATCGAATCGGCACCGCTCTGGCCGTACGCGTATTTCCGGAAATTCCGGAGCAGGTGCAATTCCAGCCGCTCGACGTTGCCGCGTCCTGCCGCCAGTCGGACCAGCCCGCTCGACAGGTCCTCGGTCACTGTGGGCTGACCGCGGAATGCATACGGCAGCCGAAAACGTCCGAGTGCGGGGTTCCACGCATCGGCAAACAGTGCGTCGACGAGAGCGCTCCAGCTCGTCGGATGTACCATCCCGACCATGACGTGGTGCACGATTTGCGCCTGAGAACGGTGTGAACAGCGGACTCGATACGGACCTCTACGAGCTGACGATGGCGGCGGGCTACTGGCGCGCAGGGCTGACCCGTGCCGCAACCTTCGAGCTGTTCGTCCGCCGGCTGCCTTCGTCGCGCGGCTACCTCATCGCTGCCGGACTCGAGACGGCGCTGGCTCACCTCGAAGGACTCAATTTTTCGGAGGACGACCGCATGTGGTTGCGCCATCTGCCGCAGTTCGCCAACGTGCCGCCGGATTTCTTCGACGAGTACCTGGCGCGGTTCTCATTCACGGGCGACGTCTGGGCTGTACCGGAGGGGACGGTCGTCTTCGCAAACGAGCCGCTCCTTCGCGTCACCGCCTCCCTCCCAGACGCGCAGCTCCTCGAAACCGCGCTGCTCGCGATCATCTCCTTTCAGACCTCGGTGGCGACGAAGGCCGCGCGGCTCGTCGACGCCGCGGCCGGGCGTCCGGTGATTGAGTTCGGCGCTCGACGCGCGCACGGACTTGGCGGCGCGTTGGACGCCGCGCGCGCGGCGTATATCGGCGGCTGTGACGGCACCTCGTTCGTCGCGGCGGCGCGCCGGTTCGACATCCCGACATCAGGCACGATGGCGCATGCCTGGGTGCAGTCGTTTCCGACGGAAAGAGCAGCGTTCAGCGAATTCAGCCGTACTTTCAAGGAGTCGGCCGTGTATCTCCTCGACACGTACGACACGCTGAATGCTGCGCGCGCGCTCGCTCAGTCGGGTCTGGAGCCGCCCGTCGTGCGACTCGACAGCGGCGACCTCATCAGCCTGAGTCGCGAGGTGCGCAATATCCTGGACGACGCAGGCTTGGCGACGACGCGGATTTTCGCGACGGGCGATCTCGACGAGTATGAGATCGCGAGACTCATCGCCGCGGGCGCGGCGATCGATGGATTCGGCGTCGGCACGGCGTTGACAACGGTGAGCGATGCGCCATCGTTGTCCGCGGTGTACAAGTTGGTTGAACTCGAACGCGATGGGCACCTCGTCGACGTCGTGAAGTTGAGCCCTGGCAAGCACACATGGCCGGGCGCGAAACAGGTGTGGCGCTGCATGAAAGGCGCGACTGCGTCCTGGGACGTGATTGCCGGGTGCCAGGAGCCAGGGCCGGCAGAATCCGGCGCCCTGCTCCGTCAGGTCGTGGAAAAAGGAAAACGCGTCTGCCCGCGCGAGACGCTCGGCGACATCCGCGCGCGCCGCCGCCGCGCGATGACCGCGCTGCCCGCTGACGTCACGCGCATCACTGACGCCGCGCCATTCGACGTTCGCGTCAGCGAAGCGCTCGAGACGCGGCGGCTCGCCGCCGAGCGGCGATCATCGTGAGCCCCGCCGCGAGCGCGCCGGCGCCCAGCAACATTCGCGCACCGGGCGTCATGTGGACGCGCGGCGGTACGTGCACGACGCCGGTTTCGTCGAAGACCGCCGGGTAGGGCACGTAGCGGCCACTACTCGGCATCGCTTCGTCGAATCGGTTCGCCAGATTCCGCAGCGCCCGGCGCATCGATTCGCCTCGAAGCACGCGGCCATGTCCGGTCGCGAGCACTTCGGGGTTCAGCGCCGCGATCGTCTGCACCGATCGGCGTGCGGCACTCCAATCCGGCGTGAAGTACGCGGGCGGCCTCCAGACCGTTTCACGCTGCGCGATCACGTTCAGCAGCGACTCCTGTTTCGTCGTCACGACCGCGTCGCCCGCGATCAGCGTCCCGTCGCCCTCGCGGTACAGCGATACGTGACCCGGTGTGTGGCCCGGCGTGCGCAGCCATTGCCAGTCGGGCAAGCCCGGCACGGCGCCGCCTTCGCGGCAGAATTCGAACGCGCGAGCCGAGGTCGATTGGCCCTCGCGGATCGACTGCCGACGTCCATGCCAGCGCTCCGCCGCCCGCCATCGGGTCGGGCGGGCGGATACTTCGACCGGCCGGTGAGATACGGCATCTCGAGCGGATGCGCGTAAACCGGTACACCCCATCGGTCGGCCAGCGTGGGCAGCCCGCCGACGTGGTCGAAATGCCCATGTGTGAGGAGAATCTGCGACGGCGGCCGTCCGAACGTGCGCTCCGCCGCGCGACGGATGGCGCCGCTGTAGCCGGGGAGGCCCGTATCGATGAGCGTCCACGGGCTGCGAAGCTCCTCGCTTCCGGTGACGAAGTACACATTCACCATCAGCGTGCGTAGTCGATAGACACCGTAGGCGACGCGTTCAGGTTGCATGCCGGCCACGAGTTCATGAACCGTGCCGCGCTATCATCTGGGCACCTGATGACCCGCATCGGCCGGCTGGCGCTTGTGGCGCTCCTGTCGTGGTGGACCGTCGAGTTCGTAGCGCGGCCAATGCGACAGGATGTGATTGGCTCGTCGTTTCTGCATGTCGTCAGCATTCCGTTCCATGAAGCCGGTCACATTCTGTTCTCGCCGTTCGGCGATCTGATGACGTCGCTCGGCGGCAGCGCCACGCAAGTGCTGATTCCGATTGTCTGTGGCATCGCATTTCTGACGACCAGCCCCAATCCGTTCGGCGCGGCGGTGATGGCGTGGTGGGCGGGCGAGAATCTGCTCGACGTCGCCGTGTACATCAACGACGCGCGGTCGCTGACGCTGATCCTTCTCGGCGGTCACACCGGGGCCGAAGTGGAAGGGCACGACTGGGAACACATCCTCCAGCTCACCGGCCTCCTCCACCGCGATCATCAAATCGCCTGGACGACGCATATCATCGGCGTCGTCGTGATGATGGCCGCGCTCGTGTGGGCGGCGATCATCTCATCGCGGAACGATGAATGAAGAGCGTCGTTGAGGAGCCTCTGCGATCAGAAGACCTGCATCGAGTCGGTCATGAGCAGCGGTACCCAGAACGACGAAAGCTGGCCGAGTCGACGAAAGCCGCACCACGGAGGACACGGTGGAACGGAGGCCAATCGTTCGACCGCCGCCGAAAGGCGGCGCCCGCCCGACGAGCGAGCATCCGAACAACGGCTCTCTCTGAAATTGTTCGGATGCTCGTCGTTCCCTCGTGACCCTCCTTTCCTCGGTGTCCTCAGTGGTGAGCTTTTGTGAAACCCACTTAAGATAACCACCATGCATTGTGAATATCGATTCGTCGCCGTATCTGCATCGGTTGCATTCGGCGCCTTTATCGCCGCGACACTCACCGCGCAGGCGCCCGCACGCCCGGCGTTCGATCTCGAAGAGACGACGATCGCCGAGCTGCAGCAGCGAATGACCTCAGGCCGCGACACCGCGCGGTCGATCGCGGAGAAATACCTGGCGCGCATCGACGCGATCGACAAAACCGGGCCCGCGCTTCACAGCATCATCGAGGTGAATCCGGACGCGCTGCAGATTGCGGACCGGCTCGACGCGGAGCGCAAGAGCGGCAGCGTCCGCGGGCCGATGCACGGCATCCCGATTCTGCTGAAAGACAACATCGCCACCGCCGACCGAATGATGACGACGGCTGGATCGGCCGCATTGGCGGGAGCGCCGGCCCCGAAGGACGCCTTCATCGTCGAGCGGCTGCGTCAGGCCGGTGCGGTCATCCTCGGCAAAACGAACCTGAGCGAGTGGGCCAATTTTCGATCGACGCACTCATCGAGCGGCTGGAGCGGACGAGGGGGCCAGGCGAAGAACGCGTATGCGCTCGATCGGACTCCGTCGGGATCGAGTTCGGGATCCGGGGTCGCGGTCGCCGCCAATCTTGCCGCGATCGCGATCGGTACCGAAACGGACGGATCGATCGTGTCGCCCTCGAGCAACAGCTCGCTCGTCGGCATCAAGCCGACACTCGGTCTTCTGAGCCGCAGCGGGATCGTTCCGATCGCCCACAGTCAGGACACGGCTGGTCCGATGGCGCGGACCGTCGCCGACGCTGCCACGCTGCTTGGCGTACTCGCGGGGACGGATCCCGACGGATCCGGCGACGAAGGCCAGCAACGTGAAGGGACGCCGCGACTACGCCGCCTCTCTCGATAGCGGCGGCCTGAAAGGCGCCCGCATCGGCGTCGTGCGAAACCGGCTGTTCGGTTACAGCGTCGCGGCGGATGCGATCGCGGAGACGGCGATCGCCGACATGAAGAAGCAGGGCGCGATCATCGTCGACCCGGCGAACATCCCCACGCTCGGGAAGTTCGACGACAGCGAATTCGACGTGCTCGTCTACGAATTCAAAGCCGACCTGAACAAATACCTTGCGGCGCTCGGCGCGGCGGCGCCGGTGCACTCATTGAAGGACGTGATCGCGTTCAACACGGCGCATCGCGATCAGGAGCTCCCCTATTTCGGCCAGGAGATCATGCTGATGGCTGAGAAAAAGGGGCCGCTCGAGCGAAGCGAAGTATCGGACTGAGCTGGCGAAGAACCATCAGATGTCGCGCGCGCTCGGGATCGACGCGGTGATGGCGAAATACAAACTCGACGCGCTCGTCGCGCCGACCGGCGGA
The DNA here is from genome assembly GCA_963696165.1 of uncultured Acidobacteriota bacterium. Taxonomy (GTDB): domain Bacteria; phylum Acidobacteriota; class Vicinamibacteria; order Vicinamibacterales; family CAVVIG01; genus CAVQZZ01. Next base: position 237,011 of record CAVOIY010000002.1, on the reverse strand, counting down.
CCGGCGTCGCTCATCGATCTTGTGAACGGCGACGGCGGCACTGCGAACGCGGCGAGCCCGTCCACCGTCGCGGCCGTGGCAGGATACCCGCACGTCACGGTCCCGGCAGGCTATTTCCGCGGGCTGCCTGTCGGCATTTCATTCATCGGCCGCGCGTGGAGCGAGCCGACGCTGATCAAGCTGGCCTACGCGTACGAGCAGGCGACCAAGCATCGGAAGCCGCCGACGTTTGCCGCGACGGCCGTCATCCAACCTGACGTAGCGCAGGACCTCGATCCTGCCTGTGTAGCGCAGGACTTCAGTCCTGCCTGTCGCCGCAGGTCTAAAGACCTGCGCTACGTGGATCCTTCTAGTCCGCGCTCTGCCATACGGCGCGTCCGACGAAAAACGGGCCGAGCCGCTCGAGATACAGCGCCGTCTGCTGCGTCTTTCTCATGCTCTGCACGACCGACGGACAGCGGATACAGCTCTTTGCCGAGCAGGCCGACGATGAAATCGTTGTCGTGTTTGTCGAGTCCGTGGCACGCGAGACGGATGTCGTGCGCGTAGTCGGCGGCACCATAGGACATGCCGATTGTGCCGTGCTCGGCCAGAATCACACGCTGCTCCTCCGCGGGGAGCTGCGCGAAGCGTCCGCTGCGGCGCAGCGGATACCAGACCGCCCACTTCCACTCGGGTTCAGGATGGTTCGGCGGGGCCTGTGCAGCAGGACGTCGACGAGATCCGGCTCGTAGCCGATCGAGTACGTGCGCCCCAGCATCGTGTACTCGGGCTTTTGCGACAGCGCTTCGAAAGGCGGCTCGTTCAGCAGCGGCCGGACGCGGTCGATGAAATACGCGGGCGTTTCACTGAACGTCACGAGCGCGACGCCGCGCGGATCGTTCACGTCTTCATACAGCGCGCCGGCGATTTTGGCGCGCGCCAGCGCATCGGCGAGCGGCAGCGCGTCGGCGCAGCCGCCGAAGGCGAGCAGCTGCATGAACAGCCGCTCGTCTGAACGCTGCGGCTGGCCGTTCTTCATGCCGCCCTTCTCGCTGATGTCGGGTGGCTCGGGGCCGCGTCGTTCGCTCATATCGTGATTATAATTTGAAGGTCTTGTCCAAACCCATCGGCATCGGCGTGGTCGGCCTCGGCCACTGGGGCCCGAACCACGTGCGTGTGTTCAGCCAGACCGCCGGCGCGCGCATGGTGGTCGCCGCAGATCCCGTCCGCCGATCGCCGGCGCTACGTGGCGAATCTCTATCGCGACGTCGAGCTCGTCGCGTCGGCCGAAGAGCTCGTGCGGCGCAGCGACGTCGACGCCGTCGTGATCGCGACGCCGGCGCGCACCCACGTCCAGCTCGCGACGCTCGCGCTCGAGGCGGGCAAGCACGTGCTGCTCGAAAAGCCGATGTGCACCTCGCTCGCCGACGCACGCGCGCTGCTCTCGGCCGCGACGAGTGCCGGCCGCGTGCTGATGCACGGCCACGTCTTCATCTACAACGCCGGCATCCGCTACCTGAAGGAACGGCTCGCCCGCGGCGATTTTGGCGCCGTGCAATACGTCCATGCGACGAGAACCAACCTCGGTCCCATCCGCCAGGACGTCAACGTCGTCGAGGATCTGGCCACTCACGAGCTGACGATTTTCGATTACCTGTTCGGCCGCTCGCCCAATTGGGTGTCGGCATCCGGCGGCCGCCTGCTCGGCACCGATCGCGAAGACGTGGCGTTCATCACGCTCGAGTACGGCGACGACGGCGCTCGCGCACGTCCACGTGAGCTGGTTGAACCCGCAGAAGGTCCGCGAAATTACGGTCGTCGGCACGCAGCGGATGGTCGTCTGGGACGACATGCAGCCGGGCGAACCGGTGCGCGTGTACGACAAAGGTTTGATGGAGGAGCCGTACTACGACTCCTTCGGCGAGTTCCAGTTGCGACTCCGCGACGGCGACATCGTCGTGCCGCGGATCACGTCGCAGGAGCCGCTGAAGACGCAGGCCGACGCGTTCATCCGCCGCCTCAGTACGGGAGAACGGACGCCGACCGAAGGCGACGCCGGCGTGCGGCTGGTGGCATGCCTCGAAGCGATCCGCGAATCGCTCGAAGGCGCGGGACGCCGCGTGGCCGTGCCGGTGGAAGTCGGCGCGTGATCGACATCCCGGGCCGCCGCTTCGTCAACATCGCCGACGATGTGCGTCTCGGTCGCGATGTGGCGATCTTCGAATTCGTCAATCTGTACGGCTGCGCGATTGGAGACGAGAGCCGCATCGGCACCTTCGTCGAGATCCAGCGCGACGTCGTGATCGGACGCCGCGTCCGCATCCAGAGCCACACGTTCATCTGCTCAGGCGTCCGCATCGAAGACGATGTGTTCGTCGGGCACAACGTGACGTTCATCAACGACCGGCACCCGTCGGCAGAAGGCGCGCGCACCGGCGCGTGGACGCTCGAACCGACGGTCGTGAAGGCACGCGCGTCGATCGGCTCCGGCGCCGTCGTGATGTGCGGCGTCACGATCGGCGAGGGCGCCCGGATCGGCGCCGGCGCCGTCGTCACGCGCGACGTCCCGTCGGGCGCGACCGTGATGGGCGTTCCCGCCAAAGCGACCGCATGATTCCACTCGTCAACTTGAACCGTCAGTACCAATCGCTCGCAGGCTCGATCGACGCGGCGATCGCCGACGTGTGCACGCGCGGCGATTTCGTTCTCGGGCGAGCGGTCGGCGCTTTCGAACAATCGTTCGCGGAGTACGTGGACGCGCGCCATTGCATCGGCGTCGCCAGCGGCACCGACGCTTTGCATCTGATTCTCCGTGCGCTCGGCATCGGGCCTGGCGACGAAGTCATCCTGCCCGCCAATACGTTCATCGCGACCGCCCAGGCGGTGTGGTGCTGCGGCGCCGACCCGATCCTCGTCGACTGCGACGAGCGGACGGCGACGATCGACGCTGCCGCCGTCGCGCGCGCCGTTACGCCGCGGACGAAGGCGCTGCTGCCGGTCCATCTCTACGGCCAGCCTGCGGATTTGGATCCGCTCTTCGCCGTCGCGCGCCAGCACCACCTCCACGTCATCGAGGACGCGGCGCAAGCGCACGGCGCGGCGTATCGAGGCCGCCAGTGCGGATCGCTTGGGATTGCGGCTGGCTTCAGTTTCTATCCCGGCAAGAATCTCGGCGCGTACGGCGATGGCGGCGCCATCACCACGAACGACGACGGACTCGCCGACGAAATACGACAGCTGCGGAACTGGGGATCGCACGTCAAGTACGTGCACGACCGCATGGGTTTCAACTCGCGGCTGGACACGATGCAGGCCGCCGTGCTCAACGTGAAGCTGCCGCATCTGGAGCGCTGGAACGAGCGGCGCAATCAGGTCGCGGAACGGTACCGGCGCGACCTCGCGGACACGCTGCCGGCGGATGCGTTCATCGAGATGGCGAGCTGGACGACGCGCCACGCGTACCACCTGTTCGTGGTCCGCGTTCCAAGCGGCCGGCGCGACGCGATCGTGGCCGCACTGCAGGCGCGCGGCATCGGCGTGGGCATCCACTATCCGATCGCTATCCATCAGCAGGGCGCGTTCAAGCCGCTGCTGAAGGCGCCGGCGTCATTCCCGGCAACCGAGCGGCTGGCGTCGGAGATCCTGTCGCTGCCGCTCTGCGGCGAGATCACGGACGCGGAGGTCGGCACGGTCGTCGACGAGGTGCGGCGGGCCGTGGACTGGCGCAATCTTGAGGTTTTCGACTAATATTTCGTCCTCGGAGGACCGATGCCGTTCATCATTACCGACCCCTGCATTGAAACGAAAGATACTGCCTGCGTGGACGTCTGCCCGGTGGACTGCATCCACCCGCGCAAAGACGAGCCCGAGTTCGCGATAACGACGATGCTGTACATCCATCCCGAGGAGTGCATCGACTGCGGCGCCTGTGTGCCGGCATGTCCCGTCGCCGCGATTTACGAGAGCATCGATGCGACGCCGTCGCACCAGAAGGATCTGATCGAAGCCAACGCCATCTATCGCAACGGCGATGCCGACACAATCGCGAAGGCCGAGGAAATCGTCAAAGCCCACGTCGCCTCGCACGCCGACATCATGGCGGTGCCGGCGGCCGAGCGTCAGGCGGCGCACGCCAGGTTCTAGCGCCTGAAGATCGGCACCTGGAACGTCAACGGCATCCGGGCGCGACAGGCGCAAGTCCAGGATTGGATCGAGCGCGAGCGCCCAGACGTCGTCTGCCTGCAGGAGATCAAAGCCAGCTCCGATCAAGTGCCGGCGGCCCTTTGCGAGATGGAGGGCTACTGGTGCTACTGGCACGGCGGCAAGGGGTACTCCGGCGTCGGCCTTCACGTAAGCAAAGCCGCGGCGCCCGACCGGCCCGCTCTTCTCTCACCCAGCCTTCGACTACGAGAACCGGATCGTCACGGTCGACGTGCGCGACGGCGCAGGGCGACCTGACGGTCGCATCCGTCTACGTGCCGAACGGCGGCAAGGACTTTCCCGCCAAGATGCGGTTTCTGGAATCGATGGACGAGTACGCGCGATCGTATGAGTCGACGTCGCGCCGCCTCGTAATCTGCGGCGACCTCAACGTGGCGCGGACCGATCGCGACGTTCACCCGAAGGAACGGAAGCCGCGGGCGATCGGACAGCTCCCGGAGGAGCGCGCGTTGATCGAGCGCATCGTCGGCCGCGGGCTCGTCGATGTCGGGCCGCGCCCTCGACCCGGAGAACGACGGCCTCTTCACATGGTGGGCGCCGTGGCGCAACATGCGGGAGCGCAACATCGGGTGGCGCCTCGATTACGTGCTGGCGAGCGAGCCGCTCGCCCGGCTCGCGGTGTCGTGCCCCGTGCAGAAGGAAATCGGCACGAGCGATCACGCGCCGGTGCTGGCAGAATTTTCGTAGCGCGTTTCTCATCACGAAGCCACGAAGTCGCACGAAGAACACGAAATGCTGAGTCGCAGGAATCAAGCGAAAAAGCCCTCGTCTGCCTTGACTGAGCGGATAGTCATGACGAATAACCGCGGCGAGCGATGGCGAGCCGCGACAGGTGCGCGGGGGTGGGGCCCCGCGCACAAGTAAGAAAATGCCGATCATCGTCCAGAAATATGGTGGTTCCAGCGTCGCCGATGTCGCGCGGCTGAAGCAGGTCGCCGCGCGGGTAATGCGCACGCGCGAGGCGGGCCATGATGTCGTCGTGGTCGTGTCGGCGATGGGCGACACGACGGACGACCTCCTCGCGCTCGCGAAGCAGGTGTCGGCCAACCCCGATCGCCGCGAGCTGGACATGCTGCTGACGGCCGGCGAGCGCATCTCGATGGCGCTCCTGTCGATGGCGATCCGCGAGCTCGGAGGCGACGCCATCAGCTTCACCGGCAGCCAGTCCGGCATCATCACGAACGATCGCCACGTCGACGCGCGCATCATCGAGGTGCGGCCGTTCCGTATTCAGGACGAGCTCGCGCGCGGGAAGATTGTGGTCATCGCGGGCTATCAGGGCGTGTCGTACCGCCGGGAAGTGACGACGCTCGGCCGCGGCGGGAGCGACACGACCGCGGTCGCGATGGCGGCGGCGCTCGGCGCCGAGTACTGCGAGATATGTTCGGACGTGGACGGCGTCTACACCGCCGACCCGCGCGTCGTGCCGGCTGCACGCCGGATCGGCACGCTGTCGTACGAAGAGACGCAGGAGCTCGCTGAATCCGGCGCGAAAGTGCTGAACGCGGAGGCGGTCGCCTTCGCGAAAGATAAGGGGATCGCGATTTACGCGCGCGGCGACGAAGTCGGCGCTTCCCGGCGCGGACCCGTCAGCCGATGGAACTGTCGTCCGGCAGTCTCTGCCGCGAATGCCGGGAACAGTCGTCGGCGTCGCAAGCGAGCGCGACGTGTTGCTGTTCGAGCTGGAATCGAGCGAAGGTCTCGGTTCGGCTGAGGGGCTCCGCTCGGCTGAAGCCTTCGCGCTACAGGTGCTCGAGTTCCTGGATGGGCACGGCGTCTCCGGCAAACAGCTTCACCAGCGCGGAGACCGGCTGACGCTCGTCGTGTCTCGCGAGAACCTTCATGCTGAAGCGCGGCTGCGCGAGTCGCTCAGCAGCCGGTTCGGCAATCACGTGCGCATCGTCGACGATCTGGGCGCTGTGAGCGTCGTCGGCACAGGCATCAACGCGTCGTTCGCCAATGTCCGCCGCGGCACCGAAGCGCTGGTCGCAGCGGACATCGCATCTGCCGGCGTCGCGACCTCGTCGTTCCGCATCACGTGGATGATCGCGCGACCGCGGCTCGATGATGCAGTGCGGCTTCTGCATCAGGCCTTCATCGAAAGATAGAAAATCTCCACCACGGAGGACACGGAGGAACGGAGGCGTCCTCCGCTTCGAACGAAATGCTCCGTTTCCTCCGCGTCCTCCGTGGTGGATAGCTGATTACTTACACGTCGCGCCGGGCGTGACCGCGCGCGGACGCCGCTGATTCCACAGATCGACCAACCGGCGCATTTCCTTGATCGGCTCGGGGTTGTCGTCGACCTGCAGCCGCAGCACCGTGTCGTTGTTCAACCAGACGCCGCAGCCCTTCCTGACGATGATGAGCGCCGCGGACTGCTGTCCGCGTTTGTCGCCGCCGCCGGCCTGTCCGCCCTCGAGCGCGGCGACGAGCCGCTGCGACAAGTGGCCGGTGGTCTTCTCGAAGTTCGCGACCATGTTGTCGACCACCTGCGGCCCGGCGAGGATGTTCCCTTGCGCCGTGCAGTACTTGCCGCCCTTGTTGCCGGCCCACTCCGTGGCCTTCGGTCCGGTGTAGGCCGCGTATTCGCCTTTCAGGTTCATGACGGCGAACTGACGCCCCTGCTTGGTCCACTGCTCCGGCAGCGGATCGGGATCCTGATCCAGGACGCGTTTGATCACGTCGGCCGGCGCGGCGCCTTGCCGCAGGAACTCGAGCGCCTTCGCGCCGTAGCTCACGTCGACAATCGCCTGCGTCGCTGCGATGCCGACGCCGGCGTCGGCCCACAGCACGCCGTTGCCGGCCGAGAACACGCGTGACTGCACCGCGCCGCCCACTTCGCCCGTTTCAGGATCGTAGCCGAGGATCGAAAACGTGCCGGTGTCCCAGAGCGGCTCGGATGGTTTCTGCGCCGCGCGCGGCGCAACGGACCACAGGCACAAGGCGGCCGCCGATGCGGTGACGACCGAAACGATGGTTCGCGCGTACGTCCGCGGGCGTCGGTTTCGCTGGTCGGTTCTCAACATCCGCCTCCAAATCGTCCGGCTAAGACGACGGCGCCCGCCGGTGTTATCTCGATAACATCGTAGCGCTCCGAGTTCCATCTGGCGATTTGCGCGATCCAGAACACATGTCCAGGAGCGGCGATCACGCCGAGCGGCAGCATGTAAGGCGCCTCGTCGCGATCGCACCTCATGACATCGATGGTTGCGCGCAGCAGCTTCACGGCACCGGCTTCGCGCGACAACCAGACGTGACCGAACGCGACGGCGCGGCACTCGTTTGTTTTCGGATCAGACCAGTACTCGCGAGCCGCCTCGACGTAATACGTTCGAGGATCGTTGCCGTAGGCATAGATCGCTTCGATGTTGGGACTCGTGGCCTCGCGCTCTTTCGCGGTGATGACGGGGTGGCCGCTTTCGGCTGCAATCGATCGTTCCGTCTTGTTGAAGCCGTCGGTAACGAGCGGGCGGAATGCTGTCCACTCGGGCGAGGCCGCGCCGAGTATCTCGATGCGGGCGACCTTCTGCGGCGGCGCGACGGCGAGACCGTCTTTTGGATAAGGGTCCTTCGGTCGTCGGCAGCAGCGGCTCGGGCGGCCGATAGTCGGTCCGCAGCCCGACCTGTCGAAGACATCGCGCGGCAATTAGGTCCGGCTGGCGCACACGAAGCGTGAGCGGGTCGGCCGCCGCGGTGATTGCCTGCCACGTGTCGAGCGGGCCGGCCGGTCCCCACCACTTCTTCGGGACATTGCGCAGGTCGATCGGGACTTCGACGTCCGGTACTGCGTCAATCCAGATCGAATGCCAGTGCTTGCCGTCGAAGCCGGCGAACGGAATGACCACGCCGTCCCGACGGAGAACGCCGACGGTGAACGCGCGCGGGTCCGCAGCGATTGAGCTCGCCGCGACGAGCAACAGCAACGCGGCGGCAATGCGGCCGGGCACGCTTCCTACTTATTTTGCGCAGTCGGCGTGGGCGGCGGATCCAGACTATAGGTCAGCCCGCTGAACATCATCTCTTCCCAGGTCTGGTCGCCCCACCACACGTCTTTGGTGGGATCGGGATTCGACGGGTTGTTCGTCGAGTTGTCGTACCACGCGGTCGCGTGGATCTTCGTGCCTTTCGGCAGCTTCAACGGCTCTTTATAGATGTAGTCGGTCTGCCATTCGAAGTCGTACTTCGGCACCGAAAGGATCGTCTCCGTGCGGCCGTCCGGATAAATCGCCTGGTACTCCCAGCGCTTGCCGCGCACGTGCGTGTGCGGCAGCACGCTCCAGAGCATGACGTTCTGATTGATCGTCATCTCCGCGTCGACGCGCTGATCCGCCGCGCCCGCCGGAATGTGCAGCGCCCCGTTGGCGAGCACCGTTCCGCGAAGCTCGATCTTCGGCGGCGCCTTCGCGAAGATCAACCCGATGCTCGTGCGATCGCTCGTCGCCTTGCCGGTCGGCGTGTAGTGCATCTGAAACACGAGCGTCGATCCGGCGCGGAGACGCGTCGCGGTGCCTTCCGGGTAAACGCGCAGCGGCATGCCCGGGACGTACGCGCCGACCGATGGGCCGAGCGTGCGCGGCATCGGCCGATCGTTTGGTCCCGCCGGCTTCCGCTCTTCGGGCGGCAGCTGCTTGCCGCCCGTCTGTCCCGGCGGAATCTCCATGTTCTCCGCGAACTCGAAGAGCGGAGCGGGCCGCGGCGCCGGCTGCGCGGCTGGCGTCGACTGCGCAGTCTGCGCCGGGCGCGGCTGCGCGGGCGGCCGCGTGTACACAATCACGTGATGCACGACGGCGCGGTTGCCGGGACGCACTTCGAACGCCTGCACCCACTTGTCTTCGGTGAAATTTGTCGGCACTTCGAAGTACTGATACGTCACCTCGCCGCTCGCCGGCAGCGGATAGTCTTCCTGCATCGAGAGGACCGCATCGGGCTGGCCGATCATCCAACCGTCGGCGTACTTCGGCTGCGCCGGCAGATCGTTCGCGTCGCCTTCAGGAGCGCCCGCCGCGACCCACCGTGCGATCGTGTCTTTGTCGGCGTCCGACAAGCGGCGATCGTTCAGAAACTCGCCGTGCGCCGGATCGGCGTGCCATGGCGGCATCGTGCCGCGCGCCACGCGTGTCGCAATCGACTTCGCCCACGGCCGTGCGTCGCTGTATGTGAGCAGCGACATCGGCGCGATCTCGCCGGGACGATGACAGTTGGTGCAGTTCTTATAAAGGATGGGAGCGACGTCCCTGCTGAAGGTAGGCGACGGCTGCGTCGCCGCCGGGGACTGAGCGCCGACGCCGACCGCTGCTACCGCTCCGACGATCGACAGTGCTGTCACTGCGACCAAAACCTTGCGTGTCATACGGCTCCTCTGCGAGGCTGTTCTGAGGGGATCGCATGATGGTACGCCCGCCCCCGCGGACAGGTCAACAGTTTCTAGGCCTGGAATATCGAGGATTACTGGGGACGAAGCGCCAGACGGGCAAGATGCCGCAGTTGGCGGCGATGCAGCGACAACCGGCGCAGCGCGCGGCTCGTTTCGAGCACCGTCGCCGCGCGACGAAGAGTTGCCCGGACGCGCTCCGTGACTGCGCGGATCCGCGGCCTGTCGGGTCCACGACGGTCCGATACTGATGCGGGTTTGATGTCGACGGGTAGCGCCAGCGGACCGGCTTGCCTGCGACCTCTATCGACGCACCATATGTGCTCGCACGCCGCACAGAAGAACGTGCGCTCGTTCAAATGCTCCGCAACCTGAATCGTGGTGAGAGACCGGCACTGGGGGCAGGGAGGAGAAACGAATTCGGACGGTCGCCTGCCCGACATGACAGCGAGTATGCCGCCGTTCGAAGGCCGCGTCCAGAGTTGCGTGACGCTCAGCTACGACCGGCTCTTCCGTTTGCGTCCGCCGCCCTTGCGCTTTCGGCTTCCGCCACGCTTGCGCGGGACCTTGCCGCCGGAGCGACGCGCTTCGCTCAAGCCGATCGCGATCGCCTGCTTGCGGCTCTTGACTTTCTTGCCCGAGCGGCCCGACTTGAGGGTGCCTCGCTTGCGCTCGTGCATCGCGCGCTTGACCTTCTGCTGCGCCTTCTTTCCGTACTTCGCCATGAGCGCCTCCGCACTGATGCGGTGCAAGGCGTGTGCCCCGGGCGTCAGCGATGAACGGGCTGGCTACTGATTTACTGTGTCCTGCTTCGTCTGTTCGTCCATCAACAGGATGACGCCGCGGATGTCTTTCTCCGCGCCGACGAGCGGCGAACCGGTGACGTGGCAGAACACACGCGCGGCCGCGGCGATTGGTCGCCGGCACGACGATGTCCGTATATTCGGTCTCGCCGCTCAGACACGCGCGAATAGCTCGCGCGCAGCTCACCGGTCGGCAGACCGATGTCGAGGTTGAGGAAGTTCTGGCCGTTCACTTCGTCGGCGCGCAGCCCCCAGAGATCCTCGGCGCGGTGGTTCCAGGCGATCACGCGCAGATCGCGATCGAGCACCACGACGCCGCTGCGCACGCCGGTCGAGAATCGATTCGAAGAAGCCGTTCGCGCGATTGAGGTCGTCGCTGCGATCGCGCAGCTCCTCGTTCATCGTCTGCAGCTCTTCGTTGCTCGACTGCAGCTCCTCGTTCATCGTCTCGAGCTCTTCGTTCGTCGATTGCAGTTCTTCGTTCGTCGTCTCGAGCTCCTCCACCGTCGACTGCAGCTCCTCGTTCGTCGTCTCGAGCTCCTCGTTCGTCGACTGCAGCTCCTCGTACGCCGTTTCGAGGTCCTGATTCGACCGCGCGAGCTGACTCTGCAGCTCGCGCACGCGCGTCACGTCGGTGAACGACACGGTGACGCCGCCGGAGCGCCCGTCGTTGCCCGGCAGCGGCGCGACGTGCACGTCGAAGTACCTCGGCTCATGGCCGCCGTTCTCGAACGCTATCTCTCGCACGGCGACCGGACGACGATCGATCGAACGCCTGCGAAATGAGCGACCTGAGATCGATCGGCCGACGCGAGAGCTCCAGGTCGTGAATCGGCCGGCCGATATCCGCCGGCCCGATGTTGAAGAGAGAGCGCGCGCGGTCATTGCAGAGGGTCAGCAGCCCCGCCTCGTCGATCACCAGCTGCGCGTGCGGGCTCGCTTCGAATGCGCTCTTCGAAATCGCTGTTTGAACCACCGCCGACACTCCTTCTTCCTCTCCTCCTGCCTGACCCATCATCGCGAACCGGTCGCGCCAGCTCTCCTTCACAACCTTCCTGAACAGCCGGCGCCGCAGGTCGATCGGCGTGAAGAGCTCGCGGATGCGTGAGCAGCATCTCCGCCTTCCCCAGGAACAGCACGCCGTCGTCGGCCAGCGCGAAATGCAGCCGGGCGAGGATGCGGCCCTGCGCCTCCGTGTTGAAGTACATCAGCGTATTGCGGCATATCAGGACGTTCGCGCGCGAGATCGGCGCATCGAGAATGAGATCGTGACGGCCGAAAATCACCGAGCGCCGAAGCTCCTTGTCGAAGACGTATCGATCGCCTTCGCGCGCGAAGTATTTCTCCAGCAATGCCGGTGGCACTGCGCCGACCTGCTTCTGCGTGTAGCTCGCGCTTCGAGCCTGGTTCAACGCGTGCTCGTCGAGGTCCGTCGCGTACACTTTCACGCGCTCGCGCAGCCGCTCGCGACCGAGCAGCTCCGCGAGCAGCATCGTTATGCTGTACGCTTCTTCGCCCGATGCGCAGCCGGCGCTCCATGCGCGGATCGCGCCTTCGCCGGCGACGATCTTCGGCAGCAGTTCGTCGCGCAGGTACGCCCACGAGGGCTCGTCACGGAAGAAGGCGGTGACGTTGATGAGGAGCGCGTTGAAGAGCTGCGCGAATTCCTCGGGATGCACCTCGAGGTAATCCTGATAGTCGGCGAAGGCGTCGACGCCGACCAGGCGCATGCGCCGTTGCAGACGACGCATCAGGCTGACGGGCTTGTAGGCCGTGAATTCGAAGCCGCGCGTCCGTTTCAGGTAAGCGAGCAGCGCGTCGAATGCGGGATCGGTCGTCTCGCTCTTCATACCCTCTTGGACAAGTCGACGAGCTTCGATGCGATCTGATCGAGCGGAAGCACGAAATCGATCGCGCCCGTCTCGATGGCCGCCTGAGGCATGCCGAAAAAAGCCGAGCTCTTCTCGTCCTGTGCGATCGTCGTGCCGCCTGACGCCTTGATCGCGGTCACGCCGCGGGCTCCATCTCGGCCGGTGCCCGTGAGCACGACCGCGATTCGCCGGAGGGCACATCGCGGCAGCCGATTCGAAAAGCCGATCGGCAGAGGGGCGGACGTGGTGTACCGGTTCGGCGCGGGTGAGTCCGATCGTTCCGTTGAGCCCGATTTCGAGATGGTGCGCCGCGCGCGCGAGATAGACCCACCCGGGCGCAAGCCGTTCAGGGCCGAACACATGTTTCACGCGCAGTGTCGTGTGGCGCCCCAGAATTTCTGCGATGAGGCTGCGATGATGGGGATCGATGTGCTGCACGATAGCGATTGGTAATGGAAAGCTGGCGGGCAACGCCCCGACGAGCGATATCAACGCAGACAACCCGCCTGCCGACGCGGCGACAACCACTACACGGAACTGTGGGAGCGCCGAAACGTCGGGGAGTTCCACTCGCACCTCCGCCTGCCGGCGGCAGGCGTGTAATTACCGTATCACGGGTCGACGAGCGCCGGTTGACTGGATATTTGTCGACGCGCGGCGGCGCGCCTCGTCGCTGCGTACACGCGCTTCGCGGGCGCTCCGTACTGCCATTCGCGCGCGCTCCCGAACGGCGCGTCCGAGCGCGCGCGTCCGCTCAGCTTCGCGACCGAGCGCCGCGCGATAAACGTGATCGTCGATGTCCAGTGGCGCACCTCATGGCTGTAATGAGAGCGGGCCAAGTGGTAAATCGCGGCAACCACGGACAAAGCGCTCAGAAAGCTCTTCGAGCCTACGCCCATTCACCGATTGTGTCACGTCAATACGCACGAAGCTTGCAGGCGGATCGGCATGGCTCATCATGACGTGATAGTGATCGGCGCCTCGAGCGGCGGCGTCGATGCGCTGTCTAAAGTGCTCGGCAGCTTGCCGGCGGACCTGGCTGCGGCTGTGTTCGTCGTCCTTCATGTCAACCCCGACGCGCCGAGCTACCTGCCCGCGATCTTGAACCGCGCGGGCCCGCTCCCCGCCGCGCATGCGGTCGATCAGGAGCCGATCAGGCGCGGCCGCGTGTACGTCGCACCGCCAGGCATGCAGACCTACGTGCACCGGGGCCGGATCGCCGTACGCCGGGGCCCGGTCGAAAACCTCCATCGTCCCGCGATCGATCCGCTGTTCCGCACGGCAGCTCACCATTACGGACCGCGCGTCATCGGCATCGTCCTGAGCGGTGCGCTCGACGACGGCGCCGCGGGACTGCTTGCGGTGAAAAGCGCCGGCGGTGTGGCGATTGTTCAAGACCCCGAGGACGCGGCGTTCCCGTCGATGCCGTTGCGCGCGCTCGAGCGCGTCAACGCGGACTTCTGTGTTCCAGTCGAGCAGGTCGGCGCGCTGGTCGTCGAATTGGTGGCCAGCGGAGTGAACGATTCACTTCCAGCGGAGGTAGCCCTCGAAACGGTCGACGAAGCCCCCTCTCCGCAGGCCGCCCACGCCTCGGAAGAGCTTGGCCCCCCCGCTGGAATCTCGTGCCCCGATTGCAGCGGCGCTCTTTGGGAGATACACGAAGGCACGAGCATCCGTTATCGGTGCCGCGTCGGCCACGCATACTCAGAGGAGTCGATCGCTCGCGCGCAGGAAGCTTCCGTGGATCGCGCGATGTGGACGGCGTTGCGCGCTGTCGAAGAACGGGTGGCTCTCCTCCACAAGCTTGCGGAACAGGCGGAGCGCCGGGGCCAGAGCGGAGTCGCTGGCGTTTTCCGCGAACGGGCGTCCGCAGTCGGTCAGGATGCTGAGACGATTCACAACCTCATCCTCGCTGGCCGCACGGTCGACCCTGTGGGACAAAGCAGCACGTGAGGACCAGCCCCTTGCACGGTCAACTGCCGTGCGTTACGATGGCCTCCTGCTTCAAACTCAATCGTCGTGCAGAGAGGTACGACTGGGCTGCAAGTGAATACATTTCCCGCGCTCTCAAACCCCGCGACCAACGCGCTGGCGTTGCTCGTGGATCGCGACGACGACACGCGACGGATGTATGCGGAGATCCTGCGGCTGGGTACGTGGACAATCGAAGAAGCGTCTGACGGACGCGAAGCGCTCGCGAAGGCGATTGCGCGCCAACCCGACATCGTGATCACAGAAACGCGGCTCCCGGGAATCAACGGCTACGAACTGTGCGGCCTCCTGCGACGCGACGCGACCACACGGGAGATTCCGATCGTCGTGGTTACCGCCGATGCCTATCCCGCGGATCTGCAGCACGCCCGCGATGTCGGCGCCGACACGGTGCTCGTGAAGCCGTGCCTTCCCGAGCATCTCGCAAGCGAGGTTGCGCGCGTCTTGCAGATCTCGCGCGGTCTTCAGGCGCGCGGCGCGGCGGTTCACGAGCGCGTGGCCACGCAGATCTCTCGGGCGAAAAGCCTGGTGAACCAGGCGCGTGAAACGAAGCGACACGTGCTCAGCCGCGCGCATCAGCGGCACGACACGACGACACCGCCGATCACCCCACCGATTCTCGTGTGCCCGCAGTGCGATCAGGTGCTGACGTACAAGCGCAGCCACGTTGGCGGCGTCAGCGCGCGCCACACGGAGCAGTGGGATTATTTCGAGTGCCCGACCGGATGCGGGAGCTTCCAGTACCGCGAGCGCACGCGTAAACTGCGCAAAGTTCTATAACGGAAATTCGACGACCAGATCGATGAAGGCGTCGACCAGCACGCGGTCGCGCCAGCCCGATCTCACCTCTTCTCCGATCAGCTCATACGCTCGCTGACGCGACAACGGCTGTCGGTACGGACGTTCGCTCGTCAACGCGTCGTACACGTCCACGAGCCCGACGATCTGCGCCAGCAGCGGCACGGCGCCGCTCCGAAGACCATCCGGATAGCCGCTGCCGTCCAAACGTTCGTGGTGATGACGGACGATCGGCCGGACGTTTTTCAACGACCTCAAGCCGGCGCACAGCGCGTCGCCCACGATCGGATGCTCTCGCATCACCCGCGACTCGTTCGGATCGAGCGCGCCGCCTTTGAGCAGCACGCGATCGGGTACGGCGATCTTTCCGATGTCGTGCAGGAACCCGCCGCGCTCGAGCGCGCCGATGTCGTCCGTGTCGAGGCCGATCGACCGGCCGAGGGCGCTCGCGTATCGGGCGAGCCGCTGGCAGTGGCCGCGCGTGCACGGATCGCGAGCCTCAATCGTCGCGCCGAGGCCCAGAATGATCGTCTCGGCCGACTCGAGCTCGTCGGTGTACCGTTTCAATCGGACGAGGGAGCGGATTCGCGCGTGAAGTTCGGCGGCATCGAACGGTTTAGTGAGGAAGTCGTCGGCGCCGGCGTCAATCGCCTCCAGGCGATCGGCGTGTTCAGCCTGCGACGTGACGAAGACCACCGGGATAAGCCGCGTGGCCGGATGGTCCTTGAGCCGCCGGCAGAGCGCCAGACCCGCGTTCCGGGCGGCGAGATCGATGACAACCAGGTCCGGTGGCTGCTCCGAGCAGGTAATAAATGCTGTATCGCTCGCGGACACGAATGCCGGAACGTGCCCTTCGTGGGTCAGGATGCGCCGCAGAAAACGGCCACTGATCTCATCGTCGACCGCAACGAGAATCCGGGCAGCTACCACAGCCACAGAATGGTGCAAGACGAAGGCCGCGAGGTCAGCCGTAAGATGGTACGCTGACAAAACTGCTGCTGAGCTGTGACGGGAGGAAAAGATGCGATCGATCGGAAGTCGAGTAGCGCTGTTGGCCGCGATGGTGGGCACCGCGAGCGGGGTGCTGGCCGCGCAGGTGTCGACGAAGGAGAGCAAACGGATCGAAGAGGCCGCGACGGTGCTGAAGGAGATCCACTCGGTGCCTGATAAGGACATCCCGCAGGATCTCTGGGACAAAGCCGCTTGCGTGCTGGTCGTGCCGTCGCTCAAGAAAGCGGCATTCGTCGTCGGCGGCGAGTACGGCAAAGGCCTCATGAGTTGTCGGCACAACGCCGAATGGACGGCGCCGGTCTTCATGCAAATCGGCAAAGGCAGCTGGGGCCTTCAGATCGGCGCGCAGTCGATCGACCTGGTGCTGCTCGTGATGAACGAGACCGGAATGCAGAAGTTGCTCGGCAACAAGGTGTCGCTCGGCGCAGAAGCATCGATCGCCGGCGGACCGATCGGCCGCGATGCGCGCGCTGCGACAGACGCTCAGCTGAAAGCGGAAATTCTTTCGTACTCGCGAACGCAGGGTCTATTCGCCGGGGTGAATCTTTCGGGCGGCGTCGTGAAAGCCGATCCAGACGATAACCAGGACCTTTACGGATCGAGCGTGACGCCGAAGAACGTGCTGATCGATGGATCCGTTGCCGCGCCGGCCGTGATGCAGTCGTTCATGGAGGAGCTGCGGAAAAGAAGTCGATAGTCGCGAGTCGCGAGTCGAGAGCCGAGAGTCGAGAGTCGGTAGTCGAGTGTCGATTGACTATCGACTACGGACTACCGACTACCGACTACCGACTCTACTGACTCACAATTCCCTGCTACCGACTTCTCTTCCGATCAGCCGCCGCGGGACGCGCCGGCCGCGACGAGTTGCGCCGGACGGCCCGCTGCGCGGGCCGCGCCTCTTCGCCGCCTTCTTCAGCCGCCGCCTGGTTGACGAAGCCTTCGGCCAGCTCCGTCAGCTTCAGATCAGTTTCTTTCTCTTCTTCGAGCGTCTGCTCCAGGAGCGACGCCACATCGTCCTGCCCGAGCATGTTCGCCCAGGTCCGCGCGGTGCCGTACGCGGCGATCTCGTAGTGTTCGACCTTCTGCGCCGCCGCGATCATCACGGCGTCTCGCACGGCGTCTTCCTTCGCATCGCCGATCATGTCCTCGCCTTCCGCAATCAGGTTCTGCATCCCCTTGCATTTTTTCCCCTTCGCGGGGATGCCGAGGTGCTCGAAGGCCTGCTCGAGACGCTCGACGTGCTCTTCGGTTTGCCGCAGATGCTCTTCAAAGGCCTCCTTCAGTTCTTCCGCTGTCGCCTTCTTCGCCAGCTTCGGCAGCGCCTTCGTCAGCTGTTTTTCAGCGTCGTAGATGTCCTTCAGCTCGTCTTGCAGCAGATCGCTCAACGTGTCCATGCTCGCCATGGTCGATTCCTCCCGACAAAAAAATTAGTGTTCGCGCAGACCGATGACGCGTAGCAAGAGTTGTGCGCGCGCAAGGCGACGCCAATCGCGCCGTCGCGAGCGGTCGCGTTGCAACGCGGACGACGCGTGTCGCAAGGCCCTACAGTTTGGCAAACGGACGCGCTGGTTCGGCACACAACGTGCACCCTTTTGGGGTTGACGCGCATGCGATTGCTGAGAGAACGCGAACACGAATTTTCTAGGAGGAAAAAGCTCATGCGTTTAATGAGATCACTTGGGTGCGCCGCCGCGCTGACAGCGCTCGTTGCGCTGACCGCGCCGGCTGCTCATGCAGATGAAGGCAACAAGCTCACCTACCTGACCTTCAGCGGTCCGGTGCAGATCCCCGGCGCCACACTCGCTGCCGGGACGTACATGTTCAAGCTGGCCGACAGCCAGGCGAACCGACACATCGTGCAGGTCTTCGATAAGGACGGCGGCAAGCTGTATGCGACGCTGCTCGCCATCCCCGATAAGCGCATGGACCCGCCCGACAAGAACATCGTGCTCTTCGGCGAGCGCCCTGCCGGCTCGCCGCAGGCGATCAAGGCGTGGTGGTATCCCGGCGACAGCTACGGCGACGAATTCGTGTACCCGAGATCACAGGCGTTGAAAATCGCGAAGGATGTTCATAAACCGGTGCTTTCGATGGAGGACGAAGGGTCGTCCGACCGTGCGAAGATGAAGGGCGCCAAAATCGGTCGCGTCAACGAGAACGGCGAGGTCTCGGCGAACGACGATACGAACGCCGCCGCGGGTACGAGCCGCGAGGCGGCCCGGGCGACGACCACGACCGACCGCACCGCGACTGATACGACGAAGGACAAATACAAGACCACTACCGACACATCGAAAGACAAGGCATCGAAGGTGGGCCACGAAGTGAAGTCGACGATGGCGAAGGCCGGCAACAAGGTAAAGTCCGCTGTGAAGGGCACTCCCGAAGCGACGGGCACGTCCGGCACCACGGCCGATCGCAACAACGCGGCTCAGTCGAACACCGCGAACAACAATGCAACGACGTCGCGCCGGCATCTGCCGCGCACGGCGAGCAACCTGCCGCTGGCGCTCGTGCTGAGCGGCCTCGCGCTGGCGGGCGCGGCAAGCGCACGTCAGCTCCGTAAACGCGCCGCCGATCGCGCGTAAAGATCGCGCCATGCGCTTCACGACGATCGTGACGCTCGTCGTAGTGGCCGTCACGATCGTCGTTTGCGCTCAGCAAGCACCGCCTACCTTTCATAGCGCCTCGAGCGAGCTCGTCGTTCTGCCGGTTACCGTGACCGACAAACATGGACAGCTCGTCACCGACCTGCCGCGTGATCGCTTCACAGTATTCGACAACGGCCGCCGTCAGGACGTGGACCTCTTCTCGTCGGAGGACACGCCGGTCACGATTGGACTGATCATCGACAACAGCGCGAGCATGCGGCCGAAGCTCGGCGAGGTGATCGCGGCGACGCTCGCCTTCGCCAACGCGAGCAATCCGAACGATGAAATCTTCACGCTCGTGTTCGACGATGACGTGCGCGATCCGCTGGCCGATCGATCGATTTCAACCAGCGATACCGCCGCGCTTCAGGCCGCGCTGTCGAAGCTCGTGCCGGACGGGCGAACGGCGCTGTACGACGGGCTGATCGCCGGCCTGACGCGAGCGGCAGAGGGCGCGCGGACGCGCAAAGTGCTCGTGCTCATCAGCGATGGCGGCGACAACGCCAGCCACTCGACGCAATCGGAGGTGCTCGCGAAGGCGCGGGCCGCCAACATCACGATCTACACGATCGGCGTCTTCGATCGGAACGATGAGGATGCCAACCCCGGCATCCTGAAAGCGCTCGCCGAGGCGACCGGAGGCGAACGATTTCTGCCACGTTCGGCGGGGCCGCTCATCGGCGCCTGCGCGCACATCGCGCGCGAGATCCGCAGCGGCTACACCATCGGGTACGTGCCGCCGGATCGCGACGGCGCCTTCCACCGCGTCCGCGTCAGGTGTCTGCCGACGCGGGACGCGAAGCTGATTGTCAGAACGCGGCCCGGCTACTTCGCCGCCGGCGTCGTCACGAGAAGGTAATCGCTGTGCTGAACCGCGACGTGCTTCGTTGGATTGAACGGGGCCTGTGGGTTGTCGGCGTGGCGCTCGCGCTCTGGTGCGCCGTCGTTCTCGCGGAAGCGCGACGAACGAGGAATATGCCGGTGCCTTCGCCGTCGAGCGCGAGAACGCTGCCTGCCGACGCCGGCGATTCTGCCAACATCCCGAACGACGCGCCCAGGAAGGAACGATTCCGACCGCCGGCAGCCGGGGAATGGGTCGCTCGCCTCGACGCGCCGCCGTATCAACCTCAGTCGCGACGGTCCTCGAGGGCACGGACGACCGGACGCTCGCGCGCGGCGCCGGCCACATCGAGGACACGCCGTTTCCCGGGCAGCCCGGCAACCTCGGCATCGCGGGCCACCGCGACACGACGTTCCGTCCCGTGCGGCGAATCAAAGTCGGTGACCCGCTTCTCGTCACCACACCCGATCGCATCTTCGAATATCGCGTCACGAAGACCTTCATCGTCGGACCCGACGATGTGTACGTGCTCGATCCCGCGGATCATTCGACGCTCACGCTCGTGACGTGCTACCCGTTCGAATTCATCGGGCACGCCCCGAAGCGCTTCATCGTGAGCGCGGATCTGATGGGGAGCAAACGAGGTCGGGTACGGCAGGCGGGTCGGACAAGGTAGGAGACCGGCTCGCTGAGCGGACCCTCCTGCCCTGCCTGCCCTACCTGCCTTTCCTGCCCTTACCGTCCCGCGTCTTCGTCACCACGACCGAGAACGCGCCGCTGTTGTCGCCGATCTCGTTGTCGTTGACGCCGAGCATCAGACGTCCGTCCGCTGGCATCGTGATCGGCTGCGAGTTCGACCCGATCGGGAACGGCGCGCTGTTGCCGACCTTGCCGATCAGGCCGCCGGCGGGCATCACCGGTACCGGGTAGACTGGGATCGTGGACGCTGCCATTGCCGTCGGGCCCGGCGGTCTGGTCCTGATTCGCCACCGAAATTGATCTGGCCGGTCGTTCGGAACGCCACGCGGTCGCCTTTCTTCACGTCGACGCCGGTGTCGTTCCACTGCTGATTCGCATTCACCTGCACCGCACCCGGCTGCGCCTGGCCCGACGTGCCGACCGCGGCTCCCGCGCCCGTGTAATTGAACGCAGTGCGCGCGCTCTGCGGATTGAGATAGATGCGGCTGACCTGATTGATCGGGATGTCGCGCTGCGATCCGTTCTGGTCCTTCCAGCGGACCGTATCGCCGCCGATCAGGTTCACGAACGTGCCCTGCTCGCGTCTGCCCGTTGCGCATCGCGAGCAGTTGTCCGTTCGACGGCAGCGCAGACAACTCGGTCGCCTGCGGCGTTGCCGCCGACGAAATCGATCACCGCGACCTGATCGACCGGGAACGTCATCTCCTTGCCGTTGTCGGCGCCGAGATTGAGCATGCCGTTGATCAGGTTTTCGCGAGAGTCGGTGTGGAAGACGACGGGACCGCTCTTCCGTTCACCGTCGGTGAGGATGAATGTCGCGCGTTCGGTTGCCGCGAACGTGTAACCGGCGGCACATGCAACGAGCGCGACGGTCGAGATGAGCCGGCGAATCATCGAGTCCTCCTTCTGCTGCTTGTGTGACGTGACGCGCCGAAGCGCGTCGCGTCAGGAAGGAGCAAAAGGCGAACCAGTGTTGCCGGTCGAGCTAAAACTTGAAGCCGACGCCGACCTGCACGCGCTGCGTGTTCACGCCGTTGTCGTTCTCGATCTGGCCGGTCCTCGCGAAGATGCGCCCGTACCGGTAGCTGAGGTCGACGAAGTACCGGTGCTTGAACGGCATCGTCGCGCCGACGCCGATCATGAGGAACGGCTTCGTCAGCGTGCCGGCCAGATCGGTGCCGAGCGCGACGAGATCGCCGTTGGTGACGTCGACGCCGTTGATCGAGAAATTGGTGCGCGTCTTCACGCTCGCGGCGCCGAACCCGAGCAGGACGTACGGATCCCAGCGGCCGCGCGCCATCAGCCGGTAGCGTCCGCCGACGTCGAAGTACGCCGCGCGCTGCACGAGGCTCGGGCTCGCGCCGATGGCGTTCGCGATCAGCTGCGCGCGCGTCGTCGAGCGCCGACGAGGCGACGTTGCTCATGCGGCCGCGCTTCGAAGAAGAAGTCCCAGTCGTCGTTGAAGCGGTAGTCGAGCTCGCCGCCGAATGCGCTACTCGACTTGTGACCCAGCGTGGCGGCGACGGTGAACTGTGCCGAGAAACGGCCATCCGGATCGGCCGCCTTCGTCTGCGCCCGGCCGACGCCGGCGCCGAGCACGAGACCGATCACACACAAGAGCGCAAGCGTGGCGAAGCGCGTCATCGACAAACCTCCGTTGAACCGCACCGATTGATGTCGAGCTGAATCCTGTCGCGGAAGGGGCTGGGAACCTGCCGCTCAACCGAGGAGAGGCATTGAGTATACCATGCTACCGCTGGTATTCTGGACAGGATCGATGATGAACGAAGCCGACGCAGCATCGTTCGCGGTGGATGCCCACACTGCGGCCGAACCGAACGACGAGGCTGGGCTCGTTCCGAGTGTCGCGGAACCGGACGCGGCGGCCGCTCGGAGTGGCTGAAACCACATCTGAGCCGCCGCACGCCCGTGCGTGCCGGTCGTCACATCACCGGTCACGAGCGCGCAGGAGGTGGAACCGATCAGTCCATGGTCGCGCATCGGCCGCGAGATCGTCTCCGGCGTGCAAACGCTCGTCTCGGCCGCTGTCTACGCGACGCTCATCGTGACGTTCGGCTTTCAGGTTGCGCGCGTCGACGGCCTCAGCATGGCGCCGACGCTCGAAGATCACGATCGACTGATCGTCAACAAGCTGGTGTACGAAATCGGCGATCCGCGGCCCGGCGACATCGTGATGCTCTACTATCCGATCAATCCTGAAAAGATGTTCGTGAAGCGCGTGATCGCGAAGGAAGGCGACACCGTTCGGATCGTAGATGGCCGCGTCTACGTCAACGACATCCCGCTCCGCGACGACTACGTGCCGGCCGAGTTCCGCAGCCACGACGACTACGGCCCAACGACGGTTCAGGCGGGCTACTACTTCGTGATGGGCGATCACCGCAACAACAGCTCCGACAGCCGCCACTGGGGCTTCGTGCCCAAGAAGTACATCGTCGGTAAAGTAAAAGTCCGCTGGTGGCCGCTGCAGGATGCCAGAATCTTCTGAACTGAGAACTTAGAACTGCGAACTGAGAACTCGTGAGAACGCTTCTTGCGCGTGCGGACGCATGCCTGCCGAGCATCCAGCCGACTTACGTGAGCGAGTCTTCGAGTTTGCGTGCGACGTGGTCGTATTTTCGCGCGACTTGTCGAAAGAACCGGGCGTTTTGCGCAATGTCTCATGGCAACTCGCCGCGGCAGCGACATCGTCCGGCGCGAATCTGGAGGAGGCGAAATCTGCGTACTCGCGCCGAGACTTCGCGGCAAAGAATGCCATCTCGCTAAAGGAAATGCGCGAGGCGCTGTTCTGGCTGCGTCTTATTAAAAGGTGCAACCTCGCGTCCCAAGATGCGGTGCAGTCGCTATTAATGGAGGCCGACGAACTCACGGCGATGCTGACCGCCGGCATGAAACGCCTCAACCCTAGTTCCGTAGTTCTCAGTTCTCAGTTCTCAGTTCTCAGTTCTCAGTTCGCAGTTCTCAGTTCGCCCTCGTGCTCCTCACGCAGCCGGAATTTCTGAATCTTGCCTGACGCCGTCATCGGGAACTCGGTGACGAACCGCACGTGCTTGGGCACCTTGAATTTCGCAAGCGCGTCGGCGCACCAGGCCACGAGCTCTCCGGCGGTGGCCTTCCGCGACGTCTGGAGGCGAACGGCCGCGGCGACGACTTCCCCGAAAAAAGGATCGGGCAGGCCGTAGACGTACGCGTCCGCGACGGCGGGATGCTGGCGCAGGCAGTCCTCGATCTCCTTCGGCGCGATGTTCTCGCCGCCGCGAATGATCAGATCTTTGATGCGGCCGGTAATCCGGACGTAGCCGTCGGCGTCCATGCTCGCTTCGTCGCCGGTGTGCAGCCAGCCGTCCGGGTCGACGGCGGCGCGTGTGCCATCAGGATTGTCGTGATAGCCCTTCATCACGTTGTACCCACGGCAGCACAGCTCGCCGCGTTCGCCTGCAGCGACCGCCATACCGCTCGCCGCATCGACAATCTTCACTTCGAGTTCAGGCAGCACGACGCCGACCGTCTGCGAGCGCTGCTCGATCGAGGCGTCGCGAGGCGTCGCCGTAATCCCCGGCGACGACTCCGTCATGCCGTATGCGATCGTGATCTCGGGCAGGTGCATGTCGGTCATCACGCGGCGCATGAGCGGTTCGGGACAGAGCGCGCCGGCCATCACGCCGGTGCGGAGCGACGTCAAATCGAACCGGTCGAAGTCGGCGCACTCCATCTCCGCGATGAACATTGTCGGCACGCCGTAGAGTGCGGTGCAGCGCTCGCGATGAACCGTTTCGAGCACCCGCCGCGGGTCGAACGCTTCGACCGGGCAGATGCAGGCGCCGTGCGTATACGTGCCGAGCACGCCGATCGAGCAGCCGAAGCAATGAAAGAGCGGCACGCAGAGACAGAGCCGATCGTGCGGCATATAACCGAGGACATCGCCGAGCGCGCAGCCGTTGTTGACAATGTTGCGGCTCGACAACATCACGCCCTTCGGGAAGCCGGTCGTCCCCGACGTGTACTGCATGTTGATCACGTCATCGACGCTCACATCCGCACTTCGCGCATCGAGCTCGGCGTCCGAAACGCAGATTGCTGAACGCCGAACCGCGTCGAACGACATGACACCTTCCGGTGTGGCGTCGCCGATGTAGATGATGCGACGAAGGGCCGGAATCATTCCCGCCAGAGCCGCCGATCGCGGTGAGCTCCGCGATGTAGTCGATTTCGCGAAACCCTCGGATCGTCACGAGAGTCGTGGCGCCGCTCTGGCGGAGCAGGTAATCGATATCGCGGCCGCGCAGCGACGTGTTCGCGGTGACCAGAATTGCACCGATTTTCGCAGCCGCAAACTGTACGACGATCCACTCGGGGACATTCGTCGCCCAAATCGCGATGCGCTCGCCGCGCTCGATGCCGAGCGCCATCAGCCCGCGCGCGATAGTGCGCGCTTCTTCCTCGAGCGACCGAAATGTGTAACGTGGCCCGGGGTGATACACGAGCGCGTCGCGATCGGGCAGGTCGCGCGACAACTGCGTGAGAAGATCGCCGACCGTCAGGTCCCGGTAGGGCGGAGGGCTCATCGCGGGCCGCAGTATACTTTCAGTCGTGGCCCGACCCTGTACCGTTCTTATTGCGTCGCCCGATCTATTGCCGGCGCTCATCGAGCGCGCGAGCGATACGTCGATCGAGCTGCTCACCTTCACCGATGCCGACGCGCTGCTCGCGCTCGATGCGATCACCGAACGGCGGCCGCGCGTTGTCGCGCTCGAGCGGCTCTTTGCGGCGACGCCGCGCGGCGCCGCGCTCATCAATCGCATCAAGGCCGATCCGACGCTCGGAAAGACCGAAATCCGCGTCGTCTCGCACGACAGCGACTACTCGCGGGTGTCGCCGCGGCGATCGGGCGACGGCGGTGCAGGCGCCAGCGGCACGGCGCCGGCAGCAACCGCGGCCGTCGTGCCCGCGCAGCCGCTCGATCAGCGCGGCACGCGCCGTGCCGCGCGCGTCAGGATCGCGGGCAAAGTCGAGATGCTCATCGACGGCAATGCGGCGGTGCTCGTCGATCTGTCGATCGTGGGGGCGCAGGTCGTGTCGCCGACGATCCTGAAGCCGAATCAGCGCGTGCGGATCGCGCTGCCCGACGATCTCGGCACGATGCGCTTCAACGCGCAGGTCGCCTGGGCGTCGTTCGAGATTCCGCCGAAGAGCGGCCCGCGGTACCGCGCGGGCATCGATTTCGTCGACGCCGACGCGCGATCGCTCGACGCGTTCTGCACGAAGCACAAGGCATAACGACGCCTCAGACGCGCAGCTTCAGGTTGGCCTTCTGCAGGACGTCGTGTCGCAGGATGGTGTCGTCGCGCTCGGAGCCGGTCGAGACGATCGCGGCGGGCACGCCGGAGACCTCCTCGAGCCGCGCGATGTAGCGCCGCGCGTTCTCCGGCAGATCGTCGAACCGTGCGGACGCCGGCGGTCGGCGTCGTCCAGCCGGGCATCGATTCGTAGACCGGCTCGCAGGCGGCGAGCTGCGACGATGTCCGACGGAAATTCGGTGAGCGTGCGGCCGCCGCAGCGTGTACGCGGTGCAGATCTCGATCCGCTCGAGGCCGTCGAGCACGTCGAGCTTCGTGAGCGCGAGCGCGTCGAGGCCGTTGATGCGCGCGCCGTAGCGCGCGACCACGGCGTCGAACCAGCCGCAGCGGCGCGGACGGCCGGTGACGGCGCCGTACTCGTTGCCGCTCTCGCGCAGGCGGTTGCCCATCTCGCCCGACAGCTCGGTCGGGAGCGGCCCTTCGCCGACGCGCGTCGTGTAGGCCTTCACGACGCCGAGGACGCCGCCGATCGCGCGCGGGCCGACGCCGAGGCCCGGTGCAGACGCCGCCGATCGAGGCGTTCGACGACGTGACGTACGGATAGGTGCCGTGATCGATGTCGAGCAGCGTGCCCTGCGCGCCTTCGAACAGGATCGGCTTGCCCGTCGCGCATCGCCTCGCGCGAGCAGCAGCGAGACGTCGCGGACCCACGGCTGCAGCCGCTCGGCGTGCCGCAGCAGCTGATCGAGCACCGGCCGCCAGTCCATCGTGCGTGTCCTGGACGAGGCGGTTGCGCGCGGTGACGTTGTCGCGGACCGTCTGCTCGAGCGCCGCGGGATCGGCGAGATCGCCGACGCGGATGCCGCGGCGGGCGATCTTGTCCTCGTACGCCGGGCCGATGCCGCGCGACGTCGTGCCGATCTTCCGCTCGCCGCGCCGCGCTTCCGACAGCAGGTCGAGATCGCGGTGATACGGCAGGATGAGGTGCGCCTTGTCGCTGACGACGAGGCGGCCGTCGACGTCGATGCCGTGCCTGGTCAGCTCGTCGATCTCGGCGAAGAGCGCCTGCGGATCGACGACGACGCCGTTGCCGATGACGCAGGTGACGCCGGGATGCAGGATGCCCGACGGGATCAGCCGCAGGATGAACTTCGTGCCGTTGACGTAGACGGTGTGGCCGGCGTTGTGTCCGCCCTGGTACCGCGCGACGATCGAGAAATGCGGCGTCAGCAGATCGACGATCTTGCCCTTGCCTTCATCGCCCCACTGCGCGCCGAGAACTGCGAGATTCATGAGTAGGCTAAGATTCTACTGCACCAACCACTCAGCCACCAGCCACCACATGATTCTCCTCGACGGCGCCTCCCTGACCTCGATCAGCTGCTCGCGATCGCCGATCGCGGCGAGCGGGTCGGGCTCGGCGCCGGCGGCGGTCGATCGCGTCCGCGCCTCGCGCGCCGTCGTCGACGAGAAAGCCGCGCGGCAGCGCGCCGGTCTACGGCATCAACACCGGCTTCGGCTCGTTCGCGGACGTGAAGATCGCGCCCGACGCGCTCGAGGCGCTGCAGCTCAACCTGCTGCGCAGCCACGCCGCCGGCGTCGGCGATCCGCTGCCGGCGCGCGCCGTGCGCGCGACGATGGCGCTGCGCGCGAACGTGCTGGCGAAGGGCTTCTCCGGCATCCGCGTCGAGACGCTCGAGGCGCTGATCGCGCTGCTGAACGCCGGCGTCCATCCGTCGCGTCCCGTCGCGCGGCTCGGTCGGCGCGAGCGGCGACCTCGCGCCGCTCGCCCATCTCGCGCTCGTGCTCGTCGGCGAAGGTGAAGCCGCGGCGACGCCGCGCGAGTGCCCGGCGCCGAGGCGCTCGCGCGCGCCGGCCTGGCGCCGGTCGTGCTCGGCGCCAAAGGAAGGGCTCGCGCTCATCAACGGCACGCAGCCGTCGACGGCCGTCCTCGCGCTGGCGCTCGCCGGCGCCGACGCAGCTCGCGCGCGCCGCCGACATCGCGGCGGCGCTGTCGATCGACGCGCTGCGCGGATCGATCCATCCGTTCGAGGCGCGCATCCACGCCGCGCGGCCGTTGCCGGGCCAGCAGACGCTCGGCGGCGAACATCGAGCGGCTGATGACGGGCAGCGCGCATCAACGAGTCGCACGAGCACTGCGGACGCGTGCAGGACGCCTACTCGCTGCGCTGCGCGCCGCAGGTGCACGGCGCGCGCGCGACGCGCTGCGATTCGTCCGCGAAACGGTCGACATCGAAGCCAACAGCGCCACCGACAACCCGATGGTCTTCGCCGACACCGGCGAGATCGTGTCGGGCGGCAACTTCCACGGCGCGCCGATCGCGATCGCCGCCGACCTGCTGGCCGCGGCGCTCGTGCCGCTGGCGACGATCAGCGAGCGGCGCACCGATCGGCTCGTCAATCCGGCGCTGAGCGGCCTGCCCGCGTTCCTCACGCGCGACGGCGGACTGCAATCCGGGTTCATGATGGCGCAGGTGACCGCCGCCGCGGTCGCGTCGGAGCTGAAGACGCTCGCGCATCCGGCCTGCGTCGACACGATTCCCGACGTCGGCGAACAAGGAAGATCACGTCAGCATGAGCATGAGCGCCGCGCTGAAGGCCGAGCGCGCCGTCGACGCGCGCGCGCGAGGTCATCGCGATCGAGATTCTTGTGCGCGTGCCAGGCGATCGATCTGCTGGCGCCGCTCGAGACGTCGCCGCTGCTGGCGCGCGTGCACGCGCTCGTGCGATCGCGCGTGCCGACGCTCGACGCGACCGCGCGCCGGCGCCCGATATCGCCGCGATCGCCGAATCTGATCGAGTCGGGCGAGTTGAACGACGCGTGCGGCGGCGTTGTCAAGTGAGAAATATTTCCATTTTCAATTGACAACGTTCGCGCCGCTTCTTAAGGTCTAGTCTTTCGCGTTCATCCTTTCATGCCCACGGTCACACGCATTGTTCGAGCGCCGCGCGGCACGTCGCTTACCTGCAAAGGCTGGCCGCAGGAAGCCGCGCTGCGCATGCTGATGAACAATCTCGATCCCGACGTCGCCGAACGGCCCGACGACCTCGTCGTCTACGGCGGATCCGGAAAGGCCGCGCGCAACTGGCCGGCCTTCGACGCGATCGTGCGCTCGCTGACCGTCGCTCGAGCACGACGAAACGCTGCTCGTCCAGTCGGGCAAGCCGGTCGGCATCTTCCAAACGCATCCCGGCGCGCCGCGCGTGCTCATCGCCAACGCGATGCTCGTGCCGGCGTGGGCGACGTGGGACAATTTTCGCGATCTCGAACACCGCGGCCTGACGATGTACGGCCAGATGACGGCCGGCAGCTGGATCTACATCGGCAGCCAGGGCATCGTGCAGGGCACCTACGAAACGCTGGCCGCCGTCGCGCCGCCGGCATTTCGGCGGCACGCTGTCCGGCCGCATCGTCGTCACGGCCGGCCTCGGCGGCATGGGCGGCGCGCAGCCGCTCGCCGGCGACGATGAACGGCGCGCGCGACGCTCGTCGTCGAAGTCGATCCGGCGCGCATCGCGCGGCGGCTGGCGACGCGCTATCTCGACGAAACGACCGACAGCCTCGACGAGGCGCTCGACAAGGTTGCGACAGTGGAAGCGCGACGGCGTCGGCCGCTCGATCGGCCTGCGCGGCAACGCGGCCGACGTGCTGCCGGAGCTCGTCGCGCGCGGCTTCACGCCCGATGTGCTCACGGATCAGACATCCGCGCACGACGCGCTGCACGGCTACGTCCCGAACGGCCTTCGGCTCGACGAAGCGGCGCGGCTGCGCGACAAGCAATCCGCAGGAGTACGTGGCGCGCTCGATGCACGCGATGGCGGAACACGTGCGCGCGATGCTCGAGCTGCAGCAGCGCGGCGCCGTGACGTTCGACTACGGCAACAACATTCGCGCGCAGGCCCAGCAGGCCGGCGTCGCGCGACGCGTTCGACATTCCGGGCTTCGTGCCCGAATACATCCGGCCGCTGTTCTGCGAAGGCAAGGGTCCGTTCCGCTGGGTGGCGCTCTCCGGCGATCCGGAAGACATTCGCGTCACCGACGACGCGGCGCTCGAGATGTTCGGCGCACGACGAAGCGCTCGTGCCGCTGGATTCGGCCTCGCGCGCGAGCGCGTCGCGTTCCAGGGGCTGCCGGCGCGGATCTGTGGCTCGGCTACGGCGAGCGCGCGCGCTTCGGCCTGCGCATCAACGAGCTCGTGCGCGACGGCAAGATCAAGGCGCCGATCGTCATCGGCCGCGATCATCTCGACACGGGATCGGTCGCGTCGCCGAACCGCGAGACCGAAGGCATGCGCGACGGCAGCGACGCGATCGCCGACTGGCCGATCCTGAACGCGCTGCTGAATGCCTCGAGCGGCGCGACGTGGGTGTCGGTGCATCACGGCGGCGGCGTCGGCATCGGCTACTCGCTGCACGCCGGCATGGTGATCGTCGCCGACGGCACGACCGACGCGGACGAGAAGCTCGAGCGCGTGCTGACGTGCGATCCCGGCATCGGCGTCGTGCGGCACGCGGACGCCGGCTATCCGGAGGCGATCGCGACCGCCGAGCGCGAAGGTGTGCGGATTCCGATGCGCGAGGCGAGACGCATGTTGACCGCCCGAACGATCCTGACGCGCCGCGTCCTCGCGCGCGCTCGACGCGTCGCCGTCGCGCATTCCGGTGCTGCTCGGCGGCTGCGGCAGCGGCCGCACGACGCTGCTGCAGCAGCTGCGCGACCGGCTCGGACGGACGGCGGCGCAGTACATCGACGTCGAACGCACGGCGACGACGCCGGAGCGGTTCCTGCGCGCGATTGCCGCGTCGTCGCCGTTCCCGGTCGCGCGACGGCGCGCCGGCCGGCGCGCGCGCGGCGTTCGACGCGACGCTCGCCTTCTTCACGCGCGCGCGCGACGGCGGCGGCGAGCCGGCGACGTTCCTGCTCGACGAGTTCCTCGAGCTGCGGACCTTCGAGAGCTTCCCCGGCCTGCGCCGCGTGCTGCACGAGCTCGTCGACGGCCTCGCCGCGAGCGGCAACCGCTTCGTGCTGACGAGCCGCTACACCGCGCGCGCGCTGCGGCTGCTGCGCGACCGCTCGCCGCGCTTCGAAGTGATCCACGTGCCGCCGCTCACGGCCGAGGACACGCTCGACATGCTCGGCCCGCCGCCGCGACCGGCGGTCCGGACGATGGACGCGCAGGACGCCGAATACCTCGGCCGCACCGTCCAGGCGCTCGCCGACGGCCGCCCGTCGTACGTGCGCGCGCTCGGCCGACGAGCTCGCGGCGATGCGCGAGCACGGCGGCGCCGGCAGCACGATCCGATCAGCGCGCTCGCGGCGCTGCTCGGCGCCGGACGGCACGCTCGTCGAAGCAGTGCCGCTTCTGCTACGAGCTGCGGCTGCACCGCGCGCGCGGCTACGGCGCGCTCAAGGCGATTCTCGAGATCCTCGCGCGAAGACGAAGGGCTGACGCTGACCGAAATCTCGCAGCGCCTGCAGCGCACGCCGGGCTCGACGAAGGACTACCTGTCGTGGCTCGAGGACGTCGATCTCGTCACGTCGCGGCAGAAGCGCTACAGCTTCACCGACCCGCTGCTGCGCGTCTGGGTGCGCCTGCACTGCCGCGCCGCCGCGCCGACCGAAGACGACCTCGCGCGCGAAGTGCACCGCTACGCGCTGCCGCGGCTGCCGCACGCAGCCGCGACAGCGCTGGACGACGGCGACGGCACGAGCCGGATCATCGCCGATGGTCGACCGCCGGCGATCTGGCATCGGGGCTTGATCAGAGATCGACTGAGGCGCTCGCTCGTCACGCAGTCTGCTCGAGCGCCGAGCCGCGCGGCGCGTCCTGCTCCGCTTCCTTCTTGCTCGGCCCAGCCGCCGCGGCCGAGCGCCTCGCCGCTCGACGACGACCTCGACCTCGAACTGCTTGCGGTGATCGGGACCGAGCGTGCCGGCGAGCCGGTACTCCGGGCAGCGGCTGGTCGCGCGACTGCAGGAGCTCCTGCAGCGCCGACTTGTAGTCCTGGCCGGCGACGGCCGTCTGCGTCCGCAGTTCCGCGATCAGCGGCGCGAACTCGCGCGCGATGAACGCGCGCGCGTGCTCGATGCCGCCGTCGAGATAGATCGCGGCGATCAGCGCCTCGTAGCCGTCGGCGAGCAGCGCCTGCTTGCGGCGGCCGCCGGTCTTCTCCTCGCCGCGGCCGAGCAGCAGGTGATCGCCGAGCGTCGAGCCGCTCGGCCTGGCGCGCCAGCGTCGGTCGTCGACACGAGCGACGCCTTCGATCTTCGACTTCTGCCCTTCGTCGTACTCGCGGAAATTCGCGGAACAGCAGGTCGGCGATGACGAAGCCGAGCACCGCGTCGCCGAGAAACTCCAGCGACTCGTTGTCGATCACGCCGCCGCTCACGTCCTCGTTGGCGCGCGAGGTGTGCGTCATCGCGTGCTCGAGCAGGCCGCGATCGCGGAAGCGGTAGCCGATCGCCCGCTGCAGCGCCTCGAACTCGTCGCGCAGCCGCACGACCTGTCCGTTCGGCAGCCTCGTCCGGTGGCTCTCGATGATCCGCTGCGCCTCCTCCGCGTCGTCGGGATGCACGGAGATGCGCACCTCGCCGAGCGTCGTTGACCGACAGCGGAAAGACCGAGTGCGGCAGCGCGGAGGACGACGACGATCGGCACGCCGTGCGACTCGAGCAGGCCGCGGACGACGCTCGGCTTCGACGTCGGACTGCGTCCGGAAGATGACGACGAGGTCTGCTCATCGGGTCGTCGGCCAGCGGCCAGCGGCTCGGCCTCGACGGTCGGCCGCAGCCGACATCGTCGACCTTCAGCAGGATCATCGTCATGTCGTCGTGCTGCGGCGCGGCGCCGACAAACGCCTCGATCTCGCGCAGGATGCGCTCGCGCAGCTCGCTCGGACGGCGAGATCGGCGTGCTCCTCGACGAGGCGGCCGAGCCGCGTCCTCGCCGAAGCAGTCGTCCTGCGTCGTTCATCGCCTCGGTGATGCCGTCGGTGAAGAAGACGATACAGGTCGCCGGCGCCGAGCGGCATGCGTCTCTTCCTCGAGCAGCCGCTCGAACATCTCGCCGTTGTCGATCTTCAGGCCGAGGACGAGGCCGTCGGGCGCGAGAATCGCGCACGCTGCGCGATTCGCTGCCCGGGCCCGGGCACGTAGATCAGCGGCGTGTGCCCGGCGCGCGCGTACGTCATCGTCCGCGCGCGCGAGATCGAGGACGGCGTACGTCATCGTGATGAAGCTGCGCGCGTCGAGGTGCTCGGCGATGATCCGGTTCGCCGTCGATCAGCAGCTCGCGCGGCGACGTGTGGATGCGGCTGAGCGACAGCATCAGCCCTTTGAGCTCCGCCATGTAGAGCGCCGCCGACGTGCCCTTGCCCGAGACGTCGGCGATCAGCACGCCGAGGCGGTGGTCGTCGAGCGGCAGGAAGTCGTAGTAGTCGCCGCCGACCTCGCGCGCCGGCACGCAGAGCGCCGTGACCGACAGGCCCGGCATCGTCGAGCGGCCCCTGCGGCAGCAGCGACATCTGGATCTCGTGCGCGATGCGCAGCTCCTCCTCGAGCCGCTTCTTCTCGGCCGCCTCGCGCAGCAGGTCCTCGATGCTGGCGGTCATCGAGTTGAACGAGTCGGCCAGCTCGCCGAGCTGATCGTCGCGCCGTGACGGCGATCTTGTGGGTGAAGTCGCCCTGGCGCACGCGCTCGGTGCCGGCGAACAGCTCGTGCACCGATCCGGTGATCGACTTCGCCAGCGCGAGGCCGGCGACGAGCGCGACGACCTCGATGATCAGGAACAGGCCGCCGATGACGAAGAGCACGATCAGCAGCAGCTGGCCGAAGCTGCGGCTGCCGATGAAGCCTTGCGCGGCCGAAATGCGATCGTAGATCTCGGCGATGCTCAGCTGCATCGACGACGACCAGCGTGCCGCGCGTCGCCCGTGTTCCAGTCGCGGTACTCGAGGAAGCTGAACGAATTGAAGCGGGCTCGCCGGCTGAGCGGACGTCGCCCTGCGGACGCGGCGGATGGCCGCCGGCACGGCCGCGGCAGCGGTTTCACGCTCGCTGGTGACGGCGCTCGCGTTCTTCACCTCGACGCCGGTCTCGCTGCGCAGCTCCTGCTTCGACCGGTCGTGACAGCGGCATGTCGACGACCACCGCGTATGCTCGGCCGCGGCGAGTCGGGAAACGCGGCGGCGCGGACGAGCACGTGCGTGTCCTCATCGCGAACGCCCGGCGACGCAGGCGATGCGAATACGCGAGCAGACCCGAGAACCCGGCACAGTCGATCCAGCCGGGCAGCGCCGATGGCGGATCGACGTGCGCCCATGGGCCGGCGACCGCCGGCGTAGACGGGCCGGTCGCGGCCGGATCGTATCGCGCGCACGCGCGATCGCACCGGCACGACGGCGATCGACAGCGCCGGGAAACTGCGCTGTCGACGTTCGCCGCCTTGCGCGTGATGACATCGGCGACGTCGCGGCCGCCGCCGCGCTGAATTTCGACGCGCGGTGCTTGCGGCGATGAAGCGCGCCTGGTCCGTCAGCGCGCGCAGCCGGCTCTGCACCAGATACGAGCTGAAGTTGTAGAACAGCAGAAAGCCGCAGAGCAGGAAGAACGCGACGATGAGCAGCGCCGGGACGAAGCCGATGAAGATGTACGAGAGGATCAGCTTGCGGCGCACGCGCCAGAGCAGCCGCCGCTTCGCGAGCACGACCAGCTGGAAGAGGAAGTAGGCGGCGCCGGCGGCGATCGCGAGGCCCGCGACCGTGTCGACGACGCTGAAGAATGCGGCGAGCGTCGCCGAGCGCCGATCGCAGGATGAAGACGAACAGCTTCACCCCGACGCCGACGACGATCGCGCGCCCGGGCAGCGTGTTGAAGAGCGCGTGCGAATGGTCGCGCCGTCGGTGCGAGGCGATGTCAATTTCCGGGGTGCCGAGGAAGATCGTCCAGGCATGTACGTGGACTTCGCGATATTAACAGATGTATCGTAGCTGGATCGTGAAGCTCACAACGAACGCGCGGTTCAGCACCATCTGTCTGCACGCCGGCCAGGAGCCGGATCCGTCGACCGGCGCCATCATCACGCCGATCTATCAGACGTCCACCTACGTGCAGGACGCGCTCGGCAAGCACAAGGGCTTCGAGTACGCCGCACGCAGAATCCGACGCGGCTCGCGCTCGAGCGCAACATCGCCGCGATCGAAGGCGGCAAGGCCGCGTTCGCCTTCGCGTCGGGCATGGCCGCGATCGGCGCCATCGCGCACGCTGCTGAAGGCCGGCGACCACGTCGTCGTCTCCGACAACACGTACGGCGGCACGTTCCGGCTGTTCGACAAGGTGCTGACCCGGTACCAGCTGACGTTCACCTACGTCGACACGTCGGATCTCGACGCGGTCGAACGCGCGTTCACGTCGTCGACGCGGCTGCTGTTCGTCGAAACGCCGACCAACCCGATCATGCGGCTGACCGATCTTGACGGCCGCCGCCGACCTCGCGCACCGCCACGACGTGCGGCTCGTCGTCGACAACACGTTCGCGAGCCCGTACGTGCAGCGGCCGATCGAGTTCGGCGCCGACCTCGTCACCCACAGCACGACGAAATATCTGAACGGCCACAGCGACAGCGTCGGCGGCGTCGTCATCGCCGTGCGCGACGACGACATCGAGTGGCTGAAGTTCGTGCAGAACGCCGAGGGCGCGATCCTCAGCCCGTTCGATTCGTGGCTGGTGCTGCGCGGCACCAAGACGCTGCCGCTGCGGATGGAGCAGCACAACGCCAATGGCCTGGCGCTCGCGCAGTTTCTGGACGGCCACCCGAAGGTGCAGCACGTCTACTACCCGGGTCTGCCCTCGCATCCGCAGCACGAGCTGGCGAAGCGACAGATGCGCGGCTTCGGCGGCATGCTCGCCTTCGAGCTCGGCTCGCTCGAAGCGGCGCGCACGCGTCCTGAACAGCGTGCGGCTGCATCGCGCTCGCCGAAAGCCTCGGCGGCGTCGAAACGCTCATCTCCCATCCCGCGACGATGACGCACGCGTCGGTGCCGGCCGACCGCCGCGCGGCGCTCGGCATCACCGACGGCCTCGTGCGCATCTCGGCGGGCATCGAGGACGTCGACGACCTCAAAGAAGATCTCGCCCAGGCGCTCGATAAGGTGTAGCGACTCGGATCCGCCTTGTTCGATTTCCTTCTCCACAGCGACAAGCACCTGCTCGACTTCGTCGCAGCCTACGGCGCCTGGGTCTACGCGCTGCTGTTCGCCATCGTCTTCGCGGAAACCGGCTTCGTGGTCACGCCGTTCCTGCCCGGCGATTCGCTGCTGTTCGCGACCGGCGCGCTGTGCGCGACCGGCGCGCTCAACCCGTCGGATCGCCGCCGGGCTGCTCGCGCTGGCGGCCTTCACCGGCAACGCGGTCAACTACACGGTCGGCCGCATCGATCGGCCCGCGCGTCTTCGCCGCGACCGACCGTGCGGCGGTCTCCCACCGGCTGCTGAACCGCGAGCACCTCGAGCGCGCGCACGCCTTCTTCGAGCAGTACGGCGGCAAGGCCGTCATCCTCGGCCGCTTCGTCCCGATCGTCCGGACCTTCGTGCCGTTCGTCGCCGGCGCGGCGACGATGCCTGCTGCCTCCTTCGGGTTCTTCAACCTGGTCGGCGCCGCTGGCGTGGGTCGGCTTGTGCCTCGGCGCCGGCTTGCTCTTCGGCAACGTGCCGGTCATCAAGCAGAACTTCTCGCTCGTCACCATCGGCATCGTGATCGTCTCGCTCCTGCCGATGGTGTTCGAATTCATCTCCCACCGCCGGCGGGCCGCGCGATAACGGCAACTTCGAACGTAGAACTGAGAACTGAGAACTGACGAACTGAGAACGTAGCGCGAGGCTTTAGCCGAGCGTCCTGGGCGTCGTTTCAGCCGCGATCCACGCCAGATAGGGCTCGCTGCCCTGACGCAATGGGCAGGACGAGAAACTCCGGGAGATCGTACGAGTGCAGCTCGTTGATCCGCTTCTGCAACGCCGCAATGCGGTCGACGGTCGTCTTGATCGTGACCTGACGCTCGGCGCTCCGCTCGATGGCGCCGTTCCAGCGGTAGACAGACGTCATCGGCGCCCCAATCGTCACGCAGGCGGCGAGCCGCTCCTCGACGAGTAAGCGGGCAAGCGCATCGGCATCAGTTTTTTCATCGACGGTCGTTAACACGAGTGCGATATTCGTCATCTAAAGCTCTTCAGTTGGTCGTTTTCGTCTTGTACTTCGCCGCGAGTTGTTGTAGTGTTTTCCCACGCGTGGCAAAAGAGCGCCGGCCAACTGATTCGAGGAATCCCGGCAGGACCCGGCGCATCGTTCAGATACTTCTGGTGTTCCTCGCTTCGGTCATCCTCGTCGACGCACTGGTGGGCGACCGCGGGCTGCTCGCCACAATGCGCGCCCGCCGTGAGTACGACGAGCTCGCCGCCACGATAACCCGTGAGCGCGCCGAAAACGCGCAGTTGCGCGAAGAAGCGCGGCGCCTGCGGGAAGACCCGAGCGCGATCGAGGAGATCGCCCGGCGCGAGCTCGGGCTCATCAAGCCGGGTGAAAAGGTGTTCATCGTCAAGGACGTCACGCCCGCGAAGCCGTAAACCGCCCGACCTTCAGCACCCACGCCGCCCCGACCGCCAACCCCGCGCTTGCGACGCTGAAAAGGGCACCCAGTTTCGTCTGGCTGAGGATCGGTCCCGGCGGAAACGCGGCCGTCGCAAAGAACAGCGCCACCGTAAACCCGATCCCCGCGACGAAGCCGACGACGGCGACATCGCGTTGGTGGAGGCGTTGAGGCAGTTTGAGCCCGGTGAGAAGCGCAAGCGCGACGGCGATCGATATCCCGATCGGCTTGCCTGCGGCGATCGCGCCCAACACAATCCACGTCCCGGCGCCAATTTCCTCGAGCCGCACACCTGCGTTCGCCAGTCCGAAGAAAAACAGTACGACTTGAACGGGATACCTCCACCAGTGCTCGAAGTCGCTAAGCGCGTCGCGCGCGTGCGCCGGCGCTTCCACGAACAGTCCGGGGTCACGGACGGCGTGGGGCAGAAACGGCATGATGGGCACGAGCGCCAGCGCAGGATGCAGTCCGCCGACAAATAGCGCCGACCACGACAGCGCTCCGCCCGCCAGGATGTACGGCCAGAATATGCGTATGCGGCGCCGTCGGAGCACGAATGCGACGACGATCGCGGCGGCCATCAGGCCAGCGCCAAGGGCCAGGTGGAGGTCGCCGACCGGATAGAAAATCGCCAGGATGACGAGCCCGAGCGCATCGTCGGCAATCGCGAGCAGCAAAAGAAATGGGATCGCCGGATGCCGCCGGAAGATCGCCTTCGCCACGAGAAAGCTGAATGCGATATCGGTCGCGCACGGGATGGCCCAGCCACGGACCAGCGCCGCGTGGTTCATCAGCGAAAGCGCCATCAGATAAATCGCTGCGGGACCGACCATTCCGCCAGCGGCGGCTACCACTGGCAGAGCCGCCCGGCGCCACGTGTGCAGCGCTCCACCGGGGCCCGCCGCCTCCACCACTTCTTTTGCGGCCAGGGCGAAGAAAAACACCATGCCGATGTCGTTGACCGGAAATTCGAGAGCCTTGGCAAACGCCCGGTAGCTGTAGCTCCCGCCCGCGATGTTTGCCCAGATCAACGCGATCGCGGCGCCAAGGGGAAGCGCCAGCGAGTGGTCGATCGCGAAGGCGAGGAACGACCGCCGCGCACGCACTCGCTTATTGTCTCGCATTGGCACTCGACTTGCCTTCTCCTGGACAGGTGATCACGACGCTCGTTCCCGAACGGCACGCAACTGACGACCAAGCGGTGTCGCATCGTGCCTGCCCGATCGTGCTGTTGTCGCAGACGCTCGATCTCGGCGGCTCCGAACGCCAGCTCGCCGAGCTGGCGATGTCGCTCGACCGCCGCCGCTTTCAGCCGATGGTTGTCTGCTTCAACAGCCGGGGAATCCGCGCCGACGAGCTCCGTCGCGCCGGCGTATCGGTGGTCGAATTCCCATTGCGATCGTTTGTGACACCGGACGCGATCGCCGTTGCGTGGCGGTTCTATAAGTGGCTGCGACGCCACCGCGTCGTGATCGTCCACGCGTTCGATGTGCCGACGGTGGCGTTTGCCGTGCCGGTTGCGCGCGCGGCGCGCGTTCCAGTGGTGTTATCGAGCCAGCGCGGCGACCGGCGTCTCTTTACGCGTGCGGCACAGCGCGGTCTCCGGCTGACCGACCGCCTCGCCGACGGCGTGGTCGTCAATTCGGATTATGTTCGCAAGGTCCTCGTTGCCCAGTTCGGCGTCAGGGACGAAGCGATTTACACGTGCCCGAATGGGCTCGACATAAACGTCTTTCATCCGGCCGGAGGATCGGAGCACGAGATCGCTCGGCTGAAGCCTCGCGCTACACCCTCGGGCGTTACGGCCTCGGCCGCAATGGCGTCGGGCGGTACGATGTCGGACGGGGCGAGGTCGGATGGTACGACATCGGGTAGTACGCCGTCGGGTCTAGTGGTGGGCTTCGTCGCCGCGCTCCGGGCCGGAGAAATCGGTCGAGACCCTCATCGCGGCCTTCGCGCAGGTGACTAATCAGCGGCACCAACTGGTGATCGTCGGCGATGGTCCGTGCAAGGCGGCGCTTCAGACGCAAGCCCGCGAGCTCGGGCTCGGCGATCGTTGCCGATTCGTGGACGCGACCTCGGACGTGGCCCCGTGGTATCGCAGCATCGACGTGTTCGTGCTGCCGTCGCTGAACGAATCGTTCTCGAATTCGTTGATGGAAGCGATGGCGTGCGGCTGCGCTGTCGTTGCATCGAACGTCGGTGGCAACCCGGAGCTGGTCCGCGACGGGGCCAATGGCCTGCTGTTCGAACCGGGGAACGTGGTCGATTTGACGCGGCGGCTCGAGAGCGCCCTCGGAGATGAAGCGGTCCGCCGGCGCCTTGGAGCGGCGGCGGTTCGCACGATCCGCGAGCGCTACACGAAGGAGGCTTCGGCGGATCGGTTCGCGGCGCTTTACGACTCGCTCGTGCCTGAGTCGGCCGTCTAAGCACTCGCTCCCGCCAAGGTTCACAAAAAGGCCCCCGCGCTTCTCACATGAGCTCGTCAACCCGGCGACTTCCTCATATCGAACCAACACTCCTGAGGTTTGGAGGCGGCCAGCTCATTGGCACCCCGCTTGCCTCTGTCGAGGTGTGCCCTTACTGCTCTGCTTCTCTGTTTCCCGCTGACGATGCGTATTTTGTGGCTCAAGTCCGACCTGCTCCTTCCGCTCGACAAGGGCGGGCAAGCTGCGAACGTGGCATCTGATGCGTCATCTGGCGAGACGCCACGAGATCACGTACCTGGCGTTCGCCACGACCCGACGTGCGACAGCCGAACATGTCGACGGCATGGCGGAGGTGGCGCAATCCGTTGAGGTGGTCCGGCGATCGGATCCGGCAAAGGGCACGGTCCGCTTTTACGCCGACGTCGCCCGGCATCTCGTCGACCCGCTGCCGTACGCCGTTGGCAAGTACCGCTCACGCATGTTCGCAACACCGCGTTCACGCGCTGCTCGCCGAACGCGAGTTTCAACTGATCGTCTGCGACTTTCTGGTGCCGGCGGTCAACCTGCGCCGGCGGCTGCCGTGCCCCGCGGTGATCTTCACGCACAACGTCGAAGCGGAGATCTGGCGACGACATGCGGCAACCACCACGAACCCGCTCAGCCGCCTCTTATATCGATCGCAGCATCGCCGCATGCTTCGCTTCGAAGGCCGCACGCTCGCGCGCTTCGACGGCGTGCTCGCGGTATCGAATGCCGATCGCGACACCTTCGCGTCGCTCTATCCGCGCGTCGCCCGCGAGCGGATCCACGTCGTGCCTACCGGCGTCGATACCGAGTTCTTCACCGCGGCGCCGAGCGCCGCCACGTCGCGATCACTCGTCTTCACCGGGTCGATGGACTGGCTGCCGAACGAAGACGCGATGCAGTTCTTCTGTCGAGACGTGCTGCCGCTCATCCGCGCCGAGGAGCCCGGCGACCACCGTGTCGATCGTCGGCCGCGCGCCGACGCCGGCCGTCGGGCGCCTCGCCGCGGACGCGGGCGTCACGCGTCACCGGCCGGGTCGACGACGTGCGGCCGTATATCGCGGACGCGGCGGTCTACATCGTGCCGATCCGAATCGGCGGCGGCACGCGGCTGAAGATTTTCGAGGCGATGGCCATGGGCAAGGCTGTCGTATCGACGACCGTCGGCGCCGAAGGTCTGCCCGTACGCGACGGCGAGCACGTCGTTCTCGCGGAGGAGCCGCAAGCGTTTGCAGCGGCAGTCGTCCGGCTGATGCGGAACCTCGATGCCCGCCGGGCTCTCGAGCATGCGGCGCATCGTCTGGTCGCGGAACACTACGACT
This sequence comes from uncultured Acidobacteriota bacterium, assembly GCA_963696165.1. Classification (GTDB taxonomy): domain Bacteria; phylum Acidobacteriota; class Vicinamibacteria; order Vicinamibacterales; family CAVVIG01; genus CAVQZZ01. The sequence goes on along the minus strand of CAVOIY010000002.1, from coordinate 196,013 downwards.
GGTCGGCGGTTGCCGGCGAGCTGGAGCGCGCGTTGATCGGGTTCGCACGACCGCCGCTCGAAGAAAAATCGTTTGGCCGCGCCGCGCAGGTATCCGGCGTCGGCCGGTTGTGACATGGAAAACGATCGCCCGCGCATTCAATGGCCGCACGGCAAAACGTTCGCGTTCACTGTGTTCGACGACCCGGATGCACAGACGTACGAAGACGGCCGCGTCGTATATTCGTTTCTCGACGAACTCGGATTTCGGACCACGCGCGGCGTGTGGCCCGGCCCCGCGGTCCGGACGCCGAACTCCGGCGGGGAGACGTGCGAACATCTGCAGTACCGCCAGCACACCACGGCGCTGCAGGAGCGAGGCTTCGAAGTCGGCTACCACAACACGACCAAGCATTCCTCGACGCGAGACGAGATCATTCGTGGCCTCGACGCATTCCGCGACTTCTTCGGCCACGATCCATCGGCGATGGCCAACCACTACAACGCCGAGGCGATCTACTGGGGACGTGCGCGCGTGACGCCGCCCATCAGCGGCATCTACACGGTCGCGACGCTTGGCCGCAAGAACGGCGTTCACTTCGGCCACGTCGAGGGACATCCTTCTTTCTGGGGCGATTTCTGTCGCGAACGCATCCAGTACTGCCGGAATTTCGTGTACGCGGACATCAATACGCTCGCGGCATGCCCGTCCATGCCGTATCACGATCCGCTGAGGCCGTTCGTCAACGCGTGGTATGCCTCGTCCGAGGGATCGAACGTCGCACGATTCACCGCGACGATCTCGGAAGCGAATCAGGACCGGCTGGAAGCCGAAGGCGGCGCGTGCATCATGTACACGCATCTCGGACACGGCGCGGTCGAGGGCGGCAAGCTGCACACCAGGTTCAAGCAGCTGATGACGCGGCTCAGTCGGAAGAACGGCTGGTTCGTCCCGGTCACGACGCTGCTCGATTACCTGCGGGAGCACCGCGACAACCAGGTCATCACCACGAAGGAACGGCAGGCGCTCGAGCGCCGATGGCTCCTGGAAAAGATGTTTCGCGGCACCTCCTGATTTTGAATCCGGTGAACCATGTTTCAGTTTGCACTGCTGCAGCCGCACGAGATTCCCTGGGACACGCTGAATGCGTTCGAGGATCGCGTCGTGTTCCAGACGCCCGAGTGGCTCGCCTTCATTGCCGAGAGTCAGAACGCGAAAGCGGTCGTCGCGGAGATCCGCGACGGCAGCTCGATCGCGGGCTACTTCTCGGGGCTCGTCGTGCGCAAGTTCGGTCTACGCATTCTGGGCAGCTCGTTTCCAGGCTGGACGACGCCTTACATCGGCTTCAACCTGCAGCGCGGGTATTCGCGGTCTGATCTTCTCGCGCCGCTCACGAAGTGGGCGTTCCGTGAGCTGCGGTGTCTGCACGTCGAAGTGGCCGATCGCTGTTTTCTGCCGACCGACGGCGACTCGGCGCGGCTCAATCCGAGCGCGTATGAGACGTATCAATCCAACCTGACAAAGAGCGAAGACGACCTGTTCAAAGGCATGGACAGCGCGTGCCGCCGCTGCATCCGGAAGGCCGAGAAAAGCGGCGTCGTCGTCGAGGAAGCGCACGACGCGGCGTTCGCGGACGACTACTACGACCAGCTCAAAGACGTGTTCGCCAAGCAGGGACGCGTGCCGACCTACAACGTCGATCGCGTCCGCGTCCTGTTGAAGCACATGCTGCCGACCGGCCGTCTTCTCGCCGTGCGCGCGCGCGATCCCGAAGGACGGTGCATCGCCACGAGCATTTACCCCGGCATGAACGACATGGCTTTTTTCTGGGGCAATGCGAGCTGGCGCTCGGGCCAGCAGTGGCGACCGAACGAATATCTGCACTGGTACGCGCTCCGCTACTGGAAGGCACGCGGCGCGAAGCGGTTCGACTGGGGCGGCGGCGGCACGTACAAAGAAAAGTATGGCGTCGAACCGTACGTCGTTCCCTGGTTCTACAAATCGAAATATCCACTGCTCACGACGATCCGGAACGAAGCTCGCGATCTCTTCTACAAGAGTCAGCGCCTCATCGGCCGCCTGCACGGCGTCGAACGGCAGCATGCGGCTGTGCCGACCGACTAGCAGGTCTAAAGACCTGCGCTACGGGGAGGGCACTAAAGACCTGCGCCTGACTACGACGCGGGCACATGGGCCTCGCGTACGTGCACGGCGAGCGCGACGTCGCCGTCGCGGTAAAGACGCCATGCCAGCGAGCGATGCAGGCGGATTGACGGCGCGTTGTCGAGCGCCACGTGAGCGACAAGCGACCGATCCGCCATGAGATGGCGATACAGCTGCGCGGCGACGCCTTTGCCGCGGGCCGATTCCGCGGTACCGACGAAAATGATCCGCCATGCGTCGCCCGGCTCCTTCCATGATCGCGGCGGGGTGCCGGCGGTCGACATGTCGATCGGCGCAACAGCCGCTCGATGATTTGTCCCGGATGAGCGTTTGCGCGTGAAGCGCGCGCGGACGCATTCCAGGGCGAGGCCCCAGTGTGTGAGCAGCGCGGAGCGCCAGTACGATCGGGGCGCCGCGAGAACGAGACCCCATACCTCGTCGTCCTGCACTGCGACGCGGCAGTCGATCGCGTTCCGCAGTGCGTCGTCAACGAGCGCCGCATGAAGGCGTGCGGAGCACACGCCGAACAGCGACACCCGCAGGGCGTCGAGCAACGCCAGCGTCTGGGCGGCATGCCGGCGATCGAGCCGCTGGACGTTCACGGTTATCGCCTGCCGCGAGGCCTCGGAATCGCCTGTGGACCACAGCCGTCTCCGCCGCGCGCCGACGATATCTGTGCGCCGGTGATTGCATCGAGGTCCGCGCCGATGTCTTTCCCATCATCGGCCGCCGCGGCGAAGCGGCTCGATTTCGTCAGCTTCGATTTGCCGTCCTGAAAACCGACGTCGCTCCATCCGTGCGCGACCCACGTTGTCGGCGGATACCGGCCCACGAGCGCGTCGTCTGAAATCGCCTGATCGCTTGCAGCCGACGTGTTGACGATCACGTTCTGCCGGTACGTGTACGGCGCGAAGTTGCGCGACAGCGTTCTTGTTCCCTCGTCGCTGCCGGCACCGATGCCGTAGTTCAGCCGTTCGACAATGTTGTAGGAGAACACGAGGCGGGGGTTGCTGTCGGACGGATCACCGGGATCGAGCACGCCGGTGCCGTTCGCGCGCGAGGTCACGTGCGTGATCGACACGTCGGAGACTCCGCCAAAGATGCGAAGGAGTTTACCGCCGCCGCCCCACTGTGATCCGCCGAGGTCGTCGAACAGAACGTTCTCGAGGCGCACGTGATTCGCGCGTAAAGGCAGCGGCAGACCGCGCTGTCCTGTTTCAGCGGCGTTCACGACGAGGCCGTTCCCGGCACCCCGAACGATGTTGTTCCTGAACGTCACGTATTCCGTGACGCACCACGTGCACTTGCCGTCCTGATTCACCGATTTGAACAGGATGGCCGTGCCGTCCTGCCCCGACACCCACACGTGTTCGAACGTGTTGCCCTCGACGAGGACTCGGCGCGCGTTCTTCAGCTCGAACGCATTCTTTACCGGAACATGCGCCGTCTGCCAGGACAGCCGCTTCGTACTCAGATTGCGGCGCACTTCGATGTCGCTCGGGACGAGGTTCGGTATTGCCGGATCGGCGCCGCCGAACATGATGTTCTCGCTCGCCGCTTCGAGGTAGTTGTTGACGATTCTGAACGGCCCGGGTCCGTTCGATCCGCCGACGGCCTGCGAATCGCTGTTCGCGTCGTGAAAGTTGGCGACGTACGAGTCGACCACCGCCAGCCCTGCGCCGTTCATCAACACGCCGCGCCGGAAATTGCCGGCGTCGTTCCCATGCAGATAGCTGCGATCGATGATGACGTCGGCCGGTTCGGCATCGACGCTCGTGTCGGTCCCGCTTCCGAGCTCCACGAGGTTCGTGAGCTGCTGCACCGCGGAATCGGCGCCGATATCGAGGCCCACGAGCCGGTAACCGCGCGCACCCGCGGCGGTTTTGATCGCCGGCGCATTCACCTTGGTCGAGCGGATCTGGGGCATGAAGACGGCGTTGGCCTCGGTGACGCGCGTTGCGGGCGGAATGGCGCCGCGATTCTCGAACGCGGCGCTCGCCGATCGGACGATGATCCACTGACCGGAAGGCACCTGCCGATCGCGGAGCATGAAGCTGCCCTCAGGCGCGGACGGCAGGTATGTGACGCCCGGAGTCAGCAGGATCGTGTCCCCGGCGTTGGCCGTATCGAGCGCCTGCTGCAGTTCCGCTCCGGTCGATACGGCGAAGCGGCGGCCGATGTTCACCGGATACGCAGTGCAGACCGCGCGGACTTGATACGGATCGGGCGAATCGCTCGCGCAGACGGAAAGCGCCAGCGCCGCAGAGCTGGACAGAACCAGCGCGAGCACAATGCGGGACATAGTCCAGGGTCGAGCAATCGACATGCCGATTCCTGGAGCGCGAGGCGTCGGACCGAGCGAAACAGGTTCCTGTAGCGCGAGGCTTCAGCCGAGCGGCTGAATTTTGCGTGTGCGCGCCGTCAGTGTTGGGGGACGATTCGAACGCCGCGGGGCGCGCTCGGCGATTGTGTCATCGTCGGGACGATGGCGATCCCGGCGATTTCGCCGTTGATGCGATCGATGTTCGCACCAAGGTCCGCGCCATCAGTCCCCGCATTCTTGTAGGGGCTCGAAGCGAGGAGATGATAGTCGGCCGCAGCGTAGTTGACGAACCCGGCGTCCCAATCGACGACGCTCGGGAAGAAATTGCCGGCGGGATATTTCGATGCCGTGCCGCCAGCCAGCACGTTCCGAGTGATCACGCTTCCCGGAAGGTACGCGTTGATCGTGGGCATGCCGCTTCCGAAGTTGTCCCCGAAAAATCCGTACGTCCGATGCTCGGACATATTGTTTGTGAACACGAGGCCGGTGATCGGCGTCGGAGCCGTCGCGGTTCCCCCATAGAGCGCCACGATCGTGGTGTCGTTCGTAATGAAGGTATTGTGATCGATGGTGAACGAGTCGCCGCCTGGGCCGATCATGATCGTTTTCGAGCCCGATCCCCACGTCGTGCCCATGTCCTCGAACAAGTTGTCCCGAATCGTAATGTGGTTCGTGAGCTGGCTCGGCGCGAGATTATCGGTACCGAGAATGTTCACGCCGCCGGCTGTGTGCCGAACGAGGTTGTGCTGGAACGTGATGCGCTGCACAACGGCCCACGGCGCGGTGCCGTTCTGGTTACGCGGCGTAAAGACGATCGGATAGCCGGACTGTCCGCCGACCCAGAGATTTTCGAAGACGTTCCCCTCGATCACGACGTCTTGCGCATTCTTCAGTTCGAACACGTTCTTGACGGACCAAATCGTCGCTGATCCTGGCGCGCCGCTCGCGCCTGCGGCGCCGCTGTCGGTAAACGACGGCGTCGTCGCAGTCCAGTAGACGTTTTCCGCGCCGGCCGACCGGCCGAAGACAAGGTAGTCCGATGCGCCTGCAATCGGCTTCCAGGAAATTGCGATCGCGCCGCTCGCTCCCGCCGCGATTGTCGCCGACACTTCCACCGACGGCGATGAGATCGCCTTCGTCGTCTGCCCTGCCGGGGCGCGCGCGACAACCTTGTAGTAATACGTGCCGGCGGCGAGCGTGCCGTTGCCTGGCGCCGCGACAGCCGTGACGCCGGCGGGTGTTGCGACAATCGGATCGCGCCACGCGACCGGTTTCGACAGGTAGTTCCGCCGGAACGTGATGTTCGTCGTGACGAGATTCGCAATCGGCGGATCGGCACCGCCGAAGAGCACGTTTTCGCCTGCACCCTCGAGGTAATTGTTTTCGATGACGTAGTTTCCGGGACCGTTGTATCCCCCGAGCGCCTGCGTGTCCTGACCGACCCCCTTACACTCCGATATCCAAGAGTTGAGCACCTGGGTGTCGCTACTGTTGACGGCGACACCGCGCTTCTGCCCCATCACTGGATCGCCGTGTACGTAGACGCGATCGAGCACGAGCGCATACGGCACCTGCGACAGCTGCGTCTGCGTCGAGTCGCCCATGCCGAGATCGATGATGTCGCCGTAGCCGTTCTGGTTCGCCTGAAACTCCAGGAACATCAGCTTCCAGTGGTTCGTCGCCGCCGCCGTCGAGATCGCCGCCGCGCTGTTGCCGGAGCGAATCTTCGGGAGCATTGCCGCATAAGCCGGTGTGATGCGAACGCCCGCAGCTGGCAGCTGGCTGTCGGCCGCCGCCGAGCGGATCGTGATGAACGCACTCAGCGCGCCTTTGTTCGGCAGCACGAAGTTGCCGACGTAGGTCGCGCCTGGTTGCAGCATGATGACGTCGCCGGGTTGTGCGGCGTTGAGCGCCGATTGCAGATTACCGTCAGCCGGAACATTGATCGTTGCGGCGTCGGCCGGCCACAACGGCGCCGCCAGGAACGCAAACGCCAGGCAACCCGCATTTACGATTCTCATCGGTCCACCAGCCTCCACTCCGTAAACCCGTCTGCGGATCAAGGCGTCACGCTCACGTGATCGAACGTCGCCGTTGCTGCGGCACTGGTCGTGTGGCTGCTGACCGCGATGCCGATGTAAACGGTCGCGGCCATCGGGATCGTGTCGGTGCCGACGAGGGTCCATGTCGCGCCGTCGAGCGACTCGTAGGCGGTAATCGTGTTCCCTGCCCTGTCGAGCCTGACCCAGTACGGCGCCTTCGCGGCGGCGCCAGGAGTGCTGACGCTGACGATGCCGGTGGCGTCACGCCGCTGAAACGCGAGGCCCTTGCCGGGCGACACGAGCATGAACGCCTGCGCCGAACTCGGCGACAAGGTTTCGCGGATCATGACGCCCGCTTTCGTCCACGCCGCAACGTTCTGCACGGTCGCCACGCGCGCGACGATGCGGCCGTCTCCGGTGAGCGGGACGTACGCATACTGCAGCGCGTCGGCGGTGCCCCAGACGTCGGCGCCCGCACCCGTCACAGTGAACGTAGACGTGCTGCTCGCGTAGCTTGCCGAGCCCGCGATGCCGACAGCGCCGATGTCCCGATGCGTCCAGCGATCGCTGAACGCGACGCTCGACACCCCGATGGTCAACGACGTGCTGGCGGTGCGCGCGTTCCATGAATCCTGCGCCTGCACGATCGCGCTGAAGCTGCCGCCCTGAGTCGGCGCGCCGCTGATCGCCCCGCTGGCCGCATTCAACGTGAGCCCTGGCGGAAGCGCGCCCGACGCGATCGACCAGGTAACGGCGCCAATTTGTCCGCTCGCCTGCGCGACGAGCTGATACGCGATCCCGACGGTTCCCGTGGGCGCGGCGGGTACCGTCACGACAAACGGCGTCGCGTCGATGACGACAGTGAGAGGCGCGACCGCGGCGTTCGACGGCCAATTGGCATCGACCGCACAGATCGTGATCGGGAACGCGCCCACGACTGAAGGCACGCCGCTGATGGTGCCGCTCGGATTGAGCGTCAACCCGGCGGGTAGCGTGCCGGATGCCAACGACCAGCTCGTCGCGCCCGTGCCGCCGGTCGCGTTGAGCATCGCCGTGAACATCGTCTGAAATACACCGGAGTTCAGACCAGTCGTCGTGATCACGAGCGACGCCGGCGCCACGGTGATGGTCACCGGTTTCGAATCGAGGCGCGCCGCGCTCCACGAGTCCTGCGCCTGGACCACCGCCGTAAACGTGCCCCACGCGGTCGGAGCGCCGGCGATCGCGCCGGACGAAGGATCGAAGGCGAGGCCCGAAGGCAGCGTGCCCGACGTGATCGACCACAGCGTCGACCCGAGCGCGCCGCTGACCGTCGGCGTCAACTGGTACGACGCGCCGACTTGCGCCGAGGCCGCCGGCGGAAGCCAGATCGAAAATGGCGGCGGATCGATCGTCAGCGTGAGAGTCGTCGTCGCCGCGTTGGTGGGTGCCGCGGGATCGAATGCCGTTACGGTGACGGTGCCGGTCTGCACTGCGGTCGGAATGCCGGCGACCATGCCTGCGGCTGCGTCGAACGCAACGCCGGTCGGCAGCGAGCTGTCGCTCACCTGCCACGCGCAGCCGGCCGATCCGCCGGTGCACGTCACGGCCTGGCCGTAGCGCTGGCTGACCATGCCGTCGGGCAGACTCGTCGTCGTGATCTTCACCGCGTTCGTGCCCGGCGGAGTGCGATCGTCGCCGGAGATCGCGTTCGCCGTCTCGCTGTTGACGCGATCGATGTCCGCGCCGAGATCAGCGCCGTCGGTTCCGACGTTCTTGTAAAGGCTTGACGACAGCAGGTGGTAATCGCCGGCCGCGTAGTTCGACGAAGCTTGCGTCCCAGACGGCGACCGTCGGAAAGAAATTGCCGACCGGATATCTCGACGCGGAGCCGCCAGCGAGGACGTTGCCCGCGATCACGCTTCCTGGCAGATACGCGTTGATCGTCGATTGGCCAGTCGAATAGTTGTCGCCGAAAATGCCGTAGGTCCGATGCTCGGACATGTTGTTCGTGAACACGACGTCGGTGATCGGCGTCGGTGCCGTCGGCTGTTCCGCCATACAGAGCCAGGATCGTCGAGTCGGTCGTGATGAAGGTGTTGTGATCGATCGTGATCGCATCGCCGCCCGGGCCCGATCAGAATCGGTCTTGGACCCGGAGCCCCACGCCGTGCCCATGTCGTCGAACAGGTTGTCGCGGACGGTGATGTGGTTCGTGAGCTGGCTCGGCGCGAGATTGTCGGTGCCGAGAATGTTCACGCCGCCCGCCGTGTGGCGCACGATGTTGTGCTGGAACGTGATGCGCTGCACGACCACCCACGGCGCCGTGCCGTTCTGGTTGCGCGGCGTGAAGACGATCGGATATCCCGACTGCGCGGCGATCCACAGGTTCTCGAAGACGTTCCCTTCGACGAGGACGTCCTGCGCGTTCTTCAACTCGAAGATGTTCTTGACCGCCCACTTCGTCGCCGATCGCCGGCGTGCCGCTCGTGCCGGCCGCGCCGGTGTCGGTGAAGAACGGGCTCGTGGTCTTCCAGTAGACGTTCTCGCGCGCCGGCGGTGCGGCCGTAGCACGAGGTAATCGGTCGCGCCGACGACCGGTGTCCACGAGATCGTGACGCCGCCGGTCGTGCCGGCGGCAATCGTCGCCGAGACTTCGGCCGAGGGCGTAGAGGTGGCGTTGTTGGTCTGCCCTGCCGGTGACGCGCGCGACGACCTTGTAGTAAGTACGTGCCGGCCGCGAGCGTGCCGTCGCCGGGCGTCGCGATCGCGGCGACGGCGGCCGGCGTCGCGACAATCGGATCGCGCCACGCGATCGGCTTCGACAGATAGTTCCGCCGGAACGTGATGTTGGTCGTCACGAGGTTCGGAATCGGCGGATCGGCGCCGCCGAACAGAACGTTCTCGGTGGCCGCTTCGAGATAGTTGTTCTCGATCAGGTAGTTGCCGGGGCCGTTGTAGCCGCCGAGCGCCTGCGTATCCTGGCCGACCGCTTTACAGTCGGAAATCCACGAGTTGAGCACCTGCGTGTCGCTGCTGTTCAGCGCGACGCCGCGCTTCTGTCCCATCACCGGATCGCCGTGGACGTAGACGCGATCGAGCACGAGCGCGTACGGCACCTGCGACAACTGCGTCTGCGTCGAGTCGCCCATGCCGAGATCGATGATGTCGCCGTAGCCGTTCTGGTTCGCCTGAAACTCCAGGAACATCAGCTTCCAGTGGTTCGTCGCGGCGGTCGTTCGAGCGACGCGGTGCTGTTCGCCGATCTGATTATTGGAAGGGCGGACGCCGAAGCTGGCGTGATGCGAACGCCCGCGGGAGGCAACGCGCTGTCGGGCGCGGCCGATCGAATCGTGATGAACGCGCTCAGCGCGCCTTTGTTCGGCAGCACGAAGTTGCCGACGTAGGTCGCCCCGGGCTGCAGCGTGATGACGTCGCCGGCCTGCGCGGCATTCAAGGCCGCCTGCAGATCGCCACCTGCCGGAACATTGATCGTCGCGGCGCTCGCGGCGGACGAAGCACATATCGACAGACACACCACGCCGACGGCCCGCACACGGGTACCAACTCGCATCAAATGCGCTCCAGCTACTGGGGTGGTTGTGGTTTGCCGCGTCGCAGAGTGGACGTCGACAGCTCAGGCGGGAGGCAATTGAAATGCCATCATGGACGAGCTGGAATGAGGTGCGGAATGCCTAGCGAATTCGCTCAGAACTGCACTGATGAGTTCGCGGACGGGCTACTCGCGTGCCTCGGCAATAACGGTACTGTAACCGGTCGCACATATCCGGAACTGCCGTGCTCGAAAAACACAGAACCGTTATTGATGAGCTCAACGGCCGCGATCGGAAGCACGTCGTTTGATGGTCCCGCGATTGCAGCCGGTGCGCGCGTCGAGTACAACTTTGCAGGAGTCTGCCTGCCAATGTCTGGCGCCGCATGCGGACCATTACGTCGATGACCATATCTCACGCCGCTCTCATTGCCGTTTTCCTGGCGAGCGCCGCCGCGGCGCAACCGCCGCCGCCGGCCGCCCGACCGCGCCCGCGCGCCGCGCAGCAGACGACGCCGTCGCAGGTCGTCGTCGTTCGCGATTTCAGCGGAGTGCTCCTCGACGGCGTGCGAATCGTGATCAACGGGCCGCGAACGATCGAAGCGACGACTGATCGCACCGGTTCAGCACGGACGACGCTTGCCGATGGAACGTATCGGCTCCGGTTCGAGCGTGAGGGGTTCCTGACGCTCGAACGGGACGTGACGATCAAAGCGGGGCGCCCGGCCGAAATGGACGTGGCGCTCACCGCCGCTCCTCCCCCGCCGCCGCCTCCTCCCGAGCCGCCGCCCCCGGCGCCGTCGCCGACACGCCCCGCGGCGGGCCCGAGCGGGTCGCCGGTAATCGTCTCGATCCCGGCGTTCCTCGAAAAGAACTTCATCGGGCGTGATCCGCTCAAGGAGTCGGTGCTCGGATGCACGGCAGATGCGACGACGCGCTTGCTCCAGTTGCACGATGCGCTCGCCTCGCACAAGCACGCCGACCTCGACGAAGTGCTGTATGTTGTTGCCGGCGACGGCGTCGTGAAGTTGCAGGATCGCCAGACGCCGATCGCCGCCGGGTCACTGACCGTGGTTCCGCGTGGCGTATCGCACGAAATCGAGCGTCGGGGAAAGAACCCGTTGATACTGCTATCGATGCTCGCCGGAGCGCCGTGTCATAGCGCCGCTGTGGCGGCGCGCGACGATCGGGAGTAGCGAGGAGTTTTTGCACCCGGCGTCGCAACTCGCGACGCAAGGACGCCCGATGACCAAAATGTTCGGCGAAAGTTCGCGATCTCGCTCGCTTCTGGCCGCCTACGGGGCGGCCATTGGCACGTGCGCGATCGCGCTCTCGCTCGGCCTGGTATTCGGGGTCCGGTTCGTTCTCGCAGCCCTGCCGGCCGCGGTTGTCGTCGCGGCCTGGTTTGGAGGCTTCATCCCGGGGATCGTCGTGACCCTGGCCGGAAGTGCCGGCGCCGCCTTCTATTTCCTTCGGCCGCTGCATCGAATTCAGGCGAATGACTCGGCGAATGCAGCCTCCCTCCTGCTGTTCACGCTGGTCGGTCTGCTTATCAGCTTGGCGGTGCGCCACGTTCGGCGGCAGGCCGAACACGAAAAGCGAGCGCGGATCGATGCCGAGCGCCAGCTCGAGCATACGGAACACCTGCAGCAACTGACGGCAACGCTCTCACGTGCGAGGGTGCCTCGCCGATGTCATGCAGACCTCGTTGGCCGAATTGCTCCACGCCGTCGCCGCCGACGGCGGCGCCATTTTCCTGATCGGCGACGATGGTAATCATGGCGAGAGGGCGTACTCGATGGGCGACGCGGCTGAACGCGTTCTCGAGCCGGAAGTGTTCCTGCTCGACTCGAACACGCTCGTCCGCGATGCCGCTCGGCGCCGCGAACTGATCGTCGTCGGCTCGGACCGGGCGCCCCGATTGAGCATCGGCGTGCCGATGCTCGCAGGCAACCGGGCAATCGGTGTGGTCACGCTGCTCTTTGCCGAGCCCCGCATCGTGAACGACGACGAGCGCGAGTTCCTGCTCACCGCGGGTCGCCACACCGCGCAGGCGTTGGATCGCGCGCGTTTGTACGAAGCGGCCGACCGAGCGCGCAACGAGGCCGAAGCCTTCAAGGTCCAGGCGGATGCCGAGCTGCGCGAACGGCAAAAGGTCGAAGAGGCTCTGCGGCTCAGCGAAACCCGCTATCGCGGCCTTGCGGCGCGGACCAACCGCCTGTACGAGCTCAGCGCGGCGCTTTCTGAAGCGGTCACCATCGACGATGTCGCAAAGGTGATCGTGCGTCACGGCAAGATGGTCGTCGGAGCTTCGGCCGCGTCGGTCGCCATGCTCGCTGCCGGCGGCTCGAGGTTCGAGACGCTGTACGCGGAGGGGTATCCGGCAGCGCTGATCGAATCGCGCCGCGGCTTCGGCGCCGACCGAGGTCTCTGCTCCACCGCGGCCGTCGAAACCCGCCGGCCGGTCTGCGTCGGTTCGTTTGCGGAGTTGCAGCAGAAGTACCCGAAGTCAGCGGCGCTCGCTGCCGACGGCGGCTACGCATCGGCCGCGATGCTTCCGCTGGTCACCGAAGGCTCGGTGTTCGGCGTGATGTCGTTTCACTTCACGGTGCCTGTGAACTTCGACGCTGAATACAAGGCGCTCCTGACATCGGTGGCGCAGCACTGTGCGCAGGCGCTCGACCGCGCACGGCTGTACGAAACCGCTGAGCGTGCGCGCGCGACCGCCGAAGCGGCGAACCAGTCGAAGGACGATTTTCTGTCGACGATTTCCCACGAGCTCCGCACGCCGCTCAATGCGATTCTCGGCTGGGCGGCGATGCTGCGCGACGGCTCGATCGACCCGGACCGCAGCCAGCGCGCCGTCGAAGCGATCTTCAACAACGCGACGCGCCAGGGGCGGCTTATCGAGGAGCTGCTCGACGTGTCGCGAATCGTCGCCGGCCGCGCCTCGCTCGACCTTCACGACGTCGATCTCGGCGAGAACATCCGCGGCGCGGTGGAAGCGATGATGCCGCAGGCCGCTGCCAAAGGCGTCGAGCTGCGTTACGACGCGGTCGACCGGCGTCTGCGTTGTCGGCGACCCGCGCCGCCTGGAACAAGTGTTCCTGAACCTGCTCTCGAACGCCGTGAAGTTCACGCCGTCGGGCGGCAGCGTGACGATAAGCGTGGCGGCATCTGCCGACTCCGTCGAGGTGCGCGTGTCGGATACGGGCGCGGGCATCGACGCCGCCTTTCTGCCGCACGTGTTCGAGCGGTTCCGTCAGGCCGACAGCACGACGACACGCGGCGTCGGAGGGCTGGGGCTGGGCCTCTTCATCGCGCGGCAGCTCGTCGAGGCACAAGAAGGCACGATTCGCGTCGAGAGCGAAGGCGCCGAACGAGGCGCGATGTTTGTGGTGACGCTGCCGGCGACAAAAGCCGCGGCTGCCGGTCGCCACGCACTCCCCAGCGCGGTCGGCGCAATCGGCCGAGCCGGTCGAAGCGATGCCGGTACTCGACGGCATCCGCGTGCTGCTCGTCGACGATGAACCCGATGCCCGAGAGATGATGGCATCTGCACTCGAAACGTGCGGAGCAACCGTCACGTCGGCCGCGTCGGCGCGGGACGCGCTCGAAACGCTCGCGCACGGAGAAATCGATCTCGTGCTGTCCGACATCGCGATGCCCGGCCAGGACGGCTACGAATTGATTCGAGAGATTCGCGCGATGGCCTCCAGCCGTCTTGCGGGCGTGCCCGCGGCCGCAGTCACCGCCCATGCCCGGGAAGACGAGCGCGAACGCGCGCTGGCCGCCGGCTTCCAAATGCACCTCGCAAAACCGATTCACCCCGCGACCCTCGCCAAGGCAGTGGCCGCGCTCGCGTCGACAGCGCCTCGCTGACGCGTAGCGCAGGTCTTTAGACCTGCCCGCGGGTCTTTAGACCCGCCTGCTCGGCTCCTCGTCCACCGCCGCCGACCTGTACATCCGTTTGACGACGCGCCATGCGAGCACGATCGCGGTGACGGCGAGCGCCGTCCCGCCCAGCATGAAGAAGATGACGAGAACGTCCCAAGAGGGCCGCGAAGCGTAGAGCCATGGGAAATCGAGCGAATGCAGCCCGTGATACAGCCACCGTTCGGTCCAGTCGGTGGACCTGTACGTCGAGACGATGCGCGCGGTCCGGGGATCGATGTAGTAGCGCGTGGACTGTTGGTCGTCGACGCGAGCGACGAGCACGGGAAGCGGCAGCCGCCCATGCCGGTCGAGATAGTAGCGGTCGTAGTGACTTTCCCGTTGGAGATCGATCAGGCTCGCCCGCTGCGATCGTGCGAGGGCGACGCCGATCGCGTGCTCCTCGAATTCGGCTCGCGGGCTGCCATCGACCGGCACGATCCGAAATCCGCCGGTCATGCTCGCGATGTACAACGGTTCCCCGCCGAACGACGTGCACTCGAGCTCTTTTACGGCGAGGCCCGCGAGTTGCGCGAGCGCCATTCCCGGAGGCTTGGCCGCGAACGCCGGAAGATTGACTGGCCCGCGCAGCGATTCAGGAGTCGGCCCTCCGTCGCCGGACCGTGCGAACGGATACATGGACAGCAGTCCACTGAACGCCCACGTCGCCGCCGAGACGCCGACGATCAATCCGAGCGCGAGATGCCAGCGTTTCGCGCCGCGATACGGATTCGCCGTCGGTGCGCCGGCCCGGCGATATCTTTGTCGCGGCGAATACACCAGCGCGCCGACGAGGAGGCCGAGCATCGCTGCGACGGTCGCGGCCGCGGACAAGCCGACGACGAGAGCACTCCACGCGCCGCGGTGTCGACGGAGCGGCGTGAAATACAGCCAGTGAGGAATCGGTCCGAGGTATGCGCCCACGCGCGACGCCGTCGTCGTGTACTGAACGACCTCTGCGGTCCGCTGCGAAACGTACACGTCTTCGCCATTCGGCCACGAGTATTTCCAAAGAGGTCGCAGCGTCCGGAACGATCCTTCGACTGTCCACTGATCGACATCGATTTCGGTGACGGTGGCGCTGTCCACTGGCTGCCGGCTCCATGCCGACGCGACGCGCGCCATCATTCCGCTCGACGCCGCGAGCTGCCGTTCGCCGGTGTCGGCGTAAACAGTCGCCTCTTCCCTATCAGTGCGGAACCGATATGCGGGACGGCTGTCCAACACTGTCAGCCGCGCTTCGAGAACCGGCTGCGACAGCCCAGCGCGTCGAAACGCCTGCGAAGGTGATAGCCGAATCGTGGAGGCGTCGAGCGCCGGCGATCGCGCAACGCGATCCTCTGGCGCCACGCTCGGGAACTGCCAGTACATCATCCCGATGCCGGAGGAAAACCACAGCAGGAATATCGAGCAGAGCGCAACGCCCAGCCACCGATGGCTTGCAATCAGCGTGTTCCGCATCACCGCGCCTGGAAGTGTCGCACGGTGCCCCCGGTTCCACGTCCATCGTCACAAATCGTCGGCCCTTGACAAGCAGCCCGGAAACGGTGCACAGTCACACTGTGTTATGTCAGTAATACAGTTCACCCGAGGAGGGAACGATGATGACTTGTTATCGTCCGCTGTCAGCTGCGCTCGTCTGCGTGTTCCTCGCCGTCCTGCCCGCCCGCGGGCAGACGTCCGCGGATCCGTCCGGACACTGGGAAGGCAAGATACAGATGCCCAATCACGAACTCCCGGTCGCCATAGATCTCGCAAAGACGGCGGCCGGTGATTGGATTGGGTCGGTCAGCATTCCGGGCTCAGTGACCGACGTGCCGCTCAGCGATGTCGCCATGAACGGCCAAACTGTGCAGTTCTCGGCCGGACTGCCGGGTAAGACAACGTTTGACGGGAATCTGAGCGCGGATGCGTCCGGCCTGAATGGCACCGTCTCGAACGTCGAAGGCGGAGTTCCGTTTCAGCTCACCCGTGCCGGCGAGGCGTCGGTGAAATTGCCGCCGCGGAGCAGCATGTTGCCGAAGGCGTTCGATGGCACATGGGAAGGCATCGTCGATCGGGACGGAAAATCGCGCCGGGTCCTGATCAGGCTGTGGCCCGCCGCCGATGGTCAGTGCGCTGGCCACAATCGTGGCTGTCGACCAAGGCAATCTCGAAATCCCCGTTACGGTGGTGACGCTCCACGACAACGAGCTGGCGCTCGACGTACGGGCGGTCTCCGGTACCTATCGCGGCACGCTTGGCGCCGACGGCGCAATCACGGGAGAGTGGGTCGAGCCTTCAGCCCGGCTGGCGCTCACCATTAGGCGGCCGGCGCGCGATGCGAAGTAGCCCCGCGATGGCAGGCGCGCGGAGGTTCCCGCCGCACCGGCGACGGGAACTCCGCGCGAATCGCCACGCTTGGCCGTTGGATCGCCGCATGCTGCTGATCGCAGATGATCCGATCCGCCGGCGGTTGACGCGTCGTCAAGAGAGGAATTGTGGCTACGCGATACCAACCTCAGGGAAAACCGCTCGCCAATGCTCCCGCCGACTGGGCGAAGCTCGCGGCGGCGCGCTACAACGTCCTGATAGAGGGTCCGCGGCTGGCGATCGAATCGGCTGTCGTCATGGTGGAAAAAGGATTGACCGGGCTAATCGTGAAGAAGCGATCCGAGGACCCGCTCGACCTCGATCGCTGCCTTCGCCATAACGCCGGCTGCTGCACACTCATCCTCGAGGACATCATCCGGCTGACCGTCGACGAACAGACGAGGTTGCAGCAATCACTCGACTATTCCCCACGGATGCGAGTCATCGCCACGGCAAGCAGTGCGGTTTTTCAGCTCGTTGAACGCGGTCTGTTCGACGAGGCGCTGTACTACCGCCTGAACGTCATGCTGGTTCGGGTCGGCGCCGTGGAACAGCCCACCGCGCGCGGCACAGAGGTGAGCCACCGCCTGTCGGCGACGCGCCGATCAGATGGCGGAGCTTAGGCGCTCCTCAGAACCCGCACACTCCGCTCTGCGGGATCAGCCGCACTCCCCGGTCCACGGCCTGCGCGCTCACATTGCCATTGCTATCGTGAATCGTCAGCGTGACGGT
The DNA here is from genome assembly GCA_963696165.1 of uncultured Acidobacteriota bacterium. Taxonomy (GTDB): domain Bacteria; phylum Acidobacteriota; class Vicinamibacteria; order Vicinamibacterales; family CAVVIG01; genus CAVQZZ01. Next base: position 178,957 of record CAVOIY010000002.1, on the reverse strand, counting down.
CATGTTCAACCATGGCGTGTCCGCGGGCAGCGGCGGCGGTGGAACGAAACTGCAATCGACCGTCGGGTTCGTCAAGATCGGGCCCGACGTCGTTTGCGAGAACGTCTTCGCGACCGTGTACGTCCAGTCCCACGCGGTGATCGGGCTGGGCGCGGAGGACGTGGTGCCGTTGAACGTGCAGTTGATTGTCGTGCCGCCATTCGTCAACGTGCACGTTTCGGTTTCAGTCGGCCCGGTGACGCCGAAGTTTGCCGTCGCCACCGTCGGCGGCGTAACCGATAGCGACGCGGTACGCGTTGCGCCGCCGTACGAGCCGGTGACCGTGACATTCGCCGCTGCGCTCACGACCTTCGTGGTCACGGAAAACGTGGCGCTCGTCGTGCCGGCCGGCACGGTCACGTTTGCCGCCACGCCTCCCGGATCGTTCGCCGACAAGGCGACGACGCCGCCGCCCGACGGGGCCGCTTCACTAATGGTCGCCGTGCCCGTGAGCGCCGCGCCGCCGACGACGCTTTGCGCGCTCAAGGAAATCGCGGACAGCGACGCGCCTGTGACCGTCAATGCCGGCGACTGACTGTTCGCGCCGTTCAGCGACGCGGTTATCGTCGCTGTCCCCGCCGCGACCGCCGTTATGGTGATCGTCGCGCTCGTCGCGCCGGCCTGCACGGTGACCGGCGACTGCACCGTCGCGACGGAGGTATTGCTGCTCGACAGCGCGACGGTCGCCGCGGCGCTCGGCGCGGTCGTGAGTGCGACGGTCCCCTGGACCGTCGTACCGGCGCGTGTCGTTGTGGCGTTCAGCGTCACTCCAGCGACAGTGGGGCCCGTCGGCGCCGTCGAGCTGGAACCGCAGCCCGAGGCGGCCCAGGCAAGAACCAAGAGGGCCGAAAACAGCGCGCGGCGCGTACCGGGTAAGTGCTTCATGGTCATGATGGGTGTCACTGACAGGTCCCGTCCGAAGCCAATCGGCCGTTCACCGGGGACGGTGCAAAGAGCGCGCCGCCAGGTCAGCTAGAATGGCGGCGATGAATCGCTATGCGTGGATTGCCATCGGCGGGGCGCTCGGCGCGATCGCCCGGTACCAGATGACAGTGGCCATTCAGTCGCGCGTCGCCCTCGGGTTTCCGTTAGGCACCTTCCTCGTGAACGTCAGCGGATGCCTCGCAATGGGCATCGTCGCGACGCTGCTCGCCGATCGGCTCGCCATCCACGCGAACTGGAGCTTCGCGGTGCCCATAGGGTTCATCGGGGCGTACACGACGTTTTCCGCGTTCGAGTTCGAAACGTTCCGCGCGGTAAGCGACGGCTCATGGCTCATCGGCGGCTTGAACGTCCTCGCAAGCGTCGTCGTCGGTTACATCGCGCTCTGGCTCGGCGTCGTCCTGGCGCGAGCGATGTGACGCGCGGAGCGGGCGCTTCTACGACGCGCGCGCAAATGCGTCCTGCCGCAGCGTGCCTGGGCGAATCCATCACCTCGTGCAACCAGCGGACCGGCTGGCGTCGGTTTCGCATGTCCAGCTTGACGTATGCCGACAGGTTCCGTTTTGCTCGTGACCGGCCACGACGCACGCCAGGTGTACGCGCAGTACCTGCCGCGGCCAGGGTCTCGTCGTGACCGACGCGACGCGGCCCGAACAGGCGCTGCTGCTCGTCGGCGGCTTCGCGCCTGGCGTCGTCGTCACCGACATCATTTTTCCCGATAGCGCGCTCGACGGGAAGGCCTTCATCCGTACGCTGCGACAGGGTATCGACCCGCTCACGTCGATCATCGTGGTCTCCGAATACGCTCGCGAGGAAGACCGCGAAGGAGCGCGACGCTCAGGCGCCGATGCGTATTTAATCCAGCCCACGACTCCGCAGGACGTGGTCGAAACGATTCTGAACGCGCTGACGCTCCGGCGGCGCGGACGCCGTCTGCCGTGGAACTGGCGTACGGGACAGCTCGCGGCGTTGAACACCGACATGGGTCGCCGGCACTCGTTCATTACACCCGACGCCACGAGCAGCGAGGCCGCCGCCGACGCCGGCTCTCCGCCGCGGCGGCGCCGCGCGCACGTGCTCCTCGTCGAAGACGACGCGGCAGTACGAGACATGATGGCGCTGCTGCTCGAATCGGCCGGGTTTGTCGTGAGCCCGATGGTCGACGGCGGCGATGCCCTGGCGTACCTGAAAGACGGCGGCCACGCGAGCGTAGTCGTTCTCGATTTGATGATGCCGCGTGTCGACGGGTGGACTTTTCGTCGTGCGCAGTTGGCCGATCCGGCGATTGCCGACATCCCGGTCATTGTGATGTCGGCGTGCGCAGGCGCATCCGCATCCGAACTGCACGCGGCCGCGACATTTCAAAAGCCGGTAGATGTGACCGAGGTCATTGGCGCCGTCCGGCAGCTTGCCGGCTGAAACATTCTCACGTCAACGCGCGTCGGAAGAGCTGGTCGTCCCATGCGCGGCATGAAACCTGCTCGTTGCACATCCAGATTGCCGGCGCAACGCCGGCGAGGAGGATGCGGTGCGGTACATTGTCGCGTGGATACTCGGCGTGCCTTTCAGCGTGATCGTTCTGTGGTACATAGTCGGCCACGCGGCGTGTGGTGGCCGGTAAAAACAGAACCAACGATTGGTCGGCGCCTGCCGTCTAAGGCCCCAGGGAGGCTGGTCCATGGGGCGGCTGCTGTTCGATTTCCGCGTGGCCCTTCGAACGGTTGTCCGCAACCGTTGGGTGTCGAGCGTCGCCGTTGTCGCGCTGGCGCTCGGCATCGGCGTCACGACGGCGGTGTTCAGCATCTTCAACGGCGTGCTGCTGGCGCCGCTGCCGTATCCGCAAGCCGACCGGATGGTCGATCGTCTACGACACTCAGCCGGCCTGCGACACGTGTCCCGCCGTCCTTCCCGAAATACCACGACTGGCGCGAGCGTAATCAGGTCGTTCTCCGCGATCGGCGGTGCCGTCGGCGCGAGCTTCGTGCTGACCGGGCAGCGGCGATCCGATTCGCGTGCGCGGCCCGCTCGACGACCGCCTCGCTCGACGACGTCTTTGGCGTGCGTCCGCGATCGGCCGCTGGTACAGCGAGGACGAAGATCGGCCGGGCGGAACGAAGGTCGTCGTGCTCACGCAGCGGTTTCTGGTACGCAGCAGCTCGGCGGCGACCGTCGATAGTCGGACGCACGCTCACGCTCGACGGCGAGCCGTACGAGGTGATCGGCGTGATGCCGTCCCGATTTCGCGCTTCAGCGCGCCGACGTGTTCGTGCCGCTGCAGCGCAAGCTCGATCCCGCGACGCGCGGCAACCACTTCCTGCGACATCTACGCGCGGCTTGCAGCCGGGCGTCACGGTGGAGCGCGCCACCGCCGAAATGCGCGCGCTCGGCCAGACGCTGGCGCGCGAGTTCGGCAACAACCACGGCGTCGACGTCCGTTCCTATCTCGAAGCGACGGTCGGCAACGTGCGGACGCCGCTGCGGGTGCTGCTCGGCGCGGTGTTCTGCGTGCTGCTGATCGCGTGCGCCAACGTGGCCAACCTGCTGCTGGCCTCCGGCCTCGCGCGGCGGCGCGAGCTCGCGATCCGCCTCGCGCTCGGCGCCGAGCGCGCGCGATCTGGCGCGTCAGCTGACGCTGGAAGCGTCTCTGTTCTGGCGATCACCGGCGGCGCCATCGGCTTCTGCTCGCACGCTGGGTGCTGCAGACGTTCGTCGCGCTGGCCGGCACGCAACTGCCGCGCGCGGCGACGATTGCGATCGACGGCCGCGTCCTCGCCTTTGCGGCCGTCGTGTCGGTCGCGGTGGGGATCTTCTGCGGCGTCTGCGCCGCTGGTCGTCGCTGCGGATGTCGCAGCTGGCGGCGGCGGTCCGCGAAGGCGACACGCGCACGGCAGCGGCGCCGGCCGCCGATTCGGCAACACGTCTGGTCGTCGCCGAAATTGCCGTCGCGTTCACGCTGCTCGTCGGCGCCGGGCTCCTCGTCAAGAATCTCGTGCTGCTGCGCAGCCGCGACGCCGGCGTCCACGACCGAGCGCATCGTCGCCTTCGACGTCGCGCCGATCGGTCCGCGCTACAAGGCCGACGCGGCGACGGTGCGCGCGTTCTATCGCGACCTGTACGCGCGCCTTCGCGCGGCGCCAGGTGTCGAGAGCGTCGGCATGACCAGCCACCTGCCGATGTTCAACTTCGGCTGGAACGGCGAGTTCCAAATCGACGGCCGGCACGCCGTGGGGCGCCAAACGACGCGCCGCTCGTCGAGTATCGCTGGTTCTACGGCGACTACATGAAGACGATGGGCATCCGGCTGCTGCGGGGCGGATGCTCGACGAGCGCGACCGCGCCGCTCGACCGACCGTGCTGATCAATCAGGCGATGGCGGAGAAGTTCTGGCCGGGCAAGAATCCAATCGGCAAGCGGTTCGGACAGGGCACGGACAGCGTCGAAGTGGTACGAAGTGGTCGGCGTGCTGAGCGACGTTCGCTCGTTCGGCCTCGCGCAGCAAGTTGCCGTACGAGTTCTACCGCACGATCGAGGAGTCGGTGTTCGACGGCGGCGATGACCGTGGTGATCCGCACGCGCGGCGACGATCCGACGGCGTCGTGCCGACGGCGCGGCAGATCGTCGCGTCGCTCGATCCCGGCCTGCCGCTCAACGAGGTGCAGACGATGGAGCACGTCGTCAGCGAGTCGGTCGGGCAGCCGCGCCTGATGTCGGCGCTCAGCGGTGCTGTTCGGCGCGCTCGCCGGCCTGCTGGCGATGGTCGGCGTCTACGGCGTGATGGCCTACAACGTGCGCCGTCAGCGGCGCGAGTTCGGCATCCGCCTCGCGCTCGGCGCCGATCGAGGCGCGAATGCGCAACCTCGTCGTCGGCCGCGGCCTGACGCTGGCTGCGACCGGCGTCGCGCATCGGCGCGTTCGCGCGCGTGGCTGCTCACCGGCGTGCTCGAAGACGATGCTGAACGACGTGCGGCCGACCGACCCGGTCGTGTTCGCCGCGACCGCGGCGAGCGTCGTGGCGGTGACGCTGCTCGCGTCCTACCTCCCGGCGCGATCGGCCGGCCAAGTCGATCCGATGATCGTGCTGCGCGACGCGTAGCGCGAGCGTCGAATGTAGCGCAAGGCTTTAGCCGAGCGCGAGCGGATGTAGCGCGAGGCTTTAGCCGAGCGAGCCGCGCGAATCGAACGCCTTGCACATTGTAGTGTATACTAAAATGTGTATCGCGCATGACCTCCCTCCTCCAGCTCGTCAGCGACCCGACGCGCCAGCGCATTCTCGAACTGATTTGGGACGAGGAGCTGAGCGCAGGAGATATCGCGCGGAGCCTGCCGATCACGTTCGGCGGCGTGTCCCAGCATCTTGGGCTGCTACGGGATGCCGGAGCGGTCCGCGTGCGCCAAGACGGCAAGTTTCGGTATTACCAGGCCGATGTGGCGGCCCTCGGGCCGGTCGGCGAGATGCTCCACGCGATGTGGGGCACGCATCTGAAGCGGCTCAAAACACTCGCCGAACTCGAGCAACACCGACCGGGCCGAAAGGTAGCAGCCCGGCGCCGCCGGCGGCGGCGCGATTAAGAGCGTGGCCGGGTGTGGCGTGGTCGGGTGTGGCGCAGGCCTTTGGACCTGCGGGAGCCTCGTTCGTGCGCCTCCTTCTCCACGGCCGCGATCACTGTCAGAAATCCTCGCAGGTCATCGCTCGAGACGTGCCCGTTGACGGCACGCTCGAGATCGGTGAGCTGTTGAAGGATTTCGCGCGCGACCTTCCGGCCTTGCGCCGTCAACGTGACGACGAACGTTCGCCGATCTGTTTCTCCGATATGCCGCGTCACGAAGCGCCGGTCGACCAGACGGTCGACGATGCTCGTCAGCGTGGACCGTTTGTGCGCGAGCCCCTTGTGCAGATCCGCCATCGTCGCGGTTCCTGCCGGCGCGAGCATCGCCAGGATGTGCGCCTCGCCCTGCGACAGTGATCGATCGCCGAGCGTCGCCAGGTACAGTCCGACTCTATGCGTCGCGCGATGAATTGGCGGAATCAGACGGAGCAAGCAGGTGCCTCTCGGGATAGAGCGCCGAATATTATCCACCGTTTTCCGGCGTGCCGTGTGGCGACGCAACTATGTTACGGTGCAGCATGACGGATCGGCCTGGCCGCACATTCCGATTCGGCGTGTTCCTGTTCAATGTGGATCAACTGGACCTCCGCCGGGACGGCCAATCGATCCGCCTTCAGCGTCAGCCGGCGCAGGTTCTCGCGCTGCTCCTGGAGCGCGCGGGCCAGGTGGTTACGCGCGATGACCTGCGACGCGCGGTCTGGGGTGACGACACGTTCGTCGACTTCGACCGCGGTCTCAATTTCTGCATCGCTCACATCCGGACGGCGCTTGGCGACGACGCGGCGAACGCACGCTATCTGCGCACGATTCCGAAGCGAGGGTATGAATTCATCTGCCCCATCGAGCTGTTGCCGCCGATCGGAGCGGCGCTGGAGGAGCCGCCGACCTCGTTGGCGACTCCGCGTGGCTGGCTGTCGCGCCTTCGACCGAATCGAACGGCGGCGCTTGCAGCGGCCGGCCTCGCGACGCTCGCCGTCGTGGGCGCGATCTACGCGAGAAAGGCTCAGTCCGGTCCGCTCATCGTCGCGGTCGCGCGCTTCGACAACGAAACAGGCGAGCCGGGGTTCACGCGCTTCAGCGACTACCTCACCGACAGCATCGTCGAACAGTTGACCGCGGCCGGAGGCGCGCGCTTCGAGGTGGTCGGCAACGCGGCGATTCTCAGGACCGTCCGCAACCAACGCGACCTCGGTGCGATTGCCAGGACGCTGCACGCGAACTTCGTCGTGCTCGGCCAGGTGCAACGAGATTCTGGTCGCGTGCGCGTACTCGGTCATCTGATCCGGCTGCCGGACCAGACGCACGTCAAAGTGGCGCGCGTCGAAGACGTCGGGCTGCAGACGCTCGCCGAGACCTCGGAGATTGCGACGCGGATCACGCAGGTGCTCGCGCCGCGCGTAACTGCCGACTCACGCGGCCCCGCAACTCGTTGAACAGCAGTCGACTGTCGGCTCATATCTTCCTGGCTCGTCCCGACGGCGAATTCGCTGTGAGAATCGCCACCGTCCTGTGATGATGCCGCGTCCTATCGACAACAGGAGGCACTTGCATGTTCCCATCATCCTCGTCTCGCCGAACGTTCCTGCAAACCTTGTCGCTTGCCGTGCCGTTGGCGAAGGTAGGACCATTGAACTCCAGTCCTACTCCGGTCTCGACCGGACCAGGACCGGACCTACCGTCGCCCCGGCCCCCCGCGATCTTTCCGACGCAGCTGCCTGAGCTCGTGCAGGAGATGGTCGTCGTCGCCCACGGGAACGAGGCGCGCGTGAAGGAATTGGTGAGCCGCCAGCCGTCGCTGGCAAAGGCGACGTGGGATTGGGGTTTCGGCGACTGGGAAACATCGCTCGGCGCGGCATCGCACGTGGGCCATCGCGCCATCGCGGAGCTGCTGATCGCCAACGGCGCCCACGCGACGGTTTTCTCTGCCGCGATGCTCGGGCAGCTCGACACCGTCAAAGCATTTATCACCGCCTCACCTGGTATCCAGCGTACCGAGAGGGCCCCACAGCATTTCGATGCTCTCGCACGCGATCGCCGGAGGCCCCCGCGCACAATCCGTCGTCGAGTACCTGAAGACGATCGACGGCGCGGACGACAAGCCGCCGGTGCAGCCGCTGACCGAAGGCGATATCGCCAAGCTGACCGGTACTTACACGTTTGGCGTAACGCCAGCCGATCGAATCGAGATCAGCGCGAACAAGATGCAGCTGCAGTTCGGGCGGCCCGGTCACTATCCGCGCGGTCTGTTCCATCTGGGCAGTTACGAGTTCTGTCCCATGGGCGCCGAGGCGGTGCGCATCAGATTCGCCGAAGCAACGGGTGGGATGGCCGTCACAGTTCACGACCCCGACGTCGTGCTCACCGCCCGAAAGCCGACCTAGCGGCAATCCAGATCCCTTAGAGCGGCCGGCTTCAGCCGGCCGCGTTCGCCCCAGCTTCCATCACAATGGAGGCATGCCCTCGCCCGGTGGAATCCTCACCGTCAACACCGGCTCGTCCAGCGTGAAGCTCGCCTTCTATGGCAACGACGATCAGCCGACGCTGCGCTTCCGCATCGCCGTCGAGCGGATCGGAGAGCCCGGCAGCCGGCTGACAGCGACGTCTCCACACGGCGGCCCAAGCGCCACCGCAACTGTTGAAGCGACCAATCATCGGACGGCGTTGGTCGTGGCGCTGGACTATGCGCGTCGTTCGTTCGCCTTCGCGGTCGACGCGGTCGGACATCGCGTGGTTCATGGCGGCGCAACTCATGCAGCACCCGAGCGCATCACCGAGGCGTTGCTGGCTGATCTTCACCAGCTCGCAGCGATCGATTCGACCCACATGCCACAGGCGGTTGAAACGATTCAAGCGATCGCGCAGCAGTATCCAGCAGTTGTGCAAGTGGCCTGTTTCGATACGGCATTCCATCGCACGATGCCTGCGGTGGCCCAGCGGTACGCGCTGCCAGGATGGACGCTGGAAGCCGGCGTCCGGCGGTACGGGTTTCATGGTCTCTCGTGCGAATTCGTCCTCGGCGCACTCGAGCGCCTCGACCGAGCAGCGCTCAGCGGTCGACTGTTGATCGCGCACCTCGGCAACGGCGCGAGCGTCACCGCGGTCGATCGAGGCGTGAGCGCTGACACCACGATGGGATTCTCTCCGACCGGCGGATTGATGATGGGAACCCGCTGCGGCGATCTCGATCCGACGGTGCTCACCTATCTCGCCGGGGTGCGGCATACCGAGGTAGATGCTCTGCGGCGCCTCGTCAACAACGAATCCGGGTTGCTCGGAGTGTCAGAGCTGAGCGCGGATATGCGCGACCTGCTGGCGCAGCCCAACTCGCAAGCGGCGGCAGAAGCGATCGAGCTGTTCTGCTACACGGCGCGCAAGCAGATCGGCGCGCTGGCCGCGGTGCTCGACGGCGTCGACACTCTCGTCTTCACAGGCGGGATCGGCGAGCACGCGCCGACGGTCCGCGACCGGATCTGCCGTGGCCTGCAGCATCTCGGCATTCATCTCGATGCGCAGCGCAATGCTGCGAGTCAGGATGTCATTTCGGCGGCCGGAAGCAGCGTGACGGTTCGGGTCATTGAAACAGACGAGGACCTGGTGATCGCGAGGCATGTCCGGCAGATGATTAGTTGAGCGGAGCGGCGACGATGTTTACCTTCGACACGGCAATCTCGAGCGCAGTGAAATCGGCTGACAGACCTGTTGGCGCGCGCTCGGAAGCGGCGAGCGGTCCGCTCGCGCCCGATCAGCTCGCGCTGACCCACCGCTACTGGCAGGCGGCGAACTACCTCACGGTCGGACAGATCTACCTGCAGGAGAACCCGCTGCTCCGCGAGCCGCTGCGACCCGAGCACATCAAGCCGCGCCTGCTCGGGCATTGGGGCACGTCGCCCGGGCTGAGCCTCCTCTACGTGCACCTCAATCGGCTGATCGCGAGCACGACGCGAACGTCATTTATCTCGCGGGCCCGGGGCACGGCGGCCCGGCGGTGTCGGCGAACGTGTACCTCGAAGGCACGTACACCGAGATCTATCCGCGAGGTCACGCGCGATGCCGACGGACTGCGCCGGCTGTTCCGCCAGTTTCTCGACGCCGGGCGGCATTCCGAGTCACGTCAGCGTCCCGACGCCGGGCTCGATTCACGAAGGCGGCGAGCTCGGCTACGTGCTCGTGCATGCGTTCGGCGCGGCGTTCGACAATCCCGACCTGATCGTCGCCGCGGTCGTCGGCGACGGCGAAGCGGAAACCGGTCCGCTCGCGGGCTCGTGGAAGAGCGTCAGCTTCCTGAACCCCGCGCGCGACGGCGCGGTGCTGCCGATCCTGCATCTCAACGGCTACAAGATTGCAGGGCCCGACGGTGCTCGGGCGCGATCGTCGGACGAGGACGTGCGCGCGCTGCTCGAGGCGACGGGTACGAGTCCGCTTTTCGTCGAGGGCGACGATCCCGCTGCCGTTCACCAAGCATTCGCTGCTGCGCTCGATCACTGCTTACGCGAGCGATCCGCAGCCATTCAAGCGGAGGCGCGAGCGTACGGGCATCGCGTGCGACGCGCGCTGGCCGGCGATCGTGCTGCGCACGCCGAAAGGGTGGACCGGCCCGCGGAGGTTGACGGCGTGCCGGTCGAAGGCACCTTTCGCGCGCATCAGGTGCCGCTTGCCAACGTGCGCGACGAACGCGGAGCATCTCGCGCTCCTCGAGGCAGTGGATGCGCAGCTACCATCCCGAAGCGCTCTTCGACGAGAGCGGGACGCTGCATGCCGAAGCTCGCGGCGCTCGCGCCGGACGGGGATCGCCGGATGGGCGCGAACCCGCACGCGAACGGCGGAACGTTGTTGAAGCCGCTCGATGCTCCCCGACTTCGCGCACTACGCGCTCCGGGTCGCGCGCCCGCCACCGTGCGTCACGAATCGACGCGGCAGTTCGGCGAGATGCTGCGCGACGTCTTCACCCGAACAAAGCCGCGGCGAACTTCCGGCTCTTCTGTCCCGACGAAACGAACTCGAATCGGCTCGGCGACGTGTTCGAGGTCGAGAATCGCTGCTTCGTCGGGCCGACGATCGACATCGACGATCACGTCAGCGCCGACGGCCGCGTGATGGAGGTGCTGAGCGAGCACCTCTGCGAAGGCTGGCTCGAAGGCTACCTGCTCACGGGACGCCACGGCCTGTTCGTCACCTACGAAGCGTTCGCGATGATCTCGGCCTCGATGACGGTGCAGCACACGAAATGGCTCGAAGGCGCAGGCCGCTTGTCGTGGCGCGCGCCGATCGCGTCGCTCAACATCCTGCTCACCTCGACCTGCTGGCGCAACGATCACAACGGCTTCAGCCATCAGGGTCCGGGCCTGATCGACGTGATGCTCTCGAAGCGCGGCGCGGTCGCGCGCATCTATCTGCCGCCCGACGCGAACTGCCTGCTGTCGGTCGCCGACCACTGCCTGCGCAGCCGCAACTACGTCAACCTGATCGTCATCGACAAGCAGCCGCAGCTGCAGTGGCTCGATCATGCCGCCGCGCAAGCGCACTGCGCGCGCGGCGCGTCGGTCTGGGAGTGGGCGAGCAACGACGGGCGACTCGGAGCCGGACGTCGTGCTCGCGTGCGCGGGCGACATGCCGACGCTGGAGATCGTCGCGGCGGCCTGGTGGCTGCGCCGGCATGCGCCCGACGCTCCGGGTCCGCGTCGTCAACGTCGTCGACCTGATGGCGCTGTTCCCGCCGGACGTGCATCCGCACGGGATGAGCGAAGCGCGGTTCGTCGAGCTGTTCACGCGCGGACAAGCCGGTGATCTTCGCGTTCCACGGCTACCAGCGCGCGCTGCACGAGATCCTGCACGGCCGGCCGCGAGCCGAGCGCTTCCACGTGCGCGGCTTCAACGAGCAGGGCACGACGACGACGCCGTTCGACATGGTCGTGCTGAACGAGATGAGCCGCTATCACCTTGCGATGGCAGCGCTCCACCGGGCCCCACGGCCCGATGTTCCCGCCGATGCGCTCGTCGCGCAGTGCCGGTCGGCGATCGAATCGGCGACGGCTTACGCACACACGCATTTCGAGGACCCATCCGATATACGCGACTGGCAGTGGACCGACTGAGACCGTAGCCGATCTGGACGCGCGCCGCGGCTGGGGTTGCCCGCCTTACCGCGAGGTGGCGCGCGGCACTGACTCTGCACCATTTTCGGGCATGGACCGCGGAGAGCTGGCAGTCTTTACAGCGGATCGGGCCGACAGGTACGACCCGCAGTTTGGGGCCGTGCGCCGAGGCACCACGGTGACGTTTCGAGTGTGGGCGCCCAGCGCGCAGACAGTGGAGCTGGTCATCGAGAGCGGCGCCAGCCGCGGCACTTACCAGATGTCCGGATCACGAAACGGTCTGTTCCAGACGTCGCTGCCGAAGATCGAGGTCGGCACGCGCTATCGCTACTGCCTCGACGACGATCGACTTTTGCCGGATCCCTGCGTCGCGGCATCAACCGGACGGTCCCCACGGCTCCTCGGCCGTTGTGGATCCGGCTGGCTTCGTGTGGACCGACGCGGACTGGCGCGGCGTGCCGGCCGAGCGGCTGGCGATCTACGAGCTGCACGTAGGCACCTTCAACGACGAGGGCACCTTCGCCGCGGCCGAGTCGCGCCTCGGAGCGATCGCCGACCTCGGCGTCACCGCGATCGAGCTGATGCCCGTTGCCGAGTGCGCCGGCAGATGGAATTGGGGGTACGACGGCGTCGACCTCTTCGCTCCGTCACACAATTACGGAACGCCAGACGACCTGCGACGGTTCGTCAACGCCGCTCACGCCCATGGCCTCGCCGTCATTCTCGACGTCGTCTATAACCACTTCGGTCCCGATGGCGCCTGCGTCCACGGGTACAGCCCGTACTTCACGACCGAGCGCTACCACACACCGTGGGGCGCAGGCGTGAACCTCGATGGCGAGCACAGCAAACCCGTGCGCGAGTTCTTCATCGAAAACGCGCTGCATTGGGTGCACGAATATCACGCCGACGGATTGCGTTTGGATGCCTGCCACGAGTTGCGGGACGAGCGGCCGCGGCACTTTCTCGCGGAGCTCATCGAGACGGTTCGGTGCACGGTTGAAAACCGCACTCTCATCTTCATCGCCGAAGACGAACGCAACTGCGCAGAGTTGATTACCGGCACCGCGACAGGCGGGTACGGCTTCGATGGTGTGTGGGCCGACGACTTTCACCATCACGTCCGTCGGTCAGTCGCCGGCGACGACGAAGGCTATTTCCGCAGCTATTCAGGATCCGTCGAGGACATCGTGCAGACGCTTCGCCGCGGATGGTTCTACGTCGGCCAGCAGTGCGAGCATCTGAACGCGCCACGCGGATCGGATACCGGGTGGCCTGCCGCTCGAACGGTTCATCATTTGTCTGCAGAATCACGATCAGGTCGGCAACCGCGCGCTCGGCGAACGGTTGCACCACCAGATCGATCTTTCCGTCTACCGGGCGCTCACGGCGCTGCTGCTGCTCGCGCCGGAAACGCCGCTCCTCTTCATGGGACAGGAATGGGCGGCATCGACACCCTTTCTGTTTTTCACCGACCACGAATCGATGCTCGGCCGCGCAATCACGGAGGGGCGACGCGCCGAATTTGCCGCCTTCTCCGCCTTCGCCGATCCAGCGACGCGCGACCGGATTCCCGATCCTCAAGATCCGCAGACCTTCCGCGCAAGCCAACTCGAGTGGCAGGAGCGCGACGAGCCGCCGCACGCAGGAATACTGCGGCTTTACAAGCGGCTCCTGAGGATGAGACCCGCGTTCTGGTCCGATTCGCGTGGAACCGCGACGATCGTTGCAGTGGATGACGCAACCCTCGCGCTGACGTTGAACAGGAGTGAGGATCGCGTGGTGATTCTCGTCGTTCGGATCGGCGGCGCGGGAAGCGTAACAATCGACGGGTCCGTGAGCGACGACCGCTGTGGCGATTGGCGCGTGATCATGACGACGGAGGACGCTGGATTCGCGGAGAGCGGATGCGTTCCGGCGATCGCGCAGGCCAGTCCGCTGACGATCACGTTCTACGGCGCAGCCGCCGCAGTGCTGGAGGGCAGGACGTCGCGATGAGCGGCGCCCTGCCCTGCGTTCCAGCTATTTCTTCTTGATGCCGGATGAGTTATCGCGTTCGCACCCGATCGAGTGCCTTTCACCTCGACGCTTGTTCCATTCACCACGCCAGCACAGGATGTGTCCTCGAACTTCGTCGCCGCCGTCGTCGTCACGGTGATCGACCCGACAGAGAAGGTGAATGCCGGGCACGCGTGATTTGCCGCTGCGCCCGCGACTGTCCCTTTTACTCCCGCGTCACCATTGCCACCGTCGTTGCCGTGATCGTCGCCGGGCTCCGGCTCGATGCCGTGTTCAGTGTCGACGTTGACGTCGGTCGCGACGACAGTCGACCCGCTCCTCGTTCCATGGACCTCGACCCGATCGCTGGCCTGGATATGGGCGCACGTGAGCGTCGTCGACCCATGTCGGATCCTGGCAGTCTGCACGCTGATGCTTGTCGGCGTCATCGTCCCCACGACGATCGATGCTGGATTCGCGGAGCAGCTCGTCGAAACGGCTCTCCCGTCGATCTCCACTCTGTTGTTCGGCATGTCGTGATCGTTTTCATCGAGGTCGGCGACACCGCCGTTGACACGCACGGTGATGCGAATCTGATCGTTCGCGTTCACGCGTCTACGTTGATGCGGCGCCCGCGTGAATGTACTGACGCCGCACATGAGGCAAGCAAAATACCTCTGCGCGCGTGGCGCTGCGGACCGCCTCTTGCTAAATGCGATGTAGGAAGAACCATCTCATCCGATCGATCGAGGAGGATTCACATGGAAGAGCTAAGTACGGCGATCGACTTTCCCGCGCTGGATCGAGTCGCGAAACCCCTGAGCGAAGCAGTCCGCGGAGCGTTCGAAGCCGGCGGAGCCGTCGGTCACGAAGCGAAGAACGCGCTGCACGGCGTGTGGCTCGGGCATCCCCTGCATCCTGTGTTCACCGATCTGCCACTCGGCGCGTGGACCACGGCTCTGGCGCTCGATGCCGCTGCGGACGGTGAACCACAGATGCGGCGGGCTGCGACGTTCGCCGTGGGAGTCGGTCTCCTGGGAGCGCTCGGCGCGGCGGTCACTGGGTTGACGGATTGGAGCGAGACGGACGGGCGTTCGCGGCGGACGGGATTACTCCACGGACTTCTGAACATCACCGCAACGACGCTGATGGCGTCCGCGTTCTTCATTCGTCGCCGCGACTCGCATACCGGCGGCCGCGCCTGCGCGTGGACCGGGTATGCGGTGGCGCTCGGCGCCGCGTACCTCGGCGGCGATCTCGTTTACGACCAGCGAATCGGCGTGACGCACGCGGCAATCGAGAAGCCGGAGTCGTTTACGCGCGTCGCCGAGAGTGCGGCCGTCGCGGAACAATCGATGATTCGAGCCCGCCATGAGGATGTGGATGTGCTGCTCGCGCGGCAGGGCGGCCGCGTGTGCGCGCTGGCGCATCCGTGCGCGCATCTCGGTGGACCGCTCTCCGAAGGCACGTTGAAGCAGGGATCGGTCGTGTGTCCGTGGCACGGATCGGAATTCGCGCTCGAGGATGGACGCGTGATCAATGGGCCGGCCACGCAGAATCAACCAAGTCTGACAGTGCGCGAGGTCGCGGGCGGCATCGAAGTAAAAGGATGAAGGCTTCCCCTCATCGCGCTCCGCGATGCTGGTGCTGCTCCGGCGTGTGCTCGTCCATCTCGCCAGGGGTCGACGCGATCTTCTGCCAGAACTGCTGCGCGTCCGCCGGCAGCTGGTCACTGTGCTTGATGAACGCGACGATCTTCCAGATCTCGTCGTCCGACAAGACGCCGCCCCATGTCGGCATACCGGTCATGCGCACGCCGTGCTTGGTGACCCAGAACACCCACGCGTCCTCGTCGTGTGGGATGTGGTCGATTAGCTGCGGCACCGGCGGATTGAACTTGTCGCGCATCGGGCTGATCTTCGCCTTGGCACCGCCGTGGCAGAACGCGCAGTGCTCTTCGTACTCCTTGGCGCCGTCCATCAGGTTTGCAGGCGTGATTTGGGTCGGATTGTCGCCCGCCGGCTTGTGCCGATCGGCGTACTCGTCCATGGCGCGCATCGTGAGCGTGCTCTCCAGCCCACTCGGAGGGTTATCAGCGCCGATTGGGTACAGGCCGAAGTGCGATACGGCGACGACGCAGGCTGCAATCACGAGCAGCGTGACGAGAACGCCAACGACAAACCCTCTCATTCCAGCTCCTCTCCCTGGCGGTTCACGCCATCAGAAGATCCGGCCGACCTCGCCGAGCATCGCGCGGCGCACCAGCGGCAGCGGCAGCGGTCCGAGCTGAACGAATGCGTCGTGGAAGCTCTGCAGACGGTAATCGCTGCCCTTCTTCGCCTTGTAGTCGTCACGGAGCTTCAGAATCATCAGCTTGCCCATCGTGTAGTAGCCGTACAACGCATCGGCCGTGCCGCGCTTGGCTTCCGAGACGGCGACCGGATGCGGCTGATGTCCGGCTGTCTCGAACAGCTTCGTCGCCTCGTCGACCGTCATGCCGTCGTCGTGCATCTTGATGCCGACGATGAACCGCACGTCGCGCAGCAACGCGTCCTGCAGCTGCGCCAGACGGTACTTCGGCTCGTCTCTTCGAAACCCTTCATCGAGCATCATCTGCTCGGCATAGTGCGCCCAGCCTTCGGCGTTCGTGGCGGCGCCGTACACCTTGCGCACGTCCGACGGAAAGTCCTTCGCGTAGAGAAACTGAACGTAGTGACCGGGATACACCTCGTGGACCGACACGTTCGAGATGGCGGCGTAGTACCACTGCCGCATGAAGTCGGCGCGCTCTGCCGCCGGCCAGCGCGGATCGGGCAGCGTCATGTTGTAGTAGGCCGGCAGCGTCGCCCGCTCGAACGGGCCGGGCGTATCCATCGACGCCGACGTCGTCGATCGCATGAAGGGCGGCGTCTCCTTCACTTTGGCCGGATCAGACGGCGGAATCGTGACGATCTGGTGGTCGATGATGAACTGGCGAATCGCGTCGAGCGTGTCCTGTGTGGTCTGCAGCAGCTTGTCGGCTGGCGGATGATCCGCCTGGATCGCGGCAAGCACTTGATCGGCGGCCTTGTTCGGATCGATCTGCTTGGCGGTCGCCTGGAATGCCGCCTCGTTCGCGTCGCGGTCGGCCTCGGCGATCTTCAGGAGGTCAGCCGGCGCCATGTCGATCATCTCGTTGGCCGCGAGCGCCTGCCGATACAGCTCGGCGCCATACGCATACGTGCCGGTCGACTTCGCGAGCAGCGTGGTCTTGAGATACGCCTTGTAATCGGCGAGCGCCGCGATCACGGCTTTGTTGCTCTCGTGGAATGCATCGAGCAGCGGCTTGTCACTGACGTCTTTGAAGGCCGCCGGCAGATCGTCGCCGAAGAACTTGATATTGCCGTCGATCTGCTCGATCGCGATCTCGGTGTAGATCCGCGGCGGCGCGCCAAGATTCTTGCGTGCTTCGGCCAGCGCGGCCGGCATTTTTCGCTCGCGATCGATCAGCGATTTCAGGCGCTCTGCGGCCGGCGCGTAATTGCGTTTCATGATCACGTACGCCGCGTTGGTGATCGCGCTGCTGTACGAGTCGGGATCCTTCGCCCATTGCCGGATGCGATCGAGCGCCAGGACGCCAGCTTCCATGGCGTGCTGGAGCTGCTCGCGGTCGAGCTGCTTTTCGAGCGTCAGCGTGGCCGGGTCGACCGCCGACAGTTTGTCGCGGAACCGCTGCAGCGCCTCAGATTCGGCGTGAACGGCCGCCTCTGAGGAGTCTTCCAGTTGCGCATCGTATTGATGAAGGCCGAGATCGGTGGCAGCGCTCGGGTGGCGCTTGTAATGGTCCTCCAGAATCTGGCCGGCCAGCGCCGTGAACCCCGCGTCGCCGGAGCCTGCCGCCGGCGGCGGTGGCTGCGGCGGCGTCTGCGTGCACGACGCGGCGACCGCAGACGACACGCAAATGACCAAGAGAACCGAACGAAATCGCGGAGATGACAGCATGCGCTCAGGATACGTCAACGGCCTTCGCGCAGCACTCACCGAACCAATTCTCGCACCGCGGCGTCTTGCTTGATGACGAATGGCTCGAACCGAGGGATCGTGTCGTGACGCGAGTCTTCAGCGGTAGCGCGAGGCTTCAGCCGAGCGTGCCACAAGGTGACGGGCGTCGTGACCAAAGTCGACGTCTCATTGACCGTCGTTAAATGATCGTGCGCTTGGCGACCGCCTCCGCTAACCGCCCGATGTCGGCGCGATCGTTGTAGACCTGCGCGGAGACTCTCGTCCAGAGACGGCCGCGCCACGCGTGCAGCGGCACTTCGATCCGGTCTTCGACAAGCAGCGCAAGGCGCAAGCGCATCGCGTCCGCGTCGCTCGCACCGGCGGTGTCCGGCAGCGGCACCGTCACCATCGCGCCGACCATGTCGCGCGGAATCTCGAACTTCGTGCCCCAGCGCTCGGTGAGCAGACCGGCCGCCTCCCACGCGAGCTCGTGCATGTAGCTCACGCACGCATCGAAATCCCATTCGCGCAGCAGTGCGATCCCCTCCGGCGCCGCCAGAAAACTGGTCGGATCCGCGGTCGCCGTGTGCTCGAACTCCTCGCGGAATCCTTTGTGGTAGCCCCACGATACGACCGGCAGATGAACGGTCGACTGCCGCTCGGGCGTCACCCACAGAATCCCGCAGCCTCGCGGCGCGTGCGCCCATTTGTGCAGGTTCGCCGAGTACCAGTCGACGCCGAGCGACGCAATGTCGAGCCGCCGCGACCCGGGAACATGCGCGCCGTCTACGAGCACCGGCACGCCGCGCGCGCGGCACTCCGCCGCGATCTCCTTCACCGGCAAGAGCAGCGCCGTCTGGGCGGTGACGTGGTCGACGACGACGAGCTTCGTGCGCGGCGTGAGCGCACGGACGATCGGCTCGACGATGTCGCCGCGATCACGGATCGGATATTCGACATGGGCCGTGCGAAGCGTCGCACCCGCTCGCTCGCACACAGCGCCGGCCGCGAGCGCGACCGCGCCGTACGCGAGGTCGGTGATGACCATCTCGTCGCCTGCGGCGATCGGCACCGATCCGAGCACCGCGTTCAAGCCGGTCGTCACGTTCGGGACGAAGACGAGATCGTCGGGCCGCGAGCCGACGAAGGCCGCCACCTGATCGCTCGCCTCGCGCAGTCGCGAAACGGAACGCCACGGCATCGGTTGATGGCCGTTCAGTTCGCGGAGCATGAAGCGCGACGGCTGGCGCTCCATTTCGTCGCGGAGCGCGTGCTGCCGGTCGAGGACGCGGCGGGGCGTCGCGCCGACCGTGCCGTGATTGAGGTACGTGCACTCGGGATCGAGCAGCCAGTGCGCGAGCATCGAACGACCGAAGGTCGGCATGTCAGAATCTTACCGGAAGGCGAATCACAGCGATTCCGGCAGCCACCCGACCATGTCCTGCCGTTTCGCGAAATGCAGCAAAGGCGCGACGCTCGGCAACGTTACGCCGCTTGCGTGCGCCATCGTGTTGCGCGCGAACTCCGCGTCGGCTGACTGGAGCGGCCATGGCGGATGATGAATCTCGAGCCGGTACGGCGCACCTCGATGATCGAGGTTGTAGAGGCAGTAGCGCTCCGTCAGGAAGTACTCGAGTGATCCTGGGGCGGCGTTGAACCGTGAGCCGGTTGGCCGATATGTCGCCGTGAACGCGGCACCGTCTGCGTCGTGTCGGCGGCTCTCGTAGTGGACGGCGCCTCCCTCCCGCGCCACCTTCATCGTCGCGGCGTAATACGGAAGGTTGAAAAGGGTTCTTGCCGCTTGAACGGCGAGCGCGCTGCCCGCGTCGAGACTGAAGAAGTAAATCCCCGGCCGATCTGCAACGCGGACGTACGTCCGCACGTTCAGTTCTGGGAATTCGGATATCCACGGGATGGACGGAACGCCGCGCGGCGCAACGTTGCTCATGTGGAACGGCACGATGCCGAGCCAAACCGAGCCGTCATACAGGTCGAGATCGAACTCGGATGGCACCTTCGAACGCAGTTCGTATGCGGCGATTGGCCAATGCGCGAACAGGAGATCGTGCCAGGTCTGCGTCATCACCCACGGCCGTGCGGGCATGCTCCACGGCCGGTGCGCGACCTCGTCCAGGATGATGCTGTTGAAATCGTGCGGCATGCTCAAGAGATCGCAGGTTTGGGCGACCGGTAGTCGCCGGCCTCGCGGCGGAATGCGATGTTCAGTCGATTCCAGGAATTGATGGCGGCGACGGCGAGCGTGAGGTTCGCGAGCTCCACGTCCGAAAACTGCGAGTGCGCCGCGTCATAGACCGCGTCGGGTACATCTCCGTCGGTGAGGCGCGTCACCGCTTCGGCCCACGCGAGCGCGGCGCGCTCGCGGTCGCTGTAGCCGCGCCACTCCCGCCAGGCGGTCAGCATGTAGAGCTTCTGCTCCGGCTCGCCCGCCGCACGCAGATCCTTCCAATGCATGTCGACGCAATACGCGCAGCCATTTACCTGCGATACACGCAGGTACACGAGATCGAGCAGCGTCTTCTCGAGACCGCTTCCCTCGAGATAGTGGTGAACGCCGAGCATCGTTCGGTAGACATCAGGCGCAACCTTCGCATATCGAATCCGTTCCTGCATGTTCTCTCCTCTAGAAGGTGCGAGACGGTCACACGTCGCCATCGGATAGACTGCTCCGAACAGGAGGCGTTTATGCGAAACATGGCGTTCGTCATGTTGCTGACGGCGGTGCCGCTCGCGGCTCAGTCTTCGTCGACGTATCGCATCACCCACACGTATACGCTTGGCGGCGACGGAAGCTGGGACTACATCGTGCCCGATCCGCCGAACCATCGCCTGTTCATCGGCCGGCAGAATCGCGTGATGGTCGTCGACGAGGACGCCGGCAAGCTGCTCGGCGAAGTCGCCGGGATACACGGCGCGCACGGCACCGCCATCGCGGCCGCGACGGGACATGGGTTCGCGACGTCGGGCAACGACCAGTCCGTCGTGATGTTCGATCTGAAGACCTTCAAAGTCCTGGGCACGATTCCGGCCGCCGAGGATGCGGACGCGATCATCTACGACACCGCCTCGAATCGTGTGTTCACCTTCAACGGCGACGCGCACTCGTCGACGGTGATCGATCCGCAGGCGGGCACGCTGATCACGAACATTCCGCTCGGCGGCAAACCGGAGTACGGCGCATCGGCCGGCGACGGCAAGGTGTACGCGAATCTCACCGACACCAGCGAGGTCGTCGAGATCGACGCGAAGACGGCGACGGTGACGCGGCGCTGGCCGACCGCGCCCGTGCAAGCAGCCGGTCGCGATGGCGATCGACACGACGCATCGGCGCTTGTTCAGCGGCTGCCGCAGCGGCGTGATGGCCGTCTCGGATTACTCGAGCGGGAAGGTCGTCGCCACGCTGCCGATCGGCTCCGGCGTCGACGGCGCAGGTTACGACGGAGCGAGCGGCGACGCGTTCGCGTCGAACGCGGATGGCACGCTCACGGTGATCCATCAGGACTCGCCGGATCAGTATCACGTCGCGCAGACGCTTCAGACGGCGCCGGCAGCGCGCAACATGGGACTCGATCCCACGAACCACCGTCTGTTCCTGGTCTCGGCGAAGTTCGGACCGGCGCCAGCGACCGGCCGCGGACGCGGACCGGTGTTGCCCGACTCGTTCACGCTGATGGTCGTCGAGAGAGAGCGGGGCTCACGATGACGAGCGTCAGGATCATGACGGCGCCATGATGCGACCGGTTTGTCGCTGAGGTGTTCCCTGTGCGACGGTCGTGCCGCGCCTAGAAGACGACCTTCAACGCCAATTGAACGACGCGCGGGTCGCCAGCCGTGGTGATGGTGCCGAAGTTCGCCGCGCCGAGGACGGCGGCTGGCGCTCCAAGCGGCGGCGTGTTCAGCAGGTTGAATATCTCAGCGCGCAGCTCGAGAGCAGCGGCACCGGCTCGCACCCGTCGAATCACCCCGAGATCGATGTTCCGGTACGAGGGACCGCGTACAGGATTGCGCGATGCCGATCCGAGTGTGAATTGCGGCGCGACCGCGAATGCCGCGCTGTTGAACCACTCATTCGCCGTCCGGTCGGCGGCGGCCAGGGTAGGATCTCCGATGAGATTCGGCCGTTGAACTCCGAACCCTGCAAAGGCGTTGAAGTTCGTGGCCTGCGTTATCGCGATCGGGACACCAGACTGAACAGTGGCGATCATCGTGACGCTCCAATCGTTCGCAAGCGCGCCCCAGAGCCCGCGCAACTCGGTCGCCCGCCCTGCGCCTGACGGCACATCCCACACGACCGAGCCCACGAAGACGTGCGGAATGTCTCCCGTGGAATAGTCCCGCTCGCGCGCGAGGTCATGGCTGTCGGCAATCGGGTAGTTCGCGACGGGTCCGGTCAATATCGATGCGTCGAACACAGACGAGGCATCGTCGACGAGCTTCGACCGGGTGTAAGCCGCCGAGTACGAGAGACCGTGGGCAAAACGCTGGCGGAGACTCACTTCGAGACCGTCGTACCGCGTGGCGCCGACGTTGTTGCGATAGAGGCTCACCGTCGTGTACGCGGGAAACGGCTTCAGCAACTGCCCGGCGGCGATCGTCGGGTCGCCAAGCGAGGATGATCGCGGGATCACGCCGAAGTACGGGTTCGGGACCCGCTGCAGGAGTGAGGACCCGAGCGCGAGCTGATCGACGGTGAGCTGATTGATGTTGCTGTCGGGAATCCCCACATGAGTGATGCTCGAACCGACATACGCGATTTCCACGGTCGTATTCGCCGTGATCGCGCGCTGCGCCGATACGTTCCACTGCTGCACGTAACCAGAGCCGAGCGTGCTGTCCACGGCGAACACACCCTGACCGAGTCCCGCGGCGGGCGTCGCGCGGATCGGCGCGACGCCAGGCCCGTTCTGCAGCACGAACGCCGGCGAGACGCTATCGAGCGAACGCGAGGAGACGGTCTGAAGAAATGGAAACGTTGGCGTCGTGAACGGGGTCGTGATTCCGGCCATTTCGATCCAGACCAGGCCATATCCCGAGCTCAGAATCGTGTCGTCCGCGAGCCGATACACCACTCCGAATCGCGGTCCGAAATTGTCCTTCTTGAGAGGCCGGACCGGGCTCGTGCCTGGATAGTCGAGCTGTTGCGTCTGGAGATTGAACACGGCCGTCTGGCCATGAATCTCCGTCGACGGAAAATTCAGCGTGTAGCGCACGCCGGGATTGATCGTGAGGCGATCGGAAACCTTCCAGTCGTCCTGAATGAAATACTCCTGGAAGTGTGCGCGCTCCCGTATCTGTTGCTGCTGCAGATCGATCGAGAATGCTTGAACCTGCCCGAGCAGAAAGCTCGCAAGCGGCGTCCCCGTGTTGGCGGCGCCGGGAAGATCGCTGCCGATTGCGTTGAATGTGAACGACCCGGTCGGGGACGGCGGCTGAATCACGTTCAGCCGCTCCCATCGCCAATCGAATCCGATTTTGATCGTGTGCCGACCCTTGATCCACGAGAGCGCGTCGGCAACTTCGCTAACGCTCGTGTCGAAGTTCGCCGCGGTGTTCGGCGGCGACCCGAGCTGTTGGTAGCCGCTGACCAGAAACGTCGGCAGCGTATTCGGAAACTGGGCGTTCGACGGAATGCCCGGAATCGTGAGGGCCGCGCCGGCCGCGCTCGACAGTTGCGTGGCAGTTCGGCTGACGGCCCGGCGCGTGTCGCCAATTCGCAGCTCGTTCAACACGTTCGTGGCAAAGGTGTGTTGGTAATTGGACGCAAAAGCCCACGCCGTCGTGTGTTGCGGTCCAAGCGTGCCGCTCGTTACGCCGCTGCCGTCGGGGAGCGGCGACACCGGGACGAACCGATCGCGCACCGAAGAGAGGCGGCCGAACAGCTGGTCGCGATTCGATGGAAACCGATGATCGACACGAATGTCCCACTGATCCTGATCGTCGGTTTCGGCAGCGGTCCGTGCGTAATTGTTCGCCGTGCCAGCCGACGTCGGCAGCGGATAGCGCTGCAGTAACGCGAGCGCGACGGGATCCGTGCGGCCGATCGGAATCACATTGAAGGCGAAGGGCGACCGGGCGAACCCGTTCGTCGTGGCGGGATCGTAGATGGCGGGGATGCGCCCGGCGATCGGTTCGCTGAAGATGCCCTGCCGCTGAAGCACTGACGGTACCGTGGAGATCACCGTGCGGCCGATATTCTGCCGCTGCCCCTGATAATCGACGAAGAAGAACGTGCGATCGCGCACAATGGCGCCGCCGAACGTCCCGCCGAATTGGCTTCGGCGGTACTCCGGCTTGGTCGGATCCATCGATTGAAAAAGGTTCCTGGCGTTCAACGCCTCATTCCTCAGGAACTCGAAACCCGTTCCGTGCCAGCTGTTCGCACCGCTCCTGGTTGTCAGATTGATCACGCCGCCGTTGAAACGCCCAAACTCCGCCGGCGGACTGTTGCTCTCGATCTTGAATTCCTGAATCGCGTCGACCACTGGGAAAAACGCCACCTGCCCGGGTTCCGGCTGAAGTACGGAAATACCATCGAACAGATATTCGTTGGTGCGCGGCCGGCCGCCGTTGATCCGCGGCAGTTGGGAGTTGGGCGGTAGCGCGACACCCGGTGCGAGCGCCGCAAGCATCACGAACGCGCGGCCATTGAGCGGGAGTTGCACGACCCGCTCGTGCTCCACGACGGTTCCCAGGCTGGCGGCTTCCGCCCGCACGGCCGGTGCATCTGCTGTCACGGTCACTTGCTCGCGGAGATCACCGACCGTGAGCGCGAAATCGAGGCGGGTTGTTTCTCCCGTGGCGAGGTGGATGCCGTCCCGCCGAACCGACTTGAAGCCGGGCAGCGCGACCTCGACGCGGTAGGCGCCTGGCGCGAGGCCGGCTACCGCATAAACGCCGGCGTCGGTTGTGGTCACGACACGCCGCTGATTGGTGCCCAGATGGGTAACGGTTATAGCGACGTCCGGCACCGGCGCGCCGGCCTGATCCCTGATCGCTCCAGTGATCTGTGCGTCGGCCACCTGGGCGAGAACGGACGCTGGCGCGGCCGCGACGATCCACAAAACGAGAACCGCACCAAAAACTGGATTTACACGAAGGTTCCGCATTCGACACGCCTCGACGGACAGCCGCAAGACGACTCTACATCGCGCTGAACCGTTAATCCAGTCGACTTGAATCACCTTGAAGTAACTTTGAATTGTGGCGTTGAGTAAAATCACAAGACGAGAAGATGCGACCGATATTCGGCTCGATGAGCCGGCCCACATGAGCGTTAACCGGACGCCGGCGCAGGCGATCGGCGATCTACGGCTGGCGCTGGACAGCGTCGATACGACCGCGACGGCAGACCGGGTGTTGCGCGCGCAGGCAAGCGCGTTGGTGCGCGCCCTCGGGCGGTTGCCTGTTGCGATCCTCGTCGTGAACAACCACGCCCGCTACGTCGATGCGAACCGTGCGGCAACGCTCCTCACGGGATACACGCGGAATGAACTGCTCGAGCGTTCGGTCTGGGATCTCACGCCGGAATCCCAGCGGTCAAACGGCCGGCAACAGTGGGAGGCGTTCCTCAAACGCGGGGAGTTGAGCGGCCGCTATACGCTGAAGCCGAAGGCTGGCCGTGTGATTCGCGCGTCATTTTTCGCCGCGGCGAATGTTCTGCCGGGCCTGCATGTCTCGGCCCTCACGACGACGTCGCTGATCGCTCGGTTGAGGCGGCCAGCGAAGCGCGTCCGCAAAACGCGCGGGTCAAAGTGACGTCGGCACTCCGTACGTCGAGCTCACTCGTGGGCACATGGAAGCTCATATCGCGCGAGGACATCACATCAGACGGCGAACGGCGGATCGAGCCGAATCTCGGCGCCGATCCGCTTGCGTACCTGATCTACGACGCCGGCGGGCAATTCGCTGCCCAGTTCATGCGTCGAAACCGCGGTTCCGCCAGCACCGATGTTCAGTGGGCATCCGGAGCCAACAACAGCAGACCTGTCGACGGTTACGACGCCTACTTCGGGAAGTACCGCGTCGAGACCGACGGCATCGTGACACAGGAGCTCGAAGGCGCGTTGTCGCCGGCCGACGTCGGCAAAACCGTAACTCGCCGCTATTCTGTCGACGGCGACCAACTGGTGATCGAGGTGGAGACGACGTTGGGCGATGGTCGGCCGGTTACGAGAACTCTGCGCTGGCAGCGCGTCGCGTAGATTTCTTGCGCTCCGTTCCTTCACACCATCGTCCTGGCGGTGGATACCGGAATCCCTGGCCCAATTCCGAGCCGGCCGGCTTTACGGATTTTCTGCGGTGGCGCTTCGGTGAGCGGGGCGCGCGAGCGCTCGCGCCGACGCCGCCGCGCGATTCCCTTCCGCGTCGCGCGCCGGCGTTCGTTTCACCTCGGGCCGAACGTGGCGATCGATTCGGTCACGTGGATCGGCCATTCAACCGTGCTGCTGCAGCTCGGCGCCATGAACATCCTCACCGATCCGATGTGGAGCGAGCGCGCGTCGCCGTTCCGCCGGATTGGCCCGCGTCGTCTCATGACGCCGGGAATCAAGTTTGATTCGTTGCCGCCGATCGACGTCGTGCTGCTCTCGCACAATCATTACGACCACCTCGACGCCGTAACCGTGCGGCGCATCGCGCAGCGTTTTCCCGACGCCGAATGGCTCTGTCCGATAGGACTCGCCTCTTTGCTGCGGACATTTGGCGTGCGCCGCGTCGCCGAGCGCGACTGGTGGCAGACGGTGGACAGGCCGGCTTTCTCGGCCACATGCGCGCCGGCGCAGCACTTCAGCGCGCGGGGGCTTCGCGACCGCAATAAGACGCTGTGGTGCAGCTGGACGATCGAGGCCGGCGACGCGCGAGTCTATTTCAGTGGCGATACCGCGCTCCATCCGGAGTTCCAGACGATTGGCACTCGCCTCGGTCCGTTCGATCTCGTCATGCTGCCGATCGGCGCCTACGAACCGCGCTGGTTCATGCGGCGGGTTCACTGCAACCCTGAAGACGCGCTTGCGGCCTATACGGCGCTCACGTCCGGCTCTGACGCGACTCCGCCGTGTGTCGCGCTGCACTGGGGAACGTTCCGCTTGACCGACGAACCCGTCGAGGAACCGCCCGCGCGGTTCGCCGAACGCTGGCGCGAGGCTGGATTGGCGGACGCCGCCAACTGGACGCTCGCGCACGGTGAGACCCGCCGCTTCGGACGCGCATCCCCGAACGTCTCATCTTGAACGCGGCTCACTCGTCACTTCGTCCGGTCAGCGGTAACATCGATGTGGGCCTGACCGCGGAGACCGGATGACCTACGTTGATTCGGCGGTACTGAATCTCACAGAGCGGATATGTCGCCAGTTTCAGGCGTGGACCGGGCGCACCAACGTGTGGCTCGCCTTCCAGCTCACGAACCTCAGCATCGTCGTCTACTTCATCTGGGTAGCGGGGTTGTATCTGCTGAGCGTCGATGTGACGCTGCGCCTGTTCGTCGTGCTGTTCTGCGGCTCGGTGTTCTTCGTGCTGACGCGGACGATCTTCAAGATGTCCATCGAGGCGGCTGAAATCCAAGCCTACAAGCGCATCGCGCAGGGGCTCGGAAACCCGCGCCGCGTCCGCGATGCGCAGCTGCGGATCGCGTTCCTCACGCTGTCCATCGTGCTCTCGTATCCACTCTGGTTGGCGTACGTCACCTTGCACCTTCGGTTCGTGCTGTTGACGGATGCGCTCATCATCCTGACGACGGTTGTTCTGTACGTGCTGGCATGTGACCCGCTGCCGCCGTGCGCCGGCAAAGTGCGAGAGTGGCTTCGCGGCGTGGCGCCCGCACGCAAGGCAAGCGTGCCATCGCTCCCTTGAGTCCTCACCTGCCCAACCTGCCCCACCCGCCCGACCTGCCCCACCAGCCCGGTTCTAGCGGCCAATAAATCCGCTCGTCACCGCTGGAACGCGCCGGCCGGCGAGCGCAGTGGCGATTTCTCCGGCGGCGGCTGCGTCGGCGTCTGCCAGCGACCGTAGGTAATCGCCTTCGAGCGCAGCCACCGCAACGCCGTCGCGATACGCGATCCGTGTGGACGTAACGGCGCGAATGCGATCACCCGGCGTGAGGACACCGGTGAGGTTCAGCGGATCGGCCGCGCTGATCGTGATGAGCGTGCCGTCCGCGCCGGCGCGCCGCACCTCCCGCAGCCGCTCGACCGCCGCCGGCAGTGCGAACTGCTCGCCGGACACGCCGGTGACGAAGCGGCCGCCGCGAATCTCGCCCCGCGCTTCGAGGCGCCGGTACACGCGGGTGAGCTCCCGCCAGCTGGCGGGATTGGTCTCGCGACCGAGCACGCGGCGGAACACGATGCCATAGCGATCGAGGAGCGCGCGTGCCTGCGTGCCGACCGCTTCTTCCCATGTGCACGACGTCGGCGACGGGGTTGCTGACCAGCGGCCCGTGAGATCCTGTCGCGAATCGAACGACGTCGGCTGCTTCATCCGGCGAACGATCGCACGCACTCCGGCGAAACTGTCGGAGGCGACCAGGCCGCGTGAGACGAGCGTGACGATCGCATTCGACAGCGAGGCCTCGTCGACGCCGCTCGACCTGGCGAGATCGCGCGTGAAGGACGCACCGTGCGCTCGCAACGTCGCCACGACGTCTTGCTCGATCGCGTTCAGACCGGCTTCCAGCGCTTCACGCTGATGGTCGTCGGTGGTCCGCAGCACCTGCCACGCCTCTGCGTGCTCGCGAACAAACAAGGCCACACGCAGCCGATGCACGGCGCTTTTGTCGCGAGACGGGACGGACAGGCACCCCCACGCGGCGTGGCCTGTGAGGCAAAGCATATCGAGCATCTGCGGGTCGTACCGGTCCAGGCGCGCGCGGAGCACGACCCGTTCCCACGCGGCGGCCGGCAGCTCGAAGCCGTCGAGCCGCGCGATGATCGCGGCGAGCCCGTCGCCGCCCGCCAGCCGATGCCGCGGATCGACAGATTGCCAGACGAACAGGAACCGCGTGAAGTCGGCAAGGCTCACCGGCTCGATTTCGGCGCGAAGGCGATTGAGCGTGTAGCGATGAATGCGCGCGAGGAGCGCCCGATCGCAGAACTCCTGCCCCGCCTCGATCGCTGAATTGCCCGCGGAGCACGATGCCGCGCGATTCGAGGTCGAGAAGCGCGATCTCGGCATCGGACTCGCTGATCGCGAGCGACGCCGCCAGCGTCGCCGTGGTCGTGGGACCGAGGATTGCTACGCGACCGCGAAACAGTTCTGCGATCGCTTCCTCTCGCGTCCAGCTGCGAGACGCTCGACTCGCGGGCGCGGCAATCTGCGGCTGCAACTCGGCGTCCGGATGCACGGCCCTGATTTCTGGCAGACGCTCGGCAGCCACCCACACGGAACGTACGCGTGTGACCCGGCGCGCCAGGACGAGGTCGTCCAGGAACGCATGCTGGAATGCAAGGCACTCGTCGACGGTGAGGAACCCTGCCGTGAGGAGCGCGTCGTGCAACTCGTCGGCGTCGCGCGGATCGGGCTGCGCTTCGGCACGAACGCGCGCAATCGCGTCTGGATCGAGCGACCGCATCTCGTCCGTCGACGAGGTGCCGGCCGTAGTTCGCCGGGTATAGATCGCCTGCGTCCGCCTCTCCTCGAGCGGCGCGTCGTCGAGAAATGCGTAAGGCCGCGCATTCAGGATCTCGTGCGCGATTGGCGAGGGCTCGGTCGTGTCGCGGGTGAGGAGGCGAAGCCGGCCGGCGTGGACATCAGCAAGGACGCGCGCGAGCCCCTCGAAATCCATCGCTTCGTGCAGACAGTCGTGGACCGTTTGCGCCACGAGCGGATGGTCGGGAATCTGCCGGTCGCCAGGAATGTTTTCGAGGCAGGCGGCGGCGTCCGGAAAGACCGCGGCCATCAAATCGTCGGCCTGCATCCGCTGAAGCTGCGGCGGAACTTTCCGTCCGCCCCGGAAGCGTGGCACCGCGAGCGAGACGGTGGTGTTCCAGCGCCACCGCGTTTGAAACACTGGCGCGTCGAGCAGCGCCTGGACGAGCACGTCTTTCGCGCTTGCCGGATACAGATAATGGAAGACGTCTGCGAGCGGAAAAGAATGCTGCGGACCGAGCGACAGCAGAAGCGCGTCTTCGGTGGCCGCTGCCTGCAGCTCGAAGTTGAACTGGCGGCAGAAGCGCTTGCGGAGCGCGAGGCCCCACGCCTTGTTGATGCGGCTGCCGAACGGCGCGTGCAGGACGAGCTGCATGCCGCCCGACTCGTCGAAGAATCGTTCCAGAACGAGCGTCTGCTGCGTCGGGACCGCGCCGAGCGCTGCGCGCGTGTCGGCGAGATAGGCGACGGCCTGCTCCGCCGCCGCCGTCGCGGCGCAGGTTTCATCCTCGAGCCAGGCGGCTGCTCCCGCCACGGCTGATAGACCGTCGTCATCGTTTGCGGCCTCAGCCAGCCGCGCTTCTATGTCGCCGCGCAGCTCGCTGACTTCACGCGACAGTTCGTCGCTGCGCGCGGGCGCTTCGCCGAGCCAGAACGGAATGTTCGGCGGAGCACCTTTGGCATCGGCCACGCGAATCACGCCGGTGCCGACCTGGAGCACCTGCCACGACGCGTTGCCCAGCTGAAAAATGTCGCCGGCCATGCTCTCGATGGCGAAGTCTTCGTTCAGCGTGCCGATGAACGTATCCTCAGGCTGCAGGAGGACGCGGTAGTCGGCCACTTCGGGGATCGCGCCGCCGGAGGTGAGCGCGAGCATCCGCGCGCCGCGCCGCCCGCGCACGCGCCGGTGGACTTCATCCCGATGCACGAGCGCGCCGCGTCGTCCGCGGCTGGTCGAAAAGCCGTCCGAAACCATCGCGAGCACGGCGTCGAACGCGGTCCGCTCGAGCGCGCGATATGGCCACGCTCTGCGCATCGAGTGCGAAGAGATCGTCTTCCGAATATTCCTCGCACGCGGTCTCGGCGACGATCTGCTGCGCGAGAACGTCGAGCGGCGCGTCGTGCACCAGCACGCTGTCGAGATCGACCGCGGCGAATCGCACGCAGCAGCGCAAGCGATTCCACGAGGTCGTCTCTCGACATCGGGAACACGCGCCCTTTCGGTGTGCCCGTGAGCGTGTGGCCCGATCGGCCGACCCGCTGCAGCAGCGTGGCGATGCGATGCGGCGAGCCGATCTGACAGACGAGATCGACGTGGCCGATATCGATGCCGAGCTCGAGCGACGCGGTCGCGACGAGCGCTTTCAGCTCGCCGCCTTTCAGCCGCGCCTCGGCATCGAGCCGCTTCTCTTTCGACAGGCTTCCATGATGCGCTGTCACCGCCTCTTCGCCGAGCCGTTCGCTCAGATGCCGCGAGACGCGTTCGGCGAGCCGCCGCGTGTTCACGAACACCAGCGTCGTCCGATGCGCCAGGACGAGCGCGGCGAGCCGATCGTAGTACTCCTCCCACACCTCGGTGGACATCACCGCTTCGAGCGAGGACTTCGGCAGTTCGATCTGCAGATCGAGGGCACGCCGGTGCCCTTCGTCGACGATCGCGCAGTCCGCGTGCTCGCCGACCAGAAAGCGTGCGACGGTCTTCGATCGGATGCTGCGTCGCCGACAGACCGATGCGCACGAGCGGCGCCCGCGCGACCTGCTGCAGCCGTTCGAGTGAGAGCGACAGGTGCGCGCCGCGCCGACTGCCGATCACGGCGTGGATCTCGTCCACGATCACGGTTCGCACCGTCTCCAGCATCCGGCGGCTGCGATCGGCCGTGAGCAGCAGGTAGAGCGACTCCGGCGTGGTGACCAGGATGTGCGGCGGCCGACGCAGAATCCGCGCACGCTCGGGTGAGG
Organism: uncultured Acidobacteriota bacterium; assembly: GCA_963696165.1. Classification (GTDB taxonomy): domain Bacteria; phylum Acidobacteriota; class Vicinamibacteria; order Vicinamibacterales; family CAVVIG01; genus CAVQZZ01. The sequence goes on along the minus strand of CAVOIY010000002.1, from coordinate 147,465 downwards.
TGGTGTCGCCGGTCCGGACGGCGGCGGTGATTCGCGGCGCTTCGATATCCAGCTCGCGCGCGAGGCTCGCGATCCCGTGACGCGGAAGCGCGAGGTTCTTGTGGATATCCGCGCTCAGCGCCTTCAGCGGCGAGACGTAGACGATCCGTACCTCATCCGCCAGGGCCGCGGTCGACGCCTTCACGAAACAGGTCATCCAGGCCGGCGAGAAACGCCGCCAGCGTCTTTCCCGATCCGGTTGGCGCGGAGATGAGCGTGTGACGCCCTGCGCCGATTGCCTCCCATCCGCGCAGCTGGGCGGACGTCGGCGTGCCGATCGCATCGGAAAACCAGCGTGCAACAGCTGGATGGAAGGACAAACCCTCTTACTTCCCTTTGGCGCGCAGCGCCGCCCACCGCTTCTTCTGCGCCTCGGAGATCAGTTTGCGCGCGGCCGCGGACATCTTCCGCCGCTTGCGTTTGCTCTGTGGCGCGGGGGCGAACGACGCGCCCTCCTGTCCGCCCTTCGACGGTCGACCGCGGCGGACAGCTCGTTGCGCCTCATGACCAAGATCGGCGAGCAGCTTCGACGCAGTATCGCGCACGGCCGTAAGGTGCTTGACGATGTCCTGGCGTTGCCCGAGCCAATGCTGCGCCTTGGCCCGCGCGGTCCCCAACAGCCGTCCGAGGTCTTCCGCGAACGCTTCAACCTTCGGCGACAGAACCTTCTCACCCTGCCTCGCCCGCTTTGCCATGCGTGTCTCCTGCTATCGATGCGATGACGCGTTTCGTGAACTCCTGATTGTAATGGGAAAGAAGCTGACTCATCGGCGATCGAAAGGCCCATCTGTTGCATTCGCCCGAACACAGAGCCGTGCCATTTGATCTGGTCCTGGTCGGCAGCAGCTTCGCATCGTCATTCTTTCTGCATCGATATCTGCAGTACGCCAGTTCATCCGTGCGCGTGCTCGTTCTCGAGCGCGGAGAGCACCGCGATCATCGCTGGCACCTGGGGCACCGGGACGAGCTCATCCATGAAGCCGCGGAAAGCTACGACGGCCGCGATTCGACCAAGTCGTGGACGTTCCGGCTGGCATTCGGCGGGAGCTCGAACTGCTGGTGGGCCTGCACGCCCCGACTGCTTCCCGAGGACTTCCGGCTCCATTCAGCCTACGGCGTCGGACGCGACTGGCCGCTTTCGTACGACGACCTCGAGGAGTACTACTGCGATGCCGAGCAGCTGATGGCGGTCTCGGGACCAAGTGATGGATCGCCCTACCCGCGCAGCCGGCCTTATCCGCAGCCGCCGCATCGGTTCTCGGACCCTGATCACTATTTCAAGCGTCGGTTCCCGAATTCGTTTTTCCAGCAGCCAACGGCGCGGCCCAGCCGCGCGCTCGAGTCGGGCCGGCCACGCTGCTGCGCGAACGGCGTCTGCTCGCGCTGTCCGATCGACTCGAAGTTCACGATCCTGAACAGCCTCGCCGACCTCTATCGCGATCCACGCGTCACACTGCTGACAGGCGCCCACGTGCTGGATCTCGACGTCGAGAGCGGCCGTGTCACCGGCGTCCGGTATCGCCGTGCGGGTGCCGAGCATGTTGCGTCCGCCGACCTCGTGGCGCTCGGCGCGAACGCGTTGTTCAATCCGTTCCTTCTGCTGCGGTCAGGAATCGCAGACGGCCGCGCCGGCGAAGGACTCGTCGAACAGGTATCGAGAGACGTGTTGGTCGATCTGCGCGGCCTCGACAACTTCCAGGGGAGCACGAGCTCACCGGACTCGGATACATGCTGTACTCGGGGGATCATCGCCGACGCCATGCTGCGGCGTTGATGGAGTCGTGGAACGTGCCAGTGCTGCGCGACGAGCGGGGCAAATGGCGACAGCGGATCCAGCTGACGTTCATCTACGAGGACCTGCCGCAGGTTGCCAATCGCGTGACGATTGGTTCCGACCCGACGCGACCGGTAGTGCAGTACGGCGCGCCTTCGGATTACACGACGCGAGCGATCGCGGCGCTCGAGTCGGAGCTGCCGCCCGTCCTCGATGCACTGCCCGTCGAGCGTTACGAGATCGTGCGGCCCGATCGTCCCACATCCGAAGGACACAATCTGGGGACGACTTGCATGGGCCGCGATCCGGCGACGAGTGTCGTCGATCCTGATCTGGTCCACCACCGGATCCGCAATCTTCTCGTGCTTGGCGGCAGCGTGTTTCCGGCGATCTCGCCGGCGAACCCGACGCTGACGATCTGCGCGCTGTCGCTGCGCGCGGCCGACCGGCTCATGGCGTCCTCGAGAGAGGCCCGCGCGTGATCAGCCGCCGCACGTTCCTCCGCATAGTGGGTGTCGGCGGCGTGCCGCTCGGCGCCGGTCTGCTCGCGTGGCCGCAATCGTTCGCGTGGGCCGTCGGCCGCAGCGCCGCGTGGCTCGACGCGGGACTGCGACGTCCTGATGCCCGGCTCCGTGCTCACTTTCATTATCTGGATCTCGATCCCGCGGGCGTTTCGCAGTTTTTCGACGACCTGCGGCGCTACCGTCCTGATTTATCGCCGCGCCGGCCGCTCGGGCCCTCCGTCCACAACCTGTTCTTACTGTCCACTGACTTCTTTCGTTATGGAGGGGATGAAACGCGCCGCCTCCACTACGTTGGGTTCTACGATCCGGCGATCACGCCGTGCAACAATCCGCTGGCGACATTCGACGACGAGCCCGCGGGATGAGGCCGGTTGATTTTCGGCCGCGTTTCTGCACGGCGGCGCCGTGAGGCGATCCCAGAGAATCTTCTGCGAACCGCCCCGGAAATACATGCAATCGCTCTCGAGCAGCCGATCGTCGTAGCCGCCGAGGAACGGTCGCGCGAGATCGGTACGGTGCCGAAGCTGAATGATCACATCGGGTTGGCCCGCCGCGATTGAGTACGCGAAATCGAATTTCATGTGACCGGGCTTGAAGTCCCGAAAACTCGCAGGCAGCACGGCGTGGACGCGCCTCGCGATGTAGCGATCGTTCTTCCCGAGCATGTCGACGCTCGGACGATTCGAGAAATACGGCACCGTTCCCGCCCGCATCACGGCGACGGTCGCGTTCGGATCGGTGAGACGGCGAAGCACGAGCGCCTGCGCGACGTCCTGCTGATTCTCGCCGCCGTTTCCGGTATGCAGCGGAGGCCGACGCAACAGCGCTTCCGCGAGCGCGCCCGGGCCGTGGATGCTGTTCAGAGAAACGGCAGCGTACGCAAGCGCCAGGGCGAACATCCACGCCAGCCGGCGTGGCGTGCGTGGCCACGCGACGGCTCCGTCGTGCAGCATCTCGGCGATGCGTGGAATCAGCAAGTACACCGCGTACGCGAGAAGCACGAAGAACTCCGGCATCACGATGGTGATGAACCGGTTGCTGCCTCCCCAGTACTCCCATGCGTCCCCGCCGACGTAAATGCTGTACGCGATCTGGACCATGAACAACCAACACAGAAGCGCGATCCGCTTGTCGCGGCGCAGCGCGAGCGCGGACGCGACCAGAAATAAAAGCGGGTTCGCATGCCAGACGAACTGCGCGAACACATACGCTCCTCGCATGATCCGCAACACGGGCGGCACTCCGGTCAGCTTCAGGTAGTAAGTGTTTGGCAGCGCGTCGCCGTAGTACCACAACCCGAAGAGCATCTGGCTGCCGATCGCAATCGCGAGCAGCGCGATTCCCCATATGGTGTGAAGGCGGCGATGAGAAGGATCAACAACGAGAAAAAAAGACAGGAACGCCGCGAACGCCACTGCCATGTCGAGCCGCACGAGTACGCTAATCGCGAGCAGCACATATAGGCGCCTCGAAAACTTACCTGTCTCCAGGGTCCGAATCGCCCGCCAGCAACAGCAGGTGATGAGCAGCAGCAGCGCGCCGACCTCCATGCCCTCGAGGCTCCAGTAGTTGATCGGCAGATATGAAGCGGTGAGCGCGGCGGCACCGAAGGCGACACCCCCGGCGCCGCCCGTAACGGCGAGCGCGATGCGGCGCACGTACAGAAGGTTCACCGCGAGCAGGAGCGCTTCGGTGATCTGTACGACGAGGCTTGCTTTCGATACTGAAATCGGAAGCAGATGGACGACGGCCATGTACACAACCCACAACGGGTTCGTGTAGCCCGCGACGCGTTCGCCTCCTGGATTCCAGACGAGGCCGTGTCCTTCGGCAAGGTTCCTCGCATACCGCATCGACACCATCGCGTCGTCGAACAGCGAGAAATATCGCTCGCCGCCGACGACGAAGCTCGTGCGGTAGATGAAGAGGCCGGCGTAAACGAGGAAGCCGGCGACGAGCAGCGCAAAGGCGACAGCAGCGTGTCGATCTTTCGGCACCGTAGGCTGGCCGGCTCTAAGAGCAACGTCCGTACCTATTCTTTACCGTCGGGAGCTCCGCGATCGTTGCGCTGCTCCTCATCCTCGCAATTCGCAGGTCGTGAGCGGTTTGCAGCCCGAGCCAGAACTCTGCGCTTGTGCCGAAGAAGTGCGCCAGACGCAGCGCCGTGTCGGCCGTGATAGCGCGCTGCCCGTTCAAGATTCCCGTGACCCGGTTCGTGGGCACACTGATCCACCGTGCGAGCTCGCTCGCGCTCATGTTCAGCGTGCCCAGTTTCGCCGCCAGATGCCCGCCTGGAGCAGCATCGCCTGGCGCCATATCGTTATTCCTCGAGCGGCACGTCGGTGATCGCGATCGGATGATTGACGCTCGTGAAACGACATCCGCGAGAGGCCGAGCACCTTCTTCAGCCGATCGGCCTCGACCTTCATCGGCCCGGGCGACGGCGCCGATGCCCGGCGCCGGCTGCGGAAACGCCGTCGACATCGCCGTGTGGAACGTCACGTTGCCCTTCGACCTTCTGCATCACCTGGTGGATGTGGCCGTTCAGCACCGAGACCGAGCCGAACCGCTTCAGGTACGACAAGCGCCTGCGCGCTGTCGTCGGTGCCCCAGCCCCATTCGGGATAGACCGACCAGAGCGGGATGTGCGCGAAGACGACGATCGGCGTGCTGCTCTTGAGGCGCTTGACGTCCTTCTCGAGCCATTCGAGCTGCTCCGTGCCGAGGGTGCCGAGGCCGCCGGCCTTCAGGTTGACGACGTTGACCAGGCCGATGAAGTGCACGCCGTTCTGGTCGAAGCTGTGCCAGCCGGCGCCCTGCGTGCCCTTTGCCGAAGCGCTCCAGATAGCTCTTGCCGTCGTCGTCGAGCACGTCGTGCTCGCCGGGCACGTAGAACACCGGCAGCGACAGCTCCGACAGGACCTGCTGCAGCGTGTCGAACTCCGCCGGCTTCGACAGATGCGTCAGGTCGCCGGTGTGCAGCACGAACGACGGCGGCTCGGGCGCGGCGTTGATCTTCGCGATCGCCGCGCGCAGCGTCGCGGTGACGTCGGTGTTCGCCGGCTTGTTGAAGCCGATGTGGCTGTCGCTGATCTGCACGAAGCGGAGGCCGCCGCGTGCCGGCGTGCGCCACGGCGCACGCCGCCGCTTGCTCGAGCGGCATGCCCTTCAGCACGCCGCTCGACATCGTCCACACCGCGCCGGTGCCGACCCACGCCATGCACTTCAGGAAATGGCGGCGATCGCCGGTCATCGGACCACGACCTGTCCGGTCATTCGTGGGTGGATCGAGCAGTAATATGTATAGGTTCCCGCAGTCGCAAAGGTGTGGGAAAACGTCTGATCGGTGTCGAGCACCGGCGACTTGAACTTCTCGTCGGGGCTCACGACGTTGTGCGGAATGTCGTCGTGATTGGTCCACGTGACTGTCGTGCCGGCAGCAACCGTAGTGGTCGCCGGCGCGAAGCTGAAGTTATCCACAGTCACTTGCGGTCCGGCGTTCTCGTTCGGCATGCCCTTGAGCACGCCGGCAGTGAAGGTCAACACCGTCGCGGCGGCGAAGCTCACCACGAGCCATGGGAACCGTCGATTTCGTACCTTCCCGTCATTGTTTGTCGTCACACATTCCTCCGTTATGAGGACGCAGCCGGTCGGTACTCTGGATATGCGCCATTCGGATATACAGATTCCGAACCCGCCGGATATATTCCTGAAGCGACGTGATTCATCGGCCGGGAATAAACCGACGGCGATCCGGGTCTTAGGAGTAGACGATGCCTCACCGTGTGTTTGAGGAAGTCGTCTTGCCTCACCTGGACGCGGCGTTCAACTACGCGCGTTGGCTGACGAAGAGCGACGCGGACGCGGAGGACGTGGTGCAGGACGCGGCCGTGCGGGCCCTGCGCTTTTTCTCGTCGCTTACGCAACGACGACGCCCGCGCGTGGCTGCTGACGATCGTGCGCAACACGTGGTACGCGCGCTTCTCGAAGGCCGGCCGCGCCGATCAACACGCGGTGCTTGACGACATGAAGGACGAACGTCCTGACGAACAGCTCGATCCGGAGGCGCTGGTGATGCAGCGCCAGGCGGTCGAACGGGTGCAGCGCGCCCTCGGAGAGCTGCCGGTCGATTTTCGGGAAGTCATCGTGCTGCGCGAGCTGGAGGGGTTGTCGTACAAGGAGATCGCCGCCGTGATCGGCGCGCCGATCGGCACGGTGATGTCGCGGCTGGCGCGGGGCCGCGAGCGGCTGCTGGCGGTGCTGGATCCCGAGCCCACGACGCGGAGGTGCCGGTGAACTGTCCTGACGTCGACCGCGTGCATCGACGCGTACAGCGACGACGAGCTCGGGGCCGCCGAGGCCGCCGAGGTGCGCGCGCATCTCGACGGCTGTCCCGGCGTGCCGCCAGCGGGTCGCCGCACGAGCGTGCGCTCGGCCGTCTGATCCGCCGCGTCCCGTATTACTCGGCGCCCGATCGCCTGCGGGTCGCGCGTCGCCACCGCGCGGCGGCCCGCCCGCGTCTCGCCGCGGCTCCTCGCCTGGGCGGCGATGGTGACGCTGGCCGTCTCGCTCGGCGGCGCGACGGTGATCCGCACTGTTCGCGCGCGGCAGGCGGCCGCCGCCACCGACCGACGATGGCGCAGGATGTCGTCGCCGGTCACGTGCGAGCGCTGATGGGCGCGCACCTCTTCGACGTCCGCTCCACCGATCAGCACACGGTCAAACCGTGGTTCCTGGGCAAGCTGGACTTCTCGCCGCCGGTCGACGACCTCGCGCCGCTCGGCTTTCCGCTCGTCGGCGGACGACTCGACTACCGTCGGCGGTCGCGCCGTCGCCGCGCTCGTCTATCAGCGCCGGCAGCACACGATCAACGTCTTCGTGTGGCCCGCGTCAGACAGCCGCGAAGCGCCGACCGACGCGCGCACGCTCCGCGGCTTTCAGGTGCGCCACTGGACGCGCGACGGCATGGCCTTCTGGGCCGTCTCCGATCTCAACGACATCGAGCTGGACCAGTTCGTCCGCGCGCTGAATCCGTGATGAGCAGGACTGAAGTCCTGCACTACGCCATACAAGTGGCGCAGGTCTTTAGACCTGCCATTTCAGCGCATGATCCACGCAGCGACGTTGTGCCAGGCGGCGCCGCGCGACAACAGGGCGATGACAGGCGGAGTCGTTGCCATAGCCAGCAGTCCGCTCCACACGTATGCCTGATGCACTCGCCGGCGGGTCACGAGATCGTAGACGGGACCCGCGACGAGAAACGCCAGCGCCAACATCCCAATCACCGGCGGGTTCCCGCTGGCGAACGGCAGCCTGCTCACGCCGGGGCCTATCAGCGCGCCCGCTGTTGCCATGAGCATGAGCCGCTTGTGGGTCTGCGCGCTCCGGCGGAAATACCAGCCCGCGGCGACGAGCGCCGTGAAGACGAACGTGGCGCCGAAATTCAGAAGCAGGAACCCTTCCGCATCGGGAAACTCCACGCCCGGGATGCCGCGATCACCGAGCCGGGCGACGGTGATGGCCGTCGATATGCCGACGATGAACATCAGCGCCGCCAAGACGACGGCCGCGATGCCGAGTCGGCGATGGATGTCCGTGCGGCCGCGGAGCACGAGCGTCGTCTGGAGGACGAACACGACGAGCCAACTGGTGAAAACGACGGCGTGAAGATGGATGATGGCCGGCACGCCGGGAGCGCCGGTCAGGAGTTTCGGTGCGTACGTGTTGGAAAAGCCCGCGAGGATCGTGATCGCTGTCGCGATCGACATCAGACTGAAGAAACGATGGTCGCCCGGCAGCGTCTTGAACGTGCGCGAACCGCTCGCGCTCTTCGTCGTCGCACTCGAGAGCGTCGTCGTGGTCATCAGAACCGCCTCCAGCGATAGCAGCTTCGCGGGAGCGAGGCTCGCGACGGATTGTGTCACATGTCCGCGGCTCGGGCCGGACCTACTTGGCCTCGGGCACGAGCGTGACCTTCACGTAGTTGCTCGGTATTGAGGTAGGTCTGCGCCGCCTGCTGGATCGCGTCGCCGGTCAGCGCGGCGATCTGCTCCGGCAGGTTGTCGATCGCGGCGACGTTCGCCGCGTCGCCGTCCTCGTAGCGGCGGGCAGATCTGGTTGAGGAGATAGCCGTTGTCCTGGCTGTTCCGCTCGAACTCGCGCAGCAGGCTCTCGCGGATCAGCGGCCATCTGCTTGGCGAGAGCGGCGTGGCCTTGACGAACGCGATCTCGTCGAACACGCGCTGCACCAGCGTCGCGGTGCGCGCCGGATCGCACGTCCAGTCGATCCGCACGCTGTATTCGCGGCCGCGGAAACTTCTCCGTGTCCGGCGTCGGCGGTGATGCTGTAGGTGCCGCCGAGCTCCTGCCGGATCGTGTCGAACAGCCGCGACTGCAGCACGCAGCGTCATCGTCCGCAGCGCCAGCGTGTGCGCATCGTCGTACTCGAACGGTCCGGAGAAGACGATCGCCACCTCGCTCTTCGGCGCGATGCCCTTCTCGATCGTCTTCTCGACGACGCCGGTCGGCGGCGTGATGCCGAGGTCGCGCCAGGTCTCGTGCGCGTGCGTCGCCGGCAGGCTGGCGATGTAGGTTTCGACGAGCGGCTTGATCGTGTCGGGCGTGAAGCTGCCGACGAAGACGAACGTGAAGTTGCTCGCGTCGGCGAAGCGCGCCTTGTAGAACGCCAGCGACTTCGCGAGATTCCACTGGTCGACCGTCGCCGGCGTCTCGGGCTGCCGCCGCGGGCTGTTCCGGCTGAGCGCGGCGTCGATCGTCTGGTTGAACACGACGTCCGGGCTCGCCAGCTGGTTCGCGAGCAGCGCCCGCGCCTGCGACGCCATCGCGGCGAACGCGGTCGGATCGGCGCGCGGCTGCGTGAACCGCAGGTACAGCAGCTGGAACATCGTCTCGAGATCCTGCGGCGTGCTGCCGCCGCCCATGCCCTTCGTCGATCTCGTCGATGAACGGCGTGACGGCGACCGCCTTGCCGGCGAGGATCTTGTCGAGCGTCACGGCGTTGAACCGCCCGACGCCGCCGGCGGCGACGACGGCGTCGGCGACGCGAGCGGGAATGAAATCGGCGTCGCTCGCGAGCGACGTCCCGCCCGGCGCCGTCGGCGCGGAACAGGATCTGATCCTCCTTCAGCGTCGTCGGCTTGAGCACGACGGTCGCGCCGTTCGACAGCGTCCACTCGGTGATGCCGGCCTCCGGCCGCGACCGTCGTCTTGACGATCGTGCCGCGCGGCGGCGGCGCGTCCATCAGCGTCTGCCCGGCCGCCGGCGTCGACGTAGGCCTCGAGCCGCTTCGCCGACGGCGGTCTTGACGACGGCCGCGAGCTGCGCCTGGTCGGGCAGGACGACGCCGGCCGCTTCCGGCGCCGACGACGACGACGAGCCGGTTGCTGGTCGGGAAACCAGTCGCCGGTGAGCGCGTTGACCTCGGCCAGCGTGATGCCGGGCAGGAAGCGGCGATGGAACGCGAGCTCCTGCCAGATCGTCGGCAGCGCCTCGTCCTGCGAGGAAGTTGCGCGTGTACTCGTCGGCGCGGCTCGCCGACTCGCGGTCCGGACTCTCCGTGACGCACGCGCTCGTAGCCGACCATCATCGCCTGCTTCGCGCGGGCGAGCTCGGTCGCGGTGAAGCCGAACCGCGCGACGCGCTGCAGCTCGGTGACGAGCGCGTCGAGACCGCGCGTGACGCCGTCGTTCGAGACGAGCGCCTGCAGCACCGCTTCGTCCCTCGTCCGCGGCGCCGGGAACAGCCCGCGATCGGCGGCGGCCCTCAGAAACGGCGGATTCGCGCTCTGGCTGAGCTCGTCGAGCCGGTCGCCGAGCATGTCGGCGAACAGCTGATCGAGCATGATGTCGCGATAGCCGCCGACCGATCCCTGGTTGCGCGCCGGCCGCAGATCGCTGAGCTGGACGGCGGTCGCGGTCGTTTCCTTGTCGGTGACGATGGCGTAGCGCGTGCCGGGATGCTCGGGCACGTCGAACGCGGGCCGCGGCCGCTCGGGCGACGGCGAGGCCAGCGACGAGAAGTGCTCCTTGATCATCGCCGACGACGGCGTCGCGATCGACGTCGCCGACGACGATCACCGCCATCAGATCGGGGCGGTACCAGTCGTGGTAGAACCGCATCAGCTGCTCGCGCTGCGCGTGCTCGATGATGTCGGGATTGCCGATCGGCGGCCGATCGGCGTAGCGCGATCCTTCGAGCTGCACGCGGCGGATCTTGTCCTGCGTCCGCTCGCCGGCGCCGAGGTGCATCCGCCATTCCGAGAGGACGATGCCGCGCTCGCGGTCGATGCCGCTCTGATCGAACGTGGCGCCCTGCGCCCAGTCCTCGAGCACGAGCAGCGCGCGATCGAGCACGCCGGGCACGTCGGTCGGCACGCGCAGCGTGTACTGCGTGTCGTCGTAGCTGGTCGCCGCGTTCGCGTCCGGGCCGATGCTCAAGCCGAGCGACGACAGGAAGTCGACGATGCTCTGCCGCGGAAAGTGCCGCGTGCCCTCGAACTCCATGTGCTCGACGAAGTGCGCCAGCCCCTGCTGGTCGTCGTCTTCGAGCACCGAACCGGCCTTGACGACGAGCCGCAGCTCGGCGCGGTGCGCCGGCTTGCGCGTTCGCGCGCACGTAGTAGCGCAGGCCGTTCGGCAGCGTGCCGACGAGGACCTCCGGATCGACCGGCATCTGCTGCGACAGGGCGTAGGAGGCGACCGACGCGGCGGACGTCTCGCGGCCCGGCGGCGGCGTCTGGCGCGGATGCGACCGGACCCGCGGCGGCGAGGACGGCGGCGAGCACACTCACGAAAGCGACGCGGAAGCGCGGGAAGGTCATGCCCTCAATCCTACATCTGAGCTGGCCAACTCCGTGACGATTGCCGCCAGGCCTCGCAATGAAGGTGTCGTTCGGTAGACATTCTGCCAAGGTACTAGTAGAGTGTCTGCTAGAAACGATGGCCGATCAGATCGAGCTCCTTCAGGGCACGCTGGACATGCTGGTTCTGAGGACGCTGCAATGGGGTCCTCAGCACGGCCACGGGATCGGTCAGGCGATTCGCGGCCGGTCAGAGGACCTCGTCCGGATCGAACACGGTTCGCTCTATCCCGCGCTCCACCGGTTGGAGCGCCGCGGCTGGATCGCAGCCGAGTGGAAATCCTCGAATACCAACCGCCGCGCCAAGTACTACCGGTTGACGGCGGCCGGCAGGAAACAGCTCGTCGCCGAGCGGAGCAAGTGGGAGCTGCTGGTCAGGACGATCGGCCGCATCATGCGACCGGCGTAGGAGCGACGCATGCGCGACGACGATCTCGATGAGGAACTGCGCGGCGATCTCGAAATGGAAATCGAGGAGCGCGTGGCGTCGGGCATGAGCCGTGCGGACGCTGAACTGTCCGCCCGCCGGGCGTTCGGCCGCCTCACCGCGATCAAAGAGGCTACCCGGGAAACCTGGCGCTGGCGATCGATCGAACGTGCCGCTCAGGATGCGCGCTACGCGCTGCGCCTCTTGCGGCGGAACCCCGCGTTTACTGCCGCCATCGTCGTGTCCATCGCGCTCGGCGTCGGCGCACAGACGGCCGTGTTCAGCGTCGTGAACGCCGTGCTGTTGCGGCCGCTCGCCTTCGCTCATCCCGACCGCCTCGTGACGGTCCTGGAACATCCCTCTGGCGGATCGCAGGATCGCGGCATGGTGTCGGGCCCCGACTTCGACGACTTCCACGATCAAAGCACGTCGTTCGAGCACATCGCCGCGTTTCTCCCATTCACGTTTCCGCTCACCGATGCCGGCGAACCGATCATGGTGCGGTGCACGGGAATCAGTAATGACTTCTTCGAGACGCTCGGGATGGCGCCGCTCCTTGGCCGCACGTTTCAACCGAAGGAGTTTCACGTCGACGGCGGACAGGCGATTCTGAGCTATGGGTTCTGGCAGCGCCGGTTCGGCGGCGATCCCGACGTCCTCGGCAAGATCATTTATCTCAATCACGGGCCGCACGAGATCGTCGGCGTGATGCCAGCTACGGTCGATCTCTTCGCGGAGACCGACATCTGGGCGAAATACATTCCCGACTTCAACTGGGCCCGTCAACGCGACAACCACTTTCTGTCAGTGATTGCATCGCTCCGGCCGGGTATCAGCGCGGAACAAGGCCGGCAGGAACTGCAGGCAATCTATCGGCGCGTTCCGGGGTACACGCGAACGCGACCGTCGAGCTCAAGTCGCTGAAAGATCAGACTGGTCGGCGGCGTTCGAAACGCACTAGCGATACTGCTCGGCGCGGTCGGACTCGTGCTGCTGATTGCTTGCGCCAATGTCGCCAATCTGCTGCTGGCGCGAGGCGCGGCGCGCCAGCGCGAGATCGCGACGCGCTACGCGCTCGGTGCGAGCCGCGGCCGATTGGTTCGTCAGTTCCTCACCGAAAGCCTGTTGCTGTCGACGATCGGCGGCGCGTTGGGACTGCTGCTGGCATATGCGCTCGTGCGCGTGCTGGTCGGCATGAGCCCCGACTACCTGCCGCGTGCGGACGGCGTCCGTCTCGACGTGCCCGTGGTGACGTTCGCGATTGCGGTATCGCTTGCGGCCAGTGTGATCTTCAGCATCGCGCCCGTCATCGCCGTCAGCCGCGACTCGCTGCACGACGCCGTGAAGGGACGGGGCATCACCAGTCCGAACGAACGGTCCACGCGCGGTGTGCTCGTGGCCGCGGAGCTGGCCATCGCGGTGATCCTGTTGACAGGTGCCGGACTGTTGGCGCGCAGCTTCTGGCGGCTCCTGAACGTCACGCCGGGTTTTCGCGCGGATCATGTGCTCACTGTGCGGCTGCGCGTACCCGACGATCGGATCGAGGCGTCGTTCTATCCGGATCTGCTGGAGCGTGTCGCACAGCGGCCGGGCATTCAGGCCGCGGCCGTCAGCGATTGCATGCCGACGGGCTTTCTGGCTGGGGCCGATCTCCTGACGCCCGATCGTCCCTACGACCCGGCGCACGTACCAACCGCGGACGCCTGCTTCGTCAGCGCTGATTATTTTCGGGCGCTCGGCATTTCGCTCGTCGAGGGCCGCTGGTTCGGCGACGTCGACGGCGCCGCGAGCCCGCCGGTCGTCGTTGTCAGCGAATCGGTCGCGCGCCAGTTGTGGCCGGGCCGCAACGCGATCGGCCGTCAGGTGGCCGTCAATTACCGCTCGCTCGGTCGACCAATCGAGGACGCGCCCGCGACACGCACCGTCGTCGGCGTGGTCGCCGATGTCCTCCAGCGCGGTCTCGACGTGCCGTCGCGAACCGCGGTCTATCTGCCGTACCGACAGGACTCCACGAATCGATCCCTGCGCGCGATGACGCTGTTCGCGCGCACCGCCGAGGAGCCCGAGTCGATGGCTCGATCGGTTCAGGCGGATGTGCGCGCTCTCGCGCCGGACGTTCCGGTTCAGGCCGTCAGCAGCCTCGAGGCGGCGCTGCGCAAAACGCTCGCGCCGCGCACCTTCGCGCTCGTGCTGCTCGGCTCCTTCGCCGGATTCGCGTTGCTTCTCGCCGCGGCCGGTCTGTACGGCGTCGTCTCGTACGCGGTCGCGCGCCGCGCGCGTGAGATCGCTATCCGGATGGCGCTCGGCGCGCGGAGAGTCGACGTGCTGCAGACGGTTCTTCACCAGGAGCTCCGCTGGCTGACGATCGGTCTTCTGGCCGGGTTGGGCGGCGCGCTTGCGCTTGCGCAACTCTTTCGAGGCATGCTCGTTGGCATCGGCGCGGCCGATCGATGGACATTCGGCAGTGTGGTCGCGCTGCTTGGTCTCGTATCGCTGGCGGCGTGCTGGAATCCGGCGAGCCGTGCCGTGCGCGTCGATCCGCTCGCCGTGCTCCGCGAGGAGTGAATCGGCGTCAACGCAGGTCTTCTGCCCGCCGTCTAAGGCGTCATGGCCAATCTCTTGTTCGATCTTCGCGACGCCTTACGAGGTCTGCGTCGGGACCGCCTCTACGCAGGCACGGTGATCGGAACGCTCGCGCTCACGCTCGGCGCCTCGACCGCCGTGTTCTCCATCGTCGAAGGGGTGCTGCTGAAACCGCTCGGGTACCGCGAGTCGCAGCGGCTCGTGTCCCTGCGCGAAGTGGTGCGCTCACCGTCCGCTCGGTATCCCTCCCTGCCGGTCAACGCACGTCATTTCGAAGAGTGGCGGCAACACGCCACGTCGTTCGCGTCGATGGCGGAGCTGGACTTCCGCACGGCTAATCTCACCGGTGCGGGTGAGCCGGTTCAATTGTCCGTCCTCCGCGCATCGGGCACGCTCTTCGACGTGCTCGAGACGCCGGTATCATCCGGCCGTGCCCTCACTCCCGATGATGAGCAGGCAGGGCGGCCAGCGGTCGTCGTGATCAGCCAACATCTTTGGCACGAACGGTTCGCCGGGGACTCTACGGTGATCGGCCGCCAGCTGACGCTCGGCGGCAACCTGTACACGATCGTCGGTGTTCTTCCTCGCGGATTCGAGCTGCCGGTGTTCGATCCGCTCAGCGGCTCCGGCTCGCTGACGGGGAGAGTGGACGCGATTATCCCCCTGCGTCTGAACTTCCAGCACGTCGGTTGGATGGGCCAGTTCAATTATCCCGTTGTCGCCCGCCTGCGGCCCGGCGTGAGCCTCGACCAGGCGCGCGCCGAAGTCGACGTGCTGCAGCAGACAGTTGCCCGAACCGCGCAGCGCGAAACGCACGAGGCCGTCGCACTCGGCAGCACCGTCACGCTGCTCGATGAGTCGATCGTCGGCCGCGCGCGTCTCGGGCTGCTGCTCCTGCTCGGTGCGATTGGCGCGGTCGTTCTGATCGCATGCTCGAATCTCGCAAACCTGTCACTCACACGCGTCAGCGGCCGGCTGCGCGACGCGGCGGTGCGGACGGCACTCGGCGCCAACCGTGAACGGCTGGTGCGCCACGTGATCCTCGAACAGCTGCTCCTCGCCGTAGCCGGCGGCGCGATCGGTCTGCTGATTGCGCGGGAGGCAATTAATCTGTTCGTCCGCACCGCGCCGGTGGACTTGCCGCGCGTGAGCGACGTCACGATTGACGGCAGGGTCATCGCGTTCGCCGGCGCCGTCGCGGTCGTGGCAGGGCTTGTCGTCGCGCTGCTGCCCGCCTGGCGCATCGCCGGCCGCGATGTGCAGGGGGCGCTGCGTGCCGGCGGTCACGGCTCGACGGATCGAAGTGGACAGCGCGTTCGCGCGACGCTCCTCGGCCTGCAGGTGGCGCTGTCGGTGATGCTGCTCGTCGTCACCGCGCTGCTCGTGACGAGCTTCGTCCGTTTGTTGCGGATCGATCCTGGGTTCTCACCCGAGGGCGTCGTCGCCGTGGAGATTTCGCCGCTGCCGTCGCGGTACCCGGACACGCCGGAGCGGGCTGCGCTCTACGATCGCATTCTCGAACGCGTGCACCGGTTGCCCGGCGTCACGTCCTCGGCATGGACTTCATTGCTGCCACTAAGCGGCGAGACCTGGGTCGATATCATCTCGCGCCAGGGCGATGCGCGGCCGACGTTTGAGAAGGTCAGCGCCAACTATCGGTTCATTGCGCCCGATTATTTTCACACCTTGTCCGTCCCCATACTGCGAGGGCGAAGCATCACGGACAACGATCGCAACGGCGCGACCATACCTGCCGTGATCTCGCAGCGGGCCGCATCCACGATCTGGCCAGGCGAAGACGCCGTCGGACGGACGTTTCTGCGCGGCGATCCGGATCAGCCGAAGAAGTTCGAGGTCGTCGGGATCGTCGCCGACGACCGCGCCACTGCGCTCGATGCCAAGTCGCCGCTGATGGTCTACGTGCCCTACTGGTTCAACAACGAGGGCAAGTCGGTGCTCGTCGTGCACTTCGCCGGCGATGCGGCCGCGGCCGTCGGCGAAGTGCGCCGAGCCATTAGGGAAGTCGATCCAGAGATCGCGATTGCCGATGCTGTGCCGCTGACGCGCGTGGTCGACAAGGCGCTCGAGAGCCGTCGTTATCAAATGTGGCTGTTTGTCGCGTTTGGAATCGTCGCGCTCGTGATTGCGGCGATCGGCGTTTATGCGACGACCGTGTACGGCGTGTCGCGGCGCCGGCGCGAGATGAATATCCGTGTAGCGCTCGGGGCTCGCGCGTCGCAGGTCTTCGGGCTCGTCGTGCGCCAGAGCATGACGGCGCTCATCACCGGCCTGCTCGGCGGATGTGCGGGCGCGATCGCCGTCGGCACGCTTGCTGCGAGCCTCGTGTTTGAGGGGCGCGGTCGCGACCCGCTGGTGATCGCGGCCGTCGTCATGCTCGTAGCCGCCGTCGGTCTTGCAGCATCCGCGGCGGCGGCAAAGCAAGGGCTGCGAATCAATCCAGCGGCGGCCTTGCGGGACGAATAGGAGACGCTACGAGCAGGACGTCAGGGCTTTGATGTCGAAGCAGCTGTGGAACGTCTGCCCTCCGATGGTGACGTCCGACGTGATCTTCTGAAAGTCGAACGCATCCTGTTCGTTGACAACCGACGTCGATGCGCCGATGACGTTGCTGGTGACGACGACATCCTCGAAGGTGTAAGTCGCGAACGGTGTGCCGCCGGCGTCGAACACTTCGATGACCAGGCTCCGGAGCACTTGACCGGTCGTTGCGGCCTGCAGCAGCGGAACCGAATCGCCGTCGAGCATTTTCGACACGACCAGGTTCGCGAACGACACCTTGCTCGCGCCGGCGCCGCTGGCGGTCGTGCTATTCGCCGCACCGAGAGAGAAGCTGAAGATCGGCGTCAGGTTGTTGCTGTTCAAGCCATCGATTCTCATCCGCGCATTGATCGTGGGCGTTGGCGGCACGTTGCCTGCCCCGTCCCGACCGTCGCGTCCGTCACGGCCCGCCGGACCCTCCGCCCCTGCCGGGCCGCCAGCGCCCGCCGCACCCGTGGGCCCGGCGACTCCGATTGGCCCCTGGACGTTCCACGTCAGCAGCGTTTCATTTGCCTTGCAGTCACTCGTCCCCTTTAAACGAATGTCGCCGTTCGGAGCGACGCACGCCGCGATCACGTCCGTCGTCGCGGCAGCGTGCACGCGCGGGCCGAATACCAGAATCAGGGACAACATCGCGCTGGTCGCTGCGGCCACGAGCACTCTCCTCGACCTCTGTCGATCGATCATTCACACCCTCCGGTCACAATTGTTCGTACGCTTCACGTTCATAGGACAGCGCGGCAGAAATCCTTCAATCACCTGAAGGATCAACGCTCACCGAACGGTTACCGTTCCAACCATTCCCGGGTGAATAGCGCAGTGGTACTCAAACGTTCCGACGGTCGGGAACGTGAATGAGAACTGCTTGGACGGGCCGACGATTCCCGAATCCCACCCGCTCACATTCGAGGTCGATGTGTGGGCAATCGAATCGGTATTCATCCAGGTCACCGTCGTGCCCGGCGCGACCGTGACGTCCGCCGGTGAGAAGGCTCGGTTTCCGAGGGATGCGGCGCCGACCGGAATGACGATGGATGACGACGATCCGCCGGCCGATGGCGTGGGTGATGGCAGCGGCGATGGTGAAGGCGAGGGAGACGAGTATCCGCCGCCGCAAGCGATCGCGAGGGCCAGGATTGCCGAGAGAGCAACGAGACGAATCGAAAGCATCAGATCCTCCTAGTGTCAGTGCGGTCAAGGGCGGCATCATGCCGTCCGTCTGCACAAACTGGATCTGCTGCTCATTTATTCCAGTCGCATATCACGTCTCCGAATTTCTCGAGGGCTGACGATCGCGGTCGATGTCTTTCAGGAGAACGTCGATCGAGGCGCGACGCCCTGCCGAGTACGCGCGGGCCCATCTTTCCGGCCCAAGGCGTGCTCGGACATCGCGTCCAGCCTGATCCGTGAGATACTCGCACTGATAGATCGACAGGTGTGGCGCCGGTGCGTTCGGCGACATCGTCGCGAGCGCCCAATATCCGTGCGGCCCACGCATCGTCGCCCTTGAGCGCGGCCGCCGCCGCCAACATGGCGCGGACGTACAGCCCCAAGAGGCGAAACCAGGGTCCGCTGTCCCGAAGTACTTCCGCCGTGGCTGTACGGCGATCGTACGACTCCCGTACGGGTGTTGTCGGTGGGCGCCGACGCGCCGGCCCTCCACACTTGTCGCATGACAGCCGACGCGCGGCCAACCACGTTCGTCACGGGAGCCGCAGGCTTTATTGGCTCGGAGTTAATCAGGATCCTCACGGCGAATGGTCATCGCGTCTCGGGTCTCGTGCGGACCGCGGACGCCGCGGAACGCGTGCGTCGTGCCGGAGCGGTGCCGATCATGGGGGATCTGCGCGAGCCCGGCATGTGGCAGGACGAGGCGGCCGCCGATTGGGTGTTCCATCTGCCGCCGCGGCCAATCAGTCGGCGGTGGGCGATTCATCAACAACCGGAGTCGTTTGCTCGTGCCCGGCTGTTGATGGATACGCACCTGCTCGACGCAGTGGCATCAGGAGCGACGCGCCGCATCGTCTATGTGGCCGACACGAGCAGCTACGGCGCAGCAGGATCGCGGGCGATTACGGAAGACGAAGCGCCGCGACCTTCAGCGTTGGTCCGCTGTCTCGCGCCGGCGCTCGACCGTGTTGACGGCTACGTCGTATCCGGGCTGCCGATCGTCACGGCGTTGCCGGGATGGGCGTACGGAAACGGGGCATGGTTCCGCGAACGCGTCATCGATCCCGTGATGTCAGGTCGGCGCGTGCTGGCGTTTGGCAAGACAGGACCGTGGGTGTCCCCGATTCACGTCCACGACTGTGCGCGCGCGCTGGTGCATCTCGCCGGGCACGGCGAGCCCGGCGGCCGGTACTTCCTCGTGAATCGTGAACCGATCCGGCTGAACGACTTCGCCGCGATGTTTGCGCGACTCGCCGGCCGTCCGCTGCGGGCCTGGCGTGTGCCGCGCACGATGGCGCGTCTTTTCGTTGGACCGGTCCTGGCTGACACCGTTCAGTCCGACGCCGTGTTCTCCAATATCCGGCTGCGCGGAACCGGTTTCCGCTTCGAATACCCGGCGCTCGAGCAGGGACTCAAGCAGATTGTCGAAGCACTCGATGACCAATGAGCCGCAGAAGACGTCATCGACGGCGGCGCCTGACAGCTTCGAGGCGATCGTGCTGCCCCACCTCGACGCGGCTTTCCGATTGGCGCGCTGGCTGACAGGTAATCAGCACGATGCGGAAGACGTCGTTCAGGAAGCGTCGGTGCGCGCGATCCGGCATTTTCGAACATTCACCGGAGGCAACGGCCGGGCCTGGTTCCTGACGATTGTTCGCAACGCGTCGCACGACTGGCGCCGACGGAACATCGAGGCGTGCAGTGATCCATTCGACGAGGAGGAGCACAGCGCGAGTCGGCCGTCGGCCGATCCTGAAACGTTGCTGCTCGAAACTGACGACGTGAGGCTGGTCGATCGGACGTTGAGCATTCTGCCCGAGCGTTTTCGGGAACTGCTCGTCCTCCGCGAGCTGGAGGACCTGTCGTATCGAGAGCTGGCTGACGTGCTGGGCATCCCCATCGGAACCGTCATGTCCGGTCTGTCGCGCGCTCGCCAGGCATTTCGCGTCGCGCTCGACGACCAACTCGGACGATGCGGCGTCGCGGCGAGCATGCGCGCGGCACGAAAGGAGGAAGACGCGGTGCTGGTGTGAGCCGCATGAGAGAGCGAACGACCGGACCAGATGGTCGAAGCGCCGCGATTCCCGCGGCGCAGCCGTCGAGTCCACTTATGAAAAGGTGCAGAACAACATGTTGAAGAAAGCAGCCGTGATACTGATGGTTCTCGGAGTCGTCGTTCAGCTCAAGGCGCATGAACGAGACGCGCTGGCCCGATTCGAAGGCGCCGTCGGCGTGATCCCAGTGGCGAATGGCGCCGGACCCGCGAACGCCGACGGAACGTTTCCGAACGTGAAGCTGAACATCGTGAGAGGAATCTCTCCGGGCGCGGGACCGTGGCGGATCGCCGATCTCAAGGCGGAAGTCGATCTGTACGGCCGCATCAAGGTCCGAGGACGAGGCTTGCTCCTCGCGAGCAGCAACAGCATCGGGCAGAACGCCAACCAGCGCGTCCTCGCGACGCTGATCTGCGAGGCGGTCGCACCGTTTGTGGAGCACAACACCGATCGTGCAGGTGTTGCACTGGAGGCGAATGGCGATTTTCGTATCGACGATACGCTGAGCCCTGTGCCTTCGGACTGCGCGAGCCCGGTGCTGCTCATCCGGAATACCGGCGGCGTGTGGTTCGCCGCGGGAATTCCGAAACTCGATAACGACAACTTCTGATTCCATCAACTCACAACTCCCGGTAGCCGACGACCAATCACTTGCGAATCGGCATCGGGAGTTGGGAGGCATTGGCGCTCAATAAGGATTTTTGTGAAGGCACATGGCATCGTCGGCCGCAGCCCCGCCGTCGTCGACCTGATTCGGCGCATCGAGCTCGTAGCGGCCACCCGCAGCACGGTACTGATCACCGGCGAAACCGGGACCGGCAAGGAGCTTGTCGCGCGTGCGATCCACCACGGCAGCACGCAGCGGGATCTGCCGTTCGTGAAGGTCAACTGCGCGGCGATTCCGGAGACGCTGCTCGAATCCGAGCTCTTCGGTCACGTGAAAGGCGCATTTACGGATGCGACCGGCCCGAAGAAAGGCAAGTTCGCGCTCGCGAATCGCGGCTCCATCTTTCTCGACGAAATCGGAACGATGGCCGTCGGCGTGCAGGCCAAGCTTCTGCGTGTTCTTCAGGAACGCGAAATCGAGCCGCTTGGGGCGGAACGGACCGAGCACGTCGACGTCCGCGTGATCGCGGCGACGAACCGCGACCTCCGTCAGCTCGTCAGCAAGGGACTATTCCAGGACGATCTGTTCTATCGGCTCCATGTCGTCCCGATCGCCGTCCCTCCCCTTCGCGATCGTGCTGAGGATATTCCGCTGCTGATCGAACACTTCGTCCGGAAGCACGCGGCGCGTACCGGCAGAACCATCAACGCCCTCGAGGAGGGCATCGTGTCGTCGCTTCAGGAGTATCACTGGCCAGGAAACATACGCGAGCTCGAAAACACGATCGAGCGAGCGGTTGTGTTGACAACCGGCACGACCATCACGCCGAGCGTCGTCACCGTGGACAGAGCGCCCCGCATGGCAGGCTCTGGAACACTCTCGTTGAGCCTGCGCGAGAACGTCGAATGGATCGAGTGCGAGACGATTCGACGCGCGCTCGAGATGTCGGCCGTGAAAGGACACGCCGCCCGGCTGATGGGCATCAGCCCCCGCGCACTTTCGTACTACCTGGCGAAGTATCCGCTGATTGACCGGAACCAGCGGCGTGGCGTCGCTTCGTCTTGAATGTGCGGCCCATAGGCTCTCGCGCATGACAGAATGTGCGCTCCAGCGCACATGACGCACCCTGTCATACACGTCGAGTCCATTCGCAAGACCTACGGCCGAACGGTCGCCGTCGACGACATCTCGTTCGACGTCCAGCCGGAAGAGATCTTCGGCCTGATCGGACCGAACGGCGCCGGCAAGACGACGACGATGGAGTGCGTCGACGGGCTGCGTGCGCCCGATCGGGGCGCCATTTCAGTTCTTGGCTTAGATCCAAGACGCGACGTCTACGCAGCTGCAGGAGCGCATCGGCGTGCAGCTCCAACAGGCGCAGCTGCAGAAGCGCATCAAGGTGCGTGAAGCCGTCGGCCTCTGGGCGTCGCTGTACCGGAAACCGGTCGACGGCGACCGTCTGATCGAGCAGCTCGGTCTGGGCGACAAACGGAACGCCTGGTTCATGACGCTGTCCGGCGGCCAGAAGCAGCGGCTCTTCATCGCGCTCGCGCTCATCAACGATCCCGAAGCTGGTCTTTCTCGACGAGCTGACGACGGGCCTCGACCCGCAGGCGCGACGCGCGATCTGGGATCTCGTGCGCGGCATCCGCCAGCGCGGCAAGACGGTGTTTCTGACGACGCATCTGATGGAAGAAGCCGAGCGCCTCTGCGACCGCGTCGCCATCATCGATCACGGCCGCATCGTCGACATCGGCCCACCGGCGGAGCTCGTGCAGCGGCACTGTCCCGAGCGGACGGTCATCGTCGTGAGCGAGGATCGAGCAGCGGTAGATCGGTTTCGGGCGCTGCCGCAGGTCGAGTCCGTGCGCAGCGAGGGATCGTGGGTGACAATTCGCGGAGTCGGCGTCGACTTCGTCACACACGTCATCCACTGCCTGGCGGAACACCGTATCCGCGTGATCGACTTCCGCACGGAACTACCGACGCTCGAGGACGTGTTCCTCAAGCTGACCGGCCACACGATTCGAGACTGAACGGACGGCCGATGCTGCGCGGACTTTTGAAACTCACGTGGCTCGAAACGAAGATATTCCTGCGGGAACCGCTGGGGGTCATCGGCTCGGTGGGAATCCCGGTGGTGATTTTTGTCCTTTTCGGCAAGATGTTCGGGTCAGACGTGCGAAGCGGCACTCCACGCGTGCCGCGCGCCGTGTCAGTGGACCTGCCGATCCTCACGTCGCTGCTCATTACGACGAGCACCGTCCTGTCGCTGGTCGCGATCATCGCCATTTATCGCGAAGGCGGAATTCTCAGAAGGCTCAGAGCGACGCCGCTGCGGCCTTACACGATCCTGACCGCGCATGTCCTGGTGAAGCTGCTGTTCACCGCGATCACTTTGGCGGCGATGCTCCTCGCAGGCCGACGTTACTTCGCGGTTGACGGGTCCGTGCCGTTCGTGT
Source organism: uncultured Acidobacteriota bacterium (assembly GCA_963696165.1). Classification (GTDB taxonomy): domain Bacteria; phylum Acidobacteriota; class Vicinamibacteria; order Vicinamibacterales; family CAVVIG01; genus CAVQZZ01. The sequence continues at coordinate 124,387 of CAVOIY010000002.1, read as the reverse complement.
CGTTTACGGTAGCGCTGCTGTTCACCACCGTGAGCGTCCTGTCGCTTGGGTTTCTGCTCGCGAGCGTCGTGCCGACGGCGCGGTTTGCCCAACCGCTCGGCACGCTGATTCTTTATCCCATGCTCGGCATCTCGGGGCTGTTCGTCCCGATTGGTCATCTGCCGCCGATGCTGCAGGTGATTGCGCGCGTTCTGCCACTCACCTACGCGGTATCGCTGCTGCGCGGCATCTGGCAGGGCGAAGGCTGGTCCGCCCACATGACCGACGTCGCCATCTTGTCGATCATGTTCGTGGCATTCACCGCTGCATCGGCGAAAGTGTTTCGCTGGGAATGAGAATCAGGTGCGGCTCTCGTCCGTGCGCTCCTGCATGACGTGGGCGGCCCAGTCCAGAGCGCTCGTGTCGAGCGCAGCCATGCTCGGGAGCGCGAAGATCGCCAGCGCTGCCGAACGATGCAGCGTTCGCCGACTGGCGGGCGACCTCCTCGGCCAGCGGCTGATACGGCTCACGATTGCCGTCGGCGTCGGCGTAGTCGAACAAACCGTTGTAGCAGTGGCGGTCGTCGTCCCAGCCGGGATGGTTGACGATCGGATACAAACAGACGCCGCTCACCGGGACGCCGACGCCCATCGCGGTAAACACTTCCTTGCACATGTATCGCAGCCACGCCGGCCGCGTGTCGTCCTCGATTCCGGTTTCGGCGACGAAGAGCGGCCGACGATAACGGTCGTAGACCTCCTGCAGCATCGACGCTGACGTGGCGATACCGCGGGTCGGACGGGACGATCATGTGCCCGTCCCAGACGAACTGGTTGTGGATGTAGTAGTTCACGCCGATGACGTCGATGAGATCGTCACGTCCGCCGAGTTCCGGCTGCGCTCGCCCGAGTGATCATGTCCCAGGCTTCGAACTGGCTTCGCCGGTATCCCTCGGCATTCTGTCGGTCTTCTGCCCGCTCGCTTCTCGGGCACGACGTTAATGATCGGATCGATTTGAACAATTCGAACCGCAGCGATTCGCATCTCGCGCATCGCGATCGATCGCGCCGATGGTCGATGCGCACCAGCTGCCGCTTCATCTCGTCGCCGCGATGTTTCGCGAACGGGTTGAAGATGCCCGCCTTCGCCGCCGGCCCACGAGAAGAACGAGATCTCGTTGATCGGCGAGATGAGCGGCGCCTCGTCGAAGTCGCCGATGCGTTTGATCGCTTCGCTCGCGTACGCAGCGAAGCGGTCGACGAAGGCTCCCGAGAAGATGTCGATGTCGTCGGGCCAGCCGTAGTGCCAGAGGTCCCAGATCACCTGCATGCCGGTATCGCGGGCGGCCTGGAGCATGGCGTTCGCGCTCGAGAAATCGTAGCGGCCGGCCGTTTGCTCGATGAGGTGCCACCGGAGGCCGTCGCGTGCAGTCAGGATGCCGTGACGCTGCAACAGGCGGTAATCACTCGCCGCGAGCTCGTCGTGCCGGGTGGAGCGCAGAAGATCGAGTCTCTTGCCGGTTGGGAGCCGATGGGTCGAACATTCGAACCCGCCCATGATGAAACTGCGAAACGTACCTGTCTCCATGCTCGGTTCGCTCGATCATGACACGTCGTGCCAGGGCGTGTTGAACCGCTGAGCTGTAGCTAGAGTCTCTTCTCGCGTACAGTGGCATTGAAATGCCTAACGGCGAGAAAGAACACGGGACGGACGTCCTGCTGGTAGAAGATGACCCCGCCATTCGAGAAATGATGGTCATCCTCCTCGGATTCGAAGGTCTGACTGTCGTGCCGGTTGAAGATGGCGTTGACGCGCTGAGCTACTTGAAGGAGGGCGGGCGCGCCAAGGTCGTGCTCCTCGATTTGATGATGCCCCGAATGGACGGCTGGAGCTTCCGTCGAGAGCAGCGCGCCGATCCGTCGATCGCCGGGATTCCTGTCATCGTCGTTTCGGCGTGCCCCGAAGCGCTCACCAGAGACTTGAACGCCGTCGCCACGTTTCAGAAGCCGGTCGACGTCGGCCAGGTCATCGACGTCGTCCGTCACCTCGCCGCGTAACAACTTGCTGCGACTGCCCGCCCGACAAGCTCGGGAGACTCCTCGATCACCTTCTCCGTTCTGACGAGCCCTGGGTACAGCGAGACGACGGCAACGCCGTGAGGGCCGAGTTCCACGGCCATGTCCGCCGTCATCTTGTCCGTCGCGGCTTTTGAGACCCCGTACGCCACATTGGCAACGTACTTCTGGGCTGGCCAGAACGAGATGTTTACGATCAGCCCACGCCCTTTGGCGATCATGGGTAGACGTTGTTGACGAGGATGTCGATGCCAGATGTTTCCTGAACGATGCGCGCAAAGGCGGTCAGCACGTTCGCATCCTCGCGGTGGTCGCAGGGGATGCCTATGATTCCGTCTTCAGCTGCGCCATCGGGAGCCGATCGCCCAGTGACGTACACTCGCGCGCCCTCGTGAGCCAGCGCACGCGCTATGCCGCGGCCGACGCCGTAAGTGCCGCCTGTGACGACTGCCACTTGATCTTTCAGAGATGACATGCGCGCATACTCAGCGGTCCTGGTCACGGCCGTCAAGCGTCAGCGAAACATCGCGCCAGTTATCTGACCCGAAAGTTTTCGATTACAGTGGAGCGACGATTAGAGCGATTTCCAGATCGTTGTAGCGCGAGGCTTTAGCCGAGCGTACAGATTCCCGCGCGGTATTTCCGCTCGGCTGAAGCCTCGCGCTACGTCAAAATCGAAAACGCTCTAAGGGACACCATGTCATTCATCATCGGTCTCATCATGTTCGTCGCGATCGTCGGAACGGCCGACGCGCGAATTCCGTGGCCCGATTCCATGCGGCGCAGGACACGCCGATGATTGCGGGGCATTTCGGCTTTGCGGCGATCGTCAAATCACGTGAGCGTGGCGTTCCGCTGTGGGCGCTGATGCTCGCCACACAATGGCTGGACGTCTTCTTCGTCCCGCTCTTCGCGATCGGTATCGAGCACCTCGAGCCAGTGGCCGGCACAACGGGCGGCTACGGCAGCGTAATCATTCATGCGGACTACACGCATTCGCTCGTCGGCGCGGCACTGATCGCCGCTCTCTCAGCCCTGCTGGCCGCCGCGGTGTGGAACCGGCGCGCGGCCCTCGTGCTCGGCGCGGTGGTGTTTTCTCATTGGCTCCTCGATCTCGTCGTGCACCGTGGAGACATGCCACTTCTGCCCGGAAACGTGGGCGGTTTCTCGCGGCTCGGATTCGGACTCTGGAAGGCGCCGCTCGTATCGGCTGCTGTGGAACTGGCGCTGGTGCTCGCCGGCGCCTTTCTGTATTTCGCGGCGGCAGCACGAGCCGAACGCGCCGCCGGTCGCGGCACGCAGACCGCTTATGTCGCCAGCGGTCTCATGATCCTCTCGGGCGTCGTCACACTGATGTTGAACGTAATCGGTTACTAGCGCCAACTTCGGTTCCGCGTAGCGGCCGGCTTGAGCCCGCCTCACCGAGTGCGAGCGCTCCACCGAGACAGGCGATGATCGCAGCCCAGAAGTACACGGGCATCGGAAAGATGAATCTCCACGTCAGTGCCGTGCTCGCCAGCGACGCGATCAGGAACGACCACACCATCGGCCGCTCCTGGCCGCCGTTTCTCTTGGCCAGCGTTCCGAGTTGCCATAAGACGACCGTCTGCAGCAGCAGGAACACACTCAACGTGAAGCCGAATCCGCGGTAGAAATCCAAGTACGACCGGGTCACGCCCATCGTCTCGAACCGGAATGCTCGCATCGCGGCGAGGACGTCAGACTCGCCCATTGGGGACCAGGACCGCCGGCCGCCCAGCGTGTGCCCGCACGCGAACAACAGCGAGATGACCGATGCGACTCGCAGCAACAATGTGGAAGTCATGAGTCCCTCAATGGCTGAGATGCCGACAAGTATTCCTTCGATCACATTTGAGCGCAACGGCGTAAAACGGGACCGCATGGGATGTTTCTTGCGTACGACCTAACGAGGAGGCAGCATGGCCACCAGTTCAGCCATTCGATCGTCAAGCCCGTCGTACCAGGCCTACGAAATCCTTCACATCGCGTTCACCGTCGCACCTATAGCTGCCGGCGTCGACAAGTTTTTCCACTTCCTCGTCAACTGGGACCAGTATCTGTCGCCGCTGGTCTCACAGACGCTCCACATCGCACCCCACACCTTCATGCTCGGGGTAGGAGTGATTGAAATTATCGCGGGGTTGCTGGTGGCATTCATGCCGGCGATTGGCGCATGGATCGTAGGGTTGTGGCTCTGCGGCATCATTCTCAACCTCTTGTCGATTCCGGGCTACTTCGACGTCGCGCTTCGCGATCTCGGCCTGGCGCTCGGTTCCTTCGCGCTTGCGCGGCTGGCCGCGGACTTCGACCGGCGGACGATCGCGTAGCACCGTATCCCCCGCGCTGCCGGCGGTCGACGCCGGCCGCAATGACATGCGATCTCTTGGGTTGACTTCTGACCCGAGCATCGCCGATACTCGGGTTAAATGCCTACCCGAGATGCCTCCGACACCGCTGAAAAGCTCGATTTGCTCCAGGGAACGCTGGACCTGCTGATTCTGCGCACGCTGATCTTCGGGCCCGAACACGGGCAGGGGATCGCGAGGGCGATTCAAGGCACGTCCGCCGAGGAGCTGCTCGTCGAGCACGGCGCGCTCTATCCAGCCTTGCAGCGCCTCGAGAAGCGACGGTGGATCGCTGGAAAATGGGGCACCTCCTCGAACAACCGTAAGGCCCGGTTCTACTCGCTCACGGCGCTCGGTCGACGCCATCTCGTGAAAGAAACCAGCAAGTGGAAGCGGCTTTCAGCGGCGATCGCCCGGGTGCTCGAAGCAGATGCGGCGAAGGGATAGACGATGTTTGGGGGCAGACGCGGCGTCGAAGATTTCACGGCGGAGATTGAAGCCCACATCCGGCTCGAGACCGAGCGTCTCCAGGAAGAGGGGCTGAGCCCCGACGACGCCCGTCATACAGCGCTTCGAAAGTTCGGCAACGTCACCGGCGCTGAAGAGCGGTTCTTCGAATCGGCCCGATGGCTCTGGTTCGACCATGCGTGGCAGGACCTGCGCTACGCGGCGCGCGCTGCTGCGCAAATCCCCGGCGTTCACGGTCGTCGCGGTCCTCACGATGGCGCTCGGCATCGGCGCCACGACGGCGATTTTCAGCGTCGTCGATGCCACGCTGCTGCATCCGCTGCCGTACGTCGCATCCCGAGCAGCTCGTGAGGATCGAAGACGATCTTCAAGGCGTCGGATGCGCGGGACGTCGGCATGTCGCAGCCGGAATGGCAGGACCTTCAGCATTCCGGAATCTTCGAGGGCGTCGCCCCGGCGTGGTACGACGACAACAATCTCACGGGATCGTCTCGACCCGCGCGCGTCAGCTTGCTGATCGTGTCGCCGAATTATTTTTCACTGCTCGGCGCGCGTCCACAGATTGGCCGTGCCTTTCCGCCAGACGATTACACGCCAAGTTTCACGACCGAGGTCGTGATCAGCGACGGGCTCTGGAAGCGGGCGTTTGGCGGGAATCCCGCGATTATCGGCAAAGGCGTCCGACTCGACACCGATCTCTATCATGTGGTCGGCGTGATGCCCGCCGGTTTCCACGACCCCGGGGCGACGGGGCGCGAACGGAATATCGAAGTGTGGGCCGCGACCAGTTTCTTCGGCGCGCCCCTTCCCGACAACCCGCCGCGGAGTGGTCGCTTCCTTCCCACCGCGATCGCACGAATCAAACCCGGGCTGACGGTCGCCGAGGCGCAGAGCCGGGTCGACGCCCTCGTCGCGTCGCTGCAGAAACAGTTCCCGGGCGATTACCCAGCGCAAAGCGCGTGGACCGTCCGGCTGGTTCCACTGAAAGACAGCGTCGTCGGCAACGTGCGCCAATCGCTGATGCTCTTGCTTGCCGCCGTGGGGTTGGTGCTGCTGATCGGCTGCGTCAATCTTGCCAATCTCCTTCTCGCGCGTGCGAGCGCGCGAGGCGCCGAAATCGCGATTCGACAGGCGCTCGGCGGCGCGCGCTCACGGCTGATCCGTCAGTTGCTCACCGAGAGCGTGCTGCTGTCGGTCGTCGGCGGCGTCGCCGGTCTCCTGCTCTTGTACTTGGCCAAAGGCTTTCTGCTGCGGTTTCTTCCCGCGAGCCTGCCGCGGCTCAACGACATCTCCATCAGTTCCAGCGTGCTGCTGTTCGCTCTGGTCGCCTCCGTCGTGACAGGCGGCATATTCGGTTTGTTCCCGGCGCTTCACGTGGATCGAGTCGATGTCACGCGCCGGCTCAAACAGGAAGGACGCGGCTCGACCGGGTCCCGAGAGCAGCAACGCACGCGTCGCCTGCTCATCGTGACCGAATTCGCGCTTTCACTGGTTCTGATGACGGCCGCGGTTCTTCTATTGCGCAGCTTCTGGGAGCTGCTGAACGCGCGGCTCGGATTCAATCCGGAGCGCGTGATGGCGGTGCAGATGCGGCTGCCATATCCGAACGACGTGACGACCGATCATTATGGAACGACCGCGCAACAGGCACCGTTCATGCGCGAAGTTCTTCGTCGCGTGCGAACGCTGCCGGGGGTCGAAGACGCCGCCATCGGCGACCTCGGCGCGATTCCGTTGGCGCACGATCGCAGCAATCAGAATCCGCCGATCCCGATGGTCCGGGAAGGCCATGATCTAAACGCCGCCGACGCGCCGCTGGTCGACGCTTCCATCGTCGCGCCCGAGTACTTTCACGCAATCGGCATGACGCTGCTTCGCGGTCGGTCGTTCACTGATGTCGACGCCGGCGCCTCGCCTCCCGTCGCGGTCATCAACGAGGCGATGGCCAGGACGTACTGGCCAGGCGTCGATCCGCTCGGTCAGCACGTCAAGCTCTTTCGGCGGGCGACCGCTTGGACGACTGTCGTCGGAGTTGTCGCGAACGCGCGGACAGAATCGCTGGAAGATGCGGCGGTTCCGGTCGTGTATTTGAGCTTGCACCAAACGGGGGCGAAGCATCTCGCGATTTTCCTGCGCGGACAACTGGACGAGGCGGCGATTCCGGATCAAGTGCGCGAGCAGGTGCAATCCGTCGACCGGACGATTCCCGTGTTCGGCGCGCAGATGCTGAACGACGCGGTCGCATCGTCTCTGTCCTCGCGGCGATTCTCGCTCGAAGTGGTTGGTCTGTTCGCGCTCACAGCGCTCCTTCTCGCCGCCCTCGGCATTTACGGTGTGATTTCGTACACCGTCAGCGAGCGCTCGCACGAAATCGGGATACGCCTCGCGCTTGGAGCGCAGCACCGGAACATCCTGCTGATGATTTTGCGACAAGGCGTCGCGTTCACCATTGCCGGGACGGCAACCGGACTCATCTGCGCGGTGATCGTGTCGCGCGTCATGGCTGGAGTGTTATACGGCGTGAGGCCGACAGACCCGATCACCTACGTGGCCGTCACGATTCTCCTCGGCGTCGTCGCGTTGGTCGCGTGCTACATCCCGGCGCGGCGGGCGATGCGGGTCGATCCGCTCGTTGCGCTGCGGTACGAATAGTTCATCGTCATTCCTCGCGCAGGAGGATCAAAGGGCTTGCCGATGTTTCCCAGGCGGTCAGGGCGAGGGTCAGACGGCGCTGTCGATGTCCTTCAACAGCGAATCGATGGAGCTCGTTCGCCCTGCGGCATAGGCGCGTGCCCACCGCGCCGCGCCGAGGCGCGCCCGCGCGTCCTTTTCCGCCTGCGCGCGAAGGTCGTTCACCGAGGTGTCAACAACCGTCGCCCCCGTGCGTTCGGTCACGGCGTCGCGCGCTCCCAGGATCCGCGCGGCCCATGCGTCGTCGCCTTTGAGCACGGCGGCGGCAGCCAGCGGAATCAGTGCGTAGACGAACGCGAACTTGTCATGGAGCGTTCGGATGTGGGTAAGACTTTCGCGCACGAGCGCGATCGCGTCGTCGGGACGGCCGCGTCGCACCGCGAGGTTGGCGCGAACGTACAGCGCGAGCGACAGAAACCATGGGCCCGTCTGCCGAAGCGCAGAGGTGGCCTCATCGAGCAGGAGTTCGGCTTGAGCGGGGTCGCCGCTCGCGAGGACTCCTGCCGCCAGCCCGGTGAGCGCACTCCCGATGCCCCACGGGACCGCCAGTTGACGGAACGCGCCAACGCTGGTCGTGAACCGGTCACGGGCCGCCGCGAAGTTCCCCGCGGCGTGCTCGACGTGACCGAACAGATTCGACGCTTGCGCAACCATCTTGATATCCGCGGCCCCGTGCGCGAGCGCGAGGGTGCGACCGAGCGCGGTCCGCGCCTGCGCAAGCTCTCCTTGGGAGTACCACATCAGCGCCGATCCGTAGAGTGCTCTCGCCTCGGCTGCGGGCGCAATTGACGGCAGGGTCAGCACCTGCTGGTACCACTGAAGACCTTCGGCCGCATGCCCGCGAATCATCCAGAAGACGCTCAGCTCCCAGGCCATATTGGACGCCGCTGTCGACCGTCCTTGCTCGATCAGCCACGTGAGCGCGCCGCGGTAGTTCTCGAGGTCGTCGCGCACTCGGTTCAGCCATTCGGCCTGCGCGGGGCCAGCCAGCCCCTTCCACGCGAGAGACGCTTCAGCGATGCAATAGCGCGCAAGCCCTTCAAGTGCGTTTTCGCGCTCGCCTGCTTCCATGAGTTCGACAGCCGCGAATGCCCGCACGGTCTCCAGCATCCGGTACAGCGGACGAGTGGCCACCGAAGTCTCGGTGCGCAGCAGGAGGCTCTTGTCGATCAGGGCCGCCGCCGCGCTGAGCGCCTCGTCGCCTACACCTGCGTCGCTGTCACCACCGGTCAGGACAGCCGCCGCCGCCTCAATCGTAAAGCGTCCCGGCAGCGCGCCCAGACGACGGAACACGCGCTGCTCGTTCGGCGCAAGGAGCTGATAACTCCAAGCGACCGTCGCGTTCATCGTCTGTTGGCGTTCGGGAAGATCGCGCGGGCCCGCGGTTGAGAGCAGGACATCGTCGACGAGACGTCGGAGCAGATCCTCGGCGGTGAGCACTTTGATCCATGGGGCCGCGAGCTCGAGAGCCAGCGGCAATGCATCGAGTCGACGACAAATCGCTGTCACGATCGGACCGTTTGCCGCCGTGAGGCGAAAAGTCCGGTTGCACGTCGCGGACGCGGTCCACGAAGAGTCTCACGGCCGGCGCGCGTGCGAGATCGGCGGCCGCCGTGTCAGACGCGACATCCAAGGCGAGAGGTCCCACGGTGTACTCGCGCTCTCCACGCACGCGGAGCGCAGCGCGGCTCGTCGCGAGCACTTGCACCGAAGCGACAGCGGTGAGCAGGTTTGCGACGAGCGGCGCCGCGTCGAGGACCTGTTCGAAATTATCGAGCACGAGCACGGTGGGTTGATTACCGCATGCGACGCGGACGCGCCTCGCCAAATCGACCGCAGACACGTCCGACAATCCCAGCGCCTCGGCGATCGCTGAAGCGACGAACCCGGGGTTGCGAATGGACGCGAGCGGGACGAACACCACACGGGAAGCACCTTCTCCCGCGATCCCATGCGCGAGCTCCAGCGCCAGACGCGTCTTGCCGACGCCTCCCGGTCCGACGAGCGTGATCAGGCGCGCGGTCGGATCGGCGAGCCAACGCCGTAGAGTTTGGACGTCGGCGTCGCGACCGAGCAGCATCGTCGGCGCCAGGGGCAGTGAGACGTCGCTCAGCTCGTCGACCGCCGCGTCCCGAGCAGGCGCTCGCGCGCTGCCGAGCAACGCGTCCCGCACCGTGCTCGTGAGGTCCAGCGCCGCTGACAGCGCACGGACGGTCTCGACGTGCGGCCGCCGTCGTTCCCCGCGCTCGAGCGCGCTTACGGCATGAACCGACAGGCCGGCAATGGTTGCCAGTTCTTCTTGCGTGAAGCCCGCCGCCTCACGGAGCGCTTTCAGCTGAGTGGCAAATCGCCCGGGAGCGCCAAACTTCATGGCCGTGCCATTTTAGCGCTGTGGTGATCGGCAAACGATGAACGTGGGCGCGTCGTTACGCCATCCTCGCCGGCAAGCGCAGCGGACGTTGAAACCACTCAACGTCCCAGAGCTTGCCGAACTTTCTTCCGACTGCCTTGAATACACCGACCGATCGAAATCCGAACCGCGCGTGCAGCGCGATTGACGCCGGATTCGGCAGGCTCACGCCGGCGACAACCGTGTGGATGTCCTCGCCACCGAGAGCGGCAAAGAGTTCCGAGTAAAGAACCGTTCCGCATCCGTGGCCGATGACGTCTGGCCGACAGTAGATGCTCGCTTCAACCGTTGTGTCGTAGGCGGCTTTCGGACGCCAGCGGCTGGAAGTCGCGTAGCCCACACACGCATTCTCGCTGCCAATGGCCACGAGGAGACGATGACGTCCTGCCGGCGCATGCTCGTCGAACCAGGATCGTCGCTCTTCCACCGTGAGAGAGCGCACGTCGAACGTGATCGGACTGTTCACCACGTAATGGTTGTAGATGTCCGTCAACGCCGGCAGATCGTCCTGCGTGGCCGCTCGAACGGTGTAGGTCGCCATCGCCGTGCCCCGCTTCACGGCTGCGGAACAGTGCCGCAGTCGAAAGTGCCGGACGCTTTGCCATCGTTCAGTGCGAAGGTCCCCGATTTACCGTCGGCCGCGATCGTGACGGTGCCGAGGCCGATGTAGCTGTCCTCGGTCGCTGTCTTGCCGAGATAGAGCGCCATGATCTCGTTCGCGTACGTGCCCGCACCGGTGAACTTCGTTTTGTTCGCGTGCAGCTGGTCGGCCATGAAGGCCCCCGGTCCGATCGTCAGCGCGAGCGTTGGCATGGCCGCGTTCGGACCGATGTTCACGCCGAGCGTGCCGTCCGCCTTGAGGCGACACACCCCACCGGTCACCGTCTGCGCTTTTGGTTTTTGGATGGATGCTGTCGGCTGAGGTGCACCGACCGCGGCGAGGATGATTGCCAGAATCGTGTATCGCATGGCGTACTAGACTACAGCGGCTTGCGCATCACCGTCGCGCTCGACGGACATGCGGACGTGAACTCGACGGACGCCTGCACGCTGGCCGGCACGTCCGCACGCAAAATGCGTTCGAATCCGAACTTCGGAAAGAAGCGTTCGGCGGTGGTCGTCAGCAGATACATCGCTGGCGCGCCGCGATCGTGGGCGAGACGAATGGCCGCTTCGGTGAGCTCGTGCCCGAGGCCCTGCCTCTGTTTCTCGGAGGCCACGGCGACGGAGCGCAAGAGCGTCCCGTCTGCATACAGCTCCAGCGCGGCGGTGCCGACGATGCGCCCATCTTCGCGGGCGACGAGCGTCGTCTCGAGATGCTCGCGGAGGCCATCAATCGGAAGGCCGTTCTGCACGACCAGCGCGAGAATGGCTTCAGCGTCCGCGGATCGCGCTGCCTCGATTTGTCTGGCCGTCATGTTCGCCGGGCCACGCTGAAAGCCGCGTGCTGCGGCGCGCAGCACGACACGCCGGCGATCTCGCCAGGCGACGGCACGCAGCATCCGGTCCGCTTCTGCAGGCGCTCGCCGTCGCGATGCACGGTGTCGACGTGCGTCAGCGCGTGGCGGACGGCATCGACGATCGCCGCCATCACCGGATCGGCGAGCTTGCCGAGGCGGTAGTGAATCCACAGCCCGTCGCGCCGCGTCTCGACGAGCCCCGATCGTCGCAGATACGCCAGATGCCGCGACGCCTTCGGCTGCGGAATCTTCAGGCTCTCGTGGATGTCGCACACGCAGACCTCGCCCGTCAGCAGCAGGCCGAGGATGCGCAGCCGGGTCGCGTCGGCGAGGGCCTTGAAGCAGCGTTTCCATCTCGCGCAATGTGCTTGGCCATATATTCGCCTTGACAAATATATCACGGCTGTCTACAGTCTCTATATTCGTTTCTGCAGATACAGAGGAGCCAGCTCATGTCAGATATTCAGCAGGCCGTTCGCGACAAATACGGCGCGATCGCCGCGTCGGTCGAAGAGTCGTCCGCGGCGCAAAGACGGCTGCTGCGGTCCGGCCGCGTGCGGCTGCGGCGACCCGATCACGTCGAACCTCTACTCGGACGCGGAAACGAGCGGTCTGCCGCGCCGATGCCGTCACCGCGTCGCTCGGCTGCGGCAATCCGACGGCCCTCCTGGCGCTCGAGCCGGGTCAGACCGTGCTCGACCTCGGCTCCGGCGGCGGCATCGACGTGCTGCTCTCGGCCAAGCGCGTCGGCCCGACCGGCAAGGTCTACGGCCTCGACATGACGGACGAGATGCTCGCGCTCGCGCGCGAGAACCAGCGCAAGGCCGGCGCGACCAACGTCGAGTTCCTGAAGGGCACGATCGAGGCGATTCCGCTGCCCGACAACTCGGTCGACGTCGATCATCTCGAACTGCGTGATCAACCTGTCGAGCGACAAGGACGCCGTGCTGCGCGAAGCGTTCCGCGTGCTGAAGCCCGGCGGCCGCTTCGCCGTCTCCGACGTCGTCGTCCGCGGCGACGTGCCCGCCGACGTGCGGCGCAGCATGGAGCTGTGGGTCGGCTGCATCGCCGGCGCGCTGCGACGACACGGAGTACACGCGACAAGCTCCGCGCCGCCGGCTTCGCCGACGTCGAAGTCGAGCCGTGGCGCATCTACAAGATCGACGACGCGCGCGCGTTCCTGACCGACGCGGGCGTCGACGTCGATCGGATGGCGCCGCAGGTCGAAGGCAAGTTCGCGAGCGCGTTCATCCGCGCGCGCAAGCCGGAAACGAAGAGCTGCTGCGGGCCGAACTGCTGCGCGTGACGACCGGAAGGGGTTAACCGAAGGACAATCCGGGCGGCTAGATCACGATCCCGTACGCCTCGTGGAAGGCGTCCGTCGCGTACTCGTAGCTCGCGTACGCAAATCCCTTGTCGCCCCAGCCGGTGCCCCAGCTGTTGCGAATGATGAAATGCGTCGGCGTGTAACCGACGATGGAGACGGCGTGGCCGCCGTTGGCTTTCTTCCTGTCGTACTTCCGAAGCTGACCGTCCGGCTTGATGTTGTTCCAGCTCGGGTCCACTCTCAGGCGCGTCAGGATCGGCCCGTGATACGCCAGCCATTCCTTGAATCGATCCAGCTTCCCTGCCTGCGTGCCGCACAGATTGAAGTAGGCCTTCACCTTCAAGCGTCCGGCGACCTTCAGGAAGTGCGCTTCCTTCAACTTCACCAACCCGCCTTCGAACGGCAGGACCGACGTCTTCAGCGCGCCGATCTTCCTGACGACCCTCAACGCCGATTTCGCGCTGGTGCCGGCGTCGTCGAGGAACGTCGTCGGATACGTGCACTTGTGATCCATCTCCTTCGCCGCCATCCAGATGTAGCGGACCGAGATGTGCTCGTGCTTGCGGAGCTTTCCTGATTTGACGAAGTGATAGCGCAGCACCGAATCGGCGAGCGCCCAGCCGACGCAGGAGCCGGTCGCGCCCTGGTTTCCGATATTCCACCAGGGCTCGCGAAGATCCTTCGCCGCCGGAATCTTCTTCTTCTTGGCGCTGAGGCCGAGCGCCTTCGCCTTCTGCAGCGACCAGTCTTCGTGCTGGTCGTGCGATTCGAGCGCAGTTGTAGACGCGCTTGCCGGACGCTCGACTCACGACTTCTTCGAGGCCTTCGGCTTCGCGGTCTTTTTCTTGAGCGTTACGGGGGACGCACGATCCACGTTCGGGTTGGTCATCGAATCTTCTCCTGAGGCTGGAGTTGGTCAGCGACCTGCGCCGCCGATCGACGCGTACCGCGGATCCGCGCGGAGCGCGGCCAGCTGCGGATTTCGCGCGATCGCTTCGGAAGGATAGCCGCTGGCTCTGGCTTTGGCAAGCCAGCGCAGCGCCTCGTCGCGATGGTGCAGCATCTCGTACCCGACGGCCACCTGGTAGAGCACTTCGGGGATGTCCGGCGCGAGCGCGGCCGCCTGCGCGAGCAGCGGCAGGCTCTCCTTTTCCTTCCCGAGCGCCGCGTAGTAGCCGCCGACGTCGGCCAGAAGATATTCGTCCTTCGGCGTCTGCTTCAGCAGGTCGGCCGCCAGCGCGATCGCTTTGAGATACGTGTCTCTCACCTTCGCCGCGTCGGCGTGCTGGTTCGCGTAGACCGACGCGAGCAGTCCCCACGCGCGATACTGATTCGGGCGCATTTCGATCGATCGTGCGAGCGCCTGTTCGGCCTCCGGGTATCTCCCCGCTTCGGCGAGCACCATGCCCAGGTTCCTGAAGTGAATGAACGTCGGCTCGAGGTCGATCGCTTTCTGGAACGCGGCGGCGGAGTCGTCCAGCTTGTCGAGGCCGCGGTAGACGAGACCCAGGTTGTTGTACGCGCGTGGATTGTCGGGCACGAGATCGACCGCATGGCGGAACTGCTCTTCTGCCTGGGCCCACTTGCTGCGGTCCAGGTAGTGCGCGCCGAGCTGCATGTTCAGCAGCCAATCGTCGGGCGCGAGGCTCACCGCCTTTTGCAGCGTCGCCTCGACCAGGTCGGTGCGTCCCTGCCGAGTCTGCAGCTCCGCCAGCGCGCCGTACGCCGCGGCGTTGAACTTGTCGAGACGCAGCGCAGCTTCGAGCTCGTGGCCGGCGAGGTCGTTCTGTCGGTGAAGGCGTACAGGAATCCGAGCGTCACGTGCGCCGACGCCAGGTCCGGCGCGATCGCGAGCGCGCGCAGCGAGGCTTCGCGCGCCGGTTCGATATATTTCGTGTCGCGCTGCTGCGCGAACTGCAGGAAGTTGGCGCGCCCGAGGTCGGCGAACGCCGGCGCGAAGTGCGCGTCCTGCGCGACGATTGTCTCCAGCAGTGGAATCGCCGTTTCGAGCGCGTGCGGCCGGTAATAGTGCGCCAGCAAATCGTGGGCGCGCCGATAGTCCTGCTGCTCGCCGGCCACCGGCGTCCGCGAGTCGCGCCGTGGCGGGGCCGGCCGCCGCTCGAAAACGAACAGCCACGACAGCGCAGCGCGACGATCGCGACTGGCGCGAGCATCCACGACCGCAGACGGCGCGGGTTCGCGGCCGCGGGTGCGATCGCCGCTGAAGATCCAAGACCGATCGCCTCGGACAGCGCGGCGATCATCTGCCCGGTGCTGGCGAAACGCTTCTCGGGTGACGCGCTGATCGCCGTTTCGACGACGCGGGCGAGCGCTTCGGGGAGATCGGGACGAACGTCGAGCAGCGTGCGCCGCTTGCCGGATGCGTGCGCGGCGCGGAGCTCCGCGAAAGTCGGCGCCCTCGACCGGGTACTGCTTCGTCAGCAGATAGAACAGCATGACGCCGATGGCGTAGACGTCGCTGGAGATCGTCGCCGGCTGGCCGAGCAGCAGCTCCGGCGCCATGTAGGCGGGTGTGCCGCTCGAATGTTCGGCCGGACCGTGTTCGTGCGTGAGGCCGAAATCCATCAGGAGGATGCGGCCGCCCTCCTCGCGCATCACGTTGGCGGCCTTGATGTCGCGGTGGAGAAACCCGGCGGCATGCACCGCGCCGGCCGCGCGGCAGACGTCGATGCCGACGAGCGCTGCTTCGCGCGGGCCCATCGCGCCCTGGGTCGTCACGAGCTCCGCGAGCGTCTGACCGTTGACGAAATCGCTCCAGAAACCGAGGCGCCCATCGTGGCGATCGACGCCGTAGATCGGCACGACGTTCGGGTGCCGCACGCGTGCGATCGCGCGCGCTTCCCGAAGGAGCGCGCCGACTTCCTCGTCTCGATTGAGCCCGCTCGGCAGGAGAAGCTTCAACGCCACGTGGCGTTGAAGCGTGGGGTCGAACGCGCGATAGACTTCGCCGAACGACCCGCGGCCGACGCGCTGCAGGTGTTCGAACGGTCCCCAGCGATCCAGCGCATCAGGCGCCGGCGTGCCGCACAGTCTGGTCTCGAGCTCAGGTTGATCCAAATCGGAGCGAGGCTCCCCCTACTTGATGGCGACGATCACCATGTCCGCCGGTTGACCGCCTGTGTTCCTGGATTCGTGCGATACCCCGCGGCCAATGAACTGCGCCTCGCCGCGCTTCCACGTGGTCTTCGCCGGATTGCCATCGATCGACAACGACAGCGGCGAGGGGCCGAGCGCGATCACGACCTGATCGAAGTCATGCTTGGTGCCGGCCGGTTCGGAGAATGCGGCGGACGCCGTCGAGAGATACGCAGCGCCGTACGGCCCGTCGGCAAGCGTCTTCAGCGTCATGCCCGACCGTGACGTAGGCAACGTCGACTTGCCTGCGGCCGCGCCTTTGAACTCCACCAGGATCGCCGAAATCGGCGTCTTGCCGACGTTCGTGGGGTTGTGGTTCCCAGCCGGCGCATACATGGCCGAGTCCTTGGCGAGCTCGCTGTCCGCCGAGTTACCGTCGGGGGTCGCGAAGCGGACGTTTGAGGTGACGAGCGGAATCACGATCGAGTCCGGATGGTGATGCATCGTGCTGGACGCACCCGGAGCGTAGGTGATCGTCAGCACGCGGACGCTTGCGTTCTCGAAGACGAGCTTGTAGTGCGCCGGATCCACTTTCACAGGATCCTGAGCGAGCGCCGCGGTGGCCCGCAACGCCATGAGCGACACGACGGGCAACACCTTCAACCATTTCATAGAGGCTCCTTCGGGCAGGCCGGCAGACTGTGAGTGGAGACGAGCGAGTATGTCGCCGGGTACACAGGACGTCAATCTGAAAACGATGTCGAGTTGCCAAGCGCTCGAGATCATGTGCTCTGCTTCGACCTGATCAACGGATGCCGCTCATTGTCATTCCGGATGACGAACCTGCCGTGATGTCCCAAAGCGCGGCGTTTCGACGTCTTGCGGGACACGACGTTCGGACGTACCTCACGCGTCCGTCCGGTCCAGCCGAACTGGCCGACCGGATCGGCGACAGCGACATCGTCATCAACATCCGATCGACATCCAGGTTTACGGCCGACGTGCTGCAGAAATGCTCGGCGCTCCGGCTGATCTCCATCTGGGGCACGGGAACGGACAACGTCGATCTCGCGGCGGCTCAGACGAAAGGCGTCCGCGTCACGAACACGCCGGGCGTATCCGCCGTCGCCGTGGCCGAACACACGATGGCGCTGATCATGGCCGCTGCGAAGCGGATCGTTCAGGTGGATCACGAGGTCCGGCAAGGCCAGTGGCCTCGCGCCATGGTCACCGAGCTGCGAGGAAAGACGCTCGGTCTGATCGGAACCGGCGCAATCGGCCGCGAAGTGGCGCGGCTTGGCGCCGGCCATCGGCATGCGGGTCATCGCCTGGACGTTTCATCCTCGAGGCGGCGTGGCCGAATGGGTCGCTTTCGACGAGCTCTTTCGTCAATCCGACGTGGTGAGCATCCACCTCCGGCTTTCGACCGATACCGCGGGTTTGATCCGTCGTGAACACTTCGAGCTGATGAAGCCCGGTGCCATCCTGATCAACACTGCACGAGGCGGGATCGTGAGTGAATCCGACCTCGTTGAAGCGCTCCTGACGAATCGAATTGCGGGCGCGGGTCTGGATGTTTTCGAGACGGAGCCTCTGCCCGCGGACTCGCCGCTGTCCGCGCTGCCTAACGTAGTGCTCACGCCGCATGCGGCCGGCATCACACCTGAAGCCACCGAAGCGGGCCTCGCGCTCGCCATCGAGAACGTCTTTGCCTTTCTTGCGGGCCGACCGACGAACGTTGTGGCTTAGGCGGCGAGTGTACCTACGCCCTTTCAACGGAGCATCTATGACCCGTACGACGAATTCGAGGCTCGCCGGCGCCGCTTTCCTCTTCTACATCGTCGTCGGCATTTCCAGCATGATGGTGGGGGCCGGGGCGAGCCGCGGCGACACTGTGGCCGCCAGACTCGCCAGCGCTGCTGCGCACGCGCCGCAGATCCGCGCAACGATCATTCTCAACCTTCTCGGCAACTTCTCGGCGCTGGTGCTCGGCGTCACGCTCTACGGCATCACGCGCGAGGAGGACAACGAGCTCGCCGTGTTTGCGATGATCTGCCGCGTCTGCGAGGGCTTGAGCGGCGCCATCATGCTGCGGCAGTCGGTCGCGCTCCTGAAGCTCGCGGCCCTGCCCCGCTCGGACGCCGTGATCGCCAATGCCGCTGTTCTGTTCATGCCGGACGCGCCGATGGGCATCGGGGCGACTTTCTTCGCGGTCGGGAGCACCATTTTCTCGTGGCTGCTGCTGCGCGGGCGTATGGTTCCCGTTCCCATCGGTTGGCTCGGCGTCCTGTCGTCCGCGCTGCTGGTCGTGCTGCTTCCGCTGCAGTTCATCGGTGCCGTCTCGGGGGTTGTCACGTCGTTCCTGGTGATGTGGATGCCGGCGCTGGTGTTCGAGCTGACGCTTGCGGGGTGGCTTCTGGTCAAAGGCGCCGCGCCAGCCCGGAAGCAACTGCAGGTTCACGCGCCGTAAAGCGATTCGACTTGTTGAAACTCGGTGTCAGATTCCGGCGTACCAGGCATATCCTCCTTCTGGTGCCGCGGACCCCAGACCTTTGCCGAACTTCTTGAGACTGTCGGTGACCGTCAGACTCGTGATGTACTTCACGCTCTTGTAGCCAAGCTGTCGCGGGAGCCGCATGCGAAGCGGTCCTCCGTTGCCAACCGGAAGGTCACCGCCATTCATCCCGTACGTGAGAAAGGTTTGCGGATGCGTCGCATCCGACATATCGATGCTGTCCCACCAGTTGGGATCGATCGAGGAGTAGACGACGTATCTGGCGTGCGGCTGTACTCGCGCTTCATCGAGGACGTGTGCGAGAGGGACGCCGATCCATTCGGCTATATACGACCAGCCTTCCTCACACTGCACCTGGGTGATCTGGCTGCGAGAGGGAAAGCTCTTGAGCTCGGCAAGTGAAAACGACGCGGGCCGATCGACCATGCCGCCGACCGCCAACCGCCAGTCAGCAAATCCTCCGGCCTGAAGACGCTTGAACGCGTCATTCATCGGTGGGACTTCGTTGGCGAACGGGCGCGGCGAAATTTGACTGTGCTGGAACTCGCGCGCCAACGAGTGCCGGGTGATCAGTCGCTGCCCGGCGTAGGTCAGCGTTTCGCCGAGTCCGTACACTCCACCGGAATCGGGCGGAATCAATCCATACTTCTCCGCGATTCGCGCGGCAGCGCCAACTCCCGACAAACCCGCGATCACCGCGAGTCCGGTTTTCATCAGTTTGCGGCGTGAGAGATCGCTCATGTGCGCTCCATTAGCGAATCGGCGCGGCCGGTAATCATCGCGCGCGTGCGGCTGATGAATCCGGCGCGGCTCACCATGACGACGTGGATGAGCACGAAAAGCAAAAGAGACAGCGAGACGAAGAAGTGAATCGTGCGCGCGGATTGCTGGCCGCCCAATGTCGTGACCGTCGCCGGAAACGCGGAAACAAAACCGGGCGACATGGCCAAGCCGGTCCAGATGACCAACGGGAACAGCACGAAGAGCACGAACACATAAGTAAGGCGCTGCGGCCCGTTGTACGACCAGGCGTCTGCCTTAGCTGGCCGCGCGAATCGCAGATGCTTCGCGAGAGCGCCTGAGAACTCGGGCCACGAAAGATCGGTGCTGCTCGGAAGCAAGTTCTTTCGCAAATGTCCCGTGAACAAGGCGGCGATTGCGTACAGTGAGCCGGTCAAGACCAGAATCCAGGCGGCTTCGAAGTGCAGATATCGGCTCCAGCCGTTCTGATCCGGCAGCACGTAGCCGTAACCAGTCTGCACTAACGTGCGCGAAGAAGGGATCGGCAGCGAGAACAAGGGCGGCATCAGCACGTTGCCGGTTTCGCCCCAGTAAAAGCGAGGGTGAGAGATCAGAATTTCAACACCGGTGACGAGCAGCGCAAAGAAGCACACGGCGCTGATCCAGTGGGTGACCCGGACGAGAACAGAGTGCCGCATCCTCCCCTCGCGCTCTAATGTGCTCTCGAGCATCGGCGCCATACTACTCTTTTCGATGAGGTCGCGAATGAACGCAAGCGCGATCCGCAAGAATGCCATGGCGCATCGCACGCTAAAATAACGGAGCGTGGATACGCTCGAGTGGTTGCTTGATTCGGATCCTGCCGTACGCTGGCAGGCGATGCGCGATCTGACCGACGCACCCGAAGCCGCCGTGGCCGCTGAGCGCGCACGCATCCCGCACGAAGGCCTCGGCGCCAAAATTCTCGCCAGCCAGGGCACCGACGGCGCGTGGCACCGGGCCTACGCCCCCGACTGGTTGCCGACCCTGTTCACGTTGCAGCTCCTCCGCGCCACCGGCATCGAGCGCAACGAACCTGCCGTCCGATCGGCGATCGCGCGTCTCGAGGCGGGCTTCCGCTGGGACGAGGCGTTCGGCAAGAAGCCGTTTTTCGAGGGTGAGGTGGAGCCGTGCATCAACGGAGGCGCGCTCGCGCTCGGCGCCTATTTCGGCCGCCCGACAGAGAGCCTCGCGCGCCGGCTCGTCGACGAGCAACTGGCCGACGGCGGGTGGAACTGTGAAGCGCCGAAGAGCGCGCGCTCCTCGTTCCACACGACGATCTGTGTATTGGAGGGGCTGCTCGAGTACGAGCGTGCTGTCGGCTCTGCGCCCGCGATCACCGCGGCCAGGCGGCGCGGCGAGGAGTATCTGCTGGAGCGCAGCCTCTTCCGGCGGCGCTCGACCGGCGCGGTCGCGAATCCCGAGTTCCTGGCATTCGCATTCCCACCGCGCTACCACTACGACGTCCTTCGCGCGCTCGACTACTTCAGGTACGTCGGTGATCCGCCCGACCCGCGCATCGGCGATGCCGTGCATCTCGTCGAGAGCAAGCGGCAGGATAACGGTCGATGGCTCCTCGATCACGCATACGACGAGGCGCTCGCCTTTCAGTTGGGCGAGCCGATCGGCTCGCCGAGTCGGTGGAACACGCTTCGGGCGCTGCGTGTGCTGCGCTGGTACGAGGGAGGACCGATCGAGGTGGTCTAAAGCCGCGGCGGTCGCAGCGGATTCAAGGCGATACACCTCGTCCCCTAACTGGTACGCGACTCGAAATGGCGTGATTGCGACCGCCACGTCTGCGACGATGTCAATCAGCGGCGGGTCGGTCCTGAACTCGAGGGTTGAATCGTGAGCTCGAGTATGCCTACGTACGGATTGCGAATGGGCGCATAGCGGAGGTCAAGAGTGGAGCACACTGAAGAGTGAGCCGCCCCTCAATCCGCGTTCCGCAACGTCTGCATCGGATCGATCCGTGATGCGCGCCGCGCGGGAAACCAGCAGGCCGCCACGGTCGTGATCGCGAGCGACACGCACACCAGCACGAGCGTCCTCGGATCGCTCGGATCGATGCCAACCACCATCGAGGCCACGCTCCGCCGCAGCGCAACCGCGAGCGCCAGTCCAGCGCCGACGCCGACAATCGCGCCGCGGAGCGTGCCCGCCAGCACGAGGCGCATCACGCGCTCGGGCTCCGCGCCGAGCGCCAACCGGACCGCGAGCTCGCGCCGCCGTTGCGCCACCGAGTACGAGGCAGCGCCGAAGACGCCGAGCAGCGCAAAGATCAGCGCGGCACCGCCGAACATCGTCAACAGCCACGCGGCCGCGCGCGAGAGCCAGAGCGACGCGCTCATCAGCGACGTCATCGTCCGTACGTTGGCAATCGGCTGATCCGGATCCACCGCGCGAACGGCCGCGCGGACCGACGGCACGATCGCCAATGGGTCGCCAGCTTGAGTGGAGATGACGAGCGTGAGGCCGCGCCGCATCCGGCGCAGCGTCTCGCCCGGCGCCGCGTCGATCTGGTCCGCCGCCCAGTACATCTCCGGCGGCGGCGGCGTGCCCGGACCGAAATGCCGCACGTCGGCGACAACGCCGACGACTTCGGCCCAGCGCTCATTCGGCGGAGCGTAGGTGCCCGCGAACGTGATCCGCGTGCCGATCGGATTGCGCGCGCCCCACCCCTCACGACGCAGCGTCTCGTTGACGATCGCGACGAGCGGGCGATCCGCCGTATCGGCGTCGGTGAAGGTGCGGCCCGCGCGCAGCGGAATCCGCATCGCTTCGATGTACCCGGGAACGACGATGCGATAGTGCGAGATCGTCGGCGGATCGAGCGGCGGCGCCCCCTCGACTCGATACGGACGCACCGATGTATTGCCGCTGAGCGGGAGCGCGTGGATCGCGCCGGCGGCGCGGACACCGGGGATCGATCGCAGCCGCTCGAAGAGGGAACGATAGAACAGATCGACGCGACGATCGTCTTTGTAGCGTGCAACCGGCAACGCGACGGTCATCGAGACGACATGGTCCGGCCGAAATCCCGGCTCAACCGCCGTCATGTGCGACAGCGTCTGCGCGAGCAGCGCCGCGCCGGCGACGAGCACGACGGCGAGCGCGACTTCGACGGCGACGAGCGTCTGCCGTACACGCGACGCCTGACGGCCAGCAGAGCGCTCCGACGCCGTCGCCGCGAGACTCGCGCGCGAAGCAACCACCGCCGGAAAGGTCCCGAACACGGCGCCGCAGACAATCGCAATAATGGCCGCAAACATCATCGCGGGCGTGTCGATCGCGATCGGTTTCCAAATGACGAGATCCGCCGGCCGCAACGCTTCGACGAGCGGCTGCGCGAACCACGCGAGCGCAACGCCGCCCAGCGCGCCGACGACCGCGAGCAGCACGCTCTCGGTGAGCAGCTGGCGCACGATGCGCATCCGGTTGGCGCCGATCGCCATCCGCACGGCGAGCTCGCGGCTGCGGGCGACGCCGTGCGTCAACAGCAGACCGGCGACGTTGGCGCACGCGACCAGGAGCAGCAATGCGACGGCGCCGACCATCGCGCGGAGTACGCCGGTCGTTTTGCCGACGATCGCCTCGCGCGCCGGAGTCACCGTGACGCCCCACTCCTTCTTCTCCGGAAATTCGCGGCGCAGCCTCTCCGCGACATCATGCAGTTCGCGATCGGCGGCGGCGACCGCGACCCCGTCGCGCACGCGCGCGACGGCGAACAGCGTGTGGCCCGTTCGGTTCTCGCGATCCGCCGCCGTCAGCGGCATCGGCACCCACACCTGCTGCTGCGCCGTCGGAAACATGAACCCGCTCGGCATGACGCCGACGACGGTGTACGGACGATCGTCGAGCACGATCGTGCGGCCGAGGATCGGCGCGCCGCCATACCGCGTGGTCCAGAGGGCATGGCCGATGAGCGCGACGTTCTCGTGGCCCGGCTGGAATTCCTCGTCGGCGAACAAACGGCCATCGGCCGGCCGCACACGGATCGTTTCGCCGAATCCGCTCGACACCGCGCCGACGTTCACCTGCTGCGGCTCGCCCCCGGATGTCAGGTTCTGCTGCCGTTGGTCGATCGCGGTGAACGCTGAAAACGAATGCGCGCGATCCTGCCATTCCAGCAGCGTGCCGGATGTAACCGAGACGTTCGGCGCATGCTGCGTCAGGAAGTCTTCGAAGATGACGACGAGCTGATCGGCGCGCCCGTAGGGAAGCGGCGCGAGCAGCACCGCATCCACGACCGTGAACAGCGACGTCGTCGCGGCGACGGCGACGGCGAGCGTCGTCGCGGCGAGCGCAGTCAGGCCGCGCGAGCGGCGCAACACGCGCACGCCGTACTTGATGTCCTGCAGCACGTCTTCGAGGGGCAGCCAGCTTCGCTGGTCGCGCCACGCCTGCTTGGTCCGATCGACGCCCCCGAGCTCCCGCTCGGCAGCCGCGTACGCCGCGGCCCGATCAAGACCGCGCGCCTCGAAGCTCTTCGCCAGCTGCTCGACGTGAAATCGCAGTTCGTCGTCCAGCTGCGCGTCGCGCCGTCCGCGCCGGCCGACCGCGATGAGGCGCATCATCCATTCGCGCACAGTCCGCTCCTATTCGTTGGTGCGCAGGATCCGGTTGATGATTCCGGAGGTCCGCACCCAGTCCTTGGTTTCCTGCTTCAGTTGGCGCCGTCCCGCGGCGGTCAGGGAATAGAAACGGGCGTGGCGATTGTTCTCGGACGTGCCGATGCGCGACTGCACCCAGCCGCGCTGCTCGAGCCGCAGCAGCGCCGGATAGAGCGTCCCCTGGTTGAGCGACAGCATCGAGCCCGACACCTGCTGGATCCGCTGCGCGATACCGTAGCCGTGGAGCGGTCCGAGCGCGTCGAGCGTCTTCAGCACGAGCAGGTCGAGGGTGCCGCGCAGGATGTCCGCTTTCTCGCCGGCGCTCACAATGCGTCGCTCATGTTGATATTCAACATGATAGACATGTCGGAAGTCAACAGGAGAGGAGTACTTCCGTCCGGCTTCCGTGCGGCGGTCGAGCTGACACGCACGCGCGTGGAATGGTGTGAGTCGTGTGGCGTGGCCATCCGCTGTTGCCCGGAGGCGATTCTCGGGGGCTTGGCGGACTATCCCGCAGATCCCGGAGGTGCTTCAGTCGGCGAAGGAGCGAGGGGGGCTCGAAGAGCTCATGACATGGCATACTCTGTTCGTCGACGCGAACCCTTTTCATTCTCCGGTGGTGCTGATGCGTAACGCATTCGTCGCGGCAGCCTGTGCGGCCCTCTTCCTCTCGGTCTCCGGCCTCGTCACATTCGGGCAGCAGCCCGATCGATCGCTCGCGATGCACTGGCGCCAGATCGGCCCGACGCGCGCGGGCCGCGCCCGGGCGCTTGACGGCGTGCCGAGCCAGCCGAACGTCTTCTACATCGGTTTCGACAACGGCGGCGTGTGGCGCTCCACCGACTACGGGTCGACGTGGCGGCCGCTCTTCGACGACCAGCCGACCGGATCGATCGGCGCGATCGCCGTCGCGCCGTCGGATCCGAACATCATCTACGTCGGCGCCGGCGCGGGCATCATTCGGCCCGACCTGGCCGTCGGCGACGGCGTCTACAAGTCGACCGACGCCGGCAGGACGTGGACGCATCTCGGCCTGCGCGACTCGCAGATGATCGCGATGATCGACGTCGACTCGCACAATCCAAACCGGATATTCGTGGCTGCACTCGGACACCCGTACGGGCCGAATCCGGAGCGTGGGATCTTTCGATCGACCGACGGTGGCAGCACGTTCGAGAAAGTGCTCTACAAGGACGAGTACACGAGCGGCAACGATGTCCGCATCGACCCGTCCGATCCGAACGTCGTGTATGCGACGTTGTGGCAGCAGCAGCAAAGCTTCCTCGAGGGTCAGGGCTTCGGCGGCGCGGGCAACGGCATCTTCAAGTCGACCGACGGCGGCACGACCTGGAAGCCGCTGACCGACGGACTGCCGAGCATCATTCAGGCGAACATCGCGATCGCGCCGAGCAACTCACGCGTGCTGTACGCGGCGGCGGCCGGCAGCGCGCCGAACGCCGGAGGCCGCGGCGCCAATCCGACCACTGGCGTCGTCGGCTTCTACAAGTCCGACCGACGGCGGCGAGCACTGGAAGCCCGTCGTGACGTCAGCCACCGGGGCCGCAGGCGCGGGACAAACCAAAGTCGACGGGCGGCCGCTCGCGCGGATCGGCGGCGGCGACCTTCCGACCGTGACGGTCGACCCGAAAAACGAGAACGTCGTCTACACGGCGTCGACGGTCATGTGGCGCAGCGAGGATGGCGGCGTGAACTGGTCGGCGGTGCGCGGCGCGCCCGGCGGCGACGACTACCAGAAGATCTGGATCAATCCGAACGACCCGCGAATTCTCCTCGTCGTCTCGGATCAGGGCGGCGTCGTCTCGGCCAATCGCGGCGCATCGTGGAGCAACTGGTACACGCAGCCCACTGCCGCGATGTATCACGTGAGCACGGACAACGCGTTTCCCTATCGGGTGTGCAGCGGCCAGCAGGACTCCGGATCGGCATGCGTCGACAGCCGGTCGATGGACGGCGAGATTACGTTCCACGACTGGCATCCCGTGAATATCCAGGAGTACGGCGTCGCGGCGCCCGATCCGAAAGACGCCGACCTCGTCTACGGAAGCGCACGCACGAACGTCTCGCTCTACAACCGGCGGACCGGCCAGACGACGCAAGTCGGACCGAGCGCGGAGCAACGCGCTGGCGGCTTCGGCCGCAACGTGCGGACGATGCCGATCGCCTGGTCGCCGATCGATCAGAACACGTTGTTCTACGCGTCCGATGTGGTCTGGAAATCGACGGACCGCGCGCACAGCTGGACGCGCATCAGCCCGGACCTGGCCCGGCAGACGTGGCAGGTTCCCGCGACCGCCGGAAAGTACGCGAGCACGGTCACGCCTGCGCCGCTCGGCAGCATCACGGCGCTCGCACTCTCGCCCATGGACATCAACGTGATTTGGGCCGGCACCGACGACGGGAACATTCAGGTGACGATGAACGGCGGCAGCGCGTGGTCGAACGTCACGCCGTCCGCGATCAAGCCGTGGACGCGCATTTTCAACATGGACGCGGGTCATTTCGACAAAGCGACCGCCTACGCAGCGGCCAACACGATGCGCATCGACGATATGAATCCGCATTTCTGGCGCACGCACGATGGCGGGAAAACGTGGACCGAAATCAACAACGGCATCGCGCCGGGCGCCGTGGCGAATTCGATTCGTGAGGATCCGCGGCAGCGAGGGCTGCTGTACGCGGCGACCGATGTTCAGGTCTGGGTGTCGTTCAACGATGGCGATCGGTGGGAATCGCTGAAGTCCGATATGCCGGCGATTTCCGTTCGCGATCTCGAAGTGAAGGACGACAGCACGTGCCTCTGCTCCGATCTGATTGCGGGGACGCACGGCCGCGGCTTCTGGATCCTGGACAACGTCACGCCGCTGCGCCAGCGCGCGGAGGCAGAAGCGGCTCGGACCGCCGGCAACGCGTACCTGTTCAAGCCGGCCACCGCCGTGCGTGTCCGGTCCGGCACGAACGATCCGACGCCGTGGCCGCCGGAGCTGCCGGCGGGCGAGAATCCGCTGCCCGGCGGGATTATCGACTACACCCTCGCAAAGGATGCGTCCGCGCCGGTGACGCTCGACATCGTCGACGCGGGCGGGAAAACGATTCGCCACTACTCGAGCGACGATCACGTCCGCAGCCCGAATCCCGCGCTGGATCCGGCGGCGTACGACAAAGTGTGTCAGCAGACGCCGAGCGCGCCCGATTGTGCGCTGCCGCTCTACTGGCCGGCGGCCCCGATTCGGTTGTCGACGCAGGCTGGCTTCCATCGGTTCACGTGGGATCTGCACTTCGATGCGCTCGGCGAGGATCCCGATTCGGGCGACGAAGGAGCCAACGGCGCGGTACCGCATCACACGTACGAGCTGCCGTACTCGCCGTGGGCGCCTCCCGGCACATACACCGCGCGTCTGACGGTGGAGGGCAAGCGCTACGAACAACCGATCACGCTTCGCCTCGATCCGCGCGTGAACACTCCCGCCGCCGGGTTGGCCGAGCTCACCCAGCTGACGCGCGAGCTGTACGACGATGCGGTGCGGGCGCATAGCGCGTATGTCGAAGCGCGCGCGCTCGTCGCGCGGCTCGGTGCTGACGCGGCGGCTGTGAAAGCCAAAGTGGAAGCGATCGCCCCGGCCGAAAACGGACCACGACGAGGTCGCGGATTCGGCGGCGGAGGCAGCGCGGGAAGTCCGGCGCCTCAGACGCTCGCGAGCGTCAGTCAGGCCGCGATGGCGGCGGCGATGGCGATGCAGGGCGCCGATGTGACGCCGACGGCCGGCCAGGCCGCGGCCGCAGCGAAAGCGCGCGCTGATGTGAAGGCACTGATGGATCAATGGACCGCGTTGAAAGCGAGCGCGCCGAGATAAGCAGGTCCGCACCGAGGAACCTCGCGGCCGTCGGTCTCGTCAACGGTGCGTGGGGAACACTGTGACCACATTTCTGCAGGACCTGCGCTTCGGTATCCGCACGCTGGCGAAGGCGCCGGGCGTCACCGCTATCGCGGTCGTCGCCCTCGCGCTCGGGATTGGCGCGAACACGGCGATGTTCAGCATCGTCAGCGCGGTGCTCCTGAAGCCTCTGCCATACGCCGACCCTGGGCGTCTCGTACAGCTCTCCACGAGCACGCCGCAGTTTCGCGATGCATCAGTGTCGTATCCGAATTTCCTGGACTGGCAGCAGCAGAGCCGCTCCTTTGATTCGATGGCAGCGTACCGCTTCCACAACTTCAACCTCACTGGCAACGCGACGCCCGAGCGCCTGCGCGGCCAAATGATGTCGGCGGCGATGTTCGGCACGCTCGGCGTGCAGCCGATTCTGGGGCGCACGTTCAGCGCCGAGGAGGACCGCCGCGGCGGCGCCCCCGTCGTCGTTCTGACGTCGAACTTCTGGCAGACCCGTTTCGGCGGCGACCCACACGTGACGGGCCGCAGTCTCACGTTGAACGAGCAGCTCTACACGATTATCGGCGTCGTGCCGAGCGACGATGTGTTATGGCGCAAGATGTCGGTGATCGTGCCGATCGGTCAGTGGGCCGAGCCGCTCTTCTGGAACCGTGGCGTCGGCATGGGCATGCGCGTGGTCGGACGGCTGTCACGCGACCGGAGCCTGCCGAGCGCGCAGTCCGAGCTCGACCGCATCGCGGCGGGGCTGGCCAAGACGTACCCGACGGAGAACAAGGACCACGGCATCTACGCCGTATCGCTTGCCGAGAACCTGACGGGCAACGTCCGGACGCCGCTGCTCGTGCTGCTCGGCGCCGTCGGGTTCGTGCTCGTGATGGCGTGCGCCAACGTCGCCAATCTCCTGTTGGCGCGCGCTACGGGACGGCGCCGCGAGTTCGCGATCCGGACGGCGCTCGGCGCATCGCGCGCCCGCGTCGTACGACAGCTGCTCACGGAATGTCTGCTGCTCGCCACGACGGGGGGCCTGCTCGGCCTGCTGGTGGCGAAGGCGTTCAACGCGATCGTCGTCGCGAAAATCGCGAGCCAGCTGCCGCGCACCGCCCAGAGCGGGCTCGATGGGTCCGTGCTCGCGTTCACGGCAGCCGTGGCCCTCGGCGCCAGCGTTCTCTTCGGTCTCGCGCCGGCGCTGCGCGCGGCGCGCCCCGACCTCACCGACGCGCTCAAAGAGGGCGATCGCGGCAACACCAGCCGTCCGCGCCTGCTCGCCGCGCTCGTCGTCGTCGAAGTCGCGCTCGGGCTCGTGCTCACGACATCCGCCGGGTTGATGGTGCGCACGATGTCGCAGCTGTGGAGCGTGAATCCCGGCTTCGATCCGCAGCACGTCCTGACGTTCGGTATCGCCGGCTCGCCGGCGGTGCACGGGACGCCGGCCGCGATCCGCAACGGAGTCACGCGAACCGTCGATCGGATGCGCAGCGCACCCGGAGTCGCAGCCGCCAGCGTGCTCGTGGGCGGTGTGCCGATGAACGGAGACTCCGAGCTGCCGTATTGGGTCGAGGGACGTCCGAAGCCGGCCGAGCAGAGCCTGATGGATCAGACGCTCTTTTACGGCGTCGATCCCGACTATCTGAACGTGATGCGGATTCCGCTGCGGCGCGGCCGCTTTCTCACCCTGCAGGACACCGAGCACACTCCGTGCGCAGTAGCTGTCGATGAGGATTTCGTCGCCAAGGCGTTCCCGAATCAGGAGCCGCTCGGGCAGCACATCAACCTCGAGCTGTTGAACATGAAGTGCGAGGTGGTCGGCATTGTCGGCCACGTGAAGCACTGGGGGCTGGACGCGGACGCCACCTCGAAGATCCATTCGCAGCTCTACATCGCGTTCCGCCAATTTCCCGACAGCGTGATGGACATCGCCTCGACCGGTTCCGACTACGTCGTCCGTGCGAACGGCGATCCGTATGCCGTGGTTCCAGTGGTCAAGCAGTCGGTGCAGCAGACCAGCGCCAACATGGTGACGTTCGGCGAAGAGAGCATGGAGGACGTGATCGGCGACTCCCTCTCCGCGCGCCGCTTCACGCGGCTGCTGCTCGGCACGTTCGCGGTCCTCGCGCTCGTGCTCGCCGGTGTCGGCATTTACGGCGTGGTGTCCTACACGGTCACGCAGACGACACACGACATCGGCATCCGCATGGCGCTTGGCGCCGACCGCGGCGCCGTGCTGGGCGGCGTCCTGCGAGGCGCGATGCGGATGGCTGGCGCCGGCATCGCGGTGGGTGCCGTCGCGGCGTTCGCCGTGACGCGCGTGATGAAGGAGTTGCTGTTCGGCGTCAGCGCGTCGGATCCGCTGACCTTCGGTGCGGTCGCGCTCGTACTGGCGGCGCTGACGCTCCTGGCCAGCTACATTCCGGCGCTCCGCGCGACGAAGGTCGATCCGATCGTGGCGCTGCGCTGCGAGTAGCGCCGCGCCACAGCGCCGTCATTTGAGCGTAAGCATCCAAATGTCCGCCTGCCGCGACTCACTATGCCGCGCAGGCCAGCTGGTCGCCACACGGACAACGAATTGTGTACTGGTCGGGCGCCAGTCGCGGTGAGAGCCGCGCGGTGGCCTGGAGACGCCTTGCTCCGCCAAAGAAGCGAAGCGGAGTTTGGCGGAACGGTAAGTCCGCGACTCAGCCGGAAGCAAACTATGATGAGCCGCTGAAGCATGAAGCGCAGTCATCGCCGGGCGTACGGCCTGCTCATCGCGTGTATTGCATCGGTCGCGTTGCTGCCGGTTGGCACTGTTGCGCGCGCGCAGGAACGCACCCCGCAGTCGATCGTCGATGGCGTCGTCAATGCCGCCTGTCAGAAACAGATCGTGCTGTTGGGTGAGCTGCCGACCCATGGAGAGGCGCACACCTTCGACACGAAGTCGAAAATCGCGGATCGGTTGATTGCGCAGTGCGGCTTCACTGCGATTTTGTTCGAGGCCCCCATATACGATTTCATCGGATTGGAGCGGGCCGCGGAAACGCGCACCGCCACGCCGGAGCAGCTGGACAACGCCATCGGTCGATTCTGGTGGACGCGCGAGCTGGCGCCGTGGCGCCGCGCGCTGTTCGAGGCCGCGACGCGGCAACGGCTGGTGGTGGGAGGACTCGACGATCAAGTGAGCATCACCTCTCATTACGCCGAGGCGGCACTGCCCCGGCTGATTGCCGCTGCATCTTCCGAGAGCACCGCGACGGAGTGTCGGCAAACTGTCAGCCGTCACGTCGGCTGGACGTATGACGCCAAGAACCCTTTCGATGAACGAGAACAGCTGCGGCTGCAACAGTGCGCGCGCAACGCAGCGGATGCTGCCGCGGCAAACCGATCACTCGACGCGGCGGATCGCGTCATGCTGGAAAGCTTTGCCAGATATGCCGACCGCCGGCGCCTGGGCGCGACGTTGGGCCGTGACGAATCGATGTATCGAAACCTGGTGTGGTATCTCGAACGGCTGCCGGCCAACAGCCGCGTCGTGATCTGGACGGCGACGGTGCATGCCGCGCGGCAACGCGGCTCTCTCTCAGAGATGCCGTTGGGTGCGCGGGCCGTCGAGCGATGGGGCGATCGAGTCGGCACCGTCGGATTTACCGCGTATGCAGGTTACACATCAATGGCCGGGCGGCCCGCGAGCCCAATCTCTGACGCACCGCCAGAATCGTTGGAAGCCACGGCGACGAGCGAATCAGCCTGGGTGCTGCTGGATTCCGAGAAGCTGCGAGCAATCGGCCGCGTCTCGTCCCGGCTGCTTGGCAAGTTCGTCTCCGAAACGTGGTCGGATTACTTTGACGCCGTCGTCGTGATCCGGCAGGAGGTCGCGCCGACGTTTGATCCGTGGAAGTGAGGGAGGATCGACATCGCTAACAATGCTTCGCATCGCGTGTTGTCGCAGATTCGGCGAGGTGCGCCTCAAGGAGAGGTTATGAACCGTCGCTTGCTGTCGCTCGTGTTTGTCCTCACGTTCTGCGCCCACCAGCCTGCCGTTCACGCGGATGACCCGCCATACTGGAGCACGTTTTCGATTATTGCGGTGGACCCGGCGACAGGTATGGCCGGTATCGCCATCGCATCGAGCACGTGGACGGAGCACGCGTCCGATATCCTCACTCCCGGCATCAGTCCAGGCCATGGAATCATCGTCAGCCAGGCGGCGCTGCTGCAGCGAAACTACGCACGAGGCGTTCAGTTGTTGAAAGAAGGAAAGGGCGCGAGCGAGGTCATCGACATTCTGAAGCGCGAGGATCCTCAGTTCGAGAGCCGCCAGATCGCGGTCGTCGATGTCGGCAGGCCGATCGGCTGGGTTCACGGGCAATGAGGCGCTCTCGTGGGCGGGGAGTCGGAGCGGGCCGTACTACAGCGCACAAGGGAACATTTTAGTGAATGCGGATACGGTGCCCGCGGTCGAGGCTGCGTTCGTCGCGTCCGCAGGCCAGTCGCTCGCGGACCGGTTGATGGCCGCACTTCTCGCCGGAAGCCGAGCGGGCGGCGACGCGCGCGGCAAACAGTTCGCCACGTTGCAAGTGATGCGCGATGGGCCGGACGGCGTTCCAGTCAACGATGTCGTCTTCGACGTCGCCGACAGTCCTGACCCGGTGGCTGAACTCGATCGACTGTTTCGAATCCACAAGGTGTCGCTGGACCTCAACAGGGTGGGCGAATTGCGGCGCGGCGGTAGGAATCGGGAGGCCATCGCGCTGGCCGAAGCAGCGCTGTCGCGCCTCCCGGACGGCCATCGCCGCCAGCCGTTCGAATCGCTGAACACGGCCCTCGCCGTGCTGTATTACAAAGAAGGAAATAAGGAGAAGGCCAAGGAGTTCATGCGGGCGGGCGCAAATGCACTACCGATCCATCGCCGGCTGTTCGAACAGCGTTCGCGCAACGACGAAACGGCCAAACAGATGCTGGCCGACGCCGACCTGATGCGCTACGCGTACGGAAAGTGACACGGCTCAGAATGCGACCCGGCAACAACTCGTTGCTGCCCCGCGGATCATTCAACACGACGTTACCGACGACGACGACGAGGTGTTGTTCACTCAGGTTTACTTGAGACGGCGGGCCAGCGCGGCGAGCTTCTGCGCGATGATGTTGATCTGAAAGGCGTTCGCAGGATGCCGATAGAAGGTGTCGAGATCGCGCTCCGTGAGGCCCTCGAGATCGAACACCTGGCGCGTGCGGCGAACTTGGGGTCCGAACATCTGGTCGAACAGCTCGACGTCTTCTGCTTCATACTGCAGCACGGCGGCCACGTCGCGGTCCCAAGTGGCCGGCGCAGGGTGCCGCGGGGCGCTCAACGCGCGCTGCCGCAGGAAGTTGACGATGTCGCCGGAGAGCTGGGTCGCCTGCAGCCGCAACGCTGTTTTCTGCGAGGCGACCAGATAATCGAACTGCCGCTCGTGGACCGACAAGCGCGCGGCATACCAGCTCATTCCGGTTGCCACGAGCATCACGAACGCCGCGAGGCGCTGCGGCCGCTCGAACTGGCGCCACGACGTCAAGACGATGGCGATCACGGCGACGATGGCACACAACGCCGCGAGCGTCAGATACTGATCGGCAATCCCCACGGCCGGCGGCCAGAGCACCCACGCGCCCAATGCGACCGCGGCGCACGCGCAGGCGGCCGACGCGGCACTCCAGCGCCAGGCCGACCCCAGATCGATCGCGAGCCGCACACCGCATCCTATCTCACACGGATCGAAGGAGACTCACGGGTCTCGTCGAAGGACCAGGAACGTGAACGGTTCTCGATTCCGGTGCAACAAAAGCTCGGGCGCGAATACGCCCGCGAGCACAAGCTGGCGATCTGTGGTGACGCGCGTGATGAAGGAGCTCCTGTTCGGGGTGAGCGCATCCAAGCTGAGTCGCGGCATCAGATCTCCGCCGGCCGCCGCCTGGCTGCGCGGACGAACGGTTCGAGCGTTGCGGCGAGCTGCTGCGTGCCTGTGCGGATTTGAGCCGACGTCAGTCCCGCATAACCGAGCAGCAGTCCGTTGGGGTGCGGCCGGCGCTCGGCAAAAAAAGACAGTGGCGTCACGGCGAGGCCGCGCGCTCTGGCCGCGCGGCTGACCTCCCGGTCGCTGATGCCGGCGCGCAGCGAGCCGACGAGATGCATGCCGCCGTCCGACGGTGCCACCGTCAACAGCCCTGCCAGATGCCGGCGGGCGTTATCGACAAGAAACGCCTGGCGCTCGCTATACAGCAGCCGCATCCTTCGCAGGTGCCGTTCGAAATGGCCTTCGGCGATGAAATCCGCGAGCGTCGCCTGCGTGATCGTCGAGGGATGCACGTCGGTGAGGAACCGGACGCGCAGGAACGCATCGAGGACCGCCGGCGGAACGACGATGTAGCCAAGTCGAAGCGCCGGGAACAGCACCTTGCTGAAGCTGCCGGAATAGATCACGCACTCGTCGGCATCGAGGCCTTGCATCGCGGGCAGCGGCCTTTGTACGTATCGGAACTCGCTGTCGTAGTCGTCCTCGAGCACCCATGCGCCGGATTCGCCTGCCCACCGCAGCAGCTCACGCCGGCGCGACAGCGTCATGGTCACGCCCAATGGAAATTGGTGTGACGGCGTGACATAGGCGAGCCGCGCGCTCGCGTCTCGTGCAATCGCTGCCGCGACGTTGAAGCCATCGCCATCGACCGGCACAGGGACGATGCGCGCGCCGGCCGCGGCGAACGCACCGCGGGCGCCGTCGTAGCCCGGGATCCTCGAACCACACGGCGTCGCCCGGATCGAGCAGCACACGGCTGGTCAGGTCGAGCGCCTGCTGCGACCCATGGACGATGATGATGTGAGACGCGTCGCACGTGACGCCGCGAGCACTCCGCAGATACGCGGCAATCGCCTCGCGCAGCGGCCGGTACCCGGCCACTTCGTCGTAATCCATCGCCGACGCGCCACCGTGCGCCCACCGCCGGCTCAATCGCGACCAAATCTTCACCGGAAATTCCGACAGCGCACCAACTCCGAGCCGGAATGGCCGAACGTCTCCTAAACGATCCGACCATGTGCGGGTGCGAATCCTCGCGATGGCCGTCCCGCGCTCCGACGGCCCGCGCCGCGCGGAACGCGCCGTTCGCCGTGGGCTGACGGCCCCCGCATGCGTCATCGCTTCGGGCGACGTGCGGGCCACGCGCGTGCCCGCCCCGACGCGGCCCTCGATGTACCCTTCAGACGCGAGACGTTCGAAGGCGTTCAGCACGGTGTTGCGCGAGACGCCAAGCTCCTTGGAGAACACACGGGTCGATGGCAGCCGTGTGCTGGCGGCCATCTTTCCCGTGAGGATGCGCTTTCGGAGGGCGTCGTATAGCTGGTCGGCGAGCGGCTGAGGCGCGCCGCGTTCGAGCGCCAGCAACAGCGGAAACGCACCGGCGGTTCGTGGCCTCACGCACGAATGGTACTACGCCGCCACCGCGACTTGGCCCTTTTCAGAAGGCCACTTGCTCACATAGGGTGCTCGAACACGTTCGCAGTTCGACGACACAGGTTGGTGAGTAAAGGAGCGTGACAGTTCTTCTGCAGGAGCTGCGCGAAACGCACAACGAACCATCGCGCTCATCGCTCGACACAACGCGTATCACATCGGAGAAATGGTCACCTCGCGCAAGAAGCAAGGTTCATGGAATCCCGAAATCGGCGTCAAGTGAAACGGCAGCAGCGCTTCGGGACGCGAACGCGTTGCGCACGATATCCTTGACAGATTCTGCGTTTATGCCTACCGTGTAGGCACTAAATGCCTGACGTGATCGGACACTTCGAGCAGGCGGTCCTGTTGGCAATAATCCACTTGAGCAAAGACGCCTACGGACGGGCGGTCTTGAACGAAGTGCAGCGCCGGTTGAACCGCGACGTCTCGGCGGGTGCGGTCTACACCACGCTCGAGCGACTGGAGACGAAAGGACTCGTGTCCTCGAAGCTCGCGCCGGGCACGGCCCTCCGAGGCGGTCGCGCGCGGCGGTACTTTGCGCCAACTGGCGCGGGCGTCCGGGCACTCAGCGAGGCGAGGTCTGCGGTCGAAACGCTGTGGCGTGGCGTCGTCTGGCCGTTGAAGGTGCGCGCATGAAAGATGAGACAGCTCGCCCACCACAATGGGCGGACGCGCTGTTGCGATCGTTGCTGCGTCCGGCGGATCGGGAATCGATTTCAGGAGATCTGCTGGAGGAGGACCGAGCCGTGCGGAGTCCTCTGCTCGGCCCACTGCGCGCGAACGCGTGGTACATCGGGCAAGCCCTCAGCATGCTCTGGCGCCTGATTCGGCCTGGCGCCTTGGTGCTCGCCGCACAAGGTGTTTTCCTCGCATTGACGGTGTTCCGTCCCGGCCACCATGCACCTCACCAAGAGCCGCTGCCGATGTGGGTCGCGCTCCCCTTCGGCATGTTGTGGTACGGCAGTGTCGTCGGAACCCCAGGAGTTTCCCTGCTGGATGCGGCGATCTACTTCGTCGCTGCCTATCGTGGCGTTCAGCGAACTGGCCTCATCAGGACCGGAGTCCTCGTGGCAGCGGCAAGCAGTTTCGTCGGGCTGAGTGTTCTGTTTACGGCGGCTGCGATCGTGACGCCCGGCCTCGCAGCGGCGCTGCTCGAACATCCGGCCCTGCTCCTGATTCTCTCGGTATATCTGCTCGTCCCTCTGACCTACGCGGCACTCGTCGGGACGCTGGCCGGAACGTTCAGCCGGTGGGTTGCTCTGCAGCATCGTACAGCTTCGAGCGGCTCTGGCTCGCCCGCGCAAACGAAACGAGTATAGTCGGCGCCAAGACCTCCAATGCTCAACGCGCGAATCGTGCTGCTGATTGGTACTGGCCGCCATGAGCCTCGTCTTTGCTGTCCGGTGGCTCGGGGCCGTAGCGACGCGTCGTTTGCACGACAACGGTCCGGCGCCGACGCGAGCTCCGCGGTTCGTCCACGTCGCGGTAGGCTTCGTCACTAATTTTTTCGACACGCTGGGCATCGGCTCGTTCGCCACGACCACTACGGCGTACAAAGTGCTGCGACTGGTCCCCGACGAACGAATTCCCGGCACGATGATCGTGGGCCACGCGCTGCCGGCGGCCGGCCAGGCGCTCATCTTCATCGCAGTCGTCAGCGTCGATTCGACGCTGTTGCTTTCCATGGTCGCCGCATCGGTCGTCGGTGGGTGGCTCGGCGCTGGAATTGTGTCGCGGCTTCCCCGGCCGCCGATCCAAGTCGGAATGGGCGTCGCGCTTCTGGCGGCCGCCCTGTTCATGGCGATGAGTCAACTCGGATGGTTCCCGAGTGGAGGGACGGCCGTTGGGCTGCCTCTGCCCGCGCTCGTCCTCGCCGTCTTGCTGAACTTCGTGCTCGGCGCGCTCCTCATGCTGGGCATCGGAAACTACGGGCCCTGCCTGGTGCTCTTGAGCCTCTTCGGAATGGATCCGCGGGCCGCCTTTCCGATCATGATGAGCACCGGTGCCCTCGTGATCATGGTGGGCGGCCTCAAGTTCATGGACACGGGCCGGTACGACATCAGGGCGTCGTTGGGTCTCGCGCTTGGGGGAATTCCGGCCGTTCTCATCGCCGGTTTGATCGTGAAATCCCTGCCGCTCGGCGCACTTCGGTGGCTGGTGGTGGCCGTCGTCACATACGCGGCTGTCGCGATGCTGCGATCCGCTCGGGTCGCGGACGCGCAGCCCCTGACAGAGTTACAGCCTGTCGAGTCGTGATTCTTGTCTCGGATGTCGGTTCAGGCCTGTCGCGTGACGTGGGCCGACACGGCGACCCATCTGCCTTCGCGGCGCGCCCACACGTCCGTATATCGCCCCGAGCGGGGCCGTCCGTCCGACATGACGAATGTGGTTCGTGCGTGCACGATCGCGATGTCTCCCATCAGCCTGATGTTCACGTCGTGCGCTTCGAGGTTCGAGATGCTCACCGGCGCGGCCGTGTGTCGCAAGAACTCGTGACGATTCAACAGGGAGCCATCTGATTGCGTACAGAGAAAATCGTCGGCGAGAATCTCCTCGAATCGGCCAACGTCCGACGTCTGCACCGCGTGGATGTAGTCGGCGTTGAGTGCCAGGAGCGTGTCGAGGTCGGGCGCCGTCGCAACGTTCGTCTCCATCCTGCCTCCAGTCCCCAGCCGTCCTCCAACGCCGAGCACGACGACGACCTGCATGCGTCGCAACTTACTTTCTTGGATCAACCGAGAGCGGCGACGCGCGACGCTCTATGCAATCCAAGCGCTCGGAAGACAAGTCAGGCGCTTGCATGGCGTTCTGCCGCGCCGCATGTGACGATTTCCCCCGTTGCGGAACAGCCACGTATGCCGGGGCCGCACCTGTCGCGCCGTCGAACGCTTCGCCGGCAATTTCGCCCGCGTTATTGATGTCGTTAGCGTAAAGCAGGTAAGGCGAACCCGCCGCGGTGAGGCTGTTCAGCTCCGTCAAGACGCCATTCTGCCACAGCACTGCACGGATACCGGAAGGACCGCGCGACAGACCGACGATTTGATCCTTATCATTGACACCGAGGGCTTCGCTGCGAATGTCGTCCGCTGCCATTGGAAGCGCCTTCATGCCGGTGGCGCTGGTCCACACAAACGCCTGAAAGTTCCGCGTGCCGTCTTGTCCTGCGCGCAGCGCGAAGCCCACAACCGTGCCATGGTTGTTAATCGCGGTGGGCGTGTTCCAGCTATGTCCTCCGAGATTGCCGATGTCCGTCGGAACACCGTTCTGCCACATGACTGCATGCGCCGCGCTCATGTCGCCGACGGCGACTTCGCAGGCGCCTGATATCCCCACGACCTGGCCCAGATCGTTGATCGCCTCAGCGGCAGTGGTCGAATCGCCAGCTAGCGGCGGCAATTCCTGCATGCTGCCATCGGGCTGCCAGATCACCGCTCGGAACTGCAGCACCTGGAAACCTGGAGTGCAGGTCGGGTCGGGCGTTCCATTTTCAGCCCAGCCCACAATCTGACCGCGATTGTTCGCAGCCGTGGCGTAGCTGTTGAACCCGCCGGGGAAGGGCGGCAGTGCCGTCATGCTTCCCTTTTGCCAGCGAAAACCGTTGCAGGCTTTTCCGGTGGGCGACCCTGGCGTGAAGAATGGCCAGCAGGAAAACGTGTCGTTCGCGAGCTGGGTATCGGCGGTTTCGGAAATACCGACGATCACTCCATTGGTGGCTTTTACCGGCCACGCGACGGCGCTGTTGGCCTGAGGGCCACCAAGCGCGCCGAGATCGACAACCTCCGTTGAATTCATCCAGAGAGCCGCATGGCCAGTACCGTCGCCAGCGAAATCAGCCACCCCGCTTGCCCAGCCGCGATCGTTGATGCTGTTCGCCTGGCCGGCTACGCCTCCGAGTGAGGGAAGAGTCAGCACGTTGTAAACCGTCTTCGGCTGCGCCGAAAGCTGCGTCATACCAAGTGCCAGCACCACCGCCGCAACCATCACCCATCCAGTGCCTGTGCGTTTCATTTGGGATCTCCTCATCACGTCCACAGAGATTTGCACCTTAAACCCTTGAAAGGTGCGCGACTCGCCACTTTCGGACGTTCACGACGCGACGCGACCCGAGATGCAGCGATTCCGGTCGACGCGCCTGCTAAACTCGCGGCAAACGAGGATGTCTGAAAATGGCTAGTCCGGTCCGCGAACCCACGCTATGGTCGAGTGAGATGCAACATATCCATGGCCTGACGGCTCGCGCGCTCGACCGCGCGCGCATGAGTCGCGACCCGCGGTTCGATGGCAAGTTTTTTATCGCGGTCACATCGACCCGGATCTACTGTCGACCGATCTGTCCTTCGCCGCACGCGCGGCGCCAGCACGTGAGATACTTCGCGACCGCGGCAGCGGCGACAGCGGCAGGATTTCGTCCGTGTCTTCGCTGCCGGCCCGAAGCCGCGCCCGGCACCCCCGCGTGGCTGGGCACCTCGGCGGTCGTCGGCCGCGCCCTGCGCATGATCGAAGACGGCTTTCTCGACCGCCGCTCGGTGGAGGAGCTCGCAGCGCGTCTCGGCCTCGGCGCGCGCCATCTGGACCGCCTTTTCGTTCAACATGTGGGAGCGCCGCCGGTGAGCATGGCTCACACGCGGCGTCTGCACTTCGCGAAGCGCCTGCTGGACGAGACACACCTGCCGATCACCGACATTGCATTCGCTGCCGGATTCAACAGCGTCCGCCGCTTCAACAGCGCCTTTCACCAGTCCTTCCGTCGACCGCCGCGGGATTTTCGACGTCAGCGGCACGAACGGCCCGTGAGCCATCAAGATGAGATGGTGTTGCGCCTGACGTATCGGCCGCCTTACGACTGGGAGCATGTGCACGCGTTTCTTGCGGCGCGATCGGTGCCGGGCATAGAGCTGGTGGACGGAAATGCTTACATGCGGACGGTGGCGACCGATGCGGGCTTTGCCGTGGTGCACGTCAGCCCGGTCCACGGTGAAGACGCACTGGAGCTTCGCGTGACAGGGGCCACGCCGAGTTCACTGCTGCAGATTTCGTCGACGGCGCGGCGGATGTTCGACGTCGCCGCCGATCCTTCGGTCATCAGCGCGGCATTCCGCGACGACGAGCTGCTTGGACCTCTGGTGAGGCGACGCCCCGGACTGCGCATACCCGGCGTGTGGGTATCCATTCGAGTGTGCCGTTCGCGCCGTGGTCGGTCAGCAGATCAGCGTTCGTGGCGCGCGCACGCTCGCGGCGCGCCTGGTTCAGTGTTGCGGGTCGTCCATCCGTTCACGATCAGCGCTCACCTACTTATTTCCCACCCCAGCGCAGTTAGCCGTGGCCGATCTGCGCGAAGTGGGACTGACACGAGCTCGTGCGGCGGCACTGCGAAGCCTCGCGAAAGCCGCCGCGGA
This sequence comes from uncultured Acidobacteriota bacterium, assembly GCA_963696165.1. Classification (GTDB taxonomy): domain Bacteria; phylum Acidobacteriota; class Vicinamibacteria; order Vicinamibacterales; family CAVVIG01; genus CAVQZZ01. The sequence continues at coordinate 83,840 of CAVOIY010000002.1, read as the reverse complement.
GGGCACACTCGATTGGCAAGCAGCGCCGGAGCATGTCTGGCATGCTCTTACGGCACTGCCCGGCATCGGAGAGTGGACTGCGCAATATGTTGGCTTGCGGGCGTTAGGGGAGCCGGATGCGTTTCCCGCGTCCGATCTGGTCTTGCGCCGTGTGGCCGCCGGCCCTGATGGCTCACCCTTGTCGGCACGCGCAATGGAACAACGTGCGAGATCGTGGCGACCGTGGCGTGGTTACGCCGCGATGCATTTGTGGCGAGCCACTGCAGACCAGGCGCGGGCACATATCCAGAATCGCGCAATCGATCGGTCCACTCGGCGATCGAGCGATCCCATCGACTGCGCGTCGAACAACAGTGCGGGTTAGCGGCGCGACGCAATGAGGCGCTCGAGGAGCGTCGGGCTGGGCGCGAGCTCGCGACGCGTAATCGCTCGCACCATTTCCACGATTCCAGCGTTCGCAGGCGTGTCCACACCGACCTCGCGGCCGCGGCTCACGACGTAGCCGTTGATGAAGTCGATCTCCGTCGGCCGGCCGCGTTCGATATCCTGCAGCATCGACGGCTTCGCGCCTCCGTACGCCCGAACAATCTCGGCGAGCCAGCGATCGTGCGCGTCGCCCACGGCGGTCGCGCCGTCCCATCCCGGCGGAATTGGATCGACGATCATCCGCTCGGGGGTGGCACCAGTCCGCAGCGCGACGCGAAGCGTCTCGTCATAGACGCGGTCGAAGAGCTCCCGCCCGGCGGGCAACGCGATGTATTCGCTCATCGTCGAACCGGCGAGTGCTCCGATCGTCGTGACCGAGCAGTTGAGCAGCAGCTTGGACCAGATGGCACCGCGCAGGTTTTTCGTGATACGCACGTCGACGCCGCGACCGAGCCAGTCGCGCACGAGTTCGGCTCGCCCGCTCTGCCCTCCCGCGATCTCACCGATGAGGAGGTGTCCCGCATTCCGCTGTTCATAAACGCCCGGCGCGACCATCGTCGCACCGAAGTTCGACAACCCGCCGAGCACGACGTCGTTGCCGAAGCGGTCTGCGAGTAATTGCGAAACGCCGCCGTTCTGGATCGGCAGCAAGGTGCCGCCTCCGCGAAAGAGACGAATCGCCATGGACGCGACTTCGATCGCATCCTGTGCCTTCGTCGCGAGGACGATCAACTCGAACCCGTCTTCGGCGGAATACGCCTCGAGGGGCGCGACGGCGACGTCGATGGACGCGACCGCCGCCGGACCTCCGATCCCGGACACCTGCAGTCCCGAACGCTTCAGCGCCTCCGCTGACTCGCGATTCCGGACCGCGAGCGAGACATCGACGCCGGCCGCTCGCAGCCGCGTGGCGATCATTCCGCCGAGCGCGCCAGCACCGACGATCAGTGTTCTCATTACGCTCTCGGCGTCACGATGCCGATGCAGGCTTCGCGGCGAACGGTTACGGAGCGCTGTGGCCGGCGCACTGCATCACGCCCAGGTACTGCGTCCACGGACCCACGGCTTTCTCGGTACTGATGCGCCATCACCCTCGAGATCTGGTGAATGTGCGTCAGATCGTGAGCGGCCCACGTGGCCAACAGCTCTGACAACGTGACGATTCCGAGTACCGGATGTCTTCCGCGCAGCGCGAGGCTGTCTGGTCCCAGTTTGAAAGAACCGAGCCGTTGCAGATTCTCGGATCGCAACCGCGCGAATTCATCCAGCAAGTCAGGGAGCGACTTGCCCTGGCTCTCACGGTTCTGCGCCCATCGATCGAAGCGGTCGAACGGCCGGCCCTCACCGAACTGCAGGATGATCTGCGCGCGCGGAATCCAGTCCGTCCGTTCCCCATGAATCAGATGGCCCATGATGTCGAACACGGACCAACTGTCTTTCCCTTCATTCCGCGACGTCCAGAACTCCGGCAAATCGCGCAGAAGCACATTCAACGCGGCAGGCGTGCGCGCGAGAAGCGACACCGTATGCTCCAAATTGTGATCCATGCGGCTCCTTGACTCGTATCGATTGTACCCACGACCTGTCCGGCAGGCAGCGGTGATTCACCGTAAAGGGTAGCGGGTGAAAACGAAGTCGCGCGTTTTCACACGCGTATGGCAGACGTAACCGCATCCCGATCCGTTGCCGTTCGCCTTGAAGGTATTCGAGGCGGCGTCGTAGGCAAACTGCGCGTATCCCCATCCGCCGCTGTCGGCAAATCGTTTCGAGTCCTTGATCATGAACGATGCCGACTTCAGCGTGTCCGGGATGGAGACGGCGTATGGCGAATCGGTGTCGCTCTTCTTCGACCATTCGAGCTTGGCCATCATGGCGCCGTCAGGAACGGCCGTGCCGTTGGCGGGAATGCCCGCGTGGTACGCGTTGATCATGACGCTGTTGCCGAGAATCGCCTTCAGCCCGTCCTCGGTCTGGCTCGGAGCGATCGTCTGCCACGTGTCGTACCCTTTGAATTCCGAAAATGCGAGGCCGTTCGGCACCTTCACCGAGAATCGGTCCTGTGCGGCGAGCGTGAGGCTCACCACGAACGCGGACGCGGCGACGATCAGGCACGCCGTCATGGGTCGATGCTTCATTTGAATATCTCATCCTTTCTGCAAAGAACTGACCGAAGCCGGGATAATCGGGCGCGACGAGATGGTGGCGATCCGCCAATCGCCCGACGAGCGGCTCGAAACCAGCATCGTATCCTGTCAGCCGCATTGCCGCGACGACCGCGACCGGTACACCTTCTCGAACCGTTTTCTCCGAATCGGAACTTGTATAATCCGCGCATGCAAGGGATACCCTGGAGCGCGATTGCGCTCGGCTCGCTGTTGCTCATCTCGGCGTCAAGAGGAAGACAGGAAGTGCAATCTCCCCAACCTGAAAAGTCCAAGCCGCCCGTTACAATGGAACAGCGCGGGCGCATCCTTGGAATCGGCGGTGTCTTCTTCAAATCCGCTAATCGTGATCCGATGCGCGAATGGTATGCGACGCATCTTGGACTCGCTGACAAAGGCCAAGGCGCGATGCTTCCGTGGCGCGAACACGACGACCCGCAAAAGGAACACGTGACCGCGTGGACTATTTTTCCCACCTCCACTGACTATTTCGCTCCCAACCAACCGCTCATGATCAACTACATCGTGGACGATCTGGATGCGTTGCTCGACCGCTTGAAAAAAGAGGGAGTCACGATTGACGCGAAACGAATGAATGCATCCTACGGTCGCTTCGCCTGGATCTATGATTTGGATGGGAATAAGATTGAGCTTTGGCAGCCGTCCGCGAAGCCCTGACAGCACAACGTGAACTGAGAACTGAGAACTGAGAACTGCGAACTGCGAACTGCGGCCCATTCGGCAACTTCTAAGTTCCGAGTTCTCAGGCCGGAAGGGAGCATCGGCGACATGTCCACGACGAAACCGATTATGGAAGCGGATAAGAACGTCGCGAACGACGGGTTTACTTCCCGGGTTCTGGAGTTCGGGTGCGCGGAGCCGCCGGAAATGGCTGCGGCGATGCTTGCTAACCTGCAGCGGCACACCGACGCGTGGGATTTGGCTGAGGACTTGACGCGCAACGAGACGAGCATCGTGGTGCTCGACGCCAGGCCAAAGAAAGCATATGAGGAGGCGCACATCCCGGGGGCGCGCAGTCTTCCGCATCGTGAGATGAGCGAGAGCTCGACGCGGATGCTCGATCGCTCGAAGGTCTACGTCCTGTACTGCGACGGCATCGGCTGCAACGGATCGACGAAGGGCGCGTACAAGCTGTCCAATCTGGGCTTCCAGACGAAGGAGCTTCTCGGCGGACTGGATTGGTGGCGACGCGATGGCCACGCGGTTCTCTCAGGACCGGAGCCCGGAGACATCCACCAGGCGAAGAAGCTGGCGAAATCGTAAGATTGAGTCAAGCTCTTGGCTGGTCGGGTCATTCGTACAGTCGAAACCGACGCGGTTTCTTGCAAGCCTGGGCCTCAATCGACGTCGTCGATTGGGTGGTGCCCGACAAGTAGGCCCCGATTTCTTCCGGGAACAGCGCGAACACGATACCGACCATCCACAAGACGTGTCCTTCACGCGGGATGAAGAACTCAAGGACGAAGACCAGCCACGAGCAGGCCGCCATCAACGGAATGTAGACCCTCATGCGCTGAAAGCCAGACGAGCCTGAATTCGCAGTAAGGCGAAGGAATACGGCGATCGGGAACGCGATGTTCACCAGGCCGGCAATGAACATCGCGAACAACATGAGCGGCCAGAGCGCGGAACCGCTCGCTGGGCTGCTCTGTTGACCACCGCTGAGGAAGGCCAGCGGCATCCAGAGCGCCATCCCGGCGCAGACGTAGCCCTGGACGGGGGCGTCGAAGCCGTACACGCCCACCAGAAAAAAACTCGCCAGGTAGGCAACAAGTCCGAGCGCAAAGAGCGTGCGCGACACTTTCATGGATTGATCACGTAGAAATACTCCCGATTCAAGTAAGACGGTTCACCTCCGCACAGTCGGCGCAGCGGAAACGCTTCAGTCAACCGTCAGCTGGCGCAGCAGCTTCACACCAATCAAAAAACGCGTCGATCTGACCGCAAGAAAATACCGCCGCGGGCGTTAGTCCTCTCACGCGGTCTGCCCACTTGCCGTCGCGAACAACGACATCTGCGTGCGCCAAGCCGCTAATGGCATGCGTGAAGTCTTCGCGAGCTAGCGCCGGCGCGGCGTCGAGCGGCGATCTCCTCGGAGAACAGCGCCAGCAACATCCCAGACACCCACAGAACGTGTCCTTCACGCGGAAGGACCGGCAGCAGGACGAACACCATCCACGAGAATGGAATCGTGACGAGTACTGCGATTCTCGCGGCTGCAAAAGAACGGTCGTACCGCTTGAATTTCAGGAACATGGCGAGCGGGAACGCGATGTTGACGAGCCCGCTGACGAACAGCGCCACATATCCGAACGGGTTTCCGTCGAAGAACTCGTTGGCGCCGGCGCCCGATGGCGCGTCAAGCGCGATGAACGGGCCCAGGAGCGCCACGACAGCGCAGCCATGGCCACGCGTCCCCGCGCTGATCGCAACCAGGAGAAAACTGACCAAGTACGCGCCGATGCCGATGCGTAGCAGCGAGCGCGGATCGCTCATCGCGTGATCGGCCGAGCCTTTCGTTTCGGTTGATTTAGCGGGTTCAAGTCCTTCCGCGTATCGGATCCAACTGCGCGGGCCATCAGCCTGCCCAATTCCTAGAGGTGAGGAGCCGAACCCATGCCGCCGATGCAGAGCACCGAAGGATTGCTGTGGGTTCGTTACTTCCGAAACAGATCGCGGGCCGCACCGTGCCAGACCGGCCGGCCGAAGGCGTAGCTCGCGAGAAGCGCCGCGACGACCGCTGCTGCCTTTACGCTTTCAATCCCTTGACGGGTCCAATACACGTCAGCGAGGCGGAGCCACAACGCGAACTCATCGAGCGTCAACCCGAGCGCGATCCCGAAGACGACCGCGATCCGCAAGTGCCAACGGACATCGCGAGTGGCCAGCGCGGTGAAGCCGGTGGCCATCAACAGCAGGATGCCCCAAAACAGATGATGGATGTGGAGGCCGCTCTTCGTAATCAGATTGCGAAATGGGCCGTGCGGAAACAGCTCAAAGTGAATGACCGCCGTGATGAATCGGAGGATGACGAAGGTCGCGAGGAATGCCATGAGCGTGCGCAGCGCGATGCGGCGACCCAAGTCCAGGCGCTGGAGGTGGTGACGGATTCGGATCACAGCTCGCCACCCCTAGAGGTGCAAACGCTGTCAGCCTACCTTCGTCGGCTGCGGCGGCGGCGCTGTCGATGGCGTGGCGCTATGGTCCTCTCGTTCGATTTCATCTTCGAGTTTCGCCTGCAGCTCCGTGGTCGCCTTCTTGAACTCCGCGATCCCACGCCCGAGCGAGCGACCTAACTCCGGCAGCTTGCGAGGGCCGAAGATAATCAGCGCGATGATGAAGATGACGATCAGTTCCGGCATTCCTAACGATCCGAACATCGATGTACTCCTGATGACCTTATACACGACGGCCATACGGAACCAATAAGGGCGCCGGTGCGCCTGACCGAGCTGCCGCTCGAATTGTTGCAAGGCTTACCCTCACTGTTGTTGCCTTACTCTTCCAATGCTGACTTTCCCGTTTCACGCGACGCCAGCAGCGCGACACACGTCACGGCGAGGGCCCCAACGACGTACAGTGAAATAGCCGTTGTCGTGTAATAGACGCGAAACAGGCTCGCGATAATGAGCGGCGCGAAACCTCCCCCGACGATGCCCGCGAGCGTATACGCGAGCGACGACCCCGCGTAGCGCACCCGTGTCGGAAACTGCTCCGTCACGAAAGCCGCCTGAGGTGCAAACATGGCGGCATGAACGATGAGCCCGACGACGACGGCGAGGATCACGAGGAGCGGTTTGCCGGTGTCGGCAAGCACGAAGAAGGCAAACGCCCAAAGCATCGCCATCACGGTGCCCGTTCCGTAAACGACGCGTCGGCCGACGCGGTCGGAGAGCGCGCCAAAAAACGGAATAGTGAGCGCGTTCACGACGGAACCGGCCATGATGGCCGTCAATGCCAGCGTGCGCGAAAGATTGAGAACAGTCGTGACGTAAGTCAGGCTGAAGACGACGATGAGCGCATAAAACACGTCTGAGCCGACGCGCACGCCGCCCGCGATCAATAGACGCGGCCAATACAGCCGCAACACATCTCCGATCGGCGTCTCGGCTGTCGCGCCGCTCTGATCGAGGCGCTTGAACATCGGCGTTTCTTCCACGCCTCGCCGGATCCATAGACCGAATCCTACTAGCACGAGACTCGCGAGAAACGGAACCCGCCACGCCCACGCGACAAAGTCGTCCGCGCTCACGAGGAACGTAATGAGCGCGATGCCGCCTGTCGCGAGAAGCGTGCCGACCGAGGGCCCCACCTGCGTGAACGACGCGTTTCGGCCGCGCTTGGCCTGGTCGCCATGCTCGACCGAAATCAGCACGGCGCCAGCCCATTCACCACCGAGCGCCACGCCCTGCACGAATCGCAATGTGACGAGCAGAATCGAACCGTAGATGCCGATGGACGCGTAGGTTGGAATCAGTCCCATCAGACCCGAGCAGAGGCCCATGAGCACCAGCGTCAGGACCAGCACGAACCGGCGTCCCCGCTTGTCGCCGAGATGACCGAAGACTACGCCGCCGAGCGGCCGCGAAACGTAGCCGACCGCATACGTCGAGAAAGCGAGGATCGTTCCAGACATCGGATCGAACGAGGGAAAAAACAACCGGTTGAAGATCAGGGCGGCCAGCGTGTTGTAGACCGTGAAGTCGTACCATTCGAGCGTCGTGCCGACAGAGCTGGCGGTCGCCAGCCTGCCGGTGCTTGCCCGGCGCGCCACAGGGACGGTCGATACCGCCCTTGCTGTCACCTCGCCCGTCCCGCCTGTGAATCAGATCGATGAAGAATCATTCCTGAAGATTCGTGTGGCCGGCCCGACGATCGGGGACGATACGAGCACCAGAGTCGTATCTCGGTTAGCATAACGTCCGTTCTCCCGTCCCGCACGGCCTCTTCCCTTCAGGCAGTCCGGTCACCCCATGCGGACTGGCACGCTACGAGATGCGGCCGTACATCACGTGGCGGCGGTTCGTGGTGCCCGGCCGGGAAGTTGAGGACTGAACTCGCTGGCCTAGCGCGCCGGACGCTGGGCTGTCGAGCCCTCGCGCGATCTCGCTGGAAAACTGCTGGAAGGCTGAAACGAAAAAGGGTCAACCGGGCGTCCAGCGACGCTCGACTCTTCTTGCGGGATCGGCGAATGAACGGAATGTTTCGACCTTAACCGGCGACAGACGACGCGAGCGCGGGAACAGGGACCCGCGGCAAGTCGACGGTGAACACACATCCGTGACCAGGTACGTTGCGCGTGTGGATCCGGCCATGGTTGGCTTCAGCGCCCCATCTACTGAAGGCGAGGCCAAGTCCCAGGCCTGTTCGATCCGCGCTTCGCTGTTCGAACGGCCGGAACAGTGCGTCGCCATTGCCATTAGGAAGACCACCGCATTCGTCCTCGACCTTGATCAGCACGCGATCGGTGCTGGTGCCGACCCGCAGCGTGACGGTCGTATGCGGCTTGGTGAACTTGAACGCGTTCTGCAGCAAGTTTCCGACGACGGCCGCCAGGACTTGTCGATCGGCCTCGATGGTCACACCATCCTCGATCGGGAGAACGCTTAGTGTGACGCCCCGGCCTTGTGCCTCTAATGTGGCAGCGGCCACGACGTCGTCAATGAACCCGGAGACGAGGAACTGCTCGCGATTCTGGATGCCTTTCGTCAGACGGACCTCGGCGAGCGACCGACCGACGAGTGCGCCCAACCCAGTGAGGCTTCGTTGAAGTACGGCACCAGTGCTCCCGCCGACGCCCACATTGCCTCTCTTGAGCACCTCGAATGCGGTGGTCGCAGTATTGATTAAGTTCCGCAATTCATGGGCGAAGAAGCCGAGGCGCTCGCTCTCGCGTGCCGTCTCCCCGTCGACGGCCGACTGATCTGCTTCGCGCGCATACTGGGTGACCGCGCCGGCGATTGCATTGTCAAGGCACTCATTCAGCAAGCGAAAGTCGTCGATGCTGACGGGGACGTTGATTTCCATTGCCAGCTCAGTAATCGACTGGCAGATGTCTCCATAATCATGCACGACTTGCGAGAGGGTGAATCCCTGAAGGCGGAGGTCATGACCATGTTTGATCGCGGTTTCGCGAATCTGTCCGTCGGAGATCAGGCCCAGCCGCAGGGCATTCCCCAACTGATCCAAGAACATCGGCACGCCGTGATCGATTTCCGCTTTGGTTGGCGGTGGGGCGGACCGGCGTGCCACCTTTTGCCGGCACCGCCGAATAATGTCGACGCGGTGTACCGCAATGAATTCATAGAGCATGGACGCCTCGCACAACGGACCACGCAGGTCGCGTTTTATCGATCTTTCGCACAGAACCGAAAGCTTTACTGTTGTGCTCTCGCCACATCAATGCTCTTGAGATTGAGGACGAGCGATTCGAAAGGCCGGGAGTCAAAGGTACATTAGGCCAAGCGACCGACGCTGTCTCATTCTGCACACCGTCCGGCGAGTAGATTGCGCCGGGTCTCTGACCCGCCCACTCTAGTTCGCCGCGCCGTTGAATGAACCGCTGTTCGGCCGCGATGTTCAATGCGAGACATCACGACCTGCCGCGAACGCGAGATAGTAAGTTCGTCCAAAAAGCCGTCATCTCGCAACTGACGAAAACCATCGGGCCGTGGCGACGTCGCGTGACCGATTCCTGGACGGCGGATGTCGAGTCGATGGAAACGGACACGCTTGATCGGACCCGGCCGAATGATTCGAGTGCGCAGAGACGGTTTGGTCTAGAGAGGACGTGAGATATGGCATGGATGGACGACGAAATCAAGCGGATAAAGGCAAAAGATACTCAGCAAGAGGAGGACAACCAGTTCGAGTTGCACAAGGCCGCAGTGCTGAGGGCGAACGCATCGCGCTTGTTTTCCGAACTACTGGAGGTATTGGGTCGAGATATCGCACAGTTCAACCATGCGTTTGAGGGAGACTCCAGGAACCGAAGGATTGCCATCGTCGCGAGCAGCCACGACGCGGTGAAGCTTTGTGGCGCGAACCGGGAAGTGCTGGTTTCCCTTGACGACTCGTATCAGACGCTCCGTTATGAACCGTCCAGTGTCGGTGTGGCCGGCGGTCCGCCAAAGATTATCGAGCTAACCGTCGATGACGGAGATAACGTCACATTTAAAGACGGCACAACGTTGAGCACTGCCCAGCGCCTGCTGAGCACGATTACAGCAGACATGAACGAAAGGTAGCGAACGTTCCGGGTTGTCGATCATCGCAGTCAGAGCAAAGGGTCTGGACGGGTGGATAGCCTGGACGGAGTCAGCAAGAGAGGCTGGTCGCGAAGATCACGACTTAGCCGCGCGTGGCGCTGACGCCAGGTCTCGAAGCGCTTGCTTATCGTCTCAAGCAGCGCGGCTTTCGGGCCAGCGGGCTCCAGGGCGGCTGCCCGGCTGAAGAAAGCAGCGCCGAGCCGCGCATACCAACGGATGTTGTGGCGTCGGCGCATTTGATCCTCGAAGAACCCCGCCAGTACCAGGCACTGGGCCCCAGCGGTTTCCATCATCTCGCGATCGCCGAGGAGCGTCGAATCGAACACGAAGTGATCGAACACGACGCTTAGGTTCGCGGGCGCCGCGACATCGACCGCGACATGCGTGGAGATCTGAGCATAGTGTGCCAGCACGCTCGCGTTGTAGAGCAATTCTTGTTGTTCGACGCCGGGTCCGGACACATCCTTCAGGCGCTGGAAAAAGAATTCCAGCGCCTGACGATGGTCGGTCGCGAGAAGCTCGCGCAGAGGACCCATTCCTTTAGTACATCCCCCCGCCCATGCCATTCCCGTGCGCCGCGGCCACGGCCTTGTGGGCCTCAGGCGCCTGCGAGATGACTGCCTCGGTCGTCAGCAGGAGCGACGCAATCGACGCGGCGTTCTGCAGCGCCGAGCGAACCACCTTGGCGGGATCGAGGATCCCCGCGTTTACGAGGTTCTCGTACTGTTCGGTCTGCGCGTTGAATCCCTCGTCACCCTGCATGTCCTTTACGCGCTGCACGACAATCGCTCCCTCGTGGCCGGCGTTGGTCGCGATCCAGCGCAGCGGCTCTTCGATGGCCCGACTGACGATGTTTACGCCAAGCTGCTCGTCGCTATCGAGTCTGAGCGTCTCCAGGCCCTTCGCGGCCCGCAGCAGCGCCACGCCGCCTCCGGCCACGATGCCTTCCTCGACGGCGGCCTTCGTGGCGTGCATCGCGTCCTCGACGCGGCCCTTCTTCTCTTTCATTTCGGTTTCCGTCGCTGCGCCGACTTTGATGATGGCGACGCCGCCCACGAGTTTGGCGAGCCGCTCCTGCAACTTCTCGCGGTCGTAGTCCGACGTCGTATCTTCGACCTGTGTACGCAGCTGCTTGACGCGTCCCTCAATAGCTTTCTTGGCGCCCGCGCCTTCGATGATCGTCGTGCTGTCCTTGTCGATGGTGATCTTCTTCGCCTGACCCAGGTCGTCGAGCTTGACCGACTCGAGCTTGATCCCCAGGTCTTCGGTCACGGCCTTGCCGTTGGTCAGAATCGCGATGTCTTCGAGCATCGCCTTACGGCGATCGCCGAACCCTGGCGCTTTGACGGCCGCAACCTTGAGCGTGCCCCTCAGCTTGTTGACGACGAGCGTCGCCAACGCTTCGCCTTCGAGGTCATCGGCGATGATGAGCAGTGGCCGGCCGGCCTGCGCCACCTGCTCGAGCACCGGCAGCAGGTCGTTCATCGCGCTGATCTTCTTCTCGTGGATCAGGATGAACGGTTTTTCGAGCACCACTTCCATACGCTCCGGGTCGGTCACGAAATAGGGCGATAGATAGCCGCGGTCGAACTGCATTCCTTCGACCACTTCGAGCGAGGTCTCGAGCGTCTTGGCTTCCTCAACCGTGATCACGCCGTCCTTCCCGACTTTATCCATTGCTTCCGCAATGATCCGCCCGATGGTCTCATCGTGATTCGCCGAGATGGTGCCGACCTGGGCGATCATGGGACCGCTCACCGGCTTGGACTGCTGTTTGAGCGACGCGACGATACGTTCGACGGCTGCGAAGATTCCGCGCTTGATGGCCATGGGGTTGGCACCGGCGGTCACGTTCTTCGTGCCTTCTCGGTAGATCGCCTGCGCCAGCACCGTCGCGGTGGTGGTGCCGTCTCCGGCGACGTCCGAGGTCTTGCTCGCAACCTCCCGCACCATCTGGGCACCCATGTTCTCGAGCGGATCCGGCAAGTCGATTTCCTTGGCCACCGTCACGCCGTCCTTTGTGATGGTGGGCGATCCGAACGACTTGCCCACGATGACGTTGCGGCCCTTCGGTCCGAGCGTCACCTTCACGGCATCGGCGAGCCCATTGACGCCGCGGAGGATGGCCTGGCGCGACGCGTCGCCGTAGGTAATCAGTTTTGACATATCAGCGTCCTTTCCGAGTGGCGGTCTTGGCCGCGGTGGTCTTGACGGTAGTGACGTTCTCGATCGCCGCAAGCACCTCGTCTTCCTTCATCATCAAGTAGTCGACTCCGTCCAGTTTGATTTCTTGTCCGGAGTACTTGCCGAAGAAGATGGTGTCGCCTGCTCTCACGTCGAGCTTCACTCGATCCCCTTTGTCGTTTACGTTGCCGTCGCCGGTGGCGATGACCTTGCCCCGTTGAGGTTTTTCCTTCGCGGAGTCCGGAATGATGATGCCGCCGATTTGCTGTTCGCCTTCATCGAGGCGTTGTACGAGAATCTGGTCGTGTAGCGGTCTGACATGCATGGCAGTCGACTCCCAACTGGCGTGAAACGGATGTACGACCCCTTCGTCGGGAAGCAGCAGAGCGGCCGCCGCTGCCGCCTGACCGATCGAAGTAAAGACGCGCGCTTGATGAGGGCTGTGGCTCGGGCCGGATCACATCCGGCGATGGGGCGCAGTACTCAGGAAGGTGGTGGTTCGTCCTCGACTATACGCCTGCGTGCGGCCGTTAGCAAACGGCGAGCGGGAGTACGAGCCGCTCTCGCAGCGCGTGTTCGATGACATCCGGCAACCGCTCCGGGGGGCCGGCAAACGACATGACGTGCCAGCCTGCAGGTGCGTGAATGCCAATATCCCACTCGCCACGCGTCTCGGAGGGCGTGATCGTGACGCGCCAGTCGAATGGCGAGGCAAGCTGTCGGCACAGCCGTCGAATCTTGAGGCGAATCGCGTCGGCGATCAGCCGATCGAAGACGCCTTCGATCTCCACGTCGATGTTCATCACCGTCCGAGCGATCGGCGCGCGTCCAAATCCTGCCGGAAATCTTCGCGCGCATATGGCAACTTCGCCGGAGACTCCTCGACATGGAGAAGCATGACATTCAGACGGTAGTACAGCGGCTCGTCGAATAGCCCGTGTTCGACCAAAGGAAACACAGGGCGATCCGTCGTCGAGACGATCTGTAGCGATTCAAGATCGTCCAGCCAATGACGCAGCCGCGTTTGCTCCGCGGAGGTCAGCGCTGTGATGTCTTCAAGGATGAGCGGTTCAAGCAGATAGGGCTGCAGGATCTCGATCGTTCTCGTCGTCGCACTCTGCCGCCCCTGCAGCAACACGTTGTGATGCTTCGCCGTGATGCTTTCCCATTCGATCGCGCAGCCGGCAGCAAGTTGTGGGAGCCACGAAAATTCTGCTTCCACGGCACTGTGCAGCACAAGACCTCAACGCTCTTGCCGAGGCAAGGCGAACAGTTCAAAAGGAAATCAGTTCAATCGTACTGCGGGCAATTCGGGCGCGGCTGTCTCATTTTGCACACAGATTCCACTTCCAATGGCGGGTTTCCGGAAGGAGGGAGACCCCTTTGTCGCCGGTCTGCGGCAGACGATTGATGGCGTCCATCACCAGGTGAAAGCGGTCCAAATCGTTTAGCACGGTCATGTCGAAAGGCGTCGTGATCGTGCCCTCTTCCTTGTAGCCGCGAACGTGGAGGTTCGCATGATTGGTGCGCCGATAGGTCAGTCTGTGGATCAGCCACGGGTACGCGTGAAACGCAAAGATGACCGGCTTGTCCACGGTGAAGAGCTCGTCGAAATCCTTGTCGCTCAATCCCTGCGGGTGCTCGGTCGTCGGTTGCAGCTTCATTAGATCAACGACGTTGACGACACGGATGCGCAGCTCAGGCAGGTGCTCGCGCATGATGGACACTGCCGCGATCGTTTCGAGCGTGGGCACGTCCCCTCAGCAGGCCATCACCACGTCAGGCGCGCCTTTTTGATCGTTGCTCGCCCAGGGCCAGCCTGCGCGCGCCGACTAAGGCTGCCTGCGTCGCAGCAGGTGGCGCATCCGGGCGAATGTCTCTTGGCGCTTCGGGCCCCGCATGTCAGCAGCGAGTTGTGCCAGCGCCACTGTGACGATTTCTTTGTGATGCACGTCCTCAATGCCCCCGTCCTGCCGCGCCTCGAGCCACAAGTTGTGAATCAAGTCCACGTCAGCATCGGCGAGCTTCGGAATGTGCACTCCGAGAGTGAAGTCGGTGATCCTGCCATCTGGATCGACGACATGCAAGAAGACCTGCCGGTTGGGTTTCTTCGGTAAGCGCTCCCACGCTTCTCCCATGTGTTTCGCCTGCTCCTCAGCCGTCGCCACGGACGAACGACCCGCCCAGATATCCGACGAGTCCAGGTGCGTCGCCGTCTGGGCGATCGCGTCGAAGACGCTGTGTGCCGGGAACGACGAGCAGCGTCGACGTGCTTGCCGGCTTTTTCCGCAATGGAGGTGACCCGGCTGAACAGAAGCTGCTCATAGCGGGTGAAGAGCTGGTCGTGGCTCGAGTCTTCGTAACCGGCGTCGGGCCCCTTCATCACCTGCACGGTCATCACCACGAAATCGCGTTTCCCAGTGTGCGTCATGGTCCAGTGCCTTCTTGACGTGCTCAAGCGTGTTGTAATCGCGCACGACGCACAGCGCGTTGCCCGGGTCGCACGGCGACCGTGTCGCTCGAGATGCGCTCCTGCGGCTGTAGTCGGAACTGATCCATCTCGACGTGCGCCTCGCGCGCCGCGCTTGCGCTCGTTGATGTGTTCTGAGACGACGAAGATGACGAAGAACACCAGCGTGAACGCGACGCCGCTGACCGTAGCCACCTGCTTCGTGATCAGATTGATTCCGGCGATCGAGAACAGAATCACCGCGATCGCGCCGAGGCCCGATCGGGAATCTCGGTGCCACCGATGCGCAGGTTGAACGGGCACTTTCCATTCGCGATGCGACCGGTCCTTGAAACGCAGCACGAGCATCGCCAGCCCCTTGAACGCGAACGACCAGATGACGCCGAAGGCGTACGCCTCACCGAGCGTGTACGTATTGCCGCGCGATCCGATGATCGCGGCCAGCTGCAACAGCACGATCAGATTGATCATCCGATAGGTCGTGCCGTAGGTCCGGTGCGGCGCACGGAACCAGTCCGTCATCACGCCGTCTTCCGATACGCGGTTGAGCACGCCGTTCGAGCCGATGATCGACGTATTGATCGCACCGGCCAGCATCAGGAAACCGACAATCACGATGAAGCCCTGGAACAGCAGCTTCAGCGACATCGGTCCGGCGAGGTACATCGAGATGCCGCTGATCAGATTGTTGAAATACTGCGGCCGCACGTTGTCCGGAATGAGCGCGTACGCGAAGAACGACACCAGTGAGGTAAACAGCAAGCGAATAGACGAAGATCACCAGACCGGCCTTCATCAGGTTGCGGTGCTTGGGATATTCGAGCTCGCGGTTGACCTGCGCGAGCGATTCCTCGCCAGACATCGCGAGAAAAGAATGGCCGAACGCCATCAGAATTCCAATCAATCCAAGCAATGCGCCCGCATTCTGGACAAAACCGTAATGCGGCGGGTTGGCCATGCCCGGCTTCTCGTTCAGCTCCGGTGATGAACCTTCCGCTGGCACCTCGCGCAGCGAACGCGGAATGAGCTTCGGCATCCAGCCGACCGCATCGTCGTTGAAGACCAAGTGGCTGACAGTCGGCGCGGGTGGCAAACGCTGCGTCGCCGGTTGGCTCAGAATCGTTACTCCACACCAACCGATCAACAGCACGACCATCACGGTCGTGACATACATGATCTTCAGCGCATCGTCGGACGACTCGTGGATGCCCTGCGTGTTACGCCACCAGAAATACACGGTGATGGCGGCGGCGATCGCGGCGGCCCAGAGATTGACGACATCCGGCCGAGGGCTCCACGGATGGCCGAAGTAGGTAGCCGTCTGCGCGGCCAGTCCGACGATGTACTGCCCGGCCGAAACGCCGGAAATCGGGCCCGGTCAGGATGTAGTCGAACATCAGCGCGGATACGGACAGCTTCGCGAGCGTGCCGCCCATCGCCTCCTTGACCACGCGATAGACGCCGCCGCGTGTGAACATCGCGCACGACTCGACGTACACCGCGCGCACTGCGTACGAGAACAACATGACGCCGAAGATGAACCACGCGCGATGCGTGTCCCGACCGCCTGCTCGGCGATGCCGCCGACGTAGTACGCGGACGAACCCAGATCGTTGAGGACGATCGCGGCCGCGCGCCAGAACGAGATGAACGACAGCATCACCGACGTCGCGACGACGACTTGTGTTTGGCGTCTGCCTGCGCGGGGCGCGATCTCCTCGGTCGTCATGTCAGTTCGAATGCTGAGCGAATGACAGTCTGTTCCTCTTAACAGACGTCGACATGCGGGTTGGATTTGATGGTGGGTTTAGTTGTTGCGAATGATCCACTCGAGCGCGAAGCCAACCGCGATCAGCGCAGCGACGACCAGGATCAGTAGCCACGAGAATGGGTCGGGCTCATCAGCGCCGTGATTCACGTCGAACATGGGCCGGCCACAAGGAACCCGCCGCCTTCGGAGCGCGGCATCGATCGTGACCCGATCGTCACCGACGATAGCCCGCGATGGATTAAGAAGTCCTTAGGGATTTGTTAAGATCGTCGCGAGGATTGGCGCCGCGATTCTCTCATGCTGCAACGCGACGCTGCGTTGTGTTCAGTCCGCACGCGGCGAAGACGACCTGACAGCCCGATACCGCCAAGCGGTTCGCGAAGCGTTCCTCCGGCGACCTGAGCCAACGGCCGACTGGCCCGCCGACGACGACGAGCGAATGTGCTGCGCATACTTTCGCGATCAGGTCCTCGAGTCCAACAGCCGTACAGATGTCGATCTCCGCCTGACCGCCCCACTGCCGCGCGATCTCCGCGTACCGCTCCGCGAGGACCTCTGTGGCTTGGGCCGGACTTGCGGTTTCAGCCGCGGACGAAACAATGTGGGGCACGAGCGCGATGAGCTGCGACCCGGCTCCTTTTGCCAGCGGTATCGCGACAGCCAGTGCGGCGCGTGTGCCCTCGAACGTGGTGGCAATGACGCGGACGATCGACATATTCAATCGAGCCACGGCGAGCATTAGGAAGTCCTTAACGATTCATGAGGATTGTCCGCGGACGCACCATGCCACCACGTCTGACGTTTGGTCCCCCACCACCACACGATGCCGAGCGTCGCCGTCTGCTGATCCTTGTCGAGCCGTCCGACCGTATCGGTGAGAAAGAACGGCGTGTCGGAGACGTCGAGCCGCCACTCCGCCCGAATCAGAAAGCCATCCGTGTTGGGTCGGTAGTCGTACGTGACCGTCGCTTCCCTGACCGACTGTGAGAGCGTCGTGAACAGCCCGCCACGGTCTCGCAGATATTCGGCGCGCGTGGCGAGACCCGTGCGCCTCGTCAGCTGACGACGCGCATAAATCGCTCCTCCGTAGACGGCCGAATCAGCGACCGGCGATGGATTTCTGCTGAGGACGTAGTCGCCTTCCATGGTGAAAGTCGTCTGGGGTGATATCTGCCATGTCGCGTAGGTGTCGAAGATGTGAAGCTTGCCGCTAAAATACGGCACGACGGGCATCACCGACAGGCCTGGCTGCGTCGCCAGCGTGGTTCCGATGGGAGTCGGGATCTGCTGGACGTCGGGGTGCTCCTGTCCCAGGTATTACTGCACGTTCCACGTCACGCTTTTCGAGGGCGTCAGCGTAAGGCCGACGAACTGGTCCTTGAAGTTGTTGAACGCCTCAGTCTGTTGCGTCCCATTCGTCACCCAGTAATTCAGGGCGACAGCGTCACTGAATTTATAATTCACACGCGCGCCCATGTGATAGAACGGCAGGAAATCGAACCACAGTGACCGCGAATAATTGTTCTGATCCTTGACGTAGTTGCCTTCAAACCCCAGTGCGCTTGACCATTTGCCGAAATCAACGGTCAGCCCCGTCCCGACTGGCAGAACATATGTGCCGTACGCCTGGAAGATGTTGCGGTAGACCCAGGGCCGCGGTTCGTTCGCCAGGCTCCCCTGGAGCGTTTCCGTCGACTGTCCGAATTGAAAATCGACGCGTCGGCCGTATCGTCGACCCGCGGCAACATTCGGCGGAGACTCGACGATGACGTTTGCCTGGCTCAGGCTGAAGTTGTTGCTCGTCACGTCGTATGCTCGCAGGAGGTTGACGCGGCCGATCGGCCGGTTGAAGTTGAAGCCGTAGTACGTGTCGAGCGCCGCGCCGAACGTGAGACCCCGAAGATCGTCGGGAAGCGTCTCGTCGGCTGCCGTCGCAGCCGGGCGCGGGGTGGTCGCGGGCGGTCGGGCGACGAGCGCCTTCAACTCGGCGATTTGCGCCTCCAGCGCCGCGATGCGACGCTCGATGTCGACATCGCGATCGAGATCCTGCGCGTGGACGGAACATGTGGCAAACACCACGCTCGCCGTCGCCAGCAACCGCAATAACCGCTTCAGCATGACTGTCTCCTCGCTCGGCTGGAGTTTCGTCGTCGATGTAGCGTACGCTCGAACCCTCGAGCTGAATGCCTATCCGCCCGAAGGCCGTGGCACGCGTCGCCGCATCGCTGGTCATCATTATCGGCGTGACGGCCTTCTACGTATGGCTGGCTCATGTCAATCCGACGACAATTGCGCTGAGTTACGTCGTCGTCATCCTCGCGATCGCGACCGCCTGGGGGATTGCAGAGTCGACCGTCGCGTCGCTGGCGGCGATGCTGTGCCTCAACTTCTTTTTCCTGCCTCCCGTCGGCACGTTGACAATCAGCGACCCGCAAAACTGGATCGCGCTCGTGGCATTCCTCCTGACGGCGATCATCGCGAGCCAGCTGTCGGGTCGCGCTCGCATGCGGAACATTGAAGCGCTCGCAGCGCCAGAGTGATCTGGAGCGCCTTTACGCGCTGAGCCGGGCATTGTTGTTGTCGGAAGGCGGCGCCTCGTTGCCGGGTGCGATTGCCCGGCACATCGTCGACGCGTTCGGGCTTGACGTCGGTCGGCGTATACGATCGCCTTCACGACGCCGTGGCCTGGGCGGGCGCAGGCGAGCTCGCTGGAAGCGATGACACGATACGCGAGGTCGCCCGGCGCGGCGTGCCGATGCGACGCGCCGAACGGACTGAAACTGATTGCGATTCAGCCTCGGTGGACAATCGATCGGCAGCGTCGCGATGTTGGGCGCGGGATTGAGCGACACGGTGCTGCACTCGATCGCGAACCTTGCTGCGATAGGGCTCGAACGCGCGCGAGGAGAGGCTGTCACCGCGCGTGCGGAAGCCGCGCGACAGAGCAGCGAGTTGCGCGCAACCGGTACTGGATGCGCTGGCCCACGAATTCAAGACGCCGCTGACGTCAATGAAAGCGGCTTCGTGCGACCTGCTGACGAGCCCTGGCGTCAATCCTCGTGACCGCGAATTGGTGTCTATCGTCGACGAGGAGCTCGATAGGCTCCACAGTCTGGTGACCGACGCGGTGCAGATGTTGAGGATCGATGCCGGTGATTTCGTCGTCAATCGCAATCGCCACAGTCTTGCGCCGATTCTCGATGCGACGCTGCGACCGTTCGGGCAACGGCTAGGTGGCCACCCCCTCATCAAGCGAGTGCCCGACGATCTGACGGTCGACGCCGATCGAGAACTGCTCGTGCTCGCGCTGCGGCAGTTGATCGACAATGCGCTGAAGTATTCGCCGCCGAATTCCACGATCGAAGTCGAAGCCGACAGCAACGGCGCCGTTGACATCGTCGGTCCGAAATTCCGGCTCGACGATTCCCGAATCTGAGCGCGCTCGTGTCGTCGAGCGTTTCTATCGCGGCGCCCGGGCGCGAAGCATTCCCGGTACCGGCATGGGACTGGCGATCGTCCAGCAGATTGCCTCTGCGCATGGAGGCGCCTTATCGATCTCGAGTTCGCCGGAAACAGGAACGGCATTCACCCTCTCTCTGCCCAGGGGAGCGTCGGGGCGATGAGCGCCGGACGAATTCTCATGGTGGACGACGACCCGCAGATCCGGCGCGTCATGCGCGTGACGCTCGCCGGCCAAGGCTACGAGGTCGACGATGCAAAAGGCGGCGAACAGGCGCTCGAGAAAATCCGTGAGCAGCGGTTCGATCTGGTGCTGCTCGACATAAACATGCCCGGCATGGGCGGTCTGGAGACCTGCCGCGCGATCCGCGCCCACTCGGAGATCGGCATCATCATGCTCACGGTGCGCGATACTGAATCCGACAAGGTTGAGGCGCTCGACGCCGGCGCGGACGATTACGTCACCAAGCCCTTCAATCCTCCCGAGCTGCTCGCCCGCATCCGCGCGGCGCTCCGTCGCACGCCATCGCTGCAGGAGCCGAACGGACGCGTGATGCTCGGGCCGGTCGAAATCGACTTCGACGCGCGCCACGTCACGGCGCCAGGCCGCAAGGTGAGGTTGACGCCAAAAGAGTTCGAGCTGCTCCGATACTTGGTGGCGCACGCCAACAAGACCGTGTCGCACCGCGAGTTGCTTCAGGCCGTCTGGGGGCCGGATTACGGAGATCAAGTTGATTATCTCCGCGTATTCGTCAACCAGCTTAGGAAGAAGATCGAGCTGAAGCCATCCGCTCCAGTGTTTCTCTTGACGGAACCGTGGGTCGGGTACCGGCTGAGCATGCCGGCTGACTCATCGAAGACATCCGCATAGCGGGTAAATGCCCTTCCTCGTGGTGCGACTAAGCGACGACCGAACGTCGACCGCTGCACCGCGTCGAGCGTGACCTTGGCATGTCTCTCAGGTAACGGCAAACGCCGCAGGGACGGCCGGTCGCTGAAGCTGTCGGTGACGGTAAAAGAGGCCGCCGCTGATGCCGAAGTCAAAATCTCGCAATAGCAACACGCCGAAGCGCGTTTTGGCGCTGCCGGACCTCGAACACGCGAAGACGGCGGCGCTGAACAGCCTGACATCTGTTAGCGCCCAGCGAACCTACGACCACGCCATCCGCGCGTTCGTCGTCTGGTACGGTTCGGAGCCTCGTCTCGCGTTCAACCGCACCGTGCGTGACGCCGTCCACCGCGCGCGCCGGTTTGACCGCCATCGGGAATCCGGCCGACTTCGTAGATCGTGCGGTCGTACCGCGTCGGCAGCTCGTCGGGATATTCGACGACCTCGTAAATGAAATCACCGAGGTGGAGAACGAAACCGAGTCGATCGGCGGGCGCCGCGCGCTCATCCTCAAAGATCATCCGGCGATAGCCGTTGAGCTTGCCTTCATTGACGCTCTGGCAGCTGACGAAGGCGAAATTGACCGGCCGTGGATCGTCCGCCAGCGGCGCGGTGATCGTCCGGCCGACGCGGCTACCGTTCCCCTCTACATCCGTGAAGCGGTACCAGTAGACGCGCGCAGGCTTGAGATGACCGACCAGCACGCGCGTCGTCCAATCCGATTCCGCTGAGACCGGCGCGGACGCCTTTGCGACGACCCGCCGGAACGCATCATCCTCGGCAACCTCCACCGTCAGCACCCGTCGGCCGGACGACTTCGCTCCCGGGGCCCCTGCCCCCGGGTCTTCGAACGGCCGCCGAGTCCAGAGGATAACGCTGCTCGGATCGGGATCGCCGGACGCGACGCCCTCCGGATAAAGGTCGCGCCGTTCATGCCAGCCGGTGGTTGACGCTCGAGCCGAGCCGCCCCACGCCAGCGAGGCCCCCATCGCCGCGGCCAATCGAACGAACTCGCGTCGATTGAGCGTCATCGTCTATCCCCTTCGCAATCTCTCCGCATGCCAAGCAACGTGATCGACCATGAACGTCGAGATGAAATAATAGCTGTGGTCGTACCCCGGCTGGTGGCGCAATAAGAGCGGTCACTCAGGGCTGTTTCGGATGGCGGTGTTCGGTTGGCGACATCGAGCCGACGAGGACATCGCCCATCAACCCGCCATCGGCGTGGTCGAGGATGTGGCAATGAAACATCCACATGCCCGGCCGCTCGTCGAAGGACACGACGAAACGAATCGTCCCGTCGATCGGCACGTTGATCGTGTCCTTCCACGCCATCGGCCGAATCGGCTGGAGGCTCTCGTCCAGCGGCAGCATGAAGAACCCGTGGAGATGGAACGGATGCGCGAACTTCGTCTCGTTCCGCACGGTCCAGATCTGAACGTCGCCAAGCTTGGCCAGATACGGCTTCGCTCGCCAGAACGGCACCCCGTTCACCTGGAATTCCGACTTGCCGTCGAGTCCGGCAGGCGGCAGCGTGAGCACAATGTCGACATGGGTGGCGCCCCCGATCGACGGCGGACGGATTTGGCGATGTACGCTGGGCAATGAGACTTTCGGCAGCGTCGGCTCGTCGGTGAACGCAATTGTCAGCACCGGCTCCGGGACACGATATTGAATGCTGCCATAGCCGCGGTCGTATAGCCTCGCGCGCAAAGTCAACGTCGGCGTCTTCCCGCGCGTCGGCGTGACGATGACGTCGGATCGCTCGCCAGGCGTGACGAGCAATTTGTCCTTCGTCTGCGGCGATTCCTGAAGGCCGCCGTCGGTGCCGATGATCTGGAACAGCTGCCCTGCGAGATCCAGTTGGAAGTACCGGCTCTTGGCGGCGTTGACGATGTGCCAGCGCTGCGGCGCGCCCGAGCGCGCGCGCAACGTCGGCATGACCTTGCCATTCGCCAGGATGTAGGCGCCTTCGCGGCCGAAGACCATGCCCGCCGGGCCGCCACTGTCGGGCGAGTCGAGCACGCCGTGATCGTCGAATCCGATGTCGCTGAGGACGAGCGTGAGCTCGTCGACGACACCGACGCCGTCTTCCGGATCATCGACGAGTAGCGCGCCGTACAGCCCGAAGCCGACCTGGGCTGCCGACATGACGTGCGGGTGGTACCAGAAGAGGCCGGCGTCGCGCACGACGAAGTCGTACGTAAAGGTTCCGCCGGGCTTCACCTCCGGCTGCGATACGTCGGGCACGCCGTCCATCTCGATCGGCACGCGCACGCCGTGCCAGTGAATCGTCGTCGGCTCCGGCAGGTTGTTCGTGAAGTGCACGATCACGCGATCGCCGACCTGCGCCCGGATGAGAGGACCCGGAAGGCCGCCGTCGTAGGTCCACGCGTGGACACTCTTGCCGGGCGCGACTTCGACATCGGCGACGCGCGCCGTAAGGACGACCTCGACGATCTTCGGATCTGGATTCAAGTCTCGCGCGTGTGCGAGCGGCAAACCGGCATCCCAATTCGGCGGCTGGAGAGATCCAGCGGCGGCGACACTGGAAGCGAGAACAGCGGAGATGATCAGCAAGACGCTCAGACGAACTGAGCGACACAGGCACAAGACTCGCGGCATCTTTCGATTATCCTGCTGCAGCGATAGAGAATCGTATGACGTAGATCATAGGCAGGCCTCCTGACTAGAGATTTCCGGTCAAGAAGTCTTGGCTCGGCCGAATCAGGCAGACCGGCGCGCGCGTGTGCGGTCGGGCGCGTCTCGTCCCAGCTCGCGCAGCAGCGACCGGACCCCAACGAGACGCCGATTGAGTATCTGCCTGGCAATCTGCAGCAGATCCTTGAGCATCGGGTCGGTGACCGTGTACCGCGTCGCGGCGCCGCGACTCCTCGCGACGACGATGCCGCTGGCCCGGAGGCGCGCCAGTTGCTGCGAGACAATCGGCTGATCGATTCCCAGAGTTCGCTGCAACTCCTGCACGCTCCGCTCCTCCCCGTCGACCAGGACCTCGAGTAACCGGATGCGAATCGGGTGCGCCAATGCCCTGAAGAACTCGGCCTTGAGCGTCTGCAGTTGCGGCGACGGTGTAGTCATGGGTTGTCGAGCCTCACGCGGCCGGCGCGGTCGGCTCGTCGCGGTCACAGTTGTGGATCTCGCGGACGCGCCGCAGCGCCTCTGCCACATTTCTGCAAATGTTGGCATCGCCGACATGCCGATGGAAGTCGGCGCGCGCGATGAGCTCGGCTGGCTGGTGGCGCGCCCCACAGAGCACCAGCGATCGGCCAGACGCACGCAGGACGCCGGCCAGTTCTTCGATGGCGCGCAAGCCGGTCGCATCGAGCGCCGTCATGTTTCGCAGTCGCAGGATCACGATTTCAGGCAGCTCGTGGACGTGGTCGAATAGCGGACGCAACTTGTCGGTCGCGCCGAAGAGAAATGGTCCGTGGATCCGCACGATTCTCACGTACGGCGGGATGTCCTTGTCCTGCAGGCTATGTACGAGACCATCCTGCACGTACTCGTCGGTGACGACTGAAACCGTCGTCGTATCGGCGACGCGCTTGATGAAGAGAAGGGCGGCGCACACCATGCCGACGCCGACCGCCTGCGTCAGATCGGCGAACACGGTCAACAGGAACGTCACGACCCAGACGGTCACGTCGGTCTTCGTCAGCCTCAACAGCTCTGGAATCTCCGTCCAATCACCCATGTCGTAGGCCACGATCATCAGGATCGCCGCGAGCACGGCGAGCGGTACAAACCGCGCGAGCGGCGCGGCAACGAGAAGGATCATCAGGAGCGTCAGAGCGTGCACGACGCCAGCCACCGGCGTCCGCGCGCCCGATCGGATGTTGGTCGCGGTGCGGGCGATCGCACCGGTCGCCGGCAGCCCGCCGACGAGCGGCGAGACGATGTTGGCCAAGCCTTGCGCGATGAGCTCGACATTCGAGTCGTGCCGGTCACCGCTCATCCGATCGGCCACCATCGCCGACATCAGCGACTCGATGGCCCCGAGCATGGCGACGGTCATGGCGGGCACGATCAAGCCGCCAATCGCGCCGAGTGGAACCGTCGGCCAGTGCAGGTTCGGCAAACCCGATGGGATTCCGCCGAAGCGGGTGCCGATCGTCTCGACGTTCAGGTGGAGGATCGCGACCGCCATCGTCCCGACGACGAGCGCGACGATGCTGCCCGGCAGGCGATTCGACACGCGCCTCGCCGCGAGCACGATCGCCACCGACACCACAGCGAGCGCGGTCGCCGCCGCGGACCACGAGGCGAACCGCGATGCCAAGAGCTCGAGCCGCGGCAGAAACTCGCTCGGCACGGCGGCGACGCGCAGGCCGAAGAAGTCGCGAATCTGGGTGCTCGCGATCAGCACCGCGATGCCGTTGGTGAAGCCCACGACCACAGGTCGCGGAATGAACCGCACGGCCGATCCCATGCCGGAGGCGCCGAGCACGACGAGCAGGACGCCCGCCATCATCGTGCACAGGAACAGTCCGTCCACACCATGCCTGGCGACGATGCCGGCAACGATGACGACGAAGGCGCCGGTGGGCCCGCCAATCTGCAGGCGCGATCCGCCGAAGAGCGAGATGATCCCGCCCGCGACGACGGCGGTATAGAGGCCGGCTTGCGGTGTCAGCCCCGACGAGATGGCGAAGGCCATCGCGAGCGGCAGCGCGACGAGGCCGACAGTGACGCCGGCCACCAGGTCGGCGGCCGCTTGACGCCGGTCGTACACGCTGAGGGCGTCAATCAGCTTTGGCCGCCAGCGGACTGGCTTGGTCGCTCCCGGCATGTTTGCGGTATTATAGCAATATCTCTATGTATAATTATTATAATGTGCTCTTTAGACAGCCCCGGCATCGTGCGCTCTTGGTAGCCTCACTCCCATGTCACCTAAAAGAATCCTGCGCGTGAAACGCGTTCGGAAGGTCGGCCGTGTCCGCAAGGCCGGTCCGTTGAATGTCACGCGCGCCGAGTTCGACGCCGTGGTCAAGTCGTTGAACGAACGCGGCGAGATCATCAACGCACTTCGTCGCGAGCTTCATTCAACCTGTCGCGACCTTGAAACGCAGGTTGATCAGAACCGGCGGGAACTTCAAGTGCAACTCGCGCGGATCGCGCAGCTTCAGCAGGAACTCGACGCAGTCAAACGACGAGCGTAAAGCCGCTCGCTACGTGATTTCCACATCGATGTAGCGCGAGGCTTTAGCCGAGCGTACAAAATTCTCGCGCGGATACGCCGCTCGGCTGAAGCCTCGCGCTACACAAGAATGGAAAACGCTCTAGAGGTCACCCACGTGGATGTGATGACGTTCGGACACTTCGTAGTCCGGCATGAATCGATCGAGGCGCGCGTCTGTCTCCTCGGGCGCAGCAGGTTGACGCACGCGGCCGTGGCGGCACCACGTGATGCCGGCGTACGTCGCGTACGTACCGGCGGCCAATCCGACGGCGCCGGCCGCCGCTAAGCCGCGCCTTCGCAAGCGGGGGCTCGATAGCGAGACGCACGCTCGACTCGGGACGTCACAACAGGCTTTCGCTTTCCATCTAACCGCAGCTCGAGATGGCATCCGGCGCAGATTGTGTGCCGCTTGACGGCACTGCCACCGAGAATCGAACCTGTGAGGTTCGCGCGAGTGAATTCCTTGAAGAACTCGCCGCCGCGCACCATCACCTCGCCAGTGTCGCCCGACAGCACGATCAGGTCGTATGTGCTGTTCCGGGTCCTGATGATGATCGATTCGAGCTCGGCGCATGAGTCGAGACGAATGTCGTGACGGGCGGCGGCGGCAAGTCTCTCGAGCGGCGTCGCGACGACGCACGCTGCACGTTCGGCCTTTGCCGTCGTCGATGGAGGCTTCATTTCTTCTCTCCGCGTGATCGCGACCGAGTTCGCTATGTCTCTACGCAGCTGCCGGTATCCGGCGCTCGGGCTTCGATGCGCGCCTGACTCGCGTGGGCACAAACAGGACAGCGATGCCCAACACAACCGCGAGCGGCGGCGCCGTAAGAGCCAGAATGAAGAGAATCTCGAATAGCTTCGGCACCATGTCGGGTACTCCAGGAAGTGGATGCCAAGTTAACTCGCAACCGATGTGCCACGGCGCGAGCCTCGTTTTCTCGCGTTTTTGCGCGGACCTGGCCGTCTTCGGGCTGACGCAGTGGGGGATATTCCGCGCTGCCGGCGAAAAAGCACCCGTCGACCCCGTGGCCAGTTCCGCGGGGCTCGCGTGCGAGACGGCGTCAATGCGTCGTCTGCGGATGCGCGCCCGGCGTGTCGACCGTCTTCTCGATTGTCAGCGTCATCGCCGGCGCCACCGGGCCGAAGTCCAGCGTACGTGGCGGTCTGGCCGGCGAGCTTCGGAAGGTCTGGCGCCGTCAGCGGCCCGCTCTCGGCAACATTTGTTGCGCCTTGCGCACGTGGGTTTTCATAACTTCTCCTCTGTCAACGCATCGAGTGAGCTGCGCAAGACGCTCTCTTCGAGCGCGAGCGCCTTCGGGAACAGCACGTTGTTTTCCAGGTGCACGTGCTGATGGAGGTCACGCTCGAACTGCGCGAGCTCGGCGAAGCAGACCCGGTAAGTCGTGCAGCCGTCTGCGGGTGGGGTGTAGTCGTTCGTCAGCGCGCGAACGATCCCCAATTCGTCTCCCGCCGCCCGATGCTCCCGTTCCATCATCCGGATCGGGTTGGCAACCGTGCCGAACGGGCTCGGCGACGGTCGATGGGTCGGCTTCGCCAGTTGTCGGATGTAGGGAAAGAGCACGTGCTCTTCTTTCATTAAGTGCTGCTGCAGCTCGCGCTGCAGCGTGTCGAACGCCGCCGCGATGCGGGCCAGCTCCGGATGGCGTTCGCCGTGGGCGTCGATCAGCTTGCCGAGACGGTGTGCGATGGTCGGCATCGCGAAGCGGACATAGGCGTGATGCGTCGAGACGATGTGATCGATCAGGCGATCGACCGACCATCGCGTCACGTCCGCGTCATCGTCGCGCCCCGTCGGGGTGAGCGCGTTGAGCGCCTGACGGACGACGCGCGGATCCGCCGCCGCGGCACGGCAGGCGTCGGCCAACGAGCGGCGGCCGCCGCAGCAAAAGTCGATGCCGAACCGCTCGAACACGCCCGCGGTTCGAAAATTGGTGGCGACGATCTCGCCGACCATCGTCGTATCAAGGAATTCGTGGACCATTCATCACCTTCGCGGCCCAGCGTAGTCCGCGGTCGATCGGAGCGGTATGACCGGCGTCATATCGACGACAATGGGCGTGGATGACGGAGAATCTCGAGCACGCGCTGCGCCAGACGACTATCTTTCGCCGGCTCTCGATGGAGGACCGTCTGCGGCTGGTGCCGGTCTCGAGTATCCGCGCCTACGAGAAGGGTGCCCTGCTTTTCAGCGAAGGGGACGCGTCCGATCATCTCTATTCCGTCGTCACCGGGCGGGTGAAGGTCTTCAAAACCACTGCGCGCGGAACGGACGTCATCTCGAGATATTCGGTCCCGGCGATCCGGTCGGTGCCGTGGCTGTTTACGAGTCGCGACCCTATCCGGCCAGTGCCGTCGCCCTCGAGCCAACGACCTGCCTGCTCATCTCGCGCCAGGCGTTCTTCACGCTTCTCGAAAGCCATCCGACGATGGTGCGTGGGCTGCTGACCGGGCTGACTCACAGACTCGTCGAGCTGACGAATCGTCTCGCCGAGCTCTCCGGCGGCCGCATCGAAGCCCGGCTCGCGCGCTTCTTTCTGAAGCTGGCGACTGACATGGGCCAGGCCAGGTCGGAAGGGACCTTCATCCCGCTGGCGCTGTCACGTCGGGAACTGGCCGACATGATCGGAACTACCATCGAAACGGCCATCCGGATCATGAGCCGGTGGGGCAAAGACAACCTCGTCCGGACCGAGAAGGACGGGTTCGTCGTGATCGATCGCGCTGCGTTGGAAACAATGGCTCTCTCATAAGGCCGTATGACCGCCGTCATAGGCGGCAGCCCGCTCCCCGAGCGACGCTCGACGCATGACACCTGCAACCCTGCTGCTCGACGAAGACGCGTCGATCGCCGCCACGATGCCCGGCGCGGAGGTACAGCCCGCGTTCCGAGTGCGACCGATCATGCGGCAAGGCACCGCCTCGAGCATTACCGAAACGTGGACCCGCTTCACGATCGTTGACGACGCTCGACGTGCGGCGAAGGCGATGTATCACGACGACCGCGTCCTGCGCGCGTTCATCGTGACCGAGGAGGTTCCGCCACGGTTTGTCGAATGGGTCGAACGCTAGACGAAGTCCAACGGTGACACCGAGCGAGATGCGTCCGCTGACCGTATACTGCGGCTATGCCCCGAAGCGCCCGCGCTGACGTCGCTCGCGCCACCGGATGGGGCCTGTTCATTGCGTCGCTCGTCCTCGTCGGCATCTATTTCGGCAGCCGGCGGCTCCGGGACTTCGACGCGGCGCTCGTCCCCTACGCCGGCGCCAGCGTCTTCTCCGCGTTCGGCCTCGGCTACCGCTACTCGATGTGGCTGACGAAGCCGCCGACGCGTCTCTACTGGCGGCGCGGCTGGCGGCTGTTCTTCGCGCCGTCGCGCGTGGCGCGGAACCTCTCGCGCCTCGCCGCGCTCTTCGCCGTGAACATCGTCGCGCAGCGGTTCATCGAGAAGCGATCGCCGCTGCGGTGGGCGGCGCACTGGTTCATCTTCTGGGGCTGCATCCTCGCCGCGGCGGTCACGTTTCCGCTGTCGTTCGGCTGGATTCACTTCGAGACGGCGGGCGCCGCGCAGGAGCGCTACCAGGCGTTCGTCTTCGGCGTGCGCGTGTTCACGTTCGACCTCGACAGCCCGCTCGCGCCGCTCGTCTTCAACGTGCTCGACATCGCGGCGGTGCTGGTGATCGATCGGCGTGTCGCTGGCGCTGTGGCGGCGCGGCCGCGACCGCGGCGCGCTCGCGGTCCAGCAGTTCGGCGACGATCTGCTGCCGCTGGTGATGCTCTTCGCCGTCTCGATCACCGGCGTCTTCCTGACGGTCTCGACGCACCTGATGCGCGGGCTGCACTTCGTCTTCCTGTCGCAGCTGCACGCCGTCACGGTGATCTTCACGCTGCTCTACCTGCCGTTCGGCAAGTTCTTCCACATCTTCCAGCGGCCGGCGCAGCTCGGCGTCGCCTTCTACCGCGAAGCCGGCGCGAAGGGCGAGGCGGCCCGCTGCGCGCGCTGCGGCGAGCCGTTCGCGTCGCGGATGCACGTCGACGATCTCAAGCAGGTCGAGCGCGAGCTGGGCATCCGATACGAAGCGGCTGGCGAGCCGACGCACCGGACGTACGGCCGCGCACTACCAGGACGTCTGCCCGCCGTGCCGCCGCAAGAACCTCGCGCTGACGCAGGACGCGCTCTGGAGGCGCGGCGCGTGATGGCCAGACTGCCGGCGTCGATCCCGGATCTCGTCGGCGCAGTTCGGCCCGCATCTCAACCGACGAGCCGGCCGGCGGCTGGACGACGCGCGGCGAGCCCGACCGGATCGTGCAGACGCACTGCTGCTTCTGCGGCCAGCAGTGCGGCATCCAGCTCAAGGTGAAGGACGAGAAGATCGTCGGCTTCGAGCCGTGGGAGGACGTTCCCGTTCAACCAAGGGCAAGCTCTGCCCCAAGGGCGTGAAGCGCTACCTGCAGGACGAGCATCCCGATCGCCTGCTGACGCCGCTCGCGCGCGACGAGGCGCGCGGCTTCCAGCCGATCGACTGGGACGCCGCGCTCGATCGCACCGCGCGCGAGATCCAGCGCATCCAGGCGGCGTACGGCCACGACGCCTTCGCCGTGCTGACCGGCGCGTCGCTGACCAACGAGAAGGCGTACCTGATGGGCAAGTTCGCGCGCGTCGCCGTGCGCACGGCGAACATCGACTACAACGGCCGGCTCTGCATGGTCTCGGCGGCGGCCGCGTCGAAGAAGATCCTCGGCATCGATCGCAGCGCCAATCCGTGGAGCGACATCCCGAAGGCGAAGGTGATTCTCGTCGCCGGCGCGAACATCGCCGAGTGCGCCCCGATCACCACCGACTACCTCTGGCAGGCGCGCGAGAACGGCGCGAAGCTCATCGTCCTCGATCCGCGCATGACGCCGATCGCCCGCACCGCCGATCTCTTCATCCCGGTGCGATCGGGCGGCGACATCGGCGTCTTCAACGGCATGCTCCACGTGATGATCGAGCGCGGCTGGATCGACCGCGACTTCATCGCCGCGCACACCACCGGCTGGGACGCCGTCGAGGCGATCGTCGAGCGCTACACGCCGGAGTACGCCGCGAAGATCGCCGGCGTGCCCGCGTCGATGATCGTGCGCGCGGCCGAGATGTGGGGGCCGGCCGAGACCAGCTTCCTGCTGCACGCGCGCGGCATCGAGCACCACTCCAAGGGCGTCGAGAACTGCATGGCCGCCATCAACCTGGTCGTGGCCACCGGCCGCATCGGGCGCGAAGGCTGCGGCTACGCGATGATCACCGGCCAGGGCAACGGCCAGGGCGCGCGCGAGCAGGGGCAGAAGTGCGATCAGCTCCCCGGCGCGCGCGACATCGAGAACCCGGAGCACCGCGAGTACATCGCCGGCGTCTGGGGCGTCGAGGAGTCGACCATCCCGCACACCGGCCTGTCGGCCGTGCCGCTGCTCGAGGCGATCCACGACGGCCGGATCAAGGGCCTGCTGCTGCATCTGCTTCAACCCGGTGGTCTCGCTGCCCGACGGCGACTTCATCCGCGAGGCGCTCGAGCCGCTCGAGTTCTTCGCGCGTCATCGACTTCTTCCTGTCGGAGACGGCGCGCTACGCCGACGTCGTGCTGCCCGGCTCGCTGATGGAAGAGGACGAAGGCACGACGACCAACGTCGAAGGGCGCGTCATCCACCATCGCCAGGTCGTCGAGCCGCCCGCGGGCGCGCGCGAGGACTGGCGGATCATCTGCGACCTCGCGACAGCGGCTCGGCGCCGGCGACAAGTTCGCGTACCAGTCGACGCGCGACATCTTCGAAGAGCTGCGCGTCGCCTCGAAAGGCGGCGTCGCCGACTACGCCGGCATCACCTGGGAGAGGATCGACCGCGAGATGGGCGTCTTCTGGCCGTGCCCGTCGCTCGATCATCCCGGGCACGCCGCGGCTGTACGAAGGCGGGCAGTTCGGCCACCCCGACGGCAAGGCGCACTTTCAGCCGGTCGACTGGCGGCCCGCCGCCGAGGAGCCCGACGACGACTATCCGATCGTGCTGACGACCGGACGCGTGGTGTCGCAGTATCTCTCGGGCACGCAGACGCGGCGCATCGGCGCGCTCGTCGATCAGTATCCGCAGCCGCGCTGCGAGATCCATCCGCGCCTGGCCGAGTCGCTCGGCATCGTCGACGGCGACTTCGTCCGCGTCGAGAGCCGGCGCGGCGCGATCGTCGTCCGCGCGCAGGTCGTGAAGACGATCCGGCCCGACACGGTCTTCGTGCCCTATCACTGGCCGCTCGACCGGTCGGCGAACAACTGCACGATCCGCGCGATCGATCCGATCTCGAAGATTCCCGAGTTCAAGATCTGCGCGGTTCGCGTGTCGAAGGCGCCGGCGCCGGCCGACGAGATCGCCGCGCTCGAGCCGGCGGCCGGAGGCATCCGGTGAGCGAGCTCGCGTTCTTCATCGACTACTCGCGCTGCATCGGCTGCCAGGCGTGCGTGCAG
The DNA here is from genome assembly GCA_963696165.1 of uncultured Acidobacteriota bacterium. Taxonomy (GTDB): domain Bacteria; phylum Acidobacteriota; class Vicinamibacteria; order Vicinamibacterales; family CAVVIG01; genus CAVQZZ01. Next base: position 51,485 of record CAVOIY010000002.1, on the reverse strand, counting down.
GCGTGCGAGGAATGCGACACGCACCGCGGCCGATCGCTGATCCATCTCGAGACGATCGAGCGGCGCGACAGCGTGCAGACCGCGCCGCAGGTCTGCATGCACTGCGAAGATCCGATCTGCGCGCAGGTCTGTCCCGGCCGACGCCATCAAGCAGACCGCCGGACGGCGTCGTCCAGAGCTCGCTCAAGCCGCGCTGCATCGGCTGCTCGAACTGCGTGCTCGCCTGCCCGTTCGGCGTGCCGAAGTACGACGGCGACGTCGATCAGATGATGAAGTGCGACATGTGCTACGACCGCACGAGCACGCGGCCGGCGGCCGATGTGCGCCACCGTCTGTCCGTCGGGCGCGCTGGCGTTCACGACGATCGAAGAGATCATGCGGACGCGCCAGGGACGCGCGGTCAACGACTGGCAGTTCGGCGACGAGCACGTGCGCACCAAGGTCTACGTCCTGGTGCCCACCGAGGTCACGCACGTCGACGTGGCGGTGATCCCGCTGCAGCTCGCTCAGGCGCGGCTCGCGCCGCCGGCCGATCCGTACGATGTCGCGGCCCTGCTGGAGGGCCGGTGATGGCTGACGATCGTCCGCGCTGGCGCGAGGACTTCCCCGTCCGGTGGGACGAAGACCACTACATGACGCGGCGGGAGCTGGCGAAGTTCCTCACGCTCGGATCGGGCCTGCTCGCCAGCGTCAACGTCCTGATCGCGTTCATCGGCCTGACGCGCAGGCGTCCCGACCACGCCCGATGCGAGCGAATTGCCGACGTCGACGACATTCCGCCGGGCGGCTCGCTCCTGTTCCGCTACCCGACCGACGACGACCCCTGCATTCTGGTGCGCGACGCGCCGGGCACGGCTCGATGCGTTCTCGCAGGTCTGCACCCACCTGTCGTGCGCGGTCGTGCACCGGCCCGGACGAGCGAGCGCTGGCCTGCCCGTGCCACAAGGGATCGTTCTCCGTCGCGTCGACGGCCGGCCGCTCGCCGGGCCGCCGACGCGGCGCCTGCCGCGCATCGTGATCGAGCAGCGCGGTGACGACCTCGTGGCGACCGGCATCGAGGTGTGACGATGGAGACCCGCCAGCAGGGCTCGACGCTGTTCTCCGCCGTGCTGGTCCTGATCGCGATGCTCGTCGTGATCCAGTTGTGGCTCGTCGCCGCGGCGCTCGACGCGCTGATGGCGCGACAGATCGTCGTGCTCGTGCCGACCGCGCGTCGCGTCGGGCGTGCTGTTCGTGTTGAGCGGCGGACTGCTCTGGTACGTCGTGTCGTTCGACGCGCGGCTGCGCCAGTGGGGCCGGCGTGGCTGATCGCGCCGCCGGCACCGGCCGCTCGTCGTCCACGACCCGGAGGTCACGCGCAGCCTCGCGGCACGACTCCAGCTCACGCACCTGCTGACGCGCTATTCGGAGCGCCCGGTCTGGGCGCTCTTCATGTTCCTGAACGGCTTCATCACGATCGCGCTGCTGGCCGGCGGTCGCGATGGTGTCGCGCACGCCGTTCGTGTTTCCCGTCGCTCGGCCCGACCGCGTTCCTGTTCTTCTTCACCCCGCGCGCGCCGGCCGCGAGCCCGCGGCACACGATCTACGGGCACGCGATCGGCATCGTGTGCGGCTACGGCGCGCTCTGGCTGTTCGGCCTCGCAGCACGCGCCGCCGGCGATGGCGACCGGCGTCTCGGCCGCGCGCGTCGGCGCCGCGGCGCTGTCGCTGGCGTCGACGGGCGCGTTGATGATTCTGCCGAAAGCGGCGCACCCGCCGGCCGGCGCGACGACCCTCATCATCTCGCTCGGGATCGTGACGCGGCCGTTCCACCTGCTCGTGATCGAGATCGCCGTCGCCATCCTGACGCTGCAGGCGATCGTCATCAACCGGCTCGCCGGCATCGACTATCCGCTCTGGGCGCTCAGAACAGATACCCAACCGGAAACTGGCGAACGACGATCCGCGATCTGACGGCCGGCTTGACGATCAGCCACGCCGCACGACGAGGTTCCGGCGGCCGCCGGGAATCCGGCACGCTTCAGCGCGCCGGTCGGCAGCGCAGCTTGATTTCCCGGCGACCGCGCGCGAACGCCGAGCGCATCCGCCTGGGCGTCGGCTTGCAAGGTTTCCGATATGCAGCGCCTCTGGGTTCGGCGGATGTCTGTCGCCGCATCCGTGTCGGCTGCCGGCATCTTCGTTCACCTGCTGTTGAAGTACGGGCTTCGGGTTGGCAGCGCGGGCGCCGACCCAGCCGTGCTCGCGGTGATCTTTGTGGTCGGCGCGCCGCTCGTTCTGCGCCTGGTGTGGCGTGCGCTCCACGGCCAGTTCGGCGTCCGACCACCTCGCCGGCATCTCGATCGTCGCGTCAGTGCTCCTCGGCGAGTACCTCGCCGGCGCGCATCGTCGTCCTGATGCTGCGGGCGGTGAGACGCTCGAGCTATGCGGTCGCGCGAGGCGACGTCGGTGCTGCGCGCGCTGGCCAAGCGGGTGCCGACGCTCGCGCATCGTCGCGCGCGACGGCGCCTGCGAGGACGTGGCCGTCGCCGACGTCCGCGTCGGCGACGAGCTCGTCGATCCTGCCGCACGAGATCTGTCCGGTGGACGGCGAGGTGATCGCAGGGCGCACGGCACGATGGACGAGTCGTACCTGACCGGCGAGCCGTTCCGCATCGCGAAGGGCCCCGGAGCGCAGGTCCTGTCGGGAGCGATCAACGGCGACGCGGCGCTGCGCGATCCGCGCGACGCGCGTCGCCGCCGACTCCCGCTACGCGCAGATCATGCAGGTGATGCAGCGAGGCCGAGCAGCGGCGGCCGAGCCTGCGGCGGATCGGCGACCGAGCTCGGCGCCTGGTACACGCCGCTGGCGCTCGCGCATCGCCGGCGCTCGCCTGGTGGTGGCCGGCGATCCGATCCGCTTTCTCAGCGTCGTCGTGGTCGCGACGCCGTGCCCGCTGCTGATCGCGATTCCGGTGGCGATCATCGGCGCGATCTCGACGGCCGCCCGCGCGCGGCATCATCGTCAAGGATCCGGCGGTGCTCGAGCAGCTGACGCTCTGCCGGACCATGATTCTCGACAAGACCGGCACGCTGACCTACGGCCGGCCGGCGCTGACCGACGAGATCGTACGCGCCGCCGGGTTCGACGCGCGACCGGTCCTGCCGCTGGTCGCGGCCTCGAGCGCTACAGCCGGCATCCGCTGGCGGCGGCGATCGTGCAGGCGGCCGCGGCGGCCGCCGGCTACCCGCTGCCGGACGTCGAGTGGATCCGCGAAGAGCCGGGCGACGGCCTGCGCGGCAGCGTCGGCGGCTCGACGCGTGCTGGTCACCAGCCGCACCCACGCGGCGCCGGTCGGTTCCAGCTGCCGCCGAGCGAGCCGACCGGCCTCGAATGCGTCGTCATCGTCGACGACCGCTACGCGGCGACGTTTCGCTTCCACGACGTGCCGCGCGCCGAGAGCCGGCGGTTCATCGCGTCACCTGGGGCCGACGCACGGGTTCACGCGCGTGCTGCTCGTGTCCGGCGATCGCGAGGCCGAAGTGCGGCGCCTGGCCGAGGCCGTCGGCGATCACGGAGGTCCATCGCGAGCACGTCGCCGGAAGAGAAGCTCGCGATCGTGCGGCGCGAAACCGCGCGCGGCAAAGACCGTGTTCATCGGCGACGGCATCAACGACGCGCCGGCGCTGATGGCCGCGACCGTCGGCATCGCCTTCGGTCAGCACAGCGACGTCACCGTCGGAGGCGGCGCGCGTCGTGATCATCGACTCGTCGCTGTCGCAAGGTCGACGAGCTGATTCACCTCAGCCGCCGCTTGCGGCGCGTCGCGCTGCAGAGCGCCGTCGGCGGCATGGTGCTGAGCGTCGTCGGCATGGCGCTCGCCGCGGCCGGCCTGCTGACGCCGGTCGCCGGTGCGGTCGCGCAGGAGGTCATCGATCTGCTGGCCGTGCTGAACGCGCTGCGAACGGCCCGGCGCTCGGCCGAGCTGACCGACTTCGAACGTCCTGGTCGAAGCTGACGCGCGACGAGCGGCTCGCGCCAATTTCGAGTCCGCCATTCGTCCGCTCGACGGCGGACGCCACATCGCTCGAGAAATGCCTTACGAGGGCGCGACCACGTGCGCCGGGATGCCGATGGCGCGGACGTGCTCGGCAATCTCGCGCAGGCGCGGCGGCGTCACCGGGCTGAGCGTTGCGAGCGCGGGCGGCCGATCGATCGTGTAAACGTGCACGCACGCTGGCTGGACCATTTCGAGCGCGCGCAACCAGTGCTCCACGGCCATCTCGCCGCTGTTATCAACGCGGCGCTGCGAGTCCCTCACGAACATCGCCTGAATGGTGATCGGCCGCAGCAAACGAAGGCCGTCGATGATGTCGGACAGATGCCGGCCGCCGCCGTTGACATCCGCAAACGTGATCGCATCTCCGGCATCGAGCTTCATGTAGCGCTCGTCCAGGGCGCTGAGACCGCGCCTGATGTCAGGCGCCGCCGCGGTTGTCGAATTCGAAAAAATCGCAATCGGTATACGCGGGGCGATTCGGTCGCGCACGGCTCTAAGCCGCACGACGACGTCCTCGAACTCGGGATGCAGCGTCGGCTCACCGTGTCCGGCGAGCGTGAGCCGGTCGATGACTTCATTCGCCTCCGCCGCGATCGTCAACCGCGCCTCAACCGCCGCCTCGACGAGGGCGACCGTCGGCCATCCACGGCCCTGCCCGCGGTAGCGCACGGCGCCGCGCGTCCATCCGTACTGGCAGTACGCGCAGTCCATGTTGCAGATTTTCCGGCCGGCCGGCAGCAGGTTGACGCCGAGCGACACGCCAAGGCGCCGGCTTCGCACCGGGTCCGTACACGATGTCATCGAGCAGAGGCACCGACATGCACGTCGCGTGTGCAAGAGTCCGACCGGGCACGTCGCTTGCGTCTTCCGCATCGAAACGTACGGAGCTGCCGGATTTCCGGCACCGGAATTCAGGTCCCGTTTGAAGGAGGCATCATGAGGTCACGGATTTTCGTCGGCTCACTGCTCCTCTTCGGCGTTCTTGGCGTCGGCACGTTCGCCAGCCGTGGCGCCAACGTTGCCGGAAGCCGCTCCTGGACGCTCGTCAACTTCATGAACCCGGTCACGGTGCAGGACCGCGTGATCATGGGCCCGGTCATGATCGTTCACGACGACGAGAAGATGGCGAGGGGCGAGGCGTGCACAACGTTCTACCGCTTCGATCCGGCACGTGGTCCGCGCGAGGAGCTCGCGTCGTTCCACTGTCTCCCCGTGCAGCGAAGGGTCGCCGAGTCGACGACGTTTACTCTTGCCTCCGGGCCAGACACGACGTGCAAGCGCCTCGTCGAATATCAGATCGCCGGCGAATCCGAAGGACACCGGGTTCCCGCGCGCTGAACGGGTGAGCGTCATGATCACGGTCGCGGAACCGATTGACGCCGACACGCTGCGGATCCGGCACGAGTTCCTCACTCGAGCGGACCTGTGCGTGTCGGCTGACGACGTGGCGGAGTGGCTCGGCGTGCCGCGCCGCCACACACTACTCATGCTGGAATCGCTCGTTTTCGAAGGCTTTCTTCGCCGTACACCCGACGCGAGATACATCCGCGTGATCGCCAGAAGCGGCGTCTGCCGATATTGACTGTGCCGGATCGGCGGCACTCGCGGGTCGCTTGGATGGGCTATTCCCCGTTCAAGTGTGGCTTGCGGCATACTCTGGCGCCAGGAGGCGACATGCGTGCAGTGATGTTGACGGTGGTGATGTGTGTGGGCGTTGCGGCATCGGCCGCGGCACAGGACGCGAAAGCCAAGGGACAGCAGCTGTTCACCGATCAGAAGTGCACGCTGTGCCACTCGATCGGCGACAAAGGCAACAAGAAGGGCCCGCTCGACGACGTCGGGAGCAAGCTGTCGAGCGCCGAGATCCGCGAGTGGATCACCGACGCGAAGGGCATGACGGCGAAGACGCAAGGCGACGCGAAAGCCGGAGATGAAGGCCTACTCGCTGCCGAAAGACGACGTCGACGCGCTCGTGGCGTACCTGTCGTCGTTGAAAAAATAGCGGGCGGTGATGCCTGCCTGATACGGTGTTACCGCAAATGCCGAACGACGTTCGTCTGATTCGCGCGCCGATCTCGATCGTCGGCATGGTGCTGACCACGATCAGCGCCGTCGCTGTTTCTGGTCGTCTTTCTCGCCGACCTGTTCGGCTTGCACACCAATCCGTACATCGGCATCGTCTTCTTCCTGATCCTGCCGGCGCTCTTCCTGCTCGGCCTGGTGCTGATTCCGTTCGGCGCGTGGGTCGAGCGGCGGCGCCGCGCGCGGCGGCCGTGCGGCGTCCGAGCTGGCCGCGCATCGACCTGAACGATCCGACGCAGCGTCACACCGCCGTCATCATCTTCGCGCTGACCATGGCGAACGTCGTCATCGTGTCGCTCGCGGCCTATCGAGGCGTCGAGTACATGGACTCGCCGCAGTTCTGCGGCCAGGTGTGCCACACGGTGATGAAGCCGGAATTCGCCGCGTACCAGGACGGTCCGCACTCGCGCGTGAGCTGCGTGCAGTGCCACGTCGGCCCCGGGCGCGTCCGGCGTTCGCCGCGCGCGAAGATTGTCCGGCACGCGGCAGCTGCTCGCGGTGACGTTCCACACCTACTCGCGGCCGATTCCATCGCCGGTGCGCAACCTGCGCCCGGCGACGCGAAACGTGCGAGCAGTGCCACTGGCCGGAGAAGTTTCACGGCGACAAGATCCGCCGTGTCGCCGAGTACGCCAACGACGAGAAGAACACCGAGATCGGTGACGACGCTGCAGGTGCACGTCGGCGGCGGCAGCGAGCGGCTTCGGCACTGCGCAAGGCATCCACTGGCACATGAACGTCGCGCAACCAGGTCGAGTACATCGCGACCGACGACAAGCGCCAGGTGATTCCCTGGGTGCGTGTGACCGATCGCGCCGGAAACGTGCGCGAGTATGCGACCGCCGGCGTCACGCCCGAGCAGCTGGCCAAAGGCGAGCGGCGCCGGATGGACTGCATGGACTGTCACAACCGCCCGAGCCATCTGATCGCGGCGACGCCCGAGCGCGCCGTCGACGAGATGATCGCGCGCGGCGCCATCCCGCGGACGCTGCCGTTCGTCCGCCGGGAAGCCGTCAAAGCGGTGAAGGCGACCTACGCGACCGAGGACGCTGCCGAGCGCGGGAATTTCCCGCACTCTGCGGGAATTTTACCGATCCCAGTCTCCGCAATCCGAAGCGTCCGGCCAGCGCGATGTCGAGAAAGCGGTGCAGGCGGTCGCGACGATCTACCGCCGCAATGTGTTTCCGGAAATGAACGTGCGATTCGGCACCTATCCGAACAACATCGGCCACGTCGATTCGCCTGGCTGCTTCCGCTGCCACGACGACAATCACAAGTCGAAAGACGGAAAGACGATCGGCCAGGACTGCGACACCTGCCACACGATCGAGTAGCTGGCCTTCCCCTTGCTCCAAGGTGAGTCGGACTCCGGCCTTTTGCCGGGAATCCGACACCACTCATTCGGGAGCTCGGGATCATGTCGAAACGCAGTGACGGTTTCCCGGTCCGCCGGCTGGTGACCGCGCTCGCGATCGTGTGGGCGATGGCAGTCGGCCTCGCCGCCGCCGGCAGTCGCCGCAGCCAGCGCCGCGGCGCCGCGCCGCGTTGCCGCCGCGCCGCACCCGGCGGCTGCACCGCGGCCGCCGGCGGCGGCGCAGGCGAACGGCTTCGTCGGCGACGACACCTGCACCACCTGTCACGAGCCCGAAGGCAAGGCGCTGCACCTGCACGCTGCACGGCAAGGCGCAGAACGCGCGCACGCCGGCCGCGAAAACCGGTCAGAGCTGCGAGACCTGTCACGGTCCCGGCCAGGCGCACGTCGACACCGGCGACAAGACCAAGATCAAGCGCTTCACCGCGATGTCGCCGCAAGGACGTCAACGCGACCTGTCTGACCTGCCACAGCAAGGGCTCGCACGCGCAGTGGAACGGCGGCATGCACGACGCGCGCAACCTGTCGTGCGCCACCTGCCACAGCGTCCACAACCCGAAGTCGGAGACGGGCGCAGCTGAAGACGGTGACGGCGGTGCAGACCTGCGAGACCTGCCACAAGCAGGAAGCGATGAAGGTCCAGAAGTCGGGGCACATGCCGGTGCGCGAAGGCAAGATGGACTGCACCACCTGCCACACGCCGCACGGCTCGACCAACGTCCGCATGCTGAAGATCGGCAACACGCTCAACGAGACCTGCGCGAGCTGCCACGCCGAGAAGCGCGGGCCGTTCCTGCACGATCACGCCGCCGGGCGCGAGAGCTGCGCGAGCTGCCACGATCCGCACGGCTCGAACAACGACCGCATGCTCGTCGCCAAGGAGCCGATGCTCTGCCAGCGCTGTCACGTCAGCAGCCGGCATCCGGCGACGATCTACGACGGCACGCAGATCGCGGCCGCCAGCAACCGGGTGGTCGGACGCAGCTGCGTCAACTGCCACTCGCAGATTCACGGGTCGAACCATCCCGCGGGCGAAAAGTTCCTTCGGTAGCCGGCAGGAGGATGTGATGCGCACCAGCATTGCTGAGCATGGTCGCCGCGCTCCTGCTGATCGCAGGCAGGAGCGGCGGCGCAGGACACGGCGACATCGACGACGACGCAGCCAGAAGGACGTCGGCGACGACCGTCCGGCCGCCGAGCCCGCGACGTCCCGCTGGTCAACCAGGTCGACTTCGGCGTCCGCGGGCACGTTCGTTCGGCGACGGACTCGGATCAGGCGCGCTACCAGCGCTACCGCGACTCCGCGACGGCGGCACGGTCGACGAGTTCCGCGTCTTCAAGGACACCGACGCGTACCGCTACAGCCTGCAGGCCGACAACGTCGGCTACCGCGATCAGCGCTTCTCGGCGTCGTACACGAACTTCGGCAAGGTGAAGGCCACCGTTCGAGTGGAACCAGATCCCGCTCTTCTACAGCCAGGACACGAGCACGCTCTACGACCAGGTCGACGCCGGGCGCGCTGACGCATGAACGACGCGATCCAGGCGGGCATTCAGAACAAGACGCTGACGCTCGGCACCGCGCTGACCGGCGCCGCGGCGTTCGATCTGCGCACGCGGCGCGACGTCGCGAGCTTCGCGCTGACCTACAGCGCCACGCCGAACGTCGACCTCGAACGTCACGTTCAAGAACACGCAGAAGACCGGCGCCTATCCGTGGGGCGGCAGCTTCGGCATCAGCGGCGCGATCGCGACCGAACTGCCGGTGCCGGTCGATCACCGGACCACCGACATCGGCACCGAGCGTCGAGTACGCCAACGATCGCGGCTTCGCGCGCGTCGGCTACGACGGATCGTTCTTCCACAACAACGTGCACCACGCTGACCTGGGACAACCCGAGCCGGATCACCGACTCGCCGACGCTCGGTCCGGTCCAGGGGCGCATGGCGCTGTGGCCGAACACCGACATGAACACGGTGAGCGCCTCGGGCGGCATCAAGCCTGCCGGCGCGCACAGCCACGCGACGGCCTTCGTCTCGGTCGGCGAGCATGACCAACAACAACCCGCTGCTGCCGTTCACCGATCAACACCGCGCTGGCGTCGCCGGCGCTCGATCCGCCCGACCTCCGACGTGCACGGCGCGCGTGACCGCGATGAACTACACGTTCACCTCGCGGCCGGTCGACACGCTGTGGTTCAGCGCGCGCTACCGCCAGTACGACTTCGACAACCGCACGATGCCGTTCCAGATCGGCAACAGCGTCAACTACGACACCGCGATCGTCGCGCTCAACCAGTCGACAGCGAGCCGTTCGGCTCGACGCGCCACACCTTCGACGCCGACGCGACCTATTCGCCGATCCGCTACGTCGGGTTCCGCGCCGGCTACACCCGCGAGGACGTCGACCGCACCTACCGCATCGTCGAGAAGACGACCGAGGACATCGGACGCGCGTCGGTCGACCTGACCGGCGTCGGCTGGATGACGGTGCGCGGCGTCTACGAGCACTGCGAAGCGCACGCGGCAGCGCCGGTCGACGAGCTCGAGCTGCTGGCGATCGGCGAGCAGCCGACGCTGCGGCAGTACGACATCTCGGATCGCAACCAGGATCGCTTCAGCACGATCCTGACGGTGATGCCGGTCGTCGCATGTTCTCCGTCAACGCCAGCGCGTGGCGTCGGCCGCAGGACTATCCGGGCACCAACTTCGGCCTGCGCAGCAACGACAGCCACGTCTACTCGGTCGGCTTCGACTACGTGCCCGTCGACAAGATCTCGCTCGGCGCGACCTACGGCTACGAGACGCTACACGGCGCTGCAGGCGTCGCGCACGGCGAACCCGCTGCCGGCGAACACCGATCGCGTTCCTGAACGACCCGACGCAGCAGTTCAACGATCCGCGCCGCGACTGGACCGACAGCAGCGCCGACCGCGTCCACACGGTCGAACGCGTCGATGGACTTGATCAAGCTGCTGCCGAGAACCGACATCAAGGTGGCGTACGACTACAGCCGCGCCGAGTCCACGTATACGTACGGTCTGGCGCCGAACACCGTCATCGCCGCGCCGGTGCAGCTCACGCCGGTGATGAACGAGCTGCAGCGCGGCACGCTCGACGGCCGCTACTTCGTGACACGCCGCTCTCGCGGTCGGCCTGGTCTACTGGTTCGACAAGTACCGGGTCGACGACTTCGCGCTGAGCCCGGTCGAGCAGCCTGGCGCAGCCGGCCACCGGGACGCCCGGCATTATGATGCTCGGCTACTTCTACCGTCCGTACACCGCGAACAGCGTCATGGCGACGGATCACCGTATCTCTGGTAACACAGATACAGGGCGCCGGGCGGCCAAACACCGGCCCGGCGCTCTTTACGCCTGACGGGCGGTGATCCCACCCTCCCACCACTCGTCAGGCGTGCCATTCACGCAGAAAAATTCCCCACCTCGCGAATTTCCCCGCACTGCACGCCGCATATTTCAACGCCGTCGCAAAGATTCGTTCCAAAACTCGACCGCGAGCCCTCGGCATCGTGATTGCCGATCGCAAGGTGGCTGGTGGCTAGTGGCTGGCGACCAACGACCAACGACCTGACCAGGACCAACCACCAACGACCAACGACTAACGTCCATGCCGTGTCACATCGTTCACGAACACGCCGCCGCCGCACACCGCGTGCTCACACTACGCGCGCGGCCGCTGCGCATTGCGCTTGTCGGGCAGCCGAATGTCGGCAAGAGCGTCGTGTTCGGACGGCTGACCGGCCGCTACGTGACCGTCTCGAATTATCCCGGCACCACGGTTGCCGTCACGCGCGGGCGCGCGCCGGTGGGTGCCGAGGTGTGCGACATCATCGATACCCCGGGGGTGAATTCGCTCGACGGCACGATCAGCGAGGACGAGCGGATTACCCGTGAGGTCGTCGGCAGCGACCAGTCCGACTTGATCGTTCAAGTGGCCGACGCGCGCAACGTGCGCCGCGCGCTGATGCTCACGAGCCAGCTGGCCACCTTCGGCAAACCGATGGTGCTGGCGCTCAACATGGTGGACGAAGCGTTCGCGCGCGGCATTTCGGTGAATGCCGCGGCGCTTGCCGCCGCCCTTCACATTCCCGTCGTCGAGCTCGTCGCGGTCGAAGGCCGCGGACTGCCTGAACTGCGCGACGCGCTCGCGTCCGCGGCCCGGCCTCATGTGCCGGCGCATCCGCTCGCGAGCGATCGCGCGGTCTGGGCCCACCAGCTGACCGAGCGCGTCCGCTCCGTGTCCACGCTGTCCCTGGCTTACGTCCAGGAGGCTCTGGCGCGGGCGACGCGTCGGCCAGTGACGGGTCTTCCGATCCTGGCGGCCGTGCTGTACGCGATGTATCTCTTCGTCGGCGTCTTCGGCGCGCAGACGCTCGTGAAAATCTTCGAAGACGGCGTCTTCGGCCGCGGCATCAATCCGGCGTCGATCTGGCTCGCCGATCGATTCATTCCGTTTCCGATCGTCCGCGATTTCCTGGTCGGCCAGTACGGCCTGATCACGATGGGCATGACCTATTCGATCGCGATCGTGCTGCCGGTCGTCGCGACGTTCTTCCTCATGTTCGGATTTCTCGAGGACAGCGGCTACATCCCGCGGCTCGCGATTTTCTGCGATCGCATTTTTCGCGTGATGGGGTTGAACGGCAAAGCCGTGCTGCCGATGGTGCTGGGGCTCGGCTGCGACACGATGGCGACGATGACGACGAGAATCCTCGGGACGCCGAAGGAGCGCCTGATCGCGATTCTGCTGCTGGCCCTCGGCATTCCCTGTTCGGCGCAGCTCGCCACCATCATGGGCATCCTCGGCGGCATTTCCTTCGCGGCGCTCGCGACGCTCTTCGGGGTCGTGCTGGGCCAGATGTTTCTGGTCGGCTGGCTGGCCGCGCGCGTGCTCAAAGGCGAGCGGTCGGAGTTCGTCCTCGAGCTGCCGCCGATCCGTTGGCCGCGCATCGGCAATCTGTTGACGAAGACGCGCCTGCGCGTGTGGTGGTATCTCGGCGAAGCGGTGCCGCTGTTTCTCGTCGGCACCGTGCTGCTGTTCGTCCTCGATCGACTCGGCGCGCTGCGAATAATTTCGGCCGCCGGCCGTCCGCTGGTCACCGGGCTGCTCGGCCTGCCGCCGGTGACGGCGCAGATTCTCGTCATGGGATTCCTGCGGCGGGACTACGGCGCGGCCGGTCTGTTTCAGCTGGCGCACTCTGGACAGTTGACCGGCGTGCAGGCGGTCGTCGCGCTGACCGTGATGACGCTCTTCGTCCCGTGCGTCGCCAATTTCCTGATGATGGTGCGGGAGCGCGGTTTGAAAACCGGTCTCGCCATCCTCGCCGTCGTCACACCCGTCGCGGTGTTCACTGGAGCAGGTCTCAACTATGTCCTCCACACGTTACACGTTCACTTCTGAAGGCATCCGGCCGCTGTCCTGGCTCGCCGCGGGCGACACGGGGCGCGTCGTGGATGTCGTGGCCGTCAACGGAGGACGGGCAGATCGGCTGTTGTCGCTCGGCGTCACGCCCGGGGCGCGCATCACCATGCTCCAGACGTTTCCGGGCATCGTGTTTCTGTGCGACGAGACGGAGCTCGCGGTTGAGCGGGCGGTCGCGGCCGCCATCATCGTAGGTCCGCGGGAGGCGAAAACATGATTCCTTCACTGCGCCTGGTCTTCTGGGAAACGACGAAAGCCTGCAACCTGACGTGCCAGCACTGCCGCGCCGTACCGCAGCGGCGGCTCGGGCCGACGGAGCTGACGACGAACCGAGCGTTCGATTTGATCGATCAAATCGCAGAAGTCGCGAAGCCGGTGTTCGTCATGTCCGGCGGCGAGCCGCTGTTTCGGCCCGACCTCTTCGACATCGCGGAGTACGGCGTGGAGACCGGGTTCCGCATGGCGCTCGCGACCAACGGAACGCTCGTCACGGAGCGTATCGCGGCGAAGATTGCCGACAGCGGCCTTTCGCGCGTCGCGATCAGCGTCGACGGCGCGGTGGCGGAAACGCACGATCTGTTTCGCGGCCAGCCCGGCGCGCACGCGTTGGCGCTTCGCGGCCTTCGAAACCTGCGCGCGGAAGGTGTTTCGGTCCAGATCAATTCCACGATTGCGAAGCACAACGTCACGGAGCTGCCAGCGCTCCTCGATCTGGCGCTCGAGATCGGTGCAGACGCCTTGCACGTGTTCATGCTCGTGCCGGTCGGCTGCGGCCTCGAGCTCGCACCCTCAGCCATGCTGCCGGCCGACGAATACGAGCGCGTGCTCCGCTGGTTCGACGAGCGATCCAAAGATTGCCCGATCGATCTGAAGGCGACCTGCGCGCCGCATTACTACCGCATTCGCGCCCAGCGCATCGAAGACGAGCGGAGCCACGGCGACATGACGAGCACGTTCATCGCGCCCGGCACACGTGCCAAGGCCGCGCCGACGCTGCTCGGAGGCGGACGCCACGGCCAGCACCTATCGGCGATGACGCGAGGGTGCCTGGCAGGCACCAGCGTCTGCTTCGTGTCGAACGAGGGCGCCGTCTATCCATGCGGATACCTGCCCGTGAGCGCCGGCGACACACGCGTCACGCCGTTCAAGGACATCTGGGCCGGCTCCGCGGTATTCCAGCAGCTTCGCGATCCGGAGGCGTACGAGGGCAAGTGCGGCGAGTGCCGTTACGAAGCAATCTGCGGCGGCTGCCGCGCGCGCGCGTATGCGGCGACCGGAAGCTTTCTCGCGGAGGAGCCGTTCTGCACGTATCGACCGGATCTCGACGCGAGAGCTCCTGCCGGATTGTCGGCACCGCTCACGATCCGCAGCCAAAGAGCGCCGGATTCCGCCGAAAACAGCAGGTCGTGAAGCGGCGTCCGTTGTGCATCTTCGAGCATCGGAGATCGTTCCATGGAAATGATGAAAGCCGTTGTATTCAAAGGTAAGGACCGCCTCGCAATCGAAGACGTGCCGAAACCGCGCCCCAGGGCCGGCGAAGCACTGATTCGGATCACCCTCACGACAATCTGTGGAACCGACGTGCACATCGTGCGCGGCGAATACCCGGTGAGGCCGGGCCTGACGATCGGGCACGAACCAGTCGGCGTGATCGCCGAGTTGGGGGCAGGACTCGATCATCTATTCGCAGTCGGCGACCGCGTGATCGCCGGTGCGATCACGCCATGCGGCCAGTGCTTCTACTGTCTGAACGGCGCCCTCTCCCAGTGCGGCGGCGCGTTGGGCGGATGGAAGTTCGGTAACACGATCAACGGGGCGTGGGCGGAGTACCTGCTCGTGCCGGACGCCAAGGCCAACCTCGCGCTGATTCCGCACGGCCTCAACGACGAAGACGTCGTGCTCTGCCCCGACATTTTTTCCACGGGCCTCGCCGGCGCCGAGCGCGCCAACATCAAGGTCGGCGACAGCGTGGCCGTTTTCGCGCAGGGCCCGATCGGCCTCTGTGCCACGCTTGGCGCGAAACTGCGCGGCGCGTCGGTCATCATCGCGATCGATCGCAACCGCGACCGTCTGGCGATCGCGAAGCGCTTCGGCGCGACCGTCACCCTGAACAGTGTCGACGGAGACCCGGTGCCAGAAATCAAGCGGCTCACGGACGGACGCGGCGTCGACGTGGCGATCGAAGCGCTCGGCCAGCAGGAAACCTTCGAGAATGCGCTGCGCGCCATTCGTGCCGGCGGCACGCTGTCGAGCCTCGGCGTCTACTCGGGGAAGCTCGTCGCGCCATATCAGGCGTTCAATGCCGGCTTGGGCGACCAGACGATTGTCACGTCGCTCTGTCCAGGCGGCAAGGAACGCATGCGCCGTCTGATGGCCATGGTCGCCGAACATCGAGTCGATCTGTCTCCGCTCATCACGCACCGGTTCGATCTCGACGACATCCAGGCGGCATTCGATCTGTTCAGCCAGCAGCGCGACGGCGTGCTGAAAGTGGGGCTGCGTCCATTCCGGCCGCGTCCCGACCGCGTGCCGCACCTCGTGGGCGCGCGGGCGCTCGACGAACAGTGCTGAGAAGCACGGACGAAGGAGGAGCTTATGAGAGCGCTCGCGATTGCAACCGTCGTAGCGGCCGCTGCCTTCGGCGCGACCTCGGCGTCCGCCGGGCAGTCCTATTCGGGCACCAACGACTACCAGATGTTCTGCTCTTCATGTCATGGCGCGACCGCCAAGGGCGACGGCCCGATTGCGGCGTCGCTGGCGAAGCGTCCGCCCGATCTCACGCAGTTGTCGATCCGCAACGATGCCGTGTTTCCCGAAGAGAAAGTATCCAAGACGATCACCGGCAACGGCGTCCACACGAAGTCGGACATGCCGGCGTGGAGCGAAGTATTCGCGAAGTCGCAGGACAGCGCAGGTCCGGAGGCGGCGGAGGCGCGAATCACCGCGCTCGTCCACTATCTCGCGACGATTCAGGAGAAGCGATGACCGCGTGCGCTTATACGAGGCGGCCGAAGACAGCGTCGCCCGATTGTGAGCGCAGACGATTGAGGAGGCTCCCATGAGAAAGTTTGTTGTTGGCGCAGTGTTCGTCGTCGCCGCCCTCGGTTCAGGAGCGCCGGCCGCCGGAGACGCACGGCGCGTCGCGTTGCGCCAGTCGGCGACCGTGTTCATCGCCGAGCCGACGCTCATCGGAAACACGATCGTGAGCGGACCCGTGCTGTTCGTGCATGACGATGGCAAGATGGCGCGTGGCGAGCCCTGCACGTCAGTGCGTCTGGTCGATCCATCGAGCGGACCGACCGAAGAAATCGCCGCGTTCCACTGCATCCCGCGGCGCGGCCCCATCGTGAACCGCTTCACGTTGACGACGAGGCCGAACGTCAGTCTTGGGTACGGCTGCGTTTTGACCGCGTATCAGTTCGCGGGCGATCCGGAAATTCACGGCGTCCCGCCGGCGCCGGCCGACGCGCATTGAGGAAGGCAGGTCTAAAGACCTGCGCCACGGAAAGGTCGACGATCATGCTGGCAACGATCACGGTCGAGAACGAATATCTGAGGCTCCAGGGCGAGTTTGTCGCGATGCCGGGCTTGTGCCTCACCGTCAAGCAGGTCGCGCGGCTGCTCGACATCGATAGCAAGTCGGCAGCCGACGTCCTGCGCCAGCTAGAGGCTGACGGCGTTTTGATGCGGACGAGCGCTGGGATTTATCGCAGCGCCGTTCCGCTGATGTCCTGACGGTCAATCCCAACGTCCGCCTGAAGGCGGCCGCTACGTTGTTTCGGCGCGATGCTCTCGTTCGACCGACGGCGTGCGCCGCCGCGCAATTCGCGGTGCCGCGATCAATGCGGCACCGTATACGCCGAGCGCGACGAAAAGCGTCGCCGGTCGCGAGTGGGTCAAGTCGTCGGCCACGAGCTTCACGGCGCCTGCGGCGAGCAGCGGGTAGACCAGCCACCCGGCTTCCACGAATCGCGGGTACCGGCCGATTGCCGCCGCAGCGACGACGGCAGAGACGAGCGCTGCGGTGCGTACTGTGGCGATCACTCCCGGATCGCGCGTCATCGTGAATGCCATCGTCACAATCGCTGCCGCGGCAGACCATGCGAGCAGCAGCGCGATCGCCAGCCGCGGCAATCGCATTACCGGCCGGGCCGAACCGGCGGAAGGTGCCGCCCAGCACGCGCAGGCCGCGGCGAAAACAGCCAGCATGGTCGGTCGGAACGCCGACCCTGTCGGCGTGCCCGCGATCGCGATCGTCCAGGTGGCAACGAGCCCTGATCCGATCGCCGCGGCGACGATGTAGATCGCGCCGTGCAACGACAGAGTGAAGTGGCCGGTGCGCCGGACGGCCCACGATGTGAGCACGGCGAGCGCGGCCCACACCAGCGCTCCGGATTCGTTCCACGTCGTCGTGGACGCGAGCACGAGAACCAGCGCGATTGACGTGTAGAAGTAGAAGTTGCGGCGAAGCCCCTGGCGCCGTGCGACGAACGCGAATGCCACGCCGTACGCGGCCGCTCCGCAGAGCAGACCGATTGCCGTGACGAGACTCTCGCCCGAGCCGGTCGTCTGCGCGACATACACAGCGCCTCCGAACCCGATTGCGAGCGCAACGAGGCCCTGCGATGCTTCGAAGAGGTTGATCTCTCGGCCTCGCACAAGCGTACGGACGCCGATGCTCGATAGATAACCGGCGAATAAGATCAACTGAATCGATACGATTTGCCAAGGTGGCGCCGCGATTGATCGACTCGATGCAGCAGAGGCGAGCGTGAGGACGGCGATGTCCGCGACGAATGCCGGCAGCCACCGCAGCCATACCCAGTCAGCCGTGTAGCCGATCCACAGCGTGACGAGACCCAGCCCGATGTCGACCACAGCGAACGGCAGCACGAATCCGTTCGCGGCAGTGATCGCGAGGCTCGTAGCCACAGTGCCGCACATGATGATCCACGCGAGCGCGTGAAGGCGTCGGCGGACCGCGACCGCAAGAACCGCGAGAGAAATGACGGTCAGCATCACGCTGCCCGAGATGCCGCGCACAACCGCGAACCGCGTGGTCGCCTCGAATACAAGCGGGAGCGCGATGACGGTCGTCGTCGCACCGAAGAAGATCGCGCTCAACCGTCGCCCCGCAGCAGCGCTGCCGTCGGCGGCGACGAGCCATGCTGATGCGTACACGAACCCCAGGCCGAGGCCGACCGGTGTCGGAAGAACGTGGGCGTCGGTGAGCGCCCGAAGCAGATAGGCGCCGCCAAGCGCCACGATCGTGCGGCCGACGAACGTCAGGATCGCGACGGCATCGTCCTGAGATTCGCGGCCGTGCGCCAACTCGTCGGATGGAACGCTGGCAGCCAGCGGCACGGCGGCGACGGCCGCGTGCTTCTCGAACGCGTTCAGGCGCGCTTCGAGCGCGTGAACGGCGCGCTCGATGTCGCCGATGCGCGACTCAATGTTCGGCGAACTGCCGTTCATCATGGCCGCGCCGATCGATCTGACGGACCTTCAGGCCGAGTGCGACGACGACGAGCAGAATAGCGATCAGCGAAACGAACAGGCCGCGGCGGCGGAAGCGCAGCTCGCCGACGCCTTGCTGTCCGGCGCGGTCGGCTGCCGCGACGAGCGCCACGCCGTCGGCCACAATCGGCGTCAGCTGCGCCGGCGCGAACGCGTGCATTTCGGTGCGCGCGAGCGTGAGCTTCGTCGCCCGCTTCTCTCAAGGCGAGCTGCTGGTCGCTCACCTCGATGCCGGCGTTCTTCACACGCGCGATGAGCGAGCCGGTCTGTTCGATGCCGGTCTTCAGCCGCTCGATGTCGCCGCGCATCGCCACGGCGGCCAACGCACCCTTGTCGGTTTTGTCGGCCGCGTCGTGGCACGTCGCGCAGACGCCGTGGCCGGAGACGCCGAGCATGTCGTCGCTCGGCTTCAGCACGGCGTGATTGCTGTGGCACTCGACGCAGCCCTTGTCGAAGAGCTCCTTGTGGACGCTCGTGTTGAACTTCTGCGCGAACACCGCGTGGCACGTGCCGCATACGTTGGCAACCGCACCGACGCCGGGCGGCGCCGCACCATGATTGCCGTGACAGTCGTTGCACGTCGGCGCGGAGAGATCGTGCCCTTTGTGAGCGCCGCGTAGTGGACGCTCTTCTCGTAATCAGCGAGCTGGCGCGTCGGCAGCGGCGATCCGTCCGGAAGCGTGTAGTGCGCCATCCGCTTCGAGTCGGCGTGGCACGAGCCGCACGTGTTCGCAACGTTGGTTGGAAACACCGGCGACTTCGCATCGTTCACCTTCCTGACGCCGTGCAGCGCCGTGGCAGCTCGCGCACGTCGCGACGTTCGGGTCACCTTGCGCGAGCTGTTTTCCGTGAGTGCTCGCGGCGTACTCGGTCGCCTGGTCCACGCGCTGGTGCGGCGCGAATCTACGCATGAACGTCGCGTCGCTGTGGCACCGCGCGCACGTCTCGACAATCGCCTGCCCCTTGCGGTTTGCCCTTGAAGAGCTTTGCGACATCGTGTGCGCGCGCCTTGTCGTCGGCTGTGGGATCGCCGCCGTGGCAGTCGGCGCACGCGAAGCCGCTCTCGCGATGAACGTCGGCCCGCTTGAAGAGCGCCGCCGGCGTCGCGATGCGCACGTCTGCCTGCGTCGAGTGGCAGGTGACGCACGTGTTCGCCGCGGGAGGCGATTGGGCGGCGGACGTTGTCGCCGCGAGCAGCAACGCGCCGGCCCACCATGCAGCCGGGAACGCGCCGCGCAGGAGGAGCCGTTGCATCGCGCACCTACTTCGCATAATGGCCGATGATCGTGAACGACACCAGGTACACGAGTCCGATCGACGCCGAGCACCGTGAACAGCCGGCTCGGTTCGCCGCGGCTGGCGCGCCGATCGAGGAACGGCACCAGCACGAGCAAAAGCGCGGCAATGCCGAACGCGACCACGCCGACGCGTTCGCCTTCGAACCCGAGGATGTGGCTCGGCAGCAGCTTCAGCGTGTGGAACATCGCGAGGAAATACCATTCGGGCCTGATGCCCGGCGGCACGACGGCGAACGGATCGGCCTTCGTGCCCGAGCTCCCACGGGTAGAACGCGGCCAGCGCCGCGAGCACCGCGAGCGACGACGTACCACGCGAGCACGTCGCGCAGGATGTAGTTCGGAAAGAACGGCATCTGCGGCAGCCGCTCGCCTGGATGCCCTGCTTCCGTTCGATCGAAGCGGCACGCTCATGCCCTGACGCTGGACGAACAGCAGGTGCAGCGCGACGAGCGCGGTGGTGATCGCCGGCAGCATCGCGACGTGCAGACCGTAGAACCTCGACAGCGTCGCGCCGGTGACGTCGTCGCCGCCGCGCAGCAGCCGCAGCGATGAAGTGGCCGACGAGCGGCACCGCGCCGGCGATCCCCGTCCCGACCTTCGTCGCGAAGAACGACAGCTCGTTCCACGGCAGCAGGTAGCCGCTGAAGCCGAAGCCGAGCATCAGGAAGAGCAGCAGGATGCCGCTGATCCAGGTGAGCTCGCGCGGCTTGCCGGTACGACTTGAGCAAGAAGACGCTGAAGAAATGCGCGAACGCGAGCGCGATCAGCAGGTTGGCCGACCAGCTGTGGACGTTGCGAATCAGCCAGCCGAACTGCACCTGCGTGACGATGAACTGGACGCTCTCGTACGCTTCCGTCGCGCTCGGACGGTAGTAGAGCAGCAGCAGGATGCCGGTGAACACCTGGACCGCGAAGAGGAACAGCGTCATCCCGCCGAGGTAGTACCAGACCTCCTGCGTGTGGATCGGCACGCCCTTTCTCGGCGACGAAGTGCCGACGTCGCTCAGGTCGACCGATCGTCCAGCCAGTCGACGAATCCACACCAGTCGATCGCTCCGTCATGCGCTCGACACGACGATCTCTCTCGTCGCCCGCTCCCCGCGGAGGTTGACGACGAACTGTTCGAGGCCCGCGGCGGCGGGCCAGACACGACATTGCCGCCCAGGTCGTACGTGCCGTTGTGGCAGGCGCACCAGAGTTGCGACGTGTCCGGCTTGAACTGGACCGTGCAATCGAGATGCGTGCACACGGCGCTGAAGGCGCGGACGTCGCCGTCGGTCGTGCGGACGACGCATGCCCGGACGGCTGCCGAACTTGAAAATCGCGCGCGGAATTGGGCGGCAGCGCGCCGACCTTGCCGGCGGCGACGCTGGCCGTCGCCGGCTCGCCGCTGGCGGGCGGAATCAGGAACGCGATACCGGATACGCGATCGCGACGGCCGTCGACACGAAGCCGACAGCGAGCAGCGCGTCGAGGAACGTCCGCCGGTCGAAATCGGCCGGCGGACGCGCCGGTCCGAACGTGGGTTCCGTCATCCCTGCCGCCTCCCTCGCACTTTGATGCGCGCGTCGACGATCCGGCACCCATGGCCCGGCGGCAGCGCGATGACCGGGTTGAGATCGAGCTCTTCGATGTCCGGTACGTCGACAGCAAGCTGCGAGACGCGGAGCAGCAGCTCGCGGAGCGCGTCGATATCCGCCGGCGGGTGGCCGCGGTAACCCTGCAACAACGGCAGTCCGCGGATGCCGTGAAGGAGCTCGCCGGCGTCGCGATCCGTCAGCGGCGCCACGCGGAAGCCGACGTCCTTCAGCACTTCGACGTGAATCCCGCCGAGCCCGAATGCGACGAGTGGGCCAAAAGACGGATCGTCCGAAACGCCGATCATCGTTTCGACGCCGCCCTCGATCATCGATTGAATGAGGACGCCATCGATCTCGTCGGCTGGCGCGAGCTTCCGCGCCGCGGCCATGATGTCGCTGAACGCCCGGCGGACGAGCGAGTCGCTGGTCAGGTTGAGGCGGACGGCGCCGGCTTCGGTTTTGTGCTGGACGCTCGTCGATGCGAGTTTGGCCACGACGGGAAAACCGATCACGTGGGCGAGCGCCGCCGCTTCGTCGGCGGTGCGCGCGATCGTTCCGGCGGCCATCGGCAAGCCATACGCACCGAGCACGGCGCGGATTTCATTCTGTGTCAACCAGCCGTCGCCCGAGTCGCGCACCGCTTTGCTGCATGCGTCGCGCGCATCGTCGGCACGGATGTCCTCGAAACTCCAGAGCAGGCCTGGCGTCTGACGCCGCCAGTCGGCGTAGGTCGCAACCCTTGCGAGCGCCCGCGCGGCGTTCTCCGGAAACACGAACGCCGGAATGTGTTCGGAACCGGCCGCGAGCGGTTGCGGTCGACCGGTGCCAGCCATCACGCACGAGAGGATCGGTTTACCGGCGCCGCCGGCGGCTCGTCCGGCGACGATGCCGTCGCAAATGGCGTGCAGCGTTTCGCCGCTGGTCAGCGGATCGACCGGTGTGTAGATGACGATGAGCGCGTCAGTCTCTTCCGCGGTCAACGCAGCCTCGACCGCGTGCCGGTACTCCACCGGTCCGGCCGACGCGATCATGTCGACCGGGTTGCCAACGCTGGCTTCGGTCGGCAGGAACTCGGCAAACCGCGCGCGTGTCTGCTCGCCGAAGGGCGCGACGCGCAATCCCGCCGCTTCACACGCGTCGACCGCGAGGATCCCGGGTCCGCCGGCGTTGGTCACGATCGCCACGCGGCGGCCGGCGGGGAGCGGCTGTGCTTCGAGACACGCGGCGATGTCGAACATCTCGTCGATCGTGTCCGCGCGTACGACGCCCGATTGATGGAAGATCGCGTCGACGGCGGCATCGCTTGCCGCCAGCGCCGCCGTATGGCTGCCGGCTGCGCGCGAGCCAGCACCGGTGCGTCCTGCTTTCACGACAACGATCGGCTTGGTGCGGCCGATTCTCCGCGCGAGCCTTGCGAACCGGCGCGGGTTTCCGAACGACTCGAGATACAGCAAGATCACCGACGTGTGGGGATCAGCCTCCCAATACTGAAGCAGATCGTTTCCCGAGACATCGGCCTTGTTGCCGACGCTGACGAACGTCGACAGCCCAACGGCTCGCTCGCGCGCGAGATTCAGGATCGCCATGCCGAGCGCGCCGCTTTGCGAGGAAAACGCTACGCGGCCTGGCGGCGGCACGATCGGCGAAAACGACGCGTTCAGGTTGATGTCGGGGTTGGTGTTCAACAGGCCCATGCAGTTGGGCCCGACCATGCGCAAGCCGTGGCCGCGCACTTTATCGACCAGCCGCTGCTGGAGCACGCGTCCGTCCTCGCCGCTTTCCGCGAAACCCGCGGTGATCACCACGAGCGACCGGGCTCCGGCTGCCGCGCACTCGTCGACGACCTGCAGCACGAGCCGGCTGGGCACCGCGACGACGACGAGATCCACGCCGCGCGGTGTCTCCGCCATCGAGTGAAAACATCGCAGTCCGTCGATCTCGTCGGCCTGCGGGTTCACGGCGTAAATCGGCCCTTTGAACCCTCCCGCAACGAGCGCGTGCAGCACGCGACGGCCAATGCTGCCTTCCTTACGCGACGCGCCTACGACGGCGACTGATGCCGGCTCGAAGAGAGGCCGCAGCGACGCGGCGGTCGCGACCGCATCGCGCCGCTCGGCGGCCGCTGTGGCGCGGCTCGTGGCGTCGAGCGACAGCTGCACGTTGATGCAGCCGTGGTCGGCCTTCGAATGAATCTCGAAGCCCGATTCGTGGAACACATCGAGCATCGCCGCGTTGTCCGACATCGTCATCGCCTCGAACCGCTTGAGGCCGTGCGCGACGGCGAAGCCCGCGAGGCGTTCGAGCAGGACCGTGCCGAGGCCTTTGCCCTGAAAGCGGTCGTCGACCGCGAAGGCAACTTCTGCAGTCGATGCGCTGGTCTTGAAATACGAGCCGACGGCGATCGGGCGGAGCTCGCCGTCGATTTCTCGAAGTGCGAGGAGCGTCGCGGACTCCGCGGGGTCGGATGAGATGCAGAAGCTGTCGAGAATCTTGTCGCTCGGTTCGGCCAGCCCGAAGAAGCGGCGGCGGAGCGACTCGAGCGAGAGGCCATGGAAAAAGCGCGCGAGCACTGCGTGATCGGCGGGGCCGGCGAGCCGAAGCAGAACGACCGAACCGTCTCGCAGCACGGCCCGGTCGGTCACGTCTTCCACCGAGGCGAGCGAAGGGCTCGCTACGCGCACGTCACGCCCTTGCCACCGCGACGAGCGCGTCGGGCAGCACGAATTCGTGTTCTGGATGCCGGACGGTGAGCACCGGGCACGGCGCCGTCCGGACGACCCGTTCGGATACGCTGCCCATCACGAGGTGCGCCACGCCGCCGCGACCGTGCGTGCCCATCACGATCAGATCGATGTTCGACTGCCGCGCGAAGTTGACGATCGCCTCGGCGGGCGCGTTCGACACGAGCACGACGCCGGCTGCCTTGAGCACCTTGCGGTCTTCTTCGAAGATGTTCCGTTCGATGTGCTCCAGCGCGGCGGCTTCGATCTGTCGCTGCAGCTCGGGGTCGATCATCATCGCGCCGCCGTCGATGCCGTACGAGCGCGACAGCACGTTTTCGACCACGTGGACGACCGTCAGCGCCGCGCCGAAGCTGCGCGCGAGCTCGCGGCCGTAGGCGAGCGCGGCTTCCGACGGCTCGCTGAAATCGGTCGCGACGAGGATCTTCTTGAGAGCAATCATGACTGCCTCGCTTTCAGAACTGAGAACTGAGAACTGAAAACTCAGAACTCAGAACTGCGAACTTCCCAAACCGCCCATTTCCGCAACTCCTCAGTTCTCAGTTCTCAGTTCTGACGCAGAAGACGTGCCGCGCGTGGCCTGCGAAATCCGGCGTGACCAACGCTTCGACCACCTCGAACGCCGGAATGCCGGCGCTCTGTCAGTGGCCGGCTGCCGGAAACACGGCGGCGCGGTGCGCGATTTCGTCGTAGAGCGCCACTCGCTTCTTGATCTGGCGGCGCGCCTGGTCGATCAGGACTTCGTAATGCGTGTGGTCCTGCTGATCGGTCAGCTGGAACCGCGCTTCGACCGCCATCAGCTTGCCGACGTCGGCGGTCGGCGGCGGCGAGTCGAGCACGAGCGGCGGCTGGCCGAGCGCCTCGCGGCGGGGGTCGAACCGGTACAGCGGCCAGTAGCCGCTGTCGGTCGCGAGGTGCTGGTGCTCCAAGCCGTGCGCGAGGTCGTACCCATGCGCGATGCAGTGGCTGTAAGCGATGATGAGCGACGGTCCTTCGTACGCCTCTGCTTCGAGAAACGCCTTCACCGTCTGCGCGTCCTTCGAACCAAATGCAACCTGCGCCACGTACACATGGCCGTAGGACATGGCCATCAGCCCAAGATCTTTCTTGGCACCGTTCTTCCCCGCTGCCGCGAATTTCGCCGACGCGGCCGTCGGCGTCGACTTCGACTGCTGACCGCCGGTGTTCGAGTACACCTCTGTGTCCAGAACGAGCACGTTCACGTTTGCGCCGCTCGCCAGCACGTGATCGAGACCGCCGTAGCCGATGTCGTACGCCCAGCCGTCGCCGCCGACGATCCAGACGGTTTTCTTCACCAGGTAGTCGAGCGTCGGCGCGTCTGCGCCGGCGACGCGCTTCGCCTCGGCCACACGGACGCGCTGCGCCGCGATGCCGGCTTCACTGCTCTGGTCCGCGGTCCGGATCGCCCCGACGAGCTCGGCGGAAAGCGACGGCGCGAGGCGATCGAGCAGAGCGTGAGCGCGGACGACGTGCTGATCGATCGACAGCCGCATGCCGAGGCCGAATTCCGCGTTGTCCTCGAAGAGCGAGTTCGACCAGGCCGGTCCGCGGCCGTCCCGATTGGTCGTGTACGGCGTTGTCGGTAGATTACCTCCGTAGATTGACGAGCAGCCGGTCGCATTCGCGACCACGACGCGGTCGCCGAACAGCTGGGTCATGAGTTTCAGGTAAGGCGTTTCACCGCACCCGGCGCACGCCCCGGAGTACTCGAAGAGCGGCTCGAGGAACTGCGTGTTCTTCACGTCGGGTTTCACGCGCGCGCGATCGACTTCCGGCAGGTCGAGGAAGAACGTCGTAGTTTGCGGACTCGGCGTCGCGGAGCGGCAGCTGCGGCGCCATGTCGATCGCGCGGTGTTCCGGATGCTGCTTGTCCTTCGCGGGACACATCATCACGCACAGCGCGCAGCCCGTGCAGTCTGCCGGCGCGACCTGGACGGTGTACTCGCCGGGCAGGTCGCTGCTCCTGAAGGGCACGTGCTTGAACGTCGACGGCGCATCGGCCAGCGTGGCCGCCGGATACACCTTCACGCGGATCGCTGCGTGCGGGCAGACGAGTGCGCACTTGTTGCACTGGATGCACAGCTGCGCGTCCCACACCGGTATTTCGGCGGCGATGTTGCGCTTTTCCCACTTCGCCGTACCGGTCGGCCACGTTCCGTCGATCGGAAATGCGCTGACGGGCAGCCGATCCCCCTGATCGGCCAGCATCACCGCCGTGACGCGCTTCACGAAACCGGGCGCATCGTCGGGTACGAGCGGCGGCATGTGCCGCACGGCAGTTGGCGCCGACGGGACGGTAACCTCGAACAGCCGGGCGAGCGTGGCGTCCACGGCCTCGAAGTTGCGCCGGACCACCGCGTCACCACGCTTGCTGTACGTCTTCTCGATCGCGTGCTTGATCTCGACGATCGCCTGCGCCCGCGGCAAAACCCCCGAGATCGCGAAGAAGCACGTCTGCATGATCGTGTTGATGCGCGTGCCCATGCCGGTGCTCTGCGCCACCTCGTACGCGTCGATCACGAAGAAGCGAAGCCGCTTGTCGACGATCTCGTCCTGCACTTCGAACGGCAGCTCGTCCCAGATGTCGTCGGGACCGAACGGCGCATTGAGGAGAAACACTCCACCGGGTTCGGCCGCCTTGAGCACGTCGTAGCGTTCGAGGAAGTTGTACTGGTGGCATCCGACAAACGAGGCCTTGGTGATGAGATAAGGCGCGCGGATTGGCGTCGGGCCGAAGCGCAGATGCGAAATCGTCGACGCGCCCGACTTCTTCGAGTCGTACACGAAATAACCCTGTGCCCAGTTGTCGGTTTCCTCGCCGATGATCTTGATCGAGTTCTTGTTCGCCCCGACGGTACCGTCGGCGCCGAGGCCGTAGAACACCGCGCGGACCGAGCCGGCGGGCTCGACTTCGAACCGCTCGTCCACCTTCAACGACAGCCCAGTAACATCGTCCACGATGCCGACCGTGAAATGGCGGCGCGGTAACGGGCGATCGAGCTCGTCGAAGACCGCTTTCACCATGGCCGGCGTGAATTCCTTCGAGCCGAGGCCGTAGCGGCCGCCGATGACAACCGGGCGAGCGTCGGCTCGCGCTTCACTCAGGGCGGTGACGACGTCCTGATAGAGCGGCTCGCCAATCGCGCCCGGCTCCTTCGTCCGATCGAGGACCGCGATTTTCTTCGCTGTCGATGGCAGAGCGGCCATGAAGTCGGCGACGCTGAACGGCCGATACAGCTTGACGGTGAGGACCCCAAGCCGCGCGTCTCTTGAGAGCGCGTCGATCGTGGCTCGGACGGTTTCGGCACCCGATCCCATGATCACGATCACGCGCTCGGCGTCGGGCGCGCCGTGGTACTCGAACAGCCGATGCGCGCGTCCGGTGATCGCGGCGAACCGGTCCATCGCCCGCTGCACGATTTCGGGGGCGGCGAGGTAGAAGCGGTTGCCCGCTTCGCGGTTCTGGAAGAACACATCCGGGTTCTGCGCGGTGCCTCGCACGACCGGATGCTCCGGCGTGAGCCCACGCGCCCGGTGCGCGCCAACTGAGGGCTCATCGACGAGCGTGCGGAGATGCGCCTGCTCGAGCGCCGCGATCTTCTGGAGCTCGTGCGACGTGCGGAAGCCGTCGAAAAAATGCACGAAAGGCACACGCGCCTCGAGGGTGGCCGCGTGCGCGATGGCGGCGAAGTCCTGCGCCTCCTGCACCGACGCCGACGAGAGCAGGGCGAAGCCGGTCGACCGCACAGCCATGACGTCGCTGTGATCGCCGAAAATCGACAGCGCGTGCGTGGCGACCGCGCGCGCCGCGACGTGAAACACCGCAGGCGTGAGCTCGCCCGCGATCTTGAACATGTTCGGAATCATGAGCAGCAGGCCCTGACTCGCCGTGAACGTGGTCGCCAGCCCCCCGGCCTGCAGCGCGCCGTGTACCGCGCCGGCAGCGCCGCCCTCGCTCTGCATCTCGATCACCGACGGCACGGCGCCCCACAGGTTCGGCCGGTGCGCGGCCGACCAGGCGTCTGCCGCTTCCGCCATCCCTGAAGACGGCGTGATCGGATAAATCGCGATCACATCGCTCATTTGGTACGCGACGGCTGCGCACGCGTCGTTGCCGTCGACTGTGATCCACCGGGCTGTCATGCGGTTCCTCCGCGAGCTCCCGCTGCAACACGCGTGCTGACCGGAAAATCGGCAGCAGTGTTCCCACGCGAAGGCCATAACTGCCGGAAATCCGGCACCGGTCCGAACGACGCACATATCTGCGCGTGAAAGCGCGTGGCATTCGACTTGCGCACGTCGAGCCACAAATGGCGCTCAACGCGTGCGAGTTGGAGATCGATCTGTTCTGCCACGGCATGGTCGTTCGCGAAGACGCGGTGCTGGCAGGCGGGCGCGGTGTGTCGCGAACGCGCGCCGGCCTTGGCTCCGGCTTCGAGCTCGCGATTCCGACGCGGTCAGCGTTGAAAAAAGAGATATGGATCAACGTGCCGGTCGACGAGCCGTTTGCGAAGCGCTCGCCGTATGCGCTGGCAGCGGACGCGGACGGTTACCACCTTGTCGACGCCCGTTCGAACGCGCGGTATCCGGTCCGGATTCCCGCGCGGCCGTCCTGGTATGCCTGGGAGACGTCGACCGGCGTGCCGATGAATCGCATCGGCGTGCTGCAGGGCACCTACCTGGCGATCTACGCGAACCCGGTCTGCGCCTTCTGGAAAGCATCGTCGGCGCTGCAGTGCCGGTTCTGCACGACCGGCCAGAACGTGGGCGCCAACGAATCGGCAGTGAAAGCGATCGACGACGTGGTGGAAACGTGCTGGGCCGCGAAAGAACAGTCCGGCGTCACGTTCGTGCATTTGAATGGCGGCTTTCAGGGTTCGCGCGGGCTCGACTTCATCACGCCGTATGTCAAGGCGATCAAAGAGCGCGTCGGGCTCCTCGTCGGCGTGCAGCTGGCGCCCGAGGCGGAATTTAGGAAGTACGACGGCCTCATCGCCGCCGGTGTCGACCATCTGTCGTTCTGCGTCGAGCTGAACGATCCGGCATGGTTCGCGGCGATTTGCCCCGGCAAGGCGCTCGTGCATGGCCAGTCGCTCTACTTCGCCGCAATGCAGGACTGCGCCAGCCTGATGCCGCGCGGCGCCGTTTCGGGCGAGGTCATCGCGGGGATCGAGCCGATCGGCCAGACGCTGATCGCAATCGATCGCATCGCGGCGCTCGGCGCGGTGCCGATCGTCTGCGTGTTCCGTCCCACGATTGGCTCAGACCTCGCCGACTGGCAGCCGCCGGCGTACGACGACATGCGCCGCGTGATGGCGCACCTGTACAACGCCTGCAAACGGCACTGGCTGCCGATCGGCGCCGCGCCGAACATCGAGGTGAGCCTCGTGGTGAATCCCGACGATGCGGCGCTCCTCGTGAAGCGATCGCCGGGGTTCTACGTGTACGAAATGTATCGGTGGCTCGCACGCAAGGTTGCGAGCCCCATGTTCAGGCGGCGGCTGCGTCCGGCCGCGTAATGAAGGAGAAGCCATGTCTCAGTTCATCACCCTGCGAACCGTGATCGGCGCTTTCGAGCACATCGCCGCCATCATCATCGGATTCGTCCTGATGGTGGTGGGCCTCGCCCTCGGTGTCACGTTGATCATGCTGCCGGTGGGCCTGGTCATCGGCCTGGTCGGGCTCGCGCTGTTTGTGGGCGGCATGTGCGTGCGATTCGATTGGGTCTGAACTGCGGATTTTTCCGCACCGCCGGGGACTAGTTACCGCACCTGGGAGGCGCCATGATCGATCGTCAACAACTCGAATCCATCCTGCAGCGGCGTTTTCCGAGCGCGACGCTCGACCAGATCGCCGCCGCCGCCAACGCCATCATGGGGTTGGACCGCGCCGAACCGGCCGCCGCGCACTGCGGCGACGACGGTCACGCATGTTGTTCCGGCGAGCGTCGCGACATGGCGAGGGTGGCACCCGCTTTGCCCCTGTCTCACGCATGAGCGGACTGACGGTTGGTGCGGCGCTGCGCGAGCGATTCGAGTCGATTCGCCGCGCCGAGCTTCAGCGCTTGAACAAGAAGCTTCGCGGCCTGACCGACGATCAACGCGAGTCGGTCGAGGCGATCACGGCCGATATTACGCGCGCGATCGCCGGCGTCGCCGAGCACGGCCTGTCGGTCCACGGCTCGCAGCCTGCGGTCGACGCTCTCGTCCGCCTGTTCAGACTGTGATGCGCCCCACCGTTGCGATCATCGGCGGCGGCATCAGCGGCCTTGCCGCCGCGTACGAGCTGCAGGCTCGCGGTCTCTCCTTCGTCCTCCTCGAGCGCGCGCCGACCTGCGGCGGCGTGGTCCGCACAGAACGCGTCGACGGCTACACGATCGACGCCGGCCCCGATGCGTTGCTCACACTTAAACCTGCGGCCCTCGAACTCTGTCGCGAACTGGGGCTGTCGACGCGCCTGCGTCCGCAAAGCAGCCGCGCAACGTTCGTCGTACGGAACGGCCAGCTGCGTGAACTGCCGGAATCCGCCGTGCTGGGCATCCCGACCCGGTGGTGGCCGTTTGTGACGACGCGCGCATTTTCGTGGCGGGGCAAGCTGCGGATGGCAGCCGAAGCCTTCGTATCGCGAGGCGCCGGCTCCGACGACGAGTCGATCGCCTCGTTCATGGAGCGGCGCTTTGGCCGCGAAGCGGTGGACTACCTCGCCGAGCCGCTGCTCGCGGGCATCCACGGCGGCGATCCGGCGCGGCTATCGATGCGCGCGGCGTTCCCGCGTTTTCTCGATCTCGAGTCGACCTACGGCAGCGTGATCGCGGGGCTTCGTGCCAAGCGCCGCCAGGCCAAAGCAGGCGCGGCATCGGCGAGCCCGTTTGTGGCGCTGCCCTCTGGGATGAGCGAGCTGACCGACACGCTGCTATCGAGGAATCCGCCCAGGGTCCATCCGTACGGGCGTGACCATCGACAGCATCTTTGAAAGTCCAAGCGGCTATCTGATCAAGACACGCGACGGATCGCGGATCGCGGCGAACTGCGTGATGCTGGCGACGCCGCCGGCGGCCACGTCGAAACTGCTGCGCTCCATCGACCCGCAGCTCTCCTTTCTCTGTGCGCGCATTCGATCGTCGTCGGTCGCCACGGTGGCGCTCGGCTACCGTCGGTCGGCCGTCCGGCATTCCCTGAATGGCGCGGGGCTCGTCGTTCCGCGCACCGAAGGCTTGAGCATCCGCGCCTTGAGCTGGGTGTCGTCGAAGTGGTCGAGCCGCGCGCCAGACGATCGCGTGCTGCTGCGCGCCTACGTCGGCGGCACCGCGGACCCTGACGCGATCCGCCGCAGCGACGCCGATATTGCCGCGTCGGTGCAACGCGATGTCGCCGCGCTCGTCGGCGCAACCGGCGAGCCCGAGATTACGCGCATTTACCGGTGGCCGAACGTGACCCCGCAGCTCGAGGTCGGCCACAGCCATCTGATGGCACATATCGATCGGATGCTCGGCGCGCATCCGGGCCTTGCGGTCAGTGCGTCCGGCTTCCGAGGCACCGGCATCGCCGACTGTGTCGCCGATGCCCGGGAGCAGGCCCGGCGGATCGCCGGCCGGCTCGACATCGCCCTTACGGCGTAACGGCGAGCTTCTGGCGGGCGGCGGCCATCATCGTGTTGACGCGAGCGGCGGCGGGGTATTCAGGATTCGCCTTCAGAAGTTGCTCCCACGCGGCGACAGCGCCGGCGTTGTCGCCTTTTCCGTCCGCGCGCACGATGCCGACGTTGAAGAGCGTTTGCGCGTGCGTCGGGTTAAGAGCCAGCGATTTGTCGTATTGAGCGAGCGCTTCGTCCGCGCGCCCGGAGTACCACAGCGCGGTGCCGAGATCGGTGCTCACGTTGATGTCCGTCGGGTTGAGCGCGAACGCCTGTTGATAGAAGCCAATGGCTTCGACGTACCTCTGTGCGTCGTACACCAGGTTGCCGGCCTTCACGGCGGCGTCCAGATTCCTGGGTATCTCGCGCCAGGATGTCGCGATAGGCGCGAAGCTCCGACTCGTTGACGATCGAAGACGACGCCACCGCAGCGGCGGCAGTCGACGATGCCGATTGACCCGGCTGCGTTCCGAGAATGTAGCCCATGATGCCGCCGACGATCGTGATCGCGACGGCGTACACAATCCACGTGTACTGCGACGGAGGTTCGGTGTGCTCGCGCATGTGATCCCTCGTGTATCCATAGACGAAGCACGTTTCGTACCCACGATATTGCCGGTATGATGCAGCTACTGATGGCCAATCGCCGGCGCTTCAAATCCGACGACGAATTGAGCGTCCTCCGCGCGATCGTGGAGTCGTCCGACGACGCGATTATCGGGAAGGAACTGGACGGCACCATCGTCTCGTGGAATGGTGGCGCGGCGCGCATGTACGGCTACAGCGCAACCGAAGCGGTGGGGCAGCCGATCTCGTTGATCGTACCGGACGAGTGTCGCGAGGAACTGCGCCAAATTATGGACGAGATCAGTACAGGCCGCCGCGTCGGGTCACACGACACAGTTCGCCTCGCACGCGACGGCCGGCGGGTCAACGTCTCACTCACCATCTCGGCGATTCTCGACGACACCGGCACCGTGGTCGGTGCGTCTGCGATCGCCCGCGATATCACCGAAGCCAAGCGCGTGGAGGCGGCGCTCCGCGGCAGCGAGCGGCGCTATCAGTCGATCATCGACTCGGCCGTCGATGCCATCCTCGTAATCGACGCCCGTGGCCGCGTTGAGGCATTCAACCACGCGGCCGAGCGCCTGTTCGGCTTCGCGGCGCAGGAAGTGATCGGGCAGAACGTCAACATGCTGATGCCGCAGCCCTATCACAGCGAACACGACGCGTACATCCACCGCTATCTCACGACGCACGAGAAGCGGATTATCGGGATCGGCCGCGAAGTCACCGGCCGCCGGAAAGACGGCTCGACGTTCCCGGTTCACTTGTCCGTGGGCGAAATGGAGATCGAGGGTGAGACGAAATTCACCGGCATCCTGCACGACCTGACCGCGCGCGTGCAGCTCGAGTCGCAGCTGCGCGAGCAGGCTGCGTTGACCCGGCTCGGCGAGATGGCGGCGGTCGTCGCGCACGAGGTGAAGAATCCGCTCACCGGCATTCGCGGCGCGGTGCAGATCATCGGCAGCCGCCTGCCGGCCGGCAGCCGCGACGGCGCGGTGATCAAGGAGATCGTTTCGCGCATCGACGCCTTGAACGAGCTGATGAAGGACCTGCTGCTCTTCGCGCGTCCGCCGCAGCCGCACATCGCGCCGGTCGATCCGCTGCCGATCCTGGCTACCGTCGTCGGCTTCGTGCGGCAGGATCCGAGCGCGCACGAGGTGACCATCGATACGAGCGGCGAGTCGCCCGCCGTGAACGCCGACCCGGAGCTGCTGAAACTGATCCTGCAGAACCTGTTGCTGAATGCCGTGCACGCGATTCAAGGCGCAGGCAGTGTGCGCATTTCGGTCTCCGCCTCACGGGACACTTGTGCGATCACAATCGCGGATAGCGGCCCTGGCATTCCGCCCGAGGTTCGCGAGAAGCTCTTCACGCCGTTCTTCACCACCAAGTCGCGCGGCACGGGCCTGGGTCTCTCCACGGCACGCCGCTTCGCGGAGGCGCAGGGTGGCTCCCTCACGATCGAGTGTCCGCCGAGCGGCGGCACGACCGCGCTGCTCACGCTCCGCCGGGCGTGATTCTTGATTACTCAACGCATGAATGCCGCAATATGGCCGTACAGCCGGGGGTTTTTCCTCACCATGGTGAATATTCCCCCTATTTCCCATGTGCTCGTCGTCGACGACGAGTGGCTGATTCGGTGGGCCCTGCGAGAGGCGCTCGAGGCCAAGGGATATCGTGTGACTGAAGCGGCCGACGCGGCGTCCGCGCGCCGCGCGCTCGCCGAAGACGGCGGTCCGGACGCGGTTGTGCTCGACTACCGCCTGCCCGATTCGAACGACCTCGGTCTCCTCACCGCGATCCGGCACAGCGACGTGCCGCCGCCCGTGATCATGATGACGGCGCACGGCAACGCGGACCTCGTGAAAGGCGCGCTCGATCTTGGCGCGTATCGCGTCGTGAGCAAGCCCTTCGAGATGGTGCAGATGGTCGATCTCGTCGCCGAAGCTCTCGCCGTCCGCTGAACAGCGTCGCTCGTCCGCTTGGCCCGCCTCTTGATACTTCCTCTCGTGGAATTCACATGATGCCTGAAACTTCCGCCACAACGCTGTTGCAACCGCGAAGTATTCCCCCCATTGCGGAGAAACCCGCGGCGTCGATCCTCGTGGTCGACGACGAGTGGCTCGTGCGGTGGTCGGTCACCGAAGCGCTGCGCGACCGCGGTTTCGCGGTCGCCGAAGCCGTCGATGCCCGTACGGCGCAGGTCGCGCTGAAGAACCGGTACGACCTCGTGCTGCTGGACCTGCACCTCCCGGACGTGCACGACCTGCGGCTCCTGTCGCTGATTCGCGCCAGGTCGGCGACGCAGCCCGTGCTCGTCATGACGGCGTTCGCCACGCGCGAGATCGTCAACGAGGCCGCGGCCCTCGGAGCCGCCGTTCTCAACAAGCCGTTCGAGCTCGAAGCGCTCGTGGCCGCCGTCGAACACACCCTGGCAGCGCGCGTATACTAGCGGCATCGATGCAGACGCCCACCGTGCTCGTCGTCGACGACGAGCAGCTGATTCGCTGGTCGCTGAGCGAGCGTCTCTCGGGCGACGGGTACCGGGTGGTCGAGGCCGCGACCGCCGCGGCCGCGCTCGAGCGACACGCGGAAGGCGTCGACCTCGTGCTGCTCGACTACAAGCTGCCCGACGGCGACGGCCTCGACGTGCTGAAGAAGATCAAGGAGGCCGATCGCCGACACGCTCGTGATCCTGCTGACCGCCGTTCGCGAGCGTCGACACGGCGGTCGAGGCGATGAAGCGCGGCGCGTATCACTACGCGAACAAGCCGTTCAACCTCGACGAAATCGCGCTGCTCGTCGAGAAGGCGCTCGAGACCACGCGGCTGCGACGCGAGGTGCGCGCGCTCCGAGCGAGCCAGGCGCAGCCCTACGGCGTCGACCGCATCGTCGGCGCGAGCAAGGCGATCGCCGATGCGAAAGCGCTGCTGCAGAAGGTGGCGACGAGTCCCGGCGTCGACCGTGCTGCTGACCGGCGAGAGCGGCACCGGCAAGGACCTCGCCGCCAAGGTGCTTCACTACGCGAGCGATCGCGCGCGCGCGCCCGTTCATGAACATCACCTGCTCGGCGATTCCCGAGCAGCTGCTCGAAAGCGAGCTCTTCGGCCACGAGCGCGGCGCGTTCACCGACGCGCGTCAGCAGAAGCGCGGCCTGCTCGAATCGGCCGACGGCGGCACCGTGTTCCTCGACGAAATCGGCGAGATGGCGCCCGGCGCTGCAGGCCAAGCTGCTGCGATTCCTCGAGGAGAAGACGTTCAAGCGCGTCGGCGGCATCGCCGACATCCACGTCGACGTGCGCGTCGTCGCCGCGACGAACCGGCTGCTCGAAGACGAGGTCAAGAAGGGACGCTTCCGCGAGGATCTCTACTACCGCCTGAACGTCCTGCCGATCGTCCTGCCGCCGCTGCGCGCGCGCACCGAAGACATTCCCGCGCTCGTCCACTATTTCGTCGACTCGTACAACACGGAGTTCCGGAAGCGCGTCCACGGGTTGACGCGACGATGCGATGAAGCGGCTGCAGACGTACGGATGGCCGGGCAACATCCGCGAACTGCGCAACGCCGTCGAGCGCGCGATGCTGCTGGCGGAAGGCAACGAGCTGACGGCCGATCAGTTTCCGGTCGTGTCGGCAGGTCCGCGCCTCACCGAAGGCGTGGAGTTGCCGCCCGACGGGCGTGGACCTCGAGCAGCTCGAACGCTCGCTGGTCGTGCAGGCGCTCGAGCGAAGCGGCTGGAACCAGACCAAGGCGGCGACGCTGCTCGGCCTGAACCGCGATCAGATCCGCTATCGCATCGAGAAGTTCAAGCTCGAACGGCCGGCGCTCTCATGACGCACCTGGGAAAAATTCCGCACCCTGCGGAATAGTCCCGGGCCGCATCGCGCCGCGATCGAGAAACCCCGCGCAGGATTGTGCTCCTCTGGCGCCCTTCGATACGGCACAGCCGTTGAACTGACTCCTGTGTGCCGAACTCCTCGATATCGCCAGCATCGGCAGCCACTTGGACCGATGCACTGCTGCGGCTGCGGCTCGCGCTCGAAGCGTCGGGTGAAATGATCTTCACGACCGATCGCGAGGGCGTGTTCAATTACGTCAACCCCGAATTCGTGAAGGTGTACGGCTACACGCCGTCCGAGGTCGTCGGCCGCGCGACGCCGCGGATGCTGAAGGGCGGCAGGACGTCGTCTGACGAATACGACGCGTTCTGGCGGCAGCTCGCGAACCAGCAGGTGGTCCGCCGCGAGTTCGTGAACAAAACGAAAGACGGGGCCATGGTGCACGTGGAGAGTTCAGCGAATCCGATCGTCGAGAACGGCATGTGCGTCGGGTTCCTGGCGGTGCAGCGCGACATCACGCGGCGCAAGGCGACCGAGACGGCGCTCCGCGAGAGCGAAGCGCGGTATCGGACACTCGCCGAAGCGGCGCACGATTCGATCTTCATCGTGAATCGCCGATCGGAAATCGAATATGCGAACGCCGTGAGTGCCGAGCGCTTCGGCGTGCGCACCGACGCCATCGGCCGCAAACTCGATGAGGTGTTTCCGCCCAAAGCAGCTGCCGAAATGTGGCGGGAGCTCTGTCAGGTGTTCGACACAGGCCGCCGCCATTCCTTCGAATCGCGTTTCGATTCGCCTCGAGGCGCGCTCTCGCTCGAAACATGGCTCGTGCCGATGCCAGATACGGGCGCCGGCTGCAACGCCGTGATGGGTGTGGCGCGCGACATCACCGACCGCGCACTGCTCCAGCAGCAATTCGTCCAGGCACAGAAGATGGAAGCGATCGGCCGTCTCGCCGGCGGCATCGCGCACGATTTCAACAATCTGCTGACCGCGATCCTCGGCTACAGCGAGC
This sequence comes from uncultured Acidobacteriota bacterium, assembly GCA_963696165.1. Lineage (GTDB taxonomy): Bacteria > Acidobacteriota > Vicinamibacteria > Vicinamibacterales > CAVVIG01 > CAVQZZ01. The sequence goes on along the minus strand of CAVOIY010000002.1, from coordinate 14,340 downwards.
TGCTGCTGGACCGCGTCCGCGGCGACGAATCGCTTGCGGCTGATGTCGAGGAAGTGAAGAAGGCCGGCGAGAGCGCGGCGCGGCTCACCAAACAGCTGCTCGCCTTCAGCAGGCAGCAGGTGCTCGCGCCGCAGGTCGTCGACCTCAATGCCATCGTCGCCGAGCTGAAGAAATTGCTCGACCGCGTCATCGGCGAGGACGTGCGGCTCGACGTGGTGACGTATCCGGGCCTGCTGCGCGTCCGCGTCGACCCGGGCCAGGTCGAGCAGCTGATTCTGAATCTCGCTGTGAACGCCCGCGATGCGATGCCGCAAGGCGGCACGCTGCGCATCACGACCGCCAGCGCGACGATCGACGACGACTTCGCGCGGCGTCACGCCGGCGCAGTGCCCGGTCAGTTCGTCGCAATCTCCGTGGCCGACGATGGCTGCGGGATGTCCGCGGATGTTCTCGCGCACATCTTCGAGCCGTTCTTCACGACCAAACCCGTCGGCAAGGGCACCGGCCTCGGCCTCGCAACGGTATTCGGCGTCGTGAGGCAGAGCGGCGGATTCCTCACCGTCGACAGCGTGCTCGGTGTCGGTACCACGTTCACCGCGTATCTGCCGGTGACTGCAGAGCGGCCGGTCGGCGCAGAGAACGCGGCGACGACGGACGGCACGGGCACGGAAACGATCCTGCTCGTCGAGGACGAAGAGGGCATCCGCCAGTTGATGCAGCGGACGCTCGAACGGCGCGGCTACCGAGTGCTCGCCGCGACGTCGGCGGCCGATGCCCTGAGGTTGGCGGAGTCGGCCGATCAGATCGATCTGCTTCTGAGCGACGTCGTCATGCCAGATGTGAGCGGACCCGAGCTCGCGCAGCGGATGCTCCGCCTGCGCCCCGCGATGCAAGTGCTCTATGTTTCCGGATTTCCGAACCGCGTCGGCGCCGGCAGCACCGGATTGAGTCGTCATGCCGCAATGCTGCCAAAACCGTTCGCGCCGCATACCCTCGCACTGAAGGTCAGAGAATGCCTCGATACTCGATCCTGATCGTCGAAGACGATCGCGACTCGGCGCGCTCGTTCGAAACGATGCTGCGCGCGCATGGCCACACTGTGCGGACCGCGGGCGACGTCGAAGGCGGTCTGCGAGAAATCCAGCGGGAGGCACCCGACGTCGCGCTGGTCGACCTGCACCTGCCGCTTGCGGGCGGTGTCGAGCTCATTCGGGAGCTGCGCCGAAAAATCGACGGATTCTCTGTCGGTGTGGCGTTGATGACCGGCGATTATCTCGTTGACGATCGCGTGACCGACGAACTGCAGGCGCTCGGCGTGCCGCTGCACTTCAAGCCGCTCTGGGAGGAAGACGTACTCGCCATCGTCGCCGCGCTCGCCAGCCAGCGCGGAATTTGCCCGTTGGCCGCGAAATAGTCCCCACCGAACCGGTCGATCCTTCACGGAAATCCGCCGAATCATGTGGTCTTGGGTGCCGGAAATCTGGCACGCCGGTTGCCCTTTCTGCAGATATCTGGTTGCGGTGGAGGGTTCAGTGATTACTAAAGAGCGCGTGGAGACGGTGCTTGCCCGCGTCCGGCCGTTCATGCAGGCGGACGGCGGCGACATCTTACTTGTATCGATTGAGGGCAATTCGGCCGGCGTGAAGCTCACGGGGATGTGCGCCGGCTGCCCGAGCGCGCACATGACGCTGTATCTCGGCGTCGAGACCGCGCTCCGCGAAGCCATCCCCGAATTCGAAACGCTGCGCCTGGTCTGAAAGATGACGATGACAACAGCCACGCTGAATATGGATGGCGTCGTGGTCGGAGCGAGCGCTCGGATGCGCGCCGTCTTCGAATTCCTTCGCGTGGTCGAGAACAGCGACAGTACCGTGCTGATCACCGGCGAGAGCGGGACCGGCAAAGAAGTGACGGCGACGGTGATTCACCAGTCGAGCCGTCGCAAGCATCACCCGTTTGTCGCTGTGAGCTGCGCGCTCTTCTCGGAAACGCTGATCGAATCGGAGCTGTTCGGCCACGAGCGCGGCGCGTTCACCGGCGCGATCAAAGACCGCCCCGGACGCTTCGAGCTGGCCGAAGGCGGAACGATTTTCCTCGACGACATCGACGACGTCCCGTTGTCGATGCAAGTCAAGCTGCTTCGCGTGCTTCAGAACCGCACGGTCGAGCGGCTCGGCGGAACGCGCACCATCGCGGTCAACGTCCGGGTTCTCGCCGGCAGCAAGCGCGACCTGAAGCAAATGGTCGCCGAAGGCAAGTTCCGAGAAGACCTCTTCTACCGGCTGAACGTCCTGCCGCTGGCGCTGCCGCCGCTCCGTGAGCGGCGCGAGGACATTCCAGTGCTGATGGCGCACTTCCTCCAGCGCTATTTCCGCAAGAGCGGCGAAGACGAGCCGCAAATCTCCGAGGCCGTGCGCCAGGCCTTCATGCGCTACGACTGGCCGGGGAACGTCCGCGAGCTCGAGAACGCGTGCGAGCGGATCGCCCAGACGTGCACGTGCGGCACGGTGCGCGTCGGGTGCATGTCGGCGGCGATTCTCTTCCGCGCCGGGTCGCAGCCAGCCGACGCCGCAGCGCCGCCGGCTGTCGTACCCCAGCGTGCCGCCGCGATCGGCCTCGACGAAAGGCTGCGCGATCTCGAGTCGAGCCTGATTACGTGGGCGCTCAAGATGAGCAACGGCAACAAGTCGCGGGCCGCCGAGCTGCTACAGATCAAACGGTCGACGCTTGGCGATCGGATCGCTCGCTGCGGCCTGAATCGCGCAAATGCAGTCGACGGCGACGCGATCTCGCCGGCTACTGGCAGCAGCCCACATCCGTGACGCAAGGGGCTCGTTATGCGGCCACTGCGCCGTGGCGGTCGATGATCACTGAGCTGGCGTGAACACGCAGAAGCGCAGTGGCAAGCACCGAGACCCAGAGAAGAAACACGCCGATGTTAATCCGCTCCCAAATCCCTATCCACGGCGTCGGTAGGTTGGCCGCGATCCGAGGGGCATCCAGGAACGTCAAGGCGCCGCACACGGTGAGGATCGCCAGGCTGACTATCGAGTAAAGGCGGAACCTCTCTCCCAATGCCGCCGCTCCGACGCCCATTGCCAGCAGCATGAGACCGACGGTCACACTTGCGAGGACGATGTGCATGGTGTCGCTGAACGTGCCTCCGCCTGTTGCCAGCACCTCGCGTAAGTGCATCGGGGCAAACGGCCAAGCGAGACCAAGCGCCCCATAGACCATGATCAAGCCTCCCACCGTCTGGAGGGCGCGATTTCGTCCGGATGATTGCCAGAGGCCCCAACCAAACGCGGTGACCAGGATGGTGTAAAACGCGCCGGGCAGAACCCAAAGAGCCCTCGTCGGCGCACCGATCGCGGATAGCTCACTGACTGTTTGAGAGGCGGAGCTGTAGGCGTCCCACTGCATCGCCACGAGCACCGTCATGGCCACGTACAGAATCGACGAGACCGGGCCACAAACGAGCAATATCTTGCGTGTCATGCATACCTCCAATTCACGCCGCACTGACGTTGGCATCCGTGCCATCGCTTCCGCACGCCGCTTGATGCCAAGCAGCATTTTGCGGGTCATGATGAACGCGACTGGTTCGAGGAGGCACATGAACAGCGTCCAGCGAACAGTGCGCGGAACGTTGGCGCGATTACGCGAGATCAGCCTCGTCTGACGCTCGTCGACTGGATAGAGACCGAACTGCCACACCCACCGAAGTCCATCGCTCGCACCAGCGAGAACGAGTGTTCGTTGAGGCTCCACGAATCTCACCGGAAATCCAGCGCCGCGCCCGACGGGAATAACGTCTCCGACCTCGAGCTGCTGATATTCCGGAATTAAGTGTTCGGCACTCGACGCGTCCAGAAACCCAAATGCTCGATCGAGCCAGTCGTAGCTATACAGGCCGCCGCGTCGATAACCCATCTGGACAAGCCACCCCCAAACCGCAACGGTGCCGCGTCGATGCTCACCGCGAGCGTCGTCTCGTAGTTGGCGTCAGGGGCTTCGTTGTCGCCGAGCATCGATCGCCCGATCTCAGCGTCCGTCGCGCCCCAATGTCGGTACCACGCTCTGGGTGGAAAGAAGTAGATCAGGCCAGCGCATATCAGCACGAAGAGCGCCGAGATCCCGGCAGTCATGGTCTCCTTGCCCGAAGTACTGCAATTCCCCTGCTGGCTTTCCGCTCGCTTACTTCCTCACGTTATACGCAACCTCTTCGATGTCGAACTCCCGCCAAGTGAATTCTCCGGTGGGTAACAGCCATCGGGCGTCGCCGTGCGCGGGAGGACGCGCCGATCCGAAGTCGCGAAAGTCGCGTACCGGCGTGGAAAGCGGAGGCGAGTGAAGCTCTTGCCGTCGGACGACGCCCGCGAGTGGTCGTCGGAGATGAAATTTTCGAGAAGGCCATCGTCAGCGAACACGAGCGTTGCGATCGACTTCTTCCCAGGCGATCGTCGGGGCAACGGGTGTACCTGGCGCGAGTAAACACATATCGTTGAACAACGTGACGGCCTCCCATTGATCCATCACGTCCCCGCGCGCGTCGGGCGCGCTGCGGATCCGGCCAGTGAACTCCAGCCGGTCGTTGCCCACCTTCGGCGGGCCGACCGCCCCGACCGCACGCAGATACCGCACGCGATCCGCCGGGGTGCCAGTCTCAACTCCCTTGATGATCGGCGCGAGAACCGTCACGCCGATCGCGCCTCGCATCGACGTTCACACATCGTCCTCACAGTCGCCAAGGGCTTCGCGTGCTCGCGTCGTCAGCAGGTCAACCCTCGCGCAGCGAAAGGCAAATTGGCAGGGCGATTTTCGACAATCAAGAATCTGCTCAGTTCGAGCATTGGAGACACTCTGGAGGCAAACCCGCCACTCGCTGAAGACGCGCGAAATATCGAGGGAACTTGGAAGGGATTGGTTGCGGGGGCGGGATTTGAACCCTGTGTAACGCGATTTTCTAAACTGCTGATGGCGCGCGACTTTTGGTCCAAGGGTTTGGTCTCACGCGACTTACGTTCCTTTTCGCTGTTCTCTCGAATGCTCAGAAGACCACCTCAATCGCCCGGAGTCGTGGAGACATTTTGGAGACGGCCGTCGTCACTCGAATGTTCCGCGACGCTTCGTTCTTCGTAGAGGATCCGAACGACTGCCAGCGTCCTAGTCCGCTTGGATAGTAAACACTAGGACTTTCAAGGACCTATCGGTGCGCCTTCCCGCTTGAATGAGGCCGCAGTGGTGCGAATGCCGTTATCGTACGGCGTACCGACAACGCCGAACTCCCTGGCGAACTTGCTGGAATCGAAGAGATACGGCCTATCGCTTTGGTACAGCATCTCGTAGGATTCGGCGACAAGCGGATCGAACCAGCCGGCAACCCGCAGCATCGGCCGGCTCAAGACGCGATGGCGCGGCACTACGCCGAATTCCTTCGCCGCCAGCGCTACGAATTCTTTCCCTGTGAGCGGATTGGGTGTGGTGGGGACATGCCACGTCTGATTCCAGGCGTTTGGCTGTCCGGCCAGCTGCACTAGGCTTTGCGCGGCGTCCGGCGTGTAGGTAAACGAGTGCGGAACGGCGTCATTCACGAGCCATGAGGCTTTGCGGTTCCGGGCGAGCGGCTGAAAGACGAGAAGATTAGGAACGGCGTTCTGCGTGTCGGGGCCGTAGAAGTCGGCGGATCGGGCGATCATCGCGCCGAGCGCACCAGACTTCCACTCGTTGATCAGCATCGTAGCGACCTTCGCGCGGATCTCCCCTTTCTTGCTGCACGGATTGAACGGCGTCTCCTCGGTCATTGGCCCGCTCACCTTGCCGTACATGTACACGTTGTCAAAGAAGATCAGCTTGGCGCCGGCGCGTTTGCAGGCTTCGATGGTATTGCTCATGATCCGCGGCCACATGTCCTCCCAAACCCTGCGATCGTACTTGAGGCCCACGACCAGGTGCACAACACTCGAGCCGGTGACGGCTCGAACGGTCTGGTCTCTATCCGTCAGATCGGCCGCGATGGTTTCCGTGGCGCCTGGCGTCGCCTTTGGATTGCGGCCAACCAGGCGGAACGGCTGGTGCTTCGCCGCGAGAAGCTTGGCGAGTTCGTTGCCGATGGCGCCGCCCGCTCCAAGAATCGTGAGCATTAGAATTTCCCGGTTCTTGTTCCACTTACCAGCGTACTGCTCCTGCTTCCGAATGGCAGTCCGTCTCGCTGCGGTGGCGAAGGGCGCCTCGGGAGCGCCGCCATTCCGGCGTCTTCTTAAGCCCGTCGACGATCGCGCGATAGACCTCGGCCATTCGGCCCATGCCCGACGGTCACACGTGAGCTGAGTATAGGCGCAGGAGCGGAGAGTAACCCCGGCGGGGCGCTGAATCCCGCAAGCCAGCCGCGCCGCTACGGACGCCAGCGCAACTGCCCACGAGAGTGGGATTTGTTCGCATCGAAATCCGTGCATACGGCAAGCCGCTTAGCATTCGGCACCGCGATCGTGGACGCTCGTCGGACCCGCGCTCCCCGCGACGCATCGACACCCTCGCGATCGGATGTGCCGTCGTCCACAGGAATATGTGACCACGTCACGCAGCTGGACTATCGGCCTCTGCGCGCAGGGGCCACGCGATAGTCAGCAGCAGGACGCTCTCCTCGATCGCTTCGACATCGTGCGGCACGCCGCGATCGAGCGTGAGCAAGCTGCCAACTGTCAGATCGAATGTTCGACCGGCGGCTCGGAGCTGGCTGTGTCCGCGGATCGTCTGAAGAGAAATTCGGCCTTCGGTTTGATGCGTCGGCACACGTGCATGAGCGCCCAACGCCATCAGCACGACGCGAAAATCGTCGTACTTGACGAGCGTTTTCGCGTTGTGTCCGCTCGCCCATGCCGGCTCATGATGAAGCTGTTCGACCTCTCGTCCGAGATCAAATTCGAGGTACGCGGCGGCGAGCGGCGCTGAATGTGGTCGCCTGTGTTGCGTGGGGTCGGTCGTCTCTGACATGGTCACCCTCCGGGTTCATTCTCTCGTCACGGTCGCACTTTGCCGCCAGCGCCAACTCGGTGCTCGGGCCGTAAGCGCGCTTCGAGCGATCACTGGTCGGCTCCCTATCGGATCAAGAGTGCCGGACGGGTACGCGTCGCGATCGCCCGGAGCCGGCTTGCCAAGCCGAAATGTTCCAGGCACGGTTCGAAATGCAATCGCCAGCCGATTCCAGCCGTTGATGGCCACAACTGCGGCCGTGAGCACAACCAAGTCTTTCTCCTCGAAGTGCTGTCGTGCGGTCTCGTACATCGCGTCCGTCACGTGATCGACGCTGACGAGCGTGACCGCTTCAGTCCACGCGAGCGCGGCACGCTCGCGCTCTGTGTAGAATGGTGCTTCTCGCCACAGGCTCACCTCGTACAGACGCTGCTCTGTTTCGCCGAGCGACCGCGCCACTTTGGTGTGCATGTCGACGCAATACGCACACCCGTTGATGAGCGACGCGCGCAGTTTCACGAGTTCAAGGAGCTTTGGATCGAGGTTGCTCTCGTGCACGTACTGCTCGAGTGCCCACATCGCGTTGCGCAGATCGGGAAAGCGTCTGCCGTAGTCGATTCGTGGTTCCATAGGATTCCGTTCCAAGCGTTTCAGATGTTCGGAAGGAGATCGAAGTACTCGTCATCTTCGTTCTTGCCGCCTTGCCCCTTCCCCATTTGTTTCTCAGATTCGATGAACTCAATCCGTTCGATCCACTTGACCATCTTGTAGCCAAGCTGGTTCTCGACCCGCAGTCGGAGCGGCGCGCCGTAAACTCGCGTCAGCGGCTGGCCATTCATCTCAATCGCTAAAATGCATGCTGGCTTCAGCACGTTCTCCAACCGCTGCGTGTCGTAGTAGGCACCGCCGTACAGCGCCTCTCCAAACGAAAAAAAGGCGACGACCTTGGCCGCGGGGAGCGGTCGGACCAGGCGAATCAGCTCCGCCATCGGTACACCGCCCCACTTCGCAATGCCAGTCCACCCTTGGATGCAGTGATGCATCGTGACGTGCTCGACGAATCCAAGCTGCTTCAGATCGGCAAGCGAGATCTCCAGCGGGTGCTCGACGAGGCCGCCCACCGCCAACCGAAATTCCTGAAACCCGCGCTCGGCGAGCGCGTTCCAATCCGCTCGCTGCGGGAGCTTCCCGTTCGGCCAGAAGAACGGTGAAATATCGCGATCACGGTAGCGTTGACGTGGATTGAGCCGGTTCAGCGTGATCAACTGCATCGGGTAGGTCACGCGGTTCACCGCACGTTGAAGCGCTCGCGGATGCCGCCAGGACAAGTAATGGGCCACGATCCAGCTGCCAATCACGACTCCGATCCCGACGAACCCCCACATCATTCCCGACGTATTCGTGTCATCGGTGCCCATCACGATGTGATTCATGTTCCTCGCGAAGCCGGTCATGATCACGAGCGTGACGTGGACGACGAGAAAGGCCACAAAGCCAATCATCGTCAGGAAGTGAATCGACCGGGCGGCCTGTCTGCCGCCGAACAGTCGTGGATACTTGGGAAACCGATTCACGACCGCCGGAGACATCGCGATGCCGGTCAGGATCGCGAGCGGCCCAAACACCAAAAACACTGAGAAGTACGCGATCTGCTGCAGCGCGTTGTAGCCATAGAACCCATTCGGCTCGGGCGGAAGATGAAATGTGACGTAATGCACCCAGGTGTTCCATGCCTGGCCGAGCACGACTGGCGATGTCGGAACGATACGCCTCCACTGATCGGTGACAAAAAGCAGTATTCCGAACACGACTCCCGTGATGATGAATCCGTGAATGTTGATGAAGTGCCATGCTCTCGCGGTGCCGATTGTGTGCCGGTAGCCGGGCGTGGCAAGGAGCGGCGAGATGTAGCGCGCATCATCTTTGGCGGTCCACAGCCGGTCGTGTGGCACGGCGATCGGCGTGAATTTGATCCATTCAGTTCCAGGCGTGCAGTGGTTGTTAAAGTACAGCCGCGGGTGATCCGCCAGAATCGACAGCCCACTGCGGATTAGCAGCATCACGAACAGAAAGTTGAAAAAGTGGCAGTAGCGGACCCACAGCGGAAATCCGTGCGGGGAAGCTATGTTGTTCGGATTCACGTAGGCGACAGGTGCGATGGTTGGGAGGCCCCAGATACTGGTCTCGATCCAGGCGATCGCCACCGGAATGGCGACCAATATCGCACCCAGCCCGATAAGGGACGGCTTGATCGACACGCTAAAACGTCGATCCGGCGGATAGTGAACCGCGCGATGTGCGGCATCGAAGGCAATCATGATGCGTCGGTTGTTTCTCTCCGATCAGGAATGGACTGGAGACGAGACTTCCCCCGAACAGGCGAACGTTCGTGACCGCTCGTCGAAGTCGGTAAATCTCGGCACGACGAATTCGCGGCAACCATTGCAGCCGCGCGCGAAGTGTTGTTCGAATTCCGTGGCGAACGCGCGCACCAGTGACGGCACCATCACCGAATGCTCGACTGGCAAATAACACCGGTTGGCATAGGGTGCCATCGCCGCTCCCTCGAGGACGAGCTCGAGATCGGACGCACTTGCATCCCCTTCGACGAGTCGACTCAGATGCTGAGTCGCCTGATGCGTGCCAAACTTACATGGGGTGCACTGCCCGCACGATTCGTTGTAGAGAAACTGAGAAAGCTTGTATGCGACTCGTACCATGCACGTCGAGTCGTCGAAGACGACGAAACCTCCGGAGCCGAGACCCGAACCGATCGCCTGCATCGAACCGAAGTCCATCCGCGTGTTGAGCGCTGACGGCCGAATCACTGCGTTCGAAACGCCGGACAATACGGCCTTCAACGTCCTCCCAGGTCGCATTCCTCCGCCGTTTTCGAGAACGAGCTTGTCGAGGGGCGTTCCCATCGGCAGTTCAAAGACACCCGGTGTTGCCACGTCGCCGGAAATGGTGAAAACCATCGTTCCCGGCGTGTCCGACGTGCCGAACGATCGAAACCATTCCGCGCCCTGACGAAGGATGTGCGGGACGTTCGACAGCGTCTCGACATTGTTCACGACCGTTGGATTCGAACGATCCGGCCGGACGACGAAGAGGCCATGCACGTGAGGCGGCAGGTCGGCCTCGCGTGGCATCGGGAGCCCTCCCTCGATCACCTCCAACATGGCCTTCTCTTCCCCGAACAGGTAGTCCTCCGGTCCGAGCACGAGGTCGATCGCCAGGTCCCCAAGGCAGCGCGCAGCGCTCATCTCGCTTAGCGCACGTCGAACACGAGCGATCTCGGGAACGAAGCTCTTTTTCAGGCAGACGTACGCCCGCCGTGCGCCAACGGCGTAAGCCGCGATCGCCAAGCCTTCGAGCATTTGGTACGGGTTTCTGCGCAACAGGTACCGATCTTTGAACGTGCCCGGCTCGCCTTCAGCCCCATTACACACGACGTACTTGGTCGGACAGGAGTCGCGCGCCACGCTCGCCCACTTGATGCCGGTGAGGAAGCCGCCGCCGCCTCGGCCCCGCAAGCGCGCCTTCGTGACCTCAGACACCACCTCGGGCGCCCCGAGGGCGAGGGCATTCGCAAGCCCCGTTCCGCCTCCGCTGGCGACGTAGGCATCACACGACTCCACGGTGTCGCCGGCAAGCAGCAGCTCGCCAGCGTCAGCCTCGGCGAGGCTCATCGCTCAACCCATTCGACAAACGATCCCGCGCTGTCGATCACCATCATGACGCGCAGGACGCGATCGTTGTGGTACATCAACTTCGCGCCGCCACGCGCGGCTTCGACAGACGGATAGCGCGTCCACGTTTCAGGGAGGCTCGCGGCCGTCCCCTGTTTCATGATCGCTCGCAACCGGAATGCTTCAGTCATGGTCGCCCTCGTCGCCGATCGCGCGCAGCCTCGACTTCCCAATCATCCGCGCACACAAAGCAGGACGTCCTTGCGCGTGCGCAATCAGCGCGAAGGGCTGCTGTCGAGGCCTATTTCCTTGCTCAAGCGCAACGACTGCAGGCTCCAGGTCGTCCGGGACGCACGGTTTGGCGAGAAACATGTCGCAGCCGACGCTCTCCCCGCGATCGCGGGGCCTTCAGATGCGTTTCAGGTGAGGCAAGGAACCGGCCAGCTTCGGTACGACCGTTCCGACCGACCGATCCTCGGATTGGCCGGCGGTTGCGGACAAGCCTGTCCCGAACGACCGTTTCAAGCGGAAAGAAACGATTTCAGAATGAAAGACGTCTCGACACAGGCTCCAGGGAAGGAGTCGAGACTTACTCGGCGAGATCGTACTGCTTCATTTTTCGCCAGAGCGTGACGGTGCTGATCTTCAGCGCGTCGGCCGCCTGGCGCCGATTGCCCCGAAACCGCTCGAGCGCGCGCGCGATCATGGCGCGTTCCTGGGCCTGCAGATCGAGACTGTCCTCTGTGTCATCGTGATCAGGCTTCTGGAAGACCTCCGGCGGCAGCTCTCGGGCCTCAACGCTGGTCCCGCGAGCCACGATGACGGCGCGTTCGATGGCGTGCTCGAGTTCTCGAACATTGCCGGGCCAATGGTAGTTCATCAAGACCGTCATGGCCTCCGCCGAGACGGTTTGAACATCCCTCTTCACGCGCGCGGCGGACCGGCGCACGAAATCGTATGCGAGCGCCGGAATATCGTCGCGACGCTCGCGCAATGGCGGCATCGTGATCACGAAGGCGCCGAGTCGAAAATAGAGATCCTCGCGAAACGTGCCAGCGGCTGACGGCCGCTCTCAGGTCGCGATTGGTCGCGGCCACCACCCGTGCATTGACCTTGACCGTGCGCTCCGCCCCCACCCGTCGGATTTCACGTTCTTGAAGCGCTCGCAACAGCTTCGCTTGCACCGTTGGCGCGACTTCGCCGATTTCGTCGAGGAACAGCGTGCCGTCGCCCGCCACTTCGAACAGGCCCGCCTTGTCTCGCACGGCACCCGTGAACGCGCCCCGCACATGGCCGAACAGTTCGGATTCCAAGAGCGTTTCGGTCAGCGCGGCGCAGTTGACGGACACGAACGGGCCACGGGCACGCGGGCTCTGGTCATGGATCAGACGGACGATGAACTCTTTGCCGGTGCCGCTCTCGCCGTAGACCAGGACCGTCGTGTCGAGCGGAGCGACGCACGCCGCCAGCTCGAGGACGTCCTGCATGCCGACGCTGCCGGCGATGAAGTGCTTCGCCGCTGCTTGACGCGCAACGCTCGCGCGCAACAGGTCCAGCTCACGGGCGCGTTTGTCGTTGGAGGCGCCCTCAGCCAAGAGCTCGTCCTGTAGGTGGCGCTTCTCTTCATTTAGCTTTTTGGTGACCGAGGTGGCCTCCCGCAATTCCTGGTTGGCCTTCATCAGCGCGTTCATCGACAGCCGCGTTTGATAAGCGGCCGCCGCGAACTTGGCCAAGTTGGTCAGCACGCGCAAATCTTCCGCGTCGAAACGGCGACTCTGGTCGTGAGCGATGACCCAAATCGTGCCGACAGTTTGCCCGTTCACGTCAAACGGGATCAACAACCCTTCGTCAATGCAGGGCGTTACGGAGGCCAAGTACGGGAAATCACGCTCGGGGTGTGAAAACAGTAGCGCGACTCCGCAGTCCAAGACTGTGCCACACGGACCAAATTCGCGCGGCGTGCCGCCTCCCATGTGAGGAGCCCACTGACCGGCGATGGCGGGCCAGCGAAAATGCTTTTGGTCCTCTTCCAGCAGACTGAGACCTGCCGAATGCGCGCGGCACAGGTCCCGCGCGGTTTCCACCAGTGTCTGCAGGATGCGGTCGGATGACGCCGCCGTCATCGCCTCAACTAAAGCGACCAAGGCGCGGTTCTCGGACTCATGGTCGGGGGGACGCGTCGGTCGCCGACTCAACTCAAGTGTCGAGATGACCGACGCGGGACCGGTTGATGCGCGAAAGACGGCATCGGTCGTGGGAACGCTCGCCGGCTGCCCGCGCAATGGAGCCGAAGGTGGTTCAACCGCATAAACGGCAGGCGAGCCATCGCGCTGCTGTGGAATCACGATATCGCGGTTGCGCGGGCGGCCCATCTAACACCGACCTTCCGCGGCTTTTCGTGGCGAGACCGATGGGCCACCTGACGATGGCCCTACGTGAGCAAGCGGAGAGCAGCCGGTGACGAAGTGTAATGAATCGACCAGTCTCGATCAACCAAGAACACGGCCGAATTTACTGAGGTTTGCACGTTTACTGTCTATCCAATAGGGCGAAACTTGCGCATCCTCCGAAAGGTAGAGCGGCTGAGGACGCTGGCGACGAATAGTTCGACGTCTGTCGGACCTGTTGTCGCATAGTGTCGCTAGGCCTTGTAGGGTAGGCCGTGATGGCCAAGGCCTCAAGCATCGGGTACCGGTTCCTGCGCAACAGGGACCGTTCGTGTGCGATGGCGCTGAAGGCGCGTCCTTGCTCAAGCGCAATGACAGGTGGCCTCGGATCGTCGACGATCGACGATGGAGCTTGACGTGGATCAACAGCGCTTTGACATCACCGATCCTCGCGATGTGGCGCGCTTCGTGAACGTTTTCTACGATCGTGTCCGCGACGACAACATCCTCGGACCCATTTTCGACGACGTCGCACACGTGGACTGGGCGACGCACTTGCCGCGGATGTACGATTTCTGGGAGTCCGTGCTGTTTGCCAGGGCGACGTTCAAGGGCGCGCCACTGCTGGTGCATCGTGCCCTGACCCAACTGACGCCGTTGACGCCCGAAGCATTCAGTCGCTGGATCACCCTGTTTCAGTCGACGGTGGACGACCTGTTCTCAGGGCCGATGGCGGAACACGCGAAGAACAGCGCCGCACGAATCGCAGCGATCATGGAGCACAACATCGATTCGAGGCCCGCGTCCACTGGCGCCCCGTCTTTGCGAGATCACAAAGAACTGCTGGCCGTCGCGGACCACAATCGATCAGACGCAATCGAATGACCGTCAAAAAGGAGATCAGATGAGCCCGACGATGGCACCGTCGGTGAACGCGCGTTCTGTTCCGACGCCCGATCGGTCGAAGCGGTTCGACGTGTCGATGTCGTCCGAGCTCGCGCAGATTCGGAGCGAGTACATGGAAATGCCCGGACTCGTGTTGACATTGCCGCAGGCGGCGCGCCTCTGGGGCTTTCGCCGCCGACGTGCCGCCGAACTTCTGACTGTACTGCTGGACACAGGGTTTCTTGCCCGCGACAAGAACGATGCTTACCGACGACGGCGATGACCGCGGAGAGGGAGGCGTTCATGGGCGGACATACGGAGACGCTTACAGCGCGTGACCAATCGCTGCAGCGTCCTGATCGACTCGTTGTGAAGCCGCTCCCGCGCATTAACGGTGACATGGA
>CAVOIY010000001.1:1140000-1225301 GCA_963696165.1 uncultured Acidobacteriota bacterium | reverse complement strand
ATTCCAACGTCTCGCGCGACAGCTCTGCCTGATCGGCCAGCGCGTCGACGATGCCCGGATTGAACCGGGCGGCAAGCAGCGGCAACAGCTCGGCGCGGACACGGTTGCGTGGGATGCCGACGTCCTGGTTGGTCTCGTCTTCGACGAACGGCAGCTGCCGCTCGGCGAGCCAGGCGCGCAGCTCCGCGCGGGTGCAGCCGAGCAGAGGGCGGATGACGGCGCCATTGCGCGGGTGCATGCCGGCCAGGCCGCGCGGCCCGGCGCCGCGCATCAAGCGAAGCAACACCGTCTCAGCCTGATCGTCCCGGGTGTGGCCCAGCGCGACCGCGTCGGCACCGGCCGCGGCGCGAACGCGCTCGAAAAATGCATGCCGGGCCGTGCGAGCGGCGTCCTCGACCGAGCGGTGCTCGCGAAGCGCGAGCGCCGAGACGTCTTCGCGATCCGACGTGAACGTCAGACCCAGGGACGCGGCAACGCCAGCGGCGAAACGCTCGTCGGCGTCCGCCGACGGCCGGAGCTGGTGGTTGAAGTGGGCGAGGCCCGCAAGACTCAGCTCACCGGCGTCAGCGAGCGCGCGGAGCAGATGGACGAGCGCGACCGAATCCGATCCACCCGACACCGCCGCGATGACGCGGGTGTCGGGTCCCATCAGATTGTGCTGGCGGACGAACTGACGAACACGATCGGCGAGCATGAGGCTGGAAAGGCAGGAAAGGCTGGATGGGCGGGAGGGGACGGTTGCTCGCCGCGTGACCATCCTGCCTGTCCTGCCGATCCTGCCCGTCCTGCCTAAAAAAGAAGTGCCGGAGGGCGGACTCGAACCGCCGACCCCGCGCTTATGAGACGCGTGCTCTTAACCAACTGAGCTACTCCGGCCAGAACTTTCGATTGTATTACTTCGGCGCGTCCCGCTCAACGAGGGCGGCCGCCAGCAGGGGGATCATCAGCTCGTGATGGCCCACCAGCGAATAGCCGCGTCCCGTCCCGGCAGTCGGACGCGACACGACGTTGGTCTGCGGGCGATACGACCGGATGAAGTCCAGATTCACGGTGGTCAGGTTGGCGAGGGCGATGCCGCGGTTGCGAGCCAGCGCAATCGCCTTCAGGAACACTTCCGGCAACACCACGGCGGATCCGCAGTTCAGGTAGACCCCGCGCTCGAGCCGCGCGACGTTGGACACGAAATAGCGGAAGTCGCGCAGGCTTCCCTCGCCGAGCGCCGCGCCCGACGCCGCCGGGTGCATGTGAATGATGTCCGTGCCGATGGCGACATGCACGGTCACGGGAATGTTGAGCCGCGCCGCGGCGCAGAGGACGCTCTGCTTCGCGTACTGCGGCTGCTTCGATGCCAGGAACGCCGTGACTGCCTGGCCGATGCCGAGCCCGGCGGCGACCCCGTCGGTGATCGCCTTGTTGAGGAGGCGGCCGGTCTCTTCGGCCATGCCGAAGCGTCCGGGCCCGAGCGCTTCCTCGACGTCTTCGGAGGTGGCGCCGGCCAGCGCGACCTCGAAGTCGTGGATGACCGATGCGCCATTGGTCGCGATCGCCGAGACGAAGCCGCGTTCCATCAGGTCGACCAGCACCGGACCGAGGCCGGTCTTGATCACGTGGGCGCCGAGTCCCCAGATGACGCCCGCTTCGTCACGCTTCGCCGCCACGATGGCGCCGATCACCGCCTGAAAGTCGGCCGCCGCCAGCATGCGGGGCAGCGCCGCGACGAAATCGCCGATCGAGCCGCCAGGCGCGAGTGGCCGCGCAAAGTCCTCGACGCGCACCTTGCTCGCGCGCGACTTCAGCGGGTAGGTCGTGATGCCCGACAGATCGAAATCGTCGTACGAAAAAATCACCAAGTCACCAACTCGCCAACTCACCAAGTCCTATGTGATCAGCATCGCGTCGCCGTAGCTGTAAAAACGGTAACGCGCCGCAACCGCCGCATCATACGCGGATCGGACGCGATCGCGCCCGGCGAACGCGGCGACCAGCATCAGGAGCGAGGACTGCGGCAGGTGGAAGTTGGTCAGCAGTCCGCCGACGATCAGGAACTCGGCGCCGGGATACAGAAACAGATCCGTCTCGCCCTCACCCGCCACGATCCGTCCGTCGTGGGCGCGCGCCACTGCCTCGAGGGTGCGGGTCGTGGTGGTGCCGACGGCGATGACGCGGCGGCCGTCACCGCGGGCGCGGTTGATCGCGTCGGCAGCGGGCGCGCTTATCTCGTAGCGCTCCGACTCGAGGCGATGATCCTCCACCCGATCGACCCGGATCGGCTGAAACGTGCCATAGCCGACGTGCAGCGTGATGCGGGCGATGTCGACGCCGCGCGCGCCGAGCGCGGTGGTGAGCGCCTCGGTGAAGTGCAGCCCGGCGGTCGGCGCGGCTATCGAGCCGCGCGTCCGGGCGAAGACGGTCTGATAGCGATCGCGATCGTCCGGGCCATCGTCACGCTTGATGTATGGCGGCAGCGGCATGTGGCCAATCGCATCGATCGCATCCTCCAGCGCCGAGCCATCGTCGGTCCACAGCCGCACCACGCGGCGGCCGAAGGAGCCGCGTTCCAGGATCACGCCATGGATCGTCCGGGCGCCGTCGAACACCACCTTCGCGCCCGGCTTCAGCTTCTGTCCCGGGTGCACCAACGCCTCCCAACGCGCTGATTCCACTAAACTTAGATCAACATCTGACCCTGATCCGACCCTCCTCTGACCCTCCTCTGACCCTGATCCGATTCTGGTCTGACCCGGGTCTGACCCCAGCCGCCGGACCAGCAGGCATTCGACCGCGCCGCCGCTCGGGTCGCGGCGCCCCAGCAGGCGCGCTGGGAAGACGCGCGTGTCGTTGACGACGACGAGGTCCCCCGGCTGCAACAGATCCGGCAGCGCGCTGACGAGCGTATGGGTAAGCGATCCGCTCGCGCGGTCGAGATGGAGCAGGCGCGCGCCGCCGCGAACCGCGGCCGGCTCCTGCGCGATCAGCTCCGTCGGGAGATCGAAATCGAAGTCGCGGACATCCATGTCCGCCGCTGATGTTAGTGGATTCTCGGCGAGAAGCTGAGGTCGCCGGCGGTCTGCCACTCCTCGGCGAGAAGCGTCCAGAGCGCCTGATCGTGAACCTCACCGTGACGCAGGAAGGATTTCCGCAGGATGGCCTCGCGCGTGGCGCCAAGCTTTCGCAGCGCGGCGTTGCCGCGCGTATTGGCCAGCGAGGCGCGCGCCTCGAGCCGCCGCGTCCGCAGCGTCTCGAACGCGAAGCTGATCGCGAGCCGAGCGCTGTCGCCGAAGATCCCGGTGCCCCAGAACTCGGACGCCAGCGCAAAACCCCACTCGGCGGTGCCGAACTCCGGTTCCATCGATCGGATCTGCACCAGGCCGATCGCGGTGTCGGAGCCGCGCGGCACAATCGCAAAACAGACGTACTGTCCGGCGAGACGCTCCCGTAGCGTCCACGCCACGAACTTCTCGAACCCCTCGATGGTGGCCGGTGGCGGCGAGATGAATCGCGTGACTTCGTCGGTGGTCAGCATGACGAACAACGCGCGCGCGTCGCTCGCGCGCAGATCGCGCAACGTGACGAGCGAACCCGTCAGTGTCGGCAGGCCGCGCCGCCAGTCGCTGACCAGCGTGGGACGACGGCTCACCGAGCGGGGCCGTCGACGCGACGGTCTCTTCGCTGCTGGCCTCCTGGTACGGCATCTTCTCCATCAGAAGCGCCTTCCCGCGGGCATCACGGTGCTCGCTCGCCGAGATGAAATCACATGCTCAACTAGAGCAAGGCGACAGCCACGACGCCGCTGGCACCGTCGCATCCGTAAGCTGTTGGAAAAACTGATGTTCCGCGCGTGAACGTCTCGGAGGGCGCGTGTTCAATACTGGTGCTCGATCTCATAACGGGACAACTAAGCGCTCAATTATCGTCATTACTCACGATTTTATTGAGCAAATACTCTAAAAATGGCTGCTTGCTCCATAAAGGCACATATGTCGTTCTATCGCACATAAAATACCTCCTTGGCAATTTCTACGCGTGGTGATGCTCTTGCACAGCTGACCGCATGGTCGATGTCGTCGTCGTGGGAGGAGGGCCCGCCGGGCTGAGCGCCGCGCTCATGCTCGGCCGATGCCGGCGCCGCGTGCTGCTGCTCGATCTCGGGCGCCCGCGCAACCGGTCCTCCCATGCGCTCCACGGCTATCTGACCCGCGACGGCATCGCGCCGTCCGCGTTCATCGAGCTGGGGCGGGCCGAGCTCGGTCGCTACGGCGTCGAGCAGCGCGCGATCGGCGTGACCGGCGCCAAGCTGGCCGGCGATCACTATCGCGTCTCGCTCAACGACGGCACCGAGGAGGACGCGCGTTATCTGCTGATCGCCACCGGCGTCGTCGACGATCTCCCGGCCATCCCGGGATTCGCCGATTGCTACGGCCGATCGATCTTTCACTGCCCGTATTGCGATGGATGGGAGCGGCGGGACCGGCCGCTTGCGGCCTTTGGCCGCGGCGCAGCCGTCACCGGCCTCGCGCTCGGCCTCAAGACGTGGAGCGGGGACGTCGTGGTCTGCACGCACGGCGCGCGGCTGGCAAAGCCGCTGCGCGAACGTCTGGCTCGCAACGGAATCTCTGTTCGTACCGAGCCGATTGCGGAGCTCGAACACGCCGACGGCGCGCTGTCGCGGGTGGTGTTCGCCACCGGCGACTCGCTGCCGCGCGAGGCGCTGTTCTTCGCGACCGGCCAGCACCCCCAGTCGAAGCTCGCGATCACGCTCGGCTGCACCCTGAACCGCCGTGGCACGGTGAAGACCGGCGCGGCGTGCGACACCAATGTGCCTCGGCTCTACGTGGCGGGCGACGCCTCGCGCGATGCGCAGTTCGTCGTCGTCGCCGCGGCCGAAGGGGTGAAGGCGGCGTGCGCAATCAACAAGGCGTTGCAACTCGAGGAGCTGAAATCGTGACGCTGAAGGCCGTCGCCGACAAGCCGCAGGATCCGAAACCCGCGGTCGAGGATTCGCAACCCGCGATCGACAATCCAGCACCCGAGCCGCTGTCGATCCGGATGCCGGTGGACATCCGCAGCGCGGCGCTGACCATCCTGGCGGGGCTCGCCCTCATCCTGGCCCTGCAGTACGCCCAGGCGATGATCATTCCGATCGTGCTGGCCGTCCTGATCAGCTACGCGCTCGAACCGATGGTGGCGTGGCTGGCGCGGCGACGGGTGCCGCGCGCGCTGGCCGCGGCGGTGGTGCTGATCGCGCTGGTGGCCACCAGCGGCTGGATGCTCTACAGCCTCCGGTCGCAGGCCGCGGCATTCGTCGAACAGCTGCCGCAGGCGGCGACGCGGCTCCGCCGGATCATGGAGAACGACCGGCCGACCGCCGCGACCGCGATCCAGCAGGTCCAGAAGGCGGCGACCGAGCTCGAGAAGGCGGCCAACGCGGCGGCGCCGCCCCCGGCGCCCTCCGGCGTGCAGCGCGTCCAGGTCGAAACCGCACCGATCAACATCAGCGACTACGTGCTGTGGGGATCGATCGGCATCGTCGCGGCGATCGGACAGCTCGTGCTGATCCTGTTCCTGGTCTACTTCCTGCTCGCCTCAGGCGACCTCTATCGCCGCAAGATCGTGAAGATTATCGGGACCACGCTGTCCGAGAAGAGAGTGACGGTCCAGATTCTTCAGGAGATCGACCGGCAGATCGAGATGTTCCTGCTCGTCGAGGTGTTCACCAGCGTGATCGTCGGCGTGGCGACGTGGCTGGCGTTCCGGGCACTCGGGGTCGAGCAGGCGGCGGTGTGGGGCGTGCTCGCCGGCATCTTCAACTCGATCCCGTACTTCGGTCCGGTGCTCGTCACGGGCGCGACCTCGGTGGTCGCGTTCCTGCAGTTCGGCAACCTGCGCATGGCGATCCTGGTCGGCGCCGTGTCGCTGGCGATTACCAGCCTCGAGGGCTTTCTGCTGACGCCGTGGCTGACCAGCCGCGCCACGCGGATGAACGCGGTGGCGATCTTCGTGGGTCTGTTGTTCTGGGGCTGGGTCTGGAACGTGTGGGGCATGCTGCTGGCGGTACCGATGCTGATGGTGATGAAGGCGGTCTGCGATCACGTCGAGGACTTCAAGGGCATCGGCGAGCTGCTCGGCGACTGACGACCGCGACGAACCGCGAACCGCGAACCGCGAACGTCAGGTTTTTCGAACCACCCACGTCGTCATGCAGCGCTGCTGCTGAACGTTGGTGGTCTTGATCGGGTCCAGCAGCCGGCCGCCGAATCGCTCGGTGCGTTCGATCAGCATGGCCTCGTCCACCACGAACCGGTGGAGCCGTCGGGAAGCCTGACCCGGCGGCCAGCGGCGCCGACGACACTCTCCAGACCGATGTTCGAAGCGAGCCGGGCGAACAACATGCCATCCGGCGCCAGCACCCGCCACATCTCGTCAATCATCAGATCGAACTGCGCCAGGTCGGCCGCGAAGTGCAGGACCGCGCTGGAGACCACCGCGTCCATGCTCGCGGCCTGCCACGGCAATCCGGTGATCTCACCGGTGCGGAAGTGTGCGGGCGGCAGGTCAGGCGCGAGCTGCCCGGCCAGCGCGCGGACATGCTCGATCGCCGCAGCATCGCGATCGATGCCGAAGCAGGTAAAGCCCCGGCGGAGGAAGTACTTCAGGTTGCGGCCGTCGCCGCAGCCGGCGTCGAGCACGCGCGGCCGCCGGTCGAAGCGGCCGCGCAGCAGTTGGTCGAAGAGGTAGATATCGATGTCGCCGAACTGCGCCGGCAGGTCGACGCCGGGAAGCGGCGTCTCCGGGGCCATCAGCGCAGGCCGGAAGGCAGGCGCGGGGACGCCAGCAGGCGCGCGAACTCCTGCCAGCGCTTCGCCGGCTGCGCCGCGACTCCGCCGCGCGATTCGACGTACTGCTGCACCAGATCCTTGCCGAGGTTGTAGTTGATTACGTAGCTGCGGTAGGTATCGAAGAACCGTGTGCGCTGCTCCGCTCGCACCGGCGACATCATCGCGTACTGCGACAGCCACGCGGTGGCCTGCTTCCGATCGGCGGTGCCATTCAGATAGGTCCGCGCTGCTTCGTTGC
The DNA here is from genome assembly GCA_963696165.1 of uncultured Acidobacteriota bacterium. Lineage (GTDB taxonomy): Bacteria > Acidobacteriota > Vicinamibacteria > Vicinamibacterales > CAVVIG01 > CAVQZZ01. Next base: position 1,218,227 of record CAVOIY010000001.1, on the reverse strand, counting down.
CCGCATAGGCGAGGCGATCGACCAGCCCCTGCACGCGCGCATAGGCGGCGGTCTGGGACGGATCCAGTCCCGCCGCCGGGTAGAGCACGTCGCGTTCGAAGGCGGCGCGCTCGTCGCCGGGAAACGCCACTTCGATGCCGTAGTTGGCGGTGCCCTCCGCAATCAGCGACTGCGGCGAGAACAGCGGGTAGATCGTGAACTCGCTCCAGCCGCGCTCGCGGACCAGGTGCTGCTCGAGCAGCACGTTGTAGACGTGGTGGCCAGGATAGCCCTCGTGGCAGGCGAGATCGATCGCGCGATCGATGTAGATCGGCAGGTCGGTGTTGACCTGAATCAGGCTGCGATAGCTGCCCTGATACCAGTTGTAGCCGCTCCACGGCTTGTTGGTCACGTATTCGACGGTGAAGCTCTCGCCGGGCGGCAGCGGCACGTGCCTCAGCGTGCGCGCCCGGCCCTCGGCGATGGCGAGGTCGAACACGCGCGCCAGCCGGGCGGACGGAATGATGAACTTCTGGCGGAATGCGTCGTAGCGATCGACCAGCGGCGCGTCGCCCGGCAGCAGCCGTTCGAGCTCCCGCAGCGTCTCGGCGAAGTACGACTCGGGGTGCACCGGCGCCACCGCGTCGTACAGCGCGCGCGACTCCTCGTCGAACGTCAGCTTGGCGCCCCCGAGCATCCGCACCCGCGTGCGCAGCGCCTCGAGCTGCCGCCTCAGGTAGTCGTGGCGAAGGCCCGCCAGCTCGTCGCCGCGATCGGCATCGGACAACGGCGGGATGTCGGCGATCAGCACGCTCGGCCGCGGCGTCGATCTCGGCCAGCGGCAGCTTCCGCCGCTCGGCCTCGGCTTTCCACTCGGCCGGCCCGTAGAACGCGTCCACGTAGTCGGCGTCGTGCTGGCCGACGGCGAGCACCAGTTTCACGTAGCGATCGGCAATGGTGTTCATCGGATTGGGCGGCGCCGCCTGGGCGGAAAGCGACGGCGACCCGAGGCGGCCGCTCCCGGCGATGGTTGTCGCGGCGACCGCGGTCCCGATGAATTCCCGGCGCGTCACCTGGCGCGGCATGCGGAGATGTTACACGTACTGCGACAGGTTGAAGCGGCCGCGCGCGCCGAGCAGCGGCTTCCACAGATCGCCGAGCTTCGCGACGCGCGCCGGCACGTTCTTCACGGTGAAGTCCTCGATGCGGACGCCCTTCTCGACCTCCTTCCAGGTCACCGGCGTCGAGACGGTCGCCTCCGGCCGCGGCCGCACCGAATAGACCGACGCCAGCGTGCTGCCCCACGCGTTCTGGTTGTAGTCGACCAGCACGCGGCCGCGTGGGCGCTTGGCGACGCGGTACTCGGCGGTGATCAGCGCCGGATGGCGCCGCGCCAGCTCCTGCGCGAGCGCCTTGGCGAACGTCCAGACCTCGCTTCTGCGTCGGGCCCGCGCACGATCGGCACGTAGACGTGCAGCCCCTTCGAGCCGGTGGTCTTGACGAGCGACGGCATCTTCAGCGCGTCGAGCGCCTCGCGCACGACCAGCGCGGTCTCGAGCACGCGCTCGAACGCCGGCGCCGGCGCCCGGGATCGAGATCGAAATGCAGGTAGTCCGGCCGATCGACATCGTCGCAGCGTCGCGTACCACTGGTTCAGATCGATGCAGCCGAGATTGATCACCCACAGCAGCGACGCGCGATCCTGGATCATCGGAAAGTCGATGACGCCCTTCGAGCCGTGATCGATCGAGCAGATCTCGATCCACGGCGGCCGCGGCGACGGCGCGCGCTTCATGAAGAAGAACTCGCCGGCGGCGCCGTGCGGATAGCGCTTCATCACCATCGCGCGGTCGCGGATGTGCGGCAGCAGCACGCCGGCGACGTCGGCGTAGTACTGGAGCAGATCGCCCTTGGTGAGCCCGAGCTCGGGCCAGAAGATCTTGCGCAGGTTGGTGAGCCGGACGTCCTTGCCGTCGACGGCGAGGACGACGTTGTCCTGATCGCGCGGAAGCTCGAGGCGCTTCATCGGCCGTCGCCGGATGCGGCCTTCAGGCCTGCCGATGCAGCCGTCGGCACTGCGACCGCTTCGAAGCGGCGGCAGCTTCGGCGGCCGCGAGCCGTGGCGCGCCGCGCCGAGGACCGGCACGTAGTCGAGCTCGACGCCGTCGCGCGCGTGCCGCAGCAGCAGGCCGCCGCGGCTCATGTCGCCGCGGCCGACGAAGTCGATCGGAAACAGCAGCCGCTCGCCGAAGATCGCGGTCAGGACGTCGACGTACTTCGGCGACGCGATGCTGCCGAGCAGGACGACGTCGCAGTCGGGGCCGATCTCGGCGAGCAGCGCGCGCGCGCTGCGCTTCGAGCGGGCGGCGGTAGCTGCGCGTTGTCGGCGTCGATGTCGCCCTTGCCGAACGCCTGCACCGCGGCGCGGCGTCACCAGCGTGTCGGGGCTGCGCAGGCCGGCGTTCGGCGGTGATGACGTGGATGCCGCTGCCGACGATCGGGTTGTCCGGCTCGGGCGGCCGCGCGAACCGCCGCGCGTAGGTCAGCTTGCCGCGGAAGTAGAGGCCGCTGATGAAGCGTGAACAGCTCGCCGAGCGGCGCGCCGTCCGCCGAGCGCAGCCGCAGCCGCGAGCGCGAACGTCGCGTTCGGCGACAGCACCTGTCTGCGCGCGGCGTGCCGCCGCAGTTGGCGGGCGACAGCAGAAAGATCGCGGCACGGACCAGAACTGCGAACCTGCCGAACTCTAGAACCCTAGAACCCGACTCTAGAACCCCCAGCGCAGCAGCACCGCGCCGACGGTGAAGCCGGCGCCGACCGACGCGAGCAGCACGAGGTCGCCCTTCTTCAGCCGGCCCGACGCGACCGCGTCGTTCAGCGCGAGCGGAATCGTCGCCGCCGTCGTGTTGCCGAACCGCTCGATGTTGATGATCACCTTGCTCGGATCGACAGCCGAGCTTCTCGGTCGCCGCCTGGATGATCCGGCGGTTCGCCTGGTGCGAGACGAACAGATCGAGATCGGCCGGCGGTCAGGCCGTTGCGCTCGAGCAGCCGGCGCGCGATCTCCTCGGTCTTGCGCACCGCGAACTTGAACACCGTCTGGCCGTCCTGCTTCACGTAGTGCAGCCGCTGGTCGACGGTCTCGTGCGACGCCGGCATGCGGCTGCCGCCGGCCGGCATGCACAGCGCCGGGCCGCCGCTGCCGTCGATCTCGTGCTCGAAGTCGAGGATCGCGCGGCTCGCCCGGCTCGCGCCGCCGACACGCACCACCGCGCCGGCGCCGTCGCCGAACAGCACGCAGGTCGCGCGATCGGTGTAGTCGATGATGCTCGACATCACGTCGGCGCCGACGACCAGCGCGTGCTCGTGCGCGCCGCTCGCCACGATCTGGCTCGCCGTCGTCAGCGAGTAGGTGAACGCCGAGCAGGCCGCGCTGAGGTCGAAGCCCCACGCGTTGGTGCGCGCCGATCTTGTGCTGCATCAGGCAGGCGGTGCTCGGAAACATCATGTCCGGCGTCACCGTGCCGACGATGATGAAGCCGATGTCGTCGGGCGTCAGCCCGGCGCTGCGCGATCGCCTTGCAGCGCCGCCTCCTTGCCGAGATCGGACGTCGCGACGCCCGGATCGACGATGTGCCGCTCGCGGATGCCGGTGCGCTGCAGGATCCACTCGTCGGTCGTCTCGACCATCTTCTCGAGATCGGCGTTGGTCAGCAGCGCGCGGCGGCACGTAGGTCGCCAGCGACGCGATCGTCGCCGGCCGTCCGCCGCATGCGCGACGTGGCCATCCTGCGTCCTGCGGTCACCACAGTCGTGAGTCCCTTCCCGGGCGCCGCGCAGCCCGAAGTAGCCGTAGGCGCGCGGCGTCGCCACGCGGCCGCGCGGCGTGCGATCGAGAAAGCCGATCTGGATCAGAAACGGCTCGTAGATGTCTTCGATCGCGTCGCGTCTCTTCGCTGATCGCCGCGGCGATGCTGTTCGACGCCGACCGGGCCGCCGCCGAACTTGTCGATGATCGTCCGCAGCAGCCGGCGATCGACTTCGTCGAAGCCGTGCTCGTCGACCTCGAGCAGCTTGCAGCGCCGCGTGCGCGACGTCGAGCGTGATCGTGCCGTCGGCGCGCACCTGCGCGTAGTCGCGGACGCGCCGCAGCAGCCGGTTGGCGATGCGCGGCGTGCCGCGCGAGCGCCGCGCGATCTCCGCCGCCGCCGCGTCGTCGATCGGCACGTCGAGAATCCGCGCCGAGCGCCGGACGATCTCCTCGAGGTCCTGCGGCGTGTAGAAGTCGAGCCGGTGCACGATGCCGAAGCGCGCGCGCAGCGGCGAGGTCAGCAGCCCGGTGCGCGTCGTCGCGCCGATCAGCGTGAACGGCTGCAGCGGCACCTTCACCGATGCGCGCGCTCGGGCCCTGGCCGATCACGATGTCGAGCTCGTAGTCCTCCAGCGCCGGATAGAGGATCTCCTCGATCGCCGGCGACATGCGGTGGATCTCGTCGATGAACAGCACTTCGCGCGCCTGCGAGGTTGGTGAGGATGCCGGCGAGATCGCCGGGCTTCTCGATCACCGGGCCGGAGGTCGCGCGGACCGGCACGCCCAGCTCGTTGCCGATGACGTAGGCCAGCGTCGTCTTGCCGAGCCCGGGCGGGCCGTAGCAGCAGCACGTGATCGAGCGCCTCGCCGCGCTGCTTCGCGGCGGCGATCGACACCTGCAGGTTCTCGCGGACGCGATCCTGGCCGATGTACTCGTCGAGCAGGCGCGGGCGCAGCCCGGCCTCGTACTGCGCGTCGTCGTCGACGCGCGCCGCGGTGACGAGGCGATCGTCCGTCACTTGGCCACTTCCCGTAACGCCTGCTTCAACAGCGCGCTCGAAGCTGGCGTCGGACGACGATCCGACGGTCTTGATCGCGGCGTCGGCGGCTTTCTCGGCGAGAGGCCGATGATAGCCCAGGTTCACCAGCGCCGAGACGCAGGTCGTCGCGCAGCGCGGGCGGCTCCGGCGGCGGCGCCGGCGACCGCCGTCGGCACGGCGCGCTGCGGCAGCCGATCCTTCAGCTCGAGGACGATCCGCTCGGCGGTCTTCTTGCCGACGCCGGGAATCGCGGTCAGCCGCGCGAGGTCGCCGCGCTCGATCGCGCGCGATCAGATCGCGCGGCTCGATGCCCGACAGCACCGCCAGCGCGAGCTTCGGACCGATGCCGCTGACGCCGATCAGCCGCTCGAACAGCTCCTGCTCGAGCAGCGGTCGCGAAGCCGTAGAGCGCGAGCGCGTCCTCGCGCACGTGCGTGTGGATGCGCAGCGCGATCGCCGCGCCCGGCTCGCCGAGGCCGTAGAACGTCGACAGCGGCACGAGCACGTCGTAGCCGACGCCGGCGACGTCGACGACGATGCGGTTCGGATGCTTTTCGAGGATGCGTGCCGCGAAGGTGCGCGATCACGATCGGCGGGCTCGTCGAGCGCGCCAGCTGCGCGGCGCGGTAGCTGCGCCAGCTGGTCGCGCGGCTGCGCGCCGGCTGCATCGCGCCGACGGCGCGCGACGGCGGCTGCGCGTGCACGTGGCAGATCGCGACCGCGAGCGCGTCGGCGGCGTCGTGCGGCGTCGGCGCCGTCGTCGAGGCCGAGCAGCAGCTTGACCATCTGCTGCACCTGCGGCTTCTCGGCGCGGCCGTAGCCGACGACGGCGCGCTTGATCTCGGCCGGCGTGTACTCGAACGACCGGCACGCCGGCTTCGACCGCGGCCAGCATCGCCACGCCGCGCGCGTGCCCGAGCTTGCAGCGCGCTGCGCGCGTTCACCGGCGTGGAAGACGTTCTCGATCGCGACGCAGTCGGGCCGGCACTCGGCGAGGAGCGCGGTCAGCCCGGCGTGGATGCGATGCAGCTTGTCGGGAAACGACGTCGGCGCCGGAGCGCGATGGCGCCGCACGACGACGAGCCGGTGGCGCGACCCGTCGGTCTCGACGCAGCCGTAGCCGGTGCGCTCGGAGCCGGGGTCGATGCCGAAGATCCTCACGCGAGCGAGGCCTCGATCTCCTTCTCCTCGATGTCGAAGTTCGACCAGACGTGCTGGATGTCGTCGTGATCGTCGAGCGCTTCCATCAGCTTGAGCATCTGCTGCGCGGCCTTGCCTTCGAGCTTGACGTAGTTCTGCGGCAGCATCGAGATCTGCGGCGCTGGCCGGCTCGATGCCGAGCGCCTTCACCGCGTCGAGCACCGCCTGGAACGCCTCCGGCGCGCGTCAGCACTTCCCAGTTGTCGTCGTCGTCCTGCATGTCGTCGGCGCCGGCGTCGAGCACGGCGGCCATCAGCTTCTCTTCGTCGGCCTTGGCCTTCTCGACGACGATGTAGCCCTTCTTGTCGAACATCCAGGCGACGCGGTTGGTCGCGGCGAGGTTGCCGCCGTGCTTGCTCGAGCATGTGGCGCAGCTCGCCGACGGTGCGGTTCTTGTTGTCGGTGAGCGTCTCGATGATGACCGCGGCGCCGCCGGGGCCGTAGGCCTCGTACGTGATCTCGTCGTACGATGACGCCGGGCTCCTCGCCGGTGCCGCGCCGGATCGCGCGCTTGATGTTGTCGGCCGGCATGTTCACCGCCTTGGCGTCGGCGATGATCGTGCGCAGGCGCGGGTTCATGTCGGGATCGCCGCCGCCGTTGCGGGCGGCGACCGTCAGTTCCTTGATGAGGCGCGTGAAAATCTTGCCGCGCTTGGCGTCGAGCGGCGCCCTTCTTGTGCTTGATCGTGTGCCACTTGGAATGGCCGGACATGGCGAAAACTCCCCGGAAAAATGACGAAAACTGGACCGCGAAATGTTACCTCTTTTTCGCCAGGATGATCCAGACATCGGCGCGGTCGTCCCAGGGCCGTCCCCGGTAGTCGCCGAGCACCGCGTCGACGCGGAATCCGGCGCGTTCGAGCTGGCCGGTCATCTGGCGGACCGACAGCGTGCGGAACGTCAGGTCGAAGCGGTGCTCGCGGCGTCTGCGCGCCGCGCCGCTCGACGTAGGTCTGCTCGAAGGTCGTCAGGTGCCGCGTCGGATCCTGGCGGACCGATTCGATCAGCGTGAGCTGCGCGCCGCCGGCGCGTTGCCGCGCAGCTGGACGCGGTTCTCGTACTCGCGCCACTTCGGCACGTCGGGCACGAGATCGATGCCGAAGGTGCCGCCCGCGCGCGAGGACGCGCGCGACCGACGCCGAGCGTCGCGGTGAGATCGCGCGGCCGGATCAGCGACTGCAGGATGCCGTAGGGCGCCAGCACCATCGGGAACGCGCTCGTCGCTCGAACGGCAGCGCGCGGATGTCGCCGCGGACGAGGCGAAGCGACTTGGCGGATCTGGCGAGTTGCGCGATCTGCGGATGCGCTGGCGCGCGCGGGCGAGCATCGGCGCCGAGCGATCGATGCCGACGAGGTCGACGCCGGCGCGCGCGAGCGGCAGCGAGATGCGGCCGGTGCCGCAGCCGAGCTCGAGCACCGGCCCGCCGGCCTCGCGCGGCGACGCGGCGCCAGAACGCGCACGTCGCGGCGGCCGAGCGTCTGCGCGTTTTCCCAGTCGTAGAACGGCGCGTACTCGTCCCAGCCCTGCCAGCCTTCGCGTTTCACTGGCGCGTATTATAGGGGCCATGGACGATCTCGAGCGCTGGCGCGACGAGTTTCCGATCCTGTCGCGCTCGGTCTACATGATCAGCAACTCGCTCGGCGCGATGCCGCGGCAGACGGCGCGCAACCTCGCCGAGTACGCCGAGACCTGGGCGACGCGCGGCGTGCGCGGCTGGGAAGAGCGCTGGTGGGAGATGCCGACCGAGATCGGCAACAAGATCGCGCGCGATCATCGGCGCGCCGGCCGGCACGCGTCAGCATGCACGAGAACGTGACGACCGCGCACATGGTCGCGCTGTCGTGCGTGCGGCCGATCGGGCGCGCGCAAGCGGATCGTCTGCTCGGCGATGGACTTTCCCGTCGATGGTCTATCTCTATCGCGCGCAGCAGGCGGCCGGGTTCGAGCTGCGCGTCGTGCCGGCCGAGGCCGATCTCACCGTCAGCACCGAGCGCATGCTCGACGCGATCGACGAGACGACGGCGGTCGTCGCCTTCTCGCACGTGCTGTTCCGCACCTCGTACATCATGGACGCGGACGCGATCATCCGCCGCGCGCGCGCAGGTCGGCGCGACGTCGATCCTCGACACCTATCAGTCGGCCGGCATCATTCCGGTCGACGTCGCAGGCGCTCGGCGTCGACTTCGCGGTCGGCGGCTGCCTGAAGTGGCTCTGCGGCGGCCCGGGCAACGCGTTCCTCTACACGCGGCCGGATCTGCTGGCGCGACGCGACGCCGTCGTTCACCGGCTGGCTGTCGCGCGAGCATCCGTTCGACTTCGATTGGGGTCAGATCTCGATTTTCTCGTCGCAGACTACAGATGTCCGAAACGAGAAATCCAGATCTGACCCCAGCGAGCGATGCGATGCGCATGATGAACGGGACGCCGTCGATCCCGGCCTACTACGCGGCGCTGGCCGGGCTCGACATCATCAACGCGGTCGGCGTCGATCGGATCCGCGAGGCGTCGACGCGCGATGACGGCGCGGCTGCTCGCGCTCGTCGACCGAGTACGGCTTCACCTCGGCGGCGTCGCGCGATCCCGGAGCGGCTCGCCGGCACCGTCGCGGTCGACGTGCCCGACGCGCTGCTGGTGTCGCGCACGCTCAAGGCGCGCGACTTCATCGTCGACTACCGCCCGCCGGTCGGCATCCGCATCTCGCCGCACTTCTACAACACGATGGACGAGATCGATCGCGTGATGGCGGAGATCGCGGCGATCGCCGCGACGAAAGACTACGTCGACGGCGGCGCGCCCAGCCTGGTCACCTGACGTCGAGACGGGTACGGACTCAGTGCCTCGGCCACGACGTGTGCCGTTCGGTCAGTGCGCGAGCTGGCTGCTCGATGTAGGTCAGCTTGTCCGGATTTCGCACGACGCGAATCGCGGTGATCGCGCCGTCCTCGACGGTCATCGACGTAGACGAGTCGAGTCGCCCGGCGACGCGCAGCAGCATCGCCGGCTCGCCGTTGACCTCGACGATGTCGAGCGTCACCGATTCGAGCGCGACGCCAATCGCCGGCGCGGTGCGCCGGAAGCCGAGCGAGCAGGCTGACCACCTGCGTCGCGTCCGAAGATCGGGCGCCGCGCCGCCAGCACCTTGCCGCCGCCGTCGCTCCAGAAGCCGACGTCCTCGGCGAGCACGCTGCGTCAGCTCGGCTTCGCTGCCCGTCGCTGAACGCGCGGACGAAGCGCTCGACCAGCGGCCGCTTCTCGTCGATGGCGGCGCGGAATCGCGGCTTCCGCTCGGCGATCCGCCCCTTGGCGCGGTGGAACAGCTGCCGGCAGTTGGCGCTCGACGTCTCGAGCATGTCGGCGATCTCGGCGTACTCGTAGTCGAACACCTCGCGCAGCAGGAACACCGCGCGCTCCTCCGGCGACAGCGTCTCGAGCAGCACCATGAACGCCAGCGTCACCGACTCGGCCTGCGCGAGCGAACGCTCGGGCCCGGCCGGTCGCTCGGTGGCGACCGGTTCCGGCAGCCAGGGACCGACGTACTCCTCGCGCGTCGCGCGCGCCGACTTCAGGCGATCGAGACACAGCCGCGTGACGATCGTCGTGAGATAGGCCTTGGCCGATCGCAGATCGGCCGGGCGCGCGCCGGCGAAACGCAGCCACGCGTCCTGCAGGACGTCCTCGGCGTCGGTGGCGCTGCCGAGCATGCGGTAGGCGATCGCGAACAGCGCCGGCCGATGCGTCTGAAACAGATCGATCTCGGTCATCGTCGACTCAGGCCGCGTGCGCGCAGACGGTCTGGCCGCAGGCCCGTCGCGGATCGTCGGATACGACGGCCGCCAGCCCAGATCCGGCGCGCGCCTTCGCGTTCGAGAGCGGCAGGCGCAGCGCGATCATCCGGGCCATGTATGGCGCGACCAGACGCGGCACCCACAATGGTAGCGCGATCGGCGTCGGCGCACCTGCCGCCTCGGCGATCGCCTGGACGATGCTCGCTGAAGCTCACCGGCTCGTCGTCGACGATGTCGTAGGTGCTGCCGGCGGGCGCGCGCTCCAGCGCCGCGACGGTCGCGCTCGCCGCATCGTCCACGTGGATGCACGGCAGCAGGCTGCGATCGCCGCGAATGCGCGGGCAGCATCCGGCGCTGCGCCATCGTCGATCATCTCGATCGTCGACGCGGACTCGGGACCGTAGAACAGTCCGTAGCGCAGCACGATCGCCTTCGATCGACGCCGGCCCGGCTTGGCGTCGAGAATCTGCGATTCCATCGAGCGCACCGCGTCCGCGGCGTCCTGGACGTCCGCCGGCATGTCGTCGGACGATCCGCCGATCAGCGCGAACGATCCGCCGACGAATGCGCCGGGCGCCGGCCGCGACCGCGGCCGCGAGCAGGTTGCGCGTGCCCGTCGATGCGCAGGCGGTTGGTCGGCATCGAGATCGCGCGCGCTGCGCGGTCCGCCCTTCGGCAAGCGCGGTCAGCTCATGGACGACGTGCGTCGGATGCGCGGCGACGACGGCGCGGCGTCAGCGCGTCGGCGTCGAGCGCGTCGACGATGACCGGCGTCGCGCCGAGGCTTCTGCAGCATCGAGGCGTTCGCCGATGAGCGCGTGGAAGCCGTCACCTGATGACCGGCGGCGACGAGCGCGCGAACCAGCGGCACGCCGATCGCTCCCGATCCTCCCGCCACGAAGACGTTCATGATGTCCTCCTCTGTCATTTCGAACTCGGGGTTGACCCGAGTTCAAACTCCGGCTTTGAACTCCGAGTTCATCGCCGACCAGATTCCGATCGCGGTGCCCGCCGCCTCGCAGACGACCAGCAGCGCGGCGGTGATCGCCGAACAGCTGTCGCCACTCCGCGGCAACGTGAGCGACGTGATCCGATCCGTCGATGACGAAGTGATTGATGAGTCCGAAGACGAGCGCGCCGCCCATGCAGGCGGCGACGATCCAGCCGCCGAGCCGGGGCCGCCATCGCCACAGGGTCAGGCCGACGAGCGGCCCGGCCAGGATGACGATGTAGACGAAGAGCGTCGCCAGGCAGCGGACAGCGGAACCTGGCGCCCGGCGTGCGCGCGGCCGTGCGCGATGTTGATCGCGAGGTGGATAAGAACGACCGCGGCCAGCGCCTGCCCTCTCGTCATATCAATAAGACGAGCGACCCTGCGCCGCGTGTGACGCCTAGTCGGAAACGGCGATCTCTCCGGGAACAATCGGCCGGGTACGCGGCAAACGGCCGAGCCTGGCGAGGTTGCCGACGAAGGCGAGGATCGCAAGAAACACGACCAGCTTGAAGGTGTCGCCCGCGGTCGTCCGCGGCACGACCTTCCAGAGCAGCCACAGCGCCGGCTGCGCCCAGCACACCGCCCACACCGATCCGTAGAAATAGCGGCGCTCGTGCCCTTCGCCCTTGGTCGATGCCTTGACGCGCGGCAGCAGCGCCGAGCGCGCCGAGCAGCCAGATCGTGCCGGCAATCGGGAAATACGCGTACCAGTAGATCTGTTTCAGATACCAGTGGCCGGTCGCGATGGCGACGACGAGCCCGGCGATGTTCAGCACCGCGAACGCCACGACCTCGCTCCACGCGAACGTGTAGCAGACGCGCCGATAGAGCGGGTTGGGCCGATCCTCGGTGAAGCGGATGATGTACGGCTTGGGCTCGACGCCGGGCAGCGCGCCGCGCAGGCCGGCGATGCCGGTGCCGACCAGGACCGCGCCGAGCCAGAGCGCCATGCGCGCGTCGAAGCCGCGCTCGAACAGGTCGAAGGTCAGCGGCCCGGGCGCGATGAAGAACACGAAAATCCAGATCGGCCAGTGATTGAACCGGTAGTACAGCTTGTTGTATTCGCGGATCTTCCGTTGCGAAGCATATTCGACAGGGGTAGCGTTCACGGTTTCTTTGCGCGTGTTTTGCGGCGCTGCGACGCCGGCGTTTTGGATCGGGACGTCGGAGGCCGGCTGGTCTTCGACGGTCGAGTATAACTCGGCGGCGGGATCGAGGGCGACCGGCCCCACATGCCGCGGCGAAACGCCTGGGCCTCGCGCTTCGGCCTGCTGGAGCTCGCGCAGCCGCGTCAACGGCACCCGCGCCGACACCCGCGCGAGTCCCTCGCGGACCAGCAGCGCGTTGACGAACTGACCGTCCTCCGTCATCACGTACGCGAGATGACGATTGTAGACGTCGAGCGCGGCGCCCTCCTGCTCGAGCCGCACCCAGCGGTGCAGCACCAGCTGCGTCAGCCGCTCGCGCGCTTCGCGCCCGAACGGCGCCGACGGTGTCGTAGCCGCGGCCGATCTCCGGCGCGTCGATGCCGAGCAGCCGCACGCGGCCGATCGTCGCGACGTCGATCGTGTCGCCGTCGATCACCGCCGCGGACCAGCACCGGATCGGACCGCGTGACGCGCGCGGCCGGCGAGGATGTTTGAATGGCAGCAACAGTCCGACAACGCGACAGTGATCAGAATCTGCATACGCGACTCCGTTTGTCGAGAGTTAGAGGGATCGCGAATGCCTGGCTGCAAAGGACCCGCCGGGGCCAGGGTCGGAGTTAGAACACGGAGTTCAGACTCGGAGTCAAAACTCGGGGTTAAAACCCCGAGTTCTCAGCCCGAGAACTTGTAGCCGAGGCCGTGGATGGTGAGCAGGTACTCGGGGGCCTTGGGGTTGGCCTCGATCTTCTGACGCAGGCCGGCGACGTGGACGTCGACCGTGCGCGTGAGCGGCATCTCGTCGTAGCCCCACACGTCCGCGAGCAGCGCGTCGCGCGACAGCGTGGCGCCGCGGTGCGCGATGAAATGGCGCAGCAGCTTGAACTCGCGCGCCGAGAGATCGACCGGCGCGCCGCGCGCGCGTCACCTCCATCTTCCTGAAGTCGACCGACGATCGTCGCCGAACCGATAGCTGTCGCCGCCGGGCTGCGCGCCCGACGGCGCGCGCCGCAGCAGCGCCTCGAGCCGCGCCATCAGCTCGATCGTCTCGAACGGCTTGGTCAGATAGTCGTCGGCGCCCAGTTTGAGGCCGACGACTTTGTCGACCACCTGGCCCCTCGCCGTCAGCATCAGGATCGGCGTCGTCACGCCGCGCTGCCGGACTTCGCGGCACACGTCGAAGCCGTTCATCCGCGGCAGCATCACGTCGAGGACGATCAGGTCGTAGCCGCCGCTCGCCGCCGCGCCGAGGCCCGCCTCGCCGTCGCTCGCCGTCTCGACGCTGTAGCCTTCGCTGCCGAGGCGATCGCTGAGCGTCAACCGCAGGCCGGCCTCGTCCTCGACCAGCAGCACGCGCGGCGTGATGGTCACGACACCGCTCCCGGCCGCAACCGGACGACGGCCGAACCAGACGGATCGGCGGAAGACACGATCGGCAGGACGATCGTCACGGTCGTGCCTTCGTCGGCGCGGCTGTCCACGCGCACGTCGCCGCCGTGCGACTGGACGACGTGCTGCACGACGCTCAGCCCGATGCCGCTGCCGCGCACCTGCGTGTCGACGGCGCGGCGGCCGCGGAAGAACGGCTTGAAGATCTGCGGCAGGTCGGCGGCGTCGATGCCGATGCCGCGATCCGCGACGCGGAGCGTGATGACGCTCGCGTCGGCAGCCTCGGCGGTGATCTCGACGACGCCTCCGCGCGCGACTGTACTTGACCGCGTTGCCGACCACGTTCTGCACCGCGGACCTCAGCGCGTCGGCGTCGCCGATCGTCGCCGGGAGCGGGCCGTGGGGATTGACGGTGACGACGACGCCGCGCTCGCGCGCCTCGCCGGCGACGCCGTGCACCGCGTCGGCAATCACGCGCGCGAGATCGACCGCGGCGCGCACCTGCGTCTGCTGGCCCGAACTGATGCCGGCGAACCGCAGCACCCGCTCGACCATGTCGCCGAGCCGGCGTCCTTCCGTCTCGATCAGCGAGCCGTAGGTCTTGACCTGCGCGGCGTCGGCGACGACGCCGTCGGCCAGGTTCTCGCCCGCGGAACAGATCACGGCCAGCGGCGTCCGCAGCTCGTGCGACACCGCGGCGACGAACTCCATCTGCTGCCGCGACAGCCGCCGCTGCCGCTGCGCGGCGGCCAGGACCAGCGCGAACGCCGCGCCGAGCAGCCCGAGCACGCCGAGGCTGATCGCCAGGTTGCGGCGGCGCGACCGCGCCACGATGCTCTCGAGCGAACCGCTGCGATAGCGCGCCCGCACCTGCCACGCGCCCTGGTTCGCGCCGCCGGTCATCAGCACGCGCGACGCGTCTGCCGGAGTCGCCGAGCGGCGCACGATCGTCACCGCGACGCGATCGGTGGACGGCGTCGCTCCAGGCTCCGGCGATGGCGGGGCGGTCCCCGTCAAGCGCGTCACCTCGTTCATCCGCAGATCGAACATCCCCGCCGACACGTCCGCCGATCCGTTCGTCGATCGCCGCGTCGCTCGCCGACGCGTAGATCACGCGCGACGGCGGTTCGCGCTGCGACGACCGAGACGACGATATTCCGATGCATCGCCGGCGCCGAAGTACTTCGCGACCAGCGGCTCGAGCAGCTGTCGGCGCAGCCGCGTCGGCGTCGAGCCAGACGATGACCGCCCGCGCCGTGCCCGCGGGATCGGGCAGCACCGCGAACCGCCCGTTGCCGCCGGCATGGTCGAACCGATGCGCTTGACGAACGGCACCGGGATGATCAGCGCGGGGGCGGCGGCGTCGACCGCATCGGCGAGAAACATCGGCAAGATCCCGGCCGCGGCGCCGAGCGGCACGGCGTGCGATGCGCGCAGCGCGCCAGCTCTCGAGCGGCGCCGGCCAGTCCGCCGGCTGCAGCGTGCGCGAGGCGGCGTCGAACCGCCGCAGCACGCCGGCGCCCGGCCCTTGCGACTCGAGCAGGAAGACGTCCTTGATCAGGCCCGGCGCCAGCCGCCGACGCCTGCGCCTTGCGCGAGCTGCGTGGCGATCGCGCGCAGCGGGCTCGAGGCCGATAGTGTCCGGCTCGCCGTGGAACGCCACGTAGATGCGGGTGAGCTCGCGGTCGAACTCCTGCGTGAAGTCGGCGGCGCGCGTCTGCAGGCCGGTGCGCATGCGCGCGCGTTCAGCCTCGCCGACTTCGCCGAGCCAGCGGTACTGCAGCATCGCGAGCGTGACGAGCAGCACGGTGAGCACGACGCCGGCGATCAGCTGCCACGGCGGCGCCGCACGGTCGTGGAATTCGACCCGCACGAGCATCACTGTACGCGAAATGCCGCGGCGAATCGCCGCGCTTTACATCTCTTACAAAACGATTGCCCAGAGATAACAACTTCCGCCGCGGCGCGTCGTCATACTTTCCAACGAGGTGATGACGTGCAACGAATGATTGTGTATTTGATGTCGCTCGCGATGACCGCCGGCGGCTTCGCCGCGCGCGCGGCCGGCGATGCGAAGGCCGAACAGCTGATGGCGCAGGCGCGCGCCGCGCTCGGCGGCGAGAAGAACCTGAGCAAGGTGCAGGGGCTCACCGCCACCGGCACCTATCAGCGGACCATGGCCGATCGCCAGGTGGGCGGCGAGGTCACGATCGATCTGCAGCTGCCGGACAAGCTGCTGCGGACCGAGTCGATGAGCCCGATGGGCGACATCCTGATCGTCACCGGGCAGGGGCTGAACGGCGACAGGCTGCTGCGCAACCAGCGCACGCTCAACGGACCTCCGGGCGTGATGATCCGCACTCCCTCGGCGCCGACCGGCGACGCCGAAGTGCAGGCGGTCCGCAACGCCCGCGCCGATCTGGCGCGCACCGCGCTGGCGTTCCTGCTCGCGTCGCCGGCGTCGCTGCCGCTCGAGTTCAGCGCCGGCGGCGAGGCCGAGTCCGACGAGGGCAAGGCCGACGTCATCGACGCGAAAGGCGCCGGCAACTTCGCGGCGCGCATCCTGCTCGATCAGAAAACCCATCGCCCGCTGATGCTCATCTATCGCGGCGTCGCGCCGCGCATGGTGATCCAGACGCAGCAGGGTCCGCCGCCGGACGGCGGCCGCGCGGCGGCGACGACGCCGCACGACGTGCCGGACGCGCCGGCCGCCGCAGGTCGTCGACATCACGCTCTACCTCGACGACTACAAGGCGGTCGACGGCGTGATGCTGCCGCATCACATGGCGCGCTCGATCGACGGCAAGCCGACCGAGGAGACGACGTTCAAGACGATCAAGCTGAACCCCGCGTTCAAGGCCGACACCTTCGCGGCCAGGTAGTCGGCAGGTGGCAGGTCGTGGTCATGCAGGACGCGCATGAGACGCTGTCTGTTCTCGTCACGCTGATCGTTCCCGCGGCGGCGTGCGGCGCAACCGCCTGCCGGCGCGACGCTGCGCGTCACCGTCGTCGATCCGAGCGGCGCGGTGATCGTCGGCGCCCGTCGCAGTGACGCTGACGCCATCGGCGCCGACGACGTCGACGCTCGAGACCGGCACGCGCGGCGACGCCACGTTCACGGCGCTCGACGCCGGGACGCTTCACGATCCACGTCGAGTCGCCCGGCTTCGAGCCGTCGGACGTGCGCGAGGTGCGGCTTCGGGCCGGCGACAACCGCCGCGAGGTGAAGCTGAAGATCGCGAGGTTCGCCGAGACGGTGCAGGTCGGCCGCGACCCGCGCGAGCGGGCGAGCGATCCGCGGGGCGACGCGTTCGCCACGGTGCTCGATCAGGCGCAGATCGACGAGCTGCCCGACGATCCCGACGAGATGGAGCAGGTGCTTCGCGACATGGGCGGACCAGGCTCCGTGCTGCGCGTGAACGGCTTCCGCGGCGGCCGGCTGCCGCCGAAGGGGCAGATTCAGCAGATCCGCTTCCGCCGCAACATGTTCGCCGCCGACGCGCACGAGCCGGGCTTCGTGTCGATCGACATCACCACCAAACCCGGCGTCGACAACTGGCGCGGCTCGACCAACCTCGGTTTCCGCGAGCGACGCGCTCAGCGCGCGCAACGCGTTCGCGCCGGTCAAGGGCGACGAGCAGTATCGAGCGCTACGCGTTCAACGCTCAGCGGTCCGCTCTGGAAGAAGCACACGTCGCTGTCGCTGTCGGCGGACGGCATCGACGCGTTCGACACCAAGACGATCGTCGCGGCGCTGCCCTCCGGCTACTACGCCGACTCGATCCGCCAGCCCAACGACTCGCTGAACGTCACGGCGCGCTTCGAGCACATGCTCAGCACGTCGCAGATGCTGCGCGCGGAGCTGCAGCGCAACCACAGCCGGATCGACAATCTCGGCGTCGGCGACTTCGATCTGCTCGAGCGCGGCTACAGCCAGGCGCGGACGGAGACCGTGCTGCGCGGATCGAACGTCGGCGCGATCGGCAAGACGATGTACAACGAGCTGCGGCTGCAGTGGCGGTCTGACGAGGTCACGTTCGCACCGGTGAGCACGGCGCCGGCGGTGCTCGTGCTGAACGCCTTCGACGCCGGCGGCGCGCAGCTCGCCGGGTCGCGCGGCTCGAACATCGTGTCGATCACCAACGACCTCGACATCGCCACCGGCCGCCACGCGATCCGCGCCGGGGCGCAGCTCGACGCCGGACGCTATCGCACCAGCGAGCGGCGCAACACCGGCGGCACGTTCACGTTCGCCAGCCTCGACGCCTACGCCGCCGGCCAGCCGACGACCTTCACGCGAAACGTCGGCGATCCGGACGTGGCGATCTCGCAGGCGCAGCTCGGCCTCTACGTGCAGGACGACTACCGGGCGCGAAAGGACCTGACCATCAGTGCCGGCCTGCGCCAGGAGTATCAGACGCACATCGGCGGCCTCAACCTCGGGCCGCGCGGCGGCATCGCCTGGTCGCCGTTCAAGACCGGCAAGACGACGATCCGCGCCGGCGGCGGCATCTTCTTCGACTGGTTCGACGCGCTGTTGCTACGAACAGGGCGTGCAGCTCGACGGAACGCATCAGCAGATCGACACGATCCAGCAGCCGGGCTATCCCAATCCCACGCTCGGCGGCCAGGCACTGACGCTGCCGCCGGGCCGGGTCCAGTTCGCCTCGAACCTCGAGCAGCCGACGTTGACGGAAGCGATCGCCGGGATCGAACAGGTCCTGCCGGGAGACGTGCGGGTTCAACACGATGTTCATCCGCCGGCGCGGTAGCAACCAGCTGCGCGGGGTCAACATCAACGCGCCGCTGGCCGGCGGGCTGCGCCCCGATCCCTTGTCGGGGACGGTGACCGAGATTCAGTCGGTCGCCGCCACCGAGTTCGATGCGATCAGCTTCAACCTCAACTACCAGCGGATGCAGCAGCGGCTGTTCCTTTCCGCCAACTACATCTACGGCCGCTCGCTCGACGAGACCGACGGTCCGTTCGGCCTGCCGGCCGACAGCTACGCACTCGCCGCCGAACGCGGGCCGGCGCTCGGGTTCGCGCGCCACCGGTTCATGAGCCTGGCGAACCTGCCGCTGCCCAGGCGTTTCCGCCTCGGCACCTCGCTTCGGGTGCAATCGGGCACGCCGTACAACATCACCACCGGCCGCGACGACAACGGCGACACGGTCAGCAACGATCGGCCCGCCGGCGTGACGCGCAACACCGGGATCGGGACCGCGCAGATCGATCTCGGCCTGCGACTGAGCTGGGGCCTGGCGTTCGGCGGCGCGGCGCCGCCGCCCGCGGGACCGCAGGTCCGCGTGGTCCGCGGCGACAACGCCGATCCGCTCGGCGCGATGGGCGGGATCGACGGATCGGGAAAAGCGCTACGCGCTCGAGCTCTACGCGCAGGCGTACAACGTGCTGAACCATGTCAACGCGCTCAACTTCAGCGGCGTGGTCGGCTCGCCGTTCTTCGGACAGCCGACGTCCGCGGCGGCGCCGCGCCGCGTCGAGCTCGGCGCGCGCCTGAATTTCTGAGCGCCACGCTGCGCTAACCACGAAGACACGAAGAGCACGAAGGACGCACGAAGAAGATGTTTTTATCCACGGATTACACCGATTACGCGGATGAGAGACTGAGACGTCCGGCGCCGGCCGCGAAGCGGCCGGTCGCGATACGACGCAAACGGCGTGAATGCGAGCCACAGGCAACAACGGGCTCGCATTCACGCCGTTTGTGCCGTACGGCGCGCGGCTACGCCGCGCCGCCGGACGTCTGGGCGTGATGCGTGGAAGGCGGTCAAGTCGAAAGAGCGATGAACTGCCGGCGGGTCGTGGCTCTGAATCCAATCCGTGTCATCCGTGTAATCCGTGGATGATCTTCTAGGACCCGCCTTCTTGGTGAATCCCTCGTGATCTTCGTGTCTTCGTGGTCAGGGTATCCCTCCCGTTTTCAGGCTGTGCAATGCAATCCCGGCGGCGACGGCGAGGTTGAGCGAATCGATGCCGCCGGCAATCGGGATCCGCACACGGTAGTCGGCGGCGGCTTCCGCCTCCGGTGTCAAGCCGGCGCCTTCGGTGCCGAGCAGCAGCGCGATGCGTGCCGGACCGCGGCCGGGAGTTGAACGCGTCGAGCGTCTCTGAGGGCTGCCGCGGTGTCAGCGCGACGATCGTGAACCCGGCCGCCTTGACGCTTGTCAGCGCAGCGGGCCAGTCGTCCGCGCCCGCGCGTGCGAACGGGACGCGCAGCGTCGCGGCCATCGACGTCCTGATCGCCTTGCGGTACAGCGGATCGCAGCAGGTCGGGCTCAGCAGCACGCCGTCCACGCCGAACGCCGCGGCATTGCGAAACACCCCGCCGACGTTGTCGGCATTGGACACGCCCTCGAGCACCACCAGCAGCGTCGACGCGACGGCGAGCGCGTCGACCGACGCCGGCGGCGGCCGATGCACCAGCGCCAGGCAGCCGCGGTGCACGTCGTAGCCGGCAATGTCTTCGAGCGACTCGGCCGCGCAGACCATGATCGGGACGTCCGGGGCGAGTGCCGCCATCGCCGGCTCGAGATCGCGCAATGCCGCCTCGTTGACGAGCACGGACTCCACGCGATAGCGGCCATCCTCGATGACGCGCCGGACGACCTGCCGTCCTTCGGCGACGAACAGGCCGCGCGATCGCAACAGTTCGCCGTCGCGCACCGCGCGAAAGGCGGCGGCGCGCGGGTCGCCGCGCGACACGGTCGCGATGGCCATGCCGGTCAGTCTCCTTTTTTTCGCAGCTGCTCGACCGAGCGGCGATCGAGCCGCGGCGCGACGCGGGCGGGCGCTTCCGCGATCGCGTGCGCGGTGGCGGCGACGATCGCGGCGCCGACCGCGAGGTTGCCCGCGTCGACCCGGTCGAGCGTGTCTGCCGCCTTATGGTGGATGTCCTCGTATCTGGTGTCGTCGGCATTCAGATCGAGCGTCGGAATCCCGGCCAGGATGAACGGCGCGCCGTCCGACTGAAAGGCATACCGGAGGCTGTCGTCGAACGCGGCGGCGCCGAGCTCCCGCAGGAAATCTCTCGTCAGCGGCCGCACGGCACGGATCAGGTCGGCCCGGCCCGGCGCGGTCCAGCCGATGATCCGGCCGGTGCCGGCGTCGGTATTCAGCGTCGCGACCACGCGATCGAGCTCGGCCGCGTGCGCGCGCGCGTAGGCCGTCGAGCCGAGCTGCCCCTGCTCTTCACCACCCCACAGCGCAAACCGGATCGACCGCCGCGGCGCCTGGCCCAGCGCCGCGATCGCGCGGGCCGCCTCGAGCACCATCGCGGCGCCGGTGGCGTTGTCCTGGGCGCCGGTTCCGAAGTCCCAGGAGTCGAGGTGCGCGCCGACGATCACCCACTCGTCGGGACGATCGCGGCCCGGGAGGTCGGCGATCACGTTGCTGACGGTGACGGCGCCGGAGCTGATCCGGTTGATCAGCTCGAGCGACATCCGCACGGAGCCGTGGATCAGCCCGCCGCGGATCGACTCCGCATCGTCGCGGCCGATCTGCGCCGCCGGCAGCACGGAGATCGCCGTGCTGAATTCGAAGCCGCGCGCGCTCAGCTCATTGTCGGGATCGCTGTCGGCCGAGAGAATCGCCACCACGCCCGCAGCCCGCAGTGCCACCGCGAGACGCTGCGCGCGTTCGTGCCGCTATGTCGAAACTGCCTGGAGGATCGCCGTCCGGCAGCAGCACGATGCGGCCCTGCAACACGTCGCGCGGTGGCAGCGCGTCCGGCGAGAAGGCGCTGAGCGCGACGACCTCGCCCTCCAGTCCGCCAGCCGGCGTCGAAGGCGACCAGCCGAGCGAGGCCACGTGAAGCGGACGATCGGCCGGCGCCACGATTCGGGCGCGCGCCGACACGCGCTCCCATCCCTGCTCGATCGTGAACGGCTCGAGCGAGACCCCCGTGATCCCCATCGCCCGGAACTGATCCGCCGACCAGTCGGCGGCCCGCTGATACGGCGGCCGAGCCGGTCAACCGCGGGCCGATTTCGGTCAGGCCGCGAACGTACTCGAGCGACTTGCCGCCGCGGACGCTCGATCGCGCGAGCTCGAGGTCCGCCTCCGCGCTCGGGCTGTCACCGCGCGACACGCTGCCCAGCGGCACCGACACCGCGAGGATCAGCGCGGCAAGACCGCCGAGACGATGCATGCGTCACCTTGCCGTAGCCGGCCGAGGCAAGTCAACCCGGCGATGGCGTACGCCGTCTAAGAGAAGCACGGCAGGCCTGAAGGCCTGCACTACACGTGGCACGGCCTGAGCCTGCACCTGCATGACACGGCCCGGTCGACCTGTGAGCAGCCTGCTGCAGGCACGGCGCCGAGGCACTCCGAGCACCCTGAGCACCTGGCGATATGCACATCCTCCGTGATCTTCGTTACGCCTTCCGCGGGCTCGCCCGCTCTCCCCTGTTCACCAGCGTCGCGCTGCTGTCGATTGCACTCGGCATCGGCGCGAACACGGCCATCTTCACGCTCGTGGACGAGGTGCTGTTGCGACGGCTGCCCGTGAAGAACCCCGATCAGCTCGTGCTGTTCAACGGCGCGCGCAACCACTACGGCAACAACTCGGGCGGCAACATGTTGTCGTTCCCGATGTACGAGGACTTTCGCGACGACTTCGTGGAGCCCTTCGACTCGCAGGCCACGACCCCCGCTCCAGGCGGGTCTTCGGCCTCGTCGAAGCTCCCGCGCGTGAGTGCTCCTGTCGCGAATGGCGCGCCGGTCCAAAAGGTCTTCTCCGGCATGTTCGCGCGGCGACCGATCGCGATGAACGTCGGCGTCGACGGCCAGACCGAACGCGTCCCGGGCGAGCTGGTCTCCGGCACCTACTTCCGGGTGCTCGGCGTCGGCGCGGCTCTCGGCCGCGTCATCCTGCCAGAGGACGACAAGCGGAACGACGGCCCGGTCGCGGTGCTCAGCTACGACTACTGGCGCACCCGCTTCGGCGCCGATCCGAAGATCATCGGCCAGACGATCACGGTCAACAACAACAAGCTGACGATCATCGGCGTGTCGCAGGCCGGTTTCGACGGTGTCGACATCGGCTACGTGCCGAGCATCCGCGTCCCGGTCTTGATGAAGGCGCAGATGACGCCGAACTGGGACGCGTCGACAACCGGCGCAGCCGCTGGGTGAACGTGTTCGGCCGGTTGAAGCCGGGCGTGACGCGCGAGCAGGCAAAGGCGGCGCTGCAGCCGTACTTCCACGCCATCCTCGAGCAGGAAGTGCTCGACGCGGCGTTCAGCGGGACGACGCCCTACACCCGCGAGCAGTTCCTCAAGGGCCAGGTCGATCTGCTCGACGCGGCGCAGGGACGCTCGCCGATCCGGCAGCAGCTGTCGCAGCCGCTCTGGCTGCTGCTCGGCATCGTCGGCGGTGTGCTGCTGATCGCCTGCGCCAACGTCGCGAGCCTGCTGATCGCGCGCGCCACCTCGCGGCAGAAGGAGATCGCGGTCCGCCTCGCGCTCGGCGCCGGCCGCCGCCGCATCGTCGGGCAGCTGCTGGTCGAGAGCGTGCTACTCGCCGCGATCGGCGGGATACTCGGACTGGTGATTGCGTCGTGGACGACGCGGTTCCTGCTGGGGTTCCTGCCGGTGTCGGATACGCCTCACGTCATCTCCGGCGCGATCGACAACCGCGTGCTGGTGTTCAACTTCGCGCTGTCGCTGGCGACCGGGCTGCTGTTCGGGCTGGTGCCGGCGCTGCGATCGACCAAGCCGAACCTCGCGCCGACCCTCAAAGATCAGGTCGGCGCGGTGGTCGGCGGCGGTGGCGGCGTGCGGCTGCGCAAGGGGCTGGTCGTCGCCCAGGTGATGGTGTCGGTGCTGCTGCTGATCAGCGCCGGGCTGTTCATCCGGAGCTTGCGCAACCTGCGGCTTCTCGATCTGGGCTTGAAAACCGACAACCTGATCGCCTTCAACCTCGCGCCGACCCTCAGCGGCTACACGCCGCTGCGGACCAAGCAGTTCGACAAGCAGGTGCTCGATCGGGTCAGCGCCCTGCCCGGGGTCACCGGCATGGCCTTCGCGCAGATGGGGCTGCTCGAAGGCAACGAGTGGGACAGCTCGATGTCGGTTGAAGGGTACGACGCGAAACCGGGCGAAGACGTGAACCCGTTCTGCAACGCCGTCAGCCCCAACTATTTCAAGACGATGGGGATTCCGCTGAACGCGGGGCGCGACTTCGACGATCGCGACGTGCGCTTCGAGGCCGGCGATCCCAAGGCGCAGCTGCCGAGCTACAAGGTGGCGATCGTCAATCAGAGTTTCGCGACGCACTACTTCGGCGATCGCAGCCCGGTCGGACGCCACATCGGCTTCGGCAGCAACCCGGGCACGAAGATGCCGATCGAAATCATCGGCGTGGTCAGGGACTCGAAGTACACCGGGGTGCGCGACGAAATCCCACGCCAGGTGTTCTTCGCGTTCATGGAGAACGACACCGTCGGAGGAGCGGTGATGTACGTGCGCACCGACCAGCCAGCCCGACGCCGCGTTCGGCGCGGTGCGGCAGGTGGTCCGGCAGCTCGACTCCAACATCCCGATCTACAACCTGCGGACGCTGGAGCACCAGATCGATCAATCGCTGCTGAACGATCGCCTGATCGCGACGCTGTCCACCGCGTTCGGCGTGCTGGCGACGATCCTCGCGGTCATCGGCCTCTACGGCGTGATGGCCTACACGGTGGCGCGCCGCACGCGCGAAATCGGCGTGCGCATGGCGCTCGGCGCGGTGCCCGGCGACGTCATCTGGCTGGTGATGCGCGAAGTGCTGGCGCTGGTGGGATCGGGCCTCGCCCTCGGACTGATCGCATCCTGGGGACTCGGCCGTTTCGTGGGCAGCCAGTTGTATGGCGTCACCGGCAGCGATCCGATGACCATCGCCGGCGCATGCGCGTTGCTGGCGTCGGTCGCCGCGCTGGCCGGCTACATCCCCGCCCGCCGCGCGACGCGGGTGAACCCGGTGCTGGCGTTGCGCTACGAGTAAGAACCGCAACGCAAGCCGCGAGAGCGTGGCTCAGCGATACGCTGCGATCGAACGGACACCGCGTTGCCTGATCCGCTCCGCCACCCGTGGCTCGTCGTGGCGATCCTGGCCGCCGGCCTGGCCGCGTGGATGGGCCTCGGCGTCACTCCATCAATTTCAGCATGCCGACTCGCTGCTGACCGTCCTGATCAGCACGCAGCGATGGACGCCGTTCTTCTGGGGACAGGATCGTTTCGGCATGCTGGTGCCGCTCGCCGCCATGCCGTTCGCCACCCGCTCGCCAACCTGCTGGTCCAGGGATGGATGATGACGTGCGGCGCGCTGCTCGCGCCGTTCGTGATGGCGCGCTTCCTCACGGGACGCGCCGGTCCGTGGCTGGCGATTGGCGCCTGCACGAACACCCTGTTCCTCCTGGTCGCCACGCCGGCGGTGCAATTCGACTGGCTCGTGACACAACCCTACGGACTGTCGATCTCGCTGGGATTCGCGGCGCTGATCATCGCGGCGGACGCCGGCCGCGTGTCCATGAGCATCATCGGCTTCGTCCTCCTGGCGCTGGCGTGCTGGGTCAACATCGGCGTCGGGCTGATGCTCGCGATCGCCGCGGTCATCATCGGCACCAGGCCGGTTCGGCTGCTGATCCTCGTCGCGACGGCAACGGCCCTGGCTTCTCTTGCCGCCAGGTACGGCGCAACCGCGCATACCGTCACCGCTCTGGCGGCGGCGTGGCAATGGCTCGACGGCTGGCGGCAGTTGCTCGAGGGCCTGCCCGGAGTGACTGCCAGCCCCGGCGAGTGTCGCCGGCATCGCGATCGGCGCTGCCGCGGCGATCGGCGTGGCTGTGGCGCACGGATACGTTGCCGCCGTGGCGCACCGCCGCCGCGATCTGCGCGATGGCGCTCGGGACCTGGCTCGTCGTCGGCACGTCGCTGTGGGTCGGGATGAACCGCTACGCGTTCCGCTACATGTATCCCGACGCTGATGACCGTCGGCGTCGGCGTCTCCATCGTCATCGCGGCGCTGTTCGCGCGACGACCCCGGGTGCTGACCGCCGCAGCGGTGGCGGCGCTGGCGGCGGCGACTGCCTTTCGCTACGGTACGCCGTCGCTGGTTCGAGTGGAGCGAGACATGGACGACCGGTTCGGGGGAACGGACGGCCGTCATCCTGCGCAGCGGCGCGACCGTGATCGGCGGCGACTACTGGCGCGTGTGGCCGGCCGTGTTCCACGCCAACCTCGCGCTGTTTCGGACCCATGCGCCGGCCCGTGTGTTCGGGCTCGCCTACCGCTCGGAGGCCACCGATCCCCTGTGGCAGCGCGCCGGTCAATCGATCCTGATCGCCGGCGCGCCCGACGATCCGTCGGTCGAGGCGGTCGCCGGCGAGCACGGCGTCGCAACCACGCTGCATGCGCGCCTGCCCGAGATCGATTTGTATGCGGGGCGGGTGCGGGAGTAGTGCAGGCCTTAAGGCCTGCCGTCTTGCCAGGACCCACTGCTCTGGCGTGGATCACGAGAAGAAGAAACCGCGGACGCGGCGGAGTACGCAGAGAAAACCTTGCTCTGCGGTCTTTGCGATCTCGGCGGTTCCTTCTTCGCCGTCGTACGTCGTTTGGACACAGATGTAGCGCTAGCGTTCGAAGAGCGCCAGCTCGTGGACGGCCCAGAACCATCGGTGGCTCCGGCCGGTCTGCCGGATCGTCAGCGTGCGCGTGTGATTCGACGGCAGGCTGACCACGATCGCTGGCGCGGCGCCGCCCTGCGCGAGCGCGCGGCCGTACGGCACGAGCATCGGTCCCTGGTACAGCACCGACCGCATCCCTTGATCGCTGACGGCTTCGACGGTCAGCTCGCGCGGGTAGTCACCGAAGCTGCGCGACGCGGTCTGCAGTTCGATGCACGACACGTCGCGGGCGCGGTCGAACGCGATCCGGATCCACTCGTCGCCGTTCTGCGGACGGCCGGTCAACCAGCGCGTGTCGGCGTCACCGTCGAAGAGGAACGGCACACGGTCGGCGGCATCGGAGGCGTCCGCGTGAAATCGCACTGGACGGTAAAGGCTGACCCCTGGAGGGCATGGCCGGCGGCGGATCGCCCTCACGCAGCCGAAAGGCGACGACATCGTCCGACCGAAAGTCTTCGGACGCCAGATCGGGGCTGCGCCCGAATCGCCGCGGCCGTCGCCGCGCCGAGGTTGGGATCGTCGTAATCGCGCGGGTGGACCAGCACGTAGCGCACGCCCACCGCACGCAGCAGGTTCAGCGAGTCGTCGATCCGATCGAGATCGTTGAGCGGCGACGCGCCGCCGCCCAGGAATTCCTGCAGCGCCGATCCGTAGCCGCTGTAGCCGTTGACGATCGGATGTCCATGCGACAACGTGGCGTACTGGTAGGTCAGCGTCGGTGCGATCGCCCATTCGACAATCGGCAGCTCGATGGCGCCGCCCGCCGGCTGCTGGGCCAGCCACCGGTACGCACCGCGATCGCCTGGGCGGCCGCGCGCGTCGACCGGCGCCATCCGCAGCGGCCCGGACCACCCTTCAGCGAACACGGCCACGCCGACCAGCATCGTCGCCGCCGCGCGCGTGCGCGGCTGGAGCCGGGCCAGCATCCGCGCGAGCCCGAGGGCCGCGAGCACGCTGAGCGCCATCAGCACGATCACGCTCAGGCGGGCCGGTACCCGAAGGCCGTCCATCCCGGGGACGACTCGCGCAACCCACAGATACGGTCCCCACGGCAGCAGCCGATGGGACCAGGCCGCCGGCTCCGGGCCAAGCGACAACACCAGGGCAGCCGCCGCCAGCACCGCGTACAGGATCGTGGCGCGGCGCCGTTGGCCGCCCGGCCACAGCGCGGCGGCGGACGCCAGCAGAATCATCAGGCCGGGAAACAGCTGGCGCTCCGGGAAGTCGTCGCCGTGCGACAGCACCGCCCAGAAGTGAGCGGACAGCGGAGCGGACACGTAGGATCGCAGGTTGGCGCTGAAGATCGCCCAGTCGCCGTACGGCCGCACGAATCCGTACTGGCGCCGCACGGACAGATACGCGACCGCGACGACGCCGACGCACGCGAGGATGCAGGCGGCGGCGAACGCCAGCCAAGCAGCGGTGCGCAGCCGATCCGCGCCCGTCATCGAGTGCGACGCGAGCTCACCGATCACGACGAACGCCGACGCCATCGCCAGATAGTAGAGAAAGTAGCCGTTCGAGAAGGCCTGCGTGACGAACGCGGCGACGAACACCGCAAGCCACGCCGCGCGGATGCGGGCCGGAGCCTTGACGCTCGCCATGAACCGGTGCAGACCCCACAACGCGATCGGCATCCAGCCCCACGCCAGCACCTGAAGATGTGAGACGTGCAGCGCGCGCAGCGGCGAAAACGCGAACATCATCCCGGCGAGGAACGCCGCGTCGCGGCGTCCAGTCAGCTCGCGCGCCAGCAGGTACATCCCGCAGCCGGCGAGGACGTAGGTCAGCAGAAATGCCACGTCGTAGCCGAGAATCGGGTTGCCGGTCAGCCAGACCAGCGGCGCGACGAACACGGCGATCCCCAGCATGTGCTCCGAGAACGCGATCGTGTGTCGGCTCGGAAACAGGATCGGCGCGTCCCAGAACGCGCGGAGGCCGTGGAGCAGCCGGTCGGCGTCCCAGCCCAGCACCCAGCTCGTGAACAGCGGATCGCCCAGATCGCCCGGCAGCGCACGGCCGAGGTGAAACACCAGCGGCAGCGTCGCGACCACCGCCAGGCAGGCGTACGCACAGACGACGAGGGCGGCCTCCGAAAGGTGGGTTTTCAACGGTCGAAGTGTATCGTCGCACTACTGGGAACGATTCGCCTCAAATCCACGTATCCACTTGTCGGACGTGACCAACCCCGCTCAGCTGATTCAGTGGTTCCGGTCGGCCTGGGTGGCCGATTCTCCGTGGGAACGCATTCCGATGGAGGTGCCGGCCACCGCCTTCGGTCCGGGCTCGCGGTGCCAGTTCGTCGAGTATTTCGAGGGCGACAGCCTGGTCTCGGTCAGCTCGATCGACGACATCGTCGCGTGGCTGCAGACCTGCGAGTACGTGTCGGACGCCGATCAGTTCCACCAGCGCGACGTCTGGCAGAGGCCGTCCGACTTCGAGGGCCTGCGCCGAGGCGACTGCGAGGACTTCGCGTTGTGGGCCTGGCGCAAGCTGATCGAGATTGGCGTCGATGCGGAATTCTTCGTCGGCCGCGTGATCTGCGGCGGCGATCCGCCGATCGCGCGCCAGCATGCGTGGATCGTCTATCGCCGCGGCGCCGAGGTCTACCTGTTCGAGCCGGCCGCGCGCGATCGGCCGTGCATGATTCAGCCGTGGTCCGCGGTCAAGGACGACTACATCCCGCACTTCGCCGTGAACGGCTGCTACGTCACATCGGCCTTCGTCGGCTGCCTGAGCGATCAGCTCACGCGTCGTACTGCCTGAAGGTCAGGTTGAACCGGCCGGCCAGCCCGAGCTCCGCCGGCGCGGTGGCCGGCACGATGCGCGACACGCCGTGGTAGCGCAGGCGGGCCGGCCCGCCGAAGACGAAGGCGTCGCCTGACTCCAGCAGCCGCGACTCGACCGGATCCTTCCGGCGCAATCCGCCGAACATGAAAGCGCGCGGTGTCGCCCAGCGAGATCGACACGACCGGCAACCCGGCGGCGATCGATCGCTCGCTTTCATCCTTGTCCTGGTGCAGCCCCATGCGT
The DNA here is from genome assembly GCA_963696165.1 of uncultured Acidobacteriota bacterium. Taxonomy (GTDB): domain Bacteria; phylum Acidobacteriota; class Vicinamibacteria; order Vicinamibacterales; family CAVVIG01; genus CAVQZZ01. The sequence continues at coordinate 1,189,166 of CAVOIY010000001.1, read as the reverse complement.
CCGTCGGCGTCGTAGTAGTTGAGGATGCACAGGTCCGGCGCGAGCGTCATGCCCGCCGACCGCGCGATGCCGCTCGCCAGCTGCGCGAAGTCGTCGGGCAGCGGCGGCGCCGGCGAGATGGTCGTAGTCGGAGCGGTGCGTCTCGTAGCGGTAGGTCTTCCCGTTCCAGTGGCGTCCGAGGCACAGCATGCGGACGTGCATCGTGCCGCCGCCGCGGACCACCGGCACGTAGGCCGGCACCGCGCCGTCGACGAGCGCGCGGCACCGTTCGACGAGCGCGAGCTGAGCCGCCACGTCCAGACGGCGCGAGAAGTGAAAGGCGCCCGGTCCGATCTCCACGGCCGTACGTTACCATTGGCCGCCGTGCGACGAGAGAAGAAGGAACCGCAGAGACCGCCAAGACCGCAGAGCGATTTTTCTCTGCGTGCTCCGCGGTCTCCGCGGTTCCTTCTTCTCGTGATCGCGGCCGCTTGTTTGTTGGCGAGGCCGGCAGCGGCTCACCCGGTACCGTTCACCTATCTCGACCTGCGGATCACTGACAACGCGATCGAGGGCACGCTGGTCGCGCACATCTTCGATCTCGGCCACGATCTGAACATCGATCCCGCGGAACGGCTGCTGGATCCGGCGATCGCGGCCGCAGCAGGCGGCGGCGATCGCGAAGCTGTTCGACGGCCGGCTGACGGTGGCGGCCGACGGCGTCACGCTGACGCCGCAGTGGTCGGCGGCGCAGGTCGTCGCCGATCGTTCGTCGGTGAAGCTGGCGGTCCGCTATCGCGCTGACCCGCGCCCCCGGCACCGTCGCGATCACCGCGTCGATGTTCCCGTACGACCCGCAGCACCAGACGTTCCTCAACATCTACGAGGGCAGCGCGCTGACCCAGGCGATCCTCGACGCCGGCCGGACCCGGTTCGAGTACTTCGCCGGCACCAGCCGGGGCACCATCGCGGTGGCAGCGGCGCTTCCTGCCGGCCGGCATCGTCCACATCCTGCTCGGCCCCGATCACCTGCTGTTCCTGGTCGGCCTGCTCCTGCTCGGCGGCACGACCCGGCAGCTCGTCGTGCTGGTCACGTCGTTCACCGTGGCGCACAGCCTGACCATGTCGCTCGCGGCGCTCAACGTCGTCAGCGCGCCGGCGCGGCTGATCGAGCCGGCGATTGCGCTGAGCATCGTCTACGTCGGCGCCGACAACCTGCTGATCCGGGACGGCCGCGACGTGCGCGCGCTGATCGCCTGCGCGTTCGGCCTGATCCACGGCTTCGGCTACGCCAACGTGCTGCGCGAGATGGACCTGCCGGCGCGCGCGCTCAAGTGGGCGCTGCTCTCGATCAACGTCGGCGTGGAGATCGGCCAGCTGCTGGTCGTCGCGGTCGTGGCGACGGCGCTCACCGCGCTGCGCGCGCGAGACGAGGCCGCGGGTCAGCGCTTCGCATTCGCCGGCTCCATCGTGGTGATGGCTGCCGGCGCGTTCTGGTTCGTGCAACGGGTCTTTTTTCCAGGAGGCTTCTCATGAGACGAGGCATGGTGTTGGGACTGCTGCTCGCGCTCGGCGGGCTCGCGGTCGTGAAGGCGCAGCCGCCGGCCGACGCGCCGAAGGTCATCGACGTCGAGAAGGTCAAGGACAACCTCTACGTGCTTCCGCGGCGGCGGCGGCAACACCGCGGTGTTCCTCACCGCCAACGGCGTCGTCGTGGTCGACGCCAAGAACCCCGGCTGGGGCACACCGATCCTGAACAAGATCAAGGAGCTCACGCCGAAGCCGGTGACGATGCTGATCAACACGCACACCCACGGCGACCATGTCAGCGGCAACGTCGAGTTCCCGGCGACGATCGACTTCATCGCGCAGGAAAACACCAAGGCCAACATGGAGAAGATGCCGATCTTCAAGGAGCACAACGGCGTCGGCATGGCCAAGCGCACGTTCAAGGACCGCATGACGCTCGGCAAGGGCGCCGACCAGATCGACCTCTACTATTTCGGCCCCGGCCACACCAACGGCGACGCCTGGGTCGTGTTCCCGGCGCTGCGCATCGTGCACGCGGGCGACATTTTCGCCAACAAAGGGATACCGCTCATCGACAGCGACAACGGTGGCAGCGTGCTGCACATCCACGAGTCGCTCACGAAGGCGTACAACGGGATCAAGAACGTGGACACCATCATCAACGGCCACACGCCAAAGAACACGACGTGGGCCGATCTGAAGGAGTTCGCCGACTTCAACCACGACTTCCTGACGTGGGCGCAGGCCGGACTGCAAGCGGGGAAAACGCCGCAGCAGCTTGCCGATGAAGGATGGAAGGTGCCCGAAAAGTACGCCGGCTCCGGCTATCCGCCGATGGTGCAGTCGCCGAAGACGCCGCCCGCGACGCCGCCGCTGTTCGGCGGCCTCGCCGGACGGATCGCGCACGCTGCAGAATGAAATGAAGAAGTAGTCGCGGATACGCAGACTGCAGGCGGCCGCATGGAGAGAAGACGTTCGGGGAGATCATCCGCGCTGTGCGTGCGACGCACGCGCTGCGCGACTCCGAAGCCCGATTCGCCGCCGCGTTCACCGCGAGCCCGATCGCGATGGCAATCACGACGCTGGACGAGGGCCGTTACGTCGACGTGAACGAAGCCTTTGAACAGCAGATCGGCTACAGCCGCCTCGAGGTGTTCGGCCGCACGTCCTCGACATCGGCGTGTGGCCGACTCCCGCCGATCGCCTGGCGATGGTCGACTGCCTGAACGCGCAGACACCATCCGCAGCCGGCCATACCGACTTCCGGACGAAGTCCGGCCACCTGATCACGACGCTCTATCGGCCAGCCTGATCGAAGCGGACGGACTGCCTCGTCTCGCTGCCAGACGACTACGTCACGTTCAGCGCAGGCCGAGGACGCGCTGCGCGAGAGCGAAGCCAAGTATCCCGTCCTGTACGTCCTTGACGGCTGGCACTTTCCGCTCATGGCGTTCTTTCAGAACAACAACCTCTACTCCGAGCGGATGCCCCCGGTCATCATGGTCACGATCAGCCATGGCGACGTTGACGCGATGGCCCTGCGCGCGCGCGATTTTACGCCGACCGCGACCAGCGAGGTGGCGGGGTCGGGCGGCGCGGGCGCCTTTCTCGACTTCCTCGAGCACGAAGTCATCCCGTTCGTGGATCGGACGTATCGCACGGTACCCACCGACCGGGCGTTGCTCGGCCACTCGTACGGAGGGCTGTTCGCCCTGTACGCGCTCGAGCAGCGGCCGGCGCTGTTCCAGCGAATTGTCGCGGCGAGCCCGGCCGCCGGCTGGGATCACCGATGGCTGTTCAACGCCCGCCAGCGTCTCAAGCGGCTGCCGGCCCCCGTGCAGCTCGACTTATCCGTGGGCGGCGCCGAGGCGTTCCGCGATGACAACGTGGCGTTCGCGAAGCTGCTCGACGAGGTCAAGCCTATCGGCCTTTCCTACCGTTTCACGGTCTACGAGGGAGAAAACCACAACTCGGTTCGGCTGGCGTCATTTCCGGCTGGCCTTTATTGGGTTTATAGGCCGTAGACCGGCGCAGGCGTCGATGCCGCTCGAGCGAAAGACTCAGATATGGCGGTCAGCGTTGACGCGGGCAGGCCTGAAGGCGGGCAGGCCTGAAGGCCTGCACTACTTCGGTCGCGGTACAGCGCCAAGATCAGCGCGGACGGCTCAGCAGCGCTTCCACTTCACGCGCGAGCACACCGCGCGTTTCCGCGTCGTGCACGTGCGGCCTGAACATGATCCGCCCCTGTTGATCGATGAGCGCGGTCTCGGGTGTGCTCTTCACGCCGTACTGCTCCTCGGCCCACTTCCAGTCGCTCTGCAGCGGCAGGAAGTCGACGCCGAGCGCCTTCATCACCGGAACGACCAGACCGCGCTGCTCGGGTTCAACGCTGATCGCCACCACCGCAAAGCCACGGTCCCGATATATCTCGAGCACCCGCTGCAAGTGAGGAAACTCCTCACGGCAGCCCGCTCACGTCGGGTACCAGAACGCCAGCAGCACGACGCGGCCGCGAAAATCGGCGAGTTGGACCGGTGCGCCATCGCGCAGCGACGTCAGGTTGAACGCGGCGGCCGGCTTCGCCCGCGCGTCGCGGCTGCCCCAGATATCGGCGTCGACATCGCGGCTCGTCTTGCCAAGTGCCGTGGCGTATGCCGGCAGCGCCGCGTCAATCCGCGCGTCTGGCAACGCGGCCGTGCTCTCGACGAGCGCTTTGTACGCGTCTTCCGGACGGCCGGCGCCCGCCGCCGCCTGCGCCTTCAACAGCGTCCAGGTCGTGCCGTGATTGCCTGACGGAGGCGGCGCCTTCTCGAGCAGCGCGAAGGCGTCGTCCCACTTCCCGCCGCCGACCAGCGTCTTGGCCTGCGTCATCGCCTCCTGCGCCACAACCCGCAGCGGCCAGACCGTGGCGGCCGGCAGCGCCCGGACCATCTCGCGCGCGAGTGCCAGGGCCTCGGCCGGCTCGGTGAGCTCCGAGTACAGCGTGTTCATCGCGGAGGCAGAGGAGGGAAAGCGATCGACCGGATAGCTCGAGCGCAGCCGATCGAGGTACTCGCGGCGCTCGGGGTTCGACGAGGCATCGGCGAGGCTGGAGAGCGCCTCCACCGCCACCGGGCTCGCCGGGAATCTCGCAACCAGCTGCAGCGCAAGCTCGCGAAAGCGGTCGGGATCGCTTTTCCGAAGGGCGACGGCGTACGCCATCAGGTAGCGCGGGTCGTCGGGATTGCTCTCGACCGCCGCCTTCAGATGCGTCCGCTGGGCGTCCCAGTCAGCGCGACTGTCGGCATTTCTGGCGAGCAGGAAATGCGCTTTGGCAGACCGCGGATCGAGCTTGAGAGCCTTGTTGAAGTACGCGTCGGCCTGATCTGCGTCCTTGGTGAGCAGTCCGAGCGCCACCTGATAGACAGCGCGTGCCGGATGTTGCCGCGCCCACTGCTGGTACTGCCGTTTCAGGCGAGGCAGGCGGTCGGACTGCGCGTCCTGTAGCTGCTGCCGCTGGGTGACCTCGATCAGCCGCTGATGGGCGTCGACGAATTCCGCGTCCGCCGCAATGGCCTTGCGGAACGCGGCGACGGCCTCGTCCAGGTTTCCGGCTCTCGCCGCGCGATCTCCGGTGTCGAACGCCGATCGGGCGGCCGGCGTGCCCGCGCTGTCGTGGGCAGCCAGGCCTGCGGTCGATGCCAGACCCATCAGAGCCAGCATCGAGGCCACGAGCGTCAGTATCTGGCGGCGCATATGCCTATGGTAAACGCTCAGAGGCGCATGCGGTTTGGAAATGCTTCAGCGCGGCGCCATGCGGATGGCGCCGTCCAGCCGCACGCTTTCGCCGTTGAAATAGCCGTTGGTGATCATGAACTCGGCCAGCGCGGCGTATTCGTCCGGGCTGCCCAGGCGCTTGGGGAACGGCACCGACGCCGCCAGCGCGTCCTTCACGTTGTCGGGCAGCGCCGTGCAGCAGCGGCGTGTCGAAGATGCCCGGCAGGATGGTGTTGACGCGGATGCCTTCGCCCATCAGGTCGCGCGCGATCGGCAGCGTCATGCCGACGATCGCCGGCCTTCGACGCCGAGTAGGCCGCCTGGCCGATCTGCCCGTCCTGCGCCGCGACCGACGCGGTGTTGACGATCGCGCCGCGCTCGCCGTCCTCGCAGCGAGGTCAGCGTCAGCATGCCGGCCGCCGACTTGGCGATGCAGCGGAAGGTGCCGACCAGGTTGATCTGGATGATGCGGTCGAAGTCGGCGAGCGGAAAGTGCTTGATCTCGCCGGTGGCCTTGTCGCGGCTGGCGGTCTTGATCGCGTTGCCGGTGCCGGCGCAGTTGACCAGCACGCGCTCCTGGCCGATGCGCGGCGCGCGCCTTGGCGAAGCCGGCGTCGACCTGCTCGTCGCTGGTGACGTCGACCTTGCAGAACACGCCGCCGAGTTCCTTCGCCAACGCCTCGCCGGCGGCTTCGTTGAAGTCGAACAGCGCGACCTTGACGCCGTGCTGGGCGAGGCGCCGCGCGGTGGCCGCCCCAGGCCGGAGGCGCCGCCGGTGATGACGGCCGAGATACCATTGGACAGTTTCATGGCCGAAGCTTATATCGTCGCCGCCGCCCGCACCGCGGGCGGCAAGCGCGGCGGCCGGCTTTCGGGCTGGCATCCGGCCGACCTGGCCGCGCAGGTCATCGACGCGCTGCGTCGAGCGCGCCAGCGCCGACCCGGCGCTGGTGGACGACGTGATCATGGGCTGCGTGCTGCCAGGTCGGCGAGCAGAGCGGCTGCATCGGCCGCAAGCGCGGTGCTGGCCTCGAAGCTGCCGCCGAGCGTGCCGGGCGTGACGATCGACCGGCAATGCGGCTCGTCGCAGCAGGCGCTGCACTTCGCCGCCCAGGCGGTGATGTCCGGCACGCATGGACTGCGTCATCGCCGCGCGGCGTCGAGAGCATGTCGCGCGTGCCGATGATGGCGCTCGTCCAGGGTCTGCCGAGGAAGCCGGGCTGGGCACTACATGAGCCCGACGATCCGCGGCGCGCTATCCCGGGCCCGAGTTCAGCCAGTTCATCGGCGCGGAGATGATGGCCGAGAAGTACGAGCTGTCCAGGGACGAGCTCGACCGCTACGCGCTCCGAGAGCCATCAGCGCGCCGCGGCGGCGACGCGGGACGGCGCGTTCACGGCGAGATCGTGCCGGTCGAGGTGCGCATGGCCGACGGCCCGGCGGTCGACGCGATGCACGCGGCGGACGAAGGCATCCGCTTCGACGCGACGCTCGAAGGCATCGCCGGCGTCAAGCTGCTGCGCGAAGGCGGCCGCATCACCGCCGCCAGCGCCAGCCAGATCTGCGACGGCGCCAGCGGCGTGCTGGTGGTCAACGAGCGCGGCCTGAAGGCGCTCGGCGTGACGCCGCTGGCGCGCATTCACCACATGACCGTGATCGGCGGCGACCCGGTGATCATGCTCGAAGCGCCGCTGCCGGCGACGCACCACGCGCTGAAGAAGGCCGGCATGACGATCGACGACATCGACCTGTTCGAGGTGAACGAGGCCTTCGCCTCGGTGCCGCTGGCGTGGCTGCAGGCCACCGGCGCCGACCCGGCGCGGCTGAACGTCAACGGCGGCGCGATCGCGCTGGGCCACCCGCTCGGCGCGTCGGGCACCAAGCTGATGACGACGCTGGTGCATGCGCTGCAGGCGCGCGGCAAGCGCTATGGCCTGCAGACGATGTGCGAAGGCGGCGGCCAGGCCAACGTGACCATCGTCGAGCGGCTGTAGCCGCCGGGCGCGATCGACATCGACGACGTCACTGTCCTTTGACGATCTTCACATTGCTGATGAACATCTGATCGTTGGGGCCGGGCTGCTGCTGCAGGTCGAACGACACGGCATCGAACAGCAGCGCGTCGGGGATGGCCTTCGGGTACTCGGCGACCTTGGTCTGGCCGATGAACACCTGCACCATTTCTCCCTGCTTGCGGATCCTCACGGTGATGCGGTTGTTCTGCTGATTGTTGGAGAAGCCCGGCGCGGCCACCCACTTGGTCTGGTTGAAGTCGGCCGGGGCCCCCGGAAACTTGCCTTCGATCACCGTTTCGCCGTCCTTGCCGTCGAAGCCCGGACGAAGTCTCACGCTGAAAATCGAGTCCGTGCCGCTGTTGGCGAGCCCCTTCGACAGCCTGAAGGTCATGCCTCTCGCGCCCCACGTGTAGTCGCGGGCGGCGACCAGATCGAAGCTGACGGTGAAATCGCGCGGCAGCGGGCCCTTGAGCTGCCGCGGCGCCACCATGAAGCCGCTGACCGACGCCCAATGCCCTTCCAGTCCGTTCCGTTCCACCACGAGGCTGGATGCGCCGGTGTTCGTGAGGGTGCTCTTCCAGTCGAGGGCCGGCTTGCCGATGGGCGTTCTCGAAAAGTCCTCGAAGAAATACACGCTCGGATCGGCCGCGAGCGTCTTGCTGGCGGCCGACGCGTCCGCCGCGACCGTCTCCGCGCGGGCCGGCCGCGCTTTATACGGCAGCCCCTTCACCTTCTCCGGGTCGAAGAAGCGGTTGTAGATGTACTCCATGTTGAACTGGTTCACGACGGCATCGTACAGGTGCTTGCTGACCGGGTTGTTCAGATCAGCCGACCAGGACACGACGATCCATTGCGGCGTATCGGATTTGCAGCGCTCCAGCGTCGCGGCATCGATCGTATAGACGGGCAGCCGCATGCGGCTGCTGCCGTTCCCCTCGAACACATCCGGCAAGTCCTCGAGCGCGATGCTGGGCTCGACGGTCGAGATCTCGGCCGTTTCCTGGAGGCGGCTCTTGTACTTCGCCCTGTTCGCTTCGAGCACCTCCCTCCGCTTCGCCGCCCGTTCCTCGATGGGCGCGATCCAGCGCGCGATTTGCTTCTGATCCCCCTGCTCGGCCTCGAAGAGCTTCTTCTTGTCCGCCTCGTATGTGCGGGTGATGGCCACGCCGACCGCGTCCAGGTACTCACCTCGCGTGAGCTTGACGAACGGCAGCCGCCCGTCCTTCGACAGCAGGACGAACTGGCGGTTGCCGTTGGTGCCAAAGACCGCGAGCGACGCGGGGAACCGTCCGAGGAACGGATGGCCGGACAGATCGACGGCTTTCGCGAACTCCTCGGTGAATCCATCCTGGACGGGGCTGGGGAGCGTGAAGTACGAGCGCTCCGGCGTGTTGATCGCCTCGGCCGACCGGCCGAACGCACCGTTGACCATGACGTTCCAGGTGTAACCGTCGCCCGTGTAGCGCTCGATCTTGCCGTTGGCGCCGTATTTCAGCGAGTCGTAGATCCTGCCGACGACGCCGTAACTTTGCGGCACCGCGCCACTCAGCCGAGGGAACGTGCGCACGACATCTCCCAGCCCGCCGATCGGGCTGTAGCTGGCCTGCATCCAGTTCGCCAGATCCACGGCGATGTTGCGCTGCGCGGCGGAGTACACCCGGGTATCGACCTTCAGCGGTTCGGTGGTCGGCGGGAAGTTGTACACCTTGATCCAGCCCAGCTCCTTGTCGGCAATGGACGCCGGCGGAATGGGCTGCGCGAGCAGCGGCACCGACAGGGCGATCGCGAGCGAACCGATCAATCCGGCACAGCGTCCTCGGTTGGCCATGGCGCCGGAGTGTAACCCAGCGGGATGGCGAAGGCGGCGGCCAAGCGAACGTGCCCAGCGTCGAGTGGCTGAAGCGCTCTTCAGACGTCGCGCAACTAAAGCCGCTCAATCCGTATTGCTGCTGCCGGGTCGTCCCGCGTGGACGACGAGCGAACCGCCGATGCGGCGGGAGATCCGGCGGCCGCGCTACTCCGAACGCAGCGCTTCCAGCGGGACGACGCGCGTGGCGCGGCGCGCCGGCAGGTACGACGCGAGCATCGCGGCCGTCGACAGCACGACGGCGGCGATCAGCATGACGGCGCCATCGAACGGGCTGACGCGATAGAGCAGTCCGCTCACCAGCTTGCCGATCCCCGCCGCCAGCAGCAGCCCGATGGCCAGGCCGACGATCGTGGTCCGCAACCCTTCGCGCATCACCAGCCGTTCGACGTCGCGGCCGGTGGCGCCGAGCGCCATGCGGATCCCGATCTCGCGCGTCCGCCGCGACACGTCGTACGCCTTCAGGCCGTAGACGCCGATCGTCGCCAGCAGCAGCGCGAGCCCGCCGAAGGCGCTGAACAGTCCGGCCGCGGCGCGGACGCTCCACGCCGAGATGCTCGCGTCGCGATGCATCGTCATCGTCCTCGCCCACAAGATCGGCCATGCGCGGATCGATCGCCTGCAGCTCGCGGCGGACGGCGGCGAGCGCCGTCGCGTCGGGCACGCCCGGCGCGGTTCGCACGTGCAGCGTCATCATCGTGTTGAATCGCGATCCGTAGGCGACGTAGAGGTGCGGGATTCGGCGGCGACTCGAAGAGATCGTGGACCAGCGGCGGCGCGATCCCAATCACGGTGTAGCTGCTGCGGCGGGTCGGTCGAGCGGATGCGCACCTGGAGCGACCGTCCGATCGGATCGGCATCGCCGAACAGCCGCGCGGCGAGGCGCGCGTCGATGAGGGCGCCGGGCACCGGGCTGTCGTGCTGCTCCTCCGCGGCGGTAAACCCGCGTCCGCGCAGCACGCCGCAGGCCCAGCGTCTCGAAATAGTCGGCGCCGATGATGTCGAACGAGGCATCGACGTCGGCCGCGTCCGCCGACGATCGCACCCGGCCGCCCATCTGCACGTCGCCGAAGGCCACGGTCGACGCGAACGACGCATGCTCGACGCCGGGCAGCGCGCGCAGGCGCTCGAGCACCGCGGCGTAGGCGGCGCGCGTGCGCGACTCGTCGTAGCCGGCGAGGCTCGGATCGAGGCCGACCACGATCTGGCGCTCGAGCGGGTAGCCGGCCTCCGCCGCGGCGGCGTTGATCGCCGGCGCGCGCGAACAGGCCGCCGGCGACGACCAGCGCGAGCGACACCGAGAGCTGCGCCACCACCAGCACCGAGCCGCTCGGCACCCGCCGCGTGAGCCGGCCGGGCGCGAGCTTGAGATCGTCGGTGAGATCCGGCCGCGACAGCGACCACGCCGGACCCAGCGCGAACAGGATCGTGCTGAGCACCGCGAACAACACCGCCGCGCCGATCAGGCGCATCGACGGCTCCGCCACGAAGTCGATGCCGAAGGTGATCACGCTCGACAGCCAGGCGGTGAGCGCCGAGGCCGTCCACCAGGTCGCGAGCAGTCCGAACGCCGCGCCAATGCCGGCCAGCATCAGGCCTTCGACGACGAGCTGCTGGATGATCTGCCGCGCGCCCGCCGCCGAGCGCCTGGCGCACCGCCATCTCCTTCCGCCGCGCCGCACCGCGCGCCAGCAGCAGGTTGGCGAGGTTCAGGCAGGCCACCACGAGCACCAGCCCGGCCATCAGCGTCAGCAGCCCGGCGACCGCCGTCAACGGACCGTCGCTCTGCGGCCGCGAGCTGCACCGACATGCGAGGAAGGCTGGAGACCGGAAACGTCCGATCGCGATCGGTCCCCGGATACTGCGCGTCGAGGCTGCTTCGCGAACGACGTCGAGCGCGGTCGTCGCCGCGGCGTCGGTCACGCCGGGTTTCAGCGCGCCGGCAAGATTCAGCGCGTGGTTCTTCCGTTCGCTCAGCCCGCTGTCGCTGTCCTTGAACATCGCGTTGGCGATGGTCTCGTAGGAGCCGATCGGCAGCTACCACTGCGGCGAGACGAACGCGAACACGCCCGCCGAACCCGCGCGGCGTGACGCCGACCACGGTGAAGTCCGCGCCGTTGATCCGGACCGTGCTGCCGATGAAGCGCGGATCGAACTGCTCGGCGCCGCCACATCGGCATACGACGCGATCGCGACCGTCGCGCCGCGAACCGGGCCGTTCCTCGTCGGCCGGAAAGGTCCGGCCGGCCGCGAGGCCGACACCGAGCGTCTCGAAATAGTTCGACGACACGATCGTCGCGAACGCCTGACGGGTCAGCTCGCCGTCGCGGATCCCGATGGTCGTGAAGCTGTGCGCGAGCAGGCTCTCGAAACACGCCGCTGCGGTCGCGCAGATCGAGATAGGCGGGATAGGAGAAATTGTTGAAGTCCGAGGCCTTGACGCGATCGCGATTGAAGACCGCGACCAGCGCTGTCGATCCGGCCCTGCCGCGGCTGCAGGATCAGCGTGTTGACGATCGAAAAGACCGCGGTGTTGGCGCCGATGCCGAGCGCCAGGACGCCGCACCGCGACGGCGGTGAATCCCGGCGTGCGGCGGAGCAGACGAAAGCCGTGCCGGACGTCCTGAAGCAGCATGCTGGTCCTCGTAGCTATTACGAGGACCAGCGGCTTTGGTTCACTGCACCTTGAACGGCACCGACGCCATCGTCTTGTCCCACGAGATCGGCAGCGAGCCGCCGGCGTCGGTCATGTCGACGAACTGCCAGGTGAGCTGCTCGACCGTGTGCGGCAGGGTTTCCAGCTTCATCGGCGCGCGGACGACGTCCTTGTCCGGCGTGTAGCCGTAGGCGCCCCAGATCTCCGCGGTGTTCTTGGGATCGTAGCGGGTCTGCGCCTTCCAGGTCGAGACGATCAGCGTCCACGCGTTCGGCTTCAGATCGATGAACATCGTGTAGGTGCCGGGCGCGACGGTCTTGCCGTTGATCACCAGCGGCACCTCGGTCTTGAGCTGCGTCGTGTAGTTCGCGCCGGCGCGCCAGACCGGCGCGTCCGGGTTGGCCACCTTGCCGTATTTGTCGCCGGTGCCGCCCAGGACGTCGCGGCCGCGCTTGATCGGACGCCCGTAGGTGATCTCGATCCACTTGCCGCCCTTGTAGGTGGGTTCGGCGGCGTTGTCGTACTTCCCGCCGATTTCGGTGGCCGCGGTGCCGGTCGGGCTCGCGGGCCGTCCTCCCTGTGCCAACACCAGAGCGGTCATCGCCAGGGACGCCGCGAGGGTTGCCATCAGCTTGCGCATCATGAGTCTCTCCTTAGTAGAATTCCGCCGTGCCCACCCGCTTCGACGACGACGCGACGATCGGGCCGGTGACCGCGGCCACGCCGGCCGTCAGGCGGCTTCACGCCCGGCGCGATCATCGCCGGCCGCTACCGGCTGGTCGCGCTGCTCGGCCGCGGCGGCATGGGCGAAGTGTATCGCGCCGACGACCTCACGCTCGATCAGCCGGTCGCGCTGAAGTTCCTGCCCGGCGGCGTCGCCCACGACGACAGCCGGCTCGCGCAGTTTCACAACGAGCTGCGCATCGCGCGCCAAGTGTCGCACAAGAACGTCTGCCGCCTGTACGACCTCGGCGAGGCCGACGGCCGCCGCTTCCTCACGATGGAGTACGTGGACGGCGAGGATCTGGCGTCGCTGCTCCGGCGCATCGGCCGCATCCCGCAGGACAAGGCGCTCGAGCTGGCGCGGCAGCTGTGCGCCGGCGTCGCCGCCGCGCACGAGCGCGGCGTGCTGCACCGCGACCTGAAGCCGGCCAACGTGATGATCGACGGCGACGGCGACGTCCGCATCACCGACTTCGGGATCGCGACCGCCGGCGGCGACAGCCGACACCGCGGCGGCCGGCACGCCGCAGTACATGGCGCCGGAGCAGCTCGCGCGGCAAGCCGGCGTCGATCCGCAGCGACATCTACGCGCTCGGCCTGATCCTGTTCGAGATCTTCACCGGGCGCCGCGCCTACGACGCGAAGTCGCTCGGCGACCTGAAGCAGCTCCACGACACCGGCACGATCACGACGCCGTCGTCGATCGTCCGCGATCTCGATCCGGCGATCGAGCGCGTCATCCTGCGCTGCCTCGCGAAGGATCCGGAGCAGCGGCCGCCGTCGGCGCTGACCGTCGCGGCGTCGCTGCCGGGCGGCGATCCGCTCGCGGCCGCGCTCGCCGCGGGCGAAACGCCCTCGCCGGCGATGCTGGTCGCCGCCGGCGAGCAGGAGGCGCTGAGCGTCGGACGCGGCCTCGCCGCGCTCGCGTTCGTCATCGTCGGCCTCTTCGTGATTGTCGCCGAGAGCCAGAGCACGAGCCTGGTCGGACGATCGCCGCTCGACAAGCCGCCGGCGGTGCTGGTCGATCGAGCGCAGCAGATCATGCGATCGCTCGGCTACACCGACGCCGTCGCCGACTCGGCCTACGGGATGAGCTCGCACCAGGCCTACCTGCAGTGGAAGGCGCGGACCGATCACGACCCGAAGCGCTGGGAGGCATTGAAGGCCGGCAATCCCTCGGCGATCACGCTGTGGTATCGAACCAGTCCGCGCCCGCTGGTGCCGCGGCTCTCGCGGCTGGTCGGACCGAGCGATCCGCCGATGGCCGTGTCGGGCATGCGGTCGATCGGGCTCGACTCGACCGGCCGGCTGATCGAATTCCAGGCGGTGCCGCCGCAGGTGACGCCGGAGAACGAACCGGCGGCGGCGCCCGACTGGCGGCCGCTGTTCGAGGCGGCCGGACTCGACATGGCGACGTTCACGCCGGTGACGCCGCGATGGTCGCCGCGCGACTATGCCGACACGCGCGCGGCCTGGGAAGGCCCGCTGACGGGCCGTCCGGAGATCACCGCCCGGGTCGAGGCCGCCGCCTATCGCGGACGGCCGACCGCGATGTTCCTGCTCGGTCCGTGGTCGGTGCCGACGCGGATGGCGCCGGCGGCGCGGTCCCTGTCGCAGACGATCCTGAGCGGCGTGATCAGCATGCTGCTGATCGGGCTGACGCTGGCGGCGCTGCTGCTGGCGCGGCACAACGTGCGCGCGAAGCGCGCCGATCGCCGCGGCGCGGCGCGGCTGGTGATGGTCGTGCTGGTCGGCTCCGCCGTCATGTTCCTGATCACCGCGCACCACCTGCCCGACGTCTCGTCTGAAACCGATCTGTTCCTGCGCTACTTCGGAACGGTCATGGTCCAGGCGGGACTGTTGTGGGTGATCTACCTCGCGCTCGAGCCGTACGTGCGCCGCTTCTGGCCCGACGGCATTCTCGGCTGGACGCGTCTGGTCTCGGGCCACGTCCGCGATCCGCGCGTCGGCCGCGATCTGCTGACCGGCTCCGTGATCATCATGATCATGGGCCTGTGCGGCGCCGCCTTCGACCTGCTGCCCGGCAGCGCTCGGCTATCCGCCGCCGCAGCCGGCCGCGCAGACGATGGACGCGCTGACGGGTGCGGCCGCCACGCTGAGCCTGATGTTCGACGGCCTGCTCAACGGGCTGTTCGTGGCCGTGTTCATCGTCCTCGGCTACGTGATGCTGCGGCTGATGCTGCGGCGCACGATCCTCGCCATCGCGGCGACGGTGATCCTGCTGGCCGTCGTGCAGGCGCCGCAGGTCCTGCAGAGCTCGGGGCCGTGGTGGATCGCGGCCGCATTCCAGCTGATCATCGTCGCCGGCGTCACGGTGCTGGTCGTCCGATACGGCCTGCTCGTCACCGTCGTCGCGATCGGGATCATCAACGTCGTCGGCAACATGCCGCTCACGCTCTCGCTGTCGCACTGGACGGCGATGACATCGGACCTGGTGATCGCCACGGTGATCGGGATCGCCGCCTTCGGCTTCTACGCGTCGCGCGCCGGACAACCTCTCTTCGGGAACCGCTTAGAACTTAACTCTTGAGCCCTTAGCCCTTAGCCCTTCGATTGGTCCGCGCCGTAGGCGGTGCGGTCCACGGATCCTCAGGCCACGGATGTTTCGGATAGCGGCCGCGCAGCTCCTTCCGCACCTCGGGATAGGTGCGATCCCAGAAGCTGCGCAGATCCCGGGTGACCTGAACGGGACGCCCGTTGGGCGCGAGCAGCGCGAGCACGACCGCCTCGCGCTGGCGGCCCACCCGCGGCGTCTCGGCGAGGCCGAACAGCTCCTGCAGCTTCACCGACGCCGAGACGCTGCCGTCCTCGTGGTACTCGAGCGCGCGCGGGCCGGCCGCTCGGCACGGTGAGCGACTCGGGCGCGTCCCGATCGATGGCGCGGGCGACGTCCGGCGCGAGCGCGCGCAGCGATGCGCACGTCGTTCAAGGTCGCGGGCCCCGTAGGCGGCCGTCCGGACCAGCGCATCGACGTCGACGTCGTGACCGGCGAAGCGGAGCCGCCGCAGCAGGCGCGTGTCCTCGTCGCGCGGTCCGCGCGCGAGCCAGGCGTCGGCCAGCAGGCCGCGCCGCGATTTCCGGATCGGCCGGCACCGGACGCTCCGCCAGCACCAGCGCGTCGTAGCGATCGACGGCTCGCCGCGCGCACCTTCCCGCTCGCCGCGTCGAAACGGTGAACGACTTCGGTCGAGGCCGTCGGCGTCAGCCACTCGCGGTCGACGAGGCTCGCGATCGGATCCGGCGATCGCGGATTGCGGATCGCGGATTGCGGTTCGATTGTGGATTCGGCTGACGTCGAGCGCGACGAGGAACTCGCCGTCGCGGACGCCGCTCTCCGCGGCCGATCGTCGCGCCCGTGCCGGACGCGAGCAGAACGTTCGGCGAGCCCGGCTCGCGCCGCTGCGCGACGCGATCCGGATAGCCGGCGAGAATCGCGCGCGCGAGAGAACTGCGATCGCTCGCTCAGAGAATCTGCAACGATCCGCAATCCGAAATCCGAAATCTGCTGACGCGCGACGCGCTTCACGTGCGGCGGCACCGCGCCCACTGATCGAGCGCCGACAGCAGATCGGACGACGTCGTGGCGGTGCGTGGCGGCAGCAGATGCCGCTCCGACAGCAGCGCACATGCCTGCGCGATCTGGCGCGCGCCGCCGGACTCGACCAGCATGCGCCCCAGCCTCGGATGCAGCGGCAGGCGGCGGACCTGTTCACCGATCGCAGTCAGATGCATGGCATTGCGGATTGCGGATTGCGGATTGCGGATCGTGATCAAGCCGAGGCGTTCGAGCAGGGTCAGCGCCGCCTCGAGCGCGTCTTCACGCGGACGTTCGAACCACTCGAGCGTCCGCGGATCGCCGCCCCAGGCGATGACGTCGAGCGCGGTGCCGGCGAGGTCGATGCGGTGAATCTCCGGCTCGCGGTGCGGGCGCAGGCGATCGCGCGCGTCCCACAGCCGGCGCACCACGCCGGGCGCCAGGCGTCCGGCGCGGCCGGCGCGCTGATCCGCGGCGTCGGTGGTGATGCGCTCGGTCTCGAGGCTGTCGATGCCGCGGTCGGCGTCGTAGCGCGCCACCTTGTGCAGGCCGGCGTCGATCACCGCCGTGACGCCCGGCACCGTCAGCGACGTCTCGGCGATGTTGGTGGCGACGATGATCCGGCGGCGCGGTGAGGGACGCAGCGCGAGATCCTGCTCGCCGGCGTCGAGCGATCCGTGCAGCGGGACGACGTCGACGCCGCTGCCGGCCTTGTGCTGCAGCTCGCCGATCGCGCGGCGGATCTCCGCTGCGCCCGGCAGGAAGCACAGCAGCTGGCCGTCGGTCTCGCCCAGCAGACCGATCGCCGCGTCGGCGACCGACTGGCCGGCGTGATAGGTGACGTCGATCGGATGGCTGCGGCCCGGCGACGTCGATCACCGGACAGCCGTCGAGGAAGGCGGACACCGGCGCCGACTCCAGCGTCGCCGACATGACGACGATGCGAAGGTCGTCGCGCGCGCGCCAGGCCTGCCGCGCCAGCGCGATCGCCAGATCCGCGTGCACGCTGCGCTCGTGAAATTCGTCGAGGACGATCGTCGCAAAGCCGGACAGCAGCGGATCGGTCTGCAGGCGCGCGGTCAGGATGCCTTCGGTCACCACCAGCAGCCGCGTCTCGGCGCTGAAGCGCCGCTCGAACCGGACCTGCCAGCCGACCTCGCGGCCGAGCGTCCAGCCGCGCTCGTCGGCGATGCGCGCGGCAATCGCCCGCGCGGCGACGCGCCGCGGCTGCAGCAGGATGACCGGGCCGTCGGCCAGCAGCGCCGGCGGCACGCGCGTGGTCTTGCCCGCTCCGGGCGCAGCGGTAATCACCGCGGCGCGCGATCGGCGCACGCGATCGACGATCTCGTCGACGAACGGATCGATTGGGAGCGGGAATCAGGAGCCAAGCGGAAACCGTCACGAGAACCGCAGAGCTCGCAGAGCAACACTTTTCTCTGCGAGTTCCGCGGGTCTCTGCGTTAAAACATCGTGTCACGCGGTCGTCTTGACCCCGATCGGACAGCTGACGCCGGTGCCGCCGAGGCCGCAGTAGCCGTCGGGGTTCTTCGCGAGGTACTGCTGGTGGTAGTCCTCGGCGTAGAAGAATTCCGGCGCGGGGACGATCTCGGTGGTAATCGCGCCGTAGCCGGCCGCGGTCAGCTGCTTCTGAAACGCGTCCCGCGACGCTTCGGCGGCGCGCTGCTGCCGGGCGTTGTCGGCGTAGATCCCCGAGCGGTACTGGGTGCCGACGTCGTTGCCCTGCCGCATGCCCTGCGTCGGATCGTGGTTCTCCCAGAACACCTTCAGCAGATCGTCGTAGCTGACGATCCTGGGATCGAACACGACCAGGACCACTTCGTTGTGACCGGTCATGCCGGTGCAGACTTCGCGATAGGTCGGGTTGGGCGTCGGTCCGCCGGCGTAGCCGACCGCGGTGCTGTAGACGCCGTGCAGCTGCCAGAATTTCTTCTCCGCGCCCCAGAAGCAGCCCATGCCGAACACGGCGCGCTCGAGGCCGTCGGGAAACGGCGGCGTGATGCGGTTCTTGTTGACGAAGTGCGCCTCCGGGACCGGCATCGGCTCGGCGCGTCCCGGCAGCGCCTCGGCCTTCGACGGAATCGTCACGGGTTTCTTTGAAAAAATGGACATGGCTATTTGTTCGTGAACTGGAAGACGGCGAACATCGCGCCCTGCGGATCGCTGACGATGGCGAAGCGGCCGGTGTTCGGGATGTCCTGCGGCCCCACCATGATCGAGCCGCCGAGCTCCTTCACCTTCGCGCTGCTCGCGTCGCAGTTCGCCACCTGGAAATACGGCATCCAGTACGACGGGATGTGCGCCGGCATCTCCGCGGGCTTCGCCATCATGCCGATGCTCGGCTGGCCGTTGACGCTGAACTCGGTGTACTCCATCGGCGAGCCCGGCGTGGAGTGCTTCGGCGTCCAGCCGAACAGGCCGGTGTAGAACTTCTCCGCCGCCTTCGTGTCGCTGGTCGTCAGCTCGGTCCAGCAGAGCGCGCCCGGCTCGTTCAGAATTTCCGCGCCGATGCTGCGGTTCGCCTGCCAGATCTCGAAGACCGCGCCGGTCGGATCCTGCAGCACCGCCATCCGCCCGGCATCCATGACGTCGAACGGCGGCATCGAAGACCTTCCCGCCGAGCGACTCCGCTTTCTTCGCGGACTCATCGACGTTGGCGACGGTCACGTACGAGTTCCAGTGCGGCGGCACGCCCATCTGACGCTCCTGCGGCTGTTGAGTCGACGCCGCGCCGACCGGCTTGCCGCGCACCTGGAACATCGAATAGACCTCGGTCGGGCCGATCGGCTGCTCGTTGACGTCCCAGCCGAACAGCGCCTTGTAAAAGGCGACGCCGGCTTTCTGATCGGTCGTGGCCAGCTCGGGCCACGAGAATGTCCCTGGTGCGTGCGATGTGAACTCGGCCACGGCGAACCTCCCTCAGCGATTGCGGCGTCGGTGCCAAAAAGTCAGTATAGCGCCATGCATCTTAGACGCGCCCCCGCCGCGGTGGTTGCGACGGCCGTGGTGTGGGCGCTGGCGCACCCCGCGGCTCAGCCGAAGCCGCCGATCACCGTCGATGACCTGATGAAGCTGCGCTCCATCGTCGACGTGCAGATCGCGCCGGACGGACAGCGCGTCGCCTACGTGGTCTCGACGCCGAACCTGGCCAGGAACGAACACGACGCGGCGCTGTTCGTCGTCGCCGCGGCGGGAGGCGCCGCCGCGCGACTCGGCGAGAGCGTCCGCATCTTCAACGTCCCGACGCCGCGGCCGCAGCTGCGCTGGTCGCCCGACGGCTCGATGCTGTCGGTGATCGGCATCGAAGACGGACGGCCCGAGGTGATCGGCATCCCGCTGTCGGGCGCGGCCGCCGGAAGCGCTGACCAGGGCGCCGGAAGGCGCCTTCGCCTACGAGTGGTCGCCCGACGGCAGCGAGCCTCGCGTTCCTGACGCGCGATCCGATGCCGCGCGACGAGGAGCGGCAGCGGCAGGAGAAGTCGTTCATCATCCGCGCGGATGCGCCGGATCGCCCGACCCGGCTGGCGCTGCAGAAGGTCGGCCAGCCATTCGCGCTCCGCATGCTGACGCCGCCGACCGACTACGTCGACGCGCTGTCGTGGTCGCCCGACGGCCGCGAGATCGCGTACTCGGCGGCGCCGCGCACCGGCTTCACCGCGGCGTACGACGCCCGCGTCTACGCGGTCGCACTCGAAGGCGGCGCCCGCCGCACCATCGTCGATCGCGCCGGCATGAACACCGGTCCGCGCTATTCGCCCGACGGGAAGTCGATCGCCTTCATCTCGACCAACGGCCGCAACGACATCATGGCCTCGCGCAGCCTCACCATCGTCGCGGCGGCGGGCGGCACGCCACAGGCCTTCGTCCTCGACGATGCGTGGGTGAACGAGTACGTGTGGTCGCGCGACAGCCGATCGATCCTGCTGCAGGCCAACGACGGCACCTTCGGCCGCGCCGATCACATGTTCGAACAGCCGGTCGTCCGGCTCTCCGTCGCCGACGGCCGCGCCACGCGCCTGGGATCGGGTCCGACCGTCGCCTACTCGATCAGCCGCAACACCGACGAGACGCGGCTGGCGTTCAAGTCGGTCGACGCGCGGGGCATGGGCGACGTCGCGGTGATGGATGCGGCCAGCGGGCGCGTCACGACGATCACCGACGTGAACCCCGAGTTGCGCCGCTTCGCGCTCGGCGATCTCAAACCGGTGAAGTGGCGCTCGTTCGACGGCATGGAGATCTGGGGACTGCTGCTGACGCCGTCCGACGCGCCGGCGGGGAGGCCGCTGCCGACTCTCGTCTACATTCACGGCGGGCCCGGCGGCGGCTTCACGCTCGGTCTCTTCCCGCAGTTCATGCACATCGTGCCGCAGGTGGATCCGTATCCCACGGCCACGATGGCGGGGGCCGGCTACGCGATCCTGTTCCCGATGCCGCGCGGCGGCGCCGGCTACGGCGAAGCCGGCCAGCGCGCGATCGTCAACGGCTGGGGCGACGCCGACTACAAGGACATCATGACCGGCGTCGACGCGCTGATCGCGCAGGGCATCGCCGATCCCAATCGCCTTGGCGTGATGGGCGCGTCGTATGGCGGCTTCATGACGAACTGGATCGTCACGCAGACGGGCCGCTTCAAGGCCGGCCTCGGCCGGCGCGAGCCTGAGCGACCTCAGCGACACGTTCTACCTCTCCGAGGGCGGTGCGTTCCTGATCGACTACTTCAAGCGGCCGTGGGAAAACCGGGAAGGCTACGCCGCGCATTCGCCGCTGACCTTCGCGGACAAGGTGACGACGCCGCTGCTGATCCAGCACGGCGAGGCCGATCCGCGCGTGCCGATCGCCGGCGCGTGGAAGTTCTACCGCACGCTGAAGGCGATGGGCAAGACCGTCGAGCTCGAAATCTATCCGCGCGGCGGCCACGTGCTGCGCGAGCCGATGCAGCAGCGCGAGCAGATGCGCCGCAACCTCGAGTGGTTCGCGAAATGGATGGGCAAGGGCTCGTAGCTCCCAGTCAGGGAACCTCCGCGCTCTCGCTCACGTCATGGAATCCAGCCACGGTTGGACTGAGTTGCGCATGCGTCTGGTTCATGTGTGTTTCCTTATAGCGGCGCTTTCGGCGTGCGCGGCGGCGGCCAGCGGGCAGTCGTCGCTGGCCGGCCCCACGTTTCACATCACGCGAGCGACCGGCCCCATTCACATCGACGGCGATTTGTCCGACGAGGCGTGGAGGACGGCGACCCGGATCGAGACGTGGTACGACGTCCAGCCCGGCGACAACGGCGTGCCGCCGGTGAAGAGCACCGGCTACCTGACCTACGACGAGCGCTTCTTCTACGCGGCGTTCGAGTTCGACGATCCGAATCCGACGAAGCTTCGCGCCCCGCTCGGCGACCACGACGCGATCAACGGCAACAGCATGGACTTCGGCGGGATCTTCATCGACCCGCTGAACACCGGCCGCACCGCGTTCGAGTCTCTTCGTCAACCCGCGCAACGTGCAGTACGACGCGGTCACCGACGACGCGTCAGGAGAGAACTCCTCACCTGACTTCTTCTGGGATTCGGCGGCGCGGATCACCGAGCGCGGCTGGATCGTGGAGATGCGGATTCCGTTCTCCTCCCTGCGCTACCGGAACCTCGACCCGCAGACGTGGGGCATCATCCTGTTTCGTAACTACCCGAGGCAGTACCGCTATCAGTTGATGTCGGCGAAAATCCCGCGCGGCAACAACTGCCTGATCTGCCGCGAGAACCTTTTGTCCGGGCTCGAGGGGCTGCCCAAAGGCGGACACCTGATCGCGGCGCCGTACGTGAGCGCGACCCACACCGCGCGCCCCGCCGACGACGTGCTGGGATCGCCGCTCGTCGCCGAGCCGCTCGAGCCCCACGCCGGCATCGACGTCAAATACACGCCGAACGCCAACAACGCGATCGACCTCACCATCAAGCCGGATTTTTCGCAGGTCGAGTCGGACACGGCGCAGATCTCGGCCAACGAGCGCTTCGCGCTGTTCTTCCCGGAAAAGCGGCCGTTCTTCCTCGAAGGGGTCGATCTGCTGCAGACGCCGATTCAGGCGGTCTACACCCGCACGATTACCGCGCCCACCTGGGGCGCACGGATCACCGGCAAGGAAGGCGGCATTCGCTACACCGCGCTCGTCACCGAAGACGCCGGCGGCGGCAGCGCCGTGCTCCCCGGTCCAACCGGTTCCTCCAGCGCGTCAGTGGATGCCGCCTCTCGGGTCTTCGTCGGCCGCGCCAAGCGCGAATTCGGACTGTCGTTCATCGGCGCGCTGGTGACCGATCGGGAAGCCGTGGACGGCAACGCGCACAACCGGGTCGCCGGTCCCGATTTTCAGTGGCGGCCCTCGGCCGACGACGTGATCAGCGGCCAGTGGCTGTTCAGCGCGACGCGAACGCCGAATCAGCCCGAGCTCGCCAGCGAATGGAACGGCCAACAACTGAGCGGCAGCGCCTTGCAGACCAACTGGAGTCACAACACCCGACATCTCGATTTGTCTGCCAAGTACAACGACGTCGGCAGCGGCTTCCGCGCCGACACCGGGTTCGTGCCGCAAGTGGGATATCGGGAAGGCTATGGCTCCGCTGGATGGACGGTCCATCCGAAGGGCTTCCTGTCCAGCGTCCGTTCGTTCGTCACGCTGGACTATCAGGCGGAACCGTCAGGGGCGGTCATCACGCGCGACGTCGAGCCGGGGATCGAGATGAACACCCGATGGAGCGGCTTCGTGCAGTGCCGGTTCATCGACAACCAGACCCGCGCGGGTGACGCGCTCATCGGCCGCAGGCAGTTCGGCTACTACGCGCAGTTCAGCCCGTCGCGGCTCCTCAGCGCCATCAACATCAACGGCACGCTCGGGCAGGACATCGACTTCGAGAACGCGCGCCCCGGCCGCGGTTCGACGATCAACGCCAGCGCGACCGTGCAGCCGACCAATCATCTCGCGCTCGATCTCCTCGAGAACACGCGCTGGCTCGACGTCGACGGGCCGCAGACTGGCCGACGCGCGACTCTTCATCCAGCGCGTCTCGCGGATCAAGGGCACCTACACGTTCACGGCACGGCTGTTCGTCCGCGTCATCGGCCAGTATGTCTCGACCACGCGCGATCCGGCGCTGTATGTCGCGAGCGTCGACGCCCGGTCGGGAGAGTTCGGCGGCTCGGCGCTCTTCGCCTACAAGCTCAATTGGCAGTCGGTGATGTTCGTGGGCTACGGCGACGATCGACAGCTGCTGGACCAGCAGCAGCTGGCCCGGCTCGACCGCCAGGTCTTCGTCAAGCTCTCCTACGCCTTCCAGCGCTAGTCAGACGCCACGACGAAGAAAAAAACCGCCGAGACCGCAAAGACCGCAGAGAGCGAAACTTGTTCTGGTGGCAGCCACAGCAACTTTCTTTGATCACGCGTTGACGACGGGCGCATTCAGCGTCCAGGGGGTGTGCTGTTTGATCATCGCGTTGAGGATGGTGAGTAGTTTACGCATCACGGCGACGAGGGCGACTTTCGCGGGCTTTCCGTGGGCACGGAGGCGCTGGTAGAACGCCGTGAGGGTGGGATCCGCCGGCTGGCGACGAGCGCCGCCATGTAGAGACTCGCGCGGACCGAGGCGCGACCGCCGGCGATCCGTCGACGGCCGCGCTGTTGGCCGCTATCGCAGTTGAACGGCGCCACGCCGACCAGCGCGGCGATCGCGCGGCGATCCAGGCGACCGAGTTCGGGCAGTTCTGCGAGGAGTGTGCGGGCGGTGGTGGGCCCCGATGCCGGGTACCGTGCGCAACAAATCCTCGTGCACTCGCCACACCGGGCTCGCCTGAATCGCTTGGCCGATGTCGTCATCGACATCGGTGAGGCGGCGTTCCAACCACCGAATGTGAGTCACGGAGATCACGGGTGACCGGCCCCGTCGGCGGCGCCTGCGCCAATCGCTGCCGTTCGGCGACGAGCATCTCGAGCAGTCGCTGCCGCCGGCGCGCTGATCAAATCGGCCAAGGCCTGCGTCGCCGCGTCCGCCACCGCGCGTGGTTCGGGGGCGCACGCGCGCGCCGAACAGCGCCAGCACCGCCGCATCGATCGCATCGGTTTTGGCGGTACGGCCGAGCGCTTGGGCAAACGCGCGGACCTGACGAGGATTGACGATGGCCACCGGCAAGCCTGCCGCGGCGCAGGCCCCAGCCGAGGCGAGCTCGTACCCGCCGGTCGCTTCGAGCACGATCAGCTGGGGCGTCGAGCGGCCCCCTGCAGGCGTTCGACGAGCGCGTCGATTGCCGCGGGCGTCGTGACACTGGTCCAGGTCTCGCCCGAGGGATCCATCGCCACGCAGAACTCAGCTTTGCTGACATCAATCCCCACGACAACCGACTCCCGCATCGCAGCCTCCTTCGGCATCACGGTTCCCGGTCTTATCGTTCGGGCTCGCGGCCCACGCAACTGTTCGGGATGGGTGATGCGATGACGGAGCGGGCAGCCCACGCTGGGCCCGGTCTCAGCACCGAGAGACAATCGGGCTACCCGCTCCCGAGGACGTCTTGTACCGAGAAATGCGAGACATAAGAGACACAAGAGCACAGAGCTTCTGAGCGCACGCTGCAGATCCCAACGCGTCGCACGTCGGTCGGCGTGCCGGCCGACACGCGCTCGCTCAAAATGGCGCACACGCAAGCGAGCACCGATCCCGCGCTTGCGTGTGCGCCGCTTTTTCGCGACGCGCTGCCGCCGAAGGCGGCGTGCGACGCGTTCGGGCTCAGTGTCTCGGTGTCTCCGTGGCTCGTTTTTCAAGACAGGTGCGCTCAGCTGGGCCGCGCCTCTACTTCAACTCCACCGCGATTCTGTCGGCGGGACGATCGGAGGCATTCTCCTCCACGTGGGTCGTGGCGCCGGCCATCCGCACGTCGTCTGCCTTGGCGCCCGGCTGGTCGTTCAGATACACCACCACGCGATTCAGGATGTGCTCGTGCGTCTGGCCCTTCTCGCGCGGCTCGTAGTGGACGCGGAGGACGCGCACCTGCTCGTTGTCGAGCTCGACTTTGTAGTGCTTGGCATCCACCGCCACCGGATCGAGCGTGGACGCCGGTGCCGGACCCGCGGCCGGACCCTTGAGATCGACCTCGAGAATGCGAATCGGGTGGTCGCTGACGTTCTCAGCGGTATAGGCCCTGCTCGCCGGGCGCCAGCGAACGTCGCCGCGGCGGAACTCGATTCTCGTCGACTGACCGTCTTCCGTCCGGGTCATCACGCCATCGTCCAGGTAAATCAGGACACGGTTCGTGGCATGTCCGGTCCTGGCAATCGACGGCGTCCGCGGCTGGAGCGTCGCCACGATGACGCGCGCCTGCGGCGTGTCGAGCCGCGGCGTGATCGCGGCGGGCGCGGGAGGATTCTGGGCCGCCAGACCGGAACCCAGCAGCGAGCGCGAACGGGACGAGGAGTCGTGTCATCGGCATGTCACTTTCCCAAAAGTTGGTTCAGCGAAACGTCAGCTCGGCGGCGGCGAGCCCCTGCTCGCCGCAGATCGAATAGAACAGATAGGTTCGTCCCGCCTCCTCGAAGATCGCCGGATCACGGAGTTGCTGCGCGGGCCCTTCGATCTCTCCGGCCGCCGACGGGACGTTCGGCAGGCCGGGGCATTCGTACGGCGCTTCGGGCCTGAGCAGTTCCACCGCAGCCGACGCCTTCCAGCCGTGCCAGTCGCCGGCGAGATCGATCGTCGACACCATCACGCGCTCGGGTGCGTCGCCGATGGCGGTGAAGAAGACGAACAGGCGGCGATTGCGCCGGACGATCGCGACGTGGCGGACGCGATCGGCGTATGGCCCATCCGCGAACGGATTCGGTCCAACCTCGAAGCTCGCCAGCGGATCCGTCGACCGCAGCAGCTGGCCGAGGCGCGCCATGCCGTACAGAGAGCCGTCGTACGAAAAGGCGCGCAGATAGCTGACCCTGGTGATGGCCGGCCGCACGGTGAAGCGCACGCCGTCAGCCGACTCGCTCGCCTGGGTGAACTGACCATAGCCGTTCTGACGAGCCCGGCGCGGGCCTCCGCCGCGCCGATTGGCCAGCGCCGGCCCTCGCCGATTGGCCAGCGCCACCTGTCGGTCCACCAGCCATGCGTCCACAACACCAGCCGCTTGTAGCGCCTCGTCAACGTAGATTTCCGGTGATGCCACGTGCGTGTAACCGATCTCGACCGAACCGCTGGCGGATCGGGCCATGCTGACGATAGAAAGCGGTCTCGCCGACCGGTACGACGCCCGGCTCGTAAATCTTCCATGGCCCGGCGATCGCGTCCGCATAGGCAAGCCGGATGAACTGCCCTTTGTGATGGCCGAAGTAAGCGAGCAGCGGCCCAGCGGTTCGGGTATCTATGACCTACGGGACCCGGATAGATCCGAATGGGCCGTTGACGTTGGTCGCCGAGCTGACCGCCGACGCCGTCGACGGTGATGAGCGGGTTCTGCTTCAATCGGGGAATGCCGGTCAGCGCCAGCTGGAGCCTCCGCGTACGGCAGCAGCGCAGAGCAGCGCCAGCGCCGCCCACGACGATCAAGGAGCGCGCGAAGCCTTTCAGGCGCAAGGAGCGCGAGCCTTTCAGACGCAAGGAGCGCGAGCCTTTCAGGCGAGCGCCCATGTTACCGCCGCGTGGCGTGCGAGGTAATCACTCACCCCCATCGCTCCCGTCGCGCTTCATGTGGAGACGCGCGTGAAGCGCAGCGCGCCGCCGGACGGCTTACTCGACCTTCGAGTCGCTCAGCCCTGCCGCCACCGCGGTGTCGCCGTAGACATGTACGGTGAAAGTCGTCCCGCTTCACCTCGGCGAAGAACTTGCGCGCCCCGACTTCAAATCAGCCAGATATTCGGCCTTGGTGTCGATGCGCTGTTGCCCGCCGCCAAGACCGTCCAGCCGTCATCCAGCAGCGCGCCGAGCGCCGCGACGTCCGCGCGCATGCGCGCCGCGTTTTCACAACGTTTCCATGGCGCGGATCTCCTGCTCCGCACCACCGCCGGCGGCAGTCACTTGAAAGATGCTCTTCGGCATCTTCACGTGGACGCCGACGTTCGGCTTGTCCACCAGCTGCGTGATCGCGACGTTGCCGGCGATGCTGGTCAGCTGATACGCCTGATGCTTGTTCATCTTCCTCGTGGCGGCGAGGAAATCGACCATCTCCTGGATCGCGATCTTCGTCGCCTTCGTCAGGTCCGGGTCGGTGGCCATGCTGATGTAGTCGGTCGGCGTTTCGGCGCGCGGCCAGGTCAGCTTCATGCCCTTGCGGACGGTCAGCTGCAGCCGGCCGCGCAGCGACGTCTCGATCGCGGTCTGATCGACTTCGCCGTCGCCCTGCGCGGCGTGGCCGTCGCCGACCTCGAACAGCGCGCCCGGCGCGTACACCGGGATGAAGCAGCGTCGTGCCGGCGACGAGCTCCTTGTTGTCGAGATTGCCGGCGTGCGTGCCCGGCGGATTGCTGCTGACGCGGCCCGAGCTCCGGCGGCGGCGCCACGCCCATGCTGCCGAAGAACGGCTGCAGCGGAATGACGATGCCCGGCGCGAACGTCGCGGTCATCGTCTTCGCGATCGAGCGGGATGATCTTCGAGCGGCGTGCCGCGGCTCGCAGTTCTCCGGCAGGAAGCCGCTGCAGCCGTTGTAGCCGTAGGCGATCGGCAGATCGATCGACAGGATCTTCACCTCGAGCGCGTCGCCGGGCTCGGCGCCTTCGACGAAGACCGGCCCGGTCAGGATGTGGCCGCCGGGCCCGCGGCGATCGCCGGTCACCTCGGTCGACGATCGGCCTTGCAGCGACGCCTGGATCTTGTCGTCGGGCACGCCGGCGCGTCGCAGGCCGGCGGGCGTGTTGGTCAGCAGCGTGTCGACGTCGATGATGTCGCCGGAGGCGATGCGCAGCACCGGCTTCGCCTCGGCCCAGTAGTAGCCGTAGGCGACCGTCGCCGGCGTCGCCTCGAGACGATGCGTCTTCGGCGCCTGGCCGGCGAGCGCGGTCGTCAGCGCGGCGACGCCGCTCGCAAGCACGTACAGCTGCAGCTCTCGTCATGGCTTCTCCGTCACGAGCCACTGCCACCGCTCGGCGACGCGCGCCGTCGGCAGCCACGCCGTCGGATAGTTCGGGCACCTTCGTCCTCGCCCAGGGGCTGAAACGTCTTCGCCTTGAGGTCGCCGAGGAAGCCGGACTTCTCGGCGATCGGCTTCAGCGCCGATCCGGCGCCGACGCCGAAGCGCGAGCACATCCTCGAACAGGACCAGCGCGACATCGCGCGAGCGGCCGACGACATGGCGCGGCGCTCGGCTCCTCGGCGAGCGCCCACAGCGCGCCGCCGCGCCGATTCACCGCGAACAGTCCGGTGATCGTGTTGGTGCGGAACTCGAGATCCTTTCCGCCGATGAAGAGCATTCCGGGCACCTGCCGCGCCGCGCGCGGCGCCAGCGCGGTGTAGTAGATGCCGCCCTTGTTCACCACGAACGCGACGACGCGCTCCGGCTTCCAGCAGACGAACTCGTAGTTGAACTGGCCGCCGGCCGACATGCCCCACAGCAGAAACGGCGCGGTCGCGAGCTCGGGATGCCTGGCGCGCGTCGCGAACGCGGTCAGCGCGTCGAGAAGCGCCTGTCCGCTGCCCTGCGAGACGTTGACGTAGTCCTCGATGAAACCCTGATCGTGCGGCTTGTCGGTGAAGCGGCACGCCGACCAGCGCGAGCTGGTGCTTCGACGGCGAACGCCTGCCAGACCGGATCGTCCACCTGGCCGCGGCCGTCGCCGTTCGAGCCCGGCACGAGCACGGCGATCGCCTGGACGGTTGCGGCGTCGTTCGGCATCCAGAGCCGGAACTCCGCCTTGTCGTAGTTGCGGCCGGGCGGCGACCGTTTCTTCGAACACGGTGCCGGCCGGCGTCTGCGCCGAGACGGGATGCGGGACGAGGAAACCGACAAGGAGCGCTATGAGCAGCGGCTGGTTCTCATGGCGACGCACACGCTACCACAGCCGGTCGGCCCGGTCTACATCACAGACGGCACGATCTCCGGCGCGGCTCTCGAGTTCAAGACGAAAGCGGCGGCTGCTGCCACGCGGCCGCGTTCAGGGCCGCACGTACAGCTGCAGTCGCGGGAACGCGAAGCTCCCGGCGACGTCGTCGACGACGTTGACCTGGCAGGTGTAGAGACCGGGCGTGAGCGAGCGAGGCGGGCACGTCGAACTGGAACGACGGCGGTCTTCTTGTCGGGCCGGCGAGCTCGGTGCGTCTCGACCGGCGGCGTCTCGAAGGCGCGCACCTTGCCGCGGAAGAACGCGAGGCTGGTCATCACGCGTCGACCCCGGCCGTCGCGCCGGATCGTAGACCTCGTAGTAGAAGTAGAGATGCTGGCCCGGCCGACACGACGTGCGTGACGTTCGGGACGAGCTCGCGGCCGTCGCGCGACGAGCGGATTGCGATCGTTGCTTCGCGCGCGCCCGCCTGCAGCTGCGTGCCGACGACGACCGAGCTGACCTTCACCGGCGTCCTTCTTCAGATCCGGCACGACGATGTCGGTCTCGTACGATCCGATCGTGCCGTCCTGGTTCTCGCGCACCACGACCTTCACGGATACGTGCCCGGCGGCAGCTCATGCCGGTCTGATACAGCACCGTCTTGCTGCTTCAGATCGTCGGCCGCGTCGGTCGGCGAGCTGCACGGTGTCGCGGATGCGGCCGACCGGCCGCCGCTGCTCGTCGCGCACCACGCCGAGCACGTCGAGCGTCGCCTTGTCCTTGTCGGTCGTCTTCGTGATCGGCACCTGATAGCCGGGCACGACGACCGAGAGCGGGACGAAGTAGCGATTGTCGGCCGAGCGCGGAAGTAGCGCGGTCGACACCTAGGCGCTCAGATCGGTCGACGAGAGATCCGAGATCAGCTGATCCTGGAGCTGCTGCTCGCGATCGTCCTTGGTCGAGTGCGCGAAGTCGCGCGTCGCGTAGTAGCCGGTGCGATACTCGAGCTTCAGGTCCTGACGCTTCAGCCGCACCTTGATGCGGCGGAAGCGGCCGTCGCGGGCCGGGTTGGTGCTGGAGTAGCCGAGCACGTAGTACGCCGACGTGTCGTCGACGACCCGTGTCGAACACGTCGCCGAAGTCGTTCGAGTCGAAGAACGCCCGGCCGCCGGTATCCTCCGCCATCGTCGTCAGCGTGTCCTGCGTGGCGGCCAGCTGCTGAACTGCTTGCGCGTCGACGCGCCGGAGAACGTCGACGTGCCGCGCCGGCTGCCCTGGCGTCGCATCGCCGCCGGGCGACCATCGCCTGCAGGCCGCGCATGTCGACGGCGTAGATCGAGACGTTGGCGCGGTTGGCGCGATCGATGGTGCGCCGCAGCTCGACCTGGTTGTCCTGCCCTGCTGGCTCATGCCGCTGCTGAAGTAGATCGACCGACTTCTTCTGCTCGATGCCCGAGAGCTGTCGGCGAGCGTCTGCAGCGCGTCGAGGCGGCGATCGGTGTTGAAGATGTTGAACTCGGTGTCGTCGGCGGTGAACGCGTTGCCGTTGTCCGGCGTGTCCTCGGCGTCGCCGGTCGTGCCGTCCTCGAAGCCGGCGCCGTTGGCGCCGCCGAACGCGTCGATCGCGGCGCCGAGCTGCTCGCGATCGGCGGTGAAGTCCTGCACGACCTGGAGCGACGGTCGAGAACGACGCGACCGCAATCAGGTCGGCCGGCGTCATCTTCTTCGTCGACGTAGTCGTGCGCCGACGTGACCGCGCGCTGCACCTCGTCGGGCTGCATCGAGCTCAGGTCGAAGAACAGCACGATCAGCCGCCGGCCGCGCATGTCGACTTCGCCGGTGCCGGCGGCCGGCGCGAGCCGCGGCTTCGGCGGGCGTGCGCGACCGGCTGTCGGCGGCAGCACGACCTGCTGCGCCGCCGAGCGGGCTGTCGGCCGTCCGCGACGCGCGCCTTGTCGAGCTCCTCGAAGTCGAAGCTCGTGATCGTCTGCGGCTTGTCGTCCTCGGCGACGGTGAAGTCGTCGCGCGTCAGCCCGCGGACGACCGCGCCGCTCTTGTCGCGGACGACGACGTTGACCGAGCACGAGCTCGGTGCCGGTGCGGAACACCGGCCGCGGCTGGCGCGGCGCCTGCGCGCTGCGGCACAGCCGTCAGCGACGAGCACGACAGAAGGAACCGCAGAGACCGCAGAGACCGCAGAGCAAAACGTTTTCTCGGCGTGCTCGCGGTCTCCGCGGTTCCATCTGTCGTCATCATCAGAACCTGAACCGCGTCAGCAGCTGGAACGCGGCGCATCGGGCGCACCGCCATCACCTGACCGAAGGTCGGCGAGTTGACGATCGTGTCGATCGACGCGAACTGGACCGTGTTGAACAGGTTGGTGGCGAGCAGCTGCAGCGACAGCGCCGCGCGTCTGGCCGAACGTGATGTTCTTGGTCAGGCCGAGATTCAGCTCCGAGGTGCCCGGGCCGATGATCGTGTTGCGGCCGGCGTTGCCGAACGTCCCGGGCGCCGGCACCGAGAACGCCGCGGTGTTGAAGAACTGCAGCGCCGACGTCGGATCGCCGACCGCGATCGGCTGGCCGTTGTAGTTGGCGCGGAGCGTGCCGTTGACGCCGCGCGCGACGTCCTGGACGTTGCCGAGCACGCGCGCGGTGAACGGCGTGCCGGACGCCAGCGTCACGTTGCCGTTCAACTGCCAGTTGCCGAGGACTGCGGCCGCGGCGCCGCTGGTCAACCAGCGCTTGTTCGCGCCGAACGGCAGCTCGTAGGTGAAGTCGCCGGCGAAGCGATGGCGCTGATCGAAGCTCGAGAGCCCGCGCTCGGCGCTCGAGATCCTGATCGTTCTGCGCGACGGTGCCGCCGCCGCCGCCACCGACGAGGCATTGTCGATCGACTTGCGACAACGTGTAGGTGGCGCCGACGGCGATGCCGTCGGTCAGCCGCCGGCGCAGCCGGAGCGTCAGCGCGTGCAGGATCGAGTCGGCGCCGGACGACTCCCAGATGAACGGCGAGACGCCGGCAATCAGCAGGCCGTCCGGGCCGCGGTTCGGCGCGCGCAGCATGTCGAGGTTCGAGCCCCTCGTCCCGGTGTAGCCGACGCCGAGTTGCACGGTCCGCGTCAGGTCGCGCTGCACGTCGAGATTCCAGATCTGCACGTAGCCGAGGCGGTAGTTCGGGATCGACGCCGTAGGTGTTCGTGGTCGTCCCGGGCTGCACGTAGGTGCAGCGCGGTCTCGATCGGCAAGCAGCGTCTGCGGCGACGCCGAGCACGGTGTTGGTGATCGCGAACGGCGGCTGGCCGGCGAGCTGCTGGGCGATGTACTGGTACGACGCTCGAGTTGTAGTTGATGCCGTAGCCGGCGCGCACGATGGTGCCGGGCTTCGGCCGCCAGGCGACGCCGACGCGCGGCGCGAAGCCGGCGCGGAACGGCTGGACGATCGTGTCGGGGAACGCGCCGGAGTACGGACCGGTGCCGCCGGCGATCACCGGCACGGCGGCGGTGAAGTCCGGGCGCCGTATCGAGCGTGACGAGCCGATTCGCCGCCTCGGACAGCGGCGAGAAATACTCGTAGCGCAGGCCGGCGTTGACGGTCAGCTTGTCGGTGGCGCGCCAGTCGTCCTGCACGAAGAGATCCCACGAGGTCGATCGGAAGCGCTCGAGTGCCGGGACCGAACTGCAGCGTCGCCTGCTGCGGCAGTCCGAGCAGAAAGTCGGCGAAGTCGCTGCCGGTGTACAGGCCGGTGAAGACGAAGCTGCCGCGCGCGTTGGCGTCGGTGCGGCTGTCGGTGCGAATGCTGCGATAGTCGCCGCCGAAGCGCAGCGTCTGCTTGCCGCGGATCTTCGTGATCGTGTCGCCGATCGAGATCGTGCTGATCGGTGCGCATCGACGGGTTCATGTCGCGCAGGCTGGTGAACGAGCTGAACGACAGGTTCGGCGCGCCCCAGTCGAACGGATCGGCGGCGACGCCGAGCACGCCCGGCGTTGCCCGCGACGTTGACGGTGTTCGCGAACAGGTTGGTCGTCTCGGCGCGCTGACGGTTGAAGTCGAACCGCAGCGAGTGCGTCATCCCGGCCTTCGTGAACGAGTAGTTCACCGGGATGTCCCACGCGCTCGATCGTCGACGTGCCGCCGAGCGTCGGAAACGGATTCGCGTTGGTGTTGTCCGAGTGACGGTAGTGAATCGCTGATGTTCAGGTTCGAGACGCCGGCGCGGCCGGCGCCGGGACCGCCACGCCCGCCGCCACCGCCGCCCCGGCCGCCGCCGCCGCGGCCGCCGCGCTGCGGCACCGCACCGAACGTCTTCACGAGCCGGACGTTGATGTCGTCGAGCTGGCTCGTCGTCGTCGACACCGTGTGATAGTTCTGCGCGCTGCCGGACTGATTCGGCGCCGGCATCAGCGCGAGCAGCGGCTGCGCGGACGGATCGAGCCGCGCGGCCGGCATCTGGTTGTTGGGGAACGGCAGTCCGGTCAGCGGATCGATCACCGTGCGCGCCGAGCGCTCGACAAATCACCGGCGCGCGTCGGCGAGCGTCGGCACGGTCGAGTACGCGTCGTACGGATTGCGCGAATGATTGCCGGTGTAGTTGACGAAGAAGAACGTGCGCGGGCTGTTGACGAGGTTCGGGATCACCAGCGGACCGCCGAGCGTCGCGCCGAGACGCTGCTGCAGATAGTCGGGCTTCATCGTCGGCTGGCCGTTCAGCGCAAACGGCGCGGTGTCGAGCACCGACGAGTCGAGGCTCTGGAACACGGTGCCGCGGATCTGATTGCCGCGGCCGCCGCGGCCGCCGAACGGCCCGCCAAACGGTCCGCCGAGTCCGCCGCGACCTCCGGCGAATCCGCCCGGCCCGCCGCGGCCGCCGCGGACCGTCCTGGCCCGCCGCACCGACCAACGCGCCGTCGCCGCCGATGCCGTTGCCGAAGCGCTCGGCGAAATCGCCCGGCCGTTGGGGCCGAAGAATCCGGCGTTCGCCTGCGACGACCCGATCGCCGTCACCGATTCCGCCGAGGTGTCGGGAGAAAAGCCCGGCGGCAGCAGCACCTGCGCCGCCGACTCGGTCGGGCTGCCGCGCTGTCGTCCTGCGCGAGGCCGGCCTGATCGGCGAGCAGCTCGAGACTCTGAAACTGCCGCGCCGGCGCCTGACCGCGACCGCCGCGCCGCGGCCGGATCCCGCCGGCCGCTGGCGGCCGGCGTTCGCGCGATCGGCGCCGCCGGCGTCGTTGCGACCGCGGTCGCCGGGGCGGAATTCGCGCGAGGTGCGGGCGCGTCCGTCTTCGGCGCTCGCGACGCGAGCGTCAGCGACAGGTCCACTCGCGACTGACAACTCGCGGGATCGATCGTCAGCTCGCGCGCCAGCGGCGCGAAGGCGACGAGCTCCGCGGTGAGCGTATAACGTCCCGCGCCGGGAATTTTCACCGCGTAGGCGCCGTCGGTTCCCGACGCGGCGACGTCGAGGACACGGCGGTCCGCGTCGGCGATCGAGACGACGACGCCCGGGAGCGGGATGCGACCCGACTGGATGATGCCGGCGACCGAGCAGTTCGGCGCGGACTGCGCGTGCGGCATGGCCGGATATAACGCCGCGGCGATCAGGCACGCGGCAGCGATCGCGAATCTCACCTGTCCTGCAGGGTAGCCGACGAGCGGCACCCCTGAATTAGACAAAACGGTGACAGCCGCGCGCTTATTTCGGCTCGAACTTCAGCGCGACGCCGTTCATGCAGTAGCGCTCGCCGGTCGGCTTCGGCCCGTCGGGAAACACGTGGCCGAGGTGTCCGTCGCACTGCGCGCAGTGGACCTCGACCCGCGTCATCCCATGGCTGCGATCGGTCGTCGTCGCGATGGCGCCGTCAATCGGCCGATAGAAGCTCGGCCAGCCGCTGCCGCTCTCGTACTTCGTGTCCGACGTGAAGAGCGGCTGGCCGCAGCCGCCGCACGTAAAGATTCCTTCGCGCTTTTCGTGATTGAGCGGGCTGGTTCCGGCGCGCTCGGTGCCGTGCTCGCGGAGCACGTGAAATTGCTCGGGCGTCAGCGTCTTGCGCCACTCGGCGTCGGTTTTTTCGACCATTCCCGTAATGTAGCATCACGCCATGATCCTCGCCCTGCTGCTCACGCTCTCGACTGCGCTGCCGCGCCGCGGCCGCGCCTCCCGACGTCGATCAGTGGGTCGCCCGCGCGATGCGCACGTTCGAAGTACCGGGGCTCGCGGTCGCGATCGTGAAGGACGAGCGGTCGTGGTCTCGCCAAGGGCTATGGCGTGAGGCAAGCTTGGGCGATCCGGCGCCCGTGGATGCGCGCACGCGCTTCGGCATCGCGTCGAACACCAAGCTGTTCACCGCCACCGCGCTCGGCATGCTGGTCGAGGAAGGAAAGGTCGAGTGGGACGCGCCGGTGATCCGCTACCTCCCCGCCTTCGCCATGTACGATCCGTGGGTGACGCGCGAGATCACGGTGCGCGATCTGCTCGTGCATCGCAGCGGACTCGGCCTGGGCGCCGGCGACCTGCTCTGGTGGCCGGGCATCGACTACGACCGCAAGGAGATCGTGCGGCGGCTGCGCTTCATCAAGCCGGCCACGTCGTT
Organism: uncultured Acidobacteriota bacterium; assembly: GCA_963696165.1. Classification (GTDB taxonomy): domain Bacteria; phylum Acidobacteriota; class Vicinamibacteria; order Vicinamibacterales; family CAVVIG01; genus CAVQZZ01. The sequence continues at coordinate 1,153,488 of CAVOIY010000001.1, read as the reverse complement.
CCGCACGCGCGTACGCGTACGACAACGTGCTCTATCCGGTCGCCGGCGAGCTGATCGAGGCGGTCTCGGGTCAGATCTGGGAGGAGTTCGTCTCGGCGCGCATCCTGGCCCGGGTGGGGATGACCGAGAGCAACGTGCGCCACACCGACGGCGGCGCGGCGACAACGTCGCCACGCCGCACGCGCGCGGTCGACGGCACGGTGCGCCCGTGGCGGCCGTTCGACGAGCGACAACACCAACCCGGCCGGCGGCATCAACTCCGTCGGCCGAGGACATGGCGAAGTGGGTGATGCGTGCAGCTCGACGGGGCGGCTGGCCGACGGAGCGCGGCTGTTCACGCCGGCGACGCGACGCGCCAGCTCTGGCGCGATCGTCACGCCGATCCCGATCGGCGATCCGCCGCCGGAGCTGTCGCCGTCTGCGCCAACTTCCTCGGCTACGCGCTCGGCGTCGACGTCCGCGACTACCGCGGGCACAAGATGCTCACCCATACCGGCGGCCTGCCCGGCTACGTGTCGCGGGTGGCGATGATCCCCGATCTCCAGCCTCGGCGTCGCCGTGCTGACCAACCAGGAAGTCGCGCGTCGCGTTCGACGCGATCGCGCTACCACGTGCTCGACTCACTACCTCGGCCGCGCCGGCGCTCGACTGCATCGGCGTGCTGCGCGCAAGGTCGAGCGAGCGACGCGGCGGCGGCGCGCCGCGGTGCGCAGCGCCGGCGCGGCCCGCGACTCCGCGTCGCGTCCGTCGCTGCCGCTGGCGTCGTACGCCGGGACGTATCGCGACGCCTGGTACGGCGACGTGCAGATCGCGCGCAGAAGCGGCGACAGCTGGTCATCCGCTTCTCGCACACGCCGGCGCTGGTCGGCGACGCTCGAGCACTGGCAGCACGACACCTTCGTCGCGCGCTGGCGCGATCGCGAGCTGCGCGCCGACGCCTACGTCACGTTCGCGCTCAATCCCGACGGCATCGATCGAGCAGCGCGAAGATGCGGGCCGTGTCGCCGGCCACCGATTTCAGCTTCGACTTCCAGGATCTGCTCTCGAGCCGGTGCGATAAGGTTGCCGCCGCGGTGCTATCCTGCGCCAGACTTCGGGGGCTGCCATGAACGTCCTGCTGCTCTCGATGCCGGATTCGTTCGAGCACACGCCGGCGGTCGCGATCCGCATGCCGAACGGCGCGCTGGCCTCGCTGGCCGGCAACGTCGATCCGCACCACCGCGTCGCGATCGCCGATCTGATCCTCGTGCAGGCGTCGCGTGCGGCCGACGGTCGAGCGGCTGGTCCGCGAGCATCGAGCCGGACGTCGTCGGCCTGTCGGTGATGACCTTTCAGCGCCGCACCGCGCTGCGCGATCGCGCGGCTGCATCCGCGCGCTGTCGCCCGCGAGACGCAGATCGTCGTCGGCGGCTACGATCCCGAGCCTCGCGCCGGAGGCCTACGAGGCCTGCGACGGCGTCGACTTCATCGTCCGCGGCGAAGGCGAGCTGACGCTTCCGCGAGCTGCTGCGCGCGCTCGAGAGCGGCGAGCGACGCTCGCGCCGATTCGCGGGCCTGTCGTACCGCGACGGCCGACGGTTTCGTGCGCAACGCCGGACCGGCCGGTCGCGCCGCTCGCCGTCGGCGACGCTCGCGGCTGCCCGAACCGCGCCGCGCGCGTGCTCGCCGGCTACACGCTGCTCGGACGCGCCAGGTCGACGTCGTCGAAACGTCGCGCGGCTGCACCTTCGACTGCAGCTTCTGCTCGATCATCGAGATGCGCGGCCGCAACTTCCACCCCTATCCGATCGAGCGCGTGCTGGCCGACATCGCCGACGCGCGGGCGCGCGGCGCGCGCGCGATCTTCCTCGTCGACGACAACATCACGCTCGACGTCCGCGCGCTTCGAGGCGCTGTGCCAGGCGATCATCGACGCCGGCTTCAACGACATCGACTACATCGTGCAGGCGATGACCTCGCCGATCGCGCAGCACGGCGCGACGCTGGCGCCGCTGATGCGGCGCGCCGGCTTCCGCTACGTGTTCCTCGGCATCGAGAACGTCCTCGACGACGACCTCGCGTTCCTGCAAGGCGCGCGCGAAGAACGCGCAGCGCGAGGGCGGCCGGACCGATCGGCAACGCGACGCATCGCGGCGATCGAGCATCTGCACGCGCACGGCATGTTCGTCGTCGGCGGCCTGATCGTCGGCAATCCCGGACGACACGCGGAGTCGATCGAGGCGAATCTCGACGTTCGCGCGGCGCTACGTCGACTGGCCCTACATCCAGCATCCGACGCCGTATCCGCGGCACGCCGATGACGCGCGACTTCCGCGAGCGCGGCCTGATCGTCGACGAGGACGTGTCGCAGTACGACGGCACGACGGCCGTGGTGCGCAGCGAGCACCTGTCGGCGCGACGACATCGAGTTCCTGCGCTGGCGGGCCGAGCGCTGGATGAAGGTGCGGCACATGCCGGCGGCGCTCGCGCACAGCCCGTGGTTCGTGCTGCGCAACGGCCGCGAGATGCTGGCGCACACGTTCGCCGGCACGCAGCCTGCGATCGATGCTCGGCCTCGAGAACGAGCGGGCGGTGTTCGCGCGCTACCGGCAACGGCGCCGGCCGAGCGTGCGGCCTATCGCGACGACGCCGCTGAACCGGCAGCGCCGCGATCTCGTCTCAGTGACGGACCCGTGCGCGCCGGTCAGTCCACGTGCGGCCGAACGCTGCCGAATTCCACTGATCCGCGGCGCCAGCCACGCGCTCCTCGTGACGCCGCTCGAGACACGGCTCTGGGGTGCGCTCGGCGCCCGCTCCGGTCGCCGTTAACCCCGGCCGGTTCTGCGCGTCGTAGCTGCGGAAGGACGTGCCATGAGCCTGCTGCAGGATCTGCGCTTCGCCGTCCGCCTGCTGATCAAGGACCGCTGGTTCACCGCGGTCGCGGTCCTCGCGCTGGCGCTGGGCATCGGCGTGAACGCGACGGTGTTCACCTTCGTCAACGCCGTCCTGATCCGCGGCCTGCCGTTCGACGATCCCGATCGCATCATGTCGATCGGCGTCGCGCGACGCCCGCGACCGCGACCGCGGCGTCTCCTACCTCGATTTCCAGGACTGGCGCGCGGCCGCGCGCAGCTTCTCGGCGTTCGCCGGCGTTCAACGGCGCGACGATGAACGTCAGCGACGAAGGGCGGCGCCGGAACAGTTCAGCGGCCCCTACATCTCGGCGAACGCGCTTCACGCTGATCGGCCAGACAGCCGCTCCTCGGCCGCGATTTCCTGCCGAGGACGACAAGCCGGGCGCGGCCGCCGTCGGTGATGCTCGGCAACGGCATCTGGAAGAACCGCTACGGCAGCGACCCGTCGATGATCGGCCGCACCATCAAGGTCAACGGCGTGCCCGCGACCGTGATCGGCGTGATGCCCGAGGGCTGAAGTTCCCGCTGAACGCCGACCTGTGGCATGCCGCTCGCGCTGATGCCGAGCCTGACTGAGCAGAAGCGCGACGCGCGCAATCTCGAGGTGTTCGGCCGGCTGGCGCCCGGCGTCACGCTGGCGCAGGCGCGCGCCGAGCTGCTCGACCATCGCGGCCGGCTCGCCCACGACTATCCCGACACCAACAAGGACGATCAAGCCGACGGTGATGACCTTCAACGAGCGCTTCAACGGCGGGCAGATCCAGCTGGTCTTCCTCGCGCTGATGGGCGCGGTCGGCTTCGTGCTGCTGATCGCCTGCGCCAACGTCGCCAACCTGCTGCTCGCGCGCTCGGCCGCGCGGGCGCGCGAGATGTCGGTCCGCGTCTCGCTCGGCGCCACGCGCTGGCGCATCGTCCGGCAGCTGCTGGTCGAAAGCGTGCTGCTGTCGACTGATCGGCGGCGCTGCGGGCTTGGCGCTGGCCGTCGGTCGGCGTCCGGCTGTTCGATCTCGGCGACGCACCGACGTCGGCAAGCCGTACTGGATCCAGTTCACGATGGACGCGCGCGTGTTCGCCTTCTTCGCCGCGGTCTGCCTCGGCACCGGCGTCGTCTTCGGCCTCGCGCCGGCGCTGCACGTGTCGAAGACCGACGTCAACGAGGTGCTGAAGGACGGCGGCCGCGGCAGCAGCGGCGGCGTGCGCGCGCGCCGCTGGACCGGCGCGCTGATCGTCGTCGAGCTCGCGCTGACGCTGGTGCTGCTCGCCGGCGCCGGCTTCATGATGCGCAGCTTCCTGTCGCTCTACCGGCTCGACCTCGGCATCGAAACGTCGCACCTGCTCGACGATGCGGCTGACGCTGCCGAACCAGAAGTATCCGACGCCGGAACTGCGACAGGCGTTCTACAGCCGGCTCGACGAACGGCTCGCCGGCGCTCGGCGGTGTCCAGGCGCGCACGGTCGCGACCAACATGCCCGATGCAGCGGCGGATCCGACGCGGCAGCTGCTCGATCGAAGGACGGCCCGAGGCAGCCGGCCAGCAGCCGCCGGTCGTGACGCTGGTGACTCGATCGGGCCGCGCTACTTCGAGACCATCGGCGTGCCAGCTGGTGCGCGGCCGGCTCTTCGACGAGCGTCGACGGCACGCCGGGCACGATGCCGTCGATCGTCAACCAGCGATTCGCGGCGATGCACTTTCCCGGCGAGGATCCGATCGGCCGGCGCATCAAGCTGGCCGCCGACGGCGCCGGCGCCGCCGGGTCCCGCCGCCGGCGTGGGTGACCGATCGTCGGCGTCGTCGCCGAACGTCCGTCAGCGCATTCGCCACAGAAGCCGGAGCCCGATCCGGTCGTCTACCTGCCGCTCCGCGCCGAGCCGCCGCGCGTCGACGGCGCTGCTGATCCGCGCCGCAGCGCGACGCCGGCCAGCCTCACGCTCGCTGCTGCGCGAAGAGGTGCGCGCGATCGATCCGGATCTGCCGCTGTTCGACATCCGGACGATGGACCAGCAGCTGGCGCAGCAGCGGTGGGCGTTCCGCATCTTCGGATCGATGTTCGCGATCTTCGCGGTCATCGCGCTGGTGCTGTCGGCGGTCGGGCCTCTACGCGGTCACCGCCTACTCGGTGTCGCAGCGGACGCAGGAGATCGGCGTGCGGATGGCGCTCGGCGCGCAGGCCGGCGCAGGTGCTGTGGCTGATCCTGCGGCGGTCGCTCGTGCAGCTGGCGATCGGGCTGGCCCTCGGGATCGGCGGCGCCTGGGGCGTCGGCCGGCTGCTCGACAGCGTGCTGGTCCAGATCGGGCTCGCGCGAACTCGTCACGCTGACGTCGATCGTCGCGCTGCTTGATTGTCGTCTCGATGGCTGGCGTGCTTCTGGCCGGCGCGGCGGGCGACGCGGCTCGATCCGGTCAGCGCGCTGAGGAACGATTGACGCTCGGCGAACCGCCTGACGGCTGCCCGCCGGCTTCAGCGCTTCATCGACCGCCGGGTGCACGTAGCCGGCCGGCAGGATGTGATCGCCGTCGACGCGGACGACGAGATAGTTCATGTCCGAGTCGACCTTGCTGAACCAGTGCGCGACGCCGGGCGGCACGATGATGACGTCGCCCGGGCCGACGTGCCGGCTCTGCCCGCCCTGAATCGACGCGCCGGTGGTGCTCGGCCCGACGAGGATCGTGTGGATCACGTTGTCGGTCGGCACCGGCGCGCGCGTTGGCGATCGTGCCGCCGGTCACGAACGTCCCCGAGCCGTCGATGATGTGATAGACCTCGGTCACCTGCGCGTGATCGATCGCGCCCTGCTGCGCCGGCTTCGCCGAACGGTGCAGCACGCCGACCGCGACGTTGTATTTCCCCATGTCGACGACGCGGATCTGCTGATCGAGGATGCCGTCGGGCGGGCGCCTTGGCGATCACCGCGCGAATGTCGGCGTTGGTGACGTCGGTCGCGGATGCGCGGCGGCAGCGCCGACTGCGACGACGTGACCGCCTGCGCCGCGAGCAGCACCGCCGCCAGAACCGCCGGAACGCCTTTTCTCATGAATTCCCCCTGTGGTCGCCTACTATACGCTGATGATTCGGCTTCTCTCGGCGCTCTCGCTGCTGGCCGTCGTGTCGCTGCAGGCCGCGCCTGGCCGGCGACGCCTGGGTCGCGCGTCGCCTCGCTCTACCACCAGCGCCTTCAGCAGACCGGCATCGTCGGCAGCAGCCTGATGTTCGTGAAGAACGGCGCGGTCGCGCACAAGGCGTTCGAGGGCTACCAGGATCGTGCGACCAAGCGGCGCGGTCGACGAGGACACGATCTATCACTGGGCCTCGATCACCAAGACGTTCACCGGCATCGCGATCATGCAGCTGCGGGATCGCGGGCTGCTGTCGCTGGACGATCCGGCGGTCAAGTACGTGCCCGAGCTGCGCGAGGTCCACAACCCGTACGGCGACATCTCGCAGGTCACCATCCGTCACCTGATGACGCACAGCGCCGGCTTCCGCGCCGGCACCTGGCCGTGGGGCGGCGATCAGCCGTGGCATCCGTTCGAGCCGACGCGCTGGGCGCAGGTGGTCGCGATGATGCCGTACACCGAGCTGCAGTTCCGGCCCGGGCACGCAAGTACAGCTACTCGAACCCCGGCGTGATCTTCCTCGGCCGCATCATCGAGCTGTTCTCGGGCGACGACTACGAGGTCTACATCAACAAGAACATCTTCATGCCGCTCGGCATGACGCGCAGCTTCTTCGATCGCGCGCCGTATCACCTGGTCGATCACCGGTCGCACAGCTATGCCGGCAACGACGAGGGCATCAAGGAGCAGCGGTTCGACTTCGACACCGGCATCACCGTCTCGAACGGCGGGCTGAACGCGCCGCTCGGCGACATGGCGAAGTACCTCGCCTTCCTGATCGACGGCAACGAGACGATCCTGAAACGATCGTCGCTCGACGAGATGTTCACGCCGCAGATCCGCGCCGTCGACGGCGAAGGCGGCAGCGGCGACGACGTGCAGGCCGGGTTGTCGTGCTTCATCGAACGCCACGGCGGCATCGAGCTGATCGGCCACAGCGGCGATCAGAACGGCTTCATCTCGCACCTGTACGTCCACCGGCCGTCGAGGTCCGGCTACATCGTCTCGTTCAACACCGACGTGACGTCGAAGCGCGACCCGCGCCACACGACGCGCGCGGTCGACGACGATCTGCGCGACGCGATCGCCCGCGAGTTCTGGTCCGGAGCAGCGCGATGACGAAGGCCTGGTGCGATGCGAACCGAAGCATCACCTCAACCCATCGGCGACGTACAAATCAGACAGCGAGCGAAGGTAGCCGTACACATAGCTCCTGCCGTCGGCGGACATGACGACGCGAAGTTGGCCCGGGAGGAGCCCGGAGGGATCGGCATACTCAATCTCCCGCCACACGTCTCGCCGCCCTGTCGCCACGTCAATCCGCATGATTCGAGGAACACCGCTCGTCTGGTTGACCGACCAGATCGACTTTCCGTCGCCGCTCCAGCGTACGGGATCATCGCCGGCGTCGAATCCATTCGCGGTCACTGGTGCACCTCCACCCAGCGGGTACAGCGCGAACGAAGGACCGGGGCCCGCGGCCAGCACCTGCTTCGAATCGGGCGATACGCTTCCTCCCAGCATTTGAACGCCTTCGGGGGTGATCGGCGTCGGGCCTCCCGACAACACATTCTGCATGTAGACGCGCGGCGACCGGCCAGGCGCGCGCGCATTGAAGACCACACGGGTGCCGTCCGGCGACCAGCGTCCGTTGTCGAATGACGTCAGGGTTCCGGTTTCGAGCACCCGCGTCTGACCCACCCCGGTCGGCAGCAGCACCAGTTGACTCGGACCGGTCCTCGTCGCCAGAGCCCACTTTCCATCGGGCGAGAGTGCCCACGCCGATCCCTCGCCCAAACGTACGGCCGGCGATCCGTCGGTCGACCTCACGTACACGGCCGGCGAGGCTCCGGCGCCGACACCGCTCTCCGTGAAGAGCACGACCTTGCCGTCGTTCGACAGATCCTGCGGTCGCGAATAGTCCAGCCACGACAGATCCCGCTCGCGCGTTTCATTCTGGCGGACGCTGATCATCCCGCCGCGCGCCCGGTCGTGCACCATGAGGGCGCGGCCATCACGCGCGATGTCCGACACCGTCGCCGCGCCCATGCTGCCGAGGACGACCCGTTCGCGGCCGTCAACGGTCATGGCGTGAACGGCGAATTCGAGTCCCGTTTCGGACGCGTTGAACCAGACCTCGCGACCATCAGGTCGCCAGGCGACGCCGTACCACGCGATATTTCTTCTTCGGGAGCGCCGTTTGACCACACCGCTCCGGTCCACGAGCGTGAGGCTGCCTTGTCCGGCGGCATCCAGTTCGATCACCGCCACCAGTTCCCCGTCCGGCGACACGCGGGGGCTCGCGAGCCGGTCGCCCTCGGCGGGCCGGAACACGATCTTCCCGATCGGGTACTCGAGTCGATGACCGGGGGCTTCGCGACGGATCACCACCAGCGTGGCGCCGTCCGGCGCCCAGTCGGCGTCGACCACACTCTCGGCGACGTCGCGCATGCCGCTGCCGCCGAGCGGGACGCGAGCCAGCGTGCCACCCGCTTCCGTCTTCAGAATCGCCAGCTCACCGGATTTCGACACCGCCAGGATGCGCGCTTCCGGCATGGGCAACGCGGTCGATTCCGCCGTGTCCATGCGGAGCGAGAACACCTGCATCGGCGTGCCATCCCAGTTGGCGTCGTAGATCATCGTGTTCCCGTCCGGCGAAAATCGCGCGCCATAGACCGCCCCGCGACGGAATGTCAGCTGCCGGAACGTGGGAGGCGCGCCGATGCCCGCCACCCGGCCGTCCAGTACCCGGCGGCGCCACACGCGGCCGTGGCGACCACGCACGCAAGCGCGCCGGTGAACCGGCGGCGGCTCGCGCGGGGCTTCGATGGCGCCAGGCGATGCTGTGGTTCCGGTCTGACTCTGCGAGAGCGCCGAAAGCGCAAAGGCCAGATCGCTTGCGGACTGAAATCGCCCATCCGATTCCCTGGCCAGGCAGCGCCGAACGATGCTCACCAGCTGAGGGCGGCACCCGAGGCGCCAGGTCCGACGTGTCCGGCAATTCCTCGTGCACGATCGCATGCATCGTCGCGATCGCGGATTCGCGCTGAAACGCTCGACGGCCGGCGAGCATCTCGTACAGAACCGCTCCGAACGAAAAGATGTCGGACCTGGCGTCGACTGAATGCCCGAGCACCTGTTCGGGCGACATGTATCCGGCGGTGCCCAGCACCGTGCCGGGCGCGCTCGCATCGACCTGCAGATTCGTCACGGTCGCGCCGTCGGCGGCGTGCAATGCGGTCGACTTGGCGAGGCCGAAGTCCAGAATCTTGGCGCAACCATCCTTCGCGACGAAGATGTTCTCCGGCTTGAGGTCACGGTGGAGGATGCCCTTGGCGTGAGCGGCGGCGAGACCCCTGGCGATCTGCGCGGCGTAGTCGAGGACGCGCTCGACCGACAGACGAGAGAGAAGCTTGTCGCGAAGCGTCTGGCCTTCGCAGGAATTCGGTCACGAGATACGGCGACACCTCGTGGGTACCGACGTCATAGACGGCGACGATGTTTGGATGGTTGAGCGAGCCTGCGGCGCGCGCCTCGTGCTCGAAGCGACGGAGTCGATCGGGGTCGGTCACAAAGGACGCTGGAAGCACCTTGATTGCGACGGTGCGCTGCAAGCGCGGATCGCGGGCGCGATACACTTCGCCCATGCCGCCGGCTCCTGCCAGGCCGACGATTTCGTACGGGCCGAGCAATGTGCCGGACGGCAGTGGCATGTTGTGCGGGTGCGAGCGGTGAATTATAGCCCCGTTCGATCGGCGTTCCCCCAGTCCGGGTCGGGCCGCTTTTTCCAGTACCACGCGATCAGGTCGGTCAGCGGCGGCTCCGCTCCGAGCTCGCGTAACCGGGTGGCGTTCTGTCCTCGGTGATAGTGACTGTGCATGGCGCATTGCGTCAGCGCCTCCGCGACCGTGATCGACAACGGCGGGTCGGTGAACCAGGGCATCGAGATGCGCTCCTCGAGCCGTGCGTCGGTGACGACGGCGACGAAGCGATCGACCTCCACGTGCGACCCGAGCGCGTAGGCCTTCAACGCCGCCAACGACCCGAACTCTTCAGCCTTGGTGACTGCCAGGCCGGCCGCGCGATCGCCTACCGCCCACATGAAGGCACGCTGGACCATGTGAATGTGGTGCAACCGATTCTTGATCGCCTCGTCGTGCGCCGCAGCCGCGTGCCCCTCGATCGCTCGCCAGTGCTCGGCATCGGCCCATGCCTGGTGTCCGCAAAAATCGCGAAGTAGTGAGTTCATGACGGTTGAATTATCTGCAATGTTTTTGAGCCCGTCTCGCGAAAAGTCGAGGAAACCGGCGTGGCGTGCCCGTTGCTCTCCGCATCGGACATGGACGCAGCTGAATTCGACCGGCTCGTTGCACGCGCGCGCAATCCACGACTGATCCCCGGGATCTACAACTACTGCGACGGACGGTGCCCGAAGTGCCCGTTCACGCAGCGGTGCCTCACCTTCCTCGACACCGAGGAGCTCAAGGCGTCCGGCGACGACAGCCGGTCATGGCCGGACGTCGTCGGCGATTCGCTGCAGCGGACGCTGGAGATGCTCGCCGAGGCCGCGCGCCGCGACGGCATCGATCTCGACGCACTTCCTGGCGGGACGGAGGAGCCGGCCGTCGAAGCTGACCTCGAACGGCATCGGCAGGATCCGCTGGCGGTACGTGCGCGCGCCTACGGCCATCTGGCGTGGCGCATCGGGCGGGCGATCGCGCCGATTGCCGCGGCGCGCGACGATGCGCCGCTGACGGAGGCGGTGGAGACGATCGAATGGTTCTCGTCGATGATCAGCGCGAAGCTGTATCGCGCGATCTGCGGTCACGCCGAAGGATGGGAAGGCCAGGACGAGTCGCAGACCGATTTCAACGGCTCGGCGAAGATCGCGCTGATCGGCATCGGCGAATCACGGCGCGCCTGGGGCGTGCTGATGGAAGCCGGGAGAGCGACCGCGGACGGCGTGCCGGCGCAGGCGGTCAGGATGCTCGAGGCGCTCGACGCCGAGGTGCGCGAGCGTTTTCCGCGCGTGATGGACATTTGTCCGTCCCGGGTTCGACGAGCCGGAGATCGCGGCGGGCGACGCCGGCGTCGCTGGCGACCGGCGATCGACGAGCGCGCGTGAGATCGAGCGCGTTGCCGGCGGCCGCTCCGGAGCCGGTGTTGTCGAAGATGCACCAGGTGTCGACGCGGCGTGCGCGATCGCGGCGGCGAGCCGCTCGAGCGCGTCGGTCGTGTAGGCGAGAAATACGGGCGCGGCGATCCGTGCCAGCGATAGTAGACGAGGCCCGGCCAGCCGCCAGGCGTCTCGAGACCGGCGGCGCGCGGCGGATCGGCGGCGACGCGCGCAATCTGATAGGACGCGAGCAACCGTGCCGAGCTCGCCGAGGTCCAGCTTTGCGTGACGAGGCTCGCAGACCACGGGCCCGGCGTGCAGCCGGCGCAGCAGGCCGAAGAACCGGCCGACGCGGCGCGCGTCGAACGCGCAGCGACGGCGGCAGCTGCACGAGGAGCGGTCCGAGCGTCGTCGCCGAGCCCGGCGATCTCGCCGAGGAAGCGCGTCAGCGGCTCGCGCGCCGCGGCGAGCGCGCGCTCGTGGGTGATCAGCTTGGGAATCTTGACGGAGAAGCGGAACGACGGCGGCACAGCGGCGGCCCAGCGCTGGTAGATCGCGGCGGCGTGCGGGCGATAGAACGACGAGTTGATCTCCGCGGCGTTCAGGCGGCTGGCGTAGCGCTGCGAGCTGCGAGCCGTCGGCCGGCGAAGCGGTCGCGATGCAGCGCGGGGAATGTTCCAGCCGGCGGTGCCGATGTAGGCGTGCCACGCATGAGTGTAAACAAGAAAAGGGCCGCGATCGTGAAGCCCGCGACGATCGAACCTCGCTGGCTGTCGAGAATAATGCCGGCAGCGACCTACTCTCCCACACAGTTTCCCATGCAGTACCATCGGCGGTATCAGGCTTAACTTCCGTGTTCGGAATGGGAACGGGTGTGACCCTGATCCTATGACCACCGGCAAACTTGCTGCCTGGGGTCCTCCGACTGCGGATCGCGGCTCTCAGCCGCGCGTTAGCGCACATCGTCGGTCGTCCCAGACAATCTTTCAGAACTTCGAAGAGCGTCGTCAACCGGACGCTGCAGTCCTGCGGCAAGCGACAACTGAATATTCTGCAAACGGTAGTTTCGCCCGACCTCACTCACGCAGCGGTTTCGTTGCGTGCATGTCCGAGGCGACGCTCGAGAAACAAAAATATGGTCAAGCCTCACGGCTGATTAGTATCGGTAAGCTCAACGTATCACTGCGCTTACACACCCGACCTATTACCTGGTCATCTTCCAGGAGCCTTTAGGAGCCTTACGACTCGGGAGATCTCATCTTGTGGAGGGTTTCACGCTTAGATGCCTTCAGCGTTTCTCCCTTCCGGACGTAGCTACTCGGCGCTACCGCTGGCGCGATAACCGATACACTAGAGGTCCGTCCAACCCGGTCCTCTCGTACTAAGGACAGCCCCACTCAAATCTCCTGCGCCCATGACAGATAGAGACCGAACTGTCTCGCGACGTTCTAAACCCAGCTCACGTACCACTTTAACCGGCGAACAGCCGGACCCTTGGAACCTGCTACAGCTCCAGGATGTGATGAGCCGACATCGAGGTGCCAAACCCTAGCGTCGATGTGAACTCTTGGCTAGGATCAGCCTGTTATCCCCGGCGTACCTTTTATCCGTTGAGCGATGGCCCTTCCACGCGGAACCACCGGATCACTAAAGCCTGGTTTCCCACCTGCTCGTCTTGTAGGACTCGCAGTCAAGCTCGCTTCTGCTTTTGCACTCTATGGCTGATTTCCAAACAGCCTGAGCGAACCTTCGCGCGCCTCCGTTACACTTTAGGAGGCGACCGCCCCAGTCAAACTACCCACCTAGCAGTGTCCCTGATCTGGATGACAGAACGAGGTTAGAACGTCGAAGTGTTAAGGGTGGTATCTCACCGTTGACTCCCCCGAGTCCGAGAACCCGAGTTCAAAGTCTCCCACCTATCCTGCGCATAACACGTCAACATTCACTACTAGGATGTAGTAAAGGTGCACGGGGTCTTTTCGTCTAGTCACGGGCAACCGGCGTCTTCACCGGTACCACAAATTCGCAGTGCCCCTCGTTGAGACAGCGCCCAAATCATTACGCCATTCGTGCAGGTCGGAACTTACCCGACAAGGAATTTCGCTACCTTAGGACCGTTATAGTTACGGCCGCCGTTTACCGGGGCTTCAGCTCGAAGCGTCGCCTTGCGGCTAACCTCTCCCTTTAACCTTCCGGCACCGGGCAGGCGTCAGGCCATATACGTCGTATTCGACTTAGCATAGCCCTGTGTTTTTAGTAAACAGTTGCTTGGGCCTCTTTATTGCAACTCCCTCACGCTTCGTGGCGCGAGGCCACTAACGCTAACGGAGCACCCCTTCTTCCGAAGTTACGGGGTGAGTTT
>CAVOIY010000001.1:0-1135000 GCA_963696165.1 uncultured Acidobacteriota bacterium | reverse complement strand
TCGCGATCGAGAAACGTGAAGAACTTCAGATACTGCACGACGTCGCGATCGTCGGTGTTCAGCCAGAACTGATAGAACTTGAACGGCGATGTGCGCGCGGCATCGAGCCAGATCGTGCCCGCTTCCGTCTTGCCGAACTTCACGCCCGACGCCGTCGTCACCAGCGGCGTCACCAGACCGTGCGCCTTCTGCGCCGCGCAGCTTGCGAATCAGATCGATGCCGGCCGTGATGTTGCCCCACTGATCGCTGCCGCCCATCTGCAGCGTGCAGCCGTAGCGATCGAACAGCTCGAGGAAATCGCGCGCCTGCAGCAGCAGGTAGCTGAACTCGGTGTACGAAATGCCGTCTTCGCTCTCGAGGCGACGATTCACCGACTCCTTCTGCAGCATGTAGTTCACGGTGAAGTACTTGCCGGTGTCGCGCAGGAATCCGAGCAGATCGAACGATGCCAGCCAGTCGGCGTTGTTGACGATCCGCGCGGCATTGCCGGCGCCGATCGAAGTCGAGAAAGTGCGCCAGCTGCGGCTTGATGCCGGCGACGTTCGCCTCGATCTGCTCGCGCGGTGAGCAGCGTCCGCTCCTGCGACTTGCCGCTCGGATCGCCGATCATGCCGGTGCCGCCGCCGACGATCGCAATCGGCGAATGGCCGAAGCGCTGCAGCCGCGCGAGCGCCATCACGGTGCAGCAGGCTGCCGACGTGCAGGCTCGACGCCGTCGGATCGAAACCGATGTACGCGGTGACGCGCTCGCGCGCGAAGAGCGTCGGCCAGCCCCTCGGTCGCGTCGTAGACCAGGCCGCGCCAGCTCAATTCGTCGAAGAGATTCGTCGCGCTCATTTGAGATGCATCGCAATCATTTACTATAGCAGTCGATGGCGGTCACTCGCCGCGCGCTGCTGAAGGCGTCGATCGCGGCCGGCGTCGGCGCGTTCACCGGCGTCGGCGCTTACGGGTATTCTGTACGGCCGGCATGCGCTCGAGGTCACGCGCGCGTCGATCGGCGTCGCGGCCTTCCGCCCGCGCTCGCCGGATTGCGCATCGGTCTCCTCACCGACGTGCACCGCAGCCGTCTGGGTGTCGGACGACGATGTGGGCCGCGCCGTCTCGCTGCTGATGGCGGAACGGCCGGACCTGATCGTCCTCGGCGGCGACTACGTCACGTGGGGCGATCGCCAGTTCGTCGGTCCCGCCGCCGACGCCCTCGCAGCCGCTCACCGCGCCGCACGGCGTCTTCGGCATCCTCGGCAACCACGACGACGATCACGACATGCCGGCGGCGCTCGCACGAAACGGCGTGCAGATGCTCAAGGATGCGCGCACGCGGATCGTCGTTGAGCGACGAGCCGATCGATCTCGTCGGCATCCGGTTCTGGACGCGCCGCGCGTCGGACATCGCCGCGCTCCTGCACCGGCGCGCACGCCACTACGATCCTGCTGGCGCACGATCCGCGGCGTCTTGACAGAAGCGGCGGCCCTGAAGATTCCGCTCGTGCTCTCCGGCCACACGCACGGCGGACAGGTCGTGCTGCCGGTTGTCGGTGCGATTGCCGCGCAGAAATTTCCCGTGGTTGCCGGGCATCGGCCGACACGCGATCGCACGACGATCTTCGTCAGCCGCGGCGTCGGGACGATCTACGTGCCGGTCCGGATCAACTGTCCGCCGGAAGTCGCGGTGCTCACGTTGCGGCCCGCTTGAAGCCGCCGAACACGGCGTGCCCCGCGAACAGCCAGACGCAGTCGACCGCTGTGAAGCCCGCGTGCTTCAACCAGACGAGATGATGAAACAACGCGGAAGGACGATCGCTCTCGTCGGGAAAGCGGAAATAGTTCCAATGCTCGCCGCGAAAACGATCGAAGAGCTCCGGCCGGCCGTCGTCGTCCGCCTGCTCCTTCGCACTCCGGTCCCACGCGTCGGCCGCTAGTCGGCGCGCCGCGTCGTCGCCAGGTTCTATGACATCCGCGACGAGAAAAGCGCCTCGCGGCGACATCCGATCGGCCGCCGCCTTGTAGAGATACTGCTTCTTCGCGTCATTCAAATGGTGCAGGCACAGCGAGGACACCACCAGGTCGGCGCCGAACATCACGTCCCACCAGTCGAGATCGTCCAGCGCGAAATCGCGGACCCTCACACGAGCGTCGAAGTTCGCCGTGCGCTTCACGGTCTCCGCGCGCATCGACGCCGAACCGTCCAGCGCAACGAGGGTGGCGGCCGAAAATGCCGTCAGTAGCGCAACCGAAAGGAGCCCTTCGCCCGAACCGAGCTCGACGATCCTGAACGCCTCGTCTCGTGGGAACGGCACGGCGTCCACGAGCGTACGGAGCATCTCGGAACGGCGAGGCACGGCAACGTGCGCAATCGCGCGATAGTCTGCGGAATCCTCCTCGGTCCATTCGCTCACCGCCGCGATTCCCCGCCGACCGCGTCGCGCTCGGAAATGAACCGGCGCCCGTCGAGCGTCCAGTTGCCCGCGAGCAGACGGGCGATCGCCGCTGGATAAATCCGGTGCTCCTCGATCAGAATACGCGCCGACAGCGTCTCCACCGTGTCGTCGTCCTGCACCGGAACCGCGGCCTGGCATGATGATTGGTCCCGCCGTCGAGCTCGCCCGTGACGAGGTGCACGGTTGCGCCCGTGATGCGGACGCCGTGCTCGAGCGCCTGGCGCTGCGCGTCGAGCCCGGGAAACGACGGCAGCAGCGATGGATGGATATTGAGCACGCGGTTCGGAAACGCCTCGAGAAGTGGCCGTCCCACGAGCCGGAGAAACCCTGCGAGGCAGACAACATCGACTCCGCGCGCACGCAGCAGGTCGACGAGCGCCATGTCATACGAATCGCGATCGGCATAACCCGCGCCCGGCACGCACAGCGACTCGATGCCCGCTTCGCGCGCCCGCTGCAGGCCCGCTGCGGCGGCGCGATTCGAGATCACCACCGCAATCCTCGCGTCGAGCTCACGGCGGTCGATGGCGTCGATGATCGACTGCAGATTCGACCCGCGACCCGAGATGAGCACGCCCAAGATGCAGCGGCGCGGTTCGCCTGCTGCGGACGCGTCAGACATATCGGACGTCGCGATCTCCAGCGACCACGGTGCCGAGACGGAATGCGCCGGCATCCGCCGCGCTGTCCAGAACGTCTCGGGAGTCGTCCTGCGCGCACACGATGATGAGGCCGACCCCCATGTTGAAGGCACGCAGCATCTCGTCGCGGCGAATTTTCCCGTGCTCCTGGATCAACATGAAGATTGCAGGAACAGACCACGACTGGAGATTCACTTGCGCCGCGCATCCCTCTGGCAGCGTTCGCGGCAGATTTTCGGTGATGCCACCGCCGGTGATGTGCGCCATACCCTTGACGAGGCGCCGCTCGAGCAGCGGACGAATCGCCGAGAGATACGAGCGGTGCGGCGCGAGCAGAGCGTCGCCGACCGTCGTGCCCAGCGCCGGCACGACCGTGTCGTGCTTCAGGCCGGCGACGTCGAACAGCACACGCCGTGCGAGCGAGTAGCCGTTTGTGTGAAGGCCGGCCGAGGGCAGCGCGATCAGCGCGTCGCCAGCCACGATCGAACGGCCGTCGATCGAGCTGCGATCGGTCGACGATGCCGACGATGAAGCCGGCGATGTCGTATTCGCCATCGGCGTAGAAGCCTGGCATCTCGGCCGTTTCGCCGCCGACGAGCGCGCAGCCGTTCTCACGGCATCCGCGCGCAACGCCGCTGACGATCTGCTCCGCCACGTCAGGCAGCAACCGGCCGGTCGCGAGGTAGTCGAGAAAAAACAGCGGCTCGGCGCCCTGAACCAGAATGTCGTTGACGCAATGGTTGACGAGATCGGCGCCGATCGTGTCGTGACGGCCCGTCATGAACGCGACCTTCAGCTTCGTGCCGACGCCGTCGGCGCTCGACACGAGCACCGGCTCTTTGCAGCGATCGCGATCGAGCTGGAAAAGACCGCCGAACGATCCGATTTCGGACAGGACGCCCGGAGTGAACGTCGATCGCGCGAGCGACTTGATGCGCCGGACGGTCTCGTTGCCCGCATCGATGTCGACGCCCGACTGCCGGTAGTCCATCAGAAATCGAGCTTGCCGATGAGCGTCTGCATCAGCGCGCGCGCCGGCAATCCCTCGGCCGACGCCCAGTAGCCGCGGCGGATCGTAGCAAAGAAGCGCTCCTTGTCGAGGTCCTCCTCGAGCATGTCGAAGCCTTCCGCGACGAGCGCGATCGCGTCGTCGCGCTGCGGGTGCTTTTCGAGGATGGACAGCATCAGCGGCGTGTTGCGCAGCGCGACCGTGCCGACGCCAAGCGCGATGGGAGCCCGCGTCGGATCTCTTCGACGGAATGCCGATCTCGAAGAGCGCGTCGAGAGCTTCACGGCGACCGGCGAGCGCCAGCGCGCTGAGACCGGCTGCCGCGTTGCGGAGCAGATCCTGGAAGCCGGCGTTCTTGTCGGCGAACCCGAGCGTCTCGACGAGGAAGTGCTGGTGCGACTCGCAATTCGTGCCGAGCAGGCAGATCGCCGCGGCAATCGCCGGCTGGGTCGCTTTCGGCGCCGTCCGCTGAATCGCGGCGAGCGTTTCGAGCGCGCGTTTGTCGCCGATCTTTCCCAAACGCCAGCGCCGCATCGTCCTGCAGCGGACCATCGAGCTTGGCGACCGCCGTCACCGCGTCGAACGCGTACGCCGCCTTATAGTCGCCGAGCGCCTCGATGACAGCGCTTCGGAAGAAGTCCTCGCCGCGGCCGACCTCGCGTACGAGCGCGCGGCGCACGCCTTCGTCGGTCGCCGAGCGCCGCGAGCGCGCGCACCAGCGCCGGCCGCACAAACTCGCCCTGCTCTTTGTCGAGCGCCGCGAGGAAGTCGGCGGCCATGCGCCGGATCCGGGTTGTGCTCGAAGAAGCTGTAGGCGACTGCACGGAGCCGGTCGTTCGGGCTCTTCAGCGACGCGCGCATGGCATCCTTCGTTCGCGGATCGTTGAAGCCGGTCAGCAGCACGAGTGCGCGGTAGCGCACGTAGCCGTCGCGATGTTCGGCGACCGTCTGCAGAAGCGCCGGGACCGCTTGCGCCGCCGCCGTTCGCCGCACGAGCCGCGACGCGTTCGTCCGCGTGGCGTAGTCGAGGTCGCCGAGCTTGTCGATCGCCGCGTTGAGCTGCGCAGCCGACACGGCCTGCGGCGCCGGCGGTTCCTGCGCGCGTGCCGAAAACTCGCCACCGAGGACACCGAGGACACCGAGGACATTCAGGATGAGAGCCGTGCTGCTCCGTGTGGCCCGTGTCCTCTGTGGTGGCGAGCTTGTCATCGATCTACTTGGCGACGGCTTCCTTGTCGAGCTTCAGCGCGAGCTGGAGATAGCTCGCTTCGTCTCGCGGAAATTCCACCGGGTACACGCCGGTGTAGCAGGAGCTGCAGTACGAGCCACGGATGCTGCCGACCGTGCTCAACAGACCCTCCAGGCTCAGGTACCCGACGCTGTCGGCATCGAGGAACTTCGTGATCTCATCGAGCGTGTGCGTCGCCGCGATCAGCTCTGACTTGCTCGGCGTGTCGACGCCGTAGAAGCAGGGTGAAATCGTCGGCGGACAGCTGATCCGCACGTGCACTTCCTTGGCGCCGGCCGCCCTGCACCATCTTCACGATCTTCCGGCTCGTCGTTCCGCGGACGATCGAATCGTCGACGAGCACGACGCGTCTGCCCTCGAGGATGCTGCGCACCGGGTTCAGCTTCACCTTCACGCCGAAGTGCCGGATCGACTGCTGCGGCTGAATGAACGTGCGCCCGACGTAGTGATTGCGGATCAAGCCCATTCGCAGCGGCACACCCGATTCATCCGCGTAGCCGACCGCGGCGCACACACCCGAGTCGGGTACCGGAACGATCGACGTCGGCGTCGACCGGCTGCTCCCGCGCCAGATTCCGCCCGAGGTCGGTGCGCACTTCGTTGACGCTCTTGCCGAACACGTAGCTGTCGGGCCGTGCGAAGTACACGTGCTCGAAGATGCAATGCGCGAGCGGCGCCGGCGGAAACGGCTGGATCGAGCGCATCCCTTCGGCGCTGACGACCAGCACTTCGCCCGGCTCGACGTCGCGCACGTAGGTTGCGCCGATCAGATCCATCGCGCATGTTTCGGACGCAATCGACGACAGCGTCGCCAAGCCGGCCGAGCGCCAGCGGACGAAAGCCATGCGGATCGCGCACCGCGACGAGCCGATCGCGTGTCAGCAGCGCCAGCGAAAACGCGCCTTGCACCTGTTTCACCGACTCGACGATGGCGTCCTCGACAGTCGGCGCTTTCGACCGCGCGTAAAGGTGGAGAATCACTTCCGTGTCGCTGCTCGACTGGAAAATCGATCCCTGGCGCACCAGATCGTCTCTCAGCTCGCGCGCGTTCACCAGATTGCCGTTGTGGCAGAGCGCAATCTGTCCGTGATTGCAGTCGATCAGGATCGGCTGCGCATTCGACAGCTTGCTCTCGCCAGCGGTCGAGTACCGGACATGGCCGATCGCGGCAGTCCCCGGCAGATGCGAGAGCGTCTCGCCGTCGAACACGTCGGCGACGTAACCCATCGCACGAGAGACACGCACCTGCGTGCCGTCGGTAGCGGCAATGCCTGCGCTCTCCTGGCCGCGGTGCTGCAGCGCGTACAGGCCGAGGTAGGTCATGTTGGCCGCTTCGGGATGCCCGAAGATGCCGAAGACGCCGCACTCTTCTCTGAACTTGTCCATTTATTACTTTGCGCGGGGTCCCACCCCCGCCGCCTGTGCCTTCGCCGCCTTCTCGGCGGCTCGGCTCTTCATCCACCGACTCTTCGTAGCGCAGGTCTTTAGACCTGCGCTGTGGCGATGCGCCGATCTCTCCGCATTACGCAGCGACTCTTCTGAAGTACCGCTCGATCGTCGACGACCACACGCGTTCGGCTTCGTCGACCGCCACGTCCACCACGATGCGTCCGCCGACCGCAATCCGCAGAAGGTTTCCACCGGTCTGCCCGATCGACCCGCGCGGGCACTCCAGCCGCCGCCGCCCGCTCGAGCACCGTCGCCACATCGTCGGTTGTCACTGAAGCGATGACGCGGGTTGCCGATTCGCCGAAGAGCGCCGCCGCGTCGTTGACGGCCGCGGCACGCGCCACATCGACCGCATCGATGCGACGCCTCCGCACCCACACCGTTCGTATCGAAGCACGATTCCGCGAGCGCAACAGCGATGCCTCCGTCCGAGCAATCACTGGCCGAGCGCAGCAGCCGGTCGTCCGCGAGCCCGACGACGAGTGTTTGCAGCGCGCGTTCGGCAGCGAGATCGAGCGCTGGAGGTAAACCGCGTACTTGATCGTAACAGACCTTCAGGGTACTCGCTGCCGCCGAGCTCGCCGCTGATCTCTGCCCGAACAGCACGATCGCGTCTCCCGGTCCCTGAAATCTTCGCGTCAGCACGCGATCGGCATGCTCGAGGACGCCGACGACGCCGATGACCGGCGTCGGGTAAATGGCGCGACCGTCGGTCTCGTTGTAGAGGCTCACATTGCCGCCGGTGATCGGCACGTCGAGCGCGCGGCACGCTTCGCCGATGCCACTCACGGCCTCGACCAAATTGCCACATGATCCCGGCGCGCTCGGGATTGCCGAAGTTCAGGCAATTGGTCGCGCCCAGCGGACGCGCGCCAGCGCACGCGACGTTCCTCGCCGCCTCCGCGACGGCCAGCATCGCACCGCGCCGCGGGTCCAGATAACTGTAGCGGCCGTTGCCGTCGACCGACATCGCGAGCGCACGATCGGTTCCCTTGATTCGCACCACGCCGGCACCAAGGCCAGGCAGGTTGATCGTGTTGGTCTGAACCATGTGATCGTACTGACGATAGATCCAGCGCTTGCTGGCGACGGTCGGCGACGCAAGCAATGTAAGGAGCGCCGAGTTGTGATCGCTCGGCTGAAGCCTTCGCGCTCCGTCTTGGGGGGCGACAGCCTTTAGGCGAGCCCAACGAATCGAGATCCAGTCTCTGGACCTCGTCCAGATATTCCGGACGCGTCATCGGCCGCTCGTACACCGGCGCGTCGTCGGTCAGCGCGCGATTGGGAATTTCCGCGGCGATCTGACCCCGGTCCTTGACGCGAAGGAATCCGTCTGTGGTCACTTCGCCGATCTTGACGGCGTGCAGGTCCCACTTCTCGAACACCGCCTCCACTTCGGCTTCGCGTCCGCGCTTGGCGACGAGGAGCATCCGCTCCTGCGATTCCGACAACATGATTTCGTACGGCGTCATGCCGCTCTCGCGCTGCGGCACGAGCGCGACGTCGATCTCGATCCCCGCGCCGCCGCGCGAGCCCATCTCCGTCGTCGAGCAGGTCAGTCCGGCGGCTCCCATGTCCTGGATGCCGACGAGCGCGTCGGTCTGCATGACCTCGAGGCAGGCTTCGAGCAGCAGCTTCTCCATGAACGGGTCGCCAACCTGAACCGCCGGTCGTTTGTCAGCGGATTTCTCATCGAACTCCGCCGACGCCATCGTAGCGCCGTGGATGCCGTCGCGGCCGGTCTTCGCGCCGACGTAGTAAACGCCGTTGCCCGCGCCCGACGCGACGCCTTTGATGATGTCGCTCGCCTTCGCGATTCCCAGACAGAACACGTTCACGAGCGGATTGCCGGCATACGTCGGTTCGAAGGCGACCTCGCCGCCGATCGTCGGAATGCCGATGCTGTTGCCGTAGCCCGCGATGCCTGCCACCACGCCTTCGACCAGCCGCGCGGTGCCGGGCGCCGCCAACGGTCCGAAGCGGAGCGAGTTCAGCAGCGCGATGGGCCGCGCGCCCATCGTGAAAATATCGCGGATGATCCCGCCAACGCCGGTCGCGGCGCCTTGATACGGTTCGATGAACGACGGGTGATTGTGCGATTCGATCTTGAAGACGGCTGCGAGCCCACCGCCGATATCGATCGCGCCGGCATTTTCACCGGGGCCCTGCAGCACTTGCGGTCCTTCGGTCGGCAACGTGCGGAGGTGCACGCGGGAGCTCTTGTAGCTGCAGTGCTCGGACCACATCACCGAGAAGATGCCAAGCTCGGTCAGGTTCGGCTCCCGGCCAAGGAACGCCACGATCCGTTCGTATTCGGCCGGCGTCACGCCGTGGCGTTGAAGAATCTTTGAATCGATCATCGCGCCGCCATCGCGTGAACCACTGATTCGAGCAGCACTCGGCCGTCGCCGCTGCCGAGGAGCGGCTCGCAGGCACGCTCCGGGTGCGGCATCATGCCGACGACATTGCGGGTCTCGTTGCAGATCGCGGCGATTGCGTTGACGGATCCATTCGGATTCGACAGATCGTCGACGCGGCCATTCGCGTCCGTGTAGCGCAAAATCACCTGCCGGTTCGCCTCGATAGTCTTCAACATCTCAGGTGGAGCGAAGTAGTTGCCTTCGCCGTGCCCGATCGGAATCCGTAACACCTGTCCGACGCGCGCACCGCTCGTGAACGGCGTGTCTGTCTGCTCGACGCGGACGAAGACATGCTCGCACTGATACTTGAGGCTCCGGTTACGCAGCATCGCACCGGGCAGCAAGCCTGCCTCGAGCAATATCTGGAAACCATTGCAGATGCCGATGACCGGTCCGCCGTTCGCCGCAAACGCTTTGACGGCGGACATGATGGGCGAAAACCTCGCCATCGCCCCGACGCGCAGATAGTCGCCGTGCGCGAAGCCGCCGGGGAGCACGACAGCGTCGACGTCTTTGATGTCTGTGTCCTTGTGCCAGATGTAACGAGCGTTCTGGCCGAGCACGGCTGTCGCGGCGTGGTACGCGTCCTGCTCGCAGTTGCTGCCCGGGAAGACGACGACGCCAAATGTCATTCGCTGCTCACTTTTTTCACTTCGTGGCGGGGGCCCCACCCCGCCACCTGTCGCGGCTCGCTTCTCGCTCGCCGCGGTAAAGGACGGACTGTCTGCTCAGTGAACGCTCCGCTCAGTCGACCTCAATCCGATAACTCTCGATGACCGGATTCGCGAGCAGCTTGTCGGCGACTTCGGCGGCCAGCGCTTTCGCCTGCGAGGCCTCGGTCGTCTTCAGATCCAGCTCGAAGTACTTGCCCTGGCGCACGTCTTCGACCCCGCCGTAGCCGAGCGAATGCAAAGCATCGGCAATCGTCTTGCCCTGCGGGTCGAATACTGACGGCTTCAAGGTCACGAATACACGCGCACGCATCAGAACGCCTCGCACCAACGGTCAGCCGGGAGCGAGTCAGGTCCGCAACGCATCATGCTTTGCGGGCTCGACCGGCTCGGGGCTGAGCGTCGTCTTGAAAACTCTGGCGAAAATATCGTCGACGTACCTGAACTGATCGTCGAGGTCGAACGCGCGCTCGATCTCTGCGCGCGAAAGCACTCGGGCGATATCGGCGTCGGCGAGGAGCAGCGCCTTGAAGTCGGTCTGCTCGGCAAACGACCGCATCGCGTTGCGCTGAACCCATTCGTACGCCTGCTCGCGCGAGACGCCTTTCTTCGCGAGCTGGAGCAGCACCGTTCCAGAAAACACCACGCCGCGCGAACGGCCGAGATTCTCGCGCATGCGTTCGGGGTGCACGACCATGCCGGCGACGATCCGCGTGAAGCGCCTGAGCATGTGATCGAGCGCAATGAAGCTGTCCGGCAGGATGATGCGCTCGACCGACGAGTGCGAGATGTCGCGCTCGTGCCACAGCGCCACGTTCTCGAGCGCGGCGTGTGCGTTTGCGCGAATCAGCCGCGCAAGGCCCACGATCTGCTCGCAGCCGATCGGGTTGCGCTTGTGCGGCATCGCCGACGAGCCCTTCTGCCCTTTCCCGAACGGTTCCTCGACTTCGCCAATCTCAGTTTTCTGAAGACCACGGATTTCGAGCGCGAATTTCTCCAGCGACGCCGCAGTGATCGCCATGGCCGAGAGCAACTCGGCGTGCCGATCCCGCTGGATCACCTGCGATGCGACCGGCGCCGGCTCCAGGCCGAGGCGGCTGCAGACATCGGCCTCGATCGATGGCGGCAGGTGCGCAAACGTGCCGACCGCGCCCGAAAGCTTGCCGACGCTGATGGTGATCCGCGCGCGGCGGAGCCGCTCCACGTCCCGGATGATCTCCGCGTACCAGAGCGCCAGCTTCAGCCCGAAGGTCATCGGCTCGGCGTGGACGCCGTGGGTGCGGCCGATCATGGGCGTGCGCTGATGTTCGAACGCGCGCACTCGCACGGCGTCGGCGAGCGCGTCGAGATCGGCAAGGAGGACGCTGCACGCCTCGCGCATCTGCAGCGCCTGCGCCGTGTCGATCACGTCCGACGAGGTCATGCCGAAGTGGAGCCAGCGGGCCGACGGCCCGACTTTCTCGGCGACCGCCGTCGTAAACGCAATCACGTCGTGCTGCGTGGTTTGCTCGATTTCGTCGATGCGGGCGATGTCGAGGGTGCCGTGGTCGCAGAACTCGCGGATGTCGCGCGCCGCGTCGGCCGGCACGATACCGGCCGCTGCCATGGCTTCCGCCGCGGCGGTTTCGACGAGCAGCCACGTTTCGAAGCGACGCTGGTCGCTCCAGATGCGGCCCATCTCGGGATGTGTATAGCGGTGGATCATGCGGCCCGAAGGCGCTCTTAATCCAAATCCAGCCGTTCGCGCGGTATTTTCAACCCGTTCACGCTGCCGAGCACTGTGGCCGCGAGCGATCCGTTCCTGAACAGGTCGGCAGCCACGCGCTGGACATCCTCCGGCGTGACCCGCTCGATTCCTTCAAGCGTCTCGTCGAGGCCGAACTGACGGTCGAAGTAGATCTCCTGGCGCGCCAGATGCGACATGCGGCTCGCAGTGTTCTCGAGGCTCAGCATCAGGCTGCCCTTCAGGTGATCCTTCGACCGCTGAAGCTCCGCGACCGGCACCGCCGTCTGCTTCACGCCGCGCAGTTCCTCGACGACGAGATCGATCACCTGTCCGACGGCTTCGTTCGAGCAGCCCGCGTACACCGTGAACGAGCCCGCGTCGCGATACGCGCTCAGCCCGCTGAAGACGGCGTAGGCCAGCCCGCGCTTCTCGCGGACATTCTGAAACAGGCGTGAGCTCATCGACCCGCCGAGGAGCGTGTTCAGCACGTAGCTGGAATACCGGTCGTCGTGATTCTGGGGATAGCTGCCGACGCCGAGACAGACATGGCTCTGCTCGAGCTCCTTGTTGCGAACCAATATCTTCGGCACGACGGTCGGTGGTTCTTCGCGCAGCGCATCGCCGACCGGCTTCAACGACCCAAACTTCTGTTCGACGAGATCGCGAACGTGGGCATGGTCGAGGTTACCGACGGCGGAGACGATCAGATTGCGCGGCGTGTACGCGTCGGCGAAGTAATCGCGCAGGAGGCTCCGCCGTGAACGATTCGACGGTTTCCTTGGTGCCCAGAATCGGCCGGCCGAGCGGATGATCTTCCCAGAACCCCTGCGTGAACAACTCGTGGACCAGATCGTCGGGAGTGTCCTCGACCATCTTGATCTCCTCGACGACGACCTTTTTCTCGCGCTCGATGTCCTCCGGCGTGAACGCCGGGTTGCGGACGATGTCCGAGAGGATGTCGATAGCGAGCGGGAGATGCTCGTCGAGGACCTTGATGTAGTAGCTCGCGTATTCCTTCGCGGTGAACGCGTCGAGTTGCCCGCCGATCGAATCGATCGCTTGCGCGATGTCCTCGGCCGAACGGGTTGCCGTCCCCTTGAAGAGCATGTGCTCGACGAAATGCGCGATGCCGCTGCGCTCGGCAGTTTCGTGGCGCGAACCGCGGGTGAGCCAGACGCCAATGGAGATCGAGCGGACCTGCGTCATCTTCTCGGTGAGAAGACGGAGGCCGTTACCTAAAACGTCTCGAACAATCGGTGGATTCTGCAAAGTGAACGCGCCCGCAGCAGAACCGTGGTTTGGATCAGAACCGGCTGATGTGCCGCAAAGCGTTGAAGACTAAGGAATTACCAGCCGGAATGCTCATAATAACATGCGGCACAACTACGCGGCAAGGGTCAGCCGCTCGAGGTGGACGGGGCGGCGACGCGCGCCTTAAGATCGTACGCTACCAGCCAGGCGAAATGCAGTCTAACGCCACGACCACATCCGTCAAAAACGACCTGGCCGAGCTCGAACGGCCGGCGCTCGAAACCGCGCTGGCGGAGCGTGGACATCAGCGGTTCCACGCACGCCAGGTGTTCGCGTGGCTTTACCGCCGCGGCGTGACAGATCCTTGCGGCGATGACCGACCTCTCCCGCGAGCTGCGCGACACGCTCGCGCGCGAATTCACGGTCAGCACGCCGTCGATCGTCAGGCGGGAGACATCGGTCGATGGCACCGAGAAATTCCTGCTGAAGCTCGCTGACGGCAAGCTGATCGAATCGGTCTTCATTCCGGATACGCCGGCGATGACCTTCTGCATCTCGACGCAGGTCGGCTGCGCGATGGCGTGCGCGTTCTGCCTCACTGGCCGAATGGGGCTGGCGCGTAATCTGTCGGCGGGAGAAATCGTCGGACAAGTAAGGGTCCTGCCGGCGCGCTCGAGATGCGGGACGAGCCGTTCAACATCGTGCTCATGGGCATGGGCGAGCCCCTGCACAACTACGACGAGACGATGAAGGCGCTCCGAATACTGGCGGACGATAACGGGCTCGGCGGTGCACCCGCGACGCGTCACGCTCTCGACGGTCGGCCTGCTGCCTCAGCTCGAACAGACTGGCGCGCGAGCCGATCATGCCGAACCTCGCGATCTCGCTCCACGCGCCGACCGATTTGCAGCGCGGCGAGCTCGTGCCGATCAACCGGAAGTACGGCGTCGCTGAGATCATCGCGGCCTGCAAACGCTTTCCGCTCAGAAAGCGGAGCCGCATCACGTTCGAATACGTGCTGCTCGCGAACGTGAACGATTCGCCCGAAGACGCGCGAAGGCTCGCCAAGCTTCTCGCGGGGGTGAAGTCGAAGGTGAACGTGATTCCGCTGAACGCCGCGCCGGGCATCCCGTTCGAACGGCCGTCAGATACTGCGATCGATCGGTTCGCGAAGATCCTCGCCGACCGCGGGGTCCACGTATCGGTTCGTAAGAGCCGCGGACGCGACATCCGCGCCGCCTGCGGCCAGCTCATCGTCGAGGGACCGCGCAAATCCCCTGCCCAGCAGCTCGCCGTGATCATGTGACACCACGCGCACGCGCACCCATTCGTTGCGCGCGCAGCCCGGAGCGATTCTGAGCTTCAAGTAATTCCCGGTGACGACCAGCGATCCGTCTTCGAGCGTCAGCGCCCGGTGGACGGTGCCGATCTGCGACGCATGGAAGCGCTCCGTCAGGAACTGTCCAATCTCGCGGACGCGGCGGCCGCGGTCGCGCACGAGCGCGCCCGGCACCTTGCCGCCGAGCGCTGTCGCGGCGGTTCCCGGCCGATCGGAGTACGGAAAGACATGCAGATGCGTCAGCGGCGAACGTTCCAGATAACGCTCCAGGGCGGAGACGTCCTCGTCCGTCTCGCCAGGGAAGCCGACGATGATGTCCGAGCCGATCGAGGCATTCGGAATTCGAGCGCGAATGTCGTCGACGAGCGCCTGCGTACTGCTCGATCGTGTAGGGCCGGCGCATCGCCGAAAGCATCCGGTTGGTGGCGTGCTGCAGCGGCAGATGAAAGTGCGGGGCAAAAGCGGCGGACGAAGCGACCAGATCGACCACTTCCCGAGAACAATCCATTGGTTCGAGTGAACTAATGCGAAACAGCACCTGCGGCCCGCGCGAGGAGCACGAGAGCCGACGTAGCAAGCTGATTAACGAGGACGCGGGCGTCAGGTCACGGCCGTAAGAGCCGAGATGCACGCCGGTCAATGCGATCTCCTTGAAACCGGCGTCCACGACCCGCTCGACTTCGCGCAGCACATCGTCTATCGGCACGCTCCGCGGAACGCCGCGCGTCGTCGGGATAATGCAGTACGAACACGGCTCCGCGCAGCCGGTCTGAACCCGCAGCGTGAACGCCGTTCGGCCTGCCACGCCCGGCTCGATCGTTCTGCCGCACGCTCCCTCGCCGTCGCGATCGGCTGTAGTCGACACCGCCCGTCCGGAACGTTGAAAGCGCGGCGCGAGGGATTGTGCCGATGAGCCGCACCAACTGCGGCTTGTCGTCGTTGGAGATCACTCTCGCGACGTTTGGCAGCGCCGCGAGCTCGTCCGGCCTGCGGCTCGCATAGCATCCGGTGACCACGATCGTCGCAAGAGGATTATCGCGAGCCACGCGTCGGATCGTCTGGCGCGCGCCCTGATCGGCCGACGCTGTGACCGAGCAGGTGTTCACGATGACCAGGTCGGCATCGGCCGCGGCGGCCGCCGTGGCGCCCTCGGCACGCAGACACTCCTCGAAGCCCAGCGAATCGGCCTGATTGACGCGGCAACCGAACGTGACGATGGAATATTTCATTTACGCGGAGATCGCCTTCTGGCCGATGTCATGCCGGTATTGCATGCCGTCGAAAGAAATGCGCGCCACACCGGCGTACGCGCGTCCAATCGCCTCGCCGAAGTCCGCGCCGCGGCCGGTCACCGTCAGCACGCGACCTCCGTTCGTCACCAATGCGCCTGCGCGGGTGGCAGTGCCCGCGTGAAACACGGCCACGCCCGGCTCGCGCTCAGCGTCGGCCACGCCGTGAATCGGCACCCCGCTCTCAGACGACTCAGGATATCCGCGCGACGCGAGCACGACGCCGACAAGTTTTTCTGTCCCGATTGCGACGCTGGCCTGAGCGAGCTCGCCAGATGCCGCAGACGTGAGGAGCGGCAGAAGCGGCTCATCGACGAGCGGCAGGATCACCTGCGCCTCGGGATCGCCAAGCCGCACATTGAACTCAATCACGCGCGGACCGTCGGCAGTGAGCATCAATCCTACATACAGAAACCCGCGGAATGGGTGCCCCTCGGCCGCCATGCCCGCGATGACGGGCGCAACGATCGTGTCCATGATCCGCACACGAGATGATGAATCGATCAGCGAACTCGGCGCGAACGCGCCCATCCCGCCCGTGTTCGGTCCGCGGTCGCCGTCGAAGATCCGCTTGTGATCCTGCGCCGTGCCGATCGGCAGCGCGCGCACGCCATCGCTCAATACGAAAAACGATACTTCGGGGCCGGTCATGCACTCTTCGATGACGACGCGCCGGCCCGCGTCGCCGAAGCGGCGCTCGCGCATCAAGCGTGCCACAGCCTCCTCCGCCACAGCGCGGTCCGCGGCGATGACGACGCCTTTGCCCGCGGCGAGTCCGTCCGCTTTGACCACGACGGGAAAGCCGAACTCTGCCGTCGTGAATCGCCGCGAGCGCTGCCTGCTCTGTGTCGCAGACGCGAAAGCGCGCAGTCGGAACGCCCCAGCGCAACATGAAATCTTTCGCGAAGGCCTTGCTCGATTCGAGACGGGCCGCAGCGGCTGTCGGGCCGAGAAGACGCATTCCTGCCGTCGCGAAGCGGTCGGCGACGCCCAAGCTCAACGGCGCCTCTGGACCGACGATCGTCAGATCGATGCGCTCGGCGACGGCGAGCGCAAGGATCGCGTCAGCATCCGAGAGCGGCACGTCGAGCTGTTCGGCCGCTCGTACGGTGCCCGGATTGCCCGGAGCGCAAATGAGGTGCGACACGGTCGAGTCGGTGGCCAGCCGCGAGACGAGCGCATGCTCGCGGGCGCCATTCCCGATGACGAGAACTCTCATTGATCGAGGGACTTGCCGAGGGC
Source organism: uncultured Acidobacteriota bacterium (assembly GCA_963696165.1). Classification (GTDB taxonomy): domain Bacteria; phylum Acidobacteriota; class Vicinamibacteria; order Vicinamibacterales; family CAVVIG01; genus CAVQZZ01. Next base: position 1,118,272 of record CAVOIY010000001.1, on the reverse strand, counting down.
GATGCGCCGTGCAGGCACTCGCCGGACGAAGGGGACTATTTCGTTGACCGCTGGCCGAAATGCGCCTAGAATGCGCGGTTACTTGTGATAGCCTAGCATATTTGCCACCCGTGAAAGGGGTGTGATCTTAAGTGGCTGAAGTGAAGATTCAGGAGGGTGAGTCGATCGAGAGCGCCCTCCGCAGATTCAAGCGGAAGGTGCAGCAGGAAGACATCATCAAGGATATCAAGAAGCACTCCTTCTATTTGAAACCCGGCGACAAGCGCCGGGCAAAGCAAGCGCTGGCGCGTAAGCGTAACCGGAAGAAACTCCGGCGAGAACTCGAATAGACCGACCGACGAGGTAGCGAGCGATGGAGTTCCAAGACCGGATCCTCAGGTGCGTGGATTGCGCCGCGGAGTTCATCTGGACGGCGGGAGAGCAGCAGTTCTTCGCTGACAAGAACTTCAAGAATGAACCAAAGCGGTGCAAAGCCTGCAAGGCCAAGCGGGCCAGCCGCCCGGCGAGTGCCGGCGGGCCGCGCGAGCGCGTGGAAACCGTTACCACCTGTTCGGCATGCGGGAAGGAGACGACCGTGCCTTTCCGGCCGACACAGGGGCGCCCGGTGTTCTGCAAGGAGTGCTTCCAGTCTCGGAAGTTCGCTGGAGCTGGCGGCGTTTAGCCGCTCGCTCCTCGTCTCGACCGATCCACAGACAGTCGTTTTCCGCGCGCGTTGGCGACCGGCGCCGCCGTCCGCGCGCGGTGTGTTAAGCTCACGCACGCACTTATCGGGAGCGTTTTCATGCAGATCGACGAACGTGCCATCGGCGACGTGATTGTGCTCGACCTCAAAGGCAAGATCACCCTCGGCGAAGGGGATGAGCTGCTCAAGGACAAGGTCAACAGTCTCGTTAACCAGGGCCATAAAAAAATTATCCTCAATCTCGCTGGCGTGCCGTACATCGACAGTGCGGGGCTCGGCGAAGTCGTCCGCACCTATACGACCGTGAGTCGCCAGGGCGGCAGCATGAAGCTGCTCAACCTCACTAAACGCATCACCGATTTGCTCTCGATCACGAAACTCCTGACCGTGTTCGAGACCTTCGACGCCGAGAACGACGCGGTCCGAAGTTTTTCGGCGTCGGCCAAGGTGTAGATCGCCTCTCGCGCTAGATGGCGCGCAGCACTTCCTCTTCCATGGCGGTATCCGATACCTCGGCGAACGGGGTATCGGAACGTTCCATCGCGCTCAACCTGCTGCTCTCGACGCGCCCGTCGCAATGGACCAAGAATCTGCTGGTCTTCGCCGGCGTTCTCTTCGGCCGGCGCCTGTTGGACGTCCGCGCTGTCGGCGACGCGATTGCGGCGTTCGCCATTTTCTGCGCGCTGTCAGGCGCCGTGTACTTACTCAACGACATCGCCGATCGCGACGCCGATCGCCAGCACCCACTGAAGCGCCGGCGTCCCATCGCGTCCGGCGCGGTGTCGCTGCCGGTTGCCACCGCCGTCGCCGCGCTGCTTGGCGCGATCGGGCTCGCAGCCGCGTTTCGCCTGAGCGTGCCGTTCGGCGCCGTCGCCGCTGGCTACTTGCTGCTGCAGGCGGCGTATTCGCACGTGCTGAAGAACATCGTGATTCTCGACGTGCTGGCAATTGCGATCGGCTTCGTCCTGCGCGCCGTGGCCGGCGCGGTGGCTGTGAACGTCGAAATCAGCCGCTGGCTGTTCGTCTGCACGATTCTCCTGGCGCTCTTCATCGCACTCGCGAAACGGCGGCACGAGATCGTGCTCCTCGCCGACACGGCCCCGAACCATCGGCCGATTCTCGGCGAGTACAGTCCGTATCTACTCGATCAGATGATCGCCGTCGTGACGGCGTCGACGCTGGTCTCGTACGTGTTCTACACGATCAGTCCCGAGACGGCCGCGAAGTTCGGAACCGAATGGCTCGGACTGACGATTCCGTTTCCCTTGTATGGGATTTTCCGGTACCTCTATCTGGTGCATCAGCGCGAAGGCGGCGGCAGCCCGGCCGACCTCCTGCTGACCGATCGGCCGCTGATCGCGTGTGTGGCGCTCTGGGCCGTCGCGGTGGCGATTATCATTTACCGACCGTAACTTTATGGCCGATTTCAACGTCCGCTCCGACTCCGTCGACGTCGAGCAGGTGATGGAGCAAATCCGCGCGCGCATCCGCGAGAAGCGTGGCGTCGACTACACCGAAGAACAGATCCGCGAGCTCGCGGAGGTGAAGCTCGAGAAGTTTCTGGATCCCGCGGCGTGCGATCCGATCTCCTGGAACAGTTCCGCAAGCTGCCGGCATCACAGCCCTATGCGGTACCGCTGTATCCATTTGGGATGTCGACGCTCTTCGACTCGCACCGGCCGATCGTTCGATTCTTCCGCAGGCTCTTCAAACCCATTTTGAAACTCGTATTCAACGTCAATGCGCTGTCGCAATCGCTGCATCAGCAGGCCGAGATCAACCGGCAGACGGCCGAGCGGCTCGAGCGACTCGACACGCCTCTCTATTACGAGCTGCTCCACAATCTCGTCGTGGAGTTCACGCGTGTGACGATTGAGATGAAGAACACGAAGATGCGCGTCGAATCGCTCGCCAGCCGGCTCGAGTTCAACGAGCGGCGTGCGCGCGCGCTCGAGAGCGTCGTCGTGTATAAGGCAGACGAAGAATCCGGCCGATCCGCGCATGGGGATTCACCTGAACGGAGTATTCCGCCCGACCGCAATCGCCCTCAAAGCGACGGTCGGTTCGAACGCCGGCCGGAACATCGAGCGGACGTGCGACCGGAGGTGCGACCGAGCGCCGAGCCACTGCCGTTGCGAAGCGCTGCGGAGACTTCGGCGCAACCTGGCGCGCCTGGCTCCGCGCCTGCGTTCCCAGCCGAAGGCCCAGGCCAGCGTAGCCGGCGGCGGCGACGGCGGCGCGGGCGGCGAGGAGGGGCGTCGGCGGTGGCGACAATGGGAGTCGGTAGCGGCGAAAACAGCGGCGCCCAACCGCAGGCGTCAGGCCAAAACCACGAGTCGAGCGCCCACGATGATTCGCCAGATGAAGCGACGTCCACCGAATCACCGTCGCCCACCGAAGATGCTCGCGACACACGGCCCGAGCCGTTCGAAAACGCTTTCGGTTCGGCGGCGCATCCCGCCGAGCCGCAGCCGGCCCCGGCGGAGGATGCGACCGCGGAATCTCCGGAGCCACGCGTCGCGCCAGACACTCCCGACGCCGACGCCCAGTGAAGCTCGCCGTCGTCGTTCAGCGGTACGGCCAGGCAATCAATGGCGGGGCTGAGCTGCATGCGCGCTACATCGCCGAGCGGCTCGCGCGGCACGCGAGCGTCGAAGTCCTGACCACCTGCGCGACCGATTACGTCACCTGGCGCAACGATCTTCCCGCCGGCGTCGAGCAGATCAACGGCGTTCCGGTGCGGCGGTTCCAGGTGGCGCACGAGCGCGAGCCGTTGGCATTCGGCAGGAAGTCTGATCGGGTTTTTCGGCGCCTGCACTCGATCGACGACGAGCTCGAGTGGCTGGACGCCGAAGGGCCGACGAGCCCCGCGCTCGTCGACTATCTGGGCCGGCACGGGGCCGACTACGACTACTGCCTGTTTTTCAGCTACCGGTATTACCACGCGTTCCACGGCTCCAGGGCGGTGCCGGCCAGAGCGATCCTCATACCTACGGCCGAGCGCGATGAAGCGATCGGCTTGTCGATCTTCGCGCCGATCTTCCGAGGGGTGCGCGCCCTCATGTACAACTCGCCGGAAGAACGGGTGATGATCGAGGCTGTTGCCGGGAATCAACACGTGCCGGGCGTCGTGGTCGGCGTGGGATCCGATGTGCCGCCCAATCCGCAGCCGAATCGATTTCGGCAGAAATACGATCTCCGCGAGCCCTTCGCGATTTACGTCGGGCGAATCGACGAGAATAAGGGCTGCAAAGAGCTGTTCGATTTCTTCCTTGCGTACACGAAGAATCGAACGGCGCAGCTGACCCTCGTGCTGATCGGCAACTCGTTGCTGCCGATTCCCCGGCATCCGCGCATCCGGCATCTCGGGTTCGTCGACGATACCGACAAGTTCGACGCAATGGCTGCCGCCGACGTGCTGATGATGCCGTCCTACTTCGAGAGCCTGTCGATGGTCGCGCTCGAGGCGTGGGCGCTCGGCCGGCCGGTGATTGCGAATGCAAAATGCGACGTGTTGAAGGGTCAGTGCATCCGCAGCAATGCCGGCCTGTATTACGACACGTATTCTGAGTTCTTCGAGACGCTGCACGCCGTCGAACAGAACTCCTGGCTGAGCGGCGCGCTGGGGCGAAACGGCCGCCAGTATTTCCGTGCGCATTACGACTGGAGCGTCATCGATCGCAAGTATCTCGATATGTTTGCGCGCCTGTCGAAGGAGCCGGCCCGGCGAACGATGGAGCCGCTGCCTGGATGGATGGAGCGCCGTCGCCGCACGCTGCCGCCGTCAGAGTCCACGCTGGCGGAGCTGCCGGTGGGCGCTGCGACGCATTCGGCCCGACACGCGGGCGAACCGGCTGAGGGCCGGAGACGAGCGTGACCCGCATTCACCAGGTGCTCGCCACGCTCGGGTACGGCGATGCGATCGGTCACGAGGTACTGGGCATTCAGCGCGTCCTGCGCGGCGCTGGATACGAATCGGAAATCTTCGTCGAAACGGCCGACCATCGGCTCGAATCGCTCACGCGCGATTACCGCGAGCTCATCGACTCCAGCAGCCCCGACAACCTGCTGATCCACCATTTTTCTCTCGGCTCCAAGGCCTCGCGCACGGCGTACGCACTGCCGGATCGCATGGCGCTCGTCTATCACAACATCACGCCGCCGGAATATTTCGTCGGCGTCCATCGGACGCTGGCCCGCCAGTGCTTCCGCGGGCGCCGCGAGCTCCAGGCGTACGCCGATCGGTGCGATCTTGCGCTTGGCGATTCGGAGTTCAACAGACAAGACCTCGAGGCGCTCGGTTTTCCACGCACGGACGTCCTTCCGGTCGTTCCGGATTTCTCGCATCTGGACATGACGCCGCACTGGCTCGTTGCGAGGGATTTCGACGACGAGTGGACGAACATCCTGTTCGTCGGGCGCGTGATCGCGAACAAGAAGATCGAGGATCTGATCCGCTTTTTCCACGCGTATCACACGTTTTTCAACCCACGATCGCGGCTCCTCATCGTCGGCGCGCAGAGCGGATTCGAGCTCTACGCGGCGTCCCTGAACCAGCTGATCGCGACGCTCGGCGCGAGCCACGTGCATTTCACGGGACACGTGTCGGATGAGGAGCTCGTCGCTTTCTACGACGTCGCCGATCTGTTTCTCTGCGCGAGCGAGCACGAGGGCTTCTGCGTGCCACTCATCGAAGCGTTCTACAAGCAGGTGCCGGTGCTCGCCTTCGCCGCGACCGCCGTACCAGCCACGATGGACGGCGCGGGCGTGCTCTTCGAGAACAAAGATCCGATGCACGTGGCGGCGTTGATGGACGCGATTGTGTCCAATGCGCCGCTTCAGGACGCCATCGTGGAGGGGCAGCTTGCGGCGGTCGCCCGCCTGCTGGCGAAAGATTTCGCGGGCACGCTGCTAGGTTTCGCCGACCGGATCCTTTCGGCGCCGCGAGCCGCAGAACCGCACGTCACGTTCGATTTCTGGCACCAGTTCGACGCCGCGCAGCAGCTCGAGGAGCTGCGGCTGTACCGGCCGGGTATCTACAAGGCCCTCCCGGCCCGATGATCATCAACCAGTGGGTCCCGGCGGCGCACAAGGGCGACGCGATCGGCGACAGCGCCAGACGTGTGCGAACGATGCTTCGTGAGCTTGGCCACGTCTCTGAGCTGTACGCGCTCACTGCCGACGACGATCTCAAAGACGACGTCCGCGCGTTTGCGGACCCATCCGCACATCGTGGCGACGTCACGATTTTTCACTACGCCTTGCCGTCGCCGATGACCGCCGCCTTTGGCGCGCTCGGCCGCGGGCGCGTGCTGCAGTATCACAATGTCACGCCCGCGAAGTTCTTCGCGCCATACGACGCGGCGCTGTTCCGGCTCGCGTCGATCGGGCGCGCGGAGCTCGCGACACTCGCGCACCACACCGACCTCGCCTTAGGAGATTCGGAGTACAACCGGCTGGAACTCGAGACGCTGGGCTTCGAGCGAACCGGCGTGTTTCCCATTGCGGTCGACGCCTCCCGCGTCACGCAGCCTGCGGAGCGCCCGGCACTCGACGAGATACTCGACGACGGACTCGTGAATTTTCTGTTCGTCGGCCGGATAGCGCCGAACAAGAAAATCGAGGATCACATCAAACTCGCCGAGGTCTACAAGCGCTATGTCGACGCGTACTATCGCTTCATCTTCGTCGGCCGCTACGACGTGGTGCCGCAGTATTATTCGACCATCCGCGCGCTGATGTCGGAGTACCGGCTGCTCAACGATCGCTTCGTCTTCACCGGGCCGGTGTCAGACGAGGAGCTCGCGGTGTACTATCGTCATGCGGCGGTGTACATCTCGATGAGTGAGCACGAGGGTTTTTGCGTGCCGCTCGTCGAAGCGATGGCGGCCGACGTGCCCGTGCTCGCGTACGCCGCCGGGGCGGTGCCCGATACACTCGGGGGCGCCGGCGTCCAGTTCGCGCCGAAGGATCTGGAAGTGGCGGCGGAGCTCCTCGGCGCCCTGGCGTTCGACGACGACCTGCGGAACCGCGTGATTGCCGGCCAGCGCCGCCGGCTGACCGATTTCGACGACGCGCACATCCGCCGCGATCTCGCTGCGATCGTCCACCAACTCTCGTGAAAATAGCCTTCATCATCCAGAGATACGGCGCCGAGGTGCTCGGCGGTTCCGAACATTTGTGCCGGCTCGTCGCCGAGCGGCTCGCAGGTCAGCATGACGCCGAAGTGCTGACGACTTGCGCGCGCGATTACGTCACATGGAAAAACGAGTACCCGGAGGGCACGGACCGCATCCGCGGCGTCACGATCCGTCGCTTTGCGAACAGCCGAACGCGCGACATCGAGGCGTTCAACAGGTACTCGGAATGGATCTATAACAACGCGCACGGCCGCAGCGAAGAAGTCGAGTGGCTGAAACAGCAGGGGCCCTGGAGCCCCGCGCTCATCGAGTACCTCAGACGGCACCATCAGCAGTACGACGTACTGATCTTCTTCACCTACCTGTACGCGCCCACGGTGGTCGGCATCGAGATCGCGCCGTCGAAGAGCATCATGGTCTCGACGGCGCATGACGAACCGGCAATCCATCTCGAGATATTCAAGGAAGTTTTCAAGCTTCCCGCCGCGATTTGCTACCTGACCGAGAGCGAGCGCCAATTTGTCCACCAGGAATTCCCGGATCGACCGCTGCTCGAAGAGGTGGTCGGCGTCGGCGTCGACATTCCGCAGCAGCAGCCCTATCCGCGCATGCCGGCGCCCTCGATCGACGATGATGCGGTCCGCGCCGATGAGGCCGCCGCGGAGGCTTCTCCCGAGGCGTCTGACGTCGACGCGCCCGCGCGCGAATTCCCCTCGCATCTGACGGCGCGCGGCGCCGTGTTCCGCCGCCGCCATCGTCTGTACGGGCCGATTGTGCTGTACGGCGGACGTATCGATCCGGGCAAAGGATGCGAGGAGCTGATCCACTATTTCAGCGAATATGTGAAGGAAGGCGGCGACGCCACGCTGACGCTGATGGGCGCGAAGCTGATGTCGCTGCCTGAAGAACCGTTCATCAAGTTCGCGGGTCTTCTGTCGGATCGCGAGCGCCTCCAGGCCCTCGAAGCCGCGACCATCGTCGTGGTGCCGTCGCCTTACGAGAGCCTCTCGCTGCTGGCGCTCGAAGCACTCTCGGCCGGCACGCCCGTGCTCGTCAACGCGCGGAGTGCCGTGCTCGTCGAACACTGCATTCGCAGCAACGGCGGGCTGTACTATGCCGACCGCGATGAGTTCGTCGAGTGTCTGAAGCTGTTGCTGAAAGACGAGCGGCTGCGCCAGGCGCTCGGCAGAAACGGCCGCGATTATGTACGGCGCAACTACCGGTGGGACGTGGTTCTCGGCAAGTACGAACGGCTGTTCGCGAAGATACGCGCCGCCCGCTGATCCTATTTCTCTTCGAAAATTGCCGGCGTGAGTGGGCCGACGACGGCTGCCGCGCCGCGGCGAGGGTCCACAGCCGGTGATGCCGGCGGCACGGTTTCGACGCCGTTGCGTTTACGACGCGGCCGGATTTCGTACCGCTTGATCATTTCATTCAAGGTCGTTGGTTTGATGTGGAGCAATTCGGCCGCGCGCTTCTGAACGCCGCCGGCTGCCTCGAGCGTCGACTCGATCAAGCGCTTCTCGAAGTCCGTGATGACGTCCTTGAACGAGATGCCTTCCGGCGGCACGACGAACTGCGGTACCTGGAAACTCGGTGCTTTGCGCACGTGCTCGGGAATCAGCTCGATGCCGATGCGGGTACCGGAGGTGAGCACAACCGCCCGCTCGATCACGTTCTCGAGCTCACGGACGTTGCCCGGCCAGTCGTAATCGGTGAGCAGGTCGAGCGCGTCTGGGGCGATCTCCAGGTCCACCTTGCGATTCTCCTGGCCGTACTTCTCGAGGAAGTGGTGCGCGAGGAGCGGAATGTCGTCCTTGCGATCGCGGAGCGGCGGCAGCTGGATCGAGATGACGTGCAGTCGATAGAAAAGATCCTCTCGGAACTTCCCTTCTTCCATCATCTGGCGAAGATCGACGTTGGTGGCAGCGATGATCCGGACGTCGACTTTGATCGTCTCCATGCCGCCGAGGCGCATGAAGTCGCGCTCCTGGATCACGCGCAGGAGCTTGGCCTGCGTCTCGAGAGGCACGTTTCCGATCTCATCGAAGAAGATGCTGCCCTTGTCGGCAAGGTCGAACATCCCCTTCTTGGGGTACACGGCGCCGGTGAACGCGCCCTTGACGTGGCCGAACAGCGTCGATTCGAGCAGATCCGGGGGCAGGTTGCCCGAGTTCACGGTGACGAACGACTTGTCGGACCGCGACGAGTTCGCGTGAATGGCCCGCGCGACGAGCTCCTTGCCCGTGCCGCTCTCACCTTGGATGAGAATCGTCGATCGGCTCGGCGCGGCCTGGATGATCAGATCGAACACCTGTCGCATCCGGGGACTGCGCCCAATGATGTTCGCGAACTTGTGATAGCGCTCCTGAATGTTCTGGCGCAAATTGCGGTTCTCGTGGACGAGACGCCGGCGCTCCATGGCGTTTCGCACGACGACGAGCACTTCGTCGTTCTTGAACGGCTTGGTGATGTAGTCGAACGCGCCGCTCTTCATCGCCGAGATCGCACTCTCGACGGACGCGAACGCGGTGATGATGACCACCGCCAGGTCCTCGTCGATCCGCTTCAGCTCGTCGAGCGTCGCAATGCCGTCGAGGCCCGGCATCATGATGTCGACGAGCGCGGCGTCGAACGGCAGCGCGCGCGCGAGCTCGAGCCCCTCCGCGCCGGAGGAGGCGAGCCGCACGTCGTACCCTTCCCGAGTGAGCAGCGTGTCGAGAATCTCGCGCATGATCTCTTCGTCGTCGACGACGAGGATCGTGCCGTTGCGTGAAGTTGCCATGATCTAAAGCCCGACGCTACTGGTTTTCTGCGCTGGCGCCGCCGCAGCCGAGAGCGGCAGCTCCAGAGTGAAGCGCGTGCCCTGGCCGACGGCGCTGTCGACCTGTATCTGGCCGGCGTGCTCGCGCACGATGCCGTAAGTGATCGACAGGCCGAGGCCCGTGCCGCGGCCGATCGCTTTCGTCGTGAAAAACGGATCGTAGATCCGCGATAGCTGCTCAGGAGGAATTCCGGAGCCCGTGTCCGCCACTTCGGCGATCGCGCGGCCGTTTTCGATGCGCGTCACAACCGACAGCCAGCCGCCACGCGGCATCGCATCTCTCGCGTTGAGGAAGAGATTCAGGAATACCTGCTGCAACTGATGCTCGATACCCACAACCGTGACCGGCACGGTCGACATGTCGCGGCGCAGCTTGACGCTTCCCACCTCGAACTGGTGCTCGAGCAGCGAGATCACGTCGCTAATCACCGCGTTCAGGTCGATGTGGACGCGGTCGCTCGACGTGGGACCCGGCCGGGACAGGTTCAGCAGCCCGTTGACGATCTTCGCAGCGCGAAACGTCTGGCGTTCGATCTTCTCGAGCAGCACCGTGCGCGGATCGGAGGGATCAGCGCCCTCGAGGAGCATTTGCGTGAAGCTCGAAATGCCGGTGAGCGGCGTGTTCACTTCGTGCGCGACACCGGCAGCCAGCAAACCGATCGACGCCATCTTCTCTGAAATCTGCAACTGTTCTTCGAGCCGCACACGGTCCGTGATGTTCTCGATCAACAGGATCGTGCCGACCACCACCGCGCCGTTGTCCGCGGGGCTCTGCAGCGGCACTTCGGTCGCGTTCACGAGCAGGCGCACGGCCTCACCGCTTCCGGTCTCCGGCGAATCGGCAGTCCGCGCGGTCAGCGGCACGCGGTAGAGCGTTGCGCCGTAGGGATGCTCTTCGCGCGCCGCGCGCAGCGCATCGACGAATGGCGCGTCGAAGACCTCGCCAAGGGTGCGATCAACGGCATATGCGCCAGTGAGCCCGTAGAACGCTTCGAGCGCCCGGTTCCACCGGACAATGCGCTCGTTCTCGTCGAACACGACGAGCCCATCGTCGAGCGATTCGAGGATGTTCTCGTTGAACTCGCGCATGCGCCCGAGTTCCTCGGCCTTCAAATGCAGCTGCCGATAGAGGCGACCATTCTCGATGGCCGTCGCGACCTGGCCCGCAACGGCCGTCAGAAGCGCGAGGTCCTCGCTGTTGAACGGCTCGTCGGAATCTTTCCGGCCGAGCGCCAGTACGGCGATGGTGCTTCCTTCAAAGACGCACGGCAGGAAGTAATAGATCCCGGCGTCGCGCCAGAACTCGACCTCTTCGGCCGCGAAGCGCGCAGCAGCGATCGGATCGTCGAGCGCGACCATATGACCGCCGTTCAACCGTCCCATCATCGAAGTCGCGCGGGGAAGCTTCGGAACAGGCTGCGCGAAGCCGAAATCGCCGATTGACGTGAAGTCCCCCGTCCGCTCGTCCACGAGCATGAGGGCCATCCGATCGACGACGAGCGTCTCGACGATCCGGGTGACGAGCCGCTGGCTGAGGCGCACGACGTCGAGGTCGCTGTTCAGGTCGCGGGCAAAACCAACGAGCGCGCGTCGATAGTCGTAGCGATCGCGATAGAACACCCGGTCGAGCGCGTTCTGCACGGCGTCCTTGACCGGCTGCGCGAGCAGGACGACGACGATCGTGGCGAGGAGCGCGACGATCCAGGTGTGCTCATCCGCGTCTTTTGAAAACGCAAACGTGGTGAGCTTCAACAGCGCGGCGTAGAGCGCGACGCTCGCAGCGAGAAACGCCGTGTACGCCAGCCCGCGCTTGATGATCACCTCGACGTCTCGCAGCCGGTACCGCACGATCGCCGACGCAAAAGTGAGCGGCAGCAATCCGAGCGGAATCGCGGTGAGCTGCAGCGCCAGCGGCGGATCGGCGCCAAACGCCCACGGCAGCGCGTAGCCGAACGCAAACGGTCCCACCCCAAGCGCCGTGCCCCAGGCGATCCAGCGGAGTTGCCGGCGCGCCGTGAGCGACGTGAGCTCGCGGAACGCGCGGACGAGGACCGCCAACGCCGCGACCGCGCACACGAAGAGATAAATCGCCTCCGCACGATCGACCATGTCAATCGTCCGTGAGAACAGCGTGCCGTTCGACGAACCGCGGGCGACGGCGATCACCCGGACCGCGATGAGCAGGAGCGCCGGGAGGTAAATGAGCGGGACGAGCACCTTCGATTCGGGTTTCGGTTCCTGGACACGCTCCGGAAACACCATCGTGAAGTGCAGCAGCAGCGGCGGCAGCAGCACTGCCGCAAGCGCGTCACCCCAATAAAAGATCCAGTCGATGCGATCGAACGGGCCCGTGAAGGAAAACGTGAAGACACCGAAGAACGCGACGCACAGCCAGAAAAAGTGAAGCGTCGCCTGATCGTGCGGACGCCGCAGCCTCACTGACGCGCCCACAAGGAGCGTGAACAGACCGACCGCCGCCAGAACGTAGTACAGCGAACTGCCATGCGGCGCGGGCTCCAACGAAACCGTCAGGCCTTGGCGCGTGCCGAGCCGAACGAGCGTATATGTGAGCTTCGTTCCCTCATGGCCGCGGTGCAGCGCTTCGATCACGTCGGCTTGCGTTTCGATTGGCGTTCCGTTCACCGCGAGGAGGACGTCGCCGCGGCGGATTCCGGCGGTCGCGGCAGGCGATCCCGATGCGACGTCGACCGCGCTCACGCCTTCAGGCCGGGTCTCCCAATAGACGCCGTCCTCGACGTCCGACCATCGCGAGTACATCGCGATGTTCGCGATCCCAAGACCCATCAGCACCAGCACGACGGCGGCGGCAAGCGCAGAGCGGCCCCAGGTGAGGAGAGCGCTGTCGGGCGAAGAAGTTACGGTTGATTCAGCCATCGGCCAAGGGGGCGCCAAGAGTCGTTGCCGACTGTCGAGACAGCAAAGCTCATTCCCTTGGATCATGGGCGATAACGTGAGTTAAGTAACTGAAAAATCGACGGTTTCAGACGACGTTCGCGCCAGAAAGGCCGACCCGGTTCAACGGTTCGGAGCGGCCTTCAATATTATGGATCGAATGCGGGCGCGGAGCCTTGCGAAGCCTAAAAGTGCAGCGTGAGACCGCCGACGACCCGCTTGGGCGGACGGACGACCAGCAGCTCGTCGTAGACCGATTGATCGGCTGCCGGGTCGCGGAAGAAGTTACGAACCGCAAACAACATTTCCCATTTCGCGGCGTTGAAATCGAGGAACGGCAGCGCCTGACGGACCTGGACGTCGAAGCGTGTGTCGACGGCCGGCCCCTCGCCCGTCGCGGTCCCCGAGACGGGCCGCGCGAACGCGTTGCTCACCCTGTAGAGAACCATGATCTTGGTCGAGGTGCGTGGCAACTCGCTTTCGATCGCCGTCGTGACGTCGTGGATGCGCTGGGTCTCGAGCGTCAGCGCCGAAGGGGCGAACAGCATGAGGTACCCAACGTTGGCCGTCGGCAGCCAACGCGCGCTCGTCTCCGAGTACTCGATCGATCCGTGGAGGTGATCGCCGACGACCGTGCGGAATCCCGCGCCGAAACCGGTGGCGTTCACATCGCCCGTGTTGCCGAGGAAATAATGTCCGAGCTCGGCGCCGGGACGTCCAGGCATCTCCACTCCGAACATCGTCACGAGCTGATCGGACACTTGCTGATGAAAGACGCGCAGCGACAGCGTCGCGCCCGCCATATCGCGCTCCGCGTTCACTTCCGCGTGGGTCGTCCGCTCGGCCACCAGCGGTGTGCCCGGATTGAGCGGCGAGAACGTGCGTTGCGGAGGCAGCAAGAGCGCTGTGTCCGCCGGCGCGAGAAATTCCTCCGCGCCCGGCGCGCTCGCGCGCTGCGACAGGAGTGTGTTGATGCGCAAATGCGCCGCCGGCGACAAGGTCAGCTCCACGCGCGGGCTGAGCAGGCTGCGGTGCTCGAGATAATCGTAATGTGAATACCGCGCGCCATACGTGACGGTGATCGCCGACGTCGCCGCAAAGGTGTCGAATCCGTAAACGGTGCCGGCATTGCGGCTGCCGTCGGTCAGGTCGCGCGGCGCCGAAGCGCTGCCGAGGTCGAACCGCTGCGTCGCATAGGACAGACCGAGATCGAAGCGGTGGCGAGCCGGGACGCGAGTGAGATATTCGCCGGCGACGATCCATGACGCGATGTCGCCCTGCGTCATCGCGCCGCGCACGGTCCAGTCCGCGTGGTCCACCGGCGCCCCGACCGAGACGTAGGCGATGCTCCGCGCGAAGCTGTCGGTCGAAAAGAGCTGCTGCGGTGTTTCAAAAGAACTCGTCGTCAGCAGGTTGACCTGACCGGAAAACGGCGTGCCGGTGAAGAAATTGCTCGCGAAGCGCGCCGACGAATCCGTGACGCGGCCGAAGATGTTGGCGCCAAAGCCGTTCGCCGGCGGCGCGTCGTCGCCCTCCGAGAATATCTCGTCTGGAACGACGGCATCTTTCAGAATGCCGCGGCGCGCGTGCCGAATGCGCCAGGCGGTTTCTCCGTGGTCGTCGTTGGGCAAGCTGCCGCTCGTGCCGATCGCGCCCGCATCCTCCGGCGGCGCCGGCGCCGGGTCGGCGGTCCCGCCGAAGCCCGCAGCCAGCACCGGATACGCGGTGTTGCCGCTGGCGGCGGCCACATGCCGCAGGGCGATCGACGATGAAGCGCTGACGCTCGCGCGAACCTCGATGATCTGGCCACGTGAGGCGACGTAGCCGGACAGGTGCGCCCGGAGCAGGTACGGCCCGGGAGAAAGGCTCCGCATTTCGAACCGACCTGTCCGGTCGGTCACGACAAATGCGGTCGAGGCACCCAGAGCGGAAACCATCGCGCCGGAAATCGGCGCGCCGCGTTCGTCCTGCACGACGCCAAGAATGGACCCGGGCGCAATCGACGCCATCTGCGTGATGGGCCGCGGCCCGTTCTGCGCGTGCGCGATACCCGAGAGGCACAGAAGTCCCAGCCCGCCGACGAACGCTGATGCGATCGATCTGGATCTGGTGCTCATCGGTCTGCCTTACTCTGCGGCAACGCGCTCAACCCTACGTTCAGGACGCGCTGACGGTGAACTCGACGTCTTTGGTCAGCGACTTGTTCGCGATCTTGTCGGTGACCTTGATTTCCAAACGGTACTCGCCTTCCGGGAAGCTCGCCAACGGGACCGCTTGACCGCTTTGCAGCTGATGGCCGGCCGTCAGGTCGAATTGCGGCGGCAGCGTCTGCGCATTCAGGTTCTGCGGACTCGTGTGGTTGAAGAACTTCTCAGTGCCCGCTGCCTTCGCGTAAAAGTTGTATTCCACGAGGACGTCCGGCTTGTTCGCGGCGTCGACCTTCGGGTTGTAGATCAGCATGAAGGTCGAGAGCTCGGACTTCTTGGTGAACTTCGTATCCGGCGCTGGGACGATTTCCATCGTGCCGAGCGCGTAGGGCCGATCCGCCTGCTGCTGCGGCGTGAGCGGCGCGGGCAGCGGGTCGATCCGCTGCGCGATGATCACGGAGCTCGTCGCGAGCTCGCCGTTCCAGAAATCGGGCACGGTGAGCGACTGTTTCAGGATCGACGCTTTCGGCGGCGGAGCGCCTTTCGGCGCCTTTTCTTGCGTGGGCTCTTTCACGACGACAAAAACGTCGTAAGTGCCTGCCGGCACCGTAAAGGATCGGCTGATGCGTGTCGGATTCTGCGTGGGCGTGACGGGCACGAACGCGATGTCTTCGTACGCGTAATCGGCCTTCTTGCCCTTGTCGTCTTTCTTGTCGTTTTTCCCGGCTGGTGCCGCCGGCGCCGCAGGCGCGGCGGTGGGGTTCTGCGCGACCACGCGCCAATAGAACGCGACGGTGCCGCCTGTAACTTTGCTCGGATCGATCGTGACCGTGAACGGCACGTATTCCTTGTTGCCCTGGGCCTTCAGAAAATCTTCACGGCCCCACGCGAGCATCAGGTCGTTCGGCGCGGGCTGGCCGGCGGCCACGTCGTCTACGAGCTTGACGACATTCTGAATTTCTTTCTTCTGCGCATCGTCCTGCTTCTTTTCGTTTTTCTGCGCGACAACGAGCGCCGAGCAGGCCAACGCCATTGCCAAACTGTGAACGATCGCGCCACGCCGATTGAACATAAGGCCTACTCCCCCACCGTAAAAGGCCAGATCGAACAGCCCATCATAGGCGCCTGCTTGCACACAAGTCAAACCCTTCTCCCACCAGCACTTCAGCGGCCCTGAGGGCCGCTGACCGTGTGCTATGATCCGCATTTCGTCCGGCCATGAAACTCATCGACGTCTCTGTGCCGCTCGACGCGAACCTTCCCACCTACCCCGGCAACACGCCGTTCAGTCTGGAAGCAGTCAAGCGGATCGCGAGGGGCGACAGCTCGAACGTGTCGACGCTGCACTTGAGCGCGCACGCCGGCACGCACGTCGACGCGCCGCGCCATTTTTTCGATCGAGGCATCGGAGTGGACGCGCTGCCGCTCGAGATGCTCTGCGGCAGGACGCGGGTCATCGAGGTGACGTCTCGGAAGGGCATCTCCGCCGAAGATCTCGCGGCCGCGAAACTTTCGGAAGATGTCCGCGTGCTCATCAAGACGCACAATTCGCGCCTGTGGGGGACGCCCGAGTTCCACAACGACTTCATCGGCGTCACCGAGTCGGGCGCCAAATACCTCGTCGAGCACGGCATCAAGGTGGTCGGCGTCGACTACCTGTCGGTCGAAATCTTCAAGACGCCGGGCGCTCCCGCGCACCATGCGCTGCTCGGCGCCGGCACGATCGTCATCGAAGGGCTGAACCTGATCGACGTCGAACCGTCCGTCTACGACATGATTTGTCTGCCGCTGCGCGTCGTCGGCTCCGACGGCGCGCCCGGCCCGCGTCGTCCTGCGGAAAAGCTGAGCGAGCGCTGATGGCGGTGCTCCTCGACGACAGCCTCGTGATCGTCCTTGCCGGCGGCGCCGGCGAGCGGCTGTTCCCGCTGACGAAAGATCGCGCCAAGCCGGCGGTCTACTTCGGCGGCCCGTACCGGATCATCGACTTCTCGCTGAGCAACTGCATCAACTCGGGGCTGCGGCGCGTGTTCATCGCGACGCAGTACAAGTCGCTGTCGCTCAACCGCCACATCCGAATGGGGTGGAACATCGTCTCGGAGGAGCTCGGCGAGTTCGTCGAGATACTCCCGCCGCAGAAGCGCGTCAGCGAGCATTGGTATCAAGGGCACCGCCGACGCCGTGTACCAGAACCTCTACTCGATCATGCGCGAGAACCCGCGCTACCTCGTCGTGCTGTCCGGCGATCACGTCTACAAGATGGACTACGCGCGGATGCTGCGCTCGCACCAGGAGCGGCGGCGCGGCGGTGACCGTCGCGGCGATCGAGGTGCCGAACGCCGAGGCGAGCCGCTTCGGCGTGGTGGCAATCGACGAGAACGAGCGCATCACCGATTTCCAGGAAAAGCCAGAGAACCCGCCGAGTATTCCGGACTCGCCCGACTTCACGCTCGCCTCGATGGGCATCTACGTGTTCGACACCGATGTCCTCGTGCGCGCCCTCGAACGTGACGCGACAGAGGCGACGACGCACGATTTCGGCCGGGACATCATCCCGGCGCTGATTCATCAGGCGCCGGTCTACGCGTACCGGTTCTACGACGAGAACAAGAAGGCCTCGAAGTACTGGCGCGACATCGGCACGCTCGATGCCTACTTCGAAGCGAACATGGATCTCTGCCACGTGAATCCCGAGTTCAACCTTTACGATCCCGAGTGGCCGCTGCGCACGTACCAGCCGCAGGCGCCGCCGGCCAAGTTCGTGTTCGCCGAGGAGGGGCGCCGCTGCGGCCAGGCGCTCGACTCGGTGATCTCGCCCGGATGCATCGTGTCGGGCAGCACGATCTCCGGGCAGCGTCCTCTGCCCGAACGTGCGCGTGCACAGCTTCTGTCAGATCGATCAATGCATCCTGATGCCGGGCGTTCGCGTCGGCCGTCACGCGAAGCATCCGCCGCGCGATCATCGACCGCGACGTCCTGATCCCGCGCGGCGCGCTCATCGGCTACGACGACGAGGAAGATCGCAAGCGGCACACGGTCACCGATTCGGGCATCGTCGTCGTCACGACCGATGACGAGCCGTTGATCGGGCCGCTCGGCGAAGAGGCGCTGCGCATCGAGGCAGAGGCCGACCGCCGCGGCGGCGGCCGAGAAAAGCTCCGCCACCGAGTCAGGACACCAGAGGTCGTCTTAGCGCTATGGTTGGAGGGGCAGTTTGAAGATCACACGCGTTCACGCCCGCGAGATTCTCGATTCGCGCGGCAATCCGACGGTCGAAGTCGACGTGACGCTCGGCGACGGCGCGTTCGGCCGCGCCGCGGTGCCGTCGGGCGCGTCGACCGGCGAGCGCGAAGCGCTGGAGCTGCGCGACGGCGACGCGTCGCGCTACGGCGGCAAAGGCGTGCGCAAGGCGGTGGCGAACGTGAACGGCGAGATCGCGAACGCGGTCGTCGGACGCGAGGTCGAACCAGCGCGGCCTCGACGAGGCGATGATCGCGCTCGACGGCACGCCGACCAAGAGCCGGCTCGGCGCGAACGCGCTGCTCGGCGTCTCGATGGCGGCGCTGCGGGCGGAGGCGGCATCGGCGCGAGTTCCGCTGTATCGGCACATCTCGACGCTCTACTCGGCGCAGGCACCGGGTGCGCGCACGACCGGCGGCCGTGCCGAGCTCCCGACGCACACGCTGCCGGTGCCGATGATGAACATCCTGAACGGCGGCGCGCATGCCGATTCGAGCGTCGACTTCCAGGAGTTCATGGTGATGCCGCTCGGCGCGCCCTCCTTCAGCGAAGCGCTGCGGTGGGGCGCCGAGATCTTTCACGCGCTGCGCGGCATCCTGAAAGGCGCGCGGCCAATCGACCGGCGTCGGCGACGAGGGCGGCTTTGCGCCGAACCTGAAGTCGAATCGCGAAGCCGTCGAGGTCGTGCTCGAGGCGATCGGCAAGGCAGGGCTCAAGGCGGGCACCGACGTCTGGATCGCGCTCGACGTCGCATCGAGCGAGCTGTGGGCGGGCGGCGGCCGCTACACGTTCAAGAAGTCGGGCGAAGCCGGACCGGACCTCCGACGAGATGATTCGCCTCTACGAAGACTGGATCGCACAGTATCCGATCGTGTCGATCGAGGACGGCCTCGCCGAAGGCGACTGGGCCGGCTGGCAGGCGATGACGAAAGCGCTCGGCACGCGCGTGCAGCTGGTCGGCGACGATGTGTTCGTCACGAATCCCGAGATTCTGAAGCGCGGAATCGCCGACAACGTCGCGAACGCGCTGCTCGTGAAGCTCAATCAGATCGGCACCGTCACCGAAACGCTCGACGCGATGCGGATGGCGGCGGACGCGAACTACGCGACGATCGTCTCGCACCGCTCCGGCGAAACCGAAGACTCGACGATTGCGGATCTCGCTGTCGGCACCGCGGCGGGACAGATCAAGACCGGTTCGGCAAGCCGCACCGATCGCGTCTGCAAATACAATCAGCTGCTGCGGATCGAAGAAGAGCTCGGCGCGTCGGCGGTGTACGCCGGCCAGACGCTGCAGACATGGTTCGCGCACTCGTAGTCGGCATCCTGCAGTCATGCACAAAGTCGTTCTCCTTCGTCACGGCGAGAGCACCTGGAACAAAGAGAACCGGTTCACCGGCTGGACCGACGTCGATCTCTCCGACCGCGGACGCGAGGAGGCTCGCGAAGCCGGACGCCTGCTCCGCGAGGGCGGCTACACGTTCGACCTCGCGTACACATCGGTCCTGAAGCGCGCGATTCGCACGCTTGGCATCGCGCTCGACGAGCTCGATCTGCTGTGGATTCCGGTCACCAAGGACTGGCGGCTCAACGAACGCCACTACGGCGCGCTGCAGGGGCTCAACAAAGCAGAAACCGCCGCCAAGCACGGCGAGGCGCAGACGAAAATCTGGCGGCGCAGCTACGACATTCCGCCGCCGCCGCTGTCGCGCAGATGATGAGCGCGACCCGGCGCGCGATCCGCGATACGCGTCGCTCGACGCGCAGCGAGGCGCCGCTCACCGAATCGCTGAAGGACACCGTCGCGCGATTCCTGCCGTACTGGCACGGCACGATCGCGCCGTCAATCGCATCCGGAAAGCGGGTCGTCATCGCCGCTCACGGCAACAGCTTGCGGGCGCTCGTCAAATATCTCGACGACATCGACGAGCAGACGATCGTCGAGCTGAACATTCCCGACCGGCATTCCGCTCGTCTACGAGCTCGACGATCGCCTGAAGCCGATCCGGCACTACTACCTCGGTGATCCGGCCGCCGCGGCCGCGGCCGCCGCGCGCGTCGCAGCCCAGGCGACGAAGTAGCGCGCTAGCGGCGCGTGCGCCTCCACGCGTCGATGGAATACGTGTCGCGATCGGCCATCAGCGCGACGAGGACCAGCAGCGCGAGCCTCGGAATCACGTGTCCCGTGAATGAGTAGAGCGCGTCCTGGAGCAGGTGGCCGTACGTGACGGTGATCAACACGAGGCCGAGCGCGATGATCGACGCCTCGATCCATAGACCGGCGACGAGCAACCAGCCGAATACCAGTTCGACAACGGGAATCGTCACGCCGGCCATCCAGAGCAGCCACATCGGAATCCACGTGCCGGCAAACGGCTCGAAGAAACGATGGAAGTGGCCGACGGGCGTCAGCACGAAACACTTCCAGTAGCCGGCCATGCCGAAGATCAGCCCGAGGATCACGCGGGCACAGAACACCGCCCATGCGGCGGGATCGAAGCGCCGGGTCGCTGGGGCCACCATCGCGCGGCCATTCTAAGCCACGCAATGAAAAAGGCCGGCGCACCGAAGCGCGCCGGCCTCAAACGAAGCTAACGACTACCGACTATCGTACTATTCGACGGGTTCAGTCGTCTCGTCCGCGGCAATCCGCAGCGAGCGGAGAAACCGGCGGTCGTTCGCCGTCACGTCGAAATTCCGCCGCGGCTGGACATCGCTGCCAGTCGTTCCAGCGCTTCCAGAATTTCCGTTGCCCGCCGTGCGAGCCGCCCGGACCGGCGCCGTGACCTTCGTCATCGCGGTCGACTGCGACCGGCTGACGAAGCCGACCACGGCTTCGAGCGTGACTTTCATTTCAAACCCCGCCGCGCGCGCCTTCTCACGGCACGCTTCAACCTGAGGGTTCTCCGCGACCGCGGCGGCAATCGCGTCGGCCAGCTCTCGTGCGAGCCGGTTCACGACGTCGTCCATGCTGCTTCCCTCCCTACGCCGCCGGGCCGGGTACCGGGGCGCTTCCCGATCCGAACCTGCCTACACCAGGGCGGTGGGCAGGGATCGGGCGCCTGTCTGATTCATGTATCGGAATAAGTTGGTGGTAGCGGCAGTCTAAGGCCAAGACGCTGGCCTGTCAAGGAGTTACGGCGAGCAATTTACGCGGGGTGGGGTAAAATCCCTCGCGTGCATCAGGCCCGTACACCCGAGGATCTTGCCGGCTGGAATCCCGACACGGAACTCGGCTATCCGGGAGACTTCCCGTTCACGCGCGGTATCCAGCCCACGATGTACCGCGGCCGCTTGTGGACGATGCGCCAGTACGCCGGGTTCGCATCGGCCGCGGAATCGAACGCGCGATACCGTTATCTTCTCGCGCAGGGCGTCAGCGGCCTGAGCGTCGCCTTCGATCTGCCGACGCAAATGGGCTACGACTCGGACCATCCGCTCGCGGCGGGCGAGGTGGGCAAAGTCGGCGTCGCGATCGATTCGATCGAGGACATGGCGACGCTCTTCGAGGGCATCCCGCTCGATCGCGTCTCGACCTCGATGACCATCAACGCCACTGCCATCATCCTGCTCGCGCTGTATGTCGCCGTCGCGAAGCGGCAGGGCGTCGCGACCGCGCGCTTGTCGGGCACGATTCAGAACGACATCCTGAAGGAGTACGTCGCGCGCGGCACCTACATCTATCCGCCGCGCCCGTCGCTGCGGATCGTGACCGACATCTTCGCATTCTGCGAGCGCGAGCTGCCGAACTGGAACACGATCTCGATCAGCGGCTATCACATCCGCGAAGCCGGCTCGACGGCCGTACAGGAAGTGGCGTTCACGTTCGCCCACGCCATCGCCTACGTGGAGGCCGCGATCGGCGCCGGACTCGACGTCAACCAGTTCGGCCAGCGCATTTCGTTCTTCTTCAACGCGCACAACGATTTCCTCGAAGAGGTCGCGAAGTTTCGGGCCGCACGGCGGCTCTGGGCGCGAATCATGCGCGACCGGTTTCACGCGACGAACCCGCGCGCGCAGCAGCTCCGCTTCCACACGCAGACCGCGGGCAGCACGCTCGCCGCCCAGCAGCCCGACAACAACATTGTCCGGGTCGCCGTGCAGGCGCTCGCTGCCGTTCTCGGCGGCACGCAGTCGCTTCACTGCAACGGCCGCGACGAAGCGCTCGCGCTGCCGACCGAAGAGTCGGCGCGCATTGCGCTGCGGACGCAGCAGATCATCGCCGCCGAAAGCGGCGTCGCGAACACGGTCGACCCGATCGCCGGCTCCTACGCGATCGAAAAGCTGACGAACGAGATCGAGGACGCTGCCCAGGCGGCTGCTGGACCGGATCGAACAGGCCGGCGGCACGCTTGCGGCGATCGAGGCGGGCATGATCCAGCGCGAGATTCAAGACTCAGCGTATCGAGCGCAGATCGCGATCGACCGTGGCGAGGCGATCGTCGTCGGCGTGAACCGGTACGAAGACAAGAGCTCGCGGGCCGTGCCGCTCTTCCAGCTCGATACCGAGGTGGAGCGCCGCCAAATCGAACGCGTCCGGGCGCTTCGCGCGAGCCGCGACGCGGACGACGTGGCAGCATGCGATCGACGAGCGTCGCGCGCGCCGCGCGAGACGGCGGCAACCTCGTCCCGCCGATCGTTGCCGCAGTTGAAGCGAAGGCGACGGTGGGCGAAATCGCGGACGCGCTGCGCGGCATCTTCGGTGAGTTTCAGGAGATCGCCACGGCCTGAACTGCCGACGCGTCGGCCGCCCGGCTACCTCTGCTCGCCGTCGAACATCTGACGACGGTCTTCGATATGCGGAGCGGACCGGCGCCTGCGGTCGACGACGTGAGCTTTGAGATTCGGGCCGGCGAGACGCTCGGCCTGGTCGGCGAATCGGGCAGCGGGAAATCGGTCACGGCGCTGTCGATCATGCGTCTCGTGCAGCGGCCCGGCCGCATCGCCGCCGGGCGCATCCGATTCAAAGGCCGCGACCTCTTGACGCTCTCCGAAGCCGAGATGCGGAAGGTCCGCGGAGCGGAGATCGCGCTGATCTTTCAGGAGCCGATGACCGCGCTGAACCCGGTCTTCACGATCGGCGATCAGATCGGCGAAACGCTGCTCGTGCACGGCCGCGCGTCGCGCCGCGAAGCGCGCCGGCGCGCGCGTCGAGCTGCTCGACGCGGTGAAGATTCCAAACGCCGCAGCGCGCGTCGACGACTATCCGCACCAGCTCTCGGGCGGGATGCGGCAGCGCGTGCTGATCGCGATGGCGCTCGCCTGCAAGCCGTCGCTCGTCATCGCGGACGAACCGACGACGGCGCTCGACGTCACGATTCAGGCGCAGATCCTCGACCTGCTGCGCGAGATGAAGGATGCGTTCAACCTGTCGCTGCTGCTCATCACGCACGATCTCGGCATCGTCGCCGAAATCGCCGATCGCGTCGCCGTGATGTACGCGGGGCGCATCGTCGAGGAGGCGCCGGTCGGCGCGATCTTCAGCGAACCGAAGCACCCGTACACGCGCGGACTGCTCGCATCGATTCCGAGCGGTGTTCCCGGCGAGCGGCTGCGCGCGATCGACGGCTCGGTGCCGATGCTCGGCCACTTTCCGCCTGGCTGCGCGTTCAACCCGCGGTGTCCCGATCGCTTCGAGCCGTGCACCTCGTCGCCGCCGCCCGATTATGCGGTCGGGCTCGAACACGACGGCGAAATGCTACCTTCACGATCCAGCCGCCAGCCACCAGCCACCGAGCCGTCAGTTGATGCCTCTCGTCGAGGTCTCGCATCTCGTCAAACGCTTCGTCCGCGGCGGCGGGCTGTTCCGCAAAGGCACGCCGGTCGCAGCCGTCGACGACGTGAGCTTCAGCATCGACAAAGGGGAAACGTTCGGGCTGGTCGGTGAATCAGGGTCCGGCAAGACGACGACGGGGCGATGCATGCTGCGGCTCGTCGAGCCGACCTCTGGCGCCGTGCGGTTTCGAGGCGAAGACGTGCTCGGCTTTTCGCGCGCGCGGCATGCGCGCGGCGCGGCGCGACATGCAGATCGTGTTTCAGGATCCGTATTCGTCGCTCAATCCGCGGATGCGCGCGCGGCAGATCGTCGAGGAGCCGCTCATCATTCATGCACTCGGCGATCGCGCCGCTCGCCGCGAGCGGGTCGCCGAGCTGTTCCGCGTGGTCGGCCTCGATGCCGCGCATCTCGATCGATTTCCGCACGAATTCAGCGGCGGCCAGCGTCAGCGGATCGGCCTCGCGCGCGCGCTCGCGCTCAACCCGTCGTTCATCATTCTCGACGAGCCGGTCTCGGCGCTCGACGTGTCGGTCCAGGCGCAGGTCGTCAACCTGCTGATGGATCTGCAGCAGCAGTTCGGCCTCACGTACCTGTTCATCGCGCACGATCTGCGGCTGGTCGAGCACATCTGCAGCCGCGTGGCGGTGATGTATCTGGGCAGGATCGTCGAGATGGGACCGGCCGCCGCGCTGTTCACGGCGCCGCAGCATCCCTACACGCGCGCGCTGCTCTCGGCGATTCCCGTGCCCGATCCGCAAGCACCGCGTCGACGCATCGTGCTGGACCCAACCACGGTGAATCAGGACGCAGCGCTGAAGGAAGTCGCAGCCGGGCACTGGGCTGCGTTGTAGCAGTCTTCAGTCGGCCAGTCGTCAGTCTTCAGTCGGAAGTCACCAGCCGCCAGCCGCCAGCCACCAGCCACCAATCAGCGGTCCCCAGCCACGCCACGCACCAATCGGACGGCATGAGCTGTGCTCCGTCTCTGAAAACATGGCGAACGCATCTCGTTCTACCGGGACCTTCGGCTCCGCGATCAACTCGGCTCATCATCCGAGCGGGTCGCCTCGCTTATTTCAGAAGGATTCGAGCAATCGACCGACCGGCATTTTGCGCAGTACCGCTACCGGGCGCGCGGGTCGAGCCGTGAAGCTCGCACTCAACTCGTCGTGGCGCGAGATCGTCTGCACATCACCGAAGCCGAACGCGTTCAGGTGTCAGAGAAGCTGGAGGAAGTGGCGAAGATGCTCACAGGATTAATCGACCATCTCGAGGCTGAAGATCGTAAGCATCGACGTTAGATTGCGATTCGCCGAACGACTGAGGACTGAAGACTTACGACTGAAGACTGACGACTGGCGACTGAAGACTGGTACGCGTGACATCGTTCTCCACCTTACCGTCGCGAATGTAAATCGTGCGATAGGCAAACGACGCCACGTCCGGCTCGTGCGTGACGAGCACGATCGTGTTGCCGGCCTTGTGGAGACGCTCGAACAGGCCCATGATTTCGGCGCCGGTCTTCGAGTCGAGATTTCCGGTGGGCTCGTCGGCGAGCAGGATCGACGGGTTGTTCACGAGCGCGCGGGCGATCGCGACGCGCTGGCGCTGGCCGCCGGACAGCTCGTTGGGCCGGTGCGTCATGCGCTCGCCGAGCTCCACTTTCTGCAGCGCCACGCGCGCGCGCTCCTGCCGATCCTTCGCCGCGACGCCCGCATACACCAGCGGCAGTTCGACGTTGTGCAGCGCCGTCGCGCGCGGCAGCAGGTTGAACGTCTGAAACACGAAGCCGATCTCTTCGTTGCGGATGCGCGCGAGCTCGTTGTCGTTCATCTGGCTCACTTGCTTGCCGTTGAGCAGGTACGACCCTTTGCTCGGCGTATCGAGGCAGCCGATCAGATTCATCAGCGTCGATTTTCCGGAACCCGACGGCCCCATGATGGCCACGTACTCGCCCCGCTCGATCGAGATCGTCACGCCCTGCAGCGCATGGATCTCTTCCGAGCCCATGACGTACGTCTTCCAGAGATCGACCGTTTCGATGACAGGCATGTATGTACTTAGATACGACGCCTCGCCGGCGCGTGTTCCCAGTGTAGCCGATCGGCGCGCCCGATTCGCTCGCTGCCTTCAGCCGCCGTATTCCTCTTCGTAGTTTGACTTCAGTTTCGCGACAACGGCCGGATCGGCGAGCGTGGTCGTGTCGCCGAGCGCCTTTCCTTCCGCGATATCACGCAGCAGCCGACGCATGATCTTGCCGGAGCGCGTTTTCGGAAGGTCCGCGGTGAACAGGATGTCGTCGGGCCGCGCGATGGCGCCGATCTTCTTGACGACGTGATTTTTCAGCTCCTCGATGAGTTCGTGCGGCGACTGGGCGCTCTCTTTCAGCGTGACGAACGCGGCAATCGCCTGGCCCTTGATCTCGTGCGCGCGGCCGACGACGGCCGCCTCCGCGACGCTCGGATGATCCACCAATGCGCTCTCGACTTCCATCGTGCCGATCCGATGTCCCGCCACATTGATCACATCGTCCACGCGGCCAAGGAGCCAGTAATAGCCGTCCGCGTCCCGCTTCGCGCCGTCGCCTGTCACGTAAACGCCGGAGCCCCACTTGCTCCAGTACCGGCGCGCGTACCGCTCGGGATCGCCATAGATGCCTCGCAGCATCGACGGCCACGGACGCGTCAGCGCGAGCAAGCCGCCGCCGACGGCCACCGTCTCGCCCTTTTCGTTTTTGATTTCTGCGGAGATTCCCGGAAACGGCCTCGTCGCCGATCCCGGCTTCAGCGTCGTCACGCCCGGCAGCGGCGTGATCATGATCGCGCCGGTTTCGGTCTGCCACCACGTATCGACCACGGGACAACGCTCGCCGCCGATGAACTTGTAATACCAGACCCAGGCTTCGGGATTGATCGGCTCGCCGACCGATCCGAGCAGGCGCAGCGACGTGAGATCGTGTTTCGCGGGCCACTCCGTACCCCACCGCATGAACGCGCGAATCGCCGTCGGCGCGGTGTAGAGAATCGTGACGCCGTAGCGCTCGACGAGCGCCCAGAATCGATCCTTCTTCGGCCAGTCCGGCGCTCCTTCGTACATCAGCACCGTCGCGCCGTTCGCGAGCGGTCCGTACACGACGTAGCTGTGGCCGGTCACCCAGCCGATGTCGGCAGTGCACCAGTAGACGTCTTCCTCCTTCAAATCGAACACGAGTTTGGTCGTCGCATACGCGCCGACCAGATATCCGGCCGTCGTATGGACAATGCCCTTCGGCTTGCCCGTCGTCCCAGACGTGTAGAGGATGTAGAGCATGTCCTCCGAGTCCATCGTTTCGGGCTCGCAGACAAGCGCTGCGCTCTCCATCAGCTCGTGATACCAGCGATCGCGGCCTGGCGTCATCGAGGCGGTCGGAGACTGACCGCGCTGCACGACGATGACGTGCTCGATTGACGACGCGCCGGCGACGGCTTCGTCGGCGACCTGCTTCAGCGGAACGATCTGCCCGCGGCGGTAGCCGCCATCCGCGGTGACGAGCAGTCGCGCCTTCGCGTCGTTGATCCGATCGCGCAAAGATTCGGCGCTGAATCCGCCGAACACGACGCTGTGGACGGCGCCGATGCGAGCGCAGGCCAGCATTGCGATCGCAAGCTCGGGGATGAGCGGTAGATAGAGTGCGACGCGATCGCCTTTCTTCACGCCAAGCGATTTCAGCACGTTGGCGAAGGCGGACACTTGGCGAAACAGGTCGAAATACGTGAGCGTCCGCCGGTCGCCCGGCTCGCCTTCCCAGATGAGCGCCGCTTTGTTGCGCCTCGCGCCACGGACGTGTCGATCGAGGCAGTTGACGCTGATATTCAGCTGCCCGCCGACGAACCACTTCGCGTGCGGCGGCTGCCAGTCGAGCACCGTGTCCCACCGGCGGGACCACTCGAGCTCGCCCGCCATCCGCGCCCAGAATGCTTCCGGATCGCGATCGGACTCGGCGTAGATGCTTTCGTCGCGGACGAGCGCCTGCGCGCGAAAGGCCGGTGGCGGCGGAAACGTGCGATCTTCGCGAAGAAGATCGGAAAACTCGGCGCGGATAGGGTCGGCCATTCGCCGATTCTACGCGGGAAGGGACGCTTTTCAGCCTCCAAGCGCCGCGAGACGCGCACGGACCTGGGCAGCAAGGTCATTGCTCGAACGATCGGAATACCTGAGGAATGCCCTGTAATGGTCGACCGCGGTCCTCGTATCGCCGATCTCGTCGGCGACGACCGCAAGGTTGTAGTGCGAGCCGGCGTTTGTGCGGATCAGCACGGACCGCGCGCTGCAGGAGCTCTTTCGCTTCGTCAGCGCGACCGGTCGCCTTCTGCACGAGCGCGAGGTTCACGAGCGGTTCGACGTTCGGCGGATCGGCGTCGAGCGCGATTCGAAACTGCGCGGCCGCCTCGCTCAGTTTGCCGGCACGCATCAACGCGACGCCGAGATTGTTGTGCGCCTTGACGGACCTTGGATCGATCTCGATCGCTCGTCGAAACTGTCTTTCCGCTTCCTCGGCCTCACCCCGTTCGGCGTACACCAGACCGAGATTGTCGTGGATCTCCGCGCTCGCATCGTTCCTCGCGAGCAGCGTTTGATACTCGCTGAGCGCTTTATCGGCGTCGCCGGCGCGCTGGTATTCGAGCGCCAACTCGAAATGATCAACGGCACGAGGCGAAGCAATGGCTCGAGGGGCGACGGCAGTTGCTCTTCGATGATCCGGCGCTGAGCTCCTCGGCTCGCTCATTCGCGGTCGGCCGGCCGGCGTTGAAGCTGACGGAGGCGCTGTCGGGATGCGCGGAAGATCAGTCGGCGCCTGGACGGAAGCCACGGCGTGCGCTGGCCGCTCGTCGGCGACCGGCGGGGCGAAGAACAGCACGACCGCCGTCATCCCGACGAAGCCGATTCCAATCGCGGCGACGCCACACAGAAGCAGCATCGCGAGTGGCCTCCTGGATTTCGCCGGTCGACGCGGATACCCGAGCGCAGCGAGCACGTGGCCGGCGCGTGCCGTCTGTGCATCGCCGCGGTTGGCCGGCTTCGCCGGCTTGCGGCCCAGCGCGTCGAGAATGAAGCTCACCTGACCCGGTGATGTTCGTTACTGCGCGACGTCGATGGTGCCGGGCGGCGTCTTCCTGACGAACAGGACCGATCCGAGCAGGCCGCCGAGCGTCGAGAAAATCGCGCCAATGAACAACATGAACACAAATACGATCACGCGGCGAACCAGGAACAAGGCGAAGCCCGCGGCAGCGGTGCCGCTGCCGTATCGTTCGAACATGTCGCGCATTTCTGGTGGCATGTTGCCCGACATGTCGACGAGCCGCTGCACCATCGCCCGCTCCATCGGCGCCATCACGAGGTCGATCGGAATCGAAAGCACGAAGTGCACGGCCGCGCCGACGAGCCCGGCGAGGAGCCCTGCGAGCGCGCCGTCTGCCGCCGTCATCGGCACCGCATGGTGCTGCTGAAAGACGTAGGCGGCCACCAGGCCGCCGCTGACACCACCCACATGCAGCAGCAGACGTTCCCGACCGAGATGATAGGCAGCGCCGACAGCACGCCCATCACGAGGCCGCCGACGATGGCCGCCTGCTGCAGCCCTTGATTAGTCGTAGTACTCACGGCCGAGATGCGTGATGAGCTCTTCGCCCTTGAAATACCGGAGCGTGTTCTTCAGCTTCATCAGCTGGATGAACAGATCGTGCTCCGGGTAGAGCCCGGGCGCATGCACGGGACTCTTGAAGTAAAACGACAACCACTCTTGAATGCCGTGCATGCCCGCGCGTTTCGCCAGATCGAGAAACAGCGCCACGTCGAGCACGATCGGCGCCGCGAGGATGCTGTCGCGGCAAAGGAAATTGATCTTCAGCTGCATCGGGTAGCCGAGCCAGCCGACGAGATCGATGTTGTCCCAGCCTTCCTTGTTGTCGCCGCGCGGCGGATAGTAATTGATGCGGACGACGTGGCAGAGGTGTTCGTAGAGATCGGGATAGAGCTGCGGCTGGAGGATGTAGTCGAGAACCGACTTCTTGCTCTCTTCCTTCGTCTTGAACGACTCAGGATCGTCGAGCACTTCGCCGTCGCGATTGCCGAGGATGTTGGTCGAGTACCAGCCGGCGACGCCGAGGAGCCTCGCCTTGAGCCCTGGCGCGACGATCGTTTTGATCAGTGTCTGGCCCGTCTTCAGGTCCTTGCCCGCAAGCGGCGATTGTGTTTTTGCGGCAAGCTCCACGAGCGCGGGAATGTCGGCAGTAAGATTAGGGCGCCGCGTTCGCGTACGGGAGGCCCTCGCGAATCGCGGCGTACGCGTACACCATGCTCGACGGGATCGCGGGATCGTTTGCCTCGAGCGCCTTTTCGAACGCCGCGATCGACTGATGCGCAGGCGCCTCGGTCATGAACACTTCCGTGCTGCCGCACCAGACCATCACCATGCGATCGAGTTGGTTGTCCGCTTTGAACGCGCGGATATCTGCGATGAGCTGTTCGGCGAGATCCTTCTTGTTCTTGCCCTTCTTCACGTTCGGGCCGTCCAGCCGCTTCACGTACCGCTGATCGAACACGGCGGGCCACGGCCGGATGCGCTCGAGCTCGGGCCGCACTTTGTCCAGCAGCGACGGCTCGATGACGCCGGCGGTGCGCGCCGCTGCGTAACAATCGTCGTTGAAGATGTCCCAGCCGCCGAACACGAGATCGTCGAGGCCGGCGAGCGGGACAACATCGCTGATTTTCGGCGACCGTCCCTCGGTCCGTTTGCCGAGGCGAACGGTTCCCATCTGCGTGAGCGATCCGATCGGTTTCGCGAGGCCGTTACGTATGGCGAGCACGCCCGCGATGGTCGTGGTGCTGACGGCCCCCAGGCCGACGAGCAGCACGCCAAGTTTGCCGCGTGCAGGAGCGATATCAATAGGTGTAGGCATGAAACGAGAACTATATCCCAGACAGTTGGCAGTTCACAGGTGACGCGGCCGCAGGTCTAAAGACCTGCGCTACGCTCAACATAGGAAAATGTAGACTCTTCGATCATGCTGACGAACCCGTTCAGCCGCCGTGACGAGCCGCATCTCCTCATCGTCCGTATGGTCGGCGTGAAGATGGGCGACCGCCTCGTGCAGATTGGATGCGCGCACGGCGGACGCCTTGGCGCCGTTGCCGCAAAGGTGGGGCTGTCCGGACGTGCTGTTGCGGTCGTGCCGGATGAGGAATCGGCGGCGCGTGCGCGCAAAGGCGCCGCGGCGGCCGGCGTGCTCGTCGACGTCGAAACGGCGCAGCCCGCGCAGCTTCCGCTTGAGGACGACGCGTTCGATCTTGCTGTCGTCGACGACACGGCGGGGCTTCTCGGATTCATGCGCCCGGAAGGGCGCGTCGCTGCAGTGCGCGAGCTGCGTCGCATTCTGCGTCACGGCGGACGCGCGATGATCATCGGCACGGCGCCGCGCGGCGGCATCGGCGCGCTGCTCTCCCGCGCTCAGGCCGGTCCGCCGTTTACAGCATCGGGCGACGCGAACCGCGCGCTCCAGGCCGACGGCTTCGTCTCAGTGAGAACGCTCGCGGAACGCGAGGGCCTGGTGTTCGTCGAGGGCATAAAGCCGCGAGGGTGAAGTATCTCGAGATATTCTCATCGCGCGCACGTCAGATGTCTTCCCCCATCAATCGGAATCGTCTCACCCGTCATCCAGCTGGCGCGGTCTGACGCGAGAAACAGAATCATGCCGACGACGTCCTCCGGCTGACCTGGGCGGCCGAGGGGATGCGTGGTCTTCGAGCGCTCGAGAAACGCGGCGTATTGCGCTTCGTCCATGCCGGAGCTGCGATGCAGGTTCGTGACGGTCACGCCCGGATTCACCGCGTTTACGCGCACGCCGAGGGGCGCCATCTCGAGCGCCGCGCATCGCGTGAGCTGATCGACCGCTGCTTTGCTGACGCAATAAGCGAGCACGCCGGGAAACGAACGAAGACCGTTCACGCTCGAGACGTTGACGACCGCGCCTTTGCGCTGAGCAAGGTGAGGCGCCGCGGCGCGCATCAACCGAAAAGGCGCGCGCAGGTTCACCGCCATCATCCGGTCCCAGTTTGCGTCGGTCGTCGACTCGATGGTGCCGGTAGAGATGATTCCCGCGGCATTCACCAGGACATCGATACCGCCGAACTGTTCGACGGCCGTCTGGACAACACTCTCAGGTGCTACATCGTCGGTGACGTCGGCGGGACATGACACCGCGCGACCTCCGCCGTTACTGATCGCTTTCGCGACCTCATCCAAAACCGTGTTTCGACGGCCGACGAGCACAACCGCCGCTCCTTCGCGCGCGAATGCTTCGGCTGCCGCTCGGCCAATGCCGCTCGTTGCGCCCGTCACTACTACCGCTTTTCCGCTCCACGTCATGAGCGGGAGTGTACCTGTACGGGGAAACTGTCATGCGTCGAGCACAGCCCGTCGACCGTGTTTTCGAGCAATATGTGGAAATACTTAGGCAAGGCTTTTGCCTTCCTGACTAATACCCATGCGTTCACAGCCGGGCATCGACGTGTACACGCCACGGGAGATTGCCGCCGCGGCCGGCGTTCCGCTCGCAGACGTCCTGGCGGCGCTGAACGGCATCGACGGGTACGTGCCGCATGCCGATGCGGTCCGACTGGGCCGTCTCGTAATGCTCCAGTCGATGCGATCGCGAACCACTCGAGCGCCCTCCGCTCCTTACTTCGCGGCGACGGGGCGCGGCCGGATGCGCGCCGTTCCATTCCTCGCGTCCACCGGCGTCCATATCGCACTCGCAGCGCTCGCCGTGGTTCTGCTGACGCGTCGCGGACTCGCCACGACCCCGCCGCCGTCCATGGATCAGCGGCCGTCCGCCATGATGCAGCTCGTTTTCCTCAACACTCCGGGACCAGGCGGCGGTGGGGGCGGCGGCGGTCTGCAGCAGAAGGCTCCGGCGCCAAAAGCGATGCGCGAAGGTCGCTCGGCCGTCAGCAGCCCGCTCCCCAAACGCGAGCCGCCGAAACCGATCGAAGCGGCACCGCCGCGGCCGAAGCCTGAACCGAAGCCACCGGTGCTCGAAGCCGAGAAACTGCCGGCCGTTGTCGCGCCGATCATCACCGCGCCCGCCGACGCGCGAAGCCGCGTCGGCGTGCTGGAGCAGACCGCCGCGCAGAACAACAGCCACGGATCCGGTACCGGCGGCGGAGCGGGCACCGGATCGGGCGCGGGCCTCGGCGAGGGAGACGGCCCCGGCATTGGGCCAGGGACGGGCGGCGGCACTGGTGGCGGCGTCTATCGCCCGGGGAGTGGTATCGACGCTCCGCGCCTTCTCCGGGAAGTGAAGGCGGACTACACCGAGGACGCGCGTCGGCGAAACGTCGAGGGCGAAGTGGTTCTCGAGATCGTCGTCCGCAGCGACGGCTCGGTGGGTGACGTGAAGGTGCTGCAGGGCCTCGCCGGCGGATTGAACGAACGGGCTGTCCAGGCCGTGCGTCAATGGCGGTTCGCACCGGCACGCCGGCACGGCGTCCCCGTCGATGTCGCGGTGGAAGTATCAGTGGAGTTCAGGCTGCGATGAGTCCCCATGCTTTGGCCATCCTCACGGGTCTGTCGCTTGCGCTCGCGGCGATCATGAGCATCGTTGCGTGGCGGGTCTCGCGCGCAGAGCGGCGCCGCGCTGAAGCGAGAATCGTCGCGCTTTCGGCCGAGATTCACGACGAAGCGGCGATGGCGTCGGTTGCCGGCGCCGGGTCGAGCCGGGTCGAGATTGGCATCCGCGGTGAGCCGCCCAGGCGTTTCCCGGCGCCGGCGGAGATCGGACCACGTTCGTTCATACACGATCTTCCCCTGCGGGATACTGCGATGCCGGTCCGGGACCCGGCGCTGAGGTCCGAACTATTCGTCGGGGCTGCACAAGCCGAGGCATCGGCGACCCGAATCGTCGCCGTGGTCGCGCTTGGCGTATTCGTTATTGCGGCGGTCGCGGCGCTGGCGATCGTGTTCGGCAGCGCGTGGCCGAGGTTGCCGGCAATCGCGCGTTCGCGAACGACGAGCGCGGCGGCTCGCCAAGCGGCGACCGCACCGCTCGAGCTCGTCGGGCTCTCGCACGAGCGCGACGGCGACCGGCTCACGATTAGGGGCGTGGTGCATAATCCAGACTCGGCGGCGGCGGTCGACGACGTCGAAGCGGTTGTCGCCGTGTACGATCGCGACGGTGCTGTGATGACGAGCGCCCGCGCGCCGCTCGCACACATGCCGATCGACCCAGGCGCCGAGGCTCCGTTCGTCGTGACGGTGCAGAACGCCGCGGATGTCGGACGCTACCGCGTGAGTTTCCGCAGGGGTGATCGCGTGATTGCGCACGTCGACCGCCGCAGCCGCACCGAGGACGCAAGGTCAGGTGAAATGAAGCGCACGCTGCCGCATCGCGTCGCCGCTGTCGTCGCCGCCGTGGCGGGATCGATCGTCGTGATGGGCGCGCAGCAGCCTCCACCCAACTCGAACCCGTTCCGCTTCAAGAGCGGCGTTGAACTGATCAATGTGACCGCGACCGTTTCGGATGCCGCCGGCCGCTTCGTGCCGGGTCTGACGAAGGACGACTTTCTCGTCTACGAAGACGACCAGCCGCAGGAAATCACGCACTTCTCGGCAGAGCGCGTGCCGGTGAGCCTCGGCATCGCGATCGATACGAGCGGCAGCATGGCCGGCGACAAGATTCGCGAGGCGCAAAGCGCACTCGGACGATTCGTTTTCGACCTGCTCGATAAACGCGACGAGCTATTCATCTACCGGTTCAGCAACGCGCCGCAGCTTCTGCAGGGATGGACGAGCGACCGCCAGCTGCTGGCGCGGGCCCTCGAGCGCACGACGCCAAACGGCGGCACGGCGATGTACGACACCGTG
Source organism: uncultured Acidobacteriota bacterium (assembly GCA_963696165.1). GTDB lineage: Bacteria > Acidobacteriota > Vicinamibacteria > Vicinamibacterales > CAVVIG01 > CAVQZZ01. Next base: position 1,083,653 of record CAVOIY010000001.1, on the reverse strand, counting down.
CGCGAAGCGCTGCCGCTTTTCGCCACGAGCCAGAACCAGAAGAAGTCGCTCGTGATCATTTCCGACGGCCGCGATACGTCGAGTCGCGCGACGATCTCCGAAGTGCATCAGGCGATTCGCAGCAGCGAAGCGCTCGTCTACGCCGTCGGGATCGACTGCGCGCGCGCAGTCCGTTCTCCACGCGGGCCCTGGGAGATGCAGCGCGGCCCAATTCCGTTTCCGTTTCCGCCCGGACGGCGGCCTTTCCCGCCCGGACGGCCGCCCATCGCTCCCCCGCCGCCACCCGGGTCGGTGCCGACGTGGGAAGGCTGCGCCGATCCGGTGGACGTCGTATCGCTGCGCGACCTCACAGACGACAGCGGCGGCCGCACGGAGGTCGTCCGCGACGCGCGCGATCTGAATCCCGCCACGGAAAATATCGCCGACGAGTTGAGCAAGCAGTACTACCTCGGGTACGCATCGCCCGGTAAGAAGGACGGGCGCTGGCATTCGATCCGCGTCGAATTGAAGGGCAAACCGTACCGCGTCCGCGCGCGCCGAGGCTATACTGCGAGTTGAACTTAGAACTTACGATTCTCCGTTCTAAGTTCTCAGTTCTAAGTTCAACTAGAATGTCGCGTGCCCTTGCTCGCGACCGTCCTCGCGCTCAGCGTACTGGGCAGTTGCGGCGGCCTGCTCCTCGCCTCCTCGCTGCTTCTGTTCACCGATCGCGTCCGTACCCGCATCGTGCCGTGGCTCGTCAGCTACGCGGTCGGCGCGCTGCTTGGTGTCGCGCTGCTCGCGCTCCTGCCGGAAGCGCTGAACGCACTGTCGCCGCCAGTCGTGTTCGGAACGCTCCTCGCCGGCATTCTCGTGTTCTTCATTCTCGAAAAGGTCGTGCTCCTGCGCCATTGCCACACCGACGAGTGCCAGGTGCACGGCGCAACCGCCACGCTCGTGCTGATCGGCGACGCATTCCACAACTTCATCGACGGCGCGATCATCTCGGCGGCGGTGCTGTCGTCGGTCCCGCTCGGGATCAACACGGCGGTCGCCGTCGCCGCGCACGAGATCCCGCAGGAGGTCGGCGACTTCGCCATCCTGCTCGCGGCCGGCTACAGCCGCGGCCGCGCGATGCTGCTGAACGTCGTCTCCGGGGTGTCCGGCATCGTCGGCGCGCTGCTGGCGTACGGCGCGGTTCAGGTCGTGCCGGGTATTCGCCCATACGTGCTCGCCTTCTCATCGGCGAGTCTGCATCTACATCGCGATGTCGGACCTCATTCCCGATCTGCATCGCGGACAGGTAGACGCGAACGGCGTTCGCCAGGTCGTGCTGATCGTGGCCGGCATCGCCACGATCGTCCTCTTCGAGAGGTTGGTTGGATGAGCCCGATCGACAAGACGAATATCGCGACGGTCGAGAAGATGTGGAAGCGCGAGGTAGAAGCCGCGCATACCTACAAGCTCCTCGCCGAACGGGAACCCGATCCGAAGCGCCGCGACATCCTGCTGCGCCTCGCCGAGCAGGAGGACAAGCACGCCGCCCGCTGGTCGGAACGCCTCACGCTCGCGACCGGGCGGACGCCCGATCCGAAAGAGATCGAGCGAGGGTTGACCTGGTTCCAGCGAATCAGCGACCCGAACGTCGTGCTGCACCGCCTCGAGCAGGAGGAGAACCAGGCGGAAGATGAATACGACCAGCTGATGACGCGCCTCAGCGATCCGGTGGATCGCCGGATTGCCGAGGAGGCGATGCACGAAGAGCGCGACCATGCGGTCATCCTGCGCACGCTCGCCGGCGGGAAAATTCCGACGCCGCGGTCGACGCTCGATACGATTCTCGGCCGCGAGCGCTGGCACGTGCGCGGCACCGGCTGGATCGGCGACGCGATCTACGGCGTGAACGATGGGCTCGGCGCCGTGTTTGGCATCGTGTCCGGCATGGCCGGGCTACACCGGCGGGAGCGAAGTGGTGCTGGCGGCGGGCCTCGCCGGCACGCTCGCCAGCGCGCTGTCGATGGGCGCCGGCGCGTACCTCTCATCCAAGTCGCAGCGCGAGGTGTACGAATCCGAGGTCTCGCGCGAACGCGCCGAGATCGAAGAGGATCCGCACGAGGAACTGCTCGAGCTCGAGCTCTTCTACCAGCTGAAAGGCTTCTCGGCCGAGGAAGCCCGCTCGATGGCCGAGAAAATCCAGCGGGAACCGAAGCAGTTCCTGCGGACGCTCGTGCACGAGGAGCTCGGGCTGTCGGAGGAATCGTTTCCGAATCCCTGGCGATCGACGATCTCGGCGAGCGTCTCCACCGCGGTCGGCGGCTTCATTCCTATCATTCCGTTCTTCTTCACGGTCGGCATGCCGGCCGTGATCGCGTCCTTCATCATCAGCACGATTGCGCATTTCGCGGTCGGCGCCTCGAAGTCGCTCGTGACCACCCGCTCGTGGTGGGCGAGCGGCGCTGAGATGACGTTTGTCGGCATCCTCGAGGCGGCGATCACGTACGGCCTCGGGCGCGCTTTCGCAGGTCACTGAAGCGTCATCGAATCAGGACGTCCGCGCTCGACCAATGGGCAAAATCGCTGGTACTGCCTTTGCGTCTGCGACTGGCTTGAACAAGTCGCATCAGCTGTCGATTCCGTTGAGCGGATCGACGACGACGACCGCTCGCGTCTACAACAGCGGTACGACCGAACCGGCGCTCGCGACAATCGTTCTCGGCCACGGCGCCGGCGCCGGGCACGACAGCGCGTTCCTCGTCGAATTCGCACGCGCGCTCGCGGCGCTCGGTGTCGACGTCGTGACGTTCAACTTTCCGTACATCGAGGCGCGGCGGCGCATTCCGGATCGCCAACCGGTTCTCGAGGCGTGCTACCACGCCGTTGTCGCCACTATCCCCACGCAGGTGGAAAGCGCCGCTCGGCATCTCTTCATCGGCGGAAAATCAATGGGCGGTCGTATCGCGTCGCACATCGCCGCGGCCGATTCGGCCGTTCGGATCGATGGGATCGTGCTGCTCGGGTATCCGCTGCATCCGCCAGGAAAGCCGGAGCAGCGCCGCGACAACCATCTGCCCGCGATCAAGCAGCCGATGCTGATCGTGCAGGGCAGCCGCGACGCGTTCGGCACGCCGCCCGAATTCGAGTCGGTGCTCCGCGCGGTGCCGTCGGCCACGCTCCACGTGGTCAACGGCGGCGATCACTCGTTCAAGATATCCAAACGCGATCCGGCCGCGCAGGCTGCGGTGTTCGTGGGCGTGCAGCAGACGATCGTGCAATGGATGCGTCGTGTCATCCACACTTGAACGTGAGGACGCTGTCGTTCGAGACGAACCCGTAGCGCATGTAGAGGGTGCGGCTTTGGTCGGTCGGCCACAGCACAACGGAATCAATGCGCTCTGATTTCGCGGCGTCGAGTGCAGCAGCCAGCAGCTTGCTGCCGACGCCGCCGCGTGATCCAGGCGTGACGTACACGTTCGAAACGTACGCATGGCGCTCGCGCTCCGCCGTCGGATTCGGAATCTTTGGCAGGAAGTACATCCACGCCTGACCGACCACCCGTGCATCGTCGAGCGCGACCCACGCCTTCCAGCGGCCTGACCCGAGCTCGGCGCGCATCCAGTCGGCGCATCGCGTCGTAAAGGCGTCGTGGGATTCCGTCTGCGCGGCGCGGGGCGCACGAAACTCCCAGCGGAGCTCGGCGAGCGCGTCGGCATCGGCGGGCGAGGCGGGGCGAATCTCGATCATGTAAGCGATCCAAGGAAATCAGCGGCAGCGTCCACGAGCGGCTGCGCCCACTCGTGGCCGCCCTCGAATTCGTGAGAGACGACGACCGCGCCGGCGGCGCGCAGCCTTGCGACGTCTCCGCGAAATTTCTCGTCGGTGTACCACGTGTCGCGCACGCCGCGGGAAATGAGCACGCGAGGCACTCGCGACAGCGCCGCGTTGGCGATCTCGGGCGGCACATCGCCGCCGGAGACGATTGCACCCGAAACCGCGCGCCGGCACGAAGCGGCAGCGCGAAACGCCATCGCGACGCCTTGGGAAAACCCCGAAAACACGAGCGTGGGCGTGACCGCCCATTCGCGAGCGACCGCCTCCACGACATCGGCGACGTACCGGACGTTGTCCGCGATGGCCAGCTCCCGATCCTGGCGCGTCATCCAGCTCGCAACGACTTCTTGCGATCGTCCACGATAAAACGGATGCATCGCCTGCACCGACACGATGAGCCAGTCTCCGCGAGGCGCCATCGCGCGAAGCCGCTCGAGCTCGGCTTCCGCCGCTTCCCCGTAGCCATGACATCCGACGAGCATCGGCACCGCGCTATGGGTCGACGGGGTGTCGACGAGATAGCGGCCGTGAACCTCGGCTGCAATCGTACGGACAAGCATCGCCGCGCATTGTACGCGAGGGCATTGACGTCCGGCTGAAGCCGGACGCTACACGGGCCGCTGTAACGCGAACAGTTGACGCTGTAGCGCGAGGCTTTAGCCGAGCGTGTGCCTCACGCCGAGCGTGGACTACTCGGCTCGCAACCCTTGCAGCGGATCGAGAGAGGCCGCCCGGCGTGCTGGCAGGATACACGCGACGAGCGCGGCCACTGTGGCGGTTGCGATTGCGACTGCATACGCTGCAGCGTCGCCAGGAGCGACGCCGAACAGCAAGCTGGAAAGCAGGCGCCCAATGACGAATGCGCCGAGGCCGCCTGCAGCGGCGCCCATCGCCGTCAGCAGCAGCCCTTGCCGGACGACGAGCCATATGAGATCGCGCGGCTCGGCGCCAAGGGCCATGCGCACGCTCAACTCCTGCTGGCGTTGATTGACCGCGAACGACAGCACGCTGTAGACGCCAAGGACCGCGAGCGCAAGCGCGAGAACCGCGAACGCACCCATGAGCAGCATCAGCGCGCGCGGGCGATCGGTCGCGTCGCTGATCACGCCTTCGAGGGTCCGCCCGGCCGACAGCGGCAGGTTCGGATCCAGCTGCTGCACGGACCGTCGTACTGCGCCAACGAGCGCGGCCACGTTCGCGTAGCCGGACGCCTTTACGACGATGTTGAAGCCGCGAAACGAGAACTGTCGAAACGAAAAATAGATCGCCGGCTCGGGCATCTCCACGAGCGACGCGTTCTTCACGTCCGCGACGACCCCGACGATCTGATAGCGAGCGGCGGGCGGCATCAGCACGGCTCCCATCGGACCGATGAATCGAACCGACGTGGTGATCCGCTGACCGAGAGGATCTTCATTCGGCCATTCGCGACGCGCGAGCGCCTCGTTGATGATCACGACGCCGGGCGCGTCCGCAGTGTCGTGCGCGTCGAAGAATCGCCCTTTGACGAGCGGCACGCCGATCACCTTGAAGTAGTCCTCGTCGACGCTCTGATTCTGCGACTGCGGCGCATCCTGCTCCGGTGGTTGTGGCCGCCCCTCCACGGCAAACCGCAGCCGCCATGCCGGGTTGAGCGGCAGGAAATTCGCGAGCCCGGCGCCGGCAACGCCCGGTTGGGCGCGCACGAGCGTCAGCAGCTGTCCGTAGAAATCCGCAATCTTCCTGAAGTCTCGATAGCTGTACGGGAGGTCCAGGTTCACGGTCGCGACCTGCGCCGGTTTGAACCCGGGATCCTGTTCGACGAGATGCTGGAAGCTTCGCGCGAGAAGCGCGGCGCCGACGAGCAGCATCACGGAGAGGCCGACCTCGGCGACGACGAGGATGCTTCGAGCGCGCTGGCGCGCGCCGCCATCGCCGCTCCGGCCTGCTTCTTTCAGCGGCCGCTGCATGTCGCCGCGGGCCATCAGGAGCGCCGGCACGACGCCAAACGCGAGCGCCGTTGCTGCCGCAAGCGCGCCCGCGAATGCGAGCACGCGCGCGTCTACTGCGAAAGCGCCCGCGTCGGCCAACCGCGGGACCTGGATTGGTGAAACGGCGATGAGCGCGCGGACCGCGGCCAATGCGACGACGACACCCAAGCCCGTGCCCATCACGGCGAGCAAGATACTTTCGGTGAGGAACTGGCGCACAAGGCGGCCTCGACTCGCGCCGATCGCGGCGCGGACGGCAACCTCGCGCTCGCGGGCCGTCGCCCGGGCGAGCAGCAGGCTGGCGACGTTGGTGCACGTGATGACGAGCAGGAGCGCTGCCGCACCGAGCAGCGCGAAGAGCGCTGGCCTGAAATCCCCGACCACTTCACGCGCGAGCGGCACTGCACGCGCGCCCCATCCGCCGTTCGTCGACGGGTTTTCCCGCCCGAGGCGGATGGTCAACGCACGCAGCTCCGCGTTTGCCTGCTCGATTGTCGATCCGCGCTTGAGGCGAAAGATCGATTCGGTGAAATGTGCGGACCGGCTGTGCTGCGCGAAATCCCACTGCAGGCGCTGCCACACATCGGTGTCGTTCGGATACTGAAAGCCTGGGGGCATCACCCCAGCGACCACGTACACGGCGTCGCTGAGCACAATCGGTTTTCCCACGATCGCCGGATCGCCGTTGAAGCGCTCGCGCCACAAACGATGGCTGATGACCGCGATCAAATCACGCGAATAGAACGGCTTGGATGGAAAGCCGCCGCCGAGAATCGGCGAGACGCCAAGGACCGCGAAGAAATTGCCGCTCGCTTCGACCGCGTTCACGCGCATCGGATCGCGCCCCGGCTCCGTGAGGTTGACCTGCGGGTACCACCAGCCGGCCGCGTCTGTCGAACACCTGCGTAAGCGAGCGGTAATCGCCGAAGTTCACTGGCGACAACCGTTCGTGCGGCAGCCCCTTCGCGTCGTTCGTCTCCCAAATCATGGCGAGGCGATCCGGTTCCGCGTACGGCAGGGGCCGCAGCACGACGCGATCGATCACCGTGAAGATCGCCGTGGTTGAACCGACTCCGAGGGCCAGCGCAATCACCGCCGCGGTTGTGAAGCCGGGTGTGCGGCGGAGCAATCGCCAGCCGAAGCGCAGGTCTTGAACGAGGTCTGGCATCGCCTTCCGGACCTCTTAGACGGCGGTGGGCTAGTGGGGGTTGATCAGCGGATGAATGGTGATGAGGAGGTCGTCGACTGGCCGGCCGCCGACGAGATGCTCCTGGATGATCCGTTCGAGCGCCGGCGGATCGCATGCCGCGTACCACGAACCTTCCGGGTAGACCACGGCGATCGGACCGCCTTCGCAGATGCGGAGGCAATTCGCCTTCGTCCGCAGAATCCCGCCTTGTTCGGAGAGACCGAGCTCTTTCAACCGCCGCTTCAGGAAGTCCCACGCGGCCAAACCACGATCCTTATCGCAACATTTCGGATTGGTCTGGTCGCAGCAGAGAAAGATGTGCCTGCGAGCGACCGGCACGCCAATACTGTCCGCGATGGCCGCCTGCGAGTCGCGCATCACCGAACCGCCGAGACGATGGTACGCAACCACAAAGGGCACGAAGGACACAAAGCAAAACGGAATACTGGCCCCTGACCTTTGTGTTCTTTGTGAGCTTTGTGGTTCCTGTTTTTCATTGTGGTTAAACGCCGAACTCTTCCGGGTTCCACTCGATCCCGAGCTCGCCCGGCGGCGCCATATATCCGGCGATTGCGGACGCCGCCACAACGGCGGGGCTCGCGAGGTACCCTTCGCCGCCGAGGCCCATGCGATTCTGCCAGTTGCGATTGAAGGACGTGATCGCGCGCTGGCCGGGCTGCAGTGCATCTTCGCCTTGTCCGAAACAGGGCCCGCACCACGATTGCCGGATCTTGCCGCCGACCGATCTGAAGACCTCCGCGATGGATTCGCCGTCGAGCCGCGCATCGGGATGCTCGATCTGCACGCCGACGCCGCCGGAGCCAGGAAACACGACGAACTCCTTTGCGGTTTCCTTCGCGCCCTGCTTGCGCGCCGCGCGGATCACCAGCGCCGCCGTCAGAAGATCCTGGTAGCTTCCGTTCGTGCACGAACCGATCATCGCCTTGTCGAATGTGATGTGCTCGCGCGCGACCTCGTCGGCTGGAAATGCGTTGCCTGGGCTGAAGGGCTTCGCAATCATCGGCATCACGCCGGTGAGCTCCAGCGTCTCGTCGATCTCGTACAGCGCATCGTCACCCGGCGTGAAAGGCGCATACGGCAGGTTCGCAATCCCTTTCGCGCGGTACCACGCGGTAGTCACTTCGTCGGGCGCGAAGATGCCGTTCAGCGCCTCCGCCTCCGCCATCATGTTCGCGATCGTGTTGCGGTACGCGATCGGCAGCTGTTTGTCGGCATCGACCAACTCCACCGACATGCCTTGCGACTGCTTCGAGCCCCAGCGCCGAAGCAGCTCGAGGACGATGTCCTTGCCGCTTACCCACGGCTGGAGCTTGCCGCTGAACACGACGCGGCGCGCCTTGGCCAGCGTGAAATAAATGTAGCCGGTCGACCATCCGAATCCGAGCGTCGTCGAGCCGACGCCCATGCCGACGGCGCCGTACGCGCCATAGGCGCGGCTGTGCGAGTCGGCGCCGGGAATGAATTGCCCGGGTACACGAGGCCCTGTTCGGGAAAATAAAAATGAAAGATGCCGTCGCCAGGAGTGGCGTAGTACGGCTTCTCGATGCCATGCAGATTCGCGAAGGCCTTTCCGATCGCCGTCTGCTTGTCGTCGTCGTTCTTCCTCGTGAACACGAAGTGATCGTTCGCGATCGCTGCCTGGCGCGGCTGAATCGTGTTGCCACCCGTGATCTGATTGAACATGTGGATCGCGAAAGGCGCGGTGCCGTCCGAAGCCGGCAATAGATCCGCGTACACGCGCAGCGTGGCGCCCGGTTTCACGTGCGCGGATTTATCGACGCGGTGCGCCCAGACGATCTGCTCGGTCGAGGTGAGGCGGCGGGCCTCGCGCGCGTCCGGCCACTCGATCCGCGGCGCCGTCTTCACGGAAGTTGCGAACTCGCGTCGTCCCGCCGACAGGATGCCGCCGGTGCGCCGAATCTCGTCCTCTTTCGGTGTGAGCGGCAGCGGCTCGTACGTTTTCTGCTGCGTCTCGTTCGCGAGCCGGCGGGAGTCCGGATCGAACGTGAACGTGTCGCCGTCGTTCGCGTCCGACACCGCTTCGGGACTCTGGACGACATGCAGGCCGAGGTTCAACGCGTTTCGCCGGAAGATATCGCCCATGTTGTTGCCGCACACGACGACCATCTGCAGGCCGACTTCCTCGGCGACCGCCTTGAGTCCGGCCGGGCTCATCTCGCGCGACGACCCGATAGCAAACCGATCGCCCGCAATCAGAAACGTCTCGCCGCGGTGAACCCGCGCGCGAAAATCCGGCATGAGGTAACGGAACGACCCAGCCTTCCAGCGCTCGTCGAGTGTGTCCAGGCTTTCCGACACGCAATCAGCGGCCGGGGTGATTTGATCCGTGTCGATCGCGTCGAGCTTCTTCTTCTTGCCGAGGATTTTCAGATCCCAAAAGATGAGTGCCTTGCCGCGAATCACCGCGGTCGACTGCGCGTCGTTGCGGACACGCTCGGCGCGACGGCCTCGATCGTTTCCAACGTAACGCCCGGCTTCAGGTGAGCGGGCTCGATCTGGTGCATAGTCTTCTCATCTTATCGTGACCACTCTGCACATCACCAACGGCGACTCGGCGGCCGGGACGCTGCGCGAATTCATCGCCGATCGTGTCGCGATTACCGCTGACGCGCTGTGGGAAGGGCCGGCGCTGCCTCTCGAGGGCGAAGCATGGCTGCGCATGCGCGCAGCATTTCGTTCCGCCACCGCGGACGAGACGCGATCGGCTTCTATCAAATGCTGGCGTCATCGGATGCTGCGATCAAGGAGGCCGGCGAGTACGACGAAGTCGTGCTGTGGTTCGAACACGACCTGTTCGATCAGCTGTTGCTCATCCGCACGCTGACGCTGCTGTCTAGCGGCGAGACGACGCCCAACGTGACGATGATCTGCATCGGCGAATTCCCGGGCATCGAACGATTCATCGGCCTCGGCCAGCTCACAGCCGATCAGTTGTCGTCGCTATACCCGACGCGTCGGCCCGTCACTCGCTCGCAGTACGACGATGCGGCGTATGTCTGGCGTGCCTTTCGCGCAGACGACCCTCGTCAGCTGTTAGCCCTGAAGCCGATCGACCGCGCTGCCGTTTCTCGACCGAGCGATGCGGCGCTTCTTGGAGGAGTACCCGTCGACCGTCAACGGCATGTCGCGCACCGGACACGCTGCGCTTCGCGCGCTCGCCTCGGGCCCGCTCAAAGGCGGTGCGCTCTTTGCCGCCACTCAGCGCGTCGAGGAGCGGCCATTCATGGGCGACTTGAGCTTCTGGGATCTGCTGAGGACGCTGGCGAACGCGCGCGTGCCGCTGGTCGCGATGACCGGCGACAGCATCGACGACGTCAGAGACCACACGATTGCGTTGACCGACGCGGGGCGCTCCGTGCTCGAGGGCCGCAACGACGCCGTCGTGCTCAATGGAATCGATGAATGGCGCGGCGGCGTGCACCTGATCGGTACCGATCGATCGCTGTGGAGATGGGATGCTCGTGCCGAAACGTTGGTATCATGAAGATGCGACATGACTGACATGAACGACACCCTCAAGAACCAGCCGCTCCACGGCTCGTCGTCGATCGCCGTCACCAACAACGTGAAGCGTGGAGGTCGACTCGCGATACGCGCCCGAGCAGTCCGAGCCGCTCCAGAGCTCGTGGATGTTCCACTACACGATCCGGATCACGAACGAAGGAAGCGGGCGAGTGCAGCTCCTGAGCCGCCATTGGGTGATCACGGACGCGACCGGCCACACCGAGGAAGTCCGCGGGCCAGGAGTGGTCAACGAGCAGCCGGTCCTCGGGCCTGGTGAGTCGTTTCAGTACACGTCCCGGTGCCCGCTCAAGACGTCAACCGGAGTGATGCGTGGGACTTACCAGATGATTGCGGCCGATGGAGGGCTGTTCGACGTCGAGATCGCCCCCTTCGCGCTGCACGAGCCTTACACGGTCCACTAAACCCCGGCCGTTCCCGAACCGATACTGCCCGACGTTGGAGGCAATGTGCTGAAAACGTCGCAAAAAGCCGTCTGGGGCTCTTAGTCCGGCCGGCGATGCGTACGGATGGCGTCGAGGAAGGCGTCGCCGAAATCGGCGGCCTTCTTCGCGCCCACGCCGTACACGTCGTGGAGATCCTCGACCGTTTTTGGTCGCCGCTGCACCATATCGCGCAGCGTCGTGTCGTGAAAAATCACGTAAGGCGGCACGCCCCGCTCCCGTGCGATCCGCATCCGCACTTCGCGCAGCACATCGAATAACTCCGGATCCACTTGCGCGCCGACAACGTCGCGTGTGCCCACGCCTCCTCGTTTTTTCGAGCGCTTGGGCTCGGCGGCGCGGTACAGCACGCACTCGGCGCCTCCGCGAAGCAGAGTCGCGCCCGACGGAGTGAGGCGGAGCACCGGGTAAGGATCGCCGTCGCGCGCCAGCAGCCCTTCCCCGACGAGCTGCTCGATGTAGCCGCGGATCGCGGCGCTCGTCTCCTCTTTGAGAAGGCCGAACGTCGACAGCGCCTCGTGGCCTGACGCGACGACCTTTTCGGTTGCGCGGCCGGTGAGCACGTCGGTGACGTGACCGATGCCCCACGTCTGCTTCACCCGAGCCACGCACGACAGGATCTTCTGCGCGACGATCGTCGCATTCGGAACCGTATCCAGCTCCTTCAGGCACCAGTCGCACGCGCCGCACGACTCGCCGCCGTAGGTCTGGCCGAAGTACTCGATGAGCGCCTTGTGACGGCAGCGCGTCCCGGCCGCGTAGCGTTCCATGTCGCGCAGGAGCGTCCGCGCGCTTTCGGTGAGCTCACCGTTAGCTTCGAGCATCTGACGCCAGCGCACGAAGTCGGCGCCCGAGTAAATCAGTACGCATTCGGCGGGCAAGCCGTCTCGTCCCGCACGACCCGATTCCTGCTGATAATGCTCGAGCGATCTCGGGGCGCCGGCGTGAACGACGAACCGGACGTTCGACCGATCGATCCCCATGCCGAACGCGACGGTCGCGACGATGATGTCCACGCGCTCTTCGAGAAACGCCTCCTGATGCCTGCTCCGCACCGCATCGTCGAGCCCGGCGTGATACGGCAGCGCGCCGAGCCCCTGCTCCTTCAGCCACGTGGCGAGCTGCTCGACTTCGCGCCGCGACGAGCAGTACACGATTCCTGATTCCCGTTGATGCCGGCGCGAGCACGTCCGTGAGCTGCGTATGCAGATGGCCGCGCCGCAGGACGCGATAGGTGAGGTTCGGGCGGTCGAACGATCCGACGAGGACTGCGGGATCCGCGAGCCGCAGCTCCGAGACGATGTCGTGGCGGACGCGATCGGTGGCGGTCGCCGTGAACGCGTGAAAGGAAACGCCCGGGAACTCGTCGCGGAGCCCACCGAGCTGCCGGTACTCGGGGCGGAAGTCGTGTCCCCACTGGCTGATGCAATGCGCTTCGTCGATCGCGATGAACCGGATGGCTGCCTGCCGCAGGAGCCTGCGCAGCCCGCTGTCCGCAACAATCCGTTCTGGCGAGACGTAGAGGAGCCGGCAGCGATCGTCGCGAACCGCTGCGAGCACTTCATCGCGCTCGTGCGCGACGAGTGTGCTGTTCAGGTACGCCGCTGCCACGCCGTCGACGCGCAGGCCGTCGACCTGATCCTTCATCAGCGAGATCAGCGGCGATACGACGACGGCGATTCCCTGTCGCTCGAGTTCGGAATGTTCGTTATCGCGCCCGGAGGGTTCGTTGTCCCCGTTGTAGCGTCCGGCTTTAGCCGGACGAACAAGGGCCGGCGCCTGAAAACAGAGACTCTTGCCGCCGCCCGTCGGCAGGACGACGACGCTGTCGCGGGACGCGAGAATGGCGTGCATCGCCTCACGCTGCAGCGGGCGGAAGCCGGAGAAGCCCCAGAAGCGGTGCAGGACGTCCCGCAGGACGACGTCCGCGGCGTCAGCGTCGGGCGTACTTGCGCTCAACGTAGTCATCGACGAGCCGCTGAAACTCGGCCGCAAGCTCCTCGTACGTTCCGCGAAGCGTCGTCGCGTGCTGACCGTCGATGAAGATCGGGCAATTGGGCGCCTCGCCTGTCCCCGGCAGGCTGATGCCGATGTTGGCCGCCTTCGACTCGCCCGGCCCGTTGACGACGCAGCCCATCACCGCGAGCGTCATGGTCTCCACGCCGGTCGTACTGCGTTTTCCACTCCGGCATCTTGTCGCGCACGTAGTCCTGAATGCGTTCCGCCAGCTCCTGGAACGTGGAGCTCGTCGTGCGGCCGCACCCGGGACATGCCGTGACGCTCGGCGAAAACGATCGCAGGCCGAGCGCCTGCAGCAGCTCGCACGCCGCGTAGACCTCTTCGCGCCGATCGCCGCCCGGCCGCGGCGTGAGCGATACGCGGATCGTGTCGCCGATCCCTTCTTCGAGGAGCGCGCCCATCGCTGCAGAGGACCAGACGAGGCCTTTCAGTCCCATGCCGGCTTCGGTGAGGCCGAGATGCAGCGGCTGATCGGTCCGCCGCGCCAGCTCGCGATACACGCTCAGCAGGTCGCGCGGCCGCGACGTCTTGCACGAAATGATGATCTGATCCTTGCGGAGACCGCTCTCGATCGCCAGCGCCGTCGATTCGACCGCCGACAGCACCATGCACTCGTTGATGATCTCTTCCGACGTCCTTCCGAGATCGCGGTCGGTGTTCTCCTGCATCTTCGCGACGACGAGCTCCTGATTGAGCGAACCGCCGTTCACGCCGATGCGGACCGGTTTACCGTGATCGACCGCGACCTTGCAGATCGTGGCGAACTGTTCGTCGCGGCGTTTACCGGTACCGACGTTGCCGGGATTGATCCGGTACTTGTCGAGCGCGCGCGCGCAATCGGGGAATTTCGTCAGGAGCAGGTGGCCGTTGTAGTGGAAGTCGCCGATGAGCGGCGCTTCGCAGCCCGCGTCGAGCATCCGCTGCTTGATTTCCGGAACGGCCGCGGCTGCGTCATCGACGTTGACCGTCACACGCACCATGTCCGAACCGGCCGCCGCCAGCTCGACGCACTGCTGCGCCGTCGATTTCGCATCAGCGGTGTCGGTGAGCGTCATCGACTGCACGACAATTGGCGCGCCGCCGCCAACCTGGACGCGGCCCACTTTCACGCCCACCGTTTTGTGAAGACGAACAACTGACATCAGATTGATCGATCATAGCATCCACGCTCGGCTGAAGCCTCGCGCTACGAGGCAGCTGGTGACGCCGTAGCGCGAGGCTTTAGCCGAGCGCTTGATCGGCATCGCCACGCTCGGCTGAAGCCTCTCGCTACGGTCATTTGCGCAGATGCATCCCCGCTCGGCTGAAGCCTCGCGCTACAGTCATTTGCGCAGGTGTAGCGCAGGTCTTTAGACCTGCGCCGACCTCGCGTTACACTTGTCCGCATGAAAGCGATTCGCGTTCATGAGTTCGGCGGGCCCGATGTGATGCGCTTCGAAGAGGTCGGCGATCTGAAGCCGGGGCCAAATCAGGTACTGGTGAGAATTCGCGCCGCGGGCGTCAATCCAGTTGATGCATACATCCGCACCGGCACGTACGCCCGAAAGCCGGCGCTGCCGTATACGCCGGGCTCCGACGGGGCAGGGGAAATCGAGGCGGTCGGCGCCGGAGTCGACGCGTTCAAGCGCGGCGATCGCGTCTACATCGCCGGCTTCGGTGCGAACGCCGGCGGCGCGGGCACTTACGCGGAATATGCGCTGTGCACTGCCGACCAGCTCTATCGCCTCCCTGCACGCGCGTCGTTCGCGCAAGGCGCCGCGCTCGGCGTTCCCTATGCCACCGCATATCAGGCGCTCTTCCATCGCGCCCAAGCCAGACCTGCCGAGACGGTGCTCGTCCACGGCGCAACTGGCGGCGTCGGCATCGCCACGGTGGAGCTCGCCCACGCGCGCGGACTGCGCGTCGTCGGCACGGGCGGTACGGAAAAAGGCCTGAAGGCTGCGCGCGAGCATGGCGCCGATGTCGTCGTCAACCATAAGACGCCGAACTACGTGGACGAGATCAAGAAGGCGACGGGCGGGCGCGGCGTCGATGTCGTGATCGAGATGGCGGCGCACATCAACCTCGATACAGATCTGTCGCTGCTCGCTCCGCGGGGACGCGTGGTCGTGGTCGGAAACCGCGGACGCGTGGAGATCGACCCGCGTCAGGCAATGGGACGCGACGCTGCGATTCTCGGCATGACGCTCTTCAACGCGACGCCCGCTGAAGTCGCGTCCATCCATGCGGCGCTCATCGCCGGTCTCGAGAACGGCACGCTGAATCCCGTCATTGGACGGGAGATGCCGATGTCGGATGCTGCACGCGCGCACGAGGCTGTGATGGAACCGGGCGCGCTCGGCAAATTGGTGCTCGTCTAGATGTTTCGGCTGAGCTACCGATCTGCCGCCGCTATGGCGGCGGGCGCGGCCCTGTGCGCGGTCGCTATCGCGAGCGGCGCGCATCTCTTTGCACAGCCGCCGAGCGATGCGGCGTCGCAGTCGTTGCGAGGAAAAAGCATCTACGACGCGCACTGCGTCGAATGCCACGGCACGAGCGGCAAAGGCGACGGCCCGGCGGCGGCGCTGCTCACGCCGCGGCCCCGCGACTTCACGTCCGCCAAATTCAAGATCAGAACGACTGAGACAGGCAGCATCCCGACCGACGACGACCTGATTCGGTCGGTGTCTGAAGGCCTCTACGGTTCGGCGATGCCGGCGTGGAGAGGCATCCTTTCGGACAGCGACATCCGGGACGTCGCCGCATACACGAAATCGTTGTCGACGCGCTTCGGAAGCGAACCGCCGAAGGTCGTCGCGCTCGGTCCGCCGATCGAGACCTCGCCGGAAGGCGTCGTCCGCGGACAGCGAGTGTACGAAAAGCTGCAGTGCGCGGCGTGCCACGGTGTCGATGGTCGCGGCACGAAGGCAATCGCCACTGAATTCTGGGACGATTGGAAACAGCCCCTGCACGCGACCGATCTCACCGAACCGTGGACGTTTCACGGCGGCGCGACCCCGCGCGATGTGTACCTCCGCTTCCGCACCGGGATGGCCGGCACGCCGATGCCGTCGTTCGTCGACGTGGCGAGCGATGCCGACATGTGGGATCTCGCGAACTACATCGTGTCGCTCGGGAGAAAACCGATCTGGTCGATGGATGGGCCTGATGTCGCGGCGCTGCTCGCGCGTCAGGACGCTGAAGCGAAGGCGAATCCGGTGAAACGGGGCGCGTCGCTCGTCGACACGCTTGGCTGCGCCTTGTGTCATTCGCCGTTCGACGCGGAGCAGCGAATGCTGCCCGGCATGCGGCTCGCCGGTGGACTGCTCTTACGGATCGAGCCATTCGGCGATTTTCCGACGGGCAATCTCACCGCTGACAAGGAAACCGGCCTCGGCAACTGGACCGACGATGAGATCAAGCGAACGATTACGCGCGGCATCCTCAAGGACGGAACACGGCTCCTGCCGTATCCGATGGACTGGGCATCGTTCTCGAACCTGACGCCCGAAGACCTGAACGCGATCGTGGCCTACCTGCGAACGGTGCCGCCAGTGTCGAACAGAGTCCCGCCGCCCCGCTGGGCGTCATTCCCTGTCTACATGTGGGGGAAATTCAAGTTTCTGATGCTGGGTGACGATCCGCCGATGGTCTTTTTTCCTGGCAACGCGGGCACGACAGGAGGTCGGCGATGAAGCGTGTCCTCAAGCGCGCCGCCATTGTCGTTCTCGTTCTTGCTGTGAGTGCCTTCCTGGCATTCCTGTATTTCATTCCGCCGTTTTTCATCACGCCGCCTGAGCAGTTCGGCAAGGACATGGGCGACGCCGCGCCTTCCGTCGCCGGCATCGCGGACGCACGGGAGCGCGCGATCGCTGAGCGCGGCCGCTACCTCGTCGTCACGCACGGATGCGAAGGCTGCCACGCAACGAACGGCACTCAGGGACCCGACCTCTCGAAGTATCTCGCCGGCGGAGGACTGAAGGTGCAGACGGCACACGGCACGTACGTCAGCCGCAATCTCACTCCCGACCAGGAGACGGGCCTCGCTCGACGAACCGACGACGAGGTAAAGCGCGTGCTGCGCAGCGGCACGTTCCCGGACGGCCACGTCGTGCCGATGACCGCGATGCCGTGGGCCAGCTTCTCCAACTGGACGGAAGAAGATCGCTACGCCGTCGTTGTCTACCTGCGACATCTCAAACCCGTTCGACACCAGACGCCTGAGCCGGTTCCGGGTAGCGCGCTCACGATCCCAGGCGCGTTCGATCAGGACTACGCGGCCAAGGACTACGGAATCGGACCCGCCATCGCGAAGTAAAGCTAATGGGTCGCACGCGCTGTGCAGCCGCGCTTGTCACACCTACGACAAGCGGATAAGCTGCCGCCACGTCGCGTGCTCGCAGGACTAAAGTCCTGCGCTACACCATCAGCGAGCGCGAAGCGCGAGCGGACGCCCCACGCTGACGTTCTGTTCTTGGTCACGCCGAGCGCGACGGCGCGAGGTGTTAACGAGCGGGGGTGGGGCCCCGCGAGCATTGAAGAAAAGGATTGCAGGCATGCGGAGGCTTTCGCTGATGATGCTGCTTGTCGCGGCCTGCACGGTCGCCGCGTCGGCGCAGGAGACCACCGGCACGCTCACCGGTACCACGACTGATCAAAGTGGTGCGCTGCTTCCAGGCGTCACGGTCACGATCAAGGGCACGAACACGGGCATTGTTCGCTCCGCGGTGACCAACCAGGCGGGGAGCTACACCGTCGGCCTTCTCCCGGTCGGACCGTACGAGGTCACATTCGAGCTGTCCGGATTCCAGACCGTTGTCGTCAAGAACATCGTGCTCCACGTGAACGACCGGTTGCAGATTGACGGCAAGCTCGGCGTCGGCGGGCTCACCGAGGACGTGAGCGTCACCGCGGGCCGCGAGCTCGTGCAGCCGATTCCGCAGCTGCAGACGACCATCGACTCCCGGCAAGTGCAGGAGTTGCCGCTCAACAACCGCAACTTCGTGCAGCTCGCGACACTGGCGGCGGGTGTGTCGAGCGATCTGACGGACGAAGTCGGGATCGGCCTGACCAGCACCGTCAGCATGTCGGTGAACGGCTCGCGGCGGAACTCGTTGAACTGGCTGGTCGATGGCGTCAGCAACGTTGACGTCGGCTCCAACATCACGCTCCTCTCCACGCCGACCATCGACTCGATCGCAGAATTCAAGATCATCACGAACGGCTACGCGGCGGAGTGGCCACGCAGCGGCGGCGGCATCGTGAACGTCGTGACGAAATCCGGCTCGTCACGTTTGCGGGCAACGTCTACGAGTTCCTGCGCAGCGATAAGCTGAACGCCAACGCGTTTTTCCGCAATCTGAGCACGAATCCCGATCTGAACAGCCATCCGGCGCCGCTGAAATACAACAACTTCGGAGCGCACCATCGGCGGCCCGGCGATCCAGGACAAGATCTTCTTCTTTTTCTCTGAAGAGGCCGGCGCATTAACCGTGCGAGCACGGTCACCGGCAACGTGCTGAGCCCCGCGTGGCTGACCGATCCGTCGAATGCCAACTACGTCGCACCGGCTCTCCGCGACCCGAACGCCGTGAAGCTGCTCGTCGCTCTGCCCGCGCCGAACATCGCCGGCACGCAGCAGTTCGTCAACTCGCAGGCGACGATCAACAACACGCGCCAGGAAGTCGTGCGCGTCGACTACGACTTCAACGCGAATCTCCGGCTCACCGGCCGCTACACGCACGACAACAGCTTCACGGAGGAACCTGGCGGCCTCTTTCGTGAGCCCGATGGCCGTGCCGAACGTGTGGACGACCGACACGAACGTGCCGGGACAGGTCGCCGCCGCGCAGCTGCGAAGCATCATCGGCTCGCGAGTCGCTGAACGAACTACAGTTCCAGTTCTCGAGCAACACGATCTGGCGACGTCAACCCGGACGGGACGAAGAACAAGCGGAGCCAGACTACGGGCTCACCGCTACGGAGCTGTTCCGGTGCAACGCGCTCGGGTCGTGCCATTCCCGACCGTGGCAGTCACCGGTCGTTCCTCGTCGGCGCGCAGCCAGCTGTTCAACATCGAGTACCGCAACTACAGCGATCACCGACAGCTTCACGTGGCAGAAGGGCACGCACTCGATGAAGGCCGGCGGCCTGACGACGTTCGAGCAGAAGAACGAGAACGCGTCGAACCAGACACAGGGCAACTTCGCATTCGTAGCCGGCGGCGGCCGCACGGCGTTCCAGAATTTTCTTACCGGCAACGCCGACGGGCTGTGCGGCAATCCGTGCACGTACAGCGAAGCGCAGACCGACGTCACCGAGCACCTGCGATTCAATCGATACGAGTTCTACGCGCAGGACACGTGGAAGCCGCGCGGCGAACGTCACCGTCGACTACGGCGTGCGCTACTCGCTCTATCCGCCGATCACCGACACGAACAATGTGCTGACGAACTTCCTGCCGTCGCTGTACAACGCGGCGAACGCGCCGAAGTGCGCCAACGCGGCGTGCACGCTCATCACGCTCGGCACCGGCGACCCGCTGAACGGGATCATCGTCGCCGGCCAGAACTCGCCGTTCGGCAACGCGCATCTACGCCTTCGACAAGGGCGACCTCCAGCCGCGCATTGGCGTCACGTGGGATCCGGCGTCGAGCGGAAGACGATTTATCGCACATCGTACGGCGTCTACTACGACCAGGCGCTCGTCGGGATCTTCGAGCAGAACTCGTTCACGAACCCGCCGTTCGTCAACACGGTGAACATTCTGAACGCCCGACTCTCGAATCCCGGCGCCGGCACGACGTCGACGACGAGCGGCGTCGTGAATCTGATCGGCAATGGCGACGACTTCAAAACACCGCGGACGCAGCAGTGGAATGTCGGCGTGCAGCGCCAGCTCTACTCGCGCGGCGTCCTCGACGTCAGCTACGTCGGCGCACACGGCGATCATCTGATCCGGCCGATCGACATCAACTACCCGCAGCCGGCCGACGTGCTTCGCCTCGGGCAGCGTCAACCTGGCGCGCCCGTATCACGGCTACGGATCGATCACGCTGCGCGAGACGAACGCGCGCAGCAACTACTGGGGAATCCTGACAAGCTTCCGCCACGACGCAGGCGCGGCGGGATCGCTGACGCTGAACTACACGCTCAGCCGGAATCGCACCGATTCGACCAACGATCGCGACGCGATCGACATTCCGCAGAATCCGCTCGACCTCGCGGTGGAATACGCCGACGCGCGCACCGATCGGCGTCACATCTTCACGGCCAATTACGTCTACATGCTGCCGTTCTTCAAGAACTCGTCGAACACGCTCCTGAAGGCGGTGCTCGCGCGAGTGGGAGATCGCCGGCATCACCTCGATCAACTCGGGACAGCCGGTGCCGCGCATCTCCGAGATGCACGAACGGCTTCCTCCGCGGCGGCCGGCCGAACATCGTCGGCGATCCGGGCGCCGGCGAGCAGACGGCGAACCTGTATTGGTTCAACCCGAACGCCTACGCGCCGGCGGCGGATGGGACGTTTCGGCAATTCGGTGCGATCCGAGTGGCGGCAGCCTGGACGAAACCAGACCGACCTGTCGCTGTCGAAGAACTGGACGTTCAACGGCACGCAGCGCATCCAGTTCCGCGCCGACGCCATCAACGCCTTCAACCACACGCAGTGGGCCGGCCGACCCGAGCGCGAACGGCCTCGACAACACGTGCACGACGAGCCTGACGACGTGCAACCCGTCGAACGACACGTTCGGCCAGATCATCGCCACACGCGCGCCGCGCGAAATACAGCTTGGGTTAAAGTTCTACTGGTGAGGAGACAGCGATGAGACGATTGATGCTTTCGATGACGTTCGCGGCGTTGGGCGCGACGGTGCTGCTCGCGCAGGCGCAGCACGACATGGACAAGATGCAGGCCGGCGGCACGCTCCCGGCCGGCTGGAGCGCGCGCCTGGACAACGGCAGCACGAAGGCCGACGGCGTGAAGATTACGCCGATGGGCGGCGGCCTACATTTCCAGTCGGGACCTGCCGGCATCTACTACAAGGCGGCCGACAAGAAGACCGGCGCGTACACGGTGACGGCCTCGTTCACGCAGATCGAGCCCGCCGCGCATCCCGAAGCGTACGGGCTGTTCGTTGGCGGCGCCGGCCTCGACTCCGCCGATCAGAAGTACACCTACTTCGTCGTCCGCCAGGACGGAAAATTCCTCGTCAAGAAGCGCGCCGGCACGGCGACGCCGACCGTGACGCCCTGGACGGAGAACGCCGCCGTGAAAAAGGCCGACGCGTCCGGAAAAATGACCAACACGCTGTCCATTGCTGTCGGCAAGGACAAAGTCAGCTTCCTCGTCAACGGCACGGAGGTCTCCTCCGCGCCGATCGATCAGGTGGACGCGAGCGGCATCGCAGGCCTGCGGGTGAATCACAACTTGAACGTCCAGGTGGAAGGGTTCTCGGTAAAATAACCATTCGAGCTCCGCGCGCGGCGCGACGAGCTCAGGGTTATGGCTGACACAATCGACTGGCCGCCGCCGCGTCGTCCGCGGCGCCGCGGCCGGCTCTTCATCCTCGCGGTGCTCGCCGCCGTCGTCCTCGGCGGCGGCACCGCGCTTTCCTACTACGTCGATGCCCTCTGGTTCGGCTCGCTCGGGTACAGCGACGTCTTCTGGCGGACGCTGAACATCGAAGCGGTCGTATTCAGCGCGTTCGCGGCCCTCACGTTTCTCATTCTCTACGGTTCGTTTCTCGCGCTGAAGCCGGCGCGCCTCGGCGAGTTCGCGGGCGCGATTCTCGTCAACGGACAGCCGCTCAAGCTGCCGGTGGAGCCGGTGCTGAAGCTGATCGCGCTCGGCGTCTCGCTCGCGATCGCCGCGGCGACAGGCGCCGGCATGATGGCCGAATGGCCGACGCTCGCGCTGTATTGGTACGGCTCGGCAAAGGCGCCGCCGACCTGGCCGCGTCCGCCGTTCTCGACCCGATTTTCGGACGGCCGCTCACGTTTTACCTGTTCGCGCTGCCCGCGTATCAGCTCATCGCCGGATGGCTGATGACGCTCGCCGTCGTCGTCTGCGTGATGGCCGGCTTCTTCATCGTCATCACCGGCGGCACGCGCGCGATCGGCGGCGTCGTCGGCATGCGTCACGAGGCCGCAACCGATGCGCCGTGGCGCGGCCTGTCGATCGCGTTCGGCGTCTTCCTGCTTCATTCTGGCGGCGCGCGTCTATCTCGGGCGCTTCGATCGGCTGTTCGAGGACCACACGATCTTCGCCGGCGTCACCTACACCGATGCGCACGTCACGCTCACCGGGCTGCTGATCGTCTCGATCGCGCTGGCTGCCGGCGGCCTCGCGGCGCTGTTGAACGCCGTCTCCGCTCCGCGCGTGCGCTGGCTGATCGCGTCGGTCGTGCCCGCGGCCGTCCTGCTACGTCGCTCGTCGGCGTGCTCGGCTCATACGTCGATAACTTCATCGTCAAGCCGAATCAGCTCGTCAAAGAGCAGCCCTACATCGCGCACAACATCGAGATGACGCGGCGCGCGTACGCGCTGAACCGCGTCGCGCAGCATCCGTTTCCGGCCGAGACGAGCGTCGAAGCGGCCGACGCGGCGCACAACCAGCCGACGCTGCAGAACATCCGGCTGTGGGACTGGCGCGCGCTGCAGGACACGCTGCGGCAGATTCAGGAGATCCGCACCGTACTACGACTTTCCCGACATCGACATCGACCGCTACCAGGTCGACGGATCGACGCGACAGATGATGCTCGCGGCGCGCGAGCTGAACGTCGAAAAGCTGCCGGAAAGCAGCCGCAACTGGATCAACGAGAAGCTGATCTACACGCACGGCTACGGCGTCACCATGAATCCGGTGAACGGCTTCACATCCGAGGGTCTGCCGACGCTCATTCTGAGCAACATGCCGGTTCAGAGCACGGTGCCGAGCCTCACGGTCACGCGGCCGGAAATCTACTTCGGCGAGCTGACGAACACCGACGTGTACGTCCGCACGCGGCAGAAGGAGTTCAACTACCCGCAGGGTGAGACGAACAACCTGACGTCGTACGAAGGGAACGGCGGCATTCCGATCGGCGGCTTCTTGCGCCGCCTGCTGATCGCGATCTCGACAGGGCGATCTCGCCAAGCTTCCCTTCAGCGACGACGTCACGGCGGAGAGCCGCCTGCTGATGCGCCGCAACATCCGCGATCGCGTCGCCGAGCTGGCGCCGTTCATCACCTTCGATCCGGATCCGTACATCGTCGTCGGCGACGACGGCCGCCTGTCGTGGCTGATCGACGGCTTCACCACGTCGGAAAGCTATCCGTACGCCGCGGCACTACCGGCTCGGGCGCGATCGCATCAACTACATGCGGAACAGCGTCAAGGTGGTCGATCGACGCGTACGACGGCACCACGACGTTTTACGTGTTCGACAACGAGGATCCGATCATCGCCGCGTACCGCGGGATTTTTCCGACGCTGTTCAAGGACGCCGCGGCGATGCCGCCGTCGCTGCGCAAGCACGTGCGCTATCCGGAGCTGATGCTCAAGCTGCAGGCATCGGTGTACGGGCTGTATCACATGACGGATCCGGAAGTGTTCTACAACCGCGAGGATCTCTGGAGCGTAGCGAGCGAAGTCGGCGACCAGCGCGGAGCAGGGCGCGCAGACGATGGAGCCGAACTTCGTGCTGATGACGCTGCCCGGGTGAGGCGAAGACCGAATTCATCGAGATCCTGCCGTTCACGCCGGCGAACCGCAACAACCTCATCGGCTGGATTGCCGGGCGCAGCGACGATCCGAACTACGGCAGTGCGGTCGTTTACGATTTTCCGAAAACGAAGCTCGTCGACGGACCGCTGCAGATCGAGGCGCGGATCGATCAGAACGCGCAGCTCTCCGGTCAGCTGTCGCTGTGGAATCAGCAGGGTTCGCACGTGCGCCGCGGCAGCCTGATCGTGATTCCGATCGGCCGCGCGCTGCTGTACGCGGAGCCGATCTACCTGCAGGCCGAGCGCAGCCCGATGCCGGAGCTGCGGCTCGTCGTCCTCGCGCTGCAGGATCGGCTCGCGTACGGACCGACGTTCGAGACGGCGATGGCCGGACTCTTCGGCAACGCGGCATCGACGCTCGCCGCCGCCCCGAACGCCCCAGCGGCGCCAGGGCCAGCGGCCGCTGCGCCGAAAGCCGCGGCCGGACGGACCTCCGCAGACGTCCGACCTCAACGCGCTCATCGCGGACGCCGCGCGAGATCTCGCCGACTACCAGCGGCTGACGGCGGAAGGCAAGCTCGGAGAAGCGGGCCAGAAGCTCGAAGCGCTGAAAGGCAAACTCGAGCAGCTCCAAAGACGCCAGCGCTGAGGCGTCGACGCTCGGCCAGAGGGCCTCGCTCGGCTGCAGCCTCGCGCTACATTGAGCGGAGACATCGAACACCCCGTGGCCGTAGCGCGAGGCTTCAGCCGAGCGATACAATCACAATATGCGCACGATCCTTCGAACGCTCGGCTTGCTGTTGCTGTCCGCCGCCGCCGTGGCGCAGACGACGACGCTCAAGGTCATTCCTCCTCCGCCTGACGTCGCGGCGCCGCCCGCCGATGCAGAGAAAACGCCTTCAGGTCTAGCATCGAAGGTGCTGACGCCCGGTACCGGAACGGATCATCCGGGAAAAGAAGACATCGTCACGATCGACTACACCGGGCTGGACGACCGACGGGAAGATGTTCGACAGCTCCATCGCGCGCGGGAAGCCGTCGACGTTCGCGCGTGAGCCGCGTGATTCCCGGATTCTCCGAAGGTCTCCAGCTCATGGTCCCGGGCGAAAAGCGCCGCCTGTGGATTCCCGCGTCGCTCGCCTATAAAGGTCAGGAAGGCAAGCCGAAGGGCATGCTCGTCTTCGACGTCGCGCTGATCGAGATGCCGAACCGGCCGCCGCCGGACGTGAAGGCGCCGCCAGCCGACGCGAAGAAGACCGCGAGCGGTCTTGCGTACAAAGTGCTGCACGAAGGCACCGGCGGCCGTCACCCGAAGCCAGACAGCACCGTCAGCGTGCAGTACACCGGCTGGACGACCGACGGCAAGATGTTCGACAGCTCGGTCGTCCGCGGCCAGCCGGCGTCGTTCTCCGTGAACGGCGTGATCCCGGGATGGACCGAAGGCCTGCAGCTGATGTTCGAAGGCGAGAAGGCGCGCTTCTGGATTCCCGAGAAGCTTGCCTACGAAGGCAAGCGCGCGCCGTACGGCATGCTGGTGTTCGACGTCGAGCTGCTCAAGATCGAGTAGCCCGACCCGGCCCGCCTGTCCCGCCGGGCCTGCCTGCCCCACCAGGCCGACCTGCCCCGCTCGAGGGCCGCTCGGTGATTCTGCGGCACGCGCGTGCGAATCGTTCGGCGAGCGGCCGGCGCACATCCTCGGGGACCGGACCAATCCGCGACCAGCTCGCCTGCGCCTGACGGACGTCTTCCGCCGCCGCTCGCCAGCGGCTGTCGTCGTCGACCTTTCCGCCGATCGTGTTTGCCGCGAGCGCTTCCTTGAGCATCATCGCGAGGCGCGTCGAGGGCGACAGCGCGGCGTCCGCAGCGGCCTGCGGCCCCGCAAGCGACTGCGCGAGCTCTTCGATCCGCTTGACGATCGCTTCCATCCGCTTGCGATTCGACTCGGGATCCAGATCAGTGCCGGCGAACGCCGGAGTGTGTTGCGAGAGGGCGCGCGCGAACGCGGCGTTGAACCGTTCATCGAGTGCGACCGCACGCTCGCGATCGACGCCGCGCGCGGCGATCTCGGCTTGCCACCGCCGGCGGATGTCGCGCACCGCGGCGACGACGTCGGCCTGCGGCGCCGCTTCGCCTATGGCGGTCGAGTCCGAGCCCTCCTGCCCGTCCTGCCCCTCCGCCCTTCCTGCCCTTCCTGCCTCTCCTGCCCGTCTCCCGGCGCGAGCGCCTCGAGCTCGGACGACGATCGCTTCCCTCGCCGCGGCGCGCTCGCCGCGCGCGATGTCGTGACGCTGCGCGTAGCGGGTGAAGAAAGCATCGCACGCCGCCCGGAAACGTTGCCAGATCGCTTCGGACCGCGTCTTCTTCACCGGGCCGATCGTTCGCCACTCCGCCTGCAGCTTGCGAATGTCGCTCGCTGCCGGCTCCCAGTCGGTCGATCCGGCGAGCGCCTCCGCCTTTACGCACAGTGCTTCTTTCCGGGCGAGGTTTTCGGCCCAAACGGTCTTTCGCTGCGCAAGGTCGGCCTGACGACGTGTGAAGAATCGATCGCAGGCGGTGCGGAAACGATCCCAGATCGCTTTTTCCTGTCCGCGGCTCACCTGCCCGATCGTCTTCCACTCCGCCTGCAGCTTCTTCAGTTCGTCGGCCGTTGAAATCCACGCCGTGGAATCGGCGAGCGCTTCGGCGCGTTCGCACAGCGCGATTTTCTTCACCAGGTTTTCGGCGCGAACCGCCGCCTGCGCGGCGAAATGCGCTTCGCAGCGCGCCCACGCCGCATCGTGGGCCGTCTTGAATCGCTGCCAGAGCGCCGCGCCCTGCGCGCGCGGCACATCGGAGGCCTGGCGCCACTGCTGCTGCAGTTCGCGAATCGTGGAGGCGACCTGCTCGACATCTTCGACCTGGGCGAGCGCCTCCATTTTTTCGCAGAGCTGTTCCTGGATGCCGACGTTCGCCCACCGCTGCCAGTCCGCAACTTCGCGAAGCTCCACGACCTTCGGCGTCAGCGCCGACTGCGCCGTCTTCAGCCGCCGCATGACCTCGTCGTAATCCTGCTTCGACGGCAGCGGCGGCATCTGCCCGAGGGCTGCCCGCACGTCGCGCAGAGTCCGTTCGGCGGCCTTCAATGTCAGGTCCGGACGTTGGATGAGCGGATCCACCCGCGTGAGAAGCTGCTGGACGCGCACGAGCGCGTCGCGGCGCGCCTTCTGATCCTGTTCGCGGAGCGCCGCGTCTCGCGCCGAAAATCGTTGCTCGGCGTCGGAAAACCGCGCAGCGAGATCGGCGTCGACCGTAGTGCCGCCAGCAAGATCGCGCCATTCGCGCCGAATCGTCGAGAGCTGTTTGCGCGCCGCGGCCATGTCCTCGAGATTGGCGGCTGCGGAAGCGTCGGTTGCAAGCTCCGCAAGGCGACCGTGGCGCCGTTCCGCTTCCTGCCGCGCCGCATCCTCGACGCGTTGGCGCTCAGCCGCGTCGCGTTCGGCGGCTTCGCGTTCCGCCGTTTCGCGCTGCATGCGCTCAGCCGTCGCTTCTTGCTCACGCGCCTCCTCGTCGGCCTCGCGCGCGACTTGTTCGGCGGCTAGATCTTCCGCCGATCGCATAGGCGCCGTGTCGTCGGCTGCGGGCGAGACTGACCGTTCGGTTTCGGCCGCCTGTGCGGCGGCGATGGCATCGCGCACAGCACGCTCGTCCATCTCGCGCACCAGAACACGCGCGCGCTTCACCGCGTTCTTGTTCTTCGCGCGCGCGGCGATATGTTCGAGATCTTCCCGCGCCGTGAACCGTTCCACTGCGGAGACGGCCGAGTCCCTGAATTCGCCGTTCATCGCAATTGCGAGAAGTTCGGCGCGTTCGCTGACACCTTCGAGCGCCTGCATCCTGACCGGCTCGTGCGTCGCGTGCCGAGCGATCGACCCGCGCATATGCGGGTCGGCGATTCGCGCCAGCGCCGCGAGCGCCACGTCGGGATTCCCCGCCGTCTTCGCGACGGTCGAGAGCATCCGCGGATCCGCCAGCGCCTCTACCGCGGCGCGGCTTTCCGCTTCGCCGATTCCTTCGAAGGCTTCGAGCGCCAGGTCGCGCAGCATGCCGTTGGCTGCAGCGCGCACATCTTCGTCGCCGTCGGCTCGCGCGATGTCGGCGAGTACGGGCGGGTCCATCAGTTTGGCCACGGCCGCCCGCCGGACGCGTGCGTCGTCGTCGGTGCGAGCGATGACGGCAAGCACGTCGCGCTGGTCGATTGGTATTTCCTGGACGTACGCGAGGCGAACCGCGGGGTCAGGATGTGTGTCGCGTGCCTGCGTGCGGAAACGGTCAAGTAGTGTCATACCCAGCTCCAGCCTGCCGCCGCGTGCGGTCAGCTTGTGAGAGAAGTCAGCTTGGCAACGACGTCGGTGCCGTGCGATCGGGCGCTGACTTGCTTGTCAATCTCAAGAATGCGGCCGTCATTGCCGATGTAAAACGTCCAACGCGACGCGAACCCGCTCGGGGCGAGCACGCCGTATGCTGCCGCCACGGTCTTGGTTGGGTCGCTCAGGATCGGATAATCCAAACCGAGCGACTCTGCAAACCGCGCGTTCGTCTCGACGCTATCGACGCTCGCCGCGAAATACTGAGCGCGAAAATGCCGCAACGCTTCACCGCTCGCCCGGAGCGATTGACATTCGGCGGTTCAGCCGCCAGTGAACGCTTTGGGGAACCACGCGATCACGACGATGCCGTCGCCGAGCAGTTCCGCGAGCCGATAGGTCCGCCCATTGGACGCGGCAAGCGTGAAATCCGGTGCGACGTCGCCCGCCTCGAGCTCCACCCGCTGACCGGCGTTCGGTGATGTGACCATGCGCGTCAATCCGAGCGCAACCGCTGCGGCCGACGCAGCAATCGCGCGCAGCGTTCTCAGCAGATTCACGAATGTCTCAAACCTGCCCATTTTACCGAACGCGCCGCCCTGTCGCCCGCGAGCGCGTCAGCTTTTTCATCGTCGGGGCACGTACTCCAATTCGACGGATCATGGGGTCAATGCCTGTCGGCGTTGGACCGTCCGAGCGGCCCAGCCAGAATGTCATGCCATGATGCACGTCATGAAACGACTCAGCTGGTTGTGGATAGTGCTGTTTGTCGTCGTCGCCCACGGACAGGAAGGCGGCGTGCTCGTCGTGGTCGGAGGCGGCGCCACCAACGCCGCGGTCGTCGCCAGGACGATGGAGCTGGCCGGCGGCAAAAGTGCAATGGTTGCCGTGCTCCCGCAGGCCTCGGCGGAGCCCGACGCCGGCGACAGCTCGGTGGCCCTTTGGAAGGAATATGGCGCGAAGGCGGCGGTCAAGGTCGATTTCAAGGATCGCGACGCGGCGCGGCGGGCCATCGAGTCCGCGACGCTCATCTGGATGCCGGGAGGCGATCAAAACCGATTCATGACGGAAATCTCGGGGACCGGCCTCGACGAACTGATCCGCAGCAGATATAAAGCTGGCGTGATCGTCGGCGGCACGAGCGCAGGTGCGGCGATCCTGTCGAAGGTGATGATCACGGGCGAAGCCGACTTGAAAAACATCACGGCAGGAAAGACGATCACCTCAGAAGGTCTCGGGCTCGCGGCCGATGTCATCTTCGATCAACATTTCCTGCAGCGGCAGCGGGGCAACCGCTTGATCAGCGCCGTAATGGATCATCGTTCGCTCGTCGGGATCGGCATCGATGAGTCCACCGCCGTCATCATGCGGGGAAGCGAGATCGAAGTCGTCGGCAAGAGCGCCGTCGTCGTCATCGACCCGCGGCATGCGACGATTCCCGCGGCGGCCGCCGGGACCGTCGACGCGGGGACCGGCCTCGCGCTCCATGTACTTCGCGCCGGCATGTCGATGAATCTCGCGAGGTAGTTGAAGCGCACGCGATGCGGTACGACGAGGTCATCCAGAAGTTACACGCGGCGTTTCAGCACGAGCTTCCGGGTTCATCCGCTCACGCCTCACTCGCTCCACGGCCCCGGCGCGAATGGCCCGCCGGCTTCAACCCGGCCCGCATTCGGAACGCTGCGGGTCTGCTGCTCGTGTTCCCCGCCCCAACTCGGAGTACGACCGTCGCCAAACGGCCCCTCCGCTCGGCTAAAGCCTCGCGCTACAACGAACTGAGAAACGCCATAGGACCGGAGTCCGAGGCCGCCCATATCGTCCTCACGGTGCGGGCGGACACGCTGGGGAGGCACAGCGGTCAGATATCGCTGCCCGGCGGCGTCGTCGATCCCGGCGAGACGTTCGAGCAGGCGGCGATCCGCGAAGCGCACGAAGAGATTGCGCTTGCAACCGACGATGTGGTGCCGCTCGGCGCGCTGACGCCGCTCGACATCCCGGTCAGCGGATTCCGTCTGCATCCGATCGTGGCGACGACGCGTCATCGTCCATCTTTCAGAGCAGCTGACGGCGAAGTCGCCGCGATCCTCGAGATCGACCTTGATGAGCTGGTGAACCCGTCGGCGCTCGTCGAACATGCCCGCAAGCGCGACGGCGTTGCGATGGTCGTGCCCGGTTTTCACGTCAGAGGCGTTGAAATCTGGGGCGCAACGGCCATGGTGCTGGCCGAGTTTCTGACGCTGCTGGGTTGGGCGAGTGGAAATCGCTGATGGCCGCTATTCGTGCATGATTTGCACGACGTAGCATTCATCGAAGCCGAAAAAGCGCAATTAACTGCACTTGGATACAAATTATTGCGTAGTCTGCACAAATTGTGCGACGATATACGCTTTGGCAGAGGCGCGATATCATGCGCGCCTCGCTCGGTTCGACGGCGAGTTTCAAAGGGGGCGACGTCATGGGTTCTGCGGTGCTCGGCGAAGCGATCAGCGCGATTCGCGACTGGTCGGTGACGGAAGCGAAGGAGCCGCGCGGTCCGCGCGCGACGGAAGCGTTCGGCAGCCTCGTCTTCAACGACGAGGTGCAGCAGACGCGTCTGCCGAAGCCGGTGTATCACGCGCTGCGGCGGACGATGACGCACGGCGAGCCGCTCGACGTCGTCGGTCGCCGACGCGGTCGCGTCCGCGATGAAGGAGTGGGCCGTCGAGCACGGCGCCACGCACTACACGCACTGGTTCCAGCCGCTCACCGGCATCACCGCCGAAAAGCACGACTCGTTCCTGTCGCCGACCGGCGACGGCAAGGCGGTCGCTGAATTCTCCGGCAAGGAACTGGTCCGCGGCGAGCCCGACGCGTCGAGCTTTCCGTCGGGCGGCATGCGCTCCACCTTCGAAGCGCGCGGCTACACGGCGTGGGATCCGACGAGCCCGCCCTGGCTGCTGAAGAGCGGCGACTCGACGACGCTCGTCATCCCGACGGCGTTCGTCAGCTGGACCGGCGAGACGCTCGACAAGAAGACGCCGCTGCTCCGCTCGATGGAAGCGCTCTCGAAGCAGGCGGTGCGCGTCCTCAAGCTGTTCGGCTCGACCGCCGAGCGCGTCGTCACGACCTGCGGGCCCGAGCAGGAATATTTCCTGATCGATCGCTACTTCTATCTGTCGCGCCCGGATCTGATCAACGCCGGCCGCACGCTGTTCGGCGCGAAGCCGCCGAAGGGCCAGGAGCTCGAAGATCAGTACTTCGGCGCGATCCCGGATCGCGTGATGGCGTTCATGTCCGACGTCGAGACGCGAGCTCTACAAGGTCGGCGTGCCGGTGAAGACGCGGCACAACGAAGTGGCGCCGAGCCAGTACGAGATCGCGCCGGTGTTCGAGAACGCCAACGTCGCCACCGATCATCAGATGATGATGATGGAGACGCTGCAAGCGCACCGCGCCGAAGTACGGCCTCGCGTGCCTGCTGCACGAGAAGCCGTTTGCCGGCGTCAACGGATCGGGCAAGCACCTCAACTGGTCGATGAGCGACGACGAGGGGAACAACCTGCTCGGCCCGGGCGCGAACCCGCACGACAACATGCAGTTCCTCGTGTTCTGCACGGCGGTGATCCGCGCGGTGAACAAGCTGGCAGGGGCTGCTCCGCGCGAGCATCGCCAGCGCCGGCAACGATCACCGGCTCGGCGCGAACGAAGCGCCGCCGGCGATCCTCTCGATCTTCCTCGGCGACATGCTCACCGACATCTTCGAGCAGATCGAGAAGGGCGGCGCGAAGTCGACCAAGCACGGCGGCGAGCTCGACACCGGCGTCCTCGTGCTGCCGAAGCTGCCGCGCGACGCGGGCGATCGCAACCGCACGAGCCCGTTCGCGTTCACCGGCAACAAGTTCGAGTTCCGCGCGGTGTCGTCGAACCAGAGCATCGCCTACCCGAACATCGCGCTGAACGTCGCGGTCACCGAGTCGCTCGACTACATCGCGACCGAGCTCGAAAAGATGGTCGACGGGCGGCAAGACGCTCGCGAAGGCGGTCGGCGAGCTGCTGCCGAAGATGATCAAGGAGAACAAGCGGATCATCTTCAACGGCAACGGCTACTCGGAGGAGTGGGAAAAGGAAGCGGCCAAGCGCGGGCTGCTGAACCTGAAGAACACCGTCGACGCGCTGCCGCAGCTCGTCACGAAGGAAGTCGTCGCGCTGTTCGAGAAGTACAAGATCCTGAACGAGCGCGAGCTGCACGCGCGCTACGAGATCATGGTCGAGACGTACAACAAGACCGTGAACGTCGAAGGCCAGCTGATGGTGCTGATGGCGAACCGCTACATCCTGCCGGCCGCGTTCGAGTACCAGAGCAGGTCGTGGCAGACAGCGTGGCCGCGGTGAAGGCGGCGGGCGGCAAGTCGGTCGAGGGCAAGAAGCTGCTCGACTGGCTCACGAAGCACGATCGACGAGCTCAAGGAGCGCACCGACAAGCTCGAGCACGCGCTCGAACACGAGGGCAACGGCTCGGCGGAAAAGCACGCGAAGCACTTCCGCGACGTCGTCGTCCCGGCGATGGCAGCGCTGCGCGAAGCCGGCGACGCAGCTCGAAGTCGATGATGCCGCACGACACGTGGCCGCTCGCCACGTATCGCGAGATGCTGTTCATCAAGTAGAGCAGTGTCAGGTCGAGTCGGGCAGGTCGGTCAGTCGGTAGTCGGCCTTCCGCCTCTGACCTACCGACCTACCTGCCTTCGCCGCCCGGTACAATCCTCCCAACGTGGCCAAGCGCGACAAACCCAAGGACCCATCCCTCTTCGACATCGTCAGAAAGCAC
Organism: uncultured Acidobacteriota bacterium; assembly: GCA_963696165.1. Classification (GTDB taxonomy): domain Bacteria; phylum Acidobacteriota; class Vicinamibacteria; order Vicinamibacterales; family CAVVIG01; genus CAVQZZ01. Next base: position 1,050,822 of record CAVOIY010000001.1, on the reverse strand, counting down.
TGAGCCGAGCGGACGCGACGCGGCCGTCCGCAGCGCGCTGCTCGGCGGCGGCGGCGCGGGCACCACCGCGAACGTCGCGCTGCACGAAGCGGCGCAGTCCCGCTACCTCAACTACGCGCTCTCGGTCATCACCGCGCGCGCGCTGCCCGACGTCCGCGACGGCCTGAAGCCGGTGCAGCGCCGCATCCTCTACACGATGTGGCAGCAGAACCTGACCGCCGACGCCAAGCACCGCAAGTGCGCGAAGGTCGTCGGCGACGTCATGGGCAGCTTCCACCCGCACGGCGACGCCGCGCTCTACGAAACGCTCGTCCGCATGGCGCAGTCGTTCTCGCTGCGCTATCCGCTCGTCGACGGCTCCGGCAACTTCGGCTCGCTCGACGGCGACAGCGCCGCGGCGATGCGCTACACCGAGTGCCGCCTCGCGCGCATCAGCGACGAGATGCTCACGGAGATCGAGCAGACGACGGTGCCGTTCCGGCCGAACTACGACGGCACGAAGACCGAGCCGGTCGTCCTGCCGGCGCGGATCCCGAACCTGCTCGTCAACGGCGCGACCGGCATCGCCGTCGGCATGGCGACGAACATCCCGCCGCACAACCTCGGCGAAGTCTGCACGGCGCTCGTCAAGCTGCTCGACAACGACGAGATCGGCAACGCGCAGCTGTGCCGCTACATCAAAGGGCCCGACTTCCCGACCGGCGGCCAGATCCTGAACTCGCCCGACGAGCTCAAGGAGATCTACAAGACGGGCTCGGGCGTCGATCCGGCTGCGCGGCACGTGGGACATCGGCCCGGAAACGCGATCGACGAAGACGATCTACATCGACAGCATTCCGTACACGGTCAACAAGTCGCAGCTGGTCGAGCGGATCGCCGAAGTCGTCCTCGAGCCGCAAGCTGCCGCAGCTGCTCGACGTGAAGGACCTCTCGACCGAGGACGTGCGCATCGCGCTCGAGATGAAGAAGGACGCCGACGAGAAGATGATCATGGCGTACCTCTTCAAGCACACGCCGCTGCAGATCAACTTCGCCGTCAACCTGACGTGCCTGATTCCGACGGAAAATCCGGAGGTCGGCCGGCCCGAGCGGCTCGATCTGAAGCAGATCCTCTGGCACTTCCTGCACTTCCGGCTCGAGGTCGTCACCAAGCGGCTCGAGCACGAGCTCGCCGCGCTCAAGAAGCGGATCCACATCCTCGAAGGCTTCGAGAAGGTCTTCGACGCGCTCGACGAGATCATCCGGATCATCCGCAAGTCGGACGGCAAGGCCGACGCCGCCGAGAAGATCATGAAGCGGTTCGAGCTCGACGCCGAGCAGACCGACGCGATCCTCGAGCTGAAGATCTACCGCCTCGCGCGCCTCGAGATTCTGATCATCCGCAACGAGCTCGACGAGAAGCGCAAGCGCGCGCGGCAGATCGGCGCGCTGCTCAAGGACGAAGACAGCCGCTGGAAGCTGGTGCGCAGCGAGCTCGAAGAGGTCCAGCAGAAGTACGGCGACAAGCGCCGCACGACGATCGCCAGCGACACCGGCGAACCCGAATACTCCGCCGACGACTTCATCGTCGAGGAAGACAACGTCGTCATCGTGTCGCGCGACGGCTGGGTGAAGCGGCAGAAGGAAGTGAAGGACCTGACGACGACGCGGCTGCGGGAAGGCGACGCGGTGCTCGCGGCGTTCGCGGGCAGCACGCGCGCGACCTGCGTGTTCTTCAGCAACTTCGGCGTCGCGTACACGTGCCGCATCATCGACGTGCCGGCGTCGACCGGCTACGGCGAGCCGATCCAGAAGCTGTTCAAGCTGAAGGACGGCGAGACGCGTCGTCGCGGCGATGAGCCTCGATCCCGCGCGTCGATCGGCAACATCACGCCGAAGAAAGCCGACCGAGCGCAGCCGCCGGTTCACGCCGTGGCGGTGTCGAGCGACGGCTACGCGCTCCGGTTCGGCCTCGAGGCGCTCGTCGAGCCGAGCACGCGCGCCGGACGGCGCTTCGCGCGGCCGGCGGAAGGCGCCGAGATCGTCGGCGTCGCGCGGGTGACGGGCGGCGAAATCCTCATCGCGGCCACGGCGCAGGCGCGCGGCCTCCTCTGCAAGGCCGACGAGGTGAACTACCTGTCGGGTCCGGGCAAGGGCGTGCATCCTCATCAAGCTCGGCGACGACGACCGGGTGCTCGGCTTCATCGCGTCGACCGGCGACCGCGATCTGCTGACGGTGGAGACGACGCGCGGCGCCGAACAGACGATCAGCACGGGCAAATACGAAGTGACCGGCCGCGGCGGCAAGGGACGCGAGCTCCTGCAGCGCGGCCAGTTCACGCGCATCGTCTGGCCGACGCCGGACGCGCCGCCGCCGCTTTCGGGCGACTGAGGCCACGCACGCCAAACGGCAGCCCCACTGCATTTCGAGTACAATGCTCGGGACGCCTCACCCTGAGGCGGTCAGCTCGACCGCTGCGAACCTTGGCCGGCACCACGCCGGCCGCTGTCGGTCTGAGCCGTTAACACTCGATTCGCAGTCGTCAGTAAGGAATCGCATTTGCCTCATCAGGAACGTCTCAACATCGCCGTCTTCATCGACTTCGACAACATCGAAATCGGCGTCAAGACCACCCTCGGCCAGCAGTTCGACGTCGGCACCATCCTCGACGCCATCAAGGAGCGCGGCGAGGTCGTCACCAAGATCGCGTACGCCGACTGGACGCGCGCCGGCGAATACAGCCGCTCGCTCACGCAGCACGCCATCCGGCTCGTGCAGCGCAACCTCACGCCCGGGCGGCGACAAGAACGGCGCCGACATCAACCTCGCGCTCGACGCGCTCGAGATGGCGTTCACCCATCCGCACATCAACGCCTACGTCATCGTCGGCGGCGACAGCGACTTCCTGTCGCTCGTCGAGAAGCTGAAGCAGTACGACAAGAAAGTCTTCGTCGTCGGCGGCCGCGCGTTCACGAGCGTGATCCTGCAGCGCAACTGCCACGAGTTCATCGCCTACGAGAACCTGCACGGCGTGCGAAAGACCGCGAGCAAGAGCGGACGGCCGATGCCGGCGGCGGCCGCGAACTCGCCTGTCGCGCAGGCGATCCCGATCGTGCGACGCGCGCTCAAGATCCTGGCCGATCGCGAGGTGTCGCCGCAGACCGGCCTGCTCAAGAGCACGCTGCTCCAGCTCGACTCCACGTTCTCCGAGCGCAACTACGGCGCAGGCTCGTTTCTCGATTTCGTCGAGAAGCTGTCGCAGGCGGGTCTGGTGCACTTGAAGCACGCCGGCCGCAGCGTCATGGTGGAGCTGAACGAGAATTTCGACGAAGGCGCGACGAAAGCGGCGTCGACCGGCGAGAGCGCAGCGAGCGAAGATGCGGTGGCAGATGAAGCGTCGGCATCGGCCAACGTTTCTGCGCCTCCCGCCTCTCCTGCCCATCCTGCCCCCGTCGCTCTTTCGCAGCTCGGCTCGCAAGCCGATGCCGTGCGCCTCGTCGGCGATATCCTGCGAAATGCCACGACTGCTCGGTGGCCGATGTATTTGCGCAACGTCAAACAGATCCTCAGGCAGTACCGCGACGGGAACAACGGAGCGGGGCCGGGCGAGGCCGGCGGCTTCGACGAGCGCCGCTATGGATTCGGCGGTCTGATCGATCTGCTGCGGGCGTGTCAACGCGACGGGCTCGTGCGGCTCGAACGGGATCGCCGCGGTGGGCTGAGAGTGTTCCAGGGCGCTGCGATGCAGCGAGCCGGAGCGCTGCCTGCACAGGAACATGAGGCAGCCCCGTCGTCTTCGCATCTTGTCGAAACGGCGCCAGGCGGAGCGGTGGAAACGCGCGAGGCCGACGAAGCCGACACGGTCGATTTCGAGCCGATGCCGACCGTCGACCCGACCGCCGTGCTTCTGGGTACGGCGAAGCGCAAACGCGGACCGCGCGCGCCACGGCCTGCTGCCCCGCATGTGGCCGCGCCGAAGAAGGCCGCCCCGCGCGGCGCACGGAAGACTGCCGCCAAGCGGCCTTCGCGAACCAAGAAGGCGATCGACACCGACGCGCAGCCGGAATAACCATGTAGCGCGAGGCTTCAGCCGAGCGAAGCCGGTGTAGCGCGAGGCTTTAGCCGAGCGAAGCCCGTGTAGCGCGAGGCTTCGCGAGCGACCGAGCGCGTGTTATCGCTCGTGGTCTAAATAATCGGTCCACTGTTTGACGAGGGCGGCCTGAGCGCCGCCCGCTTTTCGTACGCGTCCGCATACGTATGGGCAAGCTTGACGTCCTGCGCGCGATTGTGGACGAGCCCGCCGGCGGCGTGCACGTTGTACAGCCACTCCACGGCAAGGTATAAGGCGTCCGCATCCGCGGGCCGCTCGGTCAGGTAGCGCTCCAGCGTGCGGACCGCTTCGCGACCTCGACCGAAGGTCGCGTACAACATCGCAAGCGGCCGTGTGAAGCGCGAATCGGCGGGCCACTTCCCCGCGGCTTCCTCGAAAATGCTTCGCGCGCCGCTCAGATCGTGCGTCCGCATCAGCGTGTCGCCGAGCCATTCGTAAATCTGCGGCAGATCGCTTCCGTCTACGAGCGACGTCTGAAACGCGCTCGCCGCTTCCTGATCGTGGCCCGACGCCGCGAACGCGACCGCCAGGTATGCGAGTGCCGGCGTGGCGTCGATATCGGGCTGAATCGCCTTTTTCAGGCTGGTTTCGGCCTTCGCGTAGTCGCCGCTCGTGAGGAACGCGATCGCCGCATCGAACGACGACTTCGCGCTCGGCGCGACCCTCGCCCGGAAGGGGTCGAGCGTGTCAGCTTTGAGTGCCTCCTCCCGACGGAACGGACGCGCGAGCAATTCGTCGCCGACGGGCAGGAACAGTTCGGCGTCGGCCGACTTCTCCGCGCCCAGACCTTCCGCAGATGCCATCAGGACCGCCGGCGGGGCGACCTCGAAGCCGCGTGTCAGTGTTTTCACCGCCTTGGCGCCCCGCAGAAGCGTTGCGCGCAGGACGTACTTCCCCGCCGGAAGTTGATGGACCGGAATCACCTCGGTGAAAAGGGAACGCGCGGAGCCGGCCTTCCGGTTCCGCACCGGTACGTGGAGCAGCGCGGGGCCGTTGACGTCGGCGGCGATCTCGAACGCGGCCGTGAGATCGTCGAGCTCCGCGCCGTACGCTTCGACGTACCCGTGCACACTTCCGAAATTCACCGTATAGCCGATCGTCGGGCGAAGAATCTCGCCGACCTCGGTCGGCCCGCCGACCGTGAGATCGGAGAACGAAATGCCGTTGGCTTCCGCGAGCGTTGCGTGGATCGGATGCTCGACGCTTCCCACCTTATCGCCTTCGGCGGCAGCGAACTTCAGCGTGTACTCGCCGGGCGGAACGCTCGCGCCCGCCGAGAACTGCAGCGCCGACGGCACGCCGTTCAGAATTGGCGCAAGCCGCTGGTCGGCCGACTGGCTGTCGACGAGACGTCCGCTGCCATCGAACAGCATGTACCCGATCGACACCGGCCGCGACGCTGCATAGTCGCTCCCGATGTCGGCGTGGATGAGCAGCTGCACTTTCGTGCGCTCGGGTCCCTGCAGCGCGAACGTGGCGACGCGCACCGGAAGCGCCGACAAAAGCAGCGGCGAACTCAGGGTCGCGGTCACGGCATCACGCGGCGAGCGCGGCTTGGCGTCCGCGGCCATGTTCACGACCTGCCGCCGCGTGCGCAGCGTCGCGCCACGCCGCGACACGTCCACTTTCACTTGATGTGGCTTGCCGTCGCGATCGCGCGCGTCGGACTCGACGCCGATCAGGTAATAACCGGAAAGTTCCGCCTCGATGCGCTCGAAGACCGCGGCACCGCTCCCGGTAATGGGGAACACGGCGCCGCGGGCGGCGCCGACGAGCGTGTCCAAGCCCTCGAGCAACGCCATCCGATCGCCCATCGGGTTGGCCATCCGGCCCTCGCTCGCATCGAACATTTCCCGCTCGAGCTTCAGCGCATAGACACCGGTGCGCGCGGCGGCGGCTAACGAACCGACTTCGATCACATAGGATGGATCGCTGACCACGAACCCCTCGGTGATCAGGATCAGTGTCTTGGGTGCGTCGATTGTCCTCAACCCGGTGAGCAGGTCACGAAGCCCCGAGAGCGTCTGCGTCTGGTTGCTACGCTCCTCTTGCGCGATCTGCTGCGCCTGCAATTCGACCTCGGCGCGGCATTGATCGAGCGCCGCGGCGTTGCGCGGGAAATTCGCTGGATTGCATTCGCGATCCTGCACGGCCTGGAGCGCGGTCCGGTCTCCGCGGTCGATCGCCTGCGCCTCCGCAACCGACACGCTGCCCGAATCCATCCGACGCGATTGCCTCTGGCCCGTCATCCGCGAGAGCGCGCGCTTCGCGCGTTCGCGATCGCCGGAGAACGGCGTGACCGGCGCCCCCAGCCCGAATCCCGTGATGGCGACTCGGTCCGACGGCGACAGCCGATCGAGGAAGGCGCCGGCCGCTCGCGAGATCGCCTGATTGGCGCCGAAGCGGATGTTCGGCTGATCGACGGCGATCACGATCAATCGGCCGCCGGTCGCGTTCTCGTTCGAGCTGTAGCCCTCCGGCACGGCAATGGCGGCGGCGGCGTTGCGCTCGGTGGCCAGCGACACCCACTGCGCGGTGAGCACGCGACGCTGCGTCCCGTCGATGCGGACGGAAAAATCGTCTGGACCCAGACCGGTGATCGGCCGTCCCCGATCGTCGACGACGGTGGCATCAACCGACGTGACTTCGACCGAAGTGGTGAACCGGGGCGGCTGCTGCTGCGCTGATCCCTGGACTGTTGCGACCAACGCCGCAACAGCGAACGCGAACGCGCCGCGAGAAACGTGCTCCTTCATTTGGATGGTGTCGCGCGGTAACCCTGCCGCGCGCGGATGTCGTGATGGCCGTCAACGTCCACGCGGATGCGGCGCCAGGCATCGTCTTTAGCTGTGTTCGTGGACGCGTAGCCGAGCAGATACTGATTCGACAGCTCGTCGAGCAGATCGGCGAACGCGCCGCGCAGCTCGTCGATGCTGTCGGTGAAGAGCGCACGCCCGCCAGTCGGCGTCGACAGCCGGTTCATGATCTTCTTCAACGGCTCCATCGTCACGCCGCGGCCCTGGCCAATCATGTACAGCGTGACGTCGCTCGCCTGCAGCCGGTGCTCGACGTCGGCAATCGTGGCGTGGCTGCCCTGATCCTCGCCGTCGGTGAACACGACCAGCGCCTTGCGGCCGGTCTGACGGCCGAGCATGTCCACGCCGCGAAGGATCACGTCGTAGAGCGCGGTAGAACCCCACGGCGCCAGTCGATCGACAGCCTTGACGCGCTCCGCCGGATCGGTCGCCTTTCGCGTCAGCGGGAAAATGTTGTCGTTGAAGCCGAGGAGCGTCACCTGATCTGCGGGCGGTACGGCGCCGAGAAATTCCTTCACGGCCGATTTCAGCTTCGGCATCGCCGGGCTCATGCTGCCGCTGATATCGATCGCGACGATCAATTCGAGGGGGATATCCTCCGAGGCGAAATGCGAGATGACCTGCGGCCGGTTATCCTCGAACACCTTGAACGCCGCGCGTGGAAGGCCGCGAACGAAATGGCCGTGGCCGTCGGCGACAGTAACCGTGACCTGCACGACCTCGACGTCGACGACCTCGGTGAAGCCGAGCGATTTCGTGCGCACCGTCCGAACGACGCGGCCGCCGCCGACGAGGTTCGCGACAACGCGCACCTGATGCTCGATCACTTTCTTGCCGGCGTCCCACTCGCATTCAAATGGCGGCGCCGTCACCGTGCACACCAGCCGGCCGTCGACGAAGAACACTACGCTCGCCACTCCTCTCGGCGGGTTGACCGCTGCGCGCAACCACGTTGATCCACTGACGAAGGCATCCTCGGTCGGCGAGAGGACCTCCAAGCGCAACTCCTGCGCCGACACGGCCAGAGCGCCAAGAGCCACCGCAACAGCCAGCGCAAACGCCACCCCGCGTGTGGTCCTCTTCATTTTCTAATATTGGGAACGTCAGCCACGGCCGCCGGGACGAGGGGTCCGCCAGCGGCGACCGCCGCGACGTAATCCTCGATCCGCTCGCGCGTCACGCTTTGGGCCGCGCGAACGAGCGTCAGCCAATCGTCTGAATCAGTCGGCTGCACTTCGTCGATGAAATCCTGCATCGCTGCCGCGAGCACGTGCCGTTCGATCGCGGCGGGCAGCTTCAGCTCGCTGAGGACGATCGCGATGCGAAGGTTGAGATCGGGAACGGTTGTCGCCAGCAGGCCGAGCTGCGGCCGTCCGGTAATGCGCGTCCAGACACCCGGAGGCGAGAGCCTCGTACACAAGCATCCCGACATCGGCAGGTCGGCCATCCCCCAGGCGTCGAGCGATGATTCGGGCACGCCGCCAAGATACAGCAGCTCGGTCAGCGAGAACATCGATTCCACGCGCTCCGGCTCATGCGCGGCGGTCCACAGAATGGCGCGCTTTCGCCGGGGATCGACCGAGGCGTCCGAGGCGACGGCCTCGAGCCGCGCGCGGTCGCTCACGGAAGCGGCGACGCGTCGGCGGCCACGGAGCACCGCATCGACAATCGCCTGGCGGTCGCCATCTTCGAAGGCAAACGGGTTGAGCAGCGCGACGCTCACGGCGAACGTCTGGCGCTCGTTCGATGTCAGTCGCGGCGCACCCCCGATGCGGCCTGTGTCCGTGCGGCGAAGCGACAGCGGAGCCAGAGCGAGCTCGAGGCCGACGGCCGATCCCGCGACGTGCCAGGGGACGCCGGGCGCCACTTCCTGATGGGGCATCGCCCAGGCCGCACGCGCGCGCGCATCATGGTCGATCACGCCGAGGCCGAAATCATGGCGGTGCGCCACGTTGCCCGCGAGGAGAATCGGTGCCGTCGGGATCACCTAGATCGATCGCATAGACCAGTGAGAGCAGCGACTCGGCGAGTACACCGTCGGCGGCGACGGCGAGCGGTTCAACGGCATGCGCCGCTCTTCGCGGCTCCTTCGACCGTTCGACTTTCGCGAGGTCGGCGAGCACGCGCTGAATGACTTCGCCCGGCCCGCGAGGATTGTCGACTCCGGGTGGCGCGCCGTTTGCGAAGTACGAACGCGTCTGAACCTGCACCAGCGCGCTCACCGCTTTGAGTTGTGCGATCGCGGCGACGACGTCGGGCGCGTCGCCGGAGAGCTGCGTGACCAATCTCTTCGAGGCCCACGGCGACGTCGACCGTCAGGCCACCCTGCTTCTCGCGAATCGTGTGCAGCCGCTGACGCTCGGCGTGCGCGAGATCGAGTCGATAGGGCTGCCCTTCCCAATCGATGTGCGAAGCGGTGCGCACGTCGGCGCTTCGTCCGGCGAGGCGCGCGATCATCGCGTCCTCCACGTCGCCGTCGAGCGGACGAAACTCCTTCCCGATCCAGCGCGCTGCCGCGCCGCCATAGCCATCGGCGCCGATCGGCAACGCGATCAACTCACGGACCATCGCTTCGGCGTGCGCGCCGTCGATCGCGCGAACGCTCTGCAACCGAACGACCAGCTGCGAGCGCGCTCTGAAACTGAGCCAGCGTGGCGAAGCCGCGATAGCCATCGAGCTCCGAGAGCCGGGACGGCCGTGTGGATCGCGGCCGCGTAGAGCGGCGCGTCGCGGATACCGATCCGCTCGAGCGTCAGCAGCAGCATCCGACGGCGCGGAAAATCGCGTAGGACCGATGCGACCGCTGCGGCGTCGTTCGCGAGAGCGTCTCCGAACACGCGCTGGCCGAACGACAGTTGATCCATTCGATCGGCGCGCTGATGGATATCGCCCTCGATCGCCGCCGCCAGCCACGCAGCGTCCATCGGTTCGAGCCCGGCGCTCTTGGCATCCTCGCCTTCGGCCTGCGCGGCGCTCTCGTTGAACGCGCGTGCCCATACGGCTCGCGACGCCGGCGGCAACGGCGCGCCGGTTCGATCGACGCGCACCCGATCGAGCACGGTCGCCGTGTCGTAAATGGGCCGGCCGAACGGCAGGGCCTTCGGCCGCCACTCGCGAAACGCACCTGCGCTGACGTGATTGAGCGCTTTCAGCCGTTCGATGCGATCGATGCCGCGCGGCAGCCACAGGCCAAGAGCGAAAGCCGCATGCGGTGCGTCGAGCGCCGCAATCGAATCGTAAAGGTACGCGGTACGGCCATCGGCGCGGTTGAACAGCTCCGGCACGAATCGATCGGGTCGCGACGTCTTTTCGCCGACGACCGCTTCCCAAAGGGGCGTCACCTCGTCGCGCTCGCCCTGGACGCCGGCGGGCATCACGCGGTTGTCGCGGATGCGAAGGCCGCTCGAGAAAACCGCGAAAGACCGCAGCATCCCGCTCGTACAAACGCCGCAGCACCGCCGGATGCTCAGCGAAAAACGCAAGCGTCTCATCGTCGAGGCCTGTGAGGCCGCGGCAGATCAGTGCGGCTTGCCGGTCGGCGAGAATCGCGTTGAACAGCGCGTCGGCCGGAACGTGCCGGTGGAATACCGCATCGCTCCAGACAGCCGCGGTCAACGGAATCGGGACGAGTTCCGGCGAGCCGGCCGGCGGCGGCGTCGGCGCGTTATGCGGCACCGGCGCGGAATTGCTGCAGCCACTCTTCGACCAGCGGATTTTTCGGCGTCGGCGATGTTGTACGCGAGCCGCATCATCTCGCCGGCGAAGCGCGCACGATCGGGCGTCGTCTCGACGCCGAGCGCGCGCGCGACCGCGTCAGTGCCGCCGGGCACCGGCACATCTTCGGACACGACGACCGCAGCGGCCAGCGGAAGCTGAAATGCCGTTACAATCGTGGCGCACGACGAACAAGCGCAGCGCGCGTTTCAAAGGGCGCACATTATTACATGGCCTCAGCCAACTACACCGCGAAAGACATCACCGTTCTCGAGGGATTGGAGCCGGTCCGCAAACGGCCGGGCATGTACATCGGCGGCGTCGGCGCAGCCGGGCTGCATCACCTCGTCTGGGAAGTGCTCGACAACGCCGTCGACGAGGCGATGAACGGCTACGCTTCAAACATTTGGGTGACGCTCCACGCCGACGGATCGTCGATCACGATCGAAGACGATGGCCGCGGCATTCCGATCGACAAACATCCGACGAGCAAGAAAAGCGCGCTCGAAGTGATCTTCACGGTGCTCCACGCGGGCGGCAAGTTCGAGCACGGCAGCTACAAGACCGCGGGCGGCCTCCACGGCGTCGGCGCCAGCGTCGTCAACGCGCTCTCGAAAGAGCTCGTCGCCACGGTCAAACGCGACGGCGCGCAGTGGGAGATGCGCTTCAAGCAGGGAAAGCCCGTCAGCGCGCTGAAGAAGATCGGCCCGGCGCGCGGCACCGGCACGACGGTCTACTTCCACCCGATGCGGCGATTTTCCCGAAGATCGAATTCGATCCGGCCGTCATCAAAGAGCGGCTCGAAGTCGCGAGCTACCTGCACAAAGGTCTGAAGGTCACGTTCGAGGACGAATCGACGAAGCAGAAGTCGATCTTCGAGCACACCGAAGGGCATCGTCGACTACCTGCAGAAGATCGTCGTCGAGCGCGGCGCGAAGCCGGTTCACGACGTGCCGTTCACGCTCACGAAAGACGACGGCCTGCGCCTCGACGTCGTCCTCCAGTGGACCGAGGCGACCGACGAGCACCTGCGGTCGTACGTCAACGGCATCCCGACCGGATCGGGCGGCACGCACGAAAGCGGCCTGCGCGCGGGGATCGGCAAGGCGGTGCGCAATTTCATCGACACGCACAACCTCTCGCCGAAAGGCGTCACGCTGACGGCGGAAGACATCCGCGAGGGCCTCACCGGCGTGCTGAGCGTGTTCGTGCAGGAGCCGCAGTTTCAGGGGCAGACGAAGGATCGGCTGAACAACCCGGAGCTCGTCTCCGCGGTGGACGGCCTCGTGCGCCCGGCGCTCGAGCACTGGCTGAATCACAACATCAGCGTCGCCGAAGCGATCGTCGCGCGCATCATCCTCGCGGCGCGCGCGCGCGAGGCGAGCCGCGCGGCGCAGGCCGAGGTCTCGCGCAAGAGCGCGACGTCGACGCGCCTGAACCTGCCCGGCAAGCTGAGCGACTGCACGAACTCCGAGCAGCGAAGGCAGCGAGCTCTTCGTCGTCGAAGGCGACTCGGCCGGCGGGTCGGCGAAGCAGGGGCGCGATCGCGCGCGTCAGGCGATCCTGCCGCTGCGCGGCAAGGTGCTGAACACCGAGAGCGCGTCGCTCGCGAAGGTGCTCGAGAACAAGGAGCTGTCGGATCTCGTCACCGCGCTCGGCTGCGGCCTCGGCAAGAACTTCGAGCTGAACAAGCTGCGATACGGCAAGGTGATCATCCTGGCCGACGCCGACTCGGACGGCAATCACATCGCGACGCTGCTGCTGACGTTCATCTATCGCCATCTGCCGCAGCTCATCGCGAACGGCAAGGTGTTTCTCGCGCAGCCGCCGCTCTACCGCATCGACATCGGCAAGGAGACGTTCTGGGCGCTCGACGACGCGCAGCGCGACGCGATTCTGAAGCAGCACGCGAAGAACGGCCGCGGCACGCCGGAGATCACGCGGTTCAAGGGTCTCGGCGAGATGATGCCGAAGGTGCTGTGGGAGACGACGCTCAACCCGCGGACGCGCCGGCTGCTGCGCGTCGACATCTCCGATCAGATCGTCACCGATCGCGTGATCAACGAGCTGATGGGGAAGGATGCGTCGGCGCGGTTCCGCTTCATCATGGAGCGCGCCGACGAAGCCGAGGAATTGGACGTGTAGCGCAGGACTTTAGTCCTGCGACGCCGACGGCAGGTCTAAAGACCTGCGCTACGACTCAACGAAGAATCTCGCGCAGGCCGGTGACGAGGCGGCCGATTCCCTCGGCGACCGTTTCCTTCTGCAGCGCGCCGTACGCGACGCGGAAATAGCAGCCATCGGTCATCCCGAACGCCGGGCCGGGAACGACGGCGACGCGATGCTCGCGGATCAACCGTTCGGCGAGGACAAGCGGATCCATGTCGGTGTCGACCTTCAACAAGCAGTAGAACGCGCCGTCGGCCGCGGGCACGCTGGCGAGCGGCTCGAGCGCCGCGAGCGCGTGAACGACGATCGTCGCGGATCGCGGCGAGCTCGCGCACGTACGGCGCCGAGTACGCGCGCCCGACCTCGAGCGCCGCAGCCGCGCCGACCTGCGACGGCCACCGGCGGACACACGAGGATCGTGTCCTGGCTCTTCATCATCGCGCTCGGCGAGATGCGTCGGGATACGCCACGTAGCCGACGCGCCAGCCGGCGAAGCCGTACGCCTTCGACAGCGAATACATCGAGATCGTGAACGCGTCGGCTCCGGGCAGCGACGCCGGCGAGAAGTGCCGCGCCGATCCGTATGTGAAGTACTCGTAGACCTCGTCGGAGATGTGATAGATGCCGCGCTCGCGGCAGATCGCGCTGACCTCTCGCAGCGACGCCTCGGAAAGCACGGCGCCGCTTGGATTGTTCGGCGACACGGTGACGATCGCGCGCGTGCGATCGGTGATGGCGCGGCGCAGCGCCTCGGGCCGCAGCTGGTAGCGCGCGTCCATGGCGACGCGCACGGAGTGCAGCCGGCCATCTGAATCGCCATCTCGTGATTGAAATAGAACGGGACGTTGAGAATGACCTCGTCGCCCGGCTCCGTAATCGCGAACACGGCGTGCATGAACGCCATGTTCGCGCCGGCGGTGACCATCGCGCTCGTGCCCCGGCCCACAGCGATCCCGTTCTCGGCGCGCGAGCTTTCGCGCGATCGCGTCGAGAAGCGACGGCAGACCGGCGCCGTCCTGATACTCGTGCGTCGCCGGCGACGGCGAGCGCCGCGCGGATCTTCTCGAGCGCCTCAGGCGGCGGACCGTAGTGAACGACGCCCTGGCCGAGCGAAATCGTGCCGGGAACCTGGCGGATGATCTCGCCGAGAACAGGGACGATCGGCGACTGCACCGCGTCCATCCGGGATTGGAACTTCAACGTTTGAGGCATTTCGACCGCTGCTTTGTCACGAAGTCACGAAGGACCACGAAGAGCACGAACCAACTCCGTGCAAGAAAACTTCGTGCCTTCATGAGGCTTCGTGCCTTCGTGGAGAATGATGAATACTGTTTTATCACGCCGGCGCCAGCAGCTGGTTGTAAATCGTTGTCTCCCGGCACGTTGAGTTATAGTTGCCGCGTATGCTCCGCAAATATTTTCTCGCCGTCTTCGCGCTCGTGGCTTCGTTCGCGCTCACGCCGCTTCGCGGCCGGCACGCTGCAAACGCCGGAACAGTTCGTCGGCCACAAAGTCGGCGCCGACAACAAGCTGATTCGCTGGGACAAAATCGTCGATTACATGAAGCTCGCCGCGGCGAACTCCGACCGCGTCCATTACCGCGAGCTCGGCAAGACGAGCAACGACAACCCGTTCATCGTGCTCGAGATCAGCGCGCCCGAGACGCTGAAGAATCTCGACCGCTACAAGGAGATGGAGCGGAAGCTCTACTTCCAGGGCGGCGCGCCGACCGACGCCGAGCGCGACGCGATCTTCGCGCAGGGCAAAGTCGTCGTCGTCATCACGTGCAGCATTCACGCGACAGAGATCGGCGCGTCGCAAATGTCCGTGGAGCTCGTGCATCGGCTGGCGACCGAAGATTCGCCGACGGTGAAGAAGATTCTCGACAACGTGATCTTCCTGCTCGTGCCGAGCCTGAATCCGGACGGCGAGATCATGGTGACCGACTGGTTCAACAAGAACGTCGGCACGCCGTTCGAGCCGAGCCCGATTCCGTACCTGTATCACCCGTACGTCGGTCACGACAACAACCGCGACGTGTACATGTTCACGCAGAAGGAGAGCCAGCACACGGCGCAGCTGCTGTGGCACGACTGGTTCCCGTCGGTCTGGCTCGACGAGCATCAGCAGGGCAGCAACGGTCCGCGCATCTTCACCATGCCGGCGACCGATCCGATCAACCTGAACGTGCATCCGCTGATCTATCGCTGGAACGGGATTCTCGGCCAGTCGCAGGCCGCGGCGCTCGAAGCCGCCGGCAAGGAAGGCATCATCTACAACTCGACGTACACGAACTTCTGGGAAGGCGCGATGGCGTGGAGCGGCTGGTGGCACAACGAGGTCGGCCTCCTCACCGAGGTCGCCAGCGCGCGCGTCGCGGCGCCGATCGATCAGCAGCGCGCGGTGCCCGGACGCGCGCCGCGCGGCTGGCGGTGGACGCGGCGAAGGCGGCGGACGCGGTGAGCAGTTCACCAACGCGCCGCTGCCGCCACCGACCGATATCACGCCGCGCACCGAATATCCGCGGCCGTGGATGGGCGGCCACTGGACGCTCCGCGACATCGTCGACTACGAGCTCGATCGCGACGATGGCGCTGCTCGAGACGGCGGCGGATCGGCGAGAGACGATCCTGCGAGAACATCTACGAGATCAACCGGCAGACGATCGAACAGGGCAAGACAGGAGACGTCACCGCGATCCTCGTGCCGGTCGACGGGCAGCACGATGCGCGCGAAGCGGCGCACCTGGTCGATCGGCTGCAGCTCGGCGGCGTCGCAGATCTATCGCGCGGACGCGGCGTTCGAAGCCGACGGCAAGCACGTACGCGGCGGGCACGTTCGTGATCCCGATGACGCAGGTGTTCGGCACGCTACGCGAAGGACATGCTCGAGAAGCAGACGTATCCGGAAGTGCGGCGCGCGCCGAACGCGCCGCCCGAGCCGCCGTACGACGTCACCGCGTGGTCGCTCGGCATGCTGCTCGGCGTCAAAACCGACTTCGTCAAGAGCGCGCTCCCGCGATTCGGCGAAGCTGACGCCGCTGCCGGATGCGTATGCGAAGGCCGGCACCAATGCGTCGGGCACGGCGCCTCTTCCGCTGATGACGAAAGGCGACGTCACGCGGCAACGGTCCGCGCTTCGCCTTCGATTACAAGGGCGCCGACACCGCGATCGCGATCAATCGTCTGCTCAAGGACGGCGCTCACGTGGCGTTCGAAGGGCCGTCGCACGTCAGCGTGACCGGCGCGCCGCGCGGCGAAGATCGAAGACGTCGCGAAAGACTTCGGCCTCGCGTCCGCGACGCGAGCGAATCCCGCCGCAAGGCGGCCGGAGCACCACGCTGGCGTTTCACGCGCCACGCGTCGCGCATGTATCAGCCGTGGACCGGCGGCAACATGGACGAAGGCTGGACGCGCTGGGTGCTCGAGCAGTACCAGTTCAACCTGACGTCGATTCACAACGACGACGTCCGCGCGGGCAACCTGCGCGCAAAGTTCGACGCGATCATCCTCGCAGATCAGGATCCGCGCAGCATCATCGGCGGCTACGACGCGCCAGCGATCCGTCCCGAATATCGCGGCGGCATCGGCGAGGACGGCGTGCGCAACCTGAAGCAGTTCGTCGCCGACGGCGGCACGCTGGTCACGATGGGCAATGCGTGCGACCTGGCGATCGAGTCGCTGCCGATTCCCGTGCGCAACCTGAAGAAGGGGCTGACGCGCGATCAGCATTTCGCGCCTGGCGCGATTCTTCACCTCGAAGTCGACACCGAGCACCCGATCGGATACGGCGTCGCTCCCGACACGTTCGGCTTCTACATCAACTCGCCGTTCTTCACGCTGGTCGAGGGCTTCAACTCGCAGAAGACGAGCGTCGTCGCGCGATATCCGAACACGAACGTCGTCGCGTCGGGCTGGCTGAAGGGCGAGGAATTGATGGCGGGGCGCGCCGCGGTCGTGTCGATCGACATGAATCCGGGGCGCGTCGTGCTGTTCGGGCTGCGGCCGCAGCACCGAGCGCAGACGCACGCGACGTTCCCGCTTCTTTTCAACGCGCTGTACTTGTCGGCGCAGGACGGGGCGGCACCGACGAAGACGTCGGAATAGCAGCGACTCGTGGTCCGCGTCCTCGTCACCGGCGGCACTTTCGACAAGGAATACAACGAGCTTGCCGGAGCGCTCGCGTTCAAGAACACGCACGTGCCGGAGATGCTGCGGCTCGGCCGATCCCGCGTCGAGGTGGCGATTTCGACGCTGATGATGATCGACAGCCTCGACATGACCGCCGCCGATCGCGCGCGCATCGTCGACGAGTGTCGAAAGACCGCCGAGGCGCGCATCCTCATCACGCACGGCACGGACACGATGGTCGAGACCGCCACGGCGCTCGCAGCGGCGTGCCCGGGCGAGTCCGGCAAAACGATCGTGCTCACCGGCGCGATGGTGCCGTACGCGTTCGGCAGCTCAGACGGCCTGTTCAATCTCGGCAGCGCGCTCTCGTTCGTGCAGGTGCTGCAACCGGGCGTATACGTGGCGATGAACGGCCGGTGTTTCGAGTGGAATCGCGTGCGGAAGAATCGAGAGACCGGGACGTTCGAGGCGATATGAAACCAGACGCGCCAACGCAACTCTCCACCACGGAGGACACGGAGAGACACGGAGGCCAATCGGTATTTGCCTGTTGCGCGCTCTGCATCGTCATTTATTTCCTCCGTGTCCCCCGTGTCCTCCGTGGTGGAGAGCTTTGACGCAGCAGGCGCCGGACGAAGCCACGCGCCTGCTCACCGAGTACGTCCGCATCGACACCTCCAACCCGCCCGGCGATACGACGAAGGCCGCCGACTGGCTGGCGTCGATCTTCGCGCGCGAGGGAATTCCTGTCACGCGGTACGAATCGGCCCCGGGCAAGGCGATCATCTACGCGCGGCTGAAAGCGACGGTGTCTCCGGCGGCGGGCAAGGCGATCGTGCTGCTCCACCACATGGACGTCGTGCCCGCGGATCGATCGCGCTGGAAGACCGACCCGTTCACGCCGACGATCCAAGGCGGCGACCTGTGGGGACGCGGCTCGATGGACATGAAAGGGATGGGCGTCGCGGAGCTCATCGCGTTCCTGCGTCTCAAGCGCGAGCACGTCCCGCTCGATCGCGACGTGATTCTGCTCGCGGAGCCCGACGAGGAAGTCGGCGGCGCGACTGGAGCCCGGCTGGATGATCGCGAACCACTACGCCGAGCTCGATCCCGAGTACATGATCGACGAAGGCGGCTTCGGCAGCCGCGACCTCTTCGCGGCCAACAAACTGGTGTACGGCATATCGGTCGCCGAGAAGAAACTGATCTGGCTGAAGCTCCGCGCCGAAGGCGTCGCCGGCCACGGCAGCCAGCCGCACGATCAGAATCCGAACGATCGACTCGTGAAGGCGCTCGGTCGTCTCCTCGGCCAGCCGTTGCCGTCGGGCGACTTCTCGGTGCTGACGACGATGCAGGCGCGCGTGGGCACGTTCGCGCCGAACAAGTTCACCAACGCGATCCAGCACTCGACGATCGCGCTGACCTGGATCCGCTCGGGCGTCGGCGAACCGCCGAAGGTCAACGTAATTCCGTCGGTGGCCGAAGCGGCGCTCGACTGCCGCGTGCTGCCCGGCACGAACCGCGAGCAGTGGATCGCCGAAGTCGCGCGGCGGCTCGGCGATCCGGCCATCAAGATTGACGTCATCAACGAGTCGGACGATCCGATCGTGACGACGGACGACTCGCCGCTCTATAGGAATCTGGAGGCGGCGATCAAGCGGCGGCATCCCGACGCGATCGTCACGCCGATGCTCATTCCCTACGGCACGGATTCAAACGCCTTCCGGCCCAAACAGGTGAAGAGCTACGGCATCTTCCCCGCGATCCTTCCGGCCGACGTCGTCGCACAGATGCACGGCGACGCCGAACGCGTGCCTCTCGACGCCGTGCGCGAGGCCGCGGACGTGTTTTTCGAAACACTTAAAGGTAAAAGGTAAACTTTCCTTTTGCCTTTTTCCGTTCGCCTTCATACACTGCATCGATGCTCGATGCATCTAGCGCAGACGCACGCCGCTTTCTGCCGCTCTCGCCTCAGCAATTTCATATTCTGCTCGCGCTGGCCGACAGCGACCGCCACGGCTACGGCATCATTCGCGAAATCGAGGAGAGGACCGGCGGCGCGCTGCGGCTCGGCACCGGCACGCTGTACACCGCCATCGCTCGGCTGGAAGAGCTCGAGCTCGTCACGCCTTCCGCCCGCCGTCCGCGTGCGGGCGATGACGAGCGGCGGAAGTACTACCGCCTGACGGAGGTCGGCGCCGCCGTGCTGCACGCGGAGACGGCAAGGCTCGAAGGGCTCGTACGACAAGCGCGCCGGAAGGGCGTCCACGCATCGGTGCGACCAGTCTGGTCGCGAACGAAATGAGCCTCGGCTTCCGAGTCGCGACGGCGATCTATCGCGCGGCGCTCCTCCTCTATCCGCGGAGACTGCGCGAGCGCTACGCCGAGGAAATGGTGCGGACGTTCGAGATGCGCCTCGCCGATGCCCCGCGCATTTGGTCGCGCACGTCGGTCCTCGCGCGCGAGCTGCTCGATCTGGCGCGCGCCGGTTCCCTTTTTCCTTTTGCCTTTTCCCTTTTGCCTTTGAACAGGAGCTCGCCCGTGATTGCGATTCTGCAGGACGTTCGCTATGCGCTGCGCACGCTTCGTCGTCAGCCGGCCTTCGCCGCTGTCGCCATCGTGACGATGGGGCTGGGAATCGGCGCCACGACCGCCGTATTCACGGTGGTGAACGGCGTGCTGCTTCGTCCGCTGCCGTATGCACGGCCCGACCAACTCGTTCAGCTTCTGCACGGCCGCAACGGACGGCTCTCTGCTACGTATTCGCCGCCGAACTTTCGCGACATCACGGCCGACAGCGGCGTTTTCTCCGGTGCGACAGCGATTACGCCTTCGTCCGCAAATCTCACCGGCGCCGGCGAGCCGGTGCAGGTGCAGGGCGCGCAGGTCACGCCGTCGTTCTTCGGTGTGCTCGGCATCGTGCCTGAGCTCGGTCGCGGACTCATCGATGCGGACGGACAAGGGGGAACCGCAGCCAACGTCGTGGTCCTCGGCGACGCATTGTGGCGCCGGCAGTTCGGCGGACGTACCGATATCGTCGGTTCGACGGTTCGAATGGACGGCACGCCGGTGACCGTCGTCGGCGTGGCGCCGCAAGGGCTCGGCATCCCGGCCGGCGCCGAATTCTGGCGGCCGCTCGTGTTCAGGCCGAGCGACATCAACGCCAACGCGCGTGGCGCACAGTGGATCGGCGGAATCGCCCGCTTGAAAGATGGAGTGACGCTGGAGCAGGCGCGTGCGGCCATGGCGCCGGTCGCGGCGCGGCTGGCGCAGGAATTCCCGCGCACCAACAAAGACCGCGTGATGACCGCCATCGGGCTGCACGATCGAATCGTCCGCGGAGTCCGCCCGGCGCTGCTGATGCTGTTTGGCGCCGTCGGGCTGGTGCTGCTCGTCGCCTGCGTGAACGTCGCGAACCTGCTGCTCGCGCGCGCCAACGCGCGAACGCAGAGAAGTCGCTGTGCGGGCGGCGATCGGCGCCGGCCGCCGGCGTCTCATTCAGCAGTTTCTGGTCGAGAGCGTCGTTCTCGGCGTCGGGGGCGGCATCGTGGGGCTGATCGTCACGTACTGGGCGACGCGCGCGCTCGTGGCACTCGAGCCGGCGGGCCTCCCGCGCCTCAGCGAGATCGAGGTCGACTGGCACGTGCTCGCGTTCGCGGTCGCGGCGGGCGTCGGCACGAGCGTGCTGTTCGGGCTCGCGCCGGCGCTCGCCGCGACGGGCAACAGAGTGTCGCGATTCATATCGAGCGCGGGCCGCGGCACTGTCGGCCACGGCGGCGTGCGGACGCGCCGCGCGCTCGTCGTATGCGAAATGGCGCTCGCGGTCGTCCTGCTGGTTGGGGCGGGTCTCCTGGTGCGGAGCTACGAGCGGATCAGCGACGTCAACCCGGGATTTTCATCCGACCACGTGCTCACGTTTACGCTCGGATTTCCCGACACGCAAGTACCCCGACGGCGCCGCCGTGCAGCGTGCGGTGGACGCTTACCTCGCGCGCCTCGGCGCGCATCCTGGCGTTGATGCCGCCGGCGCGGTGTTCGGGCTGCCGCTCGACGACAATTTCAGCGCGTCCTCGAGTTTCACGCGTCCAGGCGAAACCGACAACGCCGATTCGCCGAGCGTCGGGATGAGGGTCGTCACGCCCGATTATTTCAAGGCGTTGAAGATTCCGCTGCGATCAGGTCGCCGGTTCGACGCGCACGACAACGCGACGGGAGAAGAAGTCGTGATCGTGAACGAAGAGGCGGCGCGCCGCTACTGGCCAGGCGTGAATCCGATCGGACAGCAGCTGCACCTGGGGGTGAGACTTGTCGCAGGCATCCGCAGCGGGATGAAGACGATCGTCGGCGTCGTCGGCAACGTGAAGTATGGCGGTCTCGACGTGAATCCGCCGCCGGAAGTGTACCTGCCGCATGCGCAGCATCCTGTGGATTCGCTCACGATCGTCGTGCGCACGGGTGGCGATCCCGAGGCGTTCATCCCGACGGCGCGCGCCGACCTGGCGGCGATCGATCGCGATCTCCCGCTTGCGGCCGTGCGAACGCTCGACCAGGTGGTCGGCCGCTCGATCGCTGAGCGACGATTTACGATGCTTCTGCTCGCGACGTTCGCCGCCCTGGCGCTCACGCTCGCTGTCATCGGCGTCTACGGCGTCCTCGCCTATCTCGTGAGCCAGCGCACGCGCGAGATCGGCGTCCGACTCGCGATCGGTGCGGCGCCATCCGACGTCGTCCGGCTGTTCGTCCGCGAAGGGCTCGTGCTGGCGGCCATCGGACTCGTGTGCGGTCTGGCCGGCGCGGTAGCGGCAGCGCGCGCGCTCACAACCATGCTATTCGGCGTCACGCCCACCGATCCTGTGACATTCGCCGGTGTCGCGACGGCGCTCGCAATCATCGCGCTCGCCGCAAGCTACCTACCGGCGCGTCGCGCAGCAGCCGTCGACCCGATGAATGCACTGCGTATGGACTGAATAGCCGGATGCACGCACGAGCGGCCAATCAGTATGACTGCGCTCGCGATGGTGCCGGGTAGATGAAACGTTCCCGCTCCATGGCGTCGCTCGTACAGAACCGAACGTCGCAGTGGGGACTGTTCGTCGATCAACGGGTTTGCTTCGCGCTGCGCGCTCGCTCCAGGTCTGTCGCGAAGGACTTCGCAGACTTCTTTACTGCTCGCGGGGCCCCACCCCCGCTCGATAACGCCTTCGCGCCGTAGCGCTCGGCGTATCCAGAACAGAACGTCGCAGTCGCCGTATCCGATCTCATGGTGGCACATCTTAGGGCCGAACACGTGCTGCGGCAGCGAACCTTGCGAGCGGCGCGTCGCGCGCGGCAGACGGAAAACCGCCCGCGCAGGGCCGAGTCCAGGCCAGCTCGCGGGAGAGCCGCGGCTGCCAGGAACGTGAGCGGATCGTGGCGGGCGCCCCCGTCGCTCGATCGGACGAAGCGTCATGCATGTGCGCAGGAGACATGCGCCGCACACACGCTATCAAGACAACGTCAGACGGGCAGCTGGACGACGGTCTTCGTGCTGCGGTGGCGGCCGACGATTTCGGGCAGCAGCTTCTTGCTCGATACACCTTGGATTCGGCATTGTCGGTCGAGTTCCGCTCGTACTTGACGACTTCGAAGTGCAGGTGGTCGAGCGTGGCGCGCATCTCGTAGAACTTGTTTTTCGTCTTCACCACGATTTCATCGAACCCCTGTTCGATCGCCCAGATCTCCTGCTGCTCGGTGAGCGCGCGGAAAAACCCCTGGCCGCGCCAGTCGCGGCGCGTCCCGCCGATCCAGGTGTACAGCACACGGCGTCCGTCGAACTGCACGAATTCACGCAGCCGATGTACCAGGTCTTCGAGCTTCGATTCGCTTTCCGGCGGCTTGATCTCGTGCGCCACCTTGAACGACACGGGAACCACGGTGCCGCGATCGTCTGACAGCGGCGCGGTGGCGAGCAGAATCAGATGCGAGCGCCCCTGAAGACGCCGGACGATTTCCGCGGCGGTTTTCTTGCGCGGAAACTCGCCGAAGAACTCTTCGATGTACTGAATCTCGAGCGCCCCCTGCTCGAGGTCATATTGGGTGATGTGATATTCCACGGTGAAAACGGGGCATTGTACACGAATAGCCGAAGGGTCCTGCGGTCTACGAATGGGCGACTGAGATGGTGTACGTGACCGTGTCGACGACGTTGCCGACGTCGAACACCTCAACGCAGAAACTCCCGGCGAGCGCAGTGCCGGAGACAGCGACGGTCCCTGCGTCCTGAACCGTCTTATTGCTGCTGAATGCGACGCACGTGCCGTTGCTCAGCGAGCCGACCGCGATCCCGATCGCCACGGCCGGATCGATGCTGACCAGGGTGACGGCGAATTTGCCCACGGTCTGAACGGTGATGGGATGTGTATTTGAGCCGCTGACGCCAAGCGCTGCGGTGAACGTATCAGTAAGCGTTGCGGGGCCGACCGATGGCGCGGCCGGAATCGTCTCGGCGCACGCGGCACACGCGAGCGCCACGGCGCAGAGCGCCGCGACCAGCAGTTTCATATCCCTCGATCATACCTTCACCAAAGGCCGTTCTGTCGCCCGAGTCCAGCAGCTTGCATCCGACGCCCCATTTGCATTAGAACCGCATCGTCCCTCGACGCAGTCGGACTAACCGGAGGCTGTTATGACGAATCCCGATCGGGCCACGCTCGTGCTCGCCCGCTTCAACGCCGCGCAGAATCACCTCGCCAGTAAGCTCCGCGACGTGCCGGCGCGCGTCGCCGAGGAGCGGCCCGACATCGACGCGTGGAGCGCCGCGCAGGTCGGGTGGCACGTGGCGCTTGCCAACGAATGGTTCGCGAGCGTCCTCACCGGTTCGACGCCGATGGCCCAGCCGGCCCCTGCCGGCTTCAAGGAGACGCTGCACGCGCTGGCGCTGCCCGATAAATTGAAAACTTTTCCCTCGCTCGAACCGCCGGCGGTCGTCGGACGTGATTCGGCGCTCGAGAAGCTGCGCGGAAGCGGACAGCAGATGTCGAAGGCGATCGCCTCGCTCACACCGGAACGCGGCGGCGGTTACACGGTGACGCTGCCGTTCGGGACGCTGTCGCTCTACGAACTGGCGGACTTCGCCGCCGGGCACGTCGCCCGGCACATCGGCCAGATCGATCGCGCCGTGGCGCGAACATAACCTTCGCAGGAACCGCAGAGCTCGCCGACCGCAGGAAAACGGAAAAGTTTTTCCGTGCGAGTCAGACGTCCGGCTGAAGTCGGACGCTACATCGCTCTCTCGATATGGCGAGGCACGTGCATCAGGCTCGTCCGAATGGGCCGGATGGGTTTTTGTGCACTCCGCTCGCTGACTGCATTGGCGGTCGGCGGGACCCTCCTCGCGGCCTGCACCTCCGCAACCACGTCTTCGTCCGTCGTCGCACCGTCCGCGAATAAGTGTTCCGTGTCCGTCGCGAGCACGCCATCTTCATTCACGGCAGCGGGCGGTTCAGGGTCGGCGACGATTTCGGCCTCGCGCGACTGCACGTGGTCGATCGCCGCGGACGCGCCTTGGGTTTCGATCAGCGGCGCACGAGATGGACAAGGCGACGCGACGATTCCGTTCGCGGTCGCCGCGAATCCTGTTCCGTCGCCGCGCACTGGGTCGATTGCGGTCGGCTCGCAGAAAGCATCGTTGAGTCAGGCCGGCGCGCCCTGCACGTTCAGCTTGAGCCGACCGGGCGACACGATTACCGCGGCTGGCGGTTCGTTGTCGGTCGGGCTGTCGACGCTCGCAGGCTGTTCATGGTCCGCCTCGAGCAGCGTTCCGTGGCTCACGATCGGCTCGGGGCAGAGTGGGACTGCCAGCGGAACAGTCGGGTTATCCGTCGCTGCCAACGCGGGGGCCGCGCGTGTCGGGGCGATGAACGTCGCCGGCCAGACTTACACGGTGAGCCAGGAGGCGGCCACCGCTTCGCCGACGCCGCCACCGCCACCGCCGCCACCACCACCGCCGCCGCCGGGCGGCCAAGCCGTCGATTTCGACGGCACCGTTTGGCTCGTGTGGGGACGTTGTCCGGCAATCAGTTTCATGGTTGGCAGCACTCTCGTAACGACAGACGACAAGACTGACTACAAGGGCGGCCACTGCGACGATATCGCGCCTGGCAAAGACGTTCACGTGGCGGGCCGAACGCAGCCCGACGGCAGCGTGGCGGCCGATCGCGTGACGATCAAGAAGGGATAGGAGAATGATTAGGGCGATCGCGGCCGCGGCAATGGTACTGGGCGTGGCGGCCGTGGCGGACGCGCAACAGTCGGTGTCCGACGTGCTCACGTTTCTCGTTACAAACCAGTCGGTGGCGACCGGCAATCCCGATCGCGACCGCACGGCGGCCCAGGCGACGAGCGATACGATTTCGCGGGCGCTGCTCGCAAACCTTGCGACGCTGCCCGTGAGCAGCTCGTCGGGAGCATTCGTCTATCGCCTGAATCCCGAGCTCGGGACTGTCGAGCGGGCGACGTCGAACTTCGGTCCGTTCTTCGTTGAGCGCGCGCTCACCGCCGGCCAATATCAGGCGTCGTTCGGTCTGACGTTTCAGCAGATGCGGTTCACGTCGCTCGACGGACACAACCTGCGCAACGGCTCGCTGGTCACGACGGCAAACCAGTTCGTGGACGAACCGGCGCCGTACGACGTCGATCAGCTGACGCTGGCGATCAACGCAAGCGTCGCTACCTTTTACGGCAACGTCGGCCTCACGCCTCGGCTGGAAGTCGGGTTCGCCGTCCCTATGGTGCGGCTGCAAATCGACGGCTCGCGGCAGAACATCTACCGCGGCCGGACGTTCACACAGGCGACCGCCTCTGCCAATGCCATCGGATTTGCCGACGTCGTCGTTCGCGGCAAATACACGCTCTATGCGGACGAGGGGCAGGGGTTGGCAGCCGCAGTCGACGTGCGGCTTCCGACCGGGCGCGAGCAGGATCTGCTTGGCGCCGGGTCGACATCGGTGAGGCTGTCCGGCATCGGCTCGGTCGAGAGCGGCATCGTCTCGGCGCATGCGAACGCTGGGGTTTCAGTCGGCGGCCTTGCGCGAGAAATCAACTACGGCGGAGCACTAGGTGTCGCCGCCACGACACACGTGACCATCAGTGGCGAGCTGCTCGGACGCTGGATCGACACACCGTCGGGGATCATCCCCGTGACGTCGGCGAATCCGAACATCGCAGGCGTCGAGACGATCCGCCTGTTACCTGGATCGTCCGGGATGCACATCATTACGGTCGTGCCCGGCGTGAAATGGAATCTTTCCGAAACGTGGGTGCTCGCGGCGAATGCCAGCATCCCGCTCACGAAAGCCGGCCTGACCGCCCCGTTCACTCCGTTTGTCGGGTTGGACTACGCCTTCGGTCGATAACGCCAGCGCTCAGCGTTCGGCACGCGCGTTGTCGATCTTCCACTCCGCACCGATCTTTCTCAGCGCGAAGCTCCAGATACGCGGCTCGATACGCGGCTGGCGGCTGCCGATCTTCGGCACGTAGCGCGCGGTTCCGTGGCACGTCGCCACGGCATGGTTGCCCTGCAGGTCGACGTTGCACGCGTCGAAGGTGAGCCGCTGAGACTCGAGACCATCGAAGGCTCGCGCGAGCGCAACCTGGTTGACGGCTGGCCAGACGGCCTGGGCCGACTCGGCGTCGAGCCCTTCGTATGCCACGCGGTAACGCTGGAGCACCTGCTTCACCTGTAGCTCGTCGGTGTTTGGTGGCGCTACCGGCGTGGCCGGGACGACTGCTGGCATTGCTGCGGGAGGCTCCGCTGTGTTGCGCGCAACCGGTGGGGCGGCGCGCGGAACCGGCATCGGTGCGGTGATGTCCTGGATCGGCGACGAAGCCGGTGGGGCTGGCGGCGGCGGAGTGGGCGACACCGCAGCCATCTGCGCGGTCCGCGTCGGCTGCGGCGGCGTCGAGGGAGGCGGAACTGGCTCGTTCGTCGCCATTGTCGCGATCGGTCGCGCAATCGGTTCGGGGGTCTTGACGTCGGGTCGTTCGTCAGTGAATTGCTCGCCAGTCGTCGCAAGAGGCTGAACCGCGTCGACATCCGGTTCTGACGGCTCGGCGACGATCGGCTCCGGCGTATTGGTCGCGACGAGCGGAGCGACCGCGGTGAGCGATCGCGACTGGAGCAGGCGCGACTCCTGGATCCACGACGCTGCCAGGACGATCGTGCCGAATACAACCGCCGCTGCAATCCACGGCCCGCGGTCGGAGCCGAACCGTCGATCGCCGCAGCTCGTCGAAAGCGGTCGTCAGCGACGCCAGCTCCGGTGAATTCGGGTCGAGCTCGATCACTTCGTCGAGCGCCGCGGCGGCATCGCGCAGCTTGTGTCGTTCGATCGCCAGCCGGGCCGCTTCGATCCGCTTATCGACGCGCCGGCGCTTCGCGCGCTCCTCGAAGCGCGCGTACCCTTCGGCGGACACCAGAGGACGTCGCGCCGTGGACACCTGTCGGGCCGGCGCAGCGATCGGAGCAGGTAGAGGTAAAGGCGACGGCGCGGCTACAGGAAGATCGGTCCACGTCAGAATCCGATCGCGAAGCGATTGGGCCGCGAGAAATTCGGGATCGATCGCGAGGGCGGCATTGACCGCCTCGAGCGCGCGCGTGCGGTCGCCGGCTTCGAGCGAAGCACGGGCGACGTTGAGATTTGTCTGAAGAGCTTGCCAGCGTTCTCGAGCATCCACGCGCGGCCGAGGTGCAAGATGAGTTCCCGAATCGGCTACCTCGACGGCAAGATTTAATTCGTCGATGTTCACTGCTCGTTCTTGAAAAGGAACGCCAGCGCATCGGGGAATCGCAGTGCCCACGATTCCTCATTGTGGCGCCCGCCGTCCTGCACGATCACCCGCAGGCGATCGGCTCCAAGCCCGTCGGTCTTCAGGATGTCGGAGAGGGTATCGACCGCGGAGGTGCCTCGTCCCGCGCCGGCACGCCCGCGTCCCTCCAACTCGCCGATGCCGACGTCGATCCGCTGCGGCCACGCGTGAAAGGTCTTCGCACGCTCCAGCATCACGCCGTTTCCGACGCCGAGCGACGGACTCTCGAGAAGAAGGCGGCCAAACATGCCCGGACGCGAGAGCGCGGCGTAAAACGCGCTGGCTGCGCCGTATGAAGAGCCGCCGAAGCCGGTGTGCGCCGGTCCAACACGCGTCGGATACCGCATGTTGACCCACGGGATCAGTTCGTCGATGACGAAGGACAGGTAACGGTCGGCGCCTGAGGGTTCCGCGTGCTCCTCGAATGGATCGGGCACCGGCAGATAATCGACGCCACGCGCACGATCGCCGCCGTTGTCGATGCCGACGACGATGAGCGGCGCGATGGTGCGGTCCGCGATGAGGCGGGCGGCCGCTTCGTCGACGTGCCATCCGCCGCCGCCTGAATCGGGATCGCCATCGCCGAACAGATTCTGACCGTCGTTCAGATACAGGACGTCGCAGCGGGTGCCGCGTCGAAGGTTCGGCGGCGTCCACACGCGCACGGTGCGGGTCGCGTCGAGGGCGCGGCTGTGAATCTGCTGGACGTCGAGCTTGCCGACGTGGACGAGGCTGAGCGCGGCGAGCGCGATCTCAGCGAGCATGCTGCTGCTCGATCTTTGCCCACGTGTCGCGCAGCGATACTGTGCGGTTGAACACGAGCGCGCCGGGTCGCGAGTCCGTGTCCACGCAGAAGTAGCCGAGCCGTTCGAACTGGACGCGCGCGCCCGGGACGGCAGCGGCGAGCCCCGGCTCGAGCCGGCAATCGCGCAGCACTTCCAGTGAATGCGGATTCAGGTTGTCCAGAAACGTCTCGCCTTCTCGCCCGCGCTCCGGATCTTCGTTCGAGAACAGGCGGTCGTACAAGCGCACTTCACCGCCGATCGAGTGCGCGGCGGCCACCCAATGGAGAGTCGCCTTCACGCGCCGGCCGTCAGGAGAATCGCCGCCGCGAGTGGCCGGGTCGTACGTGCAGCGCAGCTCGATGATCTCGCCGCGATCGTCCTTCACCACGTCAGTGCACGTGATGAAATACGCGCAGCGCAGCCGGACTTCTTTGCCTGGCGACAACCGGAAGAATTTCTTCGGCGGATTCTCGCGGAAATCGTCGCGCTCGATGTAGAGCTCGCGCGCGAACGGCACTCTGCGTGTTCCGGCCGACAGATCCTCCGGATTGTTGATGACGTCGACCTCTTCGACCTGGCCCTCCGGGTAGTTCGTGAGCACGACTTTGATCGGACGCAGCACGGCCATCACGCGCGGCGCGCGGCGATTCAGGTCCTCGCGGATGCTGTTCTCCAGCTGCGCCATGTCGATGACGTTTTCTTTCTTCGCCACGCCGATCCGTCCGCAAAAATCGCGGAGCGCTTCGGGCGTGTAGCCGCGGCGGCGCAGACCCGCAATCGTCGGCATGCGCGGATCGTCCCAGCCCGACACGTGATGCTGTTGCACCAGCTGAAGCAGCTTCCGCTTGCTCATCACGGTGTAATTCAGATTCAGGCGCGCGAATTCGTACTGCCGCGGCTTGTCGCCTTCGATCACGCTGTCGACGAGCCAGTCGTACAGCGGCCGATGATCCTCGTATTCGAGCGTGCAGAGGGAATGCGTGATGTGCTCGAGCGCGTCCGAGAGCGGGTGCGCGAAGTCGTACATCGGGTAAATGGACCACGCGTCGCCCGTTCGATGATGGGACGTGTGGCGGATGCGGTACAGCGTCGGGTCCCGCATGTTGATGTTCGGCGAGGCCATGTCGATTTTCGCGCGCAGGACGTGGGCGCCGTCGGGGAACTCGCCGGCGCGCATCCGCGCAAACAGATCGAGATTCTCCTCGACGCTGCGGGTGCGATACGGACTGTCCTTTCCCGGCTCGGTGAGCGTGCCACGGTACACGCGCATCTCCTCGGCGTTGAGGCTGTCGACGTAAGCCTTCCCGGCGCGGATCAGCTCAACGGCGAACTCGTAAAGACGCTCGAAATAGTCGGACGCGTACAGCTCCGCGGTCCACGTAAAACCGAGCCACGCCACGTCCTGCTTGATCGCATCGACGTATTCGGTTTCTTCCTTCGTCGGGTTCGTGTCGTCGAAGCGCAGGTTGCATGTGCCGCCGCGCTCCTCCGCGATGCCGAAGTTCAGGCAGATAGACTTCGCATGTCCGATGTGCAGATAGCCGTTCGGCTCGGGCGGAAACCGTGTCGCGACGCGGCCGCCATGCCGGCCGGCAGCGACGTCTTCGTCGACGATCGTCCGAATGAAGTCGATCGGTGGCGTGTCGGTCGGCGTGAGTGCGTCAGACATGTATCAGGCTATTTTAGGACAAGCTTTTCGAGCAGCGCGAGCGTCAACTCTCCGGCCTGGCTCACGCGAACATCGGCGCAAGACAGGTCGTGACGCTCCGTGAGCCAGTGCGGAATCGCGACGGTCACCAGCCCCGCCGCTTTGGCGGATGCAACGCCCGGCGCGGAGTCCTCGATCGCGATCGACCGCGCAGGATCGGCGCCGAGGCGGCGCATCGCTTCGATGTAGACATCGGGCGCCGGCTTCCGCCGCTCGACATCATCGCACGTGACGATTGTCCGAAACCGGTGGTGGATGCCGAGACGCTCGGCCGCGCCGGACACCCACGCGGCCGGCGCCGTGGAGGCGATCGCCAGCGGAATTCCGGCGCTCTCGAGCGTGTCGATGAGTTGATCGATGCCGCGCATCGGCGCGCGCGACACGAGCGACACAAACAGACGGCGGCGCTCGGCTTCGAACGAGGCCCAGTCGGGCGCATCGGGCGCGAGCTCGCAGAGCCGCGCGTGCCATCGCTCATGGTGGCCTTCGACCCAGACGCCAATCTGATCGCACCACTCGTCGGGCGTCAACGTCGCCCCGCAGCGCTCGAAGATGAGACGATGCGACTCGAACTCGGGAGTTTCGCTGTCGAGGATGACGCCGTCGAAATCGAACACGACGGCCGACACGCTGCTCATTCAGCTCATTATCTCTAACTCAGTCGATCGATATGTCCGCTTCGCGCTTCGCGCTCGCTCGGTGACAGGTTGACGCGGCTCGGCCTGCATTTATTACTGCTCGCGGGGCCCCACCCCCGCTCGATAACGCCTTCGCGCCGCAGCGCTCGGCGTATCAAGAACAGAACGTCACCGCCCCACGCCGACACTCGCTTGTCATTCCGACCGCAACGCGACCATTGGATCGACGCCCGTCGCGCGCAACGCCGGTACGTAGCTCGCCAGGAGCGCCACGATCGCCAGAAAGAGCGACGTGCCGAGGAAGCTGAGCGGATCCATGGCGCCGACGTTGTAGAGCAGGCTCTTAACCACTCGGGTGACACCGGCGGCGCCGACGATCCCGCACACGATCCCTATGCCCGCGAGCTTCGCGCCGTCCGAGACGACGAGACCGAAGACGTTGCCGCGGCTGGCGCCGAGCGCCATACGGACACCGATCTCCTGCGTGCGCTGCGAGACCGCGTACGAGAGAACGCCGTACACGCCGATCGACGCGAGCACGAGCGCCACCACGCCGAAGATCGAGAACATCCAGCCGAACAACCGGTACTCCCAGAAGCTGTTGATCCGTGCCTCCTCGCCGGTTTGCACGTTGAAGATCGGCAGCGTCGGATCCGATTTTCTGATTTCCTGCCGTACGGCTGCGGTGATCGAGCCGGGCGCGCCGCCGGCTGTCCGAATCGTCAGGCCCGTGTTGCGCGCCGCATTGTGCGGATACGACACGAACACGTAAGGCGACGGCTTGCCGTCCTGCACCGTGAACAGGCGGAAATCGCCGACGACGCCCACGATCGTGATCCACTGTCCGTCTTTTTCAGACAGCAGACGAAGCCGCTGCCCGACGATGTCGGTGCGATTGGGCCACAGCCGGCGCGCGAGTACGCCGTTGACGATCGCGACCGGCGTCTTGCCGCCCTCGTCCGCGTCGGTGAAATCGCGGCCGGCGAGAATCGGGAGATTCAGCGTCTTGAACACATGCGGCGTGACGCCGAACAACATCGTGTTCGGCTCCTCGCCTGGCGCAAACGTCGCACCCTCCGACGTCACTGCCGACCCGCCCCCGCCACCGTCGAACGGCACCATGTTCGACGCGTAGGCGGCGTTGACACCCGGCAGCGCCTCCACTCGCCGCACCACGTCTTCCACGCGCCGCACCATCGCATCGTCTTTGGCGTAGGCGTCGCCGGGCATGTAGAAGCGCAATTGCATCAACGCCGCGGTTTCCAGACCGGCGCGCGACGCCTGCATGTTCACGAAGCTGCGCACGAAGAGCGAGGCCCCGACGAGCAGCACCAGCGAGAGCGCGACCTCGGCGACGACGAGCACGCTGCGCAGCCGGTTGCGATGCGCGCTGCCGCCGGCGCCCCGTCCCCCGTCCTTCAGCGATTCCTGCAGATTCGTACGGGCGGCCTGGAGGGCTGGAGCGAGGCCAAAAACAATGCCGGTGAACGCGGCGATCAATCCCGTGTAGATAACGATTCGCGGATTCATGCTCCAGTCGATGTAATACGGCGCCTGGTTTTGCGGTGGAATCGACGCGGTCAACCACTGCAGCCCCACGTACGCGATCGCCACGCCGAGCGGCGCGCTGGCGAACGCAATCAGCAGGCTCTCGGTGAGCAGCTGGCGGATGATGCGCGATCGCCCCGCGCCGAGCGCGGCGCGAACCGACATCTCGCGCTGCCTCACCGTGGCGCGCGCGAGCAGCAGATTCGCGACGTTGGCGCACGCGATCATCAGCACGAGCATGACCGCGCCCATCATCGTGAACACGACGAGCCGAATATCGGCTGGCATCAGATCGTCGCGGAGTGCTTTCGCCGTGGCGCCCCAGCCCTGATCTTCGCGATGTTCGACGGCAAGGTGGTCGCCCACGGCAACAATGTCGAGCCGTGCCTGCTCGAACGCGACACCCGGCTTCATTCGAGCTATCACCGACATGTTGCGGTCGGCGCGTGTGCCGGCGTACTCGATCGGCATTTGCGGGATCCACAACTGCGCGCGCTCGGGAAACTGAAACCGCGGCGGCATGACGCCGACGACCGTATGCGGATCGCCGTTGACGGTAATCGTGCGGCCGACGATCGAGGGATCGCCCGCGTAGCGCCGCTGCCATACGCCGTGGCTCAGCATCACGACGTGCGCCGCGCCGACCGCGTCTTCCTCCGCCCTGAACTGCCGCCCGAGAATCGGCTGTACACCAATCACCGGAAAGAGATTCCAGGAAACTGTCGCGCCGAGGAAGCGCTCGGGCTCCTCGCCCTGATCTGCGAGCGTGAGGCTCCGGCCGGCCACCGACGCGATATCGGCAAAGGCGTGGGTCCGCGCCTTCCAGTCCTGAAGGTCGAGATACGACGTTCCCCCGGAATCCACGCCGTTCGCCTTGTGCGTCGTGTGGAGCGCCACGAGCTCGTCGGGGTGCGCAAACGGCAGCGGGCGAATGGCCACGGTATCCACGACGCTGAAAATGGTGCTGTTGACGCCGATGCCAAGCGCCAGGCAGAGGATGGTCAGCGCCGCAAAGCCCGGATTTGCAAACAGCGTTCGAAGCGCGTAGCGCACATCCTGCCCGAGAGTGTCCATACGGCCCTTAGACGCGTTTCGGGCCGCGATGTTCGCCTGAGCCGGCTCCATGGTAGTGTCCGCCCGAGCATGTCTTCAGGAGGACGGCGATGATCCGCACACGCTTCGTCAGGGCGGGAACGATCTTCTTGGCTGCCGCCGGCGTCATGGCACCAGGCCAGGCGAGCTCGCGGCCGCTTGCGGTCGAGGACTACTACCGGCTCGTGACCGTGCAGTCGCCGGCAATGTCGCCCAATGGCCGCTGGGTCGCATTCCTCCGAACCTCGATTGTGGAAGCTGAGAACCGCCGTCAAAGCGAGCTCTGGCTTGCGGCCGCCGACGGCAGCACGCCCCCGCGCCGAGTGTCTGCTCCAACGCTGAACGCCTCGGCGCCGCGCTGGAGCCCGGATGGCGCGCTTCTCGCGTTCTCAGCACGCCAGCGCGGAGCGCCGGCCTCGTCTTCCGACGATGACGGCGACACGATTTGGTTTGTGAGAGGCGATCGCGTCGACGATCCGGCGTTCCACATTCGAGGCGTCGGGGGGTTGCCGATTTTCAGTCCGGACAACAAGTGGATCGCATTCACTCGGCGCGTTGAAAAGCTCGCACCGGCACATTACGCGAGCGATGCCGAGAAAACGATCAACGAACGATTCAAGGGTAAGGCGTACGAGTGGCTTAATTACCGCTTCGACCAACGCGGTTATCTGCCGGATCCGCGCGACCCGAAGGCTACGCCGCCCGAGGGGCTGTTCATCGTCGCGCGCGACGGCGGCGAGCCGAAGGCGCTTACCAGCATGAAAGTGAACGTCAGCGGAGCGACGTGGCGGCCCGACAGCGACGCGCTCGCCTTTACCGCAAACGAGTTTGAGCGCGACGAATACGTTTATGGCCGCGCCGATTTGTGGACCGTCACGACTGCCGGCACAATCGCCCGGCTCACGAACGACGGGTACGACCACAATTCGCCGGCATGGTCGCCGGATGGCAAGACGATCGCCGTGCGGCGCGAGCTCGGTTTGAGCGCCGTCATCGCGTCGAAGCAAAATCACGGCGCCCCGGTCGACGTCGTCGCCTTCGCCGCTGAGGGCGGCGCGCCCCGGAATCTAACGGCCGACTGGGATCTGCTGCCCGGCGCGCCCGGATGGAGTCCCGACGGGCGGTTCGTGTATTTCACCGGCGGCATCGGCGGCAACAGTCATCTGTTTCGCGCAGATGTTCAGCCCCCAACCAAGGTCGCGTCCGGCCTCAGCCGAACGAACACCGTCGAACAAATTACCCAGGGCGATCGTCACCTCGCAGGCTTCTCGCCGTCGGCGCGTTGGGACGCCATGGCGTATACGGGCAACGACAGCGCGCATCCCGACGAGCTGTTCGTCTCCGGCATCGACGGCCACGGCGAGAAACGTCTCACGACGTTCAATGAACAACTCGCGAAGGACACCGAACTTTCGCCGGCCGAGCGGATTCAGTACACCAGCAAGGACGGCACGCCCATCGAAGGCTGGGTGCTCGAGCCCCGCGGCTACGACTCATCGCGCAGCTGGCCGCTCATTCTGGCAATGCACGGCGGTCCGCATGGCGCGTACGGAAACGATTTCACTTTCGAGCATCAGCTGTTCGCGGCGAATGGCTATCTGGTCGTCTATACGAATCCGCGCGGCTCGACTAACTACGGCGAGAAATTCCTGTGGGCGACATGGGGCGGCTGGGGCAACCGCGACTTCGAGGACGTGATGGCGGGCGTCGACTACGCGCGGGCGCATTACCGCGTCGACGACAAGAGGCTTGGGGTCACCGGCTATTCGTACGGGGGCTTCCTCACCAACTGGGCGATTGGCCACACGACGCGGTTCGCGGCGGCGATTTCCGGCGCGGGCATCTCCAACTGGATCAGCGACTACGGCACGTCCGACATTCCGCGGACGAAAGAGAGCGAATTCCTCGGACCGCCGTGGGATCCCAAAGCGCACGAAGTGCTGCGCGCGCAGTCGCCGATCGAGTACGTGAAGAACGTGAAGACCCCGACGCTCTTCATCGACGGCGAATCCGACGCCCGCGTGCCGATCGAAGAAGCCGAGCAGATGTACACGGCGCTCAGAAAGCTGCGCGTGCCCGCTCGGATGGTGCGCTACCCCGATTCGTACCACGGCGGCTGGAGCGCATGGAACACCGTGCACCGTTATTACGAAGAGCTGAAATGGTGGCAGCGCTGGCTCACCGTGCCAGCAACATAGTTACGCGCGGGGTTTGATGTAGCGCGAGGCTCGATGTAGCGCGAGGTTCAATGTAGCGCGAGGCTTTAGCCGAGCGTGGCGTCAGTACTCGACGAGCAGCCGCGCCGCGCGCTCGATCTGCGCCTCGCTCGGCAAATAGAATTCCTCGAGCGGCGGCGAGTACGGCACCGGCGTGTCGAGCGCGCCGACGATACGCACAGGCGCGTCGAGATATTCGAAGGCCGACTTCCTGAATCGTCGCGGCAAGGCTCTCGCCGATGCCGCCGGTCCGCGAATCCTCGTGGATGATCAGCACCCGATGGCACTGCCGCGCGACGGCGAGCAGGGCCGCGTGGTCGAGCGGCACCAGCGTGCGCAGGTCGAGCACGCTCGCCTCGATGCCGTCCTTCGCGAGCCGCTCGGCGATACGCATCGCGACGTGCACGAACGCGCCGTACGAAACGATCGCGAGATCGCGCCCCGCGCGGCGAAGAGCGGCTTTCCCGAGCGGGATCGGCGCCGGCGCCGCATCCGCGAGCACCTGCTTGATTCGCGGATCGCGATAGAGCGCGATGTGCTCGTAGTAGAGAACCGGATCGGGATCGGCGACGGCTGACGCCATCAGCGCGCGCGCATCGTGCGGCGTCGAGGGAACGACGATCTTCAGGCCGGCGGTACGATAGAACCACGGCTCGGTGTTCTGCGAGTGGTACGGCCCTGCGTGGCGCAGCCCGCCCCACGGCATCCGCACGACCATCGGCACGTCGCCGCCCCAGCGGTAGCGGATCTTCGCGGCGTTGTTGACCAGCTGATTGAAGCCGGTCGCGACGAAATCGTTGAACTGAATCTCGCCGATCGGCCGCTGGCCGGCGAGCGCCGCGCCGACGCACACGCCGAGCACCGCGCCTTCGGCGAGCGGCGAGTTGATGATGCGGTCGCCGAATTCCTTGAGCAGCGGCCGCAGCAGCAGAAACGCATTGCCGTAGTTGCCGCCGACGTCCTCGCCGTAGACGAACACACGCGGATCGGCGCGCAGCGCGTCGCCGACGCCGAGCATCACCGCTTCGAGGAACGTGCGTCCTTTCGGATCGAACGGCGGCCCGGCATCGACTGCCGGAAGCGGACAACGCTCGCGGGGCGCTCCGATGTCAGCCGGACCTCCGGGTCCAGCACTTCGACGTGCATGCGCGGCGGCTCGTTGGCGAACACGCCGACGCCCGCGTTCGCGCCATCAGGCCATGGCGCATCGATCACCGCGCGCGCCTGCGCCTCGACGATCGCCTCGGCCTCCTGCTTGAAGCGATCGAGATCGCCCGCGCCGATCACGCCGTCGCGTTCGAGCGTCGCGGCGTATGACGGAATCGGATCGCGCGCCGCCCAGTACTCGTAGAGCTCGCGGTTCGCGTAGCCCTGATCGGTCAGCGGCGGATACTGCCACGACGGCGCGGTGTCTTTGCCGACGATACAGCATGTCGTCGTGATGGGCATGGCCGCACATGCGCATGGCGACGAGCTCGATGAGCGCGGGTCCCTCGCCGGCGCGCGCGCGCTCGACGGCCCACGTGAACGCCGCGGCGATCGCGATCCGGATCGGTGCCGTCGATCGTGATTCCCGGGATGCCGTAGCCGATGGCCTTGTCGGCGAACACGCGGGCGGCCGACTGCTCGGAGACCGGCGTCGACAGCGCGGTCTGATTGTTCTCGACGCAGAACACCGCCGGCAGCTTCCGCGCGGCGCACAGGTTGATCGCCTCGTGCCATTCGCCGAGCGACGATCCGCCCTCGCCGATGAACGACACGGCCACGCGCCCCGACTTCTCGCGCCAGAACGCCATCGCCATGCCGGCCATCGTCAGCGTCGCCGTCGTCAGCGGCGCGGCAGGCGGAAGAATGCCCCACTCGAAGTCGCCGATGTGCAGATCCTTGCCGTCGAGCGGCGCGCCGACCTTGCCCATCTGCGCGTTGAGCACCATGCGCACCGTTTCGGGCTCGGGCCGCATGGCCAGCGTCGCGCCGAGGTCGCGGATCACCGGCGCGACGACGTCGCCGCGCCAGCCGCCATCGCCAGCGTGCCGCGATACTCGGCGCCGCGACGCAGCCGGATCGCGGCGGCATAGATCGCTTCCTGACCGAGCGAGCGAAAGCCTTTGCCCTGGAACGCCGCGCTGCCGTAACGGACGTCGCCGCCGATGAAAAATGTCTTGAGCCGATTGTCGGTGGCGCGCGTGAGCAGCATGCCGCGCAGGATCTCGCGGCGTTCGTCGGCGGTGAGCGACGCCTCGATCGCTTCGCGGCGCAGGAATCCGTCGCACGCCTCGACCACCTCTGCATACGCCTGATCGAACCGCTGCGCCGCCGTCGTCCGCGGCGTCGTCTCAGGCAGAGACGATGCGCGGGCGCGCGCGCAGCCGGCGTGTGAGCTCGCGCCTGAATGCGGGACGCAGCGCCTCGATGCCGGCTTCGTCGTGCGGCGCGCCGGTACCGGCTGCGACGTCGAACGCCTCGAGCGCGTCCGCGAGCACGAACGGGTGCCGCTCGGCGACGAAGGCGCCCAATCGCCGGGCGATGCCCCGCTGCCTCTCCAGTTGCGCTGGTGTGCTCATCGTCCCCAGGCTGAATCTTTCACATGGTAACTCACGCCACGCGCACGGTTCCGTCGCGCGCGACGATGAGGCGGACACCGGACTGCAGAGCGGCGAAATCGGATGAATCGAGCGCGATCACCGGAAACGATTTGCCATACATCACGCCGGCCACGATGGACGCGAGCGCGAAAAACGCATCCGCGCCGGTCGTGAGCATCGCGGCCGGCGCCGTTCCCGCGCGCACCGCCTCGAGCAGCACGGCGGTCGTCGTGGACGAGCCCTTGCTGAAAGGAACGGCGAGAATGCGGCCGGCGGCGCGGACGCCCGCGAGCGGGTGGTGCTTGTCGATGATGTCGCCGGTACGAAAGTCGAAGCCGCCCCAGAACGACAGCGGCTCGCCCGTGACGAGCGCGTCGCCTTCGGCGTCGCCCGGCACAATCGGACGGCCTTTCATGCCGCCTGCCATACCGAGTCGTCGCGCACGACCCGTCCTTCCACCGCTGACCGCACGCAATCGGCGAGGCTGCCGAACGTCACGCGCGTGTTGAGGAGCGACGGCGCGTAATAGGCGTACTTCGCCGAGTTGGTCATCAGCGTTTTGATCGACGGCGGCAGCATCGGCGATGCGAGGATGCATGTGTCGAGCGTCACCTGCGCGCCGAACGCAACGATCGGCGCCAGCACGCCCGCCTCCTCGGCGAGCTCTTTCATCAAGCGGCTGGATGTGACGAGAAACTTCACGCGCTCGTGCGCGCGCTGCCCGGCCACGAGCGGCGCGAGCAGCTTGAATTCGGCCACTGAGAAGTGCGGGCTGCCGAGGATCACCATGTCGAGCTCGTTGCCGTCGGCGGTCGTCAGCTCACGGCGCGCGGCGCGGAGATCGGCCACCGAGATGTCGCGCGTCGATTGCGGCGCGCGGCCCTGGAACGCTGCGTCGAGCGTCGGCGCCTCGGGTGTGACGCCGACCATGTGGAAGAGCGCCACGCGACCCGACGAAGCGACCGCAGCCGAAAACGCCTTCAGCTGATCTTCCGGCGGCTGGACGAGAATGCCGTCGATCACCGGGATGCTTTCTTCCGCGAGCCGGCCGATGTAGTGGCCGAGGACGGCGAAGAACTGGTCGTCCTGCTGCAGCGCGAGAGGAACGTCGACCAGACGAAACAATATCTGACCCGCACGGTTTTCGGTGAGGTGGAGCCCGACGGCCGGAACACGCCCCGTGATCGCGCAGCAGATATCGAGCAGATCGGGGTAGCGCTCGGTCCGGGCGCCGATGACCGAATTCGCAAAGGCGATCGCATTCGATTCCCCCCAGGCGATCTGCTGCCCGAACGACGGCCGCATCGACGTCTGGTACGGTGCGCACGTCCAGGTCGGCACCGTACCCATCTTTTCGTACGCGAGCATCTGACGCGCGGCCTTCGCCGCCCACTCCGGCGGTGACGGACCAGTCCTTCCAGCCGCACTCGTCGACGCCGCTCACGTTGAGACTTGTGGGTACCGCCACCTTCGCGCCAAGCGACACCAGCCGCTCGGCAAATTCGAGCGTCGCGTCACCGAGGTAGATCGTGCTGTCGATGTGCGCCTGCGAGATGTCCATCAGCGACGCGGCGTCGTACACGTCGGCCATGCGCACGAGAATCGACATCGCGAGCGCGGCGGCCGGTCCGTGCTCGCCGGACAACATTGCGCGATCTTTGTCTGTTAGTAGCATTCGGATGGTTAGAATCTCTCGGACTAATTTCTCTTAGTTCTCGCGGGGCCCCACCCCCGCTCGATAACACCTTCGCGCCGCAGCGCTCGGTGTATTCAGAACAGAACGTCGCCGCGCTCAGCCGATCGGTCCGTCGTCTCACGGCCTCTGGCATGACCGGAGGCTCTTTCATCGAGCTGGAAGCGAGCCCCGGGGCACTGACTAAGCAGCAACGACGCCACGAGTCACGATCCGGAGCGTAAGCGACGGCAACGAGCGGGGGTGGGGCCCCGCGAGAAAGTAAGCAATGCTGACTATAATCCGTCGCATGATCAAACGCTCAGCGGCGGCCGCCGCCGTTCTTGTCACTTGCCTGTCCTTCAGCGGCGCGGCGCAGAGCCAGAGGAGCCGCGAGAACGCCAGCGCCGAAGTCACCGTGCTCCGGCCCGCTCGTGTCTGGGACGGCGAGACGATGCATGAAGGGTGGGCGGTTCGTGTAAAAGGCGAGCGCATCGATGCCGTCGGGCCCGCAAGCGGCATGGCAGCCGCGGGCGCGACCGACATCGATCTGCCGGGCACGACGCTGACGCCGGGTCTAGTCGAAGGACACTCGCACATTCTGCTCCACGCCTACAGCGAGACGTCCTGGACCGATCAGGTCTCGCGCGAAGGGCTCGCGCTGCGTGTCGCGCGAGCCACGAATCATCTGCGTGCGACGCTGATGGCCGGGTTCACGACCGTTCGCGATCTCGGCACCGAAGGCGCCGGGTATGCCGACGTCGAGCTCCGCCAGGCGGTGAACCAGGGCATCGTTCCCGGTCCGCGCATCCTTGCGTCGACGCGCGCGATCGTCGCGACCGGTAGCTATCAGCCGAAGTTCATCCCCGAGTGGAACGTGCCGCAAGGCGCAGAGGAAGCCGACGGCATCGACAGCCTCATGCGCGTCGTACGCGATCAGATCGGCCGCGGTGCGGACTGGATCAAGCTGTACGGCGACTATCGCTTCGGCCCGTTGCCAGGATCGCATCCCACCTTCTCGCTCGACGAGATGAAGCTGGCGGTGGAAACCGCCGCGAGCGCCGGCGTGCCGGTCGCGGTTCACTCCAACACGGCCGAAGGCATGCGGCGTGCGGCGCTCGCCGGCGTCGCAACGATCGAGCACGGCGGCGAAGGCACGCCAGAGGTATTCAAGCTGATGGCGGAACAGAACGTCGCGCTTTGTCCGACGATCACGGCCGGGTCGAACGTCTGGCCGCCGACCGGACCGGACACGCCAGCGGCCGCGCACAAACGCGCCAGCTTCAAAGCGGCGATGGATGCCGGCGTCACGATCATCAACGGCAGCGACGTCGGCACGTTCCCGCAC
The DNA here is from genome assembly GCA_963696165.1 of uncultured Acidobacteriota bacterium. Lineage (GTDB taxonomy): Bacteria > Acidobacteriota > Vicinamibacteria > Vicinamibacterales > CAVVIG01 > CAVQZZ01. Next base: position 1,009,465 of record CAVOIY010000001.1, on the reverse strand, counting down.
GGCGACAACGCCCGCGAGCTCGAGGCGATGGTGAGCTACGGCATGCCGACCGTGAGCGCAATGAAGGCGGCAACCTCGACTGCCGCCGCCGTTCTGCGCATGGAGAATCAGATCGGCGCGGTGAAGCCGGGCCTCTTCGCCGACCTCGTCGCATTCGACGGCGATCCGACGAAGGACATTTCAGCCGTGCGCCGCGTGAAGCTGGTGATGAAGGGCGGACGGATTACAAGAAGTAAAAAGGCAAAAAGCAAAAGGCAGAAGGTCGACTTGTCATACCGAACACTCATCGGCACCGACGCGCTGAGCGCGCATCTCTCGCGATCCAGCTTGCGTGGTCGTCGACTGCCGATTCGAACTGGCGGACCCGAGTTGGGGTGAGCGCGCGTACGAAGCGGGGCACATTCCGGGCGCTGGGTACGCGCATCTCGATCGCGATCTCTCAGGTGCGAAAACAGGGCTCAACGGACGGCACCCGCTGCCCGACCCAGCGTACTCTCGCGCGCGCGCTTGGGCGGCTCGGCATCGCGAACGGGATTCAGGTGGTCGCGTACGATCAGGACAACGGCATGTTCGCGAGCAGGTTGTGGTGGCTGTTGCGGTGGCTCGGACACGACGATGTGGCCGTGCTCGATGGCGGGTTCGCGAAGTGGACCGCCGAAGGCCGCGTGACGGCGACCGGGCGAGAGCGGCGGCAGGAGCGGCGATTCGCTGGCGCGCCGAAGAGCGACATGACGGTTCAGGCCAGCGACGTGGCGCAGATTTTCCGAAATCCGGACTGGCGCCTGCTCGACGCGCGCGCGCCCGAGCGCTTTCGCGGCGACGTCGAGCCGATCGACAAAGTCCCCGGGCACATTCCAGGTGCCGCGAACCACTTCTTCAAGTCGAACGTGGCCGAGGACGGCACGTTCAAGTCGACACAAGAGCTGTCGCTCGGCGTTGCGACTCGCAGCGTCAGCGGCGTGCCGATCGATCACCTCGTCTGCTACTGCGGTATCCGGCGTGACCGCCTGCCACAATCTCCTGGCGCTCGAACATGCCGGCTTCCACGGCGCGAAGCTGTATGCGGGATCATGGAGCGAATGGTCGTCTGATCCTGCGCGACCGATCGAACGCGGCTGACACATATTTGAATCATGACTGACAGCTCACGACATCGCTCCATCACCGCCGCGAACCTTCCTGCGCCTGTCGGGCCGTACTCGCCGGGCATGGGCTTCGAGCGGCTGATATTCGTCTCGGGGCAAGGCGCCACCGATCCAGCCACCGGACACATCGTCGCCGACAACATCGAACGGCAGACCGAGCAGTGCTTGAAGAACGTGCAGGCGATCCTCGAAGCCGGTGGATCGAGCCTGCAGCACGTGCTGCGCTGCGGCGTGTTTCTCACCGACATGAACGAGTTCAGGAAGATGAACGCCGTCTACGAACGCATGTTCGGCGATCATCGCCCTGCCCGTACGACGGTGCAGGTGTCGAAGCTTCCGCACGACGGCCTGCGCGTCGAGATCGACGCGATCGCGTATAAGCCGTAAGAAGACCGACCACAGTTCGTGACGTCGGTTGAATCAGACAGCGTCTGGTCCGCCATCGGCGAGTCGCTGTCCGGCTCGCATCGCACGTACACAGCCGGGCCGATCGGCCGCGCCGTGCTGCTCCTGGCGATCCCGATGGTGCTGGAGCTGGTGCTCGAGTCGGTCTTCGCCGTCGTCGACGTGTTCTTCGTTTCGCGACTCGGGGCCGACGCCGTAGCCACCGTCGGGCTGACCGAGTCGATGCTCACGATCATCTATGCCGTCGCCGGCGGCCTTACCGTCGGTGCTATGGCAACGGTCTCGCGCCGCGTCGGAGAGGGCGACGCCGACGGAGCGGCGACGGCTGCCGTTCAGGCAATCGCGATAGGCATCGCGGTGGCGGTGCCCGTCGGCCTCTACGGCGCAATGTTCGCGCGGCCGCTCCTCGTCGCGATGGGCGCAACGCCTGGCGTGCTGGCGAACGCGTCGTTTGCCGTCATCGTGCTCGGTGCGAACGGCGCCATCCTGATGCTCTTCCTGATCAACGGCGTCTTCCGCGGCGCCGGCGACGCGGCGGCCGCGATGCGAATCCTCTGGCTCGCGAACGCAATCAACATCGTCCTGGATCCGTGCCTGATTTTCGGCCTCGGCCCGTTTCCGCGACTCGGCGTCACCGGTGCAGCGGTTGCGACGACGACGGGACGAAGCCTCGGCGTGATTGCGCAGTTGTGGCTGCTGTCACGTGGGACCGGCCACGTCGTCGTTCGCCGCCGGCACCTCAAGCTCGATCCGCGGGTGATGCTGAACATGCTGCGGCTCTCGGGCAGCGCGGTGTTCCAGTGGCTGATTGCAACCACCAGCTGGATCGCCGTCGTCCGCATCGTCGCCTCTTTCGGCAGCGACGCGCTGGCCGCGAACACGATCGCCATTCGGCTCGTGATATTCGCGCTCCTGCCGTCGTGGGGCCTGTCGAATGCGGCCGCCACGCTCGTCGGTCAGAACCTCGGCGCGGCGCAGCCCGAGCGTGCTGAGGCGTCGGTGTGGCGTGCGTGCCTGCTGAACGTCGCTCTGCTCGGTGCGATGGAACTGGTATTCGAAGTATTCGCGACGCCGCTGATTGGCCTGTTCACGACCGATCCGGCTGTCGCGCCGATCGCGGTCCGCGGCTTGCGGATCATTTCGGCGGGATTCGTGTTCTACGCGCCCGGTTACGTCCTGACGCAGTCGTTCAACGGAGCCGGCGACACGACGACGCCGACGGTGATCAATCTGTTCTGTTTCTGGCTGTTCCAGATCCCGGCTGCCTATGGGCTGGCGCATTTCACAAGTCTCGGTCCTGACGGCGTTTTCTGGGCGATTGCGCTCGCAGGCTCCGTCATGGCCGTGATCAGCGCGATCGCGTTCAGACGCGGCACATGGAAGCGCAAGACCGTATAATCCGGGCATGAAGCGATTGCTCTTCGGCCTTACGCTCCTGGCGCTCACGGTCACGATTCACGCGACCGCGGTGCCGACGCGGGCACAGCGCGGGATGGTCGCGTCGCAGAACGAGCTCGCGTCGAAAATCGGCGCTGACGCGATTCGCGATGGCGGCAGCGCTGTCGATGCGGTGGTGGCGACGGCGTTCGCGCTGGCCGTGGTACATCCGACGGCCGGCAACATTGGCGGCGGCGGTTTTCTGGTGTATCGACCAGGCAGCGGCGAGCCGGTCGCGTACGATTTCCGGGAAGACGGCGCCGGCAAAATCGTCCCCGACGATGTTCCTGAAAGACGGCAAGTACAACGCGGAGCTTCACCACAACAGCTATCTCGCCGTCGGCGTGCCCGGCACTGTGGCGGGCCTGCATCTCGCGTGGAAGGAGCAAGGCAAACTGCCGTGGAAGCGGCTCGTCGAGCCGGCCGTCTCGCTCGCGCGAGAGGGATTCCCCGTCAGCGACGGGCTGGCGCGCTCGCTGAAGAGCGAGCTGCGCGCATTCGAAAAGTATCCAGCTTCGCTGGCGCAGTTTTCGAAGAACGGCGCGCCGTACGAGCCGGGCGACACGCTGAAGCAGCCGGATCTCGCGCGCACGCTGGAGAAAATCGCAGCCGAGGGACCGGCTGGCTTCTACGAAGGCGATACCGCGCTCGCGCTGGAACGCGAAATGGCCGCGCACGGCGGGCTCATCACTCGTGGAGACCTGAAGAACTACAAGGCCGTCCGGCGCGTGCCGGTGAAAGGCTCGTATCGTGGTTACGACATCGTATCGATGCCGCCGCCGAGCTCGGGAGGCGTCGCGTTAATCGAGATGCTCAACGTGCTCGAAGGCTACGATCTGTCGAAGATGGGATTCGGCGGCGCCAGCGAAATTCATCTCGTCGCGGAGTCGATGAAGCGCGCGTTCTCGGACCGCGCGCACTATCTGGGCGACCCCGATTTCAACCACGACATGCCGCTCGGACGACTGATGTCGAAGGAGTACGCGACGGAGCTGCGAGCCACGATTTCGCGCGACCACACGGTGAAGGCTTCGCCGACCAGCTTCGAGTGGCCGCACGAGAGCGAGGAAACGACGCACATCTCGGTCGTCGACGGCGATCGCAATGCCGTGTCGCTCACGTACACGCTTGAACAAGGCTACGGTGTGAAGATCGTGGTGCCGGGCGCCGGCTTCCTGCTGAACAACGAAATGGGCGATTTCAACGCAGGCCCAGGCCTCACGACTGCTGAAGGGCTGATTGGCACCGAGCCGAATCTCGCGGCGCCGCAGAAGCGGATGCTATCGAGCATGACGCCGACGATTCTGGCGAAGGACGGCACGCTGTTCATGGTGACGGGCAGCCCGGGCGGCCGCACCATCATCAATACGGTTCTGGAAACGATCCTCGACGTGGTCGACTTCGGCATGAACGCGCAGGAGGCGGTGGACGCACCACGCTTCCATCATCAGTGGCTGCCGGATCGCATTTCATTCGAGCGCAACGGCTTTTCGCCGGACACCGCCGCCGAGCTCGAACGGCGCGGCCACACGCTCGTCGCCGGCGGTGCACAAGGCGTCGCGCAGGTGATCATCAACAATACGAAGGAAGGGCTGCTCGAGGGTGGAAGCGATCGGCGGGTGCCGGACGGCGCCGCTGTCGCCGTACCGAAGAAGTAGCACGAGGCTCAGCCGAGCGAGATGTAGCGCGAGGCTTCAGCCGAACGAGATGTAGCGCGAGGCTTCAGCCGAACGAGATGTAGCGCGAGGCTTCAGCCGAGCGGCCGCGTCAGTGCACGCGGGCCGCGACGAGCGCGGGCCATCTCGCGGGACGCTTCGCGCGCCAGTCTTCCTCGATGATCGCGTAGAGCACCTGGTCGACATAGGTGCCGTTGTTGAAGAACGACTTGTGCAGGATGCCCTCCTGCACCGCACCCATCTTGAGCAGCGCACCGTTGCCGCGGCCGTTTGCAACCGCCGCGCGCGCCTCGAGCCGGTGCACACCGAGCGTGTCGAACGCGAATTTCAGGACGAGGTCCGCCCCTTCCTGAAAAACGCCGCTGCCCCAGAAAGCCGAGCCGATCGCGAACCCCCATTCGGCCGTCGTGAATTCCGATTCGAGCTGCCGGATCTGGAAAATGCCGATTGCCGTGTCGAACCCCTTCAGCGTGACCGCGAAGCACGCGTACGCGCCCACGGTCCGCTGCGAGTGCGTCCAGGCGATGAATCGCTCGAACCCGGCAACCGTCGTCGGAGGCGGCGAAATGAATCGTGAGACTTCGGCCGCTGTCAGCATGGCGAGAAGCGACGGCGCGTCGGTCGCGCGCAGCTCACGGAGAAGCACCTGGTGACCCGCGAGCACCGGCAACGCGCGCTGCCAGTCGCTTTTGACGACCGCGCCGCGCTCGGCCGTGATCACTGCTGCGCTCACGCTGTCGCGATAAGGCATCTTTTCCATGGCTAGAAGGTTCCTCCGAGGAGGCCGCCGGTCTTCGTTTTCAGCTTGGGCAGCGTCGATACCGGATTCAAAATCGCGAATACCTGTTCATCCGTGAGCGTCATCAGCCACGTCCACGCTGGCGACACATCGCCGGTCGTCGTCGTCCACGTGGATAGACTGCTTGGGACCAGCGTTCCCCACACGATGTTGTCCGTGCCATCAGCGGTGCCCCAGACGATGTTGTCCGTGCCATCGGCGGTGCCCCACACGATGTTGTCGTCGCCGCTCGCGGTGCCCCAGACGATGTTGTCCGTCCCGTCCGCTGTCCCCCACACGATGTTGTCGGTGCCGCTGGCGGTGCCCCAAACGATGTTGTCGGCCCCGTCGGCCGTCCCCCACACAACGCTGTCGCAGTCGTCGCCGCCGCAATCCGTTCCCCAGACGATGTTGTCGTCGCCGGCGGCCGTGCCCCAGACGATGTTCGTGCACGTCTTATCGAGGCAGGCCGTTCCCCACACGATGTTGTCGGGACCAGTTGCCGTGTCCCAGACCACGTTCGCGCAGGTCGCGTCGCTGCAGCTCGTGCCCCACACGATGTTGTCGGTGCCATCGGCGGTCTGGACGGCGCCCCACGTGGTCCCGACGCTCCACGCATTGGCGGACGGCAGCAGGAAGCCGCCGCTCAGCAGGTGGTTGCCCCAGATGACGTGCTTGCTCCACATGCCCTGCGTTGGCGCTTTAGCGCCAGCCTTGGCGGTCGCAAAAAACTGCGCGAGCCTCACGGCACCGATTGCGTTCAGGAATCCTGCGCCTTCGGTGAGCGCGTCGTAGCCCTGGTACGCCTGCGACGTGTATTGCAGAATCGCCTTCACCGCATTGGGTGTGAGCGCGGGATTCACCTGCAGCATCTGCGCGACGACTCCGGAGACGACCGGCGCGGCCATGCTCGTTCCGCTCAGGCTCAGATACGGCGCCGAGCTCGTGGAGATCGTGCCGGCGACGAGCGACTTCAAATTCAAGCTGACGAGCGTGCTGCCGGCCGCAGCCATCGAAACGGTGCCGACGCCGGGCGCGACGAGATCCGGCTTCGCCGCCCAATCGAGATACGTCGGCCCTCGCGAGCTGAACGACGCCATCGTATCGTCGGCGCGCATCGTCGTGCCGTTCGTGCTCGACGCGCCGACCGTGAGCACCCACGGCGCATTCGCCGGGGCGCCGATGCCGCCGTACTGCGGCTGCCCGCTCGCGTTTCTGCCGCGGTTGCCGGCGGCCGCGACGACGACGACCCCCGCGTCGACCAGACGCTTCGCAGCGAGCGTGAGCGGATCGGTCCAGTACGACTCGGTGACGTTGGCGCTGACCGACAGGTTAACGATGCGGATGTTGTAGGTGGTCCGGTTCGCGAGCACCCAATCGAGCGCAGCGATGATGTTGCGGATCGTGCCCTGGCCGTTCGCGTCGAGCACCTTCAGCGAGACGAGACTCGCATCGGGCGCCATGCCCGCTTTCTGGCCGCTCGAGTCGTACCCGTTGCCCGCGATCACGCCCGCCACATGCGTCCCGTGCCCATCGTCGTCGTACGGCATCGTGCGGCCGTTCACGAAATCGACGAACGCCGCGACGCGCTGATTGCCGTACGGATAAACGCGGGTCGATCGATTGGTGAGATCGTCGTGCCACGTCGCGATGCCGGAGTCGATGACCGCAACGCCAACGCCGGCGCCGGTGATGCCGAGGGCCTGCTGAAGCGCGCGCGAACCGGTCGTGACAGAGGTGCGCAGGTTCTGTTTGAACAGCGGCCGATCGACGTGGAACTGGACCACGTTCGGATTGGCGGCGAGCGTTTTCAGGAGCCGGTTCGGCACGTCGATCGCGTAGCCGTTGATGATGCCGAGCTTGCTGCGGCCATCTTTCACGAACGGCCTGAATTCCTGCGGCAGCTGACCGTCGTTGAACGTGACGATCACGCTCGTCGTGTCGCTCGATCCGTTCGCAGCGCGGCGCGTCAACTCGCCATCGAGCTTTTCTCGATTGACGAACGCGTTCGGCGCGTTCTTGTTCGCCTTGGGCGCCACACGGGAATGCGCGCCCGACGCAGCGGCCCGTGCACTAGCACCGAGGGAAAGCGCGAAGCAAAGAAGGAAGACGCCGGCCGGCGTCGTGCGACCCCAGACCGCCTTGCGGCGCGAATCTGGCGGACAAAGCCTCGTCATAGCGGGGCCCTATAGAGCAAGAGCCGCACCGCCTCGACAGTTTTCGTCGTCGCTGCGCGTAACCATTGAATCCGAATGATTTAGCATTCTGCTGAACGATGCGTTCGCGAGGGCGAGCGCCTGCAGCCTTGTGCCATTCCGGCACACGACACGACAGGATTTTCCGATGCGAAAAAGCGTGCACTGCTCGTATCGGCAGAGCTGCGTTGTGCGACTAGGTGTGCAGCGGGAATCGGTTACCCCGCGGGTAGGATTTCGCTGTCGTTCGGCGATGGTTCAGCAGCGCGCGGGCTCGTAGGAAAGGTTCACCGATATCCAGCGTTCCACTTGTTCGACCGTCATGCCTTTGCGGCGCGCGTACGAGGCAATCTGATCCTCGCCGACGCGGCCGACGGTGAAGTAGCGGGCGTGCGGGCTCGCAAAGTACAACCCGCTGACGCTCGCCGCCGGCAGCATCGCGGCATGCTCGGTGAGCTCGATGCCGAGGCTCTGCGCGCCAAGAAGGTCGAAAAGCTTGAATTTTTCAGTATGGTCGGGGCACGCGGGATACCCGAACCCTGGGCGGATCCCGCGATGCTCCTCGGCGATGATCTTGTCCATCCTGGCGGGATCAATCGTTTCGCCGAAACCCCACTCGGCGCGCGCGCGCGCGTGCAGATAGGCCGCGAACGCCTCGGCAAGCCGATCGGCGAGCGCCTTCACCAGAATCGCATTGTAGTCGTCGTGCTCACGCTCGAAGGCGTGCGCGAGATCGTCGGCGCCGAGTCCGGCCGTAACCGCAAATGCGCCGATGTAATCGGTGCGCCCGCTCTCGCGCGGCGCCACGAAGTCGGCGAGCGACAGATTCGCCTTCGCATCCGCGACCGCTTCCTGCTGCCGCAGCATGTTGAACCGCGCAATCTCGCCCGTCTTTGCCGCATCACGATAGACGACGATGTCGTCCGCTTCGCTGACGGCAGGCCAGAACCCATAGACGGCATTCGCCGTGAGCAGCTTCTCGCAGACGATGCGATCGAGCAGCGTCCGCGCGTTCGCATATAACTCTCTGGCCGCCGCGCCGTACTGCGGATGATCGAGCACCGCCGGGAAGCGTCCCTTGAGCTCCCATGCCGCGAAAAAGAATGTCCAGTCGATGAACGGCGTCAGCTTGTCGAGCGCGACGGCTCGGAGCTCGCGGCGGCCGACAAACGACGGCGTCGCGATCGGCTCCGCAGTCCAGTCGATCTTCAGCCGGTTGGCGAGGGCGGTCGTGTACGGCAGGAGCGGCCGCTCTTTGCGCGCGTTGTGCTGTCGGCGCAGCTGTTCCTGCAGGTCACGGTTCGTCTGCTCGAACGCAGCGCTGCGTTCGTCGCTCAGCAAGCTCGACACGACGTCGACCACGCGCGACGCATCGAGCACATGAGCGGTCGTCCCGCTGAATTCCGGCGCGATCTTCACTGCCGTATGCTGTTTGCTCGTCGTCGCACCGCCGATGAGGAGCGGCATGCGGATGTGACGCCGCTCCATTTCTTTCGCGACGAACACCATCTCGTCGAGGGACGGCGTAATCAGACCGCTCAACCCGATGATGTCCGCGTGCTCGTCGAGCGCCGTCTGCAGAATCTTCGCCGCCGGCACCATCACGCCGAGATCGACGACGTCGTAGCTGTTGCAGCCCAGCACGACGCCGACAATGTTCTTGCCGATGTCGTGCACGTCGCCCTTGACCGTCGCCATGACGATCTTGCCTTTTGCCTTTTGCCTTTTCCCTGCTGCCTTGTCTTTTTCTTTCTCCCGTTCCATAAACGGCTGCAGATACGCCACGGCGCGTTTCATCGCCCGCGCCGATTTCACGACCTGCGGGAGAAACATCTTGCCCGCACCGAAAAGGTCGCCGACGACTTTCATGCCGTCCATCAGCGGTCCTTCGATGATGTCGAGGGGCCGGGGATACTTCTGCCGCGCTTCTTCGACATCGACTTCGATGAAGTCGACCACGCCGTGCACGAGCGCGTGCGACAAACGCGTTTCGACCGAGGCCTCGCGCCACGCGATATCGTGCTCGCGCTTCTTGCCGGCGCCTTTCACCGTTGCGGCAAACTCCACCATCCGCTCGGTCGCGTCAGGACGACGGTTGAAGATGATGTCTTCGACATGCTCGAGCAGTTCTTTGGGTATGTCCTCGTAGACGGCGAGCTGGCCCGCGTTGACGATGCCCATGTCCATGCCGGCCTTGATCGCGTGATACAAGAAGGCCGAATGAATCGCTTCGCGGACGATGTCGTTGCCGCGAAACGAAAACGAGAGGTTGCTGACGCCGCCGCTTATCTTCACGCCGGGACAGGTCGCCTTGATGATGCGCGTCGCTTCGATGAAGTTGACCGCGTACTGGTTGTGCTCCTCGAGCCCGGTTGCGATCGCGAGGATGTTCGGATCGAAAATGATGTCAGACGGCTTCACCCCTGCGCGCTCGGTCAGCAGCGTGTAGGCGCGCTGGCAGATCGCGACTTTTCGGTCGACGGTGTCGGCCTGCCCCTGCTCGTCGAACGCCATCACGACGACGCCCGCGCCGTAGCGGCGAACGAGCGCCGCCTTCCTGAGAAAGTCTTCTTCGCCTTCCTTCAAGCTGATGGAATTGACCACCGGCTTGCCCTGCACGCATTTGAGGCCGGCGACGATCACCGACCACTTGGAGCTGTCGATCATCACGGGCACGCGAGCGATCTCCGGCTCAGTCGCGATGTAGTTCAGAAACTGCGTCATCGCGCTCTCGGAATCGAGCATGCCCTCGTCCATGTTCACGTCGATGAGATTCGCGCCGCCGCGCACCTGCTCGAGCGCAACGGCCGCCGCCTCTGCATAGTCGCCAGACCGGATCAGCCGCGCGAAACGGATCGAGCCCGTGACGTTCGTGCGCTCGCCGATCATCTGAAAGTTGGAATCAGGGCGGATGGTGAGGGTCTCGAGACCCGCGAACTGGGTGTAGCTCTCCACCATGTCCGAAGAACTCTCCACCACGGAGGACACGGGGGACCGGTTTTGACCTCCGTGTCCTCCGTGTCCTCCGTGGTGGAGATTGTGATTCATTGAAAGGCGGCGCGGTTCCTGGTTCTCGACCGCCCGCGCGATGGCCCTGATGTGCTCCGGCGTGGTGCCGCAGCAGCCGCCGACGATGTTCACGAAACCGCTCGCGGCAAACTCCCCGAGGTAGCCGCCCGTGTCGTTCGGCTGCTCGTCGTATTGACCGAAGGCGTTCGGAAGGCCCGCATTCGGATAGCAGCTGATGTAGCAGGTCGCGATCCGCGCGAGCTCGGCGAGATACGGGCGCATGTCGCGCGCGCCGAGCGCGCAGTTGATCCCCACGCTGAACGGCCGGGCGTGCGCGATCGATACCCAGAACGCGTCCGGCGTCTGGCCGGACAACGTACGGCCGCTCCGATCGGTGATCGTCACGGAGATCATGAGCGGCAGCCGCTCGGCATCGCGAGTGCCCCGTTCTTCGTAGACCTCCTCGATCGCGACGATCGCGGCCTTTGCGTTCAGCGTGTCCACAATCGTCTCGAGCAGCAGGAGATCGCAGCCGCCGTCGATGAGCCCGCGTACCTGCTCGCGATACGCATCCTTCAGCTGATCGAACGTCATGTTCCGGAAGCCGGGGTTGTTCACGTCGGGAGAGATCGACAGGATGCGATTGGTCGGTCCCATTGATCCGGCGGCAAACCTCGGTCGATCCGGCGTGCGGCGCGACCACTCGTCGCACGCGGCGCGCGCCAGCCTGGCGCCTTCGAGGTTCAGCTCGTACACGATCGATTCCAGCCCGTAGTCGGACTGCGCGATTGCGGTGCTGCTGAACGTGTTCGTCTCGATGATGTCGCTTCCGGCCTCGAGGTACTGGTGATGGATGGCGCTGATGATGTCAGGCCGGGTCAGGATGAGCAGATCGTTGTTGCCGCGCAGATCGCGCGGATGATCGGCGAACCGCTGTCCGCGAAAATCGGCCTCGGTCAATCCGTGCCGCTGAATCATCGTCCCCATCGCGCCGTCGAGAACGAGAATGCGGTCGGCGAGCAGACGGTCGAGCAGCGTGATATCAGCCATGGCGTTCGCCCTTTGTTCCAGATGCAATCAGTACCGTGAACGGATCGCCCGTCTTGCGCGCTCCGACGCGGACGGTCACGTCGTGCAGTCCTGCCTCGACAAGCATTGCCTTCAACTCGTCATCGTCGAACCCGAGGCGGCGATCGCCGAGCTTTGCCCGTACCCACTCTTCGTGATGCGTGCGGAGGTCGAGCACCAGCACCCGCCCGCCCGGAGCCGTGACGCGGGCGGCCTCCGCGACCGCGCGCGGCGGCTGCTGCGCGTGATGCAGCGCCTGAGACAGCAGCGCGACGTCGATCGTGTCGTCTGCAATCGGCAGCTTTTCGAGTTCGCCGCGCTTCCATGCGATGTTCGTCAGCCGCCGGCGTCGCGCGAGCGCCTGCGCGCGCTTCAGGACAGCGGGCGATCGATCGACCGCGATCACTTTCGACGCCCAGCGTGCGGCTTCGATCGTGAGGTAGCCTTCGCCGCAACCGAGGTCGGCCACCTTCACGCGCGGCATCAGCAGCCCGAGCGCGCGCGACCAGGCGGCCCAGCTCTTTCCCGGCACGAGCTGGCGCGCATCGCGGCTGTCGGGCCCGGCGTGCGCATCGAAATTCTCCTTCCGCAGCCGCAGCACTTCCTGCAGCCGCGCATCGTCCGCCCGCACCGAAGGGTCGGCTGACGCCGCTCGTAAACTGCGCGTCGAGGAGCGACCACAACCACCCGGTCGAATCGTGGCCTGCTGACGAGGCAACGCGGTAGTAGCTGAAGCCGCCGTCCTTCTCCTCCGAGACCAGGCCGGCATCCTTCAAAAGGCCAAGGTGCCGCGAGACGCCGGACTGCGCGAGGCCGAGAACCGCGGTCAGCTCGCTGACGTTCAAACGTTCCTTGGAGAGCACCCGAAGCAGCCGGAGACGCGCCTCATCGCCGAGAATCCGGTACACCCCGGATGCCTGCTTCATATCTATAAATCTACATTCGATGATGCGCTATTGCAAGGCGAGGGAGCTGGGGCAGGTGGGCGGGTCGGGCAGGTAGGACGGGTGGGGCAGATGCGCGGGTGGTCAGAGGTCGTCGATCGATTTGGGCCAGTCGTCTTTGAGCAGCCGCGACAGCGATCGGTCGGCGAGCAGGCGCCCGCCGGTCTGGCACCGGGCGCAGTAGTTACATTCGTTCGACGCGTAGACGATCCGCTGCACCGGCGCACCGCAGACCGGACACGGCAGCTTGTAACGGCCATGCACGGCCATTTCGTCCCGAAACGCGGTCACCTTCTCAGGGAATTTGCCGCCGGCCTGCTGTCGCAGTCGATCGACCCAGAGCGTCAGCGTGTCGCGGACAGCGACGTAAAGCGCTTCGATTTCTTCGCGAGCCAGCGAGCGCGTCAGTTTCAACGGCGAGATCTTCGCCGCGTGAAGGATCTCGTCTGAGTACGCGTTGCCGATTCCGCTGAAGAGATGCGGATCGGTGAGCGTGCGCTTCACTGTGTGATTCTCGCGCATGATCGCGGCGCGGAACTCGTCGAGCGTCGCTTCGAGCGGTTCGATGCCTCCTGGATCCACACCGCGGACGCCCGCGTCGCCGCGCACGAGCTGCAGCGACGCGCGCTTTTTCGAGCTGGCCTCGGTGAACAGCAGCGTGCCGTGCGCAAAATCAAACGACGCGAGCATCATCTTCGGCCCGACGCCTGGCTTCTGCCCCTTCTCGCGCCAGCGCAGGCGGCCGGCAATCATCAAGTGGATCACGAGAAAGAGGTCGCCATCGAAGCCGATCACGAGCCTTTTTCCGACGCGGCGCACGCCGTTGACTGTCGCGCCGAAGATCGCATCGATCGGAGGATCGTAGGATCGCAGGACGAAGGGGCTGAGAAGGTTGACGCGCTCGAGACGCCGGCCGGAAATGCGGTCGGTCAGCGCCTCGACGTAGATCGCAACGTCGGGCAGTTCGGGCACTCGGCGATCGTACTAGTGGCTGGTGGCTGGTGGCTGGTGGCTCGTGATTAGGTATTCTTCAACCAGTTGACGATTTGTTCGCGTGTCCAGTGGTGATCGTCGTTCAAGTGCAGGATGATTGCGTTGAGCGGCAGCCGTTTGTTGCAGCCTTCAGGACACTTGCGCCGCACGTTCTCGAGACAATCGAACAGGCGGTCGAGCCGCGGCCGCACCGCATGCGCATCGTCGGGCAGCGCGTAGGCGCCTTCGTACGCGGCACCGAGCGCGCACGAGCCGCCTTTATCGGAGAAGTATTCGCCAAACGCCTGCTCGGGACGACGACGTGCGCCTTCGGCGATCGCATCGGCGAGCTCGAGTTGATCTGTGCGTGGAACTTGATGCATCAGCGTCTCCGATCAGCGACATTCTACGCCTGCGGCCCTCCAGGTGCACCTGTTCGGCATCGGGCGGTGTTCGCGGCGCGCGTTCGTGGCAGGAGTCGTGCACCCTTCACGGTTTGACAGGAATCGAGCTGAACCGGGATGCTAGACGTCCTAACCCATATGCGCCTTGCGGCTCTGCTAGTTGCGGCGACCCTTGTGGCCCCGTCGGTCAACGCCCAACCGGTTAAGCCGGCATCGGCGTCCACCGCTGGGGACGCTGCCGGGGCGCAAGCTCCGCCAGGTCAGGGAGAGCTGCCCGTTTCGCTCGCGAGAATCAAAGGCGCGCTCGAGCAGCCCGCGCCTCCGCCGCTTCGCGGCCTGACCGAGGCGCCGACCTTCAAGATCGCGATCGAGGAAAAGCAGCGGATCAAGCTCGAGGATCTCATCAACAGCCTCGATTTCAAGAGCGGCCCGACGCCCGCCGGCGGGCTGTATGGCGTACGAGCAGCAGCGGCAGATGTTCCCGGCCGTGCAGAATCCTCTGCGTCAACCGTTTTCGGAATTCAGCCAGCCGGAGCTGCTCACCATCCTCGCCGAAAATCTTGCGGGCCATTACCTCGCTGGCCGCGCGGCCAGCGCGATCACGAGCGCCGAACGCGCTCGCGCCGAAGCGCAGGCGAGAGAAGAGGTCGCGCGAGCCGTTGTCGATTACTGCGCCGCACAGCCGCACGGCGGCGCCGGCATTCAGATCTGCCTCAACCCAGGATCGATTCGCTGATGCACGCGGCTGCGCTGTTGTTCGGCGCCCTGCTCGCATCGCAAGCGCCGCAGCCCGCACCGCCGGCTAGCAGTGCGCGACCCCGCTGCACTCGTGTCGCTCGACCGGATTCGTACTGCGCTCAATCGTCCGACTGCGCTGCGCGTACCGGCCGACGCGTCCAAGCCGGACTTCGTGGTTCGTATCGTTGAGAAATCGTGGTTCGAGCGAGCGATGCCGCCGGTGGATTTCGGCTCGGGTCCGGTGCCGCCTGGCGGCCTTTACGCATACGAGCAGCAACAGCGGCTCAACCCGACGGCGCCGATCCCGCTGTTCAACGTGTCGCTGATGCCGCTGGTCCGCGGCATCGCGCACGGATTCTCGAGCGCATATCAGGCGCAATCATCTGCCGGCGCGCATCGCGACGTCGTTCGCGCGATCGCCGAATACTGTGCGGCTCAGCCGAATGGCGGCACGGCGATCGCGATCTGCATGAACCCGACGTCAATTCGCTGAGCCTGCCGTGGCGTTTCGTTTGCACTATTTGCGGGCGCCATGGCTCAGCACGACCGGCGACTTGCCGCGCTCGCAGGCGTTTGCATTTTCCTGATGTTCTCGTCGGCGGCGCCGAGCGCCCAGGAATATTTCGGGCGCAACAAAGTTCAGTACAAGCAGCTCGATTTCCAGGTCCTCAAGACCGACCACTTCGACATTTACTTCTATCCCGAGCGAGCGTGACGGGATCGACATCGCCGCGCGTATGGCGGAACGCTGGCACGCGCGGCTCGAGCGGATCTTCGCTCATACGCTCCGCGGCCGGCAGCCGCTCGTCCTCTACGCCTCGCATCCGGACTTCGAGCAGACCAACGCCATCCAGGGCGAGCTCGGCGAAGGCACCGGCGGCGTCACCGAGCCACTGCGGCGGCGGATCGTGCTGCCGATGGGCGGCCCGCTCGGCGACACCGATCACGTGATCGGCCACGAGCTCGTGCATGCGTTTCAATTCGATATCACCACGCGGCCGGGCGCGCGCACCGGCCAGAACGGCGCGGAAACCCTGCCGCTGTGGTTCATCGAAGGGATGGCCGAGTATCTCTCGCTCGGTCCGGTCGATCCGAACACGGCGATGTGGCTGCGCGACGCAGTGCGCCAGGACAAGCTGCCGACGATCAAGCAGCTGAACGATCCGAAATATTTTCCGTATCGCTGGGGCCAGGCGTTCTGGGCGTACGTCGGCGGACGGTACGGCGACGATGTGATTCGGCAGATGCTGTCGCTCGGCGCGCTGAGCGGCGACCTGGATGCGACGTTCAAGCGCGTGCTCGGCGTCGACGAAAAGCAGCTTTCGAGCGACTGGCAGGCCGCCACGCGCAGCGCGTATCAGCCGATTCTCGAATCCACGATGCCGCCGAACGAAATCGGTCACCTCGCGATCAAGGCCGGCGAGCTCGGGGCGGATCTGAACGTCGGTCCCACGATCAGCCCGGACGGCAAGCTGATCGCCTTTCTCTCCGAGCGCAGCTTCTTCTCGACCGATCTGTTCATCGCGGACGCGGCACACCGGAAAAATTCTGCACCGCTTGACCAGCAACGCGACGAATCCGCACTTCTCGAGCATCCAATTCATCTACTCGGCTGGCGCGTGGGATCGCGAAGGGAAACGGATCGCGATCGCGACCGTCGTCTCTGGGCATCCGGCGCTCGCGATCTTCAATGCGGTGAGCGGCGACAAAGAACGCGAGATCTCCGTTGCCGGCGTCGACGAGATATTCAACCCGACGTGGGCGCCCGATGGCCACGCCGTCTGCTTCACCGGCATGAGCCGCGGGCTCACCGACCTGTATGTCTACGACTTCAATGCGGGCCAGCTGAAGGCGCTCACGCACGATGCGTTCGCGGAGCTGCAGCCGGCCTGGTCGCCCGACGGCACGCGCATCGCGTTCGCCACGGATCGGTTCACTTCGTCGCTCGACACGCTGAAGATCGGCGACTATCGTCTGGCGCTCATCGATCCGGCGACCGGCGCAATCGAGCAGGTGCGTGCGTTCACCGATGGCAAGAACATCAACCCGCAGTGGTCGCCCGACGGCAAGGTTCTGTTCTTCATCTCGGACCGCGACGGCATTCCGAACCTGTATCGCGTCGGCGTGGCGAATGGCGAGGTCGCGCAGATCACGAACGTCGGCACGGGCCTGAGCGGCATCACGAGCACGAGCCCCGCGCTCTCCGTGTCGGCATCGGCCGGCGTCGCCTCGTTCAGCGTATACGAGAGCGGCAAGTACGACATCTACACGCTGCCGCTGCAGACGCCGACGATCTCCGAGATAACAGGCGTGCGGGCCGGTGCGCCGTCGGCCAGCGCGCTGCCGCCTCTCGAGCGAAAGATGAGCCTCGTCGGCACGCTCCTCGCGGACGCGCGCTTCGGCCTTCCCGTTCAACCGACCTACACCGCCGCCGAGTACAAGCCGCGCCTCTCGCTCGAAGCGGTCGCGCAGCCGAGCATCGGCGTCGGCGCGAGCCGGTTCGGCACGGCGATCGGCGGCGGCGTCGGCTTGCAGTTCAGCGACATGCTCGGCGATCATTCGCTCGGCGCGGTCGTTCAGCTCAACTCCGGCTTCACCAACAATTTCGATCTGAAGAACACGGCGGCGCAGGTGATGTATCTGAACCAGGCGCACCGTTGGAACTGGGGCGTCGTGGGCGGGCAGATACCGTATCTTTCCGGCGGGTTTGCCAGCGGCATCACGGCGGTGGGCAACGAACCGGCCGAGGTCGATCAGACGATCCTCTTTCGTCAAACCGAACAGAGCGCCGCGGCGGTCGTCGCGTACCCATTCAACCGATCCGAACGGCTCGAGTTCCAGGGCGGCGTGACACGCATATCGTTCGATCAGATCGTCCAAACGACGACGTTCTCGCTGATCAACGGCGACCTGCTCTCCAACGACACCTCGACGACGTCGCTGGCGAATCCGTTGACGCTCGCGACGACGACCGCGGCGTTTGTGTACGACACGTCGAACTACGGCGCAACGAGCCCCGTGCAGGGGCAGAGATACCGGATAGAAGCATCGCCGGCATTCGGATCGATCAACTTCACGAGCGTGCTCGCCGACTATCGGCGTTATTTCATGCCGGTGCCGTTCTACACGATCGCGACGCGAGTGATGCACTACGGCCGCTACGGAAATGGCGGCGAGGATCAGCGTCTGTTTCCACTGTTCATCGGCTACCCGAATCTCGTGCGCGGATACGACGTCGGGACGTTCGACGCGAGCGACTGCGTGCCAACGCTTGCGAGCCAGTGCCCCGCGTTCGATCGGCTCGTCGGCAGCCGCATGCTCGTCGGCGAATGTCGAGTTCCGCTTTCCGCTGCTCCGGCCTTTCGGCGCATCGCAGCGGATGTACGGGCCGGTGCCGGTCGAAGTGGCGTTCTTTGCCGACGGCGGGCTGGCGTGGAACAACCTGAACGCGCGCATCACTTGCGTCCAGCGTGCTTGGCACCAGCACTGTGCCGCATCCCTTCAGCCTGCACGACGGCGTGTCCAGCGCCGGCGTGACGCTGCGGGTCAACCTGTTCGGCTACGCCGTCGGCCAGTTCGACTTCAGCCATCCATTCCAGCGGCCGGGCCGCGGATTCGTATTCCAGTTCAATCTCTCGCCCGGGTTCTAGCCCGACGGATATGGTGATCTGGTGACTGGGTGATCTAGTGATTGGGTGATTGATTGGGCCATTGACGGGACGCCTCAGGTCAATCAGCCCATCAATCACCAGATCATCCAATCCCCGGATGGTGCTAAGGCTCTGGCCTTGACAACCGGGGCGATATATCGTTTAATCCGGATAGACGGATTGAATAAATGAACGCCCGCTCGACCCCGGCCATTCTCGATCATCTCTCGGCGCTGGCCGATACGACCCGCAGCAGGATCCTGCTGCTGCTCGATCGCCACGAGCTGACGGTGGGCGAAGTTTGCGCCGTACTGCAGCTGCCGCAGTCGACCGTGAGCCGTCATCTCAAGGCTCTCGCTGATACCGGCTGGATTGCCGTCCGCGCGGAGGGCACGAGCCATCTCTACGCGATGACGCGCGATCAGCTGGACGGGTCGGCGCGCAGGCTCTGGCTGCTGGTGCGGGAACAGGTCGGCTCGACAACCGCTGCCGCGCAGGATCAGCGGCGCTTACAGACCGCGCTCGCCGAGCGGCGCACCAAGTCGCAGGAATTCTTCTCATCGTCCGCAGGCCAGTGGGATCGTGTGCGCGACGAGCTGTTCGGCGATCGATTTCATCTCGCAGCGCTCGCAGCGCTCGCGGGCTCCGACTGGGTTGTTGGCGATCTCGGCTGCGGCACCGGTCAGGTATCGGCGATTTTCGCGCCGTTCGTCGCGCGCGTCGTCGCGGTGGACGCTTCGTCGCAGATGCTGAACGCGGCGAAGAAACGGCTGCAGGGATTCGAGAATGTCGAGCTGCGGCGCGGTGATCTGGAATCGCTGCCGATCGACGACGCGCGCCTCGATGCCGCGACGATGATGCTGGTGCTGCATCACGTGCCGGAACCCGATAAAGCGCTGGCTGAAGCGAACCGCGTGCTCAAGCCGGGCGGCCGCCTGCTTCTCGTCGACATGCTCCCGCACGATCGGGAGAGTTATCGTCAGCAAATGGGCCACGTCTGGCTCGGGTTCTCGGACGAACAGATTCACAGCCTGCTGGCCGCCAACGGCTTCGGCGACATCCACGTGGTGCCATTGCCGCCGAACGCGAACGCAAAGGGTCCGGGCTTATTTGTGGCAAACGCGAAAAAGGATCACTAAGCGGATAGCCCCGGCAAGCAACGCCGAGCGGCCGAAGGCCGCGACGGCACAGGCGCTGGGGGTGGGGCCCCAGCGCAAAGTAAAAAAAGAGAGACACCTATGGCAACAGTCACCGAGAAGATTCACCCATTCGAAGCAACGAAGGCCGTCGGTCGGGAACCGTACAAAGTGCGGGATCTCTCGCTGGCCGAGTTCGGTCGCAAAGAGATTCGCCTCGCCGAGCAGGAAATGCCGGGACTCATGGCGCTTAGAAAACAACATGGCGCGAAGAAGCCGCTCGCGGGCGCGCGCGTGATGGGCTCGCTGCACATGACGATTCAGACCGCCGTCCTGATCGAGACGCTGAACGAGCTCGGCGCAGACGTCCGCTGGGTGTCGTGCAACATTTTCTCGACGCAGGATCACGCCGCCGCCGCGGTCGTCGTGGGGCGTCCCGAAACCGGCGGCACCGCTGCAAGCCCGAAAGGCACGCCCGTCTTCGCCTGGAAAGGCGAAACGCTCGACGAGTACTGGTGGTGCACGGAACAGGCGCTCGAGTGGCCCGACGGCAAAGGACCGACGCTGATCGTCGACGACGGAGGAGACGCGACGCTGCTGGTGCACAAAGGCGTCGAGTTCGAAAAGGCCGGCAAGGTGCCGGCGTTCGACGCCAACAAAGATCCCGAAGAGTGGGGCGTGATTCTCGAGACGATCCGCACGTCGATGGCGAAGGACGGCGGCCGCTACACGCGCATCGCATCCACGATTCGCGGAGTCAGCGAGGAAACGACCACCGGCGTCCATCGCCTGTATCAAATGATGGAAGCCGGCACGCTGCTCTTCCCCGCCATCAACGTGAACGACTCGGTAACGAAGAGCAAGTTCGACAACATCTACGGCTGCCGTCACTCGCTGCCGGACGGCCTCGCGCGCGCGACCGACGTGATGCTCGGCGGAAAAGTCGCGGTCGTGTTCGGGTACGGCGAAGTCGGCAAAGGCTGCGCGCAGGCGCTCCGCGGTCAGGGCTGCCGCGTGATCGTCACCGAGATCGATCCGATCTGCGCGCTGCAGGCGGCGATGGAAGGCTTCCAGGTGGCGACGATCGACGACGTCGTCGAGAGCGCCGACATCTTCATCACGGCGACCGGCAATCACAACATCATCACCGTCGATCACATGAAGCGGATGAAGGACAAGGCCATCGTCGGCAACATCGGCCACTTCGACAACGAGATCGACATGGCGGGCCTGAAGAAGTTCCCGGGCGTGCAGCGGATCGAAATCAAGCCGCAGTACGACGAGTTCCGTTTTCCCGACGGCCACAGCGTGATGGTGCTCGCCGAAGGGCGGCTGTTGAATCTCGGCTGCGCGACGGGGCATCCGAGCTTCGTGATGTCGGCGTCGTTCACGAATCAGGTGCTCGCGCAGCTCGATCTGAATCAGAACGCCGACAAGTACGGGAAGAAAGTGTTCATGCTCCCGAAACAGCTCGACGAGCAGGTCGCGCGCCTGCACCTCGATCATCTCGGCGTGAAGCTGACGAAGCTGACGAAGGATCAGGCCGACTACATCGGCGTGCCGGTGGACGGACCGTACAAGCCGGATCACTACCGGTACTAGTGGCTGGTGGCGTAGTGGCTGGTGGCTGGCGCCTCGCCGTAGCGCGAGGCTTTAGCCGATCGAAGCTGTAGCGCGAGGCTTTAGCCGAGCGGCGCGGATTCCGGTATCATCCCGGCTCGAGGAGTCCCTCGATGAATACGCCCATCCGCCGCATCGTCGTTGCCGCCCTTCTCGCGTTGTCGGCCGTTGGCGTCGTTGTTCGCGCGCAGCAGAGCGGACTCACGGCGGCCGACAAGGCGAAGCGTTGGGATGTCGAGAACGAGCTCCAGTCGATCGCCATCGTCGAGCGCAAGGTGATGATGCCGATGCGCGACGGCGTCCGGCTCGCGACCGATATCTATCGTCCGAAGAACGCGACCGGCAAGGTGCCGACGATCTGGGTGCGGACGCCTTACAACTTCAACTTCTGGGACATTCAGAACGGCGTTCCGTCGGACATGACGGCAGCGCTCGACCGCCGTGAAGCGCGGCTACGCGTACGTCGATGCAGAACGAGCGCGGCCATTTCTTTTCCGAAGGCAACTACGACATCCTCGGCGCGCCGCGCACCGATGGCTACGACGCCGTCGACTGGATGTCGAAGCAGCCGTGGTCCAACGGAAAAATCGGCACGACGGGCTGCTCGTCGACCGCCGAGTACCAGATGGGCATCGCCGCGCATGGGCCATCCGGCGTACGCCGCGATGAACGTGCAGGGCTTCGGCGCCGGCGTCGGCCGCGTCGGCCCGTACTACGAGCAGGGCAACTGGTACCGCGGCGGCGCGGTGCAGATGCTCTTCATCACGTGGCTCTACGGCGAGCAGAATCAGGTGCGGCCGATGTTTCCGCGCGATACGCCGCGCGAGGATCTCGTTCGCGCGTCGAAGTCGTTCGATCTCGCGCAGCACCTGCCGCCGGTCGATTGGGCGAAGGAGCTGTGGCACCTGCCGGAGCAGGACATCCTGAAGAACGTCGACGGGCCGCGAGGCATCTTCGCGGATCAAATGCCGGTCGCGACCGGCGGCAAGATGATCGAGCGGACGCCGAACGATCCCGCCTGGTACAAAGGCGGCTTGTACCACGACGACATGAAGTTCAATCTTCCGGGCCTCTGGTTCATGTCGTGGTACGACGTGTCCGTCGGGCCGAATCTCGCGCTCTACAACCACGTGCGGAAAACCGCATCGGCCGACATCGCCAACGAGCAGTGGGCGATCATCGCGCCGGTCGCGCATTGTTCGTACACGCGCGCAACGGCGGACACCGATCGTCGGCGAGCGCAGCATGGGCGATGCGCGCCTCGACTACAACGAGATCGTCTACGGCTTCTTCGACAAGTTCCTCAAAGGGCGAGAAGACCACGCGCCTCGACACGATGCCGAAGGTGACGTACTACACGATGGGTCTGAACAAGTGGCAGACCGCCGAGACACGTGGCCGCCGCGCGGCGCGCAGCCGGTGACGTTCTATCTGTCGAGCGGCGGCAAGGCGAACTCGCTCGCCGGCGACGGCGCTCTCGCGACGTCGGCGCCCGACGCCGACAAGCCCGACGCGTTCGCGTACGACCCGATGAATCCGGTCCTGTCGTACGGCGGCAACGTCTGCTGCACGGGCAACGGCGGTGCAAGCGCGGCTCCTTCGATCAGCGGCGAATGGAAGCGCGCGAGGACGTCCTCGTCTACACGACGGAGCCGTTCAAGGAAGACACGGAGGTGAGCGGACCGATCACGCCGTCGCTGTACGTGTCGTCGGACGCGAAGGACACGGACTTCACCGTGAAGGTGCTCGACGTCTATCCCGACGGCCGCGCGTACAACCTCGACGAATCGATCCAGCGGATGCGGTACCGCGACGGCTACGACAAGCCGCTTGCGTGGATGGAATCGGGCAAGGTCTACAAGGTGACGCTGCAGCCGCTCAACACGAGCAACTACTTCCCCGCCGGCCATCGGCTTCGCATCGAGGTGTCGAGCAGCAATTTCCCGCGGTTCGATCGCAACCTCAACACCGGCGGCAACAACTACGACGAGACGCACGGGGTCGTCGCGCACAACGCCGTGCATCATTCGAAGCAGTATCCGTCGCAGCTCACGGTCACCGATCGTCAAGCGCAGCGACGACGACGTCGGCGTCCCGGTAGCCCGCAAAGGACACACAGGTGGCGAAATCAGATTTGTCACTTCGAAATCGGGTGCCGCGATCGCGCGAAGACAGCCGACTTCTACTCGAAGATGTTCGAGTGGACGATGCAATCCGACGCACGTGGCACGCAGATCCGTACCGGCGGCGACATCGGCGGGCACATCAACTCGCTCGGCCACGAGCCGCACAACTACACGGCGTTCTACGTCATGGTGGACGATGTCGCCGCGGCGCTCACGAAAGCGGAGAGCCTCGGCGGGAAGAAGCTCGTCGGTCCCGTTCCACTCCCCGACGGGACGGCCTTCGGGTGGTTCGCCGATCCCGAGGGGAACATGATCGGCGTCTACGCGCATACGTAGCGCGAGGCTGACCGATCAGATGTAGCGCGAGGCTTCAGCCGAGCGACCCTCGTCGCCCCAGCAGCAACGGCGCTCGTCCGGCTGAAGCCGGACGCTACAGATCCCGGGCATCTGAGCCGGACGCTGCATCGTCGGACGCGCTCTACCCGATCAACACACGCACCCAACCTGCGATGCAGAGCACCGCGCCGAGAATCGCGAGAAGGGTCCAGAAAAACAACGATTGACGGTCGACATCGTGACGAATCATGGCGTTCACTCCACCTTCGGTTCACCATTTCCGCGGCTGCCGGTCAGCCGCTGCTGCTGCAAGGCGGCGGCGCCCATGAGGCCGCCCATGCCCATGGACTCGACGGCGCTGCTCGGGATCAGCATCAGCGCGCCTTTTTCCTTCAACCCCTCGTAGAGCATGTTCATCGCGCGCAGGTGAAGCGCCGTCGGGTTGTCGTGGTACGACTTGGCCGCTTCCTGAAATGAGTGCGCGATCTCCATTTCCGCCTGCCCGAGGATGATGCGCGCCTGCTTTTCGCGCGCGGCCTGCGCCTCACGCGACATCGCGTCCTGCAGCGCGCTCGGGATGACCACGTCGCGCATTTCGACCGATTGGACGGTGATGCCCCACGGGTTCGAGCGCGCGTCGATCAGCTGCTGGAGCTCCTGCTCGATGCGCTCACGGCCGCGCAGCAGCTCGGTGAGCGCCGTGCGTCCGATGATGTCGCGCAGCGCGGTTTGCGCGCCCCAGCTGACCGCCTGCTCGTATTCCTGCACCTCGAGGGCGGCCTTTTGCGCGTCGTGGACCATCCAGAACAACACGGCGTCGACATTGACGGGCACCGTATCGGACGTCAGCGTCTGCTCGGCCGCGAAACTCGTCGTAATCGTCCGCTGATCGATCCAGCTCGGGATGCGATCCATGAGCGGGACGATCCAGAAGAGGCCTGGGCCGCGCATCGCGTGGAATCGTCCGAGACGCAGCACGACCGCGCGGTCCCACTGGCTCGCGATCTTCGGCGACTGCATCAGCACCAGGCCCGCAAGAATGAAGAGCACCGCAAACGCGGGATTTGCCGTCGCGATGGTGAGCAGCACACCAAGCGCCGACGCGACGATCAGGATCCCCAGCGCAATGAAGTTGGTCCGCGGCTCCCAGGCCGGCGACGCGTTGGATACACGATTCGTGAAAGCCACGGTCAGGCTCCTTTCGCGCGATGCGCGGCAAGCGCTCGCAGCAGATCGTCCAGTGTGAAACCGGCAGCCGCGGCCTCGGCCAGCACGCGCGTGGCGAAGGCGTCGAGCCGTTTGTGATGCTCGTCCGGGGATCGCGCGTCGCGAGGCGACGCGGAGATGAAGGACCCGATGCCGCGCCGCGTTTCCAGCACACCGGCTCGCTCGAGCTCGGTGTACACGCGGGCGACCGTGTTCGCATTGATCCGCAAGTCCACCGCGAGCTGGCGCACAGTCGGAAGGCGATCGCCCACCCGCAGCCGACCAGTGGCAATCGCCGCCCGCAGTCCACGGTCGAGCTGCGCGTAGATCGGCGTTGGGTCTCGCGGATCGACGGCGACGAACGGCTCGCTCGAAGTCGCCACGTGACCTATTGTACTACTACATTAGAACAAGTTGGTCAAACAAAAACCCCGGCAGCGATACCGGGGTTTTTGCAGTTCGTGCGAGAGGTTACCGCGAAACCATCTTGAGGTTGTCGGCGGCAATCATCATCTTGCCGTCCTTCTCGGTCACGTCGCCCGTGATCTCGACCGTGTGCGCGACATGGGCGATCAGCTTCTCATTCTTGTTCGCGGCGAGCTCGCCGCCGATCGTGTAGAGCTTGCCGTCCGATGTCAGCAGCGCCAGCGGGGCGCCTTTCTTCGCGCATGAGACGGCGCAATCGGTGACGTCCTGCGGCATCTTGTGGTCTTTACCTGCATTCGACGCCTTGTCCTTCATGTAGCAGGACTGGTCGACGATCTGGCCCTTCACGGTCTCTTCCTTGGCGAACGCGGGGGCGGCGAGTGCGACGACGAACGCGGCGACAGATAACCCGGCATAGAACTTACGCATCTGGATCTCCTTGTAAAGACTGGCGGATGGTATCAACATCCGGCCATTAGACGCAAACGGCGTCCGAAAGGATTCTACGGACGAGACCGCGCGCCGGATTCTCGCCGTATACTTCGTCCTCCGAGGATAACCGCATGAAGCTGTCTCTTCTCGTCGTTGCCGTGGTCATCGTCGGCGGCCTGGCCGCGCCTCGCGCGCAAGCGCCGTTGGCGCTGCCGAAGCAGGCGCCGTCCATCGACCAGATACTGTCGCTCAAACGCGCCGGATCGCCAGAGGTCTCGCCCGACGGAAAGCTCGTCGCGTACACGGTCCGCGAGACGAATTGGGACGACAACGCGTACGAGACCGAAATCTGGCTCGCGGATGCGCGCAGCGGCGCGACGAATCAGCTGACGAACGGCAAGAAGTCGAGCACGTCGCCCGCATGGTCGCCTGACGGCTCGCGCCTCGCCTTCATCTCCGACCGGACAGATAAGCGACAGCTGTACCTGATCAATCCGCGCGCGGGAGAAGCCGAGCCGCTGACGAGCGGCGAAGAAGGCGTCGGCAGCTTCGCGTGGTCACCAGACGGAGCATCGATCGCGTACACCTCGACCGAAGGCAAGCCGCAGAGCCTCAAAGACCGTGAGAAGAAGTACGGCGAGTTCGAGGTCGTCGATCAGGATCACCGGATGACGCACCTGTTCGTGCTCGACGTCGCGTCGAAGGCGACGCGGCCGCTCACGCACGGCGCGTTCACGGTCGGCAGCTTTGACTGGTCACCCGACGGAAAAGCGATCGCCTTCGATCATCGCATCAATAGCGATCCGGCCAATGGCGGCACCGCCGACATTGCCATCGTCAACGTTGCGGACGGTTCGGTACGGGAAGTGGTCACGCAGGACGGCCCCGACTCGCATCCCGTTTGGTCGCCGGACGGTACACGCATCGCGTTCGAGTCGTCGATGGCGAATCCTTCTTATATGTATACGAACCGCGTTGTCGCGACGGTTGCTGCCGCCGGCGGCACGCCGATGCCCCTGACGTCCGCGTTCGACGAAGATCCATCGATCGTCGCGTGGAAGCCGAGCGGCCTGTTCTTCGCGGCGAGCGAACGGACGTATTCCTATCTGTTCCGCCTCGATCCCGCGTCGAAGGCAGTGACGAAAATCGGAGCGGCGGACCAAACCGTGAATTCGAGCTTCTCGCTGTCGAAGGACGGCGGTGCGTGTGCGTTCCTCCGCGCCGACGCGGCGGACGATGGCCGAGGTGTACGTGGCGCAGATGTAGCGTCCGGCTTCAGCCGGACGATGAAGAAACTCACCGACGTCAATTCGCAGACGGCGAACTGGACGACGAGCACGCTCGACGTGGTCTCCTGGAAGAGCCAGGACGGCGCGACGATCGAGGGCGTGCTGCACAAGCCCGCCAATTTCGATCCGGCGAAAAAGTATCCGCTGCTGGTCGTAATCCATGGCGGGCCGACCGGCGTGTCGCGCGCGGTGCCGTTCACGAGCACCACGTATCCAATCGACGTCTGGGTGCCGCGCGGCATCCTCGTGCTCGAGCCGAACTACCGCGGCAGCGCAGGGTACGGCGAAAAGTTTCGCGCGCTGAACGTGCGCAACCTCGGCGTCGGCGACGCGTGGGACGTGCTCTCGGGCGTCGACGCTCTCATCGCGAAGGGCATCGTCGACCCGTCGCGCGTCGGCACGATGGGATGGAGCCAGGGCGGCTATATCTCCGCGTTTCTCGCCACACACGACAGCGCACGGTTCAAGGCGATCTCGGTCGGCGCCGGCATCTCCGACTGGATGACGTATTACGTGAGCACGGACATCCATCCGTTCACTCGCCAGTATCTGAAAGCGACGCCGTGGGACGATCCGGCGATCTACGCGAAGACGTCGCCGATCACCTACATCAAACAGGCGAAGACGCCGACGCTCATTCAACACGGCGCCACCGATCAGCGCGTTCCGCTTCCCGACGCATTCGAGCTGTATCAGGGGCTGCAGGACAACAACGTGCCGGTGAAGTTAATCGTGTATCAGGGCTTCGGCGGCATCGGCCACGGTCCAAGCAAGCCCAAGAGCCATCGCGCGACGATGGATCACAACATCGAGTGGTTCGATCAGTACATGTTCGCGCCGGCGGGCAAGCCGACGTCGGAACGCTGAGCGCTCGGCTGAAGCCTCGCGCTACAACCGCCGGCCATCGCTCGGCTGAAGCCTCGCGCTACAGCGGTCACTACGGCCTCGCGCTACAGCGCTACGGGCGATTTTCGGCCGGTTTTTCGAGCTTGGCTCTTACGCGTCTAAGGCTCTCTTCCATGCCGCCGGCGGCGCGCCGTTCGACGAGCGACCGGCGAAGGCCGCTGAACCTGCCCTTGAGCGCGTTCGCCCGCGAGCGATTCACGTAAGTGAGGAAGAAGCCGCGGCCCGCCGCCGCGTCGCTCGCGACCGTCAAGCCGAGCGACGTATCGAAGTAGCGGCTTGAATAGACGTCCTTTGTCGTCGCGACGACGTCTCCAGACGGCGCGTGCGCGATCGTGACGTGCGTCACGGTGATGAACGGCGTGAAGCCGAATTTCTCTTTCGACCAGTAGAGAAAATCCTCCGCGCCTTCGAGCTTCGCTGCAGGGAATCGCGCCAGATGTGCCGCAAGCCCGGGGACGAGTGCGTCGACGTACGGCGAGCTCTTGAGGACCTCGGCGAAATCGTCCAGCGGCCGGATTGGTTTGTGTCCGTCGTTGTATTCGGCAAACCGTCCCGGGCCGCCGGACCAATACGCCCGCACATCGTCGACGAGCATGCGCTTGAACGCGTTGGCGGCTTCGGCGTTCGCGTCGGGCGCCCGCCAGTCGATGTCGTGCTCGATGCGGCGGATTGCGTCCGCCGGAAGCCGGATCGGGCAATCGCCGACGTGACACGCGCGGCCGTCGAAGTCGTCGGACGTGATCGTCAGCGATTTGATGTCCTCGAGCGTCGGAGGATCGCTGAACAGGCCGATCTGCAGCACCTCGTCGCCCTGCTTGAAATGCACGATGTCGCGGAACGCCGCGACGAACTCCGCGGCGGACGCGTCGATCCACGTGGCCGCGACCGCGGCGATCTCTCCGGGACCGGACGCACCGAGCGTGTGCGTGAGGATACTCGCCGCGCTCGAGCCCGTTGAGGTCGTTTGCCGAGAACTTGAGCTGCTTCGCGAGCAGCGAACGGAGGGCTGGCGCGACCTGATTTGCGGAAGGAGCGGCAGCGATCGCTGCCGCGATCATGCCCGAGACGAGCAGGCGGGACGTCATTTCCTGAACGTCACCGCCCCGGCTCTGGCCAGCGCCTCGATGTATTCGGCAACGTCTTTGAGGTCGACCGGATCGAATTCCGCGCTCACCGCGTCGCGGATATCTCCGACGGTTCGCGCTCCGTCGATGAAGTTCGCGATCTCGTACGTGACGTCGCCGCTGCGCGGAACGCTCGCGATTGCCAGCGCGCCCGTGACGCCTTTTTCCACGAGCCAATCGCCGCCGAGATCGAGCGGACCCTTGACCGCTGCGTTCCGCACCGGCACGCGCGCATCGGTCGCCGGCATCTCGCGCCTGAATCCGGCACGCTGCCAGTTGTCGGCGTCCGCGGCCGACATGAACGTCTTCGCCACGCCTTTGCCAGCGTCGCCGATTGCGCCGACCAGCTCGTCGACGTGTGCCTTCGTGCGTCCATCTAGCGTGGTGAACCGCGCGAGCGAACGCAGACGCCGCTGTTCCCGCTGGACGCCTTCGCCGATGATGTTCGCGGCTTCGGCCGTCATCCGCTCATCACGCGCCATCGCGACGGCGCGCCGGCCGTCTTCCGCGAGCCGCTCCTGTGCATTCGCGTACGCGAGCCCGAGAAGCGCGGCGCCGCCATCGGGCATCGTCGCCAGGTAGTAGCCGCTTGCGGCGGCAATGAAAGCCGAACGCTTGATCTTCGTCGGCTCGATGTTGTCGGGGAGATCCTTCGTCGTGTGGATATAGATGTCAGGATGGTCGCGCAGGTAGATAGACGGAATCGCGAACGCACCCTCCTGATAAATCCAATGATCGCTCCCGCTCTCGTAAGGGGTGATGTCGGCCCAGAATGCATCTTTCGAACCGCCAGGCGATCGAATCGCATGCGCCATCTCACCGTCGCCTGCGGCCCGAAAGGCGCCGTCGATCACATATCGTCCGAACACTTCTTCGACATCGTCTGTGACGGTGGCGATCGACCAGGGCGAACGGGTCACGTGCAGCACTGATTTGGTGATGAACGGATCGCCGCCGACCATGTCGAGGTGCACGGCCGCACGGATTCGCGACGCAATCTCCGGGTATTTTGTCAGGTATGCGATCGTCCCGGTCATCTCCGAAGGCCAGATAAAGCGGATCGTGCGAACCGGCGGCGGGATGCGCTTCCTGTCGATGAGGGTTTTCAGCGCTCGCGCGATCTCGAGGTTCGCTGAGCAGCCGCTCGCATTGTCGTTCGCACCCGGCTTCTGATGATCGAGGTGGCAGCTGAAAACGATGTCGCCGGCGGACGGGTCGGAGCCGGGAATCGTGGCGACCACCGTTTCGTACGGCAGCTGATCGTCGTTTCTCGCCTTGACGATCGCGTGCAGCGTGATCCGCTCGCCTGCGGTGAGCCGATCGCGCAGCGAACGCGCTTCGCGGACGGAAATCATCATCGCGAACGTGTTCTTCCGCCCGCGCGCGTCGAGATGTCCCCACCGAACCAAGTCCTGATCGTCGCGCCACCAGGCGCTCGGCTGGTTCGAGTTGTAGCTCACGAGACCAACCGCGCCGCGCTCCTCCACCGCGAGCCGGTGGCATGCTCCGGGCGTGGCGTCGCACAGCACCAGCTTGCCGCGGACGTTCCGGCCCTGGTAATCGGCCGCGTGCGAGCCGTTTCCCGCATCGACGAGCTCCGCCGTGACGTCGGCGCTCTCGCTGTTGTCCGCAACGGACAGCCGGACATCGTCGAACGAGGTGATGCGGCGATGCTGAGGCGTCACTTCGTCGAGTGTTCCGCCCTCTACACGCCAGCCGCGGTTGCCGTGCAGCGTGCCGAACCACGTGCGGCCGTCGCCCGGGAAGCTCTCGACATGTGCGTCGCTCAACCCTGCCGCCTTCGCGCGCGCCATTACGTACTCGACCGCTTCATGAAAACCAGGAGAAGCCGGAACGCGATGGAGCTCGGCGAGGTGTGCGACGTGATCCTTCGCCGCGACGCCGGACAACTCCTGATCGATCGCCTCGAGGACTGGCGCCGCGAGCAGGGTCTCCGCAGGCAAAGGCGTTGACTTTCGTTCCGCGGCGGCGGCCGCGATCGCGATAGCGGCGGCGAGAGCAGGAGCAAGCCTGAAAGAACGCATGGCGCCAGTATACTCACGCGTCATGGAGACTATCGCCGCGCCCACGCGTCTCACGCGGAATCAGGTCCGCGGCTTCTGGGCGGCGTGGGGCGGATGGGCCCTCGATGGCATGGACTCCTTCATCTATGCGCTCGTCCTTCCACCTGCGCTCACTGAACTGCTGCCGCGCTCAGGCATCGCGCCAACCGCCGGCAACATCGTCTATTACGGAAGCGTGCTGTTCGCGCTGTTCCTGATCGGCTGGGGGCTGTCGATGGTGTGGGGGCCCATCGCCGATCGCTTCGGTCGCGTGAAGACGCTGATGTTTACGATTCTCTGCTACTCGCTCTTCACGTGCCTGTGCGCGATCGTCGGGACCGTGTGGCAGCTCGCCGTCTTCCGGCTCGCGGCCGGTATCGGCATCGGCGGGGAATGGTCGATGGGCGGCACGTTCGTCGCGGAAGAATGGCCCGAGGATCGCCGCGCGATGGGCGCAGGCTACATGCACACCGGCTACTATTTCGGCTTCTTTCTCGCGGCGCTCGCCAACTACTTCATCGGCGCGCGCTACGGCTGGCGCGCGATGTTCCTGCTCGGCGGCTCCCCTGCCCTGCTCGTTACCTTCATTCGTTACGGCGTTCACGAATCGACCGCGTGGCGCGAGCGCGTCGCGAGGATCCACCGCCCGGCGCTCAGTGAAGCGTTCACCAAGCTCTTCTCGGCGGCCTACGCTCGGCGGACGGTGCTGAACTCGACCTATCTTCTGATCTCGATCGTCGGCTTGTGGGCCGGCTCGGTCTACGTACCGACATCGGTCACACAGATCGCGCTTCGCGAAGGATTCACTGCGGCGGCGGCCGCGCGGCTGGCGTCGTATGGCACCATGCTGCTTTCGGCGGGTACCATCGCAGGCTGCATCGCGCTCCCGCCGATCGCCGATTCACTCGGCCGGCGCGCCACGCTCGGGATCTATTTCGCGATCATGTTCCTGTCCATTTCGATCGGATTCGGGTACCTCTTCTATCTATCGCAGCACGCGCTCGCCTGGTTTCTCGCGAGCCTGTTCGTGCTCGGCGTCGGCGGCGCCAACTTCGCGATGTATACCCTGTGGCTGCCCGAGCAGTACAGCACCGATTGCCGTGCGAGCGCGTTCGCGTTCGCGACGTCCGTCGGGCGGTTCGCCGGCGCGGGCATTACGTTTCTGGTGGGGGCCGCCGTGTCGGCGTATCACACGATCGGGACGCCGATCGCGTTCACGTCGATCGCGTTCCTCATCGGACTGCTGCTGCTGCCGCTCGGCGAGGAAACGCGCGGGAAACGCCTGCCGGCATGAGCCAGCTCCAGCAGGTTGCTGAAAAGGCCAGCCTGCTAGGCCTTGGGAACGACGTGAATCGCGGTCGCTTTGATAGCTGCCGCGACAGGCGAGCCGGGAGCAAGCGCTAACTCTTCGCGCGATTGTCGCGTGATCAGCGCGACGATCTCGAATCCGCAATCGATGGTGACGCGATCGACCGGCCCTTCCGGCTCAATCGACACGACGACGCCGGCGAGGTGATTGCGGGCGCTGCCGCTCGACGCGCCGCGGCGCTCGATGATGACGTCCTCGCCGCGAATGCAGGCGAATACCTCATCGCCGCGCGCGGGTCTGGCGTCGGACACGGCAAGGAGCGTTGCCGCACCAATCCGCAGCTGAACGAGGCTCACCGCGCTCTCGGCGGCCGCGCGCACGCCGACATCGTCGCGATCGACGACCGCCGGCAGCACGGTCTCGATGCCGAGCGAGTGCGCCACGGTCTGATCCGCCGGCTGCCTGAAGACGTCGGCCAGCGCACCGACCTGACGAATGCGTCCGCCTGCGATGACGGCGATGGCGTCGCCCATCGCCATCGCTTCCAGCCGATCGTGGGTAACGAGAATCGCCGACGCACCGCTCGCGCGAACGTGCGCTCGCACATCGGTGCGCAGCGTACGCCGCGCCGACGCGTCGAGCGCGGCGAACGGCTCGTCGAGCAGCAGCAGCTTCGGCGCCGGGGCCAGGGCTCGAGCCAATGCGACTCGCTGCGCCTCGCCGCCCGACAACGCGCGGGCATGGCGCGCCGCGAGGTGACCGATGGCGAACGCGCGCATCAGATCGTCGCGCCTGCGGCGTCGCGTGACGGACGGTTCGCTCGCTATTCCGAACTCGATGTTGCCGGCGGCCGTGAGGTGTGGGAAAAGCGAGGGTTCCTGCGTGACGTATCCGACGCGGCGCGCCTGCGGCGCCACGAATCGACCGGCGGACACGTCGACCCACGTGTCGTGATTGAACGCGACCGTTCCAGTGGTCGGACGATCGATGCCGGCGAGCGTACGAAGGATCGTCGTTTTCCCTGCGCCGGACGGACCGAAGAGCACGAGAATGGAGCCGGCCTCGAGGCGCGTGTCGAGCGCAGCGCGAATCTCCACGCCGCCCCCAAAACGATGGGTCGTGTCGATTCTTATTTGATCGGCCATACCGCCCAGACCGAGCGCTGCAGCGAGTACGTCACCGCAAGGATCGCAAACGACACGCCGAGGAGCAGCAGCGACGTATGCCACGCGGCGGCGTAGTCGAGCGCCTGCACCGCGTCGTAAATGGAGATCGACACCGTTCGCGTGATCCCCGGCAGGTTGCCGCCGACCATCAGCACCACGCCGAATTCACCGAGAGTGTGCGCGAAGCTGAGCACCATGCCGGTGATAAGGCCGGGAACTGAGAGCGGCAGCACGACTCTGAGAAAGGTCGCCCCGCGCGACACGCCGAGGCACCACGACGTTTCGATGAGACGGCGGTCGACGGCGGCGAAGCCGGCGCTGAACGGCTGGACGGCAAACGGAAGGCTGTAGAGCACGGACGCGATCAGCAGACCTTCGAAGGAAAACGGCAGTCCGCGTCCAAATGCCGTCGCGTACGCGCGGCCGACGGGGCTCGCCGGGCCGATCGCCACCAGGATGTAGAAGCCGAGAACAGTCGGCGGCAGCACGATCGGCAGCGCCACGATCGCTTCGACGAGAAATTTCCATCGCCAGCGGGAGAACGCGATCCAGTACGCGATCGGGATCCCGATCGCAACGAGCAGCGCCATGGTCGCGGCCGCAAGACGAACGCTCAGACCGAGCGCGACCCAATCCACGCTACGTTCCCGATCTCGAAAACCCGTAGCGCTCGAGCACCGCCCGCGCGGCGTCTCCGAGCAGGTACGATCGGAACGCGCGGGCGGCCTCCACCTCGCGCGACGCAAGCACGACGCCGCTCTGCTCGAGCCGCGGATAGAGTTCGGGCGGCACTGGCACGAACCGGCCCGTATCCTTCGCCGATGGCGCCACGGCCAGCGACAGCGCGACGATGCCGACCTCGGCGGCGCCGCTCTGGGCGAACTGCATCGCCTGCGAGACGTTCTCGCCTAGCACGAGCTTCGGTTTCGCTGTGGCGTACACCTGCGTCGCCAGCATCGCCGCCTCCGCGGCGCGTCCGTATGGCGCATGCGCGGGATTCGCAATCGCGACATGCGCGACGCGCGGGTCGGCGACGATGCGCAGGCCCAGGTGTTCGACATCGAGCGGCGATGCGCGCGGCACCCAGACGACCAACCTTCCGATGCCGTACGTGAACTCAGTATCGGCGACCGTCTTACCGCTCGCCGCCAGCCGGCGTGGGTAGTCGACATCGGCGGACAAGAACAAATCGAACGGAGCACCGTTCAATATCTGAGTGGAGAGCGTACCCGACGATCCGTACGTCACCCGGATTGCGACCTTCGCGACCTTCTTGGTGTAGATGTCGATCAATTCGTCGAGCGCGAACCGCAGGTCCGATGCGGCCGCGATGTTGACCACCGGTAGAGGTGGGGAATGTGTCGGCGATCGCAGTCTGACCGTGACGAGCAGCCCGAGCACAGCCGCCAGCGCCACGACGCGAATCGTTCCGAGCCGCCGCTCCCAGATACTTGACACGGTTCTATATGATTAGAGCCGATTTCATCATACGATATCAATCGTATGTCACTGCTCTCAGTTCGTGCGGCCGCGGAACGGCTCGGCATCGGCTATTCCACTCTCAAGCAGTGGATCTACCAGGGGCACGTGCGGACGCGGACGACGAGCGGCGGCCATCACCGGATTGCCGAAGAGGAAGTCGACCGGCTGCTCGGGCCCGGCGCAGGGCGCGCGGCGACGGTGCCGGCGCGGCCGCGCGGGGCGATCGTCTCCATCAGCGGCCGCAATCAGCTGCGCGGGTACGTGGACGAAGTCAGGATCGATGGCTTGCTCGCGCAGGTACGGCTGCGCATCGGATCGCAGACACTCACCGCCGTGATTACGCGCGATGCCGTCGACGAATTGAAGCTGCGTCGGGGCGACGAAGCGCTCGCCATCGTGAAGTCGACCGAAGTCATGATTGCGCGCGAAGCCGGGGAGCCCGACGGGCCCGCGCGCAAGCCCGCGCGGCGCAAGATGAAGGCGCGTCGTTGACACTCGGTTTTCGAATGCAGTACGCTCGCTGTTCGATGTTCACCATGCTTCGCGCGCACCATCATCGCTGCTTTTATTTTTGCCGCGGCCGCAGGCCGGCGGAGTTGCGCGCGATCTAGGGTCGACCGACACCTCGAACGAACAAGCAGCCCCGCCCCTCGGCGGGGCTTTTTATTTTATGGACCTGGCTCGTATGGATTTTTCAAAACTGGGCGGACTGATCCCGGCCGTCGTCCAGGACGCGGAGACATCTGAAGTGCTCATGGTCGGCTTCATGAACGAGCAGGCGCTCGCTGAGACGCGCCGGACCGGCCGAGCCACGTTCTTCAGCCGCAGCCGCAATCGCTTGTGGACGAAGGGCGAAACCTCCGGCAACACGCTCGAAGTCGTCGAGACGCTCGTCGACTGCGACGACGATACCGTGCTGCTCAGAGTGAAGCGCCACGGCGAAGGCAACGTCTGCCACACGGGTGCGCGCAGCTGTTTTTTTCGAGCGCTGTCATGACGACTTTCCACCACGGAGGACACGGAGGACACGGAGGCCTAAACATTAAGTACAGATTTACCGCGATGTGTGTTCCTCCTGTCCTCCGTGTCCTCCGTGGTGGAGATTTTGACGGTCGTGGTGGAGATTTGGGAGGTAGTGGAGGTTTGCCATGACCCCGAAGCTCAAGCTCGGCATCCCGAAGGGCTCGCTCCAGGATGCGACGATTCAGCTGTTCGCACGCGCGGGCTTCAGCATCTACGTCAGCTCGCGGTCGTACTTTCCCTCGATCGACGACGATGAGATCGAGTTGATGCTGATTCGCGCGCAGGAGATGGCGCGGTACGTGTCCGACGGCATCCTCGATGCCGGGCTCACCGGCCAGGACTGGATCGCGGAGCACGAGCTGGGAGATGGTACGACCGGCGCGATTGCCAGCGTCGCCGATCTGATTTACGCGAAACAGAGTTTCGGCAAGGTGCGCTGGGTGCTCGCTGCTCCCGAGGACTCGCCGTTCACCTCGGCGCGCGATCTCGAGGGGAAAACCGTCGCGACCGAGCTCGTACGCGTGACCCGCGCGTACTTCGCACAGCAGGGCGCACGGGTGAACGTGGAGTTCTCGTGGGGCGCCACCGAGGTGAAGCCGCCGACGCTCGCCGACGCGATCGTGGAAGTCACCGAAACCGGGTCGTCGCTGCGTGCGCACCGTCTCAGGGTCCTCGACACGGTGATGGAATCGAATACGAAGCTCATCGCGAACAAGACCGCGCTCGCCGATCGATGGAAGCGGACGAAAATCGAGAACGTCGCGCTGCTGCTCGCCGCAGCGATCGAGGCGCAGGGCCGGGTCGGGCTGATGTTGAACGTCCACCGCCGCGATCTGAGCGGCGTGCTCTCGCTGCTCCCGGCGCTGCAGCGGCCGACGATCTCCGCATTGAGCGACGACGAGTGGGTGGCCGTGAACACGATTGTCGAGGAGCGCACCGTGCGCGACCTGATTCCGAAGCTGAAGTCGGCACACGCGCAGGGTATCGTCGAGTACCCGCTCAACAAGATCGTCTTGTGATGCGGATCATCGCTGCAGCGAACGGTTCGGCGCTCGAGCGGCTTCTTGCGAAGAGTCGATCGGGACGTGACGTCCTGTTCGACGCGCGCGTCCGCCGGATTGTCGACGCGGTGCGAACGGAAGGCGACAACGCGGTCGTCCGGTTCGCACGCCGGTTCGACAAGGCGACGCCGCCGTTCGAGGTGTCGCGGCGCGAGCGCGACCGCGCAGCCGCAACCGTGCCCCTGTCCGTTCGTCGCGCCCTCGCGCAGGCGGCGGAGAGCATCGCGCGCGTCGCCTTTCAGCAGATCCCGAAGCACTTCGACATCCGGACGGCGCCCGGTGTGGCCGTCGAGCAGCGGGTCGAGCCGCTCGCCCGCGTCGGCTGCTACGTTCCCGCCGGACGCTTTCCGCTTCCCTCATCTTTGTTGATGACCGCGGTGCCCGCCCACGTCGCAGGTGTTCGGGAGATTGTCGTCATCTGTCCGAGGCCGGATCCGGTCGTGATGGCCGCCGCGGCCGAAGCGGGCGTCTCGCACCTGTTTCGCATCGGCGGTGCGCACGGAATCGCGGCGCTCGCGTATGGCACCGACACGGTTCCGCGCGTGGCCAAGATCGTCGGGCCTGGCAGCCGATACATCGCGGCGGCCAAAAAGATTGTCGCCGCCGATTGCGCCATCGATTTCTACGCCGGTCCAACCGAGATCGTCATCGTCGCCGGCGGCGGCCGGCCCGAGTGGATTGCCGCAGACCTCGTCGCGCAGGCCGAGCACGATCCCGATGCGCGATCGATCTTCGTCACGTGGAAGCGTCCGCTGGCCGACCAGGTCGCGCGTGCGATCGCCAGACGCACAGCGAGGCATCAGCTTGCGCGGCAGTCGCTCAACTCGAACGGCGCCATCCTCGTGGCGCGCGACGCGAAGCACGCGATGGACCTCGCGAACCGGCTCGCGCCCGAACATCTCGTCGTCGATCGCGAATCGCTCATCAGCGAGTCGGTGACCGCGGGCGCCGTGTTCGTCGGGCCTTACTCAGCGCAAGCGGCCGGCGATTACGCCACCGGCTCCAACCACGTGCTGCCGACTGCCGGCGCCGCGCGATTCCGCGGCGGCTTGAGCGCCGCCGATTTCGTGCGCGTCATGTCGGTGCAGCGGATGACGCGCGAGGGGCTGGCGCGGATCGCGCCGACAGTCACCACGCTGGCGCGCGCCGAAGGCCTCGTCGCGCATGCAGAGTCCATCGAGATTCGTTTGAAGCGGCCACCGTCGACCAGCAATCAGGCTCATTGACCATGACGCATTATCAAAAACCGCCAGAACTCTACGACGGGCTTCGCCTTCATCAGAACGAAAACACCGGCGGCTGCTCTCCGCGCGTGCTCGAGGCGCTCGCGGCGCTGCGGCCGGATCAGGTGGGCTTCTATCCACCGTACGCCGCGGCGATCGAGGCCTGCGCGCAGCATTTCGGCGTGTCCACCGAGGCGATCGCGCTGACGAACGGCCTGGATGAAGGGATTATGGCGCTCGCTGTCTCGTACCTCCGGCCGAGCGCGGGCGGCCCCGCGCCCGAAGCGATCGTGCCGGAGCCGGCGTTCGAGATCTACCGGTTCGACACGGCGGTCGCCGGCGGTCGACTCGTACAAGTGCCGCCGAAGCCGGATTTCTCCTTTCCCTTGGATGACGTCCTCGCGGCGATCACTCAGAACACGCGCGTTGTGTTTCTGACGAACCCGAACAATCCCACCGGCGTCGTGATGCCGGTCGAGGCTATTCGTGCGATCGCGAAGCGCGTGCCCGAGCACGCGGTCGTGTTCGTCGACGAAGCGTACGCCGAGTTCGCCGGCGTGTCGTTCGTGCCCGAGCTCGCTTCGCATCCGAACGTCATCGTCGGACGAACATTTTCGAAAGCGTACGGGCTCGCCGCGCTGCGCATCGGCGCAGTGATCGGGGCGCCCGCCGCGCTCGATCCGATTCGCCACGCGCTCCCCGTGTACAGCGTGAACATCGCGGCCGTTGTCGCGATGCAGGCGGCGCTCGGC
Organism: uncultured Acidobacteriota bacterium; assembly: GCA_963696165.1. Taxonomy (GTDB): domain Bacteria; phylum Acidobacteriota; class Vicinamibacteria; order Vicinamibacterales; family CAVVIG01; genus CAVQZZ01. Next base: position 970,364 of record CAVOIY010000001.1, on the reverse strand, counting down.
GATTCAGCGCATTTGAACGAGTATCTGCGGCAAGTCGGCGAATCCAAACGCATGCTTTACGCGGCGTGCGAGCGACTCGGTCTCAAGTATTGGGAAAGTGGCGCGAATTTCGTGCTCGTGTGCGCGGGCAGCCGGACCGCGGAGCTGGTGAAAGGCGCCGCCGCGCGGGGCGTGTACATCCGCGACCGTTCAACCGAACCGGGCTGTGCCGGCTGCATCCGAATCGCCACCGGCATCGTCGAGCACACGAAGCGCTGCATCGAGGTAATGGAAGAGGTTCTGTGCGCCGCGCCGTGATTGCGCGCCGCACCACCGAGACCCGAATCGATCTCACGTTGGTGCTCGAGGGTAGAGGCCGATTCGACGTGCGCACCGGCATCCGCTTCCTCGATCACATGCTGGAGCTCGTCGCGCGGCACGGCGCGTTCGACCTGCGCATCGACGCCGTCGGCGATCTCGATGTCGATCAACATCACACCGTCGAAGATCTCGGAATCGCGCTCGGCGAGGCGGTGTCGAAAGCCATCGGCAATCGGCGCGGCATCAACCGAGCTGGGTACTTCGTGATGCCGATGGACGAAACGCTCGCCGTCGCCGCGATCGATCTCGGGGGCCGACCGCACGCCGTGGTCGACCTGCCCGTTCGCGCAGTGCGGGTGGGCGATCTGCAAACCGAGCTCGTCCATGATTTCTTCGAAGGGTTCGCGATTGGCTCGCGCGCGAACGTGCACGTGAAAGTTCTGTACGGACGGTCGAGCCACCATCAGGTCGAAGCAGTGTTCAAGGCGTTCGCGCGCGCCTTGCGCGTGGCGTGCGCCAAGGACCGCCGGATGGCGAAGATGCTGCCGAGCACGAAAGGCCTGCTGTGAGCGCCTGCGCGCTGATCGACTATGGCGCCGGCAACCTGACATCGGTAAAGAAGGCGTTCGCCGCGATCGGCATCGACATTTTCGTGCCGCGTGCGCCGGCGGAGCTCGCCACGGCATCGGCCGTCGTCGTCCCCGGCGTTGGACACTTCAGCGCGACGCGCGCGCTCGCCGGTGAATGGACTGAAGCGATTCTCGAGCGGGTGGGCGAAGGCCGGCCGCTCCTCGGCATCTGTCTCGGCATGCACTGGCTCTTCGAAGCGAGCGACGAGGCGCCCGACGTGCCGGGACTCGGCGTAATGGGTGGAACGATCGTCAGACTTGGAAACGTCCGGCTGGAGCCGGACGCTACATCCTCCCGGACCAGTCGCAGCGTTGACCTCGCGGAGGTGAAAGTTCCGCACGTCGGCTGGAACGCGCTGGCGATCTGCCGTGACGCGCCGCTCGTATCGGGCGTCGCGCCTGGCGCGCAGGTGTATTTCTCGCACAGCTACGCCGCGCCTGTTACGAGCGAGACAATCGCGACCGCCGAACACGGCACGCCGTTCGCCGCGATCGTGCAGCGTGGCCAAATTGCGGGCGTGCAGTTTCATCCCGAGAAGTCGGGCGACGCCGGGCTGCAGATCCTGCGCAATTTCGCGGAGCTCGCGCGCTAGTGGAACGCGTCCTCGATAGATCAGTGCGACGCCTCGACGTTGAACCGCAGAGACCGCCGAGTACGCAGACCAGTTTTTCTCATTAGGCTATTAATGTTGTCCAAACGCATCATCGCGTGCCTCGACGTTCGCGACGGACAGGTCGTGAAAGGAATCAATTTCGAAGGGCTCCGCTCGTCCGGCGACCCCGAATCGCTGGCGCGGCGATACAACGCGGAAGGCATCGACGAGCTCGTCATCCTCGACGTCACCGCCACGATCGAACGGCGTCGCGCGCTGGCAGCAACGATTCGAGCCGTGGCACGGGAGTTATTCATCCCGCTCGCCGTCGGCGGCGGCATTCGCACAGAAGACGATGGCGCGGCAGCGATTGAGGCGGGGGCGGACAAAGTGTCCCTGAATACGGCGGCTCTTGCGGATCCGGAGCTCATCACGCGGCTCGCTCAGCGTTACGGCAGTCAGGCCGTTGTGATCGCCATCGACGCGAAACGGGTCGGCGACCGATACGCGGTGTTCGCGCGGAGCGGGCAATGCGAAAGCGAGTGGGACGCCGTCGCCTGGGCGCGAGAAGCCGAGTCGCGCGGCGCCGGAGAAATCCTGCTCACCTCAATCGATCGCGACGGCACCAAGATCGGCTTCGATTGCGAAATGACGGCTGCCGTGTCGTCGGCGGTCGCGATACCTGTGATTGCGTCCGGCGGCGCGGGCGGTCTCGACGACTTCGTCGACGTGTTCACGGCGGGGCGGGCCGACGCGGCGCTGGCGGCGTCGATTTTTCACAACGCAGAGACGAGCGTCCGCGCATTGAAGCATCGGCTTCATGAACGCGGCATTCCCGTCAGGCTGTAAATTCCGACCTGCACGACGCGAGCGTGCCGATCCGATGCTGATTCCCTCGATCGATCTCAAAGACGGCGCTGTCGTGCAGCTCGTGCAAGGCGAGCGGCTCGCGATCAAGGACGCGGATGTCTTCGCGTGGGTCCGGCGATTCGAGCGATACCCCAAGGTGCAGGTCATCGACCTGGACGCGGCGATGGGCACCGGCGACAACCTCGCGCTCGTGCGCGAGATCGCCTCGCGCTTGCGCTGCCGTGTCGGCGGCGGAATCCGGTCGATCGACCGCGCGCGCGATCTGCTCGATGCCGGCGCCCAGCAGATCATCGCGGGATCAGCGCTGTTCAAACGCGGCCGGGCCGATCTGGAGTTCGCCAGCGGGCTGGCGGACGCGGTCGGCGTCGAACGGGTGATCGCGGCGGTCGACAGCCGCGCCGGCCACGTCGTCATCCACGGGTGGAAAACGGCGCTGCCCCTCACAGCCGTCGACGCGGTTCGCGCGCTCGAGCCGTACTGCGGAGAGTTTCTATACACCCACGTCGACGCCGAAGGGTTGATGGCCGGCACGGATCGCGGGGCGATCCTCGCGGTCCGCCGCGCCACCACGCGCCGGCTGACGGCGGCCGGCGGCATCACTACTCAGCAGGAAATCGACGACCTCGACGTCCTCGGCGTCGACGCGGTCGTCGGTATGGCGCTTTATACAGGCACGCTGCTTCCGGAGTCTGACTAGGACCGGACTAGGACCGCACTAGGACCGGACTGGGACCGGAGTAGAACGTTTGGGGGACCGATGCCGTCAAAGGTGGCATGAGGAACCTTGTATTCGGCGTGCTGCTCCTCGGTTTCGCGGTCGGAACACCGCTCGCGGCCTTCTCGTTCGATGAGACCGAGCATGTTTCGAAGACCGGCGCGCTCGGGCCGGGGGGAACGCTCCGGCTCAAGAATTTCTCAGGTCGAGTGACCATCACGGCTGAAGATCGCCGCGACGTCTCGATCGACGCGGTCCGGCGCGCCACGCGCGACCGGCTGGATCACATCAAGCTCGACGTTCACAACGAAGGCAGCGACGTTCTGGTCGTCGACGCGAATCACAAGGACAACTCCTGGGACACCTGGTTCAGCCACAACAACGTGGTCGAGACGGACCTCGACGTGAAAGTCCCGCGGAAGACCAACCTCGACATCAACGTGTTCAGCTCGCCCGTGAGGGTGCAAGGCGTCGAAGGCACGCACAAAGTGCACGGGTTTTCGTCGCGGCTCACCCTGGACGGTGTCGCCGGGCCGGTGCAGGCGCATACCTTCAGCGGCGCCGTCGAAATTCGCGAATCCACGTGGCAGCCGCGCCAATCCATCGACGTCGACACCTTCAGCGGCAGCGTCGAGCTTCACGTGCCGGACAACGCCAAGGCTGCCGTGTCGTTCAACTCGTTCAGCGGCCATCTCAACTCGGAGATGCCGTTAACCTTCAGCAGTTTGAATAGTCGCCGCCGCGGAACCCTCACCGCCCGGCTGGGTGCCGACGATGGCGACGCGGGCACCCTCAGGGTGAAAACCTTCAGTGGGAGCGTCCGAATCGACCGGTGACGCCTGAGGCCGGTCTGGAGACCCCGAGAACCTCTTGATACAATAGGTATTTGCGCCAGAGGCGCGATACCTGACCGTGAGCACTGCCCTTCAGGCCGACCCGGAGCTTCTTCGCGCCAGCATGCCGGCGTCAGCCGGTCGCGTGGTGGCCGACGGGAAATTCCTGCGCATCGGCGACGAACGATTCCTCATCAAAGGCGTCACGTACGGGACCTTCGCGCCCGACGCGGATGGTCATCAGTTCCCGTCCGCCAAACAGGTTGCCGAAGACTTCCGCCTGATGGCGAGCTTCGGGATCAACACAGTCCGCACCTATACACCGCCGTCGCGCAGGCTCCTCGACGAAGCCGCGTCCAACGGGCTGCGTGTGATGGTCGGGCTCCCCTGGTCGCAGCACGTCGCCTTCCTCGACGATCGTCGACTGAAGCAGGGAATCCGGCGCGAGCTGACCGCGCAGGTGCGCGACCTCGGCAGCCATCCAGCCGTGCTCATGTTCGCGCTCGGCAACGAAATACCGCCCGGCGTGGTCCGCTGGCACGGGCGCGTGCGCGTCGAGCGGTTCCTGCGGCGCTTGTATCAGGACGCGAAGAACGCCGCGCCGGAGGCGCTCTTCACGTACGTCAACTTCCCTCCGACCGAATTCCTCGACCTCTCGTTCTTCGACGTCTGCGCGTTCAACGTGTACCTGCACCGCGAGCCAGAGCTGCGCGCGTATCTCGCGCGCCTGCAGAACGTCGCGGGCCACAAGCCGCTGCTGCTTGCTGAAGCCGGCGCCGACTCGATTCGCGAAGGCGAATCCGGTCAGGCCGAGATCACGGCGATGCACGTCCGCACGGCGTTCGAGGAAGGCGCGTGCGGCGCGGTCGCGTTTGCCTGGACCGACGAGTGGTGGCGCGGAGGGCACCCGGTCGAGGATTGGGCGTTCGGACTCGTCGACTGCGAACGGCGGCCGAAGGCGGCGCTCAAGGCGGTCGCCGACGCGTTCGAGCGCGCGCCGTTCTCCGTCGAGGCCAAGACCGCGTGGCCGCGTGTGTCGGTGGTCGTCTGCGCGTACAACGCAGCCGACACGCTCGAGGACAACCTCTGCTCGCTCGAGAAGCTGACGTATCCCGACTACGAAATCATCCTGGTGAACGACGGCTCGAAGGATCGCCACCGGCGACATCGCCCGGCAGCATCCGCGCGTTCGAGTCGATCGACATCCCGAACGGCGGCCTCAGCGCGGCGCGCAACGTCGGCCTCGCCGAAGCGACCGGCGCGATCGTCGCCTACACGGACGCCGACACGCGCGTCGATCGCGACTGGCTCACGTTTCTCGTGCAGCCGTTTCTCACATCCGACGCGGTCGCCTCCGGCGGTCCGAACGTGGTGCCGCCCGACGATCCGCCGATGGCGCAGTGCATCGCGCGCGCGCCCGGCGGGCCCGACGCACGTGCTGCTCGACGACCGCACCGCCGAGCACGTGCCCGGGCTGCAACATGGCATTTCGCCGCGAAGCGCTCCTCGCAATCGGCGGCTTCAATCCGATTTACCTGCGCGCGGGCGACGATGTGGATGTGTGCTGGCGGCTGCAGGCGCGAGGCTGGCGCATCGGATTCGCGCCCGCCGCGCTGGTCTGGCATCACCACCGCGGATCGATCGCGGCGTACTGGCGTCAGCAGGTCGGCTACGGCGAAGGCGAAACGTGGCTGATGGCGCATCACCCCGAGAAGTTTCTCGACGGCCGCATGCTGTGGCGCGGGCGCATCTACAGCCCGCTGCCGTTCGTGCGATCGCTGTGGGGCATGCGCATCAACGCCGGCGTCTGGGGCACGGCGGCGTTTCCGTCGGTGTATCGCACGGACGTCCACCCGTTCGCGTTCCTGCCGCACTCGATGCGCTGGCAGGCGCTCTCCTTCGTGCTCACGCTCACGGGCGCCGCGATTGCGTCCACGCACGCGCATCACTGGGCGTCGTACCTGCTGCTCGGCACCGGCCTGGCTGGCCTTGCGTTCACGATCGCGAAAAACGTCGCCTACGCGCGGCGATCCGAACCGCTGCCGCGCAACACGCTCTGGTATCGCGCGATCGTCGCCTACCTGCATTTCATTCAGCCGCTCGCGCGCATCCGCGGACGCGTCCGCGGCGTGCTGACTCCGCCTGAAATGCCGCTGCCGCACGCGCAGCCGCAAACGAGCCGCGGCCCGCGGCCGTCGTTTGCCGATGTCTGGCGTGCCGTGCTCTTCATCAGCGGCACGGTCACCGAAGATCGCTTCTGGAGCGAACGGTGGACGTCGGCCGATCGCGTGCTGATGGATCTCACCGACTGGCTGCGGAAGTCGCGCGCGGTGCGGACGATCGAAATCGACGAAGGCTGGTCCGACGATCGCGACGTGAGCATTCCGGTCGGCCGCTGGGCGTGGCTCGACGCGCGTGCGCTCGTCGAAGATCACGGCGGCGGCAAGTCGCTTCTCCGCGTCAGCACGCATCTGCGGCCGACGACCTTCGGCGTGGTCAGCGCGATCGGGCTCGCGGCCGTGCTGCTTGTGGCCGCCGTATACGGGTTCGCGAGCACGGCGAAATGGAACGGCGCACTCGACACGTGGAGGCGCGCCGGCGAGTTCACTGCAACCGCGACGCTGCTCCTCGTCGTGCTCGGCACGTGGGGAACGGCAAAGGCGACGGCGATTCTGCGGCTCGGCATCCGCAAGGTCGCCGCGGCCCAGGGGATGCTCGAGCTGCCGTCCGGCCCGGCGCGCGCGCCGATCGTCGCGCCGTCGCTGCTGCGGCGGTACGGCCTGCGGAGCGCGATGGTCTTCGTCGGCATGATTCTGTCGCTCGGCGCCGGCGCCGCGATGTTCCGCGAAGCGAAAAACGCCAGCAGCCGCGTCGTCGTCGGCGCGCCGGGTCCGCAGATGTCGACGTTTCTCGACACGCCCGGCGGCATCGCCATCGACCTGAACGGCGACCTGTACATCGCCGACTCGAACCACGACGTCATCGTGCGCGCGTATTCGGACCGGCCGAACCCGAAGATCTTCCGCCGGTTGCCGGCGTCAAGGGCACGACCGGCTTCGCCGGCGACAATGGACTCGGCAACCAAGGCGCTGCTCGATACGCCGGACGGCGTCTGCCTCGCGCCCGACGGCGACCTCGTCGTCGCCGATTCGCACAACGATCGCATCCGCCGGATCGACAAGCCGACGCACATCATCACGACAATCGCCGGCTCCGGCGAAAACGGCTACGACGGCGACGACAAACCGGCGATCGAAGCGGCGCTCAACACGCCGAGCGCCGTCGCCTGCGCGCCGAACGGCGACATCTACATCGCCGACACGCTCAACTACCGCGTGCGGATGATCGAGGCGCGGACCGGGCTGATTCACACCGTCGCGGGCGACGGGAACGCCGGCGACATCAACGCCATCGGCGACAACGGGCCGGCGACCGCCGCGCATCTGAACATGCCGGCCGACGTCCAGATCGCGCCGAGCACCGGCGACATCTACATCGCGGACATGCACCACAACCGCATCCGCCGCGTCGACGCGAAGACGCGACGTCATCACGACCGTCGCCGGCAGCGGCACGTTCGGGCCGGGCGGCGACGATGGGCCGGCGCTCGAGGCGGACCTGGCGGGACCGGCGGGCCTCGCGCTCGTGCCGGAGTTCGGCGGCGCGATCACGATCTTCATCGCCGACTACTACAACGGTCAGGTGCGGGCGGTCGGACCCGACGGCATCATGCGCAACGTGAGCGACGAAGGCCGCGTGGTGTTCGGCGCGCCGTCGCGCGTCGCGTTCGGCGGTCCCAAGCGCGGCTGGCTGTACGTCGCCGACGCGAGCAACAACACGATCGTCGCCGTGAACATCCCAAGGATTTCGTCGGGGCCGATTCTCGTGCCGCCGCCGCGGTTGACGACGCCGCCGACGGAAGGTCGGCGAATGAACACGCAGGACGAGCGGCCGCTTCTGCCGTGGACGCTGTCGTTCATGCGGCCGTACCGCGGCAGCGTGATCGTGCTCGCGGTTCTCCTCGTCTCCGAAATCATCCTCGGCGCGCTTGCAGCCGTGGCCGTTCGCGATCGTGATCGACTACGTCCTGAGCGCGAAGCCGCTGCCCGATCGCATCCACGTGTTCGGGTTCGACGTCGCGACGAACGTCGGGCCGTGGATCATGGCGGTGACGCACAACAATCGGATGACGCTGCTCGTCGTCGTCGTCGTCGCCGGCGTCGTGCTGCAGATCGTGAATCAGTTCGTGTCGGCCTACGGCACGCAGGTGCAGGTCGACACGGGCCAGCGGATGGTCTACGACCTGCGGCACCGGCTCTTCGAGCATCTCACCGGCCTCGGTCTTCATCACCACATCACGAAGAGCACGGCGGACGCCGTGTACCGCGTCGACGTCGACGCGTACGCGATCGAGAACCTCGTGATGAGCGGCATCTTTCCGCTCGCGACGTCGATCATCTCGCTGACCGTGATGTTCGGCATCCTGCTGCAGCATGAACGTCACGATCGCGCTGCTCTCGCTGACGGTCGTGCCGTTCCTCTATTTGTGCCTGCGCTACTACACGTCGACGCTCGTCAACCGCGAGGAGCGCGTCAAGGAGCTCGAATCGAAGCTGCTCGAGCGGCTGTACGAGACGTTCGGCGCGATGCGCGTGGTGAAGAGCTTCGCGCGCGAGCCGCACGAGCTCGAGCGCTACCGCGGCGCCGGCGAAAAGGCGATGGACGCGCGCATCGCGATCACCTGGCAGCAGTCGCTCTTCTCGGTCGTCGTCACGACGATCACGATTCTCGGCACCGCGCTCGTGGTGATCGTCGGCGGCGCGTACGTGATGAACGACCGGCTGACGATCGGCGAACTGCTGGTGGTGATCAACTACCTCGGCGCCGTCTACGGTCCGCTGTCCGCGATCGCGCACACGACGGGCCAGCTCCAGGGCGCGCTCGCGGGCGCCAAGCGCGTTCGCGCGATGTTCGCGCTGATGCCGGAAACGATCGACGCGCCGGACGCGATCGACGCCACGGCGCTCAACGGCGACATCCGGTTCGAGCACGTCGGCTTCAAGTATCCGGACGGCACGGAAGTGCTGCACGACATCAACTTCACCGCCAAGCCGGGAGAGATGGTGGCGCTCGTCGGGCTGACCGGCGCCGGCAAGACGACGCTCGTCAGCCTCATTCCGCGTTTCTACGACGCGACGTCCGGCCGCGTGCTCATCGACGACGTGGACGTGCGGCAGTACAAGCTGCAGATCGCTGCGCGAGAAGATCGCGATCGTGCTGCAGGACCCGGTGCTCTTCGCCGGCACGATCGCCGACAACCTCCGCTACGGCCGGCTCGACGCGACCGACGAGGACGTCGAGGCGGCGGCGCGGGCCGCGCACGCGCACGAGTTCATCTCGCGGCTGGCGAAGGGCTACGACACGGACATCGCCGAAGCCGGCGGCAGCCTGTCCGGCGGCGAGCGCCAGCGACTGAGCGTCGCGCGCGCGATCATCAAGAACGCCCCGATGCTGATCCTCGACGAGCCGACCTCGTCGCTCGACGCGATTTCCGAAGAGATCGTGTTCGGCGCGCTTGCGGCGCCTGCGCGCCGGACGGACGACGATCGTCATCGCGCATCGGCTGTCGACGGTGCGCGACGCCGACTGCATCCTCGTGCTCGACGGCGGCCGGATCGCCGCGCAGGGCCGCCACGACGAGCTGCTGAAGAGCAGCCAGCTGTATCGCCGGATGTGCGCGCGCCTGTCGGTCGGCAAGTCGCTCGACGAGCCCGAGAGCGTCGACGAGCTCATTCAGGCGGCGAAGAGATCGCGATGAGAATCCTCTTCGCGGGCATCATCGCCCGCTATCCGTTCGGCGGCGTGACGTGGTGCTCGCTGATGTACCTGCTCGGCCTGCGCGCGCTCGGGCACGAGGTCTTCTACATCGAAGACACCGGCGAGTGCGTGTACGACCCGGTGCTGAACACGCGCGCGACGGATCCGACCTACGGCACGACGTACATCAACAACGCGCTCGAGCCGTTCGGCCTCGGCGAACGCTGGACGTTCGTCAACTACGACGGCACGCTACCACGGGCGGAGCGCCGAGGAGGTCCGCCGCTACTGCGCGAGCGCGGACCTCTTCCTGAACCTGTCCGGCGGCTCGTGGTTCTGGCGCGACGAATACGCGCGCATTCCGCGAAAAGCGTTCATCGACTCGGATCCCGGCGTTCACGCAGCTCGCGATCGCGAAGGCCGAGCCGTGGTACGTCGCATTCTTCCAGCGCTTCGATCATCTGTTCACCTTCGGCTCGAACATCGGCACGCCGGCGTCGCCGATTCCGGTCGGCGACTTCACGTGGCACAAGACGTGGCAGCCGGTCACGCTCGACCGACTGGAAGACCGACGGCGCCGCCGCGCGACCGCTTCACGACCGTGATGACCTGGCAGATCGAGAGCTTCACCGACGTCGGCGGCAACAAGGATCAGGAGTTCGTCAAGTACATCGACCTGCCGTCGAGGACGACGCAGCCGTTCGAGCTCGCGATCAACGGACCGCAGACGCTGCTGCGAGAGCACGGCTGGGAGACGGTGCCGGCCATGAGCGTGTCGCGCACGCTCTGGGACTACCGCGAGTTCATCCAGCGCTCGAAGGCCGAGTTCGGCGTCGCGAAGCACACCTACGTCTCGACGCGATCGGGCTGGTTCAGCGATCGCACCGAGTGCTATCTCGCGTGCCGGCCGTCCGGCGCTCGTGCAGGACACCGGGTGGACCGCGCACCTGCCGACCGGCGAAGGACTGCTCGCCTTCTCGTCGCCCGAGGAGGCGCTCGCGGGCATCGACGCGATCAACGCCGACTACGCGCGCCACGCCAGACGCGCCGCCGAGATCGCGCGCGAGCATTTCGACGCGGCGACGATCCTTCCGCAGCTCCTCGACGTCGCCTGCTCATGAGACTCGCGGAGATCTGATGCGAATCGCGCACATCGCGCCGGTCGCGACGACCATTCCGCCGCCGAAGTCGGGCTCGGTCGAGCTGATGACGTCGCTGCTCACCGAGGGGCTCGTCGCGCGCGGCCACGACGTCACGCTGTTCGCCACCGGCGATTCGACGACGAAGGCGAAGCTGTGCGCGATCTATCCGCACGGCTACTGGCACGACGAGAACATGTGGCCGTGGGAGCTGTACGAGATGCTGAACCTCGCGGCCGCCGTCGAGCGCGCGGCCGAGTTCGACATCATTCACTACGAGGCGGCGTACTACCCGATGTCGCTCGCCTTCGCGCGGCTCTCGCCGACGCCGATCGTCCAGACGCTGCACCATTCGCCGAGCGCGGCAGAGATCAAGCTGTGGTCGCGCTATCCCGAAGCGCCGTTCGTCGCGATCTCCGAGGAGCAGAAACGCCTGCTCGCCGGCGTCAACGTCGTCGACGTCGTGCTGCACGGCATCGACACGGCGAACTTCACGTTCGCGGAGAAGCCGGACGACTACCTGCTGTTCCTCGGCCGATTCACCGAAGGCAAAGGCGTGCTGCAGGCGATCGAGATCGCCAAGCGGGTCGGCATGCGGCTCATTCTGGCCGCGGCCGAAGACGAGTACTACCGCGAGAAGGTCGCGCCGCACGTCGACGGCCGGCGCATCGTCTATCACGGCGAAGCGGATTACCCGACGAAGGTGAAGCTGTACGGCGGCGCCCGCGCGCTGCTCTATCCGATCCAGGCGCGCGAACCGTTCGGCCTCGTGCTCGCCGAAGCGATGGCCTGCGGCACGCCGGTCGCCGCGCTCGACAAGGGCGCCGTGCGCGAAGTCGTGGACGACGGAATCACGGGGATGGTGTTCGACGACCTCGAGCAGATGGTGAACGAGCTGCCGCGCGTGTTCGCGCTCGATCGCCGCCGCGTGCGCGAGCGCGCCGTGCGAGCGCTTCGGCGTCGACCGGATGGTGAACGAGTACGTCGCGCGTCTATCAACGAATCGTGGAGGCGCACCGTGCCCGACGGTAGCGCGGCGTCGAACGATCGCTCGTTCCAGGGCCGGACGATCCTCGCCGTCTTCGCGCATCCCGACGACGAGTCGCTGGCCTGCGGCGGCACGCTGGCGCGCCTCGCCGACGCCGGTGCGCGCGTCGTGCTGCTGTGCGCGTCGCACGGCGAAAGCGGATCGATCAGCGATCCGGCGCTCGTGCCCGACGGCGATCTTGGCTGCGTCCGCGTCCAGGAGCTGCGCGAAGCGGCCGGCGTGCTCGGGCTCGCCGAAGTGCTGGTCTTCGATCATCCGGACGGCGACGCTTCGGTGGGATGACGTCCCCGAGCTGCACGCTGAAATCGTCATGACGGTGGAGCGCATCCGCCCGGACGCCGTCATCACGTTCGACGAGGACGGCCTCTACTGGCATCTCGATCACGTCGGCGTCCACGAGCGCACGACGACGGCGATCCGATCGCTCGGCGCCGACGCGCCGCCGCTCTACTACGTGACGATGCCGAAAGGCGTGATGCACGAGCTCGTCGAGGCGGCGCTCGGCGCGCGCGGCGCTCCGGCCACATCGACCGTCTGGGGCATCGAGCCGGATGCGTTCGGCGATCAGGCGGCGGCGCCGACATTCGTCGTCGACGTCGGCGACTGGGTCGGCCGCAAGCTCGCGGCGCTGCGATGTCATCGGACGCAGATGGGCCCGCACAATCCGTTCGCATGGCTCGACGAAGCAGCAGGCGCGCCGCTGGCTCGGCATCGAGCAGTTCCGGCGCGCGCCGATCGACACCTCGCGCGAAAGCGTGCTCGAACAGCTGGCGCAGCGGATTCATGCGCGCTGATACGCTCGACATTCTCCGCTGCCCGTACTGCGGCGGCCGGCTCGCCCTCGCGACGGCGCAGTTCCACACGCTCGACGGCGACGACCTCGTCGACGGCATTCTCGGCTGTCACTGCTGCGCCTTTCCGGTCGTCGACGGGCATTCCCGTGCTGCATCTGCAGCCCGCCGCGTCGAAAGCCGCTCGGGCATCTCGACGCGGGCCGCGCGGATCTGGCGCTGCTCTCGATGTTCGAGCTCGACGAAGATCCCGCATCAGCCGAGCGGTTCGACGGCGCTTGCAGGCATCGGCGACGTCGACCTATCGCGATGTCGTCGACGCGCTCGGCTCCGACGTTCGAAGGCGGCTATTTTCTGTATCGCTTCTCCGATCCGACGTTCGTCGTCGCCGAGGCGGTGGTGCAGTCGGTAGCCGCGGCGGTGCTGCGCGACGGCGGACGCGCGGTCGACGTGTGCGGCGGCTCGGGACATCTCACGCGCACGCTCGTCGGGCATGTCGTCGCCGGCGCCGGTTCTCGCCGATCTGTATTTCTCGAAGATGTGGCTCGCCCGCCGCTTCACCGCGCCCGGCTGCGAGGCGGTGTGCTGCGACGGCAACTCGCCGCTGCCGTTCGCGCGCGGCGCGTTCCGCTACGCGATGTGCTCCGACGCGTTCATGTACATCTGGACGAAGCGTCAGTTCGTCCAGGAGATGCTGCGGTCTGACCGACACCGGCGACACGCGCACAGCCGTCGTCATCAACCACACGCACAATCAGCTCACGTGGAGCCCGTCGCACGGGCAGGCGCTGCCGCCGTCGGGATACCGCGACCTCTTCGAGACGATCGAGCCGCGACTCTTCGGCGAAGCGGATCTTCTCGCGGACGTCGTGAGCGGCGGACCGCTCGATCTCGCGCGGCGCGACGATCAGACGGCGCTCGACGCGGATCCGGCGCTGACGCTCGTCGCCAGCCGCGACCCGCGGCGTGTTCGCGCGCCATCCGCTCGCGCCGGCCAGGCGAGGCGCGCGGCGAGTTCCGGATCAATCCGCTGTACCAGGCGCGGGCGGAAGGCGGCCGCGTCCGGCTGCAGCTCCACTTCCCCTCCGACGACTACGAGCAGGAGTACGGCGCCTGCCGGCGATACCTGCCGAGCGCGACCTCGTCGTCGACGCGGCGACGCTCGGGCTGCTGCCCGCCGCGAGCGCCGCCGGCCGGCTGGCGGATCTCGTCGCGGCGCCGGGTGATCGTCGATCTGCCGAAGCGATACTACTGATTACGGTATAATCCGTAACCGTTACAGGATTCACCGTAATGCAGAACCCGTTCGTCTACGGCGAGGTCGTGCCGGCCGCCGCGTTCGTCGAACCGCGTGGTCGAGCTCGACCGCCTGGTCGGCGACCTCGCGGCCGGCCCAGAAGATCTTCCTGATCTCGCCGCGCCGCTACGGCAAGTCGTCGCTGATCCGGCACGCGCTCGCGGCGATGTCGCGCGCGCGGCGCGCTGACGGTCGAGGTCACCGTCAGCAGCTTCAGCTCGTACGTCGCGTTCCTCGAAGGCTACGCGCGCGCGCTGGTCGCGGCCGAGACCAAGTGGGATCGCGCGCGCACCTGGCTGCGCGATGCGATCCGGTCGGCGCGCGCCGAGGTCCGGTACGCGCCCGGCAGCGCGCCGCTCGGCGACCTCACCGTCTCGTTTCCCGAACGTCCGCTCCGAGCGCGACGTCTCGCGGCTGGCGCAGGAAGTCTTCGCGCTGCCCGGCGCGGCTCGCCGACGGCGCGCCGCGCAAGGTCGTCGTCGCGCTCGACGAGTTCCAGGCGATCGGCGGCTTCAACGGCGGCTCGGTCGAGCACGCGCTGCGCGCCGCGGTGCAGCATCAGCGCGAGGTCGGCTACGTGTTCGCCGGCTCGGAGCCGAGCCTGATGGAGCGGATGCTCGGGCCGAAGCGGCCGTTCTACAAGGCCGGTCCGGTGATGCGGCTCGAGAAGATTCCGGCCGACGAGTTCGCCGCGTTCATCGACGCGCGCTTCGCGCGCTCGGGCATGAAGCCGGAGGCCGGGCTCGGCGACGGCGATCGTCGAGCTGGCCGGCAACCTGCCCTACGACGTGCAGCGGCTCGCGCACGAAACCTGGGACGAAGTGCGCGCGCGGCGGCCGGCGGCGCGCGACGCTCGACGATCTGCATCAGGCGCTGACGCGGCTGCTGGCCGAGCAGCAGATGATGTTCGAGGCGGTGTGGCAGCGGCTGACGCTGGCGCAGCGCGGCGTGCTGCGCGCCGTCGTGCTCGAGGAGGGCCGCGAGCTGCTCTCGGCCGACGTGCGCGCAGCGCCATCGGCTCGGCGGCGCGTCGAGCGTGCAGGCCGCGCTCGCCGCGCTGCTGCGCGACGATCTCATCAGCCGCGAAGGCGACCGCTACGTCGTCGTCGACTCGCTGCTGCGCGAGTGGGTCGCGCGGCGGACGTTCTAGATTTTCTTTCGTGCCGTCGCGCGCGCAAACGCGTTGTTCACGTTGTGCGCGTTCGACGCCAGCACCTTCTCGTACGTCTCGTGCGCCTTCGCGGCGTCTCCTGATTTTTCGTACGCCTGCGCGAGCAGCACCAGCACGAACGGGTCCTGCTGATTCGCCTGCTGCAGCTCGGAGATGGCCGCCGGGTAGCTCCCGAGGAACAGGTTCACGTAGCCGGCGAGGTACGGATACTGGATGTTCTCGTCCGGATTCGTCCCTTTGTCGAGCATCGCTTTCGCTTTCGCCATTTCCGCGCGCGCGCCTTCGGCATCGCCCTTCCGCGCGGCAATGCGCGCTCGAGCGTGCGCCCATCGCATCTCGGACAGATCGACCAGCGGTCCCGGCAAGTCGCGCTGACGCCGAACCGTTTCGTAACCGGTCTGATACCACTTCAGCGCGTCGTCGAGATCTCCGCTTTCGAGATACACGCGGCCGAGGGCGTTCGCCGTTTCGGCGGCTCCGCCGTAAGTCTCCGACGCCATCTGCCGATCGAACAACTGACGGTAGAACGTAGACGAGCCCTTGGCATCGCCTGCAAACGCGTACGACACGGCCATCGCCGTGATCGCCTGATTCTTGCCCTCTTCGGGCGCGATCTCTATCGCCTTCGCGAAGTGCTGCCGCGCATCCCCGAATCGACCCGCGAGGTCGAGCGCGATCCCGAGCCCGTAATGCGCATCGAAAAGATCGGGCGACCGTTGGAGCGCGTCCTGATACATCGCGATCGCCGCGTCTTGTTTGCCTTCGCTGTTCAGTTTGCGGGCCTGCTTCACCAGCTCGAGCGGATCGGCCGGCTGAGCCGCGACGGTTCCGATCAGGAAAAAGGTCGCAAGGAGGTGCACGATTCTCATTGATCGGATTATACGGAACTCAGCTTGCACCCACGTGATTCGGGATGCTTCCCGCCGATCCAACGCTCGCCTCCGCGTCTCCCGTCGTCCGACCGTTCGCTGCGACCCTCGCCCAGGCCCGCGCACTCGGGCTCGCGGTGCTTGTTGCCGTAGCGCTCGTGCCACGTTTTGCCAACCTCGGCGCCTCGAGCTTCAGCGAGGACGAAATCAACAAACTGCACGCGGTCGAGGCCTACAACCATTTCGATTTCAGCGCGAATGCCGAGCATCCAATGGTCATGAAGCTGGCCGACTGGGCCGCCATGTCGGGTGTTCGGTGGTGGGATGACCACGTCGCGGCGGCTGCCATTCCGGTTGAGGCGGCGCTTCGGCTGCCGAACGCGATCGTCGGCGCCGCGACAACGGCCGTCGTGTTTTTGCTCGCGGAGACGCTGTTTGATGGAACTATCGCCGCCTGGGCTGCGGTCTTCTGGGCGCTCGATGCGAATGCCGCATCCATCAACCGGATCGGTAAGGAAGACACGATGCTCGTCTTCTTCCTTCTGCTCGCCGCGTATTGCTACGAGCGCGCGAAGGTCTATGGATACGATGACCCGATCCGTCGGGAACGTTGGTACGGCGGCAGCGCGGCCGCCTTCGGCTTGATGCTGGCCTCGAAATACATGCCGCACTACTTCGGTCTGCACGCGCTGTTCAACATCGCCGCCGATCGCAATCCCGAGGACAAAACACCCGATAAGCGCCTCGCGTTTTTCGTCATCCTGACGGTGGTGTTTGTCGCCGCCAACTTCGCGCTCCTGCTCCCGGCGACGTGGCGGTATCTCGCCGAGTATGCAAATGGTGATCTGCTGCTGCACAGCGGCTACGATTTCGCGCACTCGATTTATGTGAACACGATCGGCGCGTCCCCATGGGGACTGCCGGCGTACTTCTACATCGTCTTTCTCGCCACGAAAGTTCCGCTGGCGGTGCTCGCGGCGGCGATCGGCGGTGCGGTATGGACTGCGCGCCATTCGGACCATCGCGGCGCCACGTTCATCCGCGTATTCCTGCTGTTCACGCTGCTGCCTTATTCGCTCGTCGCGAGCAAGTTCGTTCGTTACCTGCTTCCGGTGCTCGCGGTAATCGACATCGCAGCCGCGATCGGCATCGTGTGGCTGCTGCGCACGCTCACCGATCGCGAGCCGACGACGATGCGCGATCTCGCGCTCGCGGCGGTGATCGTCGTGGCGGTCGCGTCGCCCCTATCGGAACAAGCCGCGGCCGCGCCGTTCTACGGCCTCGCGCAGAACGCCATCGGCGCCGCGATCGCTCCGCCGGGGGCTCTTTTTCCAGACGACGAATTCTACGATGCGGGCGTGCGCGAAGCGGTCGCAGCAATTGCCGGGACCGCCGCACCGGGCGCCATCGTCTGCAGCGACGCGGAGAGCGTCGTCGCTGAATACCTCACGCGGTTCGGTCGCAACGACGTGCGGCCCTGCTCGATTTCGCATGACGGCCTGCCGATGACTTCCGTCGAAACCTGGGTACTGGCACAGCCGGGCCATTTGTACTTCGAGAACGCAGGCGTGATCGCTCCGATCAGACAACGGCTTCGGCCGTGGATGACCGTCGAGACCGGCGGCGTGACCGCAGTGGACGTATTCCATGTCCGCTGAGGTGTCACGGCAGCTGGTGGTAAACGGCGACGACTTCGGTCTCACTCCTGGCGTAAACGCGGGCATCCTCGACGCCCATCGGCACGGGATTCTGACGAGCGCGAGCCTGTTTCCAAATGCTCCGGAAACAGAGCGCGCCATCACGATCGCCCGCCGGACCCCCACGCTCGGCGTCGGCTGTCATCTCACGCTCGTCGAGGGTGTTCCCGTGCTCCCGCCGCGGCAAGTGCCGACGCTCGCGCCGGGGGGCCGTTTCCGGCCGACGTGGAGGTCGTTCATCGCCGCGGCCGTGGCGCGCCGGATCGATCTCGCCGAGATCGAACGCGAACTGGACGCGCAGATCGATCGGTTACGAAGCGCGGGAGTGGCGCTCACGCACCTCGACACGCATAAACACGTGCACGCGTATCCGCCGGTCTTTGAAATCGTCGCGAAGCTTGCCCGACACGCCGGAATCCCACGTGTACGCGTTCCGTGCGAGCCATCGCCGATCGCATCGGTCGCGCGCCACGCCGCCTCCTCAGGGGCGCGGCGGCAAGCCATCGAAAATCTGGCCCTCGTGCCGTGGGCCAGCCAGGATCGCCGCATACTCGCGCGCAATGGCCTCGACTCACCTCCTCTGTTTCTGGGCCGCGCGCTCACCGGCTATTTCACGCGGTCCGACCTCGTCGCGCTGATCGGTCGGCTGCCGGCCGGCATCAGCGAGTTGATGATGCACCCAGGGTACGCGGACGAAGCGCTCGATCGTGTGCCGACGCGCCTGCGCCGCCAACGCGACATCGAGGTGGCGATCCTGACGCATCCCGACGTCCGCGACGCAATCGCTCGCGCCGACGTGATCCTGACGCGCCACGACGCGCGTCCATTCCGCCCGGAGTCTTATACGCATGCCTCGACGCGATGATCGCCGACAACTGCCGACACCCGACCTCTCCGTCGTCATCCCGATGTTCAACGAGGAATCGACGATCGACGAGCTCCATCGCCGCCTGACGGCCGTCCTCTCGGGCATCGGCCGCTCGTACGAAATCATCTTCGTTGACGATGGGAGCAGCGATGGGACGTACTTCGCGTTGTGCGCCGTCGGCGCAAGCGATCCGTCGGTGCGTCTCGTGAAGCTCGCGCGCAACTACGGACAAACCGCGGCGCTCGCAGCCGGATTCGATCGGGCGGCCGGCAACGTGATCGTCGCGATGGACGGCGACCTGCAGCACGCGCCCGAAGACATTCCCCGGCTGCTGTCCAAGCTCGACGAAGGATTCGACATCGTGAGCGGCTGGCGGGAACGCCGCGTCGACAACTACTGGACGCGCCGACTGCCGTCGCGGATCGCGAACTGGCTCGTCGCGAAACTGTCGGGGGTCGACCTGCACGATTTCGGCACGACGTTCAAGGCTTACCGAGCGACCGTCGTGAAACGTATTCGGCTCTACGGCGATCTGCACCGGTTCATCCCTGCGCTCGCGAGCTCGCACGGCGCCCGGATCGCCGAGGTGCCGATCACGAACATTCCTCGCCCGCAGAACAAATCGCACTACGGCCTTTCCCGCACGTGGCGTGTGATGGCGGACCTCATCACGATCCGATTCCTTCTCAGATATTCGACGCGGCCGCTTCACATTTTTGGTCCGCTCGGGTTCGCGAGCTTCGCAGCCGGCTCGTGCGGCGGCATGTACGTGCTCGGGGCGAAGCTCGTTACGGGGGCGCCGGTGTTTCTCGCGCACGGGCCGCTGCTGCTCCTGAGCGCCGTGCTCGTACAGTCGGGCATTCTGCTCGTCGGGCTCGGCGTTCTCGCCGAAATTCTCACGCGGATTTATTTCGACGGCCGCCAGCGGAGGATCTACACGGTCGCGCGCGTCGTCTCGCGGCCGTTCCATACGTCGGTCGACCGCCTGATGCGGTCGGAGGGCCGGCGGCGCACGAGGCCGAGCTGATGGCGTCGCGCCGCATGCTGCGACTCGTGTCCGCGGTGGCCGCCCTGGTCGGCATCGGTCTGTTCGTCTGGAGCATCCGGCTCGCCGGCGGCGGCGCCGTCCTCGATGGCGTCCGTCGTCTCGGGAGCGGCTTCGCGATCGTCTGGCTGCTCGGAGGCGTGCGATATCTCGCGCGGGCGATTGCGTGGACGTTGTGCGTCGAAAAGGGGCAGCGCCTGTCCATATGGGCGGCATTCGAGGCGTCGGTGGCGGGCGATGCGATCGGCAACATCACACCTTTCGGTTTCTTCGCGAGCGAGCCGTCGAAGATCGTGTTTCTGCGCGAGCGGCTCGCGCCGCAGGCGTCCATCGGCGGGCTCGCGCTCGAAAACCTGTTCTACAGCGCGAGCGTCGTCGCGATGCTCGTCGGTGGGACTGTCGCGCTGCTGTTTTCATTCGATGTCCCCCGCGCGGTCCGGGTGGCCAGCATGTCGGTTCTCGCCGGCACGCTCGTGGCCGCGGTCACCGCCGCGTGGGTCGTGTTCGCGCGCGTGCGGATCCTGAGCCGGATAATTCCTCGGGCCAGCAGCGTCGAGGATCGCGTGTTCGCCTTTGCGCGCGTGCACCCCGAGCGGCTCGCGCCGATTGCGGCGCTCGAGGCGACGTATCACGCGACCGCGGTGTTCGAGATATGGTTCGTGGTCGCGATCATCACCGGCACCGCCCCGACCCTGCTCACGGCATTCGTGCTCGAGTACGTCAACCGCACGATCACGGTCGTGTTCCAATTCGTCCCGATGTGGCTCGGTGTGGACGAGGCCGGAACCGGTCTGCTCGCGACAGTGCTGAAGCTCGAGCCTGCAACTGGAGTGAGCCTCGCGCTGGTGCGCAAGGCGCGAATCCTCCTATGGACCGCCATCGGCATCGCGCTCGCGTTCGCGCGCGGCACCCGCGCCCGGTCGACCGTCGTGAGCACGTGAGGATGGAATAAACTGGCGCACCTCGGTGTTTGAACGGGGTGGCCATGCGTATCGTCATCGCCGGCGGCAGCGGATTCCTCGGCGCGCCGCTCGCGGCGGCGCTCGCATCGGACGGATCAGACGTCGTTGTCCTCACCCGCGGAACCACACTGCCTTCTTCGGCGGGCGTCCGCGCGATTCTGTGGCAGCCAAACGAACAGCCAGGCGCGTGGCACGCCGCAATCGACGGCGCCACGGCTGTTGTCAATCTTGCAGGCGAGTCGATCGCGGGCAAGCGATGGTCGGCAGCTCACAAGCAGCGCGTGCTCGACAGCCGCATTCACGCGACGCGGAGCCTGGTCGACGCCATTCATCGCGCGGCCGCGCCTCCGCCCGTGTTCGTCAGCGGATCAGCCGTCGGCTACTACGGACCGCTCGGCGACGAGGTCGCGACGGAAACCACGCCGCCGGGGTCTGATTTTCTCGCGCGAGTCTGCGTGCGGTGGGAACAGGAAGCCATGCGGGCGCAGGAGGTGACGTCGAATCGCACTCGCGTTGTGCTGATCCGTACGGGGCTCGTGCTCGAGCGCTCCGGCGGCGCGCTTCCCGAGATGCTGCCGCCCTTCAAGTTCGGCGTCGGCGGGCCGCTCGGCTCAGGCCGGCAATACTGCCCGTGGATTCATCTCGCGGACTGGATCGCAATGGTGCGCTGGGCGATCGCGACGACGCGCGTCGCTGGCCCGTTGAACGTGACGGCGCCGGCGCCGGTGACGAACGCCGCCTTCGCTCGCGCGCTCGGCCACGCGCTTCACCGGCCGGCGTTCATGCCAGCGCCTGGATTCGCGTTGAAGCTGCTCCTCGGCGAGATGGCCGATGCGCTGCTCCTCTCGGGACAGCGCGCGGTGCCGGCGAAGGCGCAGCGCGAAGGCTTTACGTTCCGCTACGAGCGCCTCGACGATGCGCTCGCTGCGATTCTTCGCGGCAATCCGAATGCTCGTCAATACGCGAGCACGCGGCGCAGCGCGTCCGTGATCTTGTCGGCGTCCGGCAGGTTCGCGGCTTCGAGCACGTGCGAGAACGGCACGTGCGAATCGGGATAGGTCAGGCGCATCACCGGCGCGTCGAGCGCATCGAACTGCTCTTCCATGATCACGGCCGACGAGCTCGGCGCCGATGCCGAGCGTCTTCACGTCCTCGTGCACGATCAGCGCACGGCTCGTCTTGTCGATCGATCGGAAAATCGCCGCCTTGTCGAACGGCGACAGCGTGCGCAGATCGATCACTTCGACCTCGACGCCTTCCTTGGCGATCCGATCGGCTGCCTCGAGCGACGGCGCCACCATCGCGCCGTAGGTGATCAGCGTCACGTCGCCGCCTTCGCGCCGTATCGCGGCTTCGCCGATCGGCACGATCTCGTCGCCTTCGGGCACGGGTCCCTTTTCGCGGCGGTACAAGATACTTGTGCTCGATGTAGACGACCGGGTTGTCGTCGCGGATCGCGGCCTTCAGCAGACCCTTCGCGTCGTACGGCGTCGACGGCGCCACGACCTTGAGACCCGGGACGATGGACGAACCACGCTTCCGGGTTCTGCGAGTGATACAGCCCGCCGCCGACGTTGCCGCCGCTCGGAGCGCGGACGACGATCGGCACCGACGCGCGTCCGCCGTACCGGTAACGCAGCGTCGCCGCCTGATTCACGATCTGATCGAACGCGCACGAGATGAAATCGGCGAACTGCATCTCGGCGACAGGACGATAGCCGCGCAGAGCCGCGCCGATGCTGATGCCGACGATCGCCGACTCGGAAATCGGCGTGTCGACCACGCGCATGTCGCCGAATTCCTCGTGCAGTCCCTGCGTGACGCCGAACGCGCCGCCGTAGGCGCCCACGTCCTCGCCGAGAACGAAGACTTTGGGATCGCGGCGCATCTCCTCGGTCGAGCGCCTCGCGGATGGCTTCGAGATACGAAAGCTCGCGGCTCATCGCGGCAGCCACCACTCGCGGCAACGTTCATCACGAAGACACGAAGCTTCACGAAGTCGTGATCCTTCGTCGCTTCGTGAACAAAATCTACGCATAGAGATCCGTCGCTGCCTCCGATGGATCGGGGTCGCTGGCGTTCATCGCGAACTCCACCGCGTCGTCGATCGTCGCGGTGACCTTCTGCTCGACTTCCTTCAGCTTCGCGTCGTCCAGAACGCTCCGTGCCTGCAGGTACGTCGTGAACGTCGGAATCGGATCGCGGCTCTTCCACATCGCGAGCTCTTCGTCGGTGCGGTAGAACGCCTTGTCGTGCTCGGAGTGGCCATGCCAGCGGTACGTCTTGCACTCGATGAGCGTCGGGCCGTCGCCGCTCGCGCGCGCGCGCGATCGCGCCGTGCGTCGACTGGTACACCGCGAGCACGTCGTTGCCGTTGATTGCGACGCCGTCGAACCCGTAGCCTTCGCCCGCACCGCCACGTCGTCGATCGCCATGCGTCTTCTCGAGCGGCACCGAGTACGCGTACTGATTGTTCTCGCAGACGAAGACGATCGGCAGCCGCTGCACGCCCGCGAAATTGAGCGCCTCGTGGAAGTCGCCGACGTTGCTCGCGCCTTCGCCGAAATAGGCGACGACGACGTTGTCGGTCTGCTCCATCTTGTAGGTGAGTGCGAGACCGGCCGCGACCGGCAGGTTCGCGCCGAGCATGCTCGTGTTGCCGAAGATGCCGAGCTCGTTGACGCCCGATGGCAGCGCCGAATCGCGGCCTTTCGACAGCCCCGTCGTCTTCGCGAACATCTGCGACATCATCACGCGCGGCTCGACGCCCTTCATCAGGAACGTGCCGAGATCGCGGTGCAGCGGGCAGATGTAGTCATCGCGCCGCAGGCCGAAGCAGGTGCCGACGACGATCGCTTCCTGGCCGATGCCCGTGTAGACGCCGCTTCGCACCCGGCCCTGCTTGACGAGGATGCTCAAACGCTCGTCGAAGGCGCGAATGAGCTTCAGCCAATAGAACATCTCGAGCAGCTGTTCGGGCGCGAGCTTGAATTTGGTGCGTTTGATGGGGGGCATGCGGAGCGCGCGAATCGGACGTCGTTCAGATTATCGCCGCCGCGCGCGCGCGCGGCCACGTTTTTTTTCGGAGCAGTTCCCACGCGAGACGGGCCGCCAGACGCCGGAGCCCGGGCGAACAGCCGGCGGCGCAGACCGCGCGATACGACATGCGGCCGACGGCGAAGTCGAGGATCAGGCGGGTCACCGTCGATCTCGGCGCGCGCTTCGATGACCGCGCGAATCCGCGCGCGGTCGCCGAAGAGATACCGTTGAATCAACACGGAATCGCGAAGCTCCGCGCCGATTTCCTCGTGGCAGGCGCTCGCGTAGCGCGCGCCGAGCTCCGCCCGACCCGCGCCGATCCGCCGTGCGTCGATAATCGCCCGCGCGGCGAGATCGCCGGACACCATCGCGTAGTAAATGCCCTCGGCCGTGAAGGCGTTCACGAACCCTCCGGCGTCGCCCGCGAGCAGCACGCCGCCTCGGCCGGGCGACCGCAGCGGTCCGCCGACCGGAATCAGGAACGGCGTGAAGTTCTCGCGCACCGATGCGCCGTCCACAATGCCGCGCGCGCGGAGGCGCTCGACGAATCGCCGCTGCAGGTCGTACGGCGATCGCGTCCACGTGCTCGCGGTAATACTGCAGCACGTAGCCGACGCCGACGTTCACGTGATCGCGCTTCGGAAAGATGTACGCGTAGCCTTCGGGCGCCGCACGCGTCGGCGATCCGTCGTCTGGCGAGTACCCGTACGCGACCCAGAGCGTCGAGGGGTCGACGTCGCGCAAGGCGGCGCGCGGCGTCTCTTCCATCATGTCGAGCGCAACGGCCGTTGCGGGCCACCCTGGGTTCAGACCGAGCCGGCGCGCGACGATGCTGTGAACGCCGTCGGCGGCGACGACGACTGCCGACTCGAACGTGCGGCCGTCGCGCGTGGACAAGCGCGACGATGCCGTCGCGGTCGCCGGCGCGCACGACGTCGGCGCCGGGTACGAGCTCCGCCCCCGCCTCGACCGCGAGCGAGACGAGCAGCGCGTCGAACTCGACGCGGCGCATCATCAGCGCCGCCGGACCGTCGGATTCGACCACTGTCGACTCGCCGCTCGGCCCTTCGAGATGCAGACGGCCGACAAGGTGGGTCGCGATCCGCGGCAGCGCATCGGTGAGGTAAGGAAACCGACGGGTCACGCGCAGGCTGATCCCGCCGCCGCAGGGCTTGTTCCGCGGAAATGCAGCGCGGTCCAGTAGGCGAACGGGCACGCCGGCAAGGGCGAGCGTCCGCGCGGCCGTCGCACCTGCCGGACCGCCGCCGACAACGAGCACCGGCTCGTCTCGCGTGGGCGAAAATGCGGCGATCACGTCAAGAAGTCCTTAAAATCGGCATGATTGGCATGGAACTGGCGATGCGAACTGGTGATTATATTCCGCGCGCTCTGCCGCGGTTCGGCGTTGCGTCAGCCGCCGCCCTGTGGGATAGTGATGGTCGAATTCCCTCGCATTTGACCTCTTTCATGCGTCTTTCCTCATCGAGGCTCCGGACGGTGATGAAGGCCAGCGCCTTGGCTGTACTTTGGGTGCTGTGCGCCTCCGTCGCCACCGCCGCGCCCGCTCACCATCGCGGCAAGCCGCGCGTGTGCAGCGACGCATGGGGCGCGCCTGAAGAAGCTGCCAGCCTCATCCGACGCTCGGTCGGCGGGCCGGTCGCTCCGCCGTCGACGCGCGCGCTCGCAGGGCTGGCCGATCCGACGCTGCTCATGCAGCGCGCGCGGTCCGACACAATGTCGATGACGACGTCGCGGCGATTCAGAACGATTCGCCGGCCGCGCGCATCGACGCGCGGGCTGCGGCTCGCGCCGGCCTTCGCGCCGATCGGCGTGCTCGCGCGCATCGCCGATCGCCTGCCCAAACTCGCATCGGTTTTCGCCGCGCTCTCCTCGTGGTCCACCGTACTCGGCCTGATCTCTCGCCCTTCGGTCGTAGTCGGTTTCGTCACATTGAGGTGACTGATGCGAGTAGTACTCGCAGACCTGAAATCCAATCGCGGCTTCGTCAGCAAGGACACGGTCGTCGGCGGCTACGGATCGCGGCTCGATCCGTTCTCGCGCGTGACGAGCGTCATCGCGTACCTGAAGAAGCAGTTTCACGACGTGCCGAGCGTGCACATGGCGTACATCGCCGCCATCCTGGCGCGCGCCGGCCACGACGTGAAATGGACGCGCGGCGACTTCGCTGGACGGCGACGTGGCGCTCGTGCTCTCCTCGATCGTCGACCACAAGAACGAAACCGCGTGGGCCGACGCGATGCGCGCGCGCGGCGTGAAGGTCGGCTTCATCGGCATCACGGCGTCGAAGATGCCCGAGCTCTTCGCCGATCACTGCGACTTCATCCTGAACGGCGAGCCGGAAGCCGGCGTCATGCGGATGGCGCAGACGGGCGAGATCCCGTCCGGCAACGTCATCAGCGAGCAGATCAACGACCTCGACTCGCTGCCGTTCCCGCGGTGGGATCTCGTCACCGAGCATCGCGGCAAGAAGCTCGGCATCAAGTGGTCGTCGCGGCCGGTCGGCGGCGGCTATCCGCTGCTCGCGAGCCGCGGCTGCCCGGAGTTCTGCACGTACTGCCCGCACCGCATTCTCGCCGGCTACCGCGCGCGGTCGATCGCCAACATCGTCGACGAGATCGAGCGGCTGTGCGATCAGGTGCGCCGGCCGTACATCATCTTCCGCGATCCGCTGTTCACCGAGCAGCGCGAGCGCTGCCTCGAGCTGTGCGACGAGATCAAGGCGCGCGGCCTGCAGTTCACGTTCGAGGCCGAAACGCGGCTCGACCGGCTCGACGTCGAGCTGCTCGACAAGCTCGTACGACGCCGGCTTCCGCGCCATGAGCTTCGGCGTCGAATCGCTCGACCCGGCGACGCTCAAGAAATCGGGCCGCCGGCCGATTCCGCAGGCGCATCAGCGCGAGATCATCGAGCACTGCCGCAAGAAGGGCATCGTCACGGCGGCCTTCTACGTCCTCGGCTTCCTGCAGGACGACTGGAACTCGATCGCCGCGACGATCGACTACGCGACCGATCTGGGATCGACCTTCGCGCAGTTCAAGATCCTCACGCCGTATCCCGGCACGCCGATGTTCAAGCAGATCGAGCCGCTGCTCACCGAAACCGACTGGGAGAAGTTCGACGGCTATACGCCGACGTTCAAGCATCCGAATCTGACGGACCGCGAGCTGCGATTCCTGCTCGGCGCGGCGTACAAGCGCTTCTACATGCGGCCGTCGTATCTCGCGAACTTCCTGAAGATTCAGAACACCGCCGTCCGCGAGTGGGTCAGCCGGATGGATCGCCGCGTCAACGATCGCCATTCCCGCGAGGAGATTGCGGACATCTCTCGTCCGGTCGCATGCTGAGCTCCTCACATCACCGCGCGCGAAGCCCGCAGAGCAGATTCGCCGGCCGACCTCTGCGGCCTTCGCGTTGAACGCGCTCGATGCGAGCCGCCATCTCGCGCTACGGAGCGCGAGTCCTTCCCGAAACCGAAGACATCGTCGCGCGGCTGCAAGGCCGCGGCGAGTTCATCCAGGGCCCGCAGATCGCCGAGTTCGAGGAGGCGTTCGCCCGCACGGTCGGCGAAGGCACCGCCGTGGCCGCCGCCTACGGCCGCATGGCGTTCTACTACATCCTCAAGGCGCTCGATCTTCCGGCCGGTTCGGAAATCATCTTTCCCGGCGCTCACGTTCTGGGTCGTGCCGGAGCTCGCGCGAGTCGCCGGACTGAAGGTCGTGTTCGCGGACGTCGATCCGCGGACGTTCACGATCGATCCGAAGTCGGTCGAGCGGGTGATCACCGCCAAGACGCGCGCGATCGTGCCGACGCACCTCTACGGGCTGCCGTGCGACATGGACGCGATCCTCGACGATCGCGTCGCGCCACAATCTGATCGTGCTCGAGGACTGCGCCCACGCGCTCGGTGCGACGTTCAAGGGAAAGCCGGTCGGCACGTTCGGCACCGGCGCGCTCTTCAGCTTTCAGACGCTCAAGCCGCTGAACTGCTACGGCGGCGGCGCGGCGCTGCTGCAGGATCGCGGCGCTCGCCGCCAAAGTGCGCGCGCTTCGTCGACGCGCTGCCGTGGCCGAGCGAGAAGCGCGTGCGCGACCGGCTGCTCGTCGGGCGGCTGCAGCGCATCTTCATCAAGCCGTGGGTGTTCTCGATTTCGCTGTTTCCGGTGCTGTGGGTATCGGCGCTCGTCGACGCGAATCCCGACGTGTTCCTCTGGGAGAAAATCCGCTCGCTGCATCCCGCTTCCGACCGAATACACGGAACGGTTTCCGAACGTGCAGGCCGCGATCGGCATCGAGGCGCTCGAGCATCTCGACGCGTGGACCCGCCAGGCGCGTGCGCACGCGGAGCAGATGGACCGCGCGCTCGGCGCGCTTCCTGGCGTGCAGGTGCCGCTACGTGCCGCCAGGATGCACGCACGTGTACTACCAGTACTGCGTGTACGGACCGCCGCAGATCGATCGCGATCGTCTCGTGGTGCGCTGCGTCCGCCGCGGCATCGACATCGAGACGCTGCACGTCGACGTTCCGCCGGACATGGACCTGTTCGCCGACGTGAAGGCCGAGGCCGGGGGCGCCCGCCGCGCAGCGCAGGCGATCCAGATTCCGGTCTATTCGAGCTTGACCGACGAGCAGTCGACGCGCGTGGCGGCGATCGTGCGTGACGCGCTGTCGTCATGATTCCGTATCTCACCATCGTCGATCTTCGCGATCCTCGAAGGGCGAGATCTACTACAGCGCGGTCTGTAGTCAGGCGCTTCGCGGGCACCTCAACTGGGTGGGTGTGTGGTGCGCGGGCGCAATCGGCGGCGCGACGGGCGATCAGATCTGGTTTTATCTGCTGCGCGGCCGCATTCATTGGCTCGATCGGTTCCCGAAGCTTGGCAAGTACCGCGACAGCGTCGTCGCACGCGTGCGCGCCCACGAATCGATGATGCTCCTCATCAGCCGGTTCCTGCCGGGGCTGCGCACGGCGATACCGATCGCGTGCGCGTATGCGAACGTGCCACCGCTCAAGTTCAGCACGCTGAACCTCATCAGTGCGTTCGCATGGGCGGGCGCGATCATGTTCTTTGTCAAGACAGGCACGGCGACGCTGACGGCGTTCGGCCTCAGCGCATGGTGGGGACCATTGATTCCAGCCGCATTGGTTGTGCTGTTCTTTCGCTGGCTCGGGCGACCGGAGCGTGCGAGGACGTGACGCGGCACGCCGCTTGTAGTTTCGGCGGGGATGACCCGAGCGGCTGCGCATTTCATAGCTCTGCTGCTACTGAGCGCGACCGTATTCGCGCTCCATGCCGCGCCTGATCCGGTCACGCGGCACGTTGCCGCCGTTCCGATCGCGCGGACCAGTCCACCCGTCCGAGGCATGAAACTGACCGCGACCGCCTATTGCCATGCCGGGACGACGGCGTCAGGCACACGCACACATACCGGCATCGTCGCTGCCGATCCGCGAGTACTTCCTGTTGGAAGCGTGCTCAGGATCGTCACGCCAAACCGCTTCGCCGGGATTTACACCGTGATGGATACAGGGTCGGCGGTGAAGGGACGCGTGCTGGACATCTTCATGCCGAGTTGCGAGCACGCGGTGGAGTTCGGGCGTCGATCGGTCCGCGTCGAGGTCCTGCGCCGCGGCTGGGATCCGCAAACCGGTGACGATACCGAGCGCCCGTAACTCGTCGACGCGCATTTTTCACGAAGACACGGAGGATCACGAAGCGCACGAATCACTACTGACGTGAGATTCCGGCGCGGCCGCCGCGCAGCACGTACTTCTGTATCTTCCCCGTTGCGGTCTTCGGCAGCTCGCTCACGAACGTCACCGAGTGCGGTGTCTTGAAATGCGCGAGGCGGTCGCGCGCGAACTGCCGTAGATCATCGGCCGTCGCCGTGGCGCCCGCCTTCAGGACCACGTAGGCGTGCGGCGCTTCGCCCCAGCGCGTGTCCGGAAGGCCGACGACCGCCACTTCAAGCACGGCGTCATGCCGCAGCAGGACGCCCTCGACTTCGACTGACGAAATGTTCTCGCCGCCGCTGATGATCACATCCTTGATCCGGTCGCGTATCTCGACGTAGCCGTCCGCGTGGACGACGGCGGCGTCGCCGCTGTGGAACCAGCCGCCCCGAAAAGCCTGTGCAGTAGCGTCCGGATCGTTGTAGTAGCCTTTCATCACGACATTTCCGCGAACGACGATTTCTCCGACGGTTGCACCGTCCCACGGAACCTGAACATCGTCGTCGCCGACGACGCGAATTTCTCCCGACGTGAGCAGCTCGACGCCCTGTCGCGCTTTGACGTTTGCGAGGTCCGCACCCGAAAGCGCCGCGTGCTCAGGACGCGGCTCGCACACGGTGATGAACGGCGAGGTTTCGGTGAGCCCGTAGACCTGCGTCACGGTCCATCCGAGCTCGCCCTCGAGCCGCTCGATCGTCGCCGCAGCGGGAGGCGCGCCGGCTGTCACGACTCGAACGCCGGAGGGCACGTCTCTTCGCATCTCCGCCGGCGCATTCGCAATGCCGATCAATACCGTCGGCGCGGCCGCGAGCATGGTGATCCGCTCGACTCGAATCGCTTCGCAGACGCGAGCGGGATCGACCTTGCGCAGGCACACATGTGTGGCGCCAACGGCGGTCACGATCCACGTGTACGTCCAGCCGTTCGCGTGGAACATCGGAAGCGTCCACAGGTAGCGGTCGGTCATCCGCATCGGCAAGTGCAGCAAGGTACCGATCGCGTTCATATATGCGTTGCGGTGCGTGATCATCACGCCCTTGGGGCGCGATGTCGTACCGCTCGTGTAGTTGATCGTGAGCAGATCGCGTTCATCCATCGAGGCCGGCGACGTCGGGAAGGGCGGCGCGGAGGCGACGAGCCGTTCGTAGTCCTCCCATCCGTCGCGCGCGCCCTCGAGCGCGACGAAATGGGTCACCGCCGCCAGCTGGGGCCGCACACTGTCGACCGCTTCGAGATAATCGCTGTGCGCGCACACGATCCGCGCGCCGCTGTGGTTGATGATGTAAACGAAATCGTCCGGCGTGAGACGGTAATTGATCGGAACGAGCACGGCGCCGACTTGCGGCACGGCGTAAAACGATTCGAGCTGCGCGTGCGTGTTGGGCGCGATGTAGGCGACGCGGTCGCCATTGCGGACACCGAGCGCGCGGAGCGCGCCGGACCATCTGTCGCACCGGTCGAAGAACTGCGCGTACGAGAGGCGCAGGGTTCCATCGACGACCGCCTCACGGTCGGAATACAACGCGCGTGTTCGCCGCGCGAGCTCGAGCGGCGTCAGCGGCACTTCCACGGCCGCTATGTTACCGGGTTCGGATCGCCGGTTTCACACCTTGCGCCGTTGTTTTTGGCAGGCTCAGAAGGTTCGCGAGAAGGTCGTACGCGCCCGTCGTTCCGGACGGGAGCTGACGCCACAAATTGAGGCCGACGTAGACCCATCGGCCCTTTCCGTAGGTCGTCTCGACGAGCGCTCCGGTCTTCACGCCCCTGTTGTACGGAAACAGATCCTCGAGCTGAACGAGATCGTGATACCGCGGATCCTTCTCGCCCAGGAAATAGAGTCCGCGCTCCTGCACCCACCCGTCCCACGCCGATGCGGCGATGCGGTTTGGCTGGGTGAAGATCTTGTTTTCCGGCTCGAGTGTCTTTACCGGCGCCCCCTCATCGGTGACCCGATTCGAGCTGACTTTTGCGGGGTACGGCCCGTATTGTGCGTCGTTGAACTCGAATTTGTTGTACTGGACGATCATCGTGCCGCCGTTCTTCACGTAGTCGAGCAGCCGTGCGTTGTTCGCGCGCAGATCGTCGCGCCGCTCGTACGCGCGCACTCCTGTGACAATGACGTCGTAGCGCGACAGGTTGCCCCACGCGAGCATGTCGGGTGTGACCATTTCGAGCTTCGCGCCGAGCTGCTCGATCGCGGGCGGCACTTGATCGCCGACGCCCATGATGTAGCCGACGGTGAGGTTCGGCGCCGTCTTCACGTCGATGACCTTCAGCGTGGTGTCGGACGCGTCGTAGATGTGGTAGCGGCGAATGTGCGGGTATTCGACGACCTCGTACCCACGGTCGAAGCGCTGCCCACCGGTCGAGGCGATCGCCTTCAGGTGATAGGTTCCGAGCGGCGTGCCGGCGGACGGCTTGACGTTGAACCGCACGGTGAGCGATTCATCCGCGCGGTCGAACTTGATCCGCTGCTCGGCAGGAGTTGCGGTCCAGCCCGCCGGCGCTTCGAGCTTTACAGCGCTGTCGAGCGCGCCGGTCGTGTCGTTGACCACAGTGACCCTGATCTCGCGGCTCGCGGCGGCGTTCGGTGAAGGCGCGGCCGCGGGCGCGCTGCCGGCGCCGCGAGCGTGCGCCGCGCCAATCGTGTTCGACGGAACAATCGCGATTTCAGGCGACACGCGAACCGAGAGCGCCGGAACGACGAGCAGCTCGGTGCGCTTTTCACCGCTGAAGATGTTTCCTTCGTAGCGGTGCTCCACGGGCAAGCCGTCGATGATCTCCTCGCCGTTCGGAAATGCGAGCGTCGTCTGCACGTAGAACGGCGTCGGCCGCATCGGCAGCCCGAACGGCGCATCGGTATCGAACGTGTACCGCCCTGCGTCGTCTTTCCGGTGCCAGTACGGTTCGGTCACGCGCGCGTTTTGGGGGACGGCGAGCGTCGGCTCGCAGTGCGCGACCTGATTCTTATGCACGGTCGACATCGGCTGGGCGGGCTGCGCGTTCGCGTTGCCGCGCCCGCGGCCCCCGCCAGGGAAGCCGAAGCCTCCGCCGGTGAACGCAGTCATGTTGCAGACGAGGTCGCCTTCGAAACCGTCGATCTTCACCTGCTTCACCGTGATGTCCGCCGCGCCGCGGTTCGCAACGATGACGTTCACCTTCACAGGTTGGCCGGGCACGACGATCCCATCGTCGGCGAGCGCCTCGATCTTGATGCCGTCGGCGAGCGTAATCGCCTGCTGGAACTCCCTCTCCTTCTGGCGAAGGCGGAAATCGATCTCGAATTTTCCCGCGTCGTCGATCGCCATGCTGCGCACCGCACGGCGGAGTGCGCGCAGTGCGGTGAGCCCATCGAGCAGCGGCTTCAGGGTCGCCTCGTCGCTCACACCGTCAAAATTCTTCTGAGCGGTCTGAACGGCGCCCGCGATCACGGTGAGCCCGTCGGTGAGATCCTTGGGCGCCCTGGCGCCGGCGTCCTTCGCGAGGCTGAGGAGGCTCGTATCGATCCCGTCGAAGAGCGACGTCTCATCCTTCTGCTGCTGCCCGGGCAAGGTCGTCTCGACCAGCTGATAGGAAGCGGCGGACGTTGACGTCGGGAGCGCGAGCAGCTGGGCCATGCCTTGGCATTTGTGCATGCTTCGCGCTTCCGTGCCGATCTCGGAATAGGTCCTGCCAAGCAGCGGGTCGTACACAGCGCTGTTGATCCGCGTGATCTTTCCGGTCGCTTGAGGTTCGCCTGGGAAGCCAAAACCGGCGCTGTGATACAGCTTCTTGGGCTGCCACGGATGCAGGCCCTCCTTGATCTGCTCCGGATATTTCGTCGGGTCTGCGGCCACCTTGTAGGCGTCGCGAGTGATGATCGCCGACGCCATGTGATGCTGGCCGCCGGCGTTCCCTGTCGGCGGCAGGGTGATGATCACGTCGGGACGGATCATCCGGATCAGCCGCACGTAGTCGGCCGTAATCTCGTCGCGCCCCCACTTCTCGAACGTCTCGTCGAGGCCGAACGAGTAGCCGAAATCGACCGCCCTCGTGAAGTATTGTTCGGCGCCGTCGAAGCGGTGCAGAGCGGCAAGCTCGCCGGTCCGCAGCAGGCCGAGCGCTTCGTAGATCTCCGGACCGATTTCGTTCTGGCCGCCGTTCCCGCGCGTCGCTGTGGCGAGCGCGGTGCGATACCCCTGGCCGCGGTTCAACATCACCAGCAGCCCGTTGTTCTCGTCGTCGGGATGCGCGGTGGTATGCATGAAGATGCCGACGTTGTTCAGGTGCCGCAGCGCCATCCCGAGTGCGACGTGCCCCTGTTCATCGTCGAGCGGCACGACCATCATCTGCGCGCGAGGCGCGAAGGACGCTAGTGCGACGACGCACGCGAGGCAGGAAAGACGGAGCAAACTTCTGGACATGTTTTTTTCACGAAGACACGAATCCACGAAGAACACGAACCATTATGGCTCTTCGTGTTTCTTCGTGGCTTCGTGATGAAGCATCGCCGGGGAGGACCCGTTAGAACCGCACCTTGAACCCGAGCTGCAGCTTCCGCTGCTCGTACCCCGACGGGTTCGGGAACTGGTTCGGATCCGAGGAGATCGCGGCGACCGGGTTGCCGGCCGCGTCGACGGCCACCGTGGTGTTGATGCCGGACAGCTCGATCGTGTTGAACACGTTCTTCAGCTCGACGATGATCTCGCCGCGCGCCGAGTTGTGCAGGGGAATCCACCGCGTGTATCGCAGGTCCACGTTCTTGCGCGCCGGCAGGTAGAGCGAATTGCGGTCGACGAACAGCGGACGATCGTTGTTCGGCGACACGCCGTCCTTGTTCAGGTCGCTGGTTGCCGACGATGTTGAGCGGCAGACCGCTGTTCAGCTGAAGCAGCACGCCGAACTCGTTGCCGTTCAGCAGGCCGCGGACGACCGGATTCGACGAGTTGTTCATCGACGTGTAGACGATGTTGCCGTTGACGCTGTGCCGCATGTCGAGCGGATTCGGCCCGAGGTCGCGATCGAGATTGCTCGGATCCGAGCGGCCCGCCTCGGACTGCACGGTGAGCTGCGTGAGCAGCGGCGTGTTGTCGAGCCCTTTGCCGAGCGAGTACTGCACGTTGAACGACAGCCCCTGCGCGAAGCGCTTCGTGACGCCGACCGTCATCGACTTGAACGTCGA
This sequence comes from uncultured Acidobacteriota bacterium, assembly GCA_963696165.1. Lineage (GTDB taxonomy): Bacteria > Acidobacteriota > Vicinamibacteria > Vicinamibacterales > CAVVIG01 > CAVQZZ01. Next base: position 935,767 of record CAVOIY010000001.1, on the reverse strand, counting down.
CTCGCCAATCGACTGCACTTCGAGGATGTGGTTGAACCGCGGATCCTGGCGCGTTGTCGCGTTCACCGCGGTGCTGTAGATCGGGCGGCCGTCGGCGAGCGAGCCGACCGGGTTGATCAGGTTGACGTCGGTGACGACCGGCAGCTGATTGCCTTTCGCGTACATCAACGCGATCGACGCCGTCAGATCGCGGCCCGAGCGCGCGCTCGAGCTGCGCGTTCGTCTGCCAGGTGTGCGCCACCTGGAAAGCCGGATCGATCGCCCAGGGCGACTGCTGGCTGAGCGTGCCGGTCGTCACCGCGTTCGGGAACGCCGGCGCGCCCGCCGACGTGCCGTTGAACGTGTAAGTCGGCGCGCGCGGCGACCCCGACAGCTGCAGCGCCTGCTCGTAGCCGCCGAGGATCGGCTGGTCGAACATCAGGCCCGTGCTCGCGCGCAGCACCGTGTCGCTGATCGATCGACCAGGCGACGCCGACGCGCGGACCGAAGTTGTTCTTGTCGATGTTGAAGTCGTGCGTCTGCGCGAGCGGCGCGTCGGCGATGCCGGCCGGGTACCTGTAAAGATCGTAGCGGACGCCGTAGAGCACCTTCACCGACGGCGCCACCTGCCAGTCGTCCTGCACGAACGTGCTGAACACGTTCGTGCTCATGTTGAACGACAGGTTGCCGGTAATCTGCGACATCGTCGAATAGCCGAACGGGTTGGCGCCGCTCTTCGCGGCGAGGTACGCGGCGATGGTCGGGAACGTGTAGAGGAACTGCGGCGCGCTGGTGCGCGCGTCGTAGATGTGCTGCCAGTCGAAGCCGATCTTGTAGCTGTGGGCGCCGCGAAGATACGTGAAGTTGTCGATCAGCCTGGCTGATGTTCTGCTTGAAGTCGAAGCCGGCGTTGCCCTGGCCCGTGCCCGACCAGCGGCGCGCCGAACGCGATCGCCGGCGGCCGCTGATCGGTTACAGCCGGCCCGGTGCCGGAGTCCGCAGTTGGCCACCGAGCTCTGGTGCCGGTGCGCGTACTGGAAGCGGAACTCGTTCAGCTTGTTGCGCGCCGAACGACGACACGAGCTGGCCGGCCGTCGAATCCATCGCGTCGAGAAAGTCGGTCGCGCGCTCGAGGGTCGCCGTGCCGCCGCCGCTGTTGTACGGCGCGTCGTTGTGGAACCGGATCCAGCGGACGGTGAGCGCGGTTGTCGTTGTTGATCTGGTAGTCGCCCTTGCCGATCAGGAACTTCGCCGTCTGGACGTTCGGCGCCGCCGCCGGCTGCGGCTTCAACGCCGACCTGACGCGACGATCGACGGGGCGACCGTGATCAGCGCTGGTCGACGACAGGTCGCGCCGCGTCTGCTCCCAGCCGCCGTAGAAGAACAGCTTGTTCTTGACGATCGGTCCGCCGACGTCCGCCGTGCCGGTGTCGATCTTCGTGTCGGGCAGCGCGGCGCCCGTCGGGGGTCGACTGGCAGTTGCGCCGGCGTCGTGCTGCGTGCAGCCGAAGAAGAACGGGAACGCGCTGAACGGCTTGCGGCGGAACAGATAGCTGCCCTCGCCGTGGAAGGTGTTCGTGCCCGACGGCGTCACCGCGTTGTAGACCATGCCCATCGTCTGGCCGAACTCCGGCGCGAAGCCGGTCGTGACGACCTTCACTTCCTGAATCATCACTTCCGACATCGGCAGCAGGCGCAGGCCGGCGCGATCCTTCTCGGTGTTGGTGTTGCCGTCGATCTGGTAGTTGATGCGCATCGCGGCGCCGTTGGCGGCCAGGCGCGGCACGCCGAACTCGACGTTCTCGATGCCGGTGACGCCGGGCTGCACGAGCGCGAAGTTGTACGGATTGCGCGCGACGAGCGGCAGGTTGTGCACCTCCTGCTCGCTCATCGTGTGGCCGATGTCGATGCGCGCGATGTCGAGCGCCGGCGTGTCCGCGGCGCTGACGCTGACGACTTCGCTCACCTGGCCGACGCCGAGCGCCGCGTTGACGACCGCCGTCTCGCCGACCGACAGCTTGATCCCGGTCTGCTCGAACTTCTTGAACCCCTGCAGCTCCGCCACCACGTTGTACGTGCCGAGCGGCAGCAGCGGCGCGCGGAAGAGGCCGCTCTCGTTGGTGACGACGACGCGCTCGGTGCCGGTGTCGATGTTCGTGATCGTGACGGTGACGCCGGGCAGCACGCCGCCCGACGCGTCGATGACGGTGCCTTCGATGGCGCCGTTCGCGGCCTGCGACTGCGCGAACGCGGGGACCGACAAGCAGCACGGAAAGCAGTGCGACGGACAATGCGCGGAGCATGGATTCGGACTCCTTCAATGAAATCGAATTAACCGCGGAGGACGCAGAAATCGTGCAGAACAACATCTGCTCAGCGTGTTCTGCGAGCTGTGCGGCTGAATTCCGAGTATAGCGTGCTGTGGTCTACCGGTGAAAGCCGAACACGGCGTCGGCGGCGTCCGGTGTGCCGAGATGCGCGCGCACGAAAATGCGGCTCGCGAGGAATGCGCCGGTGACACTGTGACTGGAATCCCCGAAAGCGAACAGGTGATGCGGAAAGTTGCGATGCGCGCCGATGTACGGCAGCCCCTCGGCGCTCTTCGCGTATGAAGTAGCCCACCCGAACTCAGGACGGAGGCCCGAGATGTCTGGATAAAGCGTGGACAGCTCGTACATCAGCTGTCCCGTACGCTGAATCAACGTTTTGTCCCGGTTCCGGTCAGCTATCGTTTCCGCGTCGGCTCCATTCACCAGCAAACGATCATCGTCCACCCAGCGGACGATGTGGGATGGCGCGGCGAGATCTCTGAGCACCGCGTCGCGTCGTCCGAGCCGCTGGCGGATCTTTGCCGGGACCCGCTCGGTCAAGACGAGCGACGTGCTGCGAAACCAGAAGTGGCGTGCGAGCGACTTGAATAGTGCCGTCGGCACGCCGGTGGCCACGACGACGCGATTCGTTGTGATCGTGCCGCCGTCGGTCGCGACCATGGCGTGCTTGCGGGTGAAGGTAATGCGTTTCACCGCGGTCCGCTCGAACAGCATGGCGCCGCGGCTTTTCGCGGCCTGCGCGAGCCCGATCGTGGCGCGGAACGGATCGAGCGTCGCGCAATCCTTGCTCCGAAGCGCGGCGACGGCAGACAGCCCGACATCGGCGGCTATGGCGGCCGGCTTCACGATGGACGCATCGGCTCCTGCTTCCTTCCGCGATCGCTGCTCCCGCCTCAGCCTCACGGCCTGCTCATCATTCATGGCGACGGTGAGCAGCGGACGCGGTTCGAGCTCGCACTTGATCGCCAGCCGGCGCAGAAGCCTCTGAAAATCGAGAGCCGCGCGACGCCACGACTGGCTGGCCCGGCGAGCGGCGCGCGCGCCAAGAGCCTTTTCGAGATCGATCGCGTCCACTCCCGGGTCGTTCGAAAGAAGGCCGCTTGCGCCAGCGGTCGCACCGTGCCCGATCCGATCGCTCTCGAGGAGCATCACCTTGACGCCGGCGGCAGCGAACGCGTACGCCGACGCGCAACCGGTCAGGCCGCCGCCCACGATGACGACGTCGATGGTCGACGTGCCGCGATAGCGGGGAAACGACGGCAAGCGCGATTTCGGGAATCGATCCACCCAGGGCGAGGAGCCGTACGTCGTCACGGAAGCTCGAGGCTGGTCAGGACCTGCAACAGTTTCGTGATTTGCAGCATGTCCGGGAAGGTGCCTTTGACGCTATGGGCATCGAGCCGCGACAGGCCGGGCACGAATGCGGCCCGCTCGGCGTCGATCGTCAGTTTGAATCCGACTTCGAGATCGATAGGCGCCTTCGCGCGGTACGGCTGGATGGATGACAGCTTCGACATCGCGCGCGTGAGGCCATCTTTGATCATTGCCTGGCCGCGGGCTGGGGTGACGGTCATCGCCGAGTGGTAGCCGAGCGGCTCTTTGACGATCGCGCCTTCAGCGCCAGACACAACGCGCTGCAATTGCGTGACGGCCAGCCGGTCGCCTGAGATGAACGCCACTGGCACGCCGAAATGTCCCGCGACCGCCGCGTTGTAGATGCCCTCGGACACTTCCATCCCGTTCAGCTTCACGCCGAGCAGCCGGGCGCTCGAGATGGTGTGGCCGCGGACCGCGTTGGCGGTCCACTCGCTTGCGTGGTAGCCAATGAAAACCGCCGCGGCGAAACTCTCGTCGATGCCCTGCATCATCTCGAGCGGACGCGGAAAGCCCCGCACGATCTGAACATCGTCGGGCAACTTGTCGATGAGGAGGCTCTGACCGTTGCCGTGCGAATCGGCGATCACGATGTCGGCCGGTCCTGAAGCGCGGATGCCGCTGATCGCGGCGTTCACATCACCGGTCATCCATTCGCGTGCGCGCTGATACTCGAACCCTTCAGGCCCGAGCTGCGCCGGCTGGACGACGCCGGTGATGCCCTCCATGTCCACGGAGATGAATACCTTGCGCGGACGCTGCGCCTGCGCGGCGGCCGTGAGGGGCACGAGGAGCAACAGCGCGAGCAGGTGTCGCATCGACGCACATTCTATCTCGGCTGGTTCTTGCTGCGACGATCGCTCGGCTGAAGCCTCGCGTTACCCGCTTCTCGCGGCGCGCGACCTGATTCGATTGAAAGGAGTGTCTGCTTGCGTTCGGCGCCCCAGCGGTAGCCGCCAGAACCGCCAGTGGCCGGCACGACGCGGTGACACGGGATCGCCAGGGCGACGACGTTGCGGGCGCAGGCGCTGGCCACGGCGCGCACGGCACGGGGCCGGCCAATCGACGCGGCGACCTCCGAGTACGAGCGCGTTTCGCCGTACGGAATCGCGCCGAGCGCCTGCCACACCTGCCACTCGAACGCGGTGGCACGAACGTCGAGCGGCAGATTCAATTGCGGATGCTTCCCGGCGAGGTGCGCGAGGATCTCGCGCGTCCACCGCGTCAACGCGCCGGTATCGCGAGCGATCGTCGCCGCCGGATACTCACGCGAGAGCCGCTGCTCGAGCTCGACATCCGAGGCGCCCATGCAGACCGCACACACACCGCGGCCGGTCGCCGCCAGCATCAAGCGGCCGAGGGGCGAGTCGACGATCTCGAAGCGGATGTCCATGCCCTCGCCTCCACGCCGATAAGTCGAGGGCGACATCCCGAGCTTCGGCGCCGCGCGCTCATAAAAGCGGCTGCTCGATCCGTAGCCGGCATCGAACATCGCCCCGGTGACGTCGCCGCCGCGCCGCAGATTGCGCTTCACCTTGCGCAGCCGGCACGCGTCCGCATATTCGCGCGGCGTGACGCCGACAATCCGCTTGAAATTTCGCTGGAAGTGATACGGGCTGCCGCCGAGCCGGTTGGCGAGCGCCGCGAGCGACACGTGACCGTCGACATTCGACAAATACACGCACGCGCGCTGGATCTTCTCGATCCAGCGATCGACCGGCGGCGCGTCGGGGTGGCAGCGGCGGCATGCACGATAACCGGCGCGGTCGGCGTCGCCCGGACGATCGAAAAAGACGACGCGCTGCCGGTGAGGACGCCGGCTCGGGCACGACGGCCGGCAGTACACGCCCGTCGAGCTGACGGCGTACACGAAAGCGCCATCAGCGGTTTTGTCGTGTCGAACAACCGATTCCCATCGGCGATCGTCTATTGACGTGGCAATGGTCATTTGCATCATGCGTGCAGTTTGCCCCGACGCGCGCGAGCGGGGCTATCCGCAGCTTGCGTTTGAAATTTTACCGGAAAATCCCTGATCTACGAAAGTCTTCGTTGACAAACGACTCACCATCCTGAATACTCGGTTTCGCCATGGATCTGTTGCTGCAGGACATCTTCTACGCCATCCGCACGCTCCGGAAAACGCCGACGTTCACGTTGATCGTCGTCCTCACGCTGGCCCTCGGCATCGGGGCAAACACCGCTATTTTTTCGCTGACCGACCAGGTGCTGCTGCGCCTCCTGCCGGTCGAGCGCCCCGAGCAGCTCGTCGTGCTCGACGGGCCGGGTCCGAACCAGGGACGGACGTTCAACAACGGGACGTTCTCGTACCCGATGTATCGCGACTTCCGCGATCACAACTCGGTGATGGACGGTGTGATCGCGCGCTTCCCGACAGCTCTCACGCTCGCAATCGGCGGCCAGGCCGAGCGCGTCGATGGCGAGCTCGTGAGCGGCAACTTCTTCGATGTGCTGGGCGTCCGTCCTGCGCTCGGCCGGCTGTTCAGGCCTGATGACGACAAGACGCCCAGCGGCCATCCCCTCGCGGTCCTCGCGTACGACTACTGGATGCGCCGTTTTGCCGGCAGCCCGGGTGTGCTCAATCAGAAGATCGCGCTCAACAACGTGCCGATGACGATCATCGGCGTCGCACCGCGCGGATTCCACGGCGTGATTCTCGGCGAAGCGGCCGACGTCATGGTGCCGCTGATGATGAAGTCGCAGATGACTCCGACGTGGGACGATCTGATGAATCGCCGCAGCCGGTGGGTCACCGTGATGGCGCGAATCAAGCCCGGCGTCTCGCATCAACAGGCCGAAGCGTCGATGAACGTCCTCTATCACCAGATCAACGAAGAAGAGCTCAAGCAGATCACCACGGCGTCGAAGCTGTTTCGGGAACGGTTCCTGGCCAAGCATCTGTTCCTGCGCGAAGGGGCCAGAGGGCGTTCGGACATCCGCGATCAGTTTTCGACGCCGATTATCGTGCTCATGGGCATGGTCGGCCTCGTGCTGCTGATCGCGTGCGCCAATGTGGCGAATCTCCTGCTCGCGCGCAGCGCCGCGCGTCAGAAGGAAGTCGCGATCCGGATGGCGCTCGGAGCCGGCCGGCGCGCCATCGTGCGTCAACGCCTCATCGAGAGCCTGCTGCTTGCGTGCGCCGGCGCCTTGCTCGGCATCCTGTTCGCGTGGTGGACTGGCGCGCTCCTGATAAAGGCGCTCCCCTTCGATTCGGCCGGCACGATCCTGTCCGCGTCACCCGACGTTCGCATCGTCGCGTTCGCGTTGGTAACCGCCTTCGTCACCGCGCTGCTCTTCGGCATCTTCCCCGCATTGCAGTCCACGCGGCCGGTGCTCACGGCGACGCTCAAAGACGAAGCAGGAAGCGTGGTCGGCGGCACCGGGCACTCGCGGTTCCGCAAAGCCCTCGTGGTTGCGCAAGTCGGTTTGTCAGTGCTGCTGCTCGCGGGCGCGGCTCTCTTCGCGCGGAGTCTGTACAACCTCAAGGCGCTGAACCCGGGATTTCAGGCCGACAAACTGCTCGCCTTCTCGGTGAATCCATCGCTCAGCGGATACTCGCGCGAGCGCGCGATCGCGATCTTCCAGCAGCTGCAGGAGCAGCTCGCGCAGCTGCCGGACGTCCACGCGGCGACGGCGTCCGTGCTGCCCCTCATGACCGACGAGAACTGGAGCAGCACGGTCAAAGTGGAGGGATACCAGCCGAAAGAAGGCGAAGACATGAATCCTGATGTCGACGCCGTCGGTCCTGGCTACTTCGCGACGATGGGTCAGCCGCTTGTGGCCGGCCGTGAGTTCACCATCAAGGACGGTTCGGGTGCGCCGAAGGTCGCCGTCATCAATGAAACGATGGCGAAACTGTATTTCGGCACGGCGAACCCGCTCGGCCGTCACATCGGCTGGGGGCGCGACAAGACGACGACCATCGAAATCGTCGGCCTGGTGAAGGACGCGCGGATGTCGACCTTGCGCGACAAGATACGAAGGTACGTGTACACGCCCTACATGCAGGAGCCTGAGCTCGGGCCGATGACCTTCTACGTGCGCGCACGCGGCAGCGCGGAAAGCATCGCGGCGGCGGTTCGCGCCGCGGCGCTTCGGGTCGATCCGAATCTCCCGATCTTCAACATGAAGACGATGACTCAGACGGTCGATGATTCACTGTTCATCGAGCGGATGGTCGCGGCGCTGTCGACGGTATTCGGCGCGCTCGCGACGCTGCTGGCGGCGCTGGGTCTCTACGGCGTCATGTCGTACTCGGTCGCTCGACGCACGCGTGAGATCGGAATCCGCATGGCGCTCGGCGCGGAGCGGCAGTCGGTGATGTGGATGATTCTCGGCGAGGTGGCGACGATGGTCGCGCTCGGCGTAGCGATTGGTTTGCCGTTGGCGTTCGCGCTCAGTCGCCTCGTCCAGTCGCAGCTTTTCGATCTCTCGGCGCACGACCCGCTTGCGCTGGCCGCATCCGCCGTCGCGCTGTCGGTCGTCGCGCTGCTGGCCGGGTATCTCCCCGCCAGGCGCGCCACGCGCGTCGACCCGATGATGGCGTTGAGATACGAGTAGCGCGAGGCTTTAGCCGAGCGGGCGCATGGTACGATCCTCAGAACATGAGAATCGCAATCGTCGGCGCTGGCGGCGTAGGTGGTTATTTCGGCGGGCGCCTTGCCGCGACTGGAACTGTCGACGTCACCTTTCTCGCACGCGGCGCGCATCTGAACGCCCTGCGCACGCGCGGGCTGCGGCATTGCCAGCCCGCTCGGCAATCTGCAGCTTCCGCCAGTCAGTGCGACCGACGATCCTTCCACAATCGGTCCGGTCGACGTCGTCTTCTTCGCGGTGAAGCTGTACGACACGGACAGCGCGATCCGCCTGCTGCCGCCTCTCATCGGCTCCGACACGGTCGTCATCCCGTTTCAGAACGGCGTCGACAGCGTGGACGTGCTCACACGTGCGGTCGGACGGCCCCATGTCGCCGGCGGCACCGCGTACGTCGCGGCCGTCATCACCGAGCCCGGCGTCATCGAGCACACTGCGATGGACACGATCGTCTTCGGCGAGCTGGACGGATCGCGGTCGCCGCGGCTCGAGCGGCTGCTCGCCGCGTGCGCGCCCGCCGGTTTTCACGCGACGCTCAGCGAGCAGATCAACGTCGACATCTGGTCCAAATTCATTCGCCTCTCCACGTTCAGCGGCATGACGGCGGTGACGCGATGCCCGGTCGGCACCGATTCGCGACGACGAGGATCTGCTGGCGATGTGGAAGGCGGCCGGGCTTGAAGCGATGGCCGTCGCGCGGGCGAAAGGCGTGGCGCTGCCGCCGAGCGTCTTCGACGACATGATCGTCAACCTGCAGGGCCTGCCGCCCGGCGCGAAATCGTCGATGCTTCAGGATCTCGAGCGCGGCCGCCGTCTCGAGCTGCCGTGGTTGAGCGGCGCCGTCGTTCGAATGGGCACCGAAACCGGCGTCGACACGCCGATCCACCGCTTCATCTCGACAGTGCTCACGCCGTTGGTGAACGGAGCCCTCTCTCGTGGCTAGTGGTTGGAATTCATAGTAGCGCGAGGCTTCAGCCGAGCGTCAAAGCTTCAGCCGAGCGTTCAACACTTCAGCCGAGCGGAAAAGGCCCGAAATTTGCTCGCAGTGCGGTATGGCAAAACCGCAAATCGAAACTGAACCAAAGCCGCCATTTCCCGACAAGAAGATTCCCAAGCCCGGCATCGAAGCCGAGCTCGATCCGCGTCCGCGCTACCAGGCGCCGAAGTACAAGCCGGCGGGCAAGCTCGAAGGCAAAGTCGCGCTCATCACGGGCGGCGACTCCGGCATCGGGCGCGCAGTCGCGGTGATGTACGCGCGCGAAGGCGCCGACGTGGCGATCACGGCGCTGCCGGCCGAGCACGTCGACGCCGAAGAAACGCGCCGCGCCGTGGAAGCCGAGGGGCGCAAGTGCGTCACGCTCGAAGGCGACCTCACCGATCGGCAGTTCTGCATGGATGTGGTCGACAAAACCGTCGCCGAGCTCGGGCAGCTCGACATCCTCGTCAGCAATGCGGCGCATCAGAACCGGAAGGAGTCGATCGACGACATCACCGAGGAGGAGTGGGACCGCACGTTCAAAACGAATATCTACGCGTACTTCCGCCTCGTGAAGGCCGCGCTCCCGCACCTTGGCTCGGGCGCATCGATCATCGTGACCGGCTCCGAGACAGGGTTCGAAGGGCCTGAGATGCTGCTCGACTACTCGGCAACGAAAGGCGCAATCCACACGTTCACAAAAGCGCTCGCCAAGCAATTGGCGGAGCGCAAGATTCGCGTGAATTGCGTCGCGCCGGGCCCGGTGTGGACACCGCTCAACGCGGCCGACGAAGGGAATCCTCCGGAGAAGGTGAAGACGTTCGGCGAGAAGACGCCGCTGAAGCGCCCCGCACAGCCCGAAGAGCTCGCGCCGGCTTACGTCTTCTTCGCATCGGATGCCGACTCGAGCTACATCACAGGCGAGATCCTCGCGGTGATGGGCGGCGGAACCACTCCCGGCTAACCGTGGTTAGTTCTTTGTGGTTAGCGTGGTTCAACCGCTTCGTGGTTCCGAAAAGGTCGCAAGGCGTTTGAATGCCTTCACCTTCTCACTGCGATCGATCGCCGACCGGTTGATCGCCTTGTTCAATATCTCGATCGTCTTGTCGTAAGTGAGCTTGTCGACCGGGAACGGCGTTCCGTCCTTGCCTCCGTGCGCAAACGAAAACCGCGCCGGATCGCGCATCGTCGCAGCGCTGCCGTGCAGCAGGTCTGAAGCCAGCGACAAAGCACGCAGCGTTTTGGGCCCCACGCCCTCGATCCCGAGCAGCGTCTCGAAGTTCTCGGGCGCGCGCTCGTAGGTCTTCAACAGGATTTTTTCGAGATAAGGGCTCGCGACGTCGAGCTCCGGCAAGCAGCTCGTGCCGCCGCGGCATCGTCAAGACGCGAGCAGACCGTGTCTCCGACGCCATTTTCTCGAGGGCGCGCAGCGTCATGTCCGGATGCTGCCGCGCGATCTCGGCAGACGCGTGCCGCACGGGCTCGTTCTCATGCGCGACGAGGTTCAGCGTGTCGACTCGCAAATCGCAGCACACGGCTTCGTGCGGCTCGTCGACGAAGCTGTCGACACGCTCGGATAACCAGTGGTAGCGACGCGCCGTTCCCGTCGCGTCGCTCATCCCTTGCTGAACGACGCACCAGTCCCCGGCATTCGTGAAAAAGAAGACGTGGTGGTAAAGCTGATAGCCATCCTGAACGGCGGCGCTGTCGACCTTCGCAGCCGTCTTGCTGGCGTACACGAGCGGCGAAGCATCGCGTCCGATGCGGTCGCACGACGCAACGATTTGATCGGGGGTTTTCCGCGAGACGTTCCCCTTGCCGCCCGCGGCAAAGAATCCGAGATCGGCGTCGATGTCCTTGATGCCCTCTTTTACCGCGCCGCACACGGTCGTCGTGACGCCGCTCGAGTGCCAGTCGAAGCCGAGCACGCAGCCGAACGCCTGAAACCAGAACGGATCCGATAGGCGGCGCAGCACATCGTGCGCACCGTATTCGCTCGCGAGATAGATGACGATCTCGCGCGACAGCCGCACCATCCGCCCGAACAGCCACGCTGGCGCTTTGCCGCCGTGCAACGGCAGAGATGCGAACCCGGTGCGGCGCGACATGCGTCGATCTTATGTCACCGCTGATGCGTTACTGCGATGCCTGCCGGATCGACCCGAGCATCTTGCCGACGATGTCGTCGAGCGCGCCGCCGCCGCCGATCCACCGCACCACGGCCACGATGTCGTGCTCCCAATCGATGAAGATGATGTTCGCGCCGTTGCCTTCGAAATACACGACGGATGCGGGCGCTGAAGGCAGCGCCTTCTGATTCGTATTCAGGAACCAGTTCGCGAACCCGTACATCTCGTTGGCCGGACCAGGCGTCCGCGCCATCTTGATCCACGGCTCGCTGACAATCTCTTTGTCCTTCCATTTGCCGTTTCGCAGGAAGAGATAGCCGAAGCGCGCCATGTCGTACGCGTTGATGAACATGCCGCCGCCCCAGTGCCCGCCGCCGCGTCATCGACTGCATTTTCTGGCCGTCGATATCGACCCACGAGTTCTCGTACCCGTGCCAGCGCCAGGTAGACGATGCGCCGATCGGCTCCATGATGTATTCGCGCAGGACCTCGGGAAGCGGACGGCGCCACACGTTCAGCGCCGCGAGCGCCAGCACGTTGATGCGGACGTCGTTGTACTTGTAATGCGTGCCGGGCTCGTGCAACTCGCGGTTCGGCCAGTCCGCCGACGTCTTCCCTTCCGGCCGGTCCGCCCAATCCGGTTTGCCCCAGAGCGTTCCTTGCCAATCGCTCGATCTGCCGCAGCAGATGATCCCACTTGATCTTCTGGTTGTGCGGCGCCTCGAACAGATCGACGCCAGGCGGCATGTAGTCGCGCGCGTAATCGTTCACGTCGCGAATCAGGCCGCGCTGCCACGCCAGCCCGACGACCGTGGTCAGAAACGTTTTCGTCACGCTGAACGTCATGTCGACGCTCTTGGTGTCGCCCCATTCGGCGACGATGTAGCCGTGGCGCGTGATGAGACCGTTTGCAGCGGCGCGCGTCTTCACCGGGCCGATCGGCGTGTCGAACGGCTCGTTCCGCCCGAACGTTTCGGCGAGCATCAGCGTCAGGTCGCGCGGCTGGGTGCTCTCGTGCGCGACCGCCGCCTTGACCGCGTCGGCGAGACGGGTGGAATCGAAGCCGACCTCCTCCGGCTTCTTGTGCTGCCAATCGAATCGCTCGGGAAAATACGTGGGTCCAGCGGCGCGCGCCGGCTGCGTCGGGCGCCGCGGAGCGTTCAGCCGTGAGCGGCGGCCGCGAGAATCCGAGCACTGTCAGCCCGACGGCGACGATGAATGCAAATCGCTTCATGGTGGTGCAGTATAGTCGCTCCGATGCGCGGTCGATCAGCCGCTGTAATCCTCGCAATCCTCACGCTGTCGGCCTCGAGCACCGCTCAGGTCGACCCGCCGCTCGGCGCGATTCTCGAGCGCGCCGGCGCGTATGTGCTGGCCTTCGACGCGCGCTTCTCGAACGTCGTCGAGCGAAGAGCGCTACATCCAGAACGCGGTCAGCACCGGCGATCGGCGGCGGCAGCCCGTCGCCGCACGCAGGCGCGTTTGGCGAAACCGCCGGCCTTGCCAAAATCCGCCGTGAGCTGGTGTCGGACTTCCTGCTCGTCAAAACGCCCGCTGCGGAAATCTGGATTCCGTTCAGGGACGTCTTCGAAGTGGACGGCAAGCCGGTGCGGAATCGCGGCGATCGACTCACGAAGCTGTTTCTGCAACCACCCGACACCGCCATCCAGCAGGCGCAGCGCATCGTCGGCGAGAGCGCGCGCTACAACATCGGCCTCAGCCGGACGATCAACATTCCTGTCCTGGCGCTTGCCGCGCTGCGTCCGACGAATCAGCCGCGGTTCACGTTCAAGCGCGGCGGCGAGGACAAGGCGGTCGGGCCGGGCGTGTTCGTCCTCGAATACCGCGAGCACGCGACACCGACGATCATCACCGGCCTCCTCGGCCGCGACATGTTCGCGCACGGGCGGCTCTGGGTGGAAGCGTCCACGGGTCGCATTCTCCGCACGGAGCTGCTCGTCGAAGACGTGCGCCTCCGGGCCTCAATCACGACACGTTATCGCCGCGATGAGACGTTCGGCCTCGACGTGCCGTACGAGATGCGCGAGGAGTACATCCTCGCGAACGGCTCGCGCGTCGACGGCGTGGCCACGTACGGCAACTTCCGGAAGTTCGACGTCAGCGTCGACACACGCCTCGGCAAGTCGCTGGCGTCGTTCAACGACAAATCCACTGGCCTGCCCTTCGTCGAGATACCCGCCGGCACGTTCGTCATGGGCAGTCCTGGCGAGGAGCAAGGACGCCGGCGCCGACGAGATTCCGCACGAGGTCGTCATCAGCAAGTCGTTTCTTCTTGGACGCGACGAGATCACGCAGGAGCAATGGTCGAAAATCGCGGGCACGTCGCCGAGCCATTTCACTGAGTGCGGACCGCGGTGTCCCGTCGAGAATGTCAATTACGTGGAGATCCAGGAATTTCTCGCTCGCCTGAACGCGAGCGGATCAGAGCTGCGGTACCGGTTGCCGACCGAAGCCGAATGGGAGTACGCGTGCCGCGCGGGCACGACGACACCGTTTTCGACCGGCGCGAATCTCACGACGGAACAGGCGAACTACAACGGCAGTTTCCCCTACGCCGATTTTCCGGCCGGCGCATACCGAGAGCATCCAACGGCAGCCGGCACGTTTCCCCTCAATCCATGGGGTCTTGCCGACATGCATGGCAATGTCTGGGAATGGACGTCGGACTGGTACGGTCCCTACACCGCCGGCTCCGTCGTCGATCCGCAGGGTGCGCCGTCCGGCGAGAAGCGAGTGATTCGGGGTGGAAGCTGGTACTTCGACGCCAACAGCGCACGGTGCGCGCTTGCGCTACAACCACTCGCCGCAGGATCGCGGATTCAGTCTTGGTTTTCGGGTAGCGGCCGATCGACTGGCGCGATGAACGCGTACTGAAGCTGATCGGTCATGACGCCGTCTTTGATGGCGCTGCGGCGCAGGCGACCTTCGAGCACGTAACCCGCTTTCTCGAGGACGCGCGCTGACGCGCCGTTCCACGCAAACGGCACCGCGTAGAGGCGAGTGAGCCCGAATCGTTCAATCGCGTACGCCGTCATCGCCTTCAGCGCGTCGGTCGCGATCCCGCGACCCCAGAACGGCTCGCCGAGCCAGTAGCCGATCTCCGCTGACACGCGCTCGACGTCTTCGTGCAGCACGAAGCCGATCCCGCCGACAGCGCGCCCGTCGACGGCAATCGCAAACGCCGTCTCCGGATCGCGGCCGCGAAGCGCGGCGATGAACGTGCGAGCGTCGCGCCGCGTGTAGGGATGCGGAAAGCGGTCGCGCAGGTTCATCCAGATCTTGCGATTGTTCGCGTACTCGGTGATCGACGCGACGTCGGCCGTCGACCACGATCGCACTTCGCACGAGGTCAGAACCAGCTGCATGGCCGTTAAACGACGTAGCGCTCGCCCGCGACGGCCGAGTGGCTGAATCGCTCGAACGAAAAGGGCTCGAGATCGAGCCCCGGATCGCGTCCGACGATGAGGTCGGCGAGGATGCGGCCGGCCGCCGGAGAATGCTGAAATCCGTGGCCGCTGAATCCGTTGATGAGAAAGAGCCCCGCCACGGCCGCGACGGGGCCGATGATCGGATTGCCGTCTGGCGACATCTCGTAGAGGCCGGCCCACGCATGGGAGATCGACGCGCTGTCGAGTGCGGGCAGACGCTTCACGGCCGCCTCGGTCACCTCCGGCAGGAAATCCCAGCGCACCGTCGTATCGAAGGTCGACGGCTCGCGCGGATCGCCCATGCCGAACAGCAGTCCGGCGCCCTCGCGATGGAAATAAAACGTCGTGTCGAAATCGATCACCATGATGTGCGAATCGGGCACGGTCCATCGCGGCTCGCCTGATTGCGCGATGAAGATGTGGCGGCGGTAAGGATCGACCGGCACATCAACGCCCGCGAGCCTGCCGACAGCGCGCGCGTGCGGACCCGCGGCGTTCACGACCGCTGGCGTGGCGATGCGGCCGCGCGTTGTCTCCACAGCGACTACGCGCTCACGCTCCACGACGATCGCCGTCGCCTCGGTGTCGCGCTCGACGGCAACGCCGTCGCCTTGCGCACGTTTCGCGAAACCCATGGTGACGCCGTTCGGGTCGGCGATGCCGTCGCGGGCGCAGAAGGTCGCCGCGAGCACGCCGTCGACATCGAGCCCCGGCGCAAGATGCGCCGCCTCCTCGGGCGTCAACCATTTTGTGTCGACGCCGAGCCGCCGCTGCAGCGCGACGTTCGCCCGGAACGTCTCGACGCTCGCCGGCGTGGACAACAGGAATAGATAGCCGTCCTGGTGAAAGTCGACCGGCGAGCCGACTTCCTCCGCAAACCGGTCGAGCAGCGCGATCGATTCGATCGACAAGCGGATGTTCGATTCGTTTGAAAACTGGTGGCGCACGCCGCCGGCGTTCCGGCCGGTCGACCCCGTCGCGAGCAGCTTTTCCCGCTCGAGCAGCACGACATCGGTGACACCGCGACGAGCGAGATGATAGGCCACGCTCGCGCCCATGCAACCGCCGCCGATGACCACTACGTCAGCGGTCGATTTCATACAGTCATCAGATCGCCAGCTTTTCTTACTTCTCGGCGCGGGGGACATCTTCACGGCGCGTGGGGCCCCACCCCCACGCGCTCGGCTCAAGGCTGCCCCCGGTCGATAACACCTTCGCGCCGCAGCGCTCGGTGATATACAGAACGTCAGCTTTGTGCTCTTTGTGGTTCCGTTTTTCGTGCGCTTCGTGGGTCTTCGTGTCTTCGTGATTAACGTCCGGCTGCGCGTTCCACGGCCTCCATTACGCGCAGGACGTTCCCCCCGAGAATCTTCGTCACGTCCTGCTCCGAGTAGCCTTTCTTCAACAGTGCGTCGGTGATCTTCGGCAGCTTCGACGCATCCTCGAGCCCGAGCGGCATCGTGGCGCCGTCGAAATCCGAACCGAGGCCGACGTGGTCGACGCCGGCCATCTTCACGGCATGATCGATGTGTTCGATGATCTTCTCCCACTGGACCTTCGGCAGCTTGCCGCTCTTCATCGCCTCGGTGTTGACCCTCGCGTTCTCGAGTGTCGAGCAAGCTTCGTTGCCGCCGCATTTCTTCGACATCGCCGCGAGGGCGGTCACCACGTCGCCGTTCTGTTTGTCGCTCGCGACCCGATATTCCTCGCTGAGGAAGCTCACCTCGTAGTTGATCATGACCACGCCGCCGTTCTTGCCGAGCGCGCGCAGCATGTCGTCGGTCATGTTGCGCGGATGATTCGCGATCGCCCGGCAGGACGAATGCGACGCGATCACCGGCGCCTTGGTCACTTCGAGCGCGTCGTAGAACGTCTTGTCGGCGACGTGCGAAATATCGACCATCACGCCGAGCCGGTTCAGCTCGCGGACGACATCCTTGCCGAACGGCGTCAGACCGTTGTGCGCCGGCTTGTCGGTGGACGAGTCGGCCCAGTTGTTGTTCTTGAAGTGCGTCAGCGTGAGGTATCGCACGCCGAGCGACGCGTAGTTGCGCAGCAGCCCCAGATCGTCGTCGATCATGTGGCCGCCTTCCATGCCCATCAGCGCCGCGATCTTGTGGTCGGCCGCCGCCTTGCGAATGTCGGCCGCCGTCGTCGCGATCACCAGGTCTTTCGGATGCTTGCGCGCCGCCTCGCGCACGGCGTCGATCTGATCCATCGCCTTCTTCACCGCCGGCGGGCCGGTGATGTCGCTCGGCACCCAGATCGAGAAGAACAGCGCATCGAGACCGCCGTCGCGCATGCGCGGGATGTCGATGTTGCCGTTCTCGTGACGCGTGCCGAGGTCGAAGCCCTTTTCGGAGAGAAGCCGCTGTGTCGTATCGTCGTGCGAATCAACAACGATGGCCGCGTCGTGCACCTGTTTCGCACGGTCCGATATACCCGTGGTCGCCGGCTGGCTGAACACGACGAGAGGAACGCCAATGGTGCCGCACACGAAGACGACGCGCATGAATGGTTTCATGCGCGCCATCTTAGGATTATTCGTGCCGCAGCGCCACCATCGGATCCACGAGAAGCGCCCGGCGCGCGGGCACGTAGCTGGCCGCGAGGGCCGTCGCGACGAGCAGGGCCGCGATGCCGCCGAACGTCGCGGTGTCGAGCGGCGCCACGCCGAAGAGCAGCGACCGAATCAGATTCGCGGAGGCGGCTGCGCCCAACAGACCGAAGACGACGCCAGAGGCCGCCAGCAGGATCGCTTCGCCGAGGACCAGTCTGAGCAGATCGCGCCTGCTCGCGCCGAGCGCAATCCGCAAGCCGAGCTCGCGCGTCCGCTCGGTCACCGCGTACGCCATCACGCCGTAGATGCCGATCGCGGCGAGGAGCAGGCCGACGATCGCGAAGATCGTGACGATCGCCGTGCGAAATCGCGGCGGCGCAACCGATTGCGTCATGAGCTCGTCCATCGACCAGATTCGCCCGACCGGGAGATCTTTGTCGACCGACCGCACGCCGTCGCGGAGCGCGTTCACCAGGCTTCGCGGATCGCCGGCCGTGCGCAGGACGACGTACCGCCGCGCCTGCGGCATTTGCCGCATCGCGAGATAGAACGCCGGCGTCGGACGTTGGTCGAGCCCCTCATACTTGACGTCGCCGACGACGCCGATGATCTCCATGAACGGATTGTTCGGCCGCTCCGGTCCGCCGTCTTTCAACCGCTTGCCGACGGCGTCGCCATTCGGAAAATACCGCCGCGCCAGCGTTTCGTTGACGATGACGACGCCCGGCTTGTCCAATGCGTCGCGGTCGTCGAACAGGCGGCCCGCGAGAAGCGGCACGCCGAGCGCCTTGAAAAATCCTTCGTCGGTGATGAGCAGCGGCGCAACCGGCGGGCTCTGATTCGCCGGAAGCGTCTGCCCTTCGATCATGAAGCTATCCGTCATTGAGTTCGAGTCCGGCGGCAGGCTCACCGTCGTGCCGGCGGCGACCACCGCCGGCAGCGTCTGGAGCTTGCCGAGCAGCGCTTCATAAACCGCCGAGATCTTGTCCGGCGTGTCGTAGCTGGTCGTCGGCACGCTCAGGCCGAACGTCAGCGCGTGATGCGGAACGAAGCCGGGATTGACGCGCTCGAGCGCGGCGATGCTCCGGATCATCAATCCCGCGCCGACCGACAGCATCAGCGCGAGCGCAATTTCGGCGACGATGAGCACCCGTTGCAGCCGCCGGTGCCCGGTGCCGCCGCCGGCGCGGCCGTCCTTGAGAGTCTCGACGAGCGGTGCACGCGATGCGCGGAGCACGGGCGCGATGCCGAAGACCACACCCGCAATCGCCGCGACGCCGAGCGCAAACAGAAAGACGGGCACGTTCATCCCGACTTCCTCCAGACGGGGAATGCCTTCGGGCGCCATCGCCAGCAGCACGCGTGTGCCCCAAGCCGCGACGGCCAGCCCACCGACACCGCCCGCGATCCCAAGGACGACGCTCTCCGTGACGAGCTGCGCGGCGATGCGGCCGCGGCTCGCCCCCAGCGCGCCGCGAACGGCAATCTCGCGGTCCCGAGACGAAGCGCGCGCGAGAAGAAGGTTCGCGACGTTGGCCACCGCGATCATCAGCAGCAGCGCGACCGCGCCGAGCAGCAGGTACAGGATGCGGCTCACGCCGCCGACGATGTGTTCGTGCAGCGGCACGAGCGAATATTTCCAATTACCCGGTCCGGGGTACTGCGCTTTGATGGACGCGGCGATCGGCTCGAGGCTCGCCGCCGCCTGCTGCAGGCTCACCTGCGGCTTGAGCCGCGCCACCCCGAACGTGTAGAACGGGCCGCGCCGCGCCGGCGGTCCAATCGCCAAGACACTCCAGAGATCGTAATCGGGCCGGAGGAACGCAAACGTCGCTGGCATGACGCCGACGATCGTGTAAGGCGCACCGTCGAGCGTCATCTCGCGGCCGACAACGCTCGCGTCGCCGTGAAAGTGACGGCGCCAGAATGCGAAGCTGAGAACGACCGCCTTCGGCGCTCCCGGGATTCCGTCTCGCTGCTGGAAGGTGCGGCCGAGGTACGGGACACCGCCGAGCACCGTGAAGAATCCATCGCTCACGTTGTCCACGACCAGGCGCTCGGCGTTGGCGTCGCCGGTGAGACTCACGCCTTGTCCGCCGTCGTAGACGGCCAGTGACTCGAAGGCGGTGTCCTGGTCGCGCCAGGCCAGAAAATCAGTATCGGGGAGCGGATACGGCTCGCCGTCGCCACCCTGGATGTGCAGCTCGACGAGCCGCTCGGGCTGCGGATATGGGAGAGGCCTCAGCAGAATGGCGTCGACGACGCTGAAAATCGCCGTCGTGGCGCCGATGCCAAGCGCCAAGGTCGCGATGGCCACGGCGGCAAAGCCCGGCCGCTTCAGCAGGGCGCGGATCGCGAAGCGGCTGTCGCGCAGGAAGAAAGGCATGCGCCGTTAGACGCATCGGCCGGAACAGCGGTTTGCTTGCGGACGGCTACACCTCTTCCCATTCGAATCGCGCGGCCGCGACGAGCGCGAAAGCGGCGGCGAAGCCGAGCAAAACGATCGTGGGCATCACGGCGCCGCCGAATCCGATTCCGCGCCAGGTCATCGCGTCCAGACCATCGACGGCCCATCTGGCCGGCACGACGATCGTCAAACGCTGAAGCCACGCTGGAAAAACAAACGTCGGCACCCATGCGCCGCCAAGCATCACCATCATCAGCACGGCAAGCGTCGTTACGCCACGTGCCGACGCCGGCGTTTTGCCCAGTGCGGCGATCAACAGGCCAAACGTGGCCGCCATGACCGAACAGGCTGTCGCGACGCTGAGAAATCCGATGAAGCTCCCTGCGATCCGGACGCGGAAGACGATCATCGCGAACGAGAACGAGACGAGCAGCGTCATCAGCGAGATGATCGTGCCGCTGAGCGCTTTGCCGGCGAGGAGCGCCGCCCGCGACACCGGCGCGCTCCGGAGGCGCTTCCACAATCCGCGCTGCCGCTCCAGGAGAACTTCGACGCCGAGGTTCGCCGCCGCGAACAGCAGAAACTGGATGCCCATCCCCGCGAACGAATGCGCGTAGCCGTTGTAGGCGACGTTGTCCCCGAGGTCATCGCCTGTTCGTTGACCGTATACGGCATCCTCATGCCGCCGGCGCCAAAGAGCTGCCTGCTCACGGACCGCATCACGTGCTCGGTGAGAATGCCGCGCACCATCGCCAGTTCAGTGGCGTGCGACGGGTCGTAGACGAGATCGAGCGCCGGCTTGGGGCTGCTGCCGGAGAACGCGGCCGCGGACGCTGCGCCAAACCCGGGCGGAATGATCACCGCGACGCTCGTCTTGCCGCGCCGCACGGCAGCGCGCGCATCTTCAGCGCTTTGCAGCGTGAGCGCGAGATTCCTGTCGGCGCCGGCGCCGGCAACGATGTCCTTCGAGATTGGCGAGCCGTCCTGGTCGACGATGGAAATGGACATCCTCACGGGTTCGCTGTTCCGGTTCGGACCGGAAAAGATCGACCCGAAGAACGACGCGATCGCAATCGGCACGAGGAAGCTCATGATCACGGCGCGACGATCGCTGAAGAACAGCTGAAGGTCCTTTCGGACCATGGCGACGAGCGGTACGAGCGGTATCAATCGCGCAAGCTCCTTCCAGTGAGCGACAGGAATACAGACTCGAGGTTGTCGCGGTGCCCGCCCACCGCAGCGACGCCCGTTTGCAGCCCGAGGATCGTGTCGTCCGCGATCACCTTGCCGTGGTCGATGATCACGACGCGGTCGGCGAGCCGCTCGGCTTCCTCCATGTAGTGGGTCGTATACAGGAGCGCTTTGCCGCGGCGCTTCAGCTCTTCGAGATTGTCGAAGATCGCATTGCGGCTCTGCGGATCGACGCCGACGGTCGGTTCGTCGAGGAGCAGGATATCGGGATCGTGCAGGATGCCGGCGGCGAGATTCAGCCGGCGCTTCATGCCGCCGCTGAATGTCTTGACGGCGTCGCGCTCGCGGTCGGCGAGGCCCACGAGACCGAGCGCCGTACGAATCGCGGTGTCGAGCGCTTTGCCCGATAACCCGTACAGCGCGCCGAAGAACCGCAGATTGTTCCGCGCCGACAACTCGTCGTACAACGCCAGGTCCTGGGGCACCAGGCCGACGCGGCGCTTCTTCGGATCGACATCGCCCGCGAGTGCGGCGCCGTCGATGAGCACGTCGCCGCTGTCCGGCGTGAGCAGACCGGCCACGATCGACACTGTTGTTGTCTTCCCAGCCCCATTCGGGCCGAGCAGACCGACGAGCTGTCCTCGTTCGAGCGCAAACGATACGTCGTCAACCGCGATGAGACCGCCGAACGTTTTTCTGAGATGTCGAACCTGCAGCACCCGTCAGTTGTACAACGGGTTCCGAATCAGCAGCGGTCCGGCCGACGAAAGGCAGCGATTCCGCGCTGAAAGGCGACGAAGGCGGCGTCGCCGGCCGCGGTTTTGGTTATTCGGTAAGCGCCACGATCGGATCGATCTGGGTGGCGCGCCGCGCGGGGAACGCGCACGCGAGCACCGCCACCAGGGCGAGCACGGTTGTGACCATTGCCAGAACGGCCGGATCGGTGGCGCTGACGCCGACCAACTGGCTCTCGAGGCTCCTGCGCAGCGCAAAAGCGCCAGCGGCTCCGAGCACGAAGCCGGTAAAGATCAACAGCAGTCCCTCCCGCAGCACCAGCTCGAACACCGCGCCGGCGCTGCTGCCAAGCGCGATACGGATGCCGATCTCCTTGCGCCGCTGCGTCACCAGATACGCGAGCACACCGTAAATGCCGATCGCCGACAGGAAGAGCGCGACCGCGCCGAAGCTCAATGCGAGCAGCATCGGCGCCTTCCGACTCGCCAGCGACTTCTCCGTCCGCTCCTCCATCGTCTGCGTATCGAAGACCGGCAGCTGCCGGTCGACGCTGTTGATCGCGGCGCGCACCGAGTTGGAGAGAAGGATCGGATCGTTCGCCGTTTTCAGCGCGAAGGTCAACCCGGTCGACGTGTCCTGGTCCATCGGGAAGAAGTACGCGCCGACCTGCTGCGCGCCTTCGACGAGGCCATGCAGCTTGACATCGCGGATGACCCCGACGACGGTGATGAAGACGGTCTTGTCGGTGATCTCAAGAAGGTTATTGATGCTGGTTGGCTTGTACAGGCGACGGCCGATCGGATCCTGATTCGGCCAGAAATGTTTGGCGAGCTTCTCGTCGATGATCGCTACGCTTCGGAGATGAGCCGCCATCCGCATCCGTGAAGAAGCGGCCCTTCAGCAGCGAGACGCCCATCGCTTCGAAGTACCCCGGCGTCACATCCACTGCCTGCGGCGAGATGACCGACTCGCCCTGCTTCATCTGATAACCCTCGGCGAGGATCACGCTGTCGTTGTTCGATCCGCCGAACGGAATCGTGTCGGTGGCGCCGGCCGCCGTGACGCCTGGAAGCGCGCGCAGGCGCCGCAGGGATTCGTTGGTGAAATTCGTCAGCGCCGCGTCGTCTTTATAGCGCGTCCGCGGCAGACTGATCGAGGCCGTGAGCACGTGGTCGGGGTTGAAGCCCGGGTTAATCCCGAGCACGCGCCGGAAGCTCGCGAAGAGGAGCGCCGCGCCGACGAGCAGCACGAACGCGACCGCCACCTGCGCCACGACGAGGCCGCGCCGGAGCGTGCGCGCCCCGATGCCGCTCGTTCCGCCACGTCCCTCTTCGCGAAGCACCATCGTGAGATTTGCGGGCAGCACGTTCGCAACCGGAATCAGGCCGAGGGCGGCGCCCAGTGCCAGCGCGATGCCGACCGTATACGCGACGACAACCGGATCGAGCCGGATCTCGGATCCGCGCGGAAGCTGGTCGATGTTCAGCGCGCCGAGCATCTGCAGCACGCCGTAGCCGACGAGCAGTCCCACCGCCGCTGAGACGATCGACAGCAGCATGCTCTCGGTGACGAGCTGACGGGCGACGCGAATGCGGCCTGCGCCGAGCGCCAGCCGCGTCGCAAGCTCCTTGAGCCGCACGCGCGACCGCGCGAGAACCAGGTTCGCGACGTTGACGCCGCCGATGAGGAGCACGAACAGCGCGCCGCCCCACATCAGGTACAGCGTCGCTCTGATGTCGCGCACGAGGTTTTCCTGCAGGCCCATCACACGCGTATGGAACCCGGCGTTCAACAGCAGTTCCTTGTACCTGGGGAAACCGGTCCAGATTACGTCGGTTGATCGCGTCGATCTGCGCCTGCGCCCGCTGCACGGTCGCCCCGGGCTTGAGCCGTGCGACGTACTGATAGCTGTTGTTGTGACGCTGGTCGTCGGCCTTCTGCTTCGCCGTGAACGCCAGCGGCCGCCACAGCATGACCTTCGGGTTCAGAAACGAGAACCCGCGCGGCATGACGCCGACGATGGTGTACGGCTGGTCGTCGAGCTTGAAGTCGTGGCCCACGACCGACGGGTCGCCGCCAAATTGCGTCTGCCACAACGCGTAGCTCAAGACGATTTTCTTTTCGTTGCCGATCTCGCCTTCGCTCTCCGTGAAGATGCGGCCGAGCTGAGGCGCCACTCGCACGAGCCGGAAGAACGAGGGAGTGACGTTCGACGCCCGGATCTGAGTCGGCGAGCCGTTCTGATCGATGCCGACGTTGCGCCCGCTGAAGAGCGCGTGCTCCTCGAACACGTCCGTGTCGTGAACTCGCTCGAAGTAATCAGGCACACCGGCGCCGCCCTGGTCGGCGGCGCCCGCGCCCGGATACAGGTTTTCGATGAGGACGAGGCGATCCGACTCCGGCACCGGGAGCGGTCGCAACAATACGTTGTGGACGACCGAGAAAAGCGCCGTGTTCGCGCCGATGCAGAGCGCCAGCGTGAGCGCGGCCGTAACGGTAAAAGCCGCGTCCTTCCACAACAGACGCGCGCCCACACGAAGATCGTTCAGCATGAAGGAGGTAGACGTGCGAAACGGCGGCGAAGTTCTGGAGAGCCGGAGTTATTCAGTCCGAAGCGCAACTGAAGGCTGCAGGCGGGCGGCACGCCACGCCGGGATGAAGTTCGCGAGGCTGGACACGGCGACAAGGAGACCGCCGGCCACTCCCCACGATACCGGATCGGCAAGCCCGACTCCGTAGAGCACGCCCGTGACCATGTGAGCGCCCGCGGTTGCAGCGAAGGCCGCGAGCACGGCGCCGACTGCCACCCCGGCACACGTGACGCCGAAGCCGTGCCGCATCACCTGCGAGAGCACGTTCGACGGCCTGGCGCCGAGCGCCATCCGGATCCCGATCTCGCGCGTGCGGCGCGATACCGAATAGGCGATCACGCCGTACAGCCCGATCGCCGCCAGCAGCATGGCAACCACGCCGACGACAGCGATGATCGTCGCGCCGACGCGTACCGGAAACAACGTCGTCGCGAGCTCCGCTTCCATGGTCTGGTTTTCGACGAAGACGAGATTCGGCTCGAGCCCGAGGAGCTCACGGCGCATGTCGCGGAGCAGCGCGCCGGCATCGCCGCGAGTGCGCGCGACGAAGAAGCTGTAGGGATTCGGCTGCTGCGATCGGGCCATCTGAATGAACGGGGTCGGCGGCTCGCCGACGGCGGTGATTTTGTGATCGGCCGAGACACCGACGATTTCCGTCACCGGCCCCTGAGCGTTCCGCGTGTGAAAGGTCTTTCCAATCGCACTCTCGCCCGGCCAGTACTTCCGTGCCATCGTTTCGTTGACGATCGCGACGCGCTGGGTGTCGGGCCGATCGCCGTCAGTGAAGTTACGCCCCTGCAGGATCGCGATGCCGATCGTCTGAAAGTACTCGGGCGAGACGCGCGTCACGTCGATGACGTCGGGCGGCGACGTCGCGTCGTGGCGACCCGACACCCAGATTTCCCAGCGATTCGGATTCACCGAGAGCGGCACGCGTGTGGCGAGCGCCACCGACTCGACGCCCGGGATAGCGCGAATGCGAGCCGTGCCCTCGTCGTAGAACTGCCGGCTTCGCTCGGGCGGGTAGCCGGCCATGCTGGTGTCGGTCGACAGCACGGCGAGATGTTCGGCCACGAACCCGAGATTCGCGCGCTCGGATGCGATCAGGCTGCGCGTGAGCAACGCGGCGATCACGAGCAGCACGACCGTGATGGCAATCTGTCCGGCAACGAGAACGTCGCGGATGGTCCAGCGCTGTCCCGCCTGAACCGCTGCCTGGATCTCGCCGCGCATCTCCGCGGTCACGTTCGGCTTCGATGCCTTGAACGCGGGCGCGAGTCCGGCGAGCACGCCTGCGATCGCCGCGGCGGCAGTCGTGAACAGGAGCACGCGCGAATCGATCCGCAGATCGAAGGCAAGCGGCACCGGCGTCGGAAGCGGCAGCGACATCACGACGCGCGTGAGCCACCAGGCCAGCAGTACGCCCGCCGCGGCGCCGATGGCGGACATCACGAGGCTTTCAGTAATGAGCTGCCGAGCCAGGCGGCCGCGCGTCGCGCCGATCGCAAGACGGATTCCGATTTCCTTCTGCCTGCCCGACGCGCGCGCGAGCAGCATGCTCGCCACGTTCGCGCAGGCGATGAGCAGCACGAGGCCGACGACCGCCATGAGGCCGAGAGCCGCCGGAACCACACCCGGATCGAGCGACGGATGGAGGTGCACATCGCTCGTCGGCTTGACTGCGATCTGCCGGCCCGCATTCGTCGCCGGGTACGCAGTGTCGAGTCGTGCCATGACGAGGTCGAGATTCGCGCGCGCCTGCTCGAATGTTCGGCCCGGCTTCAACCTGCCGCGCATGAAGAGCCAGCGGTCGCCGCGCCGATCGAGACGCGTGGCGCCGCTCGGCGACGGCACGACGTCGTGCATGCCGAACGGCTCGACGCTCAGTGACGCGGAAACCGGCACCCACAGGTCCGGCGACAGCACCGGCGTCATCCCGCTGAACGCGCGCGGCGTTACGCCGATGATCGTGTAGACGTCGCCGCGCACCTTCAGCGTCTGGCCGATCGCGCCGGGCGACGCGCCGAACTCGCTCGTCCAGTACTTCATCGAAATCATGACGACGCGCGGCGCGCCCGGGCGATCGTCTTCGGGCTGAATCGGCCGGCCGGCTGCCGCACCGATGCCGAGCACTTTGAAGTAATTGCCCGTGACGATCTCACCGAGCACGAGGCGCGACCTGTCGCCGAGATTCAGCGGACCGAACATCGGCGTGTAGCCGACCACATCCTCGAACACGTCGTTCTGCGCCCGAAGGTCCAGATAGTCCGGATACGAGGAGGTGCTGTAGCGCTCGACGGCGGAGCTGCTCGCGCCGCTCGTGAACACGTCGGCGAGACGCGCCGGTTCGGCGACCGCGAGCGGACGAAAGAGCACCGCATCCACGATCGCAAAGAGCGCCGTGTTGAAACCGATGCCGACGGCGAGCGACGCCACGGCCACCAACGCGAACGCCGGGCTCTTCCGGAGCCAGCGCAACGCGAAGCGAACATCTGTGAACAGGGATTCGATCAAGAGCGAACGGTGATTATAATCCGCGGCATGAAGAAAGTATTGCTCGCTCTCCTTGCTGCAACCACCGTCCTCGCGGCGCAAACTCCTGGATCGTTCACGCTCGCGCAGATTCTGAGCTACCCGTTTCCAGACAATCTCGTCGCCTCACCGGTCGGATCGACGATTGCCTGGACATTCACCGAGCGCGGTGTGCGCAACGTCTACGCCGCGAGCGGCCCTGAGTTCAACGCACGACGAGTCACCTCGTACACGGCCGACGACGGACAGGAACTGACCGGCCTGTCGTTTACGCCCGACGGCAAGACGATCGTCTACGTGCGCGGCGGCGATCACGGCTCGAACTGGCCGGCGGAAGGCAACCTGATGCCCGACCCCGCGAGCAGCCCTGCTCAGCCGAAGGTGCAGATCTTCTCCGTGGCGGCGGCAGGCGGCGCGCCCAAGCTCGTCGCCGACGGCGACGAACCGGTGGTCTCACCAGCCGGCGACCGCGTGGCGTTCGTGAAGGACCGCCGCGTCTGGCTCGCGCCGATCGATGGATCGAAGCCTGCCGAACAGGCGTTCTTTGCGCGAGGGGCGAGCGAATCGCCGGTCTGGTCGCCCGACGGGAAGAAGCTCGCGTTCGTGTCCAATCGCGACGATCACAGCTTCATCGGGATTTTTGCCGGCGCGGACGAACCGATCCGCTACGTTGCGCCGTCCACGTCGCGCGACTCCGATGCGCTCTGGTCGACCGATGGCCGATCGATTCTCTTCATGCGCCAGCCCGGGCGCGGCGGCGTGCCGAAGTCGCCGCTCGCGCAGCCGCCATCGCCGTGGTCGCTTTGGGTCGGCAACGCCGATGGCGCGCTCGGCGCAAAGCAGGCGTGGAAGAGCGGCACTGCGCCGGTCGACTCGATCCCGCGCACCGCGGGCGGCATCAACCTGCACTGGGCGGCCGACGATACCATCGTCTACTTGTCGTACCAGGACGGCTGGCCGCATCTGTATTCGATCCAGCATCCGCTCGAGGGTGGCAAGCCGAAGCTGCTGACGCCGGGCGCATTCATGGTCGAATACGTCTCCATTTCTCCCGACCGTCGCCAGATCGTTTACAACGCGAACACCGGTGCTGAGGCGCACGACGTCGATCGACGCCACATCTACAAGGTGGCGGTCGACGGGTCGAGCGCGCCCGTTGCGCTCACGCGGGGTCAGGGGATCGAGTGGAGTCCGGTTGTCACCGGCAACGGCCAGACCGTCGCGTTCCTCGGATCGACGGCGCAGCGATCGCCGCTCCCCATGACGGTCTCGGTCAACGGGGGCACGCCCGTGGCACTTGCGTCGGATCATCTGCCGAAGGACCTGCCGTCGACGGCGCTGGTCACGCCGGAACCGGTCACGTTTCGAGCTGCTGATGGAGTCGAAGTACATGGACAGCTGTTCAAGACGGCGAACGGATCGGCGCGCCGGCCGGCGTTGATCTACGTGCACGGCGGTCCGCCGCGGCAGATGCTCCTCGGCTGGCACTACATGAATTACTACGCGAACGACTACGCCGCGAACCAGTATCTCGCCAGCCGCGGCTTCATCGTCCTTTCCGTCAACTATCGGCTGGGTATCGGATACGGCTACGCGTTTCACAATCCCGAGCACGGCGGCGCGCGCGGCGCGGCGGAGTATCAGGACGTGATCGCTGGCGGACGATTTCTTCAAGCGCGGTCGGACGTCGACGCGAAGCGTATCGGGATCTGGGGCGGATCGTACGGCGGCTATCTCACGGCGCTCGCGCTCGGCAGAAACTCCGATGTGTTCGCCGCCGGCGTCGATATTCACGGCGTCCACAACTGGGACCGTCAGGGGCGCGCCGCGCCGAACCTCAGCGCGGCGCTCGCGGGCGACGGCATCACCGAAGCCGACTTGCGGGAGGCCGCGCGCGTCACGTACGAATCGTCGCCGGTCTCGTCGGTCAAGACGTGGCGGTCGCCGGTGCTTCTCATTCACGCCGACGATGACCGGAACGTCGAATTCCATCAGACGGTGGATCTCGAGCAGCGGCTGCTCGAGAAAGGGGTCAACGTGGAGGAGCTCGTAATTCCGGATGACATTCACGATTTTCTTCTGTGGCGCACCTGGGTGAAGGTGACGACCGCAGGCGGCGAATATCTGGAACGGATGCTGATGAAAGGCACCGGCACGACACAGCCGTAGCGCGAGGCTTTAGTGCGATTCCCACATCGATGTAGCGCGAGGCTTTAGCCGAGCGTAAAAATTCTCGCGCGGATACGCCGCTCGGCTGAAGCCTCGCGCTACACAAAATGGAAAACGCTCTAGCCGAGCGATCGGTTCAGCCGAGCGTTTGACATATATGGCACTCGCACATATATTGGCCGCATATGTCAGACGAACGCGCGCTGCTCAAAGGCAGCGCCGAGCTCCTCCTGCTCGCCCTGCTCGAGGAGCGCGAGCGCCATGGCTACGAGCTCGCAAAGTTGATCGATGAGCGCAGCGGCGGCGCGATCACCTTTCATGTCGCGTCGCTCTACCCACTCCTCTACCGCCTGGAACGCCGCGGACTGATTTCCGGCCGGTGGGTCGAAAAGGCGGGCACGCGCAGGCGACGCTTCTACCGGCTCACCGCGGCCGGCGCCAAAGTGCTCGGCGCCCGCCGCAAGAGCTGGAGCGAGTTTTTCGCAGCGCTCACGCGCGTTGCAGGCCTGCGCCATGCGTGATTGGAAGGCGCTTGTCCGCCAGCGGCTCGGGCCGCTTCCCCTCACACCGTCGCGCGACACCGACATTGTCGACGAGCTCGCACAACACGTCGCACAGCACCATGTCGATCTGGTAGCCGCGGGAGTCGACGACGCAGAGGCGGTGGACCGGGCGCTCGCGCCGCTTGCCGATCGCGATCGAGTGATTCGCGACATCGCCCGTGCCGATCGTCCCCGCACCGCGGCGCCGGTTCCACCTCCCGCCCGCCGCGGACATCTCGTGGCGGATCTCGTGGCCGACGCGCGCTACGCGGTCCGGCTTCTCCGGAAGTCGCCCGGATTCACAGCAACGGCCGTGCTGATGCTCGCAGCCGGACTCGGCGTCAACACGACGATCTTCAGCGTCGTGAACGCCGTGCTCCTCCGGCCCCTGCCGTACCGCGAACCGTCGCGCCTGGTGATGGTTGGCGAGCGCGGCTCGAAAGGCGCCGGCAACGTCGGCTACACCACATTTCTCGACTGGCGCGATCGCAGCCATGGTTTTGAGGACATGGGCCTCATCCGATCGTGGTCCGGGACGATCGTGGCCGACGGCGAGCCGGAACGTGTCGCCGGCATGCGTGTATCGTCAAACTTCTTCCGGCTGCTCGGAGTACGGCCTGCCGTCGGGCGCGACTTCAAGCCCGAAGACGACACCGTTGCCGGCTGGCATGTCGTCATTCTGAGCGACCGCCTGTGGCGGCGGCGCTTCGCAGCCGATCCCGCCGCGATCGGCAGACCGATATCTCTGAACGGCGTGGCGTTCACCATCATCGGCGTCCTCCCTCCATCGTTCGAATCGCTGCTCTCCGAGCATTTCTATCAGCCGGCCGAAATGTGGGCGCCGATCGGCTACGACACCTCGCTCTCGTACGCGTGTCGAAGTTGCGAGCATCTCAAAGCAATTGGACGAATCAAATCGGACGTGTCGATGGATGCTGCCGTGCGCGATATCGACGGCGTGCAGGCGCAGCTTCGCCTCGAACATCCCGCCGACTACGGTCGTTCGACGATGACGCTCGTGCCCTTCGCCGAGGAGCTCACCGGCAACGTGAAACCGGCCCTCGCGGTGATGATGGGCGCGGTCGCCTTCGTCCTGCTGATTGCGTGCGCAAACGTGGCCAGCTTGCTGCTCGCGAGGATGGCAGGACGCGAGCACGATCTCGCGCTGCGAGCGGCACTGGGCGCAAGCCGCGGCAGAATCGTGCGTCAGCTGCTTGTCGAGAACACGATGCTCGCCGTGGCCGGCGGCGCGGCAGGTCTTGCGATCGCCTGGTTGGCCGTGCCGCTGCTCCCGACGCTCGCGCCGGTCGCGATCGCGCGGCTCGCGGACGCTCATGTCGACGTCGGCGTGCTCGTTTTTTCAGCAGTGGTCTCGATGGCCACAGCGCTGCTGTTCGGGCTCCTGCCGTCTCTGCGCGCGGCGCGCGTCGATCTGCAGACGACGCTGCACGGCGATTCGCGTCGCACGTCGCGGAATCCGACATCCGCGGCGCGGCGGCTGCTGGTCGGCGTCGACGTCGCGCTTGCCGTCGTGCTGCTCGCGGGGGCAGGGCTGATGGTCAAGAGCGTGGGCCGCCTGCTCGAGGTGGACCCTGGCTTCAATCCGCGCGGTGTGCTGTCGATGCAGATCTCGTTCATCGGGCCGGCGTACGGCAAGGACGAGGCTGTCGTCTCGAGGACCACTCAGATCGTGGCGAAGCTCCACGAGCTGCCGGGCGTGGAACACGTCGCCACGGCGAGCCAGATTCCACTGAGCGGCAACGGCGATTGTTCCTCAATGCACATTCAGGGTCGTCCTTCGCCAACGCCAGCCGACGATCCGTGCCCGGAACGCTACGGCGTCACGCCGGAGTACTTCACCGTGATGCAGATCCCGCTTCGGTCCGGCCGATTGTTCTCGGATGCGGACACTGCGACGTCCGAGCCGGTGCTGGTTATCGGCCAACGGACTGCCGCGGCTTTGTGGCCGCACGGGGACGCCCTCGGCCAGCACGTACGGCTCGGCGACGTCGACCGCGGCCCGTGGCGCCGGATCATCGGCGTCGTCGGCGATGTCAGGCATCAGGAGCTCGCATCGCCGCCGACGATGCAGATGTACACGCCGCAGGCGCAATTCACAGACTCTTTGCTGACGGTCGTGATTCGTGGCGCCGCGGACCCGGCCTCGCTCACCTCCCAATCGCAGCGCGCAATCCGATCGGTCGCGAGCGACGTGCCGGTCTACAACGTGGCGCCGGTCGACGACCTCGTTTCGCGTTCCGTCGGCCCGCGTCGATTCGTGATGCGCCTGCTCGAGCTGTTCGGAGCGATCGCGCTCTTGATGACGGCGGTCGGCATGTACGGCGTGATTTCATATTCGGTGGCAGAACGCACGCAGGAGATCGGCGTTCGAGCGGCCCTCGGCGCCACGAGGGTCGACATCGTGCGATTGGTGCTCGGCAGCGGCCTCACAACCGTGGCCGCCGGTCTCATCGCCGGCATCGTGCTCGCCGCGGTATCGACGCGCTACCTCGAGGGATCGCTCTACGGGGTGCCGTCGACTGATACGTCGACCTTCGTCGTTGTCGCCGCCCTGCTGTTCTGCGTCGCGGTGTTCGCGCAACTGATGCCTGTGATCCGCGCGACACGAGTCGACCCGTCCATCGCCCTTCGCCAGGAGTGAATTCGGCGCTGCCGATGCGCTCGGCTAAAGCCTCGCGCTACGACGATCTCGACCGAGCGTGACGACCTCGCCTCTGGCGCGAGGCTTTAGCCGAGCGCGATGAATTGGACCGCGAATCAGTCGGTATGCAGCGCTCTCGTCGGATCGATTCTGGCGGCACGCATCGCCGGCAGCGCATTGGCGAGCAGGCTCACTGCGAGCAGCACGGACAATGCTCCCGCCCACGCGAGCGGATCGAGGGAGCTCACTGAATACAGTGCACGCGAAAGGGCAATCGCCGCGCCGAGCGCGATCACGCATCCCACAACCGCGCCTGCGGCTGCGACGCCGAGCCCTTGCCGGACGATCAGCCTGAGCACGGCTCGAGGCTGCGCGCCAAGCGCCATGCGTATGCCGATTTCACGCGTCCGACGCGCCACCGAATAGGCAATCACCCCGTAGAGGCCGACCGCGGCCAGCAGCATCGCGACGATGCCGACGGCACTCACACTGATTGCGCCAAAGCGCGCCGGCAGCAGCGTCGCCGCAACCTGCGTCTCCATCGTCTGTGTTTCGATTGGGACGATGTTCGGATCGATGCTGAGCATGGCGCGCCGCATGGCGTCGACGAGCGCGCTCGCGTCGCCGCGCGTGCGGGCGAGCACGCCTTCGCCGAGATCCGGCGCCTGCGCGTAATCAAAATGCACGTAAGGCGTCGCGGCTTCTCCGATCGTGTTCACCTTGTAGTCAGACGCGATGCCGACGATCTCGTACGCCTTGCCGTCCGCGGTCCTCGAGCGGATCCGCTTGCCGATCGCACTCTCGCCGGGCCAGAACTTTCTCGCGAACGCGTCGTTGACGATGATCACGCCAGGCGAGGTGGGCGTATCGCCGGTTTTGAAATTGCGGCCTTGCAGAATCGGTACGCCGAGCGTTGGAAAATACTCGGCGGATACCGCCGTGCGATCGACCTCTGTGCCCTTGTCGCCCGGCTCGCTGTGGTTCGGAAAAAAGATGCGCGTTCTGTTGTAGTTGATCGACATCGGCGAGCGCTCGACGAGCCCCGCCGACTCGACGCCGGGAATGGCCCTGATCCGGGCGAGTGCCTGTTCGAAGAACTGGTTCGCTTGCGCTTGCGTGTAGCCGCTCATCTCGAGCTCGGTGCTGACCAGGGCGACGCCGTCGGTTCTAAATCCGACGCCGATGCGCTCGGCGGCGAGAAGACTGCGGGTGAGGAGCCCCGCCGAGACGAGCAGCACCATCGTGATCGCCATCTGTCCCGCGACGAGCATGTCGCGCATGGTCCAGCCGGTGAAGTTTCCCGTGGCCGCATCGCCCTTCAGGTCGCCGACCAGGTCGGGCTTCGTCGCGTTGAGCGCCGGCGCGAGGCCCGCCACGACGCCGGCAAGAGTCGACACGACAATCGTGAATGCGAGCACGCGGCTATCGAGCTGCAGTGCGAACGACAGCGGAATCGGAATCGGCAGCTGGATCGACATGGCCAGCTGCGTCAACGTCCATGCGAGCGCCGTTCCTGCACCAGCGCCCAGAAGCGCGAGCACCGTGCTCTCCGTGAGCAGCTGGCGGACGAGCCGTCCGCGGCCGGCGCCGATCGCGAGACGGATGCCGATTTCCTTTCGGCGGCCCGACGCGCGCGCCAGCAGCATACTCGCGACGTTGGCGCACGCAATCAGCAGCACGAGGCCGACGACGATCATCAAGCCGGCGGCGATAGGCAGCAGCGCCTTATCAGCAGTCGGATGAATGTGCACGTCGCTCGTGCGAATGAGCGACGCACGCCGGTCTTCGTTTGTCTGGGGATAGGTCTTGGCGAGCTGCTGCATCACGACCTGCAAGTTGGCGCTCGCGCTGTTCACCGTCTGACCGTCCTTCAGGCGGCCTTTGACGAACAGCCAGCGGTAACCGCGCCGATCGAGCGGGCCTGTGCCGGTTGGCGACGCCACGGTGTCGATCATTCCTCCTGGCGAGGTTTCGTCGACGTAGGCCATCGGCGTCCAGACTTCGGTGGAAACGATCGGAAATGTACCGGTAAACGCGCGCGGGGCCACTCCGACAATCGTGTACAGCTGCCCGTGCATGCGAAGCGACTGGCCGACGATATTCGGGGTCGACCCGTAGTCGCGCGCCCACATCTTGTAGGCGATCACCGCCGCACGTGGCGCGCCCTTCCTGTCGTCGTCGGGGAGGAGTGTGCGGCCGATCTGAGCGTGGACGCCAAGGAGCGCGAAGTAGTTGCCGGTAACGACCTCGCCGAGCGCGAGCCGCGATCGGTCGGCGAGATTGATCGCGTCGAGGGCGAGGCTGTAAGCCAGCATGCCCGAGAACACCTCGTTGCGATCCTTGAGGTCCAGATAGTCAGGATAGGACGAGGTGACGTAGCGCTCGCCGGAGCGGCCCGTTGTGTACACGTCGACGAGTTGATTCGGTTTGTCGACCGGCAATGGGCGGAACAGAACGGCGTCGACCACCGTGAACAGCGTGGTGTTGAATCCGATGCCGATCGCGAGCGACGCGATCGCGACGAGCGCAAAGCCCGGGCTGCGAATCAGCCATCGGACGGTGTAGCGGATATCGGCAATCAATGCTTCGACCACGGCGGTCCCCCGGCCATGAAGACGGAGAAGCGGACAGAACTGTTCCTGGCGACCATCGATCCTCGTGTGCGCCGCGACGAAAATGTCATCATGTGCAGCCGAACGCGAGACGTTTTCAACGGTTTACCTCGGTAATCCGGTGGTATACCCCTTGCCCTGACTCGAGTGGAGGTCTCCATGAAATTCAACCGGAGGTCGCTCGGGTTCACGGTACTGACGATCGTGATCGCGGCGCCGGCCCTCGCGGGCCCGCATGCACAACCGCCTCACGCGCCGAAGTCCGCGACGGTGAAGCCGACCACGACCGCCACCACTCCTGCGACGCCGCCGTCGCCAATCGCGACGAAGATCGCCTCGCATCCGCAACTCGCTGCGAAGCTCACGCCGCTGCTGCCCAAAGGCATGACACTTCAGACCGCCGCCGCCGGCTTCAAGAATCAGGGACAGTTCATCGCCGCGCTCCATGTGTCGAAGAACCTGAACATCCCGTTCACGAAGCTGAAGGCGGAGATGACCGGCAAGGATCACGACAGCCTCGGCCAAGCGATTCATGAGCTCCGGCCCGGCGCCGACGCGACGCGCGCGGCGAAGCACGCCGAATCGGAAGCAACGGAAGACGCGAAGATCCATCCATGAACCTGCGCCTGACTCTCGCGAGCGCCGTCGTGGCGCTCGCGAGCGCGTTCCCCGCGTCCGCTCAGGGAAAAAGCCAGAACCACAAGCAAAGCTCGCCGCCGTCGCAAAGCGAGCTGCCCGCGTCAACCGTGCTCGCCGGGTCTGCTGCGCCATTCAGCTGGCTCGACGATGCGAGCGTGATGGAGCCGGGGAATGCGGCGATGGCCGTGTCGATCGTGCGCTGGGTGGGAACCGACGTTTCAGAGACGAATATGCCGGCGATCGATGTAGGCCTTGGGCTGGTCCGTGGCGTTCAGCTCGCCGCGAACATCCCCCGCGTCGTCGCGGAAGGCGACGGCGCAGCCGGAATGGGCACGTCGTACATCGGCCTCAAGCTGGGTGTCGTAGACGACAGCTCACGATCGCTGAAAGTAGCGGTCGCGCCGACGCTGGAAATTCTCGGAGCCGGCGTCGTCAGCGCGCTCGGCGCCGGGACGAGCCGCGTTCAATGGGGTCTGCCTGTCAGCGTGGAGCTGGACCACGGCTCCGGCCGCGTGTATGCCGGGTCGGGTTACTTCTCACGCGGCGTGTGGTACGTCGGCGCCGGTTTCGGTGTTCAGGCGGCGCCGCGCGTGGCAGTCGGCGCCTCGGTGACGCGCTCCTGGACGAACGCGCTCGCTCCCGACGTGCCGATCGGCCTGCGCGATCGCAACGAGCTCTCGGGCAGCGCGCTGTATGCAATCACGCCGAGCATCGGCGTGTTCGGATCCGTCGGCCACACGATCGCGACATCAGATGCGAACGCCGCCGGCGCGACCTTCTCGGCCGGCATCTCGCTGTCCGCGCGCGCGTCGAACATCTCAAAGTAGCGCGAGGCTTCAGCCGAGCGAGTGTAGCGCGAGGCTTCAGCCGAGCAGTGTAGCGCGAGGCTTTAGCCGAGCGTCTACGGAACCGATGGCGGCGGCACGCGCTTCTTTGTCGCCTGCTCGAAGCTGTACGCGAGCTCGAGGAGCCGCGGCTCGCTGCACGCCATCCCCGTAAAGCTGACGCCCATCGGACCCGGCTTCGCGTTGAAGCCGGCCGGGAACGGCGGCGTCGGTTCGTTCGGGTACTAAAGCGAACGGCACGGTTACGGTTGGATAACCGGGCTTGGCGGCGATCGCCGCGCCGTTGGCACCCGGAAAGAAGATGGCATCGAGCCGGTCTTTTTTCATAATCTCGTCGATGCCGTGCGTCCCGCCGAGCATGATGTCCTTCGCGCGATCCGCTTCGTAGCGGGCACGATCCCTGTCGACGTCCATCTCGTCGGAGATATCGAGATTCGACTGACCGTATTTGATCGAGCCGGCCTTCTCGTGCGCCTTGTTCCACGCGATGAGCTCGCCGAGCGTCTTCACCGGTGCGGCGGCGCCGAGCGACTTGAGCCAGTTGTTGAAGTCGCGCTTCATGCCGTACTTCAGCACGACCGAACAGTCTTCGTCATGGCCGCGCCCGCTGTTCGCGCCGGAGCACTGGCCCCACCGCAGAAAATTGCGCGCCGGATCCTTGTCGAGGATGCTCGGGATGTCCGCTGGATCGACGACGATCGCACCTTCCTTCTTGAGGACGGCGATCGCGTCGGTCATCGCCGCCTTCTGCGCATCGTTCAAGCCGCCGCCGTTGCCGCGCCCGCCGCCCGCGCCGCCTCCGCGTTCGCCGCGTCCTGCGCGTCCCTCCGGAGCCGGCGGCGTGTTCTCGGGCGACAGACGGTCGAAATAGAACGCGCGAGGAATGCCGATGCGCGCGCCCTTGAGACCGTCGCGCTTCAGAAATTTCGTGTAGTCGCGGCCTGGCGCCGGCGTGCACAGCCGCGTCGCCGGATCGTTCGGATCGGGCGAGGCGCTCTCCATCGCACCGAACATGATCGCGACGTCGGAGACGCTCTTCGCCATCGGTCCGGCTGTGTCCTGATCGGCCGTGATGGGGATGACGCCGTACCGGCTGATGCGGCCGACGGTCGGCTTGATCGCCGCCAGCATGTTCGAGTTGGCCGGGCTGAGTATCGATCCGGAGGTCTCGCTGCCGACGTTGCCGGCCCAGAAGTTCGCGGCGGTTCCGACGCCCGAGCTCGAACCGCCCGTGCCGAGTGCCGGCCGACCGTCGAAGGTCGCTTCGCGCGGATCTTTTCGGGGATCGTACGGGTTGTAGCCCTGGTTGCCGACGGCGTTGTAGTTGCCCGGCATCGGCGTCGGCGCGCCCGCCACCCAGTTCGCCAGCTCGGTCAACCCGGTTTTCGCGATGATGATCGCGCCGGCGTCCATCAGGTTCTTCGTGAGCGTCGCGTCGTACGGCGGCACGAGATTCTCGAACGCCAGCGCGCCGCCGGTCGTGCGCATGAACGTGGTGCTCACGTTGTCCTTCAGGCCGATCGGTATACCGTGGAGCGGACCGCGCAGCTTGCCCTGTGCGCGCTCGCGGTCGCGCTCGTCAGCGAGCTTCAGTGCGTTTGGATTCACGGTAATCGCGGCGTGCAGCCTGTCCTCATACATCGCGATCCGCGCGAGATACTGCTGAACGATCTGGTGCGACGTGACGCGCCCGTCGCGCATCGCAGCCTGCATGTCCGGGATCGTCGCTTCGACGATGGTGAACGACGCCGCCGCTTTCTTCGTTTGAGCGGAGAGCGCGAGCGCGGCCACGGCGAGCGCGGCGGTAAGAACGAGGATTGATTTCATGATGGTTGGCCGCCGATTCTATTGCTTTTCTGCGACAACCGCCACGTCGCCCGCCATCAGCCGGTGCCTTCCATACGAACGGCGCATCGTCGATCGAAAACCGGCTGCCGACAGCATTCGCCGAACGTCGGCGCGGCTGTAAATGCGAATCCGGTGCACCTCATGAGAACGCCGATATGCCCGGCCGATTTTTCGGAACGTCGTGATTCGGCGCGTCAATACGCGGCCCGTGCGGTCGACGTCGGCGCGAATGACGAGCGCCCAATCGGCGCCGCCGATGCTTTTTGGCGGATACGTCCGGCGCTCGGCTGATTCGACGAAATCGAAAATGAACAGACCACCGGGCTCGAGTGCGCCGGCAGCCCGTTTGAAGAATGCGCGCACCGAAGACGCGTACGTGATCACCTCGCCGATCGCCGCAACGGCGCGGCACGGCGGCACGCGCATCGACCCGAGCGGCGACACACGGAAGCGCGCCTCGGGAACTTTCGCGCGGGCGAGGCGAATCATCGCGCGTGAGATATCGAAGCCGCTCACGTCGTAGCCAGCGTCGACAAGGCGGCGCGACAGAATGCCGCTGCCGCATCCGATGTCGACGATGCGGCCGGATCGGATGCCGGCGCGACGCAGGATCCGAATCACCTCGGGTGCGGCGCGGGTCGCGAACTCGGCGAACCCGGCGTCGTGGATGTAGGCGAGATCGTCCGAATACAAGCGCGTATTATCAGGCAGTGACGCTCGACGCGACGTGGCTCTTCCTCTCGTTGATTCCCGGCGGCATCGGCTTCGTGCTGTTCGTCTACGGCAAGAAGCAGGGCAGATGGCCCCAGCTCGTCGCCGGCCTCGCGTTCATGGTGTATCCGTATTTCACGCCGACCGTCGTCTCGATGACGATCGTGGGCGCGCTACTCGGCGGCGGCCTCTGGGTCGCGCTTCGCGGCGGCTGGTAACAACGCCCTTTCACTTTCTGAGATGCCCTCCGACGGCAGCGGCCGGCGCCATCAGCACCAGCGTCGAGAGCTGCGACCATGCGGAGCCAGTGCCCCACTCCACGATCAGTGCCGCGATCGAGGTGACCGCGATCATTCCGGCCACGGCCAGCGCATGAAGGGTCCGCTCCCGCGTGGCGATGCTGGCGGCGACGAAACCTCCTGCCGTCGCAAACGCCATCCCGTACGCGATCGAGAACACGAGAAAGCCGGTCGACGGCAGCAGATGCGGATCGTGCCCGCTCACCCGGAAGAGCAGGCCCGAGCTGACGCCGAACATCAGATAACCGACGACTACGGCGGCGACCGATCGAACCACGGTTTACGCCTTTACCGCGTTTTGCTCACCGCATCAACTCATTCACATCGTCGTAGTTGATGGCGTGATCGGTGAAGGCCGCGTAGGTTCCGGCGCGTTTCAGCTGCCGTGCGATGTCGCGCACAACCGCGAGCGAGGCGCGCATCGGTCCCGACCCGAGGCTCACGCGCGCGACGCCCAGACGCTGGAGCTCAGGGACGGGCGGTGTGCCGGCGACCGCCAGAATATTGATCGGTCCGCCGATGCCGTCGACGAGCGCGGCAATGGTCTCCCGGTCGCGAACCCCTGGAACGAACACGCAGTCGGCGCCGGCGGCGAGGAACGCCTTGCCGCGCTCGATTGCCGCCGGAAGGCGCGACTCCGGCGACCCCATCCCGCGCAGAAAGCCGTCGGTCCGCGCGTTGATGACGACCTTCACGCCGGCTGTTTCCGCCGCCTTGACGATGCTGGCGATCTTGTCGGTTTGCAGGGAGAGCGGAACAAGATCGGACGCCCCCGGCACGCAATCCTCCACGTTCACGCCGACTGCGCCCGCCGCGATCACGCGAAGCACTATTTCGGAAACGGCGTCGGGCGTCGTGCCATACGCGTGCTCGATGTCTGCCGACACCGGCACGTTCACGGAGCGCACGATGCGAGCGACCGCTTCGATCATCTCGCGCGGCGGGACGACTCCTCCATCCGGATAGCCGAGCGCCGCGGCGACGCCCGCGCTCGTCGTCCCGACGGCCGGAAAGCCTTCGGCTTCGAAGAGACGCGCCGATGCCGCATCCCAGGCGTTTGGCAGCACCAGGATGTCGCTGCCGCGATGGAGGGCCCGCAGCCGTTCGGCTTTGTCTGTCACCCCTACACCTCAGCCTGTCAGTTTATCGTGAAAATCTCCCGTGAATACCGCGGTCACCCATCGGAACGGAGTTTGCGGCACACTCATACGGAGGGAGCCGTCTATGACCTTGCGCTCGATCGCACGCACACTCGCGGGAGTCGCTCTCGGCGCGGCGCTTGCGGCCACGGCGGCCGCCGATCCGCCGGATCGCGTCGCGCGCCTCAGCTACGTGAGCGGCACGGTTTCGTTCAGGCCGGCGTCGGTCGACGAATGGGCGACCGCCACACTCAACTACCCGCTGACGATCGGCGATCACATCTGGACCGACCGCGGCTCGCGCAGTGAGCTGGAGCTCGGCTCGGCGTTCGTGCGGCTCGCGCCGGAATCGGAATTCAGCGTGATCGATCTCGATGATCACGTCGCACAGCTGCGCATCACGCAAGGGACGATGACGGTGCGCGTCCGATCGCTCGACGCAGACGATGCGGTGGAGATCGATACGCCGAGCGGCGCGGTCTCGTTGCTGCGTCCCGGCTTCTACCGGATCGACGTGGCCGAGGACGGCGAGACAACCACGATCACCGCTCGAAGCGGCGAGGCTGAAGTAACCGCGGGCGGCGGCACGCTTTCCGTGCGCGCGCAGGAATCGGTGTCGCTCGCCGGCCTCGACCAGCCGGTCTCGACCGTCGTCGCCGCCATCCGTTCGGACGATTTCGAGGACTGGTGCCTCACGCGGGATCGTCGCGCCGAGACGGCGATCGCCGCGCGCTACGTGCCTGCCGACATGCCCGGCTACGCCGACCTCGATCAGTACGGCGCCTGGCAGCAGCAGTCCGAATACGGCCCGATCTGGATTCCGCGTGTTCGCGCCGAATGGGTTCCCTATCGGTACGGTCATTGGGTGTGGGTGGACCCGTGGGGCTGGACGTGGATCGACGACGCGCCGTGGGGCTTCGCGCCGTTTCACTACGGCCGCTGGGTGCACCTGTCATCGGGCTGGGGATGGGCGCCCGGCCGCATCGTGGCCCGGCCCGTTTACGCGCCGGCGCTCGTCGCATTTGTCGGCGGCGGCGGCTGGCAGGCATCCGTTCGCGTCGGGACGGAACCGGTCGCATGGTTCCCGCTCGGTCCGCGCGAGCCATTCATTCCGGGCTATCGCGTTTCGGACACGTATGTGCGTCGCGTGAACATCACGCACGTGAACGTCACGACGGTGAACGTCACGAACATCACATATGTGAACCGCGAAGTGCCGGGCGCCGTCACCGCCGTGCCGCGCGACGCGTTCGTGCGGGCGCGTCCTGTCGCTGCGGTCGCCACCGCAGTTCCGCGCGAGTCGATCCGGTCCGCACCGGCGGTCTCGGCCGCACCCGTTCCGCGTGAACCGATGACGCGGGCTGCCGGCGCGACGGCACGTGTCGCCGCGCCTCCGGCCGCCGCCGTGGACCGGCCGGTCGTCGTCCGCCGCCCGCCGCCCGAAGCGGCGCGAACGCGTGTGCGCGAACGCGCGACGGGTGCGCCGGCGCCGGTCAATCCACAGCGGACGCCGCCGCCGCAACCGCCGCAGCCGCAGAGTCAGGGACAGCCGCCGCAGGCGCAGCCCCGTCCTGCGCCCCCGACCGCAGCGGAGCCCGCGCGCCGTCCGCCTGAGCGCCAGGAGCCGCAGCGTGCTGCGCCGCCGCAACAGCCACCGGCGCAACAGCCGCCGGCACAGCAACGGCCGGCGCAGGAACAGCCGCCGCAGCAGCCGCGCCAACAGCCCCCGGCGCAACAGCCGCCGCAGCAGCGGCCGACGCCGCCCGCGGTGCCGCGCCCGGCGCCGAACCCAAATGCCGATGCCGAAGTCGCCGCTCGGCACGCGCAGGAACGCGCACAGCTCGACGCACGGCATGCAGCCGAGCGCGCGCAGCTGCAGGCCCGACATCAGCAGGAACAAAAGGCGGCCCATGATGCGGGACAGAAGCAGCAGATTCAGCGGCAGCATCAGGAGGAGCAGAAAGCGCTGCAGGAGCGGCAGCGCCAGGAGCGCGAGGCCGTGCAGAAGCGTCAGCAGGAGGAGCGAAAGAAAAAAGGTGGCTAACGCGAAGTTCGCTCCGATTCCTGGAGGCTGGTTCACGATGGGCACGGACCGCGGTCAGGAGGACGAACGGCCGGCGCACCGTGTCTTCGTCGACGGCTTCGCCCTCGGTGTGTTTCCAGTCACTCGCGCGGACTACGAACGGTTCGTGAATGCGACCGCGCACGAGCCGCCCCGCGATTGGTCGAACCCTGCGTTTGCGCAGCCCGATCTGCCCGTTGTCGGGGTGAGCTGGCTCGATGCCGTCGCCTATTGCGCGTGGCAATCCGGCGAAGATGGGGACGCGGTGCGTTTGCCGACGGAGGCCGAGTGGGAGTTCGCGGCGCGCGGACAGCAGGAGGCGCTCTTCCCGTGGGGCGATGTCATGCCGGAGTGGATTCCGAATGGCGGGCGCGGCCCGCTCGAGGCGCCGTGGCCCGTTACGCTCGGCGAGCCGAACGACTTCGGTCTGTTCGGCATTTCGACCAACGTCCACGAATGGTGCGCCGACTGGCACGACAAGGATTACTACAGCCGATCGCCCGAGGAGAATCCGGCGGGCCCTGACCATGGCATCCGCCGCGCGTCCCGCGGCGGAGCGTGGCGGCACGTGCACACGATGTGCAGGGTCACGCTGCGCAGCAAGCTCGAC
This sequence comes from uncultured Acidobacteriota bacterium, assembly GCA_963696165.1. Classification (GTDB taxonomy): domain Bacteria; phylum Acidobacteriota; class Vicinamibacteria; order Vicinamibacterales; family CAVVIG01; genus CAVQZZ01. The sequence goes on along the minus strand of CAVOIY010000001.1, from coordinate 892,765 downwards.
CCGTCATTCCGTTACAACGACTACGGATTTCGTCTCGCACGAAGCCTCTGAGCGCTTCGAATCGATTCGAACTGCCTCTATTCCGAGCGCAGCGCAATCAGCGGATCGGCCCGGGTCGCACGCCGCGCCGGCAGCCAGCAGGCCGCGAGCGCGACGGACATCAGCAGTGCCGACACGGCCAGAAACGTCGGCGGGTCGATCGGGCTCACGCGAAAAAGCAAACCGACCATGAGCCGCGTGAGCAGGAGCGCGCCGGCAATGCCGACGCCGACGCCCGCGGCTGCCAGCCCGAGCCCTTCACCAATCACGAGCTTCGCGACCGTGGACGGCTGCGCGCCGAGCGCGAGCCGTACGCCGATTTCATGCGTCCGCTGCAGGACGAGATGCGACAGTACGCCGTAGATGCCGATGCTCGCGAGGAGCAGCGCCGCCAATGCGAACACGGTGAAGAGCGTCATCGTGAATCGTCGCGCCGCAAGCGTTCGGCCGATGATTTCCTGCATCGTCTCCGCGCCGTAAATCACGCGATCGGCAGCCAGCCGCGCCGTCGACTGTCGAATCGCTCCGAGCACGTCGTCGAGCGGACCGGCCGCTCGAACGACCGCGGTCATGCCCGACGGCGTGAGCTTCATCGCCTGGTCGGACATCTGCATGAATGGGCGATACATTTGCGCACGGACGCTCTGCGTCTCGTCGTTGTCGAGCCCGTACTGGACCACGTGGCCGACGACGCCGACTATCAGCAGCTGACCCTCGTCGATGTTCAGCCGCCGGCCGATCGGATCCTGATCGGGAAAAAACTTGCGGGCGAACACGTCGTCGACCACGACGACGCGCGGGGCATGTTCGTCGTCCTGCGGCGAGAAGAACCGGCCGCGCTGAAGCGGGATGCCCATGGCAGCCAGGTAATCGGGCTCGACGATGTAACGGAGCGACCAGAGCATGTCGCTCATGCTCCCCGGTCTGGGTTGTCCGTCGAGCCAGAAGACGTCCTCGTCGTCGCCGTTCATTGGAAAGGAGCCCCACGAGAGCGACGCCGTCGCGACGCCGGGAGCCCGACTGATCGCATCGTGCAGCTGGCGCTCGGCGGCGCGAATCGCCTCGACGCTGCCGCCCCGTGCCGACGGCAGATTCACGCCGAACGTGAGCACGTTCTCGGCGCGAAAGCCGGGGTTCACGTTCCAGAGGCGCGCAAGCGTGCGCACCATGAGGCCGGCACCAACGAGGAGCATCACGGCGAGCGCCGTTTCCGCGACAACGAAGGCGGCCTGGGCGCGATGACGTCCTGCGCCGATCCCGCGCCCGCCTTCTTTCAGCGTGTCGTGGAGATCTGGCCGAGCGGCGCGCCACGCGGGCGCGAGGCCGAACAGCACGCCCGCGAGCACGGAGACGCCGATTGTGAACCCGACGACGAACGGATCGAGACGGACTTCGGAGGCGCGGGGAATAGCAGCCGGCAAGGCGGCAAGGGCCGCGCGCGTGCCCCACGTCGCCGCGAGCAGCCCCAACGCGCCGCCGGCGAGCGCGAGCACAACGCTTTCGGTGACGAGCTGACGCACGATGCGCGCCTGGTCTGCGCCGAGCGCGATGCGAACCGCGAACTCGCGCCGCCTCGATACGGCGCGAGCCAGCGACAGGCTCGAGACGTTCGCGCAGGCGATCAGGAGGACGAACGCGACGGCGCCGACGAGCGTGAGCAGGTACGGGCGTACCCTGCCGGTGACCTCTTCGTCCAGCGGCACCATCGTGGTCCCCACGCCTTTGTTGTCGGCCGGATAGGCCGCGCTCAGGTTTTGCGCGACGATCGCCATGTCGGCCCGCGCCTGCTCGATCGACACGCCGGGTTTCAGCCGGCCGATGCCGTGCAAGCCGAGCCCCGCGCTGCGCAGGGTGAGCGCCGTATTGCCCCATTGGCCGATCGGCACGTAGATGTCGCTCGGACGAAAGCTCGCCTGCTGCAGATCGAACGTCGCGCGGATGATGCCGACGATCGCGAAGTTGCGGCCGTTGAGCGCGAGCGACTGGCCGACGGCGGCCGGCGATCCATCGAGCTTGCGCCTCCAGAATCCTTCGCCGACCAGCACGACCGGCGCGGCGCCGATCTCGTCTTCGCCGGGCGCGAACGTCCGGCCCGCGAGCGGCTGCACGCCGAGCAGACGAAACAGGTCGGACGTGACGAGGCCGGCGCGGACCTGCTCGGCTTCTCCGCGCCCGGTGAGCGTGAACCCGGCGCTGCGCATGATCGCCATGGCGGCGAACGTGTGGTTCATGCGCTGCCAGTCGCGGAAGTTCGGGTACGGGATCGACCCCGATTCGAAGTTGGCCTTGCTCTCGTGAAGCGCGACGAGCTCCTCCGGGTGGGGGAACGGCAGGGGGCGCAGCAGCACGCCGTTGACGACGGAAAAAAGGGCGGTGTTCGCGCCGATGCCGAGCGCGAGCGTCAGGATGACGATCGTCGCGAAAGCGGGATTCTTCGCGATCATGCGGAAGGCGAACCGCACGTCCTTCACGAAGTCGTTCCAGATGTTCCGCCTCGGCGCTCCCGGCTCGACCCGATCGATCGGCGGCAGCGCCGCGAGCTCACGCTCGGTCGACGCATCGAGCTCCGCCATCACCAGGCGCTCCGCTTCCTCGTGCGATGCGCCACCGGCGCGCAGCTCCGCGTAGCGATCGTCGAGATGCTGGCGCACTTCCTCGTTGACTCTCGTCGGCCAAGGCATTTTTTCACTCCACGTCAGTTCGCATCGCTCCGCGCTTGGACGCTCACATCACGGCTTGATCGCTTCGCGCTTCGCGCTCGCGTCGGTTCTCGTCGCCTAGGGCTTCGCGGACTTTTCTTACTTTCTCGCGGGGCCCCACCCCCGCTCGATAACACCTTCGCGCCGTTGCGCTCGGTGTATCTAGAACAGAACGTCACCGCGGGGTCGCACCGATCCAATCGCGATCGCGCGATTCGTGCGCGCCTCGCTGGGCCGAGCACGTGCTGCGGCAGCGAACCTTGCGAGCGGCGCGGCGCACGCGACAGATGGGAAACCGCCAGCGCAGGGCCGAGTCCAGGCGAGGTCACGGACCTCGCCGGTGCTGTACCATGTCCCCGGAGCGGCGGTTTCCCGCGCCGTCGAGCGGTTCGCCGAGCAGCATGTGCTCGGCTCGCCTTCGCGCGATGGTTCGCCGGGTTCATGCAGTCTCCAGCTTTGTAATCCGGTTGATCGCGGCGACGAATTCGCGCCACGTGCTGCGCTGGGACGTGAGCACGCGCGCGCCAGCTGGCGTGAGCCGGTAAAAGCGGCGGCGGCGCTGGCCGGCTTTCTCGACCCAACGGCCCTGTATCCAGCCGCGCTTCTCGAGCCGGTAGAGAAGCGGATACAGCGAGGCGACGCGGAATGTCAGCACGCCACCGGACCGCGCCTCGATCAGCTTGCTGAGCTCGTAGCCATGCCGCGGTTGGGCTTCGACCAGCGACAGAATCAGGAGCTCGGCACTCCCTTTTTTCAATTCACGGTCGACGATGTCAGCGGCCTTCATAGGTTGCATAGCGACATATTGCTCAAAGGCATATGACGGTGTCAACCGCCCGGCGGTTAGCTGGCAGCTGGACGGCTGCCATTCGGCGGCGTATTTCTGGAGTGCTGCCGCGCGGGCGACGCCGCGGGAAGCCCTTCCCTATCTGTGACGCCCTGTTCTTGAAACACCGAGCGCTGCGGCGCGAAGGTGTTATCGAGCGGGGACAGCCTTGAGCCGGGGCGTGGGGGTGGGGCCCCACGCCATTAAAGAATGTTCCCCGCGAGCAGTAAGAAAAGTTGGCGGAGTCCGACGTGTTGGCGACCCGAGCGAGCGCGAAGCGCGAAGCGACCTAATGATCGAGTGGACCGGGCCCACTGCGACGTTCTGTTCTTGATACACCGAGCGCGACGGCGCCAAGGTGTTCAGTCACCTGGCGGCCAGCCGAGATGCGCTAGGGCTTCGTGATCGCCTTGGCCGCGTCGGCTTTGATCGACGCGTATTCCTTCATCAGCTCGTTGAACCGATCGTACGCGCTCGCTGGCACCTTCTGATCGGCGATGCCGATCTCGCGATTCACGTTGGACATCTGATCGATCCACAACTTGTCTTCGTACGCCGTCTGCCCCGGCTTGTTCATCAGCCGATCCCATACGGCCTGGAGCTGTGTCTGATCGCCGCTCTTCGAGTCGAGCGCCTGACGGACGCGCTGCGTGAGCTGGCGCGCATCGGCCAGGGCGTCGCGCACCTTCAGCGCGAACTTCGTCTGCTCGACGAGATCGGCCGTCGTGATGCCGTCCTTCGCGTATCGCGGATCGATCTTGACGACGAACGATTCGGTCTTCGTCGCGCCGCCGGCTGTGAGCCGCGCCTTGTAGGTTCCCGGTGCCACCAGCGGACCGCCGCCGCCGAAGCCGCCGCCTTCGCCGTCCCCGCTCGCCGGACCGCCGGCATAGCGCAGATCCCACACGAACCGGTTCATGCCGAGTTTCATCGGGAGCGCCGACGGGAGCGCGCTGCCGCGCCGTCCGCCACCTCCGCGGCCGGCCGGTGCCGCCGCGGCCGCCGTGCTCGAATACGTGCGGACGACGGTGCCGGTTGAGTCGAGGAGATCGAGCTTCAGCTCACCGGATGACTGCGGCAGGTAGTAGTCGATCCGCACGCCGTCGGGTGGATATTCCGGCCAGTCGGGACGGCCGGATGCGGCGCCGTAATGCGTGCGATACGTCGGCGCCGGCGTGAAGAGAAACACACTCGAACCGTCGAACGGCTTGATCGGCTGGTGCGCCATCGCCGCAGCAGCTGGTTTCACCGCCGGCTTCGCGGCAGGCGCGGTTTTGTCCTGACTTGCGAGGGCGACGTCCGGCTGGAGCCGGACGCTACGATCCCGGACGCTGCGATCCTGGACGCTACGGCCGACGCGACCGGGCGCGGCCTGTCCCTCATTGCTCGTCTGGGGACGCGATTTCTTCATCACGCTCGCCGCAATCTGCCGCAGCGGCGCCACGTCGTCCATGATCCAGAACGATCGCCCCATCGTCGACGCGAGCAGGTCGCCGTGATGCACCTTGAAGTCGGTGACCGGCGTACCCGGCAGATTCTGCTGCAGCGATTGAAAATGCTTGCCGTTGTCGAACGACACGTACGCGCCGTACCAGGTTCCGGCGTACAGCAGTCCTTCCTGCTCGGGATCTTCGCGGACGACGTGCATCGGCTGATCGATCGGGATGCCGTTGTTGCCATCGGTGAGCAGCGTCCAGTGCTCGCCGTAATCGTTCGTCATGTAGAGGTACGGCTTGAAGTCGCCGAAGTAGATGCGATACACGGACACGTACGCCGAGCCCTTGCGGTGCGGCGAATCCTCGATCGTGTGCACGCGGCCCCCAGGGGGCAGCCCTTTCGGCGTCACGTTCTTCCACGATTTGCCGGCATCCCGCGTGACGTAGACCGGGCCGTCGTTCGATCCGGTCCAGATGACGCCAGGCTCGAGCCGGGACGCACGGATCGCATAGAGCGCCGCGTAGACTTCTTCACCGGTCATGTCGCGAGAAATCGGCTCGCCGGATTCGTACGATGCCGTCTCGGGTGTGTTCGCCGTCACGTCCGGACTGATTTTCGTCCAGTGCAGTCCGCCGTCGGTCGTCTTATGCAGATACTGCGAGCCGTGGTAGACGATCTTCGGGTTGTTCGGATCGACTTCGATTGGCGCCTGTCGGACGAAGCGGAAGTGCATGTCGCTCGGCTTCTTGCCGTAGCGCTGCTGCGGATTGACCCAGAAATGCTGCTCCTGGCCGGTGTCCACGTTGAAGCGGCCGAACTCGCCTTTGCAGTCGCCGTAGATGATCTTGCCGCTTGGAACCGCGCGGATCTGGCCGCTCTCGCAGCCTGACGCATCGAACCACGTCTGCGCCGGATCGACAATGCCCTTCGCTGACGTCGGCAGGCTGTCGATCACGACGACCCCATCGTCCTGCTGCGGCGCGTAGAGCTTGTACGGAAACTGCTCGTCGGCGTCCACCATGTAAAGCTCGGCGGTCGGCTGATTGAGCTGCGACGACCAGCTGCGGCCGCCGTCCTGCGAGATGTTCGCGCCGCCGTCGTTCGTTTCGATCATCGTGCGAGGGTTGTCCGGGTTCAGCCACACGATGTGGTTGTCGCCGTGCGGAGTGTTCACGGTTGCCCACGTCTTGCCGCCATCGGTCGAATGGTGAAGACCAAGCTCGGTGACCCAGACGTCATTTTCGTTCTTCGGATCGACGAACACCTTGTTGAAGTAGAACGGCCGCGCGCGCAGCGCCGCCGAGTTGTTGACGATCGTCCAGGTGCCGCCGCTGTCGCTCGACCGGTAAAGTCCGCCTTTGGGCCCCTTGCCTTCGACCTGCGCGTACAGCACGCGCGGATTCGATTGGGCGATGTCGATCCAGACTTTTCCGATGAGATCGTCGGGCAAACCGCTGCTGCTGCGCGTCCAGTGATCGCCGCCGTCGGTGGACTTGTACACGCCGCCTTCGGCAGCCGGGCCGCCGCTGATGATCGTCCACGGCCTGCGTTGCGCGCGCCACGCGCTCGCGAATACTTCGCTCGGGTTCGACCAGTTGATGGCGACGGACACGGCACCCGTCTGATCGTTGATGAAGAGTACTTTCTGCCAGGTCTTGCCGCCGTCCTTCGTGCGGTAGACGCCGCGCTCGGGGCCCCACGCGAAGGGATTGCCCATCGCCGCCGCAAACGCGACGTTCGGATCCTTCGGGTTGATCTTGATGTTGGCGATCTGGCCTGCGTCCTTCAGACCGACGTTCTGCCATGTCCGCCCGCCGTCGGTGGACTTGTACACGCCGCGGCCGATGATGACGTTCGATCGAATCGCCTCGCTGCCCGTGCCGACGTACACGACGTTCGGATCGGAATCCGAAACGGCAATCGATCCGATCGATCCTGTTTCGAACTGGCCGTCGCTCACCGGAACCCACGTGATGCCGTAGTTCTCCGTCTTCCAGACGCCGCCGCCGCTGGCGCCCATGTAAAAGACATTCGGCTGCGTGCGCACGCCGGTCGCGGCGGTCGATCGTCCGCCGCGGAACGGCCCGATTTGCCGCCACCGCATATCCTGATAAGTCTTGAGATCGACGACGACGTTCGAGTTGGATTGCGCGAAGACGCGTCGCGCGATGTGTGCGGGCGACAGCGCCGCGGCTGTGAGGGCAAGGGCCGCCGCACATGCGACGACAAATTTCTTGTACATGGAGCGGAATTTTACACCCGCGTCAGCTCGGGGGCGCGTTCAGATCGAGGCGATCTCTCCCATACGGCCGGTACGGCGTCGCGCCGATGCCGATGACTTCCAGAGACAACTTGTCGCCGTCGACCTGGACGACGATGAAATGGTTCGGGTTCTCCGGCGCGGTTGCGCCTGGACGGATGAGATGCTGCACCTGCACGTGCTGCGCGGAGCCGTTGTCCAGATACGCTTTTAAGTTCGGCTCGCCTTTGTACGTGTAGGTCGGCGCACCGCCGCCTCCGCTGAGCACGTCATCCATGCGATAGGGCTTGCCGCCATCCTCGTACCGTTCGACCCAGTGATCGAGGAAATGATCGTGGCCCGTAAACGTCGCACGAACATGATGCTTTCGGAAGAGCGGCATATACAGGGCACGAATCGCTTCGGTCTGCGGCTCGATGAGATCGCCGCCGTGAGGACCGGATGAAAACGGCGGATGGTGGAACACGACGAACACGTGATGGTAGCGCGCGCGGTCGAGCCCTTCGAGCTGGCGTGTCACCCAGGCGAGCTGCGCCTGATCGGACGCGATGTTCGAATCGACCATGACGAAGAAAGCGTTGCCGAATCCGAAGGTGTACGTGAAATAACCGTTCAGCCGGCGCGGCGATCCCTCGGCTGGGATCAGTTTGCTCATCGCATCGAGTGAATTCTTGAGGCCACGGGCCCGCTGCGGGTCTCCCATTGGCAGCGTCGTGACGTCGTGGTTGCCAACGGAGAAGAAGTACGGGATGTCGGCGTCGCGCGTGAGCTTCTCGATGACGGGTACGAACCCGATGTTCCACTGATTGCCGTCGCGGCCGTTCAGGACCGCGTCGCCCGACTGCACGACGAACCGGATCGGAAATGGCGTGGACGCGAGGGTCTTCGCCTTCGCGATCATCGTTTCGATGAGCGCCTGATGTTCGCGGTGGAGCTCCACGCCGTCGTTCGCACCGCGCGTGTCGCCGTATGCGATGAATGAGAACCGCGTGATTCGTGCGGAATCGGCCTCCGACGGCAAAGGAGTTTTCGGCGGCTCGATCGCACGAACCGGCACCGCCGGCGGCATGAGCGGCGCCGTTGGCGGCGGCTGCGTTGGCGGCTGCACGGGAAGCTGAGGCGCCGGCTGCTGAAGGCCAGCCGCAAGGAGGAGCAGGAAACACAGTCTGCGCATCCGCGGCATGTTACAGCCACTCGCCACCAGCCACTAGAATGTCCCCATGCACGACATCCGCTACGCGTGGCGACTGCTCGCGAACCGGCCGGCCTTCGCCTTCGTCGCCGTCCTGACGCTTGCGCTTGGCATCGGCGCGAACACGGCGATCTTCACGGTGGTCAACGCCGTGTTGCTGCGGCCGCTGCCGTTTCGAGATCCCAATCGCTTGGTGCTGCTCGTGGAACACACGACACAGTTCCCGACCGTCACCACCAGCTGGGAGAACTATCAGGACTGGCGCGACGACAGCCGGTCGTTCGAAGCCGTCGCCGCGGCGCGCACGCTGACGATGACGCTCAGCGGGGTCGCGAACCCGGAGCGGGTCCCCGCAAAGATGGTGACCTCGTCGCTGCTGCCGGCGCTCGGCGTCGCGCCGCAACTCGGCCGAACCTTCGCCGCGGATGACGACAAGCCCGGAGCCGCGGGCGTTGCGCTTTTGAGCGACGCGCTGTGGCGTCGCCGGTTCGGCGGCGTGGCCGACGCGATCGGACGGCCGCTGACGCTCGACAACCAGCCTTATACGATCGTCGGCGTCCTGCCTCCACAGTTCCAGCTGCTCGCGGCCGCGGACGTGCTGCTCCCGATGGGCCCATGGGCCGCCACTCTGCCGGATGACCGCAATTGGCATCCGGGAATTTTTCCACTCGCGCGGCTGAAGCCCGGGGTCACGATGGCGCAGGCGCAGGCGGAGATGGACGTGATCACCGAGCGGCTCGCCGCCGCCTATCCGGAGTTCAATCACGGTGTGTCGGCCGAGGTGAAGCCGCTGCACGACTACGCGGTGCAGAACGTGCGGCAGTCGCTCCTCGTGCTGGTAGCGGCCGTCGGATTCGTGCTGCTGATCGCGTGCGCCAACGTCGCGAATCTTCTCCTCGCGCGCGCTGTCGGACGTCAGCGCGAGATCGCGATTCGCACCGCGATCGGCGCGAGCCGCGCGCGGATTGCGGTGCAGCTGCTCACCGAGAGCATGGTGCTCGCGGTTGCCGGCGGCGCCGCCGGTCTTCTGCTTGCGTTCTGGAGCGTGCCGCTCCTCGCGCAGCTCGCCGGCGCAGCCGCCACGCCCGCCGCGCCGATCGGCATCGATCCTGCGGCGCTCGCCTTCACGCTAATCGTTTCGATTGCGACCGGCTTTGGATTCGGCCTCATTCCCGCGGTGCAGACGACGCGGGTCAACGTGTCGGCGGCAATCAATGAAGCCGGCCGCGGTTCGGCTGCCGGCGCCGGTCATCACCGCATGCGCGGCCTGCTCGTCGTCGCCGAAATGGCGCTCGCGACGATGTTGCTCGTCGGCGCAGGACTGCTCACGAAGAGCCTCATCCGCCTGCAGGACGTGTCGCCGGGCTTCAACCCCGCGCACCTGCTTCTGGCCGAGGCGCCGCTCTCGCCGACCACCTACGCGACGCCGCAGTCGCGCAATATCTTCGTCGACCGGCTGCTCGCGGATCTGCGCGCCAAGCCAGGCGTTGCACGCGCGGAAATCGCGACGGCGCCGCCGTTTTCCGGCACCGGGTCCGCGTTTCACTTCAACATCGCCGGACGGCCGCCGAAAGGGCCGGAGGAATACATCATCACCAACTACCGGGCCGTCACGAGCGGCTTCTTCGCCGCGCTCGGTGTGCCAGTGTCGGCCGGGCGCGTGTTCACGGATCGCGATCGCGAAACGTCGAAGCCGGTCGCGATCGTGAACGAGACGTTCATCAGGCGCTTCTTCAACGGATCGCGCAACGAGGCACTGCGCGCGCACATTCAGATCGGCGGCGTGCCGAACGACGAAGCGCCGCTCATGGAAGTCGTCGGGATCGTCGGCGACACCAAACAGGCGTTCGAGGCTGATCCGCAGCCGACCACGTTCGTGCCGTATGCCCAGTATCCGATCAGCGTCATCGCAGGCATGTACCGCAACATTTCGATCGTGGTTCGCGCCGAGGGCGATGCTGCGTCCCTCGCGGGCACAGTACGCGCCGCCGTGCAGACCATCGATAGGGATCAGCCGCTCGTTCGCATGCGGACGATGGAAGAGGCGATGTCGGAATCGGTATCGCAGCCGCGGCTGAGAACGCGGCTGCTCGCGGTGTTCACAACCGTCGCGCTCGCCTTGTCGCTGATCGGTGTGTACGGCGTGATGGCGTACGCGGTCAGCGAGCGGACGCACGAGCTCGGCGTCCGCATCGCGCTCGGCGCCAGCGCCGGCGAGATTCGCAGCTTGGTCGTCGGCCACGGCGCAAGCCTGGCGGCAGCGGGCATTGCGATCGGCCTGGCCGGCGCGCTGCTCGAGTCCCGCGCGCTCAGTTCCCTGCTCTTCGGCGTGAGCGCGCTCGATCCGGCAACGTTCGCGCTCGCGGCCGTCGGGCTCGCGGCGGCGGCGCTCGGCGCGACCTACGGGCCCGCGCGGCGCGCGAGCAGAATCGATCCGGTGAGCCTGCTAAGGTGAACCTGCAAAGAATTACCGCAGAGCGCGCTGAACTCGCAGAAGCAATACCAGGAAAATTCTCGGCGTACTCTGCGGTCTCTGCGGTTGAACGTCCGACGAGGGAAAGGCGAAAGTTGGAGATGAATGCGGCGCGGGTGATTGCAGAACTTCGGGAGCTTGCGGCGCTGACTTCCACGGTCGACGGTGCGCAGCGGCTGGCGTGGGGACCGGTGTGGCGGCAGGCGCGTGCGTGGTTCAAGGGGAAGGTCGGCGAACTCGGTCTCGACGTGACGGCCGATTCCGCCGGCAACAACTGGGTCACGCTGCGCGGCGCGTCGCCGAAGACGGTGATCGTCGGCAGCCATCTCGATTCGGTGCCGAATGGCGGGTGGCTCGACGGCGCGCTCGGCGTGATGGCGGCGCTCGAAGCGCTTCGGATGTACTGCGGGATCGACGCCGCCGGTGACGATGAAGCTCGTCGATTGGGCGGACGAGGAAGGCGCGCGGTTCGGGCGCAGCCTGCTTGGCTCGTCAGCGGCAGCCGGCAGCTTGAGAATCGAGGACGTCCGACAGCTGAAGGATCGTCAGGGCACGTCACTCGTCGATGCGCTGGCCGAAAACGGCGTCTCGCTCGAGCGGATGCCGAACGCCCACGCCGAGCTCGCGGCGATTGACCGACGCGCATATCTCGAGCTGCACATCGAGCAGGGCCCTGTGCTCGAATCGATGGAGAAGTCGACGGGCGTCGTTCTCGGCACGTTCGGCGTCGAGCGTCACATGCTTCGGTTCACCGGCCAGGCGGCGCACTCCGGCTCGACACCGATTCCGATGCGGCGCGATGCCTTTCTCGCGGCCGCGGCCACCGCGCTCGAATGCCGCCAGATCGGCCTCCGCCATTCAACGCCGGCCGCGGGCGTCGTCTGCACCGTTGGCGTCGTGAACGTCGAGCCGAAAATCGTGACGGCGGTTCCGGGCGTATGCGAGATATCGCTGGATCAGCGCGCGCTCAACGCGGACGTGCTCGCGGCGATGTTCAGCGACGCGCGCGCGGCGTCGGAGCGGATCGCGCGCGAGAACAACGTGACAGTCGAATGGGTTCCGCTGTGGAACATCGAGCCGCGGCCCTTCGATCCCGAGCTCGTAAGGCTCTGCGAGGACGCGGTGCGCGAGGAGACCGGCGACGCGCCACGGCTTCCCTCAGGTCCGCTCCACGACGCGGCGGAAATGGTCCCGCACATGCCGGTCGTCATGATGTTCGCGTACTCGTCGCGTGGCCTGTCGCACTGCAAGGAAGAAGACACGCCGGAGCTGCATCTGGAGAAAACAATTCGAGCGTATCTCCGGCTGGTTCAGAAAGACCGTGACGCACGTTGCGCAAACGTAAGGACGACGATCTTGGTAAGCGGTTACGGCTCCGGTAATCATCGCGCGAAGTAAATAACTGAAAACAAACCACTTAGTGCTGGTATTGCGATTGCTCCGGTGAGGTCGTCACTCGCACCACCTTCTGGAGGCAATCAGCATGCGCTCTTCTCTACTTACTGGAACAGCAGTCGCCGCGGCAGGCGCCGTCCTCATCATGTGGGGCTGCGGCGGCGGATCGTCTTCTTCGCCCTCGGCGCCGTCCAACACGACGACGTCGGGACCGACAGTCACCGTTTCGATCGCGTCAGCGGTCGGCGCGGCATCGTTCAACCCAAACCCCGTACCCGCGACGAGCGGCAACACGGTCGCGTTCAAGAACAATGATCCGGCGAACACGCATCACATCGTGCTGGACGACGGGTCGGCGGATTTTGGAGATATCGCGCCAGGTCAGACGAGCAAGACGGTGACAATCAAGGGCGGCGTGAATTTCCATTGCGCGACGCATCCGTGGATGGTCGGCGCCGTGAACCAGGCTGTTCCCGACCAGCCGCCGTGCACCGGCGGACCGGCGTACTGCGACTAGCAAACGAACTCTGGCTCCCCAGCCCCCCGGACGCAGTCTGTTGCGTCTACGCAGGATCCGCGCCGCGGCAAAAGGTGCGACGCGGATCTTGCCTCTCATCTCCAACGCGCGTAGCCTGTGGCGCATGCGCAACCTCAGCTGGACATTGATCGCGCTCGCCGCGCTCGCCTTCGCCGTCGGCACCGCATGCGCTTTCATGCACCAAAGCTTTCTGCTCGACCCGGTCGGCTACTGGCGCGGTGCCGTCGGGTTTCTGCTGTTCGCGATCGCCTTTCGCGTGATGGACACGACAAAGATCTTAACCGCGGAGCCCGCCGAGGTCGCTGAGTTTCGTGCCCTTCGTGCCTTCGTGATGGCTTTTTCGTTTCAGTTCACTCTAGATCATTCACTGCCGCTGGCTCGTCGACCGTTTGGACGGGCCGATTTGTTTCAGCAGCTCCGCGACGGCCGCGTCGAGCTGACTGTCCTTCCCTGAATAGCTCTCGCCCATCGGCCGCGTGACCAACACATCAACCGGCCGCGGATGCATCTCCATCGGCGTGCCGTCGTGCGCGAAAATTTTCACGCCCGGCATCCGCAGCGTCGACCCGTCGATCAGCGTGAGGCCGCCGGTGTAGATGATCCAGCCCGCCGTGGGCTCGCCGACCACTTTTCCAAGTTTCAGCGTTCGGTACCCTTCGGTGAAGTCCTCGGCATCCGACAGCGAGTGCTGGTTGGTCACGAGAATCGTCGGCAGTTCGAGCGCGCGCTGCCCGAGCGATGTGCGCGAGGAAACCGGCGGAATCGGCAGCCCACGCGGAGCCATGTTGAAGTACCCCTGCCGCGTGAGCACGTCGAGCGCGTACACGTTGACGAACCCGCCGTTGTTGTTCCGCACGTCGACGACGACGCCGTCGCGCGCATGGTTGTCGGCATCGAGATCCATGCTCAGCGCCGTGAGCGCGTCGGCCGACATGTCGAGCATGTGCACGTAGCCGAGACGCCCGCCGCTCGCCTTCGCGACGTAGTCGCGGCGCTCGTTCACCCACTCCCGGTAACGCAAGCCGCGCTCGGTCGTCTGGTTCACCGGCTTCACGCTGATGTCGCGCGGCGTGGCGCCCGGCGACGCAGCAATCGACAGGGTCACCCGCCGTCCGATCGTGTGATCCAGCAACTCGTCGACGTTCACCCGTGCGCCGATATCGCGATCGTCGACGCGAACGAGGTACTCGCCGGGCTTGATGGCGCCTAGCGCCGCCGGGCCGAGCGCGACGACGTGCGCGATCTTCAAGCGGCCGCTCGCTTCGTACTCCGTGCGATCGAAATCGACTGCGAGCCGGCCGAGCGTGGTCGCAGTCCCCTGGGGCGGACCCGCGATGCCCATGTGCGACGCGTTCAGCTCGCCGAGCATCAATGATACGACGCGCCGCATCTCGTCTGGCGTACGCGATCCGGCGACGTGCGGTCCATATACCGCGCGCACGGCGGTCCAGTCGACGCCGTTCATCTTCTCGTCGAAGAACTGATCGCGCAGATCGCTCCAGGCCTGCTGAAAGACTTCGAGCTTCTCCTTCGCGAAGTCCACATCGAGCTCCGCCGAGACGGCGATCGGCTTCGGCTCGCGCTTCTCGAGCGTCACGTTGAAAATGCGCCCGCGATCGAGATAGACGACCTCTTTGCTGTCGGGCGTGAAGTGCGCGCTGCGCTTCGGGCCGGCGGTGGACGTCAGCTGGCGCGCGACGGCCGGCTCTCGAGACAGTTCGTCGAGCGAATAGATGTAGAGATTCTCGGCATCGGCGCCCCTCGCATCGAGCAGCAGCCACTTGCCGTCGGGGCTGATGATCTCATCCTGCACGTCGAGTCCGATCGGCAGCGGCGTTGCGCGACGGCGGATGTCGTCGAAGACGATCTTCACCTGCGGCGGCCGGGCCGCGACGGTTGGCACGTCGCGCTTCAGGGCGTCGCTCTTGGCGTCGTTCTTCAGATCGGGCGTCGGCTCGGGCGTCGGCAGCGGGGGGGCGGTGCGCGGCGTTTCCTCTTTGAACAGATCGCGAAACTGATCCTCGCGGAACTTCGGCGTACGCGGCAGCAGATCGACGCGGACGACCTGGCCCGGTTCGGTGCGCTGCGACGTCACGAACGTCAGATACGTGCCGTCCGGGCTCCAGGCAATCGACCCGCCGTTCGTGTTCGCGAGAAAACTAACGGCGTGTTCTTCGCCGTTGCCAGGGCCGTCGACGCCGATGATGTGGAGATTCTGGAAGCTCTTCGCGCCGATGGCGACGTAGGCGAGATATTTCGAATCGGGCGACCAGACAAAATCGCGCGGATCGCCGCCGCGCGGCGTCGTCAACACGCCGGTCGTGAGCGTGCGATCCTGCTTGGTCGCGACGTCCAGAATGCGCAATTCGCGGTTGCCGCGCTCGTAAGCGACCCATTTGCCGTCGGGCGAGAACTGCGGCGCATGATCGCGCGCCGCGCCGTCGGTGAGCTGTGTCTCGCGGCTGCGGCCGAAGTCGTACAGATAAAGATGATCGGTTCCGTCGCGATCTGACAGATACACCAGACGCCGGCTGTCGGGCGCCCACACGACGCCGAACTCGGCGGCCGCAGTATTCGTGAGCCTGATGGCGTCGCCGCCGTCCTTCGCCGACGCCGAAAAGACCTCGCCGTGCACCGTGAATGCGATCTTCTTTCCGTCAGGAGAAAGCGCCAGCTCCTGGATTTGATCCGTGAAGGTTCGATGATCGACCGCGGCGCCGGCGGGCGCGCCGCGCAGCGCGATGGGCACTTCGTGCGCCTGATTCGTTGCGGTGTCCACCGTCCAGATGCCGAAGCTGCGCTCGAAGGCGATCGTCTTGCCGTCGCGCGTAATGGTCGGCCACAGTACGCGGCCATCCTTGAACGTCGTCACCGCATGCGGTGCGGCTGCCTGATCGGGCCGGACGGGCGCGGCCCAGATGTTCTGCGCCCCGCTGCGATCGGACATGAAGAAGAGTGTTTTCGCATCCGGACTCCAGAGCGGCCACGCGTCCTTGGCGCCGCCCTTGGTGACCTGCTCGTACCGCGAGTTGCGGACGATCCATATCTCGCTCTCATCGAGGTGGCTATGGCCGTTCCGCCACCACTGCGAACCGGCGAACCCGCGCGCGGTGATCGCGACGGCGTCGCCTTCGGGCGCCGGAGCCGCGAAGTACTCGGTCGCGTACCGGTCCGCGGCGAACGGCATCGGCGTGCCGCCGGCGGCGCTCACGCGGTACACGTCCGTCATGCTGCCGAGGTCGTGACTGCCGGATGAGAAATACACGAACTTTCCGTCCGCCGACCAACCATTCACCAGCTCATTCGCATCGTCGAACGTCAACCGCGTGAGGTCGCCGGTCGCGAGCGTGAGCACGTATACGTCGCCGTTGCCCGTGCGCGTGGACGTGAAGGCGAGACGAGTGCCATCTGGCGAGTACATCGGACGCGATTCCGTGGCCGGATGCGACACGAGTAGCCGCGCATCGCCGCCGCGCGACGACACCTCCCAGATGTCGCCGCCGCTCGCGAACGCGATCATGGAACCGTCAGGAGAAATTCCAGGCTCCGCGAACGACGGTTTCGCCGAATCCTGCGCCAACGGAACCGCGACGGCGAGAACGATCGCGACGAAGATGAGTTTCTTCATTGAACCACCATGAAAACACAACTGCTAACCACAAAGGTCACAAAGGACACAAAGAGAGTCTTTGTGGTTCTGTTATTTTTTATCTGTACTTTTCTTGAAGAGCGGTGTCACGTCGCGCTTGCCTTTTTCCAGATACGGCACGCCGTGCTCCATCCAGTCCGGCTTCGGCGCGCCCTTCAGGTAGTAGTCGAAGTACTCGGCGAGGTGCACGGTCCAGTGCTTCTGGTTCTCGCGCTGGCGGAGGCCGTGCTTCTCGCCGTTGTAGGTGAACATGTACGCTTCCTTGCCGAGCCGCCGCATCGCGGTGAAGAACTCGATGCCCTGCTGCCACGGCACCGCATCGTCCTCGTCGTTGGCCATCGTCAGATACGGCGTGTGGATCTTCTCGATCCAGAAGAGCGGCGAGTTCTCGATGTAGAGCGCCGGGTTCTGCCATGGCGGCACGCCGATGCGGCTCTGCGTTTTCTCGTACTGGAACGCGCGCGACATGCCGGTGCCCCAGCGGATGCCGCCGTAGCCGCTGAACATGTCGACGACGGATGCGCCCGCTTCGACGGCGCGGAAGATGTTGGTCTGCGTGATCATGTACGAGATCTGATAGCCGCCCCAGCTGTGCCCCTGGATGCCGACCGCGTCGGGATCGACGAAGCCCATCGAGATCACCTGCTGCGTCGCCGGCAGCACGCACTTCAACGCGCTCTGCCCGGGGTAGCCGATGTCGTAGACGATGTCGGGCTGCAGCACGATGTAGCCGTTGCTCGCGTAGCGCGTGACGTTGATGCTCGAGCCGCCGGGCGCCGGCGCGACGTAGCGATGCAGGTTGTTGGTCAGCTGCTCGTAGATGTAAACGATCAGCGGGTATTTCTTCGACGGATCGAAGTCCTCCGGCTTCGTGAGGATCGCCTTCAGATGTTTGCCGTCGGCGTTCACGTAGTCGATCAGCTCCGACGTGCCCCAGTTGTATTCGGCCTGCTGCGGATTGGCGTCGCTGATCTTCTTCATGTCCGTGAAGCTTCCGCTCGACGCCCAGAGGTTCGGAAATTCCTCGAAGCGCGACATGGTGAACACGTACACGTCGGCATCGCGCGCTTTGATTGGCACGCCGAAGGATTTGTCCAGCATCACCAGCTTGACTGGCTCGGCGTTCGAATTGAGCGTCACGCGATAGAGGCCGCTCGCCTTCGTGCGATCGTCCACGGCCGAAAGGATGATCGGTTTTGTGGAGGAGACGACCGGCTCGTCGGCCTGGCGCTGGCGCGGGCCGATCTCTTCTTCGGTTGAGGAAGGCGGCGCCTCCGTGCGCGAGTAGCGGAAGACGATCTGATTCTTGCGGCCGAGGCCGCCGGTAATCATTCGCGCGCCGCTGCCGTCCGGCTTCACTTCCCAAATATCGTAGCGGTCGTACAGCAGCACCGACTTGTCGCCTTCGGTCCATCCCGCCTGGCCGTACGGGTTTGCGTAGTCCGGATGATCGTCGGTCTCGGATTGAAACTTCACGCCGAGCTTCGCCGTGAGATTTGTTTTTTGTCCGTCGCTCGCGCGGACGACGTACCAGTTGTTGTCGTGTTCGCTGAAATACAAGACGTAGTTGGCGCCGGGCGACATCGACGGCTGAAAACGGCCTCTTTCGATAATCTGCTGACGCGAACCATCCGCGAGCTTCACCAGATACACGTCGTCGTAGTTGCCGTCCCAGGAAATGAGCTGCCGGTACGGCACGTCGGAAATACCGAGCGCGCGAACACCGCTCTCGTTCGTGCGGATATCCGGCATCTCGGGCGAGGCCAGTTGCGTGAAGCGCTTATCGGCGAGGTCGATCGTCGCGCGGAAGCTGCGTTTTTTCTCCTCTTCGGCGCGCACTTTCTGCATCGGCTGCAGCTCTGGATCTTTGTAGTTCCAGATGTCCACCTTCACCGGCTCCGGCGCATCGTCGGGCTCCGCATGCGGCGGCGCGGCGGTGCCGAAAAACAAACGCGCGCCGTCTTTCGAAAACTCGAGGCGGCCATTTTCGCTGACGGCGATCGGTCCCGCGCGCGACTCGCTCGGTACGCTGAGCTCTGAGGCTGCCGTCGCATCGATCCGCGCGTGATAGAGCTTGAAGCGCGACGCCTTCGCAGCGTAGTCGTCGCGGTCGGTGACGAACGCGAGCTGAGTCCCCTTGCCGTCGAACGCAAACCCCTTGTAGTTGCCCTGGCCGGTCAGCAGCGCCTTGGCCGAACCGTCCGACATCCTGCGGACGAACGCGCCGTCGTTCGCCGGGGATTTCGAGGAGACGGAGTAAGCGATCGCGCTGCCGTCCTTTGCAACCGCGTACTCGGCGACCTCAGAAATCTTCTGATCCGTCCGCGCGCCAAGATCGTGGATGACGAGATCAGTTCCCGGTTCGTGCTTCTTGGCCTGCCTCTTCGCCTCCTGCCCCTCCTGCCCTACCTGCCCCTCCGGTCCCTCCCGCCCTTCCTGCCCTCCTTGCGCCAGAAATGCGATGAAGCGCACAGGATCTTCAGGCAGCCGGAAGCTCTTCACGTGCTCGGCGAGCGTCGTCACGGTCCCGGTCGCAAGGTCGACGACGCCGAGGCCGGCTTTGGGCATATCTTCCGGCTTTTTCTTCGCCTTTCGCGCCTTGTCGACGTCGGATTTCAACGGCGCCTTCGCAAAGACGACGAATTTTCCATCCGGCGTGATCACCGGATCGCGTCCGCGCGCCGCGCGATACTCAACGTTCGTTTTGAGATTGCAGACGACGAGCTCGCCATCGCCGTCCTGCGGCACCAAGGCGTACGCGACCCACACGCCGTCGCGCGACACTTTCGTGCCTTGGATCGTCTTCCACCCGTCGTACACATCGTGTGCGATCGGCTTCTTGTGTGTGGTGGACTGGCCGGTTGAGGTGGACGCCGCAAGACTGAGGAGGACGGCGACGAGCGTCGCGACGGATCGCGACAAGCGAAGACTGCCACGCATCTCTGACTCCTTCCGAAGACGCGCGGATTATAGCCTTCCGGATCGCTTGGCAGCGAAGAGCGATTTGCCGTTGGGGACCAGCGAGCCAGTTGTCAATCGGTACTGCTCCCAACGTGCCGCGAAGCGATCGCGCAGCTGCATCTCTTCCCGAGGAAGGCGTGCAACGGCAATCAGCACGACGAGAATCAGCCCAGAGACGCCGAGCAGCCAGTTCGACGAAACCAGGGTCGCCGCGAGCATCGTGAGAATGAAACTGGAGTAGATAGGATGACGCACGAAATGGTACGGACCCCGCGTGACGAGCTCGTGTTCTTCGTACAACCCGATCCCCCCGCGATAGTTCGTGCCAAGCGCGTCATAGCTGGACGCCAAGGCGGCGACACATGCTGCCAGTAGCGCGACGCCGAACCAGCGAATCGGAAAGGAAACGTGCAGACGCATCCACCCGGTGGCTGGCACGTTGAACAGCCATGAGATGAGCGCCGCGTAGAACACGAGGCCGATTGCTCCGCGCGCAACGACCAGGCCGCGAACCTCGTGCGGCAGCTGATTGACCGGCGCGCGATGACGCGCTGCCGCGCGGCGAGCCGCCGCAGCCGCAGCTGCCGCCGCGCAAACGAATGCGAACACAAACGCGATCTTGATCGCAGCTTCCTGGGCCACGGTCGCCATCATAGAGTACGTGGAGTGAGTGGAGCGTCCGCCTTCAGACGGACGAATCAAAAGTGACCTATTGGCCCGTGCGCAGATGGGGAGCGTCGAACTTCTCGCCGTTGACCGATTCGTATTCGTAGGTCATGCGGAAAGTCGAGGTACCTGCGATGCGAACGTTGGCGACCGATTCCAGCGCGGTCGGCATTCGCACGCCGGCGAACCGATGGTACCAGCGCGTAATCTGCACGCGGCGCGTCCAGAACGACGGCGCCTTCGAGAGCAGCCCTTCCATCCTCATCAGCTCGCCGTCGTTCGGGTCGAGGAAGATGAGGCCGTCGACGAGCAGGACGTCCTTGCGGCGCGGCCGCACGGCAAGCGATGCGAGGCCGTCGGCGGCCGCAGTGCGCTCTTCGAAGACGTAATTGTCCGGCGTCAACGCCCCGCGGTCGGAAGCGCCGCTGGTCCACATGCGCTGCTCGGCCTCGAGCGTTTCGCGAAACACGTGCGCGCGGATGTAATCCGACCCGCCTTCGGAAGCGATCTGATAGCGGAATCCGCGTTGGGCATCCGCCTCGGTCCAGACATCCATCCACGCGGTCGAGTCGAAGTGATCGTTGCGTGCGTCGAGGTGGCGGAGCGCGCGATAGGCGGCCGGCGACGGATCAGGATTGGAGAGGAAGCGTTGAAGGATGGCGGGGCGATACGACGGCGCGCCTGGTGCGGCCGCGCCGAGGGGCGCCGTCACGAACAGCCCGAGCGACAAAACGATCGAGCGGCGGCCGAGCCCGCAAGGCACGCTCCGGTCTAAAGCAAATCCCGCGCCTTGATCACGGTCTCTCTCGCATCCGCAGATTTGTTAGCCAGAACGGTCAGATGGCCCATCTTCCGCCCCGGCCGCGCCGTCGTCTTTCCGTACAAGTGCAGCTTGACTTCAGGAATCCGAAGCGCCGCTGCCCAGTTCGGCTCGCCGGCGGACCACAAATCGCCCAGCAGATTGGCCATCGCGGCCGGCTGGAGCAACTCGGGCGAACCGAGCGGAAGGCCGCAGATGGCGCGGAGCTGCTGCTCGAACTGGCTCGTGCGGCACGCGTCGAAGGTGAGGTGCCCGGAATTGTGCGGACGCGGCGCCAGCTCGTTGATCGAGCAGTCGGCCGTCTTTGGAGACGAAAAACTCGACGCAGAGCAACCCGATGAAGTCGAGCGCCTCCATGACGGCGCGGGTCACCTCGACGGCCTGCGGCCGCGAGCGATGCGAGCGACAGTCGATGGCGCGACCGACACGTCGAGGATGTGATGACGATGTGCGTTGTCGATCGGGCCGAAGTGCGACCACGAGCCGTCCACGCCGCGAGCGCCAATCACCGATATCTCGCGCTCGAGATCGATGAACGCTTCGAGAATCGACTCCTGCCGGCCGAGCGATTCCCACGCGCCTGGCAACTCGGTCCGCCTGCGGAAACGCCAACCTGGCCTTTGCCGTCGTACCCGAATGCAGCCGTTTTCAGCACGGCGGGGATGCCGACCGCTCCAACCGCCGGCGCCAGATCGTCGACCGTGCGCACCGGCGCGAACGGCGTGACCGGCAGACCGCGTTCGGCCAGAAATGATTTCTCGCGGATCCGATGCTGCGCGACGAAGAGCGCGTGACCGTTCGGCCGGACGACAGCGTGCGCCTCGGCGACTGCAGCAGCGGCCGCCGACACATTCTCGAACTCGAAGGTCACGACGTCGACGCCCTGTGCAAATGTCTTGACCGCGTCGAGGTCGTCGTACGACGCGTTGATTTCCACGTCGGCGATCTGCCCGGTGGGCGTGTCGTGTTCGGGCGACGAGCGTGTGGACGCGATATCCGAGCCTGCGCGCCGCCATCGCGAACATTCGGCCGAGCTGTCCGCCGCCGAGCACTCCGACCGTGGAGCCGGGCCCGAACACGCTCCGTTGGTTCACAGCTCCTGCTTGCGGGACTCGGCGGTGAGCTCGTCGCGGTACGCCTGCAGCTTCGCGCGGAGCTCAGGCCGCGACGTCGCGAGAATCGCGACGGCGAGCAGCCCGGCGTTCGCCGCGCCGGACGTGGCCGATCGCGACCGTCGCGACGGGCACGCCTTTCGGCATCTGCACGATCGACAGCAGCGAATCCATGCCGCCGAGAGCCGCGCCCTGCGAGCTGACCACCGGCACGCCGATCACCGGCAGCACGGTGTGCGCCGCGACCATCCCGGGCAGGTGCGCCGCGCCGCCCGCGCCGGCGATGATCACCTCGAGCCCGCGTGTCGCACGCGCTCGTGGCGTACTCGGCCATCCAGGCCGGCGTCCGATGCGCCGACACCACCCGGCACTCGTGCGCGATGCCGAAGCGCGTCGAGCATCTCGTCCGCGTGCCGCATCGTCTCCCAATCCGACTTGCTGCCCATGATGACGCCGACGAGCGGTGAGGACGGTGATGGCATGGTGACTGGTGATTGGTGACTGGTAGTTGGTCGTTAGGATACCGCAGTAGAATCGAACCTATGAAGCGCGCTGCTCTTCTTCTTGCCTTTTTCATCGCCGCGCCGGCCTTTGCGCAGTCGAAAATCGAGCTGCAGTACACACAGTTCACGTTGCCGAACGGGCTGCACGTCATCCTGCACGAGGACCACAGCGTGCCGATGGTCACGCGTCAACGTCTGGTACCACGTCGGCTCCGCGCGCGAGAAAACCGGGCGCACCGGGTTCGCGCACCTGTTCGAGCACCTGATGTTCATGGGCTCCGGCCACGTGAAGCCGGGCGCAGTTCGACGACTGGCTCGAGGCGGCCGGCGGCGACAACAACGGCTCGACCGAGAACGACCGCACCAACTACTACATCAACGTGCCGTCGAACTCGCTCGAGCTCGCGCTGTTCCTCGAGTCCGATCGCATGGGCTATCTCCTCGACTCGATGACGCCGAAGACGGTCGACGCGCAGCGCGACGTCGTGAAGAACGAGCGCCGCCAGAGCTACGAGAATCGGCCGTACGGCATGGCCGAGATCACGCTCGACCGAGATGCTCTATCCCGAAGGCCACCCGTACCACTGGCCGGTGATCGGCTACATGCCCGATCTCACCGCGGCGAGCTACGACGATGTGGTGAATTTCTTCAAGACGTACTACGCGCCGTCGAACGCGAGCCTGGTCGTCGCGGGCGACCTCGATCCGGCGAAGGCGCGCGCGCTCGTCGAGAAGTGGTTCAGCGACGTCAAGCCGGGCCGGCGCCGGCCGCCGATGACGGTGCCGGGCGTCGCGCTTGACCGGCGTCCAGAAGAAAACGATCACCGACAACGTGCAGCTGCCGCGGCTGTACCTCGCGTGGCTCACGCCGGCGCATCTCGCACCGGCCGACGCCGACGCTCGACGTCGTGGCCGACATCCTCGCCGGGCGGGAAGAATTCGCGTTTGTACAAGCGGCTCGTCTACGACATGCAGATCGCGCAGAGCGTCTCCGCGTCGCAGAACTCGCAGGCGCTCTCGTCGTATTTCCTGATCGAAGCGACGCCGCGGCCCGGCCACACCGTCGAAGAGCTGCAGAAGGTGATCGACGAGGAGATCCAGAAGCTGCAGCGCGAAGGCCCGACCGAGCACGAGCTGCAGCGATCGATCAACCAGATCGAAGCGTCGTTCTACAACCGCATGGAACGCTCGGGCGGCTTCGGCGGCAAGGCCGATCAGCTGAACGCGTACTACACGAACACCGGCGATCCCGACTGGTTCAACGAGGACCTGAGCCGCTACCGCGCGCTGTCCACGTCCGACATCCGAGCCGCCGCCGAGAAATTTCTGCCGAATGATCGCAGGATCGAGTTGACCGTTCGTGCCGAGCAAGTCGAAGCGCGAGTCCGCAGCTAGCCACCCGAGCGCGAGAGTCTACGCTCGAGCGCAGCGCCCGCGGCTGTCGTGGGGTCCACGACAATTTGAGAGGTCTAGAGAGCGAGCTGGGGTGGGCCCAGCGAGCGGAGTAATTAATGTTGACGCGTCGATTCATCTAGCCGCATCGCGTTGCTGCTCCGTCTGCTCGCCGCGCAGCAGGCGCCGGATCGCACGCATCCACCGGCGCCGGGGCCGCCCGACGCGCTCAAGCTGCCGGACGATTCACAAGGCGCAGCTGTCGAACGGCCTGCCGGTGTGGATCGTCGAGATGCACAAGGTGCCGGTCGCGCAGGTCAACCTCGTCGTCTTCAGCGGCACCGCCGACGATCCCGCCGGCAAGTTCGGCGTCGCGAGCCTCACGACCGCGATGCTCGACGGAGGGTGCGGGTTCGCGCTCGGCGCTCGAAATCGCCGACGCGATCGATCTGCCTCGGCGCGGATCTCGCGGCCGGCAGCGGCATCGACGCGTCGGCCGTGCGCCTGCACGTTCCGGTGGCGCGCTTGAAGGACGCGCTGCCGATCATGGCGGACGTCGCGCTGCGGCCGACGTTTCCGAACGACGAGCTCGAGCGCGTGCGTCAGCAGCGGCTCACCGCGCTGCTGCAGGCGCGCGACGATCCGGCGACGATCGCGCCAGTCGTCTTCTCGCGCGTGCTCTTTGGTCCCACTCACCGGTTCGGCACGATGACGAGCGGTACCGCCGCCGCGATCAAGGCGTTCACCGCCGCCGACCTCCGCGCGTTCTACACCGCCGCATTCCGCCCGACCAACGCCACGCTGCTCGTCGTCGGCGACGTCACGCAGGCCGCGGTCACGCCGATGCTCGAATCGAATTTCGGCAGCTGGAAGGCGCCAGCGGGCCAGACCCCGCGCGCAACGCTGCCGCCTGTGCAGCCGCCGTCGGCGCGGCAGGTCTACCTCGTCGACAAACCTGGCGCGGCGCAGTCGCAGATCCGCATCGGCTCGATCGGCGTCGCCCGCTCGACGCCCGACTACTTTCCGATCCAGGTGCTGAACACCGTGCTCGGCGGATCGTTCAGCTCGCGCCTCAACATGAACCTGCGCGAGCAGCACGGCTACGCGTACGGCGCGAGCTCGGCGTTCGACATGCGCATGTCGGCCGGCCCGTTCTATGCAGCAGCCGGCGTGCAGACCGACAAGACCGCCGAAGCGTTGAAGGAGTTCTTCAACGAGCTGAACGGCATCCTGAAGCCCGTTCCGCCCGACGAACTGGCGCGCGCGAAGAACTACGTGTCGCTGCGCTTTCCCGGCGCATTCGAAACGACCAGCGACATCTCGCGCCGGCTCGAAGATACTCCTCGTGTACCACCTGCCGGAGGATTACTTCTCGAAGTACGTGCAGAACATCCAGGCGGTCACGGCTGCTGACGTCGAGCGCGTCGCGCAGAAATACATTCAGCCAAACCGTCTTAGCGTAGTGGTCGTCGGCGATCTGAAGACGATCGAAGCACCCGTACGCGCGCTGAATCTTGGCGACGTGAAGATCCTCAAGGTCGACGACATATTCGGCGGCGTGTAGCGACATCCACGAAAATGCACGCGGCGGACGGAGCCGAGCCCGCCCGCGCCCAGCTGGCGCCCATTTAAGCGGCGTTTCAGCCGAATCCCCCAGGCACCTCGCTTGCTCTTCCAAGCGCGCCGGTTACAGGTCTGATGTCGCCGGACCGAAACGACGACCGCGACGTCTGTCTCTTACAGGAGGTGTGCGATGCGTCGATGCGCCCTGATCGTCTGTGCCTGTGCGGCTATCGCGCTGCTTCAATCGGTTCACGCACAAACTCCCGCGAGCCAGGGTCGGCGCGTCGCGCCGCCAACAGCGACGACGCTGCCCGTTCGCCGGGTCGTGCTGTACAAGAACGGCGTCGGCTACTTCGAGCACGTCGGCCGCGTCACCGGGAACCAATCAGTTTCGATTGATTTCAACAGCGCGCAGTTGAACGACGCGCTCAAGTCGATGACGGTGCTCGATCTCGGCGGCGGCCGGATCGCCGACGTGTCGTTCAACTCGGAGACGCCGCTTGCCGTACCGTCTCGGCGCTCTCCCGCTGCCCGCCAATGCCGGCACGACGCTCGTCGATCTGCTCGGCGCGCTGCGCGGCGCACGCCTCGAGGTGCAGCTCGGGAGCGCACACGATCGTTGGCCGCCTGCTGAGCGTCGAACGGAGGCCGCGGACGAAAGACGATGCGGCACCAAAAGATCAGCTGACGATCGTGAGCGACGGGGGTGAGATCCGCACCGTGGACATCACGCCCGCGGTCAGCGTGAAGCTCGCCGAACGCGAGTCGAACGCGCAAGTGGGCGCGTATCTGGGCCTCCTGGCGTCGGAGCGCGCGCAGGACCGCCGCCGCGTCACGATCTCGGCGCTCGGCACCGGCGCGCGAGATCTGCTCGTCGGCTACATCAGCGAAGTGCCGATCTGGAAGACGACATATCGCATCGTGCTGCCGAGCAATGCCGGTGGCAAACCGCTGCTGCAGGGGTGGGCGGTGGTCGACAACACCGCTGGCGAGGACTGGAATGATGTCGAACTGTCGCTCGTCGCCGGCGCGCCGCAGTCGTTCATCGAGCCTCTCTCGCAGCCGTTGTACATCCAGCGGCCTGTCGTAGCGATGCCGAAAGGAACTTCGACGACTCCGCAGATGCATCTCGAGGGCTCTCCGTCAAACGGCACAGGCTTCATCGGAAGGGTCACGGATCAGACGGGCGAGACGCTGCCGGGAGTCGCGGTCACCGCGACCGATTCCGGCGGCCGTCGCTTCATGGCAACGAGCGACGAGGACGGGCAATACGCGCTGGCAGCTTCCTCGAGGAAGTTATCGGATCGAATTCAATTTGCCTGGGTTCCAGCACTCCACGCTCGACGACGTCGAAGTCGATGGACGCGGCCAGCGTGCGCCTGATGTGACGATGGGCATTTCAGCCGTCGCCGAGACGGTAACTGTCAGCGGCGCCCGACCGCGACGATCGCCCAAGGCCGCAGGCGTCGAGGGCGGCGTCGTGGGGGGAGTCGGCGGCGGATACGTCGCCCGTGACGCGATCGCACAAGGACTCGAGAACATGCAGGCAGCGGCGCAAGGTGAAAACCTTGGCGATCTGTTCGAGTACCGCGTCGACGGTAAGATCACGATCCGCAAGAATCAATCGGCCCTCGTGCCGATTGTCAGAGCGGAAGTCGGTGTCGACCGCGTGTCGCTCTGGAACGAACGCAATGGCGTGCGGCCCCTGCGCGCGTTGTGGCTCACGAACTCGAGCGGCCTCACACTCGACGGCGGGTCCTTCGCCGTGCTCGACGAGGCGACGTTCGCCGGCGAAGGCCTGCTCGAGCCAATCAAGCCGGGCGACAAACGGCTGCTCTCGTACGGCGTCGATCTCGGCGTGCAGGTCGAATCGCGGCAAGGCGACGGATATCAGAAGATCGCACGCGTGCGGATCAGCCGCGGCGTCGCGGTCCAGGAGCGCGAAGAACGGACGCGCAAGGTCTACACCGTGCGCAACAGCGACGCGACGCCCAGGACCGTTGTGATCGAGCACGCGATTCGTCCCGGATGGACGCTCGCGAAGGGATCGTCGGAACCGGCCGAGACTTCGCTCACTGCATACCGGTTCCTCGTGCCGGTGGCGGCCAAAGCCGTCGCGACGCTGACAGTCGAGGAGTTCCGGCCAATTCGAAACGCGCTACACGATCTCTCAACTGACAGACGATCAGGTGGCGCTGTTCGTCCGCGAGTCACGCGCGAACGTGCGGCTCACCGAAGCGCTCGTCCCGATTCAGGCCAAAAAATCGACCATAGCCTCGTTGGCGGCGCAGATCGCGGCGCACAAAAGCGAGTCGAATCAGATCGCCGAGGACCAGACGCGTCTACGCGGCAACATGGGCACGCTCAAAGGAAGCGCGGAAGAGCAGCAGCTTCTGAAGCGATACGTTGCACAACTGACGCAGCAGGAAGATCGCATCGGCACGCTTCGGCGCGAAACGACCGATCTCACGCAAACGCTCTCACGCGCCCAGGCCGACCTCGCCCAGCTCCTCGAAGCGCTTTCGCTCGACATCGACGTGACGGCCGCCGGCGACGAGGCGCCGCGCAGTCCGAGGTGAAGCCGCGCGGCTAACTTAACCGCGGAGATCGCAGAGACCTCCAAGAAAACATCTCTTTCTTGCGATCTCAGCGAGCTCTGCGGTTAAACGACGGTGTAGAATTCGCTGCCTGTAATCAAGGAGCGAACATGCACATCCGGCTCGCCCGTTTCCTTCCGATCGCCATCATCGCGCTCGCGCCGGTGCTCATCGCGCAGTCGCCCGATGCGCCGAAGTACCTGACGCCGCCGCCGAACATCGTCGCGGCGTTCGACGCGCAGCCGCTGCCGCAGTCGGTGCTCAGCCCCAACGAGCAGGTGCTGGCGCTGACCTATCAGCACGTGGCAGCCGGACATCGCCGAGCTGGCGCAGCCGGTGCTGCGACTCGCGGGCGCGCGCGTGAATCCGAAGAACTATGGGCCGCAGCGGACAGCGCTGATTTACGCGATCACGCTGAAGCGGATCGCCGACGGCAGCGAGACGAAGGTGACCGTGCCGGCGGACGCCAACCTCTCGAACGTCAAGTTCTCGCCGGACGGCTCGCACCTGTCGTTTCTGAACACGAAGGAGAACGCGATCGAGCTGTGGATCGCCGATGCGGCGACCGGCAGCGCGAAGGCGATGACCGGGCACGGATCGCATCAACGCGACGACCGGCGATCCGTGCGACTGGCTGAAGGACAACCAGACGATCGTCTGCGAGATCGTGCCGACCGGCCGCGGCCCGGCGCCCGCCGAGCCGGCGGTGCCGATCGGGACCGAACGTCCAGGAGAACGTCGGCAAGGCGGCGCCGGCCGCGACCTACGAGGACATGATCAACGACCGCGCACGACGAGGATCTGTTCGAGTACTACTTGACGAGCCAGCTCGCCGCGATCAACATCGCGACCGGCGCGAAGACGCCGATCGGCCACCCCGCGATTTTCGCGAACGTCACGCCGTCGCCGAGCAACGACTACCTGCTCGTCACGACCGTCAAGCGGCCGTTCTCGCACCTGATTCCGATGAACGGCTTCCCGGAGGACGTCGAGATCTGGGATCGCAAGGGCGCCGTCGCGCGCAAGATCGCCGATCGTCCGATCGCGCGAAGGCACGCCGATCGCCGGCGTCGAGCCGGGCCCGCGCGGCTTTCACTGGCGCGCCGATCAGCCGGCGACGATCGTCTGGACCGAAGCGCTCGACGGCGGCGACCCGAAGACCAAGGTGCCCGTTCCGCGACAAGGTCGTCGCGCGTCGCGGCGCCGTTCACCGGCGCAGCCGACCGAGCTCGCGAAGACCGAGTGGCGCTTCAGCGAGCATCTCGTTCACGGAAAAGGGCGTCGCGCTCCTGACCGAGTCGGATCGCGTGTCGCGTCACACGCGCACGTGGATTCTCGAGCCGGGCGCCGAGCCGCGCAAGCTGTGGGATCGCAAGCAGGACGCCGCGTACGACAATCCCGGCACGCCGATCGCGCGGCGCGACAGCGGCGACAGCGGACGCGGCGGCGGCGGCGGACGCGGCGGCAGCGGCGGCGCCCGATCATGCAGACGGGCGATTTCATCTACCTCACCGGCGCCGGCTCGTCGCCCGAAGGCGATCGGCCGTTCCTCGATCGGCTCAATCTGAAGACGCTGCAGAGCGAGCGGCTCTTCCAGTCCGCCGCCGACGCGTACGAAACGGTCGTCGCGCCGCTCGACGACAACGCGAACCGCTTCCTCACGCGCTACGAGTCGCCGACCGAGCCGCCGAACTACTACATGCGCAACCGCGACACGACGTCGAAGCGGCCGATCACCGCGTTCGTCGATTCGCAGCCGCAGTTCCGCGGCGTCGCAGCACGAGCTCGTCACCTACAAGCGCAACGACGGCGTGACGCTGTCGGCACGCTGTACCTGCCGCCCGGCTACAAGAAGGGCGAGCGCGTGCCGCTCATCATGTGGGCGTACCCGCGCGAGTTCGGCGACGCCGACTCGGCGAGCCAGGTCACCGGCTCGCCGAATCGCTTCACGCTCGTCAACGGCTACTCGCACCTGTTCCTGCTGCTCTCGGGCTACGCGGTGCTCGACAACCCGACGATGCCGATCGTCGGACCGGGCGAGACGGCGAACGATCACTACGTCGAGCAGCTCGTGGCGAGCGCGCAGGCGGCGATCGACAAGGTCGTCGAGATGGGCGTCGCCGATCGCGATCGCATCGGCGTCGGCGGCCACAGCTACGGCGCGTTCATGACGGCGAACCTGCTCGCGCACTCGCGCCTGTTCCGCGCCGGCTTCGCGGAGAGCGGCGCGTACAACCGCACGCTGACGCCGTTCGGCTTCCAGAGCGAGCGCCGCACGTTCTGGGAGGTGCCGGACCTCTACGCGAAGATGTCGCCGTTCTTCTACGCGGACAAGATCAAGGATCCGATCCTGCTGATCCACGGCGAGGCGGACGACAACTCGGGCACGTTCCCGATCCAGTCCGAGCGGCTCTACATGGCGCTCAAGGGCCACGGCGCGACGGTGCGCTACGTGACGCTGCCGTTCGAGGCGCACGGCTACGCGGCGCGCGAAGACGCTGCTCGCACGTTCTGGCGGAACGGATCAACTGGTTCGACAAGTACGTGAAGAACGCGGGACCGCGAGCGACGACCGAGGCGCAGGTACCGCAGCGGTAATCACGAAGACACGAAGATGCACGAAGGCACGAACCGCTTGCTGGTCAAAGCGCTCTTCGCGTCCTTCGTGCTCGTTTCCGGTTTCGAAACGTTCCGAACGACGGCGGCGCAGACGCCCGCGGGCATTTCAGACTCCGACCGCCAGGTTGCGCGGATCATGCTGCGGCAGATCCGCGACGATCTCACGAAGGAGTACTACGATCCGACGTTTCACGGGCTCGACATGGCCGCGCGCTTCGCCGAGGCCGAAGCCGCTGATCAACCGCGCCGCGAGCGCGAGCGACGCGACCGGCGTCATCGCCGACGTGCTGCTGCACCTCGACGATTCACACACCACGTTTTTTCCGCCACAGCGATCGACGCGCGTCGAGTACGGCTGGAGGATGGCGATGGTCGGCGACGCTCCGCTCGTCATCGCCGTCAAACCGGGCAGCGACGCCGGCGCGAAAGGGGTCGCCCCGGGCGATCGCATCCTGTCGGTAAATCGCTATCAGCCAGATCGCAAGAACCTGTGGCAGATCGCCTACCTGTATCAGGTGCTTCGGCCGCAGGTCCAGCAGCACGTCGTGCTCCGCAAGCCCGACGGGACCGAACACGCGATCGACGTGCTGTCGAAGACGACGAACAAGCCAGTCGGCCAGTTCACCGACTTCATCGATGACATGGTCGACTCGATGCGCGCGGTCCTCGATCGGCAGCAACCAATCGGGTCCGACATTCTCGTGTGGAAGATGCCTGGATTCCGCGATCCGAAATTCGTGGATGAAGGCATCAAGAAAGCGCGCCGGTACAAAACGCTGATTCTCGATCTCCGCGGAAATGGCGGCGGGCTGATCGTGACGCTGGACGCGCTCATCAGCCGCGTGTTCGACCGTGAGATCCTCGTCGGGACCGAAAAGTGGCGCGCGAAGGAGACAAAGGAGATCGCGCGGCCCGCGAAAGATGGCTTCACCGGACACGCTGATCGTGCTCGTCGACAGCCGCTCGGCATCAGCCGCCGAAATCTTTGCGCGCGTCGTCCAGCTGGAAAAGCGCGGCACCGGTGCTCGGCGATCGCACGGCCGGCGCCGTGATGACGAGCCGGCAGTTCGGGCACACCGTCGGCATCGGCGCGATGGCGTTCTACGGCGCGTCGATCACGGTGAGCGACGTACGAATGGCGGATGGCGGAAGTCTCGAAAAAACGGGAGTCGTCCCGGATGAACTCGCGTTGCCGAGTCCTGATGACCTCGCTGCTTCGCGCGATCCTGTGCTGGCGCGCGCCGTCGCCCTCGCAGGCGGCGACATCACGCCGGAGCAAGCAGGCGCGCTCTTCGGGAAAAGCGACGTACGGTGACTGGTAGTAGAGCCGTCTCGCACCGATAAATTCGCTGTTTGTTCGACCTTCAGGTCAGTCATCTAACGAAACGCTACGGCCGGCTCACGGCGCTCGCGACGTGTCGTTCGGCGTGCGTCCCGGCGAAATCCTCGGGCTCATCGGCCCCAACGGCTCCGGCAAGACGACGCTGTTCGAATGCCTCGCCGGCGTGCTGCCGTCCGACGACGGCGCCGTGGCGCAGGCGGGCCGGGCGCTCGCGCCCGGGCGAACGATCCGTCGGCGCTTTTCTACGTGCCGGACGGCATCGCGCCGTGGCCGTCGCAGACCGTCCGCTGGGCGCTCGACTTCGCGCTCGGATTCTTCGGCGGCCGCGCCGAACTGCGCGACGAGGTCGTCCGCCGGCTCGATCTCGAGCCGCTCCTCGACTCCGCGATCGGCACGCTGTCGAAGGGCCAGAAGAAGCGCGCGCTGCTGGCGATCGGCCTGCTCGCGCCGCAGCCGCTGCTGCTCGCCGACGAGCCGTTCGACGGCCTCGATCTGCGGCAGACGCGCGAGGTCGCGGCGACGCTGCGCGCGTACGCGGCCGGGCGGGCGCACGCTGTTTCTCTCGATCCATCAGATCAACGACGCGGCGCGCATCTGCGATCGCTTCGTGCTGCTGAGCGGCGGTCGCGTGTGCGGCGAAGGCACGCATCGACGAGCTGTCGTCGCTCGCGGCGGCGCGCGGCGCGTCGGCGCGCGCCGGCGATCTCGAAGAGGTCTTTCTTGCGCTCACGTAGGTCCGCCTTCGTGCTGGCTGCTCCGCAAGGAGTGCGCGCGAGCTGGTCGCGTCGCGCGCCTGGTGGATCATGCTCCTGGCGATGGGACCGCTCGTCGGCGTGTCGTTCATCAGCGCCGTGCGGACGTACGCCGAAGCGAGCGGCCTGAACGGCACGGCGGCCGGCGTCGGCGAAGCGTTCTCGCCGCTCGTCGGCGTCTGGGCGCCGACCTTCAGCGCGTGCGAACTCGCGGCGGCGTTCCTGCTGCCGTTCGTCGCGCATCCGGCTCGTGTCGGGCGATCGTCAGAGCGGCGCGCTGAAGCTCGAGCTGCAGCATCCGATGCCGGCCTTCACGCGCGATCGCGGCGAAGGCGCTCGTGCTGCTCGCCGGCTGGTTGGTCGCGCTCGCGGCCGGCGGCGTCGCGATCGTGCTCTGGCGGAGCTACGGCGGCAGCGCCTATCCGCCGGAGCTCGCGACGGTCGTCCTCGGGCACGTGCTGAACGCCGGCCTCACGATTGCGCTCGCCGCCGCGACGGCGTCGCGTCACCGAGCATCCGTCGACCGCCGCGATTCTCACGCTCGCGGTCACGGTCGGCACCTGGATCGTCAACTTCGTCGCCGCGGTGCAGGGCGGCGTGTGGGAGCGCGCCGCCGGCTACACGCCGACGGCGATCGTCGCGGAGTTTCAGCACGGCCTCATTCGGCTCGACGTCGTCCTCGTCGTCGCTGCGCTGATCGCTCGTGCGGGCTGATGCTGTCGGCGATCTGGACGCGGCTCGGCATCGCGGTGCGCCGCCGCGCCTACGAGTCGGCGGCGCTCGGCGCGCTCACGGCGGCCGCGATTCTCGCGTGCACGTTCGCGACGCCGAGCTGGGACACGTCCGAGAACCGCATGAACTCGTTTTCCGGAAGCCGACGAAGTCGCGCTCGCGGCACATCCACGCGCCGCTGCGGATCGAAGCGCATCTGGCGCCCGAGGATCCGCGGCGCGCCGATCTCGAGCAGCACGCGCTCGTCGAAGCTGCGGCGCGTGCTGCCGCAGACCGAAGTGCGGTACGTGTCGGCGACGTCGATCGGGCTGTTCGAGCAGACGAGCGCGCATTACGGCGAGATCTGGTACGACCTCGGCGGCCGCAAGGCCGATGAGCCACCTGACGACGGCCGAAGGCGTGCTCGAGACGATCTACGACCTCGCCGGCGTCGCCGCCGCCGACGGAGACCGACGAGACGTGTTTCGCGGACATCCGCTCGCGGTGCCGCCGAAGGGCGCCGGCGCGGTGTTCTACGGCATCTGGCCGGCGGTCATCGTCGCCGCCGCATTGTTCACAAGGCGACGGCGTTGACGACAAGCTGCACGACGGAGGACACCTCGCTACGGGGAAAACGGCACGCAGGTCTAGAGACCTGCGCCACAGGTACAAGAGCGCAGCGCGCTGCGGCTATGCCAGCAGCCGCGAGCGCGAAGCGCGACGCGGCCGCGATGGCATCAGCGAGTGGGGGTGGGGCCCCACGAGAAAGTACAAAAATGATGACATGCACACGTCTGATAGCAGCAGTTGGCTTAATCGCCGTGTCGGTCCTCGCGGCCGACGTGAAAGTGGATCTCAGCAAGGAAGCCGTCGGCAAGCCGCCGGTGACCTTCGAGCCGATGGTCGGCACGTGGATCGTCGTCCAGGACGGCGCCGACAAGGTCATCATGGTCGACGGCCGGCCGTGGACCGCGAGCAAGGACAACCCGACGAAGCTGCTCGTCGAGAGCGCGCGCAAGCTGTACGGCACGCGCAACGAAGAGCTGATGGACAACGCGAAGCAGTTCGCGTACTACCCGGTCGCGGTGCTCAAGGGCGTCGACAACTTCACCAACGGCACGATCACGCGTGAAGTTCAAGACGGTCGCCGGCGACGCTCGACCGCTGCTCCGGCATCCTCTTCAACGTGAAGCCGAACGGCGACTGGCTCGCGCTGCGCTACAACGACACCGAGCACAACGTCGTGCTCTGGGAGTTCCACAACGGCATTCGCCGGCCGCTGATTCGCCCGCGCGACGGCGATCTGCTCAAGGCCGAAGGCGACCGCGAGAAGTGGCACGAGCTGAAGCTCGACGTCGACGGCGCGAACATCACCGGCTCGCTCGACGGCGCGAACGTGCTCGTCGTACGTGCTCGGCAGCGAGCCGGGGCCGGGACGCAACAACGCGCCGCCGAATCCGGATCTGTTCCCGGCGAACAACCCGGTGCTTCGGCCGCCGGTCGCCGGCAAGGTCGGCCTCTGGTCGAAGACCGACAGCACCAGCTATTTCAAGGACTACGTGGTGAGCCCAACAGTCGATGACGAACAGTGCGTTGCAACCATGCGCGGCATGGTCGAATCGTCCTGTGCTCATCTCTGCTCGCTGCGACGCCGGCGTTCGCGCAGTCGCCGAACACCGCGGCGCTCGTCGTCACGGTCGTCGATCAGAGCGGCGGCCGTCGTCCCGGACGCGAGCGTGTCGGTCGTGAACACGCGCGACCGGCGCGACGCGCGAGGCCGTGTCCGGCGCCGACGGCTCGGCGACGCTGCACGGCGCTGCCGATCAACGGGACGTACAAAGTGACGGTCGCGAAGCAGGGCTTCACGCCGGAGAAGCTCGCCGACATCACGCTGCGCGCCGGCGAAACGGCGACCGCGCGCGTGAAGCTCGTCGCGAGCGGCGGCCAGAGCGAAGTGACCGTCTACGGCACGACCGAAGGCGTCCGCAACGATCCCGAGCTCGGCACGCGGCTCGACGCGACGCAGATCGAGGAGACGCCGCTGCTCGGGCGAAAGATCTCGTACCTGCCGCTGCTGAACGCCGCGTTCCGCAACGCCAAGGGCACCGGCGATCTCTTCATGAACTCGATCTACGTCGTCGCCGGCGCCGGCGGCCGCCGCGAAGCCGACTACATCGTCGACGGCGCGACGCGGCGACGAGCCGTGGGGACGCCAGACGATGTTCTCGACGATTCCGGTGGGCGCGGTGCAGGAGATGAACATCATGTCGCGCGCGTTCTCGGCCGAGTTCGGCTGGACCGCGAGCGCCGGCGTGAACATCGTCACCAAGTCGGGTTCGAACGCGACGCACGGCGAGGCGCTCTTCCTCGGCCGTCCGGGCGGCACGCGAGGGCGACGACGTTCTCCGCCGACCAGCAGTGCCCGTCGTCGATCTCGACGTGCGTCCCGCCGACGACGAACGGCGCGGCGCCGGCGCTCGTGCCGCCCGACATTCCCGACACGCTCTCGCAGGGATCGTTCGCGATCGGCGGCGCGATCGTGAAGGATCGCACGCAGTACTTCGTCGCCGCCGACGGCACGATGCAGGATCGCACCGCGCTCGATCACGTCGCCGCTCGTCGCCAGCCGGGCACGACGTTTCTCGGCCACTACCGCCAGGCGCTCGTGGACGGCCGCTCGATCACGCGATCAACGCACGCAACTCGCTGATGGCGCGCTTCAATCTCGATCGCTTCTACGACACGAACCCGCAGGACGCGGTCGCCGGCAACGTGCTGCCGAGCGCCGGCCGCCAGTTCTCGCGCCACAGCTACACCGGCCAGGTGAACGAGACGGCCGTCATCTCGTCGTCGATGCTCAACGAGGCGCGATTCGAATTTCAGAACGCGGATCCCGGTGACGGCGTTCGATCCGCTGACGCCGTCGACGCAGTTCACGCGCGCCGGCTCCGTGCCGTTCACCTCCGGCGAATCGCGCTTCGCGCACGTCTACAGCCGCTCGGTCAGCTGTCGGACACGCTGTCGTGGACGAAGGGCAAGCACTACGTGCGGCTCGGCGGCAGCGTCGGCGAAGAACACCTCGGGCGGCGACGGCACGGAGTTCGGCAGCGCGTTCGTGCTCGGTCAGTACACGGTGAACGCCACGTCGACGCAAGCCGATCGATCAGCTCGCGCTCTCGGACATTCAGCGCTACCAGCAAAGCTTCAATCTCGGCGCCGGCACGTACGTGCTGAGTCAGTGGATCTACAACGTCTTCGTGCAGGACAGCTACCGCGCGCGCAACGACCTCACGCTCGATCTCGGTCTGCGCTACGACCGCCAGACGTTCAGCGACGGCACGAAGAACTTCGCGCCGCGGCTCGGTTTCGGCTGGAATCCCGGCGGCGATCCGAACACGTCGGTGCGCGGCGGCTACGGTCTGTACTACACGATGCTGCGCGCCAACACCGACGCGAACTTCGAGCTCGGCGGTCCGCAGGGCATTTTTACCTACACCGCGACGCCGGGTCAGACCGGCTTTCCGACGTGTCTCGCGTGCACGCCGGTCGCTTTC
This sequence comes from uncultured Acidobacteriota bacterium, assembly GCA_963696165.1. Taxonomy (GTDB): domain Bacteria; phylum Acidobacteriota; class Vicinamibacteria; order Vicinamibacterales; family CAVVIG01; genus CAVQZZ01. The sequence goes on along the minus strand of CAVOIY010000001.1, from coordinate 855,665 downwards.
AACCAGAACGCGGCCGCGGTCAACGCTGCCGGCCCGCAACATCACGATCCGGCCGGGCATGGCGTCGTTCTACTCGCAGTTCTTCGACGTCTCGAAGCTGCCCGGCTACGCGGCGCGCGACGTTCGAGAATCCCGCGCAGCCAGGTCGGCTCGATCGGCGTCGAGCGCGCAGCTCGCGCGCCGGCTGTTCGTGTCGGTCGACTACGTGAAGCAGCACTGGACCGGGCTCGACCAGACGGTCGATCTGAACGCGCCGTCGCTCTTCGTCCGCACGGCGCCGGGCCAGGTGCGCTCCGCCGCGGCAGCCGACGCGACGCGGCCGATCGTTCCGGTGAACGGCGGGTTCCGACAGATCAACGTCGTCGAGAATCTCGGCGTCGCCGACTACGACGGGCTGCAGACGATGGTGCGATGGCAGAACGAGCGGTCGTTTCTATCGGTCAGCTACACGTTGTCGAAGGCGACGAACACGACCGAACCGAACGGCAACGGCGCCGGACAGAACGACTTCAACCAGCTCGGTGAAGCCGAGCGCGGCCCGAGCCTGCTCGATCAGCGCCATCGCGCCGTGATCTTCGGCAGCTACCGGCTGCCGCTCGATATCACGGTCGGCACTGTCGACGTCGCTCGCCTCGGCGAAGCCGTTCAACGCGACGACCGGCGTGGACAACAACGGCGACGGCAACAACAACGATCGGCCGGTCATCAACGGCTCGGTCGCGACGCGTTACGCCTTTCGCGGGACGCCGCATCGACGACGTCGACATCTTCGCCGAATACCGCTTGAAGATCGCCGGAAGCCAGGCCATCACGTTCCGCATCGAGGGGTTCAACGTGTTCAACCGCGCGAACGTGCTCGGCCGGAACGGAACCTTCGGCGACACCGGCACGCCGCTGGCCACGTTCGGCCAGGCGAGTCCTGGTCTCGCGAATATCGATCCGGCGCGCATGGTACAGTTTCAGGTGAGATTCAACTTCTAAGAGTGCCCAGCGCGATCGATGTCTCTTCCGTCGTCGGACTCGTAGCGGTCGGCATCTTCACGGCCCAGATTCTGCTCGGGCTGCTGCTGTCGGTCGGGTACAACCCGGTCCGGCAGTGGCCCCGGCGACGCGTGAAGCTGTTCACGTTTCACAACTGGCTCGGCTACATCGGCCTCGCCACCGCCTTCACGCATCCGCTGATTCTGCTCGCATCGTCGACGGCCGGCTTCCGCCTGTTCGACATCTTCGTGCCGATCTGGTCGCCGACGCAGCCGTTTCCGAACACGCTCGGCGCGATCGCGCTGTATCTCGTCGCGTTCGTCGTGTTGACGTCGTACTTCCGCGCACTGTTCGCGCACCACAACTGGAAGCTGCTGCACTACACGGCGTACGCCGCGGCCGCTGTGTTCTACGTTCACGGCATCCTGGCCGATCCGAACCTGCAGAACCAGCCGATCGACTGGATCGACGCCGAGAAAGTGTACGTGGAAGGCTGTGCGCTCGCCGTCGCGTTGGCGACCATGCTGCGCGTCAGAGCTCGGCGCGGCGTGCGTGGGCGTCTGGCGCAAGCACGCTGATCGCCATTCCGACGACCACCACGACGACTGCGCCAATCAGGTTGTGCCAGAGAAATGCGATCGGCGTCGTGAAGGCGACGACGAGCACAACGGCCATGCCCGCGAGCAGCCCCCAGAACGCTCCGCGCGCCGTGGCGCGTTTGGTGAGAATCGCGAGGATGAACACGCCGAGCAGCGAACCGTAGAAGAACGACCCGTACCGGTTGACGACTTCGATCAGCGATCCCTGATTCGCCGCGTACATCGCGACGACGCACGCGAAGAGTCCCCACCCGATCGTCGCCAGCTTCGACACACGGAGATAGTGCGCTGTCGTGGCGTCTTTGACGAAATGCCGCCGGTAGAAATCGATGATCGTGGCGGTCGCGAGCGCGTTCAGCTCGCCGCCGCTCGCCGACATCGCCGCCGCGAAGATCGCGGCAATCATCAGGCCCGACCAGACCGATCGGCAGATGCGTCGTGATGAACGTCGGGAACACGTAGTTCACGTCGTCGTACCTGGCGTCGCCGGTCGTCGCCCGTACGACGTCGACCGCCTCGCGGCGAATGCCTTTGATGTCGGCATCGGTGGTGAGAAACGCGTCGCGATCGCCGCGCGATGCGGCGGCCCGTCGCTCCGCGAACGCGGCGTCGAAGTGCCGCTCGAGCGCGGAGTATTCGGCGGCGTGCGGGCTCGCCGCCACCTGCGTGTCGTACGCGCGGTTGAACAGCATCGGCGGCGCCTGGAACAGGTAGAAGACGAACACCAGCACGCCGGTCGTGAGAATCAGGAGCTGAAGCGGGATCTTCACGAACGCGCTCATCAGCAGCGACTGGCGCGCTTCGTCGACCGACTTCGCCGTGAGATATCGCTGCACCTGGCTCTGATCGCAGCCGAAGTACGCCAGCATCAGGAACAGGCCGCCGATCATCCCCGACCAGAACGTGTACTGCTCGCGAGGATCGAATCTGAAATCGACCGCCTGCAGCCGGCCGGTCGCGCCGGCGAGATGCAGCACCTGCCCGAAGCTGACGTGGTCGAGAATGCCGTACAGCAGCATGACCACAGTCGCCGACATGCCGCCGACGACGATGAACATCTGCTTGACGTCGGTCCACGCCACCGCCTGCACGCCGCCGATCGTCGTGTAGAGAATCATCGGCACGCAGATCACGATGATCGTGACGCGGCAGCTGCCAGCCGAGAATCGCCGACATCACGACGGCCGGCGCCGCGAGCGTCACGCCGAGCGAGAACGCGCGACCCATCAGAAACAGAAAGCTCGCGAGCGATCGGACTCGCGCGTCGAAGCGGCGCTCGAGATACTCGTACGCGGTGTAGACCTTCGCGCGCGTGAAGAACGGCACGACCGTCACCGACAGAATGATCATCGCGATCGGCAGGCCGAAGTAGAACTGCACGAACCGCAGGCCGGTCAGGTAGCCCTGGCCGGTCGTGCCACCATCGTGACGGCGCTCATCTGCGTCGCGATCACCGACAGGCCGACGGCCCACCAGGGCAGCGATCGGTTCGCGAGAAAATATCCGTCGACTTTGTCGGTGCCCTTCGATCGGCGCAGACCGTCGTACACGATCCACACGATGTAGACGACGACGACGAGCCAGTCGACGAGATGCATCAGCGGAACGAGTGGCCGAACAGCCAGAGCGCGGCGATGATCGCGGCTTCGATGACGACGACGCGGACGTAGACGGATGCCATCAGCTGGCGGCCGGTGCTGCCGTCATGCGTCGGGTTGGTGGCGTGCGGCATGTCACAAGCGGGCGGACCGTTCGGTAAGGCGCTGCTCGGCCTGCTCGAGCGCCGACGTGGCGTCGGCCCACCATCGCTCGTCGGCATCGAGCTGCTGACTCGCGGCAGCGGTCGGCGCGCGCGGTGACTTCGGGCGCCGGGCCGCCGATGCGTACGGCGAACGGCGACGAAATGGCGTGGGCTCAGGATCTCTGCGAGCCGTGCGTCGGAGTAGGAGAGCGGCGCGCCGAGCAGATCCGCGGACGCGTCGGCGAGGAGCTGCGCAAGCGGCCGATCGGGCTGCTGCTGCGTGCCGGCGATCAGCCGCGCTGAAATCGCGTGCGCGGTCTTGAACGGCAAGCCGGTGCTCGCGCACGAGCGTGTCGGCCAGCTCGGTCAGCGTCGTCCAGCCGTCGCCGGCGCGCGCTTCGAGCCGCGCGGCATCGAATTCCGCCGTGCGTCATCGCCGCGGCGACCAGCTTCACCGCGCGCATCGCGTCGCGAAACATCGCGAACACGAGCGGCTGGAGATCGTCTTCGGTGTCGACGATGTCGCCGAACGGCGTGTTGTGGACCGCCGTGACGAACGGCCTGCGCCTGGCCGAGCGCCTTGCTGCCGATCGCGCGCGCGTGCTCGAGCGCGACCGGATTCCGCTTCTGCGGCATGATGCTGCTCGACTGCACGTAGCCGTCGCCGAGACGAAGGTAGCCGAATTCGGCGGTGCTCCACAGCAGCAGGTCCTGCACGAAGCGGCCGAGGCCGACGAGCAGAACCGAGGCGGCCGACGTGCTCTCGAGCAGGTAGTCGACGGTCGCGATGCTGCCGTACGTGTTGCCGGTCGGACCGTAGAAGCCGAGAAGGTCTGACGTGAGCTGGCGATCGATTGGAAATCCGGTGCCGGTGATCGCGCACGCGCCGAGCGGATTCCTGTTCGTGCTGTCGTACGCCGCCTTCAACCGCGACGGCATCGCGCTCGAGCTGTTCGACGACCGCGAGCATGTAGTGAGCGACGGTCGTCGGCTGCGCGCGCTGCGTGTGCGTGTGCACCGCGAAGATCGTGTCGCGATGCCGCTCGGCGAGGTCGAGCAGCGAACGCCGCAGCAGCGAACGACGCCGCCGAGCAGGCCGAGAATGAGCTCCCGCTGCCGCATCCGGTACATCGTCATGTCGATGTCGTTGCGGCTGCGCGCGGTGTGGAGACGGCCGGCGACGTCCTCGCCGCACGCGCGCGACGATCAGGCGATCGAGATAGAAGAAGAGGTCCTCGCACGAGCCGTCGTACGTGGAGCCGCGCACCTCGTCCTGCGAGATCGAGTCGAGCGCCGCGCGGAGCGCGTGCGCGTCGTCGGCCGAGACGATGCCGCGGTCGGCGAGCATGACGAGATGCGCGTAGTGAATCGCCACGAGCGGCGACAGCAGCAGCGTCTTCGCGTCTTCGAAGTTCTCGTTCAGCACGTTCGTGACGTACTCCGGTGCGAACTTCATCAGCCAAAGTATACGGGATGCCCGGACTATAATCTGGCGCATGAAACGCAGTCTGCCTGCTGATCGTCGCCGCTGCCGTCGTCGCGTCTCCGCGCAGTCGGGCCCGCACGACGCGCGCGCCCGCGAGATCTACAAGCAGCTCGTCGAGATCAACACGACCGACTCGGTCGGCAACGTCACGAAGGCCGCCGACGCGATGGCGGCGCGGCTGAAGGCCGCGGGCTTTGCCGCCGCCGACGTGCAGGTGATCGGTCCTGATCCGCGCAAGCACAATCTCGTCGCGCGCTACCACGGCACCGGCGCGCGCAAGCCGCTGCTGCTGCTCGCGCACCTCGACGTCGTCGAAGCGAAGCGCGAGGACTGGTCGTTCGATCCGTTCGCGTTCCTCGAGAAGGACGGCTTCTTCTACGGCCGCGGCACGAGCGACGACAAGGCGATGGCGTCGCAGCTCACCGCGAACCTGATTCGGCTGAAGCAGGAGGGCTTCGCGCCGGATCGCGATCTCATCCTGGCGCTGACCGCCGACGAGGAAGGCGGCAAGTTCAACGGCGTCGACTGGCTCGTGAAGAACCACCGCGATCTGATCGACGCCGAGCTCGCGCTGAACGAAGGCGGCTCGGGCCAGATGAAGAACGGCAAGTACCTGATCAACGAGGTCGGCGCGAGCGAAAAGGTCTACCAGGACTTCCAGCTCGAGTCGAAGAACCCCGGCGGCCACAGCTCGCGGCCGGTGCGCGACAACGCGATCTACCACCTCGTCCGACGCGCTCGCGCCGTCTCGAGAAGTTCGACTTTCCCGTGAACCTGAACGAGGTGACGCGCACGTACTTCGATCGGATGGCGGCGTTCCAGACCGATCCGAAGATGGCGGCCGACATGCGCGCCGTGGCGAAGCAGCCGCCCGACCCGCAGGCGATCGCGCGGCTGTCGGCCGCCTCCTCGTACTACAACGCGCTGATGCGCACGACGTGCGTGGCGACGATGCTCTCAGGCGGCCACGCGACGAACGCGCTGCCGCAGATGGCGACGGCGAACGTGAACTGCCGCATTCTGCCGGGCGAAGCGCCGCAGGCGATCAAGCAGAAGCTGATCGAGGTGCTGGCCGATCCGAAGGTCGACGTCGCGTTCGTCGACGAAGCGCAGACCGAGCCCGCCGTCGCCGCTGCACGCCGGCGATCATGAATCCGATCGAGTCGATCACCAAGGCGATGTGGCCGGGCGTCGTCGTCGTGCCGACGATGGGCACCGGCGCGACCGACGGACTGTATCTTCGGAATGCCGGCATTCCGACCTACGGCGTCGAGGGCATCTTCTACGAGATCGACGACAACCGCGCGCACGGCCGGGACGAGCGCGTCGGCGTGAAGCAGTATTTCGAGGGTCTGGAGTTTCAGTACCGGCTGATCAAGGCGTTGGCTTCGCACCCTTGACGACCGGGTTGCCGCCGCTCACCCATTCGTTCCAGCCGCCGAGCAGCGCGCGCACGTTCTTCACGCCCTGGGCCGTCAAGCATGAGCGCCGCACGGGCGCTCGTGGCTTCGGCGTGTCAAGCGCAGTATGTGACGATCGGTTTCTTCGCGTGCTTCAGCAGGCTCGACGACGTTTTTCTGATCGGCGTCGGACCAGGTGAGCTGCCCTTCGAGCGGCAGGAGGAGCGCGCCGGGAATGTGGCCTGCCGCGTAGGCGTCGGCATTCCGCGTGTCGACGATAATCACGTTCTTCGCGGCGACGAGCTTCTTGAAGTCGGCTTGCGTGATTCGCGGCGCTTCGTCTTCCGGCTGCATTGCGGCTCCAGTTGCGAGCATCGAGAAGCAGTCCGGCGAGACACACAGCCGCGCGCATCATCCATCTAATATACGCCATGCCCGCCTGGCGGCTGCACACGAGACGGCCGCACGGCCAGCCGAGCCGGCTCGCAGCCGAACGGCGACCCCGACGTGATTGCTCGCGTTCCTCGAAGATGCGGCGCATTTTCCGGGCGGGCACGCCGCCGGCGTCGTCCACGCCGACGATCGGAGGCCGAGATCGCCGACGCGCTGCACGAGCTTCAGCTCGGTGCTGCCGATCGGCGCGCAGTCGTCGCTGACCGGCGGCGCGACGCCGATCGGCGACGTCGTCCTCAGCACCTCGCGGCTGAACCGCGTCGCTCGAGATCGGCGACGACTCGGTTCGCGTGCAGGCGGGCGTGACGCTCGCCGAGCTCGACGCGGCGCTCGAGCGCGCCGGGCGGTACTATCCGCCGGCGCCGACCTTCACGGGCGCCTTCGTCGGCGGCATCGTCGCGACCAACGCCGCCGGCGCGGCGACGTTCAAGTACGGCACGACGCGCGACTGGGTCGAGGCGCTCACGGTCGTCCTTCCGACGGTGATGTGCTCGACCTCGCAGCGCGGCGCCGCGCGCGCGCATCCCGATGGCTACTTCGAGCTCGCGCTGTGCCGACCGCATCGTTCGCGTGCCGGTGCCGCGCTACCAGATGCCGCGTCTGCCGAAACTGTCCGCCGGCTATTTCGCGGCGCCGGAGATGGATCTGATCGATCTGTGGATCGGCTCCGAAGGCACGCTCGGCATCGTCACCGAGGTGACGCTGCAGGTCCTGACGGCGAGGCCGCCGATGTGCCTCGCGTTCGTGCCGTTCAGCGATCGCGGCGCGGCGCTGGAGTTCGTCGGCGAGCTGCGGCGAACGGCGCAGGCGACGTGGCGCGACGGCGATCCGTCGCGGCATCGACGTCTCGGCCATCGAGCACATGGACGCGCGCTGCCTCGCAGCTTCTTCGCGAAGATGGCGCCGATCGCGCGAACGGCGTCGACTGGGCCGACGGCGCGTCGATCGCGCTGCTGGTCACGCTCGAGCTCCCGTCGGAGACGACATCGGCGCGCGCGTTCGACGAGATCGGCCGTGCGCGCGAATCCGGACGCGCCAGACACGCCGCTCGTCCGCTTCTGCCGGATGCTCGACGCGGCCGGCGTGCTGGACGACGTCGAGATCGCGGTGCCCTGGCGACCGCGCGCGTGCGGCGCAGCTCCTGGCGCTGCAGAGAAGCCGTTCCGGCGGCGGTGAATCAGCGCGTCGGACGCGCGAAGCAGTCGATCGATCCGCGGATCGAAAAGACCGCAGCCGACATGATCGTGCCGTTCGAGCGCTTCGAGGAGCTGCTCGATTTGTACGATGCCGAGTTCAGCGCGGCGTGGTCTCGACGCCGCGGTCTGGGGGCACATCTCGGACGGCAACGTGCATCCGAACGTCATCCCGCGATCGTTCGCCGACGTCGAATCGGGCAAGGAGGCGATCTCGATGTTCGGCCGCGAAGTCGATCCGCCTGGGCGGATCGCCGCTCGCCGAACACGGCGTCGGCCGCAACCGCGTCAAGCAGCAGCTGCTCGTGGAGTTGTACGGCGACGGCGGGGATCGACGAGATGCGGGCCGTGAAGCGCGCGATCGATCCCGAGTGGAAGCTCGCGCCCGGCGTGCTGTTCGAACGGCATTAACCGCAGAGTTCGCGAGACGCGACGAAAATTGGCTCGAGCCGATCACGTCCGGCTAAGCCGGACGCTACAGCAGTCTGCGATTCATACGCGATCAACACCGCCAGTCCCACCGCCGCGAGGCCGAGGACGATGAGCCACGGCGCGAGCGCGCCGACGGCGCCGCCGTTGACGATCGTGCCGTATGCGGCGTCGTTGTCGCCGTTCGCATGGCGCAGGCGATCGGCGACCGTCGACTGCGCGACGAAGCCCGCCGCGACCGCCGACAGCAGCATCGCCCAGCCGCAGCCGAGCGCGACCCGCGCGCCGATCGGGCCGCCGATAAGACGCGCTGAAAAGAACAACGTCGCCAGCCAGCTCGCGATCGCCGCGCCTGCGACGAGACGAAGCCGCCCGATCTCGCGATCGCCAGCCTGGCGCATCAGCTCGAGCCGCAGCGCGCGCTCCGCCCGCCGCCGCTCCGATTCGATCTGTTCGCGCTCGAGCTCGAGCCGCCGCGTGTCGCGATCGAAGGCTTCGCGGAGCGCCGCGACGACGACGCCGGCGAGGCGCGTCTCCAGATGACCGAGCGCGCCGCCGCCGCTCTCCGCGAGCTGTTGCGTTTCGGCGTTCTCGGTCCGCGCGGGCCGGCCGCGCGCGAAGTTCGCCACGCCGAGTGCGGCGTCGATGACTTGCAGCCACGGAATCGGCATTACTTCATCTCCTGCGGCCCGAGCCACCGATCGCGAAAGGCTTTCTGACGCCGCAGTCAGCGTCCCGCCGCGCTCGACCGGCACGACATCCAGCCGGGATCTTCGGCGAGCGTCACGTCGCGCTCTTGGAGTCGCCGCTGCGCTCGACGAACACGATCGCGCACACGATCGCCAGGTTTATGGCGTCGCAAAACGGATTCCAGTTCCTGTTCGGAGCCGACGCGCTGTCCATCGACCTCCCGCAGCTCATCGTCCTGCTCGACGCCCGCGGCGTAGATCGGCCAGGTCGGCAGCACCAGCGATGCCACGCGGCCGCGATCGCGCTGATCGAAGCAGATTCCCGAGCCAGGCGCGCCCGGGATTCGCCTTCTTCATGACGAACCCGGCGGCCGTGAGCAGTCGACGCGTAGTCGGCGACCTCATGTCCCTCGATGTAGCGCGCGAAGAACTCGCGCGCGAACGCGCGGATCGCCGCTGACCTCGGCGAGCCGCGCTTCCGCGTCGGCCAGCGAATACGGACGATCGACATAGCCTTCGCGGCCGCCGCCCGGCTTTCCATACGCGCGCCACATCGCGCGCATGAAATCGTCGAGCGTCACGCGGCTGTCGGAGCGGTCCCGCAGCGTGAGGTCGAGCGCAAGCGCGATCGCGCCGCCGAACGGATAGTACGAGATGACCGTCCGCGGCCAGTTCGTGCGATCGTTGCCGCGACCGCCGTCGATGAACGGCGCCATGCGGCTCATGTCGACCGCGGAACGGATCTCGTGCGCCGGGCTGAGCTCGACGGTGTTGACGAGACCGGCGATCGTGCTCGCCGTCTCCGCCAGATCGACAAGGCCGGCACGCTGCAGCATCAGCGGTCCGTAGTACTGCGTGAACCCTTCGGCGAGCCAGAGCGAATCGGTCATGTTCGCGCGCTCGAAATCGAACGGCTCGAGGCCCTGCGGACGGATTCGCTCGACGTTCCAGCAGTGAAAGAACTCGTGTGCGACGATGTCGAGCAGCTGCTCGCGATCTTTCGCGATGGTGCCGGCCTCCGTCATCACCGTGCTGTTGCGGTGCTCCATGCCGTCGCCGCCGGCGTACGGCAGATAGTCGCCGAGAAACGTGTAGTAGCCCGGTTCGTACGCCGGGTACTCGCCGTATACGGCACCCTCCTGCCGGACGATCTTCTCGACGTCCTTCACGTATCCGTCGAGCTCGGCGTCGCTGCCGGTGTGATGCGCGGCAAAACGGAACCGGCTGGACCCGACCGTGAACTCGCGCATCGCGACGGGCCCGAATTCGAGCGGGCTGTCCATCAGGTACTGCAGGTTCGGCGCAGTGAATTCCAGTCGCGTTCGCGCCTGGATGCAGCTGCGTCGCGACGGTCCAGCTGCATGCCGGCCGGCTCTTCGAACGTCAACGTCGAGCGGCCGATCGTCGAGACCGTGCGCCCACATGATCGCGGCGGGCATGTTGATGTGCGCGTGCGTTTCGTCGATCGCCAGGTATGTGCCGTCGATGCGATCGCCATACACCTTGTACTTCACCGTCACGGTCGCACCGTGACGCGGCACATCCCACCCATACGGATCGGGGCGGGTCGTCTGCAGTTCGACGCCGTCGGTGCCGAACGCGTGCACGTCGTAGACGTTCTTCGCAAACTCGTGGAGTGAGTAGCGGCCGGGCGACGAGCGGCTCATGCGAAGTTCGAGCGAGGAGGGAGGCAGATCCGGAAACGTCGCTTCGACCTGCATCCACCGATGCTGCGGCTCGGGAAACGTGAAGCGATATCGAATCGGGCCCGCGCCTTGCGCTGACAGTCCGGCAGCAACGATGGCGCAAAACGAAATGAGAGCGAGGGGAAGACGACGCATGCCGGTAGGATAAGCGAGTACTTAGAAATGAGAACTTAGAAATGAGAACTTAGAGCTGGAACTGAACGCGATCCCCAACGATCCGAGTTCTCAGTTCTGAGTTCTCAGTTCTCAGTTCTGAGTTCTCAGTTCTGAGTTCGCTTTCAGTACCGGCTGCAAGTACGGCCAGATGTTTTCGGCGATCGTGCGCGCGCCGGCGGCGCTTGGGTGCACACGATCCGGCTGCATCATCAGTGGGTTGCCGATGACGTTCGCAAGAATGAACGGCACCAGCGGGATCTTGTAGGTCGCCGCGAGCTCGCGATACGCGTTGTGAAAGTTGACGCTGTAGTCCCATCCATAAATCGGCAGCGCCTCCATTCCGCAGAGGACGACTGAAATTCTGCGCGACTGCGCCGTTTCGATGATGCGACTGAGGTTCGCCTTCAGCTGGGCGACCGGAACGCCGCGCACGCCGTCGTTTGCGCCCAGGGCGACGATGAGAATGCGGACGTCGCCTTCGAGTGCACGATTCAGCCGGTGCAGCGCGCGTGCAGACGTGTCGCCCGAGATACCCGCGTTCACCATCGTGGCGCTCAATCCGGCGTCCGCCATGCGCTGCTGCAGCACGGCTGGATACGCACGAGCCAGGCCGATACCGTGGCCCGAGGTGAGCGAGTCGCCGAAGGCGACGATCCGCGGCGCGTCAGCGCGCACCGAGACAGCTGCCGCCAGCATAAAGACGAGCGGCAGAATGATGGGCACGTTCCTGTTCTATCACGCGACGGGTGAGCGCGCCATCGCGCACAGCAGTTCGAACATGATGTTCGCCGCAAGGAGCGCGGTAATCTGACCAGGACCGTCGAAGAGCGGCGACACCTCGACGATATCGCCCCCGACAATCGATAGCCCGCCGAGCCCGCGGACAAGCCGCTGCGCATCGTGGCTCGTGAGCCCGCCGACCTCGGGCGTCCCCGTACCCGGCGCGAACGCCGGGTCGACGCCGTCGATGTCGAACGTCAGGTACATCGGCCCGGTGGCGATCCGCCGGATCTCGGCGATCGTCCACTCGATGCCGCGGGCTTTCACCTGATCGATATCGAGCATGGTGATGCCGTGCTCGCGATGAAAATCGAAATCGTCTTCGCCGTACATCGGACCGCGTATCCCGACCTGGACGAACCGGTTGCCGTCGATCAGTTTTTCCTCGATCGCCCGCCTGAACGGCGTGCCGTGAAAATACTTGCCGCCGAAATACTCGTCCCACGTATCGATGTGCGCGTCGACCTGCACGAGCGCGAGCGGACCGTGCCGTTTCGCCAACGCTCGAAGGATCGGCAGCGAGATCGAGTGGTCGCCGCCGATCACGATCGGCCGCGCGTTCGCCGTGAGGATCGCTGCGATGCGCGCCTCGATCGCCTCGTAGGCCTTCTCGATGCTCACCGGCGGCGGATCGATGTCTCCGACGTCGGCGACGTTCAGCACGTCGAACGGCGCCACCTTCTGGAAATGGCTGTACGGCCGGATCAAGGATGATTGCGACCGGATTTCCCTGCGGTCCAAGGCGCGCACCGGGGCGATACGACGTCCCTCCGTCGAAAGGCGCGCCGACAATCGCCACGTCGAGCCCGCGAGGATCATCGACGTGCGGCAGCCGCATGAACGTCGCGGGCTGCGCGAACCGCGGCGACTTGAACGAGGCGCGAGGTTGATGGGTCACGCAGCCGATCATACCGTCGTCGCGCGGCGTACGGCGTGGCGCCGTGTTGTATAGTCGGCGTCGATCATCTGATGCCTCTCACACGCGACAGTCGGAAGGCGACGCTCCACGGCGGCCTGAGCACGGTCGAGTACTTCACGTTCGGCTTCGGCTCGATGATCGGCGTCGGCTGGCTCGTGCTGATGGACGACTGGCTCGGGCGCGGCGGCCCCGGTGGCGCCATGCTCGGCTTTCTCATCGGCGGTCTGCTGCTCTTTCCGATCGCACACACCTACGGCCGTCTCGTCCAGCGCATTCAGGATGCAGGCGCCGAGATCGCGTACACGGAAGGCGTGTTCCCGCGCTCCGTCAGTTTTGCGGCGGGCTGGACGATGGTGCTGTCGTACGCGATCGTGTGCCCATGGGAGGCGGTCGCGACGGGCAATCTGCTGGCGCGCGTGTTTCCGGCGCTGAACAGCTATCAGCTCTATGCCGTCGGCGGCAGTCCGATCTACGCGCCAAGGCTCGCGGTCGGCCTTGGCCTCACGCTGCTCGTCGCGGTGGTGAACTATCGCGGCATCAAGCCGAGCGGCGTCTTCCAGGACGTGATGACGTTCGGCCTCCTCGCAACGTTTGCGATTTTCACGCTGCTCGGGTTCGCCAAAGGTTCTCCGTCGAACATGCAGCCGCTCTTCGCGCGACCGGGCGCGGCCGGCGCGTTTCTCTCGATCTTCCTCGTGCTCCAGGTCGTTCCTTACTTCATGACCGGCTTCGAATCGGTCGCCAAAGGGTCCGAGGAGGCGAAGGCCGGCTTCGACCCGCGAAACTTCACGACGGCAATTTACGCCGCGCTCTTCGCCGGCTTCCTGTTCTACGTCATCATCGTCGGGGTCGTCACCGACGTGTATCCGTGGCGCGAAATCGTATCCGGCCACGTGCGCACAGAGGTCGCGTTCGAACGCACGTTCGGCTCGCACGCGATCGCACAGCTGATTCTCTTTGGCGCATTTCTGTCGCTGCTGAAAATCTTCAACGGGAACTTCGTGGCGTCGACGCGGATGCTGTACGCGATCGGCCGGCGCAACCTGGTGCACCCGGCGCTCGGTCATGTGCAACCGTCGTACGGCACTCCCGCCGTCGCGATCGGGCTGATGGCGGTCCTCACGATCGGCGCGGCCATGCTCGGCGACGCGATTCTCGTTCCGATTACCGAAGTGGGATCGTTGTCGGTCGGCGTCGGCTGGCTGTCTGCCTGCGCCGCATATCTTGCAAGGCGACGCCGCGACGGTGCGGCCAGCGCCCGCGCTCACGAGTCGGCGACGATGGCGTGGGTGGGCGCGATCGTCAGCGCCGCCATCATCGTCATCAAAGTCGTGCCGCAGGTGCCGGGCAGCTTCACCGGCCCCGAGTGGATCGCGTTTGCAGGCTGGAGCGGCCTCGGTTTCGCTTTCTGGCTCGCACGCCCGCGAGCTCGGATCTAACCGCAGAGCACGCGGACCTCGCAGATTTTCACCTAATGGTTCGCGATCTCAGACGTCTCAGCGCTGTTGATGCACTCGAGGTCAACAATCCCGTCTGGCCGAGATCCGCGCGGGCGAGGACTCAGGCCACGGCGCGCGATCGCGTGGAAAAACACCGCTTCCGGCCTGATGATGTGCACCATCGCCTCGATTGGGGTTGGACCGGGGCCGGCGTTATCAACAACAACCGCCCGTGCGATTCGACGATGCCCTGCCCGTCTATCCGGATCGACGCGGGAGGACGCCTGCAGCGGCGTTTTACTTCCTTACACGTGTCACGCGCGCTCGAAGCGCCGCAGCCTGAGCCCTCGCCCACGCTACTCGAGACGGCCTGCGGGTATCAACTTTGAGCGAGCGCGAAGCGCGACGCGACGTGTTAATCGAGTGAGATCGCGGTCGGTGACGTTCTGTTCTGGATACGCCGAGCGCTGCGGCGCGACGGCGTTATCGAGCGGGGGTGGGGCCCCGCGAGCAGTAAGAAATAATGCGGCGCCTCAACGCGTCTAATCCTGGCGATTGCTCGCGGGTTCCGCGTGGGCGACGAACGGACCGATCGCCTGGTCGACGTACGCGTCTTCCGGCAGCGCACCGAGAATCTCGACCGTCTCGTTCACAATGGTCTTTGGAACGCCATTCACCTGATACCGACGCGCCAAGTCGGGAAACTCGGTCGCTTCCACGGCGTACGCCGTGATGTTCGGATTCGACAACGCCATTTCATGTGCGAGGCTGACCGCCCGCGGGCAGTGCGGTCACGTGGGCGTGGTGAACACCTGCATCGTCACCGGCTTGTCGACAGCGGCCAGCCGGGTGACGGTCGCCGGTTTGAGATTGGTCGCGCGGCCGCCGGCGAGCAGGACCGCCTGAACGAGCGAGATGAACTCGTAGCCTGCCGGTGTTCCAAGGAAACGGATGCGCGTATCGTGGGTCTGCTTTGCCTCGTCTTCGAACGTGAGCGCGATGGCCGGCACGCGATCGATCCCGAACTGCAGTGCGCGATCCTTGTCCAGCACGAGGTTCAGCTCGTCGATGACGATCTTCTCGGACAAGAGCGGCAGCTCGTCGAGGATCTGCCGCGTCTGCAGACACGTTTCGCAATCGAGCGTTTGCGTGAAGAACACGAGGTGCACGGTGCGCGTCATCTCGCCGAACGCTTCCCGCAGTTTCTGCTGATCGGCGGCAGAAATCAGGCTGGCCATCGTGTGATTATGGACGCTGGCTGGAGCCTCGTGGCGAGTTCCTGGTGGCTGGTGGCTCGAAGCTGCGTGGTCTCTGCGGTTTGGTTCGTTTACAGCTTGAAGAGATCGTCGAAGGCCTGGCGGGCGCCGCCGCCCGTATTCGAGCCGCTCGTCGGTGAGCTCGTCTGACGTTCGATCGTCGTGCGCGGCGCGAACAGAGCGCACGCGTTCTTCGCATCCTTCGGCGAAACGCGCGCGGTGAGCGCGGACTGGGAGCACTCGAACCGCGCGCTGGTATCGAACGAGGCGCACTGAATGCACGAGTGCAGTTCGACGCCGCAGCGCGAGCATTTGGCGTCCAGCTCGACTGGCGTCGCGAGGCGGTTCCCGCATCGCGAACAGCGAAACACCTCGTGCGACGCCATGAGATTCGGCGTCTTGGGACCACGCTCGTCCTGCAGCTGGCGGCCCGGAGCCCGTTGCACCGGCGGAGCTGCAGCCGGCTTGTCGCGTTTGGGCTCACGATCCCGCGAGTCGTCCTGATAACCGCGCTGGCGATACTTGCGGTCGCTCACGATCGCATCCTCTCCGCTACCACTCGGACCGCGAGCCGAGCTCGTCGAGAAAGTCCGCGAGGTAATGCCCCCAGATCGCGGGAATCGAGTGGGTGCCGTGGCCGCGCGTTTGATCGCTCGTCGGAATGAGAATGTACTTGCCGCGTTTGACGCGCGGCATCAGCTTCTCCATCAACCCCAGCTCCGGCGGATTCACCACATCGTCGGCCGAGTTGATCGCCAGGACGGCCGCTTTGATCTTCTCGAGATTCGGCGATGGGTCGTAGTCACGCGACGCGTTGAACTGGTACAGCATGTCGTTCGCGTCGGTGGACGCCAGACGCGTGCGGATCTGATCCTCGTACCATTTGTCGGCCGCATCGTGCGTCGGCCCGTTCTTATGCCACTGGAGCGGACTGCTCGTCATCATCATCAGAAGATTGATCGCGCCGATGAGGCCTTCGCGAGGCTGCTCGGTGTAGTCGCCGTGGTCGTAGTGCGGGTCATTGGTGATCGAATCCATGATCATCTTGCGCATCACGCGATTTCTGCCGGCGATTTGTGTCGGCGCGCTCGCGAGCGGCACCAGACCGTCGACGAAGTCCGGAAACATCTCGCCCCAGACCCAGCAGTGCATCGCGCCCATGGACGTGCCAAGCACCAGACGCAGATGGCCGACCTTGAGACCGTCGGTGAGGAGCTCATGCTCCGCGCGGACCATGTCGTCGTACGTGTATTTCGGAAACCGCGCGTGCATTCCGTCGCTTGGCTTGGTCGACTTCCCGTGACCGATGCCGTCAGGCAGCACGATGAAATACCGGGTGGCGTCGAGAGGCTGGCCGGCGCCGAACAGCTCGCCGCCAAACGTCGGGACTCAGAAATCCCTGGCCTGTGCCCCCGGTGCCGTGCAGAATCAGCACTGCGTTGCGCACCACGCCAGCGGCATCGCGCTGAGGCGTCCCGACCGTCCGATAATGGAGCTTCAGCGCAGGAAGGGTTTCGCCCGTCCCGAATTTGAAATCGCGCGCGGTATAGTCGCCCTCGACGGGCGCCGGAAACGCGCTCCTGGCCTGGGCGACGGCGGGTGCAGCAGCGAGCAGCGAGAGCACGAAACAGGCGGCGATTCGGCGATTTCTCATGCTTTTTCCCCTGCTCACGATAAGAGAGATAGGCTCTCACTACGATGTCATAACTGAGGGCGGCGCCGCACCGGAAAAATCGCATGTTTCATAGCCTGTTTCGCCCGCGTGTCATCTTGTTCACTGTGGCCGCCTGCGCAGTCGTCTCGGCGGTCACGATCGGCGCCGACGCGCCGCGGCCGATGTCGCTCGTCGATTTGAACGAGCTGCCCCGCGCTCTCGAGCCGCAACTCTCGCTCCGATGGCCGATTCGTCGTTTACCTTCAAAGCCACGCGGACTGGAAAGCGAACCGCGTCGTGTGGAACCTGTGGCGCCAGGACACGGCCGGAGGCGCGCCCGTTCGCCTGACGTTCAGCGAAGGCGGCGAAGTGCCGGGCACGCGCATCTCGCCCGATGCGCGAACGATCCTGTTCGACCGCGCGGGCCAGCTCTTGCTGATGCCGGCAAGCGGCGGCGAAGCGCGCCAGCTCACGAAGCACGCGACCGCCGTGTTCTCGCCGACGTGGTCACCCGACGGCACTGCGGTCTATTTCCTCGCCACCGATCCGGTTGCTCCCGAGGCACGTGAGCGCGAACGAACGAGAGACGATGTGTCGGCCGTCGAGGAGACGTTCAGGCATCGGCACCTCTGGAAAGTCGTGGTGGCGACGGGCGCCGAGCAGAAGATCACCTCGGGCGATCTATCGATGGTGTCGTACCGCCTGTCGCGCGACGGCACGAAGATCGCCGCCGAACGGGCGCCGACGCCGCTCTTCGGAGATGTCTACCGCGGTGAGGTGTGGGTGATGGACGCGAACGGCGAGAATGCGCGCGTCCTCACGCACAACCTCGTCGCCGAAGAAGAACCCGAGCTGTCGCCCGACAACAGCCGCGTCCTGTTTCTCGCGGGCATGAACACGCGGTTCGAACCGTACTACGAAGCGAACCTCTTCACCGTCGCGGCGGACGGCCGGGGCGAGCCGTCGCCGGTGTTCCCCGACGGCGCGCACTCCTTCGAGCGCGCGACCTGGTCGGCCGACGGCCGCTCGGTCGTCGCGGTGATCAACATGGGCCTCCACAGCGAGGTCTTTCAGGTCGACCCGAGCGCGCGATCGCTCAAACAGCTCACCGACGGCCGGCACACGATCCCGCCGACGCCATCGGTGGCGTTCAGCTACGAGCCGCGGGCGGGCAAGGCGGTATTTCAGCTCGACGAGCCGAGTCGGTACGGCGACATCTGGGTGCTGCCCGTTGGCAGCGGCCCGGCGGTTCGCGTCACCGGCCTCTTCGACGATTTCGACCGCAAGTTCTACGTGCCGCGCCAGGAGCGCGTCGAATGGAAAGGCGCCGACGGCGCCACGATCGACGGGCTGCTGATCTATCCGATCAATTACGAGTCGGCAAAACGGTATCCGCTCGTCGTGCAGATGCACGGTGGTCCGCAGGAAGCCGATCACTACGGCGCCGGCGTCGACACGGCGTTCAACTACTTCCCGGTGCTCGCCGGCAAAGGCTACGCGGTGTTCCGTCCGAACTACCGCGGGAGCATCGGCTACGGCAACGCGTTCATGCGCGATCTCGTCGGCGGATACTTCCGCAATCAGCACCTCGACGTCCTCGCCGGCATCGACGCGCTCATCGCACGAGGTATCGCCGATCCCGATCGGCTGGTTGCGATGGGCTGGAGCGCGGGCGGGACGCTGACGAACAAGCTGATCACCTTCACCGATCGGTTCAAGGCGGCATCGGCCGGCGCCGGCGTGTCGAACTGGATATCGATGTATGCGCAGAGCGATGTGCGCGCGAACCGCACGATGATCTTCGGCGGCACGCCGTGGCAGAAGAACGCGCCGATCGACGTTTACTGGGAGAACTCGCCGCTGAAGTACGTCGCCAACGCGAAAACGCCGACGCTGTTTTTTGTCGGCGAGAACGACACCCGCGTCCCTGAAGCGCAATCGCTCGAAATGTTCCGCGCGCTGAAATCCAACGGTGTCCCCACGCGTCTGTTCGTCGCGGAGCGCGAAGGACATCAGTGGAGCGAGCTGCGGCACAAGCTCTTCAAAGCGAACGCCGAGCTGGAATGGTTCGAGAAGTACGCGATGGGCCGTAACTACGTGTGGGAAAAGGCGCCGGGCGATCCCGGCGCCGATCGACAGATCTCGCCGACCCGCTAGCTCAACCCTCCAAAGCCGGGCTGGTTGCTAAGAAATTTGACAGCTACGTGAAATAATTCACAAAATGTAGCCGGGCGTCCGCGCAGAGAAAAGAGTAAGCTCGAAGGGTTCGTCTACTCGATGCGCGCTTGTCTGTAGACCGATGTCGCAGATCTTTCATCGCAGCGCCAACACGATCGCGCGCGTCAGCATCTTCGGCGCGGTCTTCTTCATCGCCGGTCTCCTCGGCCTCTTCGCCGAAGTGAATCGCTCGCCGTGGGTCACCGAAGCCCACGTCGCCCGCGAGCAGCCGATCCAGTTCAGCCACGAGCGCCACGTCGCCGGCAACGGCATCGATTGCCGCTACTGCCACACGTCGGTCGAGGATTCCTCGTTCGCCGGCATCCCGCCGACCAAGACGTGCATGAACTGCCACTCGCAGATTTTTTCGAACAGCCCGTTTCTCGAGCCGGTCCGCGAGAGCTTCCGCACCGGCACGCTCGATCGAGTGGACGCGGGTCCACGACCTGCCCGACTTCGTCTATTTCAACCACAGCATCCACGTCAACAAGGGCGTCGGCTGCACGACGTGCCACGGACCCGGTCGATCGCATGCCGCTGATGCGGCAGGAACAGTCGCTGCAGATGGAGTGGTGCCTCGACTGCCACCGCGAGCCCGAGAAGTACGTGCGGCCGCGCGACGCAGTCTTCAGCGTGGACTATGAGCCACCCGCGAACCAGATGGAGCTCGGCAAGCGCCTCGTCGCCGAATACAGCATCCAGAAGCTGACGAGCTGTTCGACGTGCCACCGATGAAGCCACAGCGACTCCCGGTCCGACTGTGGCGGACGCTCGACGAGCACGCCGACGATCCGGCGTTTCGCGGAATTTCTGCATAACGAGTTTCCCTCGCAAATCGACGCGATCACCGATCCGGTCGCCCGCCGCACGTTCCTCAAACTGATGGGCGCGTCGCTGGCGCTCGCCGGCGTTCAACGCGTGCACGCGGCAGCCGGCAGAGAAGATCGTCCCGTACGTCCGGCAGCCGGAAGAGATCATCCCCGGGCGCCCGCTCTTCTTCGCCACGGCGATGACCGTCGGCGGCGTCGGCGACGGGCCTGCTCGTCGAGAGCCACGAAGGGCGTCCCACAAAGATCGAAGGCAATCCGCTGCACCCGGGCAGCCTCGGCGCCGCCGACGTGTTCGCGCAGGCGTCGGTGCTCGGCCTTTACGACCCGGACCGCGCGCAGACGCTGACGAATCTCGGCGACATCCGCCCGTGGTCGGCGTTTCTCGGGGCGATTCGCGCGGCCGTCACCGCGCAGCAGCCGCTCGCCGGCGCCGGCATTCGCATCCTGACCGAATCGGTCTCATCCCCGACACTGGCCGCACAGATCCGCGACATCCTCGCGCGGTTTCCGTCGCGCGAAATGGCATCAGTGGGACCCGGCGAGCCGCGAAAACGCACGCGGCGGTTCGAAGCTCGCCTTCGGCCAGTACGTCGACGCGCAGTACCGCTTCGACCAGGCCGACGTGATCGTCGCGCTCGACGCCGACTTCCTGTCGTGCGGCCCAGGCAGCCTGCGCTACGCGCGCGATTTCGCCGCGCGGCGCCGTCCCGAAGACGCCGCGCACATGAATCGCCTGTACGCGATCGAGTCGATGCCGACGCCGACCGGCGCCCGCGCCGATCATCGTCTCGGCCTGAAGGCGAGCCAGGTGGAAGCTGCCGCGCGACAGCTCGCGAGCCGACTCGGTGGAGGGGCTGGAGCGGCAGGACTGTAGCGCAGGACTTTAGCCTGCGAGCACGCTCAATCCCGCCCAGATGAAATTCATCGATGCTGTCGCCAAGGATCTGCAGGCGCATCGCGGGCGATCGCTCGTGATCGCCGGAGACGGCCAACCGCCGCGGTCCACGCGCTCGCGCACGCGATGAACCAGGCGCTCGGCAACGTCGGCGCCACGCTGATCTATACCGATCCCGTCGAAGCCGAGCCGGTCGATCAGCTCGGCTCGCTGCGCGAGCTCGTCGCCGACATGAACGCGGGCCACGTCGACCTTCTGCTGATCGTCGGCGGCAATCCTGTATTCACAGCGCCTGTTGATTTGAAGTTCGCCGACGCGATGGGCAAGGTACAGCTTCGCGCGCATC
Source organism: uncultured Acidobacteriota bacterium (assembly GCA_963696165.1). Lineage (GTDB taxonomy): Bacteria > Acidobacteriota > Vicinamibacteria > Vicinamibacterales > CAVVIG01 > CAVQZZ01. Next base: position 834,496 of record CAVOIY010000001.1, on the reverse strand, counting down.
TCAGCCTGTACGACGATGAGACGTCGGCGCTCTGTCATTGGCAGATTCCGGAAGCGCACTTTCTCGAAGCGTGGAGCGACGCGCGCGGCTACGACGGCACCGTCTCGATCGTTCAGCCGCTGATCGCTCCGCTCTACGGAGGCAAGTCCGCTCACGAGCTCCTGGCGGTGATGACCGACCGCCCCGAGCGCTCTTCGTACGACATCGTCCGCGAGTACTGGATGGCGCACATGCCGGGACCCGGCGCGGCACGCCCACAGTCGGCGCCCGGTGCACCGAATCCCGAGTTCGAGGCGCGCTGGCGCCATTGGCTTCACGACGGCGTGATTCCAGACACCGCGTTCGGCCCCAAGAACGTGAGGGCTGGGTCCGGCACGTCGGGTCCGGCAATGTCGGCAACGTAGCGTCCGGCTTTAGCCGGACGTCCTCGACCTCGCCCGCCCAAGACCTCGAGCTGATCTTCCGGAACGATCCATCGATTCTCGACGGCCGCTTCGCCAACAACGGATGGCTCCAGGAACTGCCGAAGCCGATCACGAAGCTGACGTGGGACAACGCCGTGCTGTCGAGCCCCGCCACGGCGGCGCGGCTGAAGATCGGCGGCGAGCCGGCGATGCAAGGCGGCGAGCACGGCCAGATTACGAGCGACGTCGTCGAGCTGCGCTACAAAGGCCGCGCGGTTCGCGGCGCCGCTTTCGTCGTCGTCGGCCATCCCGACGATGCGGTTACCGTGCACCTCGGGTACGGGCGAACGCGCGCCGGCCGCGTCGCGGAGGGCGCTGGCTTCAACGCCAACGCGCTCCGCACGTCGGACGCGATGGATTTCGGCGGCGGCCTCGAGGTCGTGCCGGTCGGCACGACATATCCGCTCGCGTGCACGCAGTATCACCACCTGATGGAGGGGCGGAATCTCGTTCGTGCGGTCACACGCGACGAGTTCATCAGGGATCCGAAGTCGGTGCACGAGAAGGACGAAACGCCGCCGAGGACGATCACGCTGTATCCCGAGTTCAAGTACGAAGGCTACAAGTGGGGAATGGCGATCGACGTCAACTCCTGCATCGGCTGCAACGCCTGCATCGTCGGCTGCCAGTCGGAGAACAACATCCCGGTCGTCGGCAAGGAACAGGTGCTGCGCGGCCGCGAGATGCACTGGATCCGGCTCGACCGCTACTATCGCGGGCCCATGCGAAAATCCGGAGACGTACTTTCAGCCGGTGCCCTGCATGCAGTGCGAAAACGCGCCGTGCGAGGTCGTCTGCCCGGTCGGCGCGACCGTGCACAGCCACGAAGGGCTGAACGACATGGTGTACAACCGCTGCGTCGGCACGCGCTACTGCTCGAACAACTGCCCGTACAAGGTTCGCCGCTTCAACTTCCTGCTCTATCAGGACTGGAACACGCCGAGCCTCAAGCTCGGACGGAATCCGGATGTCACCGTGCGCAGCCGCGGCGTGATGGAGAAGTGCACCTACTGCGTGCAGCGGATCAACGAGCGCAAGATCGATGTCCGAGAAGGAGGACCGGCGCGATCGAGGACGGCGAGATCAAGACGGCGTGCCAGCAGACGTGCCCCGCCGATGCGATCGTGTTCGGCGATCTCAACGACCCGAACAGCCGCGTGGCGCAGCTGCAAGAAGACAGTTCGCAACTACGCGCTGCTCGGCGAGCTCAACACGCGGCCGCGGACGACGTATCTGGCGGCGATCCGGAACGCGAATCCGGAGCTGGGCGAATAGCCGTGGCCGACAGCCTCGCACCGATCGAAGATCCGAACGCCGCGGTCGTCGGCAGCGGCGTGCCGCCCGTGATCGCGCCAGGGCATACGTTCGGCATCGGTCACCGACAAGATCAGCTCGATCGTCCTCGCCCGCAAGACGCCGATTGGCTGGTGGTTCGGATTCCTGATCGCCTTCTTCTTCACGAACGTGCTGTTCGCGTCGATGGCCTACCTGTTCGTGAAGGGCGTCGGCATCTGGGGCGTGAATATTCCCGTCGGCTGGGGATTCGCGATCGTCAACTTCGTCTGGTGGATCGGCATCGGCCACGCCGGCACGCTGATCTCCGCGATCCTGCTGCTGCTCAAGCAGACGTGGCGGACGTCGATCAACCGCTTCGCCGAGGCGATGACGCTCTTCGCGGTCGCCTGCGCGGGACTGTTCCCGGTCCTGCACCTGGGGCGTCCGTGGCTCGCGTACTGGCTGTTCCCGTACCCGAACACGATGACGATCTGGCCGCAGTTCCGCAGCCCGCTGATGTGGGACGTGTTCGCGGTCTCGACGTACGCCACGGTGTCGCTGCTCTTCTGGTTCGTCGGGCTGATTCCCGATCTCGCGACGCTGCGCGATCGCGCGCAGATCGCGCGTCGGCCGCGTGATCTACGGCATGCTGGCGATGGGCTGGCGCGGCTCGGCGCGGCACTGGCACCGCTACGAAACGGCGTACCTGCTGCTCGCCGGGCTCGCGACGCCGCTCGTCGTCTCGGTCCACACCGTCGTCAGCTTCGACTTCGCGATCGCGCATCCTGCCCGGCTGGCACACGCACGATCTTTCCGCCGTACTTCGTCGCCGGTGCGATCTACTCCGGCTTCGCGATGGTGCTGACGCTGGCGATCCCGATCCGCGCGGCGTACGGCCTCGAGGACTTCATCACGATGCGCCATCTGCAGAACATGGCCAAGGTGATGCTGGTCACCGGGCTGATCGTCGCCTACGGGTACCTGACGGAGGCGTTCATCGCGTGGTACAGCGCCGACAAGTTCGAGATGTTCGTGCCGTGCAACCGCGCGACGGGCCCGTACTGGCTGGGCGTACTGGATCGCTCATCCTGTGCAACATCCTGATGCCGCAGGTGCTGTGGTTCAAGCGCGTGCGGATGAACGTGCCGCTCCTGTTCTGCATCGCGCTCGTGATCAACTGTCGGCATGTGGCTCGAGCGGTTCGTGATCGTCGTCACGAGCCTGCACCGCGACTTCCTGCCCTCGGCGTGGGGCATGTACGCGCCGACGTTCTGGGACTGGTCGACGTTCCTCGGCACGATCGGACTGTTCGTGGCGCTGCTGTTCCTGTTCCTGCGCTTCCTGCCGATGATTTCGATCTTCGAGATGCGGACGATTCTGCCCGCGGCGAAGGTCGACGAGGATTTGAGGACGACGTAGATGGCGACGCGCCCAGCGATTTACGGCCTGATGGCCGAATTCGACGATCCGAACGCGCTCGTGGCGGCGACCTACCGCGCGTATCACGAGGGCTACCGGCAGATGGACGCGTATTCGCCGTTTCCGATCGAAGAGCTGCACGAAGCGCTCGGCGCGCCTCATTCGAAGCTGCCGCTCATCGTGCTCATCGGCGGCCTGCTGCGGCGGCCTCGGCGGCTACTACCTGCAGTACTGGATTGCCGCCATCACGTACCCGATCAACGTCGGCGGGCGGCCGTTCCACAGCTGGCCGGCGTTCATCCCGGTGACGTTCGAGTGCACGATTCTCGCGGCGGCGCTGTCGGCGGTGCTCGGCATGCTCGCGCTTGAACGGGCTGCCGACGCCGTATCACCCGGTCTTCAACGTGCCGCGGTTCGCGCTCGCCAGCCGCAATCGATTCTTCCTCGTGATCGAATCGAAGGACGCGAAGTTCGAGCTCGAAGGCACGCGGTCGTTTCTCGAGACGCTCAACCCGCGCGAGGTGACCACCGTTGCGGATTAGCGTCGCTTCTCTCCGACGTGCTGTCTCGAAGCTCCACCACGAGGACACGGAGAGCGCGTGGTCGAGCTGTTCGTCGCACGCCGCTGTTGGTCGCTGCTGCGGTGCTCGCGCTGGGAACCGCCTGCCGGCAGGACATGCACGACCAGCCGAAGTACATCCCGCTGCGCGAGTCGTCGTTCTTTGCCGACGATCGATCGGCGCGGCCGCTCGGTGCCGGGCACCGTCGCACGCGGACAGCTGCACGAGGACACGCTGCTGTATACCGGCAAGGTCAACGGCGCCGACGCGACGAATTTCCGTTTCCAATCGACGACCGGCGTGATGGCGCGCGGCCAGGAGCGCTTCAACATCTACTGCTCGCCGTGCCACGGCCGCACCGGACTCGGCGACGGGATGGTCGTGCGCCGCGGCTATCGGCATCCGCCGTCGTATCACGACGATCGGCTGCGCGCCGCGCCGATCGGACACTTCTTCGACGTGATGACGAACGGGTTCGGCGCGATGCCCGACTACGCGGCGCAGATCAAGGTCGAAGATCGCTGGGCGATCGTCGCGTACGTTCGCGCGCTGCAGCTGAGCGAGCACGCCACGGTCGCGGACGTGCCGGCCGACCAGCGGGAGAAACTGCAGTGACGGCGTTCCGCGAGACGGCCGACGTCGCCATTCCCGGAGCTCGCGCGCCATCAGCGACGGCTCCTGCTGGCGGGCGGCGTGCTCGCGCTGCTGTCGCTCGTCGGCTGGTCATCGAATCCGACGCAGTTCTTCCAGTCGTACCTGATGGCCTACATGTTCTGCCTCGGCGTCACGCTCGGCTGCCTCGCGCTCGGCATGATGCACCAGCTGTCGGGCGGCGCGTGGGGCGTCGTGATCCGCCGGCCGATCGGCGCCGCGTCGCGCGTGCTGCCGGTGATGACGGCTGCTGTTCCTGCCGATCGTGCTCGGCATGTCGCACCTGTACTCTGGACCCACGCCGACATCGTCGCGCGCGACGAAGCGCTCCAGCACAAGCACCTGTACCTGAACGTGCCGTTCTGGATCGGACGCGCGGCCCTGTACTTCCTGGTCTGGAACCTGACCGCGTACTTTCTGAACGCGTGGTCGCTCGAGCAGGACCGCACCGCCGATCCGCGCATCGCGCGGCGGATGCAGAAGCTGAGCGCCGGCGGCCTCGTCGCCTACGGGCTGACGATCACCTTCGCGTCGTTCGACTGGCTGATGTCGCTCGAGCCCCACTGGTACTCGACGATCTACGGCGCGCTCATTCTCGGCGGCCAGGGGCTCTCGGCGCTCGCGTTCCTGATCGTCGTGCTCGTCTGGCTCAGCCGACGCCCGCCGCTCGACCGCATCGTCGTGCCGGCGCACTTTCACGATCTCGGCAACCTGCTGCTCGCCTTCACGATGCTGTGGGCGTACTTCTCCTTCTCGCAGTACCTGATCATCTGGGCCGGCAATCTCCCGGCCGAGATCGCGTGGTACCAGCACCGCCTCGACTCGAGCTGGCGGCTGATCGGCCTCACGCTCGATCCTGTTTCATTTCGCGCGTGCCGTTCGTCCTGCTGCTGTCGCGCACGGTGAAGCGGCAGGCCGATCTGATCGGGAAGCTCGCCGTGGCGTTCCTCGTGATCCGCGTCATCGATCTGTTCTGGCTCATCGCGCCGGCATTCCACGACCGGCTCTACGTCAGCTGGCTGGACGTCGTGCTGACGCTCGCCCTCGCGTCGATCTGGCTCGGATGCTTCGTGCGGCAGCTGCGCGGCCGCGCCATCCTGCCAGTGCACGATCCGCAATTCGACGAGGCGCTCGGTTCGATCATCCGCGGCGGCGAGCGGCCGTCGACGGCGCACTAGATCTCGCGAACATGGCAGAGACCCATTACCCAGGCACGGCGGCGCACGGCAGCGATGCGCAGAATCCGACGACGCATCACGAGACGAGCGACATCAACATCCGCGGCGTGTTCGCGTTCGGCATCGGCCTGTTCGCTCGCGGCGGTGCTGATCCACTTCATGATCTGGCTGCTGTTCATGTACTTCAACGGCCGCGAGGCGTCGCCAGGACGCCGCAGTATCCGCTCGCCGTCGGCCAGGAGCATCGCGTGCCGCCCGAGCCTCGGCTGCAGACGAACCCGCGCGAGGATCTGCGCGACCTGCGCGCGAGCGAAGACGCGATCCTGAACGGATACGGCTGGGTGGACAGGAACAACGGCATCGTGCACATCCCGATCGACGAGGCGATGAAGCTGACGCTCCAGCGCGGGCTGCCGGTTCGACAGGGGCAGACCAAATGAAACGCGTCGCACACCTTGTGGCCGCCGTGTGCATTGCGTGGTCGGTCTGCGTCCCCGCGTATGCGCAGCTTGCGGGCGGGCCACCGTGGGCTACAAGCGCGCGCCTGGAATGCCCGCGGCCGCGGTTCCGGCGCCGCTGCGCGAGATCGGCTTCGACCAGAACCTCGATCAGCCGGTGCCGCTCGACACCACGTTCCTCGACGAGGCGGGCCGCACCGTTCGTCTCGGCGACTACTTCGGCCAGCGGCCGGTCGTCCTGCTGTTTGCGTACTACAACTGCCCGATGCTCTGCACCCAGGTGATCAACGGGCTCGCGAGCGCGCTCGCCGTGCTGTCGCTCGAACCCGGGCACCGATTTCGAGATCGTCACCGTCAGCTTCGACCCGCGCGACACGCCGGCGACGGCGACGGCGAAGAAGGCCGTGTACCTCGAGCGCTATCGAGCATCCCGGCGCGGCGCGAGGCGTGGCACTTTCTGACCGGCGATCAGGCCTCGATCGCGCGGCTCACGAAGGCCGCCGGATTCCGTTACGTGTGGGACAAGGAGACGCAGCAGTTCGCGCACCCGACCGGCGTCATCGTGCTCACGCCGGACGGTCGGCTCGCGCGTTATCTCTTCGGCATCGAGTACGGTCCGCGCGATCTGCGCTACGCGATCGTCGAGGCGTCCGCGGGAAAAGTCGGCAACGCCGTCGATGCGCTGCTGCTCTACTGCTATCACTACGACCCGACGACCGGACGCTACGGCCTGGCGATCATGCGCACGCTGCGCGCTCGCCGGCCTCGCGACCGTGCTCGCGCTCGGGTCGTTCATCGTCATCATGGTTCGCAGGGATAGAACCCAGAGAACCCCGAGAACCTAGAGAACCTGTTTCATGTTTCCCGGCACTCCGCTCTTTCCCGAAAGCGCGTCCACGATGGCCGGACGTGTCGACGCGCTCTACTTCTTTCTGCTCGCCGTCGCCGTTCTTCTTCTCCGCCCTGATCGCCGGGCTGATCGTGTACTACGCCGTGAAATACCGGCGGCGCAGCCCCGAGAGCATCGGCGTCGCGATTCACGGCGGCCTGGCGCTCGAGATCACCTGGACGGTCGTGCCGTTCCTGATCACGATGGTGATCTTCGTCTGGGGCGCGAGCGTCTACTTCGCGATGGCGCACCCGCCCGACGAAACGCTGAACGTGTACGTCGTCGGCAAGCAGTGGATGTGGAAGTTCCAGCACCTCGACGGCCAGCGCGAGATCAACGAGCTGCCACGTGCCGGTCGGTCGCGCCGTGAAGCTGATCGCCACGTCCGAGGACGTCATCCACGACGTGTTCATACCGGAGTTCCGCGTCAAAGCGGACGTGATGCCCGGCCGCTACGTGAGCATCTGGTTCGAGGCGACCAAACCGGGCCGCTATCACCTGCTGCTGCGCCGAGTACTGCGGCACGCGGCACTCGGGGATGATCGGCGAGATCGTCGTGATGGATCCGAACGACTATCAGGCGTGGCTGAGCGGCGGAGCGCCGGAAGGGTCGCTCGCGTCGGCGGGCGAAAAGCTTTTCGCCGATCTCGCGTGCAACACCTGCCATCGTCCCGACGCGCAGGGGCGCGGACCCGTGCTGCAGGGTCTCTTCGGAAAGACCGTCACGCTGCAGAGCGGCGAAACCATCGGTCGTCGATGAAGCCTACGTCCGCGAATCGATCCTGCTGCCGAGCGCGAAGATCGCCGCCGGCTACCAGCCGATCATGCCGACCTTTCAGGGGCTCGTCAGCGAGGAGCAGCTGCTCGAGCTGATCGAGTACGTGAAGTCGCTCAAGACGCAGCCGGAGGTGCCGACGGCGCGGCCGGAGCCGAGCGCGCCCGCGCCGGGCGAGAACACGCCAACGATCAAGAAGAAGTGATGAAGAACTAGAACATGTCCAGCACAGTCCTCTCTCCACCCCATCACTACCTGAACGATGGCTTCGGCGTGAAGTCGTGGCTGCTGACGCGCGACCACAAACGCATCGCGCTGCTCTATCTCGCGTCCATCACGTTCTTCTTCTTCATCGGCGGCGCGTTTGCCGTGTTGATCCGGCTCGATCTCGCCACGCCCGCCGGCGACCTCGTGTCCGACGATACCTACAACAAGCTGTTCACGATGCACGGCATCGTGATGGTCTTCTTCTTCCTGATCCCGTCGATTCCCGCAACGCTCGGCAACTTCCTCGTCCCGCTCATGATCGGCGCGAAGGACCTCGCCTTCCCGAAGCTGAACCTGGCGAGCTGGTACATCTACGTGCTCGGCGGCCTGTTCACGCTGTACGCGCTCGTCTCGGGCGGCGTCGACACCGGGTGGACGTTCTACACGCCGTTCAGCACGGTCGCGTCGACCACGCAAAGTCATCCCGGCGGCGCTCGGCATCTTCATCACCGGCTTCTCGTCGATCCTGACCGGCCTCAACTTCATCGTCACGATCCATCGGATGCGCGCGCCCGGCATGACGTGGTTCCGGATGCCGCTCTTTCTCTGGTCGATGTACGCCACGAGCCTGATCATCGTGCTCGGCACGCCGGTGATCGCGATCACGCTGCTGCTGATCGCGGCGGAGCGCGCTGTTCCACTTCGGCTTCTTCGACCCGGCACGGGGCGGCGATCCGGTGCTGATGCAGCACCTGTTCTGGTTCTACTCGCACCCGGCGGTCTACATCATGGTGCTGCCGGCGATGGGCGTCGTCAGCGAGCTCGTGGCCGCGTTCTGCCGCAAGCAGGTCTTCGGCTACTCCTTCGTCGCCTTCGCGAGCCTCGCGATCGCGGTGCTCGGCTTCCTCGTCTGGGGCCATCACATGTTCGTCGCCGGCGAGTCGGTCTACGCGGCGATGATCTTCTCGATCCTCAGCTTCATGGTCGCCATCCCGTCCGCCGTCAAGGTCTTCAACTGGACGGCGACGATGTACAAGGGTTCGATTTCGTGGGACACGCCGATGCTCTACGCGATCGGCTTCATCGGGCTCTTCACGATCGGCGGGCTCACGGGTCTGTTTCTCGCGGCGATCGCGATCGACGTGCACGTCACCGACACGTACTTCGTCATCGCGCATTTCCACTACATCATGGTCGGCGGCGCCATCATGGGCTACATGGGCGGCCTGCACTACTGGTGGCCGAAAATCAGCGGACGGCTCTACAACGAATTCCTCGCGAAGATCGCCGCCGGCATCATCTTTCTCGGCTTCAACCTCACGTTCTTTCCGCAGTTCGTGCTCGGCTATCTGGGCATGCCGCGGCGCTACCACGCGTATCCGCCGGAATTCCAGGTGTTGAACGTGTTGTCGTCGGCAGGCGCGTCGATTCTCGGCGTCGGCTACCTGATTCCGCTCGCGTATCTCCTGTGGTCGCTGCGCTACGGCCGGCTCGCGTCGGACAATCCGTGGGGCGCCGTCGGCCTCGAATGGATGACCACGTCGCCGCCGCCGACCGAGAATTTCGCCGAGACGCCGATCGTCACCTGGGACGCGTACGACTACCAGCGCGCAGGTGGAGGGTCGCGTTGCCTGATACATCACTCGCGATCGGATCACCACGGTCCGCTCGCGCACCAGTTCGACGACCTCGGACAGCAGAAAGAGGCGGCAACCCTCGGCATGTGGGTCTTCCTCGTCACCGAAGTGCTGTTCTTCGGCGGCCTGTTTCTCGTCTACCTGGTCTACCGGAACTGGTATCCGCTGGCGTTTGCCGCCGGCAGCCGCGAGACTGCTCGTCTGGGCCGGCACGCTGAACACGTGCGTCCTCATCACCAGCAGCCTGACGATGGCGCTCGCCGTTCATGCGGCGCAGACGGGCGAGCGACGTCTGCTGATGATGCTGCTCGCCGCGACGATGCTGCTCGGATGCGTGTTCCTCGGCATCAAGGCCTTCGAGTACTACACCGAGTTCGAGGAGCACCACGTGCCCGGACGCCGGCTTTCAATTCGAAGCCGAGTACGCGGCGCACGCGCAGATCTTCTTTTCGCTGTACTTCCTGATGACCGGGCTGCATGCCCTGCACATGATCATCGGCCTCGGCATCATGTCGGTGATGCTGTGGTGGAGCTATCGCGGCATCATCACGCCGGACTACTACAACCCGATCGAGGTCGCCGGGCTCTACTGGCACTTCGTCGATATCGTGTGGATCTTCCTGTTCCCGCTGCTGTACCTGATCGGCCGGCACGTGCACTGAGCCATGAGCGAACACATCGTCCCGACGCGGACCTACTACACGATCTTCGCGGTGCTGATCGCCGGCACCCTTCTCACGTGGCGCATCGCCTATTTCGATCTCGGCCCGTTCAACACCGTCGTCGCGCTCGCCATCGCGGTGTTCAAGGCGACCATCGTCGTGCTGTTCTTCATGCACGTGAAATACAGCACGCGGCTGACCCACGCCGTCGTCATCGGCGCCCTTTTCTGGCTCGGCATCCTGCTGACGCTGACGATGGGCGACTACCTGACCCGGGCCTGGCAGACGTTCGGGTAGGACGATCTGGTGGCTGGTGGCTGGTGGCTGGTGGCTGGGTCACGCTGACGTGCCGACGCATCGGTTGGTCGCTGTGAGCGGGCTTGCGATCGCCTGGCGCCGCGGCCTCGCCGCCGAAAGCGTGCCGTGGAATCTGGACCGGATCGATCAGCGCGCACTGCCGCTCGACGGACGATTCGCCCATGAGGGAAACGGCGCCGGTGTCCACGCGTACGTGATCGACACCGGCATTCGGAAGAGCCATCGCGAGTTCGGCGGTCGCGCCGATTGGATCGGCGACTTCACGACTGGAAATCCTGGCAGCCCGGTCGCGGACGACTGCGACGTGCCCGATTCGAAAGGGCACGGCACGCACGTCGCGAGCATCCTCGGCGGCCGGACGTTCGGGTCGGCTCCGGCCGTCAGGCTGCACGCGCTCCGCATCCTCCCGTGCACGGGCACGACGCGAACAGACTTCGCAGCGGCGGTGCGCGCCGTCGACTGGATCACCGCGCACGGACGCCATCCGGGCATCGTCAACATCAGCCCCGCGCGGTGGCAAACCGCCGACACGGCGCTCGACGACGCGGTGCGGCGATCGATCGCGGCAGGGTTTCTGTACGTGCTGTCGGCCGGCGGCGTCGACAACGTGACCGCGCTTCTCGCCGCAGCGCGTGAGCGAGGCGGTCGTCGTCGGCTCGACGTCGCGGACCGATGCGCCGGCGACGAGCGGCTACGGACCGGGGCTGACGCTTTTCGCGCCGGGCATCCAGATTCCCGGCGCCGGCAATCTCGGTGACACAGCAACCTTCGTCGCCGACGGAGACTCGTACGCCGCGCCGCTCGTCGCCGGCGTCGGCGCGGTGTATCTTCAACGCCATCCAACTGCCACTGCGGTACAGGTGAAGCAGGCGATCGTCGCTGCTGCCACACCTGGCGTCGTCGTGAATCCTGGGCAGGCGCCGAATCTACTTCTTCACACGATCGCCCGTTGATCGCGGCCCTTCACACTGTTGGCCGCTGATCCAAGGCATACTGACGCCGCGTCCATGGAACGATCCGCCATCGAAGAAACGGTCGCGATGCTCGAAGCAACGCTCGAGTCGACGCGCGACGCGATCCTCGTCGTCGATCTGAACCGTCGGATCATTCGGTACAACCGGCGATACCTCACGATCTTCGGCCTGACGCGCGACCTGGTGGAGTCCGGCGGCGTCGACGCGATCGTCGCCGCGCTCCGCGATCAGCTGGAGGATTTCGACGACGTGATGACGAGATCGCGCGAGATATGGCGCGACCCCTCGCGCGAAATGCTGGACAAGCTGAAGTTCAAGGACGGACGTGTTTTCGAACGGTTCGTCGCGCCGCATCGCGTCGGTTCGGAAATCGTCGGCGTCGTGGCGAGCTTCCGGGACGTGAGCCAGACCGCGAGAACCGAGCAGGCGCTCGCACAGTACCGCGCGTTTCTCGAAAAAGCGCAGGAAGTCGCGCACATCGGCAGCTGGGTGGCCGAGCTCGGCGGACCGAATCGAATCGGCTGGTCCAACGAGACGTATCAACATCTTCGGCGTGCCGCTCGGGTCGTTCGACGGCACCACGGCCGCATTCCTCGACCTCGTGCATCCCGACGATCGCGCCGCCGTGAAAGCGGCGCTCGATCAGGACGCCGAGCGGCGCCAACGCGTTTGAAATCGAATATCGGATCGTCCGCACCGACGGCACCGTTCGATGGGTCCAGGCGCGCGCCGACATCGTCCGCGACGCCGGCGGGCCGGCCGGTTCGGATGATCGGCACCGTTCAGGACAGCACCGACCGCCGACAGCTCGAGGAGCAGCTGCGCCAGTCGCAGAAGCTCGAAGCGATCGGCCGGCTGGCCGGCGGCGTCGCGCACGATCTGAACAACGCGCTGACGGCGATCGGCGGCTATGCGGAGCTTGCGCTCGGCGAGCTGACGGCCGATCAGTCCGCGCGGCTGGACGTCGAGGAAATCAGGCGCGCGGCCGAGCGGGCCGCGTCCGTCACCCGGCAGCTGCTGGCGTTCAGCCGGAAGCAGCTGCTCGAACCGCGCGTGTTCGACGTGAACGAGACGATCTCGAGCCTTGGACGCATGCTCGAGCGCCTGCATCGGAGACGACGTCGAGCTGCAGACACGCGTGGGCGCCGACGTGCCGCCGATCGTCGCGGACCCGGGGCAGTTCGCGCAGGCGATCATCAACCTGGCGGTGAACGCGCGAGACGCGATGCCGTCGGGCGGCCGACTGACGATCGACACGACGGTCGAAGAGCTCGACGAGACGTTCGCACGCGCGCATCCGCCGATGCCGCCCGGCACGCTACGTCATCGTCAGCGTCGCGGACAACGGCCAGGGCATGAGCGTCGAAACGCAGGCGCGCATCTTCGAGCCGTTCTTCACGACGAAGGAAGTCGGCAAAGGGCACCGGCCTCGGGCTGTCGATGGTGTACGGCACCGTGAAGCAGAGCGGCGGATTCATTTTCGTCGACAGCGAGGTCGGCCGCGGCACGACGTTCCGCCTGTTCTTTCCGCCCGCCGCACCCGGCCGCGCCGCGCCGGCTGCTCCATCGACGAGCGCGAAAGCGGCCCCGACCACAGCGACGCTGCTGATCGTGGAAGACGAGCCGTCGGTTCGCAACCTCGTCGCGTCGACGTTGAAGGCCGAACCGTACCAGCTGCTGCTCGCGAAATCGGCGGAGGAAGCGCTGGAGATCGCCTCGCGGCACGACGGCCACATCGATCTGCTGCTGACCGACGCGATCATGCCGGGGCGGAGCGGGATCGAGCTCGCCAACGCGCTCGTGGCCTCGCGCCCCGGCCTGCCGGTGATCATCATGTCCGGCTACACCGACGAGACCTTGAACGTGACCGGACTCGAGCACGAGGTCGTGCTGCTCCACAAGCCGTTCACGCCGCGCGAACTGCGTCAGCTGATACGCGACGTCCTGGCGCGCTGAGCGTCCCTCTCAGCACGCTCATGTGGGAAACCGCGCTCGCGTTCGCCGTCTGGGGCTGCTACGGCAGCGTGCTCGCAGCCGCTCGCATCGATCCTGCGATGACAGCCATCGCGCGCACCGTGGCGGTCGGCGGCATCCTTACGCTCTTCGTCCGCTCGCCGGTGCCGTGGCGGAGCGGCGCCTTGTGGCTCTCCGGCGCGGTGCTGCTCGTCGACGAACTGCTTTATATCGTGAGCGCCGTCAGCGGCCCGGTCGCGATCATCGGGCTCGCGTACGGGTGCGTGCCGGTCGTCGTGCCGGTCATCTCGTCTTTCCTGCAGACCGATGCGCGGCCGCTGAACTGGCGGCGCTGGCTGTATCTCGCCCTCGCCTTCGTCGGCAACCTGCTGATTTTTCGTGAGCTGCGCGCCGCGCAGATCGCGTTCAGCACGGCGGCCGTGTTCGCCGCCTTTGCCGCTCTGTTGTTCTGCATCATGCCGATCGCGTCCTCGCAGCTGCAGCAGCAGGGGCTCGGCGCGTGGGCGGTGCTCAAAGGTCAAGGGATCGTCGCGGCCATTCTCGCCGTCCCGCTGATCGTCGTGCTGCGCGCTCTGAGCACGCTTCGGTTCGGCTGACGCGGCAATGGTTGACTCGGAGCGCCGCGCTCGGGGCCGTGAACTCGGTCGCGTTCACGATCGTGCCCTTCTACTTCTGGTATCGTGGCATCGCGCGCGCCGGCGTTTCGCGCACGGCCGTCTGCTGTTTCGCGGAGCCGCTCGTCGCAACCATTTTCTCGCTGTTCATCGTGAAGGACGCGCCGCCGACGCCGGTGCTGCTCGCCGGCGCCGGTCTCGTGCTCGCCGGAATCGCGCTGAGCGCTCGAGGAGAGCCTTGAAGCTGTCCGTCATCGTGCCGGTGTTCAACGAAGAACAGACGATCGGCGAGGTCATCGAGCGCATTTTCGCGGTGGACATCGGCGACATCGACAAGGAAATCATCGTCGCCAACGACGGATCGAGCGACGGGACGCCGAGCGCGATCGACGCGCAGCCGCTGGCGCAACGACCCGCGGCTGCGCGTCTTCGAGCACTCCATCAATCTCGGCAAAGGCGCCGCGATCCGGCTGGGGCTGCGGCATGCGACCGGCGACGTGATGCTCATCCAGGACGCCGACCTCGAGCTCCATCCGCGCGAATACGGTGCGCTCCTCGCGCCGATCCTGGCCGGCGAGGCGGACGTCGTCTACGGATCGCGGTTTCTGCTTGGACAGCGTAATATCTCCCTGCGGACGCGTCTCGCCAACCGCGGCCTGACCTTCGCCGCCAACGTGCTCTTCGGGGCGCGGCTCACCGACATGGAAACGGGGTTCAAGGTGTTCCGGCGCGATGCGCTGGCGGGCATCGCGCTGCGATGCGTCGGCTTCGACTTCGAACCCGAGGTGACGGCGAAGCTGCTGCTCGCCGGACGCCGCATCCGCGAGGTGCCGATTGCGTATCAGCCGCGGCGACAAGACGAGGGAAAGAAGATTCGCTGGATCGACGGCCTGGACGCGCTCTACGTGCTGCTGAGATGCCGGATCAACGGAGGGAAATAGCCACGCGCATTCTGGTCGCGACCTTCGCCTACAACGAAGCGGACAAGATCCGCCGGACGCTCGCGCGGCATCCGCAGGAGCGCGCGCTACGATCTGCTGGTCGTCGACGATGGGTCGACGGATGGATCGTTGAAGGAGCTGCCACCGAACGTGCTGGTCATCAGGAACGCGACCAACTGCGGTGTCGGCGCGTCGATGAAGACGGTGTTCGATTTCGCGATACGCGAAAACTACGACATCCTCGTCACGCAGGCTGGCAACGACAAGGACGACCCGCTCGAAGTTCCTGCGCTCGTCGATCCGATCGTCGAAGGCCGCGCCGACTTCGTGCAGGGATCGCGCTTTCTCGTCGGCGGCCGCTTCGGAAACATGCCGCAGCATCGCGTGTTCGCGACACGCGTCGTGCACCCGCTGCTCTTCTCGCTTGCCGCGCGGAAACGCGTCACCGAGAGCACGAATGGATTCCGCGCGTTCCGGACGGCGCTGCTCCGCGATCCCCGCATCGACTGGCGGCAGGAGTGGCTCGATCGGTACGAGCTCGAACCGTACCTGCTCCTGCAAGCGATTCGGCTCGGCTATCGCCACATGGAAGTGCCGGTGACAAAGATTTACCCGCCGCGTCAGCTCGGGTACACCAAAATGCGACCATTCGTCGATTGGTGGAGCATTCTGCGGCCGGTGATCTATCTCGGTCTCGGCATTCGGAAATAAACGGAGAACGTATGCGCTCGAGGGTCGTCGTTGCCGCAATCATCGCGTGTCTCTGGGCATCGGTTCACCTGTGTTCGCGCAGGCGACCGCAGCCGCGCCGGAAACTGCCGCGCCGGATCCGGTCAAGGCGATCGTCGGCCGGCTCGATCTGGAGCGCTACAAGGCGACGATCAAAGGCCTGACCGCAGTTCGGCGATCGGCGGCAGGGCACCGATCGCAACCGCGCCGCGGTCGACTGGATCGAGGCGCAGCTCAAGAGCTACGGCTGCGCCAACGTCGAGCGGATCAAGTACGAATATCAGCCGCCGCCAGCGCGCGGCACCGCGCCGCGGCGGCGGGTCGCGGCGCAGCGGGTGGCGGCCGCGGCGACACGGCGCAAGGCGGCGGACGGCCGCGTGGAATTCGCGCGCGCACGGGCGTGAACACCGACCCGAACGCGCAGCCGGACCTGAAACTGCGCGAGCTCAACATGCAGCCGACGACTCCTGGCGAGCGCGAGGAGGTCTACTGCACCAAGATCGGCACCACTCACCCGGACGAGATGTATATCGTTGGCGGGCACATGGACGGGCACGGCTGGGGAGAAGCGGCGAACGACGATGGGTCGGGAACGGCGCTGGTGATGGAACTGGCGCGCGTGATGAGCAGCCCCGATGTCACCACCGAGCGGTCGATCCGGTTTGCGCTCTGGAACAACGAAGAGACCGGGACGAACGGCGCCCGCGCATACATCGCGCAGCGGCAGCAGCTGCAGGGCAAGGAAAACCCGCCAGGATCCGGCAAGTATCCGGAACCGAAATGGCTCGGGATGATCCAGCACGACATGATGCTGTTCGATCACGGCATGCCGCGCGCCGACGGCACGCTGAGTCCCGATCAGCGGCCGGAAGCCGACGTGAACGTCGAATTTCAGGTGACGTCGACGTTCGCTGAAGGAGCGCAGAAGCTCGCGTGGGCGCTCGAGGCCGCGAACGAGAAATACGCGACGGATTACCCGGCGCAGGTCGGTCCGCACATGACGAACACGGATTCAGGTCCGTTCATGAACATCGTGCCCGCCATCAGCGTGCGCGAGAACGAACGCGGCACGCAGATCGGCAGCGGATGGGATCCGCACTGGCATCAGCCGACGGACGTGTTTGCCACCTTCTCTGACAAGGATTTCCGCCTTGGCCTGAACGCCGCGCAGACGACGCTCGGCGCGGTCGCGCAGCTGACGGGCGCGAAGGTCAAAGAATAAGGACTCGACGTTGAACCGCAGAGACCGCCGAGCCCGCAGAGAATATTTCGCGGCGTTGTCTCAGCGTGCTCCGCGGTGATCCTGGGACCGCGCATCGCCATCACCGCGATTATCGTGGTGGCGCTCGTCTCGTGCGGGAGGAAGGCACCCGCACCGCAGCCCGTTCAGCTCGATGCGGCGGCGGAATCGTACGTTCGGCTCGTACTCGCCCTCGCCGAGCGTGACCCCGACTCTCTCGACAACTACCGTGGACCGGCCGATTGGCAGACCGAGGCGCGGCGCCGGCATGCGTCGCTCGGCTCAATCGATCACGACGCGACGGCGCTCGCCGACCATCTCGCTGCCCCGCCTTCCGTCGACGGTGACGATCCGCTGCGGCGCGGCTTTCTGATTCGTCAACTGCGCGCCGTGGCCGTCCGCGCGAAGATCGTTGCCGGCGCACGGCCGCGATTTGCCGACGAAGCGCGCGCGCTCTTCGACATCGAGACGCCGCCGCCGTTCAGTGCGCCTCCTGCTGTTCGGGCCGAACTCGATCGGTTGATTCCCGGCCGCGGCGACCTTCCAACCCGCTACGCCGCGTTCGATCGCCCCTTTCTCATCACTCCCGATCGCCTTCCCACTGTGCTCGCGCGCGCCATCGACGCGTGCCGGACCGCGACGATCTCGCGTGTTTCGCTTCCGGCCGGCGAGCACGTTGACGTTGCATACGTGCCGGGGCTGCCGTGGAGCGCCTTCACGCGTTACGAAGGGCGCTTTCGAAGCGTGATTCGAGTAAACGCCGCGCTTCCGCTCACAGTCGATCGTGCACTCGATCTTGCGTGTCATGAGGCTTACCCCGGCCATCACACGATCAACAGCTTGATCGAAAAGCGCCTCGGCGCCACCCGCGCAGAGCTGCTCGTTCAACCACTCTTCAGCCCCCAATCGCTTCTCCACGAAGCCGCGTCGTCCAACGCTCCCGCGCTCGCGTTTTCCGACGCCGAGCGCCTTGCCTTCGAGCGCGACGTGCTCTTTCCGCTGGCCGGCCTCGATCCCGCGCTGGCGGATCGGTACGTCCGGGTCGGCCGGCTGATCGATCGCCTGCATCCCGTCGAAGCCGACATCGCGCGCCGGTATCTTGACGAAGAACTCGATTTTCCGCGCGCATCGGAGGCGCTCGGGCGCGAAGCGCTGATGCCATCGGCGGACGCAACGCTCAAATTCCTCAACCAGTTCCGCACGTACGCAGCGACGTACACGACCGGACGCGATTTATTGTCAGCGGAGATCGACCGGCGCGCCCGCGGCACGGACCGGCCGTCGGCCCAATGGGACGCGTACGTCGGAATCGTGACGGATCCGGCGCAGCGCATCCCCGTCGAGTCGAAAAGGTAATCCTTTGTCACATGTGCCCCTGCGGGTTGACGCCGGCCCGGCGCACCCATAATCTCTGTCGGCAGAGACACTTCAGCGCAAGGAGATGACTATGCGGTCGCTGGTTGGAACGCTCGTTCTTTCGATGGCCATCGTCGGGTGCTCGCGCGCACCGTCGACACAAGCCACAGCGGCGGCTGCGCCGGCGCAGCCGAAGCTTGGGATCCGTCCGAACGGCGACACGGAGATTCAACCCGACCTTTCGAAGATCTCATCCGAGGATCTGAAGAAGGTATTCACCTACATCGACGAGCACATCGACGACCACGTCCAGAATCTGCAGAAGTGGATCCGTCAGCCGAGCATTTCGAACAGCGGCGAAGGCATCCCTGAGTCGGCGGAAATGGTCAAAGGCTTCTTCGAGCAGCTCGGCTGCCAGGAATCGCGCGTCTACGACGTAGGCATCACCGAGTGGGGCGCTCCCGGAAATCCGGTCGTGTACGCGAAGTGCGACGAAGGCGCGCCGCGCACGATCGCGATCTACTGGCAGTACGACACGATGCCGATCACGCAGCCGGACGCCTGGAAAGCCCCTCCGTTCGAAGCGCGCATCGTCGAGCAGGCGCCGTTCAAGAAAGTGCTGATCGGCCGCGGCGCGACGAATTCGAAGGGACCGGAGATGGCGCAGTTGAACGCGCTCATGTCGATCAAGGCCGTCACCGGCAAGCTGCCCGTCAACATCATCTTCGTCGCGGAAGGCGATGAAGAGCGGATGGACGTCGGCGTCCGGAAGTTCGTGAAGGATCATCCCGAGTTCTTCAAGAACGTCGACGCGCTGATCGGAGAGTCCGGCAGCCAGTCGCCGAGCGGCGGCGCCGGCGTCGGCGGCGGGTCGGAGGGATGCGTCTACTTCGAGCTCACGACGAGCGGCAAATCGTGGGGGCGCGGCCCCGTGCAGTCCGACATCCACGGCGCGAACAAGCGCGCGGTCGACAGCCCGGCCTGGCGTCACATGAAGATGCTCGCGTCGCTCGTGTCCGACGATGGGAATACGCCGCTCGTGAAGGGATTCACCGACGGCATTCAGCCGCTGTCGGCGCAGGAAACCGAGCAGCTGAAGAGCGCAGCATCGAAGACTGATCTGAAGGTCGCGGCCGAAAACCTCGGCGTCGCGCGGTTCATCTCCGACGATCCGTTCACGATGCTGAAGATGGCGCGCTATGGCATCTCGTTCAATCTCGACGGCATCTGGGGCGGCAACATGTACGCGGGCGGCGCCGGCGCGATTCTGCCGAACAAGATCACGTCGAAGCACAACATCCGCTACGTGCCGAAGATGAACGGGCTCGAGATCGTGAAGCGCGTCCGCGAGCAGCTCGATCGCAACGGCTACAAGGACGTCGAGCTGAAAGTGATCGGCGACGTGCCGTGGTCCAAGATGTCGTACGACACCGACATCGCGCGCGCGATGACTCAGACATATGAGCAGATGAACATCCCGCACGGGCAGCCGGCGCAATACGCGTCGATTCTCGGCGGCTACTGGCCGGCGTATCTCTTCTCGAACGAAGAGGTCGGCCAGAAAGTGGCGCCCGTGTCCATGCCGATCGGCATGGGCGGCGCGGGCCACGGCGGAAACGCGCACGCCGCGAACGAGTACTACGTGATCGAAGGTGCGGGCAAGGTCTACGGCATGGCGGGCGCCGAGAAAGCACAAGCGGCGATCTTCTACAACTTCGCCGGAAAGAACGCTGCGCCGGCGCCGCGCAAGACCGAATGAGCAACCCTGACGCCGCGCTGATATCGGTCCAGAACCTCGAGAAGATCTACGCGATGGAAGGCGCGCCGGTGCACGCGCTGCGCGGCGTGTCGCTCGAGATCAGACGCGGCGAGTTCGTGTCGGTGATCGGGCCGTCCGGCTCCGGCAAATCGACGTTCATGCACATTCTCGGCTGTCTCGACACGCCGACAAACGGCAAGTATTTGCTGGACGGCAAGGACGTGTCGCGGCTGTCGGACGACCAGCTGTCGATGATTCGCAATCGCCAGATCGGATTCGTTTTTCAGGGGTTCAATCTTCTCGCGCGGACCTCGGCACTCGAAAACGTCGAGCTGCCGCTTCTCTATGTTGCCGATGGACGCGTATCGCCGGGCGAGCGGCGGCGACGAGCGCGCGCGGCGCTCGCCGCGGTCGGGCTCGGCGATCGCGAGGATCATCATCCGAGCCAGCTGTCCGGAGGCCAGCAGCAGCGCGTAGCGATCGCGCGCGCACTGCTGAACGATCCGGCGATTCTCCTCGCGGATGAGCCGACCGGAAACCTCGACAGCCGCACGAGCCTCGAGGTGATGGATATCTTCCAGCGGTTGAAGGACGATCGAGGCATTACAATCGTGTTGATCACGCACGAGCCCCAGGTTGCAGAATACGGCTCGCGCATCATCCGTTTCAAGGACGGCCAGGTCGTATCGGACCAGCCGAACGCGTCGCGCCGCGCGGCGGCCTCTGAGCTTCAGGAGCTCTGATTGGGACGCCCGGCTGACTAATGAGACGCTCGGCTCAAGCCTCGCGCTACAGCAATGCGGGGACGGAACGCACAATGCCGGGGATGTAGCGCGAGGCTTTAGCCGAGCGCGCTGAAAGGATCCAGTGTCGGTTCGCTTCACGCTCGCGATCGCGCTTCGCGCTCTCGCGCGCAATCGGCTGCAAACAACGCTGACCGTGCTCGGCATGACGATCGGCGTCGGCGCCGTCTTGACGATGGTGGCAATCGGCACGGGCGCCGAATCGGCGATCGAAGATCAGATCCGCGCAGCCGGCATGAACCTCATCGTCGTCACCGCCGGCAACTACAAGATGAAGAGCACTGAGGACATCGGCGGCGGCGCCGTCGAGCCTTCTGCGTTTCTGCGCGACCGCGACCGACCAGTGCTCCGCCGGGCGATTTGGGATCCGCGTCAGGCGCCCACGTTCCGTCTCGTCATGCATCCTGAAGATGACCCGATGGAGAAACACGATCACCCGACCGCGAAACAGCGGTTGGGCGACGGCGAGGCCGGACTCGGATCGGCGGCGACGCTGACCGCGGCGGACGCGGATGCGATCCGGCAGGTTCGCGGTGTCCAGTACGTCGCTGAAGGGCTCCATCAGAACGCGCACGTGAAGGCGGGCGACAAGCGCTGGTTCACCCGCCTGCACGGCACCGACATGACGCTGCCGCTGATCCGCCGCGCGTGGACGATCCGCAGCGGCCGCTTTTTCAAGACGAGCGAACAGTCGCGCGCCGAGCAGGTGATCGTGCTCGGCAGCATCGCCGCGCAGAAGCTGTTCGGCGATGACGTTGATGCCGTCGGTCGTGAGGTCTCGATCTGGAATCAGCCGTTCAAGGTCGTCGGCGTCGTGACGACCACGAGCTGGGTCGTCGCGCCGGCGCCCGGTGACGATCAATTCGACGCGGTCTACATCCCGTACACCACGGTGCACCGCCTGCTGAACGTCTCGAAGCTCAACGACATCACGATCACCGCGGCTTCGACGGGTGACGTGACCCGCATCATGAACGACGTGACGCTGCTGCTCCGTGCGCGGCACAACATCACCGACGCGAAACCGGACGACTTCACCGTGAGCACGCAGGCGCGGCAGGCGCTCGCGCGCGGGGGCATGCGGCCCGACGTGGCGCGCGCGGTCGTCGGCAACGTGTCGGGCCTCGAGAAGGTGACGCTCGAGCAGCTCGGGAAAACGCTCGATCGCGCGACGCGGACGATGACGGCGCTTCTCGCGGCGGTCGCCGGCGTCTCGCTGCTCGTCGGCGGCATCGGGATCATGAACATCATGCTGCTGTCGGTGACTGAGCGGACGCGCGAGATCGGCATCCGCCGCGCCACCGGCGCGCGCGCGCGCGACGTGCGCTCGCAGTTCGTCCTCGAAGCGGTGGCGCTCAGCGTGAGCGGCGGCGTCGCCGGCATTCTCGTGGGTCTGCTGGCGGCAAGCGGCCTCGCCCACTACCTGAAGTGGTCGACGACCATCTCGCCGGCGGCCGTGCTGCTCTCGGTGACCGTCGCCGCGGCGGTCGGCATCTTCTTCGGCTGGTATCCCGCGAAGCAGGCGGCACAGCTCGACCCGATTCAGTCGCTCCGGTACGAGTAGACGTGCTCCTCACCAGCGTCCGCATCGCGATTCGCGGGTTGAGTCGCCACAAACTGCGCACGCTGCTCACGATGCTCGGCATGATCATCGGCGTCGCTGCGGTGATGACGATGGTGGCGCTCGGCAACGGTGCGCAGACGAGCGTCGAGCAGGATGTGCGGTCGGCCGGGACGAACCTCATCCACGTCAACGCCGGCAACTACACACGCGGCGGCGAGGAATCGAACATCGCCACCGGCCTCGGCTCCGCGAACACGCTCACGCGGGACGATGCGGACGCGATCGGCAAATCAGTCGCGGGCATCAAGCGGTACGCGCCGGGCGTGAAGCTGCGCGGCTGGATTGCGTCTGGGCCGAAACGCTACTACGGCCCGGTGCTCGGCACCGACGCGTCGTTCGCCGGGATGTACGACTGGCGGTTCGAAGAAGGCCGATTCTTCAAGCCGGCCGAGGTCGCGGACCGCGCCGACGTCGCGGTGCTCGGCCGCACGGTCCGCGATCAGATTTTCGGCGCCGGCGCACCGGCGGTCGGCCGCACCGTGACGATCCACGGCCGGACGTTTACCATCGTCGGCATCACCGACACCGCCGATCCGGATCAGATCGAAATGGCGTTCGTGCCGTTCACGGCGCTGCAGGACGC
This sequence comes from uncultured Acidobacteriota bacterium, assembly GCA_963696165.1. Classification (GTDB taxonomy): domain Bacteria; phylum Acidobacteriota; class Vicinamibacteria; order Vicinamibacterales; family CAVVIG01; genus CAVQZZ01. The sequence continues at coordinate 811,406 of CAVOIY010000001.1, read as the reverse complement.
CCTCGGCATTAACTATCTCCACACGATCACCATCGAGGCGGCACTGGCGGGCGACGCATCGCGCATCGCTGCCGACGTCACGACGCTGCTGCGCGAGCGGCATGCCGCGCACATCGGGGCCGCGATGGCGCGGCTGCGGGGCGGCGGCGTGATGGGGAATCAGATGCCGCAAGGCGGCGGCGGCAACGGTCCGGACGACTTCACGGTGAAGACGCAGTCGGCCGAAGCGCTGACGAAGGGGCTCTACACGTCGGTCGCCGCGTTCGTGCTCGCGAACATGCCGAAGCTGGACGAGGTGAACATGGCGGAGATGAACGCCACGCTTCAGCGCGCCAGCACGACGATGACGGCGCTGCTCGCCGGCATCGCGTCGATCTCGCTGATCGTCGGCGGCGTCGGCATCATGAACATCATGCTGGTCGCGGTGACCGAGCGCACGCGCGAGATCGGAATCCGACGTGCCATCGGCGCACGGCGTCGCGACGTGCTGCTGCAGTTCCTCGTCGAGGCGTTGACGCTCAGCGCGGTCGGCGGTTTCATCGGCGTCGTGCTCGGCTTCGTCGCGGCATTCTCGTTGACGCTGCTCTTCGAGTGGCCGACGCGCGTCTCGCCGTCTTCGATCGGGCTCGCCTTCGGCATCGCCGCCGCGATCGGCATCTTTTTCGGTTTCTATCCCGCCCGCCGCGCATCGCGGCTCGATCCCATCAATGCGCTGCATCGCGAGTAGCCGCCTGCCTTCGCGCATCGTCTGCGCGATCTTTGCTTACGCTCGCGCTGACCGCGTGCCGACAGACTCCGGCGGCCAACCCGCAGACGACGTCGCCCCCAGCGACTGCAGCGGGTTCCACCGGGGGAACCATGCCGCACGGCGATCACAACCCGCACCACGGCGGCATCGTGCTGATGAAGGGCGACCTTCACTACGAGGTCGTGTTCGACAAGACCGGCCAGAACCATCGCCTGTACTTCACGGATGCCGTCCGCGAGGAACTGCCGGCGTCGGTCGCGTCCGCGGTGACGTTGACGATCAAACGGCCGAAGGCGCCGGAGGAAACGATCGACCTCAAGATCGACGAGGCCGGTGAAAGCTGGATCGGAAGCGGCAGGCCGGTGGACGACCCGAAGGCCACGACCGCGCGCGTGGCCTTTACCATCAATCACGAGCCGTACTTCATCGATGTGCCGTTTAGTTTGCCCTAGTGCGATTTCCACATCGATATAGCGCGAGGCTTTAGCCGAGCGTACAAAATTCTCGCGCGGATCCTCCGCTCGGCTGAAGCCTCGCGCTACGTCAAAATGGAAAACGGTCTCTCTAGAGCAGTCGCTTGTGCTGGAAGCCTCGACCGTTGCCCTCGAACTGCTCCGCCAGCTATTCGCGCTTGATCTGTCACACTCTCCTGTAGCCATCCGTCATAGAAGTGAATGCGGCAGAGACCGCGAATCACACGAGGAGAAATCCATTGAAGATCAAGTTGATGACGGTTTACGTGGACGACCAGGAAAAAGCGCTGCGGTTCTACACCGACGTGCTCGGCTTCGTGAAGAAGGCGGACTTCTCGCAGGGACCGTATCGCTGGCTGACGCTGGCCTCAGCCGAGGAGCCGAACGGCCCTGAGCTGCAGCTCGAGCGAAACGACAACCCGGCGGCCAAGACGTTCCAGCAGGCGAAGTTTCAGCAGGGCCAGCCTGCGGCGATGTTTTTTTCGGACGACGTCCAGCGCGACTACGAGCGGATGAAAGCGGCAGGCGCTGAATTCACGATGCCGCCGACGAAGGTGACTGGCTCGACGATCGCGATGGTGAACGACACCTGCGGCAACTTCCTCCAGCTGACCCAGCTCACCTGGGCCGGCTAAGCTAAATAGACTCGAGTTGCGGCGGCACGCGAGGCGCACCGATGAGCAGCCGGTTTTTCGGCGTGATCTCGGCCGGAATGCTCTGCGTCCAGATGCGATAGCCTCGCTGCTCCAGCCGCATCGCTCGCAGAATATCGATCGCCATCGCACGATCGACCCACCCGGCGAGGTCTCCGCTGTCCGACACGACGAAATCGTGGCAGCACGGAAGTACGGCCACGCGAGCATGCGCTTCCACGGCTCGCGCGAGGACGCGGTCGGTCAGGTCGCCACACGCGTGGCTCGAAACCACGACGTCGGTGTCCCGAAGCTCGACGTCATCGAGTGCGCTCTCCACGAATGCGATCCGACCTTCGAGCCGCGGCCAGGCATCCACGATGGCGGCCTGCAGCTTCGCGCGGCACGGTGGAAACGCGCGGTCCACGACGACCGCAGACGGCGACGAGCCGTCGAGGAGCAGCATCATCGTGCCGAGCAGTCCGTGGCCGCCGCCGAGATCGACCACACGGCCGCCGCGAAGCAGCCGCCGGACGCGGCGCGCCATCTCCCACGCTTCGTACAGCTCTTTTCGCGGCAGGCAGCCGGCCCGGCACACCGCACGGCCGATGCGATCGAAGAGATTGTCTGCGGGGAACCGATCGAGATCGCGATCGGTCAGCCGGCCGCGCGAGGACGGCGAGAATGCCACGAGTCGATCGTACGTCGTGTGGCGGGACTCTCGCAGGTCTAAAGACCTGCGCCACAGCCGGGCAGGCTACCCGGGTGGTCTAAAGACCTGCGCTACACCCGGCTAGCTAGTTGGCTCTGAGCACGTCGATCGGGTCGAGCCTCGTCGCGCGGTATGCGGGGATGAGGCTCGCGAGCAACGCGACCAGCGCGAGCGTGCTGGCGACCGCCACGAGCGTGAGCGGATCGGAGGCGCTCACGCCGAAGACGAGCTTCTGCAGCAGTCTTCCCGTCGCGAGCGCGCCGACGACGCCCGCGACGATACCGATGACGGCGGGAGTCATGCCTTCGAGGACGACCATCCGGACGACGTCGCCGGTCTGCGCGCCGAGCGCGGTCCGGATGCCGATCTCGTGGCTGCGGCCGCGCACGATGTATGAGAGCACGCTGTAGATGCCAACTGACGCGAGCGCCAACGCTACGCCGGCAAACAGCGCGAGCAGCAGCGCGCTGAAGCGCTGAGACGTCAGCGTCTCATCGAGCACATCGTCCATCGTCCTGATTTCCTCAATCGGCTGCTCCGGATCGATGCCGCGAACGACGGCCGATGCAGATTGCGCAAGCGAAGAGGGCGGGACGAGCGTCCGTAGGACGAGCGCCATGCTGTTCCAGGGTCGTTCCTGCGTGTACTCGTATACGGTCGGCATCGCGGGCTCGGCGAGCTCACCCTGCTTCACTTCGCCAACAATGCCGACGACTTGCTGTTGAACGGTCTTGGACTCGAGCGGCAGCGTGACGCGCCTGCCGATGGGATCGGCGTCGCCCCACAGCAGTTTGGCCGCGTCGCGGCTGACGAGCATGACGTCCTTGTCCGTGTCGGCGACGTCGCGGCCACGAAGCAGGTTGATCCGCAATGCGTGGAGATATCCCGGCGTGATCTTCCGCACGGCAACGGTCGGCTGGTCCTTCGGAAGAAGCTCCGCGTGTCCCTCGAGCACGATCGGCTGCACCGATCCTCCGCGTGCCGGCAGATCGTCGACGGCCGCGGCCGACTCGACGCCGGGGAGCGCGCGAATGCGCCGCAGCGATTCGTCGAAGAACGCGCTGATCCTCGCCGGCGTCGGGTATCTCGTCTTCGGCAGCGTGACCTGCATCGTCAGCACGTTGTGCGGATCGAAGCCGGCATCGACGTGACGGAGCGCAGAGAGTGTCCGCACCATGACTCCGGCGCCCATCAGCAGCACAAGCGAGAGCGCAACTTCGGCAACGATGAGCAGCCGGCGTGTCCGCAAGCCGACGGTGCTTTCGTTGCGGCCGCCCTCCTTCAGAGCGTCGTTCAGGTCTGTTCGTCCGGCGCGCAGCGCCGGGAGCGCGCCTGAAAGAATCCCTGTGAGAATCGACGCGCCGACGACGAACAGCAGCACCCGGCCGTCCATCGCGAGCTCGTCGGCGCGCGGCACCTGGTCCGCCATGAGGGCAGCGCCCGCGGTGAGGCTCGCGCGGGCGAGAAGAAAGCCGGCGACGCCCCCAGCCGACGCGAGCAGCAGCGATTCGACCAGCAGCTGCTGGAACACGCGTCCGCGCCCGGCGCCGAGGGCCGCGCGGATCGCGAGCTCCTTCCGCCGTCCGATCGCGCGGGCAAACAGCAGGTTGCCGACGTTCGCGCACGCGATCAGCAGCACCAGCGCCACCGCCGCCAGCAGCATCAGCAGCGACGTACGGATGTCGCCGACGATGAGTTCCTGTAGCGGAACGACGGTGGCGCCCCAACCCGTGTTGGCCTGCGGGTATTCGCGCTCGAGCTGCCGCGAGATGGCGTCCATTTCCGACTGCGCGCGAGCGAGGTCGACGCCCGGCTTCAGCCGCGCGATCACCTGGTCGTTGTGGTTGTCGCGTACCGCGCGTTCCGCATCCGTGTACGCGATCGGCACCCAGATATCGCGTCCGGTGATGCTCCACGCCTTTACGGAGAAGCTCGCCGGCATCACGCCGATGATCGTGTAGTCCTCGCCATCGAGCTTGAGCGTGCGGCCGATCGTGTCGGGCGCTCCGCCGAGATGACTCTTCCAGAACTTGTTGCTGAGGACCACGACATGCCCGCGGCCTGGCTGGTCTTCCTCCGGACGAAACGCCCGGCCGAGCGCCGGCTTCGCGCGGGTGACGTCGAAGAAGCCGTCGCCAACCGCTCCCGCGATGATCGATTCGGCGTTGCCGCCACCTGTCAGCGTGAACTGACGAAACCTGTAGAGCGACATGCCTTCGAAGAGCTGCGCGCTCCGCTGCCAGTCGTAGAAGTTCGCCGGCGACACTGAGAAGCGGCGCGATACCTGGGAAGGTGGCCTGCGGCGGCACGTGGAAGATACGCACGAGCCGCGACGGGTCATCGAAGGGCAGCGGCCGCAGCAGCACCGTGTTCACGATGCTGAAGATGGCGGTGTTCGCGCCGATGCCGAGCGCCAGCACGGTGACGACGGCCAGCGCAAAGCCGGGCGCACGCGCGAGCACCCTCAGGCTGTATTTGAGATCGGCGGCGATCGTGCGCAACATTCGGCTTTTAGACGGCGGCCGGCACCCGCGGGTTGCTGCGGCCGGAAGCAACCGTCGCCGCGAGCAGCCCGACAATGAGCGGAAACCGCGCGGGTGAGGGTCCGCCGCTAAGCTGTCGATCTGCCGAAGCACCGTTCGACCAATGGGTAGAGGACGTGGGGAGCGGAGCGCCGCGCGACCGGTTGCACGGCCGGGTTGAAGATGATGTGATCGATCGGCGTGACGCCGACCGACCCAGTGCACGAGACGGTGAATGCCGTCTATGTTTCGGAATCCAGACGGGTGCTGGCGACGCTGATCCGCCTGCTCGGCGATTTCGACGCAGCGGAAGAAGCGCTGCACGACGCATTCAGGGCGGCGCTCGAGCAATGGCCGCGCGACGGCATTCCCGCGAATCCGCGGGCATGGCTCGTTTCAGCCGGTCGCTTCAAGGCGATCGACAGCCTGCGCAGGCGCGCCCGATTCGAGCCGCTCGACGAAACGCGCGACGACCTGGACGTCGCGGTCGTCGACGAGGCGGCATGGGCCGATCAGGAGAGCGTCGAGGACGATCGGCTCCGGCTGATCTTCACGTGCTGCCATCCGGCGCTCGCGCCCGACGCGCAGGTGGCCCTCACGCTTCGCGAAGTGTGCGCGCTCACGACGGAAGAAATCGCTCGGGCGTTTCTCACGCCCGGCGCCGACGCTCGCGCAGCGCATCGTGCGCGCGAAGGGCAAGATCCGCGACGCGCGCATTCCGTATCAGGTGCCGACGGCCGCCGAACTGCCGGAGCGTCTCGATGCGGTGCTTCGCGTGATCTATCTCGTCTTCAACGAGGGCTATGCCGCTTCGTCTGGTGCCTCGTTGATGCGCCACGACCTTTCCGCCGAAGCGATTCGACTCGGACGGCTGCTCGTCGAGCTTCTGCCGGAACCGGAAGCGCTGGGTCTGCTCGCGCTCATGCTGCTTCACGAATCGCGGCGCGCGGCGCGGACGTCGCAGTCCGGCGAATTGATCCTGCTTGACGATCAGGACCGGTCGCTCTGGAATCGCGATCAGATCGCGGAGGGGGCAAAGCTCGTGGAGCGCGCGTTATCGTCGCGGCGTTCCGGTCCATATGCGGTTCAAGCGGCGATTGCCGCGCTGCACGCCGAAGCGCCGACGCCGGCTCAAACCGATTGGAACGAGATCGTCGGACTCTACGACGTCCTGCTGTCGCGCGATCCGTCGCCGGTCATCGAGCTGAATCGAGCAGTCGCGGTCGGCATGCGCGACGGTCCTGAGGCCGGGCTGAAGCTCGTCGACGAGATTCTCAATCGCGGCGATCTTCAGGACTACCGGCTGGCCCATGCCGCCCGCGCTGAATTCTGCCGTCGCCTCGGCCGGGCAAAAGATGCGCGCGCCTCATACAAGCGTGCGCTCGCGCTGGCGCGACAGGAGCCCGAGCGGCGTTTTCTCGAACGGCGGCTCGCCGAGGTCGCCGAGTGAAAAGGCCATGCGCTCAGGTTGTCGATCTGAGCGTCGTGTGAACGACTATGTATCAGCGTGGACGCTCGGCTGAAGCCTCGCGCTACGAGGGGAATAGAAACGCTCGGCTGAAGCCTCGCGCTCCGAAGATGATGGAAACGCTCGGCTGAAGCCGCGCGCTACGAGGTGATGGAAGCGAAGATGACGATCGTTCGTTGTAGCGCGAGGCTTTAGCCGAGCGACGAAAACAGGTGACGTATGAAGTATTTGTGTCTCGTCTATCTCGAACAACAGAAGCTCCATGCCGTGCCCGACAGAGAATGCGCCGACTGTGGACAGGGACTGCGAGCGAGCGGCGTCCTGCTCGCCGCCGAAGCGCTGCAGCCGGTGGACACGGCAACGACGGTCCGCGTCCGCAACGGCAAGCTGTCGGTCACCGACGGACCGTTCGCCGAGACGAAGGAGGCGCTGGCCGGGTTCTACCTGATCGACGCCCGCGATCTCAACGACGCCATTCAGGTGGCCGCCAAGATCCCGCCGGCGCGCGAAGGCAGCGTCGAAGTGCGGCCGATCAGGGAACTGAGCGTGTAGCTGCGACCGGTCCGCGCGGCTCGTTGAGGGAGCTCTACTCTCGTTGATGAGTTGTTGATGAGTTAAGGGTATAGTGGCAGCGCAAGAGGGGAACCAAGAGTCTCTATGAAGCTGCTCAGATACGTCGCGCCGCTCCTGATCGTCGTGTGCACGGCACGAGCCGCCGCGGCACAGGTCTTCATCAACCCGTTCGTCGATACGACTCTCACCTCGCCCACGGCAACCGGCAGCAGCACCCAGCGCGGGCTCGGGCTGTCGCTCGGCAACGTCGGCGGGATCGTCGGCGGCGAGAGCGAGTTCGCCTACTTCCCCGAGTTGATCGACACCAGCGCGAACGCGCTGGCGAAGAGCCGCGTGTTCACGATTTCCGGTAGCATGCTGATCGGTCCGACGATCGGCCGCGTCAAGCCGTACGGCGCCATTGGCGCCGGCGACCTTTATCTGAACGTCACGTCGGCGTCGAGCGTGCTCGTGCCGAACCCGGCGAGCATTTCGAACAACTACTTCACGATAAACGCCGGCGGCGGGGTGATGGGGTTCTTCACGACGCATCTCGGCGTGCGCGGCGACCTCCGCTACTTCCGCGCGTATGGCTTCAAGCTGACGGACCTTCAGTCCGCCGGTATCGCGCTCGACCATTTTGATTTCTGGAGAGCGAGCATCGGAATCGTCGCGAAATTCTAGAAATACGTTGCAGAATGGCAGAGGTCTCCTGAAGACGTCAGGTCGCCTACATCAAATCTTTATGGCATGATGGACAAGCCAGCCCTTGGGGGTTCTATGACGTTTTCCAGGATGTTCGGTCCGATCGCGATCGTGTCGGCGCTCGCGCTCGTTCCGTCGACCGCTCTCGCCCAGCGCGGCGGTGGGCGAAGCCACGGCGGCAGTTCTGGCCGCAGCAGCGGCGCAGTTCGCGGCGGTGGAGGTGGTGGATCGGTACGCGGGGGCGGCGCCGTGCGCGGAGGCGGCGGGAGGACATTCGGATCGGCGTCGCGCGGTGTTGGTCGGTCGTTTGGGGGATCTCGCGGCGGTGTCGTCGTCGCGCCGCGCGGCGGCGGCTCGCGGGTCCTCGGCTCGCGCGGCTTCGGCGTCGTCGGCTCGCGTGGCTTCAGCTCACGCGGCTTCGGCGTCGTCGGGTCACGCGGCTTCGGTTTCGGCAGCGCGCGCTTCTACCGCCCGTACTACTCGTTCCGGCCGCATTTCAGTCTGGGCTTCGGATTGTGGGCCGGCTACCCGGTCTCGTATCCGTACTACTACGATTACGACTACCCGTACGCGTATCCGTCCGCTTCGTCGGTGTACGTCTACCCGCCTTACGACAATTACAACGGCTACTCAGCACCGACGTACTCTTCACCAGGCTATCCACAGTACGGTTCCGCGGCGCCCGGCTATTCGACGCCGCAGCAGGCGCCGCCTCCTGCGGTCGGCGTGCAACCCGGCGGGCAGCAGGCGTCCGGCGGCGTGAGCTTCGAGATCACGCCGACGAGCGCGGCGATACTGGTAGATGGCACCTACGTCGGCACCGTCGCCGATTTCGGTCCGACTGCGGCGCCGCTCGGTCTTCCTCCCGGCCGTCATCACATCGAAGTGCGCGCCGCTGGATATCAGACGATGGCGTTCGAAGCGGATGTGACGGCGGGGCAGGTGCTTCCGTATCAGGGAAGCCTGCAGCGGACGCGCTGACGGACGCTACATCGTTTCGAAAATTCAGCCGCCAGCGACGAGCGCGAACCCGTGCTCTTGCGCCCGCGTGACGGCGACGATGCCGGCCGGGACGAAATGCGCGTTCGCGACGGCGTTCGTCGTCAGATCTTTGTAGATCGCATCGTCGTCCCCGGTGCCCGCCTCTTCGGCGAACGTTCGCGAATAGCCGCGCGTGGTGAGGTTGCAGACGGCGAAGTGCACGCCTTGCTTCGCCATCGCCGCCATTCGAGCTGCGTACACGTTCGTCGTCGGATTCGGATGCGCCTTGACGTCGGCTGCCGCCATCCGCCCGGCGAACAGCTTGCCGTACTTCGTCCAGATTGCGTCGTTGAACGCGAATGGACCGGTGCCGTGCCTCAGCACGATGACGAGGCCCAGGTCTTTGTCCGACAGACCGTACTCGTCCTTGTTGATCCGAAACCAGTTCGCCGCAAAACCGAGCGCGCCGGAAAAATGATCGGCCAGCCACGTGTCGAACACCGCGCGGTGTTTGGATGGTAACTCGTCGTACCACGCGTCTTGTGCGTGGCGCGCCGGGTCCGTGTGCGCAATCGGCGACGCCGGCTCCTGTCCGGCGCCGACGAGAGCGGCGGCCGCCGGAAATCGAGTGAGAAATGCGCGTCTCAGCATGGCGGGATCATAGCGCTTTCAGGGAACCGCACGCTCGGTGTACGGTTGAGGGATGGCCAGCCTGATTGAAGCGATCGACATCAAGCGCAAGATGTTCTTCGAGTTCGAAGGCGCGCCGTATCACTGCCTCGACGTCGAGATCTCGCGGCCGACGGCGCGCGGCGGGCAGACGCTCGTCCGGCTGAAGATGCGCAATCTGCTCACGCGCGCGGTGTTCGACAAGACGTTCAAGGCCGGCGACAAATTCGGCGAGCCCGACCTCGTGCAGGTGTCGGCGTCATATCTCTACGCCGACGGCGACCGGCTATCACTTCATGGATCAGGACAGCTTCGAAACGCTGACGCTCGGCAGCGACATCGTCGGCGAGGATCGGCTGCTGCTCGTCGACAACGTGCTCGTGCAGATCTCAGAAGTACAACGGCAGCCCGATCGGCGTGCAGTTTCCGCCGCACGTCGAGCTGACGGTCACGGCGACCGAGCCCGGCGTGCGCGGCGACACCGCGAGCGGCGGCGTGACCAAGGCCGCGACGCTCGAAACCGGTCTGGAGATTCGCGTGCCGCTCTTCATCAAGGAAGGCGAGAAGGTGAAGGTCCACACCGAAACGCGCGAGTTCGCCGGACGAGCGTAACGTGGCTAGCGGCGCTTCTTTGCCGGCGCCGCCTTTGAGTGACTCTTCGCAGTGTTGGTGCCGCCGCAATTCTCGGACACGACGGAGACGGTCTCCGCGCTGATCTTCGCCAGATCGCTGCGGCCGATATCAGGACGGTCGTTTGCGTCGTTCTGACCTGACGTGCCGCTCGCTTTCGGCAGATCCGCTTTGTTCTCGACCGTTCCGCTGACGCTCACCTGTTTGCCGACCATCTTGTCGAGGTCTGTATCCTGTTTCGGATCGACGCGGTACGCGTTTGCCGCCTCGCGCAACTGCTCGTGCTCGACGGCCGCATTGCTGCCGGTCGTGCCGACACCTTTCTGCGACGGCTCGTTCAAACGAGTCACGATATACGTGCCGCCGTCGTGCTGAAGGCAGCCGGTAACTGTAATCGGCGTCGGCGTGTTTTCCGCCTTTTGATCGGTCGCCGGCGCGGGCTGCGGTGTCGATGAGTTCGCGTTCGTGCTGGGATTGCTGTTTCCGCACGCGATCGTTCCAGCGATCGCGAGCGCGGAAACAGCTGTGGTGAGTGCGTTTTTCATCATGCAGATGACGCACGCAATCACCCTGCCGGATCGCTCAGCGTGTTTTCCGCCGGGGTGTGCGCTTCGCGCCGCCGCTCGACGCTGAGTTGGCACGCCGACGGCTGCTGGCCTTCCGCAGAATGTTCTGCCACGCGAGCAGCATCGCGCCTCGCACGGTCGGCTCATCTGCAAGCTTCAGCCGGACGTTCGTCGCACCCTGACGTCCCCACGCGCCGCTCGACGGCTCGAATACTCGCGGGTGCGTGCGCGTCAACTCCCGCTGTTCCTCGGGAGTGAGCATCACGGTCCCGGATTTGTCGTCGTGATGCAGCGTGGCGAAGATCCTTCCCGCGGCCCGGAAATCCGGATGGCCCATGTGGGACTGTTCGACGGAGCCGTCCAGGCTGAGGGCGATCGCGCGGAAATCGTCGGCAGTCATCGCGCCCAGTATCTTACGCGACCGCAATGCGGCCGAGAAACGCCCTCGTGCGGGCGTGCTGCGGATTGTCGAAAAACGCGCGCGGGTCGGCCGCCTCGACGATCTGCCCTTCGTCCATGAACACGACACGGTTCGCCACGCGACGCGCGAACCCCATCTCGTGCGTCACACAGATCATCGTCATCCCTTCCGCGGCAAGAGACACGATCGTGTCGAGCACTTCGTTCACCATTTCGGGATCGAGCGCTGACGTCGGCTCATCGAACAGCATGATTTTGGGAGCCATGCAGAGCGCGCGGGCGATCGCAGCGCGCTGCTGCTGGCCGCCGGAAAGCTGCGCCGGGTACTTGCCGGCCTGGTCGAGAATCTTGACGCGTTGAAGGTAATGCGTGGCGACGTCCCTGGCCTCGGCCTTCTGCATCTTCTTGACGCGGATCGGCGCGAGCGTGCAGTTCTCGAGGATGGTCAGATGCGGGAAGAGATTGAACCCCTGGAAAACCATCCCGACGTCGCGCCGCACGCGTTCCACATTTTTCAGATTGCCGGTGAGCTCCACGCCGGCGACGATGATCCGGCCGGTATCGTGCTGCTCCAGTCTGTTGATGCAGCGGATCAACGACGACTTGCCCGATCCGGACGGCCCGCAGATCACGACGCGCTCGCCGCTGCGCACGTGGAGGCTCACGCCGCGCAAGGCGTGGAAGCGGCCGTACCACTTGCTGACGTCCTGCATGTCGACGTGAAGCGTGCGATTCACCGGCCACCTGCCTGCAGCGACCGCTCGAGCCGCTGCGTGTACTGGGAAACGGAATAGCAGAACGTGAAGTACACGACAGCAACGAACAGGTAGACCTCGACGCTGAACGGCACCCACCTCGCGTCGACAATCGCTGCGTTCGCCGCGCCGAGCATGTCGAAGAGCCCGATGACGGCGACGAGCGACGTGTCCTTGAAGAACGCGATGAACGTGTTGACGAGCGCCGGTATGGCGGCACGAAACGCCTGGGGCAGGACGACGAGCAGCATCGCGGACGAAAAGTGGAGTCCCAGGCTGGCGGCTGCCTCGTGCTGTCCCCGCGGGACGGCGTTCAGACCGGCGCGGATCACCTCGGCCAGGTACGCCGCCGCGATCAGCACGAACGCAATTTGCGCGCGAAGCACTTTATCGATCGCGACACCCTGCGGCACGAACAGCGGAAACATCACCGACGCCATGAAGAGGAACGTGATGATCGGCACGCTGCGGACGAGCTCCACATACAGCGTGCTCAGCACACGGATCGCGGGCATTTGTGAACGCCGGCCGATCGCAAGAACGACAGCGAGCGGGATGGCGGCCGAAAACCCGACCGTTGCAAGAAGAAGTGTCAGTGGAAGGCCACCCCACAACTCACTCGCCACGTAGCGAAGGCCGAACAGGCCGCCGCGCATCAGCAACGCGGCCGCCGCCGGAACGGCGAGCCACGCACCAACCAGCCGCGGTTTCCACCAGCCTCGATTTGTGCTCGCGGCGTACAGCGCGACAAACAGCACGCATGCGAGAGCCGGCCGCCACTGGTCGCCTGCCGGATACGCGCCAAAGAGGATGAAACGAGCGCGGTCGTGAACGACGGCCCAGCACGCGCCTTCACCTCTGGCCGCGCGGCACGCGGCGGAGCCGTCGCCGGCCGGCAGCGTCCAGACCGCGTGAACCAGCGCCCAATTGGCGAACCTGACAGCGGCGTATAGAACGCAGACCGAGAACGCCGACGTGGCGATTGTGTTCGTGCGATCGCGAAACATCGCCGCGTGCTGACCCGTACGCGGCGCTGCCATGGCCAACGAGGTCACGGCGTGACCTCCCGGCGATCGGAGAGGTTCATGGCGATCGAAATCGTCACGCTGATCGTGAGATAGATCGTCATCGCAACTGCGATCGCCTCGATCGCCTGGCCTGTCTGGTTCAGCGTGGTGTTGGTGATCGATATGACGTCGGGATATCCGATGGCGACCGCGAGCGACGAGTTCTTCGCGAGATTCAGGAACTGACTGGTCGTCGGCGGAACGATCAACGGCAGCGCTTGCGGCAGAACGACGAACCGGAGAGCGCGGCTGCGCGATAACCCGAGCGCCGCGGCGGCCTCGGTTTGTCCCCGGTTCACCGCGAGAATGCCGCCGCGAACGATCTCCGCGATGAACGCCGACGTGCAGGTCGACAACGCGATCAACAACGCGCCGAACTCCGGCGACACCGAAAGCCCGCCGCGAAAGCCGAACACGGCGAACGCGGGTCGAACGAGCGTCGGCATGCCGCTTTGCCACGTCACGTGCGGGAGAAACAGGCCTCGATTGCAGAGGAAGACGCCGGGGAACGGATGAAGCGCATCGCGAGGCGCGGGCAGGGCCTGCCAGAGCGCGTACCAGAACAGCAGCTGCAGCAGGAGCGGCGTGTTCCGCAGCGCCTCGATGTACATCCCGGAGGACGTCGACACGACCCAGATGTTCGACAGTCGCGCGATGCCGATCGCCGCGCCGAGCGCGGTCGCGATGAGGACGCCGAGCACCGACACACGCAGGGTGTTCGCGACGCCGACCCCAAGCGCGCGCACGTAGGTGTCGCGTGACGAGTATGAGACCACGCCCGGAGCAATCTCGAATCCGGCAGAGCGGCCCAGGTAGGCGAACCCGGACGCGATGCCGCGCGCTTTCAGATTCGCGGCAGTCTGGCCGATCGCCAGCGCGACGAGCGCGCACACGATCACAACGACAGTCCCCTGGCAGGCGATCGACCGCGCGCGCGGGTTGGTCCACGACAGCATCCGGACCATCACCGCAGATCCGGTACGTACACGACGCCGCCGTCTTTCCAGAGGCGATTCAACCCGCGCGCGATGCCGAGCGGCTTGATATTGCGATCGAAGCTCTCGCCGTAGTTGCCGACCTGCTTGACGATTTGCAGCGCCCAGCCGGCGTCGAGCCCGAGCATGCTTCCGAACCCGCCCGTGGTCCCGGCGAAGCGCTGCACGTTGGGATCGTCGCTCTCCGCGGCGCGATCGATCGTCGACGAGCTCAGGCCGAGCTCCTCCGCGTCGATCATCGCGTAAACGGACCACCGCACGATTTCCATCCAGCGCAGATCGTTCGGCATGACGCCCGGCCCGTACGGCGCTTTCGATATGACGTCCGGGAGCACGACATGTTCGGCCGGCACCGGCGCTCGCGCGCGCACCGCCGCCAGGCTCGATTGATCCTGGGCGTAGGCGTCGCATCGCCCCGCAAAATATGCCTTGGTGGCCTCGTCCAGCCGTTCGATGACGACCGGCGTGAACGTCAGGTTGTGTTTGCGAAAATAATCGGCGACGTCGAGCTCGGTCGTGGTGCCTGTCTGAAGACAGATCGTCGCGCCGTCGAGATCGTTCACCGTTCTCACGTTCAGTGCGGCGCGGACGAGGAATCCGGTGCCGTCGTACCAATCGATGGCTGGAAATTCGATGCCGAGCTGCACGTCGCGCTGGAACGTCACCGTCGTGATGCGCGACAGAACGTCGATTTCACCCGTCTGGAGCGCGGTGAACCGCTGGGCCGAGGTGAGCGGCGTGAAACGGACGCTCGCTGCATCGCCGAGCACGGCCGCCGCAATCGCACGGCAGACGTCGACGTCAAGACCTCGCCACTCGCCATGCGCGTCGGGAGCCGAGAATCCCGCCACGCCGGTGGTAACGCCGCATCGGACAAATCCGCGCTGCCGGACCGCATCGAGCGTCGGCGTGGAGCTGGAGCCGTGCGAAGCGGTCTGGCCGATCGTTCTGTCGGTCGGCGGCGGCCGACTACCTGCCCTGCATGCCGGCAGCGCGAGCACGACGCAGACGGCGCACATGCACTTCATGCGTTCACCGCGTGCCGGCAGTGAACCGCGCCGCGTCCTCAGGCCACAGCGTAAAGTGCTGGCGATCGGCGCCGATGAGCAGTGGCAGCAGCTGATGCGCCTGCATCAGACCCGTCGGCGAGTGATGACGGGAATGCAACAGAAAGTGTCCGATCTCGTGCGCAAGCGCGCGGCCGAGAACCCGCCCGACGATCACTTCCTGAAGCTGTGTCGGCCACTCGTTATACGAGTGCTGGTTGAGCATCGCGGTCCGCACGAGCGCGTCGATCCTCTCTGAGTACAGGAAGATCTGCGGCCGCGGCTCGTCGCCGACGAACGGGATCGAGCCGAGCGCGTCGGCGGCCACGCTGCAGTCGGCTTTGGATCCGACCATGACGAGCAGCCGAACGGCATCGGGGTCGATCGCGTCCGCGCGATCGCGAATGCGCACGTTAATGCCGTACGACGTCCATATGCCGGTGACCTCGTCCATCGCGGACGCCTGAAGGCGCGGCGGCAGACGCGGTCCGTCGAACGCGAGTTCGACCGAGGTCCGCTGCTGGACCGCCGACGCCAGGCCGAGACACACGGCGAGAGCGGAGATGCTGGAGAAGAAAAGCGCCGCCACACATCAATAGGCATGCGCAGTCGAAGTCTTTCAGTGTGCAGGGAACATCAACGCGTCGAGAAGCCGGCGGGAACGATCGAAACGATCAGCGGCGGCCGTCGAGCGTGGCCCACTCGCCGGACTGAATGAAGCTCGCCCAGTAGAACGGATGCTGGCGCACGTTTCGCTTCAGCATCGCGAGCTTCGCCTGCCGCAGCGCGTCGCCGCGGCCGAGACCGGCGCGGAGCCCGGTGTAGTACGCGACCATCGTCTCGCGCGCGATCGAGTCGCTGACCGGCCAGAGGCTCATCACCAGCGTCTCGGTGCCGGCCAGCACAAATGCGCGACGGAGCCCGTACACGCCTTCGCCATTTCGCACTTCGCCGAGGCCCGTGTCGCAGGCCGAGAGCGTCACCAGTTTGGTCCCCCACAGATTCAGGCCGGATGGCCTCGAGCGCGGTGAGAATGCCGTCCGCGCGGGGATCGTGCTGTCAGGTTCGCGCCCGCGAACGCGAGGCCGGAGCGCAGCAGCGGATTCTCCGCGCTGGCGAGCGCGTCCTGCAGGAAGAAACCGTGCGAGGCGATGTGCAGCATGCGCGGCGCGTCGAGCCGCTGCAGCGTCGCCTTTGTCGCGCAGCTGTCCCGTGAGGAGCGTCGCCTCGGGAAAGAGCGCCTTGATCGCGCGCGCCTCCTCCGCCGTCGCCGCGAGCGGTGCGAAGTACATCGCCGACAGCTCGACGCCCGTCGTGACGCTGCGACGCGCCGGCGTCGACCGATGCATCGGTTACCGGCCGACGCGTCGATGCTCGACATCCCGGGCTCGCCGAACAGCGGATCCGCGACGATGACCGGGGATGCCGCCGCTCGGCCGCGTCACCTGCATTCCGCAGGAGATCGCGTCCGCTCGTGAGGTAGCTCATCGCGTACCGCTCGACAGGTAGCGGCCGTTCTCGTCGACGAGCGCTTCGAACGGCACGAGATTCAGCTCGCCGTCCGGCGAGATGAGCAGCCGCGTCGCCTCGCCGAACAACGGCGCGCAGCGGCTGCATGACCAACTCGTCGACGGTGCGCGCGAGTTCCTTCAGAATCGGTCGCGCTTCGGGTCGCGCAGCGCCTGGCGCAGCGCGTCGATCGCGGCGTCGATCGCTCGTGCGGTCGCCGAGATCGAAGCCGTGCGGCATGCTCGTGCTTGCGCACGCACGTAACGGCGTAATGCGGCGGTCCGTACGCGTCGCTGTTCCGCTCGGCTTTCGGATCGAACGGGCGGAAAATCGCGAACTCGAGCAGCGCCGCGTCGGCGGGCATCGCCGCCTGCACCGCATCGAGCGTCACCGGCTGCATCTGCGCGCGGAACTCGGCGCTCTGCTCGCTGAGCTCGGCTTCGAGCCGCTCCTTCCGCTCTCGAGCTCCTTGATCGCGTGCTGTCGCGTCGCGAGCGGCGCGCCCGGTCGGAGGACTGCAACGCGAGCCGCGCCAGTTGCTGCCGTCGTGCGTTCGAACTGATCGCAGAAGCTCCTCTTCGCGCGGCCGTGACGCGCTGTCGCGCCGCCGCGAACGTGTCGAGTCATCGCGTCGAGCACGCGGCCTTTGCGCTGCAGCAGCACGAGCGCGGCCAGCGCGCCGGCGTCGGGATTGTCCGGCGCCTTGAGGAGATGCAGCGAGATCGTCCGGTCGGTGCGCTCCGATACTTCCGGACGAATGCGAGCTTCTGTCGCTCCGACCCGACCGCGAGGTTGAGCGCCAGCTGCTTTTTCGACAATCATGTCGGCACGCCGCTGATACATGATCGCGTTGGACGATGTCGCCCGCGGCCGCATAGGTTCTCGCGATGTTGCCGACCGACAGCAGCGTGGCCTGCTGGTACGGGCCGGCAGCGGTTTCCCAGATGTGCAGCGCTTTCAGGTGCGTCTCTAGTGCGTGATCGATGTCGCCCGTCGCTCGATAGATGTTGGCGAGATTCGTCAGGATGTGCGCTACGTCCGGATGATCTGAACCGACGATCGCGCTCCCTGATCGACAGCGCACGCATGTTGTACGCGACGGCAGCCGCGTAGTCGCGCCGCTCGCGTGCGACGATGCCGAGGTTCTGAAGAGCGCGCCGCGACCGAATAGTTCTCCGGGCCGACCAAACTCTCCTCGAGCGCCAGCGAGCGCTGGAGCACTTCCTCGGCGCGGGCGTAATCCTGTTTCTGACGATACACCTCGCCGAGGTTGTTCAGCAGCGACGCGTACTGCATGCTGTTCGTGTCCTCGATCTTCTCGGTGATCGCAAGCGCGCGGCGGACGATGGCTTCCTCATCGTCGAGATCTCCCGCGCCGTCGCGGAGATTGCCGAGCGTCGTCAGCACGCTCACGAACCACGGATTGTTCCGTGCCGAGCGTCTTCTCGATGACGTCGAGCGAGCGGCGCAGCAGCGTTTCGCATTTCCGCCGCTCGCCTTCATGCTGGTACAGCAGCGCCAGCTGAGACCGTGCGAGCGCTGTCGCGGGATGGTCGGCGCCGAGCGTGCGCTCCAGGATGTCGATCCCACGGCCGTACAGCGATTCCGATCGGACGCTGTCCGGTATCTTCCGATACACATCCGCCAGCTGCATCGCGATCGCCGCCACCTGCACGTCGTCGGGCCCGCGCAGGTTTTCTGTGACGGTCAGCGCGCGCTCGAGCAGCAGCCTCGCGTCGTCGAATCGGCCGTCGGTGTCCAGGCGAGCGGCGCTCGTGCGAAGACGCCGTGCCGCTTGCAGCGATCGGTCCGAGTCGCGGGCGGCACGGCGCGAATCGAAGCGTAATCGCGTAGGAGCCGGAGGCAACGGTGCCGGGCGCGGCTTTGATGGCGACGATGTAGGTGCCGCCAGCGTCGGCGACGAGGTCCACCTGCTCCTGGCCGTGCTTTCGAACGTCGTCGTCGTAGTCGGCAATGACGCCGCCCTTGGGGTCGCGAACTTCGACGATGACGTCGACGCCGCGCTGCTCGACGATCACCCGGGCATATTCGCGCTGTGTGAGCGCAAGTGTGTATTGATGCTCTTCCGCACGGCCCATCTGGCATTCGATCGGCTGTCTCAATTCGAGCGACGTGCCGTCGGCGCCGGCGCCCGCGCCGGCCGCATGCGGGAACGATGCGGCGCCGAGGATCGTGACCATGCATGCCGCGCATGCGAGCGTCCGCCCTGGCATCCAACTGGTCGGCGCAGTCATCGCTGAGCCGCTAACGGCGTGTGACCTGGAAGGTGTAACTGCCGATCACCGTCGCGTTGGCCGCCGCGCTTCGGGCCGTCACGACGAGCGCGTAATGCTGCGGCTTGAGCGTGCGGGCTGGAATCGCGACAAAAATCGCCGGCGTGCCGCCCGGCGAAACGGGTCCGAGCTGGCCGCTTCGCCAGATGGTCTGGTTGGACGCGGGATCCATCAGCGCAGCGTGATAACGGTAATAGTCGTTCGACTCGAGCTCCAGCTCGAACGCGACGTGCTCGGCGCCCGCCGCAATCGCGATCGTCGGGATTGGGCCGGCGGCCCTCGTCTGGGGAAGCAGCACGAGCGCTGTCGTCAATCCCTGCGCGGGCGTGCGCGACGGCGGCGTTTCGCGAACGCGCGCAAGTTCTTTAGCCGCGTTCGCACCGGCGGCGCGCGCCTCCGCAAGCCGCCGCTCCAATGCGCCTGCCCGCCGATCAGCAGCGCTGCTCTCTCCGCGGGCGACCTGCAGATCGTTTCTGAGGTGGAGGGTCTCGAACAGGAGCGCTCCGAATGCAAGGAGGAGCACAGCGGCGATGGCCATCAACTTCGATCCGAACGCCAGACGATGCACGCGGCCGGACGGCGAGGCGGATCCGGCGGCTTCGTCCGGCTCGATCGTCGGCGCTGGAAGCGCGTCCTCCTGCCGATCCGATTCGGCGCGCGCCGTACGATCCACCGCACCGAGGAACTTCTCGGCGAACGTCACGTTTGCGCGCCGCCGTGGAGACGCGAGGTAGCGCGATTCGAACCGCTCGAGCATGTCGCCGGATAGCGCCCCGCTGACGTAATCGTCGACCAGATCGTTTTCGGCCATCCGGAGGCGCGTCGCGATGTCGTCGTCGACGATTGTCGCCTCGTCGAGCTTCTCCGCTTCCTGTTCCGGGAGAAGCCCCAGCAAGTATCGGGCGAGCTGCTGTTCGTCGGCGGATCGCGACTTATCCGGCACAGATATGCCTCATGCTTGGTGTTCGGCCCACTCCCATAGGACAGAGGACCATTAAATCTGTCGCCGATCTTTCCGGCAGCCCTCGACGCAGGCCCTGAGCGTGTCGCGCAGGCGGCACGCGCGGATGCCAAGCGCGTTGATCGAGATGCCGAGCCGGTCGGCGAGGGCCTGGCGACGGTCGATGCGCTGGCGGCGCGCATCCCGGTAGTACTCGATGGCCAGCTCGCGCTGCTCGGGCCGGAGCTCCTGCAGGCAGCGATCGAGACAATCGAGACGCTGCTCGCGAGTAGCCGCGGTTTCGTCGATTATCAGGCGGATGCCACGCGAAATCTGTGCGGTCCGCGGTTCGTCGAGCGGAACATGGCGCCGCTCCATCCGGAAGTTCTCGAGGAGCACGAATCTGGCGACGACGAAGCAGTAGCGCGCCGGCGGCCGCGTGGCAACGACGCTCGTTTCGAGCGTTTTTGCGATGCGATTGAACGTTTCGTCCGCCAGTTCGTCCGCGCTGGTGCAATCGCGGCGATCGAAATACGAGACTAGTCGGCGCCGCATTTCGAGATACCGCTCACCGTGCGACTCGACGCCGTCGTCGAGCCATTCGAGCAGCCGCCCAAATGCGAGTTCCGTAATTATTGGTTCTTCTCGAAAGACTTCGCGTGTCAACACGGGAACCGTTCCCTCTGATTGAATAGAACGATGACAATTAGATGCAATCCGAGGGCCCGCCGGTTCCCAGATTTATTCCACTGCTGAAAGACTTTGGCGCGCCGCGACCTACTCCTATGATGAAAGCCATCTTTAGTGCCGAATGGGCTAACGCACGCGTCGTCGCCGCGTTTCTCGTTGTTTTCTCGATCTCCGGCTGCGGCGGCGCCATGTCGCCCGGACCGCTGGCACTGTCCGTTTCCGGCCAATGGGAAGGCGCAATCGACTCGCCTTCCGACGGACCCGGCACAATCACACTGACGCTGGCCCAAACGGGCCTGGCCGTTTCGGGCACGGTGCGGCTCTCGCAGGGCGGCATCGCGGATGTCGGCGGAACACTCACGGGAACGCTTTCAGGCGCGTCGACGACGACCACGATGGACTACACCGTCAGTTACGAATATGGTGAACACTGTCAGGGGACGTTCACGGGGACGTTCGTTGTGACCAACGGTGTCATGACGGGCCCGTATAGCGGCCAGAACTGTGCGCACCAGTTCGCGGGCACTGCGCGCGTCACCAGGAACAATTGATAAACATCCAGGACGATGAGCACCGTTCGAATCGCGCTCGCCAATATTCAATATCCGGCGGGTCCTGACGACTCGATCGTCTCGACAGAACTCGCGATCGCGTCGGCGGGCGCCGAGCGCGCCGACATCATCTGCTTTCCCGAATGCTTCGTCCCCGGTTACCGCGCCGCAGGTAAGCACGTGCCACCGCCCGATGCGGCGTTTCTCGAGCGAGCGTGGGCCGCGGCTGCCGCGGCTGCTCGGCGATCGAACGTCGCCGTCGTCCTTGGCACCGAACGTCTCGTGCAGAAATCGGGGATCGACGCGCTGCTGATTTCAGCGCTCGTGATTCATCGCGACGGCACGATCGCCGGGTTTCAGGACAAGGTGCAGCTCGATCCGTCCGAAGAGAGCACCTATTCCGCGGGGTCGGGCCGGCGTGTATTTACGTCCGGGCCGTTGACGTTCGGCATCGCCATCTGCCATGAGGGTTGGCGCTATCCTGAAACGGTGCGATGGGCGGCAAGACAGGGCGCGCACGTCGTGTTCCATCCACATTTTCACGAGGCCGAACCTGGCGGATACCGCCCAATGCAGTTCGCGGACCCGGCCAATTCATTTCACGAGAAGGCGGCGTTATGCCGCGCGGCCGAGAACAGCTGCTTTTTCGCGACGGTGAACTACGCGGCCGCCGGATCGCCGACGACGTCGGCGGTGGTGCGGCCGGACGGCAGCCTCGTCAGCTATCAACCGTACGGGCAACGCGGCTTACTCATCGCAGACATCGACACGACTGAAGCGACCGGTCTACTGGCGGCGCGCTACAAAACTTCATAGCAGGGGGGACGTATGTGTTTGGTCATGTTGCTCCTCTCGTTTCTGGCGTCTGATGCGATGGGCCAACAGCCTCCGCCCGTGTTGCGCTACACGCCGCCCGCGAATGCACTGCGAGGCAGTGCCGGGCCGGCAGAAGACTATTCCTTCTCGGACTTCAACGCGTCGGTACAGGTGTATCCGTTCAGGCCCTTCAATGGAGACATCAGGCAACTCTTCCAGGCAACGCTTCTGCGCGACTGGATCGATCTGATGCACAAGGAGGAAAACGTCGCGGCGCCGCCCACGTTCCAGACGCTCAACGTTCCTGGCGCGCAGCTCGTCCTCGCGGCGAGCTTCGTGGAAAACATCGTCGGCCTGCCGAAGCCGCACATGCGCATGGTGATCGTTGCCGGCAGCCAGGCCGCGATCGTGGACGCTTCCGCCGGCACGGCGCAAAGCTGGCAGATGGCTATTCCGCGCTTGAACGCGATGGCGTCGACCCTTCGCGTCGAGGCCGGGCGCGCACTTCCTCCGCTGAACCCGGTGGAGGGCCGATCGATCGCCGGGCTTTACATGGGGATGAAGCAAAAGTACATGGCCACGATGATCAACGTGATCGGGTCCGGTTACTACACCAACGCGCTCCACTTCTATCTTTTCTCCGCGGACGGGCGCGTCTACCGCGCGTACGACAAGCTGGAGGTGCCCGGCGGCGACATCGCCCGGTTCGATTTCGACACTGCCGCGCAACACGATCCAGGCAACTCGGGCCGCTTCACCGTCGACGCGGGAACGATCCACATTCAGATGGACGGCGATCAGCGGGAAACGATCGTCGCGCCGCTCCCCTCCAACGGGCTGCTGACGATCAACACCGTGGTGTACAAGCGGCAGTAGTTTGGATAAGACCTAGCGCGATTTCCACATGGATGTCGCGCGAGGCTTCAGCCGAGCGTCCAAAATTGTCGCGCTCTAGATTTTCCGACTGTCATACGCCCGGTTCGTTCGCGCTATGCGAATCGATCGATCGAGCGCGAGCTGTCGCAGGCTGTCGTGGACAATCTTGTGACGTTCAGCGAACGAGATCGAGAGAAGGCGTTGCAGCAGCGGCGCGAAGAGGAGGTTCACGAGCCGTCCACCGGGCACCGCATATTCGACATGGTCCTCGTACATGCTCTCGGCCGGTCCGATGGATTCGATCCGATGCGTATGCCGCCACACCGCGAACGGCCCACGCACCTGTTCGTCGCAGAATTGCGTGTTCGGAACGTAGCCGAAGTGGCGGGCTTCCCAGCGGACGCGCAGCGGGCCGACGCCGATGGAAAATATCACCCGCCCGCCATCGCGCAGCCCGCCGACCTGCTCTTCGATTCGCACCCACCGACGCGCAGGGATGAGATCGAGCAGCGCGTCGGGCCGCTCGTGCCACTGAAACAGGTCAGCGGCCGGAACCGGCACGATCGATCGATACGAGAACACGGACACAGGTGGCGCTCCTCACTGCGCCTTGCCTTCCGCTGACGCACCGAACCCACATCGCCCAGCGCCCTGGCGGAATCGCTCTCGCTCCTCGGGGCTCATGCGTTCCCATCGCTCGGCGATGCGTCGCCGGACGTTCGACCGGCCGAAGCCGCGGCCACCGAACCTGCCGAACAGGATGCGGCAGAGCGCCAGCAGACCGACGGCTTGCCAGAATGTGATCTGCCGCCATCCGAATATCGACGGCGTGAGCCAGTTCCACAGCTGCTGCACGACCGCGCCGCCAAGGGCGATGAACAGCAGCAGTCCGCCGATCGCGAGCGGCGCCAGGAAAATCCATTTCTTTCTCATCTTCGGTTCCTCATCCTCTTCTCAGTTCGTCGTGGATGCTTCGCAATCGTTCGCGCAGATGCAGCACCGCGTAGCGTTTGCGGGAGAGGAGCGTGTTCACGCTCACGCCGCTCTCCGCCGCCATTTCCTTGAAGCTCCGCCCTTCCAATTCGTGCGCGACAAACACGTCGCGCTGCTCGTCCGGCAGTTCGTCGATCGCCAGTTCGAGCTCGTCGAGCAGCACGCCGCGCGCGTAGAGCGCCTCCGGGCCCGGCGTCGGGTGACGGAAGCAGATCCTCGAGCCGCAGCAGCTCGTCGTTCTCGTCCACCACGCTGGCGTCGCTGAAGCTCTCGGCGTCTTCTTCCGAAACAGGTCCGTGATGCGATTCCGCGCCACGCGAAACAGCCAGCCGGTGACGTGTTCGATCGGCATCAGCAGGCGGTTTGCTTCGACGAGCTCGTAGAAGACGTCCTGCAGAATGTCCTCGGCGTCGCGCGGGTCCGGGACGCGCCGGCGAATGAAATTCCGCAGCCGCGACTGCTCCTGCGTGACGACTTCGGAGATACCGCTGGTCCTGCTCGAGTGCCATCGGCTCCGCGCTGGCCGCGTTCCTCACCTGCTGTTGTAGACGTTTGAAGGGGTGTCGATATTGTAGGTTCCGTTACCGGCGGTCAACCAAACCGTCCCATGCTCCGTCTAACTTCTACAATGTAGAACTGGCGCCAGTTCTGCCGCTATGGACGTCGACGACCTTAAACGGCGCGGCAATTTCCGGCGGCTCGGCTTGCCGGCCGTCTTGTTTCGCGCGCTGCTGCCTCTGGCCGAGCGGTCGGAGGTTCTCGAGGATCTCGAGGCAGAGCACGCGGCGCGTGTCGCACGGCACGGCCGACTGCCCGCTCGCCTGTGGCTCTGGCGCCAGCTGTCTGGCTCGATGCCGTCGCTCGTGGCGCGCGCATGGTGGCGCGGGTGGAGCGGCTTCGAGCCGCCGTCGAGTCGGTGGCAGCCTGGAGGTTTCGTGGTCGAAAGCTGGATTATGGATTTGCGCTACTCGGCGCGACGGCTCGCCAGCCGACCGACGTACGCGTTTCTCGCAATACTGACACTGGCGCTCGGCGCCGGCGGCACCGCCGCCATCTTCAGCATCGTGCGCGCGCTGCTTCTCAATCCGCTTCCGATCGCGCACGAAGAGCAGCTTGGTGTGCTCTGGTTCGACGGCTCGTGGACCGAGCAGGAATTTCTGCATTTCCGCCCGGACTTCCCCGGCTTCAGCCGCATGGCCGCCTACATGCCAGGCGATCAAACGCTCGATATTCCCGGTCAACCACTGCAGCTCGTACACGGGATCGATACGTCGGCGGAGCTCTTCGACGTCCTCGGCGCTGGTCCGCTGATCGGTCGTGTCTTCCAACGGGGCGACGACGACGTGAACGCCGCGCCGGTGGCGGTAATCAGTTATCAGCTGTGGCACGAGCTCGGAGGCGATCCCTCGATCGTCGGCCGCCAGCTCCGCCTCGGCGGCCAGGCGCGCACGATCGTCGGCGTGATGCCGCGCGGATTCTGGTTTCCGTCGCCGTCCACGAAGCTATGGACGGCGGTGCCATTCCGTCCCGAGAACGACGATGGCAACTGGACGCTCGTCGGACGCGTGGCGCCGGGCGCTCGCCTCGACAACATGAGCGGACCGCTTCATGCGATCGCATCCGAGCTCGGAAAGAATTTCAAGTATCCGCCTCAGTGGGACAAGACGCGCGCGCCGGCGATCACGACCGTACGCGACTTCATCGTCGGCGACGTGCGGCCCGGACTCCTCGCGACGCTCGCGGCGATGGCGCTGATCCTGCTGATGGCATGCGTGAACGTGTCGGCCCTGATGCTCGGACAGGTCAGCGGCCGCGCGACTGAGCTCGCGGTTCGCACTGCGCTCGGCGCGGGGCGTCAACGGTTGATTCAGCAGCTGACGCTCGAGGCGCTGCTTCTCGGCATTCTCTCGAGCGCCGCCGGCGCCGCTTTGGCCAGCGTGGCGTTCAAGTTGCTCCTTGAGCTCCTTCCACTCGGCACGCTCGCCGACTCCGCAACGCTCGACTGGACGGTCT
This sequence comes from uncultured Acidobacteriota bacterium, assembly GCA_963696165.1. Taxonomy (GTDB): domain Bacteria; phylum Acidobacteriota; class Vicinamibacteria; order Vicinamibacterales; family CAVVIG01; genus CAVQZZ01. The sequence goes on along the minus strand of CAVOIY010000001.1, from coordinate 785,783 downwards.
TTGCCGCGGCCACTTTCTTCGCGCTCATTGCGGCGGTCTTCGTCGCGATCGTACCGAGCGTCGCGCTCTGGCGCGGAAATCTGCAGGGGACAATGGGCACGGGGCGCACTGGCGGCATCTCCGGCCGCGGGGGCCGGATCGAAGGCGCGCTCGTGGTCGCACAGATCGCCGTCGCCGTACTGCTCGCCGCTGGCGCCGGTCTGCTGCTGCGGAGCGTCGCGAAGCTGCGAAGCATCGACCCCGGGGTTCGCGTCGACAACGTGGCAGTCGTCGACGTCACGATTCCGAGTCAGTTGAGTTCCGAGCAGCGCCGGCGCGCCGTGCTCGATATTCTTCCGGCGCTTCAGACGATACCGAACGTGCGCGCCACCGCCGCTGCCGAGAAGATTCCTCTTCGCGGGTCCGGCGACAATTGGGGGATGCGCATCCGCGGCAAGCCGGCGCTGCGCGGCATCGTCACGGCCTTCCGCATCATCACCGACGACTATTTCAAAGCGATGGCGATCCACCTGCGCCGGGGCCGCGCATTCGAGCCGGCAGACCGGCAATCGAAGGAACGGCTCGTCGTCATCAACGAAGCGCTTGCGCAGAAGTACTTTCCCAACGAAGACCCGATCGGCCGGTACCTTCAAACGTTCGATGCGAACGGCGAACGCATCATCGGCGTCGTGGCAGACGTCGCGGAAGCGCGCCTCACGGATCCGCCGGCGCCGGCGCGCTACATGCTCTACGAGCACGTGCCCACCATGGTCCCCGCCACGACCTTCGTGCTGGCCGGCGCATCGGCGGCCGACGTGCCGCGCCTGCTGCAGGCCGCAAGAACCGTCATTCAACGCGACGGCCGATCGATGGCGGTCGAGCGCACGGCTGCGATGGCGTCGATCTTCGACGATGCGGTGGGCGCGCCGGGACGGCTCGCGACGTTAGTGTCGTTGCTCGCCGGCCTCGCGCTCGTGCTCGGCGCGGTCGGCGTCTACGGCATGATTTCGCACTACGTCACGCGTCGATTGCGCGAGTACGGCATCAAGCTGGCGCTCGGGATGGCGCCTGAGCGCGTGATCACGCAGAGTACTCGGGCGCGGCCTTTGGCTCGTCGGCGCCGGCAGCGTCGTCGGCATCGTCGCCGCGTTCGCGCTCACGCGTATGCTCACGGCCCTGCTGTACGGCGTCGGCGCGACCGATCCACTGACGCTCGCCGGCGCGGTGGCGACGCTCGTTCTCGCCGGGTCGGTGGCCGCATTCGTTCCGGCGCGGCGGGCGAGCCGCACGAATCCTGCGGTAGTGTTGCGACAGCAGTAAGCCGGAGGCATGCAAACAGTGAAGAGCGTCCGAGACACCGAAGCTGCGCCGCTCGGCAGCCTCGAAGAGCACGTGATGCTCGCCGTGCTGCGGACAGCGCCGGAAGCCTACGGGATGAACGTGCGGCGCGAGCTGGAGCGGGTCACGAGCCGCAGCGTGACGATCGGGTCCGTGTACATCACCCTCGATCGCCTCGAAGCGAAGGGTCTCGTGAGCTCCGCCCGCTCCACAGTGCCCGGCATCGCGGCACCGAGACGTGTGTTCGAGCTCACGAAGGCGGGTGCACGCGCGCTCGCGGAGACGCGGCGAATGCGCGAGTGCCTGTGGGCCGGGATCGCGCTCCCAGCGAGGACTTGAGCGTCGCTACGGCAGCGTCGTTCGCCAGAGCTCTTTGCGCCAGGGAATTCTGGAGGCGGCGACCAGATGTCCATCGGGCGAGACGCTCGGGTGCATCATGTTCGCGTCGCCGTGCGTAAGTTGTCGAGGCGTGCCGCCGGCGCGTGCGACCGCGAAGATCTGCATGCGATCGTCGGCGAGCGCGCTGTAGAGCAGCTCTTTTCCGTCTGGCGTCCACGCAACGCCGCCGATCGTGTAGCTCGAGAAATCTACAATCTTGTGCGCGTCGCCGCCGTCGGGCCGCGACAGCCAGAGAGCGCGGCGTACGTCGTCGATGCGCTCGATGAAGGCGATCTCCTCGGCGCGCGGCGACCATGCTTCGCCGGCGATGCCAGCCACTCCGGGCGGCAGCGGCATCCGCTTCGCGCCGGTCGATCGTCCTGTCGCCGGATCGATCGTGACAATCCACGGCTTCGCGAATCGCGGCGCGCCGTCCTTTTCCCACGAGTCGAAGAGGAGACGACGGCCGTCCGGCGCCCAATCCGGTGGCCCGACTTCGAATCCGAAGTCGGTGAGCCGAATTTCGGGTCCGCCGGTTGACAGCATCAGCCACTCATCGTCGGTTCGTCCTGGTGATTCGTAGAGCGGCACGGCCGTCGCGGAACGATGCGAGTGATACGCCACCCAGCGCCCATCGGGCGACCACACAGGACCCATGTCTTCACCGAAGCCGGCAATCCACGATTTCGCCGGCGACGTCACGCGTCCAGCCGCGTCGACGCCGACGACCCAGCCGTCCATGTCCAGACCGTAGTCGGACAGCCGATAGTAGGCGCGCGTGAATGCGATCTGCCGGCCGTCCGGACTCCATCGCGGCAGGAAACCGTGATCCGCGACGGCGTGTGATTCGCCGCCCGCCATCGGAAATACGACGACTTCTGGCCGAGGATCGTTGTGTGTCCAGTACAGCGAACCCGCCGCCACGTAGGGACAGCAATCGTCGCCCGGCGCGTTGACGATCGCGCGAAGCGCGTTGGTTCGGAGATCGAGCGCGTAGATATTGAGATCGCGATGCGGCGCGTCCGGATCGTGCCGCACCTTCGGATCGGGCGCTGTGTCCCCGGCGAGCGCGAGGAAGATTGTGCGCCCGTCGGGCGCAAACGCGAGCGTATTGATGAACGGAGACGCATCGAGCTCGGAACGCGTGACAGTGGCCACGCCATCGAGCGAGATCTTCACGAGCGAGGAGAGTCCCGTGGTGTGCAACGCGATTGCGTACAGCGCGTCACCGTTGGGCGTCCAGCTGAGACCGTTCACCGCGCCGTCGATCGGAACGACCGCCAGAGCGGTCGGGGTGCCCAACGCGACCATCGCCTGGCTCGGCGTGAAGTACGCGAGCCGCGATCCGTCGGGCGACCAGCGCGGGAGCGCCGCCGGCGGAATCGAGAGCTGCGTCAACCGGCCTGCTTTCTCCGCATACCATCCGGTGACGCCGCCGACGGCTCCCAGACGCGCCAGCACACCCGAGGGCTGAAAGGCGCCGCCATTCACCTGGTCCATCGACGCGTGCCACGCGTCTGATTTTTCGGTGCCGGTCGTCATGTCGTAAAGACGGGACCGCGGACCAGTTCCGTAGATCGCAGATCGGCCGTCGGGGGCGATCTGATAGTAGCGCCCGGTCTCCTCGTACCACATCGGACTGGTGTACGTGAGCACCTTCGCCGGCGGAGCAGGCGAGGAAACCCCGCGGCAGCCTGCGACGAGCAGGGCGATAAGGCCGGCAAGCGATCGAGCCGCACAAGTGCGCTGGGTCATCGTGCCCAATGCTACTGCGGGATTCCCGGCTCCTCGCTGCCGGAATCTCGCCAACCGTCCGCCAGACTCTGTCGTCGCGCACGACTTTGGTGCGATCAACCGATCGGCTGTATGAGCGCAGGAAAACGGGACCGCGCCTGTAGACTACCGCCGAGGTCATCGATGAATTCAATGTCGGTCCGGGCTGCACTTGCAGCAATCGCGTTCACCGCTGCCGGGCTCAGCGCGGTGTCGTCCTCGTCGCAGCCAACCGGGCAAGCTGCAGCGGCGAACTCCGCGATGAACGCTCGGCCGCTTCTGTTGGAGCAGAACGAAGGCGAGCTTCGCACGCGCCGCATCCACGCAGACGGCAGCACGCCGGCGTCGTCGCAATTCTTGCTGAAGGTGGGCGCGAAGAACAACGGCTCTCAGCATTTGGTGGCGGGCACCGAGACGCTTGCGCCAGGAGCGGCGCTGCCGAAGCACCGCCATTTGCTCCAAGATGAAATATTGCTGATCCACAGCGGCACGGCCCACGTCTTTCTCGGCGATGAAGAGCGCGATCTCCATGCTGGAGGCCTCGTGTTCATCCCGGCGAATACGTGGATCACCGCCAAGAATGTCGGCACGGAAACCATCGCCTTGACATTCGTTTTCTCGGCGCCAGGCTTCGACGACACCATGCGATGCAACTCAGTTCCCGCCGGCGAAACGCCCACGGTGATTACGCCAGAGCAACAGATCGAATGCGCGCACCTTGGCCACTCGGAAAATGCGGGCCGGCCGGAAAAGCCAAAACCCTACTGAGCGTTCGTCGGTTCCGGTTTGACTGCGGTGACCAGGCTGGTGGCGGCGAACGGATTACCGTACCAGAAGCGCCATCCTAGCCGACGACGGGCGACGTGCGTCGCCCCGAGCGTGCGCAGCGTTGCCGCGTAGAGTGCCGTCGCGCGAATGTCGGCGATTGCCAGACGTCCACCCGGCGCAAGCACACGCCACGCCTCGGCGACGGCTCGAGCGCGGCCCGCGTTCGATCGGATGTTGTGGATGGCGAGACTGGAGACGACGACGTCGAAGGTGGCGTCGCCAAACGGAAGCGCGCGCATGTCGCCGGTCTCGATCGCGATGCGGTCGCTCACGCCTTCGAGCGACGCGTTCCGCATCGTGACGTCGCGGGCATTCCCGGATTGATCGTGCGTGCTCCACAGATCGATGCCCGTCGCTTGCCCGGTCGTCAATCTGGCGGCGACCGCTGTGAGAACAGCGCCGCGGCCGCAACCCATATCGAGCACGTGTTCGTCCCCGACGAGCTGAAGACAGCGGATGATGTCGTCCCACACCTGAAACTTGCCGTGTCTCGTCGTGTAGAAAAAGCTGGCCGCGTTTGCGAGGAAAAACGCGGCATAGAAAACCAGCGTCGGAACGAAGTGCCCGTCGCGGCCGCTCCACGAAACGACCGCGGCGATCGCACTCGCCGCACCGAGCGCGGCAAAAGCGATCAGCGCATAAGGCGCGTCGTAGCCGTAGTCGCCCTTTCGATCCATTGCCGCAATTTCATTTCGACCAGCGACTAGACGCTACTGACCGCCCGGCCGCCGCGTTGCCGGAACGGCGATTCCAGGCAGGGCCGTTCCCTTCATCCTTTCGTTGAATGTCGTGACATCTTTGCCAAGCAGCTCGCCGATCTGGCCCTGAAGCGTCTTGAGCTTGCCCTCGAGATCTTTCTGCACGGCCAGCTGCTGATTCGTCGGCTTGAAGTCCCCGCCCTGCAGGCTATTCGCCAGATAGGTGATCTTCTGCACCAGCTTCGATCCGAACCGGACGCCGTCCTGGCCGTGGCCGGTCGATCGGAGCTCCAGCAGCTCGCTCTCCATGGCGGTGACCTTTTCGTCCAGGTCGTCGATCGGCTTCCTGAGTTCGCGATCCTGCGTCAGGTTCCGGAGACTACGGAGCTGGCCGCGTACCAGCTCCGCGTTGTTCACGGCATCGACGGCCGCGTCCAAGTCGCGGCGCACGCTCGTCAGCATCTGTTGCTGCGCGACGATGTCGGCTTCCGTCCCGGCCGAATGCGGATCTTTCAACACACGGAGCGGCAGCGTGTAGTCGCGCCCCCCAACGCTCAACTTCACCGTGTACGGGCCCGGCGCCTGCAGAACGCTCAGCCCGCCCCCGCCGGCGCCGAATCCTGCCCCGCTCTGGCGGATCCCGTTCGCGCCGATGGGGATGTCCGGCGCGTACTGCGGACTGGTCCGAAACGTCACCCGCGTCGACGGCGTATCGCGCAAGTCCCAGTAGACCCTGTGGACCCCCGGCGTTCCCGGTCCCTCGAGCGTGCGGATTGTCTGTCCCTTTGCATCCTGAATCGCAATATTGATTTGCCCGCCGGCCGGTGACTTCAGGTAGTAGTTGATGTCGGCGCCGTAGGCCGGATTCTCCCCGACGGTCGGATCGTCGTAAGGCGTCGCCGGCGCGGTGATCGCCCGGAAGCGATAGGCGGGCCGCGGCGTGAACAGATGAGCGTCCGCGTTCATCACCTGTTGCGTCAATTCACGAAGCGGCGTCACATCGTCGAGGATACCAAACACCGCGGCCGTAGGTCGCAATGACGAGGTCGTTGAACTGTTCCTGCACGGTGATCCAGTACACCGGCGCGTGCGGCAGGTTCATCTGCAGGGGCTGCCAGTCGTTGCCGTCATCGAAGGACACGTAGATGCCGTTCTCGGTCCCGAGATACAACAAGCCGCGCGTGACCGGATCCTCTCTGACGCAGTGCGCGTAGCTCAGCATCGTGTGTGGAATGCCATTGGTAATGGACTTCCATGTGGCGCCGAAATCCGCGGTCTTATAGACGAACGGATCGCGGTTGTTCTCCTGATGGAGTTCAATGGCCACGTACGCTGTTCCTGCATCGAACCGGGACGCGTCGATGTTGCCAACCGTGCCCCATGGCGGCAGATTCGGAATGTTCTTCGTCACGTTCGCCCACGTCTTGCCGCCGTCGCGTGTGACCTGCACCTGCCCGTCGTTGGTGCCGACCCAGATGACGCCGGCCTGCTTCGGCGATTCGGTAATCGCATGAATCGTGTCCGCGTACTCGACGCCGATGTTGTCGGGCGTGAGCCCGCCGGAGCTCTGTTGGCGGGTCTTGTCGTTGAGTGTGAGATCGGGGCTGATCTCCTGCCAGCTCTGGCCGCCATCGGTCGACTGGAGAAGGTACTGGCTGCCGATGTAGATCTTGTTGTGGTCGTTCGGTGAAATGTGGAACGGCGCGTCCCAGATGAACCGGTACTTCAAATCCGCCGCCGGTCCATTCTCATCGTCGGGCCACACCTCGACGTCGCGCATCTGACGACGGCTCTCGTCGTAGCGCACGACGATCCCGCCGACGCTGCCGGATCCGGACGCGGTGGACCAGATGATGTTGGGATCGGTGGGATCGGGAATCGCAAAGCCGCTCTCGCCGCCGCCAATCGAATGCCACATGGCACGCGGAATCTCCCCGCCGCGGCCGCCGCCGCGCCCGCCGCCTTCGCCGAGCCGGCTATTGCTCGGCCCGCGGTACGACGGACCGTCCTGTTTGTTCGCGTACACGTAGTACGGCACCTGGGTGTCGGTGGTCACGTGATACAGCTGCGCGTTGGGCAGCCGCTGTTTGAGCCACGTCCGGCCGCGCGTCTGCGAGATCGAGACGCCTTGATCGTGGCCGACGATCATCCGGTTGCCGTCGTTCGGATCGATCCACATGTCGTGGTGGTCGCCGCCCGGCGCCTCGAGTCCGTTCTGCGCCACCAGTGTGGCGCCGCCGTCGATCGACTTGCTGAACGACGCGTTCATGTAATAGGTCTCGTTCTCGTTGTCGGTCGAAACGGCCATCCGCCCGTAATACGCGGTCCGGCCCATGGCATTGCGATCGGTATTCACCATCTGCCAGTTGTCGCCGCCATCGTCGGATCGCCAGATCTGGCCGCGATCCGTGTCCTGACCTTTCAGCGGAATCCCGTCGCCGGTCTCGATCGTCGCGTAGACGCGCTTCGGGTTCGAGTGCGCGACGGCCGGCATCACCTTGCCGACAGGGCGGCCGGGCAAGCCGTGAGCGGTCAGTTTTGTCCACGTGACGCCGCCATCGGTCGATCTGAAGAGGCCGCTGCCAGGTCCGCCGCTCTCGCGTCCCCACGTGTGGATCTCGAACTGCCACATTCCCGCGAACAGGACGCGCGGATTGCGAGGATCCATCGCGACGTCGGAGCACCCGACCTTGTCATCGACGAACAACGTGCGCTGCCACGTTGCGCCGCCGTCGCTGGTGCGGAACACACCGCGCTCCGGCTGCGGACCGTAGGCCGTGCCGAGCGCACACGCGATGACGATATCGGGATTGGTGGGATGAACGATCACGCGGCCGATGCGGCCGGTCTTCTCGAGCCCCATGCGGGCCCACGTCTTGCCCGCGTCGGTTGACTTGTAGATCCCGTCGCCGATCGAGATGTGACTTCGGATCCACGCCTCGCCGGTGCCCGCCCAGACGATGTTAGGGTCGGAGGGCGCGACGGCGAGCGCGCCGATCGATTGCGCGGACTGTTCGTCGAATACCGGGCGCCAGTGGACGCCGCCGTCCTCGGTCTTCCACACGCCGCCCGAGGCGCTGCCCGCGTAGTAGACAAGCGAATCTCCGGGCACGCCGACGACCGCCGAGACGCGGTTGCCTTCCGGCCCGACGAAACGCCACTGCAGCTCGCGGTACACGTCGGGGCTCACGTGTGCCGACTGCTGCGCCAAGCCTGTCGTCAACCCGGCGGCGACGCACATCAGCATTGTGGCGAACGCAGGCGCGATCACCGATCTCTTCGTCGTCAACATGTCTCCCTCCGGTCCGCGAACGACGAGGAATCTACGCCCATTCCTTCAGCTCGGCAAGCAGAACGGAATGTTAGAGTGGGGCCAGCGAGAGCCGTTCGTGAGAGGCACGTCGATGGCTGAAAGAGTCGCGTTCGATGACGCCGACGCGTACGACCGGTACATGGGCCGCTGGAGTCGCGCGATCGGCGAGAAGTTCCTCGCGTGGGTCAACGCGCCGAAGAACCTCTCATGGCTCGAACTGGGGTGTGGCACCGGCGCATTCACCAGGATGATTCTCGATCGGGCGGCGCCAGACAAAATCATCGGCATCGACCCGTCACCGCAGCAGGTCGAGCACGCGAGAAATGCGATGACCGCGCCACAAGCGGATTTCCGCATCGGCACCGCGACCGAGCTGCCGTTCGCGGACGACGAATTCGACGTGGTGGTCTCCGCCCTGGTGATCCATTTCGTACCGGATCGGCCGAAGGCATTTCGAGAGATGCTCCGCGTCGCCAGGCGCGGCGGCATTGTCGCCGGCTATACATGGCGAAAGAGTCCGACGATCGTGGACGCGCCGTACGGCCCGCTGGCGCGCGAAGTGATCAAGGTTGCCGGCGAGGTCATGTCGTCGGCGATAGTACCCGAGGCGATGCCCGATGGTATGCGCGCCGCGCTTGCCGCGGAGGCGTACGGAGATATCGAGATCACCACGATCGAAGCGAGCCAGACGTTCCGCGATTTTGAGGACTACTGGAGCTCGCAGACGGCTACGTTCCAGCACCCCGTCGCCAAATCCGTAGCGGCGTTGAGCGCTGACGATCGCGAGCGGGTGCGCGACAATGTCCGCGCTGCATTGCGGCCGGCGAGCGATGGGACCGTTACATATTCCTCGCGCGCCACAGCCTTCAAGGCGCGCAAAACCCACTCGACGTAACGGTTCAGGCGACGCCGCGGTCGACGGGTTCCTTCCTGATCAGTCCCATCTCGACGTAGATCGGCCGCATCACCTCACGCAGCCCGGGCAGCTGCATACTGAACCACAGCGCGCCGGCCAGACACACCGTGCCGGTAAGAACAACGGTCGCCCCGACGCCGATGCGTTCCGCGAGGATGCCGGCGAAAAGGCTCCCGACTGGCGCCGCGCCGAAGAACGTCATCGTGTAATAGCTCATCACCCTCGCGCGCTTGTCTTCGGGGACGAGCGTCTGAATGACGGTGTTGCTCGCGGACGCGATCTGAATCAGGCCGAACCCCGCGAAGACCATCACCACGAGCGACAGCCACAGCGTGTGCGAGAGGCCGAACACGATCAGCGCGGCGCCGAGTACCGCGGCCGAGGCGCGGAGCAGACGCGTCAGCCCGACGACCGTCTTGCGCCAGGCCAGCGACAGCGCCGACGCGAGCGCACCGACGCCGGACGCGCCGGTCAGCCAGCCGAGCGTGTGCGGACCGCCGTGCAGCGTCTGCGCCGCGAACACCGGCAGCAGCACGGTGTACGGATAACCCATCAGACTCGTCAGCGCGAACAGCAGCAGGATCGTCCGGACCGGACGGAAGGTCCTGACGTAATCCCAGCCTTCGCGCATCTGCTCGATCATCCGGGTGGCGCGCCGTCCGATCGGGTCGCGGCGTGATCCGCATGACGAGCAGCGACGCGATCACGGCGAAGTAGCTGACGCCGTCGATGAAGAAACACCAGCCCTCGCCGACCGCCGCGATCACCAGACCGGCGATCGCCGGGCCGATCAGCCGCGCGCCGTTGTTCATCGACGAATTGATCGCGATGGCGTTGCCCAGATCGTTCCGATCGTCGACCATCTGCACGAGAAACGACTGCCGCGCCGGCATGTCGAACGCGTTGATCAGCCCCTGCAGCGCGCTGAGCGCGATGATTTCCCAGAGCGTGATCACGTGCGTGAGGGTCAACGCCGCCAGCGCGAGCGACTGGACCGCGCCGCCCGCCTGCGTCCACACCAGCAGCTTTCGGCGATCGAGACGCTCGACCCAGACGCCCGCAACCGGTCCCAGCGCGAACGCGACGATCTGCGACGAGAAGCTGACCACCCCGAGGAGCAGCGCCGAGTGGGTGAGGCGATAGACCAGCCAGCTGGTCGCCAGCCGCGTCATCCAGGTGCCGACGACGGAAATCGTCTGGCCGGCGAAGAACAGCTGGAAGTTGCGGTGGCGCAGGGCGCGCCACGCGTGGGAAACGTCAGGCACTAACTACTTCACGCGCTCGGTGGCGCGCGTGCCCATCGCGGCCTCGATCTCACGCGCGGTGTATGGCAGCCCCGGCGTCAATACCTCGTACCCATCGTTCTTCACGAGAATCATGTCTTCGAGATAGAAACCGTCCCCGTCCACGGTGAACATAAGCTCGTACGCCACGACCATTCCCGCCCGCAGCACCTCGGGCAACCCCTCCGCATCGTCCAGTCCAACGCCGTGCAGCTCCCACGCTTCTGTCCCTTTGGGCCCGAGCAGTATCTCGGCGGCCCGCTTGCCCTGCGCTGTCTTGAGCGACGGCGCGAGACGGCGGTATCTCGGTCAGTGCCGCGTCGTACACAGTTCTGGCGCGCGCACGATCTTTGAGTGAAGTGAGGCCCGCGCGGTAGCCGGCGATGAACACATCCCATGCTTCGCGTTGACCGTCGGTGAACTTCCCCGACACGGGTGCGGTACGCCCGACGTCGCCCATGTAGTGGTCGACCTGGCAGCCAACGTCGACGCGCACGACTTCGCCGGCCTTCATCTGCCGGTCAACATGGTCGTACGACAGGAAGCTGTTCCACAGCGAGTTGAAATCGGCATTCGGTCCGCTCATCGTCCACGGCCAGAACGACACGCCGCGCGCGCCGACCGCGCGGCACGCGTTGACGACGGCGAGCTCCGTATCGTGTTGCCATTTTCCGGGTGCGAGCGCTCGCATCCCAGCCAGAAACGCCTCACCGCTCGTGCGGCCGACGTCGCGAAGCACGGCGATCTCGCCGCTGTCCTTGATGTCGCGCAGCGGACGCAGCACCGCGACTGCCGACGTCACTTTCGCGGCGCCGAGCGATGTGAGCCACGCCTGCCAGCGAACGACCGAACCCGCCATAGGCAACGGAGCCGCCACCGCGCCACGAACGTCGGTCGGTGCGACGTACGCGGTCGACGATGGCGTGCGAGCGAACCGCTGCCGCAACCACCCTTCCAACGTGTCGACCGCTTCCACGCTGGAGAGTTGCAGTCGCGAGGCGGACTCCGCACCGGGAACGACCGTGCCGCGGCTCACCAGCGGATTGCGCGGGCCTACGAACAGCGTGGAGGTCGACGTCGCGCCATCGAGCACGAGCACCGCGCCGACGACTTCGTCGAGTCCGGTCAGATACTGGAAGTCGGCGGCTTGCGTGAATCCGAGTTGATCATCGGCAAGGAACGAAGCGCGGGCCGGAACAATCAGCAGGTTTTTAGTAATCGCCTCTAACGCGGCTGCGCGACGGGCCGCATAGGTCGACGCAGGAATTTGTGCGCGTCCCGTCGTGGAGACGAGCACGGCCGCTGCCAATGCGATCCAGACATGTCTGCCGAGTGTTCGTGATCGTGCGAGAGGGCGCAGCAGCATCATCGGCGAGCCGATTATAGTCGGGCGTCTGATGGCCACACCGTGCGCGCCGTTCACTCGGTACGTAGCGCAATCACGGGATCGATCCTTGTCGCGCGCCGCGCCGGGAACCACGACGCACCCTCCGCTACAAGCAGCAAGGTGACCGACAGCGCCACGTAGACGAGTGGGTCGGCCGCGTCCACCTCGAAGAGCGACTGTTGCATCAGCCTCGAGACAACGAGCGCGCCGGCGATCCCGATCGCAATGCCGACGAGCGTGAGCCGCAGGCTGTGCGCGAGCACCATGCGCATCACTGCCCCTGGCGCCGCGCCAAGCGCCATGCGAAGGCCGATCTCGCTCGTGCGGAAGGCGACGAGGTGCGCCATCACGCTGTACACGCCGAGACTCGCGAGAAGGAGCGCGAGCGCCGCGAATCCGGCCAGGAGCACCAGCGCGAGCTTGCGATTGGCCAGCCCCTGCGCGATGCGAGCCGTGAGCGGCTGCGGCTGCAGCAGCGGCAGTTCCGGATCGACCGCGCGCAGCGCCTCGCGTACGACCGGCGCCATCGCGGCAGCACTGACGTTGGTCCGTACCAGGATGTTGGTGAACGTCTCCGGCCGCTGAAGGGCAGGCAGAAAGTAGTCCGCCTCCGGCGGCGTGTTCAGGCTGGTGCTGCGCACATCCGCCACGACGCCAACGATCTGCGACGGCAGCTGCGCCATGCCCGTGATCAAAGTTCGCCCGATCGGGTCCTCGCCGGGAAAGTACCGTCGGGCGAACGTCTCGTTGACGATCGCCACGTGCGGCACGCGGGCGCTGTCGCGTTCGTCGAAATCGCGTCCGCCGCGCATCGGAATCTTCAGCGTCGTGAAGTACTTCGGCGAGATGAGATGGCGATTGGCTTGCGGACGCTCGCTGAGCGGCGGCAGCGTGCGGCCTGCGACGGCGATCGGCGCCGGCGTCTGGCCGCCCGTCAGCGGCACGCGATCGGTCAACGCAGCCGACGTGCTGCCGGGCAGCGCCGCCAGCCTTCGGTACAGCTGCTCGTAAAACGCCACGAGCTTCTCGCGCGGGTACCGATCCGGCGGCAGCGCCAGTTGCGCGGTGAACAGCCCCTCGGGCTCGAAGCCCGGCTCCACTCGCTGGAGACGCGCGAAACTGGTCAAGAGCAGGCCGGATGCGATGAGCACGACGAGCGACAGCGATACTTCCGCGACCAGCAGGCTCGCGCGCAGACGCCTGCCCGATCCCACCGATCCGCGCCCAGCTTCCTTGAGCGCTTCGAGGACGTTCACGTTCGACGCCTGCAATGCGGGCAGCAGGCCGATGGCGAGCCCCGTCGCGAGCGTCACCGCGAGCGAGAAGCCGAGCGCGACCGTGTCGATCCTGATTTCGAGAATTCGCGGAATCAGGTCGACGCCGAAGACGACGAGCGCTCTCAGAGCCCACTGCGCCATCAGCAGCCCGACGATGCCGCCGAGCAATGCGACGAGCATGCTTTCGGCGACGAGTTGGCTGACGACGTCGCCTCGACTGGCGCCGAGCGCGAAGCGCGCCGCGATTTCGCGCCGTCGTCCCGCGAAGCGCGCCAGGAGCAGATTCGCGATGTTCGCGCAGGCGATCACGAGCACGCATCCGACGGCGCCGAAGAGCAGCAGATAGCTCTGACGCTGGCCACCGACGGCATCCTCGAGGAGCGGCACGATCTCGATCTGCGACGGCGCGTCCACGTTCGCCGGATGCGCTGTGCGGTATCCGGCGGCGACGACGTTCATCGCCTCGCGCGCCTGGGCGAGCGACACGCCCGGCCGCAGCCGTGCGATCACCTGGAAGAAGTAGCCGCCGTTATTCAGCTGCGAGGGGACGAGGAAAGGCACCTCCGCGGGACGGGGCACCCAGATTTGCAGTTGATCCAGGGGGAACGCGGTGGCCGCCTCCGGCAGCACGCCGATAATCGTGTAAGGCGATCCGTCGAGCGTGAGCGTCTGTCCGAGGGCCGATGGATCGCGGTTGAAGCGCTGCTGCCACATGCTGCGGCTGATCAACACGACATGCTCGCCGCCGCGGCGATCCTCGTCCGGCGAGAAATTCCGCCCGACGAGCGGCTCGAGTCCCAAGGCCGGTAAGAGCGCGGCGGACGCCTGAAGTCCAATGAGCTGCTCCGGATCTCCGCGGCCGGTCACCGTGAACGCATTGCCGACCGACAACGCGAGATCGCTGAACACCTGCTGCCGCTGCTGCACCTCGAGGTAGCGGGAGTAGGAGAAGCCGACGCGTATGAGATTGTTGGCCGCGGCGGTCGAGCTCAATCGGACCAGGCGGTCGGGCGCGCGAAACGGCAAAGGACGGAGGAAGATCGAGTTGACCACGCTGAAGAGCGCGACGTTCGCGCCGATCCCGAGCGCGAGGCCGACAATGGCGACGACCGTAAACCCGGGAGACTTGAGCAGCTGACGAACGGCATAGCGGAGCGCGAAAGGCATGGAACCTCCGTCCACTGCGGGTGGATGGCCTCATTGTGCACCGGATGCGCGCGAGAATTAGATGAACGATGCCGTCTTCGCGCTCGGAAGGTCGAGACGATGCGTTTTCTCGCGTCGTCCGCTGATGCGGCATTTCACTTGCAGAGCGCAACGCGCCAGGAGGTGAACGTTTATGCCTCGTTGCCTTATCTGCGTCGCCGCCGCCACTCTCCTCGTCTGTGCAACGACCGCGTGTGAGACTCAACCCTCGGGGACAATTGCGTTCGCACCGACAACCGCGGCCGTCTCGCCGGCCCCGGTCCAACTCATCCCTCAGACGCTGCCGCTTATTCCCTTGTCAGGATCGATATGCCCGTTGTCGTCGCCTTTTACGACACGCTTCAACCTCGTCATTGGAGCGGCGACCACGAACCTGTCCTTCCAGCGGGTCACGCTGCAGCCGATCGATAACCGTGGCGTCATTGGGTTATCGACGATCCTCACGGGAGCGGAGATCGCCGGCTCCGGTTCGATGGTCGTCAGCGCGGGTACGACGCGGACGTTCCCTCTGCAGCCGCAATTTGGATGCGGCGTGTCAGTCCCGGAGTTCTTCATCGCCGACATCGTGCTCCTGGATTCGTTCGGATCGCTGCACCACACGACGCTGAAGGCGCCGTTTCGATAATCGGCGTACCTGATCACCATCCGTCCTGCCGAGGCTCTCCCGGCAGCGCCGTAAATGGTTTCAGATAAGGCGCCAGGTAACGGAGCTCGTCCGGGTGGCGACGCGACCGACCCCACGTGTGAGCAAAGTCGAAGTGGATCTGAATGCCCGTGTCGTTCGCGATCGAAATCGCTCGCCGCAACTGCTCGTCGGCGTCATTCCAGCGAAACACGACGTACTGCCAGATCACCTGGATCCCGCTTCCGACAGCGTTGCGATGGAACCTCACTAGATTCGCGAATGCCACGTCGAAATCACCGCGGATTCTGTAGCGGCCGTAACTCGCGGGATCGCAACCGTCAACCGAGAAGATCACCCAGTCGAGCAACCGCTCCTGGATGATGGCCGATTCAACCGGTTCACGGACCTGCATGCCATCGGTGGAAATCGCGACGGTTGCCGCGGACAACGTTTGGCGAATGTGTCGAAGCGCGTCGACGAGGTGGCGATACAGAAAGGGCTCGCCATAATTGAAGAAATCGACGCGTTCGACGTTTGGGCCGGCCTCGTTCACCACCCGCTTCACCACGTCAATCGGGAGCGTGCCCATTCTCGATTTCGGAGTACGGCCGCGAAGCAGCGCCGCGCTGCGGCGTCCGAGCTGCGCCGGCGTTTTCCCATTGAGGAGCGGAACAGCACGACGGACCGCGTCTGCGGCATGTTGTTTCGAGCGTCGTGCGCCGTCCCATAAAAGGAAGGACGCGCCACCGTCGCGGTACGCGTCGCGCCACGTCACGTCGCCGGTAAAGTCCCTCACCGGACACGACAGGCACCGCAAGTCGCACGCCGTCGTCGGCTCGATTGCCAGAAACCGAATTTGCATGCGCGGGTCTTCACCGGGTTCCGACGGAATGCTCTTGAGCGGGCATTTCTTGCCGATGGCGGGACAGTAGGAGTCGGCGGTCGAGAGCACCAGACGCCGCAGTTCCTGGGCGCGCGCGCTCGCGAAGATATCGCCCAGCGACTGCTGATGGACATTCCCGATCACGAAGTCTCCGCGGCCGTCGATAATGCTGCAGACGACGTCGCCATTCGCGTGCACGCATGCGAATTCGAACGCGTGCCGGCAGCGAAAGCCCACTATCGCGCCATCGCGGCGGATTTCGCGGACCGCAGGCGCGCCGAGATCAGAATCGCGATCCCGACGAGGTTCATCGCCACGATCGTCATCGTGATCTTGAGCGCGAACGTGGACACGCTCTCGACCTTGATGATCGGGAACACCGACAGCACGATGTAGAGCACCGTCATCAGCAGGCCGGACAGCGACGCCAGCCGCAGCCACAGCGGCGGCCGCGGCGTGACTGCGCGCAGACCGAACAACGGGATCGCGAACATCACCACGTACGTGAGCGCGTAGAAGATGCCGCTGGCGTTGAACACCAGCTGAAACGCCTCGGCCTGTCCGACGCCGATGAGGCTCAGCGACGCGATCCCGAACGACGCCGCGCCGACGAGCACGATCGAGTTCACCGGCGTCTTGTAGGTCGCGTGCAGCCGGCTGAACCAGGCCGGCAGCATGTGGTCCCAGCCGGCGACCATCGGCAGGCGCGTCACCGCGGTGAACGCGACGCTCGCCTGCCCGACACGCATCGCCAGCGTCATCAGAATCGCGACCGTCACGATCGGCGCCGCGATGCCGAACGGCCCGAAGCCGACGCGCAGCACCTGCGCCACCGGGCCGATCAGATCGATGTCGTCGTTCGGCACGTAGGCGACGACCGTGCTCGTGCCGAGCACGAACATCAAGGCGATCACCGGCGCCGCGATGAACACCGATCGCGTGACCGATCGCGCCGGCGCTCTCGTCTCGCCGGCGAGGATCGCCATGTACTCGAAGCCGCCGAGCGCGCCGAAGCCCATCTTGCCGAGGATGTTCAGGTTGTAGAGCGACAACTCGGGCAGCTGCGTGCGGAGCGGGTGATATTCGCGCGAGGGTGCCGGTGAGCAGGCCGATCACCGGCAGCAGCAGCAGCGCGCCGAAGATCGTGAGCATGAAGATGCCGCCGGTGTTGTGCACCCACTTGCCGACCGACAGGCCGATCGTCGACGTGATCACCATCAGCGACAAGATCACCGCCGACGACAACGCGACGAACCAGTTGCTGGTCGTCATCCACGCCGCGCGCGGTCCGATCGCGTACGACGAGATACGTCGCGCACTGCAGGCCGATCTCCGACGTGAACACGATCACGTAGAGCCACAGATTCCACGCGAGCAGGAAGCCGACGGTCTGGTTGAAGCCGAGCTTCGCCCACTGATACAGGCCGCCTTCGAGCGGCATCAGCCGATTGAGGTAGATCACCACCGCGGCCGACGGCAGGTAGAAGAGCACGATCGCCAGCAGCCAGAAGACGACGTGCGACGGTCCGAGCTTGCCGGCGACGCCGATCCACGTCAGGCCGACGATGAAGAGGATCTGCGTGAGGACGAGATCGCGAACGCCGAGCTCCTTCTTCAGCGACGCGCTGTGCGCCTCGACGCGCGCCTCGGCGCGCGCGAGTGCGGCGGAACCGCCAGCCGCGGCTTCAGGCGTCGAGTCGTGGTGATCTCTGGTCATACGATCGCGTCGCCGGCGATGTCCATGCCGCCCGAAGTCACCGCATCATAGCGCCATCACTCGTGCGAGCACGATACTCGACCGCGCGGGTTGACGGTCGCGCTTCTTCCGCGCCACGATTAGGTTTTCCAAGGACGATACGTATGAGCCACCAGGACGATAGCCAGAACGTCACAGCGAGCATGAGCGAAAGCGAAAACCCGGCAATTCCCTCCCCTCGTCCCAAACGGGTTCGGCCCAGGACCAACAAGGACTGGTGGCCGGATCAGGCTGGACCTGTCGCCTCTCCAACAGCACTCGCCGCTGTACCAATCCGATGGGCGAACGCTTCAACTATGCGGAAGAGTTCAAGACGCTCGACCTGGAGGCGCTCGAAGCGCGACCTGATCCAGGTGATGAGGACCTCGCAGGAATGGTGGCCGGCCGACTACGGCCACTACGGGCCGCTCTTCATCCGGATGACGTGGCATGCCGCCGGCACGTACCGCATCGCCGACGGCCGCGGCGGCGGCGGCGCAGGGCGCGCAGCGCTTCGCCCCCCTCAACAGCTGGCCCGACAACGCGAATCTGGACAAGGCGCGGCGGCTGCTCTGGCCGATCAAACAGAAGTACGGCCGCAAGATTTCCTGGGCCGATCTCCTCGTCTACGCGGGCAACGTGGCGATGGAAGACATGGGGTTCAAGACATTCGGCTTCGGTTTCGGCCGGCCCGATATCTGGGAGCCTGAGGAGATCTTCTGGGGACCCGAGGACACCTGGCTCGGTGACGAGCGGCACGGCGGCGATCCGGTTGGAGAGCTCCAGGGACCTTTCGGTGCGGATCACATGGGCCTGATCTACGTGAACCCGGAGGGGCCAGGCGGCAAACCGGACCCGGCGGCCGCGGCGAACATGATCCGGCGAACGTTCGCGCGCATGGCGATGAACGACGAGGAAACGGTTGCGCTCATTGTCGGTGGACACACGTTCGGCAAGACCCACGGCGCTGCTCCTGCGCCTGACGAACGTCGGGCCAGAGCCGGAGGGCGCGTCCCTTGAAGAGCAGGGCCTCGGTTGGAAGAACCGCTACGGCAGCGGCAAGGGCGCCGATACGATCACCAGCGGGTTGGAGGGAGCATGGACGACCAACCCGGTGAAGTGGGACAACAATTTCCTCGAGAACCTGCACGGTCACGAGTGGGAGCTGACGACAAGTCCCGCGGGCGCCAAGCAATGGGCAGCCAAGGCGAACGGATCGCCTGTTCCCACCGCGCCAGATGCTCACGATCCGTCGAAGAAGCACGCCGTCATGATGCTCACGACGGACCTCGCGCTGCGAACGGATCCTGCCTACGCGGCGATCACCAAGCGGTTCCTCGAACATCCGGACGAGTTCGCAACGCGCCTTTGCCAAGGCTTGGTACAAGCTTCTGCACCGCGACATGGGACCGATCTCGCGCTATCTCGGCCCGTGGATTCCAGAGCCGCAGCTTTGGCAGGATCCCGTTCCCCACGTCGATCATCCGCTGATCGACGAAAAGGACATCGCCGCGCTCAAAGGCACGATCCTCGGGTCGGGACTGTCGATCTCGCAGCTGGTCCACACCGCATGGTCTTCGGCGGCCACGTTCCGCGGCACCGACAAGCGTGGCGGGGCCAATGGAGCGCGCATCCGCCTCGCACCTCAGAGGAACTGGGAGGCAAACGATCCACCGAAGCTCGCGAAGGCACTGCAGACACTGGAACGGGTCCAGACGACGTTCAACGGATCTCAAAAGGGCGGCAAGAAGGTCTCGCTCGCAGACGTGATCGTCCTGGGCGGTTGCGCGGCGGTGGAGCAGGCGGCCAAGGATGCCGGGTACAACGTGCAGGTGCCCTTCACGCCGGGCCGCACTGACGCGTCGCAGGAGCAGACCGACGTCGAATCGTTCGCCGTGCTCGAACCAGCGTTCGACGGGTTCCGAAACTATTACAAACAGGGAGCGATGTTGTCGCCCGAAACGCTGCTCGTGGAACGGGCGTACATGCTCACCCTGACGCCCCCGGAGATGACGGTGCTCGTCGGCGGCATGCGCGTCCTGAACGCGAACTCAGGTGAATCGAAACACGGCGTCTTCACCGACCGACCGGGTACGTTGACCAACGATTTCTTCGTCAACCTCCTCGACATGAGTACCGAATGGAAGCGATCGGCTTCGGACGACAACGTCTACGAGGGTCGAGCGCGCGCGAACGGCAAGGTCAAATGGACCGGCACGCGCGTCGATCTTCTCTTCGGTTCGAACTCCCAGCTCCGCGCCATCGCCGAGGTGTACGCGTGCGACGATGCGAAGGAGAAGTTCGTGCGCGACTTCGTGGCCGCGTGGGACAAGGTCATGACGCTCGATCGATTCGACCTCGCCTGATCGATGATCTGCCCGATGGCGAGCCGACTGACATGAGCGCTAACCCGGAATCTCTGCCTCCACGAGCTTTGCCAGCAAGGCGAGCGACTCCTGCCATCCGAGGTAGCACGCCTCGGCGGGGATGACATCGGGGACGCCCTCCTGCACGATCGTCAGGTCGGTCCCGACCGACACCGGCTTGAGCGTGATCGTCACCTGAATCTCGCCAGGCAGATTCGGATCGTCAAAGCGGTCCGTGTGACGGATGCGCTCATTCGGGACGAGTTCAAGGTATTCCCCGCCGAACGAGTGGCCGTTGCCGGACGTGAAGTTCGTAAACGACATCTTGTACGTGCCGCCCACGCGGGCCTCCAGGTGGTGAACGTTCCCGGTGAACCCGTTCGGCGGCATCCATTTGACCAATGCGCTGGGTTCAAGGAACGCTCGATAGACTCTCTCGGGTTTTGCACGTAGCACTCGGTGAAGCCGAATCGTATTCGCCACAAATCCTCCTCAACAGGTTGCCGTCGCGGCGTCCTAGTCCTTGGTCGAACAGGCAAACCCGAATTCGACAATCCCCCGCTGCCCGGTCAAGTCGCTCCGCGCCTGACATTTTTGTGTAGCGCGAGGCTTCAGCCGAGCGGCGTATCCGCGCCAGAATTTTGTCCGCTCGGCTAAAGCCTCGCGCTACATCGATGTGGAAATCGCACTCTCTAGGGCGTCGCAGCAATTGCGGTCATGCGCGTCGGCCCGACGGGGGACATACTCGGGGGCATGACGGCCCACCCGGATCGCTTGCGCGACGTCGTCGACGCCGTGATCGAGGCGCTCGACGAGGGCCTTGACGGCCGGGCGTTGGCGGCGCGGGCGATGCTCAGTCCGTTTCACTTCAACCGCCTCGTACGCGCCGGCATCGGCGAGGCACCGGCGGCGTTTCGTCGGCGCCTTCTGCTCGAGCGCGCGGCCTGGCGACTCGGCCGCGGCGTCACCGTGACCGACGCCGGTCTCGAGGCTGGCTACGACGCCGTCGAAGCGTTCTCGCGCGCATTCACCCGGGCTCACGGCGTGCCGCCGAGTCGATTCGCCGCCGAGGCGCGCGATTTCCGGCTCGCCGCACCCAACCACATCCACTTTCACCCGCCCGGCGGCCTACTGCTGTCCGGTCAGCCGAGGACCACGACCATGGATCTGTCCGACCGCCTCGTCGAGCACGACCACTGGCATACCGCGCGACTGCTGGAGCAGGCCGCGACGCTCTCCGACGACGCCCTTGATCGCCACGTCCGGCCTGGGCTGGTCGTTCACGACTTCGAGGGCCCCGAACCCGACGTGAGGACGATGCTCGAGCGCATCGTATTCACCAAAGAGGTGTGGACCGCAGCGATCGGCGGGCGGGACATTCCTTCGCGCGGCGAGCGGAGCATCGCGGCGCTGCAGGCACGGCTGGCGGCGGTGCAACCGCAGTTCATCGCGCTGGTCCGACGCATCCGCGATCGCAACGAGTGGGACGATGCCTTTGTCGACGCGCTCTGCACGCCGCCGGTCAGCTTCACGTTCGGCAGCGTGATTGCCCACATCCTGACAGTCTCGGTGGTTCGCCGCCAGACGGTGATCGGCGCGCTGCGCGAGCTCGGCGTCAAGGATGCCGAGACTCGCGATCCGATCGAATGGGAGCGCATGGTCGCGGCCCGCGGCTGACGCCGGCGGACGATCGATTGAAATGCACCTTCTGTGACGCCATTCCACGCCGACGAGAGATGGCCCATCTCCATCGCCGTCAACGCGGACACGCTCAACCATGTCATCGTCGCCGATTCGCCGGATCGCACTGATTTCGGCAAGCCGAAGAGCTGCCGGGCGGCTCCGGCTCACGAACGCCGTGGTCGTCCTGAGCGGCGCCGCGGCGCGCACACGTGATCGATCGGTCGGGGTGGCCTGGCTGCTGATCCGTTCCGTGTAACGACATTGCCACACCAGTGCTGTCCGGCACGGGATTCGCACGAATTTCACGATGCGCCATCCCCTCAGCAAATTCCTCATCAACGTCCCTCAGGAGACACTGGACGATCTTCAGACTCGGCTCACGCGCACTCGCTGGGCGGACGAGATCGACGCCAGCTGGACATTCGGAACGGATCGCACAGAGCTGCGCGCGCTCGTCGATCACTGGATGGGCGCCTTCGATTGGCGTCGTCAGGAAGACGCGATGAACCGATTCGCGCATTTCCGCGCGGAAGTGAACGGGTCCAATGTTCACTTCATCCACGAGCGCGGCGTTGGCGATCAACCACTCCCGATTGTCCTGACCCACGGATACCCCGACTCGTTCCTGCGGTTCGCGAAGATCATCCCGATGCTCACGCATCCCGAAGCGCACGGCGGCGATCCCGCCGATGCGTTCGACGTCGTCGTGCCAAGCCTTCCAGGTTTCGGCTTCTCCGACAAGCCGACCAAGCCTGGTGCGATCTTTCGCGTTGGCGATCTGTGGCATGCGCTGATGACCGACGTCCTCGGATACGAACGCTTCGCCGCGCATGGAGGCGACTGGGGCAGTACCGTGACCGAACAGCTCGCGCGCAGCCACGCGCGCTCACTCGTCGGCGTGCACCTGACCGACGTCCCGTTCTGGCATCTGTTCCAGAAGCCGAGTGACCTGTCTTCACACGAGCAGCGATACGTCGACGCGACGACGAAGTGGCAGCAGAAGGATGGAGCCTACGCGCTGATCCAGGGGACGCGGCCCTACACGCTGGCGCGCGGGCTCAATGATTCGCCGGCGGGTCTCGCGTCGTGGATTGTCGACAAGTTCCACGCGTGGAGCGATTGCGGCGGCGACGTCGAGAGGTCGTTCACGAAAGACGAACTCCTCACCAACGTGACGTTGTACTGGGTGACGGAGACGATTGGCTCGTCGTTCCTGCCGTATGCCGATTTCGTCAACGCCGGTGCACTGACGTGGGCCGTCGAGGCGTTCCGGCAGTGGGTCGGGTCGACCGACGTGCCGGCGGCCTTCGCCATGTTCCCGAAGGACATCTCGAATCCGCCACGGGAGTGGGCCGCCCGTTTCTTCAACGTCCAACGCTGGACCGAGATGCCGCGCGGCGGACATTTCGCCGCCTTGGAAGAGCCCGAGCTGCTCGTCGACGATATCCGGCGCTTCTTTCGTCCGCTCCGAGGTGATCAGACACCTCACGAGACGGCGGTGTCCGGCCGGATCGAACAACAAGGGAGCACACAAAGATGAAGTCAAAGAATACGATCTGCCTATGGTTCGACAAGGACGCGCACGAGGCTGCGCGCTTCTATGCTGCCACCTTTCCGAATAGTGAGGTGACCGCTGTTCACAAGGCGCCGAGTGACTATCCGGGGGGCAAGGCGGGCGATGTGCTGACGGTGGAGTTCACCGTTCTGGGCATTCCCTGTCTCGGTCTCAATGGCGGTCCGACGTTTACGCACAGTGAGGCTTTTTCGTTCCAGGTCGCGACGGACAATCAGGAAGAGACGGACCGCTACTGGAACGCGATCGTCGGCAATGGCGGCAAAGAAAGTCAGTGCGGTTGGTGCAAGGATCGTTGGGGATTATCCTGGCAGATCACTCCGCGCGCGCTTACAGACGCGCTCGCGGCCGGCGGCAATGAGGCAAAGCGCGTATTTCAAGCGATGATGCCCATGAAAAAGATCGACATCGCCACCATCGACGCGGCGCGGCGGGGATGAAACAACGGTCCAGATTCAGAGCTCTCGAGCGTCGGATATTTAAAGCGTTTTCCATTTTTGTGTGGCGCGAGACTTCAGCCGAGCGGCGTATCGCTCGAGAATTTTGTACGCTCGGCTAAAGCCGCGCGCTACATCGATGTGGAAATCGCACTAGCGCACCAGCAGTCCGTAAACATCCAGTTCGCCGAGGACGGTGCTGTCATTCCCTCGGGTGCCGACGTATACCTTGCCGTTCCCCACCGTCGGCACGGTGAATTTCACCGCTCGTCCCGCCTGGTCGCGTTGACTGGGCGCGTCGGACGCTAACGAGTGCGTCTGAGCCGGATATGCTCCGTTCGTCGCATGACGAGGTGACGAGTTCGCGGGCGGAGCTCCTATGACGTTCTACGCGCTGAAGCCTCGCTTTCAAGACCTGCTTCGCCCCCTGGTTGCCCCTCTGCCTCGAATCGGCGTGACGGCGAACATGGTGACGATTGTGGCAGCGCTGGGATCCGTTCTGGTGGGCGGCCTTGCGGCTTGGCGTGCCGACTCGCGCCGGGTGTTCCTCCTCATCCCGGTATGGTTCCTCGTTCGGATGGCGCTCAACGCCATCGACGGAATGCTGGCGCGCGAGTTTCGTCAAAAGAGCGTGCTCGGCGGTTACCTGAACGAGATTGGCGACGTCGTGTCGGATGCGGCGCTTTACGCGCCGTTCGCATTGGTCGCGCCGTTCGGTGGTCCCGGTATCAGCGTGGTGATTGTGCTGTCGATCGTGACGGAGTTCGCCGGCGCGCTCGGCCCGACGCTCGGAGCCTCGCGCCGTTACGACGGACCAATGGGCAAGAGCGATCGCGCCGTCGTCTTTGGCGCGCTTGGCTTGTGGATCGGCGTCTTGGCGCCGTTGCCGGCATGGCTCGGATGGGCCGTACCGATCCTGGCCGCATTGCTCGTCCTCACTGTGGTAAACAGAATCCGCGCTGGTGTGGTCGAAGCCAAGAATGACGGTTCGGAGTCTCCATGAGGCCAGTTGAAGAAAAGACCTTCCGGACCCACGACGGCGTCGACCTGTTCTATCGCCACTGGCCGGCGGTGGCCAGTTCGACACGCGGCGCGATCGTCATGTTCCATCGCGGCCACGAGCATTCCGGACGCATGGCCCACCTCGCAGACGAACTCAATCTGCCGGACTTCGCCATCTTCGCGTGGGATGCGCGCGGACAAGGCCGCTCGCCAGGCGAACGCGGATTCAGCCCGAGCGTTGGCACGTCTGTGCGCGACATTCAGACGTTCATCGATCACATCAAAGCCAGCTACGGAATTGCGGAGCAGGACATCGCGGTAATCGCCCAGAGCCTTGGCGCGGTGCTCGTCGCGACATGGGCACACGACTACGCGCCGAACATTCGATGCATGGTGCTCGCGTCGCCGGCCTTTCGGGTCAAACTCTACGTGCCCTTCGCGCGCAGCGGACTGAAGGTCATGCAGAAGCTGCGCGGACACTTCTTCGTCAACTCGTACGTCAAGGCGCATTTCCTTACTCACGATCCCGGAACGTATCAAGTCCTTTAATGCCGACCCGCTCATCGCGCGACCTATCGCGGTCAACATCCTGCTCGCGCTGTATGAGACGGCGGATCGCGTGGTCGCTGATGCGCGCGCGATCACGATCCCGACACAGCTCCTGATCTCTGGTGCGGACTTTGTGGTGCATCACGGGCCGCAGCATCGCTTCTTCGAACGTCTCGGTACGCCGATCAAGGAGCGCCACGTTTTACCGGGCTTCTATCACGATACGTTCGGCGAAAAGGAGCGAAGCCTGGCAGTGGACAAAGCCCGCCGCTTCATTTTGGCGCGTTTCGCCGAGCCTTTAAACCGGCCATCGCTGCTTGCAGCCGACCGTGTGGGTTTTACTCGAGACGAAGCGGACGCCCTGGCGTCGCCGCTGCCGGTGCTCTCGCCACGCGGACTGTTCTGGGCGATTGCGCGGCGGAACATGGCGATCGGCGGCCTTTTCTCAGAGGGCATCCGCCTCGGCCATCGCACAGGCTTCGATTCGGGCTCCACGCTGGATTACGTCTATCGCAACTCCCCCACCGGACTCGGTCCTCTCGGTCGTCTGATCGACAAGATCTACCTGCAGTCGATCGGATGGCGCGGTATTCGCCAGCGAAAAGTTCATCTGGAGGAGCTCGTGCGCGCGACCATGGAGCGGATTGTGAATCGTGGAAAGCCGGTGCGCGTCCTCGATATCGCAGCGGGCCATGGTCGATACGTGCTCGACGCACTCCAAGCCAGTCCGATCAAGCCCGAGTCGGTGATGTTGCGCGACTACAGCGACATCAATGTCGACGCCGGCCGCGCGTTGATCAAAGCAAGGGGACTTGACGGCCTCGCGCAGTTCGTGAAAGGCGACGCGTTCGATCAGAACAGCGTGGCCGCAGTCGAACCAAAGCCGACTCTTGCAGTTGTGTCGGGACTGTATGAACTTTTCCCCGACAACGAGATGGTGTCCGCCTCGCTGGCAGGACTCGCCGAGGCCATTCCCGCGGGCGGATATCTGGTCTACACGGGCCAGCCCTGGCATCCCCAGCTGGAGTTGATCGCCCGCGCGCTGACCAGCCATCGGGAAGGCCAGCCCTGGATTATGCGACGGCGCACGCAAGGCTGAGATGGATCAGCTCGTCGCCGCCGCCGGCTTCAGGAAGGTCGAGGAGCGCATCGACGAATGGGGCATTTTCACCGTGTCGGTTGCTGAGCGGATTGGCTCGTGAGCCACACCGAGACGCTCGATGTCTCGGTCCCAGAGCCGCGTCCATGGCGGCGAGCCATCTGCTGGCTGGCCTTTTTGGCGCCCTTTTTTTATCTGACTTACGGGGCGGCAAACTCCATCGCGGCGAATCGACACCATGTCTCGTCCATCGTCTTCGCGTGGGAACACCACATTCCTTTTCTCGCCTGGACCATCATTCCGTACTGGTCGATCAATGCCTTCTACGGTTTGTCGGTGTTCGTCTGCAGAACGAGAGCCGAACTCGATGCGCACGGCCGGCGGCTGCTCACCGCGCAAATCGTGGCGGTCGCGTGCTTCATCGTGTTTCCGCTCAAGTTCACGTTTCAGCAGCCGGAAACTCACGGCGTGGCGGGCGTTCTATTCGCCGCGTTGACCAGCTTCGATAAGCCGTTCAATCAAGCGCCCTCGCTCCATATCGCGCTCCTCGTCATTCTCTGGCGACTCTACGCGATACATCTGCCGCGCCAGGCGCGATGGCCGCTTCACATCTGGTTCACGCTCGTCGGCGCGTCCGTACTCACGACGTATCAGCATCACTTCTTCGACATTCCCACAGGAGCTCTGCTTGGTTTCTTTTGCTTGTGGCTCTGGCCCGAGCGGGAACGCAGCCCCGTCGCGACGACGGACCTCTCGACGGATCGCAGACGCCTCGTCCTTGCGACCCGTTATCTGATCGGTGGCGGCGTCGTCGCCGCGCTCGCGGTGTGGGTCGGTGGAGCGGGATTGTGGCTGCTGTGGCCGGCCGTATCACTGATGATGGTCGCGATGAACTATGCCGTCCTCGGACCGCCAGGATTCCAGAAGGATGCTCGAGGGCATATGAGCTTGGCGGCGCGGGTCCTACTCGCCCCGTATCTGGCAGGCGCCTTCGTCAATTCACGATTGTGGACTCGACACGAACCGAAGCCGGTCGCAATCGGCGACGGCGTCTGGCTGTGGCGCATCCCGCTGGCGCGTGAAGCCGCCGCCTTTGCCACCGTCATCGATCTTTGCGCCGAGCTACCGGGCGCAGGCACCGCGACGTGGACGTGCATCCCGATGCTCGACCTCGTCCCACCTGACCCGGCACAATTGCGGTACGCCGCGACCTGTATCGAGCGTGCGCGCGCCGCAGGGACGGTTCTCGTCTGCTGCGCGCTCGGCTATTCGCGAAGTGCCGCGGCGGTCGCGACCTGGCTAGTCGTGAGCCACCGCGCTGAAAACATGAGCGAGGCGATCGACAGGGTGCATCGAGCGAGGCCTCGCGTCGTGATCGACGTGCCGCTGCGAACCGCCATCACCACAGCGACGGAGCAAGGCATATGAGCGAGCCGACGCGAGAACTTCTGTTGTGCGCCGGTGCCCTCCTTGATCAGGGCCGGACCGTCGATCGCCTGTCGCGTCTCCTGACTGCGGCTGCGCTCACGACCATCATGATCGGTCCCATGATTGCGACACAGCCGCCTTGGATACTACTCGGCTCCGCTGTACTGGTGACGCTCGCGGGCTTCGCCGAGACGTATTTCGCCATCCGCGTCGGCTTCGACGCGGCGCTGTTCAATCACGTGGCAAATTCGGACGCTTCTGACTTCGCGCGCAACCGACGTCGCGCTCACGCGCCTCGGTCTTCTGCCAACCACGAAACACGGGCGCCCGACCGGCGCACGCATCGCCGGCGCACGGCGGCTGTTTAGATTCCAGATTCTTTTTCTGGCCGCGCAAGTGCTCTCGGTGCTGGCCGGCGCGTGGCGCGAGTTGGCCGGTTGATCGAGTCGGCATGTGCGACGGCCGTCGCCGCCTTCGCTCGCCTTGTCACGGGCGTGCGCGGCGAGTGGCGTGGCTGCGCGCCCGATCCGCGGCCGCGGATCTATTTTGCGAACCACCGGAGCCACGCCGATTTCGTGTTGATTTGGACCGTGCTTCCGGCCCCGTTACGACGGCTGACGCGGCCGGTCGCCGGCGCCGACTACTGGCTCAAAAGCGGGACGCGGAAGTTCATCGGCCAACGCGTGTTCCGGGCCGTGCTTATCGACCGCGATCCTGTAACCCGCGAGGCGGATCCGATCGCCATAATGGCAGCAGCGCTCGACGAAAAAAGCTCCCTGATCCTGTTTCCCGAAGGCACACGCAACACTGGCGAGGAACCGCTGCTGCCATTCAAGAGTGGGCTCTATCATCTCGCCAGAGCGCGGCCAGAGGTTGAACTGGTGCCGATCTGGATCGAGAACCTCAACCGCGTCATGCCTAAGGGCGAAGTCGTTCCGATCCCTTTGCTGTGCACCGTCACGATTGGCGCGCCAATCGTCCTGGGCGCCGGTGAGGACAAAGAGACGTTCTTGGATCGCAGCCGGAATTCGCTGCTCGCCCTTTCGAAACGCAGCCGGGATGATGGATGACTGCCACTCAACAAACCGTCGTCCTGTTCTCCGGCGTTGCGGTCGTGCTGGTCGTTGCCTCGGCGGTGGGTTACGTCCTCCACTGGCGATTCAGCGCCCAGCGTCCAAATCCGACCATCGACAACCTCAATAGCCGGATCAAGGCGTGGTGGCTGATGGTGGCGCTGCTCGGCCTCGCCTTCGCGTTCGGAAGAGCGGGCGTGATCATACTGTTTGCGCTGGCGTCGCTCGCCGCGTTGCGTGAGTTCATCACGCTGACGCCGACGCGAAGAGGCGACCATGTCGCGTTGGCGGTCGCATTCTTTGTAGTGCTGCCGCTGCAGTACTACCTGATCTGGATCGACTGGTATGGTCTGTTCTCGGTGTTCATCCCGGTCTACGTTTTTCTACTGCTCGCAGCCATCGCAGCCCTCCGCCAGGACACAAAACATTTCATGAGCCGCGTCGCCGAGACGCAGTGGGGCTTGATGATCTCCGTCTTCTGCCTCTCCCATGTGCCGGCGCTGCTCGGCCTGACAATCCCCGGCTATGACGGACGCAATCTGCTGCTCATCGCGTTTCTGATCCTCGTAGTGCAATCGAGCGACGTTCTGCAGTACATCTGGGGCAAGCTGCTCGGCCGCCACAAAATCGCGCCGGAGCTCTCCCCTTCGAAAACCGTGGAGGGGTTTGTCGGTGGCGTGGGAACCGCCACGCTGCTCGGTTCGCTCTTATGGTGGATCACGCCGTTTTCGCCATGGCAGGCGGGCGCCATCGCCCTGTTGATCAGCCTGATGGGATTCTTCGGCGGACTCGTCATGTCGGCGATCAAGCGCGATCGTGGCGTCAAGGACTGGGGTTGGATGATCGAGGGGCATGGTGGTGTGCTCGATCGGCTTGATTCAGTGATCTTCGCGGCACCGGTGTTTTTTCACATGACTCGCTACTGGTGGACTGTTTGACGTACCGGCCGCTCTCGGCTATGTCATCAGCCGCGTCCACTGCGCCGTGTCCGTGTAACCCGCCGCCTGGGGACCAACGTAGGGATTGCGATCCGCGAGCGGATTGCCTTCTGCTTCGTTCCAGTTGATCGCTGAATCCATGGCTGCAAACAGCACGGACGGATCGTTTCGGCCGAACGCCGCGTACCCGCTTTGATCGTCTCGAACGCTGACATGGTGCAGCCTCCTGATGATGGGCGCAGAGCGTTTTCCACTTTTGACGTAGCGCGAGGCTTCAGCCGAGCGGAGGATACGCGCGAGGTTTTGTGCGCTCGGCTAAAGCCTCGCGCTACATCGATGTGAAAATCGGGCTCAGAGCGTTTTCAGGAACGCGATCAGCGCGCGCTTGTCTTCGGGCGACAAGCCGAGACCGAAGCGATGGCCCTTCACCGCACGGGTGGTGATGCCGTATCCCTTGTAGCCGGTCGGCACGTAGTCGGGCTGGAGGCGCCGCGCGTCGAACCAATCCTCGAGCGTTGCGACCGATCCGTTGTGCTCGAACGGTCCGCGATACCAGACGCCCTTCAGCGACGGCACCTTGTAGTAACCGGTGCCGCGGCGGGTTTGCGTCGCCGAGAACGGATCGGTGCCGACGCTGATGTCCATGATTCGGTATTTCTTCTTGTCCTCGTCTGGCACTTTGAATCCGAGCGCGGGGGTCAGCATGTTGTTCGTGTAGAGCGGCGGCGTATGGCAGCGCGCGCAGCCCTCCCGCTGAAAGACTTGCCGACCCCGCGCCGCGACATCGTCGAATGGGTTCGGGTTTGGCGGCGGCTGCAATGAGTACACATACCGGGCAAGCGCATACAGCTCGACGTCGCTCTCGCGCGCGAGCTCGCCGACGTCCGGCAGCTTCGCGCTGCCGGTCACAGGGCGGAATCCGTTGTAGTCGGTGACCTCTTCGATGAAGTTGTTGATGGCGTCGTACCGCATCAAATCCACGATCGATCGGTGCTGCTGCAGTCCTGTGTGATCGAGGTAGCGGCGATCCTGCACGCCGATGAGGTCCGGAATCTGCATCGGATAGATAGCGCTCGTGCCCTGCCGCGTGTTGACGCCTTCGGGTATCGTGGCGACCTGCGCGACAAAATCGGCGACGGTCTTCTGCGACAGCGGTTCGGTCGGATCGGGCTGAATCCACGGTGCGCCGAAGAACGCTCTCGAGATGCCCTTCGCCGACGCCGACTTGGGAATGCTGTTGTCGTTCGCCAGGCGGTACGCCCAGATCTTCCCGAACGGGATATTGCCTTGCGCTCCTCTCACGACCGTACCGTCGTCCATGAGGCGCGTGTGGCATTCGGTACACGCATCGAGGTTGACTTCGACGATGCCTTTCTTGCGGATGACGTATCGGTAGTACGGCAGCTCGCCCGTCGGCGTGAGTCGTACGCCCGTGAACTCGTACCACTTCGGATTCCGCACGTCGGTGAACGGATCGTCCACGGGGTTGAAGTCTTTGGGGGCCTCGAAGACCATCCGGCCGGCGTTGATCCAGTCCGCGTCCGTCTTCAGCGCGTCCGGATCGAACGCGGGCTCGGGCTCCTGCTGCTGCAGCCACTCCCAATAGCCGGAAGGCTCGCGACCTGGCGCGTAGATCGGATATGTCTTGACGTTCGGCCGCGTGGGGATCCGGTAGTAATAGTCAGCCGGCATGTGGTGGACGGGGATGTGCGCGGCGAGCGGCAACTCCACGTCCCGCATCGCATCGTCATCCCATACCTTGGGGATGTCAGGGGCTATGCTGCGTCCCCGTGCGATCGAGACGACGGCAAGACACGCCGTGATGGCCAGAAACGCTCTATTCGTCATCGTAGCTTCCCGAACTCAGAACTGAGAACTGAGAACTGAACTTCGGAAACTGGCCCATTCCGCAAACTTCTCAGTTCTCAGTTCTCAGTTCTCCGTTCTCAGTTCTTACGCAGCTCGGGCAATCTCCTGAATCGCCTGCACGAGCGTGTCCAGCTCCGACGGCATGATGAAGATGTTCGGGGTGACGCGCACGCCGTGAATGCCTGCGGCGTCGTTGTCGACGGCGTTCGTAAAGATCCGGTATTTATCGAGCAGCACCTGCGCGAGATCGGCAGCCTTGACGCCTTTCACACCGACGTTGGCGATCGCGCACGAGCGGGCCGCATCCGACGGCGAATTCATGATCGCACCGGGGATTTTGCGCACCTTGCTGGTCCAGTAGGTCTGCAGGTGCCGAAGTCGGGCTTCCTTGCGCTGGATCCCGATCGTCTCGTGAAACGCGATCGCGTGCTCGATGGCCAGATCGGTGTGCACGGCATGGGTTCCCGTGTGATTCAGCTTCATGATGTCGCTGTCGTCGGTCATCCGCCAGTCCGCGTAGACAGGCCAGAGCTTCGCGATCTTGTCGCGGCGCACGTAGAGGATGCCTGTGCCGAGCGGACACCCGAGCCACTTGTGCAGCGAGGCGGCGAAATAGTCGCCGCCGAGGTCAGGAATCTTGAAGTCGATGTGCGCGAACGAATGCGCGCCGTCGATGAGGACGTCCACGCCCCGCGCGTGCGCCATGTCCGCGATCTTGCGCACCGGCAGAATCTGTCCGGTGACGTTCACCATGTGCGACACCATCAGCAGCCGGGTGCGCGGCGTAATCGCGCCCGCATACAGCCGCACGATCTCGTCGTCGCTCTTGGGATCGAGCGGGAGAACGACGATCTTATTGACAGTGCCGCGACGGCGCGCAATGAGCTTGAACTGCGCGATCATGTGCGGGTAGTCGGACTCGGCCAGCACCGTCTCGTCGCCGGCTTTCCACTCGTATCCGTTAATCACCGTGTCGATCGATTCGGTCGTGTTGCGCGTGATGCACAACTCGCCCGGCGCGCAGCCGGCGAGCGCGGCGACCTTGTCGCGCGCCGCCGCCTTGTCCGGCACCTGCCGCGTCCGCAGGTAGTACGACCCCTCGTAGTTGATCTCGCGCACCTTCGCGATGAACGCCTCGAGGACGGGCGTCGCCTGGATGGTGTAGTACCCGCTCTCCAGGTTGATGTAGTCGGGTTTCAGCCGGTACTTCTCCCGGACCGCCGCCCAGAAGTCGTCCTCACGAGCAAGCTGGGACGGCGGCAGATCGGCGAATCGTGCCCAGACCGTGTCGCCGAGCAACACGCCGAGCGCAGCGCCTACGGAGGTGCGAAGGAACTCGCGCTTGTTCATGGCGCGCGATCATATCCCGAACAAACCTGAGCGCGTCCGTCGATCTACACGCCCGCGCCGGCAGCCTGCTGGAGCTGGCTGACGACCGCCGCTCCGTCGAACTGCATCCAGTGTTCGACGATGCGGTTGTCGCGAACGCGGTAGACGATCATCAGGGGCGCGGACACGGCGGCGGCGGTCGCCGGAATTCCGGCGAACGGCCCGCGATGCACGCCGTGAAACGTGCCGCGCATGGCGACGAGATCGCGTTCCGCGATGAGATCGTCGGCAATCAATTCGTACTCGGGGAAGGCGGCCTCCACATCTCGAATGTGCGCAGCCAGATGCGGATCGGTCACGAACTCCGCCACCAGTTCTGGCGTCTTCCGTTGCCCGCTCAACGCCTGCAGATATCGGCCGACGAGCTGTTTGCATTCTGTCGATGTGGAACTCATACGCGATTCTCCTATTGCGGCCCGCGCGATCGATTTGCTGCGCGAGCGCCTGTCCACGGGACATCTGTCACCGTTGATGGGCGGTCTGATGAACTCGATAGTCGCAACGCTCGAAGGGCGGCGCACCGAGGCGCTCGCCGTGATGACGGGGCTGACCGCGATCCGTGAGCCCGAAGTGCTGTTCTATCTCGCGCGGCACTTCGCGATGCTCAACGCGGGGCCGAATGCAGAGCGATGCTGCGCCGTGCACGCTCCGGGGGGTTCACGTCGAGCTACACGCTGGCGCACGACGACGCGTTCACGCGACTGCGGCGGAATGCCGCGTTCCGCGACGAATTGGGCGAGGCGCGCCGTGTCGAGGCGGCGACGAGGCGAACATTGGAACGCGCAGGCATCGATCGCATGCTCAGCGTCGACCCGCCTGCGAAATCGCCCGTGTAGGGCATGGCGCGTCCTGTCGTCAGGCGCCCGCCACACGAGTAAACGTCAGACGCTGGTCTTTGAGGTGAATTGTCAGGCGGTCGCCATCCAGCGCAGCGTCCGTCGGTTGCATCGACCCACTCACGTCGGTCAGCAATCGTCCCTGCGCGTCAACCGACCAGTGTCCGGCCCGGCTCGCGCCCGCAATGGTCGCGACCGTCGCCGTCCCGTTGTCGGCCAACGTTATGGTGACGAACGGATGCGTCCACCTGCCCACGAGAGCGCTGCGAACGAGTCCCGCGGCGGCAGGTCCGCTCGTCGCATCGGACCGATCGTTGATCGACTGACCGGCGTCTATCAGTGCTGCCACGCTCGCACGCGCTTCCGCCGAGGCGACCGGATCGCGATTGAAAAGCCCGCGGGCGAGCCGGCCCAACCAGTTCCTCGCCAGGTCAGAGCCGGCGGGAAGAGGCGGATTCGGCAACCGTTCGAGATTAACCAGCCGCCGCGTACGAGGCAGATAATAGGCGCGCACGTAACCGGCGTCGGGAGCTGCATCGTAGGCCGACCGGTACGTCCGAAGCTGGCGCCCTGCGACGATCAGATAGTAGCGAGTGAGCGCCGCGCTGCCGCGCGATTGCGCCCACCTCTTGCCGATGGCTCCCTCGATAGTTTCTACACGTCCGTCGCGGACGTCGGCCGCAAGAGGGTCGAATGCGGGCGCGGCCAGCAGCACGGCCACCGCCGCTACGAATCCCCACCCGGCGAGATGACGCTTGACCGCGGTCGTCGCCGGACCATTCAGCAGGAGCAGTAACGCTCCAATCGCTCCCACCGGCAAGGCCAGGCTGCGCGTGCCCTTGCGGCGTGCGATGACCATGAACTGGAATCTGCGTGCCTGGTCGTCCGTCAGATGACCGCTGTGATTCTCGGCCAGCGCCTGCGGAGAAAATGGTGTTGTGTTCGCGGGCACAATCTGATTGTCAGTCAGAGACTCCGGCGCCGACAACATGCGGTGGGGTCCGCAACGATTCTCGCGACCTCCGCCGAGAATGTCGGCCCAACCTTTCTACCTTCTCGCCGTCATGTATTCGGGAAACGCGATCCCGGTGTTCGCGTAAGCGAAGCGCACGCTGTTCAATGGCCTTTCTTGGCAAGGCACAGCTCATGCACTACACATCTGAAAACAGCTCAAAGGTCAACGAATGGTTCGCCCAAGCATGATATGACGAACCGAATTCCGCTAGGCCATGTACTCCTCAGTAATGCTCATCAGCTTGCGGATGCCGTCGATTGGATTGCCCAATCCTTCAAATTCAAGTGAGTACACGCCGTGAAAGCCTGCGTCTCGCATGACCGTCATCGACGCAGGGAAATCATCTTCATGGAACTTGCCGTTTACGGCAATACCGTCTTTGGAATGGCAGATATTCGATGCGTAAGGTGCGAGCATCTCAAGCTGCTCAAGTGCGTAGGCCGCCGACTTAGGCGCGAAGTTCCCGAAGTCAGGGCACGTTCCCGTCCGATCGCGTCCCAGCTGTTGAATAACGGCTGTCAGCGTCTCTGCGGATTCGTGCTGCATATCGTCGTTGTGAAACAGCACCTTTATCCCGTGTTTGTGTAAAGCATCAACGGCCGGCGCCAGGTTTGTCGCGACAGTATGTGCAGCCACTCGTCCTTCGCCGGTTAAAGCAATTGTTATGCTGGGACAACCCAAGGCGACCGCAACCCCGCCCCAACGCTCTGCTTTCTTTGCGATGGTCTGCCGATCTGCACTGGGCGAGAAAACACCTCCCGAAAACTCCGGCGCCATCAGATTCGAGCAGCGGGAGTTTGCTTTCTTCAAACCCGCTTTCACTTTCCCGATAGTACCCGGGTGGTATCAACAAAGTGTTGGAGCAGAAACTCCACGTTGTGAATCTTGAAGTGATCTGCAAGAAATTCCGGAAACTCGGCTTGAGTGATCAACGGAACTTCAGGGTCGCGAAATTGGTGCATTTCGAGAGTATCGAAATATCCACGGAACGGCCAGGAGTTACAGGCAAGACGCTGTAACTTGTCAGTGTTCGAACCGCGCATGCCATGGCTGCTGACAACTGAAAGCAAAGCCCCACCGGCGGCACTGCGTATAAAGTCTCTTCTTTTCACACTCAGAAAGCGTTTCCTTTGAAGTCCAGTTCTTACAGACCGCCGCGTTAACAGCTGTCGGCCATCACTTGATCAAACTACCGTCTACGTAAAGCCGTAGAGCGGTCGGCGCCGATGGCGATGCCCGAGCAGGCGCGGCGTTCTTCGCGCCCCGTTCAATTCAGCGCAAACGCATTCAGGCTGACCTGCATCGCAGACCATGTGAAGGTCTGCGATGCCGGAACGGACGCCGTGTAAGGCTTCGGAATCGTCGTCACTCGCACCGTATACGTTGCGCCCACGGTCAGGCCGTTCGTCTGCGCGAAGAAGTAGAATCCGGTCTGATCGGTCGCAGTGCTGGCGACAACATGGTTGGCTGCGTCGACGAGCTGGACGTTGACGTTTCCGACGCCGTCAACTCCATTCACCACGTACCCCAAAACCGGATTGGTACTTCCACTCGTCTTGAGATTCGCCAGCAACGCTTCCAGGTCGGTGATCAAGATCTGAGCGGCGTTCATCTGCGTGTGAGTATTGGAGTCGGTGCAGCCGCTCGAGATGTGCTTGCCGGCCTGGGCCTCGAGCTGATTGAGTAAAGCCGACAGCGTGTTGATCGCCGCGTGCGTATCGCCGGCGGCGATGCGCGATTTCGCCGCGTCCATCTTCGCGGTCAGCGCATTCGCGATGCCACCATTGTCGATGCAGCCAAACCCGAGAAAGAGGTTTATCTCCTTTTCAAGGCTGTCGGCGGTGACGATGATCGAAAACGTCACGGAACGTGTCGCCGCGTTGTTCACGTTGTCGAGCGCGTTCACGGAAAACGTGTGCGTGCCCAACGTCATCTCGCTGAACAGATCGATAAGCAAGTGGTTTGCGACGAGCGTTCCGTTCTGCAGCGTCGCGCTGCCGTCCATGGTCGGTGTGGAACCCTGGACGCCGGAGCCAGC
Source organism: uncultured Acidobacteriota bacterium (assembly GCA_963696165.1). GTDB lineage: Bacteria > Acidobacteriota > Vicinamibacteria > Vicinamibacterales > CAVVIG01 > CAVQZZ01. Next base: position 748,869 of record CAVOIY010000001.1, on the reverse strand, counting down.
GCCGTCGTTGACGTCGTAATTGATCGTGAATGTATCGGCGTGCGTGTATTGAATGGCCGTCGGCTGACTGATCGTCGTCGCCGGCGGCGTGTTGTCGAGCGTCAGCGGTTGATCGTGGCGCGGCTCGAGCAGATTGCCGAAGGTTTCAGCCGACCACTGGACGAGATACGAGTCATCGGCGCCGGTCAGTTGAACCGCCGCGGACTTCGATCCCGACGCGAGATCGGCGTGCGTCCAGTGCACTGGAAACGGGAGCGGCGACGGATAGGTCGGCAGCGGAAAACCGCCGGGAGGCGGCGACAGTCCGAGCCGGCGGAACCGATACTGGAAGCCTTCCGCATCCGAAGCCGGCGACGAAAGGACCAGCGGCGTCGCCGAGGAGACGAACTGATTGTAGCGAGGATTGCCAATCGTCAGGGCGCTGGTTGGAACCGGCGCAGTCGGCGTGACCTCCTGCACCGTGAAGGCGACGTTGTATTGGAGATTGCAGCTCGTGAGCCCGGTATGGATTTGACAGCCGAACTCCTCTGTCGTAAACGGAGCGGGCGCTTCGTAAGCTGGTCCCACCAGGTCGAATTCGTACGTGCCAATCCTGTCGTCGTTGCTGAACGGAAAAGCCCGAAACGGAGTGTCGAGGATACCGAAGTCCGGCGTGTCGCAGCCGCGCGGATAATCGCGGCACATGAACAGCGAGCTGTCGGTGTCTTCGACGCCTCGCGCGACAAAGCCGCCCACGCCGACGTGAATCGGGGTACCGTCCTGGACGCTGACGGTCCATGGCGTGTTGTCGTAATACGCGCATCCCAGCCCGAAGAGGGTTTCGAGAACCGGATCCAGGTGGCAAAGGCCGTTGCCACCGTCGATTTCAAAGATTCCGGCGTCGGTGTCGAACGTCGGCGTGATATACCGCCACTGCCCGCCAACATTGACGAACTCCCGCCAATCGGTACTCGTGGCGCTCGACAGACGAGTGAATTGGTGCAGCCTGACTTCGAACGTGCGGATTTTTTCCGAGGGCGACGGCACCGTGTCCCACCCCAGGAGGATGCTCTTGGCGAAGAAGTTGGCGTTGCTGCCCGCGAACGGAAGAATGACGCGCAGCCGGGTCGGTTTCAGAGCCGGAACGGCCGGGCAGCCGGTCTCTGCCTGCGTCGGCGGCGGCGTCGATGAATCCACCAGGCAGATGATTGGGTCGACGGTCACGCAGACACTGTTGTCGACACCACCGCACGCGTGAGCGGGAAGCTCGGAGAAGTGATCCACGATTCGATATTGGAGCGATGCGTCCCCCGGCATCCCGACGCCGAAGTTTCCGTTCTCCTTGGGATGAACGAATCCCAGGTAGTCCGTTCCCGGCGGATAGATGTCGAACACGTAGTTGCGATCGTTGACCGGAATGATCGCTCCCGTGTGATCGCCGAAGTTCGAACAGGGCGCGCCCACGATCGTGCAGATGTCATTGGCCGCTCCCCCATTTCCGCTCACGAAGATGTCGGCTTCCGTGGCGGGAACCTGCGTCGGCCCGTTCGCCGGCACGCCCGGCGGAAGACTGCCGGGATCGACTGGAACGCCGGTCACCGGAAGATAACTCTGCGGAGCCGGGAAATTGGGCGCCGACACGCGCGGCTGCGGAAACGAGTCCAGTGCCGGATGATTCATCCGGAACGTCACCAGAGCGCGCGGAGGATGAATTTCCGTCGAGAACTTGACGAAGTCGCGGCTGTTGGCCGCAATCTTCGGTGTGCCCGGGTGACCGCAGTCGAATATCCAGCGTCCCTGCAGCCAGACGCGATCGCCGACGGCCGGCCAGACGAACTCCGGCACGGCGCCGAAGTCGCGCGCGAATCCTTCTTTCTGGCTCACGTCCATGAGCGCCGCATTGTCCCACTCCACTTCCATATCTACGTGCTGGCAGAGCGGGCCGACAATGCCGTCGGGACAGGTTTCGGCGGGGACGACGCAGTTGCTATTGCTGAGCGACCCGCCGAAGCCCGAGCAGATGCCGGCAAAGATCGCGTCGGAAATGCCGGGATTCGGGAGCGTGGTGCCGGGGAACGGCACCCACGACGAGAGGAGGTATTGATAATCAGGATCGGGGAGAACTTTGAACGTCCAGTCGTGCGTGTAATGCGTCCAGGGGAGTATCCTCTTCGGCGACTTCGGCGGTCGCCTGATCGCTCGACTTCTCGTCGTTTGACGGCGGTCGGACAAAGCCTTCCAGGATCTTGGGCGGCTGAAGATGCGGCGGCTTGCTCGCGTCGGTGATGATCGCTTTCCACTCGGGATTCGTGCGCTGCGGACTGGGAATGGTGACCAGGCCCAGCGCGTCGATCCCCCCGAGCTCGACGTCGCTGCAGCCGGGGTCCGCAAACGATTGTGTGGCAGGGATCGGCGGCACACCGAATTGCGCGGACACGGAGCGCGAGAACACGCCTGCGTATGCGCCGAGCGCCACCAACAACACGAACAGCCTCAGACACGACAGGCATCCGCGCTTCATAGTTGCCTCCCCTGGAAAACCCGCACCGTTGTGCATTTACGACATCTACAGATTCTTCGACGGCTTCGGTCGCTGCCGCCATTTGCCGATCTTGCTCACCTGTTGAACATCGTCAGCGTTTGCTGCTTGTGAGCTTCACGAGGGTCGCGTACTCCTGACCCTTTACCTGCTGCAGCAGTTTCTCGCGCTCACTAACGCCGTCCGACAGCCGCTTCAGCAGATCCAGCTCGCCCTGCGTGGGCGGCGCGTCGGCCTGCGATGCGAAGTCCATCAGCCGCGCGAGCTTGCTGTCGATCCCGGTCGGATAGTTGATGAAGTCCTCGCCCGCCTTCGCGCGGTACTGAACGAGCCGCTCCTCGAGCGGGTACAGCTTGTCGTTCAGATCCTTCAGCGCTTTGTCGAGCTCCGCGATACGCCGCGCGCTGTCGGCCTTTGTCTTGGCCGCCGCGACCTTCTGCTCGGCGTCGCTCCGCATCGCGCGGATCTGCGTTACGGCGCCTTCGGTCGCCGACAGTTTGTCGCGCGCGGCGAGCAGGAACGAGAGCTGCTGCTCGAGATCCGCGTCGCTGTACGTGACGCGCGGATCCTTCACGATCGTGAACGGCTGCGAATACGCGCGCCCCGCGATGGTCATCTCGACACGATAATTACCCGGAGCCGCAAGCGGGCCCGCGGCGCGTCCCTGATGCACCGTTCCCGGAAGGACCTCGGGACCCGGATACTGCATGTCCCAGATGAACGTGTTCGCGCCGGCGTGCACGGTCGGACGTTGCGAGGCAGGCCGACGGAAGGGCGACGCCGGTTGCTCCGCGGCAGCCGGAGCCGCCGCGTCGGCGGGCTGCAGTGTGAGTGTCCTGACCTCGTCAATCGAGCCGCCCTTGTCACGGACGATCTTGACCGTGACCGGTTCGGCCGGCTTGTCCTTCACGTAGAACGGAATGACGACGCCGTTCGGCGGGTTCTGGCCGGCGTTGCTGTTCGCCGCCTGATCGAATCCGCTGGCAAGCTGGCCCGCCTGGCGGAACCGCACCGTCGAGCGCGGCTTGAAGACGTGCACAGGCTCGCTGAGCGCCGCCTGGTCGAATTGGCGCAGCAGCGCGACGTCGTCGAGAATCCAAAATGACCGGCCGTGCGTCGCCGCGAGCAGGTCGCCGTCTTTAATCAGGAGATCGTGAACCGGAACGATCGGCAGGTTCAGTCGCAGCGACTGCCAGTGCGCGCCGTCGTCGAACGAGACGTACACGCCGGTCTCCGTCCCCGCGTAGAGCAGCCCGCGGCGCTGCGGATCCTCGCGGATCACGCGCGTGAAGTCCTCGTCAGGAATCCCGGTCGTGATTTTCGTCCACGTCTTCCCGTAGTCGGCGGTCTTGTAGAGATAAGGCTTGTTGTCCTGCAGCTTGTATCGCGTCGCAGCGACGTAGGCGACCGCCGGATCGTGCGGCGACGGATCGATGATGCTGATCAGCGCGAACTCCGGAAGGTCCGGCGGCGTGACCTTGGTCCACGTCTTCCCGTTGTCCTGCGAGACATGCACCCAGCCGTCGTCGGAGCCCGCCCAGAGCAGGCCCGCCTTCGCAGGCGATTCGGCGAACGCGAAGATCGTCGCGTACCACTCCGGTCCGTACGCTTCGCGCGTGATCGGTCCCCAGTACTCGCCCGCCTCCGGATGGGAATACGACGGCGTGTGCTCGAGCGTCTTCGGATCGTGGCGCGTCAGGTCCGGGCTGACGATGTCCCAGCTCTGTCCCTCGTTCGTCGTCCGGTGGACGAATTGCGACGTCACGTACAGCGTTTTCGGATCGTGCGGCGAGACCATGACGGGATACGTCCACCAGAAGCGGTAATTAATATCAGCCCCGCCCCACCCGTAATGCGTCTCCGGATTCGGCGAGATGTCGCGCGTCTGGTGCGTCCGCCGATCGTATCGGTCGAGGAAGTGATGATCGGCGGCGTATACGACGTTCGGATCGTTCAGGCTCGGCGCGACGTAGCCGTCCTCGCCGCCGCCGACGGTTTCCCATTCCTGAAGCGTGATGCGGCCGAAGTCGGACCGGCCCGGAACTGAGATGGTCGTGTTGTCCTGCTGCGCGCCGTAGAGGCGGTACGGGAATGCGTTGTCGGCCGCCACGTGATAGAGCTGCGCGGTCGGCTGGTTGAGCTGCGTCGACCAGGACCGGCCGCCGTTGAACGTGATCGTCGCGCCGCCGTCGTTGCCTTCGATCATCCGCTGCGGATCGGCGGGATCGATCCAGAGGTCGTGGTTGTCGCCGTGCGGCACCGGCGCCTGGACGAACTTCTCGCCGCCGTCGGTCGACTTCCAGAAATCGACGTTCAGCACCCAGACGACGTCGGGGTTCTTCGGGTCGGCGAAGATGTGATCGTAGTACCAGGGCCGCTGCGTGAGATCCGCGTCGTCGGTCAGGTGCTTCCAGGTGGCGCCGCCGTCGTCGGAGCGGTAGACGCCCTTCTTGCCAATCTCCGCGTCGATGATCGCCCAGACGCGGTTCGGCTGCGACGGAGCGATGGCGACGCCGATGCGCCCCTTCGTGCCGGGCGGCAGCCCGGGGTTCGAGGTCAGCTCTTTCCACGTCGTGCCGCCGTCGGTCGTTTTGTACAAGGCCGTGCCCGGGCCGGCGCTTTTGAAACCCCACGGATAGCGCCGCAAGTCGAGCGTCGAGGCGAACATCACGTCAGGGTTCGTCGGATCCATCACCAGATCGATCGCGCCCGCGTCGTCGCTGCGGAACAGCACCTTCTCCCACGTCCGGCCGCCGTCCTTGCTCCGGTAGACGCCACGGTCCGGGCTCGGTCCCCACGGGTCGCCGAGCGCGGCGACGTAGACGAGATCGGGGTTCGTCGGATTGACCCGCACGCGCGCGATCTGTTTCGTCGCGTCGAGACCGAGGTGCGTCCATGTTCTTCCGCCGTCCGTCGACTTGTACACGCCGTCGCCGTACGACGCGTTGCCGCGGATGCACGCCTCGCCCATCCCGACGTAGACGATGCCCGGATTCGAAGGCGCGACTGCGATCGCGCCGACCGATCCAGTGTGGAAGAAACCATCGGAGATGTTGCGCCAGTTGAGACCGCCGTCGTCTGTCTTCCAGACGCCTCCGCCGGTCGTCCCCTGGTAGAAGGTCATCTTGTTGACCGGGTCACCCGCGACGGCGACGACGCGGCCGCCGCGCGAAGGGCCGGCCATGCGCCATCGCAGCAGGTGCAGATAAGCGGCATCGACAACAGAAGCCGCGGCCGCCGATGGCGACGCCTGCGCCGCTGCCCGCGCCGTGAAGTGAAGCCCCGAAACGACCAGGGCAGAAGCGAGACAGGCGGTGAGCGAGAGCAAACCGCGTTTCATGATGCAGCTCCGTGTAAATGATGTGAGGACGCAGACGATAACACGCCTTGAGCCGCGTGTGTTTCGCGGTCCGCGTGTCGATCTTACTCGGAACGTAAGGCCACGACTGGATCGATTCGCGCCGCGCGGCGCGCCGGGAGGTATCCGGCCACGAGCGCCACGAGGAGCAGGACCGCGATCGCGGCAGCCAGCGTGACGGGATCGCGCGGCGCCAGGCCGAACATCAGACTTTCGACGAAGTGCCCGAGCCCCAACGCGCCGGCCGAGCCGACGACGCTGCCGATGACGACGAGGATGACGATTTCGCGCAGAATCATCATCGCCACCGACCGCTGCGACGCGCCGAGCGCGATGCGAATGCCGATCTCGCCCGTCCGACGCGCCACCGAGTACGACATCACGCCGTACAGACCGATCGCCGCGAGCAGCAGCGCGAGCACGCCCAGGAGCGTCGCGAGCTCGGCGACGATGCGTTCGGCGACGATGCTGTCGTCGATCAGCGCTTGCGCGGGCTTGAGGCTCTCAATCGGCAGCTTCGGATCGAAGCGTTGGGTCTCCTGGCGGATCGACTCGTACAACGATCCGGGCGGGCCCTCCGCGCGAACCTCGAAATTCACCGTCGTAATGCCGTCGATCGGCTGCAGATAGGAAACATAGAAGCGCCGTTCCGGCTTGTCTCGAAGATCGTGGTCCTGCGCGTCACGCGCGACGCCAACGATCTCGAGCGACGTCTTCGTCGGCTCCTCGACGCGGATATGACGTCCGATCGGATTCTGATTCGGGAAATAGAACGTCGCCATCGTCTCGTTGATGACGGTCACCCGCGGCGCGCCAGCCGCGTCGCGTTCGGAGAAGTCGCGGCCGAGGACGATCGGGATCCCGACGCCGGTGAAGTACCCGGGACCGGCCTGATCGAATCGCGCGTCGCGATCCTCATCGGTCGCCGGTTGGAAGCCGTCAGGGTAGACCTGCGTTCCAGACTCGACGCCGCTGAACAATCCGTTCTCCGAAAACGTCACGGACTTCACCCGCGGCAGCGCCGCAAGACGATGCGACAGCTCGAGAACGCGTCGGCCGAGATCGTCTCCTTTGTAGCCGGCTGTGACGGGGTCCATGTGCGCCAGAATCAGATTCGTCCGGTTGTAGCCGACCAGCTCGCGTTCGAGATTGATGAGCGTGCGGACGAAGAGACCGCACGCGATAAGCAGCACCAGTGAGATCGCGATCTGGACCGAGACGAGCGCCTTGGCGCCTCGCCCACCGCTGCCGGCGGCGCCGCGCGAAAAATCCTTGAGCGTGTCCTGCAGGTGGCTTCCCGTCCCGCGCAGCGCAGGCACCAGCGCGAAGAACATGCCGCTCGCGATCGACACGCCCGCGGTGAATGCGAGAATCCGCCAGTCTGGCGCGAGCGGGAACCTGATGCTGTTCGCGTCCTCCGACACCAACCGCACGAGCAGCTGTTCGCCGACGATCGACAGCCCCAGACCGAGCAGCCCGCCGCCGGCCGCAAGCAGCAGACCTTCGGTCAGGAGTTGTCGTATGAGCCGGCCGCGGCTTGCGCCGAGCGACAGACGCATCGCGATCTCCTGCCGCCGCGCCGTCGCGCGTGCGAGCAGCAGGTTCGCCACGTTCAGGCACGCGATGAGGAGCACCAGCGTGACCACCGTCATCAGGATGAGCAGCGGCTGCGAGAACTGCCGTCGTAACTCCCCGAAGCCTTTGGCACCTGGTTCGAGCAGCCGCTCTTGAAGTCGTGCATAGAGCGAGCGGCGCTCGTCGGCGCTGAGCGGTGAGGAGGTGCCCGAGTCGGCGCGAATCTGCAGCCAGAGATCCGATGTCGGCGTGCGCGCCTTGTCGATCGTCATGCCGGGCTGCAATCGGCCCATGACGTTCACCCACGACGCGGTGCGCCGTGTCAGCCACGCCCGCCCGGGCGTGAGGACGGGCTGCATCGAGATCGGCGTCCACACGTCGATCATCGAACCGACCGTGTCGCCAAAAAACTGGGGCGGTGCGACGCCGACGATCGTCAGAATTGGTTCGCCGGGATGCGACGCGGCGGGCGGTTCAGCCTCGAAGCCGCTCGTGTTGCCTGAGATGACGCCGCGGCTCACCCGAATGGTCCGTCCGAGAACCGACGGCAATCCGCCGAACGCCCGCTTCCAGAGCCCGTATCCGATGACGGCCACGGGCGGCGCTCCCACCACGTCGTCCGTCTTCATGAGTGGCCGGCCGAGCACCGGCGTCACGCCGAGGAAATCGAAATAGTTGCCCGTGACGAGCTCCGTCTTCGTCGCGCCGAGCGGCTGGTTGTCGGACGTGAGCGTGGCCGAGGCGAGGGTGCGTACGCCGATGACGTCGCTGAACACGGTGTTTCGATCGCGGAACTGTTCGAAAAACCAGTAGGACATGTTCGCCCGCAGGACGACGAGCTCTTCCGGATGGCGCACCGGCAACGCGCGCAGTAACACCGTGTCGACGAGGCGGAAGATCGCCGCATTCGCGCCGATGCCCAAGGCAAGCGTCAGCAGCGCGATTGACGTGAACGCGGGATAGCGGCCAAACGACCGCACTGCGTAGCGGACGTCGCGCACGAGCGCGTCGACCCAGCCAACGATCCAGGCCTCGCGTGCGTACTCGGTTGTCACCGTCGTGTTCCCCATACGCCGCCGCGCGTTCAGGAGCGCCGTGCTGTGGCTGCGTCCGAGCTTCTCCTCGTCCTCGACGAGCATGTCGTGATGGAATTCCAGCTCGCGCTGGATGTCCTCGTCGATCGCCCGGCCACCGATCAGATATCGGAGCTTGTTGCGAAGCCGCCTGAACATGGCCTCATGCCCCCTGCATGATGGCCGTAATGGCGCCGATCACCTTTTCAAACCCCGCCGCTTCGCTTGCGAACCGCTTCCGGCCCGCCGGTGTGATGCGATAGAAGCGCGCGCGGCGTCCCGTATCGGTCTCGCCCCACTGCGCGTTCACCCATCCGCTGACGAGCAGCCGCTGAAGCGCGGGATAGAGCGAGCTCTCGCCGACCTGCAGCACGTCGGCCGACGTCTGTTCCAGATGGCGCGCGATGCCGTACCCGTGCGCGGGACCCCGCGTCAGCGTCTTCAGAATCAACATCTCGAGGGTGCCAGGGATCAATTCGGACGCGATCGACGTTCTGCGGCGCATAGCCAACGAAGGATGATGCATCGATTATCGATGGGTGTCAAACGGTGACGACGACCTTCCCTCGGCTGTGCCCTTCTTCGACATATTGGATGGCTTTCGGTACATCCCGCAAAGCGTAGCGCCGGTCGATCACGGGCTTCACCTTGCCTGTTTCGATGAGGTCCTTGAGAAACAGCAAGTCCCGTTGGCTCGGCCGTGTCAGCAGGTTCGCGAATTTCTGATTCCCCAACGAGAGCAATGGTCCGTAGAGCAGGGCATGGAGCAGTTGTCTGTTGGAACCGCCGCTCATGACGTAGGAACCGTTCCGACCGAGCGCACGCCGGTAATCCCAAATCGATCGGTCGCCATTGACCGCCAGGATCACGTCGTATCGTTGTCCGGCCTGAGCGAAATCGTCGCGGGTGTAATCGAGCACATGGTCCGCTCCAATCGACAGCACCACATCCAGACTGCCCGGTCCACATACTGCGGTGACTTCGGTGCTGAATGACTTCGCAATCTGCACTGCAAAGGTGCCGACGCCGCCCGCCGCACCATGAATCAAAACTTTTTGTCCCGCCTGAATCTTGCCTTTCCGAAGACCTTGAAGCGCAGTGAGGCCAGAAGTCGGAGTGGCGGCAGCCTCCTCGAACGAGGCGTTGGACGGCTTCAACGCGAGCCCCGTCTCGGGTGCGACCACGTACTCGGCGTACCCGCCAAAACCGGACCGAGACAACTCGCCGAACACCTCGTCGCCCGGCTTGAACCGTGTGACTCGTCGTCCAACCGCTTCAACGCGACCGGCGATGTCGGTCCCGATGATGGTGTGCTTCGGCTTCAGAAGGCCAGCGACAAGCCGGAAGGGGAACGGTGTCCCGCGCATCAGATGCCAATCCCCGGCGTTGACAGACGCGGCGTGAACCCTGACCAGCACGTCCGTCTCGCCGGCCGTGGGTCTCGAGACTTCTTCGAGGCGAAACACGTCTGGCGACCCATACGTGTGCCGAACGATTGCTTTCATCGTGCCGTCCTTCATGCCCCACCGTTTTCTTCTGCGTGCTCGGACCTGCTCAAACGTCGCGTTCGGAGTCTTTGTCCATCCGGTGTCGAACGGTCGTGGAAGATTCAGGGCGCGGAAACTCCATGTACTTCGCCGTTTCGTCAGCCACCGGCTTTCCGTAAAGCGATTCGACGACCGCTAAGGCCATATCGATGCCCGCCGCGACTCCGGCCGACGTCACGATTCCGTCGTCGACCACCCGCAACTGACGCTCGACGACGATTGTCGAATCGAGACTTGCCAGAAGATCATGCGCGCCCCAATGCGTCGTGGCACGCCTGCCCACCAGTAGACCAGCTCTCGCGAGCAACAACGCACCCGTACACACTGACGTCGTCAACTGCGCATTGCTGGCGGCTTTCTGAATCCATTCCCGCACTTCGAGATCATCGAGGAGTTGGCGCGTGCCGAACCCTCCAGGGATGACGAGCAGATCGATCGGCGGCGCGCCAGCGAAATCAAAGTGCGGCAACACGCGCAACCCACCTGTCGCGTGCACCGTATCCGCCGATCGCGCCACCGTGAACACGTTGAATGGCGCCGAAACATCCGATCGCCGCGAGTCGACGCCGGGCACCAGACGCGTCCGCGAAAACACCTCGAACGGACCTGCGAAGTCGAGTACCTCAACGCCGTCGAAGATGAAAATGGCCGTGTTCAGCTTCTTCATTCTGCACTCTTGACAACGAGCCGCGGCGAGTCCGCGCGCATCAAGATCCACGCGAGAGCGCCTGCGGCTCCGACGTCGTATGCAAGACACCATGCCGGCCACCAGGCGGGCACACCAGCGTTCTGCGACGACGTGCGCCGTGAACGGCGTCCAGCGCGCCGTGGCCAGCCAGTGCTGCCACGACGATCCACGCGCTCGCCTTGAATCCGGCTACGGCAGCGACCGCGAACACGGTCATGATGATCGATTCTAGGAGCACGGTTTCAACCGAGCCGCTCATCACGGCGAACAGCACGTAGTACGACGCAACGACGATCAGCACTGTCGGATAAAACGCTCGATCGCGATCGAGTCCCACCCGCCTGGCGAACAGTGCAACGCCGATCGAGAGGACGACGTCCGACAACATATGGCAGCATAAACAACTCCTTGAGCTCTGGGTCCTACGGTTTTTCCAAAGGCACGTTGAACCGCACCGCATGCACAACGTCGCGGATTGCGCCGATCGAAGTTTGTGCGGCGGTCTGATCCGTGACGAGGGCGTCATGCGTATAGGGCACGACGCGGTGGCTGCTGTTCGTCGACAGCGTCGCCATCCTGTCCTGTAACGGCAGCCATCCCGCCATCGCGTCCCGGGCAGCCGTCACGACGACCAGCGGTCGATCGCCGAGGTTCTGAAACGATCGGGCCTGCGCCAGCGATGTCGGTAACTCGGCGAACTCGTCGCGCAAGCTGCGGGCCGCACGGGCCGACGAGTAGGTGAAACGCTCCATGTCGCGGGCTTTTGCTGGCAAGCTGTCAAAGCCGGCGTGGTAGAGCAGTCGGCCGACGCCAAGTCGAGCGAGGGACGGCAGCAGCGCAAAGACGCGGCGGAAACCGCTGTAGAACACAGGAAAGATCGGAAGACCCTCGAACGCTTCGGCCGGTTGGCCGTCGAGCAAGACCATTCCCGCGACCTGTTCGGGATAGCGGCCGGCGAAGATCCGGACGTACTGCGCGCCCGACGAGTGGCCGACGAGCACAAACGGACCGGTCACGTGCGCGCGATCGAGCAAGATGTGGAGGTCCGTGGCGACGGCGATCCCGTCCTGCGCGACAGCAGCCGGATCGCTCCAGCCTCGACCGGCGCGATCGTAGACGCACACCTGCGTGTCGCGTGCGACCGCCGTCGAAATCCATCCCCAATACGCGGCCGCCTCGCCAAGGCCTGATTCGAGGATGACCGTGGGAGCACCCGATACCGACGCACAGTGCAGATGAAGCCGGTGTCCGCCGACGTCGACCAACTGGCCAGGTGCCGGATGCGTGCGGCGGTCGAGCAACTCTCGGATGGTTTGATAGCCGCCGCCGACGGCGCAGAGCGCGTACACGCCGAGCAGCGGATACACAACCCAGCGGCGAGTGCGACTGTGCAGACTCGCGCCGGACGCGAACGACGGTCGACGGCGAGAAGCGCAAGCAGCAGCGGCGACCACACCCAGCCGAGCGCGTCGATGACCGCGCCGTTCGGCGCGAACGCGATGCAGACCGGCGCCGGCCACCGCCATGAAGCCAGCGGGCAGGACTGCCCATCGCTGTGGCTGCGTCGGTCCAGCGACATCGATAGCGTCGCCAGCAACGCCCAACTCGCCGCGAACGAGAGCAGGACCGTGCCGGTAATCACGTGTTCCTGCGCGCCCGCGACTGGGCCGACGGACAAGCGCCAGCTGCGGCGACGAGGCCCGCGGTCAGGCATCCGACGACAATTCGACCGATGTGATGTGTGGTCATGATGACTGTTCCGCTTGCACTAGCGTTGGAGGGCGTACGAGAGCTTGACGAAGAACTGACGGTCGACCTTCTCGAAGCGGTCCTGGGTCGACAGCATCCGATCGTCGCCGTAGCCGATGAACATGACCGACTGCCAGTTCAACTTGTACGAGAGCAGCACCTGGCCGCTGACCGTCCCCGACTTGGCGAGGGTGCTGACGGTATACAAGCTCGGGATCGCTATTGGTTGATACGTACTGCGCGGTTCCGCGGACGAACATGCGCGAGGTGAACGTGTAGGTGCCCCGCACTCTGGACACCCGCGCGATGAACAGCTGCCGACTCGCCCCGACGCGCATCGTCGACGTTCACCCAGCTCTGATCCTGGTTCAGCACCAGGTTGAGATGATTCGTCGGATTGAGCGTGGCGCTCACGTTCATCGTCGTTCCGGTGCCGGGCCGCGCGTTCGCGAAATCGATCTCCTGTCCGGTCGTGCCGTTGACGGAAATGGTCGACAGCAACCGTGAAGGGCTGAACTGCGCGTAGTACCCAAACTGTTTGCGGCCGATCGACTCCGTTCACGGTGCGAATGTCGTCGTCGATGTAGCGGAACTGCATGAAGCCATTCCAGCGCGTGTTCATCGCGACGCCCGGCTGCACGTCCCGGCCGATCAATTCGCCGGCTCGATCGACCTGACGGTCGACGTTCACGAACGTGCGCAGCTTCGAGACGAAGCCGGTCGGCCTGAAGGTCCAACCGGCTCCGGCAGACGATTCGCGGTAGCCGACCTGCGGCACGAACCCCGCCTCGGCGCGGAACCCGTCGCCGACGTCCTTGAACATCGCGGACGAATCGAACCGCGTCGTGCTGTGGCTCCACTGAAGCTGGCCTGCGTGCGAGGTCATCGACTGGCCTGTCCACGACTGCGCGAGGTCCGGCCGATTCGGCGTCCGCGTGTCGCTGACGAGCCACTGCCCGGTGATCGCCTCGGTCGCATTCGGGCGCCACTGGAAATCAGGGCCGACCACGCGGTTGTACGACGCGGTGTCGCGGCCTTCGCGATCGGTCACGAGCATGCTGATGAACGAGCGACCGATGTCGCGCTTGGCCCGCGCCACGAACACCGTCGACGCGAAGTCCTGAGACGCCAGCGACGACCCATACGTCCCGGGCAGCACCACGCTTCCGCCGCCATCGTCCTCGGCTACAAGCGCGGTGTACCGGACGCCGGCGGCCTTTCCCGTGATCCGCCCGCCCCACGTCGGTGCGGTGATCGTGCGCGTGTAGACGGCCTGAATCGGCGTCTGGAACAGATCGACGCCCTCGAGGAAGAAGGAGCGCTTTTCCGGGACGAACAGGGCGAACCGCTCGTTCGCGGAGATTTGCGCGACGTCCGATTCGACCTGCGAGAAGTCGGGCTTGACGGTCAGGTCCACGGCGGTGTCTGAGTTGGGTGTGAATTTGACGTCGACGCCGACGTGCTGCTGCATCGGGTCGTTCGCCAGCGGCGATCCGAGCCCGGCGGTCGGACGAGCCGATGGCGCTGCTGCTCACGTACGGCGCCGCCACGAAGTGACCGCCGGCTGGCAGCCGCTGCAGGCCTTCGAGCGTGTTGGCGTGACAGACGAAGCAGTTGTACCCGCGCGGCACCTTCGCGGAGAAGAACTGGTAGTTGCGATCGCGCGGATAGTTGCGGTACAGCAGGACGGCCCAGGTCTGCGGATCGCCGTTCTTGTAGCGAAGCGACGTGAACGGAATCCGCATCTCGAGCGTCCATCCGCGAGCCGTGATCTTCGTCGCCGACTCCCAGAAGAAGTCCGGCGATGATCGCCTCTCCGGACGCATCGTCGACGACCGAATCGGCCTGGATGTTGCGCGGCGTGACGACGAACAGCTTCGCGGTACGACCGCTGTCGCCCGCGTCGACGAATAGCCCGCCGAAATCGTAGAAGCCGCCGCCCGGTGTCGTCGCGATCCGAATACGGCGCGCGAATCGCGCGGGGATTCGGATCGTCGAACTCGAACGCCGCGTAGAGGAATCGATCGTCGTAGGCGATGCGTCCGACGTTGCGAACTTTCGGAGGGGTGTTGTCGCCTGGATTGGCTTCGTACCACGTCGTGACCGGTGTCGACGCCTTGCCAGCCTTCGTCCGACAGATTGCCGTCGATCTTGATCGAGCCTGTCGCGCGTGCAATGTGAAGCGTCTCGCCCGCCAGGCTCGATTGCGCCAGCAGCGCGTGGGGCTGCGTGAACACGAACAACAGGAAGGCTGCGGCGATTCGGGTGTTGAATTTCATCGGCATGTCCTCGTGTTGGTGGCCGTGGGCAAGGCCCACGGGTGAGGCGGCCGGTCATCGGCAGCCGTCACTGCTGGGTAACGCGGAAAGCGGCCGGAAACCCCTTAACAGGCCGAAAACGCCAGGAATTCGGGCGTAAACTCGCCTGGCACCGCCCATGTCTTCCCTTCACGAACGCGCGGGCGAAGTGTTCCTCGCGGCCCTGTCGCGGCCGGCTGCCGAACGCGATGCGTTCCTGGTTGCGGCGTGCCGAGGCGACGAGGAACTGCTCCGGGAGGTGGGATCGCTCCTCCTGTTCCACGAGGGCGGGAGCGCGGCCGACGTCGATCCATTTGCGGAGAGACAGGATTTTTCAGCGGGCGACGTGTTCGCGCGGCCGCTACCGGATGATCGCGCGCGTCGGCCGCGGCGGCATGGGCGACGTGTGGCGAGCTGACGACCTGGTTCTCGAGACACCCGTCGCGCTCAAGTTGATGCACTCGGCGAGCCCGTCAGACCGCATTCGCATCCTCCAGGAGGTGCGACTCGCGCGGCAAATCACGCATCCGGCGGTGTGCCGGGTCTTCGATGTTGGCGAAGCCGGCGAGACGATCTTCTTCTCGATGGAGTTCGTGCAGGGAGAGGATCTCGCGGCCCTTCTCAAGCGCACGGGCCGTCTGACATCCGAACGGGTAGCTCGAAATCGCCCACCAGCTGTGTGCCGGGCTCGCCGCCGCTCATGCGGAGGGCGTTCTTCATCGCGACCTGAAACCAGCCAACGTCCTGATCGATCAGGACGGACGAGTCCGGATCACCGACTTCGGGATCGCGGTCACGACCAGCGACGCCGGACCGCACGTCATGATCGGGACGCTCGGATACATGGCGCCGGAGCAGCTCGCCGCGGACGCGCCCGTCTCGGAACGCACGGATGTGTACGCGCTCGGTGTCGTGCTGTACGAGCTCGTCACCGGGCAGCCGCATCACACGTTGCGATCGGAGGCTGCCGTCCGTCGCGGCTATCGCGCCTGGCTCCCGGCATCAACCCTCAGCTCGAGCGCGCCATCCTGAAGGCGATCGACCGCGATCCGCAGGACAGACCAGCGACGGCCGTCGACGATGGCGGCAGCGCTGCCAGATCATCGACACGGCGAAGGCAGGCGACGGGCCGGAGGACTCTCGATGCGCAGCCATCGACGGATACCCGTGTGGCTGGCAGGCGCAGCTGTCGTCGTTGCGCTGGTCGCGGCAGCCGCAGCTGTCGTCTGGACCCGCCCGCCACGCGCCGCCCTGACGGCTCGCGACACGATCATCCTGGCTGATTTCGTCAACACGCACCGGCGATCCCGTCTTCGACAGCACGTTGAAGGTCGCCCTGGCCGTCGCGTTGGAACAATCGCCGTTCCTGAAGGTGTTTCCCGATGATCGCGCGCACGAGGACTTGCTGCTCATGCAACGCTCGCCGAACGAGGGCATCACGCGGGCGCTCGCGCGCCAGATTGCGCAACGTGAACAGCTGAAGGCGCTCGTCGCGGGCTCGATCACGAGTCTGGGCCGCCACTATGTCGTCGGCCTGGAGGCGGTCAACGCAGAGAGCGGCGACGTGATGGCGCGCGAGCAGGTCGAGGTGGCCAGCAAGGAAGAAGTGCTGACGTCGCTGGGGGCGGCCGCGTCGAGACTGCGGCGAAAGCTCGGCGAGTCGCTCGGCGTCAATCCAGCGCTACGACGTGCCGCTGCCGCAGGCCACGACTCCCTCGCTCGAAGCGCTGCAGGCGTACGCGCTGGCACTCGATCAAGGTCGCATCAACCCAGCGTCTCGAGTCGATTCCGCACCTCAAACGGGCCATCGAGCTCGATCCGAACTTCGCGCTCGCGCTGGCGCAGCTGTCCGGCACGTACGCCAACACCTGGCAGTCGGCGCTCGCGCCGGAGTGGTCGCGCAGGGCCTTCGAACTGCGGGACCGCGTCAGCGAACGCGAACGGTATTTCATCTCGTGGCGGTACTACCGCGATGCCACGCAGGCGTGGGACAAGGCGCTCGAGCTGGCGCGAGCCTGGACGGCCGCGTATCCGAGAGAATCGTTCGCGTTCAACAGCGTCGGGTCCGCGGCGTGGGCGCTCGGACAGTATCAGCAGGCGATCGCGCCGCTTCGGGAATCCATACGACTCGATCCCAAGTTCATCGCGCCGACGGTTGAATCTCGTGGCGACGCTGACCGCCCTGAACCAATTCGACGAGGCCAAGCAAAGCGCTCGACGACGCGCGCGCCGCCGACGTCGATCACATCGGGCTTCGCGCAGACGGCCTACCTCCTGGCCTTCATCGCACAACGACACGACGAGGATGGCGCGCGAGCTGGACGCGGCGCTCGCGAAGCCGGAAGGAGCCGTGGGCGTCCAACTGGCAGCCGCGCATATCGGCCTTCGGCGGCCGCATCGAGAGAGCGCACGAGGAGTTTCGCCGGAGCGTCGCGGCGACGAGCGAGGCGAACGATGACCGAACTCTCCGGCCTGTACAGCGCGCAAGACGCGATGTCTCACGCGGTGGTCGGCCAATGTGCGGAGGCGCGACGCGAAGCCGCCGCCGCCATCCGTCTGAGCCGCGATAATTTCACGCTCGAATCGGCGGGGCGCGCGCTCGCGTGGTGCGGCGCCGATGCCGACGCATCGAACCTGTCAGGCGAACTGGCGCGACGCTTTCCGGACGCGATCCTGACAACGCACGTGATTCTTCCGGTGATGGCCGCGGCGACGGCGATCAGAAGCGGGCAACCCGGCGCGTGCCCTGGAATTGCTCGAGCCGGTGAGGCCGCTTCGATCATGCGCCGGTCGCGGAATTCTGGCCGGCGTACTTGAGAGGCGAGGCGCAGCTGCAGCTGAAGCACGGCGCCGAAGCCGCCGCCGAGTTCCGCAGCATCATCGATCATCGCGGCGAACTGGCCGACTCCCCGCTGTATCCACTGGCGCATCTCGGCCTCGCGCGGGCACTCGCATCGGCAGGCGATCGTGTCGACGCCCGTCAGGCGTATCTGGCGTTCTTCGCCTTGTGGAAGGACGCCGATCCCGATCTTGCTGCCGCTCAAAGAAGCACGGCGGGAGTTCGCTCGTCTGCAACAGTAGCGAGGAAGCATGGCCTCGACGAAACGACCGATTCAAGAGCTCTTTCCGCTCATGTACAACGAGCTGCGGCGCGTCGCAGGGAGATACCTCGGACGCGAGCGATCGAATCACACGTTGCAGCCCACGGCGCTCGTGAACGAGGCGTGGCTTCGACTGCAGAACGACCGCGGCGCCGCATTGCCCGGCCGCACGCAGGGACTCGCGCTGGCCGCGCAAGCGATGCGGCGCGTGCTCGTCGATCACGGTCGCCATCAGAAGAGTCAGAAACGAGGAGGCCGTCTCCCTCACGTCGAACTCGACGATCTGCTGCACGCCGCCAAGACCGCCGCGGTGCCGGTGGAGGATCTCCTCACGCTCGAAAGCGCACTCACGCGTCTCGAAGCGATTGATCCGCGCGGCGCTGAAATCGTGGCGCTGAGATTCTTTTCAGGTCTGTCAGTGCCCGAGGTCGCCGAGCATCTCGGCGTGTCGGTGAGCACGGTCGAGGGCAAATGGACGCACGCACGCGCCTGGCTCCGGCGTGATCTCGCCGGGGGAACCCCAACGATCTGAATGCCGAGGTTCCTCGCTGCCCTCACAACGAACGAAGAGCAGCCTGGCCGATGAACCAGGCCGCGCCACCTAACCAATCGTCGTCAATGTGAAGCTACTCGCCATCACCGCGCCGAATGGACCGGAGAAACCCTTAGGCGCTGAAAAGCTCCGCCGAAGCCTGGAGAAATGCTGGAGACGGCTGTGCATCGCGAGCGGAAGTTGACGTCCTGGAACGCAATACGCGAGGAAGAGGCAGGGATTCGAGCCGAGTCGCGCCGAGAGGCGCGCGGTGGCCTGAAGACGGGCCGACCAGACGACTGAACGAGCGAGAGCGAGTGAAGTTGGCTGGGAGGCAGGGATTCGAACCCCGATAACATGCTCCAGAGGCATGCGTCCTACCGTTGGACGACCTCCCAGGACCCGAGCGCGGGCGGTTGAACGTTCGATTATAGCCGCTCCAAAAGAGGAGCGGCAACCACGCCGCGCTGGCACCAGGACGCCGTATCACGTGCGCGCGGCGTCACCCCAGATCGCCGTTGTTCATGATGTCCGACGACGGTGGGTTCTCGTTCTCGCCGGCGGTATTCGTCGTCTCGCCGCCATTCTGCTGCTGCTTCCGACGATGGCTCGCCATCCCGCCCTTGCGCCCGGCTTCGCGCGCTTCCTCGCTCGTCCACTCGTGCGCCGTACCCTTCTGGTGCGCCGCCTTGCCGCCCTTGCTCGCAATATCGCGCTGCTTGTTGCGGTCCATCGAAGCAAATCCGCGATCCTCTTTTGCCACCGTGCCCTCCTACCCGGGCTGACACGCCAGCCCGGGGCTCATTCGCGTGCACTAGTCCTCGCGCAGTGCGCGCGAACACTCGGGCTGCAACCGATGTGCCACGGATTTCCTGTAAGTTATTGAAGGGCTGAGGTTTAGGAAAACATTTTCCACTCGCCGAAACGGCCCAGCTTATCGAGCGGAAAACATTTCGTCTCGACGCGCGCAAGAGATGCCGCGTCAGGCACTTGGACCAATGGAAAAACGACGGCGGGGCTAGGCCGCGGGGCCGGACGCGAGTCGAATCGCTGCGCGCAGGCGCTCGCGAACGCGATCGCGGCCGACGAGCGACATGACGTCGAACAGTCCAGGACTTACCATTTTGCCCGTGATCGCCACCCGCGCCGCGTGAATGAGCGAAGCCGCCTTCACACCCGCGCTCTCCGCGACCGACCGCAGCGCCGCCTCGATCGAGGCCGGATCGAACGTCTCGAGCCGCGCGAGCGCGGCGTCGAGCGCCGCCAGCTGCTCGCCGATGCCCTCCTTCCGCAGGTGCGCCGCGACCGCCGCCTCGTCGTAGTCGATCGCGTCCGTGAAGAAGAATCGGCCGACGGTCGGCGAAGTCGTCGAGCCGCTTCGCGCGCGGCTTCAGCAGCTCGAGCACGGCGAAGAACCACGCGTGGCGCTCGCCGAGAAGATCGTCGCGCCAGATGCCGGCGGCTTGAAACGACGGCCGCAGCCGCGCTGCCGAGCTCGTCCGGCGCGAGCCGCATGATGTGCTGCTGGTTGAACCAGTCGAGCTTCTCGGGGTTGAAGACGGCGTTGCCGCCGCTGATGCCCTCGAGCGAGAAGATCGCCGCGAGCTCGTCGCGCGTGAACAGCTCGCGATCGCCGCTGCCGGGCGACCAGCCGAGCAGCGCGAGGAAATTCACCATCGCCTCCGGCAGATAGCCCTGCGCGCGCGTACTCCATCACCGACGTCGCGCCGTGACGCTTGCTCAACCGCTTCTTGTCGGGCCCGAGAATCAGCGGCACGTGCGCGAACCGCGGCACCCGGCGCCCGAGCGCGTGATACAGCAGAATCTGCTTCGGCGTATTCGAGATGTGATCGTCGCCGCGCACCACGTGCGTGATCGCCATCTCCACATCGTCTGACACGACCGAGAGGTGATACGTCGGATGGCCGTCCGAGCGCAGGATGACGAAGTCCTCGATGTTCGCGCTGTCGAACTCGATCGGACCGTGGACGAGATCGTCGAACCGCGTCGGCCTCGTCGGGCACGCGGAAGCGGATCGCGCGCGGCATGCTTGTCGCGCTCGCGCGCGGCGATCGCCGTCGGCGCTGAGCGCGCAGCACGTGCGGTCGTACCGCCACGCCGTCCGCAGCTCGGCCGCGTCGCGCTTCGCCTTCAGCTCCTCCGGCGTGCAGTAGCAGTAGTACGCCTGGCCGCTCGTCGACCAGGCGCTCGCGCGGTCGCGCGATAGCGATCGAGCCGCTCCGACTGGAAGTACGGCGCGTGCGGGCCGCCGATCTTCGGCCCTTCGTCCCAGTCGAGGCCGAGCCACCGCAGGCCGTCGAGAATGCCCTCGACCATCTCCGCCGACGAGCGCTCGACGTCGGTGTCTTCGATGCGCAGCACGAACACGCCGCCGTGGCGACGGGCGAAGAGCCAGTTGAAGAGCGCGGTGCGGGCGCCGCCGACGTGGAGGTAGCCGGTCGGAGAGGGAGCGAAGCGGACGCGTGGGGCTGGCATCGGCTCAGTGCTTTGCGAACATCTCCTGCACGTCCTTCCGCAGCGCCGCCTGGCTCTCGCCGCGGCTGTAGAACATGTGGCCGCCCGGATATTCGCGCACAGACACGCGCGTCGGATCGCCCATCACCGGCATCTGATCGACCGTCAGCACCGAGCCCATGAACGGACACGAGAGATCGTTCCAGCCGTGCACGATCAGGACGCGCAGCTTGGGATCGGCCGCGACCGCTTCCCGCAGGTCGGGCACTGCGCCTCTCCGAAGCGCGGCGCCGTCGTGGCCGTTGTTGTCCCACTGCTGGCCCACCTCGTAGCTGAGCGCGTGATAGCCGCCCGTTGCGTGCCAGCCGACAATCCGCGTCACGAAATCCACCATCGCCGTCGTCGTCGGCGCGACGATGCTTTCGAGGAGCGGATCGTTGCTGCGCTGTTCGGGCGCAAAGGGGAACGGATCGAAGGACGTGACGTTCGAATCGTAGACGCTGCCGATCTTCCCCTGCTCGCGATAAACCTCGCGCAGATACGCGCCGATCTCGATGCGTCCGCCCGAGCGCTGCACGAACGAGCTGATCGAGTCCCGTGATCGCCGTCACGCGATCGACGATGCGCGACAAGGCCTGCGGATCAGATCGTCCCCGCAGAAGGTCCGCTGCGTAGTCGCTCCGCGCGTACGTGATCACCGGCGCCATCGCCTCGGCGGTGAGCTTGTGCTGCCGCTCGAGGTTCGCAGCCGCAATCGAGGGCAGCGTCGCGACCCACGGAATCGGCGAGAGTCCATCCTGCTCGTCGATGCGTCGGATTCAGATACGGCGATACGGCCACCACGCCGTTCACCGCGACGCCGACCTGCGATTGAAGATAGTGCGCGATCCGCGGCACGCGGTAGCCGCCGTAGCTCTCGCCGACGAGATACTTTCGCGACGCGAGCCGCTGATTCTTCATCAGCCAGTCGAACACGACGCGCGAGAGGTAATGAATGTCGTTGTCGGTGGTGTAGAAATCCTTTTTCGTCTGATCCGCGGATGCGAGCGAACGGCTGAAGCCGGTACCGATCGGATCGATGAACACGAGATCGGTGAAGTCCAGCCACGTGCCCGGATTGTCGGTCAGCGCGGGCGGGTCCGACGGGCTGTCGCCCTGGTCGCCGAACGCGATGTGCTTCGGTCCGATCGCGCCGAGGTCCAGAAACACAGACGCGGCGCCAGGCCCGCCGTTGAACGCGAAGGTCACCGGCCGATCCGGGCCGCCCATCACGAACGACGTGAACACCACTTCACCGGTTTTCTTGCCGTCCGCCGCAAACACCGGAATCGTGCCGACCGTCGCCGTGTACTTCAGCGTCCGCCCGTTCAGCTGCATCGTCTGATCGACGTGCGCGTCGGCGGGCAGCGGCGCGAGCGTCTCCTCAGGTTTATCAGCTGCCTTGTCGGCCTTCGGCGTGGTGGATGCCGGCGGCTGGGCCTGCTGCGCGAACAGCCCCGTCGACAGCAGCAGGAAAGCGATTATGTGAAAAATCATGGACAAACAGCATATCGAAAACGGGTGATGGACGTCGTGCTACCGTGGATCATCAGACATGACACGGTCATTCGCACTCGCAGGTGTCGTCGCCGCGGCCATCGGTCGCATTCTTTGTGCTCAGGCGCCAGCACAGAATTCGTCTCCGTTCGGCGGAGTGTGGGCCCTCAACCGTGCGGCCAGTGAGCTGCCGCGCGACATCGGCTTCAACCCGGCGTGGATGGCCGCGGCTACCAACGAAACCAAGAGCGCCGGCTCTGGAAGTAGTTCCACGGGTGCCAGTGGCGGACGCGGGCGTCGAGGCTCGTCTTCGGGAAGCGGAGATCGCGGAGGCGCGGGTCCTTTCACAGCGCATCAGGAGAGCTACGAAGACGCGCAGCGCGTACGCCTGTTGACCGCCGACGCACGCAATCCGCCGGCGCGCCTCATCATCGTCGACGGGCCTGCCGGCGTGACGATGACGAACGAGCTTGGTCAGTCGCGGACGCTGCACCCGAACGGGAAAGAGGAATCAATCGAGATCGAGGGCGTGCCGTTCAGCGTGACATCGCGGCGCGACGACAATCAGCTCATCGTCGATTACCGCGTCGATCAGAATCGTGAGGTTCGCTACACGTATTCGAGCGAGGTCAATCCGGCGCGGCTCGTCGTCGACGTGCAATTTCTCGAGCGCGGCGCCGGCGACAAGGAGAAGCTGGTCTTCGAGCCCGGCCTCCCGACCGACACGATCGCGCGAAGCGCGACCGCGGCTGGCCAGGCCGCGGCGCCCGCACCCGGCCAACCGGCGCACGAGACGTTCGATCAGCGTCCCGGCGCGGAGCTGCGCGGGCTGACGACGGTCGGACTTCTCGTCGAAGAGCTGAGCGCTCAGGCAACCGCATGCGGGTTGAGCCAGGACGCGATCGAAAGCGCTCTGTCGAAGCGTTTGACGACGAGCGGCCTTACCGTCCGGCGCAATTCGGACGAAGACACGTACGTGTATGTGAACGTCCAGACGACGACGTTGACGGGCGGGATGTGCGTGTCGCGGTACGACGCGTTCCTCTATACGCACGCCACGGCGAACCTGACCTACGCCAAGCAGCCAGTGCTCGTGCAGGTCTCGCTGATGCATCGCGGCGGCGTCAACGTCGGCGCGCCGGCGGGGCACGGATCCGCGATCGTCCGCGGCCTCGAGGGCTACATCGACGTCTTCGCTGCGCAGATACGCGACGCGAACAAGTAGCCCGCCGTCGTTCACCGCTATTTCCTGCTCACGACTGCATAGGATCGCGATCTACGTAGATGCGCGCATACGGCCTGTCCGCCGCGCTGGGCTGGTAGGATGTACGTCCCCAGCCGAACGACCGCGCGCGCCCTCCGCTACGGACATGAAAAGATTCTGCACGTGCCTCGTCGCCGTGATCGTGCTGACGTCCTGCACGCCTGTGGACGATTTCGGGCGGTACTGGGACAAAGGTTTCGTCGATCCGGCGCTCGAAGGATCGTGGAAGAAGATCGGTGAGCCAGGCATCGACATGAACAGCGTTCCCGGCCCGGACGTGTGGCGATTCACGAAGGTCGACTCGAGCTACCTCCAGTACGGCATCAACCTGATCGACCCGGCGGCGTCGCCCGAGGACATCGATCAGCAGAAATCCGACAACGCGCAGGCGACAAGCGCGCGAACGCTCAAAATCGGCAAGCACCTGTTCCTGATGGAGCACGAGCCGGGCGGCAACGGGACAGGCTGTCATCGTACGCTACGATATTCGGGGAGGCACGCTCAACGAATACTGGATGGAGAACGGCATCGCCGTGGACTTTCTCCAGTCGAAGCACCCGACCGCGAAGAACATCAGAAAGAACATCGCCGAAGGCACCTACGTCGAGATCGGCACCTTCGACGACGAGGTGTTCCAGGTGCTGTCGGAGATCGCGGACAACCCCGCGTACTGGATCCTCATCTCCCGCTACAAGAAGGTTCGATGATGCGCTTGTCGACGGGCGCCGGCGCGGTCGCGGCGCTCGCCGTGTCGGCGACGATCGCGGCCTGCGCGCATCACGTTCCAAACGGCAGCGAGTGGGCAGCGGATCTGGCGGTGCGGCCCGGCAGCACGCTTCCGCGCGAAGGCGCTTCGCAGAAGCAGCTGATCACGCTCTTCGAGCTCCGCCAGCAGCGCGACGTCGGCAAACAATTTTTCATTGCCGGTGTGGGCTACGTGGCGTTCAACGGCGGCGGCTCCACGCTCGCCGGATACAACCGCGCGCTCGATCCGTTCGTCGAGCTGACGATCGCCGACCGGCGCGATCCGGCGCTCGCCGCGTGCCGCGCGATCCTCGTGGCAACATCGTTCGTCGACAACGCTGTCCAGATCAGCGGCAACGGGCAGTTCGCGGCGCTGCCTGGTGTCTTCACGCGTCAGCTCGCGGTGGTCCGGCTCGAGACGATTTCGGGCTGCACGCTGGTGCCACGCCGCTGAAGCGTTCGACTTCGTTGACGATGAGTCGGGCGTCGTGCCGCCTCAATCGATGCCGCGAGCTTCTCCATGCCCCGGCGCAGCGCCTCGGGGCGCGTCGACGCGAACCCGAGCAGCAGCCCGTTCTCTGTCGGGCGTCCCACGAAGTACATCCCGAGGGGCGCCACTTCGATGCCCCGATGCCTCGCTTCCTCGCATACGCGCTCTTCATCGACGCCGTCCAGATCGGCGACGGCATGGAGCCCGCTCTGCACCGTTCGCAATCGAAGGAGTCCGGCGCACAGGTGCTCGGCCGCGTCGGCGAGCGCCTCGAGCCGCTCGCGAT
This sequence comes from uncultured Acidobacteriota bacterium, assembly GCA_963696165.1. GTDB lineage: Bacteria > Acidobacteriota > Vicinamibacteria > Vicinamibacterales > CAVVIG01 > CAVQZZ01. The sequence continues at coordinate 723,636 of CAVOIY010000001.1, read as the reverse complement.
ATACCGTTCGCATCCGCCGCAGGTGTCGCGCGTAGTGGCCTTCGCCGATGAAGTCGGCGAGCGCCATTTGTTCGAGAAGCGGAGGGTGCGCGTCCGTGGTGCGCCGCGCGACGAGGAATCTATCATGCAGATCCGACGGCACGATGACGAAGCCGAGACGCAGAGCCGGGAAGACCGACTTCGCGAACGTGCCGACATAAATCACGCGGCCGTCCGCGTCGAGCCCGTGCAGGCACGGAAACGGGCGTGTGAGGTAGCGAAACTCGCTGTCGTAATCATCCTCGACCACCCACGCGCCCGCGCCGCTTGCCCATTTCAAGAGCGCGAGGCGCCGCGCCAGGCTCATGGGCACGCCAAGCGGAAACTGATTCGACGGCGTGACGTACGCCATACGCGCGTCGGCGGCTTGTCGTGCCGCTGCGGCGACGTCGAGTCCGTGGCGATCGACACGGACCGGAACGATCCGCGCGCCGGCGCCCACGAATGCGGAGCGCGCCCCGGGATAACCGGGCTCTTCGAGCCACACGCGATCGCCGGCGTCGAGCAGCACGGAACAGAGCAGCTGCAATCCGCGCTGCGCGCCGGGCACGACGAACACTTGGTCCGGATCGCACCGGGTGCCGCGCGACGTCTGCACGTGCTCGGCGATCGCTTTTCGCAGCGCGGCCACGCCGGCGTATTCCGCATAGTCGAGCTGTCCGACCGTCATCGACCGAAGACGCCGGTTGACGAGTTGCGACCACAACCGCAGAGGAAAGAGATCGAGCGCCGGCGCACCGAGCCGAAACGCCCGCGGCGGTCCATCGATCCGCCTGGCCGGGCTGGGGATGGTGACAAGTGCCACTCCGCGGCGCGACAGCTGCGGATGCGTCAGTCGGGACGCGCGGCGGGGCGACGCTTGTCGCGGCAGATCGTCGGGGAGCTCGCCTGCGACGAACGTGCCTGAACCGTGGCGAGCGGAGAGATACCCCTCTGCCAGTAACTGCTCGTACGCCAGGATCGTCGTCGTCCGCGAGACGCGCAGGTCGGCGGCGAGCGCCCGCGACGACGGCAACCGCGTGCCTGGTACGAGGACTCCGTCGAGAATTGCGCACCGGATCGCGGCATAAACCTGATCGCGCAATGTCGAACGGCCGCGGCTGTCGATCCGAATCAGCAGCCCGTCCGGCGTCCTTGCGAGAGTGGCCATTGATTCTATTCGCCATTTTCGCGTGCGGATAATACCACTCTGATCCATTCCACCGTATAAATCGAAGTGGCCGCATCGCATTTCCGCGAAGTGGTCCTCCACAGGGTCATGTCTGGGCCAAACAATCGCGGCGTATGAGCGCCACGCTGTTTGGCATTCCGACGACGGTGTTCTGGATTGATGTGTGTGCGTCATGGCTGTTCGTCGCCGGTCTCATCCAGATTAGCCGCACGGTGGCGCGGGCACAGGGCATCGACAAGGTCACGCCGTTTGGTCTCTTGTTTTTTGCGATGGCGATGGGCGTGTTTGGTTCCGAGCATTTCACCGCGACGGCGAGTATTGCGGCCCTCATTCCGCGATGGATTCCCGCGCACACGTTTTGGGTCTATCTCGTCGGGCTCGAGTTTCTTGGCGCGGCGCTCATTATCGCCGTTGGCGTCGAGGCACGGCTGGCGGCGGCGCTGGTCGGAATGACGCTGCTGATCTTCGTATTCGTCATGGACATTCCGGCCGTCGTCAGGAACCCGGGCAACAGATTTTTGTGGGCGCTGGCCCTGCGGCAACTCGCCTTCAGCGGCGGCGCGTTCGCCTTCGCGATGTCGCCGGGCGTTCCACGGAGGCAGCCACGCCGTACACCGCCGACGGCGGCACTGGCCGCGATTCCGCGATTCTTCGTGGGCGTTCCTTCGGTATTCTATGGCGTGGAGCATCTGCTGCACCCGGCATACGTGCCGGGAGTTCCGCTGCAAAAACTCACTCCCGAGTGGATTCCGGGGCGAATCATGTTGAGTTATTTTGTCGGCGTGATTCTGATCCTCGCAGGCGTCTGCTTGCTCGTGAATAAGAAAACGCGCATGGCAGCCACGATTTTGGGGCTCACGATTCTGCTGACGGTGGTGTGGATTTACCTGCCGATGCTCCTCGCGGCGCCCAAAGACGTGGTTGCGTTGAACTATTTCTTCGACACGCTGCTTTTCTGCGGAGCCATTCTGCTGTTGGCAAACGCGACGAGCAAGGAGGCAGGCCTGCCGTCGAACGGTGCGACCGGAGCGAAATTGCGCGGGCTCACCGTGGCATTCCTCGTGTGCGCTGTCCTCTTCGGCGCGACGGCGCACCCACGGGCGGCGCAGCCGGAAAAGACCCGCTATCCGGCCATGGCTCCTGTCGAACAGTATTTGATGCCCGACGAGAATTCTGAAATCGCGCTGGCTCGCAGTGCGGCTCCGGCATCCATTTCGAACGAAGCCGAAGTGATGGTGCTGGGGCGGAACGGATACACGACCGCCGTGAAGGGCACGAATGGCTTTCTCTGTATCGTGGAACGATCATGGGGCGCCTCGACCGACGATCCGGAATTCTGGAATCCCAAAGTCCGCTCTCCCATTTGCTTCAATCCACCGGCCGCAAGAGACGTTTGTGCCTCATCTTCCTGATGAAGACCAAACTGGTGCTGGCAGGAAAATCGAAGGCGGAGATCGTCCAGGCGACCGCGTCGGCGCTGGACAAGAAGGAACTGCCCGCGCTGGAGCCGGGAGCGATGTGCTACATGCTGTCGAAGCAGCAGTACTTGAACGACGCGCGACAAGAGCTGGCATCCGCATCTGATGTTTTTTGTTTCGGGCGACGCGGCGAAGAGCTGGGGAGCGGAATCTGCCGGGCTCGCCGGTGATTGCGGCGAACGACCCCGAAGAACGAGTGACGATTTTCATGGTCTCGGTCGGCAAGTGGTCCGATGGGACGCGCCCGGGCGCGCAGTGAGCATCCGAGATCTCCGTTGACCGCCAGGAGCTCCTCCGTCGCCGTCGTTCTGCTGGCCTGGCTCGTGGCCGGTACGCTGGATATCACAGCGGCGGTCACTTATTACCCGTTTGCGGCCGGTGTTCGCCCCGCGGCGATCCTGCGAGGCATCGCGAGCGGCGTGCTCGGCTCGAGGGCGTTCGACGGCGGTGCAGGCACTGCCGCGCTCGGCCTGCTGTTGCACTACGTGATCGCGCTCATCTGGACCGTGGTGTTCTTCCTCGCCGCGCGGAGGTTCGACGCGCTGACAAGACACCCGATCCCAGTCGGCTTGACCTACGGCGTCGTTGTGTGGGCCGTCATGAACCTGATCGTGCTGCCACTCAGCAACGTTCGACGAGGACCGTTCAATCCTACGCAGGCAGCCATCGCGGCCCTGATCCTGATGTTCTGCATCGGCCTTCCCATTGCCGGCATCATCGGAAGGTACGCACGGTCATGAATCGGCGCGGCAAGGCGAGAGGGCCGGCGCCCGCGCCTGCGAGTGGTTCTGCGAAGGCGGTGAGGCGACCGCGGCTGCCGGTCGACAGGGACGAGCGCGCGCTGGTAGCGGCGTGCCTCTCCTGCGACGAGGACGCGATCGACGCATTGATCGCCGCGCATCGACCGGCGATCGTCCGACTGGCACGCGCACAGGTCGGAAGCCACGACGTCGACGACATCTGTCAGGACGTCTATCTGCGCGTGTTCGCCCGCCTCAGCACCTTCGAGCACCGATCGCGGCTGTCGACGTGGATCTACCGCGTCGCGCTGAACGTGATCCGCAACCGGCAGCGCACCGCGCGCCGCCGCCGCTACGACGCGCATGTGCCGCTCGATGCGCTGTCCCCGCGCGACCGATTTCCGATGCTCGTCGACGCGGCGACGCCGGCCTCGCTGTGGGAAGCGTCGGATCGGAAGCGGCGACTGCGCCGGGTGATTCGCGAACTGCCGTCGGTCCAGCGGAGGGCGCTGATGTTGTGGACCTGCCACGGTTTGTCGCTTCGAACGATCGCCCACTCCACCGGAGTGTCGCTGCCGGTTGCCAGGCGCACGCTGCAGCGCGCCACGCATGGCGTGCGGACGGCCTGGACGCTCGGACTCTCTGGCACGGACGGCTAGTCTTCAGAATCTGGAATAAATCTCCACTTCGCGCGGTCTGTATCGGCGATATGGCGCTCATCGGCCGGCTGCATCCGCTGATCTTGCACTTTCCGATTGCTCTGATCCTCGTCGCCGCAGCCGCGGAGCTCGTGGCGATGCTGGCGCACTATGGTCCATGGCGCGTCGTGGCGGTGGCCAACGTACGCGCGGGCGCCGCTTGTGCCGCGGCCGCTGCAATCACTGGCTGGCTGCTGGCGGCGGGATCGATCGTCGACGATGTGCGAACGCTCGAGTGGCACCGGTGGATTGGGACGGCGGCCGCGGTGGCGGCCATCGGCGCGGCGCTCGCGTCGACAGCTCTCGACCGAAAGTCGCCGAAAGTGCGATGGCTGTACCGGATCGCGCTGTTCTGGGCGGCGGCGCTCGTCGCCATCACGGGACATCTGGGCGCAAGGCTCGTCTGGGGCGCGGACTTTCTGCGCCCGTAAAGGAAGGCGTTTGTGACGAAGAAAAGGTACTGGCGCGGAGCATTCCTCGTGGCGGCCGCGCTGATGTCGCCGCGCGCGAAAGCTGCCGATCGTCCCGTCCATGAAGTGCAGATCGTCGCCAGGAAGTACACGTTCGAGCCCTCGACCATTCAAGTGATCGCTGGTGAATCAGTGCGTCTCGTGATCCGTTCCCAGGATGGAACGCACGGGTTCGCGATTCCAAAGCTGAAGATCGACGTGCACATCTCGAAGACGGGCGACCCGGTCACCGTCGAATTCACCGCGCCGCCGGCGGGCCAGTATCCGATCGCGTGCTCCGAATTCTGCGGCAGCGGCCACGGGCAGATGAAGGCGGCGCTCGTCAGTGTTGCCGCCGTCACGACTACTCGCTGAAAAGCGTCATTCCCAACTTCCAAGCTGTCAGCACCGACTGCATTCGCGGCTTTTCATCACCAGAGACGGCGATTCAGATGGCAGATCGTTTGTCAGGAGGTTCAACGCTGCGAGCCGGAAGCGGGCGCGGGCGCGAGACAGCGTCGACATGACGGTGCCCAACGGCACGCACATGACGTCGGCGATCTCTTTGTAGGAAAGACCTTCCAGTTCACGCAGGACGAGAATTTCTCTGAAGCGAACCGGAAGCTCGTTCATCGCCTTTTCGACTAGCTCTCCGTCGGCGTTTTGGAGCAGCAGCTGTTCAGGATTCGATGGCTCCATGCCACTCGTATGTACTTCTTCGTCGAACAGCACGACGGGGTCGTAGGCCCGCGTCTTCTGCAGCCAGCGGTACGAGGTATTCCGCACAATCCTAAGCAACCAGGCGCGTGCATCCCCGCCGTGGAATCCAGCGAAATAGCGGAACGCCCGCAGGTAGGCCTCCTGCACGATGTCTTCCGCATCGTCGCTGTTACGCACAAGCCACCGCGCCAGGTTGTACGCCGCATCGAGATGCGGAAGAATCTCCTCAGTAAAGCTGTCGTTCATTCGACTTTCTCCTTTTCCAGTCGAATGTGACGCTCGGTCGGGCATCCTCTCAATGGACTCGCGATCCTGCGTCGCTGGGATTTCGGTCCCCGTCTAACCTGCTCGGTGCAGAGGGTTTGCGTGACGACCTCACCTGCCAGTCCTCTGGCTCGTCCCCGCCCGGGGGCGCGATGGTAGACTCGCGCTGACCGATTAGCAGTCCAATGCAAGAGGCCAGCGTGCGCGGCCGCGTCCGTTTCGGTGTGTTCGAGGCCGATCTTCGAACCGGCGAACTTTGGAAGAACGGCTCGAGAGTCAGGCTGCAGGAGCAGCCGTTCCAGGTTCTCGCGCTGCTGCTCGAGCGGCGTGGCAACACGGTCACCCGGGACGAGCTCCGGAATCGACTCTGGACCGCCGACACCTTCGTCGATTTCGACCACGGCCTCAATAAAGCGATCAACAAAATTCGGGAGACTCTCGGCGATTCTGCGGCGAGCCCGCGATTTATCGAGACCGTCGCCAGGCGCGGATATCGGTTCATCGCGAACGTTGGGGTTGTTGCGGAAGCGCTTTCCGACACCTCTGAGGCCTCAGTCGGAGATCTCGTACCAGGAGAGGGTCCGTCCGCGCCGCTCGCGGAACAGCGACGTTCGGCTTGGTGGTTGGCGTCAACTCTCACCAGCCTCGCGCTGACCCTTGCGTCGCTGGTCCTTCTGGTCTGGGTGCTTGAATTCAGAGGTCGCTCATCACCGGCGATCCGATCGCTGGCGGTGCTTCCGCTGGAAAGCCTCTCCGGTGACGTGTCGCAGGAGTATTTCGCTGACGGCATGACCGACGAGTTGATCGCCACGCTAGGTCAGATCAGCGCCCTGCGAGTGATCTCCCGGACGTCGGTGATGCCCTACAAACGGGCGCGCAAGCCGCTGCCGGAGATCGCGCGCGAGTTGAACGTCGATGCGGTGGTGGAAGGAACCGTCATGCGGTCCGGCGGGCAGGTGCGAATCACCGCGCAGTTGATCGATGCGCACACCGACAAACACTTGTGGTCCGAGACCTACCAAGGCGATCTGCGGGACACACTGACTCTTCAGAACATGGTCGCTCGCGCAATCGCGAGCCAGATTCAGGTCAACGTGAACCCTCAGGAGCAGGTGGCGCTGAAGAACGCCAAAGCGGTGGACCCCGAAGCGTATGAGGCGTATCTCAAGGGACGATACTTCTGGAACAAGAGGACCGCGGATGGTTTGAAGATGGCCAGGGATTATTTCGACCGGGCCATCGCCATGGACCCGAACTACGCGCAGGCGTATAGCGGGCTCGCCGACACGTACGCGTTGCTGGGAGATTGGCAGTATGCCGTGATGGCCGCCAGGGAAGCGTTTCCCCGCGCGAAGGCCGCTGCGATCAAGGCCCTCGAGCTGGACAACAGGCTGGGTGAAGCTCACACGTCGCTGGGATTCTGCCTCGATGGCTTCGACTGGGATTTCGAATCTGCCGAGAGAGAATTCCGGCGAGGCGTCGAGCTCAATCCGGGTTACGCCACTGCTCACCACTGGTATGCGTGGCATCTCGCTTTGTTGGGTCGAGATCGCGAAGCCATCGCCGAGATGAGAAAAGCGGCGAACCTGGATCCTCTATCTCTTATCATCAACGCCGACCTGTCGGAACTTCTGCTCATCGCACATCTCCCGGACGAAGCCGTGCAGCAGAGCCGCAAGACGATCGAAATGGATTCGACGTTTGCTCTCGCGCACAATCAGCTGGGCCAGGCGTACCTTCAAAAAGGGATGCACGATGAAGCGATCGCCGAACTACAAAAGGCGAACCAATCTTGTGGCGGCAGCCCGACGTGTACCGCGAATCTGGCTCGCGCCTACGCGGTCTCAGGCAGAAAAAATGATGCCGTGCAACTCCTGATCGGTCTCAAGAAGCGCTCGAGTCCGGGCTATTCAAATGCCTCGGAAATCGCGACGATTTACGCGGCGCTCGGCGACACGGATCAAGCGATGACATGGATCACTCAAGGTTATGAAGAGCGATTCAACCCGGGCATCCTCCTGCGGCCGGGTTTCGATCCTCTCCGCTCCGATCCGCGATTTCAGGCCCTCGTTCGTCGAGTCGGCCTCACTCAACGCTAGTCTCGCTTCCTAAATTCATTCCACCGCAGGTCTAACTCAGACCCGGCCGCGACTTCTGCGGAATATTTCGCGCGCAGTCGAGGTCTTGTAGGTGTGTAGACGAAAACAACAACGACGAAAGGAAGAATCATGCGTGTATTTGCAACAGCGAGTGCCGTAGTCGCGCTCGCCCTCAGTGTCTGGGGCTGCGGCGGAAGCGGTTATTCAAGCGGAACGAACGGGAACCCGACGACGCCGACGCCAAGCGTACCCGGCGTCGTGACCATCGACGTCGTCGCCGTCAATGGCGCGCAGTCATTCTCACCGAATCCGGCGACGCTGCCAGCGGGCCAGATGGTCGTTTGGCACAACGTCGACATCATCACGCATCGCGTGGTGTTGAATGACGGATCGGCGGACACCGGCAATCTCGCTCCGGGAGCGTCGAGCCAGGCAATGGCCCTCGCCGCCGCCGGAGGCCAGTATCACTGCTCCATTCATCCCGTCATGGTGGGCAGCGTCAACCAGAACACACCCGCGTCGACTGTCCCGTGTCAGGGCGCGTACTGCAACTAACCGACATCAGCAACGCAGCCGTGGCCGCGCCGACCAGGCGCGGCCCGTCTGCATCACCGGAGGATGCACACTTGATCGAGCGTTCCGCAACCATTCGCGTCGTGATCGCACTGATGGCGATGCTGGTGATCGCCGCGCAGCCGTCAGCTCACGCCGCGGACGACAAGACTGTTCAGCAGAGTCCACCGTCGACGACAGACGACGATGACACGGTGATCAATCCGGCGGAACCGGACTACACGCTCATCAGCCTGCCGACGTCGCTGCGGTTGGCACAGTTCACGAGCGCATTCCGCGTGACGCACCGGTTCGCGCGGCCGCTGACGACCGAAGTTGGCGGGCTCGCGGGCGACCTGTTCGGTCTGGACTCAGGGGCTCAAATCGGCCTCGAGTATCGATTCGGGATCGTGCCGAACGGCGAGATCGGCATTCATCGGACGAGCGACAAGACGATCGAGTTCTTCGGTCAGTACGGCGTGATCAGGCAGAAGGGGAACCATCCACTCGACGTCTCGGTGCTCGTCAGCGTCGACGGAACGAACAACTTCACAGACCGGTACTCACCGGCGTTGGGCGCCATTCTCTCGCGGAGATTCGGAGCGCGCGCCGCCTTCTACGTCGAACCGACGTGGGTGCACCATTCGAATGTGCAACCCTCGTCCAGTGCCCAGGGGGACGACACTTTCATGATCGGTCTCGGGACGCGTCTTCGAATCCGGCCAACGGTGTCCGTTGTCGCCGAAGCCGCGCCGCGCGTGTCAGGCTTCCGCCCAGGCGTGAACCACGGGAGCGTCGCTGTCGAGAAGCGCGCGGGCGGTCACGTCTTTCAAATGAACTTCTCGGATTCATTCGCCACCACGATGGGGCAGATTGCGCGTGGCGGACCCTCGAGCACCGACTGGTACCTGGGCTTCAACATCTCTCGCAAGTTCTTCTGAGGTTGCTCGATCGGTAGATCAAAGGCCAGTAAGGAGGCGTCGTGCGTTACGTGGTGCTCGCCGGACGACAGTTGTTCTCGATCATCTTCATCATCGCGTCGGCTGAGCACTTCAGTCCGCAGGCGATTGAGTCGGCCGCGCGGCACGGGGTGCCGCTGCCGGGTCTTCTGGTTCCCCTCTCCGGCGTCATCGCGTTGATGGGAGGGCTGTGCGTGCTCGTCGGGTTTCAGACGCGGCTCGGCGCGTGGCTGCTGGTGATCTTTCTATTCCCCGTGACGGTGGTGATGCACAACTTCTGGGCAGCGTCCGACTTGGCGACGTTCCGAATCGAACAGGCGATGTTCATGAAGAATCTGACGATGATCGGCGGGGCGCTCCTCCTCAGCTACTTCGGCGCGGGTCCGCTGAGCCTGGACGCCTTCGTCAACCCTGAGAAGGAAACGGGCGCCGTGAGGCGGGGCCAACGCGTGTGAAATTGGCGGTGAGGCAGGGATTCGAACCCTGGATACAGCTTTTGGGCCGTATAACGGTTTAGCAAACCGCCGCCTTCAGCCTCTCGGCCACCTCACCGCGACGAGGATTCTAAGTATATAGCGATTACTTCGCCTTCTCGATGACGCCGCAAGCAATGCGTGCGCCGGCGTTCCCTGAGGGATCGGTTTTGTTGTCGTCGGGCGCCGCATGGATCACGAGTGCGGTGCCACCGGCGTGGAACAGAGAATTCGGGCCATCGCGGAGCGTGATGTCCGGAACGGCGAAGGAGATGTCGCCAACTCCTTTCGCATCGACTTCGAAATTCGGCAGATCGCCTGCGTGAGAGCCGTTTGGATTGCCAGTGCCATGCTGCTTGGCGCCTGGATTGAAGTGCGGACCGGCGCTGGTGAAATCGGGGGCCGTGCATGAACCCACATTGTGGATGTGAATCGCATGCGTCCCGGGCGGTAGCTTCGAGAACGTGCCGTTGATCGTCACGGCGGTGCCACGCTGGGTCAGCCCAAGCGTGGCCGTGCCGACTTCCTCGCCCTGCGCATTCTTCAGCGTTGCGGTCGCGCGCGGGGGCGCCTGCGCAGAGACCACGGCCGCAGTGAGCACGATCGACAGGCACAGCAGATGGCGAAACATTCCCTCACCTCCAAAGACCAATCGTCGCGCCACACTTTAGCATGCGCACGACGGCACTACCGATTCGTGACTGACGCTGCCTAATCGCCGAGCGGCCTGGAATATTGGCGGGATCAGGCGAACGCGGCAGGATCGTGTTGGGCTGGAATATTTCGAAGGCTCATCCTGTTTTCCACGTTCATGGACGACGAAAGGCCGGTTCGCGTGCGTGCGCCACTCGTCCCCTTCGTCGGCTATCTGGTCTTCTTCTATCTCGCGTGGACGTCCTCGAATACCTCCGGCTGAAGCAGCATTGGAGGCGGGGCGTCGTCATCGGGCTGACGTTGTCAGTCCTCAACTTCGTGGGAACGATGGCGCGAATCGGTCCTCCGGTCTGGAGCGGCGCGCATGTCACATGGAACAGTATTCTCGGCACCTCCATTCTCGTAGGAGTGTTCGAGGAAATTCCGTTCCGTGGATTTGTGCTGCAGAAACTTCAGGAGCGTTTCGATTTCGCAACGTCCGCGGTCATCTCGTCCGCGCTCTTCGTCGGCGCACACATTCCCGGATGGATCATGCTCGGATCGTTGACCGTCTCTCGCACGGTATATATCTTTGCGTTCGGATCCGTCATGGCCATCATCCTGAGATATTCACAATCGCTGTGGGCGCCGATCGTCGCGCACAGTCTGAACGATGGTTTCTCGAACGTGCTTTTTCACATTTAGCGCCGGGATAAGAGCCAACATTCAGCCTAGCCGCGCGCCTTCATACGACGCGGTCGATATCCTTCATCAACGAATCGATTGACGCGCTGCGCCCTGCCGTGTAGGCCCCGGCCCAGCGATCTGGACCAAGGCGCGACTGCGCGTCCCGTTCGGACTGATCTCGCAGGTCGTGCACCGATGTATCGACAACCGTGGCGCCCGTGCGCTCAGTGACGGCGTCCCGGGCGCCGAGAATCCGCGCCGCCCAGGCATCGTCGCCCTTTGAGCACCGCCGCGGCAGCGAGAGGGACCAGCGTGTACACGAACGCGAACTTGTCATGGAGCTCCCGGATTAGAGTGAGGCTTTCACGCACCAACGCGATCGCCTCATCCGGCTGCTCGCGCCGCACCGCCAAGATCGCGCGAAGATACAGCCCCCACGTCAGGAACCACGGACCGGCGTGTCGAAGCACCGACGTGGCCTCATCGAGCAGGCGTTCCGCCCGGCCGCCATCGCCGGTCGCCAGGGCGACCGACGCCATCCCGGTCAGCGCATTCCCAAGGCCCGACGGAATCGCCAGCGCCTCGAAATCCTTCGACGCTGTGAGCAAACCGGTCGCGGGCAGCCGTCCACGTTGCCTACGGCCGTATTCGACGTGTCCGAAGGCATGCTCAGCCTGCGCGATCATCTCCTTGTCGCCGTGTCGCGGGCCAGGGCCAGCGCGCGGTCGAGTCCGGTGCGTGCGCGCTCGAGTTCTCCTTGCGTGTACCACATCACCGCCGCGCCAACGAGCGCTCTCGACTCGGCCGCAGGCGGAAGGGAAGGCAGGTTCAGAATCTGTTCGTACCACCGGAGGCCCTCGGCCGCATGCCCTCGGATCAACCAGAAGTACCGCAGCCCCCACGCGATGTCCGAGGCTTCGGCGGGACGACCGCGCTCGATGAGCCACGTCAGCGCGCCGCGGTAGTTCTCGAGATTGTCGCGCACGCGATCCAACCATTCGACCTGCGCCGGTCCGACCAGCCCCTCTGCCGCGAGGGAGGCTTCACCGCTGCAATAGCGCGCCAGCCCCTCCAGGGCGTCGTCGCGCTCGCCCGCCGCGGTGAGCTCGAGCGCCGCGTACGCCCGCACGGTTTCGAGCATCTGATACAGCGGACGAGTCCTCGAGCGACGATCGCAGCTCGCAGAAGAAGGCTCTTGTCGATCAGGCCGGCCACCGCGCGGAGCGCTTCGTCGCTACCGGCGACGAATCCTCACGACCGGCAAGGACCGCTGCGGCCGCCTCGATCGGAAAACGACCCGGCAGCGCGCCAAGACGGCGGAACAGCGCGCTGTTCGTCGGGAGCGAGGAGTTGATAACTCCAGGCGACCGTCGCATTCATCGTCTGCTGGCGTTCGGGAAGATCGCGCGGGCCGACGGTCGAGAGCAGGACATCGTGCGTGAGTCGGCGAAGCAGATCCTCGGCCGTCAGCACTTTGATCCACGGAGCCGCGAGCTCGAGCGCGAGCGGCAGCGCATCGAGCCGCCGACAAATCGCCGTCACGGTCGGGCCGTTCGCGGACGTGAGACGAAAATCGGGTTGCACGTCCCGCACGCGCTCCACGAACAGTCGCACCGCGGGAGAGCGCGCGAGATCGGCGGGCGACATCGCGTCGACGGCCGCCTCCAGCGCGAGCGGTCCGACGACGTACTCCCGCTCTCCTCGCACGCGAAGCGGGGCGCGGCTGGTGACCAGCACTCGGAGCGACGGCGACCGACGTCAGGAGATCCGCGACCAGCGGCGCCGCGTCCAGGACCTGCTCGAAATTGTCGAGCACCAGCAACGTGGGAGATTCGTCGCACGCGGCCCGCGCGCGCCTTGGCAAGTCGAGCGCCGTGACGTCCGACCAGTCCGAGAGCCTCGGCGATCGCCGGCGCGACGAACGCGGAGTTCCGAATCGCACGCCAATCCGACGAACACCACACGGAATGCGCCCTCTGCCGCGATCGCGCGCGCGAGCTCCAGCGCCAGGCGGGTCTTCCCGGCTCCTCCTGGTCCGATGAGCGTGATGAGACGTGCGGTCGGATCGGCGAGCCAGTGCCGCAGCGTCTGCACGTCGGCATCGCGGCCGAGCAGGACCGTCAGCGCCAACGGCAGCGACGACGCCGCTCAGTTCATCGACGGCGCGCGTCGTGAGCGGGTGCTCGTGCGCGCTCGAGAAGCGCGTCACGGGTCGCGCCGGTCAGGTCGAGCGCCGCGGACAGCGCGCGCACCGTCTCGACATGGGGCCGCCGTCGTTCGCCCGCGCTCGAGCGCGCTCACCGCATGGACCGACAGGCCCGCAATCGTCGCGAGCTCTTCCTGCGTGAAGCCCGCAGCCTCGCGGAGCGCTTTGAGTTGCGCGCCAAATGACCCTGGAGCGCCGTCTTTCATGAGCCCTTCATCTTATCCTCCGCCCGTACGGGTGTCGTACGAATCTGTACTCATTGGACAATCTCGGATTTGCATACCGCTGACGTCGTGGTCATTGCATGCTATGCGCCCGCCTGCCGCCGAAAGCGACCGACCGAGTTGCGGGGAGCAACTCGTCCCAGCAGCGTGGCGCGTCGCAAAGCGCTGCAAAATGAACCCCCATGCGAGCTCGCGCTCACGCGATTGTGTGCCTGCCTGTTTTTCTTCTCCTTGGCATTTTCTCGACGCCGCTTCACGCCCAGGAAAACGGCGTCAAACATCCGCTCGCATTCGCGGAGCTCACCTACGGCGACGCCGTGCAAGCCATCGTCGCGGACGGCACCGGCGGCTTCTGGTTCGGCGGCTATACGTGTTCCACGACATTGCCTACCACGAGCAACGCGATACAGAAATCGTGGCATGGACAGCTTTGCGACGGCGGTCTGCTCGGACGCATGAAGAGCGACGGGACGGTCACTTATCTGAGTTATTTCGGCGGCAGCGGCCGCAGCAGGGTGGCCGCCTTGGCGCGCGGAGCGAACGGCAATCTCTATGTCGCCGGTGTCACGTACTCCGCCGATTTTCCGACGACCGCTGGCGCCTACGATCGTACGTGCGGCACCGATGGTGGATGCAACTATGGCGACCCCTCCGTCGCCGAGCTCACGCCCGACGGCAGGCACGGCGACGGTTTCGTCGCCGAGCTCACGGCGGACGGCAGCCACATCGTCTTCTCGACGTATCTCGGCGGAGCCTCTGGTGATGCGATTGCTGCGATTGCGGTGGACGCTGCCGGTCGCATCAATGTCGCCGGCTCGACGGTGAGCGCGGGTTTTCCCACCACCACGGGCGCGTTGCAGCGGACGTACGCCGGAGGCGCCGACACGGAAGGCGAGCCTCTCCCGGACGCGTTCTTCGCCCGGCTCACCGCGGACGGCTCGTCGCTTCAGTACGGAACATTTCTCGGCGGGTCGGGCGGCGACAGCAGCTACGGAGTCGCGGTAGGACCCAGTGGAGATACGTTCGTAGCCGGAACGACGTCCTCCAGCGATTTTTCGACGTTCAATCCTGCCAAGCCGCGCGGCGCCACCCGGAGCTCCGCGTTTCTCGCGAGGTTCAGCCTGTCAGGGCCGGTGTATTCCACGTACGTGGGGGACGCGCCTGGCGATGCGGTAGCGGTTGCCGCAGTCGACAACCTTGTATACATCGGTGGAAGTGGTAAGGACCCTTCCGGCGCCCCGAATATCGCTTCGGAAGCGTACATTGCGGAGCTCGATGCTGCGACAGGCGAGGGCCGGAGGAGGATCGCCTTCCACGGCGTGGGCAGCACCTTCCAGCGCGTCAGCGGCACGTGGGCATACGGCGCAGCCTTGGCGGTCGATCACAACCACGTCGCGTATCTCGTGGGACAGTTCCAGGGCAACTGCACGTCGTGCGGACCTGAGGTCGGACGGTATCCGACGACGTGGGACGCGTCGAAGCGGGCTGCGTTGAGAGCCGATGCCGGCGATGCCACCTTGTCGATCGTCGACTTCCGCCCCGCGCGGCCTTCGGTGCTCTACTCGACAATGCTCGGAGATGTCCGAACAGATCTGGCCATGGCCGTCGCGCCCGACGGCGCGGGCGGCGCATTTTTCGGCGGCCAGTCTGAAGGGTTTGAATCGGTCAACGGGCAGCCGCCGCCACCAAAGGATGCTGGCAGCAACTTTCAGTCGTTTCTGGCTCACGTCGGCGCGCAGCAGGCGACGATGCCAACTCCGCCTGCCGATATCGTCCTGTACGTGTACGACAGCAGCGGTACCGGCTTCAATCCCACGGCCATCGCAGGCGAGTGGACCATCGACCAGGACCCGGCAGCGGCGGGTGGATGGATCGTGCGCGAGCCGGACCAGGGCGCGGCGAAAGTGACGACGCCCGCCGCTGATCCGCATAACTATTTCGAGCTCGAATTCCTGGCCGAGGCGAACGTACCGTATCACCTGTGGATGCGGATGAGGGCGGACAACGACTCGTATCAGAACGACTCGGTGTGGGTGCAGTTTTCCGACAGCGTCGATGCCGGCGGAAACCCCGTGTGGCGGATCGGCTCGACCAGCGCGACCGGCGTCGTGCTCGAAGACTGCAACGGCTGCGGCGAGCAGGGTTGGGGCTGGAACGACAACGGTTACGGTACCGCGGGCACGCCCGTCGTGTTCGCGACGCCCGGGTGGCACACGATCCGGATCCAGCAGCGCGAGGACGGGATTTCAATCGATCAGATCGTGCTTTCCAGCTCGCAGTGGGCGAACAAGGCGCCCGGCGTAAACAAGAACGACGCGACGATCCTGCGGCAGTCGTATGCGCTCCCCTATCCATCCAGCGATATGCCGCCGACGGTCTCGATCACGAACCCGTTGAACGGCTCGACGTTCCCCGCCGGATCGAACATCACCATAACGGCGTCCGCCGGCGACAGCGACGGCGCGATCGCGAGCGTGGATCTCTACGCGAGCGGCACTGTGCTCGCGAGGTCGACGGCCGCGCCGTACTCGACGAGCTGGCAGAATGTGCAGCCTGGCACGTATAGCGTCTACGCGGTCGCCACGGATAACCAAGGCGCGATCACGACCTCGTCATCGATCTCGGTGCTGGTCACCCGCGGCACGTCGCAGAGTCTGCCCACTGGATGGAGCGACGCCGACGTCGGCAACACCGGCGCGTCCGGCTCCGCGACGTACTCGAACGGCACCTTCACCGTGAAGGGCGCCGGCGCGGATGTCTGGGGGACGTCCGACGCGTTCAACTACGTCTATATGCCGATGTCCGCCTCAGGGTGGATCGTCGCGCGCGTGGCGACCATGTCGGATCAGGCGAACTGGGTCAAAGCGGGCGTGATGATCCGCGGCTCACTCGATCCATCGTCCGCGCAGGCGTTCATGCTCGTGTCGCGCGCGAAGGGTGTCGCGTTCCAACGGCGCACGGCCGACGGCAATGCCAGCGTCAGCACGGCGGGCTCGGCGTCCACCGCGCCCCGCTGGGTCAAGCTCGTGCGAATGGGCGCCACGATCTCCGGCTACGAGTCGGCGGACGGTTCGAACTGGACGCTCGTCGGCACCGACACGGTTGCGATCAGCGGCCCCACGTACATGGGGCTGGCGGTTTCGAGCCACGTCAACGGGACCGTCGCGACCGCGACGTTTGATTCAGTGACAACCTCGGTTCCCGCCGGGTGGGCTGATTCGGACGTCGGCAGCGTGCCTTTCCCCGGCAGCGCATCGTACAAGAACGGCACGTTCACCGTGACCGGTTCGGGCGCCGACATCTGGGGTTCGGCCGACGCGTTCCACTATGCCATGACGAGCCTGAACGGCAACGGCACGATCGTCGCGCGCGTCGCAACCGTGCAGAACGTCGATGCGTGGACGAAGGCGGGCGTCATGATTCGCGAAACGCAAAATGCCGGATCGGCGCATGCGTTCATGCTGGTCTCGGCTGGCAAAGGCGTCGCGTTCCAGCGTCGAGACGTCACCGATGGAACGAGCGTGAGCACGGCGGGCTCGGCGTCAACGGCGCCGCGCTGGGTGAGGCTGACGCGCAGCGGCAACACGTTCACGGTGTACGAGTCGTCCGACGGAACGAGCTGGACGCAGGTCGGCACTGACACGATTCCGATGGCGCAGATGGTGTACGTCGGTCTCGCCGTCACGAGCCACAACACCTCGGCGAGCGCGACGTGCATGTTCGATAACGTGAGCATTCAATAGAAGAAATGGTCGGCGACAACGGCGATCCCACGCTGAACGTCATGTTCACGAAGTCGAGGGTGAAGCGGTCGAAGCCGGCAACGACGTCCTGACCGAGATTGCCGAACAGCACGTCGATGCCGGCATTCATTCGCGCGGAGAAGATCGGGACGTCATGCAGCGTCACGGTCTGACCGCCGACACCCAACTTGACCATAGGCGCGATGAACATCGTCCGCCTCACGGAGCCTCCCCCGCCGCCGCTTTCAACCGTCTGCATGCGCCAGGATCGCGGTCGTTGCCGAAACAGTTCGTAATAGCGCACGGAAAAGTCCGTACTCGATGCGCCCGTGTCGAAGGTGAACAACAGACGATGACCGTCCACCTCACATTCGATCGCCGGCGTCAGTCCCCGCATGAACAGTTTGGTGCCGGCGTCCTTTTCGGCATTCTCGCCCGCGAGAAATTCGCCGTCGTGTGTGAAGGTGATTCTGCCCAGCGCTTTGAGCACCGGATAGCCCAGGACGGCCTTGATTTGATAGCTATTGCCCTTGTCGCCGACGCGCAAATTCGCGTCGTCCAGTATCAGCACGACCACGTTGCTCACGATCGCGCCGCCGAGACGCAAAGTCGGAACGAGCGCGGCTTGAAGCGAGCTCTTTAGACCGGTGACACCCGAGCCCACTGAGGCCGCGCCGGACAGCGGCACGAGACCAAGTCTCTCGGCAAAGCTTCTGCTGACGACCGACTGATTCGCGCCAGTATCGAGCAGCCACGGTTCGCGAATGCCGTTGACAGTCAGTTCCGCCTCCAACGAGCCGATCGGATTTTTCGATGTGGGCAGTCGAATGGGGCCATCGATGCGGATCGTCTGCGCGGGCGCGTCGATCAGGATGCGCGCGAGCGCCGCATCGTCGGCGACGCCGTGCTGGAGATGATTCGCGAAGTGCTGTTCGAGATCGTCGTAGGCTTGCGCGGCCTCTCGATACCGATAGGACATCGAGTAGGCGTCTGCCAACGCTTCGAGTGCCATCGTGGCGCGCTCGGGCTGCGCTTCGCGAATCCGCGGTAACACGCCGCTCAACAGCTGGATCGATTCGTCGCTCCGGCCCGATCGACTTGCGAGAATGCCAGCGACGTAGTCGCGTTCGAGACCTGGCCGCATGGTCGGCAGCCTGGCCTCCAGCGCGCGCAGCTGAAACTGCGCGACGTCACGATCGACGTCATCTCGAGCACCGTCGACTGCCCGCCGCGGAATCGGTGCGCTGCATGCTGCGCAGGTCGCCAACAACGCAATCAGCAGAGGACTGACCGGAGCAAATCCTTTCAAGTCCAGATCACCAATCGCGTAAGTCTAAGCTGAGATAATGACGAACATGGGAGCGCATCCGGCAAATCTGGTTGTAAGATTCGTGCTCGAGCTGGCCGCGCTCCTCGTTCTAGGTGTTTGGGGATGGCATCAACGCGACGACGGATTTCGCATCCTGACGGCCCTGGCCGTCCCGCTGTTCGCGGCCGCGCTCTGGGGCACGTTCGCCGTCCCCAACGACCCATCGCGATCCGGTTCGGCCCCGGTTGCCATCCCGGGCCTGCTTCGGCTGTTGCTCGAACTCGCTTTCTTTGGCGCCGCGACGTTCGCGCTCGACGCTCTGAACTTCACCACGCTCGCCGCCGTCTTCGCCATCGCGGTCGTGGTTCACTACACGCTGTCGTACGATCGCATCTGGTGGCTCGCCAGGCGCCGAGCATGAGACCAACATGAAACGAAGAGCGTTCCTGCTGGAAAGCGGACGCGCCGCCCTTGGCGCTGCGCTGTTCACCAACGTCGCAGCGGTCCAAGAGAAGCCGTCCGCCGGACTGGAACCTGCGAACCTCTGGCGGACTCGCGTCGCCAAACTCGAGCGCGATCTGCCGATCATGATGGCGGATGCGAAAGTCCCGGGCCTCTCCGCCGCGATCATTCGAGACGGCCGATTGCAATGGCGGCGCGCGTTCGGCGTCAAAGACAGCGCGGCGAAGACACCCGTGCACGTCGACACGATCTTCGAAGCCGCGTCGATGAGCAAGCCGGTGTTCGCCTACTCGGTGATGAAGCTATCGGAGCGAAAAGTCATCGATCTCGACACTCCGTTGACGCACTACGTATCGGAACGGCTCATCGAAGGCGACCCGCGACTCGACCGCATCACGGCGCGGCACGTGCTCTCGCACACCAGCGGTTTCCAGAACTGGCGTTCGAAACGGGAACCGCTCGCCATCCACTTTCAGCCGGGTGAGCGGTTTTCCTATTCGGGCGAAGGCTACAGCTACCTGGAGTCGGTGGTCACGCACCTTGTCGGACAGCCGTTCGATCCATTCATGAGAGCGAACGTATTGATGCCGTTCCAGATGACCTCGAGCGGTTACATCTGGAACGACATGTTCGAGCAGCGGATGGCGCTGCCCCACGATCGCGATGGGAAACCACTTCCGCGAAAGCGATCGTCAGCCGAGGACGTCGCGCGGTACGGATCGGCCGGCGCGCTGCTCACGACGCCGACCGATTACGCGAAGTTTCTGATCGAAGTAATCGCGCCGAAGAAGGGCGACCGATTCCGGCTCCAGCCGAAGACGCTCGAGGAAATGCTTCGTCCGGCCATCGCACTGGAGGATCCCGGCGCCGGCTCCTGGGCGCTCGGCTGGAAGCTGCCGCCGATTCCGAATCGGCGGATCATCGCGCATGGCGGCGCCAACGACGGCTTCCATTGCTGGGCCGTCGCGTCGCTCGATCGGCAATGCGGCTTCGTGATGATGACAAACGGCGAGAGCGGCGCCGAATGGCTGCAGAAGCTGATTACAAGCGACGTGATGCAGCCATTCGTGTGAGCCGTTCCGTCACTGCTTCTCATTCGACGACGTACTGGTCATAGGCGGGCCGTTCTTGACCGTCCGCTCGAAAAAATCATCCGCGCGCCTCCAGGCATCGCGCAAGACGATGTCGCGGCGGAAGAAATGAATCTCGCCGGGATATATCTGCGACTCGAAGTTCTTCCCAAGCTTGATCAGCACGTCGAAGAGCCTCAACGAATCCGCGAACGACACGTTCCGATCGTTGGTCCCGTGGAGCACGAGCAGCGGCCGCGACAGCGACTCCATGTGCTGGATCGGCGCCGAGATGTTGTAGATGTCAGGATTCTGAACCGGCGTTCCGAGGCGAGGCGTCGTGTAGCCCGCGCCGTAGGTGGCCCAGTCCACGACGCCTGCCACGTCGATGCCGGCGCGCCAGAGGGTCGGATCGACGGTCATCGCCTGAAGCGTCAGGAATCCTCCGTAGCTGAGGCCGAATACACCAATGCGATCCGGATCGACGTAACTGAGCGTCTTCAGGTAATCCGCCCCTGAGGCCACATCGGCGGTGTCGTTCACGCCGACACCCATGTAAACCCCGGTCGACCAATCGCGGCTGTAGCCCGAGCTGCCACGATAGTCGGGCGTCAGAATCACGTAGCCCTGCTGCGCGAAGTACTGGCAGAGCGAGTAGTACATTCGATAGCTGCCGGGATGCCACGCCAGAAAATTCTGATCCGACCCCGAGCCGTGAATCCAGACCAGCGCAGGATTCTTCCGGCTGCGATCGATCCGTTTCGACACCATCAAGGTCGCCGGCACCGGTTTCTTGTCGAGACGACTCGGGAACGCGACCGCGACCGGCGTCGTGAAATCGGCCTTGTTCAGTCCGGCCGGCATCGAATCGCTCAACCGGACAAAACGCGCCTCCGGGCGCGCCGAGACCGTGTAGAGATCACGCGAGTTTTCGACGTCGGTCCGGTGAAACACCAGGCTGGCTCCGTCGGGCGCAAACAGCGGATCGTCGTTGACGCCGTGCTCGGCGACGATCGACTCGCTCTTCCCCGAGGCGACATCGACGATGTCGATGAAGCGCTCCATCTGGTTACCCGCGGCGCTTCGGTGATACGCGATTCGCTTGCTGTCTGGTGACCAGCCGCCCAGGCCCGCCAGATAGTTGCCCGTCGTCAACTGCTTCGCTTCCGACTCCGACGCGGCATTCACGGGCATGACGTAGATGTGAATCCATCCCGTACGGTCGCTGACGAACGCGACCGACTTGCCGTCTGGAGAGACGATCACCTTCGAATCGCGGGCCGTCGGCGAAAACCAGCGTTCGTCGTGATCCTTCCACAGCGTCCGCGGCGTGCCGCCGGCGCTCCATTCCTTGATCGCGCGCGTCTTGCCGTTCGCCGAACCTTCCGCCCACAGAAGCGACCCATCGGCGGTGAATTGAATGGCGCTCGGATTCCCGACGACCGGGATCCACGAGATGTCTCCGCCGTCGACCGACACCATGCCCAGGCGCCGCTCCATCGCGCCGCCCGCGACGACGCCGTTGCTGTTGCCGACGACGCGCATGCGGTCGCCGTTGAACGGAAGGAGACCAGGATCCGCCGGCAGGCCGGGGCCATTGGACGTGAAGGCGATCCACTGGCCGTCCCGCGAGAACACCGGGCTGGATGCGGTCATCGGGTTCAACCCGGTGACCGGGCGCTGGGTCTTCTTGTCGAGGGACGCAATCCAGATCTGTCCCCCGCGCGTAAAGGCGATCGACTTACGATCGCGCGACAACGTGAAGTTCGCAGCGTCCGCGAGCCCGCCCGACACGCGCGCCGGTTTCGGTGAGGCCGGCGACACGGCCCACAGGGCGTCGTCCTTCGCAAAAAGAATCTCGTCCGGAGAGACCCACGCAAACGCGGTGATGTCCGACGTTCTGATGTCGCGATCGACAGGAAAATCGGTCAGCGCCACCGGCTTTTGTCCCGGCGTCGCGACGAAGAGATCCTGCTTGCCCCACGCGTCCCAGAGAAACGCCACCATCTTCCCGTCGGGCGACCAGGCGGGCGCCGACGGGTACTTGATCTGGGAGATGAGGTCGATGGTGATGCTGCCGCGCGGCGCTTCGGCGGCCGCAGCCGTGAGGACCAGCGCGGACAGCATCAAGAGGCAGATGAACGATCGTCTCATAGCAACAACTCAGGTCTGATCAAAACGCGAAACGAATACCGAGTCGAGCGACCCGCGGCGGGAGGATGGCAATCGGGTTCCCGAACAACGGGCCCACGTTATTGTTGATGATCGTCTTCGCGTCGCGATTCAGCAGATTGAACACATCCACCATCGCCTCGAGCTCATGGCCACGGCCGAACCTGAAGATCTTCGAAGCTCTCGCGTCCCACAACGCGACGTTGTCCAGCCTCGTCGTTCCGACCGGCTCGGCGAGCACGCTCACCGTCCCCTGGTTCAGCCCCCTGACCGTATTGAGCTTCTGAACGGGTTGACCCGTGAAATAGCGGAAGTTCGTGCTGAATGTTATATCGCGTGGAAAGACGTAGGTGCCAATCAACTTGGCCACATAGGTACTGTCCATGCCGATAATCGCATTCTGGCGGTTGATGTTCGCATTCGGGTTGTTGAAATCATCATTCAGTCCGCTGTCGTACACGCCCTTGTCCTGGCCGATCGTAAACCCGCCGATCATCTGCCACCGATTGGCCATCCGCTTGGTGGCCGTGAACTCGATGCCGTTATACGTGTCTTCGAGACCGTCGATATTCGTGATGATCCGGCGGGCGAGGCCGAGCGTCGACGCGTCCTGGTTGTATACCGTCACCGGCTGACCGTCCGCCCCGACCACCGTCGTCGCCGCGTACGTGCTCAGAGGCACCGCCACATTGATCCCGCTGAAACGGCGTCCATTGTGGCGGCGGTAGTAGGTGACGCCGGCCGAGAAGTTCCGGAGCAGCTCGTGATCCACGCCGACATTGATCTCGTCCGAGTAGGGCTGCTTGAGGTTCGGATCGATGGTGTTCACCCGTCCGCCGTAGGGGCGCGTCGGGGGCCCGAGCTCGCTCAACTGCGCAACCCCGTCGCCGTTGCTGTCCTTCCAGCTGCGGAAGTCGCCGCCGAGATCGTTCGGATTGACTTGCTGCACCAGACGGGTTCCTTCCTGCACCATGAAGCGGCCGTAGAACGCCTTGACGGCGGTCTTGCCGTCGCCGTTCACGTCGTACGCGATGCCGAGCCGCCACAATCCGTTTTTCCAGTTGGGAACGTTATCGAGCAGGTCAAACGATTGCGCCGGGAAGAAGTCGTTGGTGGGTCGCGACTGCGGAGGCGCAAAGCCGATGAGCCGTTCGAATCGCCCGCCGTAGTTGACGGTGAGACGCCGGTTGATCACCCACGAATCCTGCGCGTACAGCATGACCGTGTCGATGTAGTTCTGTCCGGTGATCGGTGTGTTGTAGGTCTGCACTTCCAGCGGCGCACCGTCGAAGTACCGCAGCACTTCGTTGCCGTTGGCGTCGTACTGGTTCTGGTTGAACGCCCGCCCGTACTCGAACCCGGTCTTGATGTTGTGCGAGTTGACGAAGTAAGACGCGGAGACATTCGCCTGATGCCGCGTCGCGAGGTTGATGTAGTCGTACGTCGCTGCGCCACCGAGCGTGTGGCGGACGATGTCCTGCCGCGCGAAATCGTTGGCGCCGACCTCCGGCTGGTAATGGAGCGGGAAGATCAAGTGGAGGAATCCATAACGCGCGTCGAGGAACAGCTTCGACGTCAGGAGCGACGTCCACTGGATCTGCGAGATGTAAGCCGGCTCGATCTGGCGCCATGAGGCTTTTTCCTCGACCAGGTCGCTCGTGGGCCGGCGGAAGAAGCGGTTCTGGTAATTGAAGTTGAACTCGCCACTGATCTTGTTCTTGTCGTTCACTTGCGCCGTCACCTTGCCGACGAAGTTCGACTGATGATTCAGATCGGGTGCGGGCGAACCGTCCGGACGCGTAATGCCCAGCACCTGAGTGCTGATGTCGAAGCGTCGGAACGAGGAGAAGAACCACGCCTTGTCGCGTTTGAGCGGGCCGCCGACGTTGGCGTTGAAGTCGTAGATATGGTTTATCGGGTTGCCCTTCGTGACCCCCTGCGCGCGGAGCGCGGCCGATACGTTGTCGCCTTGGAACGATTGATCTTCCCAGTAGATGCTCGTCCCGCCTTTCAACTCGTTGCCGCCCGACTTGGTGACGGTGTTCATGTACACACCGCCCGTCGCGACCTCCGCCGGCGCGCCGTTGGTCATCACGTTGATTTCGGCGAAGCTGTCCTGGTCGAAGTAAAACGCCGTCGCTCCACCATTTCCGCCCGGCCAGTTCAGTTTGAGGCCGTTCACGGCGTACTCCTGCTGACCGGCCGCCGAACCGTGCACGGCCATCCCGCTCTGTTGCGCGCTGCCGGCGCCGCCCACGTTGAAGCCGCTCTCGGTCGATCCCGGAACCTGCTCCACGGTCGACCAGATTTCGCGCGCCTGCGGGATCGAAGTGAGGAGCGAGCTGTCGAAGTTCGTGCCCTTGCTCGTGCTCTTGACGTCGACAGCCGGCGATTCGCCCGTCACCTGGACGGTCTCGGTCACTGCCGCGACCTTCATCACCTGATCGACCGTGCTGACCACGGCGACGTTGACGCGGATGTCGTGGCGCTCGACGGAAGCGAATCCCTGGAGGTCGAATTTCAAACTGTACGCGCCCGGCGGCAACGCGATGAAGCTGTAGACGCCGCGGTCGTTCGTCACCAACGTCTGCGGGCGGATGATGGCGGGGCTGTCGAGTGTCACCGCGACACCTGGCAGAACCGCCGCCTGCTCGTCCGTGACGACACCGGTAATCGTCCCGGTTTGCGTTTGCGCGAGTGCAGGCTTGGGGAACAGAAGGGCAAGCGCGGAGATGAGGACAACACACACTCGCGAAGTGAAGTGGTTCATCGCAAACCTCTTCGACATTCCGACGGGGACAGCTGCCGACTGCCGCGTGGAATGCAGCGGGGGACGCGGTTTAACACGAAGGACATTTTCGTGTCAAACGTAAACGTCCTTGTCACTTCTCGCCTCGCGCGTGGTCTAAGGGTGGAGTGATCGCCATGCTGCGGACGGCAACGGTGTGTCTCCTGCTTTCAGGTGCGATGGCATGCGGCGGATCGGTCACCTCCCCGCCGCCAGCGACGGCGCCGACGAGCGGCTCGACGAACACGTTTGTCATCACGTCCGCTGGAGTCAGTCCAAAGAACATGACGGTGAGTCCTGGCACTCAGATCACCTTCGTGAATCAGGACGGGATCACCCATCTGATGTTCTCGGATCCGCATCCGGAACATACGGACTGCCCAGAAATCAACCAGGTGGGCTTCCTCTCGACTGGACAGAGCCGACAGACCGGGAATCTGAACACCGTCCGCACGTGCGGGTTTCACGATCACGACTTGCCGTTGAACGCGTCGCTGAATGGGACGATCACGATCCGGTAGGCCACGAGAATGCAGCACGGGGACAGGCCCACTCGGGAACGCACGACCGATCACCAGATGGAGCACCTGCTTCGCCGGGCGGGCTTCGGGGCCAGCGCAGCCGAGCTCGAGACGTACTCCGACATGAGCGTCGGGCAGGCGGTCGACGCGCTGATCAACTACGACGATGCGTCCTACGATGTGGACCGGAACATTGGACGGCCTGGGTTTGTCGGAACAACGTCCAATGGACCCTTCTCGCCGAACTCCAGCATCACCGACGCACGCCAGCGGTGGCTGTTCCGCATGGTGCACAGCACGCGGCCGCTGCAGGAGAAGATGACGCTCTTCTGGCACAACCACTTCGCGACCGGCTACACGAAGATCAACGGCGCGCTCGGCGCAACCGAAGCGACGCGCTACATGGCGGCGAAGGCGTCCGAGGATCCGGGATCGGTCGCGGGTCAGCTGGAGATGCTGCGCGGCAGCGCGCTCGGAAACTTCCGCGACCTCCTGCTCAACGTCGCGAAGGATACCGCGATGCTCGTGTGGCTCGACGGACGCACGAACACGAAGGCGCAGCCGCAGGAAAACTTCGCGCGCGAGGTGATGGAGCTCTTCACGATGGGTGTCGGCCACTACACCGAGGCCGACGTGTACGCGGGCGCGCGCGTCTTCACCGGATGGAATCTCGCGGTCGTCGGCGCAGGCGGAGCCTCGCAGCACCAGGCGTTTGCGTACAACGCGAATCAGCACGAGACGTCGGCGAAGACATTCAGCTTTCCGATCTATGCGGACGGCGGCCAGACGATTCCGGCGAGGCCCGCGGCGCAAGGCATGCAGGACGGCATCGATCTGATCAACGCCCTCGCCGCGAATCCGAATACGGGTCGCTATCTGGCGGCCAAACTGTATAGGTTCTTCGTCAGCGAGTCGGGCGCCGTCGACCAGGGCTTCGTCGCGAGGATCGCGAGCGTTTATCAGCAGAACCAGTTCGACATGCGCGCCGTGATGCGCGAGGTGCTGCTCGCGCCGGAGTTCTGGAGCGCGCAGTCACGGTTCGCCCGTTATTCCTGGCCGGTGGAGTATGTCGTCCGAGCGCTGAAGGACGTCGGCTGGACCGGGTTTTCATTGAACAGCGCGCTCGCACCGCTCGCGAGCATGGAGCAGAACCTGTACGACCCGCCCGACGTCAGCGGCTGGGATCAGGGCCAGGCCTGGTTCTCGACCGCGGCGATGCTGGCGCGCATGAACTTCGCCGCCACGCTCGCCGCGAACCAGAAATTCAACCTCGCCGCGGCCGCGGTGTCGGAGGGGAGCACTCCGGACTCGCTCCTGGCCTACTACCGCCGCACGCTGGCGACCGCTCCAGCGGACGGTGCGGTCACGTCGGAGCTGCTGAATTATCTGCGCGCCACCGCCACATGGACCGGCAGCCTCACGCAGCTGCAGGCAAAGGCGCCTGGCCTCGTCCACCTCATCGTCGGATCGCCGGAGTACCAGTTCGTCTGACGAGAGAGGCGCCTGAAAACGATGGACATCACCAGACGCGCGTTCGTGAAAGGCGGTGTGGCGGCGTTCGCCGCGACGTTCGCGGCGCCGGAATTTCTCGGCGATCTCGCCCGGGCACAAGGCGCGCGGACGCGCAACCTCGTCGTGGTCTATTTGAGCGGCGGCAACGATGCGCTGAGCATGCTCGTTCCCTACAACGATTCGTTCTACTATCGCCGGCGGCCAACGCTCGCCGTGCCGGCCGTCGACGTGCTTCAGATCGGAGCCGATCGATCGGGCGTTGCGCTCGGTCTGCACCCGAGGCTCACCGGCCTGAAACAGATTTTCGATCAAGGACGCCTTGCGTTCGTGCAGCGCACTGGGTACGAGAACCAGAGCCGCTCGCATTTCCAGGGCACAGATATCTGGTCGACCGCCGATCCGCGCAACTCTGTCGGGCTCGGGTGGGTCGGCAGATATCTCGACGCGCTGCCGACGCCGCTCGATCCGCTCGTCGGCTGGAACGCCACCGGCACGTCGCCGCACGTGCTGGAGGCCGCACACGCATCGGTCCCCGCGATCGCCAATCCGGCGACGTACGCCTTTTCGAGCGCGAACTCCGGCGCGGAAGCCGCTGCCGAACGGGCCGCCGCCGCACGAATCAGTTCGCACCTGCCGGTCGATCGTCCCGAACTCGCGTTTGTCTACGGCAGCTCGCAAGCCGCCTTCGCGACGCTCGATCGCGTTGCCACCGTCGCCGGCTACTCACCGACGCTCGCGTACCCGAATACCGGACTCGGTCAGGCGTTCAAGGCGGTAGCCGGCGCGATGAACCGCGGCATCGGCACGAAGGTTTTTTACGTCACGACCGGCGGGTTCGACACGCATTCGGCACAGAACGTGAACGGCGCCAACGGCACGTACCACAACCTGATGGCGACGCTCAACGACAGCATGTTCGCGTTTCACACAGACCTGAAGAACCAGGGCCTGCTCGACGACACGCTGCTCGTCAGCTTCTCGGAATTCGGACGCCGCATCACCGAGAATGGCAGCGGCGGCACCGATCATGGCGCCGCGTCCGTCATGCTCGTCATGGGCGGCAAAGTGAACGGCGGCCTCTACGGGACCGCGCCGAACCTGAACACCGATCCGCAGAATCCGACGCTCGAGAACAACGCCGGGGACGTGCACTACGAAACCGATTTCCGCTCGGTCTATGCGCGCATCGCGGACAATTGGCTCGGCGCCGATTCGCGCGCACTGCTCAACGGCGACTTCCGCAAGAGCTCGCTGAATTTCATCTGAGTCCCTACCACGTCTCAGCGACGAGCTGCGGCAGGTCGTGCAGCCAATCCTGCCGAGTAACTCCGCCCGGATACATCAGATGCGCAAGATTGTCCTTGGTGTACACGAGCACGACGTTCGCGTGGCCCAGGGCATAGTCGCCGCCGGCGCGCGCTGTTTTCGTGGCGACCGGCAATCCGGCCGCGCGCTGCGCCGCTTCGAGCGCCGCGTCACTGCCAGTCAGGCCGATGAAGCGCGGATCGAAGCGGTCGAGCCACGCACGCAGCACGCGCGGCTCGTCGCGCGCGGGATCAGTCGTGACGAACACCAGCCTGACCTGATTCTGAAGTTCCGCAGGCAGTTTCTTCAGACTCATGGCGACATTCGCCATGTGCAGCGGGCACTCGTCGGGGCACGTCGTATACCCGAAGAAGAGAAGCGTTACGGAGCCTTGCGTCTTTTTCCAGAAATCAAACGGCGCGCCCGAGGTGTCGGTCAGCGTGAACTTCGGCTTGGGCAGCGGCGGATTGATGAGACCGCCCAAGTACGACGCAGCCGGGGCGTGCGGCGCGCGGGCCGGGTCGGCCACGGCCGACCCGGATACCGCCGCCAGCCGTCCTCCGGACATCGCGGCGACGCAGGCGACGAGCGACGCGCAGAGGAGCTGCGGCTTCATCGCCGTACCACCACCGTCCCGACCATTCCCTCATCGTCGTGCAGAGCACAGATGTACCGGAACGTGCCCGGCGCCGTGAAAGTGACGCGGAACCTCGTCACACCAAGAGGTACCTGCGCAGCCCCGGTCCGCTCGCCAGGTGCCGGGCCGAACAGCCCCGAGTGGACTGAGTCGGTCGGCGATCCGACGATCGAGTGCAGCGCCCCGTCGACATCCATCGTGACGTTCGACGACGGTGGGGCGAACGGGTCCGATGGCTCGGTTCCGAACGTCACCGTGTGATTCACGCCGGGCGAGATGTTCGTCCATTCGACCGTATCGCCGACATGGACTTCGATCCGGTCGCGGAGGAACCGCATGACCGCCGAACCGTGCACACCGCCGCCCGTCGTCGCGACGACGTCAGAGATGCCGGCGGCCACTTCGGTGTCGGACGTCCGCCGTGCGATTACGAGTGCTCGACCCTCGAGCCCTTCGGCATCCGAGAGCAGCTCGCGTCGCTCGCGCGCAGCTTCGCGGTCGTAGTAGTCCTGATCGTGCGGCAGAACCGCGGACCCGTCGAGCACGTGGACCACACCGGTCATGTAGAGGTGCACCAGACACGCAAGCTTGAAGTTGCCGCGCTGCGGAAACGTGACCGTGTACGTCTGCCCGTTCATCAACACATCGGAGTTCACGCAGGCAGTGCCGTCGTACGTCGCACCGCTCGGCACCGAGCCGGGACAGCCAATTTGGAATTTCTGTCGCACCTGCCCCGGCGTCAGGAAGCTCACCGTGTGCCGCTCGGCGGTTGGAAACGACCACGTGACGCTGTCCCCTTGATGAATCCACAGTTCGTTCGGAAGGAACGCCAGCACCTGGCGTCCTTTGTCGTGATTCTCCGCGCCCGCGAGCGCCTGCAGCTGGCCAGCGGACGAGGGACGCACCTGCGAAAGGCTCAGTAAGGCGAATAACACTACGCGTTTCATATTTTTCTCCAAACAAGTCGGCCGGTTTACTTCCAGCGACGAACGACTCCGGAGATCGGCAGCGCGCCGAAATGGGCGACCGCGTTGCCGCCGAAGGTCAGCTTGACGTTGGAAAACATGACGAGATTGCCGCCGGTGACGTCCACCTGGAGCGTGGAATCTGTTCCGAAGGGCGGGGTCGCGCCGTTACCGGTCAGCATCGCCGGACCGCTCACGCGAAAGCCGCCGGGGATCGTGGTGACCGTGCCGTCGACGATCGCGATGTTGTGCGTGTGCGCGTTTCGTGTCGTAAGAGAGTTCGGGTCGGCTGCAGGGGTGGCCACGTAAAAGTAGTCAGACCGCTCCATGTCCATCGCCGCCGTGAAATCGGCCTTGTCCGATTCTCCCTTTACGTGCAGAGACCACGTGCCGTGCATGGCCCACGAGCCGGCGGTGGCAATCGTCACGTCATCGATTTGCCCGCTGAAGCTGACCCCTTTGTGCCCGTCCGCCTGGCCGCCTGAGCTTGCCGCGACTACGAGGACCCCTACCAGTGCGACCCACTGAAACCGATTGCGAATCATCCGACCCTCCAATTCTTGTTTTTGCCTGGAGTGCTCGCGGCATGGCGCCGCGCGAAGAGCTACGAGGATGCGAGCTGGGATCGGCGCCGGCAAGCAGCAATCGGGCGCGCGCACGCGATCCCTCACGATGCCGTCGATTGCCGTCGATTGCCGCTTCGAAGGGCGGGGGCTACAATCGCGCCCGATGGCCGACACTTCCGCCGCCGGGACGCCTCTGGGAGTCGCGCCCGACGACCGTCTCGACTCATGGAAGGAGATCGCCGGCTATCTGAAACGCGACGTCACCACGGTTCAACGCTGGGAAAAACGTGAGGGGATGCCGGTGCGCCGGCACCTTCACGACAAGATGGGGTCGGTCTATGCGTTTCGGTCCGAGCTGGACGCCTGGTCGCGCAGCCGCAATCCGGCCGCGACCCTCGAAGAGATAGAAACTCCACCGATTCCACGGCGATCAAGGCGAACGACGATCGCGTGGTCGGTCGTTGGGGCGACGCTGCTCGTGGGGTTGTCCGTAACGTTGTGGCAACTCGACCGGCACGACTACTTCTGGCGCAACCCGCTGGCCGACGCGCGTTTCCAGAACGTGACCGATTTCGGAGGCGCCGAACAAGCGGCCGCGATTTCACGTGATGGCAAGTTCATCGCGTTTCTGTCGGATCGCGACGGATCGATGGACGTCTGGGTCACCCAGGTGGATGCCGGACAGTCCTACAACCTGACGCACGGTCGCTTTCACGGCCTTGGCAACCCGTCGCTTCGCGTGCTGGGCTTCTCGCCCGACGCGACTCTTGTCACGTTCTGGACGCGCGGCGTCAACGGCTCGGACCCTCGGGAGATCAGCGTCTGGGGAGTGCCAACGCTCGGGGGCGAACCGAAACCGTACCTTGAAGGAGCCGCCGAGTTCGACTGGTCGCGCGACGGCACGCGTCTGGTCTACCACACGCCCGGACCAGGCGACCCGACGTTTGTCCGGACTGCCGGACAGGACACGCAAGGCCGGCCGATCTTCGTGTCGGCCCCCGGCCTGCACGCGCATTTTCAGACGTGGTCGCCGGATGCGGCCTTCATCTATTTCGTTCAGGGAACGCTTCCCGATGCTGTGGACATCTGGCGCATCAGGCCTACGGGCGGAGCGGTCGAGCGAATCACGCAGCACAACTCGCGCGTGAGCCACCCGGTTCTGCTGAACGACCGCACGCTGATGTACCTCGCCACCGATCCGGATGGCTCCGGGCCGTGGTTGTACACCACGGACGTCGAGCATCGTGTGCCGCATCGTGTGGGCGCCGGCCTCGATCGCTATACATCTCTCGCGGCGAGCGCCGACGGCCGCCGCCTCGTTGCAACGCTCGCGAACCCGAACGGCACATTCTGGCGGCTGGGTATCGGCGACACCGCGGTCGACACGTCAGCCGCGGCGCCCATTCCGCTGACGACCGGCCATGGATTCGCGCCTCGATTCGGCCCGGATTACCTGCTGTACGTCTCGTCGAAGGCCGCGAGCGACGGCATCTGGAAGCTCGCCGGCAAAACAGCGACCGAACTATGGAGCGCGCCCGATGCGCGAATCGTGGGCGGACCAGAGATCGCGGCGGACGGACGCGGCGTGGCGTTCTCGGTCAGGCAGCGCGGCCGGACACTGCTGTACACGATGAATGCCGACGGAACGAACGCCCGTGTGGTCACCGAATCGCTCGCGCTGCAAGGCGATCCGGCGTGGGCGCGCGATGGGCAATCGATCACGTCGGCCGCGAGCGTCGACGGCACGCCGCATCTGTTCCGCGTGCCATTCAACGGACGCGCAGTTCCACTGGTTCAGGAATATTCGCTCGATCCGGTGTGGTCACCTGCCGGAGACTTTCTCGTGTACCTCGGGCGCGGATATCGGAACGACGTTTCCTGTGAAGGCCGTGACTGCCGCTGGCGCCGCCTACTCCACGCCGAGCCTTACCCTGACTCGCGGAGGCAGGCGCCTGCGTTTCTTTCACGGCCAGCGCGCGCTCGTGGTGATGCGCGGGGACATTCAACACAAGAACCTGTGGCTCGTCGATCTCGACACGGGCGCGGAACGCCAGTTGACGAACCTGGCGCCCGATTTCGACCTGCGTGATTTTGACGTGTCCGCCGATGGCCGGGAGATCGTCCTCGAACGGGTGCAGGAACACTCGGACATCGTCCTCATCGATCTCGCCCCGCCGCGCAATTGAGTTGATGTCCTGAGATGTAGCGCGAGGCTTCAGCCGAGCGTCAGCGTGCCAGCTTGGGCAGAATCTGCTCGCGAACGAACCAGAAATCAGGCCGAAGCGCCAACGCGGTCTCCGCGGCCTTCCGGGCTTCTTCCACACGCGGAGGCGTGGCGTTCAGATAGACCTGGCTGAGCCAGCCGTACGCAAGCGGCAGCCCCCAGGCGGGCATCAACGGGTTCGCGGGCGGCGAGCGCTGCTCTTCCTCGAACCGGCGAATCGCCTCGAGCCAGCGGTCGATCCCCTTCTGCTGATCGCCGCCGCGTTCGCGAGGCGTGTTGAAGATGATGCCGGCGTCCATGAGGAGCGCGCGCGGATTCGATGGGCCGAGATCGAGCGCGCGGCGGCGTGCGTCGGATATTTCCTTGATCAGCGCGGGAAATTGCGCCGGGTCGAGCGACCCCACGACGATCAATGCGTTCGCAAGGCCCGTGTGGAAGTCGGACAGATCGCTCCGCGCCGCCAGTGCGAGGCGCATGTCGGCCGCGCTGGCCGCGCCCGACGCAATCGCGCCCTTCACGTCGCCGGCGGCGAACTGCGACGCCGCCACGCACCATCGCGTCCAACCCGCGTAATAGCGCGCGAAGGACGCGACGGTTTCATCAGAGGCCAGCCGCTCGAATGTGCGGAGGCTCTCGTTCAGACCAGCCTGGTCGTTGCGGAAGTTCGCCGCGTACGCACGCTCGCGCGCGGCGAGCAGGTCGGCGACCGCCGGCGTCGACTGCCCGCTGAGCGCAGCCGACGCGGTCAGCATGAAGACGGCGAGCATAGTCTTCATGCAGGGCCTCGCTAGCGCTTCTTGCCGGCCTTCCGCTTGCGGCCGCCCGACGCCTTACGCGAGCCCGATCGGCCCTTGCTGGCGGCTTTGCGGCCACCCTTCTTCTTGGCGCCGCCGCTCTTCCGGGCCGACTTTCGGCCGCCGCTCTTGCGCGCGCCGCTTTTCCGCCCGGCGCTCTTGCGCGCGCCTTTGGAAGCCGCCGCTTTCCGGCTGCCGCCGGACTTGCGCGATCCCGACGACTTGCGGGCGCGCGCGCCGCCGCTCGAGCGCCGTCCGCCGGTGCCGCCCTCGGCGCCTTCGGATTCCATGTCGGTCATCCCGCCGCCCGAATCACCCAGGTCGGACATCCCCGACCCGCCGGTCAATTCGTCGTCGGGCAACCCCATTCCACTATCGAAATCATCCTGCATGTCTGCCTCCCCACCGCGTGCACGGGCGCCTAGTGTTCCTGATGCGCAATAGCGGCGTCAAGCGAACGCCTGCCCGCCACGTAAACGGCGACGCCAATCAGCACCAGCGCCAGCGACGACCCGACGACCTTGACGACCGCCAGCATCTTTCGGGGCTCGTCGTCGGGCGGCACGCACGCGAGGACGATCGACACCGCCGTTGTCAGAAATCCGAGCGCGGCGACCGCTCGCGCAACGCCGGCCCCGCCGGGCACGCGGATGACATCGGGGCCCGCGGGCTCGCGCTGGAGCTTGATCATCGCGGCGAACATGAACAGAAATGGAATGAAATACGCGATGATGCCCATGCTCACCAGCGCGTCGTAGGCGCCGTGGACCGACGTCCCGGCCTGGCCGAGGAACACGAACACGAGCGCGATGACGGCCTGCACGAGCAGCGCGACGTAAGGCGTCCGCCATTTCGGGTGCAGCTCGCCGAACATCCTCGGCAGGAATTGGTCGAGGCCGGCGACAAACGGGAGCCGCGCGGTCGCGGCGAACCACCCGCCAACGCCGCCGAGCGCGTTCAGCGTCACGAGCGCCGCGACGATCGGAATCATCCACGACACGCCGACTCTCGTCGCGATCGCCTGCACCGCCTGCATGATGCCCTGCAGCCCCGACACCTGCGCGCTCGGAATCGCCAGAAGAACGCTGAATGTGCCGGCGATGTACAGCACCGTGATGACCACGCCTGCCGACAGCACCGCGCGCGGCACCATCCGCCGCGCATCCTGAATCTCGTCGCCCATCGTCGACGCGCTCTCGACGCCGCCGAATGCGAACGCGATCGTCGACCAGAAGATCACGTCCTTCAGGCTCGTGCTCGGCACGAGCGCGCGCGACCCGAGCGGAGTTGCCGAGCCGAAACGCCACCACGCAAGGCCACCGACGACCATTAGAAGCAGCGCCGAAATCCATCCCGAAAGCGCGCCGACGTTGTTCAGCCACTTGCCGATGTTGAGGCCGACGACGTTCATCGTCACCGCGATGGCAAGGCCGATCGTCGAGATCGCGATGAAGTACGTGCTGTTCGCGGACAATGCCTGCCACGACGGCCCGCCGATGTACAGGATGTTCGCCGCGGCGAAGTACAGCAGCCCCGGCAAGTACGGCAGGTTCGATCCCCAGTACGTCCAGCCTGTGATGAAGGCTGCAAACGGCCCGAACGCGCGCTTGCTCCAGACGTAGATACCGCCTTCCTGCGGATATCGAGACGAGAGCTCGAGGACCGTGAGCACCAGCGGCAGGAACAGGCCGAGCGCGGCGATCACCCAGATGACGAGCGCGCTCGGTCCGGCCGCCGCGGCCGTGGCAATCCACCGCAGGCTGAAGCCGGTGACGATGTAAAAGAGGAACAGGTCGCGGAAACCGAGTACGCGCCGCAACCGCGGAGCGGCCCCCAAGGCTCGAACGTCGCCAGAGGCTCGGACGTCGCCAGAGGCTCGAACGTCCCCCGAGGCTCGAACGTCCCCTGAAACTCGGACGTCGCCCGAGGCTCGGATGTCGCCCGAGGGTCGGATGTAGCGCGAGGCTTCAGCCGAGCGTTCGTCACTCACTTGTACAGGTTCGCGGCGTTGTCGTGGAGATATCCATGCGCGAAGGCGATCGCTTGCGCCTCATTGATTTCGCGCGCGGCGATCATCTCCGCAAGCGCAGCAGCGAGCGCCGTGCGGCCGTTGTGCACCCCGAACCAATACATCCGTTCAGCGCCGAGCGTGTCGTCCATCGGGAACGCATCCGAGCCGAACGAAATCTTGTCCGGATATTTCGATAGCCAGTCGCGCAGCACCCGCGCAAATTCATCCGGAAACATGACGAAGCTGCCGGTGCCAGAACTGTCGAGAAACACGTTTGTCATCGATGCCAGCAGAATCGCTTGATGCTCGAGCGGATAGCCGCCGTGAATCAGCACGAACGTCGTCGCCGCGTAACGCGGATCGCGGAGCACGGTCTCGAGGTTGAGCACGTTGCCGCCGCTGATGTTGAAATACTCGCCGGCGCCGGCCGAACTGTGGATGTGCACCGGCAGATGCAGGCGGCCGCCTTCCGTCACGAGAAACCGAAAGATGAAATCCTGAAAGGCCTTGTACTCGGCGGCCTCGGGCACGCCGCCAGCCTTGTAGCGCTCGTAGATCGCCGCTGCCTGCTGGCGCGGCACATCGTCGAAGACGAACGACCGGAAGTACGCGACCTCGAACTTCATCGCGATCGCCCCGCGGCGCTTGTGATCCTCGAGCGTGCGCGCGACGAAGACGAGATATTCGTCGAGACTCGCCGGCGCGGCGCCCAGGCCGGCTTGCTGGCGGAAGCGCGCGAGCAGCTTCGTCTGGAGCGGCATGAAGACCGCCTGATCGGAATTCCGCGCGGCGAGGCCGCTGTTGTCGAACGGGAACAGGAAGCTATCGACGTAGAAGACCCATTTGAAGCGAGCGGGATCGAGATCGGCGCTCATCGTGATCCTGTTCGCGACGGAGGTCTCGATGCCGAGACGGTCGAGCATCCGATTCCACGACGCGCGGTCGCCGCGCCGAGGCGTCGCGCCGGAGAGAGCGCGCGCGGCGGCCGCCCAATCAAGGTTGTCGGGCCTCAACCGATACAGCAGCGTGCCGCCCGGCGGAACCGGCGCCGCGTCCACTTCCGGATCGTCCGCGAAACCCGGATGCGCGTGGTGATCGAAAATCTTGATCTGCTCGATCTGCGGGAGCAACCGCTGATAGATCGCCAGCGCGGCCGGCTCGACGAGCGGACGCGACTGTGCGCCCGCGACGACCGTCGCCGCCACGATCGCCGCAGCGAGGCACGAAACGTAGCGCGAGATTTCAGGCGAGCGCGGCCCTGCGACGTAACGCGAGGCTTCAGCCGAGCGAAGCGCCATTATTTCTGCGTACTCGGTTTATCAACCACGTGCGGTTTCGGCAAAGGCTTCCGCGGCAGCATCTGATCGCGCATCGCGGCGTGATACACGAAGCTGGCGAGGACGACCGACATCTGCTTCAGGTCGTCCGGCGGCGCCTCTTCGTAGACGTCGAGATTGGAATGATGCGTGCGCGTCTCGTAGTTGAGCGGGTCTTGAATGAATTGAAAACCAGGGAGGCCGAGCGCGTCGAACGGCATGTGATCGGTGCCGCCAGTGTTCAACGTGGTGAGAGTCGTCGCGCCGATGTAATTGAACGGCTTCAGCCACGCATCGAAGATCGGCCGCACGGCTTCGTTCCCTTGCAGATTGACGCCGCGAACCTTCCCCGCGCCGTTGTCCAGATTGAAATACGCCGCAACCTTCGCGTGTTCCGGCTTCAGCACCATCGTCCGCAGGTCGCCGAAGTGTTGCTGCACGTAGCCGAGAGAGCCGAAATAATCTTCCTCTTCCCCGGTCCACAAGGCGAGGCGGATCGTGCGGCGAGGCTTCACCCCGATCGCCTTCAATATCCGCATGGCCTCGATCGCCGCCGCGGAGCCGGCGCCGTTGTCGGTCGCGCCGGTGCCCGTGTGCCAGGAATCGAAGTGGCCGCCGAGCATGACGACTTCGTCTCTGAGTGCTGGATCGGTTCCGGGAATCTCCGCGATGACGTTGAACAATTCGACGTTGTCCGTGAGCCGCACGTTGAGCGCGAGGGAAAGCTTCACCGGCTGCTTCTTGTCGAGCATCCGGACGACCCGGCCGTACTGTTCGCGCGCGAAAATGAAGCCTGGATATGTCGGGTGCCACGCCTCGTCGTAAAAGCCGCCGACGCGTACTGCCTCGGGAATGTCGCTCGCCGTAATCAGCGCGGCAACGCCTTCGCTCGCGAAATACTTCAGTATCTCGGTCGACTCGCCGAGGCTCTTGGTCCAGTCGTCTTCCTCGTCCCAGTACGACTTGGGCGTGTACTCGCCGGCGCCCGCCGGTGCCGGATCGATCTGGCCGGCCTGCTTCTTCAACTCGTCGTCGGTGAGGCGCGACGCCTCCGGCTGAAATCCGATGTCGGAGATCGTCGGGCGGCCGTTCATCACGATGGCCCCGCGCAGCTTGCCGCGGTACTTGTCGAAGTCCTGTTTGGATTTCACCTCGACGACAATCGGCGTGCCGACGAGAGGCGATGCGAGCGGCGGCGACCACGCCCTCGGATAACCGGTGATGCGCAAATACTGCGGCTCGGTCATCTCGATGGAGAACTGCTGCAGGTCCCAGCCTCGCACTTTGTGTCCGTACGGCTCGAGCGCGACGTGCTCGAGCCCCCATTTCGACAGCTGATCGCGCGTCCATTCGGCCGCGCGCCGCAAGTTGGTCGGAGCCGGTGAGCCGCGGACCGTAGACGTCGCTGATCCAGCTCAAAGTGTCCATGACCGCCGAATGCTGGAAGCCCTCCGCCTTGATTTGAGCGATTACCGCCTCGTTCACTGGTTCCTGGGCGGCAACCGACACCCCGACCGCGACGAGCACCACGGGGACCACGGCGCCGATCAGCTTTTTCATAGCGCGATTCTACGTGGGCGGGCGCTCGGCGCGCCAGCGGCCGGCGACCTGAACGAAACGGACCTCCGAACGGTTGTCTGCAACGGCGGGCTCGGGATGCAGCGGATCGCCAGGCACGACGAGCATGCGCACGCCGTCCTGCTCGATGAGCAGCGGCTGGCGGCGAATTGTCTGCCGTGCGCGTGCCCACGCCGTTGCCTCGTCCACCGAATGAAACGGCTCGATTTCTCGCAGTGTCGTCCACGTGGGCGGAGGCAGGACGATGATGTCCGCTGACGCGTCGTGAAGGGCGCGCGACGGCGTCATCCAGATGCTCTGCGTCGTTTCGCGATCGTCGTGGACCGGCGTCTGCCGCGGCGGCACGCGCGTGAGGAAAAAGCGCGTGTCGAACTGACGGACATCGATCGGCGGCGTCACCCAGTGCGCGAACGGCACGAGCGCATCGAGCGCGAGGCGCAGTTTTTCGCGCTCGATCACGTCGCGCAGCGGCCGGATCTTCGCGTGGACGTCCGCGCTGTATTGTCTGAACCGCGCCTGCTCGTCCGCGCCGATCAACGAAACGAACTGGCCGCTTCGATCGCGCGCGAGGAGCACCCCGGCTTCCTCGAACAGTTCGCGGATCGCGGCAACGTGAAACGCGACCGCGTCGACCGCCGGCACCCGATCGAGCTGCCGCATCGCAACGTCGACGCCGTCGCACCACGACGGTTCGGCAACTTCGCGGTCCGCCTCGTCGACCCGCCCGCCGGGAAAAACGTGCGCACCTCCCATGAACGCTGTGCCCTCGTGCCGACGAACGAGGAATACCTCCGGCCCCGCGGCGCTCGCGCCGTCGCGCAAGAGGATCACGGTCGAGGCAGGTCGGGGATTTGCAGGAATCGACATATTGCTGGAACGCACCGTGCTGGACCCACAATATTAGTTGATGGCGCGCGGCAGCTCAGGACTGGATACGAACGGCCTCATCGCGGGACTCCTGCGCGATCTGGCCGCGGTTCAGAAGAGCACGCAGAGCCGGTGGGGCTACAAGCGCGCCGCGCAGGCAATCCTCGCGCTCGACGAACCGATCGAGTCGTTTCTGCAGCCGGACGGCACGCTCCGCAAAATTCCAAACATCGGTCCGTCGTCGACGCGCGTGATCCTCGAAGTGCTGCGCTCAGGGTCGTCGCCGATCGTGCAGCGCGCGGTTGAAGAGAGCGGCAAGCTCGACGAGGTCGAGACGCGCCGCGACCTGCGGCAGCATTTCCTCAGCTACGCGCAGGTAGCCGCGGCGCTCAAGAACAAAACACTCACCGGCCCGACGGTCAAGGCGTACCGCGGCGATCTGCAGATGCACTCGGACTGGAGCGACGGCGGCCAGACGCTCGCCGACATCATCGAAGCGGGGATTGAACGAAATTACGCGTACTGCGCGGTAACGGATCACTCCTACGGGCTGCCGATCGCCGGCGGCGTCAGCATGGAGGAGCTCGCGGAGCAGCACAAAGAGATTGATCGATTGAACAAGATTCACCGCAGGCGGTTCAGGCTCTTGAAAGGCATCGAGGCGAATATTCGCGCGGACGGATCGGTCGACATGACGGACGAGGAATTGCGGCTGCTGGAAATCGTCGTCGCCGCGCCCCATTCGACGCTCCGATCGAAGGCCGATCAGACCGCGAGAATGGTGAAGGTGGTCGAAACGCCCGGCGTGCACATCCTCGGGCACCCGCGTGGGCGCATGTACGGCTCGCGCCCCGGGGTGGCGGCCGATTGGGACACGGTGTTCGCGAAGGCGGCGAAGACCGGCGTTGCGATCGAGATCGACGGCGACCCGTCGCGGCAGGACGTCGACTTCGAGCTGGCGCGCCGCGCGGTCTCGGCCGGCTGTCTCTTCGCGCTCGACAGCGACGCGCACTCGACGCCCGAACTGCAATACGCGCACACCGCGATCGCGCATGCGCGGCTCGCCGGAGTCCCCGAGGAGCGCGTCGTCAATTGCTGGCCGCTCGATCGGCTGCTCGAGTGGGCGGCCGCGAGACTCGACGCGTAACCTCGCTCGGCTAAAGCCTCGCGCTACAGCGTTTTTCGAAGCCTCGCGCTACAGCGTTTCTCGAAGCCTCGCGCTACTTCGCAAAGAATATCGACCGGGCGGTGAGCTCGCGGTGATCGAGGCCGGCCGCTCGATCGAGCTTGGCGACGATCGGCGGCAGCTCGGCGCGGGTTCGCCATTCGTCCGCGCGGGCTCCGGCGGCCTCGAAGCGCCGCGCCCACTCATTCCACCAGGGCGCGATTCCGCGCGCCAGAGGCTCGAGGATCAACACGCGATCACCGGCGATGCCACGATCGAGCAGCCGCTGCAAGAGTGCCACTCTGGAAGCATCCGGCAACTCGTTGAGCGTAAAGGCTGCGAGGAACCCAGCTGGCGACTTGGGCAGCGGCACGCGCGCCGCGTCGTCCTGGTGCATCCGCGAGCGCAAACCGAACTGCCGATACGTCCACGTGGCTTCACTGAGCGCCCACTGATTTCTGTCGACGCCAACGATGAGGTCGGGCGCGCGGCTCGCGGCGGCGGACCAGGCCGCACCGGCGGCTCCCGTTCCACATCCGAGGTCCACGAGCGTCTTCAGCTGTTTCTCAGCGGTCCGCAGCGCTCTGACGACGTGATCGACGATCAGAAAGTGAAGCGGCCCATAGAAGAGCGCGAAAGCCGCTCGCTTTCCCGCTCCGCTGAGCGCCGCCCCTTCGGCCAGCCGGCCGCGGCGTTCGACATAGGTCGACGACAGGGCCCGCAGCGACCGCGAGACTTCCTGAAAGGTGAGGTCCGCAAGATGCCGCGCCTCGAGCTGCTCGACCCACTCTCCGAACGCCACGCGGTGGATATTAACTGCTGGCACCGCCTCATCTATAGACTGTATGGGCCTTCGGTATCGACATTGCTACAGGTGAGCCGTAGGCTTTCTTCTACGGAGGTGACGACGATGCGACTGGTAAAACGGCTGTTGGTTCTCCCACTAGGCTTCCTGCTTGCCCTCTCGACGTCCGCGTTTGCCGACCAGCAACACGCGATCGATCCGAGCGCGCTCGCGAGCACGGTCTCGCAGCATGTCGCGAAGCAGGATTCCGATCGCGCGGCGCTGCGCGAAGCGCTGGCCCGCCCTGAAGTGCGCACGGTCGCCGGCAAGCTGGGTGTCGATCTCGATCGCGCGGCAGCCGCTGTGGATACGATGAGCGGCCCCGATCTCGCCCGCGCAGCCGACCAGGCGCGGCAGGTGAATCAATCGCTCGTCGGCGGCGCATCGACGGTGGTCATCTCGACGACGACGATTATCATCGCGCTGCTGGTGCTCATCGTCATCATCCTGGCGGTGAAATAAACGTAGGAGTCGTGTCCGGCTGGTCATCGCTAATCGCCGCGTTGTCGCTCGCCGCGTCAGCGGCCGTCACGATAGACGTGCCGTACCTGCCGCAGTCGGAAGCACTCTGCGGCGGCGCGGCGGTTGCGATGGTGTTCAGATACTGGGGAGATGCGCACGCGGACGTCCAGCAGTTCGCGCCGCTCGTCGACGTGCGCGCCGGGGGGATCGCGAACGACAAGCTCGTCGCCGCGGTCGCGGCTCGTGGCTGGCGCGCGACGCCGCTCGCCGGCTCAGTGAATCTGCTTCATGAGCAGCTCGAGGCGCGGCGTCCCGTCATCATCCTTCTGGAAGATCGCCCGCGCCGCTATCACTACGTCGTTGTCACGGGTGTGGATAGCGGCCATGTGACGGTTCACGATCCGGCGGTCGGTCCGTCGCGGCGACTTGCGAATGCCGACCTCGTTCGCAAGTGGAAGGCGACAGATTTCTGGGCGCTGCTGATTCTGCCCGGCGCCGATCGACGTTTGTCCGCAACCGATTCGATTCCACCTCCGAGTACCAAACCCGCAGGAAGCAGCGAATCCGTACAGTGCGATCGCCTGCTGGCCGACGCCATCGCGAACGTGCAGCAACGCGGGCTCGAAAGCGCCGACGCGATCTTCGGCTCTGTCCGCGCGGAGTGTCCGAAGTCCCCCGGCCCGCTTCGCGAGCTCGCCGGCGTGCGGTTCGCCGAACGTCGCTGGGCTGACGCGACGTCTCTCGCCGAACAGGCGATCGCGCTCGATCGGCAAGATGCGTACGGCTGGGAGG
Organism: uncultured Acidobacteriota bacterium; assembly: GCA_963696165.1. Taxonomy (GTDB): domain Bacteria; phylum Acidobacteriota; class Vicinamibacteria; order Vicinamibacterales; family CAVVIG01; genus CAVQZZ01. The sequence goes on along the minus strand of CAVOIY010000001.1, from coordinate 681,141 downwards.
TTCTCGCTTCCAGCCGCTTCATGCAGGACGACTTCTCCGGGTCGCTCGACGCGTGGAACCAGATCGGCAAACCGCAGATCGATTCGGTGCAGATCCACGGCGCCAACCGCACGCGGTACGAGCTGATGACGCGCGCGCTCGGTCTGACGGCGAACACGCTGCTGACCGACGAAGCGTTCCAACGAGCGGCACGCCGGCTTGCCGAACTGCCGGACGAGACGTCCGCGCGCATCTCCTATCGTCCTGGAGAGGATGGCTTCGCCACCGTCGACGTGGCCGTCGCGGAGCGTTCGCTTCCGCCGAAAGGGATCGGCCAGTGGGCCGCGACAGCCGCCCGTTTTCTGATCGAACGCGAGGTGGACGTTGCCGTGCCGGGGCCGACCGGACAAGGCGAAGTGTGGGAAGCGAGCTGGCGGTGGTGGAGCAATCGTCCGCGGGTCGCGCTGTCGTTTGCGGCGCCGCGTGTCGGATGGATTCCCGGCGTCTGGCGAGTCGAGGGCAGCTGGGAAGCGCAAGAATACGCGCTCGGCACGCAATCCGATACTAACGGTCTGCGGCGGGAAACGCACGCGCACGGAGGGGTCGCCGTGAGCGATTGGCTCACCGGGAACGTGAGGTACGAGCTTCGCGCCGGCGTCGATGCGTGGGACGCGAACCGCCGAACGGTTTCGATTGGTGGCGGTCTTCAACGACGGTTCGCCCACGATCGCGTCGCGCTCTTTGGCGACGTCGACACATGGATGCCAATGGACGGCGACGGGTTCCGATCCGCGAGTGCACGCGCGCTCTTCAACTCGTCGACCGGCCCGGCGCGTTGGCTGTTCACCGCCGACGCCGGGGTCGACGGCGTCACCGCATCGGCGCCGCTCGCCCTTTGGCCCGGTGCGGGCGATGGACATGCGCGGCCTGCGCTGCTTCGCGCTCACCCGCTTCTTTCCGATGGCGTGGTCACCGGCCCCGCGTTCGGACGGACGCTCACGTACGGCAACACAGAGGTGCAGCGATGGCTCGAGCGCGGCGCGGTCGTCCGCTTCGGGGTTGCGGGCTTTGCGGACGTGGCGCGGGCGACGCGTGTTTTCGGAGACGAGGACCCGCGTGCGCAGCTCGATGTCGGCATCGGCCTGCGGTTACGCGTCCCCGGGGCGCGCGGCGTAATCCGCGCCGACCTCGCCGCTGGTGTACGCGACGGCGCTCACGCCGTTACGGTTGGATGGCAGAGGTAGGCTGCAGGCCTGTAGCGCGAGGCTTCAGCCGAGCGTATCGACGCCGAGGCGGCGCTCGGCTAAAGCCTCGCGCTACATTCCGGCGCTACTGATTGCTGACCGCGGCTGATTCCGGCGACAACTCCAGCGACAAGCCATGCCCGCGATCGGGATGGATCAGGAAGGGCGCTGCCGAGCGGCTTGCCGCCATGGTCTTTGGCGTTGGCTGTCCGAGCCGACGGTACCACGCCAGAAAGAACACTCCTGGCGAGGCGCCGGTCAGAACGGTGCCGGCGGTGTAGTACGCGCACAGACAGATCGCGAGCGGCATCCAGACCTGGCGAAAGACGATCACCGAGGTCAGCGCAATTGCGGCGAGCACGACGAGGTCGCAGAACGCGGCCAGCCAGCGCCGCGGCGCGACGCCGCCCGTCGCCAGACGAAGACGAAGCTCCGGCGCGCGCGACGACGGCTGTGAAGTGGCCTTCGCAGCGGTAATCCGCTCCGGCGGCTGCGCGGGATCTGGAAACGCGGCGACGAAATCGCGCACGGTGGACTCTGGATCGAGCCCGATGGCGCTCGCATACGCCCGCATGAACGAGCGCCGGAAGATCCCCGACGGCCACTTCGACGCATCGTCGCGTTCGAGCTGTTCGAAGAGCGCCGCTCTGATGTTGGTGGATTCCGCGACCGACCTGATGGAGATGCGCCGCCGCTCGCGTTCGCGACGCAGGCGCGCGCCAAATGATTCCGTCACGTTCGATCTCCAGCGTGAAATTCGGTGAGCCACTGGCGGCTGAGCGTGACGTTGCCGAGCTCAGCGGCCGTCTCTCCGCGCCTGAACCAACGATAGGCTGCCGCAACTGCGAGAATGCCGAGACCGAGGGCGAACAGACGAGTCATAACGTGCCCGAGGAACGCTGAGTGTCAGGCGAGGTGAGGACGAAGACAGAATAGCGACGCGTTCGATCGTTTTCAACAACTATCAATGCGAATTCGCACGTACTGTCGAGGTGAGGGCCGCGTCGTGTAGCGGTGTAGCGCGAGGCTTTAGCCGAGCGTACAAAATTCTCGGGTGGATACGCCGCTCGGCTGAAGCTCGCGGCTACACAAAAATTGAAAAAGCTCTAGGCCGCCCGTCTGCAGCGCGATTCAGCAGAACGAGCGAGCTAGCCGATGAGGAATCGACAAGCGGACAACCGATGTCGTCCGCTTGCCGTCCTGTGACGATCGTTAGAGCGATCCGAGGACGCCGAGCAGCTGGTTGAGCAGGTTCGCGAGCGCGTTCAGCGAGCCACCGTTCAGCAGATTGGCGACCGCGCAGAGGAGGTTCCCGAGCAGGTTCCCGGGGCCGGCCTGCGCGGTGATGTCGAGATTGATCTGATTCAAGTCCACGACGAGGCCGAGGAGATTCAGGTGCAGCGGGCCGAGCGTGAGATGAAGAATGTCGCACGTCCCACTGCCGGTGACCGGGATTGTTACCGCGGTAAGCGCGGTGCCCAACACGGTGCCCGCCGCGTTGGTGACAGTCGCCGCCAACGTGCCAACCGCGTTTAGCTGACCGTCGATGACCTTGAACTGGTTGATGGTGAGCAACCCGGTCAGCGTACCGGCATTCGGAGCGGCCAGTGTCTGACTGACGGGGATGGTGATGGACGGAGACGCCGGTTTCGCAGCGATGGCGACTGCCGGCGCCATCATCGATAAGGCGACCAGCATCGCAACAATTCCACTAAGTCGTGTTTTCATGAGTTTCCCTCCCAGGGTAATGGTTTCTACGACGAGGAGGGAATTCCACAGTTCGTGCCACGCATGGTACTGCCGAGCGGTTTGCGCTCGCGCTCGCGCTCGCGAACGTTTTGATAACCTGAACGTTTTCGAGCCGCAGCAGTTCGGGTGTGTTCAGCGACAGTGCAGGAAAGAATTTCGTACTCGGCGGTTGTGTACCGCCGAGTACGACAGAGGCGTCTCAGAGCGGAATCAGCGCTGTGTGTTTGTGCTTGCCGCGTTCGCGAGATCGGCAACGGTTGTGGCGAGCGCACGCACTTTCGTCTGATCTCTCGCCGCCGCAGCGGCGTCTTTCAGATGTGATGCGAGCTCGGTCAGCGTCGCATTGCGTTCCGAAGCTGGCCGCTTCTCTATGTTGGCCAACGCCGTCCGCGCGCTGGCGATCATCTCCGAGCTGAGCCCGTTCGAGCGCGCGAGCTGATCCAGATACGCGCGTGCGAGCGCGACACTCGACGGCCACACGAAGCGCTGCTGATCCTGCGGATTCCAATAGTCCATCTTCACCGTCTTCGCCGCCGCGATCTCGTTTTCGGTGATGAGACCGCTCGGCATGAGCTCGTAGATATCGAGCCCGCGCGCGATCTCGGAGCTGACGATGATGCCGTTGTACCAATAGGCGGACCAGGAACCGCCGCTGATCATCCGCGTGCCGTCGACCGGTCCGCGGTCGTAGAACGCGATCTCCTTCGGATGCGCGACGTCGGTCCAGTCGAAGATCGACAGCCCGCCCTGATACCACGCCTGCACCATCACGTCGCGGCCGGGAATCGGAATCAGCGAGCCGTTGTGCGCAACGCAGTTCTCCTGCGGCGTCTGCGCCGCCGGCAGCTTGTAATAGGTGTGGAACTTGAGTTTGTTGTTCTCGATCGTGAAGAGCGCATCGGCGCCCCACTCCATCTTGTCCGTCGCGCGGCAGCGGGGCTGACCGCCGCCTCCCCACTCGTCCGTGAACAGGATCTTCTTGCCGTCATTGCTGAACGTGGCCGAGTGCCAGAACGACATATTGGCGTCGGCGGCGGCGTCGAGTCGCACGGGGTGCGCGACGTCGCGAATGTCGAGCAACAGGCCGAGCCCGGCGCACGCGCCGCCCGCGAGCCCGATTTCCGGATACACCGTGATGTCGTGGCACTGATTCGGACCGGTCGGCGGCCCTTGCGGTCGCGTTGCCGCGTCCGCGCCCGGCCGCTGGATCTGGTGCGCCGGATCTGCGCTCGCGCCGCCGCTGCTTCGGCGCGGGCCGCCGCGTCGATCGCGTCGCGGTCGGCGTTCTTCGGAGGCACCGGCAGACCGTTGAATATCCGCGGTGAGCTGACGATGGCCGCCTTCTCGGGCGCGGCGAGCGGGACTTTGATCACTTCCAGCCGGAAGCGCGCCGTGTTCGGATCGTCGATGCCGCCATCGGTGCATCCCGGCACTTCTTCGGCCGATCGGACGCCGGCGGTGCCCGACACGTAGATGTAGACGTTGTCGGTGTCGCCAGGCTGCGTGACGACGGTATGCGTGTGCGAGCCGCGGCACGTCTGGACGTTGGTGACCAGTTTCGGATGCTTGACGTCCGCGATGTCGAAGATGCGGATGCCGCGCACGCGCACCTTGCTGACCGGATCCGGCACGCCGCCGAAACCGCAGTCCAACCGGCTGTTCGTCGACTCGGACGACATGAACAGCAGGTTGCGGAACACCGACACATCGTTCTGCGACGCGGGGCACAGATAGCTCTGCACCAGCATCGGCTTGATCGGATTCGAGATGTCGTACAGCTCGAAGCCGTCGTAGTTGCCCTGGATCGCGTACTTACCGGCGAACGCGAGATCCGAGTGCGTCGACCCGAGCGTCTTCCCGGTCGGCGGCGTCGTCGAAATCATGCGCATGTTCCATGCGGCTTGCGCGGCGTCCCAGCGGCCAGGTCTTGAGCCCGACCCGCGGATCGGGCGTCGGCGCCGTGTCCGACACGATCGGCGTCACCGGCTTGGGCATCACGGCTGGAGGTGGGGGCGGTGGCGGCGGTGGCGTGCCGCGTCCTGCCGGCGCGGCGGCGTTTCCCGCCGGTGTGCTCGCCGGCGCGGCCGCGGGTGGACGCGTGCTCGGCGTTGCCGCTGTCTTGCCCGAGCTCGCGCACGCGCTGACGCCGAACCCACCCGCCGCGAAGAGGACCGCTACGAACAGGCTGCTGACTAGGAGCGCCCACCGGCGCGTGCGAAATAACTGAGACATCATAAGTGTCGATTCCTTCCTATTTGGGACGGCTGCTCTCGAGCATTTCGTTCATGCGGTCGATCTCGATCGATTGGTCGGCGTAGACATCGGACGCGAACTTGAACACGAGCTCGTCCTGCGCCGCGCCGTAGGATTTGAAGAGGACGTTCACCATGTCGATCGCGCCCTGGTGATGCTTGATCATCCCTGTGAGGAACAAGCGGTCGAACTCCGGCCCGCGCGCGCGATCGAGCGCCGCCATCTCTTCGTCGGTGAGCATGCCCGGCATCAGCATCTCGTGCTCCATGCCGTTCATCTTCATCTTGTGGCGCGTCGACGCGGCGTCGGGCACTTCCTGACCGCGGTCGCGCAGCCAGTTCTGCATCATCGCGATCTCATCGCGCTGGCCGACGACGATCCGTTCGCAGAGAACGGCGACGTCTTTCCGTGCGCCGTGCGACGGCGCCCAGCCGGCCATGACGACGGCCTGCGCGTGATGCGGGATCATGCCGGACATGAAGTCCACGTCCGCGTCGCTGTATGGAAGCTGCCCGAGTCCCGGCGGCGTAGCGTGCAGAGCGCCCGCGGGCGGCGCGCTCGCGCAGCCCGTGGCGACGAAAGAAAGAAGCAGGAATGCGGCCGCTGCCGGCCGAGAGAGGGGTGTCATCCGTTCTCCTCGACGCGTATCGTATGCGATCCGCCAGCCGGTTGGAACCGCGATGCGATCGGTTCGTTCGCGAGCGTCCGGCGCGTAAACCTTCAGTAAAGATGGCGATGCCGCGCGAGGCTATTCGCCCCGCAGTGCAAGGATGGGATCGATTCGTGACGCGCGCCTGGCCGGGATCGCCGTGGCGAGCGACGTGATCAGGACCACCACGACCGCCGCCGACGCGAGCACGAGTGGGTCGGACGCACGGACGCCGTACACCATGCTGGCGGCGGCGCGTCCGCCGGCGTAGGCGGCCACGAGTCCAATGGTGAGGCCGAACGCCGCCAGCGTCTGGCCACGGCGCATCATCAGCCAGAACACCTGCGCGGGCGTCGCGCCGAGCGCCAGCCGCGTCGCGATCTCGCCGAGCCGCTGCGCTGCCGCGTACGCGATCACGCCGTAGATGCCGACGGCCGCGAGCACGAGTGCCGTCACGCCGAAGATCAGCATCAGCGTCATTCCGAGCTGCTGCCGCGTGAGCGTCGAAGCGACGAACTCGGCGACGCTGCCGACGTCGAACGCGAGCTGCGGCTCCAGGCTGGCGATCTCCCTCCGGACCGCGGGCGCGAGAGTCGCTGCGTCGGCCAGCTTCGAGGCAATCACAACCGTCTGACGCGGGAAGGCGAACTGCCCCTGCGGCAGATAGAAGCTCGGCTCCGCCTCCTCGGCGATCGAACGGTATCTGATGTCGCCAACGACGCCGACGATCGAGCGGAACACGCGTGTGTTGATGTTTGGATAGCCGAACGCGAACGCGGTCCGGAGCGGATCCTTTCCCTGCAGGTAGCGCTTCGCGAACTCGCGATTGACGATTGCGACCGGTCCGGTATTCTGCCGGTCGTCGGCAGTGAAATCCCGGCCGGCGACAACGGGCACGCCCATCGCATCGAAAAATCCTGGCGATACGAGCCGCTGCCGCGCGCCGAGCGGCCGCGCGGGATCGAACGATTCGCCGCGGAACTGGACGAAGACCGACCCGTCCAGTTGACCGCGCAGGGGAAAGGCCACCGTCGAGCCGACGCCAGTCACGCCAGGAATCGCGCGCAGCCGCTCGAACAGGTTTCTCGTCCACGCCAGCGTCTGCTCCGGTCCGCGCACGCTCTGCGGATCGGGCCGGACATCGACCATGAGCCGCCCCGACACGACGAAGCCAGGATCCGTGTTGCGGAGCCTCGAGAAGCTCTGCACGAGCCAGCCGGCACCGGCAACGAGGATCAGCGCGAGCGATACTTCCGCCACCGTCATCACGCCCATCATCTTCACGGTGCCGCGGCCACCGGACGTCGAGCGGCCGCTCTCGTTCATCAGCGTTTTCAAATCGGTGCGCGTGAGACGAACGGCCGGCGCGACGCCGAGCATCACGGCGCTCACCAGCAACACGATCGCCGCAAAGCCGAGCACGTTGGCGTCGAACGGCACCGACTGGAGGCGCGGGAGCTTGGAGGCGCCGAGCACCTGGAGCGTCCGGACGCCGGCGAACGCAAACCCCAGGCCCGCCGCCGCCCCCAGGCACGTCACCAGAAACGATTCAGTGAGCAGCTGGCGCATCACACGCGCCCGGTTCGCGCCGAGCGCCGTGCGAACGGCAATCTCGCGTGCGCGCGCGGCGCCACGTCCGAGCAGCAGATTCGTGACATTCACGCACGCGAGCAACAGCAGGAGCGCGGTGGACGCGAACACGACGAGGAGCGTCGGCCGCAGATCGCCGACGATCGAGTTGACGAACGGCTGCGGCACGAACTCGCGGCCGTCGTCGCTCAGCGGAAAATCGCGCGCGAGGCCGACCATCACGCGGCCCATTTCACTGCGGAGACGGTCCACGGTCGTTCCCGCCTTCACTCGCAGAGCCGCCGCGAGGCCATGGCCCACGTCCTGAGGACTGAATCGCGCGTTGACCCAGAAGTCCGCGCCCTGAGGCACGTCGAGGTCGCGCGGCCCGACGCCGATCGCCGTCGCGTTGATTTCCGCGAACCGGATCGTCTTGCCGACGATGTTCGGGTCGCTGCCGAAAAGATCCGTCCAGGCGTGATGCGACAGCACGACGACCGGCGGCGGTCCCTGGGGCTGGCCGGGGCCGGGACCGTTGGTCACCGGCGCCTGCTGATCGTGGGTGAAACCGGATCCAAGCGTCATCGGGAGTCCGAAGAGCTCGAAGAAGCCTTCCCCGACGAAGTGGACCGCGGCGTGCACCGGCGGCGCGTTCGCGCGAATCAACGTCGCATCGAACGGCGAGGATGACATGCCCACTGCGCGCTCGATCGAACCGCCCGCCTCGTTCAGCCGCGCGACCTCGACGGCCGCCACCATGCCGGTCGTGACGCGTCCGTCGACGTATCGCGTACGCAGCGCGATCAGGTTTTCCGGATGCGCGTAAGGCAACGGACGCAGGAGGGTGGCGTTGACGGTGCTGAAAATCGCGGTGGTGGCGCCAATTCCGATCGCGAGCGTCGCGACGGCGGTGAGCGTGAACGTCGGCGCGCTCGAGAGTTTTCGCAGGGCGTAGCGAAGGTCTTGTAAGACTCCGTCCATCGGCGGCTCCCCGCGCGTAGTTTACCGGCAGCGGGCTTCAGCCGCGTGGCTTTATTCCAGGAAACCAGCGTTCCGCGTTTGTGCGATACAGCTTGTCGATGACGGCTCCCGGCAGTTTCAGCCCTCTGAACGCCCCATTTACCTCGGGGGCGCGGAGCCTGTCGTCGGTCGTGAGGAATTGCCAGTCGCGTGTCCAGATTTCATGAGCCCGCGCGCGAACCGCCGCGGAATTTTTTTTGATTCCGATCGTCTGGTCGCTGCCGTACATCAGACGATCCTGATACTTAAGGAAGAAGCGACGCACGCTGTCGCGATCCACTCGCGCCTGGTATTCCAGATGCGCGATGCGGGCCGCCATGTCGACGGCCATGTTGGGGAACCGGTCCAGACGTTTCGCGAGTTCGTCGGTGCTCCACTCGAGACTGCCAAGATGCGCGCCGACGAATGTCAGATCCGGATGGCGCGACAGCATCCGGTCGCGCGCCTGTATCTGCTGCTCGTACGACGGATAGTCGGGGTGCAGATACATGTAGTACTCAGGATGTTGTTTGTAGTAGTCGCGATCGTTGTTCGTCGTCATGTCGGCCAGCGGCAGCCAGCAGTTCTTCGGCTCGCCGTTATGGCCGATCATCGTCGACTTGTGCCGGGCGATGAGAGCGAGAACCGGATCGAACTGCGGATGGTCGATCATCACGAAACTGCCATCGGCAGCCCTCAAGTCCATCCCGATGTTCTTCCAGAACTTCACCGCGACGGCCCCTTTGCTGAATGCGTCTGTCAGCCGGGCAACGGTGTCGTCCGTCCACTGCGGTGCATTGAAGTTCTTCACCGACATCGTCGCGGCGTAGGCGACCCGGCCGGGGAACGCGGCGACGTCGGCGACGGCAATCGCCTGCTGCTCGTCGATCGAGGGGAAGTACGGCGCGTCGACGTTGATTGTGATCAGACTGAAGTTGTCGGCCTTCGCCTGCTCGATGAAGCTGGGATCGCTCGTGTTGATGTGAACGTGTGTGTCGCGCTTCGCGACGGCGGTGAAGTCAGCGGCGGTGTAATAAGTGGTTCCTTGTGGGTCCTGCTGTGCACGCGTACAACTCAGAAGCCAGGTTCCCAGGATGAAGACGAGCAGTCGAACACAGCGGCTGGCAGGCCTCACCCCCGCTCATCCCAGCCGCTGTCGTGCCGCCGAGTCGACGAGGCCGACCGGACCATCGACCCGGCGTCCGTGCGAGGCAATGCGTGCCTGCTTCAGGACGTAGAGCGGCCGCCGCTTCGACTCTTCGAAAACCATCCCGAGGTACTGCGCCATGATGCTCATCGCCAGAAACTGAAACGCGCTCACGATCAGCATGACACCGATCACCGACGTCCAGCCCGCTACGGTGCGGCCGTAGAACGCCACGAAGGCGACGTAAACGAGATACGCGCCCGCGGCGGCCGCGAAGAAGAACCCGAGCCACGTAATCAGGTTCAAGGGCAGCGTGGAGAAGGAAAAGAGCCCGTGATGCGCCAGACGCAGGCTCCGCCGCCACGTATAGGCCGGCAGGCCGGCGTATCGCGGCGCCTGCTGGTACCGTACGACCGCGGACGGAAACCCGAGCCACGGCACCATGCCGCGCAGGTACCTGTGCGTCTCGCGCATGCCCTTCAGCACCTCGACGGCATTGCGCGACATCAGACGGAAGTCCGCGGCGCCTTCGCACACGTCGACATGCGTCGACCATGTCATCAACGCATTGAAGCCGTTCGACGCCAGACGTTTGAAGCGTCCGGCGCCCTTGTGCTGCAGCCGCACGGCGGAGACGATATCGGCGCCGCGCTCGTACTCGGCGATCATCGAACGGATCGTTTCCGGCGGATGCTGCAGATCGCCGTCCATCATTACGACCGCTTCGACCATCGGGTCGATGTGGTCCAGACCGGCGGTCAACGCGGTTTGATGGCCCCAGTTGCGAGCGAGCGAGAGGATGGTCACTCGCGAATCCTGATCGGCAATGCCATTCAGGATCCCGAGCGTGCCGTCACGGCTCCCATCGTCGACGAACACCAGCGTGACGGTGACGGCGAGGAGATCCAGCTGCTCCCGGATGCGCTCGTAAAAATGGCGTGCGACGGCCGCTTCGTTGTAGAAGGGCACGATGATCGCCAGCGACTTCAGGCGCCGCTGATCGTTCAACGTCACTGGTGCACTCCACCGGCACGAGCCGACCCGACGGCGTTCGGGCAGGTCGCCCGGCAATCGGCCTCCCGCGCAAGATCGTCGCTCCTATAGAGGCGATAACCCGCCGCACTGCCCGCCACCGGCAGCGCTGCAAAGAGTTCGGCGTTTGGCCGGAACGTCTCACGCTCGTCCGGTCCCACGACGATGAAGTCGACGTTGTAGCGGCGGAGCAGCGCGTGCGTGTCGCCAGCGCCTTCGTAGATGCGGTTGATGTCGGCCGCGCGCTCTGTGTAGTCCAGGCCGTGCGACGCGACGTGCAGGAGGTTGCCGAGAACCGAGCGCCGCCCGGTGAGGAACACTGGATGATTCGCGGTTGGCGCATGCAGGATCACCGCGTCGGCCGGCGTGACGCGATCGATCACGTCGGCAAACTGTACGGACGACGCGTCGAAGATTCTGACGGCTGCTGCGCCGCTGATTACACGCCATACATCGAGACTCGCTGCGGCGGTGAGCGTCACCATCGCTGCCACTGCTGCGAACCGGACGATGCCGCGGCGCTGCCAGAGGCGCGCGAGCAGGAGCGCGACGAGCGGCGTGGACGCGATATACCAGTAGATCAGGATTTTCATATTCGCAGTGATCCGAGGCGCAAACCGGAACAGCTGCGGCGCGATGAAACAGAGAAGGAACGGTACGTAGAAGAGCATCAGTGTGCGCGGCACGACGCGCCAGCCGCGGCGAGCCGCCAGCGCTGCGACCAGAAGCGGAATGAACAGACCCGTGTTCTTGACCCAGAACCAGAAGTAGTTCTCCGATTCTTTCGTCCACCCCGGGTACCATCCGATGAAGCCGCGGGTATTCAGGAGGCTGCCGTGGCTCACCCAGAGCAGCTGGGGGACGGCAAGCGTCACGGCGACTGCGAAGAATACGAGCCACGCACGCCAGGACCAGAAGACCAGGCTGAGCACACCGGCCATCCCCATGGCCACCATGTAGCTGTGGGTGTGCACCAACGGCAGACAACCCGCAATGACGCCCGCCGCCGCCATCGAACGCATCCGCGCCCCGTCGGTTGCCGCCTCCGCCACCGCGCGCCACCATAACGTCCAGACGATCATGAACAGCGGCAACCCGAGAAGAAAACTGCGCTGGGTCGCGATCATCGTGGTGGTCACGTTCCCCCACTGGAGATGCCGCGTGTTCATCGTGTAGTCGTACGGGAGGTTCCAGATGAACGACAGCCAGCCGTTTGAAGCTGCGTGAGCATCGACGACGATGAGCAGCCAGCCTATTCCACTGCCGAGCAGGACCAGGAGGGGCGTCTGCAGCGCGGCCGCGCGTTCGCCCGTGAGCGCCAGCGCCCAGCGATGGAGGAGCACGATCAACGCAAACAGCAGCACCACATTTTCGAGAGCGACCGCTCCTTCGAGCGTCAGGCCCGCGGCCATCAGCTGCGCCGCGATGAAGTCGACGAGAAACGGGTACGTCAACCGCGCGCCGGCGAACTCCGGATGCTGCGGCGGAAAATTTCCACCGGTCGCGAATCCTCTGATGATGTCGATGTGGAGCGGCAAATCGTTGCGGTTGACGAACAGCCCCGTGTAGACGCCGTCGGCCGACTGGTACACGACAGACGTAAGGACCAGGACCAAGGGAAGGGCGAGCAGCACGAACAGACCGAAGCCCCACAGCGCGGCGGGATCACGGCCGCTGAGTGCCTCGCGAGCCCGCGTGCCCGCAGCAGACAGGTCGGCATATACCGCTGTCCGCGCCGTCCCACGAACGAACACACCCAGAGGGGCGGCCGACAGGGCGGTGGCAATCAGCAGCGCCGGCGCGCCGAAGCCGAGGAGCGATGCGGCCACGAAGCCGGTAAGTCCGAGCATCGCCAGACCGAGGCACGCTCCGGCGGCCAGCCGGGTCGTGAGGGGTGAGCTGTCGTCGTACAGGTACGTCGCGGCGGCACCGCCAGTCGTGACGCCGATGACAATCGCAAGACCGAGCATGCTGCCCCTAGACTCTCAACAGAAGCCGGTGGCCGGTCGAGCAACAAGCATGCCTCGGCAAGACCTCAGCGGCGCCTAAGGGGTCGACGCCAACTCGGGGTTTTCGCTGAGGATGATCCGGAACGAATTCACCGGGTGTGATGGATCGATACAGACGACCCGACGGGCTGGCCAGGCGCGGTGCTACAAAGGAAAGTTATCTTCTCATCGGCGGAGGGAGAGGGATTCGACCACTCGGCCATCCCGCCGCTGACGCGGTGAGGAGACAGGGAACGCTCCAAGCAGCACAAGGGACGGCGCGACGATCGCGCGTGCTCGGGTCACTTCAGCTTGGCCATCCAATTCACAATGACGCGGATGCCAGGGCTCGGCGGCCCGGCCGCCTGGCGCATCAGGATCTTCTGCCCGTCGCGCGTGATGTCGAAGTGTGTCCGGGCATCGATGAGCGTGAGGACCGGCTGGGCGACCAGCGTCTTGACGGGACCGACGCGAATATCCTCCGCCGTCAACGTCAGCTCGTTCGACACGATGCCGCCGGGCGGCGCCCAGTAGACCAGCTCCTTCCCGCCCTTCGTCCAACGCGGGTGAACGCCGCCGCCGATCGAGATCTGTTTCCGAGGCGAACCTCCCGGGAATCCCTCGACGAACAGTTCGAACGCGCCGGCACGCGCCGAGGAGTAGGCCATGTCACTTTCCGTCCGGCGAGAGGTGCGGTCCGTACGATTGTGGTTGTCGATCCGCCAGTCGAATCGGGGCGCGATCGCCAAGACGAAGCGCCCAGATCGACTGCTGCAACTGCTGAAATAGAAGATAGCCCTCCGACCAGTCACTCGGAATCGGATCCGTGAATCCGCTGACATCGAGCACTCGCTCGGGAGAGCCGCCAGCAATCGCCTGCCGGTAGAATCCCCGCGCACCGTCGCGTTCCGAGGCGTAGAGAATCTCTTTTCCGTCTGGCGACCATACAGGGTCGACGTCCGACGCGGCATCTGTCGTGAGTCGTGTCGCCGCGTTGTTGCGCGACCCGTCGATCAGCCAGACATGCCACGTCCCGGTCTGCGCGTCGAGCCGATTCGCCGCGATCAGGCTGTCATTTGTCGGTGAGATCACCGCGTTGAGATTCTCGGCGTCGTCCCCCGATCGCGCCTCGATCGCGCCCGTCGCCTTGCCGTCGCGGTTGAACCACGTCAGCTGTCCGACGCTGCTTCCGCCGCGCGGCGTGGGCAACGCCAGAACACCGGTGTCTGACGCCGACACCGTCAACTCGGGCCACGGACCGGCAGCGCCACGGTTCACGCCCTGTGCGACGATGTGCGGTTTGCCTTCGAGGGCCAATCGATCGAGGTCGAGTTTCTGCGCAAACAATGCCCCTTCGCGCAGGAAGAGCACGTGGTCAGGTGGCGCGAAGCCTCCCGGGCACTGAGACTCGCCAAGGTTCGTGACGGCGCCGCCGGCAAGCGATGCGAGGTGCATCGATCCTCCGCCGGGCCGTTCCGCGCAAAAGACAACGTGACGACCGTCGGGGAGAAACATCGGACCGGATAACACGCCGGAGATTCCGACGATCGGGATCTCGACTGGAGTGCTGCCACTGGACGCCGAAACACGAAACAGCCCATGGCCGTCCGCAAACACAATCACGTTGTCTCGATTCCACGTGGCTCCGCCGATCAGACCGTGCGATTTGATCTGCGCGACACGCGTCACCTGACCGCCTGTCGGGCTCATCGTCACGATCTGGCCGGATCGAAAGAAACCGATCGTTGTGCTGTCCGTTGACCAAAACGGGAAGCTGCCGTTCTCTCCCCCGATCAACGGTGTCGGCTGCGAGCCGTCGAATGTGTACAACCAGAGGTTGCCCGACTTCGCCCACACGTTGGCGGCGATCTGACGGCCATCCGGTGATATCGCGATCCCGACGGCCGGGGTGAAGTTGTTTGGAAAGGTGACGCCAAACTCCAGAGCCGTCGGCGAAGCGGATGAAGAGCGAGCATCGGAGCGCCACCTCACGCCGACCATAACGGCGCCGAGCGCAGCGAGCGTCAGCGCGACGAGTGCCAGGCTCTTGCGCGCTCGGCGGCCACCTGCAGCCTCGTGACTCTGGGCCGGCATCGACAGCGCGTCGACAATCTCGATCCGGGCATCCGCCGCGTCGTGAATCCGATCGGCCGGGTCCTTCTGCAGACATCGGCCGACCAGGCGGCGGATCGGTCCGGGAAGGTCGGAAGGTAGAGCGCTCCAATCGGGATCGCGCTCGATCAGCATCGCCAAACTGTCCGACGCGGTCTCGGCGGCAAACGCTCCCTTGCCGGCGAGCATTTCGTAGAGCACGCACCCGAACGCCCATATGTCCGAGCGCTTGTCCACAGTGTGACCGCGGGCCTGTTCCGGGCTCATATACGCCGGCGTCCCGAGGATGACTCCGGTCGCGGTGCCGCCTGCCGTGATGCGCGGGCCGGCGTCGACTGCCGTCATCCGCGCGACGCCGAAATCCAGGACCTTCACGACGCCCGCCGGCGTGAGCTTGATGTTCGATGGCTTCAGATCGCGATGCACGATGCCGCGCTCGTGCGCCGCTTCGAGCGCGCTCGCGATCTGTCGCGCGAGCCCGAGCGCCTCGGTCAGCGGCACACGACCGACGAGCGCGACATGCTCCGCCAGCGTCGGGCCTTCGACGAACTCGAGGACGAGCGCCTGCACGCCGTCTGCAGCCTCGAGCCCGTAAATCGCGGCGATGTTCGGATGGTTGAGTGAGGCGAGAAGCTGCGCTTCGCGCTCGAACCGCGCGGCGAACGCCGGGTCGGCCGACAGATCCGGCATCAGTACTTTGATCGCGACGGTGCGGCGCAGCCTTGTGTCGGTGGCGGCATACACCTGGCCCATGCCGCCGGCGCCGACGAGCGCCTCGATGCGGTACGGCCCGAACAGCGTGCCGACCGACAGCTGCGGCAGCGCGTCCAGGGAAATCGCGCGACTGGCCTCCGCGTGTCCTGCGAGCAGCGCTTCGACATCGGCACGCAGCGCCGAGTCGCGCCCGCACATCTGGTCGAGCACGGCCCCGCGCTGATCGACCTCGCGGCCCCGGGCCGCGTGGAACACCGCCGTCACCTGCCGCCAGCGCTCGGGCGTCACGCCCGGATATTAGTCGTCGCCGCAGCGGTTCGTCACGCTCTGCGTGATCTCCTTACTCGAGGGCGGATTCTCGCCAAGTCCCAGCGTGTGCAGCAGTTCGTGAATGATCAGCATTTCGCCGATCGCCGACCGACGGGTCAGGTCGGCAAAGTGTGTGGCACAAATATGAATAACTTTGCTGTCGGCGGCGGTGAATGCCGCGATGCGGGCATCGGTGCGGCACTGCACCGTTGCATCGCCATCGACAAACCAGACACGTTCGACGAGGTAGTCCGCCGCGGGCCGCCCCGTCGCCGCGAGCGCGTCGAGCAGCGGCTGACCGGTGGCGTCGGTGAAGTCGCTGAGAACAAGTAGACATGCGGGCCGATCGAGCCGACGCGCGGCGCCCTCAATCGCGCGCGCAACAAGGGCTCGGGCGACCATGTCGGACAAGTAGACGTGCGCGGCCGGCACGTTCTCAGGGCTGGCCGCGCCCGCTGACGCCGCAACCGCCGAACACATCGTCCCAACCAAGATCAGCCCGCAAACCCTTGCGCGTCGCGCCATGACAATCGCCCCCGCGCCGTGACGCGAGAACGAGGGCCAAACTTGCGCATGCGCGTCCGGGCTGGCAGGATGGGGCCGATTCGCCGAAGAACATGACCGCTGGGGCTGACGTCACGGGACTGTTGAGGGCCTGGAATGGCGGCGATCTCGCCGCGCGAGACCGGCTCGTGGAGGTGCTCTACCAGGAGCTCCGCCGGCGGGCTGCGGCACGCCTTCGCGCCGAGCGCGCGGGCCATGTGTTGCAGGCCACCGCGCTGGTCCACGAGGCGTACCTGCGTCTGGTCGACCAGAAGAGAGTGATCTGGCAAAACCGGGCGCAGTTTCTTGGCCTCGCGTCTGAAATGATGCGCAGGATACTGGTGGACCACGCGCGGCGCCGCAAGATGGCGAAGCGATCTGGTCAGTGGGCGAAGGTCACTATCACCGACGCGCTGGCCGGCAGCCCTGCACCGAGCATCGACGTGCTCAATCTCGATGAAGCGATGCGTCGTCTTGCGGAATTCGATCCGCGCAAGAGCCACATCGCCGAGCTGCGGTTCTTCGGCGGCCTGTCGCTCGAGGAAACAAGCTCTGTTCTCGACCTGTCCGTGGCGACCATCGAGCGCGATTGGCAGGCTGCGCGCGCGTGGTTGTATGCGCAGATGAACGGAGAGAAACCTTCCCCATGAGAAAGCTGGCGGCCGTCTTCGGGATCGGCATGGCGCTCCAGGCCCCGCCGCCGGCGATCACGGTTGTTCTGACCGGGCAGTCGATGATTCGATCGGATCTGCGGTCCACGAAGCCCGCGGCCATCCCCGTCATCAAAGGCTTGCTGAGCGGCGACGTGATCTTCACGAATCTCGAGGGCGCCGTCGCCGAACCGGGCGAGACGGTCGTGGAGGGCCGGGGTTTCCTCGCGCCGCCGGAGGCGCTCGACGCGCTGACCGCCATGGGATTCAATCTGCTGGCGCTGTCGAGCAACCACTCCTTCGACCTGAAGGAGCCGGGCATCCGGAACACGCTCCGCGAAGCGGACCGCCGGCACATCGCGCATGCAGGCACCGGCAACACAGCCGCTGAAGCGGCCGGGCCAGCCTACTTTCACACCCCGAATGGGCATTATCGCTTTGATCGCGAGCGCATCGGGGCTGATAGCGCCCGGAGCGCGAGCCACCGAGGAACGGGCCGGCGTCAACGAGCTTCGCGTCGAGGCCGGCGATCGCGAGAATGAAGCGACGGAGGACCTGGTTGGCTCGCCGGGAAATACGCCGAACGGAGAGGACTCGCTCCGCATCCTGCAAAGCATTCGGCAGGCGCGCCAGCGCGCGGATCTCGTGATCGTCTATCAGCACAATCACGTCTTCGGGAATCTGTCGTTCTCGACCCTCTTCACCGAAGGGATGCCGGCGCGGCTTGCGCCGAACCCGTGGCTGGTGAAATGGACGCACGACGAGATCGACGCGGGCGCCGATATCGTCGTGATGCACGGCGCCCCGCTGCTGCACGGCGTCGAGATCTATCGCGGGTGTGCGATCTTCTACGACCTCGGCAACTTCATCTATAACCTCCCGCCCACGTTGACCTACATCGACGAGCCGATGGCGTGGGAGAGTGTGGTCGCGTCGGTGCAATTCGAATCCGGATTCCCAGATTCATCGCCGGGCGCTCGACGACGCTTGAAGTCGATCTCGCTGCGACCCATCGTGCTGAACCCGGTCGGCGACGGTCAACCGGACGCGCACGACGCGCACGCCAGCAACGAGTTTCTGCACACGCGAGGTTTGCCGGTTCCGGCAACCGGCGCCAGGGCCGGTTACATCCTCCAGCGCTTGTCCGACGCGTCGAAGCCGTTCGGCACGACGATGGAGATTCGGGGAGAGTCGGCAACGATTGTAGTAGGCCGTCGCTGAGCTCTCCTCGAACCCCGTCGTGCGTCCTACTTGTTCAGCGGCAAGACGACTCCCGCCGAGAATCGCACGCCATTGAAGGCATTCGTGTCGAAGACATGCCGGACGTCGAGCTGAAGACGGATTCTCACGTTCGGGCTCGCCGTTCGAAAATCGACGCCTCCGCCACCTTGAAGGGCGAAGTCGTTGATATCGCACACACCGCAGTGATACAGCCCGACGACCAGCTCCGCGTACGGCAGCACGTAGAAGTCGGTGTTGGCTCGCACGCGGAGGCCGCCCATGGCCGACACGATTGTGCCGCCGTCGAAGTGATTGAACCCGACCTCACCGACGGGGCCGATGAACGGCGAATCGCGCTTGAACGTGCTGGCGAGATCGAAGTGGGCGCCCGCGTTACTCGTCGCGCCAGGCTCGTGATACACGACATCGTAGTTCGCGCTGAACGTCGAGAAGTACGGATCGCGCGACTGGGCCGAGGCATGAACCGGGACGAACAAAAAACCTGCGAGCAAGAGGACGAGTCGGTTTTTCATAGCGCTCCTTCGTTGCCGACGCATCTGCCAGATCAGCAAACGTGACGCCAACGGCCGACTTCCACCTCAACCACTGTTCGCCAAATAGCTCGCTCGCTGCTAGTTGATTCGCGCCAAGGCCTCCGCAAACTAACGTCAAGCCAGTCGACAGATCAGTGCTGATACGGCAACTTCCGGGTCGGTTTGACCACGATCTGCCGCATCAGCGCGTACGCGGCTGCGCAGGGGCACATCGAGATTGGCGCCCGCGTTGGCGGCGATCGCTACAGCGACATCTTTTCAAAATGATTGGCGGAGGGAGAGGGATTCGAACCCCCGGAACGGTTTCCCGTTCAGTGGTTTTCAAGACCACCGCCATCGACCACTCGGCCATCCCTCCGCGTCGAACATTTCGCCAGAATCTGCTCGAGTCCGCCCCGTTTGAGCAGATCGGTTCGCCTTGTGTCACCGCAAGTGTAACGTTCGTGACCGTACGTGACGACGCAGGACAGGCAACGATGCATTTTAGCGCGCAACCGACGGCGCAGGTGGTCTGGCGGCAATGGTATTAGGCAAGATACACGTGACGAACGCGGCGGAGATGCCGCTGATTCACGATGATCACGTGGTCCAGACACTCGCGCCGAATGGATTCTGCCAGGGACTGAGCGGACTGGACACGACGTCGGTGCTGGCGATGCACCGACGCAGTCGGTCGTCGTAGATGCGGTCCCGATCGTGGAGTCGCCACCGTACGGTGGTCTCCTCGGTGAAGGCTTCGAGCCGCTGCTGGGCCATCCAGGCGCCGGTCGTGCTGGGGCGCGCTTCTACCGCAGGAATCGGCGGCGGCAGGATGTCGCCGGTCTCCGGGGCGCTGAGCGACCTCCATTCCACCGCCGGTCGCGACATTCCGCCGAGACATGTTTGATGTCGAAGGCCTCGCGACGATCCATGCCGTCCGTTTTGACAGCGGGGGCCAGGAATAACTCGTCTGATCCGATCATGGCGATTGAGCTCCTCGGACTTCTACTGCCGTTTCGCTTCTGAGGGCGTCTCTCGCTCACCAATGCGGCGCCGACGCAACCGCTACGTTGTCGTGGCTACGACCATGGTTCCGATGGCGGCGCTTGACAAGACACTTTCGATCACCGATCCGTCACGGCCGCGTCGCGTCGGCGCGAGGCGTCCGCGCGAACGCTCGTAACGGTTCCCGCGGCTAGAACGGCAGGTTCACGAATGAGGCCGTCACGGACCGTTCGGCTGTCATCGCGATCGTGCACGTCGGACCCGACGCATCATCGCATCCCTGCCAACCCGTGAGGAGCATGCTGGGCGTGGCAGTAAGGGTAACGATTGTGCCGTAGACGTACGGCTCATAACAGTCCGTACCGCAGTCGATTCCGGATGGACTCGAGCTCACGGTCCCGACGCCGCTGCCGACGCCGGTCTTGTTGACGGTCAGCACGAAACGCTGGAGATCGAAGTTCGCCGTCACGATGCGACCCGCGCTCATCGTCACCGTGCACGTCGCGCCGGAGACGGCATCGCAGCCCGTCCAGCCGCTCAATTCTGAGCCGAGGCCCGCGCTTGCGGTCAATGTCACACTCGCGTTGACGTCGTAGGGCGCCGAACAACTGCTGCCGCAGTCGATTCCGCCCGGCGCAGACGCGACCCTGCCGCTGCCGGCTCCCGTCCGACTGACCGAAAGCGTGACGAACTGGCGGACGGTGAGTGTGGTGCGGGCGCTCGTGCCGAACGCGTCAGTCGCCGTGATCGTCGTCACTCCTGGTCCGATGCCCGTGGCATATCCGGCGGCGTCGATCGTGGCCACGGCCGTGTTGCTACTTGTCCAGGTGATGCCGGTTCCGCTCACCCTCAGCGGGGTCGTGGCGCTGGTCGTGGTTCCGTTCCCTAACTGGCCCCATTCGTTGAGCCCCCAGCACTGCGCCGCGCCGTCACCGGTGATCGCACAACTGTGTTGCCACCATCCGGCCGTGATGGCGCGAACATCGGAGAGTCCGCGGACGTGCACCGGTGACGCCGCGTCGGTGGTCGTGCCATCACCCAGCTGTCCATACGTATTCGCGCCCCAGCACGCCGCCGTGGCGTCCGCGAGCAGCGCGCACGTATGCTGCCACCCCGCACTCACCGCACCCGCGCCGTTGATGCCATTCACAAGCGTGGGATGGGAATGAGGCAATGTGGTCCCGTCGCCGAGCTGGCCGTTGCCGTTCTCTCCCCAGCACGCCACCGTGCCATCAACGCGCAATGCGCACGTGTGTGCTCCTCCTCCGGTAATCGCGACGACGGCGCTCAGTGGGCCAGAACCGGTCTGAACCTGCACCGGAGTCGACGAGTCCGCCACGGTGCCGTCGCCGAGCTGCCCCCGGTTATTCCGTCCCCAGCACGCGACCGTTCGGTCCGACAGAAGGGCGCACGTATGATAGGCCCCCGTCGCGATGGCCAGCGCGCCAGTGATGCCGCCGACGGCGACCGGCTGGGCGACGCCCGGATCCGCCGTGGCGCCGTTTCCCAGCTGGCCTTCCCTATTTTCGCCCCAGCACTGGATCGACCCGTCGCCCAGCAGGGCGCACGCGTGCGCGTATCCCGCGGCCAGCGCAGACGCGCCGGTGAGCCCCCTCACCTCGGTGGGCGTGAGACCGAAGGTGGTAAACATGCCGTCGCCGCGCTGACCGGACTCGCCGAGACCCCAACACTGGACTGTGCCATTCCGCATGAGCGCGCAGGCAAACTCGTCGCCTCCGACCACGCGCGCCGCGGTGGTGAGATCGCTGATCGGATCGAGCCCGGAGGAATTCGTCACGGTTCCATCGCCGTGCTGACCGAACTGATTTCTCCCGGTGCACTGGCCCGTGCCGTCCGGCAGCGTCACGCAGGTGTATTCGCCACCCGGGGACACCGCGGTCGGGAGCACGGCCCCTCGCGCGGTGAACTGCTGCGGCTGGCCGACCACGATGGTGGTGTCGGCCGGAGTGATGGTCAGCATAGGGGTCTGCGCCGCCTGTCGACCACTCAGCGCAAGCCACAGCGCCGTCAATCCCACGACGAAGAGCCGCCGGTGCGGGTCGTGATCGGTGCAGCTTCGCAGCGCATGGGCCGCTTTGACGATCACCATCGGTTGGCACGCCCTCCAACCCCTCACGATAGGCTTGTCGTGCAATCGGCGGAATCACACAGAAGTGACTATCGCGGGTGGTACCTTCGGGACGAAACGGCGGAGCTGGACGTGTACTCACGCCGAGACGCATGGACGGTTAGCGTGTTTGCGTCACGCGTTCTCCACAGCTCGAGCGTTTTGTCATGACGTCGGTCGCGTGTCGAGCAGTCACGGCGTCGTTGACGCACTCGGTGGGTGTGAATCGCGCAAGGAGTGTCGGAGCGCGAAGGGTCTGTAGGTGCCCGAAGGGTCGGCGGCTCACGGTGTCGACTGACGGAATCGACGTCGCAGGTCCGGCCCAAACTCCTCCCGCGCGTCGGCCGAGAACGCCGTCGGTGCGCGCGATTCAGCGGGGGCGTCGAGAACCCGATCCCTCGATCAGGAAGAGCCACGGGACGCGAAGGCGCTCCCGTGGCCGACGCGGGTTGAAGGTTACTGCAGCACCGAGGCGCCCGCCACGCGGGTAGCCCACGAGTGGAGACGAGGTACGAGAATCCGTCGCCGACCTCGTGAGTGTCCGATTCGGGCCGGACGACCTCGTGTGCCGGGGGCCCTGGATCGCCCGTCCACGCAAGCGCGCCTATTTGCTCGCCAGGCCTGACAGCTAGCTCCCCAGCCCCCGAGCCTCTAGCGCCTACTCGTTTCTCAACGCGATCATCGGATCCACGCTCATCGCGCGTCGAGCGGGGACGATGCCCGCCGTCAGCGCGAGCGCCATCGTCGCGGCGACGACGGCGGCGAGCGTCGCTGGATCTGCGGCACGCGTGTCGAACAGCAGGCCGGCGATGAAGCGGCCGCCAGCGAGCGCGCTGGCGACGCCGATCGCGGTCCCGATTCCGGTCAGCCACGCCGCCCGGCGCAGCACGTCGACGAATACCGACGTACGGCTGGCGCCGAGCGCGAGACGGACGCCGATCTCGGGAATCCGCTGGCTCACCGAGTACCAGATCGATCCGTAGATCGCCACTCCCGAGAGCGCCGCCGCCAACAGCGCGGTCACGAGCAGCAGCAGCATCGTGCCGCGTGTCTGCGCGAACGATCCGGCGATCCGATCCTCCATTGTCCGCACGTCGTAGATCGGCAGATTCGGATCGATCGACCTGGACCACGGCCCTCGCCGATGGCGCCAGCGCCGACGGATCCCCTGCGGTTCGGACGACCAGCGTGAAAACCGGCGCCGCGGTCTGCGCAATCGGGCGATACATCTCGGTCACGGGATCGCGGTTCAGGGACACGTGATGCACGTCCTCCACCACGCCGACGATGCGGAGCCAGATGTTGGGGTCGGTGCGCACGCGGCGATTGATCGGATCCTCGTCGGGCCAGTACTGCTTCGCCATCGTGCGGTTGATGATGACGACGAGCTCGCCTCGACTATCGTCGCTGGCGTTGAAGAGTCGGCCTTTCACGAGCGGGATGTTCATCGTCTCGAAGTAGTTTGGCGACACCTGGCGCTGATCGGCGATCTGCAGCTCCCCCGGCTTCCGGATGCGGCCTTCGATGTTGAAAGTGTCGCCGTCGCGGGTGCCCCCGAACGGAATCACCGAACTGAGCGCCGCATGCCGCACGCCTGGCGTGGCCTGGAGGCGATCGAGCAGATCGAACACGAACGCGACGCGCGAAGGCGCGGACGCGTAATTCGATCCGGTGAGCGCAACCCTGAACGTCAGCAGGTGGTCGGCGTCGAAGCCCGGCTGGACGCGCGACAGCTTGACCACGCTGTTCAGCATCAGCCCCGCCGCCGAGAGCAAAATCACGGCGAGCGCGACCTGCGCGATCACCAGCGCGCCGCGCGCGCGGCCGCTCGATCCGGAGATCGTTCGTCCTGATGACTTCAGCACGTCGACGAGCCCGCCGTCAGGCCGGTGCAGCGCGACGACGACGCCGAACAATAGTCCGAGGAGGCAGAGATCGATGCGGTGAAGACGGCGACACGCGCGTCGATGTCGATCGGAATCGCCGGCGGCAGCGAACCGGCGAACAGCGGCAGCGCCACGCGCAGCGCCCAGCCACCGAGAACGAGTCCCGCGATGCCTCCGAGGCTTGCGTAGACGAGCGACTCGGCGACGGCAAGCGAGAGCAGGCGGCCGCGCGTCGCTCCAAGCGCGGTGCGGACGGCCAGTTCGTGCCGGCGGTTGGACGCTCGCGCGAGCAGCAGCGTGGACGCGTTGGCGCTCGCGACCAGCAGAAGGAGGCCGACGCTTCCGGCGATCAGCAGCAGCGTCGGTCTGATCAGATGCACGGTCTGCTCGCCGACCACGACCAGCCTCGCGCCCATCGTGCCGTGCGATCGGCGCTCCCTCGCCATCCGTGCCGCGACGTCTCCAATTCGGCGGACGCCTGCTCGAGCGTGACGCCGTCACGCAGCCGGCCCAGGATCTTGTAGTTGTGGCTGCTCTCGTTGACGCGCTCGTCCGGCGTCATCCGCATCGGCAGCCACAAGTCGTCGTCTTCCGCGAGCGGCCCCGGCATCGAGGCGCCGCGCGGCATGACGCCGACGATCGTGCGCGGCTCGCCGTTCACCTGGATCGTCTGTCCGACGACGCGCGCGTCGGCGCCGAAGCGGCGGCGCCACAGTCGATCGCTGAGGATGGCGACGGGGCCGGTTCCGGCGAGATCCTCATCCTGCGTGAACGATCGGCCGAGTCGCGGCGCGATGCCCAGCAGCGGCATCAGCGACGCCGTCACGCGGGAGCCCCGGACACGTTCGGGGTTGTCGTCGCCGCTCAGCGTGAACGTGTCGGGCTTGACCATCGCCAGTTCCGACACGCCGCGCAGCGCCTGCCACGCGGAAAAGTCGAACGGCGTCGCCTCCAGCTTCCATCACGTTTTTCGCCGGCAGCGTCTGCCAGAGGAACACGAGGCGCGACGGATCGCGGTACGGCAGCGGGCGCAGCAGGACGCCGTCGAGCAGCGCGAAGACCGCGCTGTTGACGCCGATGCCGAGCGCCAGCGTCAGGACGACGAGCAGCGTGAAGCCCGGCCGGCGAAACGCGTTGCGGCCGGCGAGCACGACGTCACGGAACAGCAGATCGAGTTGCAAGGCCTGACTCCTGAGATACACGGCGTCGGCGACCGCTCCGGTCGAGCGGCCGACGATGCCTGACCGGTCGCTGTGCGTCGAACGCATGGTGCTGCAGTTCGGCGTTCCACTCGCGCTGCCAATCGGACGCTGCCATCGCGGCACCAGCCGCGCGGCGGCGCGGACCAGTCCGAGCGCGACGCGCAGCGGTGTCATTCCGCGTCCTCGGCCGCAGCCGCGACGCGGCATCGAGCTGTCGCAGCGTGCGCAGCGCGGCGTCCAGCGCCTTGACGCCGGACGCCGTGAGCTCGTAGTAGCGCCGTGCCGGGCGGCCCTCGCGCGCGGCGGCGCGCTCGGACTCCCAACGCGAGCGCACGTAGCCGTCGCGTTCCAGCCGGCGCAGCGCCGGATAGACCGTGCCGGTCGGGTAGCCGGTGACGTCCACGATGTCGAATCCGTGGCAGTGGCCGGCGCCGATCGCCTGCATCACGAGCGTGGTCGCGAGGGTCATCCGCATAGGCTATGTAGACAACCTATGTAGACGGACGGAGTTGAAAACGGTTAGCGGGTAGGAATAGCGGCTAGCGCCGCACAGACGCGATCAGTCCTCAGGTAATGGCGTAGCGTTTAGCGACGACCCACGACGGGGATGCCGGATGATTCGATGAAGCTCGCTTTCTGGGGTCCTCGCGGCTGCGCCAACGTGTAACCGTGGGTGTAACACGCGGGTCAGAACGGGACAGTCAGGACGCCACGGGACAGAGTCCGCGATTGAGGCCTATCTGGCGTGACGTGCGGACTTTACAGGGAAAATCGCGAATTCGGCCGAAGCGCCGATCGGTTTTCAAGACCACCGCCATCGACCACTCGGCCATCCCTCCGCGTCGACAATCCGGCCGGCATTCGCGTGTTCTTCCGAACAATGTCACCCGCGACGCGCTTGTGTCACCGCAAGTGTAACGTTCGCGACGGCGCGCAACACCACGGGACCAACGCGCCTCATTGCGGCGTCCTGGGCGGCTGGGTGCAACCGCCGCACACAGTGCGCACGTAGCGGAGCGGCCATTACCTTCGCCGCAACCTGTTGGCGCGCGGGTCGCCCGATTCGCGAACCCTTCTTCGCCACCATTATGGCGAGTGGCGAGGTCCCCTTGGGGCTCCTGTCCATCGGGAGTTCTCCACCCATTTAGCCGTGCCACTGACCAACCCGACTTTGTATCCTAGATCGCGACCACCCGAGTCGTGAATCCGCTCGAACTGCAAGACGTCCACAAGGCCCAAGGAGCAGCAAACGCTTCCCAAATCTGAATCTCTTCGATTCGTTTGAATCAAGACGGGCGTCGAGAATGAACAGCCTCAATCGAATCGGCCATCGTGGTCGGTCGACCATGTGGCACCAAGGTCGGACCGGGATGTTCAGCCGATAAACTAAACGCGAGGGAGCGCGTCTTACTCTCGGTTTAGAGTTGCCGGAGTGCGCGTCGGAAACCTGCTATGAGCCAGAGGACACACAGGCCCATCCCGAGCAGGCTGATGGTCTCCGGTTCAGGAACGTTGGTGGTCGCGTAGCGGTAGCGGAGTACTCGCAGGAACGTCGGTAATGGTCCACTGGCCGTGGTTATTTTCGAAATGTCCCGCCGTGGAGGTCGCCTGTTTGAATGTCGCGCCGCCGAGCCAGATGTGCTCGCCGTTGTCGAAGGTCGAGTCCATGTAGAGGCCGCGGGTCCGGTCCCGCAAGCTCGATATGCCAATCCAGCGGCGGGGCCCCAGCAACAAAGCCGTTGTAGTACGCGAACGACAGACTCGTGATGCTCGAGTTCGCATCCGTGATCGGGTCGCCGTTGCCGGCCGTGAAGCTGTAGTGGAGCACGGCGTCGGGGCCGAGCACGTCAACGCCGCAACCGAACTCGCCACAGCCTTGCGTGGGCATCGCTGCGTCGCTGACCAGCACCGTCCCCGTCAGATAGTCCGTTAGGTTATAGACGCCGGTGGCAAAGCCCGGGTCGGTCTCTCCCCCAAAGAACGAGGGACCGGTGTAGGAGTACAGGAAGTCGGCGGATGCCACGGTCGGAACTAGGCACGCCACCACGGTGAGTATCGCCAGTCTGCGCATGTCGTCGCAGATGTGCAAGAGCGAGCCCAGCCGCTATCTCTGAGCGCGACATAGACGCCCGCCGGACTTGTACGCCAATAGGGAGCCTTTAGTCGCGAATCATCCTGCAGATTTCGGGATGGCGGGCGACACCATGCTCACTGGCTGATGCTCCGGCTCTGCGCTCGCTGCCGCTCCCGCTTCGCGCGGATCACCGATGCCGTTTATATCCCGGCACTGACCTCGATGGTCGGACACTCAACCGAACAGTAACGCCTTCGAGTGGCCTCACAGCCTGACGGTGTACCGTCCCGCTGCCGTGAACGCCGTCGGGCATAGGCCCAATCGACCGTGATGCTGAAGGCCGTCCCATTTCTGGAACTTCGCTAGCAGCCGAATGATTAATGCGACACCGATCGTGTGGATGCTCAAACGACGCGCCTTCTGTGTGTAACTCTGAGTGTAACGATCGGGTCAGAACGGGACGCTCAGGACGCCGCCGCACGCACGTCGATCCCAGGCGCTATCTGGCGCGACATGCGGAGTTTAGGCCGATAATCACGAATTTCGCTGGTCGCCCGATCGGTTTTCAAGACCACCGCCATCGACCACTCGGCCATCCCTCCCGCGTCGACAATCTCGGAATAATTCGCGCGATTCCGGTGCTGTTGAACCCGCACACCAGAATCCTCGCGCGCCAGCCCCCGTCCCAGGGCCCCCAGCTCAATCAGTTGCCATTGTATCGCTCGGCATGGCGCGTCGACGATCTCTTGGACGTGCCCACTTGAAACCTACGCCGGCCGCGCGCGTAAGCAAAGCCGAAAGCCGCGGAATAGCGCTTGATCTCGATTGCGTGTTCGATATGATGCGGGCTCCTGTCACGTTCGGAGTGCCCGCATGAACGTCCGCGTCAGCATCGTCATCAATGGGCGCCGGTACGACCGAGATGTCGAGCCGCGCCTGCTGCTTGTTCACTTCATCCGCGACCTCGGTGGCACGACCGGCACCAAGGTCGGATGCGACACCAGTCAGTGCGGCGCATGCACCGTGCTCCTCGACGGCGTTGCCGTCAGGTCGTGCACGTGCCTCGCGGTCCAGGCCGATGGCTGCGCCGTCACGACGATCGAAGGGCTCGCGCCCGCCGGCTCGCTGCACCCGCTGCAGCAAGGCTTCTGGAACAAGCACGGCCTCCAGTGCGGGTACTGCACACCGGGCATGATCATGGCGGCGTACGAGCTCCTTCGCACGAACCCCACGCCTTCCGACACGGAAATCCGCCAGGGCCTCGAAGGCAACATGTGCCGCTGCACGGGTTATCAGAACATCGTGCGCTCCGTTCGCGACGCCGCAACCGCGCTCGCGGCAAAGTAGAGGCGACACCATGAGCCCACGAATTTTCGGATCGGGAATCCGGCGTCGAGAGGATCCGCGGCTGATTACCGGCGCGGCGACCTACACCGACGATCTGTCGCTGCCGGGGATGCTGTTTGCCGCGATGCTGCGCAGCCCGCACGCGCACGCGCGCATCACGTCCGTCAATACGACCGCCGCGAAGAGCTCGCCCGGTGTTGTCGCCGTTTACGCCGGCGCCGACGTCAAGACACTGCAGGCTGTTCCCTGCGCCTGGCTGCTGCCCAACGCCAACCTGAAGGTCGCACCGTATCCGGCGATCGCGACCGACATCGTTCGGTACGTTGGCGACATCGTCGCCGTGGTTGTCGCCGAGACGCGGTATCAGGCCTACGACGCGCTCGATCTCGTCGACGTCGAATACGCGCCGCTGCCAGCTGTTGTCGATCCGGCCAAGGCCGCGATGGCCTCTGCACCGCAACTTCACGCCGACGTCCCCGGCAACGAAGCGTTTCACTGGACGGTCGCCGCCGGCGATCTCGACGCCGCGTTCAAGAACGCCGATCTCGTCGTCAAGGAACGGATTATTCAGAACCGGCTGATTCCGAACGCCATGGAGCCGCGCGCGACGCTCGCGACATGGAGCGCCGCGTCAGGCGAGCTGACCGTCTGGAACACGACGCAGAACCCGCACATCCTGCGGTTCCTGATGTCGGTCGTCACCGGCGTGCCGGAAGACAAGCTGCGCGTGATTGCGCCGGAGGTCGGCGGTGGCTTCGGCAGCAAGATCGCCGCATATCCGGCAGATTTCCTCACGGTCTTCTGTTCGATGCAGTTGAACCGTCCGGTGAAGTGGGCCGAGACGCGCACCGAAAATTACCAGGCGACGACGCATGGGCGCGATCACGTGCAGGATGTCGAGCTCGCCGCGAAGAAGGACGGGACGATCCTGGGACTTCGCGCAACGATTCACGCCGGCATGGGCGCTTATCTCTCGACGGCGGCGCCCGGCATTCCGACGATTCTTCATGGGCTGATGCTGTCGGCGGTCTACAACCTGCCGGCGGTGAAGGAAGACGTCCACGGCATCTACACGAACACGACGCCCGTCGAAGCCTATCGCGGCGCGGGCCGGCCGGAAGCGACGTTCATGCTCGAACGCATGATGGACAAGCTCGCCGCCGCGCTGAAGATGGATCCGACCGACCTGCGGTTCAAAAACATGATTCCGCGGTTCGAGAACGGCCACAACGTCATCACCGGGCTGACGTACGACAGCGGCGATTACCCCGCGGGCTTGAGGAAAGTGCTCGACCACGTCAAGTACGCAGACTTGAGGCGCGAGCAGGCTGACGCGCGCAAGCACGGCCGCTATCTCGGCATCGGCGTCGCGTCGTACGTCGAGATATGCGGACTCGGCCCGTCACAGGTGGCCGGCGCCATCGGCTTCCAGGGCGGCCTGTGGGAAAGCGCGATTGTCCGCGTGCATCCGACCGGCAAAGTCCAGGTGTTCATCGGCGCCTCGCCCCATGGCCAGGGCGAGGAGACCACGTTCGCGCAGCTCGTGGCGAACGAGATCGGCGTGGACGTCAACGACGTGAAAGTCGTGCACGGCGACACCGACGTGACGCCGATGGGCTGGGGCACGTACGGCAGCCGCACGACCGCCGTCGGCGGCGCGGCGCTGATTCTGGCGGCGCGCAAAATCAAAGACAAAGCCAAGGTCATCGCCGCGCATCTGCTCGAAGCCGCCGCTGAAGACATGGATTACGAGGACGGCAAGTTCTTCGTCAAAGGCGCGCCCGACAAATCGAAAACGATTCAGGACATCGCGCTCATGGCCAACGTCGCGTGGAATATGCCGCCCGGCGTCGAGGCCGGGCTCGAAGCGTCGATGTTCTACGACCCGCCGAACTTCGTCTTTCCGTTCGGATCGCACGTCGCCGTCGTCGAGGTCGATGCGGAGACGGGACAGATCGCCCTCAAACGGTACGTCGCGCTCGACGACTGCGGTCCACAGATCAATCCCGTCATCGTCGAGGGACAAGTGCACGGCGGTGTGGTGCAGGGCATCGGCCAGGCGCTGTGGGAAGAAGCGGTGTACGACGACACCGGCCAGCTCGTGACGGGATCGATGCTCGACTACGCGCTGCCGCGCGCCGATACTCTTTGCGACATCGAAGTGCTGAACACGGTGACGCCGTCTCCACATCATCCGCTCGGCCTCAAAGGTGTCGGCGAGGCGGGGACGATTGCGTCCACCGCCGCGATTTACAACGCGGTGATCGACGCGCTCGCGCCGCTCGGTGTCGAAACGATGAGGATGCCATTTACGCCTGAGCGCGTATGGACCGCGATTCAAGAAGGTAAACGCTGATGTTTGCGCCAGCATTCGACTACTACCGCGCGGGCTCGGTCGCCGAGGCTGCGGATCTGCTTCGCAAGCATCCGGGCTCCAAGCTGCTCGCCGGCGGGCACAGTCTGATTCCGCTGCTGAAGCTTCGCCTCGCTGCACCGGCCGCGCTCGTCGACATCGGACGGATCGCCGAGCTCAAGGGCGTCTCGGTGAAGGATGGCATCGTTCGTATCGGTGCGCTGACGACGCATGCGGACATTGCGGCGTCGGCTGCCGTCAGAGAAAACTGCCCGGCACTGGCCGAAGCGGCGGGGATGATCGGCGACCCGGTTGTTCGCAATCGCGGCACGATAGGCGGAAACGTCGCTCACGCAGATCCCGCATCGGATTTGCCGACCGTGTTGACCGCGCTCGGCGCGCGTTTCGTCGTGTCGACGTCCGGGCAATCGAACGCCGTCGATGCGACGGCGTTCTTCAAGGGCATGATGGCCACGGTACTCGGCGACACCGATCTGCTGGTCGCGGTCGAAGTGCCTGTGCGCCAGAAAAGCCAGGGCCAGGCGTACGTGAAGTTCTCGCATCCGGCATCACGCTACGCGGTCATCGGCGTAGCGGCTGCGCTGACGGTAAGCGGCGGTAAATGCGCCTCGGCTTCCGTTGCGCTCGGCGGTCTCGTGCCGCAAGCACTGCGAGCATCCTCAGTTGAAAAGGCGCTCGTAGGACAGTCGCTTTCCCCCGATACGATCGCGAACGCGGCGACACAGGTTGCGTCGGATCTTCGCGGGGAGGTTCTCGGCGACATCTTCGCGTCGGCACGCTACCGCAAGGCGGTCGCCCCGGTGTGGGTCAAGCGTGCGCTGACGGCCGCGGCCGACCGCGCAAAGTGACGCCGTCCTCGATCGACGAGCTGCAGTCGCTCCTCGGGAGCCAGCGGTACATCGCCGACCGCAGCCTCGCGACATCGCTCTTCGTCTCGCTGAAGCTGCAGCGGCCGCTGCTCATCGAGGGCGAAGCCGGCGTCGGAAAAACGGAAGTCGCGCGCGCGCTGTCATCCGCGCTTGGCGCCGAGCTCATTCGATTGCAGTGCTACGAAGGTCTCGATGCCAGCCACGCCGTCTACGAATGGAACTACGCGCGACAACTGCTGGAAATTCGGCTGATGGAAGCCTCTGGCTCGGTCGACAGGGCCACGGCCGGCAAAGACCTGTTCACCGATGCATTCCTCATCAAGCGTCCGCTTCTGCAGGCATTGTCCGCTCCGGGTGGCCGCGCGCCCGTGCTGCTCATCGACGAGCTCGATCGCGCGGACGAGGAGTTTGAAGGCTATCTCCTCGAGCTCCTCGCCGAATATCAGATTACGATTCCCGAGCTCGGTACGATCCGCGCCGCGACCCCGCCGATCGTGATTATCACGTCGAACCGGACGCGTGAGCTGCACGACGCGCTCAAGCGGCGATGCCTGTATCACTGGATCGAGTATCCGGACTTCGACAAAGAGCTTGCGATTGTGACGGCGAGACTGCCCGGCGCGCCGGCGCGCCTCGCCGCTCAGGTGACCGCTTTTGTTCAGGAACTGCGCACGACCGACCTCTATAAGACAGCCGGCGTCTCGGAGACGCTCGACTGGATCGCGGCTCTCGTCGCACTCGATCGCACGGAGCTCGACGCTTCGGCGGTCGAGCACACGCTCGGGATACTGCTGAAGAATCAAGAAGACATTCAGGCCATGCGCGGACAGCGGATTCAGGAGCTGCTCAATCGCCTACCTTCTCAATAATCTGCTGCGCTTCGGCCAGATCCTGCACCGCGCAGGACTGGACGTGCCTGCCGGCCGCATGTTCGATGTCGCCGCCGCACTCGAACATGTCGATATCGGACGCCGGACCGATTTCTACTTCACGCTGCGATCGCTGCTCGTGCATCGGCCGCAGGACTTCGCGCTGTTCGACGCGGCGTTCAAGGCGTTCTGGCGCGCGCCGCGCGGAGAGCCGTCGACCAATGATCTCCGGGCGATGGGCGAACAACGGCGAGTGGGC
This sequence comes from uncultured Acidobacteriota bacterium, assembly GCA_963696165.1. Taxonomy (GTDB): domain Bacteria; phylum Acidobacteriota; class Vicinamibacteria; order Vicinamibacterales; family CAVVIG01; genus CAVQZZ01. The sequence goes on along the minus strand of CAVOIY010000001.1, from coordinate 648,437 downwards.
CCCCCCGAGGTCGAGATTCCTCCGCCGGAGGATCATGCCGCAGAGTCTCCGGCCGGAACGGCTGTCGCGATGAGCGTGCCCCGGGTCGCGCCGATGAGCTACAGCGACGCTGAGGCTTCGCGCGCGAAAGACTTCGCCGACTACACCGACGCGGAACTGAATGAGGCGCGAGCAGCGCTTGCGGATTTGTCGTGGGACACCGGATGGCGCCGCACGAGGCGATGGACATCAGGCCGCGGTCACGCAATCGATCTGCGGCGCGCTCTGGCGGGCAACCGGCGCTACGGCGGCGAGCTGATCGTGTTGCCGGCGCGCGATCGCCGGCTCAAGCGACGTCCCCTGGTGATGATTTGCGACGTCAGCGGATCCATGGAGCGCTACGCGAGGATGCTGCTGCACTTCGTCCACGGCGTGTCGAGGCGCACCGGGCGCGTCGAGACGTTTCTCTTCGCGACCAAACTGACGCGGGTGACGCGCGAACTGAAGGGGCGGAACGTCAGCCACGCGATGCGCCACATTCCGTGGCGCCTTCCGGACTGGGGCGGTGGCACGCGCATCGGCGACGCGCTGCGAACCTTCAACACACGCTGGGCACGGCGCGTGATGGGACACGGCCCCGTCGTGCTCGTGATTTCAGATGGCTGGGATCGTGGTGAACCTGACGTGCTGCGCCGCGAGATGGCGCGGCTGCAACGAAGCGCCCGCCGGCTGATCTGGCTGAATCCGCTGCTCGGCTCCCCCGACTACCGTCCACTGACGCGCGGCATGCAGGCGGCGCTGCCGTTTATCGACGACTTTCTGCCGGTGCACAACCTCGCCAGCCTCGAGGCGCTCTCACACCATCTGAATATGTTGGAGGCGGGCGTGAAAGACCATTCCTACAGACGGCCCTGAAGACATTCGAAGAATCGGTCCATCATCAACTTCGAAGCCGAGCCCAGCAACCGCTGTCCCACGCGCGCAATCAACCCACCGACTTCCCCGCGTCCGGTCACGCGGACGGTCGTGCCGTTGCCCTCGGCGATAAGTTCGATGGTTGCTTCACCTGTGACGAAGCCCGGCGTTCCACGGCCTTCGACGACGAGCCGGTACGAGTGCGGCGGATTCTTGTCGAGCATCGACACCGTACCGGTGTAGCGTCCGCCGATCGACGCGACCGCGAGCGCCAGCGTCGCCCGGTATTGGTCGGCGCCGATCGGCTCGAGTCGATCGCATCCCGGCAGGCAGCCGGCAATGACATCCGGATCCGTGAGCAGCTTCCACACCGCATCCGGCGCTGCGGCGAACGTGTACGAACCGCTAACGTCCATTCCTCGGCACGTTTCGTTCGAGAATTCTACCCAACAATCCTCGCATTGGCCGGCGCCGGCACGTCAATAAGTCGTGTTCACGGCTCAGTGGCGCGCGCCGCGTCGATTGCGGCGATTGCTCGGCAACGGCAACGTCGCCTCCACGTCGACGTCGCAGCAGGCCAGCAGCCGTGCTATCGAATGAAGCGAGCGGACCGAAGACGAGACCGTCGCGAACCGTTACTGGCTGATTGCCGCTCGGGGCTGGAAGTGTCGCTCGTACCATGCCACGCTCCGCTCAAACGCGTCGATGGTGTGTAGCGTCTCGCGAATCCCGTGACCCTCGCGAGGGTACCGAATCATGATGGTCTCCACGCCGACGTCCTTCAGCGCGATGTAGAACTGCTCCGCCTCGGCGATCGGCACATCGTTGTCGTTCTCGCCATGCAGGAACATCGTCGGTGTCTTCACGCGATTCGCGTACCGAATCGCTGACCTCTCCCACAGACGCTCGATGATGCCCTTCTGATGCGGGAACCCGCCGAATTCCACCGCAAGATAATCGTGGTAATAGGACAGGTAGTTCTGAGTCACCAGATTGGAGATTCCGGCCGTCGGAACGGCCGCCTTGAATCGATCTGTCTGTGTGATGATCCAGTTCGTCAGCTGGCCGCCGTAACTTCCGCCTTCGAGGCCGAGGCGATTACCGTCGAGCCAGGGATAGTGCTTGAGCGCCGCGTCGACGCCGGCGAGAACGTCCTTCGCCTCGCCGCCGTCCTGATCGCCGAAGATCGCGTCGGTCAGCTTCTGACCGTATCCGGTTGAACCGCGGTAGTTCACCATCAACGATGCCCAGCCTTTCGCAGCGTACAGCTGCGCCTTCGCGTTGAATTCAGGACCCTGTTGCCCGTGCGGCCCGCCGTGCATCATCACGATGAGCGGGACCTTGGCGCCTGCCGCGTGTTCGATCGGCTCGGTCAAGAACGCCTGGATCGCCATGCCGTCGAAGCTCGCGAAATCGAGCGAGTCCACGGTGGCGGTTCGCTTCGCGGAAAGCAACGCGTCGTTGAGCTTCGTAGTCTGAACGGCGGGTGCGCCGGCGTACTGACGATAGAGCTCGGAGGGCTGCTTCTCACTCGCTAGCGCAAAGGCGATCGAATGGTATCCGAGGCGCTGAAGCCACCGACCACGATCCGACAGAACCGCGTTCCGCAAGAACCCGCTCCGATTTTCCGCCGACCGCTGGAATTCTGCACAGATGCGTTTCGCCGCGCTCCTGGACGGTAAACAGCAACGAGCGACCGTCTGGCGACCAGCGCGGCGCTCCCTGGCGATTGTCCAGCGACTCGCCCACCTCGTGACGATTGCCGCCGTCGGCGTTCATCACCCATACATGCGTGTTCTCCATTGTCGTTTCAGACGATGTGAGAGGACGAGTGGTGCCGAGATATGCGATCTGTTTGCCGTCCGGCGACCAGACCGGGTGGTACTCCGCATTCTTCGTCTCCGTGAGGCGGGCGATGGTCTTCTTCGAAACGTCGACCGTGAAAATGTCGTAATTGAAGAAACGATCCGGATCGGCTTCGTGATTCGACACGAACACGATTTGATTATCAGCCGGCGACCATTCAATCGAGTGCTCGTAGAAGTCGCCGGTGGTGAGCTGACTCACCGAGCCGGAAGCGATGTCGGCGACGAAAATATGGAGGCGGCGGTTGTCGTTGAACCTCGTCAGTCCCTCCGACGCCGTGGGCTTGTAGAGGTACCGCGTGATGACCATCGGATCGCCGTTCGCGTCGTGCTCCGGGCCTGGTGTCGCGGAGACGAAGGCGATCTGCTTGCTGTCGGGAGACCAGGCGATCTGGCTGCCTGACGTGGGCAGCGGATGATTCGTGCCTTCGACTGGCGCGATGAACTTCGACTCCGATCCGTCGACCCTCGCCACCATCAGGCCCGTCTGCTGACCATCACGCCCGACATACGCGATCGACCGTCCATCAGGCGACCATCTCGGAACCGAGGCGGTGCCGCCCGTTGCCCCCAGTCGGTGAGTGTCGCGAGTGTCGAGGTTCATCAACCAGACCTGAGAGTACGGTCGCCCCGGCCTGTCGTTGTTCGTGACCGCATACGTCAGGCGTGATCCGTCCGGCGAGAGCTGCACATCTCCCACACTGCGGAGGTGATACAGATCGGTCGACCGCAGCGTGTCGCCGGTGGAGGGCGGCGGGATGGCGATTTGCCGGGAGGCTGCGTCGCCTGACGGCGCCTGCGCGCTCGAGGAGCGCGTGCAGCCGAGAGCCGCGCTCGCCGCACACGCGATGAAAACCGCGAACCAGATACGCCGCATTTCTGATATGGACCGCATCATTATTCTCCGGAAATCTACGCCTCGGCCTATTTACTGCTGCGGCTGCTGAGACGTCAGGTTCGACCGCGACGGCTTGTACCAGACCGGCTTGGTCGGCAGCGAGCCCGGATCGATGACGCGCCCGTCCTTCACGATCCGATTCACCTTGCGGATGTTGTGGATGTCCGCCACGGGATCGGCGTCGAGCACGACCACGTCGGCAAACTTCCCGACCTCGATCGTTCCGAGATCTTTCTGCATCTTGCAGGCAATCGCGCCGTTCTTCGTGCCCGCGGTGATCGCCTGCAGCGGCGTCATGCCGAGCTCGACATAACCTTCGATCGCCGTGATCGTTCCCATACCCGGCTCCGTCCAGAGCGGCTTGGGCTCGCGACGGAACTCCGGCGCCGTGCCGATGTAGTTGTCGGTGCCCGGCGTGAGGATGACACCAGCGCGGACGAGCTTTTCGGCATTGCGGCGCCGCATGTCGATTCCAAAACCGATATCCGCGCCTCCTGGCGTTTTTCAGCCAGCGTCTTCGTCTTGGTCTCGCCGGATTCGGCGGCGGCGTCAGCTGCCTTCTTCTGGTTGGTTTCCTTCGTCTTCAGATGCTTCTTCCAGGCGGCGCCGGTGATTTGATTCACGAGCATCGAGCCGATGATCTTCCGTTCTTTAATCATTTGCACGAGCTCGTCGGGGATCCGCGGGGATCGAGGACCTCGGGATGCTGAATCACGTCAACGCCGGCCAGAATCGACAGCTTCAGCCCCTCGATCGACGTCGAGTGCGTATCGACCATCAGATTGCGCTTGTGCACTTCCTCGATGAGCGCCTTCTGGGCGTCGAGCGAGAAGCCGATGAACACCGGATTGTTCCAGTGGCTCGTTCCGCCGTACTTGACGAAGTCCGGCCCCTTGTCCAGGTACTTGTCGATCGCAACCCGGAGCTCGGCGGGCGTCAGGTCCATCAGCTCCTCGCCGGCACCCTGCGCGATCAAATCGTTCACCTGCTCCTGGAACGGCGACAGGCCGCTGTCCTTCATCTGCGCGAACGTGATCGTGAATGGTCCGCCCCAGCCGACGATGTTGCCGGCGACCAGCATGCGCGGCCCCACGACGTCGCCGCGTGCGACCATGTCGCGAACCTTCATCAGCGTCGGCAGCTCGCCGTAGCTGTCGCGAACGGTCGTGATGCCGTATTTCAGCTCGAGCTGCGCGCCTTCGACGACGACCTCCGTGGCGCGCGGCAGGTACCGCGCGAGCGTCTCGAGATTCGCGTACATCGAAATGTGCACGTTAGTGTCGATGAAGCCGGGCGTCACGTACTTTCCGGTTCCATCGATGACGGTCGCGCCCTGCGGTACGGCGACCGATCCCTTGGCGCCGAGCGCGGTGATGCGCTTGTCCTTCATCACGATCGTGGCATTCGGGATCGGGGCGCCGCCGGTGCCGTCGATCACCGTGGCGCCGACGATGGCGACGACCCCGTTCGGGGCTTGCGCGGAGGCGACGCGCTGGCTCGGCAGCACGAAGCCGCACATCACGGCGACGAAGAGACATGCGAGGGTTCGGCGGAGAAAGCTGGCTGGCATCATGGCGCTCCTATGGTGAAACCGACGGCAACAGCGGTTTGCGCGTCATGCGCACGATTCTGATCGCCGGAGTCAACTGCTGCTCTTTCGCGGACGATTTCTGGATCTTCCGTACGACGTCCATGCCGCGGACGACGCGGCCGAACGCGGCAAAGCCCTGGCCGTCCGGATTTCGCGCGCCCCCGTAATCGAGCTCAGGCTGATCCCCGATACAGATGAAAAACGACGCGCGAGCCGAATCCGGCTGGCTGCGAGCCATCGAAACGGCCCCGTCCGCGTGCCACACGCCGGTATCCTTGGTCCGCTCGATGGCGATCGGCGGGAACTGATCCTTTTCGCGCCCGGGTGCCACGCCGCCCTGGATGACTTCGATCTTCGTTTTGTCGGTCGGCTGATTGTCCTGCGTCACGGTTCTGAAGAACGTGCCGCCGTCGTAGAAATGCCCGTCCACGTACTTGAGGAAATTCGCAGCGGTCCTCGGCGCGCGCCTGGCATCGACCTCGATCTCGATCTCGCCGGCGTCCGTCACGACGACGACGTTCGTATCGCGCGGAGCAGTCAGCACTTTTTTCAGCGGGAGGCCCGATCGATCGACGACCTGGCCATCCTTCATCACCATCGAGATCTTGCGGATGTTGTTCAGATCGTCCAGCGGATCGGCATCGAGCACGACGAGGTCGGCCAGCTTGCCTTTCTCGATCGTCCCGAGGTCGTCCAGCTTGTGGTAGGCCGCCGCGATATTCTTCGTCGCCGCGAGGATGGCGTCCATCGGCTTGATGCCGTTTTCCTGCATCGCCTTGAACCAGAGGAAATGACCATCGCCGAGCGTCGTCGAACGCTCCCTGAGCGCCTCGGGTTTCTGCTGCTCCACCGCGTCGGGGTCCATCATGCCGGCGTCAGTGGACAAAAAGGAGCGGCACGCCGGCCTGGACCAGCCGGATGTCGTTGAAGTGCATCACGTCGATCAACTGAGGTCCGTACTCGCTGGCGTTCTGACCGAGCTCGTAGCGCAGCCGCTCGCGCGTCCGCGGCAGCGTCGCACAATAGATGTTTCGGTCCCGGATCTGATCGAGCAGCGCGTCGGGAATCGCCACCGGGCCCGTCACGTCGCAGTGCTGCAACATGTCGTCGCCCGCCTCGATCGCGTGCTTCAGACTCATGACGTTCGTGGTATGCGTCTGCGCGATGATGCCGGCTTTATGCGTCTCCTCGATGATGGCGCGCTGCGCCTCCGGCGAGAACTGCAGATACAGGTTGTTGTGCGTGCTGGCGCCGTACTTCAGAAAGTCGATGCCTCGGCCGACGTACTTCCGGATTTCCGTCCGCACCTCGTCGGGTGTCATGTACAAGAGCGGCGGACCGACATTTTCTTCCCAGACGGCGTTGATGCGGTGCACCAGCACCTTCGTCGCCGTCGTCTCCGCGTTGCGGTTGAACTCGCGTCCGAACGGCCCGCTGAATCCAACGATGTTGCCGGCGACGAACATGCGGCTGCCGGAAACCTCTCCCTTGCGGATGCGGTCGCGCACGTTGAGCAGCGGCTGCAGCGGACCCCACGAGTCGAAGACCGTGGTGACGCCGTTCTTCAGCGTCACCTGCGCCGCTTCCTCGATCAGATCTTCGTAGTGGCCTTCGTAGCGCACGACGAACTCGATCGACGAGCCGAGGACCAGGTGAACGTTCGCGTCCATCAGTCCGGGAATTACGAACTTGCCGGCGGCGCCGATCGTCGTCGCATCCGGCGGGATCTGGACCGCCGACCGCTTGCCGGCGGCGGCGATTCGGCCGTCGGAGACGACGATCACCGAGTCGCGGACCGGCGGCGCGCCGGTGCCGTCGATGAGCGTCGCGCCTGTGATCACGATCGTCGGGCCGGCCGCCTGCGCGGGCAGCGCCGCGCACGCCAGACACGCCGTCAGCAGTGTTCTCATCGTCGCTCGGGAACTCGTCATGCTAGTAGCTCGTGTGCCGATCGCGCGGAGCGGTCAGCACCTTCTTCAACGGCAGCGCCTGGCGATCGACGATCTGCCCTTCTTTCATCACGGTCGAGATGCGGCGGATGTTCTCGATGTTCTGCAGCGGATCCGCGTCGAGAATCACGAGATCGGCGGATTTGCCGGCCTCGAGCGTCCCGAACTGATCGAGCTTGTGATACGCGGCGGCGATGTTGCGCGTCGCCGAGACGATCGCGTTCATCGGCGTCATGCCTTTCTCGACCATCGCCCTGAACCAGAGGAAGTGCCCTTCGCCGAGCTCGGTCAGCCGATCGGTGCGCTGCGTCGGACTCATCTGCTCGACCGCGTCCGGATCCGCCATTCCCGCATCGGTGGCGAGAAGCAGCGGCAGGCCCGCTTTGACGAATCGAATTTGATTCTCGTGGCGGATGCGCTCGTTGAACCGCGTGATGCTGTCCGGCGTACGGTCCTCGGCCTGCTTGAGCTCGATTTCGAGACGGCGGTTCGTGCGCGGCTGGACCGCCAGATACACCCTGCGCGCACGCGCGAGCTGGATCGTCTCGTCCGGAACGGCGACCGGACCCGTCGATGCGGCATGCTGCATCATGTCCACGCCCGCCTCGATCCCCTGCCGCAGCGATTCGACGGAGGTGGTGTGCGTCTGGACGATGAGACCGGCCTTGTGGACTTCGTCCACGATCGCCCGCTGGGCGGCCGGCGAGAACTGCAGCATGTTCGTGAGCACGTGGCCGCTGACCGCGAACTTCAGGAAGTCGATGCCGCGACCGAGGTATTTCCGGTATCTCGCTGCGAACCTGATCGGGCGTCATGTACATCAGCGGCGGGCCGACGTTCTCTTCCCACACGGCGTTGACGCGCTTCACCAGCACCTTGCTCGCCGTCGTCTCGGCCGCGCGATCGAAATCGCGGCCGAAGGGGCCGCTCAGACCGACGATGTTGCCGGCAACGAAGACGCGGCTGCCGACCGTGTCGCCGCGGCGGATCCGATCGCGGACGTTGAGCAGAGGCTGCAGCGGGCCCCACGAATCGAACACCGTCGTCAGGCCATTCTTCAACGTGACCTGCGCCGCTTCCTCGATCAGATCGTCGTAGCGCCCTTCGTAGCGCACGATGAACTCGATCGACGAGCCGAGGACGAGGTGGACGTTCGCGTCCATCAGGCCGGGGATAATGTATTTCCCCGCGGCGTCGATTTGACGCGCGCCCGCGGGAACGGCGACCTTCCCCCGCGGGCCAACGGCCGTGATTCTGCCGCCGTCGATGACGAGCACCGCGTCCTTCACCGGCTCGGCGCCAGTGCCGTCGATGACCGTCGCGCCGACGATCGCAACCGTTTCGGCGCGGGCCGGGACCGCGGCCAACCCGAGCAGCGCGAACACGATGGCGACGCGACGCGTCATCTGGACGCTCCCTGCGCTCCCTGGCTGGTGGACGTCGGCTTCGCCGGTTTGCTGCGCGACACCGTGAGCACCTTCTTGAGCGGCAGGCTGTCGCGATCGACGACCTGCCCGTCCTTCATCACCATCGAGATCTTGCGAATGTTGTTCACGTCGGCGAGGGGGTCGGCGTCGAGGACGACAAGGTCCGCGATCTTGCCCGTCTGTACCGTTCCGAGCTGATCGAGCTTGTGGTAGGCCGCGGCGATGTTGCGCGTGGCGGATACGATCGCGTCCATCGGCGTCATGCCCTTTTCGGTCATCGCCTTGAACCAGAGGAAGTGTCCTTCGCCCAGCTCGGTCGACCGATCGATCTTCATCTTGGGCTTCATCGACTCGGCGGCGTCCGGATCCATCATGCCGCCGTCGGTCGCGAGCAGCAGCGGCACGTGAGCCTTGACCAGCCGCACTTCGTTGTCATTCCACGTCTGCAAACGCTCTTTCGCCCTGCGGCTCGGCACCGCGTCCTCCGCGTTCTCGAGCTCGATCGCCAGACGCTTGGCCGTCCGGGGCTGCACGGCGCAATAGACCTTCTTCTCCAGCATCAGCTTGATCGTCGAGTCGGGAATGGGTGTGGGACCCGTGACCGAGCCATGCTGCAGCATGTCCACTCCAGCCTCGAGCGCCTGACGAAGGCTCTCAACCGACGTGGTGTGCGTCTGCGCGATGATCCCGGCGCGGTGAACCTCTTCGACGATCGCCTGCTGCTGCTCCGGCGAGAACTGGAGGAAGTCTTCCTCGCGATGGCCGCTAGCGGCGTACTTCAGGAAATCGATCCCGCGCGACACGTATCGATGTATCTCGCGGCGCACCTGATCCGGCGTATCCCACATCAGATCCGGGCCGGTGTTCTCCTCCCAGAGCCGGTTCACCCGCCGCACAAGCGCTTTGGTCGCCGTTGTTTCCGCGGCGACGTTGAAGTCGCGGCCGAACGGACCGCTCAGGCCGACGATGTTGCCGGCGACGAACGTGCGCGATCCGATCGTCTCTCCGCGGTTGATGCGATCGCGGACGTTGAGCAGCGGCTGAAGCGGACCCCAGGAGTCGAAGACCGTCGTGACGCCGTTCTTGAGCGTCACCTGCGCCGCTTCCTCGATCAGATCCTCGTAGCGATCCTCGTACCGAACGATGAATTCGATCGACGAGCCGAGGACCAGATGGACATTGGCGTCCATCAACCCGGGAATGACGTATTTCCCGGCCGCCTTGATCTCCTTCGCGCCGGCCGGAATGGTCACGCGATCGCGCGGGCCGACTGCCTTGATGACGCGCCCGTCGATCACGATGACGGCGTCGCGAATCGGCGGCGCTCCGGTTCCGTCGATGAGCGTGACGCCGGTGATCACCGTCGCCGATTGCGCACTCGCGGCCATCAGGCACACGGCCAGCACGACGAGCGCACGACAGGCAGTTCTCATGTTCGTGTCCTTCTGAGTACTTGCTGACAACACGGAGGTCGTCCGTACAGGACGGTTTGCTGGAATCGCGGAGTATAGTTGTCGGTTGTGTCGGTGTCCCTGCATCGCGACGACATCGAGGTTGCGCGCAATCTCGCCCTCCGGATACGGGACGAACGCCGTCGTCGCGGCTGGACACTCAAGCAGGTGGCCTCACGTCTATCGATCTCGGTCGCGACGCTCTCGGCGATCGAAAATCAGCATGTCTCACCGGACGTCCGGCTGCTGCTGCAGATTAGCGAGGCACTCGACACCGGGCTGGACGTCCTTCTGCCGAGAAGCAAGGCCGCCGGCGTTTTCGTAACGCGCCGGGCGGACATCATCGCGCGGCCGTCCGCATCGTTGAACGTCATCGGCCGCAAGCGGCGCCAGCTGACGTCGTACCACAATCGCCTCTGGCCGCTCGCCGACGCATTCGTCGGCCGCTACCTCGATCCCTACGAAATCGAGATACATGCGATGCGGGACGACCAGCTCCGATTCATCTCGCACAGCCATGAGGAGTTCTTGTTCGTTCTGAAAGGTCGAATGGAGGTTCTGCTCAAGAGCTCCAAACGGCTGCTGCGCGAGAAACTCGGCCCCGGCGACTGCATGTACTTCGCGAGCTATCTTCCCCACTGTGTCCGGGCCACGGGAAAGACACCCGCGCGCAGCGTTCACGTGCTCTATTCCCTGGACGAGCCCGCCGAGACGGAAATCGCCGACATCGGCTCCGGGCCCGTCGTCTACATGTTGGAGGCGCCGCACCGCAGTCCGGCCGACGAAATCGCGGGAAAGATCGGAGCGCTTCGACGCACGCGTGGCATGTCGGCTTTGAGCTTCGCCAAGCAGCTGGGCATCAGCGTGAGGCGTCTCGCGCGGATCGAGCGAGGCGACGGCCCTTTGTCGATCAAGCTGCTGCTGCACATCCGCCGGAAGCTGCGGAAGCCGCTGGCTCACTTCCTGACGAGCGTCGAGGCCGCGGGCGATATGTACGCCGTGAACCGCGCCGCGGACCTGCGCCGGCACGCGCACGTGTCGGCCGCGGCCCATCGAGCGGACACGAAATGCTGCGGCGAGGCGGTCGTACGTCCGCTCGCAGCCGCATTTCGAAGACGAGGCATGTCGCCACTGCTCGTGACTCTCAAGGAGTCGCGGCGCAAGGCGCGGCTGGCGGCTCACGCAGGACAGGAATTCGTCTACGTGCTCAGCGGCGCGGTCGAACTCCGCGTCGTCAACAACGGTGAGAACAACGTCATCACATTGTCGGCCGGCGATTCGTGTCTGATCAGCTCGCCGTTCAAGCATGCGTTCTCGCCCGCGCCGATCAGCCCCTATCACCAGCCGCATACGCAGATGATCCTCGTGCAATGGCGTCCGCGGGAGCTGCATTGAGTTCCTACTGATGCGTTGCCGCGAGCGTCCTGGCGACAAGGACGGCGTCGGGGATCGCGGCGGCGCCCGTGCCGCTGATCACGGTCCCGCCAACCAGGGCCAGCGGCCTTGCGTCAGCGGGAGCGATTGCGCAGAAGAGGAGAAGCGTGAGCACCTCGTCGCTTAGAAGGTGTATCGCAGCTCCAGCTGGAAGCTCCGCGGCGGCTGCGCGGTGCCTCCCAGGCCGTAGTTCGAGCTATAGATAAGATTCGCGCTTGACAGAAAGCCCTGATAGTTGCCGACGTTCGGCAGATTGAACATGTCGAAGTTGACCGCGAGCTTGGTTCGCCTTGGCAACGGGAACTCCTTGCCGATCCTCACATTGAAGTACTGCAGCGCTGCCAGCTCGAACTGACCGTCGCTGCGCGTCGGGTTCGCCAACCGCGCCGTGGTCGCGAGCGGATTCGCAACGACGCGTCCGTTGGAGAGGGTGACGGTCGCAGGTCCGAACTGCGGATCCGGCGCGGCGATTTTCGTGTAGATCGGCCCTGAGTACCGGCCATTCTGGTAGGTGTAGCTCGCGGAGAGATTGATGTTGTACGGAGCGCGGTAGACAACGTTCGCGCGGCCGATCTGCTGCATCCACTCGATGCTGCTCTGGCCGGCCCCGCTGATGTCGAGGCCGTTACCGTTGCTCGCGCTGCGATTGTCGTTGCTCAGGAGGCCGCGGTCGAACGGGAACGCGGACGGCTGGATGAACGACGCCGGGTCGTTCGGCTGCCACGTGCCGGCCAGATGCGGAAAGACCTGGGTGTAGCTGAACAGCAGCTGGAACTTCGACGACTGCCTGGCCGCGATCATCTCGAGTGCCTTGTAGACCGGCCAGTTCCAGATGTTATTCGTGAGGCTGTTGATCTGGTTCAGTGAAACGTTCTTGTAACCCTGGAACACGTTGCCGTTGTAGATGCCATTCGTCTCGACGAGCGCCGTCCGATCCTTGTATTCGCGGTACACGTAGCCGATGTCGCCGTACCACTGACCGGGGAACTGATGCCGATACCCGACCGCGAACTCGTTCACGTAAGGCTGGTGATAGTTCGGGTCGGGCACGACACTCGGATTCGCCGACGTCGATGGCGGCGTGACGAACGAGGTGTTCCAGTTCCCGTCCAGCTTCGTCGAGAAGTAGTCGGTGAAGCCAACCGCCTGCGAGCCTGAGCCCTGGGTCCCGGAGCCGCTGGCCGAGAAGTTATTGATGCTCGCGGCGTCGGCCAGGCGCATCCAGGAGGCACGCACCGAGTTGCGCGCGTCTGTGGTCACCAGGTAATTCAGGCCGAGCCGCGGGCCCACCTCCCAGCTGCTCTGCAGCTGCTCGTTGAACAGATCGTCGTACCTGTAGACGCGATCCAGGCGGATGCCGGCGTTGACGGTCATACGCTGCGTGGGCCGCCAGGCGTCCTGAACGTAGACTGCGTTGTCCGAAAAGTGACCGAGATCGAGGACGCCCGATCCTGCCTGGTAAATCCGTTCATGAAACGGCAGAAGCCCTCCGGCCGGATTGTTCGGATTCGCGAGGGCGAACTCCTCGAGCGCGTTGCCGCCGTTCGCGTACGTGATGACGTCCTTGCGGACCATGTGCGGCTGCAGGAACACGCCGGTCTGAATTTCGTGCTGGCCGCGGAACATCGTCGCATCGCCGGTGATCGTCCATTTCGTGTAGGGCGATGCCGTCGCGCTCTGGACGTTCCCCGTCGTGGCGAGCTGCGTGGTGCCGACCAGCTGGCCGCTCGACGCCACCGCGGTCTGGAAGACGTTCACCGACGTCGGGCTGGCGTTCACCATCGACGTCAGCGCGCTCTTGTTGTTCCATGAGAAGGACACCCGCGTGGCCAGCCAGTTGCTCCAGGCGGAAGTGAGACGCGCGGAGAAGCCCTCACCGCCGATGTTGGTCTGGACGAAATTGCCGGTGTTGAACGTGCCGTTGCTGCCGTACGGCGTCGAGTCGCGGTTGAAGAAGCTCGAGAACTGGTGGATCGGGCTCAGCTTCGCGTCAACCTTGACGAAGATGATGTTCGCGTTGTTGAAGTCGTTGTTGAACGGCACGAAACCCGTGCTGAGGGCCTGCATCGCCGCGACCTGGCTTGCCGGCCTGTTGATGCCGAGAAAGCCGCCGCGATAGCGGTACGAGCCGAAGAACCAGGCCTTGTCCGCGACGATTGGTCCGCCGACGGCGAACTCGGGCTGGTTGATGGCGGCGCTCGACGCCGAACCGCCAGGCACGTTGTTGCCGACCCAGCTCCCTGGCGCGGAGGTGAACGTGCCGCTGCCGTGGAACGAGTTCGTGCCCGACTTCGTGATGACGTTCGCCGCGAGGCCCATACCGAGCGGCGCCGACGCATCGAGGCCGCTCGTCTTCAGCTGCACGTCCGCCACGGTGTCGGTGGGCAGCGCGGTGTAGCCGAGCCACGGGTTGATCGCCGACGTCATGTCGGCGCCGTCCATCAGCGTCGATTCGGAGACGATGCCCGAGCCGTGGATGTAGAAGACGGGCGCCTGGTTATTGGTGGCGTCGCTCGAGATGGCGCCGGGCGTGAAGCGGATGAATTCCGACCAGTGCTTCTGCGGGCCGAGCGGGAGCGCCTGCACCGTTTCGCCGGTGACGCTGACCGACTGCACCGCATCCTTCGTTTCGATCAAGGGCGCCTCTCCGTTCACTTGAACGGTTTCGGAGAGGGTTCCAACCTTCATCACGAGGTCGATATCCAGGTTCAAACCTGCGTGAAGTACCAGGTCGCCGCGAATCAGTTTCTGAAACCCTTGCAATTCCGCAGTGAGCGCGTACGTCCCCGGCGGAACGTTGATCAACCGATAGCCGCCCTGCTCGTCGGTGACCGCCGTGAGCGGATTCGGATTCTGCGCACTCTTCGCGGTGATGCTTACACCAGGGAGCACGCCGCCCTGCTCGTCGCGAATGAACCCTCGAATCGACCCTTCGGTCGTCTGAGCAACAACATCACCGGCCACGAGCACGAGTAGAAACAGAAATCCCCATACGACCTTCCGCATATCGGCCCCCTTCGCAGCGTTTGCGGTCGCTTGCACGCGTTCGCGTTCTAGGCTGTCTTCCCGGACAAGGCGGGCGCACTACGGCATCGACGCGCTGGTCGAGACCCCGTTGCCTGGAAAATCGTCGGGAAGTTGGGAACGTGTAACACGCGCGGAAAGAAGGAGTCAACGCAGATCGGTCGTTTTCAGAATTCGTGCATCTGATGGTCTATTTGCTGAAATGGCCGCAACCCGGCTACGGCACCTCGATGCCATGCTTCTTCGCGATCGCGACGATCCTTTCAAAGTCCGCCGTTCCGGGCGGCGCCGGGGAGATCGACGGATCCGCCGCCAGCTTGCCCGCTTCCGCAATGAACCGTTCCACACCTGAAGGCGTTTGAATCACGAGTGCCTTCGCGGGTTTCCCGCCGCCCGCGCTGTGTGTGTGCACGACGCCCTTCGGCAGATAGATGAACTCGCCCGCTCCCGCCGCGAATGTCTGGCCGGCCAGTGAGAAGTCGAACGTGCCTTCGATGATGTAGAAGCTCTCGTCAGCGTAACGATGGACGTGGGGCGGCGGACCCATCTCCGCGCTTGCCGTCAGCTCCGCGACGGTGAACGCGCCGTTCGTGTCCTCGCCGATGACCTTGAACGTGTGCAGGTCCATCAGCAGCCAGTACGATTTCCCGGCACTCTTGCCGAGCCGAATTCCACCCTGCGGTAGCGAAAATGGCGACACGGGCACTCTCCTGCGGCTGATTCTGGCAGCGTCCGACGTCGCCGAGACAGTTTTTTCGTTCAGTCAAGGCCTCGAAGAAGGCCCCACGATTCGTCCGGTTGCACTACGACATGGCTCGATGAGAGCGCGAACTGATACATGACCGGTTCACAAAGCATCGGTACATGGCCCGACCTGAACTGGTTCGAAACTTGTAGCGGCCGTGCTGATGAGTGGATACTGCTCAGTCGCGCGCGCCGCGTCGATTGCGGCGATTGCGTCGGCAGCGGCAATCGTCGCCTGCACGTCGACGTCGCAGCAGGTCACCGGGGTGGGGCCGACATCGAAGTGCTCGACCACCGTGTCCGCGTCGCCAACCGCATTCAGCGCCGATGGCGGCGAAGGGCACCTCACCGTCACGACCGCACGCGATTGTCAGTGGGACGTCCGTAACGACGCGCCATGGCTGACGGTGACTCCTCCGTCGGAAATGCAGGGCAGCGGCACAGCAGCGTTCGTCGTCGCCGCGACTGGCGACCCCCTCGCACGCTCCGCGTCTCTGACGGTCGGCGATCAGCAGGTCACGATCAGCCAGAGCGCGGCGCCGTGCCGTTTTCAGCTGTCGTCGCTGCAGATGTCGCTGCCGTCCGCAGGCGGCGGTGCCGACGTCAACGTCACGGCGAGCAACGCGCTGTGCGAATGGACTACGCAGGTTGACGCCGACTGGCTGTCGATCGCGACCGGTCGCACCTACAAAGGCAATGCGCGGGTCACCGTGCAGGCGGGTGCATGGACCGGACCGGCTCGCCACGCCAACGTCACCGTCGCCAGCCAACGCGTCGTCTTGACGCAGTCGGACGGGTGCACCTTCGCGCTGACACCCCCGTCGGCCGCGATCCCGGGTGCGGGTGGGCACGCCACGGTCAGTGTTCAGTACCTGGAGCGGGGTGCTCGTGGTCGGCCGCCAGCACTGTTCCGTGGGTGCATCTGGCAAGCGGAGCCGCGGGCACCGGACCCGGGAGCGCGGTATCTCGCGATCGATCCGAACCTTGGGCCGGCGCGTACGACGACCGTTACGGTCGCGAACCACTCCTTCACGATTACACAGGCATCGGGCTGCGAATATCGTTTCGACCCTCCGGCGACAACCTTCGCTGCGGCGGGAGGGGCGGCGGCAATCACCATGAACGCCACATCGGGCTGTTCGTGGACGGCAGCCACCGCCGCCGATTGGCTCGCAATCACGGGTGGCCAGACGGGCACGGGTCCCGGAACGATATCGATCAACCTCGCGGCGAACGTCGGGCCGCAGCGCTCGACCGAGATCACAGCGGGCGGGCAGCGATTTGCAGCGACGCAGGCGAGCGGCTGTACGTACAGTCTCCAGCCGCAGTCTTGGAACTTTCCTGCCGCAGGCGCGAACGACTGGGTCGCTGTCCTTACGACGCCGACTTGCCCGTGGACCGCGTCGAGCCAGGCAGACTGGCTGACAGTCACGACGGGCGCCGCCGGCGGCACCGGATACGCGCTCGTGTCTTACGTAGTAGCGCCGAATCCGGGACCGCCGCGAACGGGCACGCTGACGATCGGCGGACAGACCTTCACGGCGATTCAGGCTGGCGCCGGCCAGCAGTAAGGACTACTTCGTCGCGACGACGACGGTTTCGGGCATCGGGAGTGGGTGCGCGACCACGCCACCCGCGAAGCCGGAGTCCGCCGCCATCTGCCGGAGCTGCGACAGCGTGTAGGCGTCGCCCGCAGGCGTCCCGGCGAGCATTGTCAGGCTGAAGCCGGCGGCCATCGGCGGCGTGACATGATCCTCGTTCGGAACGAACTCGAGAATCACCGCTCGACCACCCGGCTTCAGCGCGTCGGCCACTTTGCGGAGCAGCGTCGTGTTGGTCGGAACGTCGTAGTGATGCAGGAAGTTCGTCAGCAGCACGAGGTCGTACCCGGTTCCATAGTCGACGGTGAACGCGTCGCCCGCCTGGGTGCGATGCCGGTCGGCGACGCCCATTCTGGCGGCGTTCTCGGACGCAACCGCGAGCACGCCGGCCCAATCCACCGCCACGACCTCGACGCGCGGGTTCCGCTGTGCGAGCACGATGCCGAACATGCCGTGGCCCGCGGCGACGTCGAGCACCTTCATCGGACCCGCGGCCGCAATGTTCAGAACCTCGGCGATGCCGAACGCCGCCGGCATCATCATCGGCGTCATCGCCCGAGCGAACGTCACCCAATGCTGCTGCTCGCGGCCGGCGACGGTGTTGCCCTGCGGCGCGACCGTGCCGCGCCGAACGGTGGCGGTCAAGTCCTCGAAGTTGCGCATGATCTCGGGTGAGACGAGGAACTCGCACACGGACCCGACGTACATCCGCGACTTCTTCGACAGAAAGGCCGCCGTTTCCGGCGTCAGACCGTAGCGCTCGGCCGTCTTCGACAACAGGCCGGAGATCGTCAGAAAATCGCAAAGAATTCGCGTGCCTCGCTCGCTGGCGCCGCAGCGCTTGGCGATCTCGCCGGCGGTCGCAGCTCCCTCGTCTATGGCTGTGAAGATTTCGAGGTCAACGGCCGCTCGAAGCGCGGCGGTGCGCTGATATGCTCCGAGCGTATTGAAAATCAACTCCGGCGTGGGCTGGGCGGTCGCAGACATTCATCCTCCGAAAGACATTTGTCATTTCATTCCAAACGCCGTGACGCGAACGCTGCCGCGAGCGCCGGCCGCGTCGTACCAGAACTCGATCTTGCGAAGATTCCGCTTGCCAGCACTCTGCAGCTCGATCGCCCGGCTCTCGCCGTGCGGTTCAATCCGCTCGCGCATGTCCTCGCGATCCGGCTCGCCATCGTCGTACAGCGCGACAACGCGAACGAGGGTGAGCGGCGCGTCCGCGACTTTGAACTTGATGCGGTGAAAGTTATCGTACGGCGGCTGGGCGATGATCCCGTCGTGGTCCGTGAGGAAACTCGCGGTCGTCTCGCCGAGCTGTCGCCACGTGCCAGACCCCTTCTCCTGCGCGCCGACCGTCGCCGCGAACCACAACATCGCCGTCAGCGCGACGGTCATCCGGACTGTTTGTGACATGCCAGTGCCTCCGCAATACTCCCATATCAGGAAGCCTCACGAACATACGTCGCCCACGCCGATTGCCCGGTGCGCTCGTATAATCGGCGTCGATGTCCATGCCCGATCGTCGTGCGTTCCTCTCGGTGTTCGCCGCCACTGGTCTGTCCTCGACGCTGATGCCCGGCCTCGTCTGGGCGCAAATCCAGCCCGGGACGAAAACGATTTCTGTCGAAATGGTCCGCGAAGCCGCGCGCCTCGCCGGCCTCACGTTGTCCGACGAAGAGTGCGCCGAGCTCACCTCGTCGCTCTCGAGCCTCGCGAAGCACGCGGAGGAAATCGACAAGCCGACGCTGACCAACGCGTCGCCGCTGCCGATCCATTTCGATCCTCGTCCGCCCGGCCTCCCGTTGCCGCCGCGCCCGCCGGCGATCTTCGAGATCGAGCCGGCACCAGCCGTGAACCGTCCGAAGAATCTAGAGGCCGTCGCCTTCTGGCCGGTCACGCACCTCGCGCAACTGCTCCGCACGCGTCAGGCCTCGTCGGTCGAGCTGACGACGATGTATCTCGGGCGGCTGAAGCGATTCAACCCGCAGCTGAACTGCGTCGCCTCTCTGACCGAGGAGCGCGCGTTGTCCGAAGCGCGCGCGGCCGATCGCGAGATCGCCGCCGGCCGCTATCGCGGCGTGCTGCACGGCGTCCCGTACGGCGTGAAGGACATCATCGCGGCGAAAGGCTATCCAACCGCGTGGGGCGCGGCGCCACTCGCGCAGCAGACGTTTCCTGACGATGCGACGGTCGTGCAGCGGCTGTCGGCGGCGGGGGCCGTGCTCGTCGCCAAGCTGACAACGGGCGAGCTCGCCTTTGGCGATCAGTGGGCCGGCGGACGGACGAACAATCCGTGGAACCTGCAGCAGGGGTCGAGCGGATCGTCGGCGGGTCCGGGCGCCGCGACCGCCGCGGGGCTCGTCGGATTTTCGATCGGCACCGACACCGGCGGATCGATCCTCTCTCCCTCCGTCCGCTGCGGCCTCGTCGGGCTGCGGCCGACGTTCGGACGCGTGAGTCGCGCCGGCGTGATGACGGCCGGCAGCACGCTCGACAAGATCGGGCCGATGTGCCGTCACGCGCAGGACTGCGCAATCGTCCTCCGCGCCATCGCGGGGCCCGACGGACTTCGATCTCGCCGTGCGCGAAGACACGCCGGTTTCGTGGGACGCGACGCGCGGTCGATATCCCCGACGCATCGGTTACGTGCCGGCGATGCTCGATGCCGAGCGCGACCCCGATCAGCGCGCCAACAACGACCGCGCCATCGCACTGCTGAAACGGCTCGGGTGCACATTGCACGACGTCCGTCTGCCCGGCGGCGATCTCAGTTACTTCATCGAGTACGTCGAGCGGGCGGCGGCGTTCGAGTCCATGACTGCGCGCGGTCTGTACACCGGCGTCAACGTGCGGACCGGCCGGTACCTTCGCGCGTGCCAGCTCGTGACCGCGGTCGACTATCTGCAGGCCAACCGGCGGCGGACGGCGATCATGCAGGACGTGGCGCGGACGATGAACGACGTGGACGCGGTGATGTTCACGAGCCTGACGCTCGACTCGCGCACCAGTCTGAATCCCGTCATGAGCCTGACGGGACATCCGTCAGTGGCCGTGCCGAACGGCTTCACCGAGGCGGGCGCGCCGACCGGCGTGATGTTTTCAGGACACCTCTATCGCGAGGGTGAGCTGATGGCGCTCGCGAAGGCGTATCAGGATTCGACCGGCGATCGCGACAAGCAGCCGCCGCTCTTCGCAGTCCGCGACGAAGCGGGTCGCTGAAAAGGAGAAATGTCATGCGCAGCCGGCTCGCATCCGCGACCCTCACGCTCTTTGTCATGCTGACGACCTCGCCCGCAGTCGCGCAGACACGCGCGAGCGACCGGCCAGCCGACGCGGCGGCCATTCGCGCGCACATCGAAAGCATCTTTCAAGCCTTCGTCGACAAGGATCGCGCGACGCTCGCGGCGACGCACGGCGCCGAGTGGCGCGGTTTCACGCCGTGGTCCGGCCACGTCATTCGCGGCCGCGACGGCTACATGAACGAGGCGACGTTCCCGCCTGATCTCCCGAAGAACACAGGGGATGATCGGCTACCGCATCGGCGAGTTCGACATCGTCTTCTACGGCGACACGGCCGTCGTCTCGTTTCAGGCGGACGTGGATCGTCTGGAAGGAACCGCGAAAAGCACGCAGAAGCTGACCTTCGTGGACGTCTATCACAAAGATCCTGGCGGATGGATTCAAGTCGCGTCCAACACGTCGCTGCATCCGGACGCGGTGTCGCGAGATCGTGTCGCAGCGCCGCGTGCTGGATGCCGGTGAGCGCACGGCATTGCTCGAAGCGCGCGCGGCCGTCTGGCATGCATGGTTTGGCGGCGACCAGGCGATGCTTACAAAGCTCCTGCCGCCGGAGCTCACCACGATCGAGCCGGGCTCGACGACGTTCGGGACTCGCACATCGACGCTGGAGGGCGCGCGGGGGTTTGCCGCGGGCGGCGGCAAGCTGACGCGCCTCGCGTTTCCGTCGACCGAGATACAGGTCTACGGCAACACGGCGATCCTCTACACGTCGTACGAGATGGATATCGTCAGCGGCGGCCAGTCGCGTACCGATCGCGGCATGGCGACTGAAGTGTTCGTGCTCAGGGATGGGCAGTGGCTGAATACCGGCTGGCAGCTCGCCTCGTCTGCGAAATAGCGATGTAACACGCGGCGGACAGGTCGTCCCCTTGATTACCGAGGGTAGTGGTGATACGCTCCCCTTGGACACCGAGATGAGCAAGCCAAACGACCTCGTGCAAGGGACCCTCGATCTGCTCCTGCTGAAGATCCTCGCACTCGAGCCGCTCCACGGGTGGGCAATCAGCCTGCGTCTTCGGGCCCTGTCGGGCGACATTCTGCAGGTCAGCGAAGGATCGCTGTACCCGGCCCTCCACAAGCTCGAACAGGAAGGCTGGATCAAAGCCGAGTGGAAGACGACGGAGAACAACCGCCAGGCGAAGTTCTATACGCTCACACGAATCGGCAAGAAGCAGTTCGACGCGGAAGCGGCGAACTGGAAGAGGCTGTCGTCCGCAATTTCGCATGTCGTTCAACTCTCCGGGCTTTGAGCATGAACATCCAACGTCTGCGCTATACCATCCCGCTGCGCCTCAAGTCGATCTTCAGCCCGGCGCAAGTCGAGCGAGAGCTCGATGCCGAACTGCGCTTTCATCTCGAATACAAGATCGAGGAGGGGCTCGCGAAGGGGCTCACGCCAGATGAGGCCCGCCTCGCGGCGCTGCGCGCGATGGACGGCCTCGATCAGCGCAAGGAACAAATGCGTGATGCTCGCCGCGTCCATTGGCTCACTGACTTCCTGGACGATGCGCGGTACGCGGTGCGCAGTTTGCGGCGCACGTTCGGCCTTACGGCCTTCGTCGTCGTCACGCTCGCGCTCGGCATCGGCATGTCGGCGGCGGCGTTCAGCATGGTCGACGGCCTGATCCTGCGGCCTTATCCGGTGTCGCAGCCCGGTCGAATCGTCGATCTCGTCAGCACGACGCGCGACAACGGCTTCGAAAATTTTTCGTACCGCGAGTACCTGGACATCCAACGCATCGGCTCGACCTACGCCGGCGTCGTCGCCAACACGAACGTCGTACCCGTCGGTTTCAGCGCGCAACCTGGCGAAACGCCGCGCATCAAGGGCGGAATGCTCGTCAGCGGCAACTACTTCCGCGTGCTCGGCGTCGACCCGCAGATCGGACGGGGTTTTAGCGACGAAGACAACGTGCGCGGACGCGAGGCCGTGATGGTGCTCGGGCCGGATTTCTGGAAACACGAGTTCGGCAGCGATCCGTCCGTCGTCGGACGCACGGTGCGGCTGAACGGGACCGATTTCACAATTGTCGGCGTCGCGCCCGAGTCGTTCCCCGGAATGCTGCTCTTCCAGCGTCCCGACTTCTATGTGCCGTTCGCGATGGCCGGCACGTTCTCGCTCGACCGGCAGAAGAACTTTTTCGAGGACCGCGACGATCGCGAGCTGATCGTGCGCGCGCGGCTCAAGGCTGGCGCCACCCTGTCGTCCGCGCGCAGCGAGATGGCGGTCATCGCGCAGACCTTCGCGAACGATTACCCCAAGGTCAATCGCGATCGCGGCGGCGCTGTACGCACGCTCTTCGAAGTACGCACGCGCGACGAGGCCGGAGAATGGAAATTCATCGTGGTCTTCGCGGTCCTGTCGATCGTCGTGCTCGCCGTCGCGTGCACCAACGTCGCCGGCCTCCTCTTGAGTAGGGGGCAGACGCGCACGCGCGAAATCGCCGTCCGGCTCGCGATCGGCGCAGGACGATCCCGCCTCGTGCGGATGCTGCTGACCGAAAGCCTGATGCTCGCGGGCGTCGGCGGCCTCGGCGGGATTGCGGTCGCGTATGCGGCGATCCGCTTCTTCCACACGCTGAGCGTGCCGAGCGAATTGCCGGTCGTCCTCCCCTTCCAGCTCGATCGACGTGTGCTGCTGGCGAGTGCGGCGCTGTCGGTTGTCACCGCTATTGCGTGCGGCCTGGCGCCGGCGCTGCAGGCGACGCGCGCGGATTTCGTCGCCGGACTCAAGGCTACCGACGTCGACGCTCCTGGACGGCGCCTGCGTCTGCGCGGACGCAATGTGCTCGTTGTCGCGCAGGTCGCGCTCTCGCTCGTCCTGCTGACTGCGTCGTTCGTGATGATGCGTGGATTCAGATTGGGCCTGGATGCCGGCACGGCCAGCGTCAAGGACCACGTGTTGATGGCGCGGTTCGACCCGCGTCTCATGCAGTACACGCCGGCGCAGACGCAGCGGTTCTACCAGCTGCTCGCCGAGCGCATGCGCGCGACGGCCGGCGTGCAGAGCGCCGCGTTCACGGAAAATCCGCCGCTCGGTCTGAACGCGTTCGGCCGCATCACGTTCGTGCCGGACGGTTTCGTCATGCCGCGCGACCGGGAGACGTTCACGTCGATGATGGATTCAGTCGACGACGGTTACTTCAAGACGATGGAGATCGGCATTCTCCACGGCCGCGGCATCCTGTCTTCGGACGCCGCCGATGCGCCGCGCGTCGCCGTCGTCAACGAACAGTTCGCGAAACATTACTGGCCGCGCGAAGACGCTGTCGGCAAACACGTCCGCCTCGACGGCGCCGCCGGCCCACTCGTCGAAATCGTCGGCGTTGCGCAGACCGTCAAGTATCGGCAGACGTTCGAGAAGCCGATGGACTTCGTCTACCTGCCTCTCGCGCAGCACCCGATGCCGCGGATGGTGCTGCTCATGCGATCCGCCTCCGACCCGCATCAGCTCCTCGACCCGCTCAAGAGCGTCGTCCACGCGCTCGACGCGAACATGCCGATTTCCGACGCGCGGACATACGCCGAGGTGTACCGCTACAACGCGGTCGAAGGACCTGGCACAGGCGTCGAGATCGTGGGGACCATGGGCGCCGTGGGATTGATGCTGACGATAGCCGGCCTTTATGGACTCGTCAGCTACACGGTGAGCCGGCGAACGCGCGAGATCGGGATTCGCATGGCGATCGGCGCGTCGCCGTCCGACGTGCTGCGGCTCGTGATGAGTAAAGGCCTGGTGCTCGTGGGAGTCGGCACAACGATCGGCGTAGCGCTGGGCCTCGGCCTCGATCGGGTGCTCAACGCGTTCCTCTTCAACGCGGGAGGCGTGGACGTCGCGGTGTTCGCGGCTGTCGTCCCGTCGCTGCTGGCGGTGACAGCCATCGCGGTGTACGTCCCGGCGCGGCGCGCGGCGCAAATCGCGCCGACGCACGCCCTGAGGTACGAATGACGCGGCCGACGGCGCTTGACGATTCGGTGAAGGCGCGCACGATTGGCGTTACGAGTGCATCGACCGTCTGACCGTGCAGTTGCGCGTTTCAATCGTCAGTACATATCTGATCCATTGCTGCTGTTATCGTAATCGCGCGATCGCACCCGAGGTCTGATCTCCCGCAAAAACACGGCCGTCGGTTCCAGCCGAACGGAGTCACGGTCTTGCAGTCGTCGCCGCGTGATATTCCGATCGCGCGCGGCGCTCACCGCCTTCGCCCTCTGCGCCACTGCGTGCAGCAGCCCGCGGCGCCGCGCGTTTCGTCGCCTTCACGGAACCGACGCTTGCTTTCTCTCACGCGCGAATCATCGACGGCACCGGCGCGCCGCCGGTCGATGACCGGACGCTCATCGTCGAGAATGGGCGAATGGCGACCGCGCAGTACGTCGTCGAAGGCAATTCAGTTGTTGAGACCGAGTTCGATGAAGGCGACGGTCTCAACGTGCTCCGGTTCAACGAGCACCATTACGTCGTGTCGGAAACCATCGACGCCGACGGCGCCGCGCCTATCGTATTCACGTACGACCGCGACAAAATCACAAACGTCCTCAAGAGCGCGACCCTGTCGTGCCGCGCCGGCGCCGGGCCGATCAACCGCCAGGTCCACCTCGAGTCCAGCAACGATGACGACGTGAAGTACGCGCTTATCCGCGAAAACTGCCTGCCGCGGCGATAGCCAGTACAACGAAATTTTCGCGTAGCCGCCACCGATGTGATAAACGACCAACGCATCGGACACCGGAACGGAGGCCACACGCGATGCCACGATCGACGATCGACCCCTCGTCGTCCCGCAATCGTTCGACCCGTCTGAGCCGCCGCGAGCTGCTCGCCGGAGCCGGGGCCGGCGCGGCCGCGCTCGTGCTGGCCCAAAGCGGCCTCCGCGGTCAGACGCCGCCCCGCGCGACCACCATCGTCTTTTCCCACGTCACCGTCGTGAATGCCGATGCTGTGCAGGACGACGTGGCACTCGCGGTCGAGCGCGACAGGATCGTCGCGATCGGTCCAACCGACGAAATCCTCGCGCGGTATCCCGGCGCCCATATCTACGATGGGCGCGGAAAGGCGCTGCTTCCAGGCCTCATCAACTGCCACGCGCACATGGCGGCGGTCCTCGAACGTGGCTTCAACGAAGACTTCGGATTTCCAAACTCCGCACATCTGCCGATTCAGCCCGCGAGCCTTCTGAAGGGGGAAGAAGGCACGCTGATGGTCACCGTCGCCGCACTCGAAGCGATACGAACCGGGACCACGACCATCGTCGAGAACGTCGGGGGCATCGGCCGCAACGCGCCCGCGCTCGCCGACAGCGGCCTCCGCTGCGTGTTCGCCGAGTCGATCCGCGACACCGAGAACGTGGCCGGGCCCATGTCTCAGGAAGGGCTGGCGCGAAGCGACCGCCCGAGGTTCTCCGCCCGGCTGCGGGACGAGGGGCTTCAGCGCATCAACGACCTGTTCACCAAGTGGCACGGCGCGAAGGAGGGGCGCATCAGCGTATTTCCCGCGGCCGGCCTCGCCGAGACCTCGTCACCGGAGCTGCTGCGTGCCGTCCGCGACTTCGCCGAGAAACACGACCTCGGCTACACGATTCATCTGTCGCAGAGCATTCCCGAAGTCGACTTCATGGTGCGCCACCACGGGGTTCGTCCTCCGGCGTTCCTCGACCGCGCGGATTTCCTCAGCCCGCGGCTGTTCGCCGCGCACTGCCGCTACGTGGACGAGACCGACATCGGGCTGCTCGGCCGGTCCGGCACGGTCATCTCACACCAGGCGAACATGGCCGCGAATCGAGGAGTGAACCCGCCGATCGCGAAACTGCGGGAGGCGGGATGTCCGATTGCGAACGGCACCGACAACAACACCAACGATCTGTTCGGCGTCATGAAGGTGGCGCTCCTCATGGAGCGCGTCTCGCGCAATGACGCGATTCCGGGTACGCGGCCTCAGCCGGAAGACATGCTCGAGGACGCCACGAAGGGCGGCGCGCGAGCCGTGCGTCAGGACGCGGCGCTCGGATCGCTCGCGGTCGGCAAGAAAGCAGACCTGATCGTGCTGGACACGCGGCGCGCGCACCTGGTGCCCGCCGGGCGGATTCTTTCCGCGTGGATCCATAACGGTCAGGCGTCGGACGTCGAGTCGAGCATGGTCGACGGTCAGTTCATCATGCGCGACCGCAAGGTTCTGACGATCGACGAAGAGCGCGTCGTTGCGGAGGCCGACAAGGTCGGGCGGCGGATATGGACGCAGGTGCAGGCATCCGGGTCGATTTCGATACCGGGCCGGCCGCGTCGACCCTGACGTCAAACATCATGTCCCTCGTGAGTCGGTGGTTCGGCTGCCGATGGCAGCGCGTCGAGGGGAGCTCGTTCGAGCAGGGTGGCGAGACGGAAGCACCCAATCGCGACAATCGCGCCTGCGCCGACCGTCAGCATCGCCTCGATGCCCGGGCGCTGCAGATACTCCCAAGCCTCGATCAGCGAAACGCCGAACGGACCAATCAGGATGCCGACCTGCCGCTCCCGCGCGGCGTTCGAGCCCGGAATCAGTTCTTCCAGCGTCGGCTCGGCCGAGCGAGTCTGTATCGTGTACCTGGCGCCCGCAACCACGAGCGCGACGACGAGGAGCGCCGCGCCTGCGATTCTGAGCCCGACGGCGCGCCGCCGATCAAGATGTTGCGGCGGCATGTGCGACGGACGTGCCGGGCTGTTCTCCACCGCCGCGATTGTACGTGCGACTGGCGCCGTCGGCGACACGGCCGGTCAGCGGAGCGGCGGAGCGAAGACGGCGGTTTCGCGATGAAACTCGGACCAGGCGAACCAGTATTCGGGTTCGAGCACCAGCGACTCGAGCGTCGATCCTTTCAGCCGGCCGGACACGCATTGGCCGTACGCGTTCCAACGCGAGCCGGTTTCGCGATCGACGATGGCGGATGTCTCAGCGTTCGCCGCATCGAAGGTGAGGGTCTTTCCGCCTGAGCGCGCGACGAACGCCGTGGTCGTGTCGGAGTTCGGCTGGTGCACGATGAGCACCGGCTTGCCGCCGACAAGATCGTTCACGACGCGCACGTGCCGCAAGGTCTCGAGCGGAAATGCCTTGCTCGCCCCCTCGACGTCGATGCCGAGAATCATCGTCTTCGGTTTCAGCCGATCGTCGTGATAGGCGACGTCTTTCGGCGCCGCGCCTTCGCCAGACAGCCCTTCGCGGATCATCTTGTTCTTCTCGGCGATCCGATCCGCGTAGCCGGGCAGCGGCTTCAACACGAGCGTGTCGGGATGGAGGCGGTGCCACTCCTGCCAACTCGTGAGCAGGAACGGATACAGCTCCAGGTGCGCGCCCTGCAGCGGGCCCGAGATCGCTTCGAGACTCGACTGCTGCCAGCGGCTGCCGGTGTCGCGGTCCTTGAACACTTCGTTGCCGCCGACGACGCCGGCGTTGTCCAGCACGAGCGGCTGGCCCCTGGCTTCGGCCCTGAACACGAGGGCCGTGTTGCAGTAGCTTCACCAGGTGATTGCGATCGGTCCTTTCGGCGATCGATCTTCGACGAGCCCGTGCTGCGACAGGATGCGAGGCTGGGTACGCCTTCGCCGTCTTGCCGCTCATCAGGCCGATCACGCGATCGTCGTCGCTCATGAACGTCGCGTCGCCGGCGCTGACGAACTGTGGATCGTGGACCGCGGTATAAGGCAGGCTCGGAGGCGACGCGGTCTGAAATGCGGGCACGCCGTTCGCCAGAAACAAACCGGCCGCGACGACGCGGCCAGAAATTGTCGATGCATCTCACACCTCTCGATGTAGCGGCCGGCTTCAGCCGGCCGGCCACCGTCCGTCCGCCTGAAGGCGGACGCTACATCGTATACAGGATCACCGGCGCCAGTAGCCGCGAGCCCAGAAGGCGCCGCGCGGCTCACGCACCCAGCGGGGCCCGACCCACACTGTTCGGGCATAAGGCGGACGCACCCAAGCGCCCGGCACGAGCGCGTAACCGTAGCCGGTCCAGTTGTAGTAGCCGGGGCGCCACACCGTCCCGTATGCATACGGCGGTGGAAGGACTCGCGGTGCCACCACCATCGGAGCGACCGGAACAGGTGCGCCAATCTGAATGAAGACGCGCGGACCAGCGTGCGCAGCGGGGACCGCCAGGACGAGCACCGCGAAGGCGGCGAGGATTGCCAGGCGGCCGACGTGAGCGGTTCGAATCATACGTGCCTCCATGCTGTTGACCTGAGAATGCGAACAGGATGCCAGCATTCAGAGCCCTCGGAATAGGCCGAAATTTCGGCAGGAACGGTCCGCTGATCCGTTGTGGCGTCTCCGTTCGATGACGTGTTCAATTCACGTTCGCGGACGCCTCGCAGCCGCGACCGTTCTCAAAAATGCACGACGAGGCCGGCGCTGAACAGGTTCGCGTAGTAGTGAAACAGTCCGTTGTTCAGCGCAACCGTTGGCGTGGTGCCATTGTCCACCGTGCGTCCGTTGCGATCCTGCTGGTGCACGTACATGTAGCTGAGATCGAGGCGAACATGCCCGGAGAACGGCACGCCGACGCCTGCGGCCGCTTCCCAGCGCCCTGCCTCGGGCAGGAGCGGCGTCACCGATTCATCCGGCGCAGCCGCAGCGTGCGCATCCACGCCGGCGCGCAGCATCATTCCACCCGCGAGCCGGTAATCGGCGCCGACGCGGATGCCGTGCGTGTCTTTGAAGTTCTCGATCGTCACCGACGCGGGCGCGAACTGCGTCGTGATCGCAATCTGATCGAACATCGACCAGTGCGTGTACTGATAGTCGACCATCAGACGGAGTTGATCGGTCGGACGCGCGGCCACACCGAGCACGACCTGATCGGGCAGCGGCAGGCTTGTCGACGCGGTCTGGCTCGAAAGCGGACCGCCGGTGGCGAACGACCCGGCGACAAGGCGATCGATCGGCGTCCCGGCCGGTAAAGCCGCGCTGAGCGGAACCGGCAGCGTGAGGCCCGTCGATATCTGAGTCGCCGCGAACGCCGCGCTGTCGAACGCCACCTGCTGGTGGAACAGATATCGGGCGCCGACAGACACGCGGTCGCTCGCATCGATGAGCACGCCGACATGCCCACCAACGTGTGTTGCCGCGCCGGTGAGGTCGACATCGGCAAAATCGGTCCCGCGCGGCACGCCGAGCGCCGCAAAGGTCAGCGGCGTCCCGGTGATTGGCTGCGACGAGAGATCGACTCGACGCCTCAGTTCCAGGCTCGTGTGCGTGATGTCGATGCCGCCGCCGATCATCGCGTGACCGAGACGCACCGCAATCGTCGGCTGAACGTAGATGCTCTTGACCGAGCTCTTGTAGCTGAGAAACCGCCCTTCACTCGTCGTCGGCCAGTCGGTCGTGAGGCCGTAGGGCGCGAAAACGCCGACGCCAACCACGACGCCTCCGCCGACCGGCGCCGCGGCGTAGACCGTCGGGGCGGCAAACGTGTCGCTGTTCAGCGTGCTGACACGCGCCGTGGTCGAGTTCGTGAACGTGCCGCGCGGCGCAATCCCGGTCACGCCGGCGCTGACGACGACGGTCTTCTCGGCAGCGAGGCCGGCTGGATTGAAGAACATGCTCGACCCGTCGTCGCACGGCGCGGCGACGCCGGCGCCCGCGCGGCCCATCATGCACGTGCTCTGCTCGTAGAGTCCGTAACCCTGCGCTGATGCGTGGCGCGGGCAAAACAACGCGAATATGAGTGCAGCGAACAAAACTCGGCGTGATCGTGTGCAACGCGTCAAATGATCCTCCACTTTTTTACTGTTTCTCGACGACGGGTTGTAATCCGAGCTTCTGCGCGAGCTGGTTGAACCGCGGCAGGTCCGTCGTCAGCGCCTGCTGCAGCCTGTCGGTCTGCGCCTTCAGTTCCAGTTTGATGTCGTTGAAGATCGGCACAGCGTTTCCGGTCGGTCGCCCGTCGCCCGTTTCGACCGCGCGCAGCAGCGAGGCGAGGCGATTATTGATCTTGATCGGAAAGTTGAGCGGATCCTGATTGCTCTGATTCCGCACTTGATAGACATCCTCTTCGACTTCGGTCAGCTGGCGTGTGAGCCGGTTGGCAATCGCGCGGAGGTCGCCGTCGTTTTTCGCCGCCAGGCGATCCGCAACTTCCTTTTTGATGCGCCGGATCTGAATCACGGCGCCGTTGGCTTCGTTCACCTTGTCGCGAATCTGGCTCTCGAGCTCGTACTGCGCCTGTAGATCGCTGTCGCTCACGGTACGCAGCGGGTTCTTCCTTACCGCGACGGGCTGCGATTGCGCGTTGCCGTCGACAGTGAGGCGCACCTGATAGGCGCCGGGAAGCACCGTCGGTCCGTTCTCTGACGCGCCCCACAGCACCATGCCAGGAAACGACTGAACCGGCTCCGATGTGATATCCCACGCGAAACGATTCAACCCCGCCGCCATCGACGGCGGTTTCGGCTTCCGCGGCGCGTCCTCTTCTGGCGGCTCATCGGCTCCCTTCGGTGCATCGGCTGCCTTTGCCGCATCGGACGCTTTCGGCGCATCGGCCGCCGCTGCTGGTGCATCTTTGGCGTTCGGCGCGACTCCTTTGTACGTGCGGAGTACGGAGCCTTGTGCGTCCAGAATCTCGAGCGTCAGGTTTTGAGCCGGCTTCTTCAGCCAGTAGTCGATCATCACCGGCGCGACAGACCTGATCGCGTCGGCCGGCTTGAAGAGCCGGACGTCACTCTGCGTCGGCGTCGTCGCGTACTGCCGCAGCGGCGCGATGTCGTCGAGAATCCAGAAGCCGCGCCCGTGCAGCGTCACGACGAGGTCGTTCGCCTCGACCCACAGATCCACCGCCGGCGAGTCGGGCATGTTCAGCCGCAACGACTGCCAATGATCGCCGTCGTCGTACGACACATAAATCCCGTGCTCGGTGCCGGCGTAGAGCATCCCCTTGCGCGTCGGATCCTCACGGACCGTGTGGACGAAATCGGCCGCGCCAATGCCGTTGACGATCTTCGTCCACGTTCTGCCGAAATCGTGTGTGCGGAAAATATACGGCGCGTGATCGTTGAGGAGCGGACGTTTCACGGCGACATAGGCAGCGGCGGGATCGAACCTGGAACCGTCGATCTGGCTGACGCGTCCGAAATCGGGCATGTCTTTCGGCGTCACGTTCGTCCACGCCTTACCTGCGTCGCGGGTCACGTTCAGCACGCCATCGTCGGAGCCAGCCCACAGGATGTTGACGTCGGTCTTGCCCGGCGCGAGCGCAAACACCGTCGCGTAAATTTCGGGGCTGTTCATGTCGTGCGTGATCGGCCCGCCGGATTCCTGCATCGTCTTCGAATCGTGACGCGTGAGGTCGCCGCTGATCGCCGCCCACGTCTGCCCATCGTCGGTCGAACGCCAGACGCGCTGGGACGACAGATACAGAACGTTCGGATCGACGTAGGAAAAGATGATCGGGAATGTCCACTGCCATCGCTCTTTCACGGCGCTCGACGGCTCGCCGGAGAAGAAGCGCGGATACGCACCCACTTCCTTCTGGTCGCCGGTTCGCCGATTCAGCCGCGTGGTGAACGCGCCATTGTTTGCGCCGGCAAAGAACACGTCGACGTCCTTGGGGTCGGGAGCGATGTAGCCGTCTTCGCTGCCGCCGACCGGATACGCCGCAACTGGTGGATTGCTGCCTTCTTCGCCGCCGCCGGCGAAGCCGCCTTCGGGCCAGTATTCGCCCTTGCCGCCGGCGCCGGTGTTGCTCGGCACGCACATCGTCGAGTTGTCCTGCTGCGCGCCGCACGCGTGATATGGCAAATGCTTCGTCGTGATGACGTGATAGAACTGGCCCGTCGCGAACTCCTGCGCCGACCAGGTCCGCTGCCGCGACGCCACGTTGTATGTCACGGTGCCCCCGCCGTCGTTTGCGAGGACGACGTGCTGAGGATCGTCTGGATCGATCCAGAGGTCGTGGTGATCGCCATGCGTGCCTCGGCCGATCGTCGTCAGCGTTTTGCCGCCGTCGATCGATCGAAACGCGCTCGTGTTGAGCATGTAGACGGTGTTCTTGTCCTTGGGATCGGCAAACACATGCGAGTAGTAGAACGCCCGCTGCCGAATGTTGCGGCCGTCGTTCACCAGTTTCCACGAGCCGCCTGCGTCGTCGGAGACGAAGAGGCCGCCCTTCTCGTTCTCCACGAGGGCGTAAACGCGATTCGAGTCGGCGCCGGAGATACCAACGGTGATTTTGCCGACGAGCCCCTGCGGCATGCCTGGCGCGCGCGTGATCTCCTTCCATGTGTCGCCGCCGTCGGTCGACTTGAACAGCCCGCTGCCAGGCCCGCCGCTCGACATCTGATACTCGACGCGGTACGCCTCCCATAGCGCGGCGAACATCACGTTCGGATCGCGGCGGTCGATCTCGACGTCGACGGCTCCGGTCTTGTCGTCGCGGAACAGCACTTTCTTCCAATGCGCGCCGCCGTCCGTGCTCTTGAACAGGCCGCGTTCCGCGCTCGGGCCGCCGTACTTGCCGAAGTCTGCCGCGAAGACGATGTCGGGATTCGTGGGATGGATGCGAATCTTCGAGATCGCGTCGGAGTCGCTGAAGCCGACGTGTGCCCATGTCTTGCCGGCATCGCTCGACTTGTAGACGCCATCGCCCGGCCGGATGTTGCCCCGGATGCACGACTCGCCCATGCCGATGAAGATGATGTCGGGGTTCGATTCGGACACCGCGACCGCACCGACCGACGCGCTGTGAATCTGTCCGTCAGTCACCGGCGCCCAACTGCTGCCGTAGTCGGTCGTCTTCCACAAGCCGCCGCCAACCGCTCCAAAGTACGCTTCGTTCTTGCGTCCCTTTACGCCGGAAGCCGCGATAGAGCGCCCCCCGCGCGCGGGACCGATGCTCCGCCACTTGTATGCGTTGAGGATCGCGGGATCGAGCGCCAGCCCGGCGTCAGCGGTCTGCGCCGCCACGCGTACGAACCGCTCGCCGACATACACGCCGGGCGCGAAAGCGAAGAGTGAGGCGAGCAACCAGAACGTACGGGGTTTGTAAGGGCCGATCATTTTTGTAATTCTCCGGGAAAGGCGACGGCGTGTCACGGTTGAGCTGGACCGCAGAAGCGTAACATGTGCATGCTCTGCCGTTCTGAGTTCCTACATACGGGTGAGCTGCTTCTGAACACGCACGGACACCCTTCCCCGCAAATGATTGTCGCCTCAGACGGTTCGGATGTATGCAAAAACGGGAAAAGCTGGTGTCGGGTTTGATGAGCATCGCGCCGGAGGCGCGATGAAACGACCGGCAACGATTCTCGTCGTCGACGATCACGAGCCCAATCTTTTCGGACTGCGGGACCTTCTGCAACGCTCCCAATACAACGTCTGCACAACCACCAGCGGTCGGGAGGCGATCGACATCGCCAAGGAGCAGCTCCCCGACGCCGTCCTCCTGGACGTTGTCATGCCCGATCTCTCGGGGCTCGACGTGTGCGTCCAACTCAAACGGCATCAGACGACACGATTGATTCCGATTGTGCTGATGAGCGGTATGCATCAGCGCGACGCGCGCCTCGCCGGGATGGCGGCGGGCGCCGACGATTTTCTCGCGAAACCGATCGACACGGAAGAATTGAGCGCGCGCATTCAGTCGCTTGTCCGAATGAAGCGGCTCACCGACGAACTCGAATCGGCCGAAGCACTGTTCCTGACGCTCGGGCGGATCATCGAAGCACGCGACCCACGCACCGAAGGCCACTGTGAGCGGTTGGCGCGGTACGCAACCGAGCTCGGCGCCAGCCTTCATCTGGAACAGAGCGATCTCGATGCGCTCTATCGCGGCGGATTCCTCCACGATATCGGCAAGATCGCGATTCCGGATCGCGTGCTGCTCAAGAAGTCGCGTCTCACTCCACGCGAGTACGAGCTGATGAAATGTCATCCGAAGATCGGCGACGACCTTTGCCGGACCGTACGATCGTTCGACGCCGTGCGGCCGATCGTTCGTCATCACCACGAGCGGCTCGACGGCACCGGCTACCCTGACGGGCTCGCGGGCGACCAGATTCCATTGCTGGCGCAGATCGTGACAGTGGCCGACGTGTTCGACGCGCTGACGACCGATCGGCCGTATCGGAAAGCCATGACGAAGACGACGGCGTTTACTCTGATGCGCAAAGAGGCGCGAGACGGCGCATATTCACTGGACCTCGTGCAGCGGCTCGCCGACTTGCGCCGCACCCGGCCAGCTGCGAAGCGAGCGCTCCGCCCGATCGCCAGCACGCTTGCGATATCGCCTGCATGGGGAGTCGCCTGAACTAGCGCGATTTCCACATGGATGTAGGGCGAGGCTTCAGCCGAGCGTCCAACATTGTCGCGCGTATCCTCAGCTCGGCTGAAGCCTCGCGCTACGTCAAAATGGAAAACGCTCGAGACCGGTCGCGCGACGCCGATGTAGCGTCCGCCTTTAGGCGGACGGACGGAATCGACTAGCGCTGAAACGCGTACGATATCTTCACGAAAAACTGCCGATCGAGCGGCGCGAGATGGCTCCCCGGCACGAACGCGCCGGGTTGCGGCGGCGCCGCAGACGATGACGTCAGCTCTCGATCGTCGCCGTAACCGACATACATCACCGACTGCCAGTTCACCTTGTACGCACACAGAATCGAGCCGCTGAAGTCGCCGGACCTTGCGTCGACCTGATCGATGTAGAGCGACGGATCGCGATCCGTCGCTACGTACTGTGCGATCGTTCGGACAAAGAGGCGCGCGGTGAACGTGTACGTGCCTTTCACGCGCGACACGCGCGCATTGAACAGGCGGCGCGACACACCGGCCGCGTCGTCCACGTTCAGCCATTGCTCATTCTGGACGAGCGCGAGCTCGAGATGCTGGGTCGGGCGCAGCGTCGCGCTCAGATTGATCGTCGGTCCCCGGCCGTGCCGTGAGTTGTCGAAGTCGATGTCCTGGCCGACCGTTCCGTTCGCCGAAATCTGCGCGAAGATCTGCGATGGGCTGAACTGCAGGAAGTAGCCGAACTGCTGCCGATCGATGAGCACGCCGCCGGGCGTGCGGATGCGATCGGAGATGAGACGAAACTGCATGAAGCCATTCAGCTTCGAGTCCATCCCGATCACCGGCTGCAGATCGCGGCTGATGATCGAGCCGGACCGATCGATCTGCTGGGCGACGTTGATGAACGTGCGCAGCCGCGACAAAAAGTTCGTCGGCCGGAACGTCCATCCGCCGGACGCGTCCACCTCGCGATAGCCCACCTGAGGCACGAAGCCGGTGTCCGCGCGGAAGCCACTGCTGATGTCTTTGTACGTTCCCGACCAATCGAGGTGCGTCGTGTTGTGGTTCCATAGAATCGTCGCGGCCTGGCCGCGCAGCGCCTGTCCATTCCATTCGTCGACGAGCTCAGGATGCGTCGGCGTCTGCGTATCGCTGAAGAGCCACTGCCCCGCCACGACGTCGGACGATGCCGGCCGCCACTGAAAATCTGGGCCGACCACGCGGTTGAACCCCTGGCCGTCGTGATGTTCGCGATCGGTGGCCAGCATGCTCAGGAACGACAGCCCGAAATCGCGCTTGACCCGCGCGACGAACACCGTCGATCCGAAATCGATCGAGGCGAGCGACGAATTCGTCGCGCCGGGAATCACCGCGCTCCCGCCGCCCGCATCGTCGGCGACCAGCACCGTGTAGCGAAGGCCGCTCTCCTTGCCCGTGATGCGTCCGCCGGCGACGGGAGCGGTGATCGTGCGCGTGTAGACGGCCTGAATCGGCGTCGCGAAGAGATCGATGCCTTCGAGAAAAAATGGACGCTTCTCCGGAAAGAAGAGCGCGAAGCGCTGATTCGTCGCGATCTGCGCCGTGTCGGATTCGACCTGGGAGAAGTCCGGCTTGATCGTGAGGTCGAGCGCGTTGTCGGCGTTCGGCAGATATTTGACGTCGATACCGGCGTGCCCGCTGACAGTGCCGGGCGCGAGCGGCGCGCCGAGGTCGCCGGTCGGCTGCGCCAGATCGGCAGCCGTAACGAACGGGGCCGCGACGAGGTGGCCGCCGGCCGGCAGATGCTCCAGACCGGTCAGCAGGTTCGCGCGGCAGACGAAGCAGTTGCCGCCGCGCGGCAGACGAGCCGAGAAGAACTGATAGTGATAATTGCGCGGATAATTTCGGTACAGCATGATGTGCCACGTCTGCGGATCGACGTTCCGGTAGCGGATCGACGAAAACGGTATCCGCATCTCGAGCGTCCAGCCGTGGTCGGTGACCTTCGTGGCAGAGTCCCAGAAGAAATCGGGCGACGAATCCTCGCCCGAGAAATCGTCGATGATCGAGTCGTATTGAATGTTCCGGGGCGTGACGACGTAAAGAGCTCCGGTCGTACCGGTGCCGCGCGCGTCGAGCAGGATGCCGCCGTAGTCGTTGTAGCCGTTGCCGATATTGTCGCGATCTGCAAACGGGGCACGAATCGACGCCGGCGAAGGATCCTCGAATTCGAACGCGGCGTAAAGAAAATGATCGTCGAAGGTGAGGTAGCCGACGTTCTTGACCTTGGGCTCCGTGTTGTCGCTCGGCTGCGTCTCATACCATCGATCGATGCGCGTCGCGTGCTGCCAGCCTTCGTCGGACAGATCACCGTCGATCGTGATGTGTCCTGCCGCGCGCGTAATCGCAATCGTGGCGCCCGACAGCGTCTCCTGGGCTCGAACGGCCGCCGGTGTCATCAACGCCCCGAGCGCGCAGACCACGATCGTGACGGCGCGCATCGCTGTCGTTAGACGCCTGTCCGTCGTCAAAAGTCGGCCTGTATTCCTTATGTGTGACAGGTTCACAATTGAAGTGGTGATTCTATGAGGAGTGCCGTGGTGGTCGCGGGCGCCATTGCCGTGTTCAGCGCGCTCGTCGCCGCGCAGGAAACGAAGCCGGTGCCGAAGGATTCGGTTCGCGTCACTGTCCCAGGATGCACGAAGGGCTACATCTTCACGGCGAGCCGCCGGACGGAGGACGAGCCAGTAACGGTCGACATTCCCGAAGGGATGCACATCCGCATGAACGGGCCGAAGAAAATGATCACCGACATCAAAGCTCACGAGGGGTCGATGGTCGAACTCACCGGGCTGATGAAGAAAGGCCAGTTCAAACCGGACGGTGTCGGCATCGGTGGTGGCGTGCGGATTGGCCCCGGTCCCTCATCGCCGGGTGGCGGCGTGGCTGGCAGTCCCAACGTGAGCCAGATAATGATAGACGTCGAGGGCTGGCGCCCGCTCGCGCGCAACTGCCCGTCACGATAGCGACATGCGACGCCCGTGATCGAGATCGAAACGGAGCGCCTGACACTCCGCCGGCTGTCGGTCGCCGATGCGCCGTTCATCCTCGAGCTGTTGAACGACCCCTCGTTCCTGCGGTTCATCGGCGACAAAGGCGTGCGCACGCTCGACGATGCGCGCAAGTACATCGCCACTCAGATCGCGAGCTACGAACGGCACGGTTTCGGCCTGTATTTGACCGAGCGCAAGGACGACGGCGTCCCGCTCGGCATCTGCGGTCTCGTGAAACGCGACTCGCTCGAAGATGTCGATGTCGGGTTCGCGTTTGCGCCGGTGTTCTGGTCACACGGTTATGGCGCCGAATCCGCGGCGGCGGTAATAGTGCACGCGACGGACGTCCTGAAACTTCCGCGCGTCGTCGCGATCACGAATCCCGACAACACCGCGTCGATGAAGCTGCTGAACAAAATTGGATTGCGTTTCAGCCGGATGACGCGCCTCTCCGCCGATGGCCCGGAGCTCACGCTGTTTTCCACGGACGCGGGGGCGGCACCGTAAAGCGCGGCATTCATTCCATGCGCAACGCGACCGCGGGTGGAATACGCGCCGCGCGACGCGACGGAATGAAGCAGGCAACGAGCACGACGCCAATCACCGTCGCGACGACGAGCGCCATCGTCA
Source organism: uncultured Acidobacteriota bacterium (assembly GCA_963696165.1). Lineage (GTDB taxonomy): Bacteria > Acidobacteriota > Vicinamibacteria > Vicinamibacterales > CAVVIG01 > CAVQZZ01. The sequence continues at coordinate 610,340 of CAVOIY010000001.1, read as the reverse complement.
ACGGATCGCGCGGCTGGACCTGATACAGGAAGCGCGCGATCACGCGCCCCGCCCCGATCGCACCGGCGGCGCCGATGACGAGACCGAGCGCCGCAGGGCGCAGGCCGTCCCACATGATCAGGCGCACGACTTCCGACGGCTCGGCGCCGAGCGCAAGACGAACGCCGATCTCGCGCGTCCGCTGCGCAACGGTGTAGGCGACGACGCCGTAGATGCCGACGGCGGCGAGTGCGACCGCCACCCCGGCGAACAACGCCAGCAGGACGAGATAGAACTGCGGCCGCGCCATTTCGCGCGCGACGAGCGCCGATTCGCTGCCGGGCCGGATCAACGGCAGCTTCTGGTCGAAGCGGCGAACAGCTTCGCGCGATGCCGACAGCACCTCAGCGGCGGGCAGTGCACTCCGAAGGACGACCGTCATCGCGCGCGTGCCGGTCTGTGCGTGAGGCACGTACATCTCGGGCTGCGGAGGTGCCGAAAGGCTCGACGAGCGGACGTCGGCAGCTACGCCGACGATCGTCCACGGCAGCGCCGTGATGGCGGTGCTGAGCAACACGCGGCGGCCGATCGGGTTCTCGCCGGGCCAGAAGCGGTCCGCCATCAAGCGGCTGATGATCAGGACCGGCGGATTGCCCGCGCGATCGCTGGGCGAGAACGCCCGCCCGCTCAGAATCGGAATGCCCATCGTCTGGAAGTACGGCGCGTCGACCACGCGGTACAGCGCGCTTGGCGCGGTGCCTGGCGCAGGAGCAGGCCGATCCACTCGCGTGAAATCCTGGACGTTCTCCGACGGTCCTAGCGGCAACCCCGAAATGCGCGCGACGGACTGAACGCCAGGCGCGACCGCCAACCGTTCTGCGATTTGGTCGAAGCCGCGCACGACATCGGCAGTTTGCGGATAACGCGCGCCAGGCAGCGCTAAGGTGAAGATCGTAAGGCCGTCCGCTCGGAACCCTGGATCGATCTGCTGCAGCCGCATCATGCTACGCACCAGGAGACCCGCGCCGACGAGCAGCATGAAGGACAGCGCGACTTCGGCGACGAGCAGGCTGGTCCGGCTCCAACGCGTATGCCGCCCCGCCGTTTCGCCTCGAGCGCCCAGCAGCGAGCCGAGCGGCACGCCGATCACCTGCACTGCCGGGCCCAGCCCGAACAGCACCGCGGTGATCGTGGCCGTTCCCACCGCGAAGAGGAACGTCAACGCGTCGAACCGGACGTCGCCAAGACGCGGAATGGTCGCAGGCGCGAGCCGCTTGAGCGCGTCGACACCCCACCATGCAGTGAGCAGACCGACGCCCGCGCCGACGACGGCGAGTACGAAGCTCTCCGCGAGCAGGAACCGCAGCAGCCGCGCGCGCCCGGCGCCGAGCGCGGCGCGCACCGCGATTTCCCCTTGCCGCGCCGCTCCGCGCACGAGCAGCAGATTTGCGACGTTCGCGCACGCAATCAAGAGCACCATCGCGACCGCGCCGAGCAGCATCAACAACGCGGGCCTTACGTCGCCGACCATTTCATCCTGCAGCGTGACGAGGCCGATCGTCGTGTTGGTATTCGCGGCCGGATAGGCTTGCTCGAGCCGCGCGGCAATCGCCTGCATCTCGAGGCGTGCCGATGCCGGCGACACGCCCGGCTTCAGCCTGGCCAGCGCGTTGAGGAACACGCATGCCCGTCCGCATGCGGCATCGTCGCTCTGAATCGGCGTCCAGATCCTCGCGTCGCGGGGAAAGCCGAAGCCGGCGGGCGCCACGCCGACAATCTCATAGCGCCGGCTGCTCAACTCGATCGACGACCCGATCACATCTGCGCGGCCGCCCAGCCGCTCCTGCCAGAACCCGTAGCCGACGATCGCCACACGCGGGCCGTTCACGACGTCCTCGTCTGCCGTGAACGCGCGGCCCTTCACCAGATTCGCGCCGAACACTTTGAAGAACTCGGGAGAGACGACGCCTCCGGGCACGACCTCCGCGTCGTTGGCGTCGCTGACGACGTACGTGGCTGCGGAGTAGAGGGCCGCGGCCTCGAGGCTGCCGGCAGCCTGTTTCCAGTCGACGAAATTCATGTGCGACACGGATCCGTCGGGGTTCGGCCCCGGATTGTTGCGTGCCGTCTGCCAGATCGACACGATGCGCTCGCTCTCGGCATACGGCAGCGGTCGAAGCAGCACGCCGTACACCACGCTGAAGAGCGCGGTCGTCGCGCCGAGACCGAGGGCTAAAGTGGCCACCGCGACAACCGTGAATCCGGGCCGATTGAGCAGCGCGCGAATCGACACGCGGACGTCGTGAATGATCGTGTCCATGATGCCGCGCGTAAGGCAAAACATGTACCCAGCACGCCGCCAGCAAATCGAGAAATCCAGTTGAATTGCAGACCGCTCGCGCTTCACCGGCTGATGAACTGCCCGTTGGTGGGATTGTTCGTCCCACGCGCGTACATTCGACCCTACAATTTGTCATGCTCAAGAAAATCCTGCTTGGCGCGGTCCTTCTGTTTCTCGTCCTCTCGATCGGCCTCTTCGTCTGGGCGAGGTCCGTCTTCGCGCAGGACAGCGTGCGCACGGCGCTGGCCGAGCAGTTGTCGAAATCGCTTGGGCAGCCCGTCGAGGTCGGAAGTATCGCCGCCACGATTTATCCACGTGTGACGGTGAACCTCGGCGACGTGACCATCGGCAAGCCTGCGCGAATTCGGGTTCAGAAGCTGCATGTCGGCGACGGATTTCGCCGCCTTGCTCTCGCGGCGCATCGAACACGCGCGGCTGGAGCTTTCGGGTGCTCTCGTGCAGCTGCCATTGCCCGCCTTCTCGCTCGGCAACGCGTCGACATCGGAGTCGTCGAGCAAACCGCCCGTCGAGATCGTCTCGATCGATGTCGTCGCGCTTCACGACGTTGAGATTGTCAGCGGTGGACGAACGTTGACGGGAGATGTGGAGGTGGTGCCGGAAGGCAACGCGCTGACGCTGAAGAAGGTGGCGCTCGTCGCCGACAAAGCCCGAATCGATGTCAGCGGTCGCATCACCGATGTGTCCGGTCCGGTTGGCGACATCGCCATCAAGGCCGGCGCGCTCAACTTCGATCAGCTGCTGGCGTTCGCGAACGATTTCGCCAACGGCGCGGGGATCGCGTCGAGCCCTTCGCGTTCTTCGCCCGCGCACGCGGCGAACCGAAGCGCCGGACGGAGCGTTGCCGTCCCGATGAACATCGGCGTCTCGCTCGAGGCGACGCGAGCGACGATGGGCGCATTGACGCTCGATCGATTGACCGGGAAAGCACGGGTCACATCCGAGGCAATGACGCTCGCGCCGATGAGTTTCGGCGTGTTCGGCGGCCGCTACGACGGATCGCTGGTATTCACGCTCGCCGCCGTGCCGGATTTCAAATTGAATGCGGCGCTTTCCGGCGTCGACACGGCGGCGGCCGCGGCGTTTGCCGGAAGTCCGGGCACCATTAGCGGCCGACTCTCGGGAAGGCTTAACCTCGCTGGCCGCGGCATGGATGCTCCGTCGGTGATGAAAACGGCCCGCGGAACCGCGCGCGTCGACATCGTCGATGGGGCCATCAAGAATCTCGGGCTGATTCGCAGCGTGGTGATCGCGACCTCCGGCCGTGCCGACGCGTCAGGGTCGGGCGGCACGAGAGATGAGCCGTTCACGAAACTCGGCGCGACGTTCACGATCGCGAACGGATCGGCAAGCACGCAGGACCTGCGCTTCGAATCAAAAGACTTATTGCTTGCGGCGGCCGGCACGATGCGCCTCGATGGCAGCGCGATCGATCTGCCGGGTCAGGTGCAGCTGTCGGACGAGCTGTCGAAACAGGCCGGGCGTGATCTCGTTCGCTACACGCAGGAAGGCGGGCGCGTCACCTTGCCCGCGACGATCACCGGTACGGCGAGCGCTCCGCAGGTTCGGATCGACGTCGCGAGCATGGCCAAGCGGGCCCTCACCAATCGTGCAACAGAGGAAGCACAGAAAGCGTTGAAGAAGGGACTGAGCGGCTTGTTCAAGAAGTAGCCGGCCGACGCTCGATCACTTCCCGGCCATCCATGTACGGCCTGAGAGCGGACGGAATCGCCACCGATCCGTCCTTCTGCTGATAGTTCTCCAGGATGGCGATCAACGTTCGACCAACCGCGAGGCCCGACCCGTTCAGCGTGTGGACGAACTCCGCCTTGCCGCTGCCGTTCGGGCGGAACTTGATGTTCGCGCGGCGCGCCTGAAACGACTCCGTGTTGCTGCAGGACGAGATCTCGCGATACGTGTTCTGGCTCGGCAACCACACTTCGATGTCGTATGTTTTTGCGGCGGCGAAGCCGAGGTCTCCCGTGCAGAGCATCATCGTGCGATACGGCAGCTCGAGCCGCTTGAGCACCTGCTCCGGCATTCGCCGTGAGGCGTTCGAGCTCTTCGTACGAGTGTTCCGGCGTGGTGAGCGCGACGAGCTCGACCTTGTCGAACTGATGCTGGCGGATCAACCCGCGCACATCCTGCCCGTACGAGCCGGCCTCGCTTCGAAAGCACGGCGTGTACGCCGTGTAGCGGATCGGCAGCTCGCGGCCGTCGAGGATTTCGCCGCGGTGGAGGTTCGTCAGCGGCACTTCGGCCGTCGGCACCAGATAGAGGTCCCAGTCGCCTGCGATCTTGAACAGGTCCTGCTCGAATTTCGGCAGCTGCCCGGTTCCGTAGAGAGTCGCGCTGTTGACGAGGAACGGCGGCTCGATCTCGCGGTAGCCATGCTCGCGCGTGTGCATGTCGAGCATGAAGTTGATGAGCGCGCGCGCCATCCGCGCACCGGCGCCCGACAGCACGGAAAAGCGCGCGCCGGCGATCCGCGTCGCGCGCTCGAAGTCGATGATGCCGAGCGCGGGTCCGAGATCCCAATGCGGCTGCGGATCGAAGTCGAACTTCGGCGGCTCACCGGCGCGCCGCACCTCGACGTTGTCGGCCGCGCTCTTGCCGGCCGGCACGCTCTCGTGAGGCAGGTTCGGCAGCACGACGAGCGCGGCTTCCCGTTGGTGCTCGATCGAGTCGAGCTGAATCCCGAGCTGCTTGATCTGCTGCGCCCGCGTACGATTCGCGTCCTGCACGGGCGCCGGTGTCGAGACCCTGCCGCTTCGCGCGTGCGATCTCGTCGCCTGACGTGTTCTGCAGGCGTTTGAGCGCCTCGATCTCCGGGATCAGCCGGCGCCGCGCCGTTTCGAGCGTGGCGATCGCTTCGAGCGCCTTGTCCGGATCGAGCCCGCGGTTTCTGAGTCCGGTCCGGACGACGTCGATGTTGTCGCGGACGAATATCGGATCGAGCATGCAACCTCAGCGCTCAATTCTACATTCGTGCCGGGCCCGAGTCCTCTGCTACCATTCGACTCGTGACAACGCCAACGAATCACGTCCGCAAAGCCGTTTTTCCCGCCGCCGGCCTGGGCACGCGCTTCCTTCCGGCGACCAAAGCGCAGCCGAAAGAAATGCTGCCGCTCGTCGACAAGCCGATCATTCAGTACGGCGTCGAAGAGGCGGTCGCCTCCGGGATCGACAACATCATCCTGGTGACGGGACGCGGCAAGAACGCGATCGAAGACCATTTCGACGTGTCGATCGAGCTCGAAAGCTTCCTCGAAGCGCGCGGCAAGCGCGATCAGCTCGCTGAAATCCGCAAGATCTCGAACCTGATCAACTTCGCCTACGTCCGCCAGGGCGAACCGCTCGGCCTCGGGCACGCGGTGCTCGTCGCGCGCGAGCTCGTCGGCGACGAGCCCTTCGCGGTCATCCTCGGCGACGATGTGATCGATGCGGACCCGCCGGCGATGAAGCAGCTGATCGACGTGTTCCACAAGGTGAACGGGCCCGTGCTCGCGGTGGAGCGTGTGCCGCACGACGAGATCTCGAGCTACGGCGTGATCGTGCCGCGATCCCTCGGCGCGGCTCGGCGAGGGGATTTTCCAGGTGCGCGATCTCGTCGAAAAGCCGCCGAAGGAGGAGGCGCCGTCAGATCTGGCGATCATCGGTCGCTACGTCCTCACGCCGGATATTTTCCCGGCGCTCGCGAAGACCAAGAGCGATCGCACGGGCGAGATTCAGCTGACGAACGGCCTTCGCGAGCTCGTCAAGTCGCGGCCGATCTACGCGTGCGAAGTGAAAGGCGTGCGGCACGACACGGGCAACAAGCTCGGATTCCTCAAAGCCGTCGTGTACTTCGCGCTCAAGCGGCCGGATCTGGCGGATAAATTCGCGGAGTACCTGACGAGGATGAACGTGAAGCGGCCGGTCTGATCGCGCTAGGTGCTGCTTTTCGTTTCGGTTTTCGATTCGCTCTTCGTTTCCGTCTTGGTTTCGTGTCGTTCGCGTCGCTCTTGGCGTCGGACTTCGACTCGGTCGCGTTCTTGCTGTCGCCCGTCCTTCGATTCCTCCCGACTTGGTCGACGCGACCTGATCCTTCTTCGCGTAGTCGGTGATGTACCAGCCGGTGCCCTTGAACTGAATCGCTGGCGACGACATCAGCTTGCGCACTTGCCGCCGCACTTCGGACACTCCTCGAGCGGCGGATCGGAGAACTTCCGGATCTGCTCGAACCGGTGGCCGCACTGCTCGCACTGGTACTCGTACAACGGCATCGGTCCTTACTCGAGCAGGTCGCCCTTCTTCGCCGAGCATCAGCTGCCGGTGCAGCCAGAAGGGCGCGGTGCCCTGCGAGAGCAGCGTGTCGTGAAACGTCCGCAGCGAAAACGACTTGCCCTGCTGCTGTTTGTAGTCCTGCCGCAGCTTCAGCAGCATCAGCTTGCCGACGCTGTAGACGAGATACGTCGGATCGAAGGTGCCGCGCTCGGCTTCGCGGCGCGCGCTCGCTTCCTCCATGAACGCTTCGTCGCGGAAGAAGCGCACGCCCTGCTCGACCGACATGTCCTCGGCGTGCAGCTTGATGCACGACGACGAAGCGCGCCAGCCGGATGAGCGATTCGGCGAGCTGTCCGAGCTTGATGCCGTAGTCCTGCCGCCCGAACCCCGCTTCGATCATCATCTGCTCGCAGTAGTGCGCCCAGCCTTCGACGAACGACGCCGGCGCGAACAGGATCGACTTGCGCGCCTTCGACTCGACGCGGCGCAGATGCTGATAGTGGAGGAAGTGTCCCGGGATAGACCTCGTGGATCGAGATCGACCAGAGCGTCGGATAGTTGTAGTCGCGCAGGTACTCGTCCTGGCGCTCGGCGGACCAGGACGGATCCGCGTCGGTCAGGTAGTAGTACGCGCGCGTCGGCTTCGATTCGAACGGGCCCGGCGTCCACATGCTGGCGAACGACCAGCGGTAGAAATCCGGCGTCGGCGCGACGGTGATCGGCTCGCCCGGCGGCAGCGTGATGATCGACTGACGCTCGAGGAACGTCTGCAGCTCCTCGAGCTGCTGCGCGCCGACCGCGACGAGCTCGCCGGGCGCCGGGTGCTCCGCCTTCGTGCGCGCCCAGGCGGCGAGCGGATCGCCGCCGTTCATGCGCGCCGGCGATCGCCTTGAACGCCTCCTGCGTCGCGTGCAGCTCGCGCATCGCAATCGTCGAGGAGGCGATCGACCGGCATGCCGATGCCTTCGTCGAGCTTCAGCTTCTGCTCGAACTTGCTCGCGGCCGAGGCGGAACGAGCCGCGCGCGCTGCGGCGCGAGGTCGTTTTCGAGATACTCGATGTACGACGCCGACCGCCTGCGCCGCTTCGGTCTGCGCGTCGGCGAGATCGCCGAGCAGGTGCAGGTCGTCCACGTTCGAAAACGCGCGCGGCAGATCCTCGTCGATGAACTTGAGCGCGCCGCGCATCGTCTCGATGCCGACCTTGACGAAGATGCCGGGCGGTTCCTTGATGTTGTCGCGCGCGGCCTGGATCAGGCGCGGCGTCTGGCGCAGCTTCGACAGGACGCGGCGGGCGCGCTCCGGCGCGGGCGCATGCGTGAAGAGCGCCTGGCCGGCGAGGCTCGACGCGAGAATGTCGGAGTAATACTGCGGGTTCTTCTCCCACGTCCGGACCTCCTCGAGCTCGAACATGCGCGCCTTTGATGTGCGCCGTGAGCATGCGGTGCTCGAGCCGCTCGATGTCGGTCAGCGCCGTCGCGGTTGATCTCGTCGAGGCGCCGCAGGTACCCGGCCAGCGCGTGCGTCTCGCTTTCGACGCCCTGGCGGCTCAGATCCTCGAGCAGATCGTCGTGCGTGTGGACGCCGTCGAGCGTCGCGTGCGTGGGATGCGTCTCGTGGAGATAACCGAGCAGGTCGTCGACGAAATGCGGGAGCGGTTCGGAAACGATCATGGAAAGCGTTCAACTATCGTGGCGTCCGGCCCGGCCGGACGAGCTGTGACCCTAAGATCTGCCAATGGTACAATAAAGCCGCTCGTCCGATGCCCGGCACGCTCTTCGTGGTCGCGACGCCGATCGGCAACCTCGAAGACATCACCGCGCGCGCGCTGCGCGTTCTTGCGCGAGGTGAGCGTGATCGCGGCCGAAGACACCCGGCGCACCGCCCACCTGCTCGCGCGCTACGCGATCACCACGCCGACGACGAGCCTTCACGAGCACAACGAGGCGGCCAAAGCGCGGTCGCTCATCGAGCGGCTCGAGCGCGGCGAGCACATCGCCCTCGTGTCCGATGCCGGCACGCCGACGGTCTCTGATCCAGGTCGGACACCTCGTCCAGGCGGCGATTGAGGCCGGGATCCGGGTGGAACCGGTTCCGGGACCGAATGCCGCCATCGCCGCGCTCGCGGCCTCGGGGTTTGACGCCGACCGCTTCGCGTTCTTTGGCTTTCCCCCAACTAGGTCAAAAGACCGCATTCAATGGTTCGAGTGACCTCGGGGCGGCTGGCGGCGTCGTCGTCTTTTTTGAGGCGCCGCATCGGATTCAGGCCACGCTTCAAGAGATCGCCGCTAAATATGGCGATCGACCGATTGTGCGTCGGCCGAGAACTGACGAAGAGCCATGAGGAGTTGTCTGCGCGGCACGATTATCGCCGTCCTGGCAGCGATCGGCGAGCCAAGAGGTGAATTCACCGTCGGTTCTCGATATTGGTCAAATGACTAGAATATGCGAGCACCGCACCGCCCTCGCCAGCATCTATAGCTGCTGAATTTGGTGATATGACCAAATTAACCAGGTATGACGAGGCGGCGCGTCGTGGCCGCGCTCGCAAAGAAGCATCGACCTTACCGCGAACGCCGTCTACGCAGCCATTGAGAGCGCGAAGAAATCGGCTGAATGACCAACCTGCGGCGTCCGGCCCGAACCGCTGGACTCGGCCGCTTGACCCGCCGCTGACCTTCTGTTACTTTACCCGCCGCTCCAGACGCAGAAAGACGAGCCCCTCCGCAGTGCGTGGAGGTCCCATGGCGAAACAGCGGCGTCCGCCGCCAAAAACAACGAAGGCCTCCTCGCCTGTCGTCCGTACGAGCCACCGCGCCCGACGAAAACGCCCGACTGCCGCGCCTCAGCGGCGAACCACCTACGTCGAGGCCGTCGCCCTCTACGAGCGCGGCCTCGAGGCGCTGCAGCGCCACGACTACACGGCCGCCGCAACGCCTGCTCGAATCGGTTCTCCGCCAATATCCGGAAGAAAAGGAGCTGCACGAGCGCGTCCGGCTGTACCTGAACATCTGCCAGCGACAGGCGACGCCGCGCGAAGACGCGCCGCAGACGATCGAGAACGGCTCTACGCCTCGACCCTGGCCATCAACGGCGGCCGGTACGACGAGGCGATTGCGCATCTGCGCCTGGTCCGCGACGAAGACCCCGACAACGACCACGCGCTCTACATGCTCGCCGTCGCGCACGCGCAGCGCGGCGAACTCGCCGAAGCGATCGCCCATCTCGAGCGCGCGATCGCGCTCAATCCCGAGAATCGCGGCGCTCGCGCGAACCGACCCCGACCTCGAGCCCGCTCCGCGACGACGATGCGTTCCGCACCGCGCTCGAAACGCCGTCCAGCGCCCGCGGATCGCGCTGCCGTCGACCGGTTCGGACCGAAAACAGCGACGATAATCGAGCCGTAATGGCTGACGTTCACGTCGTCGTCCTCGCGGCCGGCAAGGGCACGCGCATGAAGTCCGCGCGTTCCCAAAGTGCTGCACCAGGTCGTGCGGCGCCCCGATGATCGAGCACGTGCTGCGGCGCGGCGGGCTCGCTGCGCCCTGCGTCGACTGTTGTCGATCATCGGCCACCAGGCGGACGCCTGACGGTCGGCGCTTGGAGCGCACGCCGGGCTCACGTTTGTGGTGCAGGAGCCACAACTTGGCACCGGCCACGCCCTGCTGACCACCGAACCGGCGCTCGGCGGCGCGACCGGCACGCTGGTTCTGCTGTCCGGCGACGTGCCGCTGTCTGTCGCCGAAAACGCTCGAAGCGCTGGTGGATTGCCACACGACGAGCCGGCGCTGCGGCGACGGTCGTGACCGCGAACGTCGACGAATCCACACGGCTACGGCCGAATCGTCCGTTCCGGCCGGGAGATTGCACGTATTGTCGAGGAGCGCGACGCGAGTCCAGCCGAGCGGACGATCCGCGAAATCAACTCCGGCATTTACGCGTTTGCACTCGACGGCTTGTTTGACGCGGTCCGACAAATTGCCGCGGAAAACGCTCAAGCGTGAGTACTACCTGCCCGATCTGGTGTCGATTTTCCGCCAGAACGGGCGCGGTCGTGGAAACGGTGACGGTCGGCGAACGCCGACGAGATCCGCGGCATCAACAGCCGCAGCGAGCTCGCAGAGATGAGCCGGATCGATGAGGCAGCAGAAGAACAGCGAGCTGATGGCGCTCGGCGTCACGATCGAGGATCCGGCGACCGACCTACATCGACCGCGACGTGCAGATCGGCGCCGACACGATCATCCATCCCGGCGTCACGATCGAAGGCGCGACGACGATCGGCGCCGGGTCGCGAAATGCACAGCGGCGTGCGCATCGTGAGCTCGACGATCGGTGACCGGCGTCACGATTCTCGACCACTGCGTCATCACCGACTCGACGGTCGCGAGCGGCGCCATCGTCGGTCCGTTCGCGCACCTGCGCCAGCACGCCGACGTCGCCGAAGACGCGCGAGTCGGCAACTTCGTCGAGCTGAAGAACACCGTCCTCGGCCGCGGCTCGAAGTCGCATGCACCTCGCGTACCTCGGCGACGCGGTGATCGGCGAGCGCGTGAACATCGGCGCCGGCACGATCACGTGCAACTACGACGGCGAGAAGAAGAACACGACGCGAATCGAAGACGGCGCGTTCATCGGCAGCGACTCGCAGCTGATCGCGCCGGTCACGATCGGCAAAGGCGCCTACGTCGGCAGCGGCACGACGGTTCGCGAAGACGTGCCCGCCGGCGCGCTCGCGGTCAGCGCCGGCAAGCAGCGCAACATCGAAGGCTGGGTCGAGCAGAAGAGAAACGGCAGAAGAGGCGAGAGCACTCGAGGCGATCGAACGACTCCGGCAGCGGAGTAAGCAATGTGCGGAATCATTGGCTACATCGGACCGAAGGACGTCGTCCCGGTCCTCATCGAGGGGCTGCGGCGGCTGGAATATCGCGGCTACGACTCGGCGGGCGTGGCGGTCGTCCGCAACGGGTGCGATCGACCTGCGCCGCAGCGCCGGCAAGCTGTCGAACCTCGAGACGGTGATCGGCTCGGCGCCGCTCACGGGCGACTACGGCGTCGGGCACACGCGCTGGGCGACGCACGGCCGGCCGACCGAGGAGAACGCGCATCCGCACCGCGACTGCACCGGCAAGATCGTCGTCGTCCACAACGGCATCATCGAGAACTATCTCGATCTGAAGCAGGAGCTGCAGCGCCAGGGGCACACGTTCGTCACCGAGACCGACACCGAGATCGTCGCGCACCTCGTCGAGCGCGAGATGAAGGACGACGGCCTCGAGAACGCCGTGCGGCGCGCGCTGATGCTGATGCGCGGCCTCTTCGCGCTCGTGCTGATCTCGGCCGACGATCCGGAAAAGATCGTCACCGTCGCGCAACGGCCCGCCGATCGTCGTCGGTCTCGGCGACGGCGAGTTCTTCGTCGCGTCGGACATCCCCGCGATCCTGAGCCACACGCGCGACGTCGTGTTCCTCGGCGACGAGGAGATGGCGGTCATCACGCGCACGGGCGTGGCAGTTCACCGACTTCTTCGGCCGGCCGGTCTCCAAGGCGACGCAGCGCGTCCTCTGGGATCCGATCATGGCCGAGAAGGCCGGCTACAAGCACTTCATGCTCAAGGAGATCTTCGAGCAGCCGACCGCCGCGCGCGAAACCATCCTCGGCCGCGTCTCGCAGGACTCCGGCAAGGTGTTCCTCGAGGAAATGAAGGTCAGCGACGGGACGCTCGCGCGCAGTCGATCGCGTCACGATTCTCGCGTGCGGCACATCGTGGCACGCGGGCCTGGTCGGCAAGTTCATGATCGAGCAGCTCGCCCGTGTGCCCGTGGATGTCGACTACGGCTCCGAATACCGGTACCGCCAGCCGATCGTCGACGAAGGACACGCTCGCCGTCGTCATCACGCAGTCCGGCGAAACGGCCGACACGCTCGCCGCGCTCCGCGAAGCGAAGCGCGCCGGGCGCCAGCAGCATCGCGATCTGCAACGTCGTCGGCAGCATGGCGACCCGCGAAAGCGAAGGGACGATCTACACGCACGCGGGGCCGGAAATCGGCGTCGCGTCGACCAAGGCCTTCACCTCGCAGCTGGTCGCGCTGTATCTGCTCGCGCTGCGGCTCGGGCAGGTGCGCGGCACGCTGTCGGCGGAGGCGTCCAAGCCGCACGTCGACGCGCTGCTGCAGCTGCCGCAGCTCCTCGAACAGACGCTGAAGCTTGCGCCGGAGATCGAAGAGATCGCCGGCACGCTTCCACTCGAGAAACGATTTCCTCTATCTCGGCCGCGGCATCAACTATCCGATCGCGCTCGAGGGCGCGCTCAAGCTGAAGGAGATCTCGTACATCCACGCCGAGGGCTATCCGGCCGGCGAGATGAAGCACGGGCCGATCGCGCTCATCGACGAGCGCATGCCGGTCGTGATGCTCGCGCCGCACGATCACGTCTTCGAAAAGATGCTCGGCAACATGCAGGAAGTGAAGGCGCGCAGCGGGTCGGTGATCGCGCTCACCACACGAGGCGACGACAAGCTGTGGTCGATTCTCGATCGACAGCACGATGTCGCGCTCGAGCTGCCGCGGGCGCCGGAACTGCTGACGCCGATCGTTCTGGTCGATCCCGCTTCAGCTGCTCGCGTACGACATCGCCGTTCGCCGGGGCTGCGACGTCGACCAGCCGAGAAATCTCGCGAAGAGCGTCACGGTCGAATAAGCAGGCTCGGGCTAGTGGCTGGGGGCGGACGATGTTACGATCGCTGCCGATCCCTGGGCACCAGCCACCAGGCTCCAGCCGCCAGCCTTCAGATGCAATTCCTCGATTCCCTCAATCCGGAACAGCGGGAAGCCGTCCTGCACACGAAAGGTCCGCTGCTGATTCTTGCGGGCGCGGGATCGGGCAAGACGCGCGTCATCACGAGCCGCATCGCGTACCTCGTCGGCGACGGTCACGCGCGAGCCGCACGAAGTGCTCGCCGTCACCTTCACGAACAAGGCCGCCGAAGAGATGCGCGACGCGCGTCGAGTCGCTGCTCGGCTCGGAGTGCAACGGCATGTGGGTGTCGACGTTCCACGCGCTGTGCGCGCGCCTGCTGCGTCGCGAGGCGCCGGCGATCGGGCTGTCGCGCGACTTCGTCATCTACGACTCGTCCGATCAGCTCACCGTCGTCAAGCAGGCGCTGAAGGAGCTGCACATCGACGACAGCTTCGTCCAGCCGCGCGCGGCGCTGTCGCGCATCAGCCACGCGAAGAACCGGATGGAAGGGCCCGAGCGATGGCTGCGAGCGCCGGCTGGAACCGCCGCGACGAGCAGATCGCGAAGGTCTACGAGCACTACCTCAACGCGCTGAAGGACAGCAACGCGCTCGATTTCGACGACCTGCTGCTCAAGACGGTCGAGCTGTTCGAGACAGTCGGAGCGAGTGCGCGCGAAGCTACGCCGAGCAGTTCCGGTTCGTCATGGTCGACGAGTACCAGGACACGAACCGCCCGCAGTACCTGCTGATTCGAGCGGCTCGCCGAAGTCCACCGCAACCTGTGCGTCGTCGGCGATCCGGATCAGTCGATCTACAAGTGGCGCGGCGCCGACCTGCGCAACATCCTCGACTTCGAGCAGGACTTTCGGCGAGGCGACGATCGTCAAGCTCGAGCGGAACTATCGCTCGACGCAGATCATCCTCGACGCCGCATCGGCGGTCATCAGCCAGAACCGCAACCGCAAGGACAAGCACCTCTGGACCGATCGCAAGGGCGGCGCCCGCATCCTCTACTTCCGCGGCAGCGACGAGCTCGAGGAGGCCGACTTCATCACGCGCACGGCGCGCACCGCGCTCGCCGACGACGTCGAGGCGATGGTCGCGGTGCTCTACCGGACGAACGCGCAGTCGCGCACGATCGAAGACGCGCTGATGCGCGAGGGCGTCGCCTACAAGATCATCGGCGGCGTCCGCTTCTACGAGCGCAAGGAGATCAAGGACGCGCTCGCCTACATGCGCCTCGTCATCAATCCGCACGACGACGTCAGCCTGCGGCGCGTGATCAACGTGCCGGCGCGCGGCATCGGCAAGGGCGTCATGGATGCGCTCGAGCAGACGTCCCGAGCCGGTCCTCGACGACGACGCTGCCGCTGCTCGCCGCCGGCCTGCAGCCGGCGCTCGTCGGCCAACTCGCTGTGGGCGCGGCTGGTCACGCGGCCTGGAGGAGCGGCGCGTTCCCGGCCGCGCGGCGGCGTCGCTCGCGACGTTTCGCGATCTCATCGTGACGCTCACCGACGATCGCCCGCCAGGAACCGGTCTCGATCGCCATCGGCAAGATGCTCGACCAGAGCGGCTACCTGCAGGATCTGCGCGAGAGAACGCACGCGAAGATGCCGAGAGCCGCATCGAGAACCTGGCGGAGCTCGTGTCGGCGGCGCGCGAGTACGAGAGCCGCGAAGCCGAAGCCGTCGCTCGGCGGATTCGTCGATCGCCTGTCGCTGCTCTCCGACGCGGACGAGGAAGCGGGCACGCGCGACGCGCGCGTCTGGATGATGACGCTGCACAGCGCCAAAGGGTCTCGAGTTCCCGGTCGTCATCCTCGCCGGCCTCGAAGAGGGTCTGTTTCCGCACTCGCGCTCGAGCGAGGACGAAGAGGAGCTCGAGGAAGAGCGCCGCCTCTGCTACGTCGGCATGACGCGCGCCCGAGTCGCGCCTGGTGCTGACCGGCGCGGCGCGCCGGCGCATCTTCGGCGAGTACCAGTCGAGCGAGCCGTCGCGATTCATCGACGAGGTGCCGGCCGAGCTCGTCGAACGCATCGCGCCGACCTACTCGTCGTCTTCGTATCAGGGGAACTTTCCGCACTACGAGTTCAGAACGAATCCGTACGGCCGCGGCGGACGCGGACCGCGCACGCGCGAGGAGCCGGCGGTACGCGTACGAGGACGAGGACCAGTCGGCCGGCCTCGTCGCTGCGGCTCGGCATGCGCGTGCGGCATCCGCAGTTCGGCGTCGGCACCGTCCTCAGCGTCGAGCCGCTGGACGACGACACGAAGCTCGTCGTCCGATTCGCGGCCGTGGGGCAGAAGACGCTGCAGGGCGAAATACGCCCGGCTCGAGCCGGCCTGAAACGCAGGACTGAAGTCCTGCGCTACGGGAGCGCGTGTCTTCTACGAACGCTGCGTCGCACCCGAGACGGATGCGTCTCGGATACCGGTGATGATCCACCGGCCGTTGACGACTTTATCGCCGGTCAACACGGCGCGCTGCATCGTGACGATCATCGTCTTCGTGACGCTCTGATTGTCAGGCATTCGCACCGGCGCCGAAATCGTCACTTCCTTCCACACCAGCTCGCCATCGTACTTGGTGAGATCGACCGGGTTCCTCGGATCCGCGACGCTCATGCTCGCGATGCTGGATTCGGAGGCCAGGCTCCGTCTCGCATCGAACACGCGCTTCGAGATCTGCGCGCCTTCGCTGCGGAATTTCGTCCACGCGGTCTGCACTTCGGCGTCCTTGCCTTTCACCGCCGTGCTCTGACGCTCCGCCGCGAGCACCCGCTTGATCGCGTCGATGTTCTCGCTTTCGTACGCGTCCTTGCGCTTGGTGTATTCGGCGTCGGCGGCCTTCGCGTCGGCCTGCGCCTTTGCCAGTCCTTTGATGTTCAGCGGCTTGTGCTGCTCGGGCGAAACGCTTTGGATGTCGAAGCTCGAGACGGTGCCCTGCTTGCCGGGTTCGAACGAGACCGTTGAAAAATTCGCGAGCGTGGTGTTGTCGCGAAGACGGGAGGCGGTGAAAAACTGATTGAGGATTGGCTGTTCAGGACCCGACGAGCAGCCGACCAGGGCGATTGTGGTGAGCGACGCCGACGCAAGCGCGAGGATCCACGTTCTCCATCGACGCATACGGACCTCCTATGGTTCTTCCTCTTCCTTCTCGACCAGCCGCGCGATCGACACGACTTTATCGTCGGCCTCGATGTCAATCAAGCGGACGCCCTGAGTAGCGCGCCCGATGGAGCGGACGCCGCTCGCCTGCATGCGCAGGATCATGCCCTGCTGAGTGATCAGCAGCAGCTCGTCCGTCTTCCTGCACGTAGGCGACGCCGACGACAAGCCCGTTCCGGTCCGACGTGGCGATGTTGATAATACCCACGCCGCCGCGCGACTGCACGCGGTATTCGTCGATTTCGGTCCGCTTGCCGAACCCGCGTTCCGTCACGGTCAGAAGCGTCCCGCCAGGGCGGACGACCTCCATCGCCACGACGAAATCGTCGTCACGAAGCGTGATGCCTCGCACGCCGTACGCTGTCCGGCCCATCGACCGGACGTCGCCTTCGTGGAATCGGATCGCCATGCCGTGGCGCGTGCCGATGAAGATCTCGCCGGTGCCGTCGGTCACCTGCACCGCGATTACGGCATCGTCGTCTTCGACGCCCATCGCGATGATGCCGCCCGCGCGCGGGTTGCTGAAGGCCGACAGCGCCGTCTTCTTCACGACGCCCCGGCGCGAGCCCATGACGACGAACTTGTCGTCCTCGAATTCCTTCACGGCAAGCATCGCCGCGATCTGCTCGCCTTCTTCCATCGACACGAGGTTGGCGATCGACTTGCCCTTGCCGCCCGGCCCGACGTCGGGAATCTCGTGAACCTTCAGCCAGTACGCGCGGCCGCGGTCCGAGAAGATCATGATGTACGCGTGCGTCGACGCGACGAAGAGATGGCTGACGAAATCTTCCTCGCGCGTACGCATGCCGATGCGCCCTTTGCCGCCGCGGCGCTGGCTGCGATACGTGGTAATCGCGGTGCGCTTGATGTAGCCGGTGCTCGTCACCGTGATCGCCATGTCCTCTTCGGCGATCAGGTCTTCGATATTCAACTCGCCCGACTCGCCGTCGACGATCTCGGTGCGACGGTCGTCGCCGTACTTGTCGCGTACCGCCTTCAGCTCGTCGACGATGATCTGCATCAGCAGGCGCTCGCTCGCGAGAATCGCGCGCAGCCGCTCGATCGTCTTCAGCAGCTCGGCGAGCTCGTCGAGAATCTTCTGCCGCTCGAGGCCGGTGAGACGCTGGAGCTGCATGTCGAGGATGGCCTGGGACTGAATCTGCGACAGGCCGAACTGCGTCATCAGGCCGTCGCGCGCCTCAGGGACCGTCTTCGAACCGCGAATCAGCGTGATCACCGCGTCGAGGTGGTCGAGCGCGATTCTGAGCCCTTCGAGAATGTGGTACCGCGCCTCCGCCTTGCGCAGCTCGAACTCAGTCCGCCGCCGGACGACATCGCGGCGGAAATCGACGAAGCTCTCGATCATCTCGAGCAGCGTCATGCACCTTCGGACGTCCGCCGACGATCGCGAGCATGATGATGCCGAAGCTGAGCTGCAGCTGCGTGTGCTTGTACAGGTTGTTGAGCACGACCTCGGGCACTTCACCGCGTTTCAGCTCGATCGACGATCCGCATGCCGTCGCGGTCCGACTCGTCGCGCAGATCGGAAATGCCCTCGATCGTCTTCTCGCGCACGAGTTCGGCGATGCGCTCGATCAGCTTCGCCTTGTTCACCTGATACGGAATTTCGGTGACGATGATCGACTGGCGGTCGCCCTTCTTGTTCGTCTCGATTTCCGATTTCGCGCGCATCATGATCGAGCCGCGGCCCGTCATGTAAGCCTGCACGGCGCCTTGACGGCCGACGATCTGGCCCGCGGTCGGGAAGTCGGGCGCGGGAACGAACCGAATCAGATTGCGCAGTTTCTCGGCGCGCGTGAGCGGAGGCGCTGCGGGTGCGCCATCAGGCGGCGCTGCGCTTCTCAAATGCGTGTTGTCGATCAGCCAGATGCAGCCGTCGATCACTTCGCGCAGGTTGTGCGGCGGGACGTTGGTCGCCATGCCGACGGCGATGCCGGCTGACCCGTTGACCAGCAGGTTCGGAAATGGCGCGGGCAGAACCGTCGGTTCTTCGGTGGTCTCGTCGTAGTTCGGCGTGAAGTCGACGGTCTCTTTGTCGAGATCCGTCATCATGTCGTCGCCGAGCGCCTTGAGGCGCGCTTCGGTGTACCGCATCGCCGCCGGCGGGTCGCCGTCGATCGATCCGAAATTGCCCTGCCCGTCGACGAGCGGGTAGCGCATGTTGAAGTCCTGCGCCAGGCGGACGAGCGTGTCGTAGATCGACGCATCGCCGTGGGGATGGAAATTGCCCATCACCTCGCCGACGATCTTCGCGCACTTGCGATATCCCCGCGTCGACGACAGGCCCATCGTCTTCATGCCGTACAGCACGCGGCGATGCGCGGGCTTGAGGCCGTCGCGCGCGTCGGGCAGCGCTCGTCCAATGATTACGCTCATCGCGTAATCCATGTACGACCGCTTCATTTCGTCTTCGATGTTGACCGGGTGGTGCGCGGGAATCTGGTCTGCCATTGATTGTTAGTGGCTGGTGGCTAGTGCCCAGTGGCTAGGAGATCGGGTGGCGGACTGTCAGACCACCAGCCACCGATTTCAGACGTCCAGGTTCTTCACGTCGAGCGCGTTGTCTTCGATGAACTTGCGGCGCGGCTCCACCTGATCGCCCATCAGCGTCGTGAACATCAGATCGGCTTCGGTGTGATCCTCGGCGCGGACCTGCAGCAGCGTGCGTATCGCCGGATCCATCGTCGTCTCCCAGAGCTGATCCGGATTCATCTCGCCGAGGCCCTTGTAGCGGTTCACCGCGATGCCCTTCTTGCCGGCGGCGATGAAGAAGTCGACGAGCTCGTCGAGCGATTTCAGGTGGACGTCGGCCGGCGGCAGTTTCGATTTCGGCCGGCTTGCCGTCCTGCGCCGCATTTTCGTCCGCCTCGTCTGGCGCATCCGCCGCTCCCGCGACCACAATCTCGCCGTCGAACGCGGGAATGTCGCGCCGGTTCGCGACGAGCGTTCGATACTCGCCGGCCGTGACGAAGTCGACACCGATCGTGTGCTGCCGCGGGTACCCGTTCGAGCGATCCTCGATCTGCAGCGAGTAGCGATTGTGCTCCTCGTCCGGCTGCACCGACACGCTGCGCGTCGGCGTGGTCAGCGTCTGCGCCAGGCCTTCGAGCGTGTCCTTGTCGGCGAAGAAATCGCGGTCGGCGCCGGCGGCCACGAGCGCTTCGACGATTTCGCGCGGATGCCCGCGGCGCTCGACGGTGTGAAGAAACTTCTGGTGCGCGATCAGCCGCTGCAGCAGCTTCTCGAGGTCCGCGCCGGAAATCTCCGTGTTGCTCGACGGAATCCGGACGACGCGCGCTTCGGCGGCGCGCTTGATCAGAAAGGCCTCGAGCTCGCGCTCGTCCTTGATGTAGGTCTCCGCTTTGCCGCGCTTCACGCGGAACAGCGGCGGCTGCGCGATGTAGACGTAGCCGTTCTCGATCACCTTCGGCATCTGCCGGTAGAAGAACGTCAGCAGCAGCGTGCGGATGTGCGAGCCGTCGACGTCGGCGTCGGTCATGATGATGATGCGGTGATAGCGCAGCTTCTCGATGTCGAAATCCTCCGCGCCGATGCCGGAGCCGAGCGCCGTGATCATCGTCTTGATTTCGTCGCTGCCGAGCATCTTGTCGAAGCGCGCCTTTTCGACGTTCAGAATCTTGCCCTTGAGCGGCAGGATCGCCTGGAAGCGGCGGTCGCGTCCCTGCTTGGCCGAGCCGCCTGCCGATTCGCCCTCGACGATGTACAGCTCGCTCTGCGCCGGATCGCGCTCCTGGCAATCGGCGAGCTTGCCGGGCAGCGAGCTGCCGTCGAGCGCGCCTTTGCGGCGCACCAGATCGCGCGCCTTGCGCGCCGCTTCGCGCGCGCGCGCCGCATCGATCGCCTTGCCGACGATCTTTCGCGCGATCGCCGGGTTCTCCTCGAGATACGCGCCGAGCTTGTCGTTGACGATCGCCTCGACGATGCCCTTGCACCTCGGTGTTGCCGAGCTTGGTCTTCGTCTGGCCTTCGAACTGCGGATGCGGAATCTTGACGCTGATGACCGCGGTCAGGCCTTCGCGGATGTCCTCGCCGGTGATGCTTTCCTTCAGATCTTTCGCGAGGTTGTTCTTCGTCGCGTACGGTTGATCGTCCGCGTGAGCGCCGACCGGAAGCCGGAGAGATGCGTGCCGCCTTCGTGCGTGTTGATGTTGTTGGCGAAGGTGTAGATCGTTTCCGCGTAGCCGTCGTTCCACTGCAGCGACATCTCGGCGTCGATGCCGTCCTTCTCGCCGCGCATGTAGATCGGCTTCTCGTTGACCGCCGCCTTGTTCTTGTTCAGGTGCGTGACGAACGAGACGATGCCGCCTTCGTAGTGGAACTTGTGGCTCTTGCCGTCGCGCTCGTCGTCGAGCGTGATGAGAATGCCGCCGTTCAGGAACGCGAGCTCGCGCAGGCGCTGCGCCAGCGTGTCGAAGCTGTAGTCGGTCGATCTCGAAAATCTGCGTGTCCGGCTTGAAGGTGACCTTCGTGCCGCGCCGCTTCGTCGTGCCGGTTACCTCGAGCGGCGCCGCCGGCGTGCCGCGCTCGTACGACTGCTGATAGACCTGGCCGTTGCGCCAGATCTCGAGGTCGAGCGTTTCGGACAAGGCGTTGACGACCGAGACGCCGACGCCGTGCAGACCGCCGGAAACCTTGTAGCTGTCGTTGTCGAACTTGCCGCCGGCGTGCAGCACGGTCAGCACGACTTCGGCGGCCGACTTGCCGCTCGTGTGCTGGTCGACCGGGATGCCGCGGCCGTTGTCGATGACCGTGACCGAGCCGTCGATGTGGATCGTGACGTTGATCTGGTCGCAGAAGCCGGCGAGCGCTTCGTCGATCGAGTTGTCGACGACTTCGTAGACGAGGTGGTGCAGTCCCGACGGGCCCGTCGAGCCGATGTACATCGCCGGGCGCTTGCGGACCGCCTCGAGGCCTTCGAGAACCTTGATCTTGTCGGCGGAGTAGTCGTCTGCCGACGCCAGGACCGTACACCATGGCCGTTGCTGTCGGCTGGGACGTCGGGCGTCTGCGGCAGGTCGTCAGCGTGCTCAGAACGGGTCGGTGTGTTCCATCAAACTCGCATCGGCATGATCACGTACGTGTAGTCGTATCCTTCGGCGCCGACCGGCTTCATCACGGCCTGGCTCACTTCGTCCTTGAGATCGAGCGAGACGACGTCGGTCGAGACGGCCGACAGAAAATCGAGCACGTATTGCGCGTTGAAGCAGATCTGCATCGGCGCGCCGCGTGTATTCGACCGGCAGCGTTTCCTTGGCTTCGCCGAGATCGGGGCTGCTCGACGTGACGTCCACCTTGCCCTTGTCGAGTTGAATCTTCACGGCGCGCGAGCGCTCGTTCGACAACAGCGCGACGCGCTTGACGGCGTTCGTCAGACGATCGCGCTCGAACTCGATGTGCTTGTCGTTGCCCTTCGGAATCACGCGCTCGTACGCCGGGAACTGCCCGTCGATCATTCGCGAGATGAGCAGCCGGCCGCCGACGTCGAAGAACAGGTGATTCTCGCCGCGCTCGTACGACACGTCGCCGTCGCCTTCGCTCAGCAGCCGCGCCAAGTTCGCCAAGCGTTTTCTTCGGCAGGATCGCCTTGTTCTCTTCGGCATCCTTGCCGCCGCCTTTGCCGTCGCGAGGAGCGGTCACGAGCGCCAGGCGATGGCCGTCGGTGGCGACGAGGCTCATCGAGTCGGGCCGCAGCACGAACTGCGCGCCGTTCAGAAAGTAGCGCGTGTCCTCGCCGGTGATCGCGAACTGCGTCTTCGCGATCATTTCCTTGAGCGCAGCGCGCGGCAGCGTCGCGCTCGGCGCACCGCTCGAGTCTGGCAGCGTCGGAAAATCCTCGCGCGGCAGCGTCTGCATCCGCGAATCGAAGCGGTCGGCCGCGACCTTCACGCCGCCCTTGTCCTCCGCGATGCGGATGTCGGTTTCCGGCAGCGACTTCACGATCTCGAAAAACTTCTTCGCGGGCAGCGTGAGCGAGCCGCCTTTGGTGACCGACGCCGCGCACTTGCTGCGCAGTCCGACCTCGAGATCGGTCGCGAGAAAGCGCACTTCGTCGCCTTTCGCCTCCATCAGCACGTTCGCGAGAATCGGGATCGTGTTCTTGCGTTCGACGATTCCCTGAAAAAGTTGCAGTTCTCGCAGAAGGTCGTTCTTGCGGACGACAAGTTCCATGGCTGTGCTGACCTCGAAAGGGCGGGGTTACGGCCCGCGATCCCCTAAGGAGAGGAGAGATTCGAGAATATGAAATTATATAGGAAGAGAGGGTGTGTTGAAAAGTTCAGTGTGCGCGATAAGTGCTTGACACTCAGTGATTTACGCTTGTGGAAAAAACGTGCATCGAAAACCCGGAATTCGAGGCGGCCTAATCGCAGCTCATCCGGTTGGTCCGCAGGTTTTCCGCAGGGCGTGTGGGCGCAGCCTGTGGAAAACCGAATTTCCTATTTGAAACCTTCGAGAAAATTGCCGATCAAGGTGTTGAAATCTCCGTCCTTTTTTCGCAGGTCTTCGACCTTCCGGATCGAGTGAATGACCGTCGAATGATGCTTGCCGCCGAAACTGCGGCCGATCTCCGGGAGCGACGCGTGCGTGAGGTTCTTGCAGAGATACATCGCCACCTGCCGCGGCATCGCGACCGACTTCGAGTTGTTGCGCGACTTCAGCTCGGCGAGCTTCAGGTTGTAGTAATCGGCGACGAACTTCTGGATCACCTCGATCGTGACGGCCTTCTCCTCGTGGTCGAGAATGTTCTTCAGCACGTCCTGCGCGAGCGGCAGCGTGATTTCCTGCCCGGTCAGCGACGCGATACGCAATCAATCGAATCAGCGAGCCTTCGAGCTCGCGGATGTTCGACTTGATCTTGCCGGCGATGTAGAGCGCGACGTTGTCGGGCAGCGGGACGGCCTCGCTCTCCGCCTTCTTCTTGAGAATCGCGACCTTCGTTTCGAGGTCCGGCGACTGGATGTCGGCGATGAGGCCCCACTCGAAGCGCGAACGCAGCCGCTCCTCGAGCGCCGGTATCTCGTGCGGAGGGCAGTCGCTGCTCAGCACGATCTGCTTCTGGGAGTCGTAGCAGCGCGTTGAACGTGTGGAAGAACTCGGTCTGCGTGCCTTCCTTGCCCGGCGAGAAACTGGATGTCGTCGACGAGCAGCACGTCCACGGTGCGGTAGCGCTCGCGGAAATCGATGACGCGATCGTAGCGGACCGCGTTGATCATCTCGTTCATGAACCGCTCGGACGAGATGTAGGTGAGCTTCAGGTTGCGGATCGTGCTGCAGCGACGTACTGCCCGATCGCGTGCATCAAGTGCGTCTTGCCGAGACCGACGCCGCCGTAGATGAACAGCGGGTTGTACGAACGCGACGGCGCTTCCGCCACGGCACGGCAGGCGGCATGCGCGAACTGGTTCGACGGTCCGACGATGAAGGTGTCGAAGGTGTAGCGAAGATTCAGACCGGCCGGCCCAGGAGTGGGTGGGGCGGGAGCGGGTTTTCGAAAACCTCGGACTTCATCCGGGCCGAGCGGAATCACGACGCCTTCGCTCTGGGGGTCCGCGACGAAGTTCACGGTCAGTGTCGGCCGTCGCATCTCGCTCATCGCTTCGCTGATGACACCGGAGTAGTGCTTCGTCAGCCAGTCCTTGAACAGCGTGTTCGGGACGCGAACCGTAATCGCTGCAGCATCTTCCGCGACGAAACGTGGTCGGCTTGAACCAGGTGTAGAACGTGTGCCGGTTCACCTTCGTTTCGACGCGAGCGAGGACCTCATCCCAGAGATTCATAGCGGCCGGCGGCGCGCAGCTCTGTTCGCCAAAACTTCGTTCGGATGGAAAACCCGCGAATTTCCACAGTTTTTTCCACAGGTGTGGAAAACTTTGGGAACAGACCAAAGAAACATGGGAGCGGTCAGGCCGGGAGATACGCGAATTTGCGAAGGACGCCGACTCTAACACAGTCGGCCGTGATTGACACTCATCCAAGCCGTTCGCTAGTATTGACAGTTCATTTCATAGGGAAGAGGGGCCATGGCGAAGGGCGTTAGAACATTTCAGCCGAACAGGCGTCATCGCGCGAAGACGCACGGTTTTCTCGTTCGGATGAGCACGAAGAATGGTCGCCTCGTGCTGAAGCGCCGGCGCGCCAAAGGCCGCAAGCGACTCACGGTCAGCAGCGAATAATCTGTCAACGTCCACGGCGGGACGTGATGCACTGTGTTTCGCCCCCACGAGAAAATCCGCCGCCGGGCAGACTTCCAGCAGGTCTACGAACGCGGCGTCAAAGTGCATGGGCGCTACTGCACGGTCTTCATGCTGCCGGTCGAAGGTTCGGTCGGCCGCCTGGGGATCGCCGCGACGAAGAAGCTGGGCGGGGCGGTTCAGAGAAATCGCGCGAAACGGTTGATACGAGAGGTTTTCCGTCTGAACAAGATCGCGCCGGGCTACGACGTCGTCGTCGTCCCGAAACGCGAACTGCTCGACGCCAGCCTGACTGTTCTTGAAGCCGAATATCGAAAACTCCTGGAGCGTGCGCGTCGCACTCGCCCTCATCAGAGGGTATAAGCTCCTTATTTCGCCACATCTTAGAGGCGGTTGTCGCTTCCTGCCCTCCTGTGCCGACTACGCCGCCGAGGCCATTCGCCGGCACGGGGTCGTCAGCGGCGGCTGGCTGGCTGCCCGCCGCCTCGCGCGCTGCCATCCGCTCTGCGCCGCCGGTCACGACCCGGTTCCTGACCGTGTGAGCCGTTGACTAGCGGAAGTCGCAAGTAAATAATGGAACGACGCGTTCTCCTCTCAATTTTTCTCGCCTTCCTGGTGCTGTACGCGTGGCAGGCACTCTTCGTGAAGCCTGTCCCGAAGCCGGCCGGCGCGTCGGCTGCTCCAGCCTCGACTGGCGCACCGTCGCCGGATGCCCAGGCCGCGACCCCTCGCACCGCCAGCATCGAAGGCGGCGCCGCAACCCCCGGCTGCTCCGACGGCTGCGACAGTTGTCGGCGAGACAAGCGAACGCGACGTGCGCGTCGAAACCCGCGATGTGCTTGCCGTGTTCACGAACCGTGGCGCTCGGATCAAGAGCTGGCGGCTGAAGCATTTTCTCGATCCCGACAAACAGCCGCTCGAGCTCGTGGCGACAGCTCTCGCCGATTCGCATCCGCTGCCCTTCTCGCTGAAGACGCCCGACGACCGAACAACCGCGACGATCAACGCGGCGCTCTACCGCGTGAGCGGGTGCACCCGCGACCCCGACCGAATCAGCCGTCGATCTGACGTTCGAGTATCGCGACAGTGCCGGCGTCCGGCGTCTCGAAGCAATTTCACCTCGATCCTTCCGGGTATGTCATCGGTTTCGGCGCATCGGTGCGGCAGTGGCGAACGCGCACTGCCGGTGGCGGTCGAATGGGGGCCCGCGGTCGGCGACATCTCCGCCGCGAGCCGATACATCACTGCGCCCGAAGGGCTCACGTTCGCGAATGGCTCAGTGCAGCGCCTCGCGCCCAAGGACATCGCCAAGCAGGCGACCTACGACAGCGACTTCCGCTACGCGGGCGTCGACGATCACTACTTCATCACCGTCGCGCTCTTCCCTGGTCCGTCGAAGATCACTTATCAGCCGGTCGGTGTGCCGCCGCCGCCGAACACGAAGGAGCAGGCGCGCACGCTCGTCGCGTATTCGCTCGAGCCGGCGAAGAGCGACGGCCTGCGATTTTTCTTCGGACCGAAGGACTTCGACGTGCTCGCGGCGATCGATCGCGATCTGGTGCGCGCGATCGACTTCGGCATGTTCTCGGTGCTCGTCGTGCCGCTGCTGCGCTCGCTCAAGTGGGTCAACGGCTACGTCGGCAACTACGGCTGGTCGATCGTCGCTCCTGACGATCCTCATCAACGTCGATCATGTTCCCGCTGCGGCACAAGAGCGTCGTGTCGATGCGGAAGATGCAGGAAATCCAGCCGGAGGTGAAGGCGATTCAGGATCGCTACGCGAAGCTGAAGACGACCGATCCGGCCAAGCAGAAGATGAACCAGGAGTTGATGGCGCTGTACAAGGAGCGCGGCGTCAACCCGGCGAGCGGCTGCGTGCCGATGCTGCTCACGCTTGCCGGTGCTCTTCGCGTTCTACGCGCTGCTCTCGACAGTCGATCGAGCTGCGCGGCGCGCCGTTCGTCGGCTGGATTCACGATCTCTCGCTGCCCGATCCGCTGCTACATCACGCCGGTCCTGATGGGCGTCAGCCAGCTCTGGCAGCAGCGGATGACGCCGACGCCGCCGGCAGCGATCCGGCGCAGCAGAAGATGATGATGTTCATGCCGGTCGATGTTCACGTTCTTCTTCCTCTGGGCGCCGGCGGGACTCGCGATCTACTGTGCTCGTGAGCAACGTCTGGGGCATCGGACAGCAGTACCTGACCAACTACATGATTGGGCCGCCGAACATTCGCATCGCCGCGCCCGGCGGCCGAACGCCGCGTGAAGCGAGTCGGCGGCGGCAAGACCGACGCCGCCGCGCAAAGAGTCCTGACCTATGCCAGACACGACGCAACCGATCGTCGATTTTCTCAAACGGTTTTCGACCGCGCTCGGGATCGAGACGACGGTGAACGTCGAGGAGACCGCGGATGGACCGCGGCTCAATCTCGCGGGCGACGACGCCGAGCTCCTGGTGCGCCACCGCGGCGAACCGCTCAAGGCGCTGCAGCACGTCGTCGACATGGCGTTCGGCCGCGACGCTCGACGGCGACAAGCGCATCTTCGTCGACGCGCTCGACTACCGCAAGGGCAAGGACGTCGAGCTGCGGCAGATGGCGAAGTTCCTGGCCGAGAAGGCGAAGCAGAGCGGCATCGATCAGCAGCTCGGTCCGCTGAATCCCTACGAGCGCCGCATCGTGCACATGGCCGTCGCCGAGGTTCCCGGCGTCGACGACCGAAAGCATCGGCGAC
The DNA here is from genome assembly GCA_963696165.1 of uncultured Acidobacteriota bacterium. GTDB lineage: Bacteria > Acidobacteriota > Vicinamibacteria > Vicinamibacterales > CAVVIG01 > CAVQZZ01. The sequence goes on along the minus strand of CAVOIY010000001.1, from coordinate 582,862 downwards.
GCGTTCTCGAAGACGGTCCTCATCTCCGCTGCGCAAGTAGCGACTGGCGGCCCGGTGCGAGGCCGCGCATGTTCTCCACCGCCGACACCATCGTCGCGATCGCGACGCCGCCGGGACGCGGCGGCATCGGCGTCGTGCGGGTCAGCGGCGCCGACGCGCATGTCGATCGCGTCGCGCTCGATCACGCACCGCGGAGCGCTCGCAGCCGCGGCACGCGACGTTCGCGACGGTCCGCGCTGCAATCCGGATCGCGGCCGACGTCTGCGGCGATCGATCAGGTCGTCGCCACGTATTTTCCCGCGCCGCATTCCTACACGGGCGAAGACGTCGTCGAGCTGAGCGCGCATGGCAGCCCGGTGGTGCTTCGACGCGATCGTGCAGCGGCGATGGACGCCGGCGCGCGGCTCGCCGAGCCCGGCGAGTTCACGCTGCGCGCGTTTCTGAACGGGCGGATCGATCTCGTCGCAGGCCGAAGCGGTCGCCGATCTCATCGACGCGGTCACGCCGCTGCAGGCGCGCGCCGCGTTCGATCAGCTGGAGGGCACGCTGACGCGCGCGATCGCCGAGATCGACGCGGCGCTCTTCGACCTCGTCGCGAAGCTCGAGGCGTCGGTCGATTTTCCGGACGAGGGCTATCACTTCGTGCAGACCGATGCGCTCGTCGAGCGCGCTCGACCGATCTCCGCGCGCGAACGACGACGGCTGCTCGCGATGCGCGCCGCGGCCGGCTCGATTCGCGAAGGTGCGCAGGTGGCGATCGTCGGCAAGCCGAACGTCGGCAAGTCGAGCCTGTTCAACGCGCTCGTCGGCGCTCGACGCGCGATCGTCACCGATGTTCCGGGCACGACGCGCGATCTGGTCACCGAGGTCGTCGATATCGGCGGCGTGCGCGTGACGCTCGTCGACACCGCGGGTCGCCGAGAGGCGCGCGACGTCGTCGAAGCGGAGGGCATCGCGCGGTCGCGCGGCGCCGAATCTGTGTCCGACTTGATACTCGTCGTCGTCGACGGCTCGGCGCCGCTCGACGAGACCGACTTCGAAATAATCGGCCAAGCTGACTGAATACAAATAGCTTATCGTTTCGAACAAGAGCGACCTGCTCGATGCGGCGCAACTGACGGAATTCGGTCGCCTCGGCGCCGTCGCCGTGTCCGCAGCTGACCGGCGGGGGCCTGCGACGGATCTGCGCGAGCGAATCGCGTCAGCGCTCGGCGCGCGAGCCTCGGCGCGATGCGCCCGCACGATGACGAACATGCGGCACATCGCGCTGCTCGAGCGGACGCTGACGCTGCGTTGAGCGCGCGCGAGGCCGCGGTCGCCGTGCACGGCGGCGCGTTGTCCGAGGAGTTCGTGCTCGCGGATCTGCAGGGCGCGCGGGCCGCGCTCGAAGAAATCAGCGGGAAGCGCGTGACCGAGGATCTGCTCGCGCACATCTTCTCGACGCTTCTGCGTCGGCAAGTAGCCGTGACGATGAAAGACACCTTCGACGTCATCGTGATCGGCGCCGGCCATGCGGGGTGCGAGGCGGCGTACGCGGCGGCGCGTCTCGGCGCGCGCGTCGGGCTCTGCACGCTGTCGCGCGACACGGTCGGCCACATGCCGTGCAATCCGGCGATCGGCGGCACGGCGAAGGGTCATCTCGTTCGCGAGATCGACGCGCTCGGCGGACTGATGGGCCGCGCGATCGACGCGACCGGCATTCAGTTCAAGCTGCTCAATCGCAGCCGTGGGCCGGCCGTCTGGTCGCCGCGCGCGCAGGCGGACAAGAAGATCTACGGCGCGCTGGGTGCGCGCAGGCGCTCGAGGCCGAGCCGAACATCGAATGGCTCATCGGCCGAGCAGGGCGCATTCTCGTCGAGCACGGACGGGTCACCGGGCTCGCGATGGAAGACGGCGACGCATACGCCTGCCGTGCGCTTGTCGTAACGACCGGCACGTTCCTGAACGGCCTGATCCACATCGGCGACGAGCAGCGGCCGGCCGGGCCGCGCCGGCGAGCCGCCGTCGCGCGAGCTCGCCGAGTCGCTCAAGTCGTTCGGCTTCGAATGGGGCCGGCTGAAGACCGGCACGCCGCCGCGGCTCGATCGCGAGAGCATCGATTTCGACGCGCAGCGTCGCGCGCGGTCATTTCGCCGTCGAGCGGGCGACGATCCGCCGGTCCCGTTTTCGTTTCTCACGGCCGACGATCGACGCGTCCGCAGATCGCCTGCTATCTGCTCCACACGAACGATCGCGTTCGCGATCTCGTCCGCGCGAACATCGATCGGTCGCCGCTGTTCAACGGACAGATTCAGGGCATCGGTCCGCGATACTGTCCGTCGCTCGAAGACAAGATCGTCCGCTTTCCGGACAAGGAGCGGCATCAGATCTTTCTCGAGCCCGAAGGGCTCGACGCGCGCGAGATCTACGTCAACGGCTTCTCGATGAGCCTGCCGCGCGACGTTCAGGAGGATCTCGTTCACGCGCTGCCCGGGCCTCGAGGACGCGGTCCTGCTTCGGCCTGGCTATGCCGTCGAATACGACTTCATTCAGCCGACGGAGCTGTCGCGTCGGCTCGAGACGAAGCGCGTCGCCGGACTGTTCCTCGCCGGGCAGATCAACGGCACGTCCGGCTACGAAGAGGCGGCGGCGCAGGGGCTGGTCGCCGGCGCTGAACGCCGCGCAGTCGGCGTGTCGCGCGGCGGACGGCGTTCGAGCTCGGCCGCGACGAGGCGTACATCGGCATCCTCGTCGACGACCTGATCACGAAGGGCTGCCTCGAGCCGTACCGGATGTTCACGTCGCGCGCGGAACACCGGCTGCATCTGCGCATCGACAACGCGGATCTCCGTCTCACGCCGATCGGTCGCGAGGTCGGCCTGGTGGACGATGAGCGATGGACGCGATTTGTGCGAGCGTCAGGAGCGATTCGAGCGAAATCGCAAGGCGCTCGACGACACGCTGGTGCGAACGAGCTCCGGCGATCGCGTCGTCGCGAGCCGGCTGCTTCGTCAGCCGGAGATGCGGCTCGAGCACTTGGTCGCGAGCGGCGCGGTCGGTCTCGAGACGGATCCCGCAAGTCGCGCGGTTGACATCGCGAGCCTCGAAACGACGATCAAGTTCGCCGGCTATCTGCGCCGGCAGGCAAGCGAGATCGAACGGGCTCGGCGCGACGAACGTCGCCGGATTCCCGCGGCTTTCCCGTATCGATCGAGTGCCGGGGCTGTCGCGAGAGGTCGTCCAGCGGCTTACGCAGGTGCAACCCGATACGCTGGCGCACGCGCTGCAGAGTCCCGGGCGTGACGCCCGCCGCGGTCGCGGTTCTGGGTGCGTATCTCGGTCGAGATTTATAGGCGGTGCCAGGCACGTGCCTGGCACCGGGTCAATTCCGTTGGCTGCGCAAGTAACGTCCGCTGAGTTCCAGGAACGGCTGCAAGCTCGCGCCGCATCCGCCGAATTGATGATTCCGGCGCAACTTCTGCCGCCGCTCGAAGCTTACTATCGCCTGCTTGCGCGTTGGAACGACAGAGTCAATCTGACGGCGCTTGACGCTCACGCCCTTAAGCTGATGCGGCGGTCGATCGCCTTTTCATCGAACCTCTGTTGGCTGCACGGTGCCTCCCAGAGACTGCCGCGGCTTACTTGGCTTGATGTCGGGTCTGGTGGCGGCTCACCCGCGCTGCCGCTGCTGCTCGCCGTGCCCACCCTCCGACTCACCATGATCGAGTCGCGCGAGCGTAAGGCGGCATTTCTGCGCGAGGCAGCTCGGACGCTAGAGCTCTCGGCGACCGTCGAGGCGCGACGCTTCGAAGATATGGCTCTGTCCGAGAGAGAGAAAGCTGGTTTGATAACCGCCCGCGCTGTGCGCGTCGACGGTCAATTCTTGGCCGCGGCGTCTCGGCTGCTCTGCGCGGACGGCGTTGTGGCTCTGTTCGGTGTCGGTGTGATCGATTCCAAACTGTTGAGCGATACACGCTTGGCATCGGCCCGTCCGATTGAGCTTTCCCTCGCCTCTGGCCATCGACTCGACCTTGGTCCGTCATGTTCCACGTGGAACAGAGCTCGGTTGACGGTCCGCAGTTCCACCGCTATTCTGTGTGCTCCCTAAGGGCCGTCCAGACGGCTATTTTAAGTCAATTGACCAAATGAGCCGTATCGTAGCGGTCGCCAATCAAAAAGGTGGCGTCGGGAAGACCACCACCACCATCAACCTGGCGGCATCGCTTGCGCTCGCCGGTCGGCGCGTGCTCCTCGTCGACGTCGACCCGCAGGGCAACCTCACGAGCGGTGTCGGCAAGAAAGGCGACTCCGCCGAGGCCGGCACGATTTACGACGCGCTGACCGCCGCCGAACCGATCGATCGATGCCGTCCATATCGTGATCCCGACGAACATCGATCGGCTGTCGCTCATCCCGGCCGACCGCAGCCTCACCGGCGCCGAAATCGAAATGGTCGCGCTGCTCGCGCCGCGAAGAACGGCTTCGCGCTGCTCCTCGCGTCGCTCGCGAGCAAGTTACGACTACATCTTCATCGACTGTCCGCCATCGCTCGGCCTCCTGACGCTGAACGCGCTCGTCGCCGCCGACGCCGTGCTGATTCCGCTGCACTGCGAGTACTTCGCGCTCGAAGGCCTCGCCGATCTCGTCGGCACGATTCGCCGCATTCGCGCCGCGCTCAATCCCGACCTCGATATCGAAGGCGTGCTGTTGACGATGTTCGACGAGCGCACGAACCTCGGGCCGCCAGGTGGCGACCGACGTGCGCGAGTTCTTCAAAGAGAAGGTTTACCGCACGGTGATTCCGCGCAACGTGCGGCTCGGCGAAGCGCCGAGCCACGGCATGCCGGCGATCCTGTACGACGTGAAATCGCGCGGCGCCGAGGCGTATCTCGCGCTCGCGCAGGAAGTGCTGCAACGCTCGCCCGCCACCGCCGCGTGACAGACGAGTTCTGCCATGCAACCAACCAAGCGCCCCGCACTCGGCAAAGGCCTCAGCGCGCTCATCCCCGACGCGCCCGAGCCGCGCCTCTCGACGATGGAGGTCGACATCGATCGTCTCGTCGCCGAACGATTTTCAGCCGCGCGCGCACGTCGACGATGCGCGGCTGAAGGAGCTGGCGCAGCTCGATCGCGTCGAACGGCGTCATCCAACCGATCGTCGTCCGCAAGATCGGCGACCGTTTCCAGATCATCGCCGGCGAACGCCGCTGGCGCGCCGCACGGCTCGCCGGGCTTGCAGCGCGTCCCGGTCGTCGTTCGCACGGTGGAGACGGGTCAGGAGCGCTCGCTGCTCGAGATGGCGCTCATCGAAAACATTCAGCGCGAAAACCTGAATCCGATCGAAGAGGCGCTCGGCTATCGTCGCCTGAGCGACGAATTTCAGATGCGCCAGGAAGACATCGCCGCCGCCGTCGGCAAGGATCGCGCGACGGTCGCCAACGTCCTCCGCCTGCTGAAGCTGCCCGACGACGTGCGTGCCGACGTCGCGGGTGGGACGCTGTCGATGGGCCACGCGCGTGCGCTGCTCGCGCTTGCCGAGCGAAGCCGGATCAGCGCCGCGTTGCACGCGACGTCATCGCGCGCAGCCTGTCGGTCCGCGAAACCGAATCGCTCGTGAAGAAAATGGTCGACGCGACCGCGACCGCCGACAGAGCCGAAGCCGCCGGCGCCGGCCGACGTGCACACGCGCGCGGCCGAGGATCGGCTGCAAGCTGCTTCTCGGCACGAAAGTGCGCATCGTGCGCAACGGGCACGCGCGGCCGCATCGAAATCGATTTCGGATCAGAAGACGAACTGATCCGCATCTACGAGCAGTTGACCGACAACTGAGGCGACCGCGACGCACGCGGTTTTTCAAAGGAGAAGAATGGCCAAGCGCTTGACGCAGATGGTCAGCCTGCGCCGGTTGAGCGAGCAAACTCGCCGCTGGCGAGCTCGCTCAGGTGCTGAGTGACATCCCCGCGCAAATCGACGACCGGGTGCTGATCGACTTCAGGACCTCGGACGATGCGGGTGTGTACCGGTGGGAGAGCGGTCCGGCGGTCGTGCAGACGGTCGATTTCTTCACGCCGATCGTCGACGACCCCTACATCTACGGACAGATCGCGGCGGCCAACGCGCTGAGCGACATCTACGCGATGGGCGGACGTCCGCTCACCGCGCTCGCGATCGGCGGCGTTTCCGAAAGACGGGCTCGACCGCGATTCGATCCGGCAGATTTTTCGCGGCGGGTTCGACAAGCTGCGCGAGGCGGGCGTGTCGCTTCTCGGCGGCCACACCGTGCAGGATCCCGAAATCAAGTTCGGCTACGCCGTGACGGGCGCGATCGATCCCGCGCGCATGATCTCGAACGCGGGCGCGAAGCCGGGCGACGTGCTGTTTCTGACGAAGCCGCTCGGCACCGGCATCGTCGGGACCGCGATCAAGTTCGATCGCGCGGCCTCGAGCGGTCGTGGACGAGGCGGTTCTTCGATGCGGACGCTGAATCGCGCCGCCGCCGAGGCGATGCTGACGCTGCCGCAGCGAGCGCCGTACACGCCTGCACCGACATCACCGGGTTCGGGTTGATTGGCCACGCGAGCGAGATGGCCGTCGCGAGCGGCGTCACGCTCGTGATCGAAGGCAGCCGCGTGCCGGTTTTCGACGGTGTGCTCGAGATGGCCGCTCTGAACAAGTCGGGCGGCATGAGCTCGAACCGCGAGCACTTCGCCGAGGGTGTCCGTATCGAGCGGCTCGCCGGCGACGAAGGCTCTCCGACAAGTCTCGACGGCGACTTCGAATCGATCCTGTACGACCCGCAAACCTCGGGCGGACTGCTGATTGCGGTGCGCGAGCGCGGCGCGGACGTCCTCGCCGACGGCGCTCGAGCGGGCCGGTGCCGGCAGCTGGCGCATCGGCCGAGTCGGAACAGAAGGCGCCCGGCGCGTCGGTAATTGTGGTATAAATTGCTGTTTTGTCTGCGTTTGATCTGAGGCTCGATGATTCCCGATCTTTCCGTCCTCTGGGTCATCGCTTCGTGCTGCTGCTGTCGGTCGCTGCTCGACCGGCTGCTGCTGCGACCGATCACGCGCGTGATGAGCGAGCGCGAGGGCGCGATTCGTTCGGCGCGCGAGCTGGCCGAATCGTCGCGCGCGAAGGCGCAGGCGGCGGCCGACGAGCTCGAGGCGAAGACGCGCGCCGCGCGCGCCGACGTCTACCGGCAGATGGACGAGAAGCGCCGAGCGGCGCTCGATCGGCGGATGCGCGCTCGTCGCCGAGACGCGCCAGCAGGTCGAGCGCACGATGAGCGAGGCGACCGCGACAGGTCGGCGCGCAGGCGACGGCCGCGCGCGCGCAGCTCGAACGCGACGCCGATGCGCTGGCCGGCCCCATTGTCGAGCGCGTGCTCGGCAGGAAAGCTTCCTGAACATTCCGTGATGGCCCCGCTTCAGCGTTCCGCGCGTCGCGCCGCTTGTGAAAAACCGCTCAAGCGCCGCCGCCGCTTCGCGCTCGGCCGCGGCGCGTCTTCGCGCTGGCGCTCTGCGCCGCGCTCCGCTCGCGCGCGTCGCAGCCGGAACACGCGCCGCGGCCGTCGCCGGCGAAGCCGAGGGCGAGAACACAAGGCACCGGCATCGTCGGACATGATCGCGCGGGTCGTCAACTTCGCGATCCTCGCCGGCACGCTCGGTCTACCTGCTGCGATCGCCGCTCGCGACCTACCTGCGCGATCGCGATGCGACAGATTCGGACGGACCTGGTGCAGGCCGCCGAGATGAAGCAGAGCGCCGCCGCGCAGATCGAGGAGATCGATCGCAAGATGAAGGCGCTGCCGGCCGAGCTCGAGGCGCTTCGCGCGCAAGGCGCGCAGGAAATCGCCGCCGAAGAGGAGCGGATTCGCGCGGCGGCGGCCGCCGAGCGCGATCGCCTGCTCGAGCAGGCGCGTCGCGACATCGATCTGCAGGTGAAGATCGCCGAGCGCGAGCTCGTCGAGCCACGCCGCCGACGCTCGCCGTCGGCGTCGCGACCGAGCGCATCAAGAAGAACATCACCGACGACGATCAGAAGCGCCTGGTCGATCGGTACGTGGAGCAGCTGCCGCGAGGCGCATGACGAACAAGACTGCGGCCACCGCTACGCTCGCGCGCTTCTCGACGTCGCCGTCAAGGAGAAGGTCGACCTCGAGCACGTGCAGACGCGAGCTCGCGGGCTTCGCGCGATCTCTTCGTCGATCATCCGACGCTCGCGAAGGTCCTGCTGAATCCGGCCGTGCCGGTGCCGCGCAAGCGTTCGGCGGTCGCGGCGCTGACCGCGCGAGCCGGCACGTCGCCGATGCTGACGAAGCTGCTGCTGCTGCTCGCGGAGCGCGACCGTCTCGTGCTGCTGCCGGACGTGCTCGACGCGTATCGCGAGCGGCTGCTCGATTACCAGAACGTCGTGCGCGCCGAAGTGACGACGGCGACGCCGCTCGCGCCCGGACCGCGCGCAGGCGCTCGAGGAGAGCCTCGCGCAGATGACGCGGACGGACCGTCACGCTCGCGACCGCGGTCGATCCCGTCGATCATCGGCGGCGTCGTCGCCCGCATCGGCATCGACGATCTACGACGGCAGCGTCACGCGGCAGCTGGAGAAGATGAAAGCAGTCGGCTTGATCGAGGCAGCTGCAGTGAGGCCCGACCGGAGGTCGGGCGTGAGAGAGAATACATGGACATCAAAGCTGAAGAGATTTCCAAGATCATCCGCGAGCAGATCGGGAGCTACGCGGTCGACGTCGACGTGGCCGAGGTCGGCAGCATCATCTCGATCGGCGACGGCATCGCGCGCGTGCACGGCGTCGACAACGCGATGGCGGGCGAGATGCTCGAGTTCCCGCACGGCGTGTTCGGCATCGCGCTGAACCTCGAAGAAGAGAGCGTCGGCGCGGTGCTCCTCGGCGAGTTCAAGGAGATCAAAGAAGGCGATCTCGTGAAGCGCACCGGCCGCATCATCTCGGTGCCGGTCGGCGACGAGCTGCTCGGCCGCGTGGTCAACGCGCTCGGCCAGCCGATCGACGGCAAGGGCCCGATCGTCACGAAGCAGATCGTCGCCGATCGAGCGGCTCGCGCCCGGCGTCGTCGATCGCCAGTCGGTGAAAGAGCCGATGCAGACGGGCCTGAAGGCGATCGACGCGATGGTGCCGATCGGCCGCGGCCAGCGCGAGCTGATCATCGGCGACCGCCAGACCGGCAAGACCGCCGTCGCGATCGACGCGATCATCAACCAGAGCGGACACGGGCGTCATCTGCATCTACAACGCGATCGGCCAGAAGCAGTCGACCGTCGCGCAGGTCGTGCGCACGCTCGAGGAAGCCGACGCGATGCGCTACACGATCGTCGTCGCGGCGACCGCGTCGGATCCGGCGCCGCTGCTCTACATCGCGCCGTATTCGGCGTGCACGATCGGCGAGTACTTCCGCGACAGCGGCCGTCACGCGCTCGTCGTCTACGACGACCTGTCGAAGCACGCGCAGTCCTATCGCGAGATCTCGCTGCTGCTCCGCCGTCCGCCGGGCCGCGAGGCGTACCCGGGCGACGTCTTCTACCTGCACTCGCGGCTGCTCGAGCGCGCGGCGAAGTTGAACAAGGCGCTCGGCGGCGGTTCGCTGACGGCGCTGCCGATCATCGAAACGCAGGCGGGCGACCTCTCGGCCTACATTCCGACCAACGTGATCTCGATCACCGACGGTCAGATCTTTCTCGAGTCCGATCTGTTCCACCAGGGCGTCCGGCCGGCCATCAACGTCGGCAACTCGGTGTCGCGCGTCGGCGGGTCGGCGCAGATCAAGGCGATGCGGCAGGTGGCCGGCACGCTGCGTCTCGACCTGGCGCAGTACCGCGAGCTCGCGGCCTTTGCGCAGTTCGGCAGCGACCTCGACAAGTCGACGCAGGCGCAGCTCAATCGCGGCGCGCGGCTGGTCGAGATCCTGAAGCAGCCGCAGTACGAGCCGCTCGCCGGTCGAGCAGCAGGTCGCGATCATCTACGCGGGCACGAACGGGTATCTCGACGCGGTCGCGCTGCCGGATCTGCGCGCTGTTCGAGGCCGAGCTGTACAAGTTCCTGGAGACCCGGCATCCGCAAGTCTTGCGCGGCATCGCGGAGAAGAAGCAGCTCGACGACCAGCTGAAAGCCGGCCTCGACGCCGCGGTGAAGGAATTCGCGTCGGACTTCGCAGCGCGGAAGGCGACGGCCGCTTAATCCATGCCGTCACTGATCGACCTCCGGCGCCGCATCCGCGCGGTGAAGAACACGCAGCAGATCACGAAGGCGATGAAAATGGTCGCCGCGTCGAAGCTGCGCCGCGCGCAGGAGCGCATGATGAGCGCGCGACCGTATGCGCAGCAGATGCAGCGCGTGCTCGGACAGCGTGGCGTCGCGTGTCGATCCCTCGACGCACCCGCTGCTCGCCGTTCGCGATCTCACTCCCGACAGCAAGACGCTCGTCATCGTCGTCACCGCGGATAAGGGCCTCTGCGGCAGCTTCAACACGAACATCATCAAGGCGGGGGCCGGCTACATCACCGAGAGCGCGCAGGTCTGCACGCTCGGGCTCGTCGGCCGCAAAGGGCGCGACTTCTTCGGCCGGCGCGGCTTCGCTGTCTTCTTCGAGCAGGTCGGCATTTTTCAGAAGCTACGGTTCGAGGACGCGCGCTCGATCGCGCAGACTGCGATCGACGCATTCACGTCGGGCGAGGTCGATCGCGTGATCCTGGCGTACAACGAGTTCAAATCGGTGATGACGCAGCGCGTCGTCATCGATCGCCTGCTGCCGATCCCGCGCGAGGATATGGCCGCCACGCAGGCCGCGGCGCCCGCCATCGACTACCTGTACGAGCCGTCGCCGCAGGCGATCTTCGACGAGCTCCTGCCGCGTTATGTCGAAGTTCAGATTTATCGATCGCTGCTCGAATCGAACGCCGCGTTCTTCGCGGCGCAGATGACCGCGATGGACACGGCGACGAAGAACTCGGCGGAGATGATCGTCGAACCTCACGCTGTACATGAACAAGGTCCGCCAGGCCGCGATCACGCGCGAGATCATCGAAGTGGTCTCGGGCGCGGAGGCGCTCTAGCGGAGCGGCGCAAAACATATGGCCACTCAAACATTGCAAGTCGGAAAAATCGTCCAGGTGATCGGCCCGGTCGTCGACGTCGAATTCGAGGCCGGGCACCTGCCCAAAATCTACAACGCGCTGCGGATTCAGTCCGAAGGCAAGGGCGGTGCGGACGCGATCGACGTCATCGCCGAGGTCGAGCAGCACCTCGGCGAGAACCGCGTGCGCGCGGTCGCGATGAAGCCGACCGACGGGATGCAGCGCGGCATGAAGGCGACCGATCTCGGCGAGCCGATTTCTGTGCCAGTCGGCCCCGAAACACTCGGCCGCGTGCTGAACGTGCTCGGCGAGCCGGTCGACTTCCCGATCGCCCGGTGCTGTCGAAGGAGCGCTGGCCGATTCATCGTGCGGCGCCGACGCTCGAGGATCAATCGACCGAGTTGAAGATGTTCGAGACCGGCATCAAGGTCATCGACCTGCTCGAGCCGTATCTTCAGGGCGGAAAGATCGGACTGTTCGGCGGCGCCGGCGTCGGCAAGACGGTCGTGATCATGGAGCTGATCCACAACATCGCGCTCAAGCACGGCGGCGTATCGGTGTTCGGCGGCGTCGGCGAGCGCACGCGCGAAGGCAACGATCTCTGGATCGAGTTCCAGGAATCGGGCGTCATCGATATCAACGACCAATCGAAGTCGCGCGCCGCGCTCGTCTACGGACAGATGACCGAACCGCCGGGCGCGCGTCTGCGCGTCGGGCTTTCGGCGCTGACCGTCGCCGAATACTTCCGCGATGCGGAAGGCAAGGACGTGCTGCTCTTCATCGACAACATCTTCCGCTTCACACAGGCTGGTTCTGAAGTGTCCGCGCTTCTTGGCCGCATGCCGTCGGCGGTCGGTTATCAGCCGACGCTGCTCAGCGAAATGGGTGAGCTGCAGGAGCGCATCACCTCGACGAAGAAGGGTTCGATCACGTCGGTGCAGGCGATTTACGTTCCGGCCGACGACTACACCGACCCGGCGCCGGCGACGACCTTCGCGCATCTGGACGCCACGACGAACCTGTCGCGCGCGATCTCCGAGCTCGGGCATCTATCCGGCGGTCGATCCGCTCGCCTCCACGTCGCGCATTCTCGACCCCCGCATCATCGGCGAGGAGCACTACCGGGTCGCGCGTCAGGTGAAGCAGATTCTCCAGCGCTACAAGGATCTGCAGGACATCATCGCGATTCTCGGCATCGACGAGCTCTCCGAAGACGACAAGCAGACGGTGGCGCGCGCGCGCAAGCTGCAGAAGTTCCTCTCGCAGCCCTTCTTCGTCGCGCAGCAGTTCACCGGCCTCGAGGGCAAGTACGTGCCGATTGCCGACACGATTCGCGGCTTCAAGGAGATCGTCGAAGGAAAGCACGACGACATCACCGAGCAGGACTTCTACATGGTCGGCTCGATCGATGAAGTGATCGCCAAGGCGCAGAAGCGCAAGAGCGCCTAGTGGCTCTCCCGCCGAATCTTCATCTGCAGATCGTCTCCGCCGATCGCCTGCTCGTGAACGAGACGGTCGACGAGGTGCAGATTCCCGGCGCCGAGGGCTACCTGGGCGTCCTGCCCGGTCACACTCCCCTGTTGACCACGCTGCAGGTCGGTCAGCTTTGGTACCGGCGCGGCGAGACGAAGGTCTATCTGGCGATTGCATTCGGCTTCGCCGAAATCCAGCCGGACCGCGTCACGATCCTCGCGCAAATCGCTGAGAAGGCGGAGGAGATCGACGCGTCGAGGGCGGAAGCGGCAAAGCGGCGTGCGGAAGAGCGTCTCGGCAAACCAACGGTCGACATGGATTTCGAGCGGGCGCGAATTGCGCTCCTCAAGGCTCTCGTGCGCCTGAACGTCGCCAGTCGCGCTAGAATTCGCTCGTAATTGTTCGCAAACCTCGCCAACCTGCTTCGATACCGTGGGCTCATTCAGAGCCTTGTCGCACGCGACCTCAAAGCGCGCTACCGCGGTTCGGTGCTTGGCTTTGTCTGGTCGTTCGTCAATCCTCTGCTGCTGCTGCTCATCTACTCGTTTGTGTTCACGAAGATCATGCCGAACCAGACGAAGGGCATCCAGCCGTATGCGCTGTTCATGTTCTGCGGCATCCTTCCCTGGACCTGGTTCTCATCGTCGCTATCGGAAGCCGCCGGATCGCTGATCGCGGGCGGCAATCTCATCAAGAAAGTCCTGTTTCCGGCCGAAGTGCTGCCGATCGTCAGCGTGCTGACGAACATGGTGCATTTCTTCCTCGGGCTGCCGATTCTGATCGCGTTTCTCGTGATCTACAAACATCCGCCGGATGCCTGGGACCTGCTGTGGTTTCCGATCGCCGTCCTCGTCCAGCTGCTGTTCACCTGCGCGCTCGCGCTGATCGTGTCGGCTCTTGCGGTCCACTTCCGCGACATTCGGGACATTCTGGCGAATCTGCTGACGCTCTGGTTCTTCGCGACGCCGATCATTTATCCGATGAGTCTCGACACGGTGCAGATGTACAAGCCGTTGTACAACCTGAATCCCGTTCACGCACCTTGCGGTGTCGTATCAGGAGATTCTTTTTTACTACGGGCCGATCGGCCACTGGAGGTGGTTGCTGGCGCTAGGCGGCGCATCGTTCGTTCTTTTTCTCGCCGGGTACTGGCTCTTCGATCGGCTGCGCGATTCGTTTGCCGAGGGGGTGTGAGTGCCGCGCACTTCTTTTCATCACGAAGCCACGAAGGACCACGAAGGCCACGAAGATATCTCTTGTACAAGATCGATTCGTGCGCTTCGTGGTTCTTCGTGCCTTCGTGATGAAGATCATAATCAAGAGGCGCGTCGATGAACGCAATCGAGCTCGCGCACGTCAGCAAGATCTACCGCCGATACGGCGGCAAGCAGTTCGCCACGCTGAAGAGCGCCCTTCTGCAGCGGAGCATTCTGCGCGATCTGCAGCCGAGCGAAACGTTTCCCGCGCTGAACGACGTGTCGTTCACGGTGCCGCGCGGGTCGACGTTCGGCGTGATCGGCCGGAACGGATCGGGCAAGAGCACCGCGTTGAAGCTGGTCGCCGGCATCACGAAGCCGACGATCGGGCTCGGTGCGCGTTGCTGGTCGAATCTCCGCGCTGATCGAGCTCGGCGCCGGCTTTCATCCCGAGATCTCCGGGCCGCGAGAACGTCTTCATCAACGGCATCATGCTCGGCCTCACGAAGCGCGAGATCCAGAACCGCTTCGACGCGATCGTCGACTTCGCGGAGCTGCGCGAGTTCATCGACGCGCCGGTGAAGACGTACTCGTCCGGCATGTACATGCGCCTCGGCTTCGCCGTCGCGATCAACGTCGATCCCGACGTGCTGCTCGTCGACGAGGTGCTCGCCGTCGGCGACGAAGGCTTCACGCACAAGTGCCTCGACAAGTTCAGCGAGTTCCGCCGCCGCGGCAAGACGATCCTGCTCGTCACCCACTCGCTGAACCTCGTCGAGCGGTTCTGCGACGAAGCCGTGTGGCTCGACGCAGGCCGTAAGAATGCGGAGGGCGATCCGAAGCGCGTCGTGGACGCGTACCTGACGAAAGTCGAGGAAGGCGAAGAGCTGCTCTTGGCGGAGACGACGGCGCGCGCCGTCGAGAGCGCGCAGCCGCTCGATACGAACGGCGGGCAAGACGCGCCGGCGGATCCGACGTCCGACATGTTTCAGGCCACTGAAGGACGCTGGGGATCGCGCGAGGTCGAGATCATCGGACGTCGCCTTCGTCGGGCGGCGATGGACAGCCGAGCCACATCTTCCATTCGGGCGAGCCGATGTCGGTCCGCCTCAGGGTCCGTGCGTCGCACCCGACCGAGGACTTCGTATTCGGCATCGGCTTCTTCAACGCCGACGGCGTGTGCTGCTACGGCACGAACACCTATCTCGAAGAGATGAATCCCGAGCAGATGAGCGGCGATGCGGAAGTCACCTTCGCGATCGACAGCCTCGATCTCGTCGAGGGAACGTACAAGCTAGACGTCGCCGTGCACAAACGCGATGGCGCGCCGTACGACTACCACCGCCTGCTGTACACGTTCCGCGTGAAGTCGCGGACCCATGACGTCGGCATCTACCGGCCGCGGCACACCTGGACATTCTCGTCCGACCGTCAGATTCCGTCCGGCCGTGAAAGACGGCTCCTGATGGCGACTCTCAGCCGAGCGGAGGTCGCGTCGTTGGCCGCGGGCTGGCGGCGCGATGGGAAATCAATCGTCTTCACGAACGGCGTGTTCGATCTCGTCCATCCCGGTCATCTTCGATATCTTCGGCACGCGCGCAGTCTCGGCGACGTGCTCATCGTCGGCATCAATTCAGATCGGTCCGTCCGCGCCAACAAGGGACCGTCGCGGCCGATTACGCCCGAAGCAGAACGCGCGGAAGTGCTTGCCGCGTTCGAATGTGTCGACGCCGTGACGATGTTCGACGAAGACACGCCACACGATCTCGTCGCCGCCGTTCAGCCCGATGTGCTGGTGAAAGGCGCCGACTGGGCCGAAGATGCCATCGTGGGGCGCGATATCGTCGAGGCCCGAGGCGGCCGCGTCGTGAGGGTCCCGCTCGAGGCTGGCTACTCCACGACGAGCATCGTCGAGCGGGTCAGGAAGCTATCGTAGGCCGGCGTTTCGTTTCGCCTGATACACTGGAGGTTTCAGGCTTCTGGATTCGTCGTGACCACCTCTACGTCGCTCAACCTTCGCGCCGTTCTGAAAGCCGCTGTCACTCGCAGCGGCATGGATGTTCCTGCGCGCGCGGTCGCCGGCCTGACATCGTCGGCAAAGGCGCTCTTTGTGGCCTCGGCGGCGCAAGCATTGCCCCACGGCGTCGTGCTGTACGTCGTGCCGAGCGACGGAGACATCGAAGAATCGCTGGCCGACGTCGGCTTCTTCCTCTCTGCACTCGAAGGCTGGTCTCAGTCGGCAGCTGACCGCGCCGTCCTTCCCTTTCCGTCTCACGAAATCGATCCATACCGCGGGCTCGCGCCGCATTTCGGCGTCACATCGGCTCGCGCAAGGGCGCTGCATGCCGTCGCGAGCGGAACGGCGCGCGTTGTCGTGGCATCAGCCTCGGCGCTGATCCCGCGCGTGAGCTCGCCTGAACGGCTGATGTCGCTGTCGCTCGATCTGAAGCCGGGCCAGGACATCGCGCCGACCGATCTCGCCGAACTTCTCGTCGATGCCGGGTTCCGCCGCGAAGACCCCGCCGACGAACACGGTGAGTTCGCGCTCCGCGGCGGCATCGTCGACATCTTTCCAGCGGGCGAAGCGAACCCCGTCCGCCTCGAATTCATCGGCGACACGATCGAAACGCTGCGCACGTACGATGCGGCGACGCAGCGCTCGATCGCGCCAATCGATCAAATTACCGTCGTGCCGCTGCGCGACGTGCTGAACGATCAGCGCGCGGCGACGGTCTTCGACTATCTCTCTCGCGCGCGGGACAGCCGCGTCATTTTGTCGGAGGCAGACGAAGTCGGCGCTGCCGCAGCGAAGCTGGTCGAACAGGTGCAGCACAGCTACGACGAGGCGGTCAGTAAGGCCACCCCGAGCGCGAAGCCTGTTCCTCCCGGCGAATTGCTGGCCGATTGGGACGGCCTGAGCGGTCGGCTTGCCGCCGCGACCGAACTCTCGCAGCTCGGCCTGGACGACGACGCGCCGGGCGCGACCGAGGCTGACGCGTCGCCGAAAGCCGCGCTGCCCTTCCGCCGCATCCGCTGCCAACCCGCGATAGAGATGCACGGCCGAGTCGCGGACTGGGTCAGCGAGATTCGCCGGCTGCGCGACGACGGCGACGTCACGCTCTTTGTGGCTGCGACGCCCGGGCGCGCGGAACGGACGATCGAGCTGCTGAAGGAATACGACGTTTTCGCCGTCCCCGTCGAGCGCGCCGACGATGCGCGGTATGCGGCCGTGCTGATCGGAATCGGCAACCTGTCGCGCGGATTCCGTCTGCCGGATGCGGGTCTTCAGATATACGCCGAAGCGGACGTTTTCGATGAGGAGCGACGGGCGCCGGAACGCCGCCGGTCAGCGACAAAGGCTTTCCTGTCGGATCTGCGCGATCTGAAGGTCGGCGACCTGGTCGTCCACGTCGACCACGGGATCGGCATGTTCGTCGGCCTCAAGCAAATCGGCGTCGGCGACACGATGCAGGAGTTCCTGGAGCTCCGATACGCGGGCGAAGACAAGCTCTTCGTGCCGGTCGAGCGGCTCGATCTCGTTCAGAAATACACCGGCGCCACGCGGCCGCCGATCGACAAGCTGGGCGGCACGTCGTGGGAGCGCGCGAAGACGAAAGTCAAGAAGGCGATGCGCGACATGGCGGAGGAGCTGCTGAAGCTCTACGCCGCGCGCAAAGCTGTGCCGGGCCACGCCTTCAGCAGCGATTCGCACTGGCAGCAGGAATTCGAGGACGCGTTCGAGTACGACCTGACCGTCGATCAGAAAACCGCGATCGCCGATATCAAACGCGACATGGAGTCGTCGACGCCGATGGACCGGCTGCTATGCGGCGACGTCGGCTACGGCAAAACTGAAGTCGCGATGCGGGCGGCGTTCAAGGCCGTGATGGACGGCAAGCAGGTGGCCTTCCTCGCGCCGACGACAGTGCTGGCGTTCCAGCATCAGAAGACGCTGAAGGAACGGTTCGCCGGCTTTCCGGTGCGCATCGACATGGTCAGCCGCTTCCGCACGAAGCAGGAGCAGGCCGCGACGCTCGCCGATCTCGCCGCCGGCAAAGTCGACATCATCGTCGGCACGCACCGGCTGCTCTCGAAGGACGTCGAGTTTCGCGATCTCGGCCTGCTCGTCGTCGACGAGGAGCAGCGGTTCGGCGTGGCGCACAAGGAACGAATCAAGCAGCTGCGAAAGAAGGTGGACGTGCTCACGATGAGCGCGACGCCGATTCCGCGAACGCTCAACATGTCGCTCGTCGGCATTCGCGACATGTCGATCATCGAGACGCCGCCGAAGGATCGGCTGTCGATTCAGACGAATGTGCGTGAAGTTCGATCAGGAAGTCATTCGTCGCGCGATTCGCAGCGAGCTGGAGCGCGGCGGCCAGGTGTACTTCGTTCACAACCGGGTCGAATCGATCTTCTCGATCGGCAACCTCGTGCAGCGGCTCGTGCCCGAAGCGCGGCATCGTCGTCGGCCACGGCCAGATGGCCGAGGATGCGCTCGAGCGCGCGATGCTCGACTTCGTCGCGCGAAAGTTCGACGTGCTGCTCGCGACGACGATCGTCGAGAACGGCCTCGATATTCCGAACGCGAACACGATCATCATCAACCGCGCCGATCGCTACGGGCTGTCGCAGCTCTATCAGCTTCGCGGACGCGTCGGCCGATCGGATCGCCCGGCGTATGCGTACCTGCTGATTCCGCCCGAAGACAACCTGTCGCCCGTCGCGAAGAAGCGGCTCGCCGCGATCAAGGAATTCAGCGATCTGGGCAGCGGATTCCGCGTCGCGGCGCTCGATCTCGAGATCCGCGGCGCAGGCAACCTGCTCGGCGGCGAGCAGAGCGGCCAGATCGACACGGTCGGCTTCGAGATGTACATGAAGCTGCTCGAGCAGACCGTGCGCGAGCTGAAGGGCGAAGAGCTCGAAGACGATGTGCGGGCGACGGTGAATCTGCGCGTGGACCTGAAGATCGACGCGTCGTACGTGCCGGACATGAATCAGCGGCTGATGCTCTACCGGAAGGTTGCCGCCGCTCGGCGCGAGGAAGAGATCGATCAGGTGCTCGAGGAGGCGATCGACCGCTACGGCCCGCTGCCCGATTCCGTCCTGAACCTGGCCGACTACGGCCGCATCCGCATCATGGCCGATCGCCTCGGCATCGACGCCATCGACCGCGAGGCGCGCACCGTCGTCTTAAAGTTCAGACCGCAGGCGAAGGTCGATCCGGTGCGGCTCGTGGCGCTGGTGCGGCAGCGCCCCGAACTGACGCTCGTCCCGCCTGCGGCTCTCAAGCTGTCGCTCGACGGGGCGGCGCACATCAGCTCATAAGCCGGTGCCGGCCGTCGCGCAAGACAGGCCGCGGCGGGCATGCGCCATCGTGGTGGACGGCGCGTGCGCGAGAGGCGGAAATACAGCCCGGTTTCACGAAAGCAGCGATGACGCGGCCGGCGAAGGAAGATCCGAGGGCGCCGGGCGGCGTGTTCGAACGGGTCGGCGGCGTGTTGAGCGAGCTGCTCGATCAAGGTTAAGATACTAGCTTCAAAGATTTAGCTATGAATTACAAACGCGTCAAAGCCGTCGCCGCGGCCGTCGCTGGCCATCGCGAGTTCTGTCGGTCGGCCTTCAGCGCCGAGATCTTCGAACAGATCCTCGTCAAGGTGAACGGCGAGATCTTCACCAAGACCGATCTCGAGAACGCGCAGATCGCGGTGCTGCGCCAGCGCGGCCAGCAGGTGAATCCGAAGACCGACCCGAACAACCAGCAGCTCCGCCGGGCGCTTGAACGACGTGACGCCGCAAATCATGGTCGACGCGATCGACGAGATGCTGATCGTGCAGCGCGGCAAGGAGCTCGGCTACAAGCTCAGCGACGAGCAGTTCAAGACCGCGATCGACAGCATCAAGAAAGAAAACAAGATCGAAACCGACGAGCAGTTCCAGGCCGCGCTCAAGCAGGAGAACATGACGATGGCCGATCTGCGGCGCAACTTCGAGCGGCAGATGATCCGCTCGCGCGTCGAGCAGAACGAAGTGCTCGGCAAGGTCGGCGTCTCCGACGACGAGGCGCGTGCGTACTACGACGCGCATCGAAGCGAGTTCACGACGCCGCCGACGATTTCGCTGCGCGAAATCCTGGTGTCGGTGCCGAACGATCCGAAAGGCGTCAACGTCGCGGCGGACGAGCAGGCGAAGGCCCGCGCCGAGGCGATCCGCGCGCGCGTCGTCGCCGGCGAAAGCTTCGAAAAGCTCGCTGCCGACGTCTCCGATGCGCCGTCGAAAGCGAACGCCGGCCTCATCGGCCCGCTCAGCCTGAACGATCTCTCGCCGAGCTCCGCAAAGTGATCGAGCCGCTGAAGGTCGGCGAGGTCGCCGAGGTGATCAGCGGACTCGCGCGGCTATCAGATCCTGAAGCTCGAGTCGTCCACGCCCGCGCAGACGATGCCGTTCGAGCAGGCGCGCGACCAGATCGGCGAGCGCGTGTTCACCGGCAAGCGCAAGGAAGAGTACAAGAAGTATCTCGACAAGCTGCGCGCGCAGGCGATCATCGAGTGGAAGAACGAAGACGTGAAGAAGGCGTACGAAGAGGGGTTGAAGCAGGCGAGCGCTGCTTCGACCGTGCAGTAGGCCGAGCAGCACGCGTGGCGCTCGAGTGGTTCGCCATCTGGACGCGCTCGCGTCACGAGCAGGTCGTGCGCGAGCAGCTCGAACGCAAGCACGTCGACGCGTTTCTTCCGACGATCACCACGCTGGAGCCGCTGGAAAGATCGCAAGAAGAAGATCGACTGGCCGCTCTTTCCCGGCTACTGCTTCGCGCGCTTCGATCCGGCCGACACGCTGCCGATCCTGAAGTGCACCGGTGTCGTCGAACATCGTGTCGTTCGAGGGAAAGCCGGCGCCGATTCCCGAGTACGAAGTCGACAGCATTCGCGCTGCTCGTCGGCAGCGAGCTGCAGTACGATCCGTGTCCGCTGATTCACGAAGGCATGATGGTGAGGTCATCCACGGTCCGCTGCGCGGCGTCGTCGGCCGGCTGATGCGCAAGGATCCGCTCGAAGCGCGCCTCGTGCTCTCGGTCGATCTGATCGGTCAGGCCGTATCGGTGGAAGTCGACGCAGTCTGATGTCAAGCCCTAGCTTAGACGAACGAGCGAATCGGCGGCGTCGACGGCTCGATCGTCCCCGCTCGGCATCGCGCCGATGGCCGGCATGACCGACACGGCGTTCCGCCGTCTCGTGAAACGGCAGGGCGGCTGCGGCCTCGTCGTCACCGAGATGGTGAGCTCGGAAGGGCTCGTGCGCGGCATCGATCGCACGCTCGAATACGCCGAGTACACCGAAGAGGAGCGGCCGGTCTCGATCCAGATCTTCGGCGGCGATCCCGAGAAGATGGCCGCGGCGGCGCAGATCGTCGAAGGCATGGGCGCCGACATCGTCGACGTCAACATGGGCTGTCCGGTGCCGAAGATCGCGAAGCACAACGCCGGCTGCAGCCTGATGCGCGAGCCCGCGCACGCCGCGAGCGTCATCGCCGCGATGACGAAGGCGGTGAAGATTCCGGTGACCGTGAAGATGCGCGCCGGCTGGAACGACGACGAGACGCAACGCGCCGGCGCTGGCGAGGATGGTCGAGGACGCCGGCGCGTCGGCCGTCACCGTGCACGGCCGCACCGCGGCGCAGAGCTACAGCGGCTCGGCCGACTGGGACCTGGTGGCGCGAGATCGCCGACGATCTGACGATCCCGGTGTTCGGCAGCGGCGACTGCGTCGAGCCGGAGCAGATTCGGCGCGGCTCGCAGTCGGGCGTCGAAGGCGTCCTCGTCGGCCGCGGCGTGCTGCGCAATCCGTGGATTCTCGCGCAGGCGCGGACATCATCGCGGGTCGCGCGGCCCGCGAGGTGACGCATGGCCGATCGCGGTCACTTCCTGCTCGACTACATCGACCTGCTGACGGCCGAGCGCATCGACGAGGCGCGCGCGATGACGCACGACCGTTGGGTGATCAACAAGATGCGCGCGCTCGGCGCGTATTTCACGAAGGGGCTCGACAACGGGTCGCACCTTCGCACCGCGATCAACACGAGCGATTCGTTGAGCGCGCTTCGCGACACGATCGCGCAGTTCTTCGACGTCGCTCTCGTCGGCGCCTGATATCCTTCCCTGCGTATCATTTCTGCGCACGCTGTGCTCTGCTTGACACATCGTACGCGGCCAGTAGAATCTGACACGCCCTGAACCGATATACCCAAAGTACTCGCCACTGTGGTCACCACAGGCTTTCGACGGCCGAGTGTGTAAGTAACAGGGCGAAGCTGTCCCATGCCGATAAAATTAGGTCATTTAGTCCAGCAAATCTTGATCACGCCGACGGCGGCGCTGTTGTATTCTGTCGGTAGCCCTAACGTCGGGCTGCGCGGGCCGCGGCCGGTGCGCTCCCGAACGGCTCCAGCCTGAATACGACCAGAAGACCGGGAAACTCCAGCTCCTGAAGTACGACTCGAACGGCGACGGCAAAGTCGACACGTGGAGCTACATGGACGGGCCCGCGAATCGTTCGCATCGAGATCGACAAGGACGGCGACGGGAAGATCGATCGATGGGAGTACTACCGGGCCGATCGCACGCTCGAGAAGGTCGGTTTCTCGCGCGCGAACGACGGGAAGGAAGACGCCTGGTCGTTTGCGGGGCCGGACGGCGCCGTGGTGCGCATCGACGTATCCACGCATCGCAACGGCAAGAGTCGATCGCATCGAGCATTACGAACGCGACGTGCTCGTGCGCGCCGAGGAAGACACGGACGGCGACGGCGCGCTGGACAAATGGGAAACGTATGAGCAGTCGCGGCTCGCGTCGGTGTCGTTCGACACCACGCATCATCGCGGTGCGCCGGACCGGCGGCTGATTTACGGCGCCGACGGCTCTGCGCGTGTCGAAGTCGATTGGGCCGGCGAGGCGACCGCTCCTCGACGAACCGTCAGCCCGCAGCACGTCAAATGAAATCCGTTCTGTATCTGGGCTGCCCGACGGCCGAACGCGCCGAAGCGGAGAAGACTCCTCGCCACCGCGAGCGTCTCGGTCGTCTGGGCCGACAACGTCGCCTACGCGCTCAACGAGCTGCAGCGCCGCGACATGCCGGTGCTGCTCGATTTATCGCGCGGCGCCGCGGCGCTGCAAGTGGCGCGCGAGCTTCGAAGCGAACGCGCCGCCACGCTGATGTTCGCGGTCGTCGATCCGCGGCGGCCCGATCTCACCACCGAAGCGGTCCTCGCTGGAATTGCCGACGTGTTCGCGCGGCCGCTGGCGGCGCGGCGTGTCGCCAACGCCATCGATCGTGAGATCGGGTACGAGACGCGCAAGACCGGCCGTCCGTCGGACGTCTTCGGCGACGCGCTGTATGCGCATTCGCCGCCGATGCGCGACGTGAGTGCGCTCGATTGCTCGTGCGGCGGCGATGCGGGCCGGCGTGCTGATCCGCGGCGAGGCCGGCACCGGGCGCACCGTTGTCGGCCGCGCGATTCACTCAGCGCAGACCGGTCCGCCGGGCCCGTTCGTGTCGATCGATTGCGGCGAGTTCGAATCGGACGAGATCGACGCCGAGCTTTTTGGAAGGCCGGCCGCAATGTCCGCCGAGCGAACCGTTCGCACACGGCCTGGAGCGTGTGAGCCGCTCGGGCCGGCTGTACGAGGCGAATCACGGCACGTTGTATTTGCACCACATCGCCGAGGCGCCGTCGAGGGTGCAGGCGCGGCTCGCGCGCGTGCTTCGCGATCGCGAAGCGACGCTTGTCGAAACCGGCGCAACGATCGCGCTCGACGTGCGGCCGATCGCCGCCGTCGATCTATCGTTCGACATTGCGGTGAAAGAGGGGCGCGTCCGCGACGATCTGTTCCGCCGGCTGTCCGTGATCCGCATCGACGTGCCGCCGCTCAGAAACCGCCGCGAGGACATTCCCGCGCTCGCAAACTACTTTCTTCGAGACATCTGCGCGAGCCTGCGCGTGCCGCCGAAAACGCTCTCGCGCCCCGCGCTGTCGATTCTTTCCGCGCTGCCGTGGCGCGGCAACGCGGGCGAGCTGCGCTCGCTGCTCGAAACCATCGTCAGCGCGGCCGAGGGCGGGCGCGGCATCGGCCTCGAGGACGTGCTCGCTCACGTGCGCCTCGACGGCGGAGCCGTGATCTTCCCGCACGAACGGCACGTTGCGGCAGGCGCGTGCGCGCTTCGAGCGCGACTACATCGCAGTCGGTCCTCGAGCAGCATCAGGGCCGCATCAGCGAAGCGGCCAAAGCGCTCGGCATTCAGCGAACCAACCTGTATAGGAAGATGCGCTCGCTGCGCATCGCTCACGATCGGCGACACTCCTGAGCTCCCCCTCCGCCAGCGGCTCGATCGTGCGATCGACGTGCATGGCTGAAAGGCTCATTTGAACCGGCAATATCTCGTCGCGGCGGGCGTGTGTCTGCTGCTGGCTTCGCCGGCTGCGGCGCAAACCGACCCGACAGGCGGTCCCGATCCGGCGACGGTGCGCGTTCGGCTCGGCCCGTTGTGGCTCAACCCGACGATCGAGCTCACGAACCTGGGCGTCGACACGAACGTGTTCAACGAGCCGCAGCAGGACAACCCCAAACAGGACTTCACGCTCACCGTCGTGCCGAAAACGCAGTTGTGGCTCCGCATCGGGCCGAGCTGGGTCAGCGGCGAGATCGACGAGGCGGTCGTGTGGTACCAGAAATACGTGAGCGAGCGCTCCGCCAACACGGCGTACACGATCGGCTGGAAAGTCCCGCTGAACCGGCTGCTGTTCGACGTCGGGGCAAAGTATGTCAGCACTCGCGAGCGCCCGGGCTTCGAGATCGACGAGCGCGCACAGCGTTTTGAAACGGCGTTTCGCGGGAAGGTCGAAGTGCGCGCGCTGTCGAAGACATTTTTTGGCGTGACCGCGACGCGCGAGAAAGTCGAGTACGACAGCCACGAGGTGTTTCTGGGCAGCAATCTCCAGGAGGAGCTCGGGCGCGTCGTCACCACTGCGGGCGTCACGGTCCGTCAGCAGCTCACGCCGCTGACCTCGGTGACCTTCGAAGGATCGGACGAGCAGGATCGGTTCGAATTGTCTCCGCTGCGCAATTCGGACTCGCGCGCAATATCGGCGAGCGTCGCGTTCGACCCGCTCGCGTTGATCAAAGGCCGCGCGCGCGTTGGGTATCGTGATTTCAAGCCGGTCGAATCCAGCCTTCCGCGTTACGAGGGGGTGACGGCGTCGGTCGATCTGTCGTACGTGCTGCTCAATATGACGAAGTTCACCGTCCAGGCGATGCGCGACGTGCAGTATTCGTACGACGTCAACCAACCGTACTACCTGCAAACGGGCGTGAGCGGGTCGATTACACAGCAGGTGTTCGGCCCGGTGGACGTCGTCGGCCGCGCAGGCATTCAGCATCTCGACTACCGCGATCGGGCGGGCGCGATCGATCTCGGGAGCCGCGTCGACGAGGTGCGCACTTATGGCGGTGGCATCGGGTATCACGTCGGGCGCGACCTGCGAATCGGTGGCAACATCGATTACGTGGAGCGGACGTCGCCGATCGCGATTCGGCAATATCATGGTCTGGTGTTCGGCACCTCCGTTACCTACGGCTTCTGACGCCGGACCTCACTGGTGAATCTCCGCATAGCATTCGATCTCGACGGCGTTCTCGCCGATATGGAGGCGGAGCTTGTCCGTCAGGCGAAGCTGCTGTTTGGTGAAAGCGTGACGGCGCCGGCCCCACCAATCGCCGAAGTCGAGGCGGCAGCCGATGCCGCGATCGAGGCCGGTACTGAACCGGCCGAAAATACCCCCACTGTATTGAAGTTGCGGATGACGGCGCGCCAGCAGCGCCGGCTCTGGAAGCACGTCGAATCGATCGAGAACTTCTGGGAGACGCTCGACGAGATCGAGCCCGGCGCGATCGCGCGCATCGCGGCGCTCGCAGCCGACCGACGATGGGAAGTGATTTTTCTGACGAAGCGGCCGGAAGGCGCCGGCCGCACCGCGCAGCTGCAGACGCAGCGGTGGCTGGCCGCGAAAGGGTTCGAGCTGCCGAGCGTGTTCGTCGTGCAGGGCTCACGCGGCCGCATCGCCGCGTCGCTCGACCTCGATATCGTCGTCGACGACCGACCCGA
The DNA here is from genome assembly GCA_963696165.1 of uncultured Acidobacteriota bacterium. Classification (GTDB taxonomy): domain Bacteria; phylum Acidobacteriota; class Vicinamibacteria; order Vicinamibacterales; family CAVVIG01; genus CAVQZZ01. Next base: position 556,953 of record CAVOIY010000001.1, on the reverse strand, counting down.
GAATTGCCTCGACGTCGTCGTCGATTCGAAAGCGCGCGCCATTCTCGTGTGGCGCAACGACGAGAAGAAGCTCCCCGTCGCCGCCCGGCGGCTGGGGATCGGCGCCGTTCGATCGGTGAGCGAGTGCCTCGATATCCTCACTCAAATCGACAACGATCAGCGCGCGCAGCCAGGCGTCGTCGACCGCGTGCTGCGGCTGCTCGGCCTCAAACAACCTACCCACGTTTAGCGACGTCATCGAGCCCCGTCAGGTCGAAGTCGTAGACCAGCGCGGAGCTGAGCGTCTCGCCAAACTTCACACCAATCTCCTCGTGCGCCGGATGCCGAAGGTACGCCTGCAGACCTTCAAGGTCGTCGAAAGCGATGACAGCGAGGTAGTCCGCTGTGTCGGGCATGCCCCTTTCGTAACCGGCGCCATGCGTGACGCGCCGGCCGATGCTGACGTCGCGGACGGTCGGAATCTTCTGCACGGCGCGCTCGAACGTCGCGGCGAAGCCGGCGCGGTCGGCTGCCGTGAGACTGGCTTTCGGTTTCATCAACACCACATGCCACAACATGTCAGCGCAACCATCCGCGCGCCCAGTAGTACGGAATGCCGCACACTTCGTGGAGTACGGCGCTCGAGAACGCCAGGCCCATGCTGCTCGGGATCATTCGCCGGCGCAGCGGTTTTCCGAAATTAGGATTCGGCGCGATCGCGGGGATCACCTTCCATCCTGCCTCCGCGAAGGTCCCGACGGAGCGTCGCATGTGCACGTCCGAAGTAACGAGCACAACCTGGCGGATGTTTCGCTCCCGGAGGATCGGATCGATCGCGACGGCTTCGTCATGCGTGTCGCGCGAGTCCGTCTCCACGAGAATCCGCGCTCGGGCGACGCCAAGCGCAACGAGCTGGTCGCGCATCACGAGCGCGACAGCGGTCTCGTCCTCGTTCGGCGTTGGCGCTCCACCCGAACTGATCACGACTGCGTTCGGAAGCTCACGTGAAATGCGGACCGCTTCGAGCACGCGCGCGGCGGAATCGCCGCCGAGGACCGCGGTCCGTTCGCCGCTCCATCCGGCAATCGTCTGGCATCCGCCGCCGAGTACGACGATTGCGGTGCGGCCGGGGCCGGCATCGGATGCGACGAATGGATGGTAGCTGCGCGTGAGCAGCCTGGCCAACGCCTCCGGCACGGCGTAGATGCTCGCCGTCAGGTAAAGGATACCGAGGATGAGCGGGAACAGACGCGCGGCGATTGATTTGGGCCGAAGCAGAAGCCATGCGCCGCTGACGACGAGCGTCGCAATGACGCCTTCGATCGAAAAAAAGAATTCGAGGAGTTCGCCCATCGAGCGTGTGGCCGGAGTCTCAGCCCCGTTCGGGCGGCTTCGGCTTGGTCACGATGCGTTCGGGGACCGGCGGATGGTCGGGCGTCTCTTCTCGTTTCTTGGGTTCGGTCTCCTGTCGCGGAGCGGCATCACGCTTCGGCTCGTTCGGCCGCTCGCGCCAGGGCTGACGTGAGTGGCTTTGCGGCTTGCCGCGCCACGGCTGCGCGTCGCGCCGATCGCTTCCGCGCGCGTCGCGCTGCCAGGGCTTCCGGTCGCCCTCGCGCGGTTTGGTCTGCCATGGCTTCCGCTCGGCGTCGCCACGGGGTTTGTTCTCCCAGGGCCGTCGCTCTGCGCCGGAGCCGGTTTTGTTTTGCCACGGCCGCCGTTCCGGGTCAGTGCCCGGTTTCTTCTGCCACGGCTTGCGCTCCGTCTCACCGCCCGGTCTGGTCTGCCATGGCTTCCGGTCGCCGGAACCAGGCGGCCGCGCGCCATGCGGCTTCTTTTCCCACGGCCGACGATCACCACCGCCGCCGGGCCGCCCCTCTGGAGGGTTCGCGCTCCACGGCTTTCGATCCCCGCCGCTCGCACCGCGGTCAGGTCGTGGCCCACTTGGTCGCGGGCGCGGTGCATGGAACTTGGGCGTCCACGGGGCTTTCGGGGCGCGTGGATTGAAGTCGCGGGGCCGGTCGGCGTTCCCCTCGCGTGCCGGACCCGCATTGCGCTCGGCACGCTGCTCCCGCTTCTTGCGCCGCTGCGCTTCTTTGTCGAACCGCGCACGCGGGTCTTTATGCTGACCGCCAGGTCGCCAATCCTGATTCCGCTTTTCCGTCGGCCTCGGCACAGTCTGCGACGCGCGTTCGGCGTCCGGCGAGTCCCAGAGCCTGCCGCGCGCAAACCATTTGACGACGACGTTCTTGTTCTTGCGCTGGAGCTGGTGCAGCGTCGGAAGCAGGTCCTCGCGTTCCGACGCGCGAAACGCCGTCGGGGCATCGTCGATGAGGATGGTCCAGTAAACGTAGCGCGGAGGCATGTTGCTATTGTCGCCGGGATCGCTCGTGGTTGATTACGTATTCGCGAAGCGCTTCAGCTTCTCGACGAGCGTCGTCCGCTTGAGGTCGAGGAGCCGTGCGGCCTGCCCCTTGTTGCCGCCGGTCCGCTCGAGCGACCGCTCGATCAGCTCGCGTTCGATGTTCGTCACGAACGCGTCGAGATCGAGCCCGTCTTCCGGCAGAAGCACCGGCGAGGACAGCACCGTTTCCTGCGCCTGCTGGATCTCCGCGGGCAGATCGATCACGTCGATCTGCGATCGACCGGCGCTCAGCGCCACGGCGCGCTCGATGGCGTTCTCGAGCTGACGCACGTTGCCCGGCCAGTGAAACGCCATCAGCCGCCGCATCGCGTCCTGCGACACCGTCACGGCGCCGCGCGGCCTGGCCAGCACGTCGCCGTCGGCTTCGTCGCCTCGTCCGAAGCTTCTCGAGAAAGTGCTGCACCAGCAGCGGAATGTCTTCCTTGCGCTCGCGCAGCGGCGGCAGCTCGCACCGGAATCACGTTCAGCCGGTAGAAGAGATCCTCGCGGAACGTCGCCGTCGGCGACCATCTGCAGCAGATCGCTGTTGCGTCGCGGCGATGACGCGCACGTCGACCTTGATCGTGTGCGAGTCGCCGACGCGCTCGAACTCGCGCTCCTGCAGCACGCGCAGCAGCTTCATCTGCAGCGCCGGCGCTCATCGTCCCGACTTCGTCGAGGAACAGCGTCCCTTTGTGCGCCTGCTCGAGGCGGCCCTGACGCGGTTGCCGACCGCGCCGGTGAACGCGCCGCGCACGTGGCCGAAGAGCTCGGCTTCGAGCAGCGTCTCGGGAATCGCGCTGCAGTTGAGCGCGACGAAGCGGTGCATCGCGGCGCGGGCTGTTGTGGTGAATCGCGCGCGCGACGACTTCCTTGCCGGTGCCGGTCTCGCCGGTGATGAGAATCGTGCTGTTGGTCGGCGCGACGGTCTCGAGCAGCTGGAACAGCTTCGCCATCGCGCGGCTCTTGCCGACGATGCCTTCGAACCGATACCGCTCTTCGAGCTGCGCGCGCAGGTACGCGTTCTCGGATTTCAGCCGGCGCTGCTCGAGCGCCGAGTCGAGCACGTGCAGCAGCTCGTCGAATCTGAAACGGCTTGCTGACGAAATCCCACGCGCCGCGCTTGATCGCCTCGACGGCGTCCTTCACCGTGCCGTAGCCGGTGACGACGATCGCGATGATGTCGGGGTAGCGGCCGACCGCGGCGTCGACGACCGCCGAGCCGTCGATGCCGGGCAGCCGCAGGTCGGTGATGATGATGTCGAACGCGAACTCGGCGAGCTGCGCGAGCGCGTCTTCGCCCGATTCCAGCCTGCTTCGACGTCGTAGCCGCGGTCGGCTCAGCTGTTCGGCGACGGCCTCGCGCAGCGGCGCTTCGTCGTCGACGAGGAGCAGATGTCGCTGGCTCTCAGGCATTTAGCGGGCGCCAATATTTTGACACGCGGCGACCGCCGGCTGGCTAGTCGCGCCCCTGAAGTGCAAATCTCGAACGGTCCGATACAACTCAGGGAGGGAAAGCCCAAGTGGAACGCAAAACCATTTCGATCATGAAAGCGTGCGAGCTGGTCGGCGTCAGTCGCCGCACCATCTACAACTGGCTCTCGAGCGGCAAGATCGAGTACGTGCGCACGGCCGGCGGGTCGGTCCGCATCTTCGTCGACACGCTGTGGCGCGATGCGAACGACAGCGATCGCCCGGCCGTTCAGGGGCTGTGGCAAGCGGAAGGCAAGCAGGCCTGATGTCAGGTCCGTTTACCGTCGAGCAATTGCTCGCGCGAGGATCCGATGGACGAATCGCCCGAGCTGCGGCTTCTCTTTCATCGCCTGAACAACCAGCTCGGGATCATCCTCGCGCACGCGGAGCTGCTCGAAGCCAAGGCGGTCGACGACGTGCATCGCGCGCGCGCCGCGCAGGTCGTCGCGAGCGCGCTCGAGGCGATGGGCACCGCGAAAGAAATCCGGCGCCATACCCTCGCGACTGACCCGCATTAGCACACGGCGGCCACGCCGCCGCGCCATCCAGCCACAAAATCGTCAGACACGCGTCAAATTTTTGGCGACCAGCATCGCTGATCCGTCAAGAATTTGACGAATTGACCGGGTCGCACGACCTAATCGTAAGTCGACGAACAACTCTGCAAACTCAAGCAAATAAATAGATTAAATCAATTATGTCGATTGGCAGGCTCAGCCGTTGGTATCGCAGTTGCGATGACGTGCACTCGCCGGAAGCGCCGGGCAGCCCCGGCGTACCGAAGGAGAACATAGAGATGCGCGCGCAGCCTGTTGCGTCCAGCCAGAATCGCCGAATCGTCGCGGGCCTGCCGTTTGTCGAAGCGCTGGCGCGCCGCATGGCGTCGTCGATGCCCCACTCGATCGACATCGGCGATCTCGTCCAGGACGGCGTGCTCGGCCTGATCGACGCCGCGCACCGCTTCGACGAAGCGCGCGGCATCAAGTTCGAGACCTTCGCCGAGCGGCGCGTGCGCGGCGCGATGATCGACGCGCTCCGCAAGCGACGCCTGGCCGCGCGGCGTCCGCCGTCAGCGGCGCGAGCTCGAAGCGGCGCGCGAAGCGCTGCGGCGCGAGCTCGGACACGAGCCGTCGATGGCCGATCTCGCCGCGCGCGTCGGCTCCGACGAAAAGCGGCTGAGCCGCACCATCGTCCGCATCAACACGATCGAAGTCGACGTCGCCGCTCGCGACCGGCGAGCACGTCGACGAAAGCTCGCTGCCGGCCGTGCTCGTCCCGTCCGAGCCGACTCGCCCGACGCCGCGTACGAAAAGCTCGAAACCCGCGACCGCGTCCGCGCGGCGATTCAGTCGCTGCCGTGGCGCGAGCGCAAGGTGATCGGTCTCTACTACTACGGCGAAGTCACGATGAAGCAGATCGGCGCGGAGATCGGCGTCAACGAATCGCGCGTCTCGCAGCTGCACGCGCGCGCGATCCGCCGCCTGCGCGAAGCGCTCGGCGGAATGAATCCGCAGCAGGTCGCGGAGTTCGCGCGCAGCTCGTCGCGTTCGCGACGCGTCCGTCGAACGAAGCCGCTCACTGGCGAAACCGGAAATCGCGGTCGTGCTGCCGTACAAGATCGCGAAGCCGACGCCGGCGCGGGCGACGCTCGACCGCGCGCTCCGCGCGCGACGCGTCCGAACGTCGCTGCGGCCAGATAGCTACGGATGACTGCAGACCGCTGAGAACGCAGACTAGAATTCTCCGCTGCGATCTCCGCGGTCGATCTGCTTTGCGATCTAGCTCAGACCGTCGCGCACCGCGCGAAGCAGATCGCCAAGCCTGAACGGCTTGGCGAGCCAGCGGCAGCCGCTCTCTTCGAGAAACGCCTCAGCGTCGGTCTCCGGCGACGTCGCCGGTGACGAAGATCACGCGCTTCGCCAAGCTCGGGACGGCCGACGACAGCATTCGATAGAACGACTGGCCGTCGAGGCGCGGCATCTTCAGATCGCAAATCACGAGGTCGAACGACTGTTCGCTTGACCTTCGCGATCGCCTCCTCGCCGTCGGCGGCGTGGTCCACCACGTAGCCGGCATCCTTCAGCGCTTCGGTCACCGCTGACGCAAGCGCCGTCTCGTCCTCGACCACCAGAATCGACGCGCCCGCCAGCGACGGAACCGGCCGCGTTACTCCAGCGGCCGTGCCTGCATTCGCGCGCGACACTGGCGCCGGCGGCAGCTTCGCGCCGGTGACCGGCAGCTCCACGTAAAACGAGGCGCCCCGACGGGCCGCGACTCGAGGCGGATGCGTCCGCCGTGCTCCTGCACGATCGCGTACGCGACGGTCAGACCGAGGCCGGTGCCCTTGCCGACTTCCTTCGTCGTGAAGAACGGATCGAAGATCTTCGGCTGCAGCTCCTCCGGCACGCCGGGCCCGTCGTCGTTGACTTCGAGAATGACGCACTCTTCGTGAATGTCGTGCCAGGTGCGCATGACGATGATGCCGCGGCCGTTGGCGGAGAGCATCGCCTGCTCGGCGTTGATCACGAGGTTGAGCAGCACCTGCTGAATCTGATGGCCATCGGCGAACACCTGCGGCAGGCCGGCCGCCAGCGCATCGATCACCGTGATGTTCGTCACCCGCTGCTCGTACGCGCGTAGCGCCAGCGTTTCGCGCACCACCTGGTTCACGTCGACCATCGCGCGCGTCGTCTGACGCTTGCGCGCAAACGTCAGCAGGTTGCGCACGATGCGCGCCGCGCGCTCCGATTCGCTCAGGATCGTTTCGAGGCCGCGTCGGACAGGTTCGTCGAGCTTCGGACGCTGCGACAGCCGCTCGGCCCAGCTCAGGATCGTGGCGAGCGGGTTGTTCAGTTCGTGCGCGACGCCGGAGATCGTCTGTCCGAGCGCCGCCATCTTTTCGGCCTGCAGCAGCTGGTGATACAGATCGCGCGTCTCGTCGTCGAGCTTCTTGCGCTCGCTGACGTCGCGGATCAGCGCTTCGACGCGCAGCACGCCGTCCTCGGCCGGCGGATCGGCGCGCGCCGTCAGCTCGACCCACACCGCGGTATTGTCGGCGCGCCGCAGCCGCAGCAGGTAGTCGCCGACAGAGCCGTCGTTCGCCAGCCGTTCGAGCAGCGCGAGCGCGCGCCTGCGGATCGACAAAGCGATCCGCATCGAAGGGCCGGACTTCATGTTCCGGTGCTTCGCTCGGATAGCCGAAAATCAGTTTGAGGTGAGGATTGGCGGCGATCGTCGACGTGGAATCAGGGCCGATCGCGCCAATGTAGACGCCCTCGTGAACGGCCTCGAACAGCCGCGCAAAGGCCGCGGCCCGTCTTTCCACAATGGGGATTATAGTGGCGCGTCCTCACGAGCCCGCTTTAGCGGGTGGCTGCGGCGTCGGCGTGTGGCTTGGGCCGTGTCCGCCGAACTCCTTTTCGATTGCGGAGCGAATCTCGACGACCGATTTGCCATCCGCAAAGAGTTTGCGTGAACGGTCCGCGACGTCGAGGCAGATCGCGCACTCCATGCCGTGGTCGTCCCACGCGATCACGTCGCCATTCACGGCGCGCTCCCGTACGAAGCAATCCTCGTTGCCGCGATGACCGCCGCGCTCGCAGCCGCAAAAGCAGGGGACGTAGCTCAACACTTCGGGATGTTCAGCGGCGAAGCGGTACGCGGCGCGCACGACCTCCTGCGGTCGCGATGTCGGATATGCGGGAAACTGCAGGTCCGGCATTTTCGCGTTTGCGGGCGGTGCTGTGATCGGCTGCTGATATTGAATTTGAGCGGAGGCGTTCGAGGCGTCGCCGGTCGATGATGCGGCGTCGGCCGACGAGAGCTGCCGCCAATACGCAAAGCCACCGATGGCAACGGCGGCCGCGACCACCCCAGCGACGATCAGCGAGGTCTTTGAGCGTGGAGTCTCAGTCGGCGGCGGCGGCGCAGACGACTGACCCTTTGCGGATGACTTTCTTCCCATGGCTCGCATTTTACCTCGCTTCGCCGCGGAGTCGGTCCTCTGCCGGAATCAGGCCTCGCATAAAATATGGCGGGTTCACACCTGCCATTGACATCCTCCGCTCACAATCAGCGTCGCGCTTACATTGCGTGGGCAGTTGTCTGCATCGTCTGGGGGACGACGTATCTCGGCATTCGGATCGCACTGGAAACGATTCCACCGCTGGTGATGGCGGCTTTCCGCTGGATCGCCGCCGGTTCCTTATTGATCCTCGTGCTGAAAGTGCGCGGCGAACGGCTTCCGCCGCCGCGCGAGTACGGATCGCTCGCGGTGCTGGGCTTCCTTCTTCTTGGCCTCGGCAACGGCGGCGTCGTCTGGGCGGAACAGACGGTGCCGAGCGGGCTTACCGCGGTCCTCGTGGCTACCGCGCCGTTCTGGATGATCGGCATAGATGCGGTAAGGCACGACGGCGATCCGCTCGGATTCAGGCGCGTCGCCGGGCTGTTTATTGGGTTCGGCGGCATCGTCCTGCTCGTGTGGCCCGAACTCCGAATGGGCGCTGCAGGACGCCCTTTTCTCGGCGGCGTTATCGCCGCCCAGATCGCGTGCGTCGGGTGGGCCGTTGGGTCGAGCTATGCGCGCCGGCGAGGTCACGAGGAGAACGTGCTGGCGGCGGCGGCGTTCGAGATGCTCTTCGGCGGCCTGCTGCTTCTTGCTGCCGGGCTGGCACGCGGCGAGTGGGCGATGCTCTCGTTTTCGCCGCGATCGGGTGGAGCGCTCGCGTATCTGATCTTCTTTGGCGCAATCGCCGGATTTTCGGCGTATGCGTACGCCCTCAAGCACCTTCCGGTGGCAATCGTGTCGCTCTACGCTTATGTGAATCCGGTGATCGCAATGGTGCTCGGCGCGCTGGTGCTCGGCGAACCGTTCGGTCCACGCACGGCCATTGCGGCGGGAGTCGTGCTCCTTGGGATGTGGCTGGTCCGCGACGAAAAATAGCGCGGTGGGAATCAGAGTTCAGACTGCAGCCGGCTGCACCCTGAACTCTGGTCGTCGAATTCCGGTTGCGCCGCTACACGACCCGTCGTCCGCTGACCAGCCGCACCAGGAAGAGCACGATGGCGATGACCAGCAGCACGTAAATGAAGTTCCCCAGGGTGTAGCCGCTCACCACTCCGAGCAGCCACAGCACGATCAGAATGATCGCGATGGTTTCAAGCATGCCGTTCCTCCAATCCTCGAGCGCCGTCAAGTGCAACGCGGGTGCCATGCTGCTCGTCCTTTTTCTGCCTGTGTTCGCGCAGGCTCAGGAGGTTCCAGGCACGACAGCTCAGCCGAATGAGCATTCAGCGGTCGACACTGGGAAGTTTTTTGCCGGGGCGGCGCTGGCGCTTGCTGCGCACGAAAGCGGACATCTGCTTTTCGACGTCATCTTCGATGCCGACGTGAGCCTGAAAAGTGTCCATCTTGGTCCTTTGCCCTTTTTCGCGATCGCCCACCGCGCCGGCCTGCCCGGTCGCGAGGAATTCACGATTTCATCCGCGGGGTTCTGGACGCAGGAAGCAACGGCCGAGTGGTTGCTGACGACAAGGCCGGACATCCGCCGCGAGCACGCGCCATTTGCGAAGGGCGTGCTCGCGTTCGACGTGCTCACGTCGTTTGGTTACGGGACCGTGGCGCTGTTCAAGGCAGGACCACCGGAGCGCGACACGCGCGGGATGTCGGCGATTGGCGTCGATGAACGCGCGATCGGCGCGCTCATCATGGCGCCTGCCGCGTTCGATGCCGTTCGCTATTTCTTTCCCGATGCTCGATGGGCGAAGTGGGCGTCGCGCGCGGCGAAGGCGACGACGGTTCTGCTCGTAATGAAGCGGCCTTAGCTCTCTGTCCGCGTCCGAGCCGTCCGCGTCCGGGTGCTGAGAAGAGACAGGGCCGAGCGCGAACGTCATCGTCCCGTCAGCGACCAGCTTGCCGTTCACGCAGGCTTCGCCTCGCAGGCGACCCATCCGGCTGCGCAGCCGCACGACCTTCGCTTCGATGCGGACGACGTCGCCGGGGTGTACGGGATGGCGATACCGGACGCGCTCGATGCCTGTGAAGTACGGCAGCCGCTGACGATTCTCCGGCTTCGCGAGAATCATGATCGCGCCGACCTGCGCGATCGCTTCGGTGAGAATCGTCGGCGGCAGCACGGGCATGCCGTCGACCGTGTGCGAAAGATACCGCTCGTTCAGCGATACGTTCTTGATCCCGACGATCCGCTTGTCCATCTCGAATTCGATGATGCGATCGACGAGCAGAAACGGGTAGCGGTGGGGCAGGATGCGTTCGATCGCGGCATAGTCGAGCGGAAGCGTCAGGTCCATGGGGAAGGAAGATTATACTAGCTGCTCCGGAGGAGCCATCATGCGCAGATTTCCGCTCGTCGCCGCCTGTGTTCTCGCGGTCGTCGGCGTCGCCGCCGAGCAGCCGGCATTGCACCCCGTGTCGATTCCGGACCTCCTTTCTTTGAAGCAGGTCGGCGCGCCACAACTTTCGCCCGACGGCCGATCGGTTCTCTACACCGTTCGCGCCTGGGAGAACGGGAGTGGCCGCGACAGCCAGCGCAAGGAAGCGCGCTCCCACGTGTGGCGGGTCAATGTCGACGGCAGCGCCGTTCGGCAATTGACATTCAGCGACCGCGGCGAGACGTCGCCGCAGTGGTCGCCCGACGGCCGCACGATAACTTTTGTGTCGTCGCGCGACGCCGCGGCCGCCGGCAGCGCCGGCGACGGGCGATGGTCCGATCAGTCAGCTCTGGATGATGCCGGCCGACGGCGGCGAGGCGCGCAAGCTGACCGACACCAAGGAATCGGTGACCGCCTACGCGTGGTCGCCAAACGGCAAGTCGATCGCCTTCGTCGCGCGCGATCCGCTGTCGAAGGACGCCGACGAGAAGCGCAAGCGGCGCGACGATCCGCAGGTGTTCGAAGGCGACTTCCGGCTCTCGCACCTTTTCGTCGTTGACGTCGACGCGGCTGCGAACGCGCACACGGACGCGATGGAGCTCGTGCACGACGCGGCGCTCACGGTTCGCGGCGAGCCGACCTGGTCGGCCGACGGCAGCCGCATCGCGTTTGCGGCCGCGCCGACGACGATGATCCGCGACGATCGCAGCGACATCTACATCGTCAACGCACACGCGGCCGAGGGAAGGCAGCGCCCGAGAAGATCACGACGAATCTCGGCCCCGATACCGATCCGGCGTGGTCGCCCGACGGCGCCACAATCGCCTTCCTGTCGTCGCCGAATACCGGTACGCCGCTTGGCGGACGGCATCCCGCTCCAGCGCGTCGGCAACGAACACCTGATGCTCTACGACGTCGCGACGAAGAAGACCAAGGATGCCGCGACGACCGGAGTTCGACCTGTCGCCCGGCACGCTTCACTGGGCGGCCGACGGCCGCTCGATTCTGTTTTCGACCGGCGTGAAGACGTACCGCGATGTGTTCATCTACGACGTCGGCACGGGCAGTTACACGCAAGCCACCCACGATCGCCTGGCATCCCTTGGTTCCGTCGGCAAGGCCGGAATCGCGCTCGTCGTGGAATCGTCATCGGAACCTGCTGAAATCTATTTCGCGGACAACGCGCGCACCGCGCCGCGCAAGCTGACCGATACGAATCCGCACGCGCGGGCGTTCGCGCTCGGGAAGATCGGAAGTCGTCTCGTGGAAGAGCGACAACTTACACGATCGAAGGCGTGCTGCTGAAGCCGGTGAACTACCAGGAAGGCAAGAAATACCCGCTGATGGTCGTGGCGCACGGTGGGCCGACAGGCGCGCACACGAACGGCTATCGCATCGGCTACGGCGACGGCGGCGAGAACTTCGCGGGCGAAGGGTGGGCGGTGCTCTATCCGAATCCGCGCGGCAGCAGCGGCTACGGCGAGAAGTTCACGCAGGCGAACTTCAACGACTGGGGCGGCGGCGACTACCGCGACATCATGACCGGCGTCGACGCGATGATCGCGCGCGGCATTGCCGATCCCGACAAGCTCGCGTTCCAGGGCTGGAGCTACGGCGGCTACATGACCGCGTGGGTCGTGTCGCAGACCACCCGCTTCAAGGCGGCGATGATGGGCGCCGGCATCCCGAATCTCGTCGAGCATGTACAACACCAACGACATTCCGAATTATCTCGGCACCGTTTTTCGGCGGCATCCCGTCCAAAGAGACGCTGCCGCTCTACGTCGAGCGATCCGGCATCACCTACGTCGATCGCGTCACGACGCCGCTGCTGATTCTGCACGGCGGCAGCGATCAGCGCGTGCCGATCGGCCAGCCGATGGAGTACTTCCGCGCGCTGAAGGATCGCGGTAAGACGGTGGAGCTCGTGTTCTATCCGCGCGAAGGCCACGGGTTCACCGAGTACTACCATCAGCTCGATCGCATGCAGCGCCAGCACGACTGGATCACGCGCTACACGCTTGGCGCCGTCGGAAAGAAGACATCGGAACAGTGAGCGAGGCGTTCTGCCGGCAGCGCCGGCCATACCGTCTGCGCCGGCCGGCACGCCGGCGCAGACGCACACGACCGACGCACTGACGACGCTCTTCGCGCTCGGGCGCGAAGTGACGTCGGTGCTCGATCTCGACGAGCTGCTGCAGAAGATTCCGCAGCTCATCGCGCGGCTGACGAATTTTCAGGCGTTCGCCTGTTACCTGCTCGATCCGAAGCACGACGAGCTGACGATCGCCTATTCCGTCGGCTACCCCGAAGAGCGTCGCGCGGACGCTGCGCGTGAAGGTCGGCCACGGGCTCGTCGGCGCCGCGGTGGCCGAGGGTAAGCCGCTGCTGGTCAACGACGTCCACGCCGATCCGCGCTACGTCGAAGCGGTGCCCGGATCGAACGCGGAGCTCGTCGTGCCGCTGCGGCGCAAGGGACGCGTCATCGGCGCGCTCAACCTGCTCAGCCACATCGCCGGGCAGTTCACCGACCGCCGACGAGGACATGCTGCGGCAGTTCGGCGCGCACGTGGCGGTCGCGATCGAAAACGCGCGGCTCTTCGAGCACGAGCGCGAGTACACGAGCACGCTCGAGACGCTCGCCGAGATCGGCCGCGAGTTCGGCGCCATTCTCAACCTCGACGAGCTGCTGACGCGCATCGCCACGCTGACGCGGCGCGTCATCGACTACCGCACGTTCGGCATCCTGCTGCTCAACGACGAGACGCGGCGAGCTCGAGATGAAGGTCGCCGTGCGGTACGGCGACAAGGTCACCGTGCCGCGCGTGCAAGCTCGGCGACGGTCTCGTCGGCTACGCGGCGCTGCACAAGGAGGCCGGTGCTCGTGCCCGACGTGTCGCGGCGATCCGCGCTACATCAAGCTGGTCGACGACGTGCGCTCGGAGCTCGTCATCCCGCTGATGCTGAAGGATCGCTGCATCGGCGTGTTCGACCTCGAGAGCCCCGAGCTCGACGCCTTCACCAAGAGCACGTCGAGATCCTGACGCTGCTCGCCAGCCAGGCGGCGGTCGCGATCGAGAACGCGCGGCTGTACGAGACGATCCGCGCGAACGAAGTCCGGCTCGAGAAGGAAATCCGCTTCGCGCAGCGCGTGCAGGCGGCGCTGCTGCCGACCGAGCTGCCGAAGCGGCTCAAGGGCGTCGACGTCGCGGCGCGTTCGCGCCGGCGCGCGAGCTCGGCGGCGACTTCTACGACTTCCTGGCGCCCGAGCCGAACAGCCTCGTGCGTCGCCGTCGGCGACGTGTCCGGCAAAGGCGTGCCGGCGGCGCTCTACAGCGCGTTCGCCGGCGAACTGGTCCGGTCGCGGACGTTCCGGCGCCGTTACGCGCCCGAGCGATTCAGCCCGGCGGGCGTCCTCGCGTCGATGAACACGATCCTCCACGAGCGGCAGCTCGAGGAGTATTACTGCACGCTCTGCTACGCCGTGTTCGACTTCAAGCGGCGGACGGTGCTGATGGCGAACTCGGGCCTGCCGTATCCGATTCGCTGCAGCGGCAACGTCGTGTCGCAGATCGAGCTGCCGGGCGTGCCGCTCGGGTCGTTTGCCGGCTCGTCGTACGACGAGCTGTCGTTCGAGCTCGCGCCGGGCGACGTCTACGTGTTCTTCAGCGACGGCGTGTCCGAGGCGAACGACGCGCTCGGCCGCGAATTCGGCTACGCGCGGCTGCTCGCCGTCGTCGACAGAACGCGGCATCGGCCGGCGCGCGAAATCGTCGACGCGATCTTCGCGGCCGTGCAGGAGTTTCGCGGCGACACGCCGCCGAACGACGACATGACGGCGGTCGCGCTCAAGATCACAGCATGAGCGCTCGCTTTACCTTCTTCGTGTTCTTCGTGATCCTTCGTGCCTTCGTGATAACGAATGCAACTGATGATGAAACCCAGCTCGCGAAACAGCTGAAAGCGAACTACGAGCGGCGGCTGCAGGACATCGCGTCGCATGTCGATGGCGTCGTCGGCTACGAGGTGCTGGACCTCACCTCCGGCGAGCGCATCGGCTTTCTCGATCAGGCCGTCTTCCCGACCGCGTCCACGATCAAACTCGCCATCGTCTATGAACTCTTCAAGCGGGTCGAGGAAGGCTCACTCGATCTGAACCAGACGATCGTGCTCGATCATGCGAAGGCAGTCGGCGGCAGCGGCGTGCTCCACGAGCTCGGCACGCCGACGCTCTCGATTCGCGATTACGCGACGCTCATGGTCGTTCTGAGCGACAACACCGCCACTAACGTGCTGATCGATCGGCTCGGGATGGACAACGTCACGAAACGAATGGCCGGACTGGGGCTGGCGAACACGAAGCTGCGTCGGAAGATGATCGATGTCGACGCGGCGAAGCGTGGCGAGGAGAACGTCTCGACACCGAAAGAGATCGTCGACCTGCTCGCGGCGATGTCGCGACCGGCGGCCGGCCGGTTCGGTCCAGACATGATTGCGCTGCTCGAGAAATCGAAGGCGAGCCGCCTGCGCAAAGGCTTGCCGCCAGGCATCCAGACAGCGGATAAACCGGGTGAGCTCGAAGGCGTTCGTGTCGACGCGGGCATCGTCTACGCGAAGAACCGACCATATGTTCTCTGCGCGATGACGACATACCTGAGGAGCGAGGCGGAAGGCGAGCGGGCGATCGAGGAGATGTCGCGCGCCTCCTACGAGTACTTCAGCCGTCTCGGCGCAGGCCTCCAGTACGGACGCCAGGTCGGCAAATAGAAGAAGCCGCGCCGAATCGTTGAGTTGACGGGATGCGGCGATGCCAGCGCCTGCCTGAAGTTACGCACCCCGGTGATTCGACGCGACCGCGAACTCTCACATCAATTCGCGTACCCGCGCGTCGACCTGGAAAACCTGGAAATCTGCACGGTCCGACCGTCCATCGTCCTGACCTGCGGACGTTGGACTGACCAGCGCGGGGGACGATGGCCGCGGCGCCGGGCGCGGCCGCGTCAATACGTTCGCAGGTAGCGCTCGGTCTCCCACGGCGACACGTGCTTGATGTAGTCGAACCATTCCTCGCGTTTGGCGGCGAGGAAATGCTCGAATAGGTGGTCGCCGAGCGTGTCGCGCACCAATTCGTCTTTTTCGAGCTCGTCCAGTGCTTCGCTCAGGTTTCCGGGAAGCTCGTCGATCCGCAGGTGCCGCCGTTCGCGGTGGCTCATTTTGTAAATGTTCTTGTTGATTGGCGGCCCGGGGTCGAGCTTCTGGTCGATGCCGTCGAGACCGGCGCGGAGCATCACCGCGAGCGCCAGATACGGATTGCAGGAGGGGTCGGGCATCCGCAATTCGATCCGCGTCCCTGTCCCGCGCGTTGCCGGCACTCGCACGAGCGGGCTGCGGTTTTTTTCGGACCACGAGATCGCCGTCGGCGCCTCATAACCTGGAACGAGCCGCTTGTATGAGTTCACCAGCGGGTTCGTGATCGCGCAGAAACCTTTTGCGTGGCGCAGGATGCCGCCGATGTAATTCAGGCAGACCTGACTGAGCTGCCACTGCGCTTTTCCGTCAAAGAATATGTTCGTCCCGCCGGCGAACAGCGACATGTGCGTGTGCATGCCCGAGCCGTTGATCCCGTAGATCGGTTTCGGCATGAACGTCGCGTGAAGGCCGTTTCTGATCGCCACATTCTTGACGACGAACCGAAACGTGCTGATGTTGTCGGCTGTCGTCAGCACGTCGTCGTACCGGAAGTCGATCTCGTGCTGCCCGGGGGCGACCTCGTGATGTGCGGCTTCGACGTGAAAACCCATCGCCTCCAGCGCGAGCACGATTTCGCGGCGAACGTCTTCGCCCATGTCCACGGGGCTCAGGTCGAAGTAGCTCGCCGCATCGTGCGTGTCGGTGGTTGCCACACCACCGCTCGTCTGGAACAGGAAGAACTCGGCCTCCGGGCCGGCGTTCATCGCGTAGCCCTTCGCCGCAGCCATCGCGATGACTTTCTTGAGACACGCGCGCGGGTCGCCGATGAACGGCTGGCCGTCGGGCGTGTAGATGTCGCAGATCATCCGGGCCACCTTCTCGCCCGTGGCGCCGGCCCATGGAAAGACCCGGAAGGTCGAAAGGTCCGGCCGCAGGTACATATCCGACTCTTCGATGCGGACGAACCCCTCGATGGACGAGCCATCGAACATGATCTTGCCGTCGAGCGCCTCTTCGAACTGGCGGTCGGGAATCTCGACGTTCTTGATCGTGCCGAGGATGTCCGTGAACTGGAGGCGCATGAACTTGACCTTCTCGCGCTCCGCGCGCTCGAGGATCTGCGCCTTCGTTTCCCGGGGGGGTGCGGGCGGTTGCTGAGTCTTGGCCATGGCCGCCGCTGATTGTAGCCAACTTTTTCGCGGGAGCCCTCGTCTGATTGACGGAACCGGTGCGTATTCGTTCGCCTGAAGGGAGGCCGTGGTGCCCACCTGGGCGCTTCCGTCCGGGACCTTGACGCATCGCAGGCGGAGAAGCAGAAGATATCGGACGGCGTGCTGCTCGAGGACGTCACTTCGACGAGCCGTCGGCCTCGCCCCGCGCCCGTTTAGGCGTCACCGTCCAGACGCTGTCGGCACAACTCGCGAGTTACTTCGGCGCGAAGGACGGAGTGCTGGTGACGACGGTAGCGGATGGTTCCTCGGCGGCGCGCGCGGGCATCAGGGCTGGCGACGTGATCGCGTCAATCAATGGCGAGTACGTGCACTCGAGTGAAGATCTCGTCCGAAGCCTGCGGGACGCGCACGATCACGTGTCGGTTGGTTTGGTGCGGGACAAGAAAGAACTGACGGTGAAGGTCGACTACTGACTCATTGCGCGGACCGGCGCCGCGGCCTCGGCGGGAACGGCGGAACCCGCCATGATCGGTGCGAGTTGCGCCGCGAAGATGGCCGCGAGCGCCTGCACGCTGTCGGACTCTTCACCGCCGTCCTGCACTTCGACCGACAGCGCCCCGATGCACCCGTCGATGGCGAGGAGCGGGGCGACGATGGCGCCTTGCGATGTTCCGGGGCGCGCCACGACAATCTGGACCTGGCCCGTGCGGTAGGCGGAGCCGGCGGCATTGTCCGCTGATCGTGGAATCGTGGGCATTTTCGCGAGCCTCTGCGGCGCATACCCATGTGCGAGGACCGGCTGCAGGTCGTCGCCGGCGGTCGTTCCCAGCCACACGATCAAGCCTTTAGCGTCCATCACGTCGGCGACCCGTTCGAGCAGCTGGTTCAGGTCGCCCACGTCGCGCACCCTTCCAAAGTCGGTGCAGAGCGACGCGGCGGCCTTGAGTACGGGCGAGACCGCCCGCGCCCGTGTCGCGGCGTCCTGCGTGACCGCGTCGCTGGCCCGCAGCGAAAGCTCACCCGACGCAGACCGCTCGTCGGTTGGCGACGGATTCAATGCCAGCATCGAGCGATCGTCAGAGGCGGCGTCTGGTGTTCTTGATTTCGGCGCAAGGAGCAGCAGCAACAGACCGGCGAAGCCGGCGGCGCCGCCCGCCGCGGCGGCTTCGAGCTTGCGCGCGGACGCTTCCGTGAGGTCCAGCGTCTGATGTTCGGCCATTCGCGCCGATTCGACCTGCCGCGCCGCGGTCGCTGCCAGCTGACCGCCTTCGGTGAAGACCACGTCGGCGGCCATCAGCTCCTGACCAGATTTGATGTAGTCGCGCGCGCGCTTGTCGACGCTGTCGAACTCGTTCAGCGTCGACGCCGCCTGATCGAGCGCGCTCTTCGCGTCGCCGCCGACAGCCGCGCGCTGCAATGAGGAAATTGTTTTCGCGGCGGCCTCGCTCGTCGTCGAGACCTTCGGCATCCAAAATGCGATGCCCTGGCCGGCCGCGACGTAGGCCTGCTGCGCCGCACGCAGATCGCTCAGCGCCTCGGTCGCTTCACGCGCCTGTGCGTCGAATGCACGCGTCACGATCCGCTGTTGATGGAGTTGCTTTTCCGAATAGATGAGGAAGACAGCCGCGCCGGCTAAAGCCAGCCACGCGATCGCGGCGAAGGTGACTCGCATCAACCACCCTTGAGGGTTTGGAACGCGGAGCCAGAGTATCATACTCAGCTCACAATGATGCGAGCTCGCGTCGTTCTCATTGCGATCATTTTTTCGTCGAGTGTGTCGTTCGCCTTCGCGCAGCCATCCACGCGCGGCGTCGTCGTAGCCGGCACTGTTCAAGATCAAACCGGCGCCATCCTTCCGGGCGCGTCCGTGCAGCTCGTGACCTCGGGCGGCGTGGCCATACAGACAATAGTGTCGGACACATCCGGAGCGTTTCATTTCGACCGCGTTCCGCCCGGTGATTACAGTCTTCGCGTCGAGTTTGCAGGTTTCGCTCCGAAGGAGAGCCGCGTGCGGATCGGCGGCCGCGCGCCCGGTCCGCTCACGATCGTGATGCAGATCGAGGGCCTCGCACAGGAAGTGTCGGTGAGCGGCGGCGGCAACGAGACCAGCGCCCGAGGCGACGCCAATCTCGATGCCGTGACGGTCGGCGAGAAAGCGCTCGACGATCTGCCGATCCTCGACAACGATGTGATCGGCGCGTTGTCACGTTTTCTGGACGCCAGCGCGATTGGCACCAACGGCGCGACGGTCGTCGTGGACGGCGTCGAAGTGAACGCGCTCGCCGTGTCGGCGTCGGCCGTCCAGCAGGTCAAGATCAATCAGGACCCGTATGCCGCTGAATACATGCGGCCTGGCCGCGGGCGCATCGAGATCATCACGAAGCCGGGTGGACGTGACTATTCCGGTACCTTCAATATCAGGTTTCGCGATTCCACCTTTTACGCGACCAACGCCTTCGCCGCAACGAAAGCACCCGAGCAACGCCGCATTTTCGAGGGAACGCTCGGTGGACCTATCGCCGGCGCCGAGAAGACGAACTTCATGATCTCGGCGTCGCATGATGCCGAGGACAACCAATCGATCGTTTTCGCCGACACCGTTGGCGGTCCGGTGCGGTCCAATGTGCCGACGCCGCTGATGAACTCGCTCGCGTCGGCCACGATCAACCGCCAGCAGGGCGAGGCGCACACGATTTCACTGCGCTTCTCACATCAGCACCACAGCCTTCACAACCAGGGCGTCGGCGGCATCAACCTGCCGGAAGTGGCGCGCGACACCAGCGAGCAGGAAGACGACCTCACGTACTCGCAGCAGACCATCGTCTCGCCGTCGCTGCTGCACGAATTCCGGCTGATGGTCGGAGTGGAACGGGAGCCGTTCGTCAGCCTGACGAGCCAACCGAAGATCGTCGTGAACGACGCGTTCATCGGCGGCGGCGCTCAAGCGGACTCGCTCCGAACCGAACGCCACTTCACGCTGGTCGACGCCATCACATGGTCGACGAAGCGGCAGACCATCAAGGCTGGTGTGAATATTCCCGACTGGAGCTGGCGCGGGTACGACGACAACACAAATACTGCCGGCACGTTCTATTTCGCGAACCTGGCCGATTACGCGTCGGGCCGGCCGTACTCTTTTATCCAGCAGCGCGGCGACGGCAACGTGCTGTTCCTGGAGAAAGTGCTCGGCCTTTTCGCGCAGGACGAGATACGAATTCGACCCAACCTCACCATGGACGTGGGCCTGCGCTACGACTGGCAGAACTATTTTCACGACGACAACAACCTGGCGCCTCGGTTGTCGTTCGCCTACGCACCGGGAGCGCACGGCCGCACAATCGTTCGCGGCGGCGCCGGCATCTTCGACGATCGCACCGGTCCCGGGCCCATTCAGGATCTGCTGCGATACGACGGCCATCATCTCGAACGTGTGGTGCTCACCGATCCCGGCTACCCGAATGCGCTGGCGTCAGGCCAGACGCTTCTGGCGCAGCCGTCGAGCGTCGTTCAGCTCGCGCCCGACGTGACCATTCCGTTCACGCTCCAGTACAGCGCGGGCGTCGAGCGGCAGCTCGCTCCCAAGACGACTCTCGCGGTGACGTTCATCGGCTCGCGCGGGTACAACATGTTCCGCTCGCGCGATCTCAACGCGCCGGCGCCTCCGTTGTTCCTCGCGCGGCCCGATCCCTCGCGCGGCGTCGTGCGCGAAATCGAGTCCGCCGGCACGATGCGATCGGCGTCCCTGCAATTTACGCTGCGCGGCGCGTCGAAGCGCTTCAACGGCACCGCGCAGTATTCGTATAGCCGCGCGTACAACGATACGAGCGGTATCGGCTGGATGCCGCCGAACAGTTACGACTTGTCGCTCGAATACGGCCCGGCCGATTTCGATCGGCGCCACACGATCGAGCTGTTCGGATCGTGGACAGCCGGCACGTGGTTTACGCTCGGCGCCTCCCTCGAGGCGTACACCGGCCGCCCTTACTCGCTGACGCTCGGAACCGACCTGTTCAACACCGGAACCGCGAATGCGCGGCCTGCCGGCGTGCCGCGCAACAGCCTCCGCGGACCTGATTACACGTCCCTCGATTTGCGCTGGTCGCACGACGTTGTTCTCGCGGCAGCGAAAAAACGAACGCTGACGCTCGGTATCGATGCGTTCAACGTGCTCAACCGCGAAAACGACAGCTACTACGTCGGCAACCTGAGCTCACCGTTCTTCGGCTCAGCTGTGTCGGCCGCCCCACCGCGTCGCGTGCAGTTCTCGCTGCGCACACGTCTGTAGCGCGAGGCTTGAGCCGAGCGGCAACTGCGCGTGTAGCGCGAGGCTTAGCCGAGCGAAGGAGAGTTCGTGTAGCGCGAGGCTTTAGCCGAGCGGTGATCGTGATGGATAATAGTCAGTTGTTATGACCGTTCTTGCCGTCGATGGTGCGCAGCAGGTGCTCACGGCGGATGCCGTCGCGTTCGTCGAAGACCTGACGCGCCGGTTCCGCATTCGAATCGAAGAGCTGCTGATGCGTCGCCGCGTGCGCCAGGCGCAGTTCGACGATGGCGTCGCGTCTCGATTTCCTTGCCGAAACCGCTGGCGTGCGTGCCGGCGACTGGCGCGTGGCGCCGACGCCCGCCGATCTGCAGGACCGCCGCGTCGAGATCACCGGGCCCGGTCGATCGCAAGATGATCATCAACGCGCTCAACTCGGGCGCGCAGGTGTTCATGGCGGATTTCGAAGATGCCACCTCTCCGACATGGACGAACATCGTCGGCGGCCAGGCGAACCTGATGGACGCGGTTCGCCGCACGATTTCGTACGTCCAGCCCGACACGCGCAAGCAGTACACGCTCAACCCGACCGTCGCGACGTTGATGGTCCGTCCGCGCGGCTTTCATCTGCTCGAACGCCACTTCGTCGTCGACGAGCAGCCGGCGCCAGGCATGCTGTTCGATTTCGGCATGTTTCTGTTTCACAACGCTGCGGCGCTCCGCGCGGCCGGTACCGGCCCGTATTTCTATTTGCCGAAGATGCAGAGCCACCTCGAGGCGCGGCTCTGGAACGAGATATTCCTGTACGCGCAATCGGCGCTCGGCATTCCGCGCGGCACGATCAAAGTCACCGTGCTCATCGAGACCCTGCCGGCCGCCTTCGAGATGGACGAGATCCTGTTCGAGCTGAAAGATCACATCGCCGGCCTCAATTGCGGCCGCTGGGACTACATCTTCAGCTCGATCAAGACGCTGCAAGACAGACTCATCGTTCGTGCTGCCCGATCGAGGGCAGGTCACGATGGAGGCGCCGTTCCTGCGCTCCTACACGCGGCTGCTCATCAAGACGTGCCATCGCCGCGGCGCGCACGCGATGGGCGGCATGGCCGCGCAGATTCCAATCAAAGACGATCCTGAAGCCAATCGCGTCGCGATGGAGAAAGTGCGCGCCGACAAGCTGCGCGAAGTCCGCGAAGGCCACGACGGCACGTGGGTCGCTCATCCGGCGCTGGTCAATGTCGCCAAAACCGTGTTCGACGAAGGCATGCCGCAGCCGAATCAGCTGAACCGGATGCGTGAGGATGTGACCGTCTCGGCGGCAAACCTTCTGGAGCCGCCGCAGGGTACGCGGACCGACGCAGGCCTCCGGCACAACATCCGCGTCGGCCTCCAATATCTGGAAGCCTGGCTTGGCGGACAGGGCGCCGTGCCGATCTACAACCTGATGGAAGACGCGGCGACCGCCGAGATCTCGCGCACGCAGATCTGGCAATGGCTTCGTCATCGCGCAACGCTCGACGAGGGGCGCGTGGTGACGCGGGCGCTGGTGGAGCAGTGCATCTCTGAAGAGTTCGAACGTGTTCGCGGCGAAGTGGGCGCGGCGCGGTTCGAGCGCGGCAATTTTCCGGCGGCACGCGCGCTGTTCGAGCGGGTCGCGTTGTCCGAGCAGCTCGAAGAATTTCTGACGCTGCCCGCTTACGAAACGTTGGTGATGGAATCATGACCGGTCCGACCTCGACGCCTTACACCCTCCTGGATTTGATCGCGCCGATTCCGGCGGATCGAATCGCCGTTGTTCTGCCCGACGCACACATCCGGATCACGTACGGCGAACTGCGCGGGCAGGTCGAAGCGCTGGCTGAGACGCTTGCCGCGGCGGGCGTCAAGCGTGGCGACCGCGTCGGCATCGCGCTCCCGAACGGCCTCCCGATGATCCTGGCGTTTCTCGCTGCGTCGATGGCAGGCACCGCCGCGCCGCTCAATCCGGCATACAAGGAAGAGGAGTTCAAGTTCTATCTCGACGACACTGCCGCGCGCGTGCTGATCGTTCCGCCGGACGGCGCGGAGGCGGCGCGACGTGCGGCGGGCGACCGCGTCCCCGTGCTATCGATCGACATGGACGCCTCCGGCCGCGTCTCGCTCGTGGGCGCGACCAATCGCCGGCCGTTTGTTCCCCCGACCATCGATGATGTTGCCCTCGTCCTGCACACGAGCGGCAGCACCGGCCGGCCGAAGCGCGTGCCGCTGGCGCACGCGAACCTCTCGATCTCGGCGCAGAACGTCGCGCGCAGCTATGCGCTGACCGGCGACGACGTGGCGCTCTGCGTGATGCCGCTGTTTCACGTGCATGGCCTCGTTGCGTCCACGCTGGCGACGCTGTCGACTGGCGGCACCGTCGTCGTTCCGAGCAAGTTCAATCCGCTGTCGTTCTGGCGCACCGCAAAGGACGTCGGCGCCACGTGGTACTCCGCCGTGCCGACGCTTCACCAGTTGCTGCTTGCGCGGGCGGATCCAAAATCGGGCAAGCCGGCCGGCTCGGAACAGCTGCGGTTCATTCGATCCTGCAGCGCGTCGCTGCCTCCGCAGGTGATGCACGATCTCGAGGCGGCCTTCGGAGCGCCGGTGCTCGAGGCGTACGGCATGACCGAAGCGGCGCATCAGATGGCTTCCAACCCGCTGCCGCCGGCCGCCCGCAAACCGGGATCGGTGGGTCGCGGCACCGATGTGCAGGTCAGCATCATGGACGCGGCAGGAAAGCACCTCGCTGCCGGTGAGCGCGGCGAGGTCGTCATCAAGGGCCCGAACGTCATTCGCGGGTACGAGAACAATCCGGATGCGAACGCGACGTCGTTCGTCGATGGCTGGTTTCGGACCGGCGATCAAGGCGTGCTCGATGCAGACGGCTATCTGACACTCGTCGGCCGGATCAAAGAGCTGATCAACCGCGGCGGCGAGAAAATATCGCCGCGGGAAATCGACGAAGTGCTGCTCGCGCATCCGCAGGTCGCGGAAGCGGTCTGCTTCGGCGTGGCGCATCCCACGTGGGGCGAAGAGGTCGCGGCGGCGGTCGTGCTCCGCGAGCCGGTGAGCGAGGCGGACCTGCTCGCCTTCTGTCGCGAGCGGCTCGCCGACTACAAACGGCCGAAGCAGATCCACATCACGGAAACGATTCCGCGCACCGCCACCGGCAAGATTCAACGCGGCGTCGTCGCGAAGGCGTTTTCGACCACGCGTCGTGAGGATCGTCATCGCCGGGGCCGGTGCCATCGGCGGCTATATCGGCGCCCGGCTCGCGCGCGCCGGCGCCGACGTCGTGCTGTTCGCACGCGGGCCGCACTTGCGCGCGATGCAGGAGCGCGGGCTCCGCGTTCTCAGCGCGGACGGCGACTTCGAAGTGAAGCCCCAGGTATCGGGCGACCTGAACACCATCGGCCGCGCCGATGTGGTGTTTCTCGGCGTGAAGGCGCACAGTCTTACGGCGCTGGCGCCGCACCTCGGACCGTTGTTCGGACCAGACACGGCGGTCGTCAGCACGCAAAACGGCATCCCGTGGTGGTATTTTCAGGCGCATGGCGGCGAGCTCGAAGGATTGCGCCTCGAGCGCGTCGACCCGGGCGGCGTCATCGCCTCGGCGATCGAGCCGCGGCGCGTCGTCGGCTCGCTGGCGTATTTCGCGACCGACGTCGTTGAGCCCGGCGTGATTCGTCACACCGAAGGCAATAAGATCAGCTTCGGCGAGCCGGACGGATCGAAGTCCGACCGGTGCCGCGCGATCGTCGAGCCGTTGATTGCCGCGGGCCTGCGGTGTCCGATCAATGCGCGGTTCCGCCACGAGATATGGGTGAAGCTGCTCGGGAACGTCGCGTTCAACCCGATCAGCGCATTGACCGGGGCGACGCTCGAAGCGCTGGTCGCGCACGCGGACACTGCCGCCGTGATCCGCGACGTGATGGCGGAAACGGAAGCGGTCGCGGCGCGTCTCGGGATCGAGTTGCCGATTTCGATTGATCAGCGCATGGCTGGCGCGGCGAAAGTCGGCGCGCACAAGACGTCCATGCTGCAGGACCTCGAGGCTGGGCGTCCGCTCGAGATCGAGGCGGTCGTCGGCGCCGTCGTCGAGCTCGGCGATCGCCTCGGCGTGCCGATGCCCGCCACACGAACGGTCTACGCCTGCGCGAAGCTGCTTGCAGAGCAGCGCGCCGGCAGTTTGGCAGCCAGAACGCCGCGCCTGTGAAGGATGGACGCATGACGGCAACGGATTCCGCGGATCGGCCGGTCGGCACGAGTCGCTGGCTGCAGCTCGTCGCGGGCATCATCTGCATGGTGATGATCGCGAACCTCCAGTACGGGTGGACGTATTTCGTCGATCCGATCGACGCGCGCTTCCACTGGGGACGGACGAGCATTCAGATCGCCTTCACCCTGTTCGTCGCGACCGAGACATGGCTGGTGCCGGTCGAGGGCTGGTTCGTCGACCGGTTCGGACCGCGGATCGTGGTGATGGTCGGCGGCATCATCGTGGCGCTCGCCTGGTCGCTGAATTCCGTCGCCCGCTCGCTGCCGATGCTCTATGCGGCGCAGACGCTCGCTGGCGTCGGCGCCGGCGCGGTCTACGGCACGTGCGTCGGCAACGCGCTGAAATGGTTCGCCGATCGTCGCGGTCTTGCGGCGGGGCTCACGGCCGCCGGCTTCGGCGCGGGCGCCGCGGCGACGGTTGTGCCGATTCTGTCATGTGATCAAGCACAACGGTTATGACAACGCGTTTCTCTGGTTCGGTCTCGGCCAGGGGTTCGTCATGCTGTTGCTCTCGCAGTTGCTGAAGGCGCCTGGCGCCCGGCGAGGCGCCGCCGCCCGCACGCGAAGGTGCGCCAGGGCGTCGCGCAACTTCCGGGCGATGGAGATGGCTGCGGACGCCGCTGTTCTGGATTCTGTACGTGATGTTCGTGCTGGTCGCGGCGAGCGGGCTGTCGTCACGGCGCAGGTCGCGCCGATCGCGCAAGGACTACGGCATCGCCGGCGTGCCGCGTGCAGTTTCTCGTGTTCACGTCGACGGTGCTCGTGATGGCCGGCATCGTCGACAACATCCTGAACGGGCTCGCGCGGCCGACGTTCGGCTGGGTGTCCGATCACATCGGCCGCGAGAACACGATGGCCATCGTGTTCACGTGCGGGCGCCGGCGCCTACTGGGCGCTCGGCACGATCGGCACCTCGCCGTGGATCGTTCATCGTCACCGCCGGGCTCGTCTATTTCACGTGGGGCGAGATCTACAGCCTCTTTCCGGCGATCTGCACCGATACGTACGGCGTGAAGTACGCGACCACGAACGCCGGCCTGCTTGTACACGGCCAAAGGCACCGCGTCGTTCCTCGTGCCTGCGGCGAGCTGGCTCCAGAGCGTACTCAGGGAGCATGGCACGCTGTGTTCGCCGTCGCCGCAGTGGCGAACCTCGCCGTCGCCGCGACCGCGCTCTTCGTGGTCAAACCGATGCACGCGGCGCTTCGGCAAAAAGTGCCCGCCAGCGCAGTCCCCGTGCTCGAATGATTGACGCAACCTCTTTGGCCGAAGAGCTGATGGCGGCCTCAGCGAATCGGCGGCCGCTCGACGCCACGCTGTCCGCGCGCGACCCCTCATTCGATTTGAACGCGGCGTATCGCGTTTCCGAGGAGCTCACTCGTTGTGTTCGCGCCGCGGGCCACAAGACGGTCGGCGTGAAGGTCGGCTTTGCGAACAAGGCGGTGTGGCGCGCGCTCAAGCTCGAGACGCTCGTATGGGGTCCGATGTACGACGACACCGTTCAGTACGCGACGAACGGCCAGGCGACCCTCGCGATCGTCACGCATGCTGTCGCCGAAAATCGAGCCCGAGATCGTGTTCAAGTTGGCGAGAGCCATCAGTGGCGACCGAGCGGATCCAGCGGCGGTACTCGACGCCGTGGAATGGATTGCGCTCGGCTTCGAGGTCATTGATTGCCCGTTTCCGGACTGGAAGTTCCAGCCGGCCGACTTCGTCGCCGCTTTCGGGCTCCACGCCGCGCTCATCGTCGGCACGCCGCTGCGCATCGACGAGGCCGCGCCTCAAACGCTCGTCGACGAGCTCGCGCATTTTCAAGTCAGCTTGCTGAAGGACGACCAGATCGTCGCGGAAGGCTCCGGTCGCAATTCGCTGCGGAGTCCAGCGCTCTGTCTTGGCGAGCTGGCCTTCGCGATGTCAGCCAGGCCGGCGACCGAGCCGCTCGACGCCGGCGCGGTTGTCAGTTCGGGCACGCTCACCGAATCGCAGCTGATCGCCGCCGGTCAGGTGTGGCGCGCTGAAGTGTCCGGCATCGCGCTCGAACCGTTAACAGTACGGATTGTCTAGCTTCCGCAGGTCTAAAGACCTGCGCTACAGCTGGGGACGTCGTGGCGCAGGACTTCAGTCCTGCGATCGTCGATCGTTGCCGAACACCGGAGGTGCCTCGGGGATGGCTGCACCGTCGTGGCGCGGCTCCGACGCGCCGAAATGCACACCATCGCGGCTCATCACCGCCTGCCCTGACCCGAATGTGCCCGTCCGCGGCGGAACGACGGTGACGTCGTGGCCGAGGGCGCTCAGCTCGTTCCGGACACTCTCGGGTACCAGCGCTTCGATGAGCACGTCGCGGCCGTCGAAGGTCGGTTTGGTGAAGCGGCCGGCCTCGAGCGCCTGCTGAATGTCCATGTCGTAATCGACGATGTTCGAGACGAACTGCGCGTGTGCCTGCGCCTGGTTCCATCCGCCCATGATGCCGAAGCCGATCGCCACCTGATCGCGCTTCATGAATCCCGGGATGATCGTGTGCAGCGGCCGCTTGCGCGGCGCGAGCACGTTCGGATGCCCGTCCTCGAGCGAGAACAACGCGCCGCGATTGTGCAGCATGAAGCCGGTGCCGTCGGGCGCGATCCCGCTGCCGAAGCCCTCGTAGATGCTCTGAATGAGCGACACGATGTTGCCGGCCTTGTCGATCGCAGCGAGATAAATCGTGTCGCCGCCTTTTGATGTCGTGATGCCATCGAATGCCGACGGTTGAACGTCGGCGGCGGCCCGCGACGGATCGATTTCGGCCGCGCGCGCGCCGCGGCGAACGATTTCTCGAGCATTGCCGTGACCGGCACTTCGCCGAACCGCGTATCGCCGACGTGCCGCAGCATGTCGGCGTAGGCGAGCTTCTTCGCTTCGATCATCACGTGCAGCGTGCGGCGTGCTGTGGAATCCGTACTCGCCGCAGCGGAAACTGCTCCATCAGGTCGAGCATCATCAGCGCCGCGATCCCCTGGGTGTTCGGCGGCAGCTCGTAGATGCTCCAGCCGCGATAGGTGGTCGAGATCGGCTCGACCCATTCGGCCTCGAACTCCTCGAGATCTGCCGCCGTCATCGTCCCGCCGAGGCGATGCAGCGAGCGGAGAATCGCGCTCGCGGTCGGGCCACGGTAAAAGCCGTCGGGTCCGCTCTCGGCGATTCGGCGGTAGGCAGCTGCGAGGTCTCGGTTCCGGAAGATTTCGCCGGCGGCCGGCGCGCGGCCGCTCGGCAGATACGCGCGCGCCGCGTACGCGTCGGCCGACAGCTTTTCCTGCCAGGTCGCCCAACGCCCGGCGATCACGTCGGAGACCGGAAAGCCGTGCTCCGCGTAGAAGATCGCCGGCGCGAGCACGTCGGCCATCGACAGCGTGCCGAAGCGCGTGCGAAGCGCCTCCCACCCGGCGACCGTGCCCGGCACCGTCACCGAGTGCACGCCGCGCGGCGGCATGCGCTCGTGACCCTGCGATGCGAGCAGCGTCGGCGTCAGGCCGCTCGGCGCCCAACCGCACGCGTTCAGCCCGTGCAGCCTGCCGCTGCTGGCCTCGTAGACCATCGCGAACAGATCGCCGCCGATCCCGTTCATCTCCGGCTCGACGACTCCCATCACGGCGTTTGCGGCGATGGCGGCGTCGACGGCGTGGCCGCCGCGTTCGAGCACCTGTACGCCGGCACGTGCCGCGAGCGGCTGGCTTGCGGCAACGATGCCGTAGGTGGTTGCGACTTTCGAACGGCCGACGATGACGCTCATGACGCGCGAATATTACACTCTACGGATGCCGCAACGGCGCGGGCGCCACTTCCTGCAGATTCCCGGTCCCGACCAACGTGCCCGACCGCGTTCTTCGCGCGCTGGCGCAGTCGACGATCGATCATCGCGGGCCGGAGTTCGCCCGGCTCGCTCGGGAGGCGATCGAAGGTCTGAAAAATGTGTTCCAAACGAAGGCAGATGTCGTCATCTATCCCTCGTCTGGCACGGGCGCATGGGAAGCGTCGCTGGTGAACACGCTATCGCCGGGCGACACGGTGTTGATGTTCGAGACCGGCCACTTCGCGACCCTGTGGCGCCGATCTTGCCGTCCGCCTCGGTCTGCACGTCGAGTTCGTGCCAGGCGACTGGCGGCACGGCGTCGACACGGAGGCACTGGCCGCAAAGCTCGCGGACGATCGCGACGGTGGCATCAAGGCGGTCGCCGTCGTTCACAACGAGACGTCGACAGGCGTTGCGACCCGCATCCCTGACGTGCGACGCGCGATCGATCAGGCACGCCACGGCGCACTGCTCATCGTCGACGCGATCTCGTCGCTCGGATCGATGGACTATCGGCACGACGAGTGGGGCGCCGACGTCACCGTCAGCTGTTCGCAGAAAGGGCTGATGCTGCCGCCCGGCCTCGGGCTGCTCGCGATCAGCGAGAAAGCGCGCCGCGCGTCGAAAGGCGGCACGAATGCCGCGCGCGTACTGGGACTGGGAGCCGATGCTCACCGACAACGCCGCGGGATTTTTTCCGTACACGCCCGCCGACGAACCTGTTGTTCGCGCTGCGTGAAGCGTTGCAGATGCTCGCCGAGGAAGGGCTGCCGAACGTGTTCGCGCGGCACCGCCGTTTCGGCGACGCGACGCGGTGCGCGGTGCGCGCGTGGGGGCTCGAGCTCGTCTGCCTCGATCCGCGTGAATACAGCGACTCGCTTACCGCGGTGATGATGCCGGCCGGTCACGACGCCGATGCTGTTTCGCCGGACGGTTCTCGAACAGTTCGACATGTCGCTCGGGACCGGGCTCGGCCGATTGAAGGGGCGCACCTTCCGGATCGGGCACCTCGGCGACTTCAACGACCTGATGCTCGCCGGCACGCTTTCCGGCGTGGAAATGGGGCTCGCCTCGTCCGGTGTGCCGTTCACGCGCGGCGGCGTGTACGGCGGCGCTCGAGTTTCTCGCGACGGCAGGCGTCACGTGCGCGACGCCGGTAACAGGGGCTTACGACACGACGCCGTCGCGACGCAAGGCGGCGATTTCCTCGCGCGAGAAACCCGTCTCGGCGAGAACGTCGTCGGTGTGCTCGCCGAGAAGCGGCGCGCGGCGCGCCGCATTGGCCGGCGTCGCCGCTCATCTTGATCGGCGAGCCGAGCGCTCGCTGAGCGCCGAGCGTCGGATGTTCTATCTCGACGCACCATGTCGCGCGCGCGTACCTGCGGATCGGTGAACACCTGCGCGTAGTCGTTGATCGGTCCGCACGGGATACCAGCCTCGTCGAAAGCCGTCGAGCCAGTCGTCGCACGGTACGCAGTCGACGTGATCGACTCGATGAGCGCCGCGAGCGTCGCTTGATTCCTGACACGGCTCGCGTTGTCGGCGAATTCCGGCAGCGTCGCCCACTCGGGATGGCCGAGCAGCTGGCACATGCGGAGGAACAGCCGATCGTTTCCCGCGCCGAGCGTGATGTAGCCGTCGGCGCAGCGAACCGCCTGATACGGCGCGAGCATTCGATGCGCCGATCCGAGCGGCGCCGGCACGCCGACGCCGGAGAAGTACTCAGTGGCTTCCCACACCGACAACGCGACGCCGGCGTCGACGAGCGAGGTGTCGATCTGCTGTCCGGCACCCGGTTCGATGGCGGCTTTCGACCGCCGCCAGAATGCCGACGAGCGCGAAGAGACCGGCGCCGAGATCGGTCAGCGGCACGCCCGCCTTTGCCGGCGGTCCGCCCGGCTCGCCGGTCACGGACATGATGCCGGAGACGCCTTGCGCGATCAGATCGAAGCCGCCCTTGTCGCGCGACGGCCCGGTCTGCCCGTAGCCCGAGATCGACGCGTAGATGAGCCGCGGATTCACCGCCGACAGTGCGCTCGTAGTCGAGGCCGAGCGCCGTCATCACGCCAGGCCGATAGTTCTCGACGACGATGTCCGCCGATCGCGCGATGCGGACGAACACGTCGCGGCCTCGCGCGCTCTTGAGGTCGATCACGATGCCGCGTTTGCCGCGATTCACGGCGTTGAAGCTCGGGCTGTCCGTTCCGACGGCGCCGGGCATCTGCCGCGTCGAATCGCCGGACGGCGGCTCGATCTTGATCACGTCGGCGCCGAGATCGGCGAGCATCATCGCGCAGAACGGGCCGGCCATCACCTGCGTGACGTCGAGCACGCGAAGACCTTCGAGCGCCGATGCAGCTGTCATTCAGATCCATCGTCAGCTGGCGCAGCGCAGGTCATCCCGCTGTGTCGGCCAGGTAAGCAGATGACCAGATTATCAGATGCCGACACGACGCTCTGGACGACCGACGGACCGCTGGCTATCCTGACGTTCAATCGCCCCGCGGCCCGCAACGCGATGACGTGGGACATGTACGAGGCGCTCGTCGACGCGTGCGACCGCGTGGACGGAGACGAAGCGCTCCGCGTGCTGATCCTGCGCGGAGCCGGCGGCAAGGCGTTCGTCGCCGGCACCGACATCTCGCAATTTCAGAACTTCCGCGATCGAGACGACGGGCTGCGTTACGAGGAGCGTCTGGACGCCGTGCTCGATCGGCTGGAGCGCGTGAAAAAGCCGACGATCGCGCAGGTCGAAGGCGTCGCGGCCGGCGGGGGATGCGCAATCGCGCTCGCGTGCGACCTGCGCGTGGCGACGCCGGAATCGACGTTCGGTGTGCCGATCGCGCGCACGCTCGGCAACTGTCTGTCCGGCGCGACCTACAGCCGGCTGCTGGACCTCCTCGGACCCGTCACGCCTCAAGGACCTGCTTGTTTACCGGACGCCTCGTCGAGCGCGGCGGAAGCGCAGGCGATGGGCATCGTGAATCGAATCGCGCCCGCCGGAGACAATCGAGCGCGTGGTGCGCGACCTTGCCGCGGAAATCGCGGCGAACGCGCCGCTGACGCTGCGCGCGACGAAGGAAATCGTCCGCCGGCTCGCGGCGAAGCGGCGGCTTGCTCGCCGGCGAGGACGCCGACATCGTCGAGCTGTGCTACATGAGTGCCGATTTCCGCGAAGGCGTCACCGCGTTCGTGGAGAAGCGCCGCCCGCGGTGGACAGGGCGGTAAACAACCAATCACCAGATCATCCAATCACCAGGTCACCCAATTGCGAGATCACTAGATTCGAATGTCCGCTCCGGGTGCATCGTGAACGCGAGCGCTGCACCGAGAAGCAGCAGCCCGAGCGAGCCGAGAAACGGCAGATGCCAGTCGCCCGTGACGTCGGCGATGTAGCCGAACGCGAGCGGCGACAAGATGGCGGCCGCGGCGGAGCCGGTGTTCATCAGCCCGCTTGCAGTCCCGGAATATGCCGGCGCGATGTCCATCGGAATCGCCCACATCGGACCGATCACGAACTCGGCGAAGAAGAACGCCGCGCCGAGCGACAGCACGATCAGCGTCAGATCGCGCGTCGCGAACACTGGCAGCAGACACACGAACGATCCCAGAAAGCCGGCGACGACGACGTTGCGGCGGGCCTTGCGGACGTCGCGCGTCCGCTCGAAGATGCGATCGCTGATCGTGCCGCCGAGAAGATCGCCGCCGACGCCGGCGAAGAACACCACCGACGAAAACAGCGCCGACCGCGCGATGTTCAGGTGGTACTCGTGCAGGAAGAATGAGGGCAGCCAGTTGAGGTACAGCCACAGCGTCCAGCCGTAGCAGAAATACACGATGGTCACCGGAAGCATGCGACGCGTCAACCGCGCCCAGGGAATCTGCCGGTCGGCCGCGCTCGCCGCCACGCCGCGATTCGGCAAGCGGGCGAGATCCTCGGGGCGCATCGCGAAATGCGTCGCTGGGAACATCGCGGAAATACGTCACCCACGCGATCACCCAGACGAGACTGCAGCAGCCGAGGACGACGAACGAACCGCGCCATGTGACCAGCGCGATGAGAAAAGCGACAATCGGCGGCGTGATCGCGTTGCCGAGACGCGCGCATGCGTGCGTGATTCCCTGCGCGAATCCGCGGCGATCCGGTGTGGTCCACGTCTGCATCGCGCGCGTGGCGACCGGAAACGTTGCGCCTTCGCCGACGCCGAGCAACACGCGGGCGACGAGCAGCATCATGAGTCCGCTCGACAGCCCGGTGAGAATTGTCGCGGCCGCCCAGATCACGCCGCAGCAGAACAGCGTCCAGCGCGGGCCAAACCGGTCGCCGACCCACCCGCCGAACACTTGAAAGAGGAGATAGGGATAACCAAAGACGGAGAGGACGAACCCGAGCTTCGTGTTCGACAGCGAGAGCTCACGCTGAATCGAGGCGGCCGCTGTTGCGATGTTTACGCGGTCGACGTACGTGATGAGATACATCACGCAAAGCAGCGCGAGAACGATTGCTGTGGGAGCCGGGCGCGGCAGGCGCCTCATCGCCATCGCGAGGAGGCGCTCACGACTTTGGCTTCAGAATGACGTAGGCGGGAAGGCCGACCGCGTCGAACCGCTGCATCACAGCCTTGGTTGGCTGCTCGTCCGGCGTTTCCGCCTGGAACTTGATCTTCACGTAGCCCGCGAGCGCGGACGTCACCGCCGGATCCTCCAGCGTCGTCTTGTCCATCGTCAGGCAATTCTTGCACCACGTCGCCCACATGTCGATCAGCACCGGCTTGCCGTC
Source organism: uncultured Acidobacteriota bacterium (assembly GCA_963696165.1). Classification (GTDB taxonomy): domain Bacteria; phylum Acidobacteriota; class Vicinamibacteria; order Vicinamibacterales; family CAVVIG01; genus CAVQZZ01. The sequence continues at coordinate 523,183 of CAVOIY010000001.1, read as the reverse complement.
GCGCCTGGCGGACGCAAGGCCGTCGGCCAGCGAAGCGGTCCATCCGGCTTTCAGTTTTTCCTGGACGCTCGACTGAACCTCGGACGCATCGACGAAGCGGTTCGCGAAGATGCCGTACGCCTCATAACCGTAATATGCGGCCGTCGCGAGAATGAAGATGCCGAAGACCTGCTTTACGCGCACCATCCACGCGCCTGGCTTCGGCAGCGCCGCGAGCCCGGCGCCGGCAATCGGCCACGGAATCGCCATGCCGAGGCCGAGAAAGAACGGAAGCGTGAGCGCCGCGCGCGTGCCGGTCGCGTACAGATTGCTCGAGAAGAGGACGACCTGAATCACGACCGGCGCGACGCATGCGCCGGCGAGCAGCGCCGCGACCGCGCCCATCGTGAAGGCGAGCAGGAACGTGCCGCGGCTCGAGTCGGCGAAGCGCATGTTGCTCGAGAAGCGCGAAAAGTCGATCGTGATGACATCGAACATCGCGAGGCCGAGCACGACGAAGAGCACCGCGATGCCGAGGTTGAACCAGGCTGACGAGTTGATGGTCCCGAAGGTGCCGGCCGTGAGGATCACGACGAGGCCGAGGACGCCGTAGACGATCGCCATCGCCGCGCCGTAGGCGCCGCCGAGAAGAAATCCGCGAGCGCGCGAACCGGCGCGCGTGCCGGCGCCGATGATGGCCAGGTTGATCGGAATCATCGGCAGGACGCACGGCGTCAGGTTGAGCGCCAGGCCGCCGATGAGAACGATCAGCAGAATCGCGATCGGTCCGCGTCCTTCGAAGAGACCGCGCTCTTTCACGCCGCTCTCCGCGTTGCGGATGAATTTCAGAAACTCGGCGGACCCCTGATAGCCGCCCGTCGTGCCGAGGATGGTGAAGTTGTCGAGCGCGTTGAGGTCGCCCTGGCGCAGCGGGGCGGCCGACGGACGCGGCGCCGCTGGCGCCGGAGTCCCCGGCGCCTCTCCGGTTCCGAACGGAATCCGGTCGAACACAGCCCGCGTCGCGCCGCTCGCCTCCGCTTCGGTGCCAGGCACGTGCCTGGCACCGGGCGCGGGGACAGTCAGCGTCCACTGCGTGTCGGCTGTTTTTGGTGCAAAGCAGGTGGTTTCGTTGCAAGCCTGATAGCGGAGGTGGGCAGGAATTGCCAACTGGCCGCTCGAGCCGGCTGCCACAGTGAACTGCACACCGATGACGAACTCGCGCTCGAACACCGACAACGGCTGATCGAACCCGACGACTCTCGCTTCGACCGGCTTCGGGAAGACGATTTCCTTGACCGCAACTCCGGCCGGCGCGTCGATCGTGAGGACTGTCGGGATCAACAGCGGATCGCGCGGCTTATTGGATTGCACGTGAAAACCGTCGGGCAGGGCAACCTGCAGCGCCGCTCGAACGGTGACGCCCGGCGCCGCGTTCTCATGCTCGACGAGGGGAGTCAACGTCGCGGGCACGCCGCGCAGCTGCGCGACGGCGGCGGCCGGAATTAACAGAACCGCCATCGCTGCGGCCGCCAATCGAGAGAACCGGTGCCAGGCACGTGCCAGGCACGTGCCTGGCACCGGACCGCGGATCATTTCACTTCCCGCAGCGGGATGACGACACCGGGAGGCGCCGGCAACGATGTCGCCTCGACGTTCCCCTTCACCGGCGGCAGATCCTGGAACATGAAGTCCCATTTCCACCGCTCCGACGGATTCGACATCTGCAGCCAGTTCCGCGCGGTGACGACCGGCGCGAAGTTGAGCGAAGCGATCGCCGCCGAGGCCGTCGACGCCGCTGAACCGCGCCGCGATGTCGGCGCGAACGTGCGTGCCGCTCGTGTAGTCGAACGGCACGCCGAGCGCAGTCGCGAGGTTCACGAGAATCTGCCAGTCTTCCATCGCGTCGCCTGGCGGCAGAATCGCCTGGCTCGTGACCTGCAATCGTCCGCCGTCGTTCGTGTAGGACGCCTCTTTCTCCACGTACGATGCGCCGGGCAGGACGAAATCGGCGGCGCGCGCCAGCTCGGTCAGCAGAACGCCTTGCACGACGAGCAGCGGCAGCTTGCCGGCACGCCGCGCTTCGAGGACCCATTTAACCGCTGGTCCGAGCGATCCTTCCGGACCCGGATCGAAGACGTACAGCGCCGACACGCGGCCGCTCTCGACTGCCGCACGAAGCGCCGACACGTCAGCCTCGCCGACTTCGTCGCCGCGACCGCCGGGCACGAGGCCGAACATCTGCGCACCGCGCACGTTCGGCGCGTCGACCGGCGGCACTTTGAACTTCGTTCGCTCAGGCTGCCCTTTCGGCTGATACCGCCAGCTGACGCTGATCGCGTTCGTGCCGCCGACGAGCTCCTCGGCGAGACGACGGAAGACGAACAGCTCCTCGTGCGACGCGTGCGCCGAGAGCAGGAAACGAACGCCGTCCGGGTTCGCACGTCCGGCCGCGGCGAGGCGATCCCGAAGCTTCGATTGCGCTTCGTTCCACGTCGCCTGCTCCAATTCGCCATCGTCGCGTCGAACGAGCGGCCTGCGAAGCCGATCCTCGCCTTCGATCCAGTGATATTCGAATCGGCCGATGTCGCACATCCAGTAGTCGTTCACTTCTGGATTGAACCGCGGCGTGAAGCGAACGAGCTGCGATCCCTTTGCCCACTCCGGCTTTGCCTTGATCCACGCCGTCACGTTGCAGCCCTTGGCGCAGAGCGTGCAAATCGTGTCGGCGGCATTCGGGTTGTCCCACGGTCGCGACTTGAAGCGGTAGTCGCGCGTCGTGATCGCGCCGACCGGGCACACATCCATCAGGTTCCCGGAATTCAGCGAATGCACGCCTTCGTCCTGGAACGTCGCGATCTCGCTGCCGTACCCGCGATCGATGATGTTGATTTGCGCGTCGCCCTCGACGTCGCGCATGAACCGCACGCAGCGCGTGCACAGGATGCACCGGTTGCGATTCAGCATCAGCGTCGGACCGAAGTCGACGTCGGCCTTCACGCCGTCGCCGTCGAACACGCGGCGCGGAAATTCCATCCGACTCTGATCGGGCCCGAACGTGTAGGAATAATCCTGCAGCGGGCACTCGCCGCCTTTGTCGCAGACCGGACAGTCGAGCGGATGATTGATCAGCAGGAACTCGAAGACGCCAGCGCGCGCGGCGACGACGTCGGGGGTGCGGGTGGCGACGACCATTCCCTCTGTGCAGAACGTCGAGCACGACGTCTGCAGCTTGGGCATTTTCTCCACTTTCACGACGCACACGCGGCACGAACCATCGACGCCGATGCCGGGGTGATAGCAGTAGTACGGCACTGCAATGCCGTTCTCGATCGCGGCCTGCAGAATGGTCTTTCCCTTCTCGGTCGTGATCTGGCGCCCATCTATCGTGAGCGTGACGGTTTCCATATCCTGTCAAGCATATAACGTGCGCCTGGCCGCTTGACAACGCACGCGCAGACGCCTAGATTCGCCTCCTTCACCCCAGGACTCCGGAGGTCGACATGATGGACGCCACCCGCACAAGGCTCAGCTTCACGGGCGAGTGGATTACCGCGGCGGCGCTGCTCGCGGGAACGATTCTCGTCGGTTCGCTCGTCGTCCGGGAGCTTCGTGTTGCGCCTCGCGCGTTCCCGCCCGCCGACGTGAGCTCCGCCACGACTGCGACGGTGCCGCCCGATGGAGTGTCGGTTCCGACGCTGATGCTCGGGCCGACGACGCGGATCGCCGTCGGCGATGCGCTCGATCAGGCGGTCGCGTCGCTGGACCCGTCGGTGACGCTCGTCGTGAGCTCGCGCGAGCGCGGCCCGCTCGGCGTCCGGGAGATTCGCAATTACTCTCTCGCTGGAACGAAGTTCACGATCGTCGCCGAACCGTTCGAGCGGAACGGGAAGCCGCGAATCGCATCGATTTACCTTCAGTGAGGGATGTCCGCCTGAAGGGGGACGCTACGCACGGCAGTTTTCAGACGCTCGGCTGAAGCCTCGCGCTACACCTTCCCTGAAGCCTCGCGCTGCATCTTCCGCTGAAGCCTCGTGCTGCATCTTGCGCTGAAGCCTCCCGCTGCGCCTGGCGGGCTCTATGTTCCGCGCGTGATCTCGGCCAGCGTGCCGTCGTCCTTGCTGACTTCGACGCCGCGCAGCGGTCCCGCCAGCGCGACGCGCATCTCGGACGTGCGCTCAGTGACTGGGAAAATGACATCGGTCCGCTTGTCGGCGTACTGCAGCGTGACCGTGAGCGGCACGTCGAAGATCTCGCCGGTTTGCTCCGCGTGCAGCACGACGTCGCTGCCGTCGACGCGGTAGCTGAATTTCACCTTAGCCAGCGTGAAGCCGTAGATCCACCGATCGAAGAAGCGACTTAGAGATCGACCGGTCTCCTTTTCCATCGCCACGCGGAAGTCGTCGGTTCCGACTTTCTTGAAACGGGACTCGCGGTAAAACCGCTGCAGACCGCGAAAGAAGGCGTCGTCGCCGACGAGGCGGCGCAGCATGTGGAGCACCGCGGCGCCCTTGTCGTAGACGAGCGCGCGGAACACGCGGCCCTCGCTATGAATGTGACCGAGACGGTAGCCGAGATACACCGGGCCCTGGTCGCTGTTGGCCATCGCCCACTTGCGCATCTGCTTCATCACGGCGCCGAACGCTTCGTCGCCGCGCAAGTGCTGCGCATACAACGCGGCGAAGTACTGCGCGAATCCCTCGCTGATCCATTGCTCGTGATAGTTCCGCCATCCGACCGCCTGCCCCCACCACTGGTGCGCGATCTCATGCGCGGCGAAAAATTCCGGGAAGTTGGCGAACGCCGTTGGATCGTTGCGCCAGACGAAGGGCGAAGTCGGCAGCGGCTGATTCAGCGCGGCGAAATACGCGGGGCTGTGGCCGCCGGGCAGATCGCTCTCGACGAGCGCCAGCGTGAAGCTCGGATACGGAGCGTCGCCGATGATCGATGCGTAGAACTGGGCGATGTCGGTCGCGCGCTCGATGAGCTCGTGTCCGCGCGCTACTTGCCGCGGGTTGGCTTCGACCGCCAGATTCAAACTGTGATTGATGATCCCCGATAAGGCCGGCATGTCGGGCTCGGGCTGCGACTTTCCATCTAATCCGATCGTCACGGTTTCGGCGCGAGCGAACCGGCTCACGATGAACGCCAGATAACGCAGCGGCTGCCTTGCCTCGAACATGTACAGCTTGTGGGCAACCGCGGTGCCTTTCGCGGGAATCAGCTCCGGCGCGCCGGGCACAAGCGATCCGCTCGCAACGCAGTCATATGTTGCGGGCACGGTGATGCGGATCGTCGAGGTCGCATAGTCCGTCGAGTTGCCCTGCGGGTACCAAACGCTTCGATTGCTGTACAGCAGGCTCGGCTCAGGGACGACGATCGGCATATCGTCGCCGCCGGGGCCGCGCGGCGGCTGCGACGCCTGATCGAGCGCGAGAGTTTCGCGGTCCGCGGGCTGAGGCTCGAGCCGGCCCGCGTACGCCATCGAGATCGTCAGCTCCGTGCCGCGCACGACCGTCGCCGGCAGGCTGATGACGACCGAGTGCTGGTTGCGCACGCGGATGCCGAACAGCCGTCCGAACTTGTCGCTCGAGATCGACTGCACGACGAGCGGATCGGCCAGCCTCATCGTCAGCGTGTTCAGGCCGCCGGCACGCACTTTCAGCCGCACCCGCGCGCGCCCGTCGATCCACTGACGTTCGGGCGAGTACGCGATGTCGATGTCGTTGTGGAGGACGTCGAAGTCGGCCTGTTCGTCGTCGCTGTAGAACGGGCTTCCGCGCCGCGCGATCTTCTGCGCCGACGGGTACACGGAGATGTTCTTCTGGCGCTTGCGATCGAAGAGCGTGACGTCCTCGGACTCGGCCGCCGACCGCGCGTAGGTGAGCGTGTCGTATCGCCGCGTGCGAATCTCGGCGAGGAAGTCACCGCTCGGCGGCATCAGCGTCCATGGCTCGCGGCTCAAGTCGCCGAGGTCGAGCAGAAACGATCGGGGCGACTCATCACGGAACACTTCGTCGGCCCGCCGGAACATCTTGGGGTCGACCGACGGGCGCTCGGTCAAATGTTTGGAGTCGACGAGCGTGTTGAAGTCCCCCGGGTTGATGCGGATATACGCGGCATCGAACCGCGTATCGAGCGCTTCGGCGCCGCAAAATATCTTGACCTGCCCCTTTTCGCTCGCAGGCGTTGGATGAAAATGCATCTCGCCATGGCCCATCAGCACCATGGCCGTGACACCGAGGTCCACATCCGCGACGAACACCGATCCTTCGGTGAGTGTGAGGTCGAGGTCTTCAGCCGTGATCGTCAGATCCCGCGCGTCGAATTGTTTCGCGGGATTCAGCGTCATGCGGTACAGGCTCTCGACGGACGTCACGCGATCTTCATTCGCGATGCGCCAGTCGCCTTCTTCTCCGGTGCGAACGATGTCGAGCTGCCAGGTCGAGATGCGCGCCGTGCTCACGTGATCGGCGAATATCTCGAGGATTAATCGGTAGCCGCGCCCGGCCGGCGAGCCGGCGAGCGGCGCCCGGTCGCGCTCCTGCACGACGACCCGCCTTGCGCCCGGTGGAAACTCGAACGATGTGAAGGCGAGTGCGCGATTGCGGTCCGCGGAATCGGCGAAGAGTGCGAGAAATGCCGCGACGTCGGCACGCTGGATGATCGGATCGAGCTGATGGACGAACGCGGCGACATCGTCAGGCTGCGCGGGCGCCTGCGCCTGCGCGCGGATGCGCGGACCGCCAGCTGAGACGGTCAGCGCCAGGAGCGCCGCTGCGAGCGCTTTAATGTTCATCGACTCCCAATTCTTTGCCGCGGTCTCTTTATTAGACACCGACGGGCGTCGGTGCGTTCGGGCGCAGCAAAAGAATCGTGAGGTCGTCGGCGAATTTCGTGTCGTCGGTATGGCGCTCGACCGCAGCGACGACGGCGCCGCCGATCGACGACAGGCTGTTGTGCTGATTCGCCTTCAGCGCCGTTTCAAGGCCGAGCTCGTCGAAGGGCCGACCGGTCGGGCTTTCGGCTTCGGTAATTCCGTCGCTGTAAACGGCCAGCAGGTCTCCGGTGCTGAACACCGCGCGGCCGGCGGCGTAGGTCGACCCGTCGAACATCCCGAGCGCGATGCCGCCGTCGGTCAGCCGTTCGGCCTGGCCGCCGGCTCTGATGATCAGTGGCGGCATATGGCCCGCATTCACATACGTGAGCTCGCCCGTGAGTGGCTGAAAAACACCGTAGAAGAGCGTGATGAAGCGGCTGCCGGGCGCGTGCCTGCAGATCTGAACATTCAAGCGGGTGATCAGATCGGCCGGCTCCAGCCGCTCATCGACAAGCGTCCGCATCATTGCGAGCAACAGCGCCATGAGCAGCGCGGCCGGGCTGCCTTTGCCGGAAACGTCGCCGACCGCAATCACGAGCCGGCCGTCGCCAATCGGCAGGATGTCGTAGAAGTCGCCGCCGACCGTGTTCGCCGGCCGGCTTATGCCAACGGTCTCGACGCCCGGCGCGCTGTACAGTCCGCTCGGCAGCATCGCCTGCTGGATCTCCCGCGCGATCTCGAGGTCGTTCTTGAGCGACAGCCGGTCGGCAACCTCCAGGAGCACCAGCAGATTCATCAACGCGAAGGCGAGCATCAGCGTGCCGACGCCGCTCGGGATCGAGATGCCCGGGAAGATCACCGTCACGTGGCCAATCTGCGCTGTCTCGGCGAGCCTGAGACGCAGCAGGTTGATGAAGCCGATGACGGTGAACAGCAGCGAGACCGCATAGACCATGCGGCGCGCCGGCGACAGCTTCATCGTGAACGCGAGAAAAAACAGTCGTGCGTTGGTGAGCGCGCGCTTGTGCCACGGCAGATGTGCCGCCTGGCTGAAATCGATGTGCCGCGCGAAGAAGTGATACGCGTCGCGGGCATCGCGCGTGAAAAGGCGCTGCAGATCTTCGGCTTTGAGATCCTTCGTGTAGATATCGACGAAGTCGTTGAATCTGCGCGAGCGTTTCAAGAGTTGCTCCGGCCTCCGGAAATGATGCCGAGCTCGCGGCCGACCTTCGCGAACACGTCGAGCGCGAACTGCAGTTCCTCGCGCGTGTGCGTGGCGGTGACGATCGTCCGGACGCGCGCCTTGTCGCGCGCGACTGTGGGAAACGCGATCCCCTGCGCGAAGACGCCTTCCTGAAACAACCGATCCGACAGCCGCATCGCCAGCGCGCCCTCCCCGGCAATCACCGGTGTGATCGGGCTTTCGCTCAAGCCCGTGTTGAACCCGAGCGCCTGAAGACCGGCCTTGAAGAACTTCGTGTTGTCCCACAGCCGGTCGATGATTTGCGGTTCTTCCGTGAGCACGTCGATCGCGGCGATGCAGGCGGCGGCAACGCCAGGCGGATGAGAAGTTGAAAAGAGGAACGGCCGGGCGCGGTGATACAGGAATTCGATCAACGCCTTGGACCCTGCTACATAGCCGCCCAGTGCGCCGACCGCTTTCGAGAGCGTTCCGACCTGGATGTCGACGCGACCGTGCACGTTGAAATGGTCGATCGTGCCGCGTCCGTTCTTTCCAAACACTCCGCTGGCATGGGCATCGTCGACCATCATGATGCACCCGAACTCTTCGGCCAGCGCGCAGAGCGCCGGCACGGCGCCGAGGTCGCCGTCCATGCTGAACACACCGTCGGTGATGAGCAGCTTCCGCTGTTTCGGCGGCAGGCCTTCGAGCACCTTTCTGGCGGCGTCTGCATCCTTGTGCGGAAACACCTTGATCGTCGCCTTGCTCAACCGGGAGCCGTCGATGATGCTCGCGTGATTCAGCTCATCGGACACGACGACATCGTCTTTGGTTAAGACGGCGGCGACGGTGCCGGCGTTCGCGGCGAAGCCGCTCTGGAATACGACGACGGCTTCGGTCTTCTTGAACTCCGCAAGCCGGCGTTCGAGCTCCATATGGATTTCCATGGTGCCGGCGATTGTGCGGACCGATCCCGAGCCGACGCCAAAGCGCCGCGTCGCCTCGAGCGCCGCCTCGCGCAGCCGGGGGTGCGTGGTCAGGCCGAGATAGTTGTTCGACGAGAGGTTCACGACCAGCCGGTGATCGAATGTCGTCTTCGGCTTCTGTTCGTCGTCCAGAATGCGGAGGTGACGATAGAGCCCCTGCTGCTTCAGGGTGTCGAGTTCGACGGAAAGGTAACCGAGCGGATCGGCGCGCATGGCACTCCCAGCGGAGAACTAAGTCAAAACAGCGCGGGACTTCGATCCCGCCGAAAACTGCAGTTTAGTTCGTCAGAAAGAGCGCCGTCCACGGTAGAACGGCTGCGGCGAGGTAGAGGGCGGTGAGCAGGGCGACGACGATGTGGACGCGATGGAGGTGGAGCACGATGCCGAAGCCGATCGCTACGAGTTTGGCGCCCACCAGACCGAGCCCCAGGCCTGCTGCCGCGATGGCCGAGCTGACGAGTGGGTTCGCTTCGACCGCCGGTCCCCAGGTCTTCACGCCGAGGTAGGTGAAGACACCGTCGAGACATTGCACGAGCAGAAATCCGAGCACCATGACGTCGCCGAACCGATTGTTGGACGTTCGCTGCCGTTTATAGAGAGAAGTCATGCCTCAGAATGCTCGCGGGGGAACCAATCCAAGAATGATGCCCGCCGCCCAAGTTTAGTAAGGTGTAGCGATGACGTGGCTTGTCGAGCCGGAAGAGCCCCGCCGGACAAACGACCTGCCCCGAGCGATCCAGTTCGCCGACGTCGCAACCGTTGCGTTGATCCTGCTCGCGGCCGACCTGTTCTGGGCGCCTGTACGAATGGCGGCCATCGGCATCACGCTCCGCGACTTCATGCGGCCGCTCGCCCTCGCCGCGGCCGTGACGATCGCCCGTCATTACTTCGTGCCCGCGCCGTCACTCTTGTCGAGAATCCGGGACGAGTGGCGTCGGGCACGAGCCGCCTGGCCGGCGCTCACGACGGCGTTACCGCTCGCGATCGTCATACGGCTCGTCGTCCTCGCCATAGGCTATCTCGCCGTCGTCACCGTCGGCTTTCGCGCCGAAGCGCCGCCGAACAGCGCGATCAACCCATGGTGGGACTTGCCAAACCGATGGGATGCTGGTTGGTACATCGGAATCGCCCACGAGGGCTACCAATGGAGCGGAGACGTTGCCGATCAGCAGAATCTGAATTTTTTTCCCGCGTACCCGATGCTTGTCCGTGCGATCACGTTCCTCATTCATACCCACAATATTCCGCGGGGCGTCGTATTCGGGTGGACGGCCACGCTCGTGTCGATCGCCGCCTTTGCAGCGGCGGCGGTGTACATCTACAAGATTGCCGCTGATCGGTTCGGTCCCGAAGTCGGAACAGGGGCCGTACTGCTGATCGCGAGCTATCCTTTCGCGGTGTTCTACAGCGCCGTGTATTCGGAGGCGCTCTTTCTCTTGTGCGCGGCCGGCGCGTGGTACCACTTCGAAAAGGAACAGCGCGTTCCGGTCGCGTGTTGGGGGATCGTCGCCGGCCTGTGCCGGCCGAACGGAGCGCTACTCGCCGTGCCCCTTCTCGTCTGGGCAGTCGTGCAGCGGCGAAAGGAACTCTGGCCTTATCTGGCCGCCCTGTCGCCAATCGTCGGAACATTGATCTATTCCGCCTGGGCGTATTCAGTTACCGGTCATCCGCTCGTGTGGGCTGAGCTGCAACGGGAGGCGTGGCTGCGGACGTACGAGGGGCTCGATCACACGCTGTGGGAGCCGATCACCTCTATCATCACGCTCGGCCCTGCGCGGTTCATCGCGGTTTGGCCGTGGACGGTTGTCAACCTGGCGCCGACGCTTTTCGCGCTCGGTGCGATTTGGCCAGTGGGACGACGCCTCGGCGCCCCGGCCGCGACGTTTGTGGCGGTGAACACTCTCGTCCCGCTGCTGAACGGCGGGTTGGTCGGGATGGGCCGATACACCTGCGTGCTCTTTCCGCTCTTCATCTGGCTTGCGCTTGTAGCGAAAAGAGGCGCACTCCCGGTTCTGAGCGCCTGCTTCGCGACCGCGCAGGGGCTCGCAGCGGCTCTCTTCTTCACGTGGCGACAGATATTCTGAATCAACGATCGAGCGGCGCGGCAGTTCGCTCCTCGCGCCGCGCGTGGACGTGGGGCCTGGTGCTTGCGGTAGCAATTCCGTCTTTCGTGAACGCGGCGATCATGGTTCGCGGTTACGACGGCGGCCCGTACTTGCGCGGCGATTGCCCGTATTACTACTACACCGCGCTGGCGCTCTTGCATGACCACCGGTTCGATCTGTCACGACGGCTGCCGGGCGGCTGGTTCCGACATGTCAATCAGGTCGCATTGTCGAAGGAAGGCCGGCCGGTCGCGAAGCACCCAGTCGTGATGCCGATTCTTTCATTGCCGTTCATCGCAGCATTCGGTGAGCCCGGAGCCCTCGTATTCAATGTGGTGCAGTGCACGTTGCTCCTGGTCGTTCTGTATTTGCTCGCCGTTCGGGTCGCGCATCCGTTCGCCGCGAGCGCAGCCGTCGTGCTGACGTATGTCGCCAGCTTTCTCCCGCATTATCTCTGGAACTATTCGCCCGATCTGTGCGCGACGTTGCTCGTCGCGGCGGGAACTCTGGTCGTGGCGGCGGCGCGCCGGCGCCGTGACTGGATATGGGGCGGCGTGCTGCTCGGCCTCGCATGTGCGGCGAAGTACCCGCTGGTGCTTTTCATCCCGGCGACGCTGTTTCTCATCAGACGTCCGTTCTTGACGTCCGCGTTTGCGGTTGCCGCCGGGATGCTGATCCCACTGACGCTTCTTGCGCTGCTCAACATTCACCAGTTCGGTTCTCCGTTCACCACGGGCTACGACCGCATCGCCACCTTGAGCGCCGACTACGTCGCGTCGACATACTCGCAGCGCTCGTCATTCGATCTCCCGTTTCGCGAGGGGTTCTCCGGACAACTCTTCGACCCAGAGCACGGGCTGCTGCGGACCAGCCCCATCACGTTGATCTCGCTGCTGGGGCTTCCAGTGCTCTTGTGGCGCAATAGACGTCTCGGTGCAGCCCTCGCGACCGGATCGCTGGCGCTCTTTCTCCTGTTTTGTTTTTACGATCAGTGGAATGCGTCGCACTACGGCAATCGGTTCCTGATGCCGGTCGTGGCGTTCGGAGCGGTTCCGCTGGCTGCCTTGATCCAGCAACTGCCATTGTTTCGATTGTTTCGGTCGGCAGAAGCCGGCCGCTACACGGGGTCGACTCGGCGCTAAGCGCGTGCCCGATCGGGACGGGCCGCATCAGCGGCGACCTCGTCGACGATGACGGAAAGGATCGCGGCGGTTGGAATCGCGAGGATCGCGCCAATTACACCCCAGAGTGATCCGCCAATGAGCAGCGCCACCATCACGGTCACGGGGCTCACGCCCACGCGCTTCTCCATGATCTTCGGCACGAGAATGTTTGCTTCGAGCTGGTGCAGAACCAGAAAGTACAGACCCACTGTCAGGGCGAGCTTCGGCGAGACGCTGAGCGCGACGAGCACCGCCGACACTCCGCCGATGACCGGGCCTAGAACCGGAATCGTTTCGCCGATGGCCGCAATCAACGCGACGACGTAGAAATACGGCTCGCCCATCAGGCCGAGTCCGACGGCGGCGAAGGTGCCCATCACGCCGGCCAAAATGAACTGCGCGCTGAGCCAGGCGCTCACCTTCACGACCGCCTCGCGCGACGCGGTCGTCGCAAGCCGGCGGCGAGACTCCGGCACGAATCCGACGATGTAGTTGAAGAGCGATTCGGCTTCGACGAGCAGATAGAAACTCAAAATCAAAATGCTGATCAATCCGAAGAGGCCGCCGATGACGCTCCACAGCGCCGCAGCGACCGTCGTCATCGCGCTGCCGCCCGATCCGGCCGGCGCGTTCTGGACCGCCTCCTGCAACGACACGCGGTGCGAGATCAGTTTGTACTTCACGAGCAACTGCTGAACTCTCGCGAAATGCGTCGGCAAAGAGGCCCACAAAGAGGTCGCCTGTTCGACGAGCGGCGGGACGACGAGAAAACCGAGGAGGACGAGGACGCCGATAATCGTGACGTAGATGGCCAGGATCGCCAGCACGCGCGGCACGCGGCGGCGGCCACGGTGCTTGGCCGGCCGCTCGATGACACGAACGAGCGGCGAGAATCCCATCGCGATCAGCGCGCTGATGTAGATCAGCATCACCGCTTCGCGCGCGGCGAAGAGCGCGGCCAGCACGATACCGACGATGGCGACGGCGAAGACCGTCTTCAGCATCCGCCGCGTGAAATCGCGGTCTGAGCTCATGCGGCTACCTAACGGTCACGCGCGCAGGTACTCTCTCGTGAAGTCGGCCATCAGATCGTAGATATCGCGCAGTTCCTCAGGCGGAGCGAGGAACACAATTCGCAGGAAGCCATCCGCCGGCGGCATCCCGAAGCCCGATCCGTAGACGCACAACACGCCGGTCGCGCGCAGCAGTCCGAGCACGTAATCTTCGTCCGTTCTCCCTGGGGGCAGCGCGATTTTCGGCATCGCATAAAACGCCGCCGTCGGCGCGACGCACGAGACGCCAGGCATCTTTCCGAGGCGCTCCATCGTGAGCGCGGCGCGCTCCTTGAGTGCCGCGCGGAATGTCGGCTGGTGCGTCCGGTCGCCACTCAGTGCGGCGGCGACTGCGTGTTCCATCGGCACCGTGCTGCACAGACGCCCGTCGGCGAGCTTTCTCACGGCCGCAGCGACGCCGTCGAGCCGCGGTGACCGGCCGATGGCCATCCATCCTGTGCGCCAGCCGGGCGCGAGGTACGCCTTCGAGAGGCTGGAGAAGGAGATGATCGGCGCATCGGAGTCGAGGCTTCCGAGCGGCGCGAGCGGACCGTCGTACCCGAGATCGCCATACACCTCGTCGGCGAGGATCGCGAGGCCGTAGCGATCGGCGAATTCGAGGAGCGCGCGCCTCGTGGCGCTCGGGTAGACGGCGCCGGTCGGATTGTTCGGGTCGATGATCACCAGCGCACGCGTCGCCGTCGTCACCAGACTCGCCATGTGCTCGAGATCCGGTAACCAGCCGCGCGACGGATCGGTCCTGTAATACAGCGCGCGTGCGCCAAGCTTCGCGAGTACTGCCGTGTAGAGCGGATACGTCGGCATCGGCACGAGCACTTCGCCGTCCAGATCGACGATGGCGCTCAATGCGAGCTCGATGCCTTCGGACGTGCCCGCCGTGATGACAACGCGGTCAGGCGTCTACCGCAAAGCCGCGCGAAGTGTATTCGTCCGCGACCGCTTCGCGCGCGACAGCAATGCCCGCCGACGGTCCGTAGCCGTTGTGGCCGTCGCGCATGGCGCGTTCGACCGCTTCGACGAGATGTGGCGGCGTGCGGAACCCGAATGCGACCGGATCGCCGATGTTGAGGTACCGCACGCGCGTGCCGCCCGCTTCCACCCGCTGCGCTTCCGCGACGATATTCCGGATCGCGTAGGTGAACCGATTGACTCTTCCCGCAACCTCGATTGGCGCCGTCGCCATCCTCGTCGGACCCACGGCGAGATATTACCTCCCCTCCTGCTCCGGTCCCAGTCCGGTCCTAATCCGGTCCCGCTCAGGTCCAATCCGGGGCCGTTCGTCTGGTGGTTTATAAACGCGGTTCCGATAACTGGAGCTATTGCATCGGCTTAGAGACGCGAGGCGGAGCCGCAGGTAATTTTTACGCAAGTCATGTGGGTCTGGCTTCTTCGGATCGGGAAAAACTTACACGATTCTGCGCGTTCATTCTTCGTCTGCGGCCGTTACGCTTTTGTCAACTCACTAGAATCAAAGGAGTTAGGCACATGGCAGGACACTTGGAGAGAGATAAGGCGCGATGGTGACGCGGGGCAGCTTCATCACGATTTGCGCGCTGGGTGTGTTGATGTTTACCGCTGAGGCGCGACCGACAGCGGTTCAAGACCAGCCGGTCGCGGCGTTCAAGGCGGGAGTCGACCTCGTCCGTGTCAGCGCGGTCGTGCGGGACCGCAAAGGACGCTTCGTCCAGGACTTGTCCGCCCGCGACTTCGAAATTCTCGACGGCGGCCTGAAGCGATCGATCACCGACTTCCGAAACGATCTGAGCGGCGTGAGCATCGCGCTGCTCTTCGACGTCAGCGGCAGCATGGAAGCGAAGCTGCCGAACGCGCGCGAAGCGGCCGAGCACGTCCTGAGCTGGCTCGATGCCGAAACGGACGAAGCGGCCGTGTTCACGTTCGACACGCGACTCGATCGAAGTCACGCCGTTCACGAGCGGCCTGAAGACGCTGCCCGGCGGCGATGGCGAACCTCACGCCGTTTGGCGCCACGTCGCTGCACGACGCGATCGCGCAGACAGCCGAGCGGGTCGGCGGCCGCGAAGGCCGCCGGCGCGCGGTCGTCGTCCTCACCGACGGCAACGACAACGCGAGCCGGCTCGACCCGGGGCAGTGTCGCGAGCATCGCGAGCGCGATCGACGTGCCCGTCTACATCTTCGGCGTCGTGCGCATCGATCGACAATCCGTGCCGAGGACATCGCGACGTCGTCGGCGGAGCACTCGGCGCTGGTCGGCGCGCTCGCCGATCTTTCGGCGCGGACCGGCGGTCACGTCTTTACGTCGCAGCACGCCGGGACAGCGCAGCATCGCGGCGCGGCAGATCGTCGACGAGCTGCGGCATCAATATCTGATCGCGTTTGAATCGAGCGGCAAACCGGGCTGGCACCCGCTCGTGGTCCGTGCACGCGACAAGGACCTCACCGTTCGAGCCCGGAGTGGATATATCGCGGGGCAATCTCGCCCGAATTCGTAGGAGGACAGGTCATGCTTCGGAAATTCTTCGTCGCTCTCCCCATCGCGGTACTGGCCGTCGGTGGGTCCACGGCCTGCGCCAGCAAGAAGTTCGTCCGGACGAGCGTCGGCGAGGTCAACGACAAGGTCGACTCGCTCGGCCAGTCGGTCGAGGAGACGCAGGAGCGCACCCGCAAGAACGAGGGGCGCATCTCCGAAGTCGACCAGAAGGCCGGCGCAGCCGCCCAGGCGGCCGCAGCAGGCGAACGACGCGGCATCGGCGCGCGCCAACAGCGCGGCGACGGAGGTCGAACGGCAGGGTCGACACGATGGACAAGGCGAACAAGCGCCTCGTCTTCGAAGTCGTGCTGAGCGAGGACCAGGGCGGCTTCAAGTTCGGCACAGACGAAGCTGCCGGACGACACGCAAAGCCGAAGCTCGACGAGCTCGTCGCAGCAGCTGAAACAGGATCCGAAGAACGTCTTCATCGAGATCGAAGGCCACACGGACAACGTCGGCGGCCAAGCGGTCAACGAGAAGATCGGGATGGAGCGCGCCGAGGCCGTGAAGAAGTATCTGTACGAGCAGTACCAGATGCCGCTGCACAAGATGAACGTCATCAGCTACGGCGAAGAGAAGCCGATCGCGCCGAACAAGACGAAGGAAGGTCGCGCGCAGAATCGCCGCGTCGTGATCAAGGTGCTTGCGTAACAGCTGCCCCGCGGGCCGGGACCGCCGTCAGTTCCAGTCGTCAGCACGAACGGCTGTCGACGAGGCTGGCGGTCTCCCGGCCCTTTTTGTCTGTGGAGACGGCGATGTTCGTGGCCAGCCTGACTGACGCCGAAGTCGAAACGCTGCTTCTGGCTTTGAAATACTGGCGCTGCCATCGCGGCGAATCGGCGACGCGCCGCGGCGATCGCGTCCTGACGGACGCCGACCTCGACGTCCTGCTGGCAAAGCTCGGTACGGGCCGGCTCACCATGCGGCCGCCCGACGAGACATCCTCCCCGATCTCTTCTCGCGCTGACCTCTGCTACGCTCGTCGGATGGCGATCCGAACAGAGCTGAACCTTCGCCTGCCCAACAGTCCCGGCGCGCTGGCCGGCGTCTGCCGGCTGCTGGCGACGAGCGCGTCGACATCCTCGCGCTCGCGCTCGAAGCCGCGGGCCACCTCCGCCTCGTCGTCGACAACCACGTGCACGGCGCGGCGGTGCTGCGCGAGCAGCATCATCAGGTGACCGAGCGCGACGTCGATCGTCCGTGCGTGTGCCGAACACCGCCGGGCGGCGCCGGCTCCGGCGATGCGGCTCGTGGCCGACGCCGACGATCAACGTCGAATACGCGTACGGCGGCGCCGAAGAGGGCGGCCGGACCGCGACGATCTGTCGTCGGCGTCGCCGACGCGCAGCGCGCCGGCGGCGGCCGCCGGACTGTGACTGAGCATCCGCCAGGCTTCAGCCGCGCGTCGCGAATCGTGATAGACCATTCGTATGAGGCTGTACGTCGAAACGATGGACGCGACGGTCGTCGAGGTGAGCGACGACGGTCGCGTGCCGCTTCGAGAGCGAGGAAGCTGGTCGACGCCGACGCTTCAGGAGCGGCGCGCGATCATTCACGCGGCGACAGAAGAGATCGCGGCGCTGACCGAGCTGATCGACGCCTGCGACGGATGCACCGTGCGCGAGGTCAGCCGGCAGGTCTCTGCCTCGCTCGCGGTTGCCGATCACCTTGCTCCAGCCGCCGGCGACCAGCGCGCTGACGTTGGTGATCGCCGCCGGCCACTCCCACGCGTTCTGGTACGCCATGTAGCGCGGCACCCACTCGGGATCGAACTTGTCCTTGTAAAATCGCAGGCCCTGGAAGTTGTACCAGTTCTCGCCGTGCTGGAAGAGCAGGTTCGCGAGCCGCTCGCGCGCGTGCGCGCCCTGAAAGCGGCCGACGCTGGCGAGCGGCGCCATGCCGAGATTGAAGCGCTTGAAGCCCTGATCCTTGCCGTAGAAGAACAGCGACGCGAACAGAAAGTCCATCACGCTCGGGCCGTCGCTGCGATACCGCATCAAATCGACCGACAGCTCCTCGCGGCGCGGCCCGCGCAGCAGGTTCGCGAACGCGAGGATCCTGCGTCCAGCTTCCTTCGCCGGCTTCGACGACCGCGCACGGAAATCGGCGCAGGTACTGCTTCGTCGAAAAAGCCGATCGAGAACTGCCGCTCGCGCTGGCCCTTGGCGGCGAGCCAGTCGTCGGAGATCTCGCGCAGCTCCGGCAGCCGCGTCTCGAGCTCGTACGGCGCGCAGCACGCGGAAGCGCAGCGCCGTCGCGCTCGCCGCGACGCAGGATCTGGCGATACAGCTTGCCGCCGGCGCCGTCGAGCGTCACGCGGTCGAGCCGGACGAGCGCTTCCTCGCCCAGCTTGAAGAATGCGTATCCGCGGTCGTGCAGCGGCGGAATCCATTCGAGCGAGATCTGGTAGAAGAGCGGCCGCCGATCGATCTCGGCCGCGAAGGCGAACAACGCGTTGAGAAAATCGTCGCGCTCGCTCGTCGCTCGCGACGACGGGATCGGCGAAGACGACGAGGTACGGACCGATCGTGCGATAGAGACAGAAGCCGCGATCGTCGAAGCGGAAAACCGCCTTGTCGCCGTTGGCCGACCATCATCGCCGACGTGCTGCGTCCGATCGCAGCGTGAAGCTCGAGCGCCTCGTCGATCTCCTCGTCGCGCAGCCGCGTGAAGCGGACCGGCACGCGCAGCAGCACGTAGAGCGCCCCGGCCATGACGGCGAGCGACAGCGTGCCGGCGCTGCGCAGATAACGCGCGCGCTCGAACCGGTAACCGAACGACTTCACGCGCACGAGTGTTGCCAGGCGTGATGCGGTTCGCAAACGCGCCGAAGCTGAGGAACGCAAACAGCGCGACCGCCGCGACAGCGAGATCGCGTCCCGCGAACCAAGGCCCGCGGCTGGGACGATCGAAGATCGGCGCCTGCGACCACGCGGCGACCGCGAGTCCGCCGAGAATCAACGCCTCCTCGAAGTCGAGCCCTTTGAGCAATGCCGACACTGACGCGAGCAGCAGCACGGTAATCGTCGCGCCGAGCGCCGCGCGGTAGCCCTTTGCGAGCCCGCGCGCCAGCACGAGCAGCAGCAGCCCGGTGAGCGCCGCCGCGACGTGGCTCGCCTCGACGATCGGCAGCGGGACGACCCGCTCGAGCACGTCGAGCCGCGGACTGAGCGCCTGCGTCGCCGTGCTGACGAGCATCAGCGCGCCGCCCGCGGCGACAAGGCCGGCGAACACGCGCCGCGCGAGCTCCACACGCCGCGACGCGCGCCGCGTCGCCCACGACAGCAGCACGAGCGACGCGGCAGCCCACGGCACGATGTAGTACACGAGCCGGTACGCGACGAGCGCTGCGAGCGTCACGCCCGACGGCAACGGCAGGTGCGCAATCCAGAACGCGTCGCTGCTTCCGAAGCCGCCCGGCACCAGGCTTGCCAGGCCGATCGCCTGGCCGAAGAAAAACGATCGCATCGACTCGACCGCCGAGACGGTCGCGCCGGTCGACTGCAGGCACGCGACGAACGCGAGGCCGGCGAGCAGCCAATCGAGCCAGCCGATGAGGGCCGGTCCGAGCGCCGCGCGCGGCTCGGGATCGATCTCGTCGAAGCGCTCGATGCGGAACGCGATCAGCCGCGCGACGAAGACGGCCGCGTACACGAACGAGAAGGCGACGATCGCCATCATCGCCGCGTGCATCGCGGTGCCGTTCGCCGAAACGATAAGCGCCGCCAACGTCCAGCCGATCAGTCCCGATGCGAAGGCGATGGCAATCGAGAGCACGCCCGTCTCGAGATCGGAGCTGTGCTCGACGGTCGTTCGATACAACCAGAATCGAATCGCCGGACCCGCGAACGGACCGAGCGTGAGGAAGTTGCTCCATGCGAAGGCCACCGACCCGTAGACCCACCGGAGCTTCGCGGGCGCACGCGTGTGGCGGAAAGCGACGACGTCGTACAGGCCCATGACGCCGATGTTCAGCACGGTGACGAGCGCCGCCACGACAATCCACGGCGGCTGCATGCCGCGGAGCGCGACGACCACGTCGCGCGGGTGCACCTGCCGGAGCGCCTGCCAGGTGAGCGCCGCGACGGCCGCGACGACGAGCACGGGCAGAAATCGCGACGCGTGTCCGACGAGCCACACGGCGCCCGTCTCGATCCGCGATCGCAGATCACGCGGCGTGCGCGGCGGCGTCACGGCCGCTTCTCGCTCGACGTCCGGATGAACTGCGCGACCGTTTCGCCGACCGCGGAGTAGTTGCTGTTGAAGTGGTGAGACCCCGGAAGACGGACGACGCGAACGGAGGGCACTCCGCCGAGCGTGGCGCAGGGTGAGTCGTCTTCCTCGGCGCCCGCGAGGCACAGCGTCGGAACGGCATCGACGCGCACAGCGGGCGCGACGCGCGTCTCGGCGTTCTCCTGCGGCTTGCGAATCCAGTCGAGCGGGTCGATCTCGAAGCTCGCGCTCGGTCCGGGCGCGATCAGCGTGAGCCCGGCCAGCGTTCGGCGTTCGATCGGCGTCCAGTCGCTGAGCGCAACCGGTACGACTTCAGCGCCGAACGAAAACCCGCCGACGAAGATCGGCTTCGCTGCGCGCGCGAGGACGCCGGTGAGCCGGCGGATGTCGGCGGCCACCTGCGCCGGTGGCTTCGGCTGCCAGAAATAACGCAGCGAGCTGACGCCGACCACGCCGATCCCTTGCGACACGAGATGCTCCGCCACTTCTTCGTCGAGCGACGCCCAGCCGCCGTCGCCCGAGAAGAAGATCAGCAACGCCGACATCGGCGACGCCGGCCAGCGGAACTCGAGCGGCAGCTGCAGGCGCTGCAGCTCGTCTTCGAGCTCGCGGGCGGTTGCGCTGCGCGGTTGCGCCGCCGGCGGCTTCACCTCTTTCTCGGTCCAGAGATCCTGCAACGACGCCATGAGCTCACTGGCGTTCGAAACGTGCGTTTTCGGCAGACCGACGACGAATTGCCGCGCCGCATTCGCCGAACACGAATTGTTCGGAGTCGCCTTCCAGCACGTACCAATCTCTTGGCAGCGTCTTGAGCGGCGGCAGTGTGTTCACGTGTTTCCGATCGTCGTACTCCGGCGTCCACGCGTCGCCTGCGCAGATGTCGCGCGTGATCGCCACGGTGGGGCAGAAACCTGCGCTGATCGCGCCCGCAAACGTCGTCGCAGGGCCGCCGGCGAGCGCCGCATACACGATCGCCGCGCCTTCGGCATACCCGACGAGAATCGGCGCGTGATACTGCGGCAGCTTCAACGTCTTCTGCGCCGCGTGCGACATGATCTCGAAATCCGACGCGACGTACCAGCAGCCGCTCTCGCGGCCGGCGGTTCGCTTCAGCGCCTGATAACTGATGCCGACGACGATCGCCTGGGTCGCCATCGCGCGGGCGATGCCGACCATTCGTCGGTCCCAGCCTGACGCGCCGCTGACGAGCAGCACGACATGCGGCGTCGCCGCGTGCGGCACGTACGCCATGCTCATGCCGGCGCGAGGAAGCGGGATCCGCTTCTCGTCCCACGCGCGTTGGTCTGGTGGCGGGTTCTGTCGACGAGCGGTTGGGGCCGCGGAGCTGCTCGTTTCGCGCAGCGCCTGAGACCTGGCGGACGCCGCGAACATCAGCGCGATCACGCAAGAGGCGGCGACGATGCGAGTGCGCATGGCTACACTATTCTAGAGGGTACGGAACAGGACGCTGCCGCACCAGAAGGTAGCACGCGAACCCGCCGACGACCGACTCTCGACTACTGCGTCGCGGCAGGCGTTTTCAGCAGCGTCTCGACCGCGTCTGAGAACGTGTCGATCTCCTCGAGCGTGGTGTAGACGTTCGGCGTGACACGCAGACCGTTGTACTCCGCGTGATTGATGGCTGCGGTGATGATCCGGTATTTCGACCAGAGGAACTCGTACGCCTTCGACGAGTTGATGCCCTCGAGGTTCACGTTCGCCAATCCCCACGCCTGGTTCGGCTCGCGGCTGCTCAGTATCTTCACGCGCGGGTTTCGCTCGAGCCGCTTCGCCCAGCGATCGGTCAGGTACCGCAGGCGCGCCGACTTGCGCTCGATGCCGATCGCCTGATGGAAGACGAGCGCTTCAGCGATCGCGTTATGCGTCGCCGCGGGATGCGTGCCGACCTCTTCGAACTTGCGGATGTCCTTCATCTTCGACGCCGGCGGCGGCGTGAGCGGCCAAAGGTGCTCGATGTTCTCCCGGCGGACGTAGAGGAATCCGGTGCCGACCGGCGCGAGCAGCCACTTGTGCAGCGACGTGCCGTAGAAATCGCATTCGAGATCGGACACCTTGAACGGGAAATGCGCAAAGGCGTGCGCGCCGTCGACGATCGTCTTGATGCCGCGCGTCCGTGCCATGCGCGCGATGTCGCGGACCGGAAAGAGCTGGCCCGTCAGGTTCGTGATGTGGCAGATATGGATCACTTTCGTCTGCGGCGTGATCGCGCGTTCGATGCGCTCCTTCAGCTCCGCCACGTTCGTCGTAGGCACCGGAAACGAGATCTTCGTCACCTTGACGCCGTCGCGCGCCGCGCGCTGATCCCAGGTGTCGAGCATGCGCCCGTAATCCTGGTTCGTGGTGACGACGTGATCGCCGGCTTTCAGGTCGAGGCCGAGCTGACAGATCTGCAGCGCTTCGCTCGCGTTGCGTGTGATGGCGAGCTCTTCCGGGTCGCAGCCCGCTTCGGCCGCGAGCTTCTTGCGAACCTGTTCGACGTTCGGCTCGAGCAGGTTCCACATGTAATAGATCGGCGCCTGGTTCGATTCGTCGAGATAGCGTTTGTAAGCTTCGTGCACCACGCGCGGGCTCGGACACGTGTACCCGTTGTTCAAGTTGATCAGGGTGCGGTCGAGCGTGAACGCCTGCTGGATCTCGCGCCAGTAGTTTTCGTCAGCGGCAACCTCCGCCGGCGTGCGATCGGCGACGGCCGCTGAGGCCGCCGAGACGCGGGCAAAGGCATCAGGCCGTAGCGCGGCGAAAGCAGAAGTGGCCCCGGTCGTCTGAAGGAACGCTCGTCTTGTAAGCATTTGTAATGCCCCCGTTCGTGCGAAGTATACGCCCAGACGCCCCAGCGACTAATGACCAGCCACCAACCACCAGCCACTAGCCACCAGGTAGTTATTTAGCTATCCTTCTCCGGATTCCGAAGGGAGAGCTCCCGATATGCCTCCGAAAGACGAAACTCCCGAAAAGCCCGAGCGCTTCAACGTCAGCCGCCGCGACTTCCTGAAGACGGCCGGCGTCGGCAGCCTGGCGACCGCCGTCACCGCAGCCACGGCCGTCGATGTGGAGGCCCAGGCGGGTCCCCGCGTTGTCGGTCCGGGCGATGTGCCCGTATCGCTGATGGTGAACGGCAAAAAGATCGATCTGAAGATCGAGCCGCGCGTCACGCTGCTCGATGCGCTTCGCATGCGCGCCGACCTCACCGGCAACAAACGCGTATGCGATCGCGGCACGTGCGGCGCCTGCACGATGATCGTCGACGGCCGCACGGCGTACTCGTGCTCGACGCTGGCGATCGAAGTCCAGGGAAAACAGATCCGGACGGTCGATGGTCTCGCGACCTCCGCGGCGCTGCACCCGGTGCAGCAGGCCTTCTGCGACAAGGACGCACTGATGTGCGGGTTCTGCACGCCGGGATTCGTCGTCGCATCGGTCGCGCTCCTCGAAAAACACCCGACGCCAACGCCGGCGCAGGCCCATCGCCTGCTCGACGGCAACATCTGCCGCTGCGGCACGTTCACGCGGATCATGGAAGCCGTGACGACGGCGAAGGTGGTGACCCGTGGCTAAGACGAATCAGCAGCCGCCAGCGGGCGGAGGCCGCGGCCAGGCGGCGCCGGCGGTGACGAGCAAGTACGCGCCGTGGCCCGAGAAGACGAGCGTGATGAACACGCACGTCAAGCGGCTGGACGGCCCCGACAAGGTCGCCGGCCGCGCGAAGTACACCTACGACGTCAATCGGCCCGGGATGATCTACGGCAAGATCGTCCGCTCGCCCTATCCGCATGCTCGCATCGTCTCGATCGACACCTCGGCGGCGGAAAAGGCGCCGGGCGTGAAAGCGGCGCTCTCATGGAAGGAAGCGGGCGCCCAGGTCATGTATCAGGGCGATCCGGTCGCGGCCGTTGCCGCCGACACAGAAGAGCGAGCGAACGACGCGGCGCGCCTCGTCCGCGTCCGCTACGAACCGCTGCCGCACCTGACGACCGTTGATCAGGCGATGGCCGCCGATGCCCCGGCCGTGTTTCCCGGCGGCAACACGAAGCAGGCGAACACGGACGAGACCGGCGATCTCGACGCCGGCTTCAAGGCAGCCGCGCACGTCATCGAGCAGACGTATTCGACGCACGTCATCACGCACGTCTGTCTCGAGACGCACGGATGCGTCTGCGAATGGGAAGGCGACAAGCTGACGGCGTGGGTGTCGACACAGGCGGTCCATGGCACGAAAGACGGGTTCGCGACCGGGCTGAAGATTCCCGCCAGCAACGTGCGCGTGATCACGCAGTACATGGGCGGCGGTTTCGGCAGCAAGTTCGGACCCGATGCGCAGGGTCTCATCTGCGCCAAGCTCGCGCAGCAGGCCAAGCTGCCGGTGAAGCTGATGCTCGATCGCAGGGAAGAGCATCTCGACACGGGCAATCGGCCCTCGGCGACTGCACATATCAAGGCCGGTGTGGATGCCAACGGCATGCTCACCGCATTCGATGCGCAGAGTTGGGGCACCGGCGGTGCGGGCGCGGGATCAAATTTTCCGCTGCCGTACATCTACCAATTCCCGAATCGCCGGCGGACGCACAAAGACGTCTACATCAACGCCGGCCAGCAGCGCGCGATGCGCGCGCCCGGTCATCCACAGGGCTGCTTCCTTACGGAAATCCTGATGGATGAACTCGCCGATCAGGTCAAGATGGATCCGGTCGCGTTTCGCATCCAGAACGCGCCGCCCGATCGTCCCAACGCGAAATGGCGCGCGTACCTCCCCGAGGCGGCGAAGCTGTTCGGCTGGGACAAGAGGCATCCGACCGGCGACGCCACACCGGGCCCGGTGAAGACCGGTTTCGGCTGCTCGGTGCACCAGTGGGGCGGCGGCGGCCGCGGCACGCAGGCGCATGTCGACATCGCCAACGACGGCAGCGTCGTCGTGAAATGCGGGACGCAGGATCTTGGCACCGGCACGCGAACCGTCGTCGCAATCGTCGCGGCGGAAACCCTTGGTCTGCCGGTGAGCGCAGTCAAACCGGAGATCGGCGACACACAGTATCCATTCAGCGGCGGGTCGGGAGGCAGCACGCAGACGGCGTCGGTCAGCCCGGCTATCCGGAATGCGGCAGGCGCTGCGCTCGATCAGTTGTTCGAGAAGGTTGCGCCGACGCTCGGCGTTCAACCTACTGATCTCGTCGCGGAGAATGCGCGTATCCACGTGAAGGGAAATGCGGCGAAAGGCGTGTCGTGGAAGGACGCATGTAAGCTTCTCGGCACTCAACCGATCTCGGCCGACGGCAAGTGGGAAGACGGGCTGTCGTCGACCGGCACGAGCGGCGTGCAGTTCACCGAGGTGACCGTCGACATCGAAACGGGCATCGTCCGCGTGAAGCGCATTTTGACGATGCAGGACTGCGGCCTGGTGGTCGATCGATTGACCGCCGAAAGCCAGGTATACGGTGGCATCGTGGGATCGTTGAACTTCGCGCTCTATGAAGATCGCATCCTCGATCGGAACACGGGCCAGATGGTGAACCCGAACATGGAGTTCTACCTGCTGGCAGGCATGTCCGATATTCCGCAAATCGACGTGCACCTGGTCGACTCCGCCGAGCAGCGCGCGCGCGGCGTCATCGGCATCGGCGAGCCGCCGACGGTCTCGACGTCGGCGGCGATTGCCAACGCGGTGCGGAACGCAACGGGCGTAACGATTCGCAGCCTGCCGCTCCACCCGCACCGGATTCTTCAAGCGCTCGAGCAGCAGAAAGCAGGAGGGACGCTGTGAAGGCCTTCGCCTACGTAAATGCCAGCAACGAGAAAGAAGCCGTCGCCGCGCTGAAGACCGACGGCATCGCGCTGCCGCTGGCGGGCGGCCAGGATCTGCTCGCGCGGATGAAGGACTACATCGATTCGCCGGATCGCATCGTCAACGTGAAGAACGCGTTGGACGCGACGATCACGGCCACTCCCGACGGCGGCATGAAGATCGGCGCCGCTGTGAAGATCGTCGATCTCGCTGAGAACGCGCAGGTGAAGCGGCTGTATCCGGCGATCGTCGCGGCGGCGGACGAAATCGGGACGCCGCAGATTCGCAACAGCGGCACCGTCGGCGGCAACGTGAATCAGCGGCCGCGCTGCTGGTACTTCCGCAACGAAGAGTTCGTCTGCTTCAAGAAGGGCGGATCGCGCTGCTTCGCCGTGAACGGCGAGAATCAGTACCACGCGATCTTCGGCAACGAGGGACCGAGCCACATCGTGCACCCGTCCAGCCTCGCCGTGCCGTTCACCGCCTACGGCGCGAAGTTCCGCGTCGTCGGGCCGAACGGCGAGCGCGAGGTTGCGGCTTCTGAGTACTTCACGCTGCCAACAATGCAGAACGTGCTGAAAGAAAATGTCCTCGGCGATGAGGATCTGTTCACGCACGTCATTCTGCCCGCGCCGGGAACCGTCAAGAGCGGTCACTACGAAGTGCGCTACAAGGCGTCGCACGACTGGCCGCTCGCATTCTCGACGGTCGTGCTGACGATGAACGGCAACACGATCCGGTCGGCGCGCGTGGTGCTCGGCGCCGTCGCGCCGGTGCCCTGGCGATCGCAGGACGCAGAGCAGGCGCTCGCCGGCAAACCGCTGAACGAGCAGACCGCCGCGGAAGCGGGCGAAGCCGCCGTGCGCGCAGCGAAGCCGATGAGCGGCAATGCTTACAAAATACAGATCGCGAAGACCGCTGTGAAGCGCGCGATTCTCAACGCCGCGGGGATAAAGACAGCCTAAAGGTGTTTACCATGCATGATCTCTTCTCTCCCAAGCTCCAGCCCGGCGTGCACTGCTTGAGCCTTCGGCACAAAGGCATGTATGTGATGTCCGTCCCGTATCCCGAAGAAGCGGAGCTGTTCGATCCGGTGGACAGCGCGGCGTACTGGTGCACGGAGACCGCGAGCGGCTTCGGACCGGACGGCAGTCCCGTTCGTCCCGACGTGTGCGACGGCACGCGGGATTGTTGTAAGCACTGACAGCTGCGTTCATCACGAAGAACCACGAAGCCACGAAGAACTCTTGTACAAAACGAGTTCGTGGATTTCGTGCTCTTCGTGACTTCGTGATAAAGAATCTTCAGTCGATTCCCGCCAACCGAAACAACACCGTCCCGAGCGCCGCGTAATCCAGTTCCCCTCCGCCTGACGCGACCAGCGCGTTGATCAACTGCGCGACAATCGCAGTGCCGGGCATGGCGACGTTGTTCGACGATGCGGCTTCGGTCGCCAGCCGCAGATCTTTCTGATAGAGACGCGACCTGAACCCCGGCTTGTAATTGCCGGTGAGCATTCGCTCGCCATGGACTTCGAGCACTTTGCTCGCGGCGAATCCGCCGAGCAGCGCCTGGCGCACGCGGCCACCGTCCACTCCGGCCTTCTTCGCGAGGGCGAGCGCCTCGCCGACGCCGGCGAGCGCGCCGCCGATCGCGACCTGATTGCATATCTTGCAGGTCTGTCCCGCACCCGAAGCGCCGATGTACACAATCCGCTCGGGATTGCCCATCGCGGCCAGGATCGGCTGCACTCGCTTGAAGGTTGGTTCGTCGCCACCGACCATGATCGACAGCGTTGCGTTGATTGCGCCGATCTCGCCGCCGCTTACCGGCGCGTCGAGCATGCTGCCGCCCTGTTCGGCAACACGCGCTGCGAGCCGCCTGGTGGCGACAGGCGAGATGCTGCTCATGTCGATCACGACGCTGCCCCGCCGAAGCGCCGAGAGCACGCCGGTCGGCCCCGCCAACACGAGCTCGACGTCCGGCGTATCGGGCACCATCGTGATCACGACCGAGGCGCGGCGGGCTACATCGGCCGGCGATTCGGCCGGGGCCGCACCTGCCCGAGACAGCTCGTCCACCGCGGCGCGGCTCCGATTATGGACAACGAGACTGTGTCCGGCCTTGATCAGGTTCATGGCCATGGGCTTTCCCATGACACCAAGTCCTATGAAGCCAATGGTTTCAGCCAAGCCAGCCCTCCCGTCCGGCTGAAGCCGGACGCTCCGCGCCGTCCGGCAAATTGTCGTGCGTAAACTTATGTAGCGTCCGGCTTCAGCCGGACGACAGCGGCGCTATAATCGATCAGAGTTCGCGGTTTAACAAATTCGAGGGTGTTTATGAATCGAGCGATTGTCGTGGCGGCGTTGGTCGGCCTGACGGCAGCGCCTCTTCTCGCTGGCGTCAAGGCCACAGTGAGCGGCGAATACGTCGAAGCGCGCACGGCCGAGGTGTTCACGGGCGGCTGCATCATGGGCAGCGAAGCCGAGACGATGGGTAAGCACGCTGTGCTCGCGTGGAAAGTCGATCGCGGGTCGTTCAACGGCGTATCGCTCGACGGCCTCTCCGTCGTTGCCGCCGTCGCTGGCGACCGCAACCTTGGCATCGCCGAAATCGGTGGCGGCCAGGCGAACGTCCGCTCGGCCGTCTACGTCGACGCACGCGCGACCGCGCCGCAGCAGATGGCGCTCATCGCGATGGCGAGCGAGATGTCAAAGGGCATTGTCTCGAACATCGTCGCCGTCACGCCGGCGCCGATCCAGTTCAGCGACAAGGGTCAGGAAATCCAGGTGCAGACAACGCAGGTCTCGCTGGCGGTGAACAAGGTGATGACGCACGATCCGACGTGCGGCGCGATGCAGTGGTTCCACCCGTTCGTGCCGTCCGCGCACGCGGAAATGGGCGTCACCGAGCAGCACAGCTTCACCGGCTCGTCGCTCGGCGCGAAGTGGAGCGACCCGAACAAACGCTCCTCGTTCTTCGGAACGTTCACGTACTAGCGCACAGGGAAGGCCAGGTAGGGCAGGTCAGTCAGGCGGGGCAGGTGAGGAAGGTCGGCCAACTAAGAGCCCGCCCGCCTCACCTGCCCAACCCGCCCCTCTGGCGCCGCCACTTCGGCGCGATTCTGCTTCGTACTCATCGTCGCGCCAACTGCCTTCGCGGCGCAAACGATCACCGTCACTTCTCGTCCCGATCCTCCGCCCGAGGAGCTAGCCGATCCAATCGAGGCGCTCATGGCGCCTGGCGACCAGCGCGTTTCAATCGCCGGCGCGACGCTCGATTTCTGGTGGGTGAAGTCGATGCCGCTCGTACCAGCCTCGACCGACGTTTCCTGGTCGGCGGTCGAAGAAGGCACGCTTGTCGGGGCGGTCACCCTGTCCTCGAGCTACCGCGACGTTCGCGGCGCGACCCTGAAGCCGGGCCACTACACGCTGCGGTACGGCATCGAGCCGCAGAATGGCGATCACGCCGGCGTATCGGCGTATCGTGAGTTCCTTCTGCTGTCGCCTGCCGCCGCCGACAACTCTGCGGCCGCGCTCGGCCACGATTCAGTCATCGGAGTCTCGCGACAGTCGATCGGTGGATCGCATCCGGCGTGCTGGGCGCTCGATCCTCCCGTCGCCGCTGGCGAGCGTGTCGGTTCGGTCAAAATGAACGACGCCGAACACTCGGCCGTGATCTTTTCAGTACCCACATCACGCGACGGCAGGGACGTCGGTGCGCTGAAGTTCGGCCTCGTCCTCGTCGGGACGGTGCACTAGCGGCCTCGCTCCATCACGAAGGCACGACGACTCACGAGGGCCACGAACAACGCCTTGTACAGAATTTGTCGTGTGCTTCGTGTGTCTTCGTGGCTTCGTGATAAAAGAGCGTTTGAATGAATCTCACCAACACCGTCGCGTTGATCACGGGCGGCAAACGCATCGGGCTCGTGGTCGCCGAAGCGCTGGCCGCGCGCGGCGCGGACGTCGCCCTGACGTACGCGCGATCGCGTGCTGAGGCCGAGCAGGCGGCCGACGGAGTTCGCGCCGCCGGGCGCCGGGCGCTGGTGGTGCAGGCGGATCTCTCCGCGTCGGACAGCGCCGCTGCGGCCGTCGCAGAAGTCGCGGCATCGCTCGGGCGGCTCGACATCCTGATTCACATGGCGTCGGTGTACGTGCAGAGGCCGTTCGAGACGCTTCAGCCGGCTGATTGGGACGCCGTCGTGAACGTCGATCTCCGGGCGGCCTTTCTGTGCGCGCGCGCGGCCGTCCCTCACATGCGCAAGCAGGGCGGCGGGCGGATCATCACGTTCAGCGACTGGGTGGCGGCGAGCGGCCGGCCCCGCTACAAAGGTTTTCTGGCGTATTACGTTGCGAAGGCGGGCGTCATTGCGCTCGCAGAGGCGCTCGCGCTCGAGCTCGCGGCCGACAACATTCTCGTGAACGCGATTGCGCCCGGACCGATCGTGGCGCCGCCAGGCACCACCGAGGACGAGTCGCGCGCAGTCGAGCAGGCGACGCCGCTCGGCCGCTGGGGAGGCGAGGGCGAAATCGTGAAAGCGGTGCTCGCCCTGATCGACAGCGATTTCATCACCGGCGAAACGCTTCGCGTGGACGGCGGTCGCCACGTCAAGTAGCGACGCACAGCCGATCAGGAGGAGACGGTGAGCCCAAAGAGCTGTTTCATCGACTGCAACGCGCCCGTGAGCTCCTTGCGATCGCGCGCGAAACAGAACCGGATGTAGCCTTCCGCGCTCGGACCGAAGTCGGCTCCGGGCACACAGCCGATCCGGCCGTTCTTAATCAGATATTCCGCCATCTGCCAGGACTGCGATGCCTTCCCCGCTTCCGCCTTCGAGTCGCGCGGCGCGGCGGATTCCGGGCGCCATGCGGGATCGATCTTCAGAAACGCGTAGAACGCGCCGGCCGGAGGAGTGCCGGAGAAGACGCCGCCAGACAGCTCGCGCACGCCGTCATAAAAGAGATCGCGCCGCGCACCGCAGCTCCGCCCGGAACTGTTCGATGCAGTCCTGCGGTCCCTCGAGCGCGCCGATGCCGCCGAACTGCACGACCGACGCGATGTTGCTCGCCGTGTAGAACAGCACCTTCTTGGCGCGATCGCGAATCACCGGATCCTTGATCGATACGTAACCCAGCCGCAGCCCCGTCATGGCATAGGACTTACTGAACGTATACAGCGGAATGGTCCGATCGTACATTCCGGGCAAAGACGCGATGCTCACGTGCTCGCCCTCGAACACGACGTCTTCGTATGCCTCGTCTGAGATCACCCACAGGTTCCGTGCGCGTGCGATTTCCGCGATACGCTCCAGATCGGGGCGCGTCAGCACGCCGCCGGACGGATTGTTCGGCGAGTTCAAATAGAGCACGCGCGTTTTGGCCGTGATTTTCGACTCGAGCTCGTCGAGGTCGTAGCGCCACCCGCGCGCTTCATACAGCGGGCACCCGATCGGCACCCCTTTCGCCGCGAGCACGTTGCCCGCCGCCGGCGGCCACTCGGGATCTGGCAGGATCACCTCGTCGCCCGGCTCGAGCAGCGCGTGGCACAGCATGTAGACGCCGTGGATGCCGCCGTTCGTCACGAGCACATGCTCCGGGTCGTCGACCGGAATTCGATTCTTGTCGCGCAGCTTCGCGGCGACGAGCTCGCGCAGCCTCGGCAGGCCGTTGGTCTGCAGGTAGTGCGTCTTGTTCTCGGCGATCGCACGCACCATCGCCGCCTTCACAGAATCCGGCGCATCGAAGCTCACGTCGCCTTGATCGAGGCGAAACGGATCGGCGACCGAATACATCATGTCGCGAATGCGGATAATGCCGGAGAAGGGAACGCTGTCGAGATATGCAGCCATTTATTCAGAATATACGATTCAACCGCGGAGCACGCAGAGAACGCAGAGAAACGGATCTTTTCTGCGGACTTTGCGAACTCTGCGGTTGAACGCCATGGGCATTACTGCCGAAACGAAAAATAATCCGCGACTTCTTTCGACGACGAGCCCGATCGCATTTTCAAGCATCTCGCCCGATCCGAAATGGTTGCCGGTGAAAATGCTGAGGACGATCGTTCGTCCCGGCGCTTCGAGCATCCCGACATCGTCGCCGACGTATGGCAGAAAGTCGCCGGTCTTGTGTGGAATGCGATAGCCGGTGACGTAGCGTGGAATGCGCGTCCGGTACAGCTGTCCGCGCATCGCCTGGAGCATCAGTTCAGAGGATGATTTGTCCACGAGCGTGCCGCGTTCCATCTTCTCGAGCAGCGATCCCATCTCGCGCGGCGTCGTCAGGCCGAAAGGGTGCTTGCCCTCACGGTAAAACGCTTCCGTCGATGACGCCGACCGCAACGCTTCGAACCAGGGTGCAGCGAACGTCTGCGCGCGCGTCTGCTTGAGCCCGAGCGCGTCCATTCGCCGGTTGACCGCGTCAGGCCCGCCGACCATCTTGTACAGCACGTCCGTGGCGGTGTTGTCCGAGACGATGATCATCAGCGTGATCAAGTCTTTGACGGTGAGGACCGCGCCCGGCTCGAGGCTGCGGATCACGCCCGTCCCGCCGCGCAAGTCGGCGGCGTCGAACGTGTATTTGTCCGTCAGCTTGAATTTGCCCGCCTTGATCTGCTCCATCACTTCGATCATGAGCGGGATCTTGATCGTGCTCATCGTCTCCATCTGACGGTCGGCGTTGATCGCGAGCTCTTCATTCGTCTCGAGCGACTTGACGTAGATGCCCCACGTCGCGTTGATGCTCGCGGTAATCCGCTCGATGGAGGTTTGCAGCCGCTGAATGGGCGTCTGCTGCGGCTGCGCGAGCAGCGTCGTCGTTCCGACCAAAATGGCGATGGCGACCGTTCTCATGTGTTCACTCCCACTCTGTCGACGATTTCGCCGAGCACCTGCTGAGCGCGTCCGATCGGCAGGTTGCTGATGTAGAAGTGCTTCGCACCGACGTCGAGAAGCGCGCGAATCGTGTGCGCGCACACGTCTTCGGCGGTGGCGCCGCTGCCGAACTCCTTCGTCAACCCCTCGATCGGCACCGGCAGAAACGCGTTCAGCGCATCGAGCGTCCGCCGGTTTGCGCTGCGATAGTAGAACACGCCGAAGACGCCCGGGCAGCGTCACGCGACGGCGCGCCGCCGCGTCGATGAACCGTGCGACCGGCGCGATTGTGTGATGGCTGACGATCTGCGTCAGATAGAACTCGGCGTGCAGCTCGCGCGCGTCCAGAAAGTCGACCTGGCGCTCGGGCTCGCCATTGGGATTCGCCCAACCGCCGAGCGCGATCGTGTGGTCGTGCTCGCGAAGCATCTTCCGGAGCTGCCAGGCGTGTTCAACACACCGCGGCACGCCGAGCGATCTTGTCGCCGCCGAGCACGACGAGCGCGGTGAACCCGTTCTGATGCGCGCGTTCGACGTACGACAGACAGTAGTCGAGCGGATGCTTCGAGGTGAGGAACGGCACGATGTGATCGCGCGGAACGTCCTGGCCCAGATTCAACACCAGGTGCCGCAGATTGTCCTCTTCGTCGGCGCCGACCGCGCCGTCGGTGAGGAACACGTACGTTCCTTGTTTCGTCAACCGCCGTACGGCGTGGTACGTGTCGATCCACGCATCCATTCCTTCGCTCGTCGCGAGCTCGGCCCGGGGCGGGCGAAGTTCCGCCGCGAACACAGACGAACCGGAATCGCAGCGCAGAAACAAGGTCCACGACGGTTCCTACTATAATCCGCCGTCGTGACCTCAGACGAACTGCGCGCCGCCCTCGCGCGCTTTCCGACGCTGCCGCTCGTCGCGGCGCCGTCGCCCCTCGAGCCGCTGACGCGTCTTTCCGAGATCCTCGGCGGCGGTCCTCGTCTCCTGATCAAGCGCGACGATGCGATTGCGTTCGGATTCGGGGGGAACAAGGTCCGCAAGCTCGCGTTCGTCGGCGCGCGCGCGAAAGAGGAAGGCGCCGACACATTGATCACGGCCGGCGGCGTGCAATCGAATCACGCTCGCGCGACGGCTGCGGTTGCCGCCCGGCTTGGCATGGCCGCCGTACTTGTCGCGAACGGAGAAGCGCCGAAACATCCGACGGCGAACGCGCTGCTCAACCGGCTGCTCGGCGCCGAGGTCGCGTACGTCGCGTCGCGTGAGGAGCGTGCGCCGAAGATGCGCGAGATTGCGAGCCGGCTCCGCAACAGCGGCCGCCGGCCGTACGAGATCCCGATCGGAGCGTCCATTCCACTCGGCGCGCTGGGTTTCGTGAACGCGATGCTCGAGCTTCTCGACCAGATTGAACCGCCGGACGTGGTCCTCCACTCGACCTCGTCGGGCGGCACGCAAGCAGGCCTCGTCGCTGCGTGCCGTCTGCTCGGACTGCCGACGCGCGTGGTCGGCATCAGCGCCGACGAGACGTCCGCCGCTTTGCACTCGCAGGTGAGAACCATCGTCGAAGGGATTGGCGAGCTGCTCGGTGTTGATGTCGGCCGCGACCGGCGCCAGACCGATATCGAAGTGGACGATCGATTTGTCGGCGGCGGCTACGGTGTGCCGACCGACGCGTCACGCGAAGCGAGCACGCTCGCCGCGCGCACCGACGCGATCTTTCTGGACCCGACTTACACGGCGAAGGCCATGGCCGGCCTGATCGCGTACGTGCGGCAGCAACGATTCGTGTCCGGCCAGACGGTGGTGTTCTGGCACACGGGCGGACAGGTCGCGCTGTTCGCGTAGGGGTTCCCGCTCGGCTGAAGCCTCGCGCTACGGCTTCGCTGCTAGAATCACCGAGTGACTTTCAAACGCCGAACTCTTGGGTTAGTGCTCGGGCTCTTGGCGGTTGTGGCGGTCGGTACGCTCGCGCGCCGCGTTGTCGCCCAGGCTCAGACGCCCGCGAAGAGTGCGCTCGTCGAGCGCGTGGGCGACACCGGCTTCATCCAACTACAGGCAGACAGCGTCAAGGCGCTCGATTCGCGCCAGCAGGCGCTCGCGTACTGGCTGACGCAGGCGTCGATCGCCATCGATCCGATCATCTACGATCAGCTGTCGCGATTCGGCATCCGCCAGAAGCGGCTGCTCGAAGAAATCGTCGCGCGTCCGGCTGGCGCGCCGCCGAAGTGGCCGCGAAGATTCGCACGTTCGCGCTTCTCTTCTGGGCCAACCGCGGCAATCACAACGAGATCACGGCGCAGAAATTCCTGCCGGCGTTCACGCTTCGACGAGCTGAAGCAGGCCGCGACAGCCGTCGCAGGCGGCCGGCGGCTTCAAGACCGCCGTATGCCGATCTGCCGCCGCTGACGACCGCCGCCGACTTGAATCGCGAGCTCGACGAGCTGCGCCCGTCGCTTTTCGATCCGAACTTCGAGCCGATCGGCGACGGCGAAGACGCCGCCGCCCGGCAAGGACATCCTGCAGGCGAGCTCCAACACGTTCTACCAGGGCGTCACGCTCGCGGATCTCAAGAACTTCCACGAGCAGCATCCGCTGAACTCGCGCGTGCGTGAAGGGCAACGACGGCGTCGTTCGCGAACAGGTGTATCGCGCCGGCACGCCCGACGGCAAGATCCCGCCGGGGCTGTACGCCGTGTATCTGAAGAAGGCGAACGAGTACCTCGAGAAGGCGCGCGCCGTTGCCGATCCCGCGCAGGCGAAGGTGATCGGCGATCTGATCCGCTACTACCAGACCGGCGATCCGCGCGACTGGCTGCAGTTCGGCGGCGACTGGGTGCGGAACGACGCGACGGTCGATTTCGCCAACGGCTTCATCGAGGTCTATCGCGACGCGCGCGGCGCGAAGGGCAGCTCGCAGAGCTTCGTCACCGTCACCGACAAGCCCGTGACCGACGCGATGGTGAAGCTGGCGCAGAACGCGCCGTACTTCGAGAGCAAGGCGCCGTGGGCCGCGCAGTACAAGAAGCAGGCGTTCCAGCCGCCGGTGGTCAAGGCCGTCGAAGTGCTGATCGAGACCGGCGACTTCCACGTCGAGACGATCGGCGACAACCTGCCGAACGAAAACGAAATTCACGAGAAATACGGCACCAAGAATTTCCTGTTCATCGGCAGCAGCCACGCGCTCGACCGCGCCATCGGCGCGAAGTCGACCGCCGAGTTCGCCGCGTCGCCCGAGGAGGCCGCGCGCCTCGACAAATACGGCGAGGAGGCCGAAGACCTGCTGACGGCGATGCACGAAGTGATCGGTCACGGCTCCGGGCAAGCTGAGCGATCGCGTCAAGGGCGGCGCCGAGCCGTATCTGAAGGAGTATTTCTCGACGCTCGAAGAAGCGCGCGCCGACCTGATGGGCCTGTGGAACGTCTGGGATCCGAAGCTGAAGGAGCTCGGCCTCGTCCAGGATCAGGACAACGTCGCGAAGACGATGTACGACGCGGCGGCGCTGCGCCGCGCTGCGCAGCTGCGACGGTTCCGAAGGGCGACACGATCGAGGAGGATCACGAGCGCGACCGCCAGCTGATCGTGAACTACATCATGGACAAGACCGGCGCCATCGAGCGGATTCGAGCGCGGCGGCAAGACCTACGTGCAGGTCAACGACTACCAGAAGATGCGCGAAGGCGTCGGCCTGCTGCTCGCCGAGCTGATGCGCATCAAGGCCGAAGGCGACTACGCGGCGATCAAGGCGCTGGTCGACAAGTACGGCGTTCACTTCGATCCGGCGCTGCGCGACCAGGTCGTCGCGCGCTACAAGCAGCTGAATCTGCCGACGTATTGGGCCGGCATCAATCCAGAGCTCACCGCGCAGATCGACGCGAAGGCGAGCGCTGCGGCAGTCACGCGTCGCCTATCCGCGCGACGCCGTCCGTCAGTATCTCGAATACGGCCGCATGTACGATGCGGGCCTGCCATCAGCAAAATGACGAATGTTCGGACGACGCCATCCTCACCGCTGCCGGCGACCACCGCTCGCCAGATCGACCGGCCCTATCTCCTCGAGCGGATCGGCGAAGCCGCCGTCGTTCAGCTGTACGCCGACGGGTTTCGCGACCTGCCGCTTCGCGAAAAGACGCTCATCTGGCACCTGTACCAGGCGGCGATCGCCGGCCGCGACATTTTTTACGACCAGCGCTACGCGCACAACCTCGAGATGCGCGACGTGCTCGAAGCGATCCTCACGCACGCGAGCGGCATCGATCCGGCCACGCTCGACGCGATCGAGCGCTACACGAAGCTGTTCTGGATCAACACCGGTCCGTACAACAACCTGACGGCGCGCAAGTTCGTCCTCGCCTGCACGCCCGAGGCGTTTCTCGCCGCGGCGGCCGGCGCTGCGCGAGCCGGCGCGGCGCTTCCGACAGCGTCCGGGCGAGAGCGCTCGAAGACCTGGTGGCGCGCCTGCGTCCGATGTTCTTCGATGCGTCGCTTCGAGCCGAGCGTCACTCAGAAGACGCCGCCGGCCGGCGGCGACATCCTCGCCGCGAGCGCGAACAACCTGTACGTCGGCGTGACGATGAAGGATCTCGAGGCGTTCGAGGAGCGATATCCGCTCAACTCGCGCCTCGTGAAGAAAGATGGACAGGTCGTCGAAGAGGTCTACCGCGTCGGCGGTCGCTACGACAAGGCGATCGCGGCGATCGTCGGCGCATCTCGAGGCGGCGATCCCGTATGCGACGCCGTCGATGGCCAAGGCGCTGCGCGCGTTGATTCGGTTCTATCAGACCGGCGAAGAACGGCGACCGCGAGGCGTACGACATCGCCTGGGTGCAGGACCAGGACTCGCCCGTCGACACGATCAACGGCTTCGTCGAGGTCTACCTCGACGCGCGCAGCATCAAGGGCGCATGGGAAGCGCTCGTCTTCTACGTGAACGCGCGAGAAGACGTCGCAGATCCGGACGATCGCCGCCAACGCGCAGTGGTTCGAGGATCGCATGCCGTGGGATCCGAAGTACCGCAAAGAAGGCGCCCACGGCGTCACCGCCAACGCCATCGACATCGTCGTCGAAGCCGGCGAGTCGGGGCCGATTACGCCGATCGGCATCAACCTGCCGAACGATCAGGCGATTCGCGAGCGGTACGGCAGCAAGTCGGTGTCGCTCGCGAACGTGAACGAGGCGTACGACAAGTCGACGCTGCCCGAGTTCCGGAGCGAGTTCTCGTGGACGCGCGAAGAAGCCGAGCGCGCCGAGAAGTGGAGCGCGTTCGCCAGCGAGCTGACGACGAACATGCACGAAGTCATCGGCCACGGATCGGGCAAGATCGAGGAGCGGCTCAAGGGCAATCCGCAGGCCGCGCTCAAGGAGCAGTTTTCGGCGATCGAAGAATCGCGCGCCGATCTCGTCGCGCTCTATTTTCTGCCCGATCCGAAGCTCGTCGAGCTCGGTCTCGTATCGGCCGAGGATCATGCCGAGATCGTGCGCGCCGATTTCGAAGGGTACGCGCGAAACGCGCTCGTGCAGCTGCGGCGCGTCCGCGAAGGGACGCAGCTCGAAGAAGACCACATGCGCAACCGGCAGATGATCGTCCACTGGCTGATGGCGAATACGGGAGCGATCGAGATCCGGCGGCGCGACGAGAAGACCTACTACGTGATGACCGACGTCGCACGCGTTTCGCGAAGGCGTCGGCCGCCTGCTGGCCGAAGTGCAGCGCATCAAAGCCGAAGGCGACTACGATGCCGCGCGCGCGCTGTTCGACACGTACGGCGTCCACTTCGATGCACGTGCTGCGCGACGAGGTGGTGCGGCGCGTGGATCGGCTGAACCTGCCGTCCTACACCGGGTTCGTGATGCCGAGGCTCGAGCCGATCACCGGACCGGCGGGCGACATCACCGACGTCCGCATCTCGTATCCCCGAGACCTCCGCGCGCAGATGCTCGAATATTCGGCGATGACACGCGAGCTCAGGGATTGAGACACACGGCCCTTCGCTGGCGCGGTGGTGCATGTCGGCTTTCTCGCCCTGTGCATCTCGGCGCCTGCGTTCGCGCAAACGGGCCGCGTCGCGATTCTGATTGCCGAAGATCGGCGTGCGCCCACCGCGCACGACCTCGCCACCATCCGCGGCGGCCTCCATAGCATCGACGCGCAGACGGCCCGCGTTGCGGTTCGCGCTCTCGGCCGGCTCGAACGGCCCTCGCTCGCCGCCGAGATCGCGCTCAGTCTCAAGCATCCGCTTGCCGGAACTGCGCGCCGAGGCGGCGAATGCCGTCGCACAGTCGTTTCATGGATCGAAGAAGGAATCCGCGGCGGAGCGGCCGCTCGTCACCGCCTCCGCGACCGCTCTCACGGCGCGGCTGGCCGTCGAGGCGGACGCCTCGGTCCGCGCTGCGATCTGCGACGCGCTCGGCCGCCTCCCGTATGCATCCGACGAGGACGCGAATCGCGCCGAACGCACGCTCCTCGAAGCCGGCACGCGGAACCGTTCCGTGTTCGACCGGCTCGGTGTTGGCGCAGGGTCTCTACGAACTGACGCGGCGCGCGGCAGCCGCCGCACCCGCTCAGCGCCGAGGCGCATGCGGCCCTCGTCGACCTGATGACGCTTCGGCCGAACGAAGCGGCGAGCGGCGCGCGCGTACAGGCGCCTCGCGGTCGAGACGCTGCTCGATGCCTCTGTTCTTCCGGCCGCTGCGAAAGATCCCGATCCGCAAGTGCGGCGGCTCGCGATGCGTGCGGCATCGGTGGCCGACCTGGGTGCTCCGGGCTGGGACGCGTTGACGCATGGACTCGCCGACGAATCGCCGATGGTGCGTCTGGAGGCGGTGCATGGGATCACCGCGCGGATGAAGGACGAGACCTGCGGGCTGCTCGTCGCCGCGCTGAAGGACCGCGACACGCACGTCGATCTCGCCGCGATCGACGGTCTCGCGCGGTGCGGCGCGTCCGACGATGCGGTTGCCGCGCTGGTGCGGACGGCGAACGACTTGTCGCAGGCCGATTCGCCGCGCGGCTGGCATCGCTCCGCCCACGCCATCGTCGCGCTGGCGGCCGCCGCGCCCGATCGCGCGTCGGCGGCGCTCGGTCACTTCACCGGCTCGAGCATCTGGCAGCTCCGGCTGTACGCCGCTCGTGCCGCCGAGCTGCTCAAAGAGACAGCAGCGCTCGAAAAGCTCGCGCGCGACGGCAACGACAACGTCGTCGAAGCGGCGATCGACGGGTTGTCGAAGGTCGCCGGTCATAGCCGACGATGCGCTGTATGTCGAAGCGCTGTCGCGAACCGGCTATCAGGCGATTCGCGCCGGTGCTCGCGCGCTCAACGGATCGCCTTCAGCGACGACCGCTGTTCCGGCGCTCGAGGCGGCCCTGGACGCGGCTCGAGGCCGAAGGGCACGACAATTCACACGACGCGCGCGATGCCATCGCCGCAGGCGCTCGCGACGCTCGGCGCGCCGGCGCGGGCGAAGAAGGCACGTCAGGAGCCGGCCGAGATCGACATCTCGCCGGATGACGTGCGTCGGCTGGCCGCGCCGCGCGCGCGCGTCACGATTCGCGGGATCGGCACCTTCGAGCTCGCGCTCGTCGGCGGCGAAGCGCCGGCGTCCGTGATCCGCTTCGCGAAGCTCGCCGAATCGGGCTACTACAACGGCCTCACCTTCCATCGCGTCGTGCCGAACTTCGTCGTCCAGGGCGGCAGCCCGGGCGCGAACGAATACGTCGGCGACGCGATGTTCATGCGCGACGAAGTCGGCTTGTGGCCGCACGTCCGCGGCGCCGTCGGCATCTCGACGCGCGGACGCGACACCGGCGACGCGCAGCTCTTCATCGACCTCGTCGACAACCCGCGCCTCGATCACGACTACACCGTCTTCGCGCAGGTGCTGAACGGAATGGACGTCGTCGACCAGATTCTCGAAGGCGACATCATCGACGCCATTGAAATCGTCGCCGTCGCCGTAAGCCGTTGTGGTGCACGATCTGTTCTCCACCCGTTCCGGCGTCGACCTGACGCCGAATCGCCTCTCGTCGGCGCTCGCGCAGCTGAGCGCGGAAGGAACCCCGTTTCTCGACCTCACGCTGTCGAATCCGACGCGCGCCGGGTTCGAGTACCCCGACGGCCTGCTGGCGCCGCTCGCCGACATCGCGAGCGTTGTTGTACGAGCCGAGTGCCGCTTGGGACCTCGCGCGCGCGCGAGCGCGGTCGCGTCGGAGTTCGCGCGCCGCGGGCATCCATCTTCCGGCCGATCGCGTCGTGCTGACGGCGAGCACGAGCGAAGCGTACTCGGTGCTGTTCAAGCTGCTCGCGGATCCGGGCGACGAGATCCTCGTCCCTCGTCCCAGTTATCCGCTGTTCGCGCATCTGGCGCGGCTCGACGCGCTCGTCACGCGCGAATACGACCTCGAATATCACGGAGAGTGGTCGATCGACATCGCCAGCGTCGCGGCGGCGGTGACGACGCGAACGCGAGCGCTGTTGCTCGTGAGCCCGAACAACCCGACAGGCTCGTTCGTCAGCCGAACCGGAGCTCGATCGGCTTGTCGAGATCTGCGCGCCGCGCGGCATCGCGATCGTCGCCGACGAGGTGTTCGCCGACTACGAGCTCGTCGGCGGGCGCCGCGCGCCGCGCCGGGCCGTGTGCTCGAATGCGGCGATGTGCTTTCGTTTTCGCTCGGCGGCTTGTCCAAGTCGGTCGGTCTGCCGCAGGTAAAGCTCGCGTGGATGGGCGTGGCGGGACCAGCCCGGGCCGTGGAGAGAGCGCTCGAGCGCCTGGAGCTGATCTGCGATACCTATCTGTCGGTATCGACGCCGGTTCAGGCGGCTCTGGCCGAGCTGCTGCAGCGCGGCGCCGCCGTACGAGAGCAGATCGCGCGACGGGTCGCGGCCAACTACCGGATGCTCGTGAACCGATCGGCGGCAACACCGGCGTGCCGGGTGCTCGCACGCAGACGGAGGCTGGTATGCGGTCGTGCAGGTTCCGTCCATCGAACCCGAAGAAGATATCGTGTTGCGGCTTGCTCGCGAGCGATCGCGTGCTGACGCACCCAGGCTATTTCTTCGACTTCACGCGCGAGGCGTTTCTCGTCGTCAGCCTGCTCCTGCCGCCGGCGACATTCGAGGACGGCGTCGATCGCCTGTTTCGGCACTTCGATTGCAATTCGCCGACAGGACCGTGACCGACGCCCCGACGACGACTCCGGCTCGCCGCGCGGGTCTTCTGATTCCCCTGTTCTCCTGCGCGTCGACTGCCGGATGGGGCATCGGCGAGATTGGCGACATTCCCGCCGTAACCAGCTGGCTGGCG
Source organism: uncultured Acidobacteriota bacterium (assembly GCA_963696165.1). Lineage (GTDB taxonomy): Bacteria > Acidobacteriota > Vicinamibacteria > Vicinamibacterales > CAVVIG01 > CAVQZZ01. The sequence goes on along the minus strand of CAVOIY010000001.1, from coordinate 481,173 downwards.
GGCGCCGGCCTGCGCGTACTGCAGCTGCTGCCGACCAACGAGATGGCGCCCGGCCAGCAGTCGCCGTATTCCGCCATCAGCGCGATGGCGATCGATCCGATCTTCATCAGCCTGCGGAATGTGCCGGAGTTCGCTGCGCTCGGCGGCGAATCGTCGCTCGACGACGACGAGCGTGCGCAGCTGCTTGGCGGTGCGGAAGGCGCCGCGTGTCGACCATCCGGCAGTTCGAAAGCTGAAGCAGGCGGCGCTCCGGCGCGCCTTCGACCGCTTCGTCCAGACGGAATGGCGCTGCGATACCGCTCGCGCGCGCGAGCTCCGCCGGTTCGTCAGCGAGCAGGCCTGGTGGATCGAGGATTACGCGATCTTTCGCGCGATTCACGCGCGAGACGGTGAGCGTCCGTGGACCGAATGGCCCGCGGAGCTGCAGCGCCGCGAGCCGGCTGCCATCGACCGCGTTCGGCGCGAGCTCGCGAACGAAGTGCTGTGTCACCAGTACCTGCAGTGGGTGGCGATGTCGCAGTGGCAGGCGGCACGCGTCGAAACCCACGACGTGGGGCTGTACGGCGATCTGCCGTTCATGGTCGACGGCGACAGTGCCGATGTGTGGGCGCGCCAGCACCAGTTCCGTCTCGACGCCTCCGTTGGTGTGCCTCCGGATGCGTTCAGCGCGACGGGCCAGGACTGGGGCATGCCGGTCTATCGCTGGGACGTCATGGCGGCGGAAGACTATCGGTGGCTGAGCGAGCGCGCCCGGCAGAAACGCCGATCTCTACGACGGCTACCGAGTCGATCATCTCGTCGGGTTCTACCGGACTTACGGACGCCCTCGCGACGGCGAGCGCGCCGTTTTTCACCCCGTCCGACGAGCGCGAGCAGGAGGCGCTCGGCGAAAGGCTGCTCGATCTGTTTTGCAGGAGCGGCGCCGACATCATCGCCGAGGACCTCGGCACCGTCCCCGACTTCGTGCGTGAGTCGCTCGCGCGGGTCGGCGTTCCCGGCTTTCGCGTTTTCAGATGGGAACGTCACTGGCACACGGAAGGACACCCGTTCCGCGATCCGGCTGATTATCCCAATCGGTCGGTGGCCACTTCCGGCACGCACGACACGGAGCCGCAGGTTGTCTGGTGGGAAACGGCGGCGGATGACGAGAGGCGGAAAGTGAACCAACTCCCGACGATTCAGAGGATCGCAGGCAGTGGAGGTGTACTGGATGCGCCGTACGATCCGACGGTCCGCGATGTGCTGATCGAGTCGCTGTTCGCTTCCGGGTCCGACCTCGTGCTCTTCCCCGTGCAGGACGTGTTCGGCTGGCGGGATCGGATTAATCAGCCGGCCACCGTCACAGATGCGAACTGGTCGTTCAAGCTTCCGTGGCCATGCGATCGGCTCGACGATGTACCCGAAGCACGCGAGCGGCAGCGTGCGCTCCGCGACTGGAGCCTGCGCCACCTCCGCATGTAATGCCCCTCATCACGAAGTCACGAAATTCACGAAAAACACGATGACCGTTTTCGAACAAAGATGCTTCGTGGCTTTGTGTGACTTCGCGCCTTCGTAAATGAATCCGGCTTTATACTGCTTTGCAGCTTTTCTGGCCGGGCGAGCGTCTAATCCGAATCGACCGATAAGCCTTCAAAGGAGTTTCTGATGACCCGTGCCTTGATCTTCGCCGGCTGCCTTGCTTGTGCAGCCCTCCCGGCCGCCGCCCAGACGCACCCGTCGCTCGCCGGCGCGACCAAAGGAATGGAAGCGGACGTAAAACGGAATCTGGCGGAAGCCGCGGCAGCCATGCCCGAGTCCGAGTACGCATTCAAGCCCACCCCCGAGGTCCGCAGCTTCGCCGAGCTCATTGGACACGTCGCCAACGCGAATTACTTCTTCTGCTCGCAGGCCAAGGGCGAACCGTCGCCGGCGAAGACGAACTTCGAGAAGAGCACCGTGAAAGCCGATCTCGTCAAGGGATTGAACGAGGCGCTGGCGTATTGCGATGCGGTGTACAGTGCTGCCACGGATACGACGTTCGCCGAGCCGATCAAGGTGGCGTTGCCCGGCGGCGGCCCCGAGACTCCGCGCGGCGCGGTGCTCGCGTTCAACGTCGCGCACAATAACGAACACTACGGCAACGTCGTCACCTACATGCGGCTGAAGGGCCACGTGCCGCCGTCGACGGCGCGAGGACAGATGAAATAAGTCGGCCATGAAGTTGTCCTGTCTCATCGTCGCTGCGTGTCTTTCCGGCTGTGTCGCGCGCGGACGCGGACCGGAGCCGGCGCGCGGCGACGGCCAGGATATCGATCTCGCCGCTGGGTGGCACGTCGAGACCGGGCATGTGGCGCCGCGGGCGACGCTCGCGGCGCTCTTGCGAGCCCACGGCATTCTCGAGAGCGACGTCGCGTCCACGATCGCGCGCGCGGCCAGCCGTTTTGACTTGCGGAAGGTTCGCGCCGCTCAGCCCTATCGCATCACGACGGCCGTCGACGGCTCGCTTCGGTCGCTCGAGTACGAGATCGACGGCGACCGGGCGCTGAACGTTCATCGGGAGCCGGGTGGCGATCTCGCGGCCGACGTCACAGCGATTCCGAAATCGCGGCGTCGAGTCGTCGTGCGCGGCACGATCGACCGCGGCTCGCCGTCGCTCTTTGCGGCGATGGAAGCGGCCGGGGAATCGATCGACCTGTCGGTCGCGCTCGCCGAGATATTCGGAGGCGAGATCGACTTCAGCACGGAGCTCCAGCCCGGCGATCGCTTCGAAGTGGTTGTCGAAAAGCAGTACCGTGAGCCGGAGAAAGCCTTTGCCGGGTACGGTCCGATCATCGCTGCCCAAATCGACAATGCCGGCCGCCGCGTCCGCGCCGTTCACTTCGCGCCGGACGGCAGCGCCGCCGGCTATTACGACGAGCGCGGCACCTCGATGCGCCGCTTTTTTCTGAAATCGCCGCTGAAGTTCGAGCCGGTCGTCACCTCCGCGTTTTCGCCCAACCGATTTCATCCGATCTTGCGCGAATATCGCGCCCATCTCGGCGTCGACTACAGGGCGCCGGCAGGCGCACCGGTGATTGCCGTGGCCGACGGGCTCGTCCTGCAGGCGGAGACGGGCGGCGGAGCCGGGCGATTCGTGCACCTGCGGCACGCGAACGGGTACGAGACGGAGTATCTCCACCTGTCGTCGATTGCCGTCCGTCCCGGTGCGCATGTGCGTCAGGGAGACGTGATCGGTCGCGTCGGAGCGAGCGGCCTCGCCACGGGCCCGCACCTCGATTACCGCGTCAAGCGGGCCGGCGCATTCATCGACCCGCTTGCCCTGCACCGCGCGATGCCGCCGGCCGAACCGGTTCCGGCCGATCAGATGGCCGCATTCCGCGAACTCGAAGAGCAGTCGTTTGCCGCGTTTACCGGCGAAGTGCCGGGCGGGCTGGCCGCCTCTGCTTCCACGCATCATCACCCCTAACACTTGCGTTTGGATCGGGAACGCTCGGGTGTGCAAGTTAAGCGGAACACATGACGTCGAGATACCGAACTCAGCCGGTTTGAGCGACCAACTTTTCACCGCAATTCAGCAATCGCGGGGCTCAAGCGTTTGGCCCACCTTTCGCAGTGCTTGCTGTACATGGATCGCACCGCATCGCTCGCCGAGCTCTTGGACCACGAATCGGAAATTGAACCCCATGAAGCCGTTGCGATCGTGCAGCAGCTCATCCGTCCCGAAGTCGATCGCGAGCAGCATCCGGCTGGCTTCGCCGATCGGTCACCCGGCCCCTTGTCGATCGATCGCGTGCGTCTCGGGGTCGACGGCTCGGCCGTCTGCATAGGGTCCGACGCAACGCCCGCTGTTTCCGAGGCGGCGAATCTGCTGCAAGAGATTCTGCCGCACGGCGGGTCGCAAGTGCCGGGCGGCCTGCGATACACGATCGCGCGCGCACTTCTCGATGTCGAAGCGCCGCCGTTCGATTCGCTCGAGGATTTTTCGCGAGCGCTCGCGCGCTTCGAGCGCGGGGATCGCCGCGAGGTCGTCCGAACGCTGCTCGAGCGGTCCGCTCCCGCTCCGCGCGTTGTGGGGCTCTCGCGCCGGCCGGTCCCGCTGTTCGGCGCGCGAGCGGGCGAGGGCGTCGCCGTCGACGTTGAGCCGGCGGCTCCCTCGCCGTCCGATCGCCGCGTCCCTACAGTCACCATCACCGAACTCCGTCGTCAGCTGCGCGAAGCCGACCAGCGCCTCTTCGTCCAGCGTTCGGCGGCGCCGCGGATCGAGATGCGATCGACGATCGGCTTCGGACGCCGCGTGCCCGCCATTGCGGCCGGCGTTCTGGTCGGTCTGTCCTTGATAGGCGCCGGCGAAGCAATGCGTTTGCGCCGCGCAGCCGCGCCTGCCGCCGTGTCGAGCGGCGCTCCGGCCGCGCCCGCGTCGACCGTCTCGGAGCCCGCGTCGCAGGCTACGGTTCCCCCCGACTCGCCGAAGTCGATCGACCGGCCGCAGCCGCGTGCGCGGCGTCCGCCTACGGCCGTGGCGCACCGGCACGCCTCGAAGAGCGCGCGAGCAGTCGTCACGGGTTCTTCCTCCGCCCTAACGCGCGACCGTGGCCGCCAGACCGACTCGCCTGGCATCTTCAACCGGATCAAGTTCAAGTGGGTCGACGACATTTCCTCGCGTCGTGAGTAGACGCCGCGAGCGGCCGGATCCGAACGGCGCGGTCCTCGCCGCATGAGCGGCTCGACGCGACTGGGGCGTGACATATAATTCGAGCCCCATGGCGACGCTCCATCCGTTTCGTGCACTTCGACCCCATCCCGACCAGGCGGCGCGCGTCGCCGCGGTCCCGTACGACGTGGTGAGCGCGGATGAGGCGCGCGCGCTGGCGAGCGGCAATGCGCTGAGCTTTCTTCACGTTTCTCGCGCGGAAATCGATCTCCCTCCGGGTACTGACGCCTATGCCGACGCGGTCTACGAGCGCGCGGCTGAAAATTTCGAAACGCTGAAGCGCACTGCACTGATCCTCGAAGAGCAGCCGACGCTCTACTTCTACCGTCTGCGCGTGGGCGATCATGAGCAGACCGGCGTCGCCGGTTGTTACTCGCTCGACGAATACGACCACGGCATCATCAAGAAGCACGAGCGCACGCGCCGCGACAAGGAGGACGATCGCACGCGTCACATGCTCGCGCTCGGCGCCCAGACCGGTCCCGTCTTTCTGACGTACCGCGCCTCGCCGGAAGTCGATCAGCTCGAGACGCGCGTCACGGCCGGTCGCTCCGCTCTACGACTTCTCGGCGCCAGACGGAGTCGAGCACACGCTGTGGCGCGTCGCCGGCAACGATCGCGACGCGCTTGCGGCCGCATTCCTCCGCGTTCCGGCGCTGTATATCGCGGACGGCCATCATCGCGCCGCGAGCGCCGCGCGCGCGCGGGCTGATATTCGCGACCGCGCGATCACGCGGACCTCGCTCGGCGACGATGCGGACTACACGACGTTTCTGGGAGTGGCTTTTCCGCACGACCAGACGCGCGTGCTGGCCTACAACCGAGTCGTGAAGGATCTTGGCGGCCTCGCGCCCGAAGCGTTTCTGCAGGCGGTCCGTGACCGCTTCGAGGTCGAAGCGGGTCCCGCGATGCCCGAACGCCGCGGCGAGATCGCGATGTACGTGCAGGGCGGCTGGCACACCCTGCGTCCACGCGTCCGCCCCGACGAGTCGGACGCCGTCGGCTCGCTCGACGTCAGCATGCTGCAGGAACAGCTGCTCGCGCCCATCCTCGGGATCGCCGACATCCGCACCGACAAACGGATCGATTTTGTCGGCGGCGCCCGCGGCACGAGCGAGCTCGAAAAAATCGTGAACAGCGGAAAAGCCGCCGTCGCGTTTTCGCTGTATCCCGTCAACGTGTCAGATCTGATGGCCGTGTCCGACGCGGGCGAAATCATGCCGCCCAAGTCGACGTGGTTCGAGCCCAAGTTGCGAGACGGGCTGCTGATTCATGTGATCTGAGGCCAGCGGGGCGGGACGGGCAGGAAGGGCAGGTTGGTCGGGTAGGGCGGGACGGGAAAAACGCGGGTCGGGACGATTCAAATTGCTGTCAAACCGAAACTCCGAGTGCATAGAGCCGAAGGCTGGAGACCAACGCAGCGTTCGACTAAGCGGATAGTCGCTGCGATCAACGCCGAGCAGCCGAAGGCTGCGAAGGCACAACGCCCGGTGAGCACGATTCAGAATGTTCTGAAAGCGGATAGTCGTTGCGAATCAAAGCCGAGCAGCCAAAGGCTGCGAAGGCACAACGCCCGGTGAGCACGATTCAGAATGTTCTGAAAGCGGATAGTCGTCGCGAATCAAAGCCGAGCAGCCAAAGGCTGCGAAGGCACAGGCGATGGGGGTGGGGCCCCATCGCAAAGTAAATAATGAAAATCTTAGTTGCCGACAAGTTTGAACGCAGCGGAATCGAGGGCCTGAAAGCCGCCGGCTGCGAAGTCGCTGTATCAGCCGGACCTGCAGGACGATGCGCTGGGGCAGGCGATTCGCGACACACGCGCCGACGTCCTCGTCGTCCGCGGCACCGCGGTGAGCGGGCCGATGCTCGAGGCCGGCGCGCTGTCGCTCATCGTGCGCGCGGGCGCCGGCTACAACACGATCGACGTGGCGACGGCATCCAAACGCGGCATCTACGTCTCGAACTGTCCCGGCAAGAACGCGATCGCGGTCGCGGAGCTCGCCTTCGGACTGATGCTCGCGCTCGACCGGCGCATCGTCGAGAACACCGCGGAGCTGCGCGCAGGCACCTGGAACAAGAAGGAATATTCGAAAGCGCGCGGACTGTATGGCCGCACGCTCGGTCTGCTCGGATTCGGCAACATCGGCCAGGAGTTCGCGCGGCGCGCGCACGCGTTCGGCATGCCCGTCGTCGTCTGGAGCCGCCGCTTCGCCGGCGGCGCCGAAGCGCCGCAGCTGCCGTTTCCGATCACGATCGTGAAGACGCCGGAGGATCTCGCCGCGAGAAGCGACGTCCTCAGCGTCCACCTCGCGCTCACCGCCGAGACGCGCGGGCTCGTCAACCAGACGAGTTTTCGACGGACTGAAGCCGGGTTCGTTTTTCATCAACACCGCGCGTGGCGAAATCGTGGACAACGACGCGCTCCAGCGCGCCGTTCGCGAGAAGCAGATCCGCGTCGCGCTCGACGTGTTCGCCGTGGAGCCGAAGGACGCAACCGGCCCGTTCACCGATCCGGTGATGTCGCTCCCGAACGTGATCGGCACGCATCACATCGGCGCGTCGACCGATCAGGCGCAGGAGGCGATTGCCGCCGAAACGGTCCGCATCATTCAGACGTACAAGGACACCGGTCAGCGTACCGAACGTCGTCAACCTCGCGAAGAAAACGCCGGCGACGCACATGCTCGTGGTGCGCCATCGCGATCGGCCCGGTGTGCTCGCGCACGTGTTCGAACACCTGCGCGGCGGCGCGCTGAACGTGCAGGAAACCGAAAACATCATCTTCGAGGGCGCGCACGCGGCTGTCGCGCGCATCAACCTCGACGACGCGCCGCCCGACGCGCTGCTCGCCGACATACGCAGCGGGCAACGCCGACATCCTCGACCTCCATCTGGTGACGATATGAGCACAGTCCATCGCATCTACAACTTCGCTGCGGGGCCGGCGGTCCTGCCGCTGCCGGTTCTCGAAGAGATTCAGCGCGATCTCATCGCGCTGCCTGGCGTCGGCATGTCGATCCTCGAAATCAGCCATCGATCGAAGCCGTTCGAATCGATCCTCGAGCGCGCCGAGGCCGACATCCGCGCGCTGGCCGACATTCCGTCCGAACTACCACGTGCTCTTTCTGCAGGGCGGCGCCAGCACGCAGTTCTCGATGGTGCCGATGAACCTGCTCACCGCCGGCGCAGTCGCCGACTACATCGACACGGGGTCGTGGGCCGAGAAGGCGATCAAGGAAGCGAAGAAGGTCGGCAAGGTCAACGTCGCGGCGACGACCAAGGCGGACAACTACGCGCAGAATTCCAGCGCAGTCCGAGCTCAAGCTCACCCCGGGCGCGGCGTACGTGCACATGACGTCGAACAACACGATCGAGGGCACCGAGTGGAAGACGCTGCCCGATGTCGGCGACGCTCCGCTCGTGAACGACACCTCGTCCGACATGTTCAGCCGTCCGATCGACGTTCAGCAAGCACGCGCTGATTTACGCCGGCGCGCAGAAGAACATGGGGCCGGCCGGCGTCACGATCGTGATCATCCGCGACGACCTGCTGCGCGCGCTCGCAGCCGTCGCTGCCGACGATGCTCAACTACGCGGTGCATGCGGAGAACAAGTCGCTCTACAACACGCCGCCGGCCTTCGCGGTCTACGCGCTCGGGCTCGTCATGAAGTGGCTGCAGCAGACTCGGGCGGGCTGCCGGCGATCGCGAAGGTCAACGAGCGCAAGGCCGCGAAGTTGTATGCAGAAATCGATCGGACCGGCTTCTACCGCGGCACCGCGCAGAAGGACAGCCGCTCGCTGATGAACGTGACGTTCCGGCTGGCGAGCGAAGAGCTGGAGAAGCTGTTCGTCAAGGAATCGACCGCCGCCGGCCTCGACGGCCTGAAGGGCCACCGCGCGGTCGGCGGCATGCGCGCGTCGATCTACAACGCGTTCCCGGAGGAAGGCGTCGACGCCCTGGTCGGCTTCATGAGGGAGTTCGAGCGCGCCCGCGGCTAGCCCGGGATGTGTTACAATTATGTGTTCTACCTAAGCTCCCCAAGCTCTTTCGCGTCTTCAGTTACGGCTAATTCGCACGCGTGGAGGATACCTGTAGTGTTGTTCTCGCTCGCCGTCTGCCTCATCGTTGCCGCCATCCTCATTCAGGTCGCCGTGTTCAGCACGACGATCTACCTGCATCGCACGGCCACGCACAAAGCGCTCGTGATGCATCCGGCCATGGCGTGGACGTTCAAGTTCGCTTTGTGGCTGACGACGGGCCTGTCGACCAAAGAGTGGGTCGCGGTGCACCGGAAGCATCACGCGTTCACCGACGAAGAAGGCGATCCGCACAGCCCGAAGATCGAAGGCTTCTGGAAAGTACAGCTCGGCAACGTCTACTACTACATGCGCGAAGTGAAGAAGACCGACGTTGTCGAGCGCTACGCGCGCGACATTCGACGAAGGCTGGTGGGACAAGAACGTCTTCCGCCACGGCCTGCTCGGCCTGACGATCGGCACCGTCGCGCTCTGCTTCGTCATCGGCCTGTGGTGGGGCCTGCTCGCGGCGGCCATTCACGCCGTCATGTACGTGTTCGTCCTGTCGTCGTCGATCAACGGGCTCTGCCACCACGTCGGCTACAAGAACTTCGACAACACCGCGACCAACATCCGCTTCCTCGCGCTGCTCACCGGCGGCGAAGGGCTGCACAACAACCACCACGGGTATCCGCGCAGCCCGAAATTCAGCTGGCGCACCAGCGAGATCGATCCGGCGTGGCCGGTCATCAAGCTGCTCGTCGCGCTCCGTCTCGCCAAGCCGTACAAGACGATCGCCGAAACCGCCGAAGCCGCCTGATCGTCGTCTTCATTAGGTAGAGCAGGACTTTAGTCCTGCTATCGACCGAGGCAGGTCTGAAGACCTGCGCTACGTGCCAGGCTGGTCTGAAGACCCGCGCTACATGCGAGGCAGGTGCGCTACCTGGACGTGGGTCACTGCTCGGGATTCGACCCCACTCGACGTCGGCGACGCCGTCGGCGCCGGCGCTTGAATGGCGGGCGGCTCGCTCCAATCCATCCGGCCGTCTGCTCGGGCGGTCCTGCGTTCGCGGCGAGCGACTTCCAGTGCTCGACGAGCTCCGGCGCTTCGCCGTGAATCTCCAGCCACGTCAGCGCGTCGCGGAAGATGTGCCGGTGCGTCAGCGCGCGCTGCGCGCGCAGGCTCGCGCCGAGATCGCGGAGCCGCCGCTGGATTCCGAGGAGCTGGCGCAAGCGCTCGACATCTCGGCGCGCCAGCGGCAGCGCGCCGAGCCGCGGCGCACCCGATTTCTCCTCCAGTCGCGCCGATGACTGCAGCGGAATCCCGAGCGGAACGAGCAGCGTGCCGAGGAGAACCGGGTTGGTCAGCGTCTCAGGCGTCGATTCGAACTGCTTGCGGTACGCGTCGAGACGTGCGAGCGATTGCCACAGCGAATCGTTTGCTCCCCGGTGCAGCTCCGTCGGAGATCGGTTCGAGCAGCCCGAGTTCCGCGAGCCATCGAAACGCGCGCTCGGACGCGCCCGCGCGCAGGATCTTGTAGTACTCCTCGAGCAGACGCGGCGGCGAGCTCCGCGCGATCTCGCGTCGGTGAACGTGAATCGCCTCGAGAACCGGCGGATCGATCGTGAACCCGAGGCGCGACGCGAGCGCAACCGCGCGCATCATGCGCACGGGATCCTCGAGGATGCGCACGGCGCGGATCGCCGATCGACCGGACGATGCCGGCGCGCAGATCGTCGAGCCCGCCGACGTAGTCGATGATCGAGAACGTCGCGATGTCGTACGCGAGCGCGTTGATCGTGAAATCGCGGCGGAACGCATCTTCCTCGGGCGTTCCGAACGTGTTGTCGTGGTGAATCAGGTGCGCGCCCTCGGGCGTCGTCGGATCCGGCGCCGGCACGCCGTCCTGCACGACCTCTTCACCGGGCGCGAGCTGGCGGCGAAATGTCGCGACTTCGATCACCTTGGTGCCGAACTTCACGTGCGCGAGACGAAATCGGCGGCCGATGATCCAGCAGTTCCGAAAGAGTTTCTTGACCTGATACGGATGGGCCGACGTGCCGATGTCGAAATCCTTGGGGTGGCGTCCGAGCAGCAGGTCGCGAACGCTGCCGCCGACGAGATAGGCGATGTGGTCGGCCTGCCGAAGGCGATACAGCACCTTGAGGGCATCGGGGTCGATGTCGCGGCGCGAGATGGGGTGATCGGCTCGCGGAACGATCCGCGGTTCGGCCATTGCCGCGCATTGTACCAACAATGTGACGTGCGGCTCTCAACCCACACGGCATCAAGCAGTTAATGCCACTCAAGGCGCCGTGCTACCATCCTCTCCGATGTCCTGCTGGGCTCGTCTCACTCCGGGCCTCTTCGTGCTGGTCGCGACGATCGCGTACGGCGCCGATAAGCCGGACGCGCTTGCGCGCGCGCGCGCCCTGTATAACGAGGGGCAGTTCCAGGCGGCGGTGACCGCGGCCGAGCAAGCGCGGCTACTTGCCGGATCGGCGGATGCGGCCGATCTGATCGCGGCGCGCGCCTATCTCGAACGCTTCCGCGAGAGCACGGCGAGCGACGATCTCGCGAACGCGCGCGACCGTTTGCGGCGGCTCGACCCGCAGCGGCTCGATCCTCGCGAGCGCACCGAGTACATCGTCGGACTCGGCGAGACGATGTATTTCGACGGCGCATACGGCAGCGCCGCCAATCTCTTCGACTCGATTCTCGCGCGCGAAGGGCTCGGCGCGGAAGCGCGCGAGCGCGCGCTCGACTGGTGGGCGACGGCCGTTGACGAAGACGCGAAGCCGCGGCCCGACATCGAGCGCCAGCCGATGTACCAGAAAATTCGCGACCGGATGCAGCGCGAGCTCGGAATGAACCCGGTGAGCGGGTCGGCCGCGTACTGGTTGGCAGCGGCCGCACGCGCACAGGGCGATTTGCAGGCGGCATGGGATGCGGCGCTTGCGGCGTGGGTGCGCGCGCCGCTCGCGCCGGATCACGGCACCACGCTCCGCGCTGATATCGATCGGCTCGTGCTCAACGCGATCGTGCCGGAGCGTGCACGTGCGATTTCGCAGACTCCCGATGCGCTGAAAGCGGAATGGGAGCAGTTCAAGGACCGCTGGAAAAAATAAACGTCCTGTAAGTCCGCGCGTAACCGTGTAACCCGGTCGTCAGCATTTAGAACACCTCAGCGGCGATTCCATAACACCTTAGAGCGGACGGCGCGTTGCAGCCGTCGCACGCGTAACTCCCCAGCCCTCGGAGGATCGATGTACCTTGCGAGTACTGTTCGCATGCTGCTGCTGTTGTGTACTTGCGCTTCTCGTTGGGAATGCATCCGAAACAACCATCGCATTGAGCGGCTCGACGCACGTAACCGACGTCGCCATCCGCGGCGAGTCGTTTGCGGCGACCAACTTCGACGGCGATCTGCTCGTCACGCGAGCGTCCTCGTCGCTCGACTACGTGCGGCGATCGCTCGTCGACATCAACATCGGGAATGCAGTGCCTCCGGGAAACATCGTGGCAACGGCCACCCTCAAGCTGACGGTGCACTGGGGCGGCGCGGCTGCGATGAGAACCGTCGCGGCCCATTCGGTGACGAGGCCGTTCGTCGCTCGCGAGGCGACATGGGACGTGGCGACGGCGTCGACGCCGTGGTCGACACCCGGCGGCGATCTCGGCGCCGAAGTGTCGCGTGCGTCCGTGCCGAATCAGCCAGGCGCGACGGTCTCATTCGATGTGACGCCGATCGTGCAAAAAGCGCTGGCGGCATCGGCCGATCGCCACGCGCGAGTCGCGCTCGTCGACGTGGGCGAACTCGCCACCGGGCGCGACGGGTACCGCGATTACTACACGACTGAAGCGCCGACTGCGTCACACCGGCCGACGCTGACGATCACGTACGGAGCGCCCACGACAACAGCCGCGCTGCCGTCGTTCGCGCACGTGTTCGTCATCATGATGGAGAACAAGGAACGCTCGCAGGTGATCGGGAGCGCATCGGCGCCGTACATCAATCAGCTCGCGAGGCAGTACGGCAGCGCCGCGAACTACACGGGCGTTGCGCATCCCAGCCTGCCGAACTACATGGCGCTCACCGGCGGCCAGACGGTCTTCACGACCGACTGCCAGGGTTGCGTGACGCCGGCCCGGCACCTCGTCGATCAGGTTGTCGATTCAGGCAGGCATTGGAAAGCGTACATGGAATCCATGCCGGCGCCATGCACGACCACCGACTCGGGACTGTACGTGCAGAAGCACAACCCGTTCATTCACTACACGGACGTCGTTGGCAACTCGGTCCGGTGCAGGAACCACGTTGTGCCGTTCGCCTCGTTTGCGACAGATCTCAAGAGCGGCAGCGTTGCTGAGTAACGTCTGGATCTCGCCGAATGTCTGCAACGACATGCACAGTTGCTCCGTCGCCACCGGCGACAGGTGGCTCTCGGGCGTCGTCCCCGAGATCGTCGGCTCGCCGGCGTTCTCGAATTCCGTGCTGTTCCTGCTGTGGGACGAGGGAACGACGTCGACCGGAGGCGGCGGCCTCGTGCCGGCGATTGTGGTTTCCAATTGGACAAAAGCCGGCTTGAAATCCACGACGGCGCTGAATCACTACAGCGTGCTGCGGACGATCGAAGATGCGTGGAAGCTCCCGAGGCTCGGTCATGCCGCGACGGCGCAGGCGATGACCGAGTTCTTTACGCCTTAGCGTCTTTCCAGTTATCGCCGATCCCGACGTCCACTGTGAGCGGGACGTCGAGATTGGCGGCCGACTGCATCCGCTCCTGCACGATCGCCGAGAATTCCTCCGCCCGCTCTTTGCGGACTTCGAAGAGCAGCTCGTCGTGGACCGTGAGAATCATTCGCGCGTTGTCCTCGCCGCCGAGCGCGCCGTGGACGTTGATCATCGCGCGCTTCAGGATGTCGGCGGCGGTGCCCTGAATCGGCATGTTCACCGCGACGCGCTCGGCCGCTGAGCGCACCTGCCCGTTGCGGCTGTTCAGCTCCGGCACCAGCCGCCGCCGGCCGAACATCGTCTTCACCACGCCCGACGCGCGAGCTTCTTCGAGCGTGCGATCGATGAAGCCGCGGACGCGCGGGAAGCCGGCGAAGTAGGCGTCGATGAACTCCTGCGCCTTCTGCGGCTCGACGTGAATGTCCTTCGCGAGCGTGTACGCGGTTTTGCCGTAGAGCAGCGCGTAATTGATCATCTTCGCGGTGCTGCGCAGGCGGTGCGCGTCCATCCCGCTGTCGGCGCCGAACACCTTCAGCGCCGTCTGGTCGTGGATGTCGTCGCCGCGCCGGAACGACTCGATGAGCGTTTCGTCGCCCGCGAGATGCGCCAGCACCCGAAGCTCGATCTGCGAGTAGTCGGCCGAGATCAGCACGTAGCCGCGTTCGGCGATGAACGCGCGGCGGATCTCGCGCCCGAGCTCGGTGCGGATCGGAATGTTCTGCAGATTCGGATCGCTGCTGCTCAACCGGCCGGTGGCAGCGACCGCCTGGTTGAAGCACGTATGCACGCGTCCCGTTTCCGGGTTGACGAGCTGCGGCAGCGCATCGATGTACGTGCCCTTCAGCTTCATCAGCGCCCGCCATTCCAGGATCATCCGCGGCAGGTCGTGAACGAGCGCGAGCTCCTCGAGCACTTCGACGGCGGTCGATGGGGCGCGCGAAGCGCCGGTGCGGCGCAGCACCGGCAGCTGGAGCTGCGTGAACAGGATCTCGGAGAGCTGCTTGGGCGAGTTGATGTTGAACTCGCTTCCTGCCAGCTCGTAAATCTCCGTCGTGCGGCGCGCCAGCTCCTGCTCGATGCGCTGCGACTGTGCGGCGAGAGCTGGAGCGTCGATCCGCACGCCGGCGCGCTCGACCGCTACCAGCACCGGAATCAGCGGAAGCTCGAGCGACCGGTACACGTCGACGAGATCGTCGCGCTCGAGCATCTCGCAGAACCGGGGCGCGAGCTGCACCGCGAGATCGACCCGTTCGCCCGCGTAGACCACGGCGGCTTCCGCCGGGACGTCGGCGAGCGACACTGACTTCGCGCCGCGGCCGCACACATCTTCCTCGCTGAGCGCCTTGTAGCTCGCATGCTCGAGCGCCAGATCCTCGAGTCGATGCGTTGACCGCGTCGCGTCGACGAGATAGCTCGCGACCATCGTGTCGGTGCCGAGGCCGCGCAGGTCCACGCCGTTTCTCGCGAGCAGGATCGTGTCGAACTTGAGGTCGTGCCCGACTTTCACGATCGCCGCGTCCTCGAGAACCGGCCGCAGGATGTCGAGTGCGGCGTCGACGGCGATCGAGGTCACTTCGCCGAGGGCGCGGTGGCCGGTCGGGACGTAGTCTGCGTCGTGCGGCGCCGTCGAAAACGCCAGTCCGACGATCGCCGCGCGCATCGCCGACGGCTGGTCCGGCAGCACGCGCAGCGCAAACCGGCGGCTCGTCCGCCAGACGCGCCGCGAGCGCCTTCAGGCCTTCTTCGGTGTTGACGATGCGATAGGACGTGTCGGTGGTGTCGGCGGTCGGCGCGTAGTCGTTGACGAGCGTGCGGAAACCGAGCTCGTTGAAGATCTCGAAGCAGCGCTGGCGCGAGCCCCCGCGATACCGCAGCGCGTCCGGTTCGAACTCCACCGGCACGTCCGTGTGAATCTGCGCGAGCACGCGGCTGTCGCGCGCCGAATCGATGTTCGCCAGGAGCGGTTCGCGGTACCGCTTCTGCTTGATCTCGGACGCGTGAGCGATGAGCGCTTCGAGCGAACCGTACGTCGCGATCAGCTCGCGCGCGCCCTTGTCGCCGATCCCCGGCACGCCCTTGATGTTGTCGATCGTGTCGCCCATCAGCGCGAGCACGTCGACGACCTGTTCGGGTGTGACGCCGAACTTCTCCTTCACGCCCGCCGCGTCGTACCACGTGCCTTCGTCGCGCGGGTTGAACACGCGGATGCCGTCGCGGACGAGCTGAAAGAAATCCTTGTCGCCCGTGACGATGGCGACGTCGAATCCGGCCGCCGCCGCCTTGATCGTCAGCGTCCCGATCACATCGTCCGCCTCGTATCGTTCGGATGTGAGGATCGGCACGCCGAGCGCCTCGCACGCGGCGTGCACCATGGGAATCTGCTCGGCGAGCTCGTCCGGCATCGGCGCGCGATTGGCTTTGTAGTCGGCGGCGAGATCGTCGCGGAACGTGCGGCCCGGCAGATCGAACGACGCCGCGATGTACTCGGGCTTGTGCTCGTTCAGCAGCTTCCGCAGCATCGTGACGAAGATGTAGACGGCGTTGGTCGGCCGGCCCTGCGCGTTGTGAAGGAAACCGCCGTCGGCCGTCCTGATCGGCGCGTGAAACGCGCGGTACATCTGCGAGCTGCCGTCGATGAGGTAGAGCACTGGTCGCGCGGTCATGAGAAGGGGGAAATTTTTACTATATCATTGGCGGTTATGCGGATCCGCGCGCGCCGCTCGCGACGCGCTGACGCGACTCGCGGCTGCTCGTCGCCGTGCGCGTCGCGCTCGATCGCGCGTGCGGCGCCGGCGGCATCTTCCGGCAATACGAGTACGAAGAGGACATATATCTGTCGCTCGACGGCTCCGCCACGATCTACGTGAACGCATCGATCGCGGCGCTCAACGCGCTGCGCGGCACGTCGTTCGACGCGGCGCCCGACTGCGCGGTTCGATCGCGACGCCATTCGCGCGTATTTCGACACGCCCGTCACGCACGTTTCCCGCGTGTCGCAGTCGCGCAGGAACGGCCGTCGCTTCGTGCACGTTCGACGTGGAGGCCGACGACGTGCGGCGGCTGGCGGAAGCGCCGCCGTTCGCCTGGTCGACGCTACCGGTTCGACGCAGGTCGGCAACCTGTACGTGTACACAGCAGGACATGGCGGCAGCCGCCGGAAAGAACGTCGGCGACGTCGGCTGGACCGGCCGCGAGATCGTCGCCATTCGTCTGCATCTGCCGAGCAAGATCGAATATCACAAGCTTCGCCGTCAGACTACACACGCGGCAACATCCTCGTCTGGGAGCAGCCGCTCGCCGATCGGCTGCGCGGCGCGCCGCTGTCGATCGACGCGCGCATGCAGACGCAATCGATTCTGTATCGCACGCTGTGGCTGTTCGCCGTCACGTTCGTGGCCGTCGCCGTCGCGTTCGCGATCACGATCTGGTGGATCCTGAGGCGCGGCAAGACGCCGGCGCCGCCGGCGCAGCCAGTGGGAGGTGCGTGACGATGTCCCCGAGCTCCGATCAATTCGGCGCGAAGCCGGCGGTGCTCCGCTGCGCGCGCTGCGGCAAGTTCGTGGATTGGGACGATGCGCAGGTGCAGGTCGTGTGCGCGTGCAAGCCGCGGATCGATCTGCCGCCGGTGCTCGTTCGCGAGGCGACCGAGGCCGACCGGCGCGCGGCGCGCGCGCTGTTCGAGCGCGACTTCGGCCGCACGAAAATCGTCGCATTCGGCGAAATCATCGACATCGAGCAGATGCCGGCGCTCGTCGCCGTCAGGCACCATGAGCCGTCCGGCGCGCTGGCGTACCGTCTGGTCGGCGACGCTCTGCACATCGCCGCCCTGGCGACCGACCCGATGTGGCAGCGCTCCGGCGTCGGCGGCCACCTTGTCGCCGAGGCCGAGCTGCTCGCTAACCGCCTCTCGCTGGCGCGGATCGTCGTCGCGACCACCAACGATAATCTGCCGGCGCTGTACTTCTACCAGCGGCGCGGCTACCGGCTGACGGCGCTCGTTGTCGACAGCATCACGGCACATACGCGCGAGGCGTACGCCGGCTTTGCGGGCATCCCGGTGCGCGACGAGGTCCGTCTGGAAAAACGGCTGTAGCAGCGGATCGCGAGATACGATTGTGAGCATGATGACTCGAGGCGTCTTCGCGGTCAGCATCGGCGCCGTCCTGTGCGTCGCGTGGTTGCGTGCCGGCACGCATCCGGCGAGCTGCGCGCGAACACACCGGTCAGCCGACGCCAGTCGTCGTCGAGCTGTTCACGTCTGAAGGCTGCTCCAGCTGTCCGCCGGCCGATCGTCTGCTCGCCACGCTTGCGGCAACGCAGCCGGTCGAAGGCGCCGAAGTCATCCCGCTCGGGCTGCATGTCGATTACTGGGATCAGCTCGGGTGGAGAGATCGATTTTCGTCCGCCGCGGTGACGAACCGGCAGCGTGTCTACAGTCGCGTCTTCAACATCGATTCGATCTACACGCCCCAGCTCGTCGTCGACGGTCGCGCCGAGCTCGTCGGCAGCGACGCGAGCGGGGCCCGCCGCGCGATCGAGCGTGCTCTCGATACTCCTCACGGGCGGCTGCAGGTCGAACTGGAGCCGGCCGGCGCCGACGCCGTGGCGCTTTCCGTGTCGGCGTCGGAGCTTCCTCAAACCTCGCACGGCGATCGCGACGAGCTGGTGGTCGCGATTACGGAAGATCAACTGAAGTCTGACGTGCGACGGGGGGAAAATCATGGCCGCGTGCTCACGCACGTTGCCGTCGTCCGATCGCTCGTGACGCGGCGAAGCGAAATCCGGCGACGGGCCGACCCGCTTCGCTGTTCCGCGATTGCCGATCGGCGCCGATTGGAATCGCGACAACCTGAAAGTCGTGACGTTCGTCCAGGAGGCGCGGAGCCGCCGCATCGTCGCCGCCGCGTGGCGTCCCGTTCCGAGCGGGCACAGGTGAAGCGCTATTCGTACTGGCTCGACACTCTCCCCGAAAAATTAGACGACGGCGCCGAGAGCGCGGAACTGGAGGCGCAGGCGGACGTCGTCGTCGTCGGCGCGGGCTACACTGGCCTGTCGGCCGCGCGCCAACTGGCGAAAGCCGGCGCGTCGGTCGTCGTCCTCGAGCGCGAGCACGTCGGATTCGGCGCCAGCTCGCGAAATGCGGGGCAGGTGCTCACGGGCCTCAAGCTCGATGTCGAGACGCTTGTCGCGCGGCACGGCGAAGCCCAGGCGCGGCTGCTGTTCGACATCTCGCTCGAATCGATGACGACGCTCGAGCGGCTCGTCGCCGACGAGCGAATCGACTGTGAGTACGAGCGGACAGGCCACGTGCAGGCGGCGGCGAAGCCGTCGCACTTCGACGCGCTTCGGCGCGAACAGTCGCTGCTCGCGCGGATATGTCGATCACCGGGTCCAGCTGCTCTCGCGCGCCGAATCAGCAGCGCGAGCTCGGCACGTCCGCTATTTCGGGGTCCTCGTCGACGAGCGCAGCGCCGCGATCAACCCGGCGAAATACGTCCATGGCCTGGCTGCGGCGGCGCGTCGCGCCGGCGTGAGCATTCGGGCTGCCACCGGCGTGCGGCGGTTCACTCGAACCGGCCCGACGTGGACAGTGGTGACCGATCGCGGGGACATCAAGGCTCAGGATCTGCTGTTTGCGACCAACGGCTACACAAACGGCGCGGCTCCCTTTTTGCAGCGGCGCCTTGTTCCGATTGGCAGCTACATCGTCGTCACAGCGCCGCTCGGCGAAGCGCGCGCGAAGCAGCTGATTCCGAAGCGTCGCATGGCGTTCGACTCGAAACATTTTCTTTACTACTTTCGCGCGACGCCCGATCACCGTCTGCTCTTCGGCGGGCGCGCCGAGTTCTCCAGGCCGACTGAGGCGTCGACGGTGCGCGCGGCGGCGATCCTGCGCGACGGCCTCTGACGATATTTCCGCAGATCGCGCGACGTGCCGCTCGAGTACGCATGGAGCGGAAACGTCGCGTTCACGCGCGATCAGATGCCGCGTGCCGGCCAGATCGACGGCGCGTACTACGCGGGCGGTTACTGCGGTCACGGCGTCGCGATGGCGACATACCTGGGCAGCCTGATCGCACGACGGATCGCCGGCGAGCCGATCGTGCATCCGTTCATGGACGACCGCTTCGCGCCGATTCCGTTCTACAACGGCACGCCCTGGTTTCTTCCGCTCGCGGGTGCGTACTATCGTTATCGCGACCTTGTCGACTGAATGGATCCCACAGCGATGAATCAGCCCAGTTCCGGCCGTTCCCAACGTGCGCACCTGCGCGATCTTGCCGTCGCCGCCATGCGCGCCCGCGGCCTCGAGCCCGCTTCCCGGCCGCCGCGCTGGCGCAGGCCGCACGCGCTCGCAACGGCGCCGCAGACCACCGAAGAGCCCGTTCGCGATCTGCGGGACCTGCTGTGGTGTTCGATCGACAACGACGATTCGCGCGATCTCGATCAGCTGTCGGTCGCCCAGCCTCTCGGAACGGGTCGCGGCGAATCAACGGGCGATGTGAAGGTGCTCGTCGCGATCGCCGACGTCGATGCCGGCGTCCCAAAGGGCTCGCCCATCGACCGCCATGCGGCGGTGAACACGACGTCGGTTTACACGGCCGCGGTGATCTTTCCGATGCTGCCGGAAAAACTGTCCACCGATCTCACATCGCTCGCCGACCAGCAGGAACGGCTCGTCGGTCGTGATCGAGTGCATCATCGCGCCGGACGGCACGCTCAAGAGCTCGGATATCTACGGTGCGCGCGTCCGCAATCGCGCGAAGCTCGCGTACAACAGCGTCGGCGCCTGGCTCGCCGGCACGGGACCGCTGCCGGCTGCCGCGGCCGCCGTGCCAGGCATGGACGAGCAGCTGAAGCTGCAGGATCGCGTCGCGCAGGCGCTGGCAACGCAGCGGCACGAACATGGCGCGCTGGAGTTCTCGACCATCGAAGTTCGCGCCACCTTCGACGGCGACCACGTGCGCGATCTGCAGCCCGAACTCCCGAACCGCGCGAAGCAGCTGATCGAGAATCTGATGATCGCGGCCAACGGCGCAGCATCCCGCTTTCTCGAAAAACACGGCGTCGCGTCGATCCGCCGTGTCGTGAAGACGCCGAAGCACTGGGACCGCATCGTCGGCCTCGCGGCCGAAACGGGCGATCGGCTGCCAGCGCAGGCGGATCCGCGCGCGCTGCAGGCATTTCTCACGAAGCGCCGCGCCGCGGATCCCGACCGGTTTCCGGATCTGTCGCAGAACATCATCAAGATGCTCGGCTCGGGCGAATACGTCGTCGATTCGGCCCGGCGGCGATTCGCCTGGCCATTTCGGCCTCGCCGTGCAGCGACTATACGCATTCGACCGCGCCGAACCGGCGTTACCCCGATCTGCTGACGCAGCGGCTGGTGAAGGCGGCGCTCGCCGGCCACGCGCAGCCCTACTCGGCGGGCGATCTGGAGCAGCTTGCTGCGCACTGCACGCTGCAGGAAGACAACGCGGAAAAAGTCGAGCGGCAGATACGCAAGTCGGCGGCGGCGATGGTTGTGTCGTCGCGCATCGGCGAGGAGTTCGATGCGATCGTCACGGCCGCGCTCGCCGAAAGGCACGTTCGTTCGCGTATTCAGCCCGCCCATCGAAGGCATGCTCGTCCGCGGTCAGCAGCAGCTCGATATCGGCGATCGGCTTCGCGTGAGGCTCACACGCACGGATGTCGATAAAGGCTTCATTGATTTCGAGCGCGCATAGAGGCATCGCGTCGATCGCCATTGCGATCGTGCTTTGCTGCGCCCGCGGCGCCGGCGCGCAATCGTCGGTGTCGGGCCGAATCGTCGATCAGTCGACGCTGCCGCTCCCTGGCGTGCAAGTCACCATGACGCCGGCGGCGCTCGGTCCCGCGATTTCCAAAATCACCGACGAAGACGGGCGGTTCTCGGCCAACGTGCCGCAGGGGCGGTACACGCTGGTCGCGGAGCTTGTCGGATTTCGACGGCTCGAGCGCTCGATCACGGTTGCCGCAGCGCCGATAACCCTCGAGCTCACGATGCTGATCGCCATCAGCACCGACGAGGTCACCGTGAGCGCGCCAATCGAGCCGATCGTGGGCGACGCGCTGCCGATGGTGCAGGCAACCCTCACCCGCGACGTGATCGACGTCGCGATGCTGCCAAACAACACGTTCGACGATGTGCTGCCGCTGCTGCCGAACGTGGTACGCGGGCCGGACGGCATGATCAGCGTTGCCGGCGCACGCGCTCCGCAGGGACAGATGCTCGTGAACGGTCTCAGCCAGAACGATCCGGTGATGGGGGAGCCCGACATCATGCTGCCGCTCGAACCGATCGGCTCGGTTCAGGTGTTCACGAACGAATATCCGAGCGAATTCGGTCGCGCTACGGGCGGCTTGACGGTGATTCACATGCGGTCGGGCGACGACACCTTTCATGTGAACTTCAACAGCTTCGATCCGCGGCTGCAGTTTTCGCGTCGCGGAATCAGCGGCGTCGAGGCGTGGGAGCCGAACCTCGGAGTCAGCGGTCCGCTCGTGAAAGGCCGCCTCTGGTTCTATCAGGGGCTCGACTACCGGTTCGTGCGGAATTCGTTCGATACGCTCGTCGGCAGCCAGGACAACAAATACACGGCGGTCCTCTCGTGGTCCTCGCTCGACTGGTCGATCTCCCGGAATCACCGCGCGACGATCGCCGTCGACGTCGATCCGCAAACAACGGATCACAACAACATCACCGCGTTCACCCCCGCGTCGACCGTGCCTGCGTTCCGGCGCGGCGGCGTGCGGACGTCGGTGAGCGATCGGCTCGTCCTCGGCGAGGCGACCACGCTCGAGTCCAACGCCCAGGCGGCGAGCCTACCGACACGTGTCACGCCCGACAGCGCTGACCCGTACCTCGTCGGGCACGACGTCACACGCGGAAGCTACTTCAACGCGCAGGATCGCTCGGCATCGCGCATCGAATTGAGTGAAACGCTCACCCACGAGATCGTCCAGGGGCCGTCGTCGCAGCACATCGTGAAAATTGGCGCAGACGTCGCCGGTGTCGGCTTTCATGCAACCAACGAAAGCGGCCCGGTCGAGATGCTGCGGAGTGACGGGTCGCTGGCGCGCCGGATCGACTTTGCTGGTTCCAGCCGGGAAGCGGCGCACAGCGTTGAGAGCGCGGCGTTCATCCAGGACACGTTGGACGGTGAACGGATCGATTACCGTCGACGCCGGCCTCCGCTACGACACGGCGACGCTCGCGTCCGGCGGCGTGTTCGCTCCCCGCGTCGGCGCGACGTGGAAGATCGATCAGCGGACCACGATCGGCGCTGGCGGCGGCCTCTTCAGCGACAAGCTGATGCTTGCGACCGGCGCGTTCCCCGACGCTCCAGTCGCGCGTCGTCACGGAGTTCGATGCGGGTGCCCCGTCCGGTGGTCGAGTCCAGACGTTTGTGAACCGCATCGACGGCGCCCTCCAGATTCCGCGTGCGAATGCCTGGCATCTGCAGCTCGATCGCAGGTTCGAGCGCGGCTTCATCGCGCGCTTCACATATCAGCAGCGCTCAGGGTCCTTCGAGCCGGTCGTCAACGTAGTGAACGGGTCAGACGGCGCAGAACGCGCTCGCCTTGTCGAGCACCGGCACGTCGCGGGCGCGCAGCATCGAGACAACATTCGGCTATCGCTCGCCGACGAGCGGGCAATCGGCGTATTTCTCGTACGTTCACGCAACGACGCGCGGCGATCTGAACGACTTCTCCTCGATCGAAGGCAACATGAAGGAGCCGTTCGTCCAGCTGAACGAAGTCGGCCCGATGCCGGCCGACGTGCCGAACCGGCTGCTTGCGTGGGGGCTGATCAAGCTGCCGGCAAAAATTCAGATCGCGCCGTTCATGGAGCTGCGCGATGGTTTTCCGTATTCAGCCGTCGACGATGCGTGGCGGTTCGTGGGTGCGCGGAACAGCCGGCGATATCCGGCGTTCGCGTCGTTTGATTTCTTCGTGAGCAAGGTCGTGAAGCTGCCCGGCAATCTACCGCACGCGCGGATCGGACTGAAGATGTACAACGTGCTCGGCGCCGAGGACGCGCGCGATATTCAGCGCGATATCTTCCGTCCAGATTACGGCGCGACGTACAACCCGATTCCACGCGATTTCAGGAGCATCTTCGAACTGCTGTGGGGTGAGAAATAACAACGATCGCGGTCAGAACTTGAATCGCCGGCCGACGATTCCTTTCACGACCCAATGCTCGCTCGTGCCGGTGAGACCGCGGCCGACGCCGAAATTCAGCTCCCAGTCGGGCGACACGTTGAGGTCGATCGATGGCACGAGGATGTGGTGCTGATCCGAGAGCCGATCGAAATGGCTCACGGTGCCGGTTTCCGAGTAGTACTCGAGTCCCGCATTGATCTTCGGCGTCACGTCCCAGCCAATCTTGACTTGCGGCTCGAATCCGGGCGATGAGCCCGCGTCGGGCCCTTTGGTCGCCAGCGACATATCCGGGTTGATCGACAGGTAGAGCCGTCCGTCCTGGCGCTCGAAAATCGGACGGATCTCGAGCGTCTGGCTGTTCGGGTCGAATCCCGGCTGGTTGAACGCGTACTCGAGGCTGAGGCTGACGCGGAAGGGAAACGTCTTCGATTCGGGAAATCGAAAGCGCGGCCGGATGTGCCAGCCGGTGAACTTTTCGCCGATGCCCGGGACGTACGCTGTCTCGATGTAGAAGCCGGTCTCGAACATGGCGGTCCAGCCATGTGTGATCTCGATGGTTTCGTGAAACTGATGGTTGTTCGCGAACAGGCCTTCGCTCGTATCGAATGTGCCGCTCGGAATGAAGTTCGTGTGGAACTCCACCATCGTTTCGCGCGGCTTGACGGTTTCGTACGGGTACACCTGTATCTCGAACAGGTCTTGTGCGGTTGCGCGCGCGGGGACGCACCCCCACATCAGGAAACCACCAAGCAGAAGCCGGATCGATTTGCGCATAGTTGTCAGCGGGAGTTCCACCAGATTAGCACGCCGGTCCCGACCTGCAGTGCGACGCCGAGGCTCACGAGGAAGTACAACGCCTCGGTGGGTGCGCCGAAGATATCGCCCGTGTGCAACGACCGCTTCAGATTCACCACTCGTCGTCCGAGCTGCGCTGTGCGCGTCGACTCGACGCCGAGCGACGGTGCCGCTGAATTGGTCGACGTACACGCGGCTGCGCCCGGCCGGCGTGCGGTCCTCCGGAAATTTCAACAGGACGCGATAGATCGCTTTCGGCGCCGCCGGCACGTTGATGTTGCTGGCGAAGGCGCCGGGCAGAATACCGGTCGGCAACGGCGACGGCGTCCTCCGGCGGAATGCGCCGGGCGCCGGGTTCCGGCATCGATTGAAGCTTCGACACGTCTGCTTCCGGCGCGGCGTTCAGCCGCAGCACGAGCGGATCGAGAACCGCCTCGAACGCGATCAGCACGCCTGCCAGAGCGATCACGAACATGATGATGGACGAGTAGAAGCCGAGCGTGTTGTGGAGATCGAAATTCGTGCGCTTCCAGGAGACGCCCGCCTTCGGCCAGACAATTTTGCGCGGCCACCAGAGAACGATCCCTGACGCGGCCAGAAACAACATGACGACCGTGAATCCACCTGCGAGATGCTCTCCGATTTCGCCGGCGAGAAATCGCGTGTGAAGAAGGTGCACGAAGCGCGCGAAGCTTTGTTCGCGATTGCGCGTGCCGAGAATCTCACCCGTGTATTGATTGATGAAGATCGAATGACGCCGGCGCGCCGACAATTCGTACGCCTGATCCGGTTGGTCGGCGATGTGAATGCCGCCGACTGGATCGGCCGGATCGGCGGCATTCGCGCGCGCGACCAGCGTCGACAGAGGCAGTGGCCGGCCGGCCGGCGTAACGTACGACGCTGGAGTGGTTCAGCGCGCGGTCGATGCCGTTTTCGAAAACGAGCGCGCTGCCGGTCGCGCCCATGACGAAGATGAACACGGCCCCGGTGAGACCGGCCCACTGATGCAGTTTGAGCCAGACGCGATGTGCGGTCATCGATGTCGTGTCGGAAACGCGCTATATCATATGCGACATGCGCTCACGTCTCGTTCTGACCGCGGTAACTTCTTCGCGCTCGGCGTGTGCACGTCTGCGCCGTACGCGCAGGCGCCTGGCTATTCGCCGTACTTCGGGGCGCTCAAATGGCGCAGCATCGGACCGCTGCGCGGTGGCCGTTCGATCGCGGCGGCGGGAAGCGCGAAGCGGCCGCTCGAGTACTACTTCGGCGCGACAGGCGGCGGCGTGTGGAAAACAACCGACGGCGGCATCACGTGGCAGCCGGTCTCGGACGGCTTCCTCAAAACATCGTCACCAGGCGCGCTGGCTGTTTCGGAATCCAATCCCGACGTCGTGTTCGTCGGCATGGGCGAGACGGAGCTTCGCGGCAACATCATCCAGGGCGATGGTGTCTACAAATCCACCGACGCAGGACGCACGTGGACGAAAAGCGGTTTGGACGCGACCCAGGCAATCGCGCGGATCAGAATTCATCCGACCGATCCGAATCGCGTGTTCGTCGCGGCCTTTGGAAACCCTTATGGGCCGAATCCGGACCGCGGCATCTTCAGGTCACAGGATGGCGGCACGACGTGGACGAAGGTGCTCTTCCGGAACGACAAGGTCGGGGCCTCCGATCTCGTATTCGATCCGAAGAACCCCGACATTCTCTATGCAGCGCTCTGGGAAGCGTACCGCACGCCGTACTCGCTCGTCGACGGCGGTACCGGCAGGCGGTCTCTTCAAGTCAGTGGACGGCGGCACGACGTGGAAGGAGCTGACTGGCAACCCCGGCCTGCCGAAATCGAACGTCCTCGGCAAAATCACGATCGCGGTCGGCGGCGGCGACAGCAACCGCCTCTACGCGATGGTCGAGGCAAAAGACGGCGGCCTGTTTCGATCCGACGACGGCGGTGCGACGTGGGCGGCGGTCAACGGCGAGCGCCGGCTGTGGCAGCGCGCGTTCTATTTCATTCGAATGAGTGCCGACCCGGTCGATCGCGACACGATGTACGTGCTGAACTTCGAGCTGTTGAAGTCAGTCGACGGCGGGAAGACGTTCAAGCCGATGGCGGAGACGCCACGGCGATCATCACGATCTGTGGATTGCACCGAACGATCCGCGTCGGATGATCAACAGCAACGACGGCGGCGCCAGCGTGTCCACCAATGGCGGCCTGACCTGGACTGAGGAAACGTACGCGACGGGCCAGTTCTACAACGCGATTGCAACAAAGCACATCCCGTATCACGTGTGCGGTGCGCAGCAGGACAACACGACGGCGTGCACGCCGAGCGCCGGTGCCGGACGCGAGCTCTACGCGGTCGGCGGCGGCGAGAGCGGATACGTCGCGCCGGATCCTGCGAACGCGAACGTTTTCTACGCTGGCAGCTTCGGCGGATATCTGACGCGTCTGGATCGGTCGACCGGCCAGACGCGCTTCGTCAACGTGTGGCCGGAATATCCGGTCGGCCAGGCGCCGCGCGATCTGAAGGAACGATTCCAGTGGACGTTCCCGATCGTTTTCTCACCGGTGAATCCCAAAGCGTTGTACGCGAGCTCGCAGCATCTCTTCCGAACGACGAACGAAGGCCAGAGCTGGGAACAGATTAGTCCCGACCTCACACGCCACGATCCGTCGACGATGGGCCCATCGGGCGGTCCGATCGCATTCGATCAAACGGGTGTCGAAACGTATCCGACGATCTTCACGATCGCACCCTCCCGTCTCGAAGCCGACACGATCTGGGTCGGTTCCGACGACGGCCTGGCGCACGTCACACGTGACGGCGGGAAGACGTGGACGAACATCACGCCAGCTGGCCTGCCTGAGTTCAGCCGCATCAGCCTCATCGAGGCCTCGCCGCACAAGGCCGGCGCGGCGTACCTGGCCGCGAACCGCTACCAGCTGTCGGATCGATCGCCGTATGTGTTTCGGACCGACGACTATGGGAAAACGTGGACGAAGATCGTCGGCGGCATTCCGGCCGACGATTTCCCGCGCGCCATTCGCGAGGATCCGGTGCGTGAAGGTCTGCTCTTCGTTGGGACCGAGCGTGGCTTATACATATCGTTCGATAACGGCGCCGCGTGGGAACCGTTCCGGCTGAATCTTCCGCTCACACCGGTTCACGGCATCGTCGATCGAAGGCAACGATCTGGTCGTCGGGACGCACGGCCGCGGATTCTGGATACTCGACAACATCTCCGTGCTGCGGCAGCTCGCTCCAGCCGTCACGACCGACGATGTGCATCTGTTCCAACCGGCTGCGGCAACGCGCTCCGTATCGCGTGGCGTAGCCGTCGACTATTACCTGCGAAACGCCGCCGATCACCTCACGATCGACTTCCTGGACGCGAGCGGCGCGATCGTCCGCACGGTCGCCGAGCCGGCGCCAGTGGACGCGGACCCGATGCCGGAAGGCGTGACCGAATCGAGCCGCGCGCCGGTTCCGCGCGTGCCGGCAAAAGCAGGGATGAACCGGTTCGTCTGGGACATGCGGTCTGCGCCGCTGCACGATTTTCCAGGACTGATCATGTATCAGACCGACACGCGTGGTCCGCTGGTTCCGCCCGGGCGCTACCAGGTGAGGCTCACGACTGGCGGCCGCACGTGGACACAGCCGGTTACGATCGACAAGGACGCGCGTTTGACGCTGGTGTCCGATTCCGACCTTCAGGAACAGTTTCGATTCGCGCGCGAGATCGGCGACGCGTTCAGCCAGACGAGCGACATCGTCGTCCGTGTGCGCAAGCTGAAGGCGCAGATCGCCGCCAGGATGGAAGGCTTGAACGACAGCGCCACGATCACGGCCGCCGCGGCGAAACTCACGGGCGCGCTGACCGCAGTCGAAGGCGAGCTGTATCAATACCAGAACCGCTCGACGAAAGACCCGCTGAATTTTCCGCCGAAGTTGAACAACAAGATCGCCGTGCTGCTCAGCACGGTCGACAGCGGCGACTCCCGGCCGACCGATCAATCGTACGCCGTGTTCAAGGAGCTCTCGCAGGCCCTCGGCCGGCAGAAACAGACGCTCGACGGCGTCCTCGGCCGCGACGTCGCGTCGTTCAACGCCGTCCTCGCACGCGCGCACAAGCCGCCGATCGTTCCGTAGCGCAGGACTTTAGTCCTGCCTGCCGAGTGAACGCGCCAGAGGCCAGGGTGCGTCAAGGTGCGGCCAGCGGACCTGCAGCAGCCGCGCGCCCCGGGGTCGACGCCGCCACGCTACTGCGACGTTGGCCGTCCGGGCGGCGCATCGGGTGGCACCGCGTGCGCATTTCCGTTCAGGTATTTGTCGAACCAGTACACCTGCCAGTTGATGCTCTCGACGAGATGCTTCGGCTCGCCGGTGCGTGTCAGGTTGTGGTTCTCTCGCGGGAAGAAGACGATCTCGCTCGGGACGCCGAAATGCTGCAGCGCGCGGAACCATTGCTCGCCCTGCTCGATGGGGACCCTGTAGTCGGCATCCGAGTGCAGCACGAGGGTCGGCGTCTTCACGTTCTTCACGTACTTGAGCGGGGATGCGTTCCAGTAGTTGTCGAACGCGACGAAAATGTCTCCACCGAAATCGCTCGTGTGGCCGTACATCCCATCCCTCGTCCCATCGTCGCTCACGAAATTCGAGATGCTGCGCAGCGTGACAGCCGCTTTGAAACGATTGTTGTGGCTGACGATCCAGTTCGTCATGAAGCCGCCGTAGCTGCCGCCAGTGACGCCGAGCCGGTCCTTGTCGATCCACGGATTCTTTGCGAGCACCGCATCGACGCCGTTCATGATGTCGGTGTACGCCTTGCCGCCCCATTCCATCTGGACGCCGCGCTCGAATTTCTCGCCGTAGCCGGTCGACCCGCGCGGGTTGGTGAAAAACACGGCCCAGCCGTGCGACGCGTAGACCTGGAACTCGTGATACCAGTCGAACCCCAGCATCCCCGCCGGGCCGCCGTGGATTGTGAGCACCATCGGGTATTTCTTCGCCGGGTCAAACCCCGCCGGCTTCATCAGGAACCCGTCGACGTCCCAGCCATCCGCGCCCTTGAACGCGACGCGCTCCACGGGCGACAGCGTGAGCTGTTTCCACAGCGCCATATTCAAATGCGTGAGCTGATGCTCGTTCGCGCCCGACGCGTCCGCCACGTAGAGATCGTCGAGATGCACCGCGTCGTTGACCGCGTAGGCCATCTTGCCCGTCTTGCCGTTCACGTCGACGAGATGGACCGTGCGGTCGCCATTCGTCACCTGCGATGCGCGCCTCCCGCCGAGGTCGACGCGGAAGAAATGCGCCGCGCCTTTGATGCCGCTTTCGAAGTACAGCGCCTTGCCGTCGGCGGACCAGCCGAGCGCCGTCGGGATCAGATCGAGACCATCCGCGGCGAGCCTCGGCGTTCCGCCCGTGGAGGCCACGAGCCAGATCTTCGGATGCGCGCGTTCTTCGTTGGCGCTGACGAACGCGATCGTGCCGCCGTCCGGCGACCACCGCGGCGAGCTGTCCGGCTCAGGCCGATCGACGACCCTTACCGGCGACCCGCCGGCGGCATCGATCACCCAGATGTCGCGGTTGCGTCCCTCGTCGAACTCCCTGCCGCTGCGGTCGGACACGAACGCGATCTTCTTTCCGTCGGGGGACCACTGCGCATCCGCGTCGTTCCAGTCTTCTCCGCTGGTGATTTGATTGGCGCGTCCGGACGCGACGTCGACGACGAACAAATGGGCGCGTTTGTCGTCGAACCAGCCCGTGTCGTTGAACTTGTAGTTCGCGTGTTTGTAGTGGCGCACGTCGCTCGGCGATTTGGCCGTGTCGCTCGGGCCGCTGCGGCTGATGCAGACGAGCCGCGTGCCGTCGGGCGACCACGAGAAGCTCTGGACGCCGTTCTGCAGCGTCGTGACGCGGCGTGGTTCGCCGCCGCTCATGGGCAGCAGCCACACCTGAGTCCGCGGCGCGGCAGCCGTTCCGGCGTCTGCGTCGCCGGCCGCCGCGCGCGTCGACAGATACGCGATCGATTTGCCGTCCGGGCTCCACCGCGGGCTCGTCGACGACTGCGGCGCGGTGGTGAGCCTCGCCGGCTCGCGCGACCCGTCGGCCATCATGGTCCAGATGCTCGTGTAACGCCGATTGAGCTTCTGGTCGATCGTTGTGACCGTGTACGCGATTGACGCGCCATCTGGCGAGAAGTGCGGATCGCCGAGCGTCTCGAAGGCCATGTAGTCTTCGGCTGTCACAGCGCGCATCTGCGCGAGCGCGGGGACGGCGACGAGCAGGGCGATTGCGAATGCAACGAAGCGTCTGCGCATGCGCTAGGCCCTCTTCCGTTTCGGCGCGGCCATCCGCGACACCGGCTCCGACGATTTCTTCTTGGTCGAGCTGATCGAATCCAGGCTCTTGCGGAGCGCGTCCATCAGGTTCACGACCTTCGGCGGCGCCTCGACTTCCTGCGCCACGATTTCGCGCCCTTCGATCTTCGCGTCGATGATCTCGCGCAGGCCGACCTGATAGTCGTCGCGATAGGTTTCGAGGTCGACATTGCCTTCGAACGTACCGATGACCTGGCGTGCGAGGCGCACTTCGTCCGGCTTCACGGATTCCGGCATGTCGGCGAGCTCGTCGATCGCCTCCATGCTTCTGATCTCCGCAGCATGGCGCAGCGTGTACATGACCAGCCCCTTCTCACGCGGCTGCACCTTCACGAGGTACTCGCGCCCGTACAGCGCCACCTTTCCGATGCCGGCCTTGCCTTTCATCCCGTCGCGAATCACGGCGAACGCCTCCTTCGCCACCGGGCCATCTGGGGCCAGGTAGTAGGGACGTTCGAGATAAATCGGATCGATCTCGGTGTCGTCGGTGAACCGCTCGAGATTGATCACGCGCGTCGATTCGACCCTCACCTTCTCGACATCCTCATCGTCGATGACGACGTAGCGGCCTTTCTCGAACTCGAAGCCCTTCACGATATCCGTGTTGGGCACCTCGCGCGCGCAGTGCGGGCACCAGCGCTTCTGCTGAATGCGCGTCTGGCACTCGGCATGAAGCTGGTTGAAGCTGAGCGTCGCGCTCGCATCGGTCGCCGGGAACACCTTCACCGGAATGTTCACCAGGCTGATCTTCAGATAACCCTTCCACGTCGGTCTTGCGGCCATAAATCCTACTTGATGATCGGTGCGATTTTTTCGTCGACCTTCACCTGAAAGCGGCGGGGATTCGAATACGTCGCGTGCCCCTCGACTGTCGCGCCGTCCGCCGACTGTGTGTACGACTCGGTCATTTCCTGCGGCGCGAGCAGTCCGAGCTTCGCGTCCTCTGCGTACGCGACGTCGATCTTCGCGCGCACCGTGCGGTTCTGCGCGACGAGGCTCGTGAAGCGAACGCGGCCTGTCGCGACGTCCACCAGGAAATAGCCCTCGACCGGCATGTCCTGGTCGCCCGCTCCGCGAATCATCGTACCGGAGGCCATCTCGCGAAACGCCACCTTCCACGCGCCGTCTGGCAGCGGACTCTCTGGCTGCTCGACGTGGTTGAACACGAACCGGTACTGATTGTCGGTCAGCAGCACCAGCAGCGCGAGCATCGGCACGTTGACGTTCCGGATGATGCTGCCGATGTTGTAGCGCGAGCTTTCGTCGTTGATCTTCGCCACCTGCTTCGAGGTCGACGATGAGGGCTGCAGGAACAATTTAGCGAGCCGATCGGTGCGGTCGCGCACCGCGCGTCCGTTCACTTCGTACACGTCCCGGAACTGCAGCCAGCGGCTCGATCCTTCGGGCCGGACCAGCAGAAGGTCCGATTTCAGCTCACGGTCTTTCGAGTTTCCGCGCAGCAGATGCCCGAGCGAGTCGAATCGCGACCCCGTCGCCGCGTGCTGCGCGTACGCCTCTTCGACCACGACGCCGGCGAACTCGCGTTCGTAGGCGGCCACGTAATCCCCTGTGCGCATCAGGACGTCTTCAAGCGACGGCTCGCGCGGCTGGACGATCGCCGGCTGCGCGCCGACGGCACCTGCCGCCGCGACCAGTGCGAGCATGAACCAGAGCGTTTTCATCGCGATACAATCGCCGATCCTCTCGCGTGCCGCGGTCACGGTCAAGCGACATTCAGGCAATGTAGTGCCCGGCTTCAGCCGGACGAGCACCTAACGCAGGACTCTGCAAACTTTACTTACTGCTCGCGGGGCCCCACCCCCGCTCGATAACACCTTCGCGCCGTAGCGCTCGGTGTATTTAGAACAGAGCGTCGCAGCGTCCAGAACGGCATCCAGCCTTCAGCGAACTCTGCGAGTTCTGCGGTTAAATGTCTTGCTCAATGGCCCTGCTCATTTGGGCGGTCGTGGCCGTTCCGCCTAGATCGGGAGTGCGAACGTTTCCTGTCGCAACGACGCGTTCGATCGCGCCGAAAATGCGATCGTGCAGGTCGCGACGACCAAGGTGATCGAGCATCAGCGCGCCGGCCCACACAGCGCCGATCGGATTCGCGATTCCCTGGCCGGCGATGTCGGGCGCGGAGCCATGAATCGGCTCGAACATGGACGGGTGCGTTCGGCGTGGATTGATGTTCGCGCCGGGCGCGATGCCAAGGCTGCCTGAGATCGCGGAGCCGATGTCCGTGAGGATGTCGCCGAAGAGGTTCGACGCGACGATCACGTCGAGCGTCTGCGGATGAGTGATCATCCGCGCGGCCAGCGCGTCGACGTGATACTTGCGATAGTCGACGGCCGGAAAATCCTTGCGCACGATCTCAGCGATCTCGTCCCAGAGCACCATCGAGTGTGTGAGCGCATTGGACTTGGTCGCGCTCGCCAGCATCTTGCGCGGACGCCGCGCAGCCAGTTCGAACGCGTATCGTAGGATCCGTTCGACCCCCTCGCGCGTGAACACGCCGGTCTGCTGCGCGACCTCGAGCGACGTGCCGGCATGGATGCGCCCGCCGACGCCGGCGTACTCGCCTTCCGAGTTCTCGCGCACGCAGATCATATCGATATCGCCGGTTGATCGATTCGCAAGCGGCGACGACACGCCCACAAGCAGCCGCATCGGCCTGAGGTTGACGTACTGATCGAAACGCTGCCGGATGGCCAGGATGATGGCGGCCGACAAACGATCCGGAACCGCCGGCGCGCCGATGGCTCCCAGATAGATCGCATCGAAGGCCGCGAGCTGCTCGATGCCGTCCGCCGGAGCCATGCGGCCGTGCGCGATGTAGTAATCGCAGCCCCAGTCGAACTCGCTGAACGCCAGGGTGGCGCCGCTCCCACGTGTGGCGGCCTGGAGAGCCGCGACACCGGCCGGAATCACTTCGCGGCCAATGCCGTCGCCGGGAATGACCGCGATCTTGAACGTCTGTGCGGGTTGGGTCATTGTTAAAAGACCGAGCTACATTCCGGGTGGCGTGAACCGGCCGTCGGCTGCGGTCCAGCCGCCGTCGGCGAACAGAATGGTTCCCGTCACGTAGCTGGCGGCGTCGGATGCGAGAAACAGCGTCGGCCCCACCATTTCCTCGGCGCGTGCCCATCGCTTGAACACGCTCTTGCTCGCGTACGCGTCGTACCACGCGGCGTTCGCCTTGATCGGCGCAGTGAGCGGCGTTTCGACGACTCCGGGTCCGACCGCGTTCACTCGCACGCCCGCCGCGCCGAATTCGGCGGCACCGACGCGCACGAGCTGCACGATGCCCGCCTTCGTCATCGCGTACACGGACTGGCCCGGCTCGACGACCTGCGAGCGGATGGACGAGAAGATCACAATGCTGCCGCGCTTCTGCGCGGTCATGATTCTGCCGGCCGCCTGAAGAACGTTGAAGCTCCCCTTCAAGTTCACCGAGACGACGCGGTCGAACTCCTCTTCGGAGTACTGCAGAATCGGCTTGCGGACGTTGATGCTCGGCGTGCAGACCACAACATCGAGCGCACCGCGTTCGGTTCGAACCTGTTCGAAAACACGCGTCACGCCGGCGCCGTCCCGGATGTCGACGACGGCCATCGACGCGTTCCCGCCGATCTTCGCCGCCACTGCCCGTGCGGCGTCCTCGTTGCTGTCGATGCACACGACCGACGCGCCGAGCTTCGAGGCGCCGAGAGCGACGGCCTCGCCGATACCCGAGCCCGCGCCGATGATCGCGGCAACCTTGCCGCTCAAGGTGAAGATGCCGCCATCCGCCATGGTGTTTTACTTTTTCAGATCGCGCGCCGCCGGCAGACCCGGCAGCCCGGTGGCCTGCGTCGCGGCGCGTACGATGGCACGAGCCATCGCCTCGGCCGCGAGCGCGCCGACAATCGTCACGTCCGCCTGGCCAGGCCAGCGGCCGGTCGCGAGCGAGAAGATCGTGTCGCCGTCGCCGTTCGTGTGCGACGGATAAATCGCCCGTGCATACCCATCGTCGGCCATCAACGCGATCCGGCTGGCTTCGGCCTTTGTCAGCTTCGCGTTCGTCGCCACGAGGCCGATCGTCGTGTTCTCGCCGGCACGGGGCTGCTGGAGCACGCCGCTTCGGAGAATCGTCCGCGCGTCGGCGAATAGTCCTTCAGGCGTCAACGCGCCCGCGACGACCTTCGCAGTGTCGGGATCGATGATGTCGCCGACGGCATTCACGGCGACAATCGCGGCGACGACGAGGCCATTGGGCATCCGAATCGCGGCGGAGCCGAGCCCGGACTTCATCGGACCGCGCTGGCCTGACGGATAACCTTCGTGCTCGCGGAAGCCGCCAAGCTTGCCCACCGTCGCGCCAGCACCGGCACCAACGCTGCCTTCTGGAACGACGCGCGGTGCTCGCGGCGGCGGCCGCTTTGTAGCCGCAGTCGGCGGTCGGTCGAATTTTTGGATTCCCGCCGACCGGCAGGTCGAACAGGATCGCCGCGGGCACGATCGGCACTTTCGCGATGCGGACATCCCAGCCGATGTTGTGCTCCTCGAGCCATCGCACGGTACCTGTGGCCGCCTCGAGTCCGAACGCGCTGCCGCCGGCGAGGACGACCGCGTTCACCTTGTCGACCATGTTCAGCGGATTGAGCAGATCGGTTTCGCGCGTGCCCGGCGCGCCGCCGCGCTGCGATACGCCGCCGACCGCGTCGCCATCGACGACGATGGCCGTGCAGCCGGTGGGCCGCTCGCTGAGCGTGAAATGTCCGACCTTGATGCCGTCGACTGCGGTCAGCGTGGCGTTCGCCTGAGCCGACGTCGCCGGCTGCGCGGCGCCGAGCGCTGCGGCAGCCGACACGAGCAACGTGAAAGACGCGACAAGGAGTTGAGATGGACGCGTCATGGCGTGCCGCCATCGTACAAGATCGTCTGGAAGTTTGACTAGCTGCGGCCTTTCTAGTAGAACCGGCGCGGAACATACCCGGAGGCCCACCAATGCGACGTGACGTTCACGGTCCAATGAAGCTCTTCGCTCTGCTGCTGCTGCTGCTCTGGCCGGCTCTTGCCGCCGCGCAGGTAACCGGATCGATCGCCGGCGTCATTCGCGACGCGAGCGGCGCCGTGCTGCCGGGCGTGACCGTCACGATCAAGGGTGCTGCGCTTCAGCGCGAGAGCGTTTCCGCCACGACCAACGGCGAGGGCGCGTACCGGATTCAGCTCGTGCCGCCGGGCGCCTACGACGTGACGGCCGAGCTGACGGGGTTCACGGCGCAGCTGCGGAAATCGGTCGGCGTCGCGCTCAATCAGGTGACGACGCTCGATTTCACGCTCGCGGTC
Organism: uncultured Acidobacteriota bacterium; assembly: GCA_963696165.1. Lineage (GTDB taxonomy): Bacteria > Acidobacteriota > Vicinamibacteria > Vicinamibacterales > CAVVIG01 > CAVQZZ01. Next base: position 445,024 of record CAVOIY010000001.1, on the reverse strand, counting down.
GGCGGCGTGTCCGAATCGGTGCAGGTCTCGGCCGATGCGCCGCTCGTGCAGGTCACACGATCGGACATCACGAACACGGTGACGCAGCGGACCATCGATGCGCTGCCGCTGAACGGCCGCAACTTCACCGATCTGATCGCGCTCGTGCCGGGCGCGCGGCCGGATCCGAACTTGTCGACCGGCGCCAACGTGGAGATCTTCGGCGAGCGCGCCGGCGCCGTGTCGTATCTGGTCGACGGCGCCGAGAACAACGATCCGGTGAACGGCGGCGCGCTGCTGCGCTTCACGCAGGATTCGATCAAGGAGTTCGAGGTCATCACCACCGGATACGAGGCGGAGTTCGGCCGCGCCCAGGGCGGCGTTGCGAACATCGTCACCCGCTCGGGCAGCGATCAGTGGACTGGACGCGGATTTCTGTTCGCGCGAAACGACCGCTTCGACGCGTCGAACATTCCCGATCCGTCGCCGCTGCCGACCGGTTACGTCAAGCCGAAGCCGCCGACGCTGCAGCGTTATCAGTGGGGCGGCACGGCCGGCGGCCCGATCGAGCGCGACCGCGCGTTCTTCTTCGGGTCGTTCGAGAAGCTGAACGAGACGCGCGGAATCAACATCGACCCGTCGAAGATTCCCGCGTTCGTGCTGAGCGGCATCGCGACGCCGACGCACGTGGAGGATTTCGGCCTCGCGCCGAAATCCGACGGGTTCACCGGCCTGTTCAAGGTCGACGCGAACCTGTCGACCAGCAACCGCCTGACCGGTTCAGTCAACCGGTCGACGCTGACGAACAGCGGCTCGATCAGCTCGCCGGTCGCCGGCACGGTGGCGTTGCCGAGTGCCGCGCGGCACCACCGCGCAGCCGGCGACGAGCGGCGTCCTGCGCGAAACCGCTGTCATCAGCCCGACGATGTTTCTCGAGTCGACCGGCACGTTCGTGCGCGGCGAGAACGGGACGAATCTCGACCAGAGTCAGCGGTCGGAGCCGCTCCTGCTGCTGCTGCGCAGCGGCTTTCTCCAGACGGGCGCGCCGTTCGGCGGCCAGACGGATCGGGTGAGCAAGCGGCTGCAGCTCGCGCAGGCGCTCAGCCATTTCGTTCCAGGCTGGATGGGCGATCACCAGTTCAAGGTCGGCTGGGATTTCAACCACATCGGGTTGACCGGCTTCAACCAGGTGACCAACGACGTCGAGTATTCGCCAGGCTTCCTCTCGGCGGATCAGAACGGCGTGTTCACGACCGACTTCAACCTCTACGGCTTCCAGCAATCGGCGGCGCGGTTCTTCAACCTGTCCGCCAGCCCGGACGGCAACCTCAATCTCGACATCAAAACCAACGACGTGTCGCTGTTCGCGCAGGACACGTGGCAGGTGCATCCCGGACGTGACGATCAACGCGCGGCGTGCGCTACGACTACTCCAGCCTGTTCGGCGATTACAAGAAGGCGCTGGCGCCGCGCGTCGGCGTCGCATGGGACGTGAACGGCCGGCACCAGACGATCGTCAAGGCGAACTACGGGCTGTTCTTCGATCGCAACCTGCTCGCGGCCGCGTCGACGGTGCCCGAGAAGGGCGGCGTGTTCACCAAGGCGGTCTTCGACGTCGCGCTGCCGCGCCTCGGCGTCGACTACACGAACTCGCTGATCGACTACGTCATCACGTCAGGGTTCCCGACTGCGACCGGCGTTCGGCCCGCCCGAGAATCCGCTGTACAAGCAGTTCGCCACCGATCTGCGGAACGATCCGCTCGCGCTCTACAAAGCGCTCGGCATCGCCGTCACCGATCCGACGAAGGCGCCGGTCGTGACGGCAGACAACATCCAGCAGCTGTCCGGCAAGACCGCCGCGCAGGCGGTCGCGCTGCTCGATGCGAAATATCCCGGCACCGATTTCCGGTTCTTCGACGTGCCCGGCGGATCGATCGTCGGCAACCGGGTGCTGTCGTTCTTCCCGCGCGGCCCGCTCGAAGTGACGCGCACCGTGTCGCAGTACTCGCAGGATCAGGTGCCGTATACCAACGCGTTCAGCGCTCGGCGTCGATCAGGAAATCGGCAAGGACGTGAGCGTGTCGGCGATGTTCGTGCATCGCCGCACGCGCGACCTGCTCACGCGGCGGATCACGAATCTCTTCGACGCGGCGCCGGGCAACGCCCAACTTCGGCAAGACGACCGACGGCGGCCCGCAGATTAGCGCCGTCAGCTACGACGGGCTCGTCGACTACGACGGCATCATCCTGTCCGTGCGGCGGCGATTCACCAAACGATATCAGCTCGGTCTGTCGTACACCGGATCGCGCGCGCGCGACAACCTGCTCACCGGAACCGTCGGCTCGACGTTCTCGAACAACAATCATCCCGAGCTCGACTACGGTCCGTCGAACCAGTCGGCGCCACACATCTTCGTCGCCAACAGCGCCATCGTGCTGCCGTTCGACGTGAACTTCGGGATCGTGGCCTTCTGGCGGAGCGGCTCCGCATTCAACCCGCGCGGGATCATCGACAGCGACGGCGACGGCCTCGTCGATCAGCGCGACCTCACGCAGCCGCGAAACGCCTTTCGCGTGAAGCCGTACTCTGACGTCGATCTCCGCGGCGGAGAAGAAGATCGTCGTTCGGCAACCAGGCCGTCAGCGTGCTGATCGAAGCCTTCAACATCTTCAATCGCGACAACGTCGCGCAACGTGAACGCGGTATCGGGTCCGACCTTCGGCACGCCGGTCGCGTATCTGCCCGGCCGGGAGGTGCAGTTTGGCATCCGCTTCTTCCTGGGGCCGCAGTAGCGACGTGCGCCGATGAACATCGCGGACCGGGTCACGGCGGAGGTCGATCGCGCCGCCGACGAGATCGTTCAATACACTGTCGACCTCGTCCGGATGCCGACGGTGAATCCTCCGGGCGAGGCGTACGACGCCTGCGCGCACTTCATGGGCGACGACATGAAGCGTCGCGGCTTCGACGTCGAGTACATCGCCGCCGACGGTCTCGCCGAGCACACCCCGCGATTTCCCCGCGTCAACGTCGTCGGCACCAGGCGCGGCGGCAGTGGACCGGTCGTTCACCTGAACGGCCACTTCGATGTCGTGCCCGCCGGCGAGGGATGGACGCTGCCGCCGTTCGACGGCGTCGTGCGCGACGGGCGGATCTACGGGCGCGGCGTGTGCGACATGAAGGCCGGCATCGCCGCGGCGCTCTTTGCCGCCGAAGCGATCGAGCGCGCCGGCGTCCGGCTGCCCGGTACGATCGAGATCAGCGGCACGGTGGACGAAGAGAGCGGCGGCTTTGCCGGCGTCGCGTATCTGGCGCGCACCGGCCGGATCGCGAAGGGCCGGACCGACTTCGTCATCATTCCCGAGCCGTTGAACGTCGACCGCATATGCATCGGGCATCGCGGCGTGTACTGGTTCGAAGTGACGGCGCGCGGCCGCATCGCGCATGGCAGCATGCCGTTTCTCGGCGTCAGCGCCATCGACGGGATGGGACAGCTGCTTCAACTCGTGCGCGACGAACTGATGCCGGCGCTCGCGTCCCGCACGACCGCGGTCCCGGTCGTTCCTCTCGGCGCGCGTCACCCGACGATCAACGTGAACGGCATCGACGGCGGCCAGCCCGTCGGCGGCATTCAGACGCCGTGCGTCGCCGACGTGTGTCGCGCCGTCTTCGATCGGCGCTTTCTGATCGAAGAAGGATTCGAGGCGACCAGAACGGAAGTCGAACGGCTCGTCGCGCGCGCCGTGACGGCGGTTCCCGGCGTGCGGTTCGACGTGCGCGATCTGATGGTCGTTCATCCAACGCGGACGCCGGACGGCTCGCCAGTGATTGCGGCGCTCGAGCAATCCGTCCGGCATGTGCTCGGCCGGCCCGCGGAGCTCATCGCCAGCCCCGGCACCTACGATCACAAGCACGTGGCGCGGATCGCCGGCGTGGCCGACTGCGTCGCGTACGGGCCGGGCGTGCTCGATCTGGCGCATCAGCCCGACGAGTGGTGCGCGATCGACGATCTCGTGAGCGCGACGAAGATCATCGCGCTCGCGACGCTCGACCTGATGGGGCTGCGCGCGGGATAATCACAGCATCATGAAACGATTCGCGCTTCTTCTCTCGGCGCGTCGCCGTATCGGCCTGCGGCACTACGCCCGCACCGCCGCGCGCCGAGAGCCCGGCGCCGCCCGTCGCGCCTGCGCAGAAAGTGCCGATCGGGCAGCTGCCGGACATCGACGTCGCCGCTCTTCTCGCGCACACGAAAGTGCTGTCGTCCGACGAGTTTCAGGGCCGCGCGCCCGGGACGGTCGGCGAAGAAAAGTCGGTCGCGTATCTCGTCGACCAGTTCAAGAAGGCCGGCGCGAAGCCCGGGAATACCGACGGCACGTACGTTCAGAAAGTGCCGCTGGTCGGCATCACGCCGTCGCCTGCGCCGCTCCTCGTGAAGCGGGGCGAGCAGCAGCAGGCCCTGAAATGGAAAGATGACGTCGTCGCCTGGACCAAGCACGTCGCTCCGTCGGCAGCGATCGCGGACTCGGAGCTCGTGTTCGTCGGCTACGGCGTGGTCGCGCCCGAGTTCAACTGGGACGACTACAAGGGCATCGACGTCAAGGGCAAGACGCTGCTGATGCTCGTGAACGATCCGCCGGTACCCGATCCGAACAATCCGAACGAGCTCGATCCCAAGACGTTCGGCGGCAAGGCGATGACCTACTACGGCCGCTGGACGTACAAGTACGAGATGGGCCAGCAGAAAGGCGCGGCCGGCGTGCTCATCATCCATGAGACCGGTCCCGCGGGCTACGGCTTCAACGTCGTGCAGGGCAAAACCGGCGAGCAGTTCGACCTCGTCACGCCCGACAAGAACATGAGCCGGTCCGCCATCGAAGGCTGGATCACGCTCGACAAGGCGAAAGCCATTCTGCAGATGGCCGGCCAGGACTTCGACGCGCTCAAGAAGCAGGCGGCGACGCGCGATTTCAAACCGGTGCCGCTCGGCGTTACGGCGTCGATGACGATCCACAACAAGCTTCGCACGATCAATTCACACAACGTGCTGGCCAAGGTCGAAGGATCGGATCCGAAGGTGAACGACGAGTTCGTCGTTTACACCGCGCACTGGGATCATTTCGGCAAGACGCCCGACGGCATCTTTCACGGCGCGGAAGACGATGCGCTTGGGTGTGCGGCGCTCATCGAGATGGCGCGTGCGTTCACGAAACTGCAGGAGCCGCCGCGCCGGTCGATCTTGTTCATGGCCGTCACGGCGGAGGAGCAGGGCCTGCTCGGTTCGCAGTACTACTCGGTCGACCCGATCTATCCGCTCGCGAAGACCGTCGCCGACATCAATATGGACGCGTGGAACACGCACGGCCGCACGAAGGACCTGACGCTCGTCGGCTACGGCGCGTCAGACCTCGACGATTACGCGGCCGCCGCCGCGGCGGAGCAGGGCCGAACGGTCCATGGCGACGCCGAGCCGGAGAAGGGGTTCTATTACCGATCGGATCACTTCAATTTCGCGAAACAGGGCGTGCCGGCGCTCGACCCGGACGGCGGCGTCAACTACATCGGCAAACCCGCCGACTACGGACAGAAAGTGCGCGACGACTGGACCGAGCACCGCTACCACACACCCAAAGACGTCGTCATGCCCGACTGGGATATGTCCGGCGTGCGCGAGGACCTCAAGGTGTATCTGCGCCGTCGGCTACCGCGTGGCGCAGGCGGACAAGATGCCGGACTGGAAAGCCGGGAACGAGTTCAAGGCGAAGCGTGATGCGATGCTGAAGAAATGATCAAATTTGCGTTCGAACATCTTTCTTCACGAAGACACGAAGCACACGAAGCACACGGATTTGTTTTGTACAAAGCGTTTCTTCCTGCTCTTCGTGTACCTTCGTGACTTCGTGATAAAGGAAGTCGCTATGGCAACCGAAACATTGAAAACGATGACCGGCGAAGAAATGATCGCGCTGTCGCGGAAGCACACGCTGTTCGAGTGGTCCGCCCAGTCGAAGGTCGACCCGATTGCGGTCGCGCGCGCGAAGGGCATCTACTTCTGGACGCCGGAAGGTAAGCGCTTCATCGACTTCAACAGCCAGCTGATGTGCGTGAACATCGGCCACGGCGACGAACGCGTCGTGCGCGCGATTCAGGAGCAGGTCGCGGTGCTCGCGTACGCGAACCCGTTCATGGCGACCGAACCGCGCGCGCGGCTCGGCGCCAAGCTCGCCGAGATCGCGCCCGGCGACATCGACGTGTTCTTCTTCACGAACGGCGGCGCCGAGGCGAACGAGAACGCGATCAAGCTCGCGCGCCTCGCCACCGGCCGCCACAAGATCCTGGCGCGCTACCGGTCGTATCACGGCGGCACAGCCGGCAGCATGACGCTCACCGGCGATCCGCGCCGATGGGCCGCCGAGCCGGGCATCCCGGGCGTCGTGCACGTTCTCGATCCGTATCACGGCATTCAGCGCGGCTGGGACTCGGCCGAGGCGTCGCTGGCGATGATCGAAGAGGTGATCGAGCTCGAAGGCCCGCAGACGATTGCCGGCTTCATCCTCGAGACCGTCACCGGCACGAACGGCGTGCTCGTCCCGCCCGACGGCTACATGCAGGGCGTCCGGGCGCTCTGCGACAAATACGGCATCATGATGATCTGCGACGAGGTGATGGCCGGGTTCGGCCGCACGGGCGAGTGGTTCGCGATCGACCACTGGAATGTCGTCCCCGACATCATCACGATGGCCAAGGGGCTGACGAGCGCCTATGTGCAGCTCGGGGCGGTCGGCATGCGCCGGGCCATTGCCGACAAGTTCCAGGACAAAGTGTTTTACGGCGGCCTGACGTACAACAGCCATCCGCTCGCGTGCGCCGCGGCGCTCGCGACACTGCAGGTCTACGAAGACGACAAGCTGATCGAGAACGCCCGCACGATGGGCGCCTTGATGAAGACGCTGCTCGACGACCTCGCGCGCAAGCATCCGTCGGTCGGGCGCCGCACGATCGCTCGGCCTGTTCGGTCTCGTGGAGCTCGTCCGCGATCGCGCCAAGAAGACGCCGCTCGCGCCGTTCAACGGAACGTCGCCGGAGATGGCGGCGCTCGGGAAATTCTTCCGGCAGGAAGGGCTGTACACCTTCGTGCGCTGGCACACGTTCTTCACGAATCCGCCGCTCTGCATCACCGAAGCCGAGATGCGGGACGCCTTTGCGATCATCGACCGCGGGCTGGACATCACGGATAAGGCCGTGGCTGTGTAGCGTCCGGCTTCAGCCGGACGTCGTGCAGCGGCTAGCGTTTCCACGGGCGGTTCACGGTATAAACCGGCACCGCCGTGATGCTTTCCCTCGCGACTGCGATGAGCGCACGTTTGGCGAGCCAGCCGATTGCGCTCTGTACGGATCGCTTCGAGAGCCCAGTCTCCTCGGCGATGTCCTGCAGCGCGACCTGCGCACTCGCCTGCCGCGTGCCGTGCGTGGCGCGCCACAGAAACAGGTAAACCAGATACGCCGACGGCTGGCGGTCGTGCCCAACGAGGTCGACCATCAGCGTGTCGATGATGTATTCGTCCAGCTGTAGCAAAGGTTGCCATAGTAGCCGATGCACGCCTTGTGCACAACGCCGACACGCTTCACTATCATCGTCAGGAGGCAGCGACGATGATCAAGGCGATCAAGTTCGTGAACATCCCGGTCAGGAATCAGGATCGTTCACTCGAGTTCTACACGCAGAAGCTTGGCTTCCGCGTGATGACCGATGCGCCGTTCGACGGCAAGCAGCGGTGGATCGAGTTGGGCATTCCCCGCGCAGAAACGAGGCTGGTGCTGTTCACCGCGGGCGGTCAGGAGGCGATGATCGGCGGCTTCATGAACCTGAGTTTCGTCACCGACGACGTGGAGGCGACGACGACCGAGTTGAAGGGCCGCGGCGTGGAATTCGTGCAGGAACCGCAGAAGGCCGACTGGGGCACCGCCGCGATCTTCAAAGATCCGGACGGCAACCAGTTCGTGCTCTCGTCGAACTGAGAAGAAACGTCAGAACGTATTCTTCACGCGACGCGAGCGGACGAGATACAGAAACCAGCCGGCTGACCATCCGAGCGAGATCGCGATGTAGATCGGCGTTTCGCCGGGCGTCCGGTTGTTCGGCGCATACGGCGTCGTGTAGACGAACAGGTCCATGGCCGCCGTTGCGACGAGCGCGGTTTTGGCCATTGCGACGGCGCTCGGCCGTCGTCCCACGAGCGCGAGGCCGGCTGCGATTCCGAACGCCGTCACGAGCAGGCGCAGCACCAGCACGACCGCGAGCGGCACGCCGCGCACCACGAGCGCGTCCAACGAGCTGGAGGCGACGAGCCCGAAGCTGAGCGGCTGCCATAGCAGCAGCACGCCGCACAACACGAGCAGCCAGCCCCCGACGCCTGATTTGACGCTGGACATGGCGGCGACTAGGATGCGAAATTCACACGAGGAGCGATGATGTCACGAAGTGCCCTCGCCTGGACGGCGGCCATCGGTGTGGCGGTGTCGGCGTTTGGATGCGGATTGGATTCCCACGTCAAGGAAGTCGAAGCGTTCCGCGCGAAGCACGAAGCTGATTACCGCAAGGATTATGTGCCGCTCGCGGGCCTCTTCTCGCTCTCGCCGGGCGCGAACCCGGCCGGCAGTGCCGACGGGAACGTCGTCAAACTCCCGGGGCGGGCGCCCGCTTCAGCCGGAGCGTTCGTCCTCGATGCCGACAAGGTGACATTCGAGCCCGCAGCGGGCGTGAAGGCCACGATCAAAGACCAGCCGATCACCGGACCGACGGACCTCAAAGACGACGAACATCTGAACGCGGAAGGCAAGCGCGACGGGCCGGACGAAGTCGCGTTCGGCGACATCGCGGTGTGGGTGCATCGGAGCGGCGAGCGGCCGACGATCCGTATGCGCGATCCGCAAGGCGAGGTCGCCACGCATTTCGAAGGATTTCACTGGTTCCCGATCGACAGCCACTACCGCGTGACCGCGCGCTTCATCAAGGATCCGGCGCCGCACGATTTCCACACGCCGAATCAGACCGGCGACGATCAGGTCTACAAGACCGAAGGCGTCGTGGAATTCACGTTGAACGGCGAAACGGTTCGGCTCCGGCCGGCGACGACGCGGCCGAAGCGGCTGTATTTCATCTTCCGCGACGGTACGAGCGGTAAGGAGACGTACGACACGGCCCGATTCCTGTATTCCGATCTCGACGACGATGGAACGACCGTGCTCGATTTCAACGAGGCGTACAATCCGCCGTGCGCCTTCAACCCGTATACGACCTGTCCCTTGCCGCTTCCGGAAAACCGAAAGACCGTGAGAATTCTCGCGGGCGAAAAGGCGTATCCGCACCCGCCGGGACACACCGCCGCGCCGTAACTCTTGCAGCTGTTCCTCGTCCATCACGGCGCCGCCGTGGGCCCGGAGATCGATCCGCGTCGGCCGCTGTCGGCAGAAGGGCGCGACGCCGTCGAACGTGCTGCCGCGGCCACCGCCGCGCGAGGCGCGCGACCGGCGATCGTGTGGCACAGCGGAAAGCTTCGCGCACGGCAAACAGCCGAGGCGTTCTGGCGCGCGTGCAATGCGCTCGCGGAATTTTCGGCGACCCGTGATCTCCAGCCGACCGATTCGCCAGGCTGGATGCGCGACCGCCTCAGAGGCGAGGCGCGCGACGTGATGCTCGTCGGGCATTTCCCGAACCTGCCGCGGCTGCTCGCGCTACTCCGTGGCGGTGATGAAGCGTCTGTGAATTTCCCGAAGCACGGCGTTGTCGCCCTCGCCAGCGATGACGAGGGCGACACCTGGAGAGAATTGTGGCAAATCGTTGCCTAGCGAATCACAACGCCGAAGCCGAGCCGCCAGAAGTGCAGCGTGCCCTCGTCCAATGTCCCGTTGATGACGTTGCCCGTCAGGTCGCGGAAGTAACGCAGGTCGCCGCGGAGGCCGACGTGTTCGTTGAAGAACCCCATCGCGCCGACGCCAAGGTCCCAGCCCCAGTTGTTATCTGACACTGCCGGCCGGAAGACCGAAGTGTTGCCGTCGATCTGCGTGCGGATCAAGCCGAGGCCGCCGGTGACGAATGGACGGAAGCCCTTGCCGTACGTGCCGCCCATCGGAATACCGACGATCACGTTGCCCATCAGGTTGATGATGCTGTTGTTGCCGAAGTCGGTTTGCGTTCCGAACGCGCTCGGGCTGTAGCCGAAGTCCACTTCGCCGCCGATGATGCCGGCACCCATGCCGCCGGCCTGCACGCCGAACGCGCCGCGGCCGTTGTCCAGTCCGCCGCCCGCGAAGTTGACGCCAGCCCACGGGCTCACATAGCCGTCGGCGCGCGCGTCGATCGGGGCGTAGATCAACGCCGCCGTTGCGATTGCCAGGAAAATCTTTGTTGCACGTCGCATTTCGTCACGCTCCTTGATGAGCCGAGCATCACGCCCGGGCTTTCACTGGAGCGTTAGTGCAAGCGATGTGCCCTAACACATTCTGTTGAGGCACTTAGCGGACATTGGATTCGGCTATTTGTATAAAACGGATGGGCTTGATCCTGACGATTCAACGCTCGTCCATTAGCAGACTGCGGCCAAACAGCGGCTCGTCGCCGCGCGACGCGTAGAAGCCGAAGAAGGAGAGCGCGGCCAACCCCGCCAGCACGACCGCGCACGATGCCGCATACGGCCGGGCGAAATCGCTCGTAAGCGGAAACTGACGAATCAGCAGAAACGTGTAGAACGTGACGACCAACGCGAGAAGGCCGAATCGCAGCAGCACGCCGAACACGAGCGCGATCCCCAGGAGCGACATCGTCACGTCGAGGAGAAGGAGCTCTCCGGTGAACGTGCCGCTCATCGCGATCGGCAGAATCGCCACCGTGCTGAGCAGCATGACGAGCCACGTGCGCCGCACGACAATCCTGAAAAACACGACGATGCAGGTGCATTGCAATGCGTCGGTGAGAGCGGAGCGGACGACGTCGAGCGCTGCCGCGAGCGAATAGCGCGTGCCGAGCAGAATCAAGGAATTCGGAAGGTAAGGCGTCTGCACGGATCGTCCTGTCGCCTGCGCGATGATTTCCGGCGCCGCGATGAGCAGCGCGCCAATGGTGCCGGCCGCCACGCCGATCAGCACGTCTCGGCCGACCAGCGGATCTCGCACGCGGCCCGACAACAGCCGGCTCCAGCCGATCAGCAGCTCCGGCCAGAGTCGCCGCACGTAGGGTTCGAGGGCGAGATAGAACAACCAGACGACCGACGCGAAAAACAGCGTGAACGCCAGAATGAGATTCAGGTTGCGCATCTCGATCTGAACGTCGCCGTAGTGTCGCGCGTAGATCACCCATCCCGCGGCCTGACAGCCGAACATCATGGCCGCCGTGCGAAGCGCGCCCGCGCGATCGCCGCGTCCGCTGCGCAGATGGCGGCGGGCGAGAACAGCTGCGGCGATCATGATCAGCGCGCCGAAAATCGTCGCGAGTGCGGTGACGAAACGGTCGACCGATGCGTCGGGCGGACGCGCCATCCGCTGCGGCTCGCTCCACGGAAATATGACGGTGAAGAAGATCGGTGCCCCGTGATATCCAGCCGCTTCGACGCGAATGTCGGCTCCCGATAGTTCGCGCATGCGACCCTGCCACGCCGCGCGTACGTCCGCGTCTGAGCGCGGCGCCCACCGCGGCTCGACAGGATGGAAATCGGCAACCCGCAGACCGGCGGCGTCGAAGAGCGGCGTCCAGCTCACTTCTGCGGTGGTGGGCACTGACTCGTCTACTTGCGGCGTCATCGAGTGAAACTCGAGCAGCCGCCCCTCCGTGTCGAAGCGGACAATGCGCATGCCGGACAGCGTAAACGGCGGATCGGCTTGAACTGGCAGCAGACCCGTCGTGATCGGCACGAGCCGCGTCGGGCTCGTGCGGTACCAGAATACGAGGGTGCCGGTGCGGCCGGACGCGAGCGCGGCGTCGGTCTGTCCGAGAGAATGCGCTGCTGCGTAGTTCAAATATTCGCGGTTGAACGCCCAGCCGCGTGCCGTGTCGTACGGCGAATCGGCGTAGCCGATGCGCTCGAGCAGCTCCTGGGCGCGGTCGGTGAGCGAATCGATCGATTTCGGCAGCGGGATGCGATGCACGATCGAGTACCGCTGCGACAGCAGGGTAAGCGCCGCGAGCATCATCAGCGTGAACGCGACCAGCGTAAGGCCGAACGCCGGCGGCACAGCAGACTGCTCGCCCGCGGCGGCCACCATCTCCGGCGAGGGCGTTTCACCCGCGGCGATCGCGGCGGCGAGCTGATTGCCGCCTGGAAGCGCGGTGGCGACAGCCAGCGGTGACGATGGGCGCTCGGCCGGATCGGGATCGAGACAGCGAACGATTGCGCGTTCGATCGAGGGATTGAGATCCCGAATGACTGACGAAGGCGATAAAACGGTTCGCGACTCGTGCTGCTGCAGGAGCTCGTTGAGTGTGCGCGCCTCGAAGACACGCTTGCCCGTGAACAGCTCGAACAGCACCAGGCCGAGTGCGTAGATATCGCTTTTCGCGCTCGCGTCGCGCCCCGTGAGCTGCTCGGGCGCCATATACGCCGGGGTGCCGGCGCGGATGTCGCTCACGGAACCGGCGATTGCCGCGAGACCGAAATCGGTGATGCGGACGTGGCCCTCGCCGTCGATCATGATGTTGGCCGGCTTCAGATCGCGATGGAGCACGCCGCGCTCGTGCGCCGCGGCCAGCCCCGCGCAAATCTGCCGTGCGACTTCGACGGCCTTGTCCTCGGGGAAGCGGCCGATGCGGCGCAGGAGCGACGCCAGGTCCTCGCCGTCCACATACTCCATCGTCAGGAAGTGCCGGCCGTCGGCGTCGCCGATGTCGTACATGCGGCAGACGTTTCTGTGCGCGATTGTTCTCGCCACACGCACTTCGTTGTGGAATTGCGCGAGCCGCGCAGGATCGGCGGCGACCGCCTCGGGGAGAAACTTCAGCGCGACCGGCTGATCGAGCTTGAGGTCGTCGGCGCGATACACCTCGCCCATCCCGCCGCGACCGAGCGGCGCAACGATGCGAAAACGGCCGGCGAACATCGCGCCAGGCGCGAACCGGATCCACGCGGCCGAAGATCCGGTGCCGACGCCGAGTGGCGTCGGCGTCGGCGTCAGCTTCGTGACGTCGAAGTCATCCAAAGCCGTTCAGTGCTTGTGGGCGTTGATGTAATCGAGCGCGAACTGTTTCATCGGCGTGCTCGAGAGGCCGAGCGCTTCGGCTTCCACCTGAGCCTTGTCGAGGTCCCATTTGTCGATGAGCACACGTTTGATCATCCAGAAGCCGGCCGCGCGGTTGCCGCCGCCGCAATGGATGAAGGCCGGCTGATTTTCCGGCTTGGAGACTTCTTTGAGGAACGTGTCGACCGACGCATTGTCGGGGTTCGTGGGCGTGAACGGCACGTGGATGTAGTTGACGCCGGCAGCTTTCGCGGCCGCCGCTTCTTCGTCGACGTGGGCGTTCCGCTCGTCGCGGAGCTGTAGGTTGAAGACCGACTTGTAGCCGCGTTCGTGCAGGTCGGCGATCGCCGCCGGCGTGATCACGCCGCCGCACGCGACGGTCGTTTCAACGCGCGCGAAGTTCGCGACGCCGGGAACCGTCTCTTTGGTGACCTGCTGCGCGCTCGCCGGAGCGGCGAGCGCGACCGTTGCGATGAGGACCGCCGCGAAACTGCTGGTGCGCATCAGAGCCTCCTCTGAAAACGCCCATCATAGGGCTTATTCCTTGTCGATGGTAATCGTCAGCGGCGAGATGATGCGGACCGTCAGCGGCGAGCCGGCCGGTAACGTGGCTGCATTGCGATCGCCCGCCATCTGCACGGCGGCGCCGCCGCCCGCACCGGCGGCCGCGCCCACCGCTGCGCCCTTTGCGCCGCCGAGGATCGCGCCGAGAATCGCGCCGCCGACAGCGCCGACGCCGACCTTCTGCGCCGCTTCAGGCGCCGCGCCTTCACGAATGATCGTTTCGGTATTGATCGGCAGCCGGGTGCCGTCTGCCAGCACGAGCGTGTGGAACCGGACGCCGATCCGCGAGCGCTCCTTGAACTTGCCTCCACGTTCGACCTGCGAGACCGACCCGATCGCCTTGGCGCCGGCAGGAATCGCGACTTGTCCGTTCACGCGGACGTCGCGCGTCACGTGCGCTTCGACGCGGTCTTCGACGCGCGCGCGCTCGCTCGACAGCGCCGTTTCCGTCTGCAGCCCGATCACTGACTCGGACGGTACGACGAGTTCCTCGAACGATTTCTGCGGCGGTTCAGGGGCGCGCGGCGGTTCGGGTGCGACGTCAGGAGGAGGCGGCGGCTGCGGCGGCGGCTGGGCGGCACTGGCCGTCGGCCACGATCGATCGAGCGGCGGCGGATCCTGCGCCATGGTTCGTGCGGTCTTTGGCGCGGCCGACGTGCGGGTGGCTTCGGCCTTTGAGCGCGGCTCGCGCGCGGGCTTCGACGCCTGGGGCTGTGTCGCCGATTCCTGTACCTGCGACGCCGGCTTCGGCGAGTCTCCGACGACGGCTTCGGTTTCCTGCACCGGCCGATCGGGCGTCGCCACCGGCGCGGGAACCGCCTGCGCGGGCGCCGAATTCACCGCGGCCGACGCCGGCGTCGGGACGGCATTCTGACGCGTCGCGAGATATCCTCCGCCGCCCGCCGCTGCGATGCAGGCAATCGCCACCGCTCCGAAAGCCAAACGATTCGAGACCATGACAGAATTGCTCCTTGAACTCTAGAGCCAGACGCAAGCGTCGTACCCGCCAAAGAGCCAGGCCGGGCGGCGCAAATGACGGCAAATACGACATTTACGAACTCAGCTCGACGGCCCGACTGTCCCCTCCGAGTGAATTTGTCCTAGCGGGAGCACACGCAACCAATCTATCCTAACCTCTCGACTGGCGAGCGGGTTGCACGTTATGGTTATCGGGATGAAGGCGTTCACCTTCGCGCTTTTGATGACGCTCGTGCTCGTGCCGATGTCGGCGTCAGCCGTCACCGTGCAGCAGGTCGTCGCGTTGTCGAAGGCCGGCGTTTCGGAAACGGTGATCCTGGCGGTGATCGATCGCGACAAGTCGATCTTCACGATCGATCCGGAGCAGCTCGTGGCGCTCAAGGCCGACGGGGTGAGCGAGAAGATCGTGCTCGCGATGCTCAAGAGCGGCCGCGAGGAAGCGGCCGCGGCCGATCGCGCCGACGAGGAAATGCGCACGGCGAATTACCTCGCCGTCGCAGGGGCTGCGCCCGACTCGATCGTCATCGGGCATGGACCGGAGTACCCGAACACGGGACGTTACGATTACGCGAACAACCCCTACGCCGTTCCCGCGGTACCGTTCACCAGCGACTTCAACCCGGTGCCGTATGCCGTACCGTACGCAGTCCCATACACGTCGCCGTACGTCGGGCCGGCGCAGCCGATGCGATATCGAGGCCGCCGGTCTTTCTCGACCGGGTCCACCGGGCCGTCGACACCTCTCGCGACGCACGAAGTGTGTCTGGCTCAGGTGACTGCCGGCGGCGCGCTGCCTTCAATCGGGTTTGTCACGGTGTGCCCGCCGCGGTGACTACGTCGAGGTAGCCGCCTGCTCAAAGATCTACTCGATAACAACAAGGCGTGGGCCGAGCGGCTTGCGAAAGCCGACCCGAATTTCTTCCCTCGGCTTGCAGCGCAGCAATCGCCGCAATACCTCTGGATCGGCTGCAGCGATTCGCGCGTGCCTGCGAACGAAATCGTCGGTCTGCTGCCGGGCGAGCTCTTCGTTCACCGCAACGTCGCCAACATCGTCGTCCACACGGATCTGAACTGTTTGTCAGTGCTGCAGTACGCGGTCGACGTGCTGCGCGTACAGCACGTCATCGTGTGCGGCCACTACGGGTGCGGCGGCGTGAAGGCCGCGCTCGACGCGGCCAAACTCGGGCTGATCGACAATTGGCTGCGCCACGTGCAGGACGTGCGAAATGTCCACAGCGCGGAGCTCGACGGGCTCGGCGACGAAGCGCGCGCCGATCGATTGTGCGAGCTCAACGCCATCGCGCAGGCTCGACACGTCTGCGAGACGACGGTGATCCAGGACGCGTGGGCGCGCTTCCAGGCCGTCGAGGTGCACGCGGTCATCTACGGACTGCGCGATGGCCGGTTGAGGGACCTCGGGTTTTCCACGCGTCAGAACGCAACCGACAGCGAGGCGCCGCGGCGGCCGGGTGTCGCAATCGGCGATACGGCGACTCGCCGCCGTCCGTCGCCGTTGACCGAATAGATCACGGGACGCGTCGGCGTGACCGCAGCGATGCCGACTCCAAGACCGGCACCAAGCGACGCATACGTCGCGGCGAATACCGCCGTCAGCGGGCCGCAGGTGTTACAGGCGCTGCTCCACGACAACCCGGCGAGCAACCCGATGCCGCCTCCGATCGCGAATCCCCATCGGGCACCCTGCGCGAGGCTGACGTGGCCATGACGCGCGATCGCACGGACGTCCTGCTCGAGGAGATCGCGCGGGGACTTTCCGACGAGCAGCGTCAGCTGTGAAGATGAGAGCGCCGCGAGCCGTCCAGTCGTTGTGGCTCCCGCCGCATCGGTCACCGTTATCGTGTCGCCGAGTCTCGCGGCCAGGCGCAGTTGATCGAACGATCCGGCCACGACCTCCTGAGCTCGCACGGCTGACGTCCCCAGAAAAAACGCCAGGCACGTCGCCGTCAAGTGCAGTCGATTCGTCATATTCAAGTCCTCCGGGGATACTCCCTCCCCGATGGACAATGCGGAGACAGAGCGATCGGCGGCTCAGCCACTCTTTGGGGGATACTCCGAAGCTATAAATGGGTCCAAACTCAGTGTTCGGGCTCAGGAGGATTGCATGCGGATTGGAGTGATCGGATCAGCCGTGGTCGGGCGGACGCTCGCCGCGGGCTTGAAGAAGCACGGCCACGACGTGCGGATCGCGAGCCGTTCGCCGGAAAAGCTCGCGGAGTTCTCGAAGACGTCCGGGATCCCCGCCGGCGCGCCGTCTGATGTCGCGGCATGGGCCGAGGCGCTGGTGCTCGCGGTGAAGGGAACCGCCGCTGAGAGCGGCTTACGCGAAGCTGGCGCGGCTCACATTGCGGGCAAGCTCGTCATCGATACGACGAACCCGATTGCCGACGAGCCACCGGAAGACGGCGTGCTGAAATTCTTCACGTCGCCGAACGACTCGCTGATGGAGCGTCTGCAGAACGCGTTTCCAGAGGCGAGACTCGTGAAAGCGTTCAACAGCGTCGGCAGCCCGCTGATGGTGAATCCTGAATTTCCGGGCGGCGCGAAAGCGACGATGTTCTACTGCGGGAACGACGAGGGAGCGAAGAAATCGGTCGCGCGGATCATCGAGCAGTTCGGTTGGGAGCCGGCCGACATGGGATCGGCGAAAGCGGCCCGCGCGATCGAGCCGCTTTGCCAACTGTGGTGCATCCCCGGTTTTCGCAGCAACGACTGGACGTCGCACGCGTTCCACGTTCTGCGGCGCCCGCTCGGCTGAAGCCTCGCGCTACATTTCTTAGCCCCAGCGTGGGGTTTCGTCCGGGTTCAGCCCGAGCGCGAGCTTTCCGATCACTTCGTGCGTCAGCGCGGAGTTCGCCGGATGGAATCGTCCAGCGCGCGCGTCGCGGAACAGGCGCTCGAGCTCTGCTTTCCGGAACATTCCGAAGCCCCCCGACACGTCCATCGCGCGATCGACGATGCTCCAGGCGCCTTCGACCGCCCGGTATTTCGTCGCCACGATCTTGATCGGCCAGTCCGGGTGCTGCACACCGGATGACCAGTCCTCGGTCGTCAGCTCGATCTGCGTGCGGATTGCCTCGAGCTCCATGACCATGTTGGCGACGTCGTACTGCACCTGCGGATGCCACGCCATCGACCGCGTGAGCGCGATCGAGCTCTTCCCCTTGACGTGTTCGATCGTGAGGTCGAGCACGCGACGCGCCAGCCCGTAGTAGATGTTCGAGAATCCGAAAAGCGCCCACGCGAAGATCGACAGCACGAAGTAATCGGCACCGGCGAAGCCGACCGGCACAATGCGCGCGATGTGATCGTCGGGAACGAACGCGCCATCGAGAATCGTGTCGTCGCTGCGCGTCGCGCGCATGCCCATCACGTCCCACGTGTCCTTGATCGTGATGCCCTTCGCGTCGCGACGCAGGAATCCATGCACGACTTTCGGCGAAGCCGGATCGCTCGTGTCCATGCCGTGCAGGCCGAGGCACGTCCAGACCGGCGTGAGGCTGCCGAAAGACTTGCGGCCGGTGAATTTGTATCCGCCCGGGACTTTTTCGGCCTTCGTGATCGACATCAGAATCGACGTTTCGTTCCCGTGCTCCGCATGGCCGGCCGCGAACACTTCCCCGGCGCCGGCGTCTCGCAAGATGAACTCGACCGATTTGTCGCCGCTCCGCCATACATCGGCCGCGGTGCCAACCCAGTAATTGTGCATGTTGATGCAGAGCGCGGTCGCCGGCGCGTACATCGCGAGCTGGCGCGTTTCGCGGCCGACCTGAGCGAGGGTCATGCCCAGTCCGCCGAACTCCTTCGGAAGCGCCATCCGGAGATATCCCGCTGCCTTGAGGTCGTCGAAATCCTCCTGGCAGAAGCGATTGTCCCGATCATATCCAGGCGCTCGCTCGCGGCATTTGTCGAGGAGCGATTGCGAGAGGATCGATGTCGTGGCGACGGGCATAGGGACCTCCTTGAAGTGGGCCGCGTAGTATGGCGAATCGACCCTTATTGGGTCAATCCGAAACGTGCGGCGCCCGTCGGCTTGGCGCTAAGATGCTCGTTCATGCCGCCCTCGCGCGACATCGTCGTCATCGGCGCCGGCGTGATCGGGTGCGCCACGGCGTATGAGCTGGCTCGGCGCGGCGCCTCGGTGGAAATCGTGGACGATCGGCCGGCCGGGATGGGCGCGACGCAGGCGTCGGCCGGAGTCCTTGCCCCTTTCATCGAGGCGGAGGCAGAGAGCCCGCTGCTCGGCCTGGCCGTCCGCAGCCTCGAGCTGTACGACGACTTCATCGCGCGGATCGTCGCCGACAGCGGCGTCACCGTACCGTACCGGCGAACGGGCACACTCAACGTCGCGACCGACGAGCAGGGTCTTCGAAAATTACGAGCGACAGCCGACGCGCTCTCGCGACGCGGCGTTCCCGCTGATCTCGTCGACGGTCCTGGCACGCGCACGCAGGAACCGCATCTCGCGAGCGACGTCGTCGGCGGCCTGCTGATCCCATCGCACGGTTTTGTGGCGGCGGGTGAGCTCATGCGGGGACTTGCCGCGGCCGCCCGGCGGCACGGCGCGCAGCTGGTCGAGAAGAGCCGCGTGCTGCGCGTCTTCCCGGACGGATCGGATCTCGTCGTCGAGACCGATCGCGGCCATCTGACATGCGACGCGGTCGTGCTCGCCGCCGGAAGCTGGTCGAGCGCGATCGAGATCGATGGCGTCAAAGGGCGCGTGCCCGTCCGGCCGGTTCGCGGTCAGCTGCTGTACTTGTCCTGGACCGGGCCGGCGCTGCGCCGCGCTACCTGGTCGGATCGCTGCTATCTCGTGCCGTGGGACGATGGTACGGTGCTCGTGGGAGCGACGGTGGAAGAGGCAGACTTCGACGAGCGGACAACCGTCGCCGGAGTCCGCGATCTTCTGGAGGCGGCGTGCGAGATCGTGCCGCACGCGTGGACGGTCGGTTTTCTTGGCGCGCGGGTGGGGCTACGGCCCGCATCGCCCGACGAGCTGCCGGTGATCGGCGCATCCGCGATGCTGCCGAATCTCATGTACGCGACCGCGCATTTTCGCAATGGCATCCTCCTTGCCCCGCTTACGGCGGCGCTGGTCGCCGATGCGATGCTCGACGGCCGCGTGGATCCCCTGCTGGCGGCGGTGAGCCCGTCGCGCTTTGGTGCGCTGTGAATCACATCATCAAAACCACTCAGCGGGACGGGCAGTGGGTGGCTTTCGCGGAACGGCCTGACAACGGCGATCGTTTTGGAATCGAGTGCGGCGGCGCCACGGAGGCTGACGCGAGGGAACGGCTTCAGCGGTGGCTCGAGTGGCAGGCCGATCATTCTGCGGCGCTCGAAGAGCTGCAGCGCGCCGAGCGCGCGTACCATCGCAGTATCGCCGGCAGCGCGTTCGCCAGCGCGACCGAGGGGCCTTCGGCCCTCGAAATTCAGAAAGAGTCTCTAGACGCGGTAGAAGCGGCGCGGACGACGCTCGACGAAATTCGCGCGCGGAGACCCGACTAGAGAACGCGAGGTCATCGATGCCGAAACTCACCACGTCTGAAATTCAGAAGCGGCTGAAAACCGTCTCGGGCTGGACGCTCGAAGCCGACGCGATCAAAAAGCAGTTCACGTTCGCCGGCTTTCCCGAAGCGATCGCATTCGTGAACCGCCTGGCGCCCAAAGCCGAAGCCGCAGACCATCACCCGGACATTCTGATCAACTACAAGCGCGTCACGCTGACGTACTCAACCCACAGCGAGGGCGGTCTCACCGAGAAGGACTTCGAGGGCGCCGCGGCTGCCGATCGAATCGCGTGAAGCTGAAAAAGACGTACAGCTCGCGTGAAGTCGCGTCGCTCACCGGCCTCACGGCTCGTCAGCTGCAGCTTTGGGATGCCGGCGGGCTGCTGTCGCCGGCAATCCCGTCGCACCGCACGGCGGCCGGCGGCCACACCGAGCGCCGCTACACCCCGATCGAGCTCTTCGAGCTGCTGGTGCTCGCGGATCTGAGGCGTCGCGGCTTCACGATCCACCAGCTGCGGACGATTCTGCGGATCCTGGACGAGCAGTTCGGCACGCGACTCTTCGGCGCGACGGGCGGAGGCGGCGGCGTGCAGCTCCTCACCGACGGCGAGGAGGTGTACGCGCGCACCGAGCGCGGAGAATTTTTCAACCTGCTGCGGGCGCCGGCGCAGCCGCTGCTCGTGGTCGGAAACGAAGGCTTGCTGAGGGAGCTGAGCTCGTCGTTGAGGTCGAAGAAGAAGAAGCGGACGAAGAAACCGGCTCGCGTGAAGTCGAGCGTCAGCGAATCGGAAACACCTTCTCGAGATCGTCCGCCGGCCGAGGGATGACGTGAACGCCGACCAGCTCGCCAACGCGGCGCGCTGCCGCGGCGCCCGCATCCGTTGCCGCCTTCACCGATCCGACGTCGCCGCGCACGATAGCGGTGACCAGGCCGGCGTCGACCTTCTGCCAGCCGACGAAGACGACGTTCGCGGTCTTGCACATGGCGTCGGCGGCTTCGATCATGCCGATGAGACCGCGCGTTTCGACCATGCCGAGCGCGTCGCCGATCTCGCGTTTCTCTTTTTCAGCCATGTGGGGGCGGGTCCGCAGCGACTATACCTCGAATTATCACGAAGACGCGAAGAATCACGAAGCTCACAAAGAATTTCATGTACGAATCTTGATTCGTGCCTTCGTGAAGTGATCGTGCCTTCGTGATGAACATGATGGCTGTTTACGTAATCCGCCCCCGCGCGGCGATCGGAATCGTCTCCAGCACGTCGTCACCTTCCACGAGACGCACGCAATCGACGAGATTCGACACGACGCATGAATGGTTCGGCACGACGCGGACACGATCGCCGGGTTCGAGTGGGGTAGCGCCGGACACGCGGACGGTCGCGTGCTCTTCGGAGAGCCGTTCGATGGTGAAGGCGGTGTCGACCGCCATGCCGTCGCCGGTCAGAATCGCACCGTAGCCGGGCGACGGCGTGATGCCCCGCGCCTGATCGTTCGTGAGCGTCTTGCTGCCGCTGTCGAGAATGATCCGTCCTGGATGCTTCGAGACGACCGTCGCAAGAACCGTGAGTGCGCAGTCTGTCGATTGCCGCCGCTCCGAGCGAGGCCTGCGTGCGATCGAAATAGACGTAGTTGCCGGGCCTCAGCTCCGTCAAGCCTTGCTGCCTCGCGCTGTAGCGCAGCGTCGGTGTGGCGCCGACCGACAGCTCCTCGAGCGCGATACCCGCGCGTGCCGCGCTGTCTCGGAGCCCGACGAGAATTTCCGCTTCGCGTGCCGCGATCGCTTCGAGCTCCGCTTCCGACGAGGCGTGATAGCCGTGCCCGGCATGGCTCAACAGCCCTCTCAGGTTGAGGCCCTTCATCGACGCGATAGCTTTGATGAACTCGAGCGGCGGACCATCGGCTCCATCGGGATCGATCCCGCAGCGGTGAAAGCCGACGTCGACTTTGATGAGCACGTCGAGGGTTCGGCCGGCGCACTCCATCGCGTCGGACCAGCCACGTGCCACGTCTAGACGGTCGACGATGATCGAAATGGACGCTCGATCCATCAGCGCGAGCAGGCGCGCCGCGTTGAACGGGTTCACAGGGTAGGGCAATCGGATGTCGCGAACGCCCGGCGTCGGCGAACACTTCCGCTTCGCCGACCTTCGCGCAGCAGATGCCGATCGCCCCGCGTTCGATTTGCCATTTCGCAACTGCGGGAGACTTATGGGTTTTCGCATGCGGCCGGAGCTGCATCCCGGCATCGGACGCGAACCGTTGCACGCGCTCGATGTTGCGCATCACGCGCCGGCGATCGATCAGAATCTGCGGAGTCGGAAGATCGGCGAGCCGCACGCGCGTACTCTAACACGGCCTGTTTTTATCACGAAGACACGAAGCGCCACGAAGAACCTTCGTGATCCTTCGTGCCTTCGTGATGAGAAGCTAAACGAACAGCCCTGGGAATTTCGAGGGCTGGACGTTGTAGCCGGGGAAGATCGGGCGCGTGTCGGACACGCCCATGTGCTTGACGACGATCTCTCCGAAGACGTCCCGGAAGTCGGTGGTGACGGCGAGGTCGCGCCCTTCGTATCGGCGATCCTGCGCGAGGCCGGGCCACTTGCCGTAGACGTGGCCGCCGCGCACACCGCCGCCGATGACCATCATCGCGTTCGCATGACCGTGATCGGTCCCGCGGTTGCCGTTCTCATGAACCGCGCGGCCGAACTCCGACATCGTGAGCACGACCGTGTCTGCCATGCGATCGCCGAGGTCGGTTACGAGCGCGGCGATGCTGCGGCCGAAGTCGTCCAGCCGGTTCGCGAGCTGACCGTCGGCGGCCCCCTGGTTCACGTGCGTATCCCAGCCGCCGATATCCGCAAATGCGACTTCGAGACCGACATCCGCTTTGGTGAGCTGCGCGATCTGCCGCAGAGCCTGGCCGAACGGGCTGCGCGGGTAATCGGCGCCGTTCTCGGGCTGGTACTTCGATGGGTCGGCAACCTTCAGCATCTTGATCGCGTCGAAGGCTTCCTTGCCAGTTCCATTCAGCACGCTGTCTGCGGCCGCGGCGTACTGCGACTCGAACGACGCGCTCATCATCTCACTCGACTGCCCGCCTCGGATGCCGAACTGACCGATCTGATTGACCGCGAGCGCCGGCGCCGTACCTTGCAGCATCCGCGGCAGCTGCGATGTGAGCGAGACGGCGCGAAACGGCGTGGACGCTTCGACGTGGCGCGCCTGAAGATAGCGATTCAGCCAGCCGTCCGACGTGCTTTTCACGCCCGGCGTCGCCGTTTCCATGTAGTCCTGCGCGTCGAAATGCGATCGCGTGTTGTCCGGAGAGCCGCAGGCATGAACGATCGCGAGCTGGCGCGCGTCCCAGAGGGTCTTCAGCGATCCGAGCCGCGGGTTGAAGCCGAAGAAACCGTCGAGATCGATGGCCGCGTGGTCACCTGAGTTCGGCTGCGCGATCCCGATGCTCGGGCGCGCCCGGTAGTATTCGGCTTCGCCGAACGGCACGACGACGCTGAGTCCATCGACGGCGCCACGCTGAAAGATCGCGATGAGCTGCTTCGCGCGAACCGAGCGGCCCTGTGCGAACGCCGTTCGCGCCAGAAATGACGGCGCGAACCCGAGGCTCACCAGCGCGAAGCCGCCGTTTTTCAAGAACACTCTTCGGGAAATCATCTCGTCCTCTCGCTCGGCTGAAGCCTCGCGCTACGCGTACTCCTCGCGGTATGGTTGTTCATCGGCGTTGAAATTCCGGCGCGCCAAGGGTCAGCGCCGCTATCTGCGGCGGCGTCGTCGCCTTCGCGATCGTGGCGCGTGTCGCATCGGAGAAATCGGTCGCGGCCGTTTCGTTCACCCAGTCGAGCGTCGTCGGCATCACGCCCGGCAGCTTGCCGCCGGTGATCTGCACGGCGAAGTTCATGCGGCTGACGAGCGCGCCCGTGTTCACCCACGCATCGGCGGTGTCCTTGTAGCCGGTCGGCGGCTGACATTGGTAGAGCGGCATCCCCATCTGCTGCGTTGCCCGGACGAGCGGCGCCGCGTCGGTCACCTCGGCGCCGAGCGCTCGGACGGCGCTCACGACGAACTCGAACGGAGTCTTCACCTTCGCCCTGAACGCCTCGGGCGCGACGAATTCAGGTGACGTCAGAATGCTGCGCATGACCTCGCGCAGGTCGCCGTCGGTCGCGCGGAAGCGCTCCGCCGCGCGGTCGACGAGCGCTGGCGGAGGTGTGTCGCTGACAAATCGGCGCACCAGCTTCGTCGCGATGAAATGCGCGGTCGACGGATGCTTCGCGAGAATATCGAGGACCTCTTGTCCGTCGCGCTCGCCGCCGCCGGCCTTGATGACGTGACCGAGCACGGCCTTCTGACCCGTGTCGTGGAGCCGCGGCTCGAACTTGAAGCCGCCGCCTTGCCGTGGATTCTGGATCGTCCAGCCGGTGAACGCGCGCGCCACTTCGGTGACGTCCCGCTGAGCGTACCCGCCGTCGACGCCGAGCGTGTGCAGTTCCATCAGCTCGCGGCCGTAGTTTTCGTTCAGCCCTTTTGGCGCATTTTTTCCCTGCGCCGGCATTCGCGGCGGCTGCGCCATCACGACAGGACGGCCGAACGGACCGCGGACGACTCGCGGCGGCCGCATCTCCGCATGCGGACCGTTCGGATCGGCGCTCATCCAGTTATCGAGATAGAACAGCATCGCCGGGCTCTTGGCGGTTGCCTCGAGCAGGTCGCGAAACTTGCCGAGCACATGCGGCCGAATCGCTTCGCGCTCGTACTCGGTGAGCATGAAGCGATCGGCGCCTTTTCGCGCATCAACGTTGAAGTGATTGAACCAGAAGTCGGTCAGCACTTCCTGCAGCTGACGCTCACTGTAAATCGCGCGCAGCAGCTTCTGCTCGCTGAGCTCGACGACGACGCTGTTGGCTTTCTGCTGCATCGCCTTCTCGTCGGGCGTCGGCGCGTCGCCGGTCGCCTTCTTCTCTTTGCGCGCCTCGATGGCGGGCCGCTCGATTTTCTCCGCCAGCTCGCGTGAGCTCATTCCGATCGTCTGCAGCGTCGCGAGCCTCGCGTTCATGCCGCCGTCCGGTATCCGCTCCGGCCGGAGCTGCTCGTCGATGTACCGCTGCACGCCGATGGCCTTCACTCGCTCGATGTCGCCGGGCCGCGGTCCGAATGCGATTCGATTGAGGACGTGCGTCACCGTACGGTCGTCCACCGGGACCGTTTTCGCGAAGCCGGCCACGGCTCCTGCCGTAAGCATGGACGCGAGAACGCCCCAATACAAAACGTTGGGCGCACGGTTTCGCCTCATCAATTGTTCCTGCCTCTCCCCAATTTAGACCTAAAGCACGAGCCCGATGTAAAAAGTGCCACGGCGAATTGCCGTAAGATGCCAAAAAATGCCCACTCTGGCAGTTGCTGACGGCCCATTACTCGACCAGGTACTCAACGCCAGCTACGACATCTGGAACGACGGCCTGACGCCGACCGCCTACGGGCGGTGGTGGTCAACTCAGCTCGCGACCCCGTGGGGCCGCACGCATTTGCGACGCACGGTCCTTGTCGACGGTGCGACGGTGCTCGCCAGCGCAAAGGAGTATTGGTTCGACGGCGTGCTCGATGCCCGACCCATCCGTATTATCGGCATCGGCGCCGTATTTACCCAGCCAGCGCACCGCGGCAAAGGCGCCGCGGCAACGCTCATCGAGCGGCTCCTCGACCGCGCCGCCGGGCAGGGCGCCGATCTCGCGCTTCTCTTTTCCGAGATTGGCCCCGGCTACTATGCGCGACTCGGTTTCGCCGCGCTGCCGAAGTCCGATCTGGAGGTGCACGTCACCGAGTCGACGCGGCATGGTGCGCCCGCCACGCTGGTACGCGGGGGCGACGACCGCGATTTCGCGGCGATAGTCGCGATGAACCAGGTCCGCGCCGCGCCGTTCCGTTTCCACCTGAATCGGGATCGCGATCTGGTGAGCTACGCCGTTACCAAGAAGCGCCTGCTCGCCGGGCTCGGGCCGAGCGGCGACCGCGAGCTGCAGTTTTTCGTGGCCGAGGAAGGAACCGCGGCCGTTGCGTACGTCGTGATCACGGGGCGGGTAGGGCAGGTGGGGCTGGTCGGGCAGGTTTGGACGATCGAAGAGTGCGGCGATCGCGATCCGGGTGGTGCGCGCGTCGGCGCGATGCTGCAAGTGCTCCTCGCGCGCGAGCCCACACTTCCTCGACCGACCATTCGCGCTTGGCTGCCGGAAAGCGTGCGGCCTCCGCAGCTGACGATTTCACGGACGCTGCCGGCGCGCGACGTCATGATGGTCCGGCCGCTGACGCCGGTGGCTGCAGCGGCCGTCGAGCTGCGCGAGGACGAATTGCTCTACTGGCGCGGGGACGTGTTTTAGAGGGCGGGAGGGGAAGGACATCGGATTGTAGCGCGGGTCTTTAGACCCGCCGGGCGCCGGCGCCCCTGCCAATCCCTGCCCATCCCGCCCCTCGTGCCCTATCGCACGGCGGCGCGCAGCTTCAAGTCGAGCGTCTTGGTCTCGGCTTCCATCAGCGAGAACGTTGTCGCCTGCGGCTGCATGGACTGCAGGAACTCGGGATCGTTCCACGACACATTTTCGATACGATCGAGCGCGATCGCGTAGTACTCCCCGGGCGGCAGTCCGGACACTTTGAAGCGTCCGTCCTGATCCGGCCGGCCCGTCTTCACGTAGCGCGACCCCGGCGTCACGCGGTTTTGATCCTGCGGGAAGACGATGACGGAATAGTCCTTCGCGGTTTCGCCGCGCGTATCCGACACCAGTCCGCTCACCGTCGTGAGTTTGTTCGTGAGCTCGATCTCGAGACCCGTGAGGTCGCGTCCGGCTTTGAACTCGATGCCGGCGTCCGTCACGTCGAATCCGCCGACACGCACCGCGCGGACGCCGAAGCCCGCCGGCTGACCAAGGACCGCAATGTGCATCAGCCCCGCCGGCGCTTCCAAGGTGAACGTGAGATCGTCGGCGACGCGCGCCGGTGTCCTCTCGAACGGCATAGGGTCGATGGGCGCCGCGATCACGCTCAACGTCGCGGACGCGAGGCTCTGCAGCGCAGCGGGGTCCACGACGATTCGGCCCGCAGCCGACAAGGGTGGTACCGCCGTCAACCGTACATCTGTGATGTCGACTCCCGACACGGCGACTTTGACCGGCGCAGAAGTTTCGGGCTTCGCTCCCGTGAGTCTCGCGCGCAGCGTGTAGTCGCCGGCCGTCACATTTGCAAACGCGAACGTGCCGTCAGGCTGAATGGAGACGGCCATGTTGATTCCACTCATGAAGGTGCCGGCGTCGTTCCGCGAAATCATCAACATGCCCTGGGCTGGCTGTCCATGCGAATCGACGACGGTGCCGCTCACGCGCGCGGTTTTCGCGGTCACCATTGCGAAGACAACATCGCTGATGGTCTGGCCGCTGCCGACCGTGAGCCGCTGCGCCTCGCCTGCGGCGACCGTGCCGGGAAAGAACGTCGTCGCGTAGCCCGACTCGTCGTCGGGTCGCCCACCGGGCGTGAAAACCGGCATCATGCCGCGCCACGTCGCTTGCACCACGTACTGACCGGGCGGGATCCCGAACACGCGAAATTCTCCGAGATCGTTCGTCGGCGACATGCGGCCCGCGGGGATCAACTGCTTGCGGCCGTTGATCGTGTCCGATCGCATCGCGCCGATCTGGATGTTCGAGATCGGGTCGCCGTATTCGTCGACCACACGCCCGGTGATGACACTCCCGCGCGGCAGGGAAAAGTCCATGCGTTCGAGCAGTTCGGCAGCTCGCAGCGTGATTGGCTTTCCAGGATCATTCGGGCGAGTCTGACCGGCGCTCATGGTCACGTAGCTGCCTTTGCTCGCGTTCACCTGGAACCTGCCCTCAGGGAGATCCTTGAATTCGTACGCGCCGGCGGCATCAGTCGTCGCCTGGCGATTTTCCGTCTTACCACCAGCCGCAACATCCATTGAAAACAATCGCACCTGCGCCCGGCGGAGCGGCTGGCCGGTGTCGGCGGCTACCACATGCCCGCGGATGATCGCGGTGGCGGGCGGCTTGCTCGCATTTGTCCCATCAGCCGGCCGTTGAGGTGCGGCTGGCGAGAGTTGCTGAATGGTTTGCGCCAATGCAAGCGGCGCAACCAAGAGAGAGGCGAGGACGAGGACGCTGCGCACTTTCGGCATGCGGCACTTTCCTGACTGAGCTAGCGCGACGAGGACACCTTCAGATCGAGCGACTTCTTGTCGTCGTCCGCAATCGAAAACGTGACGGCACGATCGCGGACGCGCGCGAGAAACGCGGGGTCGGTCCACTCGCCGGGCTCGACATCGAAATTGTCAATCGCGACTGCGTAGTAATTTCCTGGCGGGATGCGCATTTGAAAACGGTCTGTCTGGCCGGGTCTCGCCGCCACAATGCCGCGAGCGAGCGGCGTCCACCGGGCTGAGTCCTGCGGAAACACGATCACCCAGCAGTCGCGGTCAGGTTGTCCATCGGCGCCGAGGGCGGTGCCCGAGAGCTCGCCTTGCCGGGTTGTCATCGTGACGACGAGATCCGAAAGCGTCGCGTTCGGCGGGATGTCGATGCCACTGTCCGTGACGTCCGTGCCTTTCAGCGTGACGCTTTTCAGCTGCCATGTACCGGCACCCGTGACGATGACGCGAAAAAGCCCATGTCCGGGCGTCGTCTTCAGCTCGAACGTCGAATCGTTTTTTGCGACGGCGTTGCCGCCTCCGCTCACCACCGGACTCGGTCGCGCAACGATGACTCGCACGGCGGAAGGGTTCGGCGTCGTGCCTTGCGAATCGAACACGACGCGGCCCAAGAGAGTTGATGGCTTATACGCGACGAGCTGCAGGTCGCTGATATCGCTGTCGCCGACCGTCAGTGGGAGGATGGCAACCGGCGCGTCGTCGCCGCCGCCGGTGCGCAGAACGTAATCGCCGGGCGTAAGGCCGTTCAGCGTGAACTTGCCGTCGGCCCGTACCTGTCCGTTCGCCTCGGGGCCGAACGCGCCGTTCGGATTGATGACCATCACGCGCGTGTCGCCGAGCGGCTTTCCAGACGCGTCGAGCGCGACGCCGCTGACGCGAACCGTTCGCACCGGCATGAGCGTGAGCGAGATTCCGCTGACGACCTGCCCTGCGTCGATAGCAATACGCTGCGCGTCGCCCGGGTTTGCCGTTGCCCGGATAGTACGTGGGCGCATAACCGGCGCGGTTCTCGGGCCTGTCGTCCGAGTCCGACATGCCGTTCTGAAGGCGCGCCGAGACCAGATAATCGCCTGGCGGGAGACCGAACAGCCGAAACTCGCCGATGTCGTTGGTGCTGCCGCGGCCCGACGCTGGCACCAGCCGTCGCTCTCCGCTCACGTACTGATACCGCATCGTCGTCACCTGCACGTCGGTGACCGGATCGCCGAATTCGTCGATCACGCGGCCGGCGATCACCCCCGAATGGGACAGTGCCAGGTTCACGTTTGCGATTTGTCCGTCGGCGAGATCGAACGGAGCACCGGGCCCGAGTGGACGCGTCTGGCCGAACGCCGCAGTCACGAAATTCGATTTGTTGGCACTGACGACGTACTTGCCTGCGGGCAGATCGCGGATCTCGTATCGGCCGTTTGCGTCCGTTTTCACGGCGCGCTGCGTCTTCAGCGCCGGTGAGCTCGCGCGCACGTCCACACGGGCGAGCGGCTGCGCGCCGCCGACGAGCGTCACGCGCCCGCGAATGATCGCCGTGCCGGTTCGAGGTGTGGCCGCGTTATCACGCTGGGGAATGGGCTGGACGGCCTGGAGGGGCAGGAAGGGCAGGTAAGGCAGGAGAGGCAGGAAGGTAAGAACGAAGACGCCTCGAATAACGCCTCGTTGGACTGACCCGAAGTTCCGGCCCATCCCGCCCTCCCACCTGTCCTACCCGCCCTACCTGACCTACCCCGCCCGACCTGGCCCTATTTGGGATCCAAGGTCCTCCCCGCATTCAGCTGATCGAAATTCAGAATCGCGTTGAACACGAGGAAGTAGCTGCCGATGGTTTCGCCGCGCCACATCGGGTTATTCGAAAACGCGATCACGTGCCCTTTGTCGACCGGCACATCGACGACGGCCGCGTGCTGCGCGATCTCGCCGCCATTTTCGACGAGGCCCGAGACGAGGAGGTCGCGCGTGTCGGCGTAGCGCAGGATCACGCGCGGCCGCTGCGCCGGCGGAATGATGTTGACGCCGTTCCGCAGCTGCTCGTCGGTGACCTTGCGGCGTCTGCCACAGTTCGACCTTCGGCTCGGCTTCGATCTCTGCGCCGGTGCGTCCCTGCGGCGTGTCGGGATCGTCAGCGGTGCCGCGGCCCGTCGGACGGGTCGTCTCGTCGCCGCCGAGCCGTCGTCCGCCGCCGCCGCCGACCGAGCTCGACACGTTGAAGATCGGTCCGTTCTCGCACCAGATCGCGAGGTTGTCGGTGTAGCCGTACACGATCGGGCTCGTGTTGTCGACCATCTTCGACCGCACGACGCTGCCGATGATCCGCATCCGCTGGCGTTGGCGCGACCGACAGGCCCGGCGTGAGGCCGCTCGAGGCCGCGAAGTCGGCAGTGTCCATCACCGTGAGAAGAAGTCCGCCTTTCTTGACGAACTCCTGCAGATGCGCCACGCCGACCCATCCGAGGCCCGGCCGCATGTCGTCGGTCTGATCCTCGGAGCCGAGATTCGGCGTTTCGGCCGTCTTCTTCCACGGGAGCGGATTGCCGTACATCGGCAGGCCGTTGACGATCACGGCCGCGTTCCGGCCGGACGGCGGAAAGACGATGACGTCGTACTTCGCGTTCAGGTTGTCGTCCTTCGCCACCTGCTGCGTGCTGATGTAGGTGTACGGCACGACCGCGTTGTCGAACGCTTCGCGCCACCAGCCTTCGGTCTGCGTGCTCGCCCACGTGTGGAGCAGCGCGATGCGCGCCGTGCGGATCGGATGCGTTTTCACC
The DNA here is from genome assembly GCA_963696165.1 of uncultured Acidobacteriota bacterium. GTDB lineage: Bacteria > Acidobacteriota > Vicinamibacteria > Vicinamibacterales > CAVVIG01 > CAVQZZ01. Next base: position 413,755 of record CAVOIY010000001.1, on the reverse strand, counting down.
GATGGCGCCGCGTTCGCGGCCGACGATCTGCAGGCCGAGGTCGGCTGCCGCCTTCTGCATGTCGCCGGCCGACGCGTTCTTCACGATGAACGATCCGCGATTGAATTTCTTGCCGCCGGCGTCGAACGGCTCTTCCGCTGCCTCGAACGATGCGTCCTTCAACCGATACCGAAGCGTTGCCAGCGCGATGTCCGCGTTGTGATTCACGAGGAAAATCGATCCGCTGTCCGCTACTGCACCCTTCGCGCGCACGTCGGAGACCTTTTCCATCGCGGCGTCGAGCACCTTCGCGTCGGAGACGCGCACTGCCTGCGTGTTGAACAACTCGGGGAACGTCCATCCGGTGTCGTCGTAAGGCGTCCGCTGCGGATCGTTCGGGCTCCAATACTGGTAATCGAGCAGTGAATCGGCGATGCGGCTGTACGGCTGGTCCATCCTCACGATGTAGGAACCGGCGGGGAAAGTGCGCGTCGTCGGTTGTGAGCTTTTCAGCGGGTTTGTCCTGGCGCTCGGCTGAAGCCGTCGCGCTACCAGTTCCCATCCCGGCCGTCCGGCGCATCCTGCCCGGCATTCGTCGTGGTCGTAATGGGACGCGGCGCTGCTTTCTTCGCGGGAATCGTCACGGTGAATGCGGACGTTGCTCGTGAGATCTCGACGCCCTGCTTCTGCAGCACCTTCAGCAGATCCGTTTGCGCGCCCGGATGCGGATCGTCCGCCGGCAGCACGTACGCGGCCGGACCTTCGGTCTTCGCCTTCTGGATCGATCGCTTGCTCTTCAGATAGAAGTTGCGGAGGAACAGCTTCTGATTCGCCGCGAAGTAATGCGAGCGACGTGAGCAGCCCGGTCTCTTCGTAGTTGTTGTTGTTGCGCTGCGACCACAGCGTCTTCGGGCAGCGGCGGATTCTGCTTGTACCAGGTGCGCGCGTATTCGTTCGGCGACAGCGTGCGCTCGACCGTGTCGGCGCCGCCATTGCCGAACGTCTCGTACAGGCGGCTGATGCCGTTGTGCAGCGCCGCGATGAACATCAGATAACCGGGCGACCACGTGTCGAAATTTCCGTGCGTGAAGACGCCCGGCATGCCGAACTTCGTCATCTCGGAGACGTTGTTCCAGCCGATCATCTCCCACTCGTCGGCGAGGATCGGATCGATCCACGCGTTGTACGGACCATCGCCGACCGTGTTGTCGTACAAGATACGGAACCGATTCGTGCAGGTCGTGCAGCACCTGCGCGTTCCAGTGCATGTACGTGTTCAGCACGTTCTCGCGTGAGCTTCAGCGTCACGCCCATCGCATCGCGATTGTTGTCGTGCGCGACATACTTTCCCCAATAGACGAGGCTCGGCCAGTTCTGGCCGGGATGCGCCAGATGCCATTTGTAGATGTCGACCATCTTGTCGCGGCCGTCCACCTCGACCACCGGCGTGATCAGCGTCATCAGATTGTTGCGGACCGACTTGATGTACTCGTGATCGTCGACGATCGAGCCGGTACGCGAGCTCCATCAGCGCAGTGGGCGCTCCGGTTTCCGGCGAGTGAATCGTTCCGGTGATGTAGTAGATCGGCGTCGACTGCTGCACCAGCGTTTCGGCCTGCGCATCGTCCAGATTGATGGTCCGGGGATCGCCGAGCTTTGCGAGGCGCAGCCGATTCTCTTCGAGCTTCGCCATGTTCGCTTCCGACGAGATCGCAACCGCGATCATCTCGCGGCCTTCCTCCGTCTTGCCGATCGAAAACACCTTCACGCGCTGCGGCGCCGCCTTCTCCAGCATGCGCATGTACTGGTAGACCTCTTCGGCGTACGGCAGCTTGCCCGGCGCGCCGGCCACGTCGCCGAGCACGGCCTTCGGCGTCGGGACATTCTTTGAAGCGGGCAGGTAGTCCACGAGCGGCGACGTGAAGAACGGCTGCGTCGTGTATTCCTTGATCTTGGCCGTGTATTCCTGATCGATCGGAATCTTCGGATCGCGCACGAACGCCTGTGTGTAAGGCGTCGGCGGAGCAGACGTCTTCGCCCCCTGTGCCTCGACACCGATTTGAAACGCGCCGATCGTCGCAGCGAGCGTGGCGGCGAACGCACCGCCAGAGAACACCCGCCGCGCGATTTTGAAGTTGAATGGCGAAATAGTGAACATGATCCGGTAATCTTAAGCTAACCGCACGTCCCCCCGAGGTTTTTCAGAGAAACGCGTCACTCGAACGTTACCGTTGTGAGCATGGCGTCGTTTTCCGCCGCCGCCTCACCTCATCCATCGGGAACGCCCACGCGAGGCTTCGTGAGTTGATCTGTCGCTGTAGCGCGAGGCTTCAGCCGAGCGGAAAGACCCGGCAATCGCATTCGCTCGGCTGAAACCTCGCGCTACGACGCGTGGCAATCGCGCTAGCTTTTCTGTGCGAACCCGACGGTGTTGCCGCCGGGCTCGCGCACGTACAGCTCGGTCGTTCCGTAGAACGTTTTGTGGCGCGGCTTGACGACCGGCGCGCCGGCGGCCGCTCGTTCCACCGCATCGAGGTCGTCGACGACGATGAAGAGGCCGGTCGAATGGCCATGCAGCTGCTCTGCCGCGTCCGGCATGTCGGCGACGACGCTCGCGCGCGTCTGATACATCACTTCGATCCCATCCTTCGCCACGCTCGCGAAGACGAGTTTCCCGTCCGGTCCGGGCACCTGGTTCTCGGCCGTGAACCCGAATCGATCCACCCAGAACGCGATGCACGGCTCGACGGAATCGACGATGAGGACTGGCGTGAGCTGCTTGAGGCGCGGCGCGTTCATCGGTGTGCTCCCTGCGTGAAGGGCCGCGTAGCAGAGGAGAATGCCTGCCGCCGCAGCTGTGACTCTGAACATCATGTCTGTATCTCCTATCTAGTCTAATTTAGACTAGCCATGCTAATATCGCTTCACAGTCGATGTCAAGAGCCCTGACGATTCCCGATCTCGTCGTCCTCAGCCTGCTCGCCGAGCGCGCCATGCACGGCTATGAAGTGAACCTCGAGCTCGAACGGCGGCGGGTTCGCGACTGGGCCGCTGTGTCGAGGCCGCAGGTCTACTACTCGCTCGAAAAGCTTGCGCGCGCGAAATTGATCAGGATTGCAGAAGACGAAGCAGCGGCGGCGGGGCCGGAGCGGCGCGTGTTCTCGACAACGGCCTCCGGCACCGCGGCGCTGGCCGATGCTCTGGAGCGGGCGGAGTGGACGACGGGTCGCGACCGGCCGGAGTTTCTCACGTGGATGGCGCTCTCATGGCTCGCGCGGCCGGGCGTGTTCAAGTGGCAACTCGAGCGCCGCCGCGAGTTCGTCGAAGCGGAGATCGCGCGCGAGCAGGCGACGCTTCGCGCCGTGCGGCAGGAGGTCGGCCACGAATTTCATGAAGCCGTGTGGATGCTGCGCCTGGTCGTGCAGCAGCTGCGAAGCGAGCTGCGGTGGCTGAGCCGCGTCGAACGTGAAGCTTCGCGGCGCGCTCGGGCGAAACACGCGCCCTAGTGATGGTGGCCGTTCAGCGCTTGATCAGGCGGACGATTTCTTTCGCCGCGAGCGCGCCGCTTCTGCCCGTGAGCCCCGTTCCGGGATGGGTTCCCGATCCGCAAAGGAACAGATTCCCGATCGGCGTCTGGTGCCGCGCCCATCCGAGAAGCGGCCGCGTAACGAAAAACTGATCGAGCGACAACTCACCGTGGAAGATATGGCCGCCGGTCAGGCCATACGTCCGCTCGAGGTCGACCGGCGTGATCACCTGCTGCGCGATGATCGTGGAAACGAACTCTGGCGCATACGAGGAAATCGTGTGCGTCACGACACGTCCAAGTTTCTCCCGCTCCGCGTGCCACAGATCGATGTGAGCTGCATTCCCGTGGGGCAGGTCTTTAGACGTGCCATCGCCCCTCAAATGGTACGGGGCATATTGCACGTACGCCGACACGACATGCTGCCCGGGCGGCGCCATGGATGGATCGTGTAGCGAGGGGATCGTGAGCTCGATCCAAGGGGTCATCGAGTAGGCGCCGTACTTCGCCGCGTCGAACGCGCGCTCGATCGCATCAATGTCTGGATTGAGGCGTATACGTCCGGAAAGCGCGTCGGCCTGCTGATCGCCGAGCGATGCCAGACCGCTGAAGCGACAGAGCGACGAAACCGCGTAGTTCACTTTCGCGAGCGTCCCATGCGCGCGGATGTTCCTGATCCGCTGCGTCAGTTCCGGCGTGAGATGCATCGGGTCCACGAGGCCGAGCAGCGTCCGCTTCGGATCGGCATTCGAGACGACGGCGCGCGCGGGAATCTCTTCACCGTTCGCGAGCGCCACGCCCACGGCGGCGCCGTCTTTGACGAGGATCTGCGCCACGTCGGCGCTGCACCGGATGTCGGCGCCGGCGGCCTTCGCGGCGTCCTGCAACGCGTCCGCGATACTGCCCACCCCGCCGCGCGCAAACCACCCGCTGGCGACCGGGTGCCCCGTTGTTGCGCCGAGCAGCAGCAGCAGGGCGGCGCTTCCAGCGGACCACGGGCCGAGGAACGATCCGAGCACGCCGCCGCTCGCGACCGTAGCGCGCAGCGGTTCGCTCTCGAACCACTCCCCGACGAGATCCGCGACGGCCATCGGCATCCATCGCAGCAGACGATACGCGTCTTGCCGCCCAAGGCCACGGAACTTGCGGCCGGTCTTCAGCAGCTCGAACAGGTCGCCGGCGCTCGCCGAATCGAGCGACGGAGCCGGGGCGTTCGCGATCGCCCGCAGCACGCCACTGATGCTGGCGACGCTCTGGAGAAATCGCGGGTACTGTTCGGCGTCGGCTGGCGAGAAGGTGCGGATCGATTCGGCGGCGCGCGCCGCATCCGACCAGAGCACGAGCGCGCGATTGTCCAGCGTCGGCGCGCACGCATCTACCGCCGGTTTGATGATCTGCAGGCCGCGCTGCTCGAGACCGAGCGCGCGGACGATGGCCGGATCCATCGCGGCCGCGTGCGCGAGCGTCGGACAGCGGAAGCCCGGTGCGAGTTCCGAGGTGATCGCGCAGCCGCCCACGCGGTCGCTACGCTCGAGAACGAGCGGCCGAAGACCCGCCCTGGCGAGAAAGGTCGCCGTGACCAGGCCGTTGTGGCCGCCGCCAACGATGACCACGTCACGCGTGATCACTTGCCATCTTTCATCACGAAGTCACGAAGACCACGAAGCATTTCGTGGGCTTCGTGCTCCTTCGTGTCTTCGTGAAAGAAGAAGGTGGAAGAGATCACCGCGTCTGCCCCAGAATCCTGAGCGCCGCGTTCCGGCCCGGCGCGCCCATGATGCCGCCACCTGGGTGCGTCGCCGAACCGCACATCCACAGATTCCGGACCGGCGTCGTGTACTGCGCCCATCCGGGCGCCGGGCGCAGAAAAAAGAGCTGCTCGAGCGTCAGCTCGCCCTGGAAGATGTTGCCTTCGGTCAGACCGAAATCGCGTTCGAGATCGAGCGGCGTCAAGACTTGACGATGCAGAATGATGTCGCGAATGTTGGGCGCGTGCTCCGCGATCGTGTCGATGACCGTATCGCCGAAGGCGTCGCGCTCCGTGTCCCACGAGAGTCCCGGCTTCAGCTTGTACGGCGCGTATTGCACGAAGCACGACATGATGTGCTTGCCGGGAGGCGCGATCGAGGGATCGGTGAGCGTCGGAATCACCATGTCGATGTACGGCCGCCGCGAGAACTCGCCGTACTTAGCCTGGTCGTACGCGCGCTCCATGTAATCGACGCTGGGAGATACCGAAATTGCGCCGCGCAGGTGCGCACCTGGCCCTGGCATCGCCCGGAAATTGGGCAGTCCGTCGAGCGCGAGGTTCACCTTGCCCGACGATCCGCGGAACTTGTACCGCCTGATCTCCTCGACGAAGTCGGCCGGCAGATCGCTCGCAGGATTCAGCAGCTTGAGGAACGTGAGGTTCGGGTCGACGCTCGAGATGACCATGTCGGCGTCGATCTCGTCGCCGTTCGCCATCACCACGCCGTTGGCCTGCCCGCTGCGCGTCCTGATGTGCGATACAGCCGCTTCGGTTCGGATCTCGACGCCGGCTTCACGCGCTGCGGCCGCGATCGCGTTCGAGATGGCGCCCGTGCCGCCCCGCGCGAATCCCCACGACCGGAACGCTCCGTCGATCTCCCCCATGTAGTGGTGCAGCAGCACGTACGCCGTGCCCGGAGACCGCACGCCGAGAAACGTTCCGATGATCCCCGACGCCGCCATCGTCGCCTTGAGCACGTCGGTCTCGAACCACTGATCGAGAAAATCGACGGCGCTCATCGTCATGAGCTGGACCTGGTTGTAGCGGTCCACGTCGGCCAGCGCGTGGAAGCGCCGGCCGAGAAAGATCAGTTTCATCAGCTCGCGCGGATCCAAGGTCATCGGATCGGGCGGCGTCATGTTCAGGATCGGCTTGACGAACCGCGCCATCTCGACCATCGCCTTGCCGTACTCGTCGTACGCCTCGGCGTCGAGCTTCGAATGGCGCGCGATTTCGCGGCGGGTCTTCGCGTGATCGTTCACGCGCCATAGATAATCGCCGTTCGGCATCGGCGTGAACGTGCCGTCGAGCGGGAGAATTTCGAGACCATGACGCGGGAGATCGAGATCGCGGATGATCTCCGGCCGCAGGAGCGAGACGACGTACGAGCAGACCGAGAACTTGAAGCCGGGAAATACTTCTTCCGTCACGGCGGCGCCGCCGACGATGTACCGCCGCTCGAGGACGAGTACCTTCCGCCCCGCGCGGGCCAGGTACGCCGCAGCCGTCAGCCCGTTATGGCCGCCGCCGATGATGATGGCGTTGTATTTCATCGTACTTCGTCCGCCTGACGGCGGACGCTACATCGTTTCGAAAACCGTTTCGAGAATGCGTAGCGCGAGGCTTTAGCCGAGCGTGACTCGGCTCACAACCCGCAGCTGCGGGTCGCGTTGCCGAGGAGAACGGCGAGGCGCAGAAGGTGGATCGGGACGGCGGGCATGAGACGCGGATGATAGCACGCGCGCTACAATGCGGCATGCCGATCGGAACAGCTGTGCACGAGCGCACCTTCGCGCTGGCGGAGAGCCTGAATTATCGCGAGTGGTCGGGCTACTACGCGGTCAGCGCGTACGAAGCGCATCACGAGCACGAATACAACGCGATCCGCAACGCGTCGGCTTTGATCGACGTGTCGCCGCTCTTCAAATACATCATCAGCGGAAAGCACGCGCTGCAGCTCGTCGACCGCGTGATCACACGCGACGCGAAGAAGCTCGCCGTCGGCCAGGTCTACTACACGCCCTGGTGCGATGAGCACGGCAAAGTGATCGACGACGGGACCGTGACGCGGCTCGACGAAACGACGTTTCGATGGACCGCGGCCGATCCGAGCCTGCGCTGGTTCACGCAGAATGCCGTCGGCCTCGACGTGCACATCGAGGACATCAGCGAACAGGTCGCCGCGCTCGCGCTCCAAGGCCCGACCTCGGGAAGGCTCCTGCAGCAGGTGGCCGAGGCCGACGTCCGCAGCCTCAAGTACTTCCGGATGACGCGAGGCACGATCGCCGGCGTGCCGGTCGAGATTTCGCGCACCGGCTACACGGGCGATCTCGGCTACGAGATCTGGATGCCGTGGGACCGCGCCGTCGACGTGTGGGACGCGCTCATGACGGGCGGCCGCGCGTTCGACATTCACGCCGCGGGCATGCTCGCGCTCGACGTCGCGCGCGTCGAAGCGGGACTCCTTCTCATCGAAGTCGATTTCAACAGCAGCAAGAAGGCGCTGATCGAGGCGCAGAAGTATTCCCCCTATGAGATGGGACTCGGCCGCCTCGTTCAGCTGGACAAAGCGCCGTTCGTCGGCCGCGCGGCGCTGGCCGAAGAACAACGTCGAGGCCCGGCGCGGCAAATCGTCGGCCTGGAAGTGAGCTGGCCGGCGATCGAAACGCTGTACGACGACGTTGGACTTGCCGCCGCAGATATCGGCGGTGGCGTCGCGGGTCGCGGTTCCGGTCTACAGGAACGGCCGCCACGTCGGCCGCGCGACGACGACCACATGGTCGCCCGTGCTGAAGAAGCTGATTGCGCTCGCGACGGTCGACGCTCCCGCACGTTGCCGACGGAACGACGCTCGAATTCGAAGTCACGGTGGAAGCCGTCCGCCACCGCGTTCCGGCTGTTGTCGTGAAAACGCCATTTTTCAACCCGCCTCGAAAGACGGGACCAATCTAATTTCCAGGCTCGTCTCCGTGCTCGATGTAACCACCGGCTCCGCTCGCGCAAAGGACCACACAGATGCTGCTGCGCAGACGCCAGACGCCGGCGAGGCGGCGCTATGCCGCCTGATGACCGGCTACCTGAACGGCGAAATCGACGCCTTCGATGCGCTGTACGGCGCTTTGGCAGGCCGCATTCGCGGCTATCTGATCTCGCTTTGCCGCGACGCCGCGATAGCTGACGACCTCGTGCAGGAAACATTTCTCCGGCTCCATCGCTCGCGCCGCACGTATGAGCCGGGCCGTCCGGTCACCCCGTGGGTCTTCGCGATCGCGCGCCACGTGTTTTTGATGCATCGCCGCGCGTCCGCACGGCGGCTGCGGTTCCAGACAGCCTTGGCACAGGAGGTCCACACCGCAGACGCCGCGAACGATTCGATTGCCGCCCTTGCGGAAAGTGACGCAGTGCGGCGGGCACTGCGCGCCGTTCCAGCGGGTCAGCGGCAGGCGTTGCTGATGCACCACGTGGCGGGCCACAGCTTCGCCGAGGTCGCGGAGCGCCTCGGCGTTCGCGTGAACGCCGCGAAGACGAGGGCCTTTCGCGGAATGCGCAAGATGCGTGAGCTGTTGAAACGATGAAAGCGCCGGACCCTCTTCGGACGGCAATCGAGCGCGACTTGAGGCCGGCGCGGCCGCTTGCGCGCCCGGCGATTCGTGCGCTCGCAATCGTTCCGTTCGCCATCGCGATTGTGGTCGGCATCCCGGCGCTGCACGCGTTTCGTCCCGACATGACGATCATCGGCTTCATCCGCGCCTGGGGGTTTTCGATCGGTCAGGCGGCTGCGGGCTGCACCATTGTCGCCGTAGCCCTGCGCGAATCAATCCCGGGACGGACGCTGTCACGCAAGGCGCTCGCGACCACGATCGCGCTTGGCATCGCGCTGCCGGCGCTCATACTGCTGCTCACGACGTCGACATTTACGATTGGCCCAACCGATCATGCCGTGGCGGAAGGCTTCGCGTGCTTCCGCACGTCGGCGCTCGCGGCGCTGCCGGCACTCGTGTTCGCCGGCCTGCTGGCCGCGCGCGCGATGCCGCTCCGGCCGCTGGCGGCCGGCGCGCTGTACGGACTCGGCGCCGGACTGATGTCCGACGCCGGCCTGCGTCTCTATTGTGATTATTCAGTGCTGAGCCATGTGCTCTTCGCGCACATGGGCGCGGTCGCGGGCGTGACGATCGCAGGCGCGGTGCTCGCGACGATAATCCAACGCATCCGGCGGACTAGAGTCCTTCGCCGGGCAGGACTAAAGTCCTGCGCTACTCCAGGTCTTCGTGCTCTCCCGCCTTACTCCGCTTGCATGAACGGATAGCGATAGTCGTGCGGCGGGCTGAATGTTTCCTTCAACGTTCGAGCGCTCACCCAGCGGACCAGATTCAGCTTCGATCCCGCCTTGTCGTTGGTGCCGGACGCACGCGCGCCGCCGAACGGCTGCTGTCCGACGACGGCGCCGGTCGGCTTGTCGTTGATGTAGAAATTCCCAGCTGCGTGACGAAGCGCCGACGTGGCTTCGACGATCGCGCGGCGATCCTGCGCAAACACGGCCCCGGTCAATGCATACGGTGAGGTCGTGTCGACGACCTTCAGCGTCTCGCTCCACTTTCCATCGTCATAAACGTGGGCAGTGACGACAGGTCCGAAAATTTCCTCACAGAGGAGCCGGTACGCCGGGTCTGTCTGTTTCGACGAGCGTGGGGCTGATGAAGTAGCCCTTCTTGCCCTCGATCTTGCCGCCGGAAACGATTTTCGCTTTACCGCGCGCGTGCTCGACGTATTCGCTGATCTTTTCGAAGGCGCGCTTGTCGATCACCGCGCCCATGAAGTTCCGGAAGTCCTGGATGTCGCCCATCTTGATGTCTTCCATCATGGCGACGGTGCGATCGCGCACCTCGTTCCAGATCGAGCGCGGCACGTAGACGCGGCTCGCCGCCGAGCACTTCTGGCCCTGGAACTCGAAGCCGCCGCGGACGATCGCGACGGCGAGCGCCTCCACGTCGGCCGACGGATGCGCGACGATGAAGTCCTTGCCGCCGGTTTCGCCGACGATGCGCGGGTACGAGCGGTAGCGACCCATGTTGCTGCCGATCGTCTTCCACATGTCGTTGAAGACGGCGGTGCTGCCGGTGAAGTGGACGCCGCCGAGATCCTGGTGCGAGAGCAGCACCTTCGAAATCATGGCCGAGTCGCCCGCGACGAAGTTGATGACGCCCGGCGGCATGCCGGCCGCTTCATACAGCTTCATCAGCTGGTAGGCCGAGTACATCGCGCTCGATGCCGGCTTCCAGACGACCGTGTTGCCCATCAGCGCGGGCGCGGTCGGCAGGTTCGCAGCAATCGACGTGAAGTTGAACGGCGTGACGGCGTAGACGAAACCCTCGAGACCGCGGTACTCGAGCTGATTCCACATCGTGTGGTCCGATTGCGGCTGCTCGTCGAGCAGTTCCTGCCCGTAGTGCACGTTGAAGCGCCAGAAATCGATGATCTCGCACGCCGAATCGATCTCGGCCTGAAACGCCGTCTTCGACTGGCCGAGCATCGTCGACGCGTTGATCGTGTCGCGCCACGAGGTCGTCAGGAGTTCAGCGGCTTTGAGAATGACGGCGGCGCGGTCGTCGAAGGACCATGCGGCCCACTCCTTCTGCGCGGACTTTGCCGCCTCGACTGCTTGCTGGACGTGCTGTTCAGAAGCCTTGTGGTATTCGCCGAGCACGTGCGCGTGGTCGTGCGGCATCACCGACTGACCGCAGTCGCCGGTTTTCACTTCCCTGCCGCCGATGATGAGCGGCATGTCGATTTTGTCGCCCGCCATCGCCTTGAGCTTCGCTTTGAGCGATGCGCGCTCCGGCGAGCCGGGCGCGTACGAGCGGATGGGTTCGTTTAGAGGTGGTGGAACGCGCCGGTGGCCATTGAAGACCGCATTTGGTGAGGACATAGCCTTTCAGTTTACCGCACCGCGCCGCTCGGCTAAAGGCTCGCGCCTAAAAACTCTCTGCTTCAGCTCTGACGATTGCGTCGAAGCTCCACAGCAACTCTTCGCGTTCGGAGTACGGTCCCGGCGAGTACACGCGCGAGTTGATTCCGGCCTGCGACTGCTCGGCAATCCACCAGTCCTCGCGGTTCGTCAGGTCCCAGAATTCGATCGCGTCGTCGGACGTGAAAATTCGGCGCCGCGATTTCATCCTTGTGAAAGTGCCACTCGCAGACGATCTCCGTCTTGTCGTGCGCCCGCGGCCAGAGCGTGTGCGTCATCATGTAATCGGGATGCAGGCTCAGGAGAAAATTCGGGTAGATCGAGAAATACGCAACTTCCTGCTTCTGCGATTCAGCCAGTCCCGGCAGGTAGTTGCGCCGCCGCTTGCCGTCCATGCTCATCGTCTCGACGCCAGGCTTGAAGCCCATCGCGCCGCCGCAGTAGCACGCGGTCGGCGCCACGTTGTCCGCGCCGAGATAGTGGTGCAGCTTGTTCAGCGTCGGATGAAGCGTCGGACAGTGCAGGCACTCGTTGAAGTTCAGGATGATCAGCTTCCAGTTCGCCTTCACCTCATAGACGATCCGTCGGACGAGTCGAAGATCCTGCATCCGATACGCTGAGAATCGGCGCGGGAGGTCGCCGAGCTGTTCTGCGAGCGGCGGGTGCTCTTTCGCGAGGTTCACGAACACGTTGCCGTCCCACACCTCGCAGCCGGGCCGATGCAGCGGATACTCGTCCCTGCAGAACGCCGGGCGGCATGTGCGGCGCGGCGAGCAGCCGGCCGTCGAGGTCGTAGGTCCACGCGTGATACGGACACTGAATGCGATCGACGAAATGCCCTTCCGGGTTTTCTGTCAGACGCGTGCCGCGGTGGCGGCAGACGTTGAAAAAGGCGTTGACGCCGCCCGAGCTGCTGCGCGCGACGATGATGTTTTCGTCGGCAAGGCGCCGGGTGAAATAGTCGCCGGCATTCGGAATCTGATCCGCGCGGCCGGCGCAGATCCACCGCGTGAAATAGAAGCGTTCGAGCTCGCGCGCGTAGAAGTCGGGATCGGCGTAGAACCGTCGCGGCAGGGTAGTGTGCATGTCAGATCGCTCGGCTGAAGCCTCGCGCTACACGAGGGCGGCCTCGCGCTACACGAGAGCGCCTCGCGCTACACCGAGTCCGCATCTGTAGCGCGAGGCTTTAGCCGAGCGTCAGCCATGATACAACCTGTCCATGGCTGTCACTCTGACGCCGAACTCAACGCCGACGCTGCGCCGCGCGCTCGGCCGGTGGGACCTGACCGCGATCGGCGTCAATCAGGTGATCGGCGGCGCGATTTTTCTGACCGGCTCGCAAGTGGCCGCGCAGATCGGCGCGTGGAGCCCGCTCGGCTTTCTGCTGATGGGGCTCGCGTCGCTGACGATTGCGCTGTGCTTCGCGGAAGTCGGCAGCCGCTTCGAAGGAACGGGTGGTCCGTATCTCTACACGCGCGCGGCCTTCGGCCGCTTCGCTGCGTTCGAAGTCGGATGGATGCAGTGGTTCACGCGCGCGTCGAGCCAGGCGAGCGTGATGGCCGGTATCGCGGTGGCGCTCGGCTACTACTGGCCTGCGATCACCAGCGGGTGGCCGCGTGCCGCGCTGCTGTCTGGAGTCACCGCCGCTCTGACGGTGATCAACGTCCGCGGGATCAAACAGAGCGCGTGGCTCGTGAACGCGCTGACGATCGGTAAACTCGTCCCGCTAGCGATCTTCATCATCGTGGGTTTGACGTTCGGCGGCGCCGCGGAGGCGGCGACATTGCCAGCCTTGTCGTTCCATCAGGTATCGACGGCCGCGCTGCTGCTGATCTTTGTGTACGGCGGTTTCGACGTCGTGCCGGTTCCCGCGGGTGAAGCGGTCGATCCGCGGCGGCACGTGCCGTTCGCTCTGGTGATGACGATCGTGTCGGTGACCGCCGTGATGACGCTCGCGCAGTTCGTCGCCGCAGCGCGTGCTGCCCGATCTCGGTCAGCACGCGACGCCGATTGCCGACGCCGCGGCGGTGCTCCTCGGCGCCGCCGGCGCCCTGTTGATTGGCGTCGGCTCGGTCGTGTCGATGACCGGGAACAACGCCGGCCAGGTGCTGAGCGGATCGCGGATGCTGTTCGCGCTCGCCGAACATGGCGAGCTGCCTGCGTTCTTCGGCCGTATACATCCGCGCTATCGGACACCGGCCAACGCCGTCCTGTTCACATCGGCCGTGGCCCTCGCGCTCGGGTTGAGCGGATCGTTCGCGAAGCTGGCCGTCGTGAGTGCGCTGGCGCGCCTCGTCACCTACACCGGCACATGTGCGTCGACATTGCGCCTGCGATCGCCACGGTTCGAATCGGGCGGCCTCGGTCCGCTCGTGAATGCCGCGACCTTCGTCGTTCCGCTGGGTCCGCTGATCCCGACGATTGCGATCCTCGTCTCGGCGGCTGTCGTCGCGGGAGCGACGCGCGAGCAGCTGCTCGGAGGCCTCGCGGCGTTGGCGGCCGGTGCGGCGTTTTTCATTGCGATGTCGATCACGGCCCGCAGGACTAAAGTCCTGCGCCACAACTGAGCGTTGCGTTGCAGTCGTAGCGCAGGTCTTCAGACCTGCGTCGTCGACGAACGCATGCGCATCCATTCCGTCGGGACGTCGACGTACGAGGCGTCGAGCTTCGACGCCGATGCGCAGCCGAGCAGCTTGAGCGTCCGTACGATGTCGCTCCGAAGGATCTCGATCGCGCGCGCAACACCCGGACCGCCCGCCGCCCCGAGACCGTACGCGTACGCGCGGCCGACGAGCACTGCGCGTGCGCCCATGCACAGCGCCTTGACGACGTCGCTGCCGCGGCGAATGCCGCCGTCGAGCAGCACTTCAGTTCGTCCATTCGCGGCCGCGACGACTCTCCGGCAGCACTCTCAACGTCGGCGCGACGGTATCGAGCTGCCGCCCGCCATGATTCGACACGACGATCGCGTCCGCACCCACGTCGATCGCCCGCCGCGCATCGTCGCCGGTGTGCACGCCCTTGATCACGATCGGGCCTTTCCACGCGTCGCGAATCCATTTGACGTCGTCCCAGCACACCATCGACTGCTCGAGCGCCGCGCCGACGTCGGCGTACGGCATCGGCCCCGAGTCGGCGAGCACGACGTTCGGGAACGTCATCAGCCCGCCGTCGCGCAGGCAGCCGGAGAGCCACCGCGGACGGGCAAGAAACTGCGAGACGAACGGCGCCATCGTCCACGGATTCCTGGTGAGGAGCTCTTTGACGCCGTTTCGCACGTCGCGTTCCCGAAGACCCGCGACGGGCGTGTCGATGGTGACGACGAGCGCGCTGAACCCGGCTGCGCGCGCGCGGTCGATCGAACGGCGCGCGACGTCGTGGCCGCCGAGCAGATACAGCTGATACCAGGCCGGCCCGCGCGTCGCGGCCTTGACGTCTTCGAGGAGGCAACCCGACAAGGTCGACAGCGTATAGATCGTGCCGGCTTCGCCGGCTTCGTGGGCCGCCAGCTCTTCGCCGCGACGATAGAACATCCTGCTGCTGCCGACGGGCGCGAGAATGAACGGCACCGACAACTTCGTTCCGAGAACGGTTGCGGTCAGGTCGCACGTCGTCGTCGCGACTGCCGATCGCGGACGGAACATGACCTGCTCGAACGCGCGGCAGTTTCCGTCGAGCGTAATCTCGGCGTCGGCGCCGCCGTCGATGTAATCGAAGACCGCCCTTGGCAGACGGCGCTTCGCCATCCGGCGGAGGTCCGCGATGTTGACGACGCGCGGCGCACTCACTCGCGACGTCATCCGTTGCGCATCATGGGTTGCCGCAGCATTCTGCCGCGGCCTGGAGTAGAAAGTCGCTGCAAGAAAGCATCAGCGGTTCAGCAGGGGATCGTTCAGGAAGCGCGTGAGCGGCGCCGCGTGGCGGAACACGTTGACGATCGTCGCATAGAATTTCGGGCTCGTTGCAAGCGACGGCTCCAGCTCGCATCCGGCGAGGAACTGACGATACTTCAAATACTCGGCCGCCGGGTGGTCCTTCGCGAACCCGCGCGGCACACGCTGCAGCCGCTCGCCCTCGAGTGAGCCGAAGGTCTTGCGAAAACCAGGAGACTCCACGATCGCGCGCAGCCGCTTGACGTGCGACGCGACGTGCTCGCGCACCGCCTGTAGCTGGGCGGTCTGGGGCGCGTACATCCCGCCGCCAACCCAAATCTCGGTCGGGGAGATATGAAAGTAGAGCCCGGCGCCTTCGTGCTTCGGCAGGCCGCGCGTCGGAAAACTGGCGGCCACGTGCGTTTTGTATGGCGCCTTGTTGGCGGAAAAACGCACGTCGCGGTAAATGCGATACATCGACGTTTTCGGATCGCAGACGATGTCCGGCGCGAATGCGCGCAGGTCGCCCGCGAGCCGCTGGATGATTTCCAGCATCGGCCCGCGGACGAACGTCTCGTACTCGTCGCGATGCGCGACGAACCACTCACGCCGGTTGTTCCGCTTCAGACCGCGCAGGAACTTCAGCGCCTCCGGCGGAAAACGCGCCGCGAGCGAAGGCTTCACCGCTGTGCCTGCGCCGTCGCCTGCGCCATGCGCTCCTGCATCTGACGCGTCAGGTGCGGCACCTGTCCGATCATCCGCTGCATCGTCATCAACTGCGCGCGGTGGTGCATCTCGTGCTCTTTGGCGCCGAGGAGCATCTCGAAGCGGCTCTTCGCCGGAGGCGTCATGCCCGGCGACATCTTGACCTGTTCGGCCAGCAGCGGCTCAGGCAGGCTCTCGAGGAACGCGGCGAACTTGTCGCCTTCGCTCTTCAGGAACGCGATCGTCTCCGCCTTCGTCCGAGGTTTGGCCTCTTCGGCCGAGAACTGCTGAAATATCTCGGGGAAGTTCAGGGTCGACATGTCCGTGATCTTCTTGCTGTGGACGTGATGCTGGAATCCGGAGCCGAGCGCAATGTGCGCGAGCGTTTGCCCGACCGTTCGGCTATCAGGCGCCGGCCGAAAATCGTACTTGTTCTCCGGAATCTCCTCCGCGATTTTGATCGTGTTCGCGCGGACCGTTCGAAACGCCGCCGCCAGTTCTTTTCCACCGTAGTACGTCATTTGTTTGATCTCCCTTGTAATTAACCGCGGAGCTCGCAGAAATCGCAGAGAAACAGCGCTCTCCTGCTCTGCGATCTTTGCGGTCTCAGCGGTTGAGCGTATGTTGCCCCTAGCCTTCAGTACCAACCGATCGGGTCTTCGTTCAGATTGATGTACACCTGCTTCACGTTCAAATATTCGTCGACGCCCCACTTGCCCAGCTCGCGGCCGAAGCCGCTCTGCTTGTAGCCCCCCCATGGCGCCTCGACGTACGTCGGCTGCATGTGGTTGACCCACACGATGCCGGCCCGGAGGTTCTTGACGACGCGTAGAGCGCGAAAGATGTCGCGCGTCCAGACCGCGGCCGCCAGGCCGTAATACGTGTCGTTGGCGATTCGCAGCGCGTCTTTTTCATCGTCGAACGGAATGACGCATGCGACGGGGCCGAATATCTCCTCGCGGGCGATCCGCGCCGAGTTGTCGACATCGTAAAAGATCGTCGGCTCGACGAAGTACCCGCTGCCGAGCGCGGCGTCCACGACGCGTCCGCCACCCGAGGCAACCTTCGCTTCCTTCTTGCCGATCTCCTGATATTCACGCACGCGGTCGAACTGCTCGCGGCTGATGAGCGCGCCCATCTTCGTCGCGCGGTCGAGCGGCGGCCCGATGGTGATCGCGCGCGCTTTTTCGGCCATCGCGTCGACGAACTTCTTGTAAATCGGGCCGCTGCACCAGGATGCGGCTGCCCGCCGAGCACACTTCACCCTGGTTGACGAAGATACCGAAGAGCGCGCCGTCGACTGCCGCTTCGAAATCGGCATCGGCAAAGAAAATATTCGGAGACTTGCCGCCGAGCTCCAGCGAAAGCTTCTTCAGCGTCGCTGCCGCGCTTCGCATGATCAGCTTGCCGACTTCCACGCTGCCCGTGAAGGCGATCTTATCGACGTTTTCGTGCGCGACGATCGCGGCGCCTGTTTCCGCGGCACCGGTCACGATGTTTACGACGCCGGGCGGAAGACCAACGCCTTCGAAGCTCGAGGCCAGCTCGAGAATCGTGAGCGGCGTCTGCTCGGCGGGCTTCAGCACGGTCGTGCAGCCGGCGCAGATCGCGGGCGCGAGCTTCCACGCGGCCATCATCAACGGGTAGTTCCACGGGATGATCTGGCCGGCGACGCCCATCGGCTCGCGCAGTGCGAGGCTCATCGCCTTGTCGGGAACCGGCAGAACGTCGCCCTGAATCTTCGTCGCAAGGCCGCCGTAGTACTCGAAGCAGGTCGCGACGTCTTCGATGTCGTATTCCGATTCGACGATCGGCTTGCCGGTGTTGCGCGTTTCGAGCTCCGCAAGCTCCGTGGCGCGCTGGCGCACCACCTCGGCCAGCTTGAACAGAACGCGGCCGCGATCCTGCGCGGTGGCCTCACGCCACGGCCCCTCGTCGAACGCCAGTCGAGCCGCCCTTACCGCGCGATCGACGTCGGCGGCGCTCGCTGCCGGCGTCTGGCCGATCAGCTCGGTCGTTGACGGATCGATGACGTCGACCGCCTGCTTCGACGCCGAGTCGACGAACTCGCCGTTGATATAGAGGGAATATTTCTGCACGGGAAACGATCACTATATAAAGTCGGTGGAACCGTTGTAAAGTTTGCCCACCATGCCACGCATTCTCACCGCCGTTGTCTTGCTCGCATTGTCCTCAGCCCCGGCTCTGGCTCAGGACCCACATCCGACGTTTACTGTCGGCACGGCGACCGCCTCGCGCGGACAGAAGGCGCTTGGCGCGATCAAGGTGCCCGCCGGCTCCGACGCCGGCTACGACATTCCCGTGGCCGTCATCCACGGTGCGAAGCCCGGCCCGGTTCTCGCCGTTGTCGCCGGCTCGCACGGGTCGGAGTACGCATCGATCATCGCCGTCGAGGATCTAATCGGCTCGGCAAATCCGGCCAACATGTCGGGCACGCTGATTCTGGTGCCGATCGTGAACATCCCATCGTTCCAGAAGATCACGCCCCATGTGAACCCGACCGACAACAAGAGCATGAATCGGTACTATCCTGGCGATCCCAAAGGCACGCAGACCGATCGCGCGTCGTACGCGATGACGAAGGAAGTCGTCGAGAAGTGCGATCACCTGATCGACCTGCACGGCGGCGATCTCGACGAGAACCTGCGGCCGTACAGCTACTGGACGGTCACCGGTAATCAGAAGCAGGACGATTTTTCCAAGGCGATGGTGCTCGCCTTTGGTCTCGATCACATCATCATCTCCGCCGATCGTCCGCGCGATCCGAAAGCGTCGCGGTATCTCGAGAACACCGCATCGACGCTCGGGAAGCCGTCGTTTACCGCCGAAGCGGGCCGATCCGGCCCGGTCGAGCCAGGCGACGCCAAAGTGCTGGCCGACGGTGTGATGCGGGTGATGGGCCACTTGAAGATGACCGCCCAGCACGTCGCGCCTGTCGCCAACCCGGTCTGGGTCGAGAAGGTGGTGTCGATCGCGGCCGAGCACGACGGCGTCTTCCGGCCCACAGTGAACCGCGACGCGCATGTCGTAAAAGGCGCGAAGATCGGCGCGATCACCGATTACCTGAATCGTCCGGTGCAGGAGATCGTCGCGCCCGACAGCGGCATCATTCTGTTCGTTCGCGCGGTGCCGTCGTTGAAAAAGGGCGACACGCTCGCCAACGTCGGGGTCGTCAAGAAATAACGAGCGCGTGCTTGCCGCCGCGATCGTCATCGCGTTCGTGGGCGCAACCCTCGTCGACGGCACCGGCGCCGCGCCGGTGCCCGACGCGGTCGTCGTCGTGCAGGACGGCCGAATCAGCGCCGTCGGACCGCGCTCGAGCACGCCGATTCCGACCGGCGCAGAGCGCGTGGACCTCAGCGGCCGCTATCTGGTTCCCGGGCTCACCAATATCCACGTTCATCTGACTGGCGGGAACGCGCGGGAGACGCTCGCGGATCTCTTGCGATACGGCGTGACGACCGCGAAGCAAGTCGGCGATTTCGACGGCGACCTCCGCCGGCTCCAGGCCGATATCGATCGCGGTGTCGTTCCAGGCCCGCGGCTCTTCACGACCGGCGCGCTGGTTGACGGTACCGCAACCGCATCGATTGAAGACGTCGGCGAGGCGCGCACCGCCGTTCGGCGCGCGCTCACGTCGAATCCGCAGTTCATCCAGATCGGCCGATTCATCGGTGAAGCCGCGCTCGACGCGATCGTCGACGAAGCGGAGCAGCACGGATTGAAGGTTGTCGGCAACACGCCGTCTACGTTTGAACCTCGTATTGCGCTTGGCAAGGGGCAGTATGGCTTCGAAGGCGCAGATGGGCGAACTGATGCCGCTGCGCTTGCGAGCGCGATGATGGGGGTGCGAACTGTACTTCGCGCCGCTGCTCTCAGAGTCGCCCGCAAACGCCGGGCGTCTCGCGTTGGCGGTGCATCGTGCGGGCGCCGTTGTCGTCGCCGGCGCGGCATCGGGCGGCGACGGACTGCACCGCGAGCTGCAGCTCCTCGTTGAAGCGGGCCTGTCCACGAGCGAAGCGATCCAGTGCGCTGCTGCAAACGCGGCGACAGCGCTCGTTGGTGCCAGCGGCGCCGGCGACTTCGGCACGATTGCCGTCGGCGCGCGCGGTGATCTCGTCGTGCTGAGCGCCGATCCGATCCGGGATATTTCGAATACCCGGTCGATCGTCGCCGTCTACAAAGACGGCCGGCAGGTCAGCGGACCGCTGACACCTCGATGACGGCGTTGTAGATCAACTGGACGAACTTGCCGAGCCCCTCGACCGACAGCCGCTCGTCGTTGCCGTGCACGGCGCCGCGCTCCCGGTCGCTTGCCACGCTGCCGAGTCCGTACGCCTGAACGCCTTTCACGCGCAGCTGCGCCGAGTCGGTCGCGCCGGTCAGCATGATCGGCACGGTGACCACGCCGGGGAACACTTTCGTCTGCGCCGATTCGAGCGCGTGAAACAGATCGGTCTGCAGCCCGGAGGGCGGCGGAACGGGCCGCCCTGCAGCCGCGCCCGAGGTGCGCTCGATCGTGATCGCCGGATCGTTCACCAGCTGTTTCAGCGTGTCGATCAGCTTCGGGATGTCTTCGTCAGGCAGCGCGCGGACGTCGAGCGTCGCTTCCGCATCGGCGGGAATCACGTTGCTTCTAAAGCCGCCTTTGATGATCGTCGGCACGACGGAGGTGCGCAGCATCGAGTTGTACGTGATGTTTGTCGAGCGCAACGTATCCTGGGCAGCCGCGGTCGCTTTCGGATCCTCGAGCGCCATGAACAGCTTCGCTTCCTCGGGCGGGCTCACCTTCGCAAGCCGTTGAAAAAACGCGCGCGTCGTCTCGTTCAATCGCATCGGCGGCTGCCAGTTCCCGATTTTCGCGATCGCCGCCGCCAGATGCGTCACCGGATTATCGAGCCGGGGCATCGAGCCGTGTCCGCTCGTGCCCTTCGCCCGCACGGTCATGCCGCGGGGGACCTTCTCCGTTGTCGCGACACCGACGTACTGCACCTTGCCGTCTTTTTCGTGGATCGTGCCGCCTTCATTCAGCGCGAACTCGCTGTCGATCTTGTCCCAATGGTTCTGCACCATGAAGTTGATGCCCGATCCGCCGCCGGCCTCTTCGTCTGCTTCCGCGAGGAAGATCACGTCGCGCTGCAGCGGCACCTTGAGGCGGTGAAGCATCAGGAACACTTCCAGGCAGGCCGCCGTCATTCCCTTGTCATCGGAGGAGCCGCGGCCGTACACGTAGCCGTCCTTGATCGTGCCGCCGAAGGGATCGAACGTCCATTTATCGCGCTCGACGCCGACCACATCGGTGTGGCCCATCAGCAGAATCGGTTTTTTCGCGCCGCTGCCTTTCAAGCGCGCCACGAGGTTCGCACGCCCCGGCTGCGCTTCGAAGAGCTCGGACTGAATGCCTTCCTTATCGAGAATCTCTTTGATCAGCGTTGCCGCCTTCGTTTCGTTGCCCGGCGGGTTGCTCGTATCGAGCTTGACGAGCGCGGAGAGCGTCCGAGCGACTTCGTCGCGGGCCGCCGTGAAATCCGGCGCGGCCGACCGCGACTGCCCGGCGACGACGAGCCCGACGAGAAGGGAACACACGACTACGCCAAATGCTGTTCTCATAGAGCGGCTATATTACACGCCGGCCGCCCTGCTAAGATTGCTCTCTTGATGTCCTAGGAAAGGAGACGGCAATATGGCCAGCAACACACTACCTGGCGTGCTCGTCACAACCGACTGGGTTGCGCAGCATGCTACCGACGCAGGCGTCCGCGTCGTCGAAGTCGACGTCGATACCACGGCCTACGATCAGGGCCACGTGCCCGGCGCGGCCGCCTGGAACTGGACGACCGAGCTCTGCGACACGCTCGTCCGCGACATCGTGCCGATGAAGAAGCTCGAAGAGCTGCTCGGCGAGACCGGCATCGACAACAAGACGACGATCGTTCTCTACGGCGACAACAACAACTGGTTCGCCGCCTGGGCGTTCTGGCAGCTGAAGATCTACGGCCACGAGGACGTTCGGATCATGGACGGCGGCCGCAAGAAGTGGCTGGCCGAAGGCCGCGACCTCAGCACCGACAAGCCGACGTTCACCGCGAAGACGCTACAAGGCGAGCGGACCGGACTTGTCGCTGCGCGCGTTCCTGCCGGAAGTGCAGCAGGCGGTGAAGAGCAAGATCAGCCGGCGCTCGTCGACGTGCGCAGCCCGCAGGAATTCACCGGCGAGATTCTCGCGCCGCCCGGACTTGCCCGAAACCTGCCAGCGCGGCGGCCACATCCCCGGCGCGAAGAGCATCCCGTGGGGCAAGGCCTGCAACGACGATGGCACGTTCAAGAGCGTCGACGAGCTGAAGGCGCTCTACGGCGGCGCAGGGCATCACCGGCGACAAGCCGGTGATCGCGTACTGCCGCATCGGCGAGCGCTCGAGCCACACGTGGTTCGTGCTGAAGTACCTGCTCGGCTTCGAGAACGTGAAGAACTACGACGGCTCGTGGACCGAGTGGGGCAATCTCGTCGGCGCGCCGGTCGAAGAAAGCCGTAGAGCACGCGTCTGCGGTAGAGAGTTGCGATGAAACCAGAAGAATACTCGCGCCGTCAGGAGGAGCTCGCCGGCTGGCCGATTTCGATCGAGACCTACAAACTCGGCGACGTGTATCACTGCACGATTGCCAACGTCGATCCCGGCGCGCGGTTCGCGCGCGCCGACGGGTCGACGCGGCGAGGAAGCCGAGGCGCTCGCGCTCGAAAAGGCGACGCGCTACCTCGCGCAGACGCGGAAATTCGCGAGATGACGCACGCGCGGGTTGCCGCCGCGCGGCGATGATGCCGATTGTCACGCCCGCGCTCGCGCTGGTTATCTTCGCGGCCGGCGCCGCGGCCGGCGGCCTTGGCGCGCTGCTCGGCATCGGCGGCGGCGTGTTTCTCGTGCCGCTGTCTGAACATCGGACTCGGTTTTCCGATCAGCGTCGCCGCGGCGATCAGCCTGGCGACGGTCATCGCAACCTCGAGCACCGTCACGGCCGGCAAGGCCGGCCAGCACCTGATGAACTTCCGGTTCGGGATGGTGCTCGAAGTGGCCACCGCCGCCGGCAGCGTCCTCGGCGGCCTCACCGTGCAGATGCTCGCGCAGGCGACCCTGCAGAAACTCTTCGGCGTCGTCACCGGCGCGATTGCGCTGGCGACGGTTGCCCGATCGCGCCGGCGAAACGTGATCCTCGATCCGAACGCCGATCCCGGCCGGCTCGGCGGACGATTCCACGACGAGGAGACCGGCGGCACCGTGATTTACCGGATCAAGCGGCGTGCCGCTCGCGCTCGGCGCGTCGTTCATCGCCGGCAACGTGTCGTCGCTGCTCGGGATCGGCGGCGGCGTCATCAAGGTGCCCGTGCTGAACGGCTGGTGCGGCATGCCGCTGCGGGCCGCCGCGGCGACGAGCGCGTTCATGATCGGCGTCACCGCGACGGCAGGCGTGATCGTCTATTACGTCAACGGCCAGTTGCTGCCGACGGCGGCGGCCGCGGCGATCCTCGGCGTGCAGCTCGGATCGTTCTTCGGCCTGAAAGCCTCGCCGCACATGCCGATTCAATCGTTGAAGCTGCTGCTCGCTGTAGTCCTCGGCGGCGGTCGCCGTCGTGATGTTCGCGCGAGGGGTGCGATGAGCGACGCGGGCCTCGAACTGCTCATCGGGCGTGTGCTGCGCATCGGCGTGACCGCGAGCAGCGTCTGTCTCGCGGTCGGCCTCGTGCTGTCGCTCGTTTCGCCCGGCGCCGGCCTGATGCTGTTGAACGTCGGGATTCTGCTGCTGATTGCGACGCCGGCCGCACGCGTCGTGTTGTCGATCGTCGAATACATCGATCGCCCGCGACTGGCCGTTCACCCTGCTGACGACGATTGTGCTGATGGAGCTCGTGGCGGGCGCGGTTGCCGCGGTGCTCTTTCACCGCAAGCTGTAGGATCGACGTCCTCAGTTCCGTTACAGTTTGTAAGCGTTCGGCCACTGGACGAAGCGGGCGATCGAACCAGAGCGGTCGGCGCAGGCCGTCGGGGCCGGGAGCGGGGCGGGTCATCGCCAGCCACTCCTTGTACACCTCGTGCGACTTGGCCGTGTCGACGAAGATGTCGCCGTAGCGGTCGTCTGGGCCGGCCTTCTCGAGCGTGACGCGCTGGTGCCAGCAGTGCATGCCGCTGACCGGATCGGGCTGCACCGGGAACGTCAGGTTCTGGTGGACGCCGATCTCGCTCCACCAGATGCGCGAGCTGTCGGGATCGTTGCTCGCGAACGGCTGCGCGCCGTGGATCTGCGACACCTTGTAGCCCGATGCCGCTGTGCGATCGATCGTCACGAGCGCTGACGCGTTGCGGTTGCCCTGCTCCTCGTCCAGCCGCCAGCGGCCGAGATGATGCGACATGCCGAGGACGCCGGGACGGATGCCTTCGGTGACCCACGCGCGCGTCACGAAGTAGCCGATGCGCGTCTTGACCTTCACGAGATCGCCGGTCTCGATGCCGTAGCGCCGCGCGTCCGGCGTCGCGATCCACAGCGGGTTGTTGTGCGAGATCTCGTACAGCCACTTCACCGGCGAGCGCGTGTGGACGAGCGTCGGCAGCCGGAAGTTCGGCAGCAGATCGAACTCGCCCTCGTCGCGCTTCAGGTCGCGCCAGTGCACGTGGCCCGGCACGTAGCGCGGCACCGCGTGCTCGGGCCAGCCCCAGTCGACGAGCGTCTGCGAATAGAACTCGAGGCGGCGCGACGGCGTCGTGAAGCCGGCCAGCGCGAACGCCGTCGACGAGAACGCCGATCGGCGTGCCGTCCTTCAGCACGATCGTCGTTGTCGCGATCGATCGTGGCGCCGGCGAGCGCGTCGGCGCGTGAGCGGCTCTTCGTGCGGCTTGTAGACGTGGTCCTTCACCTTGAACACGCCGTACTTGCGCATGTAGGCGAGCGGCGTCAGGCTCTTCGCTGCGCCGCCGCCTCGGGCAGGCCCGGCACGGAGTTCTCGAACATCCATCCGTAGTACTCGTCCATCGTGACCGGCTCGCCCGGGCGGTACGGCGATCTCGAAGTGCTTGCGGATGCCGAGCGAGCCGTCGGGATCGATGCGCCAGGTGAGCGCGACCCAGAACTCGCTCTCTTCCCAGACCTCGCCGGGGTTCGCTTCGTACGTCGCGGTCGACGGTCTCGCCGCGCTTCTCGCGCGCGACGCGCAGCACCGGCTGGCGGAAGCCGAGCCACTGCGCGGCGTGCGTCTCCTGGCTCATCGTGTCGTGGCGCTCGGTGCCGAGGCCCATCGGCAGGATGTAGTCGGCGAACCACGCCGTCTCGCTCCAGGTCGGCGTCAGCGCGACGTGCAGGCCGATCTTGTCGCGATCCGGCAGCATCTCCATCCACGAGAAGCCGTCCGGGTTGGTCCAGAGCGGGTTGTAGACGCGCGTGAAGTAGACGTCGAGCTTGCCGCGGTTCTCCTTGAGGAAGTGCGGCAGCAGGAAGCTCATCTCGAAGAAGGCGAGCGGATACTCGCGCGGGAACAGCAGCTCGTTCCAGTACGTCGGGCGGCGGCGGCGGGTTCGGATGCTTCGGCACGAACTTGTTCGAGAGGTGCAGGCCGACGCCGCCCTTCGTCGCCGACCGATCCGGTGAGCACGACGAGCAGATACAGGCAGCGCGTGATCTGCCAGCCCCACAGATTGCCGGCGGCCGCCGATCGCCAGTTGTGCGTGCTGAACGGCTGCCGCGCGCGGCCGATGGCGCGCGCCGCCTCGACGATCTGCGCCGCCGCGACGCCGGTCTCGTCGGCGGCGAACTCCGGCGTGAACTGCGCGTACAGCTCCTTCAGCGCGGCGATGAAGCTCTCGAACGTCGACGGCGAGATCCGGCCGATCGCGCGCGCAGGTACGTCGCGCCAGTTCACCCAGTTGCGCACGAACTCGCGGTCGTACAGCTCCTCGTCGAGGAGCACGTTGACCATCGCCAGCAGCAGCGCGCCTTCGGTGCCCGAGTACGCCGGCAGCCAGAGGTTCGCCTTCGCCGACGTGTTCGACAGCCGCGGATCGATCACGATCAGCGTCGCGCCGTTCGACTGCGCCTTCGATGATCCGCTGCGCGTGCGGGTTGAAGTAGTGGCCGGTCTCGAGGTGCGACGAGAGCAGCAGGATCGTCTGCGCGTTGGCGTAGTCGGGCGACGGCCGATCGTTGCCGCACCAGAGGAAATGGCCGAGCCGCGCCGACGAGGAGCAGACGTTGGTGTGGCTGTTGTGGCCGTCGACGCCCCACGCCTGCAGCACGCGGTTGGCGTAGCCGTCCTCGCCGGGCCGGCCGACGTGATACATGATCTCGTGCCGGCGGTTCTCGACGATCGCCTTGCGGATGCGTCCGCCGATGTCGTCGAGCGCCTCGTCCCACGACACCTGCTGCCACTTGCCCGCGCCGCGCTCGCCGTCGCGCTTCAGCGGATAGAGGATGCGATCCGGATCCTCGAGCTGGTTCGGCGTGACGACGCCCTTCGCGCAGGTGCGGCCGCGGCTGCCCGGGATGCAGCGGATTGCCCTCGATCTTGCGGACGGTCAGCTGTCTCCTTGTCGACGTAGGCGAGGATGCCGCACGCCGACTCGCAGTTGAAGCAGATGCTCGGAATGATCCAGTAGTTGCGCTTGTCCTTCTTCGGCCAGCTCGTCGACTCGAAGTCGACGTAGTCGTCCCACGTCGCGACGGATCGGGATGGGATGCGGAACGTTGAGCATCATCGTCGTCATGACGAGCGGCACGCTCTGGCCGGCCTCGACCCAGATGTATTCCCACGCGAAGCTGCCGGCAGCGCGAGCAGCGGCGGCGAGCGCGAGCGCCATGCTGCCCTGATTGCATCGTCGCCGACGGCGCAGCGACGACGCTGAGCGACGGCGCACGGCGATCGCGCCGCCCCAGAAGAGCCGCGCGAAGGCGCCGCGGCGAATCGCCGCGACCGCCAGCTCGTGATGGCGCGTCGGGCTCGGCGCGAGCAGGTTCTCGAACACGATGAACACGACGTGGACGGCGAGCGCGGCGGCCAGAATCCAGCCGAGCGCCGCGGATCGGTCGGCGACGCCGGGCACGAGCGCCGCGAGGAGCAGCACGGCCGCGCCTTCGACGATCGCCTGCGCGAAGAGATCGATCGCGGCGTGCGGTCCCTGCCAGAGATCGCGCGCCAGTCCCTGCGCGAAGAGGAATCCCGTGTAGCACGGTCGCCAGCAGCGAACAGATGATCGAGCGGCCAGCGCGAGCACGTCAGCACGCCGCTGCCAGCCGAACCAGCCGGCCGCAAGCCACAGCGGTCGTCAGCAGCCCTTGCGCGGTCAGGAAGTACGCGCCCCAGACCATCCACGATCGCCAGTTCGGCGCGATCAGGATGTAGTAGAAGCGCTCGGGCCGATCGAGATCGGCGACGAGGATGATCGCCGTGATCGTCGAGGAAGACGAGCGAGATCGCCGGGCCCGACGATGCGCGTCGAGCGGCCGTGTCGTTGCCGAGCAGCCAGAGCAGCACGCTCAGCAGCATCGCGCCGGTCGCGATCCCCTTCGTCAGCAGGTAGAGCGCCATGTCGAAGCCCCACGGCTTGCCGTGCGGCGAGTCGTAGTCGACGCGCGGCGTCGCCCGGGCCGCGCGCGGATCCGGCTCGGGCGAGCCGAGCGGCCGCAGGAGCACCTGTCCTTCCTTGTAGATGAACGGCCGCGTCGCCGATCTCGGGCGGATCACGCTCTCCTCGGCGCCGATGTAGAACACTTTCGGGCAGCGTCCCCTTCTCGGGCTTGCGCACCGTGATCGCCTCGCGCTGCGCGATCTGCGCCACCTCGCTCGCGGGATCGTCGAGGTCGCCGAAGATGCGGCACTCGGTCGGGCAGACGCTCACGCACGCCGGCAGCAGCTCGTTCTCGACGCGGTTCGCGCAGAAGTTGCACTTCTCGGCCGTGTGCGTGTTCGGATCGATGAACAGCTGATCGTACGGGCACGCGACCATGCAGGCGCGGCAGCCGATGCAGCGAGTCGCCGTGCAGATCGACGATGCCGTCGCGGCGCTTGAAGAGCGCGTTGGTCGGACAGATGCGCGCGCACGGCGCGTCGTCGCACTGATTGCAGAGGACGGGAAAGAAGAAGCGGCGGGTGTCGGGGAACGTGCCCTTCTCGACCGTCTTGACCCAGCAGCGGTTCACGCCGACCGGAATCTCGTGCTCGGCCTTGCAGGCGATCGTGCAGGCGTGACAGCCGATGCATTTTCGGAGGTCGATGGCGAACCCGTAGTTGGCCATTCGAGCGGGATTCTACTGTATCACGTGAAAAATTGGCCACAGAGTCACAGAGCCACGGAGAGATGCGCGTCACGCCGAGCGTCGCACCACCGACCGGCGGAGCCGGTCGCGCTGATCGACGAAAGGCCGAAAGACAACGACCCTGCTCACTGGTTCGTTTTGCGTCCTTTCGTCTGTCACGCCGCTGCGCGGCAGTGCGACGCGTTACAGGGCCAAGCGCTGACGCCGTTCGTCAGCAGACGTCAGTTGAAGTTGATGAGTAGGCCGATGCGCGTCTCGTCAGCACGGAGAATCGGCGCTGAACGTCGATAGCCGATGCCCACGTCGTCGAACTCGATGTGAGAGCCGTCTCGTAGATCGACTTCGAGCAAGCCGGGATCCGAGCACGTCGGTGCACTTCGATCGCGCAGCCGATGATTCGCGCGCCGTCAGACGGTGTTGATCTCTGTGACTCGGTGACTCTGTGGCTCCGTTCATCTTCGTGGCCTCTGCCTTCTGTGGCTGAGGAATGCCTTCAGGCACTCGTCGCGTTCTTCGCGGGGAATCAGCGGGAACGTGGTCGAGCACGTGTTCGAACTCGTCGCGCGTCAGCTGATAGAGCGTCGCGACGCGTGCGTTCAGGCGCGCGAACGCCGCGGGTCGCGCGTCTTCGCGAGCAGGCGCGCGAGCGCGGCGATTTCCCGGCACGCCGCCGGCGCGCTGCGACCAGGTCGGAATCGGCAGCTGCTCGACGATCGCGGTCGTCACGTGCGTCGACACGCGCAGCCGCACCAGAAAGTTGACGACCAGGCTGTTGAAGATGCCGCACAGGAAGTGCTGCGCGCGAAGCGGCAGCGGCGTCCGCAGGCAGAAGACCGTGTGCGTCGAGACGCAGCCGGCCGGCAGCACCGCGGCGATCAGCGTCAGCGCGATTCGTCGGCGCTGGCGACGTCGCGGTAGGCGAGTCGCGGCCGCTCGTGCGCGTCGGACTCGCGAGGCGCCGCGCCGCATCGCGCGGCGCGGATGCTGCTGCGCGGCGGCGCCGACGTCGACGCGAAACGGCTCGAGATGTTTGCCGTCGACGACCGGCAGTCCCGCGCCAGCCGCGCGGAAGGCGTCGCGGTCGTCGGTGGCGTTCAGCTCGCGGCCGAACCGCGCGCGCCAGCCGTCGCTCGCTGCCAAGCGGCGGATACAGCGCCGCGGCGCGCTCGACGATCGCGAGATCGATCGGGTCGTTCGAGCCACGGGATGGTCAGCTCGTCGCCCGAGATGCGCTCGAGCAGCGCCGGCGTGATCGCGATCGGGAACCACGTCGACGTGCCGCCGGGTCATCGCCGATCTGCTCGAGCGCCGCCGGATCGTGCTCGCCGAACCGGCACGCGATCGTGCTGCGTCGGCGATCCGGCCGTCGCCGTGACCAGCAGAAAACGGACGCTGCGATGAATCGGAAAGACGCCGCGGCGATTGTCGAGGCCGACGATCGCGTCGACGTCGGCACCGCGACAGCAGCATGCGCCGGAGCGCGGCGCTGCCGCGGTCGATCGCGAGGCCGGCCGGCAGCACCAGGCCGAGGCGTCCGCCGGGGCGGGTCAAGCGCGATCGCGCGTTCGGCGAAGAGCTGGTAACGATTCGCGTGGCCGTCGGACTGCGCGCGTGTAGACGCCGGCTCGCGCGTGAACCGCACGACCGCCGACGAGGTCGTCCCGTGATTCGTCGCGCCGGTCGCTCGAGCCCGTGTCGGCGCGCAGCATGTCCCACGGCGGATTGCCGATCACCGCGTCGAAGCCGGCGTCGGGCGACGGATGCCGTCGCGGTCGAAAAACACCTCGGGGAACTCCAGCTCCCAATGAAAGAATCGGCGCGCGCGCGGCGATCGCGCTCCGCTGCGTCGAGATAGCGTCGCGGCGGTTCGCGGCGGCAGTGCGCCGGTCGCGGAGAGGATCGCGTCCGACAGATCCGAAAACGCGCGCGCCGGCACGTCGTGCGCCGCTCGACGCGAACCAGGCGGCGCACCAGACGTCCGCAACGCGTTTCCATCTCGACAAGCGCGGAGCCGCGCGCCGTGAGGGCGGCGAGCGCGCGCTCCTTCTCGCGCACGTGCTCGAGCGTGTCGTTCGGGAACCGTCTCGAGCGAAAATCGCACCGGCAGAGCGCCGGCAACAGCGCGCTCGAGCGGCAGCGTCTGGCAAACAGCGGGAGGGTTTCGGTTGAGCCGTCGCCTCGCCGGTCGCGGTGCGTGCCGGAGGCGTCGCAACCGAAGTGCCGAGCAGGCTGTCGCCGGCGACGAGCCGATGATCGAGAAACGTCAGCGGTCGATCGGCCGCGAGCGTCGCGAGCCACAACGACAGGCGGCCGAGCTGCACGGCCGTCGGGTTCAGGTCGACGCCGTACAGACACCGCTCCGCAATCGTCCGTCGAATGGCGGCACGTTCCGGCTCTCCGATGTCCGCCTGATGGCAGCCGCCGGCCGCGACGAGCGCCGCCTCGTACTCGCTCGCAAGATATCGGCATGCAGCGACGAGAAACGCGCCGCTGCCCATCGCGGGATCGACGATGCGAAGTTGGAGGATGCGGTCGGGCGTGGCCGTCGACGTCAGCGGGTCGAGTGTTCGGCGCACGAGGTAATCGGCCAGCGGTTGCGGCGTGTAGAAGCTCGCCGTTTCTTTCCGTAGAACCGAACCGCGCGCGAGCGTGATCGTTTTCGTGCGTCGCTGGGCGACCTCGTCGTCGCTGCGACCCGCGGCTCGAAATCGAGCAGCGTTTCGTAGACCGCGCCGAGTTGCTCGACGCCGAGATCGCGGTAAGCAATTCGCTCGCGTCCGCCGCCGCCGGCGGCCGGACGCGTCGATAGCGCGACGATCGCGCGCCGGGCGGCGTCGTCGTCGAGATCGCGGCGCTCGGCGAGTGGTGTCCGGGAAGGCGCGAACAGGCGTCCGTTGAACGCCGTCACGCGCAGATCGCCCGCACGGCAGCCGCCGTGCGCGAGGCGGCCGATCGCGCGCAGCGCATCCCATAAACCCGTCGTGCCGTGCGGCTGCTCGGCCGTCGCGCGCAGCGCTTCGATGCTGTAGCTCTCCCGATATACGGGATGCCACAGCGGAACGAGCCCGCGTGCTTCGGCGAAAAGCAAGAAGAGCAGGCGATAGACGATCGTGAGCGACTGCTCGAACGCGGCGTCGATTTCGGGCACGTCGCGCCGGCTTCGGCGCATCATCAGTGCCGCGAGCACGTCGGTCGATGCCGACAGCACGCCGTCCCGCAGCGACCGGCATACGCCCGATGCGTATCCCTCCGAAGCGCGCACGAGCGCATCGAGCAGCAGATTCGCTGTACCGACGGAAAACATGTCCGCGCGCACGAGCGACCAGAGCGCCGCAAACGCGCGCTCATCGTCTGCCGCGAGGTCCAGATCGAATTCTGCGAAGCGTTTCGAGTAGAGACGGCGAGCGTCGACGATCCGAAGGTGCGAGCCGTTGAACAGCAGCGACCACGCCGCGGCGTGATTCAGAGCCGCCGCGATCGCCGAGCGCCACAACGGATCCAGGTGCCCGCCCCACGTCGTGACGACCAGTGCGACTGCCGCTCCGTCGAACCGGGCAATCGCCGAGAGACCGCGGTCGAAAGGCTCAATAGAAGAAGGTGTATCGCCGCCGAGCAGCGCAACGAGCGGCGCGGCGCCGGTTTCGAGCATGGCCCGGACGCTCGACGCGGGGCCGAGGTCTGCGGTCTTTCTGCGCCAGGCGATGAGTGCCCGCCGTGCGCTTCCCGCGTCCTCAGCGGATCGCGTTGCCTTCGAGGATCTGCCGCTCGAGAAACAACTCCGAGATGAGGTGACCGCCGAAGCCGGGCAGCATCGCTAGGACGTGAGGACCAACAGCAGCCGCGCGTCCTGGTGAACGACGAGGGCCGACTGCGCGATCCGGCCGATGCGTTCGCTTCGTTCGTCGGTCTCCTCCTGATGTGCGGCAGCGAGACGCTCGCTCCCAATCTCGGCACGGCGATCGAACAGCCCCGGTTGAATAAGCGCTGATTCGGCGGTCCCCAACGCCGGCGATCGCCCTTTCGCGTGCCAGGCGTCTGGAGGTGAACGCGAGGTGTGTGCATCGCGCCTGCTCGCGCCACGGCCGAAGGGCACGTTCGACTCGCGCCGCGACGTTGCGTTCATGCGACACGGCGGCGTTATCAAGTGCGGTCGCCGCAATCCGAGGTGAGCACATGACCGGAACCAACATCGATTCGGCGATTCCGCCGAGGCCGTCTTCCATGGTCGCTTCGTAGATGAGCAGCGTTCGGCCGGCAAGCGCCTCGCGTGTGGCTCGTCGGCGAGAATTCGCGACCCAGGCAGGCATGCTCCTGAGGAGAGCGCCCTGCGCCGCGTCCAAATCGACCGCGCGCGCTCGTGACGCGCCAATTCGCGCTGCTTCGCACACCGCGTCCAGCTGGAGGTCCGGAACATCGAGCGCTGGCGGGGCAACGGACGTACCGACGGTCGCCACGTCAGCCGCCGCGCCGATCGCGAACCGGGCGACCGCGCGTTCATCGTCGAGACCCACTGGATCCGGCGCGCCGATGTCGTGACGCGCTCGGGCGACGCGGTCGCGCAAGCGATTGAGGATGCGCGATTCGACGCTGTCTTTCGCAATGAAGTGGACGGCGTGCACAGTCCGGCGCTGCCCGATCCGATCGACACGGCCGATGCGTTGTTCGAGGCGCATCGGGTTCCACGGCAGCTCGAGGTTCACGACCAGGCGGCAGCGCGTGATGGAGATTGAGTCCTTCGCCGGCGGCATCGGTCGTAAGGAGCGCCGCGACATTTCCACTGGAGAACGCGTTTAACGCCGCGGACCGCTCGGCGCGATCGAGGCCGCCGTGCAGAATGGCGACCGGGCACGCAAGCGAGTCGCGAAGATGAACGAGCGTGTCTCTGAATTCGGTGAACACGAGCACGGGCTCTCGAACCCGGCGCAGAAGGCGCGCGAGCGCCGCAATCTTGCTCTCGCGCCGGCTCGCAAGGCGCGCCGCGGCGGCAAGGTCACGCAACAGCTGTCGTTCGACTGCGGGGTCGGAAAGTTCCAATTCCGCGCTCCACGCCGGCTCATCGTCGGCTGGCGTGAGCTCGCCCGAGAGGTCAGGGAGCGGCAGGAATAATTGCTGCGTCCGGCCATTTACGCCCGAGTCGAGCACGTCGAGCCTTCGGCCGATCGTCCGTCCGAGTGAGTGCGCGCTCGACAGCGCCCGCTTCTGCAGCACCGATGCGGCGAGCGAGATGCCGTCGCCGTGCTCGCGCCGTGCGGCGCGGATGAACCGGGCAAGAAGCGCGTGCATTCTGATCTCCGTGCGGGTGCTCCGCACGTGCAGGTGGTGGACGCGGCGCACAGCGCCCGCGCGTACGTCGGCGCGAGTGCGGCGAAAAAGGAGCGCGCGGTCGCCATCGAGCATTCCGAGGTTGCAGAGCGAAGCGAACGCCTGCCTGTCGCCGTTGTGCGGCGTTGCGGTAAGGAGCCAGCACGTAAGGCGTTCGCTCCGCGAGCGACGCGACTGCGTCGTGCCGCTCGCTCTCCGCCGCGACGTTGTGCGCTTCGTCCACGATGAGCACGTCCCAGTGGCAGGTGGCGACCGCGCGAAAAACGTCCGGCCGTTTCACGTAGTCGATTGATGCGATCGCCATCGGCACCGTCTGCCACGCGTTGACGTCGAGTGGCAGCGTCGCCTGTTTCCGCCGGACGCTCGTGGCGTCGAGAACGCACGCGTCGAAGTCGACGCGCGCCCGCAACTCCTCCGCCCACTGTTCGCGCAGACCGGCCGGCGTGAGGATCAGCACCCGATCGGCGGCGCCGCGCAGGCGCAGCTCCGCGACCACGAGCGCTGCCTGCACGGTTTTTCCGAGGCCGACCTCGTCGGCGAGAAGAATCCGCGTGCCGAGGCCGCGCACAATCGCCAGCGCCGGCTCGAGTTGATGCGGCAGCAGTTCGATCTGTGCGTTTCGGGCGCAGCGAACCGCGGCCGGCGGTGCGACGCCGGCAACGAGGGCGCGGCACCCGCGCCGCCATCGGCGCAAGCCGACCCGCTTCAGTCGCGTGCACTCGATTCACCGGTTCGATCGTCTCGAATGGCGTGATGACACGTCGCGTGATGCCGGCCGTCGCCGGGTCGGCGCCCGCCAACGTCACGAGCTCGCATTGCTCGTATCTGCGCACCTCCGCAACCCGCCATCGTCGTCTTCGCGCGTGGACGATGTCGCCTGGTGTGAGTTTCTGCATGGTGCGCCGACCGCCTCAGGGGCAAGAGCTGCTACGAGTTCAACGCCAGGTGTCTCGAATCAACGACTTACGGAATGGCCGGTAACTGCGGCAGGAATGCGGCGCAACCCAT
Organism: uncultured Acidobacteriota bacterium; assembly: GCA_963696165.1. Lineage (GTDB taxonomy): Bacteria > Acidobacteriota > Vicinamibacteria > Vicinamibacterales > CAVVIG01 > CAVQZZ01. The sequence continues at coordinate 379,316 of CAVOIY010000001.1, read as the reverse complement.
GTACCGGAATGGATCTCACGCGGTTGGTAATCAGGATTGCACTTTCCTCCGTCGGTCGACTGCGCGTTGGAACGGACCGTGAGCGTACGTGGCTGACGCCTTCTGATGTCGTGGCGCGTGCTCAGTCGGTGTCGACGAGAAGAAGGCCGGCGGTCGATCCGCTAAGTGGCGAGTCGATCGCTCTTTAGCGAAGTCGGCGCGCAGAGAAACGTGGTTCGTTGATTTGTGAAAGGCGTGCGCGCAGCTCTCGTAGACGTACAGATTCGTCGCCGCGCGGCGCAGCCTTGTAATTCGGGCGCACTGGCACAAGGGCTGCACCGTTCGAGGCCAGAGCACTCGAAAACCGTCGGATAGGAAGGTGTATGACACGCCGTGTTTCACATCGCGTCTTCCGGCGCCTGAAGGATTCGAAAGGCACAAGCCTCGTCGAAGCGGCGCTGATTACGCCGCTGCTTCTACTCTTGACGTTTGGCATCTGCGAGTTCTCGTCGCTCTTTTACGTGTATCTCGCGCTCGAGAACGGCGTGAGCCAGGCGACCCGATTCGGCGTCACCGGCAACGTCACCGGCACGGCCACGCGCGAGGATTCGATCAGGGCGGCGATGCGTGATGCGACGCCGACGTTGACGCTCGACGACAGCGCGTTCACGTTCAGCCACATGCCGATCGGCGGCACGCACGTGGACCGCCGGCGGCGCGGGCAGCACCGACGAGCTCGAGCGCGTCACCGTCGATTACACGTGGAACATCATGACCCCGCTGCTCTGGCCATTCTTCACGAACGGCCAGATCCATTTTTCAGTGAACTCCACGATGAAGAACGAGAGCAGGTTCCAATGAGGCGACACTTCGCAGACTGCTGGCGTGCGACGGCCAGGCAGTGGTTGAAACCGCGCTGATCATGCCGCTCGTCGTCGTGCTGGTACTTGGCGTGGTCGAGTTCAGCTACGCGCTGCTCGACGCGCACGTCGTCACGAAAGCGACGCGCGAAGGGTCGAACCTCATCTCGCGCAACGTCTCGCTGCAGGATGCCGTCACCGCGATGAAGAACATGAGCGATCGGCCGCTGAACTTCAACGACGGCTCGTCGACGGTGATTTTCTCGGTGCTCAAGCGGGGCGCGACGTCGCGGCAACGACCAATTTCAACCAGAACATCCTGTATCAGCGATTCTCGTACCGGTACGTATCCGGGGACGAGCAAGCTCACCACTCGCGGGACCAGGCTCGTTCGGCGGCGCGCCCGACTACCAGGCCGCCGAACGCCGACACCGACGCGAACCTTCAGGTCACGAACATGCCGCCCGGCCTTCTGGTCACGACGGGCGGGATGATCTACGTCACTGAAATCTACACGGGGCACACGCTGCTCACGCCGCTCGACCAATTTCGGGTTGACGCTGCCGCAGACGCTCTATTCGATCGCGTATTTCTAAACGCCGCGTGGCTTCAATGTTTTCGAAGGGCATCGTCATGACGAGACATGCATCCAATCCCTCCGGCCAGGAAGGGTTCGCGCTCGTGTACATGGCAGCGCTGCTGGCCGTGCTGCTGATCTTCACGGGCCTCGCGGTCGACACCGGCCGCGCCTACGTGGTGAAAGCGCAGTTGACCAAGGCGGTCGACGGCGCTGCGCTGGCCGCCGCGCGGAATCTCAATAGCGGCGCTCCGAAGGCGGAGGCGACGCGAATCTTCCAGGCGAACTTCCCGACGACGCTACATGGGCATCTCGTCGGTCACGGATCCGGCGACGGACCCAAGCTTCTTCTCGCTCACGACCGATACCGCGAGCGGCGTGAACACGGTCACCGTGACCGCGTCCGCCGATTCTGCCGACGACCTTCATGCAGCTCGCGAACTTCACGCAGGTGACCGTCACGAGCACCGGCCAGGCGCAGAGGCGAATGGTGGACCTGTCGCTCGTGCTGGACGTCTCCAGCTCGATCGGCTCGAAGTGGACGGCGGTGCACGACGCGACGGTCGCCTTCATCGATACGTTCGACGCGGCCCACGACCGCATGTCGCTCGTCGAGTTCGGCAACGGCGCGTCGGTGATTTATCCGATGCCTGCCAGCCGCGGGTTCGACAAGGCGACGCTCGAAGCCGACGTGCCCGTCGACGCTGCCCGGCGGCAGCACGCTGATGGTCGAAGGCCTGTATCGTGGCATGGGACCAGCTGCGCACGGTGCCAGGCGGGCACACAGTCCGGGCTGCGCATCATCGTGCTCTTCACCGACGGCGCGTCGAACGGCGTTCCCGCGAATTGGGATGGTTCGGCGACGGCAAAGTCGCTGAGAACCTGGGACTTCCCGCACAACGCCAACGATCCGGATTCGCAGACCTGGGACAGCCCGCACATCGACGGGCTGTACGATACGCAGTCGGGAACGCGCGAGCCCGTCGTACAGCGCGACGGTTCCGTGGAACTCGACGACGACCATCGGGGCATTGCCGTGGATGCCGGCGACGACATGGCACACGCACCACGCCAGTTCGGGCATCCCGACGTCGTTTCCAGCTGCAGTCGGCGACGCTGCAAGGTCAACGGCGTCGCGCAGAACGCCGCGCGCGGGCTGCGGCACTTCGATGTCGGCGACCGGCAAGTTTCCGGCGGAGGTCTGGAACATCAACAACGCGGCGCGTAACGTCCTCGAGATCATCGCCGACGCGGCGCGCAACGATACCGGCGACTATCCGATTCGCATCTACACGATCGGGATGGGCTACCTCGTGCAAGACCTGCTGGGCACGATTCCCGAGACGCCCGAGAGCATCCTGATGCGCATCTCCAACGACAAGCGCTCGGCCGACCACCAGGGCGCGCCGCAACTCGACGGCAAGTACTTCTACGCTGCGACTGCCGCCGACGTGGCGCCGGCGTTCCAGGGCATTCAGAACGAGATCGTGCGGTTGAGCAAGTAAGAACGAGGGTCGACCGCCGAACCACAAAGGCCACGAAGATCACAAAGGCAATCGCTGGCGTGATCGTGTGAGTGGTGTGTGTGGGCCCACTGTGACGTTCTGTTCTGGAAACGCCGAGCGCAACGGCGCGAGGCGTCATCGAGCGGAGGTGGGGCCCCGCGAGCAGTAAGAAAAGTCGGCGCGCCGAGAAAGTCTAAGCGGAGCGGATGTCGTCTTTTTCGGTGATCTCTTCGAGCTTGGCCAGGAGCGCGGCGAACCCGCACTGCGCGGGATCGAAGAAGCCCCACTCATCCTGCAGCGGATTCTTCTTGGAGCGTCTCTTCTTGAGCGGCGTGGGGTCCGCGGCGGCGTTTGCGGCCGCCCCAGATGACGCTGTGGCCGCTTCCGCCTCGACGCCCTCGAGCGCCGGCCAGACGGGCTGAGCACCGAAGCGGCGCGGTGTCCACGTTTCGGCCGGCTCCGCCGGTTGTTCCGGTGCCGACGTCGTGAGGCGCTCGGCCGCGGCGACAGCGGCCATGATCGAGGCCGCGGCGTTCGCCGGGTCGACGTTTCGCGAGCGGCCTTCGGCCAGGAACGGCGCCAGGTCGATCTCGTCGACCGCCTCGTCCTCCTCGGCAGTCTCGTCGGGCTCGTCAGCGACCGCGACGATCTCGAATTCCGGCGGCTCGTCGGCAGCCATGGCTTCCGTCGCCAGAACGCCATCAGTGGTGCGGGCGAAGAAGTCCGCAGCCGGCTCGTCGGCGACTGTCGGCAGGTCGTCTCGGTAGACGTACGTGGGCTCGACGACGGTGGACGCAGCAAATGCTGGTTCGACGTGCCCCCGCTCTACATGTGCTGGCTCCTGTTCGGACACGCGTTCCGGTTCGAACGCCGCCATCGGGTCACCGGTAGTTACCGGTTCCGCATGCACGGGGGCGGGCGCGTCGACTGCGACCCTCTCGTCGCCGTGGGCCCGATGATGTTCCTGCCGTTCGATCGCGGCCCGTTCGAGATATGCGGTGATTTGCTCGGCAAAGACCGCCGGATCGCAGCCATCGGCCGAGGATCCCGGGCGTTCGCGCCGCAGCGCCGCGAGCATGCCACGCGCCGGAGAGGTGCGTCCGGGCGCCGCGAGCAGCGGAATCGTGAGCGTCTGCACGTGGGCAGCGCGCTCATCGAGCTGACGGAGGCGTTCGGAGAGCGCCGCTTCATCCTGCGGCGGCAGTAGCGCGGGCGTCAGGATCAGGTCGGGGATGCGGTCGCCGAGTGCGGCGAGCGCGCGCTCGGCCGACACAGCCAGCACGAGCTCGGCATGGAGGCGATGGCGCGCCATCGACGTGATGTGCGCGGCCTGTCGTTTATCGGGTTCAATCGCGAGAATCAGCGGCATGTTAGCTTCGAAGCATGAAAATAAAGAGCACGATCGCGGCGATCGCGAACGCCATCAGCACCGTGTGCTGCTGGCTCTGATCGCGCGCGACGTAGTAGCAGCATCGAGACGAACGCGTGGAGACGACCGGTGCCGTAAACGAGGCCATTGGATCTCGGATTCGAGCCGAGCTCGAGGAGCTGCTGACGCACACGCTCGTCGAAGAAGGCGAGCGTCGCAATGAGCGCGCCCAGGCACCCTATCGACACGAACGTTTCAGTCCACCACGCCCGCCGCATCGTTTGTCCCGCTCCCTTCAGTACCAGTTCTGATTCCGTCATATCGCAACTTCTATTCCGCATGCTCGAATGCGATCTTCTGCGCATTTGCGCGCCGTGTTCCGTTTTGCGACCGCGAGGGCGCCACGAAATTCGACGGCGTCATTACGATTGTGCGGCGTTTCGGGCTCCGATCGGCTCCGCGGCACGCCGGTCGGCAGCCGCGACCCGATCGCGAAAAACACCAATGGGGCCGTGTCGTTTCAGCACTTTGAGCGCCGCCGCGGGCAGCCGTGGCACAGCCGTTGCCCTTGCTCACCTGCAGCACGCGAACGCACTGAACGCGTGGCCTTATTTCGCACAGTTACAGAGCGCGCTGAAGGCGCGCAGGAGGAAATGATGACGTTTCAGAATCGTTTACGGCAGCTCGCGCAGAACACCGAAGGACAGGACCTTCTGGAGTACGCGCTGCTCGTCGGTTTGATCGCGCTCGTGGCCGTCGTAGCGATTACTTCCGCGGGGTCGAGCGTCAACACGATCTTCACGAACATCGGCACCGCACTCGCAAAAGCGGCGTAATCGACGTTTACGTTTACAGGAGGATGTGTGATGAGTCTGATGAATCGCTTCAATTCGTTCGTGCGTGAGACCGAAGGACAGGACCTGCTCGAGTACGCGCTGCTCGTCGGGCTGATCGCGCTCGTCGCCGTCGTGGCCATTACATCGGCCGGCAGCAGCGTCAACACGATCTTCGGCAACATCGCGACCGCGCTCGCGAAGGCGGCGTAACGATTCGGTGTCCAGTGGCCGGCACCCAACCCGGGTGCCGGCCGCCGGAAAACGGAGCCCTGATGCATCAACTGTTCACGACGATCGGCGGATTCGTAAGCCGTGATGAAGGTCAGGACCTCATGGAGTACGGGCTGCTCATGGCGCTCATCGCCGTCGTGGCGATTGCCGCCGTGACCTCGGTCGGCGCAGCCGGCCAGGGCTTCTGGCAGTCGATTGGTTCGACGTGGCAGTCGATTGCGCAGAATGTCTGACGTCGCAGCCCTTGCGGTTCTTGCTACCAGCGGCGGCGCAAGCGTCGTCGTCGATTTGAAAACTCGCCGGGTGCCGAACGTCACTGACCTTCGGCACGGCGGCGACAGGTTTGATGCTGGCCGCGACCCATGTGTCGCGGGTCAGCGTTCCGGCGGCGCTCGCCGGGCTCGCCGTCGGCCTGGCGCTCATGCTGCCGGGCCACGTGCTGGGCGCGACCGGCGCCGGAGACGTGAAGTTGTTCGCCGCGGTCGGCACGCTCCTCGGGCCGACCGGCATGCTGGTCGCCTTCGTCTACACGGCGCTCACAGGCGGCCTCCTCGCGACGGCCGTCGCCATTCGGCGCCGGCGGCTGAACGTGACGCTCGAACGGACCGCGTCGCTGGTGACGACGGCGGGCGGGAATGTGGCGGAGATTGAACATGCGATCAGCGGACAACCGCTTCGCCTACGCTCCAGCGATTGCCGTTGGCGCGCTGGCGGCCGCGCTGGGCCTCTGACGATAAGGCCACGGCGCGATGAACATGGCGCTGCACGAAACGAAGCTTAGTAAAGGACAACGCATATGACCCGGGCGCGCGTTTTCATCGTTCTCGTTCTCGCCGTCACCGCTGGGGGCGCTTTCGCTCTGGCGACCTATAACTACGTGCAGAAGATTCCGGGACGCACCGTCACGATGCCGACCCGTCCGGTCGTCGTCGCCGCGGCCGACCTGGACGTCGGCGCGGAGCTCGGTCGCGACGAGATCCGCGTCGATCGACTGGCCGGCCAACGCCGTGCCGTCGACCGCGATCAGCGACCCGAACGAAGTGATCGGCCGCGGGCTGATTCTGCCGGTCATTCAGAACGAGCCGATCCTGCCGATGAAGCTCGCGTCGAAGGAAGCTGGCGCCGGCCTGCCGCCCGCGATTACGCCGGGGCTGCGCGCCGTGTCGGTTCGCGTGAACGAAGTGATCGGCGTCGCCGGCTACGTGCTCCCGGGCACGCGCGTCGACGTCGTCGCCACCGTGAGCCCGACCGACCAGAAGCAGGACATGACGTCCAAGGTGATTCTCACGAACGTGCAGGTGCTCGCCGCCGGCACGAAGATCGAACGCGACACCGAGAAAAACAAGCCGATGCCGGTGAGCGTCGTCACCCTGCTCGTCGATCCGGACGAGGCCGAGCGGCTCACGCTCGCGAGCAGCGAAGGCAAGATTCAGCTCGCGCTTCGCAATCCGCTGGACAAAGGCACGACGCAGACCCGCGGCATTCGACCTGCGGCGCTGCTCGGCATGAACGTCTCCACGCCGCGCGCCGCGCACCCGAAGACGCTGCCGAATACCACTCCGCCGATGCCGGTGGCGGCTGCCCACGCTGCCGACCGTTGAAATCATCCGCGGAGATAAACGGGCGCACGAGGTCGTGCGCCAGGAGAACTGACATGCGCCGGCTCGGCCTGTTCGTCCTGTTCATTGTGATTCTTGGCGGGCCCATTTTCGCCGCCGACGACGTCAGCGTCAGCGACGTGCGGCTGATGGTGGGTCGATCGATGGTGCTCGACCTGGGCACGCCGATCGCGCGCGTGTCGCTCACGAGCGCCGACATCGCCGACGCGATGGTCACGTCGCCGAACGAGCTGCTCATCAACGGCAAGATGCCCGGCACGATCTCGATGTTCGTGTGGGATCGCGCCGGCGGCATCCGCCGGTTCGAAGTCGTCGTGCAGCGCGACCTCGCCCGCCTGAACGAACAGGTCAAGTCCGCTGTTTCCCGGGCGAGTCGATTGCGCGCCGCGAGCAACGGCAAGTCGATCGTCCTGTCGGGCATCGGTCACGAGCAAAGAGGTCGCCGAGAAGGCGATCGACGTCGCGGCCGGCTACGTGGACAAGAAGGAAGAGGTCGTCAACCTGCTCCAGATCCGCGAAGGCACCGCGTCCAATCAGGTGCTCCTGCGCGTCCGCTTCGCCGAGGTCAGCCGCACGGCGATGATGGAGCTCGGCACGCAGCTCTTCACCGGCCCGAACGGCTATCAAGAGCGTCCTGGGCCGCACGACGACGCAGCAGCAGCCCGCGCCGACCTTCGACGCGCAGGGCAGCAACGCGAACACGCTGACGTTCAGCGATTTCATGAACGTGTTCCTGTTCGACATGAAGCATCAGCTCGGCGTCGACATCAAGGCGCTGCAGACCAAGGGTCTGTTCCAGACGCTCGCCGAGCCGAACCTGGTCGCCGAGAGCGGCAAGGAAGCCAGCTTCCTCGCCGGCGGCGAATTCCCGGTGCCGGTCGCGCAGCGCAGCAGCGGCGGCTCGGTGGCGATCACGTGCGTGTTCAAGGAGTTCGGCATCCGTCTGAACTTCACGCCGATCGTCAACGGCGATCGCATCCACCTGAAGGTGCGGCCCGAGGTCAGCACGCTCGACTTCGCGAACGGCGTCACGCTGCAGGGCTTCCGCATTCCGGCCCTGAGCACGCGCCGCGCCGAAACCGAGCTCGAGCTGATGAACGGCCAGACCTTCGCGATCGCCGGGCTGCTCGACAACACCGTGACCAACACGATGCAGAAGATTCCCGGGCATCGGCGACATCCCGATCCTCGGTCAGCTGTTCAAGAGCCGCGTGTCGCAGAAGGACAAGACCGAGCTGGTCGTGATGATCACGCCCGAGATTCTGCCGAGAAACTCGTCCGGCGTGACGACGGAGCATGCCGAAAACGCCGGAGCAGTACCTGCCGGCGCTGCCCGACAAGAAGACCCACGAAGTGCCGCCGCCGGCGTTCGAAGGCACGAAGCGCATGGGCGACGCCGACCCGAGGCGTCCGCGACCCCGTCGCGACGCCAGCGCCGCTGCCGTCGACGGATCCCGGCTGCCGCGGCTGCCGCGATGTCCGCACTGAATCCGACGGGCGTCCCGTGACGAACGCGTCGGCGCCCTCGACGGCGTCGACCGGCGTGGTGCCTTCGAAGCCCATCGCGCTCCAACCGCAGGCGGCTGCGCCCGCGGCAAAGCCGGTCGACGCCGTTCAGGCGAAGCCGGTGGAGACGACCGCCGCGCCAGCGCGTCCTCTGACCAAGAAAGAGCAGGAGATGTTCGCGCGCGCGCGGAAAGAAGAAGCCGAGCGCGACGCCGCGGCGCAGCGCCTGAAGGCGGAACAGGACAAGCGCGACGCGAAGCTCGCGGCCCAGAAGGCCGAAGAGGATCGCAAGAAGGCCAAGGTCGAAGCGGAACACCAGGCGAAGCTCGCCAAAGAGCAGGCTGAGCGCGACCGCGAGCAGGCCAAGAAGCAGGCCGAGATCGACAAGAAGCAGCAGAAGGTCGTCGACGAGGCCGCCGCGAAGCTGAAGGCAGCGCAGGACGCGTATCAGGCGGAGCTCGCGAAGAAAACTCCCAAGGATCGCTAGACGATGGCGCAACTCATCGGACAGATCATCTCGAACGACGACGCGTTCAAGAAGCACATCGGGCGCATGCTCCGGTCCGGCGCGATACCGGTCAGCCTGCTCGATGAGCGTCTCGCCCGCGACGGCACGTCGCCCGACGTCATCATCGTCGACATCCGCGGAGATGCCTCGTCGGCGATGGCCGGCATCGAGCGCCAGCGCGCCGCGGCGCCTGGCGCCGGCATTTTTGCCGTCGCGCTCGCCGCGGAGCCCGACCTCATCGTCGAGTCGATGCGCGCGGGCGCGAACGAATTCTTCACGTGGCCGCCGCCCGACGAAACGTTCTACGGCGCGATTCGCCGCACCGCCGCGCGCCGCGAAACGCGCGCAGGGCGCGCGTCCCTCCGCCACGACGCTCGTGTTCTTCGGCGCCAAAGGCGGCGCAGGCACGACGACCATGGCGGTGAACTGCGGCGTGGAGCTGTCGCGCCTCAGCAAGAAATCGACGGTGATCGTCGATCTCGAAGCCGGGCCTGGGAGAAGTTGCCCTCTTCCTCGGCGTCCGTCAGCGCTACAGCCTGCTCGACGCCATCGACAACATGCACCGGCTCGATCGCGAGTTCCTGCGCGAGCTCGTCGTCAAGCACAAGTCGGGGCTCGAGATTCTCGCGGGATCCGATCAGTTCGATCGTCCCGGCGCGCAGGACGGCGGCGCCATCGAGGAGCTGTTCCGGATCCTGGCGCGCCAGTACGAATACATCATCGTCGACGCCGGCAGTCAGGTGAACTCGTGCACCGTCGCGGCGCTCTATACGGCGGATCAGATGTTCCTGGTCGCCAATCCCGACGTGCCGTCCATCCGCAACGCGCAGCGGCTGCTCGATCGCGTCCGGCAGCTCGGCGCCTGCGGCGAACGCGTGCGCTTCCTGCTGAACCGCGCGGCCGAGCCGTACCCGATTCCCGCCGAAGCAGATCGAACAGGCGCTCGGCCATCCGATTCACCATACGTTCCCGAGCGACTACAAGACGGTGTCGACGGCGCTCAATTCGGGCGTGCCGCTCGCGCTGACGGGCAACTCCGATATCGCATCGCAGTTCGATTCATTCACCCGCCGCATTCTCGATCCCAGCGCGGATCCCGCGCCGACGATGGTCGGCAAGCGGAGCCTGCTCGGCATCGAGAAGCTGGCATCGCTCTGGTAACCACTCATGGCCATGGCCCTCGCTTCGTCTGCCGCCGCGCCGCCGCGCCAGCAATACCTCGAGCTCAAGGCGAACGTTCACCGCAAGCTGCTGAATCGCCTGAATCTCGAGGCGCTCGCGCAGGCCGAGCGGTCGCGCGCGGAGAGTGAAATCCGCGGCCTGGTCGGCGAGCTGCTCTCCGGCGAGGCGACGCCGCTCAGCCTGTCGGAGCGGGAAACGCTCGTCGCCGAACTGATCGACGACGTGTTCGGCCTCGGACCGCTCGAGCCGCTGCTGCGCGATCCGACGGTGAACGACATCCTCGTCAACACGCACAAGAATGTCTTCGTCGAGCGCGGCGGCATCCTCGAGCGCGTGACGGCGACGTTTCAGGACGACAAGCATCTGCTGCGCGTCATCGACCGCATCGTGAGCGGCGTCGGCCGACGCGTCGACGACAGCTCGCCGATGGTCGACGCGCGCCTTGCCGACGGTTCGCGCGTCAACGCGATCATCCCGCCGCTCGCGGTGGACGGTCCGCTCCTTTCGATTCGCCGTTTTCCGGCCGAGCGGCTGCGCGCGGACGATCTCGTCACGCTTCGCGCGCTCGACGCGGCCGATGCTCGATTTCCTCGCGCACTGCGTCAAGGCGCGGCTGAACTGCCTGATCAGCGGCGGCACCGGCGCCGGCAAGACGACGCTGCTGAACGTGCTGTCGAGCTACATCTCGGAGCGCGAGCGCATCGTCACGATTGAGGACGCCGCCGAGTTGCAGCTGCATCAGGAGCACGTCGCGCGGCTCGAGACGCGGCCGCCGAACGTCGAAGGCAAAGGCGCCATCCGCCAGCGGCAGCTCGTGATCAACGCGCTTCGTATGCGGCCCGATCGCATCGTCATCGGCGAGGTCCGCGGCGAAGAAGCGCTCGACATGCTGCAGGCGATGAACACGGGCCACGACGGTTCGCTGACGACCGTGCACGCGAACACGCCGCGCGACGCGCTGACCCGCATCGAGACGATGATCGCGATGGGCGCCACGAACCTGCCCGAGCGCGCGATGCGGCAGCAGATCGCGTCGGCGATTCAGCTCGTCGTGCAGCAGACGCGCTTGAGCGACGGCACCCGCAAGGTGTCGGCGATCTCGGAGATCACCGGCATGGAAGGCGACGTCATCACCATGCAGGAGATCTTCGTGTTCGAGAAGATGGGCATCACGCAGGACGGCAAGGTGATTGGCCGCTTCCGCGCGACCGGCGTGCGGCCGAAGTGCTGCGAGCGCCTCAAGATGTCCGGCATCCACCTGCCGCCCGACATGTTCGAAGGCGTGACGGAGGTCCGCTGATGCTGCTGCCAGTCCTCGCGTTCATCGTCGTCGCGGGCAGCATCATCGGCGGCTACGCGGGCGTCACGTACCTGCCGGCGATTTTCGCGGGACGTCAGCTCGAACGGCGCATCCGCGACGTCGCGATCGACGAAACTGCCGTCGAGGGTGGCGACGGCACCGTCGTTGCGCACCAGCATGAAGGCCCGCTGCCGGCAATCGATCGGCTGGTCAGCCGTCTCGGCTGCGGGCTCATCGCTGAACAGACTCATCGAACAATCCGGCATACGCGTCACGCCGAGCGGAATTCTCGTGATCAGCCTCGCGCTCGGCGCTGCCGCCGCGCTGCTCGCCACGCTTCGCACGGCCGTGGTGGGCGCCGCTCGCCGCCGCGCCATTTGGCCTTGCCGCGCCGACGATGTTCCTCTTCAACCGTCGTACGGCCCGGATGAAGAAGTTCGAAGAGATGTTTCCGGAAGCGCTGGATTTGATCTCCCGCGCCATTCGCGCCGGGCATGCGTTCCAGACCGCGATGGGCATGGCGGCCGACGAGTTGCGGGACCCGGTCGGTCCCGAGTTCAAGAAGGCGTTCGATCAGCACAACTTCGGCCTGCCGCTTCGCGACGCGCTCGACCAGCTGGCGCAGCGCGTGCCGAGCCTCGACGTGCGCTTCTTCGTCACCGCCGTGCAGATCCAGCGCGACACCGGCGGCAACCTTGCCGAGATTCTCGACAACCTCGCCCACGTCGTGCGCGAGCGCTTCAAGATCCAGCGGCAGATTCGCGTGCACACCGCGCACGGCCGTTTCACCGGCTACGTGCTCGTCGCGCTGCCCGCGGCGCTGGCCGTCGCGCTGTCGTTCATCAACCCTGAGCACATGAACTTGCTGTTCCGTGAGCGCCTGGGTCAGATGATGCTGATCATCGCGATGATCATGCAGACGATCGGCTTCTTCTGGATTCGCTACGTGATCAAGATCGAGGTATAGCGGTGACGATGCTGATTCCGGTACTGGCGTTTGCGTTCGTGTCGCTGCTCGTCGCGGCGAGCGGCGACTGATGTTTTCATCTGGTGCGACGGGCACCATCGAGCAGCGGCTCGGCGAGGTGGCCGGCGACCGCATCGTGCCGATCGTGCCCGACGGCAACGGCGAGCACGTCATCGCCGACGCGCTCTCGCGCATCGGCAAGCTCGTGCCGCGCTCGCCCTCGGAGATGGGCAAGCTGCAGCAGCGGCTCGTCTGCGCCGGATATCGACGCAACGAAGCGGTCGCGATTTTCTTCGGCGTCCGCGTGGGTTTTGCGCTGCTCTGCTTCCTTGTGTTCTCGCTGCCGATCTTTCTTCCGCCCAACCTTCTCGTGGCCCTGGGCGCGTGCGGCGTCGGCTACGTGGTTCCGGGCATGGCGCTCGCGCGCATGGCGAAGCGCCGCCAGCACAAGATCCGGCTCGGGCTGGCCGATGCGCTCGATCTGCTCGTCGTGAGCGTCGAAGCCGGCCTCGGTCTCGATCAGGCGATTCAGCGCGTCGGTCAGGAGCTGGCGTTCGCGCACGCGGACCTGTCCGACGAGCTGCGGCTGATCAACCTCGAGCTGCGCGCCGGCAAGGCGCGATCCGAGGCGCTCAAGAACCTCGCCGAGCGGACCGGCGTCGACGATGTGGCGTCGCTCGTGGCGATGCTGGTGCAGACCGACAAGTTCGGCACGAGCGTCGCGCAGTCGCTGCGCGTGCACTCCGAAACGCTGCGGACCAAGCGCCGCCAGCGCGCTGAAGAAGCCGCCGCGAAAACCGGCGTCAAGATGGTCTTTCCGCTCGTCTTCTGCATCTTCCCGGCGGTCTGGGTCGTGACGATCGGCCCGGCCGCCATCAAGTTCATCCAGGTAATTGTTCCGATGGCGCAGAAATGACCGCGACTGCTGTTGCTTCCATCCTCGACGTGCCGAATGCGGCGCCGGCGCCGAAAGCCGTGCGGACGCTCGCCGACACGGGCCTGTACGCGAATCAGATCGAGCAGCTGCTCGTGAAGATGCTCTACGGCGGAGAACTCAGCGGACACGATCTCTCGAGCCGCCTGTGCCTGCCGTACACCATTCTCGAGCCGATCATCGAGCACGTTCGCGCGGAGCTCCAGCTCGAAGTGCGCGGTTCGGCCGGTTCCGGAACCGCCGGCTTCCGCTACGCGCTGACCGACGTCGGCCGCGATCGTGCGCGGCAGTATCTCGACGTCAACCAGTACATCGGGCCGGCGCCCGTGCCGCTCGCGGCCTACGTCGAAGAGCTGCGCGCCCTGGCGGCGGTCCGCGGATACATCGATCGCGAGCGGCTGCGCCGCGGTTTCTCGAACCTGATCATCAAGGATCACGTGCTCGAGCAGCTCGGGCCCGCGGTGAACGCGGGCAAGGCGATGTTTCTCTACGGGCCGCCTGGAAACGGCAAGACCGTGATCGGCGAAGGCATGGGCCGGACGATTGGCGGCGATATGTACGTGCCGCATGCGATCGATATCGACGGGCAGATCATCACGGTCTTCGATCCGATCAACCACGAGCCGCTCGAGTCCGAGACCGACGGTTCGAGCATCGTCACCATCGCGGCGGCACGATCGGCGCTGGGTCCGTATTCGGCGTCCCGTGGCGGTCGTCGGCGGCGAGCTCACGCTCGACATGCTCGACCTCACGTTCAACCCGATTTCGAAGTTCTACGAAGCGCCGATTCAGCTGAAGGCGAACGGCGGCGTGTTCCTCGTGGACGACTTCGGCCGTCAGCGGATGCGACCCGAAGATCTGTTGAACCGCTGGATCGTGCCGCTCGAGAGCCGCGTCGACTATCTCACGCTCCACACGGGCAAGAAGATCCAGATTCCGTTCGACGTGCTCATCGTCTTCGCGACGAACCTCGATCCGAAGTCGCTGGCCGACGAAGCATTCCTTCGCCGTATCCCGTACAAGATTCCGATCGAAGATCCGTCGCTCGAGGAGTTCGCGCGGATTTTCGAGCTGAACTGCCGGCGGCGCCATCTGCGGTTCCACAAGGTGATGGTCGGGTATCTGGAGCGGTGCCATTACCGGCCGAAGAACCGCCCGTACCGCGCGTGCCAGCCGCGCGACCTGCTCGATCAGGTCACCGCGCTGTGCCGGTACCGCGGCATCGAGCCGGTGATTACGCGCGAGCTGCTCGATGCGGCCTGCGCGTCGTATTTCCTGGACGACGATCGGCGAGGAGGCATAGACCAGATGACGACATTTCTGCGTCGCCGACTCACGCCCGACTTCACGGCTCGCGCGCTCGTCGGTGTGCTCTTCGCGCTGATGTCGTTCAACCTGCTGGCGAACTTCCTGCGGACAGGCCGCGTGACGGGCCTGCTGCTCCTCGCCAGCGAGTCGCTCGTGCTCGTCTTCACGGTGCTGCGGCGTCCGGCGCAGCAGGTCGATCGATCGATGGCGGCGCGCGTGATGACCACCGTTTCGCTGGTCGGTCCGCAGCCTTCTTCGGGCTGGCTCGATTCCCAGCCTCGCGCCCGATGTGCTCACAGCCATCGTCTCGGCCATCGGACTGTGCGTCGTCATCTCGGGCAAGCTGGCGCTCGGGCGCAGCTTCGGCCTGGTGCCGGCCAATCGCGGCGTGGTCGTCCAAGGTCCGTACACTGTCGTGCGGCATCCGATTTATCTCGGGTACCTCGTTACGCACGCCGCATTTCTGGTTGCGCAATCCCGAGCCGCTCAACCTCGCGATCGTGCTCATCGCCGACTCGGCGCTGATCGTGCGCGCCCTCATCGAAGAACGCGTGCTGCGGCTCGATGCGGCCTATGAAGCGTACTGCCAGCGCGTCGGCTGGCATCTTGTTCCAGGCGTGTTCTGATCATGGCGATGCTGCTGCTCAACGAGCGGACCGGCGCGCTGGTGGCCAAGCGACGTGGAGCTCGCGTCGACGCGGGAGACGCGGCGGAAGGGGCTTCTCGGGCGCGACAGCCTCGACGCCGAGGCGGCGCTGGTGCTCGCGCCGTGCTGCTCGATTCACACCGCGTTCATGCGCTTTCCGATCGACGTGGCGTTCGTCGATCGCGACGGTCGAGTGATCCGCTTCGTGCGCGACCTGAAACCGTGGAACATCGCCGTCTCGCTTCGCGCAAGAGCGGCGATCGAGTTCGCGGCCGGCAGCCTTCGCGCACGCGACGTGCGGCTCGGCGATCGCCTTTACGTCCGTCCGGTGTTCGAAACCGTGGTCGGCGTCAGATTGAAGGCCTCCGCGGCCGATCTGCCGGCGAGCCTGCGAAGAATGACCGCGAACCCGAGCTGAGCTGCTGATAAACGCAGAACTGAGAACTCAGAACTCAGTTCTCATTTTTCACTTCCGCCGCCCCGCGAGAGTCGAACGATCGTCGCGCCGAGGTGTGACGAGGTGTCGTCCCAGAATTCGACGACGCGCGGGTGACGTTCGAGCGTAGCCTGCACGATACCGCGCTGGACGCCCCGTCCCCGCCCATGCACGATCCGCACCTCGATGAGCCCAGCCTCGACGGCCGCGTCGACATAGGCATCGACGACTGATCTGATGTCGCGCGCGCGCGAAGGCGTGCAGGTCGATTTCCGGCTCAATCGGCACGCGCCTCGGTTCGTCCACTGCCACTTGCCTTCGGCCTTCTGCCTTCTGCCGTCGCCTTTTGCCTTCTACCTTTTGCCTTTTTACTTTTGCGCCCGATACTCCGCCGTCACCACCGTCTTGATTCCGCCGCGCACCGAGAAGTCGCCGACGATCGTCATTCGGCGGGGATGAATCGCGCCGACGAGATCGTCGAGGATCTGGTTGGTGACGTGCTCGTAGAAAATGCCGCGGTTCCGGAACTCGATCAGGTAATACTTCAGCGCCTTCAGCTCGATGCAGGTCGCATCGGGAACGTACGTAATCCGAATCTCGCCGAAATCCGGGCAGCCCGGTCTTCGGGCAGAGCGACGTGAACTCGGGACAGCTGATGGCGATCTCGTAATCGCGGTCGGGCCGGGGGTTCGGGAAAGGTCTCGATCGTCGAGCTTGACATACGCGAAAATTCTAGCATTCTGGCTGGAAATCGACTGTTTCGCGGCGTGCGCGCGTTTGACAGTGGTCGGAAATGCGGACTAGGATACGGCGATTTCCCGAGGAAAACCGTGATTGTCGCTAACGCGCGCGACGACACGCGGTGAAGATCACGCGCGTCCAGTGAATGGGAGATACACCGATGCCTGACGCCCGCCGAATGGGCAAATCCGAGCTCTTCTCGCACTTCGCCGAGCGGTTCGAAGTGAAGCGGACGCAGGCCCGCGAATACTTCGACGAGCTGACGGCGCTCGCGGAGAAGGAGCTCAAGCGCTCGGGAGAATTCGTGCTTCCGGGTATGGTCAAGCTCGTCGTGCAGAAGCGGAAGGCGCGCATGGGCCGCAATCCGGCGACGGGCGAGGCGATCAAGATTCCGGCCAAGACGGTCGTGAAGGCCCGTATCGCCAAGCAGCTGAAGGACGCTGTTCTCCCTCGGAAGTAGCGCCCGATCGTCAGCCCCTGCCGATCCCCCACATCATTTGACGTGACGATCTCGTCGAGCGCGGCGTAGTGGCGGCTGAGCCGCCGCTGCGCTCAGCCTCGGCGGGCGACGCGCGCGGCTCTCATGCAGCGGTGGCGCGCGCGAGCATCCGGCTCAGCACGGTTGCGGGCACGAGGCGCGTGGCGCGCGCCTCGAGGTTCATCAGCGAGTCGTCGTCGAGGATGATGTGGTCGTTCGGGCCGAGCAGTATCTCGGCGCTGTAGCGGCGCCCGCCGCGTTTCGTGCGCAGCTCGAAATAGCGCACCGCGAACGTCTGATTTTCGACGTCGAGCGCCGCGGTCTTCACCAGAGTACGGAACATTGCTGGTCCTCCTCTCAGGGCCGGTGGTGCAAACGAACAGTCTGTCATTAGCTCGCCGCGGCTCGTGCCGCCAGATCGCCGCGCGCAGGGAAACGCAGCGTAAACGCCGTGCCGCGTCCGACCTCGCTCTCGACGACGATCGTGCCGTCGAGCTGCTCGACGATACGCTTGGTGATCGCGAGGCCGAGGCCGAGCCCGCGCCGCTTGGTCGTGACGAATTCGTCGAAGATGGCGGCGAGACGATCCTTCGGAATGCCCGATCCCGTGTCGCTGACGCGGATCTCCGCCTGGTCCGCCACGCGAGCTGTCGTAATCGATCACGCGTCCGCCGGCTGCGGTCGCCTGAATCGCGTTCGTGATCAGATTGCGGAACACGCGGCCGAGCGCGAATCGATCGCCTTCGATCGTGAGCGGCCCGGCGGCGTAGACCGCTTCGACGAGCGACGCCGAGCGATCGCCTTCCGGCCGCATCGCATCGACGACCTCGGCGACCGTCCCGTTCACGTCCATCGCGAAGCGCTCGATCGGCTTCGGCTTGACGATGTTGTGCAGGTCGTCGAGGAAGCGCTTGATGGTCGTCATCTCGCGGTCGATGATGCGGCCGCAGTCCTCGCGCGACTCCTGGTCGAGATCGCCGCGCAGGAGCAGGCGCGTGTTGTTGCCGACGTTCTGAATCGGGTGCAGCAGGTCGTGGACGAGTCCCGCGGCGACGCGTCCGAACATCGCCGAGCGCTCCTGGCGCTTGACGTTCTCCTGCAGCTCGCACGAGGCGATCCGCCATCGTGTTGAACGAATCGCCGAGATCGGCGAACTCGTCGCCGGTCGTGATGGTCGACGCGCGTCGCGAGGTTGCCGGCGGCGAGGTCCTGCGTGCCGCGCTTCAGCGCGAAGATCGGATCGATGAACGAGCGGCCGAACACGTAGCCGAGCGCGATCATCACGCAGCAGCGCCGCCGAGGATCGCGCCGGCGAGCTGTCGCTGCAGCTGCGTGGCGGTGGCGTACGCCTCGCTCGTCGGCTGTTCGACGATCACGGTCCATCCGAGCGGCGCGATGCGCGCGGCGACGCCGAGCTCGCGCCGGCCGTCCTCGTCGACGTACTCCTGCGCGACCGGCGCGTCGTCGCGCGCGGCGGCCACGAGCGGGTTGCCGCGCATGTTGCGCTGCTGGGCGACGAGCGTCTTCTTGTCGGGATCGCCGTGCGCGATGAGCTGCGCCGTTCGGCGCGACGACCATCGCGTAGCCGTGTTCGCCGATGCGGATGCGGTCGACCATCCGCCACATCTCCTCGAGGCTCGTTTCGGCGACGAGCCAGCCGGCCGGCTGGTTGAGCCGCGTGAGATGAATCGCGAAGACCGCCGTCGGCAGAAGGTCGGCGTCGATGCGGATGGCGGTCATCTTCACGCCGCTGATCGTGAACGGCGGGTCCGTCGGAATCTGCAGCCGCGAGGCGCCGACGCGGCTCGTCGCGATCGCGCGGCCGCGCTCGTCGAAGAGCGTCACCTCGTGGAACTCGCGGAACTGCAGGATGTAGTTCTTGAGGATGCGGTCCTGCTGCGCGGGCGTCAGCCCGGTGTCCTGCAGGTCGGCCGCCAGCGCCTTGAGAATCTCGGCGTTCGTGGTGACGTAGCGCCGAATTTCCTCGGCCGCGCGCGTCGCGACGTTTTCATTTCCCGCGATGATGGACGAGCGCGTGCCGCGCTGCAGCGACAGGATCGAGACGATGCCGTAGAAGACGAGCGGCACGACCGCCGCGAGCGCCATGAGCAGCGCGAAGCGGACGGCGATGTGCCGGATTCTGGGAAGTCGCATCTCAGTTTCGCGAGGCGGTCTGCGTGTCCCGCTGCCGGCTTCCAGAGCCGCAGCGTACTCAGCACGTCGCGGCCGGGTTCGACGGGCACGTCGAAGCGCTTCGAGATCGCGCGCGAGCGTTCGCCCCAGGCGAGATAGATCGCCGGTGGATCGTCGAACGTGACGCTTCTGAAGCATTTGCGACGGCCCTTCGGTACTCGTCGTCTGAGCCGCGGCTCGCACCGCGTCGAGCGCCGAATCCAACTGCGGACTTCCGATCATTCCGAGCGACGTTGATCCACCCGCCACATGCCAGAGTTCGTACGTGCGCAACAGACTCGGCCCACCGATGATGTCCAGCAGCACCGCTTCATACGAAGGTGTCGTTAGCGCCTCGAATGCGCGATCGGGCGTCGTCGCCTCTACGTTCATGGTGACGCCGACTGCAGCGAGCTGCCGCTGAACCACCAACGCGACGCGTTCGTAGTCAGTCGGCACGAGGCACGAGAACGTGAGCGCAGGCCCGCCCTTCAGACGCGCAACGGCAGCGGTCGGATCGAACGTTGCCTTTGCGATTCGCTCGCTGTACGCCCAGTTCTGTGGCCAGACCAAACCGACAGCACTCGTCGCATGACCGTCGAAACCGTCTCGAACGACTTCAGCGCGATCGATTGCTGCATTCAACGCCCGGCGCACTTCTGGTGAGCGGAACTTTGCTGCACGAGTGTTGAGGATGACGACGTATTGATACGGACGAACAAATGAAAACGTGGAGACCGTCTTTGCTTCCTGCATCGACGAGGCGGCGTCCGCGCCGACCTCGTACAGCATGTCGATGTTATTTCGGAGCATCTCGGCCCACGCGCTTCTCACTGACGGATAACTCGTTACAACGATGCGATCTATGACCGGCTTTCCGAGGTAATAGTCTGCATTGGCGCGCAACTCGTTTGCCGAAGCTGGCCCGGCAACGACAAAGGGTCCTGTGCCGAGTGATGGATTTCCAGGCTTTCGGATCGTTGCCTCTAACGCCTCCACCAAGAAATGGAGAGGGTCGCTTGAACGTGATGACTACTTGGCTGTCGCCGGAGGCGCTAATTCCATCGATATCCTGGAAGACTTGCCCGAGAAATGTTGGAAGAGCTTGCTCGAGCGCCTGCCGTACCGATTGAGGCAGTCACCGGAGAGCCATCATGAAAACGGGCATCGGGCCTGAGCTGAATAGTCATCGAGCGCCGGTCTGTCCGATAGTTTCCAGCTCTTCGCCAAGCCACGGGCGCGGTCGTCCGTCCGGCCCAATTCGCACAAGGCCTTCGAATGATTGATTCGCCGCGACGACTGCTGATGCCGCCGAGCGGATTGTCGGAAGCCACATTGCCGACGCCGATGCGTAAGACGACAGGAGGCTTTTGCGGCAGTTCCAGAAGAACTGCCGCATGCCGACGCCGCGATCGCAAGCAGGAACAGCCAAGTAGCGCGCGCGAACAACGCGGCCGCGCCCACGCGGATGTCCCGACGCTTGCCGCATAGGCTACTTCTTGTTCATCGGCGCATCGTCAATCATCAGCGGCGCAGTAACCCTGGGGCTTGACGTTGACGGTGGCCTTCTTGACGATTTGAATCTTCATTGTACTGTCTCCTGAGGTGCGTTGGCCGCTTCATGCGCCATCGCGATGAGCGCCGATTCATACGTGCGCTTGTGACATGTCGGCGTGTTCATGTCGCCAGCTTGCGTGTGCGATGCCACGAGGCAGCCCCCGGCACACACGGGCATGAAGGCACAGTCCCCGCAGTCTTTCCACGGGTTCAGGCGATCAAACTTCTCGCGGGATTCTTCGCGCCGCGGATCGCGGCGGTCGTCGATGTGACCGGTGGACAGGCCGAGCTCGCCGGTGAATCCAGGGCACGCATACAGAGACCCGTCCGGTCCGATCGTGTGCGCATGCTGGATGTGGACGTGACACGGCCCGTTATGAACGCCGTCGGGCTGCGGAAACCCATGACGGCTCGTTTCTTCGCGCAGAAACGTCATCTTGTCGTCGAGAAACGAGCACGAATCGCAGGCCGTCCCGCCGCCGTCGCCGACATTGCTCATGCACGTGCCGCCAAGCGGCTTCCCCTCGCTGTTCACCGGGATGAGCGGCAGAATGCCCTTGGCCTTCGTCGCGGAAACCGACTGCGTGCGAATCACCGGTTTGAAGTTCACCTTGACGAGCTTGTCGGCGAACTCCTGCTCGCGGAGAAACTGCAGCAGCGCGGGAAAGCTGTCGACCGAGCTTTCGTCGAAGTTTCCACCGATCGCGATCGGCACGCGCCCGGCGACCTCGCGGATGTTGTCGATGATTCTGTCGAACGTGCCCTGGCCGCCGCGCAGAGGACGCATCCGGTTGTGCGTGTCGTGATCGCCGTCGAGCGTCACCTTGATGCCCTGCAGCCCGCGCGGCAGCAATCGATCGACGACCTCGGACGTGAGAAGAAGACCGTTGGTGATGATGCTCGTCATCATGCGGACGCCGCGCGCCCGCGTTGCGGCCCACAAGCGATCGGACAGGTCGTACATCACCGGCAGATTGAGCAGTGGCTCGCCGCCGAAGAAGGTGAGCACCAGCCGTTCGGGGCCGACGCGGTCGATCTCGCGCTCGATCCAGGCCGCGATGCGGGCCGACATCTCCAGCGTCATCTTCTGAGCGAACTTGTTGTAGTCGCCGTGGTCGCCCTGAAAGCAGTAGTCGCACGCGAAATTGCACTGGAGCGTCGTGAGGACGGTGATGTGCAGTTCGGTCGGGTCGCTCTTGATCGTTCTGAAGTACTTGTCGAGCGCCGTCCTGTCCGCTTCGCGGCTCTCAACGAGGAATCCGTTCTCGGCGAGCAGGTCGAGCGCGGCGCGCGCTTCGTCGTCCAGCCCGTCGAGCGAGTGCGGGTCCGCGGCGCGATCCAGGAGCTGCAGCGACGTCCTCCGACACGACCAACTGCGCGTCGGTGAGCGTGTTCATCAGGAACACCTCGCCTCGCGCGGTCAGCGGCACACGGAGATTAAAAATCGACGGCTGCATCAGCACTCCGAAAAAAACCGCGCAACGTGATTCGATGAACTGAGGTCGGGCCCGGGTTTTGGTTGCGAGACGGTCGTATCGTCGGTTGCGCAAGGCTGCAACTGATGTTCCAGTGCGGCATACGATTGCAAACTCAGCGTTTTAGCTAGCGTTTCGAGCGATTTCCATGAATCCCTCGTTTCGCCGGCGTGTGCCGTCCTGTGAGATCGCGGGCAGTTCGTTGCCCGATCCGCGAAGATACGGTTCTGTCGGCGTGCCTGTTAGTCGTGCGGTGTCAGCAGCTTACGGGCGCAGGTCAACAGACTAACCGTGGCGGCCAAATTGTTGTCCGACACGGAAGAATCGGCCCGTTACGAGGGGATCAGAGTGGGATCGTACTGGGACCAGAGTCGAAGGCTAGGCGCCGCGCATCTTCTTGACGATGCTGCGGACCTCCAGCTTATCCATCTTATATTTCAGCGTGCTCAAGGGAATGCCCAGATATTCGGCCGTTCCGGTGACGTTGCCGCCGCATTTTTCGAGGGCTCGCAGGATGAAGTTCCGTTCGAACGTGTTCGTAGCGCCTTCGAACAGGCTCTCGCTCGGCAGTCCCGGTTCGAGCTGAGCGAAATGAAACTCGAGCGGCAGATCCTCCTCGGTGACCCAGTCCTTGTCGCTGACGGCGACCAGCCGCTCGATGAGATTCTCCAGCTCCCGAATGTTGCCCGGCCACCAATACTTCTTGAGAACCGCCATCGTCCGATCGTCGATGCCCTGAATTTTCTTGCGGAACCGCGCGTTGTATCGCCGCAGAAAAAACTCAGCGAGCTGCGGGATGTCTTCCACTCGTTCCCGCAGCGGCGGCAGCTTCACCGGAATCACGTTGATACGGTAATAAAGGTCCTCCCGGAAGCGGCCGTCCTTCACCGCCTTTTCGAGGTCGACATTGGTCGCCGCAATCAGGCGGAATTCCGTCTTGATCGCCTTGGTACCGCCGACCCGCTCGATCTCGCCTTCTTGAATCGCGCGCAGCAGTTTTGCCTGGAGGTCCAGCCGCAGATCGCCGATCTCGTCGAGGAACAGCGTCCCATTAGAGGCGAGCTCGAACTTTCCCAGCTGCTGACGATGCGCGCCGGTGAAGGCGCCGCGCTCATGGCCGAACAGCGCGCTTTCCGCGAGCTCGCGTGGAATAGCGGCGAGGTTCACCGCAATGAACGGCGCCTCCGGATCGCCCGCCTCTTTGTGAATCAGCCTCGCGAGCAGCTCTTTGCCGGTTCCGCTCTCGCCGAGGATTAACACCGTCGCCGACAGCTTCGCGATCTTCTGCACGAGATCGACGATGTCGCGCGTGCTCTTGCTGGGGCCGACGACGAACTCACGCTCGGTCTGGTCGGCGACCTGCGCGGAAAGCGTCAGCACCTGCCGATTCAGATCCTGCCGCTCGCTTGCATTTCGCACGAGCGAACGCAGCTGGTCGTAATCGAAATCTTTCGTGACGTAGTGATACGCGCCGTGCTTCATGGCCTGTACGGCGGTCTCGATTTCGGTGAGGGCGGAGATCATGATGACCTCCACGAGGCTGTAGTTCTCCTTGACGATGCGGAGCACTTCGAAGCCGCTGATTCCGGGCAACCGCACGTCGAGCACCATCAGGTCGACGTCTTCGCGGTTCAGAATCGGCAACGCCGCTTCGCCGCTCGCCACCCTGAGAACGCGATACTCGCGCTTCAGGATCGCCGTCAAGGTATCCCGCATGCCCTCATCGTCGTCGACGATGAGAACGGTCTTGGGCTTATGGCTCATTAGGCTGGGGTTGCAAGCCGGGCGTATTGTCGCAGGCCGGTTGACACTGTTGCAAGCCGTTCGATAAGGTACGAGTTTTGTTGACCTTTCACTGGCTGCTGTCGACGGCGGCTGCCTTGGCCGCAGTCGTCGCCCTGATTCGGGGACGCCGCGTCGCTAAACGACTCGAGCGTCTCACCGAGTCCTATTGGGAGCTCCGCTACGACTATGGGCAGCTCCGTTCCAGGCTTGCGAAGCTCGAACCGCCCGATGCCGCCGAACCGGCCGACGCGCCGCCTCCGCCAACGGGCGGGACGCATTTCGTGCCGCTCTCCTCTTTGAGGCGTTAGACAACCGTCCGACAGCACACACCACCATGGCTCAAGAGAATGAGTACGATCTCATCGTTGTCGGCGCCGGCACCGGCGGCTATGTCGCGGCCATCCGGGCAGCGCAGCTTGGGCTGAAAGTCGCCGTCGTCGAGAAGCAGAAGGCGCTCGGCGGCACCTGTCTGTTGTGGGGCTGCATTCCCACCAAAGCGCTTCTCGAGCACGCCCACGCGCTGAAGATCGTGAAAGGCGCCAAGGAGTGGGGGCATTGGAATCGGCCAGGCCCCGGTCACGCTCGACATGACGCAGGTCCACAGCCGCAAGGACCGCATCGTCAACGGCCTGACGAAAGGAGTCGAATTCCTGTTCAAGAAGAACAAGATCGACTGGATAAAAGGAACCGCACGCCTGACGGGGCGCGGCGGCG
Source organism: uncultured Acidobacteriota bacterium (assembly GCA_963696165.1). Classification (GTDB taxonomy): domain Bacteria; phylum Acidobacteriota; class Vicinamibacteria; order Vicinamibacterales; family CAVVIG01; genus CAVQZZ01. Next base: position 354,631 of record CAVOIY010000001.1, on the reverse strand, counting down.
TCGACGTCTTCGAGGGCGAGAAGCAGATGCTCCGCGCGCGAAAAGAAATCATCGTCGCGACCGGATCGACGCCTCGAAGCGTGCCCGGAATCGACATCGATCGCAAGCGCATCATCACGAGCGACGAAGCGATCCACCTGAAGGAAGTGCCCAAGACGCATCGCGATCATGGGCAGCGGGGCGGTCGGCGTGGAGTTCGCGTCCATCTTCAACCGCTTCGGCAGCGACGTGACGATCCTCGAGCTGCTGCCGCGGCTCGTCCCGGTCGAAGACGAAGCGATTTCAGCTGAGCTGGAGAAGTCGTTCCGGAAGCAGGGAATCACGAGCCACACCGGAGCGAAGGTGACGAGCGCGAAAGCCGCTTCGGACGGCGCCGCAGTTCAGATCGAGGCGCAGCTCGCCGACGGGACGACGAAGAAACTGTCCGCCGACTATCTCCTCGTCGCGACCGGCCGAGGGCCGGTGACGACCGGCCTCGAACGCCGAAGGCGTAGGGCTGCAGATGGAAAAGGGCTACGTGCGCGTGGACTCGCTGTACCGGACGAATGTGCCGGGCATCTCGGCGATCGGTGACGTCATCACGATGGGCAGCGGACCGCATCCGCAGCTCGCGCACGTTTCGTCGGCCGAGGGAATCGTCGCCGCGGAGCGGATCGCAGGGCGCGAAACACGGCCGATCAACTACGACCATGTTCCCGGCTGCACGTACTGCGATCCTGAAATCGGAAGCGTTGGGCTCACTGAGCGCAAGGCGATGGAGCGCGGCTACGACGTGCGGATCGGGACCTTTCCGTTCGGCGTGCTGGGCCGCGCGAAAATGGCGAACGAAACGGAAGGCTTCGTCAAGATCGTCGCGGACAAGAAGTACGATGAGCTGCTGGGCGTCCACATGATCGGCCTGCGGTCGACCGAGCTCGTGGCTGAAGCGACCGCCGCGCTGCAGCTCGAGGCAACAGTGGAAGAATTGATACGCACGATCCACGCGCACCCGACGATGGCGGAAGCGGTCGGCGAGGCGGCGCACGCGGTGCACGGCGCCGCGATTCATCTCTGATGACGATAGCGACCGCGTCCGTCAAACCATCCGACGCCCTCACGCGCAATCAGCGCCTCGAGCTGTACTACTACGTGCGACTCACCCGCGATGTCGAAGAACGGGTCAACGTTCTTCATCGCCAGGGCAAGGTCATCGGGGCTGTGTATCGAAGTCTCGGGCAGGAAGGCGAATCTGTCGCGACGGCGTATGCGCTCGACCGCGGCGTCGACGCGCTCTCTCCGCTGACGCGCAATCTCGGCGCGCTGTTCACGATGGGCGTCCGGCCGCGCGACATGTACCTCCAGTACATGGGAAAGGGTTCGAGCCCGGGACGTGGCCGCGACTTGAGCAATCACTTCGCCCACCTGCCGGATATGACGCGGCCGGATGCGCGCGGCCCGATCATCATCGGACCCGTGAGCCCGCTCGGCGACATGGTCGCGGTGATGGGCGGCATCGCACTCGGCGCGAAGCTGCGTAAGAAGCCGCTGGTTGCGATGGTCTACATCGGCGACGGCGGCACGAGCACCGGCGTTTTCCATGAGGCGATGAACTTTGCAGCGGTGAAGCAGCTGCCGCTCGTCGTCGTCGCCGAGGACAACAAGTTCGCCTACTCGACCCCCGTTCGCCAGCAGATGGCGATTGAGTCGATCGATCGGCGTGCCGAGGCCTATGGCATGGCCCACGAGATGGTCGACGGCAACGACGTGCTCGGTGTTTACGATCTCGCTCGCGCGCGCGGTCGATCGGGCGCGCGGCGGCGGCGGCGCGTTCCTCATTGGCGTCGACACGATGCGGATGAAAGGGCACGCCGCGCACGACGACATGCGGTATGTCGCGCCGGAGCTCGTCGAACAGTGGACTGCGAAGGATCCGCTTGCGCTGTATCGCAGGCGCCTCGTTCAAGAAGAGAGCGCGACACTGAAAGAGCTCGACGAGATCGATGCGATGACGAAGGCCTACGCCGAAGCCGAGGCGCAGCTGGCCGACGAGGCGCCTGATGCCGGATCCGGTCAGTGTCGAGCGCGGCGTCTGGGCGGACGATCAGTTCGTGCCGACCGAGATCGAGCTCGTGCGATCGCCGTTCGCCTCTCCCGGCGCATCGACCGGAAGCAGGTAACCGTGGCAGCCGTCACCTACCTGGAAGCGATTCGCGAAGCGATGGCCGAAGAGATGGCGCGCGACGAGCGCGTGTTCTTGATCGGCGAGGATATCGGCCGCTTTGGCGGCGCGTTCAAGGTCACTGACGGCCTGCTCGATCGGTTTGGCGGCGACCGGATCGTCGACACTCCGATTTCCGAGAGCGCCATCATCGGCGCTGCCGTGGGCGCCGCCTACATGGGCCTGCGTCCGGTCGCCGAGCTGCAGTTCATCGACTTCATCACATGCTGCTTCGACATGGTCACGAGCTTTGCCGCAACGAGCCGTTATCGCACCGGCGCCGGCGTGCCGATGGTGGTTCGCGGGCCGTGCGGCGCTGGCGTCAGCGGCGGACCATTCCACTCCGCCAACCCAGAAGCGCTCTTTCTCAACACCGCGGGTCTGAAGATCGTCGAGCCGTCGACGCCGTACGACGCGAAGGGGCTGCTCAAAGCGGCGATACGAGACGACGACCCCGTGCTGTTCTTCGAGCACAAGCTGCTGTACCGGCGGCTGAAAGAAGAGTTGCCCGCCGACGATTACATCGTGCCGATCGGCAAAGCGGTCGTGCGGCGCGCGGGTGCCGACGTCACCGTGATCACGTTCGGCGCCATGGTCCACGTGGCGCTCGAAGCCGCCGAGGCCCTGGCAACCGAAGGGGTCGATGCAGAAATTATCGATCTGCGCACGCTCGCGCCGCTCGATCGCGACACGATTCTGACGTCGGTCGCAAAGACGAGCAAAGCGATCGTGCTGCACGAGGCGAGCCGCACGGGTGGGATCGGCGGCGAAATCGCCGCGATCATCGGAGAAGAAGCGTTCGAGTATCTCGATGGCCCGGTCACGCGCGTCGCGTCGCTGGACGTGCCGGTGCCGTTCAGCCCGCCGCTTGAAAAGGCGTGCCTGCCGAATGTCGAGAAGCTCGTGGCCGCCGCGAAGCGGCTCGTTCGGTACTGAGTAGCCCAGGCCTTTAGACCTGGTTAGGCAGCCCAGGTCTTCAGACCTGGTTAGGTAGCGCAGGTCTTCAGACCTGCTTTGGAGAAGACATGGCCACCGATGTCGTGATGCCGCAGATGGGCGAATCGATCGCCGAGGGAACGATCGTCCGCTGGATCAAGAAGCTCGGCGACAAGGTCGATCGCGACGAGCCGCTCTTCGAGATATCAACCGACAAGGTGGATGCGGAGATTCCCTCGCCGGCGGCCGGCGTCTTGTCCGAGATACGCGTCAAAGAGGGCGAGACCGTTGCCGTCAACAGCGTCGTCGCCGTGATCGGCGGTGCCGCAACACAAGCAGCGCCGTCCGGAACGCAACAGGCTGCACCGGCGGCCGCCGAGCCGGCCGCGCCTGCGAAAGCGGTTGAACCGCCGCGTCCTCAGCCGCAAGGCGATGGTGCATCGTCCGCTGCGCCGACGCAGTCCGTTACTTCGGCTCCGGCGCGCGTCGCTCCCGCGGCTACGGGAGTGCCGGCGTCGAGCTCCATCGAAGACGCCATTCGCCAGCGCTCGTCGCCGCTCGTGCGAAAGATTGCGAAAGAGCACAACGTCGACATCTCGCATCTGACAGGGACCGGCATCGCTGGACGCGTCACAAAGAACGACATCCTGGCGTTTGTAGGGCGGGAAGGGCAGGAAGGGCAGGAGGGGCGGGAAGGCCGGGAGGGTCAGGTTGGCCAGGTGGGCAAGGTTGGGCAGGTGGGTGTGGGCCCGGTGGCCGCTGGCTCCAAATCGACGCGGCCTGCGGGTCCAACGATCGAGCGGCCGACGTTCAAGACCGGTGCGAATACCGAAATAGTGCCGATGTCGGTGATGCGCAAGCGCATCGCCGAACACATGGTGCTCAGCCGCCGCACATCGGCTCATGTACACTCCGTCTTCGAAGTGAACTTCTCGCGCGTCGCGCACATCCGCGAGCAGAAGAAGGCCGAGTACCAGCGAGCGGGTGCGAGCCTGACGTACATGTCGTTCATCGTGAAGGCCGCGATCGATGCGCTCCGACACGTGCCGGTGGTGAATGCGTCGGTCGACGGCGAGTCGGTCGTCTTTCACAAGGACATACATGTGGGCATCGCCGTCGCGCTCGATTGGGGACTGATCGTTCCCGTGATCAAGAATGCGGACGAAAAAAATCTGCTCGGGTTGAGCCGCAGCGTGGCCGACCTGGCGAGCCGCGCCCGGAGCAAGCAGCTGAAGCCCGAGGAAGTCCAGGGCGGGACGTTCACGATCACGAACCCGGGCGTATTCGGCGCGCTCTTCGGCATGCCGATCATCAACCAGCCGCAAGTTGCGATCCTCGGCGTCGGCAACGTCGAGAAGCGGCCGGTCGTCATCGACGACGCGATTGCGATCCGTCCGATGGCGTATCTGACGCTTGGATACGATCACCGGCTCATCGACGGCGCGGTCGCCGATCAGTTCATGTCGCACGTGAAGCATTCGCTCGAAAACTGGGACCTCGCGCAGCCCTGAGCTTCAGTGCACCGGCCAGCGAAGGTCCAGGATTCGCGTGATATGCGAACTCTCGAAATTCGTCGCCTCGGTCTCGTTCCGTACGCCGAGGCGCTGGCGATGCAGCGTTCGCTCGTCGAGGAGCGGCGCGCGGGCCGCGTGGGCGATCTGCTCCTGCTTCTGCAGCATCCACCCGTCCTGACGGTCGGCGTCCGCGGCGACGGCGGCCGCTCCCATATTCTCGCGACAGACGAGACGCTCGAACGGCGCGGCATCGAGGTGTGCGAGACCGGCCGCGGCGGCGACGTGACGTATCACGGCCCCGGTCAGATCGTCGGGTACCCGATTGTCGATCTCGCGCCCGATCGACAGGACGTTCACCGGTACGTTCGCGACCTGGAAGAAGTGTTGATCCGCGTTGCAGCCGACTACGGCCTCGCCGCGCGGCGGATATCCGGCCTGACCGGCGTGTGGGTTGGCGATGAAAAACTCGCGGCCATCGGCGTCCGCATCTCGCGCTGGGTGACGAGCCACGGATTCGCGCTGAATGTCGGGACCAATCTCGAGAATTTCAAGCTGATCGTCCCGTGCGGCATCGCCGACCGGGGCGTTACTTCACTCGATCGATTGTTAGACAGAGCCGTCGATCTCAGCGAAGTCGAAAACCGCATCCGCGATCGTTTCGCGGAAGTATTCGGCGCCATCGAAGCTCGACAGTAATGCTGTGCCTGGCACGTGCCTGGCACCTTTGTGCCGGTTTCGAGAACGCCGATCGTGTGTTTTCAATGAGTTACATCGCCTGTCCGGCCGCCGAAGCTCGACAACGCGGCCGGTGCCTGGCACGTGCCTGGCACCGAGGTGGGATTCGGAATAATTCTCGAGCAGTCGGGGTTCTTACCCGCAACAAGGACACCTATGCGGGACCCCAAAGACCTAGACCTCGAACTCCTGACCAGGCTTCAGGCCGGCGACGATCGCGCGCTCGGCGACCTCGCCACCGCCTACGGATCTAAGATTTACCAGCTCGCGTTCCGCTATCTCCGCAACAAGGAAGACGCCGAGGAAGTGACGCAGGACGTGCTGTTCAAGGTGTACCGGAAGGTCGGCGCGTTCCGCGGCGACGCCGCCCTGTCGTCGTGGATTTATCGCATCACGTTCAACGCCGCGATGTCCCGCCTGCGCACGGCCACCTATCAGCGTTCTCAAGACGACGATCGGCGCACGCAGACCAACGAAGGCGATGATGTTGCGGCGCCCTCGAGTCGCGACATCGCCGACTGGACGCAGATGGCGGACGAACACGTGCTCCGCTCGCAGCTGCGCCGCCGCGTCTTCAGCGCGATCCTCGCCCTGCCGGCGATTTACCGCGCGCCGGTCATGTTGCGCGACATTCAGGGAATGTCGACCGAGGAAGCGAGCGCGATGCTGCGCGTGAAAGATCAGACGCTCAAATCACGGCTCCACCGCGGCCGCTTGATCCTCCGCAAGCAACTCGCCGACTTCGCCGGCGGCCTCACGCTTCATCGTCCGGCGTTCGGAGTGTGAGACTTTTCTAAAGGTTTATCGCGTTGTCGAGCGCGATCTGCTCGACGACGCTCAACGCAGGCATGAGGACGTCGGCGATGCCGTGCGCCGCAAGGCGCACGGGTAGCGCGGCGGTGCGCGTGCGTACGCCGGCCGATCTGTCGGGAGCCACGAAACAGGTTGCGAGCCGTCGCGATCGTCCGGCGATCGCTTCGATCACGCTGCAGGCCGCGTGCGCGAGCGCGACCGGTCCCGGAGGCCAGAGCGCGGGAATACGAGCGGCCAGGCGACGTCGCGCCGGCTCGTCGAGCAACCGCGTGACCGCGAATCCCGCGACCGTCGCTTCTGCCCACGGAATAACCATGTGCCTCGGCGGCACTCCGAGCACCGTGAGGGCAACATCGCGTGGCGACACATTGAGCTCCAGCGCAACCATCGCTCGCGCGGCGCCCCGCATGGCCTCCGGCGCCGATCCAAACAGCCGCTCGCGAGCAAGACCGAGCTCGATCGGGCCGCGGTCGACGAGCTCGCGCTGCAGCGCGCCCGCGCAGATCACAACGGCGCGCGGATTCGTTTGGACGATCCGTTTCAACAGCAATATCCCATCGTCGCCCTGCCATTCGGCGTCGCCCGCTCGGTCGGCGAGAACGACGATCGCGGCTGCCGCAGCGTCTGCCAGGTTGGCAGAACCATTGACGGACGTCGAAAAACCCTGAACCGGCGCGGCTTGCGCGATGTCGAGCGCCTTGCCTTCGGCAACGCGCGCGGTCTCGTCCACGAGGCGGAGGTAACGCGCCACCTCGCGAGAGGCGAGCACATGCGCGAGCGTCGCCGCCGAGTTCGCCCGCGCCAATGATGGCCACTTCGAGCATCGGTGGCTTATTCTAGTCTGATGGAAACGTTGACCGGGAAAGTCGCATTCGTCACCGGCGGGTCGCGCGGCATCGGTCTCGCGATCGCCTATGCACTTGCTGCGGACGGGGCGCACGTCGCGGTCAGCGGACGGAGCGACAAACATTTGTCTGCGGCGCGAAAGCGAATTGAAAGCGCCGGGCCGGGAGCGGTCGAGACACTACAGGCCGACATGAAGGACTACGACGCTGTGGAGCGCGCCATTGGCGCCACGGTCGCGCGGTTCGGCGGCCTCGATATTCTGGTGAACAACGCCGGAATCGGCATCTTCGCCGACGTGGCCGAGATGACGCCGAGTCAGTGGGCCGACGTGATCGGCACGAATCTCACGGGCGTCTTCAACGCGTGCCACGCCGCAATTCCGCACCTGCGAAAGCGGCGCGGCGGGTTCATCATCAACATCAGCAGCCTGGCCGGAAGGAACGCGTTCGCCGGCGCTGCCGCGTATTGCGCATCGAAGGCGGGGCTGAACGCGTTCAGCGAAGCGCTCATGCAGGAGGTGCGCTACGACGACATCCGCGTCAGCTACGTCATGCCCGGTTCGGTTGCGACAGGGTTCAGCAGCGGCGACGCCGAGAAAGGCGCCGATTGGAAAATCGCCCCGGAGGAAGTGGCCGAAGTCGTGATCAATCTGCTGCGCCATCCCGCGCGCAGTCTGCCGAGCCGAGTCGAGCTCAGACCGTCGAAACCACGGAAATAGAAAATAGCCCGCGAGAAAGTGATAGATGCCTTCGCCTTTCGACAAACATCGCGACTCTCTGGAGCGGCACGAGACGATGATGGGGCCGGCGCGCGGGCGGCTCGCCGTCGCGCTCGACCTGCTGACCGATTCGCTCGCGCTCGTAGGTCAGCACGGCGTGTATTGCCGCAGCGACCGGTTTCCGGGCCAGCCGAAGATGGATATTGCGCTCGTCCTCGAACAGCTCGACGATGCCAAGCAGCTCGTGCAGAGTGCGATGCAGGAGTTGAAGCCGGCCTAGAGCGGCAACGCGTCTTCTTCGCCGGCGATCGGCGCAGGGCGGCCGAGCGGCTGCGGCGGGCTCTCGTGCCATCGCGACACGATCACCAGCCACAACGTGCCCGGGACGCAGAAGATCATGCCGAGCATGAGCGACAGCGCCCGTGGCGACCACCCCAGGCGGTCGAGCGCGTAGCTTGTGCAATACGCGGACGCGGACGTCACGAGTGTGACGAGCGCGAGTTCGGCGGCGAATACGCGTCCTCGAAAGCTGTCAGGCACTTCGATCTGCAGCAACACCGTGCTGAACACCCACAGAATCGACCCGCCGAAATGCGCGAACAGCACGCACAACGCGGCAACCGCAATGGACGGTGCGCCAGCGAGAGCGACATAGAACACGCCAACCATGAAGAAAGCGGGCGCGATCGCGCGACGCAGCGTGCGCGACTCCTGGCCAAGCATCCAGCGCAGCGCGATGGGGCCGAGGCCGGCGCCGACACCACGTGCCCCGTAGAGCACCCCGATGCCGGCCGCCGCGCCGCCTGCTAAGGGAAACACGCGCTGACCGAAAATCGTGAGCAGAAGGAGGATGCCGCCGGCCAGTCCCCATCCTGCCTTGACGAGCATCAGCGCCGCCACGTGCGCGTTCTCGCGCAGATACGCAATTCCGTCGACGAGGTCGTGAAACCCCACGAACGCGAGCAAACCCTCTCGGCGGGCGCCGGCCGCCGGTTTGGACGGATATCGGGTCTGCAGGATGAAAGCGGCGGAAGCGAAGAAAGAGGCCGCGTTGATCGTGAATGCGATGTTCCGGCCGAACGCGGCGGTGACGATCCCGCCGATTGACGCGCCGATCGCGAGCATCGCAGACCATGTCGCGCTCGAGAGCGCGTTCGCCGGCAGCAATTCTTCCGCGCTCGTGAGGTTCGGAATCGTGGCCGTCCGGGCCGGCTCGAAGAACGCCGAACCGGTCACCGTCGCCGCCATCACGGCGTACGCGATCCAGACCTGGTCCGCCCGTCGCACGAACAGTAGACCGAGGATGAGGAAGCCACGCGCGATGTCCGCGCAAATCATCAGCACGCGGCGGTCGACGCGATCAACGATGACGCCGGCCATCGGTCCGACGATCGCCACCGGCATGAACTGGACGACCATCATCCACGCGACGGCGGTCGCCGAGCCCGTCAGGTCCAGCAGAAGTGCGTACACCGCGACCGCGTTGAACCAGTCCCCGAGCTGAGAGATCGTCTGCCCGATGAACAGAAGGCGGAAGTTGCGATTGCGCCGAAGGAGCGCGACGTACGGATTCACCGGCCTACTATAATCGTCGCGGTTCCATGTCCGAGACCCTCGGCCACTACAAAATCCTCGATCGCATCGGCGCCGGACCGATTGGCGAGGTGTACCGGGCGCGCGATACGCGCCTGGGACGGACCGTCGCAGTGATCGAGGTTGCTGCGGCGATCACCGATGCGCCGGACCGGCGCCAGAGTTTTTTCGACGCGGCGCGTGCGACTCTCGTCCTCTCGCACCCGAATATCGCGGCGCTGTACGAGGTGGATGACGATCAGGGGCAGCTCTATCTCGTTCGCGAATTCGTCTCTGGCCAGACGCTGACGACCGAGATGGCGGGCCGGCCGATGAATCCGCGCCGCGCCCTCGAGTTCGCCGTGCAGATCGCCGACGCTCTCGCCGACGCTCATGCCGCTGGCATCCTCCACGGGGGCATCAAACCCGACAACATCGTCATCACGCCGAAGGGGAACGCGAAGGTCCTCGACTTTGGGCTGGCGAGATGGGCCGACAGCGCCGCCGCGGCGTCGTACAGCTCTCCCGAACAGGTCCAGGGAAAAGCCGTGGATCATCGGACCGACATTTTCTCACTCGGGATCGTGTTGTACGAGATGCTCACGGGCAGGCCGCCGATCAACGTCGGAGCGGCTGCGACGTCTCCGCCCAATGAGCGCCACTCGTCGGCACCTGTGCTCACCACTCAGAATCGCTCGCTGCCTGCCGAGCTCGATTCCATTTTCACGAAGATGATCGCGGCAACGGCGGATCATCGTTACGCATCGGCAGCGGAGCTTTCCGCCGACCTTCGAAGCGTGGCGACGAGCATTGACGCTCGCGCAGCCGTCAAAGAGCCGGCGATCGCCGCTCCGATTCGTAAACCTTCCGGCCGCGCGCCATCGACCTGGGCGATCGCTCTCGGGATTGTGGCGCTGATTCTCGCGACCGCATGGTGGCAGCGCGCCGCAATCGAAGGAATATGGCGGCACACCGTTGGTGCGCCGCCTGCAGCTCGGATCGCGATGATTCCGTTCGACACCGACCGCGACGAGACGTTTTTTGCCGACGGCCTGACCGACGATCTTATCGCCCGCCTCGGGCAGACGCCGGGCCTCACGGTCGTGGGCCGGTCGGGAATCCGTCAATACCGCGGACGATCTCCAACCGATGTCGCACACGAATTGAACGCAGCTGTGGTGCTGACCGGATCACTGCATCGTCAGACCGACGCGCTAGAAATCGCAGTCCAGCTGATCGATCCCCGCGACGACAGCGTGCTGTGGAGCGGCAAATACACGCGCGACGCAGCCAGCGTCTTCGCGGTCCAGGCGCAGATCGCCGAGGCCGTGGCAGTGGCGCTTCACGTCAAACTCGAGCCAACGGCTTCGAGCGCGCGCGCGGCGTCGCGCCTGGTGGATCGGCGCGGATACGAAACCTACATGCGGGCGCGGCAATCGGCGGCCGCGCGAAATCTCCACGACGCCGAGCGGCTGTACGAATCGGCGATCCAGCTCGACGACGGGCTCGCCGAAGCGTATGCAGGGCTAGCCGAAGCGCTGGCGCTCGAACCAACGATTGGATCGGCGGATGATCCGTCTCGGCGTGTTCAGCTCAAACGTGCCGCCGAGCGCGCCTTCGAGCTCGCCCCCGACTCGCCGCAGTCCAATCTCGCGCTCGCGCTCGCGACGGATCATCTTGCCGATCGACTGAATTATCTGAAGAAGGCGCTCGCGATCGACGTGTCCTACGCCGATGCCGATCAGCAGATCGGCGATCAAATCGCCGACTTCGACGCGGATCGTGCCATCGCTTTCTATCGTCGCGCTCTGGCGCTCGATCCGCGCATGATGGCCAGCCGGGCAAACGTCGTGACGACGCTCGCCGTAGCGGGCCGCGGCGAAGAAGCGAAACGCGAGCTCGACGCGGCTGAAAGCACGGCCGCATCCGCCTGGGCGGCGCCAGTCCAGGTCGCGTCCGCATTGGATGCACGTCGATTTTCAGATGCCGCGGCGCTGTTGAACCGCGACAAGTTGTATCAGCGTTCCCGAACACTGACCCTGGAGTACGCCAACGTTCTCCGCGAAGCGGGCCGCGCTGGCGACGCGTATGCGGTGGCCGCTGGATTAGTCGACGCAGACGAACACGACTGCGAAGCGAAGGCGACGCTTGCAGGACTCAAATTCGAGCGTCAGGAAGGCGGTACTGCGAGAAAACTCGTCGCGCCAGCGCTGCAGGCGCGCGCGTCCGCTGATATCGGCCCGGTCGGGATTCGGTGTGGCGTCCATTCCGCGGCGGCCATCGGCGACGTTCCGGGCGCCGCGGCGTGGCTGCGGCGCGTCGCCGACGATGAGCGGTTGTTCCGAGACTGGTCGCTTAACATCCAGGGAATGACTGGCCGGCGTCTATTGCGCGCGCCGATTTATCCCTGGAGTCGCGTGGCAGGGGCGCCGGCTATCGCCGACGCCGTGCGGGCGCTCGATCGAGTGTACGTCGCTGCGCGTCAGGTTTCAGTCGAGATTCTGGCGGATGTCACTCCGACGGCCGGCGGTTTGTAGGAGCGCAGCCAGCACCGCGAGGTCGATATTTGCGCCTGAGACAAGCGCGACGACGTCACGCCCCGAAACATCGACGCGCCTTCCGACGAGAGCAGCCGTTGCCGCAGCCCCGGCGCCTTCGCTGACGAGATGCTCCAATTCGACGAGACCCGCGATTGCTTCCGCGAGGTCTGATTCGCTCACCGTCACGATCCGATCGACGAACCGCTGAATAAAACCGAACGTGATCGTTTCCGGGTCGGGATTGCCGCCGAGACCATCGGCAAGCGTCGGTCCGGGCAAGATCTCGACCAGATGCCCTGCACGAACGCTCGTCAGAAAAGCGCACGACGCCTCCACTTCGACGCCGATAACTTCGCACTGGGCGCTGATGGCCTTTGCGGCAGCAGCGACGCCGCTGATCAACCCTCCGCCACCGATGGGCACAACGAGGATGCTGGTCGTTGGCCGATCCTCGAATACTTCGAGCGCAACTGTTGCCGCGCCGGCGACGACGTCTGCGTCGTTGTACGGCGAGACGAAGTCGCCGCCTGTTCTTGCCGCGAATGCCTTCGCTCTCCGTTCCGCATCGTCGTAATCGGTGGCTTCGGCCCGAAGCGTCGCTCCGTGCCGGCGGATCGCGTCGAGTTTGGCGCGTGGAGCGTTTGCCGGGGTGAATACGACGAGCGGCAATCTGAACGCTTCGGCCGCCTCCGCCAGTGCGCGTCCGTGATTGCCGGCCGACGCCGTGACGAGCTGTGCGGCCCGCGGTCCGCCGCGTTCCAGCCGCGCGGCGACCGCGTTGAACGCCCCTCGCGCCTTGAACGATCTTGATATCTGCAGCGACTCGAGCTTCAGGTGAACGCGCGCTGACGTGAGGTCTGAGAGCCAGTCAGAATAGACGAGCGGCGTCCGGCGCACGTACGGCGCTATCCGCCGGCGGGCATCGAACACGTCGATCAGCTGCATGCGCTCGCGTGTTACGCGCGCGATCCCGCGGTGAGAATTTCAGGGAGACGGGCCGCAAACGCGGATCGCGCGAGCACCTCGCCCACGCCAGCGCGCCGCGCGGCATCGATCAGCTCCGTTTGGACATGCGACACGAACCCGACCGTTGGAATCGCGGCGAGTGCCCCGTCCGCTCGCATCGTGGTCACCGTTGCCAGCGGATCGGCCCGCGCGCTATTCAGGTCGAAGATGACCAGGGTCGGCACCTGCTTGCGCATCTGCTCGAGCGCCGACTGCCCGGATCGTGCGAACGCGACGGGGATGCCGAGCTGTGTCGCGGTGGTTTTGATCTTCGAACTGAACATGAGGTCGTCGAGCACGGCTAGAATCACCTCACTATGCTAATCGAGATGCAGGCCGCCGGCCCTTTTGTGCAGAACGGGTTCGTCGTCGCCTGCGAAGAGACGCGCGAGGCGGTGATGATCGATCCGGGAGACGGCGTCCGCGACCTGCTGGCGTTCGCCGGTCGGCAGAAGCTCGTCATCCGCCACATTCTCTTAACCCACGCACACGTGGACCACGTATCCGGCGTTGGCATCGCCAAACGCGCGCTGAATGTGCCGATCTCACTCCACCGTGACGATCTGTTTCTGTACGAACGCGCCGTCGAAACCGGCCGGATGTTCGGCATCCTAGTCGAGCCGCCGCCGCCGGTCGATAGTTTCTATGAACCAGGCCAGGAGATTCCGTTCGGCAATCTTCGGGCCCGGCCACACCATACGCCGGGGCATTGTCCCGGTGGTGTCTGCCTCGAGATCGGACGTGCTGGAGAGCCCGGCAAGGAGCTGTTTGTCGGCGACACGCTGTTCGCGGGCTCGATCGGCCGCACGGATTTTCCGGGCGGCGATTACGCCACGCTCATCGCCTCGATTAAGAACGTCCTATTCGCGTTCGGTGACGATGCCCGCGTGTATTCGGGGCACGGACCAGTGACGACCATCGGCCAGGAGCGGCGCACGAATCCGTTTCTCCAGGCAATCTAGTTCGAGTCCTGCTTCGTGACTGTCAGCTCGAGCCGTCCGACTCGCAATCGATCTCCGCTCTTCAGCTCTCCGCGCTCCACGCGACGTTCGTTCACGTAGGTCCCGTTCGTGCTCTTCAGGTCCACGACTTCGACGGCGTGTTCCGCCGCCGCGAGGCGGCAATGGACCCGGGAGACAAGCGGCACGTCGACGATGAAGTCGGCCGCCGAGGCGCGTCCTACGGTTTTTATCGTTCCAGGCAGGATGCGGAACGTGAACGGTTCAGAATCTGCTTGCACGCTGTTGAGCACCCACATGTCGCGCTCATTGTAATCCGTCAGCACGCGCTCGTGACGAGAACGAGTAACGGCCTGACTTCGTCGTTTGCCGTTCGGTCACTTTTGCGGGACGCCGAGCGTCTTCTGCAGCCATGCGACGACCGCGTTCGACACGATCGGGCTCACATGTTTGTCCGGGAGCCTTGCGTATTCGTCGAGCTCGCCAGTCGTCGCGGGCACGAGAAGGTGATTGACGCCGGGAACCTTGACGACCTGGACGGGCGGCGCGTTCTTGCGCTTGTTCGCGAGCTCGGCGAGACGGTCGGCGTTCGAAGGTTCGACCTGCGTGTCCAGCTCGCCCTGAACGATCAACATGGGCTGCCGGACCTCAGGAACGATCTTCGCGGGGTCGGCGGCAAGCAGCGTCTGAAACTCCATGTTGTCGACCTGCTTTCGAACGGCCGCGGGAAGCTGGTCGAGCCCTTTTCCGCTCGTCACCGCCTGCTGGATCTTTTTCTGCATCGCGATGCGGTCTTGTTTTTCGGCATCGCTCAGCTGCGAGCGCGCGAGCATGTGCGCCTGTTGCGCGAGGATCAGATCGGCCACTGAGATGCCCGGCGTCGCGAGGAGGACGAGCCCGACGACCTTTTTCTCCTTCGCCGCAGCCAGCATCGCGACAAGGCCGCCTTCGCTGTGGCCCGCGATGGCGATGCGTTTCGGGTCCACATCCTTGCGCTCGGACAGGAATTTCACCGCGCCGCGAAGGTCCTCGACGTAATCCTGGAGCCCCGCGGATTCGGCGCGACCGCCGCTCTGACCGACGCCGCGCTTGTCGTACCGCAGCACGATGAAGCCGGCGTCTGCGATGGTCGAGGCGAGCTGACCGAGCACAGGAATGCCGGCAACTTGTTCGTCACGATCGTTTGGCCCGGAACCGCTTACCAGCACAACCACTGGCAGCGGCGACGTCGCAGCCTGCTCTGGTTTCGAAATCGTTCCCGCGAGCGTGAACCCGTTCGACGGGATGCGCACCTGTTCGTCGTTCGGTCGCGAGATCAGAACGCGGCGCGCGGCAACGGAGGCAATGTCCTCGCGAACAACTTCCACCGACTGCGCCGGAACACTGAGCCGCAACATTCGCGACGCCTCGTCGGTCCACATGTCGGCCTCGAGCGGCGTACCCGGAAGCATGAGCGTGAGATGTGTGCGCTTCGTTTCGAGCAAACGGGTGGCGGTCTCGATACGATCGTCGGTGGTATCGCCAGTGCGGATCACGAATGCCGGTCCGCCTACGAGCTGGGCTGGAATGCTGCTGCCCGCGCCGGCCGTCTTCAGGCGCACCGCCACAGCTTCATACGATGCAAAGAAGCTGTTCGGCATGATCAGCACGGCGTTCGGATCGATCGCGTCGCGTTTCTGCGTGCTCTGGCCGGCAATCGTCATGTCCGTCGTCGCCGCCGTGCCCTCGACGACGGTGTGTACGGTCTGCGGCTGTCCTTTGACGGTGCCGTCGAACGTGAACTCGAGTGGGCGCCAGTCGGGTGTATAGCGCACCTGCAGGCGTCGACCGACGATGTCGAGGGGTGCGGCGAGACGGCCCGTGCTCGAGATCGTCCAGCCGTCCGCCGTTCGCGCAACGGAGATCTGCTCCGCGCCGAGCGGCGCGCCGCGAACGAAAATTGTGAAGCTCGACGTGCCTGCCGGCGTTGTGGCGGGCGCGACCGGCTGCTGCTGCGCTCCCACGCCTCGCGACAATGCGATTGCGACGGCGAGGCCGCACCCGCGGATAAAATGGTTGGAGCGCATGTCTCAGCATAACACCGCCATTCCGGGCGTTTCCTCGCGCGGCTACGATGCGGCGCGCCGCCACGCCGCGTTCTTCGACCGCGGGAATCGCGGGCGGATCGTCGTCTCGGGACGCGACCGTGCGTCGTATCTGCACGGGCTGCTCACGAACGACATCGCGTCGCTCGCAGCGGGCGAAGGGCGGTACGCGGCCTATCTCACGCCGCAAGGCCGGATGATCGCTGATCTCTTCGTCTATGAGCTCGGCGACGTGATGCTGCTCGTTGTTCCCAGCGAGGCGAAGGACACAGTGCTGGCGAAATTCGATCAGTTGATCTTCAGCGAAGACGTTCAGCTGGGCGACGTCACAAACACCTTCGCCCAGATCGCCGTCGTCGGGCCCGATGCGGCCCGCACCGCCGCCGCGGCGATGAACGGTTTTGACGTGAATCGGCTGCAGCCCCTGCCAGAGCACGGGAACATCCGTGCGGAATTTCGCGGACGTCCGGCCATCATCACGCGCGTCACGGACACCGGTGAAGCCGGGTACGACCTCTTCGTCGAGCGTGAGCAGGCCGGCGCCCTGTTCGACGTGCTTGGAGCGGAGGCGGTCGCGCTCGACGCTGAAGCCGCCGAAGCGCTCAGAATCGAAGCCGGCGTGCCGCGTTTCGGCCCCGACATGAACCAGGACACGATTCCGCTCGAAGCGGGGATCGAATCGCGCGCGATCAGTTTCAGCAAAGGCTGTTATGTGGGCCAGGAAGTCATCATCCGCGTAATGCACCGTGGCCACGGCCGCGTTGCGAAGAAGCTCGTCGGCCTGACGCTCGACGGCGACGTGGTGCCGCAGCGCGGCGCATCGATTCGCGCCGGCGATCGCGAGGTCGGCCTCGTGACGAGCAGCACGTTTTCGCCCGCGCTCAACACACCGATCGCGTTAGGGTATGCGCATCGCGACTTCGTCGCGCCGGGAACCGCCGTCACGATCGACGGCGTGGCCGCCACGGTGACGCCGCTGCCATTCGTCGGTCAGAAATGATGCCGCACCGATGATCCGTAGCGCAGGACTTTAGTCCTGCGTCACCAGAAACTGAATCAGCTCTCGATCCGCCGGCGGAAACGTCAGGCTCTGAAGCTCCGCGCGCGGAACCCAGCGCATCTCCTGCCCGAGCTGCGGAGTTGGTTCACCGACGAGGTCGCACGCGGAGAAATGCAGCTCCACGGTGCGGTCGTCGTACTCGTGCGTCACGGTAAAGACTTCCGCCCGCACCGTGACGGCCACTGCGAGCTCTTCGCGAAGCTCCCGCATGAGGCACGCGTCGAGCGACTCTCCACGCTCGCACTTGCCACCCGGAAACTCCCAGTAGCCTTCGAGGTGCACGCCAGGCGGACGGCGCGTGAGCAGAAACGCATCACCCTGTCGAATGATTGCTGCCGCAACTACGATTCGTCTCACCAGCCACCAACCAGCAACCACCAACCAACCCTAGTCACCGGCCGCCTTCCGGTACACGCAGCTCTTGGCCATCGGACACACGAGGCACTTGGGGTTGCGCGCGACGCAGATGAGAGCGCCGAAGTCCATCAGCGCCTGATTGAAGTCGAACACCTCGTGCCGCGGCATGAGCGTTTCGGACAGCGTCCACAGATGCCGGTTCATGGCGTGGTTCTTCGGATCCCCTTTGCCGATGAACACCCGAAACAGCACGCGCCGGACGTTCGTGTCGAGGATCGCGGCGCGCTGACGGAAGGCGAAGCTGCGGATGGCGCCCGCGGTGTAGGCGCCGATGCCTTTGAACGACAGCAGCGTCGCTTCGTCCGAGGGCAGCTCGCCGCCGTAGCTGGCGACCGCTTCGCGCGCGATCGCCTGCAGGCGCTTCGGCCGGACGTTGTAGCCCAGCGGATACCAGGTCTCGGTCACCTCGTGATCGGGAGCCGCGGCAAGTGCGCGCATCGACGGGTACTTGCCAAGCCATTCGGCGTACTTCGGCAGCACGCGGTCGACCTGCGTCTGCTGCAACATGATCTCGGAGACGAGGATGTGGTACGGATCGCTGGTCTTGCGCCAGGGTAGATCGCGGCCGTAACGCCCGTACCACGCGAGCAGCTGCTTCCGGAAGCGGCGCCGGTCTGCAGTGGGTGGTAAGGCCGGCGGCTTACGCGCGCGTGACCTGCGAGCTGCTTTCTCAGCCATCCCGTATAATTTTGCCGACGTGAAAATCTACACGCGAACCGGCGACGATGGCGAGACGTCGCTCTTTGGCGGCACGCGCGTCCCGAAGCACGACCCGCGCGTCGACGCGTACGGCGACGTCGACGAGCTCAACGCGTGGCTCGGTTTCGTCCGTGCGTCGCACCTGGACCACGATCTCGACGAACCGCTCGTGCGCATTCAGCGCGACCTGTTCGCCCTTGGCGCGCAGCTCGCCGATCCGTCGGACGCGGTCGCGGCGCGTGTGACCAAGGCGGTTCTCGGCGACGCCGACGTCGAGCGGCTCGAAGCGTTCATCGATCGCCTCGAGGGCGAGCTGGAACCACTGCGGCGATTCATCCTGGCTGGCGGAACGCCGGCCGGCGCCGCGCTGCACGTCGCGCGGACGGTGTGCCGGCGTGCAGAGCGCCGCATGACGGCGCTTGCGCCGGCAGTCGATAGAAGTCTCCTCCGGTACGTCAATCGTCTTTCAGACCTGCTGTTCGTACTCGCTCGCGTCGTGAATCGTCGCGGCGGGGTGCCAGAGACCGAATGGTAGGCGGTCGTGAAGACCCGCGCCACTTTACACGCGGTCGCGCTGTTCCATGTCCCTCCTGAGGCGCTCGAAAATCGTGCGCGCGAGTTCCTGTGAGACGCGCTCGCGGATCGCGCCGCATTCGATGAGCAGCGTGCCGTTGAGCGCTTCGACCGCGACGTCCCACCGATCGCGCGCGATGCCTTCGGGACGGTCTTCGAAGCTCGTCGGCTGCATCGCGCGCCTCCGCGCGCAAGTGCCGCCGCGACACATACGCCGCAATCGGCGCGCCGTTGATCAGCACGCGGACGGCCGCGATCAGATCCTTGTCGACCGTTCGCTCGCCGTAATATAGCCGTGAGGCGTCTTCGCTCACGAGCACGAGGTCGTCGCCGATCGGCAGCTCGGCGATGATCGTCCGCCCGAGCGCGCGTTCGGAATCGCGCGCGCGCTGACGCTGCCGTCGATACCGCTGCAGCGTTGTCGCCAGGCTCGCGGCGATCGCCAGCAGCGCGAGGGCGACGAGGGCGGCGAGCAGATCACGCATCGACAGACTAGAATTCTTCAGTGCCTCAGATGTCGGAGCCGATCGCGCGTGCCTATGCGGCATGCGAGGCGATGGCTCGATCGCATTACGAGAACTTTCCTGTTGCGTCCCGTCTTCTGCCGCGCGCCATGCGACCGCACATCGCGGCGCTCTACGCCTTCGCGCGCGTGGCCGACGACCTCGCAGACGAGGGCAGCGCGCCGGCAGCAGTACAGGCGCGAGCAGCTTGCCGCGTGGCGACGCCGGCTGCACGCGGCCGTCGTCGTCGAAGCGGTTGCCGCGCCGCCGCACGCGAACGAAGATCTCATCTTGATCGCGATGGCGCACTCGATCCGACGTTCAACCTGCCGATCGCTCTGTTCGACGATCTCGTGAGCGCGTTCGGTCAGGATACCATGACGTGTCGGTACGCCTCGTGGGCCGACGTTCTCGATTACTGCCGGCGCTCGGCGAATCCGGTCGGCCGTCTCGTCCTGCGGATCGCTGGTTTGGACAGCGACGCGCTCGATCGATCCTCCGATGCCTTGTGCACAGCGTTGCAGCTGACGAATTTCTGGCAGGACTTCGGCCGCGACTGGCGCGCAGGGCGCCTCTACGTTCCGCGCGAAGTGTTCGCGGCGTGCGGTGCGCGCGAAGACGATCTCGCCGCCGGTCGCATGACGCCGGAGTGGTCCGAGGCGCTCGCACGCGCCGTCCGCTTCACGCGCGATCTTTTTGCCGCCGGCCGCCGCGTGTGCGACGAGGCTGGCGGCCGGATCGGCATCGAGTTGAAGCTCACCTGGCTCGGTGGCGCTCGGATCCTCGACGAAGTCGATCGGACGCGCGATCGTGCACTCGATACGCGGCCGACGCTCGGGCGATGGGACGTACCGCCGCTGCTGTGGCAGGCCGTCCGCTGGCGAGCGGCGTGATGGCGCGCAAGACGAGCTTCTACTATTCGTTTCTCGTACTGCCCGCAGCCGAACGCCGCGCCATCATCGCCGTGTGGGACTTCTGCCGCGCCGTGGACGATTCGGTCGACGAGACTGACGGGCCAGCGGCGGGCCTGCCGGCCGGGCCCGAAGCAGTCGCATTGTGGAGGGCGGAAGTCGCGCGGTGTTACAACGGCACGCGACCCGCGACGGATCAGGGACGCAGGCTGCAGCCGTTCATCGCCGCGTTCGACTTGCCACGTCAGGCGTTCGACGATGTCGTCGACGGAGTGGCAATGGATGTCGACACGACGCGCTATGAGACGTTCGACGATCTCTTTGAATACTGCCGACGCGTTGCAGCGGCGGTCGGCATGATCTGCATCCGCATCTTCGGCTGCACGAGCGATCGCGCTCGCGAATACGCGCTGAACCTCGGCGTCGCGCTACAGCTCACGAATATCATGCGCGACGTGAAGAGCGACCTCGAGCGCGGGCGTGTCTATCTGCCGATGTGCGATCTGGCGGCATTCGGCTGCACGGTCGATGACCTCGCGGCGGGCGTCGTGACCGAACCGGTCCGGCGCCTCTTCGAATTCGAATGCCGCCGCGCGCGCGATTTCTATGCCCGTGCGGCTGCGGCGTTGTCGTCCGGCGATCGACGGAAGCTCGTGACGGCTGAAATCATGCGGGCCGTGTACTTCGAAACACTGCGGCGCATCGAGCAGAGCGGCTACGACGTGTTCAGCGGACGGACGCGCGTGCCGAGACCGCGGCAGGCCGTCATCGCACTGAGGCAATGGCTATGGCCCGCCTGACCGAGTACGACGCGTCGATCATCGGAGCCGGCTTTGCCGGTCTCAGCGCGGCGGTGCGTCTCGCCCGCCGCGGCGCCCGCGTGATCGTTCTCGAAGCACGGTCGCGCCTCGGCGGCCGCGCCACAGCTTTTCACGACCGCGACACGGGTGAACTCGTCGACAACGGACAACACGTGCTGCTCGGCTGCTACACGGCGACGTTCGAGTTCCTGCGTGAGATCGGCGCGGAGCAGAACGTCAGCCGCCAGCCGCAGCTTCGCGCAACGATGATCGACGCGGACGGAGTCGTGTCGCGGCTCGAGTGCCCCAGGCTGCCCTCACCGCTGCACCTGCTGGCCGGCGCGTGCGAATGGGACGCGCTCTCATGGCGCGACCGCATCGCCCTCTTACGGATGTCCACGCCGCTGCGGCTCGCCGTGAAGCAGGCTCGGGCCGCGCCACAAATCGCCTGAAGGCGTGACCGCGAGCGGGCGAATCGCGGCGTCGCCCGGCGAGACCGTCGAGAACTGGCTCATTCGCAACGGGCAGACGCCGCGCCTCCGCGAAATGCTGTGGGCGCCCCTGGCGCTGGCAGCCTTGAATCAACCGCCGGCTGATGCGGCGGCGCCCGTCTTCGCTCGAGTGCTGGCCGAGATGTTTGGCGGCGGTGCTGACGCGGCTGCCATCGTGCTGCCGGCCAAGCCGCTCCACCTGATGTATGCGGAACCGGCGCGCAACTTCATCGAGCGACACGGCGGCTCGGTGCGCACGGGTGTCTCTGCCCGGCTTCGTCGCGAGCCGAACGGCGCCATCGCCGTTCACGTGGGCGACGATGTGATTGAGGCGACGTCGGTCGTATCGGCTGTGCCATGGTTCGCCCTCGGCGAGCTCTTCGAGCAGCCGCCGCGCGAGCTTACGGACATATTGCAGCGGGCGCGCGACACCGTGTCCTGCCCGATCGTGACCGTCAATCTCTGGTTCGATCGCCGTGTGGTCGACGAACCGTTCGTCGGCTTACCCGGACGCGTGATGCAATGGGTGTTCGACAAACGGACCGTGTTCGGAGGGAACGCGTCCCATCTTTCGCTCGTTTCGAGCGGCGCGGACGAGATCGTCCGCAAGAACAACGACGAGCTCATCGCGATTGCCCGCGACGAGCTGATTGGTTCGCTGCCCGCAGCCCGTGATGCGCATCTGATGCGAGCGACTGTGGTGCGCGAGCCTCGGGCGACGTTTTCACTCGCTCCAGGCCAGCCGCGCCGACCCGGCTCCGCCACGCCGCTCGACGGTTTCCTGCTCGCGGGCGATTGGGTCGATACAGGCCTTCCCGCGACGATCGAGAGCGCCGTCCGCAGCGGTCATCTTGCCGCCGACCTCATCGCCCGATGAACGCCATCGTCGTTCACTACAAGGAACTGGCGCTCAAAGGACGGAACCGGCCGTGGTTCATTCAACTGCTCGTGCGGAACCTGAAGGTGGCTCTGGCGGGCCTCGGCGTTCGATCGATTCGCTCCGTCATGGGGCGGATCCAGATCGATCTGGGTCCGTCCGCTGACTGGGAACACATCAAAGTTCGACTCGGCCGCGTGTTCGGCATTGCGAACTTTTCGTTGGCGGGCCGTGCGCCTCACGATTTCGACGCGCTGGCCGATGCCATCCTGGCCGACGTCGGCGATCGCCAGCCCTCCTCGTTCCGCGTCTCGGCCCGCCGCGCCGACAAGCGCCTGCCGTTTACGTCGCCACAACTCGAAGGCGAGGTCGGCGGTCGCATCAAGGACGCGCGCGGCTGGGCCGTGAATCTCAGCGATCCGGCTCTGACGATTCACGTCGAGGCGATGCCGGATCACGCGTTCTATTTTTTCGGCAAAGAGCCCGGGGCCGGCGGGCTGCCGACCGGGACGAGCGGCCGCGTGGCATGCCTTCTCTCGGGCGGAATCGATTCGCCCGTTGCGGCGTTCCGGATGATGCGCCGCGGCTGCTCGGTCCAGTTCATTCACTTTCACAGCTACCCGATACTCTCGCGCGCCTCGCAGGAAAAGGTGCGTGAAATCAGCGCGCTGCTGACGCGGTACCAGCTGCGCTCGCGTCTGTCTCTCGTGCCGTTTGGCGAGCTGCAGCAGCAGGTGGTGCTTGCCGTGAAGCCAGAGCTGCGCGTGGTCGTATACCGCCGCCTGATGCTGCGGATTGCGGAGGAGATCGCGCGCCGCGGTCGGGCGCGTGCGCTCGTGACGGGCGAGGCGCTGGGCCAGGTCGCCTCGCAGACGCTCGAGAATATGACGACGATTGCCGACGTGACCCGGATGGCGATATTGCGTCCTCTGGTCGGCATGGACAAAGACGAAATCACCGCCGAAGCGGAGCGCATCGGCACGTATTCAGTTTCGATCATTCCCGACCAGGACTGCTGCACTCTGTTCACGCCAAAGCACCCCGCCACGCGCGCGTCGATGGCCGATATCGCCGTCGCGGAAGGTGCGCTGCCGATCGAGGAAATGGTGGCCGCTGCACGTGCCGCCGCCATTGTCGAGGACTTCAGATTCCCGATAGAATAACGGCGCGATGTTTCATTCCACGATGGACATTTCGGTGGCGACGCGAGCGGGATCGGTGTCGGGCGACGTCATCGATCAGCTGGTCTGGACGGCCGTATTCGGCGACAACGCCGAGCTCCGGGGAACGGCGCGCTGGTCGATCCGGAATCTCGCGGCCAACGCCGGCATTCGGCCGGCCTCTATTCACGATCTCTACATGGCGATGGGGCGCGGCGACGTCGCCGGCTTCACCGTGCCCGCGATCAACGTCCGCGCGATGGCGTACGACACGGCGCGCGCGGTGATCCGATCAGCGAAAGGGCTCGAGGCCGGTGCGTTCATCTTCGAGATCGCCCGATCGGAGATTGGGTACACGGAGCAGCGGCCGCATGAGTACGCGGCGGTCGTGCTCGCGGCTGCCCTGCGGGAAGGCTTCAGCGGGCCGCTGTTCATCCAGGGCGATCACGTGCAGACGAACGCGAAGAAGTTCAACAGCCCAGAGCGCGACAAGGAACTGGCCGCGCTTCGCGCGCTGATCCAGGAAGAAATCGCCGCCGGCTTCTTCAACATCGACATCGACACGTCGACGCTCGTCGATCTCAGCAAGGCGACGCTTGCCGAGCAGCAGGCGGTGAACGTGTCGCTGGCCGCCGATTTCACTGAATTCATCCGAAGCCAGGAGCCTCGCGGGCTCACCGTATCGGTCGGCGGTGAGATCGGCGAGGTCGGCGGGAAGAACTCGGATGTCCACGAACTGCACGCCTACATGGACGGATTCAACGCAGAACTGAAGCGACGCGGGAGCCTCATCGGTCTGAGCAAAATCAGCGTGCAGACGGGAACCGCGCACGGCGGGTTCATCAACCCGGACGGGTCGGTGCGGACCGACGTGAAGATCGATCTGAAGACGCTCGAGGAACTGTCGCGTGTTGCGCGAAAGGATTACCACCTCGCGGGCGCCGTGCAGCACGGCGCCTCCACGCTGCCGGCCGATGCGTTCGACGCATTTCCGCGCGTCGCCGCGTGCGAGATCCACCTCGCCACCGATTTCCAGAACATGGTGTACGAGCATCCGCAGTTCCCGGCCGATCTGAAGAACGAGATGTACGCCTGGATTCGAGAGCACGCGCTCGAAGAGCGCAAGCCGAAGGACACCGAGGAGCAGTTCATCTACAAGGCGCGCAAGAAGGCGATCGGCCCATTCAAGCAGCGCATGTGGAGCATCAGCGACACCGGTCGGCAAGCGATCGGGCGATCGCTCGAGGAGCGCTTCACGTTTCTGATGAGGCAGCTGAACATCGCGGGCACGGCGCGCGCCGTGGCGACGTTCGTGAAAGCGCCGCATCTGCCGATCGATCGCGATGCGGAGATCGTCGCCGCCGGCGGGACCATCACCGCTGCCGAGAAGAAAGCCGAAGGTCTCGCCGACTGACGGTGGTTACTTCCGGCGGAACGCCGACGAGAACGTGAAATAGCCGCCGCCGGTCGGGAACGGCAGCGAGACGACGTTCGAGCGTTCGGTCACGCCGCGGACATCCTTGGCGCGCGCATCACCCGCAGTCACAAAAAATCCGACCTGCTCGCCGTTGCCCGGCTGATGATTCGCGAGCGGGCCCCAGACCGCGGCGCTGTAATACCAGTTGTACGCGAATTGCGAGGCGGGGCCGCCGCTGCGATCGAGGCCGTACCAGAACTCGACGCCGCCGGAGGTGTACCACTGGCCGCCGACGTTGGACACCATCCAGATCGTGTATTGAATCGGGCCGTCCCAGCCGGGCGGCGTGACGTCCGGCCAACGGCCCGGCCCATCTTTCTTGTCGAAGTCGACGCGGACGCCGTTGCCGAAATCCATGCCGGTGATCGTGGTGGTAATCGGCCAGTTGGCGACATCGGACGGCGATCCGCCGGTGATGACGGCTTGATGCAGATCGATGGCGTCGTTCGGTCCGCTTGGCGCGGGCGTCGGCGGCGCTGGCGCGGGCGCCGGCGCGGCGGCCGATTCGGTCCGCTTGCGCAGCGTCTCGGTGCCATGCACGGGCCCCAGGCACGTTGTGCCCGAATACGGAATCGTGAGCGCGGTGTTGTTGTCGGCGATTGTCCCCACGCTGCTGATTGAAAACGGGCAGCTCGGGATGCCCGGCATGCTGCCTGTACCCGTTGCTGTCAGGTTGACGGTCGTGCTGTTCATGAGCGTCCCGGACGCCGTGCCGCTCACAATGACGCCTTCGCCGCACGCCAGGCTGAACGTGCCATTGATCGAAGTGGCGGTCTGGCCGCTGACGGTCCACAGGAAGTTGCCGCACGACTTCGGATCGGGCAGCGTCGGCGCGAGCGTTGTCTGAGAGGACCATGTTCCGACCATCGACGCCGTGACGTTTTGCGTCGCGTTGCCGCTGGATGCAGAGGTGTCCGTCGGAGCAAGCACGTTCGACTTGTGTTCAAAGCCGCACGCGCCAGCAGCCATTGCGGCGGTGAACAGAACGACTCCGGCAAGCGCTTGCTTCACGGTCATACCTCGCCCAGCAGTGCGGTGTCTCGTTCTGAAGCGGCGAACACGAATTTGTGCTCCCACACGGCCGAAACACGCGATTTTCCTAAGAAAACGTCTTAGTAACGGACTGGATGCGAAAGGCCGGCCAGGTAGTCGCGCAGCCCGTCCCTGGTGCTTGGGAAGGCGAGATCGGTCCACGGAATTTTGGACTCTTCGATCGCGACGGCCTCGAGGCATTCTTCGTCGCCGCGCAGCTCGCCACCGATCGCCGTTGCCGCGTACACAACGATCACCGGAGCGCGGCCCGCGTAGGAGTAGATGTTCACCAGGCCGTCGAGCGTCACGTCGAGGCCGCATTCTTCACGCGCTTCGCGAATGGCGGCTGCTGTGAGCAGCTCGCCGCGGTCGACGTAGCCGCCGGGAAATACCCACTTGCCGTACCCGGGCTCGATCGCGCGCCGCACGAGCACCAGCTGGCGTGCGGGTGTTCTGATGATCGTGCCAACGGCAACTTTCGGATCGAGATAGAAGACGAATCCGCATTGCCGGCACACAAGGCGTTCCGGCTCACCCGGCTTCAGAAGGCGCGCCTCGAGGATCCCGCCGCAGACTGGACAGAACCGATATCGATGCGCTTCGTCAGACATGAGTCAACGCGCCTGGTCGACTGCGCGCAGACAAGTATAATTCCGCAGATATGTCGATCTTGAAAGTGGCGCGCATGGGCCATCCCGCGCTTCGCGCGAAGTCCCGCGTCGTCGAACGCGGAGAAATAAAGGGCGCGGTTGTTCAGAAGTTGATCGACGACCTGATCGACACGATGGTCGAGTACCACGGCGTCGGCCTTGCGGCGCCGCAGGTGCACGAGGGCGTCCGCATTTTCGTCGCGTCGCTCGACGATGGTGAGGAAGATGGAGAGCCGGAACCGCTTGCGCTCATCAATCCGGAGATCACGGTTGTCGAGCCGGAGGTGGTCGAAGATTGGGAGGGATGCCTGAGCATTCCTGACATTCGCGGCCGCGTTCCGCGTGCGCGCGCGATTAAAGTGCGCGCCTTCGATCGAACGGGCGAACGGATCGAAATCACGGCGCACGATTACCCGGCGCGGGTGATTCAGCACGAAACCGATCATCTCGACGGCATTCTCTTCTTCGATCGCATGCGCTCGTTCGAATCGCTCACGTTTCTCGACGAGTATGCCCGCTACTGGACGAAAGACGAATAAGGTGACCGTGCTCGTGACTGGCGGTGGTCGCGGCATCGGACGCGCGATCGCGCTTGCATTTGCGGCGCCCGGACGCGTCATTGCGGTCGCCGCGCGAACGCGATCGCAGCTCGACGACACGGCCGAGCAGATCCGGAGTCGTGGCGCCGAAGCGCTGGTGCTCACCATGGATGTCGCCGATGAGCGCGCGGTGGAGAATGCGTTCGCCGATCTGCGCGCAGCCGTGCCTCGACTCGACGTGCTCGTCAACAATGCCGGCATCGGCGGGGGCGAGCCGATCCACAAGACTGATGTCGCCGCGTGGCGCCGCGTACTCGACACGAACGTGTTCGGTACGTTTCTCGTCACGAGACAGGCCGTGCCGCTGATGCGGGAAGGCGGCCGCATCATCAACCTGTCGTCGGTGCTCGGCCGCTTCGGCGTTCCGGGCTACACGGCGTATTGCTCGTCGAAGCACGCGGTCATCGGGTTTACTCGGGCGCTGGCGCTGGAAGTTGCCAGGCGCGGCATCACCGTGAATGCGATCTGCCCAGGGTGGGTCGACACCGAGATGGCGGCGTCTGGAATGCGCATGGGCGCTGAGTTGTCGGGAACGACGTTCGAGGAGTTCAGACGACAGGCGATCGGCGCTGTTCCGATCAATCGCATCATCCAGCCGGAAGAGGTCGCGACGCTGGTGAAGTTTCTCGCCTCTCCCGAAGCGTCGGCGATTACCGGCCAGACCTACAACATCTGCGGCGGGCAGGTCATGAGCTGACGGACTGTCGTTTGGCTTCCTGCGCGCGCTCGGCCTGCAGGCGCTCGAGCTCCACCTCGGAATGGTCGGCGAACTGCATTGCGGCGGCGATCTCGCGGTGTCCGGCGACGTCACGAATCGCGCGGTGCATCAGCTGACAGATGCGCCGATACGACGGATGGCCCTGCGGCGCCGTTCGCAGTTCGATGAGGTGCATCGCTTCGCGCGCGTTCATTTCCATGTAGAACCGCACGCGATACGCCATCACCACGGCGTACGGCGCGATGTTGTTCAGCCCCTCGCGGGCCAGCGATTCGTAAAGATCCGCCGACTGATCCATCACCGATCGCCATTCATTCAGCGCGCCCACTTCCTCGATGGCCGCCGGTTCGGTGTAGCCATGCCGAGTGCTGAGCGGCTGCCACTCCAGGGTGAGGAGGCGATGCCGCTGCAAATCGCGGAACGCGCCGTAGTCGGCGAGGATGTCGAATCGGTACGACGTTCGCTCGAATGCTCGCCCCGGCTTGTGGCGGCGATTCGCGCGCGAGCCGACGTACGCGCGGAGAAGCGCCGCGCGTTCACTCGCGCTCAGACGGCTGGCCTGTGCCATCAGCTCGGAATCCGGCGCGGCACTCAGAGAGTACAGCGCCGCCGCGACAACCTTCGTCTCGCCCTTCGGATCGAAGTCGGTCAGCATCACATCGTCATCCATCGATGCCGCCGACCGTTCGATCGGTTCCGATCCGTCGAGGATTGCCTTCGCGGCGCGCTCGAATGCATTGCGCGTGTCGGCCAGGTATTCGACGGAGCGGACGCCGCGATTGGGCTGATCGACCCGAGAAAGAAAGGCGGGAATCACCTGCCTGAGCTCGCCGAGCATCATGTGCGCGCAGGCACGGACTTCCTGCAGCGGGTGGGCGAACATCCGCAGCAGCAGCGCCTCGTACGCCTGGCCGGTGCCGAACAGGCCGACGTTTGAGGTTGTCGCGGCCGGCAGCAGTCCGCGCAAGGTATCCAGCGCTTTGGCGCGAATGACGGATCGGTAAACGCCGTCCGAGTCGTCCGGCGATTTCGGGTATTTCGCGCGGAAGTGCGCCTCGACCGTCGGAATCAGGCGGGTGTACGTGGCGAACGCGGCGTCAAGGGTGGCAACGAAAGCGTCGCGCAGCGGAGATCCGGCAAGCTCGGGCGGCACGTGATATTTCCATTGGCCGTTTGGACGGTCCGTGTACGGCACGTAGCGCGTCGACTGCTCGAGGTACGCCATCAGGCGGCCCCACTCCAAGACTTTCGTGAGCACGTTCGACACGCCTTCGCAGGCGAGGTGCGCGCCACCGAGCTGCGCAACCGAGTCGTCACCGTACTCGTTCAGCACGCGTGCATACAGTTTGTCCGCCCGGGCCGCGCCGACGGCGGCAGGCGCCGACTCCGGCGGGTGCGTCGAGAGCTCGCCGAGAAATTCGTCGAGAAAGAGACGGCGAAGCGATTTTGCCGAACGCGAATACCGCGCGAAGAGCGCGCCCTTGACCGTCTCGGGTAAGTTCGTCAGCGCGAAGATCGGCCGATCCGTGTTCGTGAAATACGGCGTCAGCGCGCGCGACTCCTCGTCAGTAAACGCATCCTGTGTGACCACGCCGGTATTCTACGGTGCCAGGCACGTGCCTGGCACCTACTTGACGAAGCGTGCGGCTGTGAGTTCCTGGTCGGTCAGGGGCCGGCCGCACAGCTGCCGATAAACGCGCTGGCGCTCCCGGGGCGTCGCGCCGAGCCCCACGTAAAGCGGATGCGCAACGAGCCATCCGTGGGGTGCGCCCTCGGCGTGGAACCGGTATGTCGACCATTGATACTGCTCGGGCGCGTCCACGAGATGCGCTCGGACTGGGTTCTGTTCGACATAACGCAAGCACGTCAGCCACTGCCGTTCATCCTTGATAAGGACCGACTTGAACCGACCGCCCCACAGCGTGCCGCTTCGCGCGTGTCGGACGTTGTAATAGCGGACGTAGCGGCTGCCGCAGTGATGAATTGCGCGCGAGACAGCATGTTCGTCAGCCGGCGTCCCAATGACGTGGTAGTGGTTCGACATCAGCGCGTATCCGTGGATCGCGAATCCCTGAGACGCCGACGCTTTCTCCAGTAGCGCGAGGAACCACTCGCGGTCAGTCGCGTCAGCAAAGACGTTCGCGCGGTTGTGTCCACGCTGGAAAACGTGCACGCTCACACCAGGAATCGTGATCCGCCTTGGCCTCGGCATCGACGGTCTCCGCGGCTCCGATCAGCAAGATTCGATCTGAGGCTGCGCCTGTAAAAACTCACGTGTTTCTCGATCGACGTGGCTGTTTTTGCAGCACCTCAGCCCAAGCCATCGGTCGATTTTTGCCACCCTCACAATCCGGTGCCAGGCACGTGCCTGGCACCGGTCATCGGCGCGCCGCGGCAGCGGTCGGGTATCCTCTAAGGAGGAGCGACGTGATGGTGCGCATTTACGGCAAGGACTCGTGTCCGTACACGCAGGCGGCTCGTGACGACTACGCTCGACGCGGCGTCGCCTTCGAGTACGTCAACGTCAAGAAAAACGCGGCCGAACTCGAGCGGATGCTGACGTTTAGTGCCGGCCGCAGGGCCGTCCCGGTGATTGTGGACGACAACGGCGAGGTGACGATCGGCTTTGGGGGCACATGAGGTGTGTGACGACGCGACCGCCGGGTGCGGTCGCAGCAAAAGGGTCCCACTGACCTTCGATGTCGATTACCGCCGAACACCCCAGCGTCCCGCCGGCGCGCGAGCCGGCCGCAACTCCGCTCATGATCGAGCTCGACGGCGTCTCGCGACGCTTCGAAGGCAAGCGCCGTGTGACGGCGCTCGATGACGTGTCGCTCGCAATCGCGCGCGGTGAAATGGTCTCGATCATCGGCCCGTCGGGTTCCGGGAAATCAACACTCCTGAATCTTGTCGGCGGGCTCGATCGGCCGACCGCGGGCGAGGTCCGCGTTGATGGCGCTGCGCTCGCGCGGCTGTCCGATGACGCACTGACGCGGGTCCGCCGCGACAAGATCGGCTTCATCTTTCAGTTCTTCAATTTGCTGCCGACCCTGTCGTGCCTCGAGAATGTCGGCCTCCCGCTGCACCTTCGCGGATGGCCGCGCAAGCGCGTCGATGCGCGCGCACGCGAGCTCCTCGCCCTTGTAAGGCTCGACCAGCGCGTGGACCATCGTCCGGACGAGCTGTCGGGCGGTGAACGGCAGCGCGTCGCGATCGCCCGCGCGCTGTCGATCTATCCGCCCGTTCTCCTCGCCGACGAGCCGACCGGGAATCTCGACACCCGCACCGGTCAGGAGATCCTCGCGCTGATCCGCGACATCCACGCGCGGCTTGGATCGACCGTCGTCATCGTCACGCACGACATGCAGGTTGCCGAAAGCTGCAGCCGCACGATCGCGCTGCGCGACGGCAAGGTCGTGTCGGACACTCGACGATGATTCTCCTCCGCCTCATCAGCTGGCCCTACTTCCGCCGTCACGTGCTGCGCACGCTTCTCACGACAGCCGGGATCGTGCTCGGTGTCGCCGTGTTCGTCGGCATGCACACAGCCAATCAGAGCGTGCTGTTCGCATTCTCGAAGACGGTCGATCGGATCGCCGGCAAGACGGAGCTGCAGGTCACTGCTGGAGAAGCCGGTTTCAGCGAGGAGATTCTCGACCGCGTCCAATCCGCGTCGACCGTGCGCGTCGCGGTTCCCGTGATCGAGGCCGTTGTCGACAGCGGTGTGAAGAGCCAGGGCACGCTGTTGATCCTTGGTGTCGACATGACCGGCGATCGCAGCCTGCGCGACTACGACCTCGAGAACGGCGACGATGCCGTGATCGACGATCCGCTCGTGTTTCTGGCGCAGCCCGATTCGCTCATCGTCGCGAAAGAGTTCGCGGATAAGGCGGCGGGTTACCGTCAACCAGACGATCGCGTTGGGCACGGTCGAAGGCGACCGGCGCTTCACCGTGCGCGGCATCATGAAGCCGTCCGGCCTGACGAGCGCGTTCGGCGGCAATCTCGCGATCATGGACGTCTACGCGGCCCAGAAAATGTTCGGCCGCGGTCGCACGTTCGATCGCATCGACATCGCAGTCAAGCCGGGCCACGGCATCGTCGAGGCAGAAGAGCAGCTGCGGGCGTTGCTCGGGCCGGGGTTTCAAGTCGATCCGCCGTCGGGTCGCGGTCAGCAGTTCGAGGCGATGCTGTCGGCGTACTCGATGATGGTGAATATCTCGAGCCTGTTCGCGCTGTTCATCGGCATGTTCATCATCTACAACTCGTTTGCGATCGCCGTGACGGAGCGCCGCTCGGAGATCGGCATTCTGCGCGCGCTCGGTGCGACGCGCGGCCAGATTCGCTGGCTGTTCCTCGGCGAGAGCGCCGTGACCGGGTTGCTCGGGTCGATCGGAGGATTGCTGTTCGGGCTGGTGATCGCCCAGGGAATTGCCGCATCGATCGGCACGCTCATCGGCGACGTGTACGGCGTCGCGCAACATGTCGAGGAAGCATCGACCAGTCCGAGGCTGCTGTGGCTCGCGCTCGCGATCGGGATCGTCACAAGCATGGTCGCGGCTTTCATTCCGGCGCGGAACGCCGCCAGGGTTGATCCTGTTCAGGCGCTGCAAAAGGGGAAATACCAGGTTCTCTCCGCGGGCGAGAGCCGCGCCCGCGCGCTCGGAGCCATCGCGCTCGCCATCCTCTCGATGCTGGCGCTGTCGTTTGGCCGATCGCGTGTGTTCTTCTATGGTGGCTACGCCGCGGCAATCGCTGCCGCGCTGCTGTTGAGCCCACTGCTGTCGCTCGCTCTCGCCCGGACGATTCGGCCGCTGTTGAAATGGCTGCGTCCGGTCGAGGGAGCGCTCGCCGCCGACAGCCTCATTCAGGCGCCGCGCCGCACGTCAGCGAGTGTTGCGGCTCTGATGCTCTCGCTGGCGCTCGTCGTTGCCTTCGCGGGCATGGCGAGGGCCAGTTACAGTTCGATCATCGATTGGATGGACACGGCGCTGAACCCGGATCTTTTCGTCATCCCCTCGCAGAACATCGTCGTGCGCACGATCCGCTTTCCGGCCACCATGGCGCCTGCGCTGAGGGACATCCCCGGCGTGAGTCGTGTGCAGATGGTCCGCGACGCGCGGATTGTGTTCCGGCAGACGCCGGTGATGGTCGTGGCGGTCGAAGTCGAAAGCGTGGCTCAAACCGTCCGGCGCGATCCGGTCGCGGGTGATCCGAGCACGATGTACAGGCTTGCAGCCGCAGGCCAGGGACTGATGGTCTCCGACAATCTCGCGCAGCTCCAGCATCTCACGCTCGGCGAGGTGCTCGATGTGGCGGCGCCGTACGGCACGATCCATCTGCCAATCGTCGGGATCATCGTCGACTACTCGGACCAGCAGGGAACGATCCTGATGGACCGGTCCGTGTTCAACCAGTACTGGCACGATGATTCCGTGAACGTGTTTCGAATCTATTTGAAGCCTGGTGCGGAGCTGCCGAGCGTCAAAGGTCGGATCATCGACACGTTCGCCGGCCAACGGCGTGTGTTCGTACTGACGAACACCGAGCTCAAGAGCTACATCCTGAAGATCACCGACCAGTGGTTCGGCCTCACGTCCGTGCAGATTGCGGTCGCGGTTCTGGTCGCGGTGCTTGGAATCGTGAACACGCTGACGGTGTCGATCACGGATCGGAGGCGAGAGCTCGGGGTTCTGCAGGCCGTCGGCGGGCTCCATGGGCAGATTCGCCGGACGATTTGGATCGAAGCGTTGAGCATCGCGTCGCTGGGCCTGACGCTGGGATTTGCGCTCGGCGCGATCAACCTGTTCTTCACTCTTCAGATCGTCCATCGCGACATTGCCGGGATGCGGCTCGACTATCAATATCCGGTCAGCGTCGTCCTCGGTCTGGTGCCGACGATCTTTGCCGCCGCATTCATCGCAGCGATCTGGCCGGCCGAATCTGCTGTGCGCGGTTCGCTCGTCGAGGCTCTCGAGTATGAGTAGACGCGCAGTCGCTTTGCTCTTGCTCCTGTGCGCAGTTGTTACTGCCGCAGCCGCCGACAACGCACGGCAGATTGTCGAGGAGGCGCAGAAACGCACGAACGCGACGTCGCAACGCTACGAAGGCTTGCTTCAGGTATTCGACGCGAAGGGGAAGATCAGCGATAAGCGCTGGATATTCGAGCGGATTGGCTCACATGGCCGGAGCAAAGCGGTGCTGCGATTTACCGGTCCCGCCGAAGTCAAAGGCATCGCGCTGCTGGTGATCAATCATCCGGATCGCGCGTCCGACCAGTGGATGTGGACGCCAGCGCTCGAGCGCGACCGCCGGATTGCGCTTCAGGATCGCTCCACGAGGTTTTTCGGCACGGATTTCAGCTTCGAGGACCTCGAGGAGCGGGACGTCGACCAATACGATTACCAGCTTCTCGGCGACGATACGGTCGACGGTGCGGCGTGCTGGAAGATTCAGTCCACGCCGAAGGAGACGAAGTCGTCGCAGTACACCCGTTCGCTCGTGTGGGTGCGCAAGGCGGACTATGCGTTCGCGCGCATCGAGAATTTCAGCAGAGACCAGATCGTGCGTCGGCTCAACTACTTGGAGATCGCCAACATCCAGGGCATCTGGACGGCGCGCGTGCTCGAGATGTCCGACCTTCGCCGCGGCAGTCGGACGCGTCTCACGCTCGACAAGCTTCAATACAACGTTCCCATGAAGGATGAAGATTTCACGCTTCAGGCGATTCGCCGCCAGTAGCCTGTTGATCTGCGCGGCGCTGGCGCGAACCGCGCCGGCATTGGCTCAGGTCGTGAGCGAGCGCGGTTTCGTCGATGGAAGCGCGTGGTTGTTTCCGCAGGCGGCGCCGAATGATTCGGCGAGGGTCTTCGCCGATCTCCTCGTTCGTGACGATGTCTTCGTGAAGCCAGGCCACTGGATTCAGTTTGCTGCGGGGGTCGATCTCAGAGCCAACTCGCACGATCAGGTGGACACACGCTGGCGCGTCGATTTCACGGATCGCGATCCGCTGCGGCCCGCGATTGCGGTGCGTCGACTGAGCGCGTCGCTGACCCACGGTCCGTTGACTGTCGATGCCGGCAAGCAATTCATCCGCTGGGGTAAGACGGACATCGTCACGCCCACGGATCGGTTCGCGCCGCGCGATTTTCTGAACGTCGTCGACACTGAGTTTCTGCCGGTCACCGGCGTTCGGGCGGTCGTTCAGCTGGGAACCAACTCCTTCGACGCGATCTGGGTGCCGTTCTTCACCCCTAGCCGGACACCGCTCGTCGATCAGCGTTGGACCGCCGTGCCGGCGGCCGCGACAGGCCTGCGTATCGTCGACAGCGGAAGCCAGATTCCACAGGGATCGCAAGTAGGCGTCCGACTCGCTCACACCGGGTCGGCGATCGAATATGCGTTCAGCGTCTTCGACGGGTTCAACCACTTGCCCAATCTCGAGGCCGCTGCGGTGTTCAGCTCGGCGCCCGCTGGTCCGACCTGTTCGGTCTGCGGCGAACCGACGATTGATGTGCGACGCGTGTATCCATCGCTCCGCATGTACGGCGGCGATGCCGCCGTTCCAACGAAGTGGCTCACGATCAAAGGTGAGGCTGCCTATTTCAGCTCGTCGTCCGCGTTGACCGACGAGTATGTTCTGTACGTCGTGCAGCTCGAACGGCAAACAGGCGAATGGCTCGTCGTCGGCGGCTATGCCGGCGAAGTCGTCACGCTTCGCCGAGCGGTCCTGACGTTTGCCCCCGATCGCGGCATGACGCGGTCGTTCGTGGGCCGCGCATCGTACACGATCGATACGAACCGCTCGCTGGCATTCGAGATGGCCCTGCGGCAGACCGGTGACGGGCTTTACACGCGGGCCGAGTACTCGCAGGCTCGCGGCGAGCATTGGCGGACCACGGTCGCCGCTGCCGTCCTCGCCGGCCACTCGGACGATTTTCTCGGCCAGTATCACCGCAACTCGCACGTCACGGCGTCGGTTCGTTATAGTTTCTGATCTTGTCGATCAACCCGATTCTGCTCGAAGCGCACAACCCCTCGGCGATGACCGGGCGTGGCAACAACACCTATCTCATCGTGGGAAGTCGAGGTTCTGCGGCGCTCATCGACGCCGGCGTCGGGCACGCGCGCCATCTGGAGGATCTCGGCCGCGCGATTGAACAACACCGTGCGGTGCTGATGGACGTGCTCGTGACGCACGGGCATGCCGATCACGCCTCGGGCGCGCCTGCGATCGCCAGTGCGCACCCGGACGCGAGGTTTGCGAAATATCCGTGGCCCTCTGAAGATGGAAAATACGGTGTCGAATGGGACAAGCTGGCGGAGGGCGAGGTCGTTGTGATCGGCGATATTCCGATCGTCGTGCTCCGCACGCCCGGCCATTCGCCGGATCACGTGGTCTTCTGGCACACGGAGTCCGGAACGATGTTCACCGGCGATCTCGTCATCCTCGGCGGCAGCGTGATGATTCACTGGAGCCGCGGCGGCGATCTGGCGCAGTACC
This sequence comes from uncultured Acidobacteriota bacterium, assembly GCA_963696165.1. Classification (GTDB taxonomy): domain Bacteria; phylum Acidobacteriota; class Vicinamibacteria; order Vicinamibacterales; family CAVVIG01; genus CAVQZZ01. The sequence goes on along the minus strand of CAVOIY010000001.1, from coordinate 318,242 downwards.
TGTCATCGCTCGAGCATCTGCGCGTCGCTGAAGCCACGGCGCATCCTTCCGGCTCACGGACCGGCGATCGAGGATCCCGATGCAGTGCTGACGGCGTATCTCGACCATCGGCGCATGCGCGAGCAGCAGGTCCTCGCGGCGCTGAAGGCCGGCAGCGACAGCGTGCAGACGATTGCCGAATCCATCTATGATGATCTGGATCCGGCGCTCGTTCCGGCAGCGCAGGAAAACGTGCGCGCTCACCTCGAAAAACTGAAAATCGAGAGTCGCGCGATCAACGACGACGGGGGATGGCGGCTCCCGTAGCGCAGGAGAATGGCTCGACATGGACAACGTCATCGACTTCATCAACGTCAACCGCGATCGTTATCTCACCGAGCTGAAGGCGCTTCTCGCCATTCCGAGCATCAGCGCGCTGCCCGAGCACGCGGCCGACGTGAAGCGCTGCGCCGAATGGTGCGCGGATGAGATGCGGCGCGTCGGCCTTCAGAATGTCCGGCTCATCGACACGCCAGGCAATCCGGTCGTGTACGGCGACTGGCTCGGTGCGCCCGGCGCGCCGACGATTCTCTTTTACGGCCACTACGACGTGCAGCCGGTGGACCCGCTCGATCTGTGGGAATCGCCGCCGTTTGAGGCGACAGTGCGCGACGGCGAGATATACGCGCGCGGCTCGGCCGACGACAAGGGCCAGGTCTTCATGCACCTGAAGGCCGTCGAAGCGCATCTGAAGCAGAACGGCCGGCTGCCGGTGAACATCAAGTTCATCCTCGAAGGCGAAGAGGAAGTCGGCAGCGTCAACCTCGACGAGTTCGTTCGCAGCCACAAGATCCGATCTCGCCGCCGACGTCGTCGTCATCTCGGATTCCGGAATGTTCGCACGCGGCGTGCCGTCGATCTGTTACGGGCTGCGCGGCCTCGTCTACTTTCAAATCGACCTCCGCGGCAGCAACACGGACCTGCATTCGGGGTCATTTGGCGGTGCGCTCGCGAATCCGGCGTTCGTGCTCGCGCAGATGCTCGCGCAGATGAAGGATCGCGGCGGGCACATCAAAGTGCCCGGGTTCTACGACGATGTCGTGGCGTTGACGGAGGAGGAGCGGCAGGCGTGGGCGACGCTGCCGTTCAACGAGAAGAAGTACAAGAAGGACTTCGGCATCCCGAAACTGCATGGGGAGACCGGCTACACGACGCTCGAACGGACCTGGGCGCGTCCGACGCTCGAAGTGAACGGCCTGTTGTCAGGGTTCACGGGCGAGGGCGCCAAGACCGTTCTCCCGGCCGTGGCGATGGCGAAAGTCAGCATGCGGCTCGTGCCGAACCAGCATCCCGACACGATCGCGAAGCTGTTCGAGGACTACGTCAAGAAGCTGGCGCCGAAGACGGTGGAGCTGAAGGTGACGCGCATGCACGGCGGCAAGCCGTGGATGACGTCGTTCGACAACCCGTTCGTTCAGGCGGCCGGCCGCGCCATCGAAAAAGGCTTCGGTCGGAAGCCCGTGTTCACGCGCGAAGGCGGATCGATTCCGGTCGTGTCGACGTTTCAGGAAGAACTGGGGCTGCCGTCGGTGCTTTTCGGCGTCGGGCCTGCCGGACGAGAACGCGCACGCGCCGAACGAGAAGCTGGACCTCGGAAACTTCCACGGCGGCATCATCGCGTCGGCGATCCTGTACGACGAGATCTCACGCACGTAAAACATCACCACGGAGCAGGTAGCGCAGGTCTTCAGACCTGCGCTACCTCGCTTGTCTGTCGCCGCCCTAGAAACCCACCACCAATCCAACGCGGAAGATGCGCGGGCTCAGGTTCTGCGCGAGCGCGTTGAGGTTCGCCGCGGTGATGTTGTTCACCCGCACGAGCGCCGTGTTCGCGTTGAACACGTTGAACGCGTCGATGATTCCGCGGATCTTCACCTGGTTGAACCGGAACTCGCGCGCGGCGCGAAGGTCCGTGTTCCACAGATTCGGATAGCGGAACGTGTCGATCTCCGGTGTGACCAGCACCTGCAGCCGCGCGTCGTTGCCGAGCGTCTGCTGGCGGACGCAGCGGGAACGGATAGCCCTGGCGGCCGAACACGTTGCCGCTGACTTCGATGCCGTACGGCGCCTGATACATGGCGTTCGCGTTGAACTGCCACTTCGCGTTGATGTAGATGGTGCCCGGCGCCGCTGCCGCCGCTCTGCGGCGCGAACTGGCCGCCGTTCACGAGCGGCTCGGTGACCGTCGCGCGTCGGGTTGCCGTTGAAGTCGATCATCGACGCCGCGCCGTCGAAGTGCTCGCGCGCGTTGTTGAACGAGAAGCCGGCGCGTCCCATCCACTTGTTCGACAGCCGCTTCACGACGCCGAGCTCGATGCCGTGGTAGTCGGTCGTGTAGCCGGGCACGTTCGTGAGCAGGAAGCCGCTGCCGCCGGCCGTGACTCTGCGCCGCATTCGGAATGAACGTCGGGACGCTGTACGAGCGTGCCGTCGGGCAGCGTGCCGGTGAGCGGCGTGCTCGGCGCGTAATCGGCGAGCGACACGCCGACGCGCGGCGTGATATTGCCGGCGAAGTTGCCGAACAGATCGCTCGTCCGCGTGTAGCTGTAGTTGACCTGGAGCGCCAGGTTCGGCATCAGCTCGCGATCGACGCCGGCGACGATGCTCTGGGTGACGCGGCGCTTTGAGGTTCGGATCGATCACGTTCGCCGACGTGACCGCCGTCGGCGCCGCCGGGTTGAAGCCGCCTGCCGCGCTGATGAAGTTGTTCAGCTGCACTTCGTTCGCCTGCGCGAAGTGATCGCCGTTCAGATCGACCCAGCGGTAGGTGGCCGAGCCGGCCGTCGAGCTCGGATTCGAGAACGCCGACCGCGCCGGTGTTCAGCTGACCGGCAGTAGCGGCTGTAGCTCGCCCGCGCGATCGTCTTCTTCGCCTCGTCGAGCGCGTACGTGAGCCCGGCGCGCGGCGAGATGTTGTTCCAGGTGAACGGCGTATCGTAGCCGGTGAAGCTGAAGCCCGGGCACGACGGTCGGGAACGCGGCGTTCGGCAGCGTCGTGCTCGGCAGCGCCTTGCCCCACTGGCGGTCGTAGCGGATGCCGAGATCGACCGTGATGCGATCGTGCGAGATCGTGTCGCCGACGTAGAAGTCGAGGTAGTTCGCGCGGTTGCCGCCGTTGCCCTGGCGGAAGACCTGCGCCTGCAGGTCGGTCGGCGAGTTCACGATCGCCAGGATCATGTTGCCCGGCCACAGCGTGCCGCTGATCGCATCGGTCGACCGGTAGCCGACGCCGTACTTCACGTCGTGCGACCCGCCGATCCGGTCAGGAACGTTATTGCGCGTCGACGTTCACGATTTTCTGCGGCCGGACGTTGAGGCTCTGGCTGGTCGAACCGAACGAGCTGCGCGAGTGACGAAATCGCGTCCCGCCTGCTGATTCGAGCCCGCCGACCGGATCGAGGATGAAGCCGGTGTTGAAGTAGGCGAGCCTTCGCCGACAGGAACATGTTCGCGCCGAAGCACGCGATCGTCGGCGATCTTCCACAGGCCGTGCAGCGGCGCGTCGGTGTACGCGTTGTCCTGGTGAAAGGTCGCCGTCGGCGCGTCGAACAGGATGCCGGTCGTGCCGGGGCTGCGGCCATCCTTGATCTTGAAGCCGTCGAAGTACAGGAAGCTGATCATGTCCTTCGAGGTCGCCTGCCAGTTCAACTTGACGTCCGGATTCTTCAGCTGCGTGCGATCGATGAGCGCGCCGGCGCGGCGGACGAGCCGCACGTCCTGCAGCGAATACGATCCGTAGAACCACGCCTTGTCCTTGAAGATCGGTCCGCCGATGTCGAAGCCGTAGTCGGAGATCTGCTTGTTGTGATCCGACGTGTCGTGCGTGACGCCGGTCGCGCGCAGCTCGTCGGGCACGTTGTCCGATTCCATCTTGTCGTTGTCGAAGTAGCCGCGGAAGCCGCCGTGAAATTGATTCGTGCCGCGCTTGACGACCAGGTTGAGGCCCATGCCGCCGGTCGGCTGCTTGATGTCCTGTCCGGCGGTCGACACCTGGATTTCGTCGAAGTTGTCGTAGTTGAAATAGCTCGGCGACGCGCCGGTCGCCGCCATGTCGGTGATGTTGATGCCGTCCATCGTCCAGCACGGCGTCCTGCGGGCGCGTGCCCTTCGACGCGAAGTTGGACTGCTGGCCGGTTTCGTTGCCGCCGATGTTCACGCGATCGACGAGCACGCCGGGCACCGAGCGCATCAGCGCGAACGGATCGCGGATGGTCGGAATGCTGCGTGAGCTCGTCGGCCGTGAAGTTGGTCGCGGTGCCGGTGGCCTTCGTGTCGATGACCGGCGACTCGCCGACTGACCGTGATCGTCTCGGTGACGCTGGCCACCTTCATCGCCATCGGGAGTTCGACGTTCCTGCCGACTTCGAACGATGACGTTCTCACGGACGAGGGTCGTGAACCCCGGGAGCGTCGCGGTGATCTTGTACGGTCCAGGTGCGAGATTGAGAAATCTGAATTCACCGTTCGCCTCGGTCACGAACGTCTGCGTGGCGTCGAGACCTTGCGCGGTGACGGTGACGCCGGGCAGCATGCCGCCCTGCTCGTCTTTGATCGTGCCGAGATGTTGCCGCTTTGAATCTGCGCGAAAGCGGACACTGCCCACGCGAGCAACAGCGTGGCGAAAAAACACGTACGTCTCATAGAAACAGTTCCTCCTGGGGAGTCTTGGATTCGATGTCGTTCGAAATTACAAATAGCAGGCGATGTGCCATGGCACGTGTGTCCGCGTACGGGAAACATCAGGCGCTTACGGTCACACGCCTGTGCAATCACGTGTACGCGTCACGAATTCTTGAACACGCGATCCAATTCGAGTGGATCGTGTACGCCAGGAAACACTGTTCGAAATCGCGAATCGCTCGTCGCCCGGCTGAACCGTGAAGGACGTAGCGCGAGGCTTTGCCGCGGTAGCGCGAGGCTTGATCCGGGAGTAGCGCGAGGCTTAGTAGCGCGAGAACGTAGCGCGAGGCTTTAGCCGAGCGACCTCGTGCTAGAGTGTCGGACGTGTCGAAGCTGCAGAGCTCGGTCGATGCACTCCGCCGGTTTTACGGCACGCTGCCGATGCCGCCGCGCGATGCTTTCGCGCTGTTCGTGTGGGAAGTGATGTCAGTGCACTCGACTCCAAGGAAACGCGACGCGGCGATGACGGCGCTGAAACGTGCGCGGGCGCTGACGCCGGATGCGATGTGGCGGTTGCCGAAGAAGACGCTCGACGAAATCGTGGTCGCCGCAGGACCCTATGTCGAGCAGCGGATGAGGGCTCTTCGAACCGGCGTCGACATGTTTCGACGGATGCCGAATCTGCCGGCAATCGTCCGCGGCCCGGCCACCGCAGCTCGACGCGCGCTGAAAGGGATGCCTCAGATGGGCGAGGGTGGTGCGTACCGCATGCTGCTGTTCGCGGCGGACCATGCGGTGCTGCCCGTCGATTCGCGGGTGAACCGGGTTGCGCGGCGCCTCGGCTACGGCGAGGCGCATGCCGACTTTGCCAAGTCGGCGAAGGCCATTCGTGCCGCCGTGACGACCGAGCTGCCGGCTACCGCCGATGCGTACAGGCGGGCGTATCTCTATCTCTCACATCACGGCGCGACGACGTGCACGGAGACGAACCCGCGCTGCCCGATCTGTCCGCTCCTTCGAACCTGCCCCTCTGGAACACGCACCGCTGACAAAACCTGAACCACAAGGGCCCAAACGACACAACCACGTTGAACCACAAAGCGCACAAAGTTTTGTGGTACTCGAGCGAGCAGCTTTCAGTTCAGTGAGGCGACCCGTCTCCGGAGCGTCTTCACATGCTCCCAGATCTGCTCGTGCTCTTCGCGCTCTTCCTCGTCCAGCGTGGTTCGTGCCGAGAGGTGCAAATAGGCCTGCAGATCGCGCAGCGCCGCCGAAAAATCATTCAGATGGTAGGCGAGCAGCCCACGGTCGCGGAGCTCGTTAATCGCCGACGGATCGACCGCCAACAGCAGCTCCGTCATATCGCGCGCCTGCGGAAACGAATGCATATGGACGTACACGCGCTTCAGGTTGAGGAGCATCCGTGCGAGGATCTGCGGCTTCGTCGCGTGACGCAGCACGTTCACATCGAGCACCGCATCGTCGCCGGCATGCCGCCGGAGCAGGTCGCGGCAGGCCTTCTCCGAGAGCAGTGCGCCGCCGTGATAGGCGTCGATAATCAGGTCTTCCGAGTACGGCTGCCCGCGACGCGCGGGGCACCGCAGCAGGAAATGCCCCGGGAAGTTGATCCCCTCGACGTGGACGCCGGCCCGCCGCGCGACTTCCATGTACAGCAGCGCGAGCGTGATCGGAATCCCGGTGCGGCGGTCCAGGACTTCGTTCAGGAAGCTGTTCCGCGGATCTTCGTACTGCACCTCGTTGCCGACGAAACGCAGCTCCTCGAAGAGATACTCATTCAACGCCATCACTGACGCGTACCGATCGGGATCGACTCGTGGCGGAGCGTCGCCCGGCACGACGGCCGCGCTGTCCACGCGGAGCTGCGCTTCGCGACCGAGCTCGTCCAGCCGATCGATATACGGACCGGCGTCGAGCTTCGGGTAATCGATGCGCGCGATCATCAGCGCCGCGACGGCGAGGTCGGGATCCGGGCTGAGCGCCGCATGCGTGAAGGCGTGAACGAGGTGGCTGCCGATCACGAGGACAGGATAACGCGAAGCCGGGAGAAACGAAAAAAAAGGCGGGGCCGAAGCCCCGCCTGAAGTTCAAACGCTGAAGCGAACCGTTAGAACGTGACGCGAACGCCGAAGCGCAGCACTCGCGGCGCGAGAAGCGCCTGGAGCTGGTTCGCGTTCGACGAGTTCTGCGCGCTGCGAATAGCCTGCGGCGTATTCGCGTTGAACACGTTGAACACGTCGATGGCCGGCACGAACCGCGTGCTGCCAAAGCCCACCGGACGCTCGATGTGGAAGTCGAGATTCTGGTAGTTCGGCAGGCGGCTCTCGCCGACGCCTTGAAGCAGAAGGCTGACTGTTCCGGCGCCGTTCGCACGGCTTGGCGATGTGACGGTCTGTTCGAACGGATAGCCCTGGCGCGCGTTGTAGAACGCCGAGACGTTGACGCTGCCGGGCAGCTGGTACATGCCGCTCAACTTGAACAGCCATTTCGCGTTCACGAACACGTTGCCGAGGCCGCTGCCGGCTGTCGCGTAGTCGTACTGGAATCCATCGCGCAGCGCGATATTGCTCGGGATCCTGGTACGAGCCAACACCGTAATTCACGATGGTGCTGTTATACGCGAAGCTCGTGTTCATGAGCCAGTGGTTGGCCAACCGCTTGCGGCCCGTCAGCTCGACGCCGTTGTAGGTGCGGTTGTAGTTCGCGATGTTCGTCTCGGTCGTGATGCCGGACAGCTGGACGTTCGGCTGGAAGTAGGTGACCGCCGGGCACAGCGCGCCGGCCGGGCAGCCCGTGGGCGTGATGGTGACCGCCGTATAGTCAGACCCGGTCCTCGAGACGCTGTTGTCCGGACTCCACCCAGGGCAGTTCGTGAAGCAGTTCTCGTAGCGGCGCCAGATGTAATTGGCGCCGACGGCGAATCCCGCGCCGACTTCGCGGTCCATGCCGACGATGAATTCGTTCGTCTTGTCGTTCTTGAGATTCGGATCGATCGTGTTCGCAGTCGTCACTGCGCCGGGGTGGGTCGGATCCCAATTGCCGGTCAAGGCGAGGAATTTCGTCGGATCGGCAGCCTGTATCTCGTTCGGCTGCACCACGGTGTCGTGATTGAGATCGATCCAGGGATACCGGACGGTGACCGAACCGACAGGACTCACCTGGCTCGCCACGCCACCGACGCCGACCTGGCCCCAGTACATCGCGTAGTTCGCTCTCACCAGCGTCTTGCCGTTGCCCTGCACGTCGAACGTGAAGCCGAGCCGCGGCGAGAAGTTGTTGAAGATGATCCCCGGATCGACGCCGCCGAACGAGACGGCCGGCAGCAGCGCCGGAACGAGGGGGCTGGCCCCCACGGCGGACGGGAGCAGGTAGTCGTGATTCCGATCGAACCTGAGACCGAGCTGCGCCGTCAGGCGATTGTGCGTGTACGAGTCTTGAACATACGCCGAGAAGTTCGTGAGACGGCCGATGTTCTGCCCGTCGCGCGTCAGGCCGACCTGGCAACCCGCGGAAGCCGTTGCGCAGTCGTTCGGATTGGCCAGTTCGGCAGCCGTCGGGAAGCGAGCCGTCGCGTTTCCACCGGTGTGGCTGTCGCCCTCGCTGAGGTTGTTGCGATCAGTACCCGCCGACCTTGAACGCGTGATCACCACCCAGTTTGGCGGGCATGAAATAATTCATGTTCACGTTCAGGCTGTCTGCGGGGCGGATGTTGACGCCCTGCGCCGCCGAGCGGCCGTTCAGGCTGGCCGGGCTGTTGATGATGAAGGTCGGCTGCACAGCGGTCAGGTCCGCCGTGTGGAAGTCGGTGATGAAGTTGTTGCCGACGTGCGCGCCCTGGACGTCGAGGAGCACGCGGTCGCTCAGGACCCACTGGTCGTCGACCTTATACGTTGGGCTCGGTCCCGTTCTCCAGCCCCACTGCCCGAACGTGCTCGGCACAGCGGCCTGCCGCACGGTCGTTTCGATCGGGTGAAGATCGTCGGCGTTGCGCGCGTTGCGTTCTTTCCTCGAGAAGTTGTTGTAGAAGCTGATCTTGTTGCCGGTGAACAGCTGAACGTCGGCCTTGACGTTCGTATTCTGGAGCAGCGTCTCGTCGGTGTTCAGACAGTTGTTCACATCGGTGATGCTGGATGCGAGCGGATTGGCCTTGATGCCCAAGCAGGTCGCCGTCGGCTGATAGAAGTTGAGGACGCCGACGTCCACGAGCTGTTTGCCGAACGCGCCCCAGAGCCAAGCGCGGCCTTTCTTCAGCGGTCCGCCCACTTCGAAGCCGTAATCCTGGATGTCCTGGATCGGGTTGCCCGAGCTTGCGCCCTGAAGGCGCTGCGCGTCGGTGACGTTGTTCGATTCGACGCGGTGATTCGTGTCGTAGAACCGCGCGCTGCCACGGAACCTGTCGGTGCCGCTCTTGGTCACGAGGTTGATGCCGACGCCGCCGGTCTGCTGCGTCACGTCGACGCCGCCGGTGCTGACGGTCATCTCCTCGAAGGCGTCGAAGTCGTAATAGAACGGCGAGGCGCCGGTCGCGGCCATGTCGGTGATGTCCACGCCGTCGAGCGACCATTTATTGTTGAAGGGGTTGCCGCCGCGTGAGACGTAATTGCTCTGCTGGCCGGACATGTTGCCGCCGACGTTCTCGCGGTCCATCGCGATGCCCGCGGTCTGCTGCAGGATCACCCACGGGTCGCGCGCCGACGGGATGCTCTGGAGCAGCTCGTTCGTGAAGGTCTGTTTGGTGCCGGTCTCTTTCGTGTCGACGATCGGGCTCTGGCCCGTGACCGTCACGGTTTCCTGCACCGTCGAGACACCGAGCTGAGCGTTCACCTGCGCGCTGAAGCCGACCGTCACGCGGATGCCTTCGTTGACAACCGTCTTGAAACCGGTGAGCTCGAACTTAACGGTGTACACGCCGATGTCGAGGCGAGGAAATTGATATGTTCCGGTTGGACCCGTTACGGCCGTCAGTGGCTGGATGAGGGCTGACCCGGTCAGTGTGACGGTGACGCCGGGAAGAACAGCGCCGGATGAATCCGTCGCTTTGCCGAAAATGTCGCCGGTCTGCTGTTGCGCCGAAGCGATGGCGCCGGTGGCGAAGAGTGCCACGAACGCCAGTACGAACAATCGAACTCTCATCTTCCTCCTCCAGGACGTGAAACTTGCAAACGCGCGTATCGCCGCCGGACACAGGTCGAATTTGCGCAGCGTCCGGATATGGTCAGTATGGAACCCTGTCACAGGAGCAGTAAAGGCAGTCGACCGCTAAAAACGCTTGAATTCCTCGCTAATCCAAGTGGTTGGATAGAAGCGCCGCGGCCGTGCACAGAAGTGGATGGCGTCCTGCGCAGTCCTGAGAACTATTCAAACGTCCGAATGCGAGTGGGCCTCAGATCGTGGCGAGACGATGGAGAGTGGAGATGTCGAGCGCCGCGAGATCGGGAATAACCAGATCGACCGCAGGCAATTCCCGCGCGTTGTACGTCTGCGCGATGGCAACCGTACGGAGGCCCGCAGCCTGAGCCGATTCGAGGCCCCACCGCGAATCCTCGATCGCCACGCAGTCGCTCGCACTGAGTGGCGCGGCGCCAGCCGCAGCGAGCAAGGCGATCGCTCTTAAATAAGGATCGGGGGCAGGTTTGCTCGCCGGTGTTTCGCCTGCGGCGACGATGGCCGTGAACGCGTCGGCGAGACGTTCGCGCTCGAGCACGCGCAGAATTTCCGGCCGGAGCGCGCCCGATGCGATCGCGATCGGCACGGCGGCGGCGGCTCTCCGAATCGCGTCGGCGGCGCCGGGAAAGAGGATCGACCGATCGCGCTCGAGCGCTTCCATTCGCGCGAACTTGCGTGCCACGAGCGAGCCGATCTCGTCTTCGCCCCAGCCGCGTGCGCGCTCGATCGCGAGCCTTCTGAAGACGCCGTAGTCGTCGAAGCCGAGATACCGGTCGTAGTAATCGCGTTCGCCGAGTGGAAGGCCTTCGCCGGCGAGCACGTCGCGAAACGCCGCAAAGTGCAGCGGCTCGCTGTTGGCGATCACCCCGTCGAAATCAAAAACGATCGCCTTGAGCAGAATCCCTCTTCTCGTTACTTGCTCGGCTTCAGCTTCTCGCCGGCCCTTATCGGGATCTTCAAGCGATTCTCTGCCGGCGGATAGGGACATTCGTATGTCGGGTTGTAGTAGCAGTACGGCTGGTAGGCGCGGTTGAAGTCGATCGCGTAGACGCCGCTCGGCGTGCGATCGAGGTCGAGATAACGGCCGCCGGCGTATGTTTCCGTGCCCGTCGTGAGATCCGTGAACGGCACGAACAAGCGCTCGAGATCCTTCGCGCCCACTTCGATGAACGCGGTCAGTTTCAGCGCCTGTCCTTTGAGCGTGAACTCGAGCGTGCCCACTCGCCGCATCTTCCGCTGGGTACCAGTCGACGTCGGCATGTCCAGTTCCGTCGCGTCGCTCGCCGGTTTGAGCGCCGCCGGAACGCTGTAAGCCGGGTCGATCGGAAAGTACGCAAGCGGCAGCAGTTCGGCGTGTCGATTCTGCGGAACGGGATCGGAGGAGCCCGCAAACTCCGCGTCCTTGGCCGCGCGCGCCGAGGCGATCTGCGCCACGTACGCCTTCGGGTCGTCAGGCGGTTTGTTGCTGCAGGCAGACGCGGCGATCAGCAACGGGATGGCTAACAGCAATAACGCCTTCGCGCCGTGGCGCTCGGCGTTTCTAGAACAGAACGTCGCTATGCTCTCACGCAAAGGGATACCCGGCGCGAGCGACGGCTTCATCGGCAATCCGCCGGCGGAGTTCCGCCGTGTTAATCGGCGTGGTCTTGGACAGCCTCCGCAGCGCCGACAGTGTCATCCGCAGCGTATCGCCGTCGGCCATTGCCGCAAGCGCCTGACGCGCCGACGCATCGATCCGAAGCGCGGCGTCGTTGACGAACACACGCGCCGCGTCCACGTGGAGAGCCGCGCGCGGATTCCCGGCGGCGGAGGCGGCCATAGCCCGAAGAACAGCGCTCTCCGCCGCGAAGACATCGATGAGAATGTCGGCTGTGTGCATCAGCACCTCCTGCTGGTCCGCGATTTTCGGGCCGTAGGTTTGGAGCGCCATTCCGAACACCATGAGTGCGGTCTTCTTGAATGCCTCGCTCGACCGCCGCTCGTCAGCCAGAATCCCATCGTCCGGCGCCGGCATCGACGGTGGCCCGAGCAATTCCTCCTGGAGCGCCTTTGCTGCGGCGATAAGGGGAAGCTCGTTCTTGCCGGCACGCTTCGCGAGCATCCCGGGAATCAGCAAGCGGTTGATTTCGTTGGTGCCTTCGAATATCCGGTTCACCCGCGCGTCGCGGTAGTGACGCTCCGCCGGGTAATCCCGCACGTAGCCGTTCCCACCGTGGATCTGGATATTTTCGTCGAGGACGTAGTTGAGCATCTCGCTGCCGGCCACTTTCGCGATCGACGCTTCGATGTTGTATTCCTCGAGCGTAGCGAGCGCTACCGACTGGTCGGTCGCCTCATGCGGCGTCGCCTCGATGCGCGCGTCGATCATGCCGACGGTGCGATAGATGAGGCTCTCCACGGCGTAGGCGCGCGCCACCATCTCACCGAGCTTGTGTTTGATCATGCCGAACGACGCGATCGGCTGGCCGAACTGCTTTCGTTGTCCCGCGTAGGAAGCCGCTTCGCCGATCGCGCCCTGAGCGCCGCCCGAGCACATCGCGCCGAGCTTGAATCGTGCGAAGTTCAGCACGTTGAACGCGATCTTGTGACCCTTCCCGACCTCGCCGAGCAGGTTTTCCGCCGGAACCTTCACGTCCTGAAGAACGATCGCTGTCGTCGACGAGCCGTGCAGGCCCATCTTGTGCTCTTCTTTGCCGCTCGTCAGCCCGCCGAACGCGCGCTCGACGATGAAGGCCGAGAAGTGCTCGCCGTTGACTTTCGCGAAGATGATGAAGACGTCGGCGAAACCGCCGTTCGTAATCCACATCTTTTCGCCGTTCAGGACAAAGCTGCCGTCAGGCTGTTGTGCAGCCCGCGTCTTTGCGCCGAGCGCATCGGATCCTGCGCCAGGCTCGCTCAAGCAGTAGGCGCCGATCAGCTCGCCGCTCAGCAGCCGCGGCAGATATTTCTTCTTCTGCGCCTCGCTGCCGAACAGCGACAACGGCAGCACCATGAGGTTCGATTGCGCGCCGAACGTCGCGCCGAACGACGCGGAGCGCGACATGCGGTCGCTGACGATCATCGACGTCACTTTGTCGAGCTCCACGCCGCCATACGCTTCCGCGACGTCGACCCCAATCAGGCCGAGCGCCGCGCACCGCTTCACCAGCTCGCGCGCGAGCGTCCAGTCCTTTTGTTCGAGCCGGTCGAGCACGGGCAGCACTTCGCTGTTGACGAAGTCGGTCACGGTCTGCGCGATCAGTCGGTGTTCCTCGTTGAGGTGTTCCGGCGTGAAGACCGCGTCAGCCGCGGTCGGCTTGAGGAGCCACTCGGCGCCTTTGAGGACCGCGATGGACGGAGAAGCAGTGGTTGGCATATTAGATCCGCTCGAAAATTCCGGCGGCGCCCATTCCGCCGCCTACACACATTGTCACCATGCCGAAGCGGGCGCTTCGACGTTTCATCTCGTACAGCAGCGTCGTAGTCAACTTGGCGCCCGTGCAACCGAGTGGGTGGCCGAGGGCGATGGCGCCGCCGTTCACATTCAATTTGTCCGGGTCGATCGGCAGCGCCTTCAGGCACGCGAGCACCTGCGCCGCAAAGGCTTCGTTGAGCTCGATGAGATCCATTTGATCCAGCGTGAGACCGGCGAGCTTCAGCACCTTCTGTATCGCCGGCACGGGGCCGATGCCGAACCGTTCGGGCTCGACGCCCGCGGTCGCGAAGGCGACGAAACGGCCGAGAGGCACGAGTCCGCGATCCTTTGCATGCTGCCCCGACATCAGGACGACCGCGGCCGCACCATCGCTCGTCTGTGAGGAATTGCCCGCGGTAACAGTGCCGTTCGCGTGAAAAGCCGGCCGCAGCTTGGCCAGTGCCTCAGCTGATGTGTCGCGGCGCGGCCCTTCATCGATCGAGAACGGCGTCTTGGCAGATGCAGGTTCCACGGGAACGATCTCTTCACTGAACCGTCCGCTGTCGATCGCCCTCAGCGCGCGCTCGTGGCTGCGCAGAGCGAATGCATCCTGCGCCTCGCGGCTGATACCCGATTCGCGCGCGTGATTTTCAGCAACCAGACCGGTGCTCAGATACACATCGGGATAGCTGTCGACGAGCGTCGGATTCGGAGACAACTTGTTGCCGCCCATCGGCACCAGGCTCATCGACTCGGTACCCCCGGCGACGATCGTCGACGCGAAGCCGCACATGATGCGCTCCGCCGCGAACGCGATTGCCTGCAGTCCCGACGAGCAGAACCGGTTGACCGTGACGGCCGATGCTTCGACCGGAATGCCGGCGCGAAGGCTCGCAATGCGGGCGACGTTGAGACCCTGCTCGGCCTCCGGCATCGCGCACCCCAAAATCACATCGTCGATTTCCTTCGGATCGACGCCGGGAGCGCGCTCGAGCGCGGCGCTGATTACCCGCGCGCCGAGGTCGTCGGGGCGTGTCGCGCGAAGCGTGCCGTTCGGCGCCTTACCGACTGCCGTTCGCACCGCCGAAACGATCACCGCGTCCTGCATCGTCTTAGCCACCGCCCTTACCTCTCCCAATCTCCGAAAAGGTCCTCGATCGCGTCCGCCACTTCGCTGACTTTACCGTCGAACAGATGATCGGCGCCGTCGATCACGACGAGCTCTTTCGGCTCTGCGCACCGCGCGTAGAAAGCGCGAACCTCCTTCAGCGAACAGATCTCGTCCCGCTCGCCTACGATGAAGAACTTCGGCTTCGAGCTCGTGCTGACGGCGTCGAAGTCGTACCGCGAGATGGGCGGCGCGATCCCGAGCAGCGTGGACACGCGCGAATCGGCCGCACCGGCGGTCATCGCGATCCACGAGCCGAACGACATGCCGCCCACCCACAGCTTCGCGGACGGATAGCGGTCGTGCATGAAGTCGAGCGCCGCACGACAATCGTCCATCTCTCCCTCGCCATCGCTGAATGAGCCCGCGCTGGCGCCTGCACCTCGAAAGTTGAACCTCAGCACGGCACACCCGATCCGCGCGAACGCCTTTGCCGATCGGTAGACTGCTTTCGTGTGCATCGTTCCGCCGTGCTGCGGATGCGGATGCGCGAGCACGACAGCGGCGCGAGGCCCCTCGCTGGTTCCGTCGTGAAGCAGGCCGTCGGCGCCGACCTGACGCGTGTACGCCGGTTCATCCAGCAGCACCTCGAGGCGCCCGACGGGACCGGCGATCTCCCGAAGCGGCATCACGCTGCTCCCGGGTGGTGCACGTCAGGCTGGACGCAGGCCTGGCTTCCGCCGCTCGCGATGCGGTCGCGAACGAACTCGGCGATCAGTGCCGCGAAGGCCTCAGGCCGAGTTACCGATCCGAGGTGGCCAGTCCGTTCGAGCACCGCCGCGCGCGCGCCCGGAATAAGCTGCGCATACTCCGAAGAGCCGTGAGCCGGAACGACGTGGTCAAGCACGGCGTCCCCCGTGAGGACCAGCGTCGGCGCTGTAATGCGGGTGCAATCAGGTCGGAGATCGATCGACTGCATCAGCCGCGCCCGACCCGCCATCGCTTTAAATGAGATCGGCGCCGCCAGCGCCGTTTTGAGGACGCTGCGCTTGAACCGGCGGCGGACTTGGCGATTCGGCATCGCGGCTGCGAGCTCGTCCCGCATGCGCCACGGTGATTCGACCAGAAACAGCGGACCGAAAATGCGCGGCATCCGTGCGTAAAAATCGTGCCGCGGCTTGAGGTGCCATCCCGGCGCCGGCGTCGACGCGAGGACCAGTGCAAGGACGCGCTCCGGATGCACAGCCGCAAATCGCGCCGCGACCACGCCACCGAACGACACGCCGCAAATCACCGCTCGATCGATTCCGCGCGCCGCGAGGGCGTCGGCCACCTGACCGACATATCCGTCGAGCGTCGTCGAGTCTTCCAGCGAAAACGTGATGGCGTCGAAATGCGCGGACAGTGCGTCGACTGCCGGCCGCATGTATTCGCAGCGGCCCTGGATGCCTGGAATCAGAACGAGCGGAAGCATGGTCAATTGCGCAAAGGCTTTCCGGTCTTGAGCGTGTGCTGAATGCGCTCGAGCGTCTTCCGCTCGCCGCATAGCTTCAGGAACGCTTCGCGCTCGAGGTCGAGCAGGTACTGTTCACCGACGAAGGCCGCGCGCGGCAGCGCGCCGCCCGAGAGCACTTTGGCGAGCGCGCGTCCGACGACGGCATCGTGGTCGCTGATTCGCCCGGCTCGCCACGCGAGATGGACGCCGAGCTTCAGCGCCGCTCCCACGCCTTCGCCGCCGACCAGGATGGCCGTCCGCGGCTGCACCGGCTGATAATCGCGCGCGCGTTCGAGCGCCAGTTGCTTGGCCTCGGCAATCAGCCGGTCGCGATTCATCGTCACGCGGTCGACGTCGCGAAGAAAACCGAGACGCCGCGCCTGGCCGGCGCTCGTCGACACCTTGCCGAAGCCGATGGTCTCGAACACAGGCTGCACCCACGGCAGCAGGTCAATCTCCGAACCCGGCACGTTCTCGACGTGTCTGGCGAGCAGCTCCTTTGTGCCGCCGCCGCCCGGAATCAGCCCGACGCCGGCTTCCACGAGACCGATGTAGCTTTCGGCCGCCGCCTGCACGCGATCGGCATGCATCGTGATCTCGCATCCGCCTCCGAGCGTCATGCCGGCGGGCGCGACGATGACGGGGACAGGCGCGGCGCGCAGGGCCATGTTCGCGTTCTGAAACGTCCGGACCATGAGGTCGATTTCGTCCCAGTTGCCCTCCTGCGCTTCGAGCAGGAGCAGCAGCAGATTCGCACCGACCGAAAAATCCGGCGCGTCGTTGCCGACCACGAGTGCGGCGAAATTCTCTGACGCTTCTTTCAGTCCGGCGTGCACCATCTGGATGGTGTCGCCGCCGATCGCGTTCATCTTCGAGTGGAATTCGAGCGCGAGCACTCCGTCGCCGATGTCGATCAGGCTGGCGCCGGCATTGCGGCGGACAATCTTCTGCCGATCCTTGGCGGCGGCCAGAATCTCGACGCCAGAGTCAATCGGGGGCATCTTTCCGTTGCGAAATCGCGTCTCTCCGAAGATTCCGAGAAGGTCGCCGAGCTCGAACGGGCCCAGCGGCCAGCCGAACCCCCATCGCATCGCGCGGTCGACGTCATCGATTGAATAGGCGATGGCCGGCGCGACGCGACGCGCGTACTCGATTAGCGGCACCAACGTCTCGTGCAGGAACTCGCCGGCCTTGTCGCGGCCGGAAAAGAGCGCACGTGTCCGCTCGCCGACGTCCTCGATCGACCGTGCGGCCTCGAGCGAGGGCAGCCGTGCCGACTCTCGCGGGCGATAGGTCATCGAAGCCGGATCGAGCGTGAGGATCGCAGATTCGCCGGATGAATTCTTCGCGCGTTTGTAGAAGCCTTGCCCCGCCTTTTCACCAATCCACCCGCGCTCGATGAGCGCGTTGACGAGCGGCGGCACATCGATCGACAGATTGCGTGCAACATGCGCGAGGACATCGAGGCCGGCGATATCCATCGTGCGAAACGTCGCGCTCTTCGGCCGGCCAAGTGCCGGTCCGGTGATCGCGTCGATTTCTTCAATGGTGTAGTTGCCTGACGCGAGCGCCTTGAGAACCAGCACCACGCCGTAGATTCCGATGTGATTGGCGATGAAGTTCGGTGAGTCCTTCGCCACCACGACGCCTTTGCCGAGATGCCGGTCGGCAAACTCTGTGACCCGCGCGACAACGTCGCGGTCCGTGGCGGCGGTCGGAATCAGCTCGAGCAGGTGGAGATAGCGCGGTGGGTTGAAGAAATGCGTGCCCAGAAAGTGCGCGCGGAAGTCGTGGCTGCGTCCGTTGCCGAGTGCCGCAATCGGAATACCGGACGTATTCGTCGAGATGATCGTGCCTGGCCGCCGCGCCGCCTCGACCCGCTCGAACAGCGCGCGCTTGGGCTCGAGCTGCTCGACGATCGCTTCGACGATCCAGTCGGCACGCCCGATAGAGCCGAGGTCGGTGTCGAAGCCGCCCGTGGTAATCAGCGTCGCGCTCTGGTCAGTGAAAAACGGATCCGGCTTCGACTTCTTGGCGCGCGCCAATCCCTCGCGCGCCACGTCGGCGCTGACGTCGAGGAGCGTCGTCTCGACGCCGGCATTTGCGAAATGCGCCGCGATCTGCGCGCCCATGGTGCCTGCGCCGAGCACCGCCGCGTGTTGAAAGCCGCCTCGCTTCATCGGGACCTGCTCTTGTGGCTGGCCGCGCCGTTGATGAATAGATCGAGCACGCGATCGGCTTCAGGTTCGAGCGAATAACGGCGTCGGCTCAGGATCCAGTTCGTGGCCATTTCGTCGAGCGCTCCGAAGAGCATTTTCGCGCACGCTGTCGGGTTGAGCTCCGCGCGAAACAGGCCGTCGCGCTGGCCGTCGGCGAACGCGGCGCGAATCAGCCCAAGGTAGTCGCGAAGAAGGGTCGCCGAAAAACGTTCCATGAACTTTGTCGACTGCCTGAGCTCCACCTGAAAGACGATCGCGAGCTGGCGGTCACGCCCGAGACGGGCGAGATGCAGGCGCGCGAGCCGGCGCAGCCGGTCGAACGGATCGCTCACGTCGAGGACCGCAACGCGCCCCTCCGCAAGCGCCTCGCTCATCGTCCGCTCGAAGATCGAAACGAGGATGTCATCCTTGCTGCGGAAATAGAGATACACCGTGCCGGCGGCGACTCCTGCCGCGCGGGCGACGTCGGCGACCTGCGCGTTGAAGTACCCGCGATCGGCGAAGACGTCGATCGCAGCGCGGAGGATCGCGTCGCGCTTCGGGCCTGGTGTCGGATCGGATTGGTCGCGCCGCGTTCGGCGGCTGGCGGCGTGTGCCGGCATCGATGAATGAATGTTCATTCAGTATCGGCGACCGCGTCAAGAGACCTTGACAATTTCAGCTGCCAACCTCTACCATACGCGTTCCCCGCCCCCCCCAGACAATTCAGCCGGAGGACTCATGTTTCAGCAGAAGAAGTCTGTACGTCTCGGTTATGCCGTTGCTTTCAGTGCGGCCGTAGCCGGTCTTTTCGCGGCAGGCTCCAATGTGTCGGCGCAGAGCGGCCCGGACACTGTTATTCGGGGCTGTGTGGGCAACAACGGTGGGGTTCGCATCATCGGACCATCCGACTCCTGCAAAAACAACGAATCGCTGCTGACGTGGAACGCTGCGGGTCCGGCAGGTTCTGTGGGGCCTATCGGCCCGACGGGACCGATCGGCGCCACGGGGCCGCAGGGTCCAGCCGGTCGCGACGGCCGTGACGGCCGTGACGGACAGGTACCGACGCCGCCGGCACCAACCGTGATGGGCCAGATGAAAATCAGCGGCGTTACCGGGATCGATCCGTTGACGCCGACGCCGATCTTCAGTTTCTCGTCTGGCGCGACCAATACCGGCACCACCGGGACGGGGGGCGGCGGCGCGGGCGCGGGCAAAGTTGATTTTTCCGATTTCCAAGTGACGAAGATGCTCGACGGGTTCTCGGCGCCGATGCTTCACGCGGCGGAGGTCGGCACGCACATTCAATCAGTGCAGGTCGACGTGTTCCAAGCTGGCAGCAACACGCCATTCGCGACGTACACGCTGCAGGATGTCCTGATCAGCTCCGATCTCTTCGGGTCGTCATCGTCCGCTATCAACGAATCGGTGTCTTTCAATTACGGAAGGTTGATGACGACGATCACGCTCGGCGGCGTCACGTATCAAAGCTGCTTCGATCGGGCGGCGAGCCGGGCCTGCTGATTGTCCCGTCGGCCGCAGAGCTTCACGGGACACGCACTCGAGGCGCAATCCTCAGCTTCGAGTGCGTGCCCTATTTCCAACGCGTCAAGATCGCCTCGCGTTCGAACATCGCGACGCTGAACAATGTCAGCAGCATCCAGATCCCGAACAGTCCAAGCGCGACGAAAGCGAGGGCTGCTGCTGACAGCCACAGCGATCCTGTGAACTGCGCGACGAGCACGCCGGCGAGCGGAACGATGATCAGTACGCCGAACTGCTGCGCCGTTCGCGCATCGCTGACACGCGACGAGATGACAATCGCCGATTGAAGCGATACGAGCGCGGCAGCCGGGCCGACGAGCACAGTCAGCACAAGCGTCCGTGCGTTCAGCATCGCGTGAATCACTCCAGCCTCGGCCGACATCGCAATCAGCAGCAAGTACACGACAAGGCTTACAAGCGCGATCGCAAGCGTCGGGATGAGCGATCCGAGCACCTTGCCGACGACAAGCTCCATCGTGGTGATCGGCGTCGCCAGCAGCGGCTCCAGGGTCCGCGCCATTTTCTCGCCGACGATCGCATGGGCGGCGAGCGCCATGGCGCCGGTGATCGGCATCAGCAGAAACACCATCAGAAACTGCTGGAACATGAATAGCTGCACGCGGCCGTTCGCCGTCAGCTCTTCGTGGCCGACGACGGCGCTGACCCGCAAGAGATCGGTGTCTTCGCCGAGCTGCCGGCCAGTCGCCGCCGGCACGACGATGGCGATGACGAAGGGCAGCGCCAGGAGCACGATAGTGGAGATCGCAACAGGCCAGAGCGCGGCGCGGTTGCGTACCGCGTCCAGTAGTTCCTTGCCGATGAGCGCTTGCAGCCGTCCGGTATTCACGACGCAGGCCGACCGGCTCGCTCCCGGCGTTGGTTGACGAGCCCGAGATAGACGTCTTCGAGCGTTGGGACTTCGACGCGGGCCTCGATGATGTCAGCGCCGGCCGCGACGAGCGCGCGGACGACCTCCGGCATGTCGCGCTCCGCATTCACCAGTGCAAATGTGAGGACGCCGCCATCCGCCACTGCTGCCGGATCGATCGCGCGTGCCTGCGGTAGAAAGACCGACGCGACACCGCGCAGCCGTATCGACGCTCGTGGAACGGTGAAGCGCTTCCGCAGCATGGCCGCCGTGTCGAGCGCGAGAAGGCGTGTGTGAATCACACCGATGCGGTCGGCGAGCCGCTCAGCTTCATCGAGATTGTGGGTTGCGACGAGAATTGCGCAGCCGCGCGCGCGGCGTTCTTCGAGGAGCTGCCGCACGCTGCGCGTGATTTCGGGGTCCAGACCGGAGGTCGGCTCATCGAGCAGCAGGATGTCCGGATCGTGGAGAAGCGCACGCGCGAGTGCGACTTTCTGCCGCATGCCTTTGGACAATTCCGCCGCGGCAGTCGACGCTCGATCGGCGAGCTCGAATCTGTCCAGAATGGAATCGATGACGCGCTCCGGCTGCGCAAGCCCGTACAGCCCGGCGTAGGTGCGAAGGTTTTCGCGGACCGTGAGGCGATCCCACAGTCCCGGTGATTCGGTCAGGAAGCCGATGCGGCTTCGCAGCGCGCCGCTTGTCTCTGTCGTGACCGTCATTCCGTCGACAGCGACTGAGCCCTGGCTTGGTGCGATCAGTCCCGCCATCATCCGCATCGTGGTCGTCTTGCCTGCGCCGTTCGGGCCGAGCAGCGCGACGATCTCCGCCGCCTGCACTTCGAACGTGACGTCTTCGACCGCGGTGCGGACGCCGAACCGGCGCCCGAGATGAGACACGGCGATCACGGAGCAAACTCGAAGAGCCCTGGCGTCGTCAGCAGCCGCCCGTTCTTGCCGAAGAACATGCTGTTTGGCGCGAGCGTCCCCGCCGCATGGAACTGAACGGTGCGTACCTTGTCGCCGTCCGCGTCGAATACGTACACGTAGGGGACCATGAATGCCACCCATAGGCCGCCCGCTGAGTCGATTGCGGCCGAGCGCACCGTCGGCTGCACGAGCGCTTGCTCGCCCCCTTCGGCTTTGCGGTGCGGCCACGTCGTCGGCAGGTTGCCAACAAAACTGTCGATCTCGCGGCCTTGTATGTGTCGTTCGAAGACCAGAGTGCCGTCCTTATCGAACTTCTGGAATACCGGCTCGCCCGCCTGGAACACGAACACGAATCCTCCGCGCGGGTCGATGAGAGGTACTCCGCTGTTCAGCGCCAAGTGCACTTCACGATCGTTTTCATGGCCGGTCGCGCGGAGGTTGCCGAACGTCCGGATCGTGCGGCCGTCGAGCGCATATTCGGTGACGAGCGCGCCGGTCTCAGGCTGAGACATCAGAATCGAATGGCCGGTGTATTGGAGCGATCCGATTCCGCTGAGCACGAAATTCTCGTACACGACCCGCGGAAGCGCACGGCCAGGGAGCATGAACCCGGCGGTGCGAAATCCAACCGGCGAGAATATCTGAATCCGCTCCCGGTTGTTCGGCGCATCCGCAACAGCGAAGCTGCCGTCGGCGGCAACAGAAAACGCGGTCGGATCGATGATCTTGCCGGACTCCGTGCCGATCGTGACGATTTGCCAGACGCTCTCGAGCTGCTCGTCGACGCCGTACACGGTATGCGCACGCCGATCGAAGACGTAGAACTGACCGAAGGCCGACTGCTGAAATCCGATCGGTTCCCGGAAGCGCCCGGCAATGTGCGGCGGAACCGCCGCAACCGATCGGAGAATCTCGGTCTTGAGCGCGGCGAGCGGAATGCTGAAGGACAGGAGCAGCAGGACGAAAGTCCTGCACCACATCTGTACTTGTTGCGATGGGCGCATGGGGGCGCGCGAGTCTTGACGAAATCTGTCCTGCCGAATCGTAGAGCAGATCTGACCAATCGTAGAGCAGGTCTTTAGACCTGCTTAGTTAGTACGTCGCCGTCTCGCGGATGGCGTTGAGGATATCGGCCGCCTGCGGCAGGATCGCTTCTTCGAGATCGGGGCAGTACGCCACCGGCACATTCAGCGCGCCCACGCGCTTCACCGGCGCGTCGAGTTGCTCGAAGAGCTCGCCCGCGATTCGGGCCGCGATCTCCGCGCCGAACCCGCACATGACCTGGTCCTCGTGCGCGACGATGACTCGGTTCGTTCGCGTCACGTGTTCCGCAATCGCGTTCCAGTCGTACGGGACGATGGTGCGGAGGTCGAGCACCGCGGCGCTGAGGCCGTCCTTTTCCGCCTGCTGTGCCGCGAGCAGCGCGCGCTGCACCAGCGCGCCCCACGTGACGATCAGCACATCGTCTCCGTCACGGCGAAGACTCGCCTTGCCGAACGGAATCATGTACTCCTTGCCGGGATATTCGGCCTTGTTGTAGGTCTGCCGGTAGAGGTGCTTGTGCTCGAAGAACATTACCGGATCGTCGCAGCGGATCGCCGTCCGCAGCAGGCCGGCCGCGTCGGCGGCGTTGGATGGAAAGACGATTCGGATGCCAGGGCAGTGCGCGAAGATGCTCTCGCCCGACTGGCTGTGGTACGGACCGCCGCCGCGCAGGTAGCCGCCAATCGGCACGCGGACGACCATCGGACAGGCGAAATTGTTTGCCGACCGGTACCGCATCATCGACATCTCGTCGCGGAGCTGCATCATGGCCGGCCAGATGTAGTCGAAGAACTGAATCTCGACCACCGGCTTCAGGCCGCGCGTCGCCATGCCGATGGCGCGACCGATGATGTTCGCCTCCGCGAGCGGTGAGTTGAACACGCGATCGTCCCCGAACAGCCGCTGCAGACCGTGCGTGAGCTTGAAGACGCCGCCTTTGCCCGGTACGACTGGCGAGCGCTTCCTTCTTGCTCGCGTCGGCAACGTCCTCGCCGAACACGACGATGCGCGCGTCGCGCGCCATTTCGTCCTTCAGCGTGCGGTTGATTGCCGACACCATCGTGTCGGGCTTGCCTTCCGGCTGCGCCGGCGTCTCGAACGCGGCAGACGATGGGTCGACGTCGGGCGAGTAGACCCACCACTCCGCGCGTGCTCTTCGGCGGTTTCGGCGCCGCCTGCGCGGCCGCGCGCCGCCTCGTTCACCTCGCGCTCGACGTCGCTCTGCATCGCCGCCAGCGTCTCGTCGGTGGCGAGGCCGTTCACACGCAGGAACTCGGCGAACCGCACAATCGGATCCCGCCGCGCTTCGGCTTCGCGTTCCGCCGTCGTCTTGTACAGCTTCTCGTCGTCGGACAGCGAGTGCGAGTACGGGCGGATGACGCGCGCGTGCACGAACGCCGGACCCTCGCGGCGCGCGGACGTACGCCGTCGCCTCGCGCATCGCGCGAAGGCTCGCGAAGAAATCGGTGCCGTCGATCGAGTCGACGTGCAGGCCGGGGAAAGATCGAACGAGACGCGAGATGTCGCCGCCGGGCGTCTGCACCTCGACTGGCACTGAGATCGCGTAGCCGTTGTCTTCGACGAGGAAGAGCACCGGCAGATGCTTCGTGCACGCAGTGCTGAGCGCTTCCCAGAATTCGCCCTCGCTCGTCGCGCCGTCGCCAAGCGACACATACGTGATCTCGTCGTCCGCGAACCGCGAACTGCGATCGGCGATGCCGGGAACACGGCTGTAGATGACTCCGGCTTCCGCCGCGCCGACCGCCTGCAGTACCTGCGTGCCGGTCGGGCTCGACTGCGACACGATGTTGAGCGCTTTGTGGCCCCAGTGCGACGGCATCTGCCGGCCGCCGGAATTCGGATCGTCCTTCGCGCCGACGGCGGAGAGAAGCATCTCGAGCGGAGTCATTCCGAGCTGAAGGCAGAGGGCGCGATCGCGGTAGTAGGGATAGAACCAGTCGTAGCCTGGTTTGAGCATGAGGCCGGCCGCCACGAGCACTGCCTCGTGGCCGGCGCCGCTAATCTGGAAAAAGATCTGGCTCTGGTTCTTGAGCTGAATCTCCTTGTCGTCAAGCTTGCGCGACATCAGCATGCAGCGATGCACGGCGAGGACGTCCTCGCGGCTCAATCCGGCGAATTCCTTCACGCCGGACGGCGCGGCGCTGCTGATCCCGCCGTTGACGACGGTCGCTTTCATTGAGCGAATTATAGCATCGGGGTTCGTTGGTATATGCTCGTGGCCCATGAGCACCCAGACCGTCCGCCTCCACCGCTGGGACGAAATTGCCCTGGAAAAAGTGACCGAAATGCTGTCGCGAAAAATCGTGACAGGCGAGCGCGAGATGATCGCGCAGATCTATTTGAAGCGCGGCTGCCTCGTGCCGATGCACTCCCACGAGAGCGAGCAGATGACGTACATCCTGCAGGGCGCGCTCAAGTTCCTGATCGGCGGCGAAGAGATCACGGTGCGCGAAGGCGACGTGCTGCACATTCCGTCGTGGGTGGAACATCAGGCCGAAGCGCTCGAGGACACCTTCGAGCTCGACGTGTTCAGCCCGATCCGTCAGGACTGGCTGGATCACACCGACGATTATTTCCATCATCGGTGATGTGAGGCGGGGATGGCTCTCGATCGACAGGGCACGGGGCTCGCGGTCGTCCGGATCTTCATTGGCGTCTTCTTTCTGTCCGAAGGTCTCGGCAAGTGGCGCTGGTTCGTCGATTCGTCGCTGCTCGCGGGTCAATTCGCCGGATGGCAGCGGGGCGTTGCGGCGGGTTCGCTGGCAGCGCGCTACCTCAGCGCGATCGCGATACCCGGCGCGTGGATCTTTGCCCGCCTCGTCCCGCTCGGCGAGATCAGTTCCGGCCTGGCGCTCATCTTCGGCGTCTGGACGCCGCTCTTTGCGTTCATCGCATTCTTCATGGCGCTGAACTTCCAGTTCGCGAGCGGCGCGCTGTTCAAATACAGCTTCCTCACGAGCGGCTACGGGTTACCCGTTCTCGGCTCGACGCTCGGTCTCGCCATCGGCGGTGTGCGGTTGCCGTGGAGCGTGAGAGGTTGACGTGACGATTAATGGACGCGGCGATCCCAATCGTCGGCGCGGCCGCCTGAGTAGACGTCGAATTTCTTCCGCAGCCGATTGATCTTCCACTTCAGATAGCGGTATTTGACTTCCGAGAGCGGATGCATGCCGGCGCTCTTGAGGAACAGATACGCGACGAGCAGGCCGCCGAGGTGCGTGATGTTCGCCACGCCGCCGGTGTCGGAGATCGAGGCGAAAAGAGCGATCGCGCCGAGGATCGCCACGCAGTATTTCGCGGGTACCCAGAAGATGATCAGGAGAATCGGCCGATCCGGGAAGTACATCGCGTAGGCGAGAAGCAGCCCGTAGATCGCGCCCGACGCGCCGATGATCACTGCGCCTTGGAGCTGCTGCGCGATCTCGAACGGCAGCAGCGAGAAGAGGATCGTCAGCACAGCGGCGCCGATGCCACAGACGAAGTAGAACTTCAGAAAATACCGCGTGCCCCACGTCCGCTCGAGCTCCGCGCCAAACATCCACAACGTGAGCATGTTGAACAGAATGTGAAACACGCCACCGTGCACGAACATGTAGGTGACGAGCTGCCACACACGCAGATGCCAGAACGCGTCGTACGGCCTCAACCCGAGCCGCACCTGCAGGACGGGCTCGAACGTCGTCGCCAGGAACATCAGGACGTTCGCGGCAATCAACGCTTTCAGCGCGTTTGAAATTGGACCGGGGCCAAACGAAAAAGAGGAGGCGGAGGGAGATGAATAACGGCGGCGCATCGGAACCGTTCTGATCGTATCAGCAACTTCCGTACCGCGACAATAAGCCTGACGCGGTGCCAGGCACGTGCCTGGCACCGCCGCCATTCCGAGGCGGACGATCGCGCAGCCACGCAGCGCAGCCGTGCGGGATTGAACAGAGTGTCCGGTTTTGCGGCGATCGGGTGATGAAAAAAGAGGCCTTCGGTTAGAAGGCCTCAAAGGAGGATGGATGAGAGGCAGTTGTTTGCCGTCTCAGAGGTTTAGACGGCTCGAATCGGCAAAAAGTTTAGGAATTCAGTTTTCGCCGCACGAGCTCGTTCACGACTTTGCCGTCGACCGTTTGTCCGGCCAGCCGCGCCATCGCTGCCTTCATCACCCGTCCCATGTCTTTTCCTGATGTCGCGCCGGTCTCCGCAATAGCATCGGCTACAGCGCGTTCGATGAGCGCCGGGTCGGCGGCGGCCGGCAAGTACGCTTCGAGAAAAACGATCTCGGCCGCTTCCTTTTTCGCGAGATCCTCGCGGCCGCCGTTCGTGAACTGCTCGATCGAATCCTTCCGCTGCTTCACCAGCGATGACACGACTTGACGCGCTTCGCTGTCGTCGAGTGGATGACCCCGTTCGATCTCACGGTTCATGAACGCGGCTTTGAGCATGCGCAGCGCGCCCAGACGGACGACGTCCCGCTTGCGCATCGCATCGGCGATTGCCGCACTGACGTCGGAGGTTATGGACATTTCAAATCGGGTGATCTGGTGATTGGATGATCTGGTGATTGATTGAATAATCGAGTGATTGATTGGACGAGTAATTGATTGGACGAGCGGGTGATTGATGGTGCCGAGTTGGTCCTCAATCGACCAATCAATCACCCAATCACCAGATCATCCAATCACCCCGTCAACCAATCAGTGCCCGCCGGGACCGCCGGGCCGCTTCGTCGGCGGCGGAGGCTGGACGATCTGGCCTGGCTGCGGCGGTGGCGCGACGATCATTCCAGGGACAGCCACACCGCCGCCCGCAGGGGCGCCCGGCGCGGTGGTGTTCGCCGGTTGCTGCGGTGCCGGAGGCTGCCCCATGCCTGCAGGCATCTGCGGATATCCGTTTGGCGGCTGCTGCGGGTTGACGACCTGCGGCTGCGGGAACGGATTGAACACGGGTCCGCGCGGCGGCATCGCGCCTACTGCGCCAACTGGCGGCGCAGGCCGCTCGTCGTCGACATCGTCGTCCGGCGGACCGGCGACCGGCGTCGGCGGTGAGAAGATCGGCTGCTGCGCAACTGCCGACGCCGCAGGCCGCGGGGTGGCGAGTGTCGGCATTACGACGATACGGTCGAACTGCGATTCATTCGCCGTTGCCACTTCGCGCGGCGCCGCAATGTATCCGCTGATCGATCGCAAGCAGAATGTCCAGTGCCTGCGCTTCGGGCATGTTCGGCAACTCGAGGGTGATCGGTCCTCCCGGCACCCGCTCGAGATTGACGATCTTCACCTGGCCGACGCGCGCCCATTCGGCCAGTATCTGCCGGAGCGTTGCGTCCTTGGCGATCACGGTAACCCTGCCGTTCGCAATCGCTACGCGTACATCGGCTGACGCAGTCGAAACGGCACCGAACGACATCGCGACGCCGAAAGCGACCCCGACCGCAAGAGCTTTAAAGGACTTCATAAGCACCTTCCAGTATACGCGCCGAGTCAGGTCGATCAAGCCGGACGTTACTGGCCGTGCGACGTCATTTCCGCCGGAAATAGTCGATAACCTGGACGAGGATATCGTCGAGGTTGTTTTGCGGCTCGTAACCGATCAGCGCCTTCACTTTCGTCAGGTCTGGGACGCGCCTCGGCATGTCTTCGAAGCCGGACTCGTACGCCTCATCGTAGGGAATCAATTTGATGGTCGATTTCGATCCGCTCAGGTGCCGGACGCGCTCCGCGAGGGCGCGAATGGTGACTTCTTCGGTATTGCCGATGTTGACGACCTGGCCGATCGCATTCGGCTCGTTCACCAGCTTCAACAACGCGCCGACGACGTCGACGACGTGCGTGAAGGAGCGCTGCTGCGTGCCGTCGCCGAACACGGTGATCGGCTCGCCCGCCAGCGCCTGCCGGACGAAATTCGGAATCACCATGCCGTACTGGTCCGCTCTGACGCGGACCGACGGTATTGAAGAATCGCACGATGATCACGGGCAGCTTGCGTTCTTTCCAATAGGCGAGCGCCAGAAACTCGTCGATCGCCTTGCTGCACGCGTACGCCCACCGATGCTTCGGCGTCGGTCCCAGCACGAGATCGGAGTCCTCTCGGAACGGGACATCCTCGCTCTTGCCGTACACCTCAGACGTCGAGGCGATCACGACGAGCTTCTTCTTCTTGTTCGCGTGCTTGAGGACGACCTCGGTGCCGTGGACGTTCGTCTCGATCGTGTACACCGGCTGCTCGACGATCAGCTTCACGCCGACCGCCGCCGCCAAATGAAACACGACGTCGCACCGATCGATCAGCTCCGCAAGCAGCGGCTCGTTGTTCACAGTGTCGATGAAGTAATCGAATCCTGCGTGGCCTTTCAGATGCGCGATGTTGTCGATCGATCCGGTCGACAAATTGTCGAGAATCTGAACCTGGTGTCCGGCGGCGAGGAGCGCTTCGGAAAGATGAGAGCCGATGAATCCGGCTCCGCCGGTAATCAGTGCACGCACGCGTTCTGTCCTTTCCGAACCGCTTCGGCAACCGCGTCGATTTCGCCGTCCGTCAGGCCGGGATGCAGCGGCAGCGACAGAATTTCCTCGCACACGCGGGATGCGACCGGGCATTCGGCCGGCGTCGCGGACGCCAACGCCGGCTGCCGCGGAATCGGCACGGGGTAATGAATCAACGTCTCGACGCCGTTCTTCGCGAGCTGCGCCTGCAGCTCGCCGCGCGTCGGTGTTCTTACGACGAACAGATGATAGACGTGGCCGGGATCGCGCTCGGGCGGCACCTCCATCGACGCGCCGGCGAGCTGCTGGCGATAGCGCGCGGCCATCGCGCGCCGCCTCATCGTCCAGCGCGGCAGGAATGCAAGCCTCGCGCGGAGGACCGCCGCCTGGATTTCGTCGAGGCGCGTGTTGAGCCCCGGCTCGAGGTGGTGATATCGATCGGTCTGCCCGCCGTTGCGCAGCCGCTTGATCCGCTGCGCGAGCTGACGATCGGCTGTGACGACCGCGCCGCCGTCGCCGAGCGCGCCAAGATTCTTCGTCGGATAAAAACTGAACGCGCCGGCGACGCCGATCGTGCCGACCGGCCGTCCATCGCTCGTCGCGAGATGCGCCTGGCAGCAGTCCTCGACGAGCGCGAGGTTGTGTCGCGTGGCGATCTCGTTCGATCGCCGCCATGTCCGCGGGCTGTCCGTAGAGATGCACCGGCAGGATCGCGCGCGTCTTCGGCCCGATCGCCGCTTCGATGCGCGGCGGGTCGATCGTCAGCCTCGATGGATCGATGTCAGCGAACACCGGCCGCGCGCCGACCATCATGATCGCGAGCGCCGAGTACGCTGCCGAGAGCGGCGTCGTGATGACTTCGTCGCCCGCGCCGATGCCGAGCGCGCGGAGAATCAGCGCGATCGCATCGGTGCCGTTGCCGACGCCGACCGCGTAGCGGCCGCCCATCGCCGACGCGAACTCGGTTTCGAACGCGTCGACCTCCGGCCCGAGAACGAACCATCCGCTGCGCGACGACGCGATCGATCGCCGCGCGCACAGCTGCGGCGTCTTCGCCGGGGACGAGCGACATGAACGGAATCCGCGTCACGCCGGTTCCGGCGTCAAGACGGGATCCACGTAGTGCTTCAAGTGTTCGCGATAGAACGACACGGTCGTCCGCAAACCATCGGCGAGCGGCGTGCGCTGCAGCCAACCGGTCGCGCGTTTGAACTTCGTCGAGTCGGCGTAGAAGCTCCCGATGTCGATCGGCTTCTTGTCCGCCGGCCACTCGATGTACTCGACGCGTCCAGTACCCGGCGACTTCGATCAACAGCTGCGTCAGGTCGCGGAGGCTGATCGGGCGATCGCCGCCGACGTTGAATGCCTCGCCGTTGCACGACGCGCTGGCGCCCGCCCGCAGAAATGCGTCCGCGGCATCGTCGACGTAGACGAAGTCGCGCACTGCGAACCGTCGCCGTAGATCTGAATCGTCTTGTTTTCGACCGCCAGACGGATGAACCAGGCGATGAAGCCCTGGCGGTTGTGCTTCAGCAGCTGACGCGGGCCGTAGACGTTCGTGAGCCGAAGCGAACAGGCGCTGACGCCGAAGACGTTGTTGTAGACGAGATGATAGTACTCGCCGGCGGCCTTGTTGATGCCGTTCACGTCTGTCGGCCGCACGAGATGGTTCTCGTCGACCGGCAGCGACGAGGGACGGCCGTAGATCTGTCGCGTGCTGGCGAATACCACCTTCACGGTCGGGTTGTTGTAGCGGCACGCCTCGAGAATCGTCAGCTGGCTCCGGCAGTTGATCTCGAGATCGCGTGTACGGGTCCCGCATGCTGTCGATGTGGCTCACCTGCCCGGCGAGATTGAAGATCACCGAGCGATCGCGCACGAGATAATTCATCGTCGCCTGCTGCCGGATGTCGGCGACGTTGACGCGCACGCGATCGGCGATGCCGTCGATGTTGAACAGGTTGCCGCCGTAGTCAGGGATGAGCGAATCGACGAGGAGCACGTCGGCGCCGAGATCGACGAGCTGGCGGGCGAGGTTGCTGCCGATGAACCCGAGGCCGCCGGTGATCATCACTTTGCGGCCGCGGTAGAACTCGCGGTACTCCGTCGTCACGGGTGCGAGGAGCTCGGGCGCGCCGGGTCCGCCGCGTCTGGCCGACGCGAGAACTGCCGGACGGCGCCGATGCTTTCCGATCACGACCAGCGCGAACCACAGCCGCATGACGTCGACGCCGGTCTTCGCGATTCGCCGAAAATTGAAGAACTGCGATTTTCCGAACGCGCGGTGGTAGTGGTGCACCGGCACTTCGACGATGCGGAAACGCGGCGTCCTCGATCTTCTTCATCATCTCGAGGCAGATGACGCCGCTCGTCTTGTGGAGCTCGATGCGATCGAAGATCGTCCGGCGCATCAGCCGGAAATCGCAGTCGACGTCGCGCACCGACAGGCCGAACAGCGTCGAGACGATGTGGTGATAGAGCCGTCCGATGATGATCCGGTGCAGCGGATCGGAGCGGCTGATCTTGTAGCCGTTCACGAGGTCCGCCTCGGGCGTCAGGCTGTTCCACAAATCGGCGAGCTCCGCCGGATCGTACTGCGCGTCGCCGTCCGTGTAGAAGATCAGACTCCTTCGTCGCGGATCGAAAGCCGGTCTGCAGCGCGCCGCCATAGCCGCGATTCACCGGATGGTGCACGACGCGAACGTGCGGATATTTCTCCGCGAGCTCGTCCGCGATCTGCGCCGTGGCGTCCGCGCTGCCATCGTTGACGACGATGACTTCGTAGTCCTCGGTCAGCTTCGACGCGGCCTGGACGGCGCGAATCACCATGCTCGCGATGGTGCCGCTGTCGTTGTACGCCGGGAAGAAGACGCTCAGACCCGCAGAGTGCGAGGCAGGAGAGGCTGACATGTAAAAAAGCCCCTAAACCTTAACATGGAAAGGGTTCACCGCGCGCGCCCGCGCGTCGCTCTGAGGCGCCACGGCGTGATCGCCGACTCCTCGCAGCACCGCCTTCGACAGCTTCGATTCGCCCTGCTGCCGTTCGACGAACGTGATCGGCACTTCGACGATGCGATAGCCGCGCTGTTCGGCGAGGAACAGCATCTCGATCATGAACGAGTAGCCGTCGGACACGACGGTGTCGAGCGGCAGCGCCGCGAGCGCGCTGCGGCGCCAGCAGCGATAGCCGCTCGTGCAGTCGCGCGTCCGCAGGCCGCGCGACGAGGTGGACGTAGAGATTCGCGAACCGGCTCAGAATCTGACGGCGCAGCGGCCAGTGCACGACGCGGCCTCCCGGGACGTAGCGCGCGCCGACGACGAGATCGGCGCGCTCGGCGGCCGCGATGAGGCGCGGCAGTTCCAGCGGATCGTGCGAGAAGTCGGCATCCATCTGACAGATGACGTCGACTTCCTCGTGAATCGCGCGCTTCATGCCGTCGACGTACGAACGTCCGAGTCCGCGCCGATCGGTGCGATGCATCACGTCGACCCGTCCGCCGTGCTTGGCGGCGAGCTCGTCGGCGACGGCGCCCGTGCCGTCGGGCGAGCTGTCGTCGACGACCAGCACCCGCACGTTCGGCAGCGTGAGCAGCGCGTCGACGAGTGGCGGCAGATTCTGGCGCTCGTTGAGCGTCGGCACGATCACGAGCGCCGCGCGTCACGGCCGCGGCCTTTCGAACCGGAGCGACGAGATCTGCTCGGACACGAGGCCCACGAGAAAGAACACGACGCTCATCAGAATCAGCAGCACCGACGAATTCGTGACGTGCGACTGCGTCGCGATCGTCCACAACGCATACGCGGCGCCGAGCGTGAACGTGGCGAGACTGACGGGCAGGAAAATCCTGAGCGGGCTGAAGAGCGTGATGACCTTGAGCACGATCAGCAGAAACCGCGCGCCATCGGAGCCGAGTCGGATCTTCGAGGTGCCGGCCCGCGCGCGCGGCGTCGATCGGCTCGAACTTCACGCTGTAGCCGGCCTTGATGAACGCGAGCGTCGTCGTCGTCGGCGTCGAGAAGCCGTTCGGCAGCAGGTGAAGGAATTCGAGCAGGCACTCGCGTCGAGCGGCCCGGAACCCCGACGTGAGATCCGGAATGTGCCGTTCGGTGAGATATGCTCGCGAGCTCGTTCAGCAGCTCGTTGCCGATTCGCCGCGCGGCATTCGCCTGCGTTTCAGCGCGAGCGCGCGCCGACGACCAGATCGAACTCGCCGAGATGCGACGACCAGCCGCATCGCGTCAGCCGGCTGGTGCTGTCCGTCGGCGTCCATGATCAGAACGAAGTCGCCGGTCGCCTGACGGATGCCGCTCTTGACCGCGGCGCCGTTGCCCTTGTTGTACGGGTGGCGAATGACGCGCGCGCCGGCCGACGCGGCGCGCGACCCCGTGTCGTCCGTCGATGCATCGTCGACGACGAGGATCTCGCGCCACGGCGCAGCGGCGCGCAGCGCCGTGACGAGCGTCGCGACCGACGCGCCTTCGTTGTACGCGGGGATCACGATCGACGTCGATGCCGCGTTAGACACAGGGTCCATCGACGAGGCAGTCGACGACGCGATCCCAGGTGATCGCGCGCGCGCGCTCGTAGCCGGCGTCGCCGAGGCGTGCGGCCAGCCGCGGCTCGGCGGCCAGACGCGCGATCGCGGCCGCGATCGCGCGCAGGCTCCGGCTCGGTGACGAAACCGTTCACGCCGTCCTGCACGAACTCGAGCGGGCCGCCGGCGTCGGTCGTCGTGATCACCGGCTTCCGCGCGAGAAACGCTTCGAGCGTGACGTAGCCGTAGTCCTCGTCGAACGGCGGGAACACGACGCCGAGCGCGCCGGCGTAGAGATCGACGAGCTGCTGGTCGTCGACGCGGCCGGTGAACGTGACGCGATCGGCGACGCCGATCGTCGACGGCGAGCGCTTCGAGTCGTCCGCGCAGCGGTCCGTCGCCGACGACGACGAGCGTCACTGCGATCGACGTGCAGGCCAGCGCGTTGACGATCAGGTCGACGCGCTTGGCGAGTTCGAGTCGGCCGACCGACAGCACGTAGTCGCCGAACGGTCCGGGCTTCGAGCTGACCGGCGAGCGGCGGCGGATGGTACAGCGGCTCCGCGGCCAGGCCGTTGTAGCGCGCGAGGCGCGACGCGGTGTTGCGGGCGTTGCTGAAGATCCGCGGCGACTCGCCGAGCACGTCGCGGTCGAGCTGCGATCAGGCGATCGCGCAGCCGCACGTCGGCTTCGGTGTGGCCGAACTCGCTGTACGGCGTGCCGCACAGCTCGTAGATCGCGCGGTACTGATGAATCAGCCACGTGACCTTGTTCGGGTGGCGCACGAAGTAGGTCGGGAACTTCGTGGCGATGACGAGATCGATCGGCTCGCCGTTGCTTTCGGACAGGTCGATCAGCCGCCACGCCGCCGCGTGCGCGAGCAGCGCGTCCTTCGGATACCACTTGAACGGAATCGAGACGCGCTCGGCGCGTAGCCCGCGGCGGCGCAGCTCGGCGACGAGGCCGCGTGACGTGCAGCTCCGCGCCGCCGTGCACGAACGGCACCTGCGCTTCGCAGACGACGACCGTCTTAATCATGTCGCGAGGCGGAAATTGATGATGTCGCCGTCCTGGACGATGTACTCCTTGCCTTCGAGCCGGACCTCGCCGTGATCGCGGCAGGCGGCCATCGAGCCGCGCGCGATGAGCGCGTCGTAGGCGACGACCTCGGCGCGGATGAAGCCGCGCGCGATGTCGCTGTGGATCTCGCCGGCGGCGAGCTGCGCCGGACGTGCCGCGCGGAATCGACCAGGCGCGGCACTCGTCCTCGCCGACGGTGAAGAACGAGATGTAGCCGAGCAGATCGTAGCTGGCGCGGATCACGCGATCGAGCCCCGACTCGGTGAGCCCGAGATCGGCGAGGAACGCCGCGGCGTCGGCCGGCTCGAGCTGCGCGATCTCGAGCTCGATCTTCGCGCAGACGGCGACGGCGCGCGGTCGCCGCGCGCGACAGGAACGGCCGTCAGGCCGGCCGCCTCGGCCGCGCGGTCCAGTCGCGTCGCCGCGTCGCCGCCGCCCGCCAGCTGCGACTCGTCGAGATTGATGACGATGAGCAGCGGCTTGGCCGAGAGAAACTGAAAGCCGCGCAGGCGCTTGAGATCGTCGCCCTTGAGATCGAGCGCGCGCAGCGGCTTGCCGTCCTCGAGCGCTGCCCTGCACAGCATGATGACGTCGCGCTCTCGTTCGAGCTCCGGCGGTCTTCGCCTTCTTCAGATCCTTCTCGAGCCGCTCGAGCCGGCGTTCGGCGACGCCGAGGTCCGCGAGGATCAGCTCGTCTTCCATCGCCTGCGCGTCGCGCGCGGGATCGATCGAGCCGGACGGGTGCGGCGACGGCGGGATCGTCGAACGCGCGCACGACGTGGACGAGCGCGTCGGCGTTCTTGTACGCGGCGACATCGACGAGCGCCTTCGCGCCGCCGGTCCCGCCCGGCGCCGCGAGGTCGGTGAACTCGACCGTCGCCGGCACGCGCTTCTTCGGGTTGTACATCGCGGTCAGCCGGTCGAGTCGCGCGTCGGGCACCTTCGAGATGCCGATCGAGGCCTCGCCCTTCCCGTGCGCCGCGCGCCCGGTCTCCCGCGCGCTCGTCATGAGCTGGAAGAGCGTGGTCTTGCCGGTCGACGCGAATCCGATGAGGGCTGCCCGGAGCATGAGTAAACGCCCGCATCGTACCAGATCGGGGTCAGGCACGTGCCAGGCACGTGCCTGGCACCGCGGTCGGCAGCACGGTCACGGAGCACGGCGATAAAAGGGCGAAAATTTGGCGTAACTTGCTGACGTGGTGGAGATTTGCGGTTGACAACCGTCTGGCCGCTCCCCTACTATCGCGGTGGAATTTTGTGGAGATAAGTGGAGTGAATGCCCCGTGTTTAGGGGCAATGCGCCGGCACGGATCGATGACAAGGGGCGGCTCAAGGTGCCCAACGTCTTCCGGCCGTCGCTCGAAAGCAAGTACGGGCGCGAGCTGTTCGTGACGAGCCTGACCGGGCGAGTACGTCCGCATCTATCCGATGCCCGTGTGGCTGGAGATCGAAGAAAAGCTCGGCCAGATGCCGTCGACGCATCCGTCGCGGCTGCGCTTTCTCGACCGCGTCAACTACTTCGGCCAGGTCGGCGAGCTCGACGCGCAGGGCCGCGTGCTGATTCCCGTGCGCCTGCGCGACTCGGCGACCATGGCCGGCGACGTCGACGTGCTCGGCCAGATTTCAACTGTCTCGACGTCTGGAACCACGATCGCTTCCTCGCGAAGCTGCAGCGCGACCCGTACACGGACGACGACGCGAGAGCGCTGTCGGAGTTCGGCATTTGACGACCACGAGCCGGTGCTCACCGCCGAAGTGCTCCAGCACCTCGCGTCCCGAGCGCGGCGGCGTGTTCGTCGACTGCACGGTCGGCCTCGGCGGCCACGCGCGCGCGCTGCTCGAGGCCGGCGCGACACGGCTCATCGGACTCGACCGCGATCCGCGACGCGCTCGCGATCGCGCGCGAGACGCTCGCGCCGTGGCGTGAGCGCGTCGAGCTCGTGCACGCCGACTACCGGACGTCTCGCGACGTGCTCGACGCGCGCGGCATTCCGCTCGTCGACGGCGCGCTCGCCGATCTCGGCGTCTCGTCGATGCAGTTCGACGCGCCGGGCCGCGGCTTCAGCTTTCAGCGCGACGAGCCGCTCGACATGCGCATGGATCAGACGCAGGCGGGACACGGCGGCCGACCTCGTCGCGAATGCCGGCGAAGAGGAGCTGGCCGACGTCATCTTCCAGTTCGGCGAAGAGCGCTTCTCGCGGCGCATCGCGCGCGCGATCGTCGCCGCGCGCCGCGAAGCGCCGATCGACACGACGGCGCGGCTCGCGGCGATCGTCCGCCGCGCGGTCCCGCGCCGCGGATACAGCGCATCGATCCGGCGACGCGCACGTTTCAGGCGCTGCGGATCTGGGTCAACCGGCGAGCTCGACGGGCTCGACGTCTTCATCGCAGCACGTCGCGCGGCGGCTGCGCGCTGGCGCCCGGCTGGCGGTGATCACGTTCCACTCGCTCGAGGATCGGATCGTGAAGCACACGCTTCGCGCGCTGGCGAAGGCGAGCGAGCCGATCGTCCACGTGCTGACGAAGAAACCGATCGTGCCCGACGAGGATGAAGTGCGACGCAACCCGCGGGCGCGGAGCGCGAAGCTGCGCGCAGCCGAGAAGGTCTGAACAGCCGAAGCGGAGCGGAACATATGGCTGAATCCTTCGAATACGCCATCAAGAAGGACGTGCGCAACAACCCAATCGTCCGCGAAGTCGACGAGGCGCGCCAGCGCGAGCTGTGGAAGACGGTGGCCGTCACCGCGCTCCTCGTCGTCGTTTTCCTGTTCTCGGCCTGGCAGCACTTCGAGCTGCTGCGCCACGGCTACCAGATCGAGCAGATGCAGAACGAGCGCGCCGTCGAGGAAGAGCTGAACCGGCATCTCCGCCTGGAGATCGAGACGCTGCGATCGCCGGCGCGCATCGAAGCGCTCGCGACCGGGCCGCTGCACCTCGTCGCGCCGTCGCGCGACGAGGCGATCGTCATCGAGCGCGTCGTCCCGGCCGACCCGCCGGCGAAATCGGTTGTCGCACGAGCGCAGTGAAAACGCTTTTCCGGCGCCTCGTAAAGCGCCACGACAAGAAATCTGCTCGCGCTGCCGACGGACCGCTCGCCTGGCGCGCGCCGATGAAGCGCCGCATCGCGATTGCCGCGGTGTTTTTCGCGCTGTGGGCGGCCGGCATCGAGACGCGGCTCGTCTACCTGCAGGTCCTGCGTCACGCCGATCTCGTCGCCGGGCCGAGCGGCAGCAGCTGCGGACGATTCCGGCGCCGGCCAAGCGCGGCGACATCCTCGATCGCAAGGGGCGCGTTCTCGCGACGAGCGTCGACGCCGACTCGATTTACGCGGTGCCGACGGAAATCGTCGGACGTCGCCGTCGACGGTGAAGCAGCTGTGCGACGCGTTCACCGACTGCACCCGTAAGGAGCGGCAGCAGCTCGCCGACAAGCTCGCGCATCAGAAAGCGTTCGCGTACGTGCGCCGGCAGGTATCGCCCGACGAGGCGCGGCGCGTCGGCGCGCTGAATCTTGACGGCATCGGCTTCATCAAGGAGAGCCGGCGTTTCTATCCGAACAAGGAGCTCGCGGCGCATCTTCTCGGCTACGTCGGTCTCGACAACATCGGCTTGAGCGGGCTCGAGAACACCTACGACCCGCAGATTCGCGGCAAGGCCGGCACGATTCTCGTCCACACCGACGCGCGGCGGCAGGCATTCAGCCGCATCGAGCATCCGCCGACGGCGGGATCGACAGTCGAGCTCACGATCGACGAGTACCTGCAGCACATCGCCGAGCGCGAGCTGCACCTCGGCGTCCTCGAAAACGGCGCGGCCGGCGGCACGGCCATCATCATGAATCCGCACACCGGCGAGATTCTGGCGATGGCGAACGAGCCGACGTTCAATCCGAACGCGTACCGCGATTCGGACGAGACGGAGCGCCGGAACCGAGCCGTGCAGGATCTGTACGAACCCGGTTCGACGTTCAAGGTCGTGACGGCATCGGCCGCGATCGAAGAACACATCATGCCGGTCGACGCGTTGATCGACGTGAGCGGCGGTCAGATACGCATCGACCGGTCGCGCATCGTGCACGACACGCACAACTACGGCGTCCTGTCGTTCACCGACGTCATCGTCAAGTCGAGCAACGTCGGCGCGATCAAGATCGGCTTCAAGCTCGGCACCGAGCGTTTGAGCGACTACGTCAACCGCTACGGTTTCGGCCGCCCGGTCTCGCCCGATTTTCCCGGCGAGAGTCCCGGGATCGTGTGGCGGCCCGACAAGTGGACCGACAGCGCGCTCGCGTCGGTGTCGATGGGCTACCAGGTCGGCGTCACGCCGCTGCAGATGGTCGCCGCGGTCAGCGCGGTCGCGAACGGCGGCGAATATGTCGAGCCGCGGGTGATCCGCGCAATTTATCAAGACGGCCGGCGCTATGCCGTGCAGCCGAAAATCGTGCGTCGAACCATCAGCCCCGACACTGCCGCGGCGATGACCTCGATCATGGAAGGCGTCGTCGAGCGCGGCACTGCCACGCGCGCGCAAATACCCGGCTACACGATCGCAGGCAAGACCGGCACGTCCGCGAAACTGATCAACGGCCACTATTCGGCGTCCGACTGGAACGCGTCGTTTGTCGGCTTTCTGCCGTCGCGCGATCCGAAGGTCGCGATCATCGTCGTCACCGACTCGCCGCATACGCAGGGACACACCGGCGGCGTCGTCTCTGCGCCGGTGTGGAGGCGAATCGCCGAAGCGACGCTGCAGTATTTCGGCATCGGGCCCACGCTGAACCCCTCGCCGCCTGTCCTCGTCGCCCGCGACCGGGCGACGCGCGTGAGCGAGGGCGAGCCGCCGGCTCTCCCACCCACCCTCACATTGGTTGACGACGAAACGTCGGGCACGGTGCCGGACGTGCGCGGGATGAGCGCGCGCGCGGCCGTTCAGAAGCTGGTCAAGCTGGGTTTGAGGACACATCTGTCCGGCGACGGCGTGGTCGTCGCGCAAGAGCCGGCCGGCGGAACGGCGCTCGACGCGGCGCACGTATGCCGCCTCGTGCTCGAGCGGCCGTCGGCGCGCCGACAGCAGAATGCGTCGCAGCCATGACGTGGGCCGAACTCCACGGCGTGCTGCATGGACGCGGGTTGATCCGTGCCGATCGGACTGAAGCCGCTGGTGTCGTGTCTGGTATCGCGTACGACTCGCGTGCCGTTCAGCCGGGGCAAGTGTTTGTGGCCCTCAAAGGCCAGCATGCAGACGGTTCGATGTTCGCGAACCAGGTAATCGAGCGCGGCGCAGCTGCAATCGTTTCGGAGCAACCGCCGCCCGCCGACGTGCACGTGCCGTGGGCGATGGTTTCCGACGCGCGCGTTGCACTCGCCGCATTGGCGGCGACGTTCTACCGCAATCCGAGCCGCGAACTGCAGG
This sequence comes from uncultured Acidobacteriota bacterium, assembly GCA_963696165.1. Taxonomy (GTDB): domain Bacteria; phylum Acidobacteriota; class Vicinamibacteria; order Vicinamibacterales; family CAVVIG01; genus CAVQZZ01. Next base: position 278,300 of record CAVOIY010000001.1, on the reverse strand, counting down.
TCATCGGCATCACCGGCACCAACGGCAAGACCACGACTGCGTATCTGATCGCATCGATCTTCGACGCCGCGGGCATCCCGTGCGGTCTGCTGGGCACGGTCGCCTATCGCGTTGGCGATCAGGTAATGGACGCGACGCGGACCACGCCCGAGTCGCCCGACCTGCAGCGCTTGCTGCGTGAAATGGTGGACAGAGGCTGCGGCGCGTGCGCAATGGAAGTGTCGTCGCACGCCTTATCGCTGGCGCGCGCCGACAGCATGACATTCGCCGCTGGTGTGTTCACGAACCTCACGCGGGATCACCTCGACTTCCACGCTGACATGGAAGCGTATTTCCAGGCGAAGCGTCGCCTGTTCGAGATGCTGCCGGACACGGCGCCGAGTTTGATCAACCTCGACGACCCGCGAGGAGCGGCGCTGACTGAAGTCGGTCACCGGCCCGTGACGTACGCGATCGCGCGCCACGCCGACATCATGCCGGGTCCGTTGTCGTTCTCGCTCGACGGGCTGAACTTCGACGTGCGCACGCCGCGCGGCACGCTGCACGCCAGCTCCAAGCTCGTTGGCCGGCCAAATGTTTACAACATCCTCGCCGCGGTGTCTGCGGCGACGGCGCTCGGTCTGCCGTTCGATGCGATCGAGCGCGGCGTCCGCACACTCGAAGGTGTTCCCGGGCGCTTTCAGCTGGTCTCCGAGGCGAAGGACGAACTGACCGTCGTCGTCGACTACGCCCATACAGATGACGCGTTGCGAAATCTGCTCGAGACGGCGCGACCGCTCGCGCGTGGCCGCCTGATTACCGTTTTTGGCTGCGGCGGCGATCGCGACCGGCCCAAGCGGCCGCTGATGGGCGCGGTCGCCGGCCGCCTGAGCGATCTCATCGTGATCACCTCGGACAACCCGCGCAGCGAGGATCCCAGTCGGATCATCGAGGAGATCCAGAGGGGAATTACGCCCGACACGCGCCGCGACAGCGCTCAGAGAATTCTCGCCATCGTCGATCGCCAGGCCGCTATTGCAAAGGCGATCGAGCTGGCGCGACCCGGCGATCTCGTGCTCGTCGCAGGCAAGGGGCACGAAAAGTATCAGGTGATCGGCGACCGTGCGCTGCCGTTCGACGATGTGTCGGTCGCGCGCGAGGCGCTCGCCCGGCGGCGGACCAATTCCGAGGTCCGCTAGGCGGCGCGGTGGAGGGGTCGCCGATCAGGCTCACGGCAGATTGGGTGGCTGCCGCCGTCGGCGGCCGGATCGTCACGGGCGACTCGGCGCAGCTGTTCACTTCGGTCGGGATCGACACGCGGACGCTTCAGTCGGGTGCGCTCTACATCGCAATCCGCGGCGAGCGCTTCGACGGCGCCGACTTCGTCGACGCGGCAGTGGCGGCCGGGGCATCGGGTGTCGTCGTGCCGTCAGGCCGAGGCGCACGGCCGACCGGCGACGTTGTCGCGATCGAAGTTCGAGACACGACCGCTGCGCTGCAAGCGCTGGCGCATGCGGTTCGGCGCGCGTCGGCGGCGAAGGTGGTCGCGATTACGGGCAGCGCCGGCAAGACGACGACCAAAGAAGTGACGGCGGAGTTTCTGAGCGCGCGGTATCGGGTCATGCGTAACCGGGGCAATTTCAACAACCACATCGGACTGCCGCTGTCGCTCATCGAGCTCAGCGCCGCGCCCGACGTCGCCGTCGTCGAACTGGGCATGAACCACGCCGGAGAAATCAGCACGCTTGTCGCCATCGCCGAACCCGACATTCGCGTGTGGACGAACGTCGGCGAGGCGCACCTCGGGTTCTTTCAGTCTGTCGACGCAATCGCCGATGCGAAGGCGGAGATTTTCGAAGGTGCGACCCGCGACACCGTTCTGATTGCGAATGCCGACGATGAACGGATCGCGGCGCGTCTGCCGGCGTTTTCCGGCCGCGTCGTAACCTTCGGCATCGAACACGACGCGGATGTGCATGCGACGAAGGTCGCCGATCGCGGCATCGAGGGAATCGGCGCGCGCGTGACAACCCCGCAGGGCGCCGCCGACATCGCGACGCCGCTGCTCGGCCGCGGGAACCTCCTGAACGTGCTCGCCGCGACCGGTGTCGCCGTCGAGTTGGGCGTGCCCCTCGACGTCATCGAAGCGCGTGCCGCTCGCCTGCGCCCGCCGTCGCACCGCGGTGAAGTCGTGCGTTTGCGCGATGGGATCACCGTCGTCGACGACAGCTACAACGCGAACCCGGCGGCGACCAAACGCGCGCTCGATGTGATGGCGAACACAAGCGCGGATCGCCGCGTTGCCATTCTCGGCGAGATGCTCGAGCTCGGCGACCGATCGACGGCGCTGCATCAGGGCGTCGGACATGCGGCGGCATCGGTCGGCGTCGATCGCCTGCTGACTGTCGGCGGACCTCCGGCAGAGGCGCTCGGCGAGGCTGCGATTGTGGCGGGTCTGCCAGCCTCTCACGTTGAACATTTCTCGACGAGCGCCGAGGCCGCCGCACGCGCGTCGGCGCTGGTGCGCGCGGGCGATCTCGTGCTGGTCAAAGGATCGCGCGGAGTGCGGACAGATATTGTCGTCGACCGTCTGAAGGCCGAGCGAGGCTGATGCTGTACCACCTCCTGTTCCGGCTGTCAGCGCAGCTTTCGGTGCTGAACGTGATTCGCTACATCACGTTCCGAACCGCCGCCGCGAGCCTGTCCGCGCTCGCGATCAGCCTCGCGCTCGGCCCGTGGATGGTGAGGAAGCTGCGTGAATTTCAGATCGGACAGGTGATCCGGCAGGAAGGTCCGCAGACGCATCGGCCGAAAGCCGGAACGCCGACGATGGGTGGATTGCTGATCCTGACGGCGGCGCTGGTGCCGACGCTGCTCTGGGCGAATCTGACGAATGTCTACGTGTGGATCACGGTGCTGACGACGGTTGGATTCGGCAGCGTTGGCTTCCTCGACGACTACTTGAAGATCGTGCGGCGATCGCATCATGGGCTGCGGCCGCGCTACAAGATGGGGTGTCAGATCGCGATCGGCACGCTCGTCGGCGCCGTGCTGCTCATGCTCGCCCATCAGGGGCACTACAACACGCAGGCTCGTTTTTCCGTTCTTCAAGCGCGTCATCCCGGAGCTCGGATGGCTGTATCTGCCGTTTGCCGCGTTCGTGCTGACGGCCGAATCGAACGCGGTCAACCTGACCGACGGCCTCGACGGCCTCGCGATCAGTATCTTCGCCATCGCGGCCGCCGCGTACACCGCCCTCGCGTATGTCGTCGGCAATCGCGTGCTCGCCGAGTACCTGTTGATCAGCCACTTCTCGCAGGCCGCGGAGCTGACGGTCTTCTGCGGATCGCTCGTCGGCGCGTCGCTCGGCTTCCTTTGGTACAACTGCTATCCCGCGGAAATCTTCATGGGCGACGTCGGATCGCTGGCGCTCGGCGCCGCGCTCGGCACCGTCGCGATTCTGATCAAGCAGGAGCTCCTGCTGATCATGGTCGGCGGCGTATTCGTGCTCGAGGCGCTCTCCGTCGTTCTGCAAGTCGGCTACTTCAAGGCGACCGGCGGCAAGCGGCTGTTCAAGATGGCGCCGCTTCACCACCACTTCGAGCTCCTTGGATGGAGCGAGCCGAAGGTGATCACGCGCTTCGTCGTCGTGTCGATCATCTTCGCGCTCTTCAGCCTGACGACGTTGAAACTGCGATGACGCGCCTTCCCGCTTTCGACGTTCGGGGCAAGCGCGTGACCGTCGCCGGTGCGGCGAGAAGCGGAATCGCAGCCGCCGAACTGCTCGCGTCCCGCGGCGCGCAGGTCACGCTGTCCGACACCAAAGCTGAACTCGCGGATGCCGAACGTCTGCGCCAGCGGGGCGTCAGGATCGAGCTCGGCGGTCATGTGATGGAAACGTTCACGAGCGCCGACCTTGTCGTCCTCAGTCCGGGCGTTGCGCCCGATCAGCCGACGGTGAAAGCCGCGCGCGACCGCGGCGTGCCGGTGATTGGCGAAATCGAGCTCGCATTCCGCTGGCTGCAGGGTCGCGTCATCGCGATCACCGGGACGAAGGGAAAGTCGACCACCACCGCGTTGACCGGCCGGATGCTCGAGGCCGCCGGATTCAAGGTGACGGTCGGCGGCAACATCGGCGCGCCGCTGTCGGCGCAGGTACCAGTGTCGACGCCCGACACGCTGCACGTCGTCGAGGCGAGCAGCTTCCAGCTGGAACAGATCGACACGTTTCATCCCTGGATCGCGGTGATGCTGAATTTCTCGCCCGACCATCTCGATCGCCATCCGACGGTTGAGGCGTATGCGGCCGCGAAGGGGCGCATTTTCGAAAACCAGACGCCGAACGACTGGGCGGTGATCAACGCAGACGATCCGATGGTGCTCGACCTCGCGCGCCGCGGGCGCGCGGCGCACCGCCTGTTCTCGCGAACGCGGCCGCTCGACGAGGGCACCGTCCTCGAGGACGGGTGGATCGTCGAGCGTCGCGGCGGCGGTGCGACGCGCCTCGTCCCGACGGCCGCGATCCATCTTCTCGGGCCGCATCTTGTCGGCGACGTGATGGCTGCGGCTACCGTCGGCGCGATCGCCGGCGCGACGCCGGCCGCGATGACGTCAGCGGTCGAGTCGTTTCGCGGTCTCGAGCACGCCATGGAGCTGGTCGCCGAAGTCGACGGCGTGCGCTTCGTCAACGACTCGAAAGCGACGAACGTCGAGTCGGCACTGCGGTCGATCGAGAGCTTCGAAGCGTGGACTGGTGCCGATCATCGGCGGCCGATTCAAAGGCGGCGACCTGCGGCTCCTGCGCGAGCCGCTGCGGCGGCGCGCAAAGGCGGTCGTCGCGATAGGGGAATCACGCGCCAGAGTGCGCGAAGCGCTTCGAAGGCGTGGTGGACGTGCGCGAGGCCGACTCGCTCGAGGACGCCGTCGTGCAGGCGTTCGCGCTCGCGCGGCCTGACGGTGTCGTGCTGCTCGCGCCGGCGTGCGCGAGCTTCGACATGTTCCGCGACTACGCGGAGCGTGGGGAACGCTTCAAAGACGAGGTCGAGCGGATTCGACGTAGCGCAGGTCTTTAGACCTGCGATGTGTGAGCGGTGAGCAGTCGTCAGTCGGTAATCGCGGAGAAGGATTGGCTGCTGGGAACGGAAGCTGCCCCGGCTTCCGAAGCTGGTGCCTTCGCCCGAGACCGGCTGATGACTGCTGACCGCTCACGACGATCGCTCGCCGGCCAGGCAATGTTTCGGAACAAGGGGAGCGCGACTTTAGGTGGCTCGGAAACTCAAGTCTGACAACGTGCTGTTCATCACGATCATCCTGCTCGTCGGGGTGAGCGTCGTGATGGTCTACAGCGCTTCGACGGTGATGGCGATGGAGCGCTATCACCAGCCGTACCTGTTCCTGACGAAGCAGCTGATGTGGGCGGTGCTCGGCGTGGCGCTGATGTGGATGGTGATGCGCCTGGACTACCGCATCTACCGTCAACGCCCGTTCATCTGGACGGCGCTCGCGCTCGTCCTCCTGTGCCTGATTGCGGTCCTGTTCAGTCCGCCCGTGAACGGCGCGAAGCGTTGGTTCGGCGTGATGGGTCTAGGCATTCAGCCCTCGGAGCTCGCGAAAGTCATCGGGATCATCTTCATTGCCGAAGCGCTCGACCGTCGCATGCACCGCATCGACGACGTCACGTATTCGATCCTTCCGATCGTTGTCGTCGTCGTGCCGCTCGTCGGCCTCGTGCTCGTCGAGCCCGACTTCGGCACGTCCATGTCGCTTGCGATCGTCGCGGCAGTGATGATCTTCGCCGCCGGTCTGAATTGGCGGTACATCACCGGCGCGATCTTGTGCGCGCTCCCGGCGCTCTACATCGTCACGATGGGCACGGCGTATCGCCGCCGACGGATGCTGACCTTCCTGAATCCGTGGGAGAACCCGCTCGGCGACGGCTTCCAGATTATTCAGTCGCTCATCGCCGTCGGAACCGGTGGCATTACCGGCAAAGGGCTGATGAACGGCGTGCAGAAGCTCTTTTACTTGCCCGAGCCCCACACCGACTTCATCTATTCGGTGCTGGCCGAAGAAACCGGCATCATCGGCGCGACGCTCCTGCTGCTGTGCTTCCTCGTCATCACATGGCGCGGACTGCGAGCTGCGCTGCATGCGCCCGACAGCTTCGGCGCCTTTCTCGCGCTCGGACTGACGACGATGGTCGCCGTACAGGCGCTGGTGAACATCAGCGTGGTGCTCGGGTTGATGCCGACCAAAGGCATACCGCTCCCGTTCATCAGCTTCGGCGGATCGTCGCTGCTGATCAGCCTGCTCGCGATGGGCATCCTGCTGAACGTGTCGCAGCACGCAGCGCCAGAGGCATGAGTGCGAGTGGTGATTGCGGGCGGCGGCACGGGAGGCCACCTTTATCCGGGGATCGCGGTCGCGAGGGAATTGCTCTCGCGGCGTCCCGACGCGCAGATTTCGTTTGCGGGCACGGCGCGCGGCATCGAGTCCCGCGTGATACCGAGAGAAGGGTTTGCGCTCGACGTGATTCGAAGCGGCGGCATCAAGGGCAAATCGGTGGTCGATCGCGCACGCGGCGCATCGCTCCTGCCGGCGAGCCTCTTCGACGCGTGGCGGATCGTCTCCACGCGACGGCCCGATCTCGTGATCGGCGTCGGCGGCTACAGCTCGGGGCCGGTCGTCCTCATCGCTGCGCTACGGCGAGTGCCGACGATGCTGCTCGAGCAGAACGCCGTGCCTGGATTGACCAATCGCCTGCTCGCGCGCTTCGTTCGCGCCGCCGGCGTGACATACGAATCGACGATGGCGTTTTTCGGCGCAAAGGCATTCGTCAGCGGCAACCCGGTCCGGCCGGAGTTCCTCGCGACGGCCGGATCTTCATCGGAGTCGGGCGTAGATGAGCACGCATCGATCACTCGGGTCTTAGTTTTTGGCGGTTCTCAGGGCGCGCACGCAATCAACGTGGCCATGGTGGAGGCGGCGCCGGAGCTGGCGGCCGGCCGTCCACGTATTCATCTCACGCATCAGACGGGAGAACGAGATGTGGAGGTGGTCCGCGGCGCCTATCGGGAAGCGGGGCTTCAGGCCATCGTCGAGCCGTTCCTCTACGACATGGGGAGCCGGCTGCGGCAGGCGGACCTGATCGTCTCGCGCGCGGGCGCAACGACGCTGGCGGAGCTCACGGCGGCGGCTAAGCCGGCGATTCTCGTGCCGCTGCCGACTGCGACCGACGACCACCAGCGGAAGAACGCGGAAGCGTTGGCCGCGACGGGTGCGGCGGATCTGCTGCTGCAGAACGAGATGACGGGTGCGGTGCTCGCGCGCCGGATTCTCGCGCTCGCAGCCGACAGCGTGGCGCGGGCGCGGATGGCACGAGCCGCACGAGAGATGGCGAAGCCGGACGCGGCGAGGGTCATTGTCGATCGCGCGCTGGAACTGGTAAGGCCGGACCATCGTGCTCGGTAGAACGCGCCGCGTGCACTTTGTCGGCATCGGCGGCATCGGAATGAGTGGGATCGCTGAGCTCCTCACGAATCTCGGCTACGTCGTGAGCGGTTCTGACGAAAAGCGGTCCACCGTCACTGAACGGCTGAGCACGCTCGGCATCCAGGTCACGGTGGGCCACGATTCCGCGAACGTCGGCGACGCCGATGTCGTCGTGACGTCGTCGGCCGTGCGCCGGACGAACGCGGAAGTCGTGGAAGCCGAGCGGCGCCAGATTCCAGTGATCCCGCGCGCCGAGATGCTCGCCGAGCTGATGCGGCTGCGCTACAGCATCGCCGTGGCGGGTGCGCATGGAAAGACCACGACGACGTCGATGATCGCGGTCGTGCTCGAACGGGCCGGACTCGATCCAACGGCGGTGATCGGCGGACGACTCAGCGCGTTCGGGAGCAATGCCCGCCTCGGCAAAGGCGAGCTGATGGTGGCTGAAGCAGATGAAAGCGATCGTTCTTTTTTGAAACTGTTTCCGACGATTGCGGTGATTACGAATATCGATCACGAGCACCTTGAAAATTACGGCGGCTTCGACGATCTCCAGCAGGCGTTCGTCGATTTCGCCAACAAAGTGCCGTTCTACGGTGCAGTCGTCGCCTGCGCCGACGATCCGAATCTCGCAGCGGTGCTGCCGCGGATGAATCGCCGTGTATCGACGTACGGGCTCGATGCGGCACATGCGGATATCGGCGGAACGGATGTGAAGCTTGGCGCGATGACGGCGAGCGCCACAGTCGTGCGCCGGCGTCGCCCGACGCACGCCTCGACATCGGCGGAGCCGCAGACGTCGACGCTCGGCCAGCTGATGCTCTCCGTGCCAGGGCGGCACAACCTGCAGAATGCATTGGCCGCCGTGGCGGTCGGCTTCGAGCTCGGACTCTCGTTCGAGCGGATCGCCAGCGGCCTTGCGGATTTTCGAGGCGCGGAGCGGCGGTTCGAGATCCGCGGCGAGCCAAAGGGGATTCTGATCGTCGACGACTACGGCCACCATCCGGCCGAGATCGCCGCCGTGCTCGCGGCCGCCCGTCCGCTCAACCGCCGCATCATCGTCGCTTTTCAGCCGCACCGCTTCTCGAGGACGGCGGCGCTCATCGACGCGTTCGGGCCGGCGCTTTCTGCCGCCGATCACATTGTGTTGACGGACATTTACGCAGCGGGCGAGGACCCGATCGACGGAGCGACGCTCGACGCGCTCGCTGGAGCGATCAGGCGCTCGACGACGACGCCACTTGAAGTCGCGCCGACACTCGACGATGTCGTCGCCGCCATCGTCAAGCTTGCGAAGCCAGGCGACATCGTGATCATGCTCGGCGCCGGCTCGATCGGCACCGTGCCGGATCGTCTGCTCGAGGCGCTCGCATGAGCCCGGTTTCCGCCCCGGCGGATCGACGCTTCCGGCGGTCACACGTGAAGCCGTCGCGAAAACGCCGTAACTTGCGACGCATCGTGATGCCGATCGCACGATACGCGTTTCTGGCAGCCTTCATCGGCTACGTCATGTACACCGGCGCCAGTGTCGTCGCACACGCGCACGTGCTGAAGGTCGATCGCATCGTCGTGCACGGCAACGACCGGCTGTCGAAGGACGATGTGCTCGCGGTATTGAGTGGACTGCGCGGCGAAAACATCGTGTGGACTGACTTGGATGAATGGCGGCGACGCCTGCTCGCCACGCCGTGGATTCGTGCCGCGGAGCTTCGGCGCTCGCTGCCCTCGATGGTGGACGTGACCATCGCCGAGCGGCAGCCTATCGGCATCGCGCGCCTGAACGGCGACATGTATCTCGTCGATGACCACGGCGTCGTGATCGATCAGTACGGCCCACGCTATGCCGATCTCGACCTGCCGATTATCGACGGCCTCGGCGCCGCGCCGAACGAAAGCGGCCTGATGGCGGACGACGCGCGGGCGCTGGCGGCGGCCCGCGTCCTCGCCGCGCTGGCTGCGAGACCACCAATCGCGAAACAGTTGTCACAGATCGACGTCAGCGACACGCACAACATCGCGGTGATTCTGAACGGCGATCACGCTGTGATTCGCCTTGGCGACGATCAGTTCCTGCCGCGACTGCAGTCGTATCTCGAGCTGGCGCCGGCGCTCCGTGAACGCGTCGCCGAGATCGACTACGTCGATTTGAGGTTCGACGATCGCATTTACGTTCGGCCCGTCGGCAAGCCGCCGCGCAGGGCGGCGCAGCCGGTGAAGAAGCCGCGGAAGAAATAGTGCAGGGGACCCGGAGGAAGCGTGGCGCGTAAAGAACGGTATTTGGTTGGGCTCGACGTCGGCACGTCGAAGGTCACCGCGGTCGTGGGCGAAATGCTCGACGGCGAAGCGCTCGACATCGTGGGGCTCGGCGTCGCCGAATCGCGCGGCATCCGGCGCGGGGTGGTCGTGAACCTCGAGGCCGCGGTCGAATCCATCAAGAAGGCGATCGATGAAGCCGAGCTCATGGCCGGCGTCGAGATCGACTCGGTTCACCTCGCGCTCTCCGGCCCGCATATCAAAGGGTTCAACAGCCGCGGCGTGATTGCCGTTGCCGGGAAGAACCGCGAGATCACGCGGGAAGACGTCCGCCGTGCGATCGACGCTGCCAAAGCCGTGTCGCTGCCGACCGGACGCGAAATCCTCCACGTGCTGCCGCAGGACTTCGTCGTCGACGAACAGGACGGCATCGGCGCGCCGGTCGGCATGACGGGCGCGCGGCTCGAAGTGAACGTCCACATCATCACGGGCAGCCAGAGCTCGACGCAGAACATCGTCGCCTGCGTGAACCGCGCGGGCGTCGCCGTCGCCGAAACGATCGTCGAGCAGCTGGCGGCGAGCGAGTCGGTCCTCACCGAAGACGAAAAAGAGCTTGGCGTCGCGATTGTCGACATCGGCGGCGGCACGACCGATATCGCGATCTACGAGCGCGGCAGCCTGTGGCACACCGCCGTCGTCGGCGTCGGCGGCGATCACTTCACCAACGACATCGCCGTCGGGCTGCGGACACCGGTGCCGGACGCTGAGAAGGTGAAGCGGAAATGCGGCTGTGCATTGTCCGGCATGGTCGACGAAGACGAGACGATGGAGGTCGCGAGCGTCGGCGGACGAAAGCCGCGCGTGATGGCGCGTCGGATCCTGTCCGAGATCCTTCAGCCGCGGGCCGAAGAGATCTTTCATCTCGTCTGGGACGAGATCCGGCGGGCCGGCTACGAGAAGAGTCTGAACTCGGGGATCGTTCTGACAGGCGGCGGCGCGATTCTCGACGGCATGCCCGAAATCGCCGAGCAGATTTTCGATCTGCCGATCCGCCGCGGGTGTCCATGCGGCGTCGGCGGTCTCGCGGACCACGTGAACAGTCCGACCTTTGCGACCGGTGTCGGCCTCGTGCTGTACGGCTACAGAAATTCGACGGTGGAATCGGCGCGCGCGGCGGTGGGTGCGGGCGCATTTGGGCGCGCTGCCGTGCGGCTGCGCGGGCTGTTCAAAGAATTTTTTTGAGGGGGGACGAATGTCTGACTTGTTGGATGACGCACGGCAAGCTCGAAGCTTGAGACTGCGGCTCGAAGAAGAAGGGAGCGCCGGCGCACGCATCAAAGTCATCGGCGTCGGCGGCGGCGGCAGCAATGCCGTGAACCGCATGGTCCTGGTCGGCCTGGACGGCGTCGAGTTCATCGTCGCCAATACTGATCTTCAGGCGCTCAAGGCGAGTCCCGCGCCCGTGAAGATCCAGATCGGCACCAAGCTCACCAAAGGCCTGGGAGCTGGCGCCGACCCCAACGTCGGCCGCGACGCAGCGCTCGAGGACACCGACAAGGTGATCCAGGCGCTCGACGGCGCCGACATGATCTTCGTGACGACCGGGCTCGGCGGCGGCACAGGCACCGGCGCCGCGCCCGTGATTGCCAGCCTCGCCGGCGAACTCGGCGCGCTGACGATCGCAGTCGTCACGAAGCCGTTCAAGTTCGAAGGCAAGAAACGGCTCGTGCAGGCGGAACGCGGCCTCGAGGCGCTGCGCGACAGCGTCGACACGATCATCACTATCCCGAACGAGCGGCTCCTGGCGATCATCGATCGCACGATGCCGATGGTGGACGCCTTTGCGACAGCCGACGATGTGCTGCGTCAGGCGATTCAGGGCATCTCCGATTTGATTCTCGTCCCCGGGCTGATCAACCTCGACTTCGCGGACGTGAAGACCATCATGGCCGGCATGGGCTTCGCGATGATGGGCACGGGCATCGCCGAAGGCCAGGATCGGGCGGTCGAAGCGGCGCGGCGAGCGATTTCCAGTCCGCTTCTCGAAGGCGCGTCGGTGAACGGCGCGCGCGGCGTGATTATCAACGTGACCGGCGGTCCGGATCTGTCGCTCGTCGAGGTGAGCGAAGCCTCGTCCATCGTTCAGGAGGCGGCGGATGAGGACGCCAACATCATCTTCGGCGCCGTGGTCGACCCGACGCTCAAGGGCAAGGTGAAGATCACCGTTATTGCAACCGGCTTCGGCCCACCCGCCACCTCACGCGCCTTTGTTGCCAGCCCGACGCCGATCGACATGAGGGCTTACTCCGATCATCCGGTTGTCCGCGCCGAGGCTCCCGCTTCCGTGGCAGCGAGCGCCGCGACGGCGGCCGCGATGTCTGCGGCGCGACTGTCGATCGCACGCCGTCCGCCGCTCGACCTGCCGATTGCCAAAGGGTCGTCTGCTGCGGCACCCGGAGCGACGCCTGGGGCCCGCGGCGCCGCGGCGGAGGCGGCGCCGGCTTCCGACGGCGAGCCGGATCTCGATTTCAGCTCGACATTTGACGTTCCCGCGTTTCTGCGCCGTCAGGAGGGCTGAGTTAAGGCTGACGGTCGCGGTCGTGGTGGTAGAGTAGATAGATCCACGGCACCCGCGACCGCCGACGTTTGAGCGTCAGCGGCTTTGTGCCTCGGCCGTGGTCGAGGCCGCCCGCGCCGTCGTCGGTCCGACGATCGTCAGCACTCCATGAAATCCTGGGCTCAGCGCGAACGCGCACTTTCCACCCTCGCTAAAGAAGTCGGCTACGTGACGAAGCCGCACGGCGGACGTCTGCGTATCGCACTGGCGTTCCCGAATACCTATTGGGTCGGGATGTCGAACCTCGGGTTCCAGACCGTTTACCGGCTCTTCAACGCTGAACCGAATATCGTCTGCGAGCGATTCTTCCTGCCGCCGAAGCAGGAGCTCGCCGAGCTCTCCGCGGCAAAGGTGCCGCTTGTCACCCTTGAATCGCAGACGCCGGTTGGCGATTTCGACATCATCGCGTTCTCGGTCTCGTTCGAGTGGGATTACGTGAACGTGCTCACGCTGCTGCGGCTCGCCGGCGTGCCGGCCTACGCGGCGGAGCGCACCGATCGCCACCCGATCGTCGTCGTCGGCGGCGCCGTAACGTTCGTCAATCCTGAGCCGCTCGCGCCGTTCGCTGACGTGATCGCCGCGGGCGAGGGCGAAGTGCTCGCACCTGCGCTCGGCCGCGCCTGCAGCGAATCGAGCGACCGCGCCGACCTTCTGCAGCGGCTCGCGCGCGAACGCGGTTTTTACGTGCCCTCTTTCTACGAGCCGGAGTACGCCGCCAACGGCACGTTGACCGGCTACACGCCGACCGCCCTCGCACCCGAAGCGCCGATGCCCGTGCGTAAGGCCGCGCTGAAGACGACCGAAGCGATCGACCCGCCCGTGACGAGCATCTTCACGCCCGACACGGAGTTCGGGTCGCGCTTTCTGATCGAAGTGGTGCGCGGCTGCGCGAACCTGTGCCGCTTCTGCTGGGCCGGTTACAACTATCTGCCGGTCCGTGCATTTCCGACCGATCGGATTTTGCAGCTGGCGCAGCAGGCGCGCACGCACGCGAGCCGTGCCGGGCTCGTCTCGATCGCGCTCTGCGATCATCCTGACATCGAGCACATCCTTTCGCGACTGAACGACATGGGCTATGCGGTGAGCCCGGCGTCGCTGCGACTGGACGATCTTACCGAGACGATCGTGCGGCTGCTGCGCAAGAGCGGCGAGAAAACGATCACGATCGCGCCAGAAACCGGATCGGATCGTCTGCGGCGCGTCATCAACAAAACGGTGACGAACGACGAGATCCTCGATCGCGCGGAGCTCATTTTCGCGAACGGCATCGAGAACCTGAAGCTGTACTACATGATCGGCCTGCCGACCGAGACCGATGACGATCTGGTCGCGATCCGCGATCTGACCCTTCAGATGCGCGACCGCATGATGAACCACGCCCGGTCCCGTGGCTACGTCGGCCGCATCGTGGCGAGCGTGAATCCGCTGATTCCGAAGCCAGGTACCGCATATCAATGGCTGCCGATGGAAGATCCGGCAGTGACCGACAGAAAGATCAAGCGCCTCCGTGCGCTCACGGCCGACATCGACAACGTGTTCTTCAATATCAAGTCGGAACGCCACTCCTATTACCAGGCGCTGCTCTCGCTTGGCGACCGCCGCGTGGCGCCGGCGATTGAAATCGCCGAACGCAACGGACAGAACTGGCGAGCCGCGGTTGCCGAATCCGGCGTGGATGCCGACTTCTACATCTTTCGCGACCGCAGCCGCGACGCCTTCCTGCCCTGGGATGTCATCGACGGCGGCATGAAGGCGACGTTCTTCCAGAGCGAGTTCGAGAAGTCGCTGCGTGCCGAGTGGACGCTGCCTCCCAAGCGGGCGCAGGAAAACGCGCGGCTGCTGCCTGTTATCTCCTGACGACAGCGCCGGCGCAGCCGTTCAGCTTGCGACGGCCGCCTGCGCCTCGTATTCCTGAAACGCCTCGAGGATCAACTCGCGGAGCTTGTTCTGCGCCGTGGTGTCGGCGATCGGCCGGAGCAGCGCGAAGCTGCGCCGCTCGCCGTTTACTGAATACTGGCGCGCGGGGAACGTGACGTTCCGCCCGCCGCTGGCGCCGCGCCGCTCCCAGACACCGAAACCTATGAGCTTCAACCCCTCGAACGGCCCTTCGGCGAAATGCAGCTCGGCGTCGGCCAGTTTGCCGGGAGGATTTCCCTTGTCGTTCGGCGTGATCTTGATCGTCATGTCGGCGCTCCTCAACTGCTGCGACGCTGCGCGGCGGTAATGGTGCCGCGCGAGGACGACTTCGTCCCGCAGCTGCGAGCCATACAGTCAAGCTGAATGCCGAAGCGGCCTCCGTGCAGGCGTCGGTGGAAACCGCGGCCGACATGAGGTTTACTGCCGACGCATTTGGTCGGTTGTCGAGTCGCGGCTCCGCCGCTTCGCCGGACGACAACCTGGGTTGCGTGATGCGCAGCCCACAACTCCGGTCTGAGTAATGTCGCGTCCGCCTTCAGGCGGACGTTACGGTTACCCGAGCACGAGGACTTGCGCGAGGGCGAGGTCGTCTGAATGCGTGATCGTGACGAGCGATTGTTTCCCCCCCATTTTCTCGAACCGCCGTGCCGCGCCGCCGTGCAGCTGCAGTTGCGGCGGCCCGCCGTGACGCACCACTTCCACGTCGCGCCACAGAACGCCGTGCGAATGACCGGTGCCGAGCGCCTTCATGGCCGCTTCCTTGGCGGCAAAACGGCCGGCGAAATGGATGGCCGGATCGTGGCGGCGTGTGCAGTACGCGATTTCTTCGGGCGTGAAGATGCGCGACAGAAAACGGTCGCCGTATCGCTCGATGGTTGCGGCGATCCGTTCGATGTCGGTGGCATCGAGGCCAAGGCCGATAATGTTCGATCCCATAATGCCCATAATGGACGTCATGTTGCCACAGCCCGGTGACGGTTTCGCGTGGGTGCAAGCTTCGCCGGGCGCCGCGCTCGTGTGCCGGGCACTCGAGCCTTTCGCCGCCCACCTCTTTTCGACGCGCCAATGGAAGCTCGGGTCCACGACGCCGAGCGCGGCGTGGCTCGAAGTGTCAGCGGCGATGGACGTCGATCGTGCCGAGCTCGTCCGCGTCCGGCAGGTGCATGGCGCTGCGGTTCGACATGCGAACGATGCCGGCCCGATCGATGCGGACATCATCGTCGGTGCCGATCCGAAGCGCGCACTCGCGATTCAGACCGCCGATTGCGTGCCGCTGCTGATTGTCGATCGGACGAACGGCGCGTGTGCGGCCGTACATGCGGGCTGGCGCGGGATGGTCGCGCGCGCGCCTGCGCGAGCCGTCGATGCCTTACGGCAGCATTTCGGATGCCGGCTTGGGGATTTGCTGGCGGCGGTCGGCCCATCGATCGGCGCGTGTTGTTACGAGGTTGGTGCGGACGTCCGGGACGCGTTCCGATACGCGGGGTTTTCAGCGGACCAATTGGACGGATGGTTCCGCGATCGTCCTCAGCCGTCGCAACAGAACCCGTCCATGCCCGGGCTCATTGCCGCTCGGCCGGCGCATTGGTTCTTCGACGGATGGGCGGCGGTTCGTGATCAGCTGCAGGCGATGGGCCTCGCCGCGGACCAAATCCACATCGCGGCGCTCTGCACCGCAAGCCACATCGACGTTCTCTGTTCGTACCGTCGGGAAGGACCGACGGTTGGACGGCTGGTTGCGGCAATTCGCCCGCGGCCGATTGAACGCTGATCACCCTTTGCCAGCTGCATCGTCCATCGCGGCGTTGGCCAGTCGATCCGCGTGCGCGTTCGACGCGCGGCGGACATGCTCGAAGGTCACCTTTCCGATCTGGCGCGCCAGCGCGCCGGCCCTCGCGTGCAGCGGCTGCAGACCGGCGTTCTTCACCTTGTAGTTTCCGAGCATCTGCTGAACGAGCAGCAGCGAGTCTGAGCGGACGTGCACCGCCGCGCATCCATGCGCGCTCGTCCACTCGAGCGCCGCGATCAATCCGCGATACTCCGCCACGTTGTTCGTGGCGGTGCCGATTGATTCGGAAAACTCCTCCACGAGCTCGCCGTCCGGCCGTTCGATCCGGACGCCGTATCCCGCCGGTCCTGGATTTCCACGGGCGCCGCCGTCGATATACGCGACGATCGGTGCCGATTCCCTGGCGTCGAATTGCGAGAAGAGGTCGTGCTGCTCTGAGCGCGGCCGGGCGGTCACTGAGCGGGCTGGGTTACGGCGTCGGTCGCCGGCTGGGCGGGCGCGCGGACGAAGTAGAGAATCCGGTTGCAGTGATCGCACTGGATGATCTCTTCGTTCTTGCGGATGGTGTTGAAAACCTGCGGCCGCAGGCGGACGTGGCAGATCGTGCAGATCCCGTCCCTCGCTTCCGCGACCGCCACGCCGTGGCGCTTCTTCGCCACCTGTTCGAAGATCCTGAGCGCGTGCGGGTCGAGCGTTCGCACGATTTCTGCGCGCTCGGCGCGCAGCTGTTCGAGCGAGGCTCGAAGCTCGGTGTGTTCCGCAGCCATCGCTTTGCGATCGGCGTCGATCGCCTTCTGCTCGGATGCGAGCGCAGCCTCAGCACGCTTCAGCGCCCCGGTCAACTCGTCGGCCTCCAGCATCCGTTCGAGCACGGCGTCTTCGAGCGTCTTGATTTCGCCCTGCGCGAAGCCGATCTCCTTCTGGATCGCGTGGTACTCCTGATTCGTTTTCACCGCCATCGCCTGTTCGCGGAATTTCGAAAGGCGTCCCTGGTGCATCGCGACGTCCTTCTCGATGCCGCGCCGCGCGTTCTGGTTTTCGGCGAGATGTTCTTTCGCGGCTGCCACGTCCTGACGCGCCGACGTGAGTCGCGCCTCGAGCGCCGTCTCGCGCTCGGGCTCGTCGGCGAGGCGGCGCTCCGCTTCGTGCGCCGCCGTATCGAGCCGTTGGAGCGTGATGAGGCGTTCGAGATCAGGATGCATCAGTATTGTGCGCGCGCTCCGAGATCGAGAGTGGTGGGCCCACCAGGATTCGAACCTGGAACAGGCCGGTTATGAGCCGGCGGCTCTCACCGTTGAGCTATGGGCCCGCATAAGATTAACTTAGAACTTAGAACTGGCAGAACTGAGAACTGAGAAACAAAAACCCTAGACCTTGGAACTCGCGCGTTCTGAATTCTAAGTTCTCAGTTCTGAGTTCTGCAGTTCTCAGTTCTAGAAGTCCTTCCCTCGAGAAACGCCCGTAGCTTCCGGCTGCGTGACGGATGCCGCAGCTTGCGCAGCGCCTTCGCTTCGATCTGCCGGATCCGTTCGCGCGTGACCGCGAAGCTCTGGCCGACTTCCTCGAGCGTGTGCTCGCTGCCGTCGCCGACGCCGAACCGCATCTTGATGACCTTCTCTTCACGCGGCGTGAGCGTCTTCAGCACCGATTCGGTCTGTTCCTTCAGATTCAGGTTGATGACCGCTTCGGCGGGCGAGACGACCTGCCGATCTTCGATGAAATCGCCAAGATGCGAATCTTCCTCTTCGCCGATCGGCGTTTCGAGCGAGATCGGCTCCTGCGCGATCTTGAGAACTTTCCGCACTTTCGACACCGGGATGTCCATCCGCTTCGCGATTTCCTCCGAGGTCGGCTCGCGCCCGAGCTCCTGCACGAGCGCCCGCGAGGTGCGAATGAGCTTGTTGATCGTCTCGATCATGTGCACGGGAATGCGAATCGTCCGCGCCTGGTCGGCGATCGCGCGGGTGATCGCCTGCCGGATCCACCACGTCGCATACGTCGAGAACTTGTAGCCGCGACGGTACTCGAACTTATCGACCGCCTTCATGAGGCCGATGTTGCCTTCCTGAATGAGGTCGAGGAACTGCAGGCCGCGGTTCGTGTACTTCTTCGCGATCGAGACGACAAGCCGGAGGTTCGCTTCGACGAGCTCCTTCTTCGCCTGCTCGGCCTGATATTCACCGCGCAGAATCGTATCGAGCGTCTGCTTCAGCTCGGCCGGATCCTGCTCGAGCGAATCGGTCAGCGTCTTCAGCCTGATCTTCTGATCCTTGATTTGCCGCAGGATGTTCTTGCGGTCGTCGTCCTTCAGCTTCGTTTTGCGATTCTTCGGATTGAGCTGACGGTCCCACGCGTCGATTTCGCGCTGCACCGCCTTCACCGACTCCACCGCGTCCTTCATGTCGTCGATCAGCCGCCGCTTGACCGATTCCGTGAACTCAATCTTCCGAATCGCGTTCGAGACGTCCACCTGCGCGCGCATGGCGGCCCACTTCGCCCGCCGGTACTTCCGCTTGTCGCGCGTCGTCGCGCCTTTCGGCGTTGTGGCGAGCTTTTCCTCGAGCTTCTCGTAATTCGCGCGCGCCTTGCGTACGGCGTCGATCTGCTTCTGGACCTGGCGAGAGCGCTCAGCGATGCGCTCGTCTGTGATTTCCTCATCGTTGAAGATCACCAGCTCGCGAATCGTGCGCTCGCCTGCGTGGAGGTGATCGCCGAGCAGGATCACTTTCTTCGCAATGAGCGGCGTCCGCGAGATCGACTTGATGACGGCCAGCTTCCCGCGCTCGATGCGGCGCGCGATCTCCACTTCGCCCTCGCGGGTGAGGAGGGGCACCGTGCCCATCTCGCGCAGATACATGCGGACCGGGTCGTTGGTCTTGTCGAGTGCGCCCGGCGTGAGATCGAGCTCGAGCTCCTCGGCGCCTTCCGCCGTGCGGTCGATCGGCTTGTCGTCGCGCAGATATTTCTGATCCGAATCGATGACCTCGATGCCGGCGCTGCCGAACGTGTTGAACAGATCATCGAGCTCGTCCGACGAGGTGATCTCGGACGGCAGCATCTCGTTGATTTCGTCGTAGAGCAGATAGCCCTTTTCTTTGCCGACGTTAATCAGCTGCCGTACTTCGTCGTATTTTTCTTCAATAGACATCTATTAATCCTCGCGGGGCCCCACCCCCGCTCGCTGCCGTCGCTTCCGCTCCGGATCGTGACTCGTGGCGACGATCTGCTCAGTCAACAACCCTGGCCGCGCTCATGTTTCTATCCGATGCAATAAATCGATTTTCTTTTGCCAGAGCGCGTCGATTTCTTGTCCGTGCTGGCCGGCGCCGAGCTCCTGGAGTCGGTCGATTTCGCGTTGGATGGCGGCGCGCTCTCGCTCCCACCTCAGCCGCTTGAGCGCGCGGGCGCATTCGGCGGCCGGCGCGGGAGAGACATCATGTGCGGCGATGCTGGCGACGAGCTGAGCGTTCACTGTACCTAGACGCTGCAAAAGGACAGATGGTAAGAAATCCGCGCCTTCGTTTTGCAGGCTTTGCGCCACCTCGAAGACCTCCCGTCCGGCAAGGGGCGTCAGGTCCTCCGCGTCGAGCTCAGCCAGCGCGGCAATAGCCTCCGCTGTGTTGTGCACCAAACCCCAAATCAGCCCTTTTTCCGCGTGTTTTAGCTGGCCAAACGCCGGCAGCTCCCGCGCCGTCAGCGTCGTCCGGCGCCCGACTGCCGCTTTTCGGATTTCAGCCCGAACGACGTCTTCTGTAATGCGGGCTTTATGGGCGATTCGGTCCGCAAATTGATCGCGGGTCGCCACATCCGGTATCCGTGACGCGACGGCGAGCATTTTCGTCAGAAATTGTCTCCGGCTGTCGTCGTGGCCGAAATCGAGGCCAGCGGCCGCCTGATCGAGCAGATACTCCAAATACGCCCGCGAGCCTCGTAATCTTTCTCGATACTGATCCGGGCCCTTCCGCCGGATGAACGTATCTGGATCTTCGCCCTTGTCGAGCACGACGACGTTGACGTCGAAGCCTTCGGCAACGAGTAAATCGCACGACCGGGCCGCGGCCCCCTCCCCGGCCGCGTCCGGGTCGTAGCTGAGAACCACTTTCGACGTGAACCGGCGCATCAGCTGCACCTGCTGCGGCGTGAGCGCGGTGCCGCACGAGGCGACGACGGGCGCCACTTCGCTCTGGAACACCTGCGCGAAGTCGAAGTAGCCCTCGACGAGCACGACGTAGCCACGCGCGCGGATGGCCGCCTTCGTGAGGTTCAGGCCGTAGAGCGTCCGGCTCTTCGAGTAGATCGGCGTTTCCGGCGAGTTCAAGTATTTCGGTCCGCCCTGGTCCGGATCCATCTGGCGTCCGCCGAAGGCGATCACGCTTCCGGTGTCGCGGCAGATCGGGATCATCAGCCGATTACGAAAACGGTCGATCACCTCGCCGCTGTCGCGCCGCAGAACTAAACCGCTCTGAAGCAGCAGCCCTTCGGGAAACCCCTGTGCGAGCAGCCGCCCTTTCAGGCCGTCGCGCGACGAAGGTGCGTAGCCGAGGGCCAGCTGGTCGATCGTTTTCGTGCTGACCTGCCGCTCCTTCAGCTGCTGGCGCGCCCGCGCGCCCGCGGCGCCCGCGAACTGCTCGCGGAAGTACGTCGTCGCCACTTCGTGAACCTTCAGCAGCGATTCCCGCACCGCCGAATCGCGCCGCGCATCGTCCACGTTCCCGTCTGTCGCTTCGGGAATCGCCACGCCAAACTTCTGCGCGAGCATCCGCACGGCATCCTGGAAGCCGACCTTCTCGTGCAGCTCGAGGAACTTGAACACATCGCCGCCCACACCGCATCCGAAGCAATGGAAAAAACCCTTGTCGGGATTGACGTTGAACGACGGCGACTTCTCGGAATGGAACGGACAGAGCCCCTTGTACGACGTGCCGGCGCGCTTGAGCGGCACGTACTCCTGGATGACCTGTACGATGTTCGCCTGCAGGCGAAGGTCGTCGATGAATTGCTGCGGAAAGAGTGCCACTAGTCCTTCAGCTCCACGACCGTTACGCCTCCTCCACCTTGTTCGGGCGGAGCAGATGCGAATCGCGCGACAAGCGGATGCTGCTGAAAGAATCCGTTCAGCGCACGCTTCAGCTGTCCGGTACCGTGCCCATGAATGACGCGGACGATGTGCTGGTCGGTAAGGAGCGACTCGTCGAGAAACCGTTCCGTTCGTGCGATCGCTTCGTCGACCGTGCAGCCAATCACGTTCAGATCCGCCTCCGTGCGCTCTCGAGGCTGCAGCGCCACGTTCACGCGGACTGGTGCGGCGCCGGGCGGCGGCGGACCGCCGATCAGCCGAAGGTCGCGAACGCTCGCGCGCATGCGTTTGCCGCGCACGTCCAGATCCGCGGTGCCATCATGGACCGACGTCACAGTGGCTTCGAGCCCGAGGCCGCCGACGATCACCCGATCGCCTACGCCGAGCGACGGGCGTGTTTGCGCCATGGATGGCGCGCCGCCGTCGTTGGCCGAGACGGGCTCGAGAATGCGGCTTGCCAGCGCATCCACCGCGACGCGCGCATCGCTGCGCGCCGCGCCGAGTTCACCGGTGGATACTGGCTGCTGGCGGCCAGCCGCGTCGGCCATCGCCGCGGCGCGCGTCTTCAATTCCGCAATGACGTCGTCGATTTCGCGGCGTGCATGGCGCACCTGCGTTTCGATCTCTTCGTTCAAGCGGCGGCGGAACGTCTCTTCCCGCTGCCGAAGGGCATCGTCGCGCTGGCGCATGCGTGCCTCGGCGGCTTCGAGCGTTTCGCGCTCGCGGGCGGCAAGGCGCTGCTCGTGCTCGAGCGCGCGCATGTCGTGGTCGATCTTCGCAAGGTGCTCGGCAAGCTGTGCCTCGCGCGCCGTGAGATTCTCGCGTGCTGCCAGGACGATGGACGGCGAGAGCCCGAGCCGGCCGGCGATTTCGAGAGCAAGGCTTCGCCCCGGCGAACCGTACAGCAGTTGGTACGTTGGCGCGAACGTGTCGGTGTTGAACCCGAAGGCCGCGCTGGTGACCCCCGCCGTCGTCGATGCGTACGTTTTCAGCGCGTCGTAATGGCTCGTGGCGATTACGGTCGCGCCGCGCTTCCGGAAATGATCGACCACCGCGACGCCCAGGGCGCCGCCTTCGATCGGATCGGTTCCCGATCCGATCTCATCGAGCAGCACCAGCGCCGGCACCTGCAGTGCGCGATCCATCGACGCGATGTTCGTGATGTGTCCAGAGAACGTGCTCAGGTTCGCGTCAATCGACTGCTCGTCGCCGATGTCCGCGAAGACCGATCGAAAGACGGGCAGACGCGAACCGTCGGCGGCAGGGATCCGCAGCCCGGACTGCGCCATCAGCACAAGGAGCCCCGCGGTCTTGAGCGCAACCGTCTTGCCGCCGGTGTTCGGGCCGGTGATGAGCAGGTACCGTCGCCGGCGGAATGATCTTGATCGTGACCGGTACCGCCGACAACCTGCTCGCGCCGGACGCGGTCTCTTCGCGAATCAGTGGATGTCGCGCCGCCTGCAGCTCGAAGGCGCCGTCGTTTGAAAGCGCCGGCTCGATGCCGTCGATCGAATTCGAGAATCGAGCGCGCGCCTGCAGGACGTCGACCGCCGTCGCCGCCTCGATCGTGCGCTGCATGTCGCCCGGCCTCGCGCGAAACGCGTCGGTGAGGGCGAGCAGGATTCTGCGGACCTCTTCGGCCTCCTGCTCTTCGAGCGCCACGATATCGTTGTTGATTTCAACGGTGCTGAGCGGCTCCAGAAACAGACTCGCGCCGCTCGCCGACGCGCCGTGGACGATGCCCGGAATCGACGTGCGGTGCTCGGACTTGACAACGATCACGTAGCGGCCGTTCCGTTCGGTGACAACCTGATCCTGGAGGTACTTCGCCGTTTCCTTGCCGCGCAGATACGACTCCAGCGTGTTGCGCAGCCGCGACTTCTGTTTGCGGAGCCGCTCGCGGATTGCTTTGAGCTGCGGGCTCGCGCTGTCGAGCACCTCACCGGAAGGATCGATCTTGTCGCGCACCTGTGCGATCTCGCCGTTGAACGACGCGGCGCCGCCGATCACCGCGTCGAGGAGCGGAAAGGCCGCTGGCGCACGGCGAACTGCGGCGCGCGATTCATCGATCGATTCGAGAAAGTTTGCGAGCGCCAGCAGCCGCAGCGCCTCGAGCGCGCGTCCCTCGACGGCGAGCGCCGTCAGGATTTCGGGGAGATCGGACGAAGCGCGAAGCGCAAAGGTCCCACCGGCCGCGAGAAAGTTGGTCGTTTCAGTGGTGGCGGCGAGCAGCCGCGCTACGATTTCCGGCTCAGAAGAAGGCTCCAGCTGAGCCAGTCGCTCGTCACCCATCGGGGTAACGGCGAAGCTTCGGACAGCTTCGACAATGCGATCGAATTCGAGAGCCCGCAGGGCTCCTGGATGCATGGGCGTGAAGGTTCAGACAGTCGCTGGGTCGCCGGGCGTGGCGTGGGAACCTCTGATTGTAACTCGGGTCGAGGCTGGTGACCAGAGAAACCGCCCCCTCCAACGGGCTTTTACAGGCGATTAATCACAGGTGATTAATCAAAGA
Organism: uncultured Acidobacteriota bacterium; assembly: GCA_963696165.1. Taxonomy (GTDB): domain Bacteria; phylum Acidobacteriota; class Vicinamibacteria; order Vicinamibacterales; family CAVVIG01; genus CAVQZZ01. Next base: position 254,665 of record CAVOIY010000001.1, on the reverse strand, counting down.
CGCGATGTTCGCCGCCCCGAAACCGTTGTCGATATTCACGACCGAAACCCCGGACGCGCAGCTATTCAGCATGCCCAGCAGCGCGGCGATCCCGCCGAAACTGGCGCCATATCCGATACTCGTGGGCACGGCGACGACCGGCACGCTCACCAGGCCCGAGACAACCGACGGCAGTGCGCCTTCCATCCCGGCGACGACGACGATGACGCGTGCGGCGGCAAGGCGGGCGCGTTCGCTGAGCAGCCGGTGCAGGCCGGCGACGCCGACGTCGTACAGGCGCTCGACATCGTTGCCCATCAGCTCGGCCGTGCGCGCCGCTTCCTCAGCGACCGGCATGTCCGACGTGCCCGCTGACACGACCAGAATTTTTCCCTTGCCGGGCGCGACGTCCTGCTGACGCAAGGTGATGATCGCTGCATCCGTATAGTACGCAGCGCCCGGCACGCGCTCGAGAACGGCGTCGTAGGTCGCCTGCGTTGCGCGCGTGATTAGCAGGGTCGAGCCGCGCGCGACAATCTCGGCGGCAATTGCCGCCACTTGGGCAGGTGTTTTGCCTAGGCCGAGGATGACTTCGGGGAAACCTTGACGAACGGAGCGGTGGTGATCGACGCGCGCGAAACCCAAATCCTGAAATGGCCGCTCGCGAAGTACGTCGAGCAGACGTTGGCTGGCGGCGTTCGGATCGATGACGCCGCGAGCCACCTCGTCGAGGAGCGCGCGCAGTTGCTGGTCATTCATTCACGTTCACTTAGCCCAGCCGATTTGTTGACGTTTGGAGACCCCGACAGTAACATAAACAATTGTGCCTTTGAGGGTTTTGCCGTCCGTTTCGAGTCATAAATGAGCACCCTGGAAACCCTCATCCTCGCCGCATATTTTTTCGTTCTCATCGTCCTCGCGATTTACGGATGGCACCGCTACTACCTCGTCTATCTGTACATGAAATATCGCGACAACGAACCAAAGGCGGGGCCGCCTCTGGATCCGCTGCCGCGGGTGACGATTCAGTTGCCGCTCTACAACGAAATGTACGTCGCCGACCGGCTGATCGATGCGGTCTGTCGAATCGATTACCCCCGTGAGAAGCTCGAAATCCAGGTTCTCGACGACTCGGTCGACGAAACACGCAGCATTGCAGGCGCCGCCGTTCGCCGCTGGTCTGAGCAGGGGATTGACATCAAGTACTACCACCGGAGCGACCGCACTGGATTCAAGTCCGGTGCGCTCGAAGCCGGCCTCAAGGTGGCGACCGGAGAGTACGTCGGCATCTTCGATGCGGACTTCATTCCGACGACCGATTTCCTGATGCGCTTGATGCCGCACTTCGCCAACCCGAAGGTCGGCATGGTGCAGGCGCGCTGGGGCCACATCAACGCCGATTACTCACTGCTCACCAAGATTCAGGCGATCCTGCTCGACGGCCACTTCGTGCTCGAGCACGGCGGTCGTCATCGCGGCGGCCGCTTCTTCAATTTCAACGGCACCGCCGGCGTGTGGCGCCGCATCGCGATCGACGATGCGGGCGGCTGGCAGCACGATACGCTCACCGAGGATCTCGATCTGAGCTATCGCGCGCAGATGCGGGGCTGGCAATTCGTGTTCGTGCCCGAGCTGATCGCGCCGGCGGAAGTGCCCGTGGAGATGAACGCCTTCAAGTCGCAGCAGCATCGCTGGGCGAAAGGGTCCATCCAGACCTGCCGCAAGCTCCTGCCGCGGATTCTGCGCTCGAACCTGCCGCTCGGCGTAAAGACGGAAGCGTTCTTTCATCTGACCGCGAACTTCAATTACATCCTGATGTGCGTCCTCTCGGTGCTCATGTTCCCGGCGATGGTCATTCGCTACAACATGGGTTGGTACGAGATGCTGCTCATCGACATCCCGCTGTTTTTCGCCGCCACCTTTTCATTCTGCAACTTCTATACGGTGTGCCAGCGCGAGATTCACACGGACTGGCGCGCGCGGATCAAGTACGTGCCGTTCCTGATGTCGGTTGGAATCGGCCTGTCGATCAACAACACGCGCGCGGTGTTCGAAGCGCTGTTCAACAAGCAAACGGATTTCGCCCGTACGCCGAAGTACCGTATCGAAGGCGACTCGGACGAGTGGGTCGGAAAAAAATATCGGCAGTCGGTCGCGGTGCAGCCGCTCATCGAGCTTGCGCTCGGGCTCTATTTCACGGCGACGGTGTTCTATGCGCTCGCCAATCAGATTTACGGAACGCTGCCGTTCCTCGTCCTCTTCCAAGTCGGCTTCCTGTACACTGGGCTCCTGTCGATCGTCCAGCAGTACGCCGGCGAGTCGGTAGTCGCGCCGGGCCTGTTGAGCTCCAAGTCGTAGCCCGCGCGCTGCGGCGCCGACCACGAACGTGACCAAATCCCGAGTTGCCGTCGTCCGCGTAACGCCCGAGACGATCCTCAGCGACATCGATCGTCTCGTGGATCTCGGCGGCGCAGCGGCCGCGCTGGCGCGCAACAGAACGACAATCCTCAAAGACAACATCTCGTGGCATTTTCCGTTTCCCGCGGCGAACACGACGCCGTGGCAGCTCGAAGGCACGATTCAAGCGCTGGCGAGCCGCGGGTTCCATGACCAGGTCTGCGTTCAGAACAAGACGGTCGTGACCAACGCGTTCAAAGGCGAAGACCTCAACCACTACGTGCCGATTTTCAAGCGGTACGACATCCCCGTTCTCTACAACTTCAGGGACTCGGATATGAAGTGGGTGCGGTTCGAGCCGAAGGCGCGGATGCGGGTCCTCGATCGCATTTTTCCGGAAGGCATTCACATCCCCGAATATTTTTTCGCTAAGAACATCGTGCATCTGCCGACGACCAAGTGCCACATCTACACGACGACCACCGGCGCGATGAAGAACGCGTTCGGCGGGCTGCTCAATACGCGGCGTCACTACACGCACTCGTGGATTCACGAAACGCTCGTCGATCTGCTCGCGATTCAGAAGGAAATACACTCCGGCATCTTCGCGATCATGGATGGCACGACCGCGGGCAACGGACCCGGGCCGCGCACGATGTATCCGGTCGTGAAAAACGTGATGCTCGCGTCGGCTGACCAGGTGGCCATCGATGCGGTATCGGCCAAGATGATGGGATTCGACCCGCTCTCGCTCGACTACATTCGTCTCGCACACGAGGACGGACTCGGCGTAGGCGATCCTCGCGAGATTGAGATCGTCGGCGACGTCGACGCCGCGCAGGAGAACTGGCACTTCCACGTCGGCAGGAACCTTGTTCGCGTGGGTGGCGGCGATCTGATCTGGTTCGGTCCCCTCAAGCGCTTGCAGAAGCTCTTTTTCCACACGCCCCTCGTGAACGGATTCATTCTCGCGAGCGACGTCTACCACGACTTCTATCGCTGGCCGCTTCTCGACCGGCGCGTGTTCGAGCGCTGGTGCGAAACGACTGAGTGGGGCCAGTTGTTCCTGCGCTACGCGGCCGAGGGTCCGCAGGGCCAGCCGGCAGACATGCTCACGCGAACGTCCCGGCTCGATCCGGCCGTTCCGCGCGTGCATTGAGCTCACCAGGTCATTAGTCCGCTTCGCGCTTCGCGCTCGCTCGATTCCCGTTTCGCAGGACTCGGTTAACTTTTCTTACTTCTCGCGGGGCCCGCTCGATGACACCTTGGCGCGGTAGCGCTCGGTGTTTCTAGAACAGGACGTCACAGCGGGGCCCAGCTGGATCACGCAGTCGGGCATGCGGTGTCGCGTGTATCCAGACCAGGACGTCGCAGTGCTCACCCGATCACACCATCATTGACTGAGCAGCAAGAGCGCCACGAGTCACGATCCGGAGCGTAAGCGACGGCATCGAGCGGGGGTGGGGCGCCCGCGAGAATTAATAAAACGTCACGGCTGAGATGGCGTATATTCGCGCCATGAATTACACACGCCTTCTCCTCGCCGCCGTCGCAGCCACAATCGTCGATGCGGTCTACGGGTTCATCGTGTACGGCAACGTGCTCACCGCCGAATTCGCGCGATATCCCGGCGTGTTCCGCCCGGCCGACACGCAGGGGCCCTACATGGGATATCTCTTCTGCGGGATATTCATCGCCATGCTTGCGGCGACCTTCATCTACGCGAAAGGGTATGAAGGCGGCCAGGCAGTAATGGAAGGCCTGCGATTTGGCCTCGCGGTCGGCCTGCTGGAAGTGGGTTACGACTTCATGGTCAGCTACGCGATCACGAACGTAGGCCGCCGGATCACCGGGATGATGGCCATCGCGTCGATCGTCGAATGGATGATCGCCGGCATCGTCATCGGCCTCGTGTACAAGGCGGCCGTCACGCCTGCACGCCGCGCTGTCGGAGTATGATGAAGGGTCATGACGACGGCCGCGAAGCCGAAAGCCGGACTTGAAGATACCGTAGCGACATCGTCGGCGATCTGCTATCTGGACGGCGAGAGAGGCGTGCTCGCGTACTGTGGATACGACATCCACGACCTCGCGCGGCACGCCACATTCGAAGAGGTCTGTTTTCTTCTGTGGCATCGGCGGCTGCCGACGCGCTCCGAGCTCGGCGATCTGCAATCGCAGCTCGTGGCGGCGCGACCGATCCCGGAACCAGTCCTGCGCCTCATGCACAGCCTGCCGCCGGGCGATGGGATGGATGCGCTACGGACGCTCACGTCGGCGCTCAGCCATTACGATTCCGACGCTGCGGATCAGTCGTCGCAGGCCAACTATCGCAAGGCGGTTCGTCTCACCGCGCAAATCAGCTCGATCGTCGCCACGATGGGCCGGATGGCTGCGGGCGGCGGACCGATTCAGCCCGACCCGGTGCTCGGACATGCGGCGAGTTTTCTGCACATGCTCACTGGCGAGCGGCCGAGCGGCCTGGCGACCCGCGCGTTCGACGTCGCCCTGATTCTGCACGCGGATCACGAGCTCAACGCGTCCACCTTTGCCGCGCGCGTCGCCGCGGCGACCCTCACCGACATCCATTCGGCCATCGTCGCGGCAATCGGCACGCTCAAGGGTCCGCTCCACGGGGGCGCAAATGCCGACGTGATGCGGATGCTCCTCGAGATCGGCGAGAGCGCCGCGCCTGGCAAAGCCGAAGAGATCGTGCGCGCCAAGCTGGCGCGCAAGGAAAAGATTCCCGGTTTCGGTCATCGCGTCTATCACACGGAAGACCCGCGGGCGACGCACTTGCGCCAGATGTCGAAAGATCTCGGTCAGCGCGTGGGTCAGCCGATCTGGTTCGAGATGTCGCAGCGCATCGAGGCGCTCGTGAAGTCTGAGAAGCAGCTGAATCCGAACGTCGACTTCTATTCAGCATCGACTTACTATGCGCTAGGCATCCCGATCGAGCTCTTCACGCCGATTTTTGCCGTGAGCCGCGTCTCAGGGTGGACTGCGCACGTGCTCGAGCAATATGCGAACAACCGGTTGATCCGGCCGCGCGCGGATTACATCGGCCCATCCTACCCACAGCGATACGTCCCGCTCGAAGGGCGCTGATCATTTCCAGGTAAGTGGACGCCCAGCACATCCGCAATTTTTCGGTGATCGCGCACATCGACCATGGCAAGTCGACGCTGGCCGATCGCTTTCTCGAGCTCACCGGCGCGCTGCAGGCGCGCGAAATGGAGGCGCAGGTCCTCGATGCGATGGACCTCGAGCGCGAGCGCGGCATCACCATCAAGGCGCATCCCGTGTGCCTCCACTACACGGCGGACAGCGGAGAAAAGTACGTCCTCAACCTGATCGACACGCCGGGGCATGTCGACTTCTCATACGAAGTCACGCGGTCGCTCGCGGCGTGCGAGGGCGCACTGCTGCTCGTCGACGCGTCGCAAGGGGTCGAGGCGCAGACGCTCGCAAACGCATATCTGGCGGTCGAGAACAACCTCGAGATCATTCCCGTCATCAACAAGATCGATCTTCCGGGGGCCCAGGCCGAGGAAGCGCGGCGGCAAATATCGGACATCATCGGCCTCGACGGCGACCACGCGATCCTGGCGAGCGCGAAGCTGGGCACCGGCGTGCCCGAGATACTCGAAGCGATCGTCGCACGGCTGCCGCCGCCGGCCGGCGACGCTGCCGCACCGCTGAAGGCGCTGATCTTCGACTCCTGGTACGACCCGTACCGCGGCGTCGTGATCGTGATTCGCGTGATCGACGGCGTGATCCGCAAGGGCATGAAGATCCATCTCATGGCCGAGGGGCAGGATTACGAATCGCTGCAGGTCGGCATCTTCACGCCGAAAGCGATCGAGGTGGACACGCTGGCGGCCGGCGAGGTCGGCTTTCTCGTCGCGAACATCAAGAAGATCAGCGACGCGAAAATCGGCGACACGATTACGGAGACGGACAATCCGACGAGCGAGCCGTTTCCCGGCTTCAAGGAACTGAAGCCGATGGTATTCGCTGGGCTGTACCCGGTCGAAGGGCATCAGTATCCCGAGCTGCGCGACGCGCTCGAGAAGCTGCGGCTCAACGACGCGTCATTTTTCTACGAGCCGGAAACATCGGTTGCGCTCGGCTTCGGATTCCGTTGCGGGTTCCTGGGCCTGCTGCACATGGAGATCGTGCAGGAGCGGCTCGAGCGCGAGTTCAACATGGACCTCGTCACGACAGCGCCCGGCGTGCTGTACCGCGTGACGACGACCGATGGGCAGGTGCAGGAGATCGACAGCCCGTCGAAGCTGCCCGATCCCGGCCGCATCAGCGTGATCGAGGAGCCGGTGATCACCGCGATGATCCTCACGCCGGCCGAGCACGTCGGCGGCATCCTGAAGCTCTGCCAGGACAAGCGCGGCATCCAGAAAAAGCTCGAATACACGGCGTCCGATCGCGTGCTGCTTACCTACGAGCTGCCGTTCAACGAAGTGGTCCTCGACTTCTACGACCGGCTGAAAACGCTGTCGCGAGGCTACGCATCGCTCGATTATCATGTGACGGGTTACTGGCCTTCGCCGCTCGTCAAGCTCGATATTCTGGTGAACGGCGATCCGGTCGACGCACTTTCTATCATTGTCCATCGCGATATGGCCTACGAACGCGGCCGCGCGCTCGCGTCGAAAATGCGCGAGTTGATTCCGCGTCAGATGTTCGAGGTGGCAATTCAGGCGGCGATCGGCGGCCGCATCATCGCGCGCGAATCGGTCAAGGCGCTGCGGAAGAACGTGCTGGCGAAATGCTACGGCGGCGACATTTCGCGCAAGCGCAAGCTGCTCGAGAAGCAGAAGGAAGGCAAGAAGCGGATGAAGCGGGTCGGGAAAGTCGAGATTCCGCAGGAAGCGTTCCTCGCCGTCCTGAAAATGGGAACGGACACGGAAAGTTAGACGGCAAAAGGCAAAAGGCAAAGTGAAGGAGTTCAAGAAGTCGACGATTCGCGAGTACTTCGAATCGATCGTCATCGCGGTGATTCTGGCGCTCTTCATCCGCACGTTCGTCGTGCAGGCGTTCAAGATTCCGACCGGGTCGATGGAAGAGAACCTCCTCATCGGCGATCACCTGCTGGTGAACAAGTTCGTGTTCGGGCCGACCGAGACGGCGCTCGAGCGTACCCTTCTGCCGGTCGGGACGATCAAGCGCGGCGATATCCTCGTCTTCAAATATCCGGTGGAACCCGACCGCGATTTCATCAAGCGCGTGGTCGGTCTGCCCGGCGAGACGGTAGAGTTGCGCGAGAAGAAGGTGTACATCAACGGGAAGCCGCTCGACGAGCCGTACGTCCACTTCCTGCAGCCGCCGGGCGCCGAATCGGAACTTCACGAGGTGACCTCGTTCGACGTGCGCGAGCGCTACGGTCCGGTGACCGTGCCCGCCAACCAGTACTTCATGATGGGCGACAACCGCGACAACTCGCAGGACAGCCGCTACTGGGGCTTCATGCCGCGCGAGAACGTGAAGGGGAAAGCGCTGCTGATTTACTGGTCGTACGAGGCCGGCCGCGAAGACTACGAGGACGAAGGCGCCGGCGCCACGCTCAAAGGCCTCGGCTCCGTGTTCGTGCACTTTTTCACGCGGACGCGCTGGGTTCGCATGCTTCGACAGATACACTGACATGAGCGAACCGTGATCAAGCTGATTGTCAAACTGGCTCTGGCCGCGCTGATCGCCAACGCCGCTTGGCGGATGGGCTCCGCATACTTATCCTTCTACAAATTCAAGGACGCCGTTCAGGAAGCCACGCAGTTTGGCGCGGACAAAGGAGACGCGCAGCTGCAGAGCCGGATTCTCGAGCTGGCATCCGACTACGATGTGCCGCTCACGCCAGACGGCTTCACCATCCAGCACAAAGAGAACCACACGATCGTCGACGGCTCGTACGTCCGGACGGTCGATCTGTTCCCCGGCTACAAGTACCAATGCCCGTTCTCGTGGCATACCGACGCGTTCACGATTACAGGGCGCTAGAGTACCGAACGTAGTGAAAGTGCCGAACGTAGCGCGAGGCTTTAGCCGAGCGATGAGCCGAGCGACGTCTTAGCGACATCGCCCGACTCGCTGCCCGCCGCGCAGCAGCCGATCGACTTCCGCGACGACCGCTTCCTTATACGCCGCGTCGGTCAGCGAACCGAGATTCGTCTCGACGTTCAGCCGCGCGCCCTGCAGGCCGGCCATGAGCAGCGCGATCGCGACGCCGACGTCGCTCGCGGCGGGTCGATGTCCGTCAGCTGCAACCGCGCGAGCATGCTGGAGGCTCTCGGCCGAGAGCCGCATGACATTCAGCGGCACGTCGGTCGCCGCATGCAGCGCGCGCTGAATCGCCGCCTTTCGCGCCGTCTGTTCCGCCGTCGTGGCCTTCGGCTGCTTGTACGCGGCGACGACCTGGTCGTATGCCGCGGTGTCGGCGTCGATTGCGTCGGTGAGCTGCGCCTGCAACCGCATGAGCGCGATAAGCGCCGACGTGAGCGCCGTGCGTTCGGCCTCACTCCCGCTCCGCGTTTTCGGAAGCCCGGCCACCATCATCAGCAGCGAGGCGCCGATTGCCGACGCGGCCGCCGCCGCTGAGCCGCCGCCGGGCGTCGGGTCCGATGATGCAAAGGCGGCGAGCAGGTCTCGCAGCGATCGTTCAACGAGCGCATGTGATTTGAACGGTCATGGTCGGCCTGTCGCGCCACGATGCGTCCTTTCTTGATCACCGCGCGAATGGTTCTCGCACCGACGCGCATCAGATCGATCGCCGGTCCGTCGACGATCACCGCGTCCATCTGCTTGCCTGCTTCGAGGCTGCCGACCTCATCGTGCCGATCGAGCGAGTAAGCCGCGTTGATCGTTGCGCGCGACAAGAGCCTCATCGAACGTCATCCCCATATCGAAGCACGCCAGCGTCATCGCGAACGGCATGGAAGGCGAGAATCCACCGCCGGGGTTGACGTCGGTGGCAAGCGCGACGGCAACGCCCCCGTCGATGAAGGCGCGCGCCGGCGCGTAACGTCCGAGCTTCAGGTAGAACGCTGCGATTGGCAGCAGCGTCGCGACAACACCTGCCTCTCTGAAGCCGTCAACCGCGTGGCGCCCGGCAAAAATGAGATGATCCGCCGACCGCGCCCTCACATAGCAGGCCACTTGCGATCCGCCGCTCGCGCCGAGCTCGTCGGCATGAAGGCGAAGCTTCATGCCGTGTCGCGCGGCGGCGGCGAGGATTTCGCGCGATTCATCCGGCGTGAATACACCGGTCTCGCAGAAGACATCGCACCACTCGGCGAGCCCTTCGGCCGCCACCGCCGGGATCATCTCGCGCACCAGGAGGTCGATATACGCGCGACGCCGGTCGCGGTACTCGATCGGGATCTCGTGCGCGCCCATGAACGTGGGCACGATGTCCATCGGGTGATCGCGTCCGAGGTCGCGCACGACGCGGAGCATCTTCAGCTCTGATTCGGTCGTCAGGCCGTACCCGCTCTTCGCCTCGCACGTCGTCGTGCCGCAGCGGAGCATCTCATCGAGCCGGCGCCGTGCGTCTGCGAACAGCTGCTCGGCGGATGCCGCGCGCGTCGCGCGCACGGTGCTCACGATTCCGCCGCCTTCGGCGGCGATCTGCGCGTACGTCGCCCCCGCGAGGCGTCGCCGCTGTTCGTCGCGCCGATCGCCGGCGAATACGACGTGAGTGTGAGGGTCCACGAACCCGGGGACGACGGCGCCGCCGTGTGCGTCGATGAGCGACGCGCCAGGCGCGAGCGTGCACGAGCGGCCCCACTCGTCTTCGGAACCGACGAACGTGATGCGTCCGCTAGTCGAGGCGACGACGCCGTTTGGAATGGAACCAGACTCGCGCTGCGCGGGGCCGCAGCGGGGCGCGGGGCCCGCGCACGTCAGCAGCTCGCACGTGTTGTGGACGAGAAGGTCGGTGGCTATCAACCCACCAATATTACTCGTGCTTTTTCGGCGGAGATGCCATCAATCGCGATACGCCCGCGGCGCGCGCCCGCCACGATGCGGACCGCGCGGGCACGTCTAAAAGCTCGGAGAAGCGTGGGGACGATCAGCCGATGATCTTGCGTGTTTCGCGCACGTCCCGGTCCCCGTCCTGGTCCGACTGGCGCGGGCGGTGGAGCAGGATGTTGTCTTCGTGCTCGCGGTCGGCCTGTTCGCGGACGTAGTCGAGTGTGTTCCGCAGCGTGTTGATCGTCGCTTCGATCGAGGTCTCGACGTCCTTGCGCTTGAGTCTGCAGGCCGTCGATTTCCCGCTGGATGTCCTCGAGGCGCGCTTCGGTGCGCTCGAGCAGCATGTTCGACCGCCCTTCGGCCTCGCGGACGATCAGGCGCGCTTCCTCGTTCGCGTTCGACTTGATGTCTTCGGAGACCTTCTGCGCCGTCAACAGCGTGTTCTTGCAGGTTTCTCTCGTGCTCGCGATGCTCGCTGAGCACCGCCTCCATTCGCGCGAGGTCCTGGCGCAGCCGGTCCGTTTCACGCAGCGCCTGCTCGTAGTCGTCTGCGACCGCTGCGAGAAACGAGGTCACTTCCACTTTGTCGAAGCCGCGGAAAACGGTCCGAAACCGCTGTTGCCGCAAGTCGAGAGGGCTGACGTTCATGCGCGTTTTTTCTCCGGTTGGCTTATCGGCCGAACGCCGACGCCGACGACAGAGCAGGGTCAAACATACGTGCGGCTCCCAAAAATCGCGGTTCCGACCCGCACGAGCGTGGCGCCCTCTTCGACGGCGACCTCGAAATCGTCGCTCATGCCCATGGACAGTTCCTGCAGCATCGCCGGTTCGACGCCGCGCTCGAGCAGGCGGGCGCGAATGTCGTTCAGCTGGCGAAAGTACGGCCGCGCACGATCGGGGTCCTCGACCGCCGGCGGCAACAGCATCAGACCGACGATGCGAGCGGCCGTGGCAGGTGCGCGCGGCGGCGAAAATCGGATCGAGATCGCTTGCGGCTGCGCCGTGCTTGGTGACCTCGCCGGCAATGTCGACCTGCACGAGCAGGTCGAGTCGGCGTCCGGCCGCAGCGGCCGCCTTGTCCAGGCGCATCAGAAGCTGCGGTCCGTCGACCGAGTGGATGACGTTGAAGCGGCTCGCGGCCTTCGCCGCCTTGTTCGATTGAAGGTGGCCGACGAGGTGCCACCGAAGCGGCAGGTCGCCGGTCCGATCCATCTTGTCGAGCGCCTCCTGCACCTTGTTCTCACCGAAGTCGGTTTGTCCACAGTCGGCGGCGATGCGAACGTGCGCGGCGTCGAACGTCTTGGAGACGGCAATCAGGCGGACGGCGGCGGGATCGCGGTCGGCCCGGCCGGCGGCGCGCGCGATGCGATCGCGAACGCCGGCCAGCCGGGCGCGAAGAGCCGCGGAATCGATCACTTCTTCAGCTGCGCGACCATCGCTTTCGCGGTCGGCGCGTTCGGACCCTCCGGCGAGAGCTTCAAGTACGTTTCGAACTCGGTCGCCGCGCCTGGCAGGTTGTTCTCGTTGAGCAGCGCCATTCCGAGCTGATAGTGCGACTCGGCGTGGTTCGGGTTGGCCGCGACGGCCGCTTCGAACTGCTTCTTCGCCTCAGGAATCTTTCCCGCGTTCCACAGGATGACGCCCTGGTTGTACATGGCGTCGGCGTTTCCGCCGCCTGCGGCCGCAACGCCGCCAATCGCCGCGCCGCCTCCCGCATACTGCATCGCCTTTGCGCTCGCCTCCGATGCCTGATCGAACTTGCGCTGCGCGTTGTAGATGTTGGCGAGGCCGCTGTACGCCTCGGCGTAGTCCGCCTTCAGCTCGATCGCCTTCTTGTAAGCCGCTTCGGCCTTGTCGTAGTCCTTCTTCTGGGCGTTGGCGAATCCGACGTTGTAGTAGCAGTCGTAGCAGGATGGATTCAGCTCGGCCGCCTTGGTGAAGGCGGCGATCGCTTCGTCGTGGTTGCCGCTGCGGCTCGCGGCCACGCCTTCGTCGAACACCTTCTTGAGCTCCGCCGATTTCTTCGCCGCTTCGGCGGAAGACGCCGCGGCATTCACGCCGAGGACGAGCGACGCTTCAGAGGTTTGTCCAATGCGCACGCGGACCGTCTGCGCCGCGGTCAGCTTGTCTTTCTCGGCGCTGATTTTGTATTCCCCGGGCGCGAGACCGATCTGAAGGAACTCGCCCTTCTTGTCCGACTTGCCGTCGAACTTGCGGCTCACGCCGCCGGTGAACTCGATCGTGACCTTCGCGCCTTCGACAGGCTGGCCTTTATCGTCCTTCACGACGCCTTTGACGAGGCCGGTGGACTGGGCTGCGGCCGGCCACGCTGTCGCCAGCGCCGCGAAAAAGGCTAAGCGCGGTCAGCCAGGAATGTCGGCCGGAGAATCGGCGGACCATGGGTATCCTCCTAGAAACAAAGCAGCAGGTACGCCGAGAGTTTAACGTACCTCGTATTCGTACCTGAGCGCCTGGACCGGTTCGAGCCGCGCCGCCTTCATCGCTGGATACACGCCGAAGACGAGGCCGATCAGCACGGACACCGAGAAGGCGAGGAGGAGCGATCCGCCGGTGACGATCGTCGACCAGCCGGCGAAGCTGGCGATCAGGCGCGACATGCCGGCGCCGAGGATGAGGCCCATCGTGCCGCCCGCCGACGGCGATGAGCGTCGTCTCGATGACGAACTGGCGGATGATGTCGGTCTGTTTCGCGCCGAGCGCGCGCCGCAGGCCGATCTCCGGCGTCCGCTCGAGCACGCTCGCCAGCATGATGTTCATGATGCCGATGCCGCCGACGAGCAGCGAGATCGAGGCGAGCGCCACCATCACGATGTCGAAGATCCGCTTGGTGCGCTGCTGTTCGGCGAGGAGCTCGGCCGGGACGACGAGCGAGTAGTCGTCGGCGGCGCGGTGCGAGGCGGACAGGATGCCGCGGACTGTCGCGGCCGCCGCCGTGATGTCCACGTCTGGCTTCAGCCGCAGATAGACGCCGTCGATCTCGTCGCGGAACGAGCTGTAGTTGTCCTCGAGGCGGAACATGGCTGCGCCGGTCGGCACGTAGATCAGGTTGTTGCGATCCTGGCCGGGCACGCCGGCGACGTCGCTTTGCACGACGGCTTGCGCTCCGGCGATGCCAATCACCTGAAACCATTGCTCGTTCACCTTGACGAACTTGCCGATCGGATCGGTCGAGACCGAACAAGCGCACGCGCGCCGCCTCGCCGAGCACGCACAACGCCGCGGCATGCGCCGACTCGTCGTCGCTGAAGAAGCGGCCGGAGGTGATTCTCAGGCCCGCGATCTGCTTGTAGATCGGCTCGACGCCGTAGACCGTCGGGCAGCTCGCCCTGCGGCTTCGGCACCACCTGCGTCGGCGTGAACCGTTTGCGCGGCGACAGGATGTCGAGCCCGGGTACCGTCGCCTGCATGGCGCGGATGTCGTGAAAGCTGAGGCCGGGCGACTGCTGGCGCACTTTCTGGAAGGCCTGCCACTCGGTCGTTTCGCGCGCCTCGACGATCAGGTTACGGACGCCGAGATCCTCGATGAACGCCATCACCTGCTGCTGCGCGCCGGCGCCAATCGACAGCATCGCGAGCACCGCGGCGACGCCGAAGATCATGCCGAGCATCGTCAGCAGCGTGCGGAGCTTGTGGAGCAGCAGGTTTTCGACGCTGCGGCCGACGTCGGGCAGCCAGAGCGCCGATCGTGCCGTCCAGCCGCCCGCGCTCGCGACGGCGCTCATCGCGACGCGCTCCGCGGAGCGGCTGGCGCCTGCGGTTTCGGACGCGACCCCGAAGGCGAGTTCGGGTTGATCAGCGCGACTTCCGCCGAGGCGTCGATGTTCTCGAGAATGGCGACGGCAGTCGGTCCATGCGCGCACGCGGACTTCGTGCGCGTCGAAGCCGCCAGTCGAACGGACGTAGACGGTCGGCTTGCCGGCGACTTCGAAGACGGCCGTCCGCGGCACGTAGAGCACGTTCTCGTACGCCGGGCCGGCGATGGCGATGCCGGCCGAGACGCCGGGTCGGACTCCGGCGCGTCCGGCGACCGCGAACGTGATGTCGAACTGCCGCGTGCCGGCGTCGAAGATGCCGCGCGACGCGACGCCGCTGACCGCGCGCACCGTGCCGAGCAGCTTCGCGTCGGGCAGCGCGTCGACCGACACTTCGACGGCCTGGCCGGCCGCGACGTTCGCGCGATCCTGCTCGGACAGCTTCGCCGTGACCTCGACCTGCGACGAGTCGACGACGTCCGCAATCGGCTGGCCCGCAAACGTCGCGTCGCCGACGCGGTAGTCGGGCATCGCGCCGCCGAAGTAGATGCCGCCGAATGCCTGGAAGTTCGTCCGGATCGCGACGTGCCCGTCGAACGGCGCGCGGATGCGCAGGCTGTCGATATTGCGCTCGGCGACCTGCACCGCCAGCTGCGCCTTGTTGCGTTTCTCGCGCCGAGCCCGCCGCCGATGCGCGCGGTCGTGTTCGCGTGCGTCTTGACGTCGGCTTCGATCTGCGCGAGCCGCTGCCTCGCCTCGGCGAGCGCGATCACGTTCTGCTCCGCCTTGATCGCGCTCAGCAGCTCGTTGCCCTGCGTATCGAGCTCCGCGCGCCGGACGTCGTACTGCGCGTGCAGCAGCGCCACGCTCGTCTTCGGCGACCTGCACGGCAGCTTGAGCGTCGGCCTTCACGATCTCCTGCTCGGCGAGCTGCAGATCGTACCGCGCCTGTTCGAGGTTGAACTCCTGCTCGGCGCCGTCGAATTCGACGACCACGTCGCCGTTCTTGCACGGCGGCGCCCGACTCGGCGAGCTGGACGATCTGCAGCTGGCCGCCCATCGGCGGCACGGACGAGCTGCACCGTCCGAGCCGCACGGAGATCGCCGGTCGTGTAAACGGTGACCTGCACGCGGCCGCGCTGCACGCGCACCGTCGGAATGGCGCGCGCGATCGTCGTCGACATGCCGCGCGTGACCGCGAACCCGGCGACGACGAGAATCACGACGATCGCCGCGAGCAGACGGCGCCGGTCATTTCGCGGATCCTTCGGCGGCCGGTTCCTTCAGCGAGATGCGCTCGCCTTCGCGCACGCCGGACGCGAGCGCGACCTGATCGCGCCCGCGCCGCAAGACGGTCACCGGCCGCGCGTCGACCGCCGCGCCGTTGACGACGTACACGACCGTCGCGGTGCCGCGCTGAAACATCGCGCCCGTCGGCACGACGAGGACGTCCGGCAAACGATCGAGCTCGATGCGCGCCGACGCGCTCATCCCCGAACGCAGGCGCGGATCCGAATCGGCGAGCGCGACGACGATGTCGAAGTTGCGAACGGGCGGCCACGTCGTGAAATCGGGCTTCGCCACGACGGAGATGTCCCGAAGCGTGCCGGTGAGGTCGCGATCCGGCACGGCATCGACGCGCACGCGCGCGGCGCCGCCGATTTGAATGCGGCCACGATCGGTCTCGTCGACCCGCGCGTTCACCTGGACCGACGTGAGATCCGGCAGCTCCGCGATCGCCGCGCCGAACCATGCGCGGTCGCCGCGTCTTGAATTCAGGGGACATGCGCGAGCCGGGTCCGCCCGCGCGGAAATTCGGCAGGAGCGAGACCGATCCGCCGATCGGCGCGCGCACCTGGAGCGACCCGATGATGCGCTCGGTCTCGCGGACGTCGAACAGCGCCTTGTCGCGCTTCTGCTTCGCCATCGAGACGTCGGCGCCGGCCGCCAGTCGCTCACCGACGACCTTCGCTTCGAGCTCGCGCACGTGCTCTTCCGCGTTCGACAAGGTGATGAGCATGTTCTCCGCTTCGATCCGCGGCCGCAGCGCGTTCGCCTGCACGTCGAGCCGCGCGCGATCGGCAGCCTTCTTCGCTTCGCCGACTTCGCTTTCCGCCGACGCGACCCGGCGCTTCTGTTCGGCCTCGGTCCGCTCGATCTCCGACTCGGCCTGTTTCAGCTCCGACTGCTTCGTCTCGAGCGTCCGCTGCTGTGTCGTCGGATCGAACTCGACGACGACATCTCCCGCTGCGACCTTGTCGCCGTTCTTCACGAGCTGAACGATCTGCAGGTCCGAGCCGCTCGACGGCGCGGTGAGAATCACAGAGCGCACGGGACGGATTTCGCCGCGCAGCTGCAGGAAGTCGACGAAGGTCGTCTTTGCGACGATGGCGGTCGGGAGCGTCGTTCCGCCGTCGTGGCGATAGCTCGCGACCGCGGCCGCGGACAGCGCGCCCGCGACGAGGACCGATGCCAAGCCGACTGCCGCCTTCTTCATCGCGGCTGATCCGTCGTCGACGTCGATCGCCGCCGCGAGATCCGGCATCAGGTGCGTGTCGCTGCCCTCGATGCTGAAGACCGCCAGGAACGTCCGGACGCGGTTCGACATCGTGCTGATCGCGCCGATCTGCGACAGCTGTTCGAGGCGGCCGCTGAACGTCTTCGCGGGATACGAATCGAGCGTGATGCGGGCCGCTCGACCGACCTGCAGGTACGGCGACGTCCGCCTGATTGACGCGCGCGCGCACGCGCATCACCGAAGCGTCGACGACGTCGAGGATCGGAAGGCCCGAGCGCACTTCCTCGCCTTCCTGCACTTCGCCCATCGTGCCGTTCTTCCAGGTGGTCTTCAGCACGACCATGCCGTCGATCGGCGACTCGACGCGCATCTTGCCCGCGTTGTTCTCGGCGTGCGTCCAGGCGTTCTTCGCGCGGTCGCGCTGGATCTCGAGCGCGCGCACGTCGGCAACGTCGGCCTTGCGTTTGAGATCGAACGTCTTGCGGAGCTGCTGCAGCTTCGCTTTGCGACTCGGCGAGCGTGAGCGTGTTCTGCTCCGCCACGATCGGCGGAGACATCTCGTTCTTGAGCATCTCCAGCTCGGCGGTCTTGACGGCGTTTTCGGCCGTCTTGATTTCCGCTTCGTCGTGCGCCCGCGCGGTGATTTGCTCGCCGCGCTTCTTGTTGATCTGCTCGACGAAATCGCGGTACTCGGCCTCACGATCGTGCGCGGTCTTGAGCTGCGCCTGGCGATCGAACTCGATCAGGAGATCGCCGCGTTTCACGACGGTGCCCGGTTTCACCAGGTGGACGATGACGAGCGAGCCGGTCGAGGACCCGGTCAGTCGCGGGACGACGACGGGGTGGCTGCGGACAGGCTCGACGCTGCCGTGCAGGCGCACGGCCGCACGGCGTCCGCGGATCGCGGCCGTGCCGAGGAGCGTGAGAAGGAGCGCGGCGACGGCCGCTCGCAGCATGCTGGAATCATAGACGCCGCCGGCGGCGATTTGGATGGTCGTTAATCAGCGCGAAAAAAACTCGTCGATGCGCGCCAGATCGTGAACGACCGGCGCCGCCGGCAGCGACGCGACGAAGCGGCGGCCGTAGCCTTTCGTTCTAAGGCGCGGGTCGAGCACCGCCAGCACGCCGCGATCGTTTCTGTGGCGGATGAGCCGGCCGAGCCCCTGCTGCAGCGCGAGAATCGCCAGCGGCACCTGGTACTCGCCGAAGGGGTCGCCTCCGCGTGCCCTGATCGAATCGATGCGCGCCGCCGTAATCGGATCGCCCGGCGACGCAAACGGCAGCTTGTCGATAATCACGCAGCTCAGCGCCTCGCCGACGACGTCGACGCCCTGCCAGAAGCTGGACGTGGCGAGCAGCACGGCGTGCGGCGTCTCGCGGAACTGTTTCAGAAGCTGCGTGCGAGGCGCGGTGCCCTGGACGAGAATCGGATAGTCGATCGCCATCTCGGCGATCGCCTGCACCTCGCGGAGCGTCGCATAGCTCGTGAACAGAACGAAGGCGCGCCCGCGCGTCCTGCGCAGGATGTCGATCGACCTGTCTGCCGGCGGCGAGCGCGAATTCCGGTGACCGCGGATCGGGCATCTTCGGAGGCAGGTACAGGATGGCCTGAGTCGGATAGTCGAACTCCGACTCGAGGCGGATCTGATCCGCCGTCCCGATGCCCAGGCGATCGCGGATGTAGTCGAACGTACCGTCGACGGTCAGCGTGGCCGACGTGAGGACGGTCGTCCGCATTTTGTCGACGAGCAGCTCGCGGATAATCGCCGACACATCGATCGGTGCGGCTCTGAGAAAAATGCCGCGGCCACGAAATTCGACGAAATAGACGTAGTCCTCGTCGCCGGCGCGGAGCAGGAAGCGGAGCTCGTCGCGCAGCGTCCCGGCGCGGCGGGCGAGCGCGACGGCATCGTTCTTCGCCTCCAGCGGATCGTCGTCGCTTTGTGGCTGCGTGCTCGATCTGCTCGCAATCGTCTGTAGCGTCCGGCTTCAGCCGGACGTTGTCGAGCAGCGCCAGCGTCGATTCGAGGATGTCGAGCGCACCGGTCAGGTGCGCGGCTGCATGGCTCGCGGCGCCAAGCGATTCGACCGTCGCCCGCACGCGCTCTTCGCTCTTGGTGCGGCCGTTCCCGCGGTGCGCGAAGGCGAGTGTCGTTGAAGAACGTGCGCGCGCGGTCGCGCAGCCGGTCGATCGCCTTCGCAATTTCGTCGACGTCCTCGCTTCGCGCGACGGCACCCGACTGTGCGAACCGTTCCGTATCCCGCGCGAGCTCGTCGAACCGATACGTGCTCACGCTGAAGCCGAAATACTGCGTCGCCACGTCTTCGAGCTGGTGCGCCTCGTCGACGATCGCGTTGGCGCACGCGGGAATCACCTCGCCGAACGCGCTCTTCCGGACGGCTGCATCCGCGCAGAGCAGGTGATGGTTGACGATCACCACGTCGGCGGCCGCGGCGCGCTGCCGCATCTTGGTGACGAAGCAATCCTCGATAACGCGGGCACTCGGTGCCGAGGCAGGTCTCCGCGGTGGCCGACACTTCGTTCCAGAACGCGATGTCTTCGGGGAGGTCTTCGAGCTCCGCGCGGTCGCCGGTCTCCGTGCGCGTCGACCATTCGCGAATGACGGGGAGAAATACGTCGTGAACCGCGAGCGGCGCCGGCCCGTTCTCGTCCCCGAGCTGCTCCAGCCGATGCAGACACAGGTAGTTCGCGCGCCCTTTCATGTAGGCGGCCGTGAACGGAATGCCCAGCGCATCGCGCAGCGCCGGAATGTCCTTGAAGTAGATCTGCTCCTGGAGCGTCTTGGTGCCGGTCGACACCAGCACGCGCTGCCGGCTCAGGATGGCGGGCACGAGGTACGCGAGCGTCTTGCCGGTGCCGGTCCCTGCCTCGGCGAGCAGGACGCCGCCGCGCTCGAACGCGCGCGCCACGGCCGCCGCCATTTCGGCCTGCCCGGGCCGCGGCTCGAAGTGGGGAATCGTGCGGGCGAGCGCGCCGCCGGGCGCGAAGACGTCGCCTACTCCGGATACAAGGGAAACTTCCGGCACAGCACTTCGACTTCAGACCGAATCATTCCAAGAGCCTTGTCGTCGTCGGGCGTCGCGAGCGCGCGCGCGATGAGCTCGCCGATTGTCTGCATTTCCGGCTCGCGCATGCCGCGCGTCGTCACCGCCGGCGTGCCGATCCGGATGCCGCTCGCGACCATCGGCGGATTCTGATCGAACGGGATCGCGTTCTTGTTCACCGTGATGCCCGATTTTCCGAGCGCCGCTTCCGCCGCTTTGCCGGTGATGCCGCGGGAGAACACGTCGACGAGCATGAGGTGGGTGTCGGTGCCGCCGCTCACGAGCCTGAATCCGGCGGACGACAGCACGCCGGCGAGCGTCTGCGCGTTTTTTGCGATCTGCCGCTGATAGTCAGCAAACGCCGGTTCGGCCGCTTCCTTCAAGCAGACAGCTTTCGCGGCGATGATGTGCATCAACGGGCCGCCCTGGATGCCGGGAAACACGGTC
The DNA here is from genome assembly GCA_963696165.1 of uncultured Acidobacteriota bacterium. Classification (GTDB taxonomy): domain Bacteria; phylum Acidobacteriota; class Vicinamibacteria; order Vicinamibacterales; family CAVVIG01; genus CAVQZZ01. Next base: position 234,499 of record CAVOIY010000001.1, on the reverse strand, counting down.
CGGTCGAGATCCTTCGCGTACTGCTCGCGGCAGAGGACCATGCCTGCGCGTGGCCCGCGAAGTGTCTTGTGCGTCGTGGTCGTCACGAAATCGGAATGTGGAACGGGGCTCGGGTGAACGCCGGCCGCGACGAGCCCGGCGATGTGCGCCATGTCGGTGACGACCGGCGCGCCGATCGCGATCGGCGGCCTTCTTGATGCGGGCGAAATCGATCACGCGCGGGTACGCGCTGGCGCCGACCATCACCATCTTCGGCTTGTGCTCGTCGGCGAGACGTTCGAGCTCCTCGTAGTCGATCCGCTCATCGTCTTTGCGCACGCCGTACGGAACGATCGTGTACAGCTTGCCGGAGAAATTGAGCGGATGGCCGTGCGTGAGATGACCGCCGTGCGCGAGGTTCATGCCGAGCACTGTGTCGCCGGGCTTGAGCAGCGTGAAGTAGACCGCCATGTTCGCCTGCGCGCCCGAGTGCGGCTGCACGTTGGCGTGCTCGGCGCCGAACAGCGACTTCGCGCGCGCGATGGCGGCGCGCTCGACGACGTCGGCGTATTCGCATCCGCCGTAGTAGCGGCGGCCCGGATAGCCTTCGGCGTACTTGTTGGTGAAGACCGAGCCGGCCGCTTCGAGGATCGCGCGGCTCACGAAATTCTCGGACGCGATCAGCTCGAGGCCGCTGTTCTGGCGGTGCAGCTCGTTCTTGATGGCATCGGCGATCTCAGGATCGGCTTCGGCCAGAGTGCGCCACATGGGGATCGTTTGTGTTGGCATGATTACTCCGCTCGGCTAAAGCCTCGCGCTACCTCGGTCGCTCGGCTGAAGCCTCGCGCTACATCCTCGCTCGTCGCACTACTCTTTTCGTTCGGCTGCGCGATCTGATCGAGCCGGCGCTGATGCCGCCCGCCTTCGAACGGCGTCTTCAGCCACAGCGCCACGATCTCGTCGGCGAGCCCCGTCGCGACGATCCGCCCGCCCATCGAGAGCACGTTCGCGTCGTTGTGCTCGCGCGAGAGCCGCGCCGTGTACAGATCGTTGCACAGCGCGGCGCGGACGCCGACGACTTTGTTTGCGGCGATCTGCTCGCCCTGCCCGCTTCCGCCGAGAACGATGCCGCGGTCGGCGCGTCCGTCCACGACCGCTTGCGCCACCGCGATGCAGATCGGCGGATAATCCACCGGCTCCTCGCTGTGCGTTCCGTGATCGTCGACGGAGTGACCGAGCCGCTGCAGCGTGCGCTTCAGATGTTCTTTGAGCAGAAATCCGGCGTGGTCAGCGCCGATCGTGATGCGCACGGCGGGGAATTGTACTATGGGTCAGAACTGAGAACTCAGAACTGAGAACTGAGAACTGGCACCTGAACACATGAACCCGCTCATCCTCTCCCTCGGTCACTCTCAGCGCGCGTGGCGAGGAGCGCGTGCGCAGCGGACATCCGTGGATCTACCGGGCCGACGTGGCGAACGCGAATGCCGAGCCCGGCGATCGCGTCCTCGTGCGCGGATCGCGGGGCCGCACGCTCGGCCACGCGCTCTTCAGCGATCGATCGCAGATCACGCTGCGCATGCTCGCGTACGGCGAAGGCGCCGGCTGACGACGCGCTGATTCGGGCGCGGCTGGAGGCGGCGATTGCGTTTCGAGCCGCGATCGGCATCGATGCAACCGCGTACCGCCTTGTCCACGGCGAAGCGGACCTGCTGCCGTCGCTGATCGTCGATCGGTACGGCGATTACCTGGTCGTCCAGGCGCTGTCGCAGGGGATGGATCGTCTGCTGCCGCTCGTCGTCTCGGCGCTCGAGGACCTGCTTCACCCGCGCGGCATTCTCGCGCGCAACGATCCGAAGACGCGAGCGCTCGAAGGGCTCGAGCAGCGCGTCGAGGTGCTCGCCGGCGAGGTGCCCGAGTCGGTCATCGTGACAGAGCATGGCATCGAGTACGAGGTGGACGTCCGGCGCGGTCAGAAGACCGGGCTGTTTCTGGACCAGCGAGAGAACCGTGCTGCGGCGGCGCAGTACGCCCGCGGGCGCCTGCTCGATTGCTTCAGCTACAACGGCGGCTTTGCGCTCGCGCTCGGCCGCAAGTGCGACGAGACGATCGCGTTCGACATCTCGGAGGATGCCATCGGCCGCGTCCGCCAGAATGCCGCGCGAAACGGCGTCGCGATCGACGCGCGCGTCGGCAACGTCTTCGATGAACTGCGCGGCCTGGAGCGGCTCCGCGAGCGGTTCGACACGATCGTCCTCGACCCGCCGGCGTTCGCGAAGAGCAAGGCGGCCGTCGCGAAGGCGCTCTCCGGATACAAAGAGATCAACCTGCGCGCGCTGAAGCTGCTGAAACCGGGTGGAACGCTCGTGACGTGCAGCTGTTCGTACAACGTGAACGAAGCGATGTTCGCTGAAATCGTCTACGATGCCGCCGTCGACGCGCAGGCGCACGTGACGGTGGTCGAGAAGCGGATGCAGGGGCGCGACCATCCGGTGCTCCTCGGCGTCCCGGAGACCTATTACCTGAAATGCTTCATCCTTCGAAAGCTCGCGTAAAGGCGGAGCTCGCTCGGATGGCGCGGCCGGCGGGCCGCTTCGACGCGGAGCGCTATTTCCGCGGCGACCATGGGCTGCGCTTCTACAACGTCGGCACCGATCGGATGCGGGACGCTCGCGAAGACGATCTTCAAGGCGAATCAGGATCAGTGGACCGCGGCCGACGCCCTCGCCTTTGCCGGTGCGCTCATCGAGGACCGGTACCTGGAGGCGAAATCGATCGGCATCGAAGTGCTCGCGCTCTACAAGACGGCGCTCACGCCGAAGATGCTCGCGCACTGGAAACGGTGGCTGGCGCGGAACCATTCGAGCAACTGGGCGACCACCGACGCGATCTGCGGCATGCTCATTGGTCCGCTGCTCGTTCGCCATCCCGATCGCGCCGGCGAGCTGCGGGCGTGGGCGCGGCATCCGAACATGTGGGTGCGGCGGGCCTCGGTCGTCGGGCTCATCCCGCTCGCGCGTCGAGGCCTCGCGCTCGATCTGCTCTATGACAATGCGCGGACGCTCCAAGGCGATCCGCACGATCTCATTCAGAAAGCGGTCGGGTGGGCGCTGCGCGAAGCGGGCAAGGCGGACATGAAGCGCCTCGAACGCTACCTGCGCGCGAATGGCCGGTCGATTCCGCGCACCACAGTGCGCTACGCTATCGAGCGGTTCGACGAACCGACACGTCGCGACCTCTTAGCGGCGACAAGCGGGCGTGCCAGGCGGGTTTAAGACCTCCGCCACATTTGAACAATGGGCTCAGAAGCTATCTGCAAAGCGACGTGTAAACGAAAGTCAGCGAGCGGCAAAGCGCGGCTCGAGACCGACGTGCTGCAGTTTCGCGGCGGCGATCTGAAGCTGACGATACCGTTCAAGGACATGACGAGCGTTGCCGCGAAGGCCGGCACGCTGCGCGTTGCGTTTCCGGGCGGCGTCGCCGCCTTCGAGCTCGGTGCTGCCGCGCCGAAATGGGCGCGACAAGATACTTGCACCCGCCGTCCCGCCTCGACAAGCTGGGTGCGAAGGCTGAGTGGCGCGCGTCGGCGATCGACATCGACGACGAACCGTTTCTGACAGGAGCTGCGCGGGCGCATTGCGGAGCTTGTCGTCGGCCGCGCGGCGAAGGCGTCAGACGCCATTTTCCTCGGCGCCGCTCGGGAGTCCGACCTCGCCGCGATTCGCGAAGCTCAAGACTTTCCTGAAGCCGAACGGCGCCCTCTGGATCGTGCGTCCGAAGGGGCGATCCCGAGATATCCGAGATGGCGGTGATGCGCGCCGGCAGGGCCGCCGGGCTCGTCGACGTGAAGGTCGTCGGCTTCTCGGCCACGCACACGGCTCAGAAGTTCGTCATCCCCGTCGCCGCTCGGCCCTGAGCGGTTGCATCCTTCGACAACTCGCCGCGGCGCCCATGCGATTATGTATGGGAGACCATGAATATCTCCGCGGTCTTCATCAGGCGGCCGATCGCGACGAGCCTGCTGATGCTCGGCATTGCCGGCCTCGGCGTCCTGGCCTATCGCGCCCTCCCGGTCAGCGATCTGCCGAACGTGGATTTTCCGACGCTGAACGTCGGCGCTGGCCTCCCTGGAGCCGACCCAGGCACGATGGCGTCCGCTGTCGCGAGCCCGTGTATACCTATCTCGCGGAGATCGTGAAGACGCGACCGATTTCAATGAGTGCATCGCGCACGGCCGCAGCGCGCTAACCCGCGCGGTCATACGTTCACGACCCCTTTACGACGACGTCCGCCACGACCCATGGCCAGTCTGCCTGCGAGCGCTGCAATCGCAAGCGGACGTATCGCGCCGTTAAGTCGCGCGTAGGCACGACGTCGAGCCAGACGTCGTGCGGTGCGGCAATCGCGCCGCGGATGGTCTCTGCCGCTGTGCTCCCCTGAAAGACGACGTCCCAATGTTCGCGATCGTTTGACGTCTCCACAGTGAGGGCACGCGGATAATCGGGCACGACGGAGCCGACGGACAGGCGGATGTCGCACGGCCGCGTCGGCCGTCCGAGATCGAGCTCCAGCATGTCGCCTTCCGTCTGCGCGTTGTTCGGAGTGAACCATCGTGTCTTCGGGTCGCGATCGGTAAGGATTCGGACGTCGACGGCTCCGCTCTTGTCGCGCGCGGACACGATCTGAACTGCCGCGCCGTCACAGTGCTGCGGGGCCGTTCCGGCAGGCAGCTCGATAAACGTCCAACGGTCGTTCGCGTCAAGTGTTCTCGCATCGTGGAGCGCACGCACCTCCTCGACGAGGTGGCCGCCCTCGTCGCGCGCGCGCGGGATCGCGATCAACAGCGGCCCCGCCGACGTGTAGGCGCGCAGCACCGACCAGTCGTGCTCCTCGGACGCGACGCGCAGCGCCCAATATTCCGGCGGGTCGTAGCCGCTGTTCCCATTGACGAGTGGCCTGCCGTGGTATGTCGCGCGCAACATCGCAGCGGTGTCGAAGAAAAGATCGTCGGTGATGGGAAGTTCCACGACCGCTGCAAATCGGCTGATGTCCGGCCGATTCCACATGTCGGGCAGCGCCGGGAGCGGCAGCGCACGCATCCATCCTTCCGCGATGATCGCTGCGGCGATTCCTACGGCGGCGATTCGCCGGCCGCGTGCGCTGAACTGCAAACGCGAAAAGGCGATCGCGGCGGCGGCAGAGAGCGTGAGGATCGCCGGCATCGCGAATCGTGCGGGGACGCGGACCCCAGCGCTGAACAGCGGCAGCTGCATCAACCACGCATACGGCGGTTCGTACCAAAACTGCCGCCCGAGGAATTTCGCCTTCGGACCGAGACAAAAGATAAACAGGACGATTGTCGCCAGCACGTAAAACGCAAACGTCGACCGACGGCGGAATGCGCGCCGCACAGGCGCCGACATGAGCCCCGCCGCGGCGCCGGCGACGATGGCAATCGATAACGGCTTGAACGGCGCGCCGATCGTCAGCGCGATGGGTCCGAGTGTGAGTCGACGCGGTCCAAACAACGCAGCGGCAACTGCAACAGCCACGAACGCAAAGGCGATCGCCACGAAAGAGATTGCGACCGCGTCCAGCATCTGCCGCTCGTCACGCGGCACCCGTCGGACCGCAACAACTGCTGCGACGGCGACGAGCACCACGGCCGTGAGTCCGGGAAAGAGCTGCCGTTCGGCGCCGTTCAACGAGCCGGTCCATCCCCACAGCGCGACGAGCGGCGAGGCCGTTACGAACGACGTCAGGTCGGCCGAGAGCGTGACGATGTCGTTGAGCGGCCGGCCAAAGCCGTATCGCTGATGGATCCGCCAGAATCCAACCGCAATTGGCAGCAGCGCGCATACGGAACACAGGCCAGCTGCGACGATCGCGAGGCCGGGCCGCCAATCGCCGATTCGCAGGAACCAGACCATCCAGAGCGCGAGCAGAACGGCGAAAAACAGCAAGTAATAACTCGTGCAGAGGCCGGTGACGACGAGCGCGGCCCCGAACAGCACGAGCGATCGCGCCCGGCGTGTCGAGACGAAATCGTGCAGAGCGACGAGCGTCGGCGGCATTGCGAAGGCCGCGAGAAGCTCGAGATGTTCGATGTGCGCGATGCGGTACGGATTGAATCCGTAGACCAGACCGGCGATTACGGCAGCGTCGTGCCGTTTCGTTAATTTGAAACCGAGCCAGTGCGCCGACAGCGCGCAGAGTGGGAATGTCAGGAGCAGCGTCAAGTTGTACGCCGTGACCGGCCCGAGGCCAAGCCACTGCAGCGGTGACGCGATGAGGCTTTCCCCGAGACGGTGATCCGAGAACGCGAGCGTGCCCGTCGACGGAAAGAACGCAAATCCGTCCCACCACCGCGCCGTCAGCGGGACGACGTGCGCGTTCCACCAGAGGATGGACGTAGAGACGAGCGGATCTGCCGAGATCATGCGGAACGACGGCCGAGAGGCGAAGGATGAGCGGGAACGTCAGCGCGACGGCGAGCACCGAGTAGAGACCGAATGCCACGCTCGAGGCGCGCCGCGACATGCGCAATCGTAACAGTGCGGCGATCTGCTATATTCGAAACTTACCGCCAGGGGTATCCCCGTTTGCTTCGGGATTGAGATAGACCCTTGGAACCTGATCCGGTTCAGACCGGCGGAGGGAGCGCGGACATGTCAGAGTTCTCCACAGCCTTTCCAGGCTCACGCAAAGTATTCGTCGAAGGACCAGCAGGAGTGCGCGTCCCGATGCGCGAGATCGCGCTCGAGCACGGCGCGTCCAGCTTGCGGGTCTACGACACGAGCGGACCTCAGGATCACGACGTCGCAATCGGATTGCCGAAGCTGCGCGAGGCGTGGGTGGCTCCTCGCCTGACGTCGCGCCACGACGGATGCGTCACGCAGCTGCACTACGCGCGGAAAGGCGAAATCACGCCCGAGATGGAGTTCGTCGCCGTGCGCGAGGGGCTGCCGGCGGAGTTCGTTCGCGACGAGATCGCGCGCGGCCGCGCGATCATTCCCGCCAACGTCAATCACGTCGAGCTCGAGCCGATGATCATCGGGCGCAACTTCCTCGTGAAGATCAACGCCAACATCGGCAACTCGGCCGTGTCCTCGTCGATCGAAGAGGAGGTGGACAAGCTCCGCTGGGCGACGCTCTGGGGCGCCGATACGGTGATGGACCTGTCGACGGGAAAGAACATCCACGAGACGCGCGAATGGATTATTCGTAACTCGGCGGTGCCGATCGGGACGGTCCCGATCTATCAGGCGCTCGAGAAGGTCGGAGGCCGTCCCGAAGATCTCACGTGGGAGGTCTATCGCGACACGCTCATCGAGCAGTGCGAGCAAGGCGTCGATTACTTCACGGTCCATGCCGGCGTGCTGCTTCGCTACATTCCGATGACCGCGCGCCGCGTCACCGGCATCGTTTCGCGCGGCGGGTCGATTCTCGCGAAGTGGTGCCTCGCGCATCACAAGGAGAATTTCACGTACACGCACTTCCGCGAGATATGCGAGATCATGCGCGCTTACGACGTGTCGTTCTCGCTCGGCGATGGCCTCCGTCCCGGGTCGATTGCGGACGCGAACGACGAAGCGCAGTTCGCGGAACTGAAGACGCAGGGCGAGCTGAATCAAATCGCCTGGGAGTACGACGTCCAGGTGATGAACGAAGGCCCCGGGCACATTCCCATGCATCTCATCAAAGAGAACATGGAGAAGCAGCTCGACTGGTGCAGGGAAGCGCCGTTCTACACGCTCGGGCCGCTCACGACCGACATCGCGCCCGGCTACGATCACATCACGTCCGCGATCGGCGCCGCCATGATCGGCTGGTACGGCACGGCGATGCTGTGCTACGTCACTCCGAAGGAACATCTGGGGCTTCCCAATCGTGACGATGTGAAGGCGGGAGTGATCGCGTACAAGATCGCGGCGCACGCCGCTGACCTTGCGAAGGGCCACCCTCGCGCACGCGAGTGGGACGATGCGCTCTCGAAGGCGCGCTTCGAGTTCCGCTGGGACGATCAATTCAACCTGGCGATCGATCCGGTGACGGCGCGCGCATATCACGACGAGACGCTGCCGGCCGACGGCGCCAAGGTCGCGCACTTCTGCTCGATGTGCGGGCCGAAGTTCTGCTCGATGGAACTGACGCAGCAGGTGCGCGACTATGCCGATGCCGGTATGAAAGAGATGTCGCTTGAATTCCGCAAGAAGGGCGAGATCTACGTCACCGAAGGCGAGTAGGCGAGCTGTCTCGCAAGCTCGAAGCTTTGAAGATCGACGCCCAGCTTCGCGTCAGATCGAGATAGCGCGATCCCATACCGCTCGCTCGGTTCGATTTCCGTGTTTTCGAACCACTCGTTCCAGCTCGTCACCATCACCCAATCGGCGGCCATGTCGATGGCCGCCGACCACTGCGCCTCGTACACGCCTCCGTCGGCGCGATCGACGACGACGTGCGTCGGACGATCGGCAAGGAGCCGGTCGTCGTAACCGGGCGTTACCGACGCCATCCACACGCGCCGGCGGTCGGCCTGCCGCAATAAACTGAACGTCCGCACCCGCAGGGTTTCAGTCCGCTCGAATCCCGCAGAGCATCTTCGGCGAGCGTGACGTTGGAATACTGATACTCGGCATCGAACACCTCGATGTGCCGCGAGTGATAGAAATCGCCGACGAGCAGCGGGTTGCGGCCGCCGGCGCGCAGCCGGCCGATCACATCTGCCCACACCGTTGGATCGAGCTGCGAGGCGGCGTACACCACGATCACCGGCCGGCCGCGAACGCGCAAGTAGGCCGGGTGGCTTCCAAACATGTCGACCGCCTCCGTCAACCACGCCAGCATCGTCTGCGCATCGGTGCTGTTCGGAGTATTCGACGGATTTGCGAAGAACGTCTCCGTCATGACGCAAGCCTGAAGGCCCGTGGACGCCACGGCGTCGAGCACCGTGCGCATGCGCCGATCGTAGTCGCCACCGTTTCCTGCGGACCCGAGCCACGAGACGACGAACGCGTCGATGCCGGCACCGAGCGCCTGACGTGCGAGCCTCGCCACGTCCGCCGGCTCGTACGTCGAATATCGCGCGAGGGGATGGTCGGCGAACTGCGGATTGTTCCACGACGTCGCTGTGTACCACGGGTAGAACTGCGTGAGGACCAGCTTCGGCGCAAACGGCGCGACCCGGACGACGCTGTGCGCGCTAATCAGCGACGCGTCGGTTGCGAACGACGCGCTACGCGCCTCTGTTGAGAACCGGTCGACGAGCACGGGCCGGCTGAGATCGTTGATCGAGTAGACCTCGACGCGGCTTTGAGCGTCGGCGTTAGCAGTCAGATTCCAGGCGATCGTGCCCTGCGAGGGGACGTCGGCGAGCACGATGTCGAACTGTCCTTCAGCTGATTGATTCGAGCCGCCGGCGACAGCTGCGAACGTGCTGCCTGTGTGCGTCGTGCGTGTGGTGCCGCCGGGATCGAGTGGCGCTGAAACGTAGCTCGCGAGCGTCGCTCCGGAGATCGTGATTCCGGCGGTCGCGGCGTTCGTGCTCACGACCAGGCGCACGCGAGCGAGATTCTGCGCCGGATCGCGGGACGACACCGTTGCCGCGAGTCCCACGGCGACGGCCAGCGCCATGAGTTGCCCGGGCCCGCTCACGATTACCTTCCGGTGATTGGGACGACCTGGATGATCGTAGGGAAGCGCGCCGGCTCGGCGCCGGCCTTCGGATTCGGATAGCCTTGCGAGACGTCCGACTGATAATCCTTGATCGTGACGCTCGGCGGGAACGCCATCGTGTCCTCGTTGAACTTCCCGATGTCGAACTCGTGGGTGGCCGGCACGTCGAAGACCAGCTCGCCCTTCTGCTTCAGCACGTTGCGGTAGTAGGTGACGAGATCGACAAACGGAGCCGCTCGAACCGAAAATGTAGTACCGCTGACCACGGCCCGCGTCGTACGACGCGATGAACTGCGACCCTGGATAGAGGGGAACTCCGAGCGTCGTCTCGGTCGGCACTCCGTCCGGCGGAAGCAGCGGAAGGAGCGGCTGTCGGGCGGCGGCGTCGCGGGCTGCGCCGGCCGAACGGGCTGCGTCCCCGGCCGCGGAAAGGGCTGCGGCACGGGCGGCGGCTGTTGAGCGGCCGCGAATCGCAGCAACGCAGCGCGAGCACAACGAGCATGAGCCGATTATACCTTCGCGATTTTTGCCGTGCCGAACGCGCGTTGGCTGCTCGACACGATAAAAGGCGCTCGTCGCTCTGGAATCGCCAACGACGGACAAGGCCGCTGTGGACCAGTGCGGCGCCGAGCTGCGGCGGCGGCTCGAAGCGATCGGCGCGCACGTGTCGACACGATCCGGCAAAACGGAGCGGGGCGATCACCTCCGAGCCGAGTTTCCGGCCCAAGAAAAGACGGCGCCGAACGGCCGGTTCTCGTCCTCGGGCATTTCGACACGGTATGGCCGGTCGGACAGCTCGACCGGATGCCGCTCGTCGAAGAAGGCGGCCGGCTGCACGGTCCCGGTATATTCGACATGAAGGCCGGCATCGCGCTCGGCATGCTCGCGGCACGGACGCTCGTCGAAACCACGCCGCCTCTCGGCCGCTCGGTCGTCATGCTCTGGACGACGGACGAGGAGGTCGGCAGCGGCACGTCGCGCCGGATCATCGAAGACGAGGCCGGCCGAAGCGCTGCGGTGCTCGTTCTGGAACCGTCGCTCCCAGGCGGCGCGGTGAAGACGTCGCGCAAGGGCTGCGGCGGCTACGAGGTCGTCGTGCACGGCATCTCGGCGCATGCCGGCATCGAGCCGCAAAAAGGTGCCAGCGCGATTCAGGAAGCGGCGCACCAGATTCTTCGCATCAACGCGCTGCAGGACCTCGCCGCGGGCATTTCAGTGAACGTCGTTCAGGCCAGCGGCGGCACGCAGAAGCAACGTGATCCCCGACCAGGCGCGCGTAGTCGTCGACGTCCGCGTGCCGACGATGGAGGCGGCGGCTGATGTGGAGCGTGCCTTTGCCGCGCTCAGCCCGGTCGACCCGCGTACCAGGATCGAGACGCACGGCGGCTTCGATCGACCGCCGCTCGAACGAACTGCCGCGGTGGCGCGTCTATACGATCAGGCGAAGGCGATCGCACGGGAATTTGGACTGGACCTGGGCGAGGGCGGCACCGGCGGAGGATCCGACGGCAACTTCACGGCTGCGCTCGGGATACCGACGCTCGACGGCCTCGGCGCGATCGGAGACGGTGCGCACGCGCTGCACGAGCACGTCGTCGTCGATGCGCTCTGCGACCGCGCGGCGTTGATTGCCGGGCTGATCGCGAGCTTGTAAGACTTGATATACGCACTCGTGCGAACTGGCAGACACCTCTAAACGCTCCAAAGCGGATAGTCGTTGCGAGCCAAAGCCGAGCGGCCGAAGGCCGCGAAGGCACAGCCGCCGGGGGTGGGGCCCGGCGGAGAGTAAAAAAATGAATGCTGCGAAAACGGCTCTTCTGCTCGGCGCGATGACCGGGCTGTTTCTCTTCATTGGCGAAGCACTCGGCGGCGGTCAGGGGCTCGTCATGGGCTTCATGTTCGCCGTCGTGACGAACTTCGTGTCGTACTTCTTCTCCGACAAGATCGTCCTGAGCAGCTACGGCGCGCAGGAAGTCGGCCCCGACCATCGTCTTTATCGCATCGTCGGCCGTCTTGCCGAGCGCGCGGGGCTGCCGATGCCGCGCTGCTACGTTATTCCTCAGGCGTCGCCGAATGCATTTGCGACGGGCCGCAATCCACATCATGCCGCCGTTGCCGCGACCGAAGGCATTCTGCAGATCCTGAACGACGACGAGCTGGCGGGCGTGCTCGGACACGAGCTCGCGCACGTGAAGCATCGCGACATTCTCATCAGCTCGATTGCCGCGACGCTCGCCGGCGCCATCATGATGACCGCGCGCTTCGCGATGTTCTGGGGCGGCGGCCGGGACGACGACCGCCGCGGTGCGAGTCCGGTCGCGCTGATTGCGACGATGATTCTGGCGCCCATCGCCGCGATGTTGATCCAGGCGGCGATCTCCCGCTCGCGCGAATACGACGCCGACGCGGGTGGCGCGACAATCGCGGGGTCTCCGCTGGGGCTGGTCAGCGCCTTGCGCAAAATCGAGGCGGGCTCCAAGGTGATTCCGCTCGATGCCAATCCGGCATCCGCTCATATGTTCATCATCAAGCCCATCTCGATTTCAGGGCTGATGGGCTTGTTCAGCACGCATCCGCCTACCGAGGAGCGCATCCACGCGCTCATGCAGCTAGCCCACCAGTAGCTGGTTCGTTACCGACTTACGGTCGGGCACCGACTGTGGCTGCCGCACCACGCGTGAACTGGTCCGAGCTCTACGCCGGGTGACAAGCCTCGGTTCTGTAGGCGTTTGCGGCACCGTCGGGCCGCCTGCATTCGATCGACGCGCGTGGCGTACGTCTTGCTCCGCAAGTTGTCAGGACGGAGGCAGCCGTGCAAGTTGAGGATCTCGACATCTCACCGACGAAGATTGGCGAAACAGCGCAACGGATCGTCGACCGCGCGATCGAAGAGGCGCGGCGGCGCGAGCACGCGCTGCTGACCAATGAACATATTTTCCTGGCATTTGCGCAGGTGGAATGGGACACGTTCGCCGAAATCATGCGGGACATCGAGCTGAATCCGCACACGATTCTCCAGGCGATCGAAGAGCATCTACACGTCGTCCCGTCGTTTCCGGGACGAGAGCTGCGCGTGTCGCCGGCGACGAAGCTCGTGTTCAAGCTGGCGCTTCACCACGCCAGCCGCGCGGGGCGCCAGACCGTCGAAGCCATCGATCTGTTTTCCGCTGTATTCGAGGAGACGCAGGGCGTTGCCGTATCGATTCTTCGGCGCCACGGCGTCGAGCCAGAGGTGGTCGGTTCGAGACTGAACGCGAGGATGCGCGACATGGAGCTTCGGGAAGAGCGCTTGAAGAAACGCTTCGAGCTTCCGCCGTTTCTCAAGCATTTCGCGACGAATCTGAATCTGCTGGCGCGTCAGGACAAGCTGCCGCCGGTATTCGGCCGTGAGAAGGAAATTCAGCAGGCGCTCGAGATCCTCTGTCATCGCGAGCGCGCCAACTCCGTGATGCTGATCGGCGAGCCCGGCGTCGGAAAAACGGCAATCGCCGAGGGGCTCGCACGGCGCATCGAGTTCGAGCCCGAGTCGGTGCCGGTCCGGCTGCGCGATTGTCAGGTCGTGAACCTGCAGATGAACACGATGGTTGCCGGCACGATGCTCCGCGGCATGTTCGAGGATCGCATTCAGAACGTGATTCGCGAGCTGAAGGAGCGGCCGAACCTTATTCTCTTCATCGACGAAGCGCACACGATGGTCGGCGCCGGTTCGGCGCTCGGCGCGCCGTCGGATGCCGCGAACGTGTTCAAGTCCGTGCTGGCGCGCGGCGAGATCCGGATGGTGGCCGCGACGACGCTCAGCGAGTACAAGGAGTACATCCAGGAAGACGAAGCGCTCGCGCGGCGCTTCCGCTGCGTGCACGTGCACGAGCCGTCCATCGAAGAAACGCGGAAGATTCTCTACAACCTGCGGCCGCGGCTCGAGCGCAACTACTCCGTTCGCCTGCTCGACGAAGCGCTCGACACGGCGCTCGAGATGTCGCCGCGCTACATGCGCCACCTGCACCTGCCGGACAAGGTCATCGGCTGGCTCGACACGGCAGCAGTGCGCGCCGAAATCGATCGGCGCTGGGAAGTCAAAAAGGAAGACGTGGTGGCCGTCATCTCGCAGGCCGCACAGATTCCCGAGGACATGGTTTTTCGCGACGTCACCGATCGGTTCAAGGACATCGAAGAGTCGCTGCAGAAGCGGATCGTCGGCCAGAGCAACGCCGTGCGGGCAGTTGCCAAGCGGCTGGTCCTCAATAAAGGGCCGCTCAAGGACGGCTTCGATCGACCCGACGGCGTGCTGCTGTTTCTCGGTCCGACCGGCGTCGGCAAGACCGAGCTTGCGAAGGCGGTGGCCGAATTCCTGTTCGGCGACGAAAAGAAGATGGTCCGCGTCGACATGTCCGAGTACCAGGACGGCTCCGTGTCGGTCGACAAACTGATCGGCATGCCGCGCGGCATCGTCGGCAGCGAGCGCGGCGGCATCCTCACGAATCAGCTCAAAGACAATCCGTACACCGTCGTGCTGCTCGACGAAGTGGAAAAGGCGAGCCCGAACCTGCTGAACCTGTTCCTCCAGGCGTTCGACGAAGGCTGGATGACGGACGGACGCGGCAAGCGGGTCTACCTGTCGGACGCGGTCGTCATCATGACGTCGAACATCGGCTCTGAAAATTTCCGGAAGCTGACGAGCCCGCTCGGATTCCTCAATCGCACGGTCGGCGTCGAGCAGGTGCAAGGCGAAGTGATGCGCGAGCTGGAGCGTCGATTCCCGCCGGAATTCCGAAACCGCATCGACGAGGTCGTGCTCTTCGCGCCGCTCACGCACGACGAGGTGCGCGAAATCGCGAAGCACTATCTCGATCAGGTGAAGCTGACGCTGGCGAACTCAGGGAAGACCATTCAGATCGACACCGCCGCGCTCGAGCACATCGTCGTCCACGGCTACAACATGGCATTCGGCGCACGTTTCCTGAAGCGCTACATCGACGAGCACATCAAGCTGCCGATCAGCGCCACCTGGAAGGACGCGATGCACTTCGACGTTGTCGTGAAGGACAACGCGATTGCCGTCGAACCGGCGGCCGGGAAAGTCATGTCGGCGAAGGAAGCGTTGGAGTACGGCGACGTCGCCTGATCACCAGGCGAACCCGACCTGCGTGGACTGAAGCTCCGCCTCGTCGCCGGAGTCTTCTTCATCGCGCTTCGACTTGTCGCGGCCCGGAAGGGCGTAGCGGTCCTGAAGCACACGGACCATCGCCTGCACTTCCTTCCGGTACGCGTCTGGCGGATATTTCTTCTGATACAGCTTCTCGAATCGCGGACGCATCGAGGGAAACTCGCGCTCGATGAACGCCAGGAAATGCGTGCGCGTGCCCTCCTGCAGGTACATCACATTGCAGCCGGCGAAACGAGCGCCGTGGTCGGCGATAGCTTTGATCGTTGCTTCGAGCTTGGAGCGCGATGAACTGAATCCGGGAACGATCGGCGCCATCAGCACCCCCGCATTGATTCCGGCATCCACGAGCTCCCGGACTGCGCGCAGCCGTTGAAGCGGCGGCGCCGTGCCCGGTTCGAGCGTCCGCCACGCCTCCTCATCGACGGTCGGCACGCTCATGTAGATCGTGCACGCCGCGCTCTGCGCATGTTCCTGAAGCACGTCGATGTCGCGCACAACCATCGGGCCTTTCGTCATGAGCCCAAATGGCGTGCGGCCGCGCGTAAGCGCCTGGATCGACCTGCGCGTGAGCTTGTAGTGGCCTTCGATCGGCTGGTACGGATCGGTCGCGGTGCCGAACGCGACGTGATCGCGTGTCCACGACGGCCGATCGAGCTCCCGTTGGAGCACTTCGACGAGGTTCTGTTTGACGAGGATCACCGACGCGAACTCGTCGCTCGCGTTCAGCTCGAACTGCACGTGGTAACGGCGGGCGAAACAGTAATGGCAGCCGTGCGTGCAGCCGCGGTAGGGATTGAGCGTCCACTCGAACGGCATCCCCTTCACGCGGTTGAGCGCGGAACGGCAGGATACCTCTTGGTAGGACGCGTCGTCGGCCCGGCGCTCGGCGTCGGTCAGCGCCGCAGCGCCGCCAGCTTTGACAGCGACGGCAACCTCGCGGGTGGTCGGCTTGCGCCGGCCGACGTCGAATAACAGGGGTTGAACGACCATTGCGCGCCCGAGGCGATTCGCTCTTTCTTCGCCTATGATGCGGGCGCGCCGCGGCCGCTGTCAAGCGCGCGCGGCTCTTAGCGAGGCTTCGTCGTCGGTCTCTTCTTGACGGTCGTCGTCGACTTCTTCGTCGTCGTCGTCTTTTTCTTCGTGGTCCCAGCCGTTCCGGCGGCCACGCGGGTGGAATGCTTCGGCCGCTTATGGACCGTGGTCTTCTTGCCCGCCGCTTCCGACGTCGTGGCCAGCGCGAACACGGCCAGCACGGCGAGCAGCAGCATTTTCATCGACTTGCGCATCATGTGAGACATCCTCAGAAGAAAGCGGTTCAGCTCGACACCGCTCGGTAGCTCACGCTTCTACGATAGCGCAAGGCGCATGCGAAGCGTCACAACAAATACGCGAGCGCGAAACCGATCTGGGCGACGAACATCATCCGATACATGTGCGCCCACGACACGTGATTCTCCTCGACCGCCAGATCCTCGGGCCGCCGGAGCATGAGGTAACAGACGTAGACGCCGTACAGCGTCATCACCGCACCGAGAATCTGCAGCAGCCAGAAATTTCCGGTGAGCACGTGAAGCCACGCGCCGACCGGGAATCATCACGAACGGGATCACGAACGACGGCGAGATCATCCACGCCGCGCGGCGGACGCCGTACTGAATCGGCAGCGTCCTGCAGCCTCCGCGCCGGTCGCCTTCCATGTCCGCGAAGTCTTTCGTTGTCGTGGCGCCGAGCAGGAACAGCCCGAAGATCGCTCCGATGTACCACGGCTCGACGCCGACGATCGTCTTCACCGACGACCAGCCGGCGACTTTCAGAAGCGTGCCTCGCGGAATCGCAATCGTGACGTTCGCCCAGATGCCGAGCCGCTTCGTCCTTGCCGGTGGGATGGAATACAGAAACGTGCAGACGACGGCGATGGCGACGAGCCAGAAGCATTCGTGCCGGCCGCCTGGCGCAACGAGCCACGCGAGAATCAACGCGAGCGCATACGTGATCGCTGAGAAGGTCCACGCCTGACGAATCGTCAAACGGCCGCTCGGCAGCGGACGCTTCGGCTTGTTCACGCGATCGATATCGAGATCGTAGATCTGGTTGAGCGCGTTGTTGCCGCCGTTCAGCAGCGCCGCCATCGCGGAGCCGACGAGCGGAGCGGCAAGAAGCGACGGCGACCAGACTTCGCGAGGCGCCGCGCCGATCGCCGTCAACGCGCCCGACATGAAACCGAGCGCCGGCGCGACGAGCGTGAACGGCCGCGCGAGGTCGACGTAGGCGCGCGCGCTCACGCGATCGCGATCGCGACCGCGGCGGCCACGCCGGTGTTGATGAAGTTGAGCATGTCGTTGTTGAGGATACCCGGTTCTTCGAGCGTCGCGCCGAGCGCGCTCTCGACGAGCGCGCCGACCGTCGCGCCGACGACGACCGCAAGAATCAGCTTCGCGGCGATCAGGCCGAAACCCGCTGAGATCACCGCCAGCGTCAGTGCGGCGACGACGCCGGCCGCCGTTCCTTCGAGCGACATCGCGCCGGGCGTGCCCGGCTTCACGCGGCCCAGGCTCGTCACGAGAAACGTCGATCGTCCCCACGCCTTGCCAATCTCGCTCGCGACCGTGTCGCTGCCGCCAGCCGTCAATGCGGTGACCAGCGCGAGCATCGCGGCCGCAGCGTACGGCGTCGTGACGTATGCAATGGCCGCGAGCGAAGCGACGCCGCAGTTCGCGAACGCGTTGCCGGCGCCGCGACGCCCGCCACGCTCTTCTGCGATTCCGAGGAGCATCTTGCGCGTGAGCCCCAGCCGCGACGTAACCGACGCAAGGATGAACGCCAGCAGCAACAGCGCCCATGCTGCGACGCCCGCGCCGGCGTAGATAATCACCCCGACGATCGCGCCACCGATTGCGCCTGAGATCGAGACGCTCCGCGCACGATATCCTGCCCATGCCACTGCGGCGTTGACGACAAGGGCGATCGGCACCGCGTGCGCGACGGCGGCAACGTTCGCGTGCACAGCGTCCGCCGTCATCAGGCTGGCCAGCCAGAAGATCGCCGCCGCCGTCGCCGGAACGGAGATGTTGTCGTCGAGCGCGCACGGGAAGCGTCTCGACTGCCGCGGCCGCAAACGCGGCAGCTACCGGTGCGAGCACGACGAACCAGAACGACGGCGGCGGACTGACGTTCGCGCGGGTCCACCAGGCGAGCATGATGCCGCCTGCAGACGCGAAGAGGACGAACGCGGCACTGCCGGCGATCGTCTTGTCCGGGTTCCACGGCCAGCGGCGTCCACCCGCTCGCTGGCCGACGAGAGTCGCCGCGCCATCGCCGAACGCCAGAATGCCCCACGCCGCGGCGGCGATGTCGAGCCGCGACGAGAAGATCAGAATCAGCAGCAGGACCGCGAGCGGATACAGCAGGATCCCGAGTGGGAAACCGCGCGCGCGATCGACCGGTCGATAGAGCCGGCGGCCGCCGATGCGCGGCAGCACGAGCACGTTGAACGCGAGCGCGAAGGCGGCGAGTGCGGCGCCTTCCCACCACGTGAGTTCGCGCAAGAGAAATGCGAACGCGCCCGACCCCACGTGCACCCACTGCCGTGCTCGCTCCGAATGCGTGCTCACGCGTCCGCCGCTTGCGGTGCCGCCGCACGGAGCGACGCGATCGTCCTCTGCACGCCGTCGGCGAGTGGCGTGATCGCGTAGTCGAACTCCCGCGCGGCAAGGCCGCTGTCGAGCGACCAGTCGTGTCGAAATATCTCGACGGCGCCGCGCGTGACGAGCGGCATGCCGCCGAACAGCCGACACGCGTGCTTCTTCGAGCGCGCCTGCGAGCAGCCCCGCCGCAAACGGAATCGACCTCGGCGGCCTGCGGCCAGTGATCTGCTGCACGATTTCGAAGACGCGCTGCTGCGACGCGTTCTCGCCGCCGAGTACATACCGCGCGCCCAGGCGACCGCGCTCGAGGGCCGCGACGTGGCCGCCGGCCACGTCGTCGATGTACGCGTAAGACCAGCGGCGTTCTCTTCCGATCAGTCCGGGCAGCTTTCGCGCGAGGTGGTCGCCGATCAGCCGACCGAGAAGATTTCCCTCGGTGACCGCGCCAGGTCCGTAGACGACGCCCGGATACAGGCGAATCAGCGGACGGCCCTCAGCGACGTATTCGTCGCTCAGACGGTCGGCCGCGACCTTTGTGCGCTGGTAGTCGTTCAATTCGAGCGGAAGGGTTCCATCCGCGGGCGGCAGCGCCAGAAACGACGACGTGTAGAGCACGCGCTCGATCCGCGCTGCCTCCGCGGCCGCCATTGCATTCTTCAGCCCGCCGACGTTGACGTCATCGAAGTCAGCGCGTCGCCGCCGCCAGATGCTGACGAGCGCGGCCGCGTGCAGTATCGCGTCGCAGCCGGCCGCTGCGCGCGTGAGCGCGGCGCAGATCCCGCACGTCGCCGTCGAACAGCGTTCCAGGCAGCGCCGCTGGCGGTCGCCGCCCTCGCGAAGATGACGAGCTCGTGCCCGCGTCCCGCCAGCGCCCGGACGATCGCCCGTCCAAGAAAGCCCGTGCCGCCGGTGAGGAGAACCTTCATGAAACTTAGAACTGAGAACTTACCTTCGCTACCTTTGGTCGTTCGCGCCAATACTCCAGCAGATCGTCGACGGTGCGTTCGATTGGCGTCTCGGCCGACCATCCGAGCTCCGTGTGGATTCGCGTCGGATCGCCGAGGAGCAGTGGGAGATCGTTCGGCCGGTATCGAGCGGGATCGTGCTTGATCGTGACCGGAACTTTCGCGCGTGCGATCAGCATGTTCAGCAGGTCCTCGATCGCGATGGCACGGCCGGAGCAGACGTTGTAGGCGCGGCCCGGCTCACCGCGCTCGACGATCAGCGTGTACGCTCGCACCGTGTCGCGAACGTCGGTGAGATCGCGCTTCGCGTTCAAATTGCCGACCGATATCTCCGGCGCCCATCGTCCGCGTTCGATGTCGGCGATCCGGCGCGCGAACCCCGGCGCGGCGAACATCGGATCCTGCCGCGGACCGATATGGTTGAACGCTCTCGCGATCAGCACGTGCACATCGCCGTGCGTATGGCGCCCGAGCAGCTCCTGCGCGAGCTTGCTCACGCCGTACGGGCTGTCAGGGACGAGCGGGTCGTCTTCGGTCAGCGGCCGATCCGCGCCGGCGTAAACGAGCGCGGAGCTCGGAATCAGCACGCGCGCCGCGACGCGCGACTCCTCGAGCGCGTCCAGCAGATGATGCGTTGCCCGTACGTTCACCGCAAACGTGTGCTCGGCTCGATCCCACGCGCGGCCGACGTGCGCCGCGCCGGCGCAATGATAGACGACCTGCGGCCGTACGCGCGCGATCGCCTCGCGCACGGCCGATCGATCGAGAAGGTCGACGCTGTCCCACTGGACGTTCGGCTGCGCCTTCGGCGCGCGTCCGCCCGGACGCTGCCAGCCGACGACGTCCGCGTGTCCGGCGGTCAGCAGATCGAGCAGATGGCTGCCAGCGAAGCCGGCCGCTCCCGTGACCAGCACGCTCATCGTCGAGTCGTCAGCGCGGAGCCCCGCTCATGGCGCCGTTGAACGGCGAGAAATTTCCGAGGCCGGCCAGCGTGAACGACAGAAAAAACCGGTGATCGGAGGGAATGTTGGCGTTGCCGAACCCGTAGTTGTAGGTCTGGTACTCGAACGCGAGGCCGCAGCACTGCGCGTTGTAGTAGCCCGATATCCGCTGCTGAAGCATCGATGAGCGCAGCACATCGTAGTTGAATTGGTAGGCCGTGCCGTACCGGTTGTCGCGCGTGTGGACGTTCGTCGTCGCGTTGATGTAGTGGTCGAGAAATGCCGGGTCGTTGAATCCGGCAAGCTGCTGGATGAAGCGCCTTCTTGCTCCATTGCACCGACGTGGTCAGAAGAGCCGTCAATGAGTAGCTCGCCGTCAGCGAGACGGTGCGCAACGAGTGGTACCGGCTGTCGAATTCGGCGCGGACCGATGCGTTCAGCTCGGTGCGTCGGGATCGCGCGGACGGTAAGAGCGATGGGAGAAAAATTCGACAGCGCGGTCGTGTCGCTCGGTAGTGTGGTGAAGCTGGTCGCGTACCGCGGGTCGACCGCGGCCGCTGCGGCCTGCGTGTAATAGGTCTGCTCCAGCTGCACGTTGAGGATCTCGCTCGAGACGGACGGCCGGCCAGCCGCCGTGTGACGCTTGGCAAAGAATCGGTTCGTCACGCCGTACACGAACGAGGTGTTGCCGCCGACGATGGTATCGACGCCGTCGATCTTCACGATGTTCGCGTAGTTGTCGATCGACGAGGTGCGTGCGACCGTCACGTACGGCTCGACGGAGTGTTTGAACTTCTCCGCGTAGCCGTTGTCGGGCGTATCCCAGATGCGGTTGAACACCGGTCCGGTGATCTGCGCCTGCGCGGTGAAAAACCGGCGGTTGATCGACGCGTCCACCACCCCGTTCGGGTTCGTCAACGGTACCGCCGCTGCCGCGTCCTGGCTGCGCGTGTAATACGTGTCGCGCCAGCTGAACGTCGAATTGACGGTGAACCACTGCCATTTCTTGAACGGATACCGGATCTGCGGCGTGATATCGAGTCGAGTCAGGCCTTGATCGATGTCGAACGGCACCGTCGTGTCGTCCGTCGCGGTACTGACGCCCTTGTTCTCCGACAGCAGGCGCGCATACTGGCCGTTCACCGCGAAGTACACCTGCGAGCCGAACAGCGGACGCTCGCTGCGCGCGATGTCGATCTGCGGGCCCGCGCCGAGCACGCTCGAGTCGTTCGCGTCGGTGAAATATTCGTTGCGGTTCGCGCGTGGCGTTGACCGTGTATCCCGCGACGACGCCGGCGATGTTCCCGCCGAAATTGCGCGTGTTGCGTCGACGCGTTGTAGACGTTCGTGTTGTACGTCTGGTTGACCGTGAGGCTCGAGAAGTAGTCGACGCTCGCGCGCGCGCGAAATCCGCCTGGCAGCGCCTGGTTCAACCCGCCGCGCAGGTCGTAGCTGCGGCTCGCCGGCACGTCCTGAACGGTGCCGTCGTCGAGGTCGTAGGTCGTTGCGTGCTGATCCAGAAAATGCGTCGTCAGGTTGCCGTCGTCGCCGCCGCCGAAGTTATAGCGGTATTCACCGGCGACGCCCTGGCCGACCTTCGAGTACCACTCGTGCTGAATCGTCGCGTCCTGGCTGCGATCGATCGCCCAGAAGAACGCGTTGTGAATCTGCTGGCCCCGCAGCGTGGACGATCCGTACGTCGGCAGCAGAAAACCGGTCGCGCGGTCTTCCTTCTTGGTCGGGTAGTACATCACCGGAAGGTAGAGCATCGGCACGCCCTTGACGGTCAGCACCGCATTCTTGAGGATCGTGTAGTGATCGACGTTCAGCACGACGCTGTCCGCGTGCAGATCCCATCGCGGCGTCGGCTGGACGCAGGTCGTGAAGCCGCCGTTGGTGATCCGGTACTTCCGCGGTCCGATCTTTTCCACCGTGTCGCCGAAGAAGTACACGTCGGTCGGCTGATTCGACGTGGGCGGCGGTGCGGGTCGCGCCGGGACGAATCTGCTGTTTTGGCGGCTTGACGCTGGCGACGCCGCGCGCGTTGTAGAAGATGCCGATTTTCGTGTCGGTGTTGAAATCGGCGCGGTCTGCTGAAATCTGCCCGTCGCCCTGCGCGAGCGAGACGTTTCCGGTGAGCAGCAGCCGATGCTGCTTGATGAAGTACTCGGCATTGTCGGCGTAGATCCGCGTATCGCCCTGCTGGTACTCGAAATTGCCTCTGATGGATTTCGAGCTCGTCGCTCTTTACCTGCCGTAAGTCGCTCTTCATCGTGGCAGGCTGCTTGTCCGCCGGGCGCGGCCGGGGCTTGCGCGGAACGGAGGGAAGGCCTTGCGGCTCACGGGGGGCACCGGACGGCGGCTGCGCGCGCGCGGGCGACACGGCGACGACGATCGACAGAAGACAGGCAATGCGAAAGGCTCTCTGCATTTCCGAGCGGATTTTGAAGCGTATCACGTCGGCCGAGCCGCGCTTCGTTCAGCACGTCGCCGAGCAGAAAAATCGATCCGGCGACGACGATGCGCGGTCCGTGGCTGCCATGCGGTTGCGAGCGCGCGCAAGGGCGCGGGTTCGACGACGATCGGCAGGCGTGGGTCGATGGCGCGCGCCGCGGCGGCGATGGATGAGGGGTCGGCCGAGCGCGGATTCGACGCGCTGGTCGCAATCAGCGCCTTTACATGCGGCAGCAGCGCGCTGCAGCATTCCGCGCAATGTCCTTGTCGCGCATCGCGCCGAAAACGAGTGCGCGGCTTCGAGCCGCCCGCTTCGCGAAGAAACCGCGCCAGCGCCGCGGCACCGTCCGGATTGTGCGCTGCGTCGAGCAGCAGTTCACGTCCATCGGCGAACGTCCGCAGCTCGAGCCGCGCCGGCCACGACACGTCGGCGAGGCCCGTTGCGATTGCACCGGGCGAGACCGCGATCCCACGCGCGTCGCGCAGCCTCGAGAAGCGCAACAGCAACAGCTGCATTTCGCATCTGATGAGCGCCGCGAAGACCGAGACGCACGTGAGCGTACTCGGTTGGAAGCGTGCTTCCCGCGCCGATCATCTCGGCGCCGCGCTCGCGCGCGATCTCCTCGATGGCCGCGAGCGCCTCCGCCGGCATCTCCCCGACGACAACCGGGACGCCGGGTTTGATGATGCCGGCCTTCTCCATCGCGATCTGCCGCAGCGTCCCCCCGAGATACTGCTCGTGATCGAAACCGATCGATGTGATCGCAGTCGCCACCGGAGTTAGGACGTTTGTCGCGTCGAGCCGGCCGCCGAGACCGACTTCGACGACGGCCACGTCGACGCCCGCGCGCCGGAACAGCTCGAACGCAGCGGCGGTCGTCGACCTCGAAGAACGTGGGGTGCGCCGCCAGCCGCCTCGCGCTGATGAGTGCCTCGACCTCGTGTCGGATTGTGTCGACGGCGTCGACGAGCTGCTCGTCGGCTACAGGAGAGCCATCGATCGCGAACCGCTCGTTCAGCCGGACGAGGTGCGGCGAGGTGTATCGACGCCGATAGGTAACCGGCGGCCGCGAGCGCCCGGTCGGTCATCGCCGTCACCGATCCCTTACCGTTGGTGCCCGCGACGTGAATCGATTGGAACGCCGCTCGCGGATCGCCGAGCGCGTCGAAGGATCGTCCTGATGTTTTCCAGCCCGAACTTGATGCCGATGTGCTCGAGGCTGAAGAGATAGTCGAGCGCGCTAAGACTGGGGCGCCCGCTCATTGAACACAGGCGTTCCAGCGCGGAGACCTCCGCGAGGCCGGCAGGGCACGGCACGACAGCGGGAGCGCGCACGCCCATGAAGCGAAGCGCGTTCACGATGACGCTCTTCATCTCGCGCCGATCGACAATCAGATCGATCATGCCCTTCTCGAGCAGGAACTCGCTGCGCTGAAATCCTTCGGGCAGCTTCTGGCGGATCGTCTGCTCGATGACGCGCGGGCCCGCGAAGCCGATGAGCGCTTTCGGCTCGGCGATGTTCAGGTCGCCGAGCATCGCGAAGCTCGCCGTCACGCCGCCGGTCGTCGGATCGGTCAGCACCGAGATGTACGGCAGCCGCGCGCGATCGAGCCGCGCGAGCGCGCCGCTGATCTTCGCCATCTGCATCAGCGACAGCGCGCCTTCCATCATGCGCGCGCCGCCCGACGAGCAGATGATGACGACGGGCCATCGCTTCTCGATCGCGCGCTCGATCGCGCGCGTGATCTTCTCGCCGACGACGACGCCCATGCTGCCGCCGATGAAGCTGTACTCCATGGCCGCGACGATCGCGTCGAGGCCGTCGATGCGTCCCGAGCCGACGATGACCGCGTCCTTGAGGCCCGTGCTCTCGATCGTCGACTTCAGCCGCGCCTTGTACGGCTTCGTGTCGGTGAACTTCAGCGGATCGGTCGAGACGAGCTCTCTGTCGTACTCGACCCACTGGCCGTCGTCGAACAGAAGCCGGAGCCGCTCGTTCGCGCTGATCCGAAAATGGTGCGCGCACTTCGGGCACACCTGATGGTTCGTGGCGAGGTCTTTGTTGTAGATGATCTGTGCGCAGCCGGGGCACTTCACCCACAGGCCTTCGGGCACGCGGCTTGGCTTTTCCTTCGTCGCCGCGATCGGCTTACGGGTTTTCTTGAACCACGCCATCCGGCAAGCTTAGCAGGCTGCCCGGCTCTTTTGCCTACTTAGTTCGGGGCACGTAGTAGCGCGTTCCCGGGCCCATGCCGCGTATCTGGCGAACGAGATCGTCGAGCGCTTCGTCGCTCGCATCGGAATCGAACTGCGATGTTTCGACGACGAGAAGGGGCGTCGCGTTGTAGTGAAAGAAGAAATGGTGATACGCCTCGTTCAGCTCGCGCAGGTAGTCGTCGTCGGGCTGGAGGGCGACGGTTTCCGGCTCGAGGCGCGCGGCTGTGCACACGGCGGAGCAGCACGTCGGTCGGCGCCTGCAGGTACAGCACCAGATCGGGCGGCGGCACGTCGCGAATGAGCAGCTCGTACAGACGCTGGTAGATGAACAGCTCGTTATCGTCGAGGTTCAGGTACGCGAATATCTTGTCTTTGTCGAACAGGTAGTCGCAGATCGTCGTCTGCGTGAAGAGATCGGCCTGGCGAAGCGAGGTCTGTTGGCGATGGCGATTCAACAGATAGAACAGCTGCGCCTGCAGCGCCGCGCCGGGGCGATCGGCGTAGAAGTCGGCGAGGAAAGGATTGTCGGTTTCCTCGAGGACGGCGGTGGCATCCAGCCGCGTCGCGAGCCGTTCGGTCAACGCGGTTTTGCCGGCACCGATCGGGCCTTCAATCGCGATGTGGCGAAACTGCAAGGCCCCGATGATATCATCGCGCCGTGAAGATCGAACGGCTCGAACTGGCGCTTCTCCAGCTTCCGCTCGTCCACTTTTTCGAGACGAGCTTCGGCCGCATCTACAAGAAACACTTCGTGCTCGTCACGTTGCGCGGAGACGGCATCACGGCGTATGGCGAGTGCGTCGCCGAGCAGGATCCGTACTACAGCTCGGAAACGAACGAAACCGTCTGGCACGTGATCAGCGAGTTCATCGCGCCGCGCGTTGTCGGCGTCGAGTTCGCGCACCCGCGGGATGTGTATCCGGCGCTGGCCGCGATCCGCGGCCACAACATGGCGAAGGCCGCCGTGGAGATGGCGGCGTGGGACCTGTTCGCGAAGCAGCGCGGCGAGCCGCTCAGCGCCACGCTCGGCGGATCGCGCGATCGCATCGCGTCCGGCGTCTCGATCGGCATCCAGGATTCGCTCGAGCAGCTGGCCGACAAAGTCGCGGCACGAGCTCGACGCGGGTTATCGCCGGATCAAGATCAAGATCAAGCCGGGATGGGATCTCGACGCGGTGAAGATGATTCGTGAACGGTTCGGGGCGATCCCGCTGATGGTCGATGCCAACGCGGCGTACACGCCGGCGGACGCCGACCATCTCGCGAAGCTGGATCCGTTCGAGCTGATGATGATCGAGCAGCCGCTCGAATACGACGACATCGCCGATCACGCGGCGCTGCAGCGGCGGCTCACGACGCGGATCTGTCTCGACGAGTCGATCAAGACGGTTCACGTCGCCGAGGAGGCGATTGCCGCTGGCGCCTGCCGCATCATCAACATCAAGCCAGGACGCGTCGGAGGATTTCGAGAGTCGATCCGGCTCCACGATCTCTGCGCCGCGCACGGCATCCCGGTGTGGCACGGCGGGATGCTCGAGTCGGGCATCGGCCGCGCGGCGAACATTCATCTTTCCACGCTCGCCAATTTCACGCTGCCCGGCGACATCGCCGCGAGCAAACGGTATTTCAACCCCGACCTCATCGAATCACCGATTGTCGTGGCGGCCGATGGCACGATCGGCGTGCCGACGGGGCCCGGTATCGGCGTGACGGTCCTGCAGGACCGCGTCGACGCGGCCACGCTCCGGCGCCAGGCTTTCGATCCCCGGCCGATGCTGGCCGTTTCCTGACCGTTCATGAATCGTTCGATGCTCGCTTGTGCGACGGCGCTGCGCGATGCTCGCCGGCGCATGCGCGTCGGCGCCGGTCGCGCCGCCCGCGAAGGTCGCCGGGCCGACCTTCGAGCAGAAGATGGCGTGGATTCTCCGGCTGGAGGATCAGCGCGTGCTGCGCGATCCGGCGCCGTCGTGCCGCCCGCCGCACCTGCGCCGGTCGCGCGGTCAGAAGGCGCCGGCCGTCGTCGCCGCCGCCGCCGCCTCCGGATCTGACGCGTCTCGCTTGCCGATCGGAAGCGCGAATCCGGCGACGCGCCGCGCTGGCGATCGGTCGCGTCGGCCTGCGCGACGGCGTCCAACCGCTCGTCGGCGCTGCTGGGCGACAGCGACGCGGAAGTGCGGCAGATGGCGGCGTTCGCGCTCGGTCTCATCGGAGACGCGCAAGCGCGCGATCCGCTCGTGAAGGCGCTCGGCGACCCGTCGCCGCTCGTGCAGGGCAGCGCCGCCGAAGCGCTCGGCTTGATCGGCGATGCCTCAGCGGCGGACGCGGTTGCCGCGATGGCGTCGAAGATCGTGCAGTCCGGCGCGCCTCGCGGCCGCAGCCAGCGACGCGCCGACGTCGACGGCCGCACGCGACACGCCGGCGGCCGCGTTCCGACTCGCGGTCTACGCGCTCGTGCGGCTCAAGGCATACGATCCAGCTCGCCGACGCGGTCCTCGATGGAGCGTCGCAGCCGCGCGTGCGGTCGTATCCGGTGGCGTTCGCGCTGCAGCGCCTCGCCGACAAACGCGCGCTGCCCGCGTTGCTGACGCTCGCAAGGGAATCGGATCCGTACACGCGTGCGTTCGCCGTGAAAGGCCTCGGCGCGCTGAAGGATCCGCGCCGCGTTGCCGGCGCTGATGCCGCTTCTGTCGAGCGGCGACCGGTCCGTGCTCATCGAGACCGATTCGCGCGCTCGGGCGCATCGGCGATCCGTCGGCGGCGGCGCCGCTGATGAAGTTCATCACCGACGCGAACACCGACCCCCACGTTCGGCTCGAAGCCGTGGCGGCGCTCGGCGGCCTTCACGATCCGTCGCACCGGCGACACGCTGATCGACCTGCTCGCCGATCCGGCGCCGACGATCCGCGATCGCGGCGCTGCGATCGCTCGCGGCGCTCGATCGCGACGACTTCGTCACCGTCCTGTCGGGCCTCGATCCCGATCCGAACTGGACGCGTGCGCGCGGCGCTCGCGACCGTCCTCGGCTCGCTGCCGCCGGGCACAGGCCTCGCTCGCGTGAACCAGATGCTGGGCGACGACGATCAGCGTGTGATTCCGTCGGTGCTGGCGGCGCTGGTCGCGCTGCACGATCCCGCATGCGGCCGACATCCTGCTCGATCGTCTGAAGGCCGACGATCCGGCGGTGCGCGCCGCGGCCGCCGCTGGCATCGGCGAGCTGAAGCCGCCGCGCGGCGCCGCAGGCGCTCGCCGACGCGTATCAAGGCCGGACAGCGCGATGCGATGTATTCCGCGCGGGCCGCGGCGCTCGCTGCGATCGTGAAGTACGGCGCGGCCGACGCGACGCCGCTGCTCAAGACGCGCGCTCGCCGACAAGGACTGGGCCGTCCGCGTCCGCGCCGCGATGCTGCTGAAAGCAGCTCGACCCGGCGAGCGCCGCGGACGTCGACGCGCAGATTCGTCCGGCGCCGACGACGCTTGCCGGCGGACGACTATACGGCGCCGCGCGTCTGGCGAGTCCGCCGGTATCGACGCAGGTGTATCTCGACACCGACCGCGGCACGATCCAGATCGAGCTCGCCGTGCTCGACGCGCCGCTGACCGTCGAGAATTTCGTCGCGCTCGCGCGCAGCGGCTACTTCAACGGCCTCAGCGTCCATCGCGTCGTGCCGGACTTCGTCGATCCAGGACGGCGATCCGCGCGGCGACGGCGAAGGTGGCCCCGGCTACACGATCCGCGACGAGCTCAACGAGCTGCCCTACCTGCGCGGCACGGTCGGCATGGCGCTCGATCCGTGGCCCGACACCGGCGGCAGCCAGTTCTTCATCACGCACTCGCCGCAGCCGCACCTCGACGCGAAGTACACGGTCTTCGGCCGCGTCATCGCCGGCATGGACGTGGTCGATCAGATTCAGCAGGGCGATGTGATCCGACGCGTGCGCGTGTGGGACGGGCAGACGATGGGACTAGTCGCTAGTCGTTAGTCGTAGTCGAGTCTGGCGGTGGTCGTGAGGTGGTCGAGTCGGAGTAGCTGGATGCGGTGAGGGCGACTGGCGAAATTGAAAAGGGGGCGACGGCCGCCCCCTTTTTTGACGGGCGAGGTCAGCTTACCGTTTCTTGCCGGCCTTCTTCTTCCCGCCCTTGGCTTTCTTTGCCATTGTCTGTTATCCCCCCCTTCATGTGGGTTTGCTTGCGAGAGCGCTCACGTCATCGATTCAGTGGCTGCCGCCTGGCACGCTCACCCGATGACGGCGATCTTCGCGTCGCGGCACCTTCCGTGCCGTGTCGGCTTCGGAGGGTGAGGACGATATGGTCGAGCCGCTCAAGCGCTTCGATCCTCACTAGGGATGGCCTGAGTTCGCCACCCTCATACCAGATGTAGATTATGGACGAGAAAATTGTGCTGTCAAGCACAAAATGCGATCAAAAGTCAAAAAAATGTTCGCGCGCGACCGTCGCCGGCGAGCCGTTTGATCGCGCGCGCCGCGTCGTCGTGCGCGCGCGGATCGCCGCCGACGATGTCGAGCGCGTCGCGATACATCGCGAGCGCGCGCGCGCGATCGCCGCGCGCGTTCGAGCAGCCGCGCGTAGTCGACGTAGCGCCGACGCGAGCACGATCGGCGGCGCGAGCGGACGTCGCGGCGATGATCTCTTCGAGAGCCTCGCGTGCGCGATCGGTGTCGCCGCGCGCCTCGAGCAGCGCGCGCGTAGCGATAGCGCGCGACGAGGATCGATCGGCGCGAGCGCCACCGCGCGCGCGAGCATCGTCTCCGCCTGATCGAGCGCGCCGCGCTCGAGCGCGCGCCATCCCGTCGATGCGACAGTCGGTACGGCTTCGATCGCCATCTGCGCCATCCGCGCGGTCGAGCATGAAGGCGCGCCGCGCGCGCGTGCGCGCGCCGGCGGCTCGCGCGGATTCATCGTCGATCGACGGTCTGCAGCTGCTCGATCGCGCGATCGGTCTCGTACATCGCATCGAGCTCGCGCCGCGAGCCCGAGACGCGCGCGCACTTCGGCGACGCGCGGCTGATACGCGCACCTCGCCGAGCGCGCGCGCGTCGAGCGAGCTTCTGCCATGCGGCCGCGCTTGCGGGTGCATCGTGGAGGTAGACTGATCTCGATCTCGGCGATCCGCTGCAGGAACAGCGGATTGGTCGGATAGCGCGCTATCGAGCCCGTCGAGCAGCCGCGAGCGCCTGCGGCGTGTCGTGCTCGTACCACAGATAAATGAGGTGCAGCTGGTAGTCGGCTTCGCCGCGCAGCAGCTCGCCGCGATCGCGCGCGGTGAGCATCTCCTGCAGCCCCTTGGCGCGATCGCCGCCGGGCAGGAAGAGCATCCAGCGCAGAAGCTTGGCGGCCGCCGGCGCGACATCGGCGTAGTAGTGATACAGCCCGATGCCGAAGTACGCGTCGTTCAGCGACGGATCGAGCGCCAGCGCGCGCTCGAGCGCCTCGCGGATCTTGTTGCCCTCGCGCGCGGCGGCGACGCGCTCGCCGCGGAGCACGCGCCACTGCACGAGCGGTGCGTACGATCCCGGCGAGATAGAACCACGCCTCGCCGCGGCGCGGCTCGCGCCGCGTCCACGCTTCGGACGCGGCAATCGACTGTTCGGCCAGCTCGGTGAACCGGCCGTCGAGCAGATGGCTCTCGGGATCGAGTTGAATCTGCCACCAGAGCGAGACGACGCGCCAGCGTCTGGCACGCCTCGTCGGGCGCCGGCGGACACGTGTCCTTCAGCTGCGCCGACACCTCGTCGAACTTCGCGGCGAGGATCGTGTCGTAGACCGCGGCCAGGCGCGCGGCGTCCGTCAGCGCGCTGAGCGCACGCGCGAACGAGCAGCGCGCTCAGAACTGCCGCAGTCCAGCGCCAGCAGTCTCAGTCGAAGTCTTCAGCGGTCGAGCTCAGTGATCAGTCAGAGCCATTGTCGTCAGCGGCGAGTCACGACTGACCGCGTCATGACTGACGACTGACGACTGCGACGACTGAAGACTCTCACCCTTCACATACTCGTTCGCAGCGGCTGTTTCTCTCGCGTGCCGCTCGAGCGCGAGCGCGATCAGGCGATCGAGCAGCTGCGGGTACGGAGAGCCGCTCGCGGCCCAGAGCTTCGAGTACATGCTGATCGTCGTGAACCCGGGAATCGTGTTGACCTCGTTCAGGTACAGGATGCCGCTGTCGCCCGCCAGCAGAAAGTCGACGCGCGCCATGCCCGGCGCCGTCGATCGCCTTGAACGCGGCGACGGCCAGCGCGCGGACCTCCTCGATCTGCGCGTCGGTGAGCGCGCGCGGGAATCACCGCCTTCGATCCCTCGTCGATGTACTTCGCTTCGTAGTCGTAGAACTCGCGCGACGGGATGATCTCGCCCGGCACCGACGCTTCGGGCTCGTCGTTGCCGAGCACGGCGCACTTCGATCTCGCGCGCCTGCGGCACCGCGGCTTCGACGACGATCTTGCGATCGAACTCGGCGGCGAGGTCGATGGCCGTCCGCAGTTCGGTCGCGTGCTTCGCCTTCGAGATGCCGACGCTCGATCCGAGGTTGGCCGGCTTGACGAACACCGGAAAGCCGAGCCGCGTCGCGATGCGGCTCATGATCGCGCGCTCGTCGCGCTGCCAGTCGCGCTTGAGCACCACCTCGTAGTCGCAAATGCGGCAGACCGCGCGCGGCGAACACGAGCTTCATCGCCGCCTTGTCCATGCCGACGGCGGACGCGAGCACGCCGGCGCCGACATACGGCACGTTCGCCAGCTCGAGCGAGCCCTTGCACCGTGCCGTCTTCGCCGTACGGCCCGTGCAGCACCGGGAAAACGACGTCGAGCGCCAGACCCGAGACCGACGGGCTGGTTGTGCGCGCGATCGATCGTCAGCAGCGTGTCGCCGCCGGGATGGGCGACGAGATGCGCCTCGCGCGCATCGTCGGCACGGCGCGGTCCCCGCGGCCGGCGATCACGTCGGCCGCCTTCATCACCGTCGGCGGCTCGCCGGGAAGCGCCCAGCGGCCGTCCTTCTCGATCCGGATCGCAACCGCGTCGTATCGATCGGGATCGAGATTCTGGAAGACCGCCGCCGCCGAAGCGAGCGACACTTCGTGCTCGCCGGAGCGGCCGCCGTAGATCACGCCGACGCGTAAGTTTTTTGCCAATAGCACCACCAGCTAACTCTCCACCACGGAGGACACGGAGGGCGCGATCTGAACCACAAAGATCACGAATGCCATATCGGCCGCTTCCATGGTGTTCTTTGTGATCTTTGTGGTGAAGGACGTTTCCGTGTCCTCCGCGTCCACCTGGTGGAGCTTTAGGGATTGTAGACTGTTCTCTTCTCGATGCCAGGCTTTGGTTTCCGCGCTGATCGCGACCGACGGCTGCGCGCGGCGCGGCGTGATGACGACCGCGCACGGCGACGTGGAGACGCCGGCGTTCATGCCGGTCGGCACGCAGGGCGCCGTCAAAGGCGTCATCGCACGCGATCTCGAAGCGATCGGCGCCGAGATCATGCTGAGCAACACCTATCATCTGTATCTGCGGCCGGGCGACGATCTCATCGCGCGCCGCGGCGGTCTGCATCGCTTCATCGGCTGGACACGGCCGATTCTGACCGACAGCGGCGGCTATCAGGTGTTCAGCCTTGCGGAACGGCGGACCATCACGGAAGAGGGCGCGCGGTTCCGTTCGCATCTCGACGGCTCATCGCACCTGCTCACGCCGGAGAAGGCCGCCGACATTCAGGCGCAGCTCGGCTCGGACATCGCGATGGTGCTCGACGAATGCCTCGCGCATCCGGCCGACGAGACCGCTGCGCGCGCGTCGATGGAGCGAACGCTGCGGTGGGCGGCGCGCGGGCGCGAGCGGTTTCTCGCATCTTCAGCAGGCACGGGCCGGCGTATCCGGCGCCGATCGTCACCAACGAGGAGCAGGCGCAGTTCGGAATCGTGCAGGGCAGCGTCTTTCGCGATCTGCGCGAAGAAAGCGCCCGTCGAACGGTCGCGATGGGATTCGAAGCGTACGCGATCGGCGGTCTGAGCGTCGGCGAACCCCCCGCCGTCATGTACGAC
This sequence comes from uncultured Acidobacteriota bacterium, assembly GCA_963696165.1. Taxonomy (GTDB): domain Bacteria; phylum Acidobacteriota; class Vicinamibacteria; order Vicinamibacterales; family CAVVIG01; genus CAVQZZ01. Next base: position 201,406 of record CAVOIY010000001.1, on the reverse strand, counting down.
GTCGTCGCGCACACGACGCCGTTTCTGCCTGCCGATCGGCCGCGCTATCTGATGGGCACCGGCACGCCGGAGGATCTGGTCGAAGCGGTCGCCCGCGGCATCGATCTCTTCGACTGCGTGCTGCCGACGCGCAACGCGCGGAACGGCCAGCTCTTCACCACCGAGGGACGGATCAACATCAAGAACGCGCGCTACGCCGAAGACGATCGGCCGATCGACACCTCATGCGGCTGCTACACGTGCCGCACCTTTTCGCGCGCCTATCTCCGGCACCTTTTCATGGCCGGCGAGATCAACGCGGCCACCCTTAACACGTTGCATAACCTGAACTTTTACCTTGACACCCTTCGGCGGATTAGAGAGGCTATTGTGTTTGGGCGGTTCGAAAGTTTCAGGGTAGCTTTTCACCAGAGCTTGTCCCGCCAGCCACGCGATTCATGATGACGTTCGCTCGAGTGTCGGTGTTTGCCATGGGCGCGACGCCTGAGGGCGGCAGCCCATGGCTGCAGCTCGTGCCGTTTGTCCTCGTCCTCGGCATTTTCTATTTCATCATCCTGCTGCCGATGCGGCGCAAGCAGCAAAAAGTGCAGGAATTTCTCGACAGCCTGAAGGTCAACGACAAAGTGATCACGACCGGTGGTCTCTACGGCCAGATCACGCGCCTCGGCGAGCAGAGCGTGCAGCTGCAGATCGCCGATAAAGTTCGCATCGAGGTCTCGAAGGCGGCGATCGGTGGCTATCAGGGCCAGCCGCCGGTGGTCGAGCCGCAGAGTGCATCCACATGAACAGCAACCTTCGCTGGAAAATCATCACGATCATCGTCGTCTTCATCGTGTTCACGGCCGTCGGCGTGTATCCGATTGTCGCCGCGCATTACGGCATCCGCGAGCCGGGCTGGTTGATGGACAAGCAGCTCAAGCTCGGCCTGGACCTGAAAGGCGGCGTCCATCTCGTGCTCCGCGTGCAGACCGACACGGCGCTGCGCGTCGAGACGGAGCAGGAGATGGAGCGGCTGCGGCAGGAGCTGCAGACGCGCAACATCAACGTGACGAACATCACGCAGCCCGCACCGACGCAGTTCCGCGTCGAGGGCGTGCCGCCGGCGCAGGACGCCGCGTTCCGCCAGGCTGCCACCGAAGTGCAGGCGAATTTCGATCGCAACACCGGCGTGAACGGCACCTACACATTCACGATGAAACCGAACGTGCAGCTCAATCTGCGCGACGATGCGGTGGTGCAGGCGCGGCAGACGATTGAGCGGCGCGTCAACGAGCTCGGCGTCACCGAGCCGAGCATCGCGCAGCAGGGGCAGAACGGCGACGAGATTCTCGTCCAGCTTCCCGGCGTCAGCGACGTGAACCGCGCGAAGGAAGTGATCCAGTCGACCGGCCTTCTCGAGCTGAAAATCGTCGAGCAGGGCCCGGCCCCGACGAAAGAGGCGCTGATGCAGAACGGTCAGGTGCCGGCCGGAATGGAGATCGTCCCTGGCGCGAGCGGCACGCCCGGCGATGCGAGCACGGTCTATTACCTGGTGAAGAAAGTGGCCGCCGTCACCGGCCGCGACGTTCGCAACGCTCGCGTGCAGGTCGATTCGAACAATCAGCCGGCCGTCGGCTTCACGCTCAGCTCAGAGGGCGGTCGCAAATTCGGCAAGGTCAGCGGCGAAAACATCGGGCGCTCCCTGGCGATCATCCTCGATGGCCGCGTCCAGTCGGCGCCGCGCCTCGAAGGACGCATCACGACCGATGGGCAGATCACCGGCATCTTCTCGCAGGAAGAAGTGCAGAACCTGTCGCTGATCCTGCGGTCCGGAGCGCTCCCCGCCGAGCTGACGTATCTGCAGGAGCAGACGATCGGTCCCTCACTTGGCGCCGACTCGATCCGCTCCGGCGTCATTGCCTCGATCGTCGGCCTGCTGCTCGTCATCAGCTTCATGCTCGTCTACTACCATCTCTCCGGCGTGAACGCCGTCGTCGCGCTGGTGTTCAACCTCGTGATCCTTCTCGGGCTGATGGCGTACATCGGCGCCGTGATGACGCTGCCCGGCATCGCCGGCTTCGTGCTCACGATGGGCATCGGCGTCGATTCGAACGTGCTGATTTTCGAGCGCATCAAAGAAGAGCTTGTCGATGCAGCGCGGCGTCCGGGCGGCGATCAACGCGGGCTTCGGGCGCGTGTTCTGGACGCTGATCGATACACACGTGGCGGCGCTCATCTCGTGCGCATTCCTCTTTCAATTCGGCACCGGCCCGATCCGCGGCTTCGCCGTCACGCTGGTGATCGGTCTCGTCTCGAACCTGTTCACGTCCATCTTCGTCTCGAAGACGCTGTTCGAGGCGGCCTTGTCGGGGCGCCACCAGGTCGCGTCGCTGAGTATCTGATGTAGCGCGAGGCTTTAGCCGAGCGATTTATATGCAAATCTTTCACAACACGCATTACAACTTTCTCCGGTGGCGAATCCACGCGCTCGTTGTCTCGTGGGTCCTGATTCTCGCGGGCGTGTTCGCCATCGCGACCAAAGGCATCCCGAAAGGCGTCGAGTTCGCCGGCGGCACGGTCGTCATCGAGCAGTTCGATCGCGCGACGTCGGTCGATCAGGTGCGGGCCGCGCTCGATCGCAACTATCCGGGCGGCGGACAGGACATCGGTCGTGCAGTCGTACGGCGATCCGTCAGCGCACCTCGTGATGATTCGCGTTCCATCGACGGGCGCCGAGTCGGGCACCTCGCTGAGCGTCAAGGCGGAGCAGGTCGAAGACGCGCTGAAGAAGGGGAACATTGGCTCCCCCAAACGTAGCGGCGCCGAGATTGTCAGCCCCACGGTTGGCCGCGAGCTAACGAGCAAAGGCATCCTTGCAACGTTGCTCTCGCTTGTCGGCATCCTCGCGTATCTCGCCTTCCGCTTCCAATTCAGCTTCGGCGTCGGCGCGGTGGTCGCGACGATCCACGATCTGCTGATCACGCTCGCGTTCCTCGCGTTCTTCCGGTACGACATGACGCTGAACGTCATCGCCGCGATTCTCACGATGACGGGCTTCTCGACGAACGACACGATCGTGATCTTCGACCGGATCCGCGAGAACCTCCGTTCGATGCGGCGCGATTCGATGAACGACATCATCAACGCGTCGGTCAATCAGACCCTGAGCCGGACGATCATCACGTCGGGCACCGCGCTGCTCACGGCGCTCGCGCTGTTCTTCTTCGGCGGCGAAGTGCTGCACGGCTTCGCGTTCACGATGGTGGTCGGCATCATCACCGGCACATATTCGAGCGTGTTCATCGCGGCGGCGATCGTCAGCTTCTGGCGCGGAAATGCGCCGACGCGCGCTGCCGCCCACGCGCCTGGAATGGTCGCCTCGGCGCCTTCCGCTCCGCAGCAGCCCTCGCGCAAATCGAAGCCGACGCGGAAGGCGAGAGCGTCTTAAAGTTAAAAGGAAAAAGTTAGAAGGCCGCTCTTTGCCTTCTGTCTTTTCACTTTCCCCCATGTCCCCTCTTCTCCAAGCGGCGGTACTCGGAATCGTGCAGGGCGCGACTGAATTCCTGCCGGTCTCGAGCTCCGCGCACCTGATTCTCGCGCGCGCGTTTTTCGGATTCGACGGTGACAAATTCGGGTTGCCGTTCGATGTCGCCTGCCACGTGGGCACGCTCGTCGCCGTGCTGATTTATTTCCGCGACGACGTCATGCGCATGATCGCGGCGCTGCCGGATGTGTTTCGGCCTGGCGTCAGGAGTCCGGCGCAAAGTGTCTATCTCTCGACGCAGGCAGCACGGAGCGGCGCGGCAAGCGCGGGCGCCGGCGCCGCCGGATTCACGCAGCCGAGCGACGGCCAGGATTACGCACGGCTGATCTGGCTCCTCGTCATCGGCACGATTCCCGCCGTGATCGTCGGGCTGCTGTTCAACAAAGTGATTGAAGAGCGCATGCGCACGCCCGAAGTTGCGGCGATCGCGCTTGCGATCGGCGGCGTTCTGTTTTTTGTGGCAGAGCGCGTCGGCGGGCATCAGCGCAGCGACGCGTCGCTGACATTCGTTGAGGCGTTCTGGATCGGCTGCGCACAAGCCCTCGCGCTCATTCCCGGCGTCTCCCGTTCGGGCGCGACGATCACGGTCGCTCTGCTGCTCGGACTCCGCCGACCCGACGCCGCGCGGTTCATTTTCCTGCTCGCCATTCCGGCGATTGTGGCGGCCGCGGGCAAGGAAGCGCCGAAGATGCTGAAGGCCGGCATCGCCGGCGATCAGGCACTCCTGTTTCTCATCGGCATCCTCATGTCCGCTATCGTCGGCTATCTGGCGGTGAGATTCTTCGTGCGGTATCTGCAGAAGCACACGCTCGATGTCTTCGGCTGGTACCGCATCGCGCTCGCCGCGTCGGTCGCCGTCTGGTTCTTCATCCGCTGATGATGCCGTGGCTGCGGCGGCGGTTCATCGCGGGTTTCTTCATCACGGTCCCGCTGTTCATCAGCATCGCGGCGCTCGTCTGGATCTTCACGCTCGTCGACAACGCGACGACACCGCTCTACGACCGGCTGCTCGGCCGGCGGATCCCGGGCCTCGGCACGGTGTCGACCGCACTCGTGATCTTGCTGGCCGGGGTGTTTGCGACGAACGTCATTGGCCGGCGCGTTCTCGCGCGCGCTGAGGGCTATCTGCTGCGGGTGCCGGTGTTCCGAACGATTTACGCGCCGGTCCGCCAGCTGGTCGCCGCGTTTTCGCCGGACAATGAAGCGGGGTTCAAGCGGGTGGTGCTGATCGAACATCCGCAGCGCGGATTCACGCTGGGCTTTTTGACGCGCGAGTTCACGGTCGATCGCGGCAGCGGGCCCGAGGCGCTCGTCGCCGTTTACGTCCCCACGAATCATCTCTATCTCGGCGACATCGTGATTTATCCTCGCGAACGGGCGAGCTTTCCGGACATTCCTGTCGAAGAGGGCATCCGCATCTTCCTCACGGGCGGCATGGCGCTGCCGCCGCGGGTACGCGTATAATCCGAGCTTTTGTGCGAGGCCAGATGACAGTGACCGTCCAGAGGATCTTCCGGCGGCTGCCGGGGATCGTTGTTCCGATTCTGCTGCTTGTGGCTCTCGTGGCGACGGCGCGGCCCGCGCTGGCGGCGCAGCCCGGTCCGCCCGCCGCGTCGGAGCGCGCGCTGGCGCACGAAGGCGGCGGCGAAGCGAACCTCGTTCTGCCCGATCTCTCGACGGTCGAATTCAGAGGCGTGAACGGCCGCAGCCTGCTGATGGGCGGCCTCGCGATCTGCGCGCTCGGCCTGCTGTTTGGTCTCCTCACGTTCACCGAGCTGAAGAACCTGCCGGTCCATTCGTCGATGCGCGAGGTCTCGGAGCTGATTTACGAGACCTGCAAAACCTATCTCATCACCCAGGGCAAGTTCATCCTGCTCCTCGAAGTGTTCATCGGCGTGATCATGGTCTTCTACTTCGGGGTGCTCGAGCATCTCGCGCCGATGCGCGTGGCCATCATCCTGCTCTTCAGCCTGATCGGCATCGCCGGCAGCTACGGCGTCGCCTGGTTCGGCATCCGCGTGAACACGTTCGCGAACTCGCGCGCCGCGTTCGCCAGCCTGCGCGGCAAGCCGTTTCCGATCTACGCGATTCCGCTGCGCGCCGGCATGAGCATCGGCATGCTGCTCATCAGCGTCGAGCTCCTGCTGATGCTCTGCATTCTGCTCTTCATCCCGGGCACGCTCGCCGGGCCTTGTTTCATCGGTTTTGCCATCGGCGAATCGCTCGGCGCCGCCGCCCTGCGCATCGCCGGCGGCATCTTCACGAAGATCGCCGACATCGGCTCCGACCTGATGAAGATCGTCTTCAACATCAAAGAAGACGACGCGCGGAACCCGGGCGTGATTGCCGACTGCACGGGCGATAACGCGGGCGATTCGGTCGGGCCGAGCGCCGACGGTTTCGAGACCTACGGCGTCACCGGCGTCGCGCTGATTTCGTTCATCCTGCTGGCCGTGCCGAGCGCGCACGTGCAGGTGCAGCTGCTCGTGTGGATCTTCGTGATGCGCATCATGATGATCATCGCGAGCGGGTTCTCATATTTCGCCAACGAGGTCGTCGCGAAGAGCCGCTACGGCACCGTCGACAAGATGAACTTCGAAGCGCCGCTCACCACCCTGGTGTGGCTGACGTCGATCGTGTCGGTCATCCTCACCTATATCGTGTCGTGGCTGCTCATCCCCGAGCTTGGCGACGGGACGCTCTGGTGGAAGCTGTCGACCGTCATCACGTGCGGCACGCTCGCCGGCGCGATCATCCCGGAGCTCGTGAAGGTCTTCACGTCGACCGAGTCGGCGCACGTCAAGGAAGTGGTCACCTCGTCGCGCGAGGGCGGCGCGTCGCTGAACATTCTGTCCGGGTTCGTAGCCGGCAATTTCAGCGCGTACTGGCTCGGGCTGAGCATCGTGTCGTTGATGTCGGTCGCCTATTACGTGAGCACCTACGGGCTCGGCGCGCTGATGCAGGCGCCCGCCGTGTTCGCGTTCGGGCTCGTCGCCTTCGGGTTCCTGGGCATGGGGCCGGTCACGATCGCCGTGGACTCGTACGGGCCGGTCACCGACAACGCGCAATCGGTGTTCGAGCTCTCGGTGATCGAACACATTCCCGGCATCAAGGAACAGCTGAAACGCGAGCACGGATTCGACGTCCGCTTCGAGCATGCGAAGGATCTGCTCGAGGAAAACGACGGCGCGGGCAATACGTTCAAAGCGACGGCGAAGCCGGTCCTCATCGGCACCGCGGTCGTCGGCGCCACGACGATGATTTTTTCGATTATTTTCGTGCTGACCAACGGCCTTACGCAGAACCTCGAGAAGCTCTCGCTGCTGCACCCGCCGTTCTTTCTCGGGCTCATCACCGGCGGCTCGGTGATCTACTGGTTCACCGGCGCCTCCGCGCAAGCCGTGACCACGGGCGCGTACCGCGCCGTGGAATTCATCAAGGCGAACATCAAGCTCGAAGGCGTCGAGAAGGCGTCGGTCGAGGACAGCAAGAAGGTCGTCGAGATCTGCACGCGTTACGCGCAGAAGGGGATGTTCAACATCTTCCTGACGGTGTTCTTTTCCACGCTTGCTTTCGCGTTCCTCGAGCCGTACTTCTTCATCGGCTACCTGATCTCGATCGCGCTCTTCGGTCTCTATCAGGCGATTTTCATGGCCAACGCAGGCGGCGCCTGGGACAACGCGAAGAAAATTGTGGAGGTCGAGCTGAAGATGAAAGGCACGCCGCTCCACGCCGCGACGGTCGTCGGCGACACCGTCGGCGATCCGTTCAAAGACACCTCATCGGTGGCGATGAATCCGGTGATCAAGTTCACGACGCTTTTCGGCTTGCTGGCCGTATCGCTTGGGGTCAAACTCGCCGTCGAGCAGGGGCCGTTCGTGAGCCACGCACTGGCGGCCGCGTTTTTCGCCCTGTCGGTGGTCTTTGTATGGCGTTCGTTCTACGGGATGCGGATCGGCTCAGGTAAAGACTAAGTTTTACAAACGGCTCACCTGAGGCGACCAGATCTTGGCCCATTTTCGGTGATACGGTGTCTAACCGTTCGGTGGGTTCGTTGACTCGCAGAAATTGGACTGACTATAATCGCCGGTCTTGCCGCGTTTGATATTTGTCCGGGGGTGGGTCCCCGGTGTGAACTTGCAGTCGTCAGGAGGAGCCAACCGTGCCACGTGACATGTTCGGCGATATCGTCGAGCCGTCGATCAAGGTGGGGTCTAAGAAGTGGTACACGGTACCGCTGTCGATCATCGTTCACACGGTGATTATCGGCGCCGTCATCATCATCCCGTTGATGGCGGCAGACGTTCTGCCGACGCCGCCGGCGATGATGGCGTTCGTCGCGGCGCCGCCGCCGCCGCCGCCCCCACCGCCGCCGCCACCGCCTCCGGCGGCAGCCGCCGCGCCAAAGCCGCAGATGGACGTGAATCCTGCGGCTGCGCCGGTTGAAGCGCCGAAAGAAATCAAACCGGAAACCGGCATCGAGAGCGGTGTGAAAGGCGTAGTCGGCGGCGTCGAAGGCGGCGTGGTCGGCGGCGTCACCGGCGGCATCGTAGGCGGCCTCGAAGCGGCTCCGCCGCCACCGCCGCCTCCGCCTCCTGCGGCACCGGTTCGCGTCGGTGGACAGATCAAAGCGCCGACCCAGCTCAAGAAAGTGAACCCGGTCTATCCCGCCGATCGCCCAGTCGGCGCGCGTGCAGGGCGTCGTGATCATCGAGGCGACGATCGGACCGAACGGCATGGTGCAGGACGCGAAGGTGCTTCGCTCGATTCCGCTGCTCGATCAGGCCGCGCTCGACGCGGTGAAGCAGTGGCAGTACACGCCGACGCTGCTCAACGGCGTGCCCGGTGCCGGTCATCATGACGGTCACGGTGAACTTCACGCTGCAGTAAGGAGACGCAACGACCGAACGACGCTAACGACTAACGACTAACGACTATATCAATGGAGGAGAGACAGTGGATTTAATGGCAATGTGGGCATCGATGGGGACCGTCGCCAAGGCGGTGGCATTCGTCCTCTTCTTCATGTCGATGTGGTCGTTCGGCGTCGCGATCGAACGCATCTTCACCTTCACGCAGGCGCGCAACCAGTCGAAGCTGTACGCGCCGCAGGTGGCCAAGCACCTCAAGGACGGCCGTCTGAAGGACGCGATCGCGATTTCGTCTTCGAAGAACTATCGGTACAGCCACCTCGCCAAGGTCGTGCTCGCCGGTCTGCAGGAATACCAGTTCCAGCAGGAAAGCGGCAGCAGCCTGACGCGTGAAGACCTGATGGACACCGTGCGCCGCTCGATTCAGCGTGCGTCGGCGCTCACCGCGTCGGACCTGAAGAAAGGCATCGCGGCGCTCGCGACCATCGGCTCGACGGCGCCGTTCGTCGGACTGCTCGGCACGGTCGTCGGCGTCATCACGGCGTTCCAGGGCATTGCGGCCAGCGGCTCGGGCGGCATCGGCGCCGTCTCCGCCGGTATTGCCGAAGCGCTCGTCGAGACGGCGCTCGGTCTCGTCGTCGCGATTCCGGCGGTGTGGTTCTACAACTACCTGACCGGCCGCATCGAGTACTTCAACGTCGAGATGGACAACTCCTCGTCGGAGCTCGTCGACTACTTCATCAAGAAGACCGCGTAAGGCAGGCAGGTCGGGTAGGCAGGTGACCGCCCATCGCCTCACCCGCTCATTGTTGCAGGGAGATTAAGTATGGCAATGGATCTTGGCGGCGCCAAGGGCGGGGTCAAGTCCGATATCAACGTGACGCCGCTCTGCGACGTCATGCTGGTGCTCCTGATCATCATGATGATTGTCGCCCCGCTGTTGCAGCAGGGCGTCAGCGTCAAGCTGCCGCAGGCGACCAACACCACCGACAAGCCGGAGACGCAGGATCAGACGGTCGTCGCGATCGCCGCGAACAAGGCGCGTCTACCTGAACGCCAAGCCGATTCGCGAAGGCGAGCTCGGGCAGAAGGTCACGGAGCTGCTCGAGAACAAGAAGGAAAAGATCGTCGTCATCCGCGCCGACCAGGACGTCGCATACGGCGCCGTGATGGCGGCGATGGACCAGCTCCGCCAGGCCGGCGTCGAGGACATCGGCCTTATCACGGATCCGAAGCACGCGCCGGGCGCGGCGGGAGGCAAGTAATGGCCCACGCGCATCATCACCTCGGAGCGGACAAGGTCGTCAAAGCCGAAGTGCTGCACGCCAGCGCCGACATGAACATCACGCCGCTCATCGACGTGCTGCTCGTGCTCATCGTCATCTTCATGGCGGCCCTGCCGCTCACGCAGAAGGGGCTCGACATCAACCTGCCGGCCGAGAGCAAGAAGACCACCGACGTCACGCCGGACGTCAGCCAGATCGTGCTCGACTACACGGCCGACAAGAAGATTTCGGTCAACAAGCACGACGTTCCGATCAGCGAGCTCGAGACGCGGCTCCGGGCCATCTTCGAGCAGCGCAAAGACAAGACGATGTTCATCATGGGCGCCGGATCGCTGCGCTACGGCGACATCGCGGACGTCATCGACGCGGCGAAAGGCGCCGGAGTCGAAAAAGTCGGCATCGTCACCGAAGGCATGCGGAAGGCCGGCGGAGCGTCGACGGGATCGAACTGATCGAAGGAAAAAGGCAAAAGGAAAAAGGCGAAAGTTAAGAGGGCCGCTTCCCTTCGGGGGAGCGGCCCTTTTCTTTACGACACGCGTTTTTTGAACCGCTTGGTGGTCGCCGGGCGCGGCGGCGGGACGATGAGACCGCCGAGCGCAATATCGGCTATTCCGTTCGCGACCTGATCCTGCGTGAGACGGCCATTCGGCCGGAACCAGCGCGGCAGCCACAGGATCATCCCAATCACGCTGAACGCTGCGGTCGTGCGATCGACGGGACGGAGCCGCCCGGCCGCCTTCAACTCGTCGAGCGTCCGCCGCACGACTTCGACGTAGACCCGCATCCTGCGTTCGATTTTTCTTCGGACCGCCGGCGGGAGGGCCCGGATCTCGTCGCCGATGTGGGCGACGGCGCCGCGGCCCCTCGTGATGATCCTGGCGTGGCGGACGATCAGCTCGCGAAGCCGGGCTTCGGGGTCGCGGAATCTGCATCACCGGCAGGAGCACTTCGTCGCGCACCGTGTCGAGGCCGAAGGTCATGATTTCGAACAGCAGCGCTTCCTTGCTCTCCACGTGATGGTAGAGGCCTGCCTTCGTCAATCCGAGGGCGCGAGCGATGTCGCTGACCGAAGTGGCATCGAAGCCCCGGTCGCGAAATAACTGCGCGACCGTCCGATACATGTCGACCCGCCTCGGATCGAGGCGAACGCTGCGGCGGCCCTTTGACGCAAGCATTGCTGCTCTCATGGTATACCGACCGGTCGGTAGGTTTGCCGCCCGGACGTTCGACTTCTTGGATGCGCTCCCATTCCCGCGTGTGCGCTCGGTATTTGCGATTGACGCAAGCGGCCGAGAAGATTACGCTCCAGGCGTTTTGGCCGATTGTCATATTTTGTAAGCGGTATCTCGCGGCGCTCCGGCACTCATCGGACTGTTTACCGAAGGAGGTCAGGAATGAGCGGTCTCGTACGGCGGGCTCTCATTGCGTTGGCGTTGTTCGTTGTCATTCCCGCCGCGGCGCATGCTCAGACGAGCGGCGTCGCGGGCGTCGTCAAGGACGGCACCGGCGCCGTACTTCCCGGCGTGACGGTGGAAGCCTCGAGTCCCGCGCTCCTCGAGAAGACACGGTCGGCGGTCACCGACGCGTCGGGGCAGTTCAAGATCACCTCACTCCGCCCCGGCACCTATACGCTCTCGTTCACGCTCCCCGGGTTCAGCGTCGTGAAACGCGAAGGCATCGAGCTGACGTCGGACTTCACGGCGACGATCAGCGTGGAGATGAAAGTCGGCGCGCTCGAGGAGACGGTCACCGTTTCGGGCGAGTCGCCGATCGTCGACGTTCAGAACATCACGACGCGCACGGTCATGACGCGCGACGTCCTCGACACGATTCCGACCGGCCGAAACATCCAGGCTGTCGGCATCATGATTCCGGGCACTTCCATCGCGCTCGGCGGCGGCGGCGCGCTCTCGCGCGACGTCGGCGGATCGGGCAACCTTCAGCAGTCGCCGCTGCAGTACCGCGGTTCTCCGGATACCGTGCAGACGATCGACGGCTTGCGCCTGAACAACCTGTGCGCGAACGGCGCCTACAGCGGCGTCTACTGGAACGACGGCAGCTTCCAGGAGTTCAGCTACGTGACCGGCGCCGACTCCGCCGAAATGGGCCAGGGCGGCATGCGCGTGAACATGGTGCCGAAAGACGGCGGCAACACATTCCACGGCGTCGTGTTCGGCAACTACGCGCCGAACTCGTGGGCGTCGGACAACTGCGGCTCGCCGGGATTCGTGAACGGCGTCGCGCAGCCCTGCTCGCGCGCGGAGCTTTCCGGCGATACGACATTCAATCCGAACAATCGGCTCACGAACGTCGGCGTCATCCAGAAAGTGTGGGACTTCAACGCCGGCGGCGGCGGTCCGATCGCGAAAGACAAAGCGTGGTTCTACTTCACGTTCCGCCATTGGGGCGTGAACAAGACGGTTGCCGACAGCTTCTTCGATCTCGACCCGTCGCCGTTCAAGTACGTCCCCGACACGAGCCGTCCGGCGATCGACGATGGCCATATCGTGAGCGGCGCGACGCGCGTGGCGTATCAGATGTCGGGCAAGGACAAGCTCACGACGTACTTCGACGATCAGCGCAAGTACCGGCCGCATTGGGGCGTCGCGTCGACCGTCCCGCCCGAAGCGGCCGGCAACGAAGTCACGCCGACGAGCTTCGTCAGCGTCACGAAATGGACGAGGACGCACACGAACAAGCTGCTGCTCGAAGGCGGATTTGCCGTGTACGACCAGGAGTACACCGAGCTGTACCAGCCATCGGTCACCGGCAGCACCGATCCGGTGTTCGACAACACGCAGATCGACGCGTCGCGCGTCTACACGATCAGCGACAACACGCACCGGGCAAGATCGCGAACGCCTGGAACGCGCCCGCCGATCATTTCTCGAAGCTGTTCACGGAGCAGTTCGCCGCGTCGTACGTGACGGGCGCGCACGCGCTCCGCTTCGGCGCCAACATCAGCCAGGCGAAGTGGCGCCTCGTGTCGCGCTACACCGGCGACGCGCAGCCGATCACATACAGCGCCGGCGCGCCGGTCTCGATCACGCTGCGCCTGCCGTCCGATCGCAGCAACTCGATCAAGAACGACAGCGCCGTCTTCGCGCAGGACAAGTGGACGTACAAGCGCGCGACGATCAACGCCGGCCTGCGGTGGGACTGGTTCATCAGCAGCGTCGATCCCGAGACGCTCCCGGCGAGCACGTTGAACCAGGCCGTCACGTATTCGGCGTGCCCTGATGGAAAGAACAACCTGAACGCCGGCTGCGTCGGTCAGGTGACGAACTGGAAGGATCTGAGTCCGCGCCTCGGCATCGCGTACGACCTGTTCGGCAACGGCAAGACCGCGATCAAGGCGAGCGTCGCGCGGTACGTGAACGGCGTCGGCCTCGCGGGCGGCGGCATCACCGACAACAACAATCCCGAGATCACCGTGCTCGCGACCGACACGCGCGCGTGGAAGGATATCGACGGCAACGGCTCGCCGTACGACGCGAACGGCAACCTGCAGCTCAACGAGCTGACGAATTCGCCGTCGACGCCGAACTTCGGCAAGAACATTCCGTCGACGACGACGACCGACCCTGGCAGTGCTGTCTGGCTGGGGCGCGCGCGCGTACAACTGGGAATACGTCATCAGCGGATCGCACGAGATCGCACCGCGCGTCTCGGTGAATGGCGGCTGGTACCGGCGTAAGTACGGCAACCAGACCATCACAGTCGACAACCGCTTCAGCATCGCCAACGGCAGCTACGACGGTCCGTTCTGCGCGAACGCGCCGGTCGATCGCGAACCTGCCGAACGGCGGCGGTTATCAGGTGTGCGGCCTCTACAACCTGAAGCCGACGGTGGTCGCGCAAAATCTGCCGGTGAGCAACACGCTGTCGTTCTCGAGCAACTACGGCGGCGAAACGAACATCTACGAGGGATTCGACCTTTCCGTGAATGCGCGGCCGAGGACCGGCATGTTCATCCAGGGCGGCATCACGGCCGGCAAACGCATCTTCGATCAGTGCGCGCTCGTGAACTACGGCGTGTTCCAGCTGATGACGGGCGCCATCGCGAACACCGGGACGACCGGCGTCTCCGAAAACTATTCGGCGCTCGGCAGCAGCCCGGCCTGCCATCAGGACCTCCCGTATCGGCCGGACTTCAAGCTGCTCGGCTCGTACACGCTGCCGCTCGACGTGATTCTCAGCGGCACGTTCCAGTTCGTGCGCGGTGTGCAGAACGGCGGCGGAACGTTGGGTTTCGCCAGCGCGGGCGCCCCGCCGAGCATTCAGGCCGCCTGGTCGACGCCGGCGGCTTCGACAACGCTCGGCCGTGCCTACACGAGCGGGTCGGCCTCAGAGATCGTCAATCTGATTCCCGTCGGCTACAACTACGGCAGCGAGAACCTGAAGCAGCTGGATCTTCGCGTCTCGAAGCGGGTGAAGCTGCAGAAGTACCGCGTGCGCGTCGACTTGGATGCGTACAACGTGTTCAACAGCAACTGGCCGTTCACCGTCTCGAGCACGTTCTCAACGTCGCCCACGACGGCGACATGGCTGCGCCCCACGAACGTGCTGCAGTCGCGGTTCTATAAGGTGGGGCTGAATTTTGAGTTCTGATAGTCGATAGTCAGGAGTCGATAGTCAAGAGTCGATAGTCGGGAGTCACGCGCGTGGATCAGTCGCAGGAGTCGGTAGCCACGATTCGTGACTACCGACTCTCACTATCGACTCTCGACTATTGGAACGTATAGCGGAAGCTCACCATCATCACATACACATCGCTGACGCTTTGCGCGATGCTCGCCGTTGTCTGAAACGTTTTGCTGAGCAGCGCCGGTCCGGAGGTCGTGTTGACGGTTGCCAGGTTATAGGTCAACCGTCCCTGAGCATCCACCGACGGGCTGGTCAGAATGCGGTTCTGGATGATCGATTGCCCGACGCCCCAATTGTGATTCAGTAAATTACCGAAGTTCGTGATGTCGAGACGGATCTGTCCAGAATGGCGATGGCCTGCCGATGCTGTGGAACAGGTCCTGCGTGATGTTCAAGTCCATTCGCGAAACGAGCGGATAGAACACGGCGCCGCGCTGCGCGTACTCGCCGCGGTGATTCCGAAGGTAATCGTCCTGCTGGATGTAGGCCTCGAACGCTGCCGCCTGGTCGGCGGGAGTGAAGAGCGTGACGCCGGCGGAATTGTTGAGCGGCTTGAAATTCATCTCGGAGGTGTTCCGCGGGATGTAGATCAAATCGTTGGCCGTCGCCGCGTCGCCGTTCGCGTCGCCTGAGAAGATGTAGCTCGTGTTCGCGCTGGAGTTGTTGATGCTGTCGTGCGTGTCCCAGAACGCCGCAATCGTCGTCGCGCCGAAGCCGAAGTACTGGTGCGTGTAGGACGGCGCGAAGTAGAACCGCGGTCCGGCCGAGTTGGCCGAGTAAGCGAGCTGCGGATCGTTCGGGTTGGTGATGATCGGGTTGTTCGTCCACGAGCCTGCGGCGATCGAGCCCGGGTCGACCGTATTCCTTGACACACCGTAGCTGTATCCGCCTTTGAAGGCGAAGCCGTGGCTCACCGGCTTCGTCACGCTGCCCGCCACCAGCCACGATCGGCCGATGCTCTGGTTCAGCAGCACGATGTTCTCGACGACCTGGTTGCCCGCCGCGTTGTTGATGCGGTTCGACGTCCAGCGTGGCCGGCCGTCCGCGCCGGCGAACACCGTCTGCGCGGCCGGCAGGTTGGCGTTGATGTACGCCATTCCGTTCACGTCACGGTTGACAATGAACTCGCCTGTGGCGGTCATGCCCCAGACGATGCGGCGGTCGAGGCCGATGTTCGTACGCCACGTCTGCGGGAACTTGAAATTCGAATCGGTGACCGCGACATCGGCGCTCGCCGGCGGCGTGCCGGTCGGCGGCCGGCTTGTACGCATCAGGATTCGGGTTGAACGGGAACGCCGTCGTGTGCTCGTCGGTCGCTTGGATGAAGCCGGTGAGCATGCCCGTGTTGCCGATCTGATTCGAAATCCACACGTAGGCCGGTTTCCCGGTGAACACGCCCGTGCCGCCGCGGAGCTGCGTTTTCTGATCGCCCGTGAGGTCGTAGTTGAAGCCGACTCGCGGCGACCAGAGCGGCGAAGTCTTCGGCAGCGCACCGGTGTTGTAGTGCACCGGGCTGCCGCTCTGATCGAGGAACGTCAACGCGTCCACGTTCGGGTTGTCGAAAGCCGTGTTGCCGAACTTGGCGACATCGACGCGCACGCCGGCGGTGATCGTGAGGTTCGTTTTCGGCCGCCACTCGTCCTGGCCGTAAACGCTCACGTACGACACGTCGAGCGCCTGGAACGGCGGCGTTGTCGATCCAGGGACGTTCGAGTAACGCACCTGGAATTCGCGCAGCGTCACCGGCGACGTGGTGCGCGTCGGGTGCGCGACGTAATCGTTCGCATCGGTCAGGAAATCGCCGAGCGAGTTGTATACGTAGGCGCTCTGCAGCCCGGGATAGAAGGAGTTGTCCGAGTGATATTTCTCGAACGCGCCGCCGAACGTGACCGTGTGATTGTTCTTGAAGAGCGTGAAGCTGTCCTGCGCCTGGAACGTGTGGTAGAGCAGCAGATTGTCCGGCGTGAACGGCTCTGATCCGAAGGACGTGTAGGCATTTCCGGCCGACAGGATGTCGACGAACGGAAACAGCGTTCCGAGCTGACCGCGGCTTTCGTCCTGCTTCGTGTAGCCCATGATCAGATTGTTCGACATGCCGCCGCCGACCACCGAATTCCATTCGGCGATCCCCGAATGGATGTTCTCCAGAATCGTGTAGTTCGAGCCCTGGAAATTCAGGAACTGATTCGAGAACGTCTGGCGGCCGAAGCCGAGCGACGATGAGCTCGACAGGTTCACGTCGGTGCTGGAGCTCAGCTGGTTGTAGCGGAACGTCACCTTGTTGCCGCTGTTGATGTTGTAGTCGCCCTTCACCAGGAATGGCTTGGCAGGCGTCGCCTTCGTCAGTCCCTGATACCCGCCGGTCGTGTAGCTGAATTTCGATCCGAGGAAAGCGCTCAGCGAATCAAGGTCCGATGCGAGCACACGCGTAACGTTGCCCGTCGCGGACGCGCCGCCCGGGTTCGCCACAAACGTCGACAGCGGGCGCGAATCCTGTTGGTCCTCGAAGCTTTCGAAGAAGAACAGCTTGTTCTTCATAATCGGACCGCCGAACCATTCGCCACCCGTCGTCGTTTTGAACGTGCCGGGGTTCACCGTTTGTCCGGCAGCATTGGTGCCGACGTACGAGTCGTTGTGGTAACGGTAGTAACCGGATCCGGCGAAGGCGTTGGAGCCGCTTCTCGTCACCGTATTCACGCCGGCGCCGACGAAATTGCCCTCGCGCACGTCGAACGGCGCGACGGCGACCTGCACCTGCTCGATGGCTTCGAGCGAAATCGGCGCGACGCCGGTCCGGTCGCCGGGCTGGCCGCCGAGGCCGAACGAGTTGTTGAAATACGAGCCGTCGACCGTGATGTTGTTCATCCGGTTGTCCTGGCCGGAGAATGTGCCGCTGCCGGTGTACTCAGGCGAGAGGCGCGTCAGGTCGTTGATGCGTCCGGAGACCGTCGGCAGCGTTTCGAGATCGTCGCGCGTCACGGCGGTCGCAGCTCCCGTGTGCGTCGAACTGAACACCGGGTCGCTGTGCGCCGTGACCGTGATCATTTCGGCGACCGCGGCGATCTTCAAGGTGAACTCGAGGTCCTGCGCGACGCCGAGCGACAGCGTCACGTCGTTCTTGGATTCGGTGCTGAACCCCGTAATCGTGGCCGTCACTTTGTACGGTCCGCCCACGCGCATGCCCTGGATGAAAAAGCGGCCGTCTGACTGCGTGACGGCGTCGTAGGTGGTGCCTGATGGCACGTGAACGGCGACCACGCTCGCGCCCGGAACGACAGCGCCCTGCGAGTCCTTGACGATGCCGGTGATGCCGCTCGTGGTGACGCCCTGGGCGCCGGCGGGGCTCGCCGACCATAACAGCGCGCAAAACACGACAAGAGCAACTGTCTTCATTACCGAACTCCTGGTGAAGGGGATGTCCGAAGGACGGCGTATTCTACCGCGCCGATTGTAACGTTCGTGACACAAAAAAAGGCCGCCGCAGGACGCGGCGGCCTCATCGATCCAAGTGGTCGAATGTGCGGCTACTTCGTGACCCCGGCGGTCTTCTGCTTGCGCAATTCCTCAGCCTTATCGTGGAGTGAGACGGCTTCCTTGAGGAGTGCCTGCTGCTTGGCCGGATCCTTCTCCATCAGCGCCTGGAGCCGAAGCAGGAGGCCCTTGTACACCAGCGCGTCGATGTAATCCGGTTTGATTTGGAGCGCCTTGTCTACCTCGGAGAGACCTTTCTGGATATGGTCTTTCTTCTGATCCGGCGTCAGCCGGAAATTCTTCTGCGCGTCGTCCCAGTAGTAGGTGGCGATGATGAAGTGCGCCTCGGGATTCTTCGGGTCTTTCGCGGCGCCTTCCTCGAAGGCCGCGATCGTCTTCTCGAACTCACCCTGACGGTTGTAAAAACCGGCGAGGCGCGCGTACACGTCGGGATCGTTCGGGCGCATCTCCTTGGCCTTGAGGTACACCTGTTCGGCCTGATCGTACGCGCCGGCATCCTCGTAGATCTTCGCGAGCGCGAAGTAGTTGGTCGGATCGTTCGGCTCGAGCTGAATCATCTTCTGGACGATCGGCTCTTCCTTCCCCGCATCGTTCAACTTGTCGGGCCCGTAGCTTGCGGCGAGGTACTGGTACGAAAGCTTACCCAGCTTCTTGTCCTGGTCGGACGAGGAGGCCGACAGGGTGTCGGCGGCTTTCTGGTAGTTATCGACCGCCTTCTGGAGGAGCGCGTCGTTCTCGGCCTCCCCCTTCTTGCCCGGCTTGTACAGGTTGTCGTAGCTATTGCCCAGATAAAAATAGGCCTGATGCGCCTCTTCGGTATCGGGAGCTGCCTGAATGGTCTCTTCGTACAGCTCCGCGGCTTTCTTGTAGTCCTGCGCCTGATAGGCCTGATTGGCGTCCTTGATCGCCTTCTTGGCCTTCAGCTCGCCGACTTTCCCGCAGCCCGCAGCGGCGACAGCCAGCATTGCCGCGAATACGACCGACGTCCCCGATATTCCACATCTCATGTGCTTTGATCCTTAGCAAACAGGCGAGAAAATTGCCGTGGCTGAAACCGGGCCAGTATAGTGAAGCAAAAAAACACAAGTCAAGGCAGCCCTCGCCGATAATCCGATATGACGGTTAGACACCTAAATCCATGATTCGCTTCGAGGATCTCCTCGAAAAGGTCCGGGCCTACAGTCCGGACGCCGACGTTGAGCTCTTGCGCCGGGCTTACGTCTTCTCGGCGTTCGAGCACCGGGGGCAGGTTCGCCATTCGGGGGAACCATACCTGATCCACCCGCTTGCCGTCGCTGATTTCCTCGCAGACATGAAGCTCGACGCCGTCGCCATCGCCGCCGGCCTGCTGCACGACGTCGTCGAGGACACGCTGACGACGATCGAGCGGATTCAGGAGCTTTTTGGCGCCGAGGTCGCGCACGTCGTCGAAGGCGTCACCAAAATCAGCGCGATTCCGTTCGCGTCGAGCGAGGAGCGGCAGGCTGAGAGCTTCCGCAAGATGCTGCTCGCGATGGTCGACGACATCCGCGTGATCCTCGTCAAGCTCGCGGATCGTCTGCACAACATGCGGACGCTCAACCATCTGCCCGACGATCGCCGCATCAAGATCGCGCAGGAGACGCGCGACATCTACGCGCCGATTGCGAATCGCCTTGGCATGAGCAAGGTGAAGAACGAGCTCGAAGAGCTCTCGTTTCGGTATCTCGCCCCGCAGGAGTACGAGGCGCTCCGCGCGCGCGTCGATGCGAAGCGCCGCGCCACGGAAGGGTTGATCGAACAGCTGAAAACGACGATCACGGCGAAGCTCGCGGAAGCGCAAGTGCCTATCGCCGAGATCGACGGCCGCATCAAGCGTCTCTGGAGCATCTCGCAGAAGCTGAAGCGTCAGAAGATCGAGCTCGAGCAGGTGTACGACTTCATCGCGCTGCGCATTGTCACCGACAGCGTGAAGGATTGCTACGCGGCGCTCGGCATCATCCACCAGACGTGGTCGCCGGTGCCGGGCCGCATCAAGGATTTCATCGCGATGCCGCGGCCGAACGGCTATCAGTCGCTTCACACGTCGGTGATCAGCGACGGCGGTCTGCCGTTCGAAGTGCAGATCCGGACGCTCGAAATGCACCGCCGCGCCGAAGAGGGGATCGCCGCGCATTGGAAATACAAAGAGGGACGCGTCGGCGACGAGCGTGACGAGCGCTACTTCCAGTGGATGCGCCAGCTGCTGGACATCCAGCAGGAGGTTCGCGATCCGCAGGAATTCATCCAGAACCTGAAGATCGAGCTGTACCCCGAAGAGGTGTACACGTTCACGCCGAAAGGCCTCGTGAAGGCGCTGCCGCGCGGCGCGACGCCGGTGGACTTCGCGTACTCGATCCACACGGATGTGGGCCATCAGTGCATCGGCGCGCGCGTCAACGGCAAGATGGTCCCGCTCCGCACGCGTCTCAAGAACGGTGACATCGTCGAGATCGCGACGTCGGCAGGACACAAACCGAGCCGCGACTGGCTGAATTTCGTCGTCACGTCACGCGCGCGCAACAAGATCAAGCATCTGATTCATTCCGAAGAGAAGGCGCGTGCGACGGAGCTTGGCCGCAAGCTGTTCGAGAAAGACGCGCGGCGCTTCGATCTGAATCCCAAAACCCTTCTCGACGGCGACGGGTTTGCGAAAGTGCTCGCCGACCTCGGCGTGCAGCGTCTCGACGATGTGTTTGCCGCGATCGGATACGGGAAAGTCGCGCCAAAGGCGCTGCTCACGAAGCTCGTGCCGCCGGACACGCTGAAAGAGAAGGCGCCGGAGGGCCCGGTGACCTCCGCGGTGAAACGCGTGTTCGGCGCCGGAGAAGAGAAGATCAAGGTCACGGGCTTCGACGATCTGATGGTCTTTCGCGCGCGCTGCTGCAATCCGATCCGCGGCGAGAAGATCGTCGGCTACATCACGCGCGGCAAAGGCGTGTCGGTCCACTCCGCCACCTGCCCGAACGTCGTCAACCTGCTCTACGATCCCGAACGCCGCATCGAGGTCGAGTGGGACAAGACCTCAGGCGCCGACGCGGCAGCGCGCTACACCGTCAAGCTGACGATGGAGGTCGAGGACCGGAAGGGGCTGCTCGCAGCGGTCAGCGCGAAAATCGCCGACATCAACACGAACATCAAGAACATGGAAGCGCGAACCGATCCCGATCAGCATGCGCGCATCGACATGACCGTCGAGATCAGCGATCTCAAGCACCTCGAGAAGGTGATCAAGTCGCTGAAGGCGGTCGACGGTGTGCTGGATGTGGAGAGAGCGGGACGGGCAGGATAGGCCCTGCCCCTACTCGAATCGCGATCACGTCGATTTCCACGCGCGAGTCCTTTGGCAGACGCGCGACCTGCACCGTCGCGCGCGCAGGGTACGGCTCGCGGAAGTACTCGCCGTACACCTGATTCATCGCCGCGAAGTCGTTCATGTCGGCGAGGAACACCGTCGTCCGCACGACGTTCGCGAAAGAGACGCCGCCGGCCTCGAGGAGCGCGCCGACGTTGTCGAGGACGCGCCGCGTCTGCGCCGCGATGTCGCCATCGATCATGTTGCCGGTCGCCGGGTCGATCGGCACCTGGCCCGACACGAACAGCAGATTTCCGGCGCGGACGGCAGGTGAGTACGGTCCGATCGCCTTGGGCGCGTTGGCGCTTGAAACCGCGCGTTTGTCCATCGGCGTCAGCCTCGCCTAGCGGCTGGCAGCTCCGGCCCTTGCGGCCTTGATCACTTTCCCGGAGCGCAGACACCGCGTGCAGACACGAATTCGCTTCGTGCCGCCGTTAATCAGCGCCTTGACGGTTTGAAGGTTCGGCTCGAACCGCCGCGCGCTCACGTTGTTGGCGTGGCTGTGCTGCCGTCCGACAACCGGTCGCTTGCCGCACATCTCGCATTGCTTCGCCATAAATAGCCGTTGGTTCCTGGTCGTCGGTGGTTAGTGGTTGGTCAGAGTCGTTCGTCAACGACCAAACCTTTAGTATAGAGGTAGATCAGGGGACGATCAACCGGCTTGGCTCCGGCGCCGCGCTCGGTCCGAGCCGATGGTTCCTCCGGGCGTTCGGATCATGCGACCGAGCAAGATCGAGAAAGGCACTGCGATTCGCCGGTTCGCTCTTCCTGACGTCCCGCGCGGCTTGCTCCACTCGCCGGAGCACGACAGCGGCGTCGCGATCGAACGCGGAGCCGCCGTTTCCGGCTGCCTCGGTCAGGAGCGCCTTGATTCCGTTTGCCAGGCGGTCAGCCGGCAGCGACGACGGCCGGTGATCGTAAATGACGCCGCGAGCCGCCGTCTCGAAAGTGGCCGCCAGGGCGGCCGCAGCTTCGGCGACGTCATCGTCGATGAGAGGCTGCAGCTCGGGCGACTTGTAGCGCGCCAGGAACGATCCGATCAGGAAGAACAACTGCGACTGGCGCGCGTTGAGATCGCGGAGGAACTGGACGAGGCGGTCGACATCCTGCTCCTGCCGGCGGACGACCGCCGCCGGCGGATGTTCGCGAGCCGAGGCAAGGTAGACGCAGTCGGTCGGACACTGAATCGCGGTGAGCCGCTTGGTGCCGCAGCACACCGTACAGATTTGTTTTCCGACCGCCGGACATGTACGGCGTGCTTTTCTTTCGCCGCACAAAGGACAAAGCACCGGCGCATTATTGTATAATTCCGGCGAAAATTCTCCAGACTTCATCGGAACGCGGCTTGCACTCACGTCTTTTGTCGCGCAGCCTTCGGGTGAGCGCTGTGGGCTGCAGGCGCTCGGCGAGAGCTCTAGCGTAGGGCAACGTCTTATGAGCGAAGCAGTGTTTCGGCGCGAGTCGGCTGTCGAATACTTCAAGGAGCTCGTTGACGACGCACTGGTGCGCCAGCGCGTGAACGCCGGCGAGCTGACCTCCTTCTACGTCGTCCATCTCCTTGCGAGCTACGTGCGCAGGCCCGGCCATCAGACCTCGGATGGCGGCTGGCCGAACGATGCCGAACCGCTTGCGCTGCGCCTGGTGCAGGCCCTCGAATCCGGCGGCGCTCGTCAGCGGACGACGCTTCGCGAAATCGGCGATCTCTCCCTGTTCGTGTCCGGGTTTTTTTCGGACTCGCTTGAACCGCAAGCTGGTCGACGTCGACTACTACGTCACGATCGGCGGCCATGCGTACAACGCCTTGAGCCACCAGGAGACCGACCAGCTCTCACCCGTCTTTGCGGAGCTGGCCGATAAATTCGTCGGGTTCGTCGACGTGCTATCAGAGGTCAGCGAGCGCACGTTCTGCGCGTCCAACGCCGACCTGCTGCGGCTCTACGAGAAATGGCTGAAGACCGGCAGCCGCCGAAGTGGCCAGTTGCTCGTCGAGCGGGGCGTCGTCCCGAACGCATCGGTGACGATGAACCGTGTCCAATAGACGTCGCGTCCAGTCACACCTCGACAATTCTGCGACACGTCGCGTCACCGAAAACGGACAAAATTACTGCAGTCTGATCAGAACCGTTCGCGGATCGGTGGCGTCTAACCCGTAGTCGCTTTTTGAACAAACGGTCGACTTTCGTAAGCAAGACGTCGGTAACAAACTGATGCGCAACGATTACCGGCCGTCAGTTTGCTCCCTGAGGCGCGGCGCGAACGCGCGGAATGCCCGAGAACCGCAGCGTCGACGTGGCGGACCACAGGCTCGACGGACTGGTCTTGCGATATGACTCTAGTTCAGTTTATACTTGGCAATTCATTTGCATAACGGACGGCAATCTTATGGCGGTCGCCCGGTGGTCCGGGAAGGAAGGAGCGGCGTGATGAAGGAAACTCAGAAGGTCGGCGCGGAGCAAGGCCGAAGCCGATATAACGAACTGAAGCAGATGCTCGACGGTCGCCGGCGCGAACTGCAGGCCGAAGTGCAGGGTAAGATGCGCGGCGTCCGGGAAGAAGGCACCTGGGGAGGCAAGCTGAACGAGGTCCTCGATGCGGTCGAGAGCTCGGAAGCCGACATCCAGGAGGACATCGAGTTCGCCCTCATCCAGATGAAGTCCGAGACGCTCAACAAGATCAACGATGCGCTCGTGCGTCTCGAGCAGGGCGACTACGGCAACTGCTACGACTGCGGCGAAGAAATCGCCGAGAAGCGTCTGCGCGCGCTGCCGTTCGCGGTCCGCTGCAAGGATTGCGAAGAAGCGCGAGAGAATGCCGAGCAGCGCGAACGCCAGCTGACGCAGCGCCGTGGCGCCTCGTCGCTCTTCTTGGACATGTAAGTATCTGGCGACCCTGAGACGACTGGGGCTTCGCCGGTGGCGGAGCCCCACACGTCTCCCCACCTGCGATTCCCCACAATCTCATCGCTGAACGCATCGCATGATGTAGTGTCTGGCGTCAGCTCGACACTACGACCAGAAAAGAGTTCGCAATGAGCGATCAACTCGAGAACGTCCAGGAAGACGACGTCTCGACCGTGGATCGGCCGCTCGCGCTGCCTGCCGAGCTGCCCGTCCTGCCGCTGCGGGACACTGTCCTCTTTCCCAATTCCTTCATGCCGCTCGCGGTGGCCCGGGAGAGCTCCGTTCGCCTGATCGACGATGCGATCGCGAACGGCAAGCTGATCGCGGTCTTCACACAGCGCGACGCGGGCGTCGAAGAACCGGGGCAGGACGACCTCTACACCGTTGGCACCGCGACGCACATCCACAAGATGTTCAAGCTGCCGGACGGCAGCCTGCGGCTCATCGTCCAGGGGCTCGCCCGCCTCACGCTCGACGTCGTCGTCGCCACGCAGCCGTACCTGCGCGCCCGCGTCGATGCTGCCGTCGAGGGAACGCAGGACGCCGACCGGCTGGAGATCGACGCGCTGGCGCGCAACATCAAGACGAATTTCCAGCAGGTCGTCTCGCTGTCGCCGCTCCTCGCCGACGACCTCCAGACGCTCGCGATGAACATCACGGAGCCAGGCCGGCTCGCCGATTTCATCGCATCGTCGCTGTCGACGATCAGCACCGCGGTGAAGCAGGAAGTGCTGGAGACGCTCGACATCCGCGCGCGCATGGACAACTTGAACCGCATCCTGATCAAGGAGCTCGAAGTGCTCGAGCTCGGTTCGAAGATCCAGTCGCAGGTGCAGTCAGAGGTCGGAAAGAACCAGCGCGAGTACTTCCTGCGCGAGCAGATGAAGGCGATCCAGAAGGAGCTTGGCGAAGGCGACGATCAGACGAAAGAGATCGAAGAGCTCCACGACAAGATCGAAGCGGTGGGGATGCCGGAGCCGGTGAAAAAAGAGGCGCTGCGCGAGCTGGAGCGGCTGTCGAAGATGCCGGTCGCCGCCGCGGAATATACCGTGTCGCGCACGTATCTCGACTGGCTCGTCGCGCTTGCCGTGGGCGAAGCGGACCGACGAGGTGATCGATCTGCCGAAGACGAAGAGCGTCCTCGACGCCGATCATTCGGGCCTCGAGAAAGCGAAGGACCGCATCCTCGAGTACCTCGCGGTTCGGAAGCTGAATCCAGACGTCAAAGGGCCGATCCTCTGCTTCGTCGGACCTCCCGGCGTCGGCAAGACATCGCTCGCGCGATCGATCGCGCAAGTCGCTCGGCCGGAAGTTCGTGCGCGTGTCGCTCGGTGGCATGCGCGACGAAGCGGAAATCCGCGGACATCGGCGCACGTACATCGGTGCGCTGCCGGGACAGATCATCCAAGGGCTTCGTCGAGCGGAATCGAAGAATCCGGTCTTCATCCTCGACGAGATCGACAAGCTCGGCTCCGACTTCCGCGGCGACCCGTCGTCCGCGCTTCTCGAAGTGCTCGATCCCGAAGCAGAACAACACGTTCCGCGATCACTACCTCGACGTGCCGTTCGACCTGTCGGAAGTGCTGTTCATCACGACGGCGAACGTGCTCGACCCGGTGCCCGCGCCGCTGCGCGACCGCATGGAGGTGCTCGAGCTCGCCGGCTACACCGAGGAAGAGAAGCTCCAGATCGCGGTCGATCACCTCGTCGACAAGCAGGTGAAGAACCACGGCCTCACGCCGGAGTATCTCCGCTTCACGCCGGACGCGCTCCGGCAGGTGATCCGCGGGTACACGCGCGAGGCCGGCGTGCGGAACCTCGAGCGCGAGATTGGCGCGCTCTGCCGGAAGGTCGCGCGCCGGCGCGCGGAAGGCAACGAGACGCCAATCGAGATCACGCCGGACGTCGTCATCGAAATGCTCGGCGCGCCGCGGTTCCTCGACGAGGAGATGGAGCAGCGGACGAAGGATCCAGGCGTGGCGATCGGCCTCGCATGGACGGCGGCCGGCGGCGAAGTGCTGTTCATCGAGGCGTCGCGGATGGCCGGGACAGGATCGCTCACGCTCACGGGTCAGCTCGGCGACGTGATGAAGGAGTCGGCGCGCGCGGCGCTGTCGTGGCTGCGCGCGCACGCGAAGGAATACGGCATCGACCCTGATTTCTTCAAGAGCGCCGAAATGCACGTGCACGTGCCCTCCGGAGCGATCCCGAAGGACGGTCCTTCGGCCGGCGTGACGATGACGGCGGCGATGGCGTCGGAGCTGACGGGACGGCCGGTCCGCGGCGACGTCGCGATGACGGGTGAGATCACGCTGTCCGGACGCGTACTGCCGGTCGGCGGCATCAAGGAGAAGGTGCTCGCGGCGCGGCGCGTCGGCATCCGCGAGGTGATCGTGCCGAAACAGAACGGCAAGAACATCAACGAGGATCTCACGCCGGAGCTTCGCCAGGACCTCACCGTTCATCTCGTGTCGACGATCGACGAAGTGCTCGCGCTCGCGCTGCAGCCGGTGTCGACGGACGCGAGGCCAGAGGAAGGTAAAAGGCAAAAGGAAGAAGGAAAAAGTGAAGGGGGAAACAAAGAAGGGAAAAGTGAGCGGAAGGGCGGTCGCGGCTCTGTACCGCCGCCGGCCTGATATTGTTCGCTGACTCGGCCTGACTTCAGTACTTCGATCTTTCCTTCTGCCTTTTGCCTTTTTACTTTTTCCTTTGAAAGTAGTCTACTCCGCCCGCTACCACATAGACATCGGGCTGCACGTCTTCCCGACCAGCGAAATACCAGATAGTCCACGCGCGCCTCATCGAGGCTGCGCGTCGATCTCGCCCGCGGACGTCGTCGAGCCCGAGGCGGCGACGCTGGGAGCAGCTCGCGCTCGTTCACACGGACGACTACCTCGTCGAAGATACGCGCAGGGCACGCTCACCGACGAAGAGATTGGCGAGCTCCAGCTTCCGTGGTCGGTACGCGATGGTCGAAGGATTTCGGTTGATGGTCGGCGGCACGATCGAAGCGGCGCTCGCTGGCGGCGCCGTCTGCCGATTCAGCCTTCGCGATCGTGTGCCATCTCGGTGGCGGCCTGCATCACGCGTTTCCGAATCACGGCGAAGGATTCTGCCCGTTCAACGACGTCGCCGTCGCAGTACGCGTGCTGCAGCGACACGGCCTCGAGCGCGTCGCGATCGTCGACCTGGATGTCCATCACGGCAACGGGACCGCGTTCATATTCAATCCGCGTGGAGCCCCACCCCCACGCGACGAAGACCGGCTCCTCGAGCGCAGGCTCTCGTCGCCGGACGATGCCGCGCGCGTGTTCACGTTCTCGATGCATCAGCAGCACAACTATCCGATCTGGAAGCCGCGCGGCTCGCTCGATATCGGCCTGCCCGACGGCGCAGGCGACGCGACATTTCTTCGCGAGCTCGAACGCGCGCTGCCGACGGTGATGGCGCACGAGCCGCAGTGTGTCTTCTATCTGGCGGGGGCGCGATCCGTATCCACGACGATCAGCTCGGCGGCCTCCGTCTCACGAAGGACGGATTGCGGCAGCGCGATCGCATGGTGATGGAAGCGACAAAGGCTGCCGGCGTTCCGCTCGTCGTGACGCTTGCCGGCGGGTACGCGCGCTCCTTCGACGATACGGTCGCGATCCACTGCGCGACGATCGAAGAAGCTGCGCGGCTATAGGAGTGTTAGTCCGTATGCGGTCTTCAGATCGATGATGTCGCCGCGCGCGAGGAGCGCCTTCGCCTCTGCGATCGTGAACGCTTCGGCGTGGATGTCCTCGTCCTCGTCGGGTTTGTGCGTTGAATCCGGCTGCGGGGGCCGCCAAGCCAGCGACGCGGAAGTAGATGAGCTCTTCGTCGCGAAAAGCCGGGCGCTGGATAGAAGCCGCGGAGCCGCTCGACCTGAGCCGGCACGAGTCCGATCTCTTCCTCGCATTCCCGCGCCGCCGCGGCTTCCGCCGATTCGCCGGGATTCACGCTCCCCGCAGGCAACTCCCACATCTCCCGTTCAATCGTCGGCCGGAACTGCCGAACCAACACGACCCGGCCGTCGGCGTGCATCGGCAGCAGCACGATCGACGGCGGATGGCGCACGATCTCCATCGTCCGCTTGCGGCCGTCGGGAAATTGAATGTCAGCGACTTCGACGCTGAACACGCGTCCTTTGAATACGATTGGCATCTGTTTCCCCGCTCGGCTAAAGCCTCGCGCTCCACTTCTCGCTCGGCTGAAGCCTCGCGCTCCACCCAGTCGTAGCGCGAGGCTTTAGCCGAGCGAATATCATTCCGGCTCGCGCTCGCGCAATTCGTCGACGACCTGCTGCAGGTCCGGCGGAAGCTCGCTCGTGAACTCCATCCGACGTCCATCGCCAGGATGGGTGAACACCAGTCGCGCGGCATGCAGGAACGGCCGGTCCAGATGCTTCACTGCCTTCAGGTCGCCCGGAACGTGACGATGAACACCGCCGTACAGCGGATCGCCGACGACAGGATGGCCGATGGCACTGAGGTGCACGCGAATCTGGTGCGTGCGGCCGGTGTGAATCGCGACGCGCGCGAGCGTCAGCATCCGGCCGAAATGCTCGGCGCGAACGATGCGCGTAACAGCCTCTCGGCTGCGTCGCGCCTTGGCTGACATCTTCTTACGGTTCACCGGATCGCGGCCGATCGGCGCGTCGATGCGGCGGCCGGCCATCACTTCGCCCCACACGAGCGCGACGTATTCCTTCTCGACCTCGCGATCGTGAAATTGCCGCGCGAGCTCCTCGTGCGCCGGGTCGTTCTTCGCGATCACCATGAGCCCGGACGTGCCGCGGTCGAGCCGGTGCACGATGCCCGGCCGCTTTTCGCCGCCGATGCCGCTCAAATCGTCCACGTGATGGAGCAGCGCGTTCACCAGCGTGCCGCCTTCGTGCCCTGCAGCGGGATGAACGACCATGCCGGCCGGCTTGTCGACGACGACGAGGTCCTTGTCCTGGTAGACGATCGGGAGCGGCAGCGCCTCGGGCTGCGGAGATGGCGCCGTGGGCTCCGGTTCATCGATGGAGACGGCCTGACCGATCTTGACGGCCTGGTTCGGCTTCGCGGAGCGGCCGCCGACGAGGACGTGGCCTTCCTTTATCAGGCGCTGTATCTGCGAGCGCGAGCGATCGCCGAGCACTGACGCGAGAAATCTGTCGAGCCGAACGCCTTCGCTGTCGTCCGAGACGTTGATCGTTCGGATCACGCGGCCTTACGCGAGCGCTTGGGCGCCGGCGCCACCGCGCGGCTGAGATACACGAGCATCGCGATCGCCAGCGGAAAGAGCAGCAGCGAGATGAACTGGGATGTCGAGAAGATGCCCACGTTGCCCCGCTCGTCGCCGCGGAAGAACTCGATGATGAAGCGCGACACGGCGTAGAGAAGCATGTACAGCCAGAAGGTGCGTCCGGCGAAGGGGCGTCCCTTCCGCTCGGTCCACAACAGAACGATCAGGATGATGAGCTCGGCGCCTGCTTCGTAGAGTTGCGTCGGATGCAGCGGCACGCCGAGCGGCGTACCGACGTTGGCGGCTGCGAACGGGTCGGTGAACGTAATCCCCCACGGCTTCGTCGTCGGCTTGCCGAAGCAGCAGCCGGCGAACAGGCAGCCGAACCGGCCGACGACATGGCCGAGCGCGATTCCCGGCGCGAACACGTCGCACGTCGTCCAGAGCGGCAGGCCGATCTTGCGGATATACCAGAGGGCGACGACGACCGCGAGGATCAGGCCGCCGTAGAACACACCGCCCGAGCGCGCGAGCGTGAGCAGCTCTCTCGGATCGCTGGTGAAGGTGTGGAAATCGGTGATGAGCAGCAGCAGCTTGGCGCCGACGAGCGCGCTGATGATGATGTAGATCCCGAGATCGAGCACGCGCGCATCGTCGAGCCCGCGCGCTTTCGCGCGGACCATCGCGAGCTTCAGGCCGAGCAGGTACGCCGCGGCGAGCAGCACGCCGTACGTGTAGACCGTGATCGGTCCGAGCTCAAACAGTCTTGGATACATGCGTTTCCACCCCGAGCATGTCGAGGATCATGATGCCGACGCCGACGGTGATTGCCGAATCGGCGACGTTGAACGCCCAGAAGTGGTAAGTCCGCCAGTACACGTCCACGAAGTCGACGACCGAGCCGGCGATCACGCGATCGAGCAGGTTGCCGGCGGCCCCTCCGATGATCAGCGCGAGCCCGATGCGCGCGACCAGTTGATGGTGAGCGAGGCTTGCGGCATACATCCCGACGCCGATGAGCGCCGCGGTCGCGACGACTGCGATCACCGCCGTCTTGAACGGAAAATCGGCGCCGTTCAGGATCCCGAACGCCGCGCCGGTGTTGCGGACGTGCGTGAAGTCCACGAGCCCTGGGAGCAGCGTGATGCTCGAGTGGAGCGGCAGCGTCGCTCGAACGATCGCCTTCGTCAGCTGATCGACCGCGACGATGAGGATCGGCAGCCAGATTTCGAGCCGGCGCGGCGGAAGGGTTGCCGGTTCCACATAGTCGCCGGGAGTCGCCGTTTCTTCAGCCACGCCTAAGACCTCGCGCTCGAGCGTAGACTCTCGCGCTCGGAAGATGCCGCGAGCGCGTCCTGGCACCGCTCGCACAAGCCGGCCCATTCGGGCGCGGTCGACACGGCGGGCACGTAGCGCCAGCAGCGCTCGCATTTCACGCCAGTAGCGCGCTCGATCGTCACGTGGGGCATCAGTTCCTCGTGCGCTTCGACGTCAGCGGGCGCCGGACGCAGTTCGACCTCGGACACGATGAACAGCATCGGCAGCAGCTCCGCGTGCGCCTCGAGAAACGCCAGGTCCGCTTTGGCTGCCGACAGCACGACCTTCGCCTGCAGCGAGCTGCCGATCTTTTTGTCCTTACGGAGCGGCTCGATGGCCGCGAGCACTCGATCGCGGACCGCGACGAGCCGCGTCCAGCGCTCGACGAGCGGCGCGTCGACGAGCGCCGCCAGGTCGGGGCCGGCGGGAAAAATCGCGATATGCACGGATTCGTCCCGCGCGCCCGGCAGATGCCGCCACAGCTCGTCGGCGGTGAACGTGAGAATCGGCGCGACAAGGCGAGCGAGCCCGTCGACCATCGTGTACATCGCCGTCTGGGCCGAGCGTCGCTCGCGCGATTTCGCAGCGAACGTGTACACGCGATCTTTCGTGACGTCGACGTAGAACGCGCTGAGGTCGACCGTCGCGAACGAGTTCACCAGCTGAAAGATGGTCGGGTAGTCGTATTCCGCGTACGCCTCGTTGATCTTCACAGCCACGTCGGCATACTTCGCCAGGATGTAACGATCGACCTCCTCGAGCTTCGCGCGATCGACGAGGTCCGCCGCCGGATCGAAGTCGTACAAGTTGGCCGCGAGAATCCGCAGCGTGTTGCGGATTTTCCGATATGCCTCGATTGCGCGCGCGAGGATCTCCTTGCTGAGGCGGATCTCCTGCGTGTAATCGCTCATCGACACCCATAGCCGGATGATGTCGGCGCCGCTCTGCTTGATGACATCGAGCGGTTCGATCGAGTTGCCGAGCGACTTCGACATCTTGCGGCCGTCTTCGGCCACGATGAAGCCGTGCGTCAGCACCTGATTGAACGGCGGACGGCCGCGGGTGCCGATGCCGACGAGCAAGGAGCTTTGAAACCAGCCGCGGTGCTGGTCGCTGCCCTCGAGGTAGATGTCCGCCGGCCAGGTCAGCTCGCGCCGGAACGGCAGCACCGCTTCGTGGCTCGATCCGGAATCGAACCAGACGTCCAGAATGTCGCGCTCGCGCTCGAACGTCGTCGATCCGCACGCCGGGCACGCCAGGCCATCCGGGATGAACTCCTCGATCGGCCGCTCGTACCACGCGTCGGCACCGTAGGTGTCGAACACGGACGCCGCGCGGTCCACGAGCTCGCGCGTGAGAAGCGCCGTTCCGCATTTCGTGCAGTCGACGGCCGGAATCGGCACGCCCCACGCGCGCTGGCGCGAGATGCACCAGTCCGGGCGATGCGCCACCATGTTGTACATACGGTCGTGGCCCCAAGCCGGGATCCACTTCACCGTGTGGTCGATCGCATCGAGCGCCGCGGCGCGCAGGCTGCGGGGCTGCTCGGGTTGATCGAGAGCGATGAACCACTGGTTCGTCGCGAGAAAGATCACCGGATTGTGGCAGCGCCAGCAGTGCGGATACTGATGCGAGAAGGGGTGGCGATGCCACAACCGGCCGCGCTCCTTCAGCGCTTCTTCGATCTTCGGGTTCGCGTCGAACACACGCAGCCCGCCGAAGAGTTCCACCGTATCGAAGAAATGGCCGGCCGGTCCGATCGGCGCGTAAATCTCCAACCCGTATTTCACGCCCGTGTGGAAGTCGTCAGCGCCATGCCCCGGCGCGGTGTGGACTGCACCGGTGCCTGCTTCGAGCGTGACGTAGCTGCCGAGCACGCCGATCGAATCTCGCTCGTAGAGCGGATGCCGGAAGCGGATGCCTTCGAGTTGCTCGCCCTTCATCCTCGCGACGGGTCGATCCAGCGTGCGTCCGACCGCTTGGCCGACGGCGTCCGCGAGTCCTTCGGCGACGATCACGACGCTGTTCGGCTGCGCGCCGTCGACGACGTACGCGGCGTAATCGAATTCGGGATGAAACGCGACCGCCATGTTCGACGGAATCGTCCACGGCGTCGTGGTCCAGATGAGCACCGACACGTGTTTGCCTGCCAGCGCTGGGATCCGCGAGGCGAGCTCCGCGGCGCTGCTCTCGGCGAGCGGAAATTCGACGTAGATCGACGGCGACGAGTGCGGCTCGTATTCAACTTCAGCTTCCGCGAGCGCCGTGCGGCAATGGATACACCAGTGGACCGGTTTCTTGCCCTTGTAAACCAGCCCCTGCTCGACGAACGTGCCGAGCGCGCGGGCGATCGCCGCCTGGTACCTGAAGTTCATCGTCAAATACGGCTCGTCCCATGTGCCGAAGACGCCGAGCCGCTGAAACTGCACCGTCATCGCGCCGATGAAGCGCTCCGCGTACGCGCGGCACGCGCGGCGGAAGTCGGCGACCGACATCTCGCGCTTTTTCGCGCCCAGCTCACGATCCACCTGCAGCTCGATCGGCAGGCCGTGGCAGTCGTACCCGGGGACGTAAGGGGCGTCGAAGCCGGCCATCGACCGCGATTTGACGACGAGATCCTTCAGAATCTTGTTGAGCGCCGTCCCCATGTGAATATTGCCGTTGGCGTACGGCGGCCCGTCGTGGAGCACGAACGTATTCGCCCCCTTGCGGCGCGCCTGAATCTTCCCGTACAGGTCCATGGCGGCCCAGCGCGCGAGCGTTTCGGGCTCGCTCGTCGGCAGATTCGCCTTCATCGGGAAGTCGGTCCGCGGCAGGTTGACGGTGTCTTTCCACTCCGGCATGGGTATCCTCCGATTTTATAATGAATAGGATGAAGGACGCGTCGGCGGCCCGAACGATTAGGAATCTCGACAACGGACTCAAAGTACTCGTCCAGGAAGAGCACACGGCGCCGCTCGCGTCGGTGTGGTGCTGGTACAAGGTCGGATCGAAAGACGAAGGCCCTGGTCTGACCGGCGTATCGCACTGGGTCGAGCACATGAACTTCAAGGGCACCACGAACATCCCGCGCGATCAGGTGAAAGGCATCATCGAGCAGTTCGGCGGCAGCTGGAACGGCTACACGTGGATCGATCAGACGACGTACCTGGAGACGGCGACGCGCGACGCCCTCGACCGCATGCTGTTCATCGAGTCGGAGCGGATGGCGAACTGCCTCTACGATCCTGAGGACTGCGAGTCCGAGCGCACAGTGATCATCTCCGAGCTGCAGGGCGGCGAGAACGATCCGGACCAGCTGCTCGATCAGGAAGTCACGGCGACCGCGTTCAAAGCGCACACGTACCGCCATCCGACGATCGGCTGGCTGTCCGATCTGCAGACGATGACGCGCGACGATTTGTACGGCTACTATCGGCGCTTCTACGTGCCGAACAACGCGACGCTCGTCATCGTCGGCGATGTGGACACCGACGCGGCGCTCGAGCGTGTGGAGCACCATTTCGGAGGCATCGCGTCGGGCGCCGCTGTGTCGCGCGTGAAGACCGTCGAACCGGAACAGACCGGCGAGCGGCGTGTGACGATCCGAAAAGAGAGCACGACCGCCTATTTCAAGGCGTCGTATCACGCACCCGCTGTTCAGGACGCCCGCTTCTTCCCCCTGCTGATGCTCGATGCCGTGCTGACGGGCGCGAAAGGGCTGAATCTGTGGTCCAGTTTCCGCGTGGCGCCGCCACAGCGCAGCGCGCGGTTGTACCGCGGTCTCGTCGAACGCCGTATCGCTTCGTCAGTATCCGGTTCGTTATTGCCGACCGAGCAGCCGTTTCTGTACACCGTCTCGGTGACGGCGATGGACGGCGTCCCGCTCGCAGCTGTTGAAGAGGCGACATTAGGCGAGCTCGATCGCATCGCGCGCGAAGGCGTCACGGAGGCCGAGCTGAAAAAGGCGAAGGCGCAGCTGAAGGCGCGGCTTGTCTTCGATAACGACAGCGTCACGAATATCGCCCATCAGCTCGGCTACTTCGAAACGGTTGCAGCGGTCGATCTATTCACG
Organism: uncultured Acidobacteriota bacterium; assembly: GCA_963696165.1. GTDB lineage: Bacteria > Acidobacteriota > Vicinamibacteria > Vicinamibacterales > CAVVIG01 > CAVQZZ01. The sequence continues at coordinate 166,693 of CAVOIY010000001.1, read as the reverse complement.
TCGATGCCGGCGCGAATCGTGGCCGTCACGCTCGAGCAGGTTGGGGAGGCCGCCGCTGCGGTACTGCAGCCTTCAAACCGCACGATCGGCTGGTTCGAGCCGCGGTAAGAGCATGCCGCTGGCGCCCACCCGGACGACGCTGCCAAACGGCGTCGTGATTCTCGCAAAGCACACGCCGACCACTCCGGCCGTGTCGATTAACCTGGCCGTCAACGCCGGCTCAATCGCCGATCCACCCGACGCGGTCGGCGCCACATGGCTCCTGTCTCGCATGATCGATCGCGGCACGATGGGCGCAGCACGCCGGTCCGCGAACGGCATCGCCGAAGAGCTCGATTCGCGGGGCATCACGCTGACGATCACCGTCAGCCGTCACCTGATGTCGTTCGTCTGCACGTGTCTCTCCGAAGACTTCGAGCCGGTGCTGGCCCTCCTCGGCGACATCGTGATGTCCCCCTCGCTTCCGGACGAAGAGCTGGAGACGCGGAAGGCGGAAGTGGTGACTGCGATCCGGCAGGACGCCGACAATCCGGCCGTCCGCGCCTCCGAGGCCTTGATGGCGCTTCTCTATCCGGACGGGCATCCGTACGGGCGGCCGACCAAAGGCTCTATCGACGTGGTGGAGTCAATGGCACGACGACGGGTTGCGACAGTGCACAGCGACCGTTTTGCGCCCAATCAATTGAGCGTAGCGGTCGTTGGCGACGTCGATGCGCGGCGCATTATTGACGTCGCTTCGCGCGTTTTTGGCGAATGGCGGAAGCCGTCGCCGCCCGCGCTCGAAGTGCCGCGCGTCGTCCCCGCCCGCGAGCGCCGCCGCGTCGTCATTCCGATGATGAACAAGATGCAGGCCGACATCGTGTACGGGTTCACGACGATCACGCGTGACGATCCGGCATATTACGCGTACTGGCTGATGAACAACGCGCTCGGCCAGTACGCCATCGGCGGCCGCCTGGGCGACAGCATCCGCGAGCGGCAGGGAATGGCGTATTACGTATCGAGCTCGTTCGATGCGAACGTTGCTGAAGGGCCGTTGGCGATCCGTGCAGGCGTCAGCCCGAAGAATGTCGATCGCGCGGTGGCGTCGATTGACGAGGAGCTCACGCGGCTTCGGCGCGACGGCTTGACGGCGAAAGAGCTCGATGAATCATGCCGGTATCTGGTCGGCTCGATGCCGCGCGCGCTGGAAACGAACGGAAGCATTGCGAATTTCCTGCAGACTGCCGAGTTCTTCGGCCTCGGACTCGACTACGACGAGCGCTTGCCCGGCTTGCTTCGCGCCGTGACGCTGGATGCGGCGAACATGGCAGCGCGGCGTGCCGTGGACCCTGAGCGCGCGACGGTGGTGATCGCAGGGCCTTACAGCGACGACGTGGGCTAGATGACTCGCGCCGTGTTCTTCGACGTCGATTTCACGCTGATATACCCGGGCCCGACCTTTCGGGGCGAAGGCTATCGTGCGTTTTGTGCGCGATACGGCATGGACGTCGACGCGTCGCGCTTCGCCCACGCCGTAGCCAGTGCGGCTCCGCTCCTCGACGCGCCCGAGGACACGAAATACGATCACGAGATTTACGTGGCCTACACGCGCCGGATCATCGAGCACATGGGCGGCGAGGGTCCGACGGTGGATGCGTGCGCCCGGGAGATTTACGCCGAGTGGGCCGCCTGTCAGCACTTCGAACTTTATGAGGAAGTCCCGCGTGTGCTCGGCGGGCTCGCGTCGCACGGAGTCCGCATTGGTTTGATTTCCAACTCGCACCGCTGCCTCGCGTCGTTTCAATCGCACTTCGAGCTGCAGGGGCTGATTGCGGGCGCGGTCTCTTCTTCCGAACACGGTTTCATGAAGCCGCATGCCAGCATCTTCGCGGCGGCGCTCCAGCTCGTGAACGTTCCGCCTGGCGACGCGATGATGGTCGGCGACAGTGTCCGGCAGGACGTGGAGGGTGCGCTTGCAGCCGGGATGCACGCGGTTCTTCTGCATCGCGGCGACGGCGACCATCCGCAGGCGCGCGACCTCGCGGCGAAACATGTGCCGGTCATCTCGTCGCTCGACGAGCTGCTCACCAGGAATCTGGTGGTCGGGTGATCTGGTGATTGGGTGATTGATTGGACGATGGACGTGATTGATTGGACGATGGACAATATCGTGGCCAATCAATCGCCCAATCATCCAATCCCCCAATCAATCACCAGATCACCCAATCACCAGATCACCCAATCGCGAGATCACCAGATGCCGACTCTCACGTACCACGATCTAACGACTTTGGACGAGTTCGCGCAGGTCGTCGAGCTCGAGCGCGAAATCTGGGGTGTCGGTTACGGCGACGTCGTGCCCGTGCCGATCTTCGCCGTCACGGTGAAGCGCGGTGGCATTCTCGCCGGCGCGTTCGATGGGGACCGGATGATCGCGTTTGTCTATTCCTTCCCTGCGATCAAGGAAGGTACGACGACGCAGTGGTCGCACATGCTCGGGGTGCTCGACGCGTACCGCAGCGCTGGGGTGGGCGTTGCGCTCAAGCTGCTGCAGCGCGAGCGGGCCCTCGCAATGGGAATCGATCTGATCGAGTGGACCTACGATCCGCTGCAGGCGTTCAACGCGCACCTGAATTTCGCCAGGCTCGGCGTCGTCGCGCACGAATATGAGGAGAACATCTACGGCGCCTCGACGAGCGTGCTCCACCGCGGTAACCCGACGGATCGATTCGTCGCCGAATGGTGGATTCGCAGGCCGCATGTCGAGCGGCGGATTGCCGGTCCGAAGCTCGTCGTGCGTGCACACGAGGTTTCGAGTGCACCGAGCGCCAACCGCGTCGGCGGTTCACGGGAATGCGCCGACGTTGATCTGACGCTCGCCGCGCGGCGCATCCTGGTAGAAATTCCGGTCGGATTCACGGAGATGCTCGCTTCAGCGCCGGAGCTCGCCATGCGCTGGCGGCTCGCCACACGCGAGATATTCACGACGTATTTCGCGCGCGGTTACCGTGCGGTCGACTTCTCCCTCGACCGTGCGGACGGCAAGGGTGCCTATCTGCTGGAAGCACCGCCGCAGCCCCGTAGCGCAGGACTTTAGTCCTGCGTAGGTGGGTCGCAAGTCTGAAGACCTGCGCTACGTTCGATTAATGGCGAATCGCCGCGAGCGGGCTGATACGCATGGCGCGGCGTGCCGGTGCCACGCTCGCTGCGATCGTGAGCGCGAGCAGCCCGCCGACAACGCCAGCGTATGTCGCGGGATCGGCGGCGCTCGTCTCGAACAGCATCGTTCCGAGCAGAGGCGTGAGCGCCAACGCGAGCGCGGCGCCTACCGCCGCGCCGACCGCCGCAAGCAGCAGCGCGCGGCCGATCACCAGGCCACAGATGGACAGCGGCGTCGCTCCGAGCGCGAGCCGCACTCCGATTTCAGGAATCCGCTCCGCCACGGCGTACCAGATTGACCCGTAAATCGCGACCGAAGCGAGCAGCGCCGCCAGCAGCGCGGTTGCGAGCAGCAGCGACGCGGTTGCGCGCGTCTGCGCGACCGAGTTGGCGATGCGTGCCTCCATCGTGCGCACGTCGTAGATTGGAAGACTGCGGTCGAGCGCTTGCACGAGGCTCCGCGCCGAGCCGGCAACCGCCGTTGGATCGTCCACGGTTCGGATCGCGACGCTGAACGTTCGCATCGGCATCTGCGCGTACGGGCGATACATCTCGGGAACCGGTTCACGCGCCAGGCTCGAATGGCGCACGTCGTCGACGATGCCGACGATGCGGAGCCAGCTGCTCGATTCGTCGCCGCCCGTAACCCGCACGTGCTGATCGAGCGGGTTGCCGCCCGCCCAGAACCGCTCGGCCATGGTCCGATTGATGACCGTGACCGCTTCGCCTCGCGCGTCGTCTCGCGACGAGAACTCGCGTCCCCGGACGAGACGGATGCTCATCGGTACGGAAGTAAGCGGGCGTGACCTCGCGCTGGTCGATGACGAGAAGATCACCGGGCCCGGTGGGCCGTCCCTGAATCGCGACGCCGTTCGCGCCTCGAGAGCCAGCGAACGGGAGCCGGGAGTTGGCAGCGGCCGCGAGAATCCCCGGCTGATCTTGCAGCCGTGCGATCAGGGTGTCGACGAAGCGAGCGGGCTGGTCCGCAGAGCCGTAGCTCTCTTCCGGCAGCGCGATGCGAAACGTGAGCAGATGATCAGCCGAGAATCCGGGCTGCACGTGCCGAAGCCGCGCAACGCTCCTGATCATGAGGCCGCCCGCGGCGAGCAACAGCACGGCGAGCGCGATTTGCACGCTCACGAGCACTCCGCGCAAGCGGTGCGTGCGAGCGCCACCCGTGGTGCGAGCGGCGGAGTGCAGCGACTCGACGAGATGATCCGTCGGCTTGTGGGCCGCCACCATGAATGCGAGCACCACGCCGATCGCGACCGACAAACCCGCGGTCACCAGTGCGGCGCGAGCGTCCACGTCGACGTGCGCGCCGGCAGGAAGCGCGTCGGCGAACATGGGCAGGAGCGCACGAAGCGTCCAGTCGCCGACCGCCAGCCCGGCGAGGCCGCCGAGGACCGCAAGGAGAAGCGTTTCGGCGAGCGCGAGCGACAGCAGCCGCGCGCCGGTCGCGCCGATTGCCATGCGCAGCGCGAGCTCCTGCTGGCGATCGGATGCTCGCGCCAGGAGCAGCGTGGCGGCGTTCGCGCAGGCAATCACCAGCAATAGCGCGATGCCCACGAGCAGGACGAGCAGCGCCGGCCGGACCTGGCCGACGGTTTGCTCGGAAACCGGTACGAGCCGCACGCCGATGCCTCGATGCGTATCCGGATGATCGGCGGCGACCGTCGCGGCGATCGTCGTCATTTCGCCGGCCGCCTGTGCCAGCGTCGCGTCCTGCGCCAGCCGGCCGACGACGGTGTAGTTGTGGCTGATTGCGTTATCCCGTTCCGCAGGGGCCATGCGCGCTGGCAGCCACACTTCGTCGTCGCCCGCGAGCGGACCTGGCAGAAATGTCGAGGGCGGCATCACGCCAACGATCGTGTGCTGCACGCCGTCAATCGCCACCAGGCGGCCGAGAATCGTTCCCTCTGCGCCGAATCTTCGGCGCCATAACCCGTCGCTGAGAATCGCGACAGGCGGCGCGCCGTCTGCGTCCTCTGCTGGAGTGAACTGGCGGCCCATCTGTGGGCGAATGCCGAGCAGCGACAGAAGTGAGGACGTCACCCGCGCCCCACGGACGCGCTCCGGTTCGGCGTTGCCGGTCAGTGTAAAGCTCCCGGTTGAGATCAGCGCGAGTGCCTCGAAGGTTCGAGCCCGGTGCCACGCGCCGTAGTCGAACGGAGTGGCCTCGAGCTCGAACGCGTTCGCCTTCGGCAGCGTCTGCCAGACGAATACGACGCGCGAGGGGTCGCGATAGGGAAGCGGGCGCAGCAGGACGCCGTCCACGAGCGCGAACACCGCGCTGACCGCGCCAATGCCGAGCGCAAGCGTGCTGACCACGAGGAACGTGAACGCGGGGCGTTTCGCAGCATTCCTCCAGGCGAATCGCAGGTCGCCCCACCACAAATCCAGGTACATCGCCTGCGTTCTCATCGTTGTCGCGTCGGCAATCGATCCGACCGACCGCGCGACGGCGGTGTCCGGGCGCTCGTGCGTCTGCTGATCGAGCTCGGCGTCCCACTCCCTGCGCCATTCGTCGCGCCGCCACGCCGGCACCAGTTGTGACGCGAGCCGGACGATATGCCGCGCGAGCGCCTGCGGTCTCATCGGGCCGGCCGTGCGAGCGGGTTCAATGCACCGAGGGTTCGGAGCGTACCGACGGCAGCGGCGAGTGCCTTCGCGCCCGCGGCTGTGATTTCGTAGTAGCGGCGCTGCGGTCTGGCATCTTTGAACGCCGTCGCTTCGCGCTCCCACGCCGATCGAAGGTAACCCGCGTATTCCAGCCGCCGCAGCGCCGGATACACGGTTCCCGTCGGGTAGCCAGTGACATCGACGATGTCGAAGCCATACTTGTGGCCCCTGGCGATCGCCTGCAACACGAGCGTCGTCGTCATCGTCATCCGCACGCTATGTAGATAACGTACTTAGACAGGCGAAGTCAACCTCGCGTGTCGGACTTCAGATGTAGCGCGAGGCTTCAGCCGAGCGGAGCCACTACCCCGGCGGCCAATGCATCGGCCGGCCGCCGATGACATGCAGATGGATGTGAAACACGGTCTGGCCGGCTTCTTTGTTCGTATTGAAGACGGTGCGGAATCCTGACGCCGCGATTCCGCGCTCGTGCGCGATCGCGGCGCCGCGCCTCACGACTTCGCCGACAATCCCGTCGTCCTCGGGCTTGAGATCGCTGAGGGTCGCAATGTGACGCTTCGGCACGACGAGCACGTGCGTGGGCGCCTGCGGGTTGATGTCGTTGAAGGCGAGCACCCGGTCGTCCTCGTAGACGATCTTCGCCGGAATGTCGCGGTTGATGATCTTGCAGAACAGACAATCCATATCATTTTCGCTCGGCTAAAGCCTCGCGCTACATGACGCCTCGCTCGGCTAAAGCCTCGCGCTACATATATATTGCGCGGCGCTACTCGCGTCGCGCGAGTGCCGCGCGCGGAATGTTCTGCAGGTCGCGCCGCAGCTCGATCATTCTGAGGCCCGGCGTCCGCGAGATCAACTCCTCGACAGCGTCGGCCTGCCCGAACCCGAACTCGAAAATCAGCGAGCCGCCGGCGCGCAGGCGTGAAGGCGCCTCCCCGACGAGACGCCGGATCACGTGCAGTCCATCGGGCCCGGCAAACAGCGCCAGGGCCGGCTCGTGGTCTCGCACTTCTGGCTGAATAGACGGCCGGTCTGCCTCCGCGACGTAAGGGGGATTCGACACGACGACATCGAACGCGCGGCCGCTGTCGCCGAACAGGTCTTCGCGCTCGAAGTCGATGCGATCCGCAGCGCCGTGGCGCGAGGCGTTCCGTCGGGCAATTTCGAGTGCGGCATTCGACAGCTCTATCGCGACGATCCGGGCGCGCGGCCGTTCCTTCGCGAGCGCGACGGCGATGCAGCCGCTGCCCGTGCAGATGTCGGCGACATCGCACGGCCGATCGCGCGGTATCACTTCGAGCGCCGATTCGACGATCAGCTCGGTCTCCGGACGGGGGATGAGGACAGCGGGCGCCACCTCGAACTCGAGGCCCCAGAATTCCTGATGACCGACGATGTACGCGATGGGCTCGTGGCGGGCACGGCGCTCGACGAGCACGTCGTAGCGCGCGCTGAACTCCGGCGTTTCGGCGTGCCCTTCATCGATCAGCAGCCGCTCCGGCGTCCACCCCAACACGTGTTCCGCCAGGAGGCGTCCATCGAGGTCGGCCTCGTCTGGCGAGATGCCGGCATCGCGCAACCTCGCGCGGGCCGCGGCGATGCGCTGTCGTATGGTCACCGCTGATCAGACGGCAGTCGCGTCCTTGAGCTTCTCGGACTGGTAGTGCGTGATGACCTGGTCGAGCAGCTCATTGAGGTCGCCGTTGAGCACTTCGACGAGCCGGTGGGTCGTGAAGTTGATCCGGTGATCCGTGATCCGATTCTGCGGGAAATTGTACGTGCGGATCTTCTCCGAGCGCTCGCCGGTGCCGACCTGACTGCGGCGATCCTTCGCGATCGCCTCCTGCTGCTTGCGCAGCTCCATCTCGTACAGCCGCGACCGGAGCACCTTCATCGCCTTCGCCTTGTTCTTGATCTGCGATTTCTCGTCCTGCTGCGACACGACGACGCCGGTCGGGATGTGTGTGATGCGAACGGCTGAATACGTCGTGTTCACGCTCTGTCCGCCGGGGCCGCTCGAGCAGAACGTGTCGATGCGCAGGTCTTTATCATTTATCTGCACGTCGACCTCTTCGGCTTCCGGCAGCACCGCCACCGTCGCCGTCGACGTGTGAATCCGTCCGCTTGCTTCGGTCGCGGGCACCCGCTGCACCCGGTGCACGCCGCTTTCGTACTTCAACTTGCTGTACACGCCGCGTCCCTCGATCGTCGCGATGACGTCCTTGAGCCCGCCGACGCCGGTGTCGCTGCTCGACATCAGCTCCAGACGCCAGCCGTTGCGCTCGGCGAATTTGCTGTACATGCGAAACAATTCGCCGGCGAAGAGCGCCGCTTCGTCGCCGCCCGTGCCTGCCCGGATTTCGAGCACTACGTTTTTCTCGTCGTTCGGGTCTTTCGGAATAATCAGAACCTTCAGGTCCGCGTAGAGCGCGTCGCGGCGCGCGATCAGAGACCGCATCTCTTCCTTCGCCATATTGCGCATGTCGGCGTCGCCCGACGCGGCAAGCTCCTCAGCGCCGGCGAGGTCGCGTGCGACGGCCTTGTAATCGCGGAAGCGTTGCGACGAGCGGCTCGAGTTCGGCGAGCGCCTTGGCGTGCTTGCGGAACGCAGACGGGTCGCTCTGGACCTCGGTCGTGCCGAGCAAGCGCATCAGCTCTTCGTAGCGCTGTTCTTCGCCGGCAAGTTTGTCGAGCATAAAGTCACGCTTAACCGCGGAGCTCGCAAAGATCGCAGAGAAAATCTGGTCTGCCTGCGTGCTCAAGCGCTCTCTGCGGTTGCTTCTTGTTATCCCCCGGACACAGGCGGCAGGAACGCGATCTCGTCGCCGTCCTGCACTTCCGTGTTCATTCGCGCGTAGTCGAGGTTCACCGCAGTCGAGATCGATCGCTCGGTACTCGCTGAGCCCCGGAAATTCAGCCGCAAGGGCGCGCCAGACGTTGCCAATCGTCGCGCCAGCCGGCATATCGCGCGTCAACTCTTCGGCGCCTGCGATATCCCGAAGCCTCGCGAACAGTTTCACGGTCACGCGCACGCGACGCGCTCCGCCTCCGACCTGGCGCGCTCATCGTCTGGATCGGCGGTGGCGCCTTCGATCCACACGTCGCCGCCGTCGAAGAATTCATGCTTCCAGATCGGCGCGATTTGCTTCACGCGCTCGATCGCATAGCGGCATGCGGCGAACGCATTCGCCCGATGCGGCGATGAGGCGGCAATCGCAACACTGGCTTCGCCAACCTCGAGCCGGCCCACACGATGGTGAAGGGCGAGCCGTGTGTCGGGCCACCGATCGCCGATCTCGCGCGCGATGCGCTCGAACGCCTTCACCGCAAGCGGCGCGTAGGCCTCGTACTCGAGGTGGTGAACGCCGCGGCCCATGTTGTGGTTTCGCACGAGACCGAGAAAGGTCGCGATCGCACCGTCGGCGTCGCCTTTTACCGCCGCCACTAGCGGCTCGATGTCCAGCCGCTCTCGGCCGATTGCAAGCAGCGGCACCGTCACACCTCCAGTATACCGCCCCAGAAATGGTGGAGCGGACCGTGGCCCTCGCCGGTCCGCCCTATGCTGAGGCCCGCGCCGATGGCTCGCGCCACGAACCGCTGCGCCTTCTCGACAGCCTGCGGCAGCGCTTCACCGCGTGCCAGATACGCCGCCAGAGCCGACGCGAATGCGCAGCCGGTCCCGTGGGTGTTCGGACCGTCGATCCACGCCGTACTGAACTCGATGAATTCGCGTCCATCGAACAGGAGATCGACGACACTCGACTTCCGATCGTCTTTTGCCTTCGGCGCGTGGCCGCCGGTGATCACGACGGCCGATGGCCCGAGATCGTGGATCCGTCGCGCCGCTTCGCGCGCATCGTCGCGCGAATTGATGCGGCGGCCGCTCAGTGCTTCGGCTTCGGGGATGTTCGGCGTCACAACACGCGCGTGCGGCAGCAGATCGGAAATCAGCATCTGGACACCGTCGCGGTCGAGCAGCGGTGTGCCGCTCGTCGAACCCAGCACCGGGTCGACGACCACATTCGGAAGATCGAGCTCTTCCACGGCGGCCGCCACCGCTTCGACAATCGCGGCGTTTGCGAGCATTCCGGTCTTCACCGCGTGGAGCTCGATGTCGCCGGCGATCGCTTCTATCTGCGCGGTGACGAGATCGGCTGAAACCGGCTCCATGCCGAGGATACCGGTCGTGTTCTGGGCCGTGACCGCGGTGACGGCACTCGTGCCGTAAACGCCGAGCGCGGCGAACGTCTTGAGATCGCCCTGGATACCGGCGCCGCCGCTCGAGTCGCTGCCGGCGATTGTCAGTGCGGTACGCATACACTAAGATTCCGTCATGCAGCCGACTCTACTCACGCGCGTCGTGACCCGTGACGATGTGCGCGCACTCAGGTTTGCGGAGCGTGCGGGCGCCGTCGCGTTCATGATCGTGCTGACCGCCGCCGCTGCGCAAATCAGCATCCCGCTGCCCTTCACGCCGGTGCCATTCACATTGCAGCCGATGGTGGTGCTCGTAGGCGGCGCAGTGCTCGGCTCGCGACTGGGCATGACGAGCCAGCTGTTGTATCTGGCGCTCGGGATCGCCGGCGTGCCGCTCTTTGCGGCATCGCCCGTGCTGCCGCAGGGCGCGGCGCGGCTCCTGGGACCGACGGGCGGCTATCTGCTCAGTTATCCGGCTGCGGCGTTCGTGACCGGCTGGCTCGCCGAGCGCGGCTTCGATCGACGGTATCCCCCGTCTTTCGTGGCGATGCTCGTTGGACTTGCTGTGATTTTTGCTGGCGGCGTGTGCTGGCTCGCGATATTCGTCGCGCCGTCGCGCGGTTTCTCGGGCGCAGTGGCCGCCGGCCTGACGCCGTTCATCGTGCCGGACCTGCTGAAGCTGGTGCTGGCCGCCGGCGCGATGCCGGCGCTCTGGCGCGTCACCGGCCGGCCGAACACCAACACGTACTGAAACGGTGGCAGCGCTTCGCGCGCCACGAGCTGCAGTCCCGCCGCCGTCGCGGCCTTGATCACTGCATCAGGATCGACGCGTTGATCCGGCGCGGGTCCGGGCCCGCCGCCGCCCGCGTTGTAGTCCACCACGCCAACGCGTCCTTGCGGCCTGAGAGACTTCGCCACATTTCGCAAGAGCGCAACCGGATCGTCAATCTCGCGGTACGTATCGGCGATGAGCACTGCATCGAGACCGCCCGGCAGGTTCGGGTCGGTTTCGCCGCCGAGGACTGTTCGCACGTTGCGCAGATTCTCCCTCTGCGCGCGCCGTTCGATCGCGTCGATCATCGTCGGCTGGATATCTTCCGCGTAGACGAGCCCGTTCGGCCCAACGCGCCGCGCCAGCCGCACCGTGAACCAACCGCCTGCCGCGCCGATCTCGGCGACGACCGATCCGTCGGCGATGTTCAACGCGTCCATGATCTGATCGGGCTTCTGCCACTGATCGCGATCGGGTGCTTCGAGCAGACCGAGGTCCAGGGGCGCGAAAAGGCGCGACTTGGATTGGAGGGCAGGAGGGGCGGGAAGGGCAGGTGAGGCAGCCATAACGAAAACTGCGAGGGCGGCTGCTGATTTCAGTTCGCAAGTTCGCATCACTCCCGCCTTTTCTCCCCGACGACTCCGCCTTTCGTCATGGCATCGACCGAGAGAATCTCGTCGAGCCGTTTGGCGTCGAGCAGTCCACGTTCGAGGACGAGCTCCCGGATCGTGCGTCCGGTTTTCACCGCGTCCTTCGCGATCTCCGCGGTTTTTGCGTACCCGATATGCGGACTGAGTGCCGTCGCGGTCGCCGTGCTTCTCTCGAGGAGCTCGCGCGCCCGCTCTTCGTTGGCGGTGATCCCGTCGACGCACCGCGTTCGCAGCACCTTCATCGACCGGCGCAGGATCGTCGACGCGTGAATCGCGTTCCACGCGATCACCGGCATCATCACGTTCAGCTCGAGTTGACCCGCTTCTGCCGCCATCACGATCGTCGTATCGCAGCCAATCACCTGGAAGCAGACCTGGTTCACCATTTCGGGCACCGACGGATTCACCTTGCCCGGCATGATCGACGAGCCCGGCTGCACCGCGGGCAGCGAGATTTCCGACAGACCAGCGCGCGGACCCATGCTCAGGAGCCGCAAATCGCTCGCAATTTTTCCCAGCTCCACGGCGAGCCGGCGCATCGCGCCGGAATACGCGAGCACGTCGCCCATGCTCTGGGTGACCCGAAAGAGATTCGACGCCGGCACAAGAGGCAGCTTCGTATAGCGCGAGAGATTCTGCACGACGAGCCGACGGTACTCCTCGCCCGCGTTGAGACCGGTGCCGACGGCGGTCGCGCCGATGTTCAACTCGTGCAGCTGTTCCGACGCGGACGCGACATCCTCGGCGCCGCGCCGGATGCATTCGGCATAGCCGCTGAATTCCTGCCCGAGAGTGATCGGCACCGCGTCCTGGAGGTGAGTTCGTCCGGTCTTGATCACGCCGGCGAAATCATCGGCCTTACGGGCGAACGCATCGGCGAGCGCGCTGCGCGGACGTCACGAGCGGACCCGCCCGGAGGAGCAGCGCGAGGCGCGTCGACGTCGGAAACACGTCGTTCGTCGACTGACCCATGTTGACGTGATCGTTCGGGTGGACGCGCGTGTACGTGCCGCGCACATCGCCGAGCAGCTCGGCCGCGCGATTCGCGAGCACTTCGTTCGCGTTCATGTTGTGCGACGTGCCCGCTCCGGCCTGATACACGTCGACGACGAACTGATCGCGAAGTTTGCCCGAGAGAATCTCGTCCGCGGCATCGACGATGGCGAGCGCGATCTCTGAGTCGAGTCGGCCGAGCGACGCGTTCGCCTCGGCCGCCGCCTTTTTTACGAGGATGGTTGCGATGACGAGATCGGCAGGAGCGCGCAGCCCGCTGATGCGGAAATTCTCGACCGCCCGAGCCGTCTGCACGCCATAGTACGCGTCGGCCGGGACGTTCAGCTCGCCGAGCGGATCGCGTTCAACCCGGAAGGCGCTCACCAGTCACCAGCCCTAGCCACCAGCCCAGTATACTGGCCTCCTATGCTGCCCTCTTTTTTCGAGTCTGTGCTGCAGTTAATCATTCGTACCTCGACCGATCTTCCGCCGGATGTCCGCGCCGCAATGCGCACCGCGCTCACGAGTGAGCCAGCCGGCACGCGTTCGAGCCAGGCGCTGACGATCATCGCGCAGAACATCGACCTGGCGTGCGATAACGAGGGCGCGATCTGTCAGGACACCGGAATGCCGACCTTCGAGGTACACGTGCCGGTGGGCGCGAATCAGATCTGGATGCGCGAGCAAATCCGCGCCGCGGTTGCCGAAGCGACGCGACAGGGAAAGCTCCGGCCCAACTCCGTCGACTCCATCACCGGCAAGAACTCCGGCGACAACCTCGGGCCGGGTACGCCGATCATTCATTTCGATCAATGGGACAAGAACGCGATCGAGATCAAATTGATCCTGAAAGGCGGCGGCTGCGAGAACACGAACGCGCAATACGCGCTGCCGGTGGAGCTGCCGCATCTCGGCCGTGCCGATCGGACGCTCGACGGCGTGAAGAAATGCATCCTGCACGCGGTCTGGAACGCGCAAGGCAAAGGCTGCGCGCCCGGCGCGGTCGGCGTGTGCCTCGGCGGCGATCGCACGTCGGGCTACACGCACGCGAAGGAACAATTATTTCGGACGCTCGACGATGTGAACACCGACCCGCGGCTGGCGGAGCTCGAAGCGTCGATCATGGGAACGGTGAACGACCTCGATATCGGGACGATGGGCTTTGGCGGCAAAGTAACGCTGATCGGCTGCAAGATCGGCGCGCTCAACCGGCTGCCGGCGAGCTTCTTCGTATCGGTCGCGTACGACTGCTGGGCGTTCCGCCGGCTCGGCGTCATGCTCGATTCCTCGACCGGTGCGATCACGAACTGGCTGTATCGCGATCCCTCGAATCCGATCATCCCGATGTTCGATCAGTCCGGCTTCGTGCGGACCGGCCGCGAGATCGCGCTGCGTGCGCCGCTCACCGACGAACAGGTGCGGGCGCTTAAAGGTCGGCGACGTCGTGCTGATTTCTGGTCCGATGTTCACCGGCCGCGACGCCGTCCACTGCGCATCTGATGAAGAATCGCGCCGCCGGTCGACCTGCGCGGGTCGGTTCTGTACCACTGCGGCCCTGTCGTGATGAAGGAAGGCGACGCCGGTTGGCGCGTGACGGCAGCCGGACCGACGACCAGCATTCGCGAAGAGCCGTATCAGGCCGAAATCATCAAGCGCTACGGCGTGCGCGCGGTGATCGGCAAAGGCGGCATGGGCGCCAAGAACGCTCGCGGCGCTCAAGGAACATGGTGCGGTCTACCTGAACGCCATCGGCGGCGCGGCGCAGTTCTACGCGCGTGCAATCAACCCGTGTCACCGGCGTTTCCCTGCTCGAGTTCGGCACGCCGGAAGCGATGTGGCATCTCGAGGTCGAACGATTTTCCGGCGATCGTGACGATGGATGCGCACGGCAACTCGCTGCACAAAGACGTCGAGCAGGAGAGCGGCGAGCACCTCGAGACGATTGGCGTGTAGCAAAGCGCGCGCGCAGCGCCAGGTTCAGCGGCGGACGGCGAATTCCTTGAGCGCGGGTCGCTGGTAATGGTGCTCCATCGCGGCGACGTCGAGATCCATCGTTTCGAGGTCGGCGATGGCCAGCAGCGGGAACGGCGACAGTTCCGGCAGGTCGACGGTTTTCAGGTACGAGCCGCACGCGCTGCACACCTCGACGCGGCGGTCCTTTCGCTCCTCGTCCGGCGCAGCCGTGACGAACGGTTCGCCGCTTTCTTCGCAGTAAATGCACGCGTAGGTTTTCAGCTCCCACGCCATCGAGCAGAACGAACAGCGAAGGATCCGGTGGCCGCCGACGACCTCGGCGAGCGCCGGCCACGAGCCGCAGGTCGGGCAGTAGCCGTTGCTCCAGTCGAAAGCGCGGCTGCGCCTTGTCCGCCGAACAGCGATTGCTGGAGCGCGTGCACGAACGGGCCGACGGCAAGTTCCGCGACGAGCCACACGAGATCGGGCGCGAGCCCCCGGTGCGATGCGCCGGTGCGAATCGCGTTCTGATCGCGCGCAAGCGAGGCGGTGAAGAGCGACACCGGCTCGATGGCGCCCGTTGCGATCGCCTCGCGGATGTGCCGCGCCGCTTCGCCGGCGCCGCCTTCGGCCAGCGCGTCGCACAACCGCAGCACCGACGGCGTGAGCGCCGCGACCGGCAGCGGCACCGGCTCGCCTGCGAGCGCCGGCACGCCGCGCGCCAGCTTCGCCGCGATGTACTTGGGCGGGAGCGAAAGCCGGGCAGGCGACCGCCGTCGATTGCCGCGCGCCAGGTCGATCACGAGTGAAATGAGGCGGCGCTGGAGCTGAACGGCCGGGTCGAGGTCGGGTCGCGCGGCCGAAACGGCTGCCCACCGCCGCTCGGCCGTTTCGAGCAGATCTGCGCGGGTTCTGGGCAGAACGGGCACGTGGGCCATGGCTGTTGCTATAATGTTGGCATGATTAACGTCTCAGAAACGGCGGCTTCGAAGATCACCGAGCTGCTTGACCGAAGAAAACAAGGACGGCAGCGGCCTGCGCGTGTTCGTGCAGGGCGGCGGCTGCTCGGGCTTCCAGTACGGGCTGATGATCGAAGAGAACGGCCAGGGCGCGGGCGATCAGGTGTTCGAGTCGCACGGCGTGAAGCTCTTCGTCGATCCGATCAGCATCCGCTATCTGAACGGCGCCGAAGTCGATTTCGTCGACACGATCACGGGCGGCGGCTTCACGATCAAGAACCCGAACGCGACGTCGACCTGCGGCTGCGGCTCGTCCTTCAGCGTCGAGTAATTGGCCCGAGCGCCAGCCGCGGCAGTTTCCGCTGGTCGCAAGCGCTCCAGCAAACGCGACCATATCCTCGACATCTTCCTCCGTCAAAAAGGTCATCTCAGCGCCGATGACCTTTTTGATCTCGTCCGCCGCGATCAAAGCCGGCATCGGCCGCGCCACCGTCTATCGCACGCTGCAGTGGATGGTCGAGGGCGGGCTTGCGCGCAAAGTCGATTTCGGCGAAGGACGCTCGCGGTTCGAACCGTCGTACCGGCGTCCGCGGCACTTTCATCTCATCTGCGACGTCTGCCATCGCTCATCCGAATTTCTGAGCTCGGATGTCGAGTCGATGGTCGAGGAAGTCGCGGCCGCTGCGCGGCTTCACGCCTTCAGAAACGATCGTCCAGATCCACGGCACGTGCGAGGACGTGCCGCACCGGCGCGGCCACGCCGGCAAGCGACGAGCGCGACCACCGAGCCCGTGTTCGCGCGCGACGCGCTGCGGATGGCGATCGCCACCGAAACGAGCGGGCTGCAGTTCTACAAGCGCGCCGCCTCGCTCGACGCGCGACCCGCGCGGCAAGCGCGTGTTTGCGAAGCTTGCCGCGGAAGAGCGCGAGCATCTCGCGACGCTTCAGAAGCGCTATCGAGAGCTCGTCGCCGCCGATCCGCAGCTCGAGTCGCGTCCGACATTTCTATTCTTCAAAGGCGCCGCCAGCGGGCTCTTCGCGTCGGCTGCCGAACAGCTGAAGCCGGGCGTCGACGATGAGCAGGCGCTGCTTGTCGGCATCGAGTGCGAGCGCGGCTCGCATCGCTTCTTCAAGCGGTACGGCGAGCGCTTCGAGGACTCGGAAGGCAAGCGCATCTTCCTCGAATTCGCCGACGAGGAACGCGAGCACCGCGATCTCCTGATTCGCGAGTACCGTGCGCTCGTCGAGCGGCGGCGCCGCGCGCGCGGGCGGCCCGCAAGCTCCGCAAAGCCCGGCCGGTGATCGACCTCCATACCCATACGACCGCCTCCGACGGCCGCAACACGCCGGCCGAGCTCGTCGCGCGCGCGTCGGCCAGCGGGCCTCGAGGTTCTCGCCGTCACCGACCACGACACGATCGCCGGCTGCGCCGCGGCCACCCGCGCCTGCGCCGATGCCGGCATCGAGTTCGTTGCCGGCATCGAGATCAGCTCGATGCTTCACGACGAAGACGTGCACGTGCTCGGGTACTTCGTCGACGTCGCATCGACTTCGCTGCGATCGTTTCTCGACGCGCAGCGCAGCCGCCGCGTCGAGCGGATCCGTCACGTAGTCGAACGCTTGAACGCGCTGGGCATGCCGCTCGACGCCGACGCGATCGTTCGGCCGGTTGTCGACGATCCCTCGAAGAGCATTGGACGGCCGGCGGTCGCCCGCGCAATGGTCGCTGCGGGTTACGTCGCGTCCACCGGCCTGGCGTTCGACAAATGGCTGTCGCACGGGCGGCCCGCATACGTGCCGCGGCCGTCGCTGTCGCCGGTCGACGTGTTCGCGCAAGATTCACGAGGCCGGCGGCCTCGCCTCGCTCGCGCACCCGGGCCTTCTGGATCACGACGAGTGGATTCCGCAGTTTGCGGACGCGGGGCTCGACGCCATCGAGGCGTATCACCCGAATCACGATGATTTCGATCGCGCGCGGTATCTGCATTTCGCGCAGCGGCTCGGTCTCGCCGTGTCCGGTGGCTCGGACTACCACGCCGACGAATCGCACGGCGCCGTGCACCCCGGCGTCGTGTCCTTGCCGCGCGTCCATTTCGACGCGTTGGTCCGGCGGCATCAAGAAACTAGTCGCTGACGCCGTACAATAGGCGACTGTGGCTCAAGCGCTTCTGTCGGCCGTTGGCATAGGTTTCGTCGGGCTCGCAGCGACGACGGTCCTCGGCCTGCGCGGCACGGACATCGCGCGGCACGTTTCCTTCGGCATCTTCTCGACGCTCATCCTCCTCCTCGCCCATTCGATGATGATGTTTTATCTCATCGGCAAGGGAAAGGCAGTGAAGGATGCGATGGCGGAGAACAACGTCACCGGCGATTACTACCGCCGCATCGCCGTGGCGCGCAAGCCGGTTTTTTCGATGGGGACCTTCGCGATGGCGGCCATCATGGTCGCCGCAATTCTCGGCGCGAGCGTGGACACCGGTGTGATGCCGCCGATCGTGCACGGCATGATCGCCTACGGCGCGATCGCGTGTAACCTCGCAGCCGCGAAGATCGAGGTCGACGCGCTCGCCGCTTCCAGCCGCATCGTCGACGAAGTGAACGAGGTCATCGTCCAGCGCGGCTCGTGACCGCGGTCGTCGAGCTCGCGAACGTTTCAAAGAACTATCATGGACTCCGGCCGCTCCGCGTCGCACAGCTCAGCGTCGGCGCCGGCGAGCAGGTTTCAATTCTCGGCATCGACCAGGTCGCCGCCGAAGTATTCGTCAACCTGATCACCGGTGCGACGCTGCCCGATTCGGGTGGAGTGACGCTGTTCGGCCGCCCGACAGAATCGATCTCGGACAGCGCGGATTGGCTCGCGCTCGTCGATCGCTTCGGTATCGTGAGCGAGCGTGCGGTGCTGCTGGACGCGCTGTCCGTCATCCAGAATGTGGCGGTGCCGTTCACGCTGGACATCGAGCCACCTCAAGACGATGTGCGTCAGCGAGCGGAAGCGTTAGCCGCGGAAGCGGGGCTCGCAGCGACCGAATGGTCGAGGGCGATCGCCGAGCTGGATGGCTCCGCACGTGTCCGCGTGCGGCTCGCGCGTGCGCTGGCGCTCGACCCTGCCGTGCTCGTCGCGGAGCATCCGACCGCGAATGTTCCGCGCCAGCACGTCGCGGCATTTGGCGCGCGACATCGGAGCAATCGCGCGCCGCCGCGGCATAGCGGTCGTCGCCGTGACGGCAGACAGGGAGTTTGCGCGCGCAGTCGGCGGCCGCGTGCTCACCCTCGAGCCGGCCACCGGTGTTCTCAGTCGCTCGAGCCTTCGAGCCTGGCTTCGCAACCGCCACTCGTAGCGCAGGTCTTTAGACCTGCTCTCGCGCTTTTTAGCGCAGGTCTTTAGACCTGCCTCTCGGCTAGAATGTGCGCCAAGGAGAATCGCTCATGCTGAAGACAAATCGACTGCTGTTCACGGGTGTCCTGGTTGCCGCTAGCGCCGTCGCGCTGGGAGCGCAAGCGAAGAAACCGGCCAAGGCGGTCGCCAAACATGCACGCGTGTTTTTCGTCGAGCCTAAGAGCGGCGCGACCGTTACCAGCCCGGTCCACATGAAATTCGGCTCGTCGGGAACAGAGATCTCACCGGTGCCCGCCGGTGACGTGACCAAGGCGCGTCCGGGCATGACGCATTACCACGTCGGCATCGATCAGAACTGCCTGCCGGCCGGAAAGACGATCGTGAAGGGGACGCCGTCCTGGGTGCATTTCGGCAAAGGCGAGACCGAGTTCGACACGCAGCTGACACCTGGAAAGCACAAGCTCGCGCTCCAGCTTGGCGACGATCTCCACAACACGGTGGCGGGTGCGTGCTCCGTCATTACCGTGAACGTGAAGTAGCGGCCTACACAGGCGTAGCCGTTTTCGTCGCTCGGACGCGGCTGAAGCGGCAGCCTCTTCAATATTCCGCCCACGTATGGCCGATGTTGAGGTGGAATGAAAATTGATATTTGCGTCCTGGGCACCGATGTGCCCAAGGAGACGCGAATGCCAGGCGGCACGATCAAGCGACTCGTCCGGGATAGAGGATTCGGCTTTATTCGCGACGACGGCGGACAAGAGTGGTTCTTCCATCGGAGCTCGGTCCAGGGAAACTTCGACCAGATGAGCGAAGGCCAGCGCGTCAGCTTCGACGAGGAGCCGTCGGCCAAAGGGCCGCGCGCCGGCAACGTCCGCAGCGAGGGCTGACGGGTCGCGACGGCGCGCCGGCAGCGCCCACAATCCTTCTCTTCGACATCGACGGCACGCTTGTGCTCACGGGCGGCGCGGGTGCCCGTGCGATGGCGCTCGCGTTCGACGATCTTTTTTCGATCCGCAATGCGTTCGAGGGCATTCACATGCCCGGCCGCACCGACGCGTGGATTCTCGCCGACGCGGCAGCCGCGCACGGGATTTCCCCCAGCGCGGCGGCGCTTGCGCAATTTCGGCGCGCGTACCTGGCGAGGCTTGGCCGCGAGCTCGAGCAGCCGGGTCCGCGAAAGGGCGTCATGCCGGGCGTACGCCACCTGCTCGATGTGCTCGCGACACGCGACGACGTCTATCTCGCGCTGCTCACCGGCAACTACGAGGAAGCGGCGCGCATCAAGCTCGAATACTTCGATCTCTGGCGCTACTTCGCCTGTGGCGCGTTCGGCGACGACGCGCCCGATCGCAACGGGCTGCTGCCGCGGGCGCTCGATCGTGTGGCCGAATGCGGCGGACCGTGTGTGCCCGCGTCAGCGTCGGTCGTGATCGGCGATACGCCGCTCGACGTCGCATGTGCGCAGGCCGGCGGCGCGCGATCGATTGCGGTCGCAACCGGCAGTCATTCCGTCGAAGAACTGCGTGCCGCTGGAGCCGACGTCGTGCTCGAGAACCTGTCGGACACCGATCGCGTCGTCGCGCTGCTGACGTCCGGCTAAAGCCGGACGCTACATTCGGGTCAGTCGTACCGCGAGCAGCGCACGTAGCGCGAGGCTTCAGCCGAGCGGGTCGTGTAGCGTCCGGCTTTAGCCGAACGTCAACGATGGCGGAAGCGCCTGGGAGTCGAACCCAGCCTCCCCGCGTGAGCGGGGAGCGACCGATTTTGAAGACCGGGAGGACCACCGGGCCCCATTCGCTTCCATTCGCGGTCGTTGGACGATCAGCTGACGTGAGAGTGCGCTGATGGCGGAAGGCCACGAACGAGCAGAGTCCAGATCGATGATCTGAACTCTGCGGTGTGTGCGCTGAAAGGAGCCGAGATCAGCCTTCGATGAGGCGGACGTCGCCGGCGCGCGGCCCTTTGCCGGAGTCTTCGGGAGTGAACTCGACGCGCTGCCCTTCACGCAGCAGCTCGAACACCGCCCCGCGAACCGAACTGCGGTGGAAGAAGTGCTCGATCCCGCCTTCGTCGCGGATGAACCCGAAGCCTTTGTCGATGAGCAGCCGAGCGATTGTCCCGGTTGGCATACCCGAAAGCCCTCCGTTCCGAACCCCCAGGGACATCCCAAGGGAACTCAGCCGGTACGGGCGCCTGCGAGGAACTACCGCCGTCGGGACGCGAGCCGGCCGAGTGGATCCAGCTGCAAGATGAGCTGGAAAATCCGCGCCAGTCTAGGCAGTTCAACCGCCCGAAGTCAAGCTGAGCCCGTCCTTTAGCGGGAATCGGGTAAACGGGCTACCTGCCAGGTCTCGACCTCCTCATCGTCCTCGTCTTCATCGTCCTCGCCTTCGTCGTCTTCATCGAAGTCGTCGTCGTCGTCCTCATCGGGGTCATCAGGATCATCATCGTCGAGGAGGTAAGGATTCATAAGTGGAGACAAACTCAGATGATTCATGACGTCGGCTCGGCGGGTTTGATCTTCTCGCGATTCGGCGACGGATATGTCGACCAGAAGTGGCGGCCGCAGCGCGGGCACACCCAGAATTGATCCGGAGTCCACGCCATGCCGGGACCCGGATCGCGCATTTCCATCTCGGTGCCGCAGCGCTGACAGCGGATGTGAAGGCCGACATCGGACATGCCGCTGATTCTATACCGGAGTCGTTCGCGCTCTTCGCGCGTGCGTCGGATCGTAGACCGGCTTTCCCATCGGCCGCGTCTTGAGCGCGCCCGCGCGCAACGCCTTCACGCGATGCCAGGCGACGCTCACATAGTCGCTGACGACGTCGCAGCCGTACCCGTGTCGGCCGTGCTTCATTGCGGCGACGACCGACGAGCCGACGCCCATGTACGGATCGAACACTGAGTCGCCGCTGTTCGTGAGCGCGAGCACCAGACGCTCGACGAGCTCCACAGGGAACTGGCAAGGGTGCACGGTTTTCTCGACGTGATTGTTCTTCACGTTCGGAAATATCCAGACGTCGCCCGGATTTTTTCCGAGAGGATTGCCGGAGAGCTCGCCGAGCCTTGGTCCTTTGAAATGCTTTTTCTGTGGATACTTCGACGGCACACGAACGGCGTCGAGGTTGAAGGTGTAATCGTCGGTCTTGGTGAACCAGAGAATTGTTTCGTAGCGGCCGGACAGCCGTTTCGAGCAATGCAACCCGTGCTCGAAGTGCCAGACGATGCGATTCCGCAGCTTGAATCCGAGAGCCTTGAACACACCGTAGATCGCGATGTCGAGCGGGTAGATCTCGCCGTCGTTCACGTGGTTACCGACCTGCCAGCAGATCGAACCGCGCGGGTGGAGCAGCCGGGCACATTCGGAAATCACCTGTGCCTGCTCTGCGACGTACGCTTCCATCGTCGTGCGCCGCTCGTATTGTTTGCCGAGATTATACGGAGGTGAGGTAACGATCAGGTTCATGCTACCGTCGGTGAGCGGCTTCATGAACGAGAGATTGTCGACGCACTCCATGCGCACCATGTGTCTGTTCACGCTCGAAGCAGTCGGAATGGGACTCCGAGAATATAGCACTCGGTGGGCACGCGCATGATCCCGGCCATCGTCCTGGCCGCCGGCTCTTCGACGCGGATGGGCCGCTCGAAGGCCATGCTGCCGCTCGACGGCGGCGACACGTTCCTCACACGCATCGTGCGTACGTTTCTCGCCGCCGGCATCGACGATGTGGTGATTGTGGTCGGGCACGAGGCGGAGCAAGTCGCGGCAACGTTCGAGAGGAGCGGTCTGCCGGCCCGTGTCGTTCTCAATACTGAGTATGCAACTGGCCAACTGTCGTCCGTGATCGCTGGTCTATCGGTCGTCGATCGGCCGGGCGTCGCGGCGGCGATGTTGACGCTCGTGGACGTGCCGGTTGTCAGCGCGGCGACTGTGCGCGCTGTCGTCGATCGCTATCGTGAAACGCACGCGCTCATCGTCCGGCCGACGTCGGGCGATCGACATGGCCATCCGGTGCTGATCGACCGCACCTTGTTCGATCCATTGAGGCGCGCCGATCCGGCGCACGGCATCAAGCCGGTCGTCCGTAAGTATGCGTCAGCCGCGGGCGATGTCCAGGTCGATGACCCCGGCGCTTTTCTCGACGTCGATACGCCAGCGGAATACGACGCGCTGATCAATCGATCGCTCGGCTGAAGCCTCGCGCTACACCGATGATTGACTCGCTCGGCTGAAGCGTCGCGCTACATCGATATTTGATTCGCTCGGCTGAAGCCTCGCGCGACACCATGTCGTAGCGCGAGGCTTTAGCCGAGCGTATCTCACGCCGAGCGCATTTCACGCCGTCACCGTGCGGCCGCGCGTCCGGCTCGGATCGGTCACTGCCGCGTCGAGGCGCGCCGCGAGCGCGGGGAACGCTGATGTCGGTCCGTTCCAGCGCAGCTCGTCGATCGAATCGAACAGCGGAATGTCCGTGCGCAGCGTTGCGAGGTCGCGAAACAGCAACGCGCGTTCGCGCTCGCGCGCAAGCGTTCGCGACAAACTCGCGGCGCCGGTCGCGTTGACGCCCCATGTGCGCCAGTCGTCTGGAATCGATTCGAGGTGCCTGTAGCGAGCGAGCACCGCCGCCGTCGATTTCGCACCCCACCCCGGCAACCCGGGGTAACCGTCCTGATCGTCGCCGACGAGCGCCAGGTAATCGGGGATCGATTCCGGATGCACGCCGAACTTCGCGACGACATCGGCTTCGGCCCTGATGGTCCGCGTGCGCCGGATCAATTGGACGACGCGCGTGCCCCGCACGCACTGCGCGAGGTCTTTGTCGGGCGTGCAGATGAGCACGCGTGCAACGCCGGCTGATTCCGCGGCGGCCACGCTGGCCGCCGCCAGGGCGTCATCGGCTTCGTACTCGACCATCGGCCACACAGTGACCCCGAGCGCAACGAGCGCTTCCTCGAGCAGAAGGAACTGGGCTTTCAAGTCTGGATCGATGCCGGCGCCGGTCTTGTACCCGGGCCAGAGGTCGTTTCGGAACGACTCGATGACGTGATCGGTCGCAACCCCCACGTGGGTGGCACCGCCATTAATCATCCCGAGGATGGATGTCAGCACGCCGCGCACCGCGCCGACTTCCCGCCCGTCCGCGTCTCGCGCGGACGGCACCGCGTAGAAATGACGGAACAGCTCGTAGGTTCCGTCGACCAGATAGACGTCCAGATCGAGACTCCTCGATCAGTATATCGGGCGGCAGAGTCGCAACGGCGACACTCGGTGGGCCGCTGACGGGGCAAAGCGCTGCTTTTCGAGTCGCAAAACGCATGCGGCCGCCACGGGAAACTTCTATACTTCGGCGGTGGTGCGTGTGAACGGTCGAGCACGGTTATTGAGGCGGGCCGCGGTCGCGATGTCGTGTGCAGCCGTCGCGGTGCTCGAAGTGAACGGCCAGACGACGCAGCGCACGGCAACTCGCCCGGCGACCCCGCGCATGGCGACGTCGCACGCGACGTTGTCGCCGGACTCACAGAAGGCGCTCATCAACGAGTACTGCGCCGGATGCCACGACGACGACGGCAAGGCCGGTGGCCTTTCGCTGAACGACTTCGACCCGGCGCACGCGGAGACGCAGGCAGCGGTCGCAGAGAAAATCATTCGTAAGCTGCGCGCGGGGATGATGCCGCCGCCCGCGGCGACAACGCGTCCGGACGCGGCGACGACCCTCGCGTTTGCCGAGTCGCTCGAGAACACGATCGACGCCGCCGCCGTTCGCCATCCGAATCCCGGCTGGCGTCCATTCCAACGGTTGAATCGCGCCGAGTACGCGCGAGCTGTTCGCGACCTCCTCGACGTGGACGTCGATCCGTCAGCGTTCCTGCCGCCCGACACGATCAGCAACGGCTTCGACAACGTCGCCGACGCGCAGACATTTTCGCCGGCGCTGATGGAAGGCTATCTTCGCGCGGCGAGCAGGGTCACGGCGCTCGCGCTTGGCGACGTGGACGCAACGCCGAGCGAAGCGAGCTACAAGCTGCCGAAGACCGCCTCGCAGCTGCAGCGCGCGGACGGCGCGCCGCTCGGCACGCGCGGCGGCGTCTCGGTCGTGCACACGTTCGCAGCCGACGGCGACTACGTGTTCAGGATGGATATGTTCGCCGAACCGCTGGGGCTGCTTTACGGCAGCACCGCCACCGGCGAACAGGTCGAAGTGTCGATCGACGGCGAACGCGTCGCACTGTTCGACATCGACCCTCGGATGAGCGAACAGAAGAGCGGTTTGTCGCTGAAGACGGCGCCTATTCACGTGAAGGCTGGCTCCGCGCGCGTAACGGCCGCCTTCATTCAGCGATTCGAAGGACCCGATCAACGATCTCATCGCGCCGATCGATCACACGCTCGCCGATACCGAGATCGGTACGGCGTACGGCATCACGACGCTGCCGCACTTGCGATCGCTGAACATCGTGGGCCCCCTGCACGTCACGGGTGTGTCCGACACGCCGAGTCGTCATCGGGTCTTCGTGTGCCGGCCGACGTCCGCCGAGACTTCGTCGAGCTGCGCGGCAGAGATCGTCAGGACGCTCGCGACGCGAGCCTTCCGCGGCCCGGTGACCGCTAGCCACTTCGCGCGGTTGATGCGCTTTTACGAAGCGGGGCGGGAGACGCACGGCTTCGAGTACGGAATCGCGCGCGCGGTCGAGGCGATTCTGGCGAGCCCGCAGTTCCTGTTCCGGCTCGAGCCGGCGCCGTCCAGCGCGCCGCCTGGCCAGCCGTACAAGGTGACCGATCTGGAGCTCGCGTCACGGCTGTCGTTTTTTCTATGGGATACGGGACCGGACGCCGATCTGCTGACGCGCGCAGCTCAGGGCACGCTCGGCGCGCCCGAAGTGCTCGCGAAGCAGGTCACTCGGATGCTCGCGAGCCCGAAAGCGGACGCGCTCGCGTCGCGTTTCGCCGCGCAGTGGCTGCGGCTGCAGGACCTCGACAAGGTCATGCCGGATCCGATTCAGTATCCCTACTACGACAAGACGCTCGGCGATGCGTTCAAACAGGAAACGGAGCTGTTCTTCAACAGCCTGATTCGGGAAGATCGCAGCGCGCTCGATCTGCTGACGGCTGATTACACATTCGCCAACGAGCGCATCGCGCGGCATTACGGCATCCCGGGCGTCACCGGAAACGATTTTCGGCGCGTCGCGCTTCCAGAGAATCGTCGCGGAATTCTCGGCCACGGCAGCGTGCTCACCCTCACGTCGAACCCGGACCGCACGTCGCCCGTGCAGCGCGGAAAGTGGGTTCTCGAAGTACTGCTTGGGTCGCCGCCCCCGCCGCCGCCGCCGAACGTGCCACTGCTCGACGCGACGAGCGCCACCGCTGGCGGAAAAATGCTGTCCGTCCGGCAGCGGATGGAAGAGCATCGCGCGAATCCAGCGTGCCTTTCGTGCCACCGCATGATCGATCCGATCGGGCTGTCGCTCGAAAATTTCGATCCGACCGGCAAGTGGCGGATCAAAGACGGCGAATCGGCGGTGGATTCGCGGGGGGTGCTTTACGACGGTACGGTGATGGACGGTCCGTCCGGGCTTCGCGACGCGCTGCTGAAGCATCAGGACGTCGTGCTTCGGGCCTTTACCGAGAGGTTGATGACATACGCGCTGGGACGCCGCATCGAAGCCGCGGACATGCCGGCGGTCCGCGCGATCGTCCGCAGCGCAGCGTCGAATAATTACCGCATGTCCTCGTTCATTCAGGGAATCGTTGCGACGAGCGCCTTCCGAATGAGCTCGGGGGACACGAAATCTAGTGATTTGGGGATCTGGTGATCTGGTGATTGATTGGGGCCGATTGATCAATCAATCACCCAATCACCAGATCACCCGATCACTAGATTAGAGGGCTGAACATGTTTCTTACCGGCAAACACCTCTCCCGGCGCGCCGTGCTGAAGGGATTGGGTGTCACCGCGGCGTTGCCGTTTCTCGAGGCGATGGTTCCCGCCGGCAACGCATGGGCGAGCGCCGTCTCGCCAAAGACGCGCCTGATCGCGATTGAAATGGTGCACGGCGCGGCGGGAAGCACGGTGTTCGGCCTGAAGAAGAATATGTGGTCTCCCTCCGCGGTCGGCCGAGAGTTCGATCTCGCCGGCACGAGCCTCGCGCCGCTCGAACCGTACCGGGATGCGCTGACGATCGTGAGCAATACCGACTGCCGGAGCGCAGAAGCCTTCGCCGCGTCTGAAATCGGCGCGGACCACTTCCGATCGTCCGCCGTGTATCTCACGCAAACGCATCCGAAGCAGACGCAAGGATCCGACGTGCTCGCCGGAACGTCGCTCGATCAGATCTACGCGGCTCGCATCGGGCAGGAGACGCCGATTCCGTCGATGCAGTTGTGCATCGAGAACATCGATCAGGCGGGCGGCTGCTCGTACAACTACTCCTGCGTCTACACCGATTCGATCAGCTGGGCCTCGCCGAAGCAGCCGCTGCCCATGATCAGAGATCCTCGCGTTGTCTTCGATCAGCTGTTTGGCGTCGGCGCGACTCCAGGAGCGCGGCTTGCGCGGCGGAGGCAGGATCGCAGCATCCTCGATTGGGTCACCGACGCGGTTGGCGAGCTGAAGCTGACGCTCGGCCCTACGGACCGCGCGCGTCTCAGCGACTATCTGGAGGACGTAAGAGAGATCGAACGGCGCATTCAGAAAGTTGAGGCCTACAACGCGAGCGGCGAGCCTCGCGAGCTTCCGGCTGCGCCGATCGGCGTGCCCGACTCGTTCGAGGAGCACGTGAAGCTGATGTTCGATCTTCAGGCGGTCGCCTTCGCATCCGACACGACGCGTGTGTTCGCGTTGAAATTGAGCCGCGACGTGTCCAATCGTGTGTTTCCTGGCAGCGGGTCGACATCCGCGTTCCATACCGATCTCCCACCATCAGGAAAAAGAAGACAAGATCGCCGAGTTCCAGAAGATCAACACGTATCACGTGAGCCTCGTGCCGTACCTGTTGAACAAGCTGCGAAATACATCGGACGGCGACGGGACGCTGCTCGACAACAGCCTGGTCATCTACGGGTCGCCGATGGGCGATTCGAATCTTCACAACCACAAGCGCTGCCCGCTGTTTCTCGCCGGCCGCGCGGGGGGCGCGCTCAAGGGCAACCTTCACGTCAAGGCCGACGATGGCGCGCCGATGGCGAACGCGATGCTCGCCGCGCTTCACGCGCTCGGCGCGGACGATGTCGAACGATTTGGGGATAGCACCGCGCCGCTCGATCTCAGAGGCTCAGGGGCATAGGGAGAGCGATATGCGCCGGCAGCGGCTCTCGAAAGCAGCGTGCGTCGGGTTCGTCGCGGTTCTCGCGCTGCCAATATGGCTTCGGGCGGCGGCCCGCGCGCCAATCGCCGACGCGGCCGAACGGCGCGACGCGAGCGCGATTCATACGCTGCTGAAGCAAGGCGCCGACGTGAGCGCCGCGCAGCCCGACGGTATGACCGCGCTGCACTGGGCAGCGCTGCACGGCGACGCCGAACTGGCGTCGATGTTGCTCTTCGCGGGCGCCAACGTGCGCGCCACGACGCGCCTTGGCGGGTACACGGCGCTGCATCTGGCGAGCCGCGCCGGCGACGCGGCACTGATGAACACGCTCCTCGACGGCGGCGCTGACGTAAAAGCGCGCACGTCCACGGGGGCAACGGCGCTGATGCTGGCGGCGGAGACGGGCAGCACCGACGCAGTGAAGCTGCTGCTCGACCGCGGCGCCGACGCGAATGCGAAGGAGTCGACCTACGGCCAGACCGCGCTGATGTTCGCCGCCGCGCTCGACCGGTCAGACGTCGTCGCGCTGCTTGCAGCACGCGGCGCCGATCCGAACATCGCCTCCGCCTTCACGGATTTGAAGGCGCTGGCTCTGCCCGAGCCGCCGACGGCCGGACAATCGGCGCGGCTGCCGGCCGAAGCTCCTCCGGCGGAGACGACCAAGCCGGCCGATGCGAAAGCACCGAAGCCGCCTGACGTCCCCGGCATCACGAGGCCGTTTCGCTACAACGAACTGATTGGCGCACAGGGCGGCCTCACACCGCTGCATTTCGCGGCGCGGCAGGGCAGCCTCAAATCCGCGCGCGCCCTGGTGGACGCGGGTGCGAACATCAACGCTTCAAGCCCCGCCGATCGCACGACGCCGCTCCTCGTCGCGACGATCAACGGACAGTTCGATCTCGCGATGTACCTGCTCGACCACGGCGCGAATCCCGAAACTGCGCGAGCGACGCCGGCACGACGCCGCTGTACGCGGCCGTGAACGTGCAATGGGCGCCGAAGGCCGCCTATCCGCAGCCCCGGGCGCACCTGCAGCAGCAGTGCTCGTATCTCGATCTGATGCGCGCGCTCCTCGAGCACGGCGCCGATCCGAACGTGCGCATCAACCGGAAGATCTGGTATTCCAGCTACAACTTCGATCAATCGAACGTCGACGAAGCAGGCGCGACCGCGTTCTGGCGCGCCGCGTACGCCGCGGACGTGGACGCGATGCGGCTGCTCGTCGTCAAACGGCGCCGACCCTCGGCTGCCGACAATCAAAGCGCCCGAACGGCGCGACCCGGACAGTCCGGAGGGCGGCGTCGATATTTCCGGTCTGCCGGCGCTGCCGATCGGCGGGCCGAACATGTCGGCGCTCCTTGCCGCTGCCGGCCCCGGCTACAGCAAGGGGTTCGCCGGCAACTCGCACCACGTCGCGCCCGGCGGCATGCTGGCCGCCGTGAAGTATCTCGTCGAGGAGTGCCACGCGGACGTCAACGACGTCGACGCCGAGGGCAACACGGCGATTCACAACGCGGCATCGCGCGGCGACAACGAGATGATCGTGTATCTGATCTCGAAGGGAGCGAATGTGAGAGCCGTCAATCGCCACGGTCAGACGACCGTCGACGTGGCGAACGGGCCCGTGCAGCGCGTCCAGCCGTTTCCCGAGACGATCGCGCTCCTCGAGAAGCTCGGTGCGAAGAACAATCACAAATGCGTGTCGTGCTGACGCTCGGCTAAAGCCTCGCGCTAGCCGCTGAGCCTCGCGCTACTTCAGAACGTCCGGCTTCGTGTCCGTCAGGATTTCCAGAATGGCCCGCCGCGTGTCCGCATCGATGTGCGCGTATGCGCTGCCTCGATCGGCGCCGCTCAACACATCGTGCAGTCGCCGATATACGCGGTGGCGCGCGATCTCGGGCAGCGCGTCGAACGCGGCGCTGTAGATCATGTAACTGAGCGGATATCGGAACAGGCGCGTTCGCAGATCGAAGTCGCGCAGCGATCGCCCGCGTCGATCGCGCGGGCCGCGTTCTGCTGAAAGTGCGTGCGAACGACGACACGCCTTCGACCGGATCCTTCAGCGGCGCTTCCCCTGAGAAGAACATGTAGGCGACGAGATCGTCGATGTCGGCGTTCAGCGCCGAGTCGGCGTGAATATCCGTCCTGCCGTCGCGTGCTGCCATCCGCGCTTCCCAGCCGACCCGCGTGATCAGATTGATCATCTGCGTCTGGTGCTCGAACGTCATGAGCGCCACGATGTCGCTCGTCGCCGCGAGATACGGAGCCGGATCGAACAGGCCGGCGAGCGTCGCGAGATTTTGCCGCGACTCGCGCACGAGCGACTCCGCGTCTTCCGGGTCGAGCGTCGTCGCGTTGGCGCGATCGACCTGCTCGCCGCGGCGGGCGGTCACGTACCAGCCGCCCCAGCGATCCCTGAACGGCGTGCGATGGTCGGTGATGATCGCGCTCGCGTCGTGCAGCGGCGCACCCGATGGCCCCGGGATGACGGAGCCGACGTAGATGCCCGGCACGCCCGCTGTGTTCGGCCCTTGATGACAGCGCAGACACGCCTCGCCGCGAGCGAGCGTGGGCTTGCCGCCTGCCGCGACCGGCATCGTGTAGAACACCGTCCCTTGCACCGGATCCGTCGCGGTGATTTCAATCGTCGGCGAACCTGGCACGTACGCCACGGTCACCTCGTCGCTGAAGTAGATCGCGCGCGGCTGGTCGGGCGACACGCGCGGGGCCTGAAGCTCGTCTTCGAGAAGACGAGCATCTGCGAGTCGACATTCACGTCGCAGTCGCGTCGAGCAGTGCTGTCACGACGCCGACGCGGGCCCGATCGGGCGTCGAGTGACGGCGCCGCCGTGCTCGAGCGCGTGCGCGAGCCGCGCAGCCGCGATCGTCGAGCGGTGCGCGGGTGTATTGAATCGCGGGATCGTCTGGTCGGAGGTTGGCCTTGTAGTCCTGCGCGACGAAAGCCGGGCGCCGAGTGCGAGCAGCATCAGCGCGCACGCGACGCCCCGGGTTCTCATCTACTGCTGGCCGGGTTTCTTCTCCGCCGGCTTCTCGGCTTTTGTGTTGTTCACGCACGCGGTCGATCGGCAGTCGTGCGAGTTCTCCGAGCCCATCGCCTCGAGCAGCGTGACCGTCTCCGGATGGAGCAGCGATTTCTCGCGCGGTCCGTTGGCCATGTCGGCCACCGTGTCGCCGGTGCCTTCCGGCACGTCTTCGGCGCCCTGCGTGCCGCCCAGGCGTCCGCGCGCCCGCGCCTTCACGTCGGCGCCCTTTGGCGACCAGGTACTTCACCAGCTCGTTGTCGCCGACATACGCGGCGCCGTGCAGCGTGGTGTAGTGCTTGTCGTCTTTGCTGTTCACGTCGGCGTGAAGTTCGTCGACCAGGTACTTCACCGCCGCCAGCCGCGAATCAGGGTTGATGTTCGTGCCCTGATATTCGAAGCCGACGCCGGCGGCCACCATCAGCGGCGTCACGCCGTGCGTGGTCGGGATGTTCGGATCGGCGCCCTTCGCCGCCAGCAGGCGCATCGCCGCGACGTCGTTCGCCTGCGCGGCGCGCCAGAACGCGGTTGCGCCGATCGGCTCGACCCAGTCGTCGCCGTAACGGAACTTGCGGAACCAGAGCTTCCGCGCCAGCCTGAAGTTGATGTCGGCGCCGCGGTCGAGCAGCTGCGGTCATGAACGTCGAGGTAATCGGTCTTTTCCTGCTCGATCGTCGGCTGCGGATACCACGTGTTGTGGCGCCAGCGCATGTCGATCGTCGCGTAGAGCGCGCGTCAGGCGATCGATGTTCGCGAGCTTCGGATCGGCGCCGTGGTCGAGCAGGAACTTGGCGAGATCGAGGTGACCGTTGATGATCGCCTCGACCATCGGCGACGTCTTTTCGCCGCCGCTCACGAGGTTGACGTCGGCGCCGCCGTCGATGAGCGCGCGCACCGCGTCGACATGTCCTTCGCGCGCCGCGAAATGCAGCGCGGTCATGCCGCCGACGACCGTCGCGCCGAACACGCGCTCGTCGTTGCTTCTCTGAATCGGCGTGCCGTCCTTGTTGAAGCCCACGCCCGGCAGCTTCTCCGGTTGTGCGGCGGCTGCTGTCGGCTTCGCTTCGCTTTCGGGCAGCGGATCGCCGTTCGCGTCGACGCGCACGCGCTTCAACGTGACGACCTTCGTCGTCGCCGACGGGTCGGCCTTTCGCGCCAGCAGCAGCTTGCACGGCCTCGGCGCTGTTGCGCGCCGCGGCGAACATCAGCGCGGTCTGCCCGTTCGTGACGTCCTTCGCGTTCGGATCCGCGCCGGCGTCGAGCAGCAGCGCCGACGGTGGGGCCGTTGCCGGACGAAGCGGCGATCATCAGAACGGTGGTGCCGTTTGCGTTCGATTCGGTCGCGCTGGCACCCGCCTTCAACAGCGCGTCGACGATCTGCGCATTGCCCGCTCTTGGCCGCGAGGAACAGCGGGCTCATGCCGCCGATTCGCGTCACGGCCTTCACGCTCGCGCCGGCCTTCAACAGCGCCTCGGTCGAGCGCCGCGTCGCCGTTGCTCGCGGCCCAGTGCAGCGCTGTGCTGCCGTCGCCGTCGGCGACGTTCACGTCGACGCCCTGGGCGATCAGCGTGCGCGCGGCCGCGGCATCGTGCGCCTTGACGGCGTCGACGAGCCTCGTGTCGGCTGGCGCAGCCGACGCCAGGTCGCCGGCGAGCAGTCCGGCGCTGAAGACGATCGTGATCACTTTCATATCGCCACCTCGCCCGTGCTGTCGCCGATCGCGTCCTGTTCGATTCCCAGCTTGTGCAGCATCGTGAGCAGCACGTTCGCGTACGGCGTTTCGTCCTTGCATCGGACGTGCAGGTTGCCCTTCACCTGGCCGTTGGCGTGGCCCGCCAGCAGAACCGGCAGCCGGCGATGCGTGTGCACGTTCGAATCGCCCATCGGGCTGCCCCACAGCACCAGCGAATGATCGAGGAGGTTGCCGTCGCCGTCGGGCGTGTCGCGCAGCTTCTGCAGGAAATACGGCAGCAGCGACATGTGGTAGACGTTCAGCTTCGCGTACTCGTAGAATCTTCGACGCGATCGATCCGTGATGCGACATCGCGTGGAACGGCGCCTTGATGCCGCTCTCCGGGAACACGCGGTTGCTCGTGTCGCGGCTCAACTTGAATGACGAAACGCGCGTGACCTCCGACGTGAATGCCAGCACCTGCAGGTCGAACATCAGCTTGACGTGCTCCTCCCAGGAATCGGGCACGCCGATCGGCGCGGTCGGCAAGGCGCGCTCGTCGCCGCTGGCATTGTGCTGTTCGATTTTCTCGATACGCCGCTCGATCTCGCGGACACTCTCGAGATAACTGTTGAGGCGATTTCGATCGCCGGCCCCGAGCTGCTGCCGGAACCGCGTGATCTCGCGCGTGATCCCGTCGAGGATGCTGCGGTTCGCGCGCTGCCGCGCGGTGCGTTCGGCCGCCGTGCCGCCCTCGCCGAAGAGATTCTCGAACGCCATGCGCGGGTCGATCGTCATCGGCATCGGCGTTGTCGGCGACGACCAGCTGATCGGCCCGGAGTAGACGCACGCGTAGTTGAACCCGCAGGTACCGGCCGCGTCGACGTTCTCGATGGCGAGCTGCAGCGACGGCAGCGGCGTGTCGTCGCCGAAGCGCTGCGCGTAGAGCTGATCGATCGACGTGCCGGCGCGAACATCCGAACCTTCCGTCTGCTTTGGATGCGCGGCCGTCAGGAACACCGCGCTCGACCGGAAATGATCGGCGCCTTCTTCGGCAGCAGACCACGCTTCGGCTGCTCGAAGATCGGTCTGGGTGACGACGGTGAGGTAGTCGCGGTACGGTTCGAGCGGCTTCAGGATCATCGTGAAGTCGAAATCAGCGCCTTCTTTTTCCGGCACCCAATAATGCTTCTCGAGCCCTTCCTGCGTGCTGCCGGCCGATCCGTGCACCATCTCGATGCACGCAAGCCGCGTGCGCGGAGCGGCGGCGGTTTTCCGCAGGAGCGTCTGCGCCGGCACCATCGCGTCGAGGAGCGGGAGTGCCATGGTCGCACCCATCCCGCGAAGAACGGTCCGCCGCGACAGATGCTTTTGCGTGATGAACATGGACATCAGCTCTCCTACCGGTTTCGCGTGCGGCGCGCGGGCTCGTGCGTTCTCGTTTCCGCGGTCGTCACGACCTCGTCCGCTTTTCTCATCTGAAACGGCACACTCTTCACGACGCCGAGGACGAACGCCGAAAAGCGGTTGTCGCTCTTGGAAGCATCCCGCTCGATGATTCGAGCCGCCGGCAGATCGCGATAGTCGATGAGCCGGCCGAGGCCGTACGCCAGCAGGTTCTCGGTGAAGCTGCCGACGAATGCATCGGACCGATTCACGATCGCGTTTCTGAGACTGACCGGACCATCGAGCTTCGTGCCGTCGTACAGCTGTCCCGACGGATCGATCGGCGCGCCGCTGTCGACGGAGCGCCACAATCCGACGGCGTTGAAATTCTCGAGCGCCAATCCGATCGGGTCCATCATCTTGTGGCACGCCGCGCACGCCGGGTTTTTCCGGTGCTCCGTGAGACGTTCGCGTACCGGCAGCGCCTTCTGGTTCTCGACATTCTCAGCGAGCGCCGGGACTACGGCGGGCGGATTGGGCGGCGCGACGCCGAGCAGAACTTCCATCACGTACTTGCCGCGAAGCACCGGCGACGTGCGGTTCGCAAGCGAGGTCAGCGTGAGAATGCTGGCCTGACCGAGCAAACCAAATCGATTGGGATCGGTGAGCGCGACCCGGCGGAAATTCGTGCCCTGCACATTCGGAATGCCGTAATGCTTGGCGAGCACTTCGTCAACGAACGTGTAGTCGGCCGTGAGCAGCTCGGTGATGTTGCGGTCCTCGCGCATCACGTTGTTGAACAGAAGCTTCGTTTCGCGCGGTCATCGACTCGCCGAGGTTCCGGCTGAACTGCGGGAAAAGCCCGGTGTCGGGATCGGCGTCCTTCACGTGACGGAGGTGCAGCCACTGCTCAGCGAAGTTGTCGACAAGCGCCTCGGAACGCCGGTCGGCGAGCATGCGGCGAACTTCGCGCTCGAGAACTGCCGGATCGCGCAGCTGGCCGCGCGCAGCGATCGTAAGGAGCTGGTCGTCCGGACTGCTGCTCCACAGGAAATACGAGAGCCGGGAAGCCAGATCGAGGTCGTCGACGCGGAAGTTCGATCCGGCCCGCGCGTTTGCCGGCGTGCGCTCGAACCGGAATACAAATTTCGGATTCGCGACGATCGCCTGCACCGCCATGCGGATGCCGCTTTCGAAGCTGCCTTCCTTGCGGCCTTCCTTGTAGTAGTCCATCAGGAAATCAGCGTCGGCGTCGGTCGCCGGGCGGCGGAACGCGCGGCGCGCGAGCCTCGCGATAATCGCCTGCGCGCAGGCCGTCTCATCCTGGCTGGACGTCGGCGTGCACGTGAATATCTGCCGGCGGCTCGGCGTTTCCGACAGTCCGTTGACGACGAACGGGCCGGCGACCGTCATGGACTGCAGGTGCGGGAGCGCTATCAATCCCGGGACGCCGGCGCTGATGTCGACCATCGATTGCTCGACCTGGCGGAATTCGTCTTCAGTCGGTCCATCGAATTTCGCGATGAAGGCGGCCGACACGCGATGCGGGCCGGCGGCGATCTTGATCCGCGGCGTCGTGAGGATGTTCTTCGTCTCCGGGATGTTCGGATCGATCTTGAAGAGCGCTGCGCGCGCGCCGTCGATCGAGACTTCGATTTCCTGGCCCTGCAGGTTCGCGGGGAGGCTCTGCCCGTACAGCGTTTCCAAGAAGTCGTAATAGAAGGTCAGCTTGAACGTGTACTCGCCGTCGGCGGGGAAGTTGTGGACGACTGAAGTGCCGCCTCGCGTGCCGAGCGGCGCGCCGTCGACGTGGCGCATCTGGTTCACCACTTTCGGCACGCGGTACATCGTCATCGTCGGCGCCACGCCGGCATCGCCGATTGCCTCGCGGCTGATCTTGCCTGCCGCGCGGACGTAACCCTGAACGAGCGCCGGCGTCACCGCGAGCACGTCGGCCATGTTGTCGAAGCCGCGTCCCGTTTCATCGGGCGGCAGCCACGACGACACGTCGATGTCGAGCCCGAGGAGGTCGCGAACAGAGTTGCGATACTCCGTGCGGTTCACGCGGTGGAGCTCCGGCGCGCCGGCATACGGATGCGAGTGCCGCGGTGCGATCGACTGATGTTTCGAGCGCCGACTGCAACGCTCTTTCCGTCGCCGCGTCCGGCCGCGGCGCGCCGGCCGGCGGCATGAGGCCGGCGCGCAGCTTGTGGATCATCTTTTCCGCTGTCTCGGCCTGTTTGTCGGCCTGCGCCGGCTCGAAATCCTGCAGCGACAAGCCGCCGGCCCTGCCGTCGGCGTCGTGGCATCCAAGACAGTACTCGTTCAGAACCGCATTCAGCGGTTCGGCAGATGTTGATTTGGACCCGTGGGAGGGCGCCAGCTTTGGCGACGGCACTCGTGGCTCGTGGCGGCTGGCGGCGAGGGGCGCGGCCAGAGCGACCGCACCGACGAGTGCAAACACGAGCCGTTTCATTCGTCGCGGCCTCCATCCGAAGTATACCGCTGGCATCCTGGCTATGGCTCCCTTATACTCGCGCGAATTTCAGGAGGGTCCATGAGGGCTATGTGCGTCCGGGGCGTCCTTATCATTGCAGCGGTACTCTCAATCGCAACCGCAGCAGCCTTCGCGCAGAGCACGACCGGGAGCTTTCAGGGGACCATTACCGACCCGTCCAGTTCGGCCCTTCCCGGGGTGACGGTGACGATTACCAGCACGGCGACGGGCCTTACCCGGACCACGGTAACGAACCAGTCCGGTAACTACGACGCGTCGCTGCTTCCGCCCGGCACGTACAACATTACGGCCGAGTTGACAGGATTCCAGAAGGTTCAGCGCAACGGCATCGCGCTGCCGATCAACCAGAACAAACGTGTCGATTTTCGGCTCGAGCTCAGCACCGTGCAGGAATCGGTCGAAGTAACAGCGCAGGTGCCGCTCGTCGATACGCAGGACAGCGCGATGCGGCAGGTCGTCGGCGAGGCGCAGATCGTGGCGTTGCCGCTCAACGGCCGGAATTTCAGAGATCTCGGACTGATCGTCCCCGGCGTACAGGACATGGCGCAGAACTCGAATCTCTCCAGCCGCGGCGGCGGCATCAACATCGTCGGCGCGCAGGACACGCAGAACAACTTTCTGCTCGACGGCTTCGACAACAACGATCCCACGACCGGCGAAACGCTGACGTACCCCACCGTCGATTCGGTTCAAGAGTTCACGATCATGGGCGCGAGCTATGGCGCCGGGATCGGGTTCGCCAACGGCGGCATCGTGAGCCTGGTGACGAAGAGCGGGAGCCAGCAGTATCGCGGCGACGCCTGGGAGTTCGTCCGCAACGACGCATTCAACCAGAAGAACTATTTCGCGACGGAGAAACCGCCGCTGAACCGCAACCAGTTCGGCGGCACCATCGGCGGCCCGCTCACCAAGCATCTGTTCTTCTTCGGCGGCTACGAGAGCACGATCGACCATCAAGGCGTCACTCAGACGGCGACGATTCCGACGATGGCGATGCGCGGCGGCGATTTCAGCGGGATGCCGGCGATCAAGGATCCGACCACCGGCCTCCCGTTTGCGAACAATCAGATTCCAGACCGACAAATCAATCAGATTGCGCGCAACATTCTTGCGTTGCTGTATCCGACGCCGACGAGCGCCGGCACGTCGCGCAACTACGTTGCGTCGCCCGTAGTGCCGAACAACCTGCAAGTCGGCAGCGGCCGCGTCGACTACACGCCGAGCTCGTCGAACAGCTACTTCGTCCGGTACTCGCAGGTACTGGCAGACGAGTATCGATACGAGCCCGTCGCCTTTCCCGGTGGCGCAGACGCAGATCATCAAACACAACTACAACATCGGCGGCGAGTGGACGCACGTCTTCGGGCCGCAGACCGTTCAGGAATTTCGCGTCGGCTTCGGGCACGTCGACAACGAGAAGTGGCCGCAAAACCAGGACAACTGGGATCGCTCGATCGGGCTCGTCGCCGGGACCACCGCGACGACAGCCGCGAACAATTTGTCGGGAGGCCCCCCGACGATCAGTCTAAGCGGCTATCAAGGGATTACCCCGTTCACCAATCCGTTCATCCGCCTGCACAAGCTGTGGCAGGCGGCGTACGCCGTGACGCACAACAAGGAAAACCATTCGATCCGGATCGGCGGCGAGTATCGCCACTTCAGGATGGACATCGTCGACGACAGCAATCCCGAAGGGTCGTTCACGTTCACTGGCCGCTACACCGGCAACTCGGTCGCCGATTTGCTGCTCGGTTATCCGTCGGCGACCACGAACCTGATTGGTCCTCCAGTGAACGATGAGATCAGCTGGCAGCTTGCGACGTACGTCGAAGACAACTGGCGTGTCTCCTCGAATCTCACGCTGACCTACGGCTTGCGGTACGAGTACCAGACGCCCGACACGTCGAGCACGAATCTTCTGGGCGCCTTCTCGCCGTCGCTCGGCAAGGCGGTTGTCGTAGGAACCAACGGGATACCCGAAGGCGTGCGGAATCAGTACTACAAGGACTTCGCGCCGCGCGGCGGGATCGTCTGGGATCCGACCGGGACCGGCAATCACACGATTCGCGGCAACTTCGGCGTGTACTACGAGTCGCTCATTCACAATATTTTCGAGCCGAGCGGCTATACGTCCGCGCCGATTTCGCAGCAGGGGCAGTTCAACGCGTCGGCGACGTCGCCGAATATTTCACTGAGCGATCCGTTCCCCTCGTCGCTGGCTAACGGGACGCTCGCCACGTCGGGCGTCGACCTGTCGTATCACGGCGGCCGGACCGAACGGTGGGACGTCGGCGTTCAGCAGGCCATCTCATCGCGGGGCGTCATCGACATGTCGTATGTGGGTTCCTACACGAGCGGACAGGCGAGCTCCTACAATCTCAATCAGCCGCCGGCCGGCGCCGGCGCGGTGCAGCCGCGTCGGCCATTCCCCAACTACACGACTATTACCTGGACGGATGCCGCCGGTGTGACTCGTTATAACGCGCTGCAGGCTAAATACGAGCAGCGGCTGTCGAAGGGGCTCTCGCTCCTGACGTCGTACACGCTGTCGAAGACGACCGACAACACGCAGGACGGATACTCGAACCAGGATCCTACGAATCGCGGCGCCGACTCGGGGCTCGCGTCGTACGACCGGCGTCATCGGCTCGTGATCAGCCTGAGCTACGGGTTGCCGTTTCAGAATGTATGGCTGCGCGATTGGCAGATGGCGACCATCAGCTCGTTCGTGAGCGGCCCACCGATCACGGCGCTGCTCAGCATCGACAACGCGAACATCGGGGCGACGAATAATCAGCGGCCGAACATGAGCGGCGATCCGAATGCGAACGCGCCGCACACGCCGAATCAGTGGTTCGACACGTCAGTGTTCACCCCGCCGGGGTCGTTCACGTTCGGCAACGAGCCGCGCAGCAGCATTACGGGTCCGGGTTTTCAATCGGTGAACGCGACGGTGTCGCGGCGCGTCCGCTTCGGCGGGCGATCGCTCGAGCTGCGCGCCGAAGTCTTCAATCTGTTGAACCACGCGAATTTCCTGCTGCCGGTCACGAATTTCAACTCCGTCAGCTTCGGGCAGGTGCAGGCCGCGCTCGACCCCCGCGAATTTCAGTTCGGGATCAAGTTTCATTTCTGATTATGCGAACACGGGCGCGCAACCGGCTGGTTGCGCGCCCGTCACCGTATCGGTAGCGACCGTATCCGTAGCGCAGGTCTTTAGACCTGCGTTTTGTTTTGCATCAACGCCGGTGTTCGAGCCGCTCTTCGCGCTCGTGCCTCCAGCGCCAATACGCGCGCCGCTCAGCGAGCCGTTGTCGCTGATAACGAACGTACGCCTGGTGCCGTTCAGCGAGATACGCGCGATATTCGCGCTGCTCGCGCTGATTCCACGCGTGGTAGTCGCGCCGGTACGGATCGTAGACGCGCACTCGTACGCGCGCCGTCGTCGTCGCCTGACCGGCGCTCGCGTCGGCGGGAAACGCCAGCGGTGTTGCGAGTGTCGCCGTCATGAGCAGGGCCGAAAACATTCGTCGCATAAAGTCGACCTCCTCGATTGTGGATGTCGCAAGCGGCGCGCCACAAAATCCTTAGAAAATCAGGCTTTGGCCGAGGTGGTGTGACCCTTTTGGGGGACAGCACGGGGCAAAAAGAGAGCCCGACGACCTATAAAAGGCATCGGGCCCAATAACGAATCAACCGCGAGGCGCGCAGAGATCGCGGAAAAGAACTTCTCCGCGATCTCTGCGTGCTCTGCGGTTCCAGTCTGCTACTGACGATGTGGCGCGCAGAGCAGGCCGTTGTCGTACGCGTCCAGCGTGATGTGGATCGGATCGCCCACCGTCCACGCCGCGCTGCCGCCGGCGACGTTGCTGCCGAGCGGGTATGTCATCAGCCACGCGTTGCCTTGAGCGATCGCGGCACTGATGCAGGTCGAGTCGTTACCGATCCCGACGCTGAGCATCGCGGAAAGCAACGACTGGAACATCGTCACGGTTTTATCTTTGCCAGTCTTATTGAGCCACGCGACCGCCTGCGCCTTCGTGTACGTGACGCCGCCGACGACCAGAGGAATGTTGGGCCACGCCTCAGGATGGTTCTTCCAGTATCCAGGCGTTCCGGTTCCTGGCTGGGCAACAGCCGTCGTGGTGAAGCCGAAGTCGTTCGCGGCGGAGCCAGGCACGCCTGCGCCGACGCTGTAGCCGGAGCCGTTCGACGTCCCAATGTTGTCGGGGCCAGTTGGTGAAGCTTGTATGCCGTTAGTAATCGGCACGAAGAGAATAAGGGGCGACGGCAGCCCGGAGCCAGGTGGGAACTGGAACTCTCCGTTCAGGTCCGTCGTCGCCGGCAT
Source organism: uncultured Acidobacteriota bacterium (assembly GCA_963696165.1). Classification (GTDB taxonomy): domain Bacteria; phylum Acidobacteriota; class Vicinamibacteria; order Vicinamibacterales; family CAVVIG01; genus CAVQZZ01. Next base: position 125,776 of record CAVOIY010000001.1, on the reverse strand, counting down.
GCCTTGGGTGGCTGGGTTACACGTTACAACTGCGCAGGCGAAAACGGTCGCTCCCTCGATCGGCGTCTCGCCGATGTCCAGAATGCCGTTGCCGTTCGTGTCGTTGAAGACGATTCCGCACGTGCCGCCCGACAAGCACGATGCTGCGGGAGTCTGTGCGGAGGCGGGGGCGGCGGCAATCGACGCGAGCGGCAGCAGCATAGCCGCCAACGCCGCGACCCTGATGTGCTTCAGTGGTCCGTCTAACAGCTGTTTCGTGTTCTGCTCGAGCCCGTTCTGAACTTCCTGAGACATGGTCAATGCTCCTTGAGGACGTTTGCGTGTTGTTGACGTGCGGCTACGCGGTTTGTACGCTCTGCGCGTGCGTTTTCTCCTCGTGAACAACCACTGCATCAGCGATCCCACAGCCGGCGTCACTCAGAGCTTGCGCACGATCGTCGAATGGCTCGCGGACGCGGGACATGACTGTCAGGTCCTCACGACCGCTCGCTTTGAAAGCCCTGTTACGTTCACGATTGAGGAACACCTGGCGGAACGCGGCGTTCCCGCAACCGCGCTCGAACCGCCGCAACATCGTTCCAGGCGTTCGGGTGGCTCGCGCACCGCGGAACGGCCCGTCGTGCACTACGCCGTGAAGAACGTGCCGGTCACGCTGCTGTTGACGCGCCACAACGACGAGGCGCGACCCGATGCGCGCGAAGGAAGGCAGTACCTCGGCGTGCTCGATCGCCTTCTCGACGACTTCACGCCCGATCAACTGATCGCCTGCAACGGCCATCCGATGGTGCTCGAGGCGATGGCGCGCGCACGGAAGCGACGCATCACGACCGCCTTCGCCGTGCGCGGCTACGGTTACTACGACCGCCGGTACTTCGACGATGTCGATTGCGCGTTCACGTGCAGCGAGTTTCTGACCGATGTGTATCGCGACAAAATCGGATTGATCAGCACGCCCATCGAGCCGCCGATCGACTGGTCCGCGGTCGTCGCGCCGGCCGAATCGCGCGCATTCGTGACGTTCGTGAACCCGTCGCTCCACAAAGGGCTGATGCTGTTTGCGCGGCTCGCCGACATGCTCGGATCGAGGCGTCCCGACATTCCGGTCCTCGTCGTGCAATCCGGGCGCAGCGGCGGTTCGCTGAATGCGATCAGCGGACTCGATTTCAGCAAGTACCCGCAAATCATGGCGGCGCCGCCCGTGCCGACCGCGGCCGATTACCTGGCGCTCACGCGCGTGCTCGTCGCGCCGTCGGTGTGGGACGAACCGTTCGGCCGAGTCGCGGCCGAAGCGTTGATCAACGGTGTTCCCGCGCTCGTGAGTAATCGCGGATCGCTGCCGCAGGTGATCGGCGGCGATTTCAGCAAGGGTGGCGGCGGACGCGTCCTGCCGATTCCTGAATGGATGACGCCGGCCACGACGACGCTCCCGAGCGAACAGGAGATCGAGCCGTGGTTCGATGCCGTCTGCGCGCTGTGGGACGATCCCGCGCTGTATCGCGCGATGGCGGCACGCGGCCGCGAGATCGCCGACGAGCGGTACAGCGAACGTGTGTCGCGAAAAAAACATGTGGATTATTTCACTTCGCTTGAACAAGGCACGCGTCCGTTCGCGGAGCATTCCTCGACGCGATAGTGGGAGCACGTGAAGTGCCACCGCGGATACTCGGTTGTCTGCTTAGGATTTGTGACGAAGTGAGAAAACTGTAATCAGGCGGCGGGCATCAAAAATGTCACGGGTCGCACGCAAGCGTCGCGCGGCATTTTCGAGCAGTTCGGCGATCGCGTGCGAACAGAGCGAAGCTGGTCATGCCGATACGTCAGTGCATGACTGTGGGGGCTGCGCTACGGCCGCCATCGACACAATGCAATGAGCACGTACATCACTTCCATGGGCCGGTTCCTCCCAGGTGAACCGATCGACAACGAGTCGATGGAAGAGTATCTCGGGAAAATCAACGGGAAACCGTCACGTGCGCGGCGCCGGGTCCTGAAGCAGAACGGGATCGAGGCGCGCTACTACGCAATCGACAGGCAGCAGCAGACCCTGATCTCGAATGCCGAAATGGCGGCGCGCGCGGTGCGGTGCGCCGTCGAGCGGGGCCGCCACGATCTGGCGGCCGTCGATTTCTTGGCCGCCGCGACGTCCCAGGCCGATCATCCAATACCCGGTTTTGCCAGCATGGTCCATGCGGAGCTGGGCTCTCCTCCGTGCGAGATCGCCACGCTTCACGGCGTGTGCGCGAGCGGCGTGATGGCGCTCAAAACGGCGATGCTCCACGTGGGCAGCGGCAAGCGGACGGCCGTGGCGTGCGCCAGCGAGTTCGCGAGCCGCCTGTTCAAATCCAGCCGGTTCGAAGCACAGGAAAACGTCCGGCGCGGATCGCTGGGATTCGATGTGGAGTTCCTGCGGTGGATGCTCTCCGACGGGGCGGGCGCGGCTGTCTTGCGGAGTGCGCCGGAAGGACACGGGCCGTGCTTTGAGATCGATTGGATCGAGCTGAAGTCCTGCGCGAATCTTTATGGGCCGTGCATGTACGTCGGACCCGCGAAGAATGGCGGCAGAATCGCGTCGTGGCTCGATTACCCGAGCTACCACGCGGCGGCTGACGATGGCGCGATCAATTTGCGGCAGGACATGCGGATGCTCGGGGACGTCGTCGCACAATCCGTGCACGGCGCGGTGGAGCTGGTGAAGCGCGGCCAGTTGAATCCCGGCCGGATCGACTGGGTCGTCGTCCACTATTCGTCGCAGGTGTTCATCGACGAGGCGTACGAAGCGGCGTGCCGGAGCGGGTTCACGATTCCGCGCGAACGCTGGTTCACCAATCTGCGGTCGACGGGCAACGTCGGATCGGCGTCGATTTTCGTGCTGCTGGAAGAGCTGCTGTATTCGGGGAGGCTTGAACCGGGCCAGAAGATCTTCTGCATCGTCCCGGAGAGCGGTCGATTTCTGTTTGGCTATCTCTTGCTGACGGTGGTCGACGGCGGGCACACTGCGCGGAGAACCGTCGAGCGCGCGTCGATGCCGCGGACAGAACCGCCATCGCTTCGGACGTCGGACGACCCGCTGGCGAAGAAGCTGGTGCATCAGCTTGCCGAGGTCTGGTTCGATTTCGAAGCGCGGCTGCGGCAGGTTCCCATCGTCGCGAGGATGTACGAAGGATCGTTCACGATCGAGGACTACCGCGCGCTGCTCTTCAACCTCCGCCAACAAGTGATCGAAGGGTCGCGGTGGATTGCACGGGCAGCATCGAGCATCACCCCGGAACATTTTCCCATTCGCGCCGCGTTCATCGCGCACACGAGCGACGAGCACAGGGACTTCGAGATGCTCGAGCGCAACTACGCGATGGCAGGCGGCGCGCTCGACGAAATTCGCGCGGGCCGAAGAACATCGGCAGCGAGGCGCTGTCCTCGGTACGTGCTCCAGCGGGCAAGCCAGGAGAATCCGTTCGATCTCGTCGGCGCGATGTTCATCGTCGAAGGATTGGGCCAGCGCGTCGCGCGACAATGGGGCGAGCGGATCCAGGCGCGGCTCGGGCTGCCCGCCGAGGCTGTCTCGTTTTTCCTCTACCACTCGGAAAGCGACGTGCAGCACTTTCGGCGCCTGGATCACGCGATCGCGGCCGGCATTCTCACCGACAAACTGGTGGCCGACATCGTGCGGTGTGCGAAAGTGACCGCGCGCCTGTATGCGCTGCAGCTCGAAGAGATCGGCCATTTCTAGTGACGCTGTCTTTCGCATTGTTCGCGCTGGCGTACTACGTGCTGGCCGGATTGGGCGTCAATCTGGCCTACCATCGCGTACTGTCGCACCGGTCGCTGCGACTGCCACTGTGGCTGGAGCGGATCCTGGTCACTGTCGGATTGCCGGCCGGGACGCCGGTGCAGTGGGCGGGAATCCTGATGCGAACTATCTGATCCTTCGGCACTTTCACATCGGGTCCGATATCCTCCAATTCGTGGCCAGCAACGTCCCGGGCGTGTCGATCCCGCTGAATCCGTTGCGCCCGCGCAACCTCGAAGGACTGATCGACGACGTCTTCCTCAAGCACGATCTGAACATCTACAACTTCCTGATCCGGTTGAATCGGGAGATGAAGTCCCAAGGCCTTACGCTGACGCAGCAGGAGCATCTCAACTTCGACTGCATCACGGACGGACCGTTCGAGATCGACGCCGAAAGCCTGCCGGCGGGCACCTTCAACGTGATCGACCTGGAGACCGCGATTGAGACCTACACACCGCTCTACCAGCTGTTCTTGACCGACAGCGATTTCTGGCGCGCGTGCAATTCGCTGCAGCTGGACGAGACGGTCGCGATCTACACATCAAAGCTGCTCGGCGATCCGTCGTACGTCAGCCTCGTGAACAACAAGCATCCGCTCGTGCCGATGTCGACGTTGCAGGCGGGATACCGGCTGTTGTTACACGGCCTTGCCGCCGAGTGCCTCCATGCGACGCTGGTGCAATTCAAGCGACGGGCCCGTCAAGAGACCCGGCACTGAACTCCAGGCTCTTTCAGGAAGATCCGGCCCGCGGCCGACACTCATCGCCTACTGACACACCCCCACGAGCCCCTGGACGAAGTTCGCTGCCGGCGAGTTCTGCGTACCAGGCGGTCGGCTGTTGCCGGTGGCGCCCACGGGCGGGATGCAAGTCCGATCGTCGAGAACAGGCGTACCGAGGAGCACGGTGAAGCTGCCTGCCGTACCGCCGTTTCCGACGTTCACGCTGGGATGGTCGAACGGCGCGCTCTCGGCCCTTCGTTTGTGAAGGTGGACGGTCTGAAAAACCGGCTGACGACGGAGCCGCTGGTGTGCCGTAGAATCGCAATGTGCCAGGATGGCAGATGCTAAATTAGTTTCCGGCTACCTGACGCATGCAGAGACCACGACGCGTGACGGCACAGACGCCGAGTCCTTCGACACGCGCGAGCAGCTCGACACGTCTTTGAAACCCTGTATCACGCAACGAACTTGAACTTCCTGTCGCTGCTCACGAAAAGCGAGCGGGTGCGGCTCCTTGAAGAGCTGAACTACATGAACCTCGAGGAGATTCGTGGCTTCTGTTCGGAGCGCGCGATTCCTTACAGGGTCGTGGCCGAGTACTCGAACGGGAAGGTGAAGGCCACGAAGGACACCGATCGAAAGCCGATCGTGCTGGCCCGTGTCCGCCACTATCTCAGGACAGGCCAGGTCGGCCGGCCCACCCGAATCTCCGCGCAGATCGTTCGCGAGCAGAATCCACCAGCACGCCTCGGACCTCGCGACCGCCTCTACTATCGTTGGTACGCGAAGGAGTTCGAGGGTGTCATGCGATTGCTCCGCGACCTGACCGCCGGCCGGTTCCGGGATGGGGCCGTTGCGCGCGTGCTCGCGATGGAGTTCTGGACGCGCGGAGAAGCGCCCACGTTCGAGGAGTTCGCCCGATCGTGGACGAAAGCCAAGGCCGAGGAGCACCGGCTGCTCACGCCGGAGTACGCCTACCTGACCGACCTCTGCCATCGGCGCGCCGACGGCGACTGGAAGGACTTGCGCAAGGCCAAGGCGAAGTCCGCTCTAGAGACGCTTGCGAGAATCGCTCCTGTTCGAGCGGCCGACGGCCGGTTGTTTCGGTAATACTGCGCGCCACTGGTGAACGGCGACACGAAGTGACCCTCGTTGCCGCTCAGGACTGTGCTTGCGTCGCTGCGGAAGAAACTGTTGGAGTTGGTGGACCAGACCGGGATCGAACCGGTGACCTCATGAATGCCATTCATGCGCGCTCCCAACTGCGCTACTGGCCCATCTTGGGGAACTCGAAAGTCGATCGTAACCCGGCCTCCACACCCGGTCAAACCCGCCCGGGCTGGTGTGGCGGGAACTCAAGGGTGTTTGATGTACGTGTGTCCAAGCCAGTCCATCATCACCTTGCCCTTGACCAGTTCTTTTGATGTGACGCTATCTTCCACTTCCACAAAAGCCGTCGGCGTCTGAACGGCGCAATGACCGTTCGTTAACGCCGCGAAGACCTCGATTTCCGGCGTGTTCGAGTCCGACCGCCACAGCTCTCGGCCAGTGAGCTGGTTGAACGCGATCAGAATCCCGCCGCGGGTCGCGAACGCAGTGTCGTGTTCTCCACCGAACGCCGCTGATGCATCACTTGCATTTGCACGACGGTGAACTCTATCCGTCTCTTCGTCTACGATGCAGGTCTACAATGCATCGTCGTCAGGCCCGATCGTGAGGCTGACGCGGAGATGAGATGACGGAACTGCAGGATGCTGGACGCATGCTCGAAGCGGCGACACAAGCCGCTGCTGCTGATGATCTGACGTCTGCCGATGAGCTCCTGCGAGGCGTCGCGCGCATCCAGGAAGCCGAACTGGGCCCGCTCCATCCGGACCTCGCCAATACGCTGAACAACCTCGCCATCGTCGCCGAGAAGGCCGGGCGATTGGACGATGCCGAGACGTTCTATCGACGGGCGGTGGCGATCGCATCCGCATCGCTTCCGGCGGACCATCCGATGCTCGCGGCCAGCCGCGAGAACCTCGAAGCCTTCTGCCGCGCGCGCGGCTTGCCGATCGAGCACCCTGCCGTCATTCAACCGGCTGTCAATCAGCGTGCGGCGGTCGATGCGCCGGTTCCACCAAAAACCGCGCCGCTGACTCGACCCGTTTCTGAGAACGCGTCGCGCGCGCCCGCGATGCTCGCAATCGGCGTCGCCGCGCTCGTGATCGTCGCGCTCTTCATTGCGCGGCCATGGTCGCGCGGCAGATCATCAGCGGGCCCAGCTGCAGCATCGACGCCGGCGCTGGCGCCCGAACCTGTGCAGGCAGCCCCTGAAACTGCCGCTCCGATCGATCGGACCCCCTCGCCGAAGATCGAGAGCGCGCCTGCGCCAGCGACGGCTCGCGCCGCCGTGTCGTTGGTGACCGTGCAGCTATGCCGAAGTCTTTCAACGAGCAACTGGCGGTGCGACCCGGCTGGCGATTCGGTGTCGCCGGGTCCGATCGTCCTCTATACACGTGTGCGCTCGCTGCGGGACGGCGTCGTCGTGCATCGCTGGTATCGAGGAGACACGCTGCGCAAGTCGGCGCAATTGAGGATTACGGCGAACCAGGCCGAGGGCTATCGCACCTTCAGCCGTCAGACTGTCGATCGCGGCGAGTGGCGCGTAGAAGTCCGGACCGCCGCCGGAGATCTGTTGCACGAGCAGCGTCTCGCCGTGCGTTGACGAATCGGTTGCTCCAGAAACTGAAAGCGACAGAAGCGTAGGCGGCCCCACCATGACCCGATTGATTGGTCTGCTGATCGGTTTCGATCTGCTGATCGCGACGCTCCCGGTTCGCGCCGCGGACGGTCCGCTGCAGCTGCAATCGCCCGATGGCCGTCGCACCGTCGCCGCGGCGGAATCGCGCACGCCGATCACGCTCGACGGCGCACTCGAGGAACAAGTCTGGCGCATCGCCGAGCCGGCCGCCGACTTCGTCCAGGCGGAGCCGCATGAAGGCACCGCGGCAACCGAAGCGACCGAGGTGCGCATCGCCTACGACAGCGACGCGCTCTACATCGGCGTCATCTGCCACGACGCGACTCCCTCCGGACTAATCATCAACGACATCCGCAAAGACTTCGCCGCCGGCGATCAGGACAGCTTCGAGGTGATCCTCGACACCTTTGCCGATCGCCGGAATGGCTTCGTGTTCGTCGTCAACGCCGCGGGCGCCAAATCCGATACGCAGATTGCGAATGAAGGTCGCGACGTCAACACGAGCTGGGACGCGGTATGGACGGTCGCGACGAAACGCGACGCCGCGGGCTGGTCGGCGGAGCTGCGCATTCCGTTCAAGACGCTCCGCTTCGAACGCGGCGGCGATCGGCCGTGGGGCGTGAACTTCAGCCGGCGCATCCGCCGCAAGAACGAGATCGACTACTGGTCGCCGGTGCCGCGCGTCTACAACCTGTATCGCGCCGGACTGGCGGGCACGCTGTCCGGTCTGCCTGATGCGAGCCAGGGGCGCAATCTGCGGTTGAAGCCGTGGATCGGCGAGAGCGCGACGCGCGGCCTCGGCGGCGACACGTTCGATCGGGGCACGCATGTCGGCATCGACGCGAAATACGGCGTGACGCCGTCGCTGACGCTCGACGTCACCGTCAAGCCCGACTTCGCGCAGGCCGAAGCAGACGAACAGCAGGTCAACCTCACGCAGTTCGACCTGTACTTTCCAGAGAAGCGCGAGTTCTTCCTCGAGAACTCGGGCATGTTCTACTTCGGCGACATCCCGCGCGAGTCGCGGCTCGGAAACGCGCGCTTCGCCCCGCCGGAAGAAGAGGTACTGCTGTTCTTCTCGCGTCGCATCGGGCTGACCGACGCCGGCGAGGAGATTCCGATCGCCGCGGGCGGCCGGCTCACCGGCCGCATCGGCGGCACCGGCGTCGGCGCGATGACCGTGCAGACACAATCGGTGGACGGACGCGAGGGCGACAACTACACCGTGCTGCGCGGCCGCCGCGACATCATGCGCAATTCGGACATCGGCGCGATCTTTCTTTCGCGGCAGTCGACCGGCGCGTCGAGCGATCGCAACGAGGTCGCCGGCGTCGATGCCAACTTCCGGTTCATGAAGGCGCTCAGCATCAATGGCTTCCTCGCGAAATCATTCACGCCCGGCGCCGTCGGCGGCGAGCTCGCGGGGAAGGGGTCGGTGACCTGGAACGACAACTTCCTGCACACGCAGTACTCGCTCCTGACGGTCGGTGATGACTTCCGCGACGACGTGGGATTCATCAAACGGCGAGGCGTGCGCAAGCACTTCGCCGACTTCGGCATCCGCTTCCGACCCGAGTGGTGGCGCAAGATCGGGATCCGCGAGCTGCACCCGCACACGCGCTACAACATCTACACGGATCAATCGAACCAGAAAGTGACGCACACCAACCACGTCGCCATGGCGTGGTTCTTCGAGCGCGGCGGCTACGTCGAGCTGCAATGGAACCCGCGCTTCGAGCGCATCACGGCGCCGTTCCAGATTCGTCCCGACCAGGCATTTGCGCCTGGCAGCTATGGATGGAACGAGTTCGCGTTCGAGCTCGAGACCGATCACAGCCGGAAGGTGTCCGGCTCGGCGCTGATCACGGGCGGCGGATTCTGGACCGGCACTCAGCGAACGTCCAAAGTGGGATTGCTGTTCCGGCCGTCGTATCACGTGACATTCGATCTGGCGCTGCAGCGGAACGACATCGCGCTGCCGTTGCCGATGCACGATTTCGTTACGAACCTGGTGACCTCGCGCGTCGGCTACGCGTTCAACACGCGGACATTTCTCGATACGCTGATTCAGTACAACACGGACTTGAAGCAGCTCAGCGCCAACGTGCGCTTCGATCTGATCCACCGCCCGCTGAGCGATCTGTTCATCGTCTACAACGATCAGCGCTTGACCGAGCAGACGACGCCGATCAACACAGGGCGCGGGCTGATCGTCAAATACACCCACATGCTCGCGTTCTAAACTTACTTCTTGCCAGCCGGTATCCAGTTCAAGACGACCGTTACTGGGGCCCTGACGGCGCCGTGAATCACCTCGGCTGTCAGAAAGCGCTGGCCATCCGCGGAGACTTCGTAACTCAGGTCCGCTGCCATGCTCGACGGAGAACGAACAAATAGCTGTTTCACGCGACTCACTGCGAAGGTGTTCGTGGCGACGACTGTCGCCGCCATCATCCGCCCCTCCGGCGCCACATAGAAGAGCTCTCGGCCATCGGCGCGCCATCGCGGTTGAGCGCCGCCGTCGGTCGACACCTGATAGCGGCCGCCCGGTTCGGGAAACGACTGCACGTACACCTCGGTGCGGCCGGACTCGTTCGACTCGTACGCGACCCATCGCGAGTCGGGCGAGAACCGCGCTTCGCTCTTCGCGAACTCGGACTGGAGATATCGGCGCGGCGGCCCATGATCGGTCACGGGAAGCACCCACAAGTTGCCAACCGCCTTCGGTCCCTCCTGGACGCCAAAGATGATGTATGCGCCGTCGCGCGACCAGTCCCAGAGAAACTTGTTGGCGGCGGAAATGAGCAGCGGCTCCGCAGTTCCATTCCCCTTCGATGGCGTGACGTAAATGTCCGTGCTACCTGTCCCGCGCTTGTTGGACGTAAACGCGATGGTGGCACCGTCGGGCGACCATTTCGGATCTTCGGCCGTGCCATCGACAGTGACGCGGCTCGTGACGTGTCGTAAGACATCGACGACCCAGATGTCATCGAGCGACGTCTTCGGATCTTCAGCCAACACAACCACCCGTGTGCCATCTGGCGACAGCGAAAAAAACGAAAAGTCGAAGATGCTGGTGAGCCCGCCGACCGCCCCCTGCTTCTGGCCAGACCTTCCGAACCATGTCAGTTGGGCGACCGGAGAGGCCGTGGGCGTCTGATACGCGAGCGCGCCACTAGACACCGATAGGGCCGCCATTCCGCCTATCGCCACGGGGGCCGGACGACTCGCGATCGGGACAGGCTCGGACGTGAGGGCCAAGGTCCGCTCATCGAACGGCTGCGCGAGAAAAGGCCCGTGCATATCCCGATTGAAGACCAGGAACCCGGGAACGGCGAACGATCGCGCGAACGAGGTTTCAGTGACCACCGTCGTCGTTGGTGTATCGAGTGACCCGACCTTGACGACCGGCTTCTGGTTGGCCTGGCTGAAGTAGACGGTGTAGATGAACCGCCGCCCGTCGCTAAGAAACTGCGGAAAGCGATGGGAACGTTCCGCAGCATCGAATCGTGTGACGGGGGTCGGCTCGCCGCCCCCGGCAGGCACCTGGCTCAGTGCCGCTTCCGCCGACGGCGCAAACACGATCACTCCGTCGCGACTCCATGCGCCGCCGCGTCCGGCCGGCGCCGCGCAGATGCTCTGGACCAACCCGCCGGAGGCACGGACGCGCTTCAACTGTCCCTGCGAGAAGAATGCAAGCGACTGACTGTCCGGCGACCAGAACGGAAAGGCGACCGCGTCCGTGTCAGTAACCAGCCGCGCCTCGAGCGACTCGAGCGGCCTCACCCATAGGGAACTCTTGCCGTCTTTCATGTGACCAACGAAGGCGAGGGCCCGCCCATCGGGCGAGATCGTTGGTTCGTCGACTTCGCTGACGTCATCGGGCGACAGCACGACGAAGGATGTCGTCGGCGGCGCTGTGACGCGAGACCCCCGTGAAATCGCGAAGGCCGCGAGCAGGATCAGTGACGCGGCGGCCGCTGCCGCCGCAATCCACGTGGGCCACGATCGCGATCGCCTCGGCACGTTCTCATTGGATGGCGCGGTGTTGGTCTGACCCAGCCATTCGAGTTCGTCCCGTACGTCGGAGGCGCGCTGCCAGCGCTTCACCGGATCGATCGCGAGACATTTTCTGGCAACGCGATCGAGCAGCGGCGGTTCGAGCGTTTGAAGCGGCGAGTCGTTGGCCGCTATTCGGCCCGTGCGCATTTCGTAGATGATCGCGCCAAGCGCAAACACATCCGATCGCGCGTCGGCCGGGCGGCCTTCGCGCTGCTCCGGCGCCATGTACTGAAGCGTCCCCAGGACGCTTCCAACCTGCGTCAGAGTGGGATCTACGACGGTCGGCACGCCGGAGAGCGCCGAGTCCACATCGCTGTCGTCCCTTTTGGCGAGGCCGAAGTCCAGCACTTTGGCGCCGGCCTCCGTCAGCATCACATTCGAGGGCTTCAGATCCCGATGCGTGAAGCCCGCGCGATGCGCCACGTCGAGAGCGTCCGCGAGCTCGACGGCGATTCGCAACACATCCTCGAGTGGAAGCGCGCCGCGAAGCACACGGTGCGCCAGCGTTTCCCCGGCAAATATTCCATCACCAGGAAGTCGAGGCCCTGGTGGGCGCCGACGTCGTGGACGTTGCAGATGTGCGGGTGAGTGAAGCTCGCAACCGCGAGCGCTTCGCGCCGAAAACGCTCGCGCCGGCGCGGATCACCGGCGAGGTCCGCCGGCAGTATCTTGATCGCGACGACCCGGTTCAACCGGGTGTCGCGCGCACGATAGACCTCACCCATCCCACCGGCGCCCAACGGGGCGACGATCTCGTACGGACCCAACCGAGCGCCAGCGGCAAGCGGCATTATCGCGGTGTCTCCGTCGACCGTGCGGCCACGACATGGTTTACCTCAATCGCACCAGCCGCAACAAGCCGCACGTCAAGGAAAGGCGCCGGGCGATCCGCGAACACTCATGAGATGATTCGGGGGAAATGACCCGACACTCAATCACCCGCGTCGCGGCCGCGCTCCTACTCGCCATCCCGATCCTGCTTCACGCCCAGCAAACGCCCCGCGACTCGACCGCGGCGTCGTCGCCGGCGGACATGATCGATCGGATCTTTCAGGCGCACGAGTTCACGCCGCATCCGGCAACCGCCGGCGCAGTGGGTCGAAGGAGGCGCGGCGTACGTCGTGGTCGAACCGGGCGAAGGCGCGCGGCAGACATCGGTCGTCAAGTACGACAGCGCGACCGGCGCGAAGCGCGAGGTGCTGATTACCGCGGCGCAGCTCACGCCGCCAGGCGCCAGCGCGCCGCTGGCGATCGAGGAGCTCTCCTGGTCGGCCGACGGTCAGCGCGTCCTCGTCTTCACGAACGCCCACCGCGTGTGGCGGACGAATGCGCGTGGCGACTACTGGCTGCTCGACCGCCGCGCCGGTACGTTGAAAAAGATCGGGGGCGATGCGCCCGAAGCGAGCCTGATGTATGCGCGGTTCAGCCCCGACGCGACAAGGGTCGCCTACGTCCGGCAGAACGACATCTACGTCGAAGACATTCGCCACCGGCGACATCGACGCGCGTCACGCGCGACGGCAGCGATCTCGTGATCAACGGCGCCGCCGACTGGGTGAACGAAGAGGAGCTCGATCTTCACGACTGCTACCGCTGGAGTCCCGACGGCAGCCGCATCGCCTTCTGGCAGTTCGACATGCACGATGTCGGCAACTTCCCGCTCATGTACTACCTGGGGAAGGAGCGCGAGATCGTCACGCACGTCCCGTATCCGCAGACGGGACCTTATCCCGTTCGCCATGAGCGTGCCGTATCCGCTGGCGGGCACGACGAACTCCGCGGTCCGCGCGGGCGTCGTCGACGCGAAAGGCGGCGGCGTCACCTGGCTGCAGCTGCCCGGCGATCCGCGCGAGCACTACATCGCGCGGCTGCAGTGGGCCGATCCGCGAACCGTCCTGATTCAGCAGCTCAATCGACTGCAGAACACCGACGACTATCTGCTCGCCGACGCGGCAACCGGCGCGGCCCGGCAGATGTGGCGCGATCGCGACGATGCGTTCATCACGATCGGATTCGGCGGGCTGCCGGAAGCGCGCCCGATCCGCGACGGCGCCGAATTCCTCGTCTCGACGGAGAAGGACGGCTGGAAGCACGTCTACCGCGTCACGCGCGACGGGCGCGAGACGCTCGTCACGCGCGGCGACATCGACGTCGTCACGCTCTCCGGCGTCGACGAGAAGAGCGGGTCGGCGTATTTCATCGCGTCGCCGGAGAACGCGACGCAGCGGTATCTGTATCGCGCGCCGCTCGACGGCCGCGGCGAGCCGGTCCGCGTCACGCCGCGCGAGTTCGCGGGATCGAACGAGTACGCGATCGCGCCGGACGGCCGCCACGCGTTTCACCGATTCTCGAGCTTCGACGATCCGGGGATCCGCGAACTGGTCTCGCTGCCGGATCACCACGTCGTCGCGATCACCGACGACAACGCGGCGCTGAAACAGAAAGTCGCGGCGCTCGTGCAGCCGCCGGTCGAGTACTTCAAGGCCGAACGCCGGCGACGGCCTGCTGGTGGACGGCTACGTGCTGAAGCCGCCAGCCTTCGATCCCGTCGAAGCGCTATCCGGTGCTCGTCCACATCTACGGCGAACCGGCGGGGCAGACGGTCGAGGATCGCTGGTCCGGACCGACCGGCGCTGTTTCATCGCTACATCGCGAGCCTCGGCTATCTCGTCGTCAGCTTCGACAACGCCGGGACGCCGGCGCCGCGCGGGCGCGCCTGGCGGAAGGCGGTGTACGGCGCGGTGGGCGTGCTGTCGTCGAAGCAGCAGGCGGAGGCGCTGCGCTCGCTCGGCGGAACGCGCGCGATACGTCGATCTCGATCGCGTCGCCGTGTGGGGATGGAGCGGCGGCGGGACCAACACGCTCAACCTGATGTTCCGATCGCCAGACCTGTACAAGGTCGGCATGGCGGTCGCGCCGGTGCCGGATCAGCGGCTCTACGACACGATCTATCAGGAGCGCTACATGGGCCTGCCCGAGTCGAACGCCGAGGGCTACAAGCAGGGATCGGCGATCAACTTCGCGCAAGGGCTCAAGGGCGACCTGCTCATCGTGCACGGCTCGGGCGACGACAACGTGCACTACCAGGGCACGGAGCTGCTGGTGAATCGGCTCATCGAGCTCGGCAAACCGTTCGACTTCATGACCTATCCGGATCGCACGCACGCGATCTCCGAGGGGCCCGGCACCTCGTCGCACCTGTATCACCTCCTCACTCGGTATCTGACCGCTCATCTGCCGAGCGGCCCGCGCGACGTGCGCACCGACGTGCGCTAGGCTCCGGCCTTTCGGTCCGCGCTTGACATCCTGGGATCCGATGATGTATTAAACCTATAGATTAATTAACCTATTGGTTAAATACTAGGCAGATGGCCACATCCGAATCGCTCGACGTCACCTTTGCCGCGCTCGCCGATCCGACGCGCCGGGCGATTCTCGCGCGCCTGGCGTCGGGGAGCGCTCCGTCACCGAGCTCGCCGAGCCGTTCAAGATGAGCCTGCCCGCTGTGTCCAAGCACCTCCGCGTGCTCGAACGCGCCGGCCTCATCGCGCGTCGGCGCGACGCCCAGTGGCGCCACTGCCGGATCGACGCCGGTCCGTTGAAGCAGGTGGCCGACTGGACCGAGCGCTACCGCCATATCTGGGAGGACCGGCTCGACCGGTTGGGCACGTATCTACAACAGATGAAATCGAAGGAGGAGAAGAATCATGGTCGTAAGCCGCGCCGCAAACACCGATAGTTTCACCGTCACGACGCCGTCCGACACCGAGATCCGCATGACGCGCCTCTTCGACGCGCCGCGCGAGCTCGTGTTCGAAGCGATGACGAAGCCCGAACACATCAGGCAGTGGTGGGGCCAGCTCGGAGAGGGCTACTCCGTCCCGGTATGCGAAAGCGATCTTCGCGTTGGCGGGAAGTGGCGCTTCGTGAACCGGCACCCGAAGGGCGACGCGGCGTTTCACGGCGAGCACAAAGAGATCACCGCGCCGAGTCGCCTCGTGTTCACCGAAATCTTCGAGGACTTTCCGGACGTCGTCTCGGTGGTCACGTCCGACTTCACCGAGGAGAACGGCAAGACGCGGCTCACCGTCACCGTCCGCTACCCGTCGCGCGACGTGCGCGATATGGTGATAGCGTCTGGCATGGCCAAGGGCGCCGGCATCAGCTACGACCGGCTGGAAGACCTCCTCGCGACGCTGCGGCGCTGACGAATATGACGCGACGGGAACGCTCTGAGGCGGATGGTGGGCGCCGGTCTGCTGACCGGCGTCACCGACGGTCTGTTCTCGAGTGTCCTCAGCGTGGCCTTCTATCACTCGACGGCGACGCGGCTGTTCCAGGGAGTCGCGTCCGTGCTCCTCGGCACGTCGCGCGTTCGACGAAGGGATCGCGGTCCGCCGCCATCGGCCTCGCGATGCATTTCGGCGTCGCCTTCGGATGGTCCGCCGTTTTCGTTCTGCTCGCGTCGTCGCCGTGGGTGCGGCGGGTGCTGCACTCACGCTACGGCGTCGTCGAAGGTCGCCTCGCTCTACGGACCGTTCATCTGGACCGTGATGTCAGTTGTCGTCATCCCACTGCTCGTCCACCGGCCGCCGGCAATCAACCTCCGGTGGTGGGTTCAGTTCGTCGGACACATCCCGTTTGTCGCGCTGCCGATCGTGGCTGTTGTTTCGCGCGGATCGCAGCGCGCCGAGCACGTCCCCGCGTGACGCGCTCGCCGTCTATTTGAAATCGGCCGGCTGCACTCTTTTTCTGGTCGCCTGTTCGAAGGCGTACGCGAGCTCGATCAATCGCGGCTCGCTGCACGAGGCGCCGACAAATCCGACGCCGAACGGCGCAGGCTTCGCGTCGAACCCGTTCGGGAACGGCGGGTTCGGCGCGTTCGGAATCATGCCGAACGGCACGACGATGATCGGGTAGCCGGCGCGGGAGGCGATCCCGGCGCCGGAGCCGCCGGGCGTGAAGATCGCGTCGAGGCGATTCGCCTTCAACACAGCGTCGATGCCGTTCGCGCGGCTGAGCAGATTGTCTTTCTTCATGTCAGCCTCGTTGCGCGCGCGGTCGGCGTCGAGGTCCATTTCGTCCGAGATGTCGAGGCGCGATTGTCCGTATTTGATCGCGCCGGCTCGCTCGTGCGCCTTGTTCCACTCGCGCAGCTCGGTCAGCGTCTTCACCGGTGCCGACGTTCCGAGCGACTTCAGCCACGCGTTGAAGTCGCGCTTCATCCCGTACTTGAAGTTCACCGAGCAGTTCGCGTCCTTGCCTTTCGCCTGATCGGCGCCGGCGCAGAAGTCCCACCGCGCGAAGTTCTGCTGCGGATCCTTGGCGACCATGCTCGGTACATCAGCCGGGTCCACGACGATGGCGCCCTGCTGCTTCAGCACCGCGATCGCGTCGGCCATCACCTTCGCCTGATCTGGATTGAGCCCGCCGCGTCCGGCGGTGATGCCGGTCGTCGGCCCGATGCCCTCGGGCGCTCCCGGCCGATCGCCGGTCAACGTGAGCGGTCGTAATAGAACGCTCGCGGAATCCCGATGCGCGCGCCTTTCAGGCCGTCGGCCTTGAGGAACTTCGTGTAGTCGCGCCCGGGCGGCGGCGTGCACGTTCGCGTCGCCGCATCGTTGGCGTCGGGCGACGGACTCTCGAGCGCGCCGAGCATGATCGCGGCGTCGGCGACCGTCCGCGTCATCGGACCAGCCGTGTCGTGGTCGGCCGTGATCGGAATCACGCCGTAGCGGCTGATGCGGCCGATCGTCGGACGGATGCCGACGAGCATGTTCGCGTTCGACGGGCTGATCACCGATCCGCCGGTGTCGGTGCCGACGCTCGCCGCCCAGAGATTGGCGGCCGTGCCGACTCCGGAGCTCGACCCGCCGGTCTGCAGCGCGGGCCGGCCATCGAAGCTCCCGCTGCGCGGATCGCGGCCGCGGATCGTACGGGTTGTAGCCGAAGCGGCCGACCGCGTTGTAGTTCCCCGGCATCGGATCCGGCGCGCCGGCCACCCAGTTGGCGAGCTCGGTCAGGCCGGTCTTCGCGATGATGATCGCGCCGGCGTCGTGCAGATTCTTCGTGAGCGTCGCCTCGTACGGCGGCGTGTAGCCGGCAAATGCCAGCGCGCCGCCGGTCGTCGGCATCTCTGTTGTGTGGATGTTGTCCTTGAGCGCGACCGGGATGCCGTGAAGCGGACCGCGGATCCGCCCTTGTGCGCGCTCGCGATCGCGCTCCTCGGCGAGCTCGAGCGCGCGCGGATTGATCGCGATCGCGGCGTGCAGCCGGTCCTCGTACAGGCCAAGCCTCGTCAAGTACTGCACGACGATCTGCCGCGACGTCAGCCGACCCTCGGCCATGGCGTCGCGCAGCTGCGGGATCGTCCACTCGACGATGCTGGGCGGCGACGCAGCCGCCGCCCGCGGGCGGTCGATTGCCGACCCTGCGTGTGACACGAGCAGCGAGATCGAGACGAGTCCGAGGCCGCAACGCACGATCGTTTTCATGCGCGCTATCTTACGCGAGCCGCGGACCGTTCTATTCCGATCGCAGCGCGTTGAGCACGTCCACGCGTGACGCCCTCGCCGCCGGCATCAGCGACGCGAGAATCGCCGCCGCGACGAGCACGGCCGCGGCGCCGACAATCGGCACCGCGCCCGGCATCTCGATCTCGGTGATATAGCTGCTGACGACGCGCGCGAGCGCGATGCCGCCGATCGCGCCGGCGACGATCCCGCAGACGCCAATCACCGCGCCTTCGCGCACGATGCGCGCCAGCAGCGCCGACGGCGTCGATCCGACGGCGAGGCGGATCCCGAACTCGCGCGTGCGCGCGCTCACCGAGAACGCGAGGACGCCGGCGACGCCGACCACCGCGATCGCGAGCGCGACACCGGCGAATCCGCTGAACACGAGCGCGTTCACGCGATTCGGCGCCAGCACCTCCGCACGCACATCCTCCAGTGTCGCCGCGCGCTCCACCGGTTGATCCGCGGCGAGATCTCGAATGACCTTCGTAATCGTCGGGACCAGCGGATACGGATCCATCTTCGCGTGCACGAACAGGCGGCCGCCGCCGATCTCCTGTTCCATCGGGTGATACACCGTCATCGACGGGCTCGGCACGATGTGCTCGTCGTCGATGTCGGGAACGACGCCGACGATGCGTCTCGCGTCTCGTGCTCACGCCGATGAACTTCGTCACCGGATCGGTCCACATCATCCGGCGATTGACGGCGTCCATGTTCGGGAACATCCGCTGCGCGAGGCTCTGGCTGACGATGACCACCTTCTCGCCGTCGCGGCGGTCGCCGTCGTTGAAGTCGCGGCCGGCGATGATCGGAACGCCGATCGACGAGAAGAATCCCGGCGAGACGGTGCGGAACTGCGCCCGCGGATCCTCTTCGCCGTTGGCTTTCCGGTAGCCCTCCGCCGTGAACTGCGCGGCGAAGAACCCTGGATCGCGCCACGGCACGACGGTGCCGAGCGCGACCTGCTCCACGCCGGGCAGCTCCGAGATGCGCCGGATCGCTTCCTTGTAGAACGCGGCGATCTCTTCGGGCTTGCGCGTGTAAGACACGACCGGCACGTTGACGGCGAGCACGTTGCCCCGGAATCCGGTCGGCTGGCGCTGCAGCGCGAGGAGCGTCGTGATGAGCATGCCGGCGCCGGCGAGCAGCACGAACGACGCGCCGATCTGTGTGACGGCGAACACGCGCAGGCGGCGATTGGTGCCGGTCGTGATCCGCACGCTGCCGTTCGACAGGCCCAGACCGCTCGCCGATTCGGCCGATGGCAGGCGCGGGACGAACGCGAGCAGCACGGCCGCCGCCACCGCGAGCGCGATGCCGACCCAGAGCAGGCTCGCATCCACCGTCACGTCGTTCGCGCGAACGGAAAAGCGCGCGGCGTAGCGCGCGAGGACGGCCACCATCGGCCGCGCGATGACGATCGCCAGCACGGCGCCGGCGCCGCAGAGCAGCAGGCTCTCCGCGAGCAGCGTTCTTCGCAGCGCGGCGGTGCCGGCGCCGAGCGCGGCGCGAATCGACAGCTCGCCTTCTCGCCGAACCGACCGCGCCAGGATCAGATTCGCGACGTTCGAGCACGCGACGATGAAGACGAGCGCCGAAGCGGCGAGCAGCACCAGCAGGATCGTTCGCGCCGGCGAGATGATCTGGTCGCGCAGGTTCACCGCATCGATCCGAAAGTCGGCCTGCGTCTGATACGCCTCGGGATGTTCCTTCACGATGCTGCGCGTGAACGGCGCGAAGGTCCGCGCGCGCTCTGTCGAGGTCGACGCCGGGCGACAGCCGGCCGAACAGCTCCGTCATCCGGTGCACGCGCCCCTCCACCATCGTCGCGTCGAGATGATGCGGGCTGGTGACGACGTTGGCGATGATTTCGGTTTCCTGCGGATACGGGCACGGACGGTTCGAGGACGCCCACGACCGTGGCGACGCCGATCGCTCAGCCTGACCGTCTTGCCGATGATTGAAGGGTCGCTCCTGAGTGCGGTCGTCCAGAAACGATAGGTGAGCACCACCGCGCCCTGCGCCGTCGGGCCCGTCGTCGTGCGCATCGAGCAGCCGTCCGCGTCACGGCGCGAAGGCCCATCACGTCGAAGTAGGACCCGCCGACAACTCCGGCGCGCACCGTGCGCGGCTCGCCGAGGCCGAGCATCGTGAACTCGATGGTGGAGAAGTCGCCGAACGCGCTGAGCGGTCTTCACGCGCGCCTGCAGGTCGCGCAGCTCGGGGACGGAGAAGTGCGCGTTCTCCATGCCGATGCCCTTCGCGCTCTGCCGGATGTAGATGAGCCGGTCTGCGTCGCGATTGACGAGCGGCCGCAGCAGCACGCCCCGGACGACGCTGAAAATCGCCGCATTCGCGCCGATGCCGAGGGCCAGCGTGAGGACGACGGTGAACGTAAGGCCTCTGGCGCGGACGAGCGAGCGCAACGGCGAACTTGAGGTCGGTCATTGTCGGTCAAGCTCCTTCACGAGGTTGTCGAAACAGGAGGGCCCTTTTCGACAAGGCGCGGGAAGTGGAAAGTATAGTCAACGATATGGCTGGCCGTGCCGAGCAGGCAATCCTTGCGGTGGCGGGGCGAGAGGTGGCCATCTCGAACCCGGGCAAGGTCCTGTTTCCACAGGCCGGCTACACCAAACTCGATCTCGCGCGCTACTACGTCGCTGTTGCGGCGGGCGCCATGCAGGGCGCCGGCCGGCCGCCCGAACGTGCTCGTCCGCTACCCGAACGGCGTCGGCGGAGAGTTCTTCTTTCAGAAGCGCGCGCCGACCTCCCGTCCCGCCTGGGTCGAGGTCGTCGCGCTGAAGTTTCCGTCAGGGCGCACCGCCGAAGAGGTCGTCCCGCGAGACGCGGCGGCCTTCGTCTGGATGGCCAACCTCGCGTGCCTCGAGCTGCATCCGCATCCGGTGCGTGCCGACGATCTCGATCACCCTGACGAGCTGCGCGTGGACCTGGATCCCGTTCCCGGCATCGAGTGGCCGCAGATCAGGGACGTCGCCGGCGTCGTGCGCGCGACACTCGATGATTTCGGCCTCGTCGGGTGGCCCAAAACGTCAGGGTCGCGCGGCATGCACGTGTACGTTCGGATCGAGCGTCGGTGGACGTTCGACGAAGTGCGTCGCGCCGCGCTGGCGCTGGCGCGTGAAGTGGAACGTCGCGCGCCCGGCCTCGCGACGAGCAAATGGTGGAAGGAAGAGCGCCACGGCGTGTTCCTCGACTACAACCAGAACGCGAAGGATCGGACGATCGCGAGCGCCTATTCGGTGAGGCCCACGCCGGACGCTCGCGTGTCCGCTCCGCTCGACTGGAACGAAATCGACGCGTGCGATCCGGCCGACTTCACCCTGCGCGACGATGCCGGCGCGCTTCGCGGAGATCGGCGATCGGCACGCGGCGATGGACAGCCGGCCGTGCGCGCTCGACGCGCTCCTCGAGCTTTCGGCGCGCCAGGAGCGCGAAGGTCTCGGCGACGCGCCGTGGCCGCCGCATTACCGGAAGCAGCCGGGCGAAGCGCCGCGCGTGATGCCGTCGCGGCGGCGCACGCCGGTGCATCCGCTCGTCGAGATCGGCCGCGCCCGCGAGAAGGCGGACGCGCTCGCCGGGCTCGAGCGGTGGAAAGCGCGTCATCCGGATGCGAGCGCGCACCTCGAGCCGGCCGACGTGCTGGTCGACTCGCTGCGCGGCCGCCATCGCACCTGGACCCGCGTGCGCGTCAACCTTCAACACGTGCCGGCGGAGCTGCGGCCGCCGCAGGGGCCGCTCGATCCCGATGAGGACATGGCGGAAGAGTGGAGCAGAGTCAGCGATCCCGGCCGGCCGCGCCGAAGACCTTCTCGAGCTCGTAAGGAGTCGTGACCTCGAGCTGCGCGTAGTCGCAGTCGATCGGCGGCTTGTCCGGACGCCACCGCACGAAGATCGCCGCGTGCCGGAATCGCGGACCCTGCATGTGGTCGTACTTCACCTCGCAGACGCGCTCGATGCGAAGCGGCTCCCACGACAAATCTTTCCCGGCGCTCCAGCGGCTCTGGCCGCCCGGCATGCGCGTCGTCTCGCCCTCTGCTTGCGCCCATTCCCTCCACGGATGATTCTCGAGCGCCCGCTCACGCAGCGGCGCGAGCTCTTCGGCGAGTTGCCGGCGCATCGCCATCGTGAACGACGAGGTGACGCCGACATGATGCAGGCGTTGTTTGTCGTCGTACAGGCCGAGAAGCAGCGAGCCGATGAGATCGCCTTTACCGGCCTTGTGCCACCGAAATCCGGCGACGACGCAATCGGCGGTGCGCGCGTGCTTCACCTTGATCATCGCGCGCTTGCCCGGCTGATACGTGCCGTCCGCCGGCTTCGCGATCGACGCCGTCGAGACCCGCGCCCTCGAATCGCGAGAGCCACTCGGCGGCCTGTGCGCGATCGCGCGTCATCGGGGTCAAGTGAATCGACGGTGTGGCTTCGCCGAGCAGACGCTCGAGCCGCACGCGCCGCTCGCTCTGCGCGAGCTTCACGAATATCCTCGTCCGTCGACTGCGAGCGCGTCGAACGCGACGAACCTGGACGGCGTTTCCTGCGCGAGCTTGGCGACACGCGACGCGGCGGGATGGAGCCGCAGCTGCAGCGCATCGAAGTCGAGGCCGCGCGGCGTCGCGATCACGATCTCGCCGTCGACGACGCAGCCCGCGGGCAGGCCGGCTCAGCAGCGCGGCGTGCAGCTCGGGAAAGTAGCGGTCGAGCGGCCGCAGATCGCGGCTCTGGATGAACACGTCGTCCGCGCCGCGAAAGACGATCGCGCGAAAGCCGTCCCATTTCGGCTCGTAGAGAAAGCCGTCGCCGTCGGGCAGCTCGGTCGCGAGCTTCGCGAGCATCGGCTCGATCGGCGGCTCGATCGCGAACGTCGGCATTTGATCAAAAGCTCCACCACAGAGGACACGGACAACGACGGAGGACACGGTTCTCCTTCTTAGGAAGCAGTGACCTCGGTGAACCCTCCGTGACCTCCGTGTTTGAGCTTTTTGGTCAGTACTCCGAGAACATGCGCTGGATCTCCGCCGGATCTTTCGTGCGCGTGAGCGCCATCATCAGGAGGACGCGCGCTTTCACGGGCGCGAGATCTTCGCCCGCGATGAGCCGTCGCCGCTCGTCGTCCGTCAGCGCATTTCTGCCGTTCCCTGCAACCGGCGGGTTGGCCTGCGTCGCTTGACGGCGCGGAGGTGCGATGCGGCCGCTGCCGGTTCTCGTGGTAGTGACGACAATCACGCCTTTCTTCGCCGCATATCCCATCGCTTCCTGCTGCGTGCCGCTCGTGGCGCCCGCACCGGCTCCGGCGATCACGATTCCCAGCGCGCCCGCATCGGCGGCCGCTTTGATCAGGTCGCCGTCGGCGCCCTGATAGACGAGCAGGACGTCTACGCGCGGCAGCTTGGCGACGCTCGTGATGTCGAACTCGCTCTGGGACGTGTGGCGCTTGACGACATCCCTGTAGAAAACGACGCGGTCTGAATCGACGACGCCGAGCACGCCGTAGCCGCGCGTCTGAAAGGTCTCCAACCGCAGCGCATCGGTCTTCGTGGCCTCGCGCGCCGAGTTGATCTCGTCATTCAGGACGACGAGAGCGCCCTTGTTGCGCGCGTCCGGGTGACGCCGCCACCCTGAACCCTTCGAGCAGGTTCGCCGCGCCCTCGTAGCCGAGCGTGCTCGGGTTGCGCATCGATCCGACCACCACGACGGGCTTCTCGGTCCGGACCGTCAGGTCGAGAAAGTACGCGAGCTCTTCGAGCGTGTCGGTCCCGCTCGTCACCACCACGCCAGCCAGATCGGCGTCGCTCTTGAACAGCTCGTTGATCCGCTTGCTCAGCGCCAGCCATTGGTCGAGCGTCAGCTCGCCGCTGGCGAGGTTCGAGAACTGCTCGAACTCGGGTCGCGCATATCGTTCGATGCCGGGCATCGACTTGACGAGCTCTTCGGCGGTAAGGCGGCCTCCGTTCCGGTTCGAGATCGTGCCGCCGGTGGCCACCAGGCGTATCCGCGGGACGGCATCCTGTGCGCTGGCCAGCGCGGGCATTGCGAGGACGGCACTACATATGATCGCGATCAGACGCAGGCGAGTGTGATTGGCCACGGTCGCCATCGGCTCTGTAGACATTACTTACTTCCTCGCGGGGCCCCACCCCCGCTCGTTGACGCCTTCGCGCCGCAGCGCTCGGCGTATCTAGAACTGAACGTCACCGCGGACCATTCTTAGCTCGTTGACGCCTTCGCGCCGCAGTGCTCGGCGTATTTAGAACTGAACGTCACCGACGGTCGCCGTCAAAAACAATAAGCGTCGCTATCGGGAAGACGTGGCGCTAGGGCGGCCGGCGGCGGCCGCGTCGTGGAACGGATCGAGCTGCCAGTCGAGAAACGTCCAGACGCGGTTCCAGGAATCGCGCTGCTCGCGCGTGTTCTCAGGCTGGAATGTCTTCGGATCGACGCGGCGATCGAACGGTATGCCCGCCGAGCGGATTGTCGTACACAGTCGTCGTCGCGAGGAACGGCTTCCGCGAACGGAGCGCGTCGACGAGCTGCATGTCCTCTTCGATGTTCACGTCCTCGTCGTTCCTGGTGACTCCGACATAGAGAGGAATCTCGAGCTTGTCCACATTGTAGAGGGGCGATCGCTCCTTGTAGACGTCGTGCTTCTCAGCCGGCAGGCCGCCGTACCGGTTCGCGGGATCGATGGCCTGATGCTGCCGCTCGACGCCCTTCCACGCAAGCCGCTGGAACAGGTTCGTCACCGGCACCATCGCCACCGCGGCCTTGAACGTCGTCTGGTTGCGGAGGATCGAGAGCAACGTGATCATGCCGCCGTGGCTCCAGCCGATGATGCCGATGCGCGCCGGATCGACGACCGGGTACTTCGCCTTCAGTACGTCGACCGCCGTCATCACGTCGTCGACTTCATTGCCGCCGTAATCGATCGCATCGTAGAACTCTTTGCCGTAGCCGATGCTGCCCCGGTATTCAGGCGCGACGACGACGTACCCCTTGGCGACGGCTTCGCGGATGTATGGCACGTAGTGCTCGTAAAGATGGCCGCGGATGTTCTCGTGGACCCACACGAGCGCGGGGTGCCCGTGTGGGCCGCGCGGCTTCAATGGCTGGAACACGAACGCAGGGATATCCATGTCACCCACCTTGCTGCGGTAGGTGATCTTTTCCATCTGCATGAAGCCTTCGCTTGCCGTTTTCCACGTCTTGTCGGTGTCGGCCTGCTGCTGCAGCATCCGCTCGAAATCGGGCGGCCGCTGCTGGAATTGCGCAGGCTGCGGTTGAGCGCCCGACCCCGCAGGGAGCGTCGGCGTCTGACTGTGAAGTGGGTGGGAGTTGGCGGCTAGAACGAAGGTAAGGATGAATGCGACGGAGATCGATGCACGCATTCGCACATCCTACACCGTCCCAGCCGGCCCTGAGTTGCGCGCGTAGGCGCGCGTCAGCCACGCGCTCAGCTGGTGCGCCGGCTTCGTCGGGAGTCCGGCCATAAAAAGGCATGAGCGCGGTCGGCACACCTGGCACGCGCACCAGGCACGCACGCCAGCGATCCTGCGACACGAGCGAGGCCTCGATGAGGTACGGCCGTCCGGCGATGGATTCGTTGAAACGATGAATGACGGCCACAGATATCGGTGAAGAAAGCGTGCGTGTTGGGAAGGAGCGATTGTACGCACGCGCCAGCCGCGATCAAGCGAAGGCATGGACGAAGGTCCGCGCACAGGCAGCTCTCGCTCGGAAGAAAAATTTCGTTGTCTGTGTGTCAACAGCAAATGCACCGTGCGTCCACAGCTTTTCCACAACGCGGCGGCCGGTGCGCAGCTTGACGTCGTCAGAGAGCTGCCACTACGCTTGGATCTCCATGCGCAATAGAACGTTGGCGGGCGTGCTCTGCCTGCTGATTGGTGGAGCGGCCTCAGCGCGAGCTGACGACGCGACGACGTTTCGGGTGTTTTTGACGGACGGCACGTCGCTCGTGAGTTACGGCGAGTTCGCGCGGGTCGGCGATCGCGTCGTGTTCTCGATGCCGACGGTGGCCACTGGCGATCTGCAGCTGAAGCTCGTCGATCTCGCTGCAAACCTCGTCGACTGGGATCGGACGACGCGTTATGCGGCGTCGGCGCGCGCCACTCACTATATCGAGACGCAGGGGGACAACGATTACACGGCCTTGTCGAACCAGGTTGCGCAGTCGTTGAACGAAGTCGCAATCACTACCGATCCCGCGAAGCGCCTCGCGATCGTGGAGCGCGCCCGTAAGGCGCTCGCCGAGTGGCCCGGCAATCATTACAACTACCGAGCCGGCGAAATCCGCCAGATGCTCGGAATGCTCGACGAAGCCATTGCCGATTTGCGCGCCTCGTCGGGGACGGGCCGATTCGATCTCGCCCTGGCCGCCTACGCCGACCCGCCGGCGATCTCGGAACCTCTGCTGCCGAAGCCCGGTCCGAAGGAAACGATCGAACAGACGCTGCTCGCCGCGCAGCTCGCCGAATCGCCCGGCGAGCGAACCTCCCTGCTGAACTCGGCGCTCGACAGCATCGATGCGAGCGCGGCCGAGCTCCCGGCCGACTGGGTGAGCTCGACGCGCGCGGAGACCGCGGCGAGAGTTGCCGTCGAGCAGCGGCTCGACGGGCAGTACAACGCGCTGACAAAACAGATCATCGACGTGGCGCACCGCCGCGCCGAGCACGCGGACGTGCATGGAATCGAGCGGCTCGCCGACCAGATTCACGGCCGCGACGCCGCGCTCGGCGGCAAACGTCCCGATGCCGTCAACGCGCTGCTTGCTGCGTTGCAGAACGAGCTCGATGCCGCCCGCAAGCTGCGGCTTGCGCGCGACCACTGGGCCACGCGCGCACCGGATTTCCGCCGGTACCGGCTCGCGATCATGCCGTCTGTGGAACTCATGACGCAGCTCCGGCCGGCCCTGGAGGATATCAAGACGCTTTCGGGCTCGACACCGGGCACGCTCATCACGATCCGTCACGTGGTGAAGCAGATTATCGACGCCGCTTCGGTGATCGAGCCCCCCGAAGAGCTGAAAGCGGCGCACGCGATGCTCGTCAGCGCAGCGCAACTCGCGGACAACGCGGCGCGCATCCGGCGGGAGGCGACGCTGGCGGAGAGCATGGGACGCGCGTGGGACGCTTCGTCAGCCGCGGCCGGCGCGCTGATGCTCGGGTTGCAGGCTCGTCTGGACATCCGCTCGTTCATGATCCCTCCGAAGCTTCGGTGATTACCCCCCGGCAGACACGGCTCGTGCGTGTCCCCGATCTGCACGCTTTCCGCCGCGCCATTTCGACGCTGACCGGCACGCCGAAATCGGCCTCGATCGTCGTCGTGCCGACGTCCGGCGCCGGTCGTCAGCTCGCGCGTCGCATCGGCACGGCCGAGTTCGTCACGCGCGACGGCTTGTACGTGCGGCTCCACGCGAGCGCGGCCGATGCACCTCGACGACTCAGTGCGTTCGAGCGCGACGTGATCTTTCAAGCCGCCGCGCGCGGCGCCGCCGCTGGCCGCCGTATCCGTCCAGGGTTGGTCTCTGAGATCATTCGGTTCTACGATCTGCTTCGGCGGCAGTCTCAGCAGGTACAGCGGTTCGAGGAGCTGATTCACGAGCGGCTCGCCGGCGATGCCGACTCGGACCCGGGCGCGGCGCGAATGCGCGAACAGACGCGGTTCCTCGCCGACACGTTCCGCGAGTACGAGCGCCGCGTCCGCGACTCCGGCGCCTGCGACGAGCACACGCTGCGGGACTTGGTGATTGCTCGACCGTCCAGCAATCCCATTAGACACATCGTCGTCACCGTCGCGGATTGGATCGCAGATCCCGACGGCCTCTTCGTCGCCGATTTCGATCTGCTGACGAGAATTCCAGGCCTCGAGCAGCTGGACATCGTCGCGACCGAGGCGATGCTCGGGTCGGGGTTCCACGAACGGCTTCACACCTGGTGGCCCGGGCTGGACGAGGTTGAGGCTTCCGCAATTGGTGTAGAGCTCCATCACGCGCGACCAGCGCTCGTCACGCCGGGTCCAGACGCGCTGTGGTTCACGGTGCGCGACCGCGAAGAAGAGTTGATTGACGTCGCGCGACAATTCCACGTACCGATCGCAGGTCTAAAGACCTGCGCCACGGAAGACGACGATACCTGCGCCACGGAAGACGACGAGACCTGCGCCACGGAGGATCGTCTCGCCGTTGTTTATAAGCGTCCGTTGCCGTACTTGTATCTGGCTGCCGACACGCTCGGCGCAGCCGGCATTCCGCATCAATCGTCGGATGCGCGGCCGCTCGCGGCTGAACCAACGACATCGGTCGTCGATCTCGTGCTCGACTTCGTCGCCAGGCGGTTTCACGCGTTCGGCAACCGTGGCGCTCCTTCGGTCACCCCACCTGCTGTTCGTCGTGGACGGCATCGAGGTCGCGCGCAAACACGTCAGCGCACTGGACCGCGCGCTGAGCGACGCGCGCTATCTCGGCGAGCTGGATCGCCTCGACCATTTCGTCGGCGCCGCGGACTTGGCCGACGTCAGAGTGGCCGGTACCGCTGCGGTGCTCGCCGCACGGGAGCTCGTACCGCTGACGGAGCCTGCGGCGGCGTCATCCCAGCTGAAGCGGCTCATCGCGTTCATCGAGAACCATCTCCGCGTCATCGACGACGCGGACCCGCTGGCGGATCGCGAGGGGCTCACCCGCACAACGCTCCTCGGCGGCCTTACCGCGCTCTCAGACGCGCACGCCGCTCATGACGACGTGGCGTGGACAATCGACGAGATGGGCGTGGCGATCCGCCGCTGGATCGAGGATGAGACATTCGCCGTGGATCGAACGTCAACCGGCGTCCAGCTGCTCGACGATCGCGCGGCCCGTTACGGCGAGTTCGACGACATGGCGATCGTTGGCCTTGTCGAAGGCGACTGGCCGGAAAAAACGCGCCGCAACATTTTTTATCCATCGAATCTGATGAAGGCGCTCGGGTGGCCATCCGAGAAGGACCGGCGGTCCGCAGCAGAGGCGCGGTTCCTCGATCTCGTCGCGTCGGCTGAGCGGTCCGTGGCTCTCTACACGATCACGCTCGAAGACGAAGCGCTCGTAGAGCCCTCGGCATTGCTCGACGAGTTGCCGCGCGCGCGTTTGTCGGCGGCCCCACGTTCAGTGATGGCGCCGTCCAGCGTCGCAGCCGAGATCGATTCGTGGAGGAGCCCGCGCGACCAGCCGCAGTTTCACGGACAAATCGGCGCCGTCAATTCGCGGCCGTGGTCGATCAGCGCGATCGAAACGTATCTCGGCTGCCCGTTCAAGTTTTTCGCGCAGCATGTGTTGAAGCTCGAGGAGGAACCCGACGACGAAGAGGTAATGGATCCACGGGCGCAAGGGCAGTTCGTTCACGAGGTGTTCGAGAAATTTTTCCGTGCGTGGCAAGACGCAGGATACGGCGCGATCACGGCGTCGAACCTCGATGCCGCACGCGATCTGTTCGCTGCCGTCGTCGACCGCGCTGCCGAGGCGCTGCCGGGCGCCGAAGCGTCGCTCGAGCGAACGCGCCTTCTCGGATCGCCGGCGGCGGCTGGCCTGGGCGAGGCCGTGTTTCGCATGGAAGCCGAGCGTCCCGTTGCAGTCGTCGAACGGCTGCTCGAGCACAAGCTCGAAGGTGCGTTTGCAATCACCACCGAGGCTGGCGAGCGAAGCGTCGCCTTGCGCGGAAAAGCGGATCGGATCGATCTGCTCGGCGATGGCACCTTTCGGCTGATCGACTACAAGCTTGGCTGGCCACCTGACCGCCGGAAGGCGCTCCAGTTGTCAATTTACGGTGTCTGCGCCGAACAGCGGCTCGCGGGACGTCATGGCCGCCAGTGGAAGCTCGGTGAAGCAGCGTATCTCGCGTTCAAAGGACCGCGACGCGTCGTGCCGCTGTTTCAATCGGCCGAGGGCCGGAGCGAAGCGCTCGCCGACGCCCAGCAGCGGCTGGCCGACGCGCTCGACGCGATCGGCCGCGGCGAATTTCCGCCGACGCCCGACGATGTGCACCGCTGCGAGACGTGCGCGTTCGCCTCCGTTTGCCGGAAGGACTATGTCGGCGACGTTTGAGCCCACGCTGCCCTTCGACGACGACGTGAACACGGACGAACGTCGCTCCGATGAATGTAGCGTCCGGCTTCACGCCGGACGCTCGACGCCTGAAGGCGGACGCTACACCTGACGACGTCCGCCTGAAGGCGGACGCTACACTGGCCGATGCGCCGGCACGGATGGCCGCCGTTGATCCTTCGCGGAATGTCGTGCTCGAAGCATCCGCCGGAACAGGGAAGACGCGCGTGCTCGTGGAGCGCTACGTCAATCTGCTCCGCGCCGGCATCGATCCCGAGCACATCCTTGCGATCACGTTCACGCGTAAGGCCGCGGCCGAAATGCGGCAGCGCATCATCGAGCGGCTGAAGGAGGCCGAGCCGTCTTTCGCAGAACGATGCGGCGCGCTGGCGGGACCTGCGCAACCGCCTTGGCGACATCACCATCTCGACCATCGACGCGTTTTGTCTGTCGCTGCTCCGCGAGTTTCCCGCTCGAAGCCGACGTCGACCCCGCGTTCAATCTCGCCGACGAAACCGAGGCGCCGCGTCTCGTCAGCGAGTCGCTGGATCAGGCCTTTCGCATCTGCAGGGCCGTGGCGCGAGACGACGATGACGTGGCGCTCGTGTTCGCGCAGCTGGGCGAGCGCCGGCTGCGGGCCGGCATTGCGGCGCTGCTCGACCGCCGATTGGTCGCGCCGCAGGCGCTCAGGCGCTACCTCGCGCGCGGTCCGCGCGATTTGACTGCCGCCGCGGCATGCCGTTCGGCGGCGGCTCGCCTCAGCAATCTGTTCTCCAGAGTGCGAGACGGCGTCGACACGTTCGTGTCCGACGGTCCGCTCGCCCATCCGCAGTTTGCGATGCTCGCCGAAGACATTCGGGCTCTGGCGCGCGTCGCACAGGTCAAGGGTGACCCGCGAACGTCCGCGTTCGAACGCCGTGACGAGCAAGCCGCCTTTCGCGCGTTCATCGACAGGCTGCGCGGCTACTTCCTCACGCAGGACGGCAAGCCGCGTGGAAAGGCGTTCACCGGAACGGGATTCAGCGCGGCTGACTGCGACACAGAAGACGCGTGGAAGCGGCATCGGCAGACTGCCTCGGTCCTCGCGCTCCCCGTTGCCGAAGCGATCCGCGCGTTCCGCCGCGACTTGAACGTCGTCATGTCGCGCGGTGTGTGGCGGATATTTGCCGTCGCGCTGCGGCAGTATCAGCACACGCTCGACGCGCACGCGCTGCTCGATTTCTCCGGCGTGCTCGAGCGCGCCGTCGCGCTGCTGAAGGAGATGGGGGAGTTCGCGCAGAGCCGATATCGTCTCGAGGCGCGCTACCGGCACCTCCTCGTCGATGAGCTGCAGGACACCAGCCGCGCGCAGTGGGATCTCGTGTCGCTGCTCGTCAGGAGCTGGGGCGAAGGGTTCGGTGCGGCCGCCGACGCGCTGCCGCCGTCCATCTTCGTTGTCGGCGATCGAAAGCAGTCGATCTACGGCTTCCGCGACGCCGACGTCTCGGTGCTCGACGATGCGGCTCAGTTCGTCAGCGGGCTGCGCGCCGACGAAGGCACACGACAGGCGATTTCCGTCAGCTTCCGAGCGGCGCCGGCGCTGCTTTCGTTCATCAACGAAGTGTTCACGGCGGTTGCGAGCGACGTCGCGATCGAGCGGAAGGACAGCTTCAGGTACGGGCAGACGGATCGGTTTCCTGTGGACGAGGACGTCCGGCTGAAGCCGGGCGCGACACGAGCTCCTACCGACAGTCCGGTCGCCATTATTACCGGAGCCACTCCGCGCGAGGCCGCAGACCGCGTCGCCGCCGAGATCGAACGGCTGCTCGGCGGTACAGTTGTGCGCGATCGCGCGACCGGCCTCGCCCGCGCTGCCAGGCCCGCCGACATCGCGATTCTCTTCCGCTCGCGCGATAGCCATCGCGATTTCGAAGCAGCGCTCGCGGCGCGTGCGATTCCGACGTACGTCTACAAGGGCCTCGGATTCTTCGATGCCGACGAGATTCAGGACGTCGTCGCGCTGATGCGATATCTCGCCGACCCGCTGTCGAACCTGCGCGCGGCGACTTTGCTCCGGTCGCGTTTCGTGCGGATCTCGGACGCCGCCGTCGCGCGGCTGGCGCCGGCGCTCTCAGACGCGATTCTGTCGGGCACCGTGTCTGACGCGGCGGCTTTGCTCGGAAATGAAGATCGTCGCGTGCTCGACAAACTGCGATTGGACGTGCCCAGATGGCTTTCGTGGGTCGATCGCTTGACCGCATCGGAAGTCGTCAGCCGCGTTCTCGAAGAGACCGCCTATTCGCGCGAGCTCGACGGCCCCCGGCGCTTGCAGGCGCGGGAGAATCTCAAGAAACTGCGCGGAATGATCCGCCGCGTCGAGAACCGCGGCTACGCGACCCTTGGCCGCATCGCGGAGCACCTGGAACGGCTCGCGGTCGGCGACGAATCGAACGCGGCCATCGACGCGATCGACGCGGTCAGCCTGATGACCGTCCATGCCTCGAAAGGTCTCGAGTTCCCGATTGTGTTCGTCGTGAACATGGGACGCGGCACCGGCAGCGCACGGGCGCCCATCCGTGTCGCGGTGGACGGAGCGAACGACGCGCACGTGGCGATTGCGGACTACCAGTCTGAAGCCGACGAGGATACGCAGGCGCGCGAGCGCGAGGAATCAAAGCGGCTGCTGTACGTCGCGCTGACGCGCGCGCGCGATCGGCTTTACCTCTCCGCAACGGTGGATCAGGGCAAATGTCGGATGGGACGAGGCAGCCTGGGCGAAGTGCTGCCCGACTTCGTCAAGGCGATGTTTCTGCAGAGCGATGTCCGCTAAGCGCCGGAGCGCCGTGTCTTCCCAGCCACCAGCCACCAGCCACCAGCCACCGGCTTTGTTCACGATCGGCCACAGCACGAGGACGCTCGACGAGTTCATCGCGCTGCTCCACGCGCACGATATCGTGCAGCTTGCCGACATCCGCACGGTTCCGCGCTCGCGGCGGCACCCGCATTTTTCAATCGAGGCGCTTTCCAGTTCGCTACCCGCCGCGGGAATTGCCTACCGGCACATGCCGGGACTCGGTGGCCTCCGCAAACCACGGCGCGATTCGACGAACGCCGGATGGCGTCACCCGGGCTTTCGCGGCTACGCCGATTACATGGAGACGGGTGAGTTCGAGCGCGCGTTGAGCGAGCTGATGGCGTGGGCACGAACGCCCGGGACCGTCATCCTCTGCTCCGAAGCTGTCTGGTGGCGCTGCCATCGCCAGCTCGTGGCCGACGCGCTTGTCGCACGCGGCGTCACAGTTCGGCACATCATGTCGGTGCGCGCCGCGCCCGAGCATTCACTTACAGATTTCGCGCGCGTCGTCGACGGACGTGTAACCTATCCCGGTTTAATATGAGCCCTGTTCGGCCCAGGCCCGCGCATGCGCCTCGGCCTCTTCCTGGGTTTTGCCGACCACGATTACGCCTCGGTCGGGCTTGCCGCCGTCGCGGCTTGCCCAGGCAACCCAGTGCGCACCCCGTGCTTCGCTGTGAATCTGAAAGGCGGTGCGCTGCGCATTTTCGGCCATCATAGGCCTGAAATCTATCATTTACGTTGCGTCAGCCTCAACCATCCCATAGAATCGAGCTTTTGGAGGGTCTCCTACGTGACGTTAACCTGTCCTAACTGCGGCAACGACCGGAACTTCCTGGTCAAGACGCTGCAGATGCACGTGGTCCATCTCGAAGATGGCAATCGTGTGGAAGTGTCGGAAGAAAGCCGCCCGGCCGTACTCGAAGTGCTGTGCGACGAGTGCGAATCAGCGTTGAATTTCGAAGAGTTCGAAGACACGCTCCGCAAAGAAGTCCTGCTTACGATCGGCGCGCGCTAGCCGCGGGCGCCGGTTCGGTTCAGACTCCTTCCCCGTCGGCTTCTTCATAATAGTCGCAGTCAGGGCACACCCATTCGCTGACGTCGCGTGTCGTGGCACTCAGATTGCCAGGTACACGCACGACGCTGTGTCGTAGTGTCAGTCGCATCGTGCCACCGCAGAGCGGACACTCTTTCGGCTCAGGCATGATTCTTGTTCCACATTATTGAAGCGTGATGACGAAGGTAACATCCGGCCGATATCTTGACAAGCAGAAGGTCGACTCCTATCGTTAGCGAACGTTCGATGATTTACGAATGCTTTGCGGATGAGATCGCGATCGACTTCCCCTCGGTGGGACGCGTCGTCGATCGTATGCGCGACGCCTTTGGCGAGCGCGCGCCGGGCGAGGACGATCGCGCCGTCCTCACGGCGGACGTGTCGCTGTCGACGCGCGATGCCGTCCCCGGCCGCATGGTGCCCGTCGAAGTACCGATCCGCGGCCTGTGTCCCGATTGCGGCGGCCGCGGCGAATCGTGGACCGAACCCTGCGCCAGCTGCTGCGGCACCGGCGACGCGACGTTTCAGCACTTCGTCCGCGTCATGCTGCCACCAGGCGTCGCCGACGGCTCGTGCTTCTCGTTCCGCCTGACCTCGCCGCACGCGTCCTCGGTGCGCGTCGCCGTCCGCGTCGCGATTCGATCCTCGGCAACATAGCGGGTTCCAGCCACCAATCACCAGCCACCAGCCACCAGATCGTGCGTCCCCACGTCGACTTCCTCGGCGTTCTCTTCATCGTCTGGGGTCTGCTGACGACGCTTGTGGGTCTGTCGACGATCTCGCTCGGCGTGGGCGCGGTGTCGCTGATTGCGTCGGCAAGCCGCGGCGGCGCGGGGCAGGTGGCCGCCGGTTTCACGGCCGCGGCATTCACGACGCTTGGCATCATCGCGATCGTGTGGGGCGTCGTTCACGTCGCGATCGGCCTGGCGGTCAGGCGACGGTCGCACTCCGGCCGGATTCTCGCGCTGATGCTCGGCGCCATCGATCTCCTGCTGCTGCCGTACGGAACCGCGCTCGGCTGCTACGGCCTGTGGGTGCTGCTGAACGAGGACGGCAAGAAGCTGTTCGAGGCGGAGATCACGGCTCGTCCCGAGTTCCCATCGGCGTGAACGGATTGCACCTCGCGATTCGTCCGAGCGCCTTCCATCCTCCGCGTATTACTCCGTCGCGCGCGACTACGACTTCCGCATAGCGGCTGCACGTCGGCGTAAACCGACACCGCGCGCCGACTCGGTCCGCGTACGGCGCGAGAAGCCGCTGATAGGCGTGAATCGATCCAAGCGCGAGCGGCTGCGCATTGGCCCCGATCGCGATGCATGCAACGACGAGCGCCGCGCCACCATAGAGAAAAGCACCACCACGGAGGACACTGAGACGAACGGAGGTCACGGGTTTGCTTTAGCCGTTTTCGTGTCACGCGTCCGG
Source organism: uncultured Acidobacteriota bacterium (assembly GCA_963696165.1). Taxonomy (GTDB): domain Bacteria; phylum Acidobacteriota; class Vicinamibacteria; order Vicinamibacterales; family CAVVIG01; genus CAVQZZ01. The sequence goes on along the minus strand of CAVOIY010000001.1, from coordinate 90,518 downwards.
CTGAAGCCGGACGCTACATTGCATTGGAAAAGAAAGCCGGACGCCGTTAGGACAATCGTGATCAGAAACGGCTGGCGTAATCGCTGATGACCGGCAGCATCAGCCGGCTCGCCGTTGATCCCTTTCACGATGGCGACGATGTGGACGCACGAGGACGGCGATCCAGCCGAACACGAGCAGCAGGCTGAGCGCACAGCCCAGACCGAACGTCGCAAGGCTCACGATGCTCGTCATCATGATGTAACCGAAAAGCAGGACGAGCTCGGCGACCATCAGCACGATCCCGTGCTTTGCGTGCCATTGCACTTCGGAATCGCTCTTGTCCAGCAGGAGCGGTACGAGTGCGAGCGGCCACAGATAGGCGAGCACGATCATCACTCCGCGATTCGGCGACGGTTCCGGCACGATCGCGGAGTGTACGATATTCTTGACCATATGCAAGTTGACCAGGCGAGCGTGCTCGACGCACTGCGGGTCGTGCGCGACCCCGACCTCCAGCGCGACATCGTGGCGCTCGGGTTCATCAAGGAGCTTCAGATCGACGGCGCCGCGTGTGTCGTTCACGATCGAGCTGACGACGCCGGCCTGTCCCGTGAAGGACCAGATGCGCGATCAGGCGCGCGCCGCCGTGATGCAGCTGCCGGGCGTGAGCGGCGTCGACGTGAAGATGAGCGCGCGTGTGCGCGAAGCGGTGGGCGGCGACGGCCCGCGGCAATCGCTGCCGGGCGTGAAGAACGTCATCGCGGTCGGCGCGGGCAAAGGCGGCGTGGGCAAGACGACCGCCGCCGTGAACCTCGCGATCGCGCTCGCCAAGTGCGGCGGCAAAGTCGGAATCCTCGACGGCGACATCTACGGCCCGAACGTCCCGATCATGCTGGGCCTGAAGAACACGCAGCTCACGACCGACGGCAAGCGGATCGTTCCCGCGGAGAAGTACGGGCTGCAGGTCGTCTCGATGGCGTTCCTCACCGCCGACGAAGCGCCGGTGATCTGGCGCGGCCCGATGCTGCACGGCGCGCTGCAGCAGTTTCTGCGCGAAGTTCGCTGGACAGATCTCGACTATCTTGATCGTCGACATGCCGCCGGGCACGGGCGACGTCGCGCTCAGCCTCAGCCAGACCGTGCCGGTAGCGGGCGCGGTCGTCGTCACGACGCCGCAGCAGGTGTCGCTCGCCGACAGCCGCCGCGCGGTGGCGATGTACAAGAAGCTGAACATCCCGCCGATCGGAATTCTCGAGAACATGAGTTATTTCGTGTGTCCGAACTGCTCGCACGAAGCCGACATCTTCGGGCACGGCGGCGGCGAACAGATGGCGGGCGAGCTGGGCGTGCCGTTCGTCGGCCGCATTCCGATCTACCAGCCGATTCGCGAAGGCGGCGACTCCGGCGTGCCGCTGATGATCAGCGAACCCGATTCGCCGGCAGCCCGCGCGTTCATGATCGCGGCCGAGCGGACCGCGGCGCAGGTCTCGATCGCGAGTTACAACCGGCCGACGATTCCGCTCACGGTGGTGAGATGATCGCGCGAGCGGTTACGTTTGCGGCGCTGCTCCTCGTCGCGACGAGCGCGTGCGCGCCGGGTGCGAAAGAGACGCCGAAAAGCGGCAGCGCGATGCCGGCGTCGATCATCGATCCGTACCTGAATATTCACGACGCGCTCGCCGTCGACAGCCTCGACGGCGTTCGGCAGAACGCCGGCGAGATCGCCACCGCCGCGACGGCGCTCGGCGCGCCGGCGATGAAGATCGACACTGCGGCCGTGCAGCTCGCCGCCGCCGGCGATCTCGAGGCGGCGCGCGATCGCTTCGGAGTGTTGAGCGACGCGATCGTCACCTACATGAAGGGGCTCGGGATCCAGGCGCCCGAAGGCGTGCGCACGGCGTACTGCCCGATGGTCCAGAAGCCCTGGCTGCAGCGGGGCGACACGCTCGCAAACCCCTATTACGGAAAGGGCATGCCGACCTGCGGCGAGTTCCGTTGAAGCTCTCCTTCACGAAACACACGCTCGCCAACGGCCTCGACGTCCTCCTTCACGAAGACCACGCGTGTCCGATCGTCGCCGTGAACCTCTGGTATCACGTCGGATCGAAGAACGAGACGCCGGGGCGCACCGGCTTCGCGCATCTGTTCGAGCATCTGATGTTCGAGGGATCGCAGCATCACGATCGCGGCTACTTTCAGCCGCTGCAGGGCGCCGGCGCGACGTTGAACGGCTCGACGAACGCGGATCGCACGAACTACTGGGAGGTCGTGCCATCCAACGCGCTCGAGCTCGCGCTGTGGATGGAATCCGATCGCATGGGCTTTCTGCTGCCGGCGCTGAGCGAGGCCAAGTTCACCAACCAGCGCGACGTCGTGCTGAACGAGCGGCGGCAGAATTACGAGAATCGCCCGTACGGCCTTGCCGGCATGGCGATGCTCTCGGCGCTGTTTCCGCCGGACCACCCGTATCACTGGGTGACGATCGGAGAGATTGCCGATCTGCACGCGGCGCGGCTCGAGGATGTGCACGCCTTCTTCCGGCGCTACTACCACCCGGCGAATGCGTCGATCGCGCTCGCGGGAGACATCGATCCGGAGCAGGCGCTCGCTCTGGTGAGCGCGTATTTCGAGCCGATTGAGGCAGCCGAGCGAGTGGCGCCGGTCGTCGCCGCCGCCGCGCTGCACGGCGAAACACGAATTCTGCTCGAGGATCGCGTCGAGCTGCCGCGCCTCTACATGTCGTGGCTCACGCCGGCGATGTTCGCGGAGGGCGACGCCGACCTCGATCTCGCGGCCGACCTGCTGGCCAACGGCAAGACGTCGCGGCTGTACCGACGCCTGGTGTTCGACGAGCGGATCGCGACCGACGTATCGGCGTCGCAGAACTCGCGCGAAATCGGCGGCTTCATGCAAATCACCGCGACGGCGGCGCCCGGCCACGCGCTGCCGGAGCTCGAAGCGCGCGATCGTCGAAGAGCTCGCGAAGGTCGCGGCCGACGGTCCGACCGAGGACGAGATCGAGCGCGGGCGCGTGCAGGCGGAGTCGCAGTTCGTGTTCCGGCTGCAGACGGTCGGAGGCTTCGGCGGCAAGTCGGATCAGCTGAACGCGTACAACGTATTCATCGGCGACCCGGCCTACTTCGATCACGATCTCGAACGCTACTACTCCGTGACGGCGGAGTCGCTTCGGCTCGGCGTCGCGCGCTGGCTCGATCCCGCCAACCGCGTCACGCTCAGCATCGTTCCGCGAAACCGAATCGAGCTTGCGATGCCAGATTCCACGCCGGCGGTCGTCTCGTGAGAGTGCCTGCCGCCGTCAGCGTGAATCGCGACCGGCTGCCGGATGTCGGGCCCGCGACGACGTTCGCGTTCCCGGCGATCGCCAAGTCGACGCTCGAGAACGGCATGCGCGTGTGGACCGTGCGCCATACGCAGGTGCCGCTCGTCTCGTTCATGCTGCTCGTCCGCCGCGGCTCGGCGGCCGACCCGGCCGGCAAAGAGGGGCTCGCGGCGATGACCGCCGACATGCTCGACGAGGGCAGCGGCGGGCGATCGTCGATCGAGATGCACGAGGCGCTCGCGCGAATCGGCGCGCAGTTCGACACCGACATCGGGCCGGACGCCACGCTCGCCAGCGTCACGGCGCTCAGCCGCGTCGCCGATCGCGCGCTCGGGCTCGTCGCCGACATCGTCGCGCGTCCCTCGCTCACGGAGGCCGACTTCACGCGCGTGCGCCAGCTGCGGCTGCACCGGCTCACGCAGCTTCGCGACAACCCGAGCGCGGTGGCCGATCGCATTTTCATGCGGATGCTGTACGACTCGCATCCATACGGCCACACGCCAACGGGCACCGAGCAGGCGCTTCGGGCGATGACGATCGACGATGTGCGCGCGTTTCATGCGCACGACATCCGGCCGTCGGCGGCAACGCTCGTCGCGGTCGGCGACTGCGAGCACGAGGAGATCGTGCGGCTCGCTCGCGAGGCGTTCGCCGGCTGGGAAGGCGACGAGCGACGAGGTGCGCCGGCGAAGCGAATGCCGCTCCCGGACCCGCCGCGTCTGACGATCGTGCCGCGCCGCGGCGCGCCGCAATCGGAGCTGCGCATCGGCCACGTCGCGGTCGCGCGGCACACGCCCGACTACCACGCGCTCATCGCGGGCAACATGGTGCTCGGCGGTCAGTTCGTCAGCCGGATGAACCTCAACCTGCGCGAGCATCGCGGCTTCACCTACGGCGCGCGGACCGCATTCGATTTCCGCCGGCTGGCCGGTCCCTTCGCGCTGCAGGTCAGCGTGCAGACGAGCGCGACGGCCGAGGCGATCAGCGAAGCGATCGGCGAAATCGACGGCGTCCGCGGCTCGCGGCCGATCACGAGCGACGAGCTCGCGCTCGGCGTCGCGGCGCTCACGCGCGGGTACGCGCGGAACTTCGAGACGGCCGAGCAGATTGCACGCAGCGTCATGCAGCTCGCGCTGTACGACTTGCCGGACGATTACTTCGCCGAGTTCGTCCCGCGGATCGAACAGGTCACGCCAGAAACCGCCGGCCGCGTCCTCGCGCAGCACATCCACCCCGACCGGCTGGCGACGTTGATCGTCGGCGACCTCGACGCCGTGGCCGCTGGCGTCCGCGAGCTCGGGCTCGGCGAACCGATCGTCCTCGCCGCCGATACGTTCTGATAGCATCTGTCGGAATCAGATGAAGGCTGTCCGTTTCCACGCTCATGGTGGACCGGAGGTGCTCCGGTACGAGGACATGCCGGAGCCGGCAGCCGGTCCCGGCGAGGTCCTCGTGCGCGTGCGCGCCTGCGCGCTCAATCACCTCGATCTGTGGGAGCGCCGCGGTCTCGAGCATGTTCGCATCCCGATGCCCCACGTTTCCGGCAGCGACGTTGCCGGCGACGTCGTCACGTCGGGTGTTTCCGATCTGAGAGTCGGCCAACGGGTGATGCTGCAGCCCGGCATGAGCTGCGGACGATGCGCGGAGTGCCTGTCGGGCCGGGACAACGAATGCGCCGCCTACGAAGTGCTCGGCTATCGGAATCATCCTGGTGGCTACGCGGAGCTCGTCAAGGTTCCAGTTCAGAACGTCGTGCCGATTCCCGACGCGATCGATTACATTCATGCCGCGGCGTTTCCGCTCACGTTCCTGACCGCGTGGCACATGCTGATGACGCGCGCTCGGCTGAAGCGGGGTGAGGACGTGTTGATCCTCGCCGCCGGCAGCGGCGTCGGCCAGGCGGCGATCCAGATTGCCCGGCTCCAGGGCGCGCGCGTGATCGCGACGGCCGGGTCGAAGGAAAAGCTGGAGCGCGCCCGGTCGCTCGGCGCGTCCGAGGTGATTCATCATCACGAGCAGGACATCGCAGACGAGGTGCGGCGGCTGACGAACAAGCGCGGCGTGGATGTCGTCATAGAACATGTTGGCCAGGCCACGTGGGCGAAATCGGTCCGCTCGCTGGCGCGCGGCGGCCGTCTGGTCACGTGCGGCGCCACGACCGGAGCCGACGCGGGGCTGAATCTTCAGGCGCTCTTTGCCAAGCAGTTGACGATTCAAGGCTCGTACATGGGCACGAAAGGCGAGCTGCTGCAGGTGGCGCGATTCTTCTTCGCCGGCGAGCTCTCGCCCGTGATCGATCGCACGTTCCCGCTCGCCGAGGCCGCCGCCGCGCAGGAGCGGCTCGAGGCGTCCGGGCAGTTCGGCAAAGTGGTACTCGAGGTCTGATGCGCCTGCAACGGCTGAGCGTCAGCCTGTTCGGCCTGCTCGCGTTCATCAGCGTCGTCCTGACGGCGGCGACCGTGTGGCTGTTTCTCACCAACCCGGTGACCGTCGCGAACGCGGTGAACGAAGGGGACGTGTCGCCGTTCCTCCGCGGCATCGCGCAAGTCCTCTACAGCGCCTTCAGCGGGCTCCTGAAATATCTCTGATTCAGCTCAGGTCGCGTCGCGCTCTAGTCGAACGTCGCAGCGGCTCCGTCCACTCGATCATCAGGTCGCTTCGCGCTTCGCGCTCGCTCGGGATCGCCATCACGTAGGACTCCGCCGACTTTTCTTTACTGCTCGCGGGGCCCCACCCCCCGCTCGATAACACCTTCGCGCCGTCGCGCTCGGTGTATCTAGAACAGAACGTCAGTGGACCAAGTCGCGCGAGTTCATGGCGCACATCAAGGGGCGAACACGTGGTCACGGTCACCGATTGCCGCGAAATAAGCTCGATGCTGATTCCGGTGGCGAGCCGGTGACGTTCTGTTCTAAATACGGCGAGCGCCACCGCGCGAAGCCGTCAACGAGCGGGGGTGGGGCCCCGCGAGAATTAAATGAAGTAATTCGGAGACAGAAGCCCCGCCCGACCGAGCTCTATCCGAGCGCTCTCTTCAAGAATCTTGTAAGCACCCAGCCGTCGACGAACTTGAAAGGTGTTTTTCCGGTGCTGTAGTGGCCGCACGACAGCACGGCGACTTCGTGCGGCACGTTCAGCTCTCGAAAGGCGCGGACGAGATCCTCCGACAGGTCCACTGGAAACGTGAGGTCGTAGCGCGCATACACGAGCAGCGTCCGCCGATTGCGGAGACGTTCGAGATACCACCGCGGGCTGATTGGCTTCCACAGCGCGCGAAGGAGATCGAGCTCGATGTGGCCGTTCAGCCCTTCGCGCACGTGCTCGGTCGAGAGGCCGCGCCACACGACGTCGGCGAAGTACGGCGAGATGTGATTGAGCGCCTCCGCCTGAATCAGCGGCTCGTGCGCGGTTGTGAGGAGCGACAGACACGACCCCAGGCTCGTTCCAAGAATCCCGATCCGTTCGTAGCCGCGCTCGTGCAGCCACGCGATCGCGCGCCGCGCATCGAGCACCGCCTGCCGGCACACCTGCACCGTCCGCGCGATGTTCGCGCTGACGATGTAGTCCGCCCGGTGAAGTTCAGGCGGCATGCGCTGATCGTGGTACGGGAGGCTCAATCGCAGCGCGCTCATCCCGTTCCACGCGAGCAGGCGGCAAAGACCCGCGTGCCCTCCGGCATCCGCGTTCCATTGCGGCAGGACGAGAACGGCCGCGCGCGATCGCTCGCGCCGGAAAATAACGACAATACACCGTGTTGTTCGCAGGATGGGGCGTGACGAGCGCGCTCGGAAACGTGAGGAGCTGCTCGCCCTTCGCTGACGTCGCCAGGCGGTACTCGCTCGTTGGCGTCGGCGTAAAGAAGGCGTCCGTGTCCGCCATGACGCTCGACACCCAGCGTTCCACCATGTCGGCTGGCGCTGCGCCTGTCGCCGCGATCGCCTTCACCGATCCAATCGAGACCCCAGTCGAAAGGGCGCACCACTCGATCGTTTGTCGCCGACGCGAGGCGGCGCTCCCAGCCGTGGAAGAACGTTCGAAGCATCTCGCTCCATGCTATACTGCACGGCCAATGAGCTTCATGCGCGACACGCGAAAGCGGGACGGCCGAAAGCGGGCCGGTCGTGTCGGAGCAGGTGCGCTCGAGCGTTAATCCCAAATTCACGCGCGCGATCACACAGCCGACACGGTGCACAAACCGCGTCGGCTTTTTTGTTGTTGGGGAGAACCGTGATAGACGTCGGCATTCTTGGCGCGACCGGCATGGTCGGCCAGCAGTTCATCGCGCTGCTGAAGGGGCATCCCTGGTTTCGCGTTGCGTGGCTCGGCGCCAGCGAACGTTCGGCCGGAAAGCCGTATCGCGATGCGTGCGCCTGGCGACTGCCGTCGCTGCTCGGCGACGACGTCGCCGGCAAAACGGTCGGACGCCGCGGTTCCCGATCGCGCGCCGAAGCTCGTGTTCTCCGGCCTCGATTCGTCGGTCGCCGGCGAGATCGAAGCGGCGTTCGCGAAGAGCGGCCGCATCATCGTGAGCAATGCGCGCAACTACCGCATGGAAGCGACCGTTCCGTTGCTCATTCCCGAAGTGAACGCCGACCACCTCGGCGCTGCTGAAAGCGCAAGGCGACGCGTGCAACTGGCCGGGCCGCATTGTCACGAACCCGAACTGCGCGGCCGTCGTGCTCGCCATGGCGCTCGCGCCGCTTCGTCAGTTCGGCCTGCAGAAGACGCTGATCACGACGATGCAGGCGATTTCGGGCGCAGGGTATCCGGGCGTCGCGTCGTGGGACATTCTCGGCAACGTCATTCCGCACATCGGCGGCGGCGAAGAAGAGAAGATCGAAACCGAAACGAAGAAGATGCTCGGCGCTGTTAACAGGCGGCGCTGTCGATCCGCATCCGGTCGTGATCAGCGCGACGACGACGCGCGTGCCGGTTCAGAACGGGCACACCGGGTTGATCTCGATCGCGCTGGAGCAGAAGCCGGACGCTGGCGGCAATCATCGACGCGTGGCGCATCGTTCCGCGGTGAGCCGCAGCGGCTCGAGCTGCCGTCCGCGCCGCCGCAGCCGATCGTGTACCTCGAAGAAGCGAACCGGCCGCAGCCGGCGCTCGACGCGGCGCGCGACGGCGGCATGACCGTGACCGTCGGCCGCCTCCGCCGCTGCCCCGTTCTCGATTGGAAATTCGTCGGCCTCGGCCACAACACGATTCGCGGCGCCGCAGGCGCTGCGATCCTGAACGCCGAGCTGATGCACCGGCAGGGGCTGCTGTGACGGTCGCGATGAAGTTCGGCGGGTCGTCGGTGGCAGACGCGGACGCGATCAAGCGCGTCGCCACGATCGTCGAACGGCAACAGGCGCAGCGCGCCGGCGAACGTTCGCCCGTCGTCATCGTCTCGGCGCTCGGCGGCGTCACCGATCGGCTGATCGAAGCCGCGCGGCTCGCTGAAGAGGGAGATGGCGATCGCGCGGCGGCAGTCCTGCACGCGCTGCTTCGAGCGCCACATCGCGGTGGCCTCGGCGCTGACCGACGGAGCCGCGCAGGCGCAGCTCGTCGAGAAAGTGCGCCGAGGAGTTCGACGAGCTGATCGGCCTGGTGCATGCGCTCGCGGTTCTCCACGAGGTGTCGCCGCGCTCACTCGATGCCGTGCTCGCCGCCGGCGAGGTCGTGAGCAGCCGCATCGTCGCCGCGGCGCTGAGCGGCGCAAGGGATGCCCTGCCGTCTGGATCGACGCGCGCACGATCGTCGTGACCGACGTCGAACATACGGCTGCGCTGCCCGATATGGCCGCCACACGCGAACGCGTCGTCGCGCGCTGCTCGCGCCGGTCGCTGACCGGGGCGAGGTCGCCGTCCTCGGCGGATTCATCGGCGCCACGCCGAACGGCGTGACGACGACGCTCGGCCGCGGCGGGTCCGATTATTCGGCCGCGATCGTCGGCGCGTGTCTGGACGTCGACGAGATTCAGATATGGACCGACGTCGACGGGATGTTGACCGCCGATCCGCGGATCGTGCCGCAGCCGGCCGTCGTGCCGCGGCTCTCGTTCGCCGAGGCGTCCGAGCTGGCGTACTTCGGCGCGAAGGTGCTCCACCCGAGCACGATTCTTCCGGCCGTGTCGAACAACATTCCCGTGCGAATCGTGAACTCGAGGCGACCGGGCAATCCGGGAACGCTGATCACCGCCGACGCGCGTCAACCGGCGGCCGGACTGACCGCAATCGCGTGCAAGCGCGACGTGACGGTGGTCGACATCACGTCCACCCGGATGCTGATGGCGCATGGATTTCTTCGCCGTGTCTTCGAGGTATTCGAACGGTTCAAGACGGCCGTGGACGTCGTCACGACCTCTGAGGTGAGCGTGTCGGTCACGGTGGACGATGTCCGCCGTCTCGACGCGATCGTCGACAACCTGAAGAACTTCGCCGAAGTCGGCGATCGAGCCCGAGATGGCGATCGTCTGCGTCGTCGGCGAGAATCTTCGGTCGGATCCGATGCTGTTCTCGCGATCGGTGACCGCGCTCGACCGGATTCCGCTGCGGCTCGTCTCGCAGGCGGCGTCGCGCCGCAACATCACCTTCGTGCTGCGCGACAGTGACGTGACGACGGCGATGAGCCGCCTGCACGAGGAGTTCTTTCGTCCGGCAAGCGCGATTCCAACGATTATCACGAAGCCACGAAGAACACGAAGCCACGATGAAATCGTAGTATCAGGAAGTGCCTTCGTGATGCTTCGTGATTTCGTGATGAAGAGCCTGATCAATGCGCATTCTGCTGGTCGGCCACGGGAAAATGGGACGGATGGTCGAGAGCCTCGCGCCGGAATACGGCTGCGAGGTGATCGGCATCGTCGATCCGCGTCGCCGGCGGCCCGGGCGTCGACGCCGACGAGTGGCGGAACGTCGACGTCGCGATCGACTTTTCCACTGCGGACGCGGTAGTGACGCAACGTGCCCGTGCTCGCCCGGCGCGGCATCGACATTGTGCTTGGCACGACCGGGTGGAGCAGCGGCGAGGCGGTGCTCAGGCGGGCGATCGCGGAAAGCGGGTCCGCGATTGTGGCCGCGCCGAATTTCTCGACCGGCGTCGTCCTGTTCGAAGCGATCGTCGCGCGCGCTGCCGAGCTGTTCGCGCGGCAGGAAGACTTCGCGCGCGTTCGTCCACGAGACTCATCACTCGGCGAAGAAGGACGCGCCGTCGGGCACGGCGTTGCTGCTGCGAGCGCACGATGGCGAGCGCCGGATTTACGCCGGCGAATCGACATGGCATCCACGCGAGTCGGGTTCGTGCCCGGAACCCACACGGTCGGCTTCGATGGTCCGGCCGAAACGATTACGCTCACCCACACAGCCCGCGATCGCACGGCGTTCGCGCGGGGAGCGTTGGCCGCCGCGAAATGGGTCGCGGGCAAGCGCGGCTGGTTCACAATGAAGGACGTACTGGGACTGGGGGAATCATGAGAACGCCATGGACGGGAGTCGGCACGGCGCTGGTGACGCCGTTTACGAAGAGCGGCGATCTGGACGAAGCGGCCGTCCGTCGGCTCGGCCGCCGGCAGATCGACGCCGGTGTCCACTTTCTCGTGCCGTGCGGAACAACCGGCGAGAGCCCGACGCTCGACGACAGCGAGCGCACGCGGATCGTCGAGATCCTCGCGGACGAAGCGAATGGAAAGGTGCCGCTCCTTGCCGGGGCCGGCGGGTACGACACGAAAGAAGTGATTCGCGCCGCGCGCGCGATGCAGAAAGCGGGAGCGAGCGGTCTGCTGTCGGTGACGCCGTACTACAACAAGCCGAGTCCCGAAGGGCTCTATCAGCATTTCCGCGCGATTGCCGAGAGCACCTCGCTGCCAATCGTCGTCTACAACGTGCCGGGTAGAACCGGCGTGAACATCGATGTGGCGACGCTCGCACGCATGGCCGAGATCCCGAACATCGTCGGCGTGAAGGAGGCGTCCGGTAATGTCTCCCAGATGTGCGAGATCTGCCGCGCGGTGCCGCCGGATTTCATCGTGCTCTCGGGCGATGATTCGTTGACGCTTCCGCTGATGGCCGTTGGCGGCCGCGGCATCATTTCGGTCGTCTTCGAACGAGATCCCCGCTGAGATGGTGCAGATAGTCGAGGCGGCGGAGCGGAACGACTTCGCTGCCGCTCGCAAGATACACGCTCACGTGATGCCGCTCATGACTGTCAACTTCGTCGAGGCGAACCCGATTCCAGTGAAGGCGGCGATGGCCGACATGGGCTTGCTCGAGGAAGTGTACCGGCTGCCGATGGTGTCGCCGCGGCCTGAGGCGCGAGAGAAGATCAGAAAGGTGCTCGCGGAGCTCAGCCTGCTGAGCGCCGCGTTCGCGTAGCGCGTCTTGGCGCTCACAGCGTGACCTTGTTTTCCAATCTGCAGGCTGACGTCGAACGGCTCGCCGCCGCCGGCGCGACGGCGAACCGCGACGAGGCGCGCGCCGCCTTTGCCCAGCTGCGGGAGGCACTCTCGGCCGGCCGCGTTCGTGCTGCCGAGCCGGATCCCGCGACGCCGTTTGGATGGCGTGTGAACACGTGGGTAAAACTCGGCATCCTGCTCGGCTTCAGGTTTGGCGACATCGTCGACTGCTCCGCTGACCATGGCCGCCGTCCCTTTTACGACAAAGACACGCTGCCGCTGAAGAAGCCGGGGCTCGAGGCCGGCGTACGGATTGTTCCCGGCGGGTCGTCGATTCGCGACGGCGCGTATCTCGCGCCAGGCGTCATCTGCATGCCGCCGATGTACGTGAACATCGGCGCGTACATCGGCGAGCAGTCGCTCATCGATTCGCATGCGCTCGTCGGATCGTGCGCGCAGATCGGCGCACGCGTACACGTGAGCGCCGGCGCGCAGATCGGCGGCGTCATCGAGCCGGTCGGCGCGCTTCCCGTCATCATCGAAGACGATGCGCTGATTGGCGGGAACACGGGGATATACGAAGGAGCGGTGATCAAGGCGCGGGCCGTGGTCGCCGCCGGCACTGTTCTGACGGGATCGACGCCCGTGTACGATCTCGTCCGCGGCGAGATCATCACTGCATCAGCCGACCGGCCGCTGGTCGTGCCCGAGGGCGCTGTCGTCGTCCCCGGCGCGCGGGCCGTGACGGCGGGAAAAGGCCCCGAGTGGGGACTCGCGCTCGCGACACCCGTGATCGTGAAATACCGCGATTCACGAACCGACACGCGCACGGAGCTCGAAGCGTGGATCCGGTAGCGTTCGCGCGCGCGCTCGTCGACATCGATTCAACGACAGGCCGTGAAGCCGAGGCGGGCCGCTGGCTCGCGACTGCGTTGCGCGAGCTCGGATTCTCGGTCACCGAACAGCTGGTCGATCAGACGCGGTTCAACGTGCTCGCCAGCGTCGCCGAGCCGCTGGTTGTGTTCTCGACACACTTCGATTGCGTGCCGCCTTTTTTCCCGAGCCGTGTCGAGGGCGATCGCCTGTACGGCCGCGGGTCCTGCGACGCCAAAGGCATCCTCGCCGCACAGGTGGCGGCGGCCGAGCGGCTTCGGCGCGACGGCGAAACGCGCGTCGGCCTCGTTTTTGTCGTGGGCGAGGAGCGCGGAAGCGACGGCGCGCGCGTCGTGAACGAGGCGGCGCGCGGCTGCCGGTATCTCGTGGACGGCGAGCCGACCGACAACAGGCTCGGCCTTGCGACCCGCGGCGTGCTGCGGCTGCGGCTGCGCGCTCACGGACGCGCGTCGCACTCGTCGTATCCTGAGCTTGGTGATTCAGCCATCGACAAGCTGATCGATGCGCTGGTCGCGCTCAGGTCGATGCCGCTCCCTTCCGACGCGATTCTTGGCCGCACGCATTACACCGTCGGTTTGATTTCGGGCGGCGTGGCGCCGAACGTCGTATCGCCAACGGCTGAAGCCGAAGTGATGTTTCGCACCGTCGGCGATGCCGCGACGCTGCGGCGGGCAATCGCGCGAGATTGACGAGCGCGTCGACGTCGAGGAGGTCCTCGGCGTGCCGCCGATGCGGATGATCACCGTGCCCGGGTTCGAGACCGCAGTCTTTCCGTATACGACCGATCTGCCGTTTCTGTCGGCGTGGGGACAGCCGCTTCTCTTTGGTCCCGGCTCGGTCCACCTCGCACACACGGCCGACGAATACCTCTCGATCGCCGAGCTGAACGCGGCCATCGATCACTACATCGCGATCGCGCGCGCGCTGTTGTCGCGCGGCTGAACCATCCGCGAGCTGCATGAGCTCCCCGCGCCTCGAGTACGAACGGCGGATCGCTCGATGGAGCGCACTGATCTCCGACGGCCAACGGCGACAGCTCACCATTTCGAATCTGCGCCTCGGAGTCGCCGCCGCGGCGGCGCTGCTGCTGTGGGTGATCGTCGCGCGCTGGACGTTGTCGCCGGCATGGATGGTCGTCCCGGCTCTGAGCTTCACCGCGCTGGTGGTCTGGCACGCGCGCGTGATCCGAGACAACGAACGCGCCGAGCGTGCACGTCGATTATACGAACGCGGTCTTGCCCGGATCGATGGCGTGTGGATTGGCAGTGGACCCGACGGCGCAAGGTTCGGGGCGAATCATCCGTTCGCGCACGATCTCGATCTGTTTGGCAGCGGTTCGGTCTTCCAGCTGTACGACACGGCGCGAACTGAAATTGGCGAAGAGACACTGGCTGACTGGCTGCGCGCGCCCGCGCCGGCATCGACAGTCGTCGTGCGGCAGCAGGCGGTAGGCGAGCTCCGGCCGATGCTCGATTTCCGCGAAGGCATCGCCGTGCTCGCCGCCGAGGCCGACGTCGGTCGAACGGGTGCGCTGGCCACATGGGCAAGCGGGCCGCCCGTCGACTTTCCCCGCTGGGCCGGACCGTTCTTCGTCGCGTGCGCCGCCATCACGCTCGCGCTCGCAGCCGCGTGCCTTGCTGGCTGGATCGAATGGATATGGGTTGTCGTTTTCATTTTGGCCCACCGATCGGTCGCATACGTGTGGCGCTCACAGGTGGCGCGTGTGCTCGGAGGTATTGCGACGCCGGAACGCGATCTGGCGCTCGTGTCGGCGCTCCTCGAACGCGTGGAGCACGAGCCGTTCACGTCGCCGAGGCTCGTGGCGCTTCGCGATGCGCTGTTGACGGACGGAACGCCGCCCTCGCGCAGAATTGCAACGCTCCGCTCGCTGATCTCGTGGCTGTACTCAGAAGACAATTTGATGTTCCGCCCGATCGCGGCCGCGCTGCTGTGGCGGCCGATTTTCGCCGTGGCGATCGCGCGGTGGCATCGAGCGTATGGCCAGGCCGTCGTCGCGTGGCTCGCGGTCGTCGGCGAGCTCGAGGCGCTCTCAGCGCTCGCAACGCAGGCGTACGAGCACCCGGATGATCCGTTTCCAGCCGTCACGGATCAGGACGCGCGGTTCGAAGCCAAAGGGCTCGGCCATCCGCTGATCGTCGAAGCGGCGGCTGTTCGCAACGACGTTGCGCTCGGCGGCGAGCATCCGCACGTGTTGATCGTCAGCGGGTCGAACATGTCGGGGAAGAGCACGCTCCTCCGCGCCGTCGGCGTCAACGTCGTACTGGCGCTGGCGGGCGGCACCGTGCGCGCGGAGGCACTGCGTCTGTCGCGGCTCGTCATCGGCGCCACCCTGCGGGTGGACGACTCGCTGCAAGCGGGGCAGTCGCGCTTCTACACCGAGATTCTGCGCATTCGCGCCATCGTCGAACAGGCGGTTCAGCGCGAGCCCGTGCTGTTCCTGCTCGATGAGGTACTGCATGGCACGAATTCCCACGATCGCCGGATCGGCGCAGAGGCGATCGTGCGCGCGCTCGTCTCCCACGGAGCGATCGGCCTGGTCACGACGCACGATCTCGCGCTCGCGGAGCTGACGTCAACCCTCGGCTCGGCCGCGGCAAACGTGCACTTTGCGGATCGGATCGAAGACGGCCGCATGACGTTCGACTACCGCATGCGTCCCGGCGTTGTAACGCGCAGCAACGCGTTGGAGCTCATGCGGGCAATTGGGCTAGAAGTTTGAAGGCAAAAGGTAAAAGGCAAAGGCCAAAAGTTCAAAGGCGGGCAAGACTGTTGCAGTGGGGGCGGGTTATGGTGGAACAACCTTCACGGCCCGACATACCTCGGCCGCCGGATCCGATTGATAAGCCGCCGCCGGACATCAAGCCGGTGCCGCCGCCAGACATTCCGCCGCCGGGTGGACCGCCTGATATTCAGCCGCCGAGCAGGCCTGAACGCGGCGACGGCCCACCGGCGATGTAGCGCCGGCGGCTGATGTAGCGCGAGGCTAATGTAGCGCGAGGCTTTAGCCGAGCGATCTCGCGAGCGCCTCTTCAACCGTGAGCGCCACGCGCACGAGCGCGTCGGTTTCGTTTCGCGGGCCGACGAGCTGCATGCCGCATGGGAGGCCGGCGGCCGTCGTCCCGCACGGCATCGTGATCGCCGGGTGGCCGCTGACGTTGAAGGGCTGCGTCAACCGCAGCATCACGTTGCGGACGGGCTCGGCCTTGCCGGCTATCGTCACAGAATTCGCGCCAAGCAGCGGCGCCGGGATCGGCAGCGTCGGCGTGAGCAGCGCGTCGTGCTGCGCGAGCGCGGCGTCCACTTCCCGGCGCAGCACGTCTCTGCCGGCGAGCGCCCGCACATAATCCTCAGCAAGAATGTAGCGACCCATCTCGAGCCGGACGCGCACGTTTGTCGTGTACTTCTCCGGCATCGCGTCGAGCGTCGCTGCGTGGTACGCAGCGGCGTCCGGCAGACAGATGTGCAGATACACCGTCCCGATGTCGGGCGCGTGCCGGATATCGACTTCGTCGATTCGCGCGCCCGCACGCGCAATCGCCGCGACGCCTGTTTCGAACCTTGCGCGCACTTCGTCGTCCAGCAGATCGGAGAAGTAGGACCTGAGAACCGCGAGCCGCAGACCATTCACTGGAGCCGGCGCCGGAGGTTTCGCCGGTGAACCGCCGAGTAAAGCTCGATAGACGAGCCACGCATCGGTCACCGAAAGCGCGAGCGGTCCGACGTGGTCCAGCGTCGTCGACAGCGGGACGACGCCGTCGGCCGAGACTTCACCGAACGTCGGTTTCAGACCGACGAGCCCGCATGCCGCGGCCGGAATGCGGATGGACCCTCCCGTGTCGGTGCCGATCGTCGCGAGCGCCATGCCCGCCGCGACGCTCACTGCCGATCCGCCGCTCGATCCGCCCGGCGACCTGTTCGGATCGTACGGGTTGCGCGCGGGTCCGTACGCCGAATCCTCGTTCGTCGTGCCGAACGCGAATTCGTGCAGGTTGGTTTTTCCGAGGAACACAGCGCCCGCCTGCCGTAAGTGCGTCACGGCCGGACAGTCGCGGTCGGCGACGTGACCATCACGCACGCGGGATGCGGCGGTCGTCGCGACGCCGCGCACGTCGAGCAGATCTTTGAGCGAGATTGGGACGCCGTGGAGCGGCCCGCGATCGTGTCCGGCCGCGAGCTCAGCGTCGGCCGTTTTGGCCTGTCGGCGTGCCTCGTCGGCCATCACGAGAATGAACGCGTTCAGCCTGCCGTTGTCGGCGTCAATCCGCCCGAGGCACTCTTCGGTCGCTTGCGAAGACGTGATCTCGCCAGCCCGCAGCTTTCGACCGAATTCGACAATTGTCATCATGCCTGCCGACTTGCCCTCGCGTCATCGTTGAAGTCCGCCGCGCGGAGTGCCGTCGTGGCGCGCGCGAGCGTTTCGAGAATCGGTTTCAAGTCCGGCAATCCGCGTTTTTCCGCGTCGGCGATCGCGACCTGCAGCCACTGTTCGACGGTCACATGATTCCTTTCATCCAATCGATCACGCCCCGGTTTTCTTGACAGAGATTGCGACGCCGTCGCGCAGGGGGACGATGGATGTAATGAGTTGCGGATGCGCGTTGAGGCGCGTGTTGTACTCCGAAATCGCGCGCGTGTCGTCGGGGTTGCGCTGGGGCGGGTTCACGAACCCGGGGATGACCTCGCCGCTCCACAGGACATTGTCGGTGACCAGAAGGCCACCAGGGCGCAGCAACGTCACGAGCCGATCGAGCATCGGCCCGTACAACCGTTTGTCGCCATCCTGGAAGATCAGATCGAACGGGCCCGCGATTTTGGCGACGAGGCGCTCGGCATCGCCCACCATCACGTTGACGCGGTCGCTGAACCCGGCCTTTGCGAAATTGTCGCGCGCTTCACGCGCGCGCTCCGGGTTCATTTCGACGGTGAGAAGCATGCCGGCGTTCGCGTGCTTGGGCAGCGCTCCGGCGAGCCAGATGCCTGAGTATCCGATCGCTGTGCCGATTTCGAGAATGCGCGTCGCGCCGACCGACGTCGCGAGCACCCGCAGAAGGGCGCCAACCTCGGCGTCGATGAGCGGCAGGTCGCGCGACTCTCCCGCGCGGGCGATCTCGTCCAGCACGCGATCGCCGGCATGGTTGAGCGTCGAGAGATATTGCTCGACCGGATCTGCGACGATCTGGGACATACACGATATTCTAGTCGTTAGCCGCAACCACCAGCCACTACCCACGAGCCACTACTCACCAGCCACCAACATGCGTCACACGAAAATCATCGCGACCGTCGGACCGGCCAGCGACTCCGATACAACCCTGGATGCCCTGATTGCGGCTGGGACCGACATCTTCCGTTTGAATTTTTCGCACGGCACGCATGAATCTCAAGCTGCGACCTTCCAACGCGTGCGCCGAGCGGCGGCGCGTGCGCGGCGGGAAGTTGCGATCCTGCAAGACCTCGGCGGACCCAAGATCCGCACGGGGCTGCTGCAACATCATCGAGCTCTGTTCGTCAACCCTGGTGACCAGCTCGTTATCGCCACGGGCGATTTCATCGGCGGCGGCGGCCGTATTTCGACCACGTTCGACGGTCTGGCGCACTCGGTCCGGCCCGGTGATCGCCTGCTGCTCGCAGACGGTCTCGTCGAACTGCGCGTCGATGCGACTGACGGCGTGGAGATACAGACGACGGTCGTCGAAGGCGGCGAAATCGGCGAGCATAAAGGGATCAATGCGCCGGGCGTGCCCCTTCCGGCGTCGGCGATTACGCCGAAGGACGTCGCCGATCTCGCGTTCGGCCTCTCGCTCGGCGTGGACATGGTGGCGCTCAGCTTCGTCCAGAGCGCGGCCGACCTGCACCAGGCGCGGCAGCTGATGGCGGCCGCGAGCTCGTCCGATGTACCGCTCGTCGCCAAGCTCGAACGGCCGCAAGCGCTCGACCACCTCGACGAGATTCTCGACGCGTCGGACGCGGTGATGGTCGCGCGCGGTGACCTCGGTCTCGAGATGCCGCTCGAACGCGTACCCCGCGCGCAGAAGGACATCACGCGCGCCGCGCGCAGGCACGGCATCCCGGTCATCGTCGCGACGCAGGTACTCGAATCGATGACGACCGAGGCACGGCCGACTCGTGCCGAAGTGAACGACGCGGCAAACGCGGTCGACGATGGCGTGGACGCGATCATGCTGGCGGGCGAGACGGCCGTGGGAGCCTTCGCGGCCCGTGCGGTCCAGACGCTCGACGCGATCATCCGCGACGCGGAGAAGAGCCCGCCAGCGGAAGCGGCGATGAGGAGGATCGATGATGTCGGGATGGGGCACGAAGCCGCGATCTGCGCAGCGGCGGTAACACTTGCGACACGCGGCGCGGCGGCGGCGATCGTCGCCGTCACACGCGGCGGCGGCACGGCCCGGCGCTTGTCCGCGCTTCGGCCGGCAGCGCCGATTTTCGCCACGACCGATCGGGACGAT
The DNA here is from genome assembly GCA_963696165.1 of uncultured Acidobacteriota bacterium. Lineage (GTDB taxonomy): Bacteria > Acidobacteriota > Vicinamibacteria > Vicinamibacterales > CAVVIG01 > CAVQZZ01. Next base: position 71,437 of record CAVOIY010000001.1, on the reverse strand, counting down.
ACGGCGCGCCGCCTCGCGCTGTACTGGGGCGTCGTTCCCCTCTGCACGGAAATCGGCGAGAACGTCGCCGCGGCCGGCACGCTCATCGGCCGCCAGCTTGTCGCGAGGGGGCTCGTTGCAGCAGGCGCGGCCGTCGTGCTCGTCAGCATCAGTGCGGACCTGTCGCGCGCCGACGCGAACTACCTGAAGATTCAGCGGCTGTGACCTCGTCATGATCCAGCCCCGCTACGTACCGATTGCCATTGTCGTCGGCGTCTTCGTTGCCGCGGCGGTCGTCGTCCGCATCGCGCATGCGATCGTGCACCGCGCGCTCGACCGGCTCGACATCGTCAGCGCCGAGAACCGCAGCGCGCTGCATGCGCGCGGCCAGCAGCTCATTCGTGCGCTGACGCTCCTGGCCTACGGCGTCGCGGCGCTCGCGACCGTGTCGCTCGCGCTCGAACGATTCGGAATCAGCGAGCCGCGCTGGCATCCTCGGCAGATTGCGCACTGGCTGCTGACCCACGGCGTCAATATCGTCGCGATCGGCGCCGGCGCCTACATCGTCGTGCGGGCCGCCAGTCTCGGGATCGAACACCTGCAATACAAGCTCGGCAAGCGGCACGCGCAAACAGATCTCGAGTGGCAGCGGCGCGCGGCGACACTGAGCGGCATCCTCACGAGCCTCGTCACCGCGTCCGCGATGTTCATCGCGATTCTGATGATGCTGCGCGAGCTGACCATCGACGTGGTCCCGCTGCTGACGGGCGCCGGCATTGCCGGGCTCGCGATCGGCTTCGGCGCGCAGAATCTTGTGCGCGACGTCATCTCTGGATTTTTCCTGATCCTCGAAGACCAGGTGCGCGTTGGCGATCTCGCAAGAATCAACGGCACGCCAGGGATCGTCGAGCAAATCAACCTTCGCACGATCGTCCTGCGCGACGGCGAGGGGGCCGTCCAGGTGTTCCCGAACGGGTCGATCACCTCGCTGGCCAACCTGAGCAAGCAGTATGCGTATGCGATCGTCGATATGCGCGTCGCGTATACGGAAAATCTGGACCGCGTCGTCGGCACGATACGTGAGGTCGGCGCCGTGATGGAAAAAGATCAGGTCTGGGGCGCCCTGGTGCTGGCGCCGCTCGAAGTGCTCGGCGTCGAATCGCTCGCGGACGGCTTCGCGAGCATCCGGGTGAAATTCAAGACGCTGCCGCTCAATCAGGGGAAAGTGGCGAATGAACTGCGGCGCCGGTTGATGAACGCATTCGTCGGCCGCGGCATCAAACCTTACGCCTGAAATTGCGTCTAAGTCCCTATGCTAAAGTCGCGGGTTATGCGTAAGTGCCTCCTCGTGCTCTGTCTGGCCGCGCTGGCGATCAATGCGCCTTCGGCGCAAACCGGCGCCGCCGCCTCCTACCAGGTTCCGGTCGTCTACCGGAAGCTCCCGAACGGCTTGCGCGTGGTCGTCAGCGAGAGCCACGCGTCGCCGATCGTCGTCGTCGAGGTCATGTACCGCATCGGTTTCAGAATCGAGCCGAAGAACCGGACCGGGTTCGCGCATCTGTTCGAGCACATGATGTTTCAGGGCTCCGAGCACGTCGGCAAGTTCGAGCACGTTCGTATCGTGAACGAGAACGGCGGCATCCTGAACGGCTCGACCCGGTTCGACCACACCAACTACTTCGAGGTGATGCCGTCGAACGCGCTCGAGCTCGGCATGTGGCTCGAGGCCGACCGCATGCAGTCGTTGAAGATCACCCCCGAGAACCTGAAAAATCAGCAGAACGTCGTCAGCGAAGAAGTTCGTGTGAACGTGCTGAACCAGCCGTACGCCGCTTTCGAATGGCTCGGACTGCCCCAGAAAGCGAACACCAACTGGTACAACGCGCATAACTTCTATGGCGATCTCTCTGAGATCGAGGCCGCAACGCTCGAGGACGTGAAGAAATTCTTCGACACGTATTACGTGCCGAACAACGCCGTGCTGGTCGTCACCGGCGACACGACGATCGATGAGGTGATGCGCCTCGCCGAGAAACACTTCGGGAGCATTCCACAGCATCCTTTGCCGCCGCCGCCCGACATCAGCGAACCTCCTCAAACCACGGAGAAGACCTTTACAGAATCCGACAAGCTCGCGCGCACGCCGGCTGTCGCGTTTGGCTACCACCTGCCCGAGCGCATGACGCCTGATTTCTTCGCGCTTTCTCTTCTCGATCCGCTGCTCGTCGGCGACGAGAGCTCGAAGTTGTACCAAACGCTGATCAAGGACAAGCAGATCGCCGCCGCTGTATCCGGCGGATTCAATTACGGCCTCGGCAACAATTTCGACTACAACGGTCCGATGCTCTACACGTTCCGCGTCGACTACCGTCCCGATCTGAAAGGCGCGGACGTGCTGAAAGTGGTCGACGAAGTCGTGAGCGGCATCCAGCAGAAGGGCATCACGGACGAAGAGTTGAGACAGGCAAAGGTGAACATGCGGTCCAGCCTGTTCGAGACGTTGGAGTCGCAGGGCGGATTCGGCCGCGCGGACCTGCTGGCGGCCTTCGCGTTGTACGACGACGATCCGAATCGCATCAATACCGTTTTCGCACAGCTCGAAAAAGTGACGGCGGCGGATGTCCAGGCCGCGGCCAGGAAATGGCTCGTGCCGGCGAACCGGACGTCGATCGATCGTGTCCCTGAGAAAAAGACCGGAGGTGGCCAGTGACAATGACAACACACTCCACCACGGAGGGCACGGACACGAACGGAGGACACACGTCCAGGTGCCAGAAAATTCGCCGCGTCCTCGGTGTCGTCTCCGTGTCCTCAGTGTTAGTGCTTGCTTGGCCGGCGCCGACGTTCGCGCAAACCGAGCGGCCGGCAGTCGGGCCCGAGCGGCCGTTCCAGCTCGCGCCGCGCCTCGAGCGCACATTGCCGAACGCCCTGCGCGTGATCGTCACTCGGCAAACTGTCGTCCCGAAGGTGTCGGTGACGCTCACGATCCTGTCGGGACTATCGAGCGATCCGCCGAACCTCGCAGGCCTCGCTACGATCACGGGCGAAGCGATCCAGGAAGGGACGAAACTGCGCACCAGCCAGGATATTCGTCGCCAGGTGTTCGGCATGGGCGGCAGCCTGTCGGCGGCGGCGTCGCAGGACTACACGTCGATTACGGCGCGCGGCCTTTCGGAATTTTCGGCAGGCCTCATCGATCTGGTCGCCGACGTCGCGATGAATCCGGCGTTTCCCGAGCAGGAGGTCGCGATCCTCAAGCAGCAGCACCTGCAGTCGCTCGAGCAGCTGCAGGCGTCGCCGCAGTTTGTGGCGAACCGCGAGTTCCGCGCCCACTTGTTCGGCGAACATCCGTACGGCCGCGTCACCGAAACGGTGGAATCGATCAACGCGGTGAATCGCGAACGGCTCGGTACTTTCCACCACGATTACTACCGGCCGAACAATGCGTTCCTGGTCGTCGTCGGCGCCGTCGATCCCGATCAGGTGTTTGCGGCGGCTACGAAGGCGTTTGGCGGCTGGCCGAAGGTCGCGAACGAGCCAGCGAAGACCGCTCCGCAGCCTTCGCTCGAGGGACGCCACATCTACTTCGTGCAGCGCCCGAACAGCATTCAGTCGTCGATCTCGGTCGGCAACTTCACCGTCAAACGCAACGATCCGCACTGGTACGAGATGTATCTCGCCAATACGATTTTCGGCGGCGCGTTCAACTCGAGGATCGTCCGCAATATCCGCGAGGACAAGGGCTACACCTACTCACCGAGCTCGCTGTTCCAGGCGTTCAGGCAGGCAGGGTTCTACAAGTTCGACGCTGACGTGCGCAACGAAGTCACGGGCCCAACGCTCACCGAAGTGTTCAAGGAAATCGACAAGCTGCGTGCCGAAGGCAGCGACGGCGCCGAATTGAACGGCGCGAAGCAGTATCTGCGCGGCCTGTTCCCGTATCAGACCTCTTCCCAGGCCGGTCTTGCCGCCGTGCTGAACATCGTCTACGTGTTCGACCTGCCGAAGGATTATCCCGAGACGTTCCGCGCGAAGATCGCGGCGATCACCCCCGAACAAGTGAAGGCCGGCGCCAACGCGCTCTTCGGGTCCGGCGGCGGCTCGGTCGTCGTCATCGTTGGCGACTGGGCGAAGGTGAAAGACCAGCTCGCGGCATACAAGGACATCACGTTCCTGGACATCAGCGGGAAAAAGACCGCCGCGCCAAGTGAGTGACGATGGGACGAACGCCTACCATTTCATCACGCGGTGGCGGATAGCTGGGACGTGTGGCGAGGTCGCCGACGTTCTCGGCGATCCGCTCGCGCTGCCGCGGTGGTGGCCGTCGGTCTATTTACACGTCGCCGAGCTGCAGGCCGCAGACGCTCACGGTCTGGGCCGGCGCGTGGAGTTGCTCACGAAGGGGTGGCTGCCTTACACGATTCGCTGGCAGTTCGAAGTCGTCGACTCGCGGTATCCATACGGCTTCACCATCGATGCGAGCGGCGATTTCGACGGTAGAGGCGTCTGGACGTTCACGCAGGATGGCCCAATCGTCGACGTCCTGTACGACTGGCGGATCACAGCGGAAAAGCCGTTGGTCCGCCGCCTCTCGTTTCTATTGAAGCCGCTCTTCGAGGCGAATCACAAGTGGGCGATGGCTCGCGGTGAAGAGAGTCTCCGGCTGGAGCTGATGCGCCGGCGCGCGACAACGGCCGAGGCGCGGAACCAGGTAGCCCCGCCTCCCGGTCCGGTGACCTACGCGGGAGTTGCGGTGATCGCCGGAGCCGCCGCCGTCGGTGCAGCGGTGGCAGTGCTCATCGTGAAGTCGCGGCGACGATCGTCCGGCTGAAGCCGGACCACCTACCGCTGCCAGAGCGCGATCTCGAACACCGACCACCACGATTGAGACGTTCCGGTCTGACGCAGCCGGAGCGCGACGCTCTGGTTGTCGTGAAACCCGAATTCAATCGGCGCGCGCTGTTCGTCTTTGGCGAGCGCCTCGATCATCTCGGCCACGACCGTGCCGTTGAAGAGCGTCTCGGTTCCCCCCGCCGCATCGATAGATTCGATCGTCAGACGCCGAGGATAGTCGAGGAGGCCACGGGACGCCGTTTCGAGCCGCAGACGCGCAACGTTCGTCGGATGATCGAAACCCAGCTCAATCCATTCGCTGCCGGTTTGTGATTGCCCTGTCATCCAACGCGTCTCGACATCGCCATCGACGACGAGCGGCAGGCGCCCTTCCTGGGTCGACGCGCGCAGTTGCATCGTCCTTGGATCGATCCGCCGCAGCTCGCCACGGAACGACACACTCGGTCCGCGAGTAAAATTCGGGATCAGTCGCCATGCCCAGATATCGCCAAACCGCTCGACCTGGGCGAGTTGATCCCGTGCAGATCTGATTTCATCGGCGATCCTGATCGCCTCGTCCTTGCTGGTAAACGTCGATTCGTGCAGCAGAACGTAGTGCACGCCGATCGCGCGCAGGCCTTCGAGCGTGTCGGCAATCTGACCGGGCTCGTGAACGGGCGATGCGCCGTCGCCGAGAAATTCCTGCAGCTGCGACGGCCAACCGGCGTAGCCGTTCACGATCGGATGGCCGTGTCGCAGCGTGTTCAGCTGGTACATCGTCGTGAACGGATGGAAGTCGTTCATCCTCGTGACGTTCAGTTCGAGCACCGCGCCTGGAGGGCTCGCGCGGAGCCAGTCGTACGCCGCATGTTCCCATGTCTTCGCGCCAGGCTCCCCGACTTCCGACAGCCCGCCGCCGCTATGCTGGCCTTCGAGCAGCATGACCGCCGCGAGCGAAACGGCGAGACCCGCCGCCACCGATCGCGGCAAGCGATCGAATACGAACGTGAAGCCCGCTCCCGCTAAGGCGGCCAGGCCGACGATCACGACGGCCGCGACGCGCGCCGGCACACGCAGTCCGCTGAATCCAGGCAGGATGTGGAAGAGCGGCGCGTAGGGACGGCCCCAGCCGGGCCCCATCGACAACCACACCGCAACTACGGTGATCAGCAGATATGCGGCAGCCGCGCGCGACCAGCTGCTGCGGACAGGCGTTTGGTCCGACGTTCGTCGGATGGTGCAGGCGCCAACAACGGCAAACGCGAGCACCACGAATCCCTGAAAGAGTTCCCGTTCGGGACCTCCGAGGCGGAGCAAGCCGCCCCAGGTCCAGGCGCCGTAGCCGACCCGAAAATAGTCGGCCAGCGTCGCGCTCAGCGCGGGGAGTTCGTCGAACGATCGGACAAATCCGCGCGATCGCTGAAGCGAGTAGTACACCCACGCCACTGGAGCGATGACGGCCGCGACGGCGACTGCGGCTGCTGTCAGATCGCCGAGCAGCCGGCGGCGCGGCTGCCGCGGCCACAACAGCTCGACGCCCGTAAGCACCGCAACAGGCAGCACGAAGAAATACAAGTAATAGCCGTTCGACAACCCGAGGATGGCGTACACGGCGGTGAACAAGGCGAGCCAGCGGCGCGAGCCGCTCGCGAAATAACGATGAAGAGCCCAGAGACCAACTGGCATCCATCCGTTGATCAGCACCTGCAGGTGCGTCGACTGCGCAACGCGATACGGCGTGACCGCGAAGGCGAGCCCGGCAAGGAGCGCTGCGTCGGTGCGCCCCCAGAGATCGCGGGCAAGCAGGAACATGCCGAACCCGGCGAGCGCGTAGGAACCGATATATGCGACGTTGTAGGCGAGAATCGGGTTACCGGTAACCCACTCGATCGGCGCCGTGAACAGCGCGATGCCGAGCAGATGTTCCGTGTAGGCGAGCGTCAGGTGATGCGGATACAGATACGGTGCGTCCCAGAGCCCCTGGAATGCGTGACGCATCCGGTCGGCATCCCATGCAAGCAGCACTGAGCCGAGAAGCGGATCGCCAAGTCCGCCTGGCAGCGCGTGCGTTGCCGATCGAACGACCGGATACGTGACGGCGATCGCGAGCGCGATAAAAGCGAGAAGCGCGAGGATGGTTTCGGCCCGCCGGTGCATCCTCAACGTTCGAGGAGCGCTTTGAGCGATGCGAGCGCCCGTTCCCATCCGTGACTGATCACCTGATAGTACCGGCGCCACCGGCGGCTCTCCTCGAATCCTGTTTGCACAACGCGAACGCGCGTGGCAGCGCTCGTGACGTTGTCGCCAGAGCCGATCGCGGTGCAGCTCACGGTGAGCGCCATCGGCCCGATCGGGTCGCCATCGGGCGGCAGCCAGTACGCATCAGCGACGAAAAATCCCTGGCCGGGTGAGAACTGCATGACCGTTCCGCGAAATACGCCACCGAGGCGCCCGAGGATCTCGTCCTTGAACTCACTTGGCGTCCACTCGATCGCGTACGGGACCGAACGGCCGCGGCGTCGTGACGGAACGCTTGACCTGCCACCACGCGCCGAGCGCGTCGCCGTCGAAGAACGCCTTGAGGACGATTGCCGGTGAAGCGGCGATGATGATCGTCTGGTCGAGCGTCGGCTCCGCGATCATGTTGGACGAGGCGAATCATAGCATCCGCCCCGCCGCATGATGGTACATTGGCAGACGTATGACTCAGCAGCCGTTGGCGTACCTGTATCCCGAGTTTCTCGAAAGCAACGATGCGCGACCGATCCGCATTCTGTCCGAATACCTCGAGCCGCTGCGCCGTTTCAAGGAACAGAAGATTCAGGACACGGTCGTGTTCTTCGGATCGGCGCGCGTCGACAGCCGCGAGCGTGCCGAACGGGCGCTGCGGACGCTGCGCGCGCGCGGCGTCAGCAACGCCGACGCGCACTACGAAGCCGGAGCTGAACAAGAGCCGCAAGGCGCTCGAGTGGGCGCGCTACTACGAGGAAGCGCGCGAGCTCGCGCGGCTGCTCGCGTCCTGGAGCCAGACGATTCAGTCCGACAATCATCGGTTCGTCGTCACGTCGGGCGGCGGCCCGGGCATCATGGAAGCTGCCAACCGCGGCGCGCGCGAAGGCGGCGGCAAGACGGTCGGGCTGAACATCCGGCTGCCGTTCGAGCAGGGCGCCAACCCGTACATCACCGACGGGCTGCACTTCGAGTTTCATTACTTCTTCATGCGCAAGTTCTGGTTCGCGTATCTTGCGAAGGCGCTGGTGATTTTTCCCGGGCGGCTTCGGCACGTGCGACGAGCTGTTCGAGATCCTCACGCTCGTGCAGACCGACAAGCTCTCGAAGAAGATCCAGGTGATTCTGTACGGCAGCGACTACTGGAAGGAAGTGCTGATGTTCAAGCCGATGGCTGAGTGGGGCGCGATCGCGGAGCAGGATCTGGAGCTGCTCGTCCGCGCCGATACGCCGAGCGAAGCGTTCGAGCAGCTGCGAACACACCTGTCGGCGCACCACCTCGAGCCGGAAACGGAGCAGGAATCGGCCGCGCCCGGCATCGCGAAGACGCGTGGCTGAGCGACAGCGCTCATCACGAAGGCACGAAGGATCGCGAAGAGCACGAACGACGGTTCGATCAACACGAAACGGCGAGCGCAAGGCCGGAGCAGCGTCCCAAAGCAGATAGTCGCCGGAACCAAAGCCGAGCGGCCGAAGGCCGCGAAGGCACAGGTGCTGGGGGTGGGGCCCCAGCACCGTTGAGGAAAAGTTGCCCCGCCGCGGAGTAGATAGATGGACGCCAATACCAGGAAGAAGCTCATCGATCAATACAAAGACGGCTACCGCGTCGTCGCCGAGGCGCTCGTCGGCGCGACCGACGAGGAGCTCGACACGCGGCCGGCGCCGAACAAATGGAGCGCGCGCGAGATCGTGCATCATCTTGCCGACAGCGAGATGACGGCGGCCGTCCGCCTTCGCCTCCTGCTCGCGGTCGACAACCCGCAGCTCGTCGGATTCGACCAGGACGAGTTTGCGAGGCGGCTGCACTACGACCGGCCGCACGAAGCATCAATTGAGGTGTTCAAATCGGCGCGACGCACGACTGCCGAAATGCTCGAACGGCTGTCTGAGGCGGATTGGCTGCGCGGCGGCACGCACACCGAGCACGGCCGCTACACGGTCGAGCGGTGGCTGGAGATCTACGCCGCGCACGCTCACAAGCACGCCGAGCAGATTCTCGTCGCGCGCGAGGCCGGGAAGAACAAGAAGGTCGCGAAGTCCTGAGTCGGCCACGGTGACGCTCACTCGGTCACTAGATCCGCTTCGCGCTGCGCGCTCGCTCGGATCTCGTTCTGAAGGGCTCCGCGGACTTTACTTACTGCTCGCGGGGCCCCACCCCCGCTCGATAACACCTTCGCGCCGTTGCGCTCGGTGTATCAAGAACAGAACGTCGCAGCGGACTAACTCGTCCGATCTCGTGGCGGCCAGCCGCTTTACAAGCCTCAGTACGCGAGAAACCGGGCTCGGATCGCCGCGAACGCCGCCACAGACGACTCCCACGACCGCGCGATGTCGCGCGCAGACATACCGGCCTCGATCTGTTCACGCAGCTCTGCCGATCCGGCGAGGATGTCGATCGGCAGCTTCTCGTGTTCGTACTCGTACGGCGGCGGCCGCCACGCGAATTGACCCGGATCGGCGGCGCGGAATGCCGCGAGCAGCGCGACGCCGGTTTCAACGGGTCTGAAAGCCGTTCGATCGAGCACGTGAATCTGGCAGCCGCCGCAGCCGACTCTTGCGTGCTTGTGGAATGTCGGCTCGAAGAACGCGGGACGGAATGTCGTGCCGGCGAGCTCGAGGCGATTCATCGAGTCCGCAAAGCGGTCGGCCATCACCCAGGGCGCGCCGAGGAGCTCGAATGGCCTCGTCGTTCCGCGTCCTTCAGATACGTTCGTCCCTTCGAAGAGCACCGTACCGGGATAGACGACCGCCGTTTCGAGGGTCGGGATGTTCGGCGACGGCATCACCCACGGCAGGCCGGTGTCGTCGTGATACATCTCGCGCCGCCACCCTTCCATCGGGACGACTTCGAGGTCGGCGCCGATGCCGAAGTGCTCGTTGAAGAGCCGTGCGAGCTCGCCGATCGTCATCCCGTGCCGCATCGGAATCGGATACTGCCCGACGAAGGACTCGAATCCGCGGACGAGCATCGGCCCCTCGACCAGCGCGCCGCCAATCGGATTGGGCCGATCGCAGACGATGGCCTTCACGCCGTGCTTGCGCGCGGCGATCAGACAATTCGCCATCGTGTAGATGTACGTGTAAATGCGCGTCCCGACGTCCTGCAGGTCGATGACGAGCAGGTCGACGTCGCGCAGCATCTCGGCCGTCGGCTCGCGCGTTTCGCTGTAGAGCGAATAAACCGGGACGCGCCGGATGTCGTCCGTCGCGTGCCCGCTCTCGATCATGTTCTCCTGGACGTCCGAGCGGAAGCCGTGCTGCGGGCCGAAGATGGCGGCGAGGTGCGCGTCAGGGTGCGCGGCGAGTCGATCGACCGCGTGCCGGAGGCTGCCGTCGACCGACGCCGGGTTCGAAACGACCCCGACACGCCGGCCGCGGAGTCGGGAAGCGCTGTGCGACGCGTCGAGCAAGCGCTCGAGGCCAAGACGGACCGACATGCGCCGATTATTCCACACGACTTGCGCCCCCAAGCCGCAGGTTGATAGACTACGCGCCCTTGGTGGTGTGTCCCGCCTGCTTCGCCCGCGCCGAGAGCCGACCGAGCCTCAAGCCTGACTCGTTCTCTCCTCAACGTGACCTAGCCGCTCGGGAACTACGCGCCGCCGCTTAGTCAGGAGAGGGTGTGATGGGTCGAAGGCTTTACGTCGGAAATCTGCCGTACACGACGGGCGAGACGGAGCTGCAGGAACTGTTCGGCCGTGCCGGCACGGTGGAATCGGTGCGGGTGATGCGCGACGCGGCCACCGGGCGCGCCCGCGGGTTCGCCTTCGTCGAGATGTCGACCGACGAGGAAGCGCAGAAAGCGGCGACCGACCTGAACGGCTATCAGCTGGGCGGACGCGGGCTGACCGTGAACGAGGCTCGACCCAAGCCCGAAGGCGGCTTCGGCGGTGGCGGTGGCTTCGGCGGGAACCGGGGCGGCGGCGGCGGTGGCGGCGGACGCCGCGAGCCGCGCTGGTAACGGCATGAAGGGCTGGAACAAGGGAGATCGTGTCGTGCAGCCGACCTACGGCGCCGGCACACTGGTCGAAGTCAACGAGCACCACACGGTGATCGATTTCGACGAACACGGCCGCCGCACGTTCGCGACGCGCCTGGTGTCGCTGCAGTCGACGAACGAGCCTGCGCCGAACAAGGCGAAGACCCCGCGGAAGCGCGCGGCGCCGAAGAAGAAAGCCGAAAAAGCCGAGTCTTAGCGCGCGGCCCGGTCGGCGATGTAGTAATGCACGGCCGGCGTGATCACGAGCGACAGCACCATCGACGCCGCGATCCCGCCGATCACCGCAATCGCGAGCGGCTGCAGCATCTGCGATCCGGCGCCCCACCCGAAGCGCCAGCGGAATCATTCCAGCCACGGTCGCCAGCGCGGTCATCATGATCGGGCGCAGCCGCCGCTCGCCCGCGCGCACCATCGCGTCGCGCGCCGCGAGCCCTTCCTTCCGGAATCGATGGTCGGCGTCGAGCAGCAGGATGCCGTTCTTCGCGACGATCCCGATCACCATGATCAATCCCATGAACGACGACAGGTTGAACGTCGTCCTCGTGACGAGCAGCGCGAAGAAGACGCCGACGGTCGACAGTACCGCCGACGCAATCACTGCGACGGGCGCCGCGAAGTTGCCGAACTCGAACAACAGCACCGTGAAGACGAGCAGCACGGCGAGCACGAGGACGACAAGAAGATCGTGAAACGACCGCTGCTGCTCGGCATAGGCGCCGCCGTACTCGACGCGGATCGACGGCGGCAGATTGAGATCGGCGATCGCGCGTTTGGCCGCGGCCACGCCGGCGCCAAGGTCCGTGCCTTCGAGCCGCGCTGTCACCGTGACGTTGCGCAGCAGATTCTCGCGCCGCACTTCGTTCTGTCCCGGTATCTCCTCGACCGTTGACAACGATCCGAGCGTGCCGGTCTTGCCCGAGCCGCTCACGAGCAGCGTGTTCTTGATCGCCTCGGGCGAGCTCCGCGTCGATTCCGGAAAGCGCACGCGAATCGTGTACGGCCGGTCGTTCATCACGATCGGCGTCGCCGCCGGCTCGCCCTGCAGGATCGCGCTCACGTCGAGCTCGATCTCCGCCGGCGTGAAGCCTGCGCGCGCCGCCACCGCCTGATCGACCCGGTACATCGTCGCCGGACCGCTGACCGTGTTCTCGATTCCGTTCAGGACGTCGACGACTCCCGGCAGCTTCTTGATCGCGTCGCCGACCTTCGGTCCCCACTGCTGCAGGAGCGCCGCATCCTGCGAGAAGAGCTTGATGGCGATCGGCTCGGGCGCGCTCGTCAGGTCGCCGATCATGTCCGAGAGCAGCTGTACGAACTCGACGTCCAGCATCGGCGCCTGCTTGCTGATCTTCTCGCGCACTTCAGAGATGACTTCATCCGAGCCGCGGTCCCGAGAGCGCTTCAATTTCACCGAAATGTCGCCGGTGTTCGCCTCTGTCACCGTCGCGAGCCCGAGCTGCAGGCCTGTGCGGCGCGAGGTGCCTTCGACTTCCGGCGTTGCCTTGAGGATCTGCTCCACGCCGCTGATCACGCGGTTCGTTTCGTCGAGCGACGAGCCCGCCGGCATGATGTAGTCGATGATGAAGCCGCCTTCGTCCATCTCGGGCAGGAGATCCGAGCCGAGGAATCGATAAGCAGCCGTACGCGACGACGATCACCGCCACGCATGCCGCCACGAGCAGCGCCGGCCGGTCCAGGCTGGCGCGCAGCGTGCGCTCGTACGCATTCATGATGCGCGGCGGCACGCTGTCGTGTTTCTTGCCGCCGTCGCCCCGCGTGCTCGCGTCGTCGCGCCGATCGCGGATGAAGAAGTGGCTGAGCGTTGGCGTCCAGCTCAGCGCCAGCGCCAGCGACGTGAGCAGCGCCATGCCGACTGTCACGGCGAGCGCGCGGAAGAACGTGCCCGTGACGCCGGTAATCGCAACGAGCGGGAGGAACACCACGATCGGCGTGATCGTCGAGCCGATGAGCGGCGCCCGGATTTCCTGAATGGCGCTGCGGATGGCGTCGCTCCGCGATTGTCCGCTGTCGCGGTGCATCACGATGTTCTCGACGACGACGATCGCATCGTCGATCACGAGGCCGACGGCGGCGGCCAGGCCGCCGAGCGTCATCAGGTTGAAGCTCTCGCCGAGCAGCCGTAGCACGATGAACGTGACGGCCAGGGTCGCCGGAATTACGAGACCGGCCACGAGCGAGGTGCCCCAGTCGCGGAGGAACAGCACCATGATGAGCGACGCGAGCACCAGGCCGAGGATGACTGCGTCGCGCACGCTCTTGATCGAATCGCTGACGATGTCCGACTGGTCGTAGAACGGCTGCAGCGCCACGCCTTGCGGCAGCGACGCGCGGATCTGCTCGATCTCGCTGTGCACGGCATCGGCGACGGCCACGGTGTTGCTGTCCGGCTGGCGGAATACGTTCAACAGGACCGCTGGCTTCGCGTTCGCGGTGACGGTCGTGTAAACCGGCTTCACCGATTGCGACACAGCGGCGACGTCACCGATCCGCACCGGCGTGTTGAGCGGCGTCGTCTTGACGACGATGTTGCCGATGTCTTCGATGCTCCGCGCCTGGCCGGTCACGAGGCTGAGCACGAGCTGATGCCGGTTTTCAAAGAGGCCGGGCGAATCGATCAGGTTGCTCCGGCCGATCGCGTCGAGCAGCGACGGGACGTTGGTCGATGTCTGCAGAAGCTTCGCGGGATCGGGTTGGACTTCGAATTCCGGCTCCTGTCCGCCTTGCACGACGATCGTCGAGACGCCTGTCATGCGATTGAGGCGCGGTTTCAAGTCGTAGGTGGCGATCTCCCACAAACGCGTCTGCGGAACGGTATCCGAGGTGAGGGAGTAGCCCATGATCGGAAACGCCGCGAACGTCAGACGATTCGCGGTCAGCTTGGCTGTCGCGGGCAGGCTGGCCTGTGCGCGCGCCAGCGCCGCGTTCACGCGCTCGAGCGTCTGGAACATGTCGACGTTCCAGGAGAAGAACAAATCGATTTCCGCCGAGCCGCGGCTCGTGATCGATTGGACCCGCTCGAGCCCCTGCACGCTGTTCAGCGCTTCCTCGATCGGACGGGTCACCGTGACCTGCATCTGATCGATCGGCGCCACGCCGTTGTCGACGCCGACGAGCACGCGTGGAAAATCGACCTCCGGAAAAACTGCAACGGGAATCGTCGTCGAGAGATACACGCCGGCAGCGACGAGCGTGAGGATGATGAAGATGATCGGTTTGCCGTGCCGAGCCGTCCAGTGCTCGTGCTCCATCACTTCTCGTCCTCGTCCTTGTCGGCTTCCTCGCCGGGGCGCTTCTCGCCCGGCTTCAGCACGCGCACCTTCGCCTTGTCCTCGATCCCGAGACCGCCGACGGTGACGACGCGCTCGCCCGCGTCGAGGCCGGCCGTGATCTGCACGAGGTCGGCCTCCCGGGCGCCGACGTCGACTTTCTTCTGATGGGCGACGTTCTTGTCGTCGACGGTTACGACGATCGTGCCGCCCTCGTCGCTCGGCAGGAGCGCCGTCGCGGGTACGAGAACAGCGCCGTCGATCGTCGCAGCGACGATTGCGACATGCACTGACGTGCCGGCGCGCATCTTTTCACCGGGATTGTTCGCCTGCACCCACACCTGCACCGTCGTGGTGTTCGGGTCCACCGCGGGGCTGACGATCGTGACTTTGCCTGGCACCGGATCGCCGCCGTCCGCCGGCGTCAAGGTCGCCTCGTCACCGACTTTCACGTCCTTCGCCTGGTCCTGCGCCATGCTGATGCGCGCGATCACCGCGGACATGTCCATCACGGTGAGCAGCGGCGCGCCGGCCGCCGCCATTTCTCCGGCATACAGCGGCCGATCGGTGACGACGCCGTTGATCGGGCTCCTGATCTGCGAGTACGCGACCTGCGCTTGCGCCGATTGGTACTGGCCCTTCGCCGCCTCGACCTGCGCAGCGGCGGTGTTGATCTGCTCCTGCTTGCCGACCGCCTGCAGCGCCTGAAGATGCAGTTGCGCGGTTTCGAACTGTGCCTTGGCCTGCGCATACGCGACCTGCGCCTCGTCGACCGACTTGCGCGCGAGCGCGCCTTCCTTGAGCAGTTGCTGGCGGCTTTCCAGAAGCTTCTGCGCGGCGTCGAGCGCCTGGCGCGCGGAGTCGACATCGGTTTGCGCCTTGGTGGCCGCCTCGGGCACAGCCATCGCCGTCGTCGATCGGTAATTCGATTCCGCCTGCCCGAACTGCCCCTTGCTCGCCACTTCGGCCGCGACAAGGTCGCGGTTCTCGAGCTCGCCGAGCAGCTGTCCCTGTTTCACATGCGCGCCGCGATTGACGAGAAAACGCCGAATGGGGGCGCTGATCTTCGGAACGATGTTCGCCTGATCGCGAGGATAGAGAATGGCGTCGGCCGTCACGATCTCACGAATGCTTCCCCGAATCGCTGGCGCGACCGCCACCGGTACGATCGGCTTCTCTTCCTTCTCCTGCTTTCGGCAGGCGATGAGCGACACGCCAAGCAGCGCGACGATGCCGAGTCGAAATGTTGTGCGCATGGCTACAAGCTTCCGGTGAGTGTTTGAAGGGCCGCGAGGGCGACGCGGTACCGCACGAGTCCATCGTCGTACGCGTTGCGCGCCTGAATCAACGTCGTTTGCGCGTCGACGACTTCGAGTACCGGTCACTTCTCCCGATTGATAGCGAAGCAGCGTGAGCCGCAGACTCTCCGCGGCGAGAGCGAGTGATGCTCTGAGCGAATCGACCTGCGCTTGCGCGATCTGCGCCTCGGCGTAGAAAGTGCTCAGATTCGCCAGGAGCTGGCGCTGCGTGAGCGACAGCTCGATGCGCGCTTGTTGCACGCGCAGTTCCGCCTGCCGCACTTTGCTTTGCGTCGCGCCCCAGTTCCACAGCGGCACGGTCATCTGCGCCTGGACCACTGATCCGAGCAGATTGACGCCGTTCGGGTTCTCGGGCGTGGGCGGCGAACGCGTGGCGAACTGGTTCGCGTTGATGCCGTAGAAATAGTCGAACGACACCGACGGCAAGTAGCCGCTTCGCGCCGAGCCGACGGTGAACGATTCCTGCTGGAGTGCCGCTTGCGCGGCCTTCAGGTCGGGGCTGTTTTCCGATGCTCGCGCTCTAACGTCCTGCAGCGGCGGCAGCGGAGCAGCCTGCTCGAGATCGTCGACGACCGGCGAACGTGTCGCGATAATCGGGAAACACGAGCACTGACAGTGCGAGCCGGCTCTTTTCCGCCGTCAGCTCCGCGTCCTGTGCGTCGCGTCGGCGTTGCGCCACCTGAATCTCGGCCTTGACGACGTCCGAGTGGGCGACTTCGCCGCCGCGTTCCTGCCGCTCGGTGATATCGAGAAACTGCTCCGCTTCGGTGAGCCCCTGCTGCGCGCTCGTCGCTTTGCGAACCGCTGCGACGAGCGTGTAGAAGTTCTGGACGATCGTCGACACGAGCCCGCGCGCCGCGACATCGGCCCGCGCGCGCGCCACCGCCGCTGCGGCGTTCGCGCTCCGGTAGTCGGCCCACTTGCCGGGCGAGAAGAGATCGCCGTGGACCGTACCCCACGCGTTGTAGATCTTCGGGCCGTCGTTGGCCACGAAGATGCCCGACGGTGTGCCGTTCGGCTGCGTGTAAATGTATTGCCCGAAGCCGCTCAGCGACGGCAGCAGGCCGGCGCGCGCCTGCACGCGATCCTCGTCGGCGATCCGCGCGGCGGTCTGCGCGGCTACGAGCACCTGACTGCTGGCGCGCGCTCGCGCCAGCGCGCTTTCGAGGGTCAAGGGCGGCTCGGCGCCTGGTTGCGCCGGCGCCGCCGGTTGGGCGAACGCGAACGAGCCGAGCGCTTCAATCGCCGCGACCAGCGCGGCGACCAGGATCGACCTGGAGAACACGCGAAACATGACCCGACAGTCTACTTTGCCATCGTGTAGACGAGGACCTTGAAGGTGCCGGGCACTGCCTTCGGACGATCCTTCGATCCTGCCGCCTGCGGTTCGTACTCGGTCACCGCGATGTAGATCGTGTGCGTCACTGGATCGAGAGCCATCGTCCGTCCGCCTCGATGTGTCTTCAACGTCTGGACGACCTTCATCAGCGTCGGCGAGTCCTCGTGGGCGACCGTGAGCGTGCCCGCTTCGCCGCTCGACGCAAACGCGAGCTTGGTGCCCGGATCGAACCAGTTGGAGTCGACGCCCTCGCCGATGGGCACGCTGTAGACGACCTTGCCGTTTGTGCTGTCGACCATCAGCATCAGTTTGTTGTCGCACCCGATGAACAGCCGATGCGTTTCCGGATCGATCGCCATGCCTGACGCCGACTCGCCGGGTGCAATCGGCCACGTCGCCGTTACTTTGTGCGTCGCCGTGTCGATCACCTTGATTGCATTCATGTCCTCGATGTTCACGTAAACCTTGCCGGCTTTCGGGTCCGCCTGCGCGAACTCGGGCTTGCCCTCGAGCGGAATCGTGGCGACGACCTTGCCGCTCTGCGCATCGAAGACGGTCGCCGACTTGCCGCGCCCGTTCATCGTGTAGACCTCTTTCTTGCCAGGCTCGTACATGATGGCGTCGGGGTTTTCGCCCGTGTCGACTTTCTGGATCAGCTTCAGTGTTTTCAGGTCGACGATGCTGGCCTTGTTCTCGCGCCCGTTGCTCGAGAAGCCGCGTCCGAGATCAGCGGCAATCGCAAAGCCATGGACGCCCGGCGTGTCGGGTATCTCTCCGACCACTTTGGCCGATTGCGTGTCGATGACGACGACCTTCGTCGCGTGGCTGACGTAGAGGCGATGCGCCGGTGCGTCAATCGACAGGTAATCCCAGCCACCCTCACCACCGATCGGAATTTCTTTGGAGAACTTGTACGGCCCATCCTGTGCGCGGAGCGCTCCGGTCGCCGCCAAACAGAGGATTGCCGCCGCTGCCATTGCGTGTCGCATGTCGCACTCCTATGTAACGTTCATGAGCGTCCACCTTCAGGCGGACGTCAGCCGGACGAGTCTATCGTCCCGATGATGACGCGAAGATGAACGGCCATCGTGGCATATTCTTCTTTGCGATGCGCGTGCTGCTCGTCGAGGACGAACCGAATGCCGCCCATGTGCTCGCGAAAGGCCTGCGCGAGGAGACGTACGCCGTCGATCTCGCGGCGGACGGCGAAACGGCGGTATTCCAGGTGGGAACGACCGACTACGACGCGGTGATTCTCGACGTGATGCTGCCGATCGTCGACGGCTTCGGCGTATGCCGCACGATTCGCGCATCGGGCTGCGCGGTGCCGATCCTGATGGTCACTGCGCGCGACGCGGTCGAGGCGCGCATCGAGGGGCTCGATGCGGCGCCGACGATTACCTCGTGAAGCCGTTCGATTTCGGCGAGCTCCTCGCGCGGCTGCGGGCGCTGATTCGCCGCGGCCGGCAACCGCTGCTGCCGGATCGCGTCACCGTCGGTCCGATCACGATCGATACCCGGAGCCGGCGCGTGCGGGTGCGCAATCGCGACGTGTTCCTCACGGCGAAAGAATATGCGCTGCTCGAGTACCTCGTTCGTCGCGCAGGCGACGTCGTGAGCCGCGGCGACATTGCCGAGCACGTGTGGGACGAGCACTACGACCCGGTATCGAACGTCGTCGACGTGTACATCCAGCGACTGCGGCGCAAGCTCGATCAATCCGGCTCCGACTCGGTGATCCGGACGCGGAGAGGCGAGGGCTACCAGCTCGCGCCGGGCGATCGGCAGCAATGAGGAGCCTGTCGATTCGAGCGCGGCTCACGATCTGGTATTCGCTCGCGCTGCTCGTCGTGCTGACGCTGTTCGGCGCCGACGTTCTCTGGCAGCAGGGCCGACTCGGGCTGCGTCGTGTCGATCGCGAGCTCGACGGCGTCCTCGCGACGTTCGCCAACATCGTGCGCGACGAGTTGACGGAAACACCGAATCTCGTCAGCGCGGCAGAAGAAGCACGGACTACCGTTGCGGCGCCGGGCCGGGCGGTCGCCGTCTTCGGACCCGATGGCGCCGTGCTCGCGGCCAACTGGAATGGACTCGACCTCGGCGATCGTCCCGCGGCGATGCGCTCCGAACCCCAAATCTGGACGCACTGATGCACGATCGTCGGCATGGCGCATCCGCACGCAGCCGTATACGTTCGCTGGGAAGCCGCTCGTCCTTCTTGCAGCGATGCCGCTGTCGGATGTGTACCGCGAGCGCCACGAGGTGCAGGAGGCGATGGTCGTCGGCATTCCGATCGTGCTGCTGCTGGCCGCCGGCGGTGGCCTGTGGCTCGCCTCGATCGGGCTGCGGCCGATAACGGACATGGCGCGAGCGCGCCTCGCGCATTCCGCTGAACGGCCTTGAAGACCTCGGCGAATCGAACCGGAGCGACGAGCTGGGGCAGCTCGCGTCCGCGTTCAACGGCCTTGTCGCGCGTCTTCGCGGCGCGCTCCAGGCGCAGCGGCAATTCATGGCCGACGCATCGCACGAGCTGCGGACGCCCGTCTCGGTGATCCGCTCAGCCGCTGACGTCACGCTCTCGCGCGAGCGCCGCGACGAGGCGGAGTACCGCGAAGCGCTGACGATCGTGCGCGGCGAGGCGCGACGGGTCGGTACGCTCGTCGAAGACATGCTCGTGCTCGCTCGCGCGGATGCCGGAGGCTATCCGCTGCGGCCGGTCAGCCTCTATCTCGACGAGCTCGTCGACGAGTGCCGGCGCGCGGTCGACGTTCTTGCAAACCAACGCTCTGTTCGGATCTGCGGCGCGAGGCTTCCCGAGATCGCGTTCCGCGGCGACGAGGACCTGCTGCGCAGGATGCTGCTCAACGTGCTTCAGAACGCCGTGCAGCACACAGCGCCGGGCGCGACGGTCACAATCGAGGCGTCGTGTGCGCAGCGGCATCATCATCCGCATTACGGACCAGGGGCGCGGGATCGCTGAAGCGGATCGCAGCCGCATTTTCGATCGCTTCGTGCAGCTGGATCCTGCGCGGCGCGGCCATGGCGCCGGTCTCGGCCTGCCTATCGCGCGCTGGATTGCCGAAGCGCACGGCGGCGCGCTCGAACTCGAATCGAGCGGGCCAAATGGCAGCACCTTCCGCATTTCGCTGCCGGCGGCGTGATTCCGCAGGACTAAAGTCCTGCGCTACATCAGGCTCCTGCAGGACTAAAGTCCTGCGCTACATCCGACGCAGCGTATCTGCCCCGCCTTCCTCACCCGACCTAGAGCGTTTTCCATTTTGACGTAGCGCGAGGCTTCAGCCGAGCGGAGGATACGCGCGACAATTTTGGACGCTCGGCTGAAGCCTCGCGCTACATCCATGTGGAAATCGCGCTAGCCCCGTCCTATTCGTACCGAAGCGCCTGCAGCGGGCTGACGCGCGTCGCGCGGACGGCCGGCACATAACACGCGATGAGCGCCACAACGCCGAGTAGCACGATCGCCCCGGCGGCTGCGGCATCGGTGGCGCCGACGTCATACAAGAGCGAAGAGAGAAGCCGCGTCAGCGCGAACGCCGCGACGGCGCCGATTAGGATTCCGGCGCCGATCATCCGCGCGCCGCTCGCCACGATGAGCCGGCGCACGTGCGACGGCGTCCCGCCGAGAGCCAGCCGAATGCCGATTTCACGCGTGCGCTGCGTCACCAGATACGACATCACACCGTAGATGCCGACGACCGCGAGAACCAGCGCCGTCGCCGCAAATACGCCCATGAGCCATGTCGTAAAGCGCGACTGCGCCGTCTGGCTGCTGATCAGGTCGGGCATCGGCGCCACACCGTAGATCGGGATGGAGCTGTCGGCGCTTCGAATGGCCGCGCGGATCGGCGCCACGAGCGCCGCAGGTGGCACACTCGTGCGAACGACGATCGCGAGCTGCGCGTTGCGATCGCGGAACGGCAGGTAAACGTCCGGATCGCCGGTCGGATTCTCCGGCAGGCCGCGGTATTTCACCTCGCCCACGACGCCGACGATCGACATCCAGGGATTAGCCGACGTCAGCGATCCGAACTTGATGCGCTTGCCGATCGGATCCTGACCGCGCCAGAAACGCGTCACGACCCGCTCGCTGACGATGATCGCCGGAGACGCGGGCATCAACTCCGACTCAGTGAACGTGCGTCCGCCCACGAACGGGATGCGCAGCGTGCTGAAGAAGTCGGGTGTAACGCGGTGAACATAAATGCGTGGAACATTCTGCGCGGTGACCGCCGGCTGGCCTTCGGCGGCGTAGAAGGTGGCGGAGCTGCCGCCGTCGAGCGGCAGATCGCTGCCGAGGGCGGCGCCTGCGACGCCCGGGACCGCTCGGATCCGATCGAGGAGCGCGCGTCCGAGAATGACCGGCTGCGGCGGCGCGGCCGGCTCCTGACCGACGGCCGGTTTCGGCGGCGCGGCCGACGGCGGCGGCACAAACGCGCGCGGAATGCTGACGTGGAGCGTCAGCACGGAAGTGGGATCGAATCCGGGGTTCAGCGCCGACAGATTCCGGACCGAGCGGATCATCAGCCCGGCGCCCACGAGCAGCACGACCGCGAGCGAGACTTCGGCGACGACGAGGCCGTTCCGGACGCGCTGCGATCGCCGCCCATCGCTGCCGCGCGCCGATTCCTTCAGCGCGTCGCTGAGCGCCTCGACTCGCGTCTGCAATCCGGGAGCGAGGCCGACCAGCACTCCGCACAGAACCGAAAGAGCGACAGTGAAGCTGGCAACGCGCAGGTCGAGGCCGGGCGCGACGAAGCTCGGGAACGTGACGGGGCTCGCGCCGATCAAGGCGCCGACCGCCGCTCGCGCCAGCAGGAGCCCGATGGCCGCACCGATCGTCGTCAACACACAGCCTTCGGTGATCAACTGTCGCAACAACCGCCCGCGCCCGGCGCCGAGCGCCGTGCGCACCGCGATTTCGCGCCGGCGTGCTTCCGATCGCGCGAGCAGCAGATTGGCGACGTTCCCGCACGCGATGAGCAGCACGAACGCGACTGCTGCCATCAGCATCAGCAGCGCAGGTCGGAGCTCGCCGAACAGCTCGACGGCGAGCGGGCTGATCTCGACCGCGCGCTTTTCGTTCGTGTTCGGATAGGCCTGTTCGAGCTGGCGCGAGATGCCGTCCATTTCGCTCTGCGCGGCCGTTAAGCTGACGCCGGGACGCAGCCGCGCCAGCGCGGCGAACCCTCGGGATCCGCGCTCGGCCATCATCTCCGGCGGCGCCCACGATGCGAACGGCACCCATACATCCGCCATGTCGGTGAGGCCTTTGAACCCCGAAGGCATCACGCCGACGATCGTGTAGGGCCGCGCGTTCAAGGTGACGACGCCGCCCAGAACCTGCGGTTCCGCGCCGAACCGGCGCTTCCACAAGCCGTCGCTGATGATTGCGACCGGCGCGGGCTTCGCGACATCGTCTTCATCGGCGCGAAAGGTCCGGCCGCGCGCCGGGGCGATTCCGAGCAGCGAGAAGTAGGGCGCCGACACAAATTCTGCGCTCACGCGTTCGGGCTCGTCGCTGTTGGCAAGCGTCAAGAGCTGCGCGTCGAATGCGGCGATGTCGTCGAAGCTCTTGGCGCGCGCGCGCCAGTCGACGAAATCGGGGTACGACGCGCCTCGGCGCTCGACTCTCGCGCGCATCACGTTGCCCCAGAGCTCGACCAGGCGGTCGGCGTTCCGATACGGCAACGCGCGCGCCTGCATCGCATCGACGAGACTGAAGATGGCCGTGCTGCCGCCGATGCCGATCGCGAGCACTGCGACGGCGACCGCGGTGAATCCCGGCGCGCGACCGAGCGTCCGCAAAGCGTATCGGGTGTCCTGCGCGAAGGTTTCGATTGAGGAAAACATCCACATGTCCCGGGCTTCTTCCTTGAAGTGCGTGACGTTGCCGAACTGCCGCCGCGCCGCAGCGCGCGCCTCGTCGCGCGTCAGCCCCGCGCGGATGTACTCGTCCTCTCGCATCGCGAGGTGAAAAGCGAGCTCGTCGGCGAGATCGCGATCGAGGCGTCGTCGAGTGAGCAGGGCGGTGAGCCGATGCCAGACCGACACAATGCGCATTTCAAACCGTTTGCATCACGCGCGTGACGGCTGCTGCCACGCGGGCCCAGTACGCCGTTTCCTCGTCCAGAACGCGGCGGCCGGCCGCCGTGAGGCGGTAGTACTTGGCTCGCCGGTTATTGTCGGAGATGCCCCACTCGGACTTGAGCAGCCCCCGCACTTCGAGGCGGTGCAGCGCAGGGTAGAGCGCGCCTTCTTCGACCTTCAGCACGTCGCGGGACGCCTGCTGGATGAATCCGGCGATGGAGTAGCCGTGCATCGACTCGCGGCTGAGCGCTTTCAGAATCAGCATGTCGAGCGTGCCTGGAATGAGGTCGCCCATCGGCGCTTTCCGTGTCTCTCCCATAAGTTGGTTATGGGAGATGGTCGCGCAGTTAGACGGCCGGCGTCAACGGGAAGTTCGCAGACGATTTCTGAACAGCTGTGCCTGAGCTACGGCAGGACGCGGACCAGGACTTCGCTGACCTGATGAACGGTCGCGAGAAGCGGCAGGTAAGTCGCGACAACCGTGACGAAAATGCCCGCCCCGGCCGCAGCCGTTGCCAGCCGCAAGCCCCATGAGGCACGGCTGTCGGAGGAGCCTTCCATGAGGCGCACGATCCGCGACACGATCGCATCGCCGCCGACGAGCGGACTGACGAGAAGGTGTTCGGATGGGATAGCCGGCGTCAGTCGCGCGATCTTGAGAAGCGCGGAGGCGAGCGCCAGCCCCGTCGCTCGATTGTGGGCAGCGCGGGCGTCCGCGGCATGTTCGGCGGCGAGCGCCCACTCCTGTTCAAGCCTTCGGCTTGCACCAAGTGCAGACAGCGCATCGGGCGTGGCGCGCATTGCCAGCCGTTTGAGGTTGTCCCACGAGCCGAGATGCCCCGCTTCGTGCGAAATGGCGGCACGCAGTTCCTCAGCGGTCAGCAGTTCGAGAAGCGGCCTCGTCACGAGCAGCTTCGGCCGAAAGACGCCGACGAGCGTCATCGCCGGCGTTGGCGCATCGAGACAGAAGACGGGGACTGGAGATCCGTCGAGAACAATCGGACGCGCATGAGCGATCCAGCTTCGCGATCGTTTGACGGCATCGTGAAGAGCGGCAACGCCGCGCCAGACGGCGGCCGACAGCAACCCGCACGACAGCACGGCAAACCCGGTGGTCGTCACGCCGAATGCTTCGTCGAAATCACGCGGCTCGAGTTCGAAAAATGACGGCAGGAACACACCGACGACGAAGAGGATCGACACGACGGCCGGGAGCAGGCGGAGCGCCAGCAGCACGCGTGCGCGAACCGCAGGCGCGGTCGGCACGATGCGTACGCTCAGATGGCGCGCGATCATGGCGACGGCCAACGAGAGGCTGACGTTGAGTGCGAGAAACCAGGTGAACGCGAGCGTCGCTCCGTACAGGAGATAAGTCACAGCGCCTTCTTCCGCTGCAGCTCGCGTCGCTTCTCTCGGATCAGCCGTTCGAGCTCAGTAAGCAGCGCGCGGTCGCGGTCGGAAACGGCGTCGACGAGCGACGAAAGGACCGGCAGCGGTTCGCCGTCCCGTTTGAGCAGGCTCTGGACGAGCTCGGTCGCGACTGCGCCCTCGATCTCGGTGCGCGATGCGGCTGCGCTGTACATGAATGCACGGCCGGCCTTTCGGCGGGTGAGCAGCCCCTTCTTATACAGCCGGTCCATCGTCGTCATCAGCGTGGTGTACGCGACGTTCTCGCCGAACTTCTCAAAGGCATCGCGCACGCTGATCTCACGACCAGTCCACACGAGCTGCATCACGGCTCGTTCCAGCGAGCCAAGACTGTTCTCGAGAATCTCGTTCGAGGACTTGAACCCCCAGAACGTGAACCTGCGCATCAGAAAGAGTTTAACTCATCGTAAGGCCCCTTGCGGCCACGTAGGCCGAGGACCAGGCCCACTGGAAGTTGAAGCCGCCGAGCCGGCCGTCGACGTCCAGCATCTCTCCTACCAGAAACAATCCTGGACACGCTCGCGACTCCATCGTCGCTGGATTGATCTCAGCGAGCGAGATGCCGCCAGCTGTCGCTTCCGCGTGGTTGTATCCACGGGCGCCGGTGACTGGCAGCGGCCATTCGGCCAACGCGTGGGAGAGGCGTCTTCGATCCGGTCGCGTCACGTGTGCGGCTGTCGTGAGCGGGTCGATAACGAGCTGCTTGAGTATCGCCGTGGCAACCGACGCGGGGATCAAGGTCGAGAGCAGCACCTGCAGCGACGCTTTCGGCCGATCGCGCGCGAGGTCTGCGATGCGACGCGTCGATCGCTTCGAACGCGTCGCCTCCGCACATGTTGAGCGTCACCGAGGGCTGCAGCCCATTCATCGTGAGCCGGAGCCAGTGTCGCGATGCGTTCAGCGCGACCGGACCGCTGACGCCCATATGAGTCCACAGCATCGAGCCGCGAAGCCTTATCGTGATGCGGCCCTTGGTCCAGATCGACAGCTCAGTGTCATGCGCGACACCTGCGAGTGCCTGATGCAGCGGTTCGTCCGGTGCGAGGAGCAGCGGTGCAAGCGCAGGCGTCGTCGCGACGATCGTGTGGCCGAGACGCTCTGCAATCGAGAGGCCCGCGCCGTCGCTGCCGCTCTTTGGCAGCGACAGACCGCCCGTCGCGAGCACGACGCGTTGCGCGCGATATTCGCCGTGTGTGGTCGCGATCGCGAAGCCATCGGGCAGCCGTGCTACGTCGAGCACGCGATGATCCGCAAGGAGCGTCGCGCCCACGAGACGAAGCTCGCGTAACAGTGCATCGAGCACGTCGCGCGCGCGGTTCGAGTCCGGAAACAGCTTTCCGTCCTCCTCCTCGTGGAGCGGTACACCGATGCCGCGAAAGAATTCCGCCGCATCCGCGGCCGAAAACGTCCGCAGGATGCGTCGGACGATGGCGCTCCGCCCGCCCCAGAAGTCGCTCTCACCGACGACGACGTTCGTGACGTTGCAGCGACCACCGCCGCTCACGAGAATCTTCGCGCCGGGACGCTTGGCGCCGTCGAAGACGACGAGCCGCGCCTCGCGCGAGCCGCGACCCACGAAGATCGCTGTTGCGAGCCCCGCGGCGCCGCCACCGACGATCGCGATGTCGAACGGATTGCGAGAGGGCGCGGAATTCGTCAGGCCGACAAGCTTACCGTGCCGGCTCGAGCGGCCTCGGCGTAGTCGGACGGGCAGGAACATTGGAGCTGTGTCCGCACGCGCCGCAGCGGACGAACACGGTCTGCAGATCGTCGCTGATGCCGATGATTTCCGTTCGGTGACTGCCGCACTTCGGGCAGAGAGGAGGCGGACCCTGAGCTGCTAGCCGGGGGACGTTGTAGTTGACCATAGTGTCATACGAGGTCATCAAGATGCGCGCCAATGCGCACGAGCTTGCCAACGAGTTGTGGTTCAGTCACTTGCAGCGCCATTCCGCAAACGGTCACCGCCTGTCGTGTGCCGGTCCGGCACATCGACGCGCAGATTTCGCAGGCAGGCCACCGCGATGAGATCGGAGCGCCGTCCTGTCGTTGACGAATTTGTTCGCGTTTGTTTAGCGCGCGGGAAAAGCGAAGCCGGAGCTCGAAAGTTCCGGCTTCGTACTGTGAGCTAGACGACGGTTTCGCGTCCGCTGATCAGGCCGACCAGGAAGAGCACGATGGCGATGACGAGCAGGACGTGCACGATCGAGCCGATCGCGTAAACGCCGCCGAGACCGAGCGCCCACGCGATGAGAAGAATCAACGCGAGAGTGAACAACATACTCATGCCTCCTGCCGATTGCGCTGCAACGTGCGCGCCGCATTCCTCCTTTAACAGCTGAGTAAATCGAACTCGCACGCGACCGCCTCATTCTTGGAAATATTTTTCGGTGCGGCTGAGTCTCGCGTGCGGTGAATCCGGAAGCGGCACGAAAAGCGGAGAGTTCTGCGCTAGAGCTGCGGTGGCATTCGTCTGGCTACTCGTCAGATTGCTCGAGTATCGAGCTCAGCGGAAGGGAAACCTGTGACACGTGTGAACGCTCTCCGAACCGTCTGTGTCAGCGCGCTCACTGCGCTGGCGTTCCTCATTTCTCCCGCTCGCGCCCACGCCACCGAAACGCTCTGCGACCCGTCGTTTCAGGATTGCCGCCAGCAGCTGTTGAACCTGATCGCGCGGAGACAACCGAAATCGACGTTGGCCTGTGGTTCATGGAGGACGCGCGCTACTCGAATGCGATCGTCAAGCGATGGCAGGCGGGCGTGCAGGTCCGCGTGCTGATGGATCCGCGCGACTTCGCGCAGGACTCCGTGGACCAGCAAATCATGAATCAGCTCGCCACTGCCGGCATTCCGATGCGCAAGCGCGTTGCGTCCGGCATCGAGCATTGGAAAGCGATGATCTTCGCGCATCAGAACACGGTGTACTTCGGGTCTGCCAATTTCAGCCCGGACGCGTTCGTGCCGGAACAGGCCTACGTGAATTACACCGACGAGACCGTCTACGTCACTACCGACGCCTCGGTCGTGAACAGCTTCATGACGAAGTTCGACGACGCGTGGGTCGATACGTCGAATTACGCATCATGGGCAAACCCACCGGCGTCTCTGGTGCGCCACTACCCGAAGACGTCGATTGACCCCGAGCTGAATTTTCCGCCTGGAGAGGATTACGCGGTCCGGTCGGTGAACCGCTACAACGCCGAGACCAGCAGAATCGACGCGATGATGTTCCGCATCACCGATCAGCGGCACACCAACGCGATCATCGCCGCGCCGCGCGCGGCGTTCCGATGCGCCTGATCGTCGATCCCGGCGAGTACCGGATCGCGACGCGGCTCTGGGACGCGTGGAACGTCGATCGCCTGTACGCGGCCGACATTCCGATTCGCATCACCGTTCACCAGGGCGAGCAACCACGGCAAGCTCGTTCTGCTCTACGGCCAGGGCATGACGATTTTCGGCTCGTCGAACTGGACGACGCCGTCGGCCAACTCGCAGCACGAGCACAACTACTTCACGACGAAGATCAAATATCTTCAACTGGTTCGTGAACTACTTCGATCGGCGCTGGAACAACAGCAATCCGTCGAGAGTGGCGGAGACGGCGCCGTTTGCGCCGTTGCCTCCCGACAAACCGATCTACCAGACGCCGGCCAACGCGACGGTTGGGCTCAGTGTCACGGGCGTGAAGCTCGTGTGGGATGGCGGTGCCTTTGCGCACAACTACGACATCTACGTCGGCACCAGCCCGACGCCGCCGCTGTATGCAGCGAACAAGAACCTCGGGCCGGACGATCCGACCAAGTCGCCGAAGCAATATCAGAGCGTGACGTTGCCGACGCTCGCGCCGGCCACAACTTACTACTGGCAGATCGTCTCGAAGACGATGGCGAAGTCAGACGAAGACAGGGCCGATCTGCAGCTTCACCACTGGCAGGGACGCCGCCGGCGTCGAACCTGCCGAGCCCGTGGGCCGATCGCGACATCGGGTCGGTGCCGGTCGCCGGTTCGGCGCAGTACAGCAACGGCAACGTTCACCGTGACGGGTTCGGGCGCCGACGTGTGGGGGACGGCCGACGCGTTCCACTTCGTGTATCACACGCTCGCCGGGAACGGGTCCGATTCAGGCGCGCGTCGCCAGCGTGCAGCAGGCAAACAGCTGGTCGAAGGCCGGCGTGATGATCCGCGAATCGCTCGCCTCGAATTCGCGGCACGCGTTCATGCTGGTGTCGGCGGCGAAGGGCGTGGCGCTGCAGTGGCGACCGGCGACCGGCGGCAGCACGCTGAACGTGACGGGGTCGTCGTCGGCGCCGCCGCGATGGGTACGTCTCGTGCGAAGCGGCAGCACGATCACCGGTTATGAATCGGCCGATGGCGTCACGTGGAAGGCGGTCGGCAGCGAGACGATCTCCATGGCGAGCACCGTCTATGTCGGTCTCGCCGTGACGAGCCACACGACGAGCGCGGCGACGACTGCGACGATCACGAACGTGACGACGTCGCCGTAGGCTGCTGAAGAACTGAGTTCTGGTAGTCCGCTACTGACGCGTGAGCGAGAACGTGTCGGTAATCGTCAGGGTGCCGAGCGATGAGGTGGTTCCGGCGACCAGCACGTTGTACGTTTCGACCTCGGTGCCCGATAGCGTGTTGCCGTTGACCGTTGCGGTGATGTTCGACGATTGGATCTTGACGTCGCGCAGCGCGCCGCCCGTCGGGCACTGCGCGCCAATCGCGTCGCACGCGGAACACGCCGTGCTGCTCAGCGTCAGCGAGCTCGCCCCAACCGTCCCGGCATAGGTGTAATTCGAACTGTTGTCGGCTCCCGGGACGGTCGCCGTGACGTTCGCGCCGTTCTGTGTCAGCGTCATCGAGATCGGGCCGCTGCCGCCGACGAACCCCTGAAAGACGCTCGCGAAGCACTCGCCGCCGCTGATGGAAGTGGTGGTCGCGGTGCCGCGCCACAAGCCGGCAACCTGCGCCGCTTGACTGAGAGACGGGCCCGACGGCGAGTCGCCGGCACACGCGGAGACGCATGAAACGGCTAGGACGAACATTGTGAGACGCTTCACAGGCGGCTCCTCATCGTGAAGACGGAACGGTCGGGTGTCGACCGGTTGTGGGGGGAGGTCGAGTATAGCGGGGATTATTCGTTCGGGATCGAGTGAATCGAGCCAGCCCTTTCCGGAATGACACGTCGTTTCAACGAGAATCACGCCTTTGTTGACACTTGCGACACGTGCTCGTACATTTCGCTCCCTGATTGTCCAAAGTCAGGGAGGGGTTCCATGCATCGTTTCAGCGTCGCGGGTTGGACCAGCGTGGCCGCCGTGGTTGCTTTCAGCTGCGTCGTTGCCGCCCAACATTCCACAGGTCAGGAGCAGCCGTCGACGACTCGACGCCCGGTCGTGCGGATCGACAAGGACGCTCTGCACCGCCGCCTGAAAGCCAGCGGCTTTCGAACGCGAGGGGGCATCGGCAAAGACAAGACGGACTCTCAGAATTCACATTTCCGGTCGTTGCAGCATTTTTCGTCGTCGTTTTCCGTCGGCGGCCAGGCATATCCGTACACGATGGTCGGGTTTCCGCCCGCTTCCGGCCGAACAGCGCGGATGCGCTCCGTGATCGTGCCGCTCCGCATGCGTTTCATGTTTTTCGGAGACAACGGGGACATCAATCACGATTTCGACCCTGGCGGCGCGGTCGCCAACATCGCCCACTCGCCGCTCTTCCACGACGCGGTGTTTGCGAATGGCGTCGGCCAATTCGGTGACATGCTGCAGCGTGCGACGTTCTGGAACAAGATGGACGCGCATCATAAATGGCACGTGCTGATGGACGAGCCACGGATCATGGCGCCGATCGACATCGAGGTCACGCCCGAGACCGGCGCGTTATTTCAAGACAGCGACGGCAACTTTTTCGGCGACGTCCTGATCGACTTCATGGATTCGCAGATACAGACGATCATGCAGTTGACGCGAACCGATCCGGACGTCGTGCCGATCTTCGTCACCGGGAACGTCACGGCCGAGGCGCTCGGCTACCATTCGGCCGTTTCCGCGTTGAACACGGATAACAGTGAGACCCTGCAGACTTACATCTACACAAGCTGGCTCGATCCGCTGCTGGTCGATCCGTTGTTCGCCGACGTGAGCACGATCGATCACGAGCTTGGAGAGTGGCTGAACGATCCGTTCATCAACAACATCGTCCCGCCATGGCAATACCCGCCGGCGACGGACGCCAGGGCGGCCTGCGCCGACAATCCGTTCCTGGAGGTGGGCGACCCTGAGGGAAACGGTCCGACGTTCAGCGATTTTCCGACGGTCGATATCCCGCTCGACGGCGTCGTCTATCACTTTCAGGATCTCGTCATGCTGCCATGGTTCGCTGAGGAGCGTCCGTCCACGGCATTCCACGGTTGGTACGACTTCCCGGCGACCACGTACATCACATCACCCGCGGTTCTGTGTAAGTAGGAAAGGCGCAAATGCCTGCGATCCCGGCCGGCCCCTAACGGGGCCGCCGGGACGCGGTAGAGTCGCCCGGCTGGGAGCTCCTGGATCGTGGCGTTCAGCAGCACGCGCCGCCCGACATCGAGGCGCTCAAGCGCGTCAGCGCGCGATTCGGTTCGGAGATTGTCGGTCCGCCGATGCTTCCGACGTGCGCCGCATGACCACCAGGTCTTGAAACCCGAAGGCCGCTTCCGTGTACTCGAGAATATCGAAGTGTCGCGCCCAGTTGCTGAGCGTGAACGCGCGTGTCTGGAAGGCGACCCTGTAGTAACCCGGTTCCGCGATTCCGTCGAGAGCCGCATCGGGAAAATCCACGAATCCGCGCCTCGTCGCAACGGCGACGCGCAAACGGTGCCACAGCCTCGGCGTCAGAGCGTGCCCGCCGGCTCGAAACGCGAACGATGCGGCAAAGTGACCATGCGTCGACGCGATCAGAAGACCTCCCGGTCGCACGATTCGACGGAGTTCCTGCAACCATAGGTCTTGAACGTTCCTGAACATGTGCGTAAACACGGATGACGCCACCACAAGATCAAAGAATCCCGTCGGGTACGATGTTGGTGGAAACAGATCGCTTCGCCTGAACGCTCCCTTTGGAATCATCGCCTGACACCACGTGATGGCCTCAGGGTCCACATCGCAGCCGTGAACGTCTGCCGCGGATTCTCACCGCGAGGAAGGGCATCGTGAGTCGGCCGCAGCCGCATCCCCAATCGAGCATCCGGACGGGCGCTGTCGTCATGTGTCGAGCCATCGCGTCGGCGAACACCGTAAACGACTGCAGCGCCTCGGCCTTGAACAAGGTGACCGATCCGTGCCCGGAAACTCGTTGGATCAATGGGCGAGGAGCTGCCAGAACATCCGTCGATTCGACGTCCAGCGCGGTGATCAGGCGTGAAACGATATCGTTGCCTCGTCGACCGCAAACCGCGAGGCGGCCTTCGCGTGGCACTGCCGCAAGTTCGAAATTGAATCCTGAACGCCCCGCATGCGGAATCCACCCGCACGCCCGTTTTACATCAGGACGTTCGATTGGCTCGCACTCGGCCACGATCGAGCCGTCCACGAGACACCTCGATCGCGTCCACGTCGAGAGACGCGTTCACCATCCAACCTGCCACCGTGAGCGTGTCACCGTTCCGATCGAGCTGTTCCAAGTGGCCGCGCGTCAGCTGTGATTGAGACGTCATCCGCTTTGTCCGTCTCGACCACGATCGGAGTTTCTGTCGTGAGGAGAGGGGCTGACCGTCGCCTCGGTCAGGTCGTTCAGCTGCGGCCGCACTTTCGCGGCGAAATCCCGGACCTCGTCGGCCTCGCGCAACAGGCCATCGATTGCGCAGCGCAATGCTCGCAGCAGCTCGCCTCGTTCGAGCGACGTCACCAGGGAGGACCGAAACGCGTCGCGCACGCTGCCCGGCAGATCGTCGATGCCGCGGCCGTACCGCGCCGGAAGATGACGTCGGCGGCACGCGAGGCTCAGCGCGTAGTCGCGCACGCCGCTGATCCAGTATTCGGCCTGCCAGTGCCGCCCGCGTTCGATGCAGAAACGAGCCCGCAGCGCGTGGTGCACCGCGTAGCCAAACAGCTCCTCTGGAGACGGCGGAACGACATGCGGCCTCTCGGCGGCCTCCCCGAAGAGCAGTTTGAACTTCGGGCCGATCGCGCCAAATGCCGAGGCCGGCGTGAACGAGAGGTCGAACTGAAGACACCCCGGGAGTAGCAGGACTCGATACAGCGTCGGCCCGCTCGGCAGATCGAAGAGTTGAACAGCTCCGAATTCCTGTTCGAGACGGCGGGTCCACTCCTCCAGCACCTCGGGAACAGGACAGCCGTCCGCAATCCCGAACGTCAGATCGAGATCCGACCACCGGTCCCCATCGTCGTGCGCCAGCGAACCGACGACTGCGCCGGCGACGACACGCGGATCGGCGGCGGCGAACTCGAGCACGCGGTCGCGCACCCGGTCCCGATCCTGAGCGGTGAACACGCGACGAATCATAACCGGCGCAAAAGATGTTCGATATACTCGACTGACTGGAGGATTTGATGCGGAATGTCGCCGTAGCCGGTCTGTTGGTCTTTGCGGCGGTCACGTCGGCCTACGCGGCTGCCGAGAGCGTTACGGGCGAGCTCGTGACGGTTATGTGCGTGGCGAAAAACGGAGACAAGGGTCAGGGACCGGCGCACGTGGACTGCGCGATCGACTGCGCCAAGAAAGGGTATCCGCTCGCGATCCTGACGTCGGATGGGTCGCTCTACAGGGTTACCGGCGCGTTGACGACTGACAATAACGCCAAGCTTCAGCCGCTCCTTGCCGCGACGGTGACCGCAACGGGTGAGGTCGCCGTCGACGGCTCGGAGCGAACGATCGACGCGGCCAGCGTGGTGCGCGTCGACAAATAGCCGCGCGCGCCACGAGATCTGGGATGCCGCATCAGGTGAATCGGCGGGACTTCCTCAAGGCCGCATCGGCGGCCTCGAGTGCGCTCGCCTACGTCAGTCCGACCTTCGCCAACCCATCGACGGCGGCCGCGCGGCCGAAGATCACCGACGTCGCGTTCGCCCCTGCCGATTACCCGATCACGCCGACGCGCTACTCGGACGTCGTCCTCGAGGATGCGTTCTGGAAGCCCAAGGTCGATCGCAACGCGTCGGTCACCATCCCGTTTGAAGTTCAAAAGCTCGCGGAGATGCCGCGCGGGTTCGCCGGCAACGTGCTCGAGGCGGCGATGCTGTCGCTCGTCACGCATCCGGATCCTGCACTGCAGGCGCAGGTCGAGCGGGCGGTTGCCGCGATCGCCGCGCGTCAGGACGCGCGCGACGGCAATAGTGGATTCGAGGCGGCGGTCACCTACTATCAGGCGACGGGCCGGCGCGTGCTGCTCGACCGGGCGATCCGCATCGCCGATGCGCTCTACGACGATTTCGTCAAACACGATCCGCCGTTCTCCGGCGGCGAGCGCGACGCCATCAACTGCCTCCAGCTGTATCGCGCCACCCGTAATCCGAAGCACCTCGCCCTCGCGCAGCACTATCTCGACATTCGCGGGCTCGACAACTCCGTGAATCGCAGCCGCCACAACCAGTCCTACGCACCCGTGCTCGAGCAGAGCGAGGCGGTCGGCCACGCCGTGAACTGCGCCTCGCTGATGGTGTCGCTGGCCGACGTCGGCGTGCTGACGGGTCAGGCGGCATACCTTCGCGCCGCCGAGCGTATGTGGGCGGATGCGGTCGGCCGAAAGATGTACATCACCGGCGGCGTCGGCTCGACCGGCAACGAAGGCTTCGGCGAGTCGTACGCGCTGCCGAACATCTCCGCCTATGCCGAGACGTGCGCCGTCCTGATGTTTGCGACGCTCAACCACCGCCTGTTCCTCGCGAGCGGCGACAGTCGAGTACATCGACGTGCTCGAGCGTGGCATCTACAACAACGCGATCGACGGCGTCTCGGCGTCGGGCGACCATTTCTTCTACGTGAACCGCCTCGCCAGCGCAGGCGACGGCCGTGATCAGCGCTGGCAGCACGCCTCGCTCGAATGCTGTCCGCCGAATCTCGTGCGCTTCCTCGCGTCCATGCCGGGCTACATCTACGCACAGGACCGTCGCGGCGCGATCTTCGTCAACCTGTACGTGTCGAGCCGCGCGGCGTTCGACATTGGCGGCACACGCGTCGGCGTGAACATGCGCAGCCAGATGCCGTGGGACGGTCGATCGACGCTGACGATTGAGGCGACGCGGGAGGTCCGCGCCGCGATCAAGCTGCGCATTCCCGGCTGGGCGCGCAATCGACCGGTGCCCGAAGGTCTCTATGCGTACGTCGAACGGGTCGACGCGCGCGCGACCATCGCCGTGAACGGTGCCGCCGCGGCTGCCGCGCCGGACGATCTCGGCTACGTGACGCTCGACCGCGACTGGCACAATGGCGATCGCATCGTCATCGAATTCCCGATGCCGATACGAACCATCGCCGCGGACCCGCGCGTCGCCGCGTGCGCGGGCCGCGTCGCCGTCGAGCGCGGACCGATCGTGTACTGTGCGGAATGGCCCGAGGTGGCGAGTGGACGCGTGCTCGATCTCGTCTTCGAGACGAAGCGTCTGTCCACGTCGACGACGACGAAATCACTGTTGGACGGCGTGACGCTCGTCCGCACCAACGCGCGGCCGATGCGCACAGGCGCCGACGCGCCGCTCGACGTTGACCTGATTCCGTATCACCTCTGGGCCAACCGCGGTGCCGGCGAGATGACGGTCTGGCTTCCGACGCGCGACTTCGCCGTCGGCGATGTCGGCCCTGCTGGTGGGTTGATCTTCTACGTCAATCCGTCGCATGCGGCTGATGGCTGGCGATTTCTCGAGGCCGCGCCGGCGGACCAGAGCGGCGGTGCGAAGTGGGGCTGCTTCCGCACGGCGCTCGCTGGAGCGCGGGGTGCGGGCGTCGGCGCGGGTGCGCAGAACACGCGCGACATGGTGGCGCACTGCGACGACCCGGCATCAGCAGCGGCGCTCTGCGCCAGCTATCGCGTGAACGGCGTCGGCGGATGGTTTCTGCCCTCGCGCGACGAACTGGCGCTCATGCACCGGAACCTGGCGGCAGCCGGTCTCGGCGGCTTTGCTGCGGGCGCGGCGGACAACGTCAGCTACTGGTCGTCGACGCAGAACGACGCGGACATGGCGGCGCACATCGACTTCGCCGACGATGGCCGACAGCACGTGGACGACAAGGACTTTCCGCGGCGCGTGCGCGCGGTGCGGGCGTTTTGACGTGCGCGCGTAGAGACGGATCTTACCGCCTTGACCGTTCCGACAACGACGACAGGCGATACGTCCCCGGCGCGAGCCGCGTCGCGTAGCCTTCTTTGACGAGCGCGCGGTTGCCGCGTCCGGCGTCCGACCGCGACAGCCCGGTGACGCGCGCCAGCTCGCCGGGAATCGTCATGCCCGCGCCGGCCAGAAACGCGCGGGCGATCTCACGCAGGGCGATGTCCCGGTTGACGCGCCGCCGCAGCGCGTCCGGAAACCGCCCGACGCCGAGCGTCCAGATGTACGTGAACTTCGGCTGGTAGAACACCTGGCTGGGCACGACGAGCATCGCGGCCTGCAATTCGTCCAGCGCCTTGGTGAACGCCGCACGATCCTTCACGCCGGATTCGTCGCGCAGGTCCGACGTGCTCATCTCCCATTCCTTGCGCAGCACGCGCAGGACCGCCTGCGCCTTCTTGCTGAGCCGCCGTGGCTCCTCCGACCTGCGGACGCCCCAGACCGCGTGGAAGTACGGGATCATCCGCGGTGCGAGGAACATCGCCTTGCCGCGCGCGAGCTTGGCGTAATAGACCTGGCCGCGGGCGATGATCTCGTCCTTCAGCACCCAGGTGCGCGACGCCTCCTCGTCCTTCTGCACGTTGCGCGGCATCACCGCGTCGCGGCGCCCGCAGACGGCGACGTAGAGCGACGGCCCTGGCTTGCGGCAGTCGGTCAGGCAGGCGGCGAAGCCGACCTGCTCGATGAAGCGCTCGGCGTCGAGCGCCGTCTCGACCTGCCGCATCCCTTCGCGGCGCCAGTGCGCATCGCGGTGGTCTTCGATCTCAGGGGGAATCTCTGGTGGCCTGCGTCTCACAACCGAGTCAGCTTATCAGGCCAAAAAGCGCCGCGTTGGCGTCAAAATGGCGGACATGAGGCGCGTCATCGTTCCCGCGGCTCTGGTTCTGGCGGGGCTCGTCGCGGCATTCGCGCTGCTTCGCTCTGGCGCGAGCCCCACTGGCCGGGCTCTCGGCAATACTCAGGCGGGACTCCTCGCCGGCGCGCAGCCTGAGCCGTCGGTGTTCGTTACCGAACAAGCGCGCTTCCGCGTCGTCACGCTGACGGACGCGCTCGTTCAGCCGTGGGCGCTGGCGTTCTTGCCCGAAGGCGACATCCTCATCACCGAACGCGCGGGGCGGCTCCGGCTCGTGCACGAAGGGCGGCTGGCGCCCGCAAGCATCGGCGGTCTGCCGCTTGTTGACACGCGCACGCAGGACGGGCTGATGGACCTCGCCCTCCACCCTCGGTTCGCACAGAATCGAATTGTTTATTTCACGTACTCCAAACCCGTTGACCGCGGCGATACCACGGCGCTTGCGCGCGCGAAGTTCGATGGCGGGAGGCTCTCCGACGCACGCGAACTTTTCGTGGCCGATGCCTGGAGCAGCGCGGGCGGCAATAGCGGTTCGCGTATCGTGTTCGGTCTGGATGGCGCGATTTACATGACCGTCGGCGAACGGCACGAACAGACGCCGGCACAGGATCTGCGCACCGACAAAGGCAAGATCCTGCGGTTGAACGACGATGGAACGATCCCGCGGGACAATCCGTTCGTCGATCGTGCCGATGCCCGCCACGAGATTTTTGCCTACGGTGTGCGCAACCCGCAGGGACTGTTCATCGAGCCGTCTACGGGCACGATCTGGGAACATGAGCATGGGCCGCGCGGCGGCGACGAGCTCAACATCATCACGCGTGGACACAACTACGGATGGCCCGCGATTACGTATGGCATCAACTACAACGGGACGATCATCTCCAAGTACACGGCGCGCGACGGGATGGATCAACCGGTCGTCCACTGGACGCCGTCGATCTCGCCGTCGGGTCTGACGATTTATTCCGGCGATCGATTCCCCGCATGGCGGGGAAATGTTTTTCTCGGCGCGCTGAGCGGTCAGCATCTGCGGCGGTTGGAATTGCGGAACGGCCGCGTCACACACGAAGAGGAACTGCTCGCACGACTTCATCAACGGATCCGCGACGTGCGTCAAGGCCCCGACGGATTGCTGTACGTGCTGACCGATGTCGGCGCACTTCTTCGACTCGAACCGGCGCCTTGACTATGATATCGAGAGGATTGAATGCCGAAGCCACCGCTCATCTTTACCTTCTATATCGCAGCCCCGATCGAAAAGGTCTGGAACGGATTTGTGTCGAAGGAGGCGAACCAGAAGATATTTATGGGCGCGGACTTCGAGGTGGACCTCAAGCCTGGCGGCGCGATGACCTGGTCTGGACCGGGCAAGGACGGTCAGCCGACGCGCTACGTGACGGGTGAGGTGATGAAGGCGGAGCCGCCGACGCTGCTCGAGTACAAGTTCGGCATGGGCGACGGAGCCGTGCTGTCCAGAGTAAAGGTGGCGTTGACGCAGGAGAGCGAGGCCGTGAAAGTCGTCGTCACCAACGATGAGTGGTCTGACGACGATCCCGCGTATCTTCAGAATGCCGACGGGTGGCCGCGGATCCTATCGCGGCTGAAGACGTTGCTCGAGACGGGAAAAACATTTCGGCCGCATTGACGTCGCAGAGCCGGGGAATGCGACTGGAAGTCTGCCTTCTTTTTGCGGCTAGAGATTCATCTTCGTTATGAGGGACCGGACGTCGATGACGGAAGCCATGCGGCCCATTCGCGAAATTGTAGTACTGGTCGCGCGCGGGTCCAGGCGATCCAGAGCAACGGCACCCAGAGGCCGACGATCGTCGTGAGCCACACCTGCGCTGGCCAATCGAGGACGCCGCGCATGCGAATCAGGTCGAGCGGCGCCACGATCCGCGACGTCAGAGTGAGAACCCACACGAGGGCGAATTCGCCGGACAGGGTGAACAACGCGATCGGCAGGAACATGTACCACGCCCAGAACAGTGGCGAGCAGAGCAGTACGAATGCCAATGCCACCGTCGCACAGCCGCGTATAACAGTTTGCGGCGTCCGGCTGTCCCAGGCCGACCACGCGACCGCCGCAACACCGAGCACGCTAACCAGTGTTCGCAGCAGCGCAAAAGCCGTCGGATGATCGTCGGCGACCAGGTGGATCCAGACGCCCACGGTTGAGGCAACGAAGCGCGACTCGCCGGTCAACGATGCGATCGTGCGGAAGGTGTCCAGCCCCACCCACACCGGCCAGAACGCGGCGACAGCGATTCCTGTGATCACCACCACTCCGGCAATCACGACGCGAGTTGTGAGCCAACGCTGGCGCCATACATAGGCAAGCAGAGCCGGCACGAAGAGCGCCGGCACCCACTTGGTCAGGACCGCGAGCGTCAGAGCCGCAGCGGATCCCACAAGTGAGCGACGTGTGAGCAGCCAGAGAGACACGACGACGGCCGCAACCATCAGCGCGTCGTTGTGGCCTTCACCAGCCCCTTCGATGATCACTGCGGGATTCCACGCGAACACCGTAAACGCCCGTACTCGGCACTCCGCCGGCGCTGTTTTATAGATCAACGCGGCGGTGGCCGCGGTGGCAATGAAAGCGATCAGCTTGAATGCATACACGGCCGCCAGCGGATTCGAGGTGAGTGGTCCGACGATAATGCCCGTAGCCGTCAGCCAAGCCGGTCCGTACGGCGGCGGGCCGTGTGTCGGTCGCCAGCCGAAGGCGGTGAGTTGGTCGCCAAGCGGAGTACGGCCGCTTCGCGCGCCGCGTGAAAGTACGGATTCAATCCTGCGTGCGTTTGCGCGGCGGCCACCACATAGCTATAGGTATCGATGGCCAAGCGCGGAAGCGACACCAACCATCCGATCCCGAGCACGATCGGCACGCCCGCGATGAGTACCCACTCACGGCGCGACGGGACGGCAGGAACCGTGTAGATGAGGGTTAAATACACCCACCCGAGTGACACGATCGCCACACAGTACGCCACGACGCCGGTAGACATGTTCCTTCCGCCGGGCGCGATCCATTTCTGCGCGACGCAGACCAACAGGTGCAGGAAGACCGTGAGAACCGACAGCCCGGCCACGCGTCGCACGTCAGCAACCCAGGTGCCGCGTTGCGGGACCGGATCCGAGGTTACCGGCGCGATCACGCGCACCAGACCGCCCTCGGTCTGGTATAGACGAGCGCTGTCGAAAAGTAAGAACGCGAGCGGCTGTAAGTGCGCGCCCACCACGCGATCAGACGATGCCGGCGAGGACGGTAACCGCTGGCGCCGCCCCTTCCGATGCACTACGCGGCCCGGCTTGGGTGCAGTTCGGACAGCGTGGCCTCTGGCCCGCGTTGCTAGCCACCTGATGCGCGACGCTTCCAGTTATGAGAACTTGCTGACCGGTTTATGACCCCTTGTTATCAGCTGAGCGACCTCTTCCGCGGATCCGTGTTCCGTTGATAGACGCGCGGTGTTGGAAGACCGCGGCTGGATACGGTCGTCATCGGATTCGACGCTTTACTTTCTGACCGGCGCAGGCTGGAAGGCAAGGCTAAAGCAGACCGGACAACTCCGACGCCCAAAATAACTTTACAAAGCAACTCAGTAACGACTCGCAACGCCGAGCCGTTAATCGCTGCAAGTCATTTGGTTTAGTGGTATGCGGAAGGGGGGATTCGAACCCCCACGCTCTTGCGAGCGCCAGCCCCTCAAGCTGGTGCGTCTGCCAGTTCCGCCACTTCCGCGTGGCCGATATCTACTTCTTCGGCGGTGTGACCGGCTTGGGTGCGCTCACCGGCGCCGCCGGCGCCGCGCCGCTCACGACCGACCCTGGGCCGCGCTGGCCGATGATCGCGAGCGCGAGCGCTCCGAGCATGAACAGCACCGCAAACACCGTCGTCGCCTTCGACAGCACCGTCGCGCCGCCGCGCGCGCCGAACGCGGTCTGGCTGCTGCCGCCGCCGAACGCGCTGGCCATGTCGCCGCCCTTGCCCTGCTGCAGCAGGATCACCATCAGCAGCACGAAGCACACGATGATGTAGAGAGTCGTGACGAGATAATAGAGAACCATTGCTCCGCTTTCAGGAAACCCCGATTATACCGCAGGCGGCCGGCTCTTCGTCACGATGTCGGCAAAGCTCTTCACCTCGAGGCTCGCGCCCCCGACGAGCGCGCCGTCGACGTCCTCCTCCGCAATGAGCTCGGCGATGTTATCCGGCTTTACGCTGCCGCCGTAGAGAATGCGGCAGCGGTCCGCCGCATCGCCGCCGAACCACTGGCGCAGCCGCTTGCGTATCTGCGCATGCGCCTCTCCTGCCTGTGCCGTCGTGGCGACCCGCCCTGTTCCGATCGCCCAGACCGGCTCGTACGCGATGACCAGCTCCGCGATCTGCTCGGCGGTGAGTCCGTCGAGACCATCCTTGATCTGGCGATCGAGAACGGCGAGCGTTTCGTCGCGCTCGCGCTGCTCGAGTGTTTCGCCGACGCAGACAATCGGCGTCAGCGCCGCGCCGATCGCCGCCACGATTTTCCGGTTCACATGTTGATCGGTTTCGCCGAACAGCCGTCGCCGCTCCGAGTGGCCGACAATGACGAACTCCGCGCCGGCTTCGGCGATCATGCCGGCCGATATCTCTCCGGTGAACGCGCCTTCGCGCTCCCAGTAGAGATCCTGCGCGGCAACGGCGATGCTGCTGTTGCGCACGGCCTCGGCCACGGCGTGCACGGCCGTGAACGGCGGCGCAACCACCACTTCGATCTCACCCGTATCCTTCAAAACGCCGCGCAGCTCTTTGACGAAGAACACGGCTTCCTGCACCGTCTTGAACATCTTCCAGTTGCCGGCGATGACGGGAATTCTCACGGTGCCTCGGTGAGAGCGGCGACGCCGGGCAGCGTGCGGCCGCCGAGAAATTCGAGCGATGCGCCACCGCCGGTCGAGATGTGTGTGATGCGATCGGCGACGCCGGATTTCTTCACGGCCGAAATCGAATCGCCGCCGCCGACGATCGTCGTGCCCTGGACGTCGGCGACCGCGCGCGCGACCGCATTGGTGCCGTTCGGCGAAAACTTCGATCTCGAACACGCCCATCGGGCCGTTCCACACGACCGTCTTCGCTGGTTCGATGAACGACGTGTAGGCCTCGATCGTCGCCGGTCCGATGTCGACACCGAATCGATCGCCGATGGCCGGATCGTTGACCTGCAGTATTTCGTGCGCGGTGCCCGGCTCGACGCGGTCGGTGACGACGTGGTCGATCGGCAGCTCCAGGTGAGCATTGCGCTTCGCCGCGTCTGCCGTGATCGCGCGCGCCGCATCGAGCTTGTCGTCTTCGACGAGCGACCGTCCGATCGGCAGGCCGCGCGACTTGAAGAACGTGTACGCCATCGCGCCGCCGATCAAGAGGCGGTCGACTTTTCCGAGAAGGTTCTCGATCACTTCGATCTTGTCCGACACCTTCGCGCCGCCGAGGATCGCGACGAACGGACGCTCCGGCGACTCGAGCGCGTGGCCGAGATACTTCAATTCCTCCTCCATCAGCAGCCCCGCGGCCGCCTGACGAACGTGATGCGTAATGCCTTCGACCGACGCGTGCGCACGATGCGCCGCCCCGAACGCATCGTCGACGTAGACATCGGCAAGCGACGCGAGCTCGGCCGCGAACGTCGGATCGTTCTTTTCTTCTTCGGGATGAAACCGGAGATTTTCGAGGAGGACGACGCCGCCGCCTGACGCGCGTACCTCGTCGACCGCCTTCTTCGCATCGTCGCCGATGCAATCGGCGACGAACGTCACGGGCCGCCCGAGAAGCTCGGCGAGTCGATCGGCGACGGGTCGCAGGCTGAGCTGTGGATCGACTTTTCCCTTCGGTCTGCCCAAATGGCTCGCCAGGACGACCGTGCCGCCGTGCTGCATCACGTACTTGATAGTCGGAAGCGACGCGCGGATGCGCGTGTCGTCGCCGATGACGCCGCCTTTCACCGGCACGTTGAAGTCCACGCGGATGAACACCCGTTTCCGCATGACGTCGAGATCGGTGACGGACAGTTTCGGCATATTCGCTCGGCTAAAGGCCTCGCGCTACAGACCCTTCTTCACGAGCAGGCGCAGCAGATCGACGCAGCGATTCGAATAGCCCCACTCGTTGTCGTACCACGAGAGGACCTTCACGAAATCGCCGTCCATCACTTTCGTGTACGCCGCGTCGACGATCGACGAATGCGGGTTGCCTTTGAAGTCGATCGAGACGAGCTCCTCCTCTGAAACATCGAGGATGCCCTTGAGCGCGCCGCTCGACGCCTCCTTGAACGCGGCGTTGACTTCCTCGCCGGTCGTCTTCTTGTCGAGGATCGCGGCGAGGTCGACGACCGAGACGTTCGGCGTCGGCACGCGCATCGAGAAGCCGTCGAGCTTGCCCTTGAGCTCGGGCAGCACTTCGCCGACGGCGACGGCCGCGCCGGTCGTCGTCGGAATCATCGACAGCGCGGCCGCGCGCGCGCGCCGCAGG
Source organism: uncultured Acidobacteriota bacterium (assembly GCA_963696165.1). GTDB lineage: Bacteria > Acidobacteriota > Vicinamibacteria > Vicinamibacterales > CAVVIG01 > CAVQZZ01. The sequence continues at coordinate 28,218 of CAVOIY010000001.1, read as the reverse complement.
TCCTTGTGCGGCAGATCGAGCAGCTGCTGATCGTTCGTGTAGGAGTGAATCGTCGTCATCCACCCTTTCTGGATGCCGAACTTCTGGTGCAGCACCTTCGCGAGCGGCGCGAGGCAGTTGGTCGTGCACGAGGCGTTCGAAATGATCTGATGCTTCGCCGGGTCGTAACGCTCCTCGTTGACGCCGAGCACAATCGTGATGTCGGGCTTCTTCGCCGGTGCGGTGATGACGACCCGCTTCGCGCCGGCGGCGAGATGCTTCGCCGCGTCGTCGCGGTTCGTGAAGAGGCCGGTCGACTCGAACACGACGTCGACGCCGAGGTCCTTCCACGGCAGCTGCGCCGGGTCGCGCATCGAGAGCACCTGGAACTCGTCGCCGTCGACCGAGATGCTCTTCTCCTTGGCGTCGACCTTCGCGTGCAGGTTGCCGAGCACCGAGTCGTACTTGAGCAGGTGCGCCAGCGTGTGCGCGCTCGTCAGATCGTTGACCGCGACGAAGTCGATGTTCTTGTCGCCGAGCGCCGCGCGCATGATGTTCCGGCCGATGCGGCCGAACCCGTTGATCCCGACCTTCACGGCCATCGGTGTCCCTCCAAACGTTTCATTCTACAATAGCCCGTCCCGATGTACCTGCTGTACAGCCTGCTCACGCTGGTCGTCTTCGTCGTCGTGTCGCCGTACTTTCTCTACCAGGCGATCCGCCACGACAAGTACATCGGCAGCCTCGCGCAGCGGCTCGGCTACCTGCCGATCTCGTTCAACGTCGACGGCGACGAATCGATCTGGATTCACGCCGTGTCGGTCGGCGAGGCGCTGACGGCGCGCGCGCTGGCCGCGGACCTCAAGGCGCGCTATCCGCGGCTGCGTCTCTTCCTGTCGACGACGACGATTCCGGGCCAGCAGGTGGCGCAGCGGAGCCTGCAGCACGTCGACGCCGTCTTCTATTTTCCGTTCGACTGGACGTTCATCGTCGCGCCGCACGCTCAATCTCGTGAAGCCGCGCCTCTTCATCATGATGGAGACCGAGATCTGGCCGAACCTGCTGCGCGAGTGCCGCGCGCGCGGCGTCAGGACCGCGATGATCAACGGACGGATCTCGTCGCGATCGTATCCGCGCTACCGACTGATCCGGCCGTTCTTTCCGCCGCGTGCTCGCCGACGTCGATCGCTTCTGCATGCAGAGCGACGAGTCGGCGCGGCGCCTGGTCGATCTCGGCGCCGATCCGGCGCGCGTCACCGTGACCGGCAGCCTGAAGTTCGATTCGCTCGAGATGCCGGTCGCATCGCCACGCGGCAAGCCGCGCGAGCGCGTGCTGCGCTTCTTCCGCTGTCGCCCAATCGCACGGTGATCGTCGCCGGCAGCACGATGCGCGGCGAAGAGGCGCCGTGCTGCGGGCGTTCGCGCGCATCAAGACGACGGCGCCGAGCGCGCTGGCGATTCTCGCGCCGCGCCAGCCCGAGCGCTTCGGCGAAGTCGAGCGGCTCGCGCGCGATGCCGGGATTCGTCACCGCGCGGCGGACCGAGCTGCCGATCGACGCCGAGCCGCGCGCCGACGTCGTCGTGCTCGACACGATCGGCGAGCTCGCGCAGCTCTATCAGCTCGCGACGGCGGTGTTCGTCGGCGGCAGCCTCGTCGATCACGGCGGCCACAACATTCTCGAGCCGGCGATTTTCGGCAAGCCGATCGTCTTCGGGCCGCACATGCAGAACTTCAAGGAGATCGCCGACGCGTTCCTCACCAACGGCGCGGCCGTGCAGGTGCAGTCCGAGCGCGAGCTCGAAGAGATGCTGCTGACGCTCGTCACCGATCCGGTTCGCCGCGCGCGGCTCGGCGCCGCGGCGCGCGCGCTCGTCGAGGCCAACCGCGGCGCGAAGGACAAGACGCTCGCGGTGATCGCGAGCTGCTGCCGGCGCGCCGGCGGGAACGGCCGTGGTCCGCCCCTTCCGACGGGTGCATTGATCCGCACGCTCGGGCTCGGCGTACGGGCGCGCGGCCACCTGGCGGCGGCAATGGTACGCGCGCGACCCGTCGCGGCAGCGCCACCTCTGCCGGCCCGGTGATCAGCGTCGGCAACCTGCGCGTCGGCGGCAGCGGCAAGACGCCGATCGTCGCGCACATCGCGCGGCTGCTGCGTCGAAGCCGGTGAGCGTCCCGCGATTCTGACGCGCGGCTACGGGCGGCGGACGCCGTCGGCGGGCGTCGACGGTCGTGTCCGACGGCGAGACGATCTCGTCGAGGGCATCGACACCGCCGGCGACGAACCGCTGATGCTCGCGCGGACGCTGCCGGGCGTCGCCGGTGCTCGTCGGCGCGGATCGCTATCTGTCGGGCCGTCTTCGCCGAGACGCGGCTCGGCGTCACGGTCCATCTGCTCGACGATGGGTTTCAGCATCTCGAGCTGGCGCGCGACGTCGATCTGCTGCTCGTCGGCGAAGACGACCTGGTCGACTCGCCGATGCCGGCGGGACATCTGCGCGAGCCGCTCGCGCGCCGCGCGCCGCGGCCGATGCCGTGCTCGTCTCGGCCGGCTACGCGACGGCGGCCGATCGCATCGCGCGCGCGCTCGCGTGTGCCGATCGCGTTTCGCGTGACGCGCGCGCTCGGCGTGCCCGCGCCGCATCGCCGGCGCGCACGATACGGTCGTCGTGCCGTCGGGGTCGCGCGTCTTCGTCGTCGCCGGCATCGCGCGGCCCGAGCGCTTCGTCGCCGATATCATGTCGACCGGGCTGGGACGTGGTCGAGACGATGGTGTTCCGCGATCATCATTGGTTCACGCGACGCCGACATCGCGCGGATCGCCGCGCGCGCGCGAGCCGTGCGGTCGCGCCATCGTCCTGACGACCGAGAAGGACGCGGTGCGGCTCGAGCCGTGCGACCTCGGCGAGCTGCCGATCGCGTCGGTGCCGCTCATCGTCGGCGTCGAGCCGGCCGACGCGTTCCGCGAGTGGCTCCTCGACGCGCGTGCACGCCAGCCGCCAGCCACCAGTCACCAGCCACGAACCACCGACCCCCGACCGCCAATGAGACGCCGCCTCGAATCGGCGCTCGCGCACGCCCTGATCGCGATGGTGCGCGTGATGCCGGAGCCGCTGGTTCGCGCGTGCGGCACCGCTGATCGGCCTCGCGTTCTACACGCTCGATCGGGCGCACCGCCGGATCGCCGAGCGCAACCTCGCGGCCGCGTTTCCGGCGCGCGCCGGAGCGCGAGCGCCGGGCGATCGTTCGCGCGGCGTTCGCGCACTTCGGCCGGCTCGCTGATCGAGCTGCTGAAGTTCAGCACGCTCACGCCGGAGGAGATGCTGGCGCGCGTCGAGTTCGACGGCGAGGAGCGCGTGCCGCGCGGCGTACGCGCAGGGCAAAGGCGTGCTGTTCGTCACCGGGCCATTTCGGCTTCTGGGAGCTGCAGGCGCTGGTGCACGCGCTGCGCGTCGAGCCGATCGCGGTGCTCGCGCGCGCGCTCGACAACCCGGAGCTGAACCGCCTGCTCGAGCAGATTCGCGGCGCGGACCGGCAACACGGTCATCTACCGGCAAGGAAACGATCCGGCGCGTGATGCGGCAGCTGCAGGCCGGCCGCGGCGTCGCCGTGCTGATCGATCAGCACATCCTCAGCCGCGACGCGATCTACGTCGACTTCTTCGAGCGCCCGGCGGCGACGACGTCGGCGGTCGCGGCGCTGGCGCTGCGCACCGGCGCGCCGGTCGTGCCGGTCTTCGCGCTGCCGCTCGGCGGCGGGCGCTATCGGATGATCTACGAGCATCCGGTCGAGCCGCCGCCGCCGGATCATCGCCGATCGCGGTGCGCGAGTTCACGCAGCGCTGCACCGACGTGCTCGAGATGTACGTGCGGCGCCATCCGGAGCTGTGGCTGTGGATGCACCGCCGCTGGCGCGAGGCGGGCCCGACGAAGAACGTGCGCGGCATGTTTCCGGCGGCCGAGCCCGAATCGCCTGAAGTCAGACCGTGAGAACCTCGAGGACGCCTAGCTATGAGATCCGTAGTTCGAGCTTCGCCGCGATCGGCATCCGCCAGCCGGTGCCGAACGCGCGGTCGGTCACCTTCAGCCCCGGCGCCGCCTGCTTGCGCTTGAACTCCGCGCGCGCGCACCAGGCGCAGCACGCGGCGCACGGTCGCCGCATCGAACCCGGCGGCGATGATCTCGTCGGCCGGCTGGTGCTGCTCGATGTGGCGCTCCAGGATCTCGTCGAGCACGTCGTAGGGCGGCAGCGAGTCCTGATCGGTCTGGTTCGGCCGCAGCTCCGCCGACGGCGCCTTGGTCAGGATCGCCTCGGGAATCACGCGCGGCCGCGCGTGTCGTTCCGCCAGCGCGCGACGCGGTACACCATCGTCTTCGGCACGTCGGCGATCACCGCGAGGCCGCCGGACATGTCGCCGTACAGCGTGCAGTAGCCGACCGCCAGCTCCGACTTGTTGCCGGTCGTCAGCAGCAGCGAGCCGCGCTTGTTCGAGAGCGCCATCAGCAGATTGCCGCGGATGCGCGCCTGGATGTTCTCTTCGGTGACGTCGCGCGGCAGGCCGCGCGAACGCGTCGGCGCAGCGTGTCGTCGATCGCGCGCATCGCCGGCTCGATCGGCAGCGTCAGCGTCTCGATGCCGAGGTTGCGCGGCCAGCGCCGAGCGCATCGTCGATGCTGCCCGCGGCTCGAGAAGGGCGACGGCATCAGCACGCCGAGCACGTTGTCGGCGCCGAGCGCGTCGGCGGCGATCGCGGCGGTCAGCGCCGAATCGATGCCGCCGGAGAGGCCGAGCACCACGCTGCGTGAAGCCGCACTTGCGCGCGTAGTCGCGCGTGCCGAGGACGAGCGCGTGCCAGATCTCCGACTCCGGCGCGACGATCGGTCGGCGGCGCGAGCGGCGCCGCGCCGTCGAGATCGCAGATGACGACGTCGGCGTCGAACGAGCGGCCGCGGGCGATCGGCGCGCCCGTCGGCGTCGAAGGCGCAGCTGCGGCCGTCGAAGATCAGATCGTCGTTGCCGCCGACCTGGTTCACGTAGACGACCGGCACGCGGTGCTTGCGCGCCATGCTGCCGAGCATCTCCTCGCGGCGCTGGTGCTTGCCGACGGAGAACGGCGACGCCGAGAGGTTGACGATCGCCTGCGCGCCGGCGCGGACGAGCTCCTCGATCGGATCGTGGTGATAGCGGCGCCGCTTCCAGAAATCGCGATCGTTCCAGACGTCCTCGCAGATGCTGATGCCGAGCGCGCGTGCCGCCGATGCTCGAGGATCTGCGGGCCGCGGAACGGCTCGAAGTAGCGGTCCTCGTCGAAGACGTCGTAGGTCGGCAGCAGCGTCTTGCGGAACCGCTGGTCGAGCGTGCCGCCGCGCAGCAGCACCGCGCTGTTGAACAGCGGCCGTCCCTCGTCGGACGGGTTCGGTTCCGGCAGTCCGACGAGCACCGGCGGGCCGTCGGCGAGCTCGCGCGCGAGCGTCCGCCGCGCGTCCCAGCTGCGGCGCGACGAAGCCGGGGCTGAGCAGCAGATCGCGCGGCAGGTAGCCGACGAGCGCGAGCTCCGGGCGTGACGGCGAGATCGGCGCCCGAGCGCGCCGCCTCGCGCGCCGCGTCGGCGATCAGCCGCGCGTTGCCGGCGAGGTCGCCGACCGTCGGATTGATCTGCAGCAGCGCGATCTTCACGGTGCTACAGACGGCGATCGGCGCTACTCGGTCAACCGGAATTTCAGCAGCACCCACAGCGCGACGACGCCGTCGCGCCAGGTGATCTTCTTGCCCTCGTTGTAGCCGCGGCCGTCGTAGGTGATCGGCACCTCGTACACGCGATAGCCGCGCTTGAAGATCTTCGCCGTCATCTCCGGCTCGATGCCGAACCCGTTCGATTCGAGCGTCATCGAGCGCAGCACGTCGACGCGCATCATCTTGTAGCACGTCTCCATGTCGGTCAGCATCGTGTTGTAGAGCACGTTGGTGACCAGCGTGAGCACGCGGTTGCCGAGATAGTGCGTGAACAGGAACACGCGGTGCCGGCCGAGGAAGCGCGATCCGAAGACGACGTCGGCGCGGCCCTGGCAAATCAGCTCGATCAGCTGCGGGATACTCCTCCGGCGAGTATTCGAGATCGGCGTCCTGGATGACCACGACGTCGCCGGTGACGGCGGCGAAGCCGCGGCGCAGCGCGGCGCCTTTGCCCATGTTCCGCGGCTGTTGCAGCAGCACGAAACCGTGCTGCGCGCTGCAGGTCGACCAGCTTGTCGCTGGTGCCGTCGCGTCGAACAGTCGTCGACGACGATCAGTTCGATGCGGATGGTGACGCGCGAGCACGCGGCGGATGATCTCGTCGATCGTGGTCGCGCTCGTTGAACACCGGCATGACGACCGACAGCAGCGGGTCGGCCGGCACGAGCCGCGCGCGCTCGGCAAGCGACAGGGTGGCACGACGCCGCTCTGTGATTCGTTCGGAGAGACGCATGAATTGCCCAACGTACCACAGGCCAGAACGAGCGGCAATCTCGCGGTATCCTTAATGCCGTTCTCCAATGCTGCCTCGACATGGCTTCACGACTCGTGATCTGTGCGCCCAACTGGCTCGGCGATGCCGTCATGGCGCTGCCGGCGATTGCGGATGTCCGCCGTTCGCTGCCCGACGCCTCGATCGCCGTCGCGGCGCGCCGTCGGTGATGCCCGCTCTTCGCGCTCGTGCCCGACGTCGATCGAGGTCGTGCACGTTCGACGAGCTGCGCGGCCGCGCGTTCGAGCGCGGCGCTCCTGCTGCCGAATTCCTTTCATTCGGCGCTCGTCGCGTACCGCGCGGGCATCCCCGAGCGGTGGGGCTATCGCACAGACTTGCGCGCGCCGCTGCTCACGCGCGCGGTGCCGTCGGTGCGCGAAGCGTGCATCAGATCGACCGCTATCAGCGGCTCACCGTCGGCGCTCGGGTTTCCGAGCGGAGCGAGCACGCCACGCCTGACGATCGCACCGGCCGTGCGCGCGACCGGCGGCGGCGCTTCTCGCCGGCGCAGGCTGGAACGGACGTGCGCCGCTCGTGGCGCTCGCGCCGGGCGCCGCCTACGGCGGCGCGAAGCGCTGGCCGCCCGAGTACTTCGCCGAGCTGGCCGGCGCGCTCGCCGGGGACGGCGTCGTCGCCGTGCTGGTCGGCAGCGCCGCTGATGCGGCGACCGGTCGCGAAGTGGAAGCGGCCGCGCGCGAACGCGGCGCGGTCGTCATCAACATGATCGGCAGCACCGATCTTCCGACGCTCGCCGGCGTGCTCGCTCACGTGCGGACGCTGGTCACCAACGATTCCGGTGCGATGCACGTCGCCGCCGCGCTCGGCGTCCCGGTCACGGCGATGTTCGGGCCGACGCGCGAGCGGGAAACGGCACCGCGAACCCTCGCGTCGGATCGAGCACGCGCGCCGAACACACGATCCTGACGAACGACGTGTGGTGCCGCCCGTGCATGCTGCGCGAATGCCCGCTCGATCACGCGTGCATGCGCGGCGTGGTCCCGACAGCCGTGCTCGCGGCCGCGCGGCGGACGCTCTGATGCGCGCACATCCGCAGTCTTTCTCGATCGAGACGGCACGCTCATCGAGGAAGTCGGCTACCTCGATCGCGTCGGAGCGCGTCGAGCTTGTATCCGTGGACGATCGACGCCATGCGCGCGCTCAACCGCGCGGGGCTGCGCGTCGTGCTCGTCTCGAACCAGTCGGGCATCGCGCGCGGCTTCTTCACCGAAGCGGTCGTCGACGATGTGCATCGGCACCTCGCATCGCTGCTCGCGGCCGGCGGCGCGCACATCGACGCGTATTACTATTGTCCGCATCATCCCGACGGCAAGGTGCCGCGATACGCGCTCGCGTGCGAGTGCCGGAAGCCGGAGCGCGGGCTCGTCGATCGCGCGGTGCGCGAGCTCGGCGTCGATCCCGCGCGCTCGTTCGTCGTCGGCGACCGCTGGCTCGACGTGGCGCTCGCGCGCGCCGTCGGCGCGCAAGGGCGTTCTGGTGCGGACCGGCTACGGCGCGACCGAGGAGATGCGGCCGCCTGAAGGGCTTCGCGCCGATGCGATCGTCGACAATCTGATCGGCGCGGCGAGTTGGGTGTTGGGAGACGGTAAGAAGTAAGAACTGAGAACTGAGAACTCAGAACTGAGATAAAAAGGAAGAAGGCAAAAGGTAAAAGTGCTGATTGCGCGTTCGGTTCATCCGCTGCCCGGCGAGGCTGAGCGCAAGGAGCGGCTGCTCGGTCTCGTCGACGGGTTCTCCAGCCGCCGCGTGCTCGTCGTCGGCGATCTGATTGCCGACGAGTTCATCTACGGCGAAGTCGCGCGGGTGTCGCGCGAAGCGCCGGTGCTGATCCTGAAGTACGACGCGACCGAAATGGTCGCCGGCGGCGCGGGCAACGCGGCCAACAACGTGGCGGCGCTCGGCGGGCGCGCGATCCTGGCGGGGCTCGTCGGCACCGACGCCGAAGGGCGGCGACTGCTCGCGAGCTTTCACCCCGGCGTCGATCGCCGAGCCGTCGTCCGTGCCGCGCAACTACCGGACGCCGGTCAAGACGCGGATTCTCGCCGGCGGCGTCCACTCGGCGAAACAGCAGGTCGTCCGGATCGATCGCGAGCCGGGCTGGCCGCTCGCAGGAAGCCGTGAGCCGCTCGTTTGCCGCGAAGGTCGCGGCCGTCGTCGAACGACTGCGACGCGGTGATCCTGTCCGACTACGGATCGGGCCTCGTCACGCCGGCGCTCGGCGGCACGATCCGCGCCGCAGTGGCCGAGCGGACGCGTCGCCGCGCGATTCCGATCCTCGTCGATTCGCGCTATCGCCTGCTCGACTACCGCGGCCTGACGACGTGCACGCCGAACGAAGCGGAAGTCGAACAGGTGCTCGGCATCCATATCGACGACGACCCGGCCGCGCTCGAACGCGCCGGCCGTGCTGCTGCTGCGGCGGACCGGCATGCAGGCCGTGCTGATCACGCGCGGCAGCCGCGGCATGGCGCTCTTCCAGCCGAAGCAGCCGACGGTTCACGTGCCGATCTTCGGCTCGGACGAAGTGGCCGACGTCACCGGCGCGGGCGACACGGTGATCGCGGCGTTCGGGCTTGCGCTGGCCGCCGGCGCGTCGTTCTACGAGGCGGCGCGTCTGGCCAACTACGCCGGCGGCCTCGTCGTGATGAAGCGCGGCACGGCCACGGTGTCGGCGCGCGAGCTCGGCGACGCGATCACCGCCGATCACGACACGTCGACTGGAGAACTGGTCGCAGGAAGGGCCGGCGCAGGGGAGAAGGACGTAAAGGCAGAAGTTAGAACGTAGAAGTGAGAACTGGCAGAACTGAGAAGTAGAACGCAGAAAGGAAACAGATAGTTGGGATCGCTGCTGAGCGAGGAAGAGCTGATCGATGCGGTCGCGCGTGAGCGTGCGGCGGGGCGCACGATTGCGTTTGCGAACGGCTGCTTCGATCTGCTGCACGTCGGCCACGTCCGCTACCTGCAGGCAGCAGCCGCCGAGGCCGATCGGCTGGTCGTCGCGATCAACGATGATCGATCGGTCGGCGCGCTGAAAGGCGCGGGGCGGCCGATCCTCACCGCGGCCGATCGCGCGGAGCTCGTCGCGGCGCTTCGCGGCGTCGACTTACGTTGTCGTGTTCGGCGACGCGACCGTCGAGCGGCTGCTGCATCTTCTCCAGCCGGACGTGCACTGCAAAGGCACCGACTACACCGTCGAGACCGTCCCCGAGCGCGCGGTCGTGCGCGCGTACGGCGGCCGGACCGCGATCGTCGGCGACGCGAAGGCGCACTCGACGCGCGACATCATTTCCCGACTGGCGCGTGGCTGAACGATTCCTGATCGTCCGCCTCGGCGCGCTCGGCGACATCGTGCACGCGATTCCGGTCGCGGCGGCGCTGCGCCGGGCGTATCCGGCCGCGCGCATCGACTGGCTCGTCAGCGCGAAGCATCGCGAGCTGCTCGATCTCGTGCCGGTGATCGATCGCCGGCTCGTGATCAACGATCGACCGGCTGGCGGATCTCGCGAATCATGGCGGCGGCGCGTCGCTCTGGCAGGCGGTCGTCGAGCTGCGCCGCGCCCGCTACGACGTCGCGATCGATCTGCAGGGCCTGCTCAAGTCGGCGCTCCTCGCGCGCGCGTCGGGCGCCGCGCCGCGTCGTCGGGTTTCGCGCCGTCGTATCTGCGCGAACGGCTCGCCCGCGTGTTCTACACCGAGGTCTACGATCCGGGCGGCGACGGCCTGTACGATCCCCGCGAGACGCGGCACGTCGTCGAGATCAACCTCGGGCTGCTGCGGCCGTTCGGCATCGCGCGTCGGCGCCGCGGAATTTCCGATCGAGCGCGTCGAATCGCCGTCGCCCGCGACATGCTGCAGCAGACCGGCGGCCGCTACGCGCTGCTCAATCCAGGCGCGGCGTGGCCGAACAAACGGTGGCCGCCGGCGCGGCTCGGCGCGATCGCCGCGGGCTTGCGCGAACGCCATGGGCTGATGTCCGTCGTGTTGTGGGGCCCGGGCGAGGAGTCGCTCGCGCGCGAAGTGGTCGCAGCGTCGCGCGGCGCCGCGGTGCTGTCGCCCGAGACGTCGATTGCCGATGTCGTCGCGCTGGTGCGCGGCGCGGCCGTGATGCTGTCGGGCGACACCGGGCCGACGCACATCGCGGCGGCCGTCGGCACGCCGCTCGTCGGCTTCTACGGTCCGACGCGGCGCGCAGCGCAACGGTCCGTGGGCGCCTGCCGACATCACGATCTCGCGCGAAGCGATCTGCCAGTGCCATCACCTCCGACGCTGCAGGCTCGAGACGATGTGCCTGCTCGACATTCAGGTGGAGGAAGTAGCGTCGGCGCTGGATCGGCGGCTCGCCGCGGAGCGACGAATGCGCGTCGCTGAGCGACTCGCGCACGTTCGGGCCGCCTCGCCGAAGCGCTCGCGCGAAGGCGGGTGTCGCTCGGTTTCCTGTTCGGCGTCGTCGTGCTGTGGCTGGCGCAGCCGACGTCGGCGACGCTCGCGGCCGGCGCGCCGATCGCGATTCGCGGCGAGGCGCTGCGGGTCTGGGCCGCCGGTCACCTCAACAAGTCGCGCGAGGTCACCTCGTCGGGACCGTATCGCTGGTTCGCGCATCCGCTGTATGTCGGATCGTCGATCATGGGCGTCGGGCTGGCGGTCGCGTCGGGCAGCGCGGTCGTTGCGATCTTCATCGCGGTCTACCTGCGCGGCGACGCTGACGGCGGCGATCCGCGAGCGAAGAAGCGTTTCTGCGTCGCGCGTTCGGCGATCAGTACGATCGCTACCGCGGCGGGCATCGAGACGGACGGGATCGCGAGCGGTCGGGATCGTCGCGGTTCTTCACTTGCGCAGGCGATCGCGAACCGCGAGCACCGCGCGGTCGTCGGCATGGCCGTCGCGATGTTGCTGCTGATCTTGAAGGCAACGTATAATGGGACGTTTTGGCGGGCCGCAGCCGGCCGGTAGTGTGACAGTAAGGGCGGTTAGCTCAGTGGTAGAGCACCGGCTTTACACGCCGGCTGTCACAGGTTCGAATCCTGTACCGCCCAATCCTACGGATTAAGGATTTAAGGGTATCTGAGGATTTAGAGGATCTAAGGATTTGAGTTTTGGTGGTTTGGGGTCTCCGAACGCTCTTAGATCCTCAGATCCTAAAATCCTTAGATCCTTAGATTGATCATATCTCGTTCGGGGTCGTAGTTCAGTTGGTTAGAACGCCGGCCTGTCACGCCGGAGGCCGCGGGTTCGAGTCCCGTCGACCCCGCCAACCTTCGCTCTCATCGCATTTTGAGCTACTCGAACGATGTAGCGTCCGCCGAGGCGGACGCACGACGGCCGGCTGAAGTCGGCCGCCACACCGATCGAGTGATCACGCCGAGTGCCGCCACGTGACGACCAGGACGTCGCGGTAGGCGGCACGCGTCGCGTCCACTGGCACGATCGGTGTGACGCCGTGCGCAACCCTCGAGTCGTCCAGCAGCGCCGCGTCGAGAGGTGTCGTCAGCGTAAAGGCGCCGAGCGGTTCGCCATTCAGTGCGTGCACGGTGGTCGTGCCGCTCTCGACGTTTTGCCGATCGATCAGCAGGACGAGGACGTAATCAACGCCGTCGCGATGCACACCTTCCGGCGTCGGCCGTCCTTCTTCGCCAACCCGCGCCTCGATCCGAAACTGATGCGCCTCGACGTGCCAGTCCCGTGGTCCTGCGATTCCCTCGAACAGCGCACGCGCACACTCCAGAATCGTCTGCATCGTTGCGCTGCTGGAGATGCCAACCTCGATTGGATCGAACCAGCGCGCGATGCCACCGTTAAGGCGATTGTATGTGCGGCTTTGATAGTGCGGCTGATGCGGGACGCGGACGATTGCGCCGCCGGGTGACGCGGCGAACACCGCATGACGCCGCCGGCGGTAGCGGCCGCCGTCGGCCATGTACTTGTCAATCCCCAGGTCGTCCCAGCTTGCCGCGAATGCCGTCCAGTCGGAGAGCGTGCCGGTACCCGTGAGGAGCGCGCGCATTTCGCTCGCGTGCACGAAGGCAAATCCGTCCGCCGCGATCGCCGCCGGCGCCGCCTCCGTATTGCCGATAGTCATGCACCAATCGTATTACCGCGAAGGCGCCGGCACGCGGTCCATAAACCAATTGGACTGATTTGCAAATCCTTAGATCCTTAGATCCTTAGATCCTCAAATCCCTAGGTCCTTAGATATCAACTATCGGCTCAGCCCGCCCGGCTGAACGAACGTGCACGGCAGCCGCCGTCGGACATTCTGCCAGCTGAGTGTCTCAGGCTTTTCGTCCACTAGACGGCAGGATGCCGATGCGTCCTTGCTCCCGACCATCTTTCTCGTTTCCATCGTCCACTTGATGCCGCCATCGTCCTGCAGCGTCGTGAGGTCGACGATGGCGCATGGACCTTCGGTCGGTTGGCGGCTCACCCATTTCGTCGACGTTTGCTTTTCGAAGATGCGGTCGTAGTGGTTCGTCGTCACGAAGCACGTGTCGGGCGCCAGCTCGGACGTCGTTATGAGTACTTGCTGGAATTGGCACGTCATGCGGTTGCCATCGGCTTCGACGTCGCATTCGCCGCCTTCAAAATCCAGATCCGCCGGCCTGGTCGCATTCGCGAGGAACGGAATCGTCAGGTGCGTTGGGCCCGGAGGCGCGGGCCGCGCCTGCGCTTCGGCCCTTCGACACACGCCGCAAATCGCGATGACAGCCCCGAGCGACACCACGAACGGCTTCAGCATGGACTCCTCGAACATAAAAACAGATTACCGGCGAGCCGCGTCGACGGTTCGCGTCGGGTCGGCATCGCTCCACGTGACATCGGCAGTCGGACCGTAGATCGGCGGCACGGGTCGATCGAGGAGACGGAGATACACGGTGAGCTGCGTGCGGTGATGCGCCGTATGCAGGATGCGGCGCCAGAACACCCAGACGCGGGTACGTTCGACGTCGAAGAACTTCACGTTCGTGTCCCACCACGCGCGCGACTCATTCGCGAGCCGCGGCAGCCGTGCACGCGCGAGCTGGCCGAGCCGCGTGACCGCCGACTCCACCGTTAACGGATTCGGCACGACTAGGGCGGCATCCGGCTCCGGGAGTCCCAGGAATCCGCCGAAGAAGCGACGCGCGGAGAGCAGCTCGTGCTTGAAAATATCTGCGACGGTCTGCGATTTCGGATGCGGACGGTAGTCGAGCACGCCGTCGTCGAACGCGCGCCAGACCGACGCCACCTTGTTCGTCTCACTCGCGTACACCTTCAGCATGTACTGGAACGCCGGATCGACGGCGAGCGGCACTTCAGCTTCGGTGATCAGAGCCACGGCGTACTCGGCCGGCATCACCCCGATCTTATCGCGGCCGGCAACCTTTCTCATCGCCGCAACCGGCGAACTGTGCTACATGATCGCGAGCCGCCATGTTCGCTCGCCTGCGCAACCGGAAAGAGTGGCAGTTCCTTTCGGTCCTTCCCAAAGCGGGCCGTGCTCTCGCATTCAGCTGGTGGCTCATGTTGTGGCTTCGCGGGATCTTGCCGGCGGTCTTCGCGATCGCGATGGGGTTGCTCGTGGCTGCCGTGCAGCACGGCGGCAGTCTGGGCGGTCCGTTGGCGTTTGCGGGCAGCGTCTTCGTGCTCCTGCAGGTCCTCACGCCGATTCATCAGGCGGTGAGCGCCAATCTCGGCGATCGGACAGCGGCGTGGCTCTACGACCGGCTGACCGAGGCGTGCGTGCGCCCGCCGGGCATGGGTCATCTTGAAGATCCGTCGCTCACGAGCGACCTGACCGTCGCGCGCGATTTCGACCTCGGGATGACCGGCCCGCCCTTGTCGATCTCGATGGATTTCATCGCTGTCGGACTCGTCGAGCTGATTGGCGGCCTGGCATCGGCGGCCGTTCTCGCCGCGTATGCGTGGTGGGCGCCGATTGCTGCTGGCCGGCGCGTGGCTGGCGACGCACTGGCTCCTGCGCGAGAGCGCGGTCTGGTTCGATCGCAACACGGATGAAGTGCGCGCCGCACAGCGCGACGCCGACTACGCGTATCGGCTTGCCGTCGACCCGCCCGCGAGCAAAGAACTGCGCCTCTTCGGCCTGACTGGCTGGACGATCGACCGCTTCGTCGCGCGGCGGACGAGGCTGCACGAGCTCCAATACGCCGCGACGCGGCTGCGCGAACGGCCGATGATCTGGTGCATGCTGCTCGTGACGATCGCGAACGTCATCGTGTTCTGGTCGCTCGCGAGCGCCGCTCGCGCACGGCGACTTGACGCTCGGACGCGTAGTCATCTTCGCGCAAAGCGCCGTGGCGACGTCGATGATCGCGTTCGGGGGACTCAACTGGGCGCTTCGACGGCACCGCCGCGCCAGTCGCCGCCGTTCTTCGTCTCGAGCCTTCGATGGCGAAGGAGGGCGCCCTCGCGTCTGGCACGCGCATCGCGGCGAAGATGCCGGCCCAGGCGATCCGCTTTCGCGACGTGACGTTCGCGTATCCCGGCGGCGAGCACGGTCCTCGAGCATTTCGATCTCACGATTCCCGCCGGGTCGTCGCTCGCCATCGTCGGACAGAACGGCGCCGGAAAAACGACGCTGGCGAAGCTGTTGTGCCGGTTGTACGACCCGCAATCCGGCGCGATCGAAATCGACGGCGTCGATCTCCGCGAGTTCGATCTTCGCATCGTGGCGCACGCGAATCGCCGCCGTGTTCCAGGACTTCATTCGCCTCGAACTGCCGCTTCGCGACAACGTTGCACCGACGGGCGCGTCGCCTGACGAGATCTCGCGCGGCGCTCGCGTCGGCGGGCGCGTCGGATCTCGCGCGCGCTCGACACGGTGCTCGCGCGCGGATACGAGGGCGGCACCGATTTGTCCGGCGGTCAATGGCAGCGCGATCGCGCTCGCCCGGGCGCTGTGCGCCGTGGAGCTCGGCGCCGGCGTCGTGCTGCTCGACGAGCCGACCGCGCAGCTCGACGTGCGCGGCGAAGCGGAGATCTTCGATCGCCTGCTCGCCGCGACGCGGCAGTGCACGACCATCATCATCTCCCACCGCTTCTCCACGGTCCGCCACGCCGATCGCATTTGCGTCCTCGAACACGGACGCGTCGTCGAGCTCGGCACGCACGACGAGCTGATGGCGCATGAACGGTCGCTATCGCACGATGTTCGATCTGCAGGCGCAGCGTTTCATCCTCGGCGAGGACGAAGAGGGCAAGGCGTATGACGTCCTCACCTGAACGCCCGCGCGACGATCTGCCGCCGGCGCTGTCGTCGATGTGGCGCTTGTGCAAGCTCGGGTACCGCCACGAGCCGCGGCTGATGGCGGCGGCGTTCGTGCTGTCGCAGCTCGCCGCGCTGCCCGATGCGCTGCTCGCGCTGTGGCTGATGCTGCTCGGCAAAGGCGTTCTCGAGAACAGGCCGGGCCTGGTGCTCGGCATCGGCGATCGGCCTCGGCGTGTCGGCGACCGCGCACCTGGTTCCTTCGCACCGTCAGCACGCGCGTGCAGCGCCGCTTTCGCGACAAGGTGACGATCGCGCTCGAGTCGCACGTCGCGCAGCTGCAGGCCTCGATCGCGACCATCGCGCATCAGGAGCGTCCGGACTATCTCGATCGCCTGGCGATGCTGCGCGATCAGGTGTTCGTGCTCGATCACATGTACGTGTCGCTGTTTTCGACGATCGGATGGATCCTGCGGCTCGGCGTCACGATCGCGCTGCTCGTGTCGATCCACCCCGCGCTGGCACTCCTTGCGGTCTTCGCGCTGCCGACCGTCGTGACGTCGACGTGGCGGCCCGCCGTCGAACGCGCGGCGCAGGAGCGCGGAGCGCAGGCCAATCGCTTGTCGCGTCATCTGTTCACGATCGCCACGACGCCGTCGCCTGGCAAGGAAGTGCGCGTCACCGGCATCGGTCCGCGCTTGATCGCCGAGCGGCGCGAGGCGTGGGAGCGCTGGTACGGTCCGGTGTCGTCGGCTCGTTGGGGGTCCGCCTTGTGGCACACGCTCGCGTGGGCGCTCTTCGGCGCCGCTTATGTCGGCGCGGTGATCTTCGTCGCGTGGGGACTCGCAGCGTCCGCGAGCGCCGTGCTCCTCGTGCTCGCCGCGGGCTCGCGGCTGTCGGCCTACATCGGCGCAACGGTCGGCGAGATCGGATTTCTGCGCGGCTTCTGGATGGATGGCTCGCGCCGGCTCGCCTGGCTGGAAGACTACGCGGCGTCGCTTTCCGCGAAGGCCGATCTGCCGGCTCCCGATCGGCTCCAGCGACGGCATTCGCCTCGATCACGTGTCGTTCGCGTATCCCGGCACCTCGCGTCTGGTCCTCGAGGATGTGTCGCTGCGACTGCCGGCCGGAGCAGTTATCGCAATCGTCGGCGAAAACGGCGCGGGCAAGACGACGCTCGTAAAGCTGCTCGCGAAGATGTACGAGCCCTCATCCGGCGCAATCTTCGTGGACGAGACACCGCTTGCGCGCGTTTTGGCCGATCGAGTGGCGCGCGCGTCTGGCCGGCGCATTTCAGGATTTCTTCCGCTTCGAATTTCTTGCGCGTCAAACCGTCGGCCTCGGCGACGTGGTTCGCGCTGGACGACGAGCCGGCGCTCGCCGCCGCAGTCGATCGAGCGGGCGCGCAAGACGTCATTTCACATTTGCGCTCGGGCCTCGACACCCAGCTCGGCCCGACGTGGCCGGGCGGCGTCGATCTGTCGTTCGG
The DNA here is from genome assembly GCA_963696165.1 of uncultured Acidobacteriota bacterium. GTDB lineage: Bacteria > Acidobacteriota > Vicinamibacteria > Vicinamibacterales > CAVVIG01 > CAVQZZ01. The sequence continues at coordinate 11,030 of CAVOIY010000001.1, read as the reverse complement.
CCAATGGCAGAAACTTGCGCTCGCGCGCGGCTTCATGCGCGAGCGGCCGCTGCTTCTCGTGCTCGATGAGCCGACGGCCGCGCTCGACGCGGAGACCGAGCATGCGCTGTTCGAGCGTTATGCGGCGGCGGCGCGAAACCGTGCCGAGAGCGCAACGGGCGGCATCACGCTGCTCGTGTCGCACCGGTTCTCGACCGTGCGGATGGCCGATCTCATCGTCGTGCTCGATGGCGCGCACGTGGTCGAAGTCGGCGCGCACGATGAACTGATGGCAAAGCGTGGGCAGTACGCGGAGCTCTACGGAATCCAGGCCGCGGCGTACCGATAGCGTTTCTACCGTGCTTCGGCGGTCCGGCGTTTGGGCTGGTCGTTCGTAGCGGTCGTGTCGCGGCCTTTGAGCAGCTTGCCGAGGTCTTTGGCGAAGTCGGTCCCGGTTCGTGCGATCGCCGCGAGATGATCCTCGAGAAGCGCGGTGACGGCGCCCGTTTGTGACGCGATCCGTTCCGCGTACATCCGTCGTGCGTATTCGAGGTTGTCGCGCAGTCGGCTTCGCAGCTCGTCTTTCTTCCGGCCCATGCTGACATCGGCGGCGTACATCGATTCGAGCTCGCTCACCAGTCGGCCCGCGTATTCGCGCAGGTCAGGCGACTCGTGCGCGATCGGTAGACGCGCGAGTGCGGAGCCGGCATGTTTGGACAGCAGGTCCGCAAACTTCGTTCGCAACTCGAGATTGCCAAACTCGGTGCGCGCCTGATCGGAATCGTCGGCGTAAATGACCGCGACGGCCGCGCCGTCGACCTCGATCGGAATCGCCCAGACCGATCCAGGCGTACCGCCGAAGGGTGAACCCGACGCATCGTCGAGCTCGCCGCCGGCGAGCGTTTCGATGTGGCCCGAAACGGCGGCGCGCGTCAGCAGCGAATCGAGCGTGCGCGGAATCAGCAGCTGCGACATGTCGGGCTGTGCCTCGAAGCCCACCTGGCGGATGCCCTCGAGCCGGTTGTGTTTCACACTGAACAGCGCCACGCGCGAGAACTCGGAGGCGAACACCGTGACGAGTGCGGCGAACAGCTCGTCCGCGCTCGACGCATCAGCGAGCGCGTCGCTGCACGCGCGCAACCGATCGAGCGATCGCGAGAGGAACGTGACTGCGTGCTGACGCACGCTGGCGGCCTGCTCGGCACGCCACGTTTTCGTATCGGTCGACGTCTGGTCGGCCTGCGACCGCGCCTGCGCGGCCGATTCCAGTTCCGCGCGCGCCTCGCGCACCTGTCGTTCGGCTTCCGCCGCTTCGGCGCGGGCCTGCGCTTCGCTCTGCGTCACGGTCTCGAGACGAGCCTCGAGCTCGTGCTGCACGCGCTCCCCGTCGGTGTACGCGCCTTCGAGAAAGGAAAGTCGTGCGCCGGCGACTTGCGCTTCGGCGGCCATCGTTTGCCGCTGCTCTTCCGCCGAGTGCAGCAGCGATTCGGCCGCGGCCAAATCAACCGTGAGCCGCGCCCGCTCCGCCGCTTCAACATCGAGCTGCTTCGCGATCGCCGCGGACTGTGCGCGCGTCGTCGTCAGGAGGTCTTGAACGGTCTGCAGCTCGTGCTCGAAGCGCGCTCTCGCGCTGGTTTCGTGTTGGTGCGCCTTCTCGGCGTCGGCCCGTGCGGCCTCGGCGCGCGTCACGGCTTCGTGCGCCTTCGAGCGCTCGGCCTCGAGCGCCGCGACCTTATTTGAGACGGCTTGCAGTTCCTGACGAAGAGATTCCGTCTGGCCTTGTGCTGCAGCGAGCGACGCGGTCAGTTCGGCCCCGTGTTCGGTCTGCGTGCGCAATTCGGCGCGCACCGCTTCGATGGCAGCGCGCGCCTGGCTCGCAGCTTCGTCGGCGACCAGCTGCTTGTCGGCTTCCGCGGCGGCGGCGATGCGGTCCACGAGCGCCGCTACGTCGGCGTCTGAATCCGCTTCGGCCGATCTGGCGATCGATGTTCTGAGGAGGTCGGTCGCAGCATTGAGCGCGTCCTGGAACGCCTGGAGATCGTGGGACGTCTGCTCTGAACGGTGAGCGAGCAGACGGCGGACCAGCGTGGCGGCTTCGTCTGTCGCGAAATCGCGGAAATTCATGGTCGGGACGTGTAGGTGCTCCATCGGCAGTGCAACCTTCACGCCGTCGGTCAAGTTCGCCTGCCGGTCGGCGTTACACGTTCTGAGGAGAAGACTTATCGTCGTCGTGCCGCCACGCTCCTCCGTCGGCGAAGCGTGGCCGGCACTACGATCCTGCGAGCGCGATTACATTCACGGCAGGTCTAAAGACCTGCGCTACATCTCGTACTCGTAGCGCGGGACTTCAGTCCCGCCTGTCGTCGTGATCGCGATCGTTCAACGTGATTTTCACGATCTGTCCAAGGCCGATCGGCGGCGGACCAAAACCCACGTTCGAGACATACAAGTTGCCATCGGGGCCGAACGTCATCGCGGTTGGCAGGAACAGGCCCGACGCGATCTCGGTGATGTGGCCCGAATGCTCGACGCGCAGCACTTTGCCGGTGTTCGGCGTCGGGAACGGATTTCCGGTCGTATTTTCGAGGATGTACAGCCGATGCTCGCGATCGAAAGCGAGCCCGACAACCGTCGTGAGGCCCACGACAACGGTTTCCACTTTTCCAGACCGCGTGATTCTCAGGACCTTCGAACTTCCGTCCACGATGGGAAAGGTGTTGAGGTTCCCCACGTAAAATGCGTCGCCATGATGCGCCAGGGCCGTGGGAACGATATGACCTTGGGTTGCGGAAATGTCGGCGATCCTCCTGATCGAACCGCTCAAGTCGATCCGATCGAGCTCTCCATGATTCGGTTCAACGGCGTAAATCGCATCATGGATGGCCACCATGCTGTACCAGGTACCATCGGGCTCGAAATCGTCTGGCTCGGGATGAGCCACGGGGTGGCTCATTTGAAACGCGCTGAGATTCGCGACTTCCGACCACGTGCCGTTCGCGTGCACTTGAATGACCGCGTTGTGCGTGCCGGCCAAGCCGTGAGAGCAACCGGCGCCCGCGGTGATCGCGTACAGCCTGCCATCGATGAAGGCAACATCCGCGACGCCGCTCACCAGGCTTCCGGAGTCGGCTGTGGTCTGACTGGAAGGCAGATGGTCGGCGACCGTCGTGCGCACGCCGCGGAAATTGATTCTCGAGATCCGCGCGGTCATCCCTCCGGTATACGGTCCGACTGCCGGTACCTGAGTGCACTGTGCGCTGGTTGTCGATTCGGTTCCCCCGGCGCCGCCTTCCGCGACATAGAGAAACCCGTCCGGCCCGAACTTGAGGCCACGGGGGTTATTCAGGCCCCCGGCGAAAACGGTCATCGACGCGGGTGCCGGCTGCATTTGACCATTCAGGCCCGTACTGAACGCCACGGCGGCCGCCGTGAAGATGAAAAACGCCATTCGACGCATGGACTCACCTCGTGATGAAAAGGGTAGACTGCTTACTCGGACCAGGCAGTCTTTCCGATCGCTGGCGGGAAGTCCTCAGGGAGTTGTGAGGATATTGTCAGGAACCGTCTTTTCGTTCGACGACTTCACGCTCGACCTGCGCACGAGCCGCCTCCAGCGCCAGGGCTGTGACATCGCGCTCGAGCCGAAGGCGTTCGATGTCCTCGTGCATCTCGTAGAGCATTGCGGAGAAATCGTCGCGCGCGATGCGCTCATGGACGCCGTGTGGAGCGGTGTGCACGTCGGGCCGCATTCGCTCACGCAAACAATTCTTCAGCTCCGCGTAGCGCTGGCAGACGACGCCTCAGAGCCTCGATACATCGAGACGGTCCATCGTCGCGGATACCGGTTTGTCGCCGCGGTCACCGAAACACGCGCGCGCGACAAATCATCAAATCGCCAGGGCTTTCCCGCACGGACTGTATCCCTGATTGGCCGCGATGATCTGCTGCGAGAGCTTGCACTGAAGATCGCCGACGTCAGGCTGCTCTCGCTGACCGGGCCTGGCGGAGTGGGCAAGACGCAGCTGGCGCTCGAGCTCGCCCGCCAAATCGAATCGAATTTCGACGATGCGACGGTCATCGACCTTTCGCCAGTCGAGAACGGCGCCGACGTCAGTCGGGCCGTCGGTCTCGCATTCGGTGCGGCAGACGCAACACCTGAGGACATCATCGGGCGGATTGCGGCGCTCATTCGCGGTCGGCGTGTCCTCCTGGTGCTCGACAACTGCGAGCGCGTCGCGGACGCGTGCCGAGTCGTCGTCGAGCGGCTGCTCGAAACGTGTGCGCAACTGCGGATTGTGATTACGAGTCAACGCGCGCTGCAGGCGCGCGAGGAAACGATCGTCCGTGTTCCGCCGCTCGCCGTGCCGGCAACGCTAGACCGGGTTTCCCATGATCACGTGCCAGAGTTCGCGGAGATCCCGTCGGTGAAGCTGTTCGTGCGGAGGGCTCAAGCGGTCGCGCCGTCGTTCACTCTAAGAGCCGAAAACGCACCCGCGGTTGGCGAGATCTGCCGCAGCCTCGACGGCCTGCCGCTCGCGATCGAGCTTGCAGCTGCTCGCATGCGCGTGCTGTCCGCGCCGCAGATTGCCGAGCGTCTTGAAGATCGCTTTCGCCTGCTCGCCGCCGGCCATGAGACGCATCCATCACGGCACGAAACATTGTCTGCGACGCTCGCCTGGAGCGTGAGCCTGTTGAACGCTGACGAGGACGAGCTTTTAGTGCGGCTCGCGGTCTTCACCGGCGGCTGGACGCTCGACGCGGCGGTCGATATTGCTGCTGAGGACGTCGACGCACCCGTGCTCGATCTGCTTCAAGGCCTTGTCGACAAGTCGCTCGTCATTGCGGACACGGACGCGGCCGAAGCGCGGTACCGCATGCTGGAAACAGTCCGACTGTACGCGCAGGCTCGCCTCAATGAGCTGCCAATCGCTTCGGAGGTGCGCAGGCGGCACGTCGAACACTTCGTCCGGCGCGCCGAGGCAGCATCGCCGGAGATGTGTGGACCGAATCGCGCTGCCGCGAGTGATTTCTTCGAGGACGAAGAGGCGAATCTGCGTGAAGCGCTGGCGTGGAGCTCGAAAACTGCAGGGGCTCTCGACGCAGAGCTCCGCCTGGCCGTTTCCATGCGCTGGTATTGGCTCGAGCATGGACCGTATCACGAAGCCCTCGAGTGGCTGGTTCGAGGAATACGCGGTGCGGACCGCTGCTCAACCGCGCTCGTCGCCAAGGCGCGCGGCGTACTGGGGCTTTTCGTTCACCACGTCGCCGAGTTCGATGCCGCCAAACTAGCGCTTCTCGCCTGTCTTCAAAGCCTCCCTGCGGACGAAGTGCGGGAGCGCGCGTTCTCGCTGGGCGTGCTCGGGTTCGTCGAGGCGCTTGCCGGCGACAAATTGCTTGCCGACGAGACACTCACTCGAGCACTCGCGCTCGCTGAAGAGCTCGGCGATGACTGGCTGATTGGATACGCCACTCTTGGCAGTGGCGTGTTGAAGGGTGTTTCCGAGCAGCCGCTCGCCGCTGTCGATATTCTCGAACGCGCCTGTGCGCACCTCGTCCGTTCAGGCGAGCCGTTCATGCTCACATATGGTCAAGTGAACCTGGGTCTTCAATGCTATCTCGCGGACGAGCTGACTCGCGCGAAGCGCGCGTTCATCGCAAGCCTGCGCGGCGCCAGACAACTTAAGAACATCCGAGCCGCAGCCGGCTGCATGGAGGGCCTCGGGTACGTCGCCGTTTCGGAAGGCGATCCGGTGCGCGGAGCACAGTTGATGGGCGCTGCGAGCAGAGTTCGAGCGCTGACGCGCTGTCCGCTCTTCCCGCAGTGGAACGCGGCCCATCGTCGTAACCGTGATGCTATCGACGCGCAACTAGGTCGCGACCTGGCCGATCGTGAGCGCGCCGCGGGCGCTGAATTCGTCATCGAAGAATTGATCGATACTGTGCTCGCCACAGACGGTTGGCGTCATCCGGCGACGAACTCATACGCACGCAAGACGGCAGGCGCGGCGAACTAAGCTCGTGCATCGCCTCTTTACAATAAAGTCCTGACTCACGCGATCTGCGCTACGCGCGGAGAGTCGCTGTCAGCTTTCAAGCCACGGCAATTTTCATTTACGCGACGATCGATTTTGTTCTTCGCAGTTTTTCGCAGCAATTCGCACCCGTCGCAACGTCTCGCCGCAGTCGTGCGTAATGAAAGTGTAGATATGTCTCGATCTCGGTGTCAGCGCCGCTACACGCGCGTCGCGCCGCGATCGCATATCGTTCGTAACCCGGAAATCTAAACCAGTTAACGCGCGCGGCCGCAAATTTGCTCCGCGGCTATCGCTCCCCAAGCTAAGCCCATCAACGCTCCAACAGCACACGTGTGTTTGAACCGTCATGGTTCTCGAGGGGATTCCTATGCAAACCAGGTCTAGACCAGTATCGACGCTTCTCGCGGTTGCCGCCGCCGGCCTTCTGTTCCAAGTCGCGATGGCGTCGACGACCGCGCAAGATCCCGGCGTACGAACAGGAGCTGCGGCCGCTGGCGCGCCGCTCGCCGGACTCACGGCTCACGAAACAGATTATTTCTACGCGGGACAGACGGACTTCGCCGAAGAAGAAAGTGTGGCCGAGGGGTTGGGCCCGCGCATGAATCTCAACAGCTGCGGTGGGTGTCACTCACAACCGGCAATTGGCGGCTCGAGCCCGGCGATCAATCCGCAAGTCGCCTTCGCGGGCAGCGACCATGGAACGGATACCGTTCCCCCGTTCCTCTCACCAAACGGACCGGTCCGTGAGGCGCGATTCATTCTGAATCGTGACGGAACGCACGACGGCGGCGTGCACGCGCTGTTCACGATCTCGGGACGCACGGGCGCGGCCGGCTGCACGATGCCGCAGCCCGACTTCGCGACGCAGATGGCGAACCACAACGTGATTTTCCGCATTCCGACGCCGACCTTCGGAATGGGTTTAATCGAGCAGATTCCGGACGCGGCGATCCTCGCGAACATGAAGAACAACTCATCGGTAAAGGCTGCGCTCGGCATTCGCGGCCGCGCAAACTTCGCGGTTGCCGGCCGGACGATCACCGGTCAGACCAACAACAACGGAAACGACGGCACGATTGCGCGATTCGGATGGAAGGCACAGAACAAATCGATCCTGATGTTTTCTGGCGAGGCGTACAACGTGGAAATGGGGATATCGAACGAGCTGTTCGAGACGGAGCGCGATGAAACCGCGGTCTGTCAGTTTGCGAACGTGCCGAACAGCATTTCAGATCCAGACGCGGCGACGGCGGTAGCGGGACTCAGCTCGATTGAACGGTTCTCGTTCTTCATGCGATTGCTCGCGCCTCCAGCGGCGTCGCTCGACACGCCAGGCGGTGCGCTGTCGATCGCAAACGGGAAGAAGCTATTCGCCGCGGTCGGCTGCGCGCACTGCCACACGCCCTCGTTCACCACCGGTAATTCGGCAATCGCCGCGCTGCGGCAGATGCCGGTGAATCTCTTCTCGGATCTCGTGATCCACGACATGGGCGCCGGTCTTGCCGACGGCATCAGTCAAGGCGAAGCGGGCCCGAGCGAGTTCCGGACGGCGCCGCTCTGGGGACTCGGGCAGCGGATCTTCTTCCTGCACGATGGACGAACGTCCAACCTGCTTACGGCCATTCGGTCGCACGCGAGTTCGGGGTCGGAGGCCAACGGCGTCATCGTCAATTTCGCGGGCCTCAGCGACGCGCAGAAACAGGACCTGTTGAATTTCCTGCGCTCTTTGTAGCATACGATTTGGAAAAGTTTTTCTCTCCCGTATCGAAGAGCTCGATGATCGCTTCCGGCTCGCAACTTTTCGCATAATCCCACGCAAGAACGTGCTCGACCGTATGCACAGCGCATACGGTCGAGCACTTTACCTCGCTCAACCGCGGCAGGACGCTTGCACCGTGCTGAACCGCTATGCGTGCTCGGCCGTTATGGTGCGTGTGTCTATTTGCGTTCCTCGCGGGGGCATGCGGCTCGACTTCGGTCTCCGTAACGGCGCCCACTGGATCGAAATGTCAGGTTGCCGCGACGAGCTCGATGGCGTCGGCGCCGGCAAGCGGTGGTGCGGGCACCATCAACGTCAACACCACTCGCGACTGCACGTGGGCGGCGTCGAGCGCCGCCGCGTGGATCGCGATCACATCGGGAAACAGCGGGCAGGGCGAAGGCGCCGTCGCCTTTCGCGTCTCGGAAAATCCCGACCCGTCGGCGCGCCGCGGCACCGTCACGGTGAACGACGCGCAGATCGCGATCTCTCAAGATCCTGCTCCCTGCAAATTCACCCTCTCGCCGACAAACGCCAGCATTCCGGCTGCCGGCGGCACCACGACGATTCATGTCGACGCGCATGCGGGCTGCGCATGGACCGCGGCGAGCCAGGCCGACTGGATTCAGGTGACCTCCGGATCGCCCGGCAACGGGCCGGGCAATCTGGCGATCTCGGTCGCCGCGAATGCCGGAAACGCGCGAAGCGGATCGTTGACGGTTGCCGGCCAGACCGTCGTCGTCTCCCAGAGCGCGCTCGCCTGCGACGCGACGGTGAGTCCGTCCACGGTGAACGTGAGCGCGCAAGGCGGCCTCGAATCGTTGACCGTTGCCATCGGTGCGGCGTGTCAATGGACCGCGACCGCGTCGGCTGATTGGATCTCCGTTACTGGCGGCCAGAGCGGCACAGGGCCGGGACAAGTGCAGTTCTCCGTCGCCGCAAACGGGTCCACATCGACGCGACAGGCAATCGTGACCGTTGGCGGCCACTCGATCACCGTCACGCAGTCGGGTTCGGCAGCTGTTCCGTGCAGCTATTCGATTGGCTCGTCCAACCGGTCCGTGGATTCGAACGCAGGAACCGGCAGCGTCTCAGTGAACGCAGGAACCGGCTGCGGATGGATGGCCGCATCGAACGCGTCCTGGATCACAGTGACGAACGGATCGAACGGCAGCGGGAACGGGACGGTCAGCTATTCGTTCAACTCGAACGCCGGCCCTGCACGGTCGGGCACCTTGTCGATCGCCGGGCAGACGTTCACGCTGTCACAGGCGGGCGGATGCAACCCGACGATCTCGTCGAATAACCAGTCGATGGGGCGAACGGCGGCACGGGCACCGTCACGATCTCGGCCGCGGACGGCTGCACCTGGGCGGCGTCGACGAACAACTCGGATTGGCTCACGATTACGAGCGGCACATCGGGCAGCGGAAACGGATCGGTTGGATTCAGCGTCGCTGCAAACGCCGGCGCCGCTCGCACCGGCACATTGACGATCGCCGGCCAGACGTTCACCGTATCGCAGGGGAGCGGCTGCAGCCCGACGATCTCGTCGAACAACCAGGCAGTCGGGCGCGAGCGGCGGCGCGGGCAGCGTGAACGTTGTAGCCGCGAATGGCTGCACCTGGACGGCGACGACGGCGAACCCGGATTGGCTCACGATCACGAGCGGGACGTCGGGCAACGGAAACGGATCGGTTGCGTTCAGCGTCGCGCCGAACGGCGGAGCGGCGCGCATCGGAACGTTGACGATCGCGGGGCAGACCTTCACGGTCAACCGAGGCGGCGGCCTGTTCGTTCAGCATCGCGCCGAATTCGTTGAACGTCGATGCGTCCGGCGGTCCGGGCTCCGCCTCGATTACGGCGGCGTGCTGGCTGCGCGTGGACCGCAGCGTCGAACAACGCCGATTGGATTTCGATAACCGGCCCCGCGTCGGGCAACGGCAACGGCACCGTCTCCTTCAGCGTTGCCGCAAACGGTGGTCCTGCGCGTACCGGGACGCTCACGATCGCCGGCCAGACGTTCACCGTCAACCAGGCGGCTTTCGTGGCGCCGTGCACCTACACGCTCTCGCCGACGAACCAGACCTTTGATGCGAGCGGCGGCGGCGGAACGATCACGCTGACGACCGGCGGTTCGTGCACCTGGACCGCATCGTCGGCGTTCGACTGGATCGTCGTGACCAGTTCGCCACTCGGGAACCGGCAGCAGCAGCATCACGTTCAGTGTCGGCGCGAATGCCGGCCCGCCACGAAGCGGCGATCTGACGATCGGTGGTCAGACGTTTACGGTGAATCAATCCGGTGATGTCAGGTCGGTAGTCTGAGCCGGCTTCGAGTCAGCTCTTCGGGGATTTCAGGCGGGGAAGTTCGGTCTGCGGCGAATGCAACTCGTAGAGGTCGCCGGTGGCGTCGAGTCCGTATTTCGCGACCGCGTCCTGTCACTTCGTTTCCGTACAGATCGACACGACCATCGCCGAGTCACCGGGACGAACGGCTGAACCGTTCTCGTCATCGACTTGTCAGCTGGGCGACAGCGCCGCGACCGTCGCGCGCGACGGCAACAGGTTGACGGTTCGAATCGCGCGCTGGAACAGCACGCAATCAAAGTGAGAATGGTAATCAGCAATCCGACTCGTGCCGCGACACTCACTCATTCCTCCGCCGCTCGCTCGTGCAACCGAAATGCCACGCAAACCGCGGAAAGTCCCCACTGAGAGCGTGGCGTGCGAGTTGCAGGGCTTGGGGTCAAATGTCTTCTTCTCCAGGCGCGCGCCTGCATGAGCTGTTCGCGCAGTGGCGTGCGGCGTTTCGTCGGAGCCCTGGGCGCTCAGCGCCGTCACGCTCGCATTCACCGCGCTGGCGCTCGCGTCGATCGTCGGCGGCGCGTGGGTGATCCAGACGCTGCACGGCGACGGCCTTCCAGATCAGGAGGCGATGCGGCGCATCGGCGAAATGGATCAGGCGACGGCGGTGTACGACGACACCGACTCGCTGGTGTTCACCATCTTCAAAGAGCAGCGCATCGACGTGCCGCTCGACCAGATCTCGCCGAATCTGATTCACGCGATCGTCGCGATCGAGGATCAGCGCTTCTACGAGCATCACGGGTTCGACGTCGTGCGCATCGTGTCGGCGGCGCTCGCCAACATCCGGCACCGACGCGCGGCGCAGGGCGGCAGCACGATCACGCAGCAACTCGCGCGGCAGAGCTTTCTGACGCCCGACAAGACGATTCACCGCAAGGTGCAGGAAAT